>NZ_FNET01000001.1 GCF_900100275.1 Lentzea albidocapillata subsp. violacea
CGCTTCAGACCGTGTCAGGGGTGGCACGCACCGGGCCGGGCGGGGCGGACAGAACAGAGATGGGTCCTGGTGAGACAGGCTCCTATCAGGTCACTTCCGCCCGCCTGGTGACGTGCACGCGAGACCGCCAGGCCGGACGACAGATCCGGCGAAAGACACCCTGGTCAGTTGCTTTGAGGGTCAGACCAGCCCAGGCGATCCCGCCACAACATCCTCTCTGTTGCTTTGAGGGTTGCGTTGGCGGTGGGGTCCCATCACGAGCCGAGCCAAGAGCGGGCCACACCTGAGGGGTGAGGTCAAGTCGACGAAAAGCGTGTCGACTTGACCTCACCCCTCAGGTGCAGCAAGTGCTGTGGCGCGACTCGTGATGGGACCCCACCGCCTGGCCCGTATGGAAGGACGGCTCGCCTGCGGCGTCGCGTGCGATCTGTTGTTCTGACGCGGTGGTGCGTCGTTGGGGGGATTCCTGGTTGGCACGCAACGGTTCCATGGCGCACGTTGAGCTGATGCGTGGGTTGTGGGAGCCGTGGGATTAGGACCACCACCTTGTGGTCGACTCCGCCCTTGAGAGTTCGGATGGTCGGTGTCGCTTGTGGTGGAAGTGGTGCGGGGTCTGCGGTCAACAGGGGAGACCGCAGACCCCGGGGTTGTGGGCGTTAGGCGCTTTCTGTTGCGGCTGCTCGGCCTGCTGCTCGGCCGGAGAAGAGGCAGCCGCCCAGGAACGTGCCTTCCAGTGCGCGGTAGCCGTGTACGCCGCCGCCGCCGAAGCCTGCTACCTCGCCTGCTGCGTACAGGCCGCGGATTGGCTGGCCGTTCGCGTTTAGTACGCGGCCCTGCAGGTCTGTTTGGAGGCCGCCCAGTGTTTTGCGGGTCAGGATGTTCATCCTGATCGCGATCAGCGGGCCGGAGCCTGGGTCCAGGAGTTTGTGCAGGCTTGCCGTTCGGGCGAGGCTGTCGCCGCTGTAGGCGAGGGAGTTGCGGATTCCCATCACCTGCACGTCCTTGGTGAACGGGTTGTCGGTCTGCTGGTCGCGGACGGTGATCTGGCGGCGCAGGTCGTCCAGGTTGATCAGGTTCTGGCCGGTCAGCGCGTTCATGCCTGCCACTAGGTCCGGCAGGTTGTTCTTGATGACGAAGTCGACGCCCTTGTCCATGAACGCCTTCACTGGCGGCGGTGTGCTGTTGAGCAGCCGCATCGCGAGGTAGGCGATGAGGTTCTTGGCGGTGATCTCCGGGTTCTGCTCGGAGCCGGAGAGCACGAACTCCTTGTCGATGATCTTCTTGTTGAGGACGAACCACGAGTAGTCGTAGCCGGACTTGCCGATCATCTCCAGCGTGCCGAGTGTGTCCAGTGACGGGATGCCTGGGTTGGGGAAGCGCTTGCCTCGCGCGTCGAGCCACAGGGACGACGGTGCCGCCAGCACGCGGATGCCGTGGTCCGGCCAGATCGGCGTGTGGTTGATCAGGCCCTCGGTGTAGTGCCACATGCGGTCGCGGTTGACCAGGCGGCCGCCTGCCAGTTCGGTGATCGCCAGCATCCGGCCGTCCACGTGCGCGGGGACGCCGGTGACCAGTCGCTGGGGTGCGGGCCCGAGGCGGGCGGGCCAGTTGCGCCGTACCAGGTCCTTGTTGGCGCCGATGCCGCCGGAGGTGACGATCACCATGGGCGCGTACAGCTCGAAGTCCCCGATCTTCTTGCGGGAGCTGGGGGTGCCGCGTGCCGCGCTGCTGGGTTCCAGCAGGCTGCCGCGCACGCCGGTGACGGCGCCGTTGCTGGTGATCAGGCCGTCGACCTGGTGGCGGAACTTGAAGGTGACCTTGCCGTCGCGGACTCCCTCGCGCGTCTTCTTCTCGAACGGCTCCATCACGCCCGGACCGGTGCCCAGCGTCATGTGGAAGCGCGGCACCGAGTTGCCCGGGCCGTCCGCGAGCTGTCCGCCGCGTTCGGCCCAGCCGACGATCGGCACCCAGCGCACGCCGAGGCCGTACAGCCAGTCGCGCTTCTCGCCTGCGGCGAAGTTCAGGTACGCCTCTGCCCACTTCGCGGCCCAGTGGTCCTCGCCCAGGGGATCGTTCACGCCGCGGTCGAACCCGGCGGTGTTGAACCAGTCGGCGCGGGCCAGCTCCAGCGAGTCCTTGATGCCCGCGGTCCGCTGCTCCTGGGAGTTGACGAAGAAGAGGCCGCCGAGCGACCAGAAGGCCTGTCCGCCCAGGCTGGCCTCGGGTTCCTGGTCCAGCAGCAGGACCTTGCGGCCCGCCGCGGCCAGTTCGGAGGTCGCCACGAGACCCGCCAGGCCGTGTCCGATGACGATCACGTCCGCGTCGACTCTCGGCGCGGCCCCGGCGACTGCCTGCCCCAGAGCCCCGCTCGCGGCGATCGCGCCACTCGCGGCCAGCAGGTTGCGACGGCTGATGTTCCGGTCTGACATCCCAGGGCCTTCCTCGTTGAAGGGTGGAGCCAACGCGAATTACTCTCGCGTATAGCAACTAACCAGTAACCGGAGAGCGGGGGATAGGGTCCCGCCACCAAACGGCGACGGCTGTGTTGTGGCCGTCACACAACGTGGTGTTCGGGAGTCGACGTGCCGGGTATGTCCGCGATGGTCCGCCAGGTGCTCGCAGCGGTCGCCGCCGACGACAAGGTTGTCGAACGGGTCGTCGACGCGGCCCGCGGCAACTCGCCGGAGGTCGCCCGGCTGCCCGCGGAGGAGAACCGCCGGCACATCGCGTTCCTGCTGTCCGAAGGGGTCGCTCACCTCGAACGCGGCGGTTCGCCCGACGACGGCGACTTCTCCGCCGCGTTGTCGCTCGGGGCCGACCGCGCTGCCCAGGGCGTGTCGATGGCGGGGTTGCTGCGCGGGGTGCACGCCGGGCGCACGGAGTTGATCAGGGCGAGTGTCGAGCTCGCGCGGTCGCTTGGGGTCGACGACGGCACGATCCTGGACTTCATGATCGACCTGGACCACTACGTCGGCGCGGTCGAGCGGCACATCATCAGCGGCTACCACACCGCCGAAATACAGCTGTCGCGCACGGCCCGCGATCTGAACGCCCAGGTGTTGCGGCGGTTGCTGGTGTCCGGCGAGTTCCCGGACGTCTCCGAACTCGCGCGCGCCGGCCTGCGTCCCGACGGGCGTTATCACTGCGTGGTGTCCGGGGTGACCGACCCGAGCCACGCGCGGACGCTGGAACAGCGGCTGCACGCGTTCGGCGGCGTGTACGGGCTGGTCGAGGGGCGCCTGGCGGGACTCACGCACGTGCCGCCGTCGTGGTCGGACGATCTGCTCGTGGTGTCGCCCGCGACGGCACTGAAGTCGTTGCGGGGCACGTACTCGATGTGCACGCGCGCATTGGCGGCCGCGGGAGCTTCTCTGGGTGTGCGGTTGCTGACGGATCTCGCTGGTGAGACCGCTCTCGCGGCGTTCCCCGGGCTGGCGGACACACTCGCCGACGCGCTGCTCGGCCAGCTGGACCCGAAGAGCACGTTCCACCACGAGATGGTCGTGACGGCGTTGTGCTACCTGGACAACGGCGGCCGGCTCAGTGCGACGGCCACCGCTCTGCACATCCACGCGAACACCGTGCGGTACCGGTTGGACCGGCTGGTGGAGCTGACCGGCGCGGACCTCGGCGAGAACCCGGATGCGGGACGTTCACATGTGCTGACGACGCTGCACACCTGGTGGGCGCTGCGGTCGTGGATCGACCGCAGCGCCGGGTGACGCCCTTTAGAGGCGGTAGAAGTTGGCGTAGTGGTCGGGGGAGAAGTAGACCGTGCCGGTGGTGCGGTCGACGATGATCCGGTACGCGTCCCGGGACGCGCCGCAGGCACGCGGGTACACGTCGAACTCCAGGTAGCTGTGGCCCGCGGGCAGCTGGCCCTCGCGGTTCTGGTGCACACCGCCCGCGAAGTTGCACTGGCCGTTCGGCCAGCTGTTCCAGCCACGTGTGCTCGGGTAGCCCTTGCCCGACCAGGTCGAGTTGGCGGTGCGGGCCGCGGAACAGCGCGACTGCGTGCAGGAGCTGTAGACGGCGGCGTCGGCCGCGGGAGCGACGGCCGTGGTCACGCCGAGGACGGACGCGACGACGGCGAGGGCGGCGAACAGGCGACGTGTCCGGTGCGGTTGCAGGGTTTGCACTTCAGACCTCCATCGGCAGGGAACGAGGAACGTCGTGATCCTTTCTGTTGATCACCACGAGCTGATGAACGGCAGGGAACCATCCGCGCAACTGTGGCCACCCCAAGCTCGCACATCCGGCGCCCCCGCGCACGGCTCGGGCCGTCCACGACTCTGAACGCCCGAGTTGATCAACTCCGAACAGCCGATTGCGGATGCTGCCTCCGGCGATAGATTTGTCCAATGACAGCACGAAAGCACTTGTTGGTGCTGTTGACCTTGCTCGTGGCCGGGTGCACGGCCCCGCAGGACGGCAGACCTTTCCCCGCGCCCCGCGTCTCTTCTCCTGACACAGCAGCGAAAGAGCCGTCCACAAAGGTGCGTGCCGTGGTGGACGGCCGCACCGTCGAACTGGCGGACGGCACGCGTGCCCGCATCTCGCTGCTCGCCGAGCCGACGCCGTGCGCCGCTCCCGCTGCTCTCGACTTCGCCACGAAAGCGTTGCTGGACAAAGAAGTCCGGGTGAGCAGCATCACGCCGGGCGAGGTCTCGCTGGCGCTGCCGGACGGCACCGACTACGCGTTGCTGGCCGTCCAGTACGGCTTCCTGCGCACCGCTGGAGTGGACGGTGGCCCGCTGGTCGAGGCGGAAAGCAAGGCGGAGAAGGCGAAACTCGGCCTCTGGGCGCAGGGCGGATGTCCCACGCCTCCCTCGTCGACCAGCGTCACGGCTCCGCCGCCGGCCGCGCCGTGCATCGTGGTCTACCGGGTCACCAACCAGTGGGCCGGCGCGTTTCAGGCCGACGTGACCATCCGCAACGTCAGCGGCGCGCTGGTCGAGGGCTGGACGGTGCGCTGGCGGTTCGCCGACGGAGAGACCGTGGCGCAGCTGTGGAACGGCACGGTGTCCCAGTCCGGCGCCGATGTGAGCGTGACCAACGCCGGCTACAACGCGCTGATCATCAAGGACGGCTCGGTGACGTTCGGGTTCAACGGCTCGGCCACCGGGCCGATCTCGGCGCCGAGCGCGTTCAGTGTCAACGGGACTGCCTGCACGACCGGTTGAGGCCAGCCACTCGATGGAGTGGCTTTCCGCTGAATGGAAAGAGTCGGTCGACTCCGATGCGACGTTTGCCTAGCGTTCGTTCGTGTGACGACCAGCCAGGAAGAGATCAGCGACGAGATCGCGAAGATCCAGGCCGACTCACCGAGAGGTGCGCCGCTGCTGGACTTCGTGCCGTACCGCAGCACGGCGTTGCGTCACCCGACGAAGGAACCGCGCCACGTCGACCCCGAAGGCGCCGAGCTGCTCACGCCCGTCTTCGGCCACTCCGACGTCGCCGCGATCGAGGCCGACCTGACCGTGCAGCGCGGCGGCGAGCCGATCGGCGAACGCATCCGCGTGCACGGCCGCGTGCTCGACGGCGACGGCCGTCCGGTGCGCCGCCAGCTCGTCGAGGTCTGGCAGGCCAACGCCGCCGGCCGCTACTCGCACCAGGGCGACCAGCACCCGGCGCCGCTGGACCCGAACTTCACCGGCGTCGGCCGCTGCCTGACCGACGACGACGGCTGGTACTCGTTCACGTCGATCAAGCCGGGCCCCTACCCGTGGCGCAACCACCACAACGCCTGGCGGCCCGCGCACATCCACTTCTCGTTGTTCGGCACCGACTTCACGCAACGGCTGATCACGCAGATGTACTTCCCCGGCGACCAGCTGCTGGCGCTGGACCCGATCGCGCAGTCGATCACCGACCCCGCCGCCCTGGCGCGGCTGATCGCGTCGTACGACCACTCGCGGTCCGAACACGAGTGGCTGCTCGGCTACCGCTGGGACATAGTGCTGACCGGCAGCCACGCGACCTACCTGGAGCCGTCCGATGACTGAAGCGACTCCCGGCCAGACCATCGGCCCGTTCTTCCACCACGCGCTCGCGTTCCCCGGCGACTCCGAACTGGTGCCGTTCGGCTCGGCCGGATCCGTGGTGCTGCACGGCTACGTCCACGACGGCGCGGGCGACCCCGTGCCGGACGCGATGATCGAGATCCGCCAGTCCGACGCCTCCGGTGACGTGCCGCGCGTCGGCGGGTCGCTGCGGCGACGCGGTGCCGGCTTCACGGGCTGGGGCCGGTCCTGCACCGACGGCGCCGGACACTACTGGTTCAGCACCGTCGAGCCCGCGCTGCCGTTCTTCGCGGTGACGGTGTTCGCGCGCGGCCTGCTCGACCGGCTGTTCACCCGCATCTACCTGCCCGATGCCGCGGACGCGATCGACGGGCTCGTTGCCTCGCGGGAGTCCGACGGGCGCCTCCAGTTCGACATCCACCTGCAGGGGCCGTCCGAGACGGTGTTCTTCAAGTTCCCGCGGACGTGATCGTGCTGCCTGGATCTCATCGTGCCGCCGGCCTCGTCGACGATGCCGCGCTGGTGCGGGCGATGCTGGAGGTGGAGGTCGCCTGGGCGCGCGTGCTCGGGACGTCGCTCTCGCTCGGCGACTGGGTTCCGTCGCTGGACCCGGCCGAGGTGGAGGCCGCCGGCAACCCGGTGCTGCCACTGGTCAACGCCTTGCGGGCGCGCGTCTCCGGCACCGTCCACACCGGACTCACCAGCCAGGACGTGCTCGACTCCGCGCTGATGCTACTGGCGCGCGGGGCTTTGGAGCGGATGTCGGCGGACCTGGACCGAATCGCCGGTGCGCTGGCAGGGCTGGCGGACGAGCACCGGTCCAGCGTGATGGCGGGCCGGACGCTGACACAGCACGCCGTGCCGATCACCTTCGGCCTCAAGGCCGCGCGGTGGCTGGTGGGCGTGCTCGACGCCATCGACGAACTGGACGTCGTGGCTGTCGCTTTGCCTGTGCAGTGCGGGGGTGCGGCTGGGACGATGTCGCGCGTGCCGGATCCGGTCGCGGCGGCGTCGGCGTTCGCCGGACATCTGGGGTTGGTGTGGCCCGGAATGCCTTGGCACACCTACCGTGCGCCGATCACGCGGCTGGGTGACGCGGTGGTGCGTTGTTGTGACGCGCTGGGGGTGATGGCGGCGGATCTCTTGACGTTGGGACGGCCGGAGATCGGCGAGGTTCGCGAGGGGTTCGTGGCCGGGCGGGGTGGGTCGTCGACCATGCCGCACAAGCGGAACCCGGTGCTGTCGGTGCTGGTGAACAGCGCGGCTCTGCGGGCTCCCGGGCTGGGCGCGCAGCTGCACCTCTGTGCGGCGCGGGCGGTGGACGAGCGGCCGGACGGGGCCTGGCACGCGGAGTGGCCGGCGTTGCGGGCGTTGCTGGAGCTGGCGGTGGTGGCGGCGTCGCAGGCTGCGGAGCTGGTGGAGGGGCTTGAGGTGCGTGCGGACGTGATGGCGCGGCGGGCCGCCGAGGCTGCTCCGGATCTGCTGGCGGAGCGGGGTGGTGGTGCCGATTCGGGCCTGTTTGCGGAGCGGGGCGGTGGTGCCGATCCGGATCTGCTGGCTGAGTCGGGCGGCGGCACTGATCCGGACCTGCTGGCTGAGCGGGGCGGTGGTACCGACTCGGGCCTGCTGGCTGAGCGGGGCGGCGGCATGGATTCGGGCCTGCTGGCTGAGCGGGGCGGTGGCATGGATTCGGATCTGCTGGCGGAGCGGAGCGGTGGTACCGACTCGGGCCTGCTGGCGGAGCGGGGTGGTGGTACCGATCCGGGCCTGCTGGCGGAGCGGGGCGGTGGCACGGCTCCGGATCTGCTGGCGGAGCGGGGTGGTGGCATGGATTCGGCCCTGTTGGCGGAGCGGGGCGGTGGTACGGACTCGGACCCGCTGGCGGAGCGGAGCGGCGGGACCGATCCGGCCTCATACCTCGGGGCGGCGGAGGTGTTCGTGGACGAGGCGCTCCGTCGGAATCGATCCCGATTGGCCCCCTCCGGGGGAGCACGGAGGCCCCCACTCCAATCGTCTCAGAGGGGTCTGACAGAAAATGACGACTGAGCTGAGCCTGACGCGGCTGGCTGGGGCCGAAGGGTCCGGGCAGTTGCTGGTGGTCGGACCTTCGCTGGGCACGTCGGTGAGCCTGCTGTGGCGGGACTGTGCGGCGGCGCTCGGTGACGGGTTCGAGGTGATCGGGTGGGATCTGCCCGGACACGGCAACGGTGCGCCGGCCGAGGAGGCCTTTACCGTGCCGCGTATCGCGGACGAGTTGACGGAACGTGCCGGGGCGTTGGCGGGTGGGCGGGCGTGTGCTTATGCCGGGGTGTCGTTCGGCGGGGCCGTCGGGTTCGAGTTGGCGGCGCGGGGCGAAGGGCCGTTCGAGGCCGTTGTGGGCATCGGGGCGGCGCGGCGGATCGGCGAGCCGGAGATGTGGCGTGCGCGGGCCGCGTTGGTGCGGCGGGCCGGGACGTCGGTGATGGTGGACGGGTCGGCGCGGCGCTGGTTTGCGCCGGGGTTCGTCGAGCGGGTGCCGCGGGTCGCCGGGGGACTGCTTACGGCGCTGGCGGGGACCGACAACGAGTCGTACGCCTTGGCTTGTGAGGCGTTGGCGGTGTTCGAGGCCGGTGGGGCGGTCAGGCCACTGCGGGTGGTGGTGGGGGAGCACGACGTCGTGGTGTCGCCGGACGGGGCGGACGTGGTGCTTGCGGGATGTGGGCATCTGCCGCCCGCGGAGGATCCGGTGGCGGTGGCGCGGACGTTGATCGAGCTGCTCAGGGAGATGCGGTGTCCTACGACGACGGCATGAAGGTTCGGCGTGAGGTGCTCGGGGATGCGCATGTGGACAGAGCGGCACCGGACGAGTTCACCCGCGACTTCCAGGAGTTCATCACCAAGTACGCGTGGGGCGAGGTCTGGACGCGGCCCGGTCTCGACCGGCGGATGCGCAGTGCGATCACGCTCACGGCGTTGATCGCGCACGGTCATTGGGACGAGCTGAAGCTGCACGTCGCCGCGGCCGTGCGGAACGGGCTGAGCGAGGCGGAGATCGGCGAAGTGATCTTGCAGAGCGCGATCTACTGCGGGGTGCCGGCGGCGAACCACGCGTTCTCGGTGGCGCGTCAGGTCCTGAAGGAGGGCCTGTGAACGTTCACTCGGTGGCGATCAACCTCGCTTTCCCCTTCACCAAGGAGCTTTGATGACGCGCACCCAGGTCGGCATCGTCGGTGCGGGACCGGCGGGGTTGATGCTCTCGCACCTGTTGTCCCTCAACGGGATCGACAGCGTTGTGATCGATAACAGAACGCGCGCCGAGATCGAGAACACGGTCCGCGCGGGCATCCTGGAAGCCGACAGCGCGCGACTGCTGGCCGGCACCGGGGTGTCGGACCGGGTGCTGCGCGAAGGGCATCCGCACGAGGGCATCGACCTGCGGTTCGGCGGCGAGAGCCACCGCGTCGACTTCCGGGCCCTGGTGGGCGAATCGGTCTGGCTCTACCCGCAGACCGACGTGTTCGTGGACCTGGCGAACGCGCGCGAACGCGACGGCGGCGACGTGCGGTTCGGCGTCAGCGACACGTCGGTCGACATCACGCAGCCCGCGATCCGGTTCACCGACAGCGATGGCGTGCCGCAGGAGGTGCGCTGCGACCTGCTCGTCGGGGCGGACGGCTCCCGCTCGATCTGCCGCGCCGAGGTACCGGAAGCGTTGCGCAGGCACAGTTCTCGCGAATATCCGTTCGCCTGGTTCGGCATCATCACGGAGGCGCCGCGCAGCGCCCCCGAACTGGTCTACGCGCACTCGCCGCGCGGGTTCGCGTTGATCAGCCAGCGCACCGAGACCCACCAGCGCATGTACTTCCAGTGCGACCCGGAGACCAACGCCGCGACGTGGTCCGACGACCGGATCTGGGAGGAGCTGCAGGCGCGGGTCGCCGGCCCGGACGGGTTCACGCTCAACGAAGGCCCGATCACCGAGAAGACGGTGCTGCGTTTCCGGTCGTTCGTCGCGGAACCCATGCGCCACGGCAAGTTGCTGCTCGCCGGCGACGCCGCCCACACCGTGCCGCCGACCGGCGCCAAGGGCCTGAACCTGGCGCTGGCCGATGTGAGCGTGCTCAGTGAGGTGATCGAACGCGCGTTGCTCAAGAACGACCCGGACGCGCTGGACGAGTACGGCCCGCGCGCACTGGAGCGGGTGTGGAAGGCGCAGCACTTCTCCTACTGGATGACCACGATGCTGCACGCCCTGCCCGGCGCGACGGACTTCGACGTGCGCAGGCAGCTCGGTGAGCTGGCCTCGGTCGTCGGGTCGCAGGCCGGGTCGAGGTACCTGGCCGAGGGGTACACCGGCTGCCGGCCCGCTTGAGCGAGGCTGGAGCGCCGTCGCCGAGACTGTCCTGATGGACATCGCGGCACTGCGCCTCGGCAACATCGGGCGGCTCCAGTCGGCGGAGGACGTCGTCCGCTCGCTCGGAGCCGTGCAGGGCCAGGACTACGGCCAGTCGCTGTGGGCGATCGGGCTGCGCACCGCCGCGGCCCGCATCGCCGACGTCGAGGAGGCGCTGCGGACCGGACGCGTCGTCCGCACCTGGCTGATGCGCGGCACCATCCACTACGTCCTGGCCGAGGACGTCCGGTGGATGCTCCGCCTGTTCGGCGCCCGCGACCTGGCCCGGCTGACGCCCAAGGCGTGGCAGTACCACCACATGACGCCCGAGCTGATGTCGTTGGCGCGCAAGACGTTCGTCGAGGCGCTCAGCGGCGGCGGCTGCCTCACCCGGCGCGAGATGATCGACCTGATGGCGGGCGTCGGCATCCCGGACGACCGGCAGCAGAGCTACTTCACGTTCATCCACCTCGCCCAGGAGGGCCTGGTGGTGCCGGGCCCTCCGCGCGGCAAGGAACAGACATTCGTGCTGCTGGACGAATGGGCGCCGAAGCAGCGGTCACTGGAGGGCGACGAGGCGATGGCCGTGCTGGCGTCACGGTTCTTCGGCAGCCACGGCCCGGCGACCCTGGCGGACTTCGCGAACTGGTGCGGCATCGGCGTGCGCGAGGCCTCCCGCGGCCTGGCGGCGGTGAAGAACTCGTTGGTGCGTGAGGAGTTCGACGGCAAGGAGTACTGGCTGCCGCCGGACCTCACGCCGGGCTCGGGCGCGTTCGTGCTGCCCGCCTACGACGAACTGCTGATCGGCTACAAGGACCGCAGCGCGTTCTTCACCCGCTACGACGAGATCCCGATCTCCACCTACAACGGCATGTTCCACGCGACGATCGTCGAGGACGGCCAGATCGCGGGACTGTGGCGGCGGGTCCTGAAGAAGACCTCGGTGGACGTGGAACTGCGGCCGCTGCCGGGCTTCGACGTCGACCGGCTCGCCGAGCACATCGCGCGGTTCGGCGAGTTCCTAGGGCTGCCGGTGCGGACGGTCGTCAAGGATGCACCGGAGGCGGGTTCGTCGAAGGTCAGCTGGCGCTCCCGCAGGTGAGCACCTCCACCTCGCCGCCCCGGTGACCAGGCGGAACGACCGCGAGCGCGTCGGCAAGGGCGGCGCCCCACAGGGAACCAGGGCGGTCGTGACCGGCGGGAACGGCCAGGCCGCCGGACCGGGTGACCGGGACCAGGCGGGTGTCCGTCCGGTGAGCGCCGACGTCGGGAAGCCAGGCCGTGACCGGTGGCCGGGCGGTGTGGCCGCCGAGGGCGTCGAGCAACGGGTGGAGCAGGGTCAGCACGGCGGCCAGGGCAGCGAACGGGTTGCCGGGCAGGCCCACGACGCAGCGGCCGTCGGGCAGGACGGCGAGCAGCATCGGGTGGCCTGGGCGGCAGGCGACGCCGCTGACCAGGACCTCGGCGTCCAGGTCGGCGAGCACCCGGCGCAGGTGGTCGGCCGGGCCGACCGAGGTGGCGCCGCACGTGACGAGGACGTCGGCCTGGCCGGACGCGAGGGCGTCGACGAGGGCGGACGGGTCGTCGCGCAGGTGGGTGGTGCCGATGAGGTCGGCCCTGGTGAGCAGGCCGGGGAGCATCGGGCCGATGGCGTCGCGCACCCGGCCTGGGTGGGGCAGGCCGGTGTGGAGGAGTTCGTCGCCGGTCACGATCACGGCGACTCTCGGGCGGCGGTGGGCCAGGAGGGTGTCATGGCCGGCTCCGGCCGCCAGACCCAGGACGGCAGGGGTGACGAGGGAGCCGGCCGGGACGAGTTCCGCGCCGGCCGACCAGTCCTCGGCCTGGCGGCGGATGTGCTTGCCGGGCAAGGCGTCGGCGACCAGGAGGGCGCCGTCGGCCGAACAGAGTTCGACGGGAACGACCGCGTCCGAGCCGTCCGGCACCGGCGCCCCGGTGGCCACCCCGAACGCCTCGCCTGAACGCAGGAACGCCTCGGGCACCGGGTCTCCGGCCGCCACCCGGCCGACGATGCGCCACGGGCCGGGGCCCGTCACCGCGTAGCCGTCCATGGCCGAGGTGGGGCAGGTCGGCTGGTCGGTGAGGGCCCGCACGCCCGAGGCGAGCGCGAGGCCCAGTGCGTCGGGCAGGGCGAGTTCGGTCGCGTCCAACGGCTTCGCGGCGTCGCGTGCCGTCTGGCGGGCGAGCGTCCAGGGCATGGTCATCGTGGCTCCCGTGGTATAGCCTACCGGATACTGTATGCAATCCTCGGGACGGGGTGAAGGGCATGCCAGTCGCGACTTACGTACGTGATCACGTCGGCAGGCTCTACCGGGTGGGGGAGACCGACGTCGAGGCGTCGGGGCGTTCGCGTCGCACGGTGCTGTGGGCCGCTTGGGCGGCGATGCTCGCGGCCGGCATCGGGCAGTACGGGTTCGGAGCGCTGATCCCTCAGTTGCAGGACCGGTGGAGCGTGCCGGAGTTGTTCTGGGCACTGGCGTTGTGGACCGTCTGCCAGGCGGGCACGGCGTTTCCGGCGGCCTGGTTGAGAGAGCAGAAGCGGCTCACGTCCACCGGTGCGATGTGGATCGGGGCGGTGCTGTGCGGCGCCGGGCTGCTGACGCTGGGGCAGGGCTGGCTGGTCGGCTACGCGATCCTCGGCGGCGTCGGCGCGGGGCTGGTCTACGCGACGTGCCTCGGCGTTGTCGTGCGGTGGTACCCGGAGCGCGTCACGCGGAAGGTCGCGTTCGTCAGCGGGGCGTTCGCGTACGGGTCGGTGCCGTTCGTGCTGGCCGCCGGGCTGTTCTTCGGTGGCGGGTTCCTCCTGCAGGCCGGGATCGTGATCGCCGTCGTCGTGGCGGTGGCGGGCGCGTTGATGAAGGACCCGCCCGAGCACTGGTGGCCGCCGCACGTCCCGCCGCGTGAGTGGGCGCTCGACCGGGCGCGCGTGCCGAACCGGTCCGCGCTCAAGGAGTTCCGGACGCACGAGGCCATGCGGTGCGGCACGTTCTGGTGGCTGTACGGCGGTATCGCTTTCGCGGCGGCGGTGTCCCTCTACGATCTGGCGTACCTGCCGTTGTTCGTCGGCGACAAGGTGCTCGGAGGAGTCGCGCTGGCCACGCTGGCGGCGGCGACGGGCACCGGGCGCGTGCTGGTCGGGTGGATCTCGGACCGGGTCGGCCGCAGGAAGGCGCTGGTCTGGACGCTCGCGACGGGCGGGCTGGCGCAGTTCGTGTTGCTGTACTCCCAGAACGTCGCGGGGCTGCTGATCGGTGCCACGCTCGCGGGGCTCGGCACCGGCTGCTGCTACTCCCTGCTGGTCGGCGTGACGAGGGAGTACTTCGGCGAGACGAACGGCGCGCAGAACTTCGGTGTCCTTTACACCGCGAAGGCCGCGGGCGCGTTGCTGGCCGCTGTTGTCCTTGCCTCGCAAGGGCCCACGTTCGCGTTCGTCGCGGCGGGCGTGCTCGGGCTGGCGGGCGCGGTGCTCACCGCGCACCTGTCGCAACCGGGAAGGCCGCGCCTGTGAGCCGCCTGCCGCGGCTCGCGAAAGGCTGGCACCGGACGCCGGCGGACGGCTGTTGCCTGATGGAACTGACGTCCCTGCTCGCGGGCGAGGTGTGGTCCGACCGGCCCGCCTGCGTGCATCCGGTGCTGGCGTGCGTGGCGCGGTGCGTCAACGACCAGTCCACAGAGGATGGACGGCGAAGGCTGCTGCCCTTCGCCACCAAGGTGATCGGCACGGAGCAGGCGCCCGCCGAACGCCTGCTCGCCCACTGTGCGAGCAGGGCCGGGATCGTCGCGCCGAAGTGGTGGCCGCGCGACTGGGTCGTGGCCAGGGCCGTCCGGGCGATGTCCGGGGACGAGGTGTTGCGGCGGCTGCTCGACGAGTGCGTCGCGATCTGCTGGGAGGCAGGGCATGGGACGAGTGACGAGCAGGCGGCGCGTGGTGCGGCTGGTGGACGACGCGGCCACCGTGCGACCGGACACGCTGGCGGTCGAGGAACCACTGGAGATCCGCGTGCGGGGCAAGTCCCTCGCCGTGACCATGCGCACGCCGGGTGACGACTTCGACCTGGCCGCGGGCTTCCTGGTCAGCGAGGGTGTGGTGCGGGCGCCGTCCGACATCGTGTCGATCCGGTACTGCGCGGGCGCCACTGCCGACGGCGGCAACACCTACAACGTGCTCGACGTCGGACTCGCGGACGGCGTCGCGCCACCCGACCCGTCGATCGAGCGCAACTTCTACACCACCTCGTCGTGCGGCCTGTGCGGCAAGGCGAGCCTGGACGCCGTGCGCACCGTGGCGACCTGGCAGGTGGCCGCCGACCCGATCCGCCTCGACCCGAAAACGATCACGGAGTTCCCGACGAAACTCCGTGCCGCGCAACGGGTCTTCGACCGCACCGGCGGCCTGCACGCGGCCGGGCTGTTCGACGCCCAGGGCAACCTGCTGTGCCTGCGCGAGGACGTCGGCCGGCACAACGCCGTCGACAAGGTCGTCGGCTGGGCGACGCGGGGCGGCAGGCTGCCGCTGACGAGCACCGTGCTGATGGTGAGCGGGCGGGCGTCATTCGAACTGGTGCAGAAGGCGGTCATGGCGGGGATTCCGGTGCTCACCGCCGTGTCCGCGCCGTCCTCGCTGGCCGCGGACCTCGCCGAGGAGATGGGCGTGACGCTGGTCGGGTTCCTGCGCGGGACGTCGATGAACGTCTACACCGGCGGACACCGGCTGGGCGTCACGGCCGGAGCACGTTAGCCCGTAAGGCGTCCTCCCTGAGGATGATGCCGCGCGGCGGACGCGATCTTGAACGCGACGATCTACCGTTCCTCCCATGTTGACTGTCAGGGGGATCAGCCGGAGCTTCGGCGATCACAGGGTGCTCGACGAGGTGAGCTTCGACGTCCGGCCCGGCCGGATGACGGGCTTCCTGGGCGCCAACGGGTCGGGCAAGACGACCACGATGCGCATCGTGCTGGGGGTGCTCGCCGCGCACGGGGGAACGGTGAGCTGGAACGGCCAGGAGGTCACGGCGCAGACGCGGCCGGACTTCGGGTACATGCCGGAGGAACGCGGGCTCTACCCCAAGATGAAGGTGCGCGACCAGATCACGTGGCTGGCTCGGTTGCACGGCGTCGACCGGGAGACCGCGCAGCGCAACACCGACGCGCTGCTCGAGGACCTGGAGCTGACCGAACGGGCCGGGGACCGGCTCGAGGAGCTGTCGCTCGGCAACCAGCAGCGCGTGCAGATCGCTGCCGCGCTGGTGCACGAGCCGGCCGTGCTGATCCTGGACGAGCCGTTCTCCGGCCTCGACCCGATCGCCGTCGAGACCGTGCTGGACGTGCTGCGCAAGCGGGCCGCCAGTGGCGTGCCGGTGTTGTTCTCGAGCCACCAGCTGGCGATCGTGGAACGGCTCTGCGACGACGTCGTGATCATCTCGAAGGGACGGGTCGTGGCCAACGGGTCACGCGAGGAGCTGCGGGCCAGGCACGCGGGGAGCCGCTACGAGATCGTCGTCGCGGAGGACGCGGGCTGGGTTCGCGACGTGCCCGGCGCCAGCATTCTCGAGCTCGACGGGCCGCGCGCGGTGTTCGAGGCGGAACCCCAGCAGGTGCTCAGGGCAGCACTCGAACGCGGCGAGGTTCGCTCGTTCACGCCCGTCGTGCCCACACTGGACGAGATCTTCAGGGAAGTGATCTGACATGGCTCGGGCCTCCTTCAGCCAGGCGACGTGGCTCGTCGCCGAACGTGAGATGAAGACCTTGGTCACCACCAAGGGTTTCTGGATCGGGTTCGCCTTCACGATCGTCGGGTTGTTCGCGCTCACGATCCTGCCGACGGTGTTCGGCGGCGACGACCCGAAGGTCGCCGCGGTCGGCTCGGCCGTGCAGGTGGTGCAGGGCAAGGAACTCGACGTGCGGGAGGTCGGCACCGTCCAGGAAGCCGCCGACCTGGTCAGAGCCGACGACGTCGAGGCCGCGATCGTGCCGGACGGCGCCGGGGTCAAGGTCCTCGCGCTCAACGACGCGCCGGACGACGTGGTCGCCCAGCTCGTCCAGGCGCCCCCGGTGGAGCTGCTGGACGCCTCGGCGGTGACCTCCGGTCAGCGGGCCGTCACGGTCATCGTGTTCGGGCTGGTGTTCCTGATGTTCGGCATGGGCGGCGCGGCGATCGCGCAGAGCACCGTGACCGAGAAGCAGACCCGGATCGTGGAGATCCTCGTGTCGACGGTGCCGGTGCGGGCCCTGCTCGCCGGCAAGATCCTCGGGCACACGATCCTCACCCTGGGCCAGGTCGTCGTGCTGGCGCTCGCGGCACCGATAGCGCTGCGGGTCGCGGGACTCGGCGAACTGCTGGGGGTGGTGGCGCCCGCGCTGGGCTGGTTCGTGCCGTTCCTGATGCTCGGGTTCGTGCTGATCTCGTCGATGTGGGCGGTCGCCGGCGCGCTGGTCAGCCGCCAGGAGGACCTCGGCTCGACGATGGGCCTGGTCATGATCGCGGTGATGGGGCCGTACTTCGGCGTGCAGTTCTTCTTCGAGAACCCCGTGGTGCTGAAGTGGATGTCGTTCGTGCCCTTCACAGCCGGTGTCGCGATGCCGGTGCGGTTGTTCGCCGAACAGGCGAAGCCGTGGGAGGCGATCCTGTCACTCGGCATCCTCGCGGCGACCGTCGTCGCAATCCTGCTGGTCGCGTCCAGGCTCTACACCAACTCGTTGTTGCAGACCGGAGCCCGGGTGAAGCTGTCCAAGGCCTGGGCACCTGCAGAATAGGCCCATGATCGCTGATCCGATTCGCCTCGCCGTCGTCGGCCTGGGAGCCATGGGCACCCGGATGCTGACGGCGGCGCGGCAGCATCCCGGCTTCACCGTGGTCGCCGGCGTCGACGTCGTACCCCGCACGCTCGACATCCCGGTCGTCACGACGCTGGACGACGTGCTGTCCGATGTGGACGCCGTGTACATCTCGACGCCGCCCGCCTCGCACGCCGAGCTGGTGCTGAAGGCCTTCGCTGCGGGCAAGGCGGTGTTCTGCGAGAAGCCGCTGGCCGTCGACCTCGCCGAAGCCCGCGCGATGGCCGAAGCCGCTGCCGGACGGCCGAACGCCGTGAACTTCGCGCTGTCGGACATGGTGGCGACGATCGAGATCGAACGGCGGCTGCCCGAACTGGGCACGCTGCGCGGCGTCGAGATCCGGCTGCAGTTCCCGCGCTGGCCCAGGGCGTTCCAGGCCGAGGCGGCCTGGCTGTCGCGCTCCGAGCAGGGCGGGTTCGTCCGCGAGGTGTTGTCGCACTTCGTCTACCTGACCGACCGGATGCTCGGACCGCTCACGGTCGAGTCGGTGTCGGCGGACTTCCCCGAGCCCGGCGCGGCCGAGGTGGCGGCACGGGGTGTGCTGCGGGGCAGCGGCGTGCCGGTGCACGTGTCGGCGTTCTCCGGACTGGCCGGGCCCGAGGTCTACGAGTGGACCGCCTGGGGCACCGAACGATCGCTGCGTCTCGACCAGTGGGCTCTGCTGTCCACTTCGGACGGCGGCGGGTGGGAACCGGTGGCGCTGGAGCAGACCGGCTCCGACTACTCGCGGCTCACGCTGTTCGCGCAGGCCGTGCGGGGCGAGTACCCGCGTGACCTGGCGGACTTCGCCAGCGGGCAGCGGGTGGCCGAGGTGGTCGAGGCCTTCCTGCGGTAATGCGTCCGGCGGCACGATTCGGCAGAACCTCGGCCGGATGCGTGCCGCCGGCGTCGTCCTCAGCCGAGGACTTCGCGGAGCTTGACGCCGAACTCCTCCGGCTTGCCCGCGTAACCGAACTCGCCGCCGAGGAAACCACCGTGGTGGCTGGGGAACACCACCGCCTCCTGGCCGAGCAGGCGTGCCGTGTGGACGGCCGTGCGGCCGGTGAACGTGTCACCGGTCTCCTCGCCGACGGCGATCACGACGCGAGTGGGCGCGGCGGCCAGCGCCTGCACGCGCGGGTAGTAGTCGGTGATGGCGAGCGAGGTGGTCCCGAGCAACGGGTCGTCGCGCTTGCCGTCGTCCTCGGCCGGCATCCCGAACTGCGCGGGATCCGGCAGGGGCAACGCGAAGTACTCGTCGGTGTACTCGCCCTGCCACGAGCTCATCTGAATGAACGCCGCCATGCCCGCGCCCTGGCCCTTGGCCTGGTAGGCGTTCATGAACCCGTCGCGTGCCCGGCGAGCGGCGGCCGCGTCGGGCAGCACGTCGATGATCGGCGGCTCGTGCGCGACGAGCGTGACCACGTCGTCCGGGTACGCGGCGACGAGTTCGAGGGCCGTGACCGCGCCACCACTCGACGCGAACAGGTCGACCGGACCGCCGACGGCCTCGATCACCGCGTGGACGTCCGCGGCCTGGGTCTCGGGGGTGTTGTCGGTACGACCGTCCGAACGGGTGCTGCGACCGAGGCCGCGCGGGTCGTAGGTGATCACCGTGCGGTCGGGGAACTGGGCGCGCAACGCGACGAACCCGCTGGCGTCCATCGGCTGGCCGATCATCATCAACGGACGCCCACCGGAGCCGCTCACGTCGTACGTGATCGCGGCGCCGTCGGTTTCCAGAACATGAGTTTCCATGTGATTCTCCCCAGTGGAGTCGGGTCTGATCAGCCTAGTCACAGACGTGAACTCCGGAGGGCCGGCAAACCGATCGACCTGCATGTTCGCCACTGGTATCAAGGCTCGCATGACGCGAACAGCAGTGGTGACCGGCGGCGGCACGGGCATCGGCAAAGCGGTGGCGGCCCGGCTCGTGGAGCAGGGTCTGGACGTGGTGATCACCGGACGCAGGGAGGACGTGCTGAAGGCGGCGGCCGACGAGATCGGGGCACGGGCGGTCGCGTTCGACGCGTCGGACCCGGTGGCGGTGCAGGCGGCGCTGGACGATCTTCCGTCGCAAGTGGACGTTCTGGTCAACAACGCGGGAGGCAACGTGGCGCGGCGTCGTCCCGCGCCGGAGAACCTGGCCGGCCTGCGGGACCTGTGGATCGCGAGCTACGAGGCCAACGTGGTCAGCGCCGTGCTCGTGACGACCGCGCTGGAGCCGCGCCTCGCGGACAACGCACGGGTGGTGACGGTCGGCTCGATCGCGGGCCGGCGTGGTTCGGGTTCCTACGGTGCGGCGAAGGCCGCGGTCGAGGCGTGGACGGCGGATCTCGCGTTCTCGCTGGGAAGCAGGGGGATCACGGTCAACGTGGTGTCGCCGGGCGTGACCGAGGACACCGAGTTCTTCGGCGGCACCCTGAGCGAGGAACGGCGCAAGGTGCTCGTGGGCAACACGGCGAACGGCCGCGCGGGCACCCCGGCGGACGTGGCCGCGGCGATCGCGTTCCTGACCTCGCCGGAGGCCGGGCACGTCACCGCCCAGGTCATCGGGGTGAACGGCGGAGCCGGGCTCGGACGCTGAACCCGATGACCGCCAGCAGCACGACCACGAGCGCGATCCAGGAGAACTCCGCGAGGTAGTGCTCGGCGGCCTCTCCGACGAAGTAGACGGCCGCCGTCGTGCCACCGGCCCACGCGATGCCGCCGGCGGCGTTGGCCAGCAGGAACTTCCCGTAGTGCATGCCCATCGTGGCCGCGAGCGGACCGGACAGGATCCGCAGCAACGCCACGAACCGGCCGAAGAAGACCGCCCAGGCGCCGAACCGTTCGAACAGCGCCTGGGCGCGGCCGACCTTGTCCGCGCTGAAGTGGCTGGGGAACTTCTCACCCGCCCAGCCGAAGATCCGCGGCCCGAACCGCTTGCCCAGCGCGTACCCGGCGGTGTCGCCGATGATCGCGCCGGCGGACGCGGCGACGCCGACCCAGAGCGGCGAGACGCCGTCGTGGTGCGAGGCCATGAGCGCCGCCGCGACCAGCACGACCTCGCCCGGCAACGGGATCCCCATGCTCTCGACCCCGACCACCAGACCCACGAGGACGTAGACCAGCAACGGTGGAACGGCGTCGAGCCACTCGGTCAGCACATCCGTGATCTTCCTCCAACCGGATGGCATCGGCCACGAGACGCGCCCGTCTCGGTACTCTGCTGATCATCTGGACGAGGGGGCGGTTGTGGCGAGCCAGTTCGGCTTACTGCTGCGTCAATGGCGGCAGCGGGCGGGCTTGAGTCAGGAAGCGCTCGCTCAGCGCGCTGCCGTGGGCATTCGCACGGTGCGTGGGCTGGAGACCGGCGAACGGACCGATCCCCGCATGGGCACCGTGCGCGCGCTGGCGGACGCACTGGAACTCACGGGTGCGGAACGGACCGAGCTGTTCTCCGCCGCAGGGCGCGACGAACCGCTGGTCGTGGAGCCGGTCCGGTTCGACCCACTGCACGAGGCCGTCGAGACGTTGAAGGTCGCGGTCGAGGCCCGCTGGCGGCGCGAGGAGGAGCAGCGGCAGGTCCACGACCCGGTGCCGCTGCCGGTGCGGTGGGACGAGGCGCCCGCGACGTGGATGGACAGCCGGCTCAACATCGGCGCGGATGCCGTGCTCGGCGGGCGGCTGGACCAGGTCGTCGAGGTCTACCGCAGGGTCGGGTCGCGGCGGCTGGTCGTGCTGGGGCGGGCCGGGGCCGGCAAGACGGTGCTGACCACGCGGTTCGTCCTGGACCTGCTCGGTGCGCGGAACCCGGCCGATCCGGTGCCGGTGATCTTCCACCTCGGCGCGTGGCATCCCGGACGTCTGGGGCTCCGCGACTGGCTCGCCGGCCAGCTGACGCGTGACCACCCGTTCCTCGCGGCGCCGGGACCCGGCGGTGGCACGCTGGCGGCGGCGCTGGTCGACTCGCAGCGGGTGCTGCCCGTGCTGGACGGTTTCGACGAGATCGCGGCCGGGCTGCACCGGCCGGCGCTCAACGCGTTGAACACCACCACTCTGCCATTGCTGCTGACCAGCAGGGTGGACGAGTATCGCGACGCCGTCGAGGGCACGGACGTGCTGACGTCGGCCGCCACGGTCGTGCTGGCCGATCTGACGTGCGACGACCTGGCGGACTACCTGCCGCGCACCACCCGCAAGACCGGGCCGGGCGGCAACGCCTGGAAGCCCGTGCTGGACGAGGTGCGCAACGGCGGTCCGCTGGCGCAGGTGCTGACGACGCCGCTGATGGTGGCGCTGGCGCGGCGGATCTACAGCGACACCCCGGACCACGATCCGATCGCGCTGCTGGACTTCCACGAGCCAGAGCAGATCGAACGCCACCTGCTCGGCAGCTTCATACCGGCTGTGTACGGCGTGCATGCCGAACGCGTGCAGCCTTGGCTCAGCCATCTCGCCGTCCACCTGACCAGGCTCGGCACGCACGACGTGGCGTGGTGGCGGTTCGGCACGTCGTCGTCGGTGACCGGACTGACCGTCGGGGTGGCGGTCGGGGTCGCGGACGTGGTGCTGGAGGCCGTACTGGTGGGCGGGCTGGTCGCCAGGGGCGTGGCGTTCGCGGTGATGATCGGGCTGGTCACCGGGGTGTTGTTCGGGGTGGCGCACCGGTACGTGGTGAGCAGGACGCCGCTCGAACCCGTGCGGACCCGGCTGCGGCTGCGCGGCCGTGCCGGGAGACGGGTGTGGTCACGCGGACTGCTCGGGCTGGCGTTCGGCGGCGCGGTCGGTGCCGCGTACGGGCTGGTGCGCGCCATGGCGTACTGGCTGGTCACGCCCGGTTTCGAGATGACGGCCGGGGTGCTGGTCGACGTCGGCGTGTTCGGGCTGGTGTTCGGTTTCGGCGCCGGGATGGTGTTCGCCGTGGTCGCCGCGATGGAGGCACCGCTCGACGTGCGGTCGGCGGGCAGTCCCGACGGGTTGCTGGCGGCGAACCGGCGTGCGGTGCTCGGGCTCGTCGGGGTGATGGTGCCGGTGTTCGCGGTGTTCGTCGCGGGGGCCACCGGGGTCGTCGCGAGCGGGCTGACGGCGTTGCGGTTCGTGGTGGTGTGGAGTCCGACGACGGCCCTGGCGCTCGGGCTCGTCGGCGGGATCGGCGGTGGGCTGGCGTACGTGCTGAGCCTGACCGCGTGGGGGCAGTGGGTGGTGTTCGCGCGCGTCTGGCTGCCGCTGACCGGGAAGCTGCCGTGGGGGATGCCGGCGTTCCTCGACGACGCCTACCGGCGTGGCGTGCTGCGCCGGGCGGGTGCGGTCTACCAGTTCCGGCACGCGCGCCTGCAGGAGCATTTCGCGCGTTTGCGCTGATCAGACAGACCGGCCATAAGTGGCCGGTCGTCTGGCCTGTCTTTCGTCCGGCCCCGCTGTGATCGTTTTGCCGGGGACGGACGAAGGGGGTCGAGGGGTGTCGCCTGGTGAGATCAACTGGGAGGCGTACAGCCACGAAGAGTTGCATCGGATGCTGTGGCAGGACGCTGACGTCGCGGATGTGAGCACGGTCGCCGACGAGTGGACGCGTCACCGCGCCGCGTTGGACGCGCACGCCGAAGTGCTTCGGGAGCAGCGGGCGGCGTTGCTCGACGGGTGGGCCGGGGCCGCGGCGGAGGAGGCCGCGGCGCGGCTCGGTGCGCTGGCCGAGCGGATCGGGAAGATCAGCGAACTGGCCGCGGCGGGGCAGAAGGCCGCGCAGGACTCGGCCGACGCGCTGGCCGCGGCTCGGGCCGCGATGCCGCCGCCACCGTCTCCGGGGACGACGATGCCGGCGTTCGCCGGGCTGCCCAGCGCGCCGGGGTCGTTCGCGCTGCCGAGTGCACCGGGGTCGTTCGCGCCCGCGCCGTTCGCGTTGCCGGGTGCGCCGGGGTCGTTCGCACCCGCGCCGTTCGCGTTGCCGAGCGCGCCCGCCCCGATGGCCCTGCCGAGTGCGCCCACGATGCCCGCGGGAGCGACCTCGGGCTTCTACTTCTACTTCGGCGCCGCCTCCGCCGACCAGCAGAAGGCCCAGGCGGTCCGGGCGATGCAGACCTACGAGTCCAGCCTCAACGGCAGCGGCCGCCTCATCGAGGACGCCAGGAGCAACGTCCCGCAGGCCGCCCCCACGCCCCGTGCCGCGGCCGTGGCCCAGGTGAAGACGCCCAGTTCGGGCGGTGTGCCGTGGCAGCGGCTGGTGGGCGGTTCGGTGGCGACGGCCACGCGGGGCCCGGTGGTCGGCGGGGCCACCCCGGTCAGCCAGCAGCTCACACCGGGCATGCGGGCCGGGGTGATGTTCGGTCAGCACGGCGGAATCGCCGCGGGCGGCACTCTCACCGCCGACGCGCGCACGTCCGGCCAGAACAACGCGATGGGCGCGTCTCCGGCGGGAGCGGCGCGCAAGGACGAGGACCAGGAGCACGAGAACCAGATGCCGACGCTCGACCACGACCTGTTCGCGGTGACCGAACGGGTGTCTCCGGCCGTGATCGGGGAGGAACAGTGACCGGCTTCGAAGTCGCGCCCGACCAGTTGCAGGACCGGGTGAGGATCCTGGGCAGGCTGGCCGAGCTGACCGCCGACCTCGTGGCGACGTCGAGCAGGCTGGCCGAGCGGCAGCCGTTGCTCGGGACCGCGCCGCCCGCCCAGGACCTGTCGCGCCGGCTCAAGGACGCCGGGTCGGGGCTCGCGGGCGAGGTGGGGGCCGCCGAACGCGAGGTGCGCGAGTTCCGGCAGATGCTCGCCGACATCAGGTCCACCTACACCGAGACCGACGCCGAGCAGGAGCGGAAGGCGGACCGGTGATCGCCTTCGACCTGGTGGAGATGGACCTGCTCGCCACGCACGCAGGCGTGCGCTGGCCGTTCCCGCTGCGGGTGCCGTCGTTCGGCAAGCTCGCGGACGAACGCGCGCGGCTCCTCGCCGAGGCGGGCCACGGGTTGCAGGCGCGCGGACTGGCCGCGGCGCACGGACCTGTCGGCATGGCCGCGTCGCTCGTCACCGCGTTGCACGAGCACACCGCCGTGGTCGATCTCGTCGTGCCCGGCACGGGTGCGGTCGCGCTGGTCTACGGCGACGAAGCCGTGGTGTGCACGCAGTCCGAGAGCACGGTCCGGGTGGCGCACGTCGAGGCGGAGACGCTCGGCGACGAGCTCGTGGCGTTGGTCCCGCACGCCCGGCCCGCGCAGCTCATGCCGATCACCCTGCCGCCCGGCGCCGGACTCGACCTGGAGGTCACCGGGCAGGGCCAGGCGGGCGTGGTCAGGGGCGGGCAGCGGCAGGAAGTGTCCTGGTTGGACAGTGCGAGCGGACGGGTCAGGGTCGACGCCGGTGATGACGGCTGGGTGAGCGTCAACCCGCTGCGGCACCACGACCTGGTCCGCATGATCGGTGAGCTCGCCGCAGTCGCGCGAGCCTGATTGAGGGGGAGAAGTGGATCCAGCACAGTGGCTGGCGGACTACCAGGAACGCCTGGAGCGCGTCGCCTACAGCGCGCGGTCGGCGAGCGCGAGCCTGGCCGAGGTGGGGGCGAAGGCGACCTCGCCACGCGGTGAGGTCACCGTGACGGTGAACGCGGGCGGTGTGCTCGGCGACGTCGCGCTGACGCCGGCGGCGCGCAAGCTCGACGTCGACACGCTCGCGATGCTGATCGTCAGCACCGCGCGGGAGGCGCAACGGCTGGCGAGCGCGCGGATGACCGAGGTCATGGCGGACTACCTCGGCGAAAGCGATGCGTTGCACCAGATCACCAGGCACCTGCCGGAGGCCGTGCGATGAGCTTCACCGCCGACCACGAGCAGTTGCGCCGCCACGCCAGGACCCTGACCGGGTACGCCGACCAGCTGTCTGACACCGGCACCCGGTTGCCCGGCCAAATCGGTCAGTCCTCGCTCGGCTCGTTCGCCCAGTTCCTCAGCTCCGGCCTGAGCGGTCCGATGGGGGAGACGATGGGCGCCTTCGCCCACGTCGCGTCCACAATGGACAAGGTCGGTGAGGGCATGCGGCGGACCGCCGAGAACTACCAGCGCACCGACGAGCGCAACGCCGAGGACATCACGGGAGCGGGCCGATGACCGCCACCACGACGGACGCGGGCACGATCGCCGCGCTGCTGAACGAGCTCCGCACCACCACGAACGCCATCGCGGGCGACGAGTGGCTGTCGTCCGACCTGGCCGCCACGCCCAAGGCCCCGATGAGCGAACTGGGCTCGAACGGGAAACCGTTGCAGGCACTGGACAGCGCGGGCGCCGGTTTCCTCACGCCGATGATCTCGTTCCTGGAGGAGCCGCTGAACGAGCTGCGCGGCGACCCGGACGGCGTCGGGCAGGGCGCGGGCGAGTTCCAGAACGCGAGCAAGGCCGCGACCAGCCTCGCCGGCGAGTACGGCGCCAAGGCGAGCAGCGAGACCGACGGCTGGACCGGCGACAGCGCGGCCGAGTACGCCAAGACGGGCCAGGAACTCGTCGACGGCGTGCTGTCCGTGGCCGAGACCGCGCTGACCAACGCCACCGCGCTGATCAAGGCGGGCGAGGTGGTCGCGCAGGTGGTCGTCGAGGTGACGAGGCTGATCACCGAGGCGGTCGGCAAGATCGTGCCGATCATGACCCAGGCGATCGCCGCGGCGGGCGTGACGTTCGGGCAGAGCATCGCCGTGGCGATCCCGCAGTGCGTGCAGATCGCCGTCGAGTGCGGTGGGCAGATCGCGGCCAAGCTCGGCGAGCTGCTGGCCAGCGGCGAGAACCTGATCAAGCTGGTCGAGGGCGCGCAGGCGGTGCTGAAGATCGTGCAGCAGGCGATGTCGGTGATCGGGAACAAGGCGTCCGGCTCGGCCGAACTGCCGACGGCCAAGGAGGTGACCGCGTGAAGCGCCTCACCGTGCTCGTCTGCGCGCTCCTGCTCCTCGGTGCCGCGCCGGCGAAGGCCGACGACGGCGTGCAGACGGTGCTCGACCAGTACCTGATGCAGGCGGGACCGGGCGCCGCCGTGCACACCGGGTCCGGTACGCGGTCGACCGGCACCGGGAAGCTCCACGAGCGGCGCCCGATCACCGCGGCCGACCACTTCCGGATCGGTAGCCAGACCAAGACGTTCACCGCCGTGGTGGTGCTGCAACTCGTCGACGAGGGCCGCGCCGAACTGGATGCCCCCATCTCGCGGTACCTGCCCGGCGTGGTCACCGGCAACTACGACGGTGATGTGATCACCGTCCGCCAGTTGCTGCAGCACACCGCCGGGCTCGTCCGCGACGTCCGCGACGCGAAGGCGGGCCCGGGCGGCACGTACACGCTGGCCGAGCTCGTCCGCTCGGCGATGGACGAGCCCGCCCAGAACGCTCCCGGTGCCGCTCAGAACTACTCGAACGTCGGCTTCCTGGTGCTGGGCATGCTGATCGAGCGTCTCACCGGCAGGCAGGCCGGCGACGCGATCACCGAGCGGGTCATCCACCCTCTCGGCCTGACCGGGACCCGCTTCCCGGCATCCGGTGACCGTGCGCTGAAGACGCCTTTCCTGAACGGCTATCTGGGTGGACGCCTCGGCCAGCTCTTTTTCTGGACCGAGGCGACCACCGCCGTCGAGTTGTCGTTCTGGAGCACCGCCGGTGCCATGGAGTCCACTTTGGACGACCTCCAGCGGTTCTACCGCGCGTTGGTCGGCGGCAGGCTCGTCTCACCCGCGGCGCTGGCCGAGATGAAGCGCACCTTCGGCCCCGCCGACGTCTACGGCCTGGCCCTGGTGAAGATGCCGCTGTCGTGCGGCGTGGTCGCATGGGGTCACAACGGTGCCCTGACCACCGGGCACTACTCGTTCACCCTGACCACCGACGACGGCCGGTTCGCGTCGGTCGTGACCAACACGAACTGGCAGGGCTCCGGCAAGCCCTCGGCCGTCGACGTGGCCGACCGGGCGATCTGCACTAGCTAGTCAGGATCGCCCTGGCCAGGGCCGCGGTCTCGGACGGCGTCCTGCCGACCTTGATCCCGACCGCCTCCATGGCCAGCTTCTTGGCCTCCGCCGTGCCCGAGGAACCCGAGACGATGGCGCCCGCGTGGCCCATCGTCCTGCCCTCGGGCGCGGTGAAGCCGGCGACGTAGCCGACCACGGGCTTGGACACGTTGTCCCGCACGAACTCCGCCGCCCGTTCCTCCGCGTCGCCGCCGATCTCGCCGATCATCACGATCAGCTCGGTCTCCGGGTCCGCCTCGAACGCCTTGATCGCGTCGATGTGCGTGGTGCCGACGATAGGGTCGCCACCGATGCCGACGCACGTGGTGAAGCCGAAGTCCTTCAGTTCGTGCATCAGCTGGTACGTCAGCGTTCCCGACTTCGACACGAGGCCGATCGACCCCGGCTTGGTGATGTCCGCGGGGATGATGCCCGCGTTGGACTTGCCGGGACTGATGATGCCGGGGCAGTTCGGGCCGATGATCCGCGTGGCCCTGCCCTGGGCGTGCGCCCAGAACCGTGCCGTGTCGTGGACCGGGACGCCCTCGGTGATCACCACGGCCAGGCCGATCCCGGCGTCGATCGCCTCGATCACCGCATCGCCGGTGAAGGCGGGCGGGACGAAGAGCACCGACACGGTCGCGCCGGTCTCCGCCATCGCCTGGGCGACCGTGCCGTACACCGGCAGCGTCACGTCGTCGAAGTCCACGGACGTGCCGGCCTTGCGGGCGTTGACGCCGCCGACGACCTTCGTGCCGGCCGCGAGCATGCGGCGGGTGTGCTTGGCACCCTCCGAACCCGTCATGCCCTGCACGATCACGCGGCTGTTCTCGTCGAGGAAGATCGCCATCAGGACTCCTTGCCGGCCAGGGCGGCGGCACGGCCCGCCGCGTCGTCCATCGTGTGCGCCACGGTGATCAGCGGGTGCCGGGCCGCGTCGAGGATGCGGTGGCCCGCCTCGGCGTTGTTGCCGTCGAGACGGACGACCAGGGGCTTGTCGGCGCGGTCACCGAGCATGCCGAGGGCCTGCACGATTCCGTCGGCCACCGCGTCGCACGCGGTGATGCCGCCGAACACGTTCACGAACACGCTGCGGACCGACGGGTCCGAGAGGATGACGTCGAGGCCGTCGGCCATCACCTGGGCCGAGGCGCCGCCGCCGATGTCGAGGAAGTTCGCGGGTGCGGCACCGGCCAGCGCCACGACGTCCAAAGTGGACATGACGAGCCCCGCGCCGTTGCCGATGACGCCGACGGTGCCGTCGAGCTTGACGTAGTTGAGGCCCTTCTCGGCGGCCCGCACCTCCAGCGGGTCACCCTCGGCGCTGTCCTGAGGTCGAGAGTGCCGGAACGACGCGTTGTCGTCCAGTGTCACTTTGCCGTCCAAAGCGATGATCCGGCCGTCCTTGGTGCGTGCCAACGGGTTCACCTCGACCAGGGTGGCGTCCTCGGAGACGAAGACCTTCCACAAGGCGGAAGCGACCGCGTTCACTTCCGCGGCGATCGAAGGCGGGAACGCCGCGGATGCGTCGAAGGACGAGGCCGGCATCCGGGTGATGGAGTCCGCCATCTCCTCGATCTCCATGCCACCGGTGGCTGAAGTCATGCCGATGAACGTCCTGTTGGCACGATCGAGCAGGAACGACAGGTAGTACTCCTCGGCGATCTCGCTCGCCTCGGTGATCAGGACCTTGTGCACGGTATGGCCCTTGATGTCCATCCCGAGGATGGCTGTGGCCGCGGCCAGAGCTTCGTCGGGTGACGAAGCAAGTTTGATGCCGCCGGCCTTGCCGCGTCCGCCGGTCTTCACCTGAGCCTTCACGACGACGGTGCCGCCGAGTCGTGCGGCGGCCTCGCGCGCGGATTCAGGAGTGTCCGCCACGAAACCACGCGGAACGGGCACCCCGTACCGCTCGAAGAGGTCCCGCGCCTCGTGTTCGAAAAGATCCACCGTCTACGTCCTCTCGCCGAAAACTTGCGGCCATCTCTGGACATCCGGTTGGTAGCGGAGTAACGATATGCCTACCTCATACGGTATGCAATCTACAGTCGAAGCGCCAAGGGGAGCTGATCGCCGATGACGAGTTCCGCGGAGCCGGAGTCGATTCCTGAGTCCATCTCTGGTGGCCACCTGGTGGCGAAGGCCCTCAAAGCCGAGGGCGTCGACACCATCTTCACGCTGTGCGGCGGGCACATCATCGACATCTACGACGGCTGCGTGGACGAGGGCATCGCCGTCATCGACGTCCGGCACGAACAGGTCGCGGCGCACGCGGCCGACGGGTACGCGCGGATCACCGGCAAGCCCGGCTGTGCCGTCGTGACCGCGGGGCCGGGCACCACCGACGCCGTCACCGGTGTCGCGAACGCGTTCCGCGCGGAGAGCCCGATGCTGCTGATCGGCGGCCAGGGTGCGTTGAGCCAGCACAAGATGGGCTCGCTGCAGGACCTCCCGCACGTCGACATGATGACGCCGATCACGAAGTTCGCGGCGAACGTCCCGCACACCGCCCGCATCGCGGACATGGTGTCGATGGCGTTCCGCGAGGCCAACGCCGGCGCGCCGGGACCGTCGTTCCTGGAGATCCCGCGCGACGTCCTGGACGCCAAGGTGCCGGTGAGCGCCGCCCGAGTACCGGAGGCGGGCCACTACCGCGCGTCCACGCGCAGCGTCGGTGACCCGGCGGACATCGAGAAGCTCGCGGACCTGCTGGTGCACGCCCGCAAGCCCGCGATCCTGCTGGGCAGCCAGGTGTGGACGACGCGGGCCACGGACTCCGCGATCGACCTCGTCCGCACCCTCAACATCCCCGCCTACATGAACGGCGCGGGCCGCGGCACCCTGCCGCCCGGCGACCCGCACCACTTCCAGCTGTCGCGCCGGTACGCCTTCGACAACGCCGACGTCATCGTGATCGTCGGAACCCCGTTCGACTTCCGGATGGGGTACGGCCGAAGGCTGTCCGCGAACGCGACGGTCGTCCAGATCGATCTCGACTACCGCACCGTCGGCAAGAACCGCGACATCGACCTCGGCATCGTCGGTGACGCGGACCTGGTCCTGTCGAGCGTCGCGCAGGCCGCGTCGGGTCGTGAGGACAACGGCGCGATGGGCCGCAAGGTGTGGCTGGAGGAGCTGCAGGCGGTCGAGGAGAAGGCCCGGCAGAAGCGCTTGGAGCACCTGCGTTCGGAGGACCTGCCGATCCACCCGTACCGCCTGGTGAGCGAGATCAACGACTTCCTCACCGAGGACTCCATCTACATCGGCGACGGCGGCGACGTCGTCACGTTCTCGGGACAGGTCGTGCAGCCGAAGTCGCCCGGCCACTGGATGGACCCCGGTCCACTCGGGACGCTCGGCGTCGGCATCCCGTTCGTGCTGGCCGCGAAACTGGCCAGGCCGGACAAGGAGGTCGTGGCCCTGTTCGGTGACGGCGCGTTCAGCCTCACCGGCTGGGACTTCGAGACGCTGGTCCGCTACAACCTGCCGTTCGTCGGCATCGTCGGCAACAACTCGTCGATGAACCAGATCCGTTACGGCCAGGCGGCCAAGTACGGGCTGGAGCGTGAGCGCGTCGGCAACACGCTCGGCGACGTGCGCTACGACCAGTTCGCCAAGATGCTCGGCGGCTACGGCGAGGAAGTGCGCGACCCCAAGGACATCGCGCCCGCGTTGCGGCGCGCCCGCGAGTCCGGCAAGCCGTCGCTGATCAACGTGTGGATCGACCCCGACGTGTACGCGCCCGGAACCATGAACCAGACGATGTACAAGTAGGTGAGCTGACCAAAATGGGTAAAACTCAGGCCAAGGCCCTGGAGGGCGTCAAAGTCCTCGACATGACGCACGTGCAGTCCGGACCGTCGTCGACCCAGCTGCTCGCCTGGCTGGGCGCCGACGTCATCAAGCTGGAAACGCCGGGACGGGGCGACATCACCCGCGGCCAGCTGCGCGATCTGCCCGAAGTGGACAGTCTCTACTTCACGATGCTCAACTGCAACAAGCGGAGCATCACCCTCAACATGAAGGCCCCCGAGGGCAAAGAGGTCTTCGAGAAGCTCGTCGGCGACGTCGACATCCTCGTCGAGAACTTCGGCCCCGGCGTCGTCGAGCGGTTCGGCTACCCGTGGGAGAAGCTGCAGGAGCTCAACGAGAAGCTCATCTACGCGTCGATCAAGGGCTTCGGGCCCGGCCGCTACGCCGACTTCAAGGCGTACGAGGTGATCGCGCAGGCGATGGGCGGCTCGATGAGCACCACCGGGTTCGAGGAGGGTCCGCCGCTCGCCACCGGCGCGCAGATCGGCGACTCGGGCACCGGCATCCACCTGGTGGCCGCGATCCTGGCCGCGCTGTACCAACGGACCAACACCGGACGCGGGCAGCGCGTCCAGGTCGCGATGCAGGACGCTGTCCTGAACCTGTGCCGGGTGAAGCTGCGCGATCAGCAGCGGCTCACCCACGGGCCGCTGGGGGAGTACCCGAACGAGCAGTTCGGGGACGAGGTGCCCCGCTCCGGCAACGCATCCGGTGGTGGCCAGCCCGGCTGGGCGGTGCGCTGTGCCCCCGGCGGCCCGAACGACTACATCTACGTGATCATCCAGCCCGTCGGCTGGGCCCCGCTGACCGAGCTGATCGGCAGGCCCGAACTCGCCGACGACCCGGCGTGGAACACGCCGGAGGTCAGGCTCTCCAAGCTGGACAAGGCGTTCGCGCTGATCGAGGAGTGGACGGAGAAGCACACCAAGTGGGAGGTGATGGACAAGCTCAACGCCCACAACATCCCGTGCGGACCCATCCTGTCCACAAAGGAGATCATCGAGGACGAGACGCTGGCCGAGCTGGGCACCGTGGTCGAGGTCGAGCACCCCGAGCGCGGCGCGTTCAAGACGGTCGGCAACCCGCTCAAGCTCTCCGACTCGGTCGTCGAGATCCAGCGCCCGCCGTTGCTCGGTGAGCACAACGACGAGGTCCTCGGAGCCCTGGGCTACAGCGCCGACCGGCTGGCCGGACTGCGCGCCGCCGGCGTCATCTAACCTCTAGGAGACGGAATCTCATGCCGGACAACGGCTACGACCGCGCCGCGGTCGAGAACGTACTCGCGAAGGTGCGGGCGGAGGGACGATCGTCGCTCACCGCGCCGGAGGGCAAGCGGGTCTGTGACGCCTACGGGATCGCGACCCCGGCCGAGGCGCTGGCGAAGTCGTCGGAGGGCGCCGTCGCGTTCGCCGAGGAGATCGGCTACCCGGTCGTGCTCAAGATCGTCTCACCGGACATCCTGCACAAGACCGAGGCCGGCGGCGTGCTGGTGGGCCTGCGCAACGCCGGTGAGGTCGCCGAGGGCTACCGCACGATCATCCACAACGCCGGGAACTACAAGGCGGACGCGGACATCACCGGCGTCCAGGTCCAGCAGCAGCTGCCGACCGGGAAAGAGGTCCACGAGGTCATCGTGGGCGCCACCACCGACGAGACGTTCGGCAAGATCGTCGCGTTCGGGCTCGGCGGCATCCTGGTCGAGGTGCTCAAGGACGTCACGTTCCGGCTGGCGCCCACCAGCCAGGACGAGGCCCTGTCGATGGTCGACGGCATCGCGGCGGCGGAGATCCTCCGCGGTGTCCGCGGCGCGCAGGGCGTCGACGCGGGCAAGCTCGCCGACCTGATCCACCGCGTGTCGGACCTGGTCACGGACTTCCCGCAGCTCGCGGAGGTCGACCTCAACCCCGTGCTGGCGACGCCTTCCGGGGCCACCGCGGTCGACGTCCGGATCCTGGTGGACCCCGACGCCGCCAAACAACCGCACAGGTTCACGCAGGACGAGATCCTCGCCTCGATGAACCGGATCATGAGGCCGTCCGCCGTCGCCGTGATCGGCGCCTCGAACGAAGAGGGCAAGATCGGCAACTCGGTGATGAAGAACCTCGTCAACGGCGGCTACCAGGGCGAGATCTACCCGATCAACCCCAAGGCGGACGAGATCCTCGACCGCAAGGCGTTCGCCAGCATCGCCGACGTTCCGGGTGACATCGACGTCGCGGTGTTCGCCATCCCGGCCAAGTTCGTGCCGGCCGCTCTCGAAGAGGTCGGCAGGAAGGGCGTCGGCGGCGCGATCATGATCCCGTCCGGCTTCGGCGAGACGGGCAACATCGACCTGCAGAACGAGATCGTGGCGATCGCCCGCAAGCACGGCGTGCGCATCCTCGGTCCGAACATCTACGGCTACTACTACACGCCGGAAAACCTCTCGGCGACGTTCTGCACACCGTACGACGTCAAGGGCGGCGTCGCCCTCACGTCGCAAAGTGGCGGAATCGGCATGGCGATCCTCGGATTCAGCCGTTCCGCGGGCATGGGCGTCTCGTCGATCGTGGGTGTGGGCAACAAGGCCGACATCGACGAGGACGACCTGCTCACGTTCTTCGAGTCCGACCCGAACACCCAGCTCGTCGCGATGCACCTGGAGGACCTCAAGGACGGCCGGTCCTTCGCGGAAACGGCGAAACGCGTCTCGGCGAAGAAACCGGTCGTGGTGCTCAAAGCGGGACGGACCGACCAGGGTGCCAAGGCCGCGAGCTCGCACACCGGTGCACTCGCCGGCAACGACCGGGTCTACGACGACATCCTCAGGCAGAGCGGTGTGATCCGCGCTCCCGGCCTCAACGACCTGCTGGAGTACGCGCGCGGAATCCCGCTGCTGGCCACGCCGAAGGGCGAGAACGTCGTCATCATCACCGGCGCGGGCGGCTCGGGCGTACTGCTCTCGGACGCCTGTGTGGACAACGGACTCAGCCTGATGAGCATCCCGGACGACCTGGACGCGGCGTTCCGGAAGTTCATCCCGCCCTTCGGCGCGGCGGGCAACCCCGTCGACATCACCGGCGGGGAACCGCCCTCGACGTACCGGAACACGATCGCGCTCGGTCTCGCCGACGACCGCATCCACTCGTTGATCCTCGGCTACTGGCACACCATCGTCACGCCACCGATGGTGTTCGCGAAGCTCGTGGTCGACGTCGTGGAGGAGTACCGGGCGAACGGGATCCACAAGCCCGTCGTCGCTTCCCTCGCAGGTGACGTCGAGGTGGAGGAAGCGAGCGAGTACCTGTACCGGCACGGAGTGGTTGCGTATCCGTACACAACGGAGAAGCCTGTCGCAGTACTGGGCGCCAAGTACAGGTGGGCCCGTGCTGCCGGCTTGCTGTAGGTAGTCGCGAGTGGTCGTGGCCTTGGGAGAGGCCACGACCATTTTGCGGCAGTACAAGGAGAGATGGCCCGTCCGCGACCGTGAACACGCCCACGGTCGCGAACCCGCCAAGGAGGTCAACGAAGACAGCCGGTCCTCTGGAGGTTGTTAACCGTGGATGATCCAAATCTGGCCGCTCGCACAGATACCAGCACGCCACCTGAGAAGGAACGTGTCTGGGCCGCGGGCAAGCTGGAAGCGATGCCCATCAGGAAACTCCCCGACGCACCACCGTCGATCCACCTGCTCGGCCCCACGGTGTTCCTGGTGGCTCTTGGCGTGGGCATGGGCGAGTCCTACATGTGGCCACGCCTGGTGCTGGTCTTCGGACCGGACATCAGGTGGCTCTTCCTGATCGGCGTGACGTTGCAGGCCGTCGTCATGCTCGAGATGGCGCGGTACGCGATGGCGACGGGGGAGAGCATCTTCTTCGGCGCCGCACGCGTGTTCAAACCGATCATGTGGTTCTTCTTCGTGGTCGCGATACTCGTCTACATCTGGCCAGGTCACCTGTCGGCCGGAGCGGCGGCTCTGGAAAAGATCACCGGCATACCCTGGACGGTGTCGGCCTGCGTGGGCCTGATCCTGGTCGGGGTGCTGTTCAGCCTCGCCAAGGTCATCTACAACCTGCTCGAGAACCTGCTGTCCATCCTCATCGGACTGCTCGTCGTCAGCACCGCGGTGGTGGCGGCGATGGTCGGCACCTGGGGAGACCTGACCAGCACGGTGTCCGGCATGTTCCAGTTCGGGTACTTCCCGGCGCAGGCCATGTCACCGGAGTGGTTCCCGATCATCGTCGGCTCGATCGCGTTCGCCGGCCCGTCCGGCATGCAGCAGATGTGGTACACGCTGCACCTGCGCGACAGCGGCGCCGGCATGGGCGCGCACATCCCGAAGGTCCGCGGGCTGCGGCACGCGGGCGACGAGGAGAAGATGCCGTCCCGCGGCTTCATGTTCGACACCGACGACAAGGCGGAGCTCGCGAAGTGGAAGGGCTGGCGGCGCTGGGTCACGTTCGACGCGCTGTTGCTGTTCTGGGGCATCACGATGCTCGTCACGGTCTCTTTCACGGTCCTCGCCCAGTCGGCTTCACGGACCTCGCCGGACGTCAAGGCGCTCATCGAGTCCGGTGAGCGTGAGGCCGCTTTGAACGCCATGTCGGATGCCTTCGCGTCGGCGGGCGGACCGGTGCTCGGCGCGGTGTTCCTCGGGTTCATCGCGTTGATCGGCATGAACGCCACGCTGGGTCTGTTCGACTCGTTCTTGCGCGGCCAGGCGGACATGACGTACCACTTCGTCAAGGGCGCGAAGAAGTTCCGCATGTCGCACCTCTACGCCGGATTCCTCTGGGGTGTCATCACCTTCGGCATCCTGATCCTGCTGTTCGGGCCCGCCGACGGACCGGGCGCCATCCTCGACGTGCTCGCGTTCCTGTCGACGTTCGCCATGGGCGCCTACTGCGTGGTGCTCCTGCTGGTGAACAACCGGATGCTGCCCAAGCCCATCCGCCCCAAGCTGATCACGAACATCATCATCGGCTTCGGCGCGGTGTTCTACCTGGGCATGCTGTTCTTCAGTCTCGTCAAGTTCGGAGTAGTGGTGGGCTGAGATGGCGATCCGCGAAGGCTTTCCCAAAGAAGCGGTACCCGGCGCGTTCGTCGGTCTCGCCGCCGGGCTCATCGCGGGAGGGCTGGCCGCGCTCGTCGGCCAGCCGCTCGGGTGGGCACTCGTCACGACGGTGGCGCTCGGCCTGCCGCTGGGCGCGTTCGGCGGCGGCTTCAGCCTGCTGGTGGCGGCGGGCCGGTTACCGGCCGGACGGTTCGCTCCGGTCGCTCTGTACTGGCTGGTCGCGTTTCCCGTGGCTCGGCTGGTGCACGAGACCACCGTGAGCCTCGTGCTCGCCGGTCAGGTCCGGCTGCCCCCGGATCTGGCCGGTTTCCTCGCCTACCAAGGCATCGTGAGCCTCGGCTGGGCCATCGGTTTCCTGTGGCTGCACGAGCGCATCGCGATGCGCTTGCGACTGCGACATCTCTTGGGAGCCACCGCCTCCCGCTGACCTTCCGCCGAAGGAGCCAAGGATGTTGGATCTTCCCGTCTGGGTCTGGGTCGCGACGATGGGCGGCATCGCCGCGATCATCGCGTTCGACTTCTACCTGGTGGCGCGCAAACCGCACGAACCGTCGTTCCGCGAGTCGTTGTACTGGGTGCTCTTCTACGTCGGCCTGGCCGTCCTGTTCGGACTCGGCGTCACGGTGTTCGCCGGGCCCGGTTACGGCGGTGAGTTCTTCGCCGGCTGGATCACCGAGTACTCGCTGAGCGTCGACAACCTGTTCGTGTTCGTGATCATCATGGCCCGGTTCGCGGTGCCGCGGGAGTACCGGCAGAAGGTGCTCATCGTCGGCATCGTCCTGGCCCTGTTGCTGCGCACCGTGTTCATCGCCCTGGGAGCACAGGCGATCTCGCGGTTCGACTGGCTGTTCTACTTCTTCGGTGCCTTCCTGATCTTCACGGCGTGGAAGCTGCTGAAGCAGGACGAGACCGAGGAGGCCGACGTCCCGGAGAACGCCGCTTTGCGCGCGGTGAAGAAGTTCCTGCCGGCGACCACGGTCTACCACGGCGCCGCGTTGACGACGCGCATCGACGGCAAACGCGTCGTGACGCCGATGCTGATCGTCATGGTCGCCGTGGGCACCACGGACCTGCTGTTCGCGGTGGACTCGATCCCGGCGATCTTCGGGCTCACCAAGGAGCCGTACCTGGTGCTGACCGCCAACGCGTTCGCGTTGATGGGCCTGCGCCAGCTCTTCTTCCTGGTGGGCGGTCTCCTGGATCGCCTGGTGCACCTGAGCAAGGGCCTCGCGGTGGTGCTCGCGTTCATCGGGTTCAAGCTCATCTTCGAGGCGATGCACCACCACGGTGTCTCGTGGGCTCCGGAGATCCCGATCGTGGTGTCTCTCGGGGTCATCGTGGCGACGCTCGCCGTCACGACGGTATGGAGCCTGCACACCTCACGACGGGCTGCCCGTTCCGCCGTGGAGGATGCCGAGAGTGCGCGAAGGAGCGAAGAAGACGCTCCTGTCAGGGACTCTCAGCCGTGAATGCTGTGGCCTTCGGCGTCCTTGCGGAGCGTCCTGGCCACGGCCGCCTGGGCCTCGGCGTCCTTGCGCTGTTCCGTCAGCGCGGTGGACAGTCCGAGGCCCAGCGCGCGGCCGTCAGCGGAGGCACCGTTGCGCGGCTCGGTGAGGGAACGCGCGAACTTCTTCAAGCGGGACATGGTCTTCCTCCTGTCGATGGTGGTTCCCGGGGCGCGCAGAGACCTGACAGGCACTGCGCCACGGGAGGAACAGGGTTGCGGCCGGGGTCTGTCCCACCGGGTACCCGGTGGGAAACTTCCTGCGGGTCTTCGTTGACCCCGTCCCTGTCGCGATTCAGCATACTGCGTTTTGTATGCAATCGTCCGCCATCGTGTCGCGGATCACCCGTATGGCGCCAAATGACCGAATTGGGTGATCCGAGAGGTCAGTCGCTCTTAGTGGAGCTTTCGGGTGACTTGCGGTCGTGGTAGGTCTGGCGGGTCTGCTCCGCGTGGCGGTGCATGACCTCGCCGGCCCGTTCCGCGTCGCCGTCGGCGATGGCCGTGACCAGCTCGGCGTGCTCGTTCCAGGAGTCGCGGCTGCGCGGGCGGGCGATCGGGGTGTAGTACCAGCGCACCCGGCGGTCGACCAGGCCGATCATCTCGGACAGGACCTTGTTGCGGCCGATCGCCGCGACGGCCGCGTGCAGGTCGGCGTTCGCCTTGACCAGGCGCTCGACGTTCGCGGTGCCCAGGGCCTCCTCGCCGGCCTTCTGCAGCTTCCTGAGAAGCTTCACGTCGGCCGCGGTGGCGTGCTCGGCGGCGAGCTTGGCCGAGTAGGTCTCCAGCACGCTGCGCACGGCGAGCAGCTGGTCGGCCTCCTCCTCGGTCGGGGTGTGCACGAAGGCACCCTGGGCGGGGCGCAGGTCGACCCAGCCGTCGGTCTGGAGTCGTTGCAGGGCCTCGCGCACCGGCTGCCTGCTCACGCCCAGGTACTCGGCGAGCTCGGCCTCGACCAGATGCTGGCCGGGCGCGAGGGTGCGATTGATGATCAGCTCGAGCAGGGCGTCGTAGACGGCCTGTCGCAGCGGTGCGGGACGTTCGACCCGGCGGGTCGCCGCGGCACTGAGTGAACCGCGGGGCGCCCGGCGGCCACTGGGCAAAGAGGTCATGCCGGACAGAATACAGCTTTTCGTATGCAAAAAGCACTTCTAGAGATTTACCCGTGCTGTCCGTATACTGTATGCAATCTTAGCGAGCGGGGCGTGCTATGAAGATCGCTGTTCTCGGAGCCGGAGCGATCGGTGCCTACGTCGGTGCGGCTTTGCATCGTGCGGGCGTGGAAGTCCATCTGATCGCGCGTGGGGCCCATCTCGCCGCAATGCGTGAACACGGCGTGCGAGTGCTGAGCCCGCGTGGTGATTTCACCGCGCGTCCACATGCGACCTCGGATCCCGCGGAGGTGGGCGAGGTCGACTACGTTTTCCTCGGCCTGAAGGCGTACTCGTACGCGTCGTCAGGCGATCTGCTGGCACCGCTGATGGGCCAGGACACGGCCGTGATCGCGGCGCAGAACGGGATCCCGTGGTGGTACTTCCACGGCATGACCGGACATCCCCTTGAGGGACAACGGATCGAGGCGGTGGACCCTGGCGGGTCGGTCACCGCGGTGCTGCCCATGGAACGGGCGATCGGCTGCGTCGTCTACTGCTCGACCGAGATCGAGTCGCCGGGCGTGATCCGGCACCTGGAGGGCACGAGGTTCTCGATCGGCGAGCCGGACCGGTCGATCTCCGAGCGGTGCGTCGCGCTGAGCGAGGCGATGATCGCGGGCGGGCTGAAATGCCCGGTGGAGAAGGACGTCCGCGAGGACATCTGGATCAAACTCATGGGCAACGTGGCGTTCAACCCGCTGAGCGCGCTGACCCGCGCGACCATGGTGGAGATCTGCGACCACGACGACAGCCGCGACCTCGTGGCCCAGATGATGGCGGAGACCCTGACCATCGCGCGGGCCGCGGGCTGCGACCCGCAGATCTCCATCGACAAGCGCATCGACGGCGCCCGCCGCGTCGGGCACCACAAGACGTCGATGCTGCAGGACCTGGAGGCCGGGAAACGGCTGGAGATCGACGCGATCATCGCCGCCGTGGTGGAGATCGCGGAGCTGACCCGCGTGCCGGCGCCGACGCTTCGGCACGTGTACGCGGCGATCGACCTGCTGTCGCGGACGTCGCTGGTGTCCTGAGCTGATGCTGCGACAGCTGGAGCGGCTTGTCGGCCCTGGCCCGTGAACGCCACTTCGCGCGCGCCGCGGAGGCCTGCCACGCGTCACAGCCGTCGCTGTCGGCGGAGATCAGCAAACTCGAACGCTAACTCGGGGCGCCGATCGGGTCCTGCGGCCGCCGGTTCGAGGCGCTGACGCCGGAGGGGGAGCGGGCGACGAGCCGGGACGCCGTGGTGCGAGCACTGCAGAGCGGTCGGCTGGCCGGTTACGCCGGGGACGTGTGGTTCCCGCAACCCGCGCCCGCCGACCACCCGTGGCGGACGATGCCCCACCACGGCATGACGCCGCACATCTCCGGCAGTTCGCTGTCCGCGCAAGCCCGGTATGCGGCCGGCATCAGGGAGATCCTGGAGTCGTTCTTCTCGGGCACGCCGAACCGCGACGAGTACCTCATCGTCGACGGCGGCAAGCTGGCCGGCACGGGCGCGCATTCGTATGCGATCCGCGGCTGACTTCGATTAACTTCTCCCTCAATGACCGATTTGGGCATGTCTGGGGGAGCAAGTTGAGCAGGAAGATCTGCATGGCGGTGGCACTGGCCGGTCTCCTCGCGGCCTGCACCGGCGGCGGGCCGGTGGCGTCACCGGCCACCACCAGTTCGACGGCACCACCGTCGCCGGCGGAGCTGGACGAGCGTGTCAAGAAGGCGCTGGCGCCGCCCGGTGCTTTCGACGTGTTCGGTGGCAGGGTGGCGCTTACCAGTCCGGCGAACGACAGTGATCCAGGACACGAGCAGTCAAACGTGAGCGCCGCCTGCGGGGGTAGTCCGCTGCGTGTCGACAGCGGTATCTCGGTCAGCCGGTCCCGGGCCTGGACCGGCGGGGTGAACCTGGCCGAGAGTGTGCACGCCATGTCCGATCTGCCAGGATCGGTGCTGCTCACCACGGTGCAGCGGCGGTCGCGCCTCTGCACGACTTACTACCCTTATGGCCGGACTGCGCACACGGTGGTTCCGGACGTCCCACACGTCAAACCGCACGGCATCGACGAGTCCTACGTGTTCTGCGAACGGGTCGACCATCCCGAGATGCCGCTGTGGCAGTGCTACGCGTATCTCGCGCGGGGCACCCTTCTGGCGGTCATCTTGGAGGTGGGCAACCGGACCAAGGAAGCAGCGTTGCTGCGGCTCACCTCCGCCGTGCCGATCTTCGCGGAGTCACTGGTCAAGGCCTGAGCAGGCATCTCTGAACCCTGCAAGCCGGGCATCTCCGGCTTGCCAGGCAACAGAAACACAACTGGGGCTAGCGCATACCGAAGATTGCATACAGTATGGGCACAGGAGGTGCAGACGATGAGCAGGCGGAAGAAGACCGAGCCCTACGTGCGGCTGACCCAGCCACTGGTGCGCGACGCGGGAGTCCTGCGGCCGGCCACCTGGGACGAGGCGCTGGACAAGGCAGCAGAGGGCTTCCGCAGGAACGTGGCCAACGGCGGCCCGGACGCGTTCGGCATGTTCTCCTGTGCGCGGGCCACCAACGAGATGAACTACATGGCCCAGAAGTTCACCAGGGCCGTGATCGGCACGAACAACGTCGACAGCTGCAACCGCACCTGTCACGCCCCGAGCGTGGCCGGGTTAGCCAAGGTGTTCGGCAGTGGTGGCGGTACCTCCTCCTACCAGGAGATCGAGGACGCCGACCTGATCGTGCTCTGGGGGTCGAACGCACGGGAGGCGCACCCGATCTTCTTCCAGCACGTGCTGAAGGCGGTCAACAAGGGTGCGAAGCTCTATGTGGTCGACCCGCGGCTGACCAGCACCGGTAAGTGGGCGCACGGGTGGTTGCGGCTCAAGGTCGGCACGGACATCCCGTTGGCGCACGCGATCGCGCGGGAGATCATCGCGTCGAACCTCACCAACATGTCGTTCGTCGAGCGGGCCACCGAGGGTTTCCAGGAGTTCGTGAAGGCCGTCGAGCCGTGGACGCTGCCGGTCGCCGAGCTGGAGACCGGTGTGCCGGCCGAGCTCATTCGCGAGCTCGCGCACGCCTACGCCAAGGCGGATCGCGGTCAGCTCAGCTGGACGCTCGGCATCACGGAGCACCACAACGGCACCGACAACGTGCTGAGCCTCATCAACCTGTCGCTGCTGACCGGGCAGGTCGGGCGGTACGGCGCGGGGCTGAACCCGTTGCGCGGGCAGAACAACGTGCAGGGCGGCGGCGACATGGGCGCCATCCCCGACCGGCTGCCCGGCTTCCAGGACATCACGGATCCCGGTGTCGCCAAGAAGTTCAACGACGCGTGGGGCTCGAACTTCAAGGCCTCCAAGGGCTGGAACCTCACCCAGATGCTGGAGGCGATGGAACGCGGTGACATGACCACCGTGTACATCATCGGCGAGAACCCGGTGCAGTCCGAGGCGGACTGCGAGCACACGATCAAGCGACTGTCCAACTTGGACCACGTGGTGGTGCAGGACATCTTCCTCACCAAGACCGCGCAGCTCGCGCACGTCGTGCTGCCTGCCGCTGCGGCCTGGTGCGAGACCGACGGCACGTTCACGAACAGCGAGCGCCGGGTGCAGCGCGTGAGAAAAGCTCTCGCCCCACCCGAGGGCGCGCGTGACGACATCGAGATCATGGGCGAGATCGCCACGCGGCTTGGCGCGGACTGGCAGCACAAGGCCGGCCAGGACGTGTGGGATGAACTCCGCAGCCTGTCGCCGATTCACACCGGCATGACCTACGACCGGCTCGAGAAGCTCGGCGGCATCCAGTGGCCGTGCCCGGACGAGGACTCCCTTGAACCCAGCTTCCTGCACGGCCGGTTGTGGGAGGAGGACCCGGCGAAGCGCGGCATGCCCGCGACGTTCTCGCCGGTGCTGCACAGCCCGCCCGTCGACGAGCTGACCGAGGACTTCCCATTCCGGCTCACCACCGGGCGGCGGCTCGACTCCTACAACACCGGGGTGCAGTCGCACGGGTTCGAGTCGCCGATGCGCATGGGCGAGACGCTCGACCTCTGCCCGCAGGACGCCGAGACGCTCGGGGTCACCGCGGGTGAGGAGGTGTCGATCACCAGCAGGCGCGGGCAGATCCAGGCGCCGGTGCGGATCGACGACGGACTGACGCCGGGTCTGGTGTTCATGACGTTCCACTTCCCGGACGAGATCGACGTCAACGTGCTCACGATCGAGGCGACCTGCCCGATCGCGGGAACGGCGGAGTACAAGGCCGCGGCAATCCGCATCGAGAAGCTTCCGGTGAAGGTGGGCTGAGTGGATCTCAAACTGCTCGACGTCGAGCCGTCCGAGGCGGAACGCGTCGTCGTGGACCTGTTCACCGGCATGGGCCGGGACCAGTTGTTGCCCGCCCTGCACGCGGTCAACGACCGGGTCGGCTGGATCAGTCAGGGCGCGCTGAACCACATCTGCCGCGTCCTGCACATCCCTCCGGCCGAGGCGTACGGGGTGGCGAGTTTCTACTCGTTGTTCTCGTTGACCGAACGGCCGGCGAAGGTCGTGCACGTCTGTGTCGACCTGGCCTGCCAGGTCAACGGCGCGAAGTCGTTGTGCGACAGGCTGACCAGCGAGCTCGGTCCGGCGGGAGCGAAGAGCGGCTGGTTGCGCAGCCCGTGTCTCGGGGTGTGCGAGAAGGCTCCGGTCGCGCTTGCGTTCGAGGCGGGGGAGGTGGCGGCGGAGCAGCTCCTGGCGCCCACCACCGCCGAGGAGGTGATCGCGGTGGCGGCCGCCGGTCCCTCTCATGTGGACGGTGAGCGCGCGGAGGTGCCGCAGGCCGGGTCTCCTGGCCTGCGGTTGCTCCAGCGGGTCGGCGTCGTCGATCCGGAGTCGCTCGACGACTACCGGGCGACGGGCGGCTATTCGGCGTTGCGGACGGCTCTCCTGCTGGGGCCGTCGGGCGTGATTCGCGAGGTCACCGACGCCAAGCTGATGGGTCGCGGCGGTGCGGCGTTCCCGACCGGCCGGAAGTGGGACGCGGCCGCCCGCCAGCCCGTGCGCCCGCACTACCTGGTGTGCAACGCGGACGAGAGCGAGCCCGGCACGTTCAAGGACCGCCTGCTGATGGAGGGCGACCCGTACGCGGTGATCGAGTCGATGACGATCGCCGGGTTCGCGGCCGGCTGCTCGCGCGGCTACCTCTACCTGCGCGGCGAGTACCCGAGGGCGCTGCACCTGCTGCGCAACGCCATCGCGCGCGCCAAGGAACGCAACTTCCTCGGCGAGAACATCATGGGCCACGAGGGTTTCTCGTTCGAGATCGAGATCCGCCGCGGCGCGGGCGCGTACATCTGCGGCGAGGAAACGGCGACCTTCAACTCCATCGAGGGCTTCCGCGGTGAACCGAGGTCGAAGCCGCCGTTCCCGGTGGAGTCGGGGCTCTTCGGCAAACCGACGGTGGTCAACAACGTCGAGACGCTGGTCAACGTGCCGGTGATCCTCACGGAGGGATGCGAGGCCTACACCCGCATCGGCACCTCCGGTTCGGCGGGCCCGAAGCTCTTCTGCCTGTCTGGCAACGTCAGTCGTCCGGGCGTGTACGAGGTGCCGTTCGGCACCACGCTCGGGGAACTCCTCGATCTGGCGGGTGGCGTGCCGCCAGGCCGGGAGCTGCGAGCGGTACTGCTCGGCGGGGCGGCAGGCGGGTTCGTCCGCCCGGACGAGCTCGACCTGCCGCTCACCATGGAGGACGCGCGGGCGGCGAACACCACGCTCGGCTCCGGCGTCGTGCTGGTGCTCGACGACACGGCCGACCTGGGCAGCTTCCTGTTGCGCATCGCCGCGTTCTTCCGCGACGAGTCGTGCGGGCAGTGCGTGCCGTGCCGGATCGGCACCGTGCGGCAGGAGGAAGCGATGCACCGGCTCGTGGGCAAGCGTCCGCTGAGCACGAGCGCGGAGGATCTCCAGCTGCTGCGGGAGGTCGGGCAGGTCATGCGCGACTCGTCCATCTGCGGTCTCGGGCAAACAGCCTGGAACGCCATCGAATCAGCCCTCGATCGCCTGGGTTACGCGGAGGAGGCAGCATCATGACGATCGTCGAAATCGGACTGCCGAAGCGACTGGTCGAGCTGACCCTGGACGGCGAGTCCGTGCGCGTGCCGGAGGGCGCGACGATCCTGGACGCCTGCACTGCCAAGGGAAAGTCGATCCCGACGCTCTGCTACGGCGACACTCTGAGGCCGGCGAACGCCTGCCGCGTCTGCATGGTCGAGGTCGAGGGCTCCCGCACGCTCGTGCCGTCGTGCTCGCGCAAGGTCGAGCCGGGCATGGTCGTGCGCACGGACTCCGAGCGCACGACGCACAGCCGCAAGCTGGTTCTCGAACTTCTCGGGTCCGCGACGGACCTCTCCACCACGCCGCACGTGGACGAGTGGATGTCCGCGTGCGGTGCCGACCCCTCCCGCTTCGGCCCGCCGGCACCCCCGTCGACCGACCGGGACGACCGCCGCCCTGGCGAGCACGAGGAACCCGACGGCCAGACGGCCGCCACCGTGCGGCAGCCGACCAAAGTGGACAATCCGCTCTACGTCCGCGACCTGGGCAAGTGCATCATGTGTTACAAGTGCGTCGACGCGTGCGGCGACCAGTGGCAGAACACCTTCGCGATCTCGGTGGCCGGCCGCGGCTTCGACTCGCGGATCTCCACGGAGTTCTCCACGCCGCTGCCCGAAAGCGCCTGCGTCTACTGCGGCAACTGCATCGAGGTCTGTCCGACGGGTGCGCTGAGCTTCAAGCGCGAGCACGACAAGCGCGAGGACGGCACCTGGGACGAAGAGGCCCAGACGCAGACCACGACCATCTGCACGTTCTGCGGGGTCGGGTGCAACCTCACCCTGCACGTGCAGGACAACGAGATCGTGAAGGTCACGTCGCCGCACGAAAGCACGGTCACGCACGGAAACCTGTGCATCAAGGGCCGTTTCGGCTGGCAGCACGTGCAAAATCGCTGAGCAGTGACACCACTTCCGTAGTGGAGGGCCGCCCAATGTCGTTGATCCTCAAGCCCGGCACGTCGTGGCACGACGTCTACTCGCAGTGCGTGAAGGCCGCACCCGAAGCGTTCCACGAAGACCGGCTGCTCAACCACTTCGGCGGCGAGTGGAGTCGTTCCGGCGAACCGATGCCCGCCACCAGTCCGGTCGACGGTTCCACCATCGCGGGCCCGCCGTTCCTCGACTTCGACGTCGCGGGACGGGCGGTCGTCGCGGCCGTCGACCAGCACATCGAGTGGCGCAACGTGTCTCTGGCGGATCGCAAGGCGCGTGTGTCGGAGGCTTTGGACGCTCTCACCGAGCACCGCGACCTGCTGTCGTTGCTGCTGGTGTGGGAGATCGGCAAGCCGTGGCGGCTCGCCACGGCCGACGTCGACCGCTGCATCGAGGGCGTGCGCTGGTACGTCGGCGAGATCGACTCGATGCTGGCCGGTCGTGCGCCGCTGAACGGCCCGGTCAGCAACATCGCCTCGTGGAACTACCCGATGAGCGTGCTGATGCACGCGATGCTGGTGCAGGCGCTGGCGGGCAACGCCGTCATCGCCAAGGCGCCGACGGACGGCGGCGTCAGCTGCCTGACGCTGGCGACCGCGCTGGCCGTCCGGTCGGGGCTGCCGCTGACGCTCGTGTCCGGCAGTGGGAGCGAACTCGCGCCGGTGCTGGTCGGGTCGTCGTTCCTGGGCTGCGTGTCCTTTGTGGGCGGTCGCGATGTCGGCAGCGCCATCGCGACGCGCCTGGTCGACTCGAACCGGCGACACGTCCTGGAGCAGGAGGGCCTGAACTGCTGGGGCGTCTGGGAGACCGACTCCTGGGACATGCTCGGGACGCAGATCCGCAAGGCGTTCGACTACGGCAAGCAGCGCTGCACCGCCTATCCGAGGTACGTGGTGCAACGGTCGCTGTTCGACAAGTTCCTGAGCGTCTACCTGCCCGCGGTGCGGGACGTGCGGTTCGGGCACCCGCTCGCCGTCGCTTCGCCTGGCGACGAGCTGCCGGAGCTGGACTTCGGGCCGTTGATCAACGACGCGAAGGCCAAGGAGCTCGGCGACGTCGTGGACGAGGCGATCCGGGCCGGCGGTGTGCCGCTGTACCGGGGATCGGTGGACTCCGGCCGGTTCCTGCCGGGCCAGCAGACCGCCGCGTACCTCGCGCCGGTCGCGATCCTCGACCCGCCACGCTCGTCGGTGCTGCACCACGCCGAGCCGTTCGGGCCGGTCGACACGATCGTCCTGGTCGACACCGAGGCGGAGCTGCTGGCCGCCATGAACGCCTCGAACGGCGCTCTGGTCGCGTCGCTGGCCTGCGACGACGAGGCCACCGCGCGGCGGCTGAGCGAGGACGTGCAGGCGTTCAAGGTAGGTATCAACAAGCCCCGGTCGAGGGGCGACCGGGACGAGGTGTTCGGCGGTCGCGGCGCCTCCTGGCGTGGCGCGTTCGTCGGCGGCTCGCTGCTGGTCCACGCCGTCACCGAGGGCCCGCCCGACGAACGGCCGTACGGCAACTTCCCCTCCTACTCGCTCTACCCACCCACGTGACGTACCGGGCGGACCTGCTCCGCATCGTGCAGACCGTGGTGGCACCGAACGCCGCGGACGTCGACCAGCACTCCAGATTCCCGCGCGCCGCCGTGAACGCCCTGGGCACACGGGGCCTGCTGGGAATGACGATCTCGCGCACGGTCGGCGGGGGAGGCCAGGACGTCCGGTCGGCCGGCAGGGTGGTCGAGGAGGTCGCCAGGGTCTGCGGCGCAACGGCTTCCGTGCTGCGCTCGCACTACTCCGCGGCCGCCGTGCTGGACCGCTCCGGCCCGCACTGGTTGCGGGCCGAGATCGCGGCGGGCCGGCACCTGTCGACGCTGGCGGCTTTCGGTCCTACCGGCGAGATGTCGATCCACGGCGACGTGGTGCAGGTGCGGGCGCGCAAGAGCTGGGTGATCGCGGCCGGTGAGGCGGACAGCTACGTCTGGTCGTGCGGCTCGGCGTTGTGGCTCGTTCCCGCCGAGGCGCCGGGCCTGCTGGTCCCGGCCGATCATGCCGGGATGGGCCTGCGGGGGACCGTCGCCACCTGCGTGGAGGCGGATCCCGTGCGAGTGCCCGCGTCCAACCGGCTCTGGTCGGAGGAACTCGCGTTCCCGTGGTTCATGGTGCTCGGGGCGGCGGTGTCGCTGGGACTGATGGAGGGCGCGCTCGCGGCGGCGATCGGGCACCTCGGTGGCGGTGATCCGCGCACCCGGTCCGACCTCGCCCGGATGCGATTGCGCACAGATGCGCTCCGGGTGCTGTACAACGACACCCTGTCCGCGGTGACGTGGCATCCGGAACGGTCGGCGGACCGGGTCCGGCTGCTGGCGGTCACCGCGACCGAGGCCGCCGTCGCGGTGACGGACCTGGCGATGAAGGTGTGCGGGGACGCGGCCTTCCGCCGTGATCTCGGCATCGAGCGGCGGTTCCGGGACGCACGCGCGGCGGCCGCGATCGAGCCGACCGTCGACCAGATGCTGGACTCAGTCGAGATTTGAGGCCAGCGGCAGGAAGTAGACGAGAGCGTCGTCCACGCCGTCGAGACCGATGACGTCGTGGGCGATGTCGTCGTAGAACCCGCCGACGAGTCCGGTGCGGATGCCCAGGTTCGCCGCCGTGACGGTGAGGTTCTGGGCGAGGTGCCCGGCCTCGGTGAACGCGAACCTGAGCGCTCGCAGGCCGTAGGTCTGCCGCAGTGCGCCGAGTCTGATGTAGAGGGCCAGCACGGCGGGGGTGCCGGAGAGTTCCGTGGTGCCGGGGCCGAACCACATCGAGGTCGCTTCCAGGTCCCCGATCGGCGGCGCCTCGCCGAACCACGTCAGGGCGCGCTTGACCTCGTTCACCTCGTACCGGCCCCTGGCCAGGCCGTCGACGTTCAGCGCGATGAGCCTGATCCTGGCGCAGTACTGGGCTCCGGCGCTCGGGTACGGCCACCGGCCGTCCCTGGGGGACATGGAGTTCCACAGCAGGGTGCCGAGCTGTTCCGCGTTCAGGTCACCGGTGAGGTCGCGGCTGGTCCGGCGCGCTCTGAGCGTGTCGGTGTCCACGGTGGACGGCAACGACGTCGTGGCGGGCCACTGCTGCCTGTTCGGTGCGGCCTTGCGGGGCAGCTGGTCGTGGAAGCCCGGCAGGAACTTGCTCGCCTCCAGATAACGGCGGTCCGGCGCGGTCTCGCCGTCGTCGTGGAAGTCCGTCAGGCCGTTGGGGGACATGGCGGCGGCCGCGGTGGTCCAGCAGATCATGCGTTCTTCGTTGGGGGTGATGCCCAGGCGGTTGAGCAGCATGTGCAGCTGCGAGGCCCAGACGTACGGCAGCCAGACGTCGAGTCTCTGCTTGGCCTCGTTGATCGTGCTTCGCCAGTGGGCGACCGCGCCTCGCGGCTCGCGGTGCCAGCGCGCGGCCAGGTCGCGGCCGCGCTTGGCCATGAGCTGGTTGGCGGCGTGCTGGGAGCCGATGGTGGGCACGGGTGCCTGCTCCTGGACGTTGCGCCAGCCGGAACCCAGGCTGCGCAACCAGCTCGCGGCCTGTGGCAGGTTCAGGTCGAGCGCCTTCGCAGTGGCGATCGTGAGGTCGATGGCGGCGGTGAGGCGGGCGCTGTCCGTGTGGGTCGCCTTGAGCACGGCGACCGCTACTTCCGTGCTGTGGCAGAAGACTTCCTCGGCGATCGGCAGTGCCTGCGGGCCGCCGTACCGTTCGGTCTCCGGGACGTACTCGACCTCGCGGACGTCGCCGTGCGGGAGCCAGTCCGGTTCTCCCTGCTCCTGCGCGAAGTCCTGCGCCGCGATGAGCTCCCGCAGCCGCACTTCGAGCTTGTCTGCGTTCTGCGCGTTCCTGATCCTGACCCGGAGGTGCGGGCCGGTTTCCCAGTAGCGCAGGAAGTACCACTCCTGGCCGGCCATCGCGGGGGCCAGCGAGTCGGCGACGAACGTGTCGAGGTCCGCTCGGTTCCAGTTCACCCTGCAGTGCAGGCCGGTCCAGGTCACAGCTGCTCCAACGGCGGTTCAGGGGAACGGGTGGGGGTGGCCGGCGGTCCTGCCGAGGCGGGACAGGCCTGTCGTCCGGCGGTGGAGGTGGCCGAACGTCATGGGCAGCGTGCCCGGCACGATGACCTTGGCGCAGTGCAGCCCGAGGGTGTTCGTGGTGTGCGGGTCGGACTGGTCGACGGCGATCAGCTCCAGGCCTTTGCCACGCAGGTCTTCCGTGTAGCGGTCGAGCAGATCGCGCAGGTCCGTGTGATCTCGCCGGTCCGGGAGGACCTGCGGAGGCTCGTCGCTGACCAGGTTCGCGTACCGTTCCCTCGCCTCCGGGAGGGTGTTGACGGCGACGTGGTCGTCCATGCTCCGCACCTGCGTCGGGTCGCGGAGGAGGCCCAACAGGCGTTCTCTGCTGTAGTTCTCGGGATTCGCCCTTGCGCGGTCGGCGAACGCCTCGACGTCCACGGCCACCTCGACGGCGGCCGACCGCAGGGCCTTCGCCGGGTCCGGACTGGCGCCGGCGGCGAAGAACGCCTGGGGCAGGCCTTTCCCGGTGGTCCTGGCCAGGGTCAGCACGGCCGGGATGCCCAGGTCGTTGGTGGCGTTGAGGAACAGCAGCTCGTAGCCCAGTTCTTCGAGCCGGTCGGTGAGGTGGTGCAGCAGCGGGTCCGGTGGGAGCTTGATCCTGGTCAACGGCGTCTCGGCGTACCAGGCCAGCAGGAACGCGTCACGTTCGGCCACCTCGAACAGGCCGTGCAGCACCGCCTCGGTCAGGCTGTTGCCGAGCCCGCAGCCGTTGGACGTCTCGTGGACGAACCGCTGCTCTGCCGGTGTGTGCGCGGCCCAGTACGCGACCTGCTCCGGCACGAGGATCGGCCTTTTGTGCGTGTAGGACCAGCCTTCCGCCCAGCGCATCCTCAGGTCCGGGTGGTAGGCGTTGCCGAAGTCGTTGAGTCCCAGGCGTTCCGGGTCTAGTGCCTGGTCTGGTCCCAGTTCGGCGAACGAGATCTCCCTCGGGTCCGGGTGGCGCGGACGCATGCCGTTGCGGCGTTCGATCGCTTCGAAGATGGCCACGCGTTCGGCTTCTTCGAACGACGTGGTGCGGCCGTAGCCGGCGGTGTGGGAGTCGAGTTCGGCGGTGACCGTGGCGAGCGGCAGGTCTCCCGTGCGGAACAGCGCGGTGACCGGGCCGTGCCGGAAGTCGACCACGGTGTCCCTCAACCCGGTGCTCCTGTTCGGGGTGCGGAGTTCGCCGTTGGGAGTCCTGGTGTCCTCGTTGGCTTCGGGCGTCGGCGAACAGCAGTTGCCCGGCGTGATCCGGTGGGTGGACACCAACCCGAGGTCGGTGCGGATTGCGATCACGGTGTCGTGCTGCCGGCTTTCGAGTGCGGTCACCAGCGGCTGGAACGCCGGTGCGACAAGGCCTTTCAGCCGCACGTCGCGGGGCGCTTTGGCCGTTACGAGCCGTGCTGTCTCCGCGCAGCCGACGCAGACGTTCACGGTCGGGCCGATCAGGACGAGCCCGCCGTCCACGCGAGTCATCGGTAGGCCCTGAGGCCGGCGGCGCGGAGTTCCGGGTCGAGCCGGAGCGGCCTGATCCTGACGCCGGGCAGCATCGCGATCGCTTGCTGGAGCCGTTCTTCGCGGTCCCGCACGTCGGCGAGCCAATGCCATTGCCGGGTGACCCAGTCGGGGTGATCAGCGGGTTTGAGCGGGGCGGCGCCGTTGAGGTGGGCGGTGCCGGTGCGGCCTGCCTGGGCGTAACCGGTGGCGGCCAGGGCGGCGAAGGCCACGGCGTCCGCGGCCGTCGCTTCGACGGCCCACGCCAGAACGTGCCGCCCGTCGCTGATCTCCGCCTTGTGGACGCCTGGTGCGAGGCGCTCGGTCCGGACCACGGCGGGGATGCCGAACCTCGCGGTGAGCGCCTTCCACCACCTGTGCGCGGTCGGGTCGCCGGTCCACTCGTGCGCGTCGGCCGGCTCGCCTCGGTGGTGGCGTGCGGCCAGGCGGAGGGCGGCGCCTCGGGCGTGGGTCTCGTCGATGCCGATCACGCCGTCGGTCTTGAGGGCGTTGAGGGCGGCGTTGAGGCGGGCGCTGTCGGCCGTGGTGCCGATGCCCAGTGCGTCTCCCGAGGTGGCGAGGTTGGCCGGGACCTGGGGGAGAGGGCCGAACACCGGGGTGTCGACCGGGCCGAGTTCGTCGTCGGTGAGGGCTTCGAGGGCTTGCCAGGGATCGGACGGGGGAGCGCCGTGCAGGAGTGGGTGGTAGGTGGCGGTGAGGGGGTCGGCGTGGGCGACCAGGACCATCGGGTAGGTGCCCGTGGCCGGGTCCGGCAGGCCGGCGACGGCGCAGACGAGGCGGTGCACGGCGGCGGATCCGATGAGGGCGGCCAGGATCTCGGGCGGTTCGCCCGTGACGCCGAGTCGTGCGGCGGTTCGCATAGTGATTTCAGCGTTGACCGAAGACAACCCCGCTGTCGGTGGCAGTACATAGCCGACACCGGTGCCACAATCCGCTATGACGACGAGATCTCCTGCGGACACGACGAGTTCGCGGTTGCCGTCCGACCACTGAACCTTCAGCCCGACCGCCTCCACCGCCCGGACGGCCGCGTCCTCCAGCAGCCCATGGCCCGCCACGACCACCGTGGCCGCGCGAAGCCGCCGCCAGGCCTCCACCGGCTCCGCGGCCGCCGACTCCAGCCAGGCCGCCACCTGCGGAGCAGGCGCGTCCGCATCCCACGACGGCATCTCGACCAGCATGTCGTGCTCCCACAACTGTTCCAGGATCAGCGAGACCGCGGCCCGCACGGCCGGAGCAGTGCCTTCGGGTACCTCCAGGGAGGCGCGCGGGATCCCCGCCTCCAACTGCGGAGCCAGGCGCTGCCACACCTTCCACAGGCCGGAGCCACCGGAGAGCGTGCAGCTCGACGCCCAGCCGCGCAGGTGCAGGCCGTCGGCGGTCCGGGTGGCCTGGACGACCGGGCGCAGCCGCACGAGCATGCGCGTCACCCGACCTTCGGCAGGGCGGCGAACTGTTCGGCCCACGTGGTGCCCAGAATCTGCTGCGCGGCGTTGGCGAGCAGGTGGGCCGCGGCGTAACGCTCCATCGGGGTGACGTCGCAGATCGCCAGCAGCTGGTAGAGGACGTTGGTGCCGATGCGGTAGACGGCCATCGAGCGCGCGATCGCCGGGTCGGAGAGGTCCACGGTCCACATCGCTGTGTGGTAGTCGCTGAACTTCGTGCGCTCGCCGTAGTTGTAGCGGCGGATCGCGTCCTCGTCGCCGACCTCGTAGGCGCGTTCGCCGTGGCGGGGGTTGGGGTCCGCGGTGAGCAGGCCCGCGTCGTAGCGTTCCTGGGTGGTCAGGCGCAGGGCGATGGTCCAGGTCTGCCAGGCCGCTTCCAGGTGGGTGGTGGGGTGGCCCAGCGCCACCTGCTCGACCAGGGCGCGGGCGGCGGAAGCGTTCGCGGTCCAGATCGAGTCCAGTTTGGACCGGATGGTGCCGTCGGAGTCGTTGGCCAGCAGGAAGTCTTCTACGTGCGAGACGAACGAGTGGTAGCCGTACCGCAGGCCGGCCGGGTAACGGCTGGCGTGCACGGCCATCGCGGTCAGCGCCAGGGTTGCGCGAGGCACGGAGAAGGATTGGCGTAAGGCCGGAACGCCCAATCTCAGGCCTTCGGCGCGCACGTCGATGTGTGCTTCTGACAGGAGCGAACGCAGACGCGTGTCGTCGGTCGGTTCGATGCGCACGGAGTTGTTGGGGTGGAACGGGGTGAACGGCGGCAGGAGCAGTTCGGCGATGGCCGCCGACTCGGCGTGGGCGAGCAGAGAAGCCTCGTCCAGCTCCACAGTGGACGGATGAGCGGCCAGGTAGGAGCGCAGCAGGGTGGCCAGCAGCAACGCCGCGGTCGGTGAGGACGGGCCGGACAGCACGACCCGCACGTGCGGGCCGTGCAGCCAGTGGCGTTCCACGTGGCCCGTGATGTCGGGGAAGGCGGCCTCGGTGGCGGCGAGGGCGGGCAGAACGCCGTCCCGCAGCAGCGGTGCCTTGATCGGGTCGTGGTAGTAGCAGACGACGTCGGTCATCCGGCCCTCCGATAGGTCTCCGCGACGACCTCCAGCACCTGCCCGGACGGCACCGGGAGCGCCTCGGTCAGCCGGACATGATCGCCGTAGCGGGGCGTGAGGCGCGGCAGGCAACGCAGGTGCAACGCGTTGGTGAGGTCGGCGTACTGCGGTTTCGGGCCGTTCACGCGCGCCTCGAAGTCCTCGCGGGAGCTGATGACGCCACCCATGCCCGCGAACAGCTGCGCGGGCATGCCGTACCGGGCGCGCAATGCGGTCGCACCGGCCACGGAAGAGAACGCCTCTTCCAGAGCAGCGGAAGGGAAGTCCCAGTAACGCCGGCCTAGCACGACATCGCGGTAGCGCAACCGATCGGCGACGCGCACGTCACCGCAAACCTCGACGGGCTGCAACGGCGAGAGGTCGGCCGCGCCGCACGAGAGGTCGGCGTGCAGGGCAGCGACGCGGTCGGGTAGCGAGATCGGCATGAGGTAGCCGAGGTACAGCACGTCCAGCACGGCACCGTTGTCCCGGCGCCGCAGCCGCAGTTCGTCGGTCTCCTGGTCGTGGAAGATCTCCAGCGCGTCCGGTGTGTGGTCGGCCCAGCGCGGGTCCTCGCCGATCTCGGCGCGGCCGAGCAGCGGGTGCAGGTTCGGGTTGAAGCCCTGCACCGGCCGGTACTCGGCGAACCCGCGCGGGAACACACCGTCCAAAGTGGCCCGGACGGTCGCGTAGGCCTCGGGCGGCAGCAGGTCCAGGAACCGGCCGGGGAACCGGCCGAACCCGCCGTAGACGTGGTTCACCACCAGGCCGTCCGGCGACGGCTGGGCGAAGAACGAGTACGAGACGGGCCTGGTCTTCATCCACGCGGGCAGCAGGTCCGCGGCGGCGGTGACGACCTCGTCGGTGATCACGCCGTCCCGCACCAGATCGGCGACCTGCGCGCGGCTCGCCCCGAGACCTCCTGTCGGTGCACCGGACATGGCCTCGTGCATGAGCGGCGCGCACTCGGCGAGGCGAGCGGAGCCGCCGTGACCGAACTTCGTGACGAACAGGTCGCGTGAGTGCCGCCGGATCGCGAGGTGCCGGTCGAACAGCATCAGCAACGGGGTCAGCCCGGCCAGCGACCGCACGCCGTCGTAGCCGTGCGCACGGCCGAGCCGGACCGGCTGGGGCAGCACGACATCCTCGCTCAACGGCGTCACGCCGCCCAGGTCCGTCCCGACGACCGAGCCCAGTTCTTCCCACGCCGCGAAGAGGGCGGCGAGCGCGGCAGGCCGTTCAGCGGCGTCGATCTCGGCGAATGCCAGGGTGTCGCGGTAGATCGAGACGACGCGGTCGGCGAGTTCGGGACGTCCGGTGTCGCGCAGCCACGAGGCCAGCGCGGGACAGGCGGCGGGATCCTGCGGGTCCATCGGCAGCACCGGCACGAGCAGCTTGATGTCGAGCAGCAACGCGACGTAGTGCTGCGCGCGATCGGACTCGCCGTCGGGCAGCCGGGTCGCGAGCGCGCTGGCGAGCTCGGCCGGGCTGATGCCCTTGGGGTTCGCGCCGGTGAGGCCGACGAGGAACCGCAGTGGCGCGCTCGACGCCAGTTCCACGTCCTCCTGGATGCCGACGTACGCGCGCAAGGGTCCCCGAGCGGGAACGTCGCGGCGGAACTTCATCTGGCCGCCGTCGAGGTGTACATCGGGGGCGAGGCGGTGCGGGTGGTCGAAGAGGTGCGCGCGGTCGGCGAGCAGGGCGGCGGTCAACCGCGACAGCAGCACCTGGCTGACCCGCGTGACGGCGACCGGCGTGCCCCAGCCGGGTGTGGGCGCGTCGGGGGACCAGGTGGCCCAGCCGACCGCCGCGTACCAGGACAGGGGACTGGTCTTCGCCGTCGCGCGCAGGGCGTAGCGCAGCACGGTCGGTTCGGCCTTGCGGGAACGCTTGTCGCCCGCGCCCGCCCGCGCGAGTCCCTGCCACAGGTCGCGGCCGCTGAAGACGGCCGCTTTCCGCACGGACTCGTTGCCGCACAACGACGCGAGCACCTCGCGTTCGGCGGCGAGCGCGTCCGGCAGCAGCCGTTCGATCTCGTCGGTGAGTGCGGCCCGCCGGTCCATCGCGGACAACCACTCGCCGAGCTGTGGAAAGCGCGAGCCCAGCGAATCGGCCTCACCGCGCAGAGAGGGGCGAGGCGACCGTCCGTTGTGGACGTCGCGGCGCAACGGCAGCACGACGGTGCGGTGGTAGTCATCGGAGTGCGTGCCGGCGCTGTCGTGCAACAGGTCCGACACCGGGCCGGCCAGCGACGCCAGCGAGGCTTCCACCGCCGCCAGCGCCTCCACCGCCCGCCGGAACGGCGCTGCCGTCGCAGCGCCGTCCGGGTGCGGCAGGGCCGCCAGGCGCACGAGTGCGTATGGCGCTGTTTCTCCCTGCACGCGATCGCTCATGCGGTCTGGACGGGAGGCTGGGTGCAGCTGCTGCACGACGAGCTGCCGCACGAGCACGACGACGCGCCACCGGACGCGCCGGACTCCGGCAACGCGACCGAGTCGCGCAGGGAGGTGACCGCGAGGTCGCCGAGCTCCAGGTCGTCAGGGTCGAAAGAGAGATCCTTCATGCCGTGTCCTCACGTCTTCAGTTGTGGCGAACTCGCCCGCGGGCTGTTCGGAACAGGCTGAAGAAACGCGATACGGCACGGATCGCACTTTGCTTGATCGGCCGGTCAAAGACGTGAACGGACCTCGTCGGCCTTGGGCTCGCCCAGCTCCTCGAACAACGTCACGGACTCCAGCCAGCACTTCTCCGCGCCACGGCGATCACCGAACCCGTCCAGCGCCAGCCCGAGGTTGTCCAGCGACTCGGCCTGCCCGTAGAGGTCACCGATCGCCCGGAACGTCTCCAGCGCCCGTTCGACGTACGACACGGCCTCGGTGAAGTCGAGCAGCCCCCGGTACACCTCGCCGATGTTGTTGAGCAGGATGGCCTCGCTGTACGGGTCCTTGATGTCCGCGCGGATCTCCAACGCCCGCAGGTACCGCGACAACGCGACGTCGAACCGGCCCGCGTCGGCGTGCAGCAGCGCGATGTTGTTCAGCGTCACCGCTTCCGTGTGCAGATCGCCCAACTCGCGGGCGATTTCGGCGCACTGCTCGTAGCACGCCAGCGCGTCCTCGGGCCGGCCCTGCACCATGTGGACGATGCCGAGGTTGTTGAGCGTCGGCACCTGGCGCGACCTGTCGCCGGTCGCCCGGAAGATCGCGAGCGCCTGCTGGTAGCACTCGACGGACTCGTCGTGCCGCCGGACCTCGCGCAGCGCGATGCCCAGCGTGATCAGCATCCGGCCCTCGGCGCCGCGGTCGCCGACCGAGCGTGCGGCGGCCAGCGCGACGCCGTGCGTGTCGATCCAGTCCGCCCAGTGCTTGCGCAGGTTGAAGAAGTCCCACAGGCATTGAGCCAGGCTCCAGGACTGCTCGGGCAGCTCGTGCTGGGCGGCGTCGCGGATCGCGGCGACGAGGTTCGCTCGTTCCGTGTCGCACCACAGCAGGGCCGTGTCACGGTCCGCGAACGTGCGCGGGTGCACGGCCGGGTCCGCGGGACCGATCTCCAGTTTGCGCTGCGGGTTGAGCTGCAGCGCGCTGTGCCAGGACGTGTGCACGTACCAGTCGAGCACCCGGCGCCGCGCGAGTGCACGGGCCGGCGGCGGATCGGCGGCCATGACCTGCTCGACGGCGTACGCGCGCAGCAGGTCGTGCAGACTGTAGCGACCGGGGGTGTGCTGCTGCAGCAGGTGTTCGTCGAGCAACGTCTCCAGCAGGTCGCCCGCCTCGTACGCGGTCAGCCCGGCGAGTGCGGCGGCCGAGTCGGCGGTGACGTCTTCACCGGGGTGGAGTCCGAGGAGGCGAAACAGACGCCTCTGGTTCTCCGGCAACGCCTGGTACGAGAGGTCGAACACGCCCCGGGTACCGAGACCGCCTCCCCGTTCGAGCCGGTCAACCAGGTCCCGCAGCGTCCACTGTGGACGGCGGGCCAGGCGTTTCGCGGCGAGCGCGACGGCGATCGGCAGGTGCCCGCACAGCTCCGCGATCCGTTCCGCGGCCTCGTGATCGGCCCGCACCCGGTCCTCACCGGCGATCCGGGAGAGCAGCGCGAGCGCCTCGCCGGGCGTGAAGACGTCGAGGAAGACCGACTTCACGCCGTCCAGCATCAGTAGCGTACGGCGGCTCGTGATCAGCACCATGCAGCTGGAACCGCCGGGCAGCAACGGCCGCACCTGGTCCTCGCCGGCGGCGTTGTCGAGCAGCACCAGGGCGCGCTTGTCCGTCAGCCGGTCGCGGTAGAGCGCCGCCCGGTCCTCCAGCGACTCCGGGATCTGCCCGCCGGGCACGCCCAGCAGCCGCAAGAAGCTCTCCAGCACGGCGGACGGGTCCGCGGGCAGCTCGTCGGCGTCGAAGCCGTGCAGGTCGGCCCACAGCTGCACGTCCGGATAACGTTCAACGAGCCGGTGGGCCGCGCGCACAGCGAGTTTCGTCTTGCCGACACCGGCCATGCCCTCGATCGCGGAGATCACGACGGTGGTCTGCGGCCCCGGCTCGCACAGCCGCTTCAGCTCGGACTCGCGCCCGGTGAACTCCGCGATGTCCATCGGCAGCTGCCGATGCGCGTTCAAAGCCGCGGGCGAGGGCACCCGGCTTTCGAGGACCACCTGCTGCAACTGGCGCAACCGCGCGCCGGGCTCGACGCCGACCTGTTCGATCACGTGCTTGCGGGCCGTTGCATAGGCCTCGAGCGCCTCACTGCGGCGGCCGGAGCGGTCCAGCGCCACCATCAGCAGCGCCCAGAGCTCCTCGCGCAACGGGTGCAGCGCCGTCTCCCGCCGCAACCGGTCGATCACGTCGTCGAACCGGCCGAGCTCCAGCGACGCCCTGGCGAACCGCTCGACGGCCGTGAGCCGGCGTTCCTGGATGCGGGTGAACTCCGCGCGCAGCAACGGTCCCGCGTTCAGCTCGGCGGTCGGGATGCCGTGCCACCTGGCCAGCGCCTGGCCGAACAGGTCGGCCGCGGCCGCCGTGTCGCCGTCCGCCAGCGCGTCCTCGCCTTCGCGCACCAGCCGGTCGAACGAGTCGAGGTCCAGCTCGCCGGGCTCGACCACGAGCTGGTAGCCGTGGCCGGCCCGGGTCATCAGCCGGTCACCGAGGACCTTGCGCAACCCGGCGACGTACGTGCGGAGGTTCGATTCGGGCGACACCGGCGGCGAGTCCCACACCGCCTCCGTCAGTTGTGCGACGCTGACGGCTTCGTTGGCGTGCAGCAGCAGCATGGTGAGCACCGCGCGCTGCCGGGGGCCGCCCAGCTCGAGCAACGTGCCCGTCCGCCGTACCGCCAGCGAGCCGAGCAGCAGGAACTCCACAGGTCGATCGCTCCTCGATGATCCAGGCGTTGGGGTGCACAGCCATCCTCGCGCACTTCCTGACGGTCTGTGCACGGCCTGGGCGAAATCTGTGCACGCCCCCTGTCATCTTTGTGTCCAGATCCGGTACCTGCGCCGCCGGGCCCGAGAACTCCCGGGAGTGGGGGTCGGCGCAGTTGCCGGGTCCGGTTCCCCCAGAACCCGGCCGGCGTGTGAAAGTCACCGCGCACGCCGGCCACCTACCGCAAGACCGGTGGCCCGGACGGGTCCCCCAGACTGAAACCGGGCCACCACCTTGCGTTCCGCTGTCAGCCCGCCCAGCGGGCTCGCAGGGTTCGGGTGAACTCCTCGAACTCCGCCGTCATCGACACCTCGTCCGGTTGGAGCAACCACTGCTGCTGCAACCCGTCGATCACCGCGATCGTCGTGCGCACCATCGAATCGACCGGGGCGCCGGCCGCGATCTCTCCTCGTTCCTGGCCTGTGCGCACGGCCTCGGTCAGCCATCGCCGCAGCCCGCTGTAGTGCTGACGCACCCACGTGTGCGCGGGATGGCCGGGTTCGGTCGCCTCGGCGGCCAGCCGTACGAATAGGCCGACCAGGTGCGGCCGCGCCGAGTTGCGCGCCACCAGGGCGGCCAGCGCGTCGAACGCCGCCCAGCCCAGCGGAGGCCCCTCGCTTCCGGCCAGGAAGTCGCCGTCCTGCCGGTCACGTTCCTCCAGCACGGCCGTCAGCAGGGCCGCCTTGCTCGGGAAGTGGTGCAGCAGGCCGGACTGCGAGAGCCCGGTCCTGGCCGCCACCGCCGCGACCGACGTTCCCTTGAAGCCCGTCAGCGCGAACAGTTCGGTCGCGACGGCCACGGCTTTGGCTCTGGACTCCTCGCCGGAGACGTCCACCCGCGACTTGGCTCGGTACCGGGGCGGGACCGACACGGCGTCACCTCACTCCTGATCAGCGGGCAGGGTAACGCGGACGTCGCCGAGCCCGCGGGCGATCAGCGCGTCGCCGCCGGTCAGAGGGTGCCAACCGGCCGCCCAGGTCCGTTGGGCCCGTGCGTCGCACGGCACCTCGACCCGCACGGTCTGCCCTGCCTCGACGTCCGCCACCGCGAACCCGACGAGACGGACCGTCTCGTCTCGCGGGCGGAGGTAGACCTGCACGACCTCGCGACCTGCCCGTTCGCCGGTGTTGGTGAGCTCCACCGAGACCGAGGCGAGCACGCCATCCACAGTGGACGCGCGCGCAGCCCCGTACTCCCAGGTCGTGTAGCCGAGACCGTGACCGAACCAGAACAACGGCTCGGCCGCGCCCCGGTAGCCGAACGCGGTGCCTTCGGAGTACACCAGCTCGCCATCGGACGGAATCAGCGGCAGGGCGTCGGCGTCGGAGCGGGGGAACGTCGTGACCAGGCGCCCGGCCGGTTCGATGTCGCCGAGCAACGCGGCCGCCACGGCGTCACCGGCCTCCTGGCCGGGTAGCCCGGCCCACAGCACGGCGTCGACCTGCGCGAGCCACGGCATGAGCACCGGCGTGGCGGCGTTCACCACGACGACCGTGCGTTGCGCGGCCGCCGCCACCGCTGCGACCAGCGCGTCCTGCTCGCCGGGCAACGCGAGCGTGGTCTTGTCGAAGCCCTCGGTCTCCTGCTCCTCGGTGAGGCCGACGACCACGACCGCCACGTCCGCCTCGCGCGCGGCCCGCACCGCGGCACCGATCGCGTCGGCGGGAGCGCGGGGGACCGGCTGGGTGATCAGGCCGACCAGCGCGCTGGCCTCGCGAACGTGGGCAGTGATCCGGTCGCCCGGCGCCAGCAGCACCTCGGCCGTCCAGTGCGGCGGCTTGAGCAGTGCTTCCTCGACGATGCCGTTCGCCCAGGCCAGGCGGGTGGCGTACGGCCGTCCGGCGACGTCGATCGTCCAGTCGCCGAAGCCGCGCACCCCGACCAGCAGCCGCGCCGGCTCGTCCAGCACGACCTCGCCGGACACCTCGATCGACGCGGCACCCTGCGCCCAGCCGCCATATGCCGCGAGCTCGGCGATCTCCATCTCGCGGGTGGCCAGCACCTGGCCGTCGGCGTCGTACGTCGTGGCACGGATGTCCTTCAGCACCCCGGCGCCGGGAGCGGCGTACCGGAGCCGGACCTCGACACCGTCCACAACGGACACCTGTTCTCCGAGTCGAGAGGTCAGGCCGTCCGCGATGCTGATGATGTGCGGCGGCCGCACGCCGGCGGAACCACCGCCCTGCGCGACGGTGTCGATCGCGTGGCGGCCGATCAGCGCGACGCGGGACTCCTTCAGTGGCAGCACACCGGAGTTCTTCAGCACGGTCATGCCGCCCGCCGCGAACCGCCGCAACTGCTCGCGGCGACCCGCACTGTCAGGCGCGGGCAGATCCTGAGGCCAGGAGCGCGGCTCGCCGAACGCCCCGGTCCGTGACGCCAGCAGCAGCAACCGGGCCAGGTGGTCGTCGATGACCGACTCCGCGACCTCGCCCGCCCGCACAGCCGCGACCAGCCTGTCCTCCCACGGACCGCCGGGGCCGGGCATGACCAGGTCGAGGCCGCCGTTCGCGCTCGCCGCGGTGGACTTCGTGGCGAACCAGTCCGACATGACCACGCCGTCGAACCCCCACTCGCCCTTCAGCACACCCTCGACGAGTTCGGTGTGCTCGGTCGCGGGGATGCCGTTGACGTTGTTGTAGGCCGCCATGACCGCCCACGGCGCGGAGTCCGCGACCACGATCTCGAACGGCATCAGGTAGACCTCGCGCAAGGTCTTCTCGTCCAGCACCATGCTCGCCGTACGCCGCTCGGTCTCGGACTCGTTGGCCACGTAGTGCTTCGGCGTCGCCGCGATACCCTTGTCCTGCAGGCCGCGCACGTAGGCGGCCGCGATGACGCCGGTGAGCAGCGGGTCCTCGCTGTAGGCCTCGAACAGCCGGCCGCCGAGCGCCGTGCGGTGCAGGTTGATCGTCGGGCCGAGCACGACGTGGACCTGTTGCGCCGCCGCCTCGTCCGCGAGCACCTCGCCGACCTCGCGCGCCAGCGCCACGTCCCAGTGCTGGGCGAGCAACGTCGCGTTCGGCAGCACGCACGCGATCGTGCCGCCCCTGAGTTCGGCGCCGCGGACACCCGTCGGGCCGTCGGACAGCTTCAGCGATGCCAGGCCGATCTCCGGCTCCGCGTGCAGCGCGAACAGGGCGGAACCGGTGAGCAGCCGGACTTTCCGTGGGAGGTCCAGGCCGGCGATCGCCTTCTTGATGTGCATGCGTTCGAGCTGACCAGACCTACCGACCGAGTGGTCGGTCGGTAGGTCTTGCCGTTACCAATCGGTTATCCCGCCGTGATGTGGTTCAGGGATGCGAACAACGGATCGGTGTGGTCCGTGATGCGAGCATGGTCTTGCGCGAGCTTCGCGTACACCGGCGCCGCGGCGGACGGTGTGAAGACATCGGCCGTGGTGACCATGGCCTTGACCGCGCTGTCCCAGTCCGGGTGCACGCCGCTGCCGACCGCCGCGCAGATCGCTGCACCCAGACCGGCGGCGTCGCTCATCCGCGTCCGCCGCACCGGCCGGCCGAACACGTCGGCGAAGATCTGCATCATCAGGTCGGACCGCGATCCGCCGCCGGACACGATCAGCTCCGGGAACTCACGTCCGAGAGCCTCCCCCATCAACGCGCTGTGGCGGCTCATGGTCAGCGCGATGCCCTCGAGGATCGACCGGTACACGTGGTAGCGGCCCTGCGTGCCATCGAACCCGAGCAGCGCGCCGCGCCGGTAGGGGTGGTCGCCGGGGGCCAGCCAGTCGAGGACGGTCATCAGCCCGCCGCAGCCCGGTTCGATGCCCGCCGCGCCGGCCTCCAGATCCCCGAGGTCGGAGCCGACCAGCTGGCGGTACCAGCTGACCGTCCACATGCCACGCCGGATCCCGTTGCTCTCGTACAGGTATTTTCCCGGTACAGAGCCGAAGTTCGACCAGAACCGCCCTTCGGGATCGACGGTGTGCCGGTCCCCGGTGGTCATCGCGGCGATGTAAGTGCCGAGCGACACGAGCAGTTCGTCCGAAAGCCCGCTGCCCAACGCCTCGACCGCCTTGTCGTTCGAGGTCGCGAACACCGGCAGACCAGCGGGCAGACCGGTGGCCCTGGCAGCCTCGCCGGTCACGTTTCCCAGCAACGCGCCGGGGTCGACGAGGTCGAACAGCTGCTCGCGGCGCATGCCGGTGTCCGCATAGGACGGTGACGAGGACGGCCAGCGCCACGTCTCGTGGTCGATCGGCCACATGCCCTCGTAGTTGCCGGCCGTGTCGCGCCGCTCACCGGTGAGGCGGAGCGTCACGTATCCCGAGGAGGCCGAGACGAGATTTCTCGTCCCGGCAGGCTGGGCGAGACGGTCGTCCATCCAGCTCAGCAACGGTTCGGTGAGCCGGCCGTCGGCGTCCATCACGGCCCGGCAGAACCGGATCGTGCACAGCCCGACGCCCGCGATCTCGCCCGGTGCGCCGGTGAACCGTTGCATCGCCTCGGTGCAGGCCTCGGCGATCGAGTCCCACACGTCGTCGTCCGGGTGCACGACCTGGCCGGGCTTCGGGTGTTCGTACGGCCGCAGCGGGCGCTGGGCCGAGGCGTGCACGCGGCCGACCTCGTCTACGATCGACACCTTCGTGCTCTGCGAGCCGTTGTCGATCGCGATCAGGTAGGTCATGACACCGGGAAGATCGTGCCGGCGTTCATGATGCCGTTCGGGTCGAAGCCGTGCTTGAGCACTTCGAGCATCCGGTAGGCGCTGCCGTGCTCATCGCGCGTCCACGGCGTGCGGTACTTGCCGATGCCGTGGTGGTGCACCATCGAACCGCCCAGCCGCAGCGACTCCTCGACGATGATCGCGTTGAGCGGGATGTGGTACTCGGTGATCTCCTGCTCCGGTGCGCAGGTGATGTCGTAGTCGTAGACGAAGTAGAGGTTCGTCCCGGTCTGGTAGCTGTGCGACGAGTGCGCGCCCAGCATCGTGAGGTCGGCGAAGCGCGGGAACTCACGGCGCACCCGGTTCATGATCGCGTCGTAGAGCGGCGTGACGTTCGACCAGTCGACGGAGACCTCGGTGGTGTAGCCGAGGTGCCGGGTCTCCAGCATCGCGCGCCTCTCCGCGTCGATCTTGTCCTGGCCCCAGTTGAGGTTGTCGAACCACTCGACGATCAGCTTCGGATCCACGGCTTCCGTGCCCGCGAACGTCTTCTCGATCGCCTCGGCGGTCGCCCGCGCGATGCCCTCGGGGCCTTCCGCGACGAGCACGACCACGTTCTTGTTGCCGGAGAAGTGGCTGAAGTGCTGGTTCGCGTCCTCGGGGGAGTAGACGCGGCACACGGACGGCCGGTAGCCGTCGGTGATCAGCGTGCGCAGCCGCTCGACGGCGTCACCGAAGTCGTCGGTCAGGAAGCCGAAGTAGTGGTTGTGCTCCGGCTGGTAGCGGAACAGCTTCACGGTGACCTCGGTGATCACGCACAGCGCGCCCTCGTTGCCGATCACGACGTGCCGGATGTCCGGACCGGCCGCGCGGCGCGGGACGTTCTTGATCCGGCTGACCGTGCCGTCCGGGAACACCGCCTCCAGGCCCACGACCATGTCCTCGATGCCGCCGTACAGCGTGGAGAACTGGCCGATCGAGCGGGTCGCGACCAGTCCGCCCATCTGCGCGAGCGGCTTGGACTGCGGCGAGTGGCCGGTCGTCAGGCCCTGCTCGCGCAACGCGTCCTCCAGCCGCTGCAACGGAACACCGCACTGCGCGGTCACCATCATGTTGACCGGGTCGATCTTCACGATCGCGTCCATTGTGGAGCCGTCGAGCACGACGGTGTTCTCCACCAGCGTCTCCAGCCCGCCCTCGGTCGCGGTCCGGCCGGTGCGCGGGACGACGTTGATCCGGTGCTCGTTCGCGAACGCCAGCACCTTGCCGACCTCTTCGGCAGACCCCGGCCTGACGATCGCGGCCGGGATCGGGCCGGTGAAGATGCCGTGCACCGAGGTGTACTTGCGGAACCTGTCGACGCTGGCTTCCTTGAGCTCTTGCTCGTCGGTGTCGACCTTCCCGGCGCCGAGCAGGTCGACCAGCCCGGCGACGATCTGCTCGCGGCTCAGGCCGGAGGCGGAGGGGACGGAGGGCGGCGGTGCAGGAAACATGGCTCTGCCTTCGAGAAGAGAGTCAGCGGACGAGATAACCGCCGTCGACCACCAGCGTGTGGCCGTTGACGTAGTCGGAGGCGCGGCAGGCGAGGAACACCAGTGCGCCCATGAGGTCGCTCGGGTCGCCCCAGCGACCGGCCGGGATGTGGTCGATCACGCGCTGGTTGGTCTCGGGATCGGCCCGGGTGGCCTCGGTGATCTTCGTGGCGAAGTAGCCCGGCGCCAGCGCGTTGACCTGGATGTTGTGCTGGGCCAGCTCGTCGCAGTAGGCCTTGGTGAACCCCGCGATGCCGTGCTTGGTCGCGGCGTAGGCGGGGGACTGGCGGCCACCGAGGAACGAGAACAGCGACGCGATGTTGATGATCTTCCCGGACCGCTGCGGGATCATGTACCTGGTCGCCTCGTGGGCCAGTTCGAACGCCGCGGTCAGGTTGACCGCGATCATCGGGTCCCACTTGGCGCGGTCGAAGCTCTCCACGTCGTCGAGCAGGCTGATGCCGGCCGAGTTGACGACGACGTCCACGGATCCGAGCTGCTCGAAGCACGCGTCCACAATGGACGCGCACGCGCCCGGTGCCGTGATGTCCGCCGTCATGCCGGCGAACCGCTGGCCTTGCGCTTCGACGAGTTTCTGTGTCTCACCGTCGTCGGAGACGAGGCTCGGCACGAACACGTCGGCCCCGGCGGCGGCCAGGCCGAGCGCGAACGCCTGGCCCAGCCCCGTGTTGCCCCCGGTGACGATCGCGTTCTTCCCCTTCAGGGAGAAGAGATCCAACCCGAAGTCCATCAGCTGCTCCCGAACGGGTCAGATACCGCGACATAAGTGGTTTCGAGGTACTCCTCGATGCCCTCGGCGCCGCCTTCACGGCCGATGCCCGAGTGCTTGACGCCACCGAACGGAGCGGCGGGGTTCGACACGATTCCCGTGTTGAGGCCGAGCATCCCGGTCTCCAGCGACTCTGCGAGCCGCAAACCCCGATTCAGATCACGGGTGTAGGCGAAGCACACCAGGCCGTACTCGGTGGCGTTGGCCAGCCGGACCGCTTCTTCCTCGGTCTCGAACGTGACGATTGGCGCCACCGGGCCGAAGATCTCCTCCGCCAGCATCCTGGCGTCGCCGGGCACGCCGGTGAGCACGGTCGCTTCGAAGAAGAAACCCTTGCCCTCCAACGCGGCGCCGCCCAAAGCGAGCTCGGCTCCACGATCGAGCGCGTCCTCGACGAGTTCGGTGACCTTCGCCCTGGTCCTGGCGTCGACCAACGGCCCGAGCGGGTAGTTCTTCATGCGCTCGGCCAGCTTCGCCGTGAACTCCTCCGCGACCGACGAGTGCACGAGGAACCGGTTGGCCGCCACGCAGGCTTCGCCGCCGTTGCGCAGCTTGGCGAGCACGGCACCGTCCGCGGCCGCGTCGACGTCCGCGTCCTCGAAGACGAGGAACGGCGCGTTGCCACCCAGTTCCATCGAGACCCGCAGCACCTGGTCGGCGGACTGCGCGATGAGCCTCTTGCCCACCGCCGTCGACCCGGTGAACGACAGCTTGCGCAGCCGCGGATCGGTGAGCAACGGGCCGGTCACCGCGCCCGGATCCGTCGTGGTGATCACGTTGAGCACGCCCGCCGGCAGCCCGGCCTCGGTCAGCACCTCGGCGAACAGCAACGCGGTCAACGGAGTGAGTTCGGCGGGCTTGAGCACCATCGTGCAGCCCGCCGCGATGGCCGGGGCGATCTTGCGCGTGGCCATCGCGAGCGGGAAGTTCCACGGCGTCACGAACAGGCACGGCCCGACCGGCCGCTTCACCGTGACCAGGCGGTTGCGGCCGTCCGGCGCGGTCGTGAACCGGCCGGAGATCCGCGGTGCCTCCTCGGAGAACCACCGCAGGAACTCCGCGCCGTAGGCGACCTCGGCCCGTGACTCGGCCAGCGGTTTGCCCATCTCCGAGGTGATCAGTCGAGCGAACTCCTCGGTCCGCCTGGTCACCAGTTCGAAGGCCCTGCGCAGGATCTCGGCCCGCGCCCGCGGTGCGGTCCTGCCCCACGCGGCCTGGGCGGCGACGGCGGCGTCCAGAGCGCGCACGCCGTCCTGAGGCGTGGCCTCGGCGACCGACGCCAGAACCTCCTCTGTGGACGGATCCAGCACCTCGAACGTGCGGCCGTCACTCGAATCGAGCCACTTGCCGTCGATGTACAACTTGGTGTGCATGGCTTGTCCCCTCACAGCCTCAGGTCGACCCGGATGAGGTCCTCGTAGAGCTTCACCGGGGTCATCTCGCCGGCCGTGTCGCCGTAGGAGGCGCGGGCGCGGCGGAAGATCTGCTCGACCAGGGCGGACAGCTCGGCGGGCACTCCGACGGACGCCGCGAGGCTGGTCGACAGGCCGAGGTCCTTGCAGGCCAGCGCGATCGCGAAGCCCTCGTCGTAGTCACCGTGGTCCAGGACGGACAGCACGTCGTGCTCGACGAAGTTGCTCCGGGCCGGGCTGTTGACGAGCGCGTTGCGCAGCACACCCAGTTCCACACCCGCCTTGACGCCGATCGCCAGCACCTCGGCCGTCGCGACCAGGTGCGAGAACCACAGCTGGTTCAGCATCAGCTTCACGGTGTAGCCCGCACCATGACCGCCGACGTGCAGGATGCGTTCCCGATCTCCCATGGCGTCAAACACCGGCCGCAGGCGCGTCACGTCGTCGAGGTCACCGCCGACGAAGATCTGCAACGTGCCGTTCGCGGCGCCCACCGACATGCCGCTCACCGGGGCGTCCAGCACGTGCAGGCCCGGGTTCTTCCTGCGGATCTCGTCCGCCACCTCGGGCACCGAGGTGGACATGTCGATCCAGGTGCCGCTGGGGACCATGCCGGCGAGCACCCCGGCCTGGCCGTTCATGACCTCGTGGACGTGCTTGGGCGTGGGCAGCATGGTGATCACGAGGTCGCTGTCGGCGGCGACCTCGGCGGGCGTGGCCGCCCACTTGGCGCCGCCGTCGACCAGTTCGTCCGCCGACTCGCGGCGGATGTCGTTGACCACCAGGGAGAACCCGGCCTTCTGCAGGTTGCGGGTCATGCCCGAACCCATGCTGCCAAGGCCGATGAAACCGACAGCCAGATCCTTCGACTGGGCACTCACGCTCTCTCCTCGGGCGTGTAGAAGGGGTTGCTCGGGGTGTCCTTCGCGGCGAGCACCGCGTCGATCGCCGGCAGGTCCTTGGCACCGTTGGCAAGTGCTGTCCGAGTGGCCTCACGGTTGTTGCGGTACACCGTGTCCGCGTCGTCGGCGCCGGGGTTGACCCAGACCGCCGCGATCAGCACGTGTGTCGAGGTGTCCGGTTCCGGGATGCTGCCGTCGGCCACCGCGTCGGCGACACCGGCGGCGACGCCGGCCTGCGCGGGACCCCAGATCAGCAGCCCGTGGTCGTCGTTCGCGGGAGCGGCCTTGGTGACGAACAACGTCATCGGCTTGACCGGCAACGAGGGCCGCAGCACGGCGACGAACGGGACGTGGCCCGCTGAAGGCGTGGCCAGAGCCGTTGCCCAAGCGGTGCCCGCCGGTCCTTCGCGATGGCCGAGCACGGTGTTGATGTGGGCGGCGTTGACGCCCTCGCCGACGAAGCTCTCTCCGATCAGCATGATCAGATCAGCCCCTGCGCGGTCAGCCACTCCTGCGCGACCTCGTCCGGTTCGTCACCGTCGACGTCGACCTTGGCGTTGAGCTTCTGCATCTCTTCGGTGGTCAGCTTGTCCGCCATCGGCTTGAGCACGTCCGCGATCTTCGGGTGGCTCTTGAGCACGTCGGCCTGCAGCGTGAACCCGCCCTGGTAGATCGGGAAGAACGCCTTGTCGTCCTGCAGCACGGTGAGCCCGAGCGCGGCGATGCGGCCGTCGGTCGCGAACACCTCGCCGAAGTTGCAGTCCTTGCCGTCCTTCGTGGCGGTGTAGATGACACCGGTGTCGAGCAGCTTCACGTTGTCCTTCGGCGCGTCGAACGCGTACTCCTTCGAGACGCCGGGCCAGCCGTCGTCCCGTGTGGAGAACTCGCTCTCGATGCAGAACGTCCGCTCGTTCGCGGGCAGCTTGGCGATGTCGCTCATCTTGGAGACGTTGAGCTCCTTCGCCTTCTCGTTGCGGATCGCGAAGGTGTAGGTGTTGTTGAACGGCGCGGGCGAGACCCACGCGATGTTCTTGGCCTCGTCGGCCTTCTTCACCGCGTCGAACTGCTCCTGTTCGGTCTTGATCGGCGCCGTCTGCTTGTTGTAGGTGATCCAGGACGTGCCGGTGTACTCCCAGTAGCCCACGAACTGCTTGTTCTCCAGGGCTTGCCGCACGTTCGCCGAGCCGACCAGCTTGGTGTTGGCCTCCAGCGTCGCGCCGTGGGCGTTGAGCAGCTTGGTCGTCAGGTGGGCGAGGATGTACTGCTCGGCGAAGTCCTTCGAACCGATCTCGCCGGACAGGCCCGCGAGATCACTGGTCTTCGCGGCGGTGTCGGCGGACGGGGAACTCGAACAGGCGGCCAGCCCGAGGGCCAGCACGCCGATGAGGGCGCGCTTGTACATGGAATGTCCTTCTGGCGGAGGAGGAGGGGTGCTTACAGACCGCGGGGGCGGACGAGGTCCTCGACGAGACCGGCTGCCCAGTCGATGAGGACGGCGATCGCGGCGACGAGCACTGCGCCGACGACGATCACGGGGTAGCGCTGGAGCTTCAGGCCGTTGACGATCATGTCGCCGAGGCCGCCTGCGTTGATGAACGTCGCGATGGTCGCGACGCCGACGGAGAACACGAGAGCGGTCCGCAGCCCGGCCAGGATCACCGGTGAGGCCAGCGGGAGCTCGATGCGCCACAGCACCTGGCGCGGGGTCATGCCCATGCCCCTGGCTGCTTCGCGGGTGGCCTGGTCGACCTGTTCGAGGCCGGTCAGGGTGTTGCGCAGCGCCGGGAGGAAGCAGTAGGCGACCAGCGAGATCAGGGCGGTGTAGAAGCCCGTCTGCCACACGATCGCCAGCAGGATCACCACACCGACCGCGGGGGTCGCCTGGCCGATGTTGCCCAGGCCGATCACGAACGCGCGGACCGCCTTCGAGCGGACCCGGTAGGCGGCGATGCCCGCCGGGATCGCGAGAAGAGCGACGAGCGCGGACGAGACGACCGTGAGCAGGACGTGTTCCTGCGTGCGGTCGAGGAGGTAGCTCGTGTTGAGCGTGCGCTGCTCGATGGAGTCGAGCGTGAGGCTGCTGAGCCAGGCGAACAACGCGACCAGCGCGACCACGACCGCGAGCGGTGTCGTGAACCGCTTGAGCCCCAGCCGCGGAGCCTGTCCGGTGTGGACGGTCATGACGCCTCCACCGGTTGCTTGACCCTGTTCAGCGCGGCCGAGATCTTCGCGTGCGTCAGCGAACCGTTCGCTCCCGACACGTTGACCCGTTCGGAACCCGTGACCATCAACAGGTCCAGCGCGTCCCGCAACGAGGCGTCGGCATCGACGGCGGGCGCACTCGCGTCCGGTGCGTCGAGCTCGACGTCGGAGATCGGGATCAGCGCGAGGCGCATGAGGCCGGCGCCGTGGCCGATGAAGCTCGACACGTAGTCGTTGGCCGGGTTGGCGAGGATGTTCGCGGGCGTGTCGAACTGCTCGATCCGGCTGCGTTCGCTCAGCACCGCGATCCGGTCGCCGAGCCGGATGGCCTCGTCGAAGTCGTGCGTGACGAAGATGATCGTCTTGCCGATGTCGGCCTGGAGCTTGAGGAACTCGGCCTGCAGCTTCTGCCGCGTGATCGGGTCGGTGGCGCCGAACGGTTCGTCCATCAGCATCACCGGCGGATCGGCTGCCAGGGCGCGGGCGACACCGACGCGTTGCTGCTGACCACCGGAGAGCTGCTTGGGGTAGCGGTGCGCGAACGTCCCAGGGTCGAGCTGGACGGTTCGCAGCAGCTCGTCGACACGGTTGCCGGTGCGCTCCTTGGACCAGCCCAGGAGCTTCGGCACGGTGGCTATGTTCTCCGCGATCGTCATGTGCGGGAACAGGCCGATCTGCTGGATGACGTACCCGATGTGGCGGCGGAGTTCGTTGGGGTCCAGCGACAGCACGTCCTGGCCGTCGATCGTGATCGACCCGCTCGACGGCTCGATGATGCGGTTGATCATCTTCATCGTCGTGGTCTTGCCGCAACCGGACGGCCCGACGAACATGACCAGCTCGCCGGGGTCGACGCTCAGCGAGAAGTCCTCGACGGCGGCCTGCTGCTGGCCCGCGTACCGCTTGGTGACGTGGCTCAGTTCGATGCCGGCTCCTGGCTCAGACACGGAGACCCCTAGAAGTGCTGTAGCGGGCGATCAGGACGAAGGCGCCGTCGAGGAGCAGGGCCAGCAGCACGACGCAGATCGTGCCGGTGAGCGTGAAGTTGAGCGCGTTGACCGAGCCGAGTGACGACAGGCCCTTGAAGATGTAGAGGCCGAGACCGGGACCGGCGACGTAGGCCGCGATCGCCGCGATGCCGACCGTGAGCTGCGCCGCGACCCTGATGCCGGTCACGATGACCGGCCACGCGAGCGGCAGCTGGATGCTCAGCAGGGTCTTCACGGGCGTCATTCCCATGCCCCTGGCCGACTCGATGAGGTGTGCGGGCACCTCGCGCAGGCCGACCACGGTGTTCCGCACGATCGGCAGCAGCGAGTAGAAGACCAGCGACACCACCGTGGGCGCCCAGCCGAGCCCGAGCACGGGGCTCAGCAGCGCGAGCAGCGCCAGCGAAGGGATGGTGATCGCGATGCCGGCGGCGGTGAGCGCCGCCGTGCGCGGGACGTTCCTGTCCCACACCAGCAAGCCGATCAGAACGCCGAGAACGGTGGCGATGGCGAGGCTCAGGGCCACCACGGCGAGGTGTTGCAGCGTCAGCATGACGAGGTCTTCCCAGCGGCGGGCCAGGAACACGTCGAGAGAACCGGACACGGGGCCTCCTTCCGGCGTCGGTGCCGATGGCCGGGAACGGTAGATTTGGCGTGGTCTTATGCACAACAGGTGTTGGCGATATGGCAACAGACCTCGTAGAGTGCCGCGCCATGCAGGGATCTCGACGCAACTCCGCAGGTCTGGCCCGTGACATCGAAGTGCTGGAGGTGCTCGGCCGGCCCGAGGCGGTGCAGTCCGGCGGCCTCGGCGTCGTCCGGATCGCCACGCTCGTCGGCCGCGACAAGACGGTCGTGTCGCGCACACTCGCGACCCTCGGCGAAAGCGGGCTCGTCGACCGAGACCCGGACACGCAGGCCTACCGGCTCGGGTCGCGCCTGTACGCGCTGGCGGCCCGGACCGCGGAGGGCGCGCTGGCCTGGAACGCGCGCGGGCACCTGAAGCACCTGGCACAGGTGACGCGCGAGACCGCGCACCTCTGCGTGCTGCGGGGCGGCAACGTGCTGACGTTGTTGAGCGAACTGAGCCCGAACCGCTTCCACACCACCGGCTGGGAGGGCGTGACGACCGCGGCGTGGCGGACGCCGTCCGGGCGCGCGCTGCTCAGCGACTGGGACGCCGGGTCGCTCGGCGTCTGGTACGCCGAGCACGGCCACGACGAGGGCGTGCTGGAGGCGGGGGAGCGAGCCGACTCGACGTTCGCGGTGCTGGAGAAGCCCTCGCCGCGGCCCAACTCGATCACCGACCTGGACACGCTGGTCGCCGAACTGCGGCGGGTGCGGGAGCGCGGTTACGCGACCTCGGACGAGGAGCTGGAACGGGGCGTGGTCGCGGCTTCGGCACCGGTGTACGACTTCACTTCGCGGGTCGTGGCGGCGCTGAACGTGTCGGCGCCCAAGGAACGGATCGGCGCGCAGCTGGACAAGCTGGGCCGGATCGTTTCCGGTGCCGCCCGGGATCTGTCGGCCGCGCTGGGCTATCCGGGCTGATCCGGGAACGTCGCGACGCTACTCGCGGTCTTCGAGGTAGCGGGTGTGGTCGGCCTGCCGTTGCGCGTCGGCCGCGTGGAACCGTTCCGCGGTCCTCCTCGCGTCGGCGTGCAGCAGGTCGAGCTGCCGCACCAGTTCCGTGCCCGAGCCCCGTGCGGCGGCGTACCACCGCGGCAGGTTGAGGTAGGTCTGCACGGACAGCGGCAGGTCGGTGCCGACGAGCCGGGTGACGGCGTGCAGGGCGTCCGGGTCGGCCCGCAGTGCGCGAGGGCGGTCGAGCATGCCGCGCAGGACCTCGGCGATCTCCGCGAGCTTCGGCGCGACCTCGTCCGGCACTCGCAGGCCTTGCACCCGTCGCACCAGCGCGTCCAACTCGGACCGCAGCGCGCCCGCCTCCTCCTCCGGGTCGGTCACCAGGGTGATCCGCTCGGGTGGCGCGGCCAGGGCGCCCACGCCGTAGAGGCCGATCACCACCACGACCCAGTACGACCCGGCGAGCCCGGCGAGGTGCAGGGCGAGGCCGAACAGCCCGCCCGCGCAGCCGGCCAGGTTCTTCCAGGAGGCGAGGTACCTACTGATAACCACGAATCTCCTTGAAGGCGGCCGAGAGCGAACGGCTGCGGGCGTCGAACACCTTGCCGCCGCTCATCTTCGCCACCTGCTCCATCTCGGTCGTGGCGCTCTCACCGAACAGCACGGGGAAGATCGGGATGCCCTTGAGGTCCGGCGACAGGCTCTGGTGGAACAGCTGGAAGTCGGTGATGCCCTCGCTGCCGGTGTTCTCGCCGTCGGTCATCAGCACGATCGACGTGAACCGGTCCGGGTCGGCGTCGATCTGCCGGCGCAGCACGTCGTAACCGCCGCGCAGACTGCTGTAGATCGCCGTGCCGCCGGACGCGTCGAGGCTCGTGGCGGTGGCGCGGATCTGGTCGAGGACGGGCCGCGGGTCGTCCTGCGGCACCTCGTACTTCAGTGGCGGCCGCGCGCTGCTGCTGAACGGCAGCAAGGTCACCTGCTCGCGGCCGTGGAACCGGCTGAACCTGCCGGCGAGCGACTCGTCGGCGCCGGTCAGCCCCGTGAGGGCCTGGCGCAGGCCGTCGATCCGGTCGCCCTGCATCGAGCCGGACGTGTCGAGCACGTAGAGCGTCCGGGACGGGCGGCGCAGCCGGTCGAAGTACGTGGTGATCAGACCGTCCACAGCGGACTGACTGCCGGGGAACGGGAGTTCCACGAGGTCCTTCGTGGCGAACTTGCCGTCCAGCCGCACCTGCGGCACGGCGGGCCGGCGGTGCGTGGTCTCCATGATCTTGCGCTGGACGTCCGCGCTCCTGAGGTGGTCGGACAGCTTCTGGTGCGCGTCACGGGCTTCCGACGACGCCGACGTGAGCAACGTGAGCGGGTAGTCGGCCGTCACCACGCCGTCGCTCGGGTAGACCAGCGTCAGCGGCTGGGGCATCGACAGCAGCACCGACTCGTAGTTGATCAGACCGTCCACTTCGGCGCCGGGGTCCTGTGCGCGCCGCTGGTAGGCCTCCGACAACCAGCCGGACGAGCCCGCCGACAGTTTCTGGGCCGAGAAGAACTCCTTGAGCTGCGGCGCGACCGCGTCGATCCGTGCCGCGTCGAGCGCCGAACCCGACCCGGACAACGCCGCCGCGACGCCGACCAGCGCGGAGAACCCGGAGTTGGAGACGGACGGATCGGTCATGCCGTAGGTGAACTTCCGCGCGCCCGCGGCTTCGGCGATCTCCGCCCAGCCGACGCGTCCGGTGTCCCAGCCCAGTTCCCGCACCTTCGCGGCGGGCAGACCCAGTACGACGGGCGAGGACATCACCTTGGCCGGCGTGCCGAGCCGCTTCTGCGCCTCCGGCACGAGTTCGAGGTAGCGGTTGGAGGAGAACCAGACCGCGTCGAAGCCCTGCTCGGCCGCGCCGCTCGCGACCTTCTCGGCACCCTCGATGGTGCCGGTGAAGCTGAACCTCACGCTGATGCCGGTGGCTTTGGCGGCCTCGTCGAGGATCGGCTGGAGGTCGGCCAGTTCGCTGCCCGCGAGGACGCGGAGGGTGCCGGGGGCGGCGTCGCCGACCGGTCTGGCCGGATCTGTCGAGTCGGAACATCCCGCCAGCAGCGCCACGACGGCGACCGCGGGAATGAGACGGCGGATCATGCTGGCTCCTGGGAGTCGCGCTGATGGCTCGTGGAAGCGGCGGGTCACGGCTGGTCCCCGGTCTCCCGCACGCGGGTCAGGTGGTCGTGAGCGCGCCGGATCTCGGTGTCCAGCGCGGAGACCGTGCTGGACATGGAGTCGGCCGCACGGGCCTTGAACGTGTCGATCGCGTCGATCGCCGCGTAGATCTGGTCGAACGAGGTCCGCACCGCCTCGATGCCGACGGCCGGAGTCGCGGCGATGCGCTGGATCTCCGCGCCCTGCAACGACATCAGCGTCGCGTTCGAGCGCAGGATCGAGTCGGTCAGGCCGCGCACGGCGTCGACCTGGTCGATCACCTCGCGCTGGCCTGCCAGCGCAGCCGCGACCGCCACGCCGATCCGTAACGCGGTGACGGTCGTGCTGACCGCCCGTTCGATGCCCTTGACCAGCTCGTCGTTGTTGCGGCGCACCACGTCCAGTGCCATGTACCCCTGCGCGCACACGGCGAGCTGGGTCAGCAGGTCCTGATGTCGTTGCCGCAGGCCGAAGAGCACGTCGGCACGCAACGCCTGGGCGCGTGCGGGTTCGGCGAGGTCGAGGATCGCCACCTGGCGCTGCACCGCCTCGTCCATCTCGGCGGCGAGGGCGGCGTCCTGTGCCAGCTTGGTCATCAGGTCCCACAGCCGTTGCCGCTCGCCCTTGATGGCCGCGTTGTCGCGCTTGAGCGCGTCCTGCCCGGACCGGAGCCTCAGCACGATGCGGTTGAGCGGCTCGTCGGCCGCGCGCAGCCGTGCCAGCAGGCCGCGGGCCGAGTTGCCGCCGGGGAGGAAGCCGAGGATCTTGCGGCCGGTCAGCTTGCTCAGGTCCTGCGGGTCGAGCTCGCGAACGGAGCGCCGCAGCTCGGTCAGGCTCGTCGAGACCTGGGCGCCGTGCGGGGACGAGACGGACGCGAGCGTGCGGTCGAGCAGCCGGCCCGCGATCTGCGCCGCCATCCGCATCTCCGCCTCGCCGAGCACCAGTGCCTCGTCGGCGATCCGGCCGAAGTCCGGTGACTGCGGGTCGACGGCGCCCAGGGCCGACACGAAGGCCTCGGCGCGCGACGACAACTCGGTCCTGTCGGCGACGGGAATGAGCCCGGCCGCGCGGTCGACCGGCACGGGCTCGACGGGATCCGGCGGTGTGAGAACGAAGTCGGTCATCGTCAGTACTGCTTCGCGATCGCCTCGAGCATCCGTTCCAGGGTTTCGTGCGCGGGCGGTTCGACCACGTCCACGATCGTCTGCGGCACGGTCAGGCTCTTCTCCTTGACGATGTCGTCGAAGTGCTTCGGATCAGCGGTGCGGAACCCGAACGTCGCGGCAAGCCTGCCCAGTTCGGCGTCGCCGAGCAGCAACTGCCCGACCCGATCGCCGGCCTCACGCAACGGCACCAGCGTGTGCTTGGACAGCACGGTCGGCGCCGGGTAGAGCAGCTTCATGTCCGGCCGGATCGACGAGTCGCCCCGCACCACCCGGTCCGCGAACTGCGCCTCGTACGCCAGCACGAGCGGCGTCTTGCCCATCCCCGCGGACAGGTAGTCCTCGAACGGTCCCTCGGTGCTGCTCTGCGTGTATCCCTGGTCCAGGAACAGCTTCGACACCGCCGGCAGCACCTTGGCCTCGGCGTCCTGAGACGACACCACCCCGCCGTTGGCGACGAACGACGTGATCGCCAGGTACATCGCCGCCGAGTTCGAGTCACGCGGATCGGTCGTCGTGACGAGGAGGTTCTTGCGCGCGGGATAGGCCGTGTTGCCCGGCAGCTGGTCCCAGCGGGTGGCCTTGGCCGCGAGCTCCAGGTACGCCTGCACGTCGAACGTCTGGTAGCCCGGCCCGGACCTGACCACGCCGGCCTTCGTCAACAGGTCGACGACCGGGTCGAACGTGGCGACCACCATCGGCGACGAGAACGGCGCGTACGTCCGCGCGGCCCTGCGGTCGCGCTGGATCTTCTCGGCGGCGGGCGCCGAGGAAGGAAAAGCGAAGTCGTACGAGTTCAGGTCCGTGGCCGTCGCGATCTGCCGCGATCCCGCCGGATCCACCTCGACCTTCAGACCGTGCTTCGCGAACACGTCCTTGACCCGCTGGTCGGCGAAGAAGGCGAGCTTCTCCGAGCCGATCACACCGCGGACGGTCTGGAGCTGGGCCCGTTCGCCGGAACCCTGGCCCAGGACGATCGCCGTCACGACGCCGACCAGCAGCACGACCGCAAGACCTATGCCGAGCGTTCTCTTCACTGTCCACCTCATGCCGAAAAGCCCTGTCAGGGAACAGATCTTTCGTCACTTCGACGCCGTTGCGGGGGCGGTCGTCGCAATCGTGAGATGAACAATCCGTGAACGCGCCGATGAGTTCCGAGTGGCTCCCCCTCGCCGGCAGACCGCTTGTGACCGTCAGCTCAGAGATCGCTGAGCAACCACGCGACGTCGCGCACCAGCGCGTGCCGCCAGCCTGCCCGGTCGTGCCCGGCGGGGGAGCGGTTCACCCGCACGGTCGCACCTGCCTGCGCCGCAAGCTCTTCCACCACCGAGCAGTGCCGGTGCATCCTCGGCTCGTGCTCACCGACGTCGAACGCGACTCGCAGCCCGGACAGATTCGGCACCGCGCGCAGACGTGCAGCGGTGTCACCGCCGGCTGGGCCGTCGAGGGAGAGTCCGTGCTCGGGCAGGTCGCGGGCGTACCAGAACGACCCGGACTGGCACGCCACCTTCGACACCAGCGAGGGGAAGTCCAGCGCCGCCTGGAACGCGCTGAGCCCGCCCAGGCTCTGCCCGGCCACCACGAACCGCGCCAGGTCCACGGTCACGCCGTTCGAGGCGAGCAACGGCAGTAGTTCGTCCCGGATCGCCTGCCACAGTCCGGAAGAGCCGTACTCGGCATCGCGATCACGAGGTGTGGGAAGGAAAACCAGCGTGGCGGGCGGCATCTCACCGTTCTTCACCGCCGACTCGAACGCGGCGACGGCGGGATGCACGTACATCCAGTCGTCGCCGTCGAGCAGCAGCACGACCGGCTCACCGCCCTGGTGCACGCGCACCGTCTTGCGTCCCAGCGAACCGTTCCACCGGATGCGGAGCGGTGGCACGTCCAGCACCTCGTCCGGTCCGACGACGGGCCAGTGCGGCTGCGGCTCCAGGTCCGGTGTGGCGAAGATCGACCGGTTCGGGCCCGCCCCGGCGGGATTCGACGGGTCGGCGTGCTCCTCGCCCTCCGCGACGAAGTGGTAGGTCACGCGCAGCCGGGCCGGCATGTCGACCTCGGCGGACCACAGGTCGTCCTTCTCGTGCGTCAGCTCGACCGGGTCCAGGACGCTCTCGAACCGCAGGGAGGCCGGGCCTCCGCGCCACTCGAACCTCGTCATCGGGCCACCGCCAGCTGGTAGGAGGTGTCGCGGCCGAGCAGTTCGCGGTGCGTGCCCTCGGACGCGACCGTGCCGCCGTCCAGCACGATCACCCGGTCGGCCACGTCGAGCAACGCCGGGCTGCTGGTGATCACGATGGTCGTCCGGCCGCGCCGCAACTCGGTCAGGTTGCGGGCGATGAGCTGCTCGGTGACCGCGTCGACGGCCGTCGTCGGGTCGTGCAGTACCAGGATCTCCGGGTTCGCGGCCAACGCACGTGCCAGCGACAACCGTTGCCGCTGCCCGCCGGACAGGTTCGCGCCCCGGTCGCGCACGGCGTAGTCGAGGCCGTCGGAGTGCAGGGCCACGACGTCGGTCAGCATCGCGGCGGACACGGCCTCGTCCACCAAAGTGCTGGTGCCGGCCGGATCGACGTTGTCCCGCAACGTTCCGGCGAACACCTCGTGGTGCGACGGGTTGACCAGCAGGTGGGTGCGCACGCTCGCGATCGTCAGTGCCGCGACCTCCTGCTTGCCCACCCGGACCACACCCGAGTACGAAGCCGGAGGCACCTCGACGGACAGCACGGCGGCCAGCTCGGCGGCGGCCTGCGGCTGGTACGCGGCGATCGCGACGAACTCACCGGGCTGCACCGAGAACGTCAGGTCCCGCAACGTTCCGTGCGTGACACCGGAGACTTCGAGCCCGCTCGCCGAAACGACCTCCTCGACACCGGGGGTCATCCGCGCGGGGGCGGCGAGGACCAGCGCCATCCGTTCGGCGGAGGCCCGCGCCATCATCACGTACTTGGGCATCTCCGAGAACAGCTTCAGCGGCTCGATCAGGAACTGCGCCAGCCCGACCACCATCACCAGCTGGCCGATGGTGATCTCGCCCCGGAACGTCAGCAGGCCCGCCCACAGCGTCACCGCCGCCGCCAGCAACGAGTTCAGCGCCAGCGCCGACCCGGCGTAGACGCCGTTGACCCGCGCCACGACGATCGACTGCTGCTTCGCCTCGGTGCTCACCCGGCGGTAGGCCTGGAAGGCCGCGTAGCTGCCGCCGAACCCGTGCAGCGGCCGCAAACCGGCGATCAGGTCGGACACCTTCGCCCCGGCCCGCGCCACCTTCGCCTGCTGCACCTGGGTGTTGCTGCCGATCCGCCGCGACATCACGCTGAGCACGCTCAGGATCGCCGCCGTGCCGGCGAACACCAGCACACCCAGCGGCACGCTGATCACCGCCAGCACGACACCCGTGATGACCACCGACACCAGCGAGCTGACCAGCAGCGGCACCACCTCGATGATGTCCGCGGTCTGGTCGGCGTCCTCGGTGGCGATGGTGAGCACCTCGCCGGACTTCAGGTCGACCTCGCGTGCCACCGGCTGCAGGCCGCGGTCCGCGACCTCGACCCGCCACCGGTGCGCCTCGGTTGTGTTCGCCTTCTGCAGGATCCGCATGCCGAACCGCCACGAGTACGACACCGTCGCCATGACGAGACCGAGCGCGAGCAGCGCCAGCCCGAGCGAGCTGAGCTGCCCGCCGCGCAGCGCGTACTCGACGATCACGCCGAGCAGGATCGGCACGGCGGTCTCGGCGGCCTGGTAGGACCCCATCAGCAGGGTCCCGGACGTCATGGCGCCGCGGTTGCGGCGCAAGGCGATCCTCAGGATCTCCTTGCCCGTCTGGACTTCAGTGTTCGTCAACTTGGCGCGCAATCGCTTCGGGGGTGGAGAGGGACAGCAGGTCGCGGATCGTGACGACCGGGCCGAACTCGCGGCGGAGCAGTCCGATGAGCCGCACCGCGAGCATCGAGTGCCCGCCCAGCTCGGTGAAGCCGCTCGCCATGCCCACCTCGTCCTCGTCGAGGTCGAGTGCCTCCGCGAACATCTCGCGGACGATCGTCTCGGTCTCGGTCAGTTCCCGGTCCTCGGCCTTGGTCATCAGGGTGCCGAGCGGACGGGCCTCGGGCAAGGCCGACGTGTCCGCCTTGCCGTTGACCGTGAGCGGGATCGCGTCCACCGCGGCGTAGTGCGACGGCCGCAGGTAGTCCGGCAGGCCGGCGCCGGCCTCCGCCGCGACCGACGGGATGTCCGCTCCGTCGGCCAGCACCAGGTAGGCCGCGAGCCGGTACGCGCCGTCGACCTGCGGGTCGGCCTGCGCGACGGCCGCGACGAACCGGACGCCCGGATGTGCCGCGAACCGTGCCTCGACCTCGCCCAGCTCGACGCGGTGGCCGCGGATCTTGACCTGCTTGTCCGTGCGGCCCAGGTAGAGCAGGTTGCCGTCCGGGCGCCGGATCACCAGGTCACCGGTCCGGTACATCCGCTCACCGGGCACCCACGGGCAGGCCACGAACCGTTCGGCGGACTGCCCCGGCTGCCCGAGGTAGCCGCGCGCGATGCCCACGCCGGACACGTAGAGCTCACCGGCGACGCCGTCCGGCACGTGCCGCAGCCACGGGTCGAGGACGTAGACGTCGGTGTTGTCGATCGCCACGCCGACCACCGGGTCGACGCAGTCGAACGTGCCGACGCCCAGCGTGTTGATCGTGTACTCCGTCGGCCCGTAGAGGTTGTAGCCGATCGTGCCGGGAGTGTCCGCGAGCTGCTGCCACAGCGTCGGTGTGACGGCCTCACCGCCCAGCAGCACGAGTGCCGGCCTGTGTTCCGCGCCCAGCAGCCCTTCGGCCACCAGTTGCTGCGCGTAGGTCGGCGTCACGTTGATGACGTCGATCTCGTGCTCCAGGCAGTACTCGACCAGCCCCGTCGCGTCGCGGCGCAGCTCCTCGTCGCAGATGTGCACCTCGTGGCCGTCGGTGAGCCAGAGCAGCTCCTCCCACGACATGTCGAAGGCGAACGACACGGTGTGCGCGATCCGGAACGTCCGGTGCCCGTGCTCGGCCAGCACCGGCTCGAAGATCCGCCGCTGGTGGTTGACGAGCATGTTGGTCAGGCCGGCGTACTCGGTCACGACGCCCTTGGGCTTGCCGGTCGAACCCGAGGTGTAGATCGTGTAGGCCGCGTGCTTGAGCCTGTTCGGGTCGTTGGGGGCGAACGTCGTCACCGGTTCGGCGTCTGGCCATGTCTCGTCCAGCACGAAGGTCTCGCCCTGGATCCGCGGCGCCACCGAACTGGTCGTGATGATCAGCGACGGTCGCGCGTCCTCGATGATCGCGGCGATCCGCTCGTCCGGGTGGTCCAGCTCCAGCGGCACGTACGCCGCGCCGCAGCGCAGGATCCCGAACAACGCCACGACCCAGTCGAGCGACCGCGGCACCGCGATGGCGACCGACGTCTCGACGCCGATCCCCTTGCCCGCCAGCACTCCGGCCAGATGGCGGCTGCGGTCCCTGAGCTCCGCGAACGTCATCGTCCTGCCGTGCGCGACGAGGGCGGTCCTGCCGGGGTCGCGGTCGGCCGCCTGGTCGAACAGGTCGACCACGGTCAGGTTGCCGAAGTCGTTGGCGGGGTTGAGCTCCGGCGCCGGTACCGTGCCGCGGATCGTGCCCAGCGGGCCTTCCGCGGCGGCGAGGTCGCCGAGGATCCGCAGGTAGTCGTCGAACAGTCTTTCAGCCGTGGCCGGGGCGGTGACCTCCGGTCGGTACTCCAGCTTGACCGTGAGCTGCCGGCCCGGCGTCACGACCCAGGTGAACGGGTAGTGCGTCGAGTCCTCCGACTCGTGGCCGACGATCCCGTTGCGCGCGTTGAGCTCGTCGAACGTGCTGTCGTCCAGGAAGTTCTGCAGCACGAACAGGTTGTCGAACAGCTGGTCGTGCCCGCTCGCCCGCTGGATCTCGCCGAGCCCGACATGCTCGTGCTCCATGGCGTCGACCCGCGAGGCCTGCACGTTCGCGAGGAACTCGGCCGCGGTGTCCTGAGGCCGTGCCGACACCCGCATCGGCACGGTGTTGAGCAGCACGCCGACGATGTTCTCGGTGCCTTCCTCCTCACGTCCGGAGACGGTGACGCCGAAGACGGCGTCGCCCCGCCCGGTCTCGCTGCCGAGCAGCAGCCCGAGCGCACCGGTGACGACCGAGTTGAGTGTGACGCCGTGCCTGCTCGCCGTCTCACGGACGCGGCTGGAGTCCTCTTCGGACAACGTCCGCACGATCTTGGTCGGCAGAGTGTCCGAAGTGGACCCGTCGCCGAGCAGCGTCGGTCCGGGCAGCTCCGCCAGGTACTGAGCCCAGAACCGTTCCGCCGCCTGCTGGTCCTTGTCCGCCAGCGCCCGGCAGTAGCTCTCGAAGCTCGGCGTCGCGGGCGTCGAGTCGACCGGCTCGCCGGCCAGCAGCGCCTGGTAGGCGCCGAACAGGTCGCGCAGCACGATCTCGCGCGACCAGCCGTCCCACAGCAGCAGGTGGTAGCTGAACAGCAGCGCGTCCCGGCCGTCCGGCAGCCGTAGCACGGTGAGCCGCACCAGCGGGGGCTGTTCGAGGTCGAAGCCGGTGCCGCGGTCCTCGATCCGCAGCGCGTCCACCGCGTCCTGGTTCAGCACGTCGACCGTGCGGACCTCGACGCCGCCACCAGGCGTGAGGACCTGGACCGGAGTGCCGTCCTCATCGGCGAAGCCCGCGCCGACGACGGGGTGCTTGGCGATGACGTGCGCCATCGCCTTGGCCAGCTTGTCGGCTTCGAGGCGGCGGTCGAACGTGAAGTAGCTCTGCGCCACGTAATGCCCGGCCGCGCTCAGTGCGGCCTGGAAGTACAGACCGCGCTGCAACGGTGACACCGGCGCGGTGCGGGTCGCGGTGACCGAGGTGTCCGCGATCCGTTCCAGCGCGAGCAGCCAGCGTGCCGCGATCTCGTCCGACACGTCCTCGGCGAGCGCGAACGTCGCCCGCAGGCTGCCGGTGCCCGTGTCGACCCAGCAGTTGACCTCGACGGCGTACGGGCTCGGCTGCGAGCCAAGGTCGAGGTGCAGCGCCTGCGACTCGCTGCCCCGGCCCAGGTAGTTGAACAGCACCTGCGGCCTCGGCAGCGCGGCCAGCACGGGCGCGGTCTGCGGGTTCAGGTACCGGAGCCGGCCATACTCGACGTGCTGCTCCTCGTCCGGCTGACGCTGCACGAGTTCGCGTGCGGCGTCGACGGGGTTGGTGTGCGGACTGAGCTTCACCGGCGCGATGGAGGTGAACCAGCCGACTGTGCGCGTGTAGTCGTGGTGCTCCAGCACCGGGACACGACCGTGGCGCTCCAACTCGACCACCAGGTCCGTGGGCGTGCCCTGGATCTCCGTCAACGCCGTGCGCAACGCACCTGCGAGCAGTTCGGTCAGGCCGATGCCGAGCGCAGTCGGCGCGGTGTGCACGACACGGCCGGTGATGTCGGCGGACAGGTTGACGGTGACCTCGCGCTGGGCGCCGATCTGCGGGGTGAGGGACGGGGTGTCGAGCACCTCGATCCACCGGCGCAGGTCGCCGCCGGACTGCGCGCTCAGGGTCAGCGCGCTGGTGTAGGCGGCGAAGGAGGTGGTCGCGGGCGCCAGGTCCTCGCCGCGCATGGCGGCGTTGATGTCGTCGAGCAGGATCAGCCAGGAGACGGCGTCCACGGCCAGGTGGTGGACCACGACGATCAGGGTGCGGCTGGGTTCGAGCCAGGTGAAGGCGGCCATCGCGCCGGCTTGGGGATCGAGGCGGCGGGCGGCCTCGTTGGCGGCGGTCTGCGGGTCGTCGGTGGTGGCGACCGCAACCTCAAGATCACCAGAACTGTCAGACCCGCTTGGGATGATTGGAGTGGGGACCCGATCCCCCCAGGGGGCCCGCGAATCGGAATCGATTCCGAACGACCACACCCCGTCCGCGACCCTCAGCCGCATCCGCAGGGCGGCGTGAGCCTTCACCACGGCGTCAGCGGCCCGTTGCGCGTCCGCCAAACTCGCGCACTCGACCTGCCGCGCCTGGGCGAACAGGTTCAGCTCCCCGCCCAGCTCCCGCTGCCGCAGCACGATCGGCGTCGGCACCACCGGTCCGTCCTGAGGCTCGGCCACCACCGGTGCCGCCACCGGCGCGACCGCGAACTTCGCCGCCAGGGCCCGAGGTGTCTTGTGCAGGAACAGGTCACGCGGCGAGATCCGCACTCCCAAAGCCCGAGCCCGGTTCACCACCCCGATCGCGATGATGCTGTCCCCGCCGGCCACGAAGAAGTCCGTGTCCGCGTCCACCACAGCCCTGGGCAGCACATCCGCGAAGATGCCGACCAGCGACTCCACCGCCGGCGAGCCGGTGACGACAGGCGTGTCCTCGACAGAGCGAGCGCGCTGTTCCAGTGCCCCGCGGTCCAGCTTGCCGTTCACCGTCAACGGCAGCGCGTCCAGGGTGATCACCCGCTGCGGCACCATGTGCACCGGCAGCTTGGTCCCGAGGAACACGGTGATGTCCGTGGCGGGCGTGCCCACCACGTGCGCGACGAGATGGTCGGCGGTGTCCGCCACCGTCACGGCGACGTCGACGACGCCCGGTACCGAGCGGATCGCCGACTCGACCTCGCCCAGCTCGATCCGGAATCCCTTGAGCTGCACCTGGTTGTCGGCGCGGCCGATGAACTCCAGCGAGCCGTCCAGCGCACGACGGGCCAGGTCGCCCGAGTTGTACATGCGCGAACCGTCAGCGGCGAAAGGGTCCGCCACGAACCGGCTGCACGTCAGATCCGGCCGGTTGTGATAGCCCAGAGCGAGCTGCGAGCCCGCCACGTAGATCGCGCCCACCTGCCCGGGAGCGACCGGCCGCAACGACGCGTCCAGCAGGTACGTGCGCAGACCGGGGATCGGGCCGCCGATCGGGCTGACCTCACGCCCTGATGCGAAGTCCACGGAGTCCAGCACCCGATGCGTCACGTGGACCGTGGTCTCGGTGATGCCGTACATGTTGACCAGTTCGGGCCGCGAGGTGCCGTAGCGCTCGACCCAGCCGCGCATCCGCGACAGTTCCAGGGCTTCGCCGCCGAAGATCACCCGGCGCAACGCGGGCAGCGGCTCGCTCAGCCGGTCGGCCTCGATGAACTGGTAGAACGCCGACGGCGTCTGGTTCAGCACGGTGACGCCACGCTGGCGAACCAGCCTGTGGAAGTCGACCGGCGAACGGGTCAGGCCGTGGTCGGGGACGAGCAGTTCGCCGCCGTGGACCAGTGCGCCCCACAGCTCCCAGACTGCGAAGTCGAACGAGTACGAGTGGAACTGCGTCCACACGTCGTCCGGACCGAAGTTCATGTCCGCCTGGGTGTTCGCCAGCAGCGACACCACGGCGGCGTGCGACACGACGACACCCTTGGGCTTACCCGTGGAGCCGGACGTGTAGATCACGTACGCCGGGTTACGCCAGTCGAACGACGGAATCCGCGCCTCGCCGGGCACTTCCTCGCCGTACACCAGCACCCGCGCCGGCACGCCGGCCGCGGAGAGCAGACGCTCGAAGCGCTCGCGATGCTCGGCCTCGACCAGAACGACCTGCGGTGCCGAGTCGGCGAGAACGTACCGAAGCCGCTCGTCCGGGTAGGCAAGATCCAAAGGCACGTACGCGCCACCCGCCGACACGATGCCGACCAGCGCGACGACCTGCTGCAACGAACGGCCGATCGCGACCGCGACCCGTTGGCGCGGACCGACTCCCGCGTTGACCAGGGTGCGAGCGAGCCGGTTCTTGGCGTCGACCAGCATCCCGTACGACAGGCCTTCGGAGCTGCCGTCGAGGTGGCACATCGTCACGGCCCGCGCGGACGGGTCACGCACCGCGGCGGCGTCGAACAGTTCCGCCAACGTGACCGGCTCAACGGGTGCCGCAGCGCGCGCGGACGAGAGCGAGACAGCGGGGATGTTCTCCTCGTGCAGCAACGAGTTCAGCGTGTCGGAGAACGCCTGCAGGATCGTGCGGGCGCCATCCGCGCGCACGATCGTCGTGTCGTAGATCAGGTTGAACCGCAGCGCGCCGTCGAGGGAACGCTCGACCACCAGCGTCAACGGGTAGTGTGGCGCGCCCTCGTTCACGACCTCGGCGATCGTGAACGGACCTTCCAACGCGGTCACGTCCGTGGCGACGTCGAAGACGACGAGCGTGTCGAACGCCGAACCGTGCGGAGCCTGCCGCCCGATCCGGGTCAGCGACACGTGCTGGTGCGGCAACACCGCGGTCTGGTGCGCTCGCACCGATTCCAGCAGCGCACGCGCGGAAGAACCAGACCAGCAGACACGCAGGGGAATCGTGTTGATGAACAGGCCGACCATCTCGGCGATGCCGGGAACGTCGGCGTCACGACCGGACACCGTCGACCCGAACACGACGTCCTGGCTGCCCAGAATGCCGCCCAGCGTCACGCCCCACGCGCTGTGCACGGCGACACTCAGCGGCACACCGGCCGCGCGCGTCGCAGCGTTCAGGTCCGGAGCCGCGTCGATCACCACGTCGTCGAACAGCTCGGACGGCGTGTGCCCCTCCGCCACCAACGAAGGCGCCGCCAGCCCGGCCAGCTCCTCGGACCAGACCCGGTCGCCCTCTTCGGCGTCCGCGTTCACCAGCCAGCGCACGTAGTCGGCGTAACTGCCGCGCGGGTGCACCGAACCCGGCGTGGAGTACTCGGCCAGCAGCGCGCGCAGCATCGGCGGCACCGACCAGCCGTCCGCGATGATGTGGTGCACCGTCTGCACCAGCACGAACCGTTGCGGTGCCACCCGGATCAGCGTGAAGCGCATCAACGGGCCGCGGGCGAGATCGAACCCGGCGACCCGGTCGCGTTCGGCGTACTCCTGGATCTCCTCATCGGTCATGCCCTGACCGTCCACAGTGGAGAACTCCGGCCGGACACCGGACTCCAGCACCGAGACGACCCGCCCGTCGGCGAGACCGGCGAACCGGGCCGCGAGGTTCGGGAACAGTTCCAGCACGCGGGCGGCAGCCGCTTCGAGCTTGCGGGCGTCCACGGGGCCGGTCAGCGTGAGCAGCTGCTGCTCGACGTACCGGTGCGCCGACTCGTCGTCGAACACCGAGTGGAAGTAGAGGCCTTCCTGCAAGGGCGTCAACGGCAGAATGTCACGCAGAACAGCGGAATCCAGTGAGTCCACATCGGACTGGGCGAGCGGCAGCAGGTCGAAGTCGCTGGGGGAGTGGCCGCCCTGCGTCAACGCGGCGAGTCCCTCCAGCGCGGCCACGAAGTACGCGCCGATCCGGGCGGTGTCCTCGTCGGTGAACACCCCGGACGGCCACGAGATCACGGTGACCAGTTCCAGTTCTCCGTCGGCACCGGGTTCGGCGGAGGCGTTGAACTCCAGGGCGCGCGGCAGCCGCATCGCCGGGTCGCGCTTCTCGCCGAGCTGCCCGGCGTTCTCCGCGAGCTGCCAGTCACCGGTCGTACCGCCGGAGAACCGGCCGAGGTAGTTGAACAGCACCTGCGGCCGGGACGCGTCGAACTCCGCACGCCCCAGGTACCTCAACGCGCCGTAGGAGACACCGTTGCTCGGCACCCGGGCCAGGTCTTCCTTGACCCGCTTCAAAGCCGCACCCAGATCATCGGCGGAACCCGGATCCACGGTCACCGGGAACAGCGTCGTGAACCAGCCGACCGTGCGCGACAGATCGGGGTCGCGCGGTACGAACCGGCCTTCCCGGCCGTGGCCCTCCAGCTCGACGTGCGCGAACGTCTGGTCCTGACCGTTGTCGCGCCGCCACCGGGCCAGCGCGACCGCGAGACCCGTCAGCAGCACGTCGTTGACCTTCGCGTGGAACAACGCCGGCACGTCGCCCAGCAACGCGGCCGTGGCGGCGGAACCAACGGTCACCGTGCGAACCTGTTCGCCCGCAACGACATCGGCCTCGGTCAGCTCACGCCGGCCGAGCAGCTGGTCCACGCCCGGCAGCGCACGCTCGTAGTACACGCGGTCGGCCGAGAACGAGGCCTGCTCCAGCAACTGGGTCCAGCGCCGGAACGACGTGCCGACGGGCCGGAGCTCCACGGCCGCACCGGACGAGACCTGCTGCCACGCCAGCGCGAGGTCGTCGAACAAGATCCGCCACGAGACACCGTCGATCACCACGTGGTGGATCACGAGCACGAGTTGCCGCGCCTGCGGCCGCCACACCGCGCGCAGCATGATGCCCGCGTCCGGGTCGAGTCCCTCGGTCGCCGTGGCGACGCACGCCTCCAGCGGCGCGTCGCTCTCCTGCCAGAGCGCAGGCCCGTCCGCGGGGATGTCGAACGACCAGCTCGAGCCCCGGACCAGCTTGGCGCGCAACATGTCGTGCCGCGCGACCACCGCGTCGAGGATCTGTGTCAACGCGTCGGCGGTGAGTTCGGCCGGGGTGTTGAGCACGACCGACTGCACGAACCCGTCGATCGCGTCCGTGGTCTCGCCGAGCCACTGCACGATCGGCAGACCCGCCACCGGGCCGGTCGGCACGTCGTCGTGGTCGACGGCCGAAGCACCGTCACGGGACGCGACGGCGGCGAGCGCGCGCGGCGTGCGGTTGACGAAGATCTGGGTGGCGGTGACGAACACGCCTTCCGCCCGCAACGCGCTGAGCAACGAGATCGCGAGGATGCTGTCGCCGCCCAGCTCGAAGAAGTCCTGGTCCGCGCCGACCTGCTCGACCCGCAGCACCGAGGCGACGGCCGCGCAGATCACGGCCTCGTCGTCGGTGGCGGCGGCGGTCACCGGGCCGGTCTCCATCACGGGCTCGGGCAGCGCGCGGCGGTCCAGCTTTCCGTTGGCGGTCAACGGGAACTCGTTCATCACCACGATATGCGTGGGCACCATGTACTCGACCAGGTTCTCGGTCGCCCACTGCTTCACGGCGTCCGAGGTCAGGCCCTCGTCCGACGGCACGACGTACCCGACGAGGTAGTTGCCGCCGGCGGAGTTCTTGCGTACCACGACACAGGTGTGGCGGACCCCGGGGTGCTCGGCGAGCGCGACCTCGACGTCCTCCAGCTCCAGCCGCATGCCGCGGATCTTGACCTGGTTGTCGACGCGGCCGAGGAAGTCGAGCGACCCGTCCGGCGCGAACCGCGCCAGGTCGCCGGTCCGGTAGAGGCGCGAACCGTCGGTGGCGAACGGGTTCGCGACGAACCGCGACGCCGTCAGCCCCGGAGCGTTCACATAACCGCGCCCCAGCAGGAATCCGCCGATGTACAGCTCGCCGCCGACACCGATCGGGCACGGCCGCAGCTCGTCGTCCAGCACGTACAGGTCGGTGTTGGGGTTGGCCTTGCCGATCGACGTCGACAGCCGCTCGGCCTCGCCGCGGTAGATCACGTGCGAGACGCCGATCGTGGCCTCGGCCGGGCCGTAGCCGTGGTACATCGGGATGTCGAGCCGCGTGCGGAACCGTTCGTACAGCTCCGGCGTGAGCACCTCGCCGCCGCACCACACGTGCCGCAGGCTGGTGAGTTCGCCGTCGCCCGCGATGTTCAGCAGCACGTCCAGCATCGACGACACCAGGTACACGAACGTCACGCGGTGGCGGTCGATCGTGTGCAGCAGGTGGTGCGGGTCGCGTTCGCCACCGGAGCGCACCACGACGGTCCGCCCGCCGCACACCAGCGGCAGGAAGATCTCGTTGATGGAGATGTCGAACGACAGCGGCGCCTTGAACAGCGACGCGTCCGAGTGTCCGAAGTGGAGGATCTGGTCCACCTGCCACAGCAGGCGTTCGCTGATCGCCTCGTGCCGGATCATCGCGCCCTTGGGGCGGCCGGTCGAGCCGGACGTGAACATCACGTACGCCAGCTGCGCCCCGCGGATCGTGACGTCGGTGGGCTCGGCGGAGTGCTCGGCGAACCCCCAGTCGTCCAGGTCGACCGCGACGGCTTCGGGCTCGTTCTCCTGACCGGCGCCCAGAAGCAGGACGACCTGCGCGTCGGTGATCACGGACTCGCGGCGGGAACCCGGCCACTGCGGGTCGAGCGGTACGAACGCGGCCCCCGCCTGCAGCACGGCGAGCAGGCTGATCACCATCTCGGCCGAGCGGGGCAGCGAGATCCCGACGACCTGTTCGGTGGTGAGACCGCGGGCGATCAGGTGGCGGGCGAGCTGGTTGGAACGGGCCAGCGCCTCGCCGTAGGTGAACGCGCGGTCGCCGTCGTTGATCGCGACGGCGTCCGGGCGCTGCCGGGCCTGCTCGCGGAACAGCTCGACGATGCTCGGCCGGTCGCGCGGGAACTCGTTGTCGTTCCAGCGGGCCAGGTCCGCGAGCCGCTCGCCGGCCGGCTGGGACGTCAGCGTGCCGATGGCGCGGTTGGGGAACTCGGCCAGGTCGTCCAGGACCCGTTGCGCCGCAGCCAGATCGACGCCGTCCGGCACGGGGATCGCCCAGCCGTCGGGCCGCTGCGCGACATCGGAGTTCTGGCCCTTGTCGGCCCACACGAGCACATCGCTGAACAACGTCGCGGGGGTGAGCTCGAACCCGTCGACCGCGAAACCGGGGATGGCCCAGTGGTTCAGGGCGACGGCACTCGCGACGGCGATGGTCCGCTGCGGGTACTCACCGGCACGGCGCCGAACGGAGGCGATCCGGGCGGTCGAAAGAAGTACGTCGTGCTCGGCCATCTGTTCCATCGACGACTCAGCCATCCCTTCACGATCGGTGAAGGAAGCCTAACCTAAGTACTTGAGGTTCCGAATCGCCAAGCGGCCCAAAGGGCAGCGTAACGCCCGTCACGCGCGACGAGTTCTTCGTGAGTTCCGTGTTCCAGCACGCGACCCGCGTCGAGAACGGCGATCCGGTCCGCCGCGATGGCCTGGGTCAGGCGGTGTGCGACCAGGAGTGTGGTGCGGCCCCGGCAGGCCGCGAGCGCGGCTCGTTCCAGCGCGGCGGCACCCTGGCTGCCGGCCTCGGCCGTCGACTCGTCCAGCACGACGACGGGGGAGCGGCCGAGCACCAGGCGGGCCAGCGCGATCTGGGCGACCTTGGTCACGTCGAGTCGTTCGCCGCCCTCGCCGACATCGGTTTGCAGGCCCTGCGGCAACGCTTCGACCCACGAATCCGCGCCTACGGTCCGCAGCGCGTCCATCAGCTCGTCGTCGGTCGCATCCGGTGCGGCCAAACGGAGATCCTCGGCCAGTGGGCCGGCGAACACGTGCGCTTCCTGGGTCAGGATGCTGACGAGCGCGCGGGCTCCCGCCTCGTCCAGGCCTGCCAGGTCGGACTCGCCGATGTGCACGGATCCGGTCAGCGGCGTGCCGGTTCCGGCGACCAGCGCCGCCAGCGTCGTCTTGCCCGCGCCGGTCGCGCCGACGAGCGCCAGCGACGTTCCGGCCGGGATCTCCAGGTCGACGTCCCGCAGCACGTCGTGCTCGGATTCGGGGTAGCGGAACGAAAGCCCGCGCACCGACACCGGAAGTGGCCGTGCGTCGGGATCGACGGCCACCGCGCTGCGCACGAGTTCGTCGCCGTCGGATTCGGTGGTCACGCCGACCAGTCGGGTCAGCCCCGCGCCGGACTTCTGCGCCTCGTCGAAGAAGGCCATGATCAGGCCGAGCGGTACGAACAACTTGTGGAACAACAGCGCCGCGACGGAAACCTGGCCCAGCGACGACTGCCCGTTGGTCACCAGGAAGTAGCCGACGACGATGATCAGCCCGAGCCCGATGAACTCGGCGCGGTTCTCCCGTCCGATGAACCGGCCGAAGAACCGGAAGACGTCGATGCCGATGTTGCGCACCCGCCACGATTCCGCGGTCACCTTGTCCCGGAACGCGTTCTCCAGGCGGTAGGCACGCACGGTCGCAATGCCGTCCAGGCCGCTGATCAACGCCTGCGCGCGATCGGCCTGGGCCTCGGAACGGGCGCGGTAGAGCGGCTGCGACCGCGGCAGGTACCACCGCAACGCCAGCCAGTAGGCGGGCAGCGCGCAGGCGCCGGCGAGACCGAGCCGCCAGTCGAGCCCGAACATGCCGCCGGTGGCGATGACGACCAGGACCACCGCGGAGAAGATCGTCGGGATCGCCGTGCGGAAACCCTTGGAGATGACGGCGACGTCGTCACCCACGCGGGAGAGCACGTCACCGCGGCCGACTTCCTCGATGCGCGCGCTGGGCATCCCGAGCACCGCGCGGACCGCGCCTTCCCGCAGGCGCGCCAGCATGTCCGCGCCCACCCGGCCGACGAGGTAGGTCGACACCGCGGTCATGGCCGCGCCGGCCAGCGCCGAGACGACCGTCGCGATGCCGATCGTCCAGAGGATCGACGCGTCGCGGCCCTGCACGACCCCGTCCACGACGGTGCCCAGCAGGAACACGGGAACGATCTGCAGCACCGCCCCGGCCACCGTCGCCAGCATGGTGGCGATCGGCAGACCGGGGGCGGAACGGCAGTGGTCGTACACCCAGCGAGAAGCCTCCCGCCCGGACGCCGTGCGCAGGATCTTCGCCGGCGCGCCGGAGACGCTCGTGGTCACGGGGGGAGGCCTTTCGCTGGATCTTGGTGCTGTGAAAGGAAGATCAGCCGACGGACTTGGCGGCCTTCACGAGCTCGTCCACCGCGTACGGCATGGACGCGAGGGTCGCCTGCGAGATCGCGGCACCGATGGCCGGGCCCTCGCTGTCGAGGATGTAGTGGACCTTGCCGGCCTTGACCGCGGGCAGGTTGTTGAAGAGCTCGAAACCCTTGAGCGCCTTCAGGTCCGCCTCGTCGTTGATGATGAAGATGCGGTCGACGTTCATCACGTCGATGCGCTCGGGGGACAGCGACACGTAGAACTTGCCGGCCGCGAGCTCGTCGACCTTCGTGTTGCCCTTGAAACCAATGCCGGAGAGGACCTGTCCGCGCACGTCGGTCGTCGCGAACGGTCCGATGGCGTCCTTGTACCAGGACGCGACGACCGCGGTCTCGTTCGCCCAGGCCGGGTTCGCCTTCTTGGCTTCGGCGAGCTTGTCGTCGATCGCCTTGATCGCCTTGGCGCCCTCGTCACCCTTGCCGATCGCCTTCGCGACCTGCAGCGCGTTGTCCTGCCACTTGGCGGAGAAGGGCTCCTTCTCGTCCTTGGTGCGGCCGACCGTCGGGGCGATCTTCGTGAGCTTGTCGTACCACTCCTGGGTCGCCTCGGAGTAGACGGCGACGATCAGGTCCGGGCGGAGCTCGGCGATCTTCTCGAAGTTCGGCTCGGTGTCACCGTTCTTCATGATGACCTCGGGCGTGGTCGAACCCCACTTGTCCTTCACCCACGGCCACTGGGTGTTGATGTCGGGCTTCTTGCCCTCGGGGTTCGGGTACTGGTCGACCATGCCGACCGGGACGACGCCCAGCGCGAGCAGCGTCTGTTCGTCGGTGTAGCCGAGGGAGACGACGCGCTTGGGCGCTTCCTTGATCTCCGTCGTGCCGAAGAAGTGCTCGACCTTGGTCGGGAACGTGCCACCGGAGGCGTTGCCCGCGTCCGGGGTCGTGGCAGGCGTGGAGGAACCGCACCCGGCGAGGACGCTGGCACCGACCACCACGGCTGCTGCCACAGCGGTCAGTCGCTTCCAGGTCATGGTCGTTCTCTGGCCCATTCGGCACCTCGTTCTTCGCTGCCCACGCGGCGGGGGGAAATTAGGACAGGCGAACCTTATCACCCGGTTAGGGCAGGCTAACTTAGGTCTTGGTCACTCTTCGATACCACGTGTGTCCGGCCGATAGGGACGATCAATGGACGTTCGCTGACCGGATCGTCGATGACTTTCGCCTGCAGACCGAACGTGTCCAGCAACAACTCGCTCGTGATCACTTCGCTCGGATGCCCCTGCGCGACAATTGATCCCGACTTCATCACGATCAGGTTGTCGCTGTAACGAACGGCCAGGTTCAGATCGTGCAGGACCATGACGATCGTGCAGCCGCCCTCGTGGAGGTCGTCGACGAGGTCGATCACGTCGATCGCGTGCGCGAGGTCGAGATAGGTCGTCGGTTCGTCCAGCAGCAGCAGATCGGTGCCCTGCGCGAGCGTCATGGAGATCCACACCCGCTGCCGCTGGCCGCCCGAGAGCGAGTCGACCGGGCGGTGGGCGAGATCGGCCACCCCGGTCATGTGCAACGCCCTGGCGACGACGTCCGCGTCGTCGCTCGACCACTGGCGCACCCAGCTCTGGTGCGGGTGCCGGCCGCGGGCGACCAGGTCGGCGACCGTGAGTCCCTCCGGCGCGATCGGGGTCTGCGGGAGCAGGCCCATCCGCTTCGCGACGTCCTTGGTCTTGAGCCGCGCGATGTCGCCGCCGTCGAGCAGCACCGTGCCCTGGCGCGGTTTGAGCAACCGGGACAGCGTCCGCAGCAACGTCGACTTGCCGCACCCGTTGGGTCCGATGACCGTGGTGATCACCCCGGTCGGGATGGCGACGTCCAGGTTGTCGAGCACGACCCGGTCGGCGTACCCGACCGTGACGCCCTCGGCCCCCAGTCGGGCGGCATCGTTGCGCAGCGCGGTCATAGGTCAACCTTACTTAATGAAGGCTTACCTCAGGCGGCGCGTCGGAGGTTCGAGCGCACCAGCAGGTAGACGAGGAACGGACCACCGATGATCGCCGTGACGACGCCGACGGGCAGGTCGTTGGGCAGCAGGGTCCGCGCGATCAGGTCCGACCCGATCAGCAGCAGCGCGCCGAAGAGCCCCGACGCCATCACCGGCGGCACGGGGGAGCGCAACAGCCGCATGGTGATCTGCGGTGCGACCAGTGCCACGAACGGCACCGGACCTGCGGCGGAGACCGCGACACCGGCCAGCAGCACCGCGCAAAGGAGGAGCACCGCGCGCACGGCCGAGTAGCGCACACCGAGACCCGCGGCGACGTCGTCACCGAAGTGCATGGGCTGCATCTGGAACGCGACGACCAGCACGACGACGACCAGCGCGGCCATGATCCAGAGCGACGCCCACACCTCGGTCCACGACCGCGAGTCGAGCGATCCGACGAGCCACCGCTGCGCGCGGGCCACGTCACGGATGTCGGCGAGCACCAGCAGCCACGTCGTGAGCGCCTGCATGACCGCGTTGACCGAGACGCCGATGAGGATCAGCCGGAACCCGTCGATGCCCTTCTTCCACGCCATGAAGTAGACGAGGAAGCCGGTCAGCAGCCCGCCGGTGAGCGCGGCCGTGGAAAGCCCGACGGCGCCGCCGATCGCCGCGCCGCCGCCGGCCGTCACGATGAAGACCGCCGTGGCGCTGGCGCCGCCGGTGATGCCGAGCACGTCGGGGCTGGCCAGCGCATTGCGAGCGATCGACTGGGTCAGCGCGCCGGAGATGCCGAGCGCGACCCCGGCGATGAGACCGACGAGGGACCGCGGCATCCGCAGGTCCATGATCACGAACTCGTCGACCCGCTCGCCCTGCCCGATGAGCGTCCTGAACACGGCGGGCAGTTCGATGGTGAAGTCGCCGACCGCGATCGACACGCAGAAGATCAGGAACGTCAGCGCGGCCAGCACGACCGTGACGAGCACCGGCCACGGCCGCCAGACCCAGGACCAGCCGCCGACGCGCAGGCCGCGGTGCATTTCGGGAGTTTCCGGTGCGATGGTCATGTCTGCCTGAACTTCCCGAGCCAGACCAGCACCGCGAAGAACGGGGCGCCGATGAGTGCGATGACGATGCCGGCCTGCAGTTCGGCGGGACGCACGACGAGCCGGCCCGCGATGTCGCCGAGCAGCAGCACGGCCGCGCCGAGCAACCCCGCGTACGGCACCAGCCAGCGGTAGTCCGGCCCGGTGAACCACCGCGCGACGTGCGCGACCATCAGGCCGAGGAACGCGATCGGCCCGCAAGCCGCCGTGGCCGCGCCCGCGAGCAGCGTGACGGCCAGCACGCCGACGGTGCGGCCGGCCGCGATGTTCACGCCGAGGCCGCGCGCGACGTCGTCACCGAGGTTGAGCAGGTTGATCACCGGCAGGTTGACCATCGCCAGCATGAGGCCGACACCGATGAAGATCGCCGCGACCGTGATCACGTCGAACCCGACGCCCTGCACCGAACCCGCGTTCCAGAACCGCAGCACGTCGAGCGTCTGCTTGTCGCCCAGCGCGACCGCGGTCGTCATCGCGGCCAGGAAGACCGTGACGCCCTGCCCGGCCAGCGCGAGCGTGAGGGGGTTGCCCGCGCCCCGCCCGAGGCTCGAGAGCCCGAACACCACCACGCCCGCCACGCCGGCCCCGAGGAACGCGAACCACATGTACTGGACCGGGTTCTGCAGGCCGAACAGGTAGACCGAGAGCACCACGGCGAACGACGCCCCGGAGTTGACGCCGAGCAGCCCGGTGTCCGCGATGGGGTTACGGGTGTGCCCCTGGATCAACGCGCCCGCGACACCGAGCCCGATGCCCGCCACGATCGCGAGCACCGTCCGCGGCACGCGCAGCGTCTGCACGATCAGCGTGATCTCGACGAGCCGCTGGTCGTCGCCGGGATCGCCGAACAACCCCTGCCACACCTCGGCCGGGGTGAGCGACCGCGCGCCGATCACCAGCGACAGCACCGCCGCCCCGGCGAGCAACACCAGCAGACCCGCCAGCCCGAGCCGGCGCCGCCGGTGCGGACTCTCCCCTGGCGCGGCCTCGGGCACGCGTTGCTCCACGACCATGCTCACGACGGGTTACGTTAGCTCCCGCCCGGCCTGCTCGGTCAGGGCACCCTTACCTCGATCGTTCGCACGGTCTTCTCCAGCGCCCCGGCGATCCACTGCTCGATGTCGTGGCGTGCCGTCCGGGCGATCGTCGTGTCGCGGTTGGTGAAGCCGTGCCGGGACTCCGGGTAGACCCGCAGGTCCACCTCGCCCACCGCCGCCACCCGTGCCGCCATGGCCAGGTTGTCCTCCAATAGGACGTCCAGGGCTCCGACGACCATCAGCAGCGGCGGTAGACCGCGCAGGTCGCCGTAGACCGGTGAGATGTCCGGGACGGTGCGGTCGGGCGCCTGTCCCGCGTAGGCCTTGATGAAGTACTCGTCCGCGATCAGCCGCCCGGCCGGGGTGAGGCCGCTCAGGTCGTACGTGCCGAACTGGAGTGCCGCGCCGGCGAACGGGTGGTCGCGCAGCCGGAGCAGCGTCGTCACGGCAAGGGTGGCGCCTGCCGAGAAGCCGCCGATGACCATCCGGCGGGTGCCGAAGCGTTCCTCGGCGTGCTCGATCAGCCAGCGCGCCGCGGTCTCGGCGTCGTCGGGCGCGGCCGGCCACGGGTGCTCCGGAGCGAGCCGGTACTCGACGCCGATCACCACGACGCCGAGCGCGTCCGCGAGCCGCCGGTCGCGTTCGTCGTCCTGCGCCGTGACACCCAGGTAGAAGCCGCCGCCGTGGAAGTGGAGGTAGACGCCGTTCGGACGGCCTGCCGGCTCGTGGATCCTGACGGGCACCCGCCGGCCGTTCGCCTCGACCGTCGTCGAACCGCCGAGCGTGGCGAGCCTCATCTCCCGGAGCTCATCGGCGTTGGCCGGGCCCCTTCTGGTTCCCCTGCGGGTGTTCTCGGTCCGGGCCTCCTCGACGTGCGGTGCCAGTTCCGGGTCCATGAAGTCGGTCAACCTCAGTCGCACTGGGCATCTCCTTGTCGTGTGCGGTGATCACTCCGCGTACTCTTGTGATCTCTCAGCGTTATCTGTAAGGTTGATGTCCTGGGAGCGCTCCCAATCCGCCGCTGCTGTTTGAACGTCGATCATCGGAGATCGGAGGCTCATTCATGCGCAAGCGCAGCACCTTCGGGTCGCTCACCAGACGGCGGGGCTTGGTCGCGCTCGTCATCAGCGCGCTGGTCTGCACGTTCCTCTGGACGCCCACGGCGTCGGCCCACGGCACGATCGTCGGGCCGGCCACCCGCGCCTACCAGTGCTGGCAGACGTGGGGCAGCCAGCACACGAATCCGGCCATGCAGCAACAGGATCCCATGTGCTGGCAGGCCTTCCAGGCCAACGCCGACACGATGTGGAACTGGATGAGCGCGCTGCGGGACGGCCTCCGCGGGAACTTCCAGGCGGCCACTCCGGACGGACAGCTCTGCAGCAACGCCCTGGCGCGCAACAACTCCCTGAACACGCCCGGCCGGTGGAAGACCACCAACCTGGGCAGCAGCTTCTCGATGCACCTGTACGACCAGGCCAGTCACGGAGCTGACTACCTGCGCGTCTACATCAGCAAGAACGGGTTCGACCCGACCACCCAGAGACTGGGCTGGGGCAACCTCGACTTCATCACGCAGACCGGCAGGTTCGCTCCGGCCAAGGACATCAGGTTCAACGTCCAGACCTCCGGCGCGTACCGCGGCCACCACGTGGTGTTCACGATCTGGCAGGCCTCACACCTGGACCAGGCGTACATGTGGTGCAGTGACGTGAACTTCGGCTGAGAACCGACGTGGTGCGTGTCTGCGGAAACCACCGGGGACACGCACCACGCGTTTCAGTTCGCGACCAGGCGCCAGCGGTTGTCCGCGGTGCCGTTGTCCGAGTCCTGCACGACCTGCGCGCCGGCGGTGGTGGAGCCGTTGAGGACGCCGAGCAGCTTGCCGCTGTGGGCGTTGCGGATCTTGTAGGTGCCGTCGCCGCCGGGGACGAACGTCCACCTGTGGTCGGCGGTCCCGTTGTCGGACCACTGCAGGACGCGGGCGTTGTCGGCCGTGGACATGTTCTCCACGCCGAGGACCTTGCCGCTGTGGACGTTGCGCAGTCGCATGTCCGACCCGTCGGTGACGAGCTGCCAGTCGTGGTCGGCGGTTCCGCTGTCGTGCCACTGCACGGCGAGGCCACCATCCACTGTGGACATGTGCTGGATGCCCAGCACCATGCCGGTGGCCGCGTTGACCAGCCGGTGGCTCGCGGTGGCGCCGCCGGTGTTCCAGTAGACGTTGTAGTTGAAGCCGTGGGCGTCGTGGAACGGCCCGAGGTTGATCCGCGTTCCGTTCGCCGTCGCGGTGAACGCCAGCGTCGAGGTGCTGGTGCGTGTAACGGAGCCGACGTCCAGTGACGGCAGCCCGGAGGGCTTGGTGTCGCCGTAGTTGCCCGCGAGCACCGCCGGGCCGTAGGTCAGCGCGACGACACCGGGGTTGTCGTTGGCGGGCTGGGCGATCACGCGCATCGGCAGCCGCAGCGTCACCACGTCGCCGGACGTCCATGAGCGCGTCAGGGTCGCGTAGGTGCCGGGCGTCGTGGTCACGTTCTGCGCCACGCCGTTGACGCTGACGGTCGCGCCCGTGGTCCAGGCGGGGATGCGCAACCGCATCGTCCACGAGCCGGCCGCGTTGCCGGTGACGGTGAGCGTCGTGGTGTCGCTCGCCGGGTAGCTCGTGGTCTGGGTGACGGTGATGCGCCGGGACGACCACGTCAGCACCGACGGCGCGTACAGGTTCACGGTGAGGGTGCTGCCGCTGAAGAAGTAGATCGAGTCGGCGAGCTTGGTGTTGGTCTCCAGTCCGGTGCCCTGGCAGCACCAGAACGTGCTGTAGTCCGTGCTCCAGTGGCCGCCGCCCCACGCAGGGCCGGTGTCACCGCGCCGGTGCCCGGGGTTGAGCCCGGTGAAGTAGCAGGTGTGGCCGTGGGGGTCCGCCGGGTTCTGCTGGCCGATCAGGTGGTTGAGCAGGGCGCGCTCGTAGTAGTCGAAGTAGGCCGCCCGGCCGGGGTCGGTCAGCCACAGTTCGCGCGTCAGCCTGAGCATGTTGTAGGTGTTGCACGCCTCGCACGTGTCGGTGCTCAGGTAGGCGGCGATGGCGTTCGGTGCGCGGAAGTGCTCTGCCTGGCTGTTGCCGCCGATGGCGTAGGTGTGCGCGCCGATGGTGATGTTCCACGCGTTGAGGGCGATGTCGCGGTAGCGGGTGGTCCCCGTCGCCTTGTACTCGCGTGCCGCGCCGATCCACTTCGGCACCTGGGTGTTGGCGTGCAGGCCGTTGAGGCGGTCCTGGCCGGCCGCGAGCGGGTCGAACACGGCGGCGTGGTCGAACCGCTGGGCCGCTGTCAGCCAGCGTGAGTCGCCCGTCTGCTGGTAGAGATCGGCGAGCACGGCGTTCATGCCGCCGAACTCGGTGCCCAGAACGGACTGCATCCGGCTGTAGGACAGCCGGGCCGTGCGCCAGTCGACCCATCCGGCGAAGCGCAGCAGCACGTCGCGCGCCTGGGTGTTGCCGATGTGGCGCCACACGTCCAGCAGCCCGGCGAGGGTCTTGTGCAGCGAGTAGTACGAGACGGACTTGGGGGAGCCGTTCTCCAGCGCGTCGAAGTCCGACTCGGGGAAGCCTGACAGGTATCCGGTGTTGAAGCCGGCTGCCGCGTTGTTCGCCTGGCACTTGGCCAGTTCCGCGACCATGTGGTTCGCCCTGTCCCGGCACGTCGTGTCGCCCAGGACCGCCCAGGCTTGCGCCCACGCGGTGAGGAAGTGCCCCTGGCTGTGCGTGCGGAAGGGGAAGTCCGGCGCCTCCCAGCCGCCCAGCGCGGCGGCGCCGTTCGTGGACAGCCGGTGGTTGGCGCGGAAGTTGTAGAGCAGCCGGTCGACGTCGACGAAACGCAGGTAGGACAGCGTCCGGTTCTGGTTGTCCAGCCACCGGCCCTGGGTCAGCCGGACCTCGGACAGGTCGAACGGGTGGGCCGACACGCCGGCGTCGGCGCGCACCGGCGGTACCGAGGCCGCCTGCGCCGGCCCCGCCACCAGGGACGGCGCCGTGGTCGCGATGGCGGCCACGCCCGCGGCTTGGAAGAGCCTGCGTCGACTCAACGATGAGGACATGAGGATGCTCCAGTCGCTCGGCGAAACTGCGGTCGCGGCGCTGCAACGGAATGTAGCCACGAGGTTGCCGAGAGGTCAACGCTCAATGTGAGCGTTAACTTTGCGTGATTGCACGACCGGGAGCATCTCTCATGCCGTGTTCGGCCCAGATCTGTTAGCGTTCACAAAGGCTGATCCTCGGGGCGCCCGATCGTCAGGTCGGATGCCTGCGTGCGGGGATGACGACCTCGTGCGCTCAGGGCCGAACGTGTCCTAAGTGGACGCGGATGCCGTCGTGCCGCGCACGAGGTAGTGGGCGGTTGGCGACCAGCGCGGCGTGACCGGGCCGCCGTCGATCCGTTCCAGCACCGACTCCGCCACCGACACGCCGAACTGGTGGACGTCGACGCTCATGGTCGTGAGGGCGGGGGAGGCGAGCCGGCACAGCGTCGAGTCGTCCCACGCCACCAGGCTGAGGTGGTCCGGCACCGCGACACCGAGCTCGGCGGCCGCGGCGAGTCCCGCCACGGCCATCACGTCGTTGTCGTAGAGGATCGCGGTGGGTGGCTCCGGCCCGCTCAGGAGCGCGGTGGTGAGCTTGGCGCCCGCCTCCTCGGAGTAGTCGCCCTCGACGATCACCGGGTCGACGCCCGCCCGTGCGCAGCCGGCCAGCAGCGCGTCCGTGCGGGCCTGGGTGTGCAGCAACGCCGAGGGGCCGGTGACCCTGGCGATCCGCCGGTGTCCCAGGTCGAGCAGGTGCCCGAGCGCCTCGGTGACCGGCCCGGCGTGGTCGGTGCGGACCGAGGGCAGCCGGGGATCGTCGCCGACGACCACCGCGGGCAGCGCGATCTCCGCGAGCACGGCCGGGCGCGGGTCGTCCGCCACCGGGTTCACCACGACGACGGCGTCCACCAGGCCGCGGCTCGCCCAGCGGCGGTAGGCGGCGATCTCGGCCTCGTGGTCCGCCACGATGTGCAGCAGCACGGACAGGTCGCGCTCGGCGAGCCGTTCCTCGATGCCCGCGATGAACTCCATGAAGAACGGCTCGACCCCGAGCAGGCGTGCGGGCCTCGCGAGCACCAGGCCCACGGCGCCCGTCGGTTCACCGGACATCGGGCACCGCACGGAGGTCGTTGGCACAGCGCAGGACCAGCGGATCGGTGAAGGCCGCCGGGTCGACGACGGCGTCCGTGCGGATGTGGAACACGCGCACCTCTCCGGCCAGCAACGGCACAAGCGAGTCGTCCACGACCGCGTCCGGCGCCACCCGGTCGGCCAGGACGGCGACGTCCCGCGCGAACGAGCCGGCCCGCACCTCGACCTCGTACCCGCCGCGCACGGCTTGTGCCTGCGCGGCAAGGGGACTCGGGTCGTACGAGAGCTCGACATCCTCCCGGAACGGGAGGATCGCGCGGGCTTCGGCGGTGGTCGCCACGATCACCTCCGCATCGTCGTTCGCCGGCTGCAACAGCGCGTCCTCCAGGTCCAGGCAGAGGACCGAGCGGGGTGGCACCGTCCGGCGCAGTCTAGTCAGGTGCAGCGTGACACCCCGGAACGTCTGCCGATCAAGGGTGAGGTGCGCGTCCCACGGCTCGTCGTGGTCGTTGACGGCGACGAGCACGAGCCGGTCACCGCGCGGCTGGAAGGTGAGCAGCCGGGGCGCGTAGGCGTGCCGAAGCCCGTACCACAGCGGTTTGAGCCGTTCCTCGCTGTCGATCGCCGCCCAGGACGTGACCGGCCAGCAGTCGTTGAGCTGCCACACGATCGCACCGGCCGTGCGCGGCCACCACGAGCGGAAGTGCTCGATGCCGAAGCCCACCGCCCGCGCCTGGTTGAGCTGCGTCGCCCAGTGCCAGTCCTCGAACCGCGCCGGCAGGGGCAGGCGTGCCGCCAGTCCGCGCGCGAGCTTCCCGTTGCCGTCCTCGGCCTTCTGGTGCGCCAGGAAGCTCGGCGCGTCCGGGGCCAGCGGCCGGTCGTGGATCCAGCGGGTGAGCGTGGCCCACGCCGGCGGGCCCTGGAAGCCGAACTCCGAGCAGAACCGCGGCACGTGGTCGCGGTAGTGCTCGTAGCCGGCCTCGTTCCAGACGTGCCAGTCGTGACGCGTGCCATGGTCCTCGTCGTTGGGATGCAAGCCGTCCACCGGGCTGTACGGGCTGCCGGGGCAGTAGAACCGGGTCGGGTCCAGCTCGGCCACGATCCCGGGCAGCAGTTCGTCGTAGTAGCGCGAACCCCATGTCCGGCCGTCCAGCTGCTCGGGCCAGCCCCAGTCGGCGAACCCCCAGAGGTTCTCGTTGCCGCCGTTCCACAACGCCAGCGAGGCGTGGGACATCAGGCGCGCGACGTTCTCGCGGGCCTCGGCCTCCAGCTCGCCGCGGATCGGCTCCTCCTCCGGGTACGCGGCGCACGCGAGCGGGAAGTCCTGCCACACCAGGACTCCGCGTTCGTCGCAGACGTCGTAGAAGTCGTCGGACTCGTAGATCCCGCCGCCCCACACCCGCAGCAGGTTGACGTGCGCGGCCACGGCCTGGTCCACCCGCCGTACCAGCCGCTCACGGGTGATCCTGGTGAGGAAGTGGTCGTCGGGGATCCAGTTGGCGCCCTTGACGAAGAGCGGCCGGTCGTTCACGACGACGGTGAACGGGGTGCCGTGCTCGTCCGGGGTCGTGTCGACGGTGATCGTGCGGAACCCGATCCGCCTGGCCGTGCTGTCGAGCCGCTCGGACTCGCCGCGCAGCACGACGTCCAGGTTGTAGAGCGGCTGTCCGCCGTGTCCGGCCGGCCACCAGAGCTCGGCGCCGGGCACGTCCACGCGGGCGACCACGGTCGTCTGCCCGGCCGGGACGGTGACGGTGCGCTTGTGCGCGCCCACGGTGATCAGCAGTGTCAGGTTCTCGGCGGCGTCCGGCGTCCACTCGACGTCGACGTGCAGCTCGACCTGGCCGGTCCCGTCCGCGGAGACGGTGACGATCGGACGAACCTGCGCCAGGCGCGCGGTGTGCCAGCGCTCCAGCCGCACCGGCCGCCAGATGCCCGCGGTCTGCAGGTCCGGGCCCCAGTCCCAGCCGAAGCTGCACGCCATCTTGCGGACCATGTTGAACGGGTGCGCGTTGACGTGCGGCCGGCTGCCGAGAGCGGCCTCGACCTTCTCGGCGTGCGCCAGCGCCGACGAGAACGACACCGTCAGGTCGTTGCCGCCGTCCACCAGGAACTCGCGGACGTCGAACCGGTAGCCGCGGTGCATGTTCGCCGTCTGCCCGACCATGTGCCCGTTCAGCTCGACGGTGGCGATGGTGTCGAGGCCGTCGAACACGAGGTCGGCCCGTTGCCCCGGCCTGGCCGTGGCAGCGAGGAAGGTGGTGCTGTAGCGCCAGTCCGCACGGTGCATCCAGGCGAGCTCCTCCTCCGCCCGGTCGAGGAACGGGTCGGTGATCAGCCCGGACGCGAGCAGGTCGAGGTGGGTGCTGCCGGGCACCGCGGCGGGCACCGTGCGGCCCCGGATGTTGTCCGGCACCTCGTTCGTGGCCGCGGTCAGCTGCCAGCCGTCGTGCAGGTACTGGCGGATCAAGGCTGTCCTCCTTGTCGGAAAGCTTGTCGGAAACGGGCTTCCGGATCGGGCGCGGCGGCGGCGAGCTGCCGGGTGTACGGGTCCTGCGGACGCAGGAGCACGTCGTCGCCGGGTCCTCGTTCGACGATGCGGCCCCGGTGCATCACCAGGACCTCGTCGGAGAAGTGCCGGGCGGTGGCCAGGTCGTGCGTGATGTAGAGGACCGCGAGGTCCTCCTCGCGTTGCAGCCGGTCGAGCAGCTTGAGCACGCCGAGCCGGATCGAGACGTCCAGCATGGACACCGGTTCGTCGGCGATGATCACCTTCGCGCCCGGTGCGAGTGCGCGGGCTATCGCCACCCGTTGCCGCTGTCCGCCGGACAGCTCGTGCGGCCGGCGGCCGGCGAGGTCCGGGGTGAGGCTCACGCGCTCCAGCAGGTGGGGCACCTCCGCACGCGAACGGCCATGCAGCAGCAGTGGCCGGGCGAGGTGATGTTCGACGGTGTGGAACGGGTTGAGCGAGGCGAACGGGTCCTGGAAGATCATCTGCACGTGGTCGCGGTACGCCCGCCGCGCCACGGGTTCGCCGCCCTGGCCGGTCAGCGTGATCTCACCGGAGGTGGGACGGATCAGGCGGGCGATCATCCTCGCGATCGTCGACTTGCCCGACCCGGACTCGCCGACCAGCGCGACGGTCCGGCCGGCGGTGAGCGTGAAGGAGACACCGTCGACCGCGCGGTGCCGGTGGAAAGTCCTGGTGAGGTCGCGAACTTCGAGCGTGGTCATCGGATCAGGGCTCCTCGCTCGCCGGTCAGGCTGGGGAACGACGCGAGCAGCTGCCGCGTGTAGGGATGCTGTGGCCGCAGGTACATCTCCTCGGCCGTCGCGTACTCGACGACCTCGCCACCGCGCATCACCGCGATCCGGTCGCTCAGCTCCAGCAGCAACGGCAGGTCGTGCGTGATGAACACGACCGCGAACCGCAGCTCGTCGCGCAGGCGCTTGATCTCGTTGAGGATCTCGCGCTGCACCAGCACGTCCAGAGCGGTGGTGGGCTCGTCCATGATCATGACCTGCGGTTCGAGCAGCAACGCCATGGCGATCATCACGCGTTGCCGCATGCCGCCGGACAGCTCGTGCGGGTAGGAGCCGAGCCTGGCCGGGTCGACGCCGACGAGCCGGAGCACCTCCGCACACCGTGCTTCCCGGTCCGAAGTGGACATCGACGGGCGGTGCGTGCGCAGGACGTCCTGCAGTTGCGCGCGGATCGGGGTGACCGGGTTCAGGGAGTTCATGGCGCCCTGGAAGACCATGGACAGCCTGACCCACCGGAACGCGCGGAGCTCCTCCGGGCCCAGCGCCAGCACGTCGACGCCGTCGAGCACGACCGACCCCGAGGTGACCTCGGCCGGCGGCCGGTGCAGGCGGTTGATCGCGTAGGCGAGCGTGGTCTTGCCGCAGCCGGACTCGCCCGCCAGCCCGAGGATCTCGCCGCGCCGCAACGTGAGCGACACGTTCTTGACGGCGTGCACGGGTGTGGCGCCCTGGTAGACGACGTTGAGGTCGCTGACCGTCAGCACCACGTCCTCGTCCACAGGCGCTGCCACGGGTGTGGTGGCCACGACGTCACGCCGGCGCCGGACCCGGTCGCGCAGCGCGGGGTTGATGATCTCGTCGATGCTGAAGTTGACGAGGGCGAGCGCGCCACCGAACAGGGCGATGATCAACCCCGGCGGGACGAACCACCACCACGCTTCACGTTGCAGCGCGAAGCCGTTCTGCGCGTAGTAGAGCATCGTGCCGAGCGTTGAGGAGTCGGCCGCCCCGAGCCCGAGGAACGACAGGCCCGCCTCGCTCAGGATCGCGAGGACGACGGCGAACACGAACTGGGAGGCCAGAATCGGCAACAGGTTCGGCAGGATCTCCATGCAGATCACCCGCCACGTCTTCTCGCCGGACACCCGTGCGGCGGCCACGTAGTCCCTGTTGCGCAACGACAACGTCTGCGCGCGCAGCACTCGGGCGGCTGCCGCCCACCCGGTGATCGCGAGCACCAGCGAGATCGTCCACGTACCGCGCTGGTCGGCGGGCACGAACCCGGCGACGACGATCACCAGCGGCAGGCCGGGGATCACCAGCATCACGTTGGAGAACAACGAGAACGCCTCGTCCACGACACCGCCCGCGTACGCGCCGACGATGCCGAAGACACCGGACAGCACCGTTGCCATGACCCCGACGAGCACGCCGATCCACAACGACCCGCGGGTGGCGTGGGTGAGCTGGGCGAGCACGTCCTGGCCGGTGATCGTGGTGCCCAGCAGGTGCCCGTCGCCGGGCGGGGTGAGCCCGATGTCCCTGATCGTGGCGGGATCACCGGTGAGCAGCGGACCGAGAAGTCCGAAGAGGACGATCAGACCCGCAAGGCCGAGCCCTGCGGCGAGTTTTCCCGACCAGGTCATGACACCGTGCTCCGATCCCTCGTGCGGGCGTCGATCAGCCCGTACAGCAGGTCGACGACCAGGTTCGCGCCGAGCACCGCGATCGTGATCACCAGGAAGATCCCCTGCATGAGCGCGTAGTCGTTGTTCTGCACGGCCTGCAGCAGCTTCGAGCCGATGCCGGGGTAGGAGAAGACCTGCTCGGTGACGATCGACCCGGACACGACGAACCCGAGTGAGATCGCGAACCCGGCGACGGAGGGCAGCACGGCGTTGCGCGCCGCGTACCGGACCATGACCCGGCTGCCGGTCAGGCCCTTGGCCCGTGCGGTCAGCACGTAGTCCTCCGACATGGCCGACACCATCATGTTGCGCATGCCGAGCAACCAGCCGCCGACCGAGGAGAGCACGATCGTCAGCGCGGGCAGCGTGCCGTGGTAGAGCGCCGAACCGAGGAACTCCGGGCTCCAGCCGGGATCGAGGACCACGTCGTAGCCGCCGTTGAGCGGGAACCAGCCGAGCCCCGACGAGAGCAGCGCGACCAGGATCAGCGCCAGCCAGAAGTACGGCACCGCGGACAGCATCGTGGTCGCGGGCACCAGCGAGTCGAGCCAGGTGCCGCGCTTCCAGCCGACGAGCGCGCCGAGCCCGACCCCGAGCACGAACGAGATCAGCGTAGCGAGCCCGACGAGCACGATCGTCCACGGCAGCGAGTCGCCGATCACGTCGGTGACCTTCGCCGGGAACGCGCTGACCGACACCCCGAGGTCCCCGCGCAGCAGGTTCCCCAGGTACGCCAGGTACTCCTGGGCGAACGAGTCGCGCCCGCCGGTGCCGAGCAACGTCTCGTAGGCCTGGCGGGCGGCGGGGTCGACGGACCCGCCGCGCTGCTGGAGCTTGGCCATCAGGATGTCCACCGGGTTGCCCGGCAGCAGCCGCGGGATGACGAAGTTCAGCGTCACCGCCGCCCACAGCGCCACCAGGTAGAAGGCGACCTTGCGCAGGTGGTAGCCCATCGTCAGGATCCGGCGGGCGTGAGCTTCGCGTACACCTGCGAGGCGTCCGGCCGCTTCCACACGGCGGGGAACGCGTAGAGGTCGTCCTTCGTCGGCCAGCCGGTGAACGCCTTGTCGTTGTACACGTTCGGCACACCGCCGGTCAGCACCGGGATGTATGGCATGGACTTCTCGAGCTCGACCTGGATGGTGTCGTAGTGCGCCTGCCGTGCGGGGTCGCCGCGGTCGGTCTTCTTGAGCTCGGCCAGCGCCGCGTCCACGGCCGGGTTGCTGAACCGGGCGAAGTTCGGGTTGGCGGCCTGCCCGACCGGCGCGGTGGTGGCGGTCGAGAAGAAGTAGCTGTAGGTGTAGTACGGGTCCGGCGCCGGGCCCTGCTCGACCGAGTCGATCAGCAGCTCGAACTGGCCGCGGCCACGCGCGTCGGCCCACTCGTTCCACGACAGCTGCTGCGGGGTGATCTTGACGCCGATCTGGAGCAGCTGCTGGCTCAGGGTCTCCAGCGCGGTGATGTAGTCGGTCCAGCCGGCGACCACCTTCACGGTCAGTGCCAGCGGTTTCCCGTCCTTGGCGTAGATGCCGTCCGCACCCTTGACGTACCCGGCGGACGTGAGCAGTTCGGTGGCCTTGGCGACGTCGGCGTTCATCGGTGCCATGCGGTCGGTCAGCTTGTCCGACAGCAACGCCGTGTCGCGCGGCTGGAGCGTGAAGCCGGGGGACATCTCGCTGCCGGTGTTCTGGAAGGCCAGCGAGTTGATCTGGGTGCGGTTCATCCCGTGGTAGATCGCCCTGCGCACGGCCGGATCGGTCTGCGGTCCCTGGCAGCCGAGCCGCGCGTCGGAGCACGTGAACAGCGCGACCTGGTTGAGTGGCAACGTGACGATTTTGTAGCCGGGGTAGTTCTTCTCGACGTCCTTGACGTCCGGGACCGGGCCGGTCTGCCAGTCGATCGAACCGGCCTTGAGCGCGTCGACGCCCGCCTGGTTGCCCGACAGCGACAGGTAGCGGACCTGCTTCACGGCCGGCTCGCCGCCCCAGTACTTCGGGTTCGCCTTGAGGGTGAACGACTGCGCCTTGAACTCGCCGAGCTGGAACGGACCGGTGCCGACCGGGTTCGCGTTCACCTCGGTCGCGGGCGTGGGGTAGTTCTTCCAGACGTGCTCGGGCATGATCCACAGCTGGCCCAGCACCTGCGGTCCGTCCATGTAGGACGGTTCAGGGAACTTGATGACCACGTGCGTGTCGTCGACGGCGGTTGTCGTCCCCTTGAAGCCGGTCTTGTTGACGGCCGGGGTCTTCGCGACCATGTCGAACGTGAACTTGACGTCCTCGGCGGTGAACTTCTCGCCGTCGGACCAGGTCACGTCGTCTCTCAGGGTGACGGACAGCTCCGTGCCGTCCGTGTTCCACCCGAACTCGGTGCCGAGCACGGGCTTCGGCGGTCCGTCCTTCGCGATGTTGAAGAAGAACAGCGGTTCGTAGATCGTTCCGGGCCCCTCGATCTGGGTGGGGGCGTACGGGTTGAAGTTCAGCTGGAAGTCGCCGGCCTGCCCGGTGTAGACGACGAGCGTGTCGCGTGGCCGGCCCGCGCCACTGGAGCCGGAGCAGGCAGCAGTGGCCGCGACGAGGACCGCGAGACCTAATGCGCAGAGCCGCTTGTGCAGGAACATCGTTGATCCTCCCGAGGCTGGGTGGTTCGCCGCGAGGATTCTTCAGTTACTAAACAAAGAAAGTCAACGCCTCGGGATGCTTTACTGATCCCGAGGTTGTCGATGGATCAAGTTCGTCGTTCGACGGAGGAGTGCTGTGAGCGGACCGGCGCGGGTAACCCACGCCAGCACCAGGGCGGCCGTGCTGGACCTGGTCAGGGCGGCGGGCGTGATCAGCCGCGTCGGCCTCGTCAACGCCACCGGCCTGACCGGCGGCACGATCTCCACCGTCGTGCGCGGCCTGATCGACGAGGGACTGGTGGCCGAGACCGGGCACGCCGAGTCGACCGGCGGCAAGCGCCGGGTCATGTTGCAGCTCAACCACTTCGCGCGCTACGCCGTCGGCGTGCACCTCGACGACGCGCGGATCACCTACGTACTCACCAACCTCGGCGGAGCGGTCGTCGCCAGGATCTCGCGCGCGGGCGCGGCCGCCGACGAGCCGGCGGCCGTGGTCGCCAGGGTGGCTCGCGAGGTCGGCGCGCTGATCGACAGCGTCGGCGTCGAACGCGATCGAATCCTCGGGCTGGGACTCGTGGCGGCACGTCCGTCGGAGCACCACGAGTTCGGCCGTGCGCTCGAGCGGGCGACGGGCCTGCCGGTGGTGCTCGACAACGACGCGACGGCGGCGGCGATCGGCGAGCACTGGTCCGGCGGCGTCGGCGCGACGTCGACGTTCGCCGCGCTGTTCATGGGAACGGACGTCGGCGCGGGCGTCGTGCTCGGCGGCGCCACCTACCGGGGCCCGAGCGGTCACACCGGCGAGATCGGCCACACCTGCCTCGACATCGACGGCCCGTGGTGCCGGTGCGGCGCGCGTGGGTGCCTGGAGGTGCTGGCCGGTCCCGCCGCGGTCGTGGAGCAGGCACGGGCCGACCGGGCACTGAGCCGCGCGGCGGGCCTGGTCGGAGGCCGGACCCGCGCGGTCACGCCGATCGCGGCGGACTTCGCGGCGATCAGCAGGGCGGCCCGGCAGGGCAACACCCGCGCGGTCGCGTTGCTCGAACGGTCCGCCAGGTACTTCGCGGCCGCCGCGCGCACGCTGGCGAACGTGCTGGACCTGGAGGTGCTGGTGCTCACCGGCCCGAGCTTCGCGATCGCCGGCTCGGTCTACCTGCCGGTGCTGCGCGCCGAGCTCGACAGCGCGTTCATCGCGCGCGACGCCCACCCGATCTCCGTGCGGCTGTCGCCGTCGGCGGCGTCGGCGCCCGCGATCGGCGCCGCGGCGATCGTGCTGCAGTCGGAGCTGGTGCCGCGGCGTCAGGGCCTGCGGCTGCCGGACGACCTGGCGGCCGAGGAGCCGCCCGTGTTCGGGCAACTGGTCCGCTGAGTGGGATCCAGTGGTGTGGCCCGGAACGTTGCCGGGGGAGTTCGGGGTCAGACGGGTGCGTCGTGGTGTCGGCCCCACGTCCACGTACTGGTTGTACGGGGGCGTGGAGGCGCCCTGCTGAGCGCGGATTACCTCGCCGACGTTCCGGGCCGCGCCACTAGGGTGTGCGCATGAGCCGGGGCAGGGCAGCGGTGGTGCTGCGCAGGAAGTTCGACAGCACCTTCAGCTGGATCGTGACGCTGGGCGCGCTCGGCACGAGCACGTACGTGCTGCTCAACCCGTTCCCCGGCAACGGGTTCGGGCACCAGCTGGAGTTCATCGCGATCATGGCGCCGCTCACGTGGTTCATGTGGATGGTCGGCGCGCACTCGGTGGTGGAGATCCACGACTCGGGGGTGCTGGTGGTGAACTGGTTCCGCCGGTACTGGGTGCCGTGGGCCGAGCTCGCGTCGGTCGAGGCCACGCGGGAGGTCGCCCTCGTCACGACCTCGGGGCAGCGGATCAACGTCGCCGTCGGCGCCTTCTCCGCGGCCAGCTCGTTGCGGGGCAGCCGGGTGCAGTCCCGGATCCGGGAGGCCATCGAGCAGCACCGGCCGCACCCGGCGCCGTCCGATGGCGGTGGTGTGCGCAAGAGTCTCGACCTGGCGCCGTGGCATTTCGCGGGCATGGTGGCGTTCCTGCTCGTCGTCGCCTGGATCGGGCTGTGGCGCGGGTGAGTACTGTCGTCCACACGAGACAGCCTGTCAGGGGAGAATGACGGTGGCGCGCAAGCACCTGCTGGTGATGTTGTTGCTGCTCACGGGCGCGTGCTCGGCGGAACCCGCGGCACCGTCGCCGTCGCCCCGGTCCCCGCTGAAACCGCCGACGCTGGTCAACGAGGTGGTGCCGCCGCAGGACGTGCTCACCGTCGTGCGGGACGTGATCGATGCTCGGACCGTCGAGTTCGCCGACGGCACTAAAGTCCGCGTCGCGTCGCTGGCGGAACCGAAGGCGTGCTTCGCGGAGGCCTCGCTCTCCTTCGCCAGGTCGACGCTGCTGGCGAGCTCCGTCAGGTTCACCGGGCTGGAGATCGGCGTGGTGGACCTGGAACTGGAGAACGGCACCGACTACGCCGTGCTCGCCGTGCAGCAGGGTGCACTGAAGCCCGAGGGTGTCGAGAGCGGGCCGCTGATCAACGCCCGGGACGAGGCGGCCGCGGCCAGGCGAGGGCTGTGGGGCCCGCCCTGCGAAGGGTCCGACACCTCCAAACCCGCCCCCACCACAACGACCACGACTTCCGCGCCTCCACCACCGCCTCCGACGACCACGACCACGACCCCGCCGCCTCCGGCGAAGGCCTGCGCCGCCTCCTACCGGATCACCGGCCAGTGGCAGGGCGGGTTCCAGGCGAGCGTGACCGTGCGCAACACCGGTACCGCCGCGGTGAACGGCTGGTCCCTGCAGTGGGCCTTCTCGAACGGCGAGAGCGTCCGTGAGATGTGGGACGCCTCCGGCAGGCAGTACGGGTCGAGCGTCAGCGCCGCGAACATGAGCTACAACCGGCAGATCGCGGCGGGCAAGTCGGTGCAGTTCGGCTTCAACGGCAACTCCCGCGGTCGTCCGGTCCCGCCGGGCGCGTTCTCGCTCAACGGCGTGAAGTGCGCGGTGGAGTAGGGACTCGCTGGTGAGGCTTTGCGCTGGGGCGCAACAGCTTCAGCGGCAGCAGTGGGACGGCGTCACAACTGCGGCCATGGTTTCGAAACCTGGTTCGACGCCGTTCGACCGGTCGTTCGACGGCATTCGACAGCTCGCTTGACGCTCATCTGGCACCGATGCAGACTCCGGAAAGCGTTTTCCACACGGCGAGGTCGGGGGTCGATGAGCGCTCTAGACGAACTGCGTCAACTGCGCCGGGGTGGCGTCCAGGTACGGAAAAGCGACAACAGAGCCGCGTTCTGGTTCCTCGCGCCCTGGTTCGCCGGGCTGCTCCTGGTCACGATCGGACCGGTGATCGCGTCCTTCGCGCTGGGCTTCACGAAGTACAACCTGATCCAGCCGCCGAGGTTCATCGGATTCGACAACTTCCTGCGCATCCTCAGCGACTCCCGGCTGCACAACGCCCTGCGGGTCACGTTCACCTACGTGCTCGTGTCCGTGCCCCTGCAGCTGGCGTGCGCACTGGGCGTCGCGCTGCTGCTCAACCGCGGGCTGCGCGGGCTCGCGTTCTACCGCTCGGCGTTCTATCTGCCGTCACTGCTCGGGTCGAGCGTGGCGATCGCGGTGCTGTGGACGCAGGTGTTCGGCACCGACGGACTGGTGAACCGCGTGCTGGGGTTCTTCGGCGTCGAGGGCAGGGGCTGGATCTCCGACCCGGACACCGCGCTGTCGACGCTGATCGTGCTGAACGTGTGGACGTTCGGCTCGCCGATGATCATCTTCCTGGCCGGGCTGAGGCAGATCCCGGAGGTCTACTACGAGGCCGCCGCGATCGACGGGGCGAGCAGGCGGTCGCAGTTCCGGCGGATCACCCTGCCGCTGCTCTCGCCGATCCTGTTCTTCAACCTGGTGCTGCAGATCATCCACGCGTTCCAGTCGTTCACGCAGGCGTTCGTCGTCTCCGGCGGCACCGGCGGGCCGTCCGACTCGACCATGTTCTACACGCTCTACCTGTACCAGCAGGGTTTCAGCCGGTTCGACATGGGATACGCGTCGGCGCTGGCGTGGTTCCTGCTGCTGATCATCGCGGCGTTCACCGCGATCAACTTCTGGGCGGCGAAGTACTGGGTGTTCTATGACGACTAGAAGGCTCGCCACCCCCGTCAAGCACCTCGGCCTGGTCCTGATCGGGTTCGTGATGCTGTACCCGGTGCTGTGGATGATCGCGAGCTCGTTGCGGCCGGGCGACGAGATCTTCCGCAGTCCCGGCCTGATCATCGACAGCCTGCACGCCGAGAACTACACCGAGGGCTGGTACGCGCTCAGCCCGTCGTTCGGGACGTACCTGCTCAACTCGGCCGTCCTGGTGCTGGGCTGCATCGTCGGCAACCTCGTGTCGTGCTCGATGGCGGCCTACGCGTTCGCCCGGCTGAACTTCAGCGGCAAGCGGTGGTGGTTCGGCATCATGCTCGGCACGATCATGCTGCCGATCCACGTGATCATCGTGCCGCAGTACGTGCTGTTCTCGAACATCGGCTGGGTCAACACGTTCCTGCCGCTGATCGTGCCGAAGATCCTCGCCACCGACGCGTTCTTCGTCTTCCTGATGGTCCAGTTCATCCGGGGGCTGCCGAAGGAGCTGGACGAGGCGGCGCGCATCGACGGCTGCGGTCACCCGCGCATCTTCGCGCAGATCATCCTGCCGCTGATGAAGCCGGCGCTCGCCACCACGACGATCTTCACGTTCATCTGGACCTGGAACGACTTCTTCACCCAGCTGATCTATCTGACGGACCCGGACATGTACACGGTGCCCGTCGCCCTGCGCTCGTTCGTCGACTCGACGGTCGCCACGTCGTGGGGCTCCCAGTTCGCGATGAGCGTCGTGTCGATCATCCCGATCTTCCTCGCCTTCCTCATCGGCCAGCGGTACCTCGTCAAGGGAATCGCCACGACCGGTGGCAAGTAGCCGAAAGGAACGGACATGCTCAGAGGACTCCGCCGCCGTACCGCGTTGACGGTCCTGCTGTCGCTGACCGCGTCGTTGCTCGCGGCCTGCGGCTCCGGTTCCGAAGCCGGTGGGGAGCTGACCGCGGAACCGGTGACGCTGCGCTTCACCTGGTGGGGCGCGGACGACCGGCACAAGCGGACCCAGCAGGTCATCGAGATGTTCCAGAAGAAGCACCCGAACATCACCGTCAAGGGTGAGTTCAAGGAGTGGAACGGCTACTGGGACAGCCTCGCCACCACCATGGCGGCCAACGACGCGCCGGACATCATGCAGATGGACGAGCAGTACATCGCCTCCTACGCCGAACGCGGCGCGCTGCTGGACCTCAACGAGGCCAAGAAGCACCTCGACACGGCGGACTTCGACCAGAAGGCGCTCGCGACCGGCGCTGTCGACGGCAAGCAGTACGGGCTGCCGGTGGGCCTGGCCATGTACTCGATGGTGGTCAACACCGACCTGCTCGCGAAGTACGGCATCCCGGTTCCCGACGACACGAAGTGGACGTGGGACGACGTGAGGTCGATCGGGGAGCAGGTGTCCAAGGCGGGTGGCGGTCAGGTGTTCGGCGTGCAGTCGCCGGGGATCAACGACACCGCGGGGTTGAGCATCCGCGCGCGGCAGCAGGGCAAGGCGTTGTTCGATGCCGAGGGCAAGGTGGTCCTGCCGCCCGAGATCGCGACGAAGTACTGGACCTACATCCAGGACCTCGCGAAAGCCGGGATCGCGGCACCGCCGTCGGTCACCGTGGAGAAGGCCTCCGCCGGGCTGAACCAGTCCGCGACCGCGACCAACACCGCGGCGTTCGGCCTGTGGTGGAACACCCAGCTGACCGCGCTGACCGCCGCGAGCGGTGCGAAGCTGAAGCTGCTGCGGCTGCCTGAGGAGTCGCAGGCCAAGTCGCCCGGCGCCTACTACAAGCCGTCCATGTTCTGGTCGATCTCCTCGCGGTCCGAACACCCCGCGGAAGCGGCCGCGTTCGTGAGCTTCCTCGCCAACGACGAGGAGGCGGCGAAGGTGCTGCTGACCGAGCGTGGCGTGCCCGCGAACGTGAAGATCCGCGCGGCGATCGCCGGTCAGCTCAAGGAGACCGACAAGGCCGCCAAGGAGTACCTCGACACGGTGCCGGTCAGCGACCCGCCCAGGATCACGCCGAACGGCGCCAGCACGACCGACGCGATCCTCAAGCGGCACACCGAGGACGTCCTGTTCGGCCGGACCACGCCAGAGGCCGCGGCCGCGTCGTTCATCAAGGAAGTCCAGTCCGAAGTGGACGCGGCGAAGTGAGGCGCGCTGCCATCGTCGGCACGGGCGGGATCGCCACGTCCCACGCCAGGGCGTTGCGCGCGGCGGGAGACCGCATCGAGCTGGTAGCCGTGGTGGACGTCGACGACCAGCGTGCGGCCGCGTTCGCCAAGGAGTGGGGTGTCGCGCGCGTCTACCCCGGTGTGGCGGCGTTGCTCGCCGTGGAGCCGCTGGACGTGGTGCACATCTGCACTCCGCCGCGCGCTCACGTGCCGCTCGCGCTCGAGTGCCTCGCGGCGAACGTGAACGTGCTCGTGGAGAAGCCACCGGCGTTGTCGCTGAGCGAGATCGACATGCTGGTCGCGGCCGAACGAACCTCGACCGGCCGGGTCGCGACGGTGTTCCAGCACCGCTTCGGTCCCGCCGCGATCCGGTTGCGGCGGATGATCGGGGAAGGTGTCCTCGGCAGGTCGCTGGTGGCGAAGTGCGACACTCTCTGGTACCGCGACGACGCCTACTTCGACGTGCCGTGGCGCGGTTCGTGGGACAGCGAGGGCGGTGGCCCGACGATGGGTCACGGCATCCACCAGTTCGACCTGATGCTGTCCGTGCTGGGCCCGTGGCAGGAGATCCGTGCCTTGGCGGTGCGGCAGGTACGTGACGTCGCGACCGAGGACGTCTCCATGGCGTTGGTGACCTTCGCCGACGGCACGGTGGCCTCGGTGATCAACTCTGTGCTGTCGCCCCGGGAGACCTCGGAGCTGCGGTTCGACTTCGAGCACGCCACGGTCGAGGTCGAGCACCTCTACGGCTACACCGACGCTCAGTGGACGGTGACTCCCGCGCCCGGCCACGACGACGTCGTGACGCGCTGGCGGGAAGAGCAGTCCGAGATCGTGAGCGGCCACCAGTGCCAGATGGCCGAGTTCCTCGACGCACTGGACAGTGGTGAGACGCCACCGGTGACCCTCGCGGACACCAGGAACACCATGGAGTTCATCGCGGCGCTGTACGCCTCGGCGTTCACCGGCACCGTGGTGAAGGCCGGCCAGATCGGACCGGACAGTCCGTTCTACGCGACGATGGAAGGAATCGGTGCTCCATGGGCGAACGACCGGTGATCACCAGGCAGGACGACGAGGCGCTTGTCGTGTCGGTGGGTGACGTCGAGCTGTTCGAGTACGTGTTCCGGCCGTCGACACCCGCGTTCGAGGGCCCGAAGCCCTACCTGCATCCGGTGCGCACGCTCGCCGGTGACGTGGTGACGGCGTTCCGGCCGCATGACCACCGCTGGCACAAGGGCCTGCAGATGACCGCGACCGACGTGTCGGGGGAGAACTTCTGGGGCGGCAACACGTACGTCCGCGACCAGGGGTACCTGGCGCTGCCCAACGTCGGCACCATGCGGCACGAGGACTTCACCGTCGCCTCGCCGGAAGGCGAGGTGCGGATCGACGAACTGCTGTCCTGGTTCACCGAGTCCGGGCAGCACTGGGTGCGCGAGATGCGCCAGTTCACCGTGCGCGACGTCGAGGACGACTCGTGGACGCTGGATTTCGCCACCACCCTGACGAATCTGCGTGCCGAGCCGCTGGTGTTCGGCAGCCCGACCACCAACGGGCGTGAGCTCGCCGGCTACACCGGGTTCTTCTGGCGCGGCCCGCGTTCGTTCACCGACGGCCAGGTCATCGCGGCCGATGGGGGAGCCGGCCAGGAGATGATGGGCAGGGCCGCGCGGTGGCTCGCGTTCGTCGGGCACCACGACGAGGTGGAGCGCTCGTCGACGATGCTGTTCCTGGACCACCCGGACAACAAGGGCACGCACTGGTTCGTGCGCAGCGCTCCGTTCGCCGCGGTCAACCCCTCGTTCGCCTTCTTCGAGCCGGTGGAGGTGGCGCCCGGCGAGGCGCTGACCCTGCGCTACCGGCTCGTCGTCGCGAACGGCGAGTGGAACCGCGACCGACTGGAGTCCTATGTGGAGGTGCACCCGTGGTGATGCCGTTTCCTGGGGGGATCGGCATCTCCGGTCTGCGGGTGTACGACTGGCCGACGGTGGACGGGCTGTGCGGCGGCTCGCCGCACGTCCACCTCACCTGCGCGGAGTGCTACTACGTGATCGGCGGTCAGGGCAGCGTCCAGACCCTGACCCGGCGCGGGTTCGCCGAGACACCGCTGCGCGAGGGCACGGTCGCCTGGTTCACGCCCGGCACGATCCACCGCCTGGTCAACGACGGCGACCTGCGGATCATCGTCGTGATGCAGAACAGCGGCCTGCCGGAGGCGGGAGACGCGGTGTTCACGTTCCCCGCCGAGGTGCTGGCCGACGCGGAGAACTACCCCGCGCATGCTCAGGCCGGTGACGAGGAGTCCGCCCGTCAGCGCAGGGATCTCGCTCTCGAAGGGTTCCTGGAGTTGCGGCGACGCGTCGAGGAGGGCGAGGGCGCGGCGCTGGACGACTTCTACCGTTCCGCCGTGCAGCTGAAGCAAGACGTTCTGGACGCCTGGGAGAAGCGGTGGCGCGCCGGCGCGCTGGCGTCGGCCGAACGCACCGGTGAGCAGCTGGACCGGTTGCGGGACGGCGACATCGGCCACCTCGGCGCGGCGGACATCCACGTGATGCGCGCGGAAGGACCGCAGCGGTTCGGCATGTGCGGCCGGCTCGACGTCCACGACCCGGCCGAGGGCAGCTCGCCGCACGACTGATGCCGTCGATCGAACCGTCCGTCGAATCGACGGAACTGTTGTGTGGCAACGAGTCTGTCCAGGACAGTAAGGTGATGAGAATCGCAGCAGGCGCACTCGTCGTCGTCCTCACCGCCGCCTCCACGACCTCCGCGAACGCGGCGGCGTGGGAAGAGGTGATCGGGACAGGTTCCTTCAGCGGCTACGGCGCGCTGGAGTCGGAATGGAACTACCGTTACCCGTGGGGTTCCGACCACAACGGCACGGCCAGGATGTACGCGAGCTCCAGCGACCACAACCACGTGTCGCTCTCCGGCGGCGTGCTGACGGTGAAGGCGACGCGCATCTCCTGGGACGAGGGCTACAGCTCGGCCGATCCGCACCTGCCCATCCGCTACCACTCCGGCGCGATCCACGCGAAGGAACACGTGGTGGTGAACGACCAGTTCCCGAACTGGGAGGTGAAGGGCGACTTCCAGGCGCCGTCCACCCGCGGCACCTGGCCCGCGTTCTGGCTGACCGGCGTAAACAGCTGGCCACCCGAGAGCGACATCCTGGAGTTCAAGGGGGACAACCGGAACTGGTTCAACACCTTCCGGACGTCCAGTGACGTGTCGAGCTCGATCGTCAGCGTCTCGTCGCCGGGCTCGTGGCACACCTACCGCGCCTGGATGACCAAGGTGAACGGCACCGACGTCGACATCCACTACTACCTCGACGGCAGGTGGATCGCCAGGCACACCGCGAGGAACTTCGTGGGCAAGCGGCTCTGGGTGATCATCAACCTGCAGATGGAGGGCTCGTCCGGCAGCCCGGGCCCTACCGCGGAGACCGTCTACCGGGCCCGCAACGTCTACATCGGACGCACGCGGGCGTGAAAAGTGAGGTGGCCCCGGCGAACACCGGGGCCACCTCCACCGGTCAGGCTCCCGCCGGAAGGCCGGACCTGGCTTCCTGCGAGGTCAGCGGCCGCATCGTGATCGTGTACTCGTAGGTGCTGTCAGGCCGGACCTGGCTGCGCTGCCGCACCGGGTTCGGCGTGTCGCCGACACCGGTCACGGCGTGGTCGGCGTGCAGCGTGAAATGCCCCTTGTTGCGCTGCAACATGAACGGGTACGCGGCTCGCTCGATGTCGTCGTACTGCGTCACGCTGACCTCGGGGGCACCCGACACCAGCAGACCGGACGTGCGTCCGTCGGTGAGCAACGCCCACCGGGTGTCGGTGTGGTTGCCGTGGTCCTGCGGGCGGTGGTACTCGACGTACTGGTCGGCCACGGAGGTGGAGTGCACCCCGATCGGCGTGCCGTCCTTGCGGTCGACGTAGCTCTCCGCCTTCCTGCCGTACCAGGAGAACTCGGAGAAGCGGTCGGGCACGGACAGCTGGACGCCGATGCGCGGCAGGTACGGCAGCGTCCGGATGGAGCCCTGCGGCGTCACCCGGTGCCCGAGTCGCAGCACACCGGCCGAGTCCACCGAGTAGACCATCGTCTGGTCGAACCACGCCCCGCTCACACCGGGCGCGGCCACCTTGCTGTCCACGATGATGCGGGTGGTCTTGTGCCCGTCCTTCTCCACGCGCACACCGGACACCGTGGTCTCGAGGCGGTCCAGGCCTGCCTTGCGCCAGTCCTCGCCTTCCGCACGGCCCCACGTGTAGGTCTCGTTGCTGATCGGCGCACGCCACGCGTCGAGCTTCGGACCGCTGGCGAGCAGCTCGCGGCCCCACGACTTCATGGATGTCAGCGCACCGGACTTCTTGTCCACCGTGTAGGCCGCACCTGCTGCCGTGGCGGTGACCTTCTGGGCGTCCTCGTGGGTGAACACGACGGCCCAGTCGAGCGGCGCCTTGTCCAGACCGGGAACGCGGCTGCCGCCCAGTGTGAACTGGTCGTGCGCGAGCACGTGCCCGGCCGGGAGCAGCGGTGCCGCCGACGACGTGACCGTTTCGACGGTCAGGAACCGTTCCCGGTCGGCGTCGTTGACCGGCACCGGCAGCGAGATCGTCGCGGTCGATCCGGCGGCGACCCGCAGCGGCTGTTCACCGCTCTTGACCACCCGCGAGCCTTCGGTGACGCGCCAGCGCAGGGTGAGGTCGTCGGTGCCGGTGAACTGGCGTTCGTTGGTCACCGACAGCACGCCGCCGGAGTAGCCGAACCGGATCGGCTGGTGCGCCCACGCCATCTGCGTGGTCTCCGGCTGGGGCTTGCGGTCCGTGCCGATCAGACCGTCCACACCGGACAGCGTCGACCCGTACGCGAAGTGCGTGCCACGTTCCCGCACGCTGTCGAAGTCGAGCGCCAGCACGGCGCCGCCGGCCGGGGCGGAGGAGACACCGAGTTCGGCTGCGGGCAACGCCCGGTCGTAGACGCGGACGTCGTCGACCTCACCGCGAGCCATCCAGCCGACGGTCGACGGGTCGTTCCACGACATCTCGAAGTCGCGGCCGATGTTCACGTCCGCTGCCGAGTAGTCGATCGCGCCGGTGAACGGCAGGGTGCCGACCTCGGTGCCGTCGATGTACAGCCGCAGCGCGGTGCCGTCGTAGGTACCGCTGACCCGGTGCCACTTGCCGTAGAAGTCGGCGGGCACCTTCGCCTGCACGGCGCGCCATGTGCCGCTGTGGATGAAGAACTCGAGCGTGGTCTCGTTCTTCATCTTGAGCGTCCACTGGTGGTCGCCTTTGGCGATGACGGGGAACTGGCCGGTCCACTTGCCGGGCTTGATCCACGCGTCGAGGGTCAGCGCCGTGCCGGTGATGTCGAGCTTACGGTCGCGGTAGACCTCGACGAAGTCGTCGAGCCCGGACAGCGACAGCGCCTTGCCACGGTGACCGTCGACGAGCTTGGGCGCACCGGACAGCAGAGCCGTGATGTCGTTGCCGGAACTGTCCGGTGCGATGCGGGTCTTCTGCTTGATGTTCTGCTCGGCCCAGTCCCAGATGAAGCCGCCCTGGGTCTGCGGGTTGGCCCGGATGATGTCCCAGAACTCCCGGAAGTTGCCCAGGCTGTTGCCCATCGCGTGGGCGTACTCGCCGAAGATCAGCGGCTTGGTCGTGCTCTTCGCCTGCTCGGCGAACCGCTCGGGCGAGGGGTAACGCGGTCCCCAGATGTCGGCGAACGGCGCGTCACCGTCGGGGTTGTTGGACTGGTGGTAGATCGGCCTGCTGGGGTCGTTGGCCTTGAGCCACTTCGCCATCTCGAAGTGGTGCGCGCCGAGCCCCGCCTCGTTGCCGGTGTCCCACAGGAAGACGCTCGGGTGGTTCTTGTCCCGCTCGACCATGCCGATCAGCCGGTCCAGGAACGTGTCGCGCCACTCCGGCTGGTTGGCCTGGCACCACCGGGCGCAGTTCTCGTGGTTGTGGGTCTCGATGTCGACCTCGTCGCCGATCCAGATGCCGTGCTTGTCGGCGAGGTCGTAGAAGTACGGGTCGCTCGGGTAGTGCGAGGTGCGCACGGCGTTGACGTTGAGCTGCTCCATCAGCGCCACGTCGCGTTCCTGCGCCGCACGGGGAATGTGCCGGCCGTGGTCCGGGTTTGTCTCCGCGCGGTTGACGCCCTTGAACAGCACGCGCTTGCCGTTGATCAGCAGCGTCCTGTCCCGGATCTCGATCTCGCGGAAACCGGTGGTGTCACTGGTGATGTGCGTGATCCTGCCGTCGGGCGCGGTCAGCGTCAGCACGACGGTGTAGAGGTTCGGCGTCTCGTCGGTCCACTTGGCCGGGTTGCGCACCGGCAGGGTGAGACGGGCGGTGCTGCCGTCGGTTTCCTGGCTCGCCGAACCGACTTCGGCTCCACGGGAGTCACGCAGGCTGGCGGTGACGCGGTGCGTCCCGGTGGTGCCGCCGGGTTTGTGGCCGAGCTCGACGTCCGCGGTGAGGGTCGCGTCGGTGTAGGTGGCGTCGAGGTCGGTCTTGAGGGTGACGTCCTGGATGAACGTGGCGGGCGTCGAGTACAGCGACACCGAGCGGAAGATGCCCGAGTACCGCCACTGGTCGTAGTCCTCGAGGTAGGAACCGGCGCTCCAGCGGTGCACCTGGACGGCGATCTTGTTGTGGCCGGGCCGCAGCGCGGAGGAGATGTCGAACTCGGCCGGGGTGTAGCCGCCCTGGTCGTAGCCGATGTAGGTGCCGTTGACCCACACGAAGTAGCCGGACGTCACGCCCTCGAAGCGCACGAACGTGGCGCGCTTCGTCCAGTCGGCCGGCACGTCGAAGTCGCGGACGTAAGCACCGGTCGGGTTCACGTCGCGGGGCACGCGGGGCGGGTCGTCCGGCTGCACCTCGGTGGCGATGTTGCGGAAGATCGGGTGGTCCAGGCCGTCGGTCTGCCAGGTGTGCGGCACGGTCACGGTGCGCCAGCCGGACGTGTCGTGGTCGTCGGCGTAGAACCGCGCCGGAACGTCGGCGGGCCTGTCCGCCATGGAGATCCGCCATCTGCCGTCCAGCGACTGCGTGAACGGGGTGCGCTCGTCGCCGCGAACGGCCGAGGCGACATCCGCCTGCGGGAGCAGCAACGCGTGGTGCGGCTCCTGCCCCTCGGCGATCCTGCGCGGATCCTCCAGGTAGGTGTGCACGTCCGGAGGTGGATCGACTGCGGAGGCGACCGGTGTCGTCGAACCAACCGCAACTAACAGCACCGTGGCAAGAACAATCGCGCGCCGCACGCTGAACCTCCATGTTCAGACAGAACTGAACACAAGTGAACAGCCGGGGCGGAGGGGCGACAAGAGGCCACGAGGTCCGTGCCGTTCACAGGGCGTCCACTGTTATCGAACAACTCGACGCTTGCGTTCGATTTTGTTCGACCTCACGCTCCGTGGAACATGCCGAACCGCGACCAGCCGGGGGAACCGTGAAGAGGATCGTTCTGAGCTTGGTGACGGTGCTGCTGGCGTCGTCCGGAACCGCGGCGGGTGCGCCCGCGGCGGCACCGTCGGTGAGCCTCGTGGCCGACACACTGCTTGATCCTTCGGCGCTGTACTTCGTGTCCTACGACGGGGTGGTGAACAACAACTCGTTCCAGCAGGACGCGATCCTGACCTACCAAGGACGTCAGTACGCCACCTGGTACACCGCGAGCCGCAACGCCGTGGTGGCGCGGCGAACCGTGGGCAGCACGCGGTGGGAGAGCGTGGTGCTGCCGCACCGGCTCAGCGCCAACGACTCGCACAACGTGATCTCGCTGGGAATCTCCCCGCAGGACAACACGATCCACGTCGCGTTGGACACGCACAACACGCGATTGTTCTACTTCCGGTCCCAGCCCGGCCTCGCGACCGGCGCCCAGCAGTGGAACGCCGCCGCGTTCGGTGCTGTGCAGCGCACGCTCGGCGGCGTCGAGCTCGGTTCCATGACCTACCCGCAGTTCGTCGTGACACCCGAGGGCAGGCTGCAGTTCAGCTACCGCACCGGTGGCTCCGGCAACGGCGTCAACGAGCTGGCCGAGTACTCCGGCGGCACCTGGCGCAAGCTCGGCGGCTGGTCGTCCGCGACCGGTTCGTACACCGGCCCGAACGGCGTGGTGTCCACGACCCGCAACATGTACCTGCACGGCCTGACCTATGACCGAAGTGGACGGTTGCACGCCGCTTTTACGTGGCGTGAAGGCAACACCGGCGTGCTGTGCAACGCGGGCGGCCTGACCAACCACGACACCGGCTACGTCTACAGCGACGACCGCGGCCGGACGTGGCGCAACGGTGCCGGAACCGTGGTGGGCACGACCGGTGGCGCGCGGGTGAGCGTCAACTCGCCCGGTCTGGTGGCGGATCCGCTCGACCCGAACCACGGCCTGATGAACCAGGAGAGCCAGGCCGTGGACGCGCAGGGCCGGCCGCACGTCGTGATCAGCTATGTACCCGGCCGGTTCACCCAGTGCGTGTCGAACTACGCGCAGCAGCGCACGCAGTACGGCCGCACCTTCCACGTCTTCCGCGGAGCCGACGGCAGGTGGACCAAGATGGAGGTGCCGATCCCGCCGAACCACACCCAGCGCACGAAGATCGTGTTCGACCGGGCCGACAACGCGTACCTGGTGCTGCCACGCGGGAGGATCGTGGCGGCGAGCAAGGCCAGCGGCTGGACGGACTGGACGACGTTGTTCGACCGCCCGTCACTGCGGGCGTTCGGCGAGGTGAACGTGGACACGTCCCGCGTCGCGTCCCAGGGAATTCTGTCGGTGCAGTACCAGCAGACCTCCAGCGGCACCACGCCGTCGCCGATCCGCGTCGCCGACTTCCGGCTGGGGGCCTGACATGGCGCGACTTCTGCTGGTTCTCGTCCTACTGACCGCCGGTCTCGCCACGCCGGCAGCCGCGGAACCGTTGCCGCAGAACGGGGTTACCGTTCGCGTCGACCCGTCCTACCAGCAACCGGAGTTCGAGGGCTGGGGCACCAGCCTGGTGTGGTTCGCGAACATCACCGGGGGCTATCCGGAGCCCATCCGCCGCAAGCTCGTCGACCTGCTGTTCGGTGAGGACGGACTGCGCCTGAACATCGCGCGGTACAACATCGGCGGCGGCAACGCGCCCGACGTCCGCAAGGATTACATGAAGAAGGGCGCGACGATGGAGGGCTTCTGGAAAGCCCCTCCTGGCACCACGCGCGCCGATGTGGACTGGTGGCAGCCGGACAACCCGGACCACTGGGACTTCGCCGCGGACGCCAACCAGCGCTGGTGGATCGACCAGATCAAGCGCGAGGTCACGAAGTGGGAGGCGTTCAGCAACTCGCCGCCGTGGTTCCAGACCGTCAGCGGCTACGTCTCCGGCGGGTTCGACGCGAACACCGACCAGATCCGCCGCGACCGCGTCGAGGACTTCGCCACGTACCTGGCGCGGGTGACCCAGGAGATGGAACGCGCGCACGGCATCAAGTTCGACACGCTCGCGCCGTTGAACGAGCCCAACACGAACTACTGGGGCACGCAGATCGGCCCGGACGGCCAGCCGACCGGTGGACGCCAGGAGGGCGCGCACGCCGGACCCGAGTTGCAGCAGGAGGTTCTGCTCGCTACCCGACGCGCGCTCGACGAGTTGCGGTCGCGGGTGAAGGTGTCCGCGATGGACGAGACGAACCCCGGCACGTTCGTGCGCAACTGGAACGGCTACGGCCCGGCGCGGGACGTGGTCGACCAGCTCAACGTGCACACCTACGGCACGGGCCAGCGCACCAGCGTCCGCGACATCGCCAAGGGCGCCGGCGAGAAGCTCTGGATGAGCGAGGTCGAGGGCACCTGGGGCAACGGCACCACGGACTACACGAGCATGGAACCCGGTCTGGGCATGGCGACCAGGATGCTCGAGGACATCCGCGAGCTCGAACCGTCCGCCTGGGTGTTCTGGCAGCCGGTCGAGGACACCATCCCGCAGACCGCCGCCGGCAAGAACTGGGGCAGCATCCACATCCCGTTCGACTGCACGGCGGACGACACGCTGGAGTCCTGTCCGATCAGGACCAACACCAAGTTCCACACCATCCGCAACTTCACCCACTTCGTCCGTCCGGGCGACCGGTTCGTCAAGACCGACGACCCGTCGAGCGTCGCCGCGGTGAAGCGGTCCGGTCTGGACGCGACGGTCGTGCACGTGAACAGCGGCAACACCGGCCGTGCGGTGACGCTGGACCTCTCGCGGTTCGGGCTCGTCTCGCCGTTGGCGAAGGTGACGCCGGTCGTCACCGACGCGTCCGGGGCCCTCGTGCGTGGCAAGCCCGTGCGCGTGGCCGGGAAGTCGGCGACGGTCACGGTGCCGGCGAAGTCGGTCACCACGTTCCTCGTCGACGGTGTGGCGGGGGTGTCCGGTGACGCCGCGCTCGTCCAGCCCGGTCACGTGTACCGGATCGCCACGGGCGGGAGGTCCCTGCAGCCGTCCGACGACTGGGCGAAAGCGGTCCTGCGGACCACCGACACCGCGAGTGCCCGACAGCTGTGGGCGGTGCGGAAACTGGGACACGGCAACGGAAACCGCGAGCGGTACGAGATCGTCAGCGCCGTGACCGGAACCCGGCTGGCCGCATCGGGTGACGCCGTCGTGCTGCGGTCGGCCAGGGGCACCGCCGCTCAGTGGATCATGTCGACGACCGGTGACGGCAGCTGGACTTTTGTGAACGTTGCCACCGGCATGCTGATCGAGGCGACCGGTGAGGCGGTGTCGGCGAAAACCCCGACCTCGGGCGCGAGCCAGCGCTGGACCCCGGTCGACGAGACCGTGCAACGGGTTCAGGACACCGCTGTGTTCACGGTTCCCAAGCTTCGGCCCGTGCTGCCGCAGACCGTGACGCCGGTGTACCCGGACGGAGCGCGAGGTGCTCTGCCCGTGGTCTGGAACCTCCCGCCGGACTGGCGCTGGCAGCAACCCGGCACCGTGCGAGTCCACGGCACGGCGACGGACGTGCTCGGGCGCAAACTGCCCGCACTGGCCGTGGTCACCGTCGACACGATCGCCACGACACTGCCGGCTCGCGCGAAGACCTACGTCGGCGGACGGCCCGAGTTGCCGGCCACCGTCACGGGCATCGGCAAGCGTGGCGGCAGGGCCGAACTCCCCGTCGTGTGGGACAGCGCGGTGTTCGACCACGTCGGGACGGTGACGGTGACCGGGCGTGCCCAGGTCGTCGACGGCAGCACGGTCGCCGCTACCGCGGTGGTGCAGGTGACCGAGCCCGTGGAGGTGAACGCGGCGCTGGACGCGGCTGTCGCGGCGACCTACACCGAGTCCGGCTACTCGGCGGAACGGCTGCGCAACGGCGTCACGGAGGAGAAGGCGTGGTCGAACTGGAGGTCCGGCACCAAGAACCCGTCCGACACGATCACCTTCACCCTGCCCGGAACCCGTGATCTCACGCGCGTGGCCGTGCATTCGCATCGCGACGGTGAGGGCGGCATCGCCCAGAGCCTCAAGGTCCAGCTGCGCACGGCCGAGGGCACGTGGGTCGACGCGAGCGGCGACGTCGAAGTCACCGCGCTGCGGACAGAGGTCGTGCTGAACCCCTCGCCGCCGGCGACCGCCGTGCGAGTCGTCCTCACCGCGCGTCCGTCCGGATACCTCACCCTCGGCGAGATCGAGGTTTTGGCGAAGGCACCTGCTTTGTGAGCGTCGAATTCAGGTCGAAGAAATTACCCTCCGCGCATTCGACCTGTTCGACGCTACTGTTTCTCGCAGTGAAACGTTTCAATTCTGCGAAGGAACAATTGTTCGGTGTCAGGAGGGTGATCGACAATGAGGCGGACAACGATGTCGGCGCTGCTCGCGGCGATACTCGTCGCGAGCGGCGTTCCGGCGGTCGCGGCCGAACCGGCGGGTGCGGCCGACCGCGGACTGGTCAGCATCCGGTCGGTGCGCGGCGACGGCAACTTCGTGTCGTGGCGGCTGCTCGGTTCCGACGCCACCGATGTGGCGTTCAACGTCTACCGCGACGGGGTGAAGGTCAACCGCGCGCCGGTGACGACGGCGACGAGCTATCTCGACGCGGGTGCGCCCGCGACGGCGTCGTACTCGGTTCGTCAGGTGAGCGGAGGCGTGGAATCGGCGGCGGCCACGCGTTCCGTGGGCACCCTGGCGACGAGCAGGGACGTTCCGATCCAGAGTCCGGGCTCGGGCTATGTGGCGAACGACGCGTCGGTCGGCGACCTCGACGGCGACGGCGAGTACGAGATCGTCCTGAAGTGGGATCCCGCTGACGCCAAGGACAACTCGCAGGCGGGTCGCACGGGCAACGTCTACCTGGACGCGTACAAGCTGAGCGGCACCCGGTTGTGGCGGATCGATCTCGGCCGCAACATCCGGGCGGGCGCGCACTACACGCAGTTCCAGGTCTTCGACTACGACGGTGACGGCAGGGCCGAGATCGCCGTGAAGACCGCGGACGGCACGCGGTCGGGAACTGGTCAGGTGATCGGCAACGCGAACGCCGACCACCGCAACAGCAGCGGTTACATCCTGACCGGGCCGGAGTTCCTCTCGGTGTTCCGCGGCACGGACGGCGCGGTGCTCGACACCGAGAACTACGTGCCACCACGCGGAAACGTCTCGTCGTGGGGTGACAACTACGGCAACCGGGTCGACCGCTTCCTGGCCGCCACCGCGTATCTGGACGGCGCGCGGCCGAGCATCGTGATGGCCCGCGGGTACTACACCCGCAGCGTGATCTCGGCATGGGACTTCCGGGGCGGCCAACTGACCCGGCGCTGGACGTTCGACTCGGCGTCCCAGTCGAACCGCTCGGCCTGGGAGGGCAAGGGAAACCACAACCTCTCGATCGCCGACGTGGACGCCGACGGCCGCGACGAGGTCGTCTACGGCTCGATGACCATCGACGACAACGGCCGCGGCCTGTGGCAGAACAACACCCACCACGGCGACGCCCTGCACGTCGGCGACTTCATCCCGGGAAGGCCGGGACTGGAGGTCTTCAAGCCGTCGGAGTGGAAGACCGAGGTCACGCACTGGATGGGTGACGCGCGCACCGGCCAGATCATCTGGAGCGCGCCGTCGTGCGGCTGCGACAACGGCCGTGCGGTCGCCGCGGACGTCTGGGCGGGCAACCCCGGCGCGGAGGCGTGGTCCTCGTCCGTCGGAGGTCTGCGCAGTGCCACCACGGGCGCCCAGGTCGCCGCGCGGAAACCGGGGTCGACCAACTTCGTGATCTGGTGGGACGGTGACGCGCAGCGCGAGCTGCTCAACGGCACCACCATCGACAAGTACGGCCCCAACGGCGACACGCGGCTGCTCACCGGTTCGGGCGTGGCCTCCAACAACGGCACCAAGTCCACGCCGGCGTTGCAGGCGGACATCCTCGGCGACTGGCGCGAGGAGGTCATCTGGCGGACCTCGGACAGCCGGGCGTTGCGGATCTACTCCACCACCGAGCCGACGACCATCCGGCGGGCCTCGCTGATGGAGAACCGGCAGTACCGGGAGGCGGTGGCGTGGCAGAACACCGCCTACAACCAGCCGCCGCACCCGAGTTTCGCCTCGCCCTGATGTGACGGAATGCCGAATTCGCGAACGGGGACGCCCCGTTCGCGAATTCTTTTGGTTCCTGTGAATTGCTTTTAGATTCTTGCTGCCACGATCGGTGCCAGCCGGTCGGCGATCTTGCGGTGGCCCTGGTCGTTGGGATGCACGTTGTCCGTAGTGTCGGTGGCCTCGTTGATCCAGCCCAGGGTGTCGACGAAGTGCACGTTGCGGTCGCCGCCGTCGGTGAGCGTCTTCACCGCCGCCTGGGTCTCCGGGACGTACCGCTTGCGGAACGTGGCGAGGGCGAAGATCGCCGCTGTCGGGTACTTCTCCCGCGCACGCCGAAGAAGCGTGACGTAGGAGGAGCGGAACTGGTCCTTGGTGACGCTGTGGCCTACGTCGTTCGTGCCGAGGTTGATCACGACGGCGTTCGCCCGGTACCGGCCGAAGTTCCACGCGGGGGCGTTCAGTGCCAGGCCGGTGCGCAGGAAGCCCTCCCGCATGCTCAGGCACCCGTCCGCCGCCGGGTGCAGACAAGCGCCGCCCACCGCGATCTGCGTGTGGCCGGCCTTGAGCTTCTCGCCGGTCAGCCAGCCGTACGCGGTGAGCGCCTGCTTCGACGACCGCTGGCCGACGGTGATCGAGTCGCCGACGAACTCGATGGTCTTCGAGGGCACGGCGGGTGTGAACGTGCGCGCGCCGGTGTCGATCTCGATGCCCTGGTACACCGCGTCGCCCCTGTAGGAGCCCGCGATCGGGCGGTAGGAGACGCGGAGGGTGTGGTTGCCCGCGGCCAGTGGTGTCGGGGTGAGGTTCACCGTGCCGGTTCGGTTCACATAGGACACGTCGGGCCCGCCGTCGATGCTCACGAAGAAGTCGATCGCGCGGCGTTGCTTGAGCTTCACCGTGCGGCCGGTGAAGCCGACGACGAGGTAGGCGCCCGCCCATTCGGAGACGTAGGCGCTCGACGAGCTCGTGTTCCAGCGGCCGAAGTACTTGACGTTCGGGTCGGTGGGCGAACTCGTGGTGGCGGCGGACGCCGGCGGGGCCGCGGTGCTGACGAGCACCGCCACCGTGACGAGAAGTACCTTGATCATGATCCGGCCAATCGGTGCGAGGGCAGGGGAACGCGCGACCAGTCGACGTCCGAGGCGAGGTAGAAGCCCGGGTACGACGGCTGGTTGTAGGTGGTCTGCTGACGGGCGACATCGACGCGGTACTGGCGGTCGTGCATGAGCGTGTACATCTTGTGGTTGGTCGGTTCGGTGCTGAGGTAGAAGCGCAGCGCGGTGCTGTCCTGCGTGCGCACGACCAGTTCCTCGCGCCAGTCGCCGAACACGTCGGCCACGAGCGACGGGTTTCCCTTGGTGCCGTTGTTGGTGCGCGTTCCGGTGGCGGTGAGCAGCGTGCCGCGCCGCCAGTCCTCGACGGCCGGTGTCGCGTCCTGGGCTCCGGTCACGATCTGGGTGGTCAGGTCACCGGCCCAGCGGATGCTCATGTTCGTTCCGGGAGAACGGGTGTCGATCCGGCGGCCGTCCGCGCTCCAGAGGCCTGCGGACGCGGAGCCGTTCGGCATGGACGCCCACGTCTCGATGCCGGGCACGTCGGGGCGGACGTCGCCGATCATGCCGCGGCCGGTGTCCATTCCGGAGTAGGCGCCGTAGATCGTCGCGCCGGTGCGGGCGTCGCGCATCGCGTAGCCGTACGGGGCGGAGCGGGCGCCCTCGTGGACCATGAAGATCTCGAGGCCGGGACGGTTCGGGTCGATGTCGGTGACGTGCAGGGCGTCACCGTGCCCGACCCGGACCGTGGCTCCCGGTTCCACGCTGCCCGGTGGCAGCACACCGACCGAGCTGTACAGCAACGAGCCGTCGTCGTCGAGTGTCGCGCCGCCGTAGATGATCTCCTGCTTGCCGTCGCCGTCCACGTCGGCGACGCTCAACGAGTGCGAGCCCTGCGTGGTGAGCTTGGCATGGCTGGGGTTCGTGCCGTCGCGGCCGTGCGGGGAGTCGCGGAACGGGTTCGTCATCGGCACCCAGCCGCTGTCGGCGAGCCAGCGCTTCTTGAGCCGCCTGCCGTCCCAGTCGTAGGTCGCTACCGTGGAACGGGTGTAGTAGCCGCGCGCGAAGATCGCGGACGGGCGCTTGCCGTCCAGGTAGGCGACTCCCGACAGGAACCGGTCGACGCGGTTGCCCGGTTCGATGCGGGACATCGCGTAGTCGCCCCACAGGAGCCCGTCGTCGGTGCGGCCGGGTTCGTAGCGGACGGTCTGCAGCTCGCGTCCCGTGGCGCCGTCGAACACGGTCAGGTACTCCGGGCCGTCGATGACGAACCCGGCGAACTGGCGCAGTTTGTTGTTGGCACTGCGGGACGGCGCGTACACGTCGATGAAGTGGTCGGCCAGCGCGGCTGCGTCCTCTGTGGACAACGGATAGGGGTACCGCTGCTCGATGCCGAACGCCTGCTCCAGCGTCGCGGGCCACCGGCCGGCGACCACCTCGGGATGGGAGTCCCAGCCGCGGAACACGCCGACGAGGTGGTCGCGGTAGCCCTCCGGGCTGAGCCGGTAGTCGTCGGTGTGCCGGTACCCGGCGCGCACGTCCTCGCGCGGCATCGTGATGAACCGCTCGCGGCCGTCACGCGTGCCCGGCGCGGTCTTGGTCATCAGCTCCGCGCGGCCGTCACCGTCGAAGTCGTAGAACAGGAACTGGGTGTAGTGCGCGCCCGCCCGGATGTTCACGCCGAGATCGATCCGGTGCAGCAACGTGCCGTCGAAGCGGTACGTGTCGAGGTACACCGGCCCGGTGTAGCCGACCTGTGAGACGTCCTTGGAGTTGCTGGGATCCCATTTGACGACGTACTCGTACTGGCCGTCGCCGTCCACGTCACCGACGCTGACGTCGTTGGCGGAGTAGGTGTAGTGCTCACCGGCCGGCGTCACGCCGTCCGCGGGCTTGCGCAGCGGCAGGTCGTGGTGGGACCCCGTCCACGCCGTCACGGGCCTGCTGCGCCCCAGCGGGACACCGCGTCGTACGGGAGCGACCTGGTACCGCGCACCAGGTGCCGCGCCGGTGTCGACGTACGTGGTGCTGTCGGTGACGGTCGCGATGCGCTTGCCGTCCCGGTACACCGCGAAATCCGGACCCGACAGGCCCGTGGCGGTCGCGCCGGTGGCCTCCCGGCCCAGCAGGCGCCAGCTCAGGTGCACGCCACCCTCGACGGAGGCCGCGACGAGCCCGCGGTGTTCACCCGGTGTGGGGTGCGCGGCCGCCGGCAGTTGCCCGGCCAGGACGGCTGTGAACACCAACGGCAGCAGAACCCCTCGTCGCAGATCCACGACGGCTACGATGGACCCTGTCCAGCACCTGACGCAAGGGCCTGAATGTGTTGCTACGTAATACGGAAAGCGTTTTCCAGATCGCCTGTCGAATCGAGCCCGCCGTTCGACGGAAGAGGTGTCGAACGAGTCGAATCGACGTCATCGCCTCCGCGAACCGTCCACGCACAGAGATGGTGCCGCGGTGACCCGCCTGTGGTTCGAGGCCCCCGCCGAAGCGTGGGAGGAAGCGTTGCCGCTGGGCACCGGCAGGCTCGGCGCGATGTGCTTCGGCGGCGTCGGCACCGAACTGGTGCAGCTCAACGACGACCGGCTGTGGACAGGGTCGCCGCTGCCGGCGCCCTCCGGTGATCCAGGTCTGATGGAGCAGGCCCGTTCGCACGTGCTGGCCGGCTCACCTCGTGCGGCGGAAGAGGTGTTGCGACGCGTCCAGGGCCCTGACACCGCGAAGTACCTGCCGCTGGCCGACGTCTCGCTCGTCGGTGGGCCCGGCCCGGCCGAGGCCTACCGGCGTGAGCTCGACCTGCGCACCGGCGTGTACTCGGTCTCCTACCGGACCGGGGAGACGGTGGTGCGGCGGGAAGCCGTGTGCCACGCGGGCCTGCACGTCCTGGCACTGCGGGTGACCGGTGCCGCCGTGAGTCCGGTGCTGAGCGGGTCGTTGCCCGGCGAGCACTTCACCGCGTCCGGCGGGATCGTCGGCGTGCGGGGCGTGGTGCCGTCCGGAATGGCCTGGGCGGCGGTCGTGGCGGTGGACGGCGACACGGTCTACGTCACCACGGAGGCCGGCTACCGCGGGCCTGGCACCGCGCCGGTGGACGATCCCGCCGAATGCTCCCGCGTGGCGGTCGAGCGGGTCGAACAGGCGCGCGGGCTGGGCTGGCCGACGTTCCTCGACCAGGCCGTCCAGGCCCACCGGACGTTGTTCGACCGGGTGAGCCTCCAGCTGGGCCCGGTGCCGGACCTGCCGACCGGCGAGCGGATCGCGCGGCCGGACCGGGCGTTGCCCGCGTTGCTGTTCCAGTACGGCCGCTACCTGCTGATCACGAGCTCCCGGCCGGGCACGCTGCCCGCGAACCTGCAGGGCATCTGGAATCCGCACACCGATCCGCCGTGGCGCGGCAACTACACGCTCAACATCAACCTGCAGATGAACTACTGGCCGGCCGAGGTCACCGCCCTGCCCGAGTGCCACGAGCCGCTGCTGGAGTTCGTCGCGCAGCTGGCCGGACCCGGTGCGGCGACGGCGAAGGCGCTCTACGGCGCGCCGGGCTGGGTGGCGCACCACAACAGCGACCCGTGGTGCCTCACCACCCCGGTCGGCGCCGGCGATGGCGACCCGGCGTGGGCGAACTGGCCGATGGCCGCGGCGTGGCTGTGCCGGCACCTCCGCGACCACTACGCCTTCACCGGTGACGTCGACTGGCTGCGTGACCACGCGTGGCCGGTGCTGCGCGGAGCGGCCGAGTTCTGCCTGCACTGGCTGATCTCGCGCGACGGCGTGCTCACGACGGCGCCGTCGACGTCACCCGAGAACCACTACCTGGCCGGGGGAGAGCCGGTCGCGGCCGGCATCGGGTCGACGATGGACCTGGCGTTGACGGCGGACCTGTTCGCCGGTCTGGTCGAGATCGCCGAGGTGCTAGGGCTGCGCGACGACGTGGTGGACGCGGTGCGCGAGGTCGAACTTCCGCCACCGCCGATCGGATCGCACGGCGGGCTGCTGGAATGGGCCGACGAGGTGCCCGACGCGGAGCCGGACCATCGGCACGTGTCGCACCTGTTCGGTCTCTACCCCGGTGATCAGATCGATCCCGTGCTCACCCCGGAACTGGCCGAGGCCGCACGGCGTGCGCTCGTCGCCAGGGGAGACGCGGGCACGGGCTGGTCGCTGGCCTGGAAAGCCGCGCTGTGGGCCCGGCTCGGTGACGGCGAACGCGCGCACGCGTTGCTGTCGATGTTGCTGACGGAGGCGACGGACGGCAGCCCGCACGGGGGAGGGGTGTACCGCAACCTGCTGTGTGCGCACCCTCCGTTCCAGATCGACGGCAACTTCGGCGCCACCGCCGCGATCGCGGAGATGCTGCTGCAGAGCCACACCGGCGAGCTGCGCCTGCTGCCCGCGCTGCCTTCGGCGTGGCCGACCGGGGTGGTGCGCGGACTGCGGGCGCGGGGCGGCGTGGTGGTGGACCTGTGGTGGGACGGAGGGGAGTTGCAGGCTGTCGCGTTACGGGGTCTGCACGCTTCGAAGACAGTTGTCGTGACGTGCCAGGGCCATGCGGCGGAAGTGACGGTTCGGCCGGACGTTCAGCTGATGCTCGGCGAGAAGCTCGTCCCGCGGTGACGAACGGCCGCGCCCCGCATGGGGGCGCGGCCGTCTTGTGCGAAACACCGCGCGGGTCTGTCAGGCGGGCACGAAGATCGCGCCGAGCCGGTCGATCTCGGTGCCCGACCGGCCGGTGAACCCGGCGATGCGCCAGCCCGCGGGTGCGGTGACGGTGACCGTCTCCCCGGTCGGCTGCCCCGCCGAGAGCGTGCGCCCCCGGCTGGTGGTGAAGGCGGCCGAGAACACCCGCGTGTGGCCGTTGTGCTTGCTCTGGCTCAGTTTCGCGGACACGAAGTGTTCACCCGGCTCGAGCGTGAGCGACGTCGCCGTGCCGCCGGAGCCGCCGTGGGTGAGCGTCGTGCCGTTCGTGAGCGTGGCCGCGATCTGGTCCAACCTGCTGCCACCGCGCAATGTGAGCGTGCGCACGGCGCCCAGGTCGACCGCCGCGATGTCGGTGAACGGGCTTCCGTGCGGACCGCCGGCTTCGGCACTGAGCTGGATGTTGTCGTCCGCCGTCCAGTCGAACCGGGTGGCGATCGGGTAGTGGTCGGACAGCGGCCTGCCCTGGGAGTCGAGAAAGGCCGCGTTGTCGTTGCGGTAGTCCCGCGCGGTCAGGGTGATCTGCCGGTTGCCGCGGTAGAGGATCTTGTCGACCACCTCGCAGGAGTCGGTGACCGCGGCCGGGTCGCACACGAGTGCCGGAGCGCCCGCCGCAGGTGCCTGGCCACCGCGTTCGAGCTGGACCCACGCGTCGGTCAGGTCGTTGGTGGTGACGAGCTCGCGGATGTTGTCGTCGGCACGGGTGTAGCGGGTGTTGGTGTCGCCCATGACGATGACCGCGTTGCCCGCCGAGTTCGCGGCGATGTACCGGGAGAGCTGGGTGATGTTCGACCTGCGCGCCGCGAGGTCGGCGGTCTCGACGCCCGCGTTGGGGTGCAGGTTGTACAGGTCGACGCTCACCCCGGCCGCCAGCGTGATCCGCTTGTAGGTGAACCCCTTGGGCGTGAGGCAGTCCGTGCCGTTGCAGGACGACCACTTCGTGCGTTCGAGGTCGCTGTACGGCCGGTGCGACAGCGTGTTCAGGCCGCTGCCGAACGGGACGCCACCGCTAGTGGGCGTGCGATGGGCGTGGTTGTCGCCCGCGTACAGGGCCGCGTGGTAGTTGAAGTCCTCCTGGACGTTGACGACGTCATACGGCGCTAGACGCGGGCTGATCAACGGAGTGTTCACGGCGGGGTCGCCGGACGACAGCGGCTCCGGCAGACCCGCCACGTTGTAGGTCAGCACCTCGAAGCTGCCACCGGTGGCAGCGTGGGCCGGCGTGGTGAGTGCTGCCAGCACCACGGGGATCAGGAGCAGGGGTCTGATCATCAGTTGTGCGTCCACTTCTGATTGACGGCGCCGTCGCGAGTGAGCGTTAACAGCATTGGTGCAGGCCGACTTTCATTTTGCAGGGAGTTTCGAGAGAGAAGCGTTCTGAAAATGATGTGAGCGCTGACATACTGAGGCGGCGGAGTGGGGCCGTCAACCGCCTGGCGGACGTTCGCGAAAGATTCGACGGACGCCTTCGACGGTGTGGCAGAGGTTGTCCGGCAGGACAAACCCGACGTCAGCCGCGTGTCCGCACCGGACAGGTTCCGGCGGTGGGCCACTCGGCGGTGTCCTCGGGTGATCGGCTGGCTAGTGTCCGGATTCTGGGAGCGCTCCCAGAATCCTTGAGTTCAGCGAACATTTCCCTGGAGGTCGTCGTGACCTTGCGATTTCTCCGAGCGGTGGTGACCGGTCTGCTGCTGGCGGCCTGTGTGGTCATCGCTCCCACCGCGGCGAACGCCGCCGCTCCCGCACGAGTGATGGCGCTCGGTGACTCCATCACCGGCTCCCCGGGGTGCTGGCGGGCGCTGCTCTGGAAACACCTGCAGGACACCGGGTACACCGACGTCGACTTCGTCGGCTCACTGCCGGCGCCGGGCTGTGGCTTCACCTACGACGGCGAGAACGAGGGCCACGGCGGCTATCTCGCGACTAACATCGCGCGGGACAACCAACTTCCCGGCTGGCTCTCCTCGGCGCGGCCGGACGTCGTGCTCATGCACCTGGGCACCAACGACGTCTGGAACAACATCCCCGCGAGCACGATCCTGAACGCCTACAGCACGTTGCTCGGTCAGATGCGAGCGAGCAACCCGGCGATCAAGCTGGTCGTCGCCCAGATCATCCCGATGAACCCGTCGAACTGCTCCGCGTGCGGGCAGCGCGTGACCGACCTGAACGCCGCGATCCCCGGCTGGGCACGGGCGAACAGCACGGCGGCATCGCCGATCACGGTGGTGGACCAGTGGACCGGGTTCAGCACCGCGGCCGACACCACCGACGGTGTGCACCCCAACACCTCCACCGGTATCCAGAAGATCGAGAGCCGCTGGTACCCGGCGCTCGTGTCCGCGCTGGGGGCCGAACCCCCGGCCGCCGTGGGCCTGCACGTCGAGGGCGCGCGGGTCGTCGAGGGCGACGGCACGCCGTTCGTCATGCGCGGCGTGAACCACGCCCACGTCTGGTACCAGTCGCAGACGAGGGCCTTCGCGGACATCAAGTCCTTCGGCGCCAACACGGTGCGTGTCGTGCTCGGCAGCGGTCAGCGGTGGGGCCCGACCCCGGCGGCGGAGGTCGGCAGCGTCGTCGGGCTGTGCAAGCAGTCGAAGCTGATCTGCGTGCTGGAGGTCCACGACACCACCGGTTACGGCGAGCAGAGCGGGGCCGCGACCCTCGACCAGGCGGCCAGTTACTGGATCAGCGTGGCCAGCGCGCTCAAGGGACAGGAGAACTACGTCGTCATCAACCTGGGCAACGAGCCGTTCGGCAACAACGCCCAGGTCAGTGCCACGTGGGCGAGCGCGACGAGCAGCGCGATCAGCCGGTTGCGCGGAGCCGGGCTGCAGCACCTGCTGATGGCGGACGCGCCGATGTGGGGCCAGGACTGGGGGAACATCATGCGCGACAACGCGGCGTCGGTGCTCAACGCCGATCCGCAGCGCAACACCGTGTTCTCCATCCACATGTACGGCGTCTACAACACCGCGGACAAGGTCAACGCCTACTTCGACGCGTTCAGGTCGGTGGGTCTGCCCCTGGTGGTGGGGGAGTTCGGGCACAACCACAGCGATGGTGACCCGGACGAGGACACGATCCTGGCTCAGGCGCAGGCCCGCGGCCTCGGTTACCTCGGCTGGTCGTGGAGCGGCAACAGCAGCGACGTCGGCTACCTCGACATGGTCAACTCCTTCGACCCGGCGAGCCTGACCTCGTGGGGTCAGCGGATCCTCAACGGCACCAACGGAATCCGGCAGACCTCGAAGGAGGCCACGATCTACGGCGGCGGCAACCCGGGTGACACCCAGCCGCCGTCGACGCCGGGCACTCCGACGTCGTCGGGCGTGACGTCCACGGGCCTGACGCTGAACTGGACGGCGTCGACGGACAACGTCGGCGTCACCGGTTACGACGTGCTCCGCGCCGTGGGCAGCGGGTCCTTCACGCAGGTGGGCTCGACGGCGACGACCTCGTTCGCCGACAGCGGCCTCACCCCGTCGACCACCTACCGGTACCAGGTGCGGGCGAAGGACGCCGCCGGCAACGTGTCGGCCAGTTCCGGCATCGTGTCGGTGACGACCAGTGCGGGTGGCGGCACCGGTGCCTGCAAGGTCGGCTACTCGGGCCAGAACTGGGGCGGCGGCAACGGCTTCACCGCCAGCATCGCCGTCACCAACACCGGCACGAGCGCGATCAACGGCTGGACGCTGGCCTTCAGCTACGCGAACGGCCAGCGCGTGACCCTGCCTGGGTGGGGCGCGACGTTCGCCCAGTCCGGCGCTGCCGTCACCGCGACCAACCTGACCTGGAACGCCACTCTCGCACCGAACGCGTCCACGACCATCGGGTTCAACGGCACGTTCAGCGGGTCCAACCCGGCACCGTCGTCGTTCACACTCAACGGGAGCACCTGCACGGTCGGCTGAGTCTGCGTTTACACGATTCAACAGGCTGTCCGATTGCGGACAGCCTGTTGTCGTGTGCCTTGACACACCTCCTCTCACCCAACACGCTGGGCCCGCTGCCGCGATTGAAACGTTTCATCCAGCGACGAAGGTGGAGGCGACGTGCGCAGACGGGTGTTCCTCAGGACGTCGGCGGTCGGGCTGACCGCCACCGCACTGCCGGTCGGGACGGCACACGCCGCACCACCGGAGCGCGCCGGTGGGGTGCGCGTGGTGCGCACGAGCGTGGAGTACGCGGAAACGTTGCTGGGCACGGACGTCACCGCGCCCCGGCTCGGCTGGGTACTCGCGGCCGGTGGCACCGGTGCCCGGCAGACCGCCTACCAGATCGAGGTCGGCACCGCGCCCGGCCGCGCGGACGTCTGGCAGTCCGGCAAGGTCGGCTCCGACCACACCACGGGAGTCGCTTACGCGGGCAAGGAACTGCAGCCGCGCACCCGCTACCACTGGCGCGTCCGGGTGTGGGACGGCGCGAACCGGCCGTCGGCATGGAGCACCACGAACTGGTGGGAGACGGCGCTGCTCGGCACGCCGTGGCAGGCGCGGTGGATCGGCGCCACGGACACGTCGATCGGCTTCACCGGCGCGAGGTGGATCTGGTCGGCCACGACACCGGCCGCGAGCCGGTGGTTCCGCACGTCGGTCGAGCTTCCGGCGGACGCGGTCAGGGCCAGGCTCGTCGCGACGGCGGACGACGACTTCACCCTGTACGTCAACGGGTCCGAGGTCCTGCACGTGCCCGAGCAGGTCGACGTCTGGAAGGTCGGGCAACGCGCCGACGTGACCCGCCTGGCCGGCCGGCGGATCGTGCTGGCCGCCCGTGCCACCAACAGGTCGGCGGGACCGGCCGGTTTCCTGCTGCGCCTGCTGGTCGATCTGGCCGATGGTCAGCGCGAGGTGGTCACCGGCCCCGGCTGGAAGGTCGCCGAGACAGAGCAACCCGGCTGGCAGGCACCGGACTTCGACGACTCGGCGTGGGGTCCGGCGACGGTGCTCGACCCGTACGGCCAGGGCCCGTGGGGTGCGAACGTCACGGTGAAGGAGCAGCCGGCGCCGTTGCTGCGCAGGGAGTTCGCGCTCACCAAGCCGGTCAGGCGGGCCCGGCTGTACGTCAGCGGCCTCGCCTACCACGAGACCGAGATCAACGGCCGCCGCGTCGGCGACCGAGTGCTCGACCCCGGCTTCACCGACTACGACAACACGGTCCTCTACGCGACGCACGACGTCACGAGTCTCGTTCGCAGTGGCCGCAACGCGATCGGCGTGACGCTGGGCCGCGGCTTCTACGGCATGAAGACGCCGAACGTGTGGCGGTGGGAGCGCCCGCCGTGGCACGACGAGCCGAAACTGCTGGCACAGCTGGAGATCGACCACCCGGACGGCACGCGCACCACCATCACGTCGGACGACCAGTGGCGCCTGACCGACGGCCCCACGGTGTCGAACTCGCTCTACACCGGCGAGACCTACGACGCCCGCCTCGCCCCGCGCGACTGGACAAAACCCGGCTTCGACGACGGTGCGTGGCAGCGCACTTCCGTCAGGCCCGCACCGAAGGGCACGCTGAAAGCCCAGGAGCACGAACCGATCCGCGTGATCGAGTCGATCAGGCCGACTGTGAGCGTTCTCAAGCCCGGGGTCTTCGTGGCCGACATGGGCCGCACGATGTCCGGCTGGACCCAGCTCACCGTCACCGCTCCCGCGGGCACGACGGTGCGGCTCAAGCACGGTGAGACGCTGAACTCCGATGGCAGCGTTCACATGGAGAACGGTCACGTCAGCGGTGGCCGGATCCAGCTCGACGAGTACATCTGTGCCGGGGGCACGGAGACCTGGGAACCGAAGTTCTCCTACAAGGGCTTCCGCTACGTCGAGGTGACCGGCCTGACGGAGGCACCGAAGCTGGTCGGGCGCCTGGTGCACTCGGACGTGCCGCAGGTCAGCACGTTCCGCTGCTCCGAGCCGTTGTTCGAGCAGTACGACGCCGCGATGCGCCGCACGGTCGCGAACAACCTGCACGGCATCCCCACCGACACCCCGACCTACGAGAAGAACGGCTGGACCGGCGACGCCCAGGTCGGCGCGCCGTCGATGCTCGCCGAGTTCGGCATGGCGAAGTTCTTCACGAAGTGGCTCGGCGATCTCGCGGACAGCCAGGACGCGGCCGGCCAGCTACCGGTGATCGTGCCGAGCGGCGGCTGGGGTTACCGCGAACTCGCGCCCGCGCCCGAGTGGACGACCGTGTACCCGTTCGTGCTGCGGGAGATGTACCGGACCTACGGCGACGACCGGTTGCCCGCGCAGCACTGGCCGATCCTCACCCGCTACCTGGACTGGGAGATCGGCAGGCTGCGCGACGGCCTCGCGGTCACCGCGCTCGGCGACTTCCTGCCACCCGGCTCCGGTGGCATCCCGCCGGAGGACACCCGGCTCACCGCGACCGCGTACCTCTACCGGGCGCTGCTGCACACCGCCGAACTCGGTGACGTGATCGGCAAACCCGTCCCGCGCTACCGCGAAGTGGCGGCCGGCCTGTTGTCAGCGTTCAACAAGGCGTTCCTGGACGGCCACTACCGCACCGCCAAGGACAAGGACTACCGGCAGACGTCCAACGCGATCCCGCTCGCGTTCGGCATGGTGCCCGCAGGCTCCGTCCAGACCGTCGCGGACAAGCTAGCGAGCGAGGTCCGGGCGAACGGCAACCACGTCAACGTCGGCTGCCTCGGCGCCAGCGTGCTGCTACAGGCGTTGGGCGACAACGGTCACGCCGACGTCGCGCACGCCATGGCCACCGAGCGGTCGTACCCGAGCTGGGGCCACTGGTTCTCGAACGGCGCCGACACCATGTGGGAGATGTGGGACACCGGTACCCGTTCGCGCAACCACTACTTCAAGGGCACCATCGCGCAGTGGCTGTACGAGCACGTCGCCGGTCTGCGACCGGGCGACGCGGGCTACCGGACGTTCGTGGTCCGGCCTTCCGCGACCGCCCTGTCGTGGGCGCGGATCGAGTTCGAGAGCGTGCGCGGACGCATCAGCGTGGCGTGGGCGAAGGTCGACGGCGTGCTGCGGCTGACCGTCGAGGTGCCCGTGGGGTCGACCGCTGAGGTGCATGTCCCGCATGCCGGTGGTGTGGCGGTGGTGAAGGTGCCGCATGGGCGGTGGAGGTTCAGCGGGGGAGGTAGTGCTGCAGCGGCTGCGACCGCTGTACCGGCTTCCTGAGGTCGGCGGCACCGCGAGGTTCCGTCCGCCCCTCATCTGCTCCGGTGGAGGATCGGCTACCGGAACAGCCGGGCCGGCACCGCCTCTGCGAGCATCCGGTAGCCGGCCGGGTTCAGGTGCAGGTGGTCACCGGCGTCCGCGGCGGCCAGGAGTCGCCGCGGATCGGCCGGATCGCGCACGGCGGCGTCGAAGTCGACGACCGCGTCGAAGCGGCGGCTGGTGCGGATCCAGCGGTTGACGGCCTGCCTGGCCGACTCGCGGAAGCCGCCGGGGTCGTCGTAGCCGCTGCCGCCGAACGGGAGCAGCGTGGCGCCGTAGACCTTGATGTCGTGGGCGTGGGCGCGGTCGGTGATCTGCCGGTAGGCGGCGATCAGGTCGTCGGATACCTGCTTCTGCGCCGTTTCGTCCGGTGCGGCGGTGCCGATGTCGTTGACGCCCTCGAAGAGGATCAGCCACCGGACGGCGCACTGTGCGAGTAGGTCGCGGTCGAGCCGGGCCAGCACGCTGGGACCGAGGCCGTCGTTCAGCACGCGGTTGCCGCCCGCGGCCTGGTTGAGGACCGCGATGTCCTTGCCCCGCAACCGGTCGAAGAGCTGGTTGGGCCAGCGGTCGTTGCCGTTGGTGGTCGAGCCGCGGCCGTCGGTCAGCGAGTCGCCGATCACGACCACGCTGGAGGCGTCCGCGCGCACCTCGACGCCGCTGAGGAAGTACCAGTGGTCGGTGGGAGTCGCGTCCGGCAGGCCGGGGGAGTCGACGTGGTTGCCCGCCATCAGGTGGGACGTGGTGCGGGAGCCGGGGTGCGAGGTGATCGCGGTGGACGCCTGGCCGTTCGCGAGGTAGACGGTCACGGTGATGTTGGTGCCCGGAACCAGCGTGAAGGCGAGCGGATCGGACAGGACCAGCGCGCCGACCGGAACGTTCGCCGAGGCCCTGCCGTTGAACGTCACGGGCCGTACCGTGCCCGGCTGGATGGCGCTGACGCCCGCGCGGCCGTCCGCCGGCAGTGCGACGGTGACCGCGGTGATCGGCAGCACCGCCCCGCCGAACGCGTTGGAGAACCGCAGCCGCATCCGCCGCCCGCCGACCGAGACCTGAACGGTCTGGCGCAGCGTGGCATCCGCCAGCACCAGGCCTTCCTGGGTGAACGGCGGCGGTGGCATGTTGTGCGGTTCCGTCAGCTGTGGCATCGACGTCCACGTGGTGACCCAGCGTTCGCTCCGGGCATCGGCCGGGGCGACGGTGGGGACGAGTACGCCGGTGGCGGCCAGGCCGAGGAACGAACGCCTGCGCATGTCTCACATCCCTTTCGAGAAGGGGTTGGAAGACGAACGTAGGAGCGGGCGCGAACGGGAGTCAATCGCTTGGGCCGTAAGAATAAGTTTCGAAACTTCTCGGGGAGGATCAACGCGGGAGGTAGCGGCGCAACGCCTGTGATCGCTGGACGAGCATCCTGAGGTCCGCGAGCGTGCCGCGGGCGGCGCCCATGGCACGCGCCTGCACCAGGACGTTGCCCAGTGCGGTCGCCTCGGCCGGACCCGCGACCACCGGGAGGCCGCACGCGTCGGCGGTGAGCTGGCACAGCAGCTCGTTGTGTGAGCCGCCGCCGACGATGTGCACGACCTCGACCTCCTTGCCGGACAGCCGTTGTGCGTCGACGATGGCGTCGCGGTGGGCGAGCGCGAGACTGTCCAGAATGGATCGGACGATCTCGGCCCGAGTCATGCTCTTCCCGCACCACCGCTCGATCCGGGCGGGCATGTCGCCGGGCGGGAGGAACACCGGGTCGTTGGGGTCGAACACCGAGCCGGCCGCGTGCGCGGCTTCGCGCAGCAACGGTGCCAGCTCGGTGTCCCAGGTCTGCAGGCATTCCTGTAGCAGCCACAAGCCCATCACGTTGCGGAGGTAGCGAATCGTGCCGTCCACGCCGCCCTCGTTGGTGAAGTTGGCGGCACGGCTTTCGGCGGTGAGGACCGGTTCGGAGAGTTCGACGCCGACCAGTGACCAGGTACCGCAGGAGATGTAGGCGAACCGGTCCGTCTCGGCGGGCACGGCGACTACGGCGGACGCGGTGTCGTGCGATCCGACCGCGATGACCGGGACTCCGTTGTACGTACCGGCGGGGTCGCCAGGTCGGCGCAGCGCAGGGAGAAGGCCCGGCAGTGCACGGGTCAGCTCGGGTGACCACTGTCCTGTTCGGACGTCTATCAGGCCGGTCGTGGTGGCGTTGGTGTACTCGGCGCCACGTTCGCCGGTGAGCCAGTAGGAGATCAGGTCGGGGATGAGCAGCAGCTGGGAGGCCTGGGGGAGCAGCGGTTCGGCCATGAGCTGGAACATCGTGTTGAACGGCTGGAACTGCAGCCCGTTGATCTCGTACAGGCCGTCGGGCGGCTCGATCCCGTCGGTGCGGGAGTCGCGGTAGTGCACCGGGTCGTCCAGCAGTCCGCCGGACGCGTCGAGCAGGCCGTAGTCGACCGCCCAGCTGTCGATGCCGATGCTGTCGATCTCACCGGCGAGCCGCAGCCCGGCCAGCACCTCGCGGTACAGGCCGGGCAGGTCCCAGTGCAGCGAGCCGCGCCGGTGCACCGGACCGTTGGCGAACCGGTGCACCTCCTCGATGTGAACGTGGCCATCGGTGACGACGCCTCGCACCACCCGGCCACTCGACGCACCGAGGTCGACCGCCGCGACCGCCGTCATCGCAGGAACGCCGCGGCGACACCGGCGTCGACCGGCACGTGCAGGCCGGTCGTGAGCGACAGGTCTCCCGCTGTGAGCGCGAACACCGCCGCGGCAACGTGTTCGGGCAGCACCTCGCGCTTCAGCAGGGTGCGCTGGGCGTAGAACTCGCCGAGCTTCTCCTCGGGCACGCCGTAGACGGCGGCGCGCTGGGCGCCCCAGCCGCCGGCGAAGATCCCGGAGCCGCGGACCACGCCGTCCGGGTTGATGCCGTTGACGCGGATGCCGTCCTCGCCGAGTTCGGCCGCCAGCAACCGGACCTGGTGCGCCTGGTCGGCCTTGGCCGCCCCGTACGCGACGTTGTTCGGGCCGGCGAAGACCGCGTTCTTGCTGGAGATGTAGATGATGTCGCCGCCCATGCCCTGAGCACGCATGACCCTGGCGGCCTGCTGTGAGACCAGGAACGAGCCCTTGGCCATCACGTCGTGCTGCAGGTCCCAGTCGGCCTCGGTGGTCTTCTCGAGCGGCTTGGAGATCGACAGGCCGGCGTTGTTGACCACCAGGTCCACGCCGCCGAACGCGAGTGCCGCCGCGCGGAACGCCTCGGCGATGCCTGCCGCGTCGGTGACGTCGACGGTCACCGGCACCGCCACGTCGGAGGAACCGATGCCTGAAGCGACCTCACGTGCGGCGTCAGCGTTGCGATCGGCGACCACGACGCACGCGCCCTCGGCCGCCAGCCGTTCGGCGACCGCCCGGCCGATGCCCGAACCGCCGCCGGTGACGAGTGCGACGCGGGTGGCCAGGGGCTTGGGCTTCGGCATCCGCCGCAGCTTGGCCTCTTCGAGGGCCCAGTACTCGATGCGGAACTTCTCGCGCTCGTCGATCGGCGCGTACCGCGAGACCGATTCGGCGCCCCGCATGACGTTGATAGCGTTCACATAGAACTCGCCCGCCACCCGCGCGGTCTGCTTGTTCCGGCCGAAGCTGAACATGCCGACGCCCGGCACGAGCACGACGGCTGGGTCTGCGCCGCGCATCGGCGGGCTGTCCGGTTCGGCGTGCCGCTCGTAGTACGCCCGGTACTCCTCGCGGTAGGCGGCGTGGAGTTGTCGCAAGCGTTCCACGACTTCTTCGACCGGCGCGCTCGGCGGCAGGTCGAGCACCAACGGCCGGACCTTGGTGCGCAGAAAGTGGTCGGGGCAGGACGTGCCGCGCGCGGCCAGTTCCGGATGCCGTTCCCGCGACAGGAAGTCCAGCACCACGCCGGAGTCCGTGAAGTGGCCGACCTGCGGAGTGTCCGCGGAGGCCAGGCCGCGGATCACCGGCGCCAGTTCGGCGGCCCGCACCCGGCGCTCCTCTGTGGACAGTGGCTCATGGACCACCGGTCCGAACGGCTCCGCGCGGCCGTGGTCGTCGAGGTAGCGCTGCGCGGTCTGGATGATCTCCAGCGAGTGCGCCTCGCACTCCTCGCTCGTCGCACCCCACGCGGTGATGCCGTGCCCGCCCAGGACGACGCCGATGGCCTGCGGGTGGTCCCGCCTGATGGCCGCTATGTCCAGTCCCAGCTGGAAACCCGGCCGCCGCCACGGCACCCAGGCCACGCGGTCGCCGAAGCACGCCTTGACCAGTGCCTCGCCGTCCGCCGCCGTCGCGAACGCGATACCGGCGTCCGGGTGCAGGTGGTCGACGTGCGCCGAGTCCACGAGACCGTGCATGGCCGTATCGATCGACGGCGCCGCGCCTCCCTTGCCGTGCAGGCAGAAGTCGAACGCGGCGACCATCTCGTCCTCGCGCTCCACACCCGGATAGACCTCGGTCAGCGCGCGGAGCCGGTCGAGCCTCAGCACCGCGAGCCCGGACTCCTGAAGCGTCCCCAGGTCACCGCCGGATCCCTTGACCCACATCAGTTCCACGGGCTGCCCGGTGACCGGGTCAGTCTCCGAACCCTTGGCCGAGGTGTTGCCACCCGCGTAGTTGGTGTTGCGCGGATCGGCGCCGAGCCGGTTGCTCCGCCCCAGCAGCGCTTGGACCTGCTCCATCACGCACCCCACCCGGCGGCCTCGCCACCGACTCGTTCCCGGACGATCTGCTCGGCGTACCCGGACCGCCGGTACGCGGCCATAGGATCGGGATCCAGCCCCATGTCCTCGCGCAACTCCCGCAGAAGTGGCCGCACGTCGGTGTTGTAGGCGTCCATCAACGCGGCGTTCGCCTCCAGCACGTCACCGGCCCGCTGGGCCGCGTCCAACGCGCTGTGGTCGACGAGCAGCGCCTTCGCAGTGGCCTCCTGGACGTTGAGTACGGACCGGATGATCGCCGGGATCTTCGGCTCCAGGTTGTGGCACTGGTCGAGCATGAACGCGATGCCGGCGGCGGGCTTCAGCGCGTCGGCCAGCACGATCTCGTGCATGATCCGGAACAGCTGGAACGGGTCGGCCGCCCCGGCCATCAGGTCGTCGTCGGCGTAGAAGCGCGAGTTGAAGTCGAACGCGCCGAGCTTGTCCGCCCGCAGCAGGAACGACACGATGAACTCGATGTTCGTGCCGGGGGCGTGGTGCCCGGTGTCGATCACGACCTGCGCACGTTCGCCCAGCTGCAGGCAGTGCGCGAACGCCGTGCCCCAGTCCGGCACGTCCGTGGCGTAGAAGGCGGGCTCGAAGAGCTTGTACTCCAGCAACATCCGCTGATCAGCGCCGAGCCGGTCGTAGGTCTCCCGCAACGCCTCGGCAAGCCGGTCCTGACGCGCGCGGAGATTGTCCTGGCCGGGATAGTTGAGGCCGTCGGCGAACCACAGCTTGAGATCGCGCGACCCCGTCTGGTCCATGATGTCGACGCACTCCAGCAGGTGCCCGACCGCCTTGCGCCGCACCGTCGCGTCCGGATGGCAGACGCTGCCGAGCTTGTAGTCGTCGTCCTGGAACACGTTCGAGTTGATGGCCCCGAGCGCGACACCCCGGTCCCGCGCGTAGGAGGCTAGCTTGCCGTAGTCGTCGACCCTGTCCCACGGGATGTGCAACGCGACGGTCGGCGCGACGCCGGTGAGCCGATGCACCACGGCGGCGTCGTCGATCTTCTCGTACGGCGTGCGCGGAACTCCCTGCTGCGCGAACACCTTGAACCGGGTACCGGAGTTGCCGTACGCCCACGACGGCGTCTCGATCCGCTGCTCGCGCAGCGCGTCCTTCACGCTCATTGTTCTCCCCAAAGCTTTTCAGTCGAGGTGGAAGACCTCGTCGAGCGGGCGCATCCGTTCGTCGGCGTTGCCGTCGCCGACGAAGAACTCCGCCATCTCGGTCTGCCAGCGCGCGTTCACCTCGGTGCGTGCCATCTCCGCGAGCGCCGCGTCGAAGTCGTCGCACTCGAGGTAGCCGACGAGCAGGCCGTCCTCAGCGAGGTAGAGGGAGTAGTTGCGCCATCCCGCTTCGCTGAGGGCGGCCCGCATCTCCGGCCACACCTCGCGGTGCCGCGCCCGGTAGTCGTCGAGACGATCCGGGCGGACCCGCAAGGTGAAGCAGACGCGCATGTCAGAAGTCGAACTTGTCGATGTTGTCCTTGGTGAACACCGTCGGCGGGCCGAGCACGACCTCGCCCTTGGCGCCGACCGTGTACTCGCCGAGCTCGCCGGCCTGGTACTTCTCGCCCTCCGCGCCGGTGATCTGCCCGGACGCGAGCGCGGCGGCGGTGTGGGTGGCGAGGTAGCCGAGCTTCGTCGGGTCCCACAGCGAGAACGACTTCACCGTGCCGTCCTGAACGAACTTGCGCATCTGGTTCGGCGTGCCGAGACCGGTCAGCTGCACCTTGCCTTTGTACTCCGACGAGCTGAGGTAACGGGCGGCCGCCGCGACACCGACGGTGGTCGGCGAGATGATGCCCTTGAGGTTCGGGTGCGCCTGCAGCAGGCCCTGGGTCTTCTGGAACGACGTCTGGTCGTCGTCGTTGCCGTACGCGGTCTCCACCAGCTTCAGGCCTGCGTACTCGGGCTTCGCGAGCTCGGTCTTCATGACCTCGATCCACGCGTTCTGGTTGGTGGCGTTGGGAGTCGCGGACAGGATCGCGATCTCACCGGACCCGCCGACGGCCTCGGAGATCAGCTTCACCTGGCCCGCCGCGATCTCGGTCGAGGTGGCCTGGTTGATGAACACGTCGCGGGCGTCCGGGGCGGCGTCGGAGTCGAACGTGACGACCTTGAGCCCTTGTGAACGTGCGCTCTTCAGCGCGGGCGCGACGGCGTTGGCGTCGTTGGCGGAGATCACCAGCGCGTCCTGCTTCTGCTGCGCGGCGGTGTTGATGTAGGTGACCTGCGAGGAGGCGGCCGCGTCGGATGGTCCGGTGGCCTTCACCTCGGCCTTGATCGCCGTACCCGCCTGTTCGGCACCCTTCTGCGCCACGGTGAAGTACGGGTTGTTGACCTGCTTGGGCAGGAACGTGATCTTCAGACCCTCTTTGAGCGCCGCGTTGGGATCACCCTTGGCGGCGTTGGTGGCGCCGCCGGTCTGATCGCCGGCGCTGTCCTTCGTGGTGCCACCGCAGGCGGTGAGCGCGACGGCCCCGGACATCACCAGGGCGAGCACTAGACGTGTGTTCATGGCGCGGCCTTTCTCAGACTTCCGACGCGACGGGTGACGGACGGGGCGAGCACGCTCACCAGGAGCAGGAGCCCGGTGACGATGGTGAGGACCTCGGTGGAGGTGTCCTGCAGGATCAGGAGGTTGCGCAGGCCGCCCAGCAGCAGCACGCCCGCGAGCACGCCGAAGAGCGATCCCTTGCCACCGAAGATGGACACGCCGCCGAGCAGCACGGCGGCGACGACGGCCAGTTCGAGCCCGACGCCGTTGTCCGCGCGGGCGCTGGAGAAGCGGAACGTGTAGACGATGCCCGCGATCGCGGCCACGGCTCCGGCGAGCACGAACAGGCTGAGCTTCACGCGCTTGACCCGGATGCCGGAGAAGCGCGCACCCTCTTCGTTGGCGCCGATCGCGAAGACGGACCGGCCGAACGAGCTGGCGTGCAGGGCGACGCCGAACAGGACGGCGAGGACAGCGGCCAGCACGATCGGATACGGGATGTCGGTGCCGGGCACCGGGGTCGTGCCGAACGACGTGTAGCTCGCCGGGAAGTCGGCGACCGCGGTGTCGCCCAGGACCACCAGCGCGAGGCCGCGGTAGAGCGCGAGCGTGCCGATGGTGACCGCGAGCGACGGCAGACCGAGTCTCGTGACCAGCAGGCCGTTGACCGCTCCGCACACCGCGCCGGCGACGATCACGGTCGGCAGGATCGTCTCCAGCGACCAGCCCGCGTTCCACAGCCAGCCGATCAGCGCGCTGGACAGGCCCAGCACCGACGCCACGGACAGGTCGATCTCGCCCGCGACGATCACCAGCGTGAGCGGCAGCGCGATCAGCGCGATCTCGCCGATGTCGAGGCCGAGGTAGAAGAGGTTGCCGCCGGACAGGAACGAACCGTCGGTGCTGATCTGACCTGTCAGCGCTACCACGACGAGCAGGAACACCAGCGCGGTCTCCCACCGCAGGAGGTTACGCATGGCTGGTCCCTTCGGAGGTGCGCAGGGCTTTGGCCAGCCGCAGTGCCAGGAGCCGGTCGACGGTGATCGCGCTGAGCAGGAGCGCGCCCGCGATCGCCTGCTGCCAGAACGCGGGGATCTGCAGCACCACCAGGCAACTCGTGATCGTGCCCAGCAGGAGCGCGCCCAGCGCGGCCCCGGTCACCGTGCCGGACCCGCCGAAGATCGCGACGCCGCCGACGACGACCGCCGCGACGACCTGGAGTTCGAGGCCGGTGCCCGCCGCCGCGTCGACGGTGCCGTAACGGGCCACCCACAGCGCACCCGCGAGCCCGGCGATCAGTCCGGAGACGGCGAACGTTGTGAGCGTGCGCCTGGCGACCGGGATGCCCGCGAGCGTGGCGGCCTCCGGGTTCGAGCCGATCGCGTACAGCTCGCGGCCGGACCGGTAGGAACGCAGGTAGACGGCGGCCACCACGATCACCACGACGGCGACCAGCACGAGGATCGGGATACCGAGGATGCGGCTGCTGCCGAGGTCCAGCAGGGCGTCGGGCAGGTTGGCGGCGTTGACCTGCTTGCCTTGGGCCAGCGCGTAGTCGATGCCCCGGAACACGTACAGCGTGCCGAGCGTGACGACGAGGCTGGGCACGTTGCCCAGCGCCACCAGCAGTCCGTTGAGGAGCCCGCAGGCGAGGCCGACCGCGACGCCGAAACCGATGCCCAGCAGGAGCGGGGTGCCGGGGTTGTCGGCGAAGTGCTGGGCGGTGAGGAACGCGGACAGGCCCAGGACCGAGCCGACGGACAGGTCGACGTTGCGGGTGATGACCACGAGAGTCTGGCCCACCGCGAGGAGAGCGACGATCGAGGCGTTCAGGAGGAGGTCGCGCAGGCTCTGCGGCTGGATGAACCGCGGGTTGACGATCGCGGTGGGGATGACCACCAGGGCCAGCGCCACGACGATGCCGAGCTCGCGGACCCGGCCGACGCGGGTGGTGAGACGGCGGGCGGCGGTGCGCCGGGAGGTGGGTGGGGTGGCGGTGGGGGTGAGTTGGGTGGTCATGGCGCCACCGCCCGCCCGCAGGAGCGACGACGCGCCGGTGCTGCGGTCATTTCGCCGCCGGCTGTCCGGCGGCGGGACGTGGTGCGTCGGGCGGGTGGGGTGGCGGTGGGGGTGAGCTGAGTGGTCATGGTGCCACCGCCTGTCCGGAGGCCGCCATCGCCACCGGCTGTCCGGCGGCGGGACGTGGTGCGTCGGGCGGGTGGGGTGACTGTGGGGGTGAGTTGGGTGGTCATGGCGCCACCGCCTGTCCGGCGGCCGCCATCGCCACCCGTTCCTCCGTCGCCTCGGCCCGTGCCAGCTCCTTGACGAGCCGGCCCTCGTGCATCACCAGCACGCGGTCGGCCATGCCGAGCACCTCCGGCAGTTCCGACGAGATCATCAGCACCGCCACGCCCTGCCCGGCCAGTTCCGACAGCAGCCGGTGCACCTCGGCCTTCGTGCCGACGTCGATGCCACGCGTCGGTTCGTCGACTATCAGCACGGACGGGGTGCGCGCCAGCCACTTCGCCAGCACGACCTTCTGCTGGTTGCCGCCGGACAGCACGCCGACGGGGTCGCTCAGCTTCGAGAACTTCAGCCGCAGCTTCACCGCCCAGTCCTGCGCGAGTGCACGTTCACTACGACGGCGCAGCAACCCGAACGTCGACAGCCGGCCCAGCGAGGCGAGCGCGGTGTTGCGTTCGATGGACGCGTCCATCACAAGTCCCTGCTGGCGGCGGTCCTCCGGCACGAACCCGATGCCCGCGGCCATCGCGGCGGTGGGTGAGCCGTACTTCAGCCGCCTGCCGTCCACGTGCACGGAACCGGCGTCGGGACGGTCGATGCCGAAGATCGCCCGTGCCACCTCGCTGCGTCCGGCGCCGACCAGCCCGGACAGGGCGACAATCTCGCCCGCGCGGACGTCGAACGACACGTCGGTGAACACGCCCTCGCGGGTCAGCCGTTGCACCGAGAGCAGTACGTCACCCGCTGTCGTGTCCTGCTTGGGGAAGAGTGCCGACAGCTCACGGCCGACCATCCGGCGCACCAAGGAGTCCGGTGTCTCATCGGTGAGTTCGCCGGACCACACGAACTCGCCGTCACGCAGCACCGTGGCGCGCTGGCACAGCTCGAACACCTCGCCGAGCCGGTGCGAGACGAACAGCACGGCGGCGTCCTGCGCGCGCAATGCCTGCACCACACCGAAAAGCCGCTGCACCTCGTGCGCGGACAGGGCGGCGGTGGGTTCGTCCATGACGATCACGCGGGCGTCGAACGACAACGCCTTGGCGATCTCGACGAGCTGCTGGTCCGCAATGGACAGTCCGCGCGCCGGACGTGCCGGATCGAGCCTGACTCCCAGCCGGGAGAACAACTCCGAGGTGCGGGCGTGCATCTCGGCGACGTTGATGCGACGGCCGAACCCGAGCGGCTGACGGCCCATGAACACGTTCTCGGCCACCGACAGGTCGCCGAACAGCGTCGGCTCCTGGTAAATGATCGCGATGCCCGCCGCCAGTGCGTCGGCCGGACCGGAGAACCGCCGCGCGGAGCCGTCGACCAGCACCTGGCCCGCGTCCGGGCGGTGGACCCCGGCGAGTGTCTTGATCAGCGTCGACTTGCCGGCGCCGTTCTCCCCGAGCAACGCGTGGGCCTCGCCGGGCAGCAGTCGCAGCGACACCCCGGACAACGCGCGGACGGCGCCGAAGGACTTGCTCACCTCGTCCAGTGCCACCACGGGAGGTCGGTCCACGTCCGTCTCCTCGATGTTGAAACGTTTTAAAGCCTGAGTTACGAGCACTCTGGGTGTGTTACGCCATTGTGTCAAGAGTTCCGGGGTACGATCTGTTGTCACGTTTCAACAAAGGAGCCACCGGTGAGGCCGTCAGTGGGCATCCGCGACGTCGCGCAGCACGCCGGCGTGTCCAACGCGACCGTTTCGAACGTGTTGAACCGGCCCGATGTCGTCGCTCCCGCCACGCGCCAGCGGGTGCTGGCCGCCATCGAGGAACTTGGCTTCGTGCGCAACGAGTCCGCGCGCCAGCTGCGCGCGGGCAGCAGCCGGGTGATCGCCTACGTCGTGCTGGACGCGGCGAACCCGTTCTTCACGGACGTGGCCCGCGGCGTCGAGGACGCGGCACGGGAAGCGGGCCTCGCGTTGTTCCTGTGCAACAGCGCCTCCGACGGCGGCAGGGAACGCGAGTACCTGGAGCTGCTGCACGAACAACGCGTCGAGGGCATCCTGATCACCCCGGTCGACGCGGAGAGCGCGCAGATCGCCGAACGCGGCACGCCCGTCGTGCTGGTCGACCGCGAGGCGACGGACGGAACGCGCTGTTCGGTGGCCGTGGACGACGTGCTCGGCGGCGAGCTGGCGGTCACCCACCTCATCGAGAACGGCCATACCCGCATCGCGATGGTCGGCGGACCGCTGTCCATCCAGCAGGTGCGCGACCGGCGCCAGGGCGCGTTGCGAGCGCTAACAAACGCCGGCCTGCCTGCGGATTCACTCACGTTCCTCGAAACGAGGAGCTTGCAGGTAGCGGAAGGCCGGGGTGCGGGGGAGCGGCTGGTGGGCCTGCCCGCCTCCCGGCGCCCCACGGCGGCGTTCTGCGCCAACGACCTGCTCGCGCTCGGCCTGCTGCAGTCGATGACGCAGCAGGGCCTGCGCGTACCGGACGACCTCGCCGTCGTGGGCTACGACGACATCGAGTTCGCCGCGGCCGCCGCCGTTCCGCTGACGTCGGTGCGCCAGCCGCGCGAGCAGCTCGGCCGCACCGCCGCCCAGTTGCTGTTGACGGAGAACGAGCCGGACCACGAGCACCGGCACGTGAAGTTCCAGCCGGAGCTCGTGGTCCGCGCGTCCACCGCGATCAAACGCCGGCCGTGACTACCGGACGAGCATCATTTCCCGGTCACTTTCGACAATGCTCGAACTGTCCGGCGGAAGATAGACGTTCAGCGAAGCTGAAGTGAATGCGATGCCCGGCCGGAACGCTTTCGTGCGGGCCACCACGGTCACGTCGACCTGGTGGTGATCGCCGGTGCACGGAACGTTCGCCGTGTATTTGTCACCGGTCGCGAGCTCACCCCGCACGTTCTGCGTGACCTGCACCCACAACGACCCGGTGGCGCCGTTCTGGCACATCACCCGCAGTGGCACGACGACCGCGGCGCCTCGCGCCTCCAGCCTGCCCTGGGACTGGAGGGCCACCGCGGCCTCCACCGTCCCTGCCGACGCCGGCAATGCGGTGGCCAGTAATGCGGCCGCGGTCAGCACGAACGCCGAAATTGCACGCACGATTTTCACCTCGTTCTTGTGGAAGAGCGGAATGCGGCCGCACACCGACATTAGCCACGGGGTGTTCAGCTGTGCGAGGGGCCATTGATCGTCGAGCGAATCCAGTCCGTGCCGGCACGCCCGAGGAGTGATCGACGAGGGCAGCGGTCATGCTCCACGGTTGGATCCCGATCGGGTGGGCACCCCACAGCGGTACCGCCCGAACGGAAAGGCCGCGCCCATGTCGAACACGAGTCTCCTGGCCGACCGGTACCGGCTGGGCGAGGTGCTCGGCACCGGCGGGGTCGCGCAGGTGCGCCGGGCCAGGGACGTGCTGCTGGCGCGTGACGTCGCGGTCAAGCTGTTCCGGCCGGGCGAGGACCTCTCCGACGCACGCCGGATCGACAACGAGATCTGCGCGCTCGCGGGACTGTCCCATCCCGGCCTGGTCACGGTCTACGACGCGGATCCCGGCGGCGAGACGCCGTACCTGGTGCTGGAGCTGATCGAGGGCCGGACGCTGCGCGAACGCGTCGAGGACGGGCCGATGGCCGTCGAGGACGTGCGCCGGCTGGGGGCGGCCCTGGCCGACGCACTGGCCCACGTGCACGCCCGCGGTTTCATCCACCGCGACATCAAGCCCTCCAACGTGCTGCTCGACGACGACGAGATCCCCCGCCTCGCCGACTTCGGCCTGGTGAGCATGGCGGGCGGGGCCGGTCTCACCAGGACCGGCCAGGTCGTCGGCACGGCCGCCTACCTCGCGCCGGAACAGGTGCGCGGTCAGGAGGTCACCGCCGCGGCCGACGTGTACGCGCTGGGGCTGGTGCTGCTGGAGTGCCTGACCGGGCACCGCGAGTACCAGGGCACGGGGGTCGAGGCCGCCGTCGCCCGCCTGCACCGGCCGCCGGTGGTGCCGGACCACCTGCCGTTCGACCTCGTGCGGCTGCTGTCCAGGATGACGGCTCTGACCGTGGCCCGTCGCCCGACGGCGCGCGAGTGCGCCGAGGCCCTGGGTTCTCCGGTCGCGGAACCGCCGACTGTCGTCGTGGCCCGGCCGCCCCGCGCACGAGGACTGCTCGCGGCCGCGTCGGCCGTGGCGCTGATCTCGGCCATCGGCACGGGGATCAACGCGTGGAACGGCGTCACCTCGTCGGGTTCCGAGCCGCCGGCCACGAACGCGCCGGCGTCCAATCCCGCGCGCACCGCCGACTTCGTTCCCACGCCCGTCGTGGTGCAGCCGACCGCTCCGGTCGTCGCGCCGCCGGCGGTCCAGGTCGTGGACAGGGACACGCCGGCCGGAGCGGGCAACAGCGGAAAGGGCAAAGGCAAGGGCAAGAAGGGCGGAGACTGACCGTCAGCGCACGGGTAGCACGATGGCGGACGGCCTCTCCGGTCCGGAATGGACGGACTGGGTGGCCGCGACCATCCTCGTGGCCGTTGCGCGTGGTTCACCGGTGCCGGGATTGCGGGCGTACCGGGGGAACGCGCCACTGGAGACCTGCACACGGATGCGGTGCCCGCGCCGGAAGCGGTACGCCGTCGGCCACAACCGGACTGCGGCGCGCTGCGCTTCCTCCGCCGACGTAAGACTCACCAGCCCGTCGCAGACGTTCCACGAACGTCCCTCCGGATCGACGTCGCACAGCCGGACGAACACGTCGGCGTGCGCGAGGCTGGACGAGAACCAGATCTCGGAGCTGACCTCACCGACCACCTCGACGTCCTCGCCGAGAACGGGTGTGGTGTAGGTGAGCACGTCCGGCCGGGCTTCCAGGGCGGTGTTGTCGACGCGCCCGCCGTCCCGAGCCAGGCGCACCCCTCCGGACGCCGGGGTGGGGTCGGCCGGGTCGTAGCGGAATCTGTCCACTGAGGACTCGTCTGGCGTAGGACCGAGCACACCGCCCGAACCGAGGTGGAAGCGCGTGGGCGAGTAGCCGGCGGGCGGCCAGGAGTCGAACGGGCGCCACGCGTTCTCGCCCATCACGTACAGCTGAACGGGAGCGCGGTCCGGAGGCTCCTCGCCGCGAGCATGCGCCAGTCCGAACTCCACGGCTTCGCGGATCGGCGCTGCCATGACCTCCGTGTGGGTCCACGGCCCGACGGTCAGCCGCGCGGAACGGCCGTTGTCCTGCAAAGTCCGGAAGTCACGCAGCTGGCCCGGCAGGAAGATGTCGTACCAGCCGCCGATGGAACTGACCGGCACGGTCACGCCGGCGACCCGGTCGCTGTGGTCGAACTCCTCCCATCGCGTGGAATTCGCGTCGTGGACCAGGATGTCCTGCACGTAGCCGGAACGCGAGCCGAACGCCACGACGTCGGCGTCCCGCAACGGCAGCGTGTGCATCGCCCGTGCGGTCTTCCTGTCCTGGAACGGTTTGCGCAGCATCGACAGCGGGCGTTGCTGGGTGCCGACGAGCACGCCCCACTCGAACGGCGTCTCCAGCGACATGCCGTCCGCGCGCAGGAACTCCAGCGTCAAAGCGGATTCCGTCACCACCGGGATCATCGCCTTGACCTGCGGCGGCAGCCGGTCGGCGACCGCCCACTGCACGTGGCCGAGGTAGCTCAGCCCGTACAGCACGATCGCGTCGCTCCACGGCTGCTCCACCAGCCACTCGAGGGTGGCGAGGCCGTCCGCGCGTTCCTGGCGCATCGGGTCGAACGTGCCGCCGGAGCCGAAGCCGCCGCGCACGCTCTGCATCACCACCTGGTAGCCGCGCTCGGCCAGTGGCCTCGCGATCACCGCGCCGAACATGCGCCGCCCGTACGGGGAACGGATCAACGCCGTCGGCAGGCCGTCACCACCTGAACGCGGCATCCACCGGTCGGCGAGCAGGTCCACGCCGTCGGGCATGGGAACGCGCAGATCCCGCTGCACCACGACATCGCGGGTCAGCGGCGGCGAGAGCCTGAGCCCGCGCTGGAGGAGACGGCTGATCATCGATGCTCCAGGAGTAGGGAGAGCACACCCAGCAGGCGGTCGGTGAACGTCTCCGGATCGGGCGCTCCCGCGACCACCCAGGACGTGACGAACGATCCGGCGCCGCCCGTGATGAACGCGGCGAGGTCGTCGGCGGTCTGGTCAGAGAGACCGCGCAGGTGCTCGACGGCCTGCCGGTTGACCGGCAGGAGCAGGCTGATGAGCCCCCGGTCCAGCGCGAACGCGCACGAGCCGGTGAACAGGGCGCGGTAGAACACCCGGTGGCCGGCGAAGTGCCTGGCCACGGCGAGCGTCTCGGACCGTGCGTCCACCGGCGGGGTGAGGTCGGAGAGGCGGGGCAGCAGTTCACGGCGGGCGAGATCGAGTCCCGCCTCCAGCAGCAGCGAGTCCAGGTCTCCGAAGTGCTGGTAGACGACCCGCCGGCTGACGTCGGCCGACTCCGCGACCTCGGACACCGTGATCGCCGTCGTGCCCCGTTCCGTCACCAGGCCGACCACGGCCGCCAGGACGGCCGCGCGGGTGCGGCGCACCCGGCGGTCGCGTGGCGGCTCGACCTCGCGCAGTTCCATGCGCCAGATCGTGTAACAGCTGTTACTAATTAGTCAAGTGTTACTTATCGTCGTCGCGGTGACCGCGCAGCGAACCGGCGTGCGCCTTCGCCGAGGGGTCGTTGCGCGTCTTGACGAGGCTGGCGACCGTGACGACGACCAGGATCGCGATGATCACGCCGAGGCTCACCGGCGTCGGGATCTCGGGCACGCTCGCGGAGATGTCCACGTGCGCCCAGTGCAGGATCAGCTTGACGCCGATGAACGCGAGGATGATCGCCAGCCCGGCCGACAGGTAGACGAGCCGGTCGAGCAGGCCCTTGACGAGGAAGAACAACGCGCGCAGGCCGAGCAGCGCGAAGGCGTTGGCGGTGAAGACGATGTAGGGCTGCTCGGTCACGCCGAACACCGCGGGGATCGAGTCGAGCGCGAAGAGCAGGTCGACGCCGCCGATCGCGACCAGTACGACGAACAGGGGAGTGGCCATCCGCCTGCCGTCGACGCGGGTGAAGATCTTGCCGCCGACGTAGTCGTCCGTGACGGGCAGGAGCTTGCGCGCGGTCTTCACGACGACGTTGTTCTCGACGTCGGGATCCTCGTCGCGGTGCCGGAACAGCTGCACCGCCGTGAAGATCAGCAGCAGCCCGAACAGCAGGAACATGAACGAGAACAACGACAGCAGCGTCGCGCCGACCGCGATGAAGATGCCTCGCATGATCAGCGCGAGCACGATGCCGAACGTCAGCACCTTGTGCTGGTGCTCCTCGGGCACGAGGAACGTGGTCATGATGATCACGAAGACGAAGAGGTTGTCGACCGACAGGCTTTTCTCGACGATGTAGCCGGCGAAGTACTCCGCGCCGAACCCGCCGCCGTGCGCGCTCGCGAACCACACGCCGAAGCCGATGGCCACGAGGATGTAGAACACCGACCACAGACTGGCTTCGCGGAAGCCGATCCGGTGTGGCCGCCACGCCGCGAGCACGAGGTCGACCGCCAGCAGCGCGACGATCACCCCGATCGTGACCGCCCACGTCAGTCCGCTGATCTCCAGCACCGCAAGTCCCTCCAGCCGCCCGGTCCGTCCGCAATGGACGTTACCGGGCGGTGAAGGCGGGCCACACCCCTAGGGTGTGTCGAACTCGGGAGTCAGGACGCGGTCGAACCCGACCTGCCGCGCGGGCCCGGTCAGCGTGAGCTTCAACGAGGTGTGGATGTTCGCGCTCGACGTGCCGACGTGCAGCTCGGCGTCGCCGGGGTCGACCTGGCGGCGGCCCGCCCGGCCGGTGTAGGAGGTGAGGTCCGCGTGCAGCCGTGCGGTCACCGTGCGGGTCTCGCCGGGAGCGAGGTCCACCTTCACCGCGCCGATCAGCTGCCGCACGGGCCGGGCGACCTCCGCCACCGGGTCGTGCAGGTAGATCTGGACGACCTCGGCGGTCGCGACGTCCGTGTCGTTGCGCAGGACGACGTGCACCGCGCAGGTGCCGTCGGTCGGCCACTCGCGTTCCTCGCACCCCGCCGTCACCCACGTGACGGGCACGTAGGACAGGCCGTGGCCGAACGGGAACAGCGGGGTCGGGTCGACCGTGCTGACCTCGCTGCGGGTGCCGAGCGGGGCGCTGAGGTAGGTGGACGGCTGGGTGGAGCCGGCGCCGGGGAAGCTGACCGGGAGCCGGCCGGACGGGTCGACGCGTCCACTGAGGACATCCGCCAGCGCCGCCGCGCCCTCCTGGCCGGGGTAGAAGCCGCACACGACGGCGGCGAGCCGGTCGACCTGCCGGGACAGGTCGTAGGGCCGGCCCGACAGCAGCACGAGCACCACCGGCTTTTCGGTGCCGAGCACCGCTTCCAGCAGTTCCTCCTGGCGGCCGGGTAACTTCAGGTCCGCGACGTCGCAGCCCTCACCGGACGTGCCCTTGCCGAACAGGCCGGCCTGGTCGCCCAGCACCACGACGCAGGTCTCCGCCTGCCGCGCGGCCTCGACCGCTTCGGCGATCTCGTCGTCGGTCCCGCCGAGCACCGGACATCCCCGCGCGAACACCACGTCGTGGTCCGCGCGCAACGCCTCCAGCACGGTGGCGACCTCGATGCCCATCTCGGCGTCCGGGTGGTGCACGCCGACGTGCAGCGGGAACGAGTAGCAGCCCATCATCGCGCCGGGCTCGTCCGCGCGCGGGCCGACGACGGCCAGTCGCCGGCCGGTCAACGGCAGCACGCCGTCGTTCTGCAGCAACACGATCGAGCGTTCCGCCACCTCGCGGGCGAGGGCGCGGGACTCGGGGTCGTCCAGGTCGAGGTCCGCGTCGGGCGCGGGGGAGTAGCCGGGGTCGAGCAGGCCCAGTTCGAACTTCTGCGCCAGCACCCGGGACAGCGCCCGGTCGACGACCGCCGTGTCCACCCGGTCGGAGCGGAGGCCTTCGAGCAGCGGCTCGCCGTAACAGTCCACAGTGGGCAGTTCGACGTCGATTCCGGCGGTCAGAGCCTGTACGGCCGCGTCCTCGCGGCCCGCGGCGACACCGTGCAGCTTGTGCAGGAACGCCACCGAGAAGTAGTCGGCGACCACGGTGCCGGTGAAGCCGTACTCGCCGCGGAGCAGCTCGGTGAGCATCGCCGGATCGGCGGCGACGGGCACACCGTCGTTGTCGGAGTAGGAGTTCATCACCGACCTGGCGCCGGCGCGCAGCGCCATCTCGAACGGCGGCAGGATCACGTCGGCGAGTTCGCGCGGCCCGATCGACACCGGCGCGAGGTTGCGTCCCGCGCGCGAGGCCGAGTACCCGGCGAAGTGCTTCAGCGTCGACACGATCCCGGCCGACTCCAGGCCCGCGACGTAGGCGGCGCCGATGGTGCCCACGAGGTGCGGGTCCTCGCCGATGGTCTCCTCGACCCGGCCCCAGCGCAGGTCGCGCGCGACGTCGAGGACGGGGGCCAGGCCCTGGTGCACGCCGAGGCGGCGCATCGAGTCGCCGAACCGCGCGGCCATGCGCCGCACCAGGTCCGGTTCGAAGGTCGCACCCCAACACAGCGGTGAGGGGTACACGGTCGCCTGCCACGCGGCCAGCCCGGTCAGGCACTCCTCGTGCGCCACCGCGGGAATCCCGAAGCGGCTCGCCTCGATGATCTGCCGCTGGGTGCGCGCGAGCGTGCGCGCGCCGACCTCCGGCGCGATCGGCCGGGTGCCGAAGACGCGGGTGAGCTGGCCGATGCCGTGGCGGATCAGCTCGTCGAAGTCCTGTGGTGTCACGGCGAACTCGTGCTGGTGCGGGGCCATCTCGCCGGCGGCGTCGATGCCGGCCCAGATCCCTTGCAGCTGTGCGATCTTCTCCTGCGGGGTCATCCGCGCGACGAGGTCGCGCACACGGTCTGCCACGGGGGCATGCGGGTTCCGCCAGAGTTCGTCCGGCGTGGTGGCTTCTGTCGTCACAAGAACCTCAGGGGGTCAGTGGGCGGGTCGACTGCCGGACGACCAGTTCGGTGCCCAGGGTGATGTGGGTTTCGTCGGGCTCGGTGCCGTTGATGAGTCGCACCAGCAACTCGACGGCGCGGTGGCCCATCTCGCGGATCGGCTGCTGCACCGTCGAGAGCGGCGGTGTGCACAGCGCGGACTCGGGGATGTTGTCGAAGCCGACCACCGACAGGTCCTCCGGCACCCGCAGGCCGAGCTCGCGGGCGGCGTCGATGGCGGCGATGGCGGTGGTGTCGTTGGCGGCGAAGATCGCGGTCGGCCGGTCGGGACGGCTCAGCAGGTACCGCGCGGACGCGGCGGCCACGTCCGCGTCGTAGTCGCCGCGCCGGACCAGGGTCTCGTCCACCGTGACGCCCGCGCTGGCGAGGGCTCCCCGGTACCCGGTTTCGCGCTGCTGCGCGGATTTCAGGTCCTCGCGGCCGGTGAGCAACCCGATTCGGCGGTGGCCGAGTTCGAGCAGGTGCTCGGTCGCGAGCCGTCCGCCGTGCAGGTTGTCGGAGTCGACCGTGGGCAGCGCCGCGCGCCCGGTGTGGGGGTCGACGGCGACGACGGGTGTGCCGGGCAGGCCTTCGAGGTCGACGGCCGGCGTGACCAGCACGGCGCCGTCGACGAGGGTGCCGCTCAGCCGCGTGAGGTACCGCTGCTCCCAGCCGTGGGGGTCGCCGGTGCGGCCGCCCGCCGAGTACACGACCAGCTCGAAACCCGTGCCGCGGATGGCATCCGCCGCACCCTTGAGCAGTTCGGTGCTGAACGGCTCTATGTCGGCGACCAGGATCCCGATGACGTTCGTGCGGTGGTTGCGCAGGCTCTGCGCGACGAGGCTCGCCTCGTACCCCAGGTCCTTGATCACGGCGGTGACCCGCGCGAACGTCTCCGCGGAGACGCCGTACCGCTGGTTGAGGACTTTGGACACGGTGGCTACCGAGACGCCGGCCTGAGCGGCGACGTCCTTGATCGTGACGCGAGAGCGTGGAGGCACCGGGACAGGCTAGCCGTGTAAAACGTTATCGACAACGATTGACACGAGCCGGATTTCGCGCCAGTCTCTGGCCCCAACACAGCAGTCCAACTCGGCCGACGTCGTCAGGAGTGGACCTGAAATGCGTTCGAGAAAGCCCCTTGCCCTCTTCGCCGCCGCGGCTTTCGTGCTGGCCGGATGCGGTGGTGGTGGCGGTGACGCCTCCACGGAAGGTCCCGTCACGCTCACCTGGTGGCACAACCGGACCACCGAGCCCATGAAGTCGAAGTGGCAGCAGATCGCCGACGACTTCCACAGGACCCACCCGAACACCTCGTTCACGATCGAACCGCTGCAGAACGAGCAGTTCCAGACCAAGGTGCCGCTCGCCCTGCAGGGCAACACCCCGCCGGACCTCTTCCAGCAGTGGGGCGGCGGAGCGCTCGCCGACCAGCTGAAGTCCGGCAAGCTCGCCGACATCACGCAGGCCTCGTCGGGCTGGATCGGCCCGCTGGCCAAGAACGCCGACGGCTGGAAGGCCGGCGGCAAGCAGTACGGTGCGCCGTACCTGATGCACGCGGTCGGGTTCTGGTACCGCAAGGATATCTTCGCCACGGCGGGAATCACCTCGGCACCGACCACTGTGGACGAGCTGAACGCGGCGGTCACGAAGCTGAAGGCCGCGGGCGTCGTGCCGATCGCGCTCGGCGGCAAGGACCGCTGGCCCGACGCGTTCTACTGGGCCTACTTCGCGGTGCGCCAGTGCTCGGTCGACACGCTGAAGAAGGCGGTCGAGAAGACCGAGCTCACCGACCCGTGCTTCCTCAAGGCGGGCGAGAACCTCAAGAGTTTCCTGGACACGAAACCGTTCCAGGACGGGTTCGTCGGGACGCCCGCTCAGCAGGGGGCGGGCAGCTCGGCGGGCCTGGTGGCCAACGGCAAGGCGGCCATGGAACTGCAGGGCGACTGGAACCCCGACGTGATGCAGGCGCTTACGGAGGACAAGGAGATCGGCTCGAAGATCGGCTGGTTCCCGTTCCCGAGCGTGCCGGGCGGGCAGGGCGATCCGAGCGTGCTGCTCGGCGGTGGTGACGGGTTCTCCTGCACCACCCGCGCTGCCAAGGCGTGCGCGGAGTTCCTCGGGCACCTCGTCGGCGACGACGTGCAGAAGATCCTCGCCGAGACCAACTCCGGTCTGCCGGTGACCCCTGCCGGGGTGGCCGCGCTGAAGAGCGAGCCGCACAAGACGATCGCCGAGGCCATGACCAAGGCGTCGTACCTCCAGTTCTACTTCGACACCGCGTTCCCGACCAAGGTCGGTCAGGCCCTGAACGACACCATCGCGAACTTCTTCGCGGGTCAGGGCGGACCCGACACCATCGTGAAATCGGTGAGCGAAGCAGCAGCCGGGAACAAATGATGAGTGCCGCGATCACCACGCGGCCGCCGACCGCCCCCGTGCCGCACGCGCCAGCGGCCGGGGGCACCCGGCGGCGGTCCCGGCTGCGGACCCGCCTCGAACTCGCCCTGCTGCTCGTCCCGGCACTGGTGCTGTTCGTCGGGTTCGTCCTGATCCCCATCGGCGTCGCCGGGTACTACAGCCTCTACTCGTGGAACGGCTTCGGCCCGCTCACGGACTTCGTGGGGCTGGACAACTACGTCGAGGCCTTCTCCGGTGACGTCTTCCAGGGCGCCATCGGGCACAACCTGATCATCGCCACGCTCTCGATCGTCGTTCAGCTGCCGCTGAGCATCGGTCTCGCGTTGCTGCTCAACCGGAAGCTGCGCGGCCGGACGTTCCTGCGGATGGTGGTCTTCGCGCCGTACGTGCTGTCCGAGGCGGTGACCGCGGTGATCTGGCTGCTCATGTTGCAGCCCGGCGGGTTCGTCGACGAGATCCTGCGCGGTGTGGGCCTGGGCGGTTTCGTGCAGCTGTGGCTCGCCGACCAGTCGCTCGTGCTCTACACGCTCTTCGTGGTGATCACGTGGAAGTACATCGGGTTCGGCGTGATCCTGCTGCTGGCCGGCCTGCAGGGCGTTCCGCCCGAGCTTCGGGAGGCCGCCGCGCTGGACGGCGCGAGTGCCTGGCAGACCACCCGGCACGTCGTGCTCCCGTTGCTGGGACCGACGATCAGGATCTGGGTGTTCCTGTCCGTGATCGGGTCGCTGCAGCTCTTCGACCTGGTCTGGATCATGACGCTCGGCGGTCCCGCCAACGCGTCGACGACCATGGCCACCTACCTGGTCGACCACGGCTTCAAGCGCTACGAGTTCGGTTTCGGCAGCGCGGTCGCGGTGATCCTGTTCATCATCTGCTTCCTGTTCGCGTTGCTGTACCAGAGGTTCGCTCTGCGTCGCGACACCCAGGGCGCGTTGACGGGAGTGCGCTGAGATGTCACGTCGTAACACCGTCGGCTACCTCGCCGCGTTCGCCGTCATCGGCGTGACGGTGGTGCCGCTGTTGTTCGTGGTGCTGGGCGGTTTCCGCACCACGGCCCAGATCAACTCCTCACCGGCCGGGTTGCCCGGCCCGTTCGTGTGGGACAACTACATCGAGGTCGCGACGTCGCTGCAGTTCTGGCGCCTGCTCGGCAACAGTATGCTGATCGCGGTGATCGCGACCACGCTGGCGGTCGTGCTCGGGTCGATGGCGGCGTTCGCGTTGTCCCGCTACGTGTTCCGGGGCCGCGAGGCGTTCTACACGTTGTTCACGCTGGGTCTGCTGTTCCCGCTCGGCGTGGCCACGCTGCCGCTGTACCTGTGGTTGAGAGAGCTGAACCTGCTGGAGAACCCGCTCGGGGTCGCGATTCCGGAGGCGGCGTTCTCACTGCCGGTCACGATCGTGATCCTGCGGCCGTTCATGAACGCGATCCCCGGTGAGCTGGAGGACGCCGCCCTGCTCGACGGCGCGGCCAAGCTCGGCTTCTTCTGGCGGATCCTGCTCCCGCTCTCGCGGCCGGCGCTGATCACGGTGTCCGTGCTCGCGTTCGTCACCAGCTGGAACTTCTACCTGTTGCCGTTGCTGGTGTTCAACGACTCCACGAACTTCACGCTTCCGCTCGGCGTGGCCATGTTCCAGTCCGAGCACACCCAGGACACCGCGAAGGTGCTCGCCTTCACCGCGCTGTCCATGATCCCCGCGCTCACGTTCTTCGTGTTCGCCGAACGTCGGATGGTCGGGGGCCTCACCGGTTCCGTGAAGGGCTGACTCACAAGGGAGTGAATCGTGCGTACCCGCTTAGCTGCCGGCATCGCCGTTCTGGTGGTGCTGTCGCAGACAGTTCCCGCTTCGGCGGCAGGGCCGTTGAAGAGTGTCACGAACAGGTACGTGGGCAGCGCGGTGGCCGCCCAGCACCTGAACGCCGAGGCCGACTACAGAAAGGTGCTGACGCGCGAGTTCGACAGCGTCACGCCCGAGAACGAGATGAAGTGGGGCGTGGTCGAAGCCGTTCGCGGCCAGTACGACTGGTCCGGCGCGGACGAGATCGTCAAGTACGCCAAGAAGACCGGCAAGTCCGTGCGCGGGCACACGCTGGTCTGGCACAGCCAGCTGCCCGACTGGGTCGACGACCTCGAAGCCGCGGAGCTGCGGGACGTGGTCAAGAACCACATCAGGACCGAGGCGGGCCGCTACCGCGGGAAGATCCGCGCGTGGGACGTCGTCAACGAGGCGTTCAACGAGGACGGCACGCGCAGGCAGACGGTGTTCCAGGAGAAGCTCGGCGACCGCTACGTCGCCGACGCGTTCCGCTGGGCCCACGCGGCCGACCCGAAGGCGAAGCTCTACATCAACGACTACAACGTCGAGGGGCTCAACCCCAAGAGTGACGCGGTGTACGAACTGGTGAAGTCGTTGAAGAGGCAGGGCGTCCCGATCCACGGCGTCGGCATCCAGGCACACCTCTCGCTGATGTACGGCTTCCCGGCGGGCGTCAGGGAGAACATCGCCAGGTTCGCCGCGCTCGGGCTGGACGTCGCGATCACCGAGGCGGACGTGCGGATCCCGCTGCCCGTCACCCCCGAGAAGCTCGAAGCCCAAGCGGACTACTTCGAACAGGTCTGGGACGCCTGCCACGCGGTGCGGCGGTGCGTCGAGTTCACCACGTGGGGCTTCACCGACCGTCACTCGTGGGTGCCGGACGTGTTCCCCGGTGAGGGCGCGGCCTGCCTGTTCGACGAGAACCTGAGGCCGAAGCCGGCCTATGCCCGGCTGAACTCCTAGCGGGTTTCAGGCGAGCGAGCAGGCGTGCCCGTTGAGAGTGAACGCGCGCGGCGTGGTGCTGCTTCCGGACGCGGTGAAGCCCATCAGCAACGACGATCCCGCGGGAATCGTGACGTTGTACGGCACGGCGGTCGCGTAGACGTCCCTGCCTGTCTGCCGCTGGGTCGCGTTCCACATCTCGGACACCGTCTGCCCGCCCGAGAAGGTCCACCGCAACGTCCAGCCGTTGATCTCCGCGGTACCGGTGTTGCGGAGGGTGACGTCGGTGCGGAAGCCGCCCTGCCAGGTGTGGGTGACGACGTAGGCGACCGAACAGCCGGTCACCGGCTTCGGCGCGGGCGGGGCGGCGGGTGTGGACGCGGCCGGGGTGGTGGGGGCCGGTGCCGGGGTGGCGCTCGGAGCGACGCACGGCGGCCCCCACCGCCCGAGCCGCTTGGTGGACGCGGACGCCTCCGCCTCCCGCATCGCGCGGTCGTCCGGATTCTCGTTGCGCGTCATGCCCATCTCGACGGCGAGCGTCGCGTAGTCGGTGCCGTCCGCCAGGCGTAGCGACGCCACCGGTTCGCCGTCCGGGGTCCGCTCGACCGGCTTTGCGAGCAGCATCGTCTTCGCGAACGTCGTCGACGCTTCGGCCCAGCACGCGTCCGCCGCGGCGAGTCCCTGGACGCGCACCTCCTCACCGTCGGAGAACCGCACCGTCCGGACGTCCACGACGTCCTGCACGGTCGAGGAGTACGCGGTCTTGCGCGGCGGCTCGATGATCGAGGGGAACGCGGGCGGCGTCGTGGTGGAGACCGGTGGGGCCGGCTCCCCGCCGCAGCCGGCGACGCCGATCAGCAGAACCGCGGCGATCGCCGGCAGCCTGGTCGCCCGAGCGGGCCGCGCGTCGCCTCGTGATCGTCTCATTGTTCCTCGTGTACGCCCGAACGGTCGATGTGGTCCCGGGAGGCTACGACCTTTCGGAGGAACACGGAAGATCTTTCGGGTCGACGAAAAGTGTTCTTCGACGCTTTTCAGTCGAATTCCGGTCGAACGCGTGGCGCGCGTGAAAAACGCGGGTTCAGCGGACGGCGGTGCTGCCGCGATCGGTGAGCAGCGGCTGGAGGAGACGCACCTCCGGCGCGAGTTCGCGGCCCAGGCGGGCCATCACCATCTCGACGGCGATAGCGCCCAGTTCCTCCGCGGGAACGGCGATCGAGGTGAGCGGGACGGGCAGGGTCGCGGCGACGTCGTCGGGACACAGCGTGATCACCGACAGGTCGCCGGGGACGTCGAGCGACCGGCGCCGCAGTTCGAGCAGCAACGGGCCGAGGACCGCCTCGTTGTGCACCACCAGTCCGGTGGTGCCCCGGTCCGGGTGCAGCACGTCGTCCAGGCACCCGGACACCGCGTCGTAGCCGGCCGCGCACGAGTGGACCGAGGTGAGCACACCGCGTTTGGCGGTCTCGCCCTGGAACCCGGCCAGCAGCCGCGCGGCGAAGCTCGTGCCGCGTTCGTAGACCGGGGGAGGCGAGCCGATCAGCGCGATCGAACGGTGGCCGCGATCCGCCAGGTGGCCCGCCAGCTGCCTCCCGGCGGCGGTGAAGTCGAGGTCGAGGCAGCTCAGGCCCTCGTGGTCGTCCGGCACGCCGAGCAGGACCACCGGCGCGTCGACGGCACGCAGTTCCGGCACGCGCGGATCCGCGCTCTCGACGTCCATCACGACGATCGCGTCCGCCATGGACCGCGCGATGACGCGGTGGGCCTCGCCGGGGCCCGCCTCCTTGGTCAGCAGCAGCACGTCGTAGTCGTGGTCACGGGCGCGTGCCACGATCGACGACACGAACCGCATGATGATCGGCAGGTTCTGGTCGGAGTGCAGCGGCACGACCAGGCCGACCACGCGCGACCGGTTCGAGGCGAGCGCCCGCGCGCCGGCGTTCGGGTGGTAACCGAGGGCCACGATGCTCTGCTCGACGCGGCGCTTGGTCTCCTCGGAGATGCTGCGCTTGCCGCTCAGCACGTACGAGACCGTGCTCATCGAGACGCCGGCGTGGTGGGCGACCTCCTTGATCGTGATCATGCCCGCCCTTCGCGCCGGTTCGTCGCGAGCATCGTAGTGCGGTGGTCGAACAGCTGTCGAACGCCCGCGCGAATTTGGTCGAACTCGTCGAACAGCCGGAGTGTGCTTGACGTGCGGGTTTCGCCTGTGTCACATTCTGAAACCACGTTCGAAGCGCTTCGATTCAATTCTGCTCAGGCGCTGCGGGACCGGAGGTGTCGGCGTGGTCACCATTGTGGACGTGGCGAAGCACGCGGGTGTCGCGCCCAGCACGGTCTCCTACGTGCTGACCGGCAAACGCCCGGTTTCGGCCGAAACCCGAATGCGGGTGGGGGAAAGCATTCGGCAGCTCGGCTACCAGCCGCACGCGGGAGCGCGGGCCCTGGCGGGCAGCCGGACGAACGTGCTGGCCCTCGTCCTGCCGCTGCGGGAGGGCGTGCACCTGCCGGTGGTGATGCGGTTCGCCTCCTCGGTCGTCACCACCGCCCGCGAGCACGACATGGACGTGCTGCTGGTGACCGCGGACGAGGGCGCCGCCGGCCTGCGACGAGTGGCCGGCACCGCCAGGGTGGACGGGTTCCTCGTGATGGACGTGGGGCTGGACGACGAGCGGGTGCCGGTGCTGCGCGATCTCGGCCGCCCGGCCGTCCTGCTCGGGCATCCCACCGTGGCGAACGGCCTGACCTGCGTCGATCTGGACTTCGAGGCGGCGGGCGCGCGGTGCGTCGACCACCTCGTCGAGCTCGGGCACCGCACCATCGGCTTCCTCGGGGCGCCGGGAGCGGTCTACGCGCGCAACACCGGCTTCGCGCAGCGCACCCTCGCGGGGTTCAGCAGCGCGGCCATGCGGCGTGGTGTCGCCTCGACCGCCCTGCCCGCCGAACGGCAGCGTGAGGCCGTGCGCGCCGTGGTCGGGACGCTGCTCAGGGAACTGACGCGGATGACCGCGCTGGTCGTGCACAACGAGGCGGCGCTGGGCTGGGTCGTGGAATCCCTGCGGGCCGAGGGGCGCCGCGTGCCGGAGGACGTCACCGTGGTCGCGATCTGCCCGGACGAACTGGCCGAACAGCTGCGGCTCACCTCGGTGCAGCTGCCCGCCGACGTGCTGGGACGGCGCGCGGTCGAGCTGCTGATGGCCAAGTTGAACGGGCAACGGCCTCCCGCGCTCACGTTGCTGCCGCCGAAACTGTTCAGCCGGACGGGTCAGGCCGGTCCCAGACTCGTGGTGGCGCCCCCGCCCCGGCAGGTCGGCTGAGCCGCGAATCGGATTCGGGTGCGCACTGCATTCCCGTCGAATTTTTTCGCTCAGGTGTGTTCGATGATTTCGATGTTAGGTTCAATTCGACGAACCGCTTCGGCTTCTTGGGCGGTGCGAATTCCGTTCAATGGTGTGCGGAAGGAAAACAAAGATGAAAATCGTGCGTGCACTTGTTGTCGTGATGGCCGCCGTCCTGACCGTCCCGCTGGCGGCCGGCTCCGCGTCCGCCGCGGCCTGGAGTTCCTCGGACAGGTGGGGAACGTGGTCGAACGGCGGCTACACGGTGCGCAACAACATCTGGGGCAGCGGGTACGGGCCGCAGACGGTCTGGGCCAACTCCTACAGCAACTGGGGCGTCTGGGCGAACCACCCCAACACCGGTGGCATCAAGTCCTACCCGCACTCGGAACGGCAGGTGAACCGGCGGCTCAGCTCTCTCGGGAGCCTGTCGAGCAGCTTCAACGTCTCCTATCCGAGGTCCGGCGCCTACACGACCGCCTACGACATCTGGGCCGACAACCACGCCTACGAGATCATGCTGTGGATGAACAAGGTCGGCCCCGTCGGCCCGATCGGGGCGCGCCAGACGACGGTGTCGGTGGGCGGCCACACCTGGGACGTCCACCGCGGCTCGAACGGCTCGAACCAGGTGTTCTCGTTCGTCCGCACGTCCAACACCGGGTCCGGCACGGTCAACATCAAGGCGGTGATGGACTGGATCCGCAACCGCGGCTGGTTCGGTGACGTCACGGTCGGCACCGTCCAGTTCGGCTACGAGATCACCTCGTCCAGCGGCGGTCTCAACTTCAACACCAACAGTTACTCCGTCTCCTTCCGCTGACGCCGGGATCACGGAGCCAGCGCCCGGTCGCGCAGCCACTCCAGCTGCGTGACCGGGTTGGACCCGTATCCGCCACCGTGGTCGGCGAACGGCCACACGGTCATGGTCCGGTCCTCGCCCGCGTAGTGGTTGAAGGCGGCGTACACAGTGGACGGTGGGCAGATCGGGTCCATCAGCCCGACGCTGAACAACGCCGGAGCCGTCGCCCGCTGCGCGAAGTGCACACCGTCGAAGTAGGACAGCGTGGTGAAGGCCGGCTCCACCCCGTGCCTGCTGTGCCAGCGCAGGTACTCCGCGATCTCCACGTACGGGCCCTCACCGCACAGCTCGGCCCCCCGCCGGAAGTGGCACAGGAACGGCACGTCCGGCAGTGCGGCCGCGACGCGGTCCCGCGCCAGCCCGGCGACGGCGATCGTCAGCCCTCCGCCCTGGCTGCCACCCGCGACGACCACCCGTTCCGGGTCCACGCCAGGCAGGTGCCCGACCGCGTCCACGGCGCGGACGCAGTCGGTGATGAGCCGGCGGTAGTAGTAGTCGTCCGGAGAGTCGATGCCACGGGTCATGAAGCCCTTGGCCCACTGGGTGCCGCCTGCCGTGCGGTCCGGGGTGTCGTGGCCCTGGCCGCGGCTGTCGACCACGAGCTGGGCGTATCCGGCGGCGGACCACAGCAGGTGGTCGGTGGGCAGGCCGCGACCGCCGCTGTAGCCGATGTACGTGATGACGACGGGCAGTGGGCCGGCGCTGCCGCGCGGGCGCAGCAGCCAGGCGGCCACCGGCTCGCCGCCGAAACCGGGGAAGCGGACGTCGGCGACCTCGACGGTGCGCAGCAGGTGCCGGTCGGTGACGTCGGCGGCCTCCACCACGCCACCGGCCGACCGCGCCTCGGCGAGGGTCCGTTCCCAGAACTCGTCGAAGTCCGGCGGTGCCTGCGTTTCCGGGCGGTAGACGACGAGTTCGTCGAGCGGGGCGTCCGTCAGCGGCATCGAGGCTCCTTCAGGCGGGTCTGGTGGATCTCATTCTGCGGACATGCGGAAGGACGTGAGCCGGAAGGAGCCGTGCAGAACCACCCGCAGGTCGTGGACCCCGGTCACCGGTGAGGGCAGTGCCGCCGAGATGGTCGTCCACTCGTAACGGCCTCCGGTGGTCGGCACCGGAAGTTCCGCCAGCACTCCCTCGTCCGTCCTGAACTCCAATCGTGCCAAGGAGTTCTCCGAAGAGACCTCCGCCTCGACGCGGACCGCACCCGACAGATCGGTCCGCCCGAACCACAGCGTGGCCGGCCGGTCGGCGTCGGCGGGGGTGACCGCGTCACCGGTCACGCGCGTCGCGTCGACGAGGCTCACGTTGTCGTAGTCGTCGAAGTCGGCGGCGATCACATGGCGGCCGGCGCGAGGTGAGGGCGCCGGTCCCGCCACCGTGAGCGGGGCGGTGAGCACGACGTCCCCGGCCGAACGGGCGACGAGAACCTCGTAGGCGCCTGGATCCACCGTGAAGGCACCGGTCGCGACGTCCCAGTGGACGAGCCGGTCCATGGGCAGCCGGAAGGACAGGACCGTGCTCTCGCCGGGATCCAGCGTGACCTTGCGGAAGTCGGCGAGCCGCAGCAGTGGGGCCTCGTACCGGGCTTGCAGCGCGCGGACGTAGAGCTGGACGACGTCGCTGCCGGTCCTCGTGCCGGTGTTGGCCAGCGTCACCGAGAGGTCGATGGCGCTGCCCGGGGTGGCGGTGTTCGACGACAGGATCAGGTCGCGGTGGGCGAAGCCGGTGTAGGACAGGCCGTGGCCGAAGGGGTACAGCGGCGTGGCCCGGTGGTACTGGTAGGTCCAGCCCGCCTTGATGACGTCGTAGTCGAGCGGGTGCGGCAGCGCGTCGTCGCCGCGGTACCAGGTCTGCGGCAGGCGCCCGCCGGGATCGGCCTCGCCGAGCAGGACGGCGGCCAGAGCCCTGCCCGTCTCCTGCCCGCCGTGCGACGTCCACACCACCGCGGGCAGGTGTTCGTCCGCCCAGTCCAGGGCATAGGGGTAGCTGCTCATCACGACCAGCGCCGTCTCCGGCCGGACTTCCGCGACCGCGCGCAGCAGCGTGTCCTGGGCTGCCGGGAGCGCGATTCCGGCGCGGTCCTCGGTCTCCCGGCCGTGGATCAGCGGGTGGTTGCCGAGGACGACCACGGCGACGTCTGCCGACAGTGCTGCGGTCAGCGCTGCCGCGGTGCCGTCCCGCAGGACCTCGCGCTCCCAGCGTTCGGCGGCGTCGGCGGTCTCCGCGGTGACGGTCACCCGGCCGTCGACGGGATCGACGACGGCGTACCGGCCCGTGAGCACGTTCTGCAGCAGCACCGAGTCCTCGACGGGCACGAGGCGGAACGTCTCGCGCACCTCCCAGCTCTTGATCCGCTCCTGGTCGGCGGCGAGCGAGGTGTCCTGGAGGCTCAGGTAGCGCCCGGACTCCACCGAGCGCAACGTCAGCACGCCGTCGCCCCAGTCGACGACGTCGAACGCCGTCTTGCCCAGCAGTTCACCGCTCGTGTGCGAGCGCAGCGCGATCCGGTCCGAGCCGTCCGCGACGACCACCTCGCCGCCTTCGCCCAGGACGGACCGGAGTCCACTCGCGACAGTGACCTCGTACGGAAGTGTGCCGCTGTACCAGTCCTCGCACACCATGTCGGCGAGCGGGCCGATCACCGCGATCCGCGACGCCTTGCCCGCGTCCAGCGGTAGCAGGCCTTCGTTGCGCAGCAGCACGACGGACTCCGTCGCCGACCGCAACGCCAGGGCGCGGTGTTCGGTGCAGCCGACGACCTCGGGGCCGATGGTGGCGTACGGGTCGAGATCGGGGTCGAACTCGCCCAGGCGGAAGCGGAGCTCCAGCTGCCGGCGCACGGCGCGGTCCACGTCCTCCTCGTCGATCAGGCCACGCTCCAGCGCCTCGCGGAGCCTGCCGATCGGGACGGCGCTGTCCTGCCCGTGATCGGTGAAGCTGTCGATGCCCGCCTTGAGCGCGGCGGCGTGGGACTCGGCGTGGTCGTCGAAGTAGTGCTCCGGGTCCACCAGGTTGGATGGCGCCTCCGCGTCGCTGACCACGAAGAGCTCGCGCCCGGTCGGCTCGGCCCAGCGGCGCAGTTCCGTCTCGATGAGCGGCGTGACGTGGCACGGGCGGCCGTTGACGAGGTTGTAGCCGGCCATGGCACCGGTGGCGGCGCCCGAGGCGACCACGGGACGGAACGCCGCGAGGTCGTACTCCTGCAGCACGCGCGGGCGCAGACCGGAGGAGGTGACGCAGCGGTCGTCCTCGTTGTTGTAGGCCAGGAAGTGCTTGAGCACGGGGGCCGTGCGCAGGAACCGGTGGTGGTCGCCCGTGAGGCCGAGGCAGAACGCCGTGCCGATCCGCGCGGTGTGCACCGGGTCCTCGGAGTAGCCCTCCTCGTTGCGGCCCCAGCGCGGGTCACGCAGCAGGTTCAGCACCGGAGCCCACGCCTGCAGGCTGTTCCGGCCCGTGCCGACGGCGGCCGGGCGGTGGTAGTGGAACGCCCTCAGCTCGACCGAGGTGGCCTCGGCGACGCGGCGCACCAGTTCCTCGTCCCAGGTCGCGCCGAGCCCGACCGCCTGGGGGAACACCGTGGCGGGACCCAGCCACGCGACGCCGTGCAGTGCCTCCGATCCGGTGCGGAACGCGTCCACACCGAGCCGGGGCACGGCCGGTGAGTACTGGTGCAGCATCGCGATCCGCTCGTCGAGCGTGAGTCGCCCGAGCAGGTCGTCGACGCGCTTGCGCATGGACAGCGCGGGGTCGCGAAAAGGCAGCCGATCGACGGCGGGCACGGACTCGGAAACCACGTGGTGACCCCTCAGCTCAGAGCTAGCGTTGAAGCGTTTCGACGGTGTCACGCTGTGGTTTCTGCTGTCAACGGTCTTGTTTCAAGCGACCTGCGTCACTAACCTCCCCGACATCTGTTTAAGCGCTTCGACACTTCAACGATGAAGGATCGGTTCCGCCATGGGCAACGAGTTGAACCGCAGAAGCTTCCTGAACGTCGCCGTCTCGGCGGCCGGGCTCGTCGCGATGGGACCACTGCTGTCCGCCTGCGGGAGTGGCCCGGCGCAGCGGGCCGGAGTCGGTTCGGAAGCCGCCCTCAAGGCCGTGTTACCGGCGTACGTGCCGAACACGGCGATCAAACCGGACATCGCCTCCATCGCGGGCGGTCCCGACGTGATGACGAACCCGGGCTTCCTCAGCTACCCGGCGAACCGGGTCGCCACGGTGTCCGGCATCCCGGGCAAGGGCGGCACGTACTCGGCGGTCACGCCGCTGTGGGGAACCATCCCGCCCGCCGACAACGCGTTCTACACGGCCATGAACAAGGCTCTGGGCGTCCAGCTGCAGATGAAGCCGGCGGACGGCAACAACTACAACACCATCATCCCGACGATGACCGCCTCGAAGCGGCTGCCGGACTGGATCCAGCTGCCGACCTGGTGGAACTCCCAGATGAACGTCGGCGGGCTGGTGGGGAACCAGCTCGCGGATCTGACGCCCTACCTGTCCGGCGACAACATCAAGAAGTACTCCAACCTCGCGGCCATCCCGACCGCCGCGTGGCGCGCCGGCGCGTGGGGCGAGAAGCTGTACGGGATCCCTTCCTTCGCCACCGGCTTCCAGATCGCGGGCACTCTCTACTACCGCCGTGACATCCTCGAAGCCAAGGGCATCACCGCCGACCAGGTGAAGTCGGCCGACGACCTGATGAACCTCGGCAAGGAGCTGACCGACGCCAAGAACGGCGTCTGGGCCTTCGACGACGTCTACCGGTACCTCTACACCTCCTTCGGCGCACCGCTGAAGTGGCGGGTGGACAACGGGAAGCTGGTCCACCTGTACGAGACCGAGGAGTTCTACGCGGCGCTCGACTGGAACAACCGGCTCGCCACCGCCGGGTACGTGCACCCCGACGCGCTGGCCGGCGACAACGCCAACGGCAACACCCGGTTCTTCGGCGGGAAGACACTGATCTCGAGTGGTGGCACGGGGACGTGGAACCTCGCCGACCACCAGTCCGGCCAGGCCGCCAACCCGAACTACCGGCGCGGGGCCCTGAACATCATCGCCGCCGACGGCAAGAGCGCACTGCGGGTCGACATGGGCCCAGGCGCCAACATCATGAGCTACCTCAACATCAACCTGAAGCCCGAACAGATCGAGGAATGCCTGGCCATCGCGAACTACCTCGCCGCGCCGTACGGCTCGGCCGAGTTCACGATGGTCAACTTCGGGGTCGAGGGCACCCACTTCACCGTGGTCGACGGCGTGCCGACGGCCACCGAGGCCGGCAAGAAGGAGGTCCAGGCGCAGACCTTCCCGTTCCTGGCCGCACCGGCCGCCGCGACCAACAGCCCCGGCGTGCCGGCCGTCACCAAGGACTACCTCGCCTGGCAGGCCGCCAACGTGAAGGCGCTGGCCAAGCCGGTCTTCTGGAGCATGAACATCAGCATGCCCCAGGCGCAGGCCACGGCGGACGCCGGACAGCAGGTCGAGGACGCGATGAAGGACTGCATCCACGGCAAGAAGTCGGTGGCCGAGGTCAGGGAGGCCGTCGCGAGCTGGAAGACCAGTGGTGGCGGCGACAAGCTGATCCAGTGGACGAACGACAACGTCCTGCAGAAGCACGGCACCGGGCAGTGACCACGGCGACCCCGACGCGGCCGGACCGCGGAACGCGACCGGCGCGGCAGAACTGGCGGGTGAGGTTGCGCCGCGACCGGTCGCTGATCCTGATGACGCTGCCCGCCGTCGTCCTGCTGCTGGTCTTCAACTACGTCCCGCTGTTCGGGCTCGTCACCGCGTTCCAGGAGTACGACCCGCTGGCCGGGATCTGGTACAGCACGTGGGCGGGTCTCGACCAGTTCCAGCGGCTGTTCGGTGACGCGCTGTTCTGGAACGCGGTGCGGAACACGCTGTACCTGAGCTTCGTCCAGCTCATCCTGTTCTTCCCGGTGCCGATCGCGCTGGCCCTGTTGCTCAACTCCGTGCTGTCCCAACGGGTGCGCAACTTCATCCAGTCGGTCGTGTACCTGCCGCACTTCTTCTCGTGGGTGCTGGCCATCACGATCTTCCAGCAGATGCTCGGCGGCGCGGGCGCGCTCAACCACTTCCTGCGCAACAACGACATCGGTACCTGGGACGTCATGACGAACCCGGACACCTTCGCGTTGCTGGTCTCCGCCCAGGTGATCTGGAAGGAGGCGGGCTGGGGGATCATCGTCTTCCTGGCCGCGCTCGCCGCCATCAACACCGACCTCTACGAGGCGGCGGCGGCGGACGGTGCCGGGCGGTGGCGGCGGCTGTGGCACATCACGCTGCCCGGCCTGCGCGGCGTCATCGTGCTGATGCTGGTGCTGCGCCTGGGCAACGCGCTGACCGTCGGCTTCGAGCAGTTCCTGATCCAGCGCGACGCCGTGGGCTACGACACGGCCGACGTGCTGGACACCTTCTCGTTCTACTACGGCATCGCGACCGGCGACTACAGCTACGGCGCGGCGGCAGGGTTGTTCAAGAGCGTGATCTCGCTGTTGCTCATCTGGGGTGCGAACAAGCTGGCGCACGCCTTCGGCGAAGACGGGTTGTACCGGAGGTGACCGACATGCTCACGATCGAACGCACGCTCGAGGCCGCGGAAACTCCTGCACCGCAAGCGGTGCGCAAGAAGAAGCGGAACACGAGGCCGGCGTGGGAGGAACCGCCGACCATCGCCGGCGAGACCGCCAAGGGCATCACCCTCGGCGTGGTGCTGCTGGTGATGCTGGTGCCGTTGTGGATCATCGTGGTGACCAGCCTGTCCACCCAGGGGGCGGTCAACCGCGCCGGTGGGCTCGTGATCTGGCCGGACGGACTGACCTTGGAGGCCTACCGGGTCATGCTGGGCGACACCACGGTGCGCACCGCGCTGCTGGTGAGTCTCGGCATCACCGCCGTCGGCACCCTCGTGTCGATGGCTGTCTCGGTCATGTGCGCCTACGGCCTGTCCCGTTCGCGTTCGTTCGCGCACCGCTTCCTGCTGACCCTGCTGATCCTCACCATGTTCGTCAACGGCGGCCTGATCCCCACCTTCCTGGTCGTCACCGGCCTGGGCGGCTACGGCCAGTGGTGGTCACTGATCCTGCCGAGCGCCATCTCCGTCTTCAACATCCTGATCCTGCGGTCGTTCTACTCCAGCACCTCGGCCGACCTGATCGAGGCCGCGCGCATCGACGGCGCGGGGGACTGGCGGATCCTGTGGTCCATCGTGCTGCCGACCTCGCGCGCGGTGACCGCCGTGATGGCGCTGTTCTACGGCGTCGGCTACTGGAACTCCTTCTTCAACGTCATGTTGTACATGCCGACGGACAGTGAGAAGTGGCCGCTGCAGTACGTGCTTTACACGTACGTCAACCGCGGCAACGGCATGCCGGGCTCGGTGAACGCGGGCTTCGGCACGGCGCTCTCCCAGACGGCGCCGCTGTCGTTGCAGATGGCCGTGGTGGTGCTGACGCTCGTGCCGTTGCTCATCGTTTACCCGTTCGTGCAGAAGCACTTCCGCACGGGCGTCCTGACCGGCGCGATCAAGGGCTGAACATCCATGGTGACCATTGCCGACGTGGCCAGGCACGCGGGCGTGTCGTCCAGCACGGTCAGCTACGTGCTCAGCGGCAAGCGTGCGATCTCCGAGGAGACCCGCCGCCGGGTGCGGAGTTCCGTGCGGGAGCTCGGGTACCACCCCAACGCCGGTGCGCGGGCGCTGGCCGCGCGGCGGTCGCACATCATCGCGTTGATGGTGCCGTTGCGCACCGACGTCTACGTCCCGGTCATGATGGAGATCGCGATCTCGGTGACCACGGCGGCCCGTCAGCACGGGTACGACGTCCTGCTGATCACCAACGACGAGGGGCCTGGCGGCGTCCGCAGGATCGCCGCCAGCGGCCTGGCGGACGGCCTGATCCTGATGGACGTCGAGCTGGACGACGAGCGCATCCCGGTGCTGCGCGCGCAGGGCACCCAGGCCACGCTCATCGGGCTGGCCGACGACGCGCGCGGACTGTCCTGTGTGGACCACGACTTCGTCGCGGCCGGCGCGTTGTGCGCGGACCACCTCGCCGATCTCGGCCACCGTGAGATCGCGTTCATCGGGTACGGCTCCGGGGTCTACCACCGGCACGCCGGGTACGCCGAACGTACGCTCGCCGGATTCCGCGACAGGGCGGGGCAGCGCGGTCTGCGCTTCCTGCACCGGACCTGCGAGGGCACCTACGAGAGCACCGCGGGCACGCTCGCGCGCGTTCTCGCGGACCGTCCCGGCACGACCGGGTTCGTGGTGCAGAACGAGGGCGCGATCGGCCCGTTGCTCACCCTGTTGCGCACCAGCGGGCGGACGGTCCCCGAGGACGTCTCGGTGATCGCGTTGTGCCAGGACCAGCTCGCCGAGCAGTTCGCGCCGAGGCTCACGGCGGTGACCGGGTCCGCGCAGGAGCTCGGCCGGGTCGCCGTTGAGCAGATCGTGGGCAGGCTCGCCACGTCGAGCGACGGCGGCCGTCCGGACGATGACCGGGCGCTGCTCACCCCGACGCTGACCGTGCGCGAGAGCACGGGATCCGCGCCACTGCTTCCCTGACCTTCTCCGCACTCATCCAGGAACGTGAGGAGCTTCCGCATGCCCCAGTACTTCCGAGACCTCGGCACCGCGCTCGAATGGCGGGCCAGGGGCGAGACGCTCCGAGTCGAGGCGTGGGGCTCCGACGGGGTCCGCGTGCGCGCCACTCCCGCCGGTCCGCTGCTCGACGACCTCCCCGGCGCGTTGCTCGGCACGCCACCGGACGGCGGCGCGGTGGAGATCAAGATCTCCGAGCACCACGCCACCCTCGTCCACGGTGCGCTCACCGTGCGGATCGACGCCGGCACCGAAGGCGCCCTGACCCCGGAACTGGGGGCGACCGCGGGCACGCTGACGTTCACCAGGACCGAGGACGGCACCGAACTGCTCGCGGAGGAACCGGCGCACTTCTGGTGGCCGGGGCCGCGGCTTGCCACCGCGACGGGCAACGGCCACCACCGGCTGGAGCAGCGTTTCCGCGCATACCTTGGGGAACGGCTCTACGGCCTCGGCCAGCACACCCACGGCATGCTCGACCAGAAGGGCGCGGTCATCGACCTCGTCCAGCGCAACGCCGAGGTCACCATCCCGTTGCTGGTCTCCGACCGCGGCTACGGCCTGCTGTGGAACTCACCCGCCATCGGACGGGTGGAGCTCGCGGAGACCGGCACCCGCTGGGTGTCCGACAGCGCCCGCCAGATCGACTACTGGATCACCGCGGGCAAGCCTGCCGACGTGCTGCGGCGCTACGCGGACGTGACGGGGCACTCGCCCGGCCTGCCCGAGTGGGCCTCCGGTTTCTGGCAGTGCAAGCTGCGCTACCGCACCCAGGAGGAACTGCTGGAGGTCGCCCGCGAGTACCGGCGGCGCGGCCTGCCGTTGTCCGTGATCGTGTGCGACTTCTTCCACTGGACGCACCTCGGCGAGTGGGAGTTCGACCCCGCCGAGTGGCCGGACCCGGCGGCGATGGTCCGCGAGCTGGACGAGATGGGCGTCAAGCTGATGGTCTCGGTCTGGCCCTCGGTCAGCCCGGCCAGCGAGAACTACCACCCCATGCTGAACCAGGGCCTGTTCGTCGGCACCGAGTTCGGGCCGATGGCGCACGCGGACTGGCCGGACAAGGGCCTCGGCGCCTACTCCGCCCAGGTCGCGTTCTACGACGCCACGAACCCCGAGGCGCGCGAGTACGTCTGGGACCGGATCCGGCGCGGCTACCACGACCTCGGCATCACGGTGTTCTGGCTGGACGCCGGCGAACCCGAGCTCAAACCCGGTCACCAGTACAACCTGCGCTACCACGCCGGTCCCGGTCTGGAGGTCGGCAACCTCTACCCGCGCGAGAACGCCCGCACCGTCCACGACGGACTGCGCGCGGCGGGGGAGACCGAGATCATCTCGCTCAACCGCTCCTCGTGGGCGGGCGCGCAACGGTACGGCGCCGCGCTGTGGTCCGGTGACATCGGCACGGACTTCGCCACACTGCGCACCCAGATCAAGGCCGGGCTGAACGTGATGATGTCCGGCATTCCCTGGTGGACAACGGACATCGGCGGCTTCCACGGCGGTGATCCGGACGATCCCGCCTACCGCGAGGTCCTCGTGCGCTGGTTCCAGTACGGCACCTTCTGCCCGTTGTTCCGCCTGCACGGCTTCCGCGGCGACGAGCAGGTGCTGGAGCCCGCGATGACCGGCCTGGCCAACGAGGTCTGGTCCTACGGCGACGAGGCGTACGAGATCCTCGCGGGGCACCTGCGGCTGCGCGAACGTCTGCGCCCGTACGTGATGGAGCAGATGCGCACGGCCTCCGAGACCGGCGTGCCACCGATGCGGCCGGTGTTCCTGGAGTTCCCGGACGACCCGGCGGCGTGGCAGGTCGAGGACGCCTTCCTGCTCGGCCCCGACCTGCTCGTGGCTCCGATCACCGAGGCAGGCGCCCGCGAACGCGACGTCCACCTGCCCGCCGGTGCGCGGTGGACCGACGCGTGGACCGGCGAGGAACACGACGGCGGCCGGACGGTCACCGTCGCGGCCCCGCTCGACCGCATCCCGCTGTTCCTGCGCGACGGTACCCGGCTGCCCGTGCGGGAGGAGGCGTGATCGCGGATCGGCTGGGCGGCTTGGCGTTCGGCGGCGACTACAACCCCGAGCAGTGGGACGAGCCGGTGTGGAAGGAGGACGACGAGCTGATGCGCGAGGCCAGGGTCAACCTGGCCACGGTCGGCGTCTTCTCCTGGGCCCTGCTCGAGCCGGAGGAAGGCCGTTACGACTTCGCGTGGCTCGACGCGCACCTGGACCGCCTGCACGCCAACGGGATCGCGGTCGACCTGGCCACACCGACCGCCTCCCCGCCGCCGTGGTTCACGCTGGCCCACCCGGACGCCATGCCGGTCACCCGCGACGGCACCAGGCTGGTGCACGGCAGCCGTGACACCTACTGCCTCAGCGCCCCGGCCTACCGCACGGCGGCCCGGCGCATCGCCTCCGCACTCGCGGAACGCTACGGCGACCACCCGGCGGTCGCGATGTGGCACGTGCACAACGAGTACGTGACGTTGTGCTGGTGCGAACACACCGCCGCCGCGTTCCGGGTCTGGCTGCGCGCCCGGCACGGTTCGCTCGACGCGCTCAACGAGGCGTGGGGGACGGCGTTCTGGAGCCAGCGGTACGGCAGCTGGGAACAGGTCCTGCCGCCGCGCGCCACCCAGTGGCACCGCAACCCCGGCCTCACGCTGGACTTCAGCCGGTTCTTCTCCGACGAGGTGGTCGCCGCCTACTCCGAGCAGCGGGACGCCATCCGCGCGCACAGCGACCGGCCCGTGACGACGAACATGATGCAGCCCGGCTACCAGAACGTGGACCTGTGGGCGCTGAGCCGTGAGGTCGACCTGGTCGCGATCGACCACTACCCGGACCGGCCGGGCCTCGACGCGGCGGCCGACGTGGCGTTCGCCGCGGACCGGGCCCGCTCGTTCGGCGGCGGCAGGCCGTGGCTGTTGATGGAACAGGGCACCAGCACGGTCTACGAGCAGGGCCGGACGCTGGCCAAGGAACCTGGCGAGATCCTGCGGCACTCGCTCGGCCACATCGCCCGCGGCTCGGACGGGGCGCTGTTCTTCCAGTGGCGCCAGTCGAAGGCGGGCGCCGAGCAGTGGCACTCGGCGATGGTCCCGCACGCCGGTCCGGACAGCCGTGTCTTCACCGAGGTGAAGGCGACAGGCGAGGCCGTGTCCCGGCTCGGAGACCTCGCGGGCTCGACCGTGACCGCCGACGTGGCCGTGCTGCACGACTCCGACGCCTGGTGGGCGTTGAACTCGGACGGCCTGCCCTCGTCCGAACTGGGCTACCACTCCGCGCTGCGCAACGCGCACCGGGCGTTGTGGGACAACGGGGTCGTCACCGACTTCGCGCACCCGGAAGCGGACCTGAGCCGGTACCGGCTCGTTGTCGCCCCGGCGCTGTACCTGCTCTCCGACGCGGGCGCGGAGAACCTGCGCCGTTACGTCGTCGACGGTGGAACGTTGCTGGTCCAGTACTTCAGCGGAGTCGTCGACAGCCGCGGGCACGCCCGTCTCGGCGGCTACCCGGCCGCCCCGCTGCGTGAGGTGCTGGGCATCCGGGTCGAGGAGTACCGGCCGCTGCGGCACGAGGAACGGATCGTCCTCTCCGACTCCTCGCACGGCACGGTCTGGAGCGAGTCGGTGCGGGCGCAAGGCGCGGAAGTCATCGCCGCCTACACCCACGGCGCGCTCGCCGGTTCTCCCGCGCTGACCCGGAACCACTGTGGCACAGGCGATGCCTGGTACCTGTCCACCCAGCTCGACGACGCGGACTACACGGCACTGATGTCCAGGCTGCTGGACGCCGCCGGTGTCGGCCCGGTCCGGCCGCCCGGGATTGAAGTCGTTGTCCGCCAAGGCGAGGACGGCCGCTGCTGGCAGTTCGTGCTCAACCACCTTGCCGAACCCGTGCCCCTGCCTGAGGCCCACGACGTGCTGACCGGCGGACCGGTGCGGGAGCTCCCACCCGGTGGGTGCGCTGTGCTGACGGGAGGTCCGCTGTGAACCCCGTGATTCCGGGGATGCACCCCGACCCGAGCGTGTGCCGGGTGGGGGAGGACTACTACCTGGTGTGCTCCAGCTTCGAGTACTTCCCCGGTATCCCGGTCTTCCACAGCCGGGACCTGCGGAGCTGGACCCAGATCGGCAACGCCCTGGAGCGCCCGAGTCAACTGCGCCTGACCGCCGAAACACCGTCGTCGGCGGGGATCTACGCGCCGACGCTGCGCCACCACGACGGCCGGTTCTGGCTGATAGTCACGAGTGTGAGCCACGGCGGTGGCAACATGGTGTTCACCGCCACGGATCCGGCCGGACCGTGGTCCGATCCGGTCCCGCTGCCCGGAGTCGCCGGCATCGACCCGGACCTGGCCTGGGACGACGACGGCAACTGCTGGTGCACGGTCGCCGGGGTGCAGCAGTACCGCGTCGACCCGGCCACCGGCGAGACGTTCGGTGAGCCGCGACGGCTGTGGTCCGGCACCCCCGGCGCCAAGGCACCGGAAGCGCCGCACCTGTACCGGATCGGCGACCACTGGTACCTGCTGATCGCCGAGGGCGGCACCGAACGCGGCCACGGCGTCTCGATCGCCCGTGCCACGTCGCCGAACGGCCCGTTCGAGCCGTGCCCGGCCAACCCGATTCTGAGCCACCGCAGCACTGACGAGCGCGTCCAGAACACCGGTCACGCGGACCTGGTGCAGGCACCGGACGGCGCGTGGTGGATGGTGCTGCTCGGCGTGCGGCCCGGCGGCGGCACCCCCGGCTGGCACGTGCTCGGCAGGGAGACCTTCCTGGCACCGGTGACCTGGATCGATGGCTGGCCGGTGGTCGGCGAGCTGACGTCCGGCGAGCCCGGTTCCCCCGCGCCGGAACGGGACGACTTCGACCTCACCGAACTCCGGCCGTCCTGGATCTCCCTGCGTGACCGCTCCGAGCAGCACTGCACGACGAAGGAACGCCCTGGCTGGCTCACGCTGCGCGCCCGCGGGTCCGGAATGGACGATCCCGCCGTCGTGTTCGCCGGGCGGCGCCAGCAACACCTGTCCTGCCTCGCCCGCACGCTGCTCGACCCGGCGGAGGGTCGCGGTGGTCTGGCGGTCCGGCTGGACGAGGAACACCACTACGAGATCGAGGCCGCGTACGGAGGGGTGCGGGTTCTCGCCCGCATCGGGCCGGTGGCCACCGTGGTCGCGTCCCGGCCGGTGCCGGAGGGACCGATTGTGTTGGTGGTGCGGGTGGATGAGGCCCGAACGCTGCAGGACGCGCGTTCCGGGCCCGACACCCTGTCGTTCGGCGTGGAGGAGCCCGACGGCACCTTCACCGCGCTCGCCATGCTCGACGGCAAGTACCTCTCGACCGAGGTGGCCGGCGGGTTCACCGGCCGCGTCATCGGTCTGTACGCCGCGGCGGGGACCGTCCACTTCGACTGGTTCGAGTACCAGCAGCTCAACTGAGAGCGAGGGTTCATGAACGGATCACGCAGGGCAGTGCTCGGCGCGGTGGTCGCCCTGGTGGCCACCTTCGTGCCGGTGACGGCGTCCGCGGCCGCCGAGACCGGGTGCGAGATCACCTACTCCACCACGAGCCAGTGGCAGGGCGGCTTCGTCGCCGACGTCGCCGTGACCAACCGCGGCGCGGCTCTCGACGGCTGGGAGCTGAGCTGGGAGTGGCCGTCCGGCCAGCAGGCGGGCCACGGCTGGAACGCGAAGATCGTCGAGTCCGACCACCAGGTCACCGCCGAGGACGCCGGGTACAACGCCAGGATCGCGACCGGTGCGACGGTGAAGTTCGGCTTCTACGGCACCTGGGCGGAGGCCAACACGGCGCCGTTGTCGTTCTCGCTCAACGGAGTCACCTGTGTCCACGGCGGCCCGCGCCTCAGCGCGATGCAGCACACCGCGGCGATGCAGCCGGGATGGAACCTCGGGAACACGCTCGACTCGACCGGCAGCGACGAGACGTCGTGGGGCAACCCGCGCATCACGGAAGCCTTGCTGGACAACGTGAAGGCACAGGGCTTCAAGAGCGTGCGCCTGCCCGTCACGTGGAGCGCCCACCTGGGTTCCGACGACGTGATCGAGCCGGCGTACCTGGCCCGTGTCAAGGAGGTCGTGCGCTGGGCGTTGGCGCGCGACCTGTACGTGATGGTCAACATCCACCACGACTCGTGGCAGTGGATGCTGAACATGCCGGCGGAGCACGACCGCGTGCTCACCCGGTTCAACTCGATCTGGACGCAGCTGGTGGGCGCCTTCGCGGAGTTCGGGCCCAAGCTGACGTTCGAGAGCTGGAACGAGCCGCAGTTCACCGGCAGCACCGGCAAGCCGCAGGAGATCGAGCTCAACCGCGAGCTGAACGCGTCGTTCCACGACATCGTGCGCCGGTCGGGCGGCAACAATGCCACCCGACTCCTGGTCCTGCCGACCCTGCACACCTCGTCCGAGCAGACGTACGTCGACGCGCTGGGCGAGCAGATCCGCGCGCTCGCCGACCCCAACCTGATCGCGACCGTGCACTACTACGGCTACTGGCCGTTCAGCGTGAACGTGGCCGGTGGCACGCGCTTCGACGCGACCGTGCAGAAGGACGTCACCGACTCGTTCGACCGCGTGCACGACAGCTTCGTCGCGCGCGGCGTCCCGGTGATCATCGGTGAGTACGGCCTGCTCGGCTTCGACCGGCACACCGGCACCATCGAGCAGGGCGAGAAGCTCAAGTTCTTCGAGTACCTCGGCCACTACGCCCGCGCCAAGCGGCTCACCACCATGTTGTGGGACAACGGTCAGCACCTCAACCGCACTTCTGGGCAGTGGAACGACCCCGAGCTCTACGCGCAGATCAGGTCGAGCTGGACGACCCGCTCCGGCACGGCCTACACCGACCAGATTTTCAACGAGAAGTCGAGCCCTATCACCGACAGGACCATCGCGCTCAACCTCAACGGCACGAAGTTCGCCGACCTCTGCCACGGCTCCACGAAGCTGACGCGCGGCCGTGACTACACGATCTCGGGCGACCAGCTGACCCTGACCGCGCCGGCGCTGACGAGGCTGAGCGGGTCCCGGGGCTACGGCACGAACGCGGTGCTGACGGCCCGTTTCTCCCAGGGCGTGCCGTGGCGGCTCTACGTCATCACCTACGACACCCCGGTGCTCTCCAACGCCTCCGGGACGACGGAGAAGTTCGAGGTCCCCACAGCGTTCCGCGGTGACCAACTCGCCACCATGGAGGCCAAGTACGACGACGGCACCAACGCGGGACCGCACGACTGGACGTCCTTCAAGGAGTACGACCGGGCCTTCCGCCCGAACTACACCGACGGGCACACCACTCTGACGCCGGACTTCTTCGCCGCTGTCAGGGAGAACGCGCGGGTGACGCTGACGTTCCACTACTGGAGCGGCGTCAAGGTCACCTACTTCGTCGTCAAGTCGGGCAGCTCGGTGACGGGCACGACCGCCTGACCCGTCGGGGCGTCGAACGGGATCGCTCTCCCGTTCGACGCCGTTCGACACTACCGTTGGTCTGCAACGAGGTTCGCGCAGCAATCCACAGTGGACTCTAGGAGCACAGGTGTACCGGTTCAAACCGGCGGCGGCCGCCGTCCTCACCGCCGCACTGACCGCGGCGGTCACGCTCGGCAGCGTTCCGCAGGCCGGAGCCGCCGCGGGCTGCCGAGTCTCCTACGAGGTCACCCACGAATGGCAGGGCGGCTTCAGCGCGGACGTGAACGTCACGAATCTCGGCGACCCGGTCACCGGCTGGCGGCTGACGTGGTCGTTCGGCGCCGGGCAGACGGTCACCCAGCTCTGGAACGGGACCGTGCGCCAGTCCGGCGCGGACGTGACGGTCGGCAATGCTGGGTACAACGGTTCCCTCGGAACCGGGGCGAGCACCGGCCTGGGGTTCACCGGCACCAAGAGCGGCGCGAACCCCGTCCCCGCCGGCTTCGCGCTCAACGGCACGGCGTGCACGGGGACGACGCCGGACCCGCTGACCCAGGCGCATACGGCGGGCCGGGTCACCGCGTCCGGTCAGTACACCTGGCCGGGGATCTACTTCGAGGGCCGCTTCCGGGGCACCGGTGTCGGGATCGTCCTCAACGACTCGGTGAACGACTACGACGTGCAGATCGACGGCGCCACCGTCGCGACGCTGGTGACGCCGGGCAGGACGACGCACTGGGTCCGCGACCTGAGCAACACCGACCACCGCGTGCGACTGGTCAAGCGGACCGAGAGCACCTGGGCGGCGGGGGAGTTCGGCGGCTTCGTGGCCGCGAACGGCGGGTCGATCCTCGCCAAGCCCGCCGCACGGTCCCGGCAGATCGAGTTCATCGGCGACTCGCTGACCGCGGGCTACGGCAACCTCTCGACCACCCGTGACTGCTCCGCGAACGGCGGCGTCGCCCGCAACACCAACACCGACATCAGCTTCGGAGCTCTCGCCGCGCAGGCGCTGAACGCCGACTACCAGGTCAACGCGTTCTCCGGGCTGGGCATGGTGCGCAACTACAACGGTCACACGCCCGGAACCAGCTACCGCACCTACTACGACCGCGCGTTGCTGCACGTCGACGGCGACGTGTGGCGCAACCCCGGCACGTGGCGGCCGCAGCTGGTCGTGGTCGGCCTGGGCACCAACGACTTCTCCACCGCGCTCAACCCCGGTGAGCAGTGGCCCACCCAGGAAAGCCTGGTCACCGCGTACAAGTCCGCGTACCAGGGCTTCCTCGACAAGCTGCGCACCCGGTACGGCCGGGCCACGACGATCGTCGTGAGCGTCCCCGAGGCGTCCGGCGCGTTCGCCGACGCGGTCCGCCAGGTCGTGCAGGACCGCAACGGCCAAGGAGACAGCCGGGTCCGCCACTGGAACTACAGCGATCCGGCGCTGGACCGCCTCGGGTGCGACTGGCACTTCTCCGCGCGCGACCACCGGCTGATCGCGGGGAAGCTCGGCGACTACCTCGCCGCGCTTCCCCTGGCCTGGTGACGCCTACTTCGGGTCGAGCACGAACACCGGGATCTGCCGGTCGGTCTTCTCCTGGTACTCGGCGTAGCTGGGGTAGGCCGCGACAGCGCGTTCCCACCACTCGGCCCGCTCGGCGCCGTCGACCTCACGGGCGACGTAGTCCTTCACCGCGGTGCCGTCCTGCAGGACGATCTCCGGGTGGGCTTTGATGTTGAAATACCAGGTGGGGTGCTCGGGCGCGCCGCCCTTGGAGGCGACGACCGCGTAGCTGCCGTCGTGCTCCACGCGCATGACCGGGGTGTAACGCAGGGCACCGCTCTTCGCGCCGCGCACAGTCAGCAGCACGATCGGTTTGCCGAGGACCTTGATGCCCTCGGTCGTCCCGGTCTCGAGGATCTTCTTCGTCTGCTCCTGGACCCACTCGGTCGGGCTGAGCTTCACATCTGCCATGTCCAGGATCAACGACGTCCGCGCCGGTCTCATTCCCCGGCGCGGGCGAACTGCACGTTCGTGGCCTGGACCGCGTCCGGCCTGACCGGCAGGGCGTTCACCACCAGGCGTTCGCCGTGGATGTCGGTGACGGCGATGGCCCCGCCGCAGCCGGCGCCGTTCTCGGAGAGGAAGTAGTTGTACTCGAATCGTTTCAGCTGCCGCCACTGCCCGCCCGCCTTGACCTCCAGCCGGGCCACGGGGTTGCGGTGGTCGAGCACCTGGATCCCGCACCAGTACTGGCTGGAACCGGTCTTGTAGCGGATCGCGATGGTCTTGGCCGTCTCCGGGCTGACCAGGGTCCAGCTGACCGGGATCTCGCCCTTCACGGGTGGTGCCAGCAGTGCGAACGCCTCCGCGCTGAGGTCCAGCTGCCCTGGACGGCACGGCGCGGGGCAGAGGTTCGTGATCCGCACCGTGATGCTCTTCCCGCCGGCCTGAACCAGGACGTGCGCGCCGCACGCGGCCGAGCCCTCGTAGTCCGCCTCGTTCATCGCGGCGGTCAGCGGGTCGGGGCCCGGATCGTACGAGCACGCGCCGCCACCGTCGGAGTCGTAGAACGTCGCGACTCCCTGGCGGGGCTCGCCCGGCTTGATCTTCCCGGCCAGGGGAGCGCCCGTCCGAGTGGTGGTCGTCGCCGGACTTGGGGCCGACGTGGTCGTGGTGGTTGTGGGCGCGGCGCTGGGGCCGGCCACGGGGGTGCCCGCGACGCCCTGAGGATCACGCAGCACGACCACGCCGACGGCCGCCACCAGCAACGCGAGCAGGACGAACAGCAGTGGGCGGGTGCGTCTCACCGCCGAACCATAGTCCGCTGCACGGCGATGAACACCAGCAGCAGCACACCGATCACGATCTTCGTCCACCACGAGCTGAGCGTGCCCTGGAACGAGATCAGCGTCTGGATCGTGCCGAGCACCAGCACACCGGCCAGCCCGCCGAGCACGTACCCGACACCGCCCGCCAGCAGCGTCCCGCCGATCACGACGGCCGCGATGGCGTCCAGTTCCATGCCGACGGCGTGCAGGCCGTAGCCGGACAGCATGTAGAGGCTGAACAGCAGACCGGCCAGCGACGAGCACAGGCCGCTGATGACGTAGACGCCCACCTTCACGCGGGTGGTCGGCAGGCCCATCAGCAGCGCGGACGACTCGTTGCCGCCGACGGCGTAGACCGTGCGGCCGAAGCGGGTGCGGTGCAGCACGTACATCGCCGCGGCGACGACCAGCAGTGCGATCACCACGTTGTAGGTGATGGTCACGCCGCCGGGCAGTTCGATCGCGGTGGTGGCGACGTCGCGGAACGTCCTGTCCTTGATGGACACCGATTCCACGCTGATCAGGAAGCACAGGCCGCGCGCGAGGAACATGCCGGCGAGCGTGACGATGAACGGCTGGATGTCGAACTTGTGGATCACCAGGCCCATCAGCAGACCGAGCGTGGAGCCGGTGAGCAGCACCGCGAGGATCACCAGCGGCACGGGCCACCCGGCCTGCAGACCCGAGGCCGTGACCATTGTGGACAGTGCGACGACCGAACCGACGGACAGGTCGATGCCGCCGCTCAGGATCACGAACGTCATGCCGGCGGCGAGCACGATCAGGAAGGCGTTGTCGATGAACAGGTTCGCGATCACCTGACCGGACGCGAACCCGTCGTAGCGCACCGAGCCGAAGCCGAACGCCAGGACGAACAGCACGACGGTCGCGAGCACCGGCAGGAACCGCGAGGGCACCCGTTGGGTGAGAGTGGTCATGATGGGACGGCCACCTTCCGGAAGCTCAGTGCGGCGCGGGCCTTCGGTGCCTGGACCAGGCACACGGCGATGACGACGATCGCCTTGAAGACCAGCGTCACCTCCGGGGCGACGCCGATCGTGTAGACGGTGGTGGTGAGGGTCTGGATGATCAGCGCGCCGATCAGCGTGCCGGTGAGCGAGTAGCGCCCGCCGGCGAGAGACGTGCCGCCGATGACGACGGCGAGGATCGCGTCCATCTCGATCCACAGCCCGGCGTTGTTGGCGTCGGCCGCGCTGACGTTGGAACTGATCATCAGCCCGGCGATGCCCGCGCACACCGCGGCGAACACGTAGACGGTCCAGATGATCGTGCGGGACCGCACCCCGGCCAGCCGCGACGCCTCGGGGTTGACGCCGACCGCCTCGATCAGCATGCCGAGCGCGGTCCGCCGGGTCGCGAACGCCACCAGCCCCAGCACCAGCAGGGCGATCAGGATCGAGACCGGCAGCACCACGAACCCGGCGCCGACCTGCCGGTAGGCGGTGTTGTTGACCGTGACGATCTGCCCCTCGGTCACGAGCATCGCGACGCCACGTCCCGCGGTCATCAGCACCAGCGTCGCGATGATCGGCTGGATGCCGAGCCCCGCCACCAGGAACCCGTTCCACAGGCCCAGCACCGCGCAGAGCACCAGCGCGAGCGCCATGCCGGCGAACGCGGTGGCGGCGCTGCCCGACGTTCCGATGTGGACACACGTCACGGCCCCGGCGATCGCGGCCACCGCGCCGACGGAGAGGTCGATGCCGCGGGTGGCGATCACCAGCGTCATGCCGAGGGCGATCAGCAGGGTCGGCGCGCCGTTCTTCAGCACGTCGACCAGGCCGCCGTAGAGGTGGCCGTCCTGCATGCGCAACGCGAAGAAGGACGGCGTCACGGCGAGGTTGAGCAGCAGCAGCGCGACCAGCGCCAGCAGCGGCCACAGCAACCGGTTCTTCATGGGGTCACCTCTTCCGGTGCGGTCTGGCTGTGGGCGGGTTCGTCCGGGCGGTTCACGACACGACCTTCTCCGGTGCGGCCCCGCCCGCGATCAGCTCGACGACCTCGTCCACGCCGGTCACCGCACCGTCCAGCTCGGCGATCTTGCGCCGGTCGCGCAGCACGACGATCCGGTCGGCGATGCGCACGACCTCCTCCAGTTCCGCGGAGATGAACAGGATCGCGGTGCCCTCCGCGGCGAGCGTGGTGACGAGCTGCTGGATCTGGGCCTTCGCCCCGATGTCGATGCCCCTGGTCGGCTCGTCCAGGATCAGCAGCCGCGGCTCGGTGACGAGCCAGCGCGCGAGGAGGACCTTCTGCTGGTTGCCGCCGGACAGGGTGCGCACCAGCGCGTCCGGGTTGGCGGGCCGGATGTCCAGTGCCTTCAGGTACTTCTCGACCAGGTGGTCCTTGGTCCTGCGCGGCAGCGGACGGGTCCAGCCGCGGGCCGCCTGCATCGCGAGCACCAGGTTGTCGCGGATCGACAGGTCCGCGACGAGGCCCTCGCCCTTGCGGTCCTCCGAGCTGAACGCGATGCCCGCCGCGATCGCCGAACGCGGCCCGCGCAGCCGCAGCGGTGCGCCGTCCACGAGCAGCCTGCCCGAGTCCGCGCGGTCGGCGCCGAACAGCAGCCGGGCCAGTTCCGTGCGGCCCGACCCGAGCAGACCGGCGAGGCCGACGACCTCACCCGCCCGGATGTCGAGGTCGAACGGTTCGATCGCGCCGCGCTTGCCGAGTCCTTCGGCCCGCACCAGCGCCGGTCCACCGGGCCTGCGCTTCTCCGCGGCGTCCTCGATCGCCTCCAGCGTGCCGAGGTCGCGGCCGATCATCTGCGCGATGAGCGAGCGCCGGTCCACGTCGGCGGTGAGGTGCTCGCCGACGAGCGTTCCGTTGCGCAGCACCGTCATCCGGTCGGAGATCTCGTAGACCTGGTCGAGGAAGTGCGACACGAACAGGATCGCCACGCCCTCGTCGCGCAGCACCCGCATGATCCGGAACAGCTCCGCGACCTCACCGGCGTCCAGACTGGACGTTGGCTCGTCGAGCACGAGCACGCTGCAGTCGACCGCGATCGCACGGGCGATGGCGACCAGCTGCTGCACCGCGATCGGGTGCTCGCTGAGGCTCGACGCCGGGTCGATGTGCACGCCGATGCGCGCCAGCACCTCCGCGGCACGGCGCCGCATCGCCGGGAAGTCGATGCCGCCGAGGCGGCGAGGTTCCCGGCCCAGCAGGATGTTCTCCGCGACCGTGAGGTTCGCGCAGAGGTTGACCTCCTGGTACACCGTGCTGATCCCGGCGTGCTGGGCCTCGCCGGGGGAGGAGAACGCCACGTCCTCGCCCGCCAGCACGACCTGGCCGGCGTCGGGCCGGTGCACGCCGGTCAAAGTCTTGATGAGGGTGGACTTCCCGGCGCCGTTCTCGCCCATGAGGGCGTGCACCTCACCGGGGAACAGCCGGAAGTCGACGTCCTGCAACGCCTTCACGCCGGGAAACGCGAGGCTGATGCCCCGCATCTCGACGACAGGTGGCGGTGACTCGGTCATGTGCTCTGGCCTTCGTCGCTGGGGCCGCGGAACCCGTCACGCGGATGCGCGCGAATGACGGGCCCCGCGGGGTCTTTGGGGGTCAAGGTCCTGTCCTGCAAGTCTCGTTCGAGACTTACAGGACAGTGCCCAACTGCCGAGAACTCAGTACTGGCGCTGCGGGAGCACGGTCTTCGCCTGCTCCTGCGTGAACGTGCCCTCCTCGGTCACGACCCGCTCCGGCACCTGCTCGCCGGCCACGACCTTCTTCGCGAGCTCCATCAGCTGCTTGCCCAGCAAGGGGTTGCACTCGACGATAAAGTTGATCTCGCCGTTGGCCAGCGCCTGCATGCCGTCCTTCACCGCGTCCACGGTGATGATCCTGATGTCCTTGCCGGGCACCTTGCCCGCGGCCTTGATTGCCTCGATCGCGCCCAGGCCCATGTCGTCGTTGTGCGCGTACACCACGTCGATCTTCGGCTGGGACTTGAGGAAGGCCTCCATGACCTGCTTGCCGCCGGACCGCGTGAAGTCACCGGTCTGCGACGCCACGACCTTGATGTCCGGCTTGGAGGCGATCTTCTCCTCGAAGCCCTTCTTGCGGTCGATCGCCGGCGCCGCGCCGGTGGTGCCCTGCAGCTCCACGACGTTCGTCGGGCCGGAGGTGTTGGCCACCAGCCAGTCGCCGGCCTTGCGACCCTCCTCGACGAAGTCCGAACCGAGGAACGTCTTGTACAGCGACGTGTCGTCGGAGTCGATCGAGCGGTCGGTGAGGATCACCGGGATGTTGGCACGCTTGGCTTCCAGCAGCACGGTGTCCCACCCGGTCTCCACGACCGGGCTGAACGCGATCACCGACACCTTCTGCTGGATGTAGGAGCGGATCGCCTTGATCTGGTTCTCCTGCTTCTGCTGCGCGTCGGAGAACTTCAGTTCGATCCCGGCCGCCTTGGCCTCGTCCTGGATCGACTTGGTGTTGGCGGTGCGCCAGCCGCTTTCGGCGCCCACCTGGGCGAAGCCCATCGTGATGGTGCCACCGGTCGAACCGGTCTCCGCACCGCCTCCCGAGCCGCACGCTGTGAGCGCGCTCAGCAGGACCACGCTGGCGACTGTCGTGATCTTCTTCAGCACTGGGATTCCTCCGGGGTGACGACGGTGTCGCGGAGCTCGACCGCGTGTCCGCGGTTGTCAGGTGGACAAGAGTGAACGCTCACAACTGTTGTCGTCAAGGCCTTGCTCGTAACGAGTTCGCAGCCCTATGTTAACGCTCACTTCCGAGCCAGGGGAGGAAACCCCGTGCCCCGCAGACACGTCCTGTTGAGCGCCGCACTCGCGGCCAGCCTGCTCGTCGCCGTTCCCGGATCCGGAGCGGCTGCCGAAACCGACTACACGCTCAAGATCGACGCCACGAAGAAGGGTCCGTCGATCGACGACTCGATGTACGGCGTCTTCTTCGAGGACATCAACCGCGCCGCCGACGGCGGCCTGTACGCCGAGCTCGTGCAGAACCGCTCGTTCGAGTACGACCCGGCGGACAACGCGAGCTACCACGGCCTGACCTCCTGGGCACCGCACAGCGGCACCGTAGACCTCGCCGACGACACCGGCCGGATGAACGAACGTAACCGCCGTTACCTGAAGCTGGGCCTGCCGGCCGGGGTCATCAACTCCGGCTACAACAGCGGCATCGCGGTCCAGAGCGGCCAGCGCTACGACTTCTCCGTCTGGGCCCGAGCCGATCAGGCGGCGCAGCTCACCGCCACGATCACCGATCCCGCCGGAGCCGCCCTGGGCGACCCGGTGAAGGTCCAGGTCAACGGCGACGGCTGGGCCCGCTACACCGGAACGATCCGCGCGAAGAAGTCCACCACCACGGGCAGGCTGCTGGTCACCGGCGGCGGCACCGGGACCCTGCGCCTCGACATGGTCTCGCTGATGCCGCAGGACACCTTCAAGGGTCACGGCCTGCGCCGCGACCTGGCCGAGAAGATCGCCGCGCTCAAGCCCGGCTTCGTCCGGTTCCCCGGCGGCTGCCTGGTCAACACCGGCAGCCACTACGGCTACGACGCGCCGGACTTCGAGCGCCGCCGTTCGTACCAGTGGAAGGACACCATCGGCCCGGTCGAGCAGCGTGCCACGAACTGGAACTTCTGGGGCTACAACCAGTCCTACGGGCTCGGCTACTACGAGTACTTCCAGTTCTCCGAGGACATCGGCGCCATGCCGCTGCCCGTCGTCCCCGCGCTGGTCACCGGCTGCGGCCAGAACCGAGCCACGGACGACCCGGCGTTGCTGGCCAGGCACGTCCAGGACACGCTCGACCTGATCGAGTTCGCCAACGGTCCCGCCGACTCCACCTGGGGCCGCAAGCGCGCCGAGATGGGGCATCCCAAGCCGTTCAAGCTGACCCACGTCGGGGTCGGCAACGAGGAGAACCTGCCCGACGAGTTCATGGCCCGCTTCACCCAGTTCCGCGACGCCATCAACGCGAAGTACCCGGACATCACCGTCGTCAGCAACTCCGGCCCCGACGACACGGGCGGCAACTTCGACCGCCTGTGGCAGCTGAACAAGCAGGCCGGCGTGAAGATGGTCGACGAGCACTACTACAACAGCCCGAGCTGGTTCCTGGAGAACAACAACCGCTACGACTCCTACGACCGCAACGGCCCCAAGGTGTTCCTCGGCGAGTACGCCTCGCAGGACAACAGGTACTTCAACGCGCTGAGCGAAGCGGCGTTCATGACCGGTCTCGAACGCAACGCCGACGTCGTGAAGCTCGCCTCGTACGCACCGCTGCTGGCCAACGAGGACTACGTCCAGTGGCGTCCGGACATGATCTGGTTCAACAACCACGCGTCGTGGGGCTCGGCCAGCTACGAGATGCAGAAGCTCTTCATGACCAACGTGGGCGACCACGTCGTGCCGAGCACCGCGTCCGCCACGCCGTCCACCCAGGCACCGATCACGGGCGCGATCGGGCTCTCTACCTGGGCGACCGCGGCCACCTACGACGATGTGAGCGTTACCAGCGCGTCCGGTCAGGCGTTGTTCAGCGACGACTTCTCCGGCACCGACGCGCAGTGGACGAAGTCCGGCCGTGGCGCGTGGAACGTCGTGAACGGCGCCTACGTCCAGTCCGACGCGGCCGCCGAGGACACGCTGGTCACGGCGGGAGACAGGACCTGGCGTGACTACACGCTGAACCTCAAGGCCACGAAGCAGTCCGGCCGCGAGGGCTTCCTCGTCGCGTTCGGCGTGCAGGACACCGGCAACTACTACTGGTGGAACCTCGGTGGCTGGAACAACACCCAGTCGGCGGTCGAGAAGGCCGTCGGCGGGGCCAAGAGCACGCTGATGACCAACGGCACCCGCATCGACGCCGGCCGCACGTACGACGTGCGCGTCGAGGTCCGCGGACGTCACGTCGCGCTGTTCCTCGACGGCCAGAAGTGGGGCGAGTTCACCGATGACAAGCTCGCCGAGCCGTTCCGGCAGGTCGTCACCCGCGACCTCGCCACCGGGGAGCTGATCGTCAAGGTGGTCAACGCCCAGGACAACGCCGCCCGCACGCGTATCGACCTCGGCGTCCCGGTGGCGTCGACGGCGCGGGCGACCGTGCTGCAGGGCCGTCCCGACGACGTGAACACCGAGTTCAGCCAGCCGATCCGCTCGCGTGCCGAGCAGGTCAGGGTGGCGAGCAGCTTCACCCACACGTTCCCGCCCAACTCCGTCACGTTCCTCCGGATCAGGAGCCGCTCGTGATCACCCGACGATCTCTGCTGGCCACGGGCGGCGTGCTCGCCGCGACCGGGGCGCTCAGCTCCGCCGCGCCCGTCGCCACCGCCGCCGAACCCGAGGCAGGGCTGCCGACCCGCAACCCGCTCGTCGAACAGCGCGCCGACCCGTTCGTCACGCCGCCGACCGACGGCATGTACTACCTGACCGGGTCCGTGCCCGAGTACGACCGCGTCGTCATCCGTGGCGCATCCACTCTGGACGGTCTGTCCGCCGCCCGTGAGCGCACCATCTGGCGGCGGCCCGCGTCGGGCAGGATGGGCGGCTACATCTGGGCGCCTGAACTGCACCGCATCGACGGCAAGTGGTACGTCTACTTCGCCGCCGGCGACAAGGACGAACCGTTCCGGATCCGTACCTACGTGCTGGAGTCGCCGAACGCCGACCCCCGCGAGGGCGGCTGGGTGCTGCGCGGGCAGATGGTGACGGCGTGGGACACGTTCACACTGGACGCGACCACCTTCACCCACCGGGGCAAACGCTACTTCCTGTGGGCGCAGAGCGAACCCGGCATCGCCACCAACACCAACCTCTACATCGCCGAGATGGCCTCGCCGCTCGCGCTGAAGACCGCCCCGGTGCGCATCGCGACGCCGACGCTGCCCTGGGAGGTGCAGGGCTTCAAGGTGAACGAGGGGCCCGCGGTGCTGGTCCGCAACGGCCGCGTGTTCGTGACGTTCTCCGCGAGCGCCACCGACGCCCGTTACTGCATGGGCCTGCTGACCGCCGATGAGAACGCGAACCTCCTCGACGCGCGGTCGTGGACGAAGTCGCCGAACCCGGTGTTCGCGACTCACGTGCCGACATCGCAGTACGGGCCGGGGCACAACTCGTTCACCACGGTCGGTTCCACCGACGTGCTCGTCTACCACGCCCGCGACTACCGCGACATCACCGGCGACCCGCTGTTCGACCCGAACCGGCACACCCGCGTTCAGAAGCTCCACTGGAACGCGGACGGCACACCGTCGTTCGGTGTTCCCGTCGGGCGTGGCGGGCCGATCGTGCGGCTGTCGCCGGTGGATGCGCCCTCGCTGGTGGTGCGGCACTACGAGTACCGGCTGCGGGTCGACGGCAACGTCCGGGACCTCGGCGACAGCCAGTTCCGCTTCGTACCGGGGTTCCTCGGGGCCGGCACGGTCGCGGTGCAGTCGGTGAACTTCCCGGACCGGTACGTGCGGGTGGACGGCGACATGATCCGCATCGACCCGTTCGAGGACACCGACGCGTACGGCCGCGCGGCGAGTTTCGTTCGTGTACCGGGACTTGCGGATCGTGGCGCGGTGTCGCTGCGGGCCGGCGCGGACACGTACCTCGCCCACGACAACGGCCGTGTCGTGTTGTCCAGACCAGGAAGCGACCGCGACGCGCGCCGACGTGCCACATTCCGACTCGAATAAGTGGACAATGAGCACTGCATCGAAGCCGACCTGGTGTTATCGCTAACATCACCGGCTCAGATCGAAGATCGGAGACCGCTCGTGGAGAAGACGTCGCGTGACGCCGCGATGACCGATGTGGCACGACTTGCCGGGGTGTCGCACCAGACGGTCTCGCGTGTGCTCAACAACCACCCGAACGTTCGCGAGCAGACCCGGCTGCGGGTGAAGGCCGCCATCAAGGAGCTCGACTACCGGCCCAACCGCGCGGCCCGCGCGCTCGTCACCGGCAAGACGCAGCTCATCGGCGTCGTCGCGCAGAACTCGACGCTGTACGGCCCGGCCTCGTTGCTGTCCGCCTTCGAGGAGGCGGCGGGCGAGGCCGGGTTCGCGGTCAGCGTCGGCAGGGTGAAGGTGCTCGACCGCGACTCCATCGCCGCCGCCGTGGAACGGCACCGCGACCAGCGCGTGGCCGGCATCGTGGTGATCGCGCCGAACTCGTCCGCGGCCGACGCGCTCGCCGACGTACCGGCCGGCGTGCCGCTGGTGACCGTGGACGGCGACCCGGACCGCTCCACCCCACTCGTCACCGTCGACCAGGCGAAAGGCGCGTTCGAAGCCACGAAGCACCTGATCGACGCGGGCCACGAGACCGTCTGGCACGTGTCGGGCCCCGCCGACTGGTTCGACGCGGCTGGCCGAGTGGAGGGCTGGCGCGCGGCACTCGACGCCACCTCGGCCGAGGTGCCCCCGGTCGTGGCGGCCGACTGGAGCGCGGCGTCGGGCTACCGGGCAGGGCAGATGCTGGCCAGGATGCCCGAGGTGACGGCGGTGTTCTGCTCGAACGACCACCTCGCCCTCGGCGTACTGCGGGCGATGAGCGAGCGCGGCAGGAGGGTGCCGCACGACGTGAGCGTCGTGGGCTTCGACGACGTGCCCGAGGCGGCCTACTTCATCCCGCCGCTCACCACCGTGCGCCCGGACTTCGCCGCGGTAGCGCACGAGACGCTCGGCCTGCTGCTCGAGCAGGTCAGCGACGGGGAGACGACCCGGCCGCGGCGGACGGTCGCGCCGACCCTGGTGAAGCGGGACAGCGTGGCGCCGCCACCCCGATAACCCACACCGAACCGCGCCGCTGCTTGCCGCACGCGGGGTCTTTCGTCCCGCAGTACGACGGCTCCCCGGGTACTCGCTTCGCGGCGGGCGCGGGTCGGTTGGTTCGTCCCGTCTTGACTGGCGTGTCGTGTCGTTGACACGCCAGTCGGGGATTGCACGCGGGGTCTTCCGTACGGCAGTACGAAGGCTCCGTGTACTCGCTTCGCGGGGGGCGCGGCTCGGTTGGTTCGTCCCGCCTTGACTGGCGTGTCGTGTCGTTGACACGCCAGTCGGGGATTGCACGCGGGGTCTTCCGTACGGCAGTACGAAAGCTTCCCGGGTACTCGCTTCGCGGCGGGCGCGGCTCGGTTGGTTCGTGCTGTCCCGACTGACGTGTCGCGTTGTTGACACGCCGGTCGCGGATTGCATGCGGGTCCTTCCGTCCCGTAGGAGAGTACGAAGACTCCTCGCGTACTCGCCTCGCGGCGGGCACGGGATAGCTCCTCAGCTTCGCCCGGCGAGTCGCGGTCTCGACACGCCGTTTCGTACCCCCGCGTGAGCCGCGGACAGCGGGGCTTGGGGGTGCGCGGCCGGAGCAGGCCACCCCATGGGCGTGGCCCTCGCGGCATCGGCCACGCGGGCGCCGCTGCGCGGCCAGGCGGTCCCAGCGCGGCGCCTGCGCCGTACCGGTCCCGGAGTGGACCGGTTTGTCGTGCGCTCACGTCGCACCCATTTCCCTCCCTCACAGGGAAATCACGATGTTTCGGGCACGTCTTGACTCCCTGATTGTTAGCGATAACACTCAGGTCGTGACTGACATGACGATCGACCGCGACGCGTGCGTGGTGGGTGTCGACTTCGGCACGCTGTCCGGCCGCGCCGTGGTCGTGCGCGTCCGCGACGGCGCCGAGCTCGGCACCGCTGTGCACGAGTACCGCCACGGAGTGGTGGACCAGGTGCTGCCCGCCACCGGCCGGCCGCTGCCGCCGGAGTGGGCGCTGCAGGTCCCGGCCGACTACCTCGACGTCCTGCGCACCGCCGTCCCGCAGGCTGTCGAGGCGGCCGGGATCTCCGCGGACCAGGTGATCGGCATCGGGACCGACTTCACCGCCTGCACGATGGTGCCGGTCACCGCGGACGGCACGCCGCTGTGCGACCTGCCGGAGTTCGCGGAGAACCCGCACGCCTACATCAAGCTCTGGCGCCACCACGCCGCCCAGCCGCAGGCGGACCGGATCAACGAGCTCGCCCGTCAGCGCAAGGAGCCGTGGCTCGCGCGCTACGGCGGGCTGATCTCCTCGGAGTGGGAGTTCGCCAAGGGGCTGCAGGTGCTGGAGGAGGCACCGGAGGTCTACGCGGCGATGGCGCACTGGGTCGAGGCCGCCGACTGGATCGTCTGGCAGCTCACCGGCACCTACACGCGCAACGCCTGCACCGCCGGCTACAAGGGCATCCTCCAGGACGGCCGGTACCCGAGCGACGACTTCCTCGCCGAGCTCAACCCCGAGTTCGCGGCCTTCGTCGCGGACAAGCTCGACCACCCGCTGTCCGCGCTCGGCGACCGGGCCGGCGCACTGACCGCGCAGGCCGCGGAGTGGACCGGGTTGTCCCAGGGCATCGCGGTGGCGGTCGGCAACGTCGACGCCCACGTCACGGCGCCCGCCGCGCAGGCCGTCGGGCCCGGCCAGATGGTCGCGATCATGGGCACCTCCACGTGCCACGTGATGAGCGGAGACGTGCTGCGCGAGGTGCCGGGCATGTGCGGCGTCGTCGACGGCGGCATCGTGCCGGGGCTGTGGGGGTACGAGGCCGGGCAGAGCGGTGTCGGCGACATCTTCGCGTGGTTCCTGCGCAACCAGGTGCCGCCCGCCTACCACGAGCAGGCGAGCGAACGCGGCATCACGGTGCACGAGCTGCTCTCGGAGCTGGCGGCCGACCAGCAGGTCGGCGAGCACGGGCTCGTCGCGCTCGACTGGCACAGCGGCAACAGGTCCGTGCTGGTCGACCACGAACTGTCCGGTGTGGTCGTCGGTCAGACGCTCGCCACGAAGGCCGAGGACGTCTACCGCGCGTTGCTGGAGGCCACGGCGTTCGGCACGCGGATGATCATCGACACCTTCACCGACGCGGGCGTGCCGGTGACCGAGTTCGTCATCGCCGGCGGGCTCGTCAAGAACACGCTGATGATGCAGATCTACGCCGACGTCGTGAACCTGCCGCTGTCGGTGATCGGTTCGGAGCAGGGCCCTGCGCTCGGCTCCGCGATGCACGCCGCGGTGGCGGCGGGCGCGTACCAGGACATCCGCGCGGCGGCGGACTCGATGGGATCGGTGCGGCGCAACGTCTTCACTCCCGTTGAGGAGAACGTCGAGGCGTACGAACGGCTCTTCCACGACTACCTCGAACTGCACGACTACTTCGGCCGGGGTGCCAACGATGTCATGCACCGGCTGCGTGAGTACCGCCGCGCCGCCCTGGAGGGGAAGAGCTGATGTCCGCAACGGCAGAACTTCGCCGCACGGTCGCCGAACTCCACCGCGAGCTGACCCGCTACGAGCTGGTGAGCTGGACGGCGGGCAACGTGTCGGCGCGGGTGCCCGGCCACGAGCTGATGGTGATCAAGCCGTCCGGGGTGTCCTACGACGAGCTGGGACCGCACGCGATGGTCGTGACCGACCTGCACGGCACCCTCGTCGAGGGTGAGCTCGCGCCGTCCTCCGACACCGCGGCCCACGCTTACGTGTACCGGCACATGCCCCACGTCGGCGGCGTCGTGCACACGCATTCTCCTTACGCGACAGCGTGGGCGGCGCGCGGCGAGCCCATCCCGTGCGTGCTCACCATGATCGCGGACGAGTTCGGCGGCGCCATCCCCGTCGGGCCGTTCGCGTTGATCGGCGACGACTCGATCGGCAAGGGGATCGTGGAAACCCTCAGTGCCAGCAGGTCTCCTGCCGTGCTGATGCGCAACCACGGCCCGTTCACCGTCGGCGCGACCGCCCGCGCAGCCGTGAAAGCCGCGGTGCTGGTGGAGGACGTCGCCCGCACCGTCCACTTCGCACTCCAGCTCGGCAAGCCGGACGTGATCGAGCAAGAGCACGTCGACCGGCTCTACGAGCGCTACCAGAACGTTTACGGCCAGTGAGCCCAGAAGGAGAGCACATGCCGGACAAGCCCCAGATCTGGTTCCTCACCGGCAGCCAGCACCTCTACGGCCCCGAGACGCTCGACCAGGTCGCGGCCCAGTCCCAGCAGATCCAGCGGATGCTCACCGAGTCCGGCCGGATCAGCGCGGAGATCGTGTGGAAGCCGGTGCTGACCGACTCCGGCGCCATCCGCGCGATCATGCAGGAGGCGAACAACGACCCGTCGTGCGTCGGCGTGATCGCGTGGATGCACACGTTCTCGCCCGCGAAGATGTGGATCACCGGGCTGGACCTGCTGCGCAAACCGTTGCTGCACCTGCACACGCAGCTCAACGAGGCGCTGCCGTGGTCCACCATCGACATGGACTTCATGAACCTCAACCAGGCCGCGCACGGCGACCGCGAGTTCGCCTACGTGCAGACCCGGATCGGGGTGGCGCGCAAGACGGTCGCCGGGCACGCGAGTGATCCCGTGGTGGCCGAGCGGATCGACGGCTGGGCCCGTGCCGCCGCCGGTCGCGCGCACCTGCGCGGCCTGAAGCTGGCGCGGTTCGGCGACAACATGCGCGACGTCGCCGTGACCGAGGGCGACAAGGTCGAGGCGGAGCTGCGGTTCGGCGTCTCGGTCAACACCTACGGCGTCAACGATCTCGTCGCCGTGGTCGACGCCGTGCCCGACGCGAGCATCGACCTGCTCGTCGCCGACTACGCCGAGACCTACCGGCTTTCGGCGGAGCTGGCGCGCGGGGGAGAGCGGCACGACTCACTGCGCTACGCGGCCCGGATCGAGATCGGGCTGCGGTCCTTTTTGGACGACGGCGGGTTCGGGGCGTTCACCACGAACTTCCAGGACCTCGGCGGGTTGCGGCAGCTACCCGGTCTCGCCGTGCAACGGCTGATGGCGGACGGCTACGGCTTCGGCGGCGAGGGCGACTGGAAGACCTCGGCGCTGCTCGCGGCCGTGAAGGCGATGGGCACCGGCACCGGCCGCGGCACGTCGTTCATGGAGGACTACACCTACCACTTCGGGCCGGGCGAGCCGAAGATCCTCGGCGCCCACATGCTGGAGGTCTGCCCGACGATCGCCGCGGCGCAGCCGTCCTGCGAGATCCACCCGCTGGGCATCGGCGACCGCGAGGACCCGGTGCGGCTGGTGTTCGACGCCCAGCCCGGACCTGCCGTGGTGGTCGGTCTGGCCGACATGGGCGACCGGTTCCGCCTGGTGGCCAACGAGGTCACGGTGGTCGAGCCGGACGAGCCGCTGCCGAAGCTGCCGGTCGCACGGGCCGTCTGGAAGCCGGCGCCGTCGCTCTCGACGTCCGCGGAGTGCTGGCTCACCGCGGGCGGCCCGCACCACACGGTGATGACGCAGGCGGTCGGGGCCGAGGTGCTGCGCGACTTCGCGCAGATGGCCGCCACGGAGCTCGTGCTCATCGACTCCGCGACGACGCCGGCCTCGTTCACCGACCGGCTGCGCTGGAACTCCGCCTATCACCGCCTGGCGCTGGGAATCAGCTGACGAGCGTGGAACTCGGCGATCTGCCGCCACGTCGCGACGGGGTTGGAGTACAGGGGGAGATGCCCGCTGTGGGGGATCTCCGCCAGCTCCACCCCGTTCGCGTCGAGGATCGGCAGGTAGGACAGACCGGCGCACTGCTCGCCGTAGAGGTACATCTTCGAACAGGGCAGTGACAGGAACTTCTGCAGCAGGTTCCCGTGGTCGGCGAGCTCCACCATCGACCGGAAGAGGGTGGGCACGGCGCCGCGCTGGACCTTGCCCGGCAGGTTCGCCGCGTACAGGCCGCCGCCGTAGCAGGACGTCTCCCGGCTGCGTTCCGCGAGCTTGAAGAGGAAGTCACCGGGATCGCGGTGGTTCAGCGCCTGTCTGCTCAGCACGCAGTCCTCCGGTGCCAGCACACCCTTGATGTTGACGAAGCTCAGCACCCGGCCCGGTTCCTTGTGCGCCAGGAGAAGCGCCGTGAGGGCTCCCGTCGAGTGCCCGACGACGTGGAACCGGCCGATGCCCGCGCGGTCGAGCATCGCCCGCGCGGTCTCCGCCAGGAACGGCAGGTCCACCTCACCCAGGTCGGCGCACTCCGTGGCGCCCGCACCGGGTGTGTCGTAGGCGAGGAACGGGCGCCCGGCGAACTCGTGCCGCTGCAGGACGTCGAGGTAGTCCTCCTTGCTCGTGCCGAACCCGTGCAGGAAGACGACGGGGGCGTCGACGCCCCCGCGACGCAAAGACGCGACCTTGAGGTTCACGCCGTGGACGCGCAACGGGACCTGCTCGTGGACGACTCTGTCTGCCGATGGCATGGCTGTTCCCCGGTTCTTCGCAGGTGCGGGACTGCGGAATGAGTCGAGAGCATGCCATTTGCTGTGAACGCTCACAAGTAGTTGAACTTTTTGCTTTCCCGGTCCGTATCCCGTTGTGCCGGCACAAACCATCCCCTAGTCGTGAGGTTCGAATATGTCGAGAGCGCATGCACGACCCCAGCGAGGCAAGCGGGTGCTCGTGGCCGGAGTCGCCGTCGCCGCGACGCTCACCGCGGTGACCGCGGCCGTCGCCTTCGCCGGTGGGGAGACCGCCACCGGCGCGATCGCGTGCCCGCAGCCGGTCGTCCCGGCGGTGCCGGCCGCGGCGCAGGCCGAGGTCCAGCGAGAGCTGGCCAACCTCGACAAGCAGATAGCGGAGGCGAACAACCGGCTGCGCACGTCGGCCGGTGAAGGCGGGCCGAACTTCGTGCAGAACGCGATTCTCGGCCCCTTGGCGAGCAAGCGGGTCGCGGCGCTGAACCGCATCGAGACCGCCATCGGCCGGGTCGCGGACAAGCCCGAGGGGCTGGAGAGGTTCGCGACCTGCGGGCTGGGCCAGGCGCCCGCCGTGTCGGCACCACCGACGACGACGCGACCGGCGTCTACGAGCGGGAACGCCGGCACCGGTTCGGGCACCGGCACCGGCACCGGCACCGACACCGGCACCGGTTCGGCGGCCGGGCAGGTGATCGAATGCCCGCTTCCGGTCGTGCAGAACGTCCCCGCGGCCGCGCGCGCCGAGGTAGACCGCGAACTCGCCAACCTCGGCAAGCAGCTGCTGGAGGCGAACGAGCGGTTGCGCACGTCGGCCGGTCAGGGTGGGCCGAACTTCGTGCAGAACGCGATCCTGGGCCCGCTGGCGAGCAAGCGCACCGCGGCGCTGGACCGGATCGCGATCTCCATCGGCCGCGTGGGGGCGCGGCCTCAAGGGCTGGAGCGCTTCGCCACCTGCTCGCTCAAGTAACTCTCCTCGGGGTTCGAGCGTGCGGGCCCGTCTCCTCGGGGCGAGCGTTCCCACGGGTCCTGCCGGGCGGGCGCGCCTCCGCCCGGCAGGACCTTGACGTGCCAGCGGGTTGTCGATAGATGTTAGCGTGAACATCGCGCGTTCAACGGAGAACCGATGACCAGAATTGTCGCTCTGCTCGCCGCTTCGGCGCTCACGCTCTCCACTGCGGTGCCTGCCACGGCCGCCGTCGAATCCGTCACGGTGAGACCGGATCCGACCTATCAGCAGGAGCCGTTCCAGGGCTGGGGCACGAGCCTGGTGTGGTTCGCCAACGCCACGGGTGGTTACCCGGACGAGATCCGCAACCAGCTGGCGGAGCTCCTGTTCGGCGAGGACGGTCTCAACCTCAACATCGCGCGGTACAACGTCGGCGGCGGCAACGCCCCGGACGTGCCGGAGTACCTGCGCGCGGGTGCCGCGGTGCCCGGCTGGTGGAAGGCGCCTGCCGGTACCACCCGCACGGACACCGACTGGTGGAAGCCGGGCGATCCGCGTTTCTTCGACGCCGGCGCGGATCCGCGTCAGCGGTGGTGGGTCGACCGGATCAAGCAGGACGTGACCCGGTGGGAGTCGTTCAGCAACTCGCCGCCGTGGTTCCAGACCGTCAGCGGGTACGTCTCCGGAGGCTTCGACCCGAACGCGGACCAGCTGCGGGAGGACCGGATCGGCGACTTCGCCGCCTACCTCGCCCAGGCCACCGCCGAACTGGAACGGGCCCACGGCATCAAGTTCGCCACGGTCGACCCGTTCAACGAGCCCAACACCCCCTACTGGCGCACGACGCTCGGCCCGGACGGCAACCCGACGGGCGGGCGGCAGGAAGGCGCCCACATCGGGCCCGCCCTGCAGGCGAAGGTGGTGCCCGCGATGGCGCAGGCGTTGCGCGCCAACAGGGTGAAGGCCACCGTGTCCGCACCGGACGAGACCAACCCCGGCCTCTTCGCCGAAGACTGGGCGGCCTATCCCGCCTCGGTGCGCGCGCAGGTCAGCCAGCTGAACGTGCACACGTACGGCACGGCACGCCGCACGTCTGCCCGTGACATCGCCAAGGGCTCGCACAAGCCGTTGTGGATGAGCGAGGTCGACGGGCACTGGGGTACCGGGCAGAGCTTCACCAGCATGGAGCCCGGCCTCGGCATCGCCGAGCGCGTGATCGACGACCTGCGCGAGCTGGAACCGCGCGCCTGGCTGCTGTGGCAGGCGATCGAGGACTACAACAACATGACGCCCGGTGCCGAGTCGCCGGACGGCATGAACTGGGGCGTCATCCAGATCCCGTTCGACTGCGACCGGCAGGACACGCTCGCGACGTGCCCGGCGCGCGTCAACACGAAGTTCCACGCGCTGCGCAACTTCACCCACTTCGTCAAGCCCGGCGACCGCCTCGTGAAGGTCAACACCACGACCGACGTGGCGGCGGTGCGCAACACCGAGCTGAAGTCCGTGGTGCACTTGAACAAGTCCGATCAGGCGCAGTCCGTGACGCTGGACCTGTCAGCGTTCGCGTCGGTGCGGAAGAACGCTTCGGTACGTCCGGTGGTGACGGACCAGCACGGCGCACTATTGAAGGGCGCCGCAGTGCGGGTGAAGGACCGCAAGGCGACGCTCTCCGTGCCGGCGAAGTCGGTCACCACGTTCGAGGTGACCGGTGTCAGCGGGGTGAACCGCGCGGCGGCGCTGGGCGGGGAGTACCGGCTCACCGGGGTGCAGAGCGGTAAGTCGCTTGCGCCCTCGGGCACCTCGCTCGTCCAGCGCACCACCGATCCGGCGGCGACGAACCAGGTGTGGCGCGTGGAACGCCGGTCCGGCGGCTACGACAACCGTGCCCAGTTCTCCATCGTCAACACCGCCACCGGCCAGAGGATCGCGGCGGGCGGCGGGAACGTCGTGCTGAGCACTTCCGACGGCCCGGCCGCGAGGTGGGTGCTGTCGTCGACCGGGGACGGCACGTGGACTTTCGTCAACCAGGAGAACGGAAGTTTGCTCGACGTGGTCGGCGAGTCGCGTGAGGACGGTGCCAGAATTGGTTTGTACCAGGCGACATCCGGTGCCAACCAGCGTTGGTCGATGACCGCCGTTCCGCGCAGGTAGTCCACTCCGAACGGTCGATTGAACCTGGCCCGTGACGCTCTAGGGTTGTTGAGGGTTCAATGACAATTGGGGTAGTGGTGGCGCGCAAGCACTGGCTCGTGGTTCTGGTCCTGCTCACCGGAGCCTGCACGGCAGGGCCGCCGTCGCCGACGCCTCCCGCCAGGACGCCCTGGAAACCGCCCTCCCTCGTCAACGAGGAGGCGCGGTACCAGGGTGTGCTGCACTTCGTGCGCGACGTGATCGACGGCCGGACCGTCGAGCTGGCGGACGGGACGAAGGCCCGCATCGCGCAGCTGGCGGAACCTCCGGCCTGCTGGGCCGAGGGCGCGGTGTCGTTCGCCAGGACGACGCTGCTGGCCAGCGCCGTCCGCATCAGTCCCGTCGTCTCCGGTGACGTGAACCTGGCACTGGAGGACGGCACCGACTACGCGTTGCTCGCGGTACGGCAAGGCGTGCTGCGGGCGGAAGGCGTCGACGGTGGTGCGCTGCTCACGGCGGAGTCCGAGGCGGCCGGGGCGAACAAGGGCCTGTGGGGACCGCCCTGTGACGGTCTCGACGCGCCCCTGCCTCCTGCCACCACGGATCTCCCGGCGCCCGGCACGACTGCCGTGCCGCGCCCGGCTCCCACCACCACGGTGCCTCCCCGCCCGGCACCCACGACGACGGTGCCGCCCGCACGGGCGTGCGCGGTCGCTTATCGCATCTCCGGCCAGTGGCCGGGTGGCTTCCAGGCGAATGTGAGCGTGCGCAACACCGGTTCCACGTCCGTCCACGGCTGGACGCTGCGGTGGAGTTTCGCGAACGGGCAGAACGTCACCGACATGTGGAATGCGAAAGCACGGCAGTCCGGCGCGACCGTGAACGCCGCGAACGCCGACTACAACCCGCAGATGCAGCCCGGCGATTCGGTGTCGATCGGGTTCAACGGTTCGGTCCGGGGCGGGAACTCCGTTCCCGGCTCGTTCACGCTCAACGGCCAGTCCTGTTCGGTCGAATGATCACGCGCTCTCCCGCACGACGAGAGCGGAGGGGTAGAACGTCGCCCCGGAGGTCTCACGGCGGTCGAGGACGGCCTGGGCCGCCGCGGCGGCGATGTCCTCCACCGGGTGCGTGCTCGTCGTGAGCGCCGGGCGGCTGAGCCCGGCGAACGCGATGTCGTCGAATCCGGCGACGGCCACGTCCCCCGGCACCCGCACGCCCAGCGCGTGAAGTCCGTCGAGGACGCCCAGCGCGGTGAGGTCGCTGAGCGCGAACACCGCGTCGGTGTCCGGCCACCGCGCCATGATCTCGGTGGCCGCCTCGGCGCCGCGGGCGGCGGTGAAGTCGCCGGTGACGACCCGGGGTTCGCCGCCGCTGTCGCGCAGTACCCGCCGGTAGGCGTCGACGGCGCGGTCGCAGCACAGCAGCCAGGACGGTCCGGTGACCATCGCGATCCGTTTCCTTCCGGTGCGCACGAGGTGCCGCACGACCCCGTCCGTGCCGGCGCGGTTGTCGACGTCGAACGACGGCACGTGCCGTGCCCCGACCCCGACCGCGGCGACCCGGCCGCGCAGGGTCCGCGGCACGCTCTCCAGCGCCGGTCGCGTCGGGTTCACCACCACCAGGCCACCGAGCCCGCGTCCGTCGGCGAGCCGGGCGAGCGATCCGGGATCACGCAGGGGCAGCCAGTGCAGGGAGACGCCGACCTCGCGCTCGGCGGCGACGTGCGCCGCCGACGTCAGGACGCGGCCGACGTAAGGATCGTCGAGCACGGCGGCGGTGTGGCCGATGACGGCGATGGCGAGACGTGTGCCGGTGCGGGTGACCAGCGCGCGGGCGGAGGCGTCCGGCACGTAGCCCAGTGCCGCCACGGCCGCGGTCACGCTGTTCCGTGCCCTCGGCGATGCCGGACCCTGGCCGGTGACCACGCGCGAGGCGGTGGCCCGGGACACGCCTGCGGCCCGTGCCACGTCGTCGAGTGTCGCGGTGCGTTCTCCCGTCATCTCAGCAGTATTGCGGTGGAAGCGCTTCCATGTATGGGGTAGGTACTTCATGTATCGAGAAAGGAGGGCCGGGATGTCGGTCACGGTGCCACGCAGTCAGGTCCGAGCCGCCGCCGCTGGGGTCGCGGTCACCTTCGGGCTGAACGGCGTGGCCGTGGCGACGTGGTTCGCCCGTGTGCCCGCCGCCCGTGACGCGCTGGGTCTCACACCGGCCGCGCTGGGGTTGCTGCTGCTGTCGATGTCCGTGGGCGCGTGCCTGGCGATGCTCACCGCGGGCGAGGTCACGCACCGGCTCAGGCCGAAACGGACGGTCAGCCTCTCGGCGGTGACGGTCGCGCTGGGACTTGCGGTGGCAGGTGTCGGCATCGGCGCCTACCCGTCGCCGGTGGTGACGGCGATCGGGATCTTCGTGCTCGGTTACGGCTCGGGGTTGTGCGACGTCGCGATGAACGTCGAGGCCGCGGAGGTGGAACGCGCTCTCGGCAAGACGGTGATGCCGCGCTTCCACGCCATGTGGAGCCTCGGCACGGTCGCCGCCGCGGGCCTGGCGTCGCTCGCGGCGTGGGCGGTCCTGCCCGTCACCGCACACCTCGCCGTCGTGGCCGTGGTGGTCGCCGGCGGCACGCTGCTGGCCGCGCGCAGGTACAGCCTGGCCGCCGAGGCGGAGCACGGCAGCGGCAGCGGGGTCATGGCGGCGTGGCGCGAGCCCCGCACGTTGCTGATCGGACTGCTGGTGCTGGTGCTGGCGTTCACCGAGGGCACCGCGAACGACTGGGTGGCGGTGGCGTTCATCGACGGCTACGAGGTCGACCCGGCCCTGGGCGCGCTGGTGTTCGGCGTGTTCGTCACGACGATGACGTTCGGCAGGATCTTCGGCACCATCGCGCTGGACCGCTGGGGCCGCGTCCCGGCGGTGGTCCTCTCGATGCTGCTGGCCGCTTCGGGCGTGACGCTGGCCGTGTTCGCCGGGTCGTTCGGTCTGGCGGTCGCGGGCGTGGCCGTCTGGGGCCTCGGGACGGCGCTCGGCTTCCCGGTGGGTATGAGCGCCGCCGCCGACGATCCGGACCGTGCCGCGGCTCGGGTCAGCGTTGTCGCCGTGATCGGCTACACGGCGTTCCTGGCGGGGCCGCCGCTCGTGGGGCTGCTCGGCAACCAGTCGGGGGTGTTGCGGGCCTTGCTGATCGTGCCGCTGTTGTTGCTGCCCGCGCTGGTGCTCACGCCTTCGCTGCGACAACCCAAGAGCTGAGGCTCTACGGAACACGAACGCCGCGATCAAACTTGATCGCGGCGTTCGCGCTGTTCGACGGTATTCGATTCGAAGAATAGTCGAACACCGTGCCGAATCATCGAATGAATTCACTTCGTTGACGCATGCCGGAAGCATTCGTAATACTCGGTTCACGATCGTGGACCTTGTTCAAGAATGTGAATCCTTTCCGAAGGGTATTCCGTCATGCGGCTTTTCGTTGGCGCGCTGGTTCTGGCCTGCGCATCCGCCGGGGTGGTGAGCCTTCCCGCGCACGCCCGTCACGACCCCGCGCGGCAGGTGCTGCCCGCGGGGGACGGCTGGGCGTCGGCCGGGCCGGGTACGACCGGGGGAGCGGCGGCCCCCGCCGCGAACGTGCACGAGGTGCGCACGCGGGCCGAGCTCGTCGCGGCACTTGCCTCGCCGGCTCCGCGGATCATCAAGGTCAGGGGTGTGATCGACGCGAACACCGGCGCCGACGGGAAACCGTTGCGGTGTGAGGACTACGCGACCGACGGCTACACGCTGGCCGGTTACCTCGCGGCCTACGACCCGGCGGTCTGGGGATGGGAGCGCGAACCCGAAGGGGTGCTCGAGGACGCTCGGGTGGCGTCGGCGAAGAAGCAGGAAGCGGTCATCGGGCTGACCGTCCTCGCGGACACCACGATCATCGGGGTCGGTCGCGGGGCCGGGATCACCGGCGGCAGCCTCAGGATCCACAACGCGCGCAATGTGATCGTGCGCAACCTGACCTTCCGCGACACCCGTGACTGCTTCCCCCAGTGGGATCCCACCGACAACAGCCCCGGCTCGCCGCCCGGCAACTGGAACTCGCGCTACGATTCGGTGTCGGTCCAGCGGTCCGAGCACGTGTGGGTCGACCACAGCACGTTCACCGACGAGCCGAACGTCGACAGCACCCAGCCGCTCCACTTCGGACGGCCGTACCAGGTGCACGACGGGCAGCTCGACATCACGAACGGCTCCGACCTCGTCACCGTGTCCCGCAACGTCTTCGCCGAGCACGCCAAGACCATGCTGATCGGCTCGTCGAACTCCTCGACGACCGATCCGGGCAAGCTGCGGGTCTCGGTGCACCACAACGTCTTCCGCAACGTGCTGGAACGCACGCCCCGCGTGCGGTTCGGCCAGGTGCACGTCTACAACAACCTGTACGAAGGCGCGCAGACCTACAGCTGGGGCGTCGGCGTCAAGTCCCAGATCCACGCGCAGAACAACTACATCAAGGGCATCGCGCCGGAGAAGATCGTCTACAACTGGGGCGGTACGGCGATCACCGACACCGGCAACCTGGTGGACGGCAGGCCGGTGAGCCTGGTGAACGCGCACAACGCGGCGTTCCCCGACAAGGCCCTCGGCACCGACGCCGGGTGGACGCCGACGCTGAACCGCGGTCTCGAGCCCGCGCACCGGATCAGGCACCTCCGGGCGGGCGCGCCACCGGCGGGACACCACCTCGTGGTGGGCAGGGATTTCCCCACCGTGCAGTCCGCGATCGACGCGGCACCGGCGGGAGGCGTGATCACGCTGCCGAAGGGCGTGTACCGGGAGGTCGTCAGGATCCCGGCGATCAAGAAGGACCTCACCCTGCGCGGCGCCACCGGCCGTGCCCAGGACGTGGTCATCGACTTCGACAACGCCAACGGTACGAAGAAACCCGACGGCACCACGCACGGAACCACGGGCAGCGCCACGGCGACCATCGCCGCGGACGGGTTCACCGCCCGTGACGTCACCTTCCGCAACTCGTTCGACCGGGCGAAGCATCCGGAGATCACGGCCACGCAGGCGGTCGCGGTCAAGGCCACCGGCGATCGAATGCTGTTCGACCGCGTGCGCTTCGAAGGCCACCAGGACACCCTGTACGCCGACACACCGGCCGTGAACACGCGGTCGCGGCAGTACTACCGGGACTGCGCGATCACCGGCGACGTCGACTTCCTCTTCGGCAGGGCGACGGCCGTCTTCGAACGGGCGACCATCACCGCGCTCAACCGCGGCCGCGACCCCAACGGGTACGTGACCGCCGCCAGCACCCGCAGGGACAACCCGCACGGCTTCCTGATCGTCAACTCGAAGATCCGCAGCGATGCCCCGGCCGGCACGTACTTCCTCGGCAGGCCCTGGCATCCCGGCGGTGACCCGGACGCGATCGCCCAGGTGGTCATCCGCGACACCGAGCTGCCCGCGGCGATCAAACGCCAGCCGTGGACCGACATGTCCGGGTTCCCGTGGCGTGCAGCCAGGTTCGCGGAGTACCGCAACACCGGGCCCGGCGCGGGCACCGGAACCGACCGTCCGCAGCTCACCGACGAGCAGGCGCGGCAGCACACGAAGGCCACCTACCTGAGCGGGTGGAACCCGGCGTGAGGACCCGCACGTGGGCGCCGTACGCCCTGATCGCCCCGACGCTTGTGCTGATGGCGGTGTTCCTGGTCTACCCGATCGCCAGCGTCGGGTGGTTCAGCCTCCGCCAGCACACCGTCACGCAGCCGTGGAAGAACGGCTTCATCGGGTTCGAGAACTTCCGGCGGATGCTGTTCGAGGACCAGCTGTTCTGGCAGAGCCTCGCGTTCAGCGCCAAGTGGGTGGTCGTCGAGGTCGGACTGCAACTGGTGCTGGGACTCGTCCTCGCGCTGATCGTCAACGAGACGTTCATCGGCCGGGGGTTCGCGCGGGCGCTGGTGTTCTCGCCGTGGGCGGTGTCCGGGGTGCTCACCACCGGCATCTGGATCCTGCTCTACAACCCGTCGACGGGGATCTTCCAGCAGCTCGCCCAGTGGGGCATCGGTGATCCCGGCACCTCGGTGCTCGGTGATCCGGCGACCGTGTTCCCCGCGACCGTCGTCACCGAGCTGTGGCGCGGGGTGCCGTTCTTCGCGATCCTGCTGCTCGCCGACCTGCAGACCATCCCGAACGACCTGTACGAGGCCGCCTCGGTCGACGGTGCCGGGCGGTGGCGCCAGTTCGTCAGCGTCACGCTGCCACACCTGCGCGACGCGATCGTGCTCTCCACGTTGCTGCGCGCGGTGTGGGAGTTCAACAACGTCGACCTCATCTACACGCTCACCGGTGGTGGACCGGCGAACCAGACCACCACGCTGCCGCTCTACGTGGCGCGCAAAGCCGTCGACTCGCACGACTTCGGGTACGGCTCGGCGCTGACGATGGCCGGCTTCGTGATCCTGCTGTTCTTCTCCATCCTCTACCTGAGGCTGTCCAAGTTCGGGAGCCGGACGTGACCCAGACCCTCATCCGCCCGGCGACGACGGTCGAGCCGCCACCGGCGCCGCCGCGACGCAGGAAGCACCGCGACCCGAGCCGGTACTTCCGGCTGCACCTCCCGCTGGTGCTCTACCTGCTGTTCACGCTGATCCCGTTCTACTGGATGCTCGTCTTCGCGTTCCGGCCGACGGGCCAGACCTCGCTCGTGCCGTGGCCGATCACGTTCGAGCACTTCGACACGGTGTGGAACGGCATCGGGTTCGGGTTGTTCTTCCAGAACAGCCTGATCATCGGGGTCGGCACGATGATCGTCGTCACCGTGTTCGCGCTCATGGGCGGCTACGCGCTGGCGCGCTTCAAGTTCCGCGGTCAGCGGGTGTTCCTGCTGGCGTTGCTGTGCACGCAGTTCATCCCGGGCGCGATGATGCTGATCCCGTTGTTCGTGATCTTCAAGTCCGCCGGGCTGCTGAACAGCCTCACCGGCCTGGTGATCGCGGACACCGCGTTCCAGCTGCCGCTCGCGCTGATCCTGATGAGCGGCTTCGTGCGCAACGTCCCGATCGAGCTCGAAGAGGCCGCGATGGTCGACGGGTGCTCGCGGCTGCGCGCGTTCTTCGCGGTGACGCTGCCGCGGCTCAAGCCCGCGCTCGTGGCGGTCGGGTCGTTCGCGTTCATCGGTGCCTGGAACAACTTCCTGTTCGCGCTGATGTTCGCGAGCAAGCAGGACAAGTTCACGCTGCCGGTCGGGCTGAGCTACGCGCTGGGGGAGTTCAACACCGACTTCGGGGCGCTCGCGGCGGGCGGAGTCATCGCCGCGGTGCCGGTCGTACTGGTTTTCGCCGTGGTGCAACGGTTCCTGGTGCAGGGGCTCAGCGCCGGCGCGGTCAAGGGATGAGGAAGAGGACATGAAGAGACTGCTGGTCGCGCTGGCGCTCGTGCTGAGCGCGTGTTCCGCGGGAGGACAGGACGGACCCACGACGGTCACGTTCTGGGACAACAACGGCGGCCCCGGCCGCACGCCCATCTACCAGGAGCTGATCAAGCGGTTCGAGGCGGCGAACCCCGACATCAAGATCGAGTACGTCGGCATTCCGAGCTCGTCGGTGCAGCAGAAGTACGACACGGCCATCGCTGGTGGGTCCACTCCGGACGTTGGTGGCGTCACGACGTCCTACCTCGCGCACCTCGTCGGCCAGGACGCGCTCGAACCGGCCGACGACCGGATCGAGAACGGCGCGCTCAAGGACAAGTTGTTGCCGGGGCTGCTCGAGACCGTGCGGCAGACCGCGCCCGACGGCAAGCTCTACGCCGTTCCCGCGTCCGGCAACATGGACATCATCTGGTACCGGTCCGACCGGTTCGAGGAGAACAAGATCCCGGAACCGTCCACCTGGGACGATCTGACCAAGGCCGCCACCCAGCTGACGAGGCCGGCGGACAACCAGTACGGCTTCACCATCCGCGGTGGTGCGGGGTCCGTCTTCCAGCTGCTGGCCGAGGCCTACTCCTACTCCGGCGTCGAGAAGTTCTACGACGGCGGCAGGAGCACGGTCGCCGACCCGCGCAACGCCGAGCTCGTGCGCAAGGTGGCCGAGCTCTACAAGAAGGCCACGCCCGAGGCCGACGTGAACAACAGCTACACGCAGATGGTCGCGCAGTTCACCGGCGGTACGGTGGCGATGATGCACCACAACCTCGGCTCGACCGCGGACGTGATGAAGGCGCTCGGCCCGGAACGTGTCGCCGCCATGCCGTTGCCCAAGGGGCCGTCCGGCAAGCGCACGGTGGTGCCGAACCCGACCGACGGTTTCGCGGTGTTCAAGGGCGGCAAGAACCGTGAGGCGTCCTGGAAGTTCGTAGAGTTCCTGACGTCGGCCGAGAGCAACGGCTACTGGAACGAGAAGGTCGGCCAGATCCCGGCGAACACGGACGTGCGCGGCGCCGAGTGGATCCAGAAGAACCCGGCCGTGAAGATGGCGCTCGGGGTCCTGGAGGACCCGGCCACCGTGCTCGTGCCCGCGCCGGTCTATCTGCCCGAGTACTCGTCGATCACCAAGACGGACACCGAACCGCTCTACCAGAAGGTGTTGCTGGGCCAGATGTCCGCGCAGGAGTTCCTCGACCAGCTCGCGGCCAAGCTCACCACCGCCCAGCAGGACTGGGAGCAGCGCAAGTGATCGAACGGGTGGTGGTGCGGACGTTCAGGACCACGGCAGCCACGTCCGTCGACCCGGAGGGGCACCGGCATCCGGCGCCCGAGCACGAGGTGGTCGAGGCGCTGCTGGAGATCACCGACACCGACGGCGCCACGGGGTACTGCCAGGTCCAGCCCGACCAGCTGCGGCCCGCCGTGCTGGACAAGCACGTGCGGCCGGTGCTGCTGGGTCAGGACCCGTGGGACCGGGAACGGCTGTGGCGGCTGCTCGGGCGAAGGCAACGGGGCGCGCACGGCGGGTTCACCGACCGCGCGCTCGGGTTCGTCGACCAGGCGCTGTGGGACCTCGTCGCGCGGAAGGCAGGGCTCCCGGCGTGGAAGCTCGCCGGGGGCGCGCGGGACCGGATTCCCGCCTACGGCAGCACGATGTGCGGTGACACGGACGGCCTCGCGACACCTGGCGACTACGCGGACTTCGCGAAGCACCTCGTGTCGGTGGGCTACCGGGCGATCAAGCTGCACACGTGGATGCCGCCGGTGCCCGGCGCGCCCAGCGTCTCCAGGGACGTCGAGGCGTGCCAGGCGGTGCGGGACGCGGTGGGGCCGGACATCGCATTGATGCTCGACGCGAGCCACTGGTACTCGCGGACCGAGGCGCTGCGGCTCGGCAGAGCGTTGCAGGAAATGGACTACTACTGGTTCGAGGAGCCGATGGAGGAGGCGTCGATCAGCTCCTACCGGTGGCTCGCCGAGCAGCTGGACATCCCGGTGATCGGCCCGGAGGTGGCGTGGGGCAAGCACCTGACCCGCGCCGAGTGGATCACCGCCGGGGCGTGCGACATCCTGCGAGCCGGTCCCGCCGGCAGTGGCGGCATCACGCCGGTGCTCAAGACGGTGCACCTCGCGGAGTCGTTCAACATGGACTGCGAGATCCACGGCAACGGGGCGGGCAGCCTGACCGTGCTCGGCGCGACCGATGCCGGCCGGTGGTACGAACGGGGTCTGCTGCACCCGCACGTCGACTTCGACCAGGTCCCGCCACACCGGAACTCCATCGCCGATCCGCTGGACGAGAACGGCGAGGTGGCGCTTCCGCTGATACCCGGAATCGGGGACGACTGGAATTTCGAACACATCGGAGTTCACACTCTTGAAGTGAGGTGAGAAATGCCCCGGCCAGGCGGCCGGGGCATTTCTTCTAGCGGTAGGTGATGTCCGAGGGCTTGAACAGGCAGTGCGTGCTGTCCGCCCCGGTGCCGATTTTCTTCGGTTCACCGCTCGTGACACCCTTGTACTTGTCGCAGATCGCGATCTTCTTGCTGCTGTCCCCGACGATGGTGATCCTCGAGAACCGCGCGGTGTCGCCGTAGTTGGTGTTGATGCCGACCAGCGTCTTGCCGGGGGAGAACGCGGTGACGTTCTCCAGCACGACGTGCCGCTTGTGCTGCGTCCTGCAGTTGCCGCAGGACCGGTAGAGCTTGCCGAAGTCGTCCACCTGGAAGTTGCGGATGACCATCGTGCCGGGCCCGTTGTGCTGGAACACCTTGTCCGACGCCTTGCGCGCGCCACCACCGCTGATGGTCATGGTCTGCGACGACGACGTGCCCTTGAACGTGGCCGCGTCCTCGCCGACGTCCTCCCACCAGACGTTGGTGAGCGTGCACGTGCCGAGGCAGTGGACGCCGTCCGCGGCCGGCGAGCCGAGCACGACGTTCTTCAGCGTCGCGCCGTTCGCCAGCTGGAAGATCGGGCCCTGGTCTTCGTTCTGACCGCCCGAACCGAGGTTGCCGGTGCCGTAGAACCGTTGCATGCCACCGTCGTAGCCGCTCGATCCGACCTTGATGGTCGTGCCGACCGGTTTCGATCCGGACGGGGTGGGGAAGGTGCTGCCCGCAGCCTGTGCCTGAGGTGCGAGAAACGCGGCCAAGGCCGCGGCCAACACCAATGGTGCCATTTTCTTCATGTGCGCTCCGCTTGCAGGGGGATGCGCGGCGGTAATTCGATGGTAGGGCGGAGATCTTTCCTGTCAACCTCTATTCGAACGTTCGAATCGAATATCGTCGAATTGGTTGACCGTGCTGCCGGGTACTGGTTGTGTTGGTTCTACCGCCGCTCACTCTCATTGGGAGCGAGTAAATGATTCCAAAGCGCACAGCATTGATTTCCGCCGTCGCGCTGGTCCTGGGTGCGATATCCGTTCCCCAGGCGGCCGCCGCTCCGTTCGGGCTGGTCGGCTGGGCCACTCAGGGTGGTGGCACGACGGGTGGTGGCAGTGCCTCTCCGGTCACCGTCACCACGGCGTCCGCGTTCGTCGCGGCCGCGAAGGCGTCGGGCGCGGCGGTGATCCGGGTCTCCGGCACGATCTCGCTGTCGAGCATGACGAAGGTCGCCTCGAACAAGACCATCGAGGGCGTCGGCTCGAGCGCGACGATCACCGGGCATGGCCTGAACATCGCCAAAGCCTCGAACGTGATCGTGCGCAACCTCAACTTCCGGAATTGGGGTGACGACGCGGTCAACGTTCAGTACTCCACCCGCGTGTGGATCGACCACAACACCTTCTCCAACGGCTACGACGGTGCGGTCGACGTCAAGCGGGCCTCGGACTACGTCACGGTGTCCTGGAACAAGTTCAGCAGTCACAACAAGGCGATGCTGCTGGGCCACAGCGACGGCAACGGCTCGGAGGATCGCGGCAAGCTCCGGGTGACCTACCACCACAACTGGTTCGCCGGCACTCAGCAGCGCCACCCGCGCGTGCGGTTCGGCAACCCGGTGCACGTCTACAACAACTATTACGGCGGTGTGACCGACTACGGCGTCGCGTCGACCGTCGAGGCCGGGGTCCTGGTCGAAGGCAACTACTTCGAGAACACCGAGGACCCGTTCCACCGCGGTGAGGGCAGCTCGCCCGGTGGCTCGCTGGTGGCGCGCAACAACCACTTCGTCAACTCCGGAACGGGCGACCAGGGCGGCTCGGTCAAGAGCCTTCCCTATTCGTACCCGCTGGACAGCGCGAGCAGCGTGAAGAGCGTGGTCACGGCCGGTGCCGGAGCCGGGCACGGCTGACGAGACCAGGGGGCGCCCGAAGTGGCGTGGGCGCCCCCACCCTCTTCTGGGACCGCTCCCACAATTCCACTCGAAGGGAGTAGTAAGAGGAGCCGGTAGACCAACGGGTGTTGTGCCGAATGCCGTAATGCCAAGGGCTTTTCGGCCCAGAATCGGTTACACCTCTAAACCTTTGATCCCTGTGGGCCACGTTACAGTGCCGTGAACTCTGGGAGCGCTCCCAGGTCGAGAGGGCGGCGGCATGACTCGACGAAAAGTGGCGTTGACGGTTGCGGCGGTGGTGCTGGTCGGCGGAACTCCCGCCGTCGCGGCACCGGCCGCGGTGGCCTGCACCGTCACCTACCAGATCACCAACGAGTGGAACACCGGATTCGGCGCGGCCGTGTCGATCCGCAACGACGGGGAGGCGCTGAACGGCTGGAACCTGACCTGGACGTTCCCGGACGGGCAACGCGTCACGCAGGGCTGGAGCGGCAACTTCACGCAGACCGGCGCGGTGGTGAGCGTGACCAACCCTTCCTGGGCCCCCACGCTGGCTTCCGGCGGCACGGCGCAGGTCGGCTTCAACGGCAGCAAGGGCTCGACGAACCGGCCACCGACGGACTTCGCCGTGAACGGCGTGTCCTGCACCGGCCCCAACCAGTCGCCCTCGGTGGCGCTGACGGCGCCCGCGAGCGGCAGCAGCTACACCCTGCCCGCGCAGATCCCGCTGGCGGCGACCGCGCAGGACACCGACGGCACGGTGGCCAAGGTCGACTTCTACGCGGGGGACACCCTGATCGCCACCGACACCAGCGCGCCGTTCAGCGGCACGTGGACGTCGGCGCCGGCGGGTGACCACGGCATCACCGCACGGGCGACGGACAACCGCGGTGCCACCACGACCTCGGCACCGGCCGCGGTCAAGGTCCTGTCCGGACCGGCGGTGCTGGCCTCGCCGAGCACGGTCTCGGTCAAGCAGGGCCAGACGGCCACGTTCGACGTCTCCCTGGCCACGGCACCGAGCCAGCCAGTCACCGTCACGCTCGCCCGCAGCGGCAGTGCGGACCTGACGGCGACCCCGGCCACGCTCACGTTCTCCGGCACCGCGAAGCAGACGGTGACGGTGACGTCGGCGAACAACGGTGGCGCACTCGGCACCGCCACGTTCACGGCGTCGGCCACCGGGTACAGCCCGGCGAGCGTCACGGTGAACGAGATCGACCCGTCCACATCGGACTTCAACAAGGCGTTCCTCGACCAGTACAACAAGATCAAGGACCCGGCGAGCGGCTACTTCCGCAAGTTCGGCGACCTGCTCGTGCCTTACCACTCGGTCGAGACGCTGATGGTGGAGGCACCGGACCACGGTCACCAGACCACGTCCGAGGCGTTCAGCTACTACCTGTGGCTGGAGGCGAGCTACGGCCGGGTCACCGGTGACTGGGCGCCGTTCAAGTCCGCGTTCGCGTCGATGGAGAAGTTCATCATCCCGGCGACGGCCGACCAGCCGACCAACGACAAGTACGACCCGTCGAAGCCGGCCACCTACGCGCCCGAGCACCCGAGGATGGACGCCTACCCGTCGACGCTGGACGGCACCGTTCCGGTGGGCCAGGACCCGATCGCCGCGGAGCTGAAGTCCGCGTACGGCAGTTCGGACGTCTACGGCATGCACTGGCTCATCGACGTCGACAACACCTACGGCTTCGGCCGGTGCGGCGACGGCACGACGGCGCCCGCGTACATCAACACCTACCAGCGCGGCTCGTCGGAGTCGGTGTGGGAGACCATCCCGCAGCCCTCGTGCGACACGTTCAAACACGGTGGCCCCAACGGCTACCTGGACCTGTTCACCAAGGACGCCTCCTACGCCAAGCAGTGGAAGTACACCAACGCACCGGACGCGGACGCCCGCGTCGTGCAGGTGGCGCTGCTCGCCCAGCAGTGGGCCACGGCCCAGGGCAAGGCCGGGGACATCTCCAGTGAGATCGGCAAGTCCGCGAAGATGGGCGACTACCTGCGGTACGCCATGTTCGACAAGTACTTCAAGCGCATCGGCAACTGCACCAGCCCCTCGTCGTGCCCCGGCGCGACGGGCAAGAACAGTGCGCACTACCTGATGTCCTGGTACTACGCGTGGGGCGGCGCGACCGACACGTCCGCGGGCTGGGCGTGGCGCATCGGTGACGGTGCCTCGCATCAGGGCTACCAGAACCCGTTGGCAGCGCACGCTCTGGCGAACGTGCCGGCGCTCAAGCCGTTGTCCGCCACCGGGCAGCAGGACTGGGCGACGAGCCTGAGCCGGCAGCTCGAGATGCTGCAGTGGCTGCAGTCGGCCGACGGTGGTCTCGCCGGCGGCGTCACGAACAGCTGGGAGGGCCAGTACGCCTCGCCTCCCGCTGGCACGCCGACGTTCTACGGCATGTACTACGACGCACACCCCGTGTGGCGCGACCCGCCGAGCAACCGGTGGTTCGGCTTCCAGGTGTGGGGGATCGAGCGCACGGCCGCGCTGTACCGGCTGACCGGTGACGCGCGCGCCAAGAAGATCCTCGACAAGTGGGTGCCGTGGGCGATCGCGAACACCACGACCGGCACGAACTTCCAGATCCCCTCGGACCTGGAGTGGTCGGGAGCACCGGACACGTGGAACGCGACCAACCCCGGCGCGAACGCGAACCTGCGGGTCCGCGTGCTCAACCACAGCCAGGACGTCGGTATCACCGCGTCGTACGCCAAGGTGCTGCTGAACTACGCGGCGCGGTCGGGCAACGCCCAGGCCAAGACCACGGGTGAGTCGTTGCTGACCTCGTTGCTCTCGCACCAGGACAGTCTGGGCATCGCGACGCCGGAGACCCGCGCGGACTACAACCGGTTCGACGACGTCTACAACACCTCCACCGCCGAGGGCCCGTACGTGCCCGGCGGCTGGACCGGGCGCATGCCCAACGGTGACCAGATCGGGCAGGGCTCGTCGTTCCTGTCGATGCGCTCGATGTTCCGCAACGACCCGCAGTGGCCGAAGGTGCAGTCCTATCTGGACGGTGGACCGGCACCGACGTTCACCTACCACCGGTTCTGGGCACAAGCCGAGATCGCCACGGCGTTCTCCCTGCACGCCGAGATCTACGGGTGAGGAGTCCCGCGATGAGGAAACGCATAGCGTTGTTGGCGGTCGCAGCCGCGGTAGGCGCCGTTCTGGTGCACACCGGTGGCACGGCCGTCGCGCACGGGTCGATGGTCTGGCCCGGCAGCCGCACCTATCTCTGCTACGAGGACGGCCGCGCCGGCGGCGGTGGCGGTGACCTCCAGCCCACCAACCCGGCGTGTGCCGCCGCCGTCGCCCAGGGCGGTAAGCAGCCGTTGTGGGACTGGTTCGGCAACCTGATCAGCAACGCCGCCGGGCGCCACCGGGAGATCATTCCCGACGGCAACCTGTGCGGTCCCACCACGAAGTACTCCGCCTACAACCTGACGCGGGCCGACTGGCCCGTGACCCAGGTGCAGGCGAACAGCACGGTCACGTTGCGGTACAACGCGTGGGCGCCGCACCCCGGCACCTGGGAGCAGTACGTCACCAAGGACGGCTTCGACCCGACGACGCCGCTCAAGTGGTCCGACCTCGAGCCGGCCCCGTTCGACAAGGTGACGAACCCGCCGCTGGCGAACGGCGAGTACGCCTGGCAGGCCCGCCTGCCCAACAAGTCCGGCCGGCACATCATCTACTCGCTCTGGCAGCGCTCGGACAGCCCTGAGGCGTTCTACAGCTGTTCGGACGTCGTGTTCGGCGGTGGCACCGGTACGCCCGACACCAGTGCGCCCTCGACGCCCGGCACGCCGGTCGCGTCCGGCATCACCGGCACCACGGTGCAGCTGGACTGGCCCGCGGCGACGGACAACGTGGGCGTGACGGGCTATCGCGTCTACAGCGGTAGCCAGGTGGTCGCCACCTCCGCCACCAACTCGGTGACGGTCAGCGGCCTGACCGCCGACACCCAGTACTCGTTCACGGTCGTGGCGACGGACTCGGCGGGCAACGCCTCGCCGGCGTCCTCCGGCGTCACGGTCAGAACGGCGACAGGTGGCGGCGGTACCGGTTCCTGCACGGTGGCGTACACGCGGCCGAGCACGTGGAACGGCGGCTTCACCGCGAACGTGACGGTGTCCAACAGTGGCACCAGCGCGATCAGCGCGTGGCAGCTCGTGTGGGCCTTCCCTTCCGGACAGCAGCTTTCGCAGGCCTGGTCGTCGACGGTGACCGTCGCGAGCGGGCAGGCGACCGCGAAGGGCGTGTCGTACAACGCGGACATCCCGGCCGGAGGCTCGGTGACGTTCGGGTTCAACGCCACGACGACATCGACACCACCGGCTGATCCGACGTCCTTCACGCTCAACGGGTCGGCGTGCGCCATCCGGTGACGAGGGCCCTGGCCGCCCTCCTGGTGGTGGGTTCGGTCGCGTTCGTCCTCCTCGTCGGACGCGCCGAACCCGCCCCGGACCTCAGCAAAGGCGTCGACGGCGTCGCCGCGTGGCTGCACGACCTGACCGACGAGTGCACGACCGTCAGGCGGGACGACGACTTCGCGGGCTTCGCCGGTCCGGTGCGGTCGAAGGTCTACGCGCCGTTCGTCGCGGAGTGGGGGACCTGTGCCAAGGCGCCCTACGAACGGCTCGGGCTGCTGATCCTGAAGCCAGGACTCGAAAAGGCCTGGCGCACCGCGCTCGCCAACGGCGAGGTGCGCGGCGATCCGGACCTCGCCTTCGGGGACGGTTTCGCACTCACCGGCTCGATCGGCATGGAGTACCTGGGGCTGAAAAGACTTGAGTGCACGCCCACCGCGTGTTCGCTCATGGAGATAGAACATCATTGACAGACAGGAGATCCGGAGCAATGAAGCTCAACGGACAGAGGCGGTGGGCCGCGACTGGAGTCGTGGTCGCCACCACCGCGGCGACGATCGCGGTGGCGCTTGGTGCGCCACCCGCGGGCGCCGCACCCGGTTGCCGTGTGGACTACACGGCGAACCACTGGGGCGGCGGAGGGTTCGGCGCTTCGGTGAAGATCACCAACCTGGGTGACGCGATGACGGGCTGGAGCCTGAAGTTCGCGTTGCCCGGCAGCCAGCGCGTGGCGCAGGGCTGGAGCGCGACCTGGTCGCAGTCGGGCGCGGACGTGACCGCTGCGAGCATGTCGTGGAACGGGAACCTGGGCACCAACGCGTCCATCGACATCGGTTTCAACGGCTCCAACGCCGCCAGCGGTGACGTGAACCCGACGACGTTCACCTTGAACGGCACGGTGTGCACCGGTCAGCAACAGCCGACGAGCACCACGACCACCACCACGACCACGACCACCACGACGACGACCGGCAACCCGGACCCCGGCAACCGCGTCGACAACCCGTACGCGGGCGCGAAGGTCTACGTGAACCCGGACTGGTCGGCCAAGGCGAGTGCCGAGGCGGGCGGCAGCCGGATCGCGAACCAGCCGACCGGCGTGTGGATGGACCGCATCGCTGCGATCAACGGCACCACCGGTGCCCGCGGGCTGGCCGCGCACCTGGACGAGGCGGTGCGCCAGGCAGCGGGCACGCCGCTCGTCATCCAGCTCGTGATCTACAACCTGCCCGGTCGTGACTGCGCGGCGCTCGCGTCCAACGGCGAGCTCAAGGCCACGGAGATCGACCGGTACAAGACGGAGTACATCGACCCGATCGCGTCGATCCTCGCCAGGCCCGCGTACGCGAACCTGCGCATCGTGACCGTGGTGGAGATCGACTCCCTGCCGAACCTGATCACCAACGTGACGCCGCGGCCGACCCAGACGCCGCAGTGTGACGTGATGAAGGCGAACGGGAACTACGTCACCGGTGTCGGCTACGCGCTCGCGAAGCTGGGTGCCGTCCCGAACACCTACAACTACATCGACATCGGCCACCACGGCTGGCTGGGCTGGGACGACAACTTCGGCGCGACGGCCGACCTGCTGTTCCAGGCGGCCAACGCGTCCGGCAGCACCAAGGCCAACGTGCACGGCTTCATCGCCAACACCGCCAACTACGGCATCCTCACCGAGCCGAACTTCTCGATCGACGAGTCGATCAACGGCACGTCGGTGCGCCAGTCGAAGTGGGTGGACTGGAACCGCTACACCGGTGAGCTGCCCTACGCGCAGGCGTTCCGGCAGCGGGCCGTGCAGGCGGGCTTCGACGCGAACGTCGGCATGCTGATCGACACCAGCCGCAACGGCTGGGGTGGCTCCGCCCGTCCGACCGGTCCCGGACCGAGGACGACCGTGGACGCCTACGTCGACGGCGGCAGGCTCGACCGGCGCATCCACCTCGGCAACTGGTGCAACCAGGCCGGCGCGGGCATCGGCGAGCGCCCGAAGGCCGCACCTGCGGCGGGCGTCGACGCCTACGTGTGGATCAAGCCGCCGGGCGAGTCCGACGGCGCGAGCGAGGAGATCCCGAACAACGAGGGCAAGGGCGCGGACAAGATGTGCGACCCGACCTACACCGGAAACGCACGCAACGGCAACAGTATGTCCGGCGCGCTGGGCAACGCACCGTTGTCCGGACACTGGTTCTCGGCCCAGTTCCAGGAGCTCATGCGCAACGCCTACCCGGCGCTCTGAGCCTGAGCATGTGAGCGTGCCCACGCGGCCGGCCTCGCGGCTGCGGTTCCGGACGCGTGGGCACCCTCTTCTTAATTGATACGGACTTCTGTCCGGCAACTTTCCAGACGGTGCAGAATTCGTCTGGACCACCGTTGACGCGCAATGTTAACGCGCACATCTCTCTTGATGTCATCAGAAGGTGCTCCCTATGGTGTCGGCACGCTCGGTGAGTGAAAGTGTGAATGGAGGCTGTGTGGTCACCATCGCGGATGTCGCGCGGCACGCGGGGGTCGCCCCGAGCACAGTCTCCTACGTGCTCACAGGCAAGAGATCGATCTCCGCGGACACGAAGACGAGAGTTCGGGAGAGCATCAGGGAACTGGGTTACCAGCCCCACGCCTCGGATCGCGTGCTGTCCACCGGCAGGACCAACGTGATCGGGCTGGTCCTCCCGTTGCGTGCGGGCACCCATCTGCCGGCGGTGATGCGCTTCGTCACGGCGGCGGTGACGACAGCGCGCAGGTACGACATGGACCTCCTGCTGTTGACCGCGGACGACGGCGCGGCGGGCCTCCGTCGTGCCGCGAACAGTGCCCAGGTCGACGGTTTTCTGGTGATGGACGTGGAGATGGACGACGACCGCGTGCCGTTGCTCCGCCAGCTGTCCAAACCGTCCGTCCTCATCGGACATCCGGCGGCCGCTCGCGGCCTCACCTGCGTGGACCTGGACTTCGAGGCGGCGGGCGCGAAGTGCGTCGACCACCTCGCCGACCTCGGGCACCGCTCCATCGGTTTCCTCGGCGCGCCGAGCGCGGTCTACCGCCGCAGCACCGGCTTCGCCCACCGCACCATGAACGGGTTCAGCGCGGCCGCGATGCGCAGGGGAGTCGCCGCGACGGCACTGGCCGTCGAGGGCGACCACGACTCGGTGCTCAGGGCGACCAAGGCCCTGATCCGCGCGCACCCGTCCATGACGGCGCTGGTCGTGCACAACGAGGCGGCACTCGGCTGGATCACCGCGTGCCTGCGCGCGGCCGGCCGCCAGGTCCCCGGTGACGTGGCGGTGGTCGCGATCTGCCCGGACGAACTGGCCGAGCAGACGTCACCGCTGCTCACCTCGGTGCGCCTGCCCGCGGAGGAGCTCGGCAGGCACGCGGTCGACCTGCTCGTCGCCAAGCTGGAAGGCAAGCAGCCGCCACCGCTGATGCTGTTGCCCCCCAGGCTCTCCCGGCGGGCGAGCACACCGGACCACGCCGCACACCGCGGCGCGACGGGCTGACCGGTCCGCCACGGCGGACCGGGACATGACGGGCGGTCGCTGGGACGGCCTCCGCGCGTGCGGAAATGCGGCGCGCACACGCGGAGGCCCCCGAAAGATCGCCCCGGAGGGGTGCGCGACACCACGGCGGAGCGGCCGTCGCGCACCCCTCCCTTCGTTTCGGTGGCCGTAGACTCGCCGGGGTGGAACTGGCAGAGGCTTTGGCGCGCAGGGCGGTCGTGCTCGACGGCGGGATGTCGACGGCCCTGGAACTCGCCGGACACGACCTGTCCGACGAACTCTGGTCGGCCCGGCTGCTGCTCACCGACCCGGACGCCGTGCGAGCCGCACACCTCGCCTACTACCGGGCAGGCGCCGAGGTCGCCATCACCGCGAGCTACCAGGCGAGCTTCGAGGGCTTCGCCCGCCGCGGCATCAGCGAGGCCGAGACAGCCCGGCTGCTGCGCTCCAGCGTCGAGCTCGCCCGTTCCGCCGCGTCCGAAGTGGACGGACCCCGCTGGGTCGCGGCGTCGGTCGGACCGTACGGCGCGGTGCTGGCCGACGGCTCGGAGTACCGGGGCCGCTACGGCCTGAGCCGGCAGGAACTGGTCCGCTTCCACGCCCCGCGCGTCGAGACGCTCTGCGAGGCCGGTCCGGACGTGCTCGCGGTCGAGACCGTCCCCGACGTCGACGAGGCCGAGGCCGTGCTGGAGGTGGTGCGCGGCAGCGGCGTGCCGGTCTGGCTTTCCTACACCGTGCGCGGCGACCGGACCTGCGCAGGACAACCGCTCGAGGAGGCGTTCGCCGTCGTGTCCGGCGTGGACGAGGTCATCGCCGTCGGCGTGAACTGCTGCGCACCGGAAGACGTGGCGGGCGCGGTCGCCGTGGCCCGCCGGGTGACCGGGCTACCGGTCGTGGTGTACCCGAACAGCGGCGAGCAGTGGGACGCGGCGGCGCGGTCGTGGTCGGGGGACGGGGGCGGGTTCGCCGCGCGGGCCGAGGGGTGGGTCGACGGTGGCGCCCGGTTGGTGGGCGGGTGCTGCCGGACCGGGCCGGACGCGATCGCGGTGCTGGCGGAAGGGCTTGCGGCGGGTCGGTGAGTGGTGGGACGGGCCGGAGACAAGGCGAGAGGGCTTACACCGGCCTCAGCCGGTGAAAGCCCTCTCGTGCGGGTGCGTGTCAGCGCTCCCTGTGGACGGTCAGGCGACTGAGCACGTGTTGCCGTTGAGGCTGTACGACGCCGGCGCCGAGTGGTCACCGGTGTGCGTGGCCTGGAAGCCGATGGTGATCGACGCGTTGGGCGCGATGACGCCGTTGTACTGGACGTTTCTCGCGGTCACCTGCCCGGAGCCGGGGGAGTAGGTGGCGCTCCAGCCGGACGTGATCGTCTGCCCGCCGGGCAGCGTGAACTGCAGTGACCAGCCGTTCACCGGTGTCGAGGACGTGTTGGTGATGGTGATCGTCTCGGTGAGGCCGGTGTTCCAGGCGTTGACCACCGCCTTGACCGAGCAACCCTGGGACGGCGGCGGCGTCGTAGTCGTTGTAGTGCTGGTGGTCGTCGTGGGCGGACGATCGAGGCCGAGGAAGGTGATGGCGTGGGCGACCATTCCCGCGGTCGGCACGTCGTGCCCGGTGCCCTGGGCACTGATGCCCTCGACGACGGCCGGTGTGCCGGTGCCGTAACGGGTGCGGGTCCAGTTCGGCTGCGGCTGGTCGGTGGTCGTGGGCGTCCTGCTCACCCCGTGCACGTTCGTCCACTGGTCGAGCGCCTCACCGAAGTTCGGGTACGCCAGCGTCGTGTCGGCGGTGCCGTGCCACAGCTGCATCCGCGGGTAGCGCCCGGTGTAGCCGGGGTACATCGCCCTCGCCTGGTCTCCCCACTGCTGCGGGGTCTTCAGCAGGGTTCCGCCCGAGCACTGGCTGTTCCACATCGACCCGTCCGTCGTCGCGAAACAGCCCGCCGGGACACCGGCGAAGGCCGCGCCGGCGCTGAACACGTCCGGGTACTGGGCGGCCAGCACGTTGGTCATCATCGCGCCGGACGAGATGCCCGAGACGACGATGCGCTGCGGGTCCACGTTGTAGCGCTGGCGCGCGTACGACACCATCGACATGATTCCGGTGGAGTCGCTGCCTCCGTTGCGGCGCAACGCGTTCTGCGTCGACACGTCGAAGCAGTGCCCGTCCCTCGTGGCCTCCGGGTAGACGATCACGTACCCGTTGCGGTCCGCGGCGGTGACGTAGTCGCGTCCGCCGCCGTTGTGCACCGCGCTCGCGGAACCGGTGCAGTAGTGCACCATCACGAGCAGGGCCGGGCGTTCCGCGAGCCTGTCCGGCGCGTAGACGTACATGTTCAGGCCGGTCGGGTTCGAGCCGAAGTTCGTGACCCGCACCAGGGACGCGGCCTGCGCCGGCTGGGCCACGAGTGAGAGCGCGACCGCCGCGATCAGCACCAGCACGGCCGCGATGACGCCGGCGAGGCTGAGCCCGTCGAGGCTCGTCCGGCCGGCGGGGTGTGCGTTGCTCATGACGATCTCCCTTCGCTGGAGCGCCACCAGTTGATGCCGAGCAGACAACCGTTGCCACCGCTGAACTTCAGGTAGAGATCATGCGTGCCGGCCACCGGGCAGGTGATCGGGTTCGCCTTAAGCCTTCGTGTCTTGGCCATCATCCTCTTCCAGAGCAGGGCGCTCCGGCGGACGATCGCTCGTCCGCCGGAGCCAGGGTCGCGCGGGAGGTCAGCTCGCGGTGCAGGCCGGGTTCAGCCCGGCTCCGCTGCCGTTGCCCTGGAAGCCGAACTCGGTGGACTGGCCGGCGGGCACGTTCGCGTTGTAGTCCACGTTGGACCAGGTGATGGCTCCGCTGGTGCCGCTCCGGTTGGCACTCCAGGAACCGGTGACCGTGCCGTTCGACAGCGTGGTGGCGACGCTCCAGCCGCGCAGGGCGCTGGAACCGGCGGTCACCTTGACCGTGGCGACGAAACCGCCGTTCCACTGGTTCAGCGACACCGACGCGGTGCAGCCGCCCGGACCGGGGCCGTTGCTCGTCGTGGTCGTCGTGGTGGTGGTCGTCGGGCCGGGACCACCCGCGTTGAGCGCGTCGAGCACCGAGTTGTACGCGGCCTTCTTGGCGCCGCTGCCGTCGAAGAGCAGCGGGGTGCCGGAAGCGCGCCACGAGTCGGTGTCGCGGATGCCCCACACGGTGATGCCGGTGCAGCGCGCGACGGCGAGGCAGGCCTGGGTGACCCTCTGGTAGTTCTGGGCCTGGGTGCTGCCGGAGCCTTCGATGTCGAGCTCGGTGATCTGGACGTCCACGCCGAGGTTGGCGAAGTTCTGCAGGGTGGTCTGGTAGTTGGACGGCACCGGGCTGTTGCTGTTGAAGTGCGACTGGAGGCCCACACAGTCGATGGGGACGCCGCGGGACTTGAAGTCCTGCACCATCCGGTACACGGCCTGGGTCTTGGCGTGCGACCAGTCGTCGGTGTTGTAGTCGTTGTAGCAGAGCTTCGCGCCGGGATCGGCCGCCCGTGCCGCACGGAAGGCGGCCTCGATCCAGTCGTTGCCGGTGCGCTGGAGGTTGGAGTCACGGCGTCCGCCGCCGCTGCCGTCGGCGAAGGCCTCGTTCACCACGTCCCAGGCGTAGATCTTGCCGCGGTAGTAGGTCGCGACCTGGGTGACGTGGTTCAGCATCGCGTTGCGCAGGGCCGTGCCGGACATGTTCTGCATCCAGCCGGGCTGCTGCGAGTGCCAGGCCAGTGCGTGCCCGCGGACTCGCTTGCCCTGGTTGCGCGCCTGGTTGACGATCCGGTCGGCGTTGCCGTAGCTGAACTGGTTCTGGTTCGGCTCGGTCGCGTCCATCTTCATTTCGTTCTCGGCCGTGACCATGTCGAACTCACGGTTCAGGATGCCGGTGTAGGTCGAGTCGCCGAGCTTGTTCGCGGCGACCGCGGTGCCGAAGTAGCGACCGCTCTGGGCGGCCGCGGCACCGAGAGTGGTCGCCGCGTTGGCAGTGGCCGTCACGATCAGCGAGGCGCCGAGTACCGCCGCCGAGACTGTCGCCACCAGAGGGATCAGTGACACTGACCTTGATGTCAGTTTCATCATTCACGCTTTCGCAAGGAGCACCCCGACTGCAGGGTGGGATGGGCAGGACGGTTGGCCGGAGCCGGTGCGCCAGTGCCGGATCCGGTCAGCGGCGAGGTGGTTGACGTCGTTCTTTTCCGTCATCGCCGCTGATGCCGTCCCGAGTGTGACAGTCGCGTGTTCGCGCTCACAAGCGCACGTTGTCGAATTCGACAGCAAGTTGACTCGATCGGCGTAGGAATGTAGGGGAGCGCTCCCAGTGTGAACGTCAAATCGTTTGAGCACGGCCGTCGAACGGTATTGAAACCGCATTCAACTGAAGTTAGCGCTAACAATTCCGGCGTTGACGGACTGCTGTTCCGGCGCTATGTTGACCCCAACTCGTAATTCGCTTTCCGCGATGCCGGTCCGAAGCGGACCGAGTGCTCGGCTGGGCGCCATACGTTCCGCGCCGCCTGTGAGAGCGCTCTCTTGCATCGTGCCCCCTTCCCCATGGCAACGACGCTGCGAGGACCTGAATGACAGAAACCGTTCCGTCCCGAGAAGACACGACAGCACCGAGGAGCCGGGCGGCAGGCGCGTGCCTGCTCGCGTCCGTGCTCGTCGCCGGGGTCACCACCCTGGTGGTCGGCGCCGGCGCGACCGTCAGCGCGGCCGAGTCGGCGTTCTACGTCGACCCGTCGACCTCGGGCGCGAGGTGGGTCGCCGCGAACCCGGGAGACTCGCGTGCCGCGGTCATCCGGGACCGCGTCGCGTCGGTTCCGCAGGCGCGCTGGTACACCACGACCAACACCTCGACGGTGCGGTCGGAGGTCAGCTCGTTCGTCGGCGCGGCGGCCTCCGCCGGCAAGATCCCGATCCTGGTGGTCTACAACGTCCCCAACCGCGACTGCGGTGGCCCCAGTGGCGGCGGCGCCTCCTCCCACGCGGCCTACCGGGCGTGGGTGGACGAGGTGGCCGCAGGACTGGCCGGCCGTCCGGCGACGATCGTGCTCGAACCGGACGTGCTGCCGCTGATGACCAACTGCCAGAACGCCGACCAGCAGAACCAGACCAAGGCGTCCATGGCCTACGCCGGCAAGAAGCTCAAGTCCGGCTCTGGGCAGGCGAAGGTGTACTTCGACATCGGCCACTCGGCGTGGCTGAGCCCGGCGGAGGCCGCGAACCGGTTGCGCGGCGCGGACATCTCCAACAGCGCCGACGGCATCTCGACGAACGTGTCGAACTACCGCTCGAGCTCCGACGAGGTCAGCTTCGCGAAGAACGTGCTCAACGCCGTCGGCGACAGCCGCCTCAAGGCCGTGGTCGACACGAGCCGCAACGGCAACGGTCCCGCCGGCAGCGAGTGGTGCGACCCGGCCGGACGCGCGATCGGCACGCCCAGCACGACGAACACGGGCGACTCGAAGATCGAGGCGTTCCTGTGGGTCAAGCTGCCGGGCGAGTCCGACGGCTGCATCGCGCCGGCCGGTCAGTTCGTGCCACAGCGCGCCTACGAACTCGCGATGGCGGCGGGCCCGATCACCACGACGACTACGACGACGACCACCACCACGGGTGGCGGCAACCCCGGCAGCGGCTGCAAGGCGACCCACCGCGTGGTCAGCCAGTGGCAGGGCGGGTACACCGGCGAGATCGTGATCGAGAACCGCGGCCAGGCGATCAACAGCTGGACCTTCTCGTTCTCCGCTCCCGGCGTGTCCGTCACGCAGGGCTGGAACGGGACGTGGACCGACACGGGCGACGAGGTCCGCGTGGCGAACACGGCCTGGAACGGCTCGATCGGGGCCGGTGCCCAGCTGAGCATCGGGTTCAACGCGAACTACAACGGTGGCACGCCACCGTTCTCGTCTCCGGTGCTGAACGGCGTCGCTTGCTCCTGAGGCGGCGGTGAACGGGTCCCCGCACCGGCTGGTGCGGGGACCCCGCCATTCTCGGCCGCACCGGCACGTGATCCCTGCTCCCTCCGACAACGAAGGGTGATCATGTTCCTCGCACGATTGTTCACTTCACGACGGGCCCGGCTCACCGCCGTCGCCGCCGTGCCGCTCATCGCGGTGTCCACGCTAGCCGCGGTGGCGGTGCCTCCCGCGGCCGCCGCGCCGGGCTGTTCGGTGACCTACTCCGCACCGTCGCAATGGGACGGTGGCTTCACGGCGAACGTCAGCGTCACGAACCTGGGTGACGCCGTCAACGGCTGGACGCTCACCTGGAGCTTCTCCGCCGGCCAGCAGGTGAGGCAGGCCTGGAACGCCGAGGCGACCCAGTCGGGAGCGGAGGTGACCGTCCGCAACGTCTCCTACAACGCGGTGATCCCCACCGGTGGCCGGGTCGAGTTCGGGTTCAACGGTTCCTCCACGGGCACGGCGAACCCGAACCCCACGGCGTTCACGCTCAACGGAACCCTGTGCACCGGCGGCGTCGGCCCCACCACCACGACGACCACCACGACCGGCAACCCGCCCGTGGGCAGCCTGCCGTCAAGCTTCCGCTGGAACTCCAGCGGCGTGCTGATCAGCCCGAAACCGGACGCCACGCACGCGAACATCGCGGTCAAGGACCCGAGCGTCATCTTCTACAACGGCAAGTACCACGTGTTCGCGTCCACCTACACCGACGGCTACAACCTGATGTACACCAGTTTCAGCGACTGGTCCCAGGCCTCGGCCGCACCGCACCACTACCTCGACCGCTCCGGCATCGGCGCCGGGTACCGGGCCGCGCCGCAGGTGTTCTACTTCGCGCCGCAACGCCTCTGGTACCTCGTCTACCAGACCGGGTCCAACGCGTCGTACTCCACGACCACGGACATCTCCGACCCGGCGTCCTGGTCCACACCGAAGAACTTCTACGCCAACGGAATGCCGCAGATCATCCGCGACAACATCGGCAACGGTTACTGGGTCGACTTCTGGACGGTCTGCGACACCGGGAAGTGCTACCTGTTCTCCTCCGACGACAACGGCCACCTCTACCGGTCGGAGACCAGCCTCGCGCAGTTCCCCAACGGCTTCACCAACACGGTGATCGCCATGCAGGACAGTGACCGCCACCGGTTGTTCGAGGCGGCCAACGTCTACAAGATCGCCGGCAAGGACCAGTGGCTGCTGGTGCACGAGGCGATCGGCACGGACGGCCGCCGCTGGTTCCGCTCCTGGACCGCGCCGTCGATCACCGGTCCGTGGACTGGACTGGCCGAGAGCGAGTCGAACCCGTTCGCCCGCGCCAACAACGTGACGTTCCCAGCTGGACAGTGGACCCGCGACATCAGCCACGGCGAGATGGTGCGCACGAACGCCGACCAGACGATGGAGATCAGCCCCTGCAAGCTCAGCTACCTCTACCAGGGCATGGATCCCGGCGCCGGCGGTGAGTACAACCGGCTGCCCTGGCGGCTCGGCCTGCTGACCCAGACCAACTCGACCTGCTGAAGACCCTCGCCGACAACATGTTCGAGACGATGGCAGGGCTCGCGGCCAACCAGATCGGCGTCGACCTGAGCGCGGGACCGGGGTGGCGTAGTTCGTGGGCTACCGGCTCGGCGTCCTCAACCACGCCACGCAGGCGCTTCGGGTTGTCCACGCCCTGACAGGTCAGAGGTAACCGCAGTACAGCACGCCGAGCACCGCACCGGTCACGGCGGCGACGAGGACCGCCGCCGACGTGACCATGAGGTGCCGCCGCCGCACGGCCCGGACGAGCCGCGGCAGGACGGCGGCGGGCACCTCCGGGTCGGTGCCCAGCGACTGCACCGCCCATTCCTCCGGCACGCGCGACAACAGGCCCGTCATCCCGGCGAGCCCGCAGACCTCGCGCTCGCACGAGGCGCACTGCGCGAGGTGCTGCTCGTAGGCCAGCCGGTCCGCGGTCGACAGGGCGCCCAGGACGTAGGCGCCGTCCCACTCCCGGAACGGATCCGGTGTGTTCACCGCCCTGTTACCCCGTTCTCCTGCAGGGCCAGCCTCAGCGCCCGCAGGCCGTAGTGCAGCCGCGACTTCACGGTGCCCTGCGGCACGTCCAGCGCGTCGGCGAGCTCCGCGATGGACTCGCCGCGGTAGTAGGCCCGCACGATCACCAGCCTGTGCTCGGGCTTGAGGGTGGACAGGGCGTCGGCGACGAGCCAGGCGTCGAGGGTGGAGTCGGTGTGGTCGGCCCGCGAACGTTCGGGCGGGCTCTCCGACTCGACCTCCCACCGGGCCCGGGCACTGCGGCGCTCGTCGATGGCGTAGTTGCGTGCCACGGCATAGAGCCACGCCTTGGACGCCGACGAACCCTGTTCCAGCACCTCGGGATGCCGCCAGGCGCGCAGCAGGGCCTCCTGGACGATGTCCTCGGCGAGTTGCTCGTCTCCGGTCAGCCGCAGGGCGTAGCGCCACAGGGCGGCGGCGTGGCCGTCGTGCAGCGCGCGCAGCATGGTGATGTGGTCGTCGTTGATGACGCACCCCGCCTACGTGCGGAACGCCGGGGAGCGCTTGCCGAGGAACGCCGCTGTGCCCTCACGCATGTCGTCGGTGGTGAAGGTGTGCCGGAACGCCTCGAGCTCGACGTGCAGCCCCGAGCCGACGGGCAGGCCGTCCACGGTGTTGATCACCGCCTTGCACGCGGCGACGGCGGCGGGTGAGTTGGCGGCGATGTCGGCGAGCACCAGCCGTGCGGCGGCGAACATCTCCTCGCGGGTGTCGAAGACCTGGTTCACCAGCCCGGTGCGGTGCGCCTCCGCCGCGTCCACGCGCCGGCCGGAGTAGATCATCTCGCGGGCCCGCGCCACCCCCACCCGCCGGAACAACCGGACGCAGCCCCCGAAACCGGGAATCAGGCCGAGGAGCACCTCCGGTTGCCCGAACACGGCCTTGCGGGTGGCGTAGACGAAGTCGCACGCCAGCGCCATCTCGCAGCCGCCGCCGAGCGCGTAGCCGTCGACGCAGGCCACGACGGGGACCGGAAGCCGTTCCAGCAGGGTCGTCACCTCCTGTCCCAGCGCACCGAACGCCTCGCCCTCCTCGGCGGTCATGGCCGCCATCTCGCGGATGTCGGCACCGGCGATGAACGCGGGTCCCTCGGAACCCGTGAGCAGGACGGCACGCGGACCGGAGAGGGTCGACAGCAGGTGGCGCAGCTCGGTGAGAGTTCGCTGGGACAGGGCGTTGCGCGCCTGGGGCCGATGTACGGTCACCGTCAGCACGCCGCCCTGCTCGTCGAGCACGAGGTTCTGATAGTCCACAGTGGTCTCCTCACGAGTCCCAGATCGCGCCGTAGGCGGGGATTCCCCTGGCCTCCAGCTCTTCGACGACGTGCCAGGTGGTGTGTTTGTTGGAGATGCAGATGACCGCTTCCGCGTCGAAGCGCCGGCAGGCGTCGTGCGCGAGCGCGACGAGGTCCGGCTTGCCCTGACCGGCGGTGTCCCAGACGACGGCGTCAGGTTGCGCGTCGAGGATCTCGTCGACCAGCGCGTCCCCGTAGGTGCGGCGGGGGTCGCGGGTCGACCACACCAGCGTCGCCGGAGCGGTGCGGGCGAGCAGGTGGGGCAGGCAGGGGCCGATGCCGCTGCCGGTGGCGACCCACACCACGCGATGGAACAGCTTGTCGATGTTGCCGACGCCCGCGGTCGGGATGCCCTTCACCCACAGATGGCTCGGCTGGTCGGCGATGAGCTTCGCCGTCCAGTCACCGGCGCGGGAGATGGTGAGCCGGAAGCCCGAGCGTCCCGGTGCGGGGACGTTCGCGAACGAGTGCCATTCGAGCAACGGGTTGCGGCTCACCGCTGTCGAGGAGCCCGCGAACGGCGTGACGCCGTGGTCGAACGACACGAGCGCGACGTGCGGGGACGGGCTGACGATCCGCACCGGCACGCGCCGCAACCGCAGCCACGGCAGCGCCACGCTGACCACCACGAGCGCGAGCGGCCAGAGGAACACCGGGTTGGAGACCGCGGCCAGCACTCCGAACAGCACGAGCACCGTCCAGCCGCCGAACCGGTGCGACCGCTCGAAGAGGTCGTGGTGGCGGGCACGGAGCCGGGGGAGCGCGAGCACCGTCATCGCGCCGAGCAGGGCGAGGATCATCCAGCTCACCACGATCGGCAGCGCGCCGCGCGCGGTGGTGGCGAGCGGGAGGAACCAGGCCACGGCGCAGACGGCGGCTCCGACGTGCAGGCCACCGAAGTGGTAGACCTTGCCCAGCGTCCATCGCACCCGCAACGGCCAGTGCTTCGGCGCGCTGGTGGCCAGCCGGAACAGCAGGTTGATCACCAGCTGCTGGCGGACCAGCGCGGCGAGCGCCACGTTGACGACGACGAGCGTCGTCAGCACGTCCTGGTCGCCCTGCCAGTCGCCGATCACTGCGAAGAGGAGGTTCGCGAGCACGACGGCCGCCGCGAGCCGGTTGTGGTGGGTGAACGGGCGCCGGCGCAGGACCGCGCGAAGCGAACGATCGGCCGGTGGCAGGAGGACCTCGGGCACCGTCATGCCACGGGCTCCCGCCGCAGTCCGTCCACATGCGACAGCAGCGCGCGCCGGTCGACCTTGCCACGGTCGGTCGTCGGCAGCGTGTCGACCGGGACGATCAGCGTCGGCACGCAGTAGTACGGCAGCCGTTGCGAGACCGCCCGCCGCGCCCGCTCCGGCGTCGCGGTACCGGGGCTGATGAACCCGACGAGCTTCCCGTCATGCACCACGGTCGTGGCGCGGTCGCAGTCATCGGCGCGCTCCAGCGCCGCGGTGACCGCGTCCAGCTCGACGCGGAACCCGCGCACCTTGACCTGGTCGTCGGTGCGGCCGCGGTGCTCCAGCCGGCCCTCGCGCGTCCACCTGGCGAGGTCGCGCGTCCGGAACATCAGGTGGTCCCCGCCGAGGAACGGATCGGGGCGGTACCGGTCCGCCGTGAGGTCGAGATCACCCAGATAGCCCGCTGTCACGCACGCCCCGCCGGCCCACATCTCCCCGACCGCGCCGATGGGGCACGGCAGCAGGTCGTCGTCGAGCACGTACACGGTCGTGTTCGGCACCGGCCTGCCGATGGTGAGCTGCCCGGTGCCCGGTTCGTAGCGGTGCACCGTGTTGACGATGGTGACCTCGGTGGGACCGCAGGCGTTGTGGAAGGCCACGCGGCGGGCCCACACGTCCGCGAGGGCCTGCGGGCAGCGTTCGCCGGCGACCGCGACCGTGCGCACCCGTTGGCAGGCGGCAGGATCCAGCGTCGCCAGCACGCTCGGCGTGGCGATCACGACGTCGGCCGTGCTCGCCGTCCGTGCGAGGTCGTCGCCGCGGATCACGAGCGTGCCGCCGTTCGCGAGCGTGCCGAGGATCTCCCACATCGCCATGTCGAAGGCGATGTTGAGCAGCTGGGACACCCTGATCCCCGGTGCTATGCCCAGGGAGCCGGGTGCGGTGAGCAGGACGTTGCACAGGTTGGCGTGGGAGACCCGCACCCCGTTGGGACGCCCGGTGGTGCCGGAGGTGAAGATGACGGCGGCGATGTCCGACTCCGCGGTGATGGTGCGGCACAACGCGCCGACGTCGGGCAGGCTGTCGATCGTGATGATCGTGGCCAGGTGAGGGGGCAGCGAGGCCGCGTCCGCGGTCGTCGTGAGCACCACGTCGACGTGCGCGACCCGGACGATGTGCCGCAGGTGGGCCTCCGGTGTGATGCGCACGTCCTGCGGCACGTAGGCCGCTCCCGCCTTGAGCACCGCCAGGATGCCCACCACCATGGAGATCGACCGCGTCAGGAACAGTCCCACGTGGTCGCCGGGGCGCACGCCGCCGCGAACCAGGAGTTCGGCCAGCAGCGTGGCTCTGGCGTCCAGCTCTCCGTAGGTCAGGGACTCGCCGAGGTGTTCCACGGCTGTCAGGTGCGGGCGACGCGTCGCGTGCGTCTCGAAGGCGTGGTGGACGTGGTCGGACGGAGGGGTGCGGACGGGACCGGCGCCGAACAACTGGAACAGTTCGCGGTCGGCGGGGGACAGATCGCACAGGGCGGATTCCTGGAACAGGGCTGTCACGACGGGTGCCCTTTCGTGAGCGGTGCGTGGGCAACCGCTTGAACGAGACAGCCCGCCGGGAAGTTCACGCCGTGTCGAATCGCCCGTCGAATCGAAAAGCGCTTGTGGCGCAACGCTTCTTGCCGCGCCAGAAGCAGTAGCCCCGTCACCCGGACGGATGATCCTGTGCTCCTGCGTTTGTCATGGCCGTCTGCGCATATGAGCATCTGTCCTATGACGACTGTCGAGCACGCGCCCGCGGAACTGCACCGCCACACCCACGGTCCCGGTTGCGGCCACGACGCCCTCGTACACCGGGACCACGTCGACTACCTGCACGACGGACACCTGCACCGCGAACACGTGACGGATCGCGGTGTGCACTACGACGAGTGCGACAAGTGCAGGTGCGCCCACTGCACGGACTCGTGCGCGCAGTGCGACTGCTCGGAATGCGACTGCCCGACCTGCAACCACGCCCAGTGCGCGTGTGACGGGTGCGCTGACTCGTGCGCGAACTGCACGTGTGCCGACTGCAGCTGCCCCACGTGCAGCCACGCGGCGTAGTTCAGTCCGCAGTGGACAGTTGGAAAACCGTCTCCTGGTGGTAGACGTCGCCCGGCCGCAGCACCGTGCTGGGAAAGTCCTGGCGGTTCGGCGAGTCCGGGAAATGCTGCGCCTCCAGGGCGAAGCCGGCGCCGCGGCCGTACGGGCGGCCGCTGGTGCCGACCAGGTCCTCGGTGAGGAAGTTGCCCGAGTAGAACTGCAGGCCGGGTTCGCTGGTCCACATGGTCAGCAGGCGCCCGGAGACCGGGTCGCAGGCCTGCGCGGCGAAGGAGGCGCCGGAGGAGTCCAGCACCCAGTTGTGGTCGTAGCCTCCCGCGATGCGCAGCTGGGGGTGGGCCGCGCGGATGCGGGCGCCGATCGCGGTCGGCAGCCGGAAGTCGAACGGGCTCGCCTCGACCGGCACGGGCGCCCCCACCGGGATCAGGTTCTCGTCGACGGCGCAGAACCGGCTCGCGTTGAGCATCAGCGACTGGCGGTGCACGTCGCCGCTGCCTTCCCCGGCCAGGTTCCAGTAGGTGTGGTTGGTCATGTTGAGGACGGTCGGGGCGTCCGCCGTCGCGCGGTAGGTGATGCTCAGGCGGTTGTGCCGGTCGAGCCGGTACGTCACCTGCGCGTCCACGGTTCCGGGGAAGCCACCGTCCCCGTGCGGGCTCACCAGTTCCAGCTGCACGCCCACGCTGTCCGTCTCGTGCAGTTCGGTCGCGGACCACACCCTCGTGTCGAAGCCCGCCGGTCCGCCGTGCAGGCTGTTCGGGCCGTTGTTGAGCGGGAGCTGGTGCTGGACGTCGTCGAGGGTGAAGGCGCCGCGCGCGATCCGGTTGGCGTACCGGCCGATCACGGCGCCGAAGAACACCCTGGCCGCGCCGGGCCGGTTGTTCGCGAGGTAGTCGTCGAGCGCGGGAAACCCGAGCACCACGTTGGCGGGAACACCGTGGCGGTCCGGTACCTCCAGCGACTGGATCACACCGCCGTAGTCCAGCACCCGCACGGTGAGCCCGCCCGGCCACGCCAGGACGTACCGGTGGACGTCGGTGTCACCGGCCCGTCCGAACAGTTCCCGGCGTAGCTCGGGTTCCCGCTGCGACATCGAACTCCTCGTATCAGTTGATCAGGGCCCGGCAGTGCTGCGGCCGGATCCGTTGTGGTGCGACGCTCTCCAGGGTCGGCGCGACCGGGACGATGGAGCCGTCGCGGCCGAACCTCATCCTGTCGATCGTGGTCTCGCGGTGCGTGCCGTCCCCACCGGGGATGGCGAAGCGGTGGTAGACGAGGTACCAGTCGTCGGTTCCCGGCACCTGCAGCATCGAACTGTGGCCGGTGCCCTTGATGCCGAGCTTCAGGTCCTTGCTCAGGATCAGGTCCCGGTTCGTGAACGGGCCGGTGGGGCTGGGCGCGGTCGCGTAGGCGACGCGGTAGTCCTCGCTGCGGGTGTCGTCGATCGACCAGCTCAGGTAGTACGTGCCCTTGCGCTCCACCATGAACAGGCCCTCCCGGAAGTCCGTCAGCCCGGTGAGGCGGGTGATCTTGGCCGGGTCGTAGGAGATCATGTCACTGTTGAGCGGAACGACGTAGGCCTCGCCGTTGCCCCAGTACAGGTACGCCTGTCCGGAGCCGTCGACGAAGACGGCGGGGTCGATGGCCTGGCCCCCACCGGTGGGATTGCGCGCGATCAGGGGCTGACCGGAGTCGACGAACGGGCCGGTCGGGGAGTCGCTCACGGCGACGCCGATCTTGGCCTCGGCGCAGAAGTAGAAGTAGTACTTCCCGTCACGTTCGATGATCGCGGGCGCCCACGCGTTGCGGTCCGCCCAGCTCACGCCGGGGCCGAGGTCGAGGATGACGCCCTCGTCCTTCCAGTCGACCAGGTTCTTCGACGACCAGGCGGAGAACTTGGTGCCGCTCCAGCCGTCGAAGCCGTCCGTGGTCGCGTAGATGTAGTAGGTGTCGCCGAACGCGATGATGTTCGGGTCGGCGTTGAGGCCCGGCAGCACGGGGCTGCGCATCTCGTGCGCCTCGACCGTCCACACCCGACTCTCGCGGCCCGACCGCACGATGAACTGCCGCGGCTTGCGCAGGTCGACCGGACCGCTGGGCGTGATCGTCGCGCCGGGTGCGAGACCGAAGTCGAGCTTGACCCGCCGGAGGTCTGTGCCCGGCCGCACGGGGAGCACGACGGTGCCCGGTTCGATGACGGCGGGTGCCTTGAGCGAGTCGTGCGCCACCGACCGGATCAGGGTCGCGTTGAACGGCAGCGCCGCGACCTCGTTGCCGGAGAGCGCCCGGTCGTAGAGGCGGACGTCCTTCATCCTGCCCTGGAACGTCCTGTCCGCCGCGTAGACCGACCTGCCGAGGTAGTTGGCCGCGGTGATGCCACCGCCGATGTCGGACGGCTTGATGGTGACGGCGGTGTTGCGGGCCACTTCCACGCCGTCGAGGTACAGCACCTCCACGCCGTTGCCGACCGTCAGCGTCACGTTCTTCCAGACGCCACGCGGTAGCGCACGGCCGGAGTTCACACCCTGCTCGGTCGTCCAGTTGCCGGTGGCGATCGCGCCGCGATAGGTGTCACCGGTGCTGAACAGGTAACCGTTGCCGGTGCCGTTCGGCGCGGTGTTGCCGAAGCCGTAGAGGAAGTACGGCGTCTGCTGGGCCGGATCCACCAGCACGTCGGCGGAGATCGTGGCGGCCGGGGCGCCGGTCAGCATGTTGTTCGGCAGCTGGACGTGCCCGCCGCGCAGCGACAGGGAACCTTCGGAGAACGCGGCGTTGCCGGCGAGCACACCGTCGTAACCGTGACCGGTGGCGTCGGCGGCGGAGCCGGTCAGCGGCCAGTGCGCGACGAGGCCCTTGGAGTCGGCCTTCACCGGCGCCGGGGGAGCGGTGAGCCGGCTCAGTTCCGCCTGGGTCACCGGGAGCACCGTGCCGTGGCGCGGGGACGCGGGCAGGCGGGCGCCCGTGGACATCGTCCATTTCCCGGAGGCGAGGTCGGTCGTCTCGAACGGCACGTAGCCGCGGCCGCCGTACTCGTCGATGAACAGGTACCACTTGTTCTCGGTGTTGGACTTGAACCCGGTCGGGCCCTCACCGGCGCTCAGACCGGGGCTCGTCGGGGTGGCCTTGCCGATGCACTCGGCGACGAAGTCGTAGTTCGGGTTCAGCAGGTCCGCCGACTTCTCCGCGGTGATGTACTTGCTGCACGGGGAGGACGATGAGTTGTTCCGCTCGTCCTTGGTGTAGCGGTAGTAGGTGCCCTCGTGCTCGATTACCGTCGAGTCGATGACCGAGTAGCCGGGGTCGATCCACACCTTCGCCGGGCTGAACGTCACGAAGTCACGCGTGGTCGCGTACATCATCCGGTTGTAGCTGTCGCCCGTGTGGCCGGGATCGTTCTCCGCGTACAGCTTCGACGCCCAGTAGACGACGTAGCTGCCGCGCTTGGCGTCCCAGAACGCCTCCGGTGCCCAGGTGTTGCCCGCGGTAGGCGGCGACACCTGGACGCTGCGCTGGCGCGACCAGTTCCGCAGGTCCGTCGACTCCCACACCATCAGCGACCGGCTGCCGCTGCGTTGCGCCGCGTCCCAGCCGCGCCCGCCGTTGATCTTCAGGTCGGTGGCCAGCAGGAAGAACCTGTCACCCTCGGGGGAGCGCAGGATGAACGGGTCGCGCACGCCCAGTTCACCGAGGCTGGACTTCAGGATCGGCTGGCCGCCGTTGACCTCGGAGAAGTCCAGCGGGTTGTTCCCGTTGCTGGCGGCGGCGTAGATCTGCTCACCGATCGGGCTGCCCTCGCCGGTGAAGTAGAAGAAGCTGTAGCCCGCCAGCGGTTCCTTCACGGGCAACGGAGCGACGGTGGCGGTGAGCGCGCGAGTGGTGCTCTGTTGGCCACGGCTCACCCTCGCCGTCAGCACGACCTTGGTGGGCTTGCTGCCGGCGGGAGGGCGGCTCACCTCACCGGTCGGCGTGATCACCTTGCCGTTGGACGACTTCCACGTGACGGTGGTGTCGTGCGCGCCGGTGACGGGCAGGGTGAGGTGTCCGCGGACGTCGTCGATGTTCGGCACCTCCAGCGCGTTCGCCGCTGTCCGCACGAGCGGTTCGGCGGCGGCCGGGGTGATGGGGACCAGGGCGGCCGTCACGGCCACCACAAGACCGAAACGGCGCAGGGATGCCAACATCGTCGTTGTTCGCCTTCCGGGGATGGGGTGCAGGACTTCAGGCGCGGCGCTTGGTCCAGACGTCGTAGGCGACCGCCGCGAGCAGGACGAGACCCTTCACGAGCATCACGCGTTCACTGGGCGCGCCGATCAACGACATGCCGTTGTTGATGACGCCCATGATCAGGCCACCGGTGATGGCGCCGACGACCTTGCCGACACCGCCCTGGACCGCGGCGCCACCGATGAACGCGGCCGCGATGGCGTCCAGCTCGAACGACATGCCCGCCGTCGGGCCCGCCTGGTTGAGCCGGCCGGCGAAGATCACGCCGGCCAGCGCGGCCAGCGCGCCCATGTTGACGAACACCCAGAACGTGACGGCCTTGACCTTCACGCCGGACAGCGTGGCGGCCTGCAGGTTGCCACCGATCGAGTAGATGTGGCGTCCGAACACGGAGTTGCCGGCCATCAGCGAGTAGCCGAGCGCGAGCGCCGCGAGCAGCACCAGCACCCACGGCAGGTTGCGGAACCGGGCGAGCTGCACCACGACCGCCATCACGACGACGCCGACACCGACGATCTTGAGGACGAACACCGGCATCGGTTCGACGGTCTGGTGGTAGCCGAGCCGGGCCGCGCGCTTGCGCCACTGCGACAACGCGAACCCGGCCACGAACGCGAGTCCGGCGAGCAGGCTCACCAGGTCGGCGCCGCCGAGCGGGCCGAGACCGATGTTGCCGAGGTAGCCGCCCGTGAACCCGTTCGACAGCGAGCGGATCTCGTCGGGGAACGGCCCGATGCCCTGGTTGCCCAGCGTCGTCAGCGTGAGCGCGCGGAACACCAGCATGCCGGCCAGCGTGACGATGAACGCGGGAATGCCGAAGTAGGCGATCCAGTAGCCCTGCGCCGCGCCGATCATGGCGCCGGAGAGCAGGGTCAGCAGCACCGCCACCGGCCACGGGAGTCCCCATTGGACGGTCAGCACCGCGCAGATCGCCCCGGTCAGCGCCACCGTCGAGCCGACCGACAGGTCGATGTGCCCGCCGATGATCACCAGGATCATGCCGATCGCGAGGATCAGCACGTAGGAGTTCTGCACGATGATGTTCGAGATGTTCTGCGGCTGCAGCAGGGCGCCGTCGGTCAGCACCGCGAACAGGACGACGATCAGCGCGAACGCGACGTAGATGCCCGACTGCCGCAGGTTGATCGAGAACCGCCGCGAGTGCGCGGGCGGGGCGGCGGCGGGAGCGGGCGCGATCTTCGTGGTCATCAGCTCTGTCCTCGCGTCATATACTGCATCAAGCGTTCCTGCGTTGCCTCTTCGCGGCTGACCTCGCCGGTGATGCGGCCCTCCGACAGCGCGTACACGCGGTCGCACAGGCCGAGGAGCTCCGGCAGCTCCGAGGAGATCACCAGCACCGCACGCCCCTGGGCGGCGAGGTCGTTGATGATCGAGTAGATCTCGTACTTCGCGCCGACGTCGATGCCGCGCGTCGGTTCGTCGAGGATCAGCACGTCCGGATCGGTGAACATCCACTTCGCCAGCACGACCTTCTGCTGGTTGCCGCCGGACAGCGTGCCGGTCGGGGTCGACACGGCGGCGGTCCTGATGCCCATCGACTTCCGGAACCGTTCCGCGACGGTGTATTCCTCGTTCTCGTTCACCCACCCGCGGTTCGCGAGCTTGTCCAGCGCGGCGGCGGAGACGTTGCGCTGCACGTCTTCGATGAGGTTGAGCCCGTACTTCTTGCGGTCCTCGCTCACGTACGCGAGGCCGTGCCGGATCGCGCCGCGTACGGTGCGTGTGTCGATCTCGCGGCCGTCCTTGACCACGCGCCCGGAGATGCCGACGCCGTAGGAACGGCCGAAGACGCTCATCGCGAGCTCCGTGCGGCCCGCGCCCATCAGCCCGGCGAGACCGACGATCTCCCCGCGCCGCAACGACAGCGTGGCGTTGTCGACGACCACCCGGTCCGGCTGGGCGGGGCTGTGCACCGTCCAGTCCTCGATGCGCAGCACCTCCTCGCCGATGTCAGGCGTGCGCGGCGGGAACCGGTGTTCGAGGTCGCGGCCGACCATGCCGGAGATGATGCGTTCCTCGCTGAGTCCCTTGGCGGGCAACGTTTCGATGGTCCTGCCGTCGCGCAGCACCGTGACCGTGTCGGCGATCCTGGTGACCTCGCCCAGCTTGTGGGAGATGATCACCGAGGTGATGCCCTCGTTCCGCAGGCCGTCGAGCAGGTCCAGCAGATGCTGCGAGTCGTCGTCGTTCAGGGCGGCCGTCGGCTCGTCCAGGATCAGGAGGCGGACCTCCTTGGACAACGCCTTGGCGATCTCGACGAGCTGCTGCTTGCCGACGCCGAGGTCGTTCACCGGCGTCGTCGGGTTCTCCCGCAGGCCCACACGGTCGAGCAGCGCCTGGGCCTCGTGGTTGGTGCGGTTCCAGTCGATGAACCCGCGCCGGGACCGTTCGTTGCCCAGGAACAGGTTCTCCGCCACGGAGAGCTGACCGCACAGCGCCAGCTCCTGGTGGATGATCACGATGCCGCGGCGCTCGCTGTCGCGAATGCCGTCGAACGCGCACGGCTCGCCTTCGAAGAGGATGTCGCCGTCGTACGTGCCGTGCGGGTGCACCCCGGACAGCACCTTCATCAGCGTGGACTTGCCCGCGCCGTTCTCACCGCAGATCGCGTGGATCTCACCGCGCCGCACGGTCAGCGAGACCTCGTGCAGCGCGGTGACACCCGCGAACCTCTTGGTAATGCCTTGCATCACCAGGATGTCGTCGGACACAGGACCTACCTGAGCTGGTCGGCGGTGTAGTAACCGGAGTCGACCAGCTCCTTCTGGTAGTTCGCCTTGTCCACGGGGACGGGCTGGAGCAGGAACGACGGCACGACCTTGTTGCCGTTGTCGTAGTCCTTGGTGTTGTTGACCTCGGGCTTGCCGCCCTTGAGCACCGCGTCGGCCATCTTCACCGTGACGTCGGCGAGCAGGCGGGTGTCCTTGTGGATCGTGGAGTACTGCTCACCGGCGATGATCGACTTCACCGAGGCGACCTCGGCGTCCTGACCGGTGACGATCGGGTAGGCCTGGCCGGCCGTACCGTAGCCGCCGCTCTTGAGTGCGGAGAGGATGCCGATCGAGATGCCGTCGTAGGGGGAGAGCACACCGTCGACCTTGGCGCCGCCGTAGGTCGAGGTGAGCAGGTCCTCCATCCGCTTCTGCGCGGTCGCCGGGTCCCAGCGCAGGATCGCGACGGTCCTGAAGTCCTGCTGGCCCGACTTCACGACGAGCTTGCCCTGGTCGACCAGCGGCTGGAGCACGGACATGGCGCCGTTGAAGAAGAACGTGGCGTTGTTGTCGTCCGGCGACCCGGCGAACAGCTCGACGTTGAACGGGCCCTCGCCCTTCGTCTTCAGGCCGGCCAGCAGCGAGTTCGCCTGCTCCACGCCGACCTTGAAGTTGTCGAACGTGGCGTAGTAGTCGACGTTCGGGCTCTTGCGGATCAGCCGGTCGTAGGCGATCACGGGGATCTTGGCGTCGGCGGCCTGCTGCAGCTGCGAGGTGATCGCGGTGCCGTCGATCGAGGCGACGATCAGGAGCTTGGCGCCCTTGGTGATCTGGTTCTCGATCTGGTTGGCCTGGGTCGGGATGTCGTTCTCCGCGTACTGGAGGTCGACCTTGTACCCCTTGCCCTCCAGGGCCTTCTTGATGTTGTCGCCGTCGTGGATCCAGCGTTCGGACGACCTCGTCGGCATGGTGACGCCCACCAGCGCGCCCTCGCTGGAGGTGGTCTGCTGGTCGACCGTCTTCTGCGCCGAACCACAGGCGGCGAGGGTGACGGCGAGCGCGGTGGTGGCCGCGATCCTGGCAAGCCTCATTGCTTCTCCTCGATGTCACCGGCAGGCAACAGTGCTGTAGGCGGCGAGTGTTATCGCTAACAACTGGCCCGTCAAGTTTCATCTGGATAACAGCAGGTAGTGCCTGTTAGCGCTCACAGAGGCCACAAACGCAGAGCGCCCGCCGCCACCGAAGTGACAGCGGGCGCATCCCTGGGTGCGGTCAGGCGATCTTGCAGGCCTTCCCGTTGACGGTGAAGGCCGTCGGGTCGGTTCCGCTGCCGGAACCGTTGAATCCGATGTAGACGGACTTGCCCGGCCCGACCTGGCTGTTCCACGGCATGCTGGCTGCCGTCACGTCCCGCCCGGTCTGGCTCCACGTGGCCGACCACCCGGCGGTGACCTTCTGGGTGCCGGGGAACGCGAACCCGAGCTGCCACGACGTCCAGGCGGCCGGGCCGGTGTTGGTGATCTTCACCTGCGCCGACAGGCCGTCGTTCCACCTGCCGGCGGTGAAGCCGACCTCGCAGTCCGACTTCGGCGTCGAGGTCCCGGACTTCTCCGCCGCCCAGCCCGAGACCCAGGCGAGCGCGGAGTTCCAGTTCACCGCCACCTCGTTGACCGAGTAGGCGCCGATGTCGTCCACCCAGCACTTCTGCTGCGGGCAGCCGGCCAGCAGCCGCTGCGCCACCGGGTCCTGCAGCGCGCTGTTCGGGCCGCCGGACAACGAACCGGGCGGCGCGATCGGCAGGGTCGGGTCGTTCTGGTTGGCCCAGAACCGGTGGTGCGCGTTGCGCATCGCCTGCTCGCCGTAGCCCGCCACGTACGAGGTGCTCAGCGGGTTGCGGCCGAGGACGTAGTGCAGCGCCTCGAACACGCCTTCGCGGTACTTGGCGGCACCGGTGAAGTCGTGCGCGAGCGCGAGCACCTGGGCGTTGTTCAGGACCGCGGAGTTCGAGCCCCAGACGTACCCGTCGGTGCTGTTGTCGTACGGCGCGGCGTAGCCCATTCCGGCCATGGCGGTCAGGTGCTGGTCCGCGACGGTGGCGAACGCGGACCTGATCGCCGTGACGTCCGCCGCCGGGAGACCGTTGGGCGCCAGGGCGAGCGTGATGTCACCCAGCGGCGCGGTGCCGCCCCAGTAGAAGCCCGCCCTGGTCAGGCCGGCCGCCTTGTAGTGCGGCGAGGCGGTCACGTCGGCGCGGTAGGCGTCGTCACCCGTGGTCGCGTACAGCTCCGACGCGGCCCAGTAGAACTCGTCGCTGACGGTGCTGTCGCTGTAGGCGCCACCGCCGGTGCCGTCGTCCGGGTCGGCGAGCTTGGCCGGGTTCGCCTTGGCCGCCGCGTAGGCCTTGCGGGCCGCCGTGAGCAGCGTGGTGGAGTACGTGGCGTCGATGCCCTTCCACAGGCGGGACGCCTGCGCGGCGACCGCGGCCAGGTTCAGCGTCGCGGCCGTGCTGGTCGCGGACAGCCGGCGCGGCTGGTCGTCCAGTTCGGGACGGGTCGGCAGGGCGGTCCAGTTGGCGTCGTGGATCTTGTGGTGCGCCATGCCGTCCGGTGCCTGCATCTTCAGCAGGAAGTCGACCTCCCAGCGCGCCTCGTCGAGGAGGTCCGGCACGCCGTTGGTCTTCTCCGGGATGGCGAGCGTGCCGTCTCCGAACGCCGACGCGTCACCGACGCGGGTGGCCCGCTCGTAGGAGTTGAGCAGCTGCCAGGCCGCGATGCCGCCGTTGACCACGTACTTGCCGTGGTCGCCCGCGTCGTACCAGCCGCCACGCACGTCGAGCGTGTAGCCGCAGGCGAGGTCGGCCCGGCACGGCACGTTGTCGTCACCCTGGTTGGGCGCGACGTTGACGTGCCCGGCGGGCCGCGAGTACTCGTCCCCGACGTACTGCGCCTCGATCGGCGTTCCGCTGCGCTGGTGGTAAAAGAACGCGAGCGAGTCGTAGCGCAGCCGCTTGATCGGGTCCGCGGAGATGTCGAACGGGAAGCTGCTGTCCTCGCCGACGGACAGCGTGTAGCCGGTGCCGGCCGTGTCGAACGACGAGAAGTCGATCTGGTGCACCGAGTCGCCGGAGGTGGCGTCCGCACCCTTCGGCGTGCTCTGACCGCTGGCCACCGCCGTGCCCGCGGAGTCCTTGAGCGTCCACGTCTGCGGCGTCGTCGCCGTGGAGACGAGGGTCGCGCGCTTGGGCAGACCCGGCACGTACCCGACCAGGTCGACCTGGACCTTCTTGGCAGGGTTGGGGTTCACGCCACCGGGCGGCTTCACGCCGCCGACCACCGAGACGTTGTCCACGCAGACCGTGTTGTCGGCCGGCTGCCCGCCCAGCTGGAACGCGACCTGGCCGTTGCCCGCGTCCGGGAAGTCCAAAGTGGACGTGAAGGTGAAGGTGAAGCGCTGCTTCGTCGGCGAGAGCGTGAACTGCTGGCTCGCGATCCCGCGGTACGGGCTCACGCTCTCGCCCGCGGCGGCCGTGACCGGCTGCGCCGTCGTGGCGTGGGCGTCGAACGAGAACGTGTAGGACTGGCCGGTCTCGAACGGAACGCCGTTCTGGCCGATCAGGGCGTCCCACGGGTTCGTCGTGCCGCCGGTGACCGCCGCGCACAACTCGCCGCCGGTGACCCGGTTGGTCACTCCGGCACCGCTCCACCAGGGATCGGCGGCGCCGCTGTCGAACGTGCCGTTGAGCACGCGTTCGTAGTCCGCCGCCGCAGCGGCGCCCGCGGCCTGGAGTGAGCTCGCCATCAGCGCCGCGAGCAGTGTCGCGGCGAGGAGACGTGGGGGTTGCGATCTCATGCTGGAGGATCTCCGTCCTCGTCGACGGTCGGGTCTGGGAGCGCTCCCATATCGACCGTAGGCCGAGTCCGCTGACGGCTACAAGCCCCACTCGGTCACCGGCTCGCTTTCGACGTTCGATTCGACTCGAAAGTATCGGGATGAGACCGATGGAGACCGGTTGCCGCCGCCTTGAGGCTGTTCCGCCGGACAGACCTGGTGCTCAACCGGAGCGGAGATCGTCGCTATGCCGGGTGCCGCACCCGGCGAGCGGGACGTGCCGTGTTCGCGGCGGACCAGTGGACGTTCGCCGAAGCCCGTTCAGCGCATCGTGACGGCGCGCCAGTGCGCCGAGTCGTCCTGAGTGCCGGGGCGGTTCTCCTGGTACCAGTCCATGATGCGCCGCCGCCCCGCGTCCGTGATGTGGTAGCCGAGGTGGTCGCCGACCGGGGCCCAGATCAGCTCGCTTCGCAGAGCTTGCTCGATGGCGTCGCGCCGGCACATGCTCTGCAGCAGCCATGGCCACACCATCCCCTGCGCGGTCATCCACAACACGCGCAGCACCGCTGTGTCCGGCAGTTCCGGACCGTCGTCCGGTGAATCGTCGAAGAATCGGCCCGCCTGCATCCGCAACCCCCGCTTTCTCTCCCACTCGCATGTCGTAGTACGGCCTGGTCCCGGCTCTGGTTCAGGCTCGGGAGGAATTACTTCAGCGTCGAATGGGTTCGAGTCGATTCGACGCGGGGGCGATCGAACCGTTGGCGTGCCGGCACGATCAGGCGCTCGCGCGGCGCACCAGCGACGTGGGCAGCAGCATGGACTGCGGCAGCTTGTCCTCGCCGGCCAGCTCGGCGAGCAGCCGCCAGGTCATGGCCCGGCCGAAGCCCTCCACGTCCTGCCGCACTGTGGTGAGCGGCGGTACGGCCGTCGCCGCGAGCACGGAGTCGTCGAACCCCACCACCGCCACGTCGTCGGGGATCCGGTAGCCGCGCTCCTGCAGCACCCGCAACGCGCCCAGCGCCATGATGTCCGCCGCCACGAAGACCGCGTCGAGATCGGGTGCCCTGCGCAGCAGCGCCTCCATCGCGAGCGCCCCGCTGTCGGGCGTGAAGTCGCTGTGCACCACGAGTTCCACGGGCATGCCGTGTTCCGCGAGCCCGCACCGCCAGCCGCTCAGGCGGTCCATGCCGACCGCCATGTCGAGCGGGCCGGCGATCGTGGCGATCTTCTCCCGGCCCAGCGAGATGAGGAACCGCACGGCCCCCAACGCGCCGTTGAAGTTGTCGGCGTCGACGAACGGGACGGCGCCGCCCGCGAGCGGACGGCCGCCCACCACGATGGGCAGCCCCGTCTCGTGCAACGTCCTCGGCAACGGGTCGTCGCCGTGCAGGCTCACCACGAGGGCGCCGTCGACGTGCCCGCCGGTGAGGTACGCCACCTGGTCCTCACCGTCGAGCGGCTGGTTCATCATCAGCAGGAGCTGCACGTGCCGCCCGGCGAGCTCGGCGTGCACCCCGCGCAGTACCCCGGCGAAGAACGGGTCGGCGAGGACCCGGCTGCCCTGCTCGGAGATCACCAGCGCGATCGCGTTCGCCTTGCTGCCGGCCAGGGTGCGCGCGGCGTGGCTCGGGCTGTACCCGAGCAGCGTGATGGCGCGGTGCACCGCCTGGCGCGACCGCTCGCTCACGTACTTCTCGCCGTTGATCACCCTGGAGACGGTCGACTTCGACACCCCGGCCACGCGCGCGACCTCCTCGATGCGCGGGCCGGGGCGCCGACTCCTGCCTTCTGTCATGAGACGGCGACCAGCGCGTTGTCGCGCGCCACCCTGCTGTACCACCTCGCACTCATCTTCGGCGTGCGGATCTGCGTGTCGTAGTCGACGTGGACGATGCCGAACCGCTTCGCGTACCCCTCTGCCCACTCGAAGTTGTCCAGCAGTGACCAGCAGAAGTAGCCGCGCAGGTCGACGCCCGCCTCGATCGCCGCGTGGGCGGCGCGCAGGTGGGACGCGATGAAACCGGTGCGGTCCACGTCGTCGATCGCACCGGTGCCGGAGAAGTCGTCGCGGAACGCGGCGCCGTTCTCCGTGATGTACAACGGAAGCCGCGGGTAGTCCTGGTGCACCCGCATCAGCACGGCGGTGAGCCCGTCCGGCCTGACCTCCCAGCCCATGTCGGTCATGGGGGCGTCGCGGACCGGGAACGAGGCGTGCCGCACGCCGACCCACGGCGACGGGCCGGACTCCCCGTTGGGCGTCGAGCTGACGTAGTGCTCGGTGTAGTAGTTGACGCCGAGCATGTCCATCGGTCCCGAGATCACCTCGAGGTCGCCGTCGTGCACGTGCTCACTGAAGCCGAACGGCTCGAGGTCCGCGACGATGTCGGCCGGGTACTCCCCGCGCAGCAACGGATCCAGGAAGATCCGCTGCTGCAGCCCGTCGAGCCTGCGCGCGACGTCGAGGTCCGCCGGGTTGCCGGGGTCCACGGGGATGATCGGGTACATGTTGAGCGTGATGCCCACCTTGGCGTCCGGCTGGGCGGCGCGGATGGTGTCGGCCGCGAGCCCGTGCGCGAGCAGCAGGTGGTGCACGGCGGCGACGGCGGCCGCGGGCTCGGTGCGTCCGGGGGCGTGGATTCCGCCCGCGTAGCCGAGGAACGCCGAGCACCACGGCTCGTTCATCGTCGTCCAGGTCTCGACCCGGTCACCGAGCGCCTCGACGGTGGCGGCCGCGTAGTCGGCGAACCGGAAGGCGGTGTCGCGGTTCGCCCAGCCGCCGGTCTCCTCCAGCTTCTGCGGCAGGTCCCAGTGGTACAGCGTCGGCCACGGCACGATGTCGTGCGCCAGCAACGAGTCGATCAGCCGCTGGTAGAAGTCGAGTCCCGCCTGGTTGACCTTCCCGCCGTCCGGTCGCACGCGCGGCCAGGCGATCGAGAAGCGGTAGGCCTTGAGTCCCAGGTCCGCCATCATGGCGACGTCCTGCTCGAAGCGCCGGTAGTGGTCGGCGGCGGGTTCACCGCAGTCGCCGCCCACCACCTTGCCGGGCTGACGGCAGAACTCGTCCCAGATGGAGTCTGTGCGGCCGTCCACGTCGGTCGCACCTTCCACCTGGAACGCGGCAGTCGCGGCTCCCCACAGGAAACCCTGCGGGAAAACAATGTTCTCCATTTTCACCCCTTGACGGCGCCCTGCATCACACCGGCGACGATCTGCCGCCCGAGCACGAGGAAGACGATGAGCACCGGAACCGTCGCGAGCGTGGTTCCGGCGAGAACGAGCGAGTAGTCGACGTAGTAACCGCTTTGTAGCTTCTCCAGCGCGATCTGCAGCGTCGGGTTGTCGGCGTTGAGCACGACCAACGGCCACAGGAAGTCGTTCCAGGACTGCATGAACGTGAACACGCCCAGCATCGCGGCGGCCGGCCTCGCGGCGGGCAGGGCGACGTGCCAGAACGCGCGCCACAGGCTGCAGCCGTCCATCCGCGCGGCTTCGACGAGTTCGTCGGGAATGGCGTCGAGCAGGTACTGCCGCATCCAGAACACGCCGAACGCGGTGACGAGGTTCGGCACGATCACGGCTTCGAGCCGGCCGGCCCAGCCGAACTCGGCCATCGCCATGTACAGCGGGATGATCCCGAGCTGGGTCGGCACTGCCAACGTTGCCACCACGAACAGGAACAGCACGCCCCGGCCGCGGAAGCGCAGCTTGGCGAACGCGAACCCGGCCAGTGTCGAGAGCAGCACCACCGAGAACGTCACGGTGCCGGACACGACGAAGCTGTTGCCCAGCGCCTTCCAGAACGGCACGGTGTCGAACACCCGTGCCGCGTTGGAGAAGAAGTTCCCGCCGGGGATCAGCGTGAAGTCGCCGGTCAGCACGGAGTTGTCCCGGCTGGCGACCAGGAAGGACCAGTAGAACGGGAAGGCGGAGCCGAGCACGAACGCGCCGAGGATTCCGTAGATCGTGAAGGAAGGTCGTTTCATCATCGGACGGCCCTCCTGGTGATGAAGAAGTTGAGGCCCGCCACGGCGATCACGATCAGGAACAGCACCCACGCGATGGCGGAGGCGTAACCGAGATCGAGGCCCTGGAACGCGGACTGGTACAGGTAGAGCACGACTGTCTGGTACTGGTGCTCCGTGCCGCCGCCGCTGCCGCCGGACGGCTCGAACAGCTTCGGCTCGGTGAAGATCTGCAGGCCGCCGATGGTCGAGGTGACGATCACGAAGATCAGCGTCGGCTTGAGCATCGGCAGCGTGATGCTGAAGAACCGCCGCAGCGCGCTCGCACCGTCCACCAGCGCGGCTTCGTAGACGTCACGCGGAATCGCCTGCATGGCGGCGAGGATGATCAGCGCGTTGTAGCCGGTCCACCGCCAGTTCACCATCGACGCGATGGCGACGTGGCTGCCGAACGTGCTGGCCTGCCAGTCGATCGGGTCGATGCCGATGATGCCGAGCACGTCGTTCACCAGGCCGTACTGCGGGCCGAACAGGTTGCCGAAGATGATCGTCAACGCCACCAGGCTGGCGACGTAGGGCAGCAGGACGCCCATCCGCCAGCCCGTGCGGGCCCGCAGGTTCGCGTTCAGCAGGGCCGCGATGACCACCGCGATGACGATCTGCGGAACGCTGGAGAGCACGAAGATGCTGAACGTGTTGAACAGCGCGTTCCAGAACTGGTCGTCCTCGAACAGGGTGCGGTAGTTCTCCAGGCCGATGAACCCCGGCTCGTCGGCGCCGACCTCCCAGTCGAACAGGGAGACGTAGGCCGTGTAGAGCAACGGGAACAGCCCGACCGCCGCGAAGAGCACGAAGAATGGTGCGACGAACAGATACGGTGAGATCTTGGCGTCCACATTGGACATGCGGTGCCGCCGCGGAGGCCGCGGGCGAGCGTCCTGCGCTCGCCCGCGGTCAACCTTGGAGAGAGTGGCCGTCACTACTTGGCCGCCTTCTTCGCGCCCTCGACGGCGGTCGCCCAGGCTTCGTCGGCGTTCTTGCCCTGCTCGACCGACTGCAGTGCCGGGCTGAACACCGTCTCCTGGATCTGGCCGTCGGCCGGACCCTTGTACTGCGCGGCCTTGATCTTCTTGGCCTGCGTGGCGAACAGCGCGCCGGCCTTGACGTTGCCGAAGTAGGCGTTGGTCTGCTCCAGCAGCTCAGGCGCATCGAGGGCCTTGACCTGGCTGGGGAAGGTGCCCTTGGCCTTGAACGCCTTGATCTGCTGCTCCGGCGCGGTCAGCCAGGCGGCGAGCTCGGCGGCCTTCTTCGCGTTCTTGCTCTGCTTCGGCACGCTCAGGTACGAGCCACCCCAGTTGCCGCCACCGTTCGGGAACGCGTCGGTGACCGCCCACTTGTCCTTGTTCTCGGGCCCCGCCTGCGTTTCGACCACACCGAGCATCCACGACGGGCAGGTCTTGGTGGCGAACTTGCCGAGCTTGAAGCCGGTGTTCCACTCGTTGCTGAACGCGCCGAGCCGGGCCGACTGTCCCTTGGCGACGGCCGACGTCACCGTGGTCCAGTTGGCCTTGATGGCGGAGTTGGTGTCGACGACCAGCTTGTCGGACTTGTCGTAGTAGCCCGTCTCGAGCTGGTTGTGCATGGCGTTGTAGACCTGCGCGGCGCTGTCGAACCAGGCGACGCCCGGAACCTTGGCGACGAACTGGTCACCGGCGGCGAAGTAGCTGTCCCACGTGGCGAACAGCGCCTTGACGCCCTCGGGGTCGGACGGCAGACCGGCCTGCTCGAACAGGTCCTTGCGGTAGCACATGGCCAGCGGACCGATGTCGGTGCCGTAACCGATGAGCTTGCCGTCCTTGGTGGTGACCGCCTGGGTCTTCCAGTCCAGCCAGCGCCCGTCCTCGATCTTCGGGCCGATCTCCTTGAGATCGTTGAACTGGGAGGCCTTCGACATCACCTGGCTGAGGTAGCCCTCCTCGACGCCCTCGATGTCCGCGAGGCCGGATCCGGCGCCCAGCTTGGTGAACAGGTTCTGGTGGTGCGGCTGACCCTGACCGGTCTTGCGCTGCGTGATCTTGACGTCGGGGTGAGCGGCCTCGTACTCCGCGAACAGCTCTTCATAGCCGAACTCGTTGAACGTGGCGATCGTCAGCTCGGTCTTTCCGTCCGCGGTCTGACTGGCCCCACCTGTCCCGCACGCTGTGGTGGCGGCGGCGGACACGGCGGCACAGATCAGCACGCTGATCCAACGGTGTCGCACGGGAGAACTCCTCTGGTCTCGGCGGCGGGTTCTGGGAGCGCTCCCAGACGGGAGGAGTGTCGTCCCGGCTTCGAACGTGTGTCAAGACACACTTCGGGCCGTGCCAGGCACTTTCGGCGCCGGTCGGCGGGATGACCTCGCTGTTCGGGCTCAGGTCACAGTTTCGAAACCTGGGAGCGCTCCCGGAGATGTGTCCGATGGGTTAACACTGCGTGCTTCTCCCGGCACACAACGCTTTCGAGCGAATGGCGGCAGGCCGGAGAACGCGGCAGGACTGCCTTCGGCATCCAGGGCCGGCGGTACGACGTCCGGCAGGCGCCGGATCAGGCGCTCGCGCGGCGCACCAGGGACGTCGGCAGCAGCAGCGAGGGCGGCAGACCGGTGTCGCCCGCCAGCTCACCCAGCAGCCGCCACGTCATCGTGCGGCCGAGCTGCTCGACGTCCTGGCGGACGGTGGTGAGCGGCGGGGTCGCGGTCGACGCGAGCAGGGAGTCGTCGAACCCGACGACGGCCACGTCCTCCGGAACGCGCCTGCCGCGTGCGTGCAGCACCTGCAACACCCCCAGGGCGATGATGTCGGCGGCGACGAAGACGGCGTCGATGCCGGGGGCCCGGTCGAGCAGCTCCGTCATGGCCAGCGCGCCGCTCTCCGGCGTGAAGTCGGCCTCCGCCACGAGGTCCGCGGACAGCCTCGCCTCGCCGAGTCCCCGGCGCCAGCCGCTGAGCCGGTCCAGGCCCGCCGCCATGTCGCGCGGGCCCGCCACGGTCGCGATCCTCGTGCGTCCCAGTGAGACCAGGTGCCGCACGGCGTCGAGGCCGCCGGTGAAGTTGTCCGAGTCCACGAACGGGACGGAGCCCGCGGCGAGTGGGCGGCCGCCGACCACCACCGGCAGGCCGGACTCCTGGAGCAGCAGCGGCAGCGGGTCGTCGCCGTGCAGGCTCACCAGCAGGGCGCCGTCGACGTGGCCGCCCGCCAGGTAGGCGAGGAGGTCGTCGTGGTCCTCCGGCCGGCTCAGCATGAGCAGCAGCTGGATGCGGCGTCCGGTCAGCTCCGCGTGCACGCCGCGCAGCACCCCCGCGAAGAACGGGTCGCCGAGCACTCTGCTGCCCTGCTCGGAGACGATCAGCGCGATGGCGTTCGCCTTGTTGCCCGCGAGGGAACGGGCCGCCTGGTTCGGGCTGTACTTGAGATCGGTGATCGCCGTGTGCACGGCGTCGCGCGCCTTGGCGCTCACGTACTGCTCGCCGTTGATCACTCTGGAGACCGTCGACTTGGACACACCGGCCAGCCGGGCCACCTCTTCGATCCGCGGTCCGGGCCGTCGTTGCCGGTCGATCTCCGTCATGTCGCCCATCGTAGGAGTCCGCGACCGTCAGATCGAATGTGACGAAACGCTCGTGTGTCCGGTTCGTGAGAGCGCGACCGCGATTGGGAACGGGGCGGGACGCCTGTGCCGCGCAGAACGTCCCGCCCCGAGGTTCATCAGGGTTCGGTACCCCACGTGAGGGAACCGCCGGTGTGGGCGGTGACTCTGTCGAAATCGGAGAGAGCGTTGCTGACGCGATAGCTGTGGTCGTCGGTCTGGTTGAATGAGGACCAATCGGACTTCGCTGTCCGCACCTGGATCTCGCCCGTACTCGCTCCCGCGGCGAGGCTTCCGGAGCTGAAGGAGACCTCGACGTACGCGTCGGCGCCCGCGCGCGCGGTGGGAAGCTTGACCACTCTCGCCTGGACGGTGGCGCATCCGATCTGCGCCCAGTCGCACCACACCTGGTAGGTCGCCGACGGTGCCTCGCCGGTGAACCAGTACCTGATCGTCGTGGTGGTGAGACTGACCGGCGCCGTGCCGCGGTTCGTCAGCTGGAGCGTGGCGCCGATCTGGTTCGACGTGGCCGAGCCGGATCCCTTGTGCTGCACCGTGAGTGTGGCGGCGACGCCGGGGAGCGTGCGCGTGGTGACCGGGGTGCTGGTGCCGGACACGTTGCCCGCAGCATCACGGGCGCGTACCGAGAACGAGTACGGCGTGTCCGGTGTGAGGCCTGTGACCCGCAGGCTGGTCGTGGTCGCCGATCCTGTGACGGTAGTGCCGCTGAGCACGTCGTACCCGGCCACCCCGACGTTGTCGGCCGAGGCGGTCCAGTTCAGCGTCACGCTTGTCGGACCGGCGTCGGAAGCGGTCAGTCCACTGGGGACGGACGGCGGTTCGCTGTCCTCCACGGCGTCGCCGGGCTCGGTGCCCCACAACGTCTTTCCGTCCTGGCGCAGCGTGATCCGGTCGGTCTGGACGACGGTGTTACCGCTGCCGAGGCCGGTGTGCGACCAGTCGTCGGCCGGGTCCCACGTGCCCGCGCTGGTGATGCGGAACTGGACCTCCTTGCGGAACGCGGACTGCCCGGCCGGAGCCACGCCGGTGCACGGGATCTCCACGTAGTACACCGCGCCGCTGTGCTGCACCGGTGAACTCGGTGTGCCGCACTGGTTGTAGTTCGTGGTGACCGTGATCTGGCCGGGTGTGGTGGCGCCGTCGAGTGTGAAGTAGTAGCGCAGTGTGCCGTTGAACGTCCGCGCCGGCCACGCGCTCTTGTTGAGCACGAACGCCTTGATCTCGGTGAACTGGGCGGCGCTCTGGTTCACCGACGCCTGCACGGTCAGCTCGGGACCGTCCGGGGTCTCCGCGACCGGGAAGGAGGCGAGCGGAGTGCCGCCGAACTCCCCGTACAGGCGGGCGAGCGCGCCGGTGAAGCCCGCGTTGTAGTCGAGCGCGACCTCGTTCATCACATAGTCGCTGCGGCTGTCGGTGTAGGCGTCGTTGTTGGTGCTGGGACCGCCGACCAGCGCGCCGTAGAGCACGTGCCGGCTGACAGCGGGCTCCTGGATGCTGTCGGCCCACGAACCGTGCGCGCCCCGGTGGTGCGGGTTGCGTGGCGGGTTGGTGCCGAACCCGACGACGTAGCTCGCGTTGCGCGGGTTGTCGCCCAGGGCGTAGTTGATCTGCCGCACGCCGAAGTCGTGGTAGGTCCTGGCGCGCGTACTGTCTCGTGTGGACAGCCAGTCCGAGTAGGTCAGCGCGGCGAACGCGGTGTTGGCGGCGTAACGCAGCGAACCCCAGCTGTCGAGCACCGCCTGACCACCGGGGGAGTAGCGCACCCGGTTGCCGTTGTACCCGGTGGTCCAGAAGTCCAGCCAGCGGTTGGCATCGGTGACGTAGGTCTGCTCACCGGTCAGCTTCGCCATCAGGACGTAGGCGCCGTAGGACTTGTCGTCCCAGGCGATGGTCCACTTGTAGGAACGTTCCGCGCTCTGCGGCTCGGTGCCGAGCTTCTGGTACTCCGCCTTCGCCTTCGTCAGGTAGCTCGCGTCACCGGTGGCGCGGTGCAACCAGATCGCGCCCCAGGCGAGCTCGTCCTGGTAGCCGCTCCAGGAGTTGTAGAAGCTCGCGGCGTCCGTGATGCACGAGCTGTACTTGCCGCGATAGGTGTCCGCGAACGTGTAGAGCTGCTTGGCGTGCGTGAGGAGAGTGGCCGAGTAGGCAGGGTCGGTGTCCTTGAAGACCATCGAGGCCGACGCCATCGCCGCCGCGTACTCGCCGGCGAGGTCGGAGCCGGGGCACGAACTGTCCACTTTGTACGACGGTCGGGCCATCGGCATGACCTCCGCCGACCCCCACCACGCGTGGTCGGGGTTGCCCGCGCCGACCTGTCCGTAGACGACGTTCGGGGACGGGTGCGCCTTGATGATCCAGTCGGTGCCGTGCCGCAGGTTCGCCATGAGGTGCGGGAGCTGGCCGGAGCTCACGTAGGCGGCCCGGTTCTCGACGGCACCCCAGGCCAGCATCGACACGCTGAACGCGAAGGGCAGCCCGAACTTCACGTGGTCGCCGGCGTCGTAGAAGCCGCCGGACAGGTCGAGGCCGACGTCGGAGCCGTCGCGCAGGGCCGAGTCCCCGCGCCAGCTCACCCGGTTGCCGGCGGGCAGTTTCCCCGAACGCTGGGCGTCGTAGAACCAGACCGACTTCTGCAGCGCCTCCCCGTAGTTGAACGCCGGTGCGGCCGTCGATGGTGACACCAGCGGACCGGCCACCACCGCGAGCACCGCGGCGAGGACGGCTGTCACAGCTCTGCGTCCGTGCACGTCAGCCTCCGAGGACAGGAGTTCGGACGAATCTGGGAGCGCTCCCAGATCGGGACTGTAACGGTCACGAAAGCGCTGCGACAGAGGCGTTTCCGCGTTCGACGTCGATTCGACGGACCGTCTGTCCGCCTCGATCGCGGCTGGCTACAGTCCGGCCACCTGGGAACGCTCCCAGATTCGGGAGGTGTGTCATGACCGGAAGGCGCGGCTTCGCGCTCACGGCGGCTTTCGTCTCGGTGGCCGCGAGCATCGGTCTGGCGGTCGCGGCTCCTGCCGCGGCGGCGCCGGGCTGCAAGGTCGACTACGCGGTGCCGAGTCAGTGGAACGGCGGATTCACCGCGAACGTGTCCGTCACGAACCTCGGCGAGCGCGTCGACGGCTGGCGCCTGACCTGGACGTGGCCGTCCGGCCAGCGGGTGACCCAGGCCTGGAACGCCACCGTCACGTCGTCCGGCGCCGACACCACCGCCGTCAACGCCGGCTACAACGCGGTGATCGAGCCGAACGCCTCGGTGTCCTTCGGCTTCAACGGCAGCTGGTCCGGCACCAACACGGCACCGCAGTCGTTCGCCCTCAACGGGGTCACGTGCACCGGCGAACCAGGCACACCCCCGACCACGACGACCACGACGACGACCACCACCGGGAACCCGGTGCCGGGCGACGCGATGGCGCAGGTGGCGGCGATGCAGCCGGGGTGGAACCTCGGCAACACGCTGGACTCCACCGGGAGCGACGAGACGTCCTGGGGCAACCCGCGTGTCACGGAAGCCCTGCTGGACAACGTGAAGGCGCAGGGCTTCAAGAGCATCCGCATCCCCGTCACGTGGGGCCAGCACCAAAGCCAGGACCACGTGATCGAGGCGGCGTACCTGAACCGTGTCAAGGAGGTCGTCGGCTGGGCGCTGGCGGACGGCTTCCACGTGATGATCAACATTCACCACGACTCGTGGCAGTGGATCTCGGCCATGCCGTCGAACCGGACCGGCGTGCTCACCCGCTACAACGCGATCTGGACGCAGCTGGCCACCGCCTTCCGGGACTCGCCGGGCAAGCTCGTGTTCGAGAGCGTGAACGAGCCGCAGTTCACCGGCAGCTCGGGTGACGCCCAGAACGCACAGCTGCTGCACGAGCTGAACTCGTCCTTCCGCGACATCGTGCGGCGCTCCGGCGGCAACAACGCGAACCGCCTCCTGGTGCTGCCCACCCTGCACACCTCGTCCGACCAGGCCCGCCTCGACGAGCTGGCGACGTCGATCAGCGGCTTCGGCGACGCGAACCTGGTCGCGACCGTGCACTACTACGGCTACTGGCCGTTCAGCGTGAACGTGGCCGGTGGGACGCGGTACGACGCGACCGCGCAGAAGGACCTGACCGACTCGTTCGACCGGGTGTACAACACCTTCGTCGCGCGCGGCGTGCCGGTGATCCTCGGCGAGTACGGACTGCTCGGCTTCGACCGCCACACCGGCACGATCGAACAGGGCGAGAAGCTGAAGTTCTTCGAGCACTTCGGTTACTACGCGCGCACCAAGAAGATCACCACGATGCTGTGGGACAACGGCCAGCATCTCGGCCGCACGTCCTTCCAGTGGAGCGACCCCGAACTGGCCGCGCAGATCAGGTCGAGCTGGACCACCCGCTCCGGCACGGCGTCGTCCGACCAGGTGTTCAGTGCCCGGTCGAGCGCCGTCACCGCCAAGACGATCACGTTGAACACCAACGGAACCACGTTCACCGGCCTGCGTCAGGGCACGGCGGAACTGGTGCGGGGCACCGACTACACGACCTCGGGCGACCAGCTCACCCTGACCGCCGCGGCGATGACCAGGCTGAGCGGATCACGCGGGTACGGCACGAACGCCGTGCTCACGGCCCACTTCTCGGCGGGCGTGCCGTGGCGGGTCAACCTGATCACCCACGACACGCCCGTGCTGTCCGCCGCGACCGGCACCACCGGTTCGTTCGCGATCCCGACGACCTTCCGCGGTGACCTGCTCGCCACGATGGAGGCGAAGTACGCCGACGGGTCGAACGCCGGACCGCACAACTGGACGTCCTTCAAGGAGTTCGACCGGACGTTCGCGCCGAACTACACCACCGGCGTGACGACGCTGACCCCGGAGTTCTTCGCCGAGGTCAACGACAACGCGCGGGTGACGCTGACGTTCCACTACTGGAGTGGCGCCACCGTCACCTACTACGTCACGAAGTCGGGCAGCTCGGTCACCGGGAGTCTGTGACCTTCAAACCGCGGCGCAACGCGTCCACCTCGTCGGCGAACATCCGGCGTGAGATCTCCGCGCTCTCGACGAGCGAGGAACCGTGGAACGTTGCGGGGTACAGGCGCAGCTCGGTCGGTACACCCGCGTGCGCGAGCCGTCGCGCGTACTCCACGCCCTCGTCGCGCAGCGGGTCGTACTGACAGGTCGTGACGAACGTGGGCGGGAGCCCGGACAGGTCGGTGGCACGGGCCGGGGCGGCGTACGGCGAGACGTCGTCGCCGCCCGGTTCGGTGCCCAGGTAGGCGGTCCAGCTGTAGATCGCGTTGGGGCGGTTCCACAGCGGGGTGTCGACGTAGTCCCGCATCGACTCGGTGTCGAGCCGGTCGTCGAGCTCGGGGATGCCGAGGAGCTGGAAGGCGAGCTCGGGTCCGCCGCGATCGCGCGCGAGCAGGACGGTTCCCGCGGTGAGCCCGCCACCCGCGCTCTCGCCGCCGATGCCGAGCCGCGCGGGATCGATGCCGAGCTCGTCGGCCTTGGCCGCCGTCCACTGCAGTGCCGCGTAGCAGTCCTCGACCGGCGCCGGGAACGGGTGCTCGGGAGCAAGCCGGTAGTCGACGGACACGACCACGATGTCCAGCTGGTCCACGAGCTTCAGCACGTGCGCCTCGAACATCTCGACGCTGCCGACGATGAACCCGCCACCGTGGATGTAGACCAGGCCGGGCACGGGGTTCTCGCGGCCGGCCCTGCCGTAGACGCGCACCCGCACGTCCGGGGCGCCGGAGGGACCGGGAACCGTCTCGTCGCGGACGTCGATCGGGTTGGCCGGCTCGTACGCCGGGACGAGGTTCGCCAGCTCCGACTGCTGGGTGCGGGCGGCGACCAGTGCCGCGTGGTCGGTCAGGGTCACCTGCGGCAGCATGTCGAGCCAGGGCAGCAGTTCGGGATCCAGGTCGTAGCTCATGGGATCAATCCTCGGCTCGGAACGGCGGTGCGGGCAGCCGACACGTGGCGGGCGATTCGGCCACTCGGCCAGCCACCTGTCGGGGCTATGGTGGCGGGATGAAGGGCCTGCTGCTGAGGTTGTCCGGGCTGGACGCCGACGCCGAGAGCGCGGTGAAGGTGATCGGGTTCTTCGATCGCCTGATCACCGGGCGCGCGGGCCTGGACGCGTTGGTGCGCAGCACCTCCGAACTCGCCGGGTGCCCGGTCGGCCTGCACGCCCCCGGCCAGGGCCTCCTGCTGTGCGCCGATGCCGGAGGTGCCGTCACGGCAGGCCCGCTGCCCGCGAAGGCCTCAGTTCGCGCGCTCGAAGGCGGCGTGGAGGTCTGGATCGCCCGGCAGGGCGCGCCCGCGCCGCTGGACGACATGCTGCTGGAACGGTTCGCGATCGCCGCCGCCGTGCTGCTCGAGCACTCCAGCGTGCCCCTGCCGGAACTGGGCGATCCGGCGCTGATCGAGCTCGTCCTGTCCGACGGCGCCGGTACGGCGGAACGTTCCCGCGCGCTGCACCTGCTCGGCATCGCCGCCACAGCGCCGTTGCGCGTGCTGGCGGCCACCACGGAGGTTCCCGGCCGGTCGGTGCTGCTGGGCACGGTGCGTGCGGTGCTGACCACCGAGGTCCTGGAGACGGCCGGACGGCTCGGTGTCGGCCCGGCGCTGCCCGCGATCGACGCGGCCAGGTCCTGGCAGGCCGCGCGGACGGCGTTGCGGTACACATCGGACGGTGAGCCGGTGGTGTGGTGGGAAAGGCTTGGCGGCCTTGCGCTTCTGGCCGAGCAGGTCGGCCTCGCGGACATCGGGGCGCTACCCGACGTGCGCGCGCTCGACCGGCTGGCCGCGGAGCCGGGCATGATCACGATGCTGGACGCGTTGTGCGCCACGGGTTCGGTGCGCAAGGCCGCGGCGGCGTTGCACCGGCACCACAGCACGATGCCCGCACGGCTCGCCCGCGCCGAGTCGGTGCTCGGGTTCGAGCTCGACTCGGCGGGCGGCCGGTTCCGGCTGCACCTGGCGTTGATGCTGCGGCGGCTGCGGGAGAACGCCGCCGACTAGTGCCTGTTCGCTGACAGGGGCGCGCCACAGCCCGGATGTCGTGGCGTTCGGCCCGCACGTCGGTGTCGAGCGCGGTGGCGGTGCTCACGCAGGTGGGCGGGCGCCGCGACCGCGCTGCTGGGAATCGTGGTCGCGGCGTTCATCCCCTCGGCACGTCCGGTCAGCTGAAGAACCGCGTGATCTCGCGGGCGACGGTGTCCGGCTGCTCCTCGGCGAGCCAGTGGCCGGACCCGTCGACGCGCACGACCTCGAACTGGTTCGCGACGTTCGGCAACGCGCCCAGGAACTGGTCGTAGGACGAGATCGAGGCCAGGCCGAGCACCGGCGGGGTCAGCTTGGCGTAGGTCCTGCCGTCCGCGATGTCCTGGTGGAACGCCTGGTACCAGCCGTTGCTCGCGCGGATGGCCTCCGGCGAGTTGTAGTTCTGCGCGTAGATCCGCCGCGACCGCTCGTCGATGGCGGACGGCGTGAACGCGGTGTTCGCGAACAGCCAGTCGAGCAGATACCGGAACCGGCCGGCCAGCAGCTGCTCGGGCAGGCCCATGACCTGGTTGAACGCGAACCACCACAGGCTGAATCCGCCCGGCGGGGGCAGCAGCGGGATCTGGTAGAAGCTCTCGTCGGGGTGCAGCACGTCCATGAACGCGACCTTCTTCGTCGCGGCGGGGAAGTTGGCCGCGAAGGAGAACGCGACCATGCTGCCCAGGTCGTGCCCGACGACGTTGACCTGGTCGTACCCGAGCTTCCTGACCAGCTCGTGGATGTCGGTCGCCATCGTCTTCTTGTCGAACCCGCCCTGCGGCTTTTCTGAACCGCCCTGGCCGCGCATGTCCACCGCGATGACGCGGAACTTCGTCGCGAGCGCTGGCATGACCTTGTGGTACAGCCACCAGGTCTGCGGCCACCCCGGCAGCAGGAGCAGCGGCTCGCCCCGCCCGCCGGTGACGTAGTGCAGGCGTACCCCGTTGACCTGCGCGTAGTTGTGTTTGAAGCCGGGGAGGTTCGGCTCGGGTGCCGTCCTTCCGGCGTCGGCACCGGCGGTCCCCGCGCCTGCGGCGAGCGCGGCGCCCGCACCCAGCGCGAACACCCTGCGCCTGTTCAGTTCCATGTCCCTTGCCCCCATCCGTTGCTCGGCGCGGACATCCGAACAAGCGGCGCTCGAGCACGGGTGGAGGTCGGGGTGTCAGCCCAGTTCGGCGGAGTCGGTGAGCCGCAGCTTGCGCCGGGCCCGCTGGTAGAACGTCGTCATCCCGAGCCGCACCACCCAGGCGGCACCGGCACGGCCGCGCAACGACACCCGCTGACCCGGCTCGACGTAGCCCGCGACCATGCCGTCCACCTCCACGGCCAGGCGGCCGCTGGACGGCAGCAGGTCGAGGTCGACCTCGTCGTTGACCGACAGCACCACGCCCCGGCTGTAGGCGGAGTGCGGGGCGGCCGGGGTGACGAGCAACGCCTCGACGGACGGGCTGGTGATCGGGCCGCCCGCGGAGAAGCTGTAGGCGGTGGAACCGGTCGGGGTGGCGACGATGACGGCGTCGGCGGCGTAGCTGACGAACGGCTGGCCGGCCACCCGGACGGCGACGCGGGCGTTGCCCTCGCCGGGGATGCGGACCACGGCGACGTCGTTGAACGCGGTGACCTTCTGGTCGTTGAAGCGCGCGTCGACGGCGAGGCGGGGTTCGACGGTGAACTCGTGGGCGTCGATGGCGCTCAGGGCGGCGGGCAGGTCCGGGACGTCGACCTCGGCCAGGAAGCCGAGTTTGCCCAGGTTGACTCCGAGGACAGGAGCCTTTTCGCCGTCGGCCATGCGCATGGCGCGCAGCATCGTGCCGTCGCCGCCGAGGCTCACCAGCAGGTCGGCGCGGTGACCCAGTTCCTCGGCCGAGACCGGGGTCGCCGCGCAGCGCAGGCGCTGGATCTCGTCGGAGATGCCGAGGATCTCGACACCGCGCTTGGTCGCCCAGCCGAGGATGGCCTCGACGGCGGCGGCGGAGTCTCGTCGAGGGTGCAGCACCAGACCGGCGGCGTGCACGTCAGATCGTCCTCTGTCGGGTCACGGCACCAGTCTGCCGAATTCCCGCGCGCCGTGCGCCCCTCGTCCGAACGGCTGATGTTTACGCCTCTGAATCGTTCGTTCGGCGGGCGGGCGTGGCCTGGAGGAGGAGTCCTAGGTGGACGCGCGTTCCTAGGTTGGCTGCATGACCATCCTGCTAGCCGATCCGATCGTGCGCGCCATCCGCGTGCTCGACAACGGGGATCCTTTGGTGCCACTGGACCACGCGCCAGGCGTGCTGGTGCGCGAAGGGCTCGCGCGGCGCCTCGACGTGGCTCGCGCGCTGCTTCCGTCCGGTGTGGACCTGCGGGTGATCGAGGGGCACCGCACCATCGCCGACCAGAGCGCGATCATCGAGCGGTACACGGCCGAGTTGCGTGAGCTCCACCCCACCGCGGACGCGGTCGAACTGGACCGGTTGTCCAGCCGGTTCGTGGCACCACTGGCCGTCGCGCCGCACGTCGCGGGCGCGGCCGTGGACCTGACGCTGGTCACGACGTCGGGTGCGGAGCTGTGGATGGGCACCGAGGTCGACGCCACGCCCGAGGAGAGCGACGGCGCGTGCTTCTTCGGCGCGCCGGTCGACGAAGAGGCTCGCCGCAACCGAACGGTGCTGGCCGACGCGCTGGGTGGCGCCGGTCTGGTCAACTACCCGACCGAGTGGTGGCACTGGTCCTACGGCGACCGCTACTGGGCCTTGCTGACCGGCGCCGGCCAGGCCGTCTACGGACCGGTGGAGGTGCCTGCGTGGGCGCGCGCGTGACGAGCCTGCGCCAGGGGGCCTCGGAGCCGACGTTGCAGGTCGACCTCACGGCGGTGGCGGACAACACGAGACGGTTCGTCTCGTGGGCCCGTGGCGCTGTCATGGCGGTGGTGAAGGCCGACGGGTTCGGGCACGGCCTCGGCGACGTCGCCCGCACCGCGGTGGCGGCGGGGGCCACCTGGATCGGGGTCACCTCGCTGGCGGAGGGCGTGCGGGTGCGGGAGTCCGGTGTGGACGTTCCGGTGCTCAGCTGGCTCAACCCGGTCGACGTGGACGTGCGCACGGCCGTCCGGTGCGGGATCGACCTGAGCGTGCCGAGCCTGGAGCACCTCGCCGCGATCGAGGGCGGGGTGCGGGTGCACCTCCAGCTGGACACTGGGATGGCGCGGGACGGGGCCGCGCCGGAGTCCTGGCTGTCGCTGATGTCGGCGGCACGTCGTGCGGAACTGGCCGGGAGGGTCTCGGTCGTCGGAGTGATGGGACATCTGCCTTGTGCCGACACGCCTGGAGCGAATGAGTACGGCAAGCGGGCGCTGCTGCGGGGGGTCGAGATGGCGCGCCAGGCTGGGCTGCGGCCGTCGGTACGGCACCTGGCGGCCACGAGCGCCGCGCTGACCGACCCCGGCACCCACCTCGACGTCGTCCGGATCGGGGCCGGGCTGGTGGGGATCGACCCGTCCGGGACCACCCGGCTGCGCTCCGCCCTGCGGTTCACCGCGCCGGTGGTCCAGGTGCGGCGGGTCGCCGCGGGGACCGGGGTCGGGTACGGGCACGCGCACGTCACCGACCGGGCGACGACGCTGGCGTTGCTGCCGGTCGGGTATGCGGACGGCCTGCCGCGCAGCGCGTCGGCTCGGGCCGAGGTGTGGCTGGCCGGACGTCGCCGCCCGGTCGCCGGGGTGATCTCGATGGACCAGGTCGTGGTCGACGTCGGGGACGACGAGGTGGTGCCGGGTGACGAGGCGGTGGTGTTCGGGCCGGGGGACGGCGAGCCGGCGGTGGCGGACTGGGCTCGGTGGGCGGGGACGATCCCGCACGAGATCGTGACGGGCATTGGGGCGAGGGTGCGGAGGAACGTTCGATGAGGGGGATCCGCGTAGCCGTGATCGGCGGCGGGCAGAACTGCGAGCACGACGTCTCGGTGGCGTCGGCGAGGTCGGTCCGTGAGGCGCTCGACCCGGCGAAGTACGAGGCCGTGGCGCTCACGATCGGCCGCGACGGCCGGTGGCACGGGCAGGACGGCCAGGTGCTCGACACGCTGACGTCCGGCAGCCTCGCCGCCGCGCTCGACGTGCTGGCCAGCTGTGACGTGGTGTTGCCGCTGGTCCACGGGCCGCTGGGGGAGGACGGCACCCTGGCGGGCCTCTGTGAACTGGCCGGTGTGCCGTACGTGGGCTCGCCGCTGCGGGCCGGCGCGCTCGCGATGGACAAGTGGGCCACCAAGCTCGTCGCCGAGGCGGTCGGGGTCCGCACGGCGAAAGGTGTTCTGGTCACCAATGCGTCCACTGTGGACTTCACCGGTCCGGTCGTGGTGAAGCCGGTGGCGGCGGGGTCGAGTTTCGGGGTGAGGCTCGTCGAGCGCGAGGAAGACCTCGAACCCGCCGTGCTCCAGGCGCTGGAACTGGACGACCGCGTGCTGGTCGAGGAGGTCCTGGACGGCCGGGAGATCGACATCGCGGTCCTCGACGACCCGGAGGAGGGCCGCCGGACCGGGCCGCCGCTGGAGATCAGGGTTCCGGGCCTCTTCGACACGACCGTGAAGTACGACGGCAGCGCCCGGTTCGTGATCCCGGCACCGCTGGCGGACACCGAGCACAAGGCACTGGAAGACGCGGCGCTCAAGGTCTACGAGGCGCTCGGCTGCCGTGGGCTCGCACGGGTCGACTTCTTCCTCACCGGGGACGGGTTCGTGCTCAACGAGGTCAACACCATGCCGGGCATGACGGCGGAGTCGCAGGTGCCCAAGATGTTCGCGGCCGCCGGAGTGTCCTATCCGGACCTGCTGGACAAGCTCGTCCGCGGAGCGATGCGGTGAGGCGTATCGCCGGACTGGACGTGTTGCGCGGCATCGCGATTCTCCTCGTGATGCTGCGCCATGCGTTCCCTGAGGTGTTCCCCGGTGCGGGCGTCGTCGGCGTGGTCGTGTTCTTCACGCTGAGCGGCTACCTGATCACCGGTGTCCTGCAGAGGGAGCTCACGAACACCGGGCGCGTCGACTTCAAGCGGTTCTACCTGCGCCGGGCGCGCAGGCTGCTGCCCGCGTTGATAGCGCTCACATTGATCTTCGCCGTCGTGACGCTCGTGTTCGACCCGCTGGGGGAGCGGGACAAGCTGCTCAGGACCGTGATCGTGCTGGTCACGTTCACCGGCAACCTGCCGATCAGCGGCGTGAGCCCGGCGGCGTTCCACGGCTGGACGCTCGCGACCGAGGAGCAGTTCTACCTGCTGTGGCCCGCGTTGCTGGCGTTCGCCTGGGTGCGCAACCGGACCGGCGCGGTTCTCGTCGTCACGGCGCTGGGCGCGCTCGCGGCCTGCACGGCGACGCTCGTCTGGCTGTGGCCGAACGCCGACAACGCCTACGCGCTGCCGACGTCGTGGTTCGTGTGCTTCGTGATCGGCGCCGCGACCAGGCTCAGGCTGACCACCGCGCCGCGCTGGGCCGTGCCCGTCGCCCTGACCGGGCTGGCGGTGCTCTCGGTGGCGCCTCTCCGGGGCCACGCGCTGACCTACCTCGTGGCGGGCCCGGCGATCGCGGCCTGCACGGCGGTGCTGTTGCTGGTCTGGTCGAAGTGGGAGCGGGTGGCGACGCCGATCCGGCCGCTGGTGGCGCTGGGCGTCCTGTCCTACGGCGCCTACCTGTGGAACTACCCGCTCACGCTGTGGCTGCGCCCGGAACTGGGCGCCGCCGCCGGGCCGGTCGCGGCGGTGCTCACGATCGTGGCGGCGGCGCTCAGTTGGCGTTACGTCGAGGAACCGGTCATGCGGCGAGGTGAGCGTTCACTCAGCGGCAGAAGTCGGTGATCGTGCCGGTCAGGACCTCGGTCAGCCGGTCGAGGGAGGCCAGGTCGACGTACTCGGTGGCCGCGTGCGCACCCGCGCCGTCGACGCCGAACAGCAGGCAGGGGATGCCGGCGCGGTCCAGCAGGGCGCAGTCGGTCCAGAACGGCTCCGCGCGGATGATCGGCGGCTCGCCGAGGTTCGCGATGAGCGTGCGGACGATCTCCGCGTCGCGATCGGCTTCGAAGGGTTCCCTGGCGAGGCCTCGCGTGAGCTTGGCCTTGAAGTCCGGGACCGTCGCGGTGAGGTGGTCGAGGATCGTGCGCAGTTCGTCCTCGGTCTGCTGCGGGGATTCTCCCGGGACCGTGCGGCGTTCGAGGGTGATCCGGCAGGCCGACGGGTAGGTCGAGGCCTCCTCGCCGCCGCTGATCAACGACGCGTGGACCGTGCCGGTGCCGAGCAGGGGGTGTCCCGGGCCTTCGCGGAGGTCCTGGCCCAGTCGTTCCAGCGCCACGAGGAAGTGGCCTGCCTTGGTGATGGCGTCGATGCCGAGTTCCGGGCGCGAGCCGTGGGCGGCCCTGCCTTCGACCTCGACGTCGAACCAGACGAAACCCTTGTGCGCCAGGGTGACTTCGAGGTGGCTGGGTTCGGTGACGATGGCGGCGTCGGCGGTGAAGTGTTCGAGCACCTCTTCCGTGCCGAAGCTGCCGTGTTCCTCGTCGGCCACGCAGGCGACGATGACGTCGCCGCGCATCGGGCGTTCGGTGGCTCTGGCCGCGGCGACCATCATGGCCGCGATGCCGCCCTTCATGTCGAACGTGCCGCGGCCGAACATCCTGCCGTCCTTGGTTTCCGGTGTGAGGGGGTCGCCGTCGTAGCCCGCGAGGCCGACCGTGTCAACGTGGCCGTTGAGCATCAACGACTTCCCGCCGCCGGTGCCCTTCCTGACGGCCACGAGCGACGGCCTGCCCGGCCGTCGCTCCAGGCGGTGGACCTCGAAGTCGTGGGCGCGGAACCAGGTGGCGATGAAGCCGGCGATCTCGTGCTCGCCGTTGCCGCCGGGGACGAGGTCGGGGTTGACCGAGTCGATGGAGACCAGTCGGGCCAGCAGGTCACGTGGGTTCACGGGCGTCCTTCGGTGCTGATGAGTACGACGGTGTCGAGGTGGCCGAACTCGTCACGCATGGCGCGCAGTCCGGCGAGAGGAGCGGCGCCGCACGGTCCGGAGTGGACGTTCTGCGCGTGGAGGTCCTGCATCGCTTTGGCGCATTCGGCTTCGGAGATGGTCACGGCAGCGTCCAGACCGTTGTACAGATACGGCCAGGAGGTGGTGGACGGTGTGCCGCAGTTCAGTCCGGCCATGATCGTGTCGCCGGTGGGCACGGTCCTCAGCTCGCCCGCTTTCAGGCTTTCGAGGACGCAGGCGGCGCTGTCCGGTTCGACGGCGAGGAGCCTCGTGCGCGACTCGCGGCCGCGGTAGTGGGTGATCACGGCCTGCGCGAACGAGCCGACGCCGACCGGGACCACGACCAGGTCGGGTTCCCGGTCGAGCTGCTCGTCGACCTCGTGGCAGAGCGTGCCGTACCCCTCGACGATCCAGCCGGGGACCTCCTCGTAGCCGGGCCGGCCCATGTCCTGCACGAGGATCCCGTCCGCTTCGGCGGCTGCGGCGACCGCGTCGTCGTACGTGCCTTCGACCACCGTGACCTGGGCGTTCTCGGCCCGGATGGCCTCGATCGCCGGTTCGGGCACGGTGTGCGGCACGAAGACGTGGGCGAGCCGGCCACGCAGCCGGGCCATCCGAGCGACCGCCCTGCCGTGGTTGCCGTCGGTCGCGGTGGTGAGCGTGACCTGGCCCGGATGCCGCTCGAGAACGCGGTGAACGGCCCAGGACGCGCCGAGAGCCTTGAAAGCGGGCAGGCCGAGCCGGGAGGATTCGTCCTTGACGAACAGATGGCCGATCCCGAGTTCCGCGGCGAGGGCCGGCAGTTCGGTCAGCGGAGTGGGCGCGTAGCCGGGCAGGCCGGCGTGGAAGTCCCGCGCCCCGGTGGGCGCGGGCGGGCATCGCCAGCTGCGGGCCTCTGGCCGCGAGAACTTCATGCGGACAGCGTGCGGGTGGTCCGGATCATCGGTCCAGCAGATGTTTTCGATCTGTACCGGTGGAAGAATCCGACGAGTTGCGGGGAGGAGGTGCTCCGGTGAGCGACGAGGAGCTGATCGTCGAGTTCGCGCTGGCCCGTCTCGACAACCCCGGGCTCGACCTGGAGGAGGTCGCCGCGCTCGTGGTGCGGCGGGTGGGGCCGGAGCGGATGGTCGAGTTCGCGGGGCAGACCCTGGTGCACCGCGACGAACTGCGGGGAGCGGTGTTCCCGGCGGCCGTCGAGCACGTGCTGCGGGTGGTGCTGACGTTGCGCGGACCGCGGGATTAGAGGCTGGACTCGGCCGGCCGCGACCGGCACACGGCGGCATGACCACGTCGCTGTCCGATGTGGAGCGGCGTTCGATCGAGCTCCACCGCGACTCGAGCAGGGCTCCAGGCACGACCGTCCATTTTTGTCGGTGGTGCCCGGTAACGTCCCCTCCATGAGTGCTGCTGGGGATCGGATTCAGGAGCTCGCCGGCCGGATCGTCGAGCTGCGTGACGCGTACTACCAGGGCGAACCGCTGGTGGCGGACGCGGAGTACGACGCGATCGAGGACGAGTTCCGTGCCCTGGTCGCGAAGCACCCGAAGCTCGCGCCGAAGGACAACCCGCTGGACCACGTGGGCGCGCCGTCGGTGCTGCACGCGCCGGTGCGGCACTCGCGGCCGATGCTGTCGCTGGAGAAGGCGAACAAGCCCGAGCAGGTCGAGTCGTTCTTCGCGCGGTTCCCCGGTCAGCCCGTGGTGGTCATGCCGAAGCTCGACGGCCTGTCGCTGGCGCTGGTGTACGAGAACGGGCGCCTTGCGCGCGCGGTCACCCGTGGCGACGGCACGACGGGCGACGACGTCACGTTCCTCACGCGCGCGTTGTGCGACGGCGTGCCGGACAAGGTCGAGGCGCCGGGGCGGGTCGAGGTGCGCGGTGAGTGCGTGATGCTGCGCTCGACGTTCGACACGTACAACGCGGCGCATCCGGACAAGCCGTTGATCAACCCGCGCAACGCGGCCGCGGGCACGTTGCGCGCTAAAGATCCGAAGGCGGTCGAGGGCCGGCGCATGCAGTTCTTCGCGTTCGACCTGACGACCGAGCCGGAGAGTGCCGACTCCGACCTCGACGCGGGCCTGCGCAAGCTGGGGTTCAGCGTCGCGGAGATGAAGCACTGCACCACCGCGGCCGAGGCCCAGGAGCTGATCAGCGGCATCGAACAGGCCCGCAACACGCTCGACTACGACCTCGACGGTGCCGTGCTGCGCCTGGCGAACCGCGACGCGTTCGCCGCCGCGGGCACCCGTTCGTCGTCCCCGCGCGGCGCCATCGCGTACAAGTTCGCCGCCGAGGAGAAGACGACGGTGCTCAAGGACGTCGTGTGGGACGTGGGCAAGACCGGCAAGATCGCGCCCGTCGCGTGGCTCGAGCCTGTGTTCGTCGGCGGCACCACCGTCACCCGTGCGACGCTGGCCAACCAGGAGGTCATCCGCTCGCGCGGCATCAAGATCGGCGACACGGTTCTGGTCCGCCGCGCCGGCGACGTGATCCCGTTCGTCGCGGGCGTGCTCGACGAGTCGAAGCGCACCGGCTCCGAGCAGGAGATCGTCCCGCCCTCGGAGTGCCCGTCCTGCGCGCAACCGCTGACCGAGCAGGGCAACAGCCGCGAGCTGTTCTGCACGAACTCGGTCTGCCCGGCCCAGACCGTGCGCCGCCTGATCCACTGGTCGTCCCGCGCCGCCGCCGACATCGACGCCATCGGCCAGGTGTGGATCGAGCGCCTCGCCGAGACCGGCGACCTGGTGAACCCGTCCGACTTCTACACGCTCACCAAGGAACGCCTGCTGGAGTTCGACCGGGTGGGCGAGGTCTCCGCGACCCGCATGATCGAGTCCATCGACCGCAGCCGCTCCGTGGGCCTGCGCCGCGTGTTGATCGGCCTGTCGATCCCGATGGCCTCCGAAGGCACCGCGGCCCGCCTGTGCCGAGCAGGCTTCGGCTCCCTGGAAGCGGTGGCCGACGCGGGCGTCGAGAAACTCGTCGCCGTCGAGGACATCGGCCAGAAGGTCGCCGAGTCGATCAACTTCCACCTGGCCCGCCTGCGCCCGGAGATCGAACGCCTGCGGGACCGCGGCGTCTCCCTGGACGTGCGGGAAGAGGACCTGCCCCCGGTCGTGGTCGCCGGCGCACCCCTGGAAGGCAAGTCCGTCGTGATCACGGGCTCCATCAGCGACCCGCGCTCCGGCGAGAAGGTCACCCGCCCGACGTTCCAGAAGATGTGCGAACGAGCAGGCGCCACCGCCGCCTCCTCGGTCTCGGCCACCACCGACCTGCTCATCACGGGCGAGGGCGTCGGCGCCGGCAAGCTCACGAAGGCGGAGAAGCTCGGCGTCGAGGTGGTCGACCAGGGCGAGATCTGGGCGAAGCTGATCGCCGCCGGAGTCGCCTGACCCCGCAGACGCGGGAAGCCCCCACGCTGCCTGGGGGAGGACGGCAGCCTGGGGGCGAGTTGGGGTGGTCGGTGCGGCGGTCGCCTCTCGGCGGTGTGCTCGACGCGGTTCCGGCTGAACGGTGTTCCGCGAGGGCGTTTGTGTTGGGGCCCGGGGACTCGTTCCGCGCCGACCGTCTGGTGCAACGGTGTGGGGTTCCGTTGTGTTTCCTGGTGATCTGTGTGTTGGCTCACCGGGTGGTGTTGTGGTGTAAGGGGATTGCGGTGTGGGGAAGGCCCTCAAGTCGCCGAGGGGGTGTGCGGCTTGAGGGCGTGGTCTGTTGGTCGGTGCGGCGGTCGCCTCTCGGCGGTGTGCACGACGCGGCTCCGGCTGAACGGTATTCCGCGAAGGCGTTGTGTTGGGGCCCGGGGACTCGTTCCGCACCGACCATCCTGTACAACGGCGCGGGGTTCCGTTGTGTTCCAGGGGGATCTGTGTGGCCGGTCACCGTCCGCCACCCCGAAGGCCTTGCTGGACAAGAAGATCTAGTAAACCAGGTGGTCGGCGCGGCAGGAGAGATCCGCGCCGACCGGACGCCCTCGAGCCGTCCGTTGGGGGAGAGTGACGGCTCGAGGGCGAGCTTGGGGAGGCCGATGCGATCGGTCGCCTCTCGGCGAGTTGCTCGACGCGGTACCAGCCGTACGGTCTTCCGCGAAGGCGATGAGGTGAGGCCCGGGGGACACGGACCGCACCGACCAACACGTATAACGGCCGCGGTGCCCGGAGTGTTTCCGGAACGCGCTGTGGGGTCGCTCACCGCTGTACCAGGGCCCCGCGAAACCCTGGCCCCGCAGGGGTGACTCCCCGCTCTGACGGGTGATGACGCCGCCGCGGTTGGCCCCTGAGTGCTCGCAGGCCCGCTCAACTTCAGGCGGACTACTGGAGTCGAACTTCGCCGTGCCACCCTGGCCATCAACGAGTAGACCAACGCCGTCGCCTGCCTGTTCTCCGCCCTCGGCTGCGGCGAGGCAAGGCTCCCGGTCCACCCCGAGATCGCGAACGCCCTCACCGAGGCCGGCGGGCAGAACGGCTATGGTCCCGTGGCGGGCTCGCCGCGCGCACGAGAGGCCGCCGCACGTGTCGACGGGCTGGTCCGCGCCCCCCGCGGCCACATCGAACAGCTCGCCACGGCCCGGATACCTCGGCCGCCGCGACCTGCCCACCGACCCCGTGGAGCCGCCCTGGATCGCCGAGAGCCTCGTTGATCTCAGAGCCGTTCTTCAGTAGAAGCAGCTCGTGCGGCGGCACGCGGGCCCTGGCGTCCATTGTGGACGCGGAGAACCCGCGCGGAGCACTATCCGCGTTCGGAGGTCTGCGGGACCACCAGGCCCGACTCGTAGGCGATCACCACGAGCTGGGCCCGGTCGCGGGCGTGCAGCTTCGTCATCGCGCGGTTGACGTGCGTCTTCGCCGTGAGCGGGCTGATCACCATGCTCGCGGCGATCTCGTCGTTCGACAGGCCGCGGGCGACCAGCACGACGGCCTCGCGTTCTCTGGTGGTGAGGTGGGTGAGGCTGAGGTTCTGCCGCAGCGGCTGGCTCACGTACCGGTCGATCAGCCTGCGGGTGATCGACGGGGCCAGCAGGGCGTCACCGCGAGCCGCGACCCGGACGGCGTGCAGGAAGTCCTCCGGCTGCACGTCCTTCACGAGGAACCCGGCCGCGCCCGCCTTCAGGGCGTGGAAGACGTACTCGTCCAGGCCGTAGTTGGTGAGGATCACGACGTGCGTGCCCGCCAGGGACGGGTCGGCGGCGATGTTCTCGGTGGCCTCGATGCCGTCCATCTCCGGCATCTGGATGTCGATCAGGGCGATGTCCGGGAGGTGCTTGCGGGCCTGGTCGAGGCCTTCCCGGCCGTTCGCGGCCTCGGCGACGACCTCGATGTCGTCCTCGGCGTTCAGCAACGCGCGGAAACCGCTGCGGATCAGCGGCTGGTCGTCTACCAGCAGGACGCGGATCATGGTTGTGCCACGGGGAGTTCGGCCTGCACGCGGAAACCGCCTTCGACTCGGGGCGCTGCCTGGAGGTTGCCGCCCAGCGCGGTGACGCGTTCGCGCATGCCGAGCAGTCCGACGCCCGGTTCCGCCTTACCAGGTGTGGCTGTGCCGTCGTCGTCCACCTTGATGACCACCGTGTCCTGGCGGTAGTCGATGTGGACCCGCGCGGTCGCGGCGGCGGCGTGGCGGGCGATGTTCGTGAGCGACTCCTGCACGATCCGGTACGCCGTGCGCTCCACCGCCGCCGGGACGTCGTCGTGGCGGCCTTCGATCGTGAGCCGGGCGTCCAGGCCGGTGGCTCTGGCGCGTTCGACCAGTTCGGGGACGTCCTTGATGCCGTGCGGTGGGTTCTTGTCGTCGTCCCGCAGGGCTTCCAGGGTGGCGCGGAGTTCCCTGGCGGCTTCCCGGCCGGCGTCGCGGATCACCAGGAGGGGTTCGGGCACGTCCTCGCCGCGTTTCCGGGCGAGGTGGACGGCGACCTCGGCCTGCAGCTTGATCACCGAGATCTGGTGGGTGAGCGAGTCGTGCAGCTCGCGGGCTATGTGCAGGCGTTCCTCGCCGGCCCGTCTGCGCGCCGTTTCCTCTTTGGTGCGTTCGGCTTCGTCAGCACGTCGCTCGGCCTGTCTGAGTGCCTCGCCGGCGGCCGCTGCGGCGATCAGCCACGCGATCTGCAGGACGTCGCGGGTCTGCGCGAACGCCTCGTACGTGGTGAGGTCGCGCGGCGAGGCGAGTGCGGCAAGGGGGAGCGTGGCGAGCATCAGGACGGAACCGGTGAGCGTGAACACGCGGTGGCCCGCCCGCATCGTCGCGTAGACGGCGAACAGGAAGGCGATCAGCGGCACGTCCGCGCCGGTGGCCTGGTAGCCCAGTGCGAACAGTCCGGTCGCGGCGAGCACGGTTCTCGGGGCTCGTCTGCGGGCGGCGAGCGCCAGTCCGCCGGCGGCGAGCAGCGCGTAACCAGGGCCGGTGGCGGGATGGCCGGCCACGACGAGGCTCGCCGCCACTCCGACGGCGATCGCCCAGTCCAGCCAGCGAGTGCTCATCCGTGCACCTTAATCCTCCGTTCGCGCTGGTAGATCGTTCGCTGGGAGGATTGTTGGACTACTGCGCACGCAGTACAGCGGTGTCTGCGCCCGCACGACGACATGGAGCTGGTCCGGGGGTTGGCTGGTGCCCATGTTGCTTTCCGCTGCTTATGAGATGTCCGCCGGCCGCACGTTGTCGCTGATCGGTGTCGTCGTTGGTGTGATTGGACTGTTAGCGCTCACCCGGCGCGGCCTGTGGGCCGTCGTGCTGGGTGCGGTGGGGGCGGTGATCGGTGTCGCGGTCGTGGTGATGGCGCAGGGCGGCCCCGGCACCGGCTACGGCATCGTCGGTGGCTACCTGTCGCTCGCGGTGGGCGTGTCCGGTGTGGTGCTGGGCGGTCTGGCTATGCGAAGAGCCGCTCGGGCTGCTGCACCGCGCGCCTCGTGATCAGCCCGGCCGCTCCCCGCACCACCGCGAACTCGCCGAGGGGCGAGGCGAGCAGCCGGGTGTGCCGTTCGCCGCCCGCGAGCACCCTGCCGTCCATTTCGGACTGCACGGCCTCGCGAAGGTGGTCGTACAGCACGGCGTAGCTGCCGCCGAGCACGACCGTCGGAACGTCGAAGAGGTTCATCAGCGTCGCGATGCCGACCCCGAGCGCCTCTCCGGCCTTCCGCACGGCCTCCGCGGCCTTCGGGTCGCCCGCTTCGAGTGCCCTGCGCAACGAGTCGAGCCGCCGCCGTCCCGCCTCGCGCAGGATGACGTCGAGCCCCGCATACCGCTCGACGCAACCGCGGCTGCCACACGTGCAGCGGATGCCGTTGCGCTCGATCACGACGTGCCCGAGCTCGCCCGCGAACCCGCTGACCCCGCGGTAGACCTCGCCGTTCAGCACGACCCCCGCGCCGATGCCGACGTCCGCCGTCACGTGCACGAAGTCCTCGCCCGCCAGGTGCCGCGGCCACAGGTGGGCGAGCGCGGCGAGGTTCGCCTCGTTGTCGAGCTGGACGTCGAGGCCGGTTCGCTCGCCCAGCCCCTCGGCCAGGCGCGTGCCGACGAGCTCGGGCAGGTTCGGCGCCCTGACGATGGCGCCGTCGTGCACGACACCGGGAATCGCGAGCCCCACCCCGAGCAGCCTGCGCTCGGAGCCGCCGGTGACCTCGCGGATCAGTCCGGCGATCCGGTCGAGCACCTCGTCCGCCGGGATTCTGCGCATGTCGGCGGGCACGAGACGGCGTTCGAGCGTCTCGCCGTCGAGCCCGAGGGTCTCGACGGCGAGGTGGCTGACGTTGATCTCCGCACCCACCGCCACCGGCCCGGCGGGGTGGAAGCGCAACGGCTTGGACGGCCTGCCCATGCCCACCAGCGTGGCGGGCTCCTCCACCAGGATCCCGCCTGCCAGCAACGGCTCGGTGAGGTTGGACAGGGTGGCTTTGGTCAGGCCGGTGCGCGCCGCGAGGTCGGCGCGCGAACCGGGCCGGTCGACGAGGGCGAGCAGCACCGTCCGCAGGTTGCCGAGGCGAACCTGCCGCAGGTGGTCGACGGTGGTCATCGACTCAAGTATCGCTGTGCCGCGTCCCCGTACCGCGCCCGGATCTCCGGCACCGCCTCCGCCTCGTACCGCGTGCTTTCCGCCAGCGTCCACTCCGGAGGCGTCGCCCCGCCGGTGAGCGTCCACGCGGCCTGCCGCGCCGCACCGTTCGCCACGTACTCATCCGGCGCGGGCACTGTCACGGGCACACCGAAGACCATCGGCGCGATCTCCCGCACCGCCGGAGAAACCGCCGCTCCTCCGACAAGCCGCACGCCGGTGACGTCCGCACCTTGCTCAGCAAGCGCGTCGAGCCCCACCGCAAGACCGCACAGCATGCCTTCGACGGCCGCACGGGCGATGTTCGCGGGCGTCGCGTTGGTGAGCGTCAGTCCGTGCAACGCACCCGTCGCGTCCGGCAAGTTCGGCGTCCGCTCGCCTTCCAAGTACGGAACCATCACCACGCCCTCCGCACCCGCCTTCGCCGAAAGAGCGAGATCGCTGAGCTTCGCGAGGTCGACGCCCAGCATGCGGGCCGTCGCATCCAGGACGCGGGCGGCGTTCAGGGTGCAGGCCAGCGGGAGGTAGCGGCCCGTGGCGTCGGCGAACCCCGCCACGATCCCGGAGGCGTCCGCCGCACGCACTTCGCTGGTCGCGGTGACGACGCCGGAGGTGCCGAGCGACACCACGACGTCGGTGCCGCCGCCCACCCCGAGCATGGCCGCCGCGTTGTCGCCGGCGCCTGCCGCGAGACGGACCGTCTCGTCTCGCTGGCCTCCCACGTCCGAGCCGAGACGAGACGGTCCGTCGCGCCACTCGGCAGGGCCAAGAACCTGCGGCAGCACCACATCGGAGCGTCCGAGCGCGAGAGAGAGCAGGTCAGGCACGTACTCGTTCGCCACCGAGTCGAAGTAGCCCGTGCCGGACGCATCCGAACGGTCGGTGACCAGGTCGTAGAGCAAGCCGGTGCCGCGCAGCCGCCACGTCAGCCAGTCGTGCGGCAGGCAGACGGCGGCGGTGCGCCTGGCGTTGGCCGGTTCGTTCTGGGCGAGCCAGCGCAGCTTGGTGATCGTGAACGACGCGACCGGCACGAGGCCGATCCGCGCCGCCCACTCCGCAGCGCCCAGTTCGTCCGTCAGCGCGGCTGCTGCCGCCGCGGAACGGGTGTCGTTCCACAGCAACGCCTCGCGCACGACCTCGCCGGCCTCGTCGAGGCAGACCATGCCGTGTTGCTGCCCGGCGACGCTCAGCGCCGCGACGTCGGACAGTCCGCCGGCGTCGGCGAGCGCGGACCGCAGAGCCGACCACCAGTGCGAGGGGTGCACCTCGGTGCCGTCCGGGTGAGCCGCGCGGCCCTCCCGGACGAGCCTGCCGGTCTCCGCGTCGCGAACCACGACCTTGCACGACTGCGTCGAGGAGTCGACGCCGGCGACGAGCGTCATGTCAGCGCGCTCCCGTGAGGTGCTCGAGGGCGAGCTGGTTGAGCCGGACGAAGCCGTAGCCGCGTTCGCCGGCCTGGTCGGGGTCGAAGCCGGTGTCCTTGATCAGGTCGTCGTAGGACTCACCGGTGTTGAGCGTGGGCTGCGACAGCTCCGCGACACCCGCCACGGCGAGCGCCTCCTGCACCTCGGGGTCCGCGCGGAACGCCTGAGCGCGGTCGCGGAGCAGCAGGTACGTGGCCATGTTCGCCTTGGCCGAGTCCCAGACGCCCGTGATGTCCTCGGTCCGCGACGGCTTGTAGTCGAAGTGCTTCGGCCCGTCGTACCCGGCGGTCTCCAGCAGGTCGACCAGCGCGAACGCGTTCATCAGGTCGCCGTGCCCGAACACCAGGTCCTGGTCGTACTTGATGCTGCGCTGCCCGTTGAGGTCGATGTGGAACAGCTTGCCGTGCCACAACGCCTGCGCGATGCCGTGCACGAAGTTCAGCCCGGCCATCTGCTCGTGCCCGACCTCGGGGTTCAGGCCGACCATCTCGGGCCGGTCGAGCGAGGTGATGAACGCGAGCGCGTGCCCGACGGTCGGCAGCAGGATGTCGCCGCGCGGCTCGTTCGGCTTCGGCTCGAGCGCGAACCGCAGGTCGTAGCCGCGGTCGGTGACGAACTGCGTCAGCAGGTTCATGGCCTCGCGGTACCGGTCGAGCGCCGCCCGCACGTCCTTGGCCACGTCGTACTCGGAGCCCTCGCGGCCGCCCCACAGCACGAACGTCTTGGCGCCGAGCTCCGCCGCCAGTTCGACGTTGCGCAGCACCTTCTGCAGCGCGAACCGCCGCACGCCGCGGTCGTTGCTGGTGAAGCCGCCGTCCTTGAACACCGGGTGGCTGAACAGGTTCGTCGTCACCATCGGGATGACGAGGCCGGTGTCGGCGAGCGCGCCCTGCAACCGGCTGATCTGCTGGTCGCGGTGCGTCGCCTCGAAGCCGAACAGGTCGTCGTCGTGGAACGTCAGGCCGTAGGCGCCCAGCTCGGCGAGCCGGTGCACCGCCTCGACCACGTCGAGTTCGGGTCGCGTGGCCTCGCCGAACGGGTCGCGGCCCTGCCAGCCCACGGTCCACAGACCGAAGGAGAACTTGTCCGCCGGAGTGGGCGTGCTCATCATCCACCTCATTCGTTCAATGCTTGAACTTAGTGCGGACAGTACGACGCCACGGCCTTGATCGCAATCGCTGCGGCGAAGAACGAGGGACGTCGTGGTGGTGTTCCGCGTCAAACGCGTTGTAAGGCACCGCTCATGTGTCTACACTCCACGATCATCATCACCCCGAGACGAGAGGAGACCGGCCGTGCGTACCGCCGCCGTCGTCCTCCCGTCCCGTTTCGACGTGATCCTCGTGTCCTCGCACCCCGGTCGCCTGCTGCGCGCCGGGCGCCGGACTGTCTGACGAACTCCTCCGCGGAGTTCGCCGGGTCATCGCGCTGACCCCGTAAGTCCTTGACACCAAAGGCACAAAGCCATGCGCACGATCACGTTGAACGCTGTCCGCAACCTCGGCATCCTCGCCCACGTCGACGCCGGCAAGACCACGCTCACCGAACGCGTCCTGTTCGCCACCGGCAGCACCCACAAGCGCGGCGAGGTCCACGACGGCACCACCGTCACCGACTTCGACCCGCAGGAACGCGATCGCGGCATCACGATCTTCGCCGCGGCCGTGACCTGCACGTGGGACGGGCATCGCGTCAACCTCATCGACACGCCGGGACACGTCGACTTCGCCGACGAGGTAGAACGGTCCCTGCGCGTGCTCGACGGGGCCGTCGCGGTGTTCGACGGTGTGGCCGGCGTGGAGCCGCAGAGCGAATCGGTGTGGCGGCAGGCGGATCGGTACGGCGTGCCCAGGATCGCGTTCGTCAACAAGCTCGACCGGGCCGGCGCCGACCTCGACACCGTCGTCGAGTCGATCCGCACGCGGCTGCACACCGTGCCGCTCGTAGTCCAGCTGCCGATCGGCGTGGAGGACGGGTTCCGCGGCGTCGTCGACCTGGTGCGCATGCGTGCGCTGAGCTGGGACGACGGCATGACCGAGGGACCGGTACCGGAAACGCTGCTGGCAGAGGCGCAACGACGGCGCCGCCTCCTGGAGGAGGCGGTGGCGGAGCTGCACCCCGAGGCATTGGAGGAGTTCTTCGCGCAGGGCCTGTCCGAGCAGACGTTGAGGAAGGCACTGCGGGACCTGACCCGGCGCGGCCAGGCCACCGTCGTGCTGTGCGGCTCGGCGTACCGCAACCGCGGCGTCGAACCGTTGCTGGACGCGGTGATCGCGTACCTGCCGTCCCCTGTGGACGTTCCGCCGGTGCGCGGCGTCGACGGCCAGGAACGGCAGCCGGATCCGGACGCGCCGTTCGCGGCACTGGTGTTCAAGGTGAACGCCACCGCCACCGGACGGCTCGCGTACGTCCGCGTCTACTCTGGCACCCTCCACAAGGGAGACACGGTCCTGGTGGGCGGCCGCACCGAGCGCATCGGACGGATCCTGCGCGTCCAGGCCGATCGGCACACGCCGGTCGACCAGGCCGTCGCGGGTGACATCGTCGCGGTGGTGGGGCTGAAGTCGGCTCGCACGGGCACGACCCTGTGCGCGCCAACGGCTCCGTTGCTGCTCGAACCCGCGGTGTCGGCCGACCCCGTGGTGTCCGTGGCCGTGGAGACGCGGACCAGCGCGGACAACGCCCGGCTGACCGAGGCACTGGCGCACCTGGTCGACGAGGACCCGTCCCTGCGGTTCGGGACGGACCCGGAGACCGGCCAGACGGTGCTGTCCGGCCAGGGCGAGCTGCACCTGGAGGTCTCGGTGGAGAAGGCGCGCACGCTGCACCGCATCGAGCTCACCATGGGACGGCCGCGCGTCTCGTACCGCGAGACCGTGGGCACGGGCGTCACGGGCTTCGTTTACCGGCACGTCAAGCAGGACGGAGGGCAGGGACAGTTCGCTCACATCGTGCTCGACACCGAGCCGCTGGAGACCGGTTTCGAGTTCCGCTCGGCCGTCACCGGCGGGCGCGTGCCGCAGGAGTTCGTCCGCGCGGTCGAACAGGGCTGCCGGGACGCGCTGGCCGAGGGACCTCTCGGCCACCCGGTGACCGGCGTGCGGGTGACACTCACCGACGGATCCACGCACGTCAAGGACTCGTCGGAGATGGCGTTCCGCACGGCGGGCCGGTTCGGGCTGCGTGAGGCGCTGAAGGCCGGTGCCATGACGTTGCTCGAACCGATCGCCGAGGTCACGGTCACCGTGCCGGAGGAGTACCTCGGTGGCGTACTGGGTGATCTGGCGACGCGCCGGGGCAGGATCCTCGGTTCGGAGTCCAGGCCCGGTGCGACGGTGGTGACGGCGAGCGTGCCGCTGGCGGAGATGTTCGGTTACGTGACGAGGTTGCGCAGCCGGACGCAAGGCCGTGGCAGCTTCACCGCCACACCGACCGGTTACGCGCCCGCATAACCGGGACGCAGGCCCGCCCTGAGCCAGGGCGGGCCTGTGCCATGATCGGCCGAGTGGACCCATTGAGCGTCATGTCGTTCAACCTGCGGTACGCCTCGGCTGCCGAGCCGAACTCGTGGGCGGTCCGGCGTCCGGTGATGGCCCAGTTCCTGCTCCAAGAACGGCCTGCGCTGCTCGGCACGCAGGAAGGCCTGTACGGACAGATAAACGACATCGCGCACGATCTGCCGGACCACTACGACTGGATCGGTCTCGGCCGCGCGGGCGGCAGCCACGACGAGTTCATGGCGATCTTCTTCGACACGCTCCGCCTGGCACCGCTGGAGTTCGACCACCACTGGCTCTCCGCCACCCCGGCCGTCGTGGGTTCCCGGTCGTGGGGCAACAACGTCATCCGCATGGTCACGTGGATCCGGTTCGCGGATCGCCTGACCGGCAGGCAGTTCGTGGCCGTCAACACGCACTTCGACCACGAGTCGGCGCACTCCCGCCTGTGCAGCGCGGAGTTCGTCCGCGACCGCCTCCAGGGCCAGACGCTGCCGGTCGTGCTCACCGGCGACTTCAACGACGTCCCCGGTTCGCCGGTGTACGCCATCCTCACGGCCGGGCTGGCCGACTCGTGGCTCGCGGGCCCGCGGACGACCCCGGCGTACGGGACGTTCCACGGGTACGGCCCGCTCGTCCCGGACGGGCCGCGCATCGACTGGATCCTCACCCGCGGCGCCACCGTCGTGGCCGCCGCGATCAACGCCTTCCAGCGAGACGGCCAGTACCCGTCCGACCACCTCGCCGTCCAGGCGCTCATCAGCATCTAGCCGACGAAGCCCTGCCCGACGTTATGGCCAATTGGTATGTACCACTTGGTGTGATCCTCGTCGTACGGTTTGCGCGCAATCACCCTGCATGCAAGGAGCGGACATGAACCGCAAGCTCATCGCCGCCGCAACGGCGGCGGTTACGGCGGCCGGGCTGACCATCGCGGTGGCGCTGACATCCAGCGCCACCGCTGCCGACACGGCTGACCCTGCCATGCTGGCCGCGATGGCCCGGGACCTAGGCATCTCCTCGGAGCAGGCGCGTGAGCGCCTCGACGCCGAGAAGGTCGCGGGCCAGACCGACGCCGCGCTGAAGTCGAGCCTCGGCTCGGCGTACGCCGGGTCCTGGCTGGACGGCACCGGCCGCACCCTCACGGTCGCGGTCACCGACTCGGCGCTGGCGAGTGCGGTGCGCTCGCGCGGCGCCGTCGCCACCACGGCGAAGCACAGCGCGTCCGCTCTGGACAGCGCGAAGATCAAGCTGGACGCCAAGGCCACCACCGCACCCGACGCCGTTCCCGGCTGGTATGTCGACGTGCGCACCAACAAGATCGTCGTGCTCGCCCGCTCCGGCGGCGAGGCGCAGGCCAAGGCGTGGGCGGCCGAGGCAGGTCTGCGCGGCGACATCGTCGCCTTCGAGGCCAGCACCGAGGACCCCAGGCCGCTGATCGACATCATCGGCGGTAACGCCTACGGCGTGCCCGGCGGCGGCCGTTGCTCCATCGGCTTCGCCGTCGAGGGCGGCTTCGTCACCGCGGGCCACTGCGGATCCACCGGCGGCCGCACTTCCAACCCCGGCGGCACCATCCAGGGCAGTAGCTTCCCCGGCAACGACTACGCCTGGGTCCGTGCCGACGCGGGCAACACCCCGCGTGCCCTGGTCAACCGCTACCCGGGCACCGTCCCGGTCGCGGGCTCCCAGGAGGCTCCGGTCGGTTCCTCGGTCTGCCGTTCCGGCTCCACCACCGGCTGGCGCTGCGGCACCATCCAGCAGAAGAACGCCTCGGTCACCTACCCCGAGGGCACCATCACCGGCCTGACCCGCACCAACGCCTGCGCCGAGCCCGGTGACTCCGGCGGCTCGTGGCTGACCGGCGACCAGGCCCAGGGCGTCACCTCCGGCGGATCCGGCAACTGCCAGAGCGGCGGCGTCATCTACTTCCAGCCGCTGACCGAGATCCTGCAGGTCTACAACCTGCGCCTGGTGACCTCCGGCGGCCCGACCACGACCACCCAGCCGACCGGCACGACCACGTCCACGACGACGCCGCCCAGCGGCACGTGGGCCGCGTACACGGCCTACGGCAGCGGCGCCCAGGTCACCTACGGTGGCGCGACCTACCGCATCATCCAGCCACACACGTCCGTTCCCGGATGGGAGCCGCCGAACACCCCTGCCCTCTGGCAGCGGCTCTGACGGCTACACCCTTTTCACCGCCCCCCGACGGCTGCCTCCGCCGGGGGGCGGCCCCGTGCCCGCTAGGGTCTGTATCGAAGTCTGGTCCGCGATAGCCGGGCCCGAGGCGGCCCCTGGCGGCACGGCCGGACGACCCACATACAACACCGGTATGCGGGCCGTCCGCCCGCACCACCAGGAACCACCTCAAGCTCGACTCTCATCGCACCAGACTTCGATACAGACCCTAAGGCGCCCACTCGGGTGGCAGGTCGTGGGAACACGTCGGCGCACCGGCCGCCCGCGCCCGCCGCAGGTCGAGGTACGGCCCGGCGATCTGGTCTCGCGGCAACGGTGCCAGCGCCGTGATCGCGTCGCCCGCGGCCAGCACCTGGCGCCGCATGCGGTCGTGGTCTACCGCTCGAGCGCCGAACGACGGTGCCCAGAGCGTCCACGGCCCGGAGATCATCGCCATCGTCGGGATCAGGTGCGAGTGGAAGTGCGTGCCGATGCCGCCGAACGAGCACTGCGGCGGCACCCGGCCCGGTACCGGCGGATCACTGCCCGGCAGGACGAAGGTGCGGTCGACCGAACGCCCGGCCAGCGCCGTCGCCGCCGTCCGCGTCAGCACCGGACTGCCCGCGAACCAGCCGGACGGCTCGGCCAGTCCCGTCGGCTGGAGGGAACCGTCCCGCGGCAGGAACTCCCGTGTCCCGAGGTGTTCCAGCACGAACGCGAACGCGACGGAACCCGAGTCGTACTCTGCGTCGAGCGCGCGGGCGCGGAACTCGCTGCCCTCCGCCGGGCGGTGCAGGTGGCCCGTCGCGAACACGAACTCGATGGTGCGCGGCCGGCAGCGCAAGGGCAGGCGCGCGAAGTGCTCGGCCAGTGCCAGCAGCGCGACGGTCCCGTTCTCCTGCACCCATCCCACGCCGTCGGTGTTGGTGTCGAGGACGATCCGCTCGCCGCTGCGGCCGGGCAGCGTCGCGACCAGCGAGCGCGTGACGGCCGGAACGCGCGCGGCGAGGACGCCGATGGTCGTCCGTGTGCCCGGTGCGAGTCTCGCGGCCGTGTCGGAGCCTACGAACACGCCCGGCACGCGGTAGTGGGTGCCGAGGTGCGGGTCCCAGTAGCCCTTCACCTGCTCGTGCGGGAACGGGAAGGCGACGACGAGCCCGGCGGCGCCGGCCTTGCCCGCGTCGACCATGTCCGCGTCCAGCAGCGGTTCGGCGAGGTAGCCGCGGTCGAGGGCGGGGAAGTCGCGCAGGACGATCTTTCCACCGGCGTTCGCGGCGGTGATCGGGGTGCCGGTGGGCAGGCGGACCAGTTCGCCGGAACGCAGGCCGGGAGCGGAGTAGGGGATCGCGGCGGCGACCGGCACGACGCCGCCCGCGAACAGGAGACCGGGACCTGGTCGCCAGCGCTGGATCGCGAAGGGCTCGGACCGCACGGACACGCCCGGCAGCCGGTCCACGCGGCGTTCCAGCCAGGAGATCAGGCGGCTGTGGTTCGGGCTGCCGGTGGCGCGGACACCGAAGCCGGCGACGGTGGCGTTGAGGGCGCGAAGCTGCGGAGCCGTGGCGAACGACCGCTCGTCGACCGTGGGGGAACAGCCGGCCGACGCGAGGGCCGGAGTGGTCAGTTGGAGGGAGAAAACCGTTACGACACCTATGAATGCGATGCATCTGGCGGGCTGCACGAGGCTCACTGTGAACCTGGTGGGCGGCCCTCACAATCCGCTGTCCAGGTAACCAGGTGAGACCGTGTCAACGGTGAACGGAAATGGTTTAAACCAATGTCCGCTACGGTCCGCCAGATGCGCTTGGAATCGACGTTCGGCCGCGTCGCGGTGATCGCGTGCGCGGTGCTGTTCACGCTCAGTTCGACGGCGGCGGCGAACGCCTCGCACGGCCGCGAGTGCGCCACCCCGTCCATCGACCGGTTGCAGCAGTGGATCGCCAGTGGTGAAGGTGCCACGGAGCCCGCGACCGGCAGCATCCTCGTGCCCAAGGGACGGCACGGGCACACGGCGAAGATCAGGTTCCTGGCCGACGACTGGGCTGTGATGGTCGTGTGGCTGGGGAACAGGTTCGAGGCCGAGGCGGACCTGTCCGAGTCGGCCGGTTTCTGGATGACCTACCGCGCCACCGACGACCTCCACATCCAGTTGCGGCCCGCGTCGTTCTGGAGCGGTGGCGACAAGTGGGTCACCAAGGTGCCGTCCACGGGCGGCAAGCTCGTGCAGCGGTTCTTCAGCTTCAAGACAAAGAACTGGACATATCTGCCCGCGCTCGGCAAGCCGTCCTACCCGCTCGCCGACGCGCTCGACGACGCCCGTGGCCTGGTGTTCGTCGGCAACACGAAGAACGATCTGGAGTTCCGGAGCCTGAAGATCGACGGCTACCGGCCACCCTGCGTTTACTGAGATCCGGTTATCGTCCCGGACGTGAGAGCGCTCCCGGTCTTCCTGGTCACTGTCCTCACCGCCGCGCTGGCGACTCCCGCGAGTGCGGCGGTGAGAGACGACACCCGCTACGTCGACCCGCTGATCGGCTCGGCGGGCGGCGGCAACACCTATCCCGGCGCGGTGCGGCCGTTCGGGATGATCTCGTGGAGTCCGACGTCGACCCGTGGCGACCAGACGAACACGGGCGCTGCCAACGGTTACGCCTACGACGCGACGAGGGTGCGCGGGTTCAGCCTCACGCACGTCAACGGCGCGGGCTGCCATCCCGGTGCCGCCGGGGACATCCCGATCATGCCGCACGTCGGTGACATCACCTCGTCGCCGACCGCGGACACCAGGGACCAGATCTTCGCGAGCGACTTCTCCCACGCCGACGAGAAGGCCGAGGCAGGCCGCTACCGGGTGGGTCTGAAGTCGGGTGCCACGGCCGACCTCTCCGTGACGACCCGAGCGGGCATCGGCGAGTTCACCTTTCCGGTCAACGGTTCGCTGCTGTTCCGGACGTCGAACTCGCTCAACGGCAGCGAGGACGCCGACATCATGATCGACCCGGCGACGAACTCCGTCTCGGGTTCGGTGCTCACCGGAGCGTTCTGCGGCCGGCGCGCGAACGGCGGCACGAACAACCAGAAGACCTACTACCGCCTGCACTTCACCGCGTCGTTCGACCGCCCGATCTCGGCTCACGGCACGTGGGTGAACAGCGAACTCAGGCCCGGCAGCACCACCGCGAGCGGCGGCGAGGGCTACCTGACCGGAAGTGCGCGCGCAGGCAAGGGGTCCGGCGGATACGTGTCCTTTGCGGACAAACAGGTGCGGATGCGCGTCGGCATCTCCTACACCAGTCTCGACGCGGCCAAGCGCAACCTCGCGACGGAGATCCCGAAGCGCGCGTCCGTCGCGGAGGTGGCGAAGGAAGCGAAGAAGGCCTGGGCGAAACAGTTGCGCGCGGTCGAGATCGATGGCGGCACCGCGGCCGAGCGCACGATCTTCTACACCGCGCTCTACCACACCTTCCTGCAGCCCAACGTGATCAGCGACGTGGGCCGCGAGGTGCGGTACGGCAACTTCTCCGGCTGGGACCAGTACCGCGCCCACACCCAGCTGCTCGCCCTGCTGGCACCGGACGTCGCGAGCGGCTACGCCCAGTCGTTGCTGCAGACCTCGCGCGAGAACGGCGGCGTGTGGGACCGCTGGGTCCACATCACCGGCCCGACGCACGTGATGACCGGCGACCCGTCCGCCCCGGCCATCGCGGGCATGTACGCCATGGGCGCCAAGAACTTCGACGTGCGCGCGGCCTACGACTCACTGCTGCGCCAGGCGACCGTCCCGCACCCGGACGGGCTGTCCGACAAGGGCTGCCCCGGCCAGTGCGAGGGCCAGCGCCCGAACCTCGCCGAGTACATGCGGCTCGGCTACGCCCCGCACGACACCTGCCACTGCTGGGGAGGCGCCGCCGAGACCCTCGAGGACTCCGTCGCGGACCAGGCGCTCGCCGACCTGGGCCGCAGGCTCGACCGCCCCAGCGAGGAGATGGAACAGCGCGCGGGCTGGTGGCGCAACACCTTCAACCCGGCCACCGGCTACCAGCAGGCCCGCAACGCCGACGGCACCTGGGTGACGCCGTTCAACCCGGCCTCGGATCGGGGCTTCGCGCAGGGCAGCAGCGCCACCTACACGTGGATGGTGCCGCACGACGTCCAAGGCCTGGCCGAGGCCATGGGCGGCAAGGAAGTCGCGGCTTCCAGGCTGGACGGTTTCTTCAAGCGCGCGGACGGCTCGTGGGCGACGGGCGGCGACGCGCTGCGGTACGACCCGACGAACGAACCGGGCATCCACACGCCGTGGATCTACAACGAGCTCGGGCAGCCACGCAAGACCCAGGAGACCGTGCGCGCGATGGCGAGGCTCGTCTACCGCACCGGTCCGTCCGGCCTGCCCGGCAACGACGACCTCGGCACCATGTCGGCCTGGTACGTCTTCGCTGCGCTCGGCCTGTACCCGCGCACGCCGAGCAGTGCCGAACTGCACGTCTCCAGCCCGATGTTCCCGAAGGCCCGGATCACCAAGAAGAACATCACGATCCTCGCCACCGGCACACCGGGCGTCTACGTGCAGGAGACGCGGTGGAACGGCCGCAGGATCGACCAGCCCTGGTTGCCCGAGGCGTTCGTCAAGCACGGAGGAGTGCTCGTCTCGCGTCTTGAAGGTGACTAGTCCTTCGCCACGATCAGCGCCTGCGGGGCGCTCTGCTTGATCCGCGTCTTCAACCACGCCAGCTGCCGTGCCGTGTCCTGCTCGCAGGCGCTCACGACGTCCATGAGCTCCCTGTCGCGCAGGCCCTGCGCCGCCTGGCCGACGACGGTCCAGGTGATGTCGGTGAACGACGACAGCGCGTACAGGTCCTGCAGGTCGCGCAGCAGGCCGACGCCGCCGGTGCGGGTCTGCTCGAACTCCGCGGCGTGCAGGCGTTCCGGCTCGGCCTCGCGGTGCTCGCCGTACCGGTCGACGATCGGCGAGAGCTGCTCGGCCTGGCCGTCGATCCGCGACGCGAGCACCTCGCAGGTGTGCTCGACGTCCGGCTCGTCGCCGTGGCCCTTCGCGACCTCGCGGAACGCCTCGGCGAGTGTTCCCAGCGAGGTGTGCAGCAGCCCCAGGTAGGTGGCGAGGTGCATCAGACCCTCCTGATCCGCACGGTGCTGATCTTGAACAGGGGCTGCTTGGAGACCGGGTCCCACTCCGTCGGCGTCAGCTCGTTGGCGGCCTGGAAGCCATAGTGGAACGGCAGGAACACCACGCCGTCGCGGCACCGTCCGATGCGGACCGGAACCTCGACGAAACCTCGTTCGGACTCGACCCGGACGACATCGCCCTCGCTCAGGCCGAGTTCGTCGGCATCGGCGGGGGAGAGCTCGACCCACGGATCCGGCGCCGCCTTCTGCAGTTCCGGGGCGCGACGGGTCTTGGTACGGCTGTGGAAGTGGTAGACCGAGCGGCCGGTCGTGCAGAGGAACGGGTATTCGTCGCTCGGTTGCTCCGGCGCGGGCGTGTACTCGGCGGCCTTCAGGAACGCCCGCCCGTCCGGCCGCCGGGCCTGGTAGTCGGTCGGCGTGGTCGACGCGCCGGTCAGCAGGTCGTGGCCGTAGTCCTCGCAGTAACCGGCGGCGGTGGGGAACACGCCGTCGGCGTAGAGCCTTTCGCCGCCCCAGGGGATTCCGCTGCCGCCGCGCAACCGTTCGTACGACAGTTCGCTGTAGTCGCACGGCCTGCCGCGACTGCACTCGCGCCAGGCGTCGAACGCGCCCTCCGCGTCCTTCCACTTGATCAGCGGATCGTCGTTGCGGTCGCGGAAACCCATGCGGTCCGCGTAGTCCAGGAAGATGTCGAGGTCGCTGCGGGCGCCGGCGGGCGGTGCGACGGCCTGCTCGGACAGGTGCACCACCCGCGACAGGTTCGTGAACGTGCCCTGCTTCTCGCCCCAGAGCGCGGCCGGCAGCACGACGTCCGCCAGTTCGGTCGTCTCGGTGCGGAACGCGTCCTGCGCGACGACGAACAGGTCCTCCCGGCGCAGGATCTCCCGGATGCGGCCCAGTTCCGGCAGCGAGACGGCGGGATTGGTCGCGGAGATCCAGAGGAACCTGATCGAACCCTGCTCGGCGTACCGCCAGATCTGCATCGCGTGCGTCGGCGGCGCCCAGTGCGGAATGGTCAGCGGATCGACGTTCCACAGCCGCGCGAGCTCCTCGACGTGCTCGGGGTTGTCCCAGTTGCGGAAGCCGGGCAGGTCGCCGTCGGCGCCGCACTCGCGGGTGTTCTGCGCCGTGGGCTGGCCGTTCATCTGCATCACACCGCTGCCGGGCCCGCCGATCTGGCCGCGCAGCAGGTGCAGGTTGTTGACCTGGCACGACGCCGCGGTCGCCTGATGGGACTGGTAGAAGCCCTGCAGCACGGTCGACAGCACCCGGTCCGACGTCCCGAAGATCTCGGCGGTCCGCACCAGGTCGGCGGGGGAGACGCGGCAGATCCCGGCCACGTGCTCCGGCGTGTACGGCTCGACGGTGGCCTTGAGCTCCTCGAAGCCGAGCGTGTGCTGATCGACGTAGTCGCGGTCCACCCAGCCGTTCTCGATCAGCGCGCGTACCAGGCCGTTCAGCAACGCCTGGTTCGTGCCGGGCAACGGCGCCAGGTGCACGTCGGCGGCCTCGGCGGTCGGTGTGCGCCGGGGGTCGACGACGACCAGCCGAGGCCTGCCGGGTCCCGCCATCCGATCGAGCACCCGCGCCCACAGCACGGTCTGGGTGGCGGCCATGTTGTGCCCGAACAGGAACAGGGCGTCGCACAGGTCGACGTCCGCGTGACAGGCGGGCTGGCCGTCCGAGCCGAACGACTCCTTGAGCGCCGCCGCGGCCGTCGCGGTGCAGAGCCGGGTGTTGCCGTCCATGTGCGGGGTGCCGATGCCGGCTTTCCCGATCATGCCGAGCGTGTAGTACTCCTCCAGGAACAGCTGACCGCTGGTGTAGAAGCCGTGCGACAGCGCCCCGCTCTCGGCGAGGAGGTCCTGGGAACGCCGGACGATCTCGCTCATCGCGGTGTCCCAGTCGGTTTCCCGCAGCTTGCCGTCCCGGTGGAGCAACGGCGTGGTGAGACGGTCCTTGCCATGGGCCTGCCACGAACCGTAGAGGCCTTTCGGGCCAAGCCTGCCGCGGTTGACGATGTCGTCCGCACGTCCGCGAACACCGACGATCCTGCCGTCCCTGACCGCGATGTCGCAGCCGCACCCGTTGCTGCACAGCACGCACGCCGACTGGACCCAACGGTCCACATCGGACTCCGCGATGCCGTCCGCGAGCTGCTGGTCGACCCGGACCGGCCAGTGCGTCCCACGTCCGTGCGGAGTGCGTGATCCCCATACGTCGGCGATGCGATCCACTCATCGGCAGTACCCGGCGTTGCCCGAACAAAACAGGCGGTTCTCGACGTCAGCTGAACGGGTACCCGCCTGTACAGGCCGACACTCGGAGGAACCATGCCAGCACGCAGGATCGTCGTCACCGGAGCGAGTGGCAACGTCGGAACGGCGCTGCTGCGCAGGCTGGCCGAGGTGCCGGACGTCGAGGTGCACGGCATCTCGCGGCGCCCGCCCGCGGACGCGCCGCCGTACCGTGGCGTGCCCTGGACGCCCGTCGAGATCGGCCGGGCCGGCGCGGAGGAGGTGCTGCGCGTCGCGTTCGAGCAGGCCGACGCCGTCGTGCACCTGGCATGGCTCATCCAGCCCTCGCGTGACGAGCGGCTGCTGTACCGGACGAACGTGGCGGGGTCCGCCCAGGTCTTCAGCGCGGCGGCGAAGGCCCGCGTGCCGCACCTGGTCCACATGTCGTCGGTCGGGGCGTACTCACCCGGCAGCAAGGACCGCCGGGTCGACGAGTCGTGGCCCGTCGACGGCGTGAGGACGTCCTTCTACAGCAGGCACAAGTCCGCCGTGGAGCACATGCTGAACAAGTTCGAGTCCGACCTGCTCATCTCCCGGCCGCGGCCCGGCCTGATCCTGCAGGATGACGCCGGCTCCGAGATCCGCGACTACTTCCTCGGCAGGCTGGTGCCGAAAGCCGTGTTCCGGCACCGGATTCCCGTCCTGCCGATTCCGCGCGACCTGGTGCTGCAGTTCGTGCACGCGGACGACGTCGCGGACGGGCTGGCGCGGATCCTGGAGCAGCGGCCGCACGGCGGGATCAACCTGGTCGCCGACCCCGTCATCACGCCCCGGGCACTGGCCGAGCTGCTTGGTGGTCGCCACGTCGCCGTGCCGCCGAAGCTGATGCGGTCACTGGCGAGCGTGACGTGGGGGCTGCGCCTGCAACCCACGCCGCCCGGATGGGTCGACCTGGCCCTGAAGTCACCGCTGCTCGACGCGTCGCGCGCCCGGACGGAGCTCGGCTGGCAGCCGAAGTTCGACGCGCAGGAGGCGCTCAGGGCGATCCTGCGGGGGCTGGGACAGGGGCGGGAGGTTCCGGCCAGCCCGGTTCTGGGCAGGTGAGCCGCATGACAGGTGAGGACGAACTGGACGAGGATTCTCTCCACGACAGCGACGCGTTGCCCACCAGGCGTCCGCACCCGATCATCATCGTGGCCAGCCTCACCGCACGGGGTGGTGCTCTGTGGCTGCCGGTCGCTGGGCTGCTCGCGTTGTGCGGCAAGAGGAAAACCGCGAAACGCGCGCTCACCGCGGCCATGATCGCCATGCCGCTGGGGCACCTCGTGAGCCTGGTCGTGCACCGGCGGCGGCCCCCGGCCGCGAACCTGCCGGCGCGGCGGGCCCTGCCGGAACACCCGGACTCGTCGTCGTTCCCGTCCAAGCACGCGGTGACGGCGGCCGCGTTCGGCACCGCCACCGCGCTGGCGGACCGCGAGGCCGCCTTGTTCGTGACACCGCTGGTCTTACTGGTCGCCTACAGCCGCCTCAGGACTCGTGTGCACTGGCCGACGGACGTCCTGGGCGGTCGGGGTCTGTATCGAAGTCTGGTCCGCGATAGCCGGGCCCGAGGCGGCCCCTGGCGGCACGGCCGGACGACCCACATACAACACCGGTATGCGGGCCGTCCGGCCGCACCACCAGGAACCACCTCAAGCGCGACTCTCATCGAACCAGACTTCGATACAGACCCCAGGCGATCGGCGCGCTCGTGGCGCTGGCTCAGGCCGGGATCGGGCGTTCCGCCAGGGCCAGGGCGACGGCGTGCAGGTTGGCGGCCATCGTGCGGCCGGTGTTCTCCGACCACTCGTGACCCTCGTCGGTGTCGGCGTAGCTCGGACCGGGGCCGGGGCCGCGGTTCCAGTAGGTCCACGCCTGGCCGGGGATCGTGTAGCCGATGTCGCCGAGAGCGCCGCAGATCTCGCTGATCACGTGGTGCGCGCCGTCCTCGTTGCCGGTCACCACCACGCCCGCGACCCGGTTGTAGGCGACCGGCCGGTCCTGGTCGTCGGTCTCGGAGATCATGGCGTCCATCCGTTCCAGCGCCCGTTGCGCGAGCGACGACGGATGGCCGACCCACGTCGGGGTCGCGATCACCAGGATCTCGGCGTCGAGCAGCAACTGGTGGATGTTCGGCCACTCGTCGCCGCCGCCGAGGTCGGTCACGACGCCGGGCGGGATCTCGTGGTCGGCCAGCCGGAACGAGGTGACCTCGACGTCCTTCTTGGTCAGCTCGTCGATCACCACCTGGGCGAGCAGGTCGGTGTTGGACTTCTCCGGTGACTTCTTCAAGGTGCAGTTGAGCACCACGGCACGCATCAGGTCTGCCTCCACTTCCCGTCGGTCATCAGCTGGCTCGCCTGCGGCCCCATCAGGGACATCCCGCCGTCCACGACGAACGACGCCCCGGTCACGTAACTCGCGGCCGGAGTCGCCAGGAACGCCACCACGGACGCGACCTCGTGCGCACTGCCGGGCCTGCCGAGCGGCACGCCCGGACGTGGCTGCGTGTGCGGGTCGACGTCCTCCTGGCCGGTCATCGGCGTCGAGATCTCGCCCGGTGCCACCGAGTTGACCGTGATGCCGTGCTCGGACAGTTCGAGCGCGAGCACCTCGGTGAGCGCGCCGAGCCCGGCCTTCGCGGCGCAGTACGGCGCTGCGCCCACGCGGGGCAGGTGTTCGTGGACGGACGTGATGTTGATGATCCGTCCGCCGCGACCGGCCTCGATCATGTGCCTGGCCGCACGCTGACAGCACAGGAACGCGCCGTCCAGGTCTACCGAGAGCACCGAGCGCCAGGTGTCGAACGGCATGTCCAGCGCCTTCTGGCTGCTCCCGGTGCCGGCGCAGTTCACCAGGACGTCGACGCCGCCCAGTTCGGCGGCGAGCTCGTCCACGACGCCGGCCGCGTCCGGCAGGCCGGTGAGGTCCAGTTGCCGCACCGCACAGCGCGCACCGGCCTCGCGGACCTCCTCGGCGGTCTTCTCGGCTCCGGGGGCGTCCTCGTGGTACGTGATGCCCACGTCGACGCCGCCGCCTGCCAGCGCGACGGCCACGGCCCTGCCGATGCCGGAGTCCGATCCGGTCACGACGGCGTAGCGGGGTGTGTTCATGAGACGCGAGTACCCGTCGGCTCGGCCGGTATGCGGAGGCCGAAGTGGTTCAGCGTGCCCGGCAGCGGAGCACTCAGCGTGGGGAACGCGAGGTGCTCGGAGAGCGTGTCCAGCATCGTCGCGGCGGTGGTCAGCACCAGGTCACGGCCGGGGCACTCGCCGGGCCCCGCGCTGAACGGCACGATCGCCGGGTCGCGCGGGCCGTCCCAGAGTTCGGGGGCGTACCGGTCGGCGAACGGCAGCCTGTCCGGGTCGCGGTGGAAGAACGGCGTGAACACGACGAACTCGGTGTTCTCCGGCAGCCACGTGCCGTGCCAGCGGGTGGCGATCGTGCTCTCCCGCAGGATCACCGGCGTCGTCGGCCACAACCGCGCGGACTCCAGGATGCCGTTCATGCCGCGCGCCCCGATGGCCAGCGCGCGCAGCGTGACGATCCCGGCCGCGTCGAACGCGAACAGCCAGTGCGGCACCTGACCGGACAGGTCGCCGGGCTGTGCGGCCAGACTGCCGTCCTCGCGCCGGGCCAGGTGCCCGTCGAGCCGGCGCTGGAAGCGCTCACGCAGCCCATGCTGCTTCGGGTGCAGGAAGGCCCAGTTGGCGTTCTCGCGCAGCGCCTTCAGGTCGTCGGTGAGCCGGTCGTCGGCGCGGGCGCCGTTGCCCAGGACGATCCTGCGCGCGATGCGCCACCACGCCTGGTTGAACGACTCCCACGTCAGCTCGCCGGTGCTCATCACGTGCCGGGTGAGCAGGTCGGCCTCGTCGCGCACGATCGCCTCCGCCGGCACGTTCTCCGGTCGCAGCGCGCGTTCGTTGAGCCGGCGCAGCCGGTCCCGTTCGGGCCCTTCCGAGATGAGCACCCCGTGCGGCTGGAAGTGTTTCAGGGCGGCCTTCTTCTCCTTCGTGGCCAGCGCGAACGGCTCCGGCGACCCGGCGAGCAGCCTGCCCACGTCGGTGGGGTCGACCAGCATCGCGACACTGCGACCGGTGATGCGCAGGCGCACCGGTTCCGGGCCGTAGCGGTCGCGCAGCCTCCGCATCGTGTCGATGGCCCTCGTGTCGGACTGGACCTTCTCGGCGGCCGCCATCACGCCGGGCCTGCGGACGATGACGCCCTTGGCGAGGGTGGGCAGCAGCACTGTCGCGAGCACGCGGGTGGTGTCGAGACGGGAAGAGATCGCCATGACCCTGGCTACCCGGTCGATCGGGTGTGAATCGTCCTGACCGGGGGTATTCGCGGACCAGCATCGAGTCAGGAGGTCGTGATGCCCGCGGGATCGAATGCGAAACGTGAACGCCAGTACGAGCACATCAAGGACTCGGCCGAGGACCGGGGCGCCTCGTCGAAGCGCGCGAAGGAGATCGCGGCGCGGACGGTGAACAAGAACCGTGCCCAGGCCGGTGAGTCCAAGACGGCGAGCAAGTCGTCCACCAAGGACATGTCACCGCAGAAGCGCGGCGGCCAGCGGTCGGGCACGAACCGCCCGAAGGGCCTCACCAAGGAACAGCTCTACAACGAGGCCAAGAAGAAGAACATCAAGGGCCGCTCCGCCATGACGAAGAAAGAACTCGCCAACGCGCTCGGACGCTGACGTGCAGGACGTGGACAAGGCGTCGGCGCTGACGATCCTGACGATGGAACACAACACGCTGCAGATGATCCGCACGGCGACGATCACCGACGCGACGGGACGGGCGGGCCACCTGCTGACGACGATCTCCGCGTCCATGATCGCTCTCGGGTTCGTCGCACAGGTGGTGACGCTGACGGTGCTGCTCACGTTGCTGCTGGTCGTCTTCACCGCGCTGTTCCTGATCGGGCTCGCCACCCTGTTCCGCACGGTGGAGCTGGCCATCGAGGACTTCCAGGCGGGCCTGGGGATCAACCGCATCAGGGCCGTCTACGCCGAACTCGAACCGTCCACAAGGGACGCGTTCGTGCGTCAGCTGCACGACGACACCCTCGGCGTCGAGGTCGACGGCGGCCAGACCGGCTGGCGCAAGGCCAGGCGGCCACGGCTGCTCGGCACCGCACTGGGCGTGCCCGGCCTGGTGAACCTCGTCAACGGGGTCAACGCCGGGGTCGTCGCCGGTGCGGTGGCAGGGCTCCTGAACGCCGGCCTGACGTTGGCGATCGTCATCGGGGCGGTCGTCGCGCTCGTGGTGATCTGCGGCTTCGGCGTGGCGCTCGACCGGATCGGACGGCGCGGTCTCGCGCCCATCTCCACGCGCTATCCGAGGAACCACCCGAACTGAAGGAGAACCACCATGCAGTACGACGTCGTCGACCTGATCATGCAGGACCATCGCGAGGTGGAGCGCCTGTTCGACGAGCTGAAGAACCACCCGGAGAAACGGCCGCTGCTCACCCCGGTCCTCTGCGGCCTGCTCGTCGCCCACAGCCGCGCCGAGGAGGGCGAGGTCTACCCGGCGGCCAAGGCCGCGGGCGGGGACGACGAGGTCCAGCACAGCCAGGAGGAGCACGCCGAGGCGGAGCGGTTGCTCGCGAAGCTCCTCGACACCGACTACGACTCGCCGCAGTACGAGAAGGCGCTGCAGGACGTCGTCGACTCCATCACCCACCACGTGGAGGAAGAGGAGAAGACGGTCCTGCCGGGCATGCGCAAGCGGCTCGGCGCGGAACGCCGCTACGAGCTCGGCGAGGCGTTCGCGCGCAGCCGCGCCGACCACCTCGGCGAGATGCCGGGCCAGGCCACGCGCGAGGAACTGCTCCTGCAGGCCAAGAACCTCGGGCTGGACGGCGTTTCGAGCATGTCCAAGGAGCAGCTGCGCAAGGAACTGCAGAAGGCCGCTTCCTCCTGAGTGCCTGGTACGAACGAACTCGATGTGGCGGCCTGCTCGCGGTATCGCGGGCAGGCCGCACGTCTGTGCCCGGCGTCGGCAGGCACCGTCATCGGCGCGGCCCGAAGTCGCGGGACGACGGTACGAGTGCGGCCAGTGCCGGTGCGGCGAAGCAGATCACCGCGCAGGCGGCCAGCACCACAGTGGCGCCGAACGACGAGATCGCCGGTGCGATCAGCGCCAGGCCGACGGGCGCGAGGCCGTAGGAGTCAGGAAGTCCAAAGAGGACACACGAGCGAGCTTCGAGGGCTCGACCTCGCGCTGGGTCGCGGTGAACCACGGCACGTTGAACAGCTCGATGCCCAGTCCCGCGACGACGTAGGCGGCGATCACGACGAACGGGTGCACCGGCAGCAGCAGGCTCAGCGGCGCGAATCCGTACAGCGCCAGGCCGAACAGCGCGGTCCAGCCCGCGTGGCGCGGCCGCCACCGTGCGATGAGGAGAGCGCCCGCCAGTGCGCCGAGCGTGTACGCCGTGAGTGCTCCGGCGAGCACTGCCTCGGTGTCGTAGCGGTCGCGGCTGACCAGGGAGATCATCATCGCCGGGATCGGCAGCTCGATCCCGTTCGGCAACGTCGACCACACGCTCTACGACACCGTGCACTGGTTCGGCTTCGACGCCGCGCTGTCCGGCGGCGTCGCCCTGCTGCGCGAACACGCGATCTTCGCCGGCCTGTCGGCGGGGGCGGCGTACCTGGCGGCGCGGTGGGAGCAGCGGCTGGACCCGGACCGGCACGTCGTCGTGCTGGCCCTGGACACCGGCCACCGCTACGTCGACGCGGCCTACTCCCGGCACGCCGAGGCCCCGGCGCCGGACGAACTGCGGCCACGGCAGATCAGCACGCTGAGCGACATGGACCTGCCGTGGTCCCGGATGCGCTGGAACCGGGCGGAGGCGCCGCCGAACGCGACCGTCAGCCGGCCGATCCCGGTCGCTTCCTGAACGCCAGCGAGGCCAGCACGGCGGCCGCGCGCTGACGCAGGTTCCTCTGCGAGTGGGGGCCTTCGCTCAGCGCGCGGGCCAGGTCCGGGTCGGAGACGCGGAAGCGGTCCTCGATGTCGATGAGCCGCTGGTGTTCCTCTCGACTGACCATGGCGCGCTCCAGGGTGGGGTCCGGCAGTGGCACCGTGCCTGTACCCGGCTTTTCGCGGTTCAAACTCCTAGGTGGGTTTTGGTTCCGGCGGTAGCGGATCCGGGTCCGGCCCCGGCGGGCGCAGGGGATCGGGGTCCGGGCCGGGCGGCTGGGGCTGGTCGGGGCCGGTGGGGCGTGGCTGGTCCGGGCCCGGCGTGGTCGGCACGGGCTCCGCTGGCGGCACTGGTTGGCTCATGGCCAAGGGGTACCCGCCGGTCAAACCCGTCCCACCGCATTCCCGCCCAGCTCGAATCAGCGTGATTGCGCTAATGCCGGAGCCGTCCTGATCGACAATCCGTCGAGGTTCCGTTTGGGACCGGCGGAACGGGGGCGGGGAAGATGGCGCTGTCCAAGATCACGTCACAGGGGTGGTTCCAGGGTTCCGAGCAGACTCGCGGCCTCCAGTTCGGCGGTGCGATCGAGCTGCTACGGCTGCTGGACCGCCTTTCCAGCCGCCCGCGCTGGCCGTCTCGCGACGTGCCGCTGCCGATCGTCTCCCTGCGCCGGCCGCCAGGTGCGCCGAAACCGCTCGAGGCCCTGGCGAACCGGCCCGCCGGCGCGCGTGGGCGCCAGGTTCCGTTCGCGCTCGTCGACGGCGCGGTGCAGTCCCGGCGCAAGCTACTCGAGGACGTGGTCGGGCAGCTCGCGAGCGAGGTGCGGGGCGTTGCCCGGTTGCGGTTTCCGCGGTTCGCACTCGTCATGTGGTTGCTCGATCTGACGTTGCCCGCCGGAGTCGAGGCGGACGAGGAGGAACGGGAGATCGCGCGGGAGTTCCGGGCCCACGTGCACCGGCGCATGCGGGTGACGCGGGACGGGATGCAGGACCTCGTGCAGGACTTCCCCTGGTGGATCAGGCTGCTCATCGGGGTGATGCCGCGCATCGGCCTGGCACTGACGGCGTTGCTGTGGCGCCCGGCGAAGTGGGTGGGCGAGCAACCGCTGGGTGGCCGGCCGTACCAGGGCCTCTACCGGCTCGCGCGAGCGGTCGTCAAGGACCGCTTGGCGGAGAAGCACGAGAACGACGTCGACGACATGCTCGTGCGCGCTCTGCTGGAGGACCTGCGGCGCTCGCACCGGCGCTGGACGGTGCGGGGGACGGGCCGCCGGCGGACCGGGTGTCCATGGCTGTTGCTCGACAACCACAACGGCGACTGCGCGGGGCAGTGGCTGGTGGACTCGATCGGCCGCGCGCGCAACGCCGAGCAGAGTGGGCAGACGTACCGCACGAACCCGTTGAGCCGGCCGGATCCGCTGCTCGTCATCGTGGCGACGGAATCGGCCGACGTGCCGGCGACGCACGCCGCGGACGCGCTCGCGGGCCACCACGACTGGCTTCGGCGCCTGTCGCGGTCGGAGAACTGGGTGCTGGAGCTGGACACCGACGCCACCGAGCCCGCGCGCGGCATCATCGGCGCGCTGTCCGAGTACCCGTCGCTGCACCTGCGCCGGGCCCTCGCCGCGCCGCTCGTGCTGCTGGTGCTGGCCGGATCGCTCGTGGCCGTGCCGTTCCTCAACCACGCCCGGTGCGACGAGTGGTGGTCGCCGTCGTTGCGCTCGCCGCTGCAGCGGGTCGGTGAGGAGTGCATCGGGGTGTCGGCGGACCCGTTGCGGTACTTCGTCCCCGACTCGGTGCCGGCCGACATCCGGCCCGCGCTGGAGGACGTCTACCGCCGGATCATGGCTGAGAACCGCAGGGCGGCACTGCGGCCGGACGCGATCACCATCGTGTTCCTCAGCGTGCTGACCCCCAGCACCGCCAACAGCTTCCACGCCCTGGTCGAGGAGTTGCGCGGCGCGTGGGTGGCGCAGAAGAACAGCGACGTGCCCATCAAGGTGCTGCTTGCCAACGGCGGCGAAGGACCGGGCGGCCGCGGCCTGGCCTCCGGTGACGTCGCCGCGGACAAGATCATCGAACTGGCGGCCCGCGACCGCAGCGTGGTCGCGGTGACCGGGCTGTCGATCAGCACCGACACCGCCAAGTCGGCGGTGAAACGGCTGGGCAGCAACGCTTTGCCGATCATCGGCACGCTGACGTCCGCCGACGACATGGCGAGCATCAACGAGTACTACTACCAGATCGGGCCGAACAACCTGCGCGAGTCGAAGGTCGCCGCCTACTACGCGCAGAGCCGGCTGAACGTGACGGACGTGGCGATCTTCTTCTCCGGCGACCCCGGCGACAGGTACAGCCAGAACCTCGCCGAGGACGCCCGGCTCTCCTTCACCGAGCGCGGGATCACGGTCAGCCAGTACAAGTCCTACCGGATCGCGAACGACGACGAGGGCCTGGCGCCGGCCAGCCTCGGCCAGGGCGCGTGCCCGGCTCCCGCCAAGCCCGGCTACGCGGTCTTCTACGCCGGCCGGGCCCAGTACCTCGCGGAGTTCCTGCGGGGCATGAACAGCAGGTGCCAGGGCGGCACGCCGCCGGTGATCGCGAGCGACTCGTCGACGCGGTTCATCCTCGAGGGGACCATGGCGCAGTTCCCCAACGTGCGGCTGGACTACCTGTCGTTCGCGAGCCCGGCCGCGTGGACCGACTGCGCGAAGGTGCCGTTCTACAAGAACTACCTCGACGTGTTCGGCAAGACGTGCGAGACGCTGGGGGATGGGCGTTCGGCCGCCGCCTACGACGCGATGCAGGTGCTGGCGGAAGGGATCCGGCAGGTGCGGCGGACGGACCCCGGCGCGCGGGTGCGGGAAGGGCTGCTCGCCGGGATCGGGAGCATCCGCCCGGACAACGCGATCCAGGGTGCGACCGGGACGATCGGCTTCGGGGCGAGCACGCGGCTGCCGTCGAACAAGGCCGTGCTGGTGTTGCAGGGCAACACCGACACCACGTCCACGCCTCGGTTGCTGTGCGGCGAGTTGCCGTTCCGCGACGACCTGGTGCCGGGGCTGGAGCAGGACGGGGGATGCCCGCGCGATCCCCAGTAGGTCAGCGTTCCGGGCCCAGGACCGGCTTGACGTCGATGATCGGCGTGCCGTCGATGGCCTCCAGGTGCGCCACCCGCACTCCGAGGCCGTCCACCGCCGTGATCCGGACGTGGTGCAGCCCGATGGGGTTCGGCCGGTCCGGCGACCGCGTGGAGAACACGCCGGCCTCCGGCCGGGCGGGGTCGTTGCGGGGATGCACGGCCAGCACCGACCTGTCGGCGCGGTCGAGCCAGGTGAGGACCAGGACCTCCTGGCCCGCTTGCAGTTCCCGCATCGCCCGTGCGTACTCGGGCGCGAACACGAGCAAGGCCTCCGGCGCTCCCTCGTTCGCCTGCCTGGGCGCGGCGGAGCGGTCGGTGAGGGGCGATTCGACGTGGCCGATCGGCTGCAGCTTCATCAAGTCCCGCAGTAGGTCCGGTAGGTGGCACTGAAGTCCTGCGGCGCAGGAGCCGCGAAGTATTCCAGGCCGGGCCGTTCCCCGAACGGGGAGGTAACCGCTTTCAGCAAACGGTCGAACGGGCCCATGTCCCCGTCCGCCCCGGCCGCCAGCGCCTCCTCCACGAGGTGGTTGCGCGGCACGTAGACGGGGTTGACCCGGTCCATCGCCGCGCCGTCCGGGCCGAGCTCACGCCAGCGCGCGAGCCACGCGTCGATGGCCGCGAGGTCCAGGAACAGGGAGCGCGCCGGCTCCGCGTCACCCCTGGCCGCCCTGCCGAGCAGGTGGAAGAACGAGGTGAAGTCGACGTGGTTCTCGTGCATCAGCGCGAGCAGGTCCTTGAGCAGGGGCTTGACGTCACCGGAAACGCCGAGCTTGGCCCGCATGCCGCCAGTCCAGGCCTCCTCGAAGTGCGCGTCGAACGTCCGCAGCGTCGTGAGGGCCAGCGAGACGGCCTCGTCCTCGTCGTCGGCGAACAGCGGCAGGAGGGCTTCGGCGAGGCGGGCGAGGTTCCACTCGGCGATGATCGGCTGGTTGCCGTACGCGTAGCGGCCGCGGTGGTCGATGGAGCTGTACTTCGTCGTCGGGTCGTAGGCCTCCATGAACGCGCACGGGCCGTAGTCGATGGTCTCGCCGGAGATCGTCATGTTGTCGGTATTCATCACGCCGTGGATGAAGCCGACGAGCATCCACCGTGCGACCAGGGACGCCTGGGCGGCGACCACGTGGGAGAACAGCTCCAGGTAGGTGCTGCCGGGGTGGTGCCGGGCGATCGCGTGGTCGGCGAGGCTGCGCAACAGGTCCAGGTCGCCGGTGTTGCGGGCGTACTGGAAGCTGCCGACGCGCAGGTGCGAGGCGGCGACCCTGGCGAGGACGGCGCCCGCCAGCGGTTCCTCGCGCTGCACGACGTGGCCGGTCGAGACGACGGCCAGCGCACGGGTCGTGGGGATGCCCAGGGCGTGCATGGCCTCGCTGACGACGTACTCCCGCAGCATCGGGCCGACCGCGGCCAGCCCGTCGCCGCCGCGGGCGAACGGGGTGCGGCCGGAACCCTTCAGGTGGAGGTCGCGCAGCCGGCCCTCGGTGTCGGTCAGTTCACCGAGAAGAAGCGCGCGGCCATCGCCGAGCCTGGGGGAGTAGCCGCCGAACTGGTGACCGGCATATGCCTGTGCGACGCCCTTGCCGCTCACGAGGAACGGCAGACCGTCGGCTCGCAGCCAGGCGGGATCGAGGCCCAGTTCCTTCGCGAGTGGCTCGTTGAGCGCCAGGAGTTCCGGTTCGGAGACGGTGACGGCCTCCCAGGAGACCGCCATCTCCGGCACCGCGTCCGCGAAGTCGCTGCTCAGGCTGATGTTCACACCTCCAACGGTACCGGGTGCGCTGCGCGGTGACTGTGACCGAGCTCTCACCTCGTACCCGGCTGAACCGTCCACTCAGGAATGAAAGAACATTGTGCCGTAAGCACTTCCAGGACGGATCGGCGAACTCCGGCCACCGCACAGGCCGCTCTTCCCGGACGGCCTGAGTCCTACCTCCGCGCATGACCCTGATCGGGTGAACGCAGGGCCGCCAGGGCATCCCCGGCTCTGGCGGCCCTGTCGTCTCGCTACGCTGCTCGGCATGCGCTACTCCGCTATTGCGCTGGCTTTCCTCCTGCTCGGGTGCAGCGCCGGGACCTCGTCCCTGCCCACGATCACCCCTGCTGTGACCTCGGCCACCGGCTCGCCGCTGCCGGACCTGCAGCCCCGGCTCGACGCGATCGGCGTCCTGCTCACGGACTGCGCTGCTCGCCTGCGCGGCGAACCCGTCGCCCCGGCCGACAACTGCAGCCACGTCATGCCGGACGTGACGGCGGTGATCGACGAGGTCGAGAAGCAGGCCGCCAAGCTGCCGCCCGCGGGCCAGGCCGCGATCAGCGAGGTGCGCCGCCAGCTCAGTGAGATCGCGCCGTGCGAGCCGTGGTTCGCGGCCGGCGGCCTGAGCGAGGACGGGCAGCTCGACGCCCGCTGCAAGAAGGCGTGGGACGCGCTCTACAAGAGCTACAACGCCATTCGCAACTCGGCCTGAGCCGGCCGGTCCAGCACCGTCACGCCTCCGGGCCGGCGGCGTCCGGTGGGATAGCGAAGCGGGCGGTCAGCTCGTTCGAGATCTCGTAGTGGCGCACCAGGAACGTGCGCTCGTCGAGCTTCTTGCGCCGCAGCCAGCCCGTCACCTCGGCGTTGCACTTGCTGGCGTTGCACGATCCGCACGCGGGCACGACGTTGCCGAGCGTGTAGCGGCCGCCGCGCGAGATGGCCTGCACGCAGTCCTTCTGCAGCGAACCGGCCGGAGCCGTGCAGTACGCGCAACCGCCCCACAAGGTCTTGAGGGCGTCCCACTGCGCGTCGGTGAGGTCGTGGACGACGCGAGCCATGCGCTTCTTGCGCTTGCGCGCGGCGCGAACCTGTTTGCTACCGCCGGTCGGCACGGTGGGTGAGAGTACGCGTCGCGATGGTCAACAGGTCGGAGGCGGGACCCCGGGGTGTCCGGCCGGACGGCCAGACCGCCCTCAGGTCGCGGTGCAGGTCCACCTCGCCGACCTCGACGCGGACGAGCGTGCGGGCGGCGATGTCCGTGGCCACGGTGTGGAGGCTGAGCACGGCCGGGCCGATGCCGCCGATCGCGGCCGCCTTGATCGCCGTGGTCGACGACATCTCCAGCAACGGCGCCGCGGACTCGCTGATGCCCGCGAGCCCCAGCGCGTGCTCCCAGGCCTGCCGCGTGCCCGAACCGGGCTCCCTGCTGACCATCGGCGTCGCGGCGGCCTTCGCGGCGGCGACCCGGCGGCGCCTGGCCCAGGGATGGGCGGGTGCGACGACGAGGACGAGCTCGTCCGTGGCGACGACGCGGCTCGCCAGGCCCGCCGGCACGTCGGTGCTCTCGACGAACCCCAGGTCGGCCTTCCCGGCCAGCACCTGCTCGGCGACGTGCACCGAGTTGCCCGCCGACAGCACGGTCGCGGTGTCCGGGCTGACGGACCGCAGCGCGATCAGCCACGCGGGCAGCAGGTACTCGGCCACGGTGAGGCTCGCGGCGATCCTGAGGTGGCTCTGGCGGTCCGCGCGCAGGCTGGTGATGCCGGCGTCGAGGTCCGCCGCGCGGACCATCACCTGCGCCGCCCAGCCGGCCACGAGCTGTCCCGCCGTGGTGAGCCGTGTGCCGCGCGAGGTGCGTTCCAGCAACGTCACGCCGACGCGGGCCTCGAGGGTCCTGAGCCGCTCGCTGGCGCTGGGCTGCGACATGCCGTGCGCCTTGGCCGCCCGGCCGATGCTGCCCAGCTCGGCGACGCTCAGCAGGAGGTCGAAGCTGGTCAGGTCGGAGACCCTGGACGGGAGAGGCATAGGGGAAGCCTATGTCCATATCGGTGACTGGTGTCTACCGAGGCAGGCCCGGCGCGACGATTGTCATGTCGTGACCGCTCTCGCACCTCGACCACACCGTGCCCCAGAGGTGCGACGAGCGGCGCCTTTCGGCCCGAACCTCTTCGCGTCCGTGATGGGGACGGGGATCGTCGCCACGGCCGGTGCCTCGATGCCCGGCCTGCACACCGCCGCCACGTACGTGTGGGCGCTGGACGCCGCGCTGCTGGCCTTCCTCGTGGCCGCCGCCCTGCGGCGCTGGACGTGGACGACGGTGCGCGCCCAGCTCGCCGACCCCGTGATGGCCCAGTTCTGGGGCGCGCCGCCGATGGCGTTGATGACCGTCGGCACCGGGGCGTTGCTGCTCGGGAAGGACTGGATCGGGCTGCCCGCGGCACTCGCCGTCGACTGGACACTGTGGACGATCGGCACGGTGCTCGGGCTGGCGACGTCGGTGCTGGTGCCGTTGCGGATGATCGGCAGCGGCGAACGCGCGTTCGCCGGGTGGCTGATGCCCGTGGTGCCGCCGATGGTGTCCGCCGCCTCCGGTGCGCTGCTGGCGCAGCACCTGCCGGAAGGATCGTCGCGGCAGGCCATGGTGCTCGGCTGCTACGCGTTGTTCGGCGTCAGCCTGTTCGCGACGATGGTGATCGTGCCGCAGATCTGGCAGCGGCTGGTGCAGCACGGCCTGGGCGCGGCCTCGACCGTGCCGACGCTGTGGATCGTGCTCGGGCCGCTGGGCCAGTCGATCACTGCGGCGAACCTGCTCTCGGGCGTGCACGTGGTGCCGGGCCAGATCGCGTTCGGCGTGTTGTACGGCACGATCACGTGGGGCTTCGCCCTGCTGTGGGTCGCGCTCGCGGCGGCCGTCACCGTGCGGACCGCGCGGCGCGGGCTGCCGTTCGCGTTGACGTGGTGGAGTTTCGTGTTCCCGCTCGGCACGCTGGTGACCGGGACGAGCGCACTCGCGGCCCGGGTGCCGTCGGCGATGTTCTCCGGAGTGGCCGTGGTGTTGTACGGCGCGTTGGTGGTCGCGTGGGTCACCGTGGCCGTTCGCACGGTGGTCCAGCGGTAGAGTATCCCGGATATGGGGGACTACAGCGCCAGCGAAGAAGACCCGGACGTCCGGTACGTCGTCGTTCACGTTGAAGGGCAACGGCTTCCGTTCGCCGTCGTGCGGCTGACCGGTGAGGCCGAGGAAGCCTTCACGCACGACCTGCGCTGGGATCCGTCCGATCTGCTGAGCCGCGTTCCGTCCGAACCGGACTGGCAGGCCCGTGACGCGAACGTCGGCCACGCCAACGGGTTCCTGGTCGAGATGGTCAAGACGATCCGCGCGCGGACGTACGAGTCGGAGCTGACCGACTACACGTACTACGCGTCGTTCAAGAAGGCCATCGGCGTGCTCGACCTGACCACTGTGGACCGGTTGATCCGCCGGCCGGAGGGCGAGGTCGAGGAGGAATACGCCGGGCACGAGACGTGGGAACCCAGCGACAAGCTCCACCGCATCGACTTCGGCCACGACGTCCACGAGGAGCACATCGCGCTGAGCCTCACCGAGGCGGCGTACGTCAAACGGCTGGTCGACGCGCAGTGGGACCGTGGCTGCTCCCACCACGTCGTCCTTGTGGACGGCCTGCCGGTCGCCGCGGTCACCAGGGTGGTGGACGACCCGGACAGTGAGCTCGCCTTCACCGGTGAGCCGGAGCCACAGCCGTCGAGGCTGCTCGCCCAGGCCACCCGCGAACCGCGGATGACCGCCGTGCAGACGTCCATGGCGAGCGTCGTCGAGACGATGGCGCGCCTCACCCTGCGCTGGCGGACCAGGACGCGGGCGGAGGAGACGGCCGGGTACGCGGTCTTCCACCGGCTGACCGACGTCCTCGACCTCGACTCGGCCTACGACGTCGTGCCGAAGCTCAAGCCCCGGCACGAGTTCTCCGTGCCGCTCACCAGTTCCGAACGCGACGACCTCGCCGCGCGCCTGCGCGTCCGCAACGCCCGCCGGGCCGTTCGCCCGATCGGCGGTCACCTCTACTTCGCCGTGTTCTGGCGGCTGCGCGGGGTCACGAACCTCGACAACGCGTACTCGCTCGTCCGAGTCCCCGCCGACGGCTCCGAGCGGTGGGAGATGTTCCTGGGCGACGGCCGGTGGCTGCGCACGAGCAAGCCGCGGAAGCTGATCACCCTGCCGCTCACCAGGACCGGCCTCGACCGCGTCACGCGCAGGATCGCCTCGGCGGAGTCCCGCTTCTTCGAGATCCGCGACGAGCAGGGCCATGTCGCGTTGCTGCGCCTCACCGGCAGCGCCGAGGAGACCGCACAGGGCCACGGCTGGGTGCCGTCCGAGCTGCTGGGGCGGTGGCAGGCCGAACCGGAGTGGGTGATCTCCGCGGTGAAGCCCGTCGGCACCGAGCAGCTGACTCGCTGAGCGTCCGGCACGCCTACGTACCTCCGCGATCTACGTAACGACCACCGACGCGAACCACCCACCCCCGGCGCCAACCTGGGGGCGTGACAACACGAACCGCACCAACGCGAACGGCCCGGGCGGTGGTCCTGGCCTCCGCCACTCTCACGATCATGGCCGCGGCGATCATCGCGCCGAGCCTTCCCGCGATGGGCGAGGTGTACGGCGAGGGGGTCCTGGTCCGCCTGGCCCTGACCATCACCTCGCTGGCCATCGCGGTCAGCGCGCCGCCGGCAGGCCTCGTGGCCGACCGCACGGGGCGCAAACCGCTGCTCACCGCCAGCCTCGTCCTCTACGCCGTGTCGGGCACGGCCGGTTACTTCGTCACCAGCCTGCCGGTCCTCCTGGCCACCAGAACCCTGCTGGGTCTGGCGGTCGGCGGCATCATGACCGCGGTCAGTGCCCTGATCACGGACTGGTTCGAGGGCGCGGAACGAGGCAGGTTCCTGGGCTTCCAGCAGGCCGCGGCGAGCCTGGGCGGAGTCGTGTTCCTGCCGCTGGCAGGCGTCATGGCGGGAGTCGACTGGAGGCTGCCGTTCTGGCTCTACAGCGTGGCGGCACTGATCGCGCTGGCCGCGGCGACCGGCCTCACCGCCGAACGACGCACCGGCCGGCACACCACCGGACCTGAGGTGTTCCCGAGGAAGGCCGTCGGGATCTACCTGCTGGCCCTGATCGCGACCCTGGTGTTCTACATGGCGCCGACGCAGCTGCCGTTCCTGCTGCGCGACCTGAACGCCGGCCCCGCCACGATCGGCCTCGTCATCGCGGGCAGCACCCTGACCAGCGTCGCCGGCGCCCTGGTCTACCCGAAACTCACCACGACGAAGATCACCGCGATCAGCGTCGCCCTGCTGGGTGCCGGCTGGGTCGTCATCGGCGCGGCCAACGGAGTGGTGCTGGTCGCCGCGGGCCTGCTGATCGGCGGGTTCGGTGTGGGGCTGGTGGTCCCGAACCTCAACGTGGGCCTCGCGAACCTGGCCGAACCGGCACAACGCGGCCGTGTCCTGAGTGGACTGGTCGCCGGCGTCTTCCTCGGCCAGTTCCTGTCACCGCTCGTCATCGCACCCCTCGTCCACGCAACGGGCATCGCCGCCGCGTTCGGCTGGACGGGGGTCGTCACCACCATCGCAGGGGCGGTCCTCGCCCTGGGAAACAAGGAGAAGAAACGATGATCTACCACGGCAACCGCTTCACGCTGCGCAAGGACGCCTCGCCCGAGCAGGTCGAGGAGGCGCTGGAGAGCCTGCGCAACCAGGGTCGCGTCATCCCGTCCGTCAGGTCCTTTGTGGTCGGTCGTGACTTCGGTGGCGAGTACGAGTGGGGCGCCACGTTCGTCATCGACGACCTCGACGGGTACTGGGAGTACTTGATCCATCCGGCGCACCGCAACACCGACCGCGTCGGCTTGCCGCTCGTGGACAAGTTCGCCTCGTTCGACATCACCGACGACGAGGACCCCGAGATGGGCGCGAAGATCGCCGCCCTGCACCAGAAGCGGTACGACAGCGACCCCGAGCTCACGCAGCTCGTGTCCGGCCTCGGCGAGTACACCGGCAGCGCTGCCCCCGGCCAGCACGGAGACAGGTGATGAGTGACCTCACGCAGGCGTGGATCGACTTCTGGAACGGCGACCTCGCCCAGGCCGAAGGCATCGTCCACGAGGACTTCGTCCGGCACGTCGCCCCGCTGACCGGCGGGCCCTCACAGGACCACACCGGACGCGATGGACTCGTCGAGTGGGTACGCGGCTCCCACCAGAACATGCCAGGGCTGACGTTCACCGTCGAGGTGGGGCCGATCTTGCAGGAGCCGTTCCACGTGCTGCGCTGGTTCGCCGAGGCCGGTGCGGTCTCGTTCCACGGCACGGACATCCTCCGCGTCGAGAACGGCAGGATCGCCGAGTACTGGCTCAACGCGGACGGCCTCTGGGCGGCTCAGCAGCTCGGGATCATGCCGAGCTGAAGACGTCCCTGAGCTGACGGCGCGAGTTGATGCCCACCTTGCGGAAGATGTTGCGCAGGTGGGCATCGACCGTGCGGGGGCTCAGGAACAGCCGCGCGGCGACCTCCTTGGACGTGGCCCCGGTCGCCACCAGCCGCGCGATGTGCGTCTCCTGCATGGTCAGCTCGTCGGTGGCCTGGGCGGAACGGCTGCGCGCGACCTCGCCGGTGGCCTGCAGCTCCAGCGCCGCGCGGGCAGCGAAGGCCTCCATCCCGATGGACGACAACAGGTCGTGCGCGGTGCGCAGTTGCGTGCGGGCGTCGACCCGGCGCCCGGCGCGTCGCAACCACTCGCCGTACACCAGGTGGGCGCGTGCGAGATGAGGCCTGGCCGTGCTCGACCCCAGCTGCCGCAGCGCCGTCACGAACGACTCTTCCTCGCCCGTGACGAGAGCGTGCGAGTAAGCCGCGACACCGGCGGCCCACGAGGTCTCGCACGGTGAGGTGCGGGAAACCAGGTCCTCCAACGCCTCCGCGGCCACAGCGGTCTCGCCGCACCGCACCGCCGCCTCGATCAGCTCGGGCAACGCCATCCCGGCGAGGTAGAGGTCGCCCGGCGCGACCGCCTCACGAGCAGCGGCCAGAGCCACCGGGTAGTCGCCGAGACCGTTGTGCAGCACGGCGGACGCCCAGTGCGTGTTCGCGATCAGGCACCCTGCCCGCCGGGAAGCCTCCCGCAACGAGTGCTCGGTCTCGGCCAGCACCTCCTGCTCCTGCCCGCGGAATGCCGCCAGGTGCAGTCGCGAGTAGCGCAGTGGCGGCATCCCCAGGGCATCGGCGATCGCCTCTTCCTCCGCGATGGCGGACACGGCCTTGCCGAACTCGCCGGTGATCACCGCCCCGACCGCCCGCTGGGCGAGCCCGAGCCGCAGCACGAACGGCGATCCCGCCTGCTGCCCGGTCTTCATCAGCCAGCCGGTCACCGACGAATGCACCTCGGTGTCCCACAGCTCACCCGCCAGCATCGTCGCCAGCGCGGGATGCCGCGTCCACACCTGGTCGTCGCCGGAGAAAACCCTCTGCAGCAACGGAACGGCAGCCTCATGCCCCTCGTCCGCGAGAAGCACCAACGCCTCCAAGGCATCCGAGCCACGATCGAGCCCGCGAGCCTCCCGCACGACGGCGTCCAGCACGCCACTGGGCCGCCCGAACGCGAGCGCGATCTCCAACGCGTCCAGCACACCGTCACGAGCGGCGGCACCGGTCATCCGCCGAGCCGCGCTCAGCACGAACGACGGCCCGTCGTTGGTTTTGTTGCGCACGAAGGCGATCCGCCCACGCAGCAGGTCCGCCCGCGGGTCGTCGGCGGGGAAGGTCGTGAGCAGCTCGGCCGCCACGTCCACCGCGCCCGCGTCGAGCTTCGCCTGGGCCGCGGCCAGGGTGCGCGCGGCCCGCGGCCCGGCGGAGAGCGACAACGCCGCCGCGCGCTCCAGGAACGCCGCCGCGGCAGCCACCCCACCGCGCGAGCGGGCACGGTCGGCGGACCGCTCCAGCTCCGCCGCCAGCGAGTCGTCCGGCCCGGTGCCGGCCTGCGCGCGATGCCACACCCGCCGGTCGGGATCGGTGAGCGGATCGGTGGCGGAGGCCAGCGCGAGGTGCACCGCCTGCCGTTGCGCGGGCGAAGCCGCCAGGTACACGGCAGACCGCGCGAGCGGATGGCAGAACCGCACCCGCGCCGAGATGCTGACCAGCCCGGACGCCTCGGCCTCCACCCAGGCGGAGGCCACGTCGATGCCAAGCTCGGCCGCCGCGGCCCACAACAGCTGCGGCTCACCGGTCGGCTCGGCTCCGGCCACGGTCAGCAGCAACCGCGCGTCAGCCGGCAGCCGCCCGGCCCGTTCCTGGAAGCTGCGCTCGATCCGGTTCGGCACCGACGCCACGTCCGGCAGCGCGAACCCACCCGCCTTGGGCAGCTCCAGCAACGCCAACGGGTTCCCGCGCGCCTCGGCGAGCAGCCGTTCGCGCACCTTGTCGTCCACCACCGCGGCCGGCCCGGACGCCAGCAACGCGCGCGCCTCGGCGTCGTCCAGACCTCGCAGTTCGAGTCCGGGCAACTCGTCCAGCCGCGACCGGGCCCACGGCCGGCGCGCGGCGAACACCAGCACCGCCGGTTCGGAGGCCAGCCGTCGCCCGAGGAACGCGAAGACCTGCGCGGAGGCCTCGTCCAGCCAGTGCGCGTCGTCCAGCAGGCACAGCACCGGACCCCCGCCGCCGAGCAGTTCCAGCGTGGCCATGCCGATGCGCAACACGTCCGGCTTTCCGCTCGCCAGCCCGAACGCGACCTCCAGCGCCTCCCGGTGCGGCCCGGACAGCGAGTCCATCAACGGAACGCACAGCTGGTGCAGCGCCGCGAACGGCAGTTCGGTCTCGAACTCCGATCCGGACGCCTCCAGCACCCGGAACCCGGCAGCCGACTCCCGCACGTGGCCGAGCAGCGCGCTCTTGCCCATGCCCGCCTCGCCGCGCAGGACCAGTGCGCCCCCGCGCCCGTCCCGGGCCGCCGTGAGCATCCCGTCGAGACAACGGATCTCGTCGTCCCGTCCGAGGAGCGATGCCGATGTGAGCGCGTCCATGACGTGCACGTTATGCGAGAGCCGGGGACCGCCGTCACCCGTTCGGCCCGCATCCACGTGGCCCGCGACGGTCTGGTGGAGACCCCACCGTACGAACGTCCTGAGAAGCGTTTGGCCTAAACCCCGCGCGGGTATCCGACCTGCGCAGAACAGGGGTGTACGGCTGACGGAGGCACGGCATGGACCGCGACATGGCGATCGACTTCGGCTTCGACTTTCCCTTCGACATCGACTTCGACGATTCAGTGGCGCGCGATGTCCAGCGTTACGTCGGTGAGGTCGTCTCCAAGCTCGGGTTACGCGGCGACAGCTCGTGCGTCGAGTTGACGCCGCACGTCAGTGCGTACGTGGCGCTGGACGGGCGGCTGCCCGACTTCCCCGATCACTACGTGGCGCTGGTGTGGAACGAGCAGAGCGGCTGGTCGATGGCGGTCGAGGACCGGCTGGGTGAACTGGTGGAGGCGGCTCGGCTCGGTGGTGAGCCGCGCCCTTCGCCCGCCGCGGTGGCCGGCTGGGTGGACCGCCTGCTGCACCAGGACCAGGACCAGGGCCATGAGCAGGTGCGGGCGCAGGCCAACCGCGACTTCGCCGCCTTCATGCCGGTTCCGCGGGCCGGCGCCCTGTCGTAGGTCCCGGCGGGCAGTCGTGCCGGCTCGCGCGTGAGGGCATTACATGCCGCCCTCGTCGCGGGGCTCTGACTCGTCGCGCCCCCGGTGCGGCCCGCCGGGGTTCTCGTCGGCGTAGGTCGGCCTGGTGTGCTCGTCGCCGATGTCGGCGTCCTCGAGTTCGCTCTCCGCCGTCACGCGGTCGGGTTCCGGCGTGCTCATCGCCATTCCTCCTGCCAGTCGTGGTCGGTGTCGTAGGCGGCGGCGAGCAGCCGCAGGACCGCCTCGTCGTCGCTGCGTTCCACCTCGGTGCGGAGCTGGGTGAGCTTCTCGGGGAACGGCACGGGGTTCCGTTCCGCCGCCGCCTGGATCGGGCCGGGCAGCAGGAGCAGGCCGGCGCCGTCGTCGGAGCGCGTGATGCGCAGCCTGCCCCGGCCCTCTGCCTCGTCGAGCAGCGGCAACTCGCCCCGTGCCAGGCGCTGCTCGTCCTCGGTCAGCCGATCGAGGACGAAGCGCCGGAGTTCCTCGGTGTCCATGGTGCGGAGGTACCCGCTGGACGGCGGGCCATGCCTTCCTCTCACCTACGCGGGCACGGTCCACCGCTGGTTGGCCCCGCCCGTGCAGGACCAGATCTGCAGCTTCGCGCCGTCGCCCGTGTTGTGGCCGATCACGTCCAGGCACTTGCCGCTGCCGGCGTTCACCAGGGTGCCGCCGGTGGCCGTCCACCTCTGGTTGGGACCGCCGAAGCAGTCCCACAGCTGGACCGCCGCACCGTCCGCCGTCCCGTTGCCGGTGACGTCGAGGCACTTGCCGAGGCCGCGCACCGTGCCGTCCGCCTGCAGGGTCCACGTCTGGTTCGGGCCGGCGAAGCAGGTCCACAGCTGTGGCAGGGTGCCGTTCGCGGTCGAGCCGTCGGTGACGTCGAGGCACTTGCCGCCCAGGCCCGTGATGGCGCCGGTGCGGCCGCCGGGGTCGAGCGTGCCGGGCCAGGTGAACGTCGCCATCGCGCCGGCAGGCAGGGTGTAGCCGAACGTCTGGCCGCCGTAGGAGACGCGGAAGTTCTGCTGACCGCCCGAGTTCAGCGCGACGAGCACGATCTGACCGTTCGGGTTGCGGAACGCGACGTTCTGGACGCCACCCTCGCCGTAACCGGTCGAGTCGATGCGGACGGCACCGGGCTGCACGAACTTCGACAGGTGGCCGAGGACGTAGTACTCGGCGTTGTACGTGACATTGCCACCGCTGGTCGTGACGACGCCCGTGCAGTTGGTGCAGCTCCCGATCACCGGGCCGTTGTTCTGGTCCAGCGCCATGTTCCAGATGGCGACGCTGCGCGCGTGGTTGCGCGTGGCGCCGATCGCCAGGTTGATGCCCTGCCAGCGCAACGTGTCGCGGAACGTCGCCGCGTCGTCGGCCGACCTCGTGCCGGAGCACTCGGTGAAGAAGATGTCCTTGCCGGGCTGGTTGTTCTTCACGACGGACTGGCCACTCGGGTTGCCGCCGTAGCAGTGCCACGCGGAGCCGATCACGTTGCCGCCCGCGCCGTTGTTGACGGTCTGCGCGTAGCCGACGTTGTCCCAGTTGTGGTCGTAGCCCAGCAGGCGGGCCTGCTCGCCGGCGGCCCGCAGCTTCGGCACCAGGGTGTTGATGACGGTGACCTGCTGCTGCGGCGACATGTACATGCCGGGGTAGCCCGGCGGTTCGAAGAGCGGTTCGTTCTGCACGCTCAGGTAGTCGATCGGAATGCCCGCGGCCCTGTACGCCTGGGCGAACCTGACCAGGTAGTCGGCGTAGACCCCGACGCGGCTGTCGTTGAGCGAACCCCGGATGAGGTTGTTGTTGTTCTTCATCCACGCCGGGGCGCTCCACGGCGTGGCCATCACGGCGAGCTGCGGGTTGAGCTGCTTGGCCTGCTGCAGCAGCGGCAGGATGTACGGCCTGTCGTGGTCGATCGAGAACCGCGAGAGCGACGGGTCCGCCGCGCCGTCGTTGTAGGTGTAGAAGCTCCTGGAGAAGTCGGTCGCGCCGATCGGCTGGCGGAGGAAGCTCAGGCCGATCCCGTTGGTCTTGTCGAACAGGTTGTTCATGATCTCGTTGCGGCGCGGCGAGTTGAAGATGTTCCACGCCGCCGCGTCCGTGAACGACGCGCCGAAGCCCACCATGGACTGGTAGGTGGAGTTCGGGTTCACGGTGATCGTCGGCCCGGTGCCACCCGAGCCGAACGTCACGTCCGCCTGTTTGGTCAGTGCGTTCGACCTGTCACCGGTGGTCAGCCACACGCTCGCGTTGGTCGCCGCGGTGGCGGCCGGGGAGACCAGCGTGCTTCCCGCCGTCACCACGACGGCTGCGATCGCGATGCCGCGCCAACGTTCTGTCGCCTTTGACATAAGCGCTCCTTGCAGGGGTTTGGGCGCCCGACAGCAGTTTTCAGTTGTACAAACGGAAATCGGCGATGCTCCACCAGTTGCCCGCGGCAGCGGTGGACGTGACGCGGACGTACCGCGCGCTCGTGCGGCGGACGTCGATGTTCGTCAGCTGGCCCACGCCCGCACCGGACGCGATGGACCGCCAGGCGGTGCCGTCGTTGCTGACCGAGAGCTCCCAGCCGCGCGCGTAGTCACCGAGGTTGCCACCGGAGTCCACGGCCACGCGCCGGAAGTCCTTGTGGCGCCCCAGATCGACCCGCAGGAACTGACCGGGAGCCTGGGCCGCGCCGTTGGACCAGCGGGTCGACGCGTCGTCGTCGATCGCGAGCGCGCCGTCGGGAGAGGCGGTGGCACCCTTCAACGACACGGCGTCGAGCTTGCCGCGGAGCCGGCTCGTCCAGGTGAACGTCGCCAGCGCGCCACCGGGCAGGGTGTACTCGAAGGTGCGGTCGCCGACGTTGACCGCGAACGAACGCGGGTCGTCGTGCTGGTTGTGCACCACCAGGGCCGTGGAACCGTCCGGGTTGCGGAACGCGGCGTCCATGATCTGGCCGTTCCAGCCGGTGGTGCCGAACGACGTGCTGGCGATGCGGCGCGCGCCGGGCCGCACGAACTTCGAGAGGTGGCCGATCGTGTAGTACTCGGCGTCGGCGACGACCGACCCGTCCGGCTGCACGGTGACGAGGCCGGTGCACGTGCCGCAGCCGCCGTTGTGCGGGCCGCCGGTGCTGTCCAGCGCGATGTTCCAGTTGACCGCGCTGCGGGCCCAGTTGCGGGTGGTGCCGAGGACGACGTTGCGGGCGTGCCAGCGCAGGGTGTCGCTGAAGACCTTGGCGGGCGGGTCGGTGGCGCCCTTGGAACCCGAGCACTCGGTGAACCAGATCCCCTTGTCCGGGAAGGCGTCGCGCAACGCGGTCTGCGCGCCCGGGTCGCCGTAGTAGCAGTGGTACGCGGTGCCGGCGAGCCACTTCGCGGCCCTGCTGTTCAGGATCTGGTAGGGGTAGTCGGCTTCCGCCGTGCCGTCGTTGGGGTGCGTGGCCCAGTTGTGGTCGTAGCCCAGGATCTTGGTGCGTGGGCTGGCGAACCTGAGCTTCGGGCCGAGCGCCTCGATCACCTTGATCTGCGCCGCGACGGGCATGTCCGTGCCGGGGTAGGCGTCGGGCGTGCGGTTCTGCGGTTCGTTCTGCACGGACAGGAAGTCGACCGGCACGCCGGCCTTTGCGTACGCCTGCACGAACTTCACGAGGTAACGCGCGTAGGCGTCGTAGACCTTCGGGTCGTCCTTGAGCTTGCCGCCGACCAGCGAGTCGTTGTCCTTCATCCACGCCGGCGGGCTCCACGGCGTGGCCATCACCTTCAGCCGCGGGTTGAGCCGCTTCGCCTCACGCAGCAACGGAAGGATCTTCGCTTCGTCGTGCCGGATGCTGAACTGCCGGAGAGGGAAGTCGGTCTGCCCGGCCGGCACGTCGTCGTAGGTGTAGTGCTCTTTCGCCGCGGTGAAGTCGGACGAGCCGACGGGCTGGCGCAGGAAGCTGACACCGATGCCGTGCACGGGGTCGAAGAGCTTGCGCATGGTCTCGGCGCGGACGGCCGGGGCGAGACCCGCGAGCAGTTCGGCGGACGAGTCCGTGATGGACGCGCCGAAACCGTCGACCTCCTGGTAGCGGCGGCCGGGGTCGACCACGATCGTCGGATGCGCCGACTCGCCGGTGCCGAAGGCGACGCGCGGCCGTTCGTGCATCAGCTCCGCACGATCAGGCGTGGTCACCCACACCCGGACCTGAGGCGCGCCGGACGCTTCGGCGGTCGGCACTGCGGCCAGGCCGATCACCAGGGCGACGATCGCGGTTCGTCTCATGTAACACCCATTCATCACTGTGAAACATCAGCTTCCAGGATGAAACACCCGACCGTGGCGAGGGTCAATGGTCTGGCGGAGTTCCGGTACATTGACCTGGTGGAACGCAAGATCGAACACGTGAAACAGCGCGCGAGTCTCCGTGACATCGCGGCGGAGACGGGCGTGTCGATCGCGACCGTGTCCCGAGTGCTGAACGATCACGTCAGCGTGGCCCCGCGAACCCGTGACCTGGTGCTCCAGGCCGTAGAACGGCGCCGGGAGACGCCCGCAAGGCTCAGGACCGTCTACGTCCGATGCCCGTACGTGCTCACCGACTACTTCGGCCTGATCGTCTCCTCGATAGCCGAGACGCTGAAGCTGCACGGCCTGCGCCTGCTGCTCGACGCGGGGGAGTCGGGCCAGCACAGCGACGCACTCAAGGCGTTGCCGCACGAGGCCGGCGTCGACGCCGCGATCCTCATCCTGCCGCCGGAGGAGGGCGACGAGCTGGTCGCCCTGTCCGAGTCGGGCTTCCCGTTCGTCGTGGTCGACCCCCGCACCCCGCCACCGCCGGACATCGCCGCGATCTCGGCCGCGCACTCGTCCGGGGCGCGGGCCGTCGCCGGCCACCTGATCGGCCTCGGCCACCGCGACATCGCCGTGATCGCCGGGCCGGAGGAGTGGCTGGCGGGCGACGCGCGCCTGGCGGGCCACCGCGCGGCGCTGGCCAAGGCGGGCGTTCTGCTGACACCGGACCGCCTGCGGCACGTCGAACCCACTGCCGCGCACGGCAAGCGCGCGGCGGCGGAGTTGCTCGACCTGGAACCTCGCCCCACCGCCATCGTCTGCTTCAACGACAAGGTCGCCGTCGGCGCGTTGCAGGCCGCGCGGGAACGAGGGCTGCGCGTACCGGAAGACCTGTCGGTGGCCGGGTTCGACGACATCGACCTGGCCGAGGCGACCAGCCCGGGGCTCACGACGGTGCGGCAACCGTTGCAGGAGATGGGGAGGATCGCCGTCACGCAGCTGATGCGCGTGCTGGACGGGCATCAGCCCGAGGCGTTGCACATCGAGCTGGCGACGACGTTGGTGGTGAGGGACTCCACCGCCGCCGTTTAGTGAAAGACGGCCCAGGTGCGCACCTCGGGGTCGACCAGCATGGGAATCTTCTCTCCGGGCCGACGCGAGGAGCACTCGGCGCGGGAGCACCGGTGTGTGACCGAGAACCCGCCCTGAGGCAACGGAATCCACAGCGTGAGGTCGTAGTAGACGTCGTCGCCGGCGTCGTACAGGCTCTTGTCCGTGAGCTCGCCGAGCACCTGCGTCCCGGCCGCCGCCAACGCGGCGGTCTCCTTCGCGGAGTCGCCGGCCGTACCCCAGATCGCCAGCATGAGGAGCACGACGAACAGCAGGCCGAGCTCCCACAACAGGATCGCCCACCACGGTTGGCCGGAGAAGGCGAGCACGATCATGCACGCGACCACACCGGCGATCGACAATCCGGCGAGCACGCGCTGCACCGTCGCCGAACCGCGGCTCGTCAGGCTCACTTCGGCAGGGTTCGCGGTCACCGGCTGATCTTAGGCTCGTCCGGGGTAGGAGGTCAGGGCACTACGAGAACCGGCCAGCGACCCGACCTGATCAGCCGCGTCGCCACCGACCCGGCGAACCGGTGCCCCGCCTGCTGCGACGCCCCGACGACCACCATGTCGGCCTGGCACTGGTCCGCCGAGTCGCGCAGCACCGTGTACGGGTCGCCGAACGCCTTCACGAACGTCACCGGCACGTCGAGCTCCTCGGCGGACGACCGGACCTGGTCGCTCAGCTCGGCGTGCAGCCGGGCTGTCGCCTCGTGCTCGAACACTGACGCGACGGCCGGGCTCAGTGCGGCCAGGGACGAGTGGCACGCCACGAACGTGACGACCAGACGGGCTCCCTGGCGGCGGGCCAGGCCGAACGCGGCGGCTGCCGCGCGCATCGCCGTGTCGGTGCCGTCCATCCCGGCCATGATGGTCCTCGACGACGGCCGGGGAGCGGGACCGAAGCAGTCCACTGTGGACTCGAAGGCGTTGTTCAGGCCGGCGCTCATGGTGAAACTCCTCGGTTATCGTGCGGCCGCTGAGTCTGCTTCCTTCTGCTCGAGATCGATCGTCGTGCGCAACGTGATCGGCTTGAGCAGCAGGGCCGCGATGATGCCGACGACGCCGACGGCGGCGGAGATCAGGAAGATGTGCGCCGTCGCGTCGCCGTAGACGGTGTGCACGATCGTCTGCACCTCGGGCGGCAGGGCGGAGAGGTTCAACGCGCTGGTGCTGCCGGTCGACTGGCCCGCCGGCACGTGCAGCGCGGCGGAGAGGTCCGCCGTCACGCGGTTGGCGAGGACGGCGCCGAGCACCGACACACCGATCGTGCCGCCCAGCGAGCGGAAGAACGTGACGGACGCCGAAGCGGCGCCCAGTTCGCTCAGCGGCACGCTGTTCTGCACGGCGAGCACGAGGTTCTGCATCGTCATGCCGACGCCGATGCCCACGACGGCCATCGCGACGCCGATGATCCACAGCGCGGTGGCGTGGTCGACGAAACCGAGGCCGAGGAAGCCGAGCACCAGGATGATCGTGCCCGAGACGATGTACGGCTTGATCCTGCCGGACCGGCTGATCATGCGGCCGGAGATCGTGGACGACAGCAGCACGCCCGCCATCAGCGGGATGGTCAGCAGGCCGGCCTCGGTCGGGCTGTAGCCGCGGCCGATCTGGAAGTACTGGCCGAGGAACACCGCGCCGCCGAACATCGCCATGCCCACCGAGAGGCTCGCGATGATGGCCAGGGCGGGGGTGCGCTGGACGACGATGTGCAGTGGTACGACGGGTTGCTCGACCCTGAGTTCGACGGCGATCGCCGCGCCCAGCAGCACCAGGCCGCCGCCGGCCATGGCCCCGGTCTGCCACGAGATCCAGTCGAACGAGTTGCCGACGAACGAGACCCAGATCAGCAGCACGCTCACGCCGGCGGCGATCAGGGTGGCGCCCAGGTAGTCGATCTGCACGTTCTCCCGGCGCACTGTCTCCAGCTTCAGCGTCGCCTGCAGCACGACGAACGCCAGCGCGGCGATCGGCACGGCGACCCAGAAGCACCAGCGCCAGCCGAGCCACGACACGTCGACGATGAGGCCGCCGAGCAGCGGGCCGCCGACGGTGGCGACGGCCATGACCGCGCCGAGGTAACCGTTGTAGCGGCCGCGTTCGCGCGGCGGGATGATCGCGGCGATCACGACCTGCACGAGTGCCTGCAGGCCGCCGACGCCGATGCCCTGGAACGCGCGGGCGGCGATGAGCTGACCGGTGTCCTGGGCGAGGCCGGCGAGCAGCGAGCCGATCACGAAGAGCACGATCGCGGCCTGGACCAGTGTCTTCTTGTTGAACAGGTCGGCCAGTCTGCCCCAGAGCGGGGTGGTGGCGGTCGCCGTGAGGAGGGTGGCCGTGACCACCCAGGTGTACTGCGTCTGCGTGCCGTTCAGCGAGCCGATGATCCGCGGCAGCGCGGTGGAGACCACCGTGGAGCTGACCATGGCCACGAACAGCGCGAGCAACAGTCCGGACAGCGACTCGAGCACCTGCCGATGCCCCATCGCCCTTGTCTCGATCTTCACGTCCCGCCCCTTCGTCACGGCAATTCTTGCGCGTTGTGCAAGTTTGCGCAATGAGCAACTTACACCGCTACGCTGAACGGCATGGAGACGCTCACCACGCGGCGCGAGCAGAACAAGGCGGTGACCAGGCGGTCATTGGCCGGGGCGGCGCTGCGGCTCGCGATGGAGCACGGGCTGGACGGGGTGACGGTCGAGGACATCGCGGACGCGGCCGGGGTCTCGCGCAGGACGTTCTCCAACTACTTCACCAGCAAGGAAGACGCCGTGCTGGACGCCGACCGCGAGCGGCTCAGGGCGCTGGTCGCGATGGTCGAGGCGCGTCCGGCCGGGGAAGGCGCCTGGCAGGCGCTACGCGCGTCCACGGCCGAGCTCTACCGCGTCCGGCCCCTGCCCGACGTGGAGTGGATGGCCCAGCTCCGGCTGCTGCGCCGGCACCCGTCGCTGCTCGCCCGTCAGGCCGGCGACCAGGTCGGGCTCGAACGCGACCTGGCCGCCGTTCTCGTGCTGCGCGAACCGGACGAGGAGGCGGCCCGGCTGATGGCGGCGACCTTCCTCACGACGATCCGCACCGGCATCGCGCTGTGGCTGGAGGGCGCCGGGGCGCAGGAGCTGCCCGACCTCGTGGACCGCCTGCTCGGGCGGGTGCGGGTTCAGGGCACCTGAGCACCCGGCCGCCACAGCCGGAGCTGCAGCATCGCCGCGAACCGCGCGTCCGGATCGCCGAGATCGATCTCCCCGACCTCCGAGAGCCGCCGCAGCCGGTAGCGGAAGGTGTTGGGGTGCACGAAAACGGCGGCGGACGCGGCAGCGACGTCACCGAACGCGTCGAGCCACGCGCCGAGCGTCTCCACCAGGCACGCGCTGTGCTTGCGGTCGTACGCGATCAACCGCGCGACGGGCCCGGTCAGTGTGTCACCGCGTTCGGCGATCAGGTCCGACAGCTCCAGCAGCAACCCCTCACTGTGCACATCGGACACCCGCGCCACCGACCGGGACGCGCGCCCGGCCCGTAACACCCGCAGCACCAGGTCGGCACCGGCCCGCGACCGCGACAACGTCAGGCCGTCGGACACCTCGCCGACGCCCACCAGCACGGGGTTGCCGATGCGGTTGCGGAAGTCGGTGGCGATCCGCAGGGCCCGGTCGTCCGACTCCGCGGGCAGGATCGCGTAGGCGACGTCGCCGATCAACGCGGCGGCGGCACGGGGATGCACGGCCGTCAGATGCATGGCGAGCGCGTCGGCGACCTGCTGGCGTTCGGCCAGCAACCGGGCGTGTGCGGCCGGGTCGTCGCCGTGCGAGTGGGCGAGCGCCAGCGCCAGCACCACGCACGCCTGGTCGGCCAGGCCCAGCCGCCGTACCGCCTCCGCCGCGCCCGCGCCTCCCTCGACCGCGGTCGAGACGAGGTCCGCGCGCAGCCGCCGTTCTACGTCGGCGCCCGCCCGCTGGCGCATCATGTGCAACGCCACGAGCTTGGCCGCGTCACCGAAGGTGGTGGAACTGTCCGGGGACAGCGGCGCGCGGACCGCCGCCCAGATGGAGCCGAGGAACTCGTCGCCCGCGCGCACCGCCACGGCGAGGCGCGGCAGGCACAGCGAGCCGTCGTCGGCGGGCAGACCCTCGATGTAGACGGGCTGGTCGCTGCGGTAGAGCTGCTGGAACACCCCGCGCGCCTCCAGCATCTGCGTGTAGCGCGCGGGCACCTTCCTGCCCAGGATCGTCTCGACGCGCGACGAGTCGGCCTCGTCCTGGCGCCCCGAGAACGCGAGCACGCGCGAGCTGCGGTCCTCGATCGTCACCGGGGCGCTGATCAGCGACGCCACCGCGTTGGCCAGCGCGAACAGGTCCCCGGCCGGCACGCCGCCGAGCGTTTCGGACGGGTCGACCTCGCCCTCGGCCAGCAGGGACCGCAGCATCGCGGCGAGCTGGGTCCACGACGCGCCCGGCGCCAGGCCGAGCAACGCCACGCCGGAGCCGTCGACGGCCTCGGAGAGTGCCGCGGTGAGGACGATCGGGCCGCGCACGACCAGCGCGGCCGCCCCCTCCTGGCCCAGCTGGGTCAGGAGCGGGGCGGGCTCGCGCACGCCGACACCCAGCACCAGCGCGGACGGCGGCAGCACCTGGTCGTCGTCCGGGTCGTGGATCACCACGCCGCCGATGCCGGTGGCACGGCCCGGATCACCACGCACGAGGTCGATCAGCGTGGTGCCCAGGTCGTCCAGCACGCGGGTGAGGCCTGTTCGCGAGCTCATGCCACCACCTTGCCACCGTCTACAGAGGAATAGCGATTGGTGCGCACGCTGATCTGGCTGTAGCGGTCGACCCACGGGGTCAACCAGCGGCCGGTCTCGAACGGCTCGTCCGGCAACGGTGTGAGCAGCGGCCGCTCGATCGCGAAGTGCTCACCGACGGTGCGCGACCGGCCGCCGATCCGCGGGCTCTCGTCGTCGGCGTCCCACTTGTCGATCATCGCGTTGAGCTCGGCCGGCGAGTCGGCCTCGGGCACCGGCACCGGGTGGTTGCGGCGGAACCAGCCGATCTGCCCCTCGAACCCGGCCTCGGTCGGCGTTCGGGTTGTACACGCCTCCGAGGGAGAGCTCCCAGCCGTTGTTCCCCGTTTGCGAGGCCCACCACAGGGTGGCTCAGGCCCAGCGCCGCAGCAGCCGGTCGTACTCGGCCTGGGTGACCGGCAGGACGGTGCCGTGGCGCGGGCGGCCGGGCATGGTGTAGCCGGAGAGGGGCGTCCACTGCCGGGTGTTGAGGTCGGTGGCCGTGAACGGGACGTAGCCCCGGCCGCCGTACTCGTCGATGAACATGTACCAGCGCTCTTCGGTGTTCGACTTGAAGACCAGCGGTCCCTCGCCCTGCCTGATCGCGTTGTTGCCGATGCAGTCGGTGACGAACGAGTAGTTGCGGTTGAGGATCGTCGCCGATTTCTCCGCCAGGACGAACTTGCCGCACGGAGACTGCGACGCCCCCCGCTCGTCCTTCGTGAAGCGGTAGTAGGTCCCGTTGTGCCTGGCGAGGGTCGAGTCGATCGTCGAGTATCCCTTGTCGACCCAGACCTGTGCGGCGCTGAAGGTCCGGAAGTCGGGCGTTGTTGCGTACATCATCCGGTTGTAGGTGCTACCGGTGTGGTTCGGATCGTTGGGGGAGTACAGCTTCGAGGCCCAGAACACGACGAACTGACCGAGGGTTTCGTCGTAGTACGCCTCAGGGGCCCAGGTGTTGCCGGCGGTGTCCGGTGAGACCCGTGCCAGTCGCGGCACGCTCCAGTTCACCAGGTCGGTCGACTCCCAGACCACAAGGGACTTGCTGCCGGTCCGCTGTACCTGGTCCCAGTTGCCGTTGCCGTACATTCGCAGGTCGGTGGCGATCTGGTAGAACTTGTCGCCCCGCGGTGAGCGGATGATGAACGGGTCGCGCACGCCGCGGGTTCCGATGGCCGAGGTCAGCACCGGTCGTCCGCTGTTGAGCTGCCGCCATCGCGTCGGGTCGTTTCCCTGGCTGAGCGCGAAGTAGACCTGTTCACCGGTGGAGGACCCCTCGCCGGTGAAGTAGCTGAACAGGTAGCCGGCGTACTTCGGTGCCGGTGCCGTACCGACCCGGACGAGCTGCCACTGCTGGTTGACGGCACCGGTGTCGGTGTACTGGGAAAGCCTCGCTCCGTCCGCAGTGGACTGATCCCGCACGTCGAGTGCCTTGCCGCTGTTGCGGTTGATGAGCTTCACGTATCCGCTGTCGGTGTCGGTGACCCGGAACTGCTGGTTGGTGCCACCGTTGTCGGTCCACTGGACGACGTTCGCGCCGTTCGCGGTGGACGCCGAGGCGACGTCCACCACCTTGCCGCTGTGGCGGGCGCGGAGCTTGTGGTAGCCGCTGCCGGCGTCGACGAACTGGAACTGCTGGCCGGCCACGTCGGCGCGGGCTCGCTCCTCGACGACGGCACCGTCGGCGGCCGACTGTCCTGCGATGGCCACGGCCTTACCGCTGTGCCGCGCCACGATCTGGTAGTAGGCCGCCGGGTCGATCACCGCAGCCTGTGCCGGTAGTCCCGCGACGCCGCTCGCGATCAGCGCGCCGGCGAGGACGAGTGCGGTGCGGAGTCTGTGCCGACGTCGCGGTGAGGCGTTCTCGTGGAAAGACTGTGTCATCGGGCCCGTCCAATGTGGTTGCGATGGGTTGTCGGCGCCACGCCGGGGCACCACCCGAGCGGTGCCCCGGCAGGTCTCGTGTCCGCGTGTCAGCCCAGCTGGGCTTCCCACCTGGTCCTGGGCCCGGCCGCGTCGGCCGGGAGGCGGTCCCGTGCGGCGTTGTCGCCGTACATGGTCCAGCGGGCCCAGTCGACGACGGTCTTGGGAAAGCGCTGGTCGCTCCAGAAGCTGGTGTGGCTGCCGCCGACGAAGGTGAGGAACGCCTTGGGCCACCTCATCTCCGTGTATGCCTGCCGGGCCGAGGAGTACCCGGTGGTCGAGTCCCGGTCACCGTGCACGAACAGGACCTTCGCCGAGACCGAGGCGGCCGGGTTGCCCATGTCCACACAGGACTGCGGGTTGGCCGAGATGATCCGGCTGTCTGCCCAGCGGGTCAGCAGGCCGTGGGTGACCATGCCGCCCAGGGAGTGGCCGGAGACGCCGACGCCGATGCCGGTGTTGATGCGCCCGGCCAGCGGACCGCTCGCGTTGAGCGCGAGGGTGTTGGTGAGGACCTGCGAGACGTCCTTGGAGGTGTTGCCGTTGTTGACGTCGTTGAAGTTGTGGTTGAAGTGCGGGGCGGGGACGACGAAGCCCGCCGAGGCCAGTGCCCGGATGATGAACAGGGAGTTCTGCGGGCTGCTGCCGAAGCCGTGGGTGAAGTTGTAGACGGGGAAGACACCGGTGGCGGCAGGGGCGTTCGTCACCGGGTTGCCGCCGGCGGTGCCGGTGGCCGGGTAGTAGACGTAGGTGGTGATACGGCGGCTGCCGCGCGTCCAGCTGTACCGGCGCACACCGACGGCGAACGGCGTGGTGGGCGCGGTCCCCAGAGACCAGGCGGGGGCGGCACCGGCCAGGCCGGTACCGAGCAGGGTCGCGCTACCCACGGTCGCGGCGGCGACCGAGCTCAGCCTCAGGAAAGAACGTCGTTGCATCGACACGATGACTCCTTGCAGGGGTGGTGAGGTGTGCGGAGGTGGCGGCGAGGGACTTGGCCGCGGTCGGGCGAGCCGGGTCGGTGCCGCCGACTCGCCTGACCGCCGGGTTCAGCGGACGTGGATGTTCGGTTGTGCCTCCTCGCGTTCAGCGCAGGTAGCCGGTCAGCGGCAGGTTCAGCTCCCGGACGCCCTGCACGACGAGATTCGCCATCTCCGCGCCGCCGCGCTCGGAGAAGTGGGTGTTGTCGCCGGTTTCCCTGGTGAGGTACAGCGCCTGGGATGCCGACGGCCCCATCGACTCGACGAGGGCCTTGCTCTTGGCGGTCAGGTCGATGACCGGCACGTTGGCGCTGCGGCCGAGCGCCCGCATCACGGCAGGCAGGTCCACGCCCTTGCCGTTGATGTGCAACGCGGTCCCGGTGAGCTTGCTGCCGCTGAACTGCCTGCGCACCGGTGGTGTCACCAGCACCGGAACGCCGCCGCGCTCGCGCACACCGTTGACCAGCCGGGTGAGGTTGGCGCGGAAGGCCGTCGCGGTGGTCTGCTTGTCGTTGTGACCGAACTGGATGAACACCAGGTCCTTGCTCTTGATCAGCGGCTTCATCGTCGGGAACAGCGCGCGGTTGGACAGGAAGCTGCCGGAGCTCTCCCCGGAGTCGCCGTAGTTCGCGATCACGGCACCTTCGCGAACCCTCGCCGGCAGGAACTGGCCCCAGCCGGCGTAGGGCACGTAGAACTGGTCGCAGGTTGTCGAGTCACCGGCGAGGTAGACCGCGAGGGGAGCCTGAGCCGGGGTGACGGTCAGCGAGCCGATCGCGGGTGCGCTGCCGCTGAACGTGATCTGCAGGCCCGGGGTGCCGGTGCCGCCCTGGCCGGTGGGCTGGCCTTCGGGGTTGCGGACGTTGACCGTGGCCTTGGTGCGGACGACTTGGCCGGCGGTGGTGGAGACGGCGTTCAGGACCTGCCTGCGTGCCTCCACCGACATGGAGGTGTTGGCGGCCTTGGTGGTGCTGCCCAGTTCCACGGTGACGTCGTAGTTGCCCGGCGCGACGGTGAAACTGCACTTGATCGGCGCGGTGCCGGAACACTGCGGCGGTACCGCCGTGGTTCCCGCCACGGCGGGGACAGGGGCCAGCACGGCCACGTTCAGCGCGGCCGTGAGGAGCGCGAGACGCTTGAGGGACATCGACTCTCCAGTCACACGTTGAGGAAGCCGTCCATGGCAGCGGTGGGACGGCGGTTGCTGGTCCAGGCGGTCATGTCGTAGCCGGTGAACGGCGAGTAGCCGGCTGGTTCCCAGAAGAACGTGCCGAGCCCGCCGAACCCCTTGGTGCCGGTGATGAACTGCCGCAGTCCGTCGCGGACCTGGTTGGCCCTGCCGACCGGTCCTCCGTATTCGACGTGCATGACCGGCTTGCCGTAGGTGGACTGGATGGTCCGCATGCTGCCGAGAACGGGCGCCACGTTGCTGCCCTGGGCGTAGGAGGACAGTGCGGTGACGTCCCACTTGCCGCCGTTGCCACGGTATGCGTTGAAGAACCGCTGGATGCTGTCCATCTTCTGCGGCTGGGCCAGGTGCACCATGACCGGCGTCGTCGGGAAGACCTGTTTGGACACGTCGTAGGCGCCGTTGAGCAGACCGGCCATCTGTGACGGATTGCTGACGCTGCCGACGGGGGAACAGATGCCGCTGTTCTGCTCGTTGCCGATCTTCACCCAGGCCGGCGTCACACCGCCGGCCTTGAGCAGCCTCAACGAGTCGTCGACGTACCTGCGCAATGCGTCCCGCATCTGCGGATAGCTCATGTTCGCCCAGGCTTTGGGCGGCTTCTGCACGCCGACGGAGTTCCAGGTGTCGCCGAAATGGAAGCCGAGCAGCACCTGCATGCCCGCATCACGGCAACGCTGGGCCATCTTGACGGTTTCCTGGATGCCGCAATGCCCGTTGGCCGGGCTGTTGGACGGGTTCACCCAGGTGCGCAGGCTGATCGCGGTGATGCCGTAGCTCTCGAGGATGGTGAACAGGTCCTGCCGCACACCGGACTTGTTGAGCCAGTAGTAGCCGTTGGCTTCCATCTGCGGCATCCAGCTGATGTCCGCGCCCTTGACGAACGTCGCAGCCGACGCCGCGGGAACCGGACCGGCGCCCAGCGCGAGCGTCCCGGCACCGGCGGCCGCGCCGATCAACACACTGCGGCGGGACACGCCAGAAGTGTCGGTCATGGCCAAGTCCTTTCCTGGCAATGGCTTCTCATGATCGTTTGATCCAGATCTGACCGGAGCCGCCGTTGCAGGTGGTGACGATGACCGGCGCGTTGTCGGCGGTGCCGCCGGTGTCGAGGCACCCTGCGGACGCCGCGTTCGTCACCGTGCCGTTGGTGCCGACCGTCCACTTCTGACCGGAGCCGCCGTTGCACGAGTTGATCGTCACCCGAGCGCCCTGCCCGGAAGCGTCCATGCACTTCGAGTTGCCGTAGATCCGCAGCTCGCCCGCTGCCGTCCGGGTCCAGTGCTGGTTGGCCGCGCCGTTGCAGGTCCAGATGATCAGCCCGGTGCCGTTGGTCTGGACCCGGCCCGGCACGTCGACGCACTTGCCGGAGGCGGAGCCCGCCAGGCTGAAGGTGGTGCCGGGGTCGTTCGGCAGGAGCGGACAGCTGTTGCGGTACGACCTGATACCGGTCCAGTCCTGCAGCGGGCACAGGAACTGCGTGTAGCGCGTGTCCTGGTCGATGAAGATCTTCATCCAGGGGATGACCTTCCGCGTCACCACGGAGTTGTTCGAGGTCGGGAAGCCGTGCCCGGCGCCGGTGAGCTCGAGGTACGCCTTCTCGGTCGAGGCCGGGATGTTGTTGTGGAGGGTGATGATGCTCGCCGGGGTGCTCGTCCCGTCGTTCTGCCCTGCCAGCAGCACGGTGGGGACCTGCATGCCCGTCGTGGTCTGCGAAGGGCTGTACGGGGCCAGGCCGATGGCTGCCTTCAGCGTCGGCCGGCGCAGGGCAGCCGAGATGGTTCCGCCACCGCCCATCGAGTGGCCCATCACCGCGAGGCGGCTGGGATCGACCCTGGTGCGCACCGAGCTGCGCTGGGTCAGGTAGTCCAGCGCCGCCAGCAGCTGGGTACCCCGTGCGACGTCGAAGTCGTTGCGGTTGATGGTGTCGATGCCGATGACCACGAAACCGAACGAGGCCAGCCAGTGTCCCATCCAGGCGCCTTCGGCGGCCCAGGTGGCGGTGTAGCCGGGCGAGACCGCGATGGCGCCGAACGTGCCCTGGCCGGTGTCGGTCGGATAGTAGATCTTCGCTGCACCGAAGCCGTTCCCACTGCCCACGCTCGTCTCCGCGGTGGCGAAGGTGCCGCGGTTCGCCGAGATGCTCGCCTGGCTGGGATTCGGCCCGCGCTGGTGAGGATTGTCGGTGGCGGACGCCGATCCCGGGTCCACAGTGGACGCGAGGAGGCCGAGAACGGCCGCGCACGCGATCGCTGCTCCTCGCAGCGGCCCGCTGACGTGGCCACTTCCTCGCTGGACGGGTGGCTCCGGTGAGGACAGCTGGATCTGGGACATGCTGAAGTACCTCTTCTTCGACAGGGCGGTGAAGAGAAGTCGGAACGGGGCCGATGTGGGATCAGTACCACGAGCTGTGAACGTGCACGGTCTCCCTGGAATGCACGATTAGCTCTGATAGAACCGTATGTATGTGATCATTTCAAGGCCGTCGCAATGGAATCCTGTGAACGTGCACAGTCTCGACGAAATTCGACGGCGCATTCGACCACACCGGTTGAATCAGGCGGATTCGCGGACGACGAGCTCGGTCGGCAGGATCACCGTGGCCGGCCCTTCGCCGTCGATCTGGGCGAGCAGCTGGCGCACCATCATCTCGCTGATGCGATTCCACGGCTGCCGGATGGTGGTCAGCGGGGGACGGGCAGCGGTTGCGGCCGGTGAGTCGTCGAAGCCGCCGACGGCGATGTCATCGGGCACGCGCAGGCCCGCCCGCTCGATCGCCGTCAACGCGCCGTCGGCCATCAGGTCCGACGCCACGAAGACCGCGTCGATGTCCGGTGCACTGGTCAGCAGTTGCTCCATGCAGGCCTCACCGCTGGCCCGGCTGTAGTCGCCGACCGCCACCAGCCGCTGGTCGTGGGCGATGCCGTGCTCGGCGAGCATTTCGCGGTAGCCGTCGAGCCGTTCCAGTCCTCCGGGCGTGTCCCGAGGGCCGGCGATGGTCGCGACGCGCTTGCGGCCGGACTCGAGCAGGTAGCGCACCATGGCCCTGGCGCCCTCACGGTCGTTGGCCGCCACGTAGGACACCGCGTCACGCTCACCGAGCGGCTTGCCGCAACACACGAACGGCAGGTTGGCCTGCCGGAGGTGGCCGATCATCGGGTTGCCGCGGTGCGAGGAGACCAGCAGCACGCCGTCGACGTGGTGCGCCGACAGGAACGGGGCGATGCGGCGGCGTTCGGCCTCGGTGCCCGCGGTGATCAGGATGAGCGGCAGGTCGTGCTCGGCCAGAGCGGTGGTGCAGCCGCGCAGCAGAGTGGTGAAGTTGGGGTCCTCGAAGAACCGCTCCTGTGGCTCTGACAGGAGGAACGCCACCGAACCCGCGCGCTGGGTCACCAGACTGCGGGCCGCCCGGTTCACCACGTAACCCAGCTTGCGGATCGCGGCGTGGACCGCCTCCTGCGAGGCCGGACTGACGTTGTGCCCGCCCTGCAGAACGCGGGAGACGGTGCCACGCGAGACGCCGGCGTGCGCGGCGACGTCGAGAATCGTCGGCGGCCGCTTCATTCGCCGTTGTGGCGCGGTGTCCGTCATCTATCCTCATCCGCCGTGACCGGTGGTCACGACTTTACGGCCCCTGTCAGCAGGTCGACGCGCCAGTAGCGCTAACCCGAGGAACAACGCGATCAGGGGAATGATGGACAGCAATGCGCCAGTGCGATGACGGTATGGGCAGCCTGCACGTGCCTGCGGGCGGAGTCCGTGTCTTCTTCCGAACGTGGTCAGTCAGGCGATCCGGTGCAGGTCGCTGGAACAGATGGTGCCGTGCAGCGGTTCGCCTCCGACGAAGCGCGCGAGCTCGGCCACGGTGAACTCGCCCAGGCGCCGCAGCTCGCGTCCCTGTGAACCGGCCAGGTGCGGGGTGACGAGCACGTTCGGCAGCCGCAGGAGCGGGTGATCGGGCGGCAGCGGGCTGGGATCGGTCACGTCGAGCACGGCGTCGATGCGCCCGGTCGCGCAGTGGCGGGTGAGGGCGACGGTGTCCACCAGGGATCCGCGCGCGGTGTTGATGAGCGTCGCGCCGTCCTGGAGCAGGGCGAGCCGCCGGGCGTCGAGCAGGTGGTGGGTCTCCGGCAGTGCCGGCGCATGCACGGAGACCAGTTCGCTGCGGCGGCACAGCTCGTCCGTGCCGACCAGTTCCGCGCCGAGTGCGCGGGCTTCCTGGGCGGTGACGAAGGGATCGGCGAGGAGCAGCCGGACGTTGTGCGGACGCAGCCGATCCAGGACGAGCCGACCTGTCCGGGAGGCGCCGATGATCCCGATCGTGCGGTCGAAAAGCCCGGTGCCGGCACCGGAACGCCAATCACCTGCCGTGCGGTCGTGTGCGTACCAGTTGGCTCGGGCGAACACTCGTTTCGCCGCGAAGACGATGGCGGACACCGTGTATTCGGCTACCGGCACGGCGTTCGCCTGTGCGGCCGACGAGACCGTGACGCCGTGCGCGAAGACCGCGGGGTCGACATGTCCTTTGACGGAACCGGCCGAGTGGATCACGGCGCGCAGCCGCGGCGCGGTGGCGAGCACGGCGCTGTCGATGCGCGGGCAGCCCCAGCCGGTCACCAGCACGTCCGCCTCGCGCAGCACGGACACGGCTTCCTCCGTTCCGAAGGACGTGAGGGCTGGACCCGGTTCCAGTCGCACCAGGGTTCGCAGCTGTTCCAGCAGGTCCGCGGGGAACAGGTCCGGCAGCGCCCAGGGCTGCATGGCGAGCACCGCTACGGGACGTTCCGGCACGGATCGATCCCCTCCGTGAGGCATGGCTGAGTTAAAACGTTTTACCATGGCACGGGCCCTAGTTGTCAAAGGGTACGGCATCCATGGTTGACCTGAGGATGTAAGCGTTTTATCTTCGGGGTCGCTGGGTTTCGGTCGAGGGCGATCGTCACGACGGGGGGCACCGAGGTGAGTGCGGTCGAGACCAGGCGGCCATCCCGCGAAGTGCGCCGGCAGACGTCACACGCCCAGGAACGGGGACACCGCAGGCGGATCCGCCGGGACCGGGTGCTGCTGGCCGTGATGGCGCCAGGCGTCCTCTACTTCCTGGTCTTCCACTACGGCGCGCTGTTCGGGAACGTGCTGGCCTTCGTCGACTACGTGCCGTTCCTGGGTCTCGCGGACAGCGCGTGGGCCGGACTGGTCAACTTCGAGCAGATGCTCGGCGATCCGCGGTTCTGGAACGCGGTCGCGAACACGGTCGTGATCGCCGGCCTCCAGCTGGTGTTCTTCTTCCCGGCTCCGCTTGCCTTGGCGCTGCTGCTGCACAGCCTGGTCGGCACGACCGTCAAACGGTTCGTGCAGAGCGTGGTCTACCTGCCGCATTTCCTGTCGTGGGTGATCGTTGTGGCGCTGTTCCAGCACATGCTCGGGGGTGCCGGAGTGGTCAACGGCTGGATGGGCGAGTTCGGTCTCGGGGCGATTCACGTCATCGGCAACCCGGACGCGTACAAGCCGCTGGTGGTCGCGCAGCTGATCTGGAAGGAATGCGGCTGGGCCACGATCATCTTCCTGGCCGCGCTGTCCCAAGTGGACGATCAGCAGTACGAGGCGGCGGCACTGGACGGCGCGGGCTGGTGGCGCAGGCTCTGGCACGTGACGCTGCCGGGCATCCGCCCGGTGATCGTGCTCCTGCTGATACTCCGGCTGGGCGAGTTCCTCGAGGTCGGCTTCGAGCAGTTCTTCCTGCAACGGCAGGCGGTCGGGCCGGAGGCGGGCGAGGTGCTGGACACCTTCGTGTACTTCACCGGCTTCGCCAACGGCGAGTTCGGCTACGCGGCCGCCGCCGGGCTGTTCAAGGGGCTCATCGGTGTCGCGCTGGTGTACACGGCGAACAGGGTCGCGCATCGGCTCGGCGAACAGGGGGTGTACCGGCGTTGAGGGCGACATATCCGGCGTGGCAGGGCAAACCAGGGCCGGGGCTGCGGCTCGCGAAGGCGGTGGCGCTCATCGTCATCGTGCTGCTCGTGTTGTTCCCGTTGTGGACCGTCGTGGCGACGAGCCTCGCCTCACCGCAGGACGTGATCGCCAACGGTGGCTGGGTGGTGTGGCCGGAGCGGTTCACGCTCGGCGCGTACACGGAGATACTCGACGGCGGAGTCGTGACGCGGGCGCTGCTGGTCAGTGGCGGCGTCACGGTGATCGGCACGGCGCTCAGCCTGGTCTGCACGGTGGGCCTCGCGTACGCGCTGTCGCGGCCCCACGTCTACGGCGGCCGGCCGATGTTGTTGCTGATCCTGTTCACGTTCCTGTTCCCGCCGGGGATGATCCCGCTGTTCCTGGTGGTGCGGACCACCGGCCTGTTCGACTCCTACGCCGCGCTGGTCCTGCCGTTCCTGATCAACGTGTTCAACCTGATCGTGCTGCGGGGCTTCTTCCAGTCCATCCCGGCCGAACTGCTGGAGGCCGCCCGCATCGACGGCGCCGGCGAACTGACCATGCTGTGGCGGATCGTGCTGCCGCTGTCCAAGGCGGTGCTGGCGGTCGTCAGCCTGTTCTACGCGGTCGCCTACTGGAACCGCTTCTTCGAGGCCATCATCTACTTCAACGACCAGACGAAGTGGCCGATCGGCACGGTGCTGCGTCAGTACGTCACCGGGGGAGCCGACCTCAGCGGTGACTCGACGGTCACCTCCGCTCCGCAGTCGACCCAGATGGCGGTGGTGGTCCTGGCCGTCGCGCCCATCGTGTGCATCTACCCGCTGCTCCAACGCTATTTCGTCAAAGGCGTGCTCACCGGCGCTGTCAAGGCCTGATCCACCCTTCACGAGAGGAAGGAGCCACGCATGTCTTCTCACCTCCGCCGACGGTCGTTGCTGAAGCTGGCCGGTGCCGGTGCGCTCGCCACCGTGGCCGGACCCGCGCTCGCCGGCTGCGGCAGCGGATCCACCGGCAACGTCGGCAATGCCGGCAAGAATGTGGTGCCGTGGCCCACATACGTGCCGTTCGCGGGTCCGACACCCGATGCGCCTGGCGACAAGTCGGGCGTGCAACCGCTGTACCTGAACTACCCGCAGAATCTTGTCCGGTCGGTGCCGGAAGCACCGGGCGACGGTTCGGACGTGACCGCGGTGGTCGTCACCTACGGCGCTCCGCCCAAACCGTTGGAGAGCAACCAGTTCTGGCAGGCGATCAACAAGGCGCTGAACGTCAACCTGAAGGTCGTGGTCGTCCCGGACGCCGAGTACGGCCAGAAGATGGCCACGCTGATGGCCTCCGGCGACGACCTGCCCGACATCATCATGTTCAGCAACCTCCAGCTGCCCCGCTCCCACGAGTTCGTCCAGAGCCGGTGCGCCGACCTGTCCGACCTCGTCGGCGGGGACGCGGTCAAGGACTATCCCAGTCTGGCCAACATCCCCACGTACGCCTGGCAGGGCATGGGCCGCGTCGGCGGCCGGATCTACGGCGTGCCGCTGGAGCGTCCGAAACCGGGCAACAGCCTGTACGTCAACCGCACGGCGTTCCAGCAGGCCGGTGTAGCGCGGGAGTGGCGCACAGAGGAGTTCGTCGCCGCGATGACCGGGCAGTCGGGCGGCGGGCGGTGGGGGATCGGCGGCTCCAAGAGCCTTTTCGGCGGCTTCGGCTCGATCGCCTACCACGCCGGTTCGCTCGGTGCGCCGAACGCCTGGGAACTGCGCGACGGCCAGTTCGTCAGCACCCTCACCACGCCCCAGTTCGAGGAGGCGCTCGGCGTGATGCGCCGGCTCGCCGAGAAGGGCGCCTACCAGCCGGACAGCCTCACGCTCAGCGCGACCGATCTGAAGACCTTCTGGTACAACGGTTCCATCCTGTCGATCACCGACGGTTTCGGCGCGGTGGCGAGGGAGACGATGGACGGCATCAACCGCCGGTTCGCGTTCGACCTCGCCCGCCCGTACGGGCCGAACGCGACCCCCTGGCAGGGCACCGGCATCTTCGGCTACGTCACGTTCAAGAAGGCCGGCGCGGACCGGATCAAGCTGCTGCTGCGCGTCTCCAACTACCTCAGCGCCCCGTTCGGCACCTCCGAGTACGAGCTGGTCAACTACGGCGTGGAGGGCACGCACTTCACCAAGGACTCCGGCGGAATCAAGACGACCGACTTGTTCAAGGTGGAGAACAACGTCAACCTGCCGATCAAGTACCTCGGGGTCGCGCCGGCCGTGCTGCACCTGCCTGGCTACCCGGAGGCGGCCAAAGCCGTCCACGAGTGGGAGAAGGCGGTGCTGCCGGGGAGCGCGGCCGATCCGGAGGCGGGGCTGCGGTCCGCGACCCGCACCAGCAAGGGCGCCGAGCTGACCCGGACCGTCGGCGACGCGATCGGGGCCATCGTGTTCGGCCGCAAGCCGGTGTCCGCCTGGAAGGACGCGGTCACCCAGTGGCGGCAGGCCGGCGGCGACAAGGTGGCCGAGGAACTGGCCAAGGAACACGCCGCCGCCAAGTAACGCCTGAGCCCTCTGGGTTGTTGTCGGCTGTGCCGGAACGCCCCACCCGTTCCCGTCACCAGGAGTGCCCATGATGCTCGTGCACCGGCGCGGTGCGGGCCGGCGAGTCCTGTCGCTCGTCGCCGCGCTCATCGTCGCCCTGTCCATGATCGCGGCGGGCCAGGACCGCGCGGACGCCGCGCCCGGCCCTTCGTTCACCAATCCCGTCGTCCCCGCGCCCAACAGCGCCGACCCGACTTTGGTGCAGTACAACGGCCAGTACTACTACGTCGCCACCACGTGGACGTCCAACATCCTGATGCGCCGGTCGTCCACCATCGCCGGCCTGCGCAGCGCTCCGGAGCGGCGGGTCTTCACCGCGACCCAGAACACGGGCTGCTGCACGATGTGGGCTCCCCACCTGGAGCAGATCAACAACCGCTGGTACATCTACTACTCGGTGGCACCGCGGCCTGGATACGGATCGCGCCGCACGCACGTGCTGGAGAGTGCCGCGAACGACCCGATGGGCCCCTACACCTACCGGGGCGTGCTCAACCTGATGCCGAACAACGGCTGGGCGATCGACGGCGCGGTGCTCAAGCTCAACGGTACCCTGTACTTCCACTACTCGGCCTTCCACGCCGACAAGCTCCAGTCGATCTACATCGCACCGATGAGCAGCCCGACCTCCGTATCGGCCTACGGCACCCGCATCTCGGCGCCGACGCTCGCGTGGGAGCGACAGGGCCAGCCGGTCAACGAGGGATCGTTCGCCCTGCAGCGCAACGGCCGCACGTTCCTCACCTACTCCGCCAGCTACTGCGGCACACCGGACTACAAGCTGGGCATGCTGGAGTACCGCGGCGGCAACCCGCTCGCGGCGTCGTCCTGGACCAAGTTCCCCACCCCGATCTTCCAGCGCAGCAACGCCAACGGCGTCTACGGCCCCGGCCACCACTCGTTCTTCACCTCACCCGACGGCACCGAGATCTGGATCGCCTACCACGCCAACTCCTCGGCGTCCCAGGGCTGCGGCACGACCCGGACCACGCGCGTGCAGAAGATCTCCTGGAACGCCGACGGCACCCCGAACCTCGGCGTCCCGGTCCCCACCTCCAAGGTCCTCGCCGGTCCCTCAGGCGAGACCGGCGGCTGAGTCCGCAACATCCGCCGGCAACGCACGACAAAGCTCCTGCCCACACCCATCCCTGCACCCGATTGGTCAATCAGATGTCACCGACACGTACCCGCAGCCGGTCAGCACCTCACACCCGTTCCCTGCGCCGCACTCTGGTCAGCGTTCTCAGCACGTTGGCTCTGCTGCCGGTGGTCGCACTGACCGGCGCATCACCGGCCAGCGCGGACACATCCCAGTTCCGAGGCGTGAACTGGGCTGTGCGTGGCGACAACTTCGTCACAGGTCCGCTCGTCCTCGACGGGCTGAACCAGTCGGACAGCTACTCGACCGTCCGGGCCAAGGCGGACGCCGTCTACAACGGGTTCAAGAACCAGCTCGGCGTCAACACCGTCCGGTTGCCGGTCAACACCCACACCGTCGGTACGTCGTGGTGGAACGCCTACCGTGGCACGATCGACGCCGCGACCGCCCAAGGCTTCAAGGTCATCCTCGCCTACTGGGAGGACGGAGCCGCGTCCGGCGGCCGGATCACCAACATGAACGCCTTCAACTCGATGTGGAACACCGTCACCGCCCAGTACGGCTCCAACAGCCTGGTCTACTTCGAGCCGATGAACGAACCCCACGGCTACAGCGCCTCCCAGTGGATCAACCTCGCCGTCTCGTGGATCAACGCTCGCGCGTCGATCCCGAAGGGCCGGATCCTGGTAGGTGGCACCGGTTACAGCCAGGACGTCAGGCCGGTCTGTGCCGACACACGTCTCGACGGGACGCTCCTGTCCTATCACCACTACGCCTTCTTCTACGGCGAGATGGACTACAACGGCTGGGTCCAGAGTTTCCGGCAGCGACTGGGCAACTGCGCCTCGCGCTCGGTCCTGACCGAGTTCGGCGCTCCGATGGACACCGGCCTGAACTACAACAATGCCAACAGCTCCAACAACTTCGTCCGGTACCTCCGCGCGGACACCGACTCCCTGCGGGCACTCAGGATGGGCGCGGTCTACTGGCCCGCGCTCGGTGGCAAGATCACCGCCGGACAGAACTACGACTGGTACTCCATGTTCGCGCTCCACGGCAGCGGCACCAACCTGAGCGTGAGCATCCGCAGCTCCACCGGCGCTGACCGGCTCAGGCACGGCTGGGGCGCTGACGGCCCGCAGCCGGGGCAGCGTTACGAGGCGGAGTCCGCTCCCGCGGTGTGTGACGGCACGATCGATACGAATCACGCGGGCTATTCGGGCAGCGGGTTCTGCAACGGCAGCAACGCCGTCGGGGCGGCAGCGCAGTTCACGGTGACCCCGGCGGCGGCGGGTACGGCGACGGTAAGCGTCCGGTTCGCCAACGGCTCGGCTACGCGGCCGGCGAACGTGATCGTCAACGGGACCACAGTGGCTACCGTGTCGTTCGAGTCGACGAGCTCATGGTCGGCCTGGTCGACCAAGTCCGTGCCGGTGTCGCTCAACGGCGGCAGCAACACCATCCGGATCGCCCCGACCACGGCAGCCGGACTACCCAACGTCGACTCCCTCGACGTCGGAGCTGCCGCTGCCTGACCTCCCCTGCTTGGAGGGCGTCAGGACACGCGGGGACGGACCGAGTCGCGGATCACCAGGTGTGTCCCGAGAACGACGTGCGGAGGTGTGCCGCCGCGTGCCTCGTGCTCCAGTGCGAGGCGCACGGCGGTGCGCCCGATCTCCTCATGTGGCAGGTGCACGGTGGTCAGGTTGAGGTCGAGCGAGGGCTGCAGATCGTCGAATCCCACCATCGACACGTCGTCGGGTACCCGGAGCCCGTGCTCGGTCAGTGCCCGGCAGGCACCGCTGGCGATGAGGTCGTTGAGGGCGAAGACCGCGGTGAAGTCGCGAGGACCGGTGGCCAGCCGCTCCTTCATCATCCGATAGCCCTCGTGCCACTCCATCGTCGTGCCCTCGACCTCGAGCGCGGGGTCGTGCGGCACGCGGTGCGCGGCCAGCGCCTTGCGATACCCGGCCACCCGGCCGTCCTGCGTGGTGTAGCCGGGACGCCGGCCGAGGCACAGGATCCGCTCGTGTCCGGCGGACAGCAGGTGGCTGGTCGCCGCGAACGCGCCACCGGCGTTGTCGTACTCCACGACGACCGCGGGCACATCGGGGCCGAGCGGCGGGCGGCCGCACAGCACCAGCCGGGAACCGATCGCGGTCAGGGCGTGCGCGTACTGGCCCATGCGCTTGTGGTACTTCTCGTCGGCCACCACGTTGCCGACCAGGATGACCGCCTCGGCGTGCTGCTCCCGCATGAACTTCACCATGGCGAGCTCACGCTCGGCGTCGCCGCCGGTCGTGCCGATCAGGCACAGCCGGCCTTCGACGGCGGCCTGGGCCTCCACACCCTGCGCGACATGCGCGTAGTGCGGCGAGATCACCGAGTTGAGGACGATGGCGATGCTCTTGGCGGACGTGCCCGCGAGCGCGCGGGCGTGGGCGTTGGCGACGTAGTCGAGTTCCTCGACGGCGCGCATGACGCGCTTGCGGGTGGCGGGGGAGGCCGGGTAGTCGCCGCTCAGGATGCGCGAGACGGTGGCGACGGACACGCCGGCCCGTTCCGCCACCTCGCGGATCGTGGACCGCCGCCGGCCGTTCACTGGTTCGCTCGCCCGTCGCGTCATCGTCCACCGGCCCTTCCCGTGACTCCGTAACCGGGAACATTGTTTCAGAAAGCGGTTACCGAATCAGTTATACCCCGGTGCCGGCGGCGTCGTCCGCAGGCCACCGTACGGGCGCGCCGTCCACGGGATAGCGCGCGTAGGTGACCTGGGCACCGAGCACCACCTCGATCCGCTCCCCGTCCGGCAGTCGCATCGTGGCTCGGTCACCGGCGACGGACGCGGTGACCGACTCTCGCAGCGCGGCGGGATCGACCCGATCGCCGGTGAGCACGATCAGCGAGACGTAGACGGCGCTTCCGCCAGGATGATCAGGCGCTACCAGGTACGGCGTGGCGGAACACACGCCGAACGCGTTGGCGTCCATGGCTTCGGTGGTCGCAGCCGCACAGAAACCGTGCAGAGCGACCACGACGCTCGTCAGGCCGTCCGGCACACCGACTTGGCCCCATCGGTCACCGGTGCCCACCGACGGTGGGCGGGAACCGGCCAGTGCGTAGCCGCCGTCCCGGACGACATGGCCAGGTGGGGCGGTCACGCGGTGGACGCGCAGTTCCCACGGTCCGCGCACGATCGACGCCGTCTCGACCCGCACGGGGCCGTCCTCGTAGGCCGACGCGGCGAACCGGTCGTGGACCGCGATCGCCTCGATGCGCCGCCGGCGGGAGACGACGCCGTCTGGCCCGATCACCGCGAGATGACCGTCCACCGCCCGCACACGAGCATCTTCACCGACTTGGGGAGCTGCATGCGACGAGTACCCGAACCGGGTGTAGTGCGGGTCGTCGATCCCGTCCGCGGACAGGTGACGCGCCCGGTCGCTGCCGTGGTTGACCACGCGCACCACCCCGTCGTGACGGGTGGCGTGCAGCAGCCAGCCGGGACCGGGCATCGCGACGACCTGGTCGCCGTCGTCGATCGGCGCGGCGCTCTCCGGCACTGTCCACGCCGGATGGTCCGCGGGCAGCAGCAGTCCGAGAAACGCCTTGCTCGCCCAGTACGGCGACGCCGGACCGGAGTAGTGCTGCGTGCTCGGCAGGAAACGGCCGTGCCAGCCGAGGCTGAGCAGGCCGCGCTCGTCCGGTACACCGCGCTCGACGAAGTGCCGCAGCACGCCGCTGGCGATCCGCCGGGAGCGGCCGGCGGGCAGTGGGGTCGCGTCCGTCAGCTCGCCCAGCCACAGCGGTGCGACGCAGGCGAACCGGTAACACAGCGACCGCCCCTGATACACCGGCGCGCCGTCACCGGCGAACATGTGCTGGTACTGCTCCAGGAAGAGGCGCAGCCGCTCCCGGTACACCTCGCCGCGCCGCCGGTCGCCCGACATCCGGGCCCACAGCAGCGGGTACAGGTGCAGAGCCCACCCGGCGTAGTAGTCGAAGCTCCGCCCGGCCCCGTCGGTGTACCAGCCGTCGCCGGCGTACCACTGTTCGATCCGGTCGAGCCCGTCGGAGATTCCGGCAGGGTCGTGCGGTCCGCCGACGCCTGCGAGGAACTGCTGGACCATCACGGGGAACAGCACCCAGTTGCTCTGCCACGTCCGTTTGCCCGCCGCGGCGGCGAGCCAGGCCACGATTCGGTCCTGCACCGAGGAGTCGAACCGGTCGAACAGCCATCGACGGGTCTCGTGCAGTGCCAGCGCGATCGAGGCCGCTTCCACGAGCTGTTGCGAGCAGTCGGCAGGTGCCGGCCAGGCGTACTGGTGGCCGGGGTCGGTGCCATGGGCGAGGCCTTCGGCATACCGCTCGATGAGCTCTGCGGGCACGTCACCATCGGCACCGGCGATGCGGAAGGCCGCGAGCAGGAAAGTCCTTGCGTAGCCCTCCAAACCGTCACTGTGCAGGCCCGCGCGTCCCGGTCGGCCCGGCAGCCGGTACTGGGCGCCGCCCGGCGTGGCGTAGGGCGCTACGCCGTCCAGAAGATGATCGGCCACTGCCTCCCAGTGCGCCCTGGTCCACCCCGTGTAGGGCGACAGCAGTCCATCTGTCGAAGGAAGTCGAATATGAGTTAAACCGTTTGTATCGATGGATCGAATCTAGGGTCGAGTCGCTACGCGGTCAATACCGTTGCTGCCAACGAAAAACCGGGCAATGGTCTTGACACGATCAAGAAATCCTTGGTTCGCTGCCCAGCAATAGTAAACGTTTCAACTCTGGCTCAGGTGGAGGGCAATGATGCCCGAACTGTCTCGCCGCACTCTTCTGGTGGGCGTCGCGATGACCGGCGCGGCAAGCGGGCTGCACGCACCGGCGCAAGCCGGCGCCGCACTGGGCGGTCAGCCGCCGCCGACCCCCGCCGCGGCCGCGGAAGTGCCACTGCGCTGGCTGGAAAGCGAGGCGCCTCAGGCACTTGTCGGCACCACCTGGGGAGTGCCGTGGGCGCGGGGGGCCCTGCCCAAAGGCAGCGAGTTGTCCCTCAGTACCGCCGCCGGCCAGGCCGTCCCCGTGCAGTCGTGGCCGACTGGTTTCTGGCCGGACGGGACGGTCAAGTGGACCGCACACGCGATCGGCACGGAGGTCGCGCCTGCGCGGGAGTACCTGCTGCGCACCGGAAAGCCGGCCGCGCCCGCCGCCCCGTTGCGGATCAGCGAGAACCGCAGGGAGATCGACGTCGACACCGGCGTCATCCGCTGCCGGATCGCTCGCCGCGGTCGCGTCCTGGTGCCGTCGATCTCCAGGGGAGACCGGACCATCGCCACCGGCGGCACCCTGGTCTGCCTGCGCAAGAACACCGCGGACGACGCGCCTGAAGTGGTGCGCACCGAGCGGTTCACCGCCGACATCCGTGCGGTGACCGTCGAGCAACGTGGCCCGGTGCGCGCCGTGGTGCGGGTCGAGGGTGTGCACCGAGCCGACCGAGGCCCCAGGGCGTGGCTGCCCTTCACCATCCGGCTGTACCTGTACGCGGGCAGCGACGGCATCCGCATGGTCCACACCTTCGTCTTCGACGGCGACGCGAACAAGGACTTCATCTCCGGCCTCGGCGTCCGCTTCCAGGTGCCGATGACCGACCAGCCGCACGACCGTCACGTGCGGTTCGCCGGTGACGGTGACGGTGTGCTCGGCGAGGCCGTCCGCGGCATCACCGGTCTGCGCCGTGACCCCGGTGCGGCGGTGCGGCAGGCGCAGATCGCCGGACGAGCGACACCTCCGGTGTCCACTTGGGACACCCGAGTGAGCAGCAGGCTGCAGTACATCCCGGCCTGGGGCGACTACAGCCTGCGGCAGTTGTCCGAGGGCTGCTTCGACATTCGCAAGCGCACCAAAGCGGGCCACGGCTGGATCCCGGTGGACTCCGGCCGCCGGGCGTCCGGCCTCGGCTACGTCGGCGGGATCAGCGGCGGGTTCGCGTTCGGCCTGCGCGACTTCTGGCAGCTGCACCCCACGCAGCTCGACGTCCGCGGCGCGGCGGGAGAGACCGCCGAGGTGACGATGTGGCTCTGGTCGCCCGACGCCACCCCGATGGACCTGCGCTTCTACCACGACGGGATGGGCCAGGACACCTACCCGAAACAGCTCGAAGGGCTGGAGATCACCTACGAGGACTACGAACCCGGCTTCGGCACGCCATACGGGATCGCCCGCACCACCGAGCTGTCGTTCTGGGCCTTGCGAGCCACGCCGTCCGCGGAGCGGTTCGCCCAGCTGGCCGCGGCCGTCCGCACCCCACCGTTGATCGTCGCTGCACCGGCCCACCTGCACGGCGCCGGTGTCTTCGGCGACTGGAGCCCGGTCGACCGCAGCACCCCGGCGCGGCGGGAGATCGAGGACCGGCTGGACTTCCTCTTCGACCACCACCGCGGCCAGGTCGAGCAGCGCAGCTGGTACGGGTTCTGGGACTACGGCGACATCATGCACACCTACGACTCCGACCGGCACGTGTGGCGGTACGACATCGGCGGGTACGCCTGGGACAACTCCGAGCTCTCGCCGGACCTGTGGCTGTGGTACCAGTACCTGAGGTCCGGGCGCGCCGACGTGTTCCGGTTCGCCGAGGCCATGACCAGGCACACCGGCGAGGTGGACGTCTACCACCTGGGCAAGTGGCGCGACCTCGGCACGAGGCACGGCGTGCAGCACTGGGCGGACAGCGCCAAACAGCTGCGGATCAGCACCGCAGCCTACCGGCGGTTCTACTACTTCCTCACCGCCGACGAACGGGTCGGCGACCTGATGCGCGATCTGGTCGACGGCGATCGGACGTTCCTCGTGCTCGACCCGATCCGCAAGATCCGGACCGGGCCCTACGAACCGGATCCGCACGCGTTGTCCGTCTCGCTCGGCACCGACTGGAGCGGTCTCGCCGCCGCCTTCCTCACCGAGTGGGAGCGCGGCGGAGACCCGATCGCGCTGCGCAAGCTGATAGCCGGCGCCCGCAGCATCGGGGCACTGCCCAACGGTTTCGTCCAGGGCAGCGGACTGTACGACCTGGACACCGGAGCCTTCGCACCGGCGCAACCGGCCGTCTCCGTGGGCTCGCTCGGCGCGGTGTTCGGCCTCGTCGAGATGTGCAGTGAGCTCGTCGACCTGCTCGACCTCCCGGAGTTCACCAACGCCTGGCTGCAGTACTGCCGGCTGTACAACGCCACGGCCGAGGAGCAGAAGGCCGAGACCGGTCAGTCGTTCGGCAACCAGAACCTGCGGCAGGCCCACTCCCGGCTCACCGCCTTCGCCGCGGCGAAGACCGGCAACTCCAGGCTGGCCTCCAGAGCGTGGCAGGAGTTCTACACGGGCCACGCCGGCTATCCGCGCAACGCACCCTGGAGAACGGTGCGGGTCGACGGCCCGGCCGTGCTCAAACCGGTGGACGAGGCGAGCTTCGTGTCCACCAACGCCAGCGCACAGTACGGCCTGGCCGCGATCCAGTGCCTGGCGCTGGTCGGTGATCAACTGCCCTGACCCTGCACCCTGCCCTGACCCTGCACAGGGAGGATTCGATGAAACTGTCCAAAAAGGTCTCGACAGCCGGGGCCGTAGTCGCCCTGCTGTCCGCCACGGTGACGGCTTCGGCCGTCGCACCGGCCGCCGCGACGTCCCCGGTCGGCGTCGCGGCGGCCGCCAGACCGATGGAGAACCTCGGCCGCGGTGTCGTGGCCGTGCGGTCGGGCAACAACGCCGTGCTGGTCTCCTGGCGGCTGCTGGGGCTCGACCCGGACGGCATCGGGTTCAACGTGTACCGGTCCGCTGCCGGAGGCCAGGAGGTGAAGCTCAACTCCGCGGTCCTGACCGGAGGCACCAACTTCACCGACTCGACGGCGGATCTGACCCGGTCGAACAGCTATCGGGTGCGGCCCGTGGTCAACGGCGCGGAGCAGCCACCGAGCGGCGCCTTCACGCTGACCGCCAACCACGCCGTCGAGCCGGTCGTCCGCGTACCGCTGCGCGCCGGCGGCCCGGTGAAGTTCGTCTGGGTCGGCGACCTCGACGGCGACGGTGAGTACGACTACGTCCTGGACCGCCAGACGTCGCCGCAGACCATCGAGGCCTACCGGCGTGACGGCCAGCTCCTCTGGTCGGTCAACATGGGACCCAACAGCACCAACCAGAACAACATCGAGGGCGGATCGTCCACGATCGACGTCGGTCACAACGACGGCGTCACCGTCTACGACTTCGACAGCGACGGCCGCGCCGAGGTCGCCGTGCGGATCGCCAACGGCGTCCGCTTCGGCAACGGCACCACCTTCACCAACAGCGACAACAACCGCCAGTTCATCGCGATCCTCGACGGCATGACCGGGGCACCCCGCGCCACGGCCCCCGTGCCGGCGGACTACCTGCGGGACGGCCCGATGTACGCCCGGTTCGGCGTGGGCCACCTCGACGGTACGCGGCCCAGTCTGGTCGCCTTCATGAAGAACCGGGTCGGCAACGGCGGGTTCAACCTCATGATGGGCGCCTGGCAGTTCAACGGCCAGACGCTGACCCAGCAGTGGAAGTGGCTGCGCGGCAACCAGAACACACCCGACGGGCACAACACCCGCGTCATCGACGTCAACGGCGACGGCACCGACGAGGTCGCCGAGATCGGGTTCGTGCTCAACGGAAACGGCACCCTGCGGTACTCCCTTGGCCCCTCGGGCATCGTCCACGGCGACCGCTTCCACATCGCCAAGATGGATCCCAGCCGCCCGGGCCTGCAAGGCTACGGCGTCCAGCAGAACAACCCCAGTGGTCTGCGCGAGTACTACTACGACGCCGCCAACGGCTCCATCATCTGGCGGCACTCCGCGTCCGGCACCGCCGACGTGGGACGCGGCATGGCGGGCGACATCGACCCGCGGTTCCCCGGCATGGAGGTCTGGTCCTTCTCCGGCCTCTACAACGCACCCGCCGACCGCCTCACCGAACCCGACACCTCGCTGCGGCCGTGGCCGCAACTGGGCCTGTGGTGGGACGGCGACATGACGATGGAACTGCTCAACGACGGCAAGTTCGAGAAGTGGGACCCGAACAACCCCAAGCCCACCAACAGCCTGCGACGGCTGCTCACCACCTCGACCTACGGCGCGGTCGACGCGAGCCAGAGCGTCCAGCCAACCTTCTACGGCGACATCCTCGGCGACTGGCGAGAAGAAGCCGTGTACACCAACGCGAGCTACAACCAGCTGATCATCTTCACCACCAACCACCCCACGAGCACCAGGCTTTACACGCTGGCGCACAACCCCGCCTACCGCAACGCCATGACGCTCAAGGGGTACATGCAGTCCCACCACGTCGACTACTTCCTGGGCGCCGGCATGAGCCGGCCGCCGAGGCCGAACATCACTTACCCAGGCAGGTGACGCCGTGAAGAACACGATCTACCTGACCCGCGCGCTCCTGGTCGCGGCGATCACGGCGACCCCTCTCGTGATCGCCGCCGGACCGGCATCGGCCGCGAGCGTCTACTACGTCGCTCCCAACGGAAATGACAGTGCGGCCGGCGCCCAGGCCGCACCGTGGGCGTCGATCGCCCGCGCGCAGACAGCCGCCAAGCCGGGGGACACCGTCTACTTCCGAGGTGGCCGGTACGCGTACACCCGTGCGAACCGCGCCTGCTCCAGCCAGACGGCCAGGGTCGACGCGATCACCCTGAACAAGAGCGGCAGCGCGGGCAACCCGATCCGGTACTGGGCCCATCCGGGGGAGAAGCCGGTCTTCGACTTCTCGCGCATGAGGGACGACTGCCGCATCAAGGGCTTCAGCGTCACCGGCAGCTGGATCCACCTCAAAGGACTGGAAGTCACCGGCGTACCGCAGAACAACAACCGCAACGCCGAGTCGTGGGGGCTGTGGATCTCCGGCAGCAACAACGTCTTCGAGCAGATCGACACCCACCACCACATGGGCACCGGCCTGTTCATCAACGGCGGGGGCGGCAACCTCGTCCTCAACTCGGACGCGCACGACAACTACGACCTGCGCAGCAACGACAGCCCCGGCGAGAACGCCGACGGGTTCGGTTCGCACTACACGCCCGCCGGTCGGCCCGCGAACGTGTTCCGGGGCTGCCGTGCGTGGTGGAACGCCGATGACGGGTTCGACCTCATCTCCACGTACTCGCCCGTGCTCATCGAGAACTCGTGGGCGTGGCGCAACGGTTATGTACCGGGCACGACGACGTCCGCGGGCAACGGTGCCGGTTTCAAGATGGGTGGCTTCGGCCGCGAGTACGACACCAGGGCGGTGAAGCACACCGTCCGCTTCTCGGTGGCGTTTCTCAACAAGGCCGCGGGATTCTACTCCAACCACCACCCGGTGGCCAACGACTACTTCAACAACACCAGCTACGGCAACCGCCCCGACTTCGACATGCGGGGGATCAACTCGAGCGGCGCCTCCGTCGGCCGGGGCAACCTGCGCAACAACATCGCCTACACCGGAACGCTGCTCGCGAACATGAACGGCACGACGGCTTCGCACAACTCCTGGAACCTCAACGTCCCGTTGTCGGACGCGCAGTTCCGGAGCGTGTCGACGTCCGGCTGGGACGCAGCCCGCCAAGCCGACGGCAGTCTGCCCGTGCTGCCCCATCTCCGCCTCGCCGCGAACAGCGTTCTGATCGACAAGGGCACCAACGTGGGACTGCCCTTCAGCGGGAGTGCGCCGGATCTCGGCGCCTTCGAGAACGATGGAAGGTGACATCTTGAGGTACTGGAAGCTATCCGCCGCCGCGATGCTGTTGGTGGCGACAGTGGTGCCACTCTCGGCGAACCCAGCGGTGGCAAATCCCGCAGTGGCGGAACCGGCAGTGGCGGAGCGAGGTCTGGACTATCTGGTCCGCGACTACCAGACCCGCATTCCGTCGAAGTACACGACCGACTCCTGGGCTCCGTTCGCCAAGGCGTTGACCACCGCTGCCGGTGTCGCCGGCAACCGGTCCGCCGCCACGTCTGAAGTAGCCACCGCGAAGACGGCACTGATGAACGCCGCCGCCGACCTGAAGGCTGCTGACGAGGGCACGTTCCAGACCATCACGAACAACAAGTTCTGGAACGACACCAGCGGCAACCCGATCTATTCGCAGGGTGGCGGCGTCTTCAAGTTCGGTGACACCTACTACTGGTACGGCGTGCACTACACCGGTGCCGAGCTCTACCGGGCCAACCCGACGCGCAAGTACGACGGGAACGTCAGCTTTGTGTCGATCCCGGTGTACTCGTCGAAGGACCTGGTGAACTGGAAGTTCGAGAACCGGGTCGCGACGCGTTCCACCGGCGTGGGCAGCGGCGCCAACATGGGTGGTGCCGGCTGGGTCGGCCGGCTCGGTGTCTCCTACAACGAGAACACCGGCAAGTACGTGCTCGCCGTGCAGATGTGGCACACCGGTCGCGGCGGACACGGTGTTCTGCTGCTGCAGGGCGACTCGCCGACCGACACCTTCGACTACGGCTACTTCCAGACCCAGATCACCAACTCGCCCACGACCGGCACCGGTGACCAGACGGTCTTCACCGACGACAACGGCAAGGACTACCTGATCTTCTCCAACCGCGAAGGACGGTCGCGCGGCTTCGTGGCCAAGTTCCGGGAGTCCGACTCGCTGCGGATCGAGCCAGGCGTGCAGATCCGCCGCGGCGACGGTCGCGAGGGCAACGCCATGTTCAAGCTCGACGGCAAGTACTACCACGCGGCGTCGGCCCTGCACGGCTGGAACACCTCGGTCAACTACGTCAACGAGTCGACCAGCAGCAACGTCCAGGGCTCCTACAGCGGCGAGTACGTCCTTGCCGGCACCGAGATGGACTACAGCCACGTGACCCAGACCGGGTTCTTCGTGACGGTCAAGGGCACCAAGCAGAACACGGTCATCTACGCCGGCGACCGCTGGGCCGACTTCGCCTGGAACGGGATCGGGTACAACCAGTGGGTGCCGATCACCAAGACCGGTGCGCGGCCGCGGTTCCACTCGGTGAGCCAGTGGCAGTTCAACGTCACGACCGGCGAATGGCGCGTCGGACCGGCGAACAACTACATCCTCAACCCGGACATCCAGGCCGACCGCATCATCGTCTCCAGTGTGCGGGGATGGCGGAACCTCGGCGGTTCGGTGACCAACGTCAACGGTGGTGCGAACGGGTCTCGCTTCGCCCTCCAGGTGAGCAACAGGGGCGGCGTGGAGCAGCGGATCGAGTCGGTGCCCGCGGGCACCTACACCCTGGCCCTGCACGCTCGGGGCAGTGCCGGACAGCTCGTGATCACCGGCGCCAACGGCAGCCAGCGCACCCTGAGCATCCCGTCGTCGGGCGGCTGGGCCAAGCGCCAGCTCACCGGCATCGTGCTACCCAGCGGGGGCGCCACCGTCACCGTGCGGGCGTCGGGTTCGGGCGGTGTCGTCGTCGACCAGCTCTCACTGGTCAAGACACCGTAACCAGGGCAGCGTCAGCAGGCAGAGACCGCGTCAGCGGTGTGATCAACGACTTCCACCCCGGCCATCGGCGCCGGGGTGGACGTCGTGCCGCGTGACGGCACAAATCTGGCCATCCACCACTCGCCGGACCGTCAGGGAAATCCATGCTCATGCCCGGCGCCCCTCTCTTGCGCACAGTGGTGGTAAGCGCTTTCCTGGGGTGCGTAAACGCGTCGATCGACGCGGGAACCGCTACAGGGTGGTGAAATTTGGCTGTTCGACGATCGAATCGACTGTGGGCCAAGTTCTGGGCGCTGGTTCTCAGCTGTGTTGTGGTGGTGGGGCTGGGCGCCGTCCAGACACCGGCGCGGGCCTCGCACGTCCAGCCGGCCGGACGGACCGTCGACTTCACCGGAGCGTGGCAGTTCGCCCTGGTGAACACCACCGGTGAGGACGCACCACAGCCCGGTGAGCACGATCGGTCATGGCGGGACACGCGCTTGCCGCACGACTGGAGCATCGGGCTCGACCCGGTGCAAGGTCCGCACACCGGAGCCGGAACCGGCTTTCTGCCCGGCGGTCTGGGCTGGTACCGCAAGACCTTCACGCTGCCGTCGTCGCTGGCGGGGAAGAAGGTGTCGATCGAGTTCGACGGCGTCTACATGGACTCCGAGGTGTATCTGAACGGCAAGCTGCTCGGTCGTCATCCGTACGGTTACACGGGATTCGCGTACGACCTCGATGCACGCACCGACGGCACTCCGAACACGCTCGCGGTCAAGGTGCGCAACCAGGTGCCCAGCAGCCGGTGGTACTCGGGCAGCGGCATCTACCGTGACGTCCGGCTGGTGGTGACCGAGCCCGCACACGTCACGCGTCACGGCATGAAGGTGACGACGCCTGACCTGGAGACCACGATCAAGGCCGGCTACGCCACGATGCGTGTCGCGACCACCGCCGTCAGCGAGAGCGGCGGCACCGGAGCGGAGATCGTCTCGACGGTCAAGGACCCGCGCGGCCGGATCGTCGGCCGGGGTACGGCGCGTGCCGCGCTGACCGTCGAACCGAGTACGGCGACCGCGGACATCAGGATCGCGAAACCTGCCCTGTGGTCCGTGGACCGACCGGATCTGTACACAGTGGACACTGAGATCCGAGTGCGCGGCAAGGTCGTGGACACCGTCAGCACCCGCACGGGCATCCGGTACTTCGCGTTCGACCCGGACAACGGCTTCTCCCTCAACGGCGTGGAGATGAAGCTCAAGGGCGTCAACCTCCACCACGACCTGGGTGCGCTCGGCTCAGCGGTCTCCTCCGACGCGATCGTGCGGCAGTTGCGGATCATGAAGAGCATGGGCGTGAACGCCGTGCGCACCTCGCACAACCCGCCCTCGCCGGAGTTCGTCAGGGCGTGCGACGAGCTGGGCATCCTCCTGCAGGTCGAGGCGTTCGACACCTGGCGCACGCCGAAGACGAAGTTCGACTACGGCCGGTTCTTCGACGACCACAGCAGCGCCGACCTCCGTGAGATGGTGCACGCGGCCAAGAACTCGCCGTCGGTGGTGATGTGGTCGATCGGGAACGAGATCCCCGACTCCAGCGCGGCCGCGGGCCCGCCGATCGCCCGGCGGCTCATCGACGACGTGCGGGCCATCGACACCACCCGCCCGATCGTGATGGGCAGCGACCGGTACCGCCGGGTGCCCGCGATCGGCTCACCGCAGGACCAGATCCTGCGGATGCTCGACGGGATGGGCCTGAACTACAACGACGCCTCCTCGATCGACGCGCTGCACGCCCGTTACCCCGGCAAGTTCTTCTTCGAGGCGGAGTCGTCGTCCTCCACCTCGACCCGCGGCCACTACCAGGACCCGGACCAGCTCAACACAGGGGAGAACCACACGCCGGGCAGGCGCAACCTGTCGTCCTACGACAACAACCTGGAAACGTGGACCTACAGCGGTGAGTACGGCTTGAAGAAGGACCGCGACCGCAAGTGGTTCGCCGGTCAGTTCCTGTGGACCGGATTCGACTACATCGGCGAACCCACGCCGTACGACGTGTACCCGGTGAAGTCGTCGTTCTTCGGTGCCGTCGACACCGCCGGGTTCCCCAAGGACTTCTATCACCTGTTCCGCAGCCAGTGGAGCAGTGAGCCGATGGTGCACCTGCTGCCGATGAACTGGACCGGGCACAAGGTGGGTGAGCCGGTGTCGGTGTGGGCTTACAGCAACGCGGACACCGTTGAGCTCTACCTCAACGGAAAGTCGTTGGGAGAAAGGAAGTTCGACACCAAGACCACTGTTCACGGCAGCCGGTACCTGGAAACCACCGAGGCGACCGGCGACGACAAGACCGTGATCACCGGCCCCTATCCCGGCAGCTACACCAGCCCCAACGGGAGCGCGGGCAAGCTGCACCTGACGTGGTCGGTGCCGTTCCAGCCGGGACGGCTTGTCGCGGTCGCGCGGCGCGGCGGCGTGGAGGTCGCCAGGGACGAGGTCCGCACCGCGGGCGAGCCGCACGCGATCAGGCTGACGCCCGACCGCAGGGTGACCAGGGCCGGTGGTGAGGGGCTTGCCTTCGTCACGGCCGAGGTCGTCGACCGCGCGGGCGTGGTGGTGCCGGACGCGGACGACCTGATCTCCTTCCAGGTCCGCGGCGGCAGCCTCGCCGGTCTCGACAACGGCCGCCAGGAGAGCGCGGAGAACTACCAGGCGAGCTCGCGCACCGCGTTCAACGGCAAGGCGCTGGCGATGGTCCGTTCCGGACGGACGGCCTCCGTGATCACGGTGACGGCCAGAGCACCCGGCCTGCGCACGGCGTCCACTCTGGTCACGGCGGTCGGTGGACGGTCCGGTGCCGCCCAGGCCACCACCGCCGATCACGACCCGCTGCCGGCGCCCGCACCGGGAGCGGACGCGAGCTACTCGGGTGCCCGCGACACGGTCCCGGCAGCGATGCTCGACGGAAGTACTTCGACCTACTGGTCGAACTACTACCTCAAGCGCGCCACGGCGTTGCTTCCGGCGGTGAGCCGGGCGCACGCGACGGACTGGGTGTCGCTGCCTGTCTCCGCAGACGGTCAGGCCGGCTCGGTGCGGGCCGCGTTCCTCAGTGACGCCTCACACGCCCTGCCCGCCTCGATCGCGGTGTCGTACTGGAACGGCCGTGCGTTCGTGCCGGCGCGGGACGTGAAGGTCGACTGGTCCGGCGGTACGACCGCGAACATCACGTTCGCCGCGGTGCGCGGCGATCGCATCCGCTTGGACCTCACCAGCTCCGCACCGGGAACCACCCACGGGTTCCTCGGCATCTCGCAAGCCTCGGCCGGACGTTAGGAGGGGCGAGTCGTCGCGGCCGGTCAGGCAGACACCGTCGAGCTGGGACGTCTGCACCTGACCGGCCGTGAACGCCGGCCCCTGCGCTGGAGCGCCGCCTTGGAGCATTCACTCAGCGCGTGATGCGCGCCCCACGGTGCTTTGGCGGGCGATCAGCCGGTGCGAGGCACGCACCTCTATGCCGGGCAGTGGTTCCTTGCTGCCGATGCGCATGAGCAGCCGTTCCACCGCGGTCGTGGCGATGGCGTCCTTGTCCGGAGAGATGGTGCTGATCGCCGGGTTGGCATAGCGGCCTTCGTCGATGTCGTCGTAGCCGATCAGCGCGATGTCCTCGGGCACCCGCAGCCCGCGTTCCAGCATCTCGTGCAACGCGCCGAGCGCCACCGTGTCGTTGTAGCCGAAAACGGCGTCCGGTGGGTCGTCCCGATCGAGCAACGCCCGCATGGCGGCCGCGCCGTCGGCCCGGTTGAACCGGCGCGTCTGGACGATCAGCGACTCGTCCACCGGCAGACCTGCGTCCGCGTGCGCCTGCCGGTAGCCGAGGGTGCGCAACTGCGCCGCCTCGCCGGTCGGGTACGGCTGATCGCCTATCGCGGCGATCCGGCGCCTGCCCAGGCCGATCAGATGTGCTGTGGCCTCACGGGACGCCTCGACGTCGTTGATGCCCACGTGATCGAAGAAGGCGTTGGACGACCGCTCGCCGAGCAGGACGAGCGGAAACGTCGGGTCGCTCTCGGCCAGGTCCTCCTGCGCCAGGCCGAGCGGGCTGTAGATCATTCCGTCGAACAGGGCAGCCCGTGCGCCGCGCCGGATCAGTTCTCGCTCGTGGGCGGGATCGCCGTCGGTCTGGTCGATCAGCACGTGATAGCCGCGCTCGCGGGCTCTCGGGATGATCGCCTGGAGCAGTTCGGAGAAGTAGGGCACGTCCAGGAAGGGAACGACCACCGCGATCTGCCCTGACCTGCCGTTCGCCAGGTTGCGGGCCAGCACGTTGGGCCGGTAGCCCAGCTCCTTGATCGCCTTCTCGACCTTCTCGCGGGTGGGCTCGGTGACCGGGGCGTAGCCGTTGACCACGTTCGACACCGTGCGCGCGGACACCCCCGCCAGCTCGGCAACGTCACGCAGCGTGGCATCGCGCATCGGCTCACTCCGTCAGACCGGCGCGGCGGCCCACCGCTGCAGCGCTGCAACGCAGTGTGCCTGCTGGTCCTCGCCACGACAAGTCCCGGTCCTCCGAGGCGCGTGGGATCGGGCCCGCGGCTCGTTCGACTGACATGAGATTGGGTCTTGCAGCGCAGCAAAAGGCAGTCCATAGTGCTTTGCAGCGCAGCAAGACCCATTGCCACGGCGGCAGCCACGGTCGGTTCACTCACCCCCGTCAGCCGTGGTGCAGCACCGCACAGACTTCTGCGGTCCTCGGTTCGTGCCACACGGGGTTACCGCATTCCCGATCACGCACCGTGATGGTGATGGCGCATGCCCTGATGCATGCCGCGACGGAAAGGCGCTCCTCATGCTCGGCACCAAATGGATGGCGAAACTCCGTGCAGGGCTCGTCGTCGCCGGCCTGCTCGCTGTGGCCGCGTGCGGCGGAGCCGCGGACAACCCCGACGGGCCCGTGCGCGTGTCGGTCTGGGCCTGGTACCCGGAGTTCAAGGGCGTGGTCGACGCGTTCAACGCCTCCCACAAGGACATCCAGGTCGACTGGACCAACGTCGGCACCGGCCCGGACCAGTACGCCAAGCTCAAAACGGCGTTCACCGCCGGCAAGGGCGCGCCGGACGTGGCGATGGTCGAGTTCCAGCAGATCCCGACGTTCGTCATCCTCGACGGACTGGTGGACATGGGGCAGTACGGCGCCAACGACGACAAGAACCTCTACGCCGAATGGGCGTGGAGCCAGGCCACCGACGGCGACAAGGTCTACGCCATCCCGGTGGACGGCGGACCGATGGCGCTGATGTACCGGAAGGACCTCTTCGACCAGCACGGCATCCCGGTGCCGACGACGTGGCTCGAGTACGCCGACGCGGCGGCGAAGATCAAGGCCGTCGACCCGAACGCCTACATCGCGAGCTTCGGCAGTGACGGCGGCTGGCTCAACGGGCTGATGTGGCAGGCGGGTTGCCGGCCGTACGGCTACTCGCAGGCCAGGGCCAAGGACGAAGTGAAGATCAATCTGACCGCGCCCGAGTGCGAGAAGGTCGTCAACCTGTACGGCGACCTGGTGAACAAGGGCCTGATGGCCCAGGACAAGTTCTTCACCGCCGACGCCACCGCGGCGCTGGACTCCGGCAAGTACTGGACCTGGGCCGCGGCCGGCTGGACGCCCGGTTACGTGGCCGGCTCGCTCAAGAACACCGCAGGAAAGTGGGCGGTCGCGCCGATGCCGCAGTGGACCGCGGGCGCCGACGAGCAGGGCGACTGGGGCGGTTCGACGTTCACCGTGACCAAGCAGGCCAAGAACCAGCAGGCGGCGACCACGGTGGCCCGCGAGCTGTTCGGCCGCTCGAAGACCGCGTGGGACATCGGGCTGAACAAGGCGTTCCTGTACCCGCTGGTGAAGGACGTCGCGGCTGACCCGGCGTTCACCGGCAAGGCGTACGACTTCTTCAACGGGCAGAAGGTGAACGAGATCTTCGTGCCGGTGTCGGAGAAGCTGGGCGAGTTCCAGTACACGCCGTTCCAGGACTTCGTCTTCAAGGACCTGAACGACCGCACCGCCGAGGCGATGTCGGGTAGCAGGCAGTGGAGCACGGTGCTGGAGGAGACGCAGAAGAACGTCGTCGCGTACGCCGAGAAGCAGGGCTTCAAGGTCAGCCGGTAGTGCACCCGAGGCCTGCCGCGTGCCGCGGCAAGCCGACCACCCCAGTCCAGGAGGTCCTCCGTGACGCGGTCCGTACCGATCACGGCACCCGCGGCCGACGACCTGCCGCCGTCTCCCCGTCCGGTCGAGAGCCCGTCACGACGGAGACGGCGCCGGGTCACCGCGCACCCGGTGGCCGGAGCGCTGTTCGTCCTGCCGTTCTTCCTCGTCGTCGTCGCGTTCCTGGTCGTGCCACTCGGCTACGCGTTCTGGCTCAGCCAGTCCAGCAAGAGCCTCGCGCTCGGCACCCGGTTCACCGGTATCGACAACTACGTGCGCGCGTTCACCGACCCGGTTCTGCTGGACGGCCTGCTGCGGGTCGTCCTCTTCGGACTGGTGCAGATCCCCGTCATGCTGGGCATCGCGCTGGCCGGGGCGTTGACGCTCGACGCCGTCACGACGAAGTTCGCCGTGGCGTTCCGGCTCATCGCGTTCATGCCCTACGCCGTGCCGGCCGTCGTCGGCGCGCTCATGTGGGGTTTCCTGTACAGCCGCACGTTCGGCCCGTTCGCGGACCTGCCGGCGCTCGTCGGTGGCGACCCGATCGACTTCTTCAGCGCCTCGTTGCTGCTGGTGTCGCTCGGCAACATCGTGACCTGGGCGTGGACCGGCTACAACATGATCATCCTGTACTCGGCGTTGCAGGGCGTGCCGCGCGAGATGTACGAGGCCGCGGTCATCGACGGGGCGACACCGGTGCAGATCGCGTTGCGGGTCAAGGTGCCCGCGATCAGGCAGGCCATCTCGCTGGCCGCGATCTTCACCGTCATCGGCACCATGCAGTTCTTCACCGAACCGCAGATCATGGCCCGGTTCGCGCCGCAGATCTCGGCGGGCTACACGCCGAACCTCTATGCCTACAACCAGGCGTTCGCCTACTCGGACTTCAACTACTCGGCCGCACTCTCGTTCACGCTCGGTTTCCTGGTGTTCGTGGTGGCCTACGCGTTCGTGTTCGTCAACCGCAGGCGGGGAGCACGCTCATGACCAGCGGCGCAGCCGGCAACACGACGGCGAGGACCTGGCTTCCACATGTGCTGATGGGCGCGGGCATTTTGTACTTCCTGGTGCCGCTGCTCTGGGTGGTCATCGCGGCCACCAAGAGCCAGCCGGACCTGCTCGACAGCCCGGCGCTGTGGTTCGCCGACTTCAACCTGCTGGAGAACATCGAGCAGCTGTTCAGCGAGGACGGCGGTGTCTACGGCGCGTGGCTGGTCAACACGGCGTTGTACGCGGGGCTCAGCGCTCTGGGCGCGACCGCGCTCGCCGCCGCCGCGGGCTACGGACTGGCGCGGTTCTCGTTCATGGGCAAGCGGTTCTTCGAAACCGCGTTGCTCGGCATGATCATGGTGCCGGCCACCGCACTGGTGCTGCCGACGTACCTGATCCTGTCCGAACTCGACATCGTCAACACCATGTGGGCGGTCGTCCTGCCGTCGCTGCTCAGCCCGTTCGGCGCGTATCTGGTCCGCGTCTACGTGGACGAGAGCGTGCCGGTGGAGCTGATCGACGCCGCACGCATCGACCGGGCGGGCGAGCTGCGCATCTTCTGGCAGATCGCGATGCCGATGATGCGTCCCGCGCTCGTCACCGTCTTCCTGTTCACCCTGGTGGCGACGTGGAACAACTACTTCCTGCCGCTGGTGATGCTCAGCGACGCCGACCTCTACCCGCTGACCGTCGGACTGACCACCTGGTTCAACACCGCACAGCAGGACGCCGGCAACCGCATGCTGTTCAACCTCGTCGTCACCGGCTCACTGCTGGCCATCGTCCCGCTCGTCGTCGCCTTCGTCCTGTTGCAGCGCTTCTGGCGCAGCGGCGCGGCGGCAGGCGCTCTGAAGTAGGAGAACCGTGCTCAACGCTTCCCTGGTCCTCAACCCCCACTACGTCGTCGCGCCGGTGCGACGCCGGCTCTTCGGGTCGTTCGTCGAACACATGGGCCGCTGCGTCTACACCGGAATCTACGAGCCCGGCCACCCGGCCGCCGACGAGGACGGTTTTCGCGGCGACGTGCTGGAACTGACCCGTGAGCTCGGGGTCGAGCTGGTCCGGTACCCCGGCGGCAACTTCGTCTCCGGCTACCGCTGGGAGGACGGTGTCGGCCCGGTCGCCGAGCGCCCGGTGCGCCGAGAACTCGCGTGGCACAGCCTCGAGACGAACGAGGTCGGCATCGACGAGTTCATCTCCTGGGCACGCAAGGCCGACGTCGAGGTGATGTACGCGGTGAACCTCGGCACCCGCGGTGTCGCCGAAGCGCTCGACGTACACGAGTACATGAACCACGAAGGCGGCACACACCTGTCGGAGCTGCGCAAGGCGAACGGAACCAAGGCGCCGCACGGGGTGAAGTTGTGGTGTCTTGGCAACGAGATGGACGGCCCGTGGCAGCTGGGCCACAAGACCGCGCACGAGTACGGACGGCTGGCCGCCGAAACGGCCCGCGCGTTGCGACAGGCCGAGCCGGGCCTGGAACTGGTGGCGTGCGGCAGTTCGAACTCGGCCATGCGCACCTTCGGCGAGTGGGAGTCCACCGTCCTCGAGTTGACGTATGAGGAGGTGGACCACATCTCCCTGCACGCCTACTACGAGGTGCTGGACGGTGACGTGGACAGCTTCCTCGCCTCCGCGGTGGACATGGACCACTTCATCGACAGCGTCGTCGCCACGGCGGACGCGGTCGGCGCGCGGTTGAAGAGCGACAAGCGGATCACGTTGTCGTTCGACGAGTGGAACGTCTGGTACATGAAGCGGTTCCACGACACACCGCGCACCGAGTGGGAGATCGCGCCGCGGGTCATCGAGGACCAGTACGACGTGAACGACGCGGTCGTCGTCGGCAACCTGCTGATGTCGTTGCTGCGGCACAGTGACCGGGTGGCCGTGGCGTGCCAGGCGCAGCTGGTCAACGTGATCGCGCCGATCCGCAGCGAGCCGGGCGGGCCGGCGTGGCGCCAGACGATCTTCCACCCGTTCGCGCTGACCTCGCGGTTGGCGCGTGGACAGGTGCTGCGGGTGGAGACGTCCTCGCCGGCGTACTGGACCAAGCGCTTCGGTGACGTCCCCGTCGTGGACGCGGTCGCGACCCATGACCCGGAGACGGGCGACACGGTGGTGTTCGTGGTCAACCGGCATCAGTCCGAGCTGGTGGAGCTCCGGGCAGACCTGGCCTCGTTCGGGGAGGTGACGGTGGCCGAGGCGTGGTCCGTGCACGACGAGGACGGTGCGGCGACCAACACGGAAACCGACCCGGACCGCGTTGTCCCGCGACCGCAGAAGGCCGACATCATCGATCGCGAACTGCAGGTCATCCTGCCGCCCCGGTCCTGGACCGCCGTCCGCCTCACCAGCGGTCAGTAGCCGATGCGGAAGGTGGCGTCCTGGCGGTCGGCCGCCGCTGAGCCGGTCGAGATCGGGTCGATCCGCAGCGCGTATCCGGAGTGCCGGATGTGGCGGTCGGGGAAGTTGTGGGAGCGGAACGAGGACCACGTCGAGTCGGCGAGCCCCGCGACACGGTGGAAAGTGGCGTCGGCGGCGAAGGTCGGGCTGCCGTCGTTCGCGGCGAGGGTGACCGTGTAGTCGATGTGGCGCAGGTAGCGGCCGGGGTAGTTGACCGAGCGGAACGAGATGCCGGCCGAGGACGCCAGGCCCGGGACGAGCTGCCACATCGCGTCCTGGTACGGGTCGAACGGGTAGGGGTCGATGCGCGCCGCGTTGCCTGCGTGCCGGATGAGGTGGTCGGGGAAGTTGTAGGACTTGATCCGGTTCCAGGTGGGCGCGCCCCAGCGGCTGACCAGGTCGTTGTACTCGGTCGTGGTGATGCCGCAGATGGTGGGGTGCTTGGCGTTGAGCGGCTGGGTGTACTGGGCCTTGGTCAGCGGCGACCACGAGTCGGTGGCGATGTTGCCCGAGCGCCAGGCGTACAGCTCGCCGTTGACGGGGGAGAACGAGTCCCCCCACAGCCACCACTCGTTGCGGTCGTGGGCCTTGACCACGACCGGGGCCTCGATGCCGCCGCTCACCACGCCGGCGGTGTAGGTGCCCCGGTCGAAGCTGCGCGGGTTGAGGGTGGCGGATCGGGCGCCGTAGAGGCGGCCGTCGCGGAAGCTCTTGTAGTACAGGTAGTTGGTGCCGTTGCCGACGTGCATGGTGGCGTCGAGGACGTTGAAGCCGGGGTCGAAGAACAGCTGTGGCGCGCCGACGTTGACGAAGTCGGTGGTGTAGTTGACGTAGAAGGCGTCACGGCCGCCGCTGTTGGCGGAGTAGAGGATGCCGTACTGGTTGCGCGAGGCGTCCCAGAACGCCTCCGGTGCCCACGTGTGGGTCGGCATGGAGTGCATCTTCAGCCGCCGGTACCCGGTGAACGACCGCAGGTCGGCCGAGTCCCAGGCGTGGATGTACTGGTTCTGGCGGGTGAAGTCGGTGCCGGTCAGGTCGGTCGCCAGCACGACGAAACCGCCGTTCTGCTTGCGCATGATGAACGGGTCCCGCAGGCCCTTGGTGCCCGCGGTGGGGGTCGCCACCGGGTTGCCCTGGTTGAGCGGCATCCAGTTCAGGCCGTCGGTGCTCACCGCCAGGTGCAGGGCGTACCGGTCGGCGACCTTGCCGGGCGACTCGGTGAAGTAGCCCATCACGTAGGCGGCGTCACCGGGCGCGGCGAGCGCGGTGAGCCGGCTCGCGCCCGCCAGGGCCACCGCGGCCACTCCACCGGCGAGAAAAGTGCGACGTTGCGGCACGGGACGTCTCCTGTCCGGAGCGACGGGGGATGGCCGGCGGCGAGGGCCGCCGGCCATCGAAGGGCGAGATCGGTCAGGCCGCGGGTTCGCCGGACGGGGCGGCGAGCTGCGTGCCGAGGCGGACCGGGGTGCCGAAGTTCGGCGTGCCGTCGGCGTTCCAGGTGAACTTCTGCGCGCGGGTGGAGCGGTTCATGTCGCAGCCTCCCGACGCGCTGTCGTTGGCGTGGTAGACGATCCAGTCTTCGGTGCCGTCGGGCGACTTGAAGAAACCGTTGTGGCCGGGAGCGAACACGCCGTTGCCGTCGTTGCGCTGGAACACCGGGTTGGGCGACTTCGTCCAGTGCGACCGGTTGAGCGGGTCGGACCCGGTGAGCGTGAGCAGTCCCAGCTTGTAGTCCGGACCCCAGCACGCACTGGCCGAGTACACGATCATCGTCTTCCCGTTGCGGTACAACGGCTCAGCGCCCTCGTTGACCGCCGCGGTCTGCCGCTCCCAGGACAGCGTCGGCTGGCTGATCGTGCGCCGCGCGCCGCTGAGCGTGTAGGGGTTCGACATCGGGGTGATGGTCAACGACTGGGTGCCGTCCATCGCGCTGCCCATCATGTAGAGCTTGCCGCCGTGCTGGAGGATGCTCGCGTCCAGCTCCCAGGTGTTGCCCAGGTCGGCCTTGAAGCTGTAGGGCCCCATGGGATCGGTGCCGGAGGACTCCAGCACGTGCAGCCGTTGGGTGGGGTTGTAGTCCGGCACGTTCTGTCCGGCGACGTAGTAGAGGTACCAGCGGCCGTTGAGGAGGTGGAACTCCGGCGCCCACATGTTGCAGCACCCGTTCGGGCGGCCCGACAGGTTGAAGATCACCTGGTCGGTGGCGCTCGACAGCCCGCCGAGGGTGCGCGATCGGCGCATGGTGATCGTGGAGTTCCACGTCGTCGTCGCCAGGTAGTAGTACCCGTTGTGGTACTGCAGCCAGGGATCCGGGCCGTTGCGCTTGATCGGGTTGGTGAACGTTCCCGCCGCGGGCGCGCCCAGTTTCACCAGCTGCCACTGCTGGTTCGCGCCGCCGGTGTCGGGCCACTGCACGACCCTCGCACCGTCGGCGGTGGACCACTCGTAGGTCTCCACGGCCTTGCCGCTGTTGCGGTTGAGCAGCCGCACGTGTCCGCCGGACGAGTCCGCGAGCCGGAACTGCTGGCTGGCCGCGTTGCTGTCGGCCCACTGCACCAGGCCGGCGGCGTCGGCGGTCGAGCCGCCCGAGACCTGGAGGACTTTGTTGCTGTGCTTGGACTTGAGCCGGTAGTAGCCGCCGCCGGAGTCGACGAACTGCCACTGCTGCCACGCCCCGTCGTTGCGGGTGTACTGCGAGATCCGGGCGCCATCGTGGGTGGCGAGGTCGTAGACGTCCAAGGCCTTGCCGCTGTTGCGGTTGACCAGTACGTACGACGCGTTGGTGTCCACTGTGGCCGCCGACACCGCCGGTGGCAGGGCGGAGGTGATCCCGCCGAGCAACGCGGTGGTGGTGGCCAGGACCAGGGTGGTCCGCCGTCGTCTGCGGCGGCTGGCTGTCGAGATCATGATCGTCTCCCTGCGGGGCGCTGCACGGGTACATGCGTCAGTGGACGTAGGGCCAGCCTGCGGAGTCGATCGCCAGCAGGTTGATGCCGAGCAGGGACGCGCCGTTGTTCGCGTAGTAGTGGTAGACGAGCACGTCGCCGTCGCTGTCCGCCAGCACGTCCTGGTGCCCGGGGCCGTGGATGCTGCCCTGTCCGGCGAGGATCTCGGTGCCGCCGCCGGAGGTCAACGCTGTGCCGTTGCGGTCGACGTAGGGGCCGGTGACGCTGGTGGAGCGGCCGGCCATGACGCGGTAGGTGCTGGCGGCGCCCTGGCAGCAGCGGTCGAACGAGACGAAGAGGTAGAAGTAGTTGCCGCGCTTGACGATGTTCGGCGCCTCGATCGCGCCGCCGTTGCGGCCGGCGATGGAGCGGATCGTGGAGTCGGAGCGCAGACCGGTCGACGGGTTGAGCGCGATCATCTTGATGCCGGACCAGAAGGAGCCGAAGCTCAGCCACCAGCGACCCTGGTCGTCGACGACGAGGTCGGGGTCGATGGCGTTGAAGTTGTCGCTGGTGCGTGACTCGATGACCAGGCCGCGGTTGGTCCACGTACCGGAGTTGCCGCTGGAACTGGTGGCCAGGAAGATCGCCGAGCGGTTGGAGCCGAACGTCGAGGCCGAGTAGTACATCCAGTACTGGCCGTTGCGGTAGGAGATGTCCGGCGCCCAGAGGTTGCGGCTGTTCGCGGTGTAGGTGTTGGCCCACGGCGTGCCGCCGGGGAAGGCGGCGCCGGCGTTGCGGAACGCGGTGCGGTCGGTGGAGGTCTTGAGCGCGATTCCGTTGCCGGTGTGCGCGACCAGGTAGCTGCCGTCCGAGCGCTTGACCGTGCTCGGGTCGTGCACGCCGATGTCACCGGTGACTCGGCCTGGGGCGGGGTAGGCCGCCGATGCGGAAGGTGCCACCGCGACGGTGACGACCAAAGCCACCAGCGGTATCAGAACGCGTTTCATCGATAAGACCACAATGTCCTCGATTTCTGGCGAGTGGTTGCGGCGGCGCGGTTCGGTGCCGATCCGGTGCGGTGGACGCATCGGCCGGTGGGGTGTTGAGCAGGGTCAGCGCGAGTGACTGGACGTCCGGTGCCGGTGTGGTGATCTGCGCGGTGCGAGGACGTCGGCTGTCCGGTCGTGTTCCGGGCCTACATCATCGAAAGCGCTCTCCGCACGATAACGATGCCGGGCACGCTCGACAAGACCTCCTGTTATCGCTAACAGTGGTTGTGCAGTCGAATTTTTCGACCACGACGGGATCGAATCAGCTTTGATCTGCTAATACGTGTGATCGATCTGAGGTAAAACAAAATCGGGGATTGAGTAGATGTTAGCGATCACATCTGCCCGCCGGCTTCACCCGGCCGCCCCTTCGTGTTTCAGTGTGATCCGGCGAGCTGTCCTGACAGCTTGGTGTGCAGTCGCTCGCTGTGCGGGTTGAGTCCGATGATCTCGGCTTCGATGCCACGAGAAGTGAACTTCGCGGTCACGGCGTCGAGGGTGGCGACCGCGGAGCTGTCCCACACGTGCGCGTCGGACAGGTCGATGACCACCTTCGTCACGGTGTCGGTGTAGTCGAAGGAGTGCATCAGCTCGTTGCTGGACGCGAAGAACAGCTGGCCGGTGACGGCGTAGACGCGGATGGTGCCGTCCGGGTCGAGGACGCTGGAGACGTCGACGAGGTGCGCCACGCGGCGGGCGAAGAAGATCGCCGAGAGCAGGGCGCCCGCGATGACGCCGAGTGCGAGGTTGTGGGTGGCGACGACGGTGCCGACGGTCACGACCATCACGGCGGTCTCGCTCTTGGGCGCACGGCGCAGTGCGGCCGGCTTGATGCTGGTCCAGTCGAAGGTGCTGATCGACACGAAGACCATGACCGCGACGAGTGCCGCCATCGGGATCAGGGAGACGACCGGGCCCAGGGTGAAAACCAGGATCAGCAGGAAGACACCGGCCGCGAGGGTGGACAGCCGGGTGCGGCCGCCGGACTTGATGTTGATGATGGACTGGCCGATCATCGCGCAGCCCGCCATGCCACCGAGGAAGCCGGTGGCGATGTTGGCGATGCCCTGCCCGCGCACCTCCGTGCCCTTCTTCGACGGGGTGTCGGTGAGGTCGTCGAGCAGCTGAGCGGTGAGCAGCGACTCGATCAGGCCGACGACCGCCAGCGTCAGCGCGAACGGCGCGACGATCGTGAGGGTCTCCAGCGTGAACGGCACCATCGGCAGGCCGAAACCGGGCAGTGCGGTGGGCAGCTCACCCATCCCGCCGACGGTCGGCACGGCGATGTGCAGGAACACCGTCAGTGATGTGACCACCACGATGGCGACCAGCGGCGCGGGGATCGCCTTGGTCAGCTTCGGCAGCAGGTAGATGATGCCCAGGCCGAGCAGTACGAGGGCGATGACCGGCCAGCCGCCCTTGGTGATGTGCGGGATCTGCGCGGTGAACAGCAGGATCGCGAGCGCGTTGACGAAGCCGACCATCACGGTGCGCGGCACGAACCGCATGAGCTTGTGCACGCCGAGCACGCCGAAGAGGATCTGGAACACGCCGGTGAGGACGGTGGCGGCGAACATGTACTCGACGCCGTGGTCGCGCACCAGCCCCACGAGCACCAGAGCCATCGCGCCGGTCGCGGCGGAGATCATGGCGGGACGGCCGCCCGCGAACGCGATGATGATCGCGATGGTGAACGAGGCGTAGAGGCCGACCTTGGGGTCGACGCCGGCGATGATGGAGAACGACAGCGCCTCGGGGATCAGCGCGAGCGCGACCACCAGGCCGGACAGCAGGTCGGCGCGGGGATTGGAGAACCAGGTCGTGCGGACCCTCGACAACAGCGAGGGACGCGGCGCAGCCACGTGTGAGGACAATCGGCACCTCAGGGTTGTGCGCGCGAGCAGGCAGAGGCTCGCGTGGTGAACAGGACCGGGGGTCCGCGCGCACCGGTGCACGCGGAGGGTGCCGACGTCGTCGCCGGCATGACGTGTGGGTTGGTGCCGCGAACGTTCGGGGTTCGCAGAGCGTGGAGCTAGGCCCTGCGTCCCTCCTTGGCGGTACTCATGCGTCCGGGTGCCTCTCGAAGTCCGGGAGCGCCCGCGCTGCAGGGGGTGTCACAAGCGATCGGGGCTCACATGACGGGCCGCGGCATCTCCGGCGCAACCGCAGCGGACTCTACCGTGACGTCACTGTATACCCAATTGTGAACGGCTTGATCGTGAGCAAGCTCTCCGGCTCGACCGCGATGTTCGCTTCAGGGACGCGAGCTCGGGAACCGGGCTCACCGGTCAGGTCATGACCATGTGCAGGTCAGGCTTCGATGACGACCGGGATGACGACCGGCCGGCGGCGGTAGGTGCGTTGTGCCCACATCTGCACTTGTTGTGCGATGAGGCGTTCGAGCTCCGCCACGTCGTTGATGTTCTTCTGCGCGGCGCCCGCGAGGGCGTTCTCGATGGCGGGGACCACCGGCTGGAACGTCGAGGCGTCGTGTTCGAAGCCGTGGGCGATGAAGTCGGGTGCGTCGTCGAGCCGGCCTGTGTCGGTGTCGATGATGGCGACCACGGTGATCATGCCTTCTTCGCCCAGCGTGCGGCGCTGCGCCAGGGAGTCCTCGGTGACGCCGCCGACGGTCTGGCCGTCGACGTAGATGTTGTGCACCTCGAACTGGCCGGTGACCGAGGCCCGGCCCTCGTGCAGGTCGATCACGTGGCCGTTCGCGGCGACGAGCACCTGGCCGCGGTCGACCCCGGTGCGGACGGCCAGCTCGGCGTTGGCTCGCAGGTGGCGTGCCTCGCCGTGCACGGGCAGGACGTTGGCGGGTTGCACGATGTTGTAGCAGTAGACCAGTTCACCGGCGCTGGCGTGCCCGGAGACGTGGACCTTGGCGTTGCCCTTGTGCACCACGTTCGCGCCCAGGTCGGTCAGGCCGTTGATCACCCGGTAGATGGCGTTCTCGTTGCCGGGGATCAGAGAGCTGGCCAGCAGGACGGTGTCGCCCTCGACGATGACGATCTCGTGCTCACCGGCCGCCATGCGCGACAGGGCGGCCATCGGCTCACCCTGCGACCCGGTGCACACCAGGGTCACCTTGTCGGCGGGAAGCCGGTTGGCGTCCCTGACGTCCACGACGAGCCCGTCGGGCACCTTCAGGTACCCCAGCTCGGAGGCCAGACCCATGTTGCGGACCATGGAGCGGCCGACGAAGGCGACCTTGCGGCCGTGTGCGGCCGCGGAGTCGAGCACCTGCTGGATGCGGTGCACGTGGCTGGCGAAGCTGGAGACGATCACCCGGCGCGGGGTGGTGCGGAAGACCTCGTCGATCGCGGGGGCGAGGTCGCGTTCGGAGGTGGTGAAGCCGGGCACGTCGGCGTTGGTGGAGTCGACGAGGAACAGGTCGACACCCTCCTCGCCGAGGCGGGCGAAACCCCGGAGGTCGGTGATCCGCTTGTCGAGCGGGAACTGGTCCATCTTGAAGTCGCCGGTGTGCAGCACGAGACCGGCGTTGGTGCGGATGGCGATGGCCAGGCCGTCGGGGATGGAGTGGTTGACGGCGAGGAACTCCAGGTCGAACGGCCCTCGGGTGAGCTGTTCGCCTTCCTTGACCTCGACCAGGACGGGCTTGATCCGGTGCTCGGCCAGCTTGGCGGCCAGGAACTTCAGCGTGAGCCGGGAGCCGACGACCGGGATGTCACGTCGTTCCCGCAGCAGGTACGGCACACCCCCGATGTGGTCCTCGTGGCCGTGGGTCAACACGATGGCGACAACATCGGCCAACCGGTCCCGGATGCAGCTCCAGTCCGGGAGGATCACGTCGACACCGGGCTGGTGCTCCTCGGGGAACAGGACCCCGCAGTCGACGATGAGCAGCTTGCCCTCGTGCTCGAACACGGTCATGTTCCGGCCGATCTCACCGAGACCGCCGAGGGCGATGACCCGCAGGGCATCCGGGGCGAGTGCGGGCGGAGGGGTGGACGTTCGAGCCATGGTCACACCCTCACGTTAAGTGAGAGTTGCCGGTGAAGGAAATCGGCGGCGCGTGCCAGGCGTGATGTTCGTCAGTCCGAGGGCAGGTGGGACCGCAGTGTCGTGGCGAAGTCCTCGGCGATGCGCAGCTGCGCGCGCAGCTGCTGGCAGCGTTCGTCGGCGGCGGTCCAGAACCCGGACAGGCGGTCGAGGTGCTTGTCGCGATCGGGATCGTCGCCGGCGGACAGCGCGTCGAGGATGCCGAGCAGTTCGCGCATCTCCTCGAGCTGGAAGCCGAGCGGCTTCATCCGCTTGATCACGTCGAGGCGTTGCACGTCAGGCTCGGTGTAGAGGCGGAACCCGCCCTGGCTGCGCGCGCTCGGCACCACCAGGTCGACCTCCTCGTAGTACCGGATCGTGCGCAACGACAGACCGGTCCGCTCGGCCACCTCACCGATCTGCATATGCTCGCCCACAACATCCCTTCCCGAACTGCACCACGATCACCAGCCATTCTGGCATCACGCCCCGTGCTCATACCCCACTCGCGCCGCCGGGCAGGAATCAGTTTACCGTGACGTGAGGGTAGAGTTCTGGCTGGATGTTGCCTACCTGAAGGATCACGAATGACCACCGCCACCCCGGCGACCGCCTTGTCCGTAACCGTGCTCGCGGAGGCGGAACGCAGGCGCACCTTCGCGGTGATCAGCCATCCGGACGCGGGCAAGTCGACCATGACCGAGGCGCTGGCACTGCACGCGAAGGTGATCACCGAGGCGGGCGCGGTGCACGGCAAGGCCGGTCGGCGTGGTGTGGTGTCGGACTGGATGGAGATGGAGAAGGCGCGCGGGATCTCCATCACGTCCGCCGCGTTGCAGTTCTCCTACCGCGACTGCGTGATCAACCTGCTGGACACCCCCGGCCACGCCGACTTCTCCGAGGACACCTACCGGGTGCTGTCGGCGGTGGACTGCGCGGTCATGCTGCTCGACGCGGCCAAAGGCCTGGAGCCGCAGACGCTCAAGTTGTTCGACGTCTGCCGGTTCCGCGGCATCCCCGTGATCACCTTCATCAACAAGTGGGACCGCCCCGGCCGGGCCGCGCTGGACCTGTGCGACGAACTCGTGGAGCGGATCGGGTTGCAGCCGATGCCGCTGACCTGGCCGGTCGGCGACGCCGGCCACTTCCGCGGCGTGCTCGACCGCCGCAGCGGGCACTTCGTGCGCTATCAGCGCACCGCGGGTGGTGCCACGGTCGCCGGTGAAGAGCACCTGCCGGCTGGGCAGGCGGAGGCTGAAGAAGGCGTGGAGTGGACACGGGCCCGCGAGGAAGCGGAGCTGCTCGGCGCGTCCGGCGGCGAGTTCGAGCTCGAGCGGTTCCTCGAAGCCACGGCGACACCGGTGCTGTTCGGGTCGGCGGTGCTCAACTTCGGTGTGCGGCAACTGCTCGACCTGCTCGTCGAGATCGCACCACGCCCTACCGCGCGGCCGGACGCCGCCGGTAGTCCGCGTGAGCTGGACGCACCGTTCTCGGCGTTCGTGTTCAAGGTGCAGACCGGCATGGATCGCGCGCACAGGGACCAGGTCGCGTTCGCGCGCGTGTGCTCCGGCGTGTTCGAGCGAGGCATGGTCGTGACCAACGCCGCCACGGGCAAGCCGTTCGCCACCAAGTACGTACAACAGGTCTTCGGCCAGCAACGCTCCACATTGGACACCGCCTTTCCCGGCGATGTGATCGGGTTGGTCAACGCCACCGCGCTGGGCGTGGGCGACACCCTGCATTCGGGAAAACCCGCGGTGCGGTTCCCCGGTCTGCCCAGCTTCGCCCCGGCGCACTTCGCCGTCGCGCGACCGGCGGACCTCAGTCGCACCAAGCAGTTCCGCAAGGGAATCGAGCAACTGGAGTCCGAGGGCGTCGTGCAGGTGCTGCGCTCGTTGCGTCGCGGCGACGGCGCGCCGGTGTTCGCCGCGGTCGGCCCCATGCAGTTCGAGGTCGCCGCACATCGCCTGGACGCGGAGTTCAAGTCGCCCGTGCGGCTCGAACCGTTGCCCTACACCGTCGTGCGCCGCCTGGCCGACCCCAAGCAGCGGTCCCTCGTGGACGGCAACCGCACCGAGGTGCTCACCCGCACCGACGGCATGGACCTCGCCCTGTTCGTCGACTCCACCGCGCTGGGCGTCATGCGGCGCCTGCACCCCGAGGTACGGCTGGAGCCTCTCGTCGCGGGAACCGACGACTGACCGGTCCTCGCTGGGGGAGAAGTCCTGTTCTCATTCCGCTCCGACGACCGGCTGGTCGGACGTGAGCGTGGTAGGCAGGCGGTGCCAGGTGGGTAGTCCAGGCGCATGACGACCACGCAGATCCGCGACACCGAGGCCGTCGACCGCTACCGCCGCGCCTGCGACTACGCGGCCGCGGCGATGATCTACCTGAAGGACAACGTGCTGCTGCGCGAGCTGAGTAGGCAGCGGTGCCCTCACCGAACGACGCCCGCCACCGCCGACCTGGGGCTAGCTTTTCCGGCGGACGACGGCCACCGGGCACGGGGCGTGGTACAGCACGGCGTGGCTGACTGAACCGAGCAGTGCTCGCCTGACGACTCCGCGGCCGTGGCTGCCGACTACGAGAAGCCCCGCGTCGTCGGCGACCTCGAGCAGTGCCTGCGCGGGTCCGTGGAACGACACGTGGTGCTTTACGCGGACGTCTGGATAGGTCTCCTGGTGTCCGGCCACGCAGCGCGCGATCACCGCTTCGGACTCGGTGCGAACCTGATCCCAGTTGTAGCCCCAGTCCTCCAGCGGTGCGAGTGCTTCGACCGGCATGTCCGACCAAGCGTGGACGGCGATCAGGTCGCGATCGTGGCGCTCTGCGAAGCCGAAGGCGAAGTCGATGGCTGCCGCGCTGGTGTCGGACCCGTCGACCCCGACCACGACGGGGCCTTCGCTCGCCTTCGCTTCGCGCACGACCACAATCGGACGTTTGTGGTGGCCGGCGAGGTCGGCGGCAGTGGATCCGAGCAGGGCGCGGTTCACCCCGGACCTGCCTGACGAGCCGACGACCAGCATTTCCGCGTCGCGGGCGAGGTCGTCCAGCACGTCGGCGGGGTGGCCGTACTCGACGCGGGTCGTGGTGCCGAGGCCCGGCGACAGGCGAACGCACTCGGCGGCGAGGTTGGTCAGTTCGTTCTCGGCGTGCGCGCGTACGGACTCCTCGGTCACCGCCATGGGCAACGGTGTGGACAGGGGCGTGTAGACGAGTTCCGGCACCGGACCGCGGATCACGTGCACGAGCAGCAGTTCGCAGTGGCGGCTCGCTGCTTCCTTCGCGGCCCACAGCGCGGCCGTGCGTGCGGCTGCGGATCCGTCGAAACCCACCACGATCTCGGTCATCTCGTGTCACCTCCAGAGTGTCGCCGCGGCTACCCGGATCACGTTTCCGGAAGACCCGCGGCTGTGGTCACTTCCCGCGGTCCGCTGTGCGGCGTTGCTCCCGATTCCCCTCGGCGGTACGCCGTGCTCGCAGTGAGCCGGAGTGAGCCTTGGCGGACGGGTCTCGCTTCGTCTTGACCAGGCTGGCCACCGTCACGATCGCGAGCACCACGACGATCACCGCGAGACTGAGCAGCGTGGGGATCTCGGGCACGCTCTCGTCGACGTCCTCGTGCGCCCACTGCAGGATCAACTTCACCCCGATGAACGCAAGGATCAGCGACAGCCCGACGGACAGGTACACCAAGCGGTCCAGCAGGCCCTGGACGAGGAAGAACAACGCGCGCAGGCCCAGCAACGCGAAGGCGTTGGCGGCGAAGACGACATAGGGCTGAGCGGTGATGCCGAAGACCGCGGGGATGGAGTCGAGCGCGAAGAGCAGGTCGATCGTCCCGATCGCCACCAGCACCAGGAACAGCGGCGTCACCATCCGCCTGCCACCCTCACGGGTAAACAGGTCACCACCCGCGTAGTCGTCTGTCACGGGCAGCACCCGGCGCGAGGTCTTGACCACCACGTTGTCCTCGATGTCGGGGTCCTCGTCCCGGTGCCGGAACAACTGCACCGCCGTGAAGATCAGCAGCAGGCCGAACAGCAGGAACACGAAGGAGAACAGCGACAGCAGCGTGGCACCGAGCGCGATGAAGACCGCTCGCATCAGCAGTGCCAGCACGATGCCGAACGTCAGCACCTTGTGCCGGTGCTCGTCGGGCACCGCGAAGGTCGTCATGATGATCACGAACACGAACAGGTTGTCCACCGAGAGGCTCTTCTCGACCAGATAACCCACGAAGTACTCGGTGCCCGGCCCACCGCCGTAGTGCAACGTGAACCAGACGCCGAACCCGACGGCGATCGCCACGTAACCCACCGACCATGCGGTCGCCTCACCGATCCCGACATGGTGGGGGCGCTTCGCCGCCACGATCAGATCCACCGTGAGCAGCGCCATGACAAGACCGATCGTCAGCAACCAGGTCAGCAGGCTGATGTCGAGCTGAGCGCTCATGTCACCTCCGTGAGCCGCCGGAGCATGCGCTCCGGCGGCTCACGGGTACCCAGTCACACGGTGTTGACCACACACGAGAAGGCGGGGCGCGTCCTGTGTGGCCGATGTCGTAGGTCAAGGCGTCCATCGTCGATTTGCAGGCGGCCGGCACGTCGATGCCGAGCTTCCCGCCGAGGAACGTGCCAGCCGCGTCGAAATCCCTCCACCGCCCGGCGACGACCCTGGGGCACCTGCTCGGTCACGGGACGGATGTCGTCACGAAGCACATTCCCAGGCTCCCGATTCGATGGAACCGATACGTGAGTTGGCTCGCCCACCGGGTAAGCCCGAAGGACCTCGACACTGAGGAGGCATTTTCTCGTGAAGACGATCAACCACCGGCCTGGGCGTACGGGTCGTCGTGCCGGTCCGTCGTTCATGCCCGCGGCGGTGACTCCCGCACCGCCTGATCCCGCGATCCCGGATCCGGCTCCCGGCCGGCCGGTGCCGCCAGATCCTGATCCGGTGCCGCCCAACCCGCTTCCCGGACCCACACCGCCGCACGAGTAGCAGTGCCGCCAGTGGTCAGGTTTGTGCCCGTGCCGCCACGGGCACACCGGCGAGGATGGATGGCTCGGTGGCCGCTGGGCGTGCTGCTGGCCGGAACCGGACGAGGCTCTCAGCATGGTCGACGAGATGCTCGCGGATCTCTATCGCCGGCGTCAGCTACTGGCCGAGTTGGTCAACTCCCAAGACTGAGCGCCTCGTGCGGCGGCTGGTCAACCGAGCACGCGAAGCTGATCGGTGGTTCCACCCTCCCGAACCGGGTACACGTGCTGGGAAGGAGGTCGACATCATGATTCTGCGCCGAGTTGCCCGGCCGCTGCTGGCGGCCGTGTTCGTGTCCGGTGGTATCACGACGCTGCGCAACCCCACACCACCGACCAAGGCCGCGGAGCCCGTGCTGGACAACACGGTCGGACGGGTGCGGGACTCGTTGCCCCAGCAGGTACCGACCAATCCGGAGACGCTGGTCAAGCTGGACGCCGCGGTCAAGATCGGCGCCGGCCTCGCACTGGGCTTCGGCAGGTTCCCCCGCCTGGCCGCGCTGCTGCTGGCGGGCAGCCTGGTGCCGACGACGGCTGTGCACCGGTTCTGGGACTTGGAGGATCCGGGGGAACGGACCGAACAACAGATCCACTTCCTGAAGAACCTCGGCCTGCTCGGCGGCCTGCTGATCGCCGCGGCGGACACGCACGGCAAGCCGTCACTGGCCTGGCGCGGCAAACGGACGGCCCGAGACGCCGGCAAGCGGGCGCACGACGCAGCAGGCGCGATCCCAGCCGTGGGTCGACTGAAGTAGCAGTCAACGCGACCTCACGGCGCAACTCGTGCTTGCGCCTGGACGGCGAAGACCCGCCGGACGACTGCTTCCGCCGTAGCCTCCCGTACTTCGCCTGCCGGCGCTGGGGCACCGGCCCGCAACAGTCGTACACGCGTGTGGTCAGGCATGCGGCTGCGCCGATCTGGCGAGGTCAGGAGACGGCCGCGTCGAGCAGGTCGGCCAGTTCGGCGGGCGCCGAGAGCATCGGCCAGTGCCCCGTGGGCAGGTCGAAACGCCGCCATGGCGGCTGGTTCAGGTAGGCGAGCATCGGAATCCCGGCATCGAGCAGGGCCTTGAAGTCGTGGCAGGCGACCAGGACGCGGTCCACGCCGGGACCAGGGTCGGCAGGGTCGGCGAGGCGCTGGGTGTAGGTGCCGAACGGATGCGGAGTGGCACGCGCAAGCAGACGCTCCAGCTCGGGCTCGTCGAGTCCGTCGAGGCTGCTGGACGAGCCGAGAATGTCGATCGGCGGCATTGCCAGCTGCCACCCGTCCCCAAGGGCGTTGACCTGCTGACGCAGCTGGTCGGCTACCTGCGGTGGCATGAGGTCGAGCATGCACATGCCTGGGCCGAACGGGGCGCTGTCCACGTAGACCACGCGCTCCAGCCGGTGGCCGAGGCGTCCTGCGGCCCCGGTGACCGGAGCGGCGGCGTAGCTGTGGGCGACCAAGGTGATGTCACGCAGGTCCTGCCGCTCGACCAGATCGGTGATGTCGCTGATGTGGGTGCTCAGGTTCGTCTGAGGACCGCCCAGGTCGGCGCGCTCGGCCAGGCCCGTCAGCGTCACCGCTACCGCGGTGTGGCCGCGCTCCCGCAGAGCGCGAGCAGTCTCTTCCCAAGCCCATGCCCCGAGCCAGGCGCCGGGAACCAGTACGAAGGTAGCCATGTGATCTCCCTGAAGTGCGGTGTCCGCGGGAGCGTAAGCTCAATACAGGACACAATCCGCCCTCAAATATTGGGTGATTCATGTCGCATCCCCTCACTCGTGTGCTGACGCTGCTGGAACTCCTCCAGTCCCACGCTCGACTCACTGGAGCCGAACTGGCCGAGCGCCTCGGCACCGACGTCCGCACTGTGCGCCGATACACCGCGCAGCTGCGGGACCTCGGTATCCCTGTGGAGGCAGAACGCGGCCGCTACGGCGGCTACCGACTGGCCCGCGGATACCGAATGCCCCCGTTGGTCCTCACCAACGACGAGGCACTTGCTGTTGTCCTGGGCCTGGTCGCCGCGGAACGCCTCGGCATGGGCACCACGGTGCTGGCCAGTGCAGGCGCCCTTGCGAAGATCGAGCGGGTGCTGCCGCAGGCGCTGCGCGAACCGCTCGCCGCCATCCGCGAATCCCTCGCATTCACCGGCAACGCCGTCATCGGGCAAGCCCCGGGGGCCGGCATTCTGCTCGCTCTGGCCCAAGCCGCCCGCATCTGCACGACGGTCGCCATCAGCTACCAGTCGTGGCGCCGGCAGCGCACCGAACGCGATGTCGATCCCTACGGCGTGGTCTTCCACCACGGGCGCTGGTACCTCGTCGGTTACGACCACCTCCGAGACACCCTGCGAACCTTCCGCGTCGACCGCATCGAGTCCGTTACCTCCCAGGCCCGCGACTTCACCGCCCCCAACGGCTTCGACCCCGTCGCCCACCTGACTTCGGCTCTGGCGCAGGTTCCCTACCGCTGGCAAGTCGAGGTGACCATCCATGGACCCATCGACGCGATCGCCCGCCGACTGCCCCGCTCGGTGGCAACTCTCACCACCGCCACCACCGGTGTCCTTATGCACGCCCGCGCAGAACGCCTCGACGGCATGGCTCACCTGCTCGCCTCCCTGGAATGGCCGTTCACCATCCACCGCCCCGACGAACTACGCCAAGCCCTCAAGACACTGGCCAGCGAGCTCGCCGAAGCCGCAGAGCGAGATCCGGGAGAACGACGGTCGTAACGCCGAACCTCATGCCCAACATCCCTAGCGCCGCGTCGAGCGGTGCGATCGCAGAATCCGCCGGCTTGGTCCGCACGGACTGGCACTGCGGCCGTCCGGACCTGGTTGGCGGACCGCAGGTCAGCGACACCCAGGCCCGCCAACCCTCGGCCGGACAGGACACGTCGATTGTCGCGGCGAGAGCGTCGGCGAAGGCGTCGGAGGCTTGGCCTCGGACCTTCTGTTTGTCGACCCTGTCCATCCAAACGGGGCAAGTCCAGTTGCCCGGCGCGATCGCCTACGAGCCCGGCCTGGTCGTCCCGCACATCTCCGGGTCGGAGCCGCGCAGGTAGGCGGCCCGTTCCGCGAGAGTGAGCGCGCGGCCGGTCTCGGCGCAGATCCGCGCCTCGGCGTCCGAAGTGGACAGTGACCAGCGGATGATCCGCGCATCGTCGGCGCCGGAGACCAGCTCGTGCTCGCTCACGAAAACGAGCGCCTGCACCGGCCCGGTGTGCCCGGTCAAGGTCGTGCCGGTGCGGGCCGCGAGGTTCCACACCACGACGGAGTGGTCTTCTCCTCCGGACACCAGCGACTCACCGAACGGGCTGAAGGCCAGCGCCACCACCGGCGCGCTGTGCCCCGTCAGCGTCATGAGCTCCGCACCCGTTGCCACGTCCCACACCTTGACGGTCCGGTTCGCACCGGCCGTGGCGAACCGGGTGCCGTCCGGGCTGATCGCCACGTCACGGACGTCGCCCTGCCCCGTCCTGACCCGCAGCGCCTCCTTGTCCGCCGCGACGTCCCACAACAACGCGCCGCCCGCCGGGTCGGTGGAGATCAGCAGGCGACCGTCGGGGGTGAACTCGGCGGCGCTCGCGATCCACGGACCGCCGGAGAACCTGCCCTGCACCAGATCGGGCAGGCTCCAGCGGAACCGGCCGAGCGAGGCGGTGACGATGCCGCGTCCGTCGGGCTGGTAGGCGATGTCGGTCGAGGCGCCAAGACCGCTGTAGGAGAACGACGACACGCGGGCCCGGGAGGCCACGTCCCAGATCGTGACGGTGTGGTTGCGGGTCACGGTGGCGAGCCTGGTGCCGTCCGGGCTGAACGCGACCGACTCCACCCTGTCCGGATGACCGTCCAAAGTGGCCAGTGCGGTGCCGTCGGTCCGCCACAGCCGCACGGTTCCGTCGTCGCCCGCGGACGCGACCACGCCCGAGTGCGTGTCGATGTCGTTGACACCGCTGGCGTGCCCGGTGAACGGGGGCACGGCGTCCGAGCGCACCGCCACCGTCCGGCCGAGGCCGCCGGACACGAGCAGAGTGCCGTCGCGGCCCAGCGCGAGCGCCCTGGACTCGGTGCGGCCGCGGTCGCGATAGGTGGTGACGGGGCGGCCGGTGCGGATGTCCCAGATCGTGATGAGGCCGTCCTCGTCCGACACCGCCATGCGGCCGCCGACGGGCGCGGACGCCTCCCACGCGTACGGTCCCTGTTTGGCGAGCTCAGACCGCAGCTTGCCGGTGGTGGTCCAGAAGTTCACACCGTTGCGCAGGGTCGCCGTGGCGATCGTTTCCGGCCCGTCGAAGCCGACGTTGTTGACCTCCAGCGACGGGATCTCGCCGACCCTCGCACCGGACGCGACGTCCCAGACCAGCGGGTGGTCCTTCCCGTTGGCCGTGACGAGCAGCGCGCCGTCCGGGCTGAACGCGAGCGCGTTCACCTCGTGCGCGTGGCCTGCGAACACCCGCCGGGTGCGGGTCGCGACGTCCCAGACCTCGACGTCGCCGCCCGCGACACCCACCGCGAACGACGTCCCGGCCGAGTGGAGGGCGAGGCCGGTGGTGAGCACGTCGAACCGTTGTGAGAACACGGCTTTGCCGGTCGAGCGGTCCCAGACCACCACGTCACCGGGACTGCCGGCCAGCGCCGGCATGGTGGCGCTGGAGGCGAGGAAGCGGTCGTCGGCGCTGAACTCGACCTGCCGCGCGTAACCGCCCTCGGTGAGCATGTTGTGGTCGGACAGCACGAGCTTCTTCGACCGCGTGCGGAGATCCCACAGCGTGACGATCCCGTCCCGGTCGGCGGTGGCGATCACGTCGTCCTGGTGCGAGACGGTCACGTCCATCACCGACGGGCCGTCGTTGTTCAGCTCGATCCGCCTGCGGGGTGCCGAAGCGGTGCTGAGCAGCGCACCTCTGGTCTCGTCGTCGGAGTGCAGCCGGAACGCCGCGACCGCCAGCAACCCGGCGAGATCCGGCGCGGTGTCGACGAGGCCGCGGGCGGACAGCGCGAGCTGGTGCGCCTGGTCGACCCGTTGCCGCAACTGGGCTTCCCGCGACTGCCACCACGCCACCCCGCCACCGGCCGCCGCCAGCAGGAACAGCACCCCCAGCAACGCGACCAGCCGGGTGAGCAGCCGGTTGCGGCGCCGCACGCTCACCTGTTCGGCCGTGTCACGCTCCCTGCTCGCGCACAGGAACGACTCCTCGGTCGCATTGAGCTCGCCGGGGTGCTCGGCCGCCCACGCGGCCGCGGTGACGAGCTGGGCGCCCCGGTAGAGCGTGCCGTCGTCGCGGTCAAGCTCGGTCCACATGTGCGCGGCGGCGGTAAGCCTGCGATGCACCAGCAACGTCGAGCGGTCGTCGGAAAGCCACCGCTGCAGGCGCGGCCACGCCCGGATCAGGGCCTCGTGCGCGATCTCGACGGTGTCCTCGTCGAGCACGACCAGCCGGTCGGCCACGAGGCGGGCGAACACACCGTCGATCACCTCCGGCGCGGCGACGCCGTCGAGTTCCGCGCGGCGGATCGGTCTTCGGGTGTCGTCGGTGCCGTCACCGAACGCGGTGAGCCGCACCAGGATCCGGCGCATCGCCTGCTGCTCGGCCGGGTCCAGCTCGTCGTGGGCGCGTTCGGCGGTCTGGGCGATCGCGCCACGGACTCCGCCGCCGGCCCGGTAGGCGGCCAGGGTCAGCTCGGCGCCGGAACGTTGCCAGGTCTCGACGAGCGCGTGCGAGAGCAGCGGGAGCGCGCCGGGTTCGGCGGCCACGTCGGCCAGCACGGTGGCGAGCAGGTCGGCGGCCACGCTCAGCCCGGACATCGCGGCCGGGCGCAGCACGATGTCGCGCAGGTCCGGTGCCGACGGCGGCCCGACCAGCACGGTCGCCTCGTCGGCGAGCACCGCGACCAGACTGGGGTGTTGCGTGACGTGCGCCAGGAAGTCCGCCCTGATGCCGAGCACGACCCGCGTGCGCCGATGCGGTCCGCACGCCGCGTCCAGCAGCACGGCGATGAAGCGGGCGCGTTCGTCCTCGTCCTCGCAGAGGGTGAACAGCTCCTCGAACTGGTCCACCACGAGCACCACGCGCACGTCGTCCGGGCCGCCCGCGAGCATGGTGCGCACCTCGAGGTCGAACGCCTCCGGATCCGCGCGCAGGTCGAGCCGCCTGCCGGTGAGCGAGGCGAGCGCGTGCGCCAGGGCGGCGAGCGGGTGGGCCGTGGGCGTGATGAGGATCGGCCGCCAGGTCTCGCCCAGACCGCCGATCACACCGGCGCGCAGCAGGGAGGACTTGCCGCTGCCGGACGCGCCGAAGACGCCGACGAGCGGATAGCGGTCGATCCGGCGGGTGACCAGTTCGATCAGGTGGTCGCGGCCGAAGAACCACGGGTGGTGCTCCGGCTGGTAGGCCATCAGGCCCCGGTACGGGCAGTCGGTGCGGGGGACCTTCGGTGCCGCGGGTTCGTCCAGCGCCTCGCCGCGCAGCATCGTCTCGTGCAGTCTGCGCAGCTCCGGGCCGGGTTCGATGCCCAGGTCGCCGATCAGCCGTTCCCGCGTCAGCCGGAACACCTCCAGCGCCTCGGCCTGCCGGTGCGCGCCGTAGAGGGCGGCCATCAGCTTGGCGCGCAGCGGCTCCCGGTACGGGTGGGCGTCCACCAGCTCGACCAGCTCACCGATCACCTCGGCGTGCCGGCCCAGCGCCAGGTCGGCGGTGACCCGCGCCTCGACCGCCCTGATCCGTGCCTCGTCGTGGCGGACGGCGAACTGCCGGATCGCGGGCACGTCCACCAGGTCCGCGTAGGCCGGGCCACGCCACTTCGCGAGCGCCTCGGTGAGCAGGTCGGCGGCCTTGGCGGGGTTGCCGTCCGCGAGAGCCTGTTCACCGTCGGCGGTGAGCGCGTCGAACCGGTCGGCGTCCAGCTCGCCGTCCTCGACCCTCAGCTCGTATCCGGTCGGCTTGCGGGTGATCCGGTCGCCCAGGTCGAGAGCGCGCTTGAGTTGGTAGACGTACAACCTCAGGTTCTCGGCGGCGGAGGCGGGCGGCACCTCCCACAGGGCTTCCATGAGCCGATGCGGCGACACCGGCGTGTTCGCGTGCCGCAGCAGCATCGCCAGCAGGATCCGCTGCTTCGCCGAACGCAGTGGCACCTCCTCGTTGCCGTTCATCACAACGAGCGGACCGAGCGTACGGAACTCCACGGTGCCTCCCCCACGAACTGCCGGGACCGTAGCAACGACCAGGCGTTATACGCAGCCGATACGGAGAAATACGCGCTCCTGCCGACGGTCTGGGCACGACCTGAGGGGAGGGCTTCGTGCGAACGATTCGAGTCGCGCTGTCACTGCGCAGCGCGTTGCTGGTGGACAAGATCACCACCCGGCTGAGCGCACTGGAGTGGGCTGTGGTGGCCACGCCCGCGGATGTGGCCGTGGTCGACGCAGGTGCCGCGACGGGGCCGGGCACGGTCGCGGTGCTGCCGTCGGTGGGGCCGGTGGAGGAGCTGGTGCGGGCGGGTGTGACCGGCCTGGTGCTCGCCGACGACCCGGTGGACGACATCGTGCGGGCGGTCCACGACGTGCACCGGTTCGGCGGGTGGGTGTCGCCGCGGCTGGTGTCGTGCCTGCTGCCCGGCCTGCCGCCCGTCGCGCTGACCGTCCGCGAGCGGGAGGCGCTGCGCCTGCTCGCCGACGGCCGGGAGAACGCGGAGATCGCCGCCGCCATGTTCATCACGGTGAGCGCGGTCAAGTACCACGTCTCGAACCTGCTGCGGAAGTTCGGTTGCCGCGACCGCACACAACTGGTCTCGCGACTAGGGCGGCCACTACCGGTGTGTTCGTAGCGTTCCGGGAGAGATTTCCGCCTACCGCAAAGGAATGAGATGCGCAGAACCCTGATGGCCGTCCTCGCTTCGGCGGCCGCGCTGGTCGCGGTGCCCGGCACCTCGCAGGCGGCCGATGACGTCGGCGACGGCAACCTCGCCTGCAACACCACCGAGATCTGCTTCCGGTGGGCTGCGGGAGACGACGGCCGGATCAAGCACTTCCGCAACGGCGCCAACCACCACTACGTCGCGGGCGTGCACAACGCCTACGTCTTCGGCGGCACTGTCGGCGCGAACGACAGCCCGCGCAAGCTCGTCATGGACAACGCCCAGCAGATTCGCAACCGCGACACCGTCTGCTCGGTGACGCTCTGGGACGTCGACGGCGCCGGCCGTTGGTACCAGTACTACACGCAGCCCAACAACAGCGTGTGGAGCACCGTCGTCGCTGACCGCAACAACGGACATTCCCGGTGCCAGGAAGGCGCCCCGGTCAACAGGTAAGGAACCGTCCACATGAGACAGCTGGCACTCGCGTTGTGCGTGCTCGCGGCCGCGTGTTCCGCCGAGCAGCCACCACCACCGCTCTCACCCGGCCTGGAGCCCCCGCAGCCCTACGACATCGTGCTCGGGCGCCAGATCGGGCTGATCGACCACACCCAGCAGAAGATCCGCAACAGGTGCCTGGCCGACGCGGGGTACCCGCAGGACGCGAGTGTCATGCTGGCTCAGCCCGTCGACTCGTTCGAGTTCTTGACCATGTCCGAACGCGACTTCGGCCCCACCAGCGAGGACGAGGCGCGCCGCCTCGGCTTCGGCCAGGACACCATCGCCGCCCCCGGCCGCGTGGCGAGCTTCGACGCCAACTACGACCGCAACCTCGAGCGGTGCTCCGAGCAGGCCTGGGCCAAGCTGGGACCGGACGCGCACAAGACCTTCACCGACTACTACGAGCTCGTCAACACGCTGGCCGACTACCACCGCGACGTCGACGCCGCGATGCCGCCGGACATGCCTGCCAAGGTGCTGGACTGCATGGCGGGCAAGGGCTTCACTGTGCCGGTGCGCGAGGAGTTCCTGAAGAAGCCCGCGCACCAGCAGTTCGGGGTGACCTACGGCAAGCTCGACGGCGGGGCCGAGGACGCGTGGGTGCCGCGTGGCGTGCCCGGCACGGTGGAGATCGGGCCCGCGCTGCCCGTGCGGCACTACACGCCGACACCTGAGGAGTCCTCGGTCGCGTTGGCGTGGTTCCGCTGCGGCCGTGAGACCGGGCGGATGCAGGCGTGGTTCGCGGCGGTGCAGCAGGTGCAGGCGCGCAACGTCGAGAAGCACCAGACGTGGATCGACGAGCTCAACCCCAAGGTGGAGGAGCTCGCGCGCAAGGCTGCGGCCGTGGCGGGGGAGTCGTGAAGCGCCGCGTGGTCGTGATCGGGGTCGCCGGCATCACGATGGCCTCCCTCGTCGGAGCCGGCGTGCTCCTCGGCCCCCGCCTCAAGTCCCCGGCCCAGGCCGCGGCCGACGCCGCTCCGCCCGCACCATCCCAGATCACCGCCCAGGTGGAACGCCGCGTCCTGACCGAGCCGGTCGTGCTCCGCGGCCAGCTCACCCCGGGCCCGAGCACCCCGCTCCTCCCACCACAAGCAGCATTGGGCGACAGCAGCGTCGTCACGAAGGTCCGGGTGCGCCCCGGCGACCGGCTCAACGAAGGCGATGTGGTGCTGGTGCGGGCGGACGAGCCGATGTTCGCGCTGCTCCTGCCGTTCCCGTTGTACCGCGACATCGCGCCGGACGACCGCGGCACGGACGTCACCGCGCTGCAGGACGCGTTGCGCCGCATGGGACATGGCGCACCGAGAACCGGCGTGCTCGACACACCCACCCAGCAGGCGATCACGCGCTGGTACGCCAGCCGAGGGTTCACCACGCCGCCCGGGGTGAAGCGGTCGTCGATCGTGGCGATCGACCGGCCGGGCCGGGTGATCAGCACCCTGCACGTCGGGGTGGGCAGCGTGCTCACCGACCCGCGGGCCCCGATCCTGTCGCTCGACGGGCAAGCGCCGTTCGTGAAGGCGACGGCGTCGGTCGAACAGGGCAAGCTCCTGAAGGCCGGTCAGCAGGCCACCGTGTCCGACGAGGCCGCCGGGACGAAGGCGGCGGCAGCGGTGTCGTCGGTCGGGTCGGCGCCGGTGACCGGGGCGGACGGGGTGACCGGGGTCGAGGTGGCGCTCGCCTTCACCGGTGCCGCGCTGGAGGCCGCTGCCGGGCGGGCGTTCCGGGTTGACGTCGCCGTGGCCGGGAGTCCCGAGCCAACGCTCGCCGTGCCCGTCACCGCCGTTCTGTCCAAAGCGGACGGTACGACGTTCGTCACGGTCGACGGTGCCGATGTCGTCGTCACGACCGGGCGGATCGCGGGTGGGTGGGTCGAGGTCACGGGTCTCGCCGAGGGTACGCGGGTGGTTGTGGGTGGGAAGAAGTGATGCTCGAACTCATCGCGGCGTCGCGCACCTACGACGACGGACACCCTGTGCACGCGCTCAAGCCGACGACGCTGGCGATCGGGAACGGCGAGTACGTCACGATCACCGGGCCGTCCGGCTCCGGCAAGTCCACGTTGCTGAACCTGCTGGGGCTGCTGGATTCTCCCACGAACGGCGGTTACCGCGTCAGCGGTGACGAGACCGCCGGCATGAGCGCCGGGCACCTGGGGTCGTTGCGGGGCAGGCTGTTCGGCTTCGTGTTCCAGGCGTTCCACCTGTTGCCTGGCCGGACCGCGTTGGAGAACGTCGAGCTGGGCATGCTTTACGGGCCGCACCGGCGTGCCGAGCGCCGAGCCCGCGCACTACGAGCCATCGAGAAGATCGGGCTGGCGCACCGTGCTCACGCCGACCCGCGCACGTTGTCCGGTGGTGAGAGGCAGCGCATCGCCATCGCCCGTGCCATCGCCGGGACGCCGCGCGTGCTGTTCTGCGACGAGCCGACCGGCAACCTCGACAGCGCGAACACCGCGACCGTGCTGCGGCTGCTGCGTGAGCTCAACGCGGAGGGCCTCACCGTCGTCGTGATCACGCACGATCCCGAGGTCGCGGTCGCGGGCACCCGCACGCTGACGGTGGTCGACGGCCACGTCGAGGAGGCGTGATGCGCCCGGCGGATCTCGTGCGGGAAGCCCTGCTGTCGGTGACCAGGTTTCCCGGCCGGTCGATGCTCACCGCCCTGGGCACGGTGCTCGGCGCGGCGGCGTTCGTCAGCACTCTCGGGCTCGTGTCGACGCTGGGACAACAGGTTTCGGCGTCGTTCGACGTGCGGCGCGCGACCGAGGTGCTGGTGCAGCCGCAGGATCAGGGCGCGGACACCGGGTGGCAGAGCGAGAAGTCGTTGCAACGCCTGCGTGAGCTCAACGGCGTGCGCGCGGCCGGTCCGCGGGTGTTGCTGGACGAGCGGCCCACGACGAGGGCGATCGGTGTGCCCGTGCAGGGTGTCCGGTTGATGGGGGTCGATCCGCCGGCCTTGCGCGTGATCGGCCCGGCACTCGCGGAGGGCCGGCTGTTCACCGAGTACGACGAACGAAACGCTCTGCGGATCGTCCTGCTTCCGCGCAGCGTCGCCGACCAGCTCGGCGTCACGCGCACGCAGGCGGCGGTGTTCATCGACAACGAGGCCTACACCGTGGCCGGGATCTTCGACGATGTCACCCGCCGCCCGGAAGCCCTCACGGCGGCGCTCGTCCCGTTCCGCACGGCGGGCAAGCTCACCTCCGCGAACCCGAAGCGAGACGTGATCATCGAGACCGCGCCCGGTGCGGCACAACAGATCGCGCACCAGGCACCGCTCGCGTTGAAGCCCGAGGCCGCCGAGGCGCTGCGGTCCATCGCGCCGCCCGACCCGAAGACGCTGCGCCGCGAGATCGAGGACAACGTCACCCGGTCCAGCCTGATGGTGAGCCTGGTGACGCTCGTGATCGGCACGGTGTCGATCGGCAACGCCGCCACCGCGAGCATCGCCACCCGTACCGCGGAGATCGGCCTGCGCCGCGCGGTCGGTGGCCGCCCGGCACACGTCTTCGCCCAGCTGCTCGCCGAGACGACGGTGCTCGGCGCGCTCGGCGGCGCGGTCGGTGCGTTCCTCGGCGTGTGCGTGACGTCCGCAGTGTCGTTGTGGAACGGCTGGACACCCGTGATCGACCTGCGGCTCGCGCTCGTCGCCTCCGCCGTCTGCGCGGCGGCCGGTCTCGTCGCCGGCCTCGTGCCCGCCGCCCGAGCCACCCGCATCCAGCCCGTGGCCGCCCTGCAACGCTGAAAGGCAGCACCCTGATGAACAATCGACGGCTTTCGCGCGCCCTTTTACTGGCCGGGACGCTGCTGATGCCGCTGCCCGCGCCCGCGTACGCGGACACGTTCAGCGGCAAGGCTTTCGACACCTGTGAGACGCCCTCGTCGGCGACCATGCAGGCCTGGGCCGCCTCGCCGTACCGGTCGATCGGTGTCTACTTCGGTGGTGACGGCCGCGGCTGCAAGACGCAGGCCAACCTGACTGCCGGGTGGGTGAGCGAGCAGAAGTCCCGCGGCTGGCACCTGCTGCCGCTGTACGTGGGCAGACAAGCCCCCTGCAGCACAACGCAGTCGTTCCGGATGTCGGGTGACGCCGCCACGGCACGCGACCAGGGCCGTGCCAACGCCGGTGACGCGATCAGCCGCGCCAGCGCGTTGGGTCTGGGCCAGGACGTCGTGCTGTACAACGACATGGAGCACTACGACAGCTCGAACACGGCGTGCCGCACGGCGGTGCTGAGCTACCTCACCGGCTGGACCGAACGGCTGCACGAGGCGGGCCATCACTCGGGCGTCTACTCCAGCGCCGCGTCCGGCATCCGCGACCTCGCCACCGTCTACCGCTCCGCCACCCACGCCCGTCCGGACGTCATCGACTTCGCCTGGTGGAACGGCGTCGCGGACACCAACGCCGGCTCCCACGTGCCCAGCACCTACTGGTCGAACCACCAGCGCATCCACCAGTACCGCGGCGACTTCCAGGAGACGTGGGGCGGTGTGCGGATCTTCATCGACGCCAACCAGGTAGACCTGGCACCGCCGGTGAACCGCGACTTCCCTGCGTACCCCACGATCAGTCGCGGCGCTCGGGGCGCGGCCGTCTCCGCCCTGCAGTACCTGCTGCGCGACGACGGCCGTGCACCCGGAGCGGTCGACGGCGACTTCGGCGGCGGCACCGAGTCCGCGCTGAAGGACTTCCAGAGCTCCGTCGGACTGACCGCCGACGGCGAGGCAGGCCGCCGCACCTGGACGGCGCTGCTGTCCGCCGGCTGGCAGCCCCGGCTCCAGGCCGGTTCGACCGGACTCGAAGTCCGCCGCCTGCAACGCGCGCTCACCGCCGCCCTCGGCCGCTCGATCGCGATCGACGGCTCGTACGGCCCCGCCACCGAACAGGCGGTCCGTGACTACCAGGCCTCTCGCGGGCTCGGTGTCGACGGCGAGACCGGACCCCAGACCTGGACCGCGCTCCAGCGCGGCCAGTGAGAGGAGCACCATGAAACCGTTCACCACGGCCCTGCTCGCGTTCTTCGTCCTCTTAGGACTCGCGAGCCCCGCCCAGGCCGCGCTGCCCGCCTGGCCGAACGTCAAGATCGGCGCCACCGGCCCGACCGTGCAGAGCGCCCAGCACCTGCTGCGCCACCGCGGCTACAACATCGCGGCCGACGGCGACTTCGGCCCCGCCACGGAGTCGGCGGTCAAGCAGTTCCAGACCTCCGCGGGCCTGCGGGCCGACGGTGAGGTCGGCCCGCTGACGTGGCCCAAGCTGATCGTGAGCGTGCAGCGCGGCAACAACAGCGAGGCCGTCAAAGCCGCCCAGATTCAGCTCAACCGCTACGGCTACGGCCTGGTCGTCGACGGCGACTTCGGCGGCGGCACCTACAACGCCGCCGTGGCGTTCCAGACCGCCCAGCAGTTGGAGAACAACGGCATCATCGGCCCGATGACCTGGCAGGCCCTGGTCGGCGGCACTCCTGGTGGCAGCGGCGCGTTCAGCCTGCCGCTGGCCCGCGGCGACCTGCCTCGCTCCGAGTACGACGACCCGCACCACGACTACCCGGCCATCGACCTGCCCGTCAGCAACCGCCCGGCCTACGCGATGGTCAGCGGCGTCGCCTACCGGATCAACGACGGCGCCACCACCGGCTGCGGCTACGGCGTGAAGATCCTCAAGGACGGCGTGGAGTACCAGTACTGCCACTTCTCCTCGTGGGCCGTCGCGAACGGCCAGTCCGTCACCGCTGGGCAGCAGGTCGGCACCACCGGCAACACCGGCAACTCGACCGGCCCGCACCTGCACATCGCCATCAAGATCAACGGGGTGAAGCGCTGCCCGCAGAACTTCCTGCTCGCGATCTACGACGGCCTGACGCCGCCGGTCCCGTCCTCGCTGCCGACAACCGGCTGCTACTACTGACCGCACCCGGTTCCGTCGCCCTGGCGCCAGGGCGACCACGATCACCAGGCAGATCCGCTCAACCGAAGTGCGACTGCGATGTGGGACAACCAGCCGGCGCTCGTGGACACCCAAGCCGTAGCCCGTAAGCCGGATTGACGCCACCCCTCGTCATTCATACATTCGAGTCCTGATTGTATGAATGACGAGGGGTGGTCCGCGTGACGCTGGGCAGAACCGCCGTCGTACTGGGTGGCAGCACCGCTGGTCTGTGCGCCGCCGGGGCGCTCGCCCCCTACTTCGACCAGGTGGTGGTACTGGAACGGGACGAGCTCCCGGCCGCCGCGGAGCACCGGCGTGGCGTGCCGCAGAGCAAGCACCCGCACTTTTTGCTGAACTCGGGACGGCGCGCGATCGGGGCGCTGTTCCCCGGATTCGAGGACGAGCTCATCGCCGCGGGCGGGTTGCATCTGATGCCGTCTCTGGACGCCGCCTACCTCGACGGGGAGGGCTGGTCGGCGCGTAAGCGCGGGGCGATGACGATGATCTACGGATCGCGGATCCTCATCGAACGCGTGTTGCGCGACGCGGTTCGAGTTCTGCCCAACACGACCATTCGCGAGGGTGTCTCGGTGCACGGCCTCACCACGCGGGACGGGGCGGTCACGGGGGTCGGCCTGTCCACGTCCGCCGGCGAGGAGCACCTCGACGCCGACCTCGTGGTGGACGCGATGGGGCGCGGGTCTTCGGTCAGCGGCTGGCTCGTGGCCGCCGGATGGCCCGAGCCCGAGGTGCGCACGCTCGACGCCAAGGTCACCTACACCTCGCGCTGGTACGAGCTGCCCTCACCGGCCGAGCGACCGGCGTCGTGGTGGTGGCAGCACCTGGTGATCATGCCCACCCCGGACAGGGGGGAGCACCCCGCCGAGCACGAGTTCCTGGTGAACTTCTTTCCCATCGAGGGGAACCGCGTCATCGCCTGCATGGGCTCGTGGGGCATCGACATGCCCCGCACGACCGAGGCGTTCGTCGAGTCGGCGCGCCGGGTGCGGACGCCGTTGTTCGCAGCCGCGATGGACCGGTGTTCACCCACCTCGGAGGTGCACCTGACCCGGTCGACGGGCAACAAGTGGCGGCGCTACGACCGCTTGAGCACACCTGGTCTGGTGTTCGTCGGCGACTCGATCTGCGCGTTCAACCCGTTCTACGCCCAGGGGATCAGTTCTGCGGCGATGTCTGCACTGTTGCTGCGCGAGCACCTGTCTCGCGCGCAACGCCTCGACGCGGAGTTCTACGCCAGGTTCCTCGTGGCGCAACGCAGATCGCTCACGGTGCCCTGGTCGCTGGCCATGGCGAGGGACCAGGGCTACGAGTGCGCGGTGGGCACCGAGAAGGTGCCGGAGTGGTGGCGTCGTGTTCTCGCGGCCGTGTCCGGCCCGGCCTTCAGTCTCATCGTCGGTGCGGCGCGTGAGTACGAGGTGGTCGACGAGCACTTCGCGAAGGTGTTCAACATGGACGAGTCGCTGGGCGAGATGATGCGGAACCCGCGGGTGATCGCGGCGCTCGTGCGCTACCGGATCCGGACGGCGCTGGGACGGCAGCGGATCCCCTTCGGGTTCGATCCCCAGGCGGAGCCGCCGGCCACGGACTACTCTCCGAACGGCGCCGCGGCAACGGTTGCCGCGCGATGAGCGCCGTGTGCGGGCCGGAGGCGGAAGCCGTCGCCCGCGGCCTCGGCTTCGACTGCCACGACGTGTCACCCGTGGTCTCGGTGCGGTTTCCGTGGGATCTCGCGCACTGGACGATGCCGCTGCTCGAGCTGCTCATCATCGGCGGCGCCGTTTTCGCTCTGGTGCACGCTTTGCGCCGCTACCGCCACGGCGATCCGATCAACCTGGCGCTGTGGTGGACGTCGCTGGTGTACCTCGCGGTGATCGAACCACCGCTGTACTTCCCGGAGTGGTTCGGACTCAACGAGATCTACGGTTTCATCTTCGCCCACAACCAGTTCACCGTGCAGTTCATGTGGGACAGGTTGCCGCTCTACATCATCGCGTTCTACCCGGTGATCAGTCAGCTCGCCTACGAGCTGGTGCGGTCGCTCGGCATCTTCCGGAGCCGGGGCGCACTCGTGGGGTCGGTCGCCGTCGCCTTCGCCTGCCAGGTGTTCTACGAGGTGTTCGACCACATCGGACCACAGCTGAAGTGGTGGGCCTGGAACCCGGACAACCGCATCGTCAACCACCCCGCGCTGGCAGCGGTGCCGATGACGAGCATGCTGCTGTTCGCGTCCGTCTCGTTGGGGGCCATGACCTATCTGGTCGTGCGCCTGGCCGGCGAGCGCCGCGGGCGGGCGTTGGTGCCGCGCGTTCTGCTCGCCGGCGTCCTCACGCCACCGACCATGGCGATCGCGGGCATTCCGTCGAGCTTCTTCAGCGGCAACGCCACCGCCCAGGCCTGGGTTCTCGGCGTCGAGCTGGCCCTGGTGTGGCTGGCCGGTGGCTGGATCGTCCTGTCGCAGCTGAGGTCGCCGGGGCCTGGTGAACCGCTGTCGGACTTCGTCCGGATCTACCCAGCCGTCTACCTGGGCGGGATGGCGGTGTTCTGGATCAGCGCTCTTCCTGACGGCCCACCGATCGCAGGCGCGCTGTACGCGCTCGCCTGTTTCATCGGGGCAGGTCTGTTGCTCGCGGCGCTGCGTCGCGTGCACCGGAAAGCACCTTCCACCGCCTGAGCCAACGCTCTCGGGGATGATGGTGCGCATGGGGTATCACGGCTGGCAGGGCAACCCACCCGGCACCGAGGACGAGGCACGCCGCCGGATCGTCAAGGCGGCGATGGCTTGTGTGGACCGCGTCGGGCTCGCCAAGACCAGCATGTCCGTGGTCGCCGCCGAGGCGGGCGTGACGCGGCAGACGGTCTACCGCTACTTCCCACGCCTCGCGGACATCCTCAGCGCCGTCGCGCTGGCAGGCGTCGAGGACTTCGCCGCGCGGATGGCACGGCACCTCGCCTCGTTCGGCAGCCCGGCCGAGGTGGCCGTGGAGTCCGTGGTGTTCGGCGTCCTGGAGGTCCCGCGGGAGCCGTACCTGGGCTTGCTCCTGCAGGCAGGCGAATCCGACGTCTTCACCGTCGCGGTGACCTCCCCTGAGTCCTTCGCGCTCGGGGCGCGCATCCTCCGCGACGTGCCAGTGGACTGGGCCGGCGCCGGGATCGCCACCGACGACGAGCTCCAGGGGCTCGCCGAGATCCTGATGCGGCTCTTCCTGTCGTTCCTGCAGCATCCCTCGACGCCGGCGCTCACCGACGACCAGTTGCGAGCTCTGGTCCGCCGGTGGATCGGGCCCGCTCTTCGGTAACCACGGTGATCGTGTGTTGTCGCCCTGACGGCATGATCGTGAACCTGCAGCAGCAGGGCGAGCTTGGTGCAAGTCGTTGACCGCAAACCGCTCAACGATTATGACTATTGCTTCAGTGCTGACCGATCTCGACTGGACCTACATCTCTCCCGCAGACGAGATCCCCCGGCGCACCGGCACCTTCCGGCTCGGCGGCGACCAGATGCTCACCGCGGCGGACGGCAGCAGCCTCGTCAGCGCCGAGGACGTGGCGGACGAACCAAGCAGAACCGGGCGGTCCAGCGTCGCCTAGTGAGGTTCGCCGGCCGCGAGCTGCCTGCGCATCCTGCCGAAGAGCTTGGCGTTGTTCATGGCGAGAACGCCGATGGGATGGCCGGCGCGGCGGAACTCGGCGACGAACTTGCGGTCGTCGGGAGAGCCGTCGATCACGGTGATCTCGTCCGCGCCGCTGGTGTCGCCCGCGAGTTGCAGGCGAACGCCGTACTGGTCGGACCAGACGTAGCCGGATGGCCGGAACGTGTCGAGGGTGGCTCCCGCGAGAAGGTTGCGCATGGCCACGACTGGTTGTTCTGAGGCGTTGGTCCAGTGCTCGTGGCGGACATGGCGACCGTCGGGGGTGCGGTACCGGGCGACGTCGCCGACGGCGACCACCGAGGGGATCGGCGTGACACAGCCGCTGTCGCACAGGACTCCGTTGTCGAGCGGGAGTCCCGATCCGCGCAGCCAGTCGGTCGCGGGCTCCATGCCGATGCCCGCCACCACCACGTCGGCGGGGAGGTGGGAGCCGTCGTGCAGCGCGACCCCGGTCACTCTGGAACCGTTGTGGGTGAACGAATCGACGCCGACGCCGAGACGGAGGTCGACGCCGTGGTCCGCGTGCAGGTCGGCGCACAGCGCGCCCAGCATCGGCCCGAGTGCGCGTTCCATCGGTACCGCGGCGGCCTCGACGGCCGTCACCTCCAGGCCGAGCGAACGGCAAGTGGATGCGACCTCGGCCCCGATCCAGCCCGCGCCGACGACCACGACCTGGGTGCCGGGACGCAGATCCGCTTGCAGCGCAACGGCGTCGTCGAGCGTGCGGAGGGCGTGCACGCCGGTCAGGGCGGCGGTGCCGGGCAGCGTGCGGGGACGGCCGCCGGTAGCGATCACCAGGCCGTCCGCGCGGATCACCGAGCCGGTCGAGAGGTGGATCTCTCCCGTTGCCGGATCAACCCGTTCGGCACGGACACCAAGTCTCCACTCGGCCGCCCACTCGTCGATGTCGCTCTGCTCGGCGAGGGCGAGTTCCTCGGCGGGAAGCTTGCCCGAGAGGAACGCCTTCGAGAGGGGTGGCCGGTCGTAGGGTGCGTGGACCTCTTCGCCGATCACCACGATGCGCCCGTCGAAGCCCTGGTTCCGCAGTTCCTGCACGGAACGCAGGCCGGCCAGCGAGGCGCCGACCACGGCGACTGTCCTCATGCGACAGCCTCACGGACCTTCGTGTCCACGTAGATCATGTCGTCCTGCACCACGACGGGGTACGTGCGCACGGCCTTCTTGGCGGGCAGGCAGGTCGGCACGCCGGTGCGGAGGTCGAAACTGGCGGCGTGCAGCGGGCATTCGACGAAGCAGCCCTCGAGCCAGCCCTCGGAGAGGGAGGCGTCCTGGTGGCTGCAGGTGTCGTCGATGGCGTAGAGCTCGCCGTCCGCGTTGAAGACGGCGATTGCCACGTCGCCAGAGATCCGGATGGACTCGCCCACGGGAAGGTCGGCCACCGGGCACGCTGTGATCATCAGAAGCCTCCGTTGCGCATTACGGAACACGGTGTGTGATACGCAACACCAGAATGACTCAGGACGGGGAAGTGCGTCAAGGAGCGTCCTGAGGAGCAAAGGTGGTTGCGCCAGTCGGTTCCCGTCGCGTGGGCAACAACGGGGAGGAGCGCGACACCGCGCTCGGCCGAAGACGGGTATGCGACCTGCATCGAGGAGCTGGACCAGGGCTGCACGCGGTCGCGGTCCCGAGTTCGGCGACATCGTCGCGGCGATCGGCGCCGCGGGTCCGGCCTACCGGCTGTCGCAGCGGCGCATCCCGAGGTGGCGGACGCGGTGTCGCGCGACCTCTCCGTCCGCATGAGGCACCCCGCTCGCTGACGGCGCCCACATCGACGAGCCTCCGGTTCCGGCCAGAGGCTCGTTGGCGTTCAAGGGTTTGTGACCGGTCAGTAGCTTTCTGCCGCATGCCTCCGTCCGTGCGACAGAGGCTTGACAACCCCGTTTTCGAGTCTCACTGTGATGCGCGCCGCAGTTGCACAATGCGAACAACGTTGCGTATTACGGAACAAGCTCGGAAGGGTCGGCCCGTTGTCACTCTCCGCATCCACCTCTGTTCTGGACCAGGACCTCGAGGAGCTCGACCCCGAGGTCGCCGCCGCGATCGGTGCCGAGCTGCACCGCCAGCAGTCGACGCTGGAGATGATCGCTTCTGAGAACTTCGCGCCCGTGGGAGTGCTGCAGGCGCAGGGCTCCGTGCTGACGAACAAGTACGCCGAGGGCTATCCCGGACGCCGGTACTACGGCGGCTGCGAGCACGTCGACGTGGTCGAGGCGCTGGCGATCGAACGGGTGAAGGCACTCTTCGGCGCCGAGCACGCGAACGTGCAACCGCACTCGGGCGCGCAGGCCAACGCCGCGGCGATGGCGGCGGTGCTCCAGCCCGGCGACACGATCATGGGGCTGGACCTGGCGCACGGCGGTCATCTGACCCACGGCATGCGGATCAACTTCTCCGGCCGGCTGTACAACGTCGTTGCCTACCACGTCGATCGCGAGTCCGGCCGGGTGGACATGGCCGAGGTCGAACGGCTGGCGCGGGAGAGCCAGCCGAAGCTGATCATCGCGGGCTGGTCGGCCTACCCGCGGCAGCTGGACTTCGCCGAGTTCCGCCGGATCGCCGACGAGGTGGGCGCCAAGCTGATGGTGGACATGGCGCACTTCGCCGGCTTGGTCGCGGCGGGCCTGCATCCCAGCCCGGTGCCGTACGCCGACCTGGTCACCACCACCACGCACAAAACGCTGGGCGGTCCCAGGGGTGGGGTGATCCTGTGCACGAAGGAGCTGGCCAAGAAGGTCGACTCCACAGTGTTCCCCGGCCAGCAGGGCGGGCCGCTGCAGCACGTCATCGCGGCCAAGGCGGTGGCGTTCAAGGTCGCGGCGAGCGAGGAGTTCCGCGAACGCCAGCAGCGGGTGCTGGAGGGCGCGAGCCTTCTCGCACAACGGCTTGCGCGGCCCGACTGCGCCGAAGCCGGGGTGAAGGTGCTCTCCGGCGGCACCGACGTGCACCTGGTGCTCGTCGACCTGGTCGGCTCCGAGCTGGACGGCAAGCAGGCCGAGGACCGGCTGCACCGCATCGGCATCACGGTCAACCGCAACGCGGTGCCGTTCGACCCCCGCCCGCCGATGGTCACCTCAGGCCTGCGCATCGGCACCCCGGCGCTGGCCACCCGCGGCTTCACCGCCGAGAGCTTCACCGAGGTCGCCGACATCATCGCCGCCGCGCTCGCGCCGTCCTTCGACGAGACCGTCGAGGCGGATCTGGCCGCCCGCGTCGAGTTGCTGGCGAAGAACCACCCCCTCTACCCCCACCTCTGACGAGTCAGGAGAGATTCAGTGGCACATGCGGTGAACGGCGTCGTGGCGGCGGGGCGAGGAGCCAAGGTCTCGGTCGAGACCATCCTGGTGCCGGATCCCGGTCCCGGCGAGGCGCTGGTGAAGGTGCGGGCCTGCGGGGTCTGCCACACCGACCTGCACTACCGGGAGGGCGGGATCAACGACGAGTTCCCGTTCCTGCTCGGGCACGAGGCCGCGGGCGTCGTCGAGGCCGTCGGCGACGGCGTGACCGACCTCGAACCCGGCGACTTCGTGATCCTGAACTGGCGCGCGGTGTGCGGCTCCTGCCGGTCGTGCCTGCGGGGACGGCCGCAGTACTGCTTCAACACCCACAACGCCACTCAGCCCATGACGTTGGCGGACGGCACCCCGTTGTCGCCGGCACTCGGCATCGGCGCCTTCGCGGAGAAGACGCTCGTACACAGTGGACAGTGCACGAAGGTGAATCCGGAGGCGCCGGCGGAGGTCGCGGGCCTGCTCGGCTGCGGGGTCATGGCGGGCATCGGTGCCGCGATCAACACCGGCGGGGTAAGCCGGGGCGACAGCGTGGCGGTGCTCGGTTGTGGTGGTGTCGGTGACGCGGCCATCGCGGGCGCGCGGCTGGCAGGAGCGAGCAAGATCATCGCCGTCGACCTCGACCACACGAAACTCGAATGGGCGCAACGGTTCGGGGCCACCCACACCATCGATGCCCGTAACCAGGACGTCGTGGCGGCCATCCGGGAGCTGACCGGCGGCAACGGCGCCGACGTCGTGATTGACGCGGTGGGTCGCCCGGAGACGTTCCGTCAGGCCTTCTACGCGCGCGACCACGCCGGAACCGCCGTGCTGGTGGGCGTGCCGACCCCGGACATGACGTTCGACCTGCCGTTGATCGACGTGTTCTCCCGCGGCGGCGCCGTGAAGTCCTCCTGGTACGGCGACTGCCTGCCCAGCCGCGACTTCCCGATGCTCATCGACCTCTACCTCCAGGGACGCCTGGACCTCGGCGCGTTCGTCACGGAGACGATCGGCCTGGAGGACGTCGAGAAGGCGTTCGAGGACATGCACCACGGCCGCGTGCTGCGCTCGGTGGTGGTCCTGTGAGCGCGCGAATCGAGCACGTGGTCACGTCCGGGACGTTCAGCCTGGACGGCGGCACCTGGGACGTCGACAACAACGTCTGGCTGATCGGTGACGACTCCGAGGTGCTCGTCATCGATCCCGCCCACGACGCGGAAGCCGTCCTCGAGGCCATCGGTGGCCGCACCGTGGCCGCGCTCGTCTGCACCCACGGCCACGACGACCACATCAACGCCGTCGCCCAGATCGCGGACAAGGTCGGTGCCCCGATCCTGATCCACTCGGACGACAGGGCACTGTGGACGGTCGTGTACCCGGACCGCGAGCCGGACCTCTGGCTGGTCGACCGAGCCGTTCTCGAGGCGGCGGGCACGACTTTCGAGGTGCTCAGCACACCGGGCCACACCTACGGCTCGATCTCCTTGTACACACAGGATCTCGGCGCGGTCTTCACCGGGGACACCCTGTTCGCGGGCGGACCGGGAGCGACCGGCCGGTCGTACTCGCACTTCCCGACGATCATCACCTCGATCCGCGAACGACTGCTCACGCTGCCACCGGACACGGTCGTCCACACCGGACACGGCCCCACCACGACCATCGGCGCCGAGGCACCCCAGCTCGACGACTGGATCAAGCGCGGCCACTGACTGCCAGGAACATCAGGCGCAGCCCCACCACAGACGGCAGGAGAACTTTCATGGCAACGCAGCCACGCGTTGTGCTCATCGGAGCGGGCATCGTCGGGTGCGCGCTGGCCGACGAGCTGACCGCGCGCGGGTGGACCGACGTCACCGTGCTCGAACAGGGACCGCTGTTCGCGACGGGCGGGTCGAGCTCGCACGCGCCGGGCCTGGTCTTCCAGACCACCGGGTGCAGGACGATGACCTCGTTCGCCAAGTACACGGTGGAGAAGTACACGGCGCTGACGCTCGACGGGAAGTGGTGCTTCCAGCAGCTCGGCGGCCTGGAGGTGGCGACGACCCCGGAGCGGTGGACGGACCTCCAGCGCAGGCACGGCTGGGCCACGTCGTGGGGTGTCGAGAGCTTCCTGCGTGATGCGGGGGAGTGCGCCGAGCTGCACCCGTTGCTCGACCCGGAGCAGATCCTCGGCGGGTTCCACATCCCGAGTGACGGTCTCGCCAAGCCGCTTCGAGCAGCCGAGGCACAGGCCAGACGTGCGATGGAGCGGGGCGCGAAGTTCCTGGCACACCACAAGGTCACCGGCATCGAACGCACCGGCCGCCGCGTGCGCGCCGTCGTCACCGAGCACGACACCTTCGCCGCTGACGTCGTGGTGTCGTGCGTCGGCATGTGGGGCCCGCGGATCGGGCGGATGGTCGACCTCGACATCCCGCTGGTCCCGATGGCCCACCAGTACGCGAAGACCACCCCGTTGCCAGTGCTCAAGGGTGTCAACAGCGAGCTCGGCGAGATGTCGAAGCCGTTGCTGCGACACCAGGACGCGGACCTGTACTTCCGCGAGCACGTCGACCGCATCGGCATCGGCGCGTACGGGCACCGGCCGATGCCGATCTCGGCGGACGACATCCTCGACTTCGACGTCGCGCCGACCATGCCGTCCGAAATCGCGTTCACCCCGGAGGACTTCGAGACCTCCTGGGACGCCGCCGTCGACCTGCTGCCGGTGCTGGCCGACTCGAAGGTCGAGGAAGGCGTCAACGGCCTGTTCTCCTTCACCCCCGACGGCAACCCGCTGCTCGGCGAACACCCCGGCCTGAACGGGTTCTGGGTGGCCGAAGCGGTGTGGATCACGCACTCCGCCGGTGTGGCCAAGGCGATGGCGGAGTGGCTGGTGGACGGACAGCCGACGATCGACCTGCACGGGTGTGACCTCAACCGGTTCGAAGCCGTCCAGCGCTCGCCCGGTTACGTGCACGAGCGCAGCTGCCAGAGCTTCGTCGAGGTCTACGACATCCTGCACCCGCTGCAGCCGGCCGAGCGGCCACGGCCGTTGCGGACGAGCCCGTTCTACGAGCGGCAGGTCGAGCTCGGTGCGGTGTTCCTGGAGGCGTCGGGCTGGGAGCGGCCGCACTGGTACGAGGCCAACGCCGCACTGCCCGAGGTCGCGGAGATCCCCGAACGCAACGAGTGGGCGTCCCGGTTCTGGTCGCCGATCGCGGGCGCCGAGGCCCTCGTCGCACGTAAGCGGGTCGCGATGTTCGACATGACGGCGCTGAAGCGGCTGGAGGTCAGCGGCCCGGAAGCGCTGACGTTCCTGCAGACCATGACCACCAACCAGCTCGACCGCAAACCGGGCGCGGTGGTCTACACGTTGCTGCTCAACGAGGACGGGGGAGTGCGCAGCGACCTCACGATCGCCCGGCTCGGCGAGGACCGCTTCCAGGTCGGCGCGAACGGCCCGCTCGACCTCGACTGGCTGCGCCGGCACCTGCCCCCGAACGGCGGCGTGCACATCGCCGACATCACGCCGGGTACCTGCTGCATCGGCCTGTGGGGACCGGAAGCGCGAAACCTGCTGCAACCGTTGACGCGAGCGGACTTCTCCCACGAGGCCATGGGCTACTTCAAGGCGAAGGAAGCGTACATCGGTGATGTGCCGGTCACCGCGATGCGCCTGTCCTACGTCGGCGAGCTGGGCTGGGAGCTCTACACCACCGCGGACATGGGCCGCCGCCTGTGGGACACGCTCTGGGAGGCCGGGCAGGAGCATGGTGTCATCGCAGCCGGGCGCAGCGCGTTCACCAGCATGCGGCTGGAGAAGGGCTACCGCTCGTGGGGCACGGACGTGAACGCCGAGCACGACCCGTTCGAGGCGGGCCTCGGTTTCGCGGTCCGCATGAACAAGGGCTACTTCCGCGGCCGCCAGGCTTTGGAGGGCCGGTCCGAGGAAACGGCCGAGCGCAAGCTGACCTGTCTGACCATCGATGACGACCACCAGGTGGTCATGGGCTCCGAACCGGTGTTCGCGGGCGGGGCGCCGGTCGGATACGTCACCAGCGCGGCGCGCGGCTACTCGATCGGCAAGAACATCGCCTACGCCTGGTTGCCCGCCGAGGTCGCCGTGGAGGGAACGCCGGTAGAGATCGAGTACTTCGGCGAGCGAGTCCAGGCGGTCGTCGCGGCGGAACCGCTGTTCGACCCCAAGATGACCCGGATCCGCTCATGACGCACGACGTGATCGTGATCGGACTCGGGCAGACCGGTGGGGCCGCCGCTCACCGGCTCGCCTTGCGCGGACTACGGGTTCTGGGGCTGGACAGCCGGTCACACGGCGAGCTTCCCAGCGCGGACGAGGCCTTCCTCGCCGGCGCCGACCTGCGCTTCGAGGAAACGGTGATCGACTGGTACGGCGAGCAGTCCGGCACAGGCGCCCGCGTCCTGACGTGGACGAGTACCCACGCCGCGCCGATGCTCGTCATCTGCGCCGGACCGGACTCGCGAACGCTGCTGGCGAACCTCGGGGAGCACGCGGACCAGGTGCTGCTCGGACCGCATCCGCGGCTACCGCAGGTGTTGATCGGCTACGGCTCCGCGAACGCGGCACAGGCCGGCGACGCGCTGGCCGACCTGGCCACCGGCGCCCTCCTCTGACACTTTCTCATCACCACGGAGTGACCATGACCGCGACCGAACTCCCGTCCAGCCTGATCCCCACCCTGCCAGGCAACACCTACACCGATCCCACGATCTTCGAGCTCGAGCAGGAGAGGATCTTCGAGCGGATGTGGTTCTGCGCTGTCCGGGCCGCGGACCTGCCGCAGCCGGGCAACTTCAGAACTGTCCAGATCGGACGCGAGAGCGTGCTCGTGACCCGCTCGCGGGACGGTTCCCTGCGCGCGTTCCTCAACATCTGCCGGCACCGCGGCGCCAAGCTGTGCGTCGAGGAGACCGGCACGGTCAAGCGCAACTTCCAGTGTCCGTACCACGCCTGGACCTACGGGCTCGACGGCAAGCTGGTCGCCGCCCCGAACCTCACCTCGATGCCGGACATCGACCGCACCGAGTATGGCCTGAAGACCGTTCACCTGCGCGAGTGGCTCGGCTACGCGTGGATCTGTCTCGCCGCGGAGCCGCCGCCGTTCGAACAGACCGTTCAGCACGACGTCCAGGAACGGCTCGGCAACCTCGACGCGATCGGCAACTACCAGGTCAGCGAACTGGAGCTGGGCCGCCGGATCACCTACGACGTCAAGGCCAACTGGAAGCTCATCATCGAGAACTTCATGGAGTGCTACCACTGCGCGACCATCCACCCCGAGCTCACGGAGGTCCTGCCGGAGTTCGCGGACGGGTACGCGGCGCAGTACTACGTCGGGCACGGCGCGGTGTTCGGCGAGGAGATCAAGGGCTTCACCATCGACGGCGGCGAGGGCTTCGACCGGCTTGATGGAGTGGACTCCGAGCAGGACCGCCGGTACTACGCGATCACGGTGCGCCCGCAGGTGTTCATCAACCTGGTGCCCGACCACGTGATCGTGCATCGGATGTTCCCGATGGCCGCCGACCGCACGATCGTCGAGTGCGACTGGCTCTACGCCAAGGACGTCGTGGCGTCCGGCAAGGACGTCTCTCGGTCCGTGGAGCTCTTCCACCGCGTCAACGAGCAGGACTTCGACGCGTGTGAACGGTGCCAGCCCGCGATGTCGTCGCGGGCCTACGCCAATGGTGGCGTCCTCGTTCCCTCCGAGCACCACATCGGAGAGTTTCATCAGTGGGTGCAGGACGCTCTGGCGACCGGCACGACCAGGGGGCACGACCAGCAGACCACATCAACGAAGAGGTGGTAACCGCTATGCCCGCCAAACCCGAACCGACAACCCATCCCACCAGGAAGACGGGCACCGACCGCGTCGTGTTCGTCGTGTCCGCGGCCGTTGCCGGGGCGTTCCTGGCCTGGGGTGTGCTCGGCACCGAAAGTCTCGGCAGCGTTTCCTCCGCGGTGCTCGGCTGGCTGATCACGAACGCCGGCTGGGCGTTCCTCACCGCGGCCACCGGTTTCGTGATCTTCGCGTTGTGGCTGGCTTTCAGCCGTTACGGCAAGATCCCGCTCGGTCAGGACGGGGAACGGCCGGAGTTCCGGACGATCTCGTGGGTCGCGATGATGTTCAGCGCCGGCATGGGCATCGGGCTGATGTTCTACGGCGTCGCGGAACCTCTGTCCCACTTCGTGAAGCCACCGCCCGGCACGGTGCCGGGTGGGTCGGACGCCGCGGTCGAGACCGCGATGGCGACCTCGTTGTTCCACTGGGCGATCCACCCGTGGTCGATCTACGCCGTCGTCGGCCTGGCGATCGCCTACGGCACGTTCCGCCGCGGGCGCAGGCAGCTGATCAGCGCCGCGTTCGCCCCGCTGTTCGGTGACCGCGTCTCCGAGGGCCCGCTCGGCCGGCTGATCGACATCCTGGCGATCTTCGCGACCCTCTTCGGCTCCGCCGCGTCGCTCGGCCTCGGCGCGCTGCAGATCGGCAGCGGGTTGAAGGCGGGCGGCTTCGTGGCCGAGAACCCCGGTGTCGGCGTGCTCATCGGCATCATCGCCGTGCTGACCGTCGCGTTCGTCGCCTCGGCCGTCTCCGGTGTGGCCAAGGGCATCCAGTGGTTGTCCAACATCAACATGGTCCTCGCGACCGTGCTGGCGGTCTTCGTGTTCGTCGTCGGGCCGACGGTGCTGATCCTCAACCTGGTGCCGGCGGCCATCGGTGACTACTTCCGCGAGATGGGCGAGATGATCTCCCGCTCCGGCGCGTCCGGCGGCGAGGCCATGGAGAGCTGGCTGTCGTCGTGGACGATCTTCTACTGGGCCTGGTGGATCTCGTGGACGCCGTTCGTCGGGATGTTCATCGCGCGGATCAGCCGCGGCCGGACGATCAAGCAGTTCGTCAGCGGTGTGATCCTGGTTCCGTCGGTGGTCAGCCTGATCTGGTTCACGATCATGGGCGGTACCGCGATCACGTTGCAGCGCACCGGAACCGATCTGGCCGGCGCGGGGAGCCCGGAGGGGCAGCTGTTCGGCGTACTCGACCAGTTCCCGCTGGCCGCGGTCGCCGGCGTGGTGGTGATGGTCCTCGTGGCGATCTTCTTCGTCTCCGGCGCCGACGCCGCCTCACTGGTCATGGGCACGCTGTCGCAGCGCGGCGCCATCGAACCGCGTCGTGGCCTGGTGGTGTTCTGGGGCGTGGCGACCGGTGGCGTGGCCGCGGTGATGCTGCTGGTCGGCGGTGGCGGCGCGACCGCGCTGACCGGCCTGCAGAACCTCACGATCATCGCCGCCGCACCGTTCGCGCTGATCATGGTCGTGCTGTGCGTGGCCCTGGCCAAGGACCTGCGCAGTGACCCGATGGTCCTGCGCAACGAGCAGAGCGCCGAGATCGTCGAGCAGGCCGTGCTCGTGGGCAACGAGGAGTACGACGGCGACTTCTGCCTGCAGCTGGCGCCGATTCCTGCCAAGGCCGTCGGCAACGGCAACGGCAAGGTCGTGGATCCCGTGGTGCTGGAGGAGAAGGCCTGATGGCGCGACGCGCTCCCGAGCAGGACATCGACGAGAACGACCTGGAGGTGGGTGAGCCCGGCCGGCCGGCGGCCGGGGTCACCGGCGTCCTGGTCTCGCTCGGCCGCAGCTGGGAGCAGATGGGTGTGGTCCGCTCCGTGCGGACCCTGCCCCTGCTCAACCAGCATGGCGGGTTCGACTGCCCGGGCTGCGCGTGGCCGGATCCGCAGGGTCATCGCAAGGTGGCGGAGTTCTGCGAGAACGGCGCGAAGGCCGTCGCCGAGGAAGCCACCACGCGGCGGATCGGCCCCGAGTTCTTCGCCCGGCACTCGTTGTCCGAGCTGGAGGAGAAGACCGACTACTGGCTCGGTCAGCAGGGCAGGCTGACCGAGCCGATGGTCCGCCGGCCCGGTGACGACCACTACCGGCCGATCAGCTGGGACGACGCGTTCAGCCTCATCGCCCGTGAGCTGAACGCGCTGCCCAGCCCGGACGCGGCCGCCTTCTACACCTCCGGCCGGACCAGCAACGAGGCCGCGTTCCTCTACCAGCTGCTGGTCCGCTCGTTCGGCACCAACAACCTGCCGGACTGCTCGAACATGTGCCACGAGTCGTCCGGCTCGGCACTCGTCGAGACCATCGGCATCGGCAAGGGTTCGGTGTCGCTGGAGGATCTGGAGAACGCCGACCTGGTGCTCGTGGTCGGGCAGAACCCCGGCACGAACCACCCGCGGATGCTGGCGTCGCTGGAGACGGTGAAGCGGCGAGGCGGGAAGATCATCGCGGTCAACCCGTTGCCGGAAGCCGGTTTGCTGCGGTTCAAGAACCCCCAGAACGTGCGGGGCGTGCTCGGCCACGGCACCGCACTGGCCGACGAGTTCGCGCAGATCCGGCTCGGCGGTGATCTCGCGCTGTTCAAGGCGATCTCGGGGTTGCTGCTGAAGGCCGGCGCGGTCGACCACGACTTCGTCTCGCGGTACACCCACGGGTTCGCCGAGTTCGCCGCGCAGGACGTCGACTGGGAGCTCACCGAACGCGCGACCGGGCTGGAGCGCGAGCAGATCGAGCGGATCGCGGACATGATCGCGTCCGCCGAGCGCGTGGTGGCGTGCTGGGCGATGGGCCTCACCCAGCACAAGCAGGCGGTGCCGACCATCCGCGAGGTGGTCAACGTGCTGTTGCTGCGCGGGATGATCGGCAAGCCGGGCGCCGGCGTGTGCCCGGTGCGCGGCCACTCCAACGTCCAGGGCGACCGCACGATGGGCATCTGGGAGAAGATGCCCGAGTCGTTCCTGGCTGCGCTGGAGCAGGAGTTCGGTGTGCCGGTGCCGCGCCGCCACGGGTTCGACGTCGTCGAGGCGCTGCACGCGATGCACGAGCGCAAGGTCCGGGCTCTCGTGGCGGTGGGCGGCAACTTCGCTTCCGCCACGCCGGACACCGAAGCGACGGAACGTGCTCTTCGCAGTCTTGCTTTGACCGTGCACGTGTCGACGAAGCTCAACCGTTCGCACGTGGTGGCGGGCCGGACGGCGTTGATCCTGCCGACGCTGGGCCGCACCGAACGTGACGTGCAGGAGGCGGGGGAGCAGTTCGTCACCGTCGAGGACTCGATGTCGGTCGTGCACACGTCACGTGGACGGCTGGGGCCTGCCTCGTCGCACCTGTTGTCCGAGATCGCGATCGTCTGCCGGCTCGGTTCGGCGTTGCTGGGCAACGACCACGCGGTGCCGTGGGCGAGCTTCGAGCGGGATTACGACCTCGTGCGTGACCGCATCGCGCGGGTCGTGCCCGGCTGCCACGACTACAACCGCCGGGTCCGCGAGCCCGACGGGTTCGTGCTGCCGCATCCGCCGCGTGACAGCCGCGAGTTCGACACGCCGACCGGCAAGGCGAACTTCACGGTCAACGAGGTGGAACTGATCGAGGTGCCACCCGGCAGGTTGCTCTTGCAGACCCTGCGCAGCCACGACCAGTACAACACCACGATCTACGGGCTGTCCGACCGTTATCGCGGCATCGAGAACGCGCGCCGCGTGGTCCTGGTGCACCGGCAGGACATCGAGGACGCGGGGTTCGCCGACGGCGACCTGGTCGACATCGTGTCCGAGTTCGGCGACGAGGAGCGGTGGGCGCGCGGGTTCCGCGTGGTCGCGTTCCCGACGCCCCGCGGCTGCGCGGCGGCCTACTACCCGGAGGCGAACGCCTTGGTACCGCTGCGATCCGTGGCCGACGGCTCGAACACCCCGGTCTCCAAGGCCGTCGTCATCCGGCTGGTACGGCCGTGAGCTCAGATCAGGGCGCGAACGGCGCGTTCGAACCCGATCACGTGCTGGGAGGCGAGCTCGGCCGCCTTCTTGCCGTCGCCCTCGACGATGGCGGTCAGCAGTGGGACGTGTTCGTCGACGTGACCGGCCATTCCGGACAGTCGCGGCAGGAACACGCACCAGATGCGGGTGGCCAGGTTGTCGTAGGAGATCAGCGTGTCCTCGAGGAACGGGTTGTGCACGCAGCGGTAGATGGCGCGGTGCACGCCGACGTCGGTGCGGAGCAGTTCCGTGTTGTCGCCCGATGGCGCCGCCGTGTCCAGCTGGGAGCGCAGCTCGGTCAGCGCGGCCCGGTCCTCGGTCGTGGCGCGTTCGGCTGCGGCTGCCGCGGCGAGGGGTTCCAGCGTCCGGCGGACCTCGGAGATGTGCGCGAGGTCGGAGATGTTCACGTCGGTGGCGAACGTGCCGCGGCGCGCGAAGGCGACGACGAGCCGTTCCTGCTCGAGTCGCTTCAACGCCTCGCGGATCGGGGTGCGGCCGACGCCGAGCTCGGCGCGCAGCCGTTCCTCGTTGATGGGCTCGCCGGGCTTGATCTCCAGCATCACCAGGCGATCGCGCAGGACGGTGTACGCCTGCTCGGTGAGTGAAGCGGCCGCGGGCTCGTCGTTGACCCGAGTGTTCATGTGACCTACTGTACTACGCAGACTGATATACCAGTAGTCGACCAGATGATTTCGCTGGAGGCGTCGCGCATGACCAGCCCGGCTCAGCCCCCCGGAGCACACCTGCCCGAGCACCCGGACTTCCTGTGGGAGAACCCGGAACCGAAGGCTTCCTACGACGTTGTGATCGTCGGCGGTGGCGGGCACGGCCTCGCGACCGCGTACTACCTCGCGAAGGTGCACGGCATCACGAACGTCGCGGTGCTGGAGAAGGGCTGGCTCGCGGGCGGCAACATGGCCCGCAACACCACGATCATCCGGTCGAACTACCTGTGGGACGAGAGCTCCGGCATCTATGAGCACTCGCTGAAGCTGTGGGAGGGCCTGGAGGAGGACCTCGGTTACCCGATCCTGTTCGACCAGCGCGGTGTGCTGAACCTCGCGCACAGCCTGCAGGACGTGCGGGACAGCGTCCGGCGGGTCAACGCGAACCGCCTGAACGGCATCGACGCGGAGTGGGTGGATCCCGCCGGGGTCAAGGAGATCTGCCCGATCGTCAACGTTTCGCCGGACGTGCGCTACCCGGTGCTGGGCGCGACCTATCAGCCGCGTGCGGGTATCGCGAAGCACGACTACGTGGCGTGGGGCTACGCGCGGGCCGCGCACGCGATGGGTGTCGATCTGATCCAGAACTGCGAGGTCACCGGCCTGGAGACCGCAGGTGGCCGGATCACCGCGGTCCAGACTTCGCGCGGTCGCATCGCCGCCGGCAAGGTCGCGTTGTGCGCCGCCGGACACAGTTCGGTGCTGGCGAAGATGGCCGGTATCCGGCTTCCGCTCGCCTCGCATCCGTTGCAGGCACTGGTGTCCGAGTTGCTGGAGCCGGTGCATCCGACCGTCGTGATGTCGAACGCGGTGCACGTCTACGTCTCCCAGGCGCACAAGGGAGAACTGGTGATGGGCGCCGGGATCGACAGCTACAACGGTTACGGCCAGCGGGGTTCGTTTCACATCATCGAGCAGCAGATGTCGGCGGCGCTGGAGCTGTTCCCGGTCTTCGCCAGGGCGCACCTGCTGCGGACGTGGGCGGGCATCGTCGACGTCAGCCCCGACGCCTCGCCGATCGTCGGTCTGACCCCTGTTGGTGGGTTGTATCTGAACTGCGGCTGGGGAACCGGTGGTTTCAAGGCGACGCCCGGTGTCGGCGACTGTTTCGCGCACACGATCGCGCACGACAAGCCGCATCCGTTCAACGAGCCGTTCACCCTCGAGCGCTTCACCACCGGCGCTCTCGTCGACGAGCACGGCGCTGCCGCCGTCGCGCACTAGTAGGAGCCGAGAATGCAACTCATCCCGTGTCCGTGGTGCGGGCCGCGCGAGGAAGCGGAGTTCCACTACGGCGGCCAGGCCCACGTCGCCTATCCCGAGGACCCGTCCGCGCTGACCGACGAGGAATGGGCCCAGTACGTGTTCTTCCGGGAGAACCCGAGCGGCCCGTTCGCCGAGCGCTGGAGCCACAGCGCCGGGTGCCGGCGGTGGTTCAACGCCGTCCGCGACACCCGCAGCCACGACCTGCTCGCCGTCTACCGCGCGGGCGAGCCGATGCCAGAGGTGCTCTCATGACCTTCCGCACGCCCACCGGTGGCACGATCGACCGGAACACCTTGCTGCACTTCACCTTCAACGGCCGGAAGCTGACCGGGCACCCCGGTGACACGCTGGCCTCCGCTCTGCTGGCGAACGGCGTGCACGAGGTCGGCAGCAGCGTGAAACTCGGGCGCCCGCGCGGGATCGTCGCGGCGGGGTCCGAGGACCCGACCTCGCTGGTCCAGGTCGAGGAGCCGTTTCCAGAGCCGATGTTGCTCGCGACGACCGTCGAGCTCTTCGACGGTCTGGTCGCGCGTGGTCTGGCGGGCCAGGGCAGGCTGGCGCCCGAACCGGACCCGGCGCGGTACGACGCCAAGCACGAGCACTGCGACGTGCTGGTGGTCGGCGCGGGTCCGGCCGGCCTGGCGGCCGCGCTGACCGCCGCCCGCAGTGGCGCGCGGGTAGTCCTGGTCGACGAGCAGAACCAGGCTGGCGGCGCGTTGCTGGGCGTGGACGAGTACCTCGACGACCGGCCGTCCGCGGCGTGGGTCGCGGATGTGCTCGCCGAGCTCAGGAGCACGGCGGGGGTGCTGGTGCTGGAGCGGACCACGGCGTTCGGCATGTACCAGGACGGGTTCGTGCTCGCCCTGCAGAAGCGCACCGACCACCTCGGGTTCGCCGCGCCGGCCGGCGTCGCCCGCCAGCGGGTCTGGCGGATCAGGACCAGGCAGATCGTGCTCGCCACGGGTGCGCACGAACGTCCGGTGGTGTTCGCCGGCAACGACCGGCCAGGGATCATGCTCGCCTCGTCGGCCCGCACGTTCCTGCACCGCTACGGCGTACTGCCCGGTTCGCGGGCGGTGGTGTTCACCACCAACGACAGTGCGTACTGCGCGGCGATCGACCTCGCCGAGTCCGGTGTGGACGTTCCAATGATCGTCGATGCCCGGCCGGAGGCTCCCGCCCGGCTCGCGACCGAGTGCGCTGCGCGCGGCATCGAGGTGCGCGCCGGGCACGTGGTGATCGGGACCGAGGGTGCGGGGCGGGTGACTGACGCGCACGTCGCTCCGCTCGACGGTGTGGCCGGTCACTGCGACACGGTCGTGTGCGACACGGTTCTGGTGTCGGGCGGCTGGAACCCGGTGGTGAACCTGTTCAGCCAGGCCCGCGGAAAGCTGCGCTATGACGCGGAACTCGGTGCGTTCGTGCCGGGGGAGGAACTGGAGACGGTCCGGGTCGCGGGCTCGGCGACCGGTGAGCTGGACCTGACGGCGTGTGTTCGGCAGGGACGCAACGCCGGTGCCTCGGCAGCGATCTCCGCCGGGTTCACACCGCGCGGTCAGATGCCGCTGCCGGTGTCGGACTCGCGGTGCACGTCACGGTCCGGTCTGGTGCTGTGGCGGGTGCCGGGCGACGACGACGCCAGTTTCGTCGATCTGCAACGGGATGCGACGGTGGCGGACGTGCTGCGGGCGACCGGTGCGGGTCTGCGGTCGTTGGAGCACATCAAGCGCTACACGACCATCGGCACCGCGCACGACCAGGGCAAGACGTCCGGCATGATCGCGGCGGGCATCGTCGCGGAGGCACTGGGCGTCGAGCTGGCGGACCAGCGGCCCACGACGTTCCGCCCGCCTTACACCGCGGTGTCCTTCGCCGCGCTGGCCGGCCGGGACCGCGGCGAGCTGCACGACCCGGTGCGGGTCACGGCGATCCACCCGTGGCACGTGGCGCACGGGGCGTTGTTCGAGGACGTCGGCCAGTGGAAGCGGCCCTGGTACTACCCGCAGGCCGGGGAAGACCTGCACACGGCCGTGCTGCGCGAGTGCAAGGCCACGCGCGAAAGCGTCGGCATGATGGACGGCTCGACGCTGGGCAAGATCGACGTGCAGGGCCGTGACGCCGGCAAGTTCCTGGACATGCTCTACACCAACATGATGAGCACGTTGAAGGTCGGCAGGATCCGCTACGGCGTGATGTGCGGCGTCGACGGGATGGTGATCGACGACGGCACCGTGATCCGGGTCGGGGAGGAGCGTTACCTCGTCACCACGACCACCGGCAACGCCGCCAAGATCCTCGACTGGATGGAGGAGTGGCTGCAGACGGAGTGGCCACACCTCGACGTGCACTGCACCTCGGTCACCGAGCACTGGGCCACGATCCCGCTGGTGGGCCCGAAGTCCCGGGACGTGCTCGCCGCGGTGGCTCCTGATCTCGACGTTTCCAACGAGGCGTTCGAGTTCATGACGTGGCACGACACTCATGTGGCGGGCGTTCCCGCGCGTGTGTGCCGGATCAGCTTCTCCGGCGAGCTGGCCTACGAGATCAACGTGACCGCGTGGCACGGCCTCGCCGTGTGGGAGGCGTTGATGGCGGCGGGGGAGCAGTACGGGATCACGCCGTACGGCACCGAGACCATGCACGTGCTGCGCGCCGAGAAGGGCTACCCGATCATCGGCCAGGAGACCGACGCCACGGTCACCCCACAGGACCTCGGCATGTCCTGGGCCGTCTCCAAGAAGAAACCCGACTTCATCGGCAAGCGCTCGTTCGCCCGCGCGGAGAACAACCGCACCGACCGCAAACAACTGGTCGGTCTCCTGCCCGTGGACCCGAGCGTGCTGCTTCCGGAAGGCTCCCAGATCGTCGAGACCGATCGCCTGCCCGAACCCCCGGTCCGGATGCTCGGCCACGTCACGTCCAGCTACCCCAGCGCGGCGCTGGGCCGCACGTTCGCCCTCGCCCTGGTGCGGTCAGGACACGAACGGATCGGCGAGACCCTGTACGTGCCGGTCGAGGACTCGCTGGTGCCGGTCACCGTCACCGAATCCGTGCTGTACGACAAGGAAGGAGCCCGTCGTGACGGTTAGTCCCCTCGCTGCCTGGCGCGGCCGGCTGGCGGCGCTCGCCCCCGCGCTGGCTGTTGCCGAGCGACCCTTCCGCTCGCAGCTCACCGTGCGCGCGTCGGAGCCTTCCGCGATCGCGGCGATGGGTTCGGCGCTGGGAGTCGTGTTCCCGTCGGTTCCGTGCACCTTCACCGCGGGCTCTGGACAGTTCGGAGACGTCGAGGTGCTGTGGCTCGGGCCCGACGAGTTCCTCGTCGTGGCGGCTCCGGATTTGCAGGTGTCGATCGAGGAGGTGTTGCGTGGCGCGCTCGGTTCCTCCCGTGGGTCCGTTGTGGACACTTCGGCTCAACGCACGACCGTGATCCTGGAAGGACCGCACGTCCGTGACGTGCTGGCCCACGGATGTTCCGTGGACCTGCACCCGTCTGCGGCTCCCGCCGGCACCTGCGTGCAGACGTTGCTCGCCAGGACCGGGATCATCCTGCAGGTCACGGGTCCGGACCGCTGCACGGTGCTGGTGCGGTCGTCGTTCGCCGAGTACCTCGCGGCCTGGCTGAGCGACGCGTGCGTCGAATATCAGGCGGCCGCGCCGTGAGCCTCAGCGTGTTCGACCTGTTCAAGGTCGGCATCGGGCCGTCCAGCTCGCACACGGTCGGCCCGATGCGCGCAGCGAAGTCCTTTGTGGACTCTCTTGGTGACGAGCTGCCGCAGATCGCCTCCGTGCGGGCGGAGCTGTTCGGCTCACTCGGCGCGACTGGCCACGGGCACGGCAGCGTGAAGGCGGTCGTGCTCGGGCTGGCCGGACATGCTCCCGACACCGTTGATCCACTCGACGCCCAGCCGGTGGCGGACTCCGTCGCGGAAACCGGGAAGCTGGAGCTCACCGGTGGCCACGTGATCAAGTTCTCCGTCGCCGACGACGTGGTGCTGCACCGGAAGAAGCGGCTCGACTTCCACAGCAACGGCATGGTGTTCCACGCTTTCGACCGCTCCGGTCACCCCGTCTCGGTCCGCACGTACTACTCGGTCGGCGGCGGCTTCGTGGTGGACGAGGACGCGGCCGGCGCCAAGGTTCTCGTCGAGGACTCGACTCCGGTGGAGTTCCCGTTCTCCACCGGGGAGGAACTGCTCGCCCACACCCGTCGCACCGGTCTGCCGATCAGCTCGATCGTGCTGGCGAACGAGCTGGCTCGACGCAGTGAACAGGAAGTCCGGGAGGGCCTGCTGGCGATCTGGGACGTCATGCGCGCCTGCGTCGAGCGCGGCTGCGAGACGCCCGGTGTGCTGCCGGGCGGCTTGAAGGTGCGGCGGCGTGCGGCAACGTTACGCGAGCAGCTCGAAGCGGTGGGTGAGACATCGGATCCGTTGCGCGCCATGGAATGGGTCACCCTGTTCGCGCTCGCGGTGAACGAGGAGAACGCGGCGGGCGGCCGGGTCGTGACCGCCCCGACCAACGGGGCGGCGGGCATCATCCCCGCGGTGCTGCTCTACTACGACCGGTTCGTCCCCGGCTCCTGCGCGGACGGCGTGGTGCGGTTCCTGCTGACCGCGGGCGCCGTAGGCATGCTGTTCAAGCAGAACGCCTCCATCTCCGGGGCCGAGGTCGGCTGCCAGGGTGAGGTCGGATCGGCGTGCTCGATGGCCGCCGCGGGCCTCGCGGAGGTGCTCGGCGGCTCGCCGGAGCAGGTGGAGAACGCCGCGGAGATCGGCATCGAGCACAACCTCGGCCTGACCTGCGATCCGGTCGGTGGACTGGTGCAGATTCCGTGCATCGAACGCAACGCGATCGCCTCGATCAAGGCGATCACGGCGGCCCGGATGTCCGTACGCGGCGACGGCACCCATCACGTGAGCCTCGACAAGGCGATCAAGACGATGCGCGAGACCGGGGCCGACATGAAGGACAAGTACAAGGAGACCTCCCGGGGCGGGCTGGCCCTCAATGTCGTCGAGTGCTGAGCGCCTGGGCGCGGGTGCGCCGGTGGCCGCCGTGCTGCGGGCGCTGGCCCGGCGGGCCGAACGCGACGGGATCGCGCCGCCGGCCGCGTTGACCGGATCGTGGTTCGGCTCGCGCGCGGTCGTGGCGCCCAGCCTGGACGTTCGCGCTGTCGATGCCGGGGAAGCACTCCGCACCGGGTCCCGCCGCTCCGGCGGTTTCATCGGCGGTGGCTGGTTCCTCGCCCTGCGCTATCCCGACGACGGCCTGGACTCGCTCGACGCGACCGGGGCCTGGTCGGACTCGGTGCTGCGCATGGATGATCAGGGCTGCTGGTGGTTCGAGAGCTTGTCCGGCCAGTCGTGCCCACCGGACGTTCGCCGCGCGGTTCGCCGCGGGGACGTCGCGCAGCACTGGGAGATCGACTGGATCCCGCCCGACGGCGACGCGCACCGAGCGGCGGTGCGGGCCTGCCTCACCGCGATTGCCGCAGGCGATGTCTACCAGACCTGCGTCTGCACGCGGTTCACCGGAGAGTTCAGAGGATCTGTGGCCGACCTCTTCGCGGACGGGATCGAGGCGACCGCGCCGGAGCGGGGAGCGTTCCTCGGCGGCGTTGCCTCCTTCTCGCCGGAGCTCTTCCTCTCCCGGCACGGCAACGAGGTCCGGTCCAGTCCGATCAAGGGAACCCTGCCGCTGTCGGCCGATCCCGCGCTGCTGCGGCGATCGGAGAAGGAGGTCGCCGAGAACGTCATGATCGTCGACCTGGTGCGCAACGACCTCGGCCGCGTCTGCCTGCCCGGCACCGTGACCGTTCCCGAACTTCTCCAGGTCCGTCCCGCGCCGGGTGTCTGGCACCTGATGTCCACTGTGTCCGGCGCCCTGCCGCCCGCAGTGTCCGATCTGGACGTCGTGGCAGCGGTCTTTCCGCCCGGATCGGTGACCGGAGCACCGAAATCCTCGGCACGCCGGTTCATTCGCCAGTGGGAGCACGCACCGCGCGGCGCGTACTGCGGCGCGGTCGGGCTCTCATCACCGGTCGCGGGGCTGGAGCTCAACGTGGCCATCCGGACGGTCGAGGTCTCGGGCAGCACTGCCGTCCTCGGCGTGGGTGGCGGTATCACGATCGACTCGGACCCTGAGGCGGAGTGGCAGGAGTGCCTGACGAAGGCACGCGCCGTAACGGGCCTCACGGCTCGTGCGAAAGTACCGATTTTCGTTGGCTGACAACATGTTCTTCGGTCTTCGGCACTTGACCGAGAGGTAGTCCGGAGTTAGTGTGAGCTTAATATATCAGTCGGCTACCAGGCGAGGAGACGTCGTGGCTCGACACTTCACCCTGACCTTGAGCTGCCCGGAACGGGCGGGCATCGTCCACGCGGTGACCTCGTTCCTGGTCGACCAGGGCTGCGACATCGTGGAGCACCAACAGTTCGACGACGACGTGCGCAGCAGGTTGTTCCTGCGCACCGCGTTCTCCTGTGCCTCAGCCGATGTCGACGATCTCGCGAGTGAGTTCGCCGCTGTGGCGAACGAGTTCGAAATGGACTTCAACCTGCGGGACGAGCGTCAGCCACGCGTCCTCGTGATGGTGTCGAAGGCCGGTCACTGCCTGAACGATCTGCTGTTTCGCTGGCGTGCGGGGAGTCTCGGCGCCGAGCTCGCGGCAGTGGTGTCCAATCACGAGGACCTGCGCCCGATGGCGGAAGCCGCCGGACTCGACTTCGTGCACGTGCCGAACACCGCCGACACCAAGCACGCCGCGGAGCAGCGCCTGCTGGACCTCGTCGAGGAGTACCAGGCCGACCTGGTGGTGCTCGCGCGGTACATGCAGGTGCTCTCCAACGACCTGTGCGCCAAGCTGGCCGGGCGAGTGATCAACATCCACCACTCGTTCCTGCCGGGGTTCAAGGGCGCCAAGCCCTATCACCAGGCCTACGACCGAGGCGTGAAGTACGTCGGCGCGACGGCGCACTACGTGACCCCCGACCTCGACGAGGGACCGATCATCGAGCAGGAGGTGCTGCGGGTCGACCACACCTTCGACCCGCGCGCGCTCACCGCCGCCGGCCGCGACGCCGAGGCGCTCGCCCTGTCACGAGCGGTGCGCTGGCACTGCGAGCACCGCGTGCTCCTCAACGGCAACAGCACCGTCGTCTTCCGATGACTCACCGGAACGGAGAAGTGATGCGTGGCCAGACAATCGACGACTTCTTGACCGACCTCGCGGCGCGGGTGCCCGCGCCCGGCGGCGGCGCGACCGCGGCGTTGCACGCGGCTCAAGCGGCGGCGCTGGTGGGGATGGTCGCCCGCTACAGCGACGGTGCCCGGTTCGCCGAGCACGCCGAGGAAATCGCGGGCATCGTTGCCGGCGCGGACCGGTTGCGGGTGGAGGCGCTCCGGCTGGCAGAGGCCGACGCGACCGCGTTCACCGCCGTAGCGGACGCCTACTCGCTGCCACGCGCCACGGATGACGAGAAGGCGTTGCGCCGCAATATGATCGCGGTCGCTCTGAAGGGGGCGTGCGTGCCGCCTGCCGCCGTTGTCGAGGTCGCCGCTGACACCGTAGTGCTCGCGGAGCGGCTGATCCCGATCGGCAACCGGTCCGTGATCACCGACGTGGCGGCCGCCGCGGAGGCGGCGCGGGCGGCGGCGACGACCGCGCGGGTGAACATCGAGGTCAACCTCGGCGGGATCACCGACGCCGACAACAAGGCCGTGCTGCTGGCCTCTGCCCACTCCGTCGACCTGATCGTGGAACGTGCCGAGAAGGTAACGGCCGCCGTGCGCGCGGAGCTGGCCGCGTGACCGCGACGACGACCGCCGGGCGCCAGATCGCGACCCCGTTGAGCGGGAAGGCGCTGGCCGCCGAGATCCGACGCCGCACCACCGAGCGGGTGACCGCGCTCGCCGCCGCCGGCACCATCACCAAGCTGGTCGTCGTCACGGCCACGGACGACGAGTCGAGCATCTGGTACGTCCGGTCGATCGCCAAGGCCGCGGCCGCGGTCGGCATCGACTGCGACATCGCCGACCTCGGTCCGACGGCGTCGCCGAGCCACATCCGGCACACCCTGCGCGACCTCAGCCAGGATCCGACCGTGCACGGCATCATCCTGCAGACGCCGCTGCCGTCCGGGGTCCAGCTCTCGGACCTGGCCGGCGACATCGCCCCGGCCAAGGACGTCGACGGTGCGAACCCCGCGAGCCTCGGCCGGTGCGCGGCGGGGCAGCCCGGCTTCGCGCCCGCCACGGCCGAGGCCGTGCTCGAGCTCCTCGACCACCACGCCGTCGAACTCGAGGGCCGGCACGTCGCGATCGTGGGCCGGTCGATCGTGGTCGGAACACCCGTGGCACTCCTCCTGCTCGATCGCCGCGCCACCGTCACCGTCTGCCACTCACGCACGACCGCCCTCGAATCGCACACCTCGCGGGCGGACATAGTGGTCGTGGCCGTGGGCAAGCCCGGACTCGTCAGCGCCGGCCACGTCGCACCGGGCGCGGTTGTCATCGACGTCGGCACCACGCCGTCCGAGAACGGAGGACTGCTCGGCGACGTCGACGTCGCAGAGGTCGAACGGGTCGCCGGTGCCCTGACCCCCGTGCCCGGCGGCGTCGGCCCGGTCACCACAGCGTTGCTGCTGTCCCACACCGCCGATGCGGCGGAGCGCTGACACGATTGGCCGTGAGTGGTCGGAATCAGGGCCCGCTCAAATGCTGTCGAGCAGTTCTGCGAATCTGGTGCCCAGGCGGGTGCGGAGCCTGCTGAGCTCGTGCCGGATGGGGGTGGCCGGAGCCGAGGTCACCGCCGCCATCACCGGCCGTGCCAGCTCCACGGCGGCGTCGAGGTCGCCTCGGCACGCCTGGCTGTCGGCCAGGCGCAGGGTCAGCATGAGCCTGCTGCCGTGCATCCGGGCGGGCACGTTCGCCAGTGATGTCTCCGCGTACATCACCGCGCGGTCGGCGATCACCGATCGGCCGGTGACCTCTGCCAGGTCGCGCAGGCCGCCGGCCAGGTGCGAGGCGACGTAGGTCGCGCCCGCCGCGCCGGTCAGCCACGGCGCCTCGATGCGGTCCCGGTCGTCAAACTGGTCGGCGGCTCGTTGCGCGGCCCTCGACAGCCTGGCGAATTCCCGGTGGTCACCGAGCATGGCGTGCGCGCGGGCCTGGTTCAGCTGCGCGTGCACGCCCATCCACCGACGGTTGCGGTCCACCGCGGCCGCGGCACCGCTGTAGTCGAGCGCGGTCGCCGCGTCGCCTTCGATCATGGCGAGCACGCCCATGCTGCTCAGCGCCTCACAGGCCGTTGCGACGCCACCGGACGCCAGCGCCCACTCGACGCTGCGATGCAGCCATGTCATGGCGATTCCGTGCTGCCCCCGCTTGACCCGGAGCCATCCGGCCAGGTCGGCGTACCTGGCGGCGAGCTGCAGCAGACCGTTCGCCTGTGCGCCCCGCGCCATCGGCACCAGGGTCGTGAGGGTGCGCAACGCCCGTTCGACAGGAACAGCGAGGTCACCGGCGACCTCGCTGATGTCGGCATCGAGGTACGTCGTCAGCAGCGCGGCGAATCCGTGCAGCGTCTCGGCACCCACGGTGAGCCCATCGACACCGGGCACCTCCGCGAGGCCGCCGGGCACCGGCGCCGCGCAGCCGTTGATGCCATGCGACGGGCAGATGACGCCGAACGCCGGCAACCGGACGTACCGGGTGAGCGAGGGCCGCAACTGGTCAGCACCATGTGGTGCTCGGGGCAACGGGACCGAAGCCTCCCCGGCGGAGGCGACAAGTCCAGCGCACAGCCGCGCACGGATCCTCGTCGCCACGGCGAGCAGTGAGCCGCCCGCTGCCAGCAGATCGTCGGCCTTGTCGGCGAACGCGATCCGCGGCTCCCTGGCGCCACTCTCGATCTTGGAGACGTAGGAGTGGTGATAGCCGAGGCGAGCAGCCAGCTGGACCTGAGTGAGACCCGCCTGCTCACGCAGGCGGCGTAGTTCCTGCCCGAACTCGTTCCGGCCTGTTTCCTCGTGCGTCATCGCCTGCCACTCCCACGCTTCGTTCGGGCGCCGGACGTGGAAGGCAGTGTGGTCGCGTCCGGCGCCCTGAACGCTACGGCGGCTCTCCTCGCGTTGTCAGCAGGCAGGGCGGTGAACTGGTCGCCGACACCATTGTTCGAATCGAATTTCGACGATTCCTCGATGCTCGTTCATCGGTATATCCTGTTTGGACAGTCAAGTTGCTGAACACTGTGGCCGACCGCGCGACTTTGACAGTTCTTGACAACCGCGTTCCACGGGCGTCGGTGTGCCTCCTCGTGCTCATACGGTGATCCTTGCCCTGCAGCACGTTGTTGAGGAGATCCGAGCGATGATGAACGCACGCCCAGGCATCCGGCGCTTCGGCAGATTCGCCGCGACTTGGCCGCTCGTGGCCGCAGCCTTCGTGGGCACCGCCCAGCCCGCCGTCGCGGCCGACGTTCCTCCGAACCCTGTGCAGAAGCCTGGTTGGATCCTCGATCGGCACGACGAATTCAACGGTTCGCTCGACAGCAGTCTGTGGATCACCAACTACCTCGAGTCGCGGACGCCGGCGTGGCGGTCCAAGGCGCGGTACGGGTTCCGCAACAACGCGCTGGTGCTGCGGATCGACAACGACCAGCCGACGTATTACGCGGGCGGCGGCAAGATGAAGGTCTCCAGCATCCAGACGGGGCAGAAGACCGGGCTGCACAAGGGTTCGCCCCAAGACCACACGATCCCGACAATCTGGAAGTACGCGCCCAGGTACGGCTACTTCGAGATTCGCGGGAGGACGTCCGCGCGCAGCGGGCTGCACGCCGCGTTCTGGACGGTGGGCAAGCAGGACACGCCGTCCCAGAGTGCCGAGATCGACATCATGGAACATCCAGGGCGGACTCCCCGGAACTTCAACTTCAACCTGTTCAAGTGGTCGGACCCGAACATCACCCAGGTCACCCAGTCGGTCGGGACGTCGTTCGACCTCGCCGGCGGGATGCACATCTACGCGCTCGAGTGGACGCCCACCCAGATCAAGCTGTACGTCGACAACCGGCTGACCAGGACGGTCAACCAGTCGCCGGCCTATGCCTCAGGATTCCTCCTGGGAATCTACGAGAACGCGGGGTGGACCGGGAACGTGGATCCCAATGACCCGAGGCCGAAGGAGTTCGTCGTGGACTACTTCCGTGCCTACCGCAAGGCCGGCTGACGCGTCTACATTGGACTGAACGGTGCCGTCGCGATCTTGACGAATCGGCGGTCGAACAGAGCGGCAGGAGGGTTGGCGCTGATCCTCGGCTGCGTGATGGCCATCGGAGTGCACGGTCCACAGGAGACCGCGCACTCCGATGGCCGGCAGGAACCCTGGCGGCCTCAAGGTGATCTTCGGCGTGGCCCGCGATCGTGGATTCCCACACAGTGCGCGGCGCCGGCACCGTTCCCACCGCGAGCGCCGGTTACGACGCGGGCAAGAAGACCAAGGGCCGCCACGACGCCAAGTAGTGGGCCCGCGCCCCTCGGTCACCCGTGAGCTACCGGGGTCTTCACCGGCGTTGTCGACGCCGCCGCACCAGGATGACCGCCCCGACCGCGAGCCCGACCAGCCCAACGCCGCCCAGCACCACCAGTGTCACCTCGGCGGTGGACGGGCCTCGGACGTACCGCGTGTGGACCACCACCGCCCGGTACGTCTCGTCCTCGGCTGCCTGGGTGAGGTGGATGTCGTCGGTGACCTCCTCCGGGTCGACCCGCGCGTCGTAGCGGGTCAGGAACCGACGCTCGGTCACCAGCTTCGCCAGCTCCGGATGCTCGTCGAGTTCGTCGGGCGTCAGCCAGCCGGCAAAGGTCAGGTCGGGCTCGCTGTCGCCGGGGGTGGGGTCGGTGACGTCCATCCTGTGGTCGGCGAGCACGTACAGCCGCAGCGGTTGGCTGCGCTCGGCGGCGGCCGACAACCGCATCGGGTAGACCGGCTCGTCGGTGGCGAAGCTGATCCGCATCGGCGGCAACCCGTCGTGGAAGGTCTCCTCCGCCGCCTCCGGCCGCAGGTGCACCGCGATGACCAGCCAGCCCTCGGCCAGGTACGGGCCGAGGTGCCTGGCGAGGTCAGGGGGCAGGGCGAAGTCCTTGGCGGTGAGCCAGTCGCTGACCGCGCGGTTGTCGGTGCCGGTCAGCTGGGCCAGCTCGTAGGGCCCGACCTCGACGTGGTCGACGACCGTGACCTCGCCGCCCGGTGCCTCGACGCTACCGGCTCCGTTGCCGTCGATCTTCTTCTCGCGGTACTCGACCCTGGGCCGGCTCACTTCGTCCAGGTCAGTGAACAACGCAGCGTCGGCGATGGCGAACTCGGCCCGGCTCGGCACCGGCATGAGGAACGCCACCGAGTCCGACGTGGTGTCGGCGGTGATGTTCACCGTGACGTGCTCGGTCGGGCCAACCAGCTCGACCAGCGCGGTCTCCCGTACCGGCGTCAGCTCGTCGGCGATCGCCGCTCCGCACGCACAGGCGTTCGCCACGCCCGGCCCAACCAACACCGCCCCGAGTCCACCGAGCAGGGTGAGCAGGGTGAGCAGCCAGCGTGCCAGCACGGAAAGTCGCATGGTTGCTCAGAGTGCGCCAACACTCTCGCGGTTCACGCCGTGACCAATCCGTTGTGACGGTCAGGCGGCGAGGTCGAGTGCGCCGGGGAGGTGGGCACGCACGTTGTCCCTGGCGACCCTCTTTGCACATCGTGACCCGACGCCGATCCCGGGTTCGGAACTCTGGGAGCCACCCAACCATCGAGTGAACTTCCCGGAGCAGGCACACGGGGCCCGTGATGTCTCACATGCGTGTCGTTGTTATGGTCGCGGAGGCGAGGGGTGGGGCGGAATGGTCGTGATCGTCCAACTGGTGTACCTGGTGTTGACGACACTGTGGCTGGGGTCGATGGTCTACAGCCTGGTCGTGGTGCAGCCCAGGGTCGCCAGGTTCTTCCGGGATGACGAGCAGCGCGAGGAGTTCCTCGTCGTCCTGGCCAACGGCAACCGGTGGCCGGTCGTCGCGCTCGTCGTCGGGCTGCTGCTCAGCGGGGGTGGCGTCGCGATCGCCGGCTCCGGGGCGGTGTCCGTCGGCTTCACCCTGGCCGTGGGGCTCGACCTGGTCGCGGCGGGGATCTTCGTCGACGTCTCGTGGCGGCACTGGCCGGCCAGGATCTTCGCGCTGCCCGAGGAAATTCCCGGCTTCCGCCGTCGGCTGACCGTGCGTGCGGCTACCATGACTGTTCTTATCGGAGTGTCCTATGTGGTCGCCTTGACGGTGAGTCTGCGATGAGGATCGTGATCGCGGGGTCGAGCGGTCTGATCGGGACCGCGCTGCGCCGGTCGTATGCCGCGGACGGGCATACCGTGATCCGGTTGGTTCGCCGGGAACCCACCGCCGCCGACGAACGACGCTGGGACCCTACTGCTTCACCGGATTCCGGATTGCTGGCCGGCGCCGACATTGTGGTCAACCTCGCCGGAGCCGGGCTCGGCGAGCGGCGGTGGACGCGCGCGTACCAAGAAGTACTGCGGCGCAGCCGGATCGACACCGCGCACGCGCTCGCCGCGCTGACCGCGCAGGCCGACCCGCAACCCCGGATCCTGCTCTCGGCGTCGGGAATGCGTTACTACGGCGTGGATCGCGGTGAACTCGAGCTGACCGAGATCGCCGACTCGGCCCGGTCCGGTTTCCTGCCAGACCTCACCCGGGAATGGGAACGGGCCACCGAACCGGCCACGATCCCGGTGTGCCATCTGCGTATGGGTCTCGTGCTCGCCCGCGAAGGTGGGGTACTCCCGCAGCTGCTGCCGTTGTTCCGCAAGGGACTCGGTGGCCGGTTGGGTTCCGGCCGCGAGTACTGGAGCTATGTCGGCCTCACCGATGCCGTGCGCGCCATCCGGTTCCTCGCCGAATCGCCCGGTGCGCGGGGCCCGTACAACATCACCACGCCGAACCCGGTTCGCAGCATCGAGTTCACCCGCACCCTGGCCAGGGTGGTCGGCCGGCCCGCCGTGCTGCGCGTACCCACCTGGGCCATGCGGCTGGCACTGGGCAAGGTCGCCCCCGAGGTGCTCGGCAGCCTGCGCGTGCTTCCGGCCCGTCTGACCGAGGGCGGGTTCCGGTTCACGCAGCCGGAGCTGAAACAGGTACTGCGCCACGAACTCGTGCGGCGCTGAGTCACAGGCCGACGTGGAAGCCGGGATTGGTAGACGACACCGCGAGCGCGACCGGCGTCGATCCCTCAGGCACACCGGTGTCGCACCACAACGGGCGGCCGACCAACAGTAGCGACCTGGCGCGTTCAAAGGGCTCCGGACCTGGCGTTAACGCCGCGTGAGGTCCGGCTGAGCGTGACTTTGCCGGTTTCTCCACTTGAAGAAGCCCCAGAACAGGAACGACCCCGCGCAGAATCCTACGAACAGCCAGATCGACTTCAGCACGTCCACCGAGCGACTGCCCTCCCGCTGCAGTGTCTGTTGTGGACCTAGCAGCAGCAGGACGAACAGCAGAGCCGCTGGCAGGTACACGGCGAACCACACACGTCGGCTCCATTTCCGCAGCAGGCCGCCGTGCAGGAAGTCGATGGGAATCAGGCCGATCGCAAGTGTCTCCATGCTGAGCACGGCGATCTGCACCAACGCGGTGTCCAGCACACGCAGCGGCAGCGAGGTGGCGTCGCCGGCGGTCGCCGGGTGCGTGCCGAACTGCCACAGGACCCAGGCGCCGCAGGCGAGTGCAAACAACAACACAACGCCTCGCAGTACGCCGGCAGCGCGCACGCGCAGCGGATCGGAGTCCCTCGCCTTGATGTCGTTGTAGGCGATCAGCAATCCGTACACGTAGCCGGGAACGAAGTCGAGCCACCGCGACACCACGGCGCAGACGACAGCCACGACGAGTGCGGGTACGACGATCCGCAGCCGGGCGATGCCGCCCGCGGGGCCATTGCGGTAGTGGGTTTCGATCGCGAACTCGTAGCTGATCGCGACCAGCGGGATCGCGATCAGGTAGCCGAGGGCCTGTGCGATGTCGGCGCGCCCCACGCCCGGACCGGCCTGCACCCAGGTGAGCAGGCAGGCCGCGATCGCCGCGAACAGCAGCACAAGTGGCCACGCCGTGGGCCGGGCGGGCTTCCGCTCTCCTCGCAGGCCCAGCCAGCGCCGGATCGTGGGTTCGTTCTTCTTGTAGGTGTTGTTGAACAGCTCAGCGGGCCAGCCGACAAGCAGCCAGACCGCGATCACCAGCAGGATGCCCCACGGGAACAGGGCAGCGGCGGAGTCGAGCACCTGCGACGCGGTCGGCATGCTCGTGACGAACTCGGGTTCGGGCCAGCCCGATGTCGGTGTTGTCGTCACGACGTCCTGCCCCGACGTGGTCGTGGGCGGTGCAGACGTCGTTTCCGAGCTGGTGGTCGGCGGTGTGGTCGTGGTGACCACGGGCGGCGACGTCGTTGTGGGAGCCGCCTGGCCGGGGTTCACCCTGAACGCGGCGTGGGCGTAGTCGCCGCCCGGGCATTGGGCGACCACCCTGTGGTTGGTCACGGAGGCGTTGCGCGGCACCGAGAAGGTGGCTGTGAACGTACCGTCCGCGCTGACGGCGGCGGCGCCGGTGGTGGACTCGTCCCACAGGATCTCGACGCGGTTGTCCTGGCACGCGGTGAACCCGGTACCGCGGACGGTGACCTGGGTGGCGGGCCTGCCGGTCTGTGGTCGCAGGGTGATCACCGGGTCCGACTGCGGCGCGGCTGTCACGGTGAAGGTGGCCGTGGCGTACTCGCCGCCGTCCTGGCACCGGCCGTAGACCAGGTGATCACCGGTTGTGGCCTCGGTAGGCACGGTCATCGCGGCGCTGAACGTTCCGTCGGCCCGGATGGGCGCGGTGACGCCCGTGCCGAAGCCGTCGAAGAGGACGTCCACCGTACGGCTGCCGTAGTCGGGGCACGTGTTGTAACCCTTGCCGGAGACGGTCACCGAGGTGCCCGGCGGGCCGGACACCGGGTTCAACCACACGGAGAGTGGCGCGGCCACTGCGGGTGGACTGGCGCAGAACAGCAGCGCCACCACGCCGAGAACGGCGCTCCAGCACCGGATCCGCATCAGACGTCCCCCCACGAGTCCGCGCCCGCGGGAAGCTCGCCGTGCACGCGGCGGCGCTCGTTCACGGCGTCCACGAGCGCCTGCATGCTGATGGCACGCATGTCCTGCCCCACGGAGTCCTGCATGAACTCCCGGTGGTTTTCCCGTCCGTACAGTGCGAGCTGCATGCGTAGTGCCGTGATGTGCGTCGCGAGTTGCTCAGCCCTGGTGCGCGGGCGGCGTTCGAGCCGTTCCGCGAGCCGTTCCGAGAGGGTCTCGCGGTCGGCCGGCACGCCGAACGAGGGCGGTGGCAACCCGATGGCCTCGTCGAGCGCTGCGCGGTCGAACTCGACCAGCAGGTCGACGCCCTCGCGGCCTTCGCCGAGCGCCTGCTTGACGACCTGCCGGTACCGTTCGACCCGGTCGGGAACGTGAATCTGCGGTGCTGCGGCCTGGTCGCTGAACAGCGCCTCCACGCCGCGGGCGAACAGGTGCTCGGCGACGGCGACCACGGCGTCGGAGGGCACCAGTTCGATCGAGCGGCGGTACTCGTCGGCCGCGGTCATCCAGCCGTAGTCGATCGCGATGGCGATGAGCGCCGGGTCGACCGTCAACGGATCATGCACGTTGATCGACGGCACGACCACGCGCACGTCGTGGCCCCACCCCGCCGGATCCGGGTCGATGTCGGACCGGTACACCTCGTCCACCGCGATGTCGTTGGCGCGGAAGGCGATGTCCAGCGTTCCGCGACCGCCGAACGAGCCGTCGGGTGGCGCTCCGAGCGCTGAGCAGCCGATCGCCCACACGTAGTCGGCGCCCGCCTCCACCGCAGCACGCACGGGGCACACCTCACGCACGCCACCGTCCACATAGGTCCCCGCGCCCAGGGACACCGGAGGGAACGCCACGGGGATCGACGACGAGGCGAGGATCGCGTCCACGAGGTCGACGGGGCCCTCGCCGTTGTCGGTGAACCGGCCGTGCTGGTCAACGAACCGCAACGCTCCCGACTCCAGCCCGACCATTCCCATCCGGAGCTCGATGCCGGAGGCGGCGAGCGCGGCAGTGTCGAGGTTGCCGGCGACCAGCCCGCGCGTCGGACCGAGGTGGTAGATGCTCTGAGTCCGGCCGAACTGCTCGACCACGCAGACCAGGTGCTGGATCGTCGGTACCAGGTCGAGTGCCGCGCCCGCCGCGCCGAGGAGAAACCCCAGCGGACCGAGGAACAGCGTGGCGATGCCGGCGGCGCCACCGGCCGTGATCGCCCTGGTGGCGAAGTCCCGCAGCGCACGCTCGACCGCCTCCAGCGACGGTGCCCCGCCCAGCAGGCGTTCGAGCTCGTGCAGTGCCTCGGTCTTCAGGTAGAACGAGTCGTTGCTCGCCAACCCGCGCCAGATGGACTCGAGACGACTGAGGTACTGCGGTCCGTGCGCCAGCATGGTCCCGTTGACCGCCCCCACGGACACACCGGCGATCACCTGCGGGTTGAGCCCCGTCTCCTCGTACAGGTACTTCAGTGCGCCGAGCTGGAAGTCACCACGTGCGCCCCCGCCGCTCAACGCCAGTCCAACAGTTCTCATGTCCGTCTCTCCCCTGTGCCGGATGGACGCCAACTTGGCCTCCGCAAGCCTCAGCAGCGCGTCGACGGAGTCGACGGGGACGTCGAGCCGGTGGGCGATCTCCACCGCGCTCGCGCCCAGTTCGCGCAGGTGCAGGGCTTGCGCGTAGGTGGTTGGCAGGGCGTGCAGCACCTCGTCTGGCTTCACGAAGCGATGCTGGAGGCGACGGCCGTGTCGTGGCTTGAGTACCTCGGTACTCAATCGAGGCCGAACAGGCCGGGAAGGTCGTTGCGCGTGACGCCGAGCCTGCCGTACAGGCGCGCGAGGTGGTTTTCGACGGTGCGGATGGACAACGTGAGGCGGTCGGAGATCTCCTGGTTGCTCAACCTGCGGGCGACCAGTTCGGCGATCTCGCGCTCTCGCGTGGTCAACGCCGCGAGCACCGGCGACTCGTCCACGGCACGAAGGGCTGGAGTCACCGCGCCCTCCACTCGCCGTGCGAGAGCGCGACACCGGTGCACCGCCGCAGCCTTCGCGTTGATGTCGTTCGTGAACGCTCGAGCGGCGCTCGCGGCCGTTTCCGCGGCGAGTAGCGTCGCGCCGAGCTCCTCGAACCGTTGCGAGACGGCTAGAAACTCGGTTCCGGCCTGGGCGGCGGCGTGCGCTGCGAAGCACCGCACCAGTTCGCCGTCCACCTGATCCGCGAGCAGCGCGAGCCGCTGCCGCAAGCCGGGGAACCCGAGCCGGACGCCGTCGTGCAATGCCAACGCTTCCAGCGCCCGCTGGCCCCGTGCCACGGCTGTGTCGGCCGCGGAACGAACGAGCCGCTCGGCCCGGCTGTGCTCACCCCGCGCTGCCGCCAGCCACGCCTCTGCCAGGAGGATCTCCGAGTCGTGGGTGTGGACCATCGGCTGGTGGACACGCTGTGCCTCGGCCAGCAGTTCGAGGGCGCCGTCGAGATCGCCCAGCCACGTCGCGGCGATCGACTGGCCAGCGTGACACCAGGACAACATGCTGCCGAAGTCGTGCTGCCGCAACAGGTCTGCCGCTTCCCGGAACTGATGGCGTGCCGACGCGACGAGCCCTCTGGAAAGCAACGCGCGTCCCAGCAGCGTGGCCCACAGGCCGCGCACGTCGTCGGTCCGCCGGTTCGTTGCCGCCGTGTATCCCTCCTGCGCGAGGGCGTGCATGTCGGCGAGCCGCCCGGCCAGCCAGTACGCGGTCGCCTGGCCCGCTTGCAGGTAGTTCACCGACCACGGCACGTCGGCGGAGGCGCTGCGCGCGAACGTGATCCCGGCATCGGCGGCCTCGATCGCTCGGTTCGTGTGGCCGGTGAGAGCCAGCGCCGGGATCAGGGCCTGCAACGCCCGCGCGCGGCTGAGATCAGTGGCGGCCGCCGAGGTGAGCACTGCCTCCGCGATCGCGCGCGCCTCGTGCGGGCGACCGTTGAACATCACGATGAACGCCCTGTGCGCAGCGAACTCGTCGTGTTCGGGGCTGGGCCCGAAGTCGTCCTGCGCCTTGCGGAGAACCGTCTCCGCCGCCTCGGTGTCACCGAGGCCCCAGAACAGGTTCGACGCGGTGACAATGGGCCGCCACGCGTCGTGGCCGCCCTCGTGCGACCGGCTCAGCACGGCCGCGGCCTCATCGTGACGACACTGCCAGTACAGCGCATCGGCCAGCAGGACATGCGCGTCCGGCCCGCCACCCTTCTCCGTCGCGCTGCGGGCGAACCGCTCGGTCGCGCGGTGGTCGAAAACGTGCCTGGCCTCCCGCGCGGCCGCCAGCAACGTCTCCGGGTCGAGTGCTCTTCCCCCGTCGAGACTCCAGCCGGCCAAGCGGATCAGGTCTCCCCGGCGACGCACACCGGCCGCCGCCAGCTCGTCCGCGAGCCCGCTCAAGATCGCCCGGCGGCGCAGCATGCCCATCCGAGCACGCAACGACTCGCCGTAGAGGGGGTGCGCCAACCGGATCGACACCCGGCCGCCGTCATCGGTGGCGGACACCAGCCCGCGCGCCTCCAGCGACTCGAGCACGTCGACGTGAGGCAGGAACTCGAGTTCCAGCGGTTCACCGACGGCGAGGACCTCCAGCACCGCGGTCTCGTCCGCGGTCAGTCCGACCAGCCGCGCCTCGATCAGCTCGGACAACCGCTCGCCGAACGCGATGTCACCGTCCCAGCTCCACACGCCGCCGCGCAGGCACAATCGGCCGGACATCTGCCCGGCCCGCGCCAGCTCACGGAGGAACAACACGTTGCCTCGGGTCGCGTACCACAGCCGGTTAACCGTCAGCCTGCTCACCTGGCCGGCGAGTCCGGCGGCTAGCACGTCCGCGGTTTCCAGGCGGGACAACGGTTGCAGCTCGAGCCGCACCGCCAGCCCGTCCTTCCACAACGTCGTGATCGGGTCGGCCACGGGCTCCCGCGCCCGCACGGTGACGACGACGAACACGGTGCCCGTGGCAGCCAGCATGTGGATCGCCGCCGCCGAGGCGTCGTCGAGCAGGTGGCCGTCGTCCACGAACAACAACACCTGCTGCTCACGCCGTAGTTCGTCCCGCAGGCCCTGCATCAGTTCGACCGTGCTGTCGCTGGTGTCGGCGCCGGAAGGAACCAGATGGATCAGTGCACCGAACGCGACGTCGGACAGCGACCGGTTCGCGGTGACCCGTTCCACGACGCACCCGCGTTCCGCCGCACGCTGCGTCAGTTCCGTCGCGAGCCGTGTCTTGCCGACACCAGCCGGCCCGGAAACCACGACACCACAATGGTCTGGACCGACCAGGATCTTCTCGAGGAGATCCAGTTCCTCCGTCCGGCCGGTCAGCGGCCAGTTGCTTTCCACACCCGTACGTCGCTCACGGAACAACTTGCGTAACCGACCCATCACGGTCCGATAGCGAGGAACACCCGAACGGATGAAGTGACGTGATGGAGTACCCGGCTACTCACTCACCCAGAACCCCACCTCGGCGAACGTGACGCCGTCACAAGCAGCCAAAGGGAGGGGCATCATGACCACACGCACCTGGGCACTGCGGGCAGCAGCACTGTGTGCCACCGTGCCGTTGATCGGCGCACCGGGCATGGCGAACGGGGACACTTCTCAGCAAGCCACGGCGTACACGCTGGTGGCCAAGCACAGCGGCAAGTGCCTGACCGCAGCGGGCACGGGCGACGGCGCGGCCGTCATGCAGATGACGTGCGCAGGCCACAGCACCCAGAAGTGGATCCTGGACATCGGGGGTACCACTACGAAGATCAGGAGCGTCGGCGCCACGAACCACTGCCTCGACCTGTGGGGCAACATCAACGGCGACACGGTCGGCATCGTGAGCTGGACCTGCTACAACGCGCCGCAGCAGAACTGGCGGCTGAACTGGCGCGGTGGCCGGTACTACGAGATCCGCGCCCACGACACCGACCGGTGCATCGACGTCCCGCACACCAGCCGAGCGGAAGGCGTTCCGGTGTACCAGTGGGGCTGCCACATCGCCGACAACGCCAACCAACAGTGGGAGCTCAGGTACGAGGGATAGGTCGAGGCCCTGCGGTCGCAGGCGGCGGGGTCGTCCTCCACGGCCCCGCCGCTGCGCACACCGGTTCGCCAAGGTCTCGGCCTCGGTCAACTGGGCAGGTGAACCGTGGAGGTTGTCGCGGCCGTCACTTGCGGGATGCAGCCTGGACGAACAGCTCACGTTCAGCCCTGCCAACGCGAGCGCGCCCACCTGCCGCTCCAGTTCGACAGCTCGATCACACCGTCACCAGGCGCTCAGGGCTGATCTTGCTGTCGATATGTGCACGGCAGGACCGGGTAGCTCAGGCAGCCTGATCCGGGTGGTGCCGGGGGAGGGTGGGAGCAGCCTGACGAAGCCGGGACGTGTCAGCGTTGCCAGATAGTGCGGGTCCGGCGAGCGGAACGGAAAGGAGTACGCGAGGAACCCGCGTTGTTACCCGCTGTGCTGCACGGCTCGTCAGGTTTCGCTCAGCCAGGCCGTCGTGCAACACGCTTGCGCATCGCCCAACCGTCCTTTCCAGGACTTCGCCACCGGTGATCTTCACCGCCCGTGGCATGAACGCTGCGTGCGCATACGTGATCTTCAACCGCTGCACCCGCGGCGGTGATTCCGCCGATGGACAGGCGCTGAGGTCGGTCGAGGTACGCGACGCAATGCAGCCGAAGCCGTCCCGCCAGAGTCCCAAGATCGCCTTTGTGTCTGCATTCAAGATCGAGAGATCCTGGCGTTGTCTCGTAGTCGTGACGTGGAATAGATGCGCTACGCGAACTAGAATTCAGAGATTGGCAGCTTCACTCAAATGGAGGTACAAGGTCCGCGTGTCATCCTGCCAATATCGGTCCCCGACCACGAAGTGGTCGCTGCGCGGGGGGCGCATCCTGGGGGATTCTGTGTATGCGCGGGATCGTCTTATGCTGCCATTATGTGGTGGCGAGTTCGTGCACTCCTCGTTCAGTCGAAATCGGTTTCGATTCGAGGGATTCGATGAGGTCAGTACCTCGGCAATGGCGCGCGGCCGCAGCGGTGCTCATAGCCGTGCTGTCGATCGCAACGGCCACCGCGCCCGCGAGCGGTGAAGTCTCAGCAAAGCAGCGGTCAGCCGCTGAGCTGGCGAAGATCGCGCAGGTGCCGGATCGCATGCCACTGCCGCAGAGAGATCAGATCAGAGTCAGCAACGGCGCCGACTGCGAAAAGCCGACTAAGGACGGCGCGTCCGCCTGCCTGACGGTAGTCCGCCCTGACAAGTCCACGGTGGCGGCGCCGCCCGGCGGTGAGATGTCGACGTCCGCAATCCAGCCCATGCCGCAGTTCTGTGTTGACAATCCGTTCACTGGATGGTGGGTAAACCGAACGAGCGCCTGCTCGATCTCCGGCCTGAGGCTGACCACGACGCGGACGGTCAATGGCGTCACCACTGTGACGGGCGAGGCGAACATGAACGTCTACCCGTACGCGTACAGCTCCACAACTCTTCAGACGATCGGCTATCAGATTCAGTTGTCGATGCACAACGGTTGGGGTGATGCGAGGAACGCTTCCGTGTCCGGCGGGTCGAACCTGGTCGGCGCCTGCCTGACGCGAAGCCGTCAGTTCCCGTCCCAGCCTCTTCTGCCGCTCAACAGCTTCAAGGACGGCGAGTGGTACTTCGACACCACCGCGACCGCTCCCGGAGCCATCGGGCACTGTGATCCGACCTGGGAGGTCACTTTCACCACCTCGGGATACGCGCCCGCAACCGCGAACTATCTGACCTACGCCTTCCGCTGTGACAACGCGACCGGCGGAAATCCCAATGTGGGCTGCGTGGTGCCGCAATACCCGTCAGCACTGCTCTACTTCAGCAGCTCCTACCCGGCGCTGGCGTCTCACGTGTCACGGGCGCAGGCTTCGGGACTTCCCGGCGCCACGTTCGATGCACCGTTGACGCGCAGCACCGACGCCGCAGTCGAGGCACGCAACCGCGCGCTGGCCTGTGGAGACGCTCCAAGCATCGACGGCAAGACCTGTGACGAGTATCCGTTGGCCACGTCACGGAACGGCTTGAGCGCCGGCGGAGCCCGGCGAATCTTCGACAACTGCGGATTCGCTCCGCAGCCCGGCAGCGGACCAGACGGAGCGAGCGCGTGCATGATCACCGCAAGCGAGAACAACGCTCAAGGCGGTCTCAACACGCAGTTCTACCGCAGTGAACGGGTCCTTGACGGGGATCCCTTCCGGGTGATCGTCATCTAATCGTCGGAAATCCGGCCATACTGCGGGGCTTGCGTGAGGAGATAAACTGGAGGCGCGAGCCCCGCAGTGTCGGTGCCGAATGACGAGGAACTAGGAGAACGCTGTGCACGACTACAAGATTGTTCGTGTCAGCGAGCAAGGCTTCGGGTTGTTCGACCGAGGCGAAGTTCCCATGATCCCTGGACACTTCACCAACGGACTTTTGCGCCCGCTGCCGTTCGGAGCGTTGGTGTACACCGGGGTCAGTGTCGGAACAGTTAATGTCGCGGCGAAAAGCCTTGTCGACAGACCTGATCTCGCCGAGGTTGCCAACTGGGATGATGCAGTCGAGGTCAGCGTGCGCAGCGAGTACGGTCAGCTCAATGTCGAGTCGTACGAAGACGGACCTGTTGATGGTTTGCCGCTTCTGAGTGCGCGCGGGCCAGGTTGGTACCGGATCCGTGCGCACGTACGACATCGTGACCGGTACTACGATGCGATCAACGCAGACGGAGCGGAGAACTATCTTCTGCTGAGCTGGCCGGAGGGGAACCCTTCTTCCGAAGTTGTGCTGCGTGCAACCGATATGTGTGGGAGGCAACTCCGATTGACCAGCGCATATACCCCGGAAGCCGTCTCTCAGACGCCGCCGATGGCGCGCGATGAGACGCGTGAGCGGACGCACCAAGCGCTTCTGGACGCACAGAAGCTGGCCCCTGATCCTGAGAGTCAGTGAAGCGTTCTATCGCGTGGCCGCACGTTCGCAACCGGCCCCCTGGCCCGGATGGCTCACGCACGCTCAAGCTCGACGCACCGGCTCCACGGTTGTTGTCGGGCCAAGTACACCCCAGTCCCTGCTCGCTGGTGCGCACAGCAGTGCGGCTCACTGTCGGTGCATCGTCAGCCCTGTTGATCGGGAACACTTGAGCTGCCCGCGTCGCTGTTGGTGTCGTTGTGTCCGATGAACGCACGGGTGACGGCGTAGCGGCGGCGACGAGTGCGGCGATGGTGTGGGACGCCGACGTTGTCGACATCGACCGGTCCTGAGTTGGAGGAGCGGGTTAACCGACTTCGCACGAAAGCGATCGGCGAGGGCGCGTCAAGGTGTCGCCAGGTTGAGCAGCCGCTAGCCGATGATAGCGCTGGCGCTGCTCACCCAGGACCTCAGCACTCACGCCATGCCACGAGTCAATAGCGGACTGGGACACCGAACGCCTCGTTGACACGTCTGAGACGTGGCATCTCTGGCTGGCCAAGGCGAACGTGTCGGAACGTGGTCGAGCCTGAGGAGACGTCATAACCCCACCAGAAATGTTCGGCAGCGCGCAGCAAGGAGCGGGCTGTCCACTGGTGGTGATCTTGAGTCGACAGAGGAAGATCCAGCGCTGGGAGACGAACGCCCTGTTCGTGGCGCTCGACACCAGCGTCACCTCATGCACCCCTCAATGCTGGAGATGCTGGTTCGCGGAGCTTCTTCGCTGGTCAGCCGTGGGAGCACGTTCCGGGAGCAGTGGGGACATCCGCGCGACGTACGGCGCCGGGGTGACCGTGCCACGGGTGCTGGGCTTCGTGTTGGTGCGGCTGCTGGCCGAGGGCATGCGCTATCTGGTACAGGAGCTGTGGAAGGACCTGCTGCGACGGTGGTGACCGTGCCCCGGTGACCTGGGCTGTTGCCGGGGCCTTTCGCCTGAAAGTGCGCCAGAGGCAAACCTTCGCCTGGCTGAGCTTCTTGGCGATGGTGCACGTTGCCGCGCCGCTCCTTGGTGGGAGGATGACGTAAAAGCGCCGCCTGACCTGCAGGGATCACGAGGACAGGTCGGGTGTTGATGACGTGCGGCGGCACACCTGACCTGAGCAACCTCACCGCTTGCGGCGTACGCCTTTGACGGTGACGAGCACTGGGTAGATCGCCGTGACGATTACACCGACGACGATCAGCACAACCGACGCCAGCGCGACACCTCCGACCAGCAGCGTCAAGCCGACCACGTAGGTGAGCAACAACAGGACGACGAACAGCGCTCTCTGCGACAGCCGGTGGTGATGTCGTACCCCGCTGAGATTGGCAAGATCCCTCAGTACTGCAAGGATCGCTGCGGTGCCGACCGGTGTACGGATGCCCCGCACGCCCACTCCGCTTTCGCGACGAACCGCGAGACTTCGCGCAACCAAGCCACGTTACGAGCCAGATCGGCCTCCATCGCGGGGGGCGGGTGGTTCGAGCCGGTGCCCTCGACGCGCTCGTCGCGTCTGAGTGCGGACGTCAGCATCGCCGCCTCCGCGAACGCTGCTCGCTCGTCGCCCGCGAGACCCGCGCGATCGGCGGCGTGCAGTGCGCGGTCGTATTCGGCCGGGTCACAGTAGTCGGTCAACGCGCGGCGCGCGTCCCAGATCTGCACGACCCGCAGGTGCAGGCGGAGATCCATCTCGTGCGGATGCGGCGCCCACTTGTCGTCCCACCACGGCCCGAGTCTCGTGCCTCCCAGGTCCATCGTCACGTGCGGAAACCGTGCGGTGAGAGCCGCCCACAACGAGTGCAGCTGGTGATGCGCCCGGTACCGCCGCGCCCAGAGGATCAGCGTGGTGAGGCGCGGACCCCAGCCCGGAACGGTCAGGCCGACGAGCCCCAGCGGCACGGCCACGAGGATCACCGGTCCGGTCAGGACCATTTCACCGACTCGCGGTGTGACACCGAAGCGGGCTAACAGGAGATAGGACGCCTTGATGACACTGTAGACGGCACCAGCCGTGCATCCGGCGGCGCCGACCGCCATGCCCCGCCGGATCCACGGATCGCTCGCCAGTCGGGACCACCGCGCGGACAGCAGCGCGGCGGCGACGATCAGCACCCCGAGGTAGACCACGTAGGTCACCAGGTACAGCGACGTGAACGGTGCGTCGACGTAGTGTGCCAAGAATCCAGCGGAGTAGTCGGCGGGTGTGGCCACGAACGCGAACGTCAACGCGACCAGGACCGCGGCCAGCAGCACCGCGCCATGCCGCCTGGCGAGTCGCTTCGCCACCGGCGCCGGGTGCACCGAGAACAGGAAGAACACCAGCACCAGATACAGGCTCACCATGGTGAGCAGGTGCTGCATCACGGAGATCCGCCACTTCACCGCGCTCATCGGGTACACCAGGTGAGCGTCCGCGGTCACCAGGCCCAGTCCGATCGCCAGCAGCATCACGAGCATCGCCGCACAGGCCGCGCGCAACGCCTGGTTCGCCGGATTCATCATCATTGATCTCAGCATGTATCCCAGCGACAGCGCCGCGACGAGCGTGATCGCAACGATGATCGGCGGCATCACCGGCTCCTGGCACGGGTGAGCGCCGCATGGAAGCGTTCATCGGCCTCCGCGATCTCGGGCGCACGCTCGCGGGGCGGGATCATGCTGCGCGCCGTCCCGACCCGTTGCCACATCAACGCCGCCGCGATCTCGGCCTCGGTCTCCTCGTGCTGCGAGTAGCCGTGCCGGCGCGCGAAGCGTTGCGCTGTCTTGACCACCTCCGGGTCCAGTTCGGACAGTTCGTCCGCACCGCCGAGGTCATCCAGCGTCGTGCCGCGATGTCCGAACAGGATGTGCGAGACCTCGTGCATGATGATGTGCTCTTGCTGCAACATCGGCAGCCGGTCGTCGAACACGATCACCAGGTCGTCCCGCCGTTCGACGACGAGACCGCCGGGGCCCTCCGCGGGCAGTTCCGCAGGGAACAACGCGATCGGTTTACCACGCCGGACCGCAATCTGATCGAGCAGGACGCCGATGTCGAACGGCACCGGCCACTCGAATGAGTTCAGCTCACGGTCGATCCGCTCGCGGAAGCTGCGGAGACTTGAACGGTGTGGCTCGGTCATGAGTGGCTGATTCCTGTCCTTCGGACTCGCCGAGTTCCTCGATGAGCTGGGCAACCGCCGCGAGGCTGTTCGCGGAGAGGCTGCCGAGTCGGGCGTTGACGCCCTGCACGCCGTGCTTCTCGGCCACCTCCTGCAACCGCCGCGCCGCCAGCAGCGAGTCCAGCTGCTCGTCGGCGGCGGCCGCGCTGTCCTCGTCGAGGAAGTAGCTCACCCGAACGCCGAAGAATCGCGCCAGCGCCTCCAGCGTCTCGATCTTCGGGTTGACCTCGTGACCCATGCGCAGCTTCCACACCGTGGTGCGCGACTTGCCGATGTGCTCGCCGATCACCTGGTCCGCGACGCTGTCCGGACCGTCGCGCTGGGCCTTCTTCTCGATCAGCGTGGTCAATGCTCGCGCCAGGGTGCGCCGTTCCCCTGCAGCTGGCACGGATCCCTCCCCTGGGGCGATCCGGATCATGGTGAGCCGGAACACCGTGTTCATTAAACTTTACTTGACATCGACCCGTGGGGGTCGGCTAGATTGCTCAGCGTACTCAAGGGGGAATTGAGTCAAGTCGGTGCGCTGGGGGTGCACCGTCGAACGGCAGGGCTGCCGGTCTCTCGAACGGCAGCCCTGCCGTATCCGTCGCCTTAGAACGTTTCAAGGCGAAAAAGTCCTGGGGGGACACATGAAGATCGTGCATGCCCGCCTTCGCGGCGGGCAATTTCGACGCGCCAGAAGGCTGGCATTGCTGGGGGTCGGCACGCTGTTGCTGGCCTCGATCACCACATCGGGAGCCACGGCTCTGCCCGCGGAGTCGCCGGCCGCGTCGGATCCCAACAACTTCGCACCCGCGTCCCGGACGTTGAAGCCGGTCGCGGTGCACCAGACGATCGGCACGGTTGCGGAGCCGGGCAACCTCGTCACCGGAGGGGCGGCCCGGTTGTCCGGCAACGGTTCCTACGTCGTCCTCGACTTCGGTAAGGAGGTCGGTGGCCTCGTCAGCCTGCGGTTCGCCGGTGTGAGCGGCGTCGGCAGGCAGGTCGGCCTGGCGTTCTCGGAGACGGCGGCATACGTCGGCACGAACAGCGACCGGAGCAGCCAACACCAGAGGGAGGACGGCGCGATCTACGCCTCCGTCGACGCTGCCGGCGCGTACACGATGCCCAAGGAGAAGCTGCGCGGCGGATTCCGTTACCTGACGCTGTTTCTCGCGAGTGACGGCTGGGTCGACGTCAACGACGTGACGCTGAAGTTCACGCCCGACCCCGATCGCGCGAACCTGCGCGACTACCCGAACTACTTCCGTTCCAACGACGATCTGCTCAACAAGCTGTGGTACGCCGGGGCTTACACGGTGCAGACCAACACGATCGCACCCGACACGGGCCGGACCGCGGACGCGCCGAACCCTGGCTGGAAGAATGCCGCGGTCATCGGGCCCGGCACCAGCGTGCTGACCGACGGAGCGAAGCGCGACCGCACGGTGTGGCCTGGAGATCTCGGCGTCGCACTTCCCACCGCCTACGCGTCGCTGAACGACACGAAGTCCTCGCGCAACGCATTGGAGGCGCTGTACGGGCTGCAGGGCGCCGACGGCATGCTCCCGTACGCGGGGCCGGAGATCGGCCAGCCGGGCAAGGTCGACACCTACGCCTCTGACACCTACCACCTGTGGACGCTGGTGGGCACCGGCCTCTACCACCGCTACACCGACGACACGGCGTGGGTGCGGTCGGTCTGGCCCAAATACACCAATGCGATGCACTACAGCCTGGGCAAGATCGACGGTACCGGTCTGCTGAACGTCACCAAGGTGGCCGACTGGGGGCAGGCCGCAGGTGGCGGCCGCAAGCTGTCGGCGAACGCGCTGCTGTACGGGGCGCTCACCAGCGGGGTCAAGCTGGCCGACGCGCTGGGCGACACGGCACGCGCCACCGCCTGGCGGCAGCGGGCGGCAGCGGTGAAGGCCGAGGCGAACACGAGGCTGTGGAACCCGGCCACCGGTCTGTACCGCGACACCCCCGACAGCGACCTGCACCCGCAGGGCGGCAACTCGCTGGCCGTCTGGCTCGGGCTCACCGATGGCGTCGCGAAGGACTCCTCTGTGGCCAGGACGCTCACCGGGAACTGGTCCGCGATCGGTGCGGTGACACCGGAGTATCCCGGTGTGATCGGCACGTTCACCGGCTCGCTGGAGCTCGTCGCGCAGCTCGTGGCGAACAACGACACCGCCGCGCTGGCGTTGATGCGCCGGGAGTGGGGCCACATGCTCAACTCCCCGAACGGAACCAACAGCACGTTCTGGGAGAGTTTCCACTTCGACGGTGCGCCCTACTACGGCTCGTACATGAGCGCCGCGCACGGCTGGTCGTCCGGCCCGACCAACGCGCTGACGTTCTTCGTGCTGGGGCTGAACCCCAGTGACGCCACGCGCTACGACTTCGTGCCGCACCTCGGCGACCTCACCCACGTAGAAGGCAACATCACCACGCCGAAGGGTGCGGTGAAGGGTAGCTGGGACTACACGCCGGGCACGTTCACCTCGACGCTCACCGCGCCGGCAGGCACCACGGGACGGATCGGCATTCCCACCTATGGCTCCCCGTCGGTGAAGGTCATGGTCAACGGCGCCACCGTGTGGAGTGACGGCAAGTTCCAACCCGGTGCGGGCCTCTCCGGAGGCTCGTCCGATGGCGGCTACATCTACCTCACCGGTGCCGGTGGCGGCAGCTACACCGTCACCGCGACCGGTGTGGTGCGGACCGAGAAGTTCGACATCGCAGTGCCTTCCGGACAGCTTCCGCCCGGCTACACGTTCTGCGCGTCCGAGGGCCAGACGTGCACTCCCAACGGCTCGCAGGTGGTTGCGTTCGGCGCCGGCAGCCACGAGTACAGGGTGGTCAGCGGTCCGGTCACGTGTGAGGTCGCTTCCTTCGCGAAGGATCCCACGCCCGGTGTGTTCAAGTACTGCTACCTCGCCCCGGCAGGCGGTCCGGCTGGTGCCGTCAAGTGCGCCTCCGAGAATGACGTGTGCCGAGTGGACGGCAGGCGTGCTATCGCGTACGGCACGAACGGTGCGTTCCGGTTCATGACGGTCAACGACACCGTTCCCTGCACTACCGCCGCGTTTGGCTCCGATCCGTTGCAGGGCACCACGAAATCCTGCTACGTGCTGCCGGAGGCGCCGGCGGGTGCGTGGGAGAAGTGCGCCGACGAAGGCGCCAGGTGCGCGGCCGCGGGCCTGCAGGCATTCGGCACCAAGGGTTCGTACTGGACGGCGAAGTCGGACGGCACCGCGAAGTGCGAGCTCGGCACGTTCGGCACCGATCCGCTCTACGGTGTCGTCAAGTCCTGCTTCATCTGGGCCGGCACGCCCGCCGGCTTCACGCGGGAGTGTGCCGCGGAGAACGGAACGTGCTCCTTCAGCGGCACGCAGACCGTCGCGTTCGGACGCAACGGCTCGTACGTCTACAAGACCTTCACCGGCCCGACGTCCTGCGTCGAAGGGGCGTTCGGCACCGACCCTGTCTACGGGGTCGTGAAGTCCTGCTACCTGGTCAGCTGACCGGCAGCACCGGGGTGTGGGCGGCCTGCCCGCCCGCACCCCCTTCTTCGGCCGTCTGATCACAACGCATCAACGGTCTCTTCTCAACGTAACAACGAAAGGTGTGTTCGGCATGTCCAAAAAACGTTCATCACACCGCGGCGCTGCCGTCGGACTTATTCTCGCTGCTGTAGCCGGCGGCCTGTTCACCCCGGCCGCGCACGCCGTGAACCCGCCGCACGTGCAGTGCCGAGCCGGAGGTCCGTCCGAACAGGACCGTGCGCTCGCCTCCGCTCTGGCCGGGCGAATGACCCACTACCTCAGGAACGATCTCGACGCCGAGAAGATCTCGTGCGCCAGAGCGATCTACGAGAACACGCTTGCCAAGGGCTATCCCAGCCACGCGGCGCTGATCGAGATCGACGCCGCCATCACCGAAGCACGGTTGCTCAACCAGCTCCAGGGCCACTCCAGCAGCATCGGGCTGTTCCAGATGCTCGACGACAAGGGCACCGTCGCGCAGCGAACCAACGTCCCCTTCCAGGTCAACTGGTTCCTCGACACGATGAACCGGTTCTACCCCCGCGACTCTTGGCTGAACAAGCCGATCTGGGAAGTGGCACAGGGAGTCGAACGGTCGGCGTTCCCCGATCGTTACGAGCCGAACGCCGCCGACGCGAAGACGATCCTCGAAGGGATCATGGCGCAGTCGTCGTCGGACCGGGCGTACCCGTTGTTCCACGAGACGCGCACCGGCACGAACGGTGGCTGGAGCGGGTTCAAGCCACTGCCCGGATTCGGCGGTGCGCCGCACTTCGAGGCACACAAGGTCGTGACCGCCGGGTTCGCCGACGGTTCCGCGCACTACGTTGCGACCGGCACCGACAAGTTCCTCTACCACAACATCCGCAACGCGGACGGCTCGTGGCAGGGCTGGAACCGCATGCCGGGCAACACCGGCTCCGCGCAGTTCCAGGCGAGCGGAATGACCGTCGCGGCGACTCCCAACGGGGACCTGCACGTGTTCGCCATCGGCAACGACGGCTTCCTCTACCACAACATCCGCAAGGCCGACACGACGTGGGCCGGCTGGAACCCCCTGCCCGGCAGGGGAACCGTCTTCTTCCAGGCGAAGTCCCTCAGCGCCACCGGCATGAGCGACAACTCGGTTCAGATCATCGCCAGCGGCGGGGACAAGCTGCTCCACCACAACATCCGCAAGGCGGACACGACCTGGCAGGGCTGGGGAACGTTGCCGGGCTACGCGGGCGCCGCCCACTTCCAGGCCGGTGAGGTCTCCATCTCCGGCCAGGTCAACGGTGCCGTCCAGGTAATCGCCACCGGCAACGACGGCCTGATCTACCACACCATCCGCAACAACGACGTTAGCGGCACGTGGCAGCAGTGGAACCCCGTCGCGGGACGCGCCGGCTCGCCGTTCTTCCAGGCTTCGGCACTCGCCGCCGCCGCGAACGCCAACGGCGACACCCAGATGACCGCGATCGGCATCGACGGACTCGTCTACCACAACATCCGCAAGGCCGACACGACCTGGCAGGGCTGGAACCGCATCGCCGGCTTCAACGGGGCCGGCGAGATGGCCGCCAGCACCCTCGCCCTGGCCGCACGCCCCGGATCCGACGACATCCAGCTCGTCGCGACCGGCAACAAGTAGTCCGCACAACGAGAAATCCTGGGGGAAAATCATGAACACGACCTTCGGCAGAGCGAGACGCGCCGCAGTCGGCGTGCTCGCCGGAATCGCGGCACTGGCAGGGACGCTCACCGGCGTCACTCCCGCCCTCGCCACCACCGGCGGTGACATCGCGAACATCGCCGACGACCACATCGGCAAGGGCTGTTCGGGCAACGGCTGGGAATGCCACCCCGGTGCGTGGTGCGCGGACTTCGCCGGCTGGGTCTGGCGTCAGGCAGGCATCGACGCCCGCGGCATCGACGCCAGGGCCGCGAGCTTCGTCGAGTACGGCAACAAGAACGGCACGAGGACGACGACACCGCACGTCGGTGACGCCATCGTCTACCGCTACAACGGATCGAACTGGGCAGAGCACGTCAACCTCGTCTACGAAACGCGGTCGGACGGCCAGATCCGGACGATCGGCGGCAACGAGGGCGACCGGGTCACTCTGTCCGGCTGGCACCGGCCGGAGAACTTCCAGGGGCCGATCATCATCGTGCGGCCCACTGGACTGAACGAAGCTCCTGCACGGAGGCACTTCACGCTGTTCCACGAGGTGCGAAACGGTACGGACGGCGCCTGGAGCGGGTTCAAGCCGCTGCAGGGTGCCACCGGCTCACCGACCTTCGCCGCGAGCAAGGTCGCGACCGCCGGGTTCGCCAACGGTTCCGCGCAGTACACGGCCATCGGCACGGACGACTCGCTTTACCACAACATCCGCAACGCGGACGGTTCGTGGCAGGGCTGGAACCGCGTGGCGGGCAACGCGGGCGCCGGCCAGTTCCAGGCACGCAACGTCGCCGCCGCCGCTACCCCGAACGGTGACCTGCACGTCTTCGCCATCGGCAACGACGGCCTCATGCACCACAACGTCCGCAGGGCCGACACGACGTGGGCCGGCTGGAACCCCCTGCCCGGTGCGGGAACCGTCTTCTTCCACGCCAAGTCCCTCACGGCCACCGGCATGAGCGACAACTCCGTGCAACTCGTGGCCAACGGGCCGGATGGCGTGCTGTACCACAACATCCGCAAGGCGGACACGACCTGGCAGGGCTGGAGGATGTTGCCCGGCAACGCGGGCGCGGCGAACTTCCAGGCCGGTGAGGTCACCATCGCGGGCCACGCCGACGGTACGGTCCAGCTCATCGCGACCGGCAACGACGGCCTGATCTACCACACCGTCCGCGGCAACGACGCCGCCGGCACCTGGCAGCAGTGGAACCCGGTCGCCGGACGGGCCGGGTCGCCGTTCTTCCAGGCTTATGCGCTCGCCATGGCCGGAAACACCAACGGCGACACGCAGATCACCGCCGTCGGCATCGACGGCTTGGTGTACCACAACATCCGCAAGGCCGACACGACCTGGCAGGGCTGGAACCGCATCGCCGGCTTCAACGGAGCCGGCGAGATGGCCGCCAGCACGGTGGCGATGGCCTCACGACCGGGCAGCAACGACATCCAGCTCGTCGCGACCGGCAACGCGTAGGAACCTGGAGCTCGACCTGGGTTTCTAGGTCTGTATCGAAGTCCGTGTTCGCGATAGCCGGGCCTGACGCGGCCCCTGGCGGCACGGTCGAACGACCCACATACAACACCGGTATGCGGGCCGTTCGGCCGCACCACCAGGAACCACCTCAGGCGCGACTCTCATCGAACGGGACTTCGATACAGACCCTAGTTGACGATGCGTTGCGTGGAACGAAAAACTCTGCGCAACGCATCGACCTCTCACGCGTGGGGTTGCGGCCCGGGAGGCTTGTGGAAGCTGTCCTCGAGGAAGATCATCAGGCCGCTCAAGAAGTACGACATCGTGTCGATCAAAGTGAAGCCGGCCCGCAACGGCTCTCGGGTCGAGAGCTGGAAACCGGACATGACGAGCCTGCAGATGCAGGACAATCTACCGCCGTGGAAGCGGCGGCGACCGTTCGTCGATCCGTACATCACGGAGTCCATGTGCGAAGTGTTGGGCGCGGTCAAGACGCATCCACCGGCTCGGTCGTTGGCCGCGGTTCGTCCCGTTTCAATCCAGGGCGTTGACTTCGAAGCTCATCCGGGGGTGACGACGGACGAGCAGGGGGAGATCAACCAGTATGTCGGCCAGATCGACATGTTCGGCACTGACCGCACAGCGCTGGAAGCTCCGCGTTTCCGAGGCTGGTACCGGTACAAGTGCACGACGCCCACCTGCGGCGGTCACCGTCAGGGCATCCTCGACCGGGAGTTCGTGGCACTGCAGCGCCGTCTCTGCGACCTTGACGGCGATGCGTTGAAACTCGCGTTGCGCAAAAGTTCTTCGACGAGATGTGCTCCGATGACAAAGACGTGGCGTTCTACGTTGGCAACCAGGCCAAACGCCATCATGTGTTCGGAGTGATCGGCGTGTACTACCCGAAGCGCTTGACCCGGACGAGGTCGCGCTCGAGCCGCAGGCGCACCTGGTGAAGGACGACCTCGCGATGACACCGCTGCTCGTTGGCCTCGAAGCACATGACCGCTACGCACTGCTGCTTGGCGAATTCGACGAGTTGGTCCAGCGCGATCTCTGCCGCGTCATCGGTCAGCAGTGCCGCGTAGCGATCACGGGCTTCGGTGAGCTCCTCAGATCTCCACCGAAACCTGCCCGGTTGGTCTTCGGGTTGCCCAGGCCACGCAGGTGCACGTAGTCGACACTGGCTGAGGTGACCGCGTTCGTGAGCGCAGTCTTGCTGAATCCACGCTTGCGCGAGATCGGGTTCAGGCGAACATCGACGAGGACGTCGACCCGCTGTTCGCCGAGGCGCACGAGGAACGCGTCGAGATCGACTCTTTCGTAGCCCGTACCGACGATGCCTGGTGACTTTCCGTGCATGCCCCGACCTCACTGCTGCGTGCGTCACCGGATCAGGGAGCGTTTCGACAGCCTGGCCGGTCACGTGGCCGGTGCGGTGTCGGCGGGATCGTGGCCACGCGGGCGGCTCAGCGGGCGATGGGCGCACCCTGGCGAACTGGTGTCGATCGGGCGGAGTCAACCTCGTTGGTCACGAGCGGCCTGTTCACGCGCGTGCGCAACCCGGTCCTCACCGCGATGATCGCGACCGGCGTCGGCCTCACCTTGTTGGCGCCCAACGTGATCGCGTTGGGGCGCGCTCGAAGCGGGGCTAATGGGCCGCGGAACCCGACGACCGGCGTACCTCGAATGTGTTCACACCCACCGGCTCCAAGATCATCGTTAACGCCAGGGTTTTCGTTCCGATGTTCCTCACGGGCCGGCCATACACCGTGAGTTAGGGGCTGCCTGCTCACCGCGCGGTGAGCAGGCCATGCGACCTGTGAGGCTACGAGGTCAACGGGTGGTATTCACCGGTGCGTGTGGCGAGCGCGGTGGCGATCTCTTCGAGTGTGGCGCGGACGTACGTCGTCGTGCTTCCGGCGTCGGTGTTGGTGTCGTTGTGTCCGGCGTATGCGCGGGCGACGGCGTAGCCGAAATGGCGTTCGACCCAGGTGAGCGTGGTGTAACGGATCCAATGGTGCTGACTCCCTGCTTCCCCGCCCAAGGCGAATTTCGCCGGCGCGCCTCCACAGGCTGTCGTAGCGGTGGTAGGTGATCTGGCGTCCGTCTGCGTTGCGGAGTAGCCGTCCGTTCATGGGGGCGCCGCGATGTTCATAACCCCACCAGAAGTGCTCCTCGGCGGCGCACCGCCAAGGAGCGGGCTGTCCACTGGTGGTGGTCTTGAGCCGACAGTGCAACACCCGCTGACCAGCAAGCTTTTGGCCTTGAGCTTGACAAGCGAGCAACGACTTCAGCGAGTGGATCATGACCATGCAGAGGGAGATCCAACGCTGGGAGATCCAACGCTGGGAGATCCAACGCTGGGAGCCCCGCTTGCGACGCTCGGCACCAGCGTTTACCTGATGAGCGTTTACCCTATGCACCCCTCAATGCTGGAGATGCTGGTTCGCGGAGCTTCTTCGCCGGTCAGCTTGAGGCAGCGCAAGCTCATACCTGCGAACTCAGCACGTATCCAGTTGAGTGGCCAACCGGAGGGGTCATCGGCCGTGGGAGCACGTTCCGGTGGGATTGCCCCGTTTTGACGGACAGGGTTGATGAGGTGTGATCACGCTACCTGATCGACTGGCTGGTACCGGGTCGATTCGTAGGCTGCGGGGCTGAGGTAGCCGAGGCTGGAGTGCCTGCGGCGGGTGTTGTACCAGCCCTCGATGTACTCGAAGATTGCCTTGTGTGCCTTGGTTTTCGGGGGCCAGGGCTGCCGGTCGAGCAGCTCGGTCTTGATGGTGGCGAAGAACGATTCGGCGACCACCGCGGTCTCGGTCAGGTCGAAGTCCTTCGCGACCTGACCGATCGAGCGGTCACCACGCTGGCACTGCTCGACGATTCCCGCCTTGAACTCCGGGGTGAACGCACGACGAGGACGCCGGGGCTTGTTCGAGCCCGAGGTCTTCATAAGGACATCCTTCCAGGGGCAAAACCCCTGATCTCAGATGTCCGTCAAAACGGGTCAGGCCCACGGGAGCAGTGGGGAGCAAAACCATGCGCCGAACGTGCCAGTAAGTTCCTCAACGAATTTGAACGGAGCCGCACTCACCTGCAAGAGTTGCATTTCCGCAGGTCAGTGCAGCTTTCATGCCATAGGAATCCACTCCGTCTTCACCGTGACCGCGTCCAGGGCGTCCGGCAACGGCGTCACACCCAGGCCCGGCCCGGTCGGCACGCTCAGGTGTCCGTCGTCCAGCACGAACGGCTCGGTGATGTCCATCCGGTAGTAGCGGCCAGACGCCGAGGTGTCGCCGGGCAGCGTGCAGCCGGGCAATGCCGCCAGCGCCACGTTCGCGGCCCTGCCGATGCCGGTCTCGAGCATCCCGCCGACCCAGACCGCGACGTTGTGCGCCGCGCAGACGTCGTGGATGCGCCGCGCCTCCAGGTAGCCGCCGACCCTGCTGGGCTTGATGTTGACGATCTGGCAGGCGCCAAGCTTGATCGCGTCGGCGGCCGACGACGCCGACGTGATCGACTCGTCGAGGCAGATCGGCGTTCGCACGACCTTGGCCAGCTCGGCGTGGGCGAGCAGTTCCTCCTCGGCCAGCGGCTGCTCGATCAGCAGCAGGTCGAACGGGTCGAGCTTCGCGAGGTGCCGCGCGTCGCCCAGCGTGTAGGCGGTGTTCGCGTCGACCTGCAGCAGCATGTCGTCGCCGAACCGCTCGCGCACGGCCCGCACGGGTTCGACGTCCCAGCCGGGCTCGATCTTCAGCTTGATCCGCTCGTAGCCCTCGTCGAGGTAACCGCCGACGGCGTCGAGCAGCTCCGGGATCGAGTTCATGATCCCTACCGACACCCCGCACGGCACGCGATCGCGGACCGCGCCCAGCTCACGGCCGAACGACACCCCGCGAGCACGTAGTTCGGCGTCGAGCACGGCCATCTCCAGGGCGGCCTTGGCCATCCGGTGGCCGTGGAACTTCGCCAGCCGGGGTGCGACGGAGATGCCGTCGACCGGTCCGGTCAGCGCGGGGACGAAGAACCGCCGCAGCACGTCCGCGCAGCCCTCCACGTATTCCGGCGAGTACACCGGATCGACCAGGGCACCGCACTCGCCCCAGCCCTCACCCTCGTCCGTGACGGCGCGCAGCAGCAGCAACTGCCGCACGGTCTGCGTGCCGAACGAGGTGCGGAACGGCGACTTCAGCGGCATCTCGATCCAGCGGATCTCCACCCCGGTCAGCTTCACGAACTGCTCCTTTCCACTACGTACCAGCCGGACCTGTCGAACCCGGTGACGCGGGCACCGCTCGCGAGCAGCCCGCCGAGCACCTCCCGCACGGCGTGCCGCCACTCGGTGGCCGCGGCCGGGTTCGTGACCCGCAGCGCCTCGATGTCCGGGGGCACGGCGACCAGCACGGTGGTGCCCGTGGACGTGTCTCGCACGGGCAGTCCACCGGCGGAGAGGCCCAGTGCGACCGTGCCCGTGGACGTGCCTCGCACGGGCAGTCCGCCCTCGGAGATCCCCAGGGCGACCGCACCCGTGGCGCTGACGACCCGCGGCTGACCGGCACAGGCGGCGACGACCTCGGGGGCCTCGACCCGCCAGCTGACCAGCAGCCGGTCGCTCTCACCGCCGGCGTTGATGTCGTCGTGCATGAGGCCGTAGAAGTCCGGCAGGTACTCGATCGCGTCCGCGCCGAGCTTGCCCAGGTTGAAGTAGGCGTTGCGGCGCACCAGCGGGTCGAACGTCCAGGTGACCTCGCGCAGCCCCCGTTCCAGCGCCCACGTCCGTTGGTGCAGCTTCAACGCGTAACCGACGTTGCGTCCTCGCGAGTCCGCCGCCACCCCGGCGATGTGGCTGTGCAGGGCGCCCTCGTTCGGCGGCGAGCAGAAACCGATGCACGCGCCGATCAGGTCTTCGCCGTCGAACGCGCCCGCGACGTAGCTGCCCGCCTTGGTCATCGCCCGCAGCAGCTCCGCGGTGACCGGGGGAGTGTTGCCGTTCGACCGCCAGATCGACTCGTAGAGCCGTTGGGTGGCAACGAGTTCGGTGTACTCGGTGAGCCGGCGGACGACGACGTTCTGTGCCACCAACATCATGTCAACTCCCTCACGAGGGCCGCGAGCAGCTGCGTGCGCGGAACGAGCTCCGCCACCAGCACGTGCTCGTGCTCGGCGTGCGCCCCGCCACCGACGGCACCGAGTCCGTCGAGCGTCGGAATTCCTGCACCTGCGGTGAAGTTGCCGTCGGACGCGCCCCCGACCGCGGCCTGCGTGATCCCTGGAAGGAGCCCGGACGCCAGTTCGAACAACGCGGAGGACGCGGAGAGCTCCATCGGCGGACGGTTCGGGCCGCCGTCGACCTCGACCTTCGCGCCGTCGAGCACGGGACGCAGTGCCTTCATGTCGTCGTCGACCCGGAGCTGTTCGGCGAGGTTGCGCACGCGCACGTCCACCATGAACTTCCCTTGCGCGGGAACGGTGTTCGTCGTGGTGCCGGACGAGAGCACGGTCGGCACCACGGTCGTGCCGGTCGCGTCGTCGGCCAACTGCGCGACCGCCAGAATCTGATGCGCTGCCTCGATCGTGGCGTTCACGCCGCGTTCGGGTTCGAGCCCGGCGTGCGAGGCACGGCCGTGCAGCGTCACCTCGTACATCGACGTGCCCTTGCGCTCGGTCTTCAACGCGCCGCCGTCCGCGGAGCCCTCGCAGACGAGGACGGCCGCGTGCTCCACCGCCTCGGTCTCGATCAGGCCGCGTGACGACGGCGAGCCGATCTCCTCGTCGCCGGTCACGAGAACCGTGACGCCGTCGGGAGAACCCAGCGCCGCGACGGCGTGGAAGATCATCGCGACGCCGGTCTTCATGTCGAAGCAGCCGGGCCCGCGCAGCACGCCGTCCTGCACGCTGAACGGAATCCGTGCCAGCGTCCCGATCGGCCACACCGTGTCGTGGTGGCCGAGCAGCAACACCCTGCGCGGCCCCGAACCCAGCCGCCACCGCAGATGGGTGCGGCCGTCGACCACGATCCGTTCCGGTTCCGAGCCGAGCAGTGCGGCACCCACCTCGGCGGTGACCTCCGCGCTGCGGGCCACCGCCGCCAGGTCGGTGGACGGCGACTCGCAGGACACGAGCCGCTCGATGTCGTTCAGCAGGTTCATCAGGACACCTTCGGCGTGGCGCGGACACCCATGTGCACGTACTGCTCCCCGGTGGGCAGCGAGTAGAACACCAGGGAGGACCAGCTCCTGGAGTCCGGCCACAGGTAGAGGAAACGCCCGTCGCCGGCCGGGACGAGATCCACCAGGGGCGGCTTGGGGAACATGTCGGCCATCGGACCGGTGGGCGTCAGGTCCAGCTGCAGCCCGTTCTCTCCCTCGACGATGTCGAGGATCATCGAGGCCCGCTCGTACCTGCCGAGGTAGGTGGCGTTGTCCACGGCAGGCGGTTCGGCGGCCGGCACCCGCGGCATCGGCATGTCGAGGTCCGCCAGCTCGGCGAAGATCTCCTTGTACAGCTCCAGGTACACCTCGCGGGCGGTGTCGCCGTTGGTCAGCAACGTGACCGCGAGATCGTGCTCCGGCAGGACGCGCAGGAACGCGGACTGCCCGATGGTGTTGCCGTCGTGGCCGATCAGCCGCTGCCCGTCCCAGTCGAACCGGATCCAGCCGATGCCCCACGAGTCGCCCAGCGCCTCCGGGTCGGGCACGTCGGTCTGCTTCTCGGTCATCGCGGCGGCCGACTCCTCCGACAACACCCGCGTGCCGTCCTGCGCCTCGCCGCCGTTCAGGTGCATGGCCGCGAACCTGAGCACGTCCTCGGTGCTGCCGAAGATCGTTCCGGCCGGGCCGACCGAGCGCGGCAGCATCCACACCGGCACGGTTTCGAGCTTCTCGTCCCTGGTGACGTGGCCGACGGCGGCGCGGTGCAGCAGCGCCTCCTCCGGCAGCGTGCCGGTGCGGGTGAGTCCGAGCGGGGCGAAGAGCTTCTCCCGCATCGCGACGTCCCACGTCTTGCCGGTGAGCTTCTCGATCACCCGCCCGGCGAGGACGAAACCGGCGTTGCTGTAGGAGAACGTCGCGCCGAGCGGGTGGTTCTGGGCGGCTTCGGCGAGCAGTTCGGTGTAGCGCTCCAGGCAGTCGTCGCCGCGGCCGGTGTCGGTGAAGTTGTCACCGTCGATGCCGCTGGTGTGGGTGAGCAGGTGCCGCATGGTCACCTTCTGCTCGACCACCGGGTCGGAGAGCTTCAGCTCGGGCAGCACGTCGACGATCGGCGCGTCGAGGTCGAGCAGGCCTTCGTCGACGAGCCGCATCACGACCGTCGTCGTGAACACCTTGCCCATCGAGCCGATCTGGAAGATCGTGTCGTCGGTGACCTCGACCCCGGTCGACAGGTTCAGCACGCCGTGGTGCGCGAGGACCGTCTCGCCCTGGTAGAGAATGCCGAGCGCGGCACCGGGCAGGTCGTGCTTCTTCGCGAGCGCGGAAAGCCTGCGCTGCCAGTGCTTCTGGTCGAGCGGCTTGCGGTCCTCCGCGTGCTCGCGCACCCAGTCGACGACGCGGCGGTTGAAGTCCTCGCGGTGCGACGGCTTGCCGCTGAGGATGAACAGGTGCGACTCGTCGGGATAGAGCACCAGTTCGGCCGGCACGCCGTTGCGGCGCAGCGCGGTGAACCACTGCTCGGCCTGGCCCGCCGGGCACCGGTCGTCGGCGGCGCCCTGGTAGACCAGGGTGGGTGTGCGGACGTCGGCCACGCGCGTCAGCGGGGAGAGTTCGGCGATGTGCCCGCCCGCGCCGCCCAGTTCCAGCTCGGTCAGGTAGTGGCCGCCGTCGGACGTGCCGCCCATGCTGGTCAGGTCGCTGACCACGCCGCCTGCCACGGCAGCGGCGAACCTGGTGTCGCGGCTGGTCAGGTAGCAGGTCATGTAGCCGCCGTAGCTGTAGCCGGTGACGGCGAGCTTCGCCGGATCAGCGAGCCCCTCGGCCACCAGCTGGTCGATCGGTTCGAGGAAGTCCTTGGCGTCGGACTTACCCCACGCGCCGAGCGCGGCCTTGTAGAAGGCCTCGCCGTAACCGTCGCTGCCGCGCGGGTTGAGGAGCAGCACCGCCCAGCCCTGCTGCGCCAGCACCTGGTGGTAGAGGTGCACCGGGTCGGCGGTGCCGTTCCACGCGTTGTGCGGGCCGCCGTGGATGTCGAGCAGCAGCGGCGACGGGCCGGTGCGTGCGGGGTCGCGGACCAGCCAGCCGTGCACGACCGTGCCGTCCGAGATCGTGAACTCGCGTTCCTCGCGGACGAACGGCGTGATCTCGTTGTGTCCGGTGTGGACGGTGACCTCGCCCGTGGTCAGGTCGACGGTGGCGACCTCGCCGAACGACGTGGGTGTGCTCAGCACGACGGCTGCGCTGTCCCCGGCGACGGAAAGCCCTGCCACGACACGGGAATCCCCGCCCAGGACCAGGCGCGGCACGTCGCCGGCTTCCAGGCCCACGGCGTAGAGCTGGGTGCAGCCTCGATCGCGCGCGCAGAACAGCACCGTGTTCCCGTGCTGGGCGGGCAGTCCGCCGGGATAGCCCGCCATGCCGGGCATGACGTTGCGGTCGAGCGACGCGGACAGGGTGCGGACCTCGCCGTCCAGCGGCAGGTGCAGGAGGTCGAGGTGCCCGGCGTCCGCGGTGGTGCGACCGGTCACGAGCAGCCCGGCCTCGGTCCACGTGACCGTCGCGGCCTGCCCCTCGGCGAGTCCGGCGACCTTCGGTTCCGAGGTGCCGTCGACGTCGACGACGTGCACCGGCACGCGGAAGGTCAGGTCGGCGTCCTCGTCGCGGGCGGCCGTGAAGGCGAGCTTCGTGCCGTCCGGTGACCACGCGGGGGCGCTCGCGTGCCAGTCGCCGCTGGTCAGCTGCCGCACCTCGCGGGTCTCCAGGTCGAGGACGTGCAGGTGGGCGCGGACGCTGCGCAGGTAGCCGGACCCGTCGGACTTGTGGTCGAGACGGCTCGTGACGATCGGCGCGGTGGCGTCCGCGATGTCGATGGGCGCCGAGAACGCCAGCTTCGTACCGTCGGCGCTCCAGACCGGGGCACCGGCACCGAGCGGCAGCGTCGTGAGCTGTTCCGGCTCGCCGTCCAGCAGCCAGACCTGGGCCGGGCCGTCCTGGGCGCGCAGGAACGCGATCCTGCCGTCCGGTGACCACGCCGGTGCCGAGTCGGCCTTACCCCTGGTGAGCTGCTTCGCCGTGCCGTTCGAGATCCGCCAGAGCGCGCGTTCGTCGCGGTCGTTCTCGCGGTCGGTGGTGCGCAGGACGTAGACGACCTCGGACCCATCGGGCGAGATGGCGGGCTGTTCCGGCAGCGCGTGGCCGTACAGGTCCTCGATGGTGGTCACGATGCGGATCCCCTCAGTTCGGAACGGAACAGGTCGAGCACGTTCAGGCCGAGGACCCGGACGATGTCGTCCTCCGGCCAGCCCCTCTTCTGCAGTGCCTCGGTCACCAGCGGCAGTCCCGCCGGTCCCTCCAACCCTGGCAGGAACCGGTCGGTCGGGACGCCCTCGATCAACTGCGCCTCGCAGCACGGCGGTGTGACGTCCTCGAGGACCTCCTTGACGAAATCCGGGCCGAGGCCGACGTGGCGCACTCCCATGACGCCCGCGATGTGCTCGATGTGGTCGGCCAGGCGGTCGATCGTGAAGTCGGACTCGTGCAGGAACGGCGCGAAGAAGTTCACGCACACCACGCCGCCGTTGGCCGCGATGCCCCGCAGTTGCGCATCGGTGAGGTTGCGGTGGTGGTCGCGCAACGCCCGTGCCGACGAGTGCGTCGCCATCACCGGACGGGACGAGAGCTCCAGCACGTGGTCGACGCCCGCCACGCTCAGGTGGCTGACGTCGAAGATCATGCCGAGGCGTTCCATCTCGGCGTGCGCGGCGACGCCGGCCCTGGTCAGCCTGCTGCCGGTGGCGTCCTCGCCGCTGCCGTCGGCCAGCGCGGTGCGGCCGAAGTGGGCGAGGGACGCGATCCGCACGCCCAGCCGGTACAGGGTCTCCAGAAGTTCCACGTCCTCGCCGACGCCCGGCGCGCTCTCCAGCGCGAGCACGAGCGCGATCTGGTCGCCTGCCAGCGCCTGGTCGATGTCGGTGCCGTCGAGGCAGAGCCTGGTCTCCGGGCTGGCCTCGGCGATGCGGTGCGCTGCCTCGATCATCCGCAGCGTCTGCCTGAGCGCGCCTTCCGGCCGGAACAGGTCGTCGATGAACACCGGCAGCACCTGCAGGTTCACCCCGCCCTTCCGCAGTTGCGGCAGCCACCGTTCGCGGAAGTGCGGCACCCACCGCTCGACCGGGCGGTGGACGATGGCGTCCAGCAGGTCGTTGTGGGTGTCCGCGACGACACTGCGCCCGTGCAGATCGTCGATCATGAAGCCTCCAGCCTCGTGTGCCTTCTCGGCGCGGCCGCGAGCAGCTCGCGCGTGTACTCGTGCTGTGGATCTTCGAGCACCTGTCCGGCCGGACCCTCCTCCACGATCCTGCCCGCCTTCATCACCGCGATGCGGTCGCTCACGTACCGCACGACGGCGAGGTTGTGCGAGATGAACAGCATGGAGAGGCCGAGCTGTCGTTGCAGGTCGCGCACCAGGTTCAGCACGGCGCCCTGCACGGACACGTCGAGCGCGGACGTGATCTCGTCGGCGATGACGACCCTGGGGTGGCCGGCCAGCGCCCTGGCGAGCGCGACCCGTTGCCGTTGCCCGCCGGAGAGCCTCGCCGGCAGTGCCGTGGCCCGGCCGGGGTCGAGGTTCACCAGTTCGAGCAGCCGTGCGACCTCTGCCTTCTTGTCGGTGCCCCTCGGCATGGCCTCGGCGATCGAGTTGCCGATGCTCATCCGCGGGTCGAGCGACGAGTACGGGTCCTGGAAGACCATCTGGACCTTGCCGTCCGCCCTGATGTGGCCCGAGGTGGGTTTCCGGAGGCCGACCGCGGTGGCGGCGAGCGTCGACTTGCCCGACCCCGACTCGCCGACGAGGCCCATGACCTGCCCCGCCGGCACGGTGAGGCTGACGTCGTCGACGGCCGTGTGGTGGCCGAAGCGGACGGTGACGTTGGTGAAGACGAGTTCGCTCATCGCACACCTGCCAGTTCGGTCTCCGACTTCCAGCACGCGACCCGGTGGTCCTGCCGGTGGGTCGTGAGTTCGGGTTCTTCGGTGCGGCACTGGTCGTCGGCGAGCGGGCACCGCGGCGCGAACGGGCACCCGCGACCGATCTCACCGGGTTCCGGCGGCCGGCCGGGGATGACCGCGAGTGGCGCGTCCCGGTCCGTGTCGAGGTCCGGCACCGCCTTCAGCAACGCCGTCGTGTACGGGTGCCGCGCGGCCGTGAAGAGCTCGTCCGTGGGCAGTTCCTCGACGATCCGGCCCGCGTACATCACGAGCACGCGGTCGCAGGTCTGCGCCACGACGGTGATGTCGTGACTGATGAGCAGCACCGCCGCGCTGCGGTCCTGCCTGATCCTGGCGAGCAGCTTGAGCACCTCGCGCTGCACGGTGACGTCGAGCGCGGTGGTGGGTTCGTCGGCGATCACCAGCTGCGGTTCGCCCATCAGCCCCATCGCGATCATCGCCCGCTGCCGCATGCCGCCCGAGAACTCGTGCGGGTACTGCTTCGCCCGGCGCTCCGGCTCCGGGATCCGCACGGCGTCGAGCCGGTCGACGGCCTTGCGCGCCGCGGCCCCGCGGCCGAGCCCTTGGTGCACCTCGGACACCTCGGCGATCTGCCGGCCGATGCGTTTGGTGGGGTTGAACGAGGTCGTCGGGTCCTGGAACACCATCGCGAGCCGCGTGCCCAGCTCCCGGTCCGGGGTCCGGTCGAGCGGCTTTCCGTTGAACTCCAACGTGTCCGCGGTGACGGTGCCGGGGTGCTCCACGAGCCGCGACACGGCCAGCGCGGTGAGGCTCTTGCCGGAGCCGGACTCGCCGACCACGCCGATCATCTCTCCCTTGTGGACGGTGAACGACACGCCGCGCACCGGCGTGATGCCGCCGGGGAAGGACACGTGCAGGTTCCGGACGGTCAGCAACCCGGCATCGGCCGGTGCGCTGGTGGTCTTCGGCGCCAGGGTCGCGGCGCGGTGTGACCGCTGCCGGTGACCCGCCGCGGCGGCCTCGCCGAACAGGTTGAACGCCAGCCCCGCGAGCACCACGGCGACCGCCGGCCCCAGCGCGGGAGCGGGGGAGATGTAGATGCGGTTGAGGCCTTCGCCGAGCAGCCGTCCCCAGTCGTAGGAGGGTGCCTGCACGCCGATGCCGAGGAACGACAGCCCGGCGAACGCGGTCAGCGCCGACCCCGCCGCGAGGGTGGCGTTGATGACGAGCGGCTCGGCGATGTTGGGCAGGACGTGCCGGGTCAGCAGCCGGAACCGGCCCACCCCGCACACCCGCGCGGCCGCGATGAAGTCGCGTCCGCTGACCGAGGCCGTCAGCGTCTGGGTGAGGCGGGCGAACGACGGCGTGATCGCGAACGCGATGGCCAGCGCCGCGCCGATCGTCCCGGTGCCGAAGATGACGGCGAAGAACAGCGCCAGCAACAGCCCGGGGAACGCGACGGCGATGTTCACCGCGGACGTGACGATCCGCGCCGCCCACCTCGGGAGCACCGACGGCACGGAACCGAGGACCAGGCCCGTGGCGACGCCGATCACCGTCGCCAGCAACGCGAGGCCGATCGTGAGCCGGGTGGCCACGAGGACACGGAAGAAGATGTCGCGGCCGAGCTGGTCGGTGCCCAGCAGGTGGTCCGCGGACGGGCCCTGCTGGAGGGCGTCGGTGTTGATGGCGGCGGCGCGGTCGCCCCAGAGGAGCGGGGCGAAGATCGCCAGGGCGAGCAGGATGGTGAGGAGGACGGCGGAGGCGGCGCCTACGGGGGAGCGGAGGACGGTCAGGCGACGCATGCCGCCTCCCCGGACGTTGGTGGTGCGTGAGTCGGGCGGGGAACGGCGCACGCATCCCCGATCGTCGGCTGCGGCCCGGCGAGCGGGCGGAGGGCCGGGCGCATCACGCCTCCCTGATCGTCGAACGCGGATCGAGCAGTGCCAGCACCACGTCCACCACCAGGTTCACCAGCAGCACCCCGGCCCCGTACACCAGCACGATGCCCTGCACTGCCGGATAGTCCTTCTGCTGGATCGAGCCGACGATGGTCGACCCCAGACCGGGCCACGCGAACACGTTCTCCACCAGCACGGTCCCCGCGACGAGGGCGGCGAGCATCATGCCGCCCAGGGTCAGGGTCGCGGTGACGGCGTTGGGCAGCGCGTGCCGCACGTACACCAGCCGTGCCGGCAGGCGCTTGGCCCGTGCGGTTCGCACGTAGTCGTTGCCCAGCACGGAAAGCAGCTCGACCCGCACGATCCGGGCGAGCACCGCGGCCGGGCCGATCGCCAGGGCCAGCACCGGCAGCACCCACGAGCCGGCGGCGTCGTTGCCCGCCACGGGGAACAGGCCGAGCTGCACGGCGAACAGGCCCACGAGCCCCACGGCGAGCAGGAACTCCGGGATCGCGGCCAGCACCACGCTCGTCGACGTGAACGCCAGCTCGCCGCCGCGCCGGCGGCCGCCCTTCGTCAGGACGGCCATCACGACGCCCACCGGCACCGCCACGGCGACGACCACCAGGAAGGCGAGCACCGCCAGCTGCACGGTGGCGGGCAGGCGGTCGCCGATCAGCGACGCGACCGGGGTGCCGCTGATCAGCGATGTGCCGAACTCGCCGCGGAACAGGCCGGTGAGGTAGTGCCAGTACTGCACGGGCAACGGGTCTTCGAGGCCCAGGGCGGCGCGGCGGGCGGCGACGAGGTCCGGTGGTGCGGCCAGGCCCAGGGACTCGCGGACCGGGTCGCCGGGAATCAGGTGGATCATCAGGAAGGCCGCGGTCACCAGCACCCACAGGGAGGTCAGGAACCGGAGTGCCCGCCGCCGGGCGAACGGGGCCCACCCGGTCATGAGGCGAGCATCCGGATCGACGCCGGGTCGAGGCTGTCGCTGATCGTGAACCGCGCGCCCTTGACGAAGGTCGGTACCACGGCGTCGAAGTACGGCACCAGGCTGGTGTCGCGCACCAGCGCGGCCTCGGCCCTGTTCCAGTGCTCGCAGCCGTCCGCGCCGGTCAGTGACGCGGCCTGCTTGGACGCCGCGGCGAACTCGGAGTTGGTGACGTGGGCGAAGTTCACGCCCTGCGGCGGCACCGGGCCGGACGCGAACGGAACGAGCTGGCTCGGCAGCGACAACGTCACCGGCGCCATCGACACGTCCCACGCGCCGGTGCCGAACAGCGTCTGGTTGATGCCGGCGCCGTCGACGGGCGCGATCTCCACCTTCACGCCGATGCCCTGCCACGCCTGCTGGATCAGCTCGGCGGCCGACGTCAGTGTCGGGCCGAGGACGGTCGGCTGGAGCAGCTTGACCGACAACGGTGTGCCGTCCTTCGACCGCACGCCGTCCGATCCGGCACGCCACCCCGCCGTGTCCAGCGCAGCGGCGGCCGCCGCCTTGTCGAACGCGGGCAGGTGGGACGTGACGTTGTCGCCGGTGCAGGGACGGGGTTCCACGGTCACGAGGCTCTTGGACGGCCTGCCCTTGCCGTTGGTCAGTACCTTGCCGACCTGGGCGAGATCGAGCGCCTGGACCAGCGCGCGCCGGACGGCGGGATCCTGGCCGGGATGGCCTGCCGCCTGGTTGAACCACAGCGTGCCCAGCGGGGTCGCGATGTCGACGTGGTCGAGTTTCTGGCCGAACAGGCGTTCCTGGTCCGGGCCGGCCACGGTCGCGGCGGTGAGCTGACCGGACAGCAACAGGTTCACGGCGGTCGTCTCGTTCGCGATCACCCGGACGACGACCTTGTCCGGCAGGCCCTGCTGGTCCTTCTCCCAGTCGCCGGGGCCCCACGCGAAGTCCTTGCGCCGCACCAGGGTGTAGTGGTCGTTGGGCACGATCTCGGAGATCGTGAACATGCCGGTGCCCTGCTCGCCCTTGGTGAGCAACGAGCGGTCGCTCAGGCCCTTGGCGCACACGATCGGCAGCGTGCCGACGTTGTTCAGCAGGAACGCGTCGGGCGCGCCGCTCGTCACCGTGACGGTGCGGGTCGCCTCGTCCGCGGTGGCCGACGTGCCGGGCGCGACCTGGATTCCGGCCAGCGGCGACTTGTTCTTCGGGTCGCCTACGAACGTGATGTTCGCGGCGACGTCCGCGGCGGTCAGCGGTGCACCGTCGGCGCACGTGATGCCTTGGCGCAGCGTGAAAGTCGCCGTCGTGACCGTCGCGTCCCACTTCTCGGCGAGACCGGCGACGATCTCGCCACTGGACGTGCGTTCGATCAGCCTGCCGTAGAGGAACCGGCCGACCGAGCGGGCGACGGACAGGACCGTCAGCGCGGGATCGAGCGTGCCCGGATCCGTACCGATGGACATCGTGAACGTCCTGCCCTCGGCCAGGTTCTGGCTGCCGGACGGCGCCGGCGTACCGCATCCGGCCAGGACGACGACCGCGAGTAAAGCCACCGCGCGCTTCATGAGGTCCTCCGGACTTGGTCGACGGCGAGGCGTCCGGCGCGGCCGATCACCGCGTCGGCGGCGGGGTTGCGCAGGTCGAGCGACTGCGAGCGGGTGAACACCGCGACGGCGTAGCCGCGGCCGTCCGGGTAGGTGACGACGCCGGCCTCGTTGCGGACGCCCGGCAGCGTGCCGGTCTTGGCGGCGACCAGGACGTCGGCGGGGAAGCCCGACGAGAGCCGGTGCGGCCAGATCTGCTGGGCCATGATCGCCCGTACCCGCTCGCACGCCTCGGGTGCGGCGGCGCGATCGGTCCAGATCGCGTCGAGCAGTGTCGTGATCTCCCTCGGCGTCGAGGAGGTGGTGCGTTCGGGATCCACAATGGACAGCTTGGGAACCAGGGCGGGATCCGTCAGCGCCTCCTCGACGTCGTCGGTGCCGAGGTCCGCGACCACCGAGGCGAACAGGTCCTCGCAGCACCCCAGGATCCGGGTCCGCGGCAGCCCGGCCACCACCGCGTCGACGGCGGCCTGCCCGACGCGGTGGAAGACGACGTCCGTCGCGGCGTTGTCGCTCATGGTCATCATGAACAACGCCAGGTCGCGCCAGCTCATCTCGACGTCGTCGCGGCACCCGGCCGTGCCGATCCCGCCGATCCGGTAGCGGGGCGTGACGCGCGTCCGCGCCATCTCGTCGAGCCGTCCCGCCGCCACCTCGGCCGCGTAGGCCACGGCGACCGGGATCTTGAACACCGACGCCAGCACGACCTGCTCGTCCGCGCCGTGCCCGGCCTCCGGGCCGTCGACCCCGATCTCGCGGGCGTGCACGAACCCTTCCACGCCCGCTTCGGCGAAGGCCTCCGCGATCACCGGACGACCCGGCGGTCCGCGCGGCCGGTGTGCAGGAACAGCGCCCGCCCGTTGCCGTCGTCACCGACGAACGCGTGCGGCATGTGGATGCCCATGACGGGCTCGGCGGCGACGAGCGTGTCGTCGCGCCACGGCACCAGTTCGGTCCTGCCGGCGGACTCCGGGCTCAGCTCGGCCATGATCCCCTTCGGGATGACCTCCATCCAGATCCGGCCGTCCTCGTCCTGGGTGACCACGCGCTCGCCGACCGCCGACACGTACACGCCGGTGAACCGCTCGCCGTCGACCCGCGCAGGTTCCGCTGCGGGCTCGGGCATCGCGGGCAGCTCGACGCCGGTGAGCTCGCGCAGCACGTGCCGGAAGATCGCCTGGTACAGGTCGATCGTCTTGCCGCCGTTGGTCAGCAGCGCGACGGCGACGCCGTGCTCGGGAACCAGGCGCAGGAAGGCGTTCTGCCCGATCGTGCCGCCGTCGTGCCCGATGACCGTCGCCTGTGGATAGTGGAACAGCTCCCAGCCGAGCCCCCAGGCGTCCCCCATCAACGCCAGGTCGGGCACCTGCACCTGGACCTGCTGCATGGCCGCGACGCTGTCCGATGACAGCACCCCGGCGCCGTCGTTCATGTGCATGCGTGCGAACTTCAGCAGGTCGCGAGGGCTCATCGAGAGCACCGAGCCGGCCGGGGCGTTCGACCGCACCAAAGCCCAGACCGGCGCCGTCTGCGGCCCGGCGGCCTCGTCGTGGGTGAGGTGCCCGGCGGCGGCCCGGTGCAGGATCGCCTCGTACACGTCCGCGGCGGCGTGGGTCAGGCCGAGCGGCGCGAACAGGTGCTCGCGCAGGCAGTCGTCGTAGGACTTGCCGCGCACGACCTCGACGATCCGGCCGAGCACGCAGTAGCCCGCGTTGTTGTAGCTGAACATCTCGCCGGGCGCGAAGAGCTGGGGCGTGTCGTGCAACGTGGCGACGTACTTCTCGACGCAGTCGTCGCCGCGGCCGGTGTCGGTGAAGAGGTCACCTTCGAAGCCCGACGTGTGGTTCATCAACTGCCGCACCGTGATCCGCGCGGCGGCGTCCTCGTCGGCGATCCTGAAGTCGGCCAGGTAGTCCCGCACGGGCGCGTCGAGGTCCAGCAGGTCCTCGTCGACCAGTTGCATAGCGAGCGTCGTCGTCCAGACCTTGGTGATCGACCCGATCTGGAACAGCGAGTCGGTCGTCGTCTCGACGCCGGTGTTCTTGTTGAGCACCCCCGCCGCCGACTCGGCCACCTCGTCGCCGACGGTGACGGCGACCGCGGCACCGGGCACCCCGTGCTCGGCCAGCAGTCGCGGCAGGTTCTCCTGCAGCCAGTCGTTGATCTCGTTGAGCTTGGACATCCGCGCCTCATCCACGTCGACGTGACTCCGGTCACCGCCAACGCTAGGTTCGGCGCCCGCACGGACACCTCGTCGCCGCCGACGAATCTGACCTCCCCGATCTGTCCGCGCCGACGAACCCACCCGGTGGTAGAGCCTGCTCCACCCCGGTCCCGGCAGCCTGCGTGATCGCTCCGCACCGCCTCGCAGATCTACGTTCTTGCTCAGAAGTCGTTGCGAGCCAAGGAGAACGTGATGAGTGCAGACGCGCTGTCGCTGCAGGCGGTGCGGAAGGTGTACGGCTCCGGGGGTGGTGCCGTCACCGCGCTGGACGAGGTCACCGTCGCCATCCGGCGGGGCACGTTCACCGCCGTGATGGGACCGTCCGGCTCGGGCAAGAGCACCTTCCTGCACTGCGCGTCGGGCATGGACCGGCCGACGTCCGGGCGCGTGCTGCTCGGCGACACCGATCTCGGCGGCCTGAAGGAGGCCGCGCTGACGCGGGTGCGGCGCGACCGGATCGGGTTCGTCTTCCAGGCCTACAACCTGCTGCCGTCGCTGACCGTCGAGCAGAACGTCACCCTGCCGCTGCGCCTCGCCGGACGCGCGGCGGACCGGGGCTGGCTGCACGAGATCGTCGGCAGGGTCGGTCTAGACGGGCGGCTCGACCGGCTTCCCGCCGAGCTGTCCGGCGGCCAGCAGCAACGCGTCGCGATCGCCCGTGCGCTGGTGGCCCGGCCCGAGGTGGTGCTGGCCGACGAACCGACCGGCGCGCTGGACTCCAGGACCGCGCACCAGGTGCTGACGCTGCTGCGGTCCATTGTGGACGACATGGGGCAGACGGTCCTGATGGTCACGCACGACCCCGTAGCCGCTTCGGCCGCGCACAGCGTGCTGTTCCTGGCGGACGGACGGCTCGCGGGCGAACTGGTCGCGCCAACTCCGGAGAAGGTCGCCGAGCGCATGACGCACCTGGGGGAGTGGTGATCGTGGGACAGGTCCTGACCGCCGATTTGCCGGCCTTCGCGCTGGTGATCGCATGGAAGTTCGTGGGGAGTGACCGGCGGTGCTGAGCCTTGCCTGGCAGACCGTGAAGGCCCGCACCAGCGGGTTCATCGGCGCGTTCGTCGCCATCCTGTGCGGCACCGCGCTCGTCGCGGCCTGCGGGATCCTGATGGAGTCGGGCCTGCGCGGCGGCGTGCCGACCCAGCGCTACGCGGCCGCCGACGCGGTCGTCACCGGTGACCGGATCGTGCGGCCGCCCGGCGGCGACGTCACGGCGTTCGAACACGCCGCCGAACAGCCCTCCCTGCCCGCGGCGCTGGTCGCCAAGATCGCCGCGGTGCCGGGCGCGCGGGCCGTTCCCGAGCAGACGTTCCCTGCCGTGGTGGTCGGGCCGGACGGGCAGCCGCTCGCGAGCAAGTCCTCGTACGGTCACAACTGGGACTCCGCCGTGCTGGCGCCGTTCACGCTGAAGCAGGGCACCGCGCCGAAGCCGGGCGAGGTCGTCCTGGACTCGGGGCTGGCGGCCGAGGCGGGCGTGGGTGTGGGTGGCGACGTCAGGATCATGACCCGTTCCGTCCCCGGGACCTACCGCGTGGCCGGAGTCGCCGAGGCGGCCGGACAGGCGCGCCAGGCCTCGGTGTTCTTCAGCGAGACCGAGGCGGCCGCGCTCTTCGGACGCTCCGGCCAGGTGAGCGCCATCGGCGTGCTGGGCGCCGATGCCCGGCAGATCGAGAAGGTTCTCACGAACGACCACGTCACGGTGTCGTCCGGTGCCGACCGCAGCGCCGCCGAGTTCGACGACGTCAGCCAGACCAAGTCGATCCTCGCGATCCTGGCCGGCTCGTTCGGCGGGTACGCGGTCCTGGTCGCGATCTTCGTCGTGGCCAGCACCCTCGCCCTGACCGTCGAGCAACGCCGCCGCGAGTTCGCCTTGCTGCGGGCCGTGGGCGCGACGCCGAGGCAGATCCGCAAGCTCATCGGCGTCGAGACGACGGTCGTCTCGGTCATCGCCGGCGTGATCGGCAGCCTGCTCGGCATCGGGGTCAGCCAGGGACTGCGGGCCGCGTTCGTGCGGATCGGCGTGGTGCCGGCCGACTTCGACCTCTCGATCAGTCCGATTCCGCTGGTGGCGGCCCTGCTCATCGGGGTGGGCGCGGCGCGGCTCGCGGCCTGGAGCGCGTCGCGCCGGCCGTCGTCGATCAACCCGGTCGAGGCGCTGGGGGAGGCCGCCGTGCAGAAGCGGGACGTCGGCAGGGTCCGGCTGGCCATCGGATGGGTCCTGACCGCGATGGGACTCGGCGCGACCGTGGTGCCGTTGTTCGTCGGCGGGCAGATCGGCGCGGCGCTCGCGGTGTCGGCGGCACTCGTGCTGATCATCGGGCTGGCGCTCACCGGGCCAAGGGTGATCGGGGCGGCGGTCCGGGTGATCGCGCCGGTGCTGGCCAGGTCGTCCGGCGTGAGCGGCTATCTGGCCTCGGCGAACGTGCTGAAGAACTCGCGGAGGCTCGCGGCCGCGGTGACGCCGCTGATGCTCGCCATCGGGTTCGCGGTGGTGAACTTCTACAGCCAGACGACGTTCACGGCCGCCGTGCAGCAGCAGACCGAGCGGTCGATCACCGCCGATCACGTGATCACCGGTGTCACCGGCGTGCCCGCCGAGATCGTCCGGCAGATTCCGGGCGGGACGGCCACGTCGCTGGTGCGCACGCAGGTGATCACGGCGAGCAGGACCGGTGACAGCGTCGAGGTGCAGAGCCGTCCGGCCAACGGCCTCGACTCCACCGCGAGCGGCATGGTCGACCTCGGTGTCGTGTCCGGCAGCCTCGACGACCTCCGGACGGGCACGGTCGCGTTGAGCGACGCGCACGCCTCCTGGGAGGACAAGCGTGTCGGCGACACGGTGGAGTTCTGGTTCGCCGACGGCCAGCAGGCGAAGCTGAGGGTCGTCGCGACCTACGAGCACGACCTCGTGTTCGGCGACTACGTGCTGTCCGCCGCCGACGCCCGTGCCCACACCACGGCCGGCATGGACAGCGCCGTGCTCGTGAAGGGCGCGGACGTCACCGCTCTCAACTACCTGACCAGCCGCTATCCGGGGTTGCAGGTGACCGAGCGGGTGGCTGCGCAGGACCGCAGCGCCGAGCGGACCCAGTTCCTGCTCAACCTGGTCGCGGTCGGTGTGATCCTCGGCTACGTCGCGATCTCCGTGTCGAACACGCTGGTGATGTCCACGGCCGCGCGCCGCCGCGAGTTCGCCCTGCTGCGGCTGGTCGGCACCGGACGCCGCCAGATCGTCCGGATGATGCGGACCGAAGCGTTGCTGACGGTGGGCCTGGCCGCGGTGCTGGGGTCACTCGTGGCGGCGGTGCCGCTGGCAATGCTCGCGCTCGGCCTCATCGGGAGCCCGCTGCCCGCCGGGTCGATCCTGGTCTACCTGGGCGCGCTCGCCGGTGCCACGCTGCTCGGCCTCGTGTCGGTGGCGGTGTCCACCCGGTTGTCGTTGCGCGGCAAGCCCATCGACACGATCGGCATGCGGGAGTGAACGCGAGGAAAGCCACCCGGACTGGGTGGCTTTTTCTCGTGCCGTCATCAGCCCACGGGCGGTGCCATGTCGAACCAGTTGAAGCCCTCCACCAGCTGCGTGGTGGACCCTCAACCCCAGGAGCGAAACGTTGGGTGTATCAGGCCATCCCCACGCACCTCCGCTAAAGAACCTGCTGGATCGGGCTGGGCTGCCTGCCGAGGTGCATCGGCATCGAATGCAGCCCGTAGACGATCGAGAGCTTGCGGAACGACAGGTCGCCCGGCGCGACCGCGAGGCGCATCTCCGGGAACCGCTTGACGAGCGCCGGGTAGGCGATCCTCAGCTCGATCTTCGCGAGCTCGGCGCCGATGCAGCGGTGCGCGCCGTAGCCGAACGCGAGGTGCTGGCCCGCGGCACGCTCCGGAACGATGACGTCCGGGCTGGGGTACGCGCTCGGGTCGCGGTTCGCCTGGGACAGCGAGCACGCCACGATGTCGCCCGCCTTGATCTTCGTGCCGGCGACCTCGATGTCGTGCCGCGCGATCCGCAGGAACGCCACCGACACGACGCTGAGGTGCCGCAGCAGCTCGTCGACCAGCCCGTTCACGGCCTTGTCGTCGCCGAGCGCCTGTTCGCGCAGGCCGGGGTCGCGCAGCAGCGCGAGGGTGCCGAGCGAGATCATGCTGGCCGTCGTCTCGAACCCGCCGGTGAGCAGGCCGTCCGCGAGGCCCGCGAGCTCGTCGTCGCCCAGGTCGTCGCCGTGCTTGCGGACGAGTTCGCCGAGCAGCCCGTCGGTCGGGGCCAGGCGCTGGGACCGCACGAGCTCCCGGAAGTAGACGATCGACTCGGACACGGCCGACAGCGACGTCGTGGCCGCACCGCCGAGGTCGAACCGCGAGACGCTGCGGCGCTGGAACTCCTCGCGCTCACTCGCGGGCACGCCCAGCAGTTCGCAGATCGTGAGCGCCGGCACGGTCATCGCGAAGTGCTCGACGAGGTCGACGGGGCCGTCCTTCATGGACATCAGGTCGAGCTGGTCCGCCACGATCGCCTCGATCCGCGGCACGAGCCGGGAGAGGCGGCGCATGGTGAACTCCGGCGTCAGCACCTTGCGCAGCCGCGTGTGCTCCGGCGGGTCGCTGAACCCCAGTCCGCCCGGTGCCTCGTCGGAGAACAACCCGAGCTCGCGCAGGTGCCCGAAGTCGTTGCTGAACGCCTCGGAGTCCACGAGCACCTGCTTGGACGCCTCGTAACCCGTCACCAGCCACACCGTCACCGGCAGCGGCAGTCGCGTCACCGGCCCGTGGGCCTGCATCCGCGCCAGCTCCGGCACGGGGTCCAGGCCGTTGCGCCGCAGTGGAGCGAGCACCTTCGAGGGCACGAACCAGGACGACTCGAGGTCGAACCCGGTCTTGCTCAGGTGCGCGAGGAACCGTTTCCCCATCCACTCGGTGACGCGCGACCGGACGTCGGTCGCTGACTGCAGAACTTCCCACATGACGCGGCTGTCCCTCCGGCGGAAAGGGGGTTACGAGCTGATGATGTCCAACGGAACGGACAATAACGACGTGGCCGTCCGCCCGCGTCATACCTGGGCCTAACGCGCCGTCATACTTTGGTCCAGATGTCGATCAGAACCAGTGCAGGCAATGCGGAGGGCGTTCGGCACGGAACAGAGCGTCAGCTTTCACCGTGGATCCGTGAGCCTGGAAATGTCCGGCCCGGACGAGCGTACTGGGGGCCGTTCCGCCCAGGTAGATCGAGCCCAGGTCCCGCACGTCCAGCGACAGGTCCGGAGCGCGGGTCGTCGACGGCGAGCACGAGCTCGTCGGGCCCGCGCCCAGGGCCCACCAGCGGTGCGGCCTCGACAGCGCGCCGGGTTGGGTGCGGCGGTAGCGGTCGCAGACCTCCTCCGGCACGAGCACAGACGCTTTTTCTGGCAAGGTCTCCGCGGTGACGAGCGCAGAGGCGCTGCGGGAGTGCCTGCGCGTCCCGCGGCCCGGCGGACGGCTCGTCGTCACCTGCTGGCAGGCGGCCGAGCCCGGGGACGAGCGCGTCTGGCGCCGCATCCGCGAACTCGACCTCGCCCGCCAGCTTCCCGAGGCCGGCTTCACCGACACCGAGGTCGTCGACCGGCCGCAGTGGCGGGAACGGGAGAAGCGGATGTGGGAGGAGGCTCTCGCCACCGACGCACCCGGCGACCCCGCGATGGTGTCGATGCGGGAGGAGGCGCGGAGCGTCCTGGCGACCTTCGACCAGAAGCGCCGCGTCCTCGCCACCGCGACCAGACCCCGCTGATCAGTGGCAGTGGCCCTGCCGCCCCAGCGTCTGCACCGGCGTCGCCCCCGGACGGGTCCACTGCGGCACGGGCCTGCTGTCCTCGCCCCAGCTGGAGTCGCCGTCGGCGTTCGTCCGCCAGAACCACCCCGCCGGCCGTGACTCGGGCCAGCCCTCCGGATGCTGCTCCCACACCTCGCCGCGCCCGTACACGGTCATGTCGAGCAGCGCCAGCGACCCGTTGACCCCCTCACAGCCGCGCGCGGTCGTGGAGTAGGTGAGGAACGTGCGGTCGCCATCGCGCAGGTAGCTGGTCAGGTATCCCATGTCGCCACCGGCGGGACCGTCCACTCCGCGCACCGAGTACCAGGGCTGTTTGTAGCCCATGAACTCCACGAACGGCGCCACCTCGTCCCACGCACCGGTGGTCAGCATCGCGAACGAGACCCCGCGCGCGTTGAGGTAGGCGGCGTCGTCGAAGTGCCACGGCATATGGGTGCAGCCCTCGCACTGCCCCTGGTGCGGCGCGCCGTCCCACCACATGTGCTTGTAGACGACGAGCTCGTCCCGCCCCTGGAACAGCTCCACGAACGGCACAGGCCCCTCGGCACCGACGACCTCGACCTTGCCGTCGAACTCGACCATCGGCAGCTTCCGGCGTTCGGCCGCGATCGCGTCGCCCTCGCGGGTGTGGGCCTTCTCGCGGACCAGCAGCGCGTCGCGGGCCTGCTGCCAGGTGGCGAGGTCGGCGACGGGCGGGCGTCCGGTCATGATCAGTCCTCCGTGGTTGCGTGAGTGTCCTTGCACAACCACGTCGAAGCTGTTTCCGCCGTTTCGACATGTCCAGCTCGGCGCCTCAGTCGTGCGCGGCCAGCTTGCCGCCGTCCAGGCGCAGCCGGCGGTCGATCCTCACCTCGCTCAGGAACCGTTCGTCGTGGCTGACGACGACGAACGCGCCCCGGTACGCGTTCAGCGCGCTCTCCAGCTGCCCGGCGCTGACCAGGTCGAGGTTGTTCGTCGGTTCGTCCAGCAACAGCAGCTGCGGCGCGGGTTCGGCGAACAGGACGCACGCCAGCGTGGCGCGCAGCCGTTCGCCGCCGGACAGCACGCCGACCGGCAGGTGCGCGCGGGTACCGCGGAACAGGAAGCGCGCCAGCAGGTTCATCCGTTCGGCCGGGGGCATGGCCGGGGCGAACTCGGCCAGGTTCTCCGCCACCGTGCGGGCGTCGTCGAGCAGGTCGAGTCGCTGGGACAGGTACGCGACCCGGCCGTCGGCCCGTTTCACCTCGCCGCTGTCCGGCGTGAGCGAACCGTGCACCACCCGCAGCAGCGTCGACTTGCCGGCGCCGTTCGGGGCGGCGAGCGCGATGCGTTCCGGCCCCCGGATCGCCAGCGAGAGGTCGTCGAACAGGTCACGCACCCGGATGTCCGAGCCGAGGAACAACGTGCGGCCCGCCGGCACCGCGGTCTGTGGCAGCTCCAGGCTGATCCTCTGCTCGTCCTTCAACGCCCGTTCGGCCTGGTCGAGCTTCGAACGGGCCGCGCCGAGGCGGGCCGCGTGGGTGCCGTCCGCCTTGGCCGCGGACACCTCGGCGTTGCGTTTCATGGTGCCCGCGAAGATCTTCGGCAGTCCGGCGTTCGAGAGGTTGCGCTGCGCGTTGGACGCCCGGCGCGCGGCGCGTTCGCGGGCCTGTTGCATCTCCCGCTTCTCGCGTTTGACCTCCTGCTCGGCGCTGCGGACGTTCTTCTCGGCCACCTCGCGCTCGGCCGCCACCGCCTCCTCGTAGGAGGTGAAGTTCCCGCCGTAGAAGCGGACCTCGCCGCCGTCGAGCTCCGCGATCCGGTCCATCCGGTCGAGCAGCGCACGGTCGTGGCTCACCACGACCAGGCATCCGCGCCAGTCGTCCAGCACGTCGTGGAGCCGGTGCCGGGCGTCCAGGTCGAGGTTGTTGGTCGGCTCGTCGAGCAGCAGCACGTCCGGCTGCTTCAGCAACTGGGCCGCGAGTCCCAGCGAGATGACCTGCCCGCCGCTCAGCGTGCCGAGCACCCGGTCGAGCGCGAGATCGCCGAGCCCGAGCCGGTCGAGCTGGGCGCGCGTGCGTTCCTCCAGGTCCCAGTCGTTGCCGATGGTGGTGAAGTGCTCCTCGCCGACGTCGCCGGACTCGACGGCACGGATGGCGCGCAGCACGTCCGCTACCCCGAGCACCTCGGCCACGGTCAGCCCGGCGGTGAGCGGGAGGTCCTGCGGGAGGTAGCCGAGGACGCCCTCGACGGACACGCTGCCCGCGGACGGCGTGAGCGTGCCCGCCACGAGCTTGAGCAGCGTCGACTTGCCGGCACCGTTCGGGGCGACGAGACCGGTGCGCCCGCCCGGCACCGAGACGGACAGGCCGTCGAACACGGGGGTGTCGTCCGGCCAGGAGAAGGACAGGGACGACACGACGATGAATGCGTCGGACATGGATGTGAGACCTCAAAGACGCGGAGCGGGTGGAAAAGGGGACGACTGAACGGCCATCGCGATCGACGGCCTGTCACATCCAGGGCTCACCCTGAGATGTCGTCTTCACCCACCAGCACGTCGAGCTCCTCATCGAGGGCGGTTGATCTCACTTCCACATTAGCAGCGTGGCGGAAGGTCCGAAGATAGGGTTTTGGACATGACGGTTCTCGAGTTGCTGCGGGAGCGCAGGCGGCAACAAAGCGTTCCAGGACAACGGAACGACGACGCGCGGCTCGTCCTGCTGGTCGAGGGCGGGAGCTCGCGCGGCGTCTACTCCAGCGGGATGACCGTCGCGATCGAACGGCTCGGGCTGCTGCCGCTGTTCGACGCCGTCTACGGCAGCTCGGCGGGATCGCTGAACGCGGCCTGGCTGCTGTGCGGCCGGGCGGACCGGAGCAAGCACGCCTGGTGGGACCCGGCCGTCATGCGCACCACCATCAACCCGAGGCGCGCGTTCAGCAGGCGTCCGGTCGTCGACACCCTGCACCTCGTCCACACCATCTACACGGAGGTCCACCCGATGGGCTTCCAGGAGATCCTCGACAGTCCCGTCGAGTTCCACCCGATGACCACGGACGGACTCACCGGCGAGGCGGTCGACCTGCACGGGTACGTGCGCGACCGGCTGAGCCTGCAGACCGCGCTGCGGGCGTCGGCCGCGATGCCGTTCCTCGCCGGCGACCCCGTGACGATCGACGGCCGCCCGTACGTGGACGCGGGGCTGAGCGAGACGATTCCCGTCGGCACGGCGATCTCGCAGGGGGCGACGCACGTCGTCGCCCTGCGCACGCGGCGCGAGGACGAGTTCCTGGGCGTGCCGCCGTCCCGTGGCGAACGGTTCGTGTTGTCGCGCTGGTTCGCCCGGCACGCACCGGGAGTCGTGGCGAACTGGTTGCGCCGTGAGGAGATCAGGGCCAAGGACGAGGAGCTGCTCGCCACCCACCCGGCCTGCCTGCAGATCCGGCCACCGCTGGGCAGTGCGGTGATCGGCCGCACGGAACGACGGCAGCGCGTCATGCAGGACGCGCTGGACGTCGGAGTGGAGGCCGCGATGAGACACCTGGGCAACGGGCACTTGTGATGACGTGCCGGGACCCCCTACGGTATCGCTACAACTTGTTGCGAATTTGAGGGGTGCCGGTGGCAGGGCGTCCGCGGGATCCCGATCTCGAACAGCGGTTGCTGGCGACGGCGTGGTCGCTGCTGACCTCGAACGGCTACGACGCGCTGACGTTGACGCAGGTCGCGGCCCAGGCGGGCGCGCACAGGACCGACGTCTACCGGCGCTGGAGCAGCAAGGTGCGGCTGGTGGCGGACGTGCTCGACGCGTACCTGCCACCCGTGCCGGACCCCGACACCGGCACGCTGCACGGTGACCTCAGGGCGTTCGCGCAGGACCTGGCGGGCGCCTGGGACGAGCCGTGGAACGACGGCCTGGTCGGCTTCCTCGCGGACCTGCGCGGCGACGCCGAGGCCGAGCGGACGTTCCGCGGCCTCGTCGTGCGCCGGTCGCAGCCGCTGGTCGACGCGATCGCACGGGCCGTGCGGCGCGGGGAGATCGCCGAGGTGCCGGAGCTGCCGTTCGTCGGCAACCTGCTGGAAGGCCCGCTGATGCACCGGCGGATGTTCGGTGGCGAGCCGATGACGCCCGAGGAGCTCGACGTGGTGACGTGGTCGGTGCACCGCCTGCTGACCGGAACCTCCGTGAAGCCATGAGTCTGCACGAACTCACGGCCGCGCAGCAGCTCAAGGCGTTGCGCGCCAAGGAGATCAGCTCCCGCGAACTGACCGAGCACTACCTCGCGCGCATCGAACGGCACGCCGGGCTCGGCGCGTTCGTGACGATCAACGAGAACGCGCTCGACGAGGCCGCACGCGCGGACGAACAGCTCGCCGGGGGAGACCGGGCGGCGCTGCTCGGACTGCCGCTGGGCATCAAGGACCTCGCCGCGACCGCGGGCATCCGCACGACGTTCGGGTCGGCGGCGCTGGCGGAGTTCGTGCCGCGGGAGGACTCCTGGACGGTCGGGCTGCTGCGGCGGGCCGGCGCGGTCGTGCTGGGCAAGACGAACACGTCGGAGTTCGGCGCGACCTGTTACACCGAGAACGACGTCACCCCGAATCCGGCCGTGACCCCTTACGCCCCAACGCGTTACTCGAGCGGTTCCAGCGGTGGAGCGGCCACGGCGGTCGCGGCGGGCCTGCTGCCCGTGGCGCACGCCAGCGACGGCGCCGGATCGATCCGCACACCCGCGGCGACCTGCCACCTGGTCGGGATGAAACCGAGCCGCGGCCTGGTGAGCCCGGCGCCCGCCACGTCGTTCCTCCTCACGAGCACCGAGGGTCCGATGGCGAGAACGGTCGAGGACGCGGCACTCCTACTGGACGTGATGGCGTCTCCCGCGCCCGGCGACCTGTACGGGTGGCGCAACGACGGCAGCTTCGCCTCGGCCTTGACACTCCAGCGTCGGCTCAAGGTCGCGATGTGGACGGACAGCGGCACCGACGAGGACACCGACCCGCAGGCCGAACTGGCCGTGCGGCGGGCCGCGGAGGTCCTCACCGGACTCGGTCACGACGTGCGGGAGATCCCGTTGCCGTGGCGCTGGGACTGGCACATGCGGCGGGCGGTCACGCACTGGTTCGCCTACCAGGTCGCCGCCGTGGTCGGAAACACGGTGTCGCCGCCGCGGATTCCCCTGCTCCGGCCCTACACGCGGCACCTGCTCGCCACGAACGAGACCTTGAACGTCCAGAGCGTTGTCGCGGCCCAGGCGGTGCTCGCCCGCTACGCCAGCGCGTTCCTCGCCGCGGTGGACGACTACGACGTCGTGCTGACACCCACGACCAACGGCCCGCCGGTCCCGATCGGCTACTACACCGGCGACGAGGCCGACCTGATGCTGAAGTGGTCCTGCCACACGCCGTGGGCCAACCTCGCCGGAGTACCCGCGATCTCACTTCCGTCGCATGTGGACGGTGACGGGCTGCCGCACGGCGTGCACCTCGTCGGCCGCGCCCGCCGTGACGCCGAACTGCTCGCTCTCGCCGCACAGCTGGAAAGCGCGGCGCTGTGGGACGAGCTCCACCCGCCGAGCTGGCACCAGTGAAAGGCCTCGCGATGCTGGAGAAGTTCGTCACGCTCCCGGACGGCCGGGGAATCCGCGCGGTCACGGCGGGGGAGGGTCCCGGCCCGTTGATCGTCTTCGAGGCCGGGATGAGCGCGCCCGGTTCGACCTGGATCCACACCCAGCGTGAGGTGAGCGCCCGCTACCGCACGCTGTCCTACGACCGCGCCGGCTACGGCGGCAGCGATGTCGACCCGCACGACCGCACGCTCGACCGGATCGTGGACGACCTGACCTCGCTGCTCGACGCGCTCGGCGAGACCGAGCCGGTGCTGCTGGTCGGGCACAGCTGGGGCGGCCCGATCATCCGCGTGTTCGCCGACCGGTACCCGCGGCGCGTGGCCGGGATGGTGTTCGTGGACGCGACCCTCGCCGAGATCATGTCGACGCGCAACGCCAAGGTCGCGGCGCGGTTCTTCGGCTTCATGGCGGTGCTGGCCCGCCTGGGAGCCAAGGGGCTGATCAGGCGGCAGACGTTCCGCAACGGCGTGTCGCCGGAGATCTCCGCGGCCGACGTGGAGACCATGACGAACGACTACGCGACCGTGCGGGCGATGAAGGCGGGCAGCCGGGAGGCGCTGCAGATCGCGTCCGCCCTGCCGGTGATGCGCCGGGTGCAGGCGGCGGGCACCCCGGACGTGCCCACGGTCTGCCTGCAGGCAGGGCTGGTCGAGCGGGGGATGGCCAAGTGGCGCCCGCAGTTCAACCGGTACGCGGCCGACCTGATGGACGCCGTCCCGCGCGGCAGGATGGTCGTCGTCGAGGACGCCGGGCACCTCATCCCGCAGGAGAACCCGGCTGTGGTGCGGGAGATCGTGTTCGGCGTGGCCGAGCAGCTACCTTGAGCCCGTGGACTTCGACGAGTACCGGAAGTACGACGCCACCGGGCTGGCCCGGCTCGTCGCGGACAGGCACGTGTCCGCGGCCGAACTCCTCGCGGTGGCGAGGGAACGCGCCGCGGAGGTCAACCCCCGGCTCAACGCGATCGTCCGGGACGTTCCGGCCGAACCGTCCGACGCCCTCACCGGTCCGTTCGCCGGGGTGCCGTTCCTGATCAAGGACCTCGGCCAGGACTACGCGGGCCTGCCGACCTCGAACGGGTCGCGCTCGTTGAAGGCGCTGAAGGTCGCCGCGCACTCGACCGTCGTCCAGCGCTGGGTCGACGCCGGCCTGGTGATCTTCGGCAAGACCAACCTGCCGGAGTTCGGCGCCAAGGCGATCAGCGAGTCGGCCGTCTGGGGCCCGGCGCGCAATCCCTGGGATCTGGAACGGACCCCCGGCGGTTCGTCGGGCGGCTCGGCGGCCGCGGTCGCCGCCGGGATCGTGCCCTGCGCGGGCGCGAACGACGGTGGTGGCTCGACCCGGATCCCGGCGGCGTGCTGCGGGCTCGTCGGGCTGAAGCCGGGACGTGGCCTCACGCCGTTCGGGCCGGAGACCGCCGAGATGATGCACGGCGCGGCGGTGCAGGGCGTCGTCTCCCGCACGGTCCGCGACACGGCCGCGATGCTCGACGTCATCTGCGGTGGTGAGCCGGCCGGGCCGTACTCGCCCGCGCTGCCGCCGGAGTCGTTCGCGTCGTACGTCGGCCAGGCTCCCGGCACGCTCCGGATCGGCGTGCGGGTGCCGTCGGCGATCAACCCGGACCCGCATCCCGAGGCGGTCGCGGCCGTCGCGTCGGCCGTCCGCGTGCTGACCGATCTCGGGCACCACGTGGAGGAACTGCCGCAGGCGCCGTTCGACGACGCGGTGCTGGCCAAGGACTTCCTGCTGACGTGGTTCGTGAACCTCGCGTGGAAGGTCGCCGACGCGAAGCGCCTGACCGGGGCGCCGGACGTCGCGTTCGAACGCGACACGCTGCTCATGGCCGCCCTGGGACGGGCCACGAGCAGCGTCGACTATGTGGACGCGGTGCAGCGGCGGCACGAGCACACCCGCCGCCTCAGCACCTACTTCGAGTCCTACGACCTGCTGCTGACGCCGACGCTCGCGACCCCGCCGCCCAAGGTCGGCCAGTTCGACCTGCCGGTGTCGTTGCAACGTGCCACCGACGTGCTGCTCAAGACGGGCACGGCCCGGTTCCTCAAGCACACGAAGATCGTCGACGACATGATCAGGGACAACCTCGGCTGGGTGCCGTACACGCAGCTCGCGAACATCACCGGCCGCCCCGCCCTCTCGCTGCCGCTGCACTGGACGGCGGACGGGCTGCCGCTGGGCGTCCAGTTCGTCGCGCCGCTCGCGGGGGAGGCGTTGCTGATCAAGCTCGCGGCGCAGCTGGAAGAGGCGCTGCCGTGGTTCGATCGCGTGCCGGTCATGAACTGAGGAAGGCCAGCAGTTCGGTGGTGACGAACTGCGGATTCTCCTCGACCAGCCAATGTCCCGCCTTCGGGACGTCGAGCGTGCGCACGATGTTCGTCATCCGCGGTGCGGCCGTGCCCTTGATCGCCTCGGCCTGCCCCTCCGCGGCCATGACCAGGGCCGGGGTCTGCACTGGCCGGGCTGCCTCGGTGTCGCGGACGTCCTGGTCGAGCGCGCGGTACAGCTCGAAGCCGTTCGACAGCGCCAAGCTGTAGGTGCGCGCGTACTCGTCGATCTCGTCGTCGGCGAACGGGGATTTCGTCGACGTGCCGCCGAACGCGCTGCCCTGGTAGGAGACCTGCGGGTAGAAGAGCTTCAGGTAGTCGCGGACGTCGTTCCGGACGATCGCCTCGGGGACGCTGGGCTGCGAGTGGAACGCGATGTGCCAGCTGAGCGTGCGGTAGGTGCGCGCGTCGATCGCCGGACCCGGTAGCGGCAGGTCGAGGTAGCCCAGCCGGGCGGTGTCCTCGGGGAACTGGCTGGCGTACTGGAACGCGACGGCCGCGCCGAGGTCGTGGCCGACGACGGAGGCGTTCCGCAGGCCGAGCCGGCTGGTCAGCGCGTGGACGTACCGCGCGAGGGTGGCCTTGTCGTAACCCTTGGGCGTGCCGGTGCTGTCGCCGAGTCCGGGCAGGTCGAGCGCGTAGACGGTGTGGCGTTCGGCGAGCGCGGGCATGATCGGCCACCAGCCGTACCAGGTCTGCGGCCAGCCATGGATCAGCACGACCGGGCTGCCGCTGCCGCCCGTCACGTAGTGCATCCGCACGCCCTCGACGTCGGCGAACTCGTGCCGGAAGGTCTTCTGAAAGGCCGGGTCGTTCTGGGTGACAGCGGCGTGCGCCGGGGTCTCCGGGGGCGTCGCACAGGCGGTGATCAGGAGCAGCAGGGCGAGTACGAGGCGTTTCATGCGACCAGCTTGGGTCGTGATTGCCATATCTGGCACGAAAACTTGCCAGTGTGGCAAGCTCGGCCTGGTGAACCGCGAAACCGAAGACGTTCTCGACGGGGTGGGCGCGCGGCTGCGGACGTTGCGCCGGCACCGCGGCATCACCCTCGCCGACCTCGCGACGACCACGGGGATCTCGGAGAGCACCCTGTCCCGGCTGGAGAGCGGGCAGCGCCGGGCGACGCTGGAACTGCTGCTACCGCTGTCGCGCGTCTACGACGTGCCGCTGGACGACCTCGTCGGTGCCCCGCGGACCGGCGATCCGCGCATCCACCTCAAGCCGATCCACAAGTACGGCATGACGTTCGTGCCGTTGTCGCGGCGGCCGGGCGGGGTGCAGTCGTTCAAGATGCTCATCCCGGCCGTGCCGGAACCGCTGGCACCCACTCTGCGGACGCACGACGGGTTCGAGTGGCTCTACGTCCTCAATGGACGGTTGCGGCTGGTGCTCGACGACCTCGACCTGACGTTGCCGCCCGGCGAGGCCGCCGAGTTCGACACCTCGAAGCCGCACTGGCTGGGCAGCGCGGACGGCGGCGCGGTCGAACTGCTGATCCTGTTCGATCCCCAGGGGGTGCGCACGCACGTCCACGCCGACCGGATCAGCTCCGGTTGACGCGGTTCGCGCGCGGCCTGAGCGCCACCGAGCCCGCCAGGAGCAGTCCGGCGGCGACGAGCAAGGCGTGCGGCACGAGCAGACCCGCCGCCACCAGCGCGAGAGCTGCCAGGTGGAAGGGCCAGGTGGTGGTCATCGGGCGCCTCCAGAGAGGTTGAGGGCGTCTGACTCCACGATCGTCACTTTTGGTCGTTTCGGCGATCCGTCGTGGCACCCAACCGGGGCGCCGTGCGGGCCGCTGATGGCGCCGGTCGTGAGTGTCATCGCCCGTAGCCCGCCGACCGGCACACCTGCCGGGCTCCGGCGAATATGGGTGTTGCCACGGATGGACAGGTGGCGCCCTCGCCCGTCAGCCTCGCAGGCGTGGCGGGAAGCGATCACGGAGAGGCGGCGCACGTGTCGTTGTTCGGGCGGATCTTCCTGCTCAACGCCCTGGTTCTGGTCATCGCGGCCATGTTGCTCGTGTTCGGGCCCGCGACGGTGTCGACGCCGGCGCCGTTGCGCGAGGTGCTGGTGCTGGCGGCCGGGCTGGTGGTGATGCTGATCGCGAACGCCCTGCTGATCCGGGTGGGGCTGGCGCCGCTCGGGCGGCTCACGCGGGCGATGACCACGATCGACCTGCTCAAGCCCGGACCTCGGTTGCGGGCGACGGGGCACGGGGAGATCGCCGAGCTGATCACGACCTTCAACAGCATGATCGACCGGCTGGAGACCGAGCGCGGGTACAGCTCGGCCATCGCGTTGTCGGCGCAGGAGTCGGAGCGGCGGCGGGTGGCGCAGGAGCTGCACGACGAGGTGGGACAGTCGCTGACGGCGGTGCTGCTGAGTCTCAAGCGGGTGGCGGACCAGTCGCCGCGGGAGACGCGCGAGGAACTCCTCCAGGTGCAGGAGACGACGCGCAGCACGCTCGACGAGATCCGCCGCATCGCGCGGCGACTGCGGCCCGGTGTGCTGGAGGAGCTGGGGCTGGTCAGCGCGCTCAAGGCGCTCACACGGGAGATCGGCGACCCGGCCGGTCTCACGATCAGGCGGTCGTTCGACAGGAACCTGCCCGCGCTCGGCGCCGAGACCGAGCTGGTGGTCTACCGCGTCGCGCAGGAGGGTCTCACCAACGCCGTCCGGCACGCGAAGGCGGACGAGATCGAACTCACCCTGACGGCTCGTCCGTCCGAAGTGGAGCTACGACTGCGCGACAACGGCCGGGGGATCGGCGACAGCCAGGAGGGCGCGGGCATCCGCGGCATGCGGGAACGCGCACTGCTGGTCGGCGCCGAGCTGACCGTCGGGCCGGCGCTGACGGGCACCGAGGTCAGGCTGGTAGTGAAGGCCAAGGGGGAGGGCGAATGACCGTGCGCATCCTGCTCGCGGACGACCACGCGCTCGTCCGCCGCGGCGTCCGGATGATCCTGGACAACGAACCCGACCTGGAGGTCGTCGGCGAGGCGGGCGACGGCGCGGAAGCGATCAGCCTGGCCCGCAGGGACAAGCCGGACCTGGCGATCCTCGACATCGCCATGCCGCGGCTGACCGGGTTGCAGGCCGCGCGGGAGCTCTCGCGTCTCCTGCCGGACCTGCGGATCCTGATCCTCACGATGTACGACAACGAGCAGTACTTCTTCGAGGCGCTCAAGGCGGGCGCCTCCGGGTACGTGCTGAAGTCCGTCGCCGACCGCGACCTGGTGGAGGCGTGCCGCTCGGCCATGCGCGGCGAGCCGTTCCTCTACCCCGGCGCGGTGAACTCGCTGATCCGCAACTACCTGGACCGCGCCAGGGAGGGCGGCGGCTTCCCGGCCAAGGCGATCACCGATCGCGAGGAGGAGATCCTCAAGCTGGTCGCGGAGGGCCATTCCTCCAAGGAGATCGCGGACATGCTCGTGATCAGCGTCAAGACCGTCGAGCGGCACCGGGCCAACCTGCTGCAGAAACTCGGGCTCAGGGACCGTCTCGAACTCACCCGGTACGCGATCCGCGCCGGGCTCATCGAACCCTAGCGGCGCGACACCACGATGCACCCGTCCGACCCCGAACTCCCCGGCAACGTTCCGGGCCACACCACTAGGAAACTCGAGTGAACGTCGAAGTGACGCCCCTGCCCGGCATAGGGGTCAGGCAGGACTTCTCCATCCGTTCCGGCCGCCGGATCGGCGTGATCTCCTACCGTGACGGCAAGTTCGAGCTCATCATGTCCAAACAGGATGATCCCGACACGACCGCCGCGTCCATCCCGCTCTCGCCGGAGGAGGCGGGCACGCTCGCCGGGCTGCTCGGGGCGCCGCAGCTCGTCTCGAAGCTCGCCCGGCAGCACGCCGACATCACCGGGATCACGACCCGCCAGTTGCCGGTCACGGCGTTCTCCAGCCGCACCCTCGGCGACACGGCGCTGCGCACCCGCACCGGCGCCTCCATCGTCGCCGTCGTGCGCGGGGGCAACGCGCATCCGTCGCCGGGCCCTGACTTCCTGTTCCAGAACGGCGATCTCGCGGTCGTCGTCGGCACCGCGGACGGTCTTGATGCCGCCGCGGACATCCTGACGGGCGGCTGAGCGAGTGCACGACACCACGATCGCGCTGATCCAACTGGGTGCGGTCTTCTTCGGACTGGGCCTGCTCGGCCGCCTCGCCTGGAGATTCGGCATCTCGCCGATCCCGCTCTACCTCGTCGGCGGTCTCGCGTTCGGGTCCGGCGGACTCGTCCCGTTGCACGGCATCGAGAACTTCACCCACCTCGCCAGCGAGATCGGCGTGGTGCTGCTGCTCCTCCTGCTGGGCCTCGAGTACTCGGCGTCCGAACTGACCACCGGCCTGAAGAAGTCGTGGATGGCCGGTGTCCTCGACATCGTGCTCAACGCGGCACCCGGCGCCATCGTCGCGCTGATGCTCGGCTGGGGCATGGTCGGCGCGCTGGCGATGGCGGGCGTCACCTACATCTCGTCGTCCGGCATCATCGCGAAGGTCCTCGGCGACCTCGGCCGCCTGGGCAACCGGGAGACGCCGGTGATCCTCTCGGTGCTGGTGTTCGAGGACCTGGCGATGGCCGTCTACCTGCCGGTGCTCACGGCCGTGCTCGCGGGCGTCAGCTTCGTCGGCGGGCTGACGTCGGTCGGCATCTCGCTGCTCGCGATCACCATCGTTCTGGTGGTGGCGCTGAAGTACGGCCGGTTCATCTCGGCCATCGTGGACAGTCCCGACCACGAGGTGTTCCTGCTCAAGCTGCTCGGCTCGGCGCTGCTGGTCGCCGGCATCGCCTCGGAACTGCAGGTGTCCGCCGCCGTCGGCGCGTTCCTGCTGGGCATCGCGATCTCCGGCTCCACCGCCGAGAACGCCACGCGCCTGCTGGAACCGTTGCGCGACCTGTTCGCCGCGATGTTCTTCGTGGTGTTCGGCCTGAACACCGATCCACGCACGATCCCGCCCGTGCTCGGCATGGCGGTGCTGCTCGCCGTGATCACCACCGTGACGAAGGTGGCGACGGGGTGGTGGGCGGCACGACGCCAGGGCATCGGACCGATGGGCCGCGCCCGCACGGGTGCCGCGCTGGTCGCGCGAGGTGAGTTCTCCATCGTCATCGCCGGTCTCGCGGTCGCCTCCGGTCAGGTGAACGAGCAACTGGCCGCGCTCGCCACCGCGTACGTGCTGCTGATGGCGATCATCGGCCCGATCGCGGCGCGCTACGTGGAACCGGTCGGCGAGTTCTTCCTACGCAGGCGGGCAGTGGCTCAGTGAGGTGGCCGGCACTCCTGCTGGCCCTGCTGCTGGCGTTCGTCGCCACGAGCACCCGCGACACAGCCGCGGACCGGCCGGGATCGGGGCTCAACGCTCCGGTGTCGGCCGTCCACGTGCAGACGACGGCGTCCCCGGACGGCTGCTGGGCGCTGCCCGGCCCCGCGACCGGTCCGCGCCCGCCGCAGGGCCGGGCGGCGGTCGTCGTGGCCACCGCCCAGAACGCCGAAGGAACGACCTCAGGTCACCGGTCGAGCCGGGCGCCGCCGCACGCGGCCGCTCCCGACTCCACCCACCCCTGACCTGAGGACCTCACATGTCGTACGTCGTTCTGGTGTTGTTCGTCGCGTCCGTGCTCGTCGGTATCGGCGCGCTGGGCGCGATGCTGAAGAAGAAGGAGCCGTTCTACGGCGTGGTCGGACTCGTGACCATCTGCGTCCCGAGTTCGCTCCTGGCGTTCCTCTACCTGGCCGTGGCCTGATCAGCGGACTGGCCGAGCTGGGCGATCCCCCGCGCCACGCCCAGCTCGACCAAGTCCTGCGGCCGCAACCGCAACTCCTCCGCCGTCTGCCGCGCCCGCGCCGGATCCCGTTTGAGGATCGCGTTCGCCAGTTCGGGTGAGATGACCGCGAAGTAGCCGTCCGGCGTCACCCACATCCGGTCCGGTGCGGCGAACGCCAGCGCGCCACCGGAGCCGCCCTCCCCGATCACCAGCGTCGTCACCGGCACGCGCGCGGCCGCGATCGCGGTGAACAGGTCGGCGATGGCGGCGCCCACACCCGCCTTCTCGGCGGCCGCGTCGTTGGCCGCGCCCGGTGTGTCCACGAGCGTCAGCACCGGGATTCCCAGCCGGTCCGCCAGCCGGACGAGACGGGCCGCCGTACGGAAGCCGGGGGGCCGGGTCGCCGTGCCGCACTGCGCCGCGTAGGCGATGGTCTGCCCGTCGCGATACCCGAACCCGCACAGCACACCGGGGTCGACGCCGCCGCTGCGATCGCCGTTGATCGGCTCGTGCCAGCCGAAGTAGGAGGCGAGGTACTCCTTGGCGCGCGGCCGGCCCAGCGTGCGGGCGCGCACCACCGCGTCCCAGCCGGTCTTCGGCAACGTCGTCTGGCCCAGCGCCGCCGGCACGGGGGCGGGGGCGCCGGTGGACGTGGTGAGCAGCCGCAGCCAGCGCTCCAGCCGGTCGCGCAACTCCTCCGGCGGCACGAGCTGGTCGACCAGACCGGCCGCGAACTGCTGCGTCACCGAGTATCCCGGCGGCCGCACGCGTGACCCGGCGAACCCGACCTGCGCGCCGCGCAGTCCCAGCACGACGTCCGCGCCCGCCCCGAGCGTGGCCCAGCCGCCCCCGGTCGTGGGATCGCGCAGCACGGCGACGTGCGGCAGCCCGGCCTCGCGGGTGAGCGTGAGCTGCCGGGCGATCCGGGGCAGCTGCATCAACGCGAGCGTGCCCTCCTGCATGCGGCTGCCCCCGGTCGCGACCAGCGAGACGACCGGCAGGCGGCGTTCGCGGGCGTGTGTGAAGGCCTGCTCGATGCGGGCGCCGGTGCGGGTTCCCAGCGAGCCGCCGAGGAACCCGAACTCGAACGCCACCACCATCGTCGTCACGCCGCCGATCTCCGCGATCCCGCAGACGACGGACTCGCGTTCACCGGTCGAGGCGGCTGCTCGCGCGAGCTGGTCGCCGTAACCCGGCCAGCCGAGCGGTCCGTCCCCAGTGGAGGGTCCGAGGTCGTCCGGCAGCTCCTCGAACGCGGACGCCAGCCGGCCGATCAGCTCGCGGGCCGGCTCACGCCCGCAGGGCACGCTTCATCACCTTGCCCATGTCGTTGCGCGGCAACGACTCCACGAACCGCACCACCCGAGGCCGTTTGTGCGGGGTGAGCAGCCGCGCTACGTGGTCGGCGAGCTCGCCCGAGGACGGCTCCGCCCCGGCGGGCACGACCCAGGCGACGATCCGCTCGCCCAGGTCGTCGTCGGGCTCGCCGGTCACCGCCACCTCCTTCACCCCGGGGTGCTCCAGCAGGGCGTTCTCGATCTCGCCCGCGCCGATCTTGTAGCCGCCGCTCTTGATGATGTCCGTCGCCTTGCGCCCGACGATGCGGAAGTAGCCGTCCTCGTCCCGCGTGCCCACGTCGCCGGTGCGGAACCAGCCGTCCGCGAACGCCTCGGCGGTGGCGTCGGGCCGGTTGAGGTACTCGGTGAACAGGTTCGGCCCGCGTACCTGGATCTCACCGATCGCGCCTACGTCGTCCAGCGCCAGTCCGGCGTCGTCGACCAGCCGCACCTCGACGCCGGGCAGCGGCACACCGACCGCGCCCGGCCTGCGGTCGCCGTCCGCGCGGACGCTGGTGTTCATCAGCGTCTCGGTCATCCCGTACCGCTCGACGACGCGCTGCCCGGTGGCGGCGGCGATCCGTTCGTGGTCGCGCACCGGCAACGCGGCCGACCCCGACACCAGCAACCGCGCTCCGCTCAACGCGTCGGCGAGCTTTACGTCCTCGCCCACTTCTTCCGCGATCCGGTGGTACATCGTCGGAACGCCGAACATCATCGTGCCGTCGTTCAAAGCCTGGGTGACCGCGTCGGTGGAGAACTTGCCGAGGTGGTGCACCGTGCCACCGCGCCGCAACGGGCCCAGCACGCCGAGGATCAGCCCGTGCACGTGGAACAACGGCAAGGCGTGCACCAGCACGTCCTCCGAGGTCCACTCCCACGCCTCCGCGACCGCGTCCAAAGTGGACACGATCGCCCTGCGCGGCAGCACCACGCCCTTGGGTGCGCCGGTGGTGCCCGAGGTGTAGACGATCAACGCCGGAGCCTCGTCGCCGGGATCGGCGAACGGCCCGAAGTCACCGCCGTCGAGCGTGACATCGCGGCGCGGCACCGAGTCCAGTCCGGTCGGAAGCCGCGTGCCGGGAGCGGCCAGCACCAGCGCGGGCGCGCTGTCCGACACGATGTGCGCGAGTTCGCGTTCGCCGACCTTCGGGTTGAGCGGCACGGCGGGCACCCCGGCGAGCAGGGCCGCGACCACCGCGACGCACGTCTCGATGGCCGGAGTCGCCCAGATCGCCACCCGAGGCAGGCCGGACAGCTGCTGTGCCAGCGTTCCGGCACAGGCGGCGAGTTCGGTGTGGGTGAGGGTGCGGTCGCCGAAGCGGAGGGCGACGCGGTCTGACTGCAAGGCGAACATCAAGGTCACCAGATCTCCGGGACGACGAGGGCGAGCCACACCAGCGGCGGCGCCGCCGCGACCATGATCCCGCCGTAGACCATCAGTTGCTTGAAGAACTTGTCACGGTCGACGTCCTGCGCGCCGGCCAGCACCAGAGCGCCGTTGGTGGAGAACGGACTCACGTCGACCACGGTCGCCGACACCGCCAGCGCCGCGATCAGGCCGATCGCGCTGACCTCGCCCTGCAGCAGGAACGGCACGGCCAGCGGGATCAGCGCGCCCATGATGCCGACGGACGAGGCGAACGCCGACACGATCGCGCCGATGTAGCAGATCAGCAGGGCAGCGAGCAGGGGAGCGCCGACACCGGCGACCGAGTCGCCCGCCCACTTGATCGTGCCCATCGTCTGCAGCACGGCGACGTAGGTGAGGATGCCGCAGATCAGCAGCACCGTCGGCCACGTGATCTGGGTGATCGCCTGCTTGGACGTCTCCGGCCACACCACGCTGAGCAGTACGGCCACCGTGATCGCGGCGAGGCCGACGTCGAGGTCGAACACCAGCGCGGCGGTCACGAGGGCGGCGAGACCGAGCAGCGTCGCGATGCGGGGCGCGGTCAGGGCGACACGCTCTTCGGTCAGGTCGCTGCTGCCGTCTTCGCCGATTCCGCCACCGCCGCCACCACCACCGGCGCGGGCCAGTGCGGGCGCTTCCAGTGGCTGCCTGGCGAGCTTCATGCCGCCCAGCACCACGAACACCACGGCGGCGATCAGCAGGTTCACCACGAGGCTGGCCAGGAACAGCACGATCTCGTTGCCCGGCAGGCCTTCCTTGGCCACGATGCCGTTGACGATCGTGCCGTAGATGCTGATGGGCGAGAAGCCGCCGGCCTGCGCGCCGTGCACCACCATCACGCCCATCAACAAGGGGCTGATCCGGTACTTCGCGGCGAACCCCATCGCGATCGGCGCCACGATCGCGACCGCGGCCGGGCTCACCGCACCGATCGCCGTCAGCACGCCGGTGATCGCGAACATCACCCACGGCATCAGCGCGATCCGCCCGCCGACGAGCCGGATCGCCCGGTACACCAGCCAGTCCGTGGTGCCGTTGGCGCGGGCGATGGCGAACAGGAACGTCACCCCGACCAGCACGACGAACAACGAGGCGGGGAAGCCCTCGAAGATGTCGTCGGTCTTCATGTCCGCCACCAGCGTGCCGACGCCGAAGGCCGCGGCGAAGGCGAGCGCGCCCATGTTGATCGACCTGGTCGTGGCGATGACGAACACCACGACCAGCACGAGTATCGAGATCAGTTCGGCGGACATGCGGGGCTCCCGTCGTTGGGACTGTCCGAGTGGATGAGTGGTTCAGCCACTTTCCGCCCGCGGTCCAGCCGCTGTCAAGAGGTGGCCTAGTGGCTGAGCCACTTGACCGGTTATCCTGGGACGATGTCCGAGGCACTGCGGCCCATGGTCAAGTCCCGCCTGTACGAGCAGGTGCTCGAACGCCTGCGCGCGCACGTGGTGGAGGCCGGCCTGAGCGCGGGGGACAGGTTGCCCGCCGAACGCGACCTCGCGGCGAGCCTTGGCGTGAGCCGCGCGTCCATCAAGCAGGCGATCGTGGTCCTGGAGGTCCAGGGCCTGGTCGAGGCACGGCACGGCGGCGGCACCTACCTGGTGCGCGACACCCTCGACGTCGAACCGGTCGAGCAGCTCGTCGAACGCCGCAAACGCCTCCCGGAGGTGCTGGAGGCCCGCGAGGCGTTGGAGACCAAGCTCGCCGAACTGGCCGCCGAACGCCGCACCGACGCCGAGCTGGAGACGATCCGCGCGGCGCTGGACTTCATGCGCGACGAGATCGGCGGCGGGGACAACGGCGTGGAAGGGGATCGCCGCTTCCACGCCGCCGTCACCGCCGCCGCCCACAGCTCGCTGCTCGCCGAGTTCATGAAGACCATCGCCGAGCAGATCACCGAGAGCCGCACCGAGTCGCTGCGCCAGCCGGGACGCCCCTCCCGGTCACTGGCGCAGCACACGGCGATCTACGAGGCCATCGCCGCGGGGGACGCGAAGAAGGCCGCCGCGGCGATGCGGAAGCACGTCCGCACCGTCGCGAAGGTCAGGCTGCTCACCTGGGTGCCCGAAGACTGACCACCACCGGCGAGTTGCGGGCGTGCACGACGTGGCTGGACCCGTCCGCCTGGTGCACGACGAACTTCCAGTCCCGCTTGGACACCTTGCCGGCCAGCAGGAAGAGCGTGTCGCCGCGCTGGATGATCCGCGTGCGCCCGCTGTCCTCGTACAGCGTGAACTCGCCCTTCGCTCCGGCCGTCACGTGCACGGTCAGGGCGTCGGCCGGGTTGTGCACGTCGTTGGCCACATCAGAGCTGCGTTCGACCACCATTCCGCCCGCACGCATGAACACCGGCATGGTGTCCAGGCCCGCGCTGACGGTCGCCCAGGTGTTGCCCTGGTAGACCTGCCCGGTGAAGTAGTCGGTCCACTGCCCCGGCGGGAACCAGACCCGCGTCGAACCCGTGTCGCCGGGCGTCGTGATCGGCGCGACCAGTACGTCCGGCCCCAGCAGGAACTGACTGTCCACAGTGGAGTAGGCCTCCGGACTGCCAGGGTACTCGAGCCACGCCGGCCGCTGGATCGGCACGCCGGTCCGGTTCGCCTGCTCCGCCAGCGAGTAGATGTACGGCACGAGCCGTTCGCGCAGGTTCAGGAACTTCGTCGCCGACGCCTGCGCTGCCGCCCCGTACTGCCACGGCAGCCGGTCGCCGTGGTTGCTGTGCAGTCGCGTGATCGGCTGGAACGCGCCCAGCTGCACCCACCGCGCGTACATGTCGTCCGGCAGCTTGGTGGTGTAGCGGACCTGGCCGTTGTCGAGGTAGGTCTCCGACCCGCGCAGCCCGGTGGTGTCGTTGTGACCGCCGATGTCGTGGCTGATGTTCGACATCCCGGTCGCCACGCCCTCGGCCGAGGTGTAGCCGATGGTCGCCTTCAGCGCGCCCCACGTCGACGACGTGTCGCCGGTGAAGTGCAGGGTCGAGCGCTTCTCCGCCCACGGGCCGGTCGGCAACGGCCCGGAGCCGCTGTACCCGCCCGCCTGCAGCGATCCGAAGCCGCGCGAGAACGCGAACGAGCCGATCTTCGCGTACTGCTCGTTGATCCACGAGTCGGGCGTGACCCCGCGCAGCGACGAACCCGAGCCGTCGCAACACCAGTCGAGCCACCAGAAGTCGGTCGGCATCTGCTGGTGCAGCTCCAGGTAGGCGCGCAGCTGGTCCGGGTCGCCCCAGTCGAACACGTAGCAGTTCGCGCAGGAACCCTTGGCCAGCTTGCCCTTCGCGGTGGCCTGCGCACGAGCGAAGTCGGGGTCGTCGCCCTGGATGCTGGGGTGGATGTTGAGCGTGCTGTGCAGGCCTTCGCCGTGCGCCCAGTCGAGGAAGCCCTGCGGGTCGGGGAACTTCGTCTGGTCCATGCGCCAGCCGTTCCACAGGTTGTGCGCCTTGAAGTCGGTGTCGACCACCAGCACGTCCAGCGGCACACCGTGCTGCCGGAACGCCGGCAGGATGCGGTCGCGGTAGTCGGCGGCGGTCCGGTCGATGTACTCGGAGTACCAGACGCCGTAAGCCCAGCGCGGCAACAACTTCGGCCCGCCGGTCAGCGCGGTGAGATCACCGAGCGCCGCCTTGTGGTTCTGGCCGTAGCCGAACACGTAGCCGTCCTGGTAGGGCTGGGCGCCCCGATCCACGCGCGGAGTTCCGTTGCGCAGAGCGGAAGTCGTGTCGTCCAGCAGGTACCAGCCGTCGCGGTACATCAGGCCGGGCGTCAGCTGCGGATCACCGCTGTTGCCGGTGTAGCCGTCGAGCGAACGCCGGTAGCCGCCGAGCGCCAGGTGCTGGACCGAGCTGTTGATCCCGACGGTGTCCAGGTTGACGTGGCAACCCGCGTCCGGACAGGTGACGGTGAGGTCGGACGTGCCTGCGGGCAAGGACACCTGTGCCGTCGCGGTGGACCACGTCGCCCAGTTCGCCGTGACGGGCAACGTGATCGCCTGACCGTTGATCAGCACGGTCCGCGCCTCGTGCTTGCCGTCGCCGCCGACGCCGTTGGCGTACCGCAGCACCACGGGGTACGTGCCCGCCGCCGGAACGCTGGTCACGCGCTGGCTCAGCCGCGTTCCCCCGACGAGTTCGGCGACGAACCCGGTGCCCGCGAACCCCGCGTGCTCGACAGCGATCTTGGCCGAACCGCTCACCAGGCCGTTCTCGGCCTCGCAGCTCGTGCCGAACCGGCAGTCGTCCACCGCTCGCACGCCGGGATATGCCTGGTCACCGCTGAGCAGGGCGAGGCTGTCCACGTTGACGTTGCCCGAATCGGCGGCACCGCGCGTCAGGGACACACGGTGTTCGCCCGCGGCCAGGTCGAGGTCCGTGGACACCTGCTGCCAGGCACCCCAGTCGGCGGTCGCGGGCAGGGTGACCTGCCGAGGAGCCTGCCCGTCGACAGCGAGCCCGAGCGTGCGGCTCTCGTGCCTGCCGTCGCCACCCCGCCCGTTCGCGTACTTCACGACCAGCCGGTGCCTGCCCGCACTGGAAGCACGCACTGTCGCCGTGATCCCGTTGTTGAGGTAGGAGAACCCGGCGACGAACCCGGCACCGGAGTGCCCGGGATGATCGGCCGCGACCAGCAGGCCCTCCCGTTGCTGGTCCTCGGCCTCGCAGAGCTGCCCGGTCGCACAGACCACCCGCCGCCACGGGGACGCGGTCGTGCCGGCCGTTTTCATCTCGAAGTTGTCCGCGCGGAACGGCCCGGACCCCACGCGGTACCGCAGGGTCATGGCCGACGTGGTGATGGTCAGCCAGCCGTCCCGAACGCGCGAGGTGTAGGCCGTGCGGGGGAAGGTTCGATTTACAACGTTGTAAGTGCCCTGATCTTCGAAGCGGCGATCCCCGGCGAATTCGGAACGCACGAGGGTGGGGGACAGGATCTGGAACCTGGCCTGCCCGGAGACCACCGTGCCGTTCGGCTGGGCGGTCGCGGGCGCGGGGAGGACCAGGCTCAGGAGAGCTAGCAGAGGGACGATCGTCGTGCGTTTCCGCATTCGTGCTCCTCGTCTGACGCCGTCGGCTTCCGAGGTGTTCAGCTACCTGAACCTTCCTCACCTTGGCCTGACGATGTGGAGCGATCAAGACGCCAGTCAGCGCACGACCCGATAGGTCATATGCGTGAAGGAGGCACCCGCACGGGAGTCGACCTGCTCGAGGTTCAGCCCGGGAACACCGTCGAACAGCCGCGACCCGGCGCCGATCGTGATCGGCACGATCCGCAGCCGAAGCTCGTCGATCAGGCCCGCCGCCAGGTACTGGTTGATCGTGGCAGCACCGCCCTGGACGGAGGTGTTGCCGTCCCCGGCCGCCTCGCGGGCCAGTTCGAACGCCGCCGCGATGCCCTCGGTCACGAAGTGGAACGTCGTGCCACCCTCCATCGGCTGGGGCTCGCGCGGATGGTGGGTGAGCACGAAGACCGGCCCGTGGTACGGCGGGTCGTCGCCCCACCAGCCGTTCCACGGGCGGTCCCACGAACCGCGGACCGGGCCGAACATGTTGCGCCCCATGATGAACGCCTTCGTCTCGGCCAGGCGGTCCATCTGCCACTTCAGCTCGGCCGGATCCTCCATCCACGCGTGCAGTTCGCTGCCCCAGCCGTCGCCGCCGTCCTCACCGAACGGCCGGTCCTCGGACTGGCCGAGCCCCGCCGCGTAGCCGTCGAGAGAGATCGAGAGGTCGCACGTCACCTTGGTCATGAACCCCAGCCTGACTCAACGACCCTTACGGCGGAAGGGCGCTCGTTCAGCGTTTGAGCGTGAAGGTGAAGTCGCCGGAGACCTTGCCGGTCAGCCGGATCGCCGACACGACCTTCCCTTCGGTGATCAGCCGTTCGACCTCACCGCGCGACAGCCCGCACGCGTCCGCGATCAGCCGCACCGGCCGGACCGGGATCCGGGCCGTGAACCGGACCGACACGTCGACCACCTCCTGGTCGAGGTGATCGGACCCGCCGGTGTCGAGCCGCCACGCGTCCTCCCAGTCGAGAGAGATGTGGTTGCGGCGCTGCAGAACGGTGTCCTGCAGCAGTTCCGCGACCAGCGACAGGTCGTTGGCGTGCAGGCGGTCCAGCAACGCGGGCCGGACCGTGCGGACGTGAGTTCGTTCGAAGATCGTGAGCTTGGCGGTGTCCCCGCAGCCCGTGCAGAGCACGAGGAGCCAGGCGTCGAGGATCTTGTGGTTGGCGTTGACGCGGAACTTGCCGCTCGCCCGGAAGCGGTCGGCGGCGCACACGTGGCAACGACGGCGGACAAGGGGAAGGCAGGTGGGCACGACGGCCCAGGTGGTGAGCACAGAGGTACACCGTTCGGTGAGAAATCCGCAGCAAGGGGAGCGCGCTGCTCAGCGAGCGGCGCGCAACGAAGACCAGCGCTTGGGAGAACTCAAACGGTGTACAACGGCACGTCCTTGTCCAGGGATCAGTCCGGCAGGAACGTAACGGCCTGGGGCCGCACCACTCCACTCAATTTCGGCAGGGACGCGTCAGAACGTCCACAACGGACTGGTGCCACGCGTCCTCGCCACGGTCGGATACCGAGGGCATCGCTCGATTGCCGGGCGGCCATGCGTGTCCGTACGCCCCCGGATCGTGTGGTCGTACCGGGCCGTACGGGTTGCCCGCTCCACCCGCGGATCTCGCCGCCAAGACCCTCACCTGCGTCGCGCACCTGGGCGAACCGGGACTACCAGGTAGTGACTTGATCTACAACCGCCGGTATAACTTGTTCTCATGCGCCCACAGTGAGGAAGATCACATGACCCACACAATGACGTGTGACAACGGTTTCAAGGGTCCTTCACGACGTTCGTTCATTGCTGGAACAGGTTCTATTCTGGGAGCTGTCGCACTCGGCGGTGTCACGCCGGTGGCACAGGCGGCGGCTTCGATCGCGGACGGGGCGGTCGTGCCCGCCCTGGTGATCGGCACCGGATACGGCGGAAGCGTGGCGGCCCTGCGTCTCGCTCAGGCCGGTGTCGACGTCCACATGGTCGAGATGGGCATGGCGTGGGACACCCCCGGTGCCGACGGGAAGATCTTCGCCAACACCACGAACCCGGACCAGCGGTCCTTCTGGCTGCGCACCAAGACGAAACAGCCACTCAGCAACTTCCTGGGCTTCCCGATCGACAGGGCGATCCCGCGCTACACCGGCATCCTCGACGCCGAGGACTTCGCCGGCATCACCGTCTACCAGGGACGCGGCGTCGGCGGCGGCTCGCTCGTCAACGGCGGCATGGCCGTCACGCCGAAACGGGAGCACTTCGGCGACGTCCTGCCGACGGTGAACCCCGACGAGATGTACGGCACCTACTATCCGCGCGCCAACGCCGAGCTCGGGGTCAACATGATCCGGCCGGCCTGGTTCGACACCACCGAGGCCTACCAGTACGCGCGGGTCGGCCGGAAGCACGCCCAGCGGTCGAACTTCCCGTACGTCTTCGTGCCCACCGTGTACGACTGGAACTACATGGAGCAGGAGGCGGCGGGAACGGTGCCGAAGTCGGCGCTGGTGGGAGAGATCCTCTTCGGCAACAACCACGGCAAGAAGTCGTTGCAGCAGACCTACCTCAGCAAGGTCAGGGCCACCGGGCGCGTCACCATCTCGCCGTTGCACCGGGTCGTCGGCGTCGTGCCCGCGACGGGCGGTTACAAGGTCACCATCGAGCAGCTCGACACCAACGGCGACCCGGTCGCGGTCAAGGAGGTGACTGCGGCCAAGGTGTTCTTCGCGGCGGGCAGCGTCGGCACGAGCAAGCTCCTGGTGAAGCTCAAGGCCACGGGCGCGCTGCCGAACCTGAACAGCGAGGTCGGCAAGGGCTGGGGCGACAACGGCAACGTCATGTGCGGTCGCGCGAACCACATGTGGGACCCGACCGGCAAGCTGCAGTCGTCCATCCCGACCCTGGGCATCGACAACTGGGCCGCGGGTGGTGCCTTCGCCGAGGTGGCACCCCTGCCGACCGGCATCGAGACCTACGCCTCGTTCTACCTGTCGATCACGAAGACCCCGAACCGCGCCCAGTTCACCTGGAACGCCGCCGCGGGCAAGGTCGACCTGAACTGGCAGACGGCGTGGAAGAACGTCTCGATCAACGCGGCGAAGTCCATCTTCGACCGGATCAACTCAAAGGAGGGGACGATCTACCGGACCGACCTCTTCGGCGTCTACAAGATCTGGGGCGACCACCTGACGTACCACCCGCTCGGCGGCGCGATCCTGAACAGGGCCACCGACAACTACGGGCGCCTGCACGGCTATCCGGGCCTGTACGTGATGGACGGGTCGCTGATTCCCGGCACCACCGTGGTGAACCCGTTCGTCACCATCACGGCGCTGGCCGAGAGGAACATCGAGAAGATCATCGCCACCGATCTCTGAGTCCGGGGTGGACGTCAGAACTTCGGTAGCACGCAGATGGCGTCGAGGCCGAACACCCGGTTCAGCCTGCCGAACACGAGCCAGGCCCCGACGCTCATCGTGAGTTCCACGATCTCCACCTGACTGTAGTGCGCGGTCATGCGCGACCAGAACTCGTCGTTGAGACCGTGGTGGTCCAGTGCGTACCGCTCGGCGTACTCCGCGGCCAGCCTCGCCCGGTCGTCGAAGGCGTCGGTGGTGCGCCACTGGGTCACCGCGTCGATGAAGTCGTCCTCGACCTTCTCGCCGTCGCGTTCGGTCCGCCATTCGAGGCAGAACATGCAGCCGTTGATCTGCGCGATCCGCAGCCGCGCCGCCTCGAACTCGCGCAGCCCCAGCGTGGTGTGCTGGTACACGGCCAGCGAGAGGTTCGCGGCGGCCATGCCGATGCCCGGCACCAGCTCGCCCCACACGTATCCGATGGGGTCCTTGCCCTCGGGGATGTCGATGTTCACCGCTTGCTCCTTCCGAGTTTGCCGGCTGCGGGCCGCAACGGGACGTCGAGCGCGTCGTAGAGGCCGGGCTCGGCCTCGGCGAGCCAGTCGATGGCGTTGACGATGCGGCCGACGGCGGTCGCGTTGCCGCCCGCGGAACGGTTCTCGCCCTCGTCGGCGGACTCGACCGAGACCTCGATGCGCGGCCGGCCCTCGATGATCACCTTGTGCGTGCCGTCGCCGGACGGCGGCATCGGCCAGTCCGTCGCGCACGAGCTGTGGATGCGCGTCACGTGCTCGATGACGATGAGCGGCTCGCCGTCCACGATGCCCTGCACCTCGAACCGGATCGCGCCCTGGGTGCCCTTCTCGAACTCGCCCATCGTCCGCGTCGTGACCGTCTCGTCGAGCGCGCGCCGGTCGACGGTCTCGCGGATCTCGTCGAGCTCGACCCCGAACGCCCTGGCCATCAACCGGACCTGCCCGCCCCACACCATGGTCGGCACCGTCGGCATCAGCATCGGCGCCTGGTAGTCGAGCGGCTGCCCGAACCCGATCAGCCACCGCACCGCGTCGGGCTGGTCGTAGGTGGAGTAGTCGAAGATCTCCTGGCAGCGCACCGCGTCGATGGTGTGGCCGAGCCCGCTGACCAGCAACGGCAGCACGTCGTTGCCCCAGCCGGGATCGACGCCGGAGACGAACAGCGACCCGCCGCCCTCCTTGATGGCGGCTAGAACCGGTTCTCGAAGTTCGGGCGGCGCGCTGCGTGGGTCGTACAGCGCGTACAGCGACGGCGTGACGACCACGGCGCCCGCGCGGATCGCCCTGGTGATGTCGGCCAGCGCGTCGTCCGGCCGGATGTCGCCCGACGCGGCGTACACCACGGCACGCGGACTCGTGGCGAGCACCGCGTCGATGTCGTTCGTGGCAGCGACTCCGAGCTCCTGCTCGATCCCGGCGAGATCGCCGGCGTCCCGGCCGACCTTCTCGGGGTTGTGGACGACCACGGCCGTCAGTTTCAGCGCCGGATGGGCATCGACGGCGCGAATGGCGGCACGGCCGACGTTGCCGGTGCCCCACACCACTGTGGCGATCATGTGCTGCAGATTACCTAGAACACGTTCTAGTTGTACAGCGTCCAACCGGCGCGAAGCGGCCGCTTGATCAGGTGTGGGGCTGCAGGCCTGGTGGGCGCGTGCTCAGCGGTTCGAGTGCGGGAACCGGCCGTCCGTGCTGCCGAGCGCCACCAGTCCGGTGTACTGGTCCTGCCACGACCTCTCGGTCGCGAGCAGGTCGGCGAGCCGCTGCACCCACGCCTCGTCGACCGTTCGCGCGGTACCCGAGGCCAGGTGGCGGGCTGTTTCCTCGCGGGCCTTGAGCCATTCGGACAGCGTGGGCGAGAGCGCCGGTCCACCTTCGTCTTCGGGCATGGGCCGACGATACGCGGTGCTCATGGTGCTTGTCCCTGGTCAGTGGGCTACTGTGGGACGGGTTGGGGTACCAGCCGACGGCAACCAGCCGCTGCGGTCCCCGATCCCGTCCGGTCCGGTGTCTCCGGCCGGAGAACGGAGCACCGGCTTGCAGCCGGAATTCCAGTCTTCCCCTTCCTCGCCTTCCCGGTTCGGCAAGCCGCGTCACGCGGCCCAGGACTTCGCGCAAGCGAGGCTGGCCGCCGAGACCACCGGGCTCCAGCACCAGCGCCAGGCCGCCAAGCGCGTGGCCGAGCACGCTCGTGACGTGAGCGACTGCCGTGATCTGTTGTCCATGCTCGGCCTGGCGAACCTGCCGGCGTCCACCGCAGTCAGCGTCGAAGGAGCTCGCAGGTGACTCGAGGAACTGTCAAGTGGTTCAACGGCAGCAAGGGCTTCGGCTTCATCGCTCCCGAGGGTGGCGGGCCTGACCTGTTCGTGCACCAGTCCGAGGTGCAGGACTACGGGCACCACGGCATCGCCGACAACCAGGCCGTGGAGTTCGAGATCGGTGAGGGGCAGAAGGGGCCGCAGGCTCGCGCCGTGCGCCTCGTCTAGACCTGTCCACTGTGGAGTGATCGGTCTCCGGCCGCTCACTCCACGGTGATGAAGCCGCGTGGTCAGTCCGGCAGCAGCGGCACGGAGATGCCGGGATCGCGGCCGAGCAGCGTCGCCCGCGTCACCGACCTCGACCCGAAGCGATCGCGCACGTGGTCCAGCGCCGCGTCCAGCGCGGCCGGTTTCCGCTCCTCGAACGGCAGCGCCAGCTGCATCGGCGCGTCGTTCTGGAGATTCGTGAGCGAGACGCCCAGCAACGTGATGCCGCGGCTCTCGATCATCGGCGTCGCGGTGCCGAGCAGCTCCCGCGCCGCCGCCAGCAGCACCTCGGTCTCCGTCGTCGGGTGCCGCAACGTGTGCGAACGGGTCGCGCGCGTGAAGTCCCCGAACCTCAGGCGCAGCACCACGGTCCGGCACGCGCGCTCGGCCGTGCGCAGCCGCCGTGAGATGCCGTCGATCAGCGACGCGAGGGTGGCGTCGAGGTCGTCGCGGGTGCGTTCCCGGCGGCCCAGCGCACGTTGTGAGCCGATCGAACGGCGGCGCCGTCCTGTCTGGACCGGACGCGGGTCGTGGTTGTGCGCCAGCGCGTGCAGGTGCCGCCCTGCCGCCCGGCCGATCATCGAGACCAGCGCCGCCTCGCCGAGCCCGGCGACCTCGCCGACCGTGCGCAGGCCCAGGGCGTGCAGCTTGGCCGCCGTCACCTCGCCGACGCCCCACAGCCGTTCGACGGGCAGCGGGTGCAGGAACTCCAGTTCGCGGTCGGCGGGCACGACCAGCAGTCCGTCCGGCTTCGCGACCCCGCTCGCGACCTTGGCCAGGAACTTCGTCCGCGCCACGCCGACCGTGATCGGCAGACCGGCCTGCGCGAGCACGTCCGCCCGCAGTCGTGCGGCGATCACCTCCGGCGGGCCGGCGATCCGGTGCAGGCCACCGACGTCGAGGAACGCCTCGTCGATCGACAGGCCTTCCACCAGCGGCGTCGTGCCGCGGAACACCTCGAACACCGCCTTGCTCGCGGCGGTGTAGGCCGACATCCGCGGCGGTACGACGATCGCGTGCGGGCACAGCCGCCGTGCCCTCGCGCCGCCCATCGCCGTGCGCACACCGAACGCCTTGGCCTCGTAGCTAGCGGCCAGCACCACTCCGCCACCCACGATCACCGGACGGCCGCGCAGGCTCGGATCGTCCCGTTGCTCGACCGACGCGTAGAACGCGTCGAGGTCGGCGTGCAGGATCGGGGTGCTCACGAACACATGTTCGCATCCGTCACCCGTTCAGAACAGTCCCGTCAGGACATGAGTGCGCGCGCGATCGGCCAGGCGCCGGGCGAGGTGTTCGACAGGACGGTGATGGTGGTGCCGGTGTGCGGGTCGTGAGTGGACTTGAACGACTCACCGGCGTCGTACCCGGCGAGGATCACGGTGTCGCTGGTCTGGTGCAGCCAGAACCCGAGACCGTAGCGCAGCGACTCCTCGGGCACGTCGTGGCGCGGCCTCGTGACCAGCTCGGCGTCGCCACCGGCGAACAACGCCCGCCAGAACTTCGACATGTCGCCCGCCGTCGTGTGGATGCCGCCGTCACCGGTCGCCAGCACCGGCAGGTGGAAGACGTTCGAGCGGTCGAGGCCCTCCAGGTAGCCGACGGCGGCGTCGGCGGGCAGTTCGTCGGAGCGCAGGAAGCCGGTCCTCGTCATGTCCGCCGGGCGGAGCACCCTGGAGCGGACGAGGTCGTGGTAGCCCTGCCCGCTGACCCGTTCGGCGAGAAGGGCCAGCACCACATAGCCACCGTTGCAGTACCCGAACCGTTCGCCGGCCTTGAACTTGGCGGGGATCCCGTCCAGCAGCGGCAGGAAGGCCTCCGTCGTGGTCAGCAAGTGCACGGCGCCGATCACGTAGTCGTTCGCCTCCCAGTCGCCTTCCTCGTCGAGGTAGTCGCCGATGCCGGACGTGTGCGTGAGCAGGTGCTCGACCGTCACGTCGTCGGCGATCAACGGCAGGTCGTCGCCGAGCACGGAACGGGCGGTGGTGTCGAGTGCCAGCTTCCCCTCGTGGATCAGCGATAGCACGGTCAGTGCGGTGAAGCCCTTGCCGCCGCTGGCGATGCCGAACCTGGTGTCCACGGTGTTGGGCACGCCGTACGCCCGGTTGGCGAGCCCGTAGGCCTTCGCGAACTCGATCTCCCCGGCGCGGTCGATCTGGACCACGCCGGAGAAACCGGTGTCCTCGGCGATCCTGTCGATGTCTCCCAGTGGCATTCGCGCAGGTTAGCCCTGTGCCGCTGCCTCGCTGAAACGGATTTTCCGCTGACCGGACCGGCCGGGCGGCCTCGGCCGGGGGACTTCCGTAGCGACGTATGGAGCAACCGATCCGGCGGGCATCCCGTTTCGGGAAGTGTCGGGTTCGTTCACCCATCCGAGAGGACCGAGCGGTCTTGTCGCTCGCCACGATCCAACGCCCCGCCGAGGCGTCGCCGGTGCCGGTGAGAGCACCGCGGCGCTGGCTGTTCGTGCTGGCCGCGGCCGTGCTGCTGGCCCAGATGGCGATCGCGATGATCACCACCGCGGTCGGGCAGACGCCGACCGTCGACGAACCGGTCTACCTCGGCGCGACGGTCGTCCAGCTGGAACAGCACAGCCTCCGCTACAACCCCGAGCACCCGCCGCTGGGCAAACTGATCATGGCGACCGGGCTCGCGTTCGCCGACGTCCGCCTCGACCCCGGCTTCCAGGGCGACCAGACCGAACTGGGCAGGCACCTGCTCTACGAGTCGGGCAACGACCCCGGCGAACTGCTGCTGGCGGCCCGGCTGCCGATGATCGTGCTGACGCTGCTGTTCGGGGTGGTCGTCCTCCTGTTCGCCCGCGACCTCACGAACACCTCCGGCGGCCTCGTCGCGCTCGCGCTGTACACGTTCTCGCCTGACCTCGTCGCCCACGGATCACTGGCCACGCTGGACGTTCCGGCGGCCGGGTTCCTGCTCACCTCGGCCTGGCTGCTGTGGCGGGCGCGCACCGACCCCGCGCTCTGCCTGCCGCTCGCCGGACTGGCCCTCGGCGCGGCACTGGCGACCAAGATGAACACCCTGGCCGCGGTCCCGGTGCTGCTGTTCCTGGCCTTCTGGCACGCGCGCGCCAAGGCCGTGCTCGCGATGGTGCTGATCGCGATCGCCGTCGTGTGGGCGTCCTACCTCGCCGTGGACCCGTTGCTGCGCTGGGAGACCCCGCCGGACCTGCCGGGCGCGCCGGTCGGCCTGCTGCCGTTCCCCGAGCCCTACCTCGACGGCCTGCGCGTCCAGCTGGGGTTCGAGAACCGCGTCTGGGGCGGCTACCTCTTCGGCACGCACTACGAGGGCTCGCACTGGTACTACCTGCCGGCCGCGCTGCTGGTGAAGACACCGCTCGGAGCCCTGCTCCTCTGGGCGGCCGGAGCCGTCGCCATGATCAGGCGCCCGGCGGCCGGGTACGTGCTCGCTCCCGCCGCCGTGCTGCTGCTGTTCGCGATGACCGGCAGCCGCGACCTCGGCGTCCGGTACGCGATCTTCGTGCCGATGTTCCTGGCGGTCGCCGCCGCGACGGTCGCGCACCGCCGCTACGCCGCGCTCGCGGTCGCCGCGGTGGCCGCCAGTTCACTGTGGACGTTCCCCTACTACCTGCCGTACTCCAACGAGATCTTCGGCGGCCCGTCCAAGACCCACCTGCACCTGCACGACTCGAACGTCGACTGGGGCCAGGACCTGGGCAGGCTGGCCGACCGCCTGAAGCGGTACCCCGGCGAACGGATGTGGCTCGTCTACAAGGGCTCCGGGGTGCCCGAGCACTACGGCATCCACGCCGCCGACCCGCGCGGGGTGCTGCCGGACCAGGTGCACGGCCTGCTCGTCGTGTCCAACACGGCCATCGCCAAGGCCGACGACGCTCTGCGGGCGCTCATCGACACGAGCGCGCCGATCGACGTCGTGGGCCACTCCATCACGATCTTCCGCCGGCCGTAGGGAGAAAGTTCCGTACCCCTACGGATGCGGACCCTGATTGTTCCGCACGTGCGGGGCTCCGACAGTGATCGCAGCGAACGGCCGCCGTCCCTGCCCTGAGGTGGGCCGTTCCGAGATCCGGAGAGGAACCAACGTGACGAGAACACCACGGTCCTGGGGCCTGCTGGCCCTGGTCGCGGCCACGGTGCTGACGCCGGTCAGCATCGCGAACGCCGCACCGCCGAACGCCCCTGCGGCCAACTATCTGGGGGACACCGTCCCCGCCAACCTCGGTGACGCCTCGCCCATGTTCGTCGGCGGGCAGAACGCCACCGTGAGCGAGTTTCCCGGCATCGTCGCGGGCATCCGCGCCGGTGGCACCCGGCCGGAGGGCCAGACCTGCTCCGGCACGGTCGTGGCGCCGCGCAAGATCCTGATCGCGGCGCACTGCGCGGATGCCCAGGGGGAGAAGAAGTTCGTCTACGGGCTCGACGACCTCAAGGACTACCAGGGCGGCGCCGGTACCGGCTTCGCCGTCAACGTCGTCAGCTACAAGAAGCACCCGAAGTACGTCAACTTCGACCAGGGTTACGACGTCGCCGTCGTGACCGTGGACCGCGACATCGCGCTCAAGGGCGGTGCCGCGTACCCGACGTTCGCCACCTCGGCGGACGCCGGTGGTGCCGCGCCGGGCAGGACCGGACTCGGTTTCGGCTACGGCAAGAAGGACTTCAACGACAACTCCCAGGACGTCACCCTCGACAAGGCGAGCCTGCCGGTCGTCAACGGGGACAGCGTCTGCCAGGGCGTCGGCGCGGGCTTCAAGTCGGCGACCATGATCTGCGCCGGGTACTCCGACGGACGGATCTCGATCCTGCCCGGTGACAGCGGCGGCCCGCTGATCTTCGACGGCAAGATCTACGGCGTCGCGTCGTGGAGCCGGTCGGACTTCAAGTGGTACTCGATCTATGCCCGCCTCGACAACGACATGGGCGACTGGGTCAGGACCGAGGTCGGCCAGCAGCCCCCGGTCGGTGACTTCGGGCTGACCGTCGCACCGGGCAGCGGTTCGGTGGCGGCGGGCAAGACGCTCTCCGCGGGCATCACCACCACGGCCGGTTCGGGTGGCGCGGAGAACGCCACGCTGTCGGCGAGTGGCCTGCCCAGCGGGGTGAAGGCGGTCTTCCAGCCGACATCGGTGACCACCGGCAACTCGGCCAAGGTCACGTTCGACGCGAGCACCACGGCACCGAACGGCACCTACGAGGTCTCGATCACGGGCACCACGTCGAGCGGCAAGACCGCGTCCGGCAAGTACTCGCTGACCGTCACCGGTGGTGGCGACCCGCAGCCGGGCGACTTCACCCTGGGAGCCTCGCCGAGCAGTGTCAAGGCGGCCAAGGGCAAGTACGTCTCCACGACCATCTCGTCGAACGGCGACGGCCAGACGATCACCCTGTCGGCTTCGGGCGTGCCCAGCGGCGTGAAGGCCACGTTCCAGCCGGCCACGGTGGGTGCCGGCAGCTCGTCCAAGCTGACGCTGGACGTCTCCAGCACCGCGACCGCCGGCACGACCGGCATCACGGTGACCGGCACGGACGCGGGCGGGAAGACCGCCACCACGACGGTGTCTCTCACGGTCGAGGGCACCGATCCGCCGACCGGTGAGGTCACGGTGACCGCGTCGCCGTCGTCGGCCAGCGTCAGGCAGGGCATGCTGGCCCAGACCCTGGTGAAGGCCGCAGGTGGCACCGGCAACCTGACGCTGACGGCGTCCGGTGCGCCCACCGGTGCATGGATGTCGTTCAACCCGGCCACGATCGGCCAGAACGGCAGCAGCAACGTCTGGATCTTCACGAACTTCTCCACCCCGCCCGGCACCTACCCGATCACCATCAAGGCCACCTCGGCCGACGGGAAGACCGGCACGACGACGTTCACGCTGACCGTCACCCGCTAGACCCCGTTGGGGGAACAGGGAAAGAGCCCCGGAGCCACCAGGCTCCGGGGCTCGTTCTGTTACGCGACACTCAGACCGTCAGGGTCCAGGTGTCGATGTTGCCGACGTCGTAGGTGTAGATGTCGGTCACCTGCAGCTTCCAGGTGCCGTTGCGCGCCTCCGAGGACAGGTCGACGGTGTAGGTCTCGTGGACACCCGCCGAGGACGAGGCGCCGCCCGCCTTCTTGAGCACGTAGGACTTGCCGGACGGGCTGACCAGGTCGATGGCCAGATCGCCGGTGTAGGTGTGGTTGATGTCGACCTTGACGGTTGCCGAGGCCGTGGAGTTGCCGGTGCAGCCCGAGATCGTCACCGACGACGAGACGGCGGTGCCGGTGTCCGGAATGGACACATCGTCGCCGTTCGTGCCTGGGCCGCACACCTGGTCGGGACCGCCGCCGATGAAACCGCTGTAGAGCAGCTTGTTCGGCGAACCGGTGCCCGGGTTGGTGACCTTGCCGTCGGTGGCGTTGTTCACCAGCGCGTCACGCAGGGCCTGTGGGCTCGCGGACGGGTTGGCCGACAGGTACAGGGCCGCGACCCCCGCGACGTGCGGGGAGGCCATGGACGTGCCGGACATGTTCGTGGCGCCGCCGTTCAGCCCCAGCGAGGTGATGCCGTCACCGGGGGCGAAGATGTCCGTGCAGCTACCGAAGTTGGAGAACGAGGCACGCGCGTCGTTGGTCGAGGTGGCGTTGACCGTGATCAGCGACGCGATCTTGGCGGGGCCGGTGGAACAGGCGTTGGTGGAGCTGTTCCCCGACGCGGCGGCCATCTGCACGCCGGAGCTGATCATGCCGGCGATGGCGTCGTTGCCGATGTCGGCGGTGTCGAAGGTCCAGGAAGCGTTGACCACCGCGGGCTTCTGCGCGTTCGCGGTGACCCACTCGATGGCCTTGACACCGGCCGAGTCAGGACCGCTGTTCCCGCAGCTCGCGCCGAGCATGCGGACCGAGACCAGCTTGGCCTTCTTCGCCACGCCGTAGGTTCTCGAGCCGACCGTGCCCGCCACGTGCGTGCCGTGACCGGAGCAGTCCTGACCGTTCTGACCGTCCTCGATGAAGTCGGCGCCCACGGACGCGCGTCCCTCGAAGTCGGCGATCGAGGTTTTGATGCCGGTGTCGGTGACGTAGACCGTCACGTTCGACGCGCCACCGCTGGGGTAGGTGAACTTCTTGTCCAGCGGCAGGTTCGCCTGGTCCACGCGGTCCAGGCCCCACGTCGGGTTGGTCTGCACGTCCAGCGCCTTCGCGGTGCCGTCCTGGTAGACGGCCTTGACGGCCGGGTCGGCCGCCAGCCTCCGCGCCGCGGCCTCGGTCAGGTTCTTGACCTGGAAGCCGCGCATGGCGTGGGAGAACACGGCGTCGAGAGTGCCGCCGTACCTCTGGGTGAGAGCGCTCGACGACGCCTGGACGGCGGCGCCGGGCTTGAGGGACACGATGAAGCTGCCGCCGGCCACGGGGTTCTTGGCCTTGACGAAGTCGGCCTCGGCCGCCTGTGCCGGGGTGGCCAGCAGGGCGGAGGCGACGATCAGCACGGCGAGCCCGCAGGTGGTGCGATGCATGGGAATCCTTCCGGGCGTCGTCAGAACGTCAAGGTCCAGGTGTCGATGTTCCCGGCGTCGTAGGTCCAGACGTCGGTCACCTGCAGCTTCCACGTGCCGTCGCGGTTCTCCGCGGAGGCGTCGACCGTGAAGGTCTCGTGCACACCGGCGGACGAGGTGGCGCCCTTGGCCTTCTTGAGGCTGTAGGTGGCGCCGGACGGACCGACCAGGTCGATGGCCAGGTCGGCGGTGTAGGGGTGGTTGATGTCGACCTTGACCTTGGTGGTGGCCGAGGCCTTGCCGGTGCAGCCGGTGACGCTCACCGACGACGTGACCGCGGTGTTGGTGTCCGGAATGGACACGTCGTCACCGTTGGTGGCCGCCGGGCACTCGGGGTCGGGGCCACCGCCGCCGATGAAGCTGATGTTGAGCAGCTTGTTCGGCGAGCCCTGGAGATCGGTGATCTTACCGGTCGTGGCGTTGTTCACCAGCGCGTCGCGAACCTGGGCAGGGGTTGCGGACGGGTTCGCGGACAGGTACAGCGCGGCGGCGCCGACGACGTGCGGGGTGGCCATCGAGGTGCCGCCCATGGACGTGGTGCCGCCGCCGTTCCTGGTCGACGTGATGTTCGAGCCGGGCCCGAAGAGGTCGACGCAGGAGCCCCAGTTCGAGGCCTGCCCGCCGGTGTAGATCGAGCGCCTGTCGGCCGAGTCGCTGGCGGCCACCGTGATGCCTTCCGGCACGCGGGCGGGGGAGGTGTTGCAGGCGTTGCCGTTGTTGTTGCCCGCCGCCAGGCCGAACGTCACGCCGGTCGCGATCGCGCGCTTCACCGCGTTGTCCACAGTGGAGTCCGCGCCGCCGCCGAGGCTCATGTTCGCCACGGCGGGTTTCGTCGCGTTCTGGGCCACCCAGTCGATGCCCTTGATGATCTGCGAGTACTGCCCGCTGCCGTTGCAGTCGAGCACGCGGACCCCGACCAGGTTCACCTTCTTCGCCACGCCGTACGTCTTCGATCCGACCGTGCCGGCGACGTGCGTGCCGTGACCCTGGCAGTCCGACGCGTCCGGGTCGTTGTCGATGAAGTCGTAGCCGTCCGTGGCCCGGCCCTCGAAGTCGCTGTGCGGCTTGTAGATGCCGGTGTCCAGGATGTACGCGGTCACGGTCGGGGCCGTGTTCGGGTACGTGTACTTCGAGTCGACGGGCAGGTTCGCCTGGTCGATCCGGTCCAGTCCCCAGGTCGGGTTCGTCTGGGTGTCGGAGATGCTCGCCCAGCCGTCCTGCTGCACGTAGGCCACCGACGGGTCGGCCGCGAGCCGCCGCGCCGCCGCCTCGTCCAGCTTCACGGCGAAGCCGCGCACCGACGCGACATAGGTGTTGCTGACCTTGCCGCCGTGCTTGCGGGCGAGGCCGAGCGCCTTGGCGTTGGTGGTCGGGACGTCGGTGGCACCGTCCTTGAAGACGACGATGTAGCTGCCCGCGACGGGCTTGTCGCTCTTCTGGATCGAGCCCGTCTGAGCGGAGACGGGGCTGCTCACCGCCGCCGCGACGGCCAGGCCGAGGCCGGCCGCCGCGAGCACGCGTGTTGTGCGATCGAGTCGCATCTCGGGTTCTCCGTTCTGGCCGCCACTGCAGGGATGGGCGGCACGTGCCGATCACCATCGATCGAGGCCGAACGGCGAACAATCCGGATATCTCTACGTAGGGATACCCGTCTTTCACATAACATCGGTGCGGATGAGCCGGACACCGAAGTCCAGGGCGCGGCGCTGCGACCCCGGCGGACTGATGCGCACCAGCTCGCCGGTGCTGGTGGGCCGAGGTGACCAGCTCGGCGCGCTGCGGACGGCCGTGCCGAGCCAGCCCGCGGTGATCATGATCGAGGGCGAGGCGGGCGTCGGGAAGTCACGCCTGGTGCGCGAGTTGCTGGACACCGATCTGGGGCCGCTCCTCGTCCTCATGGGCCACTGCCAGCCGGTGGGGGAGCCGTTCCCGTACGGCGCGGTGCTGGAGGCGTTGCGCGACTGCACGGATCGCCTGGCGCGCAACCACTCGCGGCTGAGCCCGGTGTCGGGTGTGCTCGGTTCACTGTTGCCGGAACTCGCTGAGTACCTGCCCGCGCCGCCGCCTCCTACCGGTGACCCGAGGGCTGATCGGCATCGGCTGTTCCGAGCTCTCCGCGAGCTGCTCGGGGTGCTCGGGCCGGTGCTGCTCGTCGTCGAGGACCTGCACTGGGCCGACGACGGTTCCCGGCAGCTGCTGCGGTTCCTGATGGGCGATCCGCCGGCCAATGTGTCCATCGTGGTCACGTACCGGCGCGAGGACGTGCCCGGCGGTGTGCCGCTCGGCTCGGCGTACCGGCCGCCCACCGGCATCACCAGCGCGTTGCTCGAACTCGAACCGCTCGACGTGGCCGAGGTGCGGGCGCTGACGTCGGCGATCCTCGACGGCGAGGCGGTGTCGGCGGAGTTCGCGGCCAAGCTGCACGAACGCACGGCGGGCATCCCGTTCGTGGTCGAGGAGACGTTGCGGGCGTTGCGGAATCCCGCCGGTGCCGTGCACGCGGACGGAGCCACGGCACGCAGGCTGCTCGACAACGTGGACGTTCCGGTCCTGCTGCGCGACGCCATCGCCGAACGCCTGGCCGCCCTGCCCGTCGCCGCCACCCGGCTGGTCGAGGCCGCGGCGGTGCTGGGCGCGCCCGCGTCCGCCGAACTGCTCGGCGAGGTGGCCGAGATCAGTGAGAGTCGTGCTGCCTTGACGCACGCGCTGACGGGCCATGTCCTGCACGAGGTCGACGCACGGCGGTACGGCTTCCGGCACGCGCTGGCCCAGCAGGCCGTCTACGACACGTTGAGCGGACCGGACCGCCAGGACCTGCACCGCCGCGCGGCCGAGGTGCTCGACAGGATCGAACCACGCCCGCTGGTCCAGCTCGCCGAGCACAGCGAACGCGCCGGCCGCACGTCCGCGTGGCTGCGCTACGGCGAGGCCGCCGCGGACAGGGCGGTCGAGAACGGCGACGCGGGCACGGCCACCGCCCTGCTGCAACGGCTGCTGCTCGACCCGGCCGTGCCCGTGGCCGACGTCGACCGGCTGGCGATCAAGCTCGGCAAGGTCGCCCACCAGGGCCTCGACCAGCTGGACCCGACCGAGGCGCTGGAACGCCTGCTGTCGGACCGGCGCCTGTCGACCGCCGCGCGGGGGCAGGTCCGGCACTACCGGGGTGTGCTGCTGATCCGCCAGGCGGGCGGAATCGAGGAGGCCCGTTCCGAGCTCGAACGGGCCGTCGCCGACCTGACCGAGCTCCCGGACCTGGCCGCGCGGGGAGAAGCCGTGCTGGGACTGTCCTACCTGGGCGTGACCCCGATGAGCGAGGTCCAGCCCTGGCTCGACCGCGTCAGCCGGGCACGCGCCGCCGAGACCGACCCGGAGCAGAGAATGGCGTTGTACGCCAACGAGGTCGGCTCCAAGATGCACACGGGCGACCCCTCGGTGCTGGCCGAGTGGGAGTTCCGGCCCGCGTCCACCCCCGGCGAACTGCGCCAGCTCGCCCGCGCCCACTGCAACCTCGCCGACGCCATGACCACGACCGGCCATCTCGGCCGGTGCGCCGACCTGCTGCGCGACGGCCTGCGGTTCGCCGCCGAGTGCGGTGCCCCGTTCGTCGCGAGCACCGCCCACGCGACGAAGGCCCGCCTCGACTGGATGACCGGCGACTGGGACGGCCTCGCCGACCGGGCGTCGAGCCTGCTCGACGAGTACCGTGACCTGTTCCCGCTGGCCAGCGAGCTGTGCCTGGTGCTCGGCTCGCTGGCGATGGCGCGGGGGGAGTGGGCGGAGGCGACCAGCTACCTCACCGAGACCGGCGCGTTCGCGCCCGAGGAGTCGATCATTCCGGTCGCCGTCGCGGGCTGCGCGGCGCTCGCGAGGACCATGCTCGCGCAGGACGAGATCACCCGCGCCTGCGTGGACGTCGACCGAGGCCTGGCGATCGTGCGCACGAAGGGCGTGTGGGTGTGGGCCACCGAACTGGGCCCGGTCGCCGTGGCCACGTTCCTCGCGGCCGGCCGGGAGACCGACGCCGAGACGCTCATCGAGCAGATCGCGGCGGGGATCGAGGGCAGGGACGCCCCGATGGCGTTCGCCGCCCTCGCCTGGTGCCACGGCCTGCTCGCCGAGGCACGCGGTCAGCTCGACACCGCCATCTCGTTCTTCCGCGAGGCCGCCGACCGGTACTCGGTGCTGCCCGCGCCCTACCCCGCCGCACTGGTCGCCGAACGTGAAGCCGCGTGCCTGCTGCCGTCCGACCAGGAGAAGGCGGCCGAGATCCTCTCGGCCCTGGTGGACACGTTCGACGGCCTGGGCGCCACCCGTGACGCGGCCCGGTGCCGGCACCAGCTGCGCAGCATCGGCGGCGGCAAACCGTCGCGGCGCGGCAGGCGCGGCTACGGCGACGAGCTGTCGCCACGTGAGCAGGAGGTCGCCCGGCTGCTGGTCGCCGGCCACACCAACCGCAAGATCGCCGACGTGCTGTTCCTGTCGCCGCGCACCGTCGAGCAGCATGCGGCACGGGTGCTGCGCAAGCTCGGGGTGTCGTCGCGGGCAGAGCTGCAGGCCGAGGACCTGGCTTAGAGCTCGGCGTTGGTCATGGTGACAGCGGCCATTCTCACGCCACGGCCTCTTGGCCGCCCGTGTCCACGTAGATCACGCCGTCCCGCACCACGACCGGGTACGTGCGCACGGCCTTCTTGGCGGGCAGACACGTCGGCATGCCCGTGCGGAGGTCGAAGAGCGCGGCGTGCAGCGGGCATTCCACGAAGCACCCCTCCAGCCAGCCCTCGGACAGCGACGCGTCCTGGTGACTGCAGGTGTCGTCGATCGCGTAGAGCTCGCCGTCCGCGTTGAAAACCGCGATCGCAGGCTTGCCGTCAACCCGCACGGACTCGCCCGGTGGCAGGTCGTCGACGGCGCAGGCGGTGATCATCAGGAACCCTCCGTTGCGTATTACGGAACTGGGTGTGCGATACGCAACAGCAGAATGACGGAGGCGTTCGGGACGCGTCAAGGCTCAAATGCGACGGGCGCCCTCTCGGGGCAACGTCCGGGTGTCCGTTCGCAACACAGCGTTGCGCCAATCGGATAGTGTTGCGTGATGGGCAACAACGGGGAGGCGCGCGACCCGGCGCTGGTGCAATCGGTCGATCGGGCGGTGGCGGTGCTGGAACTGCTGGCCCGCAACGGGGAAGCGGGGATCACCGAGATCGCCGCCGAGCTCGGCGTGCACAAGTCCTCCGCGTCCAGACTCGTCTACACGCTCCAGGCCCGTGAGCTCGTGGAACAGGACGGCGAACGCGGCCCGTTCCGGATCGGCATCGGCATGCTCCGCTTCGCCGGGGCGGTGAGCGGTCAGCTCGACTACGTCCGGGTGGGAGCTCCCGTCTGCTCGGCGCTGGCGGATCGGCTGGGGGAGACCGTCAACATCGCGATCCTCGACAGCGACGTGGCCCTCAACGTGAGCCAGGCGCGGGGGAGTTCGGCGGTGGCGGCGCAGAACTGGATCGGCCAGCGCACGCCGTTGCACGCCACGTCGAGCGGCAAGGTCCTGCTCGCCGCCGCGCCGCCGGCCGAGCAGGAACGCCTGTTGTCCGGCAACCTGGAGCCCTGCGCCCCGCGCACGATCACCGATCCCGTGAAGCTGCGCTGCGTGCTGCGCCGCACCGCCGAGGACGGGTTCGCCACCTGCATGGAGGAGCTGGAAGCCGGTCTGCACGCGGTCGCCGTGCCCGTGTTCGGCTCCCGTGGCGACGTCGTGGCGGCGATCAGCGCCGCCGGGCCCGCCTACCGGCTCTCGCAGAAGCGCATGCCCGAGATCGTCGAGGAGCTGCGGGTCGCGTCCCGTGACCTCTCGGTCCGCATGGGGCATCCCGTGCTGTGAAAGAGATTCAGGAATAGCGAGCCCCCGGCCACGGCCGGGGGCTCTTGTGCTTTTCGGATGCCTCCGTCCGTGCGACAAGGGCTTGACAACGGCCCGTTCGGGCCGCACCGTGATGCGCTGTAGTTGCATAATGCGAATCTCGTTGCGTATTGCGGAACTTTGCTCGGCGAAGAACCCCCTCCAACTCCACGTCTGACAGGAGCGTTCGCAGTGGCACATGCGGTGAAAGGTGTCGTGGCGGCGGGGCGCGGGGCCAGGGTCTCGGTCGAGACCATCCTCGTGCCTGACCCCGGCCCCGGTGAGGCGCTGGTGGCGGTGCGGGCCTGCGGGGTCTGCCACACCGACCTGCACTACCGGGAGGGTGGGATCAACGACGAGTTCCCGTTCCTGCTCGGGCACGAGGCGGCGGGGGTCGTCGAGGCTGTCGGCGCCGGTGTGACCGACCTGGCGCCCGGCGACTTCGTGATCCTGAACTGGCGCGCGGTGTGCGGCTCCTGCCGCTCCTGCCTGCGCGGCCGGCCGCAGTACTGCTTCAACACCCACAACGCCGCGCAGCCCATGACGCTGGAGGACGGCACGCCGCTGTCACCCGCGCTGGGCATCGGCGCGTTCGCGGAGAAGACGCTCGTCCACTCGGGACAGTGCACGAAGGTGAACCCGAAGGCGCCGGCGGAGGTCGCGGGCCTGCTCGGCTGCGGCGTGATGGCGGGCATCGGGGCCGCGATCAACACCGGCGGCGTGACCCGGGGCGACAGCGTGGCCGTGCTCGGCTGCGGTGGTGTCGGTGACGCGGCCATCGCGGGTGCCCGGCTGGCGGGGGCGCGCACGATCATCGCCGTCGACCTCGACGACACGAAACTGGAGTGGGCGCGGCGGTTCGGTGCCACACATACGATCAACGCACGCGAGCAGGACGTCGTGGAGGCGATCCGCGAGCTCACCGAGGGCAACGGCGCCGACGTCGTGATCGACGCGGTCGGCCGCCCGGAGACGTTCCAGCAGGCGTTCTACGCCCGCGACCACGCCGGCCTCACCGTGCTCGTGGGTGTGCCTACCCCGGACATGAAGCTTGAACTGCCATTGATCGACGTGTTCTCGCGCGGCGGCGCGGTGAAGTCGTCCTGGTACGGCGACTGCCTGCCGTCACGTGACTTCCCGATGCTGATCGACCTGTACCTGCAGGGCCGGCTCGACCTCGGCGCGTTCGTCTCGGAGACCATCGGGCTCGGCGACGTCGAGAAGGCGTTCGAGGACATGCACCACGGCCGCGTGCTCCGTTCGGTGGTGGTCCTGTGACCCAGCCGAGAGTCGTGCTGATCGGCGCGGGCATCGTCGGATGCGCGCTGGCCGACGAACTGACCGCGCGTGGATGGACCGACATCACCGTGCTCGAACAGGGACCGCTGTTCGCGACGGGCGGGTCGAGCTCGCACGCGCCGGGCCTGGTCTTCCAGACCACCGGCTGTAAGACCATGACCTCGTTCGCCAAGTACACCGTCGAGAAGTACACGGCGCTGACGCTGGACGACCAGTGGTGCTTCCAGCAGCTCGGCGGCCTGGAGGTCGCCACCACCCCGGAACGCTGGACGGACATCAAGCGCCGCCACGGCTGGGCGACGTCGTGGGGCGTCGAGAGCTTTCTGCGCGATCCGGAGGAGTGCGCGCGGCTGCACCCGTTGCTCGACCCGGCCAAGATCCTCGGCGGGTTCCACATCCCGAGTGACGGCATCGCGAAGCCATTGCGCGCGGCCGAGGCACAGGCACGCAGGGCGATGGAACGCGGCGCGAAGTTCCTGGCACACCACAAGGTCACCGGCATCGAACGCACCGGCCGCCGGGTGAAGGCCGTCGTCACCGAGCACGACACCTTCCCCGCTGACGTCGTGGTGTCGTGCGTCGGCATGTGGGGCCCGCGGATCGGGCGGATGGTCGACCTCGACATCCCGCTCGTCCCGATGGCCCACCAGTACGCGAAGACGGCACCCTTGGCGGCGCTGAAGGGCGTCAACACCGAGCTGTCCGAGATGTCGAAGCCGTTGCTGCGCCACCAGGACGCGGACCTGTACTTCCGCGAGCACGTCGACCGTATCGGCATCGGCGCGTACGGGCACCGCCCGATGCCGATCTCGGCGGACGACATCCTCGACTTCGACGTCGCGCCGACCATGCCGTCCGAGATCGCGTTCACCCCGGAGGACTTCGAGACCTCCTGGGACGCCGCCGTCGACCTGCTGCCGGTGCTGGCCGACTCGAAGGTCGAGGAAGGCGTCAACGGCCTGTTCTCCTTCACCCCGGACGGCAACCCGCTGCTCGGCGAACACCCCGGCCTGAACGGGTTCTGGGTGGCCGAAGCGGTGTGGATCACGCACTCCGCCGGTGTCGCCAAGGCGATGGCCGAATGGCTGGTGGACGGACAGCCGACCATCGACCTGCACGGCTGCGACCTCAACCGGTTCGAAGACGTCCAGCGCTCGCCCGGTTACGTGCACGAACGCAGCTGCCGCGCGTTCGTCGAGGTCTACGACATCCTGCACCCGCTGCAGCCCGCCGAGAACCCACGGCCGTTGCGCACCAGCCCGTTCTACGAGCGGCAGCACGAACTCGGCGCGGTGTTCCTCGAAGCGTCGGGCTGGGAGCGGCCGCACTGGTACGAGGCCAACGCGGACCTGCCCGAGGTGGCGGAGATCCCGGAGCGCAACGAGTGGGCGTCCCGGTTCTGGTCGCCGATCGCGGGCGCCGAGGCCCTCGTCGCACGTAAGCGGGTCGCGATGTTCGACATGACGGCGCTGAAGCGGCTGGAGGTCAGCGGCCCGGAAGCGCTGACGTTCCTGCAGACCATGACCACCAACCAGCTCGACCGCAAACCGGGCGCGGTGGTCTACACGTTGCTGCTCAACGAGGACGGGGGAGTGCGCAGCGACCTGACCATCGCCCGGCTCGGCGAGAACCGGTTCCAGGTCGGTGCCAACGGCCCGCTCGACCTCGACTGGCTGCGCAGGCGCATGCCACCCAACGGCGGCGTGCACATCACCGACATCACCCCCGGCACGTGCTGCATCGGCCTGTGGGGGCCGCTGGCCCGCGATCTCCTGCAACCGTTGACCCGCACCGACTTCTCCCACCAGGCAATGGGCTACTTCAAGGCCCAGGAAGCCTTCGTCGGTGACGTGCCGGTCACCGCGATGCGCCTGTCGTACGTCGGTGAACTCGGCTGGGAGCTCTACACCACCGCGGACATGGGGCGTCGTCTCTGGGACACACTCTGGGAAGCCGGGCAGGAGCACGGTGTCATCGCCGCCGGCCGCAGCGCGTTCACCAGCATGCGGCTGGAGAAGGGCTACCGCTCGTGGGGCGCCGACGTGACCACCGAGCACGACCCGTTCGAGGCGGGGCTGGGCTTCGCGGTCCGGATGAACAAGGGCTACTTCCACGGCCGCAAGGCGTTGGAGGGCAGGTCGGAGGAGACCGTGGCCCGCAAGCTCACCTGCCTGGTCATCAACGACGACTACCAGGTCGTGATGGGTTCCGAACCGGTGCTCGCGGGCGGGGTGGCGGCCGGGTACGTCACCAGCGCGGCGCGTGGCTACTCGATCGGCAAGAACATCGCCTACGCGTGGCTGCCTGCCGAGGTGGCCGTCGAGGGCACGCCGGTCGAGATCGAGTACTTCGGGGAGCGCGTCGGGGCCGTGGTGGCCTCCGAACCGCTCTTCGACCCCAAGATGACGCGGATCAGGTCCTGACGCGCGATCCCTCCTCCTCTGACTTCTCTTCACGGAGCCACCATGACCGCGACCGAACTCCCGTCGAGCCTGATCCCCACGTTGCCCGGCCACACCTACACCGACCCGGCGATCTTCGCGCTGGAGCAGCAGAACATCTTCGAGCGGATGTGGTTCTGCGCGGTCCGCGCCGCCGACCTGCCGGACGCCGGCAACTTCCGGACCGTCCAGATCGGACGCGAGAGCGTCCTCGTGACCCGCTCGCGCGACGGCTCGCTGCGCGCGTTCCTCAACATCTGCCGGCACCGCGGCGCCAAGCTGTGCGTCGAGGAGACCGGCACGGTCAAGCGCAACTTCCAGTGCCCGTACCACGCCTGGACCTACGGCCTGGACGGCAAGCTGGTCGCCGCGCCGAACCTCACGTCGATGCCGGACATCGACCGCGTCGAGTACGGCCTCAAGCCCGTACATCTCAGAGAATGGCTCGGTTACGCCTGGCTGTCGCTGGCCGACGAGCCCGCGTCGTTCGAACAGACCGTGCAGCAGGACGTGCGGGAGCGCCTGGGCAACCTCGACGCGATCGGCAACTACCAGGTCAGCGAACTGGAGCTGGGCAGGCGGATCACCTACGACGTCAAGGCCAACTGGAAGCTCATCATCGAGAACTTCATGGAGTGCTACCACTGCGCGACCATCCACCCCGAGCTCACGGAGGTCCTGCCGGAGTTCGCGGACGGATACGCGGCGCAGTACTACGTCGGGCACGGCGCGGTGTTCGGCGAGGAGATCAAGGGCTTCACCATCGACGGCAGTGAGGGCTTCGAGAACCTGTCCGGCGTCGCCTCCGACCAGGAACGCCGGTACTACGCGATCACCGTGCGGCCGCAGGTGTTCATCAACCTCGTGCCGGACCACGTGATCATCCACCGGATGTTCCCGATGGCCGCCGACCGCACGATCGTCGAGTGCGACTGGCTCTACGCCAAGGACGTGGTGGCGTCGGGCAAGGACGTGTCGCGGTCCGTCGAGCTCTTCCACCGCGTCAACGAGCAGGACTTCGAGGCCTGTGAACGGTGCCAGCCCGGCATGTCGTCGCGGGCCTACGCGCAAGGGGGTGTGCTGGTTCCCTCCGAGCACCACATCGGGGAGTTCCACCGCTGGGTGCAGGACGAGCTGACCGTCAGATCGACGCCCTGATCGCCTGTTCGAAACCGATGACGTGCTGGGAGGCGAGTTCGCTCGCCTTCTTCGCGTCGCCCTCGATGATCGCGGTGAGGAGGGCACGTGTTCGTCGACGTGACCGGCCATTCCGGACAGGCGTGGCAGGAAGACGCACCAGATCCGGTGTGGGAGGCGTTGATGGCGGCGGGGGAGAAGTACGGCATCACGCCGTACGGCACCGAGACCATGCACGTGCTGCGCGCCGAGAAGGGCTACCCGATCATCGGCCAGGAGACCGACGCCACGGTCACGCCGCAGGACCTGGGCATGTCGTGGGCGGTGTCGAAGAAGCCCGACTTCATCGGCAAGCGCTCGTTCGCCCGTGCCGAGAACAACCGCACGGACCGCAAGCAGCTCGTGGGGCTCCTGTCCGTCGATCCGGCCGTGTTGCTGCCGGAGGGGTCGCAGATCGTGGAGACCGACCGGCTGCCCGAACCGCCGGTCCGGATGCTCGGCCACGTCACGTCCAGCTACCCGAGTGCCGCTCTGGGCCGGACGTTCGCGCCGGCGCTGGTGCGCTCCGGCCGCGAACGCATCGGCGAGACGCTGTACGTGCCGGTCGAGGACTCGCTGGTGCCGGTCACCGTCACCGAATCGGTGCTGTACGACAAGGAAGGAGCCCGTCGTAACGGTTAGTCCCCTCGCTGCCTGGCGCGACCGGCTGGCGGCGCTCGCCCCGGTGCTGGACGTCGCCGAGGTGCCGTTCCGCTCGCAGCTCACCGTGCGCGTGTCCGACCCGGACGCCGTCGCGGCGACGGGCTCGGAGTCCCGTTTTCTTCCGCTGCTTGCACTTTCGCCTCGGGCACCGGACGATTCGGGGACGTCGAGGTGCTCTGGCTCGGCCCGGACGAGTTCCTCGTCACGGCCTCGCCCGGCCTGCAGGTCACGATCGAGGAGGTGTTGCGTGGCGCGCTCGGTTCCTCCCGTGGGTCCGTTGTGGACACTTCGGCTCAACGCACGACCGTGGTCCTTCAAGGGCCGCTCGTCCGGCAAGTGCTGGCTCACGGATGTTCCGTGGACCTGCACCCGGCTGCGGCTCCCGTCGGCACTTGCGTGCAAACACTCCTCGCCAGGACCGGAATCGTCCTGCAGGTGACCGGCGAGGACCGGTACACGCGCACCGCGTTCTCGTGCGACTCCTCTGACGCAGACGATCTCGCGACGGAGTTCGCGAAGGTGGCGAGCCAGTTCGCGATGGAGTTCGACCTGTGGGACGACCGGCCGCCGCGCGTCCTCGTGATGGTCTCGAAGGCCGGCCACTGCCTGAACGACCTGCTCTTCCGCTGGCGCGCGGGCAGTCTCGGCGGGGAGATCGCCGCCGTCGTGTCCAACCACGAGGACCTGCGGCCGATGGCGGAGGCGGCGGGCCTCGACTTCGTGCACGTGCCGAACACCGCCGGCACCAGGCACGCCGCCGAGCAGCGCCTGATCGAGCTCGTCGAGGAGAATACCAGGCCGATCTGGTGGTGCTGGCGCGGTACATGCAGGTGCTGTCGAACGACCTGCGCGTCGACCACTCCTACGACCCGCGCGCGCTGACCGCCGCGGGCCGCGACGCCGAGGCGCTCGCCCTGTCGCGGGCGGTCCGCTGGCACTGCGAACACCGCGTCCTGCTCAACGGCAACGGCACGGTCGTCTTTCGCTAGGGCTTGCGCACCAGCAGCTGGGCCTGCAGGAACCGTTCGCCCTCGACCGGCTCTCGCACCAGCCGTCCGACCTCGGCGAAACCAGCCTTCCCCAGCAGATCCGCGAGACTGGAGGGCGACCAGCGGTAGGCGAGCGTCACCTTGTGGTCGAACTCCTGCGGCTCGGGATCGTCACCCGCGAAGAACCCCAGCAGCAGATGGCCTCCCGGTGCCAGCACGCGGAAGAACTCGGCGAACACGGTCGGGAGCTCGTCTGGCGGCAGGTGGATGACCGAGTAGAACGCCAGAATGCCGCCGAGAACCCCGTCCCCGAGGTCCAGCGCGGTCATCGACCCCTGCTCGAACCTCAGTTCCGGATGCGCTTCGCGGGCGAGAGCGATCATGGCGGGGGAGAGGTCGAGCCCGAAGACGTCCAGCCCCAGCGAGTGCAGGTGCGCGGTCAGGTGGCCGGGGCCGCAGCCGAGGTCCGCCACCGGGCCGTCGGCGAGTTCGGCGAACGCGGCCAGCATCGCGCGTTCGAGCGGACGGGTGTCGAGCATGTCGCTGAACAGTTCGGCGTAGAGGGAAGCGACGGCGTCATACGGGGTGGGCACGGCGAAAATCCTACAACGAATTAATGTGAGTCTATTGCTGTTGCCAGTGTTCGGCTGTTGCACCGTCGACGCAAACCTGTTCTCGTGCTTATAGTTTGGCCGTGATTTCCGTGCTGCGCGATCCGGTCTACCGGAATCTGTTCGGCGCCCAGGTCGTGGCGCTGACCGGAACGGGACTGGCGACCGTCGCGCTCGGCCTGCTGGCCTACGACCTGGCCGGGCCGGAGGCGGGCGCGGTGCTCGGCACCGCGCTGGCGATCAAGATGATCGCCTACGTCACGGTGGCGCCGATCGCCACGGCGTTGCTCGGCGCGTTGCCTCGCCGAGCCGTGCTGGTGGCGCTGGACCTCGTTCGCGTCGGGGTCGCGGCGATGCTGCCGTGGGTCGGCGAGGTGTGGCACGTCTACGTGCTGATCTTCCTGCTGCAGGCCGGATCCGCCGCGTTCACGCCGTTGTTCCAGGCGACCATCCCGGAGGTCCTGCCCGACGAACGGGACTACACCCGCGCGATCACGTTGTCGCGCACGGCCTACGACCTGGAAAGCCTCCTCAGCCCGGCGCTCGCCGCCGCGGCTCTGACGTTGGTGAGCTTCCACGAGCTGTTCCTCGGCACCGCTCTCGGGTTCGCGGCATCGGCTCTGCTCGTGCTCTCCGTCGCTCTGCCGCGCCCGAAATCGTTGCCGCGCAAGGGTGACTGGTACGACGCCACCACACGGGGCATCCGCATCTACCTCGCCACCCCGCGGTTGCGCGGGCTTCTCGCCGTGCACCTCGCCGCGGCGGCCGCGGGCTCGATGGTGTTCGTGAACACCGTGGCGCACGTGCGGGACGGCCTCGGCCGCGATGCGTCCGACGTCGCCGTCGCACTGGCCGCGAACGGGCTCGGATCGCTCGTCGCGGCACTCACCCTGCCCCGGCTGCTCGACCGGTTCGCGGATCGCGTCGTGGTGTTGCGCGCGGCGGTCCTGCTGGTCGTCGTGCTGTTCGCGGGGACGGTGTTCGCCGGGCACTGGCAGACATTGCTGGTGCTGTGGGCGTTGATCGGCGCCGGGTGCTCGCTCGCCCTCACGCCGGGCGCGCGTCTCCTGCGTCGCTCCGCCGATCCCGCGGACCGCCCGGCGTTGTTCGCCGCGGACTTCGCGCTGTCCCACGCGTGCTGGCTGCTCTGCTACCCGCTCGCGGGCTGGGTGGCGACGTCCGCGAGCACGGCCACGGCCTTCCTCGTGCTCGGCGCGGTGACCGCCGTGGCCGCGGTGATCGCCGTGAAGTTCTGGCCCACGCACGATCCGGAAGTGGTCGAGCACGAACATTGTGACGCCGCGGGCGTTGTGTGGACACACGCTCACGAGTTCCGCATCAACGACGAGCACGTTCGCTGGCCGCGCTGACTGAACAGTTAAACAATGCGCCTTCGAGGCAGGCCGGAATACCGTTTCCACACCCTGCCTTTTGAAGGAGTTTCACTCATGCGAATGCGCAGCAAAATCATCGCTGCCGCGTGCGGATCGATCCTGACGCTCGGTGCGTTCACGCTCGTTCCGAGCGCGGCCGCCGCCGTCGGGCCGGACGTCGGCGCCCAGCAACAGGACGAGGCACACCAGCGGTTCAACGGACTGTCGCAGGACCTGCGCGGCCGGCTCGCCGGCCACTGGTTCGACTCGGCGGCGGGCAAGCTCACCGTCGCCGTCCCGGACGAGCAAGCCGCCCGGCAAGCGCGCGCCGAGGGCATCAACGCCGTGGTGGTGCGACGCAGTGCCGCCGACCTGGAGAAGCTGCTCGGCGACGTGAAGAAGCTGATCGGTGACGGCGTGCCCGGCGTGTACAGCTGGGGCGTCGACGTGCGCGACAACCAGGTCGACGTCACGGTCAACACCACGCGCAAAACCGAAGCCACGGAACGGTTCCTGGAGAAGGTGCGTGCGCTCGGCGACGGTGTCCACGTCTCGGAGACCAGGTCCCAGCAACGCCAGCAGGCCGGCACCGTGCAGGCCGGCAGCCCGTGGTGGCCGGGGTCGGAGACGAACTGCTCGATCGGGTTCGCCGCGACGGACGCCAACGGCGGCAAGCACTTCCTCACCGCCGGGCACTGCACGAACGACGCCAACCAGGCCGCGTACGGGCAGTCGGGGCAGCAGAACAGGATCGGCACGTCGAACGTCGGCGGCAGCCGCAGCGTGAACGCCCGCGAGGGCGACATGGGCGTGGTCGCGGTGACCGAGGCGGGCTGGAACCTGTCCGCGGCGGTCAACACCTGGGGCCAGCCCGCGATCACGGTGACCGGTTCGGCCGAGGCGATGGTCGGCGACCGCGTCTGCCACTCCGGCAACACCTCGAAGTGGCAGTGCGGCGAGGTCAAGTACACGAACAAGGCCGTGGACTACGGCGGCGGCCTGGTGATCGAGGGGCTCACCTGGACGACCGCGTGCTCCAAGGGCGGCGACTCCGGCGGAGCGTGGCTGCTCGGCGACAAGGCGGTCGGCCTGCACGACGGCGGCCCGTCGCAGTGCGTGCAGAACCCGACCGACGACGCCGACCTGTCGATCTTCCAGCCGGTCAACGAGGCCCTGCGCAAGTGGAACCTCACCCTCGTCACCGGGGGATCGGGCGACACCGCCGCGCCCAGCGTGCCGGGCAACGCGCGCTCGACCGGCACCACCGCATCGAGCGTCTCCCTGGCGTGGGACGCCTCGACCGACAACGTCGGCGTGACGGGTTACGAGGTGCTCAACGGCAGCACGGTCGCCACCACGGTCACGGGCACCTCCGCGACCGTGACCGGGCTGAACGCCGACACCGCGTACACGTTCTTTGTCCGTGCGGTGGACGCGGCCGGAAACCAGTCGAAGCTGTCGGCCGAAGTCAACGCGCGCACGTCGCCCGGCAACACCGGCGGCCGCACGTTCACCAACGGCACGGACTACCCGATCCGGGACTTCCAGGTGGCGATCAGCGCGGTGCGATCCACCGCCACCGGCTCCGCCGAGAACCCCGTCACGGTCAAGGTGGACGCCACCCACACCTGCCTGGAAGACCTGAACGTCACGCTCGTAGCCCCGAGCGGCCGCTGGTACGCGCTGATGCGCACGCCCGGTGGCGGCTACAGCTGCCACCCGTTCCCGGCGGGCAAGACGTTCACCGTGGTCCCCAGTGCAGGGGAGACCGCGAGCGGCACCTGGACGCTGCGCATCGGGGACAACGGTCCCGGTGACACGGGCGTCCTGAGCAGTTGGTCGCTCACGGTCTAGCAAAAGGGTGGACCTGGTGAGCGACCGTTCACCAGGTCCACTCGAAGCCGTAGCAGCCCGGCCCGAACTTGAGAGCCACGCCCAGCACGGAGTTGCCCTCGTCCAGCCGCACCCCGAACGACTGCCGCGTGCCGTCCGCGTCCCGGACGACCCGGCGGCACGTGCGGGGCAGGGCCAGGGCGTCGAAGGTGACCTCGAGGACGTACTCGTGCACGGGCCGGCGGAACTTGCGGGAGTAGTTGGTGGCCGGCGGGTACGGCGCCTGGTTGACCAGCTCGTGCTCGGTGATCACGGTCTGGCCCCGGCGCAGCGGCGCCCGGAACATCAGCTCTGCCACGAGAAGTCCCTCGGACGGCCGGGTCACGACGCGGCCGAGCCGGCAGTTGTGCAGCGGCCTGATCGACGGCAGCGGCCGGTCGTGCTCGTCGAGGTGCAGGATCACGACCCAGCGGTCCGGTCCGTCCTCCTCGGCGCGCAGCACCTGCCGCGACACGTAGGACCGTTCGCCGCGCTCCGGCCCGACCGTCACGCGGTCGTGCTGGCTGATCCGGGTCAGCCGCGAGTCCCAGCGCGTGTCGACCCCGCCCACAACGTCGTCTATCACCGACGGCACCGGCCAGAACGCGCTGATGGTGCTCTGACGCCGCCCTCCGCGCTGGGCGGGCCCGAGCAGTTCCGACAACGCACCGGGTTCCAGCGCCAGCACCTCTTCGAGATGACCGACCGCCGTGAGCGACGCACGACGTTCCGGACGGCTGCGACCCGTCTGCCAGTAGCTCAGCGTCGCGAGGCTGACCGACACCCCGCGGCGGGCGAGGTGGTCGCGGATCCGTTCCAGCGACAGGCCACGCGCCGCGACGGCCTCGCGCAGGGTGTCCGCGAAGCCGGGAGGCGTGTCTGGCGAGAGCGACATCGATGTCTCCTTCCTGCCGGTTCTCCGACGCTATCCCCCTGATGGCTCAACGGAAGCCGTGACTTAAAAGTGAAATCGGACATCGGCGGATCGCCGCACTTCAACGGGCTAATCGCAGGAATCCCGGCCGTTCTTGGCCGGGAGAAATGCGCTCTGTGGTGTCGCGGCGCTCTGGCACCGTGAGATCAGCCGGGACGTTTCTGGGTGACCAGAAGTGGTTGCCCCACAGTACTTCTTGATGTGGCTGGGGAAGTCGTGGCGCAGGTGCCGGGACGAGACGCCTTCGAGGCTGTTGAGCAGTCGGGAAAGGGCGACGTGGGCGGGTAGTGCACGAGCAGTTGCACTTGGTCGGTCTCGCCGTTGAACTCGCGTAGTTTGCCGCCGAGCTCTCACAAGACCTCGTGCATGATCTGCTCGCAGCGGCCGAGGATCTCGTCGGTGAACGCGCCGCGCCGGGACTTGGTGACGAAGGCCAGGTGTGCGTGCAGGGTGTAGACGACGCGCGGCCTCTGCGGATATCGGGGTTCGGCTCCCATTGAGGTGGCCCGGGCCAGCGATAGGATGATCGTTGTGAAGATCGTCGTGCGGGTGAAGCTGCTGCCGGACGCTGTGCAGGCGTCGGCGTTGGCGGCGACCCTGCATGCCTGCAACCAGGCCGCGGACGAGGTGTCGCGGATGGCGTTCGAGCGGCGGGTGTTCTCCCGTCAGGCACTGCAGCGACTGGCGTATGCGGGCCTGAAAGCGCGGGGTTTGTCGGCTCAGCCGGCATTGCATGTGATCCGCAAGACCGCCGACGCCTGTACCACGCTGCACGCGAACATTCGCAACGGCACTCTCGGCCCAGAAGGCTCGAAGCGCCGCGTGAAAGCGGAGTCGAAACCGATCGGGTTCCGGCCGGACGCGGCTCAGCCGTTCGACGACCGCTGCCTGTCGTGGAATCACGACGCGCGGACGGTGTCAATCTGGACCACGGCCGGTCGGATGAAGAATCTGCGGTTCACCGGTTCGCCAGATCAGCTGACGATGTTGCGTGAGCACAGGCGGGGCGAGACGGATCTGGCGCACCACGACGGCATGTGGTTCCTGATCGCCACCTGCGATATCGCGGAGCCGGAGACGTTCGAGCCGTCCGGGTGGCTGGGCATCGATCTGGGGATCGTGAACGTCGCGACCACAAGCGACGGCGACCGCGCCGCCGGGCGCCGCGTGAACCGCTACCGGCGGCATCTGCAGCGTCTGCGGCGAAAACTGCAACGCAAGAAGACCAAGTCCGCCAGACGCACGCTCAAACGGCTGCGCCGCCGGGAATCGCGGCATGTGGCCAACACCAACCACGTCCTGTCGAAACAGTATGTGACCACCGCGCAACGCACCGGACGCGGGATCGGCCTGGAAGACCTGGCCGGAATCCGCGACCGGGCACGGCTGAGGAAACCACAGCGCGTGGCACTGAACTCGTGGGCGTTCCACCAGCTCGGGGCCTTCATTACTTACAAAGCCCAGCGCGCCGGGGTGCCGGTCCAGTTCGTGGACCCGCGTAACACCTCGCGAGGCTGCTCCGAGTGCGGCCACATCGACAAACGCAACCGGCCCAGCCAAGCCCGGTTCGTCTGCCGGTCCTGCTGCTACACCGCGAACGCCGACTACAACGCTTCCCGCAACATCAGCCACAAAGCCGATGCCGCGTGGAACGCGGGGCGCCAGTCAGCCGCCCCGACAGCCGCCTGACCGGTGACTGTCCAGACGCAGCCGGCCACACCACAGCCAGTGGTGCCCGAGCCGCAAGCTCGGCCCTTCAGGGCCGAGAAGCTGACTCGTGACGACAACCATCCGAAAGACCGGATGTCGGCCGTGACTTCGGCGGCTACGGTCGCGTGACCCTGCATCCCTGCGAAGGAGCCCGACTGTGCGAAGAAGAAGATCTCTGCTCGCCACAGCACTGGTGTCGATGACCGTGGCGGCGCTGGCCGTCCCCGCGTCGGCCGCGCCCGCGGCACTGGCCGGGTGTTCCGGCACCAACGACAGCGACGTGGCGATCGGCGACAACACGACCGTCGAGTCGCCGATCGTCATCTCCGGCTGCGCCTCGGCTCCGTCCGCGACCGCCACGGTGCCGGTGAAGATCGTCCACACCTACGAAGGTGACCTCCAGGTCAGCCTCATCGCCCCGGATGGCTCCGCCTACGTCCTGCACAACCGCTCGGGCGGTTCCGCGGACGACATCGACCAGACCTACACCGTCGACCTGTCGGGCGAGACCTCGAACGGCACGTGGAAGCTGCGGGTCAACGACAACGCGGCCAACGACGTCGGCCGGATCGACACCTGGTCGCTCAACCTCGGCGGCTCGACCCCCGCGAACGACTTCTCCGTCGCCGTCTCGCCTGCCTCCGGTTCGGTGGCGGCGGGCTCGGCGGCCTCGACCACCGTCCAGACCCAGACCACGGCGGGCCAGGCGCAGACCGTCGCGCTGACCGCGACCGGGCTGCCCTCCGGCGCCACCGCGTCGTTCAGCCCCTCGTCCGTCACGACGGGCACGAACTCCACGCTGTCGATCAGCACGACCGCGTCGATCTCCTCGGGCACCTACCCGATCACCGTGCGGGCCGCGGGCGGCACGACGAAGACCGCGACCTACACGCTGACGGTCACCGGCGGCACCGGTCCGCAGATCCCGGACATCGACATCAACGCGGTCAAGGCGCACCTGACCGCGTTCGGCACGATCGCCTCGCAGAACGGCGGCAACCGGCGTTCGACGTCGGCCGGCTACCGCGCGTCGGTGACGTACGTGAAGGACAAGCTCACCGCGGCGGGCTTCACCGTCACCGAGCAGCCCTGTACCTCGGGCTGCACCACCGGCGCCGGTCCGAACGTGATCGCGGAATGGCCGGGTGGCAACGCGAACAACGTCTACATGTTCGGCGCGCACCTCGACGGCGTGTCCGCGGGCGCCGGCATCAACGACAACGCCTCGGGCTCGTCGGCGTTGCTGGAGACCGCGCTCGTGCTCGCCCAGCGCAACCCGTCGATGCTGAACAAGGTCCGCTTCGGCTGGTGGACCGACGAGGAGCAGGGCCTCAACGGCTCACGCTTCTACGTCTCGCAGCTCCCGTCCACCGAGCGCACGAAGATCAAGACCTACCACAACTTCGACATGGTGGGCTCGGTCAACGGCGGCTACTTCATCAACAACATCACCTCGGCGCAGTCCACGCACATGAAGGCGTACTGGGACTCCCTGGGCCTGCAGCCGGAGGAGAACACCGAGGGCCGCAACCGGTCCGACGACGCGTCCTTCACCAACGCGGGCATCCCGGCGTCCGGCTACGCCATGGGCGCGAGCGCCCGCAAGACCGCGGCGCAGGCGTCGAAGTGGGGCGGTACCTCGGGTGGCGCGTTCGACCCCTGCTACCACGCGTCCTGCGACGGCACCGCGAACATCAGCGACACGCACCTGAACCGCGCGGTCGACGGCATCGCCTACACCCTCTGGAAGTCGGCCGTCAGCGCCGGCACGCCGGGCGCGGACTTCTCCGTGTCGGTGTCGCCCGCGTCCGGTTCGGTGGCGGCGGGCTCGTCCGTCTCGGCCACCGTCGGCACCGCGACGGTCAGCGGTGACCCGCAGACCGTGCAGCTGTCCGCGTCCGGGCTTCCCTCCGGTGCGACGGCATCGTTCAGCCCGGCGTCCGTCCAGACCGGATCAAACTCGACGCTCACCATCGGCACCACGGCGTCCGTCGCGGCCGGCACCTACCCGGTGACGATCACGGCGGCCGGCTCGGCGTCCCGCACGGCCACCTACTCGCTGACCGTCACCGGCGACGGCGGCAGTTGCACCGGCACCAACCCCAACGACGTCGCCATCCCGGACGCGGGTGCCGCGGTCGACAGCGACATCGTGATCTCCGGGTGTTCCTCGGCGCCGTCCGCCGGTTCCGTGGTGACGGTGCGGATCGTGCACCCGTACGTCGGTGACCTGACGGTGGCCCTGATCGCGCCGGACGGCACGTCGTACACGCTGCACAACCGCTCCGGTGGTTCCGCGGACAACATCGACCGCACCTACACGGTCAACGTGTCGGGCGAGGGCGCCAACGGCACGTGGAAGCTTCGCGTCCGCGACCTCGGGCCGGCTGATGTCGGCAGGATCGACACGTGGGGCCTCAACCTGGCCCCGTAGGCTCCGTCGATAAGTGGCCTCTTGATTTATCCCCGCAATGGGTATTCTGAGAGGCCACTTGTTCGGCGAACATCTTGGTTGTGACCACTACCTTCACTCGCACCATCGCCGAACTGGACGGCGGGGACACCGCCCTGGCGTTCGACGTGATGCGCGAACTCCGCCCGCATCTCACCGACGCCGACGAGTTCGCCGAGCTCGTGCGCGCCCAGCGGCGGGAGGGCTACCGGCTCGTCGTCGCCTTCGACGAGATGGACCGTCTCGTCTCGTTGGCCGGATTCCGGCACATGACCAACCTCTACGCGGGGCCGCACCTCTACATCGACGACCTGAGCACCCTGCCGTCCGCCCGCGGGCAGGGCCACGCGAGCGCCCTGCTGCGGTGGGTCGACGACGAGGCCCGCCGCCTGGGCTGCGCGGGCGTGCACCTCGACTCCGGGACGCCGCGGCACGACGCGCACCGCCTCTACCTGGCGTCCGGCTTCGTCATCCCCGCGTTCCACTTCGCCAAGAGCCTCTGAAAGGGCGTCGCCCCCACGCCCGTCGATCGCGACCGTCGCGGTGTCGCCGCCGTCTCGATTCCAGCGATTCACCTAAACCGGTGCGCCTCGCTGTACGTACACCCAGACAGGAGCGGATCTCAATCCGGTAACGAGAGGGCGCCACATGGGCAAACACCACGATGACAACCGCCGGGCCAAGGTGATCGCGGGCGCCATCGGGCTCGTCGCCGTGGCGATCACCGCCTCGACGTTCACGGCGAGCCAGGCGGCGCCGGAGTTGCGCACGGCCCCCGCGCAGGCCACCGAGACGTTGCGGCAGAAGGCTTCCGTGCCGGGCACCGCGTGGGCGGTCAACCCGACGACGAACGAGGTCCTCGTCACCGCCGACAGCACCGTCACCGGCGCCAAGTGGGACAACCTGGTGTCCACGGTGAAGGGCATGGGCGCCGGGGTGAGGCTGCAACGCACCGGGGGCACGTTCAAGCTGTTCGCCGAGGGCGGAGACGGGATCTTCGCGGGCAACAGCCGCTGTTCGCTCGGCTTCAACGTCGTCACGGACGACGGCCGCCCCGCCATCCTCACCGCCGGCCACTGCGCGGCCGCGGGCAGGCAGTTCTCCCTCACACCGGGCGGCAGGGCCGTCGCGACCGTCGCGCGCTCGACCTTCCCCGGCAACGGCGACTTCGCCCTGCTCACCTACAACAACCGCAACACCGCCGCGCCCAGCGAGGTCGACACCGGCAACGGCCGCAAGGTGCGGATCCAGCGCGCAGCCGAGGCCAGGGTCGGCACGCAGGTCCAGCGGATGGGCAGCACGACAGGCCTGCGCGCCGGCCGTGTCACCGGTCTCAACGCCACCGTGAACTACCCGGAGGGACGCGTCACCGGTCTCATCCAGACGACCGTGTGCGCGGAGGGCGGCGACAGCGGCGGACCGCTCTTCACCGTCAACGGCAACGCGATCGGCCTGACCTCGGGCGGAAGCGGCGACTGCCGCAGCGGCGGTGTCACGTTCTTCCAGCCCGTCACCCGAGCGCTCGCCGCCGTGGGCGCGCGCATCCCCTGATTCAGGCGGCGTCCCGTCTGCTCACGGGACGCCGCCTGATCCGGCGCCGCACGCGCCGACGTCCGCCACGGTCCGCCGTGCTGGACGCGTCGCGTGCGGCGTCGTTCTCGTTGTGCGCCAACGGTTGCGGCCTGCCGATGGATTCCATCGACAGGCCGTCTGACCAGGTCGGACAAACTACGGTCCACAGACCCACGCGGGACTACCAGCGATGCGCGACGTCGACGACCATTCGCGATCCAGTGCCGGGCCCGTCGAGCAGGAACACCCGGAACGGCAGCCGCGCGCGGACGCCCAGCCCGATCGTCGTCTGCCCCTCGAACTGACCCGCCCACGCGACGTGGCGGAACGTGCTGTACTCGCTGACATCGGCGAGTTCGCCGTTCGGGAGGAAGATCGCGTCGGTCGCGATCGTCGGAACCCTCGCGATGACCTCCAGCCGTGCGCCGCCGCGCACCGGGACGAGCTCGCCCGACCCGTCCTTGCGGATCTCGGCGACATACCGCACGGAGTAGCCGCGCACGTCGCCGTTCACGTCGAGGACCATCCGGTCGAAGCAGGTGTGCCGGCCGGTGCGGATGTCGTACAGCTCGTCGGTGGAGCCGGGGCTCGCCTCCTTCGGCAGGGAACCCCAGGTGATGCCGCAGTACGGCGTACTGGCCCCCGCCGTGGCGGGCACCCCCAGCAGCACACCGAAGACAATCGCCACCAGGACCACAAGGGAACGCCTCATCACGGCCTCCTGACACGAAATACTGCTGCACTGAAGGACGCCTGCCCTGTGCCCCGGTTGCGTGGGATCACGTGTGTGGCCGCGTTGCACACCTCGGGATCCGAGTTGCTCAGGGGTGACAGCGTTGTCGGACACTTCCGGTTACCGCCCGGTGCGATAAGGGTGATCCTTACTCCCCGGTAACCCGGAAAGCGCTTACTACCCCATCAGGGCTGGATTTCCTACGAACTTGTGACGCGAAACTCGTGATTAATCCGGAAGCGCGCGTAGTACGTACTCCTGATCATGCACGGCATCGCCGAGGAGGACGTATGACACACCGCATAACCGACAGGCGGAAGTTCCGTCTGATCGCCTCGTTGTCGGCGGTCGCCGTGGTGGCCGCCGGTACCGCCACCGTGGCACTGGCCGCGAAGAACGGTGACCCGGCGCCGGCCAGCGCGTTCGTGCGCATCGAGCAGGTCGGTAGGAACGTCGTGAACCCGAAGGTGCAGCAGGGGGGCACCAGTGGTGTGTTCACCGTCGACTGCGGCACGAACGAGAACGGCAAGCGCAGCGCGGACAACCCGGTCGCCCAGCCGGGTGTTGATCACGGCGCCCAGCACGTCCACGACTTCGTCGGCAACCAGTCGATCAGCGCGGACTCGACCGACGAGTCTCTGGAGGATTCGGACACCAGCTGCAAGAACGGCGACAAGTCGTCCTACTTCTGGCCGGTCGTGCGGATCAACCCGAACGCGAACACGACCTCGTCGGGGTCCGGTCCGGACAAGATCAAGGAGGCGGGCGCACCGCACGTCACCTGCCCGTCGGTCAAGGACCGTCTGCCCGCCGTGCCGCAGCAGGCGAGCGGCGAGGTGGACCGCAACCTCGAGCTGCTGGACAAGCAGCTCAAGGAAGCCAACGACCGGGTGGCGCGCAACGAGAACCCCGGTGACCCGAACTTCGTCAACAACGCGATTCTCGGCCCGCTGCGCAGCAAGCGAGTGGCCACCCTGGACCGCATGGCGATCGCGATCGGCCGCAGTGCGCCCAAGCCGAACCTGACCTCGCTCGTCGAATGCGAGCTGTTCTTCGGCGGACACGGCGACAACGGCCAGGCCCCGCGCAAGTTCAGCGGCCAGCCGGGCGGCTCGGACGGACACGGCGATCACGGTCAGGCTCCGCGCAAGTTCGCCGGCCAGCCCGGCGGCTCTGGCGACGACGCGACCCCGACCGTGAAGTGCCCCTCGGTGCGCGGCGCGCTGGGTGCCGTGCCGGACCAGGCGATCGCCGAGGTGGATCGCAACCTCGTGCTGCTGGACAAGCAGATCGCGGAGGCCAACCAGCGGATCGTGACCTCCAAGGGGCAGGGCGGCCCGAACTTCGTCAACAACGCCATTCTGGGGCCGTTGAAGGACAAGCGGGTCGCCACGATCGACCGGATGGCCATCGCCATCGGCCGCAACGCCCAGAAGCCGCAGGGTCTGGAGCGCCTGGCGCCCTGCAAGCTCATCAACGACACCGCGGGCGGTAACAACAACGGCGGCGGTAACAACAACGGCGGTAACAACAACAACGGCGGCAACAACAACGGCGGTAACGCGGCACTGGCGGTTCCCGCCGGGCCGAACCTGGAACTCGTCGGCAACGTCGGCAAGATCGTCCGACCCGCCCAGGCGAAGATCGAGTACCGCGGCAACGCGACCAGCAAGGTCACCGCCATGCCGAAGTTCCTCAAGATGACCACCGGTGACGCCAAGCCGACCAGCCGTGGCCCCGCCAACGCCCGCGCGACGTGGACCTGCAGCGGGTTCGAGGACCGCCTCTCGGACAAGTACGTCATCTGCCCGAACGGCAGCAAGGTCATGCGGGTGCACGACTTCCCGGGCTGCTGGGACGGCCAGAACACCGACAGCGCCAACCACCGTGATCACATGCGGTTCGCGGACAAGCAGACCGGCGCGTGCCCCAAGGGCTTCAAGGCGATCCCACAGCTGCGGGTCACCACCGTCTACAACCTTCCGGCGGACGTGCAGCAGAAGGGTCAGTACCAGCTCGACGCCTTCCCCGAGGAGAACCACAACCCGTTCTCCGACCACCACGACTACGCCAACGTCAACTCCGACCAGACGATGGCGCAGATCGTGAAGTGCGTGAACGACGGGCGCAAGTGCTCCTGAACGTCGTGAGGTGGCGGTGCGACTCGCGCCGCCACCTCAGCCCATGGTGGCACGCGCAGGTCGTGTTACCTGAGGACTACATCGCCAGCACGACCCGGCCGTGAGCGGTGCGGTGCCAGGCATCGGTGACGTCGGCCAGTGGCACCACCTCGTGGTCGACGGTGAGCGCACCCGCCGCCGCGTGCCGGGCGATCACGGAGATGGCGTCGGCCCGCTGCCGCACGGTCAGTTCGTTGTTGGTGTAACCGGACAACCGCAATGACCGGCTGCGCAACGTGGACGACGTGATCGGGCTCGTCTCGCCCGCCGAACCGCCGAGGTTCACCCACCGGCCGCCCGGTCGCAACGCCTGGGCGGCCGCGGCGGCGGGAGCCCCGAACAACGGGTCGATCAGCAGGTCGGCGCCCTGGGCGGCGTCGGCCACGTCCTCCAGCGCGACCACGACGTCCGCTCCCGCTCGCACCGCGCGTGCACGGGCCTCGGCCGAACGTGCGGCGGCCACCACCCGTCCGGCACCGGCGAGCCGGGCGAGCTGGATCGCGGCCTGACCGACCGCGCCGCAGCCGAGCACGACCACGGACTCGCCCGGTGCCAGACTGCTCAACGCCATGTACGCGGCTACGGCGGACAGTCCGAGCGCGGCCATCACGAACGGGTCGACGTCCGGCAGGAACACCAGGTCTTCCTCGCGTGCCAACGCCTTCGCGGCCATGCTCCCGTCACCGGGAGCCATCCCGGCGGTGGTGGGGAACCACACCGTCCGCCCGTCGACGGTCCCGATCCCTTGCACCCCAGGCACATAGGGTGTCGCGGGCACGCCGAAGTAGGACGTGCCGCCGGCGCACAGGCGATCCAACGGGGTGATGGGCGCGGCGAGGACGTCCACGACGACCTCGCCGGAGGGCTCGTCCCGGTCGGCGAGCGACGGAGGCTGACCGGGACGAACGACTACCGCGGCGCGCACGGCTGCAACACGAAGTCGAACTCGGCGAGCACCCACGGCACCGCGGACGTGCCGCCGTCCGGCGTCGGGCCGGGCTCGCGCGGCTCGAACCTGACTACCAGCTCCTGCTTGGTGCCGAACACGACGTCGCTGTCGAGGTACTCGGCGCCCTCCTCGAACAGGTGCGTGATCAGCGGTTCGTGCCCCTCGGCGGTGAGCAGGAAGTGCACGTGCGCCGGCCGGAAGTGGCTGATCTCCGTCTGCCCGATCAACGCGCCGACCGGCCCGTCCATCGGGATCGAGTACCCCTTCGGCGTGATCGTGCGGACGCAGTAGGTGCCGTCCACTTCGGTGCGGTACTTCGCGCGCAGCCGTGCCTCGTCCACTTCGAGCTGCGCCTCGTACGCGCCGTCGGCGTCGGCCTGCCAGACGTCCAGCACGGCCCCGGACACCGGCGAACCGTCCAGCGAACGCACGCTTCCGGTGAGGTAGAGCGGAGTTCCGTCCACGTCGTCGGACATGTCACCGCCGAACCCGAGCTCGGGGGAGCCGTCGATGTGGAACGGCCCGAGCACGGTCGCCGGTGTCACACCCGCGGAGAACCGGTGGTTCATCTGCACGACGAGCATGCTCAGGCCGAGCACGTCGGATGCGAGGATGAACTCCTCACGCTTGGCGTCGCTGATCTGCCCGGTCGCGGTGAGCCACCCGATCGCGGCCATCCACTCGGCCTCGGTGAGCCGCACCTCGCGGGCGAACTCGTGCAGGTGCCGGACCAGCGCGGTCATCAGCGTCGCGGTCCGCGGGTCCTTCGCGGTGGCCCAGCGCTGCTCCGCGAGCGCGGTGATGTTGTCCTCGGTGACGAGCTGCATTGCTCACTCCTCGACAGGCGCGACAGACCTGGTGTTTGTGTCGACGGAAAGAAAGATCTGGTTGGCGACGGGGTTGCGCAGCTCCTCGGCGAGCTGCCCGATCAGTCCGGCGGTACGGGCCAGCAACGCGAAGCCCCGCAACAACTCCAGCGGCAGGCCGAGGTCGGCAAGCACCGCGCCGCACGTGCCGGCGCCGTTGAGCGGCAACGTCTTCCCGAGCACCTGCGGATGAACGCGCCCGATCGCGGCGAACAGCGAGAGGTGCGGCCCGACCAGGCCTTCCTCCTCGGCGATCTCGAACAGGCGTGGCGTGCGGGGGTCGCCGTTCTTGTGCACGTGGTGCCCGAGTCCGGGAATGCGTGCCTTCCCTTGCGCCCGAACGGTTTCCAGCGCGAGGGCGTCCCAGTCCTCGCGGGGTGCGTGAGCGCTGACCACGGAGTTGAGGAACCGGCCGGCGTCTTCGGTGACGCCGAGGAACCGCGAACCGCCGCCGAGCAGTCCCGCCGCCAGCGCGCCCTGCACGGAGTCCGGGGCGGACAGGAAGGTCAGGCGGCTGACGATGGCGGTCGGCGTGAACCCGTGGTCGGCGAGGGCGGCCAGCACCGCCTCGAACAGCCGCGTCTCGCCAGGGCTCGGCCTGCGCTGGGTGGCGAGCCAGAACGCCAGCTCACCGAACCCGACGGTGCCCATCACGTCCCGCGCGAGGTCCTGCCCCAGCAACGTGATGGTGTCGGGCGTGGACGCGCCGAGCGCCGTTTCATAGACCGTCACGGTCCTCCTTCAGCCACGTGCGCAGCTCCTCGCCGTGCTCGTCCAGTTCGGGCGGCGGCAGCCGGTAGACCGCCGGTGTCTCCGAGAAGCGGATCGGGTGCCGGGTCGTCGGCACGTCCCCGACCACCACGACGGGGTCGAGCCCGAACCGTTCGGCCATCGCGAACCCGCCGTCGATCGTGTTGATCGGCCCGCACGGCACGCCGGCCGCCACGAGCAGGTCGAACCACTCGACGGCGCCACGGGCTCGCAACCGTTCCACCAGGATCGGCCGCAGCTCCTCGCGGTTGCGGGTGCGGTCGGCGTTGCGGGCGAACCGCGGGTCGTCCGGCACCTCGGACAGCCCCAGGACCTCGCACAGGCGCCGGAACTGGCCGTCGTTGGCCGCCGCGACGATCAGGTCGTTGTCGGCGGTCGGCAACGGCTCGTAGGGGAACACGCTGGGGTGTGCGTTGCCCATCCGGAACGGCACGACGTCGCCCGCCACGAACGCCGAGCTGTGGTTCACCAGCCCCGTCAGCGCCGATGACAGCAGGTTCACCTCGACGAGCTGGCCCTGCCCCGTCGAGTCGCGGTGGCGCAGCGCGGCGAGGATGCCGATCACGGCGTGGTTGCCCGCCATCACGTCGAACACCGAGATGCCCGCGCGGTACGGCGGCCCGTCCGGATCACCGGTCAGGCTCATCAGCCCGGAGATCGCCTGCACCATCAGGTCGTAGCCGGGAACGTGCCTGCCCTCCCCGGAACCGAAACCCGTGATCGACGCGTAGATCACGCGCGGGTTCGAGGCGCTGACCGACGCGTGGTCGAGCCCGTACTTGGCCAGGCCGCCGGGCTTGAAGTTCTCGATCACCACGTCCGCGCGCCGGGCGAGTTCCCGGCCCAGCACGGCGTCGTCCTCGGAGCGCAGGTCGAGAGCGATCGACCGCTTGCCGCGGTTGACACCCAAGTAGTAGGTCGAGACGTCGTCGCGGACGGGCGGCATCCACGTGCGGGTCTCGTCGCCGGCCGGTCCCTCGACCTTGACGACCGTGGCGCCCATGTCGGCCAGCAGCATCGTCGCGTACGGGCCCGCGAGCACGCGCGAGAAGTCGGCGACGAGCAGGCCTTCGAGAGGGCCCATCAGACGGACGTCCGGGTGTCGCCGCGGTACTCGGTGTAGGTGTAGGGGTTGTCCAGCACCTTCGATTCCGGGATGTCGGGGTTCATGCCCTTCGCCCACGCCTCCTCGCCGAGTTGCGTCCGCAGGTGGTCCACGGTGTTCGACACCTGGCTGCGGATGGAGCCGAGGTCGACGCCGACGAGCCTGTGGTCGCGCTTCACGATCCGGCCGTCGACGAGCACGGTGTCCACATCGGACCGTTGGGCCTGGAACGCCACGTGCCCGTACGGGTTGAGGATCGGGAACATCGCGGGGGAGTTCTCGTTGCGCAGCAACACGATGTCGGCCTTCTTGCCGACTTCGAGGCTGCCGAGGTCGGCGGCGCGTCCCAACGCCCGCGCACCACCCATCGTCGCCCACTCCACGACCTGCTCGGCCCGCAACGACGAGTGCGTGACGGTGTCGTTGTTGCCGTGCGCGGCCATGTGCTCGCGGGCCCGGTCGGCTCCCAGCGTCGCGCGCATCGCGGAGAACAGGTCGCCGCTCCACCACACCGACGTGTCCATCGACAGCGACACCGGGATGCCGTGCTCGCGGATCGCCCAGGTGGGCGGGTAGCCCTGACCGGCGCTCTGCTCGCTCTCGGTCGACACGGAGATCGAGCCGCCGGTCGCCGCGATGCGGTGGTAGGAGTCGGTGGACAACGTCGCCGCGTGCACGTAGATCGACTGCGGCGTCATGAACCCGTTGTCGTACATCAGCCTGATGCCGTCGTCGTTCGTCGCGCCCCACACGCCCGCGTGCGTCGTGACGGGGACGCCGAGCTCCCGTGCGACCTCGAAGGCGGCCTTCTCGGGGAACGACGGGTCACCGGTCACGTCGAACGCGAGCTGGAAGCCCAGCATGTCGTCGCCGGTGATGCGGCGGGAGACGAAGTCCCGGAACGCGGGTGTGGCGGTCCAGGAGGCGGGGCTGTCCTGGATGTTGCCGTAGGCCAGCACGAACCGGCCGGGCACCGCCCGCAGCGCGTCGACGGCGGCGTCGGCGTGCTCGGTGGTCTGCAGGCCGTGCGACCAGTCGACGGTCGTGGTGACGCCGGCGTCGAGGGCCTCGGCCGCACCCAGGAGGTTGCCGGCGTGGATGTCCTGCGGCCGGAACACCTTGCCCCACTCCAGGTAGTACCAGACGAAGTACTGCGTGAGCGTCCAGTCCGCGCCGTAGCCGCGCATCGCGGTCTGCCACAGGTGCCGGTGCGTGTCGATCATGCCCGGCATGACGATGCCGTTCGTGGCGTCGACCTCGACGGTCCCCTCCGGCACCTCCAGCCGCGGCCCGATCGCGGCGATCCGGTCGCCGGCGACCAGGACGTCGTGGTCGACGAGCGGCGGGCGGCCGTCCATGGTCAGGACAGTGCCGTTTCTCAGCACGACGGAACTCATCGGGAACTCCCTTGACCGTCTGGCGGACAGGTGTCCGTTGAATCGTCAACCTTCGACGGCCGCTGGTCAACCCCTCAGGACGCGACGACCTCGTGCGGCACCGTGCCGAGCCGGGCGAAGTCGGCGCTGATCTCGCCCGCGACCTGCAACAGGAGGGGCAGGTGGTGCTCCACCATGTGCTCGACCGAGGTCTCGGACGCGTGGCAGTTGACGTTGATCCCGGCCACGACCCTGCCGCTCCCGTCGCGCAACGGCGCCGCGACCGACCGGATGCCCAGCGCGAGCTGCTGGTCGGTCAGCGCCCACCCGCGTGCCCGGACGTCCCGCAGCTCGGCGTCCCGCTCGGCCGCGTCCGGCTGCCAGCGCGACGTCAGGCCCGACCGGGTCGGCTGCGCGAGCACGGCCTCCAGCTCGTCCGGTGCCAGGGCGGCGAGCTGCACCTTCCCCAGCGAGGTCGGCAAAGCCGGGAACCGCGTGCCGATCTGCACGGACAGCGTGACGATCTTCGGCACGGCGACCCGCGCGACGTAGATGATGTCCGGCCCGTCGAGCTGTGCGATCGACACCGACTCGTTGGTGCGGGCGCACAGCCGTTCCATGTGCGGGCGGGCCACGTCCCACAGGCCCATCGACCGCACGTACGCGACGCCGAGGTCGAGCACTCGCGGCGTGAGCGCGAAACCGGACTCGCTCTGCCGCACGTACCCGAGCTCGGCGAGCGTGAGCAGGATGCGGCGCGTGGTCGGCCGCGCCAGCCCGGTGGCCGAGGCGACCTCGCTGAGCGTCATCACCGGGCGCAACGGCCGGAACGCGCGGATCACGTCCAGGCCGCGGGCGAGCGCCTCGATGAAGTCGGGGCCGGTGTCAGGGCGAGCAGGCATGCGCCCACAATATCGGACACGTGTCCGTTTGGTCGTGAGCGAACCTACGGCCTGGAGACCAGGGCCGCGCACGCGACCACCAGCGCCGTCAGCACGAGCAGCGTCACGCTGACGTCGACGAGGAAGTCGATCAGGCGCGCGGTGACCATCGGGGATCAGTCCACATTGGCTTCTTCCTTGCGACGAGAACGAAGGCTGGTCATCGTGACGACGCCCAGCGTCGCCACGATCACGGCCAGCGAGACCGGGGTGGGGATCGTCGGCACGGCCGGCCACACGCCGTGCGCCCAGTGCAGCACCAGCTTCACCCCGATGAACGCCAGGATGATCGCCAGGCCGTGGTTGAGGTGCACGAGCTTGGCGAGCGCCGAGTGCAGCACGAAGTAGAGCGCGCGCAGGCCGAGCAATGCGAACGCGTTGGTGGTGAACACGAGGTACGGGTCCTCGGTGATGCCGTACACCGCCGGCACCGAGTCGATCGCGAACACGACGTCGGTCGCGAAGATCGCCACCACCACGATCGCGAGCGGGGTGAGCGCCCTGCGCCCGTTCTCGCGGACGGTCATCCGGGTGCCGCGGTAGTCGTCGGTAACCGGCATCAGCCTGCGCAACAGCCGCACCGACCGCATGTTCGAGGTGTCCTTCGCGGCCGGTTCACCGGCGAGGGCCGCATGCAGGATCTTCAGTGCCGAGGCGAACAGGATCAGCCCGAACACGAGGAACGCCCAGGTCCCGGCCGACAGCATCGCGGCGCCGGCCGCGATGAAGATGCCGCGCAGCACCAATGCGCCGACGATGCCGTAGAGCAGCACGCGCTGCTGGATCTGCGACGGCACGCTGAACGCCGCGAGCAGGAGCATGAAGACGAACAGGTTGTCCACCGAGAGGGACTTCTCCACCACGTACCCGGTGACGAACTCCAGCGACTGGCCGCTGCCGAACTCGAACCACAGCCAGAGCCCGAACACCAGGGGCAGCGTGAGGTAGAAGACCGACCAGCCCGCCGCCTCCCGCATGGACACCTCGTGCGGGCGGCGAGTGACCAGGAAGTCGACCACCAGCAGGGCGAGCAGCGCCGCGATGCTCAGAAACCACAGACCGGGCGACGCCACGGATTCGACGGGCACGGAACCTCCTCGAACATGATCGTTCGAGGTCTCCTTCACCCGGTGCGGGTGGTCTCCCGAGGACATCTAGGGGTGTCCGTACTGACCGGGCAGACGCTTGGGAAGTACTCCCCTCGTGAGAAGCATAGGTAAAGAGTTGGTAATGCTCAAGTAAGTCATCCGTATGGGTTGCATCTCAAGCCACTTGAGGTTCGATAGTGGCCTCATGAACGACACCAGGCGGTACGCGATCGGAGAGGTGGCGCGCCGGACGGGGCTGAGCGTCAGCGCCATCCGGTTCTACTCCGACGAGGGGATCGTGGTCCCCGCCGAGGTCACCGCGGCCGGGCACCGGCTCTACGACGTCCACGCGATCGCCCGGCTGGAGTTCGTCCGCACGTTGCGCGACCTGGACGCGGGCCTGGACGACATCCGCCACCTGCTGGAGGGACGGATGACGTTGTCGGACCTCGCGACCGCCCACCTGTCCCGGCTGGACGACCAGGCCCGCCGCATCCGCTCCAGGAAGGCCGTGCTGCGGACGATCGCCCGGCAGCACACCGAGGCCGAGCAGGTGGTGCTGATGCACAAGCTCGCCGGGATGTCCGACGACGACCGCGACCGGTTGATCGACGACTTCTGGAACGAGATCACCGAAGGCCTCGAAGTCAGCTCCGCCTTCGTCGGCCTCATGCGCAAGGAACGGCTGGTCCTGCCGGACGAGCCGGCCACCGAGCAACTGGAGGCGTGGATCGAGCTGGCGAACCTCCTGCAGGACGCGGACTTCCGCCGCGAGGTGGGCGAGGCGCTGCGCGAGACCTTCTCCGCGCCCGGCGCCGAGGTGATGACGTCGGCGGAGATGGTGGGCGCGTTCGAACGGGGCGGCGCGATCCTGGTGCGGGCGCAGGAGGCGCAGCGGGCCGGCGCGCCGGCGGACTCACCACTCGGGCGTGAGATCGCCGGTCTCTACACCGCTTACCTCGGGGAGATCTCAGAGACCCCGGACAGCAGGGAGTTCCGCGAGAAGCTCGCGGCCGACGTGCTCGACATCGAGCGGCTGCACCTGGAGTCGATCGAGGAGGCGGCCGCGCCGGCCGATCCCTACACCCGGTACCAGTCGCTGGTGGCGATCATCGACGGGACCGCGCAGGAGGCCGCCGACTTCATGCCGTTCGCCTGGCTGTCCGCGGCGCTGAACGCTTCTGTGTCCCCCGAGCGAGCTACACGCGAATGTCCACCGCACGGTGACGTTCCCGAGGCGCGAAATCCCTAACGTTCCGGTCATGCGATTTCTGAAGCAGTTTCTCCTGATCGCGGCCGTCACGTTCGCGGGTGGCACCGGCGTGCAAGCGTTGGGGTGGAACGCGCCGCTCACGCTGGTAGCCGGCGTCGCCGCGGCGGCGCTGGCACTGGCGGCCTACGCCTGGGTGGTGCGCAGGACCGAACGCCGGGAGCCCACCGAGGTCTCGTTGAAGATCGCCCCGGGCGCTCTGGGCCGTGGTGTCCTCGTCGGACTTGCGATGTTCGGTGCGGTGATCCTGAACATCACCTTCCTCGGCGGTTACGAGGTGCGCGGCTGGGGTTCGGTGTCCGGCATGATCGCGATCTTCGGGTTCATGGTCGCCGTCGCGGTGACCGAGGAGCTGATGTACCGCGGCGTCCTGTTCCGCATCATCGAGGAGCGCCTCGGCACGTGGCTCTCGCTGGTCCTGAGTGGACTGGTGTTCGGCTTCGCCCACATCTTCAACCCGAACGCCACGGTGTGGAGCTCGCTCGCCATCGCGATCGAGGCAGGGCTCATGCTCGGCGCCGCCTACGTGGCCACGCGCAACCTGTGGGTGCCGATCGGGGTGCACTTCGCGTGGAACTTCGCCCAGGGCGGCATCTTCAGCACGAGTGTGTCCGGTCAGGACGCGCCGCAGGGGCTGCTGGACGGCGTCACGTCCGGTCCCGCGCTCGTCACCGGAGGGAACTTCGGGCCGGAGGCGAGCGTGTACTCGGTGCTGGCCGGTCTGGTCGTCACGGCGGCGTTCCTGTGGCTGGCGAAGCGCCGCGGCACCATCATGCCGCGCCGTGGCCGTACTGCGCCGGCCGCTACTCTCGCCGCGTGATCAGCCTTCAGCGGTGGCGCGTCCTGGACATTCGCGTCCAGGACGCGCCACTGGCGTTGCTGCTCGCGCTGGGGTCCCTGGTGCCCGCGCTGCACGACAAGGGCACCCAGCTCGGCGGGCTGCCGAACCGGCCTTTCGACGCTCTCGCGATCGCGGTGATCGCGTTCGAGTGCCTGCCGCTGGTCGTCCGCCGGAAGTGGCCCCTCGTCTGCCTGGTACTGGTGTCGGTCGCGTTCGCCGTCGACCAGCTGCGCGGCTACCACACCGTCGCCGGCACGGCCCTGCCGATCGCGTTGATCAGCGCCGGGCTGCACCTGTCGCACCACCGGCGCGGCACCGTGATCGCGCTCTCCGCCGGGTATGCCGGGTTGTCCGTCGCGCTGGATCTGAACGGGGCCACGGAGGGCGTGGCCGGGTTCGTCACGTTCTACCTGGCACTGGCCGCCACGTGGGCGATCGGCGCGTGGCTGCGGCTCTCGCGCACTGCCGAGGAGGAACGCCGCCGGCACGTCGCCGTGACGACCCGTGTCGCGGAACGGACGTTGATTGCCCGCGAGCTCCACGACGTGGTGACCCACCACGTGACCGCGATGGTGGTGCAGGCGGAGGCCGCGCGGTACCTGACCGCGGCTCCCGACCGGCTGGACCAGACTTTGCAGGCGATCACCGACACCGGCCGGCGGTCGCTGACCGACCTGCGGCACCTGCTCGACCTGCTCAATCCCGACCACAGCACGGAAACGCTCGGGGACCTGCGCACGCTCGTCGAGCAGACCCGGCTGGCCGGGCAGCCCGTGGAGTTCGCGGAGGAAGGCGAGGCGACGCGGGACGCGGGCAGCGCCGAGGCCGTCGCGTACCGGGTCGTGCAGGAGGCGTTGACGAACGCGTTGAAGTACGCGCACGGCAACCCGACGAACGTGCACGTGCGTTACGGCGAAAGGGAAATCACCGTGGAGGTCGGTACCGAGGGCGCGAAGTCGTCCACACCGGTCGGAGGCAGCGGCCGCGGCCTGGCCGGACTGCGCGAGCGCGTCGACGTGCTGGGCGGCGAGTTCTCGGCGGGACAATGCGACGGCGGTTTCGTGGTCAGGGCGCGCATTCCCGCGGGGAACCCGGCGTGACCGCACCGGTTCGTGTGCTGGTGTGCGACGACCAGGCGCTCATCCGCACCGGGTTCGCCACGATCATCGACGCACAGCCGGACCTCGAGATCGTGGGGGAGTGCGGGGACGGTCGCGCGGCGGTCGACCTCGCCCGCAGGCTCAACCCCGACGTCGTCGTGATGGACGTGCGCATGCCGGTGCTCGACGGCATCGGGGCGACCCGGCTGCTGGCGGGCGCCGGCGTCCCCGACCCGGTCAAGGTCCTCGTGGTCACGACGTTCAACCTCGACGAGTACGTCTACGAGGCGCTGCGGGCTGGCGCGAGCGGGTTCCTGCTCAAGGACGCGCCACCGGCCCAGCTGCTGCAGGGCATCCGGACCGTGGCGAGCGGTGCCGCCCTGCTCGCGCCGGAGGTCACCCGGCAGCTCGTCGGCAGGTTCGCGGCGCGCATCCGGCCCGCCGAGGAGGTCGCGCAGACCCAGTTGGCGCCGCGTGAGCTCGAAGTGCTCCGGCTGATCGCCGAGGGCCTGTCGAACAGCGAGATCGCCGCCGCCCTGGTCATCAGCCAGGAGACGGTGAAGACGTACGTGTCGCGCATCCTCACCAAGCTCGACCTGCGTGACCGGGTCCAGGCCGTCGTCTACGCCTACCGCCGCGGCCTGGTTACCTAGATCTGCTCGATAGCTTCAGTGTTGACCAAAATCAGCCTTGTACAGGCAGACCCACCGCCAGCGTCAGCTCCAAAACCCGCTGCGGAGACCCGAGGTCCGGAAACAGGTCCCGGAGCTGCCCCATCCGGTACCGGACGGTCTGCGGGTGCACGAACAGGGCGGCGGCCACCTCCTCGCGCCGGCCGTGGTGCAGCAACCAGGCACGCAGCGTCTCCTCGAGCCGCCGGGCCGTGGTGGCCGGCAACGCCAGCAGGGGTGCCAGGGCGCGGGCGCGCAGGTCGGCGTACGCGTCGGGGTCCGCGCTCAGCACGAGGGCGGCGAGGTGCTCCTCGGTGTCGCGGATGTCGGGGGAGAGGGAGTGCGCGCGTACGGCCCGTGCGTACGAGTCGGAGGCACGCATCCATGGACGCGCCGGCCCGACGACGGCGTTGCGGTGGCTGAGCTGTCGCAGCAGGTGGGCGCGGTCGGCGTCGGGCACGAACAGGACGCCGTTCGAGTCCGGCAGGTCGTCCAGGACGAGGGTGCCGGGGTCGAGCGAGCGGTAGGCGGGACGGGCCTGGAACGCGGGGAGCAGGACCACGGTCAGGGTGGCCGGCGGCTGCCAGGCGGCGCGTCCGGCGTCGGCCAGCAGGACCTCGGCGCTCGCGCCGGCCAGCAGGTCGCGGGCCAGTTGTTCGAGGTGGCGTTCGTGGGCGAGGCCTCGCGCCGCCAGTTCGTCGGCGTGGCCCGCGGCGCTGGCGGCGGACAGTTCGTCGATGTACGCGAAGGTCAGTTCGGCGAACTTCGCGACCTCCGCGGCGGGCAGACCCGCTGGTACGGCGCCTGCGGCCAGGCCTCGCCAGGCCACCCGGGCGCCGACGCGGTACGCGCTGAGCAGCGCGTCCATCGAACGGCCGTCGCGCACCTCGCCGCGGCCGAGTTCGTAGGCCGCGTCGCTGGCGTCACCGCCCCCGCCGGTGCCGCTTGCGAGGTCCAAGTACAGTCCGAGCGCCGTGCGAACGGCACGGCGGATGGTGCCGCCCATGCGTCCGGAAAGTGCGTTGGCGTAGCTCGGCACCTCGGTGATGATGGCGCGGACTACCTCGTCGGCCGTCGGCCTCAGGACCGCCCGCAACGCGGTCACGGTCTTCTCATCGAGGGCCAGTTCGGTGGCCCTCCTCATTGCGTGAGTCACGATTTGTTCCCTGCGAACAATCCAGCCGGGCAGATTCACGTCCTACGGACAGGACTTTACGCCCTGGGGCGCATCAAGCTGGAGTCATGACGAGTGCCGCCCTCCGCAGCAGGGCGTGGAAACTGCTAGAGCTGGTCACGACGCCGCTGCTGCCGTCCGACTACCTCGACCTGGTGAGCCCCCTTCGAGCCGGTGCCGACCTGCGCGGACGCATCGAGGCCGTACACCGCGAGACAGCCGATGCCGCGACGATCGTGATCAAGCCCGGCAAGGGCTGGCGCGGTCACGTCGCAGGTCAGTACATCCGCGTCGGGATCGACGTCGACGGCGTGCGCCTGTGGCGTGCGTACTCGGTGACGTCGCCGACCAACCGCGCGGACGGCCGCATCACGATCACCGTGAAGGCCATCCCCGACGGCAAGGTCAGCAACCACCTGGTCCGCAAGGCGAAGCCCGGCACGGTCATCCAGCTCGACCAGGCCACCGGCGAGTTCGTCCTGCCCGCGGCCAGGCCCGCCAAGGTGCTCTACCTGACGGCCGGCAGCGGCATCACGCCCGTGATGGGCATGCTGCGCGACTCGAGGCTCGCCGACGTCGTGATGGTGCACTCCGCGCCGCGCAAGGAAGACGTGATCTTCCGCAACGACCTGCACGACCTGGTCGCCGACAAGGCGCTGAAGCTGGTCGAGCTGCACACCGACACCGACGGCATGCTCGACCTCGCCGAGCTGGAGAAGCTCGTGCCCGACTGGGCCGAGCGCGAGACCTGGGCCTGTGGGCCGGCCGGTCTGCTCGACGCCGCCGAGGCGCACTGGGCGGAGCACGGCGCCGCCGAACGCCTGCACACCGAACGCTTCCGGCCGACCGTGGTCGTGGCCGGCGAGGGTGGCGAGGTCACGTTCGGCAAGACCGGCAAGACCGTCGAGGCCGACGGCGCCACGCCGCTGCTGAACGTCGGCGAGGAGGCCGGCGTGCTGATGCCGTCCGGCTGCCGCATGGGCATCTGCTTCGGCTGCGTCACGCCGCTGAAGTCCGGCGCGGTGCGGGACCTGCGCACCGGCGAGATCACCGAGGCCGAGGACAGTCCCACCGCCCACGTGCTCGTCCAGACCTGCGTGTCCGCCGCTGCGGGCCCCTGCGAACTCGAACGCTAGCCCGCGCCCACCACAGACGTTCAGTCCTCCCCCCGCGAAGTGGCCCACCCCAGCCACTGCTCCCCGGAAAGCGAGTTCCATGACCGCCATCGATCCCACCGCCCACCTGACCGACGAGCAGATCGAGGAGCTCGGCCGCGAACTCGACGCGATTCGCGACGAGGTGATCGCGAGCCGTGGCGAGAAGGACGCCGCCTACATCCGCAAGGTCATCTCGGTGCAGCGCAAGCTGGAGCTGACCAGCCGGGGCATCCTGCTGTTCTCGCTCTTCCCGCCGGCGTGGATCATCGGTACCGCCGGTCTGTCCGTGGCGAAGATCATGGACAACATGGAGATCGGGCACAACATCCTGCACGGCCAGTGGGACTGGATGCGCGACCCGAAGATCCACTCCACCACCTGGGAGTGGGACCACGTCTCGCCGGCCGAGCAGTGGAAGCACTCGCACAACGAGCTGCACCACACGTACACCAACGTGATCGGCAAGGACAACGACCTCGGCTACGGCATCATGCGCGTGGACGAGGACCAGAAGTGGCACCCGATGCACCTGGGCCAGCCGCTGTGGAACTTCATCAACGCGTGCTTCTTCGAGTACGGCATCGCCGCGTACGACCTGGAGCTCGGCAAGAACCTGCACAAGCGCCGCCGCAACCGTCCCGAGTTCCGCGCGCGTGCCGCGGCCGTGGGCCGCAAGATCCGCAAGCAGGTGCTCAAGGACTACATCATCCACCCGCTGCTGTCGGGCCCGTCGTTCCTGACCACGCTTGCGGCGACGTTCACCGCGAACCTGATCCGCAACCTCTGGTCGCACTCGGTGATCATGTGCGGGCACTTCCCCGAGGGCGTGCAGACCTTCGAGCGCCGCTCGATCAAGGGCGAGACGCGCGGCCAGTGGTACCTGCGCCAGATGATGGGTTCCGCGAACATCAGCGGCAGCAAGGCCATGCACTTCATGACCGGCAACCTGTCGCACCAGATCGAGCACCACCTGTTCCCGGACCTGCCGAGCAACCGGTACGCCGAGGTCGCGGTCAAGGTGAAGGCGCTGTTCGAGAAGTACGAGCTGGACTACGTGACCGGCCCGCTGCCCAAGCAGGTCTTCTCGGCGTGGCACAAGGTGTTCCGCCTGTCGCTGCCGAACCGCAAGCCGAAGGTCAGGACGCGGGACCGGGACAAGGAACTGGTCGCCGCCTGAGACAGTCAATGGTTTAGATCTTTCGGCCGTACCGGCGACCGCCGGATTCGGTGAGATTCCTTCGTAGGGCCCGAGTTCCACCCCTGCTGCTTCATCGGGCCCTCCGACGGAGGAACTCATGCGAAGGGTCTACCTCGTCACGGCCACCCTGCTCATGGCCGCGACGATCTACACGCCTGCCTCGAACGCGGCTCCTGCCGCCGCGGCGATCACCGAGACCGTCTACGTCGAGTCCACGATCGACAGTGACGCGGACGGCAAGCTCGACCGGATCGCCGCCGACGTCATGCGGCCCGATACGGCCGGGCGAGTGCCGATCGTGATGGAGGCCAGCCCCTACTACGGGCTGGGTGCGGCGGCGGCGACGGCGACGAACGTGCCGCGCGGCTTCCGCCGCTGGTACGACGAGTACTTCGTGCCACGCGGCTACGCCGTCGTCGAGATGGAGATGCAAGGCACCTCCCGCTCGACCGGCTGCCCGACCACGGGCGGTCCCGAGGACACCGCGAGCGTCCGCGCGGTCGTCGACTGGCTCAACGGCCGCGCCAAGGCGTTCTACGCGGACGGCCGGGCGGCGGTCGCGAGCTGGAGCACCGGCAACGTCGGCATGCTCGGCGTCTCCTACAACGGCACGCTGCCCAACGCGGCGGCCGCGGCGAACATCCCCGGTGTGAAGACGATCGTGCCGATCGCCGCGATCTCCAGCTGGTACGAGTACGCCCGTGACCAGGGCATCGGCTACAAAGGCTGGGAGCGCAACTACCCGACGTTCCTCGCCAACTACGTCGTGAGTGCGGCGCAGAAGGCGAAGTGCAAGCCGGTGTTCGACAGGCTGTCCCGCGAGGACGGCGACGAGTCCTACGACTACACGTCGTTCTGGAAGGCCCGCGACTACCGGGTGGGCGCGCAGAACGTGTCCGCGTCGGTGTTCGCGGTGCACGGCCAGGCGGACTGGAACGTCAAGCCGTCGCAGTTCGGCCGCTGGTGGGAAGAGTTGGCGGACCGCAACGTGCCGCGCAAGATCTGGCTGCACCGGGGCGGGCACCTCGACCCGATCTCGTTCCGCCAAGCCGAGTGGCAGCGCGTCATGGGCCTGTGGATGGACCACTGGCTCAAGGGCGCGGACAACGGGATCATGAACGAGCCCATGGCCGACGTGCAGAAGTCCGACGGCAGCTGGGAACAGGCCGCCGCGTGGCCGCGACCGGACACGAAGGACACCACGCTGTACTTCGGTCCGGCGGCCGGCGGCATGTCCGGTTCGCTGACCACCGCACCGGTTCCCGGCGGCACGCAGACTCTGGGCGCGAACGCGAACATCAGCGAGGCGACCATGATGGCCAACCCGGAGACCGCGAGCACCCGCCGGCTGGCCTACGTGACGGCACCGCTGACGAAGGCCGCGCGGTTGTCCGGTGAGGTCAGCCTGACCGTCCGCATCGCGTCGAACCGGGCGTCGACGCCGCTCACCGCGTTGCTGGTGGACTACGGCCCGAGCACGCAGGCGGTGCTGTCCGAACGCAGTCCGCTGCAGCTGTCCACGGAGGTGTGCGGCAAGAACGACCTGCGGGACAGGACCGGCTGCGCGCGGCCGCCGGACGTGTCGATCCAGGCGGTCTCGGCGACGATGCTGACCAAGGGCGCCGTCGACGCCAAGAACCGGCTGTCGCTGGAGACCGCGACCCCGTTGCCCACCAACGGGTCCACCGCGGACGTCACCTGGAAGCTGCACGCCAGGGACGCGCTGATCCCAGCCGGGCACCGGATCGGGATCGTGCTCGTCACGAACCACAGCGCCTACATCACCGTGGACACGGCGGCGAGCGGTGTCTCGCTGAACGTGTCGCTGGGTGTCAGCAAGGTGGTGCTGCCGATCGTCGGCGGTGCGCTGAACAAGTGATGACGAGCCGGGGCCTGCGCACTTCACAGTGCGCAGGCCCCGGCGTCGTCAGTGTTCTGGCCGCCATCCCGGTCCGGCCCAGTCCTTCAGGCGGACTGAGCGATCACCGCGGTGACGGTGATGTCGACGTACCGGCCGATCAGAAATCCCGGCGCGCGGATGCCGAGCGTCCTGCGGTCCAGCCGTGCCGTCGCGGTCAGCACCGCCTCGCGGCCGTCCAGTGAGGACACCTCGACGGTCCCGCCGAGCTCGGTCTCGGTGCCCCTGGCGGCGAGCGTGCCGGTGACGTGCCAGCCGTTGCCCGCAGCCCTGGAGGACGTCGCGGTGAACGTCATCACGGGGTGCCGGTCGAGGTCGAGCAGGCCGGGTTTGCGCAGGTCCTGGTCGCGTTTGGCGATTCCGGTGTTGATGGCGCCGAGGTCCAGGGTGCCGTGCACGGCGAGCAACGCGCCGTCCGGGCCGATCTCGATGGTGCCCGCGGTGACGGGCACGGTGCCGTTCGCCCTGCGGCCGAGGTTGCCGACCTGGAACGACGCGGTGCTGCGGCTCAGGTCGGCCTGCCACACGCCGGCGGCGAGTGCCCGCGTGGCGGTCATGACCGCGCTCCGTCGTGCTCGAAGACCTCGAGGACCGGGTAGATCTCGACGCGGTCCGCGCCCCGCAGCAACGCCGGGTCCTCGCCGGGCAGCAGCGGCGTGCTCATGATCGCCTTCTGGGTGTCGATCAGCGCCTGCTCGGACTCGGCGATCGACAGCACGACCTCCGAGCCGTCGGTTCGGCGCAGCACGTAGGTCCTGATGTTGCCCGGCACCTTCATGGCCGCCGGCGCGATCCGCTGCTTCGCCGCGAAGTCCGCGGCGGCCAGCTGTTCGGGCCCGCGGGGCCCGTCGAAGTAGGTGAGCTGCGCGTACATGGTCGCCTCCTTTGGTGGTGCACCGAGTCTCTGCCCGTCCGGCGCGACACGGATCCGTGCCAGTACGGAGTCCGGTACCGAACCACCACCGGTCGGCGATACTCCCGGCGTGGAGGAAGCCCCGATCTTCGGCCGCGACCGCGAACTGGCTTCGCTGCGGGCAGGCCTCGTCGCGGCGGCGGGTGGTGCGGGCCGTCTCGTGCTGGTCGGCGGCGAAGCGGGCATCGGCAAGACCCGGCTGGCCACGGCCGTCGCCGCGATGGCCGGCTCGTACGGCATCCCGGTCGCACGCGGGCACGCCGTCGACGACCCCGGCATGCCTCCGTTGTGGCCTTGGCGGCGCCTGGCCCGTTCGCTGCCCGCGCTGCACCGCGTGCTCTCCGACGTGCACTCCGGCACGGACGACTCGGCCCGCTTCGCCCTGTTCGCGGACGCGGCGGACGCCCTGGTCGCCGAGGCCGAACCGGGCGGTCTGCTGATCGTGCTGGAAGACCTGCACTGGGCCGACCGCACGTCGTTGCGCCTGCTGGCCCACCTTGCGACCGAACTGCCCGACTCCCGGATCCTGGTCGTCGCGACCCACCGCGAGGCCGAGTTGTCCGAGCTGATGCGCGCCCCGGCCACCCGCGCGGTACAACTCCGCGGTCTGAGCCATGGCGACGTCACCGGGTGGGTGCGTTCGGCGACGGCCGCGGCGGACCCCGAGTCGGTGGCGGCGCGGCTCGTGGACGGCACCGGCGGCAACCCGCTGTACGTGCGCATGCTGCTCGACAGCGGTGAGGTCGCGGGACACCTGGAACTGCACCGGCTGGTGTTGTCGAGGCTGGACCGGCTGAGTCCGCGCGCCCGTGACGTGCTTGGCGTGGCCAGCGTCCTGGGGGAGCGGATCGACCCCGCGCTGCTCGCGGCCGTCACCGGGGAGGATCCCGCCGTGCCGCTCGACGACGCCGTCGCCACCAGGGTCCTGCAGGCCGACGAGGGGTCGCTGGCCTTCACGCACGCTCTCGTGCGGGACGCCGTGTACGAGGACCTGGCTCCTTCCGTGCGCGCGGAGCTGCATCGGCGTTGTGCGGTGGTACTCGCCGCCAGTGGTGGTGCGCCGGGACGGATCGCGACGCAGTGGCGCCGGGCGAGTGGGGCGGACGCTGCCGCGGAGTGCACGCGGTGGGCGACGGAGGCGGCGAGGGCGGCCACCGCGGAACTCGCCTACGACGAGGCGGCGGGGTTCGCGGCGCTCGCACTGGCAACGGCGGAGGAGAAGACGGCGGAGCTCACCCTCGGCCTCGCCCGCGCCGAGTTCCTCGCGGGAGACACGCAGGCCAGCCTCGCCCACTGCCGCACCGCCGCTCGCCTGGCTCAGGAGGCGGGCGCCCCCGGCCTGATCGCGGAAGCCGCCCTCGTGATCACCGGTCTGGGCGACCGCTCGCTGCTGGCCGCCGTGGACCAGCTCTGCACGACCGCGCTGCGGCACCTCCCGGAAGAGGCCACCGCGACCAGGGCCCGGCTGCTGGCCCGCCGGGCGATGGCGGCCACCATGACCGGTGCGGCGCAACGGGCGCGCGAGTTGTCCGCGGCGGCGCTGGAACTCGCCGTGCGCAGCGGTGATCCGGACGCCGAACTGGACGGCATCCACGCGCGGCACCTCACCTTGTGCGCGCCGCAGTTCAGGGACGAACGGGTCGAGCTCGCGAACCGGGCCGTCGCGCTGGCGGAGACGGCGCGGCAGCCGCACGCCGAGCTGTGGGGCCATGTCTGGCTCGTCGACGCGGCGATCCAGGTGGGGGACCTGGCCGAGGTGGACCGGCAGCTGGACCTGATCGAGCAGTTCGCGGCGGCGCGGCAGCACGGGGTCGCGTGGTGGCACCTGCATCGGCTGCGGGCCACGCGGGCGGCGCTGGTCGGTCAGTTGCAGAAGGCGCGGGAGTGCAACGAGACGGCCCGTGCCGTGGCCGAGCGGATGGGAGTCTCGGCGGCCAAGGGCATGTACCACGCGTTCCGCAACGAGATGGCGCAGTTGGTCGGCGGCATCGACGAGGCGACGGCGCGGGAGGCGTTCGACATGATCGAGCTGGTCGGGGACATCCCGCTGGCCCGTGTCTACGTGCCGTTCCTGCACGCGCTGCTCGGGCAGACCGAGCAGGCTCGGGCGACGTTCGAGGAGTTCCGGGCCATGCCGGCCACGCTGGAGGCCGGGCCGACGTGGGCTCCGCTGGTCTGGCAGATCGGCGTGGTCGCCTGCATGCTGGACGACGCCGAAACGGCGGCGAGCGTCTACTCGGTACTGTCCACATTGGACCCGTGCTTCGCCGCGGACGGATCCGGCGCGGTGTTCTCCACCGCCGCCACACCGCGGTTGCTCGGCGACCTCGCCATGACCTGCGGATGGACGGAGGTCGCGGCCGGCCACTACCGGCTGGCCCTGGAGATGAACGCCCGCATCGGCGCCCGGCCGTTCGCCGCGCTGAGCAGGCTCGGCCTCGCCAGGGCCCTGACCGACCTGCCGGCGGCCAGGACGCTCGCGGCCGAGGCGGCGGCCGAGTTCCGCGCGCTGGACATGCCGATCCGGCTGGCCGAGGCCGATCGGCTCCTCACCCGGATCGGCGCCGCGGAACAGGCACAGAACCCGTTGTCACCACGGGAATCCGAGGTCGTGGACCTGGTCGCGCAGGCCCTGACCAACCGGCAGATCGCGACCCGCCTGCACCTGAGCGAACGCACCGTCGAGACCCACGTGCGCAGCGTGCTGGCCAAACTCGGGCTGCGCACCAGGACCGAGATCGCCGCGTGGGAACTCACGCGCCGGGCGTGACCAGGCCCGTCTCGTAGGCGAGGACGACGGCCTGCGCGCGGTCGCGCAACTCCAGCTTCGCGAAGATGCGGGCCACGTGCGTCTTGACCGTCGCCTCGCTCAGCGTGAGATGACCGGCGATCTCCGAGTTCGACCGCCCGCTGCCGACGAGCGTGAGCACCTCGCGTTCCCGTGGCGTCAACGCGGTCAGATCCCGATGCACGGCGGGAACGGAGACGCCGGAGGCGAACCGTTCCACCAGCCGGCGCGTGATCGACGGCGCGAGCAGGGCGTCACCGGTCTCGATCAGCCGCACGGCCGCGACGAGGTGCTCCGGCGTGACGTCCTTGAGCAGAAACCCGCTCGCACCGGCCGCGAGCGCCTCGTACACGTACCGGTCGAGGTCGAACGTCGTCAGCATCAGCACCCGGCAGTCCCCCGGCTCCCGCATGATCCGCCGGCACGCCTCCAGGCCGTCCATCCCCGGCATGCGGATGTCCATCAGCACGACGTCCGGCCGCAGGTCACGCACCGCCGTCACCGCCTCGGCGCCGTCCGCCGCCTCACCGACGACCTCGACACCCCCGGAGTGCAGAATCATCCGGAACCCGATGCGCACGAACGCCTGGTCGTCCGCGATCACCACCCGTGGCCCGCTCACGGCCGCTCGACCGGGATCTTGGCCCGGACGCGGAACCCGCCGCCGAGCCGCCTGCGCGCGTCCAGGTCGCCACCCAGCGCCGCCACCCGCTCGCGCAACCCCAGCAAGCCCCGCCCCTGTCCGTCCTCGAAGGACACCCGGTCGCCGGACAACGCGCTGGGCCCGGAGTTCAGCACCTCGACGCGCAGGTGGTGCTCCGCGTACCGCACCGTCACCTCCGCCTGCCGCCCGTCGCCGTGCTTCAACGCGTTGGTCAGCGCCTCCTGCACGATCCGGTACGCCGTCAGGTCGACACCGGACGGCAACGGCCGGGGCTCACCGGAGATGCGCACCTCCACCGGCAGGCCCGCGAAGCACATACGGTCCACGAGCGAGCTCAGCCGGCTCAGGCCTGGTTGCGGCGCCAGCAGATCGTCGCTGTCGGCCGACGGCGCGAGCAGGCCGAGCATGTGCCGCAGCTCGGTCATCGTGTCGCGGCCCGCGCTCTCCACGGCCAGCAACGCGTCAGTCGCCTGGCCGGACCCGCTCGAAAGCACCCGTCGCGCCGCCCCTGCCTGTACCACCATCACGCTCACGTTGTGGCTCACGATGTCATGCAGTTCCCGCGCGATCCGGGCACGTTCGGCGTCGACGGCGCCTCGGGCGGCGGACTCGCGTTCGCGCTCCAGCAACCAGCCTCGTTCCTCCATCGCACGCGTGTACGCGCGCCGGGACGCCGCCAGCCGCACCGCGAAGTACGCGGCGGCCAGGCAGGCGACGACGGCCACCACCAGCTCCCACACCCCGTCACTGTCCCAGAACGGCGATCACCGGCGCATCAAACCCCGGATGCAGGCCCTACACCCACAGGATGACGGGCCCGGCGAGTTACCTCCGCAGACTGACGCCTCCGGACGCGTGGCTGAGCAGGATGGCGGCCATGCAGAACGCAGACGCCGTCGTCGAGCTGACGAACGTGCGCAAGGAGTACAGCGACTCGACCGCGCTGGACGGGGTGTCACTCACCGTCCGTGCCGGGGAGGCCGTCGCGGTGATGGGGCCGTCCGGCAGCGGCAAGTCGACGCTGCTCAACATGATCGCGGGCCTCGACCGCCCGACGTCGGGCGAGGTCGTGGTGCACGGCACCGATCTGGGGAAGCTGAGCGAGACCGGGCTGGCCCTGTTCCGCCGCAGGGGCGTCGGCATGATCTTCCAGTTCTTCAACCTGCTGGACGACCTCTCGGCGCTCGACAACGTCGCGCTCGCCGCCCAGCTCACCGGCACCACGGCCGGTCAGGCCCGCAAACGCGCCCTGGAGCTGTTCGGCGAGCTCGGCATCTCCAGCCGCAGGAACATCTACCCGGCGCAGCTCAGCGGCGGTGAACGGCAGCGCGTCGCGGTGGCGCGGGCGTTGATGAACCGCCCCGCCCTGCTGCTCGCCGACGAACCGACCGGCGCGCTCGACAGCAAGTCTGGCGAGCAGGTCATGGACCTGCTGCTCGACCTCAACCAGATCGGCCAGACGCTGCTGCTCGTCACCCACGACGAACGCCTCGCCACCCGTTGCGCGACACGGTTGATCGAGGTCGCCGACGGCCGGATCGCCCGCGAGAACACTCTGGAGCGGGCATGACCGCGGTCTGGTCGGCTGCCTGGGCGGCAGTCCTGCGCAGGAAGCTCCAGACGATCGTCATCGGCGTCGTGGTCTGCGCGGCCAGCGCGACGCTCGTGATGGCCCTCGGCCTGTTGGAAGCGGCGGCGGCGCCGTTCGACCGCGCCTTCGCCGCCCAGCAGGGCGCGCACCTCGCCGCCCAATACGACGCGGACAAGGCGACCGGCTTCGCGAACCCGGCCGCACAGGCCACCGCCGGGCCGTTCCGGCAGGCCACTGTGGACACTTCGGAGGGCGAGGTCTTCCTGGGCACGCTCACCGTCGTCGGGCGGGCCGACCCCGGTGGCCAGGTCGACCGGCTGGCGGTGTCGCAGGGCAGGTGGGCCACCGGTCCCGGCGAGATCGTTCTCAACCGCACACCGGGTGCGGCAGGCCGGATCGGCCTGGGCTTCCGGGTGGAGCTGCCCGGACGCCCGGCGCTGACCGTCGTCGGCTTCGCCCACTCGGTCACGGGATCCGCCGACGCGTGGGTCGCGCCCGAGCAGGTCGAGGCGCTGCGACCGGACGCGCTGCAGGTGCTCTACCGGTTCGCCCACGCAGGCACGGCCGCCGAGATGGCCGCGGCGACGGCGGGGCTGCCGCGCGACGGGCTGCTCGGCACGCTCTCGCACCTCACCGTCAAGGACAAGGCCACCTCCGAACTGGGCGTGTTCATCCCGTTCCTGATGATCTTCGGGATCCTCGGCCTGGCCGTTGCGGTGCTGATCGTCGCCAACGTCGTGAGCGGCGCCGTCGTCGCGGGACTGCGGCACATTGGCATGTTGAAGGCGATCGGCTTCACCCCGAACCAGGTCATGGGCGTGTACCTGGTGATGGTCTCGATCCCGGCGTTCGCGGGCTGCGTGCTCGGCACGGTCGCGGGCAACCTCTTCGCCAAACCGATCGTGCAGGACGCGGTGGAGGGCTTCGGCGTCGACGACCTGAGCTTCGCGCCGTGGGTGAACCTCGTCGCGGCGCTCGGCATGCCGTTGCTGGTGGCGTCGGCCGCGCTCGTTCCGGCACTGCGGGCGCGCGGACTTCCGGCGGCACGGGCGATCAGCGCGGGCACCGCCACGCACACCGGGCGGGCGTTGAGGATCCAGCACTGGCTGGGCGGTACGGGGTTGCCGCGGTCGGTCAGCCTCGGCCTCGGGATGCCGTTCGCCCGCACCGGCCGCAGTGCGCTGACGCTGGCCTCGGTCGTGCTCGGCGTCATGACGGTGACCCTCGCGGCCGGCGTGACGATGTCGATGACGGCCTACAACGACGCCGTCCGGCCCCACTTCACCGATCGCGTCGAGTTGATGGCCGGACCACCGCCGGGGGCACCCGCCGTCCGTCCGGAGGGGGTGGAGGCGCCGGCCGCGACACTGAGCGATGCCGAGGACGAGGCGATGCTGCGCTCCTTGCCCGGCACGACAGCGGTTCTCGCCGGTACGCAACTCGACGCCGAGGTCGCGGGCGGCACCCAGAAGGCCACGATCCGGTTCTACCGCGGTGACACCGCCGCACTCGGTCCGCGGGTGCTGACCGGGCACTGGCCGGACGGGCCGGGACAGGTCGTGGTGCCGTCGAGGTTCCTGAACCAGCGCGGGCTCGCCGTCGGCGACACGATCACCGTGCAGGCGCTGGGAAACCGGACGCAGGTGAAGATCGTCGGTGTCGTGCTGACGAACAACGCCGACGAGATCTTCGCCGACTGGTCCACTGTGGACGTGCTCGGACCTGGCACGCGTGCCGCCACGTACCTGGTGCGGATGGCCACCGGCACCGACCGCGACGCCTACACCGCCGCCGTGAAGGCCGCGGATCCGGGACTGCAGGTCCTGCCGCCGCGCGACGGCACGTCGTCGACCGCGGTGATCATCATCAGCGCCGCCCTCGTGCTGACGCTGGTGCTGGGCGCGGTCGCCGCTCTCGGGGTGTTCAACACCGTCGTCCTCAACACCCGCGAACGGCGCCGCGACCTCGGCATGCTCAAGTCGATCGGCATGACCCCGCGTCAGGTCACCGTGCTGCTGGTGACGTCCATGGGCGCCCTGGGTGTACTCGGCGGACTGATCGGCGTGCCGGTCGGCATCGCCGTGCATCAGCTCGTCGTGCCCTTGATGGCGCAGGCGGGCCAGGCCGACGCCGTCGACATCCTCATGAACGTCTACCACGCGCCGTTGCTCGCACTCCTGGCTCTCAGCGGCGTCGTCATCGCCGTGCTGGGGGCGGTCGTGCCGGCCAGGGGAGCGGCGCGCCTCTCGATCGCCACCGTCCTGCACAACGAATAGGGGGATCACGATGCGCAGGTTCATCGCTTTATCGCTTGCGATAGCCGGAGTTCTGATCACTAGCCCGCCCGCCGTCGCCGGTGGGGGCACGGTGATCAGACGGACTTCCTACGGCATTCCGCACGTGCTCGCCGCCGACTACCGCGGTGCGGGCCAAGGCCTCGGGTACGCGTTCGCCGAGGACAACGCCTGCGTGATGGCCGAGATCGTCGTGACGCTCGCGGCCGAGCGGTCCCGCTGGTTCGGGCCGGACGGCCTGGCCAGCGATCTCTACTACCAGCGGCTCAACCAGTCCACAGTGGTCGAACGGCAACTCGCCCGCGGCCCGTCGAAGCAGGCACGCGATCTCGTGCGCGGTTACGTGGCCGGGTTCAACCGCTACCTCACCGACAACGGCCTGCCCGCCGCCTGCGCCACGTACGCGCGGCCGATCACCGAGATCGACGTCTGGCGGCGCGTCCACCAGGTGGCCGGGCTCACCGGCGGCGAAGGGTTCCAGGAGCAGCTCGTGTCGGCGCAGCCGCCGGGATCGGCGGTCACCGCGCCCGCCCGCGTCGCGACGGAACGCCCCGGCAGCAACGGCATCGCCCTCGGCCGTGACGCGACGGTGCCGGGCACCGGCATGGTGCTCGGCAACCCGCACTTCGACTGGGACGACACCTGGCGCTTCTACCAGCACCACCTCACGATCCCCGGCGAGCTCAACGTCAGCGGCGCCGGCCTGTATGGCGTACCGGTCGTCAACATCGGCCACAACGACAGGCTCGGCTGGACCCACACCGCGTCCGAGGCGCAGACGGTGACGCTCTCGAAGCTCACGCTCGTCCCCGGTGACCCGACCAGCTACGTCGTGGACGGCAAGGCGCACCGCATGATCGCCGAACAGGTCACCGCCGGCGGCATCACGAGAACCCTCTACCGCACTCCGGACGGCCCGGTGGTCGAGGACGACCGCGCGTTGCAATGGACGGACACCAGCGCGTTCGTCCTGCGCGACGCCAACCACGGCAACCTTCAGGTCGTCGACCAGTGGCTCGCCATCGCCCGCGCCCGCAGCGTTTCCGGCCTGCACAAGGCACTCGTCCGCCACCAGGCCCTGCCGTGGGTCAACACGATCGCCTCGGACGCCACCGGCACCGCCTACTACGGTGACGTCCAGGTGGTCCCGCACGTCACCGATGAGCAGCGAACCCGTTGCGGTGTCAGCGCACCGATCGGCCTGGTGGTCCTCGACGGCAGCCGGTCGGACTGCGGCTGGGGCACCGATCCCGACGCCGTGACACCGGGCAGGTTCGGCCCGGGCCGGTTGCCGCACCTCATCCGGCGCGACCACGTGAGCAACATGAACGACAGCCCGTGGCTCGCCAACCCGGCCGCACCGCTGACCGGCTACCCGTCGATCGTCGGCGACGTGGGCACCGAACGCTCCGCGCGCACCCGCATGGGCCTGGACATGATCGGCAGCAACGACTTCACACTGTCCACTCTGGAATCCGCGATGTTCGGCAACCGCAACCTCACCGCCGAACAGGGACGAGCCGCCGTCGTGGAGATGTGCCAGGCGAATCCGGCCCTGCCCGCGAACGACGGTCAGCTCGTGGACGTCCGCGCGGCCTGCGCGGCCCTGGCGGCTTGGCCGGGAACCGGTGACACCGGCGAACGGAGCGGCGGCGCGTACTTCTGGCGTTCGTTCCTGGCGCTGACCGGACGCCCCGGCACCCAGCTGTGGCAGGTGCCGTTCGACCCGGCCGACGCTGTCCACACGCCGCGTGGCATCAACGCGGACGACCCCGGCGTCCAGCGGGCGTTCGCCGAGGCGGTGCGGATGTTCGCGTCCGCCGGAGTCGCGGTGGACGTGCCACTCGACGCCGTGCAGCAGTACGAGGGCATCCCGATCCACGGGTGCCGCGGCCCGGAAGGCTGCTTCAACGTCATCTCGGTGCCCGGCCCGCCCCGGCCGGGCATGGCTCCCGGGATCCCGCACGGCTCCAGCTTCGTGATGGCGGTGGAGCTGACGAGGAACGGCCCGCGGATGAGTTCGATGCTGGTCTACGGCCAGTCCGCGGACCCGGCCTCGCCGCACCACACCGACCAGGCGCGGCTGTACGCGCGGAAGCAGTGGGTCAAGGGGGAGTTCACCGAACGGGAGATCGCCGCCAACCCCGACCTCAGCGTTCGCCGTCTCCGCTGAACTCGCCGTGCCGTCCGGCGCCGCCCGCGAACCGGGCGGCGCCGGCCTCACGGCCGAGTGGTGGCAGTTCGGCCCAACGACCAGGGCACGCCTCGTGACGTCCCGGAAACTTGTCCGGTTTGACATGCCCGATACCTCCGTTCGGCCGTAGCCCGGCCGCGGAGCCGTATGCGTGGATGTATGGGAGCGCTCTTACAACGTTGTAAAACTGAAGGGGATCTTCGCCGATGAAGAAAACCGCCCCCGTACTCGTCGCGCTGCTGCTGGCGCTGGGCATAGCGCCCGGCACGCCGTCCGCGGGTGCCGCCGAGCCCGTGCACGGTCTGAAGGGCGAGTACTTCAGCATGTCGGCACCGGGCGCGCGGGACTTCGCGACCCTGGGCGGCACCGTGCTCGACGCCGACGTGAACCACGGTGACCTGACCGGAGTGTTCGGGTTCCTGAACGGCCGCACCGAACACACGACCGCGCGGTGGACCGGCCAGATCGCGGTGCCGCAGACCGGCGACTACACGTTCCACGCCGTCGGGGACAACGGGTTCCGGCTGCTGGTCGACGGCAAGCCGGTGATCGACCACTGGGTCGGCGACTGGGACCGCGAGCAGACCAGCGCGCCGGTGACGCTCACCGCCGGGCGCCAGTACGACTTCCGGCTGGAGATGTTCCAGGACGTCGGCGGCGCCAACATGTTCCTGCGCTGGTCGAGCGCGACCACGCCCAAGCAGATCGTGCCGGAGTCCGCGTTCACGCCGCCGTCCGGCTTCCAGGTCGTGCCGCGCACGGCCGGGGTCTCGAAGGACGGCCGGACCCTCACCGCGGAGTTCGACGGCCGCGTCTCGGGCACGGCGGACCTTAAGGACCACCTGGTGGTCGAGGTCGACGCGACGCCGATGCCGATCTCGGTCGTCACCACGAGCCGCAACCGGCTGACCGTCCGGCTGGCCGAGCGGGTGCTGAAGGGCCAGCGGGTCCGCATGTACTACGACGGCGCCGGTGCACTCGCCGTCGGCGGCAAGAAGGTCGAGAAGACCGCGCGCACGGTCGGCAACGTCTCCACGGAACGGCTCAGGACGCCGTGGGGCGAGAAGGTCGACACGCGCAACCCGTTGCCGGAGTACCCGAGGCCGCAGCTGGAACGCGACAAGTGGCTCAACCTCAACGGCCCGTGGGAGTTCGCGGGTGCCAAGGCCGGCGAGCAGCCGGTGTTCGGGAGGAAGCTGCGCGAGAAGGTCGTCGTGCCGTACCCGATCGAGTCGCAGCTCTCCGGGCTCGAACGGCACGAGGACCACATGTTCTACCGCCGCACGGTCAGCGTCCCGCACGACTGGCGGATCGGGTCCGGGCAACGGCTGAAGCTCAACTTCGGCGCGGTCGACTACCACGCGAAGGTCTGGGTGAACGGCAGGCTGGTCGCCGAGCACACCGGCGGCTACACGGCGTTCAGCGCGGACATCACCGATGCGCTGAAGCGCGGTGAGCAGGAGATCGTCGTCGCGGTCACCGACACCACCGGCCCGCACCAGCCCAAGGGCAAGCAGTCGCGCAACCCCAGCGGCATCTTCTACACGCCGTCGTCGGGCATCTGGCAGACCGTGTGGATGGAACCGGTGGCGGACAAGGGCATCGACGAGATCAGGACGACCCCGGACCTCGCCACCAGCTCGCTGTCGGTGAACGTCAAGTCCGCCGGCAACGCCACCGTCACGGCGGTCGCCCGCGACGCCAGGGGCAAGCAGGTCGGCACGGTCACCGGACCAGCCAACACCAAGCTGACGCTGCCGGTGCCGAACCCGCACCTGTGGACGCCGGACGACCCGTACCTGTACAAGCTCGATGTCACGCTCGGCAGGGACAAGGTCAAGAGCTACTTCGGCATGCGGTCCACCGGCATCGCGAACGTCGGCGGCACGCCGAAGCTGACGCTCAACGGCCAGCCGATCTTCTCGTTGATGCAGCTGGACCAGGGTTTCTACCCGGACGGCCTGAACACCGCGCCGAGCGACGAGGCGCTGATCTTCGACCTGAAGGCGCAGAAGGACCTCGGCTTCAACTCCGTCCGCAAGCACATCAAGGCCGAACCCGCCCGCTGGTACTACCACGCGGACCGGCTCGGACTGCTGGTGTGGCAGGACTTCGTGTCCGTCGAGGACGGCAACAACCCGGTGGCGCAGCAGGCTTTCCTCAACGAGAGCCGTGAGTTGATGCAACAGCTGCACAACTACCCGTCGATCTACGCGTGGATCGTGTTCAATGAGGGCTGGGGCGAGTGGGACCGCACCGTCACCGGCCAGATCACCGACGACGTCAAGGCGGCCGACCCGAGCCGGATCGTCAGCGCGCACAGCGGCGTGAACTGCTGTGCCTCCAAGGGCGACAGCGGCAAGGGTGACGTCATCGACCACCACGACTACAACAACACCGACCCGGCACGCCCGGACGGCAAGCGCGTCGTGATGGACGGCGAGCACGGCGGGTTCACGCTGCGCACGCCGGGACACCAGTGGCCCGGTGCGCCGATCGCGATCTACAGCGGCGTGGCGAACAAGGCGGCGCTGACGGCGAAGTACGTCGACAACACCCGCACGTTCTACCTGGGCCAGGCGCGCCAGGAGATGTCCGCGTCGGTCTACACGCAGGTCACCGACCTGGAAGGCGAGCTCAACGGCCTGTGGACCTACGACCGCAAGCGCATCAAGGTCGACCCCGGTCCGGTCCGCGAGATCAACCGGCGGGTGATCGAGGCCGGTGCCAACGCCGGCAAGCCGTACCCGTACGCGGGCAGCGGCGAGTGGAAGCTGAACGAGACCACGGGAACGACGGCGAAGGACTCGACGGGCGCCAACCCGCTGACGCTCAGCCCGGCCGGTGCCACCTGGAAGGACGGTGCGCTGGAACTCCGCGACGGCTCGGCGGAGACCTACGGCCCGGTGGTCGACACGACCAAGGACTACACCGTGTCCGCGAAGGTGCGGCTGGACGAACTGCCCGGCAACTGGGTCTCCGCGGTGAGCCAGGACGGCCGTCAGTCGGAGAACCCCTTCTACCTGCAGTACGGCCAGGGCGCGTTCGCGTTCAGCACGCCCGGCGGCAACCGGGCGCGGTACGAGATCACGCCCGAGATCGGCCGCTGGTACGAGATCAAGGGCGAGCGGAAGGGCGGCGAGATCCGGCTCTACGTGGACGGCGCGCTGGTCGCGACGGCACCGGCGGGACCGGCCGTCGAGAGCACCGGGGCGTTCGCGGTGGGACGCGCCAAGTACAACGGCCAGAACGTGGATTTCTGGCGAGGTGCGATCAAGGACGTGGTCGTCACCTCCTGATGTGTGGGACGCGGTGAGCTACACCGGTTCCACGGGCACGACCACGTCGTCCGACGGTTCGATGGCCCTGGTGCTGACCAGATCGCCGTGACGAATCCGCCCGTCGCCGCTCACGTCCACGTGAGCGGCGACGTTCAGCATCGGCCCATCAGCCAGGCCGAAGTCGAAGGGCAGGCGCTGCTCGGCGGTGTCGTCACGGCGGAACTCGCTGACGTGCTCGGCTTTCGTGACGGCCGGCGCGTCGGCGAGGGTGACGTCGAGCAGCCGCACCCGCAGCACCGCCCGGCCGAACGCGGGCGTGCCTGCCGGGATCACGACGATGCCGTGCACCTGCTCAGTTGAGCACGGCGAAGCGGGCTTCGATGTCGACCGGGCCGCCGGTGAGGTTGCGGATCTCGATGAAGTACTTGATCAGCCCGGCGGCCTGCCGGTCGACCTGCACCTTCCACTCGATCTGCGCGCCGCCGTCGACCATCGGCCATGTCGGCACCACCATCCACACGACCCGCCAGCCCTCCGGCCAGCTGTGGGTGAACCAGCGCCGCGACGTCCCGCCGGGCACCTGTCCCCGGAACTGCACACCAAGTCGCATCGGGGTTCTCCCTTCACTCTGCTTCGGGCGCGGGACCGGCGTCCTCGGCCGTGTGCGAGGTCTCTTCGGCCACGGCGGCGTCGGTGTCCGGCGCGGCATCCGGTGCCGCACCACCGTTGTCCGCGGCTTCCAGGGGCTCGGCGACGATCAGGTCGTCGAGCGACGCGGGGGCGGCCCCGCCGTCGAGGTCGGCGCTCACGGTAGCTCCTCTCACAGTGCGCCCGGCGACCAGCCGAGCACGTCGTAGCGGGCCTCGACGTCGACCTGGCCGCCGGTCAGGTTCGTGATGGCGAGGAAGTACTTGAGCAGCCCGCCGGACTGCCGGGTGACCTGGGTGGTCCACTTGACCTGCGCCCCGCCGTCGACCGCGGGCGCCGTCGGCACGACCGTCCACAGCACGTACCAGTGGGCGGGCCAGCTGTGGGTGAACCACCGCTTGGTCGTGCGGGCCGGGACGGACCCGGTGAACTGCACGCCCCGGAACACCGCCGCCGGTTCGAGGCCGCTGTACATCGACCGCACCGCCGCGCAGTCGCCGGGACTGAGCCCCTCGCGCTGGCCGATCTCGACGTTCTGGACCGGTGTCATCGTGTCGCGGCCGGTGTCGATCGCGAACGCGCGCCGCGGGTAGTGCATGATCGAGTGGTAGTCGTACGGCCCGACGTCGTCGCCGTCGGTGATGTGCTGGTTGAAGTTGTGGGCGCTCTGCTGCTGGATGTTCGTGAAATCGATCGTCACGAAGTTGTTGCGGTCCTCGCGGCTCTGTTCGTGCCACAGACCGGCGCTGTGCCCGATTTCGTGAATGGTCGCGCCGAGCCCGCAGCCGGGTGCCAGCGTGATGTTCTGCCGGTTTCCGCGCATGCCCACGGGAGAACTGCAGCCACCGCCAGGCTGGAACCGAATGAAGTTCGTGTCTGTCGCGTTTCTCGGCACCAGGCGAATGCGGGTGTTGCGTTCCTAGTGCGCGATCGCGTTGTGCACGCGGGCCTGGTCCGGCAGGGCCGGGTCGATCTCGAACGGCACCCGCCCGCCCGGCCAGCGGAACTGCTGACCTGGGATGACCACGCCCCTGGCGTGGACCTCGCCCTCCTGCACGAGGGTGAGCACGATGTCGCCCTCGACCATCGGCTCGCCGTCGACCACGGTGTACAGAACGGCTTTCGCGCCCTTCTGTGTTTCGATCACGCCGGTTCGGAGTTCGGGGCCGACGCGGAACTGGCCGCTGCCGGTCACCGTGCCACTCGGCTCGGTCATCGTGCCCTCCCGTCCTGGCAGAAGACGAACAAGCCTGATCCCCGAATGGTCGCAACGCCTAGGGTCGAAGGTCTCCGTCGCATTCGCCGAATTGATGGAGAGTACAAAGTGGTGGTGTAACGGAAAAGCGGCGAAAGCCGACTTCAACGAGATCCAGCCATTGCTCAGCGGCTGGGCAGCCGGATCGTGACGCGCAGGCCGCCCTCCGGCCGCGGGACGATGTCGAGCGCGCCGTCGTGCGCCTGGACGATGCTGTGCACGATGGCGAGTCCCAGGCCGACCCCCGCGTGATCGTCGTCGCGGACGCGCTCGCCGCCGCGCTGGAACGGCTCGGTGAGCGTCGGCACCAGGTCCGCGGCGAGCCGGCGGCCGGTGTTCTCGATGCGGACGACGCACGCCTGGTGCTGCGGTTCGGTGTGGACGGTGACCGTGCCGCCGGTCGGGAGGTTGTGGACGATGGCGTTCTGGACGAGGTTCGTCACCATCCGCAGGAGCAGCTCCGCCGAACCGGTGGTGGTCGCCGGCTCACCGGTGACCACGAGCTCGATGCCGCGCCGTTCCGCAAGGGGGAGCAGGGTTTCGGCGGCTTCCTCGGCGATCAGGGAGAGGTCGACGGGCTCTCGGGTGAACACGCCCCGCTCGCCGCGGCTGAGCAGCAGCAGGGCCTCCGTGAGGTCGATCGCGCGGCGGCTCGCGGTGTGCAGGCGGTCGAGGAGTTCGGCGTCCACCAGGGACGGGTCCTGGCGGGCCACGTCGAGCAGTGACTGCGAGATCGCCAGCGGGGTGCGCAGTTCGTGGGAGGCGTTGGCGGCGAACCTGCGCTGCTCGCCGACGTGCGACTCGAGTTTTTCGAGCATGGTGTCGAAGACGTCGGACAGTTCGCGGAACTCGTCCGCCTTGCCGGGCAGCCGGATGCGGTGCGACAGCGACCCCTTCGAGGCCAGCCGGGCGGCGTCGGTGATCTTGTCGAGCGGGGAGAGCATGCGGCCGGCCAGGAGCCATCCGCCGAGCAGGCCGAACGCCACCAGGAACACCATGGCGATGGCGGCGGCGCGGCCGAAGATGCGGGAGAGCAGGAAGCGGTTGGGGCTGGTGAAGAGCAGGCCCTGGTCGTTGTCGGGGAGGTAGCGCAGCAGATACCACCAGGCCACCGCGATCAGGACGGCGCCGGCCACGACGACGATGCCCGCGTAGCTCAGGGTGAACTTCAGGCGCGCGGAGAGTCCTGGGGGCCTAGCCATCCGCGTCGATGCGGTAGCCGACGCCGGGCACGGTCGCGATGAGCCACGGTTCGCCGAGTCGCTTGCGCAGTGCCGAGACCGTGATGCGGACGGCGTTGGTGAACGGGTCGGCGTTCTCGTCCCAGGCCCGCTCCAGCAGTTCCTCGGCGCTGACGACGCCACCCTGGGCACCGACGAGCACCTCGAGTACCGCGAACTGCTTGCGGGTCAGCGCGACGTACTGCCCGTCGCGGAAGACCTCACGCCGGAACGGGTCGAGCCGCAGGCCGCCGATCTCACTGATCGGCGGCCGCGCGTAGGCACGCCTGCGGGCCAGCGCTCTGAGTCGCAGCACCAGCTCCCGCAGCTCGAACGGCTTGGTCAGGTAGTCGTCGGCGCCGAGCCCGAACCCCGACGCCTTGTCGTCGATCCGGTCGGCGGCGGTGAGCATCAGGATCGGCATGCCGCTGCCGGACGCGACGATCCGCCGCGCGATCTCGTCCCCGGACGGGCCGGGGATGTCGCGGTCGAGCACCGCGAGGTCGTAGGAGTTGACACTGAGCATCTCCAGCGCCGTGTCGCCGTCCCCGGCGATGTCCGCGGCGATCGCCTCCAGCCGGAGTCCGTCCCGGACGGCCTCGGCCAGGTACGGCTCGTCCTCCACGATCAGCACACGCATGGCACCAGCCTAGGCAGATCGCCCGCACGTTCACACGGCGACAAGGTGTCGTTCCTCCACCGGTGCGGGCTTGGGACGCCACCACCACCGCGAAGCCAGCGAGGCCAGCGCCGCGCCGACGGCGTTGAGCAGCACGTCGTCCACAGAGGACACCCGGTCCAGGCGCAGCACGAACTGCGCGATCTCCAGGAACGCGGAGCAGGCCGCCGCGAACACCAGCACCCGCCACGCCGACCGCAGCGCCGCGAACCTCAGCGGGGCGAAGAACCCGAGCGCCGCGAACACCAGCATGTTGCCGACGATCTGGCCCGCGTCCCGGTGCTCGACGAGATCGATCAGGTCCGCGAACGGCACCAGGCTCAGCTCGCCCACGCCGCCCGGCTCCGCGCCTGGGAGCATGATGATCCACACCCACGGCAGCGTCCCGTAGACCATGCCGACGTCGGCCAGCGCCGTCCGCCACGGGTGCGGGTTCCTGCCGAGTCTCCGGTAGAGCGCCAGGAGCAGCATCGCGAGCACGGCCACCGGAATCCCGAGCACCGCGCCGACCACGACGCCGGTCTCCGTACCGACCCACTCCTGCCAGGTGTTGAGCACGCTCCAAGTGAAGGCGTACGGCCGTTGCGAGGGCGTACGCGGTTTTTGATACGCGGACGATATGTGGCCCGGCCAGGCGGTCCGGGAGTGCCTCGCGCAGAATGCCTGACGTGCTGGAGGCGAGGCTGCTTGCGACGGTGTCCCGTCTCGCGGGTCCGATCCGCGGCGCCGGCGTCGTGTTGATCAGCCTCTTCGGCGCCTTCTCGCTGAACTCGCCGCTGGGCTGGTCGCTGTTCGCGGCGGTCGCGGTGAGCACGGTCGCCGATTTCCGGCTGCCCCGCGTGGCGCTGCCGGTGGCGTTCCTCCGTGTCGTGGTGCTGTCGGTGGTGCTGGGGGCCGGTGCCGACCAATGGGTGCTGACGGTGCTCACGACGACACTGATCACGTGGCAGTGGCAGTGGCCGCCGAAGGTCAGCGTGCCCGCGACGGCCGCGTTGCTCGCGGTGCAGGTCGTCACGACCGGGCCCGGCGTGCTCGTGCGGGCGGTGCTGGAGTCCGTGCTCGCCCGGCTGTCGTACGAGTTGTTGCGCAGGTCGAGCCGGAAGGTGGACCTGCTCAGGGAACGCGCCGCCGAGCAGAGCCGGGCCGCGGCCATCGCCCTCGACCAGGGCAGGCGGGAACGGGAGTACCTCGCACTGCTGCACGACACGGCTGCCGCCACGTTCCTGATGGCCGCGCACGGTGGCGATCCGGAGGAGGTCGCGGCCCAAGCGCGCCGCGACCTGGTCGTGCTGGCCGAACGGGGCAACGCGCAGGGGACCGTGGACCTCGGGGCCGCGCTCACGGCGGTGGCGCGGGACAGTGCCGTACACGTGCGGGTGGAGGCCGAGGTCGTGCCGGTGCCGGCCGGGGTCGCGCTGCAGTTCGTGCGGGCCGCGCGTGAACTGCTCACGAACGTGGAACGTCACGCGGGCACGACCGAAGCCGACCTGACGGTGACGCGGGCGCGCGGCGCGGTGGTCGTCATCAGGGACGGCGGCAGGGGTTTCGTGCCCGCCGAGGTGCCCGAGCACCGGCGTGGCCTGCGCGGATCGGTGGTCGGGCGCCTCGAAGCGGCCGGCGGTACGGCGGTGGTCGAGTCGGGACCGGCGGGTACCACCGCGCGGCTGGAGTGGACCGCCGGTGACTGACCACACCGTCGCCACCACCACCCGGCAGGTCCTGCTGGTCGTCGTCTTCGCGGTCCAGCTCGTCCTCATGCTGCCCCCGCTCGTCGCGCATCCGCACGGCCCGGCGGCGTGGGTCGCGTACGGGCTGCTCACGGCCGTGCTGGCGGTCGTGGCCGGGTATGTCGCGGCCGCGGTGCCGACACCGGGCTACCTCGCGGTCGTACCCCTCGTCTCGTCGGTGCTGGCGACGACCGCGCTGCCCGCCGGGGCGTCGTTCAGCCCGGCGGACTGGGGGTTCGGGCTCGTCGGCTGGTACCTGCTGCTGGTGCTGGTCGAGAGACCGGCCGCGCTGGTGGCGGCACTGACCGCGCACATCTGCTTCAGCATCGCGTGGTTCGCGCGCGAGGGAGGCGGTGACGTCGGCACGGCCGGCGTCGTCATCCTCAGCGGCACGAGTTTCCAGCTCGGTGTCCTGGTGATCAACCGCGTCCTGCACCGCGACGCCGCGCTCGCCGCCGAGGCTGCCGCCGAGCACGACGCCGCCCGCACCCGCGAAGAGCTCGCCCGCCAGCGGGAACAGGACCTGCGAGCCGGGTTCGAGGGCCAGCTGGGCGCGTTGCTGCCGCTGCTGGCCGACCTTGCCGACGAACGCGCGAGCGTGGCCGACCAGACGACCAGGCTGCGCTGCTCGGTCGCGGCCGTGCAGCTGCGCAGGTTGTTCGCGGAGAACGACGATGTGCCCGACCCGTTGCTGCACGAACTGACGGCGTGCGTCGATGTCGCCGAACGGCGCGGTGTCGTCGTCTCGCTCGCTGTCAGCGGCACGGCCACGCCAGTTCCGACGGAGGTGCGTCGTGACCTGGTCGCGCCGATGGCCCAGGCACTCGCCGCTGCGAACGGACGTGCGAAGGTGAGCCTGCTGCGCACCGCGACGGAGGTGCGCGTGGCGGTGGTGGCCGACGCGCCCGAAACGCTGCCGGCACCGGGCAGGACCGGAACGGTCACCGTCGAGACGAACGTCCACAGTGGACTGGTGAGGAGCGAGGCGCGATGGCGGACGACGTGACGGCGGTCGTGGTCGACGACCATCCCGTCGTGCGCGCGGGAGTCGCGCACTGGCTGTCCACAGCGGACATCGAGCTCGTGGCGAGCGGCGAGGACCCCGGGGTGGCCTGGACCGGTCCGGGCGCCAGCGCGGCGGTCGTCGTGCTCGACCTGCACCTCGGCGGCGTCGCGCCCGCCATGTCCGAACTGCGCAAGCTCGTCGAGTACGGCCGCAAGGTCATCGTGTACTCGATGCGCGCCGACGACGAGATCGTCCTGCAGTGCCTGGAGATCGGCGCACTCAGCTACCTGACCAAGGCCGAGGGCGCCGACCACCTCGTGCAGGCCGTCAAGGCGGCGGCCGCCGGGCAGTCGTACACGCCACCGGCTCTCGCGGGCGCGCTGGCGGGCGACAGGTCGGACACGAGGCCCGCCCTCTCGCCGCGCGAGACCGAGGTCCTGGTCGAGTGGTTCCAGTCGGAGTCCAAGGAGTTCGTGGCGCAACGCCTGAACATCACGCTCAGCACGGTGAACTCCCACCTGGAACGGATCAGGGTCAAGTACGCGGCGATCGGCAGGCAGGCACCGACCAAGGCGGCACTCGTCGCGCGGGCGATCCAGGACGGACTGATCGGTCTCGACGACCTCTGAGCCCGCGTGTGGTGTGAACGACCGATACCATCGCTCCGGCATCCGGCCTAACGTGCTGGGCAACCCAGGTTCCGCAGTCCGAGGAGTTCCGCAGTGACGCACGCCCGTGGCCCCCTGTTCATCGCCGCCCTCGCATCAGCGGGCCTGCTCCTGTCGGCCTGCGGCTCCCAGACCGGCGGTACCGCGACGCCCGCCACGGACACGACGACGACCACCGCCACGAGCACCGAGGAGACGTCTGCCTCGAAGGAGGCGCCGCCGGTCCCGGCCGGTGGGGACGTCACCGCTCCCGGCTCGAAGCTCAAGGTCGGCGCCCGCGCGGTGATCCCCGTCGCCACCGGCGACAAGACCGGCACCATCGCCATCACCGTCACTATCGAGGCGGGCGAGAAGGCGGACCTGGCGAAGTTCGGCGACAAGGCCAAGCACCTCACGCCGTTCTACCTGCGGGCCAAGGTCGAGAACCTCAGCGGCACGGACCTGAGCTTCACCTCGATCGGTCTGCGCGGCCTCGGCGAGGACGGCAAGGGCACCGGCGTGATCATCAGCGGTGACACGCCGAAGTGCGACTCCACCAGCGCGCCGAAGACGTTCAAGACTGCCGGCGAGACGTACGAGACGTGCGTGCTGAGCGCGGCTCAGGACGGCTTGAAGGTTGCGGCGGCCGAGTACAACCGAGGCGACGACTACGTCAAGTCGCCGGTCGTCTGGCAGAGCTGAGTCGCTGGTCCGCGGGGTAACGAGGGGTCCCCGCGGCTCAGCGGCCGCTCTGCACCAACCCGTTGACGTGCGCGTACGCCACGGCGTGCACCCGGTCGCGCAACCCGAGCTTGGCCAGCACCCGTGAGACGTGCGTCTTCACCGTCTCGTCCCCGACGTGCAGCCGCGCGGCGATCTCGGCGTTGCTGTACGCGGCCGCGACGAGCTGCAGCACCTCCCGTTCGCGCGCGGTGAGCAGCGCGAGCTCCGGCGGCGTCGGGGGAGGGGCGAGGCTGACGGCGAACCGCGCGATCAGCCGTTGCGTCACCGACGGGTCGATCAACGCGTCCCCGCGCGCCGCCACCCGCACCGCCGAGATCAGCTCCTCGGGCGGCAGCGACTTCAGCAGGAACCCGCTGGCCCCCGCCTTGAGCGCGCGGTAGACGTACTCGTCGGTGTCGTAGGTCGTGAGCAGCAGGACCTTCGTGCGGTTCGCCGGGTCGGCCAGGATCATCTCCGTCGCGCCGAGCCCGTCCAGCTTCGGCATCCTGATGTCGAGCACGGCCACGTCCGGGCGCAGCCGCGCGACCTCGGCCACCGCGGCCCTGCCGTCCGCGACCTCCGCGACGCACCGGAGATCCTCCTGCGTGTCGAAGATCGCGCGCAGGCCGGAGCGCAGCATCGCGTGGTCGTCGGCCAGCAGCACGGTCAACGTCACGACGCCTCCAGGGGGAACGTGACGACGGTGCGCCAGGTCCGGCCGTCCGGGTCGAGCCCGGACCGGGTGGTGCCGGCGAACATGCCGGCGCGGTTGCGGATGCCGACGAGACCGCGGCGCACCGAGCCGGAGTCGCCGGCGAGACCCGCGACGTTCTGCGCGGTGACGCTCAGCGAGTCCGGCGCGTACTCCAGGATGACCGTCACCCCGCACGCGTCGCCGTGCCGCAGGGCGTTGGTGAGCATCTCCTGGATGATCCGGTAGACCGTGATGTCCAACGACTCCGGCACGTCCCGCCGTTGCCCGCGCACCTCCAGCCGGGCCGGCCGGCCCGCCGCACGCACGCCGTCGAGCAGTTCGTCGAGGTTGTCGAGCCCTGGCTGCCGCGCGCCCTCGGACTTGTCGCCGTGCAACAGGTCGAGCAGGTGCCGCAGGTCGACCATGGCCGCGCGACTGGACGTCTCGACCGCGCGCAACGAGCTCGTGAGCTTCGGATTGCCCTCCGGCAGACCGAGACGGGCGGCGCCGGCGTGCAGGTTGATCGCGCTCACGTGGTGGATGATCACGTCGTGCAGGTCGCGGGCGATCGCGCCGCGTTCCTCGGTGATCGCCTTGGTGACCGCCGCCTTCGCGTCCTTCTCGGCCATCGCCGACCGCTTCTCCAGCTCGGCCAGGTACGCGCGGCGCGCCGTCGTGTAGCGGCCGACGAGCCACGGCAGCAGTGCGCCCTTGGCCGCCACGAGCACCGCGTACAGGGGGCCGTAGCCGTTGAGGACCATGCAGGCCATCAGGCTGGCCGAGAGCAACCCGAGCGACGTGTACGCCGGTGTGCCGCGCAGCCACGCCCCCGCCCGATAGCCGGCGATCAGCAGACCGGCGTCGTTGGCGTCGACCCCGTTGCGCATCGAGACGAGGACGATCACCGGAACGGCCGCCTGTGCCGCCGCCACCCACAGCGACAGCCGCGCCGGACCGGCGAGCATCGCGTCCACGGCCAGCGTCAGCAGGAGCACGACCACGGTCTGCGGCAACGGTTCGCGGTCGAGCAGCACGAACCCGCCGTCCACGACCATGCACACGGTCGCGACCAGCCACGACTGGTGCCTGAGGGGCAGCTTGATCAGATCCATCGAGCGCAATCCTGCCCCATGGCGTCCCTTGGAACCTCCCGCTGCGCAGGGGCGGGAGATCCCCCGCGCGGGGGATGCGGTTTCCGCCTCGCCAGTGACGCGGTGCCGGGGCCATGATCGATACGTTCGGTCGCGATGAAACGACGTGGTGTGACCTTGTTGCTCGCGCTCGCGGCGCTCCTGGGGATCGCGGCCCCCGCGCTGGCCGACGGCGCCCAGTCCGGCGCCGACCTCCACGTCGCGCAGAGCCTCGGCGACCGCGACCTCACGGTGATCATCCGGCGGGTCGCGGAGGTGCCGGGGCCGGTGCACGTCGACGTGGTGACGCACGCCGGTACGCCGCCGGGCGAGCTGACGCTGACGTTGCGCGCGGCGGGTGCGCCCAGCAGCGCCGCCAAGGTGGTTCTCGGTGCCACGCCCGGCTTCCACTCCGGGCTGCTGCACGTGGACCGGCCCGGTCCGTGGGAGCTCGCGGTCGACGAGGCGACCATCCCGTTCGTCGTGCCGGCGCTCGTGCCGTCGCCGTGGGAGAACGCGACCTACGGAGGGTTCATCGCGGCCGGAGTGCTGTTGCTGGCCGCCCTCCTGCTGGCGGTGTCCGGCAAGGTCGGCCTCGCGCTCGTGCCCACGGCGGGCATGGTCGCCGCGGTGGCGGCCGGGGTGACGGCGGCGTTGCTGGCACCGAGCATCCCGCCGGTCGCGGCGCCCGGCACGCAGCTCGACCCGACGTACGACAACGTCATGAACCCCTACGAGCGAACGTCCATAGTGGACTTCTCTCGGCCGCCGGTGAACATGGTGCCCGGCATGGACGGCAAGGACCTCGTGCTGAGCCTGACCGACGGCTCGTCGGGACGGCCGGTGGACGACCTTCTGGTGCACGACAGCGCGTTCGTCCACCTGGTCGTGGTGTCGCCGTCCGGGCATCTGCGCCACCTGCACCCGGTCCGCACGGCGCCCGGTGAGTTCCGCGCCCGGCTGAGCGATGCCGAACCGGGCACGCACGCCGTCGCCGCCGAGATCGCCCGGCGTGGCGGGGGAGTGCAGCTCCTGCGGTCGAGCGTCGAGGTCTCCGGCACGGCCGCGCCCCGGCACGACGCGAAAGCCGCGACGGCGATGGAGATCCGCGAGGCGGGCAGGCCGAGCACGATCACCGCGAAGTTCGGCGAGCGCGACCTGCAGCCGTGGCTGGGCATGCTCGGGCACATGATCGTCGTCGGCCCGGTGACCGGCACCGCCGTGAACGCACCTATCTGGGCGCACGTGCACTCCATGCTCCCGCAGACCCCCGGCCTGCCCGACAGGCCCGACGAGAGCGTCGCCGCCTACGGGCCGGACGTGCCGTTCACCTACTCGTTCCCGTTGCCGGGCAGGTATCTCGTGTGGATCCAGGTCGAACGGGACTACTCGGTCGTCACCGTGCCGAAGGTCGTCGACGTCCCGGCCGGGAAGGTGGCCTCGAAGTGAAGCGTTCGGCGGTGGCCGTCATGGCCGGGGTGATCGCGGTGGTGGCCGCGCTGCTGGTGCTGTGGCCGCGCGGCGTCGAGGCCCGGCCCCACCTCGCGGAGAGCGCCCAGTTCCGGTTCGAGCTCACGCCCGCCAGCACGCGGTCCGGCAGCAACTCGTTCGACCTGTTGATCACCGACCGGTCCGGCAACGCCGCCGACGGTGACGTGACGGTCGAACCGGCCATGCCGCAGATGGGCCACGCGCTCGCCCCGATCACGGCGGCACCGCGTGCTCCGGGCCGGTACCAGGTCGCGGGCGTCGACCTGTTCATGGCCGGTCAATGGGAAATCACCTTGTCACTGCGCGGCGAGCGGGTAGTGATCCCGCTGCTGCTCACCTAGAAGGGGGAGGAATGACTGTGCACATCACGGCGACGGCAGCGTCGCCGGCGAGGACGGTCCCGAGGGGGCTGGTCCCGGCGAGCGTCGTGGTCGGCGGCACCCTGATCTCGTTGATCGGACTGACCTGGGACATCCAGTGGCACTCCGACGTCGGGCCGGACACGTTCTTCACCCTGCCGCACCTCTTCCTGTACGCGGGCAGTGCGATCTCGGGCCTCGCGAGCCTCGCCGTCGTGTTGCTGACGACGGCGAGTTCCAAGCGCGGCAGGGCGGTCGACCCGATGATCGGCGGCCGCGCGGTCGGTGTGTTCGGCCGCACGTTCGCCGCGCCCGTCGGGTACCTGATCTCCGGCATCGGCGCGGCGCTGTTCCTGGTCTACGGACTGTGGGACCAGTGGTGGCACGGCCTGTACGGCTTCGACGCGGTGATCGACTCGCCGCCGCACATCGGGCTGCTGCTGTCGATCTCGATCACGATGGTCGGCGCGGTCATGATCTTCGCGGTCGCCCGTGACCAGCGCTGGGGAACGTACGGCGTCGCCGCCGCGGCGGGCACGTTGCTCGCGTTCAGCATGGTGACCGTGCTCGGCCTGCGCGCGTTGCCCGGCGGGCTCGTCAACACGGTCAACGTGGGCAGTGCGTTCTTCTCGGTGATGATCCTGTTCATGGGCGCGTACGTCCTGAGCCGCCGCGGCGGCGCGCTCGCCGTCGGAGTCGTCGTCGCGGTGCTGCAAGCCGTGTTCTGGTGGTTCTCCCCGTGGGCCACCGAGGTCTACGCGGACGCCACCGGCCTGCCGTTGCGCGACTACGCCGACGGCATCCCCGGACTGCCCAACATGATCCCGATGAGCCTGATCCTCGTCGCGGTCGCCGTGGAACTGCTGCGGGGACTGCCCGCCTGGATTCCCGGCGCCGTCGGCGGCGTGATCATCACGGCCTGCGCGCCCCTGCAGCGGATGCTCGTGCAGGGCAGCAACTTCCCGGCGCTCGAACGGTACGTGGCCACCGTCGCGGCGGGTGCGGTGCTCGGCGCCCTCGCCGGAATGCTCGGCCGGCGGTTCGGTCTCATGCTTCGCCACCTCGCACCAGCAAAGGAACACAGCCATGCGTAAGACGTTGCTGGGCCTGCTGGGCACGGCCGCCCTGCTGTTCGGGCTGACCACGCCCGCGCTGGCCTTCGAACCGGTCAACGTCGTGCACACGGAGAAGGTGCAGGCGGGGCCGTACGACCTGACCATCGGCTTCAGCACGTGGCCGGTGAAGGCCATGCAGTCGCTCGACTTCACCTTCGCGCCGGAGAACGGCATCGACGGCAAGAAGGGCACGCTGACCCTGTTCCGCGGGTCCGTGGAGAGCGAGGACAGCCCGCTGGCCCGGCACCCGCGCAAGCGCGAGGTGTGGGGCCTGGACATCTTCGCCCTGCCCGAGCCGGGGACGTGGACGATGCGCTTCGACGTCGACGGACCGGCGGGCGCGGGTACGGGCGAGCTGAAGAACCTCCAGGTGATGGAGCAGCCGGGGCCCCCGATGGGCCTGTCCTGGGCGATCAGCACGATCCCGTTGTTCGGCCTGATCGCGTTGATCGTGGTCGCCTGGCGCCGGACGCGCGTCACAGTCCACTAGCACATGAGGTCCGAGCTTCACCCGGCAACCTGACCGGGTGAAGATCGGTCCGAAAGGCTGGACTGGCTGGCTTTTCGGTGACGAGGTCCGATACCCAGTTCGCCGTGCGCTTGCCTCACGCTGTTTGGATCGGCGGGCTCTTGGTGCCCGCGTTGCTCGCCATCACCGGCGTGTTCGTCTACGGCGGTGGCGTCGAACGGACGCTGCACTCCGATGTGCGTACAGCGCTGGGAAAGGCCGGCTACCACGGCGTGGTCGCGGTGGACGGCCGGTCGGTCGTGGTCAGCGAGGTGTCGCCGCGCTCGGTCGACGCGGTGCGCGCCGTGGTGTCCGACGTGAACGGCGTCGGCGGCGCCGACGTGCGCGTGGCCGAACCCGAGCAGTTGCTCGTGGCGGTGCGCGGCGGCGAGATCCTGGTGTCCGGCGCGGTCGCCGACGACGCGGAACGCCGTGCGCTGCTGGAAGCCGTGCGGTCCGACGGCCACCGCGTCACGGCCGCGCTCCGGCTCGGCGGCCTGCTGCCGATCCCGCCGGCGGTGATCGGGCGCGTGCTCTCCGCCGCGCTGTCCGCGAAGGTGTCGGACGTGACCACGACCATCCACAACGGACAGGTCGTGATCGCCGCCAGGGTGCCCGACGAGGCCAGGGCGACCGCGGTCCGCGACGCCGTCCGGGAGGCGGCGAACGGCCTGCAGGTCACCGACCGCATCGAGGTCGGCTCGTCCGCGCCGGTCGGCGACCTGAACGTCCAGGCGCTGCACGACTCGATCTCCCGCTTGGTCAACGGCAACGGCGCGATCCGGTTCGTGCAGGGCACCACGGCGTACGAAGGCCACGGCCCTGTGCTCATCGAGCGCGTCGGCCGCATGCTGCTGGTCGGCCCGCGCGCCTCGATCACGCTGGTGGCGCACGGCACCGAGCAGGCGGTGGCGACGAAACGCGGCGAGCTGGTCCGCGACGTCCTCGTCGGTCAGGGCGTGGCGCCCGCGTTGATCGCCATCGAGACCCGTCCCGCCCCCGACGGCGAGTACGACCCGGCCACGCGCCAGGTCGACGTCGTAGTCCGATAGTGGCGCGACCCGGAACGTTGGCGAGGTAATTCACGCCCAGCAGGGCACCTCGTGGTGTCGCCCCCACGCCCCCGTACATCCAGTACGAGAACGTGGGGGCGACACCACGATGCACCCGTCTGACCCCGAATTCCCCCGGCAACGTTCCGGGCCACACCACTAGGAGTTCGCTGTGCTCTGGTTGTTCTCGCAGATGTTCCTGCTGTGCCTGGTGTCGTTCGCCGCCGGCTCACTGGTGACGTGGCTGTCGGTCCGCGCTCGCCTGCAGCCCGAACGCCCGAAGACGCGCCTCGCCCTGCCCGCACCCCGCCCGGCGGCCGAGCAGGTGGTGATCGCCGAACAGCCGCCGAGGCAGGAGTCGTTGCCGGTCAAGGGTAATTCGAGGACGATGGTCTACCACACGCCCGACTCGCCGTACTACCGGCGGATGAAGGGCGACATGGCGTTCGCGTCGGAGACCGATGCCCTGTCTGCCGGTTATCGGATGTGGACCACCAAGGCCCGCGTCAGGGCCTGAGGAACAGTCACCGCTTCAGCAGGTCACGGATCGCCGCCGCGGTGACGTCCGGTGCCTCCTCGGCCATGAAGTGTCCACAGGAGACCGTGCGGTGGTCGAGGTCGGGTGCCCAGGCCTGCCACAGCTGCCGGGCGTCGAACCCGAGCGCCGCACCCCAGTCCTGCTGCAGCACGGTGACCGGCATCTCCAGCTGGTTGCCCGCGTTCTTGTCCGCGGTGTCGTGTTCGACGTCGATCGTCGCCGACGCCCGGTAGTCCGCCACGATCGACGTGACGGCTTCACGGCTCGCGCGCAGGTATTCGGCGCGGATGTCCTCGGGGAACGGCCCGGTGCCCCAGCTGTCGAGGAAGTGGCCGAAGAACGCGTCCGAGGTCGCGCTGATCATCTGCTCGGCGAGGCCGGGCGGCTGGGCCATCAGGAACAGGTGGAAGCCGACGGCGGCGGACGTGCCGCGCAGGACGTCCCACATGTCCAGCGTCGGCAGCACGTCGAGTGACGCGAGGTGTGTGACGTGCCGCGGGTGGTCGAGCCCGGTGCGGAACGCCACGAGCGCGCCCCGGTCGTGCCCGGCCAGGGCGAACCTGTCGTGCCCGAGCGCTTGGGCGACCTGCACGACGTCGGCGGCCATCGTGCGCTTGGCGTAGGTGAGGCCGGTGTCGGCGGGCTTGTCGCTGTCGCCGTAGCCACGCAGGTCGGGCATGATCACGGTGTGGTCGGCGGCCAGGCCGGCGGCGACGTGCCGCCACATGAGGTGGGTCTGCGGGAAGCCGTGCAGCAGCACGACCGGGCTCCCCGATCCGGTGGTGGCGACGTTGAGCTCGACGCCGTCGGAGACCTGAACGCGCTGGTAGTCGAATGCGGTGTGGTTCACGAGCCCACTGTGCGGGTGCCCGATCAGCAACGAATCAGCGTTAGGGTCAGCGGGTGGTGACGTTCGGGGTGCTGGGCCCGCTGACCGCGGGATCCGCCCGCCTCGGCGGCCCCAAGCAACGCGCCGTGCTGGCCCGCCTGCTGGTCGCCCGGCGCCGGGTCGTCCCGGTGCGCACGCTCGTCGACGACCTGTGGGAGGACCCGCCCGACGGTGCTCTCGGCACGGTGCAGACGTTCGTCGGCGCACTGCGCAAGGCGCTGGAACCCGACCGTCCACCCAGGACTCCGTCGACGCTGCTGGTGACCGAGGGCGCGGGGTACGCGTTGCTCGCGCCGGACGTGGACGCGTGGCGGTTCGAGGAGATGCTGGGCGGCGACCTGTCCGTGCTGGACGGTGCGCTCGCGTTGTGGCGCGGTCCCGCGTACGCCGAGTTCGCCGACTTCCACTGGGCACGGGCCGAGATCGACCGGCTGGAGGAGTTGCGGCTGGTCGCGATCGAACGCCGGGCCGCCGCTGCCCTTGCCCTGCGCCGTTCCGCCGAGGTCGTCGCCGACCTGCGCGCTCACCTGGCCGCGCACCCGTGGCGGGAGAAGGCCTGGAGCCTGCTCGCGCTGGCGCTGTACCGGGAGGGCAGGCAGGGCGACGCGCTGGGGGCGGTGCGCGAGGCACGGCACGCACTCGTGGAGAACCTCGGGGTCGATCCAGGTGAGGAACTCCGCGCGCTGGAGTCGGACATCCTGGCCCAGTCGCCGCGCCTGCGGCCCTCACCCGAGTCGTCACTCGTGGGACGCGCCGCCGAACTGGCGTTGCTCGACACCGCCGTCCCGGCCGCCGGTCTGGGGCTCGCGCTGGTGACGGGTGAGGCCGGCGTGGGCAAGACCGCCCTCGCCACGGCGTTCACCGAGCTGCTGGCCGGTCGGGGGTGGAGGACGGTCTGGGCGCGCTGTCAGGACGATGCGCCCGTGGCATGGCCGTGGCAGCAGGTGGTGGAGGCACTGGGGGAGGGGCTGGTTGCCACGGACCGGTTCCAGCTCCGCCTGTCGATCGTGTCCACTGTGGAATCGGCCGCGCCGGTCCTGGTCGTGCTGGACGACCTGCACCAGGCTGACCAGGAGACCCTCGCGGTGCTGGCCGCGTTCACGGGCCGGGTGCTCTCCGGCCGGGTGCTGATCGTCGCGACCTCGCGCTCCGCGGTGCCGTCCGAGGCCCTGGCGCGCGCGGAACCGGTCCGCGTAGAGCTGGGCGGCTTGGACGAAGAGGCCGTCGCCGCACTGGTGGGACCACGGGACGCGCGCGTGATCCACCAACGCACCGGTGGCAATCCCTTCTACGTCAAGGAACTCAGCCGGCTGGTCGCCTCGGGCGGCGACCTCGGCTCGGTGCCGGCCGGTGTGCGGGACGTGCTCCGCCACCGCCTCGCCGGACTGCCGCCCGAGGCGCGGACCGTGCTGCACCAGGCTTCCGTGCTGGGCAGGGACGTCGAGGTGGACCTGCTGGCCGCACTGGCCGGTCACGACGTGCTCGACGCGCTGGACCTGGCGATCGAGGCCGGTTTTGTCGTCGAGGTGGCATCCGGCCACGCCAGGTTCACGCACGAACTGGTGCGCGACACCCTGTACGAGGACGTGTCGCTGACCAGGCGCGCACGCTGGCACGCCGCGGTGGCGGAGGCGTTGCGACCGGGCGACGTCCAGGTGCTCGCTCACCACCTCGCCCTCGCGGGTACGCGGGGTGCCGAGGCGGTGAGGGTGCTCGCCGAGGCCGCGGCAGGGAATCGATCACCGCGTGAGGCGGTGCGGCTGTGGCGGGCGGCGCTCGCGGCGGCCGGTGCGGAGCGGCTCGACCTGCTGACCGGTCTGGTCAGGGCCCTGGCGGTGAGCGGGGACCTGGAAGGGGCGAGGGAGCGGCGATCGGCGGCGTTGCGGCTTGCCGAAGGTCCGCAGGAGGTCGCCGAGGTGATCGGGTCGTTCGACGTGCCCGGCATCTGGACCACCAACGACGACCCGGCGCACTCCGCCGAACTCGTCGCCGCCGCGGAACGGATCCTGCCCGCCTTCCCCGGCCCGGACGCCACCCGAGCCCGTCTGCTCGCCACGATCGCGATGGAGGACCGAGGCACCGGCGCCCGTCTCGGTGAAGCACGGGAAGCCGAGGCCACAGCTCATGCCCTCGGCGACCCCGAACTGCTGGCGTTCGCGCTGAACGCCCGCTTCATGCACACCTTCCACCGCACCGGCCTGGCCCCGGAACGTGCCGCGATCGGCCGGGAACTCCTCGAGGTCGCGTCCGGCCGCCTGGTGACCCACGAGGTGCTGGGCCACCTGATCCTCGTCCAGGCCTGCTCCGCGCTGGCCGATTTCGGCATCGCCGACCAGCACGCGGCCGCGGCCGACGAACTGGCACAACGCCACGACCTGCCGCTGGTCGGTCTCTTCACCGACTGGTACGCGGCGTTGAAGCTCGCGGCAGCCGGGAAGACAGCCGAAGCCGACAGCGCGTATCGGGCCGCGGCCGGTCGCGTCAGGGGCACCGGCATGTGGGGCGTGGAACGCGGACTCCTGCCGCTGGCCCTGCTCAGCCTGCACGGTCCGTCCACTGTGGACCTCGCCGACGACTGGGGCCCTCATCTGGATTGGGTGCGCCCGCTGGTGTTGCCGCACGACGAGGCGGTGAAAGCCGCGCGTGCTCTTCCCGACGGGCCGGCGGACCTGCTCACGGAGGTCCGTGCCTGCCTGCTGGCGATGGCGGCGACCCGGCTGCGGGACGACGAACTCGCGGAGCGCGCACACGCGCTGCTCCTGCCCGCCAAGGACGAGCTCGTGGCGGGTACCGGGCTGTTCACCTTCGGCCCGGTGGCGGACTACCTACGCGGCTAGTGCCGGTCCGAGCAGCAGACCGCCGTCCAGCACGAACTCAGACCCGGTCGCGAACGCCGCCTCCTGCGAGGCCAGGTAGAGCACCAGCGCGGTGAACTCGCCGGGCTCGCCGAGGCGCGGCACGGCGAACGGTGCGGGGGAGTAGAGGTCGCCGATCGCGGGCTGACCGGCCGCGACCGGTTCGTTGATCAGCGGCGTCGACACGACGCCGGGGTGGATCGAGTTCACCCTGATCCCATCCCTGCCGAGCTCCAGCGCGGCGGTCTTGGTCAGCCCGCGCAGCGCCCACTTGCTCGCGACGTACGGCGCGTAGAACGGCGAACCTACGTTGCCCATGGTCGAGGCGATGTTCACGATCGACCCGCCGCCGGCCCTGCGCAACGACGGCGCGAGGTGCTTGATGCCGAGGAACTGCCCGGTCAGGTTGACCGCCAGGCTCCGGTCCCAGACTTCGCGCGAGGTGTCCTCGATCAGCGCGGCCGCGTGCTGTGCGCCCGCGTTGTTCACCAGCACCGACACCGGCCCGAACCGCTCCTCCGCGGCTCGGACGGCCTCGGCCCAGGCGTCCTCGTCCGTCACGTCGAGCCGCACGGCGAACGCCCGCTCACCGAGTTCTTCGGCGACCTTCGAGCCCGCGTCCAGGTCGCGTGCGGCGATCACGACCCGTGCGCCTTCCGCGTGGAAGCCTCGCACGTGGCTCGCGCCCATCCCGCTCGTCGCGCCGGTGACGAGCACCGTCTTGCCGTCGAAGCGTCCCATCATGTCCTCCAGTGGTGAGTTGAGTGACTCACCTCGGAACGGTAGACACGACGGCATGGTGAGTCAAGTGACTCATCTCATGGCATACTGGACGGCGTGCCGACCTACCACGAGCGCATGGCGGAGCAGAAGCGGACGGCGATCGTCGACGCGGCGACGGGGCTGTTCCTGGAATCCGGCTACGACAAGACCTCGCTCGCGCGCATCGCCGACGCGGCGGAGGTGTCAAAGGCGACGCTGTTCAAGCAGTTCCCGACGAAGGCCGAGCTGTTCGACGCGATCGTCACGGACTACTGGCGCACGGAGGAGGGCGCGCTCACCCCGCAGCCCGGCGACCCGGAAAAGGGCCTGACCGCGCTCGGCAACCGGTACGTGGCGCTGCTGACCCGGCCGGGCATGGTCGCGTTGTTCCGCATCGTCATCGCCGAGGCGCCACGGTTCCCCGAACTCGGGCACACCCAGTTCAAGCTGGGCAAGCAGCCGTTCTTCGACGCGGTGCGCGACTACCTGGCCGCCGAACACAAGGCCGGCACGCTCACCGTCGAAGACCCGGTCCTGGCCGCCACGCAGTTCCTCGGCATGATCTCGAACTTCGCGTTCTGGCCCCGCATGCTGCTGATGAACTGGGCGCCCACCGAGAAGGCCATGGCCCACTCGGTGGACGAGGCGGTCCAGACGGTCCTTGCCCGCCACGCGGTCACAGCGGCAACCGGCGCAGCGCGGGCTTGAGCACCTTCCCGGACCCCGTGCGCGGCAGTTCGGCGACCACCTCGACGTGGACCGGGATCTTGTACTTCGCCAGGCGTGGCAACAGGAACTCCCGCAACCCGGCGGCATCCACCAGTGCACCGTCGCGAGGCCGGACGAACGCCCGGCCGACCTCGCCCCAGCGCTGGTCCGGCACCCCGACGACGGCCACCTCGGCCACGTCCGGGTGCGAGGTGATCGCGTTCTCCACCTCTGCCGGGTAGACGTTCTCGCCGCCGGAGATGTACATGTCCTTGAGCCGGTCGAGCACGTACAGGTGCCCGTCGTCGAGCCGCCCGAGGTCGCCGGTGCGGAACCAGCCGTCCGAGGTGAACGCGGCCGCGGTGGCGACCGGGTCGTTCCAGTAGCCGGGCGTGACGTTCGGGCCCTGCACCTCGATCTCACCGCCCTCCGCCAGCCGCAGATCGCCGAAGAACACCGGGGGACCGGCCGAACCCGCCTTCCGCACGCTGTCGGCGGCCTCCAGGAACGTGGCTCCGGGCGCGGTCTCGGTGAGGCCGTAGCCCTGGCAGAACACCAGTCCCCGGTCCTGGTAGGCGTGGATCACCGCGTCCGGCACCGCCGCCCCGCCGCACAGCAGCACTCGCAACGTCGACAGGTCCGCGCCGGGCCACGAGGGGGACGCGGCCAGGTCGGCGTACATCGTGGACACCCCGAACATCCACGTCACGCGCTGGTTCTCGATCAACGAGACGCACTCGGCGACGTCCCAGCGCGAGGTGATCACGCTGTGCCCGCCCTTGATGAACGTGGGCAGCAACGTCTGGGCGAGCGCGGCGACGTGGAACAGCGGCGCGGTGACCAGCGTGACGTCGTCCGAGGCGACGTCCACGCCGATCATCAGGTTGAAGGTGTTCCACAGCAGGTTGGCGTGACTGAGCAGCGCGCCCTTGGGCCTGCCGGTGGTGCCGGAGGTGTAGAGGATCAGGGCCGTGTCGTCGATGCCGACCGGCTCGTCCAGCGGCTCGCCGGAACCCTGGAGGAGCCAGTCCTCGTACGTGGCCAGCGACACCGCTCGTGGATGCTCCACGACGTGCGACGGCGCGTGCACCAGCACGTGCGCGCCGCAGTCCGCGAGCTGGTAGTTGATCTCCGCCGGGGCGAGGCGGAAGTTCAACGGTACGAAGATCGCGCCGAGCTGGTGCGCGGCGAACATGGTCTCGACGAACGACGGGTGGTTCGGGCCGAGGTACGCGACCCGGTCACCGTGCCGGACCCCTAGTTCCCGCAACCGCCACGCCAGCCGGGTCGTGCGGACGGCCACGTCCTCGTACGAGGTGGAGACCCCGTCGTAGGTGAACGCCTCACGCTTGGGTGCCATGCGTGCTCGGCGGTGTGGCCAGCTGCCCAGTCCCGCGTTCCGCATTCCTGTCTCCTGTCAGGCTGGTCCGGCTGGTCTCGTGCAGCGTCACCGTGCAGATGACGGTGAGCAGGCAGAACGCCGCGAGGATGAACGGAATCGCGCCCGTGCCGGAGGTCTTCTGCACCTGCGCGAAGAGCAACGGCGCGAGCCCCGCGCCCAAGCCCGCGAACTGGTAGCCCAGCGAGGCGCCGGTGTAGCGGCTGCCGGTGTTGAACAGCTCGCTGTAGAGCGCGGCCAGCGGCCCGTACATCATCGGGTGGATCACGGCCTGGCCGAGCACGAGCGCGATGACGATGAACCCGTTGTCCACCATCGGGAACAGCACGAACCCGAACGCCGCCATGAGCACGGCTCCGACGAGCACGACGGGCCGGCGCCCGACTTTGTCGGACATCGCCGACCAGCCGATGATGCCGATCACCGCGAGCGCCGAGGACAGCGTCAGCGCGTTGAGGATCAGCTGCCTGCTGTTGCCCGCCTGCACGCCGTACGCCAGCACGAACGTCGTCAGGGTCGACTGCGCGACGAACGCCGAGAGGCCGACGCCGATGCCGAGCGCCAAGGTGCGCGGGTGGTTGCGCAGGATGTCGAGCAACGGCATGGAGCCCGGCTTCCGTTCGGCCTTGAAGACCGGCGTCTCCTCGACCTTCATCCGCACGAACAGGCCGATGCCCAGCAGCACCACGCTGAGCAGGAACGGCACCCGCCAGCCCCAGTCGAGGAACGCCTGCTCGCCGACCAGCGCGGCGGTGCCGGTCAGCGCGGCCGTCGACAGCACCATGCCGCACGGCGCGCCGGCGTTGGTGAAGCTCGCCCACAGCCCGCGCCGGGAGGTGGCGTGCTCGGCCGACATGAGCACGGCGCCGCCCCACTCGCCGCCGACGGAGATGCCCTGCAGGACCCGCAGCAGGATCAGCCCGGCCGGCGCGAGCCAGCCGACCTGGGAGTAGGTGGGCAGCACGCCGATCAGGAAGCTCGCCACGCCCATCAGGCTCATGGACAGCACGAGCATCTTCTTGCGCCCCAGCAGGTCCCCGTAGTGTCCGAAGAGGATTCCGCCGAGCGGCCGGGCGAGGTAGCCGGTGGCGAACGTGCCGAAGCTCGCGATCGTGCCGACGAGCGGGTCGAGCGAGGAGAAGAAGACCTTGTTGAACACGACCGCGGAGGCCGTGGCGTAGAGCAGGAAGTCGTAGTACTCGATCACGCTGCCGAGGAAGCTCGACGCGACGGCACGGCGTAACTGCGTTGTTGGCGCCATGACTTCACCTCATGTGTAGTGGCGGTAGACGGCACGTGCGACACAAGCGGGCTTCGCGGAGCCCTCGATCTCGACGGTGAAGTCGACGGTGAGCTGCACGCCGTCGCCCGGCACGTCCTCGGCGGACGCGACCTGGCCGAGCAGCCGGATCTTGGCGCCGACGGGTACGGGCGCGGGGAACCGCACCTTGTCCAGCCCGTAGTTCAGGCTCATCCGCACGCCCGAGACCTCGAGGAGCTCGCTCATCAACGGGATGAGCAGCGCCAGCGTCAGGTAGCCGTGCGCGATCGTGCCGCCGAACGGGCCGGAGGCGGCGCGTTCCGGATCGACGTGGATCCACTGGTGGTCGTCGGTGGCGGTGGCGAACGTGTCGACGCGGCTCTGGTCGATCTGCAGCCAGTCGGTGTGCCCGAGGCTCTTTCCCGACAGGGTCCTGAGTTCTGCGATTCCTTGGACGGAGACGGTCACGCGTCCTCCTTCACGAGTCCGAGCAGGCGGGCGGCGTTGTGCTTGAGGATCTTGGGACGTACGTCGTCCTTGATCTCGAGTTTCGCGAAGTCGGCCAGCCAGCGGTCGGGGGTGATGACGGGGTGGTCCGAGCCGAACAGGACCTTGTCCTGCAGCACGGTGTTGGCGTAGCGGACGAGCTGCGGCGGGAAGTACTTCGGCGACCAGCCGGACAGGTCGATGTACACGAACGGCTTGTGCGTGGCCACCGCGAGCGCCTCGTCCTGCCACGGGAACGACGGGTGCGCGAGCACGATCCGCAGGTGCGGGAAGTCCACGGCGACGTCGTCCACGAGCATCGGGTTGGAGTGCTTGAGCCTGATCCCGCCACCGCCGGGCACGCCGGCGCCGATCCCGGTCTGTCCACTGTGGAACAGCGCGGGCACGCCGAGCTCCTCGATCACCTCGTAGAGCGGGTACGCCATCCGGTCGTCCGGCGAGAAGTCCTGGAGGCTCGGGTGGAACTTGAAGCCCCGCACACCGTGCTCCTCGACGAGCCTGCGGGCCTCGCGGACGGCCGTGCGGCCCTTCCACGGGTCGACGCTCGCGAACGGGATCAGCACGTCGGCGTGTTCGGCGCAGGAGGCGGCGATCTCCTCGTTGGAGATGCGGGGATGGCCGGTGGCGTGCTCCGCGTCGACGGTGAAGATCACCGCGGCCATCTTCCGTTCGCGGTAGATCCCGGCGGTCTCGGCGATCGTCGGCTGGCGGTGGGCGGCCTTGAAGTACTTGGCGGACGCCTCGAGCAGCGCTGGGCTGAGTGAACTGTGGCCGTCGCCGGAGATCTCGGCGTGCGTGTGGACGTCGATGGCGATGATCTCGTCGATGTTCATCGGGCCACCGGCTGCGCGATCCCGTAGGTCTCGGGCTCGAACTCGCCGAACCGCCCGGCGATCGAGCCCGCCTGCCAGCCGCCGTCCGCGAACAGGACCTGCTTCTCGGCAGGGTGCGACCAGAGCGCGAGCCGGTCGCCGCCGATGCCGATCGCCTGCCCGGTAACGCCTTTCGCCGCGTCCGAGGCGAGGTAGACGATCAGTTCGGCGACGTCCTCGACGGTGCCCAGGCCCTCGTCACGCCGCACCCACTCCGGCAGCGGCGCGCCGGTGCGTTCCGACTCCTCGATCAACGGCGCGAAGGCCGGGATCGTGCGGGTCATCTCGGTGGCGGCGACGGGGACGACCGCGTTGACGGCGATGCCGGACCGGGCGAGTTCCAGCGCCCAGGTCCGTGCCATGGCGGCGATCCCGGCCTTGGCGGCGGCGTAGTTGGTCTGGCCGAAGTTGCCGCGCTGGCCGGCGGGCGACGAGACCAGCACGAGGCTGCCGCCCGTTCCCTGCTCCCGCATCCGCACGGCCGCGGCGCGTGCGCAGGTGAAGGTGCCGCGCAGATGCACGTTGATCACGGCGTCGAAGTCGTCGTCGCTCATCTTCCACAGCACGCGGTCGCGCAGGATGCCCGCGTTGGTGACCAGGACGTCGAGCCGGCCGAACTCCTCGACGGCGGCGTCGACGAGCAGGTCGGCGGTCTCGGCCGTCCCGACCGGGGCGATCACCGCGCGTCCGCCGATGCTCGTCGCGACCTCGTGGACGACCTCGTCCACGTCGTTGACCACGACCTGGGCCCCGTTGCGCGCCAACGCCTCCGCGTACGCCCGGCCCAGCCCGCGGCCGGCGCCGGTGACGATCGCGACCTTTCCCGACAGCTCCATCAGGCGAGTCCTCTCCGTGGGGGTCCCGCCCAAAGTAGGGCATATTAATGACGCTCGTCTAGATGCTGCCCAACATGTATCGTGGGCGGCGTGACGCCCCAGTCCCTGATGCTGAACTTCCTCGGCCTGTACGTGCTGGGCCGCGACATCGCGGTCTACTCGGGCAGCGTGATCGACGTCTTCGGGCGCGTGGACGTCTCGGAGGAGGCGGTGCGCTCCACGCTGACCCGCATGACGTCGCGCGGTCTGCTCGCCAAGCACCGCAGCGGCCGCAAGGTCTACTTCGGACTCACCGCCCGCGCGACGGGCGTGCTGCAGGACGGTGAGCGCCGCATCTGGCAGCGCGGCGCGGTGAACCGGGACTGGGACGGCACCTGGACCCTGGTCGGCTTCTCCCTGCCGGAGGGCCGCCGCGGCGAACGGCACGACCTGCGCTCCCAGCTGCAGTGGGCGGGGTTCGGCCCGGTGCAGAACGGTCTGTGGATCGCCCCCGGCGCCCACGACGTGAGCGAGCTGGTCGACGGGCTCGCGGAGAACGTCACGGTCTTCACCGCCCAGCACGCCAAGCCGACCGAGGCGGCGGACCTGGCCCGCCGCGCCTTCGACACGGCCGCCATCGCCGCCCGCTACCAGGACTTCCTCGCCAGGTGGCGCGAGCCGGACGCCTCGTTGCCGGACGACCTGGCCCGCCAGCTGGTGCTGCACGGCGACTGGCTCGACCTCGTGCGCCAGGACCCGCACCTGCCCGCCGAACTGCTGGCCGGCGACTGGCCCGCGATCGAGGCGGAGCAGCTGTTCCAGTCGCTGGCCACCCGCTATGCGCAGACGGCGACCCCGCTCGCGGCCGCCGCCATCGAGTCGATCGAGGTACCTGCTATCTAGAACAGTGCCGCGCCTCCCGGCAGCGCCGACCTGACGGGAGCCAGGCCGGCGCTGCCGACTCGTACCGGTGGACTTACTCCGCGGCCGGCACGCGACGGCTGCGTCTGCCCACGCCGATCGTCACCGGAGCGTCACGCCACGGCCGTCCCTTCCAGTTCCACCATCAGGTCCGGCTGCGCCTGCCCACGCCGATCGTCACGCCACGGCCGTCCCCTCCAGCTCCACCATCAGGTCCGGCAGCGCCAGCCTGCTCACGCCGAGCATCGTCGTGGGCGGCGCCACCCGCGCCTGGCCGAGCCGCGCCGCCAGCACGCCGTAGTGCTGGAACAGCAGGTCGACGTCGGTCGTGTGGACGTTGAGCCGCACGAGGTTGGCGAGCGACATCCCCGCCCCGGCCAGCACCGCCTCCAGGTTGTCGAGGCTCAGCGCCAGCTGCGCCCCCATGTCACCGGCGTGCTCGGGCTTGCCGTCCCCGTTCATCGACGTCTGGCCAGCGCAGTACAGCGTGCGGGTCTGCCCGGCGACGACCACGCCCTGGTGGTACCCCAGCTCCGCCGACCACGTCCACGGGTTGACCGGCGTTCGTTCCACAGCCACGACAGCTCCATTCGATCTCTTCGACAGTGCCGTCAGCCTCGCAAGCAATACACGACACCCTCTGTCACGTATTCCCGTACGGTTTTCGCATGCGTGCCGACCGGTTGGTCTCGCTGGTCCTGCTGCTGCGGCGGCACGGCCAGTTGTCGGCGGCCACCCTCGCCCGCGAACTCGAGGTGTCCACCCGGACGGTCCTGCGCGACATCGAGGCGTTGTCCGCGGCCGGCGTCCCGGTCTACGCCGAACGCGGCCGGCACGGCGGGTTCGCACTGCTGCCCGGCTTCCAGACGGAACTCACCGGCCTGAACCACGACGAGGCGCTCGCCCTGCTGGTCGCCGGCTCACGACGAGGCGCGCAGGTGTTCGGCCTCGGCTCGTCGCTCGCCTCGGCCATGCTGAAGGTGGTCGACGCGCTGCCCGAGAGCTATCGGCAGACGGCGGCGGGTGCGGCGGAGCGGTTGCTCATCGATCCGGAGATCGACCTCCTCTCGCGGCGTGCCGTGGAGGAGGAGCTGCCCGACGCGGTGGTGGCGGAGGTCCGTCGCGCGGTGTTCGCGGGACATCGGCTGCGGATTCACTACGCGGCCAAGGATCAAGCCGCAGAGTGGCGGACGGTGGACCCGATCGGCCTCGTCACCGTGCGGGAGCAGGGATATCTGCTGGCCAGGAAGGCGGGGGAGGACCGGACCTACCGGCTGTCGCGGATCCTGGCCGCCGAGGAACTCGACGAACCCGCGCAGCGGCCGGACCGGGTCGACCTCGACCGGGCCTGGCAGGAACGCAGCACGCGGTTCCGGACCGGTGGTGACCAGGTCGCCGTGGTGCTGCGGGTGCACCCCGCGCGGCGGGAGGAACTGGTGGGCACCGCACTGGCCGTGCTCGCCGAGGAGTCCGATGACGACTGGCTGCGGATGGAGGTCACGTTCCAGGACGCGCGGCACGCGGAGTGGGCGTTGTGGCAGCTCTCCACGAGCGCGGAAGCCCTTGAACCACAGTGGTTGCGGGCCGCGTTGAGGGAGCGGGCCACCGCGATCGCCGCCCGGTACAGCCAGTGAGCGCCGAACGTGATTTCAACCGGTACCTGAACGCGCGGATGCTCTCGGTCGTCGGCGCCGTGGTGTCCGCGGTGGCGCTGCCGGTCCTCGTCTACCGGCTGACCGGCTCGGCGGCGGAGGCGTTGCCGTACCTGCTGTTCGCACAACTGTCATGGAACTCGTGGTGCCCGGTGCGACCGGTCTGCTCGTGACGATCGTTGCCCCGGCGGGATTGCTGGCGGTGAACGCACTGACGGCTGTGGGATCGGCGTTGTTGTTGCGTGTGATCACCAGCAGCATGGCCAATCCACGGCCCCTACGCGGCGGAAAGGAACTCGTCGGGGACGTGAGAGAGGGGCTGCGGTTCCTCTGGCACGAACCCATCATCCGGCTGCTCACACTCGTCGGCGCCACGCACTCCGTGGCGAGCGGTGCGTGGATGGCCGTGCCATGGTCCCAGGTGAAGTTGGGTGTTGCCACGGATGTACGGCAGCGGCCGGGTGTCACCCTCACAGGTGTGGCCGGACCGCGTTGGGGTGGCGTCGATGTCCTCCCTTCCCAGACAACGACGCCGCCCCCCGGCGTTGTCCTGAACCGGGGCGCGGCGTCGTCGTTCAGCGTGACCTGTTGCTCAGCTGAGGTGGTGCACCTCCTGCAGGCCGTAGACCGGCGTGGGCACCCCTTCGAACCGCGCCTTCAGCTGCAGCGCCAGGAAGAGCGAGTAGTAGCGCGACTGGTGCAGGTTGCCGCCCTGGAACCACAGCCCCGGCTGCCGGGTGGGCTTCCACATGTTGCGCTGCTCGCCCTCCCACGGGCCGGGGTCCTTGGTCGTGCCGGAACCGAGGCCCCAGCACTTGCCGACCCGGTCGGCCATCTCCTGCCCGGCGAGGTCGGCGACCCAGCCGTTCATGGAGCCGTAGCCGGTGGCGTAGACGACGAGATCGGCCTCCAGTTCGGTGCCGTCGGAGAGCACGACGGTGTTCTTGGTCAGGCGGTCGACCTGGCCGCGGACGAGCTTGATCTTGCCGTCCGTCACGAGCTCGGAGGCGCCCACGTCGATGTAGTAGCCGGAGCCGCGCCGCAGGTACTTGAGGAACAGCCCGGAGTCGTCGTCGCCCCAGTCGAGGTCGAAGCCGGCCTTCTCCAGGCGCGCGTAGAAGTCCGCGTCCCGTTCCCTGATCCGCTGGTACACCGGGATCTGGAACTGCGGCAGGATCCGGTACGGCAGTGAGGCGAAGATCGTGTCGGCGCGGTCGGTCGTGACGCCGGCGGCGACGGCCCGTTCCGAGTAGAGGTCGCCCAGGGCGATGTCCATCAACGAGTCCGAGCGCACGATGTGTGTCGACGAGCGCTGGACCATCGTGACGTCGGCGCCGTGCTCCCACAGCGCCGCGCAGATGTCGTGTGCGGAGTTGTTCGAGCCGATCACGACGGCCTTGCGTCCCGCGTACGCCTCCGGTCCGGGATGCTTCGAGGAGTGGTGCTGGTCGCCCTCGAACAGTTCCGCGCCGGGGAACGACGGCACGTTCGCCTTGCCGGACATGCCTGTCGCGAACACGAGCTGCTTCGGGTGCAGCGTCACGGTCTCGCCGTCCCGGTCGACCTCGACCGTCCACTGTGCACCGTCGTAGGACGCCGACCTGACCTCCGAACGGGTCCAGTACGGCACCTCCATCACGCGCGTGTACATCTCCAGCCAGTCCGCGATCTTGTCCTTGGGCGCGAACACCGGCCAGTTGTCCGGGAACGGCAGGTAGGGCAGGTGGTCGTACCAGACGGGGTCGTGCAGGCAGAGGCTCTTGTACCGCTTGCGCCACGAGTCGCCGGGCCGGTCGTTGCGCTCCAGCACCAGCGCGGGCACGCCGAGCTGCCGCAGCCGGGCGCCGAGCGCGATGCCGCCCTGGCCGCCGCCGATGACCACGACGTAGGGCTGCTGCGCGTACCCGAGTTCGGCCTGCTCGCGCTCGCGTTCCTCCGCCCACGACAACCGATCCTCGATCACACCGTGCCGCACGCCCTTGGACCGCGTCTCCTTCTTGTTCTCCTCGAAGCCCTTCAGCTCGTAGAGGCTCGTCAGGAACGTCCAGGCGCCCTCGTCGTTGAGCCGCAGGTGCCCGCGCGCCCGCCCGGCGGCCGTCTCGAACTCGAGCCACGCCTCCACGACCCCGTCCGCCTCCGCCGGCGTCTCGGTGGTGCGGAAGTTCTCCGGATCGGCGCCGTCGAGACACGCGCTGAGCAGGTCCGCGATGCCCTCACGGCCTTCGACGGTCTTGATGTTCCAGGTGAAGGCGACCAGGTCGCGCCAGTAGCTGTCGGTGGCGAACATCCCGGCGGCGGCGTCGACGTCCCGTGCCTTGAGCGCGGCCTCGAACTGCTCGAGCCAGGCGTCCACGCGAGCTTGTGCCGTGCGATCCATGGTCTGCGTCATCGCCACTCCTCGTCGCTCGTCGTGGTTGCATTCACCCCCTTCCCACGCTTCGGTGAAACCGTTGCACCGGATTGCATCCCTGGTCCATGCTCGACCGGTGAGCGTGCCCAGGGCAGTGCCGCCCGGTCAGCACCTGCCCACGTATGCCCGCGAGCTCGTGCGCATGCACGACGCGGTCATCGCCGGCAGTCACTCCGCCCTGCGCCCGCGCGCCCTCGTCTCCCGCTCCTGGAACCGCGTCCTCGACCTGGGCCTGCGAGCCGACGACGTCAACACCCGCGACTGGCTGGGCCCGTCCGAGATCGGCCGCCGCCAGGAGGCGTCGCCGTTGCGCGAGGTGGTCCCGGACCTGCGCGCGGTCGTCGGCTCCCTCGCCGACGCGTCGCAGTTGCTGCTGGTCGTCACCGACCACGAAGGAGTCATCCTGTGGCGCTCCGGCACCCCGGCCGTCCGCCGTCGTGCCGACTCGCTGGGCTTCTTCGAGGGCGCCGACTGGACCGAGCGCCGCGTCGGCACCAACGCCATCGGCACCGCTCTCGCCGAGGCCGCCCCCGTCGAACTCCTGGCGGGTGAGCACTTCGAGCAGGGCCAGCACCCCTGGTACTGCACGGCGACACCCGTCCACGACCCGCGCACCGGTGTGTTGCTCGGGGTGATCGACGTGAGCGGGCCCGCGCTGACCCTGCATCCGGCGATCGGCGCGCTGGTCGAGACCGGCCGCATGCTGGCCGAGTCGCGGCTGTGGCGGTACCACCAGGAACGTCTCGACCGCCTGCGTACCGCGGCCCTGCTGTCCGGGCCGTCGCTCATCGTGGACGACCACGGCTGGGTGGCGGCTTCGCACGGTGTGGCGGTGGGCTCGCGCATCGCCGTGCCGGTGGCCGGGCAGCCCGTCGCGGTACCGGGCCTCGGGGCCTGCGTGCCGGAACGCCTCGCGGGCGGGTGGCTGATCCGTCCGTCCTCTGTGGACCGAACGGTCAGCCTTGAACTCGATCTGACGCGGACTCCGCAGGTCCGGCTCTCCGGCGGTGACGCGGACTGGCGCCGCACGGTCACGCGGCGCCACGCGGAGATCCTGGTGCTGCTGCACCGGGCCGGTCGGGAGGGGCTGTCCGCCGAGGCGTTGAGCCACGCGCTGTACGGGGACGCCGAGCACGTGGTGACGGTGCGGGCGGAGGTGTCGCGGCTGCGGCGGTTGCTGGGGGCCCTGGTGGAGACGCGGCCCTATCGGCTGTCCGGCGACGTGCGGATGAGCGTCCTCGAGTGATCCGGCTGGCTCCAACCTGCCCTAATACAGGCGACCATCGCTCGCAAGGCATCGGGGTCGACTCGACCGAGTGCCCTCAAGGGCACAGACCAGCGTGCCGTCGTGACGGCCTCCGCGACGAACCTCTTCGCCATGGCGGTTTCCCCGGTTTCCGCTGCCACGATCGCGAGTTCGCCGAGCAGGTGGGCCTGGGTATTACCGTCGTGCAGGGAGCCGACATGGCTCCGCGCGAGTGACCACTCACGTGTCTTGGCGACCGCGATCGTGATCGCGAACATCGCTTTGTCCCGGCCTGACTGGCCTTCGAGGGTGTCGGCTATGCGCTGAGCGTCGGTGATCAGGCCGGCTGCCGCCATGGCCGCTGCCGAGTGCCCGAGCACGGATTCGCGATCGGACTCGCCCATGTCCTCGGCCAGCTTCATCGCACGTTCGTAGTGGCCGGCCAATGCCGAGGCCTTGGCGATCTCGTACGTCGACCGGTCGAGGAAGTGCCATCCTCCTCTCAGCATGTTGCTGATCATCCTCCTCGTGCGAGGTGAGTCGTCGGCGATCATGAGTGCGGAGGAGGCATCGGACATCGGCCAGAGCTGGTCCATGAAATCGAGTCGTGAGATCTGTCTGAAGGCGCGCAGGGCGAGTTCGACGGCCAGTTTCACGTGGACGGGTGCGGCCGCGAGGGCGGCGCTCGCTGTCGCGGTCGCCTGTGTGACCGAGTCAGAAATCGAACTGACGACTGCTCTCGTTCTGTCGGCATCTCCTGCTGCGGCCAAGGCGCACGCGAGCTTCTGGGAGAGCTTGTCGGAATCCGCCTTCGTCGTTTCCCGCCAGAGGGAGACGGCAGCGTCGGCAATACGGCAGAACCGCTCCTGCTCACTCACCGGGTCGACTGACGCGAGCATCACGGTGAGAAGCTCTACGTGCACAGTCACAGAAGTTGTGGCGGCGAAGTCTTCTGCGTCGTCGTACCAGCCCAGCGAGCACAGGGCTGACACCGCGTCAGTCGCGACCTTCTCGCGGTAGGGCGCGCTACCTTGGCGGGAAATCGTCTCGGCGAGTTCGGCCAACACCTCGGCGTCCGCGGTTTCGCCCAGCTTGGCCGCGTGCAACGCGAGATCGCCCAACAGACTTTCGTACTTGTGAGAGCTGGTGAGGGTCGCGATCACGGCGTCAGCGCGCTCGCGCTCGCCCTGGGTGAGTGCGAGCTGAGCCACCTCGACCAGTGCCGAAGCGGCGTCCACTGATGGGCTGATCAGGCGAGCAGCGCGCTCACTGCTCTTCAGATCTCCGCGCGCCACAGTGCAGTCCACGAGCGCGAGCAGGAAACTGTCCCGCTCACCGGCGTCCTCCACGTCTTCCGGCACCTCGAAATCCAGATCGGGCAACATGGATGAGCGATCCGGGAAGCCGGCCGCGGACCTGGTGATCGCAGCCGTTGCGGTGAGCTGGTCGTCGAAGTGGGTCAACTGCGCTGCGAGAGCCTCCGCGTCATCCAGCAACTTCGTGGCGCGCCCGGAATTGCCGCGAGCCAGTGCGCACGAGGACATCTCAGCGAGCAGCATGGCCCGCTCGAGGGGCTCGGACGCGGCGGCCACCAAGCGGTCGGCTCTTCGGGAGTCACCGATCATCTCGGAGCACCTGGTGAGTTCGCTCGTCAGCAGGGTGAATTCACCCAAGGTCTCCGGTTCGGCCTCGTCGAGCAACGTCTGCGCCCGGTCGTGGTGTCCGAGCCGATCGCAGACACCGGCGACGCCGATCAGGGCGCGAGCTCGACTGTCGTCGTCCTGGATCTTGCTCACCGACTTCTCGGCTTCCCTGAGGATGTCGCCGGCGCGCTGGTCGTCACCGGTGCCGACCACGGTCAGTGCGAGGTCGGTGAACGTCAGCGCTCGCCACCGTGGCACGGTGATGCTGTCGGCCGTGTGGTGCGCTCGGTCGAGATCTCCTGAGTCCGCGATGGCGGCGGTCAACAGCGACAACGCCTCTGATCGAGTGAGCGGGTCGACGAAGCCGTGAGCGAGTGCCTCGGCACGCCGTCTCTGTCCGAGCAGTTCCCAGACGGCGGGCAGCTCGACGGGAAGGCTTCCGTTGTGAGCGTCGAGGTCCCCGCGTGTCGCGGCGAGTCTCGTGATGGCAAGCAGGTTCGCGGAGTCGTGATCGGTCATCACCTGCTGGGTGGCGAGGATCTCCGCGTGTGCGGCCGCGTCGCCACCGGTCCGCCGTAGCAGCCGTGCCTGACGTGCCCGATCTGTCGCCAGTTCGACCAGGCGTGCAGGATCTGGGAGCGACCGCAGCATGGGCGGGTACTGGTGCAGGAGGTAGTCGGGAGTCGTCTCGGGCCACCCGTCGTCCTGGTATCCGTCGGCCCAGGCGTGCAGCCGGTCGCGGTATCCGGTGAGACGCGGCCCGAGCATCTCTGTCGCGGTCACCCGCAGTTCTTCGTGCGCCAGGAGATAGGCGTTGTCGCGGCGGGCGAAGCTGCGTCCCGCGACAGAGCGCAGGCGGCGTTCGGTTTCGTACGGCGAGGTTTCGGTCAGCTCGGCCAGGTCTGCTGCGGTGAGGCCACCACCTGCCGCGCAGATCAGGCCGAGCAGGTCCTTTTCCAAGTCGTTGGAGTGCAGCAGGGCTTTGAGTTCGCGTTCCGCCTCCCGCCGCATCGCAACCGCGGCCGGGGACGGAACGAGCGCACGGATCTCCGCCGCACCCGATCGCAGTGGGTGGTCGTCCGGGGCGTCTGCGGGTGGGTTGGGACGGCCGGCCACGACGACCCGCATGCCGGCTGGGAGTCGCACCGGCAGCAGGGACGCGATGCTGTGCCCGCCGGCGCCGTTGTCCTCGTCCAGGCCGTCGACCACGAGCACGAAGGACTCGTCGCGGGATCGGCAGTCGGCGGTCGCGGCGTCCAGCAACCGCAGCACGTGAGCGTGTTTGGTGGTCTCCGTGAGCAGATCCGGGATCTCGGCCCCCATCAGGGTGACGAGTTGCTCCAGGACGTTGTCGAGGAACGCCGTCTGGTCGTTCTGGCCGGGCAGCCGTCCGGTGATGAAGAACGAGACGACCCGGACGCCGGCGGGGGGATCCAGCACGAACGACGACAGAAGGGCGGTTTTGCCGGACCACGCCTCCGCTCGCCACCAGAGGTATCGGCCCGAGGTGGCCGGCGCGGTGCAGAACTCGGCGAGTTCGGCCAGTTCGTGCTCGCGTCCGATCAGGTCGGCGGGCGCGATCTGGTCCACCTGATGCAGATAGGCGCTTCGCGTGACGGGGACGTCGATGCGGAACTTGCTGGTCGCTCGCACGGCGACGCCTGGCTCCTCCGCCACGCACGTCTCCTCGGTATCCGTTCGGACACCAATCATGCCTCAGGAGACGGCGTGGGCTGACGTGGGTCGGGTCGCGGCGCCCCGCGCTCGGTCAGCGCCGCGACCCGTGTTCAGATGATCAGGAGTGCGGGCACGTGTCCCGGTACTCCTCGATCAGCGTGCTGCGCCCCGGCGCCGGGCAGAGGAACTGCTCGTAGCGGGTGTCGTTGTCGATGAACCGCTTGAGCCACGAGATGCTGTACTTCGCGATCGTCGTGTTGGACGAGTTCGGCGCGAAGTGCGAGGCGTTGTTGAGTTCCAGGTACGCCTTGTCCAAAGTGGACGGCAGGCTCGTGTAGAACGGCTCGGAGTGGGCCGAGACCGAGGCGACGGAGTCGTTCTCGGCGCCGACGACCAGGGTCGGGACGCGGACGGACGACCAGTTCTTCGTGGTGTGCCAGGCAGTCAGCGGGATCGCCGCCTGCAGTGCCGGGCGCTGGCTCGCGGCGCGCAGGGTTCCGCCGCCGCCCATCGAGTGACCCATGACGCCCAGGCGGGACGAGTCGATCCGGCTGCGGACCGAGCTCTGCTGGGTGAGGTAGTCGAGGGCCGCCAGCAGCTGCGAGGCCCGGCTGTCGGGCTGGTCGTAGCGCGAGTTCGTGTCGATCGTGAAGATCACGAAGCCCTGGGAGGCGAGGCGCGGGCCGAGCCACGAGATGCTCGACTGGGTGCCGGTGTAGCCGGGGGAGATGGCCACCGCGCCGAACGTGCCGGCGGAGGTGCTGGTCGGGTAGTAGATCGTGCCGCCGCCGAAGCCGCTCACCAGTGACGACACGGAGGTCTCCGAGACGGCGAACGGGCCGCGGCTGGCCTCGATGCTGGAGTTGGTGGGGGCCGGCCCGCGTTCGTACGGGTTGTCGGCGGCCTGGGCCACGGTGCCGCCGAGCAGCACCATGGAGAGCGCGACGGGGATCAGGGTGCGGAGTTGCACAGCGCTGTACACCTCATTCGGCAGGGGAACAGGGGGAGGAACGACCTCGACCCTGCAACCACGGACTCCACGTGCGCATCGGTGCAACCACCGGTCTCGGTGAACAGCTTCGGTGGCAAAACTAACGGTGGTAGGTGAATTTGCCGCTTACCCCTTCCGGAGGAGCGGCCACCGCCGTAACACTGGGCCGATGCTGCGTGGCCGAGAGCGGCAACGCGTCGCCGTGGACGCGTTGGTGGAGCGTGCGCGCGTTGGGTGCGGCGGAGTGCTTGTGCTGTGTGGTGAGGCTGGTTCGGGCAAGACTGCGCTGCTCAACGCGGTGGAGGACGACTACGACGCGTTGTTGTGCGTAGACGTCCCCGAGCTTGATGACGACCTCATGCAGCTTGCGCGTGACGTAGGAGGTACGAGGGGCGCGCTGCTCATCGCCACCGAGGGTGAGCCACGCGGGCTGCCGAGCGTCACGCTCGATCCACTGGACGCCGTGACGAGTATTCGCGTGCTGCACGACCTCGTGCCCGGCCTGCCCTCCGCCCTCGCCGCCGACCTGGTGGAGCTGGCCTGCGGGAACCCGCTGGCGCTGGTCGAGCTGGCCGGATCGCTCACGTCCGCGCAGCTCGGCGGCATCGCGCCGGCGCCGCAGGTGCTGCCGGAGAACAGCTCGTTGCGGCTGAGGTGGCGAGCCCGCTTCGCCGCGTTGTCTCCCGAAGCGCAGCACGTCGTCGCGATGGTGGCGGTCGACGAGGAGGTCGACGCCGAGACGCTCGACCTGGACGCGGTGACCGAGGCCGGGCCGTTGTTCGACTCGCGCAGGCTGGTCCGATCCGTGCTGCAGGCCGACGTGCCGCTGGCCCTGAGGCGCCGCGCCCACGCCGTTCTGGCGGAGACCCTGCCGCCGGGTGCCCGCCGCACGTGGCACCAGGCGGTCACGACGCAGGACGCCGGGCTCGCGGACGTCCTCACCACCTACGCTGAACATGCGCAGCGGTGTGGCGACTTCGCGACGGCCGCCCGCGACCACGACCGCGCCGCCCGCCTCACGACCGATCCCGAACAGAAGGCGCACCACCTGCTCAAGGCCGCCGCCGACCACTGGGCGCGCGGCGCGCCGCACCGGTCGCGGGCCGTCCTGCGTACCGCGACGAAGATGACCTGCACGCCGGAGCTCAGGGCGTTGATGGACCTGGTCGTCGGCGGCATCGACCTCGGCGAGAGCCTCCCCGACGTGGCGGCGGACCGGCTCATCCGCGCAGCGAAAGGCCTGGTCGGCACCCGGCGGGAGCTCGCGGTGGCCGCCCTGGGGTTCGCGGGCGAGGCGGCCAGCATCGCCGGGGACCACCGCCGCTACACCGCCGTCGCCGAGTTCGCGAAGGAGATCCGCCGCGGCGACGAGCCACCGGCCACCCGGCTCACGCTCGACCACCTCACCGGGATGCTGGCGACGTTCGACGGCAGGCACGACGAGGCGCTGCCCGCGTTGCGCACGGTCGTGGACCTGGCCGACCAGGTCCCCGGACCGCAGGCGCGGATCTGGGCGAGCCAGGCCGCCTACGTGCTCGGGGACGCCACGAGGTCGCACGAGATGGCGACCAGCGCGGTCACGGCCGCGCGGGAGAGCGGGTTCACCGCGCTGGTGCCGTGGGCGCTGGTGTACCGGGCGTTGTCGGCGTTGCTGCTGGACCAGCACGCGGCGGCGCTGACCGCGGCCACCGAGGGCGTGCACGCGGCGACGGCGATCGGGCAGCACAACGCCGTGGTCGACCACCTGACGATCCTCGCGCTGCTGGCGGCCCTGAGAGGTGACGCGGACACGGCGCTGCACCGCATCGACACCGCCACCGAGCAGATCACCCAGCGCGGCCTCACCCGGCCCGGCACGTTCGGCGCCTGGGCGTTCGCGTGCGTCGACCTGGCGCGCGACCGGCCGGCCGACGCGCTGGACCGCCTCCGGCTGCAGCCAGGGCACGCCGGCATCAAGGTGATGGCCGCGCCGCACGTGGTCGAGGCCGCCGTGGCCTGCGGCAGACCGTCCACAGCGGACAGAGCGTTGCTGCCGTTCGAGAAGTGGGCCGGCACCACGGGAAGCCCGGCCCGCCTCGCGCTCTCGCACCGCTGCCGCGGCCTGCTGGAGAGCGGTACCGCCGACGAGCATTTCGAGGAGGCGATCCGGCTGCACCGCGCCAGCGGCACCGCCCTCGAACTCGCCAAGACCGAGCTGCTGTACGGGAACCGGCTGCGCCGCGGGCGCAAACCCAAGGCAGCGCGCGAACACCTGCGCGACGCCGTGCGCATCTTCCAGTCCTACCAGGCTGATCACTGGATCGAGCGGGCCCGCGCGGAACTGCGCGCGGCCGGCGACTCCACCAGCGAGCCCAGGGACCACCCCGGCCTGACGCCGCAGCAGGCGCAGATCGCCAGGCTGGTCGCCGAGGGCGCCACGAACCGCGAGGTCGCCGCGCGGTTGTTCCTGAGCCACCGCACCGTCGAGCACCACCTGCGCAACATCTTCGCGCGGCTCGGCGTGCGGTCGAGGGTCGAGCTCACCAGGAGACTCGACTGACGATGGAGGTTGTGTGCGCGAGCAGTACCGGCACTGGCAACGGATTCCGACCCGGTGGGCGGACAACGACGTCTACGGCCACGTGAACAACGTCGTCCACTACGCGTTCATGGACACGGTGATCAACACGTGGCTGATCGGCGCCGGGCTGGACATCCAGGCCGGGCAGCAGATTGGGCTCTGCGTGGAGTCCCACTGCAACTACCGCGCCTCGGTGTCGTTCCCGGAGGCGCTCGACGCCGGGCTGCGGGTGGGGCACCTCGGCAGGTCGAGCGTGCGCTACGAGATCGGGTTCTTCTTCGAGGGACGCGAGGACGTCGTGGCGGATGGCCACTTCGTGCACGTGTTCGTGGACCGCGAGACCCGCAAACCGGTGGAGATCCCCGCGAACCTGCGCACGGCGATGGAAGGTCTGGTGGTGGCGTGAAGACGCGAGGCGCGGTGCTGACCGGAGTCGGCGGGCCGCTCGAGATCGTGGACCTCGAACTCGACCCGCCCGGTCCCGGTGAACTGCTGGTGCGCGTGCACGCCACCGGTCTGTGCCACTCGGACCTGTCCGTGATCGACGGCTCGCGCATCCGGCCGTTGCCCATGGTGCTCGGCCACGAGGCCGCGGGCGAGGTCGTGCAGGCCGGCCCGAACGCCGAGTTCGAGGCAGGCGACCACGTCGTGCTGTCGTTCGTGCCCGCGTGCGGTGCCTGCCGCCGGTGCGCGTCGGGCCGCCAGGCGTTGTGCGAGCCCGGTGCCGCAGCGAACCGCGACGGCACGCTGCTCAGCGGTCAGCGCCGCTGGACCCTCCCGGACGGCACGCGTCCGCACCACCACCTCGGTGTGTCCGGGTTCGCCGAGTACACGGTGATCTCCGGCCGGTCGGCCACCCGAGTTCCGGAGGACCTGCCGTTCGACGTCGCCGCGCTGTTCGGCTGCGCCGTGCTGACCGGTGCGGGCGCCGCCTTCTACAGCGCCGAGGTGAGGCCGGGGGAGAAGGTCGCGGTGTTCGGTCTCGGCGGTGTCGGCCTGGCGGCGGTGCTCGCGGCCGTGACGGCGGGCGCGACGCAGGTCGTGGCGGTGGACGTGGTCGAACACAAGCGCAAGCTGGCACTCACGCTCGGCGCGACGCACGAGGCCGCGGGTGGCCCGGACGTCGTCGCGCATGTCCGGGATCTGACCGGTGGCGGCGCGGACAAGGTCATCGACACGACCGGTGTGGCGGCGGTGCTAGAACAGGCCTACGCCGCAACGGCCGTCGGCGGCACCACCGTCACCGTCGGCCTGCCGCACCCCGACCGCACCGTGTCGCTGCCCGCGCTGAACCTGGTCGCCGAGGAACGCACGCTCAAGGGCAGCTACCTCGGCTCCTGCGTGCCCCGCCGTGACGTGCCGCGGTTCGTGGATCTCTACCGCGCGGGACGGCTGCCCGTCGACGGCCTGCTGTCCGGGCGGCTGGGGCTGCACGAGATCAACGACGGGTTCGCGAAGCTCGCCTCCGGAGAGGCCGTCCGACAGGTCGTCGTCATGCGGTGATGCCCGATTCGGTCCGTCCGGGCACGAATCGGGCAGGACAGTTCCGGTGTCAGCTGTTGACCACCGAGGGCTGTCTGCGCCACGGTGGGAGCGCTCTCATGTTCGTCGCTGTCCGCAACGGGGCGGGTGGCGATCCCTGTACGGACAAGGAGAAGAGCATGCGCTTCACCATGCCAAGAATCGTGCCCGCGCTGGCACTCGTGCTGGTCGGATCCACTTTCACCGTGCCTGCCCAGGCGTCGGAGAAGGAGATGTCACCCGGCCTGCTCACCGCGATGAGCTCGGCGTTCGGGCTGACCGAGGCCCAGGCGCGGCTGCGTCTGGCGAAAGAACAACGCGCGTCGGTCATCGCGCCGCGCGCCGAAAGCGAGGCCGGTGCCGCACTCGCCGGCAGCTGGTTCGACGAGGCGAAGAACCGCCTGGTCGTGGCCGTGACGGACCGGACAGCCGCACGCAAGGTCGAGGCCACCGGTGCCGAAGCCGTGGTCGTCGGTCGTTCGGCCGGGTCGATGACGGCGCAGAAGAACCGCCTCGACGCCCTGTCCGCATCCGGTTCGGTGCCGTCCGCCGTCGCGAGCTGGCACCCCGACCCGCGCACCGGAACCGTCGTGGTGAACGTGGAGGCGGGCAAGCAGACCGCCGAGGTGGCCTCGTTCCTGGACAAGGCACGTCAGCTCGGCTCCATCACCGTGCGCACCGATGGTGTGCAGCAGCCGCAGCCGTTCGCGGCCGGCACGGTCGGCGGCGACCCGTACTACACCGGCAACGTCCGCTGCTCCATCGGTTTCTCGGTGCACGGCGGCTACGTGACGGCGGGCCACTGCGGCGGGAACGGCGCGGCCGTCTACGGCTGGGACCGCTCCTACCAGGGCAACTTCGCCGGATCCTCCTTCCCCGGCAACGACTACGCGTGGGTGCGCATCGGCGGCGGCTGGTGGACCGTGCCCGTCGTGCTCGGCTGGGGCCGCGTTCCCGACGCGCTGGTGCGCGGTTCGTGGGAGGCACCGGTCGGCACGTCGGTCTGCCGCTCGGGTTCGACGACCCAGTGGCACTGCGGCGTGATCCAGAGCCGCAACGAGACGATCCGTTACGCGCAGGGCGACGTGCACCAGATGGCGGGCACGAGCGTCTGCGCCCAGGGTGGCGACTCCGGTGGTTCGTTCATCACCGGTGACCAGGCCCAGGGCGTCACGTCCGGCGGCTACGGCAACTGCACCAGCGGCGGTCGCACGTGGTTCCAGCCGATCAACGAGATCCTCAACGTCTACGGCTTGAGGCTGCACACCGCCTGATGAGAACTCCCGGCTGTCCACCGCGTGAAGCGGTGGACAGCCGGTTTCAGCGTGCGTTGACGTGCAGCGCCAGGGCGGTCCCGGCGCCGAGCGTCGTCGTGAACCGACCGGAGGAGTCGATGGTCACGCGGACGCAGCCGTTCTCCTGGACGTTGCAGTAGCTCCCGGCGGGCAGCGCGGTCTGGAACGTGCGGGTCACCGCGAACGTCTCGCGGTTGATCGCGACGAAACCCTTGCTGCCGCGGCCGAACGCGATCAGGTCGAACCCGTTGTCCTGCCAGTTGTTCACGTCGGTGCCCGCGACGGTGTTGCGGAACGCGACCATGTTCGCGACCTGAGTCCAGGCGTGCTGGCACTTCCAGCCGCTGTAACAGACGGAGTTTCCAGGTGGACCGGCGTCCTTGTCGCTGAACTCGTAACCCGAATACACCTGTGGCGCACCGTAGTTCCACGCCAGCATGAAGACGTTCGCCAGCGTGTAGGTCGAGCCGTCCTTGTACGTCAAGGTGGAGTTGTTGCGCTCGGTGTCCCAGTTGTCGACGAAGGGCCGTGCCTGACCGCTGGGCAAGAAGCCCCACGGCTGCCCGAACGTCCTCAGGTAGGCCAGGTTCTCGTTCTGGAAGATCCGCTTGAGGTCGTAGGCGTAACGGAACTCGTCCACGTCACCCGACCCCGTGTACTCGCCGGGCTGCACGGCCTCGCCCGCGCCGTAGATCACCTCGTGCACCCAGAACACGTTGGGGTTGCTCAGCTTGCCCTTGATCGCGGCGAGATCGCTCGCGGCCATGTGCTTGGCCGCGTCGATGCGGAACCCGTCGACGCCCATCGAGATCAACCGGTTCAGGTACGCGGCGATCGCCCCGCGCACGTACTCGCTGCCGGTGTCCAGATCGGACAGACCGACGAGCTCGCAGTTCTGGACGTTGTAGCGGTCCTGGTAGTTGCTGATCGGCGAGCGGCACGGGTGGAAGTCCCAGTCGCTGTACACGCCGGGGTAGTTGTACTTGGAATAGCCGGTGCCGCCGGTGCCCGTGCCCGATCCGGCGCTCATGTGGTTGATCACCGCGTCGGCGATGACCTGCACACCCGCGTTGTGGCAGGTGCCGACCATGTTCCGGAAGGCGTTCTCGTCGCCGAGCCGCCCGGCGATCCGGTAGCTGACGGGCTGGTAGCTGGTCCACCACTGCGGACCCTGGACGTGCTCGGTCGCGGGCGAGACCTCGACGTAGCCGTAGCCCTTGGGGCCGAGAACGTTCGTGCATTCCGCCGCCACGCGGGCGAACGGCCATTGGAACAGGGTGACGGTGACGTCCTTGGCGCCCGGTGGCGCCGCAAGACTTTGCACCGGTGCGGACAGTCCGACGATCAGCAGCACCGCGAGAAGGGTGCGCGAAGCCGAGGAAACCACGTTGTCTCCTTGCTGCAGGGGTTCACTGAAGGTCGTAGCACCCGCAGGCACATCCGGCAAAGCGTTGCAAGAACTTTCTGGAGTAATTCGGCCTAGTGCGCAGGTTTGTCTCGTGCGCGGCGGGCGAGCCGCGTCGCCTGTGCCGAACTCGGCGGCCACGCCCGCCGCTGCGGCCTTGGCCCGCGTGTCGTCACAGTTCGGTTTTGCCTAAGGGACCATCAAGCCTTGCCCAAATGAGATGCGGACTCCGTCGTACGGTCCCTAACCTCGACCCATGAGGCTTGTGCTCTGGCTCACACTCGCGGGCGTGTTCGCGCTCAGCGGTGACCACGCGCTCGCGGCCGTCCTGGTGATGCTGCTCCTCGGCTGCGCTACCGACCGCGTGCGCTGAACCGTCCAGCTCCGGCTGCACGGTTCGATTCATGCTGGCCGGTGAGACCCGCCCGACCGACACGAACACTGGACAGGCCGGGCGAAGAAGGCTAGATCTGCCCGGTGCGAGTCGTGGTTGTCTCCGGGGGCGATCCCGGTCATGTGGTGCCGGCCATCGCGTTGTGCCTGCGGTTCACGGAGGCCGGCGACACCCCGGTCCTGCTGACCGGGGAACGCTGGGTCGACCCCGCGATCGCCGAGGGGATCGCGGCCTCGCGCGTGCCCGGCCTGTCGCTGGACGACCTGAAGGACGTGCCGGATCTCGGGCGGGCGCTGCACGACCAGGCCGCGACGCTGGCGTTGGCGCTCGCCCCCCAACTTGCCGCGCTGGAACCGGATCTGGTGGTGTGCGACGTCCTCGCGCTGGGTGCGAGCATGGCCGCCGAACTGGCCGGCGTGCCGTGGGTGCAGCTGTCGCCGCATCCGCTCTACGAACCGTCGAGGTGGCTGCCGCCGATGGGCAGCGGGCTGGCGGCCGGCACCGGCGTGCGCGGGAAGCTGCGTGACTCGGTGCTGCGGGCGCTGACGGCCAGGTCGCTGAGGCAGGGTGAACGCCAGCGTGCCGTTGTGCGGCAACGGATCGGGCTCGACGCCCAGGGGACGGGACCGGCGGCGCGGTTGATCGCGACGTTGCCCGCGCTGGAGGTGCCGCGGCCGGACTGGCCGCGCGACGCGCACGTCGTGGGGCCGCTGCTGTGGGAGGCGAGCAAGGAGACGCTGAACCCGCCGCCGGGTGACGCTCCGCTGGTGATGATCGCCCCCTCGACGGCGTGGACCGGGACGCGGGGCATGGCGGAGATGACGCTGGAAGCGTTGCAGGGCAAGGGTGTGCGGGCCGTAGTGTCGACGTTCGCGCCCACGCCGGCCGATCTGCCGTCGTGGGCGCGGTCGGGGCCGGGTGATCAGGACGCGCTGCTGCGCCAGGCCGCGGTGCTGGTGTGCGGCGGCGGGCACGGGATGCTGGTCAAGGCGTTGCGGGCCGCCGTCCCCGTCGTGGTGGTGCCCGGCGGCGGTGACCAGTGGGAGATGGCGTGCCGGGTCGCACGGCAGGGGAGCGGGCTCGTCGTGCGACCGTCCACCGTGGAGGGGCTGGGGGGCGCCGTGTCGCGGGTCCTGGGCGACCCGGGCTTCGCCGCCGCGGCGGCCCAGGCAGCGGCGACGATCGACGATGTTCGAGATCCTGTGGAGGTATGTCGGACTGCGTTGAGTCTTGCGCGTTGAGAGCGCTCCCACTTCAATGGGCCCATGCGCGTGTCAATGACGATGCTCGTGGTGGCGGTGTTGACGATCTCGACGGCAGGGCCGGCGGTGGCACGGCAGGACCGCGCGGCGGCACCTGACCCGTACCCCTCGGTGGGTGCGGGCACGAACTTCCTCGACCACGCCGGGCTGTTGGGGAACGTCCCGGAGCCGGCCTGGTACGAGGCGAACGTCCCGTTCGTCGACCTCCCGGACCGGGAGATCCGTGACACCTACTACTACCGCTGGCGCACCTACCGCGAGGCGCTCAAGTACACCGGCCCGAAGGACGGCTGGATCGTCTCCGAGTTCCTCGGCCCGGTCGGCTACTCGGCCCCGAACGGCGGCATCGTCGCGGCGGCGGGCCACCACGTCTACGAGGGCCGCTGGCTGCGCGACCACCGCTACCTGGACGACTACGTCGACTACTGGCTGCGCGGCTCCGGCGCCGGTCCGAAGCCCGCGACCGACTTCCTCAACGAGAACACCACCGACTGGGCCCACCAGTACTCGTTCTGGGCCGCCGACGCCGTGGCGGCACGCGCCGCGGTCGACGGCCGCTCCCGGTTCGCCACCGACCGGCTGCCCGAGCTCGTGCGGCAGTGGCAGCGCTGGTCACCGCAGTTCGACCAGGACCTTGGGCTCTACTGGCAGACGCCGGTCTGGGACGCGATGGAGTACACGGCCAGCTCGTACCAGAGCCCCGATCCGTACCACGGTGGTGACGGCTTCCGGCCGACCCTCAACGCCTACCAGTACGGCGACGCGCGGGCCATCGCGCAGCTGTTCAGGGCGCGCGGAGACGCCGCGGGCGCGCGCCCGTTCGACCAGGCCGCGGACGCGTTGCGGGCCAACCAGGAGCGGTGGCTCTGGGACGACGCGGGCAAGTTCTACAAGCACGTCATGCGCGACGACAACCCCGGCCGCACGAAGCTCGCCGACCGCGAGGCGATCGGCTTCGTGCCGTGGTACTTCCACATGCCGCCCGCGGCGAACAGTGCGGCGTGGGCGCAACTGACCGACCCGCAGGGGTTCGCGGCGCCGTACGGACCGACCACCGCCGAGCGCCGCAGCCCGTGGTTCATGCGGGACGCGCTGAACGGCTGTTGCCGCTGGAACGGCCCCAGCTGGCCGTTCGCGACCAGCCAGACCCTGACCGCGCTGGCGAACCTGCTGATCGACTACCCGGCGCAGTCCTACGTCGACCGCGACGACTACCTCGCGGTACTGCGCGGCTATGCGTTGACACAGCGCAAGAACGGCGAACCCTACGTCGCCGAGGCGCACCACCCCGACGAGAACCGCTGGCTGTACGACGGCAAGGGCCACAGCGAGGACTACAACCACTCGACGTTCAACGACAACGTGCTGTCCGGCCTGCTCGGCATCCGGCCGCAGCTCGGGACCGCGGTGTCGATCGCGCCGCTGGTCCCGGACTCCTGGGACCACTTCGCCGCCGAGAACGTGCCGTACCACGGGCACAACCTGACCGTGCTGTGGGACAGGGACGGCAGCCGCTACGGCAAGGGCGCGGGCCTGCGGGTCTGGCTCGACGGCAGGCTCAAGCACACCCAGGCAGGCCTGGCGCCGGTGCGCCTGACGATCCCGGCACGGACCTCGGCGGACGTCCCGGAGCTCGTCGACGACTTCGCGAACGTCAGCCGCGCCCGGTTCCCCGCCGCCCGCGCGTCCCACAGCTACAGCGCCGACCCGCCTGCCAAGGCGATCGACGGCCAGGACTTCCACCTCGACGTGCCCGGCACGCGCTGGACGTCGTACGGCAGCCCGAACTCCGCGGACTGGCTGGAGGTCGACCTCGGCGCGCCGGCACCGATCTCGGATCTGCGCGTCGTGTTCTACGACGACGGCGGGGGAGTGCGCGTGCCGACGACCTTCGACCTGCAGTACTGGGACGGCCAGTGGCGGGACATCCCCGGCCAGCGAAGAACTCCCGCGCAACCGGTGGCACGTCAGCTGAACCGCGTCCTGGTGGAACCGGCGGTGACCACCAGCCGGGTGCGGATCCTGCCGCGCCGTGCGGACGGCGGAGCCGTCGGCATCACGTCGTTCTCGTCGTGGCGGTCGCCGGTGCGAGGGCTGCGGGCCTCCATCCCGGACGATCTCGCGGTCCGCGCCGGAGCGGTCGAGACGACCACGACCTTGCAGGCACAGCAACCGTTGCGCGGTGTCCGGGCGACGCTCGCCGTACCGCCGGGGTGGACGGCGGTGCCACTGTCGTCGGCCTACGCCGCACAGCTCGGGACGGGCCGGCGTCTCGTCACCCGGTGGCGCGTCACCCCTGCCGGCCTGGGACTGGGTGAACGGGCGCCGATCCGTTTGCTGGCAACGGCATCCGGCGACAGCGGTGTCACGTCGGCACTGAGCTCCGCGCAGACCGTCTTCGATCCCGCCGCCTACTCCACCGTCGTCTGGGACGACACGTTCGACTCCGGCCTGGCTGCTTACCGAGTGGACGGCCCGTTCGGCGAGCCGCCGCCGGCGTTGCAGGTCGGGGACGGCGTGCTGACCGCCAGTGCCACTGGTCGCGCGGGCTCGGTGCTGGCCGCGCCGGTGACCGGTGATGTGCGGGGGACCGCCGTTGTCGTCGAGCCTCGGTCGTTCGCGGGCTCGGCGCCCGAGGACAGCCTGTTCCTCGGCCAGTCCGCCGGGAACCGCGACTTCGCCCTGGCCTGGTTCAACAACGCGGGCAAGGCTTCCGGCGTGGACGTGACCGTGGCGGGCGTTCGCCGCGGTGACGAGGCCACCGGCGGCTGCTGCGCGACCCTGACCTGGGCACCGGGCGACCGGCTCGCCGTGGTGGTCGAGAACGGTCAGCTGACCAGCTGGCAGGAGCACGCGGGCCGGTGGACGCTGCTGCGCTCCGCGCCGATCGGGTCCGTAGTGGATCCCTCGGTCGTCGCGGGATGGGCACCGGCTCTCGGACTGAGGCTGGACGCGGGCGCGCTGAAGATCGACCGCTTCACCGTGCGCACCAAGGCCTAACCGCAGACGCGCTCGACCAGGACCTGCCAGCTGGTGGTCAGGTTGTGCACCACGGCTTCCGGGTCGGGCGCGTCCTCGTCCTGGGTCCGCAGGTAGAGCAGGATCGGCCCTTCCAGCGCCGCCACGAGCTGCAACGCGAGGGTGCCGCTGGCGGCGTCGTCCGGACACGCCTCGGTGAGCAGCATGTGGACGTGGAACAGCGAAGGGCTGTCCCCGGCGGGCACGGGCCGGCCGGGGTCCAGGGACGCGCGCGCCAGGACCGTGTGCTCGACGAGGAACTCGAGCCGGGCCCGCCCGAACGCGACCAGCCGCTCGGCCGCCGGCGCCCCAGGCCCCAGCGGCGGCGGCCCGGTCATCACCCGTTCCTGGAAGAGCTTCTCCTCCTCGTCCAGCAACGTGTGGAAGATGCCCGCACGGGTGCGGAAGCGCCGGAACACCGTGCCCTTGCCGAGTCCGGCCCGTTCGGCGAGGCCGTCCATCGTGACCTTGTCCGCGCCCAGTTCCGCGACCATCTCCCGGGCGACCTCGATCAGGTGGGCACGGTTGCGCGCGGCATCGGCCCGTTCCTCGCGAGGACGGCCCAACGGCAGCGCGACTGGTTCCACGGCCAGAACGCTACCCGTCGATCTCCGCTCAGCCGTGGAAGGAAACCGCTCGGCAGCGAGGTCAAGGGACCTCGAGTGTTGCGAGCCGTTGCCTGATCTCGGCCTTCAGCACCTTGCCCACCTTGGACCGCGGCAGGTCGGGCCAGATCTCCACCTGCTTGGGCGCCTTCACGCCACCCAGTTGCTCCTTCACGAACGCGATCAGCGCGGCCGGGTCGGCGTGTCCGGCGGCACGCAGCTGCACGACCGCCGTCACCCGCTCGCCCCACTTCTCGTCGGGCAGCCCGACCACCGCGCTGTCCTGGACCGCCGGGTGCGCCCGCAACGCCTGCTCGACCTCGGCCGAGTAGACGTTGAACCCGCCGGTGATGATCATGTCCTTGGCGCGGTCGACGATGAACAGGTAGTTGTCGGCGTCGAGGTACCCGATGTCACCGGTGTGGTGCCAGCCGTGCGTGCTCACCTCGGCCGTGGCCGCCGGGTTCTCGTGGTACCCGGCCATCACCAGCGGGCCACGCACGACGATCTCGCCGCGTTCGCCGGCGGGCAGCAATGCGCCGTCCGCGGCCATGATCGCCACCTGGGTCAGCGGTGTCGGCCTGCCCGCTGACGACAACCGCTCGTGCGCGATCGAGCCGTCGGGCAGGAAGTGGTCCGCGGGGGCCAGCGTGGCGATCATGTTCGGCGCCTCGGTCTGCCCGAACAGCTGCCCCATCACGGGCCCGATCCGGTGCAGCGCCTCGGTCAGCCGTACCGGGGACATCGGTGCCGCCCCGTACCAGAGGCATTGCAGCGAACCGAGTTCCGTCGAGTCCAGCGCGGGGTGGTCGAGCAGGCCGTAGATCACCGTCGGCGGCAGGAACGCGTGCGTGATCCGGTGGTGCTCGATCAGCCGCAGGAACTCGCCGAGGTCCGGCGCCGGCATGATCACCGTCTCGCCGCCCAGCGACATGATCGGGAACGTGAGCACGCCCGCCGAGTGCGTGAGCGGGGCGAGCGCCAGGTACCGCGGCCGACCGCTGAACGGGTAGCTCATCAGGGTCAGCGCGGTCGCGGTCTCCATGTTGTGCCCGGTCAGCCGCACGCCCTTGGGCCGCCCGGTCGTGCCACCGGTGCCCGCCAGCATGCAGAGTTCGTCGTCGGCCACGGTCACCGGTTCCGGCTCGCGTCCGAAGCGCGAGAGCCAGTCGGTGAACGTCACCGCGCCCTCCACCTCGCCGTCCAGGCACACCAGCGTGGTCAGCGCGGGCAGGTCGCCCCGGATGCGGTCGACCAGCGGAGCGAACTTCGCCTGGAAGAACAGGCAGCGGCACCCGAACAGGTCGAGCAGCTCGCGGTTCTCCGCCGCCTCGTTGCGGGGGTTGACCGGGCACCACACCGCCCCGGCCCGCGAGATGCCGAACACGCAGGTGAGTGCCAGCGGGTCGTTGGCCGACAGCACCGCGACCCGGTCGCCCGGCCCGATTCCACTGCCCTGCAGCGCTCCCGCGATGGCGCGGGAGCGCTGCTGGACCTCGGCGTAGCTCTGCGAGGAGCCGTCGATGGTCAGACAGGGGGCGTCGCCTCCGAGCGACGCCCCCTTGTCCAGGTAGTCGCAGAGCTGCATCAGCGGTGCACTTCGAGGATCGGGTCGAGCACCAGGCCGAACGACCGCAGCGCGCCCAGCAGCTCCCGGTGCCCGAACGCCTGACAGGCCGACGCGAACCCGGTCCGGCGCGGCGCGTCCTGCAACAGGTGCACGGCGGCGTGCACGTTCAGCAACGCCGTCTGCTTGTAGTTGCAGTTGCCGTGGATCACGCAGTGCGCGCGGCCCAGCGGCCCCGAGGCGTGCACGGAGTCGAGCGAGATGTTGATCCGCGGGTTCTCGCGCGGCGGCATCTCACTGCGCACCTGCGCGGAGAACGCGTCGACGATCTCGTACTTCTCCGCGTCCGACTTGCCCTCCATCTGCTCCAGCGCCGCCGCGACGATCTGCGGTACACCGAGCATCAACGGCCGGTTGAACACACCGCCGAGCGCCCGCACCGACGCGACGCGCGGGTCCCTCTTGAACCACACCGGATGCGCGGTGCCGCCCCACGGCAGTGCCAGGCCCAGTTCGTGCTGGCCGGGCACGACGAGCTCGTAGAGACCCGCGTCGGCGGGCCATTCCACGTACTCGTTCTGCTCCAGGAAGTACGCCTTCGAGAACGCCGCGTTCGTGAGGATGGTGTTGGTGGAAGCGACGGTGGGGTACCCCTTCCAGAACACCCCGATGTCCAAAGTGTCCAGTCCGGGCTGCTCCAGGCAGATCTGCGCGGCGATCTCGCCGACCGTGTACATCTGCGCGATGCCGGGGGAGATCAGCAGGCCCTGCTTGGCGAACTCGGCGCCGTACCGCGCTTCGGCGTCGATCATCCAGTCCTGCTCGCCGTTGGTGTCGGTGTAGTGCGCGCCGACGTTCAGGCTCGCCCGCACCGCTTCGTGGCCGTAGCGGGAGAAGGGGCCGACGGTGTTGAGCACGACCTTGGCGCCGGTGAACGCCTCGGTCAGCGCCTCCTCGGTGTGCTCGACCTCCACGACGTCGTAGGAGACCGTGTCGATGCCGGGCACGGCGTCGACGGCTTCCTTGACCCTCTTGCCATCGCGGCCGGCGGCGAGGAACGGGATGCCGTACTCACGCAGGTACTCGCAGATCAGGCGACCGGTGTAGCCGGAGGCTCCGTAGACGACGACAGGCTTGTCGGTAGGCATGGTCACATCCCCATTCCGCCATCGACCGGGAGACCCGCCCCGGTGATGAACTTCGAAGCGTCCGAAGCGAGGAACACCACGGCGTCGGCCATGTCGTCGACCTGCCCGAGCCGGCCGAGCGGCGTGAGCTCCACGACCGCACCGACGGCGGCCTCGACCGAGGGGAAGAGGCCCAGCTGGGCGCAGTCGACGGCCAGCTGGTTGCCCATCGCGGTGGGCGTGAGGCCGGGGTAGATGCAGTTGACCCGCACGCCGTAGCCGAGCTTGCCGGACTCCGCGGCCGCGACCCTGGTCAGGCGGTCGATCGCGGACTTGGTCGCCGAGTAGACGCTGATGCCGGGGAAGGCGATGGTCGCCGCGACGGACGCGATGCTGATGATCGAGCCGCCGTTGCCCGCGGCACCTCCCGGACGCATGGCGCGCAGGCCGTGCTTCATGCCGAGCGCGGTGCCCAGCACGTTCACGTCCAGCATTTTGCGGACGTCGGCGGAGTCGAGTTCGGTGATCAGGCTGGTGATCTCGATGCCCGCGTTGTTCACGAGGATGTCGAGGCCGCCGATCACGTCGACGGCCGTGGCCACCGCTGAGGCCCAGCTCGCGTCGTCGGTGACGTCCAGCGCCACGAACTCCGCCGTCGCTCCCGAGTCACGCAACGCCTGTGCGGTCTGCTTGCCCTCGTCCTCCAGGATGTCGCCGATCAGAACCGACGCCCCGGCCGCCGCGAGAGCCTGCGCCATGCCGGCGCCCAGCCCTCGTGCGCCGCCTGTGACCAGCGCTTTCCGTCCGCTCAGCTGATAACTCGTCATTGAGTCGCCTCCTCGGTGAGATGGCCCACACACTAGCCATTCCTTGACAGTCGTCAAGTTTTTCTTTGACGACTGTCCAAGATTTTTTGGACGAATGGTCAAGGTTTGTCTCGGTGAGCGATAGGATCCGGGGGTGACAGAGGTCGCTTCGCGCAAGCAGGACCGGATCGCCCGCCGGCAGGTCGACAAGTTCGACGCCCGGCGGACGGAGCTCGCCGTGGCGACGCTGCACACGCTCGCCGAGCTGGGCTACGCCCGCACGAGCCTGCGGGAGATCGCGCAGAACTCCGAGTTCTCCCACGGGGTCCTGCACTACTACTTCGCGGACAAGCGCGACCTGATCACCGAGGCGGTCCGCCAGTACGAGGTCGTCTGCGTGACGCGCTACGACGAGGTCGTGGCCACGTCGACGACGGCGGAGCAGTTGCGCGCCGAGTTCGTGGCGATGTTCTTCGACACCCTCGGCCAGGACGCGCCGCTGCACCGCCTCTGGTACGACCTGCGCAACCAGAGCCTGTTCGACGAGTCGTTCCGCGCCGACGTGCTGGAGATCGACGGCCACCGCGAGGACATGGTGTGGCGGGTCGTCAGCCGCTACGCCGAACTGCTCGGTGGCACGCCCTCGGCGTTGCCGGGCACCACCTACGTGACGCTCGACGGCATCTTCCAGCGGGCGCTGCTGCACCATTTCACCGGAAACGCCGGCACCGTCGCGCAGTTGCGCAGTGAGCTGCCCGCCGTGATCGACCTGCTGGTGACCAAGGCCGAATAGCGGCCGTATCGCGGGCATATCAAAAACCGCATACGGACCGGCAACGCCATGTCTTCTTGACTGGGAGGCATGGCAACAGGCATCACGATTTACGGGTGCGAGCCGGACGAGGCCGTCCTGTTCCGGAGAATGGCACCCCGCTGCGGCGTGACGCCGACCATCACCGAGTCGGCGGTGTCCGAGGCCAATGCCGAACTGGCCCGCGGAAACCAGTGCGTCAGCGTCGGTCACAAAACCCGCGTAACCGATTTCACCCTTCTGGCGCTCGGTCGCGTGGGCGTCCGGTACATCTCCACCAGGAGTGTCGGCTTCGACCACATCGACGTGGAGTACGCCGAGAGCCTGGGCATCACCGTCGGGAACATCGCCTACTCGCCCGACAGCGTCGCCGACTTCACGGTGATGTTGATGCTGATGGCCGTGCGTGACGTGAGATCCGTCCTCCGGCGCGCTGACCAGCACGACTACCGCTTGAACGCGGTGCGCGGCAGGGAGTTGCGCGACCTGACGATCGGCGTGATCGGCACCGGGCGCATCGGCGTGGCGGTGCTGGACCGGCTGCGCGGCTTCGGCTGCGGCGTGCTGGCCCACGACAGCCGGCCCCGCAACTCGGCCGACTACGTGCCGCTGGACGAACTGCTGCGGGTGAGCGACATCGTCACGCTGCACACCCCGCTGAACCCGGGAACACATCACCTCCTCGACCGCGACCGAATCGCGCTGATGAAACCCGGCGCGATCGTCATCAACACCGGACGTGGCCCGATCATCGACACCAAGGCCCTGGTCGAGGCATTGGAAAGCGGCAGTCTCGGCGGCGCGGCACTGGACGTCGTCGAAGGTGAGGAAGGAATCTTCTACACCGACTGCCGCGAAATCGACATCGACAGCGAGGCGCTGCTGCGACTGCGGAGAATGCCGAACGTGCTGATCACTCCGCACACCGCCTATTACACGGACCACGCCCTGAGCGACACCGTCGAAAACAGTCTCATCAACTGCCTGAGCTTTGTGAACGGGGGAATGCAGTGACCAGGGTGAAGATCGGAATCATCTTCGGCGGGACGTTCGAGGAGCATCCCGTCTCGGTGAAGTCCGCGGGGGAGGTCGCACGGAGCCTCGACCTCGCGAAGTACGACCCGTTCTGGATCAAGATCACGCGCGGCGGCGACTGGAAGCTCTGCGCGGGCCCGGACGCGGAGGACGGCCGCCCGGTCGTGCTCTCACCCGACGGCCTGCTCGTCCTGGGCGACGGGCGGTTCGAGGCGCTGGGCCTGGATGTCGTGTTCCCCGTGCTGCACGGCAGGCTGGGGGAGGACGGCGCGGTGCAGGGCCTGCTGGAGGTGACGGGCATCCCCTACATCGGGTGTGACGTCCAAAGTTCCGCGCTGTGCATGGACAAGTCGCTCACCTACGTCGTCGCGCGAAGCGCAGGAGTCGCGACGCCGACGTTCTGGACCGGTACGCCGGACTCGCCGGCCTATCCGGTCTTCGTCAAACCGGCCCGCTCCGGATCGTCGTTCGGCGTCACCAAGGTGTCCACCGAGGACGAGCTGCAGGTCGCGCTGGAGGTCGCCCGGCAGTACGACTCCAAGGTCGTGATCGAGGAGGCCGTGCCGGGCAGCGAGATCGGCTGTTCGATCCTGGGCGCGGGGGACGACCTGGTCGTCGGCGAGCTGGACCGGGTCGCGCTGACCCACGGCTTCTTCCGGATCCACCAGGAGAGCACTCCCGAGACCGGTTCGGAGAACTCGACGTTCATCGTGCCCGCGGACATCCCGGCGGAGTCGCGCGCTCTCGTCCAGGAGACGGCGAAGGTCGTCTACCGCGCGCTGGGCTGCTCGGGCCTCGCCCGGGTGGACATGTTCCTGACACCGAACGGGAAGGTGGTCCTCAACGAGGTCAACACGATGCCCGGCCTCACCTCCTACAGCCGTTACCCGAGGATGATGGCGGCTGCGGGACTGTCGCTCGGCGACGTGATCGACCGCCTGGTGTCGCTGGCGCTGACGGGAAAACTCCAGTGAACGCCGGCTTCGTCTTCGTGGACGTGCCCGGAATCCGCTGGGACGCCAAGTACGCCACGTGGGACAACTTCACCGGCAAGCCCGTCGACGGTTACCTGGTCAACCGGATCGTCGGCACGAAGGCGCTGGTCGCGGCCCTGACGATGGCGCACGAGAAGGCCGAGTCGCTCGGTTTCGGCCTGCTGCTGTGGGACGGCTATCGCCCGCAACGCGCCGTCGACTGCTTCCTGCGCTGGGCCGAGCAGCCCGAGGACGGCCGGACCAAGGCCCGGTACCACCCGCGCATCACCAGGGCCGAGATGTTCGAACACGGTTATGTGGCCACGAAGTCGGGCCACAGCCGCGGCAGCACCGTCGACCTCACGCTCTACCACCTCGACACCGGTGAGCTCGCCTCGATGGGCGGCGGTCACGACCTGATGGACCCGATCTCGCACCACGGTGCGGCGGTCGGTGAGGTCGAAACGGCCAACCGGCAGCACCTCTGCTCGATCATGGAGGCCTGCGGGTTCCGCCGCTACGACAGCGAGTGGTGGCACTACACGCTGATCGACGAGCCCTATCCGGACACCTACTTCGACTTCCCGATCGGTTAGTGGCGTGACCCGGTACGTCGGCGCGGTAATCCGGCAACGTTCCGGGCCACACCACTAGAGCATCGGTGGCATCAGCCGATAGCTCTCGGCGTAGTAGTCGTCGGTGCGCCTGCGGTAGCTCTCGTGGTCGTCCGGGTCGTACTCCGGCGCGTTCTTGATCTGCTCCTTCGTGCGGTCGACGTGGACCTTGCGTTCCGCGTGGTCCACGTGCCGCACGGTGCCGACCGGGAGCACGACCTTGCGGCCGAAGATCCACGGCCCGGTGTCGACCATCAGGCAGTCGTGCGGCACCTTGGCGTTGTCCTCGTCGATCTTGCCGATACCACCGTCGGTGGCCTCGACGTCGTAGCCGATCAGGCCGGTGTCGGGGCGATCCGCGAGGTCCTGGTCGCGGTCCGGCTCACCGGTCCACGACGGATCGCGCCACACCCAGGGGAGGAACGGAACGGGTTGCATGCGGGCCTCCTTCGGTCCGCCATGGGGTACCCCGTTACGCCCGGTCGAGGAACTTCTTCATCATGCCGATCTGCGCGGTGCGGGACTTGTCGATCCGGTCCGCGAGGTCCTTCACCTCCGGGTTGGCACCACTGCCGGTCTCCCACCGTGCCATCTGCACGGCGTCGTCCTGGTGGGCGATCATGACGTTGAGCAGGCGCTGGTCGAACTCCGCACCGCGCAACGCGGTCAGCCTCGCGACCTCCTCGGGATCGGACTGCCGCATGCCGCCGTGACCCGTGTGCGAGTCCGGCGGTGCCGTCAGCGGTTCACCCCACGACGTCAGCCAGCCCTTCATCGTCTCGGCCTCGGTCGCCTGCGTCTGTGCGATCGCGGCCGCCAGCATGCGCAGTTCCTCGTTCTGCGCCCGGTCCCGCGCGAGGGCGACCATCTCCACTCCCTGCTGGTGATGGGGCAGCATCATCTGCAGGAACATCACGTCCAGCGGATCGCCGCGCAACACGGCGTCCGGCTGCGTGGCCGCGCAGCCGGACACCACGAAGGCGAGCGCCAGCAAGAAGAACCGCATCAGAGGCGTCGCCACAGGGCGGGCGTGGCCGGCGGTTCCCAGCCGGAGATGGCGGTGTGCGCGAGCTGGCACTCGTAGTTCACACCGTTGTAGGTGACGCGGTTGCCGACCGAGTAGGTCGTGCCCGCGGCCCATGTTCCGCCCACCGGCGGCTGCGTCGTGGTGGTCGTGGTCACCGGCGGCCGGGTTGTCGTGGTGGTCGTCGGCGGGGTGGTGGTGCCGCCGCCGAAGTCGACGTCCGAGCACGTGTAGAACGCCTCGTTGCTGCCGACCACGCGCTGCCAGATCGAGTAGATGATGTGGCGGCCCGAGCGGTTCGGGATGTTCAGCGTCCAGTTCGTGAACGTGCTGGGGTTCTGGCCGTTGAACGTCTGGATGTGCACGAGGTCAGACCAGCGCAGCGGCTGCGTCGGGCTCCAGCCGTCCCTGGTGATGTAGAACTCGAAGTTGCTGTTCGAGTGGGGTGCCGACGCGTGGTAGGTCACGGTCAGCGGCCCTGGCGAGACCCGCTTGGCGGGCCAGTCGGCGCGTTGCAGGTCGAGACCGCGGTACTTGTCGCGACCCGCGCTGCAGAGCTTGCCGTCCGGGATGAGCTGGCGGTGGCGCCCGCCGGCCTCGAGCAGCGAGACCTCGTTCCAGTCGTAGTACGCCTGCGTGCCACCGGCGGCCACGGCCGCCTTGCACGCGTCGGACTTCGGGGTCTCCGGACCCTCGTTCTTGCACGTGTAGACCCGGCTGGCCGGATCGGACATCGTGCCGTGGGCGATCGCGGGCGTCGTGGGGACGATGAACGCGACGACGACCGCCGTGGTGGCGGAGAGGCTCGCTAGGGCAAGCCGGGTACGTGTCTTCACAACGCCTCCTGGCAGGCGGAGGTGGCGAACACTTCCGCGAGGGAGGTGGTTCGCGTGACGGGTCGGCGGCCCTGGTTCACGAGTGTAAACAATTGGTTGAACCAGTTGCTTGGGCCGATCGGACGAATCGACCTTCGTGCCGGGGGGCGACGGCAACGGCCGTCGCCGGCTCGCGGTAGGTCAGTCCTTGCTGTCGCGGAAGATGACCCAGCGCATCACGCTGTACATGAACGCGGCCTCGCACGCGCCGGCGACGATCCGGGACAGGTGGTACTGCAGGCCGATCTCGGTCAGCGCGCTGCCGACGCCGAGGATGAACGCCAGGTAGTTGATCGCGATCGCGACGGCGTACAGGCCCGCCTGCGGTCCGACCGGCGCGTGCGAGCGGAAGTTCAGTGCCCGGTTGAGCACGAAGCTCAGGCCGAACGCGAGCACGTAGGCGATCGTGAACGCGAGCGGCACCGGCAGGCCGAGACCGCTGCGGAACGCGGTGAGCAGCAGCAGGTCGATGCCGAACGTGAACCCGTTGATCAGGGCGAACCCGAGGAGGCTCGGCGCCACGACGCGGGACAGGCCGAAGGGCAGCCGCCTCACCACGACTTCCATCAGGTCGTGGAACCTCGTGCCGAGGTCTTTGTCGTTCATCGTGGGCGTCCCGCCGGTCATGGTCACGACAGTGCCACGACGCAGAGGGACGAACCCGGCGAAACGCCTGATGATCGACAGGCCGTCCACAGGAGTTCAGCGGGCGTTCAGGTGGTTGAACCGCCGCCAGCGCGTGGGGCTCATCCCGTGCAGCTTGCCGAACGTCCGCGCGAAGTAGCCCGCGTCCGAGAAGCCCACCTGCCGCCCGATGTCGCCGACCGGCAGGTCCGTGACGGCCAGCAGCCGCCGCGCCTGGACCATCCGGCGCTCGGTGATCCACTCCTGCACCGTGCGGCCGGTCCGCCTGCGCACCGTCGAGGTCAGATGGCCGGGGGAGATGCTGACCGCGGCGGCGACCTCGCGCAGCGACAACGGTTCCGGGTAGCGCCGTTCGATCACGTCGAACACCTCGGCCAGCAGTGGCTCGGCGTTCTCGCGCAGGTCGCCGACGACGTCCGCGGCGAGCCTCGACACCGCGACCAGCAGCAGCGTCAGATGCGCCGAGACGGCCTCGCGGTAGCCGTCGCGGCGGTGCCGCAGTTCGTCGTGCAGCGTCTCGATGCGAGCGGTCCACTCGGCGTGCTGGTCCTGGGGGACCTTGAGCCGCAACGCGCCGGTGGCGCCGCCGTGGACGAACGGGAACAGCAGCGGGTGCGTGCGCCACGCCAGGTGTGCGCCGGGAGCCTCGGGGCCGAGTGCGTCGGCGGTGAAGAAGACGCTCCAGCCGCGGGCGCCGAGGAGATCGTCGCTGCGGGCCTGGCCCATCACGTCGCCGGGCGCGATGACGAACAGGTCGCCGGCCTCCACCTGCCTGACGTGCCGGCCGTGGCGGACCACGCCGCCCGCGGCGGGGAAGTAGGCGATGCCGGGGAAGTCGTGGGAGTGGGCCTCGTGCGCGCCGTCGAAGTCCGCGCCGTGCCCGAGCGGGACGACCGCCACGGACAGCTCACCGGGAACCGGCTGCCAGGCGTACCGCGCGGGCTCGTCGCCCTTCAGGGGCGTTCGCTGGGTTCGCACCGTCAAATCGTCCCATTCAAACCGTGGATCGGCACAGAAATACTGCCCTGACCGCAGTCAGAATCGAAGCATGACCGAAGTATCGTCCCAGGAGCGGGACTACCTGCCGGGAATGGGCAAGCACTACCTGCTGCCCCTCTACGAAGTGGTGCACCTGGTCTCCGGGCTCGCCGGCGTGCACGACGAGATGGTCGCGGCGGCCGGGCTGCGCGGCGGGCAGCGCGTGCTGGACGTCGGCTGCGGCACCGGAAACCTGTTGCGGACCACCGGAAAGCGCCATCGGGACGTCGAACTGTTCGGCGTGGACCCCGACCTGAAGATGCTGGCGCGGGCGGAGCGCAAACTGCGCCGCGCAGGGCTGCGGGCGAGGCTGGACAAGGGGTTCGCGCAGGAGCTGGCGTTCCCGGACGCCTCGTTCGACGCCGTCTTCTCCAGCCTGATGCTGCACCACCTCGACACCGCGTCGAAGGACGAGATGCTCGCCGAGGTCCGGCGCGTGCTGCGGCCCGGCGGCGTGCTGGTGCTCGCCGACGCCGTGTTCCACGACCACGGGCCGACGAAGGACCACCTGCGCGACAACGTCGGCGACGCCGTGCCGAAGCGGATCGCCGAGGCCGGGTTCACCACCGAGCCGACCAGGAGACGGAAGCTGCGGATGTTCGGCGCGGTCGGAATCGAGGTCGCGAGAGTCCACTAGGGACAGATCCATTGTCGACCGATTGACTGTGCACGATGTTTCTTTGCTACCAGCAGTTCCAACAGATTGCGAACTTGCCGGTCGCCGTCGTGGGAGCGTGTTCTCCCATCTAGGCTGCGCGCCGTGACAGATGCGACGGGAAGTCTGGTGGCGCAGCGCTACCGGCTCGTTCAGGTGATCGGCACCGGCGGCATGGGCCGGGTGTGGCTCGGCCGTGACGAGGTCATCGGCCGTGAGGTGGCCATCAAGGAACTACTGCTGCCCGCCGGGCTCGACGCGCAGCAGCGGGCGTTGCTGTGCCAGCGCGCCATGCGTGAGGCGCGGCTCGCCGGCCAGCTCAACCACCCCGGCATCGTCACCGTGCACGACGTGGTCGAGTACCACGGCACCCCGATGATCGTGATGGAGTTCGTCCGCGGCGGGTCGCTGTCCGACGCCATCCGGTCGCAGGGCGCGCTGCCCCCGGACCAGGTCGCCTACCTCGCCACGTCGATGCTGAGCGCGTTGCGGGTGGCGCACCAGGCCGGGATCGTGCACCGCGATCTCAAGCCCGCCAACGTGTTGCTGTCCGGCGACCGGGTCGTGATCACCGACTTCGGCATCGCCAGGCTCACCGGCGACGTCCCGCTGACCACCGACGGTTCCATCGTCGGCACGCCCGCGTACATGGCGCCCGAGCAGGGCACCGGCGCGGCGATCACCCCGGCGACGGACATGTGGTCGCTCGGCGCGACCCTCTACGCCGCCGTCGAGGGCAGACCGCCGTACCAGGGCCAGGACTTCATGACGACCCTGTCGATGCTGCTCACCTAGGAGCCGCCGCCCCCGCAACGCGCCGGGCACCTCACGACGCTGCTCGGTGCGCTGCTGCGCAAGAACCCCGCCGACCGCGCCACCGTCGACCAGGCTCTCGCGCTGCTCGCCGGCGTGCCGGTCGTGCTGCCCGCCCCGGCGAAGTCCGGCGTCAGCAGGCGCACGGCGCTGCTGGCCGGCGTCGGCGTGGTCGTGGCGGCCGGCGGCGGCACCGCGTGGTGGCTCGGTACCAGGAAGACCGGCGGTGAGGGGGCCCAGCTGCCGTCCACCGGCGACAACAGGGCGGCCTCGGACAAGGAGGGCGGCTCCGAGCAGTCGACGACCTCATCGGTGACCGAGCCGGGACGGCCCGAGGAGTTCACCGAGCACGTCCAGCTGGTCGACCACAAGGCATCGGTGTCGTCGGTCGCGTGGAGCCCGGACGGCAGGATCCTCGCCAGCGCCGAGGACGGCCTGGGAGCCGGAGGTGCCGTCGTCCGCATCTGGGACACCACGACGAACAAGCTCATCGGCACCGTGCAGAACCCGGACGGCCCCGGCGGCGCGTCGGCCTGCGCGGTCGCGATCAGCCCGGACGGCAAGATCCTCGCGGCGGGCGGCAACCGCACCGGCGGCTTCACCACGTACCTGTGGAACATCGCCGACCGCTCGATGATCGGCGGTCTGGACGACAGCCGTTCCATCATGAAGACCCTGCGCTTCCACCCGGACGGCAGGACGCTCGTCGGCATCACCCACACCGGCCGCCTGCTGGTCTGGGACGTGGCGACGCGCAAGGTCAAGATCGGCCTGACCGAGGCCCAGGGTAGCAGCGAGCTGTCGTTCAGCCCGGACGGGAAGCTGCTGGCCTACGCGGGCACCAAGTACCAGGAGATCAAGATCGTCGACCCCGCCACGGGCAGGACGGTCAAGACCATCAACGACTCGACCGGCGACGGTGGCTCGTTCTCGCCCGACGGCAGGAGCCTGGCGGTCGTCGACGGCGACGGCAAGAACAGCATGCAACTCTGGGACGTGGAGTCCGGCCAGAGCAAGGCGGTGTTCCCGCGCGCCGACGACGGACTCACCATCGCCAGCGCGCTGTTCCACCCGGACGGCAAGACGGTCGCGACCTGGGGACAGGGCAACTTCGTCCAACTGTGGGACGTGGCGTCCAAGAAGGTCCGCGCCACGGTGATCGGTGCGGGCGGCCAGATCCAGACGGTGGCGTTCTCACCCGACGGCAAGCGGATCGCGGCCGGTGGCGACGACAAGTCGGTCCGGATCTGGAAGATCTAGAGCCTGGAGGCACCGTCCTGCAGGTCTGTTCGGTGAGAGCCGTCCGGATCTGGAAGATCTAGCGTCCGGTTCACGTGCTGACCGGCGTGCCTGCGCGGGCGAGGTCCGTCCCGATCAGACAAACTGCACGCCATGCAGGAATGGGCCTTGCTCGCCGTCACGGCCGTGCTGATCATCGTGGCGGTGTCGTACGTCGCGCCCAAACTGGGCGTGGCGGCACCCGTGCTGCTCGTGCTCGTCGGCATGGGCTGCAGTCAGCTGCCGGGAGCGCCGCACCTGTTCGTCGAACCGGAGTGGATCCTGGTGGTCGTGCTGCCGCCGATCCTGTACTCGGCGGCGGTGAACGTGCCGGTGGTCGATTTCAGGCGCAACTTCGCGACCATCGGCGCGCTGTCGGTGCTGCTCGTGGTGGTGTCGGCGTTCGGCACGGGCCTGCTGATCTGGTGGCTGCTGCCGGAGATCGGGTTCGCCGCCGCGCTCGCGCTGGGCGCGGTGATCAGCCCGCCGGACGCGGTCGCCGCCACGTCGATCGGCAAGAAGCTCGGCCTGCCGCCCCGCCTCGTCACGATCCTCGAAGGCGAAGGGCTGGTCAACGACGCGACCGCGCTCGTGCTGCTGCGCACGGCCATCGTCGCGATCACCGCCAGCGTGTCGTTCGGCAGTGCGCTGGGCGACTTCGCCTATGCCGTGTCGGCGGGCGTCGCGGTCGGTGCCGCCGTCGGCATCGTGTCGGTGTGGGCGCGGGCGCGGATCCAGGGCCAGCCGGTGCTCACCACCGCGATCTCCTACGTGGTGCCGTTCCTGGCGTTCATCCCGGCCGAGGAGGTGCACGCGTCCGGCGTGATCGCCGTCGTGGTGGCCGGGCTGATCACCGGCCACCAGAGCGCGCGCCGGTTCACCGCGCACGACCGCATCTCCGAACGCACGAACTGGCGCACGATCCAGCTGTTGCTGGAGAACGGCGTCTTCCTGCTGATGGGCTTCGAGCTCACGTCCGTCATCGGTGCCGTGGCGGACGACGAGATCGCGCGGACGCTCGTGCTCGGCGCGCTCGCTACGGTGGCGCTGGTCGTGCTGCGCGTGGCGTTCACCATCCCGGTGATCGCCCTGCTGCGCCGCCAGCAACGTCGCGCGGACGCGTTCACCGGCAAGCTGGAGTCCTTTGTGGATCGCTTCACCGCGCGAGGCCCCACGCCCGGTGAGGAGAAGCGGTACGACCGCGGAATCCGCATGCTGCAACGCAAGCAGGCCGACGTGGCGTTCTACGCGAGCGAAGGCCTCAGCTGGCGCGGTGGCGCGGTGCTCGCCTGGTCGGGCATGCGCGGCGTGGTGACGGTGGCGGCGGCGCAGACGCTGCCCGAGGACCTGCCGTACCGCTCCGAGCTGATCCTGATCGCCTTCACCGTCGCGATCCTCACGCTCGTCGTGCAGGGCGGCTCGTTGCCGCTGGTGATCAGGTGGCTGGGCATCCGCGGCAACGACCAGGATCATGAACGCCGCGAGTACGCGCGGCTGGCGGGTGAGCTGGTGACGGCGAGCCGGACGTTGCTGGAGAGCTCGACGCTGTGCCGCGAGAACGGGGAGCCGTTCGACGAGCACCTGCTGGAACAGACCCTCGAGCGGATCATCGCGATGAGCGAGGGCATCGAGAAGAAGCTCACCGAGCAGGACCCGGACATGTCGATGCACCAACGTTTCGAGCTGCAGCGGATGATGGCGGACGCCCAGCAGAACGCCCTGCTGGACGCGCGCGCCAGTGGCACCTACGCCTCGCACACCCTGGAGAAGGCCCAGAACTTCGTCGACAGCCAGAGCACCCGGTTCATGTGATCAGAACGGATCGCCGCTGACCCGTGCCTGCACGTCCACGGTGTTGCGCGGCGAGGCCCCGAGCGTCAGCCGCGAGACGATCCGGTACCGGTCGCCGCGGTAGATCGAGTGCACGTACTCGACCTGCCGGCCCTCGGCGTCCGTGGTCAGCCGCTCGAACAGCAAAGCCGGTGCCAGCACGGGAACACCGAGCAGCGAGGCCTCGGAGTCGTTCACCACGGTGGGCTCGATCGACTGCACGGCCTCGGAAACGTGGACACCGTGCTCGCGCAGCCGTTCGTAGAAGTCGCCGGACTCCATGTCGTGCAACGTCAGCGAGGGCGCGACCTGAGCGGGCACGTGCAGGTACTCCAACGCCATCGGCTCGCCGTCGACCAGCCGCAGGCGGGCGATGTAGTGGATGTCGGCGGCGGGGGAGAGGTGCAGGCGGCGGCCCACCCTGGCGCCGGCCGGGATGCGGGCGTGTTCGAGCACGCGGGACGACCACGTGCCGCCGGCCTGCGGCAGGGACATGGATCCCGTGTCGGAGACCATCTCCTGGGTGATCTTGGCGCGCGCCACGAAGGTGCCCCGGCCGTGCTGGCGGACGAGCAGGCCGGTGTTGACCAGTTCCTCGACGGCCGAGCGAATGGTGGGGCGGGAGACCGAGAGCTGCTGGCACAGCACGCGTTCGGCGGGGATGGGGGCGCCCGCCGGATGGGTCTCGATGAGCTCGAGCAGGTAGTCGCGGACGCGCTCGCGCTTCAGGATCGCTTCGGCCATGCCCCTCCGCTTCGTCGGCGGCCAGTATGGCATACCACTGGTAAGTAACCAGTCCGATGAAGATCGAGAGCGCTCCCACGCGTCCAACCAGGGTATTGACCTGAGAAGTGGTCTATGCCACTTTCTACCCACTCCCATCGGACCTGACCAATTGGTCACATCCCAGCGAGAGGTGAGTCGTGTCGCGCTCCGCTGCCTTACTCGTCCTGGCGCTCACGTTGTCCGCCTGCGGTTCGTCCGCGGGCGGAAGTGAGAAGCAGGAGATCACCGTGTGGCTCATGAAGGACACGGCCACCGAGGAGTTCGTGTCGAAGTTCGAGAGCGAGTTCGAACGTGATCACGCGAATCTCGACCTGAAGATCCAGATCCAGGAGTGGAACGGCATCACACAGAAGGTGACCAGTGCTCTGGCCAGCACTGATCCGCCGGACGTGATTGAGGTCGGCAACACCCAGGTCGCCCAGTACGTGGCCAGCAAGGGTGTCACGGACCTGTCCTCCAGGAAGGCCGAGCTGCAGGGCGACGACTGGATTCCGGGGCTGAGCGAGCCCGGCGCGGTGGACGGCAAGCAGTTCGGGATCCCGTTCTACGCCGCCAACCGGGTCGTGATCTACCGCACGGATTTGTTCGAAGCGGCCCAGGTCACGCCCCCGAAGACGCGCGAGGAGTGGCTCGCCGCCACCGCCAAGCTCGACCAGGGTGACCAGCAGGGCATCTACCTGCCCGGCCAGAACTGGTACACGCTGTCCGGGTTCGTCTGGGACGAGGGCGGCGACCTGGCGAAGCAGGACGGCGACCGCTGGAAGGGCTCGCTCAACACGCCGGAGGCGTTGGCGGGCATGGACTTCTACCGGCAGCTCCAGGCGCTCGGCGACGGTCCGAAGGACTCCGACGAGGCCAAGCCGCAGCAGACGGACGTCGTGGCGGGCGGCAAGGTCGCGCAGTTCATCGCGGTGCCCGGCGCGGCGAAGCTCGTCACCAAGGCCAACCCGGCGCTGGAGGGCAAGATCGGCTTCTTCCCGATCCCCGGCAAGACGGCGGACAAGCCCGGCGCGGTGTTCACCGGCGGCTCCGACCTCATCGTCCCGCTGGCGTCCTCACGTCAGGACGGCGCGTACGAGGTCGTCAAGGCGCTCGCCGGCGAGAAGTGGCAGGTGGAGCTCGCGAAGGCGATGAACTACGTGCCGAACCGCAAGTCGCTCGCGTCCTCGGTGGCCGGTGATCCCGGCACGGCGGCGATGGCGGCCGGTGCGGCCAACGGGTTCGCCACGCCGAACTCGCCGAACTGGGCGGCGGTCGAGGCCCGCAACCCGATCAAGGAGTTCCAGACCGCGGTCCTCACCGGCGCCGATCCCCGCACGGCGGCGGCGAAGGCCGACGAAGTGATCACCCAAGCCCTCAACTCCGGCAAATGACGCTCCTCGCCGAGAGGCCGGTGCAGGAGACTGCGCCGGCCCCGCCGAAGCGCCGCAAACGACCCGTTCTGCCGTACCTCCTGATCGCGCCCACCCTGCTCACCACCGCGTACCTGCTGGTGTACCCGTTGGTCCGCAACGTGATCATCTCGCTGCAGGAGTTCGGGTTGCCGCAGCTCGTGCGCGGCGACGCGAAGTTCGTCGGTCTCGCGAACTACGTGAAGGTGCTGTCCGACCCCGAGTTCTGGGCCGTGGTCAGGCGGACGCTGTGGTTCACCGCGATCAACGTCGTGCTGATCATGGTGTTGTCCACCCTGGTCGCGCTGCTGCTCGTGCGCCTCGGCAAGTGGCTCAGGTTCCTCGTGATGGGCGGGCTCGTGCTCACCTGGGCGACGCCGATCATCGCGGCGACCACGGTGTTCCAGTGGCTCTTCCAGTCGCGGCTCGGCGTCGTGAACTGGGCGCTGGTCGCGCTGGGGTTCGAGGAGTACCGCGACTACACGTGGTTCGCGGACGGCGAGGCGACGTTCGGCATCCTCGTGACGCTGATCGTCTGGCAGTCGATCCCGTTCGCCGCGCTGTCGCTGTACGCGGCGATGATCACCGTGCCGCAGGAGCTGTACGAGGCCGCGCGGATGGACGGCGCCGGCGCGTGGCGGGTGTTCTCGACCATCACCTTTCCCATGCTGCGTGCCATGTTCGGGCTGATCACGTGCCTGGAGGTGATCTGGGTCGTCAAGGCGTTCGTGCAGATCTGGGTGATCAGCCAGGGCGGTCCGGGCCAGGCCACGACGACGCTGCCGGTCTACGCCTTCCAGGTGGCGCAGTCGCTGCAGCGCTACGACCTCGGCGCGGCCGTGTCGATGCTCATGGTGCTGCTGCTCGTGCTCGCACTGCTGGCGTACTTCCGCCAGCTCTACCGGCAGGAGCGGGAAGCATGATCGGCCGGATCTCGCGCACCACGGCGGCGCTCGTCGTGTTCGTCCTCTCGGTGTTCCCCGTCTACTGGATGGTGCTCACCGCGTTCAAGCCCACCAAGGACATCCAGAGCGCGACGCCGACGTTCCTGCCCGTGCCTATCACGTTCGACCACTTCGGCACGGCGATCGCCGCGAAGGGGTTCTTCTCGTTCTGGCGCAACAGCCTTCTGGTGGCGGGCGGGGCGGTGCTCCTGGCGCTGCTGGTCGCCCTGCTCGCGGCGTTCGCGATCGCCCGGCTGCAGTGGAAGGGCCGCAGGGCGTTCGTGCTGATGGTGTTCGTCGCGCAGATGACGCCGTGGGAGGCGCTGCTCATCCCGATCTACGTGATCGCCAGGGACACCGGCATGCTCGACACGCTCTGGATCCTCACGCTCGTCTACTTCATGATGACGCTGCCGTTCACCATCGTGACGCTGCGCGGGTTCCTCGCCGCCATCCCGGCCGATCTGGAGGAGGCGGCGCTGGTCGACGGCTGCACGCGCGAGCAGGCGTTCCGCAAGATCGTGTTCCCGCTGCTCGCGCCCGGTCTGCTGGCGACCTCGCTGTTCGGGTTCATCACCGCGTGGAACGAGTTCGCCTTCGCCAACGTGCTGATCATCAAGGACCAGGACGACCGCACGCTGCCGGTCTGGCTGTCCTCGTTCAACAACACCTTCGGCACCGACTGGGGAGCCACCATGGCCGCGTCGACGCTGTTCATGCTGCCGGTGCTGCTGATCTTCATCGTGTTGCAGGGCCGGGTCACCACCGGCATCGTCGGAGGGGCGGTGAAAGGGTGATCGTTCCACTCCCGACCAGGATCGTGCGCCGCGGCAAGGGGTTCACGCTGGACGACGGCACGAGTGTGCGCGTCACACCCGGAGCCGAACCCGCGGCGAGACTCCTGCGCACACTCCTCAGACCCGCCACCGGACTCCCGTTGCCGATCGCCGGCCACGGCCAGATCTTCATCGCCCTGGACGCCAAGCTCGTCGGACTCGGCGCGGAGGGCTACGCGCTCACGGTCACCGAACACGGCGTCCTGCTGCGCGCCGGCACACCGAACGGCCTGGCGCACGGCGTGCAGTCCATCCGGCAACTCCTGCCGGCGCAGGCACTCCGGCCGAGCAGGGTGTCCGATGTGGAGTGGACGCTGCCCGGCGTCGACATCCGTGACCTGCCCAGGTTGCCGTGGCGCGGGTTCATGCTCGACGTGGCCAGGCACTTCCAGCCGGTGCACGTGCTGCGCAGGTTCATCGACCTGATGGCGTTCCACAAGCTCAACGTCCTGCACCTGCATCTGACCGACGACCAGGGCTGGCGCATGCCGGTGCCCGCGCACCCGCTGCTGACCTCGATCGGCGGCTGGCGTACCGAGACCAACGGCGACGGCGTCCCGCACGGCGGCACCTACACCCGCACCGAGCTGGAAGGGCTGGTCGCGCACGCGGCCGAACGCGGCATCCGGATCATGCCGGAGATCGAGATGCCCGGCCACGCCCGCGCCGCACTGGCCGCCTATCCCGATCTGGCCGCCTATCCCGATCTGACCGCCTACCCCGACCTCGGCACAGCGCCGGAACCGCTGCCCGTCTGGACCCGTTGGGGCATCAGCGATGCGGCGTTCGGCATGCACGCGATCGGCTTCGTCCGCGACGTGCTGGCCGAGGTGCTGGAGGTGTTCCCCGGCGAGCACGTCCACCTCGGCGGCGACGAGTGCCTGCTGCCGGAGGACGTGCACGGCCGGTTCCTCCGCCAGGCGAGCGAGTACCTGCTCGACCGGGGCCGCGTCCCGGCCGCGTGGGAACCGAGCGGCGACCAACGTTGCGTCCTCATGCCGTGGAAGGACGAAACCCAGGCGGTCAAGGCACTGGACCAGGGCCAGCCCGTCGTGATGGCCCCGCACACCTCCACCTACCTCGACTACCCGCAGTCGGACGGCCCGCACGAACCACCCGGCCAGCCCGGGTTCGTCGTGACGGCCCGCGACGTCTACCACGTGCCGCTGCCCGACGGCGTGCTCGGCGCCCAGTGCCAGCTGTGGACCGAGCACGTCCGCTCCCGTGACCACCTGGAGTACCTGGCATTCCCCCGTCTTGCCGCGCTGGCCGACACCCTCTGGTCCCAGCGCCCCGAGTGGGAGGGCTTCGCCACCCGGATGCGCCTCCACTCGTCCAGGCTCGCCGCCCTGTCCGTCCCTGCCGAAATGAGGAGAGAACGTTGCGAGTACTCCTAGCCGCGTCCTGCGCGGCACTGGCGGTGGCCGCGCTGGCCGTCGCACCGAACGCGTTCGCCGCCGACGCGATCACCGCCCTGTACCGGACCAGCGCGTCCGGCGCGACCACCGACCAGGCCGAACCGTGGTTCAAGCTGGTCAACTCGGGCAGCACCAGCGTGCCGCTGTCCGACGTGAAGATCCGCTACTACTTCAGGAGCGACACCCCGGACGTCGGCTACCGGTTCGCCTGCTCGTGGGCCGTGCGCGGCTGCGGCAACGTGACCGGCCAGTTCGGCACCCTGACCGGCGGCCCGGCCGACCGCTACCTGGAGGTCGGCTTCACCTCCGGTGCGGGCGCGCTGAACCCCGGCGCCGACTCCGGCGACCTGCAACTCCGCTTCTACCGCACCAACTGGGGCCCGATCGCCCAGTCCGACGACTACTCGTTCCGCAACCAGAGCTCCTACTCGGCGTGGAACAACATCACGGTCTACCGCGGCAGCACGTTGCTGTGGGGCACCCCGCCCGGCGGCAGCCCGCCCACCACCACGACGACGACGGCGCCGAACCCCAACGGCCCCAAGCTGTTCGACGACTTCGCCTACACCAACTCGAGCGACTCGCGGATCGGCCAGCGCGGCTGGACCGTCCGCTCGGGCGGTGGCGGGCCCGGTGTCCCCGGTGCCGAATGGGACGCCTCGCGCGTCACGTTCCCGACTGTCGACGGCCAGAAGGTCATGCGCCTCGACTCGTGGAACAACGGTTCCGCGGCGAAGCAGACCGAGATGTTCCACCAGCGGAAGTTCTTCGAGGGCACCTACGCGTCCAGGGTGAAGTTCAGCGACGCGCCGGTGTTCGGCCCGGACGGTGACCACGTCGTGCAGACGTTCTTCACCATCACCCCGCTCGACGCGCCGATGGCCCCGAACTACGGCGAGATCGACTTCGAGTATCTGCCCAACGGCGGCTGGGGCGAGCCGGCCAACATCATGTACGAGACGACCTGGGAGACCTACCAGAACGAACCGTGGGTCGCCGACAACATCCACAACGAACAGCGGCAGAGCTACAGCGGCTGGCACGACCTCGTCTTCCAGGTCGCGAACGGCCGGGTGAAGTACTACATCGACGGCAACCTGGTCGCCGACCACGGCGACAAGTACTACCCCGAGACGCCTATGTCGATCAACTTCAACCTGTGGTTCATCTCTGGCGGCCTGCAGGGCAGCAGTGCCGAGCGGGCCTACCAGCAGGAGGTCGACTACGTGTACTTCGCCAAGGACCAGGTGCTGAGCCCGGCCCAGGTGAGGACGGCGGTGCAGGACTACCGCAACGCGGGCGTCACGCACACCGACAACGTCTGACCGGACGGGCGCCCCGAAGACCTTCGGGGCGCCCGTCGCGTGCGTCGTGGCGAGGGTGGTCAGGTGCCGGTCACGGATTCGCAGCTGACCGTCTCGCCGGGCTTCCCGGTCGCGGACGCGAGCTCCTTCACCCCGTCCAGCAGGATGCGGCACGTCAGCACCTGGCCGGCCTTGGGCGTGGCGGAGACCTGAGCCCTCTCACCGGCGTTGATCACGACCTCGAACGTCCACGGCAGCGGCTTCTCGGTGGTGACGACCTTCGGTGTCTCCTTGCGATAGCGCGTGGCCGACTCCGAGTACGTCACCTCCACGAGCGTCTCGGCGGGCTGCGCCGACACCTCGTAGGTGATGGCCCAGGCCTTGCCGGTCAGCGTCGTCCAGCCGCCGTAGTGGTTCACCAGCAGCACGGTTCCGCCGCCCACCACGGCCAGTACGGCGAGGACGACCACGAGCGTCTTCATAGGACAGACGGTAGTGGTGGGTGCGTGCGCCTGCATCGTTCGGCGGTGTGACTCGCTGGTCATCCCGCAGGACGACTCACTTCAGCAGCAGGCGGACCGTGAGTTCGAGGCGGTTCGCGACGTCCGTGGCCGTGGCACGGCGCGTGACCCACGCGACCAGGTTCGACAGCCACACGTCGCCGATGACGCGGGCGATGGCCTTCTGCTCGTCCGTCGGCGCGTCGTCGCTCATCGCCTTCGTGAACATGCTCTCCATGAGCAGCGAGACCCGGTCGATCTCGGCGCCCGCGGAGGCGTCGGCGAAGGTGAACGCGCGCGTCATCGCCTCGGTGAGGTGCGGGTTGCGCTGCAGGCCCCTGGTGATGCGGCCGAGCACGAACAGCACGCGCTCGTACGGCGAATCGCCGGGAACGGTGGTGCGGTCCATCTTCTCCTGCGCGCGCTCCAGCTCCACGGCGAGGCTCGACACGAGCAGGTGGACCTTTGAGGGGAAGTAGCGGTACAACGTGCCCAGCGCGACGTCCGCCCGGTCGGCCACCGCGCGCATCTGGACGGCGTCGAACCCGCCCTTGGACGCCAGCGCGATGGTCGCGTCGACGATCCGCTTGCGACGCTCGCGCTGGGCGGCCGAGCTGAGCTCGTCGCCCGCCATGAGCGCGTCCGTGCGCGACTTCGAAGGTGACACGGAGATGATCCTCCTGGAACGTGTTGCAGCTGCCTTCGCATCATACTCGATCGGTTTGGCAGCCATGATCTGTTGCCGGAAATAGAACACGTTCTATAAACTTCTTCACGTACTGGAGGAGGCCGCATGCCGATCGCCACGACCGGGGAACAACGCGCCCTGCGCGACAGCGTGGACGCCGCCAGGGGTGAGTGGGCCGATCTCGTCAAGGTCGGATTCTTCGAGGTGACGAGGGAGGGCGGCACGGTCGCCGATCTCGCGGTGATGCTGGAGCGGGCGGCCGAGAACCTCGTGCCGGGACCGTTGCTGCCCACCGCACTCGTGTCGGTGCTGTGCCCGGATTTCGAGGGTGTCGCCGGGTTCGGGTTCTCGTCCCGGCACGTGGTCGGTGCGGCCGAAGCGACGCATCTGTTGCTCAAAACGGACAACTGGATGCTCGTGCCGGCCGGGCAGGTGACCGTCACCCCGCTGGAAGCCGTGGACCACTCACGTTCGCTCGGGTCGGTGGTGGTCGGCGAACCGGGCGAGGCGGTGGCCGACCCGACCGATCTCGCGGTGACGCTGATGGCCGCCGAGGCGAGCGGAGTCGCCGCGTGGTGCCTGAACACCGCTGTGGAGTACGCGAAACAGCGGCAGCAGTTCGGGCGAATCATCGGGTCGTTCCAGGCCGTGAAGCACCTCTGCGTGGAGATGCTGTGCCGCGCGGAGCAGGCCTCGTCGGTCGCCTGGGACGCCGCCCGGTCGGTCGGTGACGACGAGCATCCGCTGGCGGCCGCGGTGGCGGGTGCCGTCGCGTTCGACGCGGCGGTCCGCAACGCCAAGGACTGCATCCAGGTGCTCGGCGGCATCGGCTTCACCTGGGAGCACGACGCGCACCGCTACCTGCGCCGGGCGTTGGCGCTGCAGCAACTCGCGGGCGGCGTCGCGCGGTGGCGGCGGCGAGTCGCCGAGCTGGCGCTGGCCGGTGCGCGTCGATCGCTCGCCGTCCAGGTCGAGTCCGATCCGGACGTGCGTGCGTTCGCGGAGGAGATCGCCGGACTGGACCCCGCCGTTCAACGGGAACGGCTGGCGAGCAGCGGGTTCCTGGTGCCGCACTGGCCCAAGCCGTACGGGCAGGACGCCGGCCAGGCACGGCAGCTGGTGATCGACAGCGAGTTCGCCCGCGCCGGGGTGCGCAGGCCGGACCTGATCATCGGCGGCTGGGCGGGGCCGACGATCCTCCGGCACGGAACCGCCGAGCAGCAGGAACGGTTCGTGCCACCGACGTTGAGCGGCGAGCTGACCTGGTGCCAGCTGTTCAGCGAACCCGAGGCCGGTTCGGACCTGGCGTCGTTGCGCACCAAGGCTCTCCAGGTCGACGGCGGCTGGAAGCTCACCGGGCAGAAGGTCTGGACGTCACTCGCGCACCAGGCCGACTGGGCGATCTGCCTGGCCCGCACGGACTCCAGCGTGCCGAAGCACAAGGGCATCACGTACTTCCTGGTCGACATGCGCTCCGCGGGCGTCGACGTGCGGCCGTTGCGGGAGATCACCGGCGACGCGCGGTTCAACGAGGTCTTCCTGGACGACGTGTTCGTGCCGGACGACTGCGTGGTCGGCGCGGTGAACGACGGCTGGCGCCTGGCCCGCACGACCCTCGCGAACGAACGCGTAGCCATGGGCTCGTCGCTCGGCGAACCCCTCGAGAACGTCCTGAAGTCCCCGGCCGCTCCTGACCACGCGGAACGGCTGGGCGCCCTGGTGGCGCAGGGTCTCGCGGTGTCGGTGCTGGACCTGCGGGCGAGCCTGCGGGTGCTGAGCGGGCAGGAGCCGGGCGCGGAGTCCAGCGTGCGCAAGCTCGTCGGCGTGCGGCAACGGCAGGACGTGGCCGAGTTCGCGGTCGAGCTGCTCGGGCCGGACGGCGCCACGGACAACGAGCTGATGTACGAGTTCCTGCTTTCGAGGTGTTTGAGCATCGCGGGCGGAACGACTCAAGTCCTGATGAACCTGGCAGGCGAGCGGATTCTCGGTCTACCGAGGGAGCTTTGATGGATTTCAAGCTCGACGAGACCCAGCGCGAGATCGCCACCCTGGCGGCCGACGTGCTGGGCAGGGAGAGCGCCACCCCCTGGAAGGCGTTGGGAGAGGCGGGGTTGCTGGCCCTGGCCGTGCCGGAACGCCTTGGCGGTGACGGGTTCGGCGTGCTGGAGACGGCCGTGCTGCTCACCGAGGTCGGCCGGCGGGCAGCCGACGTCCCGGCGCTGGCCACGCTCGCGCTGGGCGTGCTGCCGATCGTGCGGTACGGAACGCCGGAGCAGCAGGACGCGTTGCTGTCGTTGGTGACCGAACAGCACGGGGTACTGACGGCGGCACTGAGCGAGCCGTCGCGACCCCTGCCGGCAGAACCTGCCACCACAGCAGGTCCGGACGGCATCTTCGGCGTGAAGATCAACGTGCCGTACGCGGCCGAGGCTTCCAGGATCCTCGTCAGCACGAACAACGGCGTCTTCGTCGTCGACCCGGCACAGCCCGGCGTGTCCACATCGGACGGAACCGTGCTGCTCGAAGGCGCCCGCGGTGACCTGCTGGAAGGCGCGGCGGAAGGCATCCGCCGGTTCGCGCTGGCCGGCGCCTGCGCGGTGGCGGACGGCGTCCTGGCCGGAGCCCTCGACCTCACCGTGCAGCACGTCGGCACCCGCCACCAGTTCGGCAAACCGCTGGCCACCTTCCAGGCCGCCGCGTTGCTGGTCGCGGACGTCTACATCGCCTCGCGCACCCTGCACCTGGCCGCGCTGACCGCCGCGTGGAGGCTCGACGACAACGACCTGGACACGGCTGCCTACTGGCTCGCGGCGGAAACCCTGCCGGCCGTGCACACCTGTCACCACCTGCACGGCGGCCTCGGGCTCGACATCACCTACCCGATGCACCGCTACTACGGCATGGCCAAGGAGCTGACGCGGTTCGTCGGCGGAGTGGAGCACCGCTTGGGAGCCATCGATGTTCATTGACCTCACCGCGGAGCAACGCAGGCTGCGCGACGAGCTCCGTGAGTACTTCGCGACCGTCATGTCCGCCGCCGAACGCGAGGCGATGCTCACCGAACGGCACGGCGCCACCTACCGCGAACTCGTGCGCCGGCTGGGCCGCGACGGCAGGCTCGGCGTCGGCTGGCCGAAGGAGTACGGCGGCCTGGGGTTCGGGCCGGTCGAGCAGCAGATCTTCGTCAACGAGGCCGCCCGCGCGGACGTCCCCCTGCCGTACGTGACGCTGCAGACCGTCGGCCCGACGCTGCAGACGTACGGAACGCAGGAGCAGAAGGACTTCTTCCTGCCGAAGATCCTCAGCGGCGACCTCCACTTCGCCATCGGCTACACCGAACCCGACGCGGGCACGGACCTGGCCGCGTTGCGCACCAAGGCCGTCCGCGAGGGCGACCACTACGTCGTCAACGGGCAGAAGACGTTCACGACCGGTGGTCACGACGCGGACTACGTGTGGCTGGCGTGCCGCACCGGAGCGCCGGACTCGCGGCACAAGGGCGTCACGATCCTGATCGTCGACACCACCGACCCCGGCTACTCCTGGACGCCGATCATCACCTGCGACGGCGCGCACCACGTCAACGCCACCTACTACAACGACGTCCGCGTGCCCGAAGCCCGCCGGGTCGGCGAGGAGGACAAGGGCTGGCGGCTGATCACCACCCAGCTCAACCACGAACGCGTGATGCTCGGCCCGTCCGGCCGGCTCGGCGCGCTGGTCGAGCGGGTCCACGACTGGGCGTCCGAACGCGGGCTCCTCGACGAACCGGACGTGCGGCGGGCGTTGGCCGAGGCACGGGCGGTCCACCGCGTGAACGAGCTGCTGAACTGGCAGGTCGCCAGCGGCGAGGTCGAGGTCGCGGACGCCAGCGCCACCAAGGTGTTCGCGGCCGACCGGACCCAGCACATCGGCCGGTTGCTGGAAGAGCTGGTCGGACGGCACGGCGCTCCGACCGAACTGACGAAGTGGCTGGACGTCCAGGCACGGCGCAACCTCGTGCTGACGTTCGGCGGGGGAGTGCAGGAGATCCAGCGCGAGCTGATCGCCAACATCGGACTCGGTCTGCCGCGGGTGGTGCGATGATCGACATCGAGAAGGAGGCCGCCCGCATCGCCGAACAGGGCGAAAGCGCACCGCGCCTGGCGCGTGACCCGGTCAACCAGCCGATGATCAACAACTGGCTGGAGGCCATCGGCGACGAACACCCCGGCTACACCGAGGTCGCGCCGCCCGCGATGGTCCAGGTGTGGACGATGGCCGGGCTGCACGGCCAACGCACCCTCGACGACCCGCTCGGCGCGATGATGACCATCCTCGACGAGGCCGGCTACACGTCGGTCGTCGCCACCAACAGCGACCAGACCTATCACCGGTACCTCAAGGTCGGCGAGCACCTCTCGGTGACGACGAGCCTGGAGGACGTGACGGGGCCGAAGAAGACAGGGCTGGGCGAAGGCTGGTTCGTGACGACCCGCAGCACCTGGTGGGTCGGGGACGAGGCCGTGGCCGAGATGCGGTTCCGGGTGCTGAAGTTCAAGCCCGCGCGCAAACCCGAACCGAAGCCGGAAACTCCGAGGGCGCAGGCGATCCGGCCGTCCGTCAACCGCGACACCGAGTACTTCTGGGAAGGCACCCGGCTGGGCGAGCTGCGCATCCAGCGGTGCGGCGGCTGCGGCCTGCTGCGTCACCCGCCCGGCCCGATGTGCCCGGAATGCGGTGCCACCAAGCCGAAGTACCTCGTCTCGGAGGGGTACGGCGTGGTCTACAGCTACGTCGTGCACCACCACCCTCAGGTGCCGGGCAGGCAGACCCCGTTCGTCATCGCCCTGGTCGAACTGGACGAGGGCGTGCGGATGCTGGGCGAACTGGACGGCGAGCCCAGCATCGGGCGACGAGTCGAGGTCGTGTTCACCAAGGTCGACGACGAGCTGACGATGCCGAGCTGGAGGCCCCGTGCGGATCGGTGATTCCCTGCCAGAGTGGCACGTCGAGGCCACCCCGACGTTCGTGATCAGCACCGCGCTGGCCACCCGCGACTTCCAGGACGTGCACCACGACCGCGACCTCGCGGTCCAGCGCGGCTCGAAGGACATCTTCATCAACATCCTCACCACCACCGGCCTGGTGCAGCGCTACGTCACGGACTGGGCGGGCCCGGAGGCGTTGGTGCGGCAGGTGAACATCAAGCTCGGCGCCCCCTGCTTCGCCTACGACACGCTGAAGTTCTTCGGCCAGGTCGTCGGACGCGAACAGCAGGACCTGACCATCGAGGTCGTCGGCCGCACCGCGCACGGCGACCACGTCACCGGAACCGTGAAGATCGAGGTGCCCGCGTGAACGCCGCGATCGTCGGGATCGGCGCGACCGACTTCTCCAAGGACTCGGGTCGCAGTGAACTCCAGCTCGCCGCCGAGGCAGTGAGAGCGGCACTACAGGACGCAGGCCTCGAACCGTCCGATGTGGACGGCCTGGTCAGCTTCACCATGGACACCAACGCCGAGATCGCGGTCGCGCGCGAACTCGGCGTTCCGGAGCTGACTTTCTTCAGCCGCGTGCACTACGGCGGCGGGGCGGCGTGCGCGACGGTCCAGCAGGCCGCGATGGCCGTCGAGACCGGCGCGGCGAAGGTCGTCGTCTGCTACCGGGCGTTCAACGAACGCTCCGGGCACCGGTTCGGGCAGGTCCAGAGCGCTGCGGCGGCCAACATCGACAACAGCTGGTCGTACCCGATGGGCCTGGGCACGCCGGCCGCGATGGTCGCCATGTTCGCCCGCCGGTACATGCACGAGTACGGCGCCACGAGCGAGGACTTCGGCCGGATCGCGGTGATCGACCGCAAGCACGCCGCCACGAACCCCCACGCGTGGTTCCACGACCGGCCGATCACCCTGGACGACCACCAGTCGTCGCGCTGGATCGCCGAACCGCTGCGGCTCCTGGACTGCTGTCAGGAAAGCGACGGCGGGGTCGCGCTCGTGGTCACGTCGGCGGAACGCGCCCGCGATTTGCCGAACAAGCCCGCGCACGTCAGGGCGGCGACGCAGGGCAGCAGCGTGGACCAGTTCACGATGACCAGCTACTACCGCGACGACCTGACCCGGCTGCCCGAGATGGGCGTGGTGGCCAGGGGACTGTGGGAGAAATCGGGCATCGGTCCGTCCGATGTGGACGTCGCCGTGCTCTACGACCACTTCACGCCGTTCGTCCTGGTCCAACTCGAGGAGCTGGGCTTCTGCGGACGGGGCGAGGCCAAGGACTTCGTCGCGTCCGGAGCCCTTGAACTGGACGGAACGCTTCCGCTCAACCCGCACGGCGGCCAGCTCGGCGAGGCCTACCTGCACGGCATGAACGGCATCGCCGAGGGCGTGCGCCAGATCCGCGGCACCGCGGTGAACCAGGTCGCCGAGGTCGAGCACGTCCTGGTCACCGCCGGCACCGGCGTCCCGACCAGCGGCCTAGTCCTCGGTCAGGGTTAGCACCGCGTCAGCGAGAACGGGACGGTCCCCGGCCGAAGTCGTCAGCACGAGCCGGGGCCCGTCCCGCCACACCTGCGTCGTCAGCGTCTCGCCGGGGAACACCACGCCCGCGAACTTCGCCCCGAACGACGCCACCTGCTCCGGTCCGTCGAGGACGGCGTCGACCACGGCCCGGCACACCACGCCATACGTGCACAGCCCGTGCAGGATCGGTGCGTCGAACCCGGCTCGCTGTGCGAACTCCGGATCGGCGTGCAACGGGTTGCGGTCACCGCAAAGCCGGTACAGGTAGGCCTGCTGCGGCAAAGTCGGTGTCTCGATCACGAAGTCCGGCTCGCGTTCAGGCACCTCCACCCTGCCCGACGGCCCCCGGTCGCCGCCGAACCCGCCCTCGCCGCGAGCGAAGATGCTGGACCGGGTCGTGTACAGCGCGGTCCCGTCCGGCGCCACGGCCGTCGACTCCTGCACGATGACCGCGGCCTTGCCCTTGTCCCACACGTCCGCGATCCGCGTCCGCAACACCGCTTCGCCCTCGGCGGGGAGAGGAGCGTGCACGGTGATCTCCTGCGTGCCGTGCAGGACCCGGGCCAGGTCGATGTCGACACCGGGGAACGAGACGGCGGGCGGCGCGGTCTCGTGGAAGCGCGGCGCCACCACGCCGAACGTCGGCAGCACCCGCAAGCCCTGCTCGTAGACGTAACGGAGCTCGGTCGCCCCCAGCGCGAGGTGGTAGAGCAGCACGTCGGACTCGGTCCAGGAGAACTTGATCTCGGGCAGCTCCGCCCCGACGGCGACGGAAGGATCGATCGGCATCAGGCGCCCCTCACTCGTAGGTGATCTTCACGGTGTCGGTGACCGGAACCGACTGGCACGCCAGCACGATGCCCTCGGCGATGTCCTCGGAGTCGAGCACGTCGTTGTTGAGCATCTTGACCTCGCCCTCGACCAGCCGGCACGCGCACGCGCTGCAGGCACCCTCGCGGCACGAGTATGGCGCGTCGAGTCCCTTCTCCAGCAACAGGTCGAGCAGCTTCGTCCGCGCGGGCCACGGAAACCGGTGCTGTGCACCGTCCAGCTCGACCTCGACGACGGCATCCGGCCGGTCGTCGATCACCGGGACCACGGCCGAGAACGGATCACTGGACAGCGACACGAACTTCTCGACGTGCACGGCTGACACGTCGTGCAACGCCTTGCGGGCAGCGTCCATGAACGGCCCGGGCCCGCACACGAACGCCTCGTCGCAGTCCCGGACGAACGCCCGTAGCGCTGCCACCGAGGGCAGTCCCTGCACCGACTCCAGCCAGTGCACCACGGTCAGCCGGTCCGGATACGAGCGAGCGAGGTCGGAAAGCTCCCGCGCGAAGATCACCGACGCCTCGTCCCGGTTGGCGTACAACAGGAACACCCGCCCGGACCCCTCACGGAGCACCGCCCTAATGATCGACATGACCGGCGTGATCCCGCTCCCGGCCGCGAACGCCAGCAGTGACCCGTCCAGTGAGGAGGGCGTGAACACCCCGGCCGGCGCCAGCACGTCGAGTTCCATGCCTTCACACAACGACGAGCACATCCAGTGCGACCCGTACCCGTCCGGCGTCCGCTTGACCGTGATCTTCAACGGCTCACCCGGCGCGCTGGACAGCGAGTAGCAGCGCGCCACGTCACCGGCCCGCACGGTCAGGAACTGCCCGGGTTTCACCGCGAAGTCCACCCCCGACAGCACGAACGAGCGCGCGTCGGCGGTCTCCTCGATCACGGCGTCGACCCGCAGCCGGTGCACCTCAGCCATCGGCGACCTCCAGCGTTCCCTCGCGCACGGCCTTCTCGATGCTGTCGCGCAACCGCAGGCACGTCGGCACGAGCGCCGCCCGCGCACCGCACAGTTCAGGGCAGTCACGGGTGTCGGACAGCCACTGCACGCTCGTGTGCTGCGGGCTGTTCTTCTTCACCAGCACCCGGTTCCCGCAGTCGCAGCCCACCGGCACCATGCCGCCGACGAGGAACTCGTCGCGCTCGGTCACGTCGCCGACTCCTGGCGCGCGAGGTTCTCCGCGACCTCCTTCTCCCACACCTCGATCGCCCGGCTCGTGTCGACCTCGAACTCGAAGCGCCGCACCATGTCGTCGCTGACGTCCTCGACGTCGACGTAGAACTGCTCGTACCAGCGGCGGAGCTGGTACACCGGCCCGTCCTCCTCGCACAGCAACGGGTTGTCGACGCGCGACTTGTTCTGCCAGATCTCCACGTCCTGCAGGAACCCGACCCCGATGCCGCGCGCGAACTTCGCCGCGATCTTGTCCGCGTGGATGTCGTCCACACCGGGCAGTTTCTTCACGATCGCGCCCCACTGGAGCTTGAACGAGGTCGGCGAGATCGGATAGTGGCAGTTGATCAGCACCGTCTCGATCTCGATGCCCTTGTAGTCGTTCCACAGGTAGTCGATCATGTAGGACGGCCCGTAGTACGCGGCCTCCGACCGGACTTCCACGTCACCGGTGTAGTTCGAGCCCATCGCCACGTCCGGACGGCCGCGCGTGGTCAGGTACTGCGAGGCGACGTGGCCCTCCATCACGTTCTTGAAGTACGTCGGGAACGCGAAGTGGATGTAGAAGAAGTGGGCCATGTCGACGACGTTGTCGATGATCTCGCGGCAGTTCGCGTTGTCGATCACCACCGAGTCCCAGGTCCAGTTGCTCCACTCGTCGCTGAACGCCGACTCGATGCGCGGGATCGTGATGTGCTCGGGCGGCGGGTTGCCCTGCGGGTCGTTCCACACGAACAGCTGCTTGTTCTCTTCCAAGGTGATCCACGACCGGGTGCGCGCCCGCAGCGGGACCCGCTTGGCGTAGGGGATGTCGACGCACTTGCCGTTGCCCGCCCAGCGCCAGTCGTGGAACGGGCAGGCGATGTTGTTGCCCTTGATCGTGCCCTGGGTGAGGTCGCCGCCCATGTGCCGGCAGTACCCGTCCAGGACGTTGATCCTGCCGTCCTCGGTCGCGAACACCACGAGCTTCGTGCCGAACGCCTCGATGGCATGGGGTTTGCCGTCACGGAAGCTGCTCGCGAGGCCCAGACAGTGCCAGCCGCGCGCGAACCGTGCCGGCGGCGTGCCCGCGTCGATCGTCCGCACGCTGTCCTGCGTCATCGCTCTCCTCCAGAGATGTCGAGGCCGGCGAGGTATCCGAACGTCATCGCCGGTCCGAGGGTGGCGCCCGCGCCCGCATAGGTGTGGCCCATGACCGAAGCACTGGTGTTGCCCGCCGCGTACAGGCCGTCGATCACCGAACCGTCCTCGCGCAGCACGCGTGCGCGGGCGTCGGTGCGCAGGCCGCCCTTGGTGCCGAGGTCGCCGGGCACGATCCTGACCGCGTAGAACGGGCCGGTGGCCAGCGGCGCGAGGTTGGGGTTCGGCTTGTTGCGCGGATCGCCGTAATACCGGTCGTACGCGCTGTCACCGCGGTGGAAGTCGACGTCCTTGCCGTCCACGGCCAGTGTGTTGAACCGCCGGACGGTCTCGGTCAGCTCCGGCAGGTCGGCCTCCTGGGCGAGCGCTTCCAGGCTCGGCGCGGTGAGCACGGAATCCTTCCAGCGCCGGGGAAGCGGGCGGCGGGGCGGGATGCCGCAGAACGGGTAGCGGCTGCGGTAGGAGTGGTCGAAGACGAGCCAGGTGTCGCCGGTCATCGCGTTGACCACGTCGATGTAGGGCGCGGCCTCGTTCACGAACCGGCGGCCGGTCTTGCCGACCAGCACGCAGCCGGGCAGGGACCGTTCCGCGAGCAGGAAGAACGGGCCGCGCGGCAGTGGAACCGACGGGCCCCACCATGCGTCGTCCATCAGCCCGACGGCCGCTCCGGCTCGTTGACCGGCCTCGATGCCGTCACCGGTGTTGGCCTTGGCGCCGACTGTCCACTCCGTACCGATGTCCTGGTGTTGCTTGCGCATCCGTTCGTTGTTCTCGAAACCGCCGGACGCCAGCACCACGTGCTTCGCCAGGATCAGCTTCTCACCGACGAGAACTCCGGCGACGCGGCCGTTCTCGTAGTGCAGGTCGGTCATCGCGGTGTTGAGCCTGACCTCGACGTTCAGTGCTGTGAGCCCGGCGCGCAGCCCTGCGGAGAGCGCCTGGCCCATGGTCAGCCTGCGGCCGGGCAGGAACCGGCGCGCGAACACCTTGGCGGCGGTGACGATGCCGCGTGGATGCCTGCCGATCAGGGTCAGCCACCTGTAGTCGGTCTGGGTGATCACGATGCCCGCGGGCGTCGGCACGTACGGCGGTTCGAGGTCCTTGATCTCGTCGCCGAGCAGCGCCGCGTTGAACGGCAGGGGCTCGACCGAGCGGCCACGTGGTTGCCCGCCCGGCGCCTCCGGGTAGTAGTCGGAGTACTCGCGGACCCAGCGGAACTTCAGCGGCGTGTGGGCGCAGACGAACGCCAGCATGTCGGGTCCGGCAGCCAGGAACGCCTCCCGCAGTTCGGCCGGGACCTCACTCGCGATGTGCGCGAGATAGGTGCTGGCCCGCTCCGGCGAGTCGGGTATGCCGTTGGCGGCGACCACGGCGTTGTTCGGCACCCAGATGCCGCCGCCCGACCGCGCGGTCGAGCCGCCGTAGTGCGCGGCCTTCTCGATGATCAGGGTCCGCAGGCCGTTTCGAGCGGTGCAGAGCGCGGCTGTCATGCCCGCCGCGCCGCTGCCGACGACGATCACGTCGTACATCGCACCTCCCCGGAGTCCAGACTAGAACAGGTTATAGTTCTGAGGCGGTTTGGCGCTATGGTGTAGGAGTTCCAGGCAAGTCGACTCACCAAGAACCTGTTTCTTGCCAAGAACGTGTTCCAGGAGGTTGCGTGGAAGTCACCGCTGACGTGGTCGTCATCGGCTTCGGCGCGGCCGGCGCGTGCGCCGCCGTCGAGGCCGCGACGGCCGGTGCGTCCGTGGTGGTACTGGACCGGTTCACCGGTGGTGGCGCGACCGCGCTGTCCGGCGGCGTCGTCTATGCGGGCGGCGGGACGCGGCAGCAGGTCGAGGCCGGTGTCACCGACTCGGTCGACGCGATGTACTCCTACCTGAGGCACGAGGTCCGGGACGCGGTGTCCCCGGAGACCCTGCGGCGGTTCTGCGAGGACAGCGCCAGGATGCTGGCCTGGCTGGAGGACCAGGGCGTGCCGTTCGACGCGCGGGTCTCGCCGTTCAAGACCTCGTACCCGACCGACGACCACTACCTGTACCTGTCCGGCAGTGAGGACGCCTGGCCCGATCCGGCGCCGCGCGGGCATCGGACCAGGGCGAAAGGCACCTCGGGCAAGGCTTTCTTCACTCGTCTGGCCGAGGAGGTCCGGCGCGCGGGCGCGCGGGTCATGCCGCAGACCCGCGCGGTCGAGCTGATCGTCGCGGACGGCCGGGTGACGGGCGTGCGGTGCCGGACTCTCACCGGTCTTCCTCGCGCCCTGCACAGCGCGTTGTCCAAGGTGGGCGCCAAACCCTGGCTCTACTACCCGCCGCTGGGCAGGAAGCTGTTCGGGCTGGCAGCGTGGCTCGAACGGTTCGGCCGGCCGCTGGTGGTCCACGCCGGGCAGGCCGTGATCATCGCGGCAGGCGGCTTCATCGCCGATCGGGCCCTGGTCCACGAGCACGCCCCGGCCTACCGCGGCGGTCTCGCGCTGGGTACGCCCGGTGACGACGGCGCCGGCATCCGGCTCGGCGTCGCCGCCGGGGGCAGAACCGCGCGCATGGACAAGATCTCGGTCTGGCGGTTCGTCACGCCGCCCAGCGCGTTGCAGCGCGGCGTCCTGGTCGACTCGGCCGGGCAGCGCTTCGGCGACGCGACCCTGTACGGCGCGGCCAACGGAACTGCGATCGTCGAACGCGGTGGCAAGGCCTGGTTGCTGATCGACGACGAGATCCTCCAGGTCGCACGGACTCAGGTGAAGACGCAGACGGCGCCGTTCCAGCGCTGGCAGGTCCGCTACCTGCTGGGACGGGGCCTCGTCACCGCGCCGACGATCGAGGAGGTGGCGGCCAAGGCAGGCATCGCGCCGCCCGAACCGTTCGGGACGCCGCCCTATTCGCTGATCAACGTGTCGGTGCGCGCGGGGTTCGGCTACCCGTGCCCGATGCTCACGCTCGGCGGGCTCGTCGTGGACGAGGACACCGGTCAGGTGCAAGGAGTCGCAGGCCTGTACGCGGCCGGCAGGTCGGCGGTCGGGGTGTGCTCGGAGTCCTACGTCAGCGGCCTCGCGCTCGCCGACTGCGTCTTCTCGGGCCGCCGTGCGGGGCAACACGCAGCGAAGGAGGCCAGGTGCTGACGATCCAGTCCAGGGAGGCGGCCGCCGAGTTGCTGCGGGCGGCGGAACGCGACCGCGTGCCGATCAAACCGCTGGTGGAGCTGTATCCCGAGATCGACGTGGTGGACGCGTACGAGATCCAGCTGCTCAACGTCCGCCACCGCAACAGGGACGTGATCGGCCACAAGGTCGGGCTGTCGTCGCTCGCGATGCAGCAGATGATGGGCGTCGACGAACCCGACTACGGCCACCTGCTCGACGACATGCAGCTGGCCGGCACCGCGGACGCGTCGGCGTACCTCTACCCGCGGGTCGAGGTGGAGATCGCATTCCTGCTGGCCCGCGACCTGCCCGGCGAGGGCTGCACGGTCGAGGACGTGCTGGAGGCCACCGAGTTCGTCGCGCCGGCCATCGAGCTGATCGACAGCCGGATCGAGAACTGGCGGATCGGTCTACAGGACACCATCGCCGACAACGCGTCGTCGGCCGGGTTCATGCTCGGCTCCGAGCGCGTCCGTCCGTCCGAACTGGACATCGGCGCCGTCGCGGCCACGTTGCGGCGCAACGGCGAGCTGGTCGCCGAAGGCCGCGGTGACGCCGTGCTGGGCGATCCGGCGATCGCGGTGGCGTGGCTGGCCGCGAAGGTCGCGAGCTTCGGCGTCCGGTTGCTGGCCGGCGACATCGTGCTGCCCGGTTCGTGCACGCGTGCCATCGACGCCCGGCCGGGTGACGAGTTCCGCGCCGAGTTCGCCGGACTCGGTTCTGTCGACCTGAAATTCGAATGAGGTGACTGGGTGAAGGCGGCCATCGTCGGCTCCGGCAACATCGGCACCGACCTGCTCTACAAGCTCCTGCGCTCGCCGGCGCTGGAACCGCGCTGGATGGTGGGCATCGACCCGGCCAGCGAGGGACTCAAGCGCGCGGCTTCGCTGGGCCTTGAGGTCTCGGTCGACGGCGCGGAGTGGTTGCTGCGTCAGGACGAGCTGCCGGACATCGTCTTCGAGGCGACGTCCGCGGCGGTGCACCGGGCCAACGCCCCGCGCTACGCCGAGGCGGGCATCCGGGCGATCGACCTCACACCGGCCGCGGTCGGGCCGTACGTCGTGCCGCCGGTGAACCTCGGCGAGCACCAGGACGCACCCAACATCAACCTCATCACGTGCGGTGGCCAGGCCACGATTCCCATGGTGCACGCGGTGTCCCGGATGGTTCCGGTGGCGTACGCGGAGATCGTCGCGAGCGTCGCGTCGGTGTCGGCGGGGCCGGGCACGCGGGCGAACATCGACGAGTTCACCCGCACCACCAGCCGGGGCATCGAGGCGATCGGCGGGGCGGGGCGCGGCAAGGCGATCATCGTGCTCAACCCGGCGGACCCGCCGATGATCATGCGCGACACGATCTTCTGCGCGATTCCCGAGGACGTCGATCCGGATCCGATCACGGACTCGATCGCCCGGATGGAGACCGACATCCGTTCGTACGTGCCGGGATTCCGGCTGCTGCGCGAACCGCAGTTCGACGCCGGCCGGGTGGCGATCTTCGTGGAGGTCGCGGGCGCGGGCGACTTCCTGCCCGAGTACGCCGGGAACCTCGACATCATGACGGCCGCCGCGACGAAGGTGGGGGAGGAGATCGCCCGTGCACCAAAAGAATCCAACACTGCGGTTGACCGACACGTCATTGCGTGACGGCTCGCATCACAAGCGACACCAGTTCACGGTCGACGACGTGCGCTCGATCGTCGCGGCACTCGACGGCGCCGGGGTACCGGTGATCGAGGTGACGCACGGCGACGGGCTGGGCGGGTCGTCGTTCAACTACGGCTTCAGCCACACGCCCGAGCAGGAGCTGATCAAGGTCGCCGTCGAGACGGCTCGGCAGGCCAAGATCGCCGTGCTGATGCTGCCGGGTGTCGGGGTGAAGGACGACATCCTGGTGTCGCAGGACAACGGCGCCTCGATCGTCCGGATCGCCACGCACTGCACCGAGGCCGACGTATCCGTGCAGCACTTTCAGCTCGCTCGCGAACGCGGCCTGGAGACAGTCGGCTTCCTGATGATGGCGCACTCGCAGCCGCCGGAAGCGTTGGCTCGTCAGGCAAGGATCATGGCCGACGCCGGATGTCAGTGCGTTTACGTGGTCGACTCTGCTGGCGCTTTGGTGCTGGAACAGGTTTCCGACCGGGTTTCCGCGCTGGTCGCCGAGCTGGGGTCGGATGCCCAGGTCGGGTTCCACGGGCACGAGAACCTCGGGCTGAGCGTCGCGAACTCCGTCGCCGCGGCACGAGCCGGGGCAAAGCAGATCGACGGCAGCGTCCGCGGATTCGGGGCAGGCGCAGGGAACACGCCGCTGGAGGCGTTCGTCGGGGTCTGCGACAAGCTGGGTTTCTCCACCGGCGTCGACTTCTTCAAGATCGTGGACGCGGCCGAGGACGTCGTCCGGCCCGTCATGCCCGACGAGTGCCTGCTCGACCGGATGGCGCTGATGATGGGGTACGCCGGCGTCTACTCCAGCTTCCTCAAACACGCGTACACGCAGGCGCAACGCTACGGCGTGTCCGGCGCGCAGATCCTCGTGAGGGCAGGCGAACGCAAGCTCGTCGGCGGGCAAGAGGACCAGCTGATCGACATCGCACTGGAGCTGAGCAGGGAGAAAGTCCGATGAGCGAGGAAATCCTCGGCAAGGTGCGGGAACTGCTGCCCGCGCTGGCCGACCGCGCGGCCGAGGCGGAGGAACTGCGCAGGGTGCCGCCGGAGTCGGTGAAGGCGTTGCAGGAGACCGGTTTCTTCCGGATGCTGCAGCCCGTGCGGTACGGCGGCTTCGAGTCGCACCCGCTCGACTTCTACACCGCGGTCAGGATGATCGGCAGCGCGTGCGGCTCGACGGGCTGGGTGGCGTCGGTGCTGGGCGTGCACCCGTGGCACGTCGGGCTGTTCGACGTGGCGGCGCAGGACGAGGTGTTCGGCGAGGACCAGGACACCCGCATCTCGTCCTCCTACGCGCCGACAGGCCGTGCGACGGCGGTGGAGGGTGGCTTCCGGTTCAGCGGCAAGTGGAGCTTCTCATCCGGCTGCGACCATGCGACATGGGTGCTGCTCGGCGGCCTCGTGATGAACGACGAGGGCAAGCCGATCGACTTCCGCACGTTCCTGCTGCCGATCGCCGACTACACGATCAACGACGTGTGGGACACGGTCGGTCTGCGCGGCACGGGCAGCAACGACATCGTGGTGGACGACGTGTTCGTGCCGGAGCACCGCGCGCTGAGCATGATGCACACGGCGCGCTGCATCTGTCCTGGCCAGGAGGTCAATCCCGGCCCGTTGTTCCGCATGCCGTACGGGACGATCCACCCGTACGCGATCACCGCGCCGATGATCGGCATGGCGACCGGCGCGTACGACCTGCACGTGACCGCGACCCGCGAACGTGTCCGGGCCGCCTACCTGGGCGAGAAGTCGGTCGACGACCCGTTCGCCCAGGTGCGGATCGCCACGGCGGCCAACGACATCGACACCGCGTGGTGGCAGCTGGAGAAGGACATCAACGACGAGTGGGAGCACGCCGTCGCCGGCACGAAGATCCCGATCGAGCTGCGGCTGCGGGCAAGGCGGGACCAGGTGCTCGGCAGCGCGCGGGCGATCTCCGCGATCGACCGGCTCTTCGAGAGCGCGGGCGGCAAGGCGATCAACGCCGGTCTGCCGTTGCCCCGGTTCTGGCGCGACGCGCACGCCGCACGCGTGCACGCGGCCAACGACCCGGAGCGCGTGCTCGTGCTGTACGGCAAGAACGAGCTCGGCATCCAGGTCCGCGACGGCTTGTTCTGAGGGGGCGTTGATGAGCGTGCGGTTGCACTACCACGAAGCCGGTACCGACAACGCGGAAACGCTGGTCCTGCTGCACGGCGGCGGGCCCGGCGCGTCGGCTCTCAGCAACTTCCGCGCGAACATCCCGGTGTTCGCGAAGTCGTTCCGGGTGCTGGCGGTCGACCTGCCCGGCTACGGCCAGTCGGACAAGCCGGCCGAGCACGACCAGTACTTCTCCTTCGCCTCCAGGGCCTTGAAGGACCTGCTGGACTCGTTGGAGATCGAGCAGGCGCACATCCTGGGCAACTCGCTCGGCGGCGGCACCGCGGTCCGGTTCGCTCTGGACCACGGTAAACGCGCCGGGCGTCTGGTCCTGATGGGGCCAGGTGGGTTGTCTCTGAACGTGTTCTCGCCCGATCCCACCGAGGGCGTGCGCAAGCTCAGCGCGTTCGCTCGCACACCCACGCGGGAGAAGATCGAGGAGTTCCTGCGGATCATGGTGTTCGACCAGTCGCTGATCACCGACAAACTGGTCGACGAACGGTTCGAGGCCGCGTCGAAGCCGGAGTCGTTGCGCGCCATGGCCGCGCTGGGCAAGTCGTTCTCCGGTCCCGACTTCGAGCAGGGCATGCTCTGGCGTGAGGCGTACCGGTTGCGCCAGCGCGTGTTGCTGGTGTGGGGCCGCGAGGACCGGGTGAACCCGCTGGACGGCGCGTTGCTGGCGACGAAGCTGATCCCGCGCGTCCAGCTGCACGTGTTCGGCGGGTGCGGGCACTGGGCGCAGCTCGAGAAGTTCGACGAGTTCAACAGGCTCGCCCTCGATTTCCTGACGGAGGCGTGATGGGCATCCGTTCGCTGGCATATCTCCGGATCGAGGCCACCGACATGAACCGGTGGCGCGAGTTCGGTTTGAAGGTCCTCGGCATGGTGGAGGGCAAGGGTTCCGTCGAAGGCGCCTTGTACCTGCGGATGGACGACTTCCCGGCACGTCTGGTGATCGTGCCCGGAGGGGTCGATCGGTTGCAGGCTTCCGGCTGGGAGGCCGCCACCGAGGCAGAGCTGGAAGAGGTCGCGAAACGGCTGGCCTCGGCCGGTGTCGCGTACGTCGAAGGCTCGGCCGAGGACCTGGCCGAGCGGCGCGTGAACGGGCTGATCCGGTTCGAGGACCCGTCCGGGAACGTGCTGGAAGTCTTCCACGGCGCGGCTTTGGAACACCGGCGAGTCGTGTCACCGTACGGGCACCGTTTCGTGACGGGAGAGCAGGGCCTCGGGCACGTCGTCCTGTCCACTTCGGACGACGAGGCCGCGCTGCACTTCTACCGCGACGTCCTGGGGTTCCGGCTGCGCGACTCGATGCGCCTGCCCCCGCAGTTCGTCGGCAGGCCCGCCGACGGACCGCCCGCGTGGCTGCGGTTCTTCGGCTGCAACCCGCGCCACCACAGCCTCGCGTTCCTGCCGATGCCGACGCCGAGCGGGATCGTGCACCTGATGGTAGAGGTCGAGAACACCGACGACGTGGGCCTGACGCTGGACCGGGCGACGCGGCGCAAGGTACCGATGTCCGCGACCCTGGGCCGGCACGTCAACGACCTGATGTTGTCGTTCTACATGAAGACACCCGGCGGGTTCGACGTCGAGTTCGGTTGTGAGGGACGGCAGGTCGACGATGAGGACTGGATCGCACGCGAGAGCACGGCGGTGAGCCTGTGGGGACACGACTTCAGCGTGGGCGTCCAGAAGTAACGGCCCGCTACCGTTCCGTTCTCGGTCACTTCTGCACCGGGGTGACCGTGGTGACCGGCATGTCCGAGGACGGCCCGGTCGGGTTCGCCTGCCAGGCGTTCGCCGCGCTCTCGCTGGACCCGCCGCTGGTCGTCTTCTGTCCACAACGGACCTCGCGCAGCTGGGCGGCGATCGCGTCGGCCGGTTCGTTCTGCGTGAACGTGCTGGCGGAGGACCAGCGCGAGGTGTCGACGGTGTTCGGGAGGGCGGGTACCGACAAGTTCTCCGCGGTGTCGTGGACGCCGTCCAGCACGGGTGCTCCGGTGCTCGACGGCGCGTTGACGTGGGTCGACTGCCAGGTCACGGTGGTGCACGAGGCCGGCGACCACCACATGGTCGTCGGCTCGGTCGTGGAACTCGGTCCGGTGCGCGAGGCGCAGCCGCTGCTGTTCTACCGCGGCCGCTACGCCTCGCACGCCGAGCTGGATCCCCGCGGCTGGTCCGGGGAGGTCCTGGACAACCTGCTGACCTGGCAGCGCCAGTCAGAGTGGAGTTAGCGCTGTGACCTCCTGCCTTCACCGCGTCTGTCGGCGCTCAGCAGGACACCTCGCGGCACCGGCCCCGCCGGCACCACGATGCGCCCGTCTGCCCGTCGACAGACGGGGCGAAGGCAGACGGTCACAGCGCTCGCGCGGTGACCTGCCAGCAGGCGCCCGGAATCCGCACCTTGTCACCGTGCACGAAACCGTCGAACGCACCCCGGACGCTTGCCATGATCCGGGGCCGATCGGACTCCTCGGCCTCCCGCAGCGCACGGGCGATCGGGCCGAGGTTGCTCAGGTACGGGACCAGCAGCGACTCGGGCACACTGCGGATCTGGTCGATCGGCTGGATGTCGATCCCGGTCCAGCCCGCCTGTTCGAGGATCTTGCGGGTCCTGTCGGGGTCCGCGAGCGAGAACGGTCCGGGCCCGTCCGGATCCGGCGCCGGCGCGTCCGGGAACAGCGGCGCGGCGGCCTGGGTCGCGGTGGTCATGAACGGGTTCTCGTCCGCGCTGCGCCAGGCGATGAAGCACAGTTGGCCGCCGGGTGCCGACGCTCGCAGGAGGTTCCGGAACGCGGCTGCGGGGTCGTTGAAGAACATCACCCCGAACCGGCTGACGATCAGGTCGAAGCTCTCCTCGAACCTGTGCACCTGTGCGTCGGCCTGGACGAACTCCGCCTTTCCGTGCTCACGGGCCGCGGCGAGCATCGTCGGGGAGATGTCGACGCCGACGCAGACCGCACCGGTCGCCTCGGCGATCGCCCTCGTGACGTCGCCGGTGCCGCACCCGACGTCGAGAACCCTGTCGCGCGGTCGTTCGGCCGCTGCCTGCACGAGCAGGTCCTGGAAGGGCCGGAGCATCACGCTCACGATGTCCTGGGCGTTCACCCAGCCCTGCGCCGCGGCGTCCCACCAGGCTGCCTGCTCGCTGTTGACCTCTGATGTCATGCTTGTACCGTCCTACTTCAAGTCGACTTGAGGTCAAGTGTCATGCAGGAACTCGGCATCGGCGAGGTGGTGCGGCGGTCCGGCGTGCCCGCGTCGACCCTGCGCTACTACGAGGAGCGGGGGCTGATCGGCTCGGTCGGGCGGCGCGGGCTCACCCGGGTGTTCGACGAGACCGTTTTCGAGCGGCTGGCGTTGATCACCGTCGGGCGTTCGGCCGGTTTCTCGCTGGACGAGATCGCGCTGATGTTCGCCGCCGATGGGCGGCCGCGGCTGGATCGGGCGATGCTCGCCGGGAAGGCGGACGAGTTGGACGCGACGATCGTGCGGCTGACGGTGATGCGGGACGGGTTGAGGCACGCGGCTGTCTGTCCGGCGGCCAGTCACCTGGAGTGTCCGACGTTTCGACGCATCTTGCGTGAGGCTGGTTCTGGCGGCTGATCGCGGTCCAAGCAGGTTGCCGCGAGTCGTGCGAGGTGCACCTGGGGGCTGCCGAACAGCTGCGTACTGCCGTGCGCGCGCTTGAGGTACAGGTGCGCGTCGTGCTCCCAGGTGATCGCGATGCCGCCGTGCAGCTGGACCATCTCTGCCGCGACCTTGAACAACGCCTCCGAGCAGTACACCTTCGCGACCGCCGCGGACACCTCGTCCGTGGCGGCTAGAGCTGCTGACCGGGCGGTCTCCACGAGGACGTGCATGTCCGCCATGCGGTGCTTCAGCGCCTGGAACGAGCCGATGGGCTTGCCGAACTGGACCCTGGTCTTCGAGTACTCGACGGTGAGTTCGAGGGCCCGAGCGGCGGCGCCGACCTGTTCCGCTGCCAGCGCGGCCAGCGCGATGTCACGAACGTGGCGTGACCACGGACCCAGCAGGGTGGCGGCGCCGGTCAGGTGGATCGTGGCCAGGCGGCGGGTCTGGTCCATCGTCGGTGTGTGCTCGCGGGTGACGCCGGCGAGGTCGATCTCGTACAGGCCGGTGCCGTCGGTGGCGAGGACGATCTCGGCGAGGTCGCCGTCCAGGACGTAGCGCGCCGTGCCGTCGAGGCTGCTCCGGCCGTTGTCCCACGGCCAGACGAGGGTGGCGACGGTTCCGTCCGCGATCCGCGGCAGCAACCGGTCGCACGCCTCCTCGTTCCCCGTCGCCAGCAACGCCCGCGAGGCGATCGTCGAGGCCAGCAGCGGTGACGGGGTGAGGGTGCGGCCGAGTTCTTCCAGCGCGATATGGGTCTCGGCCCGGCCGGCGCCGGATCCGCCGTACCGCTCGGGGATCGGGAGCGCGCCGATGTCGCACAGCCGCGCCCACACGTCCTTGTCGTAGCCGTGCGGGGTCTCGATGGCCGCGCGGACGTCCGAGTGCTTGTCGAGCAGGCTGCGGACGGTGTCACGCAACGCGAGTTGTTCCGGTGTCACAACGCCTCCAGCACGCGTGCTCGGTGCATCGACGGACTGCCCCACGCCGTGCGCAGGGCTCGGGTCTGCAGCAGGAACCGGCCGAGGTCGTGCTCGGCGGTGTAACCGATGGCGCCGTGCACCTGCAACGCGATGCGGGCGGCCTGCCACGCGGCGTCGGACGTGGCGACCTTGGCCGCGGAGACATCCCGAGGCGCCATGGTCACGGCCGCGCCGAACACCAGCGGGCGGGCGAGTTCGAGGCCGATCAGGACATTCGCGAGGTGGTGTTTGACCGCCTGGAACTGGCCGATGGGCCGGCCGAACTGGGTGCGTGCCTTGGCATGGGCGGTGGTCAGGTCGAGCATCGCGCGGCCCAGTCCGAGGAGTTGCGCCGAGCAGGTCAGGACGCCGAGGTCGAACGCGCGGGCGGCGGGCACGTCGGTGGCGATCACCGCGCCGGCGGAGAGTTCGAAGAGGCGGCGGCCGGGGTCGACGGACTGGAGTTCGGCCGTGGGGGAGGCTTCGCGGAGGGTGTCACCCTCGACCAGGAAGTACCGGTCGGCCTCGACGGCGTGGGGGACGTGCGGTGGGAAGGCGACCGAGCCAGGGCCGGCGCCGAGTGCCGGGAGCACCGCGAGCGACTCGATCAGCGGGCCGGCGACCGCATGATGTCCCAACTCCTCGAACACCACCACGAGGTCGACCGGATCGGTCACCTCGTCCAGCCCGAGCGAGGCCAGGTCCGTCTTGCCCGCGGCCAGGAAGCCGTGCAGCACGGAGGCCAGGTCCGTCTGCTCGGACGACAGCGTGAACATCATCGCGGCAGCCCCAGGATTCGTTCGGCGATCACGTTGCGCTGGATCTCGTTGGTACCGGCGTAGATCGGGCCCGACAGCGAGAACAGCCACCCGTCCCGCCACCCCGGCGCGACCTCGCCGAGCAGGTCGAGCGCTGTTTCGTGCAGGGCGACGTCCAGTTCGGACCAGAACACCTTTGTCACGCTGGCCGCTGGTCCGGACCGAGGCTGGGCCAGCGCGCCGAACGTGTGGAGGCGGTAGGCCTGCGCGCCGATCCACGCGTCCACGACGCGGTCACGCAGCGCCGGATCGGGGTTCTTCCGGTACAGCTCCACCAGCCGGGACGCGGCCGCGGTGAAACGGCCTGGGCTGCGCAGGGTCAGGCCGCGTTCGTTGCCCGCGGTGCTCATCGCCACGCGCCAGCCGTCGCCGACCTCGCCCACGACGTCGCGGTCCGGCACGAACACGTCGTCCAGGAAGATCTCGGCGAAGCCCGGTTCGCCGTCGAGTTGGTCGATCGGGCGCACGGTCACGCCTTCGGAACGCAGGTCGAAGAGCAGGTAGGTCAGCCCCCGGTGACGTTCGCCGGGGCCGGTGCGGAACAGGCCGAACGCCCGGTCCGCGAACGCCGCCCGCGAGCTCCAGGTCTTCTGGCCGCGCAGCAGCCAGCCGCCGTCGCAGCGAACGGCCGTGCTGCGCAACGACGCGAGGTCCGACCCGGCCTCAGGCTCGGACCAGGCCTGCGCCCAGACCTCGTCACCACTCGCCATCGCCGGCAGGATTCGCGAACGTTGTTCGTCACTCCCGAAAGCGAACAAAGTCGGCGCCAGCAGGAAGATGCCGTTCTGCGAGACACGGCCTGGCGCGCCCGAAGCGTGGTATTCCTCCTCGAACACCAACCACTGCAGCAACGACGCCTCCCGGCCACCGTACGTAGACGGCCACGAGACCACCGACAGCCGTTCGGAGGCCAGCAGCCGTTCCCAGGAACGGTGCTCCTCGAAGCCGTGTTCGGTGTCCATTGAGGACAGCGGTCGGACGTGCGCCGCCAGCCACGAACGCACCTCGGCCTGGAACTCCAAGGTCTCAGCGTCGAGTGAGAGATCCATCAGCCGGAGGCCTTCTTCATCGCACGGGCGTCCATGCCGGCCAGCGCGTCGGAGCTCACCTCGGCGTTGTGGGCGTGCGCGAAGTGGTGCAGGCCGAACACGGAGTCCATCCCGGCACGCATGCCCATCAGGTCCTCGGACTGGTTGACCGCCTTCTTGGCGAGCGCGAGCCCGAACCGCGGCATCGCCGAGATGCGGGAAGCCAGCTGGAAAGTGGATTCCTCCAACTCCGCGCGAGGCACGACGCGCGACACCATGCCCCACTCGTAGGCGCGCTGGGCCGAGAAGCGGTCGCCGGTGAACAACACCTCCTTCGCGGCGCGCGGGCCGAGCATCCACGGGTGCGCGAAGTACTCGACGCCCGGAATCCCCATGCGCACCACGGGATCGGCGAAGAACGCGTCCTCGGCGGCCACGATCAGGTCGCACACCCAGGCGAGCATCAGGCCGCCGGCGACGCAGGCGCCCTGCACCATCGCGATCGTCGGCTTCGGGATCTCCCGCCACCGCCGGCACATGCCGAGGTAGACCTCCATCTCGCGCGCGAAGCGGAGGTCACCGCCCTCCCGGCCGACGTGGTCCCACCACAGCACGGCCTTGCGCTCGAAGGACGTGTCGACGTCACGGCCGGGCGAGCCGATGTCATGGCCCGCGGAGAAGTGGTCGCCGGCGCCCGCCAGGACGATCACCTTGACCTCGTCGTCGTCCACCGCGCGGGTGAAGGCCTCGTCCAACGCGTAGGTCATCGCCGAGTTCTGCGCGTTGCGGTACTCCGGGCGGTTCATGGTCACGACGGCGACCGCGTCCCGCCGCTCATACGAGACTGTCACGCGTTCTCCTTGCGCAGTTGGATTTTGAGGACCTTGCCCATGGCGTTGCGGGGGAGCGCGGGGTGGAACTCGACGGCACGCGGCACCTTGTAGTTCGCCAGCCGTTCCCGGCAGAACGCGATCACCTCGTCCGAGGTCAGCGCGAAACCGGGCGCCGTGACGATGTGCGCCACCCCGACCTCACCCAGCCGGGAGTCGGCCATCCCGACCACGGCCGACTCCGCGACCCCCGGCAGCCGGGCGAGCGCCTGCTCGACCTCGGCCGGGTAAACGTTGAACCCGCCGCAGATGTACATGTCCTTGAGCCGGTCGGTGATCGAGAGATAACCCCGCTCGTCCAAGGCGCCGACGTCACCCGTGTGCAACCAGCCGTCGGCGTCCACAGCCTCGGCGGTGGCATCTGGATCGTCGAGGTAGCCGAGCATCACGTTCGGGCCGCGCAACAGCACCTCGTCCCGTTCGCCCAGCTGGAGCTCGAACCCTGCCATCGGCACGCCGCACGTGTGCGCGACCGTTTCCGGCGAGTCGCCGGGGCGGCACATGGTGGCGACGACGGCCTCGGTCAGCCCGTAGGCGGTGAGCACGGTCAGCGACAGCTCCGCCCTCAGGCGCTCGATCAGCACGACGGGGACGACCGCGGCGCCGGTGACCACCAGCCGCAGACTGGACAGGTCGAACGAGCCGCGCTCGGGATGGTCGAGCAACGCCTGGAAGATCGTCGGCGGCCCCGGCAGCACGGTGATCCGTTCCCGTTCGATCAACCGCATCGTCTCGGCGACGTCGAACACCGGCTGCGGCACAATCGTCGCCCCGGTCAGCACGCAGGCCAGGATCCCGGCCTTGTAACCAAAGGTGTGGAAGAAGGGGTTGACGATCAGGTACCGGTCGGCGGACGTCAGCTCACCGCAGGCGGCCCAGGCCTCGGCCACCCCGAGCGACTGCCGGTGCGCGCTCATCGCCCCTTTGCTGCGCCCGGTCGTGCCGGAGGTGAACATGACGTCGCAGAGCTGGTCCTCGGTCAGCTCAGGAAGATCGACGTCCGCGGCGACCCACTCGGCCGGTAGTCGCACCACCGAGGGGAGTTCCGACGACAACGCCCGCAGTTCCGCCTCCCGGTCACGCCCGAGGAACTCGCCCTCCACGATCAGGACGCGCGCGGCACTGCGCTGCACCACGTCCAACGTCTCCGTGGCGGTGAACCGCGTGTTGATCGGTACCAGCGCGGCGCCCGCGCGCAACGCTCCGAGCGCCGCGACCACCCATTGAGCGGAGTTGGGCGCGCACAAAGCCACCCGATCGCCCGGCCGCACGCCCATCCCCACGAGTGCACGCGCCGCGTCCAGCGCCGCCGAACGCAACTCGAGCCAGGTGAGGCGAACCTCCCCGTCCACCAACGCCTCCGCGTCGATGTACGAAGCAGCAGCGCGGTCGAGTACGGCTGAAACCGTTTGCCTGCTTGGAACGTCCGCCATCACGCCCTCCAAAGCAAGTGCTTGGTAGGTTAGAGTATGGCCCATGGAGTCCTTCCGGCGCGAGGTGCGGGAATGGTTGTCCGCCAACCTCGTCGGTGAGTTCGCTGAGCTGCGCGGCCTGGGTGGACCGGGTCGCGAGCACGAGGCGTTCGAGGGACGGCTGCGGTGGCACCGGCATCTCGCCAGGAGCGGGTGGACGTGCCTCGGCTGGCCGGGCGAACGCAGCGTGGAGGAGCAGGTGATCTTCCACGAGGAGTACGCGGAGGCCGACGCCCCGGCGAAGGTCGACATCGTCGGCGAGGGTCTGCTCGGGCCGACACTCGTCGCGTTCGGCACGCCCGAGCAGAAGGAGCGGTTCCTGCCCAAGATCCGCTCGCTCGAAGAGCTGTGGTGCCAGGGCTACTCGGAACCGGGTGCCGGCTCCGACCTCGCCTCAGTAACGACCAGGGCCACCCTCGAAGGTGACCAGTGGGTGATCAACGGCCAGAAGATCTGGACGTCGAACGCGCACTACTCCGACTGGATCTTCGTCCTGTGCCGCACCGAACCAGGATCGCAACGGCATCAAGGCCTCTCGTACCTCCTCGTGCCGATGGACCAGCCGGGCATCGAGGTGCGGCCGATCCGCCAGCTCACCGGCACGTCCGAGTTCAACGAGGTCTTCTTCGACGGCGCGGTGACGCCCAAGGAGAACGTCGTCGGGCAGCCCGGCGAGGGCTGGAAGATCGCCATGGCGACGCTGGGCTTCGAGCGCGGCACCGCCATGCTCGGCCACCAGGTCGGCTTCCGCCGTCAGCTCGACGCGATCATGGCCAAGGCACCTCAGGACGAACGCCTCACCAGGGCGTGGCTCGAACTGCACGTCATGCGCTCGCACACGATGAGAACCCTGAACGACGAACCAGGCCCGGAGGCGTCCGTGCTGAAGCTGTTCTGGGCGGGCTGGCACCGCAGGCTCGGCGAGCTGGCGATGGACTCGCTCGGCCCCGAGTCGATGATCGACGACAACGAGTGGCAGCGGATGTTCCTGTTCAGCCGCGCGGAGACGATCTACGGCGGCTCGGACGAGATCCAGCGCGAGATCATCGCCCACCGCATCCTGGGGCTGCCGCGATGAACGGCCACGATCTGCTCGAGGACAAGATCGTCGTCGTGACGGCGGCGGCGGGCACCGGCATCGGCTCGGCGACCGCGAAACGCTGCCTCGAAGAGGGCGCCACGGTGGTCATCAGCGACTGGCACGAGCGCCGCCTCAAGGAGACCCACGAGGCGCTGGGCACCGACCACGCCGTGCCGTGCGACGTCACTAACGAGCAGCAGGTGCAGCAGCTGATCGACGAGACGGTCGAGCGCTACGGCCGCATCGACGTGATGGTCAACAACGCCGGCCTCGGCGGCGAGAAGTCCGTGCTGGACATGGCGGACGACGAGTGGTCCCGCGTCCTGGACGTCACGCTGAACGGCACCTTCCGCTGCACCAGGGCCGCGCTACGCCAAATGGTCGTCCAACGAAGCGGTGTCGTCGTTAACAACTCCAGTGTGATCGGCTGGCGGGCCCAGCAGGGTCAAGCCCATTACGCCGCAGCGAAAGCGGGAGTCATGGCGTTGACCAGGTGCGCCGCGATGGACGTGGCCGAGCACGGCATCCGGGTGAACGCGGTCGCCCCGAGCTTGGCGGCGCACCCGTTCCTGGCCAAGGTCACCAGTGAGGAGTTGCTGACGGAACTGGCGTCCCGCGAGGCTTTCGGGCGCGCCGCCGAGCCCTGGGAGGTCGCGAATGTGATCGTGTTCCTCGCGAGCGACTACTCGTCGTACCTGACGGGCGAGGTCGTCTCGGTGAGCAGTCAGCATCCGTGAGGAAGGAACGACCGATGAGTAGCCGGAGGGCCGAGCTGCTGGAGCTAGCCGCGAGGATGTTCGCCGAGCGTGGCTACGGGCAGACCACGGTCAGGGACATCGCGGACGCGGCGGGGATCCTGTCCGGCAGCCTCTACCACCACTTCGACTCGAAGGAGTCGATGGTGGACGAGATCCTGCGGACGTTCCTGGACGAGCTGTTCACGCGCTACCGGGAGGTCGTCGAGGCAGGCCTCGGCCCGAAGCAGACGTTGAAGGCTCTGGTGGTGGCGTCGTTCGAGGCGATCGACACCCGGCACGCCGCTGTCGCGATCTACCAGAACGAGGCCAAGCACCTCACGCCGCTCGAACGGTTCTCCTACATCGAGGACCGCAGCGTGGAGTTCCGCAAGCTGTGGACGGTGTTGCTGGAGGAGGGCATGAGCACGGGCGTGTTCCGCTCCGACCTCGACGTGGACGTGGCCTACCGGTTCATCCGCGACACGGTGTGGGTGGCCGTGCGGTGGTACCGGCCGGACGGCGGCCTGGCCGCGGTCGAGGTGGCCGACCAGTACCTCGCGATCCTGCTCGACGGCATCGCCACGGGCCGGCGGAAGAACTCCAAGACGTAGAAGGAGGGCCCTCGTGGCCGAGGCGTACATCATCGAGGCTGTGCGGACCCCGGCGGGCAGGCGTGGTGGCGAGCTGAGCCACGTGCACCCCGCCGATCTCGGTGCGCATGTGATCACGGCGCTGCTCAACCGCGTCGACGTCGACCCGACGGACGTGGACGACGTGATCTTCGGTTGCGTGGACACGGTCGGCCCGCAGGCGGGTGACATCGCGCGGACGTCCTGGCTGGCGGCCGGTTTCCCGGAGCAGGTGCCGGGCGTGACGGTCGACCGGCAGTGCGGATCGAGCCAGCAGGCGCTGCACTTCGCGGCGCAGGCGGTGATGAGCGGCACGGCCGACGTCGTGGTCGCGGGCGGCGTGCAGAACATGTCGCAGGTGCCGATCGGCTCGGCCATGACGGTCAGCCCGTTCGAGGGCTGCGAGGGCTGGCGGCACCGGTACGGCGACGAGGAGGTCAGCCAGTTCCGTGCGGCCGACCTGATCGCGGTGCGGTGGGACCTGTCGCGGCGCGAGATGGAGGACTTCGCGCTGCAGAGCCATCTGCGGGCGATCACCGCGATCAAGGAGGGCCGGTTCGACCGCGAGATCGCGCCGGTCAACGGGGTCGCGGCAGACGAGTGCCCGCGTCCGGACACCAGTGCGGAGAAGATGGCGAAGCTGCAGCCGTTGCGGCCGGGCGGGCGCACGACGGCGGCGTTGTCGTCGCAGATCTCCGACGGTGCCTCGGCGGTGCTGGTCGTGTCGGAACAGGCCGTGCGCGAGCACAGGCTGACGCCACGGGCCCGCGTGCACCACATGTCGGCCCGCGGCTCCGACCCGATCTACATGCTGACCGCGCCGATCCGAGCCACCCGGTACGCGCTGGAACGCGCCGGAATGTCCCTTTCGGACATCGACCTGTTCGAGATCAACGAGGCGTTCGCGTCGGTCGCCATGGCGTGGGCCAAAGAGCTCAAGATCGACATGGGACGCGTGAACGTCAACGGGGGCGCGCTCGCGCTGGGCCATCCGATCGGCGCGACGGGCACCAAGCTGTTCACGACGCTGCTGCACGAGCTGGAGCGGACCGGTGGGCGGTTCGGGCTGCAGACGATGTGCGAGGGCGGCGGTCAGGCGAACGTGACGATCATCGAACGTCTCTGAGCCGGTCGATCGCCGCCGCGGCGTCCTTGACGATCCCCTCGATCAGGTCCGCGCACGTGGGCAGGTCGCCCAGCAGCCCGGCGACCTGACCCGACGCGAGCACGCCCGCGTCCGTCCTGCCCTCGACGAGGCCGGCGCGCAGCAGCATCGGCGTGTTCGCGGCCATGATCACCTGCGACCACGTGAGGTCCTTGCCGTGCTTCATGGCCAGGCCCTCGCGGATCATCGCGCGCCAGCTCAGTCCGGTGTGGTGCCGGAACTTGGCCGCGTTGGTCACGGCCCTCGCCAGGCTGCTGACCCGACCGGACTTCTCGAGGTGCTCGACGAGGTCCGACCGCAGGACCCGGTGCGGCAGGCCGTCGACGCGTGTGGTCACGACCGTGCCGTTCAGATCCCGTTGCAGGTACGCGTGTTTCACCGCGTCCGGGACCGTGCTCTCCTGGGTGAGCAGGAACCTGGTGCCCATCGCGATGCCAGCCGCGCCGTACGCGAGCGCGGCGGCCAGTCCCCGGCCGTCGAAGAAGCCACCGGCCGCGACCACCGGGATGTCGACGGCGTCCAGCACGCTCGGGAGCAGCAACGTCGTGGCGACGCCACCGGTGTGGCCGCCGCCTTCGCCGCCCTGCACGATCACGGCGTGGGCGCCCCACTTCGCGACCTTCTCGGCGTGCCGGGCCGCCCCGATCGACGGGATCACGACGACCCCGGCGTCGTTCAGCTTCGCGATCATGTCCGGTTTCGGGGCCAGCGCGAAGGAAGCGACCTTCACGCGTTCGCGGATCAGCAGGTCGATCCGTTCCGGAGCGTCGTGCGCGTCCGCTCTCAGGTTCACGCCGAACGGCTCGGACGTGCGGGAGCGGGTCTCCTTGATCGCGGCTTCGAGCTCGGCGTACGTCATGGTGGCGGAGGCCAGGATGCCGAGCCCGCCCGCCTCGGCGGTCGCGGAGACCAGGCGTGGCCCCGCGACCCAGCCCATCCCGGTCTGCACCACCGGGTGCCGGACGCCGACCAGGTCGGTGAGCGCGGTCCTCACTGCGGGACTTCCCTGTCCCGCTTGCTGCCCGGATCGAGCCTGGTCCGGATCAGCTCCAGCTCCTCGTCGGTCGGGAGCCGGGTCTCGGTGACGTCCTGGACGACGAGCGGGAACGACGTCTGCTTCTGGACCTCGTCGACCGACACACCGGGATGCACGGAGACGACGCGCATCGAGTGATCAGGGGTGTCGAAGTCGAGTACAGCGAGGTTCGTGACGACGCGGTGGACGTCGTGGAACGGCCCGGCCGCACGGTCGTAGCCGACGCCGGACACCACGTCCACGGCCTCGACCAGCACCCGCGTGCTGTGCCGGGGCACCCAGTAGCTGGTGCGGTGGTTGACGGTGTTGCCGGGAGCGCCGCGGAACCCGAGCAACTGCCGGGTGGGCCTCGCGTGGTCGCCGATCGCGGAGATGTTCTGGTTGCCGAACCTGTCGACCTGGTTCGCGCCCATCACGACGTGCCGGCGGCCGTGCGCGACTACGTCGAACACCTTCCGGTACGGCAGCCAGCCCTCCACAGTGGACTGGGGCGTCAGCAGGAACGCCTCGCCGTCGCTGAGCAGGAGGTCGGGCTCGGTGGTCAGGCGGGCGAGTTTCGCGCCGAGGGACGGGATGAGGCCCATCGGGCTGGCGAGCGTCTCCCCGGCCCCGAGGAACAGGTCGGCACACGCGGCCACGCAGACCTCGGCTCTCGTGATGTCGCTCATCCCACGAACCTCTCGTAGAAGTCCGGCCATTTCTCCAGGTCAGAGGCTGCTTCCGCGTACTCGCGCTGGAGAGCCTCGTCGCGGCCGTAGTCGGGTACGCAGCTGGTGAACCCCGCTCCGCCGGGTGCTTCCACCACACCGTCGACCATCATCCGGTTGAGCAGCAACGTCTGCGGCGGCCCGTCGAACGTCTCCACGATCTGCTCGCACGACACGTATCGCCGGTCCGCGGCCAGGCAGAACAGGTCGTCGAAGTACGGGTCGGGCCCGAGGTACTGGGCGTTGCCGTGCCTGTCGGCGCGGTTGAGGTGGACCAGGGCCACGTCGAGCTTCAACGCCGGCATCGCGACCAGTTCTTCGCCGTCGTCGTAGGGCGACCTGATGGTCTTGAGTTCCGGCGCGTACTTCAGCACGTCCGAGCCGAGACCCGCCCTGATCGGCAGGAACGGCAACCGGTGCCCGGCAGCGCGCAGCCCGGTCTGGAACATGCCCTCGTCCAGTTCCAGGACCTCGATCGAGGCGGTCTCGCGCGCCCGTTTGAACCACGGGTCGTAAGGGATCGAGTCGAGCGAGACGAAGCCGTAGACCAGCTTGCGGACCTTGCCCGCCGCGCACAGCAGCCCGGCATCGGGTCCGCCGTACGTAACGACGGTGAGGTCTTTGACGCCGGATCGCAGCAGAGCCTTGACCAAGGCCATCGGCTTGCGCCGTGAGCCCCAGCCGCCGATGCCGACGGTCATCCCGTCCTTGATCTCGCCGACGACCTCGTCAGCTGTCATTCGCTTGTCGCGCATGGTCTCCGTCCAGGAAAGCCTGCCGGGCGTGGTCCGACACGCCGGTGAGGTTCAGCTCGAAGGTGAAGCCCTGCTCGAAGCGGTAGCTCTGGTGCACGCGCTGCGGGTCGATGCCGTTGATGGCCTCCTTGGCCGCGCGGATCACCGACGTGTCCTTCTTCGCGATCTCCTTGGCGATCTCGCGCGCCGCGTCGTCGAGCTGTGCGCGCGGCACGACCTCGACGACGCTGCCGTGGTGGTGCAAGGTCTGCGCGCTGACGTTGCGCGCCGTGTAGTAGAGCGTCCGCATCAGGTGTTGCGGCACGAGCCGGGCCAGGTGCGTGGCCGCGCCGAGCGCGCCCCGATCGACCTCGGGCAGCCCGAACGTGGCGTCGTCGGACGCCACGATGATGTCCGCGTTGCCGACCAGCCCGACGCCGCCACCGAGGCAGAACCCGTTCACCGCGGCGATCACCGGCACCTCGCAGTCGTACACGGCCGCGAAAGCCTTGGCGCAACCCCGGTTCGCCGCCACCAGCGCGTTGTAGCCCTCGGCCCGCTGGATCTCCTTGAGGTCGACGCCCGCGCAGAAGCCACGGTTCTCGGCCCTCAGGATCACCACCCGTGCCTCCGGGTACTCACCCGCGGCCGTGACGGCCCTGGCCAGCTCGAACCAGCCCTGCGAGGGAATGGCGTTGACCGGGGGATAGTCGACGGTCACCTCGATGATGCCGTTTTCGGTGTGGCTGCTGGAGATTCCCATGGAGCCGCCTTCCGAACCAAGCGATTGCTTGGTAACTTAGCAGTGCCGGAGCGAGCGGGGTAGGTGCTGGTGGAACTGGACCTCGACGGAGCAGTGGTTCTGGTGACGGGCGGCGTGCGGGGTGTCGGTCTCGGCATCACCCGTGCGTTTCTTGCCGCCGGAGCTGTCGTCGTGACGTGTGCTCGGCGTCCGGCGGAGGTGGAGGGCGCGTCGTTCGTGCCGTGCGACGTGCGCGATGCGGATCAGGTCTCTGAGCTGGTGGCCGGGATCGTCGCCGAGCACGGCCGGCTCGACGTCGTGGTCAACAATGCCGGTGGGGCGCCGTTCGCGTTGGCGGACAAGGCCTCGCCGCGGTTCCACGCGAAGATCGTCGAGCTGAACCTGCTGGCGCCGTTGCTGGTGTCCCAGGCGGCGAACGCGGTCATGCAGAAGCAGGATTCAGGCGGGGCGATCGTGAACGTGAGCAGCGTCAGCGGACGGCGTCCGTCTCCCGGAACCGCCGCTTACGGCGCCGCGAAGGCCGGGCTCGACAACCTGACCTCGTCGCTGGCCGTCGAGTGGGCCCCAAAGGTGCGGGTCAACGCGCTGGCCGTCGGCATGGTGCGCACGGAGCAGTCGCATCTGCACTACGGCTCCGAGGCCGGGATCGAAGCCGTGGCGAAGACCGTGCCGTTGGGACGTCTCGCTTCGCCGGACGAGGTCGGCGCGTGCGCGGTGTTCCTGGCTTCACCGCTGGCGTCCTACGTCAGCGGCGCGACGTTGGTCGTGCACGGCGGGGGAGAGGCACCCGCGTTCCTGACCGCTGCCGATGGGGGCACTCCATGAACCGGGTTGTGATCGTGACAGGGGCCGGGCGTGGCATCGGCCGTGCCCACGCGCTGGCGTTCGGCGCCGCAGGGGCACGGGTCGTGGTGAACGACCTGTCCGCGGCGGTCGCGGGCGAGGTGGCGGCGCTGATCGGGCCACGGGCCGTCGTCAACACCGACGACGTCGGCACCTGGGCAGGTGCGAAACGGCTGGTCGACACCGCCGTGTCGGAGTTCGGCGGACTGGACGTGCTCGTCAACAACGCCGGCATCGTGCGGGACCGCATGGTCGTCGGCTGCAGCGAGGACGAGTGGGACGAGGTAGTCCGAGTTCACCTGAAGGGCCACTTCGCGACGCTGCACCACGCCGCCGCGCATTGGCGTGCCGTGCACAAGGCCGGTGGCGCGGTGTCCGGCCGGGTGATCAACACATCGTCCGGCGCCGGACTGTTCGGCAGCGTCGGGCAGGCGAACTACTCGGCGGCCAAGGCGGGCATCGCGTCGCTGACGCTGGTGGCGGCCGCCGAACTGGCCCGCTACGGCATCACGGTCAACGCGATCGCGCCGGCCGCCCGGACCAGGATGACCGAGGCGACGTTCGCGGACCTGATGGCGGCGCCGGAGGACGGGTTCGACGCGATGGCCCCGGAGAACATCTCGCCGCTGGTGGTGTGGCTCGGCAGCGAGGAGGCCGGGGACGTGACCGGGCGGATGTTCGAGGTCGACGGCGGACGCGTCTGCGTCGTGCACGGGTGGCAGCGCGGGCCGGAGATCGACAAGGGCGAGCGGTGGTCGCCGGAGGAGCTGGGCAGCGTCGTGCGGAAGCTGGTCGCCGACGATCACCCGACCCCGGTCTACGGAGCCGAGTAGCTTCGATCATGTGACCCGTCTGGACTCTTACAGGACCGTCTCGGCCGCGTTGTCCCTGCTCAGCGACGGCGAACTCGGTGACCTGGTGAACCGCGCCGAGCCGAGAGGGCCGGGAATCGGCGGGCCGACGGCGTTGGCGGACGTCGGCGGGACCCCGGTCTTCGTGAAGCGGCTGCCGCTGACCGACCTGGAACTGCGGCCAGAGAACGTCAGGTCCACGGCGAACCTCTACGACCTGCCCGTGCACGCCCATTACGGCGTCGGGCTGGTCGGGTCGGCAGGCTTCGGCGCCTGGCGTGAGCTGGCCGTGCACACCATGACGACGGACTGGGTGCTGGCGGGTGAGCACGAGGGCTTTCCGCTGACGTACCACTGGCGGGTCCTGCCGCACCCGGACCAGACGTTGTCCGCGGAACTGGATCAGGCGGTCGGCTACTGGGGACCGGAGGTGAGTCCCCGCATCGACGCGCTGAAGAAGTCGACCGCGAGCATCGCGCTCTTCCTGGAGTACGTCCCGCAGAACCTGCACGACTGGCTGAACGGCCAGGACGACCTCGAAACCGCCTGCGAGATGGTCGAACGGGAAATGACGGCCGGGGTGGAGTTCATGAACTCCCGCGGCCTGCTGCACTTCGACGGCCACTTCCAGAACGTCCTGACCGACGGCGAACGCGTGTACTTCGCCGACTACGGCCTCGCGATCTCCTCCCGGTTCGACCTGTCCGAGGAGGAGATCGCGTTCTTCGGCGAGAATCTGGACTACGACCGTTACTACACCGTCACGCACCTGGTGATGTGGTTCGCGTACCAGCTGCGCTCGCAGGGAGTTCCGCCACGGGTCGCGGCGATCCTCAACCGCCACAACGACGTCGCAGCAGTGATGAAGGACTTCTACCGCCGCTTCCAGCACGAGAGCCGGCGGACCCCGTACCCGGCCGCCGACCTCAGATCCGTTCGATGATCGTGCCGGTGGCCATGGCCCCACCCGCACACATCGTGATCAACGCGGTCGAAGCGTCCCTGCGCTCCAACTCGTGCAGCGCGGTCGTGATCAGCCGCGTCCCGGTGCTGCCCACGGGGTGGCCAAGAGCGATCGCACCACCGTTGACGTTGACCCGGTCCAGGTTCGGCCGGTGCACCGCCGCCCACGACAGCACGACGGACGCGAACGCCTCGTTGACCTCGAACAGGTCGATGTCGGCCATCTTCATGCCGCTGCGCTTCAGCAACCGCGCGGTGGCGTCGACCGGCCCGTCCAGGTGGTAGTACGGGTCCGACCCGACCAGGCACTGCGTGACGATCCGTGCGCGAGGGCGCAACCCATGAGCCCGTGCGAACTCCTCGTCGACGACCATCACGGCCGACGCGCCGTCCGAGATCTGCGACGACGTTCCGGCGGTGTGCACGCCGTCCGGTACGACGGCCTTCAAGGCTGCCAACGCCTCCAGTGACGTCTCGCGCAGGCCCTGGTCGGTGTCCACGAGGTCCTCGCCGACCTTCACCGGCACGACCTCGGCGGTGAACCGGCCCGCCGCCCACGCCGCCCGTGCCCGGTTCTGCGACTGGACGCCGAACCGGTCGACCTCCTCGCGCCCGATGCCGCGCCGTTCCGCGACCCGTTCGGCTGCCACGAACTGGTTGGGCAGGTCGATCGTCCACGAGTCGGGGCGCGGCATGCCGGTCTCGCCGATGTTGCTGCGTAACGGCACGCGGCTCATCGCCTCGACCCCGCACGCGATGCCGGCGTCGATGGCGCCGGCCGCGATCAGGCCGGCGATGAGGTGCGTGGACTGCTGGGCCGACCCGCACTGGGCGTCCACGGTGGTGCAGCCGGTGGTCTGTGGCAGGCCCGCGTGCAGCCAGGCCGTCCTGGTGATGTTGTTCGACTGCTCGCCCGCCTGGGTGACGGTGCCGCCGATGACCTGTTCGACGGTGGACGGATCGACACCCGTCCGGTCGAGCAGTCCCCGTTGTGCCGCGCCGAGGAGCTCGGCGGCGTGCAGGCCGGACAACCAGCCGTTCCGCCTGCCGATGGGCGTGCGCACCGCTCCCACGATCACCGGACTGCCCACGCGAGCCTCCTTCGCCAGAAAACTAGAACACGTTCCTGTCAGACTCCAGATTGGCCGCGTGGGGGCTTCAACACAAGCCGCAACCGTGTTTGAATCGGATAGAACGCGTTCCACCTAGGAGGTTCCTGTGGGCAAGCCGCGCATCCCGGATGGCTTCGACTTCACCGACCCCGACATGTACGCGAACCGGCTGCCGTTCGAGGAGTTCGCCGAACTGCGTCAGACCGCGCCGATCTGGTGGAACTCCAAGCCGCTGGGCGAGGGCGGGTTCCCGGACGAGGGCTTCTGGGTGGTGACGAAGCACCGTGACGTCAAGGAGATCTCGCGCAACAGCGAGCTGTTCTCCAGCCGCGAGAACACCGCGATCATCCGCTTCAAGGACGACATGCCGCGCGACAACATCGAGATGCAGCGGTTGTTGTTGCTGAACATGGATCCGCCGACGCACACGAAGCAGCGTGCGATCGTCTCGCGCGGGTTCACGCCTCGGGCGGTGAACAGCCTGCGGGAGGCACTCGCCTCGCGCGCCGAGCGGATCGTCGCGGAGGCGTTGGAGAAGGGGAGCGGGGACTTCGTCACGGACGTGGCCTGTGAGTTGCCGTTGCAGGCGATCGCGGAGCTCATCGGCATCCCGCAGGACGACCGCCGCAAGATCTTCGACTGGTCGAACCAGATGATCGCCTACGACGACCCCGAGTTCGAGATCGAACCGCTGACCGCCGCGACCGAGCTGCTCGGGTACTCGTGGACGATGGCGGAGGACCGCCGCAAGTGCCCACGCCAGGACATCGTCACGAAGCTGGTCCAGGCGGACGTGGACGGGGCCGGGCTGGCTTCCGAGGAGTTCGGCTTCTTCGTGCTGCTGCTCGCCGTGGCGGGCAACGAGACCACTCGCAACGCCATCACGCACGGCATGAAGGCGTTCTTCGACCACCCCGAGCAGTGGGAGCTGTACAAGGACTCCAGGCCTGCCACCGCCGGCGACGAGATCGTCCGGTGGGCCACGCCGGTGGTGTCGTTCCAGCGCACCGCGATGGCCGACACCGAACTCGGCGGCGTGGAGATCAAGCAGGGACAGCGCGTCGGGATGTTCTACTCGTCGGCCAACTTCGACGAGGAGGTCTTCGAGTCGCCGGAGATGTTCGACATCACCCGCGACCCCAACCCGCACCTCGGGTTCGGTGGCAGTGGCGCGCACTTCTGCATCGGTGCGAACCTCGCGCGGCTGGAGATCGACCTGATCTTCAACGCGATCGCGGACGCCATGCCGAACATCAGGCAGATCGAGGAACCGCGGCGACTGCGGTCCGGCTGGCTCAACGGCATCAAGGAGTTCCGCGTCCAGTACGCGTGAGAGACGACTGAGGCCCCTCCACCTGCGGGATGGAGGGGCCTCATGCTGTGTGGCGTCAGGCCTCGACGCGCAGAGTCGCGAGCGCTCGTTCGGTCTCCCAGAACGCCCGCATCGACTTGATCAGGCCGTCCTCGCCCACGTTGTAGACGAACACGCCCTCGGTGTCCACGCGCGCCCCACCGGGCAGGAACGCGCTGATCGTGCCCACGTTCGCGCACTCCGAGCCCGCCGCGAACGAGTCGTGCATCGCGAACTCGAACCGTTCGACGCCTGCGATCGCGAGGTCCCAGAAGGCCGCGATCGCCTCCCTGCCGTGATGGCCCTTGCCCTCCGCGTCGAACATCGACGGGCCCACCGGGTCCTCGACCACGGCGTCCTCGGCGAACAGGGCCAGCCACTCGTCCTTCGCACCGCGCGACACGCAGTCCATCGAACGCCACGAGGCCACGCGGGCAGGGGTTTCGGTCTTGGAAGCCGTCCAGGTAACTGCGGTCACGCGAACTCTCCGATCACCTCGTCGGCGAAGCGCCGAAGTCCGTCCTTCTTGGCCTGCAGGCTGCCGTCGAAGCCGACGCCGTAGAACAGCCAGGGCACGACGATCGTGTCGGTCACGCCGATCTCGTCGAGCTGCTGGTAGCCGTCGAGCCCGAACCGGTCGATGCACACGGCCTGGATCTCGAACGGCCGCTCGAAGCAGCCGAGATCGGTGAGCTGGGCGATCACCGACTTCAGCTCCTCGAACTTGATCATCGCCGATGTCCAGCCGTCGCCGACGCGAGCGGCGCGCTTCAGCGCGGCCGGGGAGTGGCCACCGACGTAGAACGGCACCGGCGAAGTGGGTGCCGGCGACATCTGCAACCGGTCGAAGTCGAAGTAGTCGCCGTGGTACTCGACCATTCCGCCGGCGAGCACGAGCTTCAGCACGTCGATCATCTCGTCCACGCGCGCGCCGCGGTTCTTGAACGGGACGCCGCACCACTCGAACTCCTCCGGCGACCAGCCGAGGCCCACGCCGAAGCCGAACCGGTTGCCGGTCAGGTGCGCGACCGAGCCGACCTGGCGGGCGAGCAGCAACGGGTTGCGGGAGCCCAGTTTCAGGACCTGCGTGTAGAAGCTGATCCGGGACGTCACCGCGCCCATCGCGGCGGCGGCGACGAACGGGTCCACCCACGGGGTGTCGGCGTTCCACATGCGGGAGCCGTCCGGGGTGTACGGGTAGTCCGCGGAGACCTTCTCCGAGAAGAACAGGGAGTCCGGCAGCGCGATCGAGGCGTAGCCGCACTCCTCGGCGCACCGGGCCAACTCGGTCAGCTGGTCGAGCGGGCTCATGGCGATGCCCACGGTGAACTTCACGGCTTCTCCGATCCGACGACCCACATGGCGAAGAACTGCGAACCACCGCCGTACGCGTGGCCCAGCGCGACCCGCGCGCCGTCGACCTGGTGCTCTCCCGCGGTGCCCATGACCTGCATGGCCGCTTCGGCGAAGCGCAGCAGACCGGAGGCGCCGATCGGGTTGGACGACAGCACGCCGCCGCTCGGGTTCACCGGCAGACGGCCGCCGATCTCGGTCTCGCCGGCCTCGGTGAGCTTCCAGCCCTGCCCGATGTCGGTGAAACCGAGGTTCTCGAGCCACATCGGCTCGAACCACGAGAACGGCACGTAGATCTCGGCGGCGTCCACTTCGGACAGCGGGTCGGTGATGCCCGCCTGCCTCCACAACGCCCTGGCGGCGTCCTGGCCCGCCCGCGGGTTGACCTGGTCGCGACCGGCGAACGTCGTGGGCTCGGTGCGCATCGCGGTCGCGCGGATCCAGGCTGCCTGGCCCGACGTCGGTTCCGAGGAGATGACGACCGCGCAGGCGCCGTCCGAGGACGGACACGTCTCGTCGTACCGGATCGGGTCCCACAGCATGGTGGACGCCTGCACCGACTCGACGGTGATGTCCGGTTGTTTCAGGTGCGCATAGGGATTGCGGGCACCGTTGCGACGGTCCTTGGCCGCGACCATCGCGCCGATGTGCTCGGGGGCGCTCGCCCGGCGGATGTAGGAACGCACGTGTGGCGCGAAGTAGCCGCCCGCGCCCGCGTGCACGGGCATGGTGAACGGCGTCGGCACGGACAGCGCCCACATCGCGTTCGACTCGGACTGCTTCTCGAACGCCACGGCCAAAACGCGGTCATGCACGCCGGACTGGACGAGTGAGGCCGCCACGTTGCCCGTGCTGCCGCCGACCGAACCGGCGGTGTGCACGCGCAGCAACGGTTTGCCGACCGCGCCCAGCGCGTCCGCGAGGAACAGTTCGGGCATCATCACGCCCTCGAACAGGTCCGGTGCCTTGCCGAGGACCACGGCGTCGATGTCGGACCAGTCCACGCCGGCGTCGGCCATCGCGCGGTCGATCGCCTCCCGGCACAGGCCGGCCATCGACACGTCGAGGCGCTTCGCGGCGTGGTGCGTCTGGCCGGTGCCGACCACTGCTGCCGGTCGCATCACTCACGCCCTTCCATCACGCAGACGAGGTTCTGCTGGAGCAACGGTCCGCTGGTGGCGTGCCCGAGAACCTTCTGAGCTGTGCCGTCGTGGATCCGGCGCGCGGCCTCGCCGATGCGCGCCAGCCCGGCCGCGAACATCGGGTTGCCCGCCAGCACGCCGCCGGACGGGTTCACGGTCACCTCGTCACCGAGCCCGAGTGCCTGGCGCAGCAGGATTTCCTGGTGGGTGAACGGCGCGTGCAGCTCCGCGACCTGCACGCCGCCGGCGCCCGCCGCTTTGCCTGCGGCCACGGCAGAGGGAGAGGTGGTCAGGTCGCGTGTGCCGAACGACGGCGAGTCGGTGCGGTGTTCGAAACCGGTGATCCACGCCGGACGTTCGCACAGCTCCCGCGCTTTGTCGCCTGCCGCCAGCACAATTGTCGCCGCGCCATCGGTGATCGGCGCGCAGTCGTGCCGCCGCAACGGATCCGCGACGTAGGGGAGGGCCAGCAGTTCGTCGGCGTCGACCTCGCCGGACAGCTGGGCGAGCGGGTTCGACAGGGCGGCGGAACGGCTCTGCGCGGCCACGGAGGCCATCGCGCGTTCGTCCCACAGGCCGTTCTCGATGCCCATTCGCGCCTGGATGCCCGCCAGGCCAAGAGAATCCGGCCACAGCGGTGTCACGAGGTACGGGTCTAGCTGCATCGCCATGACCCGGCGGAGCTGCCCGGCCGACGACTTGCCGAAGCCGTAGACCAGCGCGGTGTCGATCTCACCGCAGAGCAGCTTCACCCACGCCTCGTAGAGCGCCCAAGCGGCGTCCATCTCGACGTGCGACTCGGTGATCGGCGGGAAGGCGCCGATCGCGTCGACCGCCGAGACGAACGAGAACGCGCGCCCGGCCAGGTAGTCCGAGGAGCCCGAGCACCAGAACCCGATGTCGGTCTTGGTGATCCCGAGCCCGCCGAGCACCTCGTGGAAGATCGGCACCAGCATCTCGACACCGTTGGTGGTGCCATCGGTCTCGCGCACGCAGGGCGTCTGCGCGAAGCCGACTACCGCAATGTCACGCACGCGAGCCTCACAGGTGCTGGGAGTAGGAGTCGAACGGCGCGTCGGGCTCGCCGGACGGCTTGAAGTGGTCGATGTTCTGCATCGTGGGGCCCCACTCCTCGCGCGGCTTCCACACGGCCTCCACGCGCATGCCCATCCGGACGTCCTCGGGCGCGACGCCGAGCAGCAGGTGCAGGAACGGGATGTCGGCGCCGTCGAGCAGCACGTACGCCGAGACGTAGGGCGGCGGGATGCGCTGGCCGAGGAACGGCACGTTGACCACGCAGTACGTCGTGATGGTGCCGTGGTCGGACAGCTCGATCTGGTCCGTCGTCGGCACGCCGTCCACGGGACAGGCCGGGCGCGGCGGGAAGTAGACCTTCTCGCACACCGGGCAGCGCTGGGCGATCAGCCTGCCTTCCATGAGACCGCGCAGGAACGGGTCCTCGGTCGGTGACGCCGAGTGGGTGTAGTGCAGGTTCACCGGCGTCGTGACCATGGTGACGTCGTCGGCTTCCGTGGGCGGGTCGGCCGGCTCGTCGGAGATCTCGAAGCACTCGATGTCGGTGATCGCGCCGACGCGTTCGTTGCGCCACCTTGCGCGCACACGTGTTCCGGTCGCCATCCGATCCGGCGAGCCGGCGTCGACGGCGTGCAGCAGTGAGGTGTCCGCGCCGTCGAGCTGGATGAGCGCCCACGCGAACGGCCGGTCGAGCGGCTGCCCTTCGAGGGGCTCGGGAATCCACGACCACCCGCGCACGACACCGGTCGCCGTCACGTCCACGAACTCGTGCAGACGTTCGGCGGTCACGGGGTCGTACTCGAGCGGCGGCACGTGCACACGCCCGTCGCTGCCACGGATCCCGGTCACCCTGCGGCGGCGGAGATCCGAGAGGAACCGGCCCAGCGTCGGGCCGAGGGAGCGCGTGTAGTCGAAGCCAACGTCGAGCGGAGCACTCAGCGGCCGAGTCACAGATCAAAGTGAAACAGGTTCTCGAAATGGTGGCAAGATGGGTGCATGAAGCTCGGTCTGCAGCTCGGGTACTGGGGCGCCGGTCCGCCTCAGAACGCCGCCGAACTCGTGGCGGCGGCGGAGGAGTTCGGCTTCGACGCGGTGTTCGCCGCCGAGGCGTGGGGCTCGGACGCGTTCACACCCTTGGCGTGGTGGGGTTCCGGGACTTCGCGCGTGCGGCTCGGTACGTCCGTCGTGCAGATGTCGGCCCGTACGCCGGCTGCCTGCGCGATGCACGCGCTGACCTTGGACCACCTCTCCGGCGGGCGATTCGTGCTCGGTCTGGGTGTGTCCGGCCCGCAGGTCGTGGAGGGCTGGTACGGACGGCCGTTCGCGAAACCCCTGGCCAGGACCAGGGAGTACGTGTCGATCCTGCGGCAGGTGATGGCCCGCGAAGCGCCCGTGCGCAACGACGGCCCGCACTACCCGTTGCCCTATCAGGGACCCGGCGCTCTGGGGCTCGGCAAACCCCTCAAGCCCATCACCCACCCGCTGCGCGCTGACCTGCCCATTTGGCTCGGTGCGGAGGGTCCGAAGAACGTCGCGCTGACGTCGGAGATCGCGGACGGGTGGCTCGCCATCTACTACGCGCCCCGGCTTGCCGGCATGTACGACGAGTGGTTGGACGAGGGGTTCGCCAAGTCAGGCCGTAGCAGGGAGAACTTCGAGGTCGCGGCCACCTGCCAGGTCGTCGTGACGGATGATCCGGCCTCGGTCAGGGCGATGCTGAAACCGTTCGTCGCTTTGTACATCGGCGGAATGGGCGCGCCTGGCATGAACTTCCACGCGGAGGTGTTCACCCGCATGGGATACGGCGAGGTCGTCGAGGACGTCGGCAGGCTCTTCCAGGCCGGGCGCAAGGACGAGGCGGCACAGGTGGTCCCGGACGAGCTGGTGGCCGAGATCAGCATCGTCGGCAACGCCGAGCACGTGCGCGACGAGGTTCGCCGGTGGGAGAAGGCCGGCGTCACAACGCTGCTCGTCGGATGCCGCGACGTTGCCTCGATCAAGGCCTTGTCGGAGGCTTGTCAGTAGGTGAAACGCGTTCTACTTTGAGGGTGTGGTCACAGGACTCTGGAACATCGCTGCCGATCAGCCGGACCTGACCGCGCTGGTCGATCCGAGTGGTCGAGAGATCACCTACTCGGAGCTCGCGGGCACCGCGAACCGCTACGGACGCGGGTTCCGGGCCCTGGGGCTCGAACCCGGCGACAGCATCGTGCTGATGCTGCCCAACAGCGCCGACCTGGTGGCGGTGTACTTCGCCGCCTACCAGACCGGCCTCTACGTCGTGATGGCCAACTGGCACCTCACCGGGGCCGAGGTCGCGTACCTCCTGCAGGACAGCGGTGCCAAGGCTTTCGTCACCCACGAACGGTTCGCCGCGGCGGCCGTCGAAGCCGCGGCGGGCCTTCCGTCCGAGGCGCGGTTCGCCGTCGGTGAGATCGCGGACTTCACGCCGCTGGCGAAGCTCGGCGAGGGCGAGGAAGGCAGGCCCGACGGCCGCACCGCGGGGTCTCCGATGCTCTACACCTCCGGCACGACCGGCCGGCCCAAGGGTGTGCGCAGGCCGTTGACCGGTGCCGACCCGGACGTCGTGCCGCCGTCCGCCGCCTGGTTCTTCGGCATCTTCGGCATCAAGCCGCACGACGGGCACGTGCACCTGTGCGGGTCGCCGCTCTACCACACCGCGGTGCTCAACTTCGTCGTCATCTCGATCCAGCTCGGCCACACCACCGTGCTCATGGACCACTGGGCGCCGGAGGACATGCTGCGGCTGATCGAACGGCACAAGGTCACCCACAGCCACATGGTGCCGACCCAGTTCCACCGGTTGCTGGCTCTGCCGGACGACGTGAAAGCCAAGTACGACATGGGTTCGCTGCGTGCGATGATCCACGGCGCGGCGCCGTGCCCGCTGGAGGTCAAGCGCCGCATGCTCGACTGGTGGGGGCCGGTCGTGATCGAGTACTACGCGGCCACCGAGGGCGGTGGCACCGCGATCACCGCTCAGGAGTGGCTGCGCAAGCCGGGATCGGTCGGTCTGCCGTGGCCGACGTCCGAGATCAGGATCCTGGGCGAGGACGGCACCGAGCTGCCCGTCGGCGAGCAGGGCCTGGTCTACATGCGGATGGGCGACGCGACGTTCGAGTACCACAAGGACGCGGAGAAGACCCGGGCCGCACGCGTCGGCAAGCTGTTCACGTTGCAGGACATCGGCTATCTGGACGAGGACGGCTACCTGTTCCTGTGCGACCGCAAGAACGACATGATCATCTCCGGCGGTGTGAACATCTACCCGGCGGAGATCGAGGGCGAGCTGATCTGCCACCCCAAGGTCGCGGACGTGGCGGTGTTCGGCGTGCCGCATCCGGACTGGGGTGAGGCGATCAAGGCCGTGGTGCAGCCTGCGGACGGGATCGAGGTTTCCGAGGAACTGACCGAGGAACTGCTGGAGTTCGCGCGGACCCGTCTCGCGAAGTTCAAGCTGCCACGGACGATCGAGTATCTCGCCGAACTTCCGCGCGACCCGAACGGCAAGCTGTACAAGCGGAAGCTGCGCGATGCGTGACGCGATCAGGATGACGGCCGCCGAGGTCGAGACCTTCCTCCAGGGCCAGAAGACGTTGATCGTCGCCACCATCGGCCGCAACGGCCTTCCGCACCTCGCGCCGATGTGGTTCGCGTGGGTGGACGGCGAGCTCGTGTTCTGCACGGACCGCAAGTCGCAGAAGATCCTGAACCTGCAACGCGATCCGCGCTGCAGCGTGCTGGCTGAGGCGGGGGAGAGCTACGACCAGCTGCGCGGCGTGCACATGGAGGGCGTCACCGAGTTCACCCCGGACCTCGGCCGGGTCGTGGACGCCGTGGTGGAGCGCAACTTCGGTGAGGTCGGGGACGATCCCGAAGCCCGCGAAGCCCTGCGCAAGGCGATGTCGAGGCGCGTCGCCGTGATCTTCCGTCCGACCAAGATCGCCAGCTGGGACCACCGGAAGACGATGTCTGGAGTGAACCCGTGAACCTGAACCGCCGTCAGGTGCTCGCCGGAGCCGGTCTCGCGCTGGCGTCCGGACTGGTCAGGCCCGCCACCGCCTCCGCCGATCTCGGCGAGTTCGACGTCGTGGTGGTCGGCGCGGGCGCGGCGGGCATGACCGCCGCGCTGACCGCCGCCAAACGCGGCCTGAGCTGCGTGGTCGTGGAGAAGGCGCCGACCTACGGTGGCTCGGCCGCTCGCTCGGGCGCGGGCATCTGGATCCCCAACAACGAGGTGATCCTGGCGGCGGGCGTTCCGGACACACCCGCGAAGGCCGCGCAGTACCTGGCGGCGGTCGTCGGCGACATCCCGCTCGTGCGGCAGCAGGCCTACCTGACGCACGGGCCGCAGATGATCTCGTTCGTCATGCGCAACAGCCCGCTGCGCTTCCGGCACATGGACGGCTACAGCGACTACTACCCGGAGTACCCCGGCGGCATCGTGAAGGGCCGTTCGATCGAGCCGGAGATGCTCGACGGCCGGGTCCTCGGCGCCGAACTGGCGAACCTGAACGCCCCCTACCTGGCCACACCGGCCGGCATGGTGATCTACGGCGCGGACTACAAGTGGCTCGCGCTGGCCCTCGTCAACGCGAAGGGCGCGGCGACCGCGGCCGCTGCCCTGGCGCGCGGCACCGCGGCCGCCCTGGCCGGGCAGAAGCCGCTGACCATGGGCCAGGCACTGGCCGGTGGTCTGCGGGCCGGTCTGCTGCAGTCGAACGTCCCGGTGTGGCTGAACACCGGTCTGGCAGACCTGATCGTGGAGAACGGCGCCGTCAAGGGAGTGCTGACCTCGCGGGGTGCCGTGCGCGCACGACGTGGCGTGATCATGGGTTCCGGCGGCTTCGAACACAACGCGGCGATGCGCGCCCAGTACCAGCGCCAGCCGATCGGTACTCAGTGGACGGTCGGCGCGAAGGAGAACACCGGCGACGGCCACCGCGCGGGCCAGCGGGCGGGCGCGGCGCTCGACCTGATGGACGACGCCTGGTGGGGCCCGGCGATCCCGGTGCCCGGCACCCCGTACTTCTGCCTCGCCGAACGCACGCTGCCCGGCGGCCTGATGATCAACGCGGCCGGCCGCCGCTTCGTCAACGAGGCCGCGCCCTACAGCGACGTCGTGCACGTCATGTACGACAAGAACCCGGTAGACCCGTGCATCCCGGCCTGGCTCGTCGTCGACCAGAACTACCGCAACAGGTACCTCTTCGCCGACGTGGCACCGACCCTGCCGCTGCCGGACGGCTGGTACCAGTCCGGCGCCGTGGTGAGGAACTGGTCCCTCGACGGCCTGGCCTCGGCCATCGGCGTCCCCGGCGCGAACCTCAAATCGACCGTCAGCCGGTTCAACAACCAGGCCCTGAGCGGTCGCGACCCCGACTTCAAGCGCGGCGACAGCGCGTACGACCACTACTACACCGACCCGGCCGTCTTCCCGAACTCGTGCCTCGCCCCGCTGTGGGCGCCGCCGTTCTACGCCTTCAAGATCGTGCCAGGCGACCTCGGCACCAAGGGCGGTCTCGTGACGGATGCGCGGGCCCGTGTGCTGCGGCCGGACGGCTCGGTGATCCCCGGGCTGTACGCGGCGGGCAACGTCAGTTCGGCCGTGATGGGGCGGAGTTATGCCGGGGCGGGGTCGACGATCGGGCCCGCCATGACGTTCGGGTACATCGCGGCCAACGACGTGTAGGGACAGCGGCAGAGGAGGTCCCAAGCCCAGAAGGCTACCGGCCCTTGAACTCCGGCTTGCGCTTCTCCGCGAACGCCCGCGGCCCCTCCTTGGCGTCCTCACTGGAGAACACCTCCATGCCGAGCCGAGCGTCCACTGTGAACGCCTCGTTCTCGTGCATGACCTCGGTCTCCCGCATGGTCTGCAGGATCTTCCGCACCGCGACGGGCCCGTTGGCCGTGATGAGCGCGGCCAGTTCCAACGCCTTGTCCAAAGCCTGACCGTCCGGCACCACGTGCCCGATCAGCCCGATCTCCTTGGCCTCCGCCGCCCGGATGTGCCGTCCCGTCAGCAGGAGGTCGGCCGCGACGGTGTAAGGAATCTGGCGTGGCAACCGGACCGCCGAGCCGCCCAGGGGGAACAGGCCCCAGCGTGCCTCCGAGACGCCGAACCGCGCGCTCTCGCCGGCGACGCGGATGTCGGTCGCCTGCAGGATCTCCGTGCCCCCGGCGACCGCCGGACCTTCCACGGCGGCGATCAGCGGTTTCGTCAATCGACGTCCTTTGAGCAGTGGCTCGATGACGGAGAAGTCGAACCTGCCGGCGTTCTCGCTGGGGTGGTTGGACGTCATCGCCTTGAGGTCCGCGCCCGCGCAGAACGCTCCGCCCGCGCCGGTGAGGATGCAGACGCGGACGTCCGGATCGGAGTCCACCCGGTCCCACGCCTCCTTCATGATGGCCAGCATCGGGCCGGACAGGGCGTTGCGGACCTCCGGGCGGTTCATCGTGACGACCAGGACGTTGCCGGCCAGCTCCACCAAGGCATGTGGTTCCGTCGTGGTCGTCATTCGCGCGCCTCCTGGATCGAGTCTGACCGCACGGGGGATTGTCGGGAACAGTAACACGTTCTACTTTGTCTGCCATGGCCCTCAACGTCGCAGACCTCGTTGAACACGCCGCCGACACCGTGCCCGACAGGACCGCGCTCGTGTGCGGGTCCAAGCGGGTCACCTACGCCGAGCTTGAGTCGCGAGCCAACAAACTGGCTCACCACCTGGCAAAGAACGGCGTGACGCAGGGTGCGCACGTGGGGCTCTACGCGCGCAACTCGATCGAACTCGTCGAAGCCATGCTCGCGGTCTTCAAGCTGCGCGCCGTGGCGATCAACGTGAACTACCGCTACACCAAGAACGAGTTGCAATATCTGTTCGGCGAAGCGGATCTGACCGCTCTCGTACACGAACGGCGGTACTCGCCGTTGGTCGCGGAGGTCGGCGCGCCCGGCCATACGGTCGTGATCGACGACGAGACGGACGAGGATTTCGCCGGCGCCGCCTACGAAACGGCACTCGCCGAGGAGTCCGGTGAACGGGACTTCGAGCCGCGCAGCCCCGACGACCTCTACATCCTGTTCACGGGTGGCACGACCGGCATGCCCAAGGGTGTGATGTGGCGGCACGAGGACGTGTGGCGCACGCTCGGCGGCGGCATCGACTTCGTCACCGGCGAACGGCTGACGGACGAGTGGCAGCAGGCCAAGGCGGGCAAGGACTACGGGCTGATCAGGCTGTGCCTGCCGCCGTTGATCCACGGCGCGGCGCAGTGGGCCGTGCTGGGCGCGTTGTTCAGCGGCAGCACGGTGGTGCTGGTGCCCAAGTTCGACCCCGCCGAGATCTGGCGGGTGATCGAAAGGGAAAAGGTCCAGGTCGCCGTCATCACCGGCGACGCGATGGGCCGGCCGTTGATCGAGGAGTTCCAGCGCGGCACCTACGACGGCTCGTCGCTGTTCATCCTCAACAGCAGTGCCGCCCTGTTCTCCTACACCGTCAAGAAGCAGTACCACGAACACCTGCCGCACACGACGCTGCTGGAGTCGATCGGGTCGAGCGAGACCGGGTCCACCGGCATCGGCGCGGTGCCCAAGGAGATCGTGAAGACCGACGGCACCAAGGTGAAGCTCAACGAGGACACCATCGTCATCGACGAGGACGGCAAGAAGCTGGAGCCGGAGCCCGGCGTCATCGGCAAGCTGGCGCGCGGCGGGCACATCCCGCTCGGCTACTACAAGGACCCCGAGAAGACCGCGCGGATGTTCGTCGAGGTCGACGGCAGGCGGTTCACCGTGCCCGGCGACTTCGCCCGGTTCGAGGAGGACGGCGACATCACGTTGCTGGGACGCGGCAACACCTGCGTCAACACCGGCGGCGAGAAGGTGTTCCCCGAGGAGGTCGAGGGGGTGCTGAAGTCGCACCCGGACGTGTTCGACGCGCTCGTGATCGGCATCCCGGACGACCTGCTCGGCCAGCGCGTCGGCGCGATCGTCCAGCCGCGCGACGGCACGGCGCCGACACTGTCCGAACTGGACGCCCACGTCCGCGAGACCCTCGCCGGCTACAAGGTGCCGCGGTCGTTGTGGCTCGTCGCCGAGATCGGCCGTACCCCCAGCGGCAAACCCGACTACCAGTGGGCGAAGCGCCACGTGGAGGATCATGCGCACCAGCCTGTGTGACGAGCTGGGCATCGAACACCCCGTCTTCGGCTTCACACCGTCCGAGCACGTGGCGGCGGCGATCAGCCGGGCGGGCGGGCTCGGTGTCCTCGGGTGCGTGCGGTTCAACGACGCGGAGGACCTCGACCGCGCGTTGACGTGGATGGACGAGAACACCGGCGGCAAGCCGTACGGCGTCGACATCGTCATGCCCGCCACCGTGCCGAAGGAGGGCACGCAGATCGACCTGGCCGGGCTCATCCCGCAGAGCCACAAGGAGTTCGTGCAACAGACGTTGCTGAAGCTCGGCGTGCCACCGCTGCCCGACGGCGAGGGCGGCGAGGGCGTGCTCGGCTGGCTGCACTCGGTGGCGCGGTCGCACGTCGACGTGGCCCTGGAACACCCGATCCGGCTCATCGCGAACGCCCTCGGCTCACCACCTGCCGACGTCATCGAGCAGGTGCACGCGGCCGGTGTGCCGGTGGCCGCGCTGGCGGGCAAGGCCGAACACGCTCGCCGGCACGTGGCCAACGGCGTCGACATCGTGGTGGCCCAGGGCTATGAGGCCGGCGGGCACACCGGCGAGGTCGCCACGATGGTGCTGGTGCCGGAGATCGTCGACGCGGTGGACGTCCCCGTGCTCGCCGCGGGGGGCATCGGGTCGGGACGGCAGGCCGCCGCCGCGATGGCGCTCGGCGCGTCCGGCGTGTGGATGGGCTCGTACTGGCTGACCACCGCCGAGTACACGCTCGGGAACTCCAGCACGCAGGAGGCGTTGCTCGCCGCCGGGTCCAGCGACACCGTCCGCACCCGCATCTACACCGGCAAACCGGCGCGGTTGCTGAAGACGCGGTGGACCGAGGCGTGGACGGCCGCGGAGGCACCGGAACCGTTGCCGATGCCGTTGCAGAACCTGCTGGTCAGCGAGGCGCACCTGCGCATCGCCCGGTCCGACGACCCGTCCGTGGTCTCGATGCCGGTCGGTCAGGTCGTCGGGCGGATGAACGAGGTCAGGCCGGTGGCCGAGGTGATGGCGGACCTGCTGGCGGAGTTCGGCGCGACGGTCGAACGCCTCACCAAGCTGCGCTGAGTTTCAGGAGCTGGGCGGTCGCACCGCCCAGCTCGAACTCGTTGCGCTTCGCCGCCGTGAAGTAGCGGTGCACGTCGTGGCTCATGTCGATGCCGGTGCCGCCGTGAACATGCACGGCGGTGTGCGCCACGCGGTGCCCGGCGTCGGCGGCCCAGAACTTCGCCGTCGCCACCTCCTGCGCCGCGTCCAGGCCTTCGGAGAGGCGCCAGGCGGCCTGCCAGAGGGTCAGCCGGATCGCCGCGACGTCGATGTACGCATCAGCCAGACGTTGCGCCACGGCCTGGAAGCTGCCGATCGGCCGGTCGAACTGCACGCGGATGCGGGCGTACTCGGCCGTCAGCTCCAGTGCGCGTTCGGTGACACCGAGCTGCAGAGCGCACAACCCCAGCGTGTACCGGGTGATCAGCCAGTCGGGCGACAGGCCGGGCACCACCTCGCCGGTGCCGGAGAACGCGAAGCACCCCGCGTCCGAGCCGTCGACCAGTTCCTGCGGGGTGATCTCCAGCTGCTCCGCCCCGACGAGGAACACCTGCCCGTCGTGCGCCACCAGGAACGCGGCCGCCTCCGACGCGAACGGCACCGTCGTCTGCACGTCGCCGGCTTCCGACAGCGCCACGGTCAGCACTGTTCCCGGCTTCAGCCAGCGGTCACGCTGGTCCGGGGTTCCGAACTCCGCGAGCGCCGACGCGGCGACCGTCGTGGGCAGGTAGGGCACGGGGGAGACCGCACGGCCCAGCTCGACCAGCACCGAGCACTGTTCCAGCACGCCGAACTCGTCGGGCTGCTCCGGCACGACGCCCGACTTGACCAGGTCGAGCCAGGGTGTGTCGGACGAGTCGAGGATCTTGCGGGTCAGCGCGGCCAGCTCGCGCTGCGCCTCGGTCAGGGTGAAGTCCACGGAGTCTCCTTACCGAGGCACGGCGGGCAACCCGAGGCCCACCCGCGCGATGATGTCCCGCTGGATCTCGTTGGTGCCGCCGCCGAACGTCAGGATCAGCGACGACCGGTGCATGCGTTCCACCCGGCCGTGCAGCAGGGCCCCCGCGGAACCCGTGCGCACGATTCCGTTGGCGCCCAGCACCTCCATCAGCAGCCGGTAGCCCTCGGTCGCGAACTCGGTGCCGAACACCTTGGTCGCGGAGGCCTCCGCCGGTGACGGTGCCTCGTCGGAACCGGACGCGATCCGCCAGTTGATGAGCTTGAGGAACTCGGTCTTCGCGTGCACGCGGGCGAGGTGCAGGCGCACCCACTCCTGTTTCACGGCACCGGTTTCGTCCGCCCATTGACGAACTTCGCGCAGTGCGGTCTGCAGCGGCGCGGCCGAGCAGAGGGCGACGCGTTCGTGGTTGAGCTGGTTGGTGATGAGCTTCCAGCCCTTGTGCTCCTCGCCGATGAGGTTCGCCGCGGGCACCCGCACGTCGTCGTAGAAGGTGGCGCTGGTCGTGGGCCCGGACATGGTCGGCACGGGCGTCCAGGAGAAGCCGGGAGCGGTGGTCGGCACCATGATGACGCTCAAACCCCTGTGCCGCTGCGATTCCTGGTCGGTGCGGCACGCCAGCCAGACGAAGTCGGCGTACTGGATGAGGCTCGTCCACATCTTCTGGCCGTTGATCACGTACTCGTCACCGTCGCGGACCGCCCGCGTGCGCAGGCCCGCGAGGTCGGTGCCCGCCTCCGGTTCGGAGTAGCCGATGGCGAAGTGGAGCTCGCCGGACGCGATTTTCGGCAGGTAGAAGGCCTTCTGCTCGGGCGTTCCCAGGGACATGATCGTCGGGCCGATGGAGTTCAGCGTCAGGAACGGCACCGGCGCGCCGGCCGCGGACGCCTCGTCCAGGAAGATCAGCTGCTCGATCATGGGGCGGGCACGGCCGCCGTACTCCTCCGGCCAGCCGATGGTGAGCCAGCCGTCCAGCCCCATCTGGCGGATGGTGTCCTTGTAGGCCGCGCCGTCGCCGTAGTCGCCGCCACCGGCGAGCCCGGCCCTGCGTTCGGGCGTCATGAGCGCGGCGAAGTACGCCCGCAACTCCTGGCGCAACTGCTCCTGTTCGGGCGTGAAACCGATGCGCATGACCGCTACTCTAGAACAAGTTCTACTTGATGTCAGGAGGCCGCGATGAAGGTCGGCGTCGACCCTTCGCTGTGCGAGGCGCACGGGGAGTGCATGTCCATCCTGCCCGAGGTGTTTGACCTTGACGAGGACGAGGTTCTGCAGATCCGGGACGGTGAGCTGGCCGACGGGGAGGAGGCTCTGGCGGAACGCGCCGTCGCCTCGTGCCCCATGGGCGCACTCCGCCTCTCACGCTGATGGGCCTTGTCACGAACAGGAACAGATTCTAGTGTGCGACAGGCACTAGGCCGTGAGCTCAGCGAGGAGTGATACCGGTGAAGGCAGCCGTGCTCAACCAGGTAGGCGACGACAAGCTCGAGCTCCGCGACGACGTGACCACGGCGCCGGTGGGGCCGCAGGAGATCCGCATCAGGATCAAGGCCTGCGGGGTGTGCCACAGTGATCTGTCCGCAATGGACGGAACGCTGCCGGCCCTGACGCCCGGCGTCGTCGGTCACGAAGGCGCCGGTGAGATCGTCGAGATCGGGAGCGCCGTGACGTCGCTCGCGGTCGGTGACCACGTGGCGATCACGTTCGTGCCGCCGTGCGGCAAGTGCGCCCAATGCGTTACGGGCCAATCGCATCTGTGCCTCGTGCACACCATCTCCGCGTTCACGTCACCGAGGTTCGTCGTCGGTGGCAACCCGGCCTTCGGGTACGCGGGGCTCGGCGCGTTCGCCGAGGAGATGGTCGTTCCCGCGGACGCCGCCGTGAAGGTCGACGACGACGTGCCGTGGGAGATCGCGGCGCTGCTGTCGTGCGGCATCCTCACCGGCGTCGGGGCCGTGCTCAACACCGCGAAGGTCGAACCGGGCTCCAGCGTCGCCGTGATCGGCTGCGGTGGCGTCGGTGTCGCGGTGATCCAGGGCGCCCGGCTCGCCGCCGCCGCACGGATCGTCGCGGTCGACCCGGTGCTCGAAAAGCACGAGGTGGCGCAGAAGTTCGGCGCGACGCACGCGACGACGCCCGACGGTGTCGTGGACCTGAACAACCAGCTGAACTTCGGCATGGGCTTCGACTACGTGTTCGACGTGGTCGGCCTGCCCGCCACGATCCGCCAGGCGTGGGACCTGACCCGTCGCGGTGGCCACACGGTCGTCGTCGGCGCGGGCCGGGCGGACGCGATGGTGTCGTTCAGCGCCCAGGAACTCTTCCTGCACGACAAGACGCTGCACGGCTCGTTCTACGGGACGGCGAACTTCCGCCGCGACATCCCGCGCATGATCGCGCTGTGGCGGCAGGGCCGGCTGGACCTCGAAGGCATGATCAGCAAACGGATCAGGCTCGAGGACGTGAACGAGGGCCTGCAGGCCCTGCGTGGCGGTGGATCGCTGATCCGTCAGGTCATTCTGTTCGACTGACACATCTCTTCTGGGAGTCTTTTGTGGACCTTTCGGGGAAGGTCGCCGTGGTCACCGGCGCCGGTGCCGGGCTCGGCCGCGCGGAGGCGCTGGAGCTCGCGAGGGCCGGTGCGTCGATCGTGCTCAACGACCTGCCGGGCTCGGCCGACTCCGCTGCGGCCGAGATCGGCGAGCTGGGCGCGAAGTGCGTCGTGGTCGAGGGTGACGTGGGCGAGCGGAGTACCGCCGACGCCCTCGTCACCGCCGCGATGGAGCAGTTCGGCGGGCTGCACGTCGTCGTGAACAACGCGGGTGTGCTGCGCGACCGGATGCTGTTCAACATGACCGACGAGGAGTGGGACCTGGTCGTGCGGGTGCACCTGCGCGGCCACTTCCTGTTGTCGCGCAACGCGGTCGCGTTGTGGAAGCAGCAGTCGAAGGCGGCCGGCGAACCGGTTTACGCGCGGATCGTGAACACCTCGTCGGAGGCGTTCCTGCTCGGTTCGGAGGGCCAGGCCAACTACGCGGCGGCCAAGGCGGGGATCGCGGCGCTGACCGTGGCGACCGCTCGTGGCACAAGTCGTTACGGCGTGCGCGCCAACGCGATCTGCCCACGTGCCCGCACCCAGATGACCGCGCACGTGTTCGGTGACGCACCGGCGGGCGACGACTCGCTGGCGCCCGAGCACGTCGCCAAGTTCGTCGCGCACCTGGCCGGACCGTCCGGCGACCGGATCAACGGCCAGGTCTTCGTCGTACATGGCGGCATGGTCGCGCTGATGGCACCACCGACCGTCGAGCAGAAGTTCGGCGCGTTCACCGATCTCGACGGCTACTTCGCCGATCGCGATCCACAGAGGACTTTCGCCTGTACGGAAACGATGGCCCTGTAGGAGGAGCTGTGACGCTCACCGTCCAACCGCACCGCGAGACGCTGGGACTCAAGGACGGCCGGCTGCTCATCGGAGGCGAGTTCCGCGACACCGACGAGACCTGGACCCACCACCACCCCGCCACCGGCGAGGAGATCGGCAGCTTCGCCGTCGCCTCGGTGCAGGACGTGGACGCGGCGGTGCGTGCGGCCCGCAAGGCGTTCGACGAGGGCACCTGGCCGCGCAGCCGGGCGGGTGAGCGCATCAAGGTCCTGCGCAGGTACGGAGATCTGCTGCGGGAGCACTCGGACGAGCTGCGCGGACTGCAGGCACTGGACAACGGCGTGCCGCTGTCGTTCGGGCAGATCTACGCCACCTCGGTCGGCATCGCGGCGGACATCTTCGACCACCACGCGGGCTGGATCGACAAGGTCGGCGGCCAGACCCTGCCGCCTTACCAGGGCGGCGACCACCTCGCGATGACCTTCCGCGAACCGGTCGGCGTCGTCGCGGCGATCCTGCCGTGGAACGCGCCGTTCGTGCTGTTCGCCCAGAAACTCGCGCCCGCGCTGGCCGCCGGCTGCACGGTCGTGGTCAAGCCGTCGGAGTACGCGTCGTTCTGCGTGATCCGCATGGTCGAGCTGCTGATCGAGGCCGGACTGCCGGAGGGCGTCGTCAACCTCGTCACCGGCCCCGGCAACCCGACCGGCGAGGCGCTGATCACCCACCCCGCCGTCGACAAGATCAGCTTCACCGGCAGCCGCGCCATCGGCCGCCGGATCGTCGAGGCCTCCGCCGGGACGATGAAGCGCGTGTCCCTGGAGCTGGGCGGGAAGTCGCCGGCGATCGTGTTCGCGGACGCCCCGAACGTCGGCCTCGCCGCGATGACCTGCATGGGCATGGTCACGATGGGTCTGTCCGGCCAGGCGTGCGTGGCGCACACGCGGGCGTTGGTGCAGCGGGACGCGCAGGACGAGTTCATCGCGATGGCGCAGATGCTCGCGGGCGCGGTGACGTTCGGCGACCCGTTCGACCCCGCCGTGCTGGCCAGCCCGCTGATCAACGGCAAGCAGCTCGAACGCGTGCTCGGCTACATCGAGCGCGGACAGGAGGAGGGCGCCCGCCTCGTCACCGGAGGCACCCGGCTCGACGGCGACTACGCGTCCGGGAACTTCGTGGCACCAACGATTTTCGCCGACGCCAACAACGACATGGCCATCGCGCGTGACGAGATCTTCGGCCCGGTGCTGACAGTCGTGCCGTTCGACGACGAGGAAGAAGCCGTCCGCATCGCGAACGACACCGAGTACGGCCTGGGCGCCGGCGTCTACACCAACGACGTCCGCCGCGCGTTCCGCGTCTCGAAGGCCCTGCGCGTCGGCATGGTCGGCATCAACGGTTTCCAGCTCGAACCGCACATCCCGTTCGGCGGCTACAAGCAGTCGGGCCTCGGCCGCGAGGGCGGGCAGAGCGCCTACGAGGCCTACACCGAGCTCAAGACCGTGATGATGCCGCTGACCGACGAGATGATGTAGATGCGGCTCGACGGAAAGGTCGCCCTGATCACCGGCGCCGCCCGGGGTCAGGGAGCGGCCGCGGCACGCCGGTTCGCCGCCGAGGGCGCGCGGGTGATGATCACCGACGTCCTCGACGACCAGGGCAAGGAACTCGCCGCCGAGCTCGGTGCCGAGTACTGCCACCTGGACGTGTCCTCCGAGGACGGATGGGCGGACGCCGTCGAGTTCACCGTCGCGACGTTCGGCGACATCACGGTTCTCGTCAACAACGCCGGCATCCTGCACTTCTCCGCGTTGGCGGACACCACGCTCGCCGACTACCAGCGGGTGATCGGCATCAACCAGGTCGGCACGTTCCTCGGCATGCGTGCGGTCGTGTCGTCGATGAAGCAGGCCGGCGGCGGGTCGATCGTGAACGTGTCGTCGGTCGAGGGCCTGGGCGGCATGCCGTACCTGGTGGCGTACACGGCGTCGAAGTTCGCGATCCGCGGCATGACCAAAGTCGCCGCGATGGAACTGGGGCAGCACGGGATCCGGGTGAACTCCGTGCATCCCGGTGCCATCGACACCCCGATGGTCAGCCAGGCCCTGGGCCGGCCGATCGACGTCTCGCCGATAGGCAAGAAGCTGGCGTTGCGCCGGATCGGGCAGCCGGAGGACGTCGCGAACGTCGTGCTGTTCCTGGCCAGTGACGACAGCGCCTACTGCACGGGCGGCGAGTTCGTGGTCGACGGAGGGGCGACGGCGACGCACGCGTTGAACGGTTGACGGTTACCCCAGGTGAACTACGTTGGGTTCATGCTGAACCCGCTGACCCAGGTGTCCTTGGAACGGTTACGGCGGCGCACGAGCGTGAAGTGGCGGCAGTTCCCGGACGACGTGCTGCCGTTGTGGGTGGCCGAGATGGACGTCGACCTGGCTGAGCCCGTCAGACAGGCCGTCCTCGACGCCCTGGACCTCGGCGACACCGGCTACCCGGCCGGCACCGACTACCAGGAGGCGCTCGCGGCGTTCGCGCGACAGCGCTGGGGCTGGAACCTCCCGGTGGAACGCACGGCGCTCGTGTCCGACGTGATGCTCGGCATCGTCGAGCTGATCAAGCTGGTGTCCGGGCCCGGTGCCCCCGTGATCGTCAGCCCGCCGGTGTACCCGCCGTTCTACCTGTTCGTCAGGAGCATGGGCCGCGCGGTCGTCGAGGCACCGCTGCGGCACGGCCGCCTCGACCTGGAGGTGCTGGAGCGGACGTTCCAGCACGTCAAAGCCGATCGTCCGGTGTACCTGCTGTGCAACCCGCAGAACCCGACGGGCACCGTCCACACCGCCGAGGAGCTCACGGCCCTCGCGCGGCTGGCCGAGACGTACGGCGTTCGCGTGATCGCCGACGAGATCCACGCCCCGCTCGTCTCCAGGGGCACCCGGTTCGTGCCGTACCTGAGCGTCGACGAGAACGGGATGTCGCTCATGTCCGCGTCGAAGGGCTGGAACCTGGCGGCCATGCGGGCAGCGGTCGCGATCTCCGGCACCGACGACCTCGCGAGGCTGCCCGAGGAGGTCAGCCACGGACCGAGCCACTTCGGCACGATCGCGCACGCGGCCGCGCTCAGGCACGGCGGCGAGTGGCTCGACGCGCTGCTGGCCGGGCTCGACGACAACCGGAAACTGCTGAAGAACCTGCTCGCCGAGCACCTGCCCGAGATCGGCTACGAACCCTCCGAGGCGACCTTCCTGGCCTGGCTCGACTGCCGGGCCGTCAGCGCCGACCCGGCCGCGTTCTTCGTCGAGCGGGGCAAGGTGGCCCTGATGTCGGGCGCCGGGTTCGGCAGCGGGGGAGCGGGCCACGTCCGGTTCAACATCGGCACCTCACCCGAGATCATCACCGAGGCCGTGCGCAGGATGGCTGCCAGCCGCTGACAGCGTGCTGTGCGTGGTCTGTCAGCGGCGCGGCGCACAGTTCCCCCTGAACACAGGGAGGAACGATGGCACTCGCGATCAGGGCAGAAGGCCTGGTCAAGCACTACGGGGAGACCAAGGCGCTGGACGGCGTGGACCTCGAGGTGCCGGAGGGGAAGGTCGTGGGGGTGCTCGGGCCGAACGGCGCGGGCAAGACCACGGCGGTGCGGGTGCTGGCCACGTTGCTGCGCCCGGACGCGGGGCACGCCACGGTCCACGGCCACGACGTGGTGAAGGACCCGCGGGCGGTCCGGTCGCTGATCGGGCTGACCGGGCAGTACGCGTCGGTGGACGAGGACCTCTCCGGGACGGAGAACCTCGTGCTGCTGGCCCGGCTGCTCGACTTCTCCCGTGCGGGGGCACGGGCGAAGGCCGCCGAGCTGCTGGAACGGTTCGAGCTCACCGACGCCGCGGGACGGGCCGCCAAGACGTACTCGGGCGGTATGCGCCGGCGGCTCGACCTCGCGGCCAGCCTGGTCGGCAACCCGTCCGTGCTGTACCTGGACGAACCGACCACCGGGCTGGACCCGCACGCCCGCAACGAGGTGTGGGCGGTGGTGCGCAAGCTCGTCGCGAACGGCGTGACGGTCCTGCTCACCACGCAGTACCTGGAGGAGGCCGACCAGCTCGCGGACTCGATCACGGTGTTCGACCACGGCCGCGTCGTGGCCGAGGGCAGGCCGGACGAGCTGAAGCGGCGCGTGGGCGGGCAGACGCTGCAGGTGCGGCCGACGTCGTTGCGCGATCTCGACGTGGTGTACCGGATTCTCGGTGACCTGACCGGGGTCCGGCCGACGAGGGACGACGACACGGGACTGCTGACGGCGCCGGTGAACGACCCGGTGCTGTTGTCCACTTTGGTCCGCAAGCTCGACGAAGCCGGCATCACCGCGGACGAACTGGCGCTGCGGCTGCCCTCGCTCGACGAGGTCTTCCTCTCGCTCACCGGCAAGCGGAACGAGGGGAGCCTGGTATGAGCACGATCGCGTTGGACAGGGGAGTGCGCCACGGCTTCGCGCTGGCCTGGCGGGGCATCCTCAAGATCCGCAAGAACCCCGAGCAGCTGGCGGACGTGACGATCGCGCCCATCATCCTGCTGGTGATGTTCACCTATCTCTTCGGTGGCGCGCTCGCCGGGAACACCGACGCCTACCTGCAGATGCTCGTGCCGGGCATCCTGGTGATGAACATCCTGCAGGCGAGCATGACCGCGGGCGTCCAGCTGAACACGGACGTCTCCAAGGGCGTCTTCGACAGGTTCCGGGCGATGCCGATCGCGAGGTCGGCACCGTTGGTGGGCGCGGTGCTGGCGGATGTCGTGCGGTACGTGGTGTGCGTCGTGGTGCTGCTGATCATCGCCACGGTCATGGGCTACCGGGTGCAGACGGGGCCGGCGGAGCTGCTGATCGCGGCGGGGCTCGCGATCGCGTTCGGACTGTGCTTCTGCTGGGCGTCGGTGTTCGTGGGCATGCTGCTCAAGACCCCGCAGGCCGTGCAGGGCATCATGATCGTGCTGATCATGCCGTTGACGTTCGGCAGCAACGTGTTCGTCGGCACCGAGACGATGCCGGGCTGGCTCAGGGCGTGGGCGGACATCAGCCCCGTGAGCCTGCTGTCGGACGCGCTGCGCGGTTTGCTCAACGGCGGTGCGATCGCCGGGCCGCTCGTCGGATCGCTGATCTGGATGGCAGGAGCGGTCGCGGTGTTCTTCCCGCTGGCGATGTGGGCCTACCGCAGGCGCGTGTGATCAGGAGGCGGGCCTGAGGCCCGCCTCTTCGCGCACCCGTTGCAGCGCCTCGGCTTTGGTGATCGTCAGCGGTGCGGGCTCGCCCAGTTCGGCGACGAGGCGCCGCACGTCCGGATCACCCAGGTCGAGCCGCCCGCGGATGAGCTGGGCGAGAGCCATCAACCGCCGCGCGGCGTCGTCGCGGCCCTGCAGGTGCCGCAGGTGGGCAAGAAGTTCCGTCACCGTCGCGAGATCCGGCATGTCGCCGCGTTCGGACGTCGTCTCGACGGCCACCGCGGTGAACGCCTCGGCGTCGCCGAACCTGCCGTCGGCGAGCGCGATGCGCGCGTCGAGCATGGCCACCCACTCCGCGACGAACGACCCGAGCAAGGACGACCTGGTGGCGCGCTGGGCGAACGAGACGCTCAGCGCGCGTGCCTCCTCGATCCTGCCCGCGCGCAGCACGACCTCGGCCTTCGCGTAGCCGAGCATCGTGGACAGTTGGTCGTTGCCGACGTCCCGGACGAACTGCTCCGCCGCGACCACCTCGCGCGCGGCCGCGGCGTGATCACCCATGCGCGCGTACTCCACCGCGAGCCGCCACCGCTGCTGCGCGGCGTCGTCCTGCGACCGCAGTTCCGTCGCCGCCTCCAGCCCGCGCTGGTAGAGGTCGATCGCCGCCTGGTTGTCTCCGGTCTGCGAGACGAACGCGGCCTTCATGCCGAGCGTCATCGCCGAACCCCACCGGTCCCCGATGGCCGTGAACTGGTCGTACGCGCGGTCGCGGGCCTGTTCGGCGCCTTCCAGGTCACCTTCGTCGGCCAGCATGAAGCTGTGCGCCCACTCCGCGCCCGCCCTGGCCCACGGGTCCTCGCTCGCCGCCGCCCGCGCCACCTCGCGCCGCGCCAGTTCGGCGTTCTGGCTGAGGAACGCGAGCATCGGCAGCGCGATCGCGAGCGAGGGGTACTTCTGGACGGCGCCGGAGTCCACGCAGTGCTCGATGACCGCCGCGGCCTCCGCCGCGTCCGTCACCCCGGGCAAGGCGGCCATGATGAGCTGCATGGCCCGGAACGTGGCGAAGCGGTCGGCGGGCAGCAGGTCGCCGAGCGCGAGCACGTCGCGCACCGACATCTCCGCGCGTTCGTTGTCGCCCTTGACGAGCCAGTACCAGAACGTGTCACCGAGCAGGTCCGCCGCCAGCTCGACCTCGTGGTCGTCGATCGCTCCGCGCAACGCCGCCACGACATTGTCCTGCTCCGCCTCGTAGACGTCGATCGCCTCGAGCTGCCGCGCGGTGCGGGTGAGCGGCTCCCAGCGCGCGGTCAGTTCGCGGTAGTAGTGCCGGAACCGTCCGACGACCTCCCGCTTCTCGCCGGACGCGTCGAGCTGTTCGGCCGCGTAGACCCGGATCGTCTCCAGCATCCGGTACCGCGGCTCGCCCTCGATCTCGATGACGTCCACGATGGACTTCTCGACCAGCGACGTGAGCACGTAGAACGGGTCCGGCAGGCAGACGGCCTCGATCGCGGCGAGGTCGGCGCCGGCGGGGAACACCGCGAACCGCCGGGCCAGCAGCAGCTCCTCCTCGGTCAGCAGGTCCCAGCTCCACTCGACGACCGCGCGCAACGTGCGCTGGCGCGGCAGCGCGGTGCGGCTGCCCGAGGTGAGCAACCGGAACCGGTCGTCCAGGCGCTGGGTGATCTGCCGGACCGTCATCGACCGCAGCCGCGCCGCCGCCAGTTCCAGCGCGAGCGGCATGCCGTCGAGCCTGCGGCAGATCATCCGCACGTCGTCCACAGTGGACCCGTCCAGCCGGAACCCTGGCTTCACCGCGCTCGCCCGGTCGAGGAACAGCCGCACCGCGCCGAACGCGGACACGTCCGCCTGGCCGTTGGGCACGGCGAGCGGGCCGATCGGGCACAGCGACTCGCCGTCGATCGCGAGCGGTTCCCTGCTGGTCGCGAGCACGCGGAGGTTCGGTACCCGGCGCAGCAGCTCGGTGGTGAACTCGGCCGCCGCCCCGATCAGGTGCTCGCAGTTGTCCAGCACCAGCAACGACTCCCCGGCGCGGAGCACCTCGGCGATCCGGTCCATGCCCTCGCTGGTCCGCCGCCGCGGATCCCCGGCGAACGTCACCTCGAACGCGCTGAGCACCGCACCGGCGAGGTCCTCGGCCGCCCGGACACCGGCCAGCGCCGCGAACCACACGCGGCCCTTGCCGTGCAACGGATGCCGTGCCGCGACCTCGGTGGCGAGCCGCGTCTTGCCCGCGCCGCCCGGCCCCGCCAGCGTCACCAGCCGGGCCCGGCCGAGCAGTCCGGCGATCTCCACGAGCTCGTCGTCGCGCCCGACGAAGCTGGTGAGCCGCACCGGCAACCGGTCGATCACCGGCCGCGGCCCGAGTTCGCCGCGCAGTGCCGCGAGGTGGACGTCCTGCAGTTCCTGGGAGGGATCGACCCCCAGTTCGTCGGCGAGCCTGCCGCGGACCTCGGCGTAGAGGCGCAGCGCGTCGGACTGCCTGCCCTGCGCGCACAACGCCCTCATCAGCAGCCCGGCCAGGCGTTCGCGCAGCGGGTGCGTCTCGTGCAACGCGGTCAGTGCGGCGACGTCGAGTTCGCCACGGTCCTCCTGCGCGGACAGACGTGCTTCCTCGAGCCGTGCGGCCGTCGGCGCGGCGAACGGCGCCTCCCGCACGTCGGCCAGCGCGTCACCACGCCACAGCGCGAGCGCCTCGTCCAGCCGGCCCGCGGCGCGCAGCCGTTCGAACCGGAAGACGTCGACGTCCTCGGTCGTCACGCCCAGCCGGTAACCGCCCGGTTCCAGCGTGACCGGGCAGACCTTGCGCAGCCTCGACACGAGCGACTGCAGCGCGTTCAGGGCGTCGGCGGGCGGCTGCTCGCCCCAGAGGTCGTCGATCAGCGTCGTCGTCGGCACCGGGCGGCCGGGGTCGAGCGCGAGGCGTGCGACGAGCATGCGGACGCGGGCGCCACCGATGTCGACCGGTGTGCCGTCCTCCGTCTCGACGGTCGTCGGGCCCAGCAATGCCACGCGCACGGGTTCCAGCCTTCCAGATCACCTGGGGACCATGCTCAGGATCACCTCTCGTCCGACTGCGACCGGGCATGCAGGGCGTCGAGCACCACGGTGATCGCGGCGCGCGAGTCGCGGCGCACGGCTGCGGTGATCCTCCTCGTCACCGGAAGCTCTCTCGTGACCACGTCGAACCTGCGGTCGACGGCCAGCGCGGGCAGCACCGCGACCGCCAGACCGGCCTCGACGTGCTTGAGCGTGAGCATGTAGTTGCTGAACCGGCCGACCACGCGTGGCTCGAACCCCGACTGGCGGCACAGGCGCGTCGCCAGCTTCGCCATGTACGAGCCGGGGATGTCGAACGCCCAGGGCTCGTCCTTGCACGCGGCGATGTCCGCCGCGGGGTGGTTCGGCGGCGTGACCAGCACGATCGGGTCCTGGCCGAGCGGCACCACGTCGATGTCGCCCGGTACCGGCAGCTCCACGAAGTCGGTGGTCGTGATGATCACGTCGACCTCCCCGGCGAGCAGCGCGGGCATGCTGGCGTGCGGTTCCAGCTCCACGATCTCGACGTCGAGGTGCGGGTGCCGGAGGGCCTGGATCGCGGGCACGGCGAGCGTGTGGATCGAGCTCTGGAACGCGCCGAGCCGGATGAGGCCCGACGGTTCGTCGTTCAGGCCTCGCAGCTCGGCCTCGACGGCGTCCATCTGGTCGAGGATCGACCGCGCCCTCCTGGCCAGGATCAGCCCGGCCGACGTGAGCCGGACGCGCCGCCCGGTCCGTTCGATCAACTGCGTGCGCGTCTCGCTCTCGAGTACCGCGAGCTGCTGGGACACGCTCGAAGCACTCAGGTTCGCGGCCTGCGCCACGGCCCGCACGGTGCCCAGCGCGTCGAGCTGGCTGAGCAGGCGCAGGCGCCACGGGTTCAGCGTCATGCTGTGCAGTATTTCCGAACAGCGAGCGTGGAATTGTGAGATGGACCTGATGCTCGGCGAGTCCTAGTTTTTCCACATGGACACCTTCTGGGACGACGTCGACCGCCACCTCGTCCGCTACGGCGGCACGTTCACGCGCGAGATCATCGACAGCGCGTCGGGGAGCTTCCTGTTCACCGAGGACGGCCGCCGGATCCTGGACTTCACGTCCGGGCAGATGAGCGCGATCCTCGGCCACTCCCACCCGCGCATCGTCGAGACGGTGCAGCGCCAGATCGCGAACCTCGACCACCTGTTCAGCGGCATGCTCAGCCGGCCAGTCGTGGACCTGGCCCGGCGGCTGGCCGGGACGCTGCCTCCCTCGCTCTCGAAGGTGCAGCAGCTCACCACCGGCGCGGAGTCGAACGAGGCCGCGCTGCGCATGGCCAAGCTCGTCACCGGCAGGCACGAGGTGGTGGCGTTCGCCCGCTCCTGGCACGGCATGACCGCCGCCGCGGCCGCCGCCACCTACAGCGCGGGCCGCAAGGGCTACGGTCCCGCCACTCCCGGCAACTTCGCGATCCCGGCGCCGTCCGGTGACTGGCAGGCACAGCTCGACCTGGCGTTCGGCCTGGTCGACGCGCAGTCGGTCGGCTCGCTGGCGGCCTGCATCGTCGAGCCGATCCTGAGCTCCGGCGGCATCCTCGAACCGCCGCCGGGCTACTTCGCCGCGTTGTCGGCCAAGTGCCGTGAGCGCGGGATGCTGCTGATCATGGACGAGGCGCAGACCGGACTGTGCCGCACGGGCAACTGGTACGCGTTCGAGCGGGACGGCGTGGTGCCCGACATCCTGACGCTGTCCAAGACCCTGGGCGCCGGGCTGCCGCTGGCCGCCGTGATCACGTCCGCCGAGATCGAGGCGGAGGCGCACGCCCGCGACTACCTGTTCTTCACCACGCACGTGTCGGACCCGCTGGTGGCCGCCGTCGGCAACACCGTGCTGGACGTGCTGGCCGAGGAACGGCTGGACGAGCGGGCGGCGAAGCTCGGGGCGTTCCTGCGCAACGGGCTGGACGACATCGCCGCCCGGCACTCGCTGGTGTCGGACGTGCGCGGGCGCGGGCTGCTGGCCGGGCTGGAGATCGCGGACGAGTCGCTGAGCGCGCCGATCACCCAGAAGTGCCTGGACCTGGGGCTGCACATGAACATCGTGCAGATCCCGGGGATGGGCGGGGTGTTCCGGATCGCGCCGCCGCTGACCGCCTCGGAGGAGGAGCTGGCCCTGGGGCTCGGCATCCTGGATGAGGCGATCGGCTCGGTCTGACCACCTGGCCGAGCTGGCCTTGGGGCTCGGCATCCTGGACGAGGCCATCGGCTCGGGCTGACCAACTGGCCGAGCCGGCCTTGGGGCTCGGCAATCTGGATGAGGCGATCTCGGCCTGACCATCTGGCCACCTGCCTCGGCTGGACGGTCGAGGCAGGTGGTCGCGCCAGCTCCTAGGATCGGCCGGATGGGGGAACTCCGCCGCAGGCCGCTCGTCATCGCCACCGTCGTCATGGTCGCCGCCGTGTTCGTCGTCACGGGACGGATCATCGGCTTCGGCCGGGCGCTGCACCTGATCAGCGGGCCCGGCGTCGGCGAGACGTGGTTCGACCACCCGGTGTACACGGTCGCCGAGTCGGCGGTCGTGCTGGTTCTCGTGTTCGCGCACGCGTGGCGCACGCCGGTGCTCGTGGCCGTGCCGTCGATCCTGGCACTCGTGCTCGTCGTCGAACACGCCGCGTTCTACCGTCCGCACATTTCGCTGTCCCGCGCGGACGCCGTCCAGCTGATGCTGATCCTGAGCATCATCATGGTCGCCGGCGGCCTGCTGTTGCGGATGCGGGAACGGTCACGGGCGGCGTTGGCAGCGGCCGCGGAGGAACGGGCCCGGCGCGACGAACGCCTCGACATGGCCCGGGAGCTGCACGACGTGGTGGCCCACCACGTCACGGGCATGCTGGTGCAGGCGCAGGCCGCGCTCGTGGTGGCGGCACAGGACAAGGACAAGGCGTGCGCCATGCTGCCGGGCATAGTCGAGGGCGGCACGGACGCGTTGGGGGCGATGAGCGCGATGGTCAGGACGTTGCGGGACAACGGGGCCGCCGGCGCGACCACCGATCTCACGGCCGACCTGCACCGGCTCGCGGAAAGGTCGGGCCTGCCGGTGCGGGCGAACGTCGAACTGACCGCGGACGTGCGGCCGGAGCTGGGACGATCGGTGCTGCGGCTCGTCCAGGAGGCGCTGACCAACGCCCGCAAGCACGCTTTCGACGCCACGAGCGTGGAGGTGGACGTGCGGCTGACCTCGGACCTGGTACTGCTGTCCGTTGTGGACAACGGAACGGTGAGACCTTCGCATTCGGGCGGGTTCGGGTTGGTGGGTATGCGGGAACGGGTGCACGAGCTGGGCGGGCGGTTCTTCGCGGGCCCGACCGGAGAGGGCTGGCTGGTCACTGCAGAGCTGCCGCTGGAGGTGCGCGCGTGATCTCCGTGCTCATCGCCGAGGACCAGGACATGGTGCGGGCCGGGTTCCGGCTGATCCTGGAGGCGCAACCGGACATCAGCGTGGTCGCCGACGTCGCGGACGGGATCAGCGCGGTCCAGCGGGCTCGCGAGCTCGAGCCGCGGGTGTGCCTGGTGGACGTCCGGATGCCGGGGCTCGACGGCCTGGAGGTCACGCGGCAGCTCGCCCCGCACACCCGTGTCGTGGTCGTGACGACGTTCGACAGCGACGAGGTGCTGAACAAGGCGCTGGACCTGGGCGCGTGCGGGTTCCTCACGAAGGACGCGAGTCCCGGTCTGCTGGCCGAGGCCGTCAGGTCGGCGGCACGCGGCGATGTCCTGGTGTCGCCCCAGGTGGTGCTGCGGGTGCTGCGCCGATCGGTGCCGCCGGTGGCGAGCGCCGATGCCCAGGTGCTGAACCCGCGTGAGCTGGACGTGGTGCGGCACGTCGCGAAAGGCCTGAGCAACAACGAGATCGCGGCCTCCCTGAAGGTCTCGGTGTCGTCGGTGAAGGCCTACCTGGCGTCGGTGCAGGCGAAGGTGGGGGCGCGCAACCGCGTCGAGATCGTCGCGTGGGCGTTCCGCGCGCACGTGGTGGCCGACTGACCATGGCCAGGTGGCCAGTTCGGCTCCGCGGGCTGCCTCAACGGCCATGATCTTCGTGCTCTCCGGCCGATCTGGCGGAACGCCGTCGCACAGCAGTGTTCTGTCCTGTGAGAAACCTCTGGGGCGCAACGGTTGCCGGTCTGCTCGTCTGGGTCTTCGTACGGAGCTTCGGCACCGGTGTGCTGGACCTGCGCGTGTACCTCGCCGGCGGTGAGGCGTGGCTCGCCGGCACCGACCTGTACACCGCCGGCTTCCACGGCCCGAGAGGACTGCCGTTCACCTATCCGCCCTTCGCGGCGATGGTCTTCGGCCTTCTGGCGCCACTTCCCCTGGCTCTGACGGCGGTTCTGTTCACGGCAGCGGGCATCGGTCTCTTCACGGCGGCGGCCCGCAGGTGGGCGGGTTTCGGCCTGGTCGCGCTGTGCCTGCTGCTCGAACCACTGCGGATCACTCTCGACATGGGCCAGGTCAACCTGATCCTGTTCGGCCTGGTCGCCGCCGACTGCCTGCTGCCGCGCACCCCGTGGCCACGCGGCCTGCTCATCGGACTGGCCGCCGCGATCAAGCTGACCCCGGCGATCTTCGTGCTGTTCTTCCTGTCCCGCAAGCGATGGCGGCCCGCGCTGACCGCCGCGGCGGCGTTCGCGGGGTGCGGTCTGCTCGCCTGGGTCCTGGCACCGGGGCAGTCGAAGCAGTTCTGGTTCCACGCGATGCTCGACCCGGAACGCGTCGGCGGCCTCGCCTACAGCGCGAACCAGTCGTTGCGGGGCCTGTTGTTCCGGCTCGGGGCACCCGAGGCCGTGTGGTTCGCCGCCGTCGCGGCGGTGCTTGTGCTGACCGTCGTGCTGTTGCCCCGGCTGCGCGACGACCTCACCGCCGTCGTCGCGGTCGCGGCAGCGGGTCTGCTGATCTCGCCGGTGTCCTGGTCGCACCACTGGGTGTGGATCGCGCCCGCGTTGCTGCTGGTGAACGGCCGCGTGCGGATCGCGGTCGCGGCGGTGTTCGCGGTCGGCCCGCACTGGCTGCTGCCCACGGCGGGCGACCGGGAACTGGCGTGGACGTGGTGGCAGCACGTCGTCGGCAACGCCTATGTCTGGCTGGGTCTCGCGTTCCTCGGCTGGTGCGCTTGGCGAAGTGTCGTGCGGGGCAAGGTTGAACGGGACTCCCGCCTGGAACCCCGTTCCGCCGTCGGCTTCTAGCGCGCGAACTGGAACCGGTTCATCGCCGCGGTCGTCCTAGCGGCACCAGGAGTCCACGGTCTCCACGAAGCCGGGGAACTCCTGGCGCGCGGCCGTCAGCACCTCAGCCGGGGTGCGCGGCTCGATCCCGGAGTACTTCTCCGCGACCGCACGCAGTTCCGCGTTCGGCACACCGCTGTCCGCCCCGAACTGGACGGCCTCCAGCGGCCCCACGCCGCCCGCGAGCAACCAGAGGAACTCGCCCAGGCTCGACGCGACGGGCCCGACCTCACCCTCCGACCCGAAGAACATGACGGGCTGTGCGGTCAGCGGCCCCTCCCGCACCAGCCACAGCACGGCGAGCCCGCCGGTGCCGTCCTGCCCGAACGTCCGGAACGCGTCGCCGTCCAGGTCCTTGTTGCCCGTCCACGACCTGATCCAGTCGGTCGTCTCCGCCGCGGACTCGAACTCCTGGTACGGCTCGTAGTCGATGTTGCTCGGTGACGGTTCGTCGGTCTTCTCGTCGTACTCCCACGGGAAGCCGATGCCGCTGAGCGCGGTCAGCGCGGCGGGGAAGGCGCGGTCGTCAGTGATCTGCACGCGCGCACGCTACTTCAACAACTCGGCTCTCGATCGCGTCTTGGAGCAGGAGAGGAGTCCGACATGCCTATGCCCAGATGGTGGGGCCACATCAACAAGCGCCTGTTCAACCCGCGCGCGGTGAAGAGCGGCAAGTGGGCGGTGCTCACCCACGTCGGCCGCAGCTCGGGAATGCCCTACCGCACCCCGATGGAGGCGCACCCGGTCGAGGGCGGCTACCTGGTCGTCCTGGTCTACGGCTCGCGTTCGGACTGGGTCCGCAACGTCCTGGCGGCCGGGCGGGCGAAGCTCACGATCAACGGCGAGGAGGTCGAGGTGACCGCGCCGCGCGTGGTGAGCGAGGCGGAGGCGTTCGAGGCGCTCGCCGTCGACGTGAAACGGCCACCCAAGGCGCTTCGCATCACCGAGTTCCTCCGGATGGACACAGCCCTGGAGCGGGACGGGTGATCCAGGCGATCGGCGACCTGCCCGCTGCCGATATCGTCCTGATCATCTGATCGGGAGGGTGCCGTGCCGGGGTTCGTCGCGGGCTTGGAACGTCACCAGGTCGCCGTCTACCTCGGCGCGTTGGCGGCGGGAGGGGTGGCCGGCTGGGCGGCCCCCAACGCCGGCCCTGCCCTCGAACACGCCATCAATCCCGTGCTGGCGGTCCTGCTGTACGTGACGTTCCTGCAGGTCCCGGTGGCCGAACTCGGGCGCTCGGTGCGGGCCGGCCGGTTCCTCGGGGCCGCTCTCGTCGTGAACTTCGTGGTGGTGCCGCTGGTGGTGGCCACGCTCTTCACGTTCCTGCCGGACGATCAGGCCGTGCGGCTGGGCGTGCTGTTGGTTCTCCTCACACCGTGCGTCGACTACGTGATCGTGTTCAGCGGACTGGCCGGCGGTGACAGCCGGCGCCTGCTCGCCGCCACGCCGTTGCTGCTGCTCGCGCAGATGGTGCTGCTGCCCGGTTACCTGTGGCTCTTCCTCGGCTCTGACCTCGCCATCGTCGAACCCGGGCCGTTCGTGGAGGCGTTCGTCGTGCTGATCGTGGTCCCGCTGACGCTGGCGTGGCTCACCCAGGCGCGGGCGGGGCGGATCATCGGCGCGATCAGCACCACGATGGTGCCGTTGATGGCCGCGACCCTGTTCACGGTGGTCGCGTCGCAGGTGCCGAAGCTCGGCGACGACCTGCCGCAGGTCGCGCGGGTGGTGCCGTTCTACGTGGTGTTCCTCGTGGTCATGGCCTTCGCCGGGCCGGCCGTCGCCAAGGTGTTCCGCCTGGACGTGGCTTCGGGTCGCGCGATCGTGTTCACGGGGGCCACGCGCAACTCGCTGGTGGTGCTGCCGCTGGCGCTGGCGTTGCCCGGTGACGTCGCCGGGGTTGTGGTGGTGACGCAGACGTTGGTGGAGGTGGTCGGCATGGTCATCTATGTGCGGGTGGTGCCGCGGTTGCTGCCGTGAGCCGGTCAGGAATCGAGAAGCACCGGCCCCGGGGTGGCGCCTAGCGTTTCCGGCATGACCTCATTCGACGCGATCACCCTCGAAGTGGCCGACCTCGCGGCCGCCGAACGCTTCTACGCCAACGCTTTCGGGCTCGGTTCCCGGCTGCGCCTGCGGGCCTCGCAGGAACCGGCCACCGGCTTCCGCGGCTTCACGCTGTCCCTCACGGTGGCGCAGCCCGCGGACGTCGACCTGTTGATCGGCGGCGCGCTCGACGCCGGCGCGACGGTGCTCAAGCCCGCCGGGAAGTCGATGTGGGGCTACGGCGGGGTCGTGCAGGCGCCGGACGGCACCATCTGGAAGGTCGCGACCTCGGCGAAGAAGAACACCGGACCGGCCACCGGGCAGATCGGCGACGTCGTGCTGCTGCTCGGCGCGACGGACATTGCCGCGAGCAGGCAGTGCTACGTGGACCAGGGCTTCACCGTGGAGAAGAGCTTCGGCCGCATGTACGTCCAGTTCGCCGCGGCCGGCACCGTGAAGCTGGGGCTGTACCGGCGGCGTGCGCTCGCCAAGGACGCCGGGGTGGCGCCCGAGGGTTCGGGTTCGCACCGCATCGTGATGATCGGCGCCGGCGACTTCACCGACCCCGACGGGTTCGCGTGGGCGTCAGGGCAGCCGGCCGGCCAGCTCGGCGCGTGAGCGGATGCCGAGCTTCGTGTAGACCTTGCGCAGGTGGTACTCGATGGTCTTCGGGCTCAGGAACAACGCGGCGGCGACCTCGCGGGTGGTCTTGCCCTCCGCGAGCAGGAGTGAGACCTGCAACTCCTGCGGGGTAAGGGTTTCGCCCTGGGCGCGACGGTTGATCGTCTCGCCCGTCGCGCCGAGTTCGACCGCGGCGAGGTCCGCCCACCGGGCCGCACGCAGGTTCTCGAACGTCTTTAGCGCGGCGTGCAGGTGCGGCCGGGCGTCCACCCGCCGCCGGGCGCGGCGCAGGCGGGCACCGTAGGCGAGCCGGGTGCGCGCGGTCTCGAAGTCGTCCAAAGTCCTGTGGTGCAAAGCCAGAGACGCCTCGAAGTGGCTGTCGAAGCCGTCCTGGCTGAGCATGCCCAAGGTCCGTTCGGCGCGTCCCATGGCCCACGGCTCGCCCTTCGCGGCTGCCTCGGACCGGTAGCGCCGGGCCACGACCACGGCCTCGTCGCGCCTGCCCAGCCGCACCAGCGCGTCCGCGAGTTCGGGAGCGGGGGAGAGGTCGGGATCGGTGAGCTGGAGCCCGTCGAGCAACGCCGCCAGTTCCTCGAGGTGGGTGAGCGCGCCGGTCGCGTTGCCCAGCCCCAGTTCCAGCTCTCCCAACGCGAACAACGACCAGACCCGGCCGATGTGGATGTCGCGGGCACGGCAGATCGGCAGCGCTTCCGCGACGAGTGCCCGGCACCGTTCCTCGTCGCCCAGCCGTGCCCGCAACCAGGCGAGACCGGCCAGGCACATCGCGAGGTCGGTCTCCTGGCCGGTCTCGCGCGCCAGCCGGGTGGCCTCGTCGTAGGTCGCTTCGGCGCGGACCCACTGGTTCGTTGTCGCCTCGTCCCGCGCGACATGGAACAGCAAGGCGGGCAACGTTCCCACGGCGGCCTGCTCCCGGACGTCCGCGACGATGCGGCGGAGGTCCGCGCCGGAGTCCGCGTCGCGCAGGAACAACGGCCCGATCATCAGCCACGACAGCCTGCGCCGGTCCTCACGGAGTAGCCCGGACGAGCCGAGCAGGTCGACCGCGGCCCGGATCTGGTCGGCGCCACCGCGGTTGGCGAGGATCCGCGCGACGCCCGCCGCCATCTGACCCAGCCCCCGCGCACGAGCGGACGTCACCTGGTGCAGCAGCTGCTCGATCTCGTGCGCCAGCTCGACCCCGGTCGTGGTGTCGCCGAGGTAGAAGCACGCGCTCACGGCGTCCGCCAGCAGCAGGACGCCCGCGTCGGCGGTCGCGGACCCCGTGGCGGCGATTCGGCAGAGGTCGCGCGCCTCGGTCAGCGAACCGGTACGCGCCGCGATCGCCGCACGCAGTTCGACGGCCCGCAGCCGTGCCTCCTGTTCGTGCAGGTCACCGGCCTCGTCCAGCAACGAGACGGACCGTCTCGTCTCGCCGGCCAGCCATGCCGACTCCGCCGCGGCGACGCACAACGAGGCATGCTGCCGGACGTCCGGGCTCAGCCGCGCAGCTCGTCCGTAGGCGGCCGCGGCGACGTCGTAGGCGCTCCGTTCGTGCGCTCGCCTCGCCGCCTGGACGAGAAGATCGGCGACGCGGGCGTCCGGGCTGACGGCTGCCTCGGCGAGGTGCCAGGCGTGCCGGTCGGCGTCGCCGGGACCGATCGCCTCGGCAACGGCGCGGTGGATCGATCTGCGGCGCCGCGGATCCGCGTCCCCGTAGACGGCCGCACGGATCAGCGGATGCCGGAACTCGACGCGGCCGTCCGCCATCCGCACGAGCCCGGCGCTCTCGGCCTCGGCCAGCGAGTCCACGGCGACCCCGAGCACCCGGCACGCATCGGCCACCACCCGCAGATCGGTCCCGGCCACCGAGGCCACCTCGAGCGCCGCCAGTCCCGCCTCGCCGAGCGACCGCGCCTGGGCGGCGAACTCGTGGGCCAGCGCCGCCGACACCGGCAGCGGCGCCTCGGGCGAGACATGCGCCATCCGGTGCGCCCCAGCGGCCAGTTCGATCAGCGCGAGCGGGTTCCCGGCCGTCGCCCGGTGCAGCCGCGCGATCAGTTCGGGCGACGCGGCCACGCCGGACCGGCTCGACACCAGCTCACCCGCGGCGGCGAGGTCGATACCGGCCAGCGGCAGCGTGGGCAACGGCGGATCCGGCGATCGCGTGGTGGCCAGCAGCACGATCGGATCGGCCGCGAGCCGGCGCGCCGCGAACGCCAGCGCGTCCGCCGACGGCCGGTCGACCAGATGCAGGTCGTCGAGCAGCACCGCGACCGGCCGGTCCTCGGCGAACCGGCAGAGCAGGCTCAGCGTGGCGGCCCCGACCGCGAACCGGTCGACGGCGGGCCCGGACCGCAGCGCGAGCGCGACGGACAACGCCTGTGCCTGGGGCCCCGGGATCTCGTCCAGGCGGTCCAGCGCGGGCCGCAAGACCTGGTGCAGGGCACCGAACGGGATCTCGCGCTCGGGTTCGCTCCCCGCCGCCTGCAGGACGTGCATCCCGGTGGCGCACCCGGCCGCGAACCGCAGCAGCGCGGTCTTGCCGACCCCGGGCTCGCCGGTGACGGCGAGCGCGCCACCGTGCCCGAGCCGGGCGCTCGCCACGAGCCGCTCGACCTGTCGACGCTCGGACTCGCGTCCTATCAGCACACGGGGCAGTGTAGGCAGACCGAGGTAACTAGGTGGGGCACCTGATGCGACTGTCCCGTTGGCGCTCATAGGTTCCGACCCTCACTCAGGAGGGAAGAGCACATGACCACGACAAGACCGGAAATGGACACGGACAAGCTCATGCAGTTCGTGTTCCGGGCCGTCGACGAGGTCGGCGCCACGCTCAACGCCGCACTCGTCGTCATGGGCGACAAGCTCGGCTACTACCGAGTCATGGCGTCCGGCGACCCCATCAGCCCCGCCGAACTCGCCGACCGCAGCGGCACCGCCGAGCCCTACGCGCGGGAGTGGCTCAACGCCCAGGCCGCCGGCGGTTACGTGACCTACGACGCCGTGACCAGCCGGTACACGCTGCCGATCGAGCACGCGGTGGCGCTCACGGTCGAGAACAGCCCCGCGTTCCTGCCCGGCATGTTCCAGATCGCGCTGGGCACCGTGCACAACGCCGGGCGGGTGCTGGACGCCGCGCGCAGCGGGTCCGGGGTGGGCTGGCACGAGCACAACACCGACGTGCACGTCGGCTGCGAGCGGTTCTTCCGGCCGAACTACGAGGCGAACCTGATCGAGGGCTGGCTGCCCGCACTCGACGGCGTGACGGCGAAACTGCGGACCGGCGCGCGGGTCGCCGACGTCGGTTGCGGCCACGGCGCATCAACGATCCTGATGGCACAGGCGTTCCCGAACTCGTCCTTCACCGGTTCGGACTACCACCCCGAGTCGATCCGGGTCGCGCGCGAACGGGCCGCGGCCGCGGGTGTCGGCGACCGCGTGACGTTCGAAGTCGCGTCCGCCAAGGACTTCGGCGGCACGGGCTACGACCTCGTGACCATGTTCGACTGCCTGCACGACATGGGCGACCCGGTCGGCGCGGCCCGGCACGTCAGGGACGCGGTGGCGCCCGACGGCACGTGGATGATCGTCGAGCCGATGGCCGGAGACCGCGTCGAGGACAACCTCAACCCAGTCGGCCGCACCTATTACGGCTTCTCCACGCTGCTGTGCACGCCGGCCTCGCTGTCGCAGGACGTCGGACTCGCGCTCGGCACCCAGGCCGGGCCCGCGCGGATCCGTGACGTGGCGGTCGCCGGCGGGTTCACCCGGTTCGCCGGGGTGGCCCAGACCCCGTTCAACCAGGTCCTCGAAGTCCGGCCGTGAACGCCGAGCCGCGCCCGGTGCGCGAGGCCGACCGGAGGGGGCACGCCGAGCGCGCCGGCGTGCGGCTCGCGTTCCAGGTCTACGACAATCCCGGCAAGCCAACAGTGTTGCTGATGCCTACCTGGTCGATCGTGCCGTCGAGGTTCTGGAAGACGCAGGTCCCTTACCTGGCACGGCACTTCCGGGTGGTCACCTTCGACGGCCGGGGCAGCGGCGACTCCGGTCGTCCGGCCGGCAGCGAGTCCTATGCGGACTCGGAGTGCGCGGCGGACGCGATCGCGGTCATGGACGCGACCGACACGGAACAGGCCGTGCTGGTGGCGTTGTCACGCGGCGACGCCTGGTCTGTGCTCGCGGCCGCGCACCATCCGGAACGGGTCACCGGCATCGTCGCGATCGGCCCGGCCAGCGGGTCGCTCATCGGCATCCAGGAGCAGGAGAGGAAAGCCTGGGAATCGGCCGAGGGCAAGTACAACCGGCAGTACTGGCTCAACGGCGGCTACGACGACTTCGTCGACTGGTTCTTCGCGAGGATGTTCGCCGAACCCCATTCCACCAAGCAGATCGAGGACGCCGTGCGGTGGGCGCACGAGATCGAGCCCGCCACACTCGTGGACACGACCGCCGGTCGCCTCAGTTCCGCGTCGATCGAGGACGACTGCCGCAAGGTGCGCTGTCCGGTACTGGTGATCCACGGGACCGACGACCGAGTCCGCCCGCACGCCATCGGCGAACGCCTCGCCGAGCTCACCGGTGGTTCGCTGGTGCTGGTCGACGGCGCGGGCCACGGTGTACATGCCCGCGATCCGGTGCGGATCAACCTGCTGATCAAGGAGTTCGTCGACCGGGTGCACCCCGTGGCCCGGCGCACGAGGACGTCCAGGACCAGGCCGCCACGGGCGCTCTACCTGAGCTCGCCGATCGGCCTCGGCCATGCCCGGCGTGATCTCGCCATCGCGTCCGAACTGCGCAAGATCCATCCGCGCCTGCAGATCGACTGGCTCGCGCAGCACCCGGTCACCGAATTGCTCGGACCCGCGGGGGAGCGGGTCCACCCGGCCTCGGAGTGGCTGGCGAACGAGTCGTCCCACGTGGAGGACGACGCGGGCGAGCACGACCTGCACGTGTTCGAGACGTTCCGCCGCCTGGACTCGGTGCTGGTGAACAACTTCATGGTGTTCAACGACGTGCTCGACGCCGAGCGGTACGACCTGGTGATCGGCGACGAGGCCTGGGACGTCGACTACTTCCTGCACGAGAACCCCGAGCTGAAGCGGTTCTCGTTCGCCTGGCTGACGGACTTCGTCGGCTGGCTCCCGATGCCCGATGGCGGTGCCCGCGAACAATGCCTGACCGCCGACTACAACCTCGACATGATCGAGCAGCGCGCCCGGCTACGGCGCGTGCGCGACAGGTCGGTGTTCGTCGGCAACCCGGACGACGTGGTCTCGCTGCCGTTCGGCGAGGGCCTGCCCGCGATTCGCGAGTGGACGGAGCAGAACTTCGACTTCTCCGGCTACGTCACGGGATTCGACCCGCCGGACGAACGCGAGCGCGCGGCGTTGCGCAGGAGGCTCGGCCTGCGCCAGGACGAGAAACTGTGCGTGGTCACGGTCGGCGGTTCCGGCGTGGGGGAGTCGTTGCTGCGGCGCGTGCTCGACGCCGTGCCGGCCGCGACCGAACGGGTGCCGGGGCTGAGGTTCCTCGTCGTCACCGGCCCCCGCATCGACCCTGACTCGCTGCCGAGCCGCGGTGGCGTCGAGATCCGCGGGTACCTGCCGGACCTGCCCCGGCACCTCGCCGCCTGCGATCTGGCAGTGGTGCAGGGCGGCCTGACCACGTGCATGGAGTTGACGGCCGCCCGGCGCCCGTTCATCTTCGTGCCGTTGCGCCACCACTTCGAGCAGAACTTCCACGTCCGGCACCGGCTCGAACGCTACGGCGCGGGCCGGTGCATGACCTACGACGAGGTCGCCGATCGTGACGTCCTGGCCGCCGCCATGGCCGAGGAGATCGGCAGGGAGGTCGGCTACCGCGAGGTCGAGGCGGACGGTGCCGCCCGGGCCGCCGCCCTGCTCGCGGAGTTGCTGTGAGGAGTCAGCGGCGCCGCGCGAGGTAGACGGTGTTCGTCGAATCCCTTTCCTGCAGTGGATTCGGGAAGGTGACGACCTCGGCCCGCACGTCGGTGAAGACCGTGGCGAGAGTGGCGGTGTACTCGTCCTCGGGCGGGTCGTTGGACCACAACGCGAACACCCCGCCGGGCGTGAGCAGCGCGGCGAGACGCTGAGCGCCTTCGGCGGTGTAGAAGTCGGCATTGGACGGGTGCAGCAGGTGGCGTGGCGAGTGGTCGATGTCGACGACGATGGCGTCGAACAGCCTGCCGGGCTCCGCCGCGTCGAAGCCCTCTCCGGAGCGGGTCAGGGCGAAGAAGTCGCCATGGACCAGCCGGCACCGCTCGTCGGCCGCCAGCGTCCTCCCGGCGGGGATGAGGCCCTGCTGATGCCACTCGATCACCTCGCCGAGGGCGTCGACGACCAGTAGCGAGCCGACGTTCGAGTGTTCCAGCACCGTCTGGGCCGTGTAGCCGAGACCGAGGCCGCCCACGACCACGTTCAGCGAGTCCCCGGACAGTTCCGCGAGTGCGAGGTGGGCCAGTTCGACCTCGGCGACGGTGAACAGGCTCGACATCAGGAACTCTTCGTTGAGCTTGATCTCGTGGATCTCCCTGCCGGTGCCGGGTTCGAGCCGGCGCCGCAGGCTCAACTCACCCAGCGGGGTCTGGCGGTAGTCGAGTTCCTGGAAGCGCGCACTCATGCGGCGGCACGCTACCCCGTGTGCACGAACAGGTGACCGCCGCGCTCGCCGACCTGGCGCCGTTGCTCGATCAGGCGCGGGTGCGCTCGTAGTGCCGGGCGACCCGGGCCCGGTTGCCGCACACGTTGGCGGCGCACCAGACCCGGCGCTTGTTCTCCGCCAGGAACAACATCGAACACGCCGGGTTGGCGCACGCGCGCACCATGTCCAGCCGTGTCCGGTCGGCCAGCAGCCGGATGGCCTCGCCCGCGATCGCGGCCAGCGCGGGGTGGCCGTTGTAGTCGTCGTGCCACCGGACCCCTGCCCGCGCTTCGGCCCCCCAGCCGTCGAGACGCGGGCTCGTGGGCACCGCGGCGGCGACGGCGTTGAGGTCCGCGATCAGTGCCGGATCAGGCGTGCGCTGGGTCAGGTGGGCGTCGAACAACTCCCGCAGCACGGCTCGGAGCCGGCGGGTCGCGCTCATCGCCGGCGGCGTCGTGCCGGGCAGCCGATCCGCCTGCAGCGCCCACCACGTCGCGTGCCCGGCCTCGTCCGCGAGCAGATCCCGGACCGGGTCCACGCACAGCGCGTGCGTGTCCACCAGGTCGAGCGCCACGAGCGGCTCGGCGCCCATGGGGAAGCCTGCCGCCTGGAACTCGGGCAAGGTCGCGGCCACACCGTCTCCTAACGGTTGAAGCAACAACCGAGACGTTAGCAGATTCTCGTCCGGAACGCTTGCGAGGCGTGATCTAACGCGTATACGGTCATTCTACCCATTAGAACGAACCGAGGAGAACGACATGCCCGCGATTCGCCACCGCCACGTCGAGGTCGACGGCCTGAAGGTGTTCGTGCGTGAGGCCGGTGACGCGAGCAGGCCCGTCATCGTGCTGCTGCCCGGCTTTCCGTCGAGCACCCGCGCCTACGTGCGGCTGATCGACCGCCTCGCCTCCGACTGGCACGTCGTCGCGATCGACTACCCCGGCTTCGGCTCGTCCGACCCGCTGCCCGGCGTCCCGACGTTCGACCGGCTGGCCGAGGTCACGGGCCAGGTCATCGACCTGCTCGGCATCGGCGACTACGCCGTCTACATGTTCGACTTCGGTGCGCCCGTGGGCTTCCGGATCGCGCTCGAGCACGACCGGCGGGTCAAGGCCGTGATCACGCAGAACGGCAACGCCTACGTCGAAGGCTTCGGCCCCGATGCCGAGCCGTTGAACGCGTGGTGGAGCGAGAAGGCCAAGTACCAGGACGCCGTCGACTGGGTCGTCAGCCTGGAAGGCACGCGGCACCAGTGGCTGGTGGGCGCGAAGGACCCCGAGAACATCGACCCCGAGCAGGCGCTGGCCGACCAGGCCGTCATCGACCTGCCCGGCCGCGCCGACTACATGTTGTCCCTGTTGTGGGACTACCAGACCAACCCCGGCCGTTACCCGTCCTGGCAGGCCTGGTTGCGCGAACGGCAGCCGCACCTCCTCGCCGTCTGGGGCCGCAACGACACGTTCTTCGTCGCGGCCGGCGCCGAGGCCTTCCGCCGGGACGTGCCCTCCGCCGAGGTCGTGCTGCTCGACACCGGTCATTTCGCCTTGGAGGAGGCCGTCGACGAGATCGCCGATCACGTGCACAAGGCGCTGGCGAAGACGTTCGCCTGACCCGTTACATCAGGATGAAGTAGGGCGAGTACGCCGCGCCGGTGCGATCCTTCCAGTCCTTGCCCTGGACGATCTGACCGTTCTGCGGCTCGATGACCTGAACGGTGCCGCTGGTGTCGATGAAGACGTTGACGGCGTGCGCGCTGGTCGCCGTCGTCCCGAAGATGATGCCGACCGCGTAGCCGTACTCCGGACCGACCGCGTAGGCGTCCTTCGAGGACTGTGCTTTGTAGACGTAGCTGAAGTCGTCGCAGTCGAAGTAGTTGGCCTTCCAGTTGTACTGCGCGAGTCCGGAGTTCTGGTAGGTCGACATCACCTGCGAGGTCGTGACGGCCTGGTAGTGCGAGTCTCCGGTGTTGAGCTTCAGGTCGTAGCTCGCATCGGGCCACGCGGCGCTGAACAGGCTGTCCAGCTTCGTCCTCTGCACGTAGAACTTGTGGAAGGTCAGCGCGGCGGCGGAGTGTGTGCTCGAGACGTACGCCCAGTTCCACGAGCCGGAGTCCGAGCACAGGCTCATGGTCGTTCCGCCGTTGTTCCACGACAGGGTGTAGGTCTGGAAGCCGTCCGCGTTGAGCTGGGCGGCCTTCGCGGACAGGGACATCACCGGATAGCTGCTGCCGTAGTCGGACGGCGCCCAGAAGGCGTACTCCCACGAGGTCGCGGTGCCGTTCGAATGCAACGGCCAGTTGCGCGCCTGCATGGTGATCGAGGAGGGTTTGTCGACCGGGTTCCCGGAGAACCGCAGCGGGAACACGTCGGTCCAATAGCTGTTGTACGCGCCGAAATACGCCCATTCCCAGGCGCCGCTGCCCGCGTCCTGGACGTTCAGCACCCGCCCGTAGGCGTCCTGGATCACGTAGGGCGTGTTCGCGTCGATCTGGTCCGCGGGGATCGGCTCGCTCAGGGTGATGATCGGGCCCTCGCCTCTGACGGGGCCGGACGAGTCCTGGCCTCTTCTCGGGGCGTGGAGGTGGCCGGCGAGCAGATCGCCCGGGTCGGCGTGCGGCTCGCGCTGGGTCGGGACGAGGAGTTCGGTGGTCTCGGTCGGGGTGATGCGCAGAATCGTCATGGCGGCCTCGAAAAGGAAGGGGTTTGGACCCGTTCAACGTTCCGCCGACCGCCGTGGCGCGACAAGATATCTATTGGTGGGACAACGAGGACTCGCGTGAGGTCGCGGTCCGGCAAGCCACCCGGACGTGTGTCGGCACCGGGTGAAATCCGCCTCGTGCCCACTTGACCCGGTCAAGCAGTGCTATCGCAGCGCGGCCTCGATCGCCTCGGTGATCGCGGCGTCCTCGGGCTCGGTGCGCGGCCGGAACCGCGCGATGACCTGACCATCCCGTGAGACGAGGAACTTCTCGAAGTTCCACTGCACGTCACCGGCGGTCCCGTCGGCGTCCGCGTGCTTCGTCAGCTCCTGGTAGAGCGGGTGCCGGTCAGGCCCGTTGACCTCGATCTTCTCGAACAGGGGGAACGACACGCCGTAGGTGGCCGAGCAGAACGTGGCGATCTCCTCGGACGTGCCCGGCTCCTGGCCCATGAACTGGTTGCACGGGAAGCCGACCACGGAGAAACCCTCGGTCCCGTACTTCTCCTGCAACCGCTCCAGACCCGCGTACTGCGGGGTGAGGCCACACCGCGAGGCGACGTTGACCACCAGCGCCACCTTGCCCCGCACCGCGCTCAGGTCGCCGGGCTCGCCCGCGAGCGTGTGGACAGGGATGTCGTAGATCTCCATGCCACCAACGTAGTTCATGCCTCCCGCCCACCGGGAGCGGCCAGTCCTCGACGGTTCGTTGCACAACGAGCACATTCCGCTGGCCGTCCGGCGACATCGCTCGTGAACGCTCGAAGTCGTGACCGGTAAAGGAATTTGGACGGTGCTCCTGCTCGCGATGGTGACGGCCTGCACACCCGCCGGACCGCAGGCGGCGAGCGTCCAGGTGCAGATGACCGACGACGGCAGCATCCCGGAGAACGAGAGCATCTCGCTGGACGACGACCAGCACGCCGCGATCGCCCGCCTCGATCCCGCGCTGCTCACCGCCATGCGGAAGGCGGCGGCGGACGCGAAGCTCGCCGGGGTCGAGTTGCGGGTGACGTCGGGCTGGCGCAGCCCGGAGTACCAGCAGCGGCTGCTGGACGAGGCCGTCGAGCTGTACCGCAGCGAGGAGGAGGCGCGGCGGTGGGTGCACCCGCCGGACAAGTCCGCGCACGTCACGGGCAAGGCGATCGACATCGGGCCGACGAACGCCGACGACTGGCTCATCCAGCACGGCGCGGACTACGGGTTGTGCCAGGCCTACGCCAACGAGATGTGGCACTTCGAGCTGCTGACGACCCCTGGTGGCCAGTGTCCGCAGCCGCAGAGCAACGCCGGCTAACGGCCGTGGATCACGGCCAACGCATGCTCACGGGCCGGTGCGCTCAAAGTGGTGTTGAGCTGCTCGAACAAGGCCTCGGCCGTGACGCCGTTCCAGCCGGGAGGCAGCAGCGAGAGAGGAAGGCCGGGGTCGCTGTACGGCAGGCGGCGCCACGCGGTGAGCATCGGCACGTACGTCTGGAACGCCTGCTCGGGTGAGGTGATGCCGGCATCCAGGACGGGGCGGTGGCGGCGCAGGAAGTCGGCGTACAGGTCGGCCAGTTCGTCCAGGTCCCACCAGGCACGGACCTTGGAGCGCAGGTCGCCGAACGCGAAGTGGTCGCCGGTGAAGATGTCCACGTACTCGGACAACCCGCGGCGCTCCAGCGTGCGGCGGGTCTCGGTGGCCAGGTTGCCCGGTGCCACCCACACGCCGGGGGCCGTGGTGCCGAAGCCGAGCTGGGTCAGGCTGGTGCGCAGGGCGTGGCGCTTCTCGCGTTCGGACTCGGGCACGGAGAACACGACCACGAGCCAGCCGTCCTCGGTGGTGGCCCGGCGGCGTTCGAAGATGCGGGTGTCGCCCTCGGCGAGGGTCTCCAGCGTGGACTCCGAGAGGGCGTAGCCGGCGCCGTCGCGGCGTTCTGCCCGGACGACGCCCCGGCGCTTCAGGCGGGAGATCGAGGACCGGGCGGCCTGGCCGTCCACGCCGAGGTCGGCCATGAGCTGGACGACGGAGGCCACGGAGAGCCAGTTGTGCTCGCCGCGCGCGTAGAGGCCGAAGATCGTGATGATGAGCGGGCCGAGCCGGTCGCGTCCGGCGGGAGCCGCGGCTTCGACGGTCATGTCCGCGACGTTCAGTGCCCTCTCCTCACCTTGATCAGCCGAGCTTAACGCGCGCCGAGGTCGGTCAGCGTGACGGTGTTGCGCAGCTCGCCCAAGCCGCTGACGCGCGTGACCACGACGTCGCCGTCGCGCAGGAAGAGCTGCGGTTCGCGGGCGTTGCCGACGCCGCTGGGGGTGCCGGTCAGGATCACGTCGCCGGCGCGCAGGGTCATGCCGTGGCTGAGCTCGGCGATGATCCGCGCGAAGGAGAACGCCATCTGCGCGCTGGTCGCGTCCTGCAGCAGGACGCCGTTGACCTCGCACTGGACCCGCAGCCCGCCGAGGTCGCCGATCTCGTCGGCGGTGGTCAGCCACGGGCCGAGCGGCATTGTGGCGTCGAGACTCTTGCCCTTGAGCCATTGGCCGCCGTGCGCGCGTTGGAGATCGCGCTGCGATACGTCGTTGGCGACGAGGAAACCGAACACGTGGTCCAGCGCCTTCTCCTCCGGGATCGAACGGCCGTCGCGCCCGATGACCATCGCGATCTCGGCCTCGTAGTCCCACTTCTGGGACAACCCAGGGTCGTAGGCGATGGCGTCGTGCGGCCCGACGACCGTGTCCGGGCCCTTGGTGAAGAAGGTCGGGCGCAACGGACGAGAGACCGGGTCCTGACCCTCGCGCTTGCCGGCGGACTCCTCGAAGTGGTCCCAGTAGTTCCAGCCGGTGCAGAGGACGTCGCGGTTGAACCGGTGCAGCGGCGCCTCCAGCCGCACTTCCGCCAGCGGCAGGACTTCGCCGGTCTCGACCGGAGCGCCCCGCACGACATCGTCGACCGTGCCCGACAGCAGCGCGATCGACTCCCCGTCGACGACACCGCCACGACGGACGCCGCCGACCGTCACAGAAGCGAGCTTCACCCGCGAACCTCCTCGACTATCGCGTTCACGTTGCGTAGATCATGAAAGCGCTATCGATTCAGCTGGGCCTGACCAGCCGGTCTTTCGGGATCACGGCGACGCCGAGGATCTCGATCAGTGCTTCCGGCTGCCACAGCGCGGTGCAGCCGATGCCCGCCATGGCCGGGTAGACGGGGCCGGCGAGCTCGCGCCACACCTTGCCGATCTCCCTGCCGTGAGCCTGGTAGTCCGGGATGTCGGTGAGGTAGATCGTGATGCTGACCAGGTCTTCCGGCTCGCCACCCGCCGCGCGCAACGTCGTCAGCACGTTGCCGAACGCCTGGCGGAACTGCTCGACGATGCCGCCGGGAACGATCTTCATGTCGGCGTCGAGGGCGGTCTGCCCGCCGAGGTGGAGGGTGTTGCCGGCGAGGGTGCCGTGGGAGTAGCCGCTCGGCGCCGGAAGGCTGGCCGGGTTCACTGCTGCTGGCCTCATGAGTATTGACACTATCTGACGGTCGTGAAGAATACGAGATATGGAGCCCGACCTGAGCAAGTACCAGCTCGACGGCGACAACTCGATGTACCGGCTGCCCAGCGGCCTGGTCGCGCCGGTCGTGACACGCGGCGGTGCCGAGAACCCGGACACCGCGAACTCCGGCGGCGCGGTCCGGATCTCGGGCGTGAGCATCCAGCACACCCCGGCGACGAAGCTGTGGTTCGGGAAGGTGACCAACGAACCGGGCTACCGCTCGGTCACCCACCACCACGGCGAGGCCGAGACCGGCGGCTACGTGCTGTCCGGGCGTGCGCGGATCTACTTCGGCGAGAAGTTCGAGGACTACGTCGACATGGAGGAGGGTGACTGGGTGTTCGTGCCGCCGTTCATGCCGCACATCGAGTGCAACCTCGACCGCAACAGGTCGCTCACGTGGATGACCACGCGGACGCCGGAGAACATCGTCGTGAACCTCGACGACGTGCCGGACGAGGACCTGCGCGATTGGCTGACCCGATGACGCCCGTGCCGACTTCGGCGATCTTCACCGAGGCCATCGCGCTGGAGAAGGCCGATCCGGAGCACTTCGACCTCGCCTTCACCGCCGTCACCCAGCCCTGCCCGTGGCCCAAGGCCTACGGCGGGGACCTGGTCGCGGCCGCGGCGGCCGCCGCCATGCGTTCGGTGACGGACGGCAAGACGCTGCACTCGATGCACAGCTACTTCCTGCGCCCGGCCGACATCGGCGCCCAGGTGCGGTACGAGGTCGAGCTGCTGCGCGACGGCCGCGGTTACAGCACCCGGCAGGTCCGCGGTTACCAGAACGGCAAGCCCCTCTACGCCTGCCTCGCGAACTTCGCCGCGGGCGAGCCGGGCGGCGGGTATCGGGCCGAGTTCACGGGCGACCTGCCCGGCCCGGACGAGCTGGCCAGCTCCGCGGACTTCCTCGCGGGACGCTCCGGCGGTTCGATGACCGAGGAGTCGAAGGCCTACTGGTCCGGCGGCCGCAGCTTCGACATGCGGCACGCGCCCGGCCCGGTCTACCTCGCGGTCGAAGGCGAGAAGGTCCCGCACCAGGCCGTGTGGATCAAGCCGTTCGACGCGCTGCGCCCGGTCGACGGCCTGACCGACGCCCAGCGCGACCTCGCCGCACTGGCCTACGTCTGCGACTACACGATCCTCGAACCCGTCCTGCGGGTCCTCGACCTGCCGTGGGCCCGGCCGGGGCTCGTCACCGCGAGCCTCGACCACGCGATGTGGTTCCACCGCGAGGGCCCGGTCGACGACTGGCTCCTCTACGTGCAGGAGGCCGTCGCCGCCGACGCGGGCCGGGGCCTCGGCCACGGCCGCTTCTTCACCCGCGATGGTCTCCACCTCGCCACCGTTGCCCAGGAGGGCATGATCCGCGCTTCCTGACCCGCCGCCCGGGAAGGACTTCACCCATGGACACCTTCGCCCGCGACCACTTACCTCCCGCGGCACTGTGGCCCGCCATCGAGTTCACGACGCCGGAGCTGGACTACCCGGCCCGGCTCAACGCGGCCACCGAGCTCATCGACGTCCCGGTGGCGAGGTTCGGCCCCGACCGCCCCGCGCTGCGCACGCCGGCGGGGGAGACGTGGTCCTACGGCGAGTTGCTGACCCGCGCGAACCAGGTGGCCCAGGTGCTGACCGAGGAGCTCGGTCTCGTTCCAGGACAACGGGTTCTGCTCCGCTCGCCCAACAACCCGTGGACCGTGGCCGCGTGGCTCGGCGTCCTCAAGGCGGGCGGTGTCGTGGTGACGACCATGGCCGCGTTGAGGACTCGCGAACTCGCGCCGATCGTCGAACGCACCCGTCCGTCGATCGCGTTGGTGGACCAGCGGTGCACGGAGGACGTCCGAGACCTGCCGTCGCTGACCGTCGTGGACTACGACGACCTCCAGGTGCTCGCCGCGACCAGGTCGGGGCAGTTCACCGCCGTGGACACCGCCGCCGACGACGTGGCGTTGCTGGCGCCCACGTCCGGCAGCACCGGCACGCCGAAGATCACCGCGCACTTCCACCGCGACGTCCTGTCCATCGACAACACCTTCGGCCGGCACGTGCTGCGGCTGACCGGGGACGACCTCGTCGCCTGCACCGCCCCGTTCGCGTTCACGTTCGGCCTGGGCATGCTCGTCGTCTTCCCGCTGCGGGCCGGCGCCTGCGCCCTGCTGACCGAGGCCGCCACGCCCGCCCAGGTCGCGGACCTCGTGCAACAGCACGGAGTCACGGTGCTCGCGACGGCGCCGACCGCGTACAAGGCGATCCTGCGCGACGGCATCGAGGCGAAGCTCGGCGGCCTGCGGACCGCGGTGTCGGCCGGCGAGCACATCCCCCAGGACACCTGGCAACGGCTGCGGGACCGGCTGGGGCTCAGGGTGATCGACGGCATCGGCGCCACGGAGCTGTTGCACATCTTCATCTCCGCCGCCGGTGACGACATCCGGCCCGGCTCCACCGGCAAACCGGTGCCGGGCTACCGCGCCACCGTGCACGGCCCCGACGGCGAGGAACTCGGCCCCGGCGAGCCGGGACGCCTCGGCGTGATCGGCCCCGTCGGCTGCCGCTACCTCGACGACGAGCGGCAGAAGGACTACGTGGTGGGCGGCTGGAACGTCACCGGCGACGTCTTCCACCGCGACGAGGACGGCTACTTCCACTACCACGCCCGCAGCGACCACATGATCGTCTCCTCCGGCTACAACATCGGCGGCCCCGAGGTCGAGGAGGCCATCGACACCCACCCGGACGTGCTGGAGTCCGCCGTCGTCGCCAAGCCCGACGACGAACGCGGCGCGATCGTGTGCGCCTTCGTGGTGCTGCGCGACGGCGTGCCGGGCTCCGACGCGAAGGCCAGGGAGATCCAGGACCACGTGAAGCGCACCATCGCGCCCTACAAGTACCCGCGCGAGGTGCGGTTCCGCACGTCGTTGCCGCGCAACGCCAGCGGCAAGCTGCAGCGCTTCGCACTCCGCAAGATCGTCGAGGACGAGGTGCGTGCATGAGGATCGCGGCCAGAAAGATCGCCATCGTCGGAGGAGGCCCCGGTGGGCTCTACCTGGCCGCGCTGATGAAGCAGCTCGACCCTTCGCATGATGTCACCATCTGGGAACGCGACGCTGCCGACGTGACGTTCGGCTTCGGCGTGGTGTTCTCCGACGAGACGCTCGGCGGGATCGAGAACGCCGACCCGGAGTTCGCCGAGGCCATGTCACGCCGGTTCGCGCGCTGGACGGACATCGACATCCACTACCGCGGCGAGACCCACACCGTGGGCGGGCAGGGGTTCGCCGCGATGAGCCGCAAGGAACTGCTCGGTCTCCTGCAGCGGCGGTGCCGCGATCTCGGCGTGGTCGTGCACTTCTCGACGCCCGCGCCCGCCGTGGACGTGTTGTGCGAGTCGCATGACCTCGTGGTCGGCGCGGACGGCGTCAACTCACTGGTGCGGCAGTCCTTCCCGGACGTCTTCCGCTCCACTGTGGACCCGCGCCGCAACAAGTACATGTGGCTCGGCACGGATCGGGTCTTCGAGGCGTTCCAGTTCTTCATCAAGGACACGCCGTGGGGGACCATGCAGGTCCACGGCTATCCCTACTCCGACAGCGGTTCCACGTTCATCGTCGAGATGCACGAGGACGTGTGGCGCCGCGCCGGCTTCGACACCGCCCAGGAGTTCGCGCCGGGTGTCTCGGACGAACGCGCCGTCGACCGCGTCCGCGAGCTGTTCGCGGAGGAGCTGGCCGGCCACCAGGTGTTCGCCAACAACTCGAAGTGGGTCAGCTTCACCACCGTGCGCAACGAACGCTGGCACCACGGCAACGTGGTCCTCGTGGGCGACGCCGCGCACACCGCGCACTTCTCGATCGGCTCGGGCACCAAACTCGCGATGGAGGACTCGCTCGCTCTCGCCGCGTGCCTGCACGAACACAGTGACGTCGAGACCGCGCTGACGGCCTACGAGACCGAACGGCGCCCCGTCGTCGAGTCGACCCAGCGAGCCGCCCAGGCGTCCCTGGAGTGGTTCGAGAACATCGGCATGTACGCGGACCAGGAGCCGACCCGGTTCTGCTTCAACCTGCTCACGCGCTCGCGCCGGATCACCTACGACAACCTGCGCACCCGCGACCCGGAGTTCGCCGACCGAGTCGACGCCGCCTTCGCCGCGTCCCAGGGACTCCGGAGCACGGCCCCGGCGATGTTCCAGCCGTTCCGCCTGGGACAGCTGGAACTCAAGAACCGCGTGATCGTCTCGGCGATGGACATGTACTCCGCCGTCGACGGTGTGCCGGGCGACTTCCACCTCGTTCACCTGGGGTCGAAGGCCATGGGCGGCGCGGGACTGGTGATGACCGAGATGGTCTGCGTCTCGCCCGAGGGCCGCATCACGCCCGGCTGCACCGGTCTGTGGACCGACGAGCAGCGCGACTCCTGGGCGCGGATCGTGGCGTTCGCGCACGAGCGCAGTACCGCCCGCATCGGCCTGCAGCTCGGCCACTCCGGCCGCAAGGGCTCCACCCGCCTGATGTGGGAGGGCATGGACGAACCGCTGCCCGAGGGCAACTGGGGCGTCATCGGCCCGTCTCCGCTGCCGTACGGCCCCGGATCGCCCGTCCCCGCCGAGGCGGGTCGCGAGGACCTGGACCGGATCACCGCGGAGTTCGTCGCGGCTGCGGAACGTGGTGCCGAAGCAGGGTTCGATCTGCTCGAACTGCACTGCGCGCACGGCTATCTGCTGTCCTCGTTCCTCTCGCCGATCGCGAATCAGCGCACGGATGAGTACGGCGGCTCGCTGGCCAACCGGCTGAGATTCCCCCTGGAGGTGTTCGACGCCGTCCGCGCCGTGTGGCCGGCCGAGCGCCCGATGATCGTGCGCATCTCCGCGACGGACTGGATCGAGGGCGGCAACACGGAGCACGACGCCGTGGAGATCGCCCGCGCGTTCGTGGCCCACGGCGCGGACGCGATCGACGTCTCCACCGGCCAGGTCACGGCCGACGAGCGCCCTGCGTACGGCCGCAGCTACCAGACGCCGTTCGCGGACCGCATCCGCCACGAGGTCACGGGTGCGGCCGTCATCGCGGTCGGCGCCATCGCCTCCTATGACGACGTCAACTCCATCCTGCTGGCGGGTCGCGCGGACCTGTGCGCGATCGGGCGCACCCACCTGTACGACCCGCACTGGACGCTGCACGCGGCGGCCGAACAGGGCTACCAGGCCGAGTGGCCGGTTCAGTACCGCGCCGGCAGCCGCAAGCCGCCGTCCGCGCGCACCGACGCCGTCCGGCCGCGGTTGTCCCTGCTGCGGGCCGACCCGCCGGACCGGACCGTGCACCTGCGCTGGACCCCGCACCGAGAGCATTCGCTTCTCGCATAGGCACTTAGGCGGCGTTCAGGTGAAACTTGATTCGGCAACGAAATGGAATCTCTTGTCCGGTCAGATGTTCAGCATTCGCGCATTGGTCTGATGGTGCAGACATCCCGTGCACGCGGGTGAGGGGGTTTTTCCCGCACAGAGGACGTCCCTAGCGTCGGCGGTCGGTTCCCGAACGAATCCGCCACCGAAGGGATCATGCTCGTGCGAAGACGTTTGCCGGCGCTGGTGCTAGCGGGCGTGCTCGCTGGCAGCACGCTCACCGCCGCAGTACCCGTGGCCGCCCAGCCACCCGTGTCCACTCTGGCCAAGTCCGTGCAGGGCGTGTCCGATCCCGCCTCCCACGGCGATGTCGCCTCCTGGGTCGTGTCCTACACGAACGGTGCCAACGGTGCCGCTTCGATCACCGACCCCATCGGCGCGGGCCAGACCTTGCTGGCCGGCTCGCTGCAGGTACCGCCGGGCTGGACCGGCACGGAGGGCAACCCGGTCACCGCCACCCACCCCGGCGTGCGCAACGGAGGCAAGTCGCTCTCCAGTGTGCTGACGCCGCCGGTGCAGGCCAGCGCGAGCAGCACCGGCGGTGACGGCTTCATCCCGATGCTGCATCGCACGCCGGACGGGCGCCTGCAGGCGTGGAACGTCTATCACCACCTGGGTCTCACCGATCCGAAGCTGGTGTGCACCGATCTCGCGACGAGCTCGCTCTGTGCGGGCGGTCCGTGGCCGAAGCCGCTCAACACGGCACCCGGCCCGCTCGGGACCGGGTACACGGGCGACCTCTCCAGCCCCCTCGCGCCGCAGTACGTCCGCGACCCGGCGAACCCCGCCCGCGTGTACTACTCGGCCACCACGGCGTCCTCGATCGGCGTCGGCTGCCTCGACCTCGCCGCGCCGGGCAACTGCGGCTACTGGCCGCTGATGAACCGGACCGGGCAGACGTTCGAGCTGGCGGGACTCGTCCAGGTCGGCGGAAACCTCTACGGCGTGGCGAACTCCGGTCACGTGGTGTGCTGGACGGCCGCCACGCAGAGCCCGTGCGGGGGCCAGCCCTACGCGCCGATCGTGCCGTTCACCAACCACGGCGGCTACTACCTCGGCGCGCTGGCCGTCGCCGGAGGCAAGCTGTTCGCGTCGTCGTCGCTGTATGGCAGCGGTGTGCCCGTGATGGGCTGTTTCGACCCCGGTACGACGAGCGTGTGCGCGGGCTGGCCGGCCCCGAAGACGCTCGGTCCCCCGGCCAACTACACCTACAACGCCTACACCGCCTACAGCACAACGGGTGCGGAGACCGGTGCGTGCGCGAGCACGTCCGGAGCCACGAACGTCACCACCTGTTACGCCATCGACGGTTCGCCGTTGTCCGGTGGCATGGGCGCCCTGGAGAGCCACACCTGGGTGTTCACCCCGGAGGTGGTGCGCACCGGAGACCGCGTGCGCAGCTACTTCGGCATCTGGAGCGGCCCGTACGTGGGCGCGACGGTGTGCCACGACTGGAGCACCGGGACGACGTGCGCCGGAATGCCTTCGCGCATCACACATCCGACCGTCAACAACGGCATCACGAGAGATTACGGCTACGCCTACGACGCTCCCACCGGCTGTCTGCTCGGGCTGGGAGACGCGGGCGTGCTGTTCTCACTGGATCCTGACACGGGGGCGTCGCCGTGCGTACGCAGTGGCGCCTCCGTGTCGCTCAACCCCTCGCAGTTCTACTGCGACGGCAAACCGCACGCCACCACCTACAGCAAGGCGCGGCTCGTCGGCGTGACACCGGCGAACGTGAACTTCGGCGCGTCCACCGTGAAGGCCGTGGACGGCGGCGGGAATCCTGTTGCCACACCGGGGTTCGCCCCGGACGGCACGGTGGACCTGACCGGAGTCACCGCCGGTTCGCTGACGCTCACCGCGTCGCTCGTGCTGAACAACGCCGCGGACTTCGGCGGCGGCAACCAGCCGTCCCTGGCCGTGGAGTTCAATGGTGACGCGCCGCAGATGTGCTTCCGCACCACGATCTCCGCGGAGTGCGCGGTCACGTCCGTCGCGAACACGGCGAACGGGACCGACGCGACCGGCGGCTTCTCGTCCAACACGGTGACCCGTCAGGTCGCACCGGGAACGGCGTGCCTGCCGAACGTGGTGGTGAACAAGGAGATCTGCGGTTCGTACACGTCGGCCAACTGCAAGGCGGGCGGCTCTGGCCCGTGGCTGAAGCAGGCACCCGTGGGCGTCCTCGGCCTGCTGAACGCGACCGCGTACTGGCGGGTCACCGTGACGAACAACGGCCCGATCCCGATCGTCGACGCCTACGTGGTCGACGACGTGGAACCGGCCTGCCAGACCGGGCCGTTCACGCTGCAGCCCGGTCAGTCCAAAGTGGTCCACTGCTCGACGTACGCGTTGCTGTCGCTGTTCCCCCTGACCAACAAGGCGAAGGCGAAGTACACGCCGGTCGGGGCCGGCCGCCTGTACAGCGAGTGGTCGTCCGCGAAGGCCTGTTCACTGCTCTGCGTGCTGGGCTGAGGTCGTTCGAGCAGCTCGTGTCAAGCCGCAACTCGGACGATAAGGTAATCTGGATGTTCAGAACATCTCAGTTGCCTTCGGCGAGGAGTGGCGATGGTTCGGCTGACTCGAGTGCAGCAGCAGGCGCGCACGCGTGCCGCGGTGCTGGCGGCGGCACGGGAGGAGTTCGCCGAGCAGGGTTTCCTGCCGGCGAAGGTCGACCGGATCGCCGAACGGGCGGAGCTGACCCGTGGGGCGGTGTACTCGAACTTCCCGAGCAAACGCGCGTTGTACCTGGCGGTGCTGATCGACCTGGTCGAGCAGGCCTCAGAGCCCTGGGTGACGGTGTCGCCGACATCGCGAGTCGACGCGCTCGGGGTGTTCGCGAGGGTCTGGCTCGAACGGCTGCCGCTGGTGGGCGACGCGGCGCCGGGCGGGCGGCTGCGGTTGCGGTCGCTGGACGGTGTCTTCGAGGACGAGCGCGGTCCGGCCGTGCTGGCTCAGCTCGCGCGGCTGGAGGCGTTGCTGCTGGCCATCGCCCTCGAACGAGGTGCGCCGGCCCGGCGGGTGCGGCTGGCGGAGCTGGTGCTGACGATGCTGGACGGCGCCGGTCACCGGGCAGAGACGGCGCCGGGGTTCGGTGACCCGTTCGACGTCGCGCACGCGTGCAGGCACATGGCCGAGATCGACCTGGAGGACACCTGGGCGCCGCCGCACCTGCCGTACGTCGCCCCGGCGCGCACGTGTGCGGACGCCTGGACCGCGCCTGAGGGTCTCGTCGACCAGATCAGCGGTGAGCGGGTCGAGCTCGCGAACGGACTGGTGGTGGTGCTGGGCGCGAGCCGTCTCGGCGCGGCCGAGGAGGCCGTGCGGTCCGCGAAGCCCGGTGAACAGGTCACGCTGGCCGTCGTCACGGGCGATCCGGAGGAGACCGGGCGCCTCGTCCGGCTCCGGGTCACGGATGCCGTCGGCTGTCTGAGGCGGGTGTTCGCGCCCGAGGTCTGGCAGCACGTCCGGCTGGTGCTCGACGACGACGCGCTGGTGGCGTCCGCGATCGGCGTCACCGATCCCGGCGACGACACCGAGTCCGCGGTCAGCGTGCGGGACGGCGTGATCGTCGCGCGTGCCCACGGCCGCGGTGCCGGGTACGCGGCTGGCGCGCGCCGGCGGGAGGCGACGTCGTGAGCAGAGATCTGCTGGTGCTGCACGCGTTGCGCTGCGTCGGTACCACCGGACTCACCCGCGTGGCGTCGTTCACGGGGCTCGATGAGTCCGATGTGGAGTCCGAGCTGATCGATCTGGCGGTCGCCGGTCTCGTCACACACCACAGGGGTTTCGGCGGGTGGGCGCTGACGGAGTCCGGCCGGTCCGCCGACGCCGCCCGGACCAAGGCCGAGCTGGAGTCGGCCGGCACCCGTCCCGCGCTGGCCGAGGCGTTCGACGCGTTCCTCGTGCTCAACCCCGAACTGCTCGACCTGTGCACGGCGTGGCAGGTCCGGTCCGCCGACGGCGTCACGACCGTCAACGACCACAGCGACACCGCCTACGACGCCCGCGTCCTCGCCTTGTTCACCGACTTCCACGCCCGTGCCGTCGTGGTGATCGCCGCTCTGGCCGCCGCCGTGCCACGGTTCGGCCGTTACGACGCGCGCCTGTCCGAAGCCCTGGACCGCGCCCAGGCGGGGGAGTTGGAGCGCCTGGCCGACACCATCGACTCGTTCCACACGATCTGGGCGGAACTGCACGAGGACCTGCTCGCCACGTTGGGAATCGCGCGATGGAGTGGGTAAGGCACCTCTCCGGCGCGCTCGGCGAACCGCCGGAGGTCGTCGGCGGCAAGGCCCACGGCCTCGTGCTGCTGCACCGCCTCGGCCTGCCGGTGCCCGCCGGTTTCGTCGTCACCACCGAGGCCTGCAGGGTCTTCCTCCGCACAGGCCGGTTTCCCGGCGGTCTCGCCGGCGAACTGGCCTCCGCCATCGAGGTCCTGGGACCGTCGACGGTCTCGGTGCGTTCCGGGGCCGCCGTGTCGATGCCCGGCATGATGGACACGATCCTCAACCTCCGCCTCACGCCGGACTCGCTCGACGAGGCGCTGAAGTCGGTGTTCGCGTCGTGGAACACACCCCGCGCCCGCACCTACCGCACCCTGCACGGCATCCCGCACGACCTGGGCACGGCCGTGGTCGTGCAGCGGATGGTCTTCGGAGACCGCGACGACCACAGCGGCTCCGGCGTCGCGTTCAGCCGCGACCCCGGCACAGGCGAGAACGCGCCGTTCGGCGAAGTCCTCTTCGGACACCAGGGCGACGACGTCGTCTCCGGCCGGACGCTGACACTGCCCCTGCACACCATCGCGAACCGTGAACCCGCCGTCTGGCAAGACTTGCTCGACGCCCTGAGCTGCATCGAACAGCACTACCGCGACGCGTGCTACGTCGAGTTCACCTTCGAGTCAGGCGTGTTGTGGCTGCTACAGGTGCGGCCGGGCAGGTTCACCGGCGCCGCCGCCGTCCGCCTGGCCACCGACCTGGCCGACGCCGGTGCGATCACCCGCGCCGAAGCACTCCTGCGGTTGGCACCGCACCACCTCCGGCACGTCCGCGTACCCCGAATCGAACCGGATGCCGACGTCATCGCACGCGGCCTGGGCGTCTGCCCGGGAGTGGCGGCGGGCAGGGTGGCGGTCACGTCCGACGAGGCGGTACGCATGGCCGCCGACGGCCCGGTCGTCCTGGTGCGTCCGGAGACGTCACCGGAGGACATCCGCGGCCTGGCGGCGGCCACCGGCATCGTCACCGCGCGGGGCGGCCCGGCAAGCCACGCGGCCGTCGTAGCCCGCTCGATGGGCAAACCCGCCGTCGTGGGCGTCGCCGACCTCCACGTGGGCAGCGACTCGGTGGCGATAGGCGGGCGCACGGTTGGCGTGGGCGCGATGGTGACCATCGACGGGACCGGCGGTGAGGTCGTCCTCGGCACGCCGCGCGTCGTCACGGGAGGTGCGGACGGGCACCTGCGCCGGTTGCTGGGGTGGGCGGATGAGGTGTCCGGGGATGGGTCGGAGCGGGGCGAGGCCGAGCGCCTGGAGGCGGCGCAGGTTGTGCTTCGGCGGCGTGAGGGTGCTTGAGGGCGGTGCGTTCCGCGGCCTTGGCGAGCAGAGGGTCGGGGGAGGCTCTGGTCGGACGAGTCCGCGTATCTGCCGCGTGGTCGAAGGTGCTCAGGCGGCACGGAAGCGGGGGCATGGCCCCTGCGGGAGTGGCGTGCGGCGGTTGGGTGGCGTGCGCGGGCGGCTGGGTGTGGTCCGGCGGTGTGCGGGGGCGGCTGGGCTGGGGCGTGGTCCAGCGGAGTGTGGCGGCGTGCGCGGGCGGCTGGGCTGGGGGCGTGGTCCGGCAGAGTGTGGCGGCGTGCGCGGGCAGCTGGGTGAGGCGTGGTCCGGCGGAGCATGATGTGGCGGGCGGGCAGCCGGGCACGAGGCGCGCTCTCGCGGAAGTGGAATGCGGCCGCGGCGTGCACAGGCGTCTGGGCGAGTGGGCCTGCTTCGGTGCGGCGGCCGGGCGTGCGGGCGACCAGCCAAGGACGCGCGCTGGACGCGGTTCAAGGCCGGGCGCCTGGGCCGAAGCCCGTCCAGCGCAGCTCCTCCGGCAGGTGGCTCATGTCGTTGTACAGCAGCAAGGCCGGTGGCGTGCCGTCGCGGAACTGGATGACGGTCAGCGCGGTGTTGCCGCAGCTCATCGCCAGCCAACGGTCCGGCGGTGCGCCCAGGGCGTGCCGCACCAGCCATGCCACCTGGTAGGCGTGCGTGACCAGCACCTCGTGGGTCTCGGTCTCGGCCGGACGCGCGAACCGGGTGGTCAAGGACTCGGCGAGGCCCGCGCCCGCGGCTGCTTCTGCCGCGTCGTAGCCGTCGAAGAAGCCTGCCCACGCGGGCGGGGGATCGGCCGGCACGTGCGGTACGTGGTCGACCAGTTCGGGGGCCTCGGTGACGGGGACGCCTGGCAGGTGCTCGCCCAGGAGCTGGGCTGTGCTCTTCGCTCTGGCCAGGGGCGAGTGCAGGACGGCGTCGATCGGTGACCGGGCCAGGCGTTCGCCCAGCAGGTGCGTCTGTCGTTCGCCGGTGCCGGTGAGCTGGCCGAACGGGTCTGCTGCGCCGTGACGGACCACGTAGAGGTGCCGAGTCGCCATCGTTAACCCTCCCAGGTTGTCAACATCGGGATGTTACCAACATCTGGAACGGGCCTCGAATGCGATGGTGCGGACGGGTGAACCGCGGGCCACTCGTCGTGCAGCGCGAGCCCGGTCGTTTGACCATGGCTGAGTTGCGGTGGTGGCAACACAGAATTCAGTGTGCGGGGCGCAGTCGGGGCCGATCGCGAAGGAGACCGGGAGTCGATGCATCGACTCGATGAAGTGCAGGCCAGGGAACTGACCCTGGCCGCGGTGGGTGCGGTCAACAGGCGTGATCACCTGTGGTCCGTCGACGCCGTGCGGTGCCTGGTGTCGGACGAGCGGACGCGGGTGGTCGCGATCGACACGTGTGCGGTGATCCTGCTGCGTGGTGTTCCGCGCGGCTCGCTCGAGCGGTCCGTCCGCATTCCGATCTCTGTGCCGGCGACGCGGGGTGACGCGACCTGCGCGCGGGCCTCCGAGGTCGCCTCGGAGGTGCTGAGTGGACTGGCGTGTGGTGACGATCAGCGCGTCGCCCTGGTGCTGGCGAGGTTGACCGAGGACCAGCAGTTCGACGCGGTGCTGGTGCTGGTTCGTGCCGCTGCGGCGTGGATCGACACCTACGTGGGCATCGACGGTGACACCGTGGACGCCTACTACGCGATCTCCAAGACGGAAACGACCTGACCGCGGAACCTCGATCTGCGCCGTTGTGCAGACTCGTCGCGCCGCCCATACGGTCGTGGTGGGAGGTCGGTGATGCGAAGCCAGTACGAATACCTGATGGTGCTGGGCGTGTGCGTGCTCATCACGCTGCCGCTGGAGTGGATGGGACGCGGTGTCTACCGCCGTGGCCCGGACCTGGCGCGTGCCATCGCGCCCGTGCTGCTCGTCCTCGCCGTCTGGGACGTCGTCGCGATCGTGCGAGGGCATTGGAGTTTTCATCCCGAGGCGACGACCGGGGTGTTGATCGGTGGCGTGCTGCCGATCGAGGAAGTCCTGTTCTTCGTGGCGATCCCGCTCTGCGCGGTGCTGACCTACGAGGCCGTGCGCGGGCATTCGGAGCGCTGGTTGCGTGATGGTTGAGGAGTACTCGTTCGCCGCGGTGGCGGCGGTTGCCGTGGTGCTGCTGCTGGAGTTCTTCTTGCTGCGCACGGGTTTGTTCAAGCGTCCGGCGTACTGGATCACGATGGCGATCGTGCTGGGGTTCCAGGTTCCGGTGGACGGATGGCTGACGAGGCTCGACGCGCCGATCGTGTTGTACGCGGACTGGGCGATCAGCGGGGTGCGGGTGCCGTGGGACATCCCGGTGGAGGACTTCCTATACGGGTTCGCCATGGTCACCGCCGTGTTGTTGCTGTGGGAACGGGGAAGGCCGGCACGTGAACAAGCTTGAGGTACCGGGGAAGTTCGACCGGGCGGCCCGCGGTTACGACTTCCTGGTTGGACTGAACCCCGGCTATCACCAGGCGCTGCGCCTTTCCGCGCGAGCGCTCGGCCTGCGCCCCGGCATGCGGGTGCTCGACCTGGGCTGCGGCACGGGCGCCTCCACCGCCGCGCTGGTCGCGGCCGCGCCCGGCGTGGAGATCGTCGCTGTGGACGCCTCGGCGGGCATGATCGCGCGGGCGCGGGAGAAGCGCTGGCCCGCCACGGTGAGGTTCGTGCACAGCCGCGCCGAGGACGTGGACGAGGGCGAGTTCGACGCGGTGTTCGCCGCGTACCTGGTGCGCAACCTGCCCGAGCCGGATGGCACGCTCATCCGGATCAGGGACCTGCTGAAACCCGGCGGAACGCTGGTGTTGCACGAGTACTCGGTGCGCGACTCCCTGACAAGCGCGGCATTGTGGACGCTGCTGTGCGGGTTCATCGTCCCGGCGGGATGGCTGGTCACCGGCGACCGCTCGCTCTACACCTACCTGTGGCGCAGCGTGATGGACTTCGACGGCGCGACGGCGCTGCGGGACCGGTTGCGGCGCAACGGCTTCGTCGGCGTGCGCAGCGCGCCGCTGCCGGGCCTGCAACTCGGCGTGGTGCACACCTTCCGCAGCCACGTGCCGGAACAGGAGCAGCGGTGAGGGATCGCAAGGCGGTGCGGATCCCGGCCCCGGCCGGTCGCGCGCAGTTCGACGGGACCGCGCCCGTCGTCGCCGTGGTGGGCGGTGGCATCGCCGGACTCTCCGCCGCGACGCTGCTCGCCGAACGCGGGGCACAGGTCGTGCTGTGCGAACGGGAGGACTACCTGGGCGGCCGCGTCGGCGGCTGGAGCACCAGGCTCGCGGACGGCAGCGACGCCACCATGACGCGCGGCTTCCACGCGTTCTTCCGGCAGTACTACAACCTCCGGGCCCTGCTCGACCGCGCCGACCCGGCCGGACGAGCCCTGGTCGGACTGCCGGACTACCCGTTGCAGCACGCCTCCGGCCACCGGGACGGTTTCGCGAACCTCCCGAAGGCGGTGCCGTGGAACGCTCTCGCGTTCCTGCGCGGCAGCCCCACGTTCCGCTGGCGCGACCTGCCCGACGTCAACGCGCGGGCCGCGCTGTCGTTGCTCGACGTGTCGGTGCCGCGGATCTATGAGGAGCTCGACGGCATCGACGCCGCGACCTACCTGGAGCGGATCCGGTTCCCCGAGGCCGCGCACGCCCTCGCCTTCGAGGTGTTCTCCCGCAGCTTCTTCGCCCACCCCACCCGCATGTCGGCCGCCGAGCTCGCGGTGATGTTCCACATCTACTTCCTCGGCTCCAGCGAGGGGCTGCTGTTCGACGTGGCCGCGGACCCGTTCCCGCACGGCCTGTGGGAGCCGCTCGGGCGCCACCTCGCCCTGCTGGGCGCGACGGTGTGCACGGGCACCGAGGTCAGGTCCGTGCTGCCGGGCGAGCACAGGCGGTTCTCCGTCACCATCGGCGACGGCGCGATCGAGGCGGACGCCGTGGTGCTCGCCGCCGACGTACCGGGCCTGCGGACCCTCGTCGGCGGCTCGCCCGCGCTCGGCGACGCCGCGTGGCGCGAGAAGGTCGGCGGGCTGCGCACCGCGCCCCGGTTCCTCGTGTCGAGGTACTGGCTGGACACGCCGGTGGACGCGGACCGGCCCGGTTTCCTCGGCACCGGCGGCCACGACCTGCTCGACAACATCGGCGTGCTCAACCACTACGAGCACGAGGCACGGGCCTGGGCCGCCCGCACGGGTGGCTCCGTGGTGGAACTGCACGGCTACGCGCTACCGTCCGATGTGGACGAACAGGACGCCCGCGCCCGGCTCTGGGAACAGCTCACCGAGGTCTACCCGGAGACCAAACGGGCAGGGGTCGTCGACGAACGCCACGAGCTGCGCGAGGACTGCCCGCTCTTCCCGGCCGGTGGGTACGCGGGACGGCCGGGAGTCACCACACCGGACGACTTCCTTGTGGTGGCAGGCGATCTGGTGCGCATCGACCTGCCGGTCGCGCTCATGGAACGCGCGGCCACCACCGGTTTCGCCGCCGCCAACCACCTGCTGAGCCGCTGGGGCGTCGCGGGCACGGATCTGTGGACGGTGCCGGCCGAGGGCCGCGTTCCGCTGCTGCGCTCGGTCGCCCGACGCTGGCGGACGTTGTGATCGTCATGGCGGCAGCTGGCTGACGACGGCGGTCAGCTCGGCTCGTGGTTCAGCACGAGCCCGATCGCCTCGCACAGGGACTTGGGCCGGCGCACGAACGACGGCAGGGCCACGCCATCCCACCCGGAACCGGCGACCGCGATCACCGCGCCCGAGCGCGTGCCGAGCTCCTCCAACGGAACACGAAGCGCCAGGTCCTGCCGGTGCGCCCAGACCAGCACGACCTCGGGGCACAAGCGGGTCACCGCGTCGCGCAACGCCTCGGCGGGCACCCGTGCGCCGAGGTTGCCCCACCTGCGGTCCTGTTCGGACAGTGCCGCGCCGAGAGCTTCCAGGGGAAGCCAATGCTGCTCGTCCGGTGCGCACGACATCAACACGGAGAGCGGACCGGGACCGCTGGTGCGCGGGATCCCGCGTAACGCGTGCAGGATGCTTCCGCTCGCCAGGTGCTCGATCTCCACGCCCTGACCGCTCGCGACGACCAGTTCGCCGAGTTCGACCAGCGCCGGTACGAACACCCCGTCCCACGCGGCCACGACACCGTGCGCGGCGAGGAGCTTCGCGGCGAGATCGGCCATCGTGGGTTCGTCGAGACGTTTCGCGGCACCCAGGAAACTCTGCTGTGCCATCAAGGCTTCCGCAGAGCCGATCGGAGTGCGTTCGCCCTCGGGCGGAGCCACCGGCTGCTTGCGCGCCAATACCGCCGCGGCGGACGCCGCCACACCCTGTGCGGTCAGCCCCACCATCCGGCGCAGCACCTCGATGTCCGCGTCCTCGTAACGGCGGTGGCCGCCGTCGGTGCGGACAGAGGGCCCCAGGCCGTAGCGCTGGTCCCAGGTTCTGAGCGTGGTGGGGGCGATGCCGAGCATGCCGGCCACGGCGCGAGGCGTGTACGTCACGTTCTACGTGCGCGTTTCGACAGCATCGCCCTCAACTCACTCTCGCCGAGTCCACCCCAGATGCCGAAGGTCTCGTGCACCTCCAGCGCGTGCGCTCGGCATTTTTCCATGACCGGGCAGCGCCGGCAGATGGCCTTCGCCGCGGCCTCGCGCCGGTCACGCGCGGAGCCGCGTTCGTTGGGCGTGTGGAAGAAGTAGGCGCTGTCCATGCCACGGCACAGACCGGCCAGCTGCCAGTCCCACGACTCCACGACCGGCTGAGGCAGACGGGACAGTTCAGGCATGACGAGCACGTCCTCCGGTGAGTCGACCTGGATGGGGACATCATCGTAAAATCGACTCAGAAACGACGCAACTCGGGTGCTCAGTCGGGAAATCGACCCTTCTGGCGTAGTTCGTACCGTCGCTCGGCGTAGGCAAGGTCGTCGCGCCACAGCCGCGCCGCAGCCCAGCGCATGACCGGCCGCAACGCCCCCGCGACCGGCTTGGCCAGCGCGAACCCGGGCCGCTCCGAGTGCGCGATGGTCGCCTCCACCACCGCTGTGCGGCCGTCGCGGATCGGGGTCGCGTGCGTCTCGACGACGCTGCCCTCACCCTCGCCCTCGACGATGTGCATCACGACGGTGCGCGGCTCCGGGCAGGTGAACGCGGCGATGACGGGGACACCGACGCGGCCGGCGAGCCGGAACGTCACCTCCACCAGGAAGCGGTCGTCCGAGTCGGTCGGGGTCTCCAGGACGTGCAGGTTCGCGAACGAGTAGGGGTGGAACCACGCGCCGTGCCACGGATCGAGGCGGTTCGCGACCACGTCCTCGGGATCGCAGCGGCCGATGAGCGTGGCCACCGCGTCGATCGATCCCGCGGGCGGCCGTTCCGGCAGCACCGGGGCGGACAGGGGTTCCTCGCCCCCTGCCTGGTCGAGGCGGACCCACACCAGCACGCCGTCGTCGTGCGCGGGGAACGGCGTCCAGGCACCGAACCGCTTGCCGTCGAGCGCGAGGCCGTGCCAGCGGCAGATCAGCCTGCCCTCGGCCACGGCGCCGTCGCACAGCGGAGCGCCGAGGTGCGGACACGAGCCCGAACCGGCCATGAGCACGCCGTGGGGCCCGCGCCAGAGCACGACCTCCTGACCCGAGATGGTGCGACCATGCGGTTTGCCCTTCACGACGTCGCGGCTCGCACCGGCGACGAACCAGTTGCCGGACGGTCGGGCGGTGGCGCGCTTGAGTGCCGACTCGATCAGCGCGGGTTTGGCGTCCTGCCACGTCGGCCGCTGCTCGCGCCACGGCGGGCTGGAGTAGACCCGCAGCGGGATCCGGTCACGCAGGGACTTCCTCTCAGGCCGCACGGGCGAACACCGCCCTGGCCAGCGCGGGCAGGGCGACGGCGAGGCGCCTGCCGTTCGACACGACCACGCGGCGCGAGAGCACGTCGCAGTCCGCGTGTTCGACGAGGTCGAGGATCCGCCCGTACAGCCGGTACGCGGTGAGCACGCACGGCCTGGAGCGCGGCGCGAGCATGCCGATGCCCGGCCAGGCCCGCTCGTAGACCAGCCGCGCCCTGCGCACCTGGTCCCGCAGGGCGGCCCGCACCTGCTGGTCGGCCTTGCCCTCCGCCCGTGCGCGCAGCAGCCGTTCGCGGTCGACGCCGAACGCCGCGAGCTCGTCGGCGGGCAGGTACACCCGGCCGCGGTCGAGGTCCTCGCCGATGTCGCGGATGAAGTTGGTGAGCTGGAACGCGACGCCGAGTGCGGCGGCCGCGGGCTCCGCCTCCTCGCGGGGCACACTCGTGCCGAGCACCGGCAGCACCTGCAGGCCGATCACGGCGGCGGATCCGTGCACGTACCGTTCGAGATCGGCCGACGTGGGGTAGTCGGTGACGGTGAGATCCATCCGCATCGACTCCATGAAGTCCTGGAAGTGCCGGACCGGGATGTCGTAGCGGTGCACGGTGTCGATCAGCGCCGCCAGTACCGGGTCGTCCGTCGCCCCGTCCCTCAGCGCCGTCTGGAGGCGTCCGTCGATGGCCAGCAGCGCGGCGGACTTCTCGTCCGGTCCACTGTGGAGGTTGTCGACGACGTCGTCCACCCAGCGGGCGAACCCGTACAGCGCGTGCACGGCGGGCCGTTGCTCCGCGCTGAGCAACCTGGTTGCCAGGTAATAGGTCCGGCCGTGCTGCGCGTTGAGCTCACGGCAGCGCCGGTACGCGTCGCGCAACGCCGGCGCGGTGACACCCGCGGCGTCCAGTTCGCGTTCAGCCGACATCAGCGGTCCTTTCGCGGAGGAGGTTCCTCCACGCTAAGTCCGCGAGTTGCCCTTCGCACAACGGCGCCGCTCATCATGCAGACCCCCTGCCGCGCTGCTTAGCTCGAAAAGCCGAACACCGACCCACTCCCAGGGGAACGCCGATGTCGCTGCTGACCAGCGTGGACGCTCGCACGTCGCAGGTGGACGACTTCCGCGTCCTGCTCGACGGCGCACTGCGCGACTTCCTGCTCGCCAGGCAGGACCTTGCTCCCGAGCTCGCCGCCGAGCTGCGGGAGCTGATCCTCGCCGGTGGCAAGAGGATCAGGCCGACGTTCGCGTGGTGGGGATGGCGGGCGGGAGGCGGCTCGCCGCCGGTGGACGCCGTGGTGCAGGCGATGGTGGCGCTGGAACTGCTGCAATGTTGCGCGCTGGTCCACGACGACGTGATGGACCGCTCGGCGACCAGGCGGGGCAGGCCGTCGGTGCACGAGTCCTTCGCGGCGCGGCACCGGCGGGAACGGTGGGCCGCGAGCGCCCGTCAGTACGGCGACTCCGCGGCGATCCTGGTCGGCGACCTCGCGCTGGCGTGGGCGGACGACGCGCTGGTGACCGCGGGCCTGTCCGCCGAGGCGCTGGGCCGAGCCTGGGGTCCGTGGCAGGCGATGCGGACCGAGATGATCATGGGACAGCACCTCGACCTCCTCGCCGTCGCGCGCCGCGAGGAGTCGCTGGAGCATGCCGTTCGTGCGGCGGCGCTGAAGACCGCCGCCTACACCGTGGAACGGCCGCTGCACCTCGGCGCAGCCCTCGCGGGAGCCGACGCCGATGTCGTGGACTGCCTGCGCGCGTACGGTCACGACATCGGCGTCGCCTTCCAGCTGAGAGACGACCTGATCGGTGTCTTCGGTGACTCCTCCGCCACCGGGAAACCGGTGGGGGAGGATCTGAGGGAGGGCAAGCGGACGCCGTTGATGTCCATCGCCCTCTCGCGCGCGCAGGGCAAACCCGCCGCGCAGAGGCTGCTCCGGCGATGCCTGGAAAGTGGCACCGTCAGCGACCGGACCGTCCACGACGTGCGCGCACTGCTCGTCAAGCTCGGAGCGGTCGCCGCTGTGGAGAACCTGATCGAGAGGCTGGCGGGAACGGGGATGGCGGCGCTGGACCGCGCGGCCATCCCCGAAGATGTGCGTGACGAGCTGGTGCGCCTCGCCGGCCGTGCCGTGACGCGAACGACCTGAGGGGAACGCAGTGGTGCACCTGGTGAAGGGCCGCACGGACCGGGTGGTCGTGGTCGGCGCGGGACTCTCGGGGCTCTCGGCCGCGCTGCACCTGCGCGGCGCGGGGCACGAGGTGACGGTCCTCGAACGGCACCCGCACCCCGGCGGACTCGCGGGCCGGCTCGACGTCGGCGGCCACCGGATCGACACCGGCCCGACCGTGCTGACGATGCCGGAACTGCTCGACGACGCGTTCGCCGCGGTGGGTCACCAGCGCGAGGACCACCTGGAGCTGCTGCCGCTGCACCCCGCCTACCGCGCGACGTTCTCCGACGGCACGGCGCTGGACGTGCACACCGACGCGGACCGCATGGAGCAGGCGGTGCGCGACTTCGCGGGGGACCGGGAAGCACAGGGGTACCGCGATCTGCGGGCGTGGCTCACGAAGCTGTACGAGGTTGAACGCGACAGGTTCATCGGCGCGAGCTTCGACTCGCCGCTCGACCTCGTGGGCCCCGATCTGGTGAGGCTCGCCCGGCTCGGCGGCTTCGGCTCGCTGGCGAAGGCGGTCGGACGGTTCCTGCGCGACGACCGGCTCCGGCGCGTCTTCACCTTCCAGTCTCTCTACGCCGGCGTCGCACCGAAGGACGCTCTCGCCGCTTATGCCGTCATCGCCTACATGGACACCATCGCGGGTGTGTGGTTCCCGCGCGGCGGCATGCGCACTGTGCCGCAGGCGTTGGCCGACGCGGCCGCCGAAGCCGGGGTCCTGTTCCACTACGGCGTCGAGGTCGAGGAGCTCGAACGGACCGGTCACCGGGTGAACGCGGTGCGCACGGCCGAAAGCCGGTTCGCCTGCGACGCCGTCGTCCTGGCCACCGGGCCCGCCCAGAGCACCCGGCTGCTGCGCGGCGAACCGCGCCGCGTCGTGCCCCTGCGCTGGTCACCGTCCGCGGTGGTCGTGCACCTCAGCTCCGGTCGGGTGGCCGATGGCCTCGCCCACCACACGATCTCCTTCGGCGACAAGTGGAACGGCACGTTCGACGAGATCATCCGGCAGGGAAAGCTGATGAGCGATCCGTCGTTGCTGCTCACCACGCCCACCCTGACCGACCCCGCGCTGGCGCCGGAAGGCAGGCACCTGCAGTACCTGCTCGCGCCCTGCCCGAACCTCGACGCCGCCCCGCTGCGCTGGGACGCGCTGGCGCACCGCTACGCCGAGGAACTCGTCGACGAGATGGCGGCCCGCAAGCTCCTCGTCGACGCCGAACCGCTCGCGGTCGTGACACCGGACGACTGGGCGCGCGACGGCCAGGCCGCCGGCACGCCGTTCTCCGCCGCCCACACGTTCGGCCAGACCGGTCCGTTCCGGCCGGGGAACCTGCCGTTCCGGGACGGCAACGTCGTACTGGCGGGCAGCGGCACCACACCCGGCGTCGGCATCCCTCCGGTGCTGATCTCGGGCAGGCTGGCGGCCGAGCGCCTCCGGCGGTGACTGGCACGAGGTTCCCGCGGTCAGCCGTCCTGCCGTGCCTCGGTGATGAAGTCGCGGTACCAGTGGTAACTGGCGCGCGGTGTGCGTTCCAGCGTCCGGTAGTCGACGTGCACCAGGCCGAACCGGTGCTTGTACCCGTGCGCCCACTCGAAGTTGTCGAGCAGCGACCAGCAGAAGTAGCCACGCAGGTCCACGTCCGCCGCCCGCGCCGCCGCGATGTGGTCGCGCAGGTAGGAGATGCGCTCGGTGTCCTCGAAGCCTTCCACGTCGGGGTAGACGCAGCCGTTCTCGGTGACGTAGACGGGCGGCAGGGCGGGGTGCCGTGCCTTGAGGTCCGCCAGCGCGGTCGTCATGCCGGCCGGTTCGACGGGCCAGCCCATGCCGGTGCGCGGGACGTCCGGCAGCCGGCTCGTGTCGACGCCGATGTCGTGCGCCGTGCGCTTGGCGGGGTCGGGCTCGCGATGCGGTGCGTCGGCGACGTGCAGCCGGTAGTAGTAGTTGAGACCGACGTAGTCCAGCGGCTGCCCGATGATCTCCAGGTCGCCGTCCTGCCGGAACGAGAAGTCGCTGATGTCGCCGAACATCGACGTCAGCTCGTCCGGGTAGGCGGAGCCGAACAGCGGATCCGTGAACTGCCTGCGCAGCAGGACGTCCTGACGGTTCGCGGCGGCGACGTCGGCGGGTGAGTCCGTCACCGGCACGGCGGGGGACTGGTTGAGCACGATGCCGAACTCCTGCTCGGGCAACCCGTTCGCCCGCATCGACTGCACGGCGAGGCCGTGGCCGAGCAGGAGGTGGTGCACCGCCGCCAGCGCGCCATGACCTTCGCGCGCGCCGGGGGCGTGCCGGCCTTCGCCGTAGCCCACGATCGAGGAGCAGTACGGTTCGTTCAGCGTGGTCCACTTCCTGACCACGTCACCGAGTTCCGCGTGCACGATGGCGGCGTAGTCGGCGAACCTGTGGGCCGTGTCGCGGTTGCGCCAGCCGCCCTCGTCCTCCAGCGCCTGGGGCAGGTCCCAGTGGTACAGCGTCAGGAAGGGCTCGATCCCCTTGCCCAGCAACGCCTCGACGAGCCGCCGGTAGAAGTCGAGACCGCGTTGCTCGACCTTGCCGTGCCCCTCGGGCAGGATCCGCGACCACGACACGGAGAACCGGTAGGAGTCGACACCCAGGCCGGCGAGCAGCCCGACGTCTTCTGTCCAGCGATGGTAGTGGTCCGCGGCCACGTCCCCGGTGTCGCCGGACGCGACGGCACCGGGCACCTGGGCGAAGGTGTCCCAGATGGACGGACCGCGGCCGTCGAGCCGCGCCGCTCCTTCGATCTGGAAGGCCGAGGTCGCCACGCCCCAGCGAAAACTGTCCGGAAAGCTCACAGCAGTCTCCAAAAGAAAGTCAGCCCTTGACGGCGCCGGACATGATGCCGCCGACGATCTGACGGCCGAACAACAGGAACACGGCCAGCACCGGCACCGTGCCGATCGTCGCGGCGGTCAGCACCAGTGTGTAGTCGGTGGTGTAGCCACTGGCCAAAGTGGACAGAGCGGTCTGCACGGTCGGGTTCTCCGGCGTGAGGACGACCAGGGGCCAGAAGAAGTCGTTCCACGCCTGCATGAACGTGAACAGGCCCAGCACGGCCGCCGCCGGACGGGCCGCGGGCAGCGCGACGTGCCAGAACAGCCGCAGCGATCCGCAGCCGTCCATCCGGCCCGCCTCCAGCAGCTCGTCCGGGATGGCCCGCTCGAAGTACTGGCGCATGAAGAACACGCCGAACGCGGTCACGAGTCCCGGCACGATCACCGCGTGGATCTCACCGGCCCAGCCGAACTCGGCCATCATCATGTAGAGCGGGATGATGCCGAGCTCGGTCGGGATCGCCTGCGTGCCGATGATGAGCAGCAGCAACACGTTGCGGCCGCGGAACTTCAGCTTGGCGAACGCGAAGCCCGCCAGCGTCGAGAACAGCACCACCGAGATGGTCACGGTGCCCGACACCACGATCGAGTTCACCATCGCCAGCGCGAAGTCGGTGGTGTCGAAGACGCGGGCGATGTTCGCGAAGAGGTGTCCGCCCGGCACCAGGACGGGCGGCACGCTGTCGATCGCGTCCGGTGTCTGTGAGGACACCACGAACGACCAGTACACCGGGAAGGCCGACCCGGCCAGCACGGCGATCAGGGCGGCGTAGGTCCACGGCCCCCCGACGCGCCGGGCCAGCCTGCGCGCCCTCGTCGCGGGACCGGCAGGCCGCACCGGCGCGGGGCGTTCCAGCACAGCGGTCATGGGGTCACTCCGTCCGGATCCGTTTGGTCGCCAGGTAGCCGAGACCGGCGACGACGACGGTGGCGATGGCCAGCACGACCGCGATCGACGAGCTGTAGCCGAAGTCGTACTTCGTGAAGCCCTGCTCGTAGAGGTACAGCGCGGCGGTCTGGAACTGCCGGTCGGAGCCACCCGTCGCGGCCGCGGCGCCGGGGTTGAACAGCAGCGGCTCGGCGAGCAGCCGCATGTTGCCGGTGGTCGCGATGATCGTCGTGAAGATGATCTGGGGCCGCAGCAACGGAACCGTGATGCGCCAGAACTGCTGACGGCCGTTCGCACCGTCCAAAGTGGCCGCTTCGTACAGAGTCGACGGGATCGCCTGCATGGAGGCCAGGAAGATCAGCGCGTGGTAGCCGGTCCAGCGCCACACCACCATCACGGCGATGGCGACGTGCGAGCTGGCCGTGCCCGCCTGCCAGTCGATCTGTCCCGCGCCGAACAGCTCCAGCACCCAGTTGACCAGGCCGAAGTCCCGGCCGAACAGCTGCGCGAAGATGATCGTGACCGCCGCCACCGAGGTGATGTTCGGCAGGATCACGCCCATCCGGAACAGCGTGCGGGTGCGGACCTTGCGGTTGAGCAGCTGCGCGATGAACAGCGCGAAGAGGATCTGCGGGACCGTGGTGAGCAGCCACAGGCTGAGCGTGTTGCCCATGGCGTTCCAGAAGTACGGGTCCGCCATCAGCTTGGCGTAGTTGGCGAACCACACGAAGGTCGCCGCTTCGGACTCCAGCAGGTTGCGGTCCTGCAGCGAGACCCAGATCGTGTAGAGGAGGGGGAACAGCCCGAAGACACCGAAGATCAGGAAGTAGGGCGCCACGTACCCGTACGGCGCGAACTTCGTGTCCCACCGGTGCCTTCTGGCCGTCTTGTCCATCAAGACCATGTCAGCGCGTCACTTCTGGACGTCGCCGACGAACTGGCGCCACGAGTCCTCGCCGTTCTGCTTGCCCTGCTCGACGCGCTGCATCGCGTTGCCGATCGCGGTCTGGATGTCGCCCGCCTTCGGCCCCTGGTACTGCGGGTTCAGCTTCTTCGCCGCGTCGGTGAACAGCTTGCCGATGGGGGCGTCGTTGAAGTACGGGTTCTTGTAGTCGACGATCGACGGGTCCTCGTACAGCTTCGGGATCGACGGCAGCAACCCAGCGCTCTTGAACACCTTGGCCTGCTGCTCGGGCGCGGTCAGCCACGCCGCCAGCTCCACGGCCTTGTCGATGTTCTTGCCCGACTTGGGAACCGTGAGGTACGAGCCGCCCCAGTTGCCGCCACCGCCCGGCACGGACGTGACGTCCCACTTGCCGGCGGCCTCCGGACCGGCCTGGTCCTTGATCTTGGCCATCTGCCAGGCGGGACAGGTGACGGTCGCGAACTGGCCCTGCTTGAAGCCGGTGTTCCAGACGGGCGTGGAGTAGAGCAGCTTCGAGGACAGACCGGACTGCACGCCGTCGACGACGAGGTCCCAGCCGGCCTTGATCTCCTTGTTCTCGCCGACGACGATCTGGTCGGACCTGTCGTAGTAGCCGACGAACGCCTGGCCGACGATGGCGTTGAGCACGGTCGGGCCGCCGTCGAACCACTTCACGCCCTCGGGCGCCTTCTCCTGGAACTTCTTGCCGGCGGCCATGAAGTCCTGCCAGGTCGGCCACAGCGCGGCGACCTGATCGCGGTCGGCGGGCAGCCCGGCGTTCTGCAGCAGGTCGCGGCGGTAGCAGATGGCCAGGCCGCCGATGTCGGTGCCGTAGCCGATCTGCTTGCCGTCCTTGCTGAGCGAGGCCTCCCACTTCCACGGCAGCCAGCGGTCCTTCAGCTGGCCGCCGCCCTTGGTGTTGAGGTCGACGAACTTGTCCGGCGTGGCCTTGAACTGGTTGACGTAGCCGGTGTCGACCGCCTCGATGTCCGCGGCGCCGCTGCTGGTGGCGAGGTGGGCGGCGAGGTTCTTGTGGTGGTCGGAATACGACGCGGTGCGGTCCGAGATCTCGACGTCCGGGTGCGCGGCGGCGTACTCCTCGAGCAGCTCGGCGTACCCGAAGTTGCCGAACAGCCCGATGGTCAGCTTGGTCTTGCCGCCGGACGCGGTGTCGCTGCCGCAACCGCTGAGCACCACGGCGGTCGCCAGTGCCGCGCAGCCGAGTACGAGTGCTTTGGGGCGCATTTTCCTGGCCTCCGTTGGTTTTTGGGCGCGCTCAACCAGAGAAGTGGTTCTCCGGGAAGATTTGTGTGGCGCCTATGACAGCGGTGTTACGCGCCTCCAGTCAAGTAACGAAACGATAAACAGATCAACTCGCTCGGGCGTTTGACTAGGAGAAGTGCTGCTTCTAGGGTCTATGTAACCGCTTACGGTGAAACGGGAGGTCCGATGGCGACCGGGCGAGAGATCGCCCAGCTCTGCGGCGTGTCCGTGGCGACGGTGTCGCGCGTCTTCAACCAGCCGGAAACGGTGAACGAGGAGACGCGAGAACGCGTGCTGCGCGTCGCGAAAGAGCTGGACTACCGGCCCAACGAGTCCGCGCGGGCGTTGTCTACGAAGCAGTCGACGATGATCGGACTGGTCTGGGACACCGACCACCGCAGGCCCGGCTGGCGGCACCCGTACCTGCAGGACCTGTTGATAGGCCTCAAGTCCGCCCTGAGCGCGCACGGCTACCACCTGCTGATGCTCGCGACCAGCGGCGACGCCCGTGAGGTGGGCGCCTCGCTCGCCGACCCGGTCGGCTACGTGAACATGACCCGCCGCCACCACCTCGGCGGGCTCGTCCTGATCGACAGCGGCTCCGACGCCGAGGCGTTCGAAGCCTTCGCCCAGTCCGGAGTTCCGTGCGTCGCGCTGGACGTGGCCGTCGACGGACCCAGGGCCACCTACGTCACGTCGGACAACTCCGGCGGCGCCCGAGCGGCCGTCGCCCACCTCGTCGGCCTGGGCCACACGCGGATCGCCACGATCACCGGCCCGCCCGGCAACCAGCCGTCCGACGCCCGGCTTTCCGGCTACCACACGGCACTGCGGGACGCGGGCGCCGAACCGCACGCCGGTTACGTCGTCGCCGGCGACTTCTACCGGGCGAGCGGAACCGCTGCCATGCAACGCCTTCTGGCATTGGACGAGCCACCGACCGCGGTGTTCGCGTCCAGCGACGAGATGGCGGTCGGCGCGCTGCTCGCCGCCCGTGCGGCCGGGTTGCGGGTGCCGCGGGATCTGGCGCTGGTCGGGTTCGACGACATCGAGATCGCCTCGGTGGTCGATCCGGCGCTGACGACGGTGGCCCAGGACAAACCGGGGTTCGGGGTGGCGGCCGCCAAGGCGATCATGGCGATGATCACCGGCGGTGGGCCGGAAGGGCCCGTGGTTCTTCCGGCCCAGCTGGTGGTCAGGGATTCCTGCGGAGCACGCTGGCGGCGGTGATGTACGCGGGTGCGGTTCCGCGGTACGAAGGAGCCCTGAGCCCGACGAGAGCCAGATGGTCGCCTGCTGAGCCCGCTTGGTGCCGCACTCGCGGCCTGACGGGCGGCCCTACTGGGCGCGCTGGTCCTCTGTGGACGTTGCCGCCGCGATGAGCGCGATCAGCTGCTGCCGGAAGTGTTCGTAGTCCTCCACGGCACCGAGCAGCGTGTCGGACTCGCGTTCCTCGCGGCGGACGGCGGCGAGGGCGCGGCGGCCCGCCGGAGTGATCTTCACCGACGTCCGGCGGCGGTCCTTGGTGTCCTGGCTGCGCACGACGTGGGCGCCTCGGTCGAGGTGTTCGATCGTGCGGCTCATGGTCTGGTCGGTGACGCGGCAGAGCAGGGCCAGTTCGCGTTGTGAGCGCGGGCCGTCGGCCAGGTGGTGCAGGGTGATCATGCCGGCGTGGGTGAGGCCGCGGGTCGCCAGGAAGTCCTCGAAGCGCTTCTCGACGACGCGGGCCGCCACGGACAGGAGCCTGCCGGTGGGCCAGGTGGCGACGTCCGCGCCCACCTGGTCCGGGCGGTCGGCCACCGCCAGCTCGTCTCCCTCGGCCACGGCCCCATCATCCCAGACCCGCCCGATCACCCGACGGGGGTCCCGAACGGCATGCTGGTCACGGGCGTGTCGCCCGCGATCGCCGACGCGATGGCGGCTGCCGCCGGTGGGTAGGCGAGTTCGCCGAGACCTCCCAGCGGAGCGTTCGACGGCACGATGGTGACGTCGATGTCCGGTGTCTGGCCGATCCGCGCCCACCGGTAGTCGCCGAACGACGACTCCGCCACCCCGCCGTCCCGGACGGTGATCTGCGCACCGAGCACAGTGGACAGCGCGTCGATCACGCAGCCCTCGACCTGGGCGCGGACGCCGGACGGGTGCAGCGCCACGCCGACGTCGACGGCCGCGTGCACGCGCAGCACTCGGCGCGAGCTCGGCTCGGCGACGGCGATCACCGCGATCGCGGAACCGTATTCCTCCAGGCACGCGACGCCACGTGAGGTGCCCGGTGCGGGCGGCCTGGTCCAGCGGGCGCGGTCGGCGACGGTGTCGAGCACCTTGTGCAGGCGCGAGTCGGCGGGCAGCAGTGAGCGGCGCAGTGCGACCTGGTCGAGGCCGGACCTCCTGCCGATCTCGCTGAGGAAGTTCTCCTCGGCGTAGACGAACTGCCCCGCGTAGACGGACCGCCAGAACCCGGTGCGCAGCGGTGCGGGCCGCACGATGACCGAGACGTTCCCCGGCACGGTGTAGGGGAAGTGGTCGCCGCTGGCCTTGATCAGGGCGGGGTTGCCGAAGAACGGCAGGACGGTCAACGGCCAGGTGACAACCTCGTGGGCCCTTCGGATGGGCAGACCATCCGAACCGATCTCCGCGGACATCCGGTGCACGGACATCGGCCGGTACGAGTCGTGACGCATGTCGTCGGCCCTGGTCCAGAGCACCTGGACCGGAGCGCCGGCTCGCCGTGAGCAGGCCACCGCCTCCAGCACCGGGTCGGGTTCGATGCGCCGCCCGAACGCGCCTCCCGCCGCCGTCGCCTCCACCCGCACGGGCACGCCGAGCTGGCGGGTCAGCTGGGTGCGCAGGCCACCGGGATCCTGTGTGGGAGCCCAGATGGTCACGCCATCCGGACGGACGTGCGCGGTGGCGTTCATCGGTTCCATCGGCGCGTGCGCCAGCAACGGCATGGAGTAGACCTGCTGGACTCCGTCGATCGGGCTCTGCGCAGGCAACGCCGCGCGCAGGTCCGCGAGCCACGCGCGGCTGTCGGCGGTGGGTGTGCCGCCGCGCCAGGTGATCCGCAGCGCGTCGCGGCCGCGCAACGCCTGGTGGGTCGACCGGGCGATGACCGCGACGCCGCCCTGCCCGTCGGCCGGCGCGGTGAGCGTGAGGACGTCGACCACGCCAGGCAGACCGCGGGCGGCGCTGTCGTCGATCGTGTCGGGAACCGCGCCGATCCACGGCGGGCGGGCGACCACGGCGACCAGACCTCCAGGTGGCCGCGCGTCGATGCCGTACGTGGTGCGGCCGGTCACGACGTCGCGGGCGTCCACGCGTCCGCCGCGGGTCTTGCCCAGCAGCCGCCACCTCTCCGGTGGCGTGAGCTCGACGGGCACGGTGGCGGGATCGAGCGCGGCCGCGGCCCGGACCAGCGCCCGGTAGGGCAGCTTGCCCCCACGAGGGTGGCACACGAAGCCGTCGCGAGCGGCGCACTCGGCGACCGGCACGCGCCAGCGCTGCGCGGCGGCGGTGACGAGCAGGCAACGCGCGGTCGCGGCGGCCGTGCGAATCGGCATGGCGAGCTGCCGCACCGAGGCCGAGTTCGCCACGGCCTGCGAGCCGAAGCGCTCGGTGTCACCGTGTGCCTGCTCCAGCGCGACGTCGCCGGCCTCGACCGCCAGTTCCTCGGCGACCATCAGCGCCACGACGGTCCGCACGCCCTGGCCGGTGTCCGGGCGGGGCACGGTAGCGGTGATCCGGCCCGCGGCGTCCAGCCGCACGAAGACGTTCGGCACGAGCCCCTCCGCGGCGAGCGCGGGCACCGGCACCGCGACGACCAGCGCGCCGATTCCCGCGCCGCGCAACAACGTCCGCCTGCTGATCACTGTTCCTCCCGTGTGAGCCGGCTCGTGCGGCGCGGCGACGTCGGCCTGCTGGTCACTGTTGGTCCCGCGTGATTCGGTTGGCGCAGCAACGTCGGCCTGCTGGTCACTGTTTCTCCTGCGTGATTCGGCTGGCGCGGCGCAGCAACGTCGGCCTGCTGATCACTGTTTCTCCTGCGTGATTCGGCTGGCGCGGCGCAGCAACGTCGGCCTGCTGATCACAGTTCCTCCCGCGTGAGCCGGCTGGCGCGGCGCAGCAACGTCGGCCTGCTGATCACAGTTCCTCCCGCGTGAGCCGGCTGGCGCCGCGCAGCAACGTCCGCCTGCTGATCACCGTTCCTCCCGCATGATCTGGCTAGCGCGGCGCACGGCGGCGCGGATGCGGGGGTAGCTGCCGCAGCGGCACACGTTGTCGCGCAGGGCTTCCTCGATCGCCGCGTCGTCGGGATCGGGATCACGGGCGAGCAGCGCCGCCGCGGCCATGACCTGGCCCGGCTGGCAGTAACCGCACTGCGCCACGTCGAGCTCCCGCCACGCCCGCTGCACGGGGTGGTCCCCGTCGCGGGACAGCCCCTCGATCGTCGTGATCCGGGTCTGCGCGCTGTCGGCCGCCGTGCGCACGCAGGGCCGCGCCGCCGCACCGTCCACATGGGACGTGCAGGCACCGCACAGGCCGACCCCGCACCCGTACTTGACCCCCGTCAGCCCCAGCTCGTCGCGCAGCACCCACAGCAGGGGAGTGTCTCCGTCTACGTCGACCTCGCGTCGTTCACCGTTGACGCGCAACAGATATCGGGCCACCGCGATACCTCCTGATTTGCTCAGCGCACTGAACGTAGCACGCCGGTCGATGCATAATGCTCAGCATGCTGAACGAATTGCGACGGCGGCCTGGTCGCGGTGTTCTCGTGTGGGGAGTAGTGGCGAGTGCGCTGCTCACCGGCCTGGTCTGGCTGCTGGGCCAGCGGCTGCACGGCGTCGCGCTGCTGCCCGACCAGGGAGCCTCCTGGTACTACTGGAAGCTGCCGGACCCCACCTTCTGGAGCAGGGCGTCCGCCTGGGTGGGCTACGCGGCGCACCAACTCGTGTCGTGGGGCCTGATCTACTACGCGCAGACGCGGATCCGGCGCAACGCCACCGGCCTGCATCGCATCAACGTCGTCGCCCTCGCCGCGAACGGCGCGTTCATCGGCCTGCACGCTGTGCAGACCCAGGTGTTCTACGACGGCCTCGCCCAGGACGTCTCGATCTTCAGCTCGCAGGGTTCCGTCGTGCTGCTGCTCGTCGTCGTCCTGTTGATGGAGAACCGCCGCCGTGGGCTGGTGCTGACCTGGTCCGCGCCGATCTCCGCACAGGTCGTCGGGTTCGCGCGCCGCTACCACGGCTACCTGTTCAGCTGGGCCGCGATCTACACGTTCTGGTACCACCCGATGGAGTCGAGCAGTGGGCACCTCATCGGGTTCTTCTACATGTTCCTGCTGCTGGTGCAGAGCAGTCTGATGTTCACGACATCCCACACGAACCGCTGGTGGACGCTGACCCTCGAACTGCTCGTGGCCGTGCACGGCACGCTGGTCGCCGTGATGAACTCCGGCCCCGGCGGCATGTGGCCGATGTTCTTCTTCGGCTTCGTGGCGATCTTCGTGCTCACCCAGATGCACGGCGTCGGGCTCAGCACGGCGGCGCGGTGGTGGATCGGTGGCACGTTCGTCGTCGGCGCGCTCGCCGTCTACTCGTGGCGCGGTCTCGGCAGGATCGACGAGGTCGTGCGCATCCCGTTGATCGAGTACCTGCTGGTGGCCGTGCTCGCCCTGCTGATCTGGGCGGGCATCAGGCTCGCCCGCCGCTCAGTGTGAGCCGGTGAGCTGGCCGGACAGCTTGGTGTGCAGCTGTTCGCTGCGCGGGTTGAGGCCGATGATCTCCGCTTCGACGCCGCGCGAGGCGAACTTCGCGGTGACCGCGTCTAGGGTGGCGACCGCCGAACTGTGCCAGACGTGGGCGCCGGAGAGGTCGATGACCACTTTGGACACCGCGTCCGTGTAGTCGAACGCGTGCATGAGTTCGTTGGTGGAGGCCAAGAACAGCTCGCCGGTCAGAAGCCCAGCGGCTTCATGCGCATGATCACGCCCAGCCGCTGGACGTCCGGCTCGGTGTAGGGACGGAACCCGCCCTGGCTGCGTGCGCTGGGCACGACCAGGCCGACCTCCTCGTAGTAGCGGATCGTGCGCAGGGACAGACCGATCCGTTCGGCCTCACCGATCTGCATGTGCTCGCCCACCACGTCCCGTTCGCGCCTGCCGTGGTCGCTCATTCTCCTATGCCCGCAGGCTCCTTCTCGCCGCGAGCGACGGGCTCGCCGAACCAGCGGGTGAGGTGGTCGTCGAGGTCCTGCTGGTGCTCGCCGACCCAGGCGACGTGCCCGTCGGGACGCACCAGCAGGGCCGGGACGTCCAACGCGGCGGTGGCATCTGCGACGAAACCGACCCGGTCCGTCCAGCCGTCGGCGGTCAGGCGCCCGGTGCGGTCGAGCACCAGGCCGCGGCCCTCGCGCAGGTGGTCGTAGAGGCGTCCCTGCGCCAGGTCGAGGTCGCGCAGGCGGCGGCCGAGCAGGTCGGGTCCGGGACCGAGGTCGTACCGGATGCCGATCGCGGTGATCTTCTCGATCAGCCGCCGGTTCACCTCGTTGATGTCCATCAGTTCGGTGAGCAGCCTGCGCACGGCCTGCGCGCCCGGTTCGCCGGACGCCAGCGCCACCTGGGCGCGGGTGTTGTCGAGGACGTCCGCGGCGACCGGATGACGTTCGGCGTGGTAGGTGTCCAGCAACGTGCCGGGTGCCCGGCCGCGGACCTGCGCGGCGAGCTTCCAGCCGAGGTTGACCGCGTCCTGGAGGCCGAGGTTCAGGCCCTGGCCACCGGCGGGCGGGTGGATGTGCGCGGCGTCGCCGGCGAGCAGCACCCGTCCGGTGCGATAACGCTCGGCCAGCCGGGTGGCGTCGCCGAAACGGGACAACCAGCGCGGCGAGTGCACGCCGAAATCAGTTCGGGCGATCACCCGCAGCTGTTGTGCGAAATCGTCGATGGTAGGCGGGCCCTCGCTCCTTCCCGTGACCGGAATCACGACGCGGTAGATTCCTTCACCGAATGGCCCGAAACTGAACACCTTGTCGGTTTCGCGGATTTCGGCGACCTTGGCCGCGATTTCCTCCGGCGGCGCGGCTGCCGCCATTTCGCCCATCAACGTGTCGTTGCGGGACGGTTCGCCGGGAAATCCGACGCCGAGGAGTTTCCGTACGGTACTTCGCGCGCCGTCGCAGCCGACCAGGTAGCGCGACCGCAGCCTCTCGCCGCCGGCCAGTTCGACCGTCACGCCCTCGTCGTCCTGCTCGAGCCCTGTCACCGCGCAACCGGGCCGGACCTGCGCGCCCAGTCCGATCGCGTGATCCCGGAGCAGGTCCTCGACGATCGGCTGCGGAATCCCCAGCAGCGACGTGTAATCGGAGTCCAGACCTTCGGGAGTCGGTTTGGGGATGCCGGCGAAGGAGCCTCCGACCGGACGTTGCCTGCCGCGTTCCAGAAAACGGTCCAGCAGCCCGCGCATCGCCAGGATCTCGAGACTGCGGAGGTGCAGACTGACTATTCGAACGAACGACGAAGCGGGCTCGGGCTCCTTCTCCAGGACGAGCACCCGCACGTTGTGCAGCCGGAGTTCGGCGGCCAGCATCGCGCCGGTCGGCCCGCATCCGGCGATGACGACATCGAACATGAACCACCCGTTTTTCGCAGTTTCCGGTGTCAGCCGCACAGTGTGGGACGCCGTGGGAAGTGCCGCAACCGAAATACCTGGGTGAAAACGTGGTCTGCCCCTGCTGGCCGGCAGCCGCATCTGACGTTTTGTTCTTGCCACGAAAGGGTATTCGCCGATCCCGATGAGCAGGACGGTGTGACGTGGCGGGACCGCCATCGAAGGACATGTGGTGTCCCACGGTGGGTGTGGAGGAGGAGTTCCTCCTCGTGGATCCGGAGACCGGTGTCCCCGTGAACCGGGCGGACGAGGTGGTCGCCGTAGCGCGCGAGCAGTTCGGTCTCGAACTGGAGCACGAGCTCACCGGCGCCCAGGTGGAGATCAACACGACGGTGTGCCGCGATGTGGAGCAGGCCCGGCGTGAGCTGGTCGAGGCTCGCCGTTCGGTCGCGCGGGCCGCGCGCACGGTGGGATGCAGGGCCATCGCGGTCGGGGCGCCTCCGCTGGGCGACGAGACGGGGGAGGTGACGGACAGCCTGCGGTACCGGCGGATCGCGCGCGAATTCGGTGCGCTGGCTGAACAACAGCTCATCTGCGGCTGCCACGTGCACGTCGCCGTGCCCGGCCGGGAGACCGCCGTCCAGGTGTGCAACCACGTGCGTCCGTGGTTGCCCGTGCTGGCCGCGGTGACCGCGAACTCGCCGTTCTCCGGTGGCGAGGACACCGGCTTCGCGAGCTGGCGGTCGACGGTGTGGTCGCGCTGGCCCGTGTCCGGGCCGCCGCCGGTCTTCACCTCGTGGCAGCACTACGAGGAAGTCTGCGACACCATGATCGAGGCGGGCACCGCCCTCGACCGCGCGATGATCTACTGGGATGTCCGGCCCGCCACCGACCTGCCGACGGTGGAGGTGCGTGTCTCGGACGTCGCGGCGACCGTGGACGAGGCGGTGCTCCTGGCGGCGCTCGTCCGGGCACTGGTCGCCCAGGCCGTCGCCGACGTCGGACGCGGGGTGCCGGCGGAACCGGTCCCCCAGGAGACGTTGCGGCAGGCGTGCTGGGGAGCGGCCAACGAAGGCCTGCGCGGCAGCACGCTGGACGTGCTGTCCGGCGAGTCCCGGCCGTTGCGACGGCAGCTCGACGACCTGGTGACCCGGTTGACGCCGGTGTTCGAAGCCAACGGTGATCTGCGTGCGGTGCAACGAGGTCTGCGACTGCTGGACGGCCGGGGAACGGGTGCCGACCGCCAGCGCCAGGCGTTCCGCGCGGGGCAGGTGGGGTCGTTGCTGGACCTGCTCGACATCGACAACGCCGACCGCGCCGAACCCTAGGGCACGGCCGCGTACCTGAACCGCTGACCTCACACGTGGGTGTCAGAGGTCTCTTCGTGCTGTGCCTGGGCTTTCCGTCGTCGTTTCCGGTCCAGCAACCACATGACCGGGGACGCGGAGACCCCGTGCAGGAGGATCGAGCCGATCACGACGAGCCCGACGATCTGCCACAGCACGGTCTGCTCGGCGAACTCGCCGTGCTGCAGGGCGTACACGAGGTAGAACAACGAGCCGACCCCACGCACACCGAAGAACGCGATGACGGTCCGTTCGCGTGGACCGGTCCTGCCGCCGAGCAGGCCGATCCACCCCGCGAGTGGCCGCACGAGCAGCAGCACCGCCGCGGCGACGAGGACCTGCCGCCAGCCGACGCCCGCCAGCAGTCCGGTGGCGGCGGCACCGCCGAGCAGGAAGACGATCAGCACGGTGAGCATGCGCTCGGCCTGCTCGACGTAGCGGTGCAGGACCTGGTGGTAGCCGTGACGGCGTTCGCCCGCCCGGACCGCGCACGCGCACACGAAGACCGCGACGAACCCGTACCCCTCCACCAGTTCGGTGATCCCGTAGGCGAGGAACGTCGCCGCGAGCGCCACGAAGCCCTCCGCGTGCTCGGCCAGGCGGAACTTCTCCGACGGCGCCGAGAAGAACAGCTTGCCCAGCGCCCAGCCGATCAGCAGGCCGATGGCGACCGCGGCCGCGAGCCGCCACAGCACGTCCACCGCGAGCCAGTGCCCGAGCCACCGCGACGGCGCCGCCCCGGCCAGGCTGATCGCGATGGCGGCGTAGGTGAACGGGAACGCCAGCCCGTCGTTGAGCCCCGCCTCCGAGGTGAGCGCGAACCTGGCCTCGTCCTCGTCGGACTCCGGGTGCTCGGCGGGTTCGGCGACCTGCACCTCGCTGGCCAGCACCGGGTCGGTGGGCGCGAGCACGGCCGCGAGGAGGACGGCGGCCCCGGCGCCGAGGCCCAGCGCGCCCCAGCCGAGCAGGGCCACGGCGAGCATGGACAGGGGCATGGTGATGGCGAGCAACCGCCAGGTGCTCGCCCAGCCGCGCAGGCTGACCTGGCGGTTCAGCGCGAGGCCCGCGCCCATCAGCGAGATGATCACGCAGAGCTCGGTCAGGCGCAGGAGCACGCCGCTGTGCGCGACGGGGTCCGGATCAGGCAGGTCGCCGGCCACCGTGAACGTCAGGGCGCCCGCGCCGAGGAACAGCATCGGCATGGAGATCGGCGCGCGGTCGAGCAACCGGGGGAGCAGTGCGGCGGCGAGCGTCGCCAAGCCCGCACCGGCGTACAGCAGCGGTCCTGGATCCACCGTCTGCCTTCCGTCGAGCCGTTGGAGATCTGATCAGGTACCCGCGCCGGGCCGGGCGGCAAACGCCGCTCAGCGGAGGGGCCGCGCGGGTACCGGGTCACCATGTCCACTGGAACCCGGCCGGCCGGTGCGTGTTCAGCTCCACTGTGAACCCGACACCGGTCCGCGCGGAGACCGGCGGCAGCGGCAGCGAGGCCAGGCGGAACCTGACCCGGTCGTCACGGTTATCCCGGTCCGGCCGGGGTATTTCGGACCATGGCCACCACACCGTCAGCGCCCCGCGGCGAACCACCCCGGCCGCCGGGCAAGCGAAAGCCGGTATCCGAACGCGGGGGTACCGTCACCGAGCACCTCGAGAACGGTGCCGTCGTGACGTACTTCGATCCCGCCCCGTCCGCCGAGCCGCCGTTCCGGCGTGCGGTCGCGGTCGGGCCGGAGATCGTCGACCCCGGCACGAACCTGCGGTGGATCCCGGTGATCCGCAGCGACCTGACGCTCGACATGGTGATGTGGCCGCTGGTCGTGGACATCGCTCCCAGGTAGGCCGGACCGCGGGCGAGGCAGCGTGGTGCCGCCCCGCCCACGTGCGGTCTCACCGGATCTGCGCACCCAGGACGGGCTCCAGCAGCGCCAGCATCTCCGGCAGGTCGAAGTGCCGGGCGACGTCGAGCGCGGACCTCGGTCCGAGAGCGGGGTCCGCCCCCGCGGCGAGCAGCAGGCGGACGATGCGCTCCGAGCGCCGGAACACCGCGGCTCCCAGGGCGGTCTGTCCCCGGTCGTTGATCCTGCCGGTGTCGGCGCCCCGCTCCAGCAACGCCTCGACCGAGTCCGGATGGCGGTGGTATGCGGCGAGGATCAGCAGGGTGTCGCCCGCACCGTTGGTGAGGTTGACCGGTATCCCCGCGTCGATCGCCTCGGTCAGTCGCGCGGTGTCACCGGCGCGGGCCAGGTCGAACATCGAGCGGAGGAAGGCCAGTTCCTGCTCGGTGAGCGCTTCCTGGCCGCTCATGCGATGGCCGGGGGGAAGCGGTCCCACACGCGGTGGGCGCCGAGCAGCGTGGTGACCTCCGCGAGGACCTTCGACGGGTCGTCGTCGATCACGATTCCCGGTCCCGTCCCACATCCCGCGGCGTCCAGGGCGGTGCGTCCGGTGCCCCACGCCCCGATGGCCTTGGCATGGCGGAAGCACTCCTGGATCAGGAGGGCGACGCGCGGGTCGGTGGCGTTGCCCGTGACCAGCAGTGCGTCGAACTCGATCGATCGCGCGGTGTGGAACGTGCGCTGCGCGACCAGATCGCTGTCGCCGAGCGGCCCGCCGGTCGGAGCGATCAGCAATGGCACCATGCCGCCCGCCAGAACGGTCTCGCGCACCGTGCGCACGCCGTCGAGATCGGCCGGGTCGACCACGATTCCGATGATGCGACCATCCGACGGCCACGTGTGCCCGAGCTGCGACAGGGCCGGACTGGGCGTGACCTTCTTCAGCCTGGCCGTCGGCGGCACCGGCAGTCCCAGCCCCCTGGCCACCTCCGCGCACAGCACGGCGTCGACGCCTGCCAGCACCAGCAGCTCGCGTTCCTTGATCGCCTGCTCGTAGCACTTGCCCAGTTCGAAGGTGAACGCGTTCACGAGGTGTTCCTTCTCGACCGGCGACAGGCTCTGCCAGAACAGCCTCGGCTGCGTGAAGTGGTCCGCGAACGACTTCGGCGCCTCGCGGAGCTTGACGGCCCTCGGCAACGGTTGCGCCACCTCGACGAGCGGCCGGTCCTGGGCCTTCGCGACGAACGGGTTGCCGCCGTCGAGCGTGTTCGGCCGGTAGGGGGCGACGCCCGCGTGCACCGCGTGCTGGTGGAACCCGTCGCGGAGCATGTCGTTGACCGGCGCGTGCGGGCGGTTGATCGGGATCTGGTTGAAGTTCGGGCCCGCGAGCCTGGTCAGCTGGGTGTCCAGGTAGGAGAACAGCCGGGCCTGCAGCAGCGGGTCGTCGGTGACGTCGATGCCCGGCACCAGGTTGCCGACGTGGAACGCCACCTGCTCGGTCTCCGCGAAGTAGTTCTGCGGGTTGCGGTTGAGCGTCAGCATGCCGATCGGCTGCACCGGCGCGAGCTCCTCCGGCACGATCTTCGTCGGGTCGAGCAGGTCGATGCCCTCGAAGGTCTGTTGTGGACTGTCGGGCATGATCTGCAGGCCGAGCTCCCACTGCGGGTACGCGCCGGACTCGATGGCGTCGGCGAGGTCGCGGCGGTGGAAGTCGGGGTCGACGCCGCCGGCCAGCTGCGCCTCCTCCCACACCAGGGAGTGCACGCCCAGCTTCGGCTTCCAGTGGAACTTCGCGAGCACGGTCTCGCCCTCGGCGTTGACGAGGCGGAACGTGTGGACGCCGAAGCCCTCCATCGTGCGGTACGAGCGGGGGATGCCGCGGTCGGACATGTTCCACATGACGTGGTGGGTGGCCTCGGTGTGGGTCGAGACGAAGTCCCAGAACGTGTCGTGCGCGCTCTGCGCCTGCGGGATCTCCCGGTCCGGGTGGGGCTTGCCCGCGTGGATCACGTCCGGGAACTTGATCCCGTCCTGGATGAAGAACACCGGGATGTTGTTGCCCACCAGGTCGAAGTTGCCCTCCCGGGTGTAGAACTTCGTCGCGAACCCGCGGGTGTCCCGCACGGTGTCCGCCGAGCCGCGCGAACCCAGCACGGTCGAGAACCGCACGAACACGGGCATTTCCACGCCGTCGCCGAGAAAGCCGGCCATGCAGACGTTCGACGCGGTGCCGTAGCCGACGAACACGCCGTGCGCCCCGTACCCACGCGCGTGCACCACGCGCTCCGGAATGCGTTCGTGGTCGAAGTGCATGACCTTCTCGCGCAGGTGGTGGTCCTGCAGCAACGTCGGCCCGCGTTCTCCGGCCTTCAGCGAGTGGTCGGTGTCGTGCAGCCGCGCGCCGGTGGAGGTGGTGAGGAACTCACCCTGCTGGCCCCGCGACAGCTGGGATGCTCCGGTCGGGGCGCCCGTCGGCGACACCGTCTCCGGTCCGGTCTGGTCGTGCTTGGGCGGCAACGGCCCCCGCGGCTCGGTCGGCTCGTCGAGTGACGGCGGCTCACTGCCCGGGGCACCGGGGATCGGTGGGTTCACCAGTTCGGTGACCTTGTCGACCGCCTTCTCGAGCGCTGCCTTCACGAGCTTGCCTGGCTTGTGGCTGACCACTGCATCCTCCTACCGCACAGGAATGTCACTCAGGCGTACCCCGCGATTCGCAGACGCCAACCACTCGAACACAAACGTTTGACGCGACTTCGCGGGGGTAAGCCGATCGCGTCCGAAGAGGGCTCATATCTGAGGGAGTCGTCATGTCCCGAACCGAAACGGCGCGACGTGGCACCGTCCAGATCGCCGCGATGGTCGTCGCCGCAGTGTTCACGCTGGTGGGCATCGCCGGGTTCATCCCAGGCCTGACCACGAACTACGACATGCTGGAGGTGGCCGGCCACGAGTCCCAGGCGTTGCTGCTGGGCCTGTTCGCGGTGTCGGTCCTGCACAACATCGTCCACCTCGCCTTCGGCGTGGCCGGCTTCCTGATGGCCCGCACGCCCGGCGGCGCGTACTGGTACCTCGTCGGCGGCGGAGCGATCTATCTGGTGCTGTGGCTGTACGGGTTGGTGATCGACCACGACAGCCAGGCCAACTTCGTGCCGCTCAACAACGCCGACAACTGGCTGCACCTGTTCCTCGGCCTCGGCATGATCGCCCTCGGTCTGGCACTGGGCCGCGGCCGCGTCGCGCGCACGCGCTGAATTCTTGGTGACGGAGAAACGGTGGGCATCGCAATGGCGATGCCCACCGTTTCTCGGCTGCTAACCGGCGGGTTGCAGCAGGACCTTCTGAGCGCCGTGGAGCTTCTTCTGGAACATCTCGTAGGCGCGCGGGGCTTCCTGCAACGGCAGCCGGTGGGTGGCGAAGTCGTCGACGCCGAGAGGATCGTCGGTGCCGGAGAGCAACGGCAGGATCTCGTCGACCCAGCGGTGCACGTTCGCCTGTCCCATGTGGAGCCTGATCTGCTTGTCGAACAGTTCCATCATCGGCATCGGGTCGATCATGCCGCCGTACACGCCGGACAGCGAGATCGTGCCGCCGCGCCGCACGGAGTCGATGGCGGCGTACAGCACGCTCAGCCGGTCGATGCCCGCCTTCTCGGTGATCAGCGCACCGACGGCCTTCGGCAGTGCGGCCACCAGGTTGTGCGTGATCCTCGCGGCCGGTGCGCCGTGCGCCTCCATGCCCACCGCGTCGATGACCGAGTCCGCGCCCCGGCCCGAGGTGAGCGCGCGGACGGCGTCGCCGATGTTGTCGTGGTCTCGTGTGTCGATCACCGTCGCCCCGTGCGCCTCCGCGCGGGCCAGGCGTTCGGACACGAGGTCGATCCCGATGACCAGGCCGGCGCCCTTGTGCAGGGCGACGCGGGCGCACATCTGCCCGATCGGCCCGAGGCCGAAGACCGCGACGGAGCCCCCCGCCGGGATCTCGGCGTACTCGACCGCCTGCCAGGCCGTCGGCAGCACGTCGGACAGGTAGACGAACCGGTCGTCCGGCGGGCCGTCCGGCACCTTGATCGGCCCGTACTGCGCCTGGGGCACCCGCAGGTACTCGGCCTGGCCGCCGGGCACCTGCCCGTAGAGCCTCGTGTAGCCGAACAGCGCCGCGCCCTTGCTCTGGCTGGTGACCTGGGTCGTCTCGCACTGCGACTGCAGACCGTGCTCGCACATGAAGCAGTGGCCGCAGGAGATGTTGAACGGCACGACCACCCGGTCTCCGGCCTTGAGCGAGGTGACCTCCGCGCCGACCTCCTCGACGACGCCCATGGGTTCGTGTCCCAGCACGTCGCCCTCGGTCATGAACGGGCCGAGCACCTCGTACAGGTGGAGATCCGAGCCGCACAAACCGGTGGAGGTGACTCGGATGACGGCGTCCGTCGGAGACACGATCCGGGGATCGGGCACCGTCTCCACCCGGACGTCGCGCTTGCCGTGCCAGGTGACCGCCTTCATCGAGGCTCCTTCCCGAAAAAACACAGTTGTGAGGCGGGTGCCCCCGTAACCGGCTCGCAAACACGCGCTGTCAGCTTGTTTCAAGGCCTTGTGGCAGGCCGATTCCACGTTCGTGATGTTGCTCAGGACGCGGGGCGTGTACGCGCCCCAAGACGACACCGCGCTTCTGCTTGAAGCGCTCCACGCGGCCGCGATCCCCAGGGGCGCCCGCGTTCTGGACATCGGGACCGGCACGGGCGCGCTCGCGCTGGCCGCCATGCGCGCCGGTGCCGCCGATGTGACGGCTGTGGACGTGTCCCGGCGCGCCGTGTGGATGGCGCGGATCAACGCGGTGATGAACCGCGCGCCGATCCGGGTCCGCCAGGGCAACGTGCTCGACGTCGTGCGAGACGAGACCTTCGACCTCGTGCTGGCCAATCCGCCGTACGTGCCCGCGAACTGCGTCGCGCGAGGAAGGGCGAGGGCGTGGGATGCCGGGCTGGACGGCCGCGAGCTCCTGAATCCCTTGTGCGCCTGGTCCTTCGACCTGCTCGCGCCCGGCGGCGTGCTGCTGATGGTCCACTCCGCACTGTGCGGAGTGGACCTGACGTTGCGGCAGTTGCGTGAGTGCGGGCTGAAGGCCTCTGTCGTGCAACGGCGCCGGGTGCCGTTCGGGCCGGTGATGCGGTCCAGGACGGCGTTCCTGGAACGGCACGGCCTGATCGAGCCCGGACAGGTAGACGAGGAACTGGTGGTGATCCGCGGTGACCGAAGCCCGCTCGCGCAGGGTGACGATCGTGCCGAACGGCCCCGTGCTGGTTGAGGGGCCGGTCGAGCTCGTCACCGACGACGGCGTGACCCACACGAGCGACAGGTTCGTCGTCGCGGTGTGCGCGTGCCGCCGTAGCAAGCGCTATCCGTTCTGCGACACCAGCCACCGCCGCCGGGTCCGCAGTGACGACTCACCCGAGTCCCAGGACGACAACAGGTGAGCGGCGAGCCGTGACTCGAGGTGTTCCGTCGCCTGGATGCCGAACACCACGTCGGCCCTGAGCGACGGTTCCTGCTCCAGCAACGAGCCGATGACATCGTTGCGCATGATCTGCTCGTGCACGGCGTCGGCCTCGATGTGCTCGGTGAAGAACTCGACACATCGCGGGTCGGCGCCCAGGCGCTCCAACGCCTGGGCCATCCGCCGGGCACTCGGCGCCGTCGTGATCTCGGCCGCGGCGAAGTGGCCGACCAGGGCGCCGCGCGACGACCGGTGCAGGCCGAACAGCGACATCATGTTGACGATCGCGATGGCGGGCGCCGGCACGTCGTCGAGGTAGTGCAAATAGCCGGCGGACATCCCCGCGCCGTCGAGCAGGTCGGCGTAGAGCCGGGAGTGCATGCGATCGGCCCGTCCGCCGCCGAACTCGTCGAACTCCACCGCCACCAGCGCGGCCTTCGCCCTGCCCCGCAACCGGGGGATGACCCAGGCGTGCGGGTCGGCTTCCTTGTGGTGGTACACCGAACGATGCGCGAAGTACTCGCACATCTGGTCCCAGGTCCCGTTGTCGCGCAGGTGGTGTGACACCCCGCTGCCGGGAACGTGCTCGACCAGCAGGTCTCCCAGAGCCGTGTCGAGGTCGTCGCCGCCGTCCACGTCGGACCGGAGCCGGGTGAGGAACACGTCCTCGATCCGAGCCCGCAGCCGCAGGAGTTCCGGATCCCACTCCCAGGCCGGGTGCACGCCGTCGAAACCGCCGTAATGCAGCTCGTACAACGTGTGCAGGGCGATGGTCAGGTCTTCGCCGTACGGGTCGGCGTCGGCGAACTCGATGACGTGCCCGTCGGGTTCACCGTTCAGCGTGGCGACGACCCGCTCCGACAGGGGGCCGCGCGGCGATGGTAGTTGCACTCCGGTGTCATACCCGCGCGGCGACCAACTCACGCACGAGCACCAGTTCGCGGCGCTCCTCCAACGCGGGCGTCACGTACTCGACCAGGCCGTCCAGCAGCACGGTCGCGGGCACGCGGCACTCTCGCCACGGGTCGACCCCGACACCGTCGATGCCGTACCTGGACGCGGTCCACACGGCGGCGGCGAGCACGTCGTCGCGCACAGCGGGAGGTCCCGCGCCTTTCTGGACGTCCTCGTGGGCGGCGTGGACGAGAGCACGGGACAGTGCGGCTTGCAGCACCGCACCGCCGACCTCCGCGGCGGCGTCCGCCGCGCGGAACTCCACGGTCGGCAGCCGGGATGCCAGCCGCACCAGCCAGAACGACTGCGCCGCGTCCACGAGCGTTCCGCAGGTCACCATCCGGGCGACTTGGGCGTCGTAGTCCCGCGCGTCGCGGAACAGCGGAGGCACGCCCGAGCCGGGAAACCTCGACTGCAGCACCATCCGCCAGCTCGCGTAGCCGTGGCCGGACGAGTTGGCGGACAGCGCCAGCAGCGTCGGCAGCCACGGCCGCACGTGGTTCAGCACGGCCACCGCGGTCTCGCGGTCCGGCACACCGACGTGCACGTGGCAGCCGCACGCCTCGTAGTCCTCGACGACGCCCGCGTACATGTCGAGGACGCGGTGGAACCGGGCGCCGTCCGCGATGACCGAGCGTGTCGCGGCTTCGACCGGCGTGCCACGGGAGATCAGCTCCACGCCTTCCGCACGGGCGGCGTCGGCGAGCGTCGCGCGGGCCTGCGTGAGCGCCTCACCCAGAGCGGCCACGCCGGTACACGGTCCGGTCGCGGCCTCCACCTGCGTTCCGGCCAGCTCCGCGTGGAACTTCGTCAGTTCGGTGTCCCGCACTCGCGCCAGCACGGCGTGCGCGCGCATCACCGTCCGCTGGGACGCAGCGTCGACGAGCAGAAACTCTTCTTCCACCCCAACGGTGTCAGCGCACGCATCCGGCAAGTGCCCATCTCCGCTCTTCTGGACCTCGCCGCCCGAGTACCCGTGCGGGATAGGGGCGAACCACAACGGGGTACTCGGGCCGGTATGGACGACAAGACGATCGAGGCGCTGGGCAAGCTCCGCAAGGCGCTGGAGACCACGGAACGCGCCCGTGGTCACCTGTACTCGTTCCACCAGCTCACCGGCACCGCCGACTTCGAGCTCGGTGACGCGGTCACGGCGCTGCGCGAGGCGGGGCACACCGACCACGCGAACCGCGTCCAACGCGAGCTGCTCGGCCGCAACGTCCTTCCTGGACGGTGGACCTTCCAGATCGTCGAGGACTACGACGACATGTACCACGACGTGTTCCGTGACGTCGAACGTGCCGTGCGGGACGACCTGGCGGACGGCGAGCGGCACGGTTTCGAGAAGCAGCTCAAGCGCGAGCGTCAGCGACTCAGTGCCGCCGCGTACTCAGAGAACACCGACCGGTGAGCGAACACGTCTTTTCGGCCGTTTACACATCGATCTCGGGAAAGTGACCTATCGGGTGATCTTGCCCGCGTCCGGCCGTGCGGATCCGGCGCGACGTTCCTACGGTCCTGCCAGCGGTCGTGAGACCGCCGCACCACCAGGGTTCGCCGTGCGCTCACCTGTCCAGCGGCACGCCCTGTCCATGCCATGGACGAATTCCTCGTCGGACAGGCGCCCCTCGCGGGCGAGAGCGGGACGGGGTTCAAAGGGACATGCGTCATCTCCGTGGCAACTTCACCAGTCGCGCCGTGCTCATCGCCTTCTCCGCGACGGCGCTCGTCACCACAGGCGGCACGGTCGCCTCAGCCTCGGCGCCGGTCGACTGGGACCGGATCGCGAAGTGCGAGAGCGGCAACAACTGGTCGACCAACACCGGCAACGGCTACTACGGCGGACTCCAGTTCAGCCAGTCGACCTGGCAGGCCAACGGCGGCTCCGGCCACGCCCACCAGGCGTCCCGCGAGGAGCAGATCCGCGTCGCCGAAAACGTTCTGCGGACTCAGGGTCTGGGCGCGTGGCCCGTGTGCGGACGACGTGCCACCGGCGGTGAGCAACCAGTGCGCAAGGGGCAGGTCCCGGCCGGTCGCAAGGCCGCGTCGCGCGTGGTGCCGGCGCGCGTGGTGCCGCTGGCCGCGCCGTCCACGAGCAATCCCGACGGCGACTACACGATCAAGTCCGGCGACACGCTGAGCGGCATCGCCGCGGAACTGCGCGTCGACGGGGGCTGGCAGGCGCTGGTGGCCAAGAACGCCCGCTACCTGACCAACCCGGACCTCATCAGGCCGGGCGACAAGATCGCGACGAAGTGACGTCCGGCGCGGGGCCTGTCAGCTGACAGGTCCCGCGCCGTTGTTCCTCAACGAGGTCACGGCCGGGTCGTGCCGGACGGCAGCGCGGCCACGACCTCGGACGGGGAGGAGTAGCGGCGGTGGGGCAGGTGGTGCAGCCGCCGGCGAAGGTCGGTACCGAGGTCGTGGACTTCGGCACAGATGACGATGCGCACCTTGTCGGCCGGGTAGGACAGTTCGTCCAGCACCCGGCGCAACTCGGCCTCCCCGTCGTCCTCCGTGGTCTCCATGTCGGTCGAGTACCCAGCGTTGAACTGCGAAAACCAGCGCGGCCGCACCGCGAAACCGTTGCGCGCGGCGGCATCCTAGGAGTTCGTCCAGCGGACCATGTCCGCGAACGTCACGTTCCCGCCGCACACCACGATGCCCAGCCGCGCGCCGGGACCGACCCGGTCGAGCACGGCGGGCGCCGCCGCCACCAGGCACCCGGCGGCGGGCTCCGCCCACACCTTCTGCGTCTCGGCCAGCGTGACCGACCCCCGCACGGCGTCCGCGTCGGACACCACCAGGACGTCCTCGACCAGCGCGACGGCGTGGTCGTACGTCAGCTGCGACACGTGCGGCGCCGAAAGGGTCGAGACGATCGACGTCGGCGCGATCTCCACCGGACCACCCGCGGCGAGTGCGCGGTGCATCGCGTCCGCGCCCTCGACCTCGACGCCCCACACGCGCACGCCGGGCACCAGCGCGTGGAACGCCGTCGCGACGCCCGCGACGAACCCGCCGCCGCCGATGCTCACCAGCACGTCGGTGACGTCCGGCGCGTCGGTCGCGAACTCCAGGCCCGCGGTGCCCTGCCCGGCGGCCACCACCGGGTCGTCGTAGGGGTGCACGAGCGTCGCGCCCGCCTCCACCAGGTCGTTCAGCAGCGCGAACGCCGCCGCCAGGCCGTCGGTGAGCCGCACGTCCGCACCGGCCGCCCGAGCGCGCTCGACCGAGCGCGCGGGCGCCGTGGAGGGCATCACGACGGTCGCCGCCACGCCGAGTTCATGCGCGGCGACGGCCAGCGCGATCCCGTGGTTGCCGCCGCTGACCCCGACCACACCGGCCGCCCGCGCCTCTGCGGACAGCGAGAGGATCTTCGCGAACGCGCCGCGCGTCTTGAACGAACCGCTGCGCTGCAACAGTTCCAGCTTCACCGTCGTCGGAACGCCCAGCAACGCGGACAGTCCCGGCGAGGGAAGCGTGGGTGTGCGCAGCACCCGTCCGTCGAGCACCTCGGCCGCGGCCCGGACGTCGTTGATGGTCAGCAGCTCCGCCATGAAGCCAGCCTAGGGTGCTCCCAACCGCCACGGCATGCTGCGGCAGCGATCCGCAGAAGCTCCTTCAGGGTGGTCGTTGCATCCGTAGAAGCGGAACCTAAGATGGGGGAGTGCCGAATCTGCGGATCGGCTGTGAAGTCGACCGCCGGGAGGCCGGGACCATGTCCAGAATCGCGAACAGCGTGCTCGTGGGCGCCGCGCTGATGCTCGCGGGGTGCGGCTCCGGCGGCCAGGCGGCCACCGCGTCCGGGACCGTCACCGGTGACGTCACCGTGTTCGCGGCGGCGTCGCTGACCGAGACGTTCACCCGGCTGGGCGAGGACTTCGAGGAGGCCAACCCCGGCACGAAGGTCAGGTTCAACTTCGGCGGCAGTTCGGCGCTCGCGCAGCAGCTCGACCAGGGCGCGCCCGCCGACGTGTTCGCGAGCGCCGCCCCTGCGAACATGAAGCAGGTGACCGACACGAGGACGATCACGGACGCGCCGAGGACGTTCGCGCGGAACAAGCTCGCCATCGTGGTGCCGAAGGGCAACCCCGGCGGGATCTCGCGACTCGCGGACTTCGCCGACGCCGGCAGGAAGATCGCGCTGTGCGCGGAGCAGGTGCCGTGCGGTGCCGCGTCGCAGAAGGTCTTCGAGCTCGCCAAGGTCACGCCCGCGCCGGACACGCTGGAGCAGGACGTCAAGGCGGTGCTCACCAAGGTCTCGCTCGGCGAGGTCGACGGCGCGCTCGTCTACCGGACGGACGTGCGGGCCGCGGGCGACAAGGTCGAGGGCATCGAGTTCGCCGAGTCGGCGCAGGCGGTCAACGACTACCCGATCGCCCCGCTGGCCAAGGCACCCAATGCCGTGGCGGCCAAGGCCTTCGTGGACTTCGTGCTGTCCGGCGAGGGCCGTGCGGTGCTCAGCGCGGCGGGCTTCGACCACCCGTGACGCGCAACCGAGTCCGCGGACGGCTGCCCGTCGTCCTCGTCCTGCCCGCCGTCATCGGCCTGGCGTTCTTGCTGGTGCCGCTCGCCGGGCTGCTCATCAGGACCCCCTGGGCTTCACTGTCCACCTCGCTCAGTGCCGAAGTCGGTGAGGCGCTGCGGTTGTCGCTGATCTGCGCCTCGCTGGCGACGGTGCTGTGCCTGTTCCTCGGCATCCCGCTGGCCTGGCTGCTGGCTCGGTCCGGCCTGCCGGGACGGGGGTTCCTGCGCGCGCTCGTCACCGTGCCGCTCGTGCTGCCACCGGTCGTCGGCGGTGTCGCGCTGTTGCTGGTGCTGGGCCGGCGAGGGTTGATCGGCGAGCACCTCGACGCCTGGTTCGGCATCTCGCTGCCGTTCACCACCGCCGGGGTCGTCGTCGCGGAGGCGTTCGTGGCCATGCCGTTCCTGGTGATCTCGGTGGAGGGCGCGCTGCGAGCCGCCGATCCGCGTTACGAAGAAGCGGCGGCCACGCTGGGTGCGTCACGGTGGCTGACGTTCCGGCGGGTGACGCTGCCGTCGGTGCTGCCCGGCGTGGTGGCGGGGGCGGTGCTGTGCTGGGCGCGGGCGCTGGGGGAGTTCGGTGCGACGATCACGTTCGCGGGCAACTTCCCCGGCGAGACGACGACCATGCCGCTCGCGGTCTACCTGGCCCTGGAAACGGATCCGGACGCGGCGATCGTGCTGAGCATCGTGCTGCTGCTGGTGTCCGTCGGTGTGCTGGCCGGTCTGCGCGACCGGTGGATCAGCGGGCCGACGTGACCCTGAAAGCGGACCTGCGCGTCACGCGCGGCACCTTCACTCTCGACCTCGGCCTGACCATCGCACCGGGCGAGGTCGTCGCGCTGCTCGGCCCGAACGGTGCCGGCAAGTCGACCGCGCTCCGCGCCCTGGCAGGCCTGCTCCCGTTGACGTCAGGGCACATTACCGTCGGTGAGTCCACATGGGACGGTGCGGACGCGTTCTTGCCCGCCGAAAAACGGCCGATCGGCGTGGTGTTCCAGGACTACCTGCTCTTCGCGCACATGTCCGCGCTGGAGAACGTCGCGTTCGGCCTCAGATCGCGTGGCACGCGCCGGCATGAGGCACGGGCCGAGGCGGCGCGCTGGCTCGGACGGGTCGGGCTGGACGGCTACGCGCAGACCAAGCCGCGTTCGTTGTCGGGCGGGCAGGCGCAACGGGTCGCTCTCGCTCGTGCTCTGGCCACCGGCCCAAGCCTGCTGCTGCTCGACGAACCGCTCGCCGCGCTGGACGCGAGCACCCGCCTGCAGGTCCGCTCGGAACTGGGCCGGCACCTCGCGGACTTCGGTGGCCACACGCTGCTGGTCACGCACGATCCGTTGGACGCCATGGTGCTGGCCGACCGGCTGATGATCCTGGAAGGCGGCCGTGCGGTGCAGACGGGGCCGCCGGCGGAGGTCGCCCGCCAGCCGCGCACCGACTACGTCGCCAACCTCGTCGGCCTGAACTTCTACCGCGGCACCGCAGCCGGCACCGAGGCCGGCCTGGACGGAGGCGGCACGTTCACGATCCCGCGGCCCGTCGACGGACCGGTACACGTCGTGTTCCCGCCCAACGCGGTGAGCCTGCACGCCGAACGGCCGGGCGGAAGCCCGCGCAACGTCTGGCCGGTCACGGTCGACGGGATCGAACAGCACGCGCACACCACCCGTGTCCGTCTGGACGGCGCGCCGAACGTGCTCGCGGACATCACCACGGCCACGCTCGCCGACCTGCGGCTGCGTCCGGGAGACGCGTTGTGGGCGGCGGTGAAGGCGACCGAGGTCCACGTCTATCCGGCCTGAACCGCCCGCGCCCCGCGCCGAACTGCTCCGCCTGCGCGGCCGCAGTCCAGCGGCCATGTGATCCAAACCCCGCGGCACGACGGTGGCCGAGGCGGTGCGCCAGCGCTTACGGTGGACGGGTGACGATCACAGCGGAGGTTGTGAGCCAGGCGGACGAGAAGATCCGGCGCCTGGAGTCCCAGCTGGTTCGCGAGTACGGCGACGTGCCACCGAGCCTCGTGCACGAGTGGATCGAACGGGCGCGGGCACGGTTCGGAGGTGCGCGGCTGCAGGACTACGTGCCGCTGTTCGTGGCTCGCGAGGTGCGGGCGTCGGCGCGGGCGTTCCCGGTTGAGGCGACGGCGGGAACGTTCCTGTCGACCTGGGCGCGCAACACCGCCCGCCGCCTGCTCGCCGACGAGCTGCCCCGTCGCTGGGCGCACACGGCCGGGGTGGCACGCCGTGCCGAACACGTGGCGCGCGTCCTGCCCGAAGAGGAACGCGAGCTGCTCGTCGCCGCGGCCTGGGTGCACGACATCGGCTACGCCGCCGAGGTGAGCGACACCGGCCTGCACTCGCTCGACGGGGCCCGCTACCTGCGCAGGGCGGGCGTGTCGGAACGGATCTGCGGCCTGGTCGCGCACCACTCCGGCGCGGCGGCCGTGGCCGAGCTCATCGGGCTGGCAGACGCACTCGGGGAGTTCGCGGACAACCGCGGCCGCCTGCGGGACGCGCTCTGGTACTGCGACATGAGCACCGGTCCCGACGGCAGCCCGACGACGGTGCAGGGCAGGCTCGCCGAGATCCGGCAGCGAAGGGGACCGGACGACCCGGTGGTCCGCGCCCTCGCGATGAACGGCGACGAACGCCTCGCGGCGGTCCGGCGCACCCACCGGCTGCTGCGCCGGGCCTGAGCCGGACGGTCGTCTACGGTGGCGGCATGCTGGACCTGAGCCCACGGCCGGGCGACCTGGAGGCCATCGAAACCGCCTCGATCGACGAGTTGCGGGCGCTGCAACTCGAACGGCTGCAGTGGTCGGTCCGCCACGCCTACGAGAACGTGCCGCACTACCGCGCCTCCCTCGACGCCGGCGGTGTGCACCCCGACGACGTGAAGTCGCTGGCGGACCTGGCGAAGCTGCCCTTCACGGCCAAGGCCGACCTGCGGGACAACTACCCGTTCGGCATGTTCGCCGTTCCGCGCACCGAGGTCGCCCGCGTGCACGCCTCGTCGGGAACGACCGGCAAGCCGACCGTCGTCGGCTACACGAAGGCCGACCTGGACACGTGGGCGAAGGTCATGGCGCGCAGCATCCGCGCGGCGGGCGGCCGGGCCGGGCACGTCCTGCACAACGCCTACGGCTACGGGCTGTTCACCGGCGGGCTCGGCGCGCACGCGGGCGCGGAACTGCTGGGCTGCACGGTGGTTCCGGTGTCCGGTGGCATGACCGAGCGCCAGGTCCAGCTGATCCGCGACTTCGAGCCGGACGTCATCATGGTGACGCCGTCGTACATGCTCTCGATCATCGACGAGATGGAGCGGCAGGGCGTCGATCCGCGCTCGACGTCGTTGAAGGTCGGCATCTTCGGCGCCGAGCCGTGGACGAACGACATGCGCCACGAGATGGAACGCCGCCTGGACATGCACGCGGTGGACATCTACGGGCTGTCCGAGGTGATCGGGCCGGGCGTGGCGAGTGAGTGCGTGGAGACCAAGGACGGCCTGCACGTCTGGGAGGACCACTTCTACCCGGAGATCATCGACCCGGTCACCGGCGAGGTGCTGCCCGACGGCGAGGAGGGCGAGCTCGTCTTCACCTCGCTGACCAAGCAGGCGATGCCGATCATCCGCTACCGCACGCGTGACCTGACCCGCCTGCTGCCGGGCACGGCTCGGACCATGCGGCGGATCGAGAAGATCACCGGCCGCACCGACGACATGATCATCCTGCGCGGCGTGAACCTGTTCCCGACCCAGATCGAGGAGCTGATCCTGCGCGTTCCCGCGCTGTCGCCGCACTTCCAGTGCGTGCTGAGCCGCACCGGCAACCTCGACGACCTGACCGTGCTCGTGGAGCACCGCGAGGACGCCGTGGCCGGCGGCGCGGGGGAGGAGCTGCGGCGGCTGGTGAAGAACTCGATCGGCGTCACGGTCGCGGTGGACGTCGTCGCGCCGGGCGGGATCGAGCGGTCCGTCGGCAAGATGAAGCGGATCGTGGACCGCCGGCCGAAGCGCTGATCGGGGCGTGACGCACGAGGCACAGCATTTACTTGAACATTGAACTATCTTGGACGGCATGAAGAAGATCGGTTTTCTGTCGTTCGGGCACTGGAGCGACAGCCCGCACTCGCAGACGAGGTCGGCGGCCGACACGTTGCTGCAGTCGATCGACCTGGCCGTGGCCGCCGAGGAGCTCGGCGCGGACGGTGCCTACTTCCGCGTGCATCACTTCGCCCGCCAGCTCGCGTCGCCGTTCCCGCTGCTCGCCGCGATCGGTGCGAAGACCGACCGCATCGAGATCGGCACCGGCGTGATCGACATGCGCTACGAGAACCCGATGTACATGGCCGAGGACGCGGGCGCCGCCGACCTCATCGCCGGCGGCAGGCTGCAGCTCGGCATCTCGCGGGGATCGCCCGAGCAGGTCATCGACGGCTGGCGGCACTTCGGCTACGGACCCGGTGAGGGCGAGACCGACGCCGACATGGCCCGCATGCACGCCGAGCTGTTCCTGAAGGTGCTGGAGGGCGGCGGCTTCGCGGAGCCCCACCCGCGCCCGATGTTCCCGAACCCGCCCGGCCTGCTCCGCCTCGAACCGCACGCGCCGGGCCTGCGCGACCGGATCTGGTGGGGCGCGGGTTCCAACGGCACCGCCGCCTGGGCGGCCCAGCAGGGCATGAACCTGATGAGCTCCACCCTGAAGTTCGACGAGGGCGGCGCGCCGTTCCACGTGCAGCAGGCCGACCAGATCAGGGCGTTCCGCAAGGCCTGGACCGAGGCCGGCTGGGAGCACGAGCCGCGCGTCTCGGTGTCGCGCAGCATCTTCGCGCTCACCACGGACCTCGACCGCATGTACTTCGGCGGCGACGGCAAGAGCACCGACCAGGTCGGTTTCATCGACGGCCCGAACAAGGCGATCTTCGGCCGTTCCTACGCGGCCGAGCCCGACGTGCTGGTCGAGCAGCTCGCGGGGGACGAGGCCATCGCCGAGGCGGACACGCTGCTGCTGACCGTGCCGAACCAGCTCGGCGTCGAGTTCAACGTGCACGTCCTGGAGAACATCCTGACGCACGTGGCACCGGCACTGGGCTGGCGCTGACGGGTCAGCAATCTCTATTGCTTCAGTGTTGACCAAAAAGAATCATCGACGACGGTCCCGCACGTAGACCGCCGACTTCTTGCCCTGAACGCGGCGATCGACCTCGAACAGCGTCGTCGCGGTGATCAGGTCGCTGAGCTTGGAGTAGCCGTACGTGCGGGAGTCGAACTCGGGGCGCTGCTTGGTGATGATGCTGCCGACCGCGGCGAGCGAGGCCCAGCCGTCCTCGTCGGACGCCGCCTCGACGGCGTTGCGCAGCAGCTTGACGAGGGTGGTGTCGCCCTTGAGCTGGGCGACGGACACCGTGGACTTCCGCGCCAGCGGCGTTTCGGTGGGGGCTTCGGCCTCGGGGTAGGCGAGGTTCTCGACGTAGATGAACTTGTCGCAGGCCGCGACGAACGGCTTGGGCGTCTTGCGTTCGCCGAAGCCGTAGACGGTGAGGCCTGACTCGCGCAGGCGTGCGGCGAGGCGGGTGAAGTCGGAGTCGCTCGAGACGATGCAGAAGCCGTCGAAGCGGTCGGAGTACAGCAGGTCCATCGCGTCGATGACCATCGCGGCGTCGGTCGCGTTCTTGCCGGTCGTGTAGGCGAACTGCTGGATCGGCTGGATCGACTGGGCCAGCAGGTGGTCCTTCCAGCCCTTGAGGTTGGTGCCGGTCCAGTCGCCGTACGCGCGCTTGACGTGTGCGGTGCCGTACTTGGCGATCTCGGCCAGCAGCGCCTCGGTGATCGAGGGCTGGGCGTTGTCCGCGTCGATCAGCACCGCGAGTTTGACGGCGCTCTCATTGGCAGTGACCACGGTCGTTCGCCTTTCGGATGTCCAGCAGCCGGCTGAGCCACGTCAGCGAGGCGGTGATCTGGTGCGGGGAGAGGCCGCGGCGCCGTTGTTCCTGGTAGATCTCGGGGGCCAGCGGCGCGAGCAGGACCTCGACCAGGCCCTCCGGGCCGGGCACGGCCGCGTCGCGCAGCAGTGTCAGCACGTGCAGCCGCCAGAAACCGTAGGCCCCCGTCCGGAACCGGGCGTCACCGGTCTCCGCTCCGAGCACCAGGTGCAGGTGCCGCTCCAGCAGGCCCGTCATGGCCGTGTAGAACGCCGCGAGGCGTTCGGCGGGCGGTGCCCCTGGTCCCAGTGGTGGCGGGCCGCCCATCAGCTGTTCCTGCAGGACGCGTTCGTGCTCGTCCAGCAGTGCGGCGGCGACGGAGGACGGGTCGGGGTAGCGGCGGTAGAGGGTGGCGCGGCCGACGCCGGCGGCGCGCGCGATCTCGTCCATCGTGACCTGGCGGGCGTCCTTGGCCGCGAACAGGTCCTCGGCGGCGGCCAGGACCCTCGCCCGGTTGCGCGCGGCGTCGGCGCGTTCCTTGGCCATGGGCGGATCATACTCGATCATCAAGTAAGTGGACAGTGCGTCCACTTCATGCCTACCCTGGATTAGCGGACATCGTGTCCACTTATTGGGGGTCGTCGTGCACTTCGTTCTTCTGGGCTCTGCTCTGCTCGCCGGGTGCCTGCTCGCCGTGCAGGCGTCGGCGAACCTGCAGCTGACCAAGGCGGTCGGCACGCCGTACGGAGCGTCGGCGCTGCAGCTCGGACTCGCCGCGGTGCTGCTCGCGGTGCTCGCCGCGGCGACCGGCACGATCGGGGCGGTGGCGCTGGTGCCGGACGTCGAGCCGTGGCACCTGGCCGGCGGACTGGCCAGCCCGCTCTACATCACCAGCGGCATCCTGCTGTTCCCGAGGCTCGGCGCGCTCGCCGCCGTCGGGCTCTTCGTGACCGGCCAGATGTTCGCGTCGGTGGCGCTGGACCTGTTCGGGCTGCTCGGCGTGCCGCAGAAGCCGCTGTCCGCGGGCATCGTGATCGGGGCCGTGGCGGTGCTCGCGGGCATCACCGTGCTCTCCCGGCCGGTGCGGGCCACGCGGGCCGGCTGGATCGGGCTCGGCATCGTGGCGGGCGCGGTGCTGCCCGTGCAGGGCGCGATCAACGCCAGGCTGCGCGCCGACCTGCACGCGCCGATCGCCGTCGCCCTGATCAGCTTCGCCGTGGCGACGCTGGCCATCGCGGTGGTGCTGCTGCTCAACCGCACTCCGGCGCCGAACCCGGTGCCGCTCAAGGACATGCCGTGGTGGGGCTGGCTCGGCGCCGGGTGCGCGGCGGCCTACGTCACCGCGACGTTCCTGCTGATTCCGGAGATCGGTGCGGCGACCACGGTCGCGCTCACCGTCACCGGGCAGCAGATCGCGTCGGCGGTGATCGACCACTGTGGACTCTTCCGGATGCCGCGCAGGCCGTTCACCTCCGCGCGGGTCACCGGCCTCGCGCTGCTCGTGGCGGGCTCCCTGCTCGTCCAGTTCGGGTGACCGGCGGTCTCTTGCGACACGATCGGTCAAAGCGGCACGAACGCCCTGTTCCCGCATTACGGTGGTGGCGGCAACGGGCGTGAGAGAGGCGGAACCGGGCGTGACGTCCTGGGTTGAAGTGATCAACTATGTCCGGCTGCGGTACGAGGTGCTGGAGGAGTCGGACGCCTGGCTGCGCTTCCGCCTCGACACCGACGGCGCGCGGACCCAGCAGGTCTCCGTGCACCACCTGCCGGACCTCGGCGGCGCGGCGTGGGTGGAGATCTCCTCGCCGGTCGGCCGCGCCGCGGACGTCGACCTGCGCCGTTTCCTCGAGCTCGCGGGCGAGTCGCAGGTGGGTGGGGCGGCGGTGGTGGACGGTCTCGCGCTGCTCAAGCACATGGTGCCGCTGGAGGACCTGAGCGTGCGGGAGGAGTTCGAACGCCCGCTCGCGTTGCTGGTCGCCCGCGCGGACGCCATGGAGCACTCGCTGACGAGCGGCGACGACTTCTGAGGGTATAGCACGCCGGCTGGCCGCACTCCTGGTCCGAGGACGGCTGGACCATCGGCGGCAACGCGTGTTTCGTCTACCCCGGCGGCTGGACGCGGTACGGCGAGCACGGCTGGCGTGCCCCGACCGGCGTCCTGCACTGGGCGGGGACCGAGACCGCGTCGGTCCGGAACGGCCACGTCGACGGCGCCCTCACCTCGGGCGACCGTGCCGCCGACGAGGTGCTCTCCGTGTCGAAGCCCTGAGTCTCCACGGTGAATCCATTCCAGGGGTCGTCAAAGTGGTGAAATAGACTTCTGAAAACGTTGCAGATTCCCTAATTCACATATCTGATGTTCACATGCTCGAACATTTCTGCGAATCTCGCACGAATTGTTGACGGGGACTTCGTGGGCTATTCACAATTCGATTCCTCGGTGTGAGCCGCCCCACAACCGCGGTCCGAAGAGTCCCTGGAGGCATGCGTGTCCCGAAGTCAAGGCCTACGTCGAGCAGCGGTGCTCGGCATTGTGGGCACAGTCGCCGCGGCGGGTATCGCCGTGCTGGTGAACACGGCCGACGCGGCCCCTGGCGCGGGCGCGCTCACCGGGTTGGACACCTCGGCGGGCAATCGCCGGGCACCCGTCAGCGGGTTGTACGACTGGAGCAGGGCCGGTTATCGCGGAGGTCAGCACCTCCCCGGTCCGAGTGAGGTCAACTCCAGCGCGGCGTGCCAGATCACCGCCGCCGAACTGGCGAGCCAGTTCGCTGTGAAGCCGAACGACGGACTGGACGACTCGGCGGGTCTGCAGGCGGCCATCGACTCGATCAGGACGACCTGCTCGCCGTCGGCGAGCTACTCCAGGCTCAGCCTGATCACGCTGCCCGCCGGTGAGCTGGCGGTCTCGCGCGAACTGCACGCCGACGCGGACTACCTGATCATCCGCGGCGCCGGCAGGGACGCCACGAAGATCACCTTCCGGCCGGACGCGAACACCCTGTACGACTCCCTGACCCCCGACGGTTCGGACTGGGACGAGGACGGCATGACGTCCGGGCAGGGCAAGGGCGGCTGGCTGTGGCCGGGCCGCGGCCTGTTCCGGGTGCAGTCACGTGGCGTGCACTCCAGCTACGCGAGCGACTACGCGGCGGCGCCGGAGAACCGCAAGGACATCTTCGAGGGCACGGTCAACGTGCACTGGAAGGCCGGCTCGAAGCTGCGCGCGAAGCCGGGTGACGCGGTGAACTCCGCCAAGCAGGGCGACCGCGTGGTCCACCTGGCGACGAACGCGAACATGGCGGCCATGACCGTCGGGTCGTTCATCAACATCCGCGCGGCGAACTCGGTGAAGTTCTACGAGCAGCAGAAGGCCACCGGCACCGCGTTCCCGATGCTGAACATGCACATGCGGGCGCAGATCTTCACGATCTCGGCCGTCGACACGGCGAACAAGACCGTCACGCTCGACAAGCCGCTGGAGTACGACGTCCCGGTGACGTCCACTTCGGACGGTTCCGCGCCGATCGCGGGCGCCGTCTACGACTCCAAGGCCTCCCCGCTGGTGGACCCGGTCGTCGGCGTCGGCTTCGAGGACTTCGGCTTCTCCCAGGCGATGCCCGGCCTCGACCAGGCCGACTCGATCAACAACTACGGCAACATGGCTCCCGCCGCCGAGATGCACGGCATCGTGTTCAAGTGGGCGGCGAACTCGTGGGTGAAGGGCATCCGCGCGGAGATGACCGGGTCGCACCCGATCGTCACCGAGGAGGCCAAGAACCTACAGATCGTGAACAACGAGCTCGACGGTTCGTGGAACAAGGGCAAGGGCGGCAACGGTTACTTCCGCGGCTCTCGGGTGTGGGACTCGCTCTACGCCGGCAACACCTCGCGCAACCTGCGCCACTTCACGTTCCAGTGGTCCGCCTCGGGCAACGTCGTGATCGGCAACGACTTCGACTCCGACCTGAACCTGCACGGCGGCTGGGAGCGCAACAACCTCTTCGAGCTGAACACCGTGCGGGTGCCCTACGCCCACCGGTCGGCCAACTGCCGCGCCAACTGCGGTGAGGAGGGCGGCGGCGGACCCGACAGCTCCAGCTGGTTCCCGATCTGGTGGGGCGCGGGCAAGAAGGCCGTCAAGTGGTCCGGCGCGTCCGGTCCCCGCAACGTCTTCTTCAACAACACCATGACGAAGCAGACCGCGGCCGGCGGCCCGTTCAACGACTACTACGCCGACCACGCGCGAATCTACCAGTTCGGCTGGAACGGCACGGGCTACCAGCACCTCGACATCGGCGGCACGCCGATCAGCGACTGGGCCTCCAACGAGCAGCGCGACTTCACCGGCGGCCACGGCGTGGACGCCACGAAGACCGACTCGGCGGCGTCGCTGTTCCTCAGGTCGATCAACGGCACCCCGCCGACCAGCACGACCACGTCGTCGACGACGACTACCACTACGACGACCACGAGCACCACGACCACGACGACCAGCCCGCCGTCGGGTTCGTGCCTCACCGCCAAGATCACCCAGACCTCGGTGTGGAGCAGCGGTTACGGCGCCGACGTGACGCTGACCAACGGCTGCGCCACCGCGACGTCGTCGTGGACGATCGAGTTCGACCTGCCCTCCGGGACCACGGTCAGCAGTTCGTGGAGTTCGGTCCGCACGTCCACGGGCCAGCACCACAAGTTCACCAACGTGGGCTACAACGGTGCCATCAAGGCCGGCGCCAGCACGAAGTTCGGCTTCAACGCCTCGGGCACCGGTCTTCCCACCGGCTGCACCGTGAACGGCAACTCCTGCGGAGGCAACTGATGGGCACCAGGGCACTGGCACTGGCCGGGGTCGCCGCGACCGTCGCGGCACTGCTCAGCGGCGCGTCCGCGCAGGCGGCGGCACCCGTGCTGAAGGCCGCGGTCACCCAGACGTCGGTGTGGAACGGCGGTTACGGCGCGAACGTGACGATCACCAACTCCGGTGACGCGGCGAGCACCTCGTGGACGGTCGAGTTCGACCTGCCGTCCGGCACCACGGTCAGCAGTTCGTGGAGTTCGGTCCGCACGTCCACGGGCCAGCACCACAAGTTCACCAACGTGGGCTACAACGGTGCCGTCAAACCCGGTGCCAGCACGAAGTTCGGCTTCAACGCCTCCGGCGGCGGCCTGCCGACGAACTGCACGATCAACGGTGTGTCGTGTGGCGGCGGCACCACCCCGCCCGTGGACACGCAGGCGCCCACCGTGCCGACCGGCCCACGATCCACCGGGGTGACCTCCAGTTCGGTGTCGCTCGCGTGGACGGCGTCGACCGACAACGTCGGCGTCACCGGCTACGAGGTGCTGCTCGGCAACGCGGTCAGCACGACCGTCACCGGCACGTCGGCGACCGTCAGCGGCCTGTCGCCGGCCACCGCGTACTCGTTCTCGGTGCGAGCCAGGGACGCGGCGGGCAACAGGTCGGCGGCGAGTACCGCCGTGAGCGCGACGACCAGTCCGGGCAGCGGCGGCGGCAGCACCGTCGACGTGTCCACCGCGGCACAGCTCCAGGCAGCGTTGGCGGCGGCCACTCCCGGCCAGACGATCAGGATGGCGGCGGGCACGTACCGCGGCGCGTTCGCCGCCAACGGCCGGGCGGGCACCGCGTCCCAGCGCATCACCCTGACCGGCCCGCGTGACGCCGTCCTCATCAACGACGGCCCCAGCGGCGTCGCCCCGTCCTGCCCCGCGCCCACCGCGGGCTGGGACTCCGGCTACGGCCTGTGGCTCTTCGGTTCCCCGTACTGGAACCTCACCGGGTTCACCGTGCAGGAGTCGAAGAAGGGCATCGTCCTCGACAACTCGCACCACACCACGATCGACGCGGTCTCGGTGCACCACCTCGACGAGGAAGCGGTCCACTTCCGCCGTTCCTCGTCCGACGGCATCATCCGCAACTCCACGATCACCGACACCGGCCTGGTGCAGCGCGGCTACGGCGAAGGCGTGTACCTCGGTTCCGCCAACTCGAACTGGGCCTGCCATGGCAACAACGGCGGCATCGACCGCAGCGACCGCGTCCAGGTGCTGAACAACAGAATCGGCCCGAACGTCGCGGCCGAGGCCATCGACGTCAAGGAAGGCACCTACGACGGCGTCATCCGCGGCAACACCTTCGACGGCCAGGGCATCAGCGGCCAGAACTCGGCCGACTCCTGGGTCGACGTCAAGGGCATCGGCTACCTGATCGAGGACAACACGGGCACGTTCCGCAGCCCCGGCACCTTCGCCAACGGCTACGAGACGCACAACACCAGCACCACCCCGGCCCTGCCCAACGGCTGCGGCAACACCTGGCGCAACAACCGTTCGGACCTCGGCGGCGTGGGCCAGTACGCCATCTACGTCACGTCGGTGTCGAAGTGCTCGGCGCTGCCCAACGTCGTCCATGCCTCCAACACCGTGACCGGGGCGGTGAAGGGCCTGACCAACGCCCCCGTCACCCCGTAACACCTCCGTGCCCGGCGCTCCACTGTGGACGCCGGGCACGGTCGTGTCACGAGTGCTGTGCGAGGAAGCGAGCCGTCGCCCGCGGACTCCGGAACACGTGCAGCCGCGCGTGGCCGGCGTGAGCCGCGATCGCGTTCAGCAGGAGCGGCCGGTACCTGCGACGCCACGACCACACCCAGCGCCAGAAGCCGGCGCTCTCGCGGGACCTGAGCAGTGCGCGCCAGGCGCAGCGCGGGAAGGAGTAGTCGAGCAGGACGACGGTGTCCGCCCTGCGCAGCCGGACCTCGAGCACGTCGTGGGGGCCGAGGTCGCCGTCCATGATCCACCGGTCTTCGGCGGCCAGCTCTCCCTGGACGATGGCCCAGAGGTCGTGCGGGGTCGGTTCCAGGTCCGGTCCCCAGAAGTGCTGGTCGAGTTCGACGACGGGCAGCCCGGACGCGGCGCCCAGGGCCGTGGCGAGGGTGGACTTCCCGGCGCCGCCACGGCCGAGGATGACGACGCGTTCCATGACCGCGATCGTGCCAGAGCAACCATGCGCGCAGGACCTAGACGTGCGCGGGTGTGGCGACCGGTTCCACTTTCTGGCGTTCGGCGCGGACCGAGGCGATGCCACCCAGGATCAGCAGGCCGCCGAGCAACTGCAACGGCGAGAGGCCCTCGCCCAGCAGGAGCCAGGCGAACAGCGAGGCGGAGACGACCTCCAGCAGCGCGATGAACGACGCCAGCCGTGAGCCGAGGATCCCCGAGGCGGTGATGCCGCTCGCGTAGGCCAGCGCGGTGCCGATGACCGCGACGACGAGCAGTGGCACCCACCAGGGCGTGGGGGTGCCGAACAGCGGCACGTCGCCGAACGTGGCGGTGAACGGCAGCAGGCCGGTGGCTCCCACCAGGGCCAGCACCGGTACGGCGAGCAGCAGGCCGGCGCCGGCGAGCGCTACCGGCGGCAGGCCGTTGTTGGGGCGTGCGGCGATCACGAAGTACACGGAACACCCGATGGCGGCACCAAAAGCGGCGGCCAGGCCGATGGGGTCCACGGCCTGGATCGCGCCGGGGCCGATCACCAGCACCAGGCCGCCGACCGCGAGGACCGAGCCGACCAGGACGACGGGTGCGGGTGTGCGCCTGCTGACCGCCCAGGTGAAGCCGACGAGGAGGAGCGGGGCGAGGAACTCGATGAGCAGTGCCGTCGCCACCGGAATTCGCTGGATGGCCGCGAAGTAGAGGACCTGGGTGACCGCCACGCCGACCAGGCCCATGCCCAGCACCGGCCAGCGAGCCTGCCGCAGCAACGTCCAGCGGCCGCGCATCAGGACGAGGACGAACGGCAGCAGCACCAGACCGGCGGTGAGCGCGCGGACCGTGACGGCGGCGGCGGGGGACCAGCCGGCCTCCAGCAGCGGTTTGACGAACGCGCCGGAGGTGCCGAACGAGATGAACGAGACCGCCGCCGCGATCAGGCCCGTGGACTTCGACGGAATCCCCATCGTCGCGTGCCTCCCGGTTCCGGACGGTGTCATGGTCTAACGTGGTTCATGACCCTGACGCTAGGCCGGTCTCGGTAAGGAGTCAATTTGCGTTTTGCCCCTGACACCGAGGAGTCGCTCGCGTTCGTCGTGGCGCTGTGCAACACCGACCCGTCGGCGTCGCGTGGTGGCGACGACGAGCTGGCCACCGTCGGCCAGCTGACGGCCCTGCTCGGCCGGTTCCACTACTCGGGGCGCATCGATGGCGACGAGGCGGAACTGCGGGACGTCCACCTGACGCGCGCGCTGCTCAGGCGTGTGTGGTCACTCGGTCGCGATGACGCTGTCGAGGCCGTCAACAAGATGTTGCGCGACGCGAAGGCGCTGCCGCATCTCGTGCGGCACGACGACCTCGACTGGCACATGCACGCCACCGAGCCCACCTCGCCGCTCGCCGAACGCATGCGGGTCGAGGCCGCGCTCGCCCTCATCGACGTGATCCGGATGAACGAGATGGATCGTCTGCGGGTCTGCGCGGCCGACGATTGCGAGGGGTTGCTGCTCGACCTGTCCCGCAACGGGTTGAAGCGGTTCTGCACGGTGCGGTGCGGCAACCGGATGAACATGATCGCGTTCCGCGAACGGCGCGCGGACGGCCGCTGAGACGGGGTCGTCACGTCACCCGCGGCGCATCACGCGCTGGGCGAGGCGCGTGGCGAAGCCGGTGAACGGCGGCTGCGCGAGCCGGAGGGTGTCGAACGCGAGCGGCTTGCGCAGCACGGGCTTGAGGTGGGAGAAGGCGTTCCACGAGTACCGGCCGTGGTAGGCGCCCATCCCGCTGGCGCCGACGCCGCCGAACGGCAGTCCGCTCGCCGCCACGTGGATCAGGCCCGCGTCGTGGACGACCGCGCCGGAGGACGTTCGCTGCTCGAACAGGCGGCGGGTGCGGGCGGACGACGTGAACACGTACAGCGCGAGGGGCTTGTCCCAGGCGTTGACGACGTCGATCGCCTGCTCGGCCGAGTCGGCCGCGACGACGGGCAGCACGGGGCCGAAGATCTCCTCGCGCAGCACCGGATGGGCCGCGTCCGGGCCGACGGACAGGCGGTCGCCGCTCAGGGTCACGACCGTGGGCGCGAGGTACCGCTCCGCCCGGTCGTGGTCGCCGCCGATCACCACGTTCGTGCCGTCCAGCAGGGACACGAGCCGGTCGAACTGCCGCTCGTCCACGATCCGGCCGTAGTCCTCGCTCGCCCTCGGGTCGGCACCCCACAGGTCCGTGATCGCCCGACCGAGCGCCTCCACGAGTGCGGGCACCCGGTCGGGGGTGGTCATCACGTAGTCGGGGGCGACGCACGTCTGGCCCGCGTTGGTGAACTTCGCCCACACCAGCCGCCGCGCCGCCTGGTCGAGGTGGGCGTCGTCGTCGAACCAGACGGGTGACTTGCCGCCCAGTTCCAGCGTCACCGGCGTCAGGTGCTCGGCCGCGGCTCGCATCACGATCCGGCCGACCGTGCCGCTGCCGGTGAAGACGATGTGGTCGAAGCGTTGCGCCAGCAGTTCGGTCGTCTCCGGGACAGCACCCTCGACCACGCGCACGGTGCCGTCCGGGAAGTAGGCGGGCACGAGCCGCGCGATCAGCGCCGACGTCTCCGGCGCCAGCTCGCTCGGCTTGAGAACCGCCGTGTTGCCCGCCGCGAGCACGCCGACCAGCGGGTCGAGGAGCAGCTGCATCGGGTAGTTCCACGGTGCGATCACCAGCACCACGCCGAGCGGCTCGGGCACCAGCCGCGCCCGCGCCGGCCACAGCCCCAGCGGCACCGGGCCGCGCCGGGACCGCGACCACCTCCGCAGGTGGCGCAGCGTGTGGCTGATCTCCGCCAGCACCACGCCGATCTCGGTCAGCTGCGCCTCGCCCGCGCCTTTGTGCAGGTCGCTCCACAGGGCGGCCTCGAACGCGGCCTCGTTCTCGGTGAGCATCGCGCGCACCGCCCGGAGACCGGCGATGCGGGCGGCCAGGGGACGGGTGACGCCGGAGTCGAACACCTCGCGGGCGCCGGAGACGGTCGCGGCGATGTCAGCTGTCGTCGTGGGCATGCGCCCACCGTACCCCAATACGAAACAGATCCTTTTCGTTTCTTTGCCCCGGTATGCTGGACGGGATGACGACGCACGCGGCACAGGGGCGCCCCAAAGACCCGCGGGTGGACGCGGCCCTGATCACCGCGGCGATCGAGGTCCTCACCGAGTCGGGGTGGGCCTCCTTCACCACGACCGCCGTCGCCAAGCGCGCGGGCGCCTCGACCGCGTCCCTCTACCGCCGCTGGCCCTCCAAACAGGCCCTCGCCGGAGCCGTGGCCCGGCACATCGCCCAGGCGGAGCTGACCGGGATCGACACCGGCACCCTCGAGGGCGACGTGCGGGAACTCCTGGCGCGCAAGCGGAAGATCCTCGAAGCCGCCACCGGCCCCGCGTTGCTCTCGCTGATGGGCCAGGCCGCGCACGACCCGGAACTGCGCCGGATCCTGCACGACGACGTCTACCTGGCGGTGCGCGGCGAGCTCGGCGCCCTAATCGACCGGGCCACCGGCCGCGGGGAGCTCGCGAACGCCGTCTGCAGCGCGCAGGTCGACGTGCTGACGCTGGTGCTGATCGGCACCGCCCTGGCCCGGTCGGTCTTCGTCGAGACCGGCGCCCACGACGCCGGCGAGGCCGAGCTCCGCCTTCTGCTCGCGGCGATCAGCCTCGCCTGATCCGCGTTCAGCTACACCGTGTCCGCGACCTTGATCGTGCCGTCGATGATCTGGGCCCTGTAGCCCTCCAGGATGCCCTGCAGCTTCGCGTCGATCTTGCCGCCCGACGTCGCGTAGCCCACGCCGTCCGACTTCAGGTCGAAGACCTTCGGCAGCGACGCGAGGTCGTTCGCCGCGGCGGCGTGGAAGAAGTCGTAGACGGCGACGTCCACGCGCTTGAGGCTGGAGGCCACGATGACGTCGCGGTTGGCCGCGACGGCGGGCTGGTTGTACTGGTCGGCGTCGCAGCCGATCGCCAGCACGCCCGCCTCCTTCACCGCCGCGAACACGCCGATGCCGGACGCGCCCGCCGCCGGGTAGACGACGTCGGCGCCCTTGTCGATCAGGCCCTTCGCGGCCTCCTGGCCCTTGGGCGGGTCCTGGAAACCGGTGAAGTCGCCGGCCGGGGTGATGTACTTCTTGTCGATCTTGACCTTGGGCGCCGCCGTGCGAGCGCCCTGGTTGTAGCCCGCCTCGAACTTCTGGATCAGCGGGATGTCCACGCCGCCGACGAAGCCCACGTGGCACTTCCTGCTCTGGTACGCGGCGACGACGCCCGCGAGGAACGCGCCCTCCTGCTCGGCGAAGACCAGCGGCGTCACGTTCGCGACACCGTCCACAGCAGAGTCGACCAGGCCGAACTTGACGTTCGGGAACTCCGGCGCGACCACCTTGAGCGACTCGGTGTAGGCGAAACCGACGCCGACGATCGGGTTGAAGCCCTCGGACGCGAGCTGGCGCAGGCGGGTCTGCTTGGCCGACTCGTCCTCGTTCGGCGCCGCGGACAGCTCGCGGGTGTTCTCCTTCTGCACACCCATGTCCGCGATGGCCTTGTCGAAGCCGGCGGCGGCCAGGTCGTTGAACGACGCGTCGCCACGGCCACCGATGTCGTAGGCCAGGCCGATCTTCAGCGCGCTGCCGTCGACCTTCTTGTCGTTGGCGGCGCTGGTGCTCGACGTGGCGGGCGCGGTGGGCGGCGCCGAGAACTCGCAGCCGTTGCCCGACGCGGCCGGGGTGGTGCCACCACCGGAGTCCTTCGCACAGGCGCTCACCACCATGAGGCTGGTCAGCGCGATCGCGGCCACGGCGGTGCCACGCATACGACGACGCACGGTTCGTCTCCTCTAACTCGGCTTGGAGAGCCGGACGCTACCTCGCACCTCGGCCAGACCGGTTGAGAGTTCACTTACTGGGATCGAGGAATTTACGGAAGACCAGGAAATCGCACGGACACGCGAGGTGCGGCACCAGGAACGGATAAGCGCTTTCCAGGCTGTCCTTGCGCACGAGCCGATAGCCGACGCGCGTGTACCAGCCGCGGAGGAACTCCTTCACCGGGTGCTCCCACGTCTGCGGGACGAGCAGTTCCAGCTGCATCTCCGCGAAGCCCCGCGCACGCCCCCAGTTCTCGGCGAACGACACGAGGTCCGTGCCGATGCCGGTGCCACGCTCCTCGGGCGCGGCGACCAGCATCCCGAACTCACCCACGCCGTCCTCGATCTCGTGCACGCGCACGGAACCCACGATGCGATCGCCGGACCGCACCACCGCGATCTGCCCGGTGGCGACGAGTTCCGCCACCTCGGCCTCGGTGGTCCGGGACTGGCCTTCGAGCCAGATCCCCTTCTCGGCGTCGCAGTACACGCGGTTGATCAGGGCGGCGATCTCCGCGGCGAGTCCCGTGTCGGAGATCAGGACCGGACTCACCACGGCGACGGCTGGGTGATCTTGGCGAGCTCGTCGGCGTGCTGAAGCACCCCCAGTTCGCGCAACATCCGATCGCGCTGCACCGGGTCATGCGCGACGTGCGAGGCGTGCAGTGCCTTGCGCAGCCGGGCTTTCCGGCGCGGCGTCCAAGGGCTGGCGATGGCGAGCTTCGCGGCACGCAACGCCGCCTTGTCCCGGGTGCGCGCCAGGGCGTCGCGTCCGTCGTCACCCAGGCCCAGCAACGACAACACGCGTTCGCGCAGCTCACGCCCGACGCGTGCCCAGGTGGTCGTGCGCTGGCGGGAAGCGCGGATCTCGATGCCGAGCGCCAGGTGCAACATCACCAGGCCCAGGACCGGTCCGAGCAGGACACGGGCGGTACCGGCGACCGGGCCGGACAGGCTGAAGGCCGCGAACGCGGCGAACGCCGTCAGCGCCCACGCCACGAGGCGAGCGGGACCGGGACGGCCGTTCTGGCGCACGCCACCGCGCATCGCCCAGCCGCACGCCACGAGCGCCGCCTCCATCACGGAGAACAGGACGACCCGTTCCACGACGTCGGTGATGCCCAGGCGCTGCTCGAAGAACCGCCACGAGGTGTCGACGCTGACGCCGATGCTCATCAGCGCGACGGCGTAGAAACCCTTGGCGCCGGCGGGCTTCGCGGGCTCGGCGGCCGGTTCCGGAGAGGGGGTCTCCGCTCTGTCGAGCTCAGCAATAAGTTCCGGCGTGAGCAGCACATTGCCGTTCGTGTCGCTCATGCGGTTACTGGCGCGCCACTCGTTCACGATCGTCCTGGTGTGGGAACTGCTGGGCACCGGCTGGCCGTGCTTGTGCAGCCAGCGGCGAACGTCCTCGACTGTGCAGTCGCGCGGAAGGCAGTGGTCCAACACGTATCGGATCTTGGCCGACTGCGTCCTCAGCCGGCCTAACGCGGCGCTGTGGTCAGTCAGGGTGCCGACCTCGTCCGTGGTCACTCGTGCTCTCCGTACTCATGTGGGGTGGCTTGCAAGGGGCGCGCGGACGCGCCGGACCCTACCCGGCTACCGGGCGTGAACATCATCAGGTTTACGACGTTGACACTGTCACGGTTGCAGTGTCAGTATCAAAGGGTGTGGACGCTCGACGAGTTGCTGGACCGCGTCTCCGCCGCACTGACGGCGGAGTACTCGGGCGCGCCCAACGGCCGCGTCCGGGACGTGCCCGACAAGCGGGCCGTCCGCTGGTACGCGACGACGGGGCTGGTCGACAGACCGTCCGCGATGCGCGGCCGCACGGCGTTGTACGAGAAGCGCCACCTGCTCCAGCTGGTGGCGGTGAAGAGACTGCAGTCGCAGGGGAGGGCGCTGGCCGACATCCAAGCCGAGCTCGCGGGCGCCACCGACACGACGCTGGCGGCCATCGCCCGCGTGCCGGAAGACCTGCTCGCCACGGCTGAAGCACCATCGCCGCAGGCCGTTCGCCCGAGGTTCTGGGCCGAACCCGCGGCCGCGCCACCCGCACCTGCCGCGCCACCCGAACCTGCCGCGCCACCCGCACCCGCCGCGCCACCCGCACCGGCCGAGGCGTCCGCGCTGAACGGCGTCGCGCTCGGGGGAGGTGCCGTCGTCCTGGTGCCGGGGACGCCGACCGCCGCCGACCGCGCGGACATCGCCGCCGCCGCCCGGCCACTGCTCGACCTGCTCGCCGCCCGCGGCCTGCTCAACGAAAGGGAACCGTCATGACCTTGTCCGTCGCCCCGATGAAGGCCGCCGAAGCCGACCGCATCGGCCGGACGACCGAGGACGCGGGTCTGGGCGCGTTGCGCACCGAACGCGGCAACCTGGCGTTGGAGCGCCTCGGCGTGCGGGCCTCCATCACCGGTCTCGTGGGCCGCGTGGTCCTGACGACCGGGTTCGTGAACACCCATGACACCGCTCTCGAAGCGACCTACGTGTTCCCGCTGCCCGACCGCGCCGCCGTCACCGGCATGAAGATGACCGCCGGCGACCGCACGGTGGAAGCCGATCTGCAGGAACGCGCCCAGGCCCGCCAGACGTACGACGACGCGATCGCGGCGGGCAAGAGAGCGTCCATCGTGGAGGAGGAGCGGCCGGACGTCTTCACCATGCGCGTGGGCAACATCCCGGCCGGCGAACGGGTGACCGTCGAGCTGACCCTGGTGGGGCCGCTGGTGTTCGAGGACGGCGCGGCCACGTTTCGGTTCCCGCTCGTCGTGGCGCCTCGCTACGTGCCGGGTTCGCCGCTGCCCGGACCGTCCGTCGGCGACGGGCACGCCCAGGACACGGACCTCGTGCCGGACGCGTCGCGGATCACGCCGCCGGTGCTGCTGCCGGGCTTCCCGAACCCCGTGCGGCTCGGCATCGACGTGGAGATCGACCCCGCCGGACTGGACCTCGGCGAGGTGCGGTCGAGCCTGCACACCGTGGTCACCGAGGGGAACACCGTGTCGGTCTCGCCGGGCGAGCGGGTCGACCGCGACTTCGTGCTTCGCCTGGCGTACCAGGGGAACAGCTCGGCGGTCGTGTGCGTGCCCGACGAGGACGACAGCGGTGAGGGCACCTACCAGCTGACGGTGCTGCCGCCCGAGCCCGAGGCCCCAGTCCGCCCGCGTGACGTCGTGCTGCTGCTCGACCGGTCCGGCAGCATGGCGGGCTGGAAGATGGTCGCGGCCCGGCGTGCGGCGGCCCGCATCGTCGACACGCTGACCGCGGCCGACACGTTCTCCGTGATCACCTTCGACCACCAGGTGGAACGGCCCGACACGCTCGGCCCGGGGCTGGTCACGGCGACCGACCGCCACCGCTTCCGCGCCGTCGAACACCTGGCCGCCATGCAGGCACGCGGCGGCACCGAGATGTACGAGCCGCTGCGGCAGGGTCTGACCCTGCTCGCCGACGCGGGCTCGGAGCGTGCCCCGGTCCTCGTGCTGGTGACGGACGGTCAGGTCGGCAACGAGGACCAGATGCTGCGCGACATCACACCGATGATCAACCGGACGAGGATCCACGCCGTCGGCATCGACACCGCCGTCAACGCGGGCTTCCTCGGCAGGCTGGCCGCCGCCGGGGCGGGCCGGTGCGAACTCGTCGAGAGCGAGGACCGGCTGGACGACGCGATGTCGCACATCCAGCGGCGGATCGGCGCGCCGGTCGTCACCGACGTCGTGGTGTCGCCCGGATCGGACCTGCCCCGGTTGCCCACCGCGATCTATCCGGGTGTGCCGCTGGTCGCCTTCGGCCGCTACCGCGGCGCCGCACCGGACTCCTACACCGTGCGCGGCCGGACCCGGGACGGCGCCGACTGGCAGGAAACCGTGGCCGTACAGCAGCACACCTCGCCGGCCGTCCGGTCGCAGTGGGCCCGAGCCGCGCTGCGTGATCTGGAGGACCGGTACGCGGCCGGCGACCGGACGCTGGAGTCGTCGGTCGTGGAGACTTCACTGCGGTTCGGCGTGCTGTGCCGCTTCACCGCGTTCGTGGCGGTGGACGAGCGGGTCGTGTCCGACGGGACGGTGCACCGGGTGGTGCAGCCGGTCGAACAGCCCGCGGGCTGGGAGATGCGGGCTCCGGGCGGCCCGATGCCGCTGTTCGCCGGTGGCGCGCCCGCGTTCGCCGCCGCCCCGGCGCCGTTCGCCGCCGCGCCCGCCGCCTTCGACGGGCCTCCTCCCTCCGCGCCGCGGGCCATGCGCGCTCGTTCGGCGGCGCCGCTGTCCCTGCCCGGATCGATGCCGGTACCTCCGGCCGCCGACCCGGCGGACCTGCGGGAGGTCGTGACGCTGGAGATCCACCGCCTGGAGAAGGACGCCTCTCTGCCGTCGTGGGAACGCCGTGACCTGCTCGCCGACCTGGCCAGCCGGCTCGGCATCCTCATCGCCGGCCGCACCGGCCCGGCCTACGGGCCGATGCGCGGCCTGCTCGCGGAGATCACGGCCGGTGGTGACGTCGACCGGTTGTGGGCGCGGACGCTGGAGGTGCTGCGGGAGTTCGTCGCGGACGGGACGCCCGCCGAGCCGGAGCGGCGCAGGAGGTTCTGGCGCTGACGATTGCCCGTGAGCGCGTTCGGGGGCTCCTCGGTGTACCTCGATTCGGTGAATGGGCGTGACGAACCGGGAACCTCCGTGGTCCTGACCGTCGCCCCGTACGAATCGCCCGAGGAGTCCTCGTTGTCCAGCCCCAGCCACCGAGTCGTCCAGCTGCGCACACCCATGACCGAGGACCAGCGGCTGTCGCTCGTGGAGCAGACCGCCCTGTGTCACCCGGCGGTGCACAGCGTCGAGCTGTCGTCGGATGCCGAGATCCACGTGGAGGTCGTGGTGTGGCGCGGAAGTTCGCCGCAGCGGACTGTGCACGACATCGCCGCGGCACTCGACGCCGTGCTGCCAGGCGTGCCGGTGTGCGTGTCGGTGTCGGCCGTCGCCTACCGGAGGCGCGCGACGACGCTGCTCGCGGTTTACAAATAGCGCCCTCTTGTCAAACTGACTTTACGTGCCCTACCGTTCTGTCAACCTCCTGAGGAGCGTGGCATGAGCGACAAGAAGGCAACGGTGCCCGTCGGCTCAACCGAGCAGTGGACGGACGGCAAGCGGTACCTGTGGCTGCTGGGACTGGTCGTGCCGTCCCTGGCGTTCCTGGCGATCGGGATGCACGCGGCGACGGGCTGGGGCGTGTGGTTCTGGATCGGCCCGATCGTGGTGCTGGGCATCGTGCCGGCGATCGACCTCTTCGCCGGGCTCGACCGCAGCAACCCGCCGGACGACGTGATCGAGCGGCTGGAGAACGATCGCTACTACCGCTGGGTCACGTACCTGTTCCTGCCGATCCAGTACGCCGGGTTCGTGGTGGCGTTCTGGCTGATCGCGCGCGGTGACCTGGCCGTGGTGGACAAGATCGGGCTCGCGGTGTCGATCGGCTGCATCGGCGGCATCGGCATCAACACCGCGCACGAACTGGGCCACAAGAAGGAGAGCCACGAGCGCTGGCTGTCCAAGATCGCGCTGGCGCAGAGCTTCTACGGCCACTTCTACATCGAGCACAACCGCGGTCACCACGTGCGGGTCGCGACGCCGGAGGACCCGGCGAGCAGCAGGGTGGGGGAGAGCTTCTACCGGTTCTGGCCGCGCACCGTCTTCGGTTCGATCGGCTCGGCGTGGCGGCTCGAACGCAAGCGCTACGCGCGCCGCGGCCGGCATCCGTACCGCCTGGGCAACGACGTGCTCAACGCGTGGCTGATGTCTGCGGTGCTGTGGGCGGCGATGCTCGGGTGGCTCGGCGTCGGAATCCTGCCGTACCTGCTGATCCAGGCGGTGATCGGCTTTTCGCTCCTGGAGGTCGTGAACTACATGGAGCACTACGGGATGTTGCGGCAGATGGTCGGGGCGCCGGGCCGCAGGCGGTACGAGCGAGTCGACCCCAGCCACAGCTGGAACTCCAACAACATCGCGACGAACGTCCTGCTCTACCACCTGCAGCGGCACAGCGACCACCACGCCAACCCGACCCGGCGCTACCAGACGCTGCGCGACTTCGCCGAGTCGCCGGTGCTGCCGACCGGCTACGCGGGCATGATCCTGCTGGCCCTGGTGCCACCGCTGTGGCGGCGGGTGATGGACCCGCGGGTGCGGGGCCACTTCGGCGGGGACATCGGCCGCGCCAACATCCAGCCCGGCAAACGCGCGAAGGTGCTCGCCCGCTACGGCGGCACCGAGGCGGGCTCGGACGTCGTCGCGGACAGCCGTGGTGACGCGACGGCGGGCGGCATGTGCCCCGGTTGCGGCTACGTCTACGACGAGAAGACGGGCGACCCGCGCGAAGGCTTCCCCGCCGGAACGCCCTGGGCGGACATCCCGGACACCTGGTGCTGCCCGGACTGCGGGGTGCGCGAGAAGATCGACTTCGTCGCACCGGGAAGGGTCACGGCCTAGGATCGTGACCATGGGCGGGACTTCTCCAGCGGCGGCCTCGGGCCGCCGGCAGCCGATCATCGAGGCGGCGATCGAGATGACGGCCCGCGACGGCTGGGCCGCGGTCACCATGACGCGGCTCGCCGAGCAGGTCGGCGTCAGCCGCCAGACCGTCTACAACGAGATCGGCTCGAAGAACTCCCTCGCCGACGCCATGCTCGCGCACGAGCTCGACCGGTTCCTGACGGCGATCAGCGCCGCCTTCGACCGCCACGCCGACAACCTGGTCGAGGCCGTCCACGACGCCGTCCGCGACGTCCTCGAACTCGCCCGCGGCAACCTCCTGGTCCGCGCCATCGCCTCCGCGACGCACGGCGCCGACACCGAACTGGTGCCGCTGCTGACCACCCAGGCCGAAACCCTGCTCACCGACGTCAAGGCGATGCTCGCGGCACGGGTCGAGGCATACCGGCCCGGCTTGACGGGCGAGCAGATCGAGGTGCTGGTCGACCTCATGACGAGGACGGTGCTCAGCCACGTCGTCCAGCCGACGGGCACCCCGGCCGGCACCGCCGACGGGCTCGCGTGGCTGGCGTCACGTGTGCTGGAGGAGCCCGCGAGGAAACCGCTCCGCTTCGGCTGACGAACACCGGAGGTGAACGGACTGACCAGCGTGCTCGACACCGTGGCCGACCGGCTCGTGATCCCCGGCTACTCGAAGTGGGGTTACCGGCTCCGCAGGAAGAGCTGGTCCGGCCTGGAACCGGACGCGCTGCACGGCGCCAGCGCCGTCGTGACCGGAGCCGGTTCGGGCATCGGCAAGGCGACGGCACTGGGCGTGGCCCGCCTCGGCGCGGACGTGGTGCTGGCGGTGCGCGACGAACGCAAGGGCGAGGCGGCCCGGGCCGAGATCGTCGCCGCGGTCCCCGGCGCCACCGTCCTGGTCCGGCACTGTGACGTGTCGAGCCTGGAGTCCGTGCGCCGGTTCGCCGCGGAGATCGACCGCCTGGACGTCCTGGTGCACAACGCCGGAGTCCTGCCGCAGGAGCGCACGGTCACCACGGACGGACACGAGCTGACGTTCGCCACGCACGTGCTGGGCCCACTGCTGATGACCGACCTGCTGCGCTCACGGCTCGCGGCCTCCGCGGACCCACGGGTCGTGCTCGTCTCCTCCGGTGGCATGTACACCCAGCGTCTCCGCGCCGACGACCCCGAGTACCGAGAGGGCACGTACCAGGGAGCGGCCGCCTACGCGCGCACGAAACGCATGCAGGTCACGCTCGTCCCACTGCTGACTGAGCGCTACGCGGCAGAGGGCATCGCCGTGCACGGCATGCACCCCGGCTGGGCGGACACACCGGGTGTCGCCGGCTCGCTGCCGGGGTTCCACCGGCTGGCCAGCGCGTTCCTGCGCACGGCCGAGGAAGGCGCGGACACGGTCGTCTGGCTCGCCGCGTCGAGCCCCGCTCCCCGCGCCGGACGCTTCTGGCACGACCGTCGTGCACGTCCGACGCACCTGCTGCCGGGCACCGGGGACAGGCCGGCGGACGTGGCGGCCTTCTGGCAGTACTGCGCCGGCGCGGCCGGCCTCAGCTGACGAACTTCTGGTACTGCTCGCGGTCCAGGTCGTACACCTCGAGCGTCACCTGGGTCGGCAGCCCTTCCACCGGCTTGAGGTGATCGCGCGCGATCCCGAGGGCCATCTGGCCGACCTCCTGCTTGAGCTCGACCGACCGGCCCGTCAGCAGCCCCACCCTGATGTGGATCATCGCCGTGGGCGAGCCGTCGCCGATCACGGACTCCTCGATCACGCGGAACCGCGTCTTGAACGACGCCACCTCCGCGCTGACCAGCGGCCCCACGGTGCGGTGCAGCGCGAGGGCGAACGCGCGGCGGTCGAAGGCCTCGCTCAGCTCGGCGGAGTGCTCGACGGTGATCTGTGGCATGGGCCCATGCTACCGGCGCGGTGATCACTTCCCGTGCGGGTCCTGGGCGTTGAGCGCTGCGACCACCTGGTCGTAGTCGCCGCGCGCCTCGCCGTAGCGCAGGAACTTCACGCGCTCGACCTGGATCTCGCGGGCGTCGGGCCGGGTCTCGATGATGCTCATGACCTCGGCGATGTACTCGTCGAGCGGCATGGCGTGCTCGTTGTCCGCGTGGCCTGGCATGAGGTCGGTCTGCACCGACGGCGGCTCCAGTTCCACGACCTGCACCGACGTGTCGGCGAGCTGCAGCCGCAGGGTCTCGCTGAGCATGTGGATGGCGGCCTTGGACGCGTTGTAGCTCGGCGTGACCTTCAGCGGTGCGAAGGCGAGTCCGGACGAGACGGTCATGATCGTGGCGTCCGGCAGCGTCTGGAAATGCTCGACGAACGCGGCGATCAGGCGGATCGGGCCGAGGACGTTGGTCGTGACGGTGTCCTCGGCGGACTCCAGGAACGACTCGGGGCGGTGCCAGTCCTCGACGCGCATGACGCCCGCCATGGTGATCAGCACGTTGACCGACGGGAAGCGGGCGAGGACGTCCTTGGCCGCGGCCTGGACGCTCGCGGCGTCGGCGGTGTCGATCCGGACGGTCTCGACACCGGGGTACTCGGCGGCGATCCGGTCGAGCAGTTCGGTGCGCCGGCCGCCCACGACCACGGTGTTGCCGCGCTCCCGCAGGGCGAGGGCGAGCGCCAGGCCGATGCCGCTGGTGGCTCCGGGGATGAAGACGGTGTTTCCGGTGATGTCCATGGCACTGAGCCTCTGCCGGTTTCCGCCGCTGCGGCAGAGAGCCCTTATCGGGGGATCGGCGATCCCTGGTTCACGACGCGCCGGCCCGGATACTGGGGTTCATGGATCGAGTGGAACTCGCGGGATTCCTCAGGCGCCGCCGGGAGCAGCTCAGGCCGGAGGACGTCGGCCTGCCGGCGGGCGCGCGCAGGCGGGCGCCGGGGCTGCGGCGCGAGGAGGTCGCGGCGCTGGCCGCCATGTCCACGGACTACTACACGCGCCTGGAGCAGCAACGCGGCCCTCAGCCGAGTGAGCAGATGCTGGCCGCGCTCGCCCGCGCGCTGAGGCTGACCGACGCCGAACGCGACTACCTGTTCCGCGTCGCCGGCCGCAACGCCCCGTCGCCCCGGGTCACCGCCACCCACGTGGCGCCGGCCCTGCAACGGGTGCTCGACCGGCTCGACGACACCCCCGCGCTGATCCTGTCGAACCTCGGCGAGGTCCTGGTGCAGAACCGGTTCGCCGAGGCGCTGTACGGCGACTCATCGCACTTCACCGGGCATGCCCGCAGCGGGATCTACCGCTGGTTCACCGACCCCGACGAGCGCCTGATCTACCCCGCGCAGGACCGCGACCGGCAGGGCCGCGCCCAGGTGGCGAACCTGCGCGCCGCCTACGCCTCGATGGGCCCACGCTCACGGGCCGGTGAGCTGGTTCGCGCGCTGCAGAAGGAAAGCGCGGAGTTCGCCGAGTTGTGGGAACGGCACGAGGTCGGGAAGCGGTTCGAGGACCACAAGGTGCTGGTCCACCCCCAGCTCGGCGAGATCGAGGTGGACTGCCAGGCGTTGTTCACCGAGGACCAGTCGCAGGCGCTGCTGGTGCTGACCGCGCCGCCGCGCACCGAGGCGTTCGACAAGCTGCAGCTGCTCGGCGTGCTGGGCACGGAGAAGTTCGTCAGCTGAGGATCAGGATCGTCTCCTCGATCTCGGACTTCCTGGCCGCCGCATAGCCGATGTCGGTACCGACCGGCTTGAACCCCGCCCTCGTGAGCACGCGCATCGACGCCGCGTTGTCACTGGCCACGCGGGCGTGCAGCGGCCGGACCGTCACCTGTCCCAGCAGCAACGCCACCGCCCGTCCGGCGACGCCCTGGCCCCAGACCGCGCGGTCGACCCAGTAGGTGATCTCGGTGTCGCCCTCCATCACGAAGCTGGCGATGCTGCCCACGACCACGCCGTCGCCGAGGATGACCTGGTTCAGGGTTTCGGGGTTGCCCCGGATCTTGCGCCAGTGCGCGTCGAACGCCTCCCGGTCGTCGGGGTCCTCCGCGGTGAACGCGGCCATCCGCACCGCTTCGGGATCACGCATGAACTCGAACAATATGTCCAAGTCCGCGTCCTCGACGCCTCTCAGGGCCACTTCACTGATCATCGAGCGAGCCTAGTCGTGAGCCACGACGAAGACAGCGAATATCGGAGGTCCGTGTGACCCCGGTCACCTTCCGGCCCGGTTTCTGTGACCTGAGGTGAGACTCGCCGGTCTCCCATGGCGTACAGGACGGTCGGCGAAGGGTGCGGAAGTGACGGGTCGGGAGTGGCTGGGGCGGGTGGACGCGGAGCAGGTGCAGGCCGCGCGGGCCGGTGATCGGACGGCGCTCGACGCCGTGGTCGCGGGTTGCCTGCCGCTGGTCTACAACGTCGCCGGTCGGGCGCTGCACGCCGATTCCGACGTCGACGACGTGGTGCAGGAGACGATGGTCCGCGTGATCCGCGGCATCGACGCGCTGCGCGAGCCGGACCGGTTCCGGTCGTGGCTGGTCGCCGTCACCATCAACCAGGTCCGCGAGCACTACCGCCGCCGCGACCTGGCCCCGGCCCCGCTGGAGGAGTACGACCGGGCCGATCCGGGCGCCGAGTTCGTCGAGGTCGCGTTGTCCCGGCTGCACTTCGCCCAGCAGCGCCGCGAGGTCGACGAGGCCGCGCGCTGGCTGGATCCCGGCGACCGCGAACTGCTGGCGCTGTGGACGCTCGAACGCGTCGGGCAGCTGACCAGGGCCGAGGTCACCGACGCGCTCGACCTCGGCGCGCACGCGGTGACGGTGCGCGTGAGCAGGCTGAAGGGCCGCCTGGAGACGATCAGGCACCTCGTCCGCGCGTTGTCGATGGAGCCGCGGTGCGCCGGGCTCGACCGGGCCGCGCAGGGCTGGAACGGCGAGCCGAACCCGTTGTGGCGCAAGCGACTCCTGCGGCACGTCGACGACTGCGGCCGCTGCCGGCGCGGCGTGGACGACGCGATGCCCGTCGAGCGCATCCTGACCGGCGCCGCGCTGCTCGTGGTCCCGGCCGCCTACCTGCCCCGGCTGCTCGCGACCCTCACGGACGTCACGCCGGACCCCGTCGCGCTCGAGTCCGACCTCGGCGCGGTGTCCACGCACCTCGCCGAGCCGGCCGGTGTGTTCGGCATGCTCGCGGGCAAGCCCGTCCTCGCCGTGGCGGGCGCCGTGGCCGTGTGCGCGCTCGTCGGCGTCGTCGGCACGATGGTGCTGCTGCCCTCCGATCCACCCGCGGCCGTGGCCGGGCCGAACACCACCCAGGGACTGGCGCTCAGCACGTCCTCGTCGCAGCCGGCGGAGACCACGTCCGCGACGTCCACCACGACCACGACCACCACGACGACGACCACAACAGCGGCGCCCGAGCCGGCCCGCGCCGCCACGCCGGAGGAACGCGTCCTGGCGCTGATCAACCAGACCAGGGCGAAGGCCGGCCTGGCCCCGCTGACGGTCGACCCGGCGCTGGTCACCGCGGCCGACCGGCACACCAGGGCCATGATGAGCAACGGCTGCGGCCTGTCGCACCAGTGCCCCGGCGAGAGCGGCCTCGGCGAGCGCAGCACGGCGGCGGGCGTGAAGTGGAGCTCGGTCGCGGAGAACGTCGGCATGGGCGGCCCGGTCAAGGACAACATCGAGGCGATCTCCAAGATGGCGCTCGGCCTGACCCAGAGCATGATCGACGAGAAGCCGCCGAACGACGGCCACCGCAAGAACATCCTGAGCAAGTCGTCCACCCGCATCGGCATCGTCGTGATCCGCGACGCCAAGGGAACCGTGTGGATGACGCACGACTTCGCCGGAAGTTGAGCTGAGACGCAAAACTAAAAAAGATCATCCTGAAGTAGTACGTGGGAACGCGACCACAGTCGGACGCGTGACGATCTGTCCGCACAGCACTGTCTCTCCGTGCAGACCGTCACGTACCGCTGGCCGACCGCGGTCACCACCGACACCCCGGAACTGTTGCGCTGGACCGGTTTCGGCGGTGCGCTCCTGCTCACCGCCGGTGCCTGGGCCGTGAGCGCCAGAGCCGGCGGCGCGGTGGCACTGGGCGTCGCGATCGCGGGTGCCGGACTGGTCGTGCTGACGTGGGCGCTGCTCGGCCGCACCAGGCCGGACCCAGGGTGGCTGCGCCGGACGCTGGCCTGGTGGTGCGCGCCGCTGCTGGTGGCCCCGCCGCTGTTCAGCGCCGACGTATTCAGCTACCTGGCCCAGGGCGAGGTGGCCGCGAACGGGCTCGACCCCAACGTGGTCAGCCCGGCGGCCGGCGCGAGCGCGGAGGCAGTGGCACGTGTCGGCGTCTACTGGCGCGAGACGCCGTCGCCTTACGGGCCGTTGTTCACCACGGTCGAGAGGGCGATCACCGAGGTCACCGGCGGTGATCCCGTCCTGGGTATCGGTCTGTACCGGCTGGTCGCCGCGCTGGGACTGCTGCTCATCGTGTGGGCGGTGCCCAGGCTCGCCGCGATGACGGGCGTGCGGGAGCGCACGGCGTTGTGGCTGGGCGTGATGAACCCGTTGGTGCTGTGGCATCTCATCGGCGGTGTCCACAACGACGCGCTGATGCTCGGTCTCATGCTGTCCGGCACCGTCGTCGCGTTGGACGCGCTGCCGGAACTCAAGTGGTGGCAGTACACGGCCGGTGTCGTCCTCATCGGACTGGGCGCGCAGGTCAAGCTGCCCGCGCTGGTGGCGCTCGCGGTCGTGGGCACCGCACTGGCGCGCAGGCTGGGTGGCGGCTGGGTCCGGTTCGTCACGGCGGGCTTCGCCATGGTCGCGGCCGCCGGGGTGGTGTCGGCCGTGACGTCGCTGGCCGGAGGGTCCGGTTTCGGCTGGGTGCGGGCGCTCGGCACGCCGTCGAAGGTCAACAGCTGGATGGCGCCGACGAACTGGCCCGGCTATCTGGCGGGTGCGGTGTTCGGCCAGGAAAGCGGTCAGGCGATGATCTCCTCGGCACGGATCGCGGGGTTCGTGCTGATCCTGTGCGGGGTGGCGGTGGTGTTGGGTCGCCAGCTGCGCGGACGGATCTCCGATGTGACGTCGCTGGGAATGATGATGAGCCTGATCGTGGTGCTGGGGCCGGTGATCCAGCCGTGGTACCTGCTGTGGGCCGTGCTGCCGCTGGCCGCGTGCCTGCCGGTGGGGACGTGGCGGACGCGGGTCGCCGTGCTCGCCGGGGTGTTCGCGCTGCTGGTGCCGCCGCTCGCGGGCAACTTCGCCGGTCGGGTGCCCGAGCTGATCGGCGCCTACGTCGTCGGGGTCGCTCTCGTCGGTGGCGCGTACCTCGTCCTGCGCCGGGCGAGGGTGTCCGTTGCGCAGGCCTGACCTCGCCCGTTACGGCGCGGCGGCGGTGGCCGGCGGCGCGCTGGCCCTGAGCTTCCCGCCGCGCACGCTCTGGTGGCTCGCCGTTCCCGCCTTTGTGGTGTTCTGGCTGGCGGTGAGGGGCGCGGGCGCCCGGCGGAGCGCCGGTCTCGGGTTCGCGTTCGGGCTCGCGTTCTTCCTCCCGCACCTGTGGTGGATCCAGCACTTCCTGGGCGACGACTTCGGGCCGTGGCCGTGGCTGGTGCTCAGCGCGTTGATGGCGTTGTTCATCTCCGGTGTCTGCACGCTGTTCCCGCTGGTCGCCCGGCTACCGGCGGCTCCGGTGTGGGCGGCGCTGCTGTTCGTGCTGCAGGAGACCCTGCGCGGGCTGATCCCGTTCAACGGCTTCCCGTGGGGCCGCGTCGCGTTCGGCCAGGTCGACGGGCCGTTCGCGCGGCTCGCCGTGCTCGGTGGAGCGCCGCTCGTGACGTTCGCCGTCGTGTTCACCGGGTTCGGCCTGGCCGCCTGGTTCCCGAGGTGGACCCGCGCCTGGGCGCTGGTGCCGATCGTCGCCGCGCTCGCCGTGAGCCCGCTGATCTCGATCGAGGCTCAGACAGGGCAGCGGACCGTCGCGGTCGTGCAGGGCAACGCCCCCGACCTCGGCCTCGGCCTGCTCACCGAGGGCGCCACCCTGCGCGACAACCACCTGCGCAAGACCGCCGAACTGGCCGCGCTGGTCCGCGGCGGCGCACTGCCGAAGCCGGACCTCGTGGTGTGGCCGGAGAGCGCGACCAGGACCGGTGACCGCGACCCGGTGCTCGACGCCGCCATCGCCGACCTCGGCGTGCCGACCCTGGTGAGCGCGCTGCGCGACGGGCAGAACTCCGTCATCACGTGGGACCCGGAGACCGGCGCGGGGGAGTCGTACGCGAAGCAGGAGCTCGTCCCGTTCGCCGAGCACATCCCGCTGCGCCCGCTCGCCCGGATCTTCACGCCGTTCGCGGACCAGGCCGATCTCGACGCGGGCACCGAACCGGGCGTGCTGGACATCGCGGGCACGCGCGTCGGTGTCGGCATCTGCTACGAGGTCGCCTACGACTACGTCCTGAGGGAGAGCGCCGGCGACGGCGCCCAGCTCCTGGTGGTGCCGACGAACAACGCCTGGTACGGCCGCGGCGAGATGACCTACCAGCAGCTCGGGATGGCCCGCCTGCGCGCGATCGAACACGGCCGCGCGGTCGTGGTCGCGGCGATCAGCGGCGTGAGCGCCGTGGTGCGGCCGGACGGCAGCGTCGTGCGGTCGACCGGGATGTTCACCGACGACCTGATGGTGGACACCGTGCCGTTGCGCACGGACCTGACGTTCGCGACCAGGTTCGGCGGCGCGATCCACGTCGTGCTCACGGGCTTGGCGCTGGCCGCGTGCGCGGTGGCTTTGTGGTCGCGGCAGCGAGCACGACGGGCAACGGGCTCCCGCCCCCGGCGCACCGGCGAGGACTGAGTCCCGAGCGCAACCGGGCTCTGGTGGCTGCTGTCCATGGTCCGGATGTATCGATCTGATCCACATCCCCCGAACCAGACGAATGACGGTTCACGGGGAGTGCCTGCCGCTCCTACGGTCTGTTGGTGACCGGGAACCCCCTGCTTCCCGGTGCTAAGGAGCCCAACTACATGAAATCCCTGCGCATGGGGGCGCTGGCCGTCTTGACGGTCTCAGTGGTCGCCCTCTCGATGACGGGCGCCTCCGCCCACGACCCCAACACCGCCGAGGGCCAGGCCGCCGCCAGGGCGTTCCTGGCCGACCACCTGCCCGCCGACCGGCACGCCGTCTCCGGCCAGGCCGCCGGCGTTCCGTGCGTCAACGGCAAGGCCGACATCTATCCCTGCAAGAACGTCGACCTGCTCAGCGTGCTGCCCCTGTCCGCGATGGGCGGTGGCAACGGCAACGACATCTGGGGCTGGACCGACCCGTCCTCCGGCAAGGAGTACGCCATCGTCGGCCGCACCAACGGCACCGCGTTCGTCGACGTCAGCACGCCCACGGCGCCGAAGTTCCTGGGCAACCTGCCGTCCAACGGCGGCAGCAGCACGTGGCGTGACATGAAGGTCTACAAGGACCACGCCTTCATCGTCGCCGACTTCATCACCGGCCACGGCATGCAGGTGTTCGACCTGACCCGCCTGCGGACGGTCACCACGCCGCAGACGTTCACCGCCGACACCCTGTACAAGGAGTTCGGCCCGGCGCACAACATCGCCATCAACGAGGAGACCGGGTACGCGTACGCGATCGGCTCCAACACGTGCCGCGGCGGCCCGCACATGGTCGACATCCGCACGCCGAAGTCGCCGAAGAACGCGGGCTGCGTCTCCCAGGACGGCTACACGCACGACAACCAGTGCGTGGTCTACCGCGGGCCGGACGCGACCTACCGGGGCCGGGAGATCTGCTTCAACGCCAACGAGGACACGCTGACGATCGTCGACGTGACCGACAAGGCCAGGCCGGTGCAGATCTCGCGCAAGGCCTACTCCGGCGCGCAGTACTCGCACCAGGGCTGGCTGACCGAGGACCAGCGGTACTTCCTGCTCGACGACGAGCTGGACGAGTCGCGCGGCACCGACAAGCGGACCAAGACCTACATCTGGGACCTGGCGAGCCTCGCGAACCCGGTGCACACCGGCGTCTACAACTCGCCCGCGACGGCGATCGACCACAACCAGTACATCAAGGGCAAGTACTCCTACCAGGCCAACTACCAGGCCGGGCTGCGCATTCTCGACGTCAGCAACGTCGCCTCGGCGCAGCTGACGGAGGCCGGGTTCTTCGACATCTACCCGGCGGCGAACGAGGCGAAGTTCAACGGGGCGTGGAGCAACTACCCGTACTTCGCCAGCGGCATCGTCCTGGTCAACGGCATCGAGCAGGGCCTGGTCGTGGTCAAGCCCAACCTCGGCGCCGTCGAGCCGCCCCCTGGTGGCAAGTTCGAGAACACCGCGGACGTGCAGATCCCGGACAGGGGCGCGGCGGTGACGTCGTCCGTCTCGGTCTCCGGTGTGCCCGGCAAGGCCCCGGCCGCGCTGAAGGTCAACGTCGACATCAAGCACCCGTACCGCGGTGACCTGGTGATCGATCTCGTCGCGCCGGACGGGACCTCGTTCCGTCTCAAGGGTTCCAGCAGCGACTCCGGCGACAACGTGCTGACCACCTACGAGGTCGACGCCGCCGCCGAGGACGCCGCCGGTTCCTGGCAGCTCAAGGTGCAGGACGTCGCCAGCGCCGACGTCGGCTACATCGACGCGTGGAGCCTGCAGTTCTGACCCTGACGCGGGTGGGCGGTTCCGCCGCCCACCCGCGCCGCTAGGAGTTGTCATGCGCAAGCTCACTCTTGTCGACTGGATGTTCGCCCTGCTCGCCGTCGCCGTGGTGGCAGGCGGCGGCATCATGGTGTTCGCCAGGTCCGCACCGCCGATGCAGCACCAGAACATGGGCGCCGTGGTCCCCGCCGCGCACAGCGACGGACTGTCCGATGTGGAGAGTGGCTACCGCTTCGAACGCGTGATCATGCCCGAGACGCGCGGCACCGCCGTGCCGGTGGCGTTCCGGATCCTCGACGGCGCGGGCAAGCCCGTCACCCGGTTCCTGGACAACCAGACCAAGCAGATGCACTTCTTCTCCGTGCGCGAGGACATGTTCGTCTTCGAGCACCTGCACCCCGTGCTGGACGGCGACACCTGGCGCACCACGCTGTCCCTGCCCGACGGCGGCGCGTACCGCATGTTCGCGGAGTTCGTGCCACTCGACACGGCGGACCCGCGCCACCCGGTCGTGCTCGGCGTGCCGTTCAGCATTCCCGGTGACACCACGTGGGCCCCGGTCCCCGCGCCCGAAGCCGGTGCGGCGGCGACCGACGGCTACAGCGTCGTGCGGGTGGACGAGCCGGCCCAGCCCAAGGCGATGACCCAGCAGACGCTGCGGCTGTCGATCCGCGCCCCGGACGGCACACCGGTCAGCTCGCTGGAACCCCACCTCGGCGCCAACGGCCACATGACCGGGTTCCACACCATGCTGCTGTCGGCCACGCACCTGCATCCCGTCGAACTGGCGGGAGTCCCGCTGAACAACGGTGAGCTGAGCTTCCAGGCGGTGTTCGCCGACCGGGGCGAGTACCGGCTGTTCCTGGAGTTCGCGCACGGCGGCAAGCTGCGCCGGGCGGCGTTCACGGTCTCCGTCGGCTGAGCCGCGGCTCACCGGACCGGCGACGGGGCCCGGACGTCGGCCCCGGCCTCCAGGTGGTCGGGCAGCGACGCACGGTAGATCGGCATCGCCGCCGCCGTCGTGACGATCGCGACGGCGACGAGGATCGCGAACATCTCCGGTGTCACCAGGTCGTAGGCGAGGCCGATGTTGATGAAGATCAGGATCATCAACCCGCGGGCGTTCATCAGGCCGCCGACCGCGGAGGCGTAGCGCCACGAGTAACCCTGCGCGCGGACCACGAGACCGCAGCCGAGGTACTTGCCGGCGAACGCCGCCAGCATGATCACCGCGAGCGGGAACCAGAGCGCACCACCCGAGCCGAAGCCGTCCAGTTGCGTGTTGAGGCCGCTGAACGCGAAGAACACCGGCAGCAGCAGGATGGAGTTCAGGTCGGAGAGCTTGGTCTCCAGCTCGTGGCGCACGACCTTCGACTTGGGCATCGCGAGACCGGTGATGAAGCCGCCGAACACCGAGAACACGCCGATGTAGTCGGTGTACCAGCCGGCGACCAGCACGATCAGCAGGATCACCGCCACCATGTCGCGGCTGAGTTTGCCGTCGCGTTCGGCGCGTTCTCCGATCTTGGCCAGCCACTTGCGGCCCAGCGTGAGCATCAGCGCCGCGAAGATCGCCGCGCCGAGGATGGTGCGCAGTGCGCCGGACGGGCTGCCGGACGCGCCCACGGCGATGATCAGGGCGAGGAACGCCCACGCCACCGCGTCGTCGATCGCGGCGGCGACCAGGGTCAGGCCGCCGATGGGGGTGTTGGCGATGCCGCGTTCCTGCAGGATCCGGGCGAGCATCGGGAACGCGGTGATCGACAGGGCGCCGCCGACGAACAGCATGAACACCCACAGGCTGGAGCCTTCGGGGCTCAGCGAGTCGAAGAAGATCACCGCCGCGCCCGCGCCGAGCAGGAACGTCGGCACGATGCCGGAGGCGGCGAGCACGGACGCCTTGCGCGCGTTGGCACCCGTGGTGAGTCCGTGGTCCAAAGAGGACCCGACGAGGAACATGTAGAACGTCAGGCCGATCGTGCTGAGGACGTACAGGGTGCTCTTGACGTCGGCCGGGAAGAGCTGGGCCTGCACGCCGGGGGCGACGGCGCCGAGCAGCGCGGGGCCGAGCAGGACGCCGGCGACCATCTCGCCGACCACCCTGGGTTGTTTGACCAGCATGGCGAGGCGTCCGCACACGGTGGTCGCGACGAGCACGACCGCCAGCGCGGCGAAGACCTGCAACGCGAAGTGGATCTGGTTCACCGGGGATCTCCTGGGGTCAGTGCCGGACCGGGCAACCCTGCGTGTCGTGCGTGTCGAAGTAGCGCCCGGCCGGCCGGAGGCGGTGGGCGTGCAGCACCATCGCGGTGCCGAGCACGAGCTGGACGACGCTGCGCCAGACGTCCTCCCAGCGGTCGCGCACGCGCATCAGTACGAGCCTGAAGCGCGGCACCGGGCCGTCGCGGACGAGCAGGCACGGCCCGCGGCTGGGCAACGAGCGGGTGTGCGTGACGGAGGAGTGCGGTGTGACGCGGCGCAGCACTTCCCGTGCGGACGCGCGCATCGCGATGGGGGACAGGCGCCACGCCGGGCAGGGGCGGTTGGCGGCGACGCCGAACGGGATGTGGTGTTCGTTGCGCGCCGCCGTTGTCTCCCAGCGGCCGGGGTCGAACACGTCGGGGTCGTCGTACCCGGTGGCGTGGTAGGCGGGATAGTTGAAGCACAGCACCGAACCCGCCGGGAAGAACGTCCGGTCGTCCAGTTCGATGTCCGCGGTCGTGATGCGGTGGGCGATGCCGAACAACGGGTAGAGCCGGAAGGTCTCGTCGAGGACGTGGGCGAAGTACCGGTCGTCGTCGACGCGCCGGGCCGCTTCGGGGTGCTGGGCCAGTGCGAGCAGCAGGTGCGCCATCGCCTCGGCCATCTGCACGACCGCGGTGTTGAAGTAGGTGCCCTGCAGGTAGTGCACCTGCTCGGTCTCCGACAACGTCCGCGGCAGCGGATGCCGGACGTCCGCGAGCCGGGCCCGCAGGTAGCGGGTGAGGCGGGCGCGGCGGGCGGGATGGCGTAAACCGGTGCACTTCAACGAGGTCACGACGTCGGTGGCGTGCGCGACGATCAGGTCACGCGCGTGGCGCGGGCACGGTTCGCCGAACACCAGCTCGTAGAAGTACTCGGCCCACACCGGCATCATCAGCTCGCGCAACCGCACGGCGGTGACGCGGCCGGTGATCACCTCGTCCAGCACCTTCGCGGTGCAGCGCGTCGCGGCCGCCGACAACGCCTCGCTCGATCCCGCGAGGAACGTGCGGGTCGCGCGGGCCACGTCGTCGTAGCGCGGCCCGGCCTCCAGGTGCTCCTGGTGCACCTCGGGACCGGGGGACAGCCAGTACCAGAACAGGTCCGAGAGCCCGGCGCCCTTGCTGCGGCCGTTCGCGGCGGGATGGCTGTAGAGCTCCTGGAAGCGGCCGGGGCCTACCTGCTCGTTCGGGAACGTGATGGCGTTGTCGCCGTTGACCTTCTCGAACACCTTGGCGCGCAACGCGACCACGCGTGCGGGCAACCAGTTCAGCACCGGGCCACCACCATGTCCCTGGACAGCTCGCCGCCGCACATCGCCAGGACGTGCTGGAACTCGTCGCGCAGCACGTCGAGCACCCGCCGCACACCCTGCTCGCCGTCCGCCGCCAGTCCCCACAACACGGGCCTGCCGATGCCGACGGCCGACGCCCCCAGTGCCAGCGCCAGCGCGATGTCCCCTCCACTTCGGACTCCGCCGTCGAGCACGACCGGCACCCGCCCGGCCACCGCGTCGACCACGGCGGGCAACGCGTCGAGCGACGCCGGCACGAGGTCGAGCTGGCGTCCGCCGTGGTTGGACACGACGATGCCCGCCACGCCGTGCCCGGCCGCGAGCGCCGCGTCCTGCGGATGCAGGATTCCCTTGACCCACAGTGGAAGCGTGGTCATGTCCCGGATCCGGCCGAGGTGCTCCCACGACACCGCCGGCGACATCTCGATGTTCCGTAGTGTGGCCCCGGCCAGGTCACGCATGTTCTCCGCGGCCAGGCCGGCGGGCAGGTCGTGGAAACCGTGCGCGATGTCTCGCCGGTGGCGGCCGAACACGGGGGAGTCGACCGTCACCACCAACGCCGCGCAGCCCGCCCGTTCCGCCCGCCGCACCAGAGCCTCCGTGACGTCCATGTCGGGCTGGACGTAGAGCTGGAACCACACCGGCCCGCTCGCGGCCGCCACGACACTGGCGATCGGCACGGTCGAGGCCATGCTCGACACCAGCGTCGTGCCGCCCGCCGCCCGCGCGGTCGCCAGTTCGCCGTCGGGGTGAGCGAGCTTGTGGAACGCGGTCGGTGAGATCAGCACCGGGAAGTCGTCGCTGATCTCGTTGCCCCGCAACACCCTCGGCAGCAGCGCGAGGCGCCGGAACGCGGCCTCGTTGTCCGCGAGCACGACCTCGTCCCCGACCCCGCCCGCGAAGAAGTCGTAGTGGACGGGGTCGAGCACCGCGCGTGCCTTGTCGTGCAGTTCCGCGAGCACCGGGTTCACCGGAGGTACTCCCGCAGCGGAGCCTTGTGCACGGCCTCGCTGTCCCACTCGTTCTCGAGGTTCTCGGTGATGTGGTGCTCGTCGACGAGCACGCCGCCGCGGAACCGCCGCACCACCGGGTGCAGGTAGCGGCCGTCGAGCCCGCTGGTGTCGTCCTGCGAGGTGCGACCGGCGGTGATGTCGAACGGGTTGACCTTGTCGTGGTCGGCGCCGTACTCCAGCGTCACCGTCAGGTACGACGCGACGTCGCCGAACTCGCCGCGCTCCACGGCCTCGTGCAGGTGCGCCAACGGCACCTCCTCGACGTAGCGCACCGAGCCGTCCTCGCCGGTCAGCACGGCGTCGGCGAGGAACGAGAACAGCTGCCACAGCGCGGAGGTCCGGTTGACCCGCTCGATGACCGCCTCGGTGACGGCCTCCGGCGTGGGGTCGACGGAGCGGCTGGGCCAGTCCACGCCGTGGTAGCGCTGTTCCGCGATCCGGTGCAGTGCGCGCACTCCGTAGCGGAAGCCGTGGATGAACCCGCTGGTCGACTTCTTGAAGTCGCGCATCTGCGTGATCGTGCCCGCGAAGAACATGTCCGGGACGTTCACCGACTCCCACGCCGCCGTCTGGTCCGGGAAACGCGACCTGATCGTGAGCTGTGGCCGGCACTCCGGCGCGAAGATCGAGGCGTCGAACCGGAACCCGGTCGCGAGGATCACCCGGTCGTAGCGGATCTCCTTGATCACCTCGTCGACCCGCTGGAAGCTGACCTTCACCAGGTAGTCGTCGCCGTCGCGGCGGATGCCCGCGATGTGGCCGTCCAGCACGGCGTTCTGCGACTTGAGCTGGTAGGTGTCGAGGAAGTTGTTGTTCACCGCCCGCAGGTGGCCGACGAAGTGCGTCTGCCACGCCAGTTTCAGCGAACCGGGCCCGGCGACGTGGATGACCGAGGCGGTCTCGACGAGGGCATCGGCGGTCTCGAACGCCGAGTTGCCGCGCCCGATGATCAGCACCTTCTTGTTCGTGAAGTTCTGCGGGTCGACGGAGACGTCGTAGTAGTGCTCGGCGTGCTCGACGCCCTCGATGTCCGGCACGTACCGCTGCGAGACGCCCGTCGCCACGATGATCCGCTTCGCGCGGTAGGTGCCGCCGTGCTGGTCGCGCACCACGAAGTCGTCCGGCCGCGTGACCGAGACGACCTCGGTGTCGTAGCGGACCGGCAGGTCGTTCTTCACGGCGAAGTCGCCGAGGTAGCGGACCATGTCGTCGGCGTCCGGGAAGTACCTGGGCGTGTAGCCGGTGAACAGCAGCGCGGGATCGTCGGACAGCAACGAGTTCCAGTCGACGCGCAGGTTCAGCTCGGGGTCGTCCCAGCCGGTGTGGATCTTGTTGATGGAGATCAGCTGCCGGTGCCGGGGGAAGCGGGTGAAGAACGTTCCCGCCGCCGCGCCGGACTCCAGCACCAGGTGGTCACGCCCCGCCTGGTCGAGCAGGTAGGAAGCCTGCAGCCCGGCCGGACCCGCACCGATCACGAGACACTCGGTCGTTACCTCGCTGGACACGACGTTCTCCTTCACGCAGTCAGCTGACGCTTGTCGGGTTTGCCGCTGGGAGCGACGGGTGGTTCGGAGATCGCGGTGACCCGCACAGGAGCGCAGGCCGCGCCCAGCCGTTCGGTCACGAGCTTCCGGATCTCGTCGAGTCCGGGGACGCGGCCGGCTTTCGGGACCACGAAGGCGTGCACGGCCTCGCCGGTCTCGTCGTCCGGTACCGCGACGACGTAGGCCTCGGCCACGTCCGGGTGCTCGGCGATGACCTGCTCGATCGGGCCGGCGTAGTGCAGGTTCGCGTTGACGATCACGACGTCGCGGGCCCGGCCGGTCAGGCGCAGGTAGCCGAGGTCGTCGAACCGGCCGAGGTCGCGGGTGCGGACCCAGCCGTCGACGAAGACCTCGGCCGACTCCTCCGGGTTGCCCCAGTAGCCGCAGGCCTGGCCCGGCGTGCGGACGAAGAGCTCGCCGTCGCGGATCTCCACGTCCACGGGCGGTTTTCCCACTGTGCCAGGGGGATCGTCCGGTGTGGCCATCGAGATCATGCCGGTCTCGGTCTGGCCGTAACCGTGGAACAGCACCGGTCCCAGGGTGTCCAGGGCCTCGCGGTGCCGATCGGGAGTCAGGGGAGAGCCGGACACCAGCAGCGCTCGCAACGTCGACAGGTCGGCGGGTGCGCGCTTCTGGGAGGCGACGAGTTTCGCCAGGCCGGGCACGGTGATCACGCGTGCCGTGGCCCGGAGACGGGTGATCGCGTCGGCCGGGTCGTCCGCGACGACGACCGTGCCTCCTGCCGTGAGGGTCAGGACCGCGTACTCGAACATCACCTGGCTCGACAGGGAACCGAATACGAGGTACCGGTCGAGTCGTGAGGCCAGCTCCCGGATCGCGGGAGGCCAGGCGTCGGGACGGGTGGTCCAGGCATCGGTCATGGACGCGTAGGTCTGGGCGCAGGCCTTCGGAGCGCCCGTGCTGCCGCTGGTGTGGATGAGCCGCGCGATGTCATTGGGACGGCCGTCGCACCGCAGGGGTCCGGGTGAGGAGGCGAGCAGATCGGTGAGGTCGGCGTCCCAGAGCACGAGCTTGATGTCCAGGCTCAGCAGGTGCTCGACCTGCGCGTCCGTCAGTCCCGGCCGCACCCCGGCCACCCGCGCGCCCACCGCGTGGGCCGCCAGGATCGTCGCGAACGCCTCTACGGTCACGCCGAGCAGCAGCGCGACGCCGTCACCGGGGCCAAGTCCCTTGCCGCGCAACCCGTTCGCGATACGCGCGACCAGGTCGAGCAACTCCGTGCCGGTCACCACGCGGGTGCCGTGCTCGAACACCGGCCGGTCCGCGGCGGCGCCGAGCACGTCGAACACCGCCCGTGGGAACGGCTCGGCGTCACGCGCCGGCAAGGCATTCCTTCACGAACACGCCGAGCGGCTGCTGGTGCACCTCCGGCAGGTCCCAGTGGTTCTCCAGGTTCTCGGCCAGGTGGTGCGTCGCGGCGAGCACGCCGTGCCGGTAGTAGCGGACCACCGGGTGCAGGTAGCTCGCGTCGGCCGCGTGCACGGGGTCGTTCTCGGCGACGCGGGGAATGCTGATGTCGAACGGGTCGACGGTGTCGTGGTCGGGCCCGTACTCGAGCGTCGCGACGAACCGGTGCTCGGCCGGGCCGAGACCGCCGTCCGCCACGAACGCGACCGGCACCTCCTCGGAGTACCGCGCGGCGGCGCCGTCGACGCTCACGACGTCGCCCATGACCGCGAACTGCTGCCACAGGCACGACGACCTGTTCACCCTGGCGATGACGGCCTCGCTGATCGCCTCGGGCGAGAGCTCCAGATCGGTGCCCTGCCACGGGGTGCCGTGGTTGCGGGCGCTCAGCACGCGGTGCAGCGCGCGGGCGCCGTAGCGGAAGCCGTGGATGAACCCGCTGGTCGACTTCTTGAAGTCGCGCGACTGCGTGATGGTGCCCGCGAAGTACAGCCCGGGGATGTTCGCCGACTCGAACGCCGAGGTCTGCCGCGGGAAGCGGTCCTTGATGATCAGCGCCGGACGGCAGTTCTCCGCGAAGATCGAGGCGTCGAACTGGAACCCGGTGCACGCGATGATGCGGTCGTACTCCAGTTCGCGGACGTTCTCGACCGTGCGCGCGTAGCGGAACTGGATCCGGAAGCCGCCTTCGGGCCGTTGCTCGATGCGTTCGACCGTGCCGTCGATGACCGCGTTCTCGGACTTGAGCTGGTAGGTGTCCAGGAAGTTGTTGTTCACCGCCCGCAGGTGCCCGACGTAGTGCGTCTGCCAGGCGAGCTTCACCGAGTGCGGCCCGGCGACGTGGATGACGGCGGCGTGCTCCACCAGCGCGTCGGCGGTCTCGAAGCCCGAGTTGCCCTTGCCGATCACGAGCACCCGTTGTCCGGTGAACGACTCCGGATCCGTGTCGAACGTGTCGTAGCGCTCGGCGTGCTCTATGCCGGGGATCGGCGGCACGTACAGCTGCGAGACCCCGGTGGCCATCACGAGGTTCCCGGCGTGCCACGTCCGTCCACTGTGGTCGGTGACCGCGAACCCGTCGTCGTCGCGCGAGATGCTGGTGACATCGACGTCGTAGTGGACCTTGAGGTTCGCCGCGCAGTCCTGGAAGTAGCGGACGATGTCGTCGGCATCCGGGAAGTACCGGGGCGTGTAGCGGGTGAAGAGGAGCTCGGGGTCGTCGAGCAGCAGCGAGTTCCAGTCCATCCGCATCCGCTGCTCGGGATCGGTGAACCCGGTGTGGACCTTGTTGATGGAGATGAGCTTGCGGTGCCGCGGGTAGCGGGTGAAGAACGTGCCGGCCCCGCTGCCGCGTTCCAGGACGGCGTAGTCGCGACCGTCCCGCTCGAGCAGTGCGGCGAGCTGCAAACCGGCCGGTCCCGCGCCGATGATCAGGTAGTCGTGAGCCATGGACGGGGAAGCTACCCACGCGATCTCAGAGTTTTCTGAGATCGGCTGCCTACCGTCCGTGCGGTGACCACGACCGCCTCAGACACGTCCGTGGACCTGGGTTCGCCCCTGACCGTTCCGCACCTTCAGCGTGCTTCCGGGCCGCTACCCGTGCTCGTCGGATCCGACGTGCTCGACCGAGTCGAACGAGGCCGCGCCTACCTGCGCACGGTCCTGGCCGACGACGAGCGCCCGGTGTACGGCGCCAAGACCGGGTTCGGCGCCCTGGTGGGCTTCGCGGGCAGATCCACCGAAGCCGACCAATGCGACAACACCCTCGCACACCTCGGCGCGGGCCAAGGCCCCGACCTGCCCCTGGACATCGCCCGAGCCGCACTCCTCGTGCGCACCTGGTCCCTGGCGCAGGGCCTGTCCGGCGTGTCCGCGCACGTCGTCGCGGGCCTGTCCGCGATGTTCGCGACGACGTTCGTCCCGGCCATCCCGCGTTACGGCTCCGTCGGCGCCAGCGGAGACCTCATCCCGCTCGCCTACGCCGCCCAGGCGTTGCGCGGCCGCGGGCACGCCTACCTCGACGGCGTCCGCCTCCCCGCCGCGGACGCCCTGACCTCCGCCGGGCTCTCACCGTTGCAACTGGACGGCCGCGACGCCCTGGCCCTGGTCAACGGCACCTCCGTCACGACCGCGGCGCTGGCCCTCGCCCTGTCGTCCGTGCGTTCCTCGCACCGGGCCCTGGCCGACCTGACGTGCCTGCTGGTCGACGTCGTCGGCGCCGATCCCGGCTTCACCGACCCACGCCTGATCTCCGCGTTCGGCCATCCCGGAGCGGTGACGGTGGCGTCGTGGATGCGTGCCATGCTCGACGGCACCACGCCCAGCGGCCTGCGCGCGCTGCAGGAGCCGTACAGCATCCGCTGCGCACCCCAGCTCCTCGGCGCCGCCGAGGACGCCCTGCGCTACGCCGACAGCGTCGTCGCCTCGGACCTGGGCGGCGTCAGCGACAACCCGCTGTTCTTCCCGGACGACGACCTCGTCGCCCACGGCGGCAACTTCTTCGGCCAGCCCGCGGCGTTCGCCGCCGACGTCCTGGCCATCGTCACGGCCTCCCTCGGCAACCTGGCCGAACGCCAGCTCGACCTGCTCGTCGACCCGGCCCGCAACACCGGTCTCCCACCCATGCTCGCCGCCGGACCAGGCCGCCAACACGGACTGCAGGGCGTCCAACTGGCCACGACGGCGTTCGTCGCCGAGATCCGGCGCGGTGTCCTGCCGGCCAGCACGCAGAGCCTGCCGACCAACCTGCACAACCAGGACGTCGTTCCGTTCGGCACCCAGGCCGCGCTGCGCGCCTACGACCTCGCGGAGTTGCTGCGCCTGCTGTGCGGTTCGCTCGCACTGGGGCTGCGCCAGGCCGTGCACGTGGGCGGCCGCCGGCCTACGGCACCGCGGTGCGCGGCGTTGCTGGACGCGCTGGCTGCGGCCATCGAACCGGTGGACCCGGACCGGCCGCTGGACGCGGACGTCCGGGTGGCGGCGGAGGTGGTGGTCAGCCGGCAGTGGTGAGGGGAGCGTCTCGCGGGCAGGCGCGGGCGATCCGCTCCCGCACCGCCGGCACGCCGGCCCCCGCCACCGGAATCCGCAGCGTGAACCGAGCCCCCAGCCCGGGCCGTCCCACGGCCTCCACCGTCCCGCCGTGCCCGGTCACGATCTCCCGCACCAGCGCGAGCCCCAGGCCGAACCGCCCCTCACCCGCTCCCCGGTGGAACCGCTCGAACAACCGCTCCGCCTGCCCGGCCTCGAACCCCTCACCGTCGTCCGCCACGACGAGCTCGGCCACCCCGCCGCCGGTCCGCACGGCCACCGAGATCCGCCCGCCCTCCGGCGTGTGCCGGACGGCGTTGGCCAGCAGCTCGTCGACGGCCCGCCGCAGCCCGGTCTCGATGCCCTGGACCACCACCGGGTGTCCGGGATGGTCCAGCGACAACGTGATCCGCCGCTCGGCGGCGCGTTCGGTCTCGCCCACCACCGCGGCCTCCGCGACATCGGCCAGGTCCACGGGCTTGCCGTCGAGCCGCTGCGGAAGCTGTGCGGAGGCCAGCAGGTCGTCCACCACGTCGGCGAGGCCGCGGATCGACCTGGCCAGTGCGTCGAGGTCGGTCCGCTGGTCGTCGGGCAGGTGGGAGGCGAGCAGTTGGGCGCGCAGGTACGCGCGGGCGATCGGGGTGCGCAGCTCGTGGCTCGCGTCGGTGACGAACCGGCGTTGCCGCGCCAGCGCTTCCGCCAGGGGCCCGACCGTGCGGCGGCTGATGCCCAGGCCGATCAGCGCTGCCACGAGCAGGCCGCAGACCAGTGCGATCGCCAGTGCTTGCAGCAGGTGCGCGCGGTCGGCTAGCTGGTAGCGCATGTCGAACACCGCCTGCACCGTCGTGCCGTCCGCGCCGGGTGCGGTGAGCACGCGGTACTCCGTGCCGTTCGCGGTGATGTCGCGCGGTATGGCGGTGCCCGACCTGTGCACCGCGTCGATGTCGTCGCGCAGCGGGAACCCGTCCGGCACCGGGAGCTCGCCCTCGTGCAGCACGCCGTCCTCCAGAACGAACACCCACGCGCACCGGGGCGCGATGCCCGGCACGCCGTACAGGGCGTTGTAGCGGAGTTCGCGCGACACCTGGGTTTCCTGCGCGTGGGCGATGACGACGTACGCGATCGCGCCGACGAACGCGATCATCAGCGTGATCGCCAGGCCCACCAGCACGCTGACCCGCAGCCGCGCCCGGCGGACCTCCGCGCGCTCCGCCTCCGCCCACGACCTCACAGCGCCCCCAGCCGGTAGCCGATGCCCTGAACCGTCAGCACGACCGAACGTCCCACCTTCGAGCGCAGGTAGTGCACGTAGGTGTCCACAATGGACTGGGAGGGCGCGTCGCAGAACACCGTGCGCCGCAACGCCGCCCGCGTGTGCACCGTCTCGGGATGCGTGGCGAGCACCCGCAGCAGCGCGAACTCCCTGGTGGTGAGCGGCACCTTCTCACCGTCGGGCAGCACGACCTGGTGTTGTTCGAGCTCCAGGCGGCCGGCGCCGATGCGCAGCACCACGGCCAGTTCCGCGGCCCGCCGGCACAGCGCCCGCAGCCGCGCGGTCAGCTCGCCCAGGTCGAACGGCTTGGCGAGGTAGTCGTCGGCGCCGGCGTCGAGGCCGTCGATCCGGTCGTGCACCGACCCCATCGCGGTGAGCATCAGCGCCTGCGTCCGCACGGACCGGGAACGCAACCGGGACACCAGGTCCAGCCCGTCGACGACCGGCAGGACTCGGTCGATCACGACCACGTCGTAGGGCCGGGTGAGTGCGAGGTGCAGGCCGCGTTGCCCGTCGAAGGCGACGTCGACTTCGTACCCCTCGCCGCGCAGCACCGCGGCGAGCAACTCCACCAGTTCCCGGTCGTCGTCCACGAGCAACAGCCGGAACCGGTGGACTGCCAGCGACTTCGTAGAGGCCCGCACGAAGCCACGATCGCACGTGATCAGCGTCGATTCAGGTGCCAACAGCCAACGGACAGGTTCACGGACGTGACCGAAAGGCTTGGTACGACGCAACTTCCCCGGTCGGACGGCTTCGGCGCACCCACGGCACCCGCCGGCGAAAGTTAAACATGTGAACCTCGGTCGTCGCGTGACCTGCGATCACGCGACGACTGTGAACGACCTACCAGGCGGGCGCGACGGCCGAGGCGGTGCGCAGTTCGCCGACCCAGCCCGCGGTCGCGATGGCGCGCAGGACGTCGTCCCCCTCGGCGAGCTTGCCGTGCGGGCCGAGGACGGCCGCGTCGCCGTGGTGCCAGCGGACCGGCAGCTTGCCGTGGCGTTCGAGCAGACCGGCGAACTTCGTCGTCAGCCTGGAGGTGCCGATGTGCACCCAGCGGCTCGGGAACAGCTCCAGCAACTCGGCCGTCGCCGGCCCGAGCTCGGGCACCACGGTGATGCCGTGATCGCGGCCGTACTCGACGAGGTCGCGCAGCGCGTCGGGATCACCGTCCGGGAAGACGTGCAGGACGTTGAGCTTGTAGGCGGCCATCCGGTCGATCGCCCTGCGCATCTCGGCCGGCGGCAGCAGCGCGCTCGACACACCGCGCCACGCGAACGCGGGGGAGTCGCGCACGTCGGCCGCTCGGACCGTGCCGTCGCGGGTCATCAGCTGCCGGAACGACTGCACGCCGTGCCGCAGCCCGGCCTGGGTGCCCGCGCGCAGCATGATGGCGTCGTTGCTGACCAGCAGCGCGTACCCCTCGGGGCCGAGGCCGCGCATGGCCGGGTCGTGCGACACCATCAGCATGCCGTCGGGCGACTCCGCCAGCAGGTAGCCGGTCTGCCGGAAGACGTGCTCGCGCAGCATCGCGGCCGCGGTGCGCGCCTGCCCGGTCACCCGGACGGTCACGTCTTCGGTCAGTACGAACGAGCCCGTGCGACGGGGCGCGCTCGTGGGCATGGGAACAATCAACGGTTTCCTCTCCAGCGACCTAACGCTGGGTGTATCAGCTGAGTTCCGGCAATCGGACGCGGAACGTGGTTCCGGCGCCTGTCGCGCTGGTCACATCGACCGTTCCGCCGTGCGCCTCGACGAGCTTGCGGACGATCGCGAGCCCCAGTCCGCTACCGCCCGTGGCGCGGCTGCGCGACTTGTCCGCGCGCCAGAACCGGTCGAACACGTGCGGCAGATCGTCTTCGGAGATGCCCGGACCCGTGTCGGTCACGGTGATCACGACCTCGCCGTTCCCGGCCGTGCCCCCGGCCGTCACCGACCCACCGGCGGGCACGTGCCGCAGCGCGTTCGAGACGAGGTTGTCGAGGACCTGCCGCAGCCGCAGGGCATCGGCCCGGACGGTGAGGGAGGCGTCGGCGGACACCGTCAGCGTGACTCCGGCCTGCGCGGCTCGTGCCTCGTGCGCGGCTTGGAGCTGCTCCAACGCGACCGCGACGTTGAGCCGTTCGGGTGTCAGGCGCAACGAGCCCGCGTCGGCGACGGCGAGGTCCTGCAGGTCGTCCACCACGTGCTGCAGCACGAGCGCTTCCTTGAGCAGCAACGCCACCAGGGCCGGATCGAGGTCGCTCACCCCGTCCTCGGCCGCCTCCAGCCAGCCCCGGATGTTGCTCAACGGCGTCCGCAGCTCGTGCGCGACGTCGCTGACCATCGCCTTGCGCGCCCGCTCCAGGTGCGCCCTGTTCGCCGCCATCGTGTTGAACGCCCTGGTCAGGCCCGCGATCTCGTCCTGCCCGCGCACCGGCACCGGCGGGATGTCGCTGCCGGCGGACAGGTGCGTCGCCGCCGCGGTCAACGCCCGCAGCGGCCGGGTGATCCGGGCCCCCGCGAACGCCGCCACCCCGATCGCCGCCAGCAGCACGGCCGCCGCGGCCCCCACGACCTGCAGGCCGTTGCCCGACAACGAGATCGCGGTGGTCGGCGTGCCCGCGGGGTTGGTCAGGTACAGCAGGACCGGCGGCGCCACGTACTGGGCGAGCTGCTCCTTGCGTGCCGCGGCCACGCACGCGGCGACGGCCGGTTCGTCCGGCGGCGGCACGCCCGAGGACTGCTTGCGCGCCGGGGTGAAGTCCGGATCGAGGTCCGCCGGTGGCAGCGAGCGGCGTGCCAGGCAGGCGTTGGTCAGGTCTTCCAGGTCGAGCAACGCGAAGAAGTCCGCCGCGGTGTCGAACGGCAGGTCCCGCTCCCGGCAGTCCAGCCGGGCCTCCTCCTTCCTGACCAGCCGCAGGCAGTACAGCGTCCCGGTCCGGTCCTCCCGGTCGCGGAAGTCGATCGGCGTGCGGAACGGCCCCAGCACCCGCTTGTCGATCCGGTCAGCGGGCGCGCCGGGCACCAGGACCGGGTCTACGTCCAGCGGGTCCACCACGGCCGAGGCCCGGTCCGGCAGCCGGCCGCCGGCCGCGCCCAGGTCGGCGACCGTGCGGCCGTCCTTGGTGACCAGCACGATGCGCCGGCCGGGCTGCCCGGACACCAGCGCCTCGACGTAACCGTCTATTCCGGACCAGTCGCGATGGCCGGCCGCGTAGTCGAGCAACGTCGTGTAGATCCGGTGGTCCGAGGCGAGCTCCCGGCCCTGCTCGCGGGCGATCGACGCCTGGGTCAGCTGCGTCGCCAGCCACGCCGTCGCGGCGATCGAGCACACCGCGATCAGCACCACCACGACGAGCAGGCGCGTGAAGACGCTACGGCGCATCGGCGCGTCCCGCCGTGAGCTTGTAGCCGATGCCGTACACGGTCACGAGGTGCGCGGGCGCACGCGGATCGGTCTCGATCTTGCGCCGCAGGTTCTTCACGTGCGTGTCGATCGTCCGCGCGGTCAGGAAGCTGCTGAGGCCGTGCATCCGCCGCAGCAACTGCTCGCGGCTGAACACCCTGTCCACTCCGGACGCCAGCACCTCCAGCAGGCCGAACTCGCCGGGCGTGCACTCGACCGCTTCGCCGCGCACCCTCACCTCGTGCCGCAGCTGGTCCACCACGATCGGCCCGACCTGCAGCACCGGCTCCGGTTTCGCGGCGGGCACGCGCCGCAGCAACGTCCGCACCCGTGCCACCAGCTCGCGCGGGCTGAACGGCTTGGTCAGGTAGTCGTCCGCGCCGATCCCGAGACCGTGCAGCAGGTCGTCCTCAGTGGACCGTGCCGTCAGCATCAGCACCAGCACGTCCGACTCGGCCCGCAACGCCCGGCACACGTCCAGCCCGCCCAGTCCCGGCAGCATCAGGTCGAGCACCACGAGCGCGGGGCCGTGCGCACGGACCACGTCGAGCGCCTGGCGTCCATCGTGGACGACGAGCACCCGGTGGTGGTCCTGCTCCAGGTACCGGCGCACCAGCTCGGCCTGGTTCTCGTCGTCCTCCGCGACCAGGATGAGAGCGCTCACCCGCCGATCATATGGACGCCCTCACCGCGATCACCGGTCCGACACAGGATCCTCACAAGTGCCTCCGAAGATCCACGGCATGCGCAGGACAATCATCGGGGCCGCGGTGCTCGTCGTGGTCATCATCGCCGTGGTGCTGGTGGTGCGGGCGCGGCCACCGGAGCCCGCCGCGGCCCCGCCACCGGCGGTGAAGACCACGACCGTGCGAAAGGGAGACCTCACGAACACCCGCACAGTGCAGGCCCAGCTCGGTTTCGGCGCCGCCCGGCTCGTGAAGGGCGCCGCGGGCACCGTCACGAAGCTGCCCGCCACCGGCCAGGCCACCGAGCTCGGCAAGGAGCTCTACCGCGTCGACGACCAGCCCGTCGTCGTGTTCTTCGGCGCGACGCCCCTGTTCCGCGCGCTGGACACCCCTGGCATCAAGGGGTCGGACGTGGCGGTGGTGATGGACAACCTCGCCGCCCTGGGCTACTCGGTCGGCACGCGGCCCAAGGACGTCACCAAGGCCGAGTTCACGCCGCGCGTCGTCGAAGCGCTCAAGAAGTGGCAGAAGGCCCTCGGCGTCGAACAGACCGGCACCCTGGCGCCGGGCCGCGTGCTCGTCCTGGACCGCCCGATGCGCGTCGGCGCCGTGAAGGCCCAGCTGGGCGAGCCGGCCACGGAGGAGCTGTTCGAGGTCACCTCCACCACGCGCCTGGTTACGCTGCAGCTGCCGGTGACCGAGGCGGGCGTGCTGAAGGCGGACCTGCCGGTCACGATCGAGCACCCGGACAACCGCCCGGTGCCCGCCAAGGTGACCTCGCTGACCCAGGTGGCCGCCCCCGCCGAGAACGGCGGCGGCCCGAAGGTCGACATCGTGGTCACACCCGACAACCCGGCGGACGTCGCCGACCTGGACACCGCCCCGGTCCGCCTCACCGTCACCACCGAGAGCCGCACCGGCGTCCTGACCGTGCCGCTGGCGGCCCTGGTGGCGCTGAAGGAGGGCGGCTACGCCGTGCAGCTGCCGACCGGCGGCCTGAAGGCCGTCCAGACCGGCCTGTACTCGCAGGACAAGGTCGAGATCTCCGGCGACGGCGTGGTGGACGGTCTGGAAGTGGTGACCGCCCAATGACCCCGGTACTCGCCCTGCGCTCGGTGACCAAGCGGTACCCCGGCGGCGTCACGGCGCTCGACGACGTGTCACTGCAGGTCGCCTCGGGCGAGCTGCTCGCGATCGTGGGCCCGTCCGGCTCCGGCAAGTCCACGCTGCTGCACCTCGTCGGCACCCTGGACCTGCCCTCGTCGGGCACCGTGGAGATCGACGGCCAGGACGTGTCCCGCCTGCCGGACCGCCGCCTGTCCGCGTTGCGCGGCAGCCGGCTGGGGTTCGTGTTCCAGCAGTTCCACCTGTCCGACGGACTCACCGCCACCGAGAACGTGGCTACCGGCCTGCTCTACGCCGGTGTGCGCCGCAAGTACCGCCGCCCGCTCGCGATGGAGGCCCTGAACCGCGTCGGCCTCGGGCACCGGACCGACCACAAGCCGCAGCAGCTGTCCGGCGGCGAACGCCAACGCGTCGCCATCGCGCGTGCCGTGGTGAACAACCCGGCCCTGGTGCTGGCCGACGAGCCGACCGGGGCGCTCGACACGGCCAACGGGCTCGCGGTGCTGGACCTGCTGCGGGAACTGAACGGACAGGGGACGACCATCGCGCTGATCACGCACGACCGCGACATCGCCGCATCGTTGCCACGCCGGGTCGAACTGCGCGACGGGCGGATCGTCGCGGACACCGGAGACCAGCCCACCATCACGTTCCCGAGCCTCAACGGCGTCACCGGATGAGCCGGCTGTCGCCCGCCGACCTGCTCGCCCTCGGCTCCCTGGGCATGCGCACCCGCAGGCTCCGCGCGGCCCTGTCCGCACTCGGCATCGCCCTGGGCATCGCGACCGTCGTCGTGGTCACCGGCATCCCGGCCTCCAGCCAGCAGGCCCTGCTCGACGAACTGACCGCCCTGGGCACCAACCTCCTGCGCGCCCAGCCCACCCCACGCCAGGACGACCCGGTCCTGCTGCCGGAGTCCTCGGTGGTGATGGTCGGGCGCATCGGCCCGGTGACCGCCGCCGCGGCCGTCGCCAACACCCACACCCGAGTCCGCCGCAACGACCTCCTGGACCCCGGCCACAGCTCCGACATCACCGTCCTCGCCGCCACCCCTGGCCTGCTGGACACCGTGAACGGCCACGTCCAGAGCGGGGAGTTCCTGCCACGGCCGGACTTCCCGGGCGTCGTCCTCGGGCACGTCGCCGCCGAACGGCTCGGCATCCCCGACGCAGGCGAACGTCCGGCGATCTTCGTGGGGGAGAAGTGGTTCACGGTGACAGGCGTGCTCGGCCCCCTGCCACTGGCCCCCGACGTCGAACGCTCGGTGCTCGTCGGCTGGGACGCCGCCCGCACGCACCTGGGCTTCGACGGCCACCCGACCGTCGTCTACGTGAAGGCCCGCGAGGAGTCCATCGAGGACGTTCGCGCGATCCTGCCCGCCACGCTGTACGGCGAGATCCCCGGTCTGGTGCAGGTGAGCCGCCCGTCCGACGCGCTGGCGGCCAAGCGCGCCACGCAGAACTCCTACAGCGCGTTGTTCCTGGGACTCGCGGGCGTCGCGTTGCTCGTCGGCGGCGTCGGCGTGGCGAACACGATGGTGATCTCCGTGCTCGAACGCCGCAGCGAGATCGGCCTGCGCCGCGCCCTGGGAGCCACCCGCGGCCACATCCGCGCGCAGTTCCTGACCGAGGCCGTCCTGCTCTCCGGCCTCGGCGGGCTGGCCGGCACCGCCTTGGGGGCGCTGGGCGTCGCCGGCTACGCGACGCTGCACCGCTGGCCGCTCGTCATCCCCCTGGAAGTCCTGGCCGCGGGCGTGCTCGCCGCGTTCGTCGTGGGCGCCGCCGCCGGCCTCTACCCCTCCATCCGCGCCTCCCGGCTCACCCCGACCCAGGCGCTCGCCGCGTGACGAAAGGAAATTCCACGATGAAGAAGGCCACCCTGGCCCTCCTGCTGCTGCTCCTGGCCGCGTGCTCCAAGCCCGAGGCCCAGCCCCAGGTCGCCTCGATCTCGACGCCACCGAGCAGCGCGGCCCCGACGTCGGCCTCCCAGGAACAACGCCCCCGCGAACGCCTCGACATGACTCCGGAGGACCTCGAGGCCCTCAACGTTCCGTACAACCAGTGCATGGCGAGCCACGGCATGGACCAGAAGGGCCGCGCCCCTGCGGGGAGCGGCCAGCCGCAGCCCACCAAGGAGGAGCTCGACAAGGCGCTCCAGGCCTGCGCGTCGAAGGAACCGCTGCCCCCGTGGGAGAAGGACTCCACCAACCCGGAGGCCGTCGACTTCGCCAACCGCGTCGTGCAGTGCCTGCGCGGCAAGGGAGTCCGCTACGTCGAGGTGAACAACGAACCGGGCTCGGAGATGATCAGCTACGCGCTGGGCGGCCCGAACAACGACGCCGCGTCGATCTCGCTAGGCCTGGAGCACGCCAAGGCGTGCGAGATCGCCTCGTCCAAGAAGTGAGGTGAGGGGGCTGGAACCCAGCCCCCTCACCTCACGCGAGCATGTCGCGCACCATCGGCACGACCTTCGTCCCGTACAGCTCGATCGTCCGCATCAGCGACTCGTGCGACAGCCCGCCGATCCCGTACTTCAGGTCGAACCGGCTCGCGCCGAGCTTCTTCATGGTGCGCGCCATCTTCTCCGCGACCGTCTCCGGCGACCCGACGAACAACGCGCCGTGCGGTCCCACCTCGTGCGCGTACGACTCGGGCGTCGGGGTGGCGAACCCCCGCGTCCTGCCGAGCCGGCCGATCATGTCGAGGTAGTGCGGCCAGAACTCCTCCCGCGCCTCCTCGTCGGTCGGTGCCACGTGACCGGGGGAGTGGATGCCGATCGGCAACGGGTCGCGGCCGAACTTCTCCAGCGCGTGCTGGTAGAGCTCCGAGAACGGCGCGAACCTGCCGGGGTGGCCGCCGATGATCGCGAGCATCAGCGAGAAGCCGTACGAGGCCGCGCGCACCACGGACTGCGGGCTGCCGCCGACACCGATCCACGTCGGGAACGGCTCGGTGTACGGCACGACGTCCTGCTCGTGCAGCGACGCGCGGGTCTTGCCCTGCCAGGTGATCGGGCCGCCCTTGAGCAGCTCGGCGAACAGGTGCGTCTTCTCCTCGAACAGGTCCTCGTAGTCCGCGAGGTCGTACCCGAACAGCGGGAACGAGTCCACACTGGACCCGCGGCCCAGGATGACCTCCGCGCGGCCGTCCGACACGGCGTTCAGCGTCGAGAAGCGCTGGTACACGCGCACCGGGTCGTCCGAGCTGAGCACCGTCACCGCCGAACCGAGATGGATCGACGACGTGCGGGCGGCGATCGCGGCCAGCACCACGTCGGCCGCCGACAGCGGCATGTCCGGCGTGTGGTGCTCACCGATACCGAAGAAGCCGAGGCCGACCTGATCGGCGAGCACGCCCTGCTCGACCACGTTGCGAATGGTCTGGGCGTGCGTGAGCGGGGTGCCGGAGGCGTCGTGGGTGACGTCGCCGAACGTGTCGAGTCCGAACGTGGTCATGACTGCTCCTTGATGAAGTTCTCGAATTCCTGCCTGCGGGCCGCGACGCCGAACACCGGGCTGCCGGGTTCCAGCAGCCGTCCCGCGGCCAGGGGCCCCACCGGCACCGGGTCGAACCCGATGTGTTCCAGGAACTCCGCGACGGCCCGTACGGCGTCGGGCGAGTCACCGGCGATGCCGACGGCACGGCCACCGGCGGGTTCCATGTCCTGGTAGGCGACGTGGTTCAGGGTCTTCACGACGTCGGCGCCCACCAGCCGTCGTGCGACCTCCTCGCTCGTGCCCAGGGGAGCCTCGGCGGGCGGCCAGTGGTTCATGGAGTCGATGACGACCTTGCCCGCGAACATCCCCGGTTCGAGCGTGGGGAACCGGTGCCACGGAATCGCCAGCACGACGAGGTCCGCGTCCGCCACGGCGTCGGCGGCCGGCAGCGCGACGGCACCGGGCGCGAGGAACTCGGTGATCATCTCGATCCGCGCCGGGTCACCCGAACCCGCGATGCCCACCTCGTAGCCCGCCGCCAGGGCCAGGCGCGCGATGACCGGACCGACGTGGCCCGCACCGAGAACAGCGATCTTCACAGCACACCCGACCTAGCTAGTTGATGTGTCATCTAGCTTAACCGGACCAGCCCCCGGTTATTCCCCGGGGTGCTACGTTCGACTCGTGTGGGGTTTGGGTGACGCGTACGAGCGCTACGTGGGCCGGTGGAGCCGGCCCGTCGCGGCGGAGTTCCTGCGCTGGCTGGACGTGCCGCCCGGCCGGACGTGGCTCGACGTCGGCTGCGGCACGGGCGCGCTGACCGAGGCCGTGCTGGCGCACACGCGGCCGGCCGCCGTCACCGGCGTGGACCCGTCGGAGGGCTTCCTGCAACGCGCCCGCGACCGCGTCCCCGATGCCCGTTTCGCGATCGGCGATGCCACCGACCTGGGCGAACGCACCGCCGACGTCGTGGTCAGCGGGCTCGTGCTCACCTTCGTGCCCGACGCCGCCCAGGCCGTGGGAGAGTTCGCCCGCGTTGCCCCGTGCGTGGGCTCGTACGTGTGGGACTACGCGAGCGGCATGCAGATGATGCGGCTGTTCTGGGACGCCGCGAAAGACGTCGACCCCGCCGCGGCCGCGCACGACGAGGGACTGCGCTTCAGCGCGGTGAGCGGCGCCGAGCCCTTGCGCGCCTTGTGGACCGGCGCCGGCCTGCGCGCCGTCGAGGTGACGGGCATCGTCGTGCCCACGGTCTTCCGCGACTTCGCCGACTTCTGGGAACCGTTCCTGGGCGGCACGGGTGCCGCACCTGCCTACGCCGCGAAGCTGCCGCCGGAACAGCGCGACGCCATCCGCGACCTGCTCCGCTCCCGTCTCCCGGCGCGGGGCCCGATCGAGCTGACCGCGAAGGCCTGGGCCGTCAGAGGTTCGCGCTGAGGAACTGCTGGGCCTCGCAGATAAAGCAGATTCGTACCCGTACCAGCTTTCCGGCGGTGTGAAGCCACGAGTCGTGCTGTTCGACGAACTAACCTCGGCGCGCGATCCGGAACTCGTGGGCGAGGTGCTCACGCGCTGGTCAGGTGATCGCCGACCCGTGGCTGAAATGATTCTTGAGGATAGGCTCGCCTAATTCATCTCGAATTGCGGGGCTCCTGCGGTGGTGGCATCGTCGCGATTACCGAACCTTTCCCACCACGGCAGGAGCGGACATGACCACCCTCGAGAACCCGGCGATGCCCGCGGTCCACGATTGCACCGTGAGCGACTGCTCCTACAACCACGACGGCTGCCACGCGTTCGCGATCACCGTGCGCGGCGACAACGGCGCGGCCGACTGCGGCACCTTCATCCCGTTGGGCACGAAGGGCGGCCTGGACAAGGTCATCGCGCAGGTCGGCGCCTGTTCCCGTACCGACTGCGTGCACAACGCCTCGCTGGAGTGCACGGCGCAGAGCGTGCGGGTCGGTCAGGGCCCAGGCGGCCACCACGCGAACTGCCTGACGTACCAGCCTCGCTAGTCCTCCTCGTCCTTGCGGTCGACGGCCCGGCCCAGCTCCCGCAGCCCGACGTTGACCGCGATGATCGCCACCGTGCCGGCCGCCGCCACGACGTGCAGCCCGGCACCGGCCAGTGAGCCCACCGCGGCCGCGCACCAGAGCGTGGCCGCGGTGTTCAGTCCGCGCACCGACAGCCCGTCGCGCAGGATCACGCCCGCGCCGAGGAACCCGATGCCGGACACCACCTGTGCGGCGACGCGCGTGGGGTCGCCCTGGCCGTCGAAGCCCTGTGCGGACAGCAGGACGAACAACGCGGCGCCCACCGCCACGAGGGCGTTGGTCCGCAGGCCTGCCATCCGAGAGCGGTACTGCCGTTCGAAACCGATCAACGCGCCGAGACCCATGCTCTCGGCAATGCGCAGTGTCATGTCGAAGACGTGCATCGTGTGACTCCCCTTGTGTGCAGGGGTGTGCGTCACACGCCAGAACTGGAGCGTGCGAGGTGGGATGACCTGCGCGGGCTACTGTCGCCTGGCATGTGTCGCTCACCTCGCTTCCTTGTGTCTGGTCGGTTGAACCGGGAGGTCACGCTACCGAACCGGCCGTGAGCCCGGGGTGAGAGTGGGACGCGCGTCTCATTCCGGCGCGAGCAGCACGGTCATGCTCTCCAGCTTGCCGGGTACGTTGGTCCGATGCGACGTGCGGGCCTGATCGTGTTGGTGCTGCTCGTCGTCGCGCTGGCGATCACGGCCCAGCTCGTGGACCTGCCCGACGGTGCGGAACTCCGCGCCCTGGTCGGCCGTGCGGGCCACGCGGCGCCGGTCGTGTTCGTGGCGGTGTGCGCGCTCGGCACGGCGGTGTTCTTCCCGAAACCGGTCCTCGCCACGGCGGCGGGGCTGCTGTTCGGCGTGGGGTGGGGGAGCGCGCTCGCCATCGCGGGGTTCACGGCGGGCGCGATGATCGCGTTCGCGATCTCCCGCGGGCTCGGCCGCGACGCGGTCGAACGCCGGCTCGGGGAACGGCTGGCGGTGCTCGAACGGGTCTTCGCGCGCCGGGGAGTCGAGGCGACGCTCGTGATCAGGTTGTTGCCGGTCCTGCCGTTCACGCTGGCGAACTACGGCGCGGGGGTGACGTCGGTGCGCGGCAGGGACTTCGCGCTCGGCACGGCGCTCGGGCTGGTGCCCTCGACGGTGCTCGCCGCGGTGCTGGGCGACGCCCTGAGCGATCTCGGCTCACCGCGCTCGATCGTCGCGTTGTCGATCTGGGCCGTGCTGGCGGCCGCGGGCGTGTGGTGGGGCCGGAACTTGATCACAGGGGCCGCACGGGCCTCCTAGCCGCCCTTACGACGTGCGCAAAAAGCCGCCCCGGCGGGAGACCGGGACGGCTTGAGGCGTCTGGTGTGGATCAGGCCGTGCGGGTGCGGCGTCCGCGAAGCTCTTCGAGGCGCTCGTCGAGCAGCTCCTCGAGCTCGGGGATCGACCGGCGCTCCAGGAGCATGTCCCAGTGCGTGCGCGGCGGCTTGACCTTCTTGATCTCCGGCTCGACCCCGTCGATGATCTTCGACTCGGTGCCGTGGAGACGGCATTCCCAGGTCGGCGGCAACTCGGCGTCGTCGGAGAACGGGACCTCGAAGTCGTGTCCCTTCGGGCAGGCGTACCGCGCTGCACGGCGCGGAGCGAGATCGTGGTTGCGGTCGGTCTCGTAGCTGACTGCTCCGAGCCGGCTTCCACGCAAAACGCGGTCGGCCATGGCGGTGTCCTTTCGCTCGGCTCAGGGCCGGGGCCCAGGCTGCTTGCTCACCGTGTGCAACGCCCGGATTGCTCCGTTTGTTTCCGGTTCGCTCTCATGGTCGCCCACAGTGACGTCGTTCACTCGTCAACGAAGGCTTCCTACTAATGGATGCGATCGCCACAGGATCGTGACGCGTTATCAAGCTCCTGCGCTCATGCATCACTCTAATGGCCCAGTGGGGCCGGTGGGTAGTCGCTACGCCAACCGAAGCTGACCACTTTGTGCGACGTCAGGGCCCAGGTCGCCCAACCTAAAGTGACGTCGACAGAGCACCTGGTAACGGACAGTAGTTTCCGTGGCGTCGGTTACATCGTTGCTCTCTGTACCCGATCGGTGCTGTTCCGTGTCCGTCGCCGTGTCGGCGACCAGAACCGTGTCGCCGGCCCGGATCACCCGTCCGGCCCGCACTCGCGCGTTGAACCGTCCCGGCACCCCGCACCAGCACAGCACCTCGACCTGAATCGCGTTCAGCTCGTCGGCGAGTTCGAACAACCGCTGCGACCCGGGGAACATCTCGCCGCGGAAGTCCGTGGCGAGCCCGAAGCAGTACACGTCGACCTGGACATCGTCCGCGAGCTCCGCCAGCTGCTCTACCTGATCGGGTGACAGGAACTGCGCCTCGTCGACGATCAGGTAGTCCACGCGCCGGCCCTCGGCCCACTCCGAGCGCACCAACCGGCGGAGATCGTCGTCGCTGATCTCCGCGGCCTCGCGGGTGATGCCGATGCGACTGGAGATCTGCGGCTTGCCCGAACGGTCGTGCCGCACCAGCAGCAGCCCGCGCCGACCCTGACGCGAGTTGTTGTGGTCGATCTGGAGCGCGAGCGTCGACTTGCCGCAGTCCATGGGACCGAAGAAGAACTTGAGGTGCCCGACCACCGGCGTCGAGCGCCGGGAACCAGCGACAGGTACAGCGGAGAGGGCGTCTGTCGGATCGGGAAGGGCGTCCACGGCGGGTCACCCTAGTGCCTGAATCCCGATCATGAGGAATCCCCACGGTCCGCCTCCCTCCTGCTTGCGGCCTTTCGAGTGCGACCTGCTGTTTCCGGACGACATAGCCGCTGCGGGGGAGGCTCAAACCTCACGTGGCCTCGAATCACTCGATAACTTCAGTGTTGTCTGAAGTCAAACCCATCCGCTCGTTACGCTTCCCGATATACCTCGCGCCGCGATATATTCAACGACATGAGTGGTCGGGTCATGTCCGAACAGACGTTCCTAGTGCTCACCGCGCTGGCGGAGGAGCCGTTGCACGGTTACGCGATCGTGCAGGCGGTGGACCAGCTGTCCGAGGGGCGGATGGTGTTGCGGGTCGGCACGCTGTACGGGGTGCTGGACCGGTTGGTGGCGGACGGGCTCGCCGAGCGCGACCGGGAAGAAGTGCACCAGGGGAGGCTGCGGCGCTACTACAAGCTCACCGACTCGGGTGTGCGGGCGTTGCAGGCGGAGGTCGCGCGGCTGAGCGCCAACGTGCGGGCGGCGAGCGCGGTGCTGAAGGGGAGAGGGCTTCAGGCATGGGCGGGTCGGGCATGAGGAATCTGGAGCGGCGGTATCGCACGCTGCTGAAGGTGTTGCCGCGCTGGTACCGGCGGGATCGCGAGGAGGAGATGGCCGGGATCTTCCTGGCCGAGCGGGACGACGATCTCGACCTGGAGCACAGCTGGCCGGGGTGGGGGGAGACGTGGGCGGTGCTCGGGCTCGCGGTGCGCACGCACCTCGCCGCGGGCGCGGGGCTCGGCAGCGTGCCCGCGAAGGTGCTGTGGCGCGGGGAGGTCGTCCGGGCGCTGGGGATGCTCGGCTTGTTGCTCGGGCTGTTCTACGCGACGGCGGCGATCGCGAGCGTCACCGTCGGGCCGGGTGGCGCGTACCCGCCTGATCTGCACTGGTGGCGGCTGCTGGAGCTGGGGCCGTTCGTGGCGTTCGGCGCGCTGCTGAATGGGCGGCGGACGCTGGCCAAGCTCGCGGCCGCCGGGCCGGTCCTGGTGACTGTGGTGTCGATGGCGTTGCCGCACAACCCGCTGCTGTGGGGGCTGTTCCAGCTGCCTTCGTTCGTGACGTTCGCGTGCCTGTGCCTGGGTTTCCACCGGGACGCGCCGACACCGTCCGCGCGCAGGCTGACGTGGTGGGGCGGGGGAGCGGTGGCTCTCGGAGTGCTCGGCGGAGTCGCCACGGGAGTGGGACTGATCTCGATCGGGTTGATCACCGCGGTCGTGCGGGTGGTCGCGTTCGTGCGTGGCGACGCGGTGCTGGGACGCGCACTGTCGTTGTTCGCCGTGCTGCAGCTGGTTCCGCTGGTCTTCCTGATCTTCGCGGATGCCGGGATCTTCGTGCTGGCCGGCGGCTTGGCCGTGCTGCTGGCACTCGTCGCGGTGGCGCCGGTGCGGCGCCGCTCGAAAGCGGCGCCGCAGGTCGGCTAGACGAGTGCGGGTTCTTCGTTGCCCACGGCCTTGATGGCGCGCCGGACGGGCACGAAGATCAGCAGGACGAAGCCCGCGACGAAGAAGATGATCAGGGCGAGGATGGCGGGCCGCAGGCTGCCGGTGGCCTGGCCGACGCCGGCGAAGACCAGTGGGCCGAGCCAGCTGGTGGAGCGCTCGCCGACCTCGTAGAGCGAGAAGTACTGGGCTTCGCGGCCGGGCGGGACCATCTGGCTGAACAGGCTGCGGGACAGGGCGTTGGTGCCGCCGAGCACGATGCCGATGCCCGCGGCGACGAGGTAGAACGACGTCTCGTCGCCCGCCTCGACGAAGAACGCCGCGGTGATCACGACGATCCACACGACGAGTGAGCCGAGGATCGTCTTCTTGGCGCCGACGCGCTTGGCGATGAAGCCGTGCAGCACGCCGCCGACGAACGCGACGAACTGCACGATGAGGATCACCGTGATCAGCGTCTGCTGGGTGAACTTGAGCTCGACGCTGCCGTACTGGGCGGAGACGTTGGCGACGGTGGCGATGCCGTCGGTGTAGATCAGGTAGGTGCCGAGGAACGCGAGGGTGAGCGGGAAGGCCTTGGCCTGCCTCAGCGTCGTGCCGAGTTCCTTGAAGCCGCCGGAGATCACCGAGGCGCCGTGTTCGCTGCCGTGCGGGCGCTGGTGCTCGGTGAGGGCGCGCAGCGGGATGATCGTGAAGGCGGCCCACCAGATGCCGGAGATGACGAACGCGATGCGCGCGGCGTCGCCGGAGGAGATGCCGAGGGAGTCGGCGGACAGGGTGATGCCGAGCTGGATGGCGAGGGCGACACCGCCGCCGAGGTAGCCGAACGCCCAGCCGCGGCTGGAGACGGCGTCGCGTTCGTCGGGTGTGGCGATCTCGGGCAGGAAGGCGTAGTAGACGACGACGCTGGCGCCGTAGCAGATGTTCGCGATGATGAAGAAGAGGACGCCGAGCTTCCAGTTGGTGCCTTCGACGGTCGCGAGCGCGATGGTGGCCGCGGAGCCGGTGAAGGCGAAGAAGCCGAGCATCTTCTTCTTGTTCTGGGTCCGGTCGGCGATGGCGCCCATGACGGGCAGCACGAGGACCTGGACGACGGTCGCGATGGAGAGCAGGTAGCCCCACAGCGAGCCGGAGGGGAACTGCAGGCCGAGGATCGTGACGTCGCATTGGGCGAAGGCGTTGTCGTTGGCGCACGGGTTGGCGCCGTTGAGCGCGGTGTCGGCCTTGGCCGCGTTGGTCGCGATGCTCGTGAGGTAGAGCGAGAGAAAGACGGTGATCACGGACGTGGGGAACACGGAGTTCGCTACGTCGTACCAGACCCAGCCGCGTTGTTCTTTCCTGCGGCGCCCGGCGGTGTTGGCGTCGGCGGCGTCTTCGCCCTTGACCTTCATGTCGGCGGACTGTACTGGTCCGCCGACACGTCCAATGATCGACTGCCCAAGCTGTTACCAGCTGTTGCGCGACTGGAGAACTTCGCGCAGGACGTCGGGCCGGTCGGTGACGAGTCCGTCGACGCCGAGGTCGAGCAGGGCGCGCATGTCGGCTTCGTCGTCGATGGTCCAGACGTGGACTTCGAGGGACCTGCGGTGGGCTGCCTGGACGAAGCGGCGGTCGACGATCTGCAGGCGGCCCTGGCTGACGGGGACCTGGGCGACCTGGCCGCGGACGGCGAGTCCGGCGAGGGGGATGCGTCCGGCGGCCCAGAGCGCGCCGGCGGAGCGGGGGCCCATGGAGGTGAGCAGGTCGGGGCCGGCGATCCGGCGCAGGCGGGCGAGGCGGTTGTCGGAGAAGCTGGCGAGGCAGACGCGGTGCAGCGACTTGGCTTTGCGCAGCAGGGTGATGATGGGTTCGACGGCGTTCTCGGACTTGACGTCGATGTTGAAGAACGTGTCGGGGAGTTCTTCGAGGACGTCGGCGAGGCGGGCGATGGGTTCGCGGCCGCCGACGCGGGCGTGCCGGACCTCGGTCCAGGGGAGTGCGGAGACGATGCCCTGGGCGTCGGTGGTGCGGTCGAGGGTCTGGTCGTGGTGGACGACGACGTGGCCGTCGCTGGTGGCGTGGACGTCGGTCTCGATGTAGCGGTAGCCCTCCTGCACGGCCCGGCGGAAGGAGCTCAGTGAGTTCTCCATGCCGGTGAGGTCGTCGACGTGCCAGCCGCGGTGGGCGAAGGCGCGGGGGCGCGGGCCGGTGAGGTAGGGATGTGTCACGTGCTGGAGTGTGCCTTCCGGCGGTGGCTTCGGGGTGGACGGTGGGTGGCGACACACTTTCTTCTTTATCTCTATTACTTCAGTGTTGCCTGAAATCAACCTGTCGGTCTGCGAGTCCCGGCACCATCACTGACCCAAACCCGCAAAGGAACAGGCCAAAACAACGGAAGTTGATCAAACCCCACCCGAAAGCGACACGAACGGCCCCGCGGGTAGTGTCCGGTTCCCTACGAAGGTCGGGCATTCTGGCGCGTCGCTGGAGACCACCCACCACCATTCGCTACCGTCGCGCGCCATGGAGCGCTCCATGGAGGCGGATGAGCCCAGGCACTGTGCGTGGTGCGGGAGGCGGTTGCCCGGGAGCGGGCGGATCGGCCGGCCGCGCCGGTACTGCGCACAGCCGTGCCGTCAGCGCGCGTACGAGCGCAGGGCGGCGTTGCAGCGTGGTGGTCTGCCGGAGGACGCGGTGGTGCTGAGCACCGCCGAGCTGGCGGATCTGCAGGACAGGTTGTTCCAGCTGCGGTGTGCCGCGGAGGATGTGGTGACGGCGGCGCAGGACGGGGCCGAGAACGAGGAGCTGAGGAAGCTGGCCGCGGAGCTGGTGGAGTCGGCGAAGGGTTTGGAGCGGCTGAGATAGCCGTTCGCACATCAGCGAACTGACCGGCGTAGCGGGTTGCTTACGTCCGGTGATCGGACGATCATGACGCGCGTGACCTCCTACTGCCGCACGGTGCTGGACCGAGCGGGTGTCGGCTATGCCGTGACGGATTCGCGCGGGAACCTGCTGTGGTGCAACCGCGCGTTGGGTGCTGTGCTGGGTGTTCCGGTCGAGCAGGCGTACGGGCGGTCGTTGCCCGCGCTGCTCCCGGGAGTGCCCGAGGTGCCCGCTCCGGTGCGGGAAGTGCTGGTGCCGGGTCCGAAGTGGCTCGAGGTGCGGTGCTCGAAGCTGGGTGACGACCTGATGTACGAGGTCGTGGACGTGTCGGCGTGGCGTGATCGTGAGTTGACGGTGACGCAGGAGGCGGACGCGTTGCGCCGGGCTCAGGCGCTGGGGCGGATGGGTACGTGGGAGTGGTCGATCCGCGAGGACCGGGTGACGTGGTCGGACACGTTGCTGGAGATGTTCGGGTTCGCGGCGGGGACGGCGTTCGACTTCGAGATGTACTCGCGGCTGGTGCACCCGGACGACCTGCCGATGATCGAGGAGACGCTGGACACGGCGCTCAAGGCGGGTTCGGTGTTCACGTACACGCATCGGATGTTGCGGCCGGACGGCAAGGAGCGGGTGTTCGAGTGCTTCGGTGAGGTCGTCGTGGGTGACGATGGCACGCCGTTGCGGGCGCTGGGTACGGCGCATGACGTGACGCAGTCGTCGCGGGTGCATGACGAGCTGGTGCGGATGGCCGAGCAGGATCCGTTGACGGGTCTGCCGAACCGCAGGGCGCTGACGCGTGCGCTGGAGCGGGAGCTGGCGAACAACGGTTCGGGTGCGTTGCTGGTGCTGGACCTGGACAACTTCAAGGACGTCAACGATCTGCGTGGTCATGCGGTGGGTGACCGGGTGATGCGGATGCTGGCGAGTGCGTTGCAGTCCCGTTTGGGTGACAGGTTGATCGCTCGTCTGGGTGGTGATGAGTTCGCGGTGGTGTTGCCGGGGGCGTCGCCGAAGGACGCGTCCGAGGTGGCTGACGGGTTGCGGGACGCGGTGGCGGGTTTCCCGCTCGCGGGGATCGGGACGCCGGCGCGGATCACGGTGAGCACGGGGCTGGCGGAGTTCGGGCCGGGTGACTCGTGGGAGCTGGTGCTGGCGAACGCGGATCTGGCGTTGTACGCGTCGAAGGCGGCGGGCCGGGACCGGGTGACGGTGTACGAGCCGAACCATTACGCGGACACGGTGAAGCGGGTCAGTGTGCTGGACCGGTTGCGGGCGGCGCTGGCGGGTGGCGGTCTGGCGTTGTACGGCATGCCGATGGTGGAGCTGGCGACGGGGCGGGTGCTCGGGCACGAGTTGTTGTTGCGCCTGGAGGACGGGCAGGAGCCGTATCTGGGGCCGGCGGACTTCCTGCCGGTGGCGGAGCGGTCGAACCTGATCCTGGAGGTGGACCGGTGGGTGCTGACGACGGCGATCGACGCGTTGGTGGCGCAGCCGGATCCGTTGTTGCGGTTCAACGTGAACGTCTCGGGCCGGACGCTGGAGGATCCGGATTTCGGGAACTTCGTGCTGGACAAGCTCGGTTCGGCGGGGGTGGCTCCCGGCCGGTTGGGGTTGGAGATCACGGAGACGGCGGCGGTGACCAATCTGGACGCCGCGGTGACGCTGGCGACGCAGCTGCGCAGTTTCGGGTGCCGGATCACGCTGGACGACTTCGGTTCGGGGTTCGGGTCGTTCGTGCACCTGAAGCACCTGCCGATCACGGGTATCAAGATCGACGGTGAGTTCGTGAAGGGCATCGAGACCAACGACGCGGACGCGGTGCTGGTGTCGGGGATCGTGCAGATCGCGAACGGGCTGGGGTTGTCGTCGGTGGCGGAGTGGGTGGAGCGACCGTCGCAGGTGGACGCTCTGCGCAAGCTCGGGGTGCGGGTGGGGCAGGGTTTCCACCTGGGCAGGCCGGTGCCGTTGCGTGACGTGGTGAACGCGGAGCGCATGCCGCCGAATGGTGCATTGTCGTCTCAGGTGGTCGGAGCAGAGGATGGTGCGCGCTCCTGATTTCCGCCCGATGGGATGCCTGTGTCGTCTTGTGGTCTTCGTCGTCTTGAGTTGAGTGTTGCCGAGCCTGAGTTGTCGGTGGATTTCTTCGCGCGTGTTCTCGGCTGGGTGGTGATAGCGGAGCCGGGTGGGTCGTTCTCGGGCTGGGTGGGTGACAGGCTGGCGGCTCAGGTTGTTGCGGGGGAACGTGGTTGGCACTTGTTCTTCGGTGATGCCGAGCCGCGTGGACTCAAGGGGAACTCCTCTGTGGACGGTGGCCGGGTGCTGCACGGTCCGTGGGCGCCGCCGCCGAGGCATGGTGAGCCGTGCTGGGTGGAGTTGATGACCGAGTCGTCCGAGGACGGGTACTGGCTGGCGGAGCTCGGCTGGGACAGCAGGTCCGCGGCTGAGGACTTCGTGTTGTTCACGTCCGCGCGGCATGGTGAGCCGCGTGCGGTGGCGGGGCGTCTGACGACGTCTCGTGCGGAGGGCTGGCAGACGTATTTCGCCGTGGACGACGTCGCGGCGGCGTGTGCGCGGGTGTCCGAGTTGGACGGTCGTGTGCTGGTGGAGCCCACGACCGTGCCGACCGGGTTGATCGCGTTGATCGAGGGCCCGCGTGGCGGCTCGTGTGTGTTGCTGGAGAAGCCGGCGGGCTGGGGCGGGGCGTGGTCCTAGGTCACGAGTCCAGTTCGGGCGGGAAGCCGCCGGTGGCGATGGGCCCCCAGCTGTCGATGGTGATGCGGATGAGGGATTTGCCCTGGCGGAGCATGGCGGCGCGGTACTCGTCCCAGTCGGGGTGAACGCCTGCGATGCAGCGGTAGTACTCGACAAAGTCGTCCAGTGCGTCGGGCAGGTCGAGGACTTCGGCGGTGCCGTCGATCTGGACGTAGGCGTCGTTCCAGTCGTCGGAGAGCACGCAGATCGTGACGGACGGGTCGCGGCGGGCGTTGCGGACCTTGGCGCGCTGGGGGTAGGTCGCGATGACGATGCGGCCGTGGGTGTCGACGCCGCAGGCGACGGGGGAGACCTGCACGCCGCCGGTCGAGGGGCGGTGGGTGATGAGGACGCCGTGGTGTCGGGTGGAGAGGAACTCGAGCAGCTGCGGCCGGTCGACGAGGTCGGCCGTGGCGATCTTCGGCATGATGTGCAGCATGGCACGCTTCACCTCGTTCGACGGCACCGAACTCGCCTATCGGGAGATGGGTGAGGGGGTTCCGCTCGTGGTCCTGGCGGGTGGTCCGGGCAGGGCTTCGGAGTACCTGGAGACCCTCGGTGGCCTGGATGCCGCGCGGCGGCTGATCGTGCTGGACAACCGGGGTACGGGGGCCTCGGACGAGCCGGCGGATCCGTTCACCTACCGCCGCGACATGCTGGTGCGGGACGTGGAGATGCTGCGCCGTCACCTGGGCCTGGACGTGGTGGACGTGCTGGGTCATTCGGCGGGTGCGGGGATCGCGATGGGGTACGCGGCGGACTTCCCCGGTCATGTCGGGAAGCTGGTGCTGCTGACGCCGGCGTTGCGCAGTGTCGGGTTGTCGCCGGAGCAGAGCGACTGGGACGTGTTCCTGGCGGCGCGGGCGGATCGGCCGTGGTTCGAGGCGGCGACGACGGCACTTCGGCGCAACGCGGCGGGGGACGACTCGGTGGAGAACCGGGTGGCGGCGTCGCCGTTGCTGTACGCGCGGTGGGACGAGCGGGCGCAGGCGCATGCGAACGCCGAGCTGGGGCAGTGGAAGTACGAGGTGGCGCTGGGGTACAACGCCGAGGGCGCGTTCGTGCCGGGGGTGTTGCGGCGGGCGCTGGTGGAGTTCGACCATCCGGTGCTGGTGTACGCGTGTTCGGAGGACCCGATCTCGCCGGTGCGGCGGTGTGCGCAGCTGGCGGAGCTGTTCTCGGACGTGACGTTGTACGTGCACGAGGGTGTGGGGCACTACCCGTGGGTGGAGGACCCGGAGCGGGTGTCGGCGCAGGTCGCGGCGTTCCTGGACGGGGTTTAGGCCCTGTCCTGTAGGTCTCGTCCGCGATAGTCGCGGCCGAGGGCCCCGGAGACGGCACCGCCGCAACGCCCGAATACGCCCGGTATGAGGGCATCGCGGCGGCACCGCCGCCGGGACTCTCGGTCGTGACTCTCATCGAACGGACCTGCAGGGTAGGGCCTAGAAGACCTGCGCGGTGGCGACGCGGTCGCGGCCGTTGCTCTTGGCCTGGTAGAGCGCTTCGTCGGCGGCGAGCAGCAGGGGGCTGAGTTCGGTCGCGGTGTCGGGGTACACGGCCGCGCCTACAGAGGCGGTGAGGCCGGCGACGACCTGGCTCTCGCCGAGGCGGTCGAGCACGACGATGTGCAGGCTCGCGATTTCGAAGCGGATGCGTTCGGCGGTGGCGCGGACCTCGCCGTTGCTGACGCCGGGGAGCAGGACGGCGAACTCCTCGCCGCCGAAGCGGCCCACGAGGTCGTAGGAGCGCACGGAGTGTTTGAGGGCGTCGGCGACGGCGAGGAGGACTCGGTCGCCGGCGAGGTGGCCGTAGGTGTCGTTGATCTGTTTGAAGTGGTCGAGGTCGAGGATGAGGACGCCGACGGTGGAGACCAGGCGCCGGGCGCGGGCGATCTCGCGTTGGGCGACGTCGTGCCAGAAGGTGGCGTCGACCAGGCCGGTCTTGCTGTCCGTGCGGGCGGCGATACGGAACTGCGGCAGCAGCAGTCCCATGTGCAGGGCCAGGACGGTGAGCAGCAGGATCGGGGACAGCCAGGGCCGGGCGGTGGCGATGATCGCGATGCCGGAGCCGAGGCCGACCGACGCGGTCACGATGAGCACGTCGGAGGCGTGGCCCAGCGCGGTGCGCAGCGGGTTGGCGGGGTTGGTCATGATGATGGCGCCCACGACCAGGGCGTAGTTGACGAACCAGTAGATCAGTCCCGCCGTCACGAGTGCGACCAGCCCGCGTGGACCGTCCAGGTCGGACGGGTGTGAGGCGGAGAACATGGCCAGCACCCATTGCGCTGCGGCACAGCCAAGTACGACAGTGGCGGCGGAGAACAGTTTCCGGTAGAGAACTGCCCGGCGCTTATACACCCGCAGCCACGCGTGCAGGTAAATGGTCACGACCATCAGGACGACCAGTGGCATCGGGAGAACGAGCACGCCCGCGAACTGCCACACCGATTGCATCTGCGCGTGAGGGACACCCTCAGAGGAGATTTCGCGGATGCGTTCTATTCCGCGTGCCGCTTCGAGGTGGATCAGCGCTGCTGCGGTGAGGGCCACGAACCAGACCCAGTGGCGCACCTCGACAGGGGTAAGCCGTGCGGTCGCGAGCGAGACGAGTGCCGCGGTCACGGCAATCGTCACGACGTAGGTCAGCACGACAGGAGGAAGGGACCATAACTTCCACCGGCGCGGGTCGAGCCTAGGCACGCTGCCACCCCCACCGAAATCCATCAGGAACAAACCACTGTAGCTAGCGGGTCACGCGAAGTCGTGGCTCCATGTGGGGGACCTCACCCTGAGTAGTCCTCGCTTTTCACCCCGTTGCACACCCCGCATCCCACAAGGAGACGGTCATGACGAACCGCGCGCTGTCCACCGACTGGACCTTCACCTCCACCGACTGGACCTTCGCCAAGTCGACCGACTGGACTTTCACCTCCACGGACTGGACGTTCGTCTCGTCGACGGACTGGACGTTCGCGTCGACGGACTGGACCGTCTGAGAACTGAGCATCCCGGTTGCCGAGGAGGGTGTTCCGCCGGCACCCTCCCACCGTCACCGTGACGGTGCCGTCCCCGGTCACGCCCGCCACTGGTTGAATCGACCCCCGTAGTGGCTCGGGGCGTTGTCGGGGGTTTCTGGTGCTCACGTTCGGTGTGCTCGGTCCGCTGGAGGTCCGGCGGGACGGGCGTGCCGTGCACGTCAACGGCCCGAAGCTGCGCGCGCTGCTCGCCACGTTGCTGCTGCGGGCGAACTCCGTCGTGCACAAATCGGTCCTCGTCGACCGGCTGTGGGACGAGGACCCGCCGCCCGCCGGTCGCAAGTCGCTGCAGATGTACGTGCTGAGGTTGCGGCGGATGCTCGGCGACGGCGAGGGGACCGTCATCGAGACCCATCCCGACGGCTACCTGCTGCGGGTGCCGCCGGACGCGCTGGACCTGACAAGGTTCCGGATGGCGGTGCGGGCAGCGTCGGACGCCGAACCCGACGGTGAGAGGGCGTTGCTGAGCGAGGCGCTGCGGTGCTGGCGCGGGCCGGTGCTGCCGGACGTCGGCTCGGAGTCGCTGCACCGGGAGGACGTTCCGCCGCTGGCCGAGGAGCTGCTGCGGGTCAGGGTGCGGTTCTACGACGTGAACCTCGAGCTGGGCCGGCACAGCGAGGTGATCGGCGAGCTGGTCCGGGTGACCGAGGAACATCCGTGGCACGAGACGTTCTGGGCGCAGCTGGTGGAGGCGCTGCACCACAACGGCAGACGCGCTGACGCGTTGCGTACCTATCGGACCGTGCGCCGCAGGTTCGCCGACGATCTCGGTGTCGAACCCGGTGCCCGGCTGCGGCAGGCGCAGCTGGCCGCGTTGGGGGCGGATGGCGGCGGTGCACCCGCGGCGGTGCCGGCAGTCGCCCAGCTGCCTGGGGGCGTGACCCGGTTCGTCGGCAGGCGGAGCGCGATCGCCCGGCTGGACGAGCTGGCGTTCGCGGCCGGCGTCAGCGACCACAACATCGTGATCTCCGGGCCACCTGGAGTCGGGAAGACCACTTTGGCCGTGCACGTCGCGCACCGGTGGCGGGCCCGGTTCCCGGATGGCCAGCTGTATGTGAACCTGCAGGGCTTCGCGGCGGATCCGCCGCTGGCCGCCTCGGCCGCGCTGATCAGGTTCCTCGGGGCACTGGGGTTTCGCCGTGACCAGATGCCCGCCGAGGTGGAGGAGCAGGCGGCGTTGCTGCGCAGCGCGCTGACGGGCCGCCGGATGCTGCTGGTGCTCGACAACGCCGCCGACGCGCGCCAGGTGCGGCCGCTGCTGCCCGGTCAGCCGGGCAGCGTCGTGCTGATCACCAGCCGGCACGACCTGCGTGGCCTGGTCGTCGATCCTGGTGCGACCGGGCTGGTGCTGGAGGTGCTCAGCGGTGCCGAGTCACGTGCGGTGCTCACCGACCTGGTGGGTGCCGGCAGGGTCGAGGCCGAGTCCGACGCGCTCGGCAGGCTCGCGGACACCTGCGGGGGTCTGCCCCTGGCCCTGCGGATCGCCGGCGCGAACCTGGCGGCCGACCCCGGCTGCAGTGTCGCCGACTACGTCACCGAACTGACCGCCCATGACAGGGTGTCCGCGCTCGCGATCGACGGCGACGAACGGTCCGCGGTGCGGGCGGCGTTCGACCAGTCCTATCTGCGGCTCAGCTCGGCCGACCGGATGTTGTTCCGGCTGCTGGGGGTCGTGCCGGGCCAGGACATCGGGGTGGAGGCGGCGGCCGCGCTCGCCGCCCGCGGCACCTCCGAGATCCGCCGGGCCTTCGACCGGCTCGCCGCCGCGGGTCTGCTGCAGCGCACCGAGCCCGGCCGGTGCGGGTTTCACGATCTGATCCGCGAGTACGCCGCGGGCCTGGCCCGTGATGACGACGGCATGGACGCCGACGACGCCATGTCGAGGCTGGTGGCGTACTACCTGCGCCGGGCCACCGCGGCGGCGAGGCTGGCGTTCCCGGTCGCGGCGTTGCGTGATGAGCCCGTGGACCCCGCGCTGACCGAGCCGGAGGCGGTGAGGTGGCTGGAGCAGGAGCGGTACAACCTGCTCGCCGCGATCACCTGGGCGGCGACGCGGCCTTCCGCGCAACGCTCGGCGTGGCGGATGGTCGAGGTGCTGCATGGCTACCTGCGTGCCTGCGGCCACACGAGGGAGGCCATCGCGACGTTCGTGGCGGCGCTGCGGGTCGCGATCGCGGCGGGTAACGACCAGGCGCGTCTGTCGCTGCTGGACCTGCTCGGGCAGATCCTCTACAACCTCAGCGAGTGGGAGCGGGCGGCCGAACACCACGAACAGATGCTGGCTCTCGCCCGTGAGCTGGGCGATCCCGATGCCGAAGGGGAGGCGCTGCTGGGTATCGGCCGGCACATGATCCAGCTCGGCCGGCCGGAGGAAGCGCTGAAGTACCTCCGTTCGTCACTCGTCCTCGTCCGCGGGACCGCCAACGTCGAGCTCGAACTGCGGACGCTGGGGGCGATCGGCAACGCCACCATGTACGCGGGCAGGCCGGATGAGGCACTCGCCTCACACGAGCAGGCGCTGATCCTGGCGCGCGAGTTCGGCGACCGCGAACATACGCACCGCTGCCTCAACGGGCGCGGTATCGCCCGATGGGCACTGGGACAGCTCGACGAGTCGCTGGCCGATCACGACCAGGTGCTCGCCTACTGCAGGCGGGCGGGGCAGAGGATCGGCGAGATCGCGTCGCTGGCCTGCCTCGCCGAGGTCCACCTCGACGCCGGTCGTCTCGACCTGGCCGGCTCCCTCGCGCGCGAGGCCCTCGCGCTGAGCACGGAGCTGGCCGAACGCCGCACCCAGGTCAACGTGATCATGGTGCTCGCCGGTGTCCACCACGGCCGCGGCGAGTACTCCGACGCTCTGCGGTCGTTCCAGGAGACGCTGCGGCGGTCGCGGGAGATCGGGTTCGGGCATGGGCAGTGCCAGTCGTTGCTCGGTGTGGCCGCGGCGCATCGTGAGCTCGGTGACGCCCGGACCGCCCGAGCGTCGGCGGGCCATGCGCTGACCTTGCTGCGCGCGAACCGCCAGCTCCTGCTCGAGGCCGATGTCCTCACCGAACTGGCGCGTGACGACATCGCCCTCGGCGACACAGAGGCCGCCACCTCCGCTGCCGCCGTTGCCGTGGAGGTCGCTGCTCGCCACGGCAGGCGGCTGGCCGAGCGGCGTGCCCGCGCCGTGCTGGCCGAGCTGTCAGAATCTCGGGACTGACCGCCCGGCGGCCTGCTTCCATTCCCATGCCGCGCCTGCCGCGACCAGCGTCCCCAGGCCGGCGGTGGCCGCGATGACGTGGTGGACCGGCCACCACTGCGCCGCCGCTCCGGCAGCCGCGATCCCTACCCCCTGGGACACGCGCAACGCGGTGACGGCCAGCCCGAACGCCTGTCCTCGTGTCGCGTCCGGCACGGACCGCACGAACGTCGCGTTCGCGAGCAGCTGGTATCCGCTCGCGGCCCCCGACAGCCCGAGCAGCACCAGTGACCATCCGAGTCCTGGTGTCAGTGCCATCGGCAGCAACACCGCGCACGACAGGACCGACAGCAACGGCATCCACCGCAGTCCACGCTCACGTGGCAGACGAGCCAGCAGCACCATGCCCACCGCGGTGCCCGCCGAGACCACGCCGAAGATCGCCCCCACCGCCGCCGGGCCGGCGCCGAGCTGAGCCGCCAGCGGTGCCGCGAGAGCCTCCCCGGCGATGTAGAAGCCCGACACGCAGGCGAGCGCGACCAGCGCCCGCAGCCGCCGGTCGCCCCACACCAGCCTCGCTCCGCCGATCAGATCGGCGGGCCACGCGCGGACGTGTGGGTGCCGCGGCGCGGGCCGGTGCAGCAGGAACGCCCCCACCAGCACCGCCGAGACCGCGAACGTGAGCCCGTCGGCCACGAGCACGAGGCCTGCTCCGAGCCAGGCGACCAGCGCGCCGCCGGTGAGGAAACCGGCGACCTGCGCGGCCTGGGTGACGGTGCTGAGCACCGCCTGGCCCATCGGATATCGCTCGTCGGGCAGGATCTGCGGCAGCAGTGCCGCCCGGGCCGCCCCGTGTGGCGCTCCCGCGAACTGCACGAGGACCAGCAGCGACGCGAGCGCCCACAGAGGCAGCCCCGGTACCGCCATGAACAAGAGAAGGACGGCGCGGACCAGGTCGGCGGCCACCATCACCGGTCTGCGGGCGAACCGGTCGGCGAGCCCGGAGAGCAGGGGCCCGCCGAGAAGGTCGGGCAGGAACGTCAGCGCGTAGGTCATCGCCGTGAGGCCGGCGCTGGCGGTGCGGTCGTAGACGTGCACCGTCAGCGCGACCCTGGCGAACTGGTCTCCGGCCACCGACACCACGTGCGCCACGAGCAGGGCGCGGAACTCGCGGTCGCGGGCGAGGTCGCGGTAGCCGGGCATGCGCTACAGGATGGAGGACCAGAACCCGCACTGGTGTTCGCGGGCGAAATCAGTGCCGCCGATTGCTCCGGGCGCCAGCGACTGCACGTCCGGACGCCATCCCGGATCGCCGGTGCGGGCGAAGCGGCCCCACGCGGTGATCATGTAGTCCGACAGCCTGCGCTGGGCGGGCGTGAGCTGCACGCCGGGGAACTCGAACAACGACAGCAGCTCGGAGGCGTGGTAGGCGCCGTAGTCGGGGAACGGCGGCAGGCCGGGGAAGATCAGCGGCGCGTCGGCGTCGGCGAACTCGTAGCCCGAGACCCGCGTGTGGCGGCCGATCTCCTTGCGCGCGGTGTCGGTGGGGCAGGCCCACGACGCGTCGGTCAGCAGCCGGGCGAGCTCGTCGCGGGCGTCGTCGTTGCCGTTGACCGGGTAGCGGGCCACGATCCGGTCGGCCGGTTCCTGCCCGAACAGGCCCGCCACGTGTGCCCGGTAGCCGGCCTCGGGCAGTGGCTGCGTCCAGATCAACGCGGCGAACAGCGTGAACTCGTCGTGCGTGGACCCGATCATCGTCGGTACGCGGTGCAGGCGTCCCGTGCGTTGCGCCACGACCGGGTCGACGGGCATGACGGCGGTGTCGAACGCCGGGCTCGAGAACCGCTCGTGCACGGTCAGCAGTTCCGCGACCGGCTTGGCCCGCAGGCAGGCCACGTCCGCGCAGCCCAGGGTGCCGGTGCCCTGCTGCTCCACGTCGGTGCGGGACTTCCACACGTGCGTGAACTTGCCGGGCTCGGTGAACGTCGGCGAGACCAGCCCGCACGGACCGGACTGGATGATCGCCTTGGCGAACAGGCCCGCCGCCCGCGGTGACGCGAGCTGCGCGCACACGCTCAGCCCGCCCGCGGACTCACCGAAGATCGTCACGTTGCCGGGGTTGCCGCCGAACGCGCGGGCGTTGCGCTGCACCCACCGCAGCGCCGCCTGCTGGTCGGCCAGGCCGAACGCGCCCGAACCCGCCAGGCCGGGGTGGCCGAAGTAGCCGAACACGCCGAGCCGGTAGTTCACCGTCACCACGACGGCGTCGTTGCGCGTCGCGAGCTTCCGGGCGTCGTACATCGACGCGCCACCGCTGGTGAACGAACCGCCGTGGATCCACACCATCACCGGCCGCGGTTTCCTCGGGGCCGTGGCCGGGGTGGTGACGTTGAGGTAGAGGCAGTCCTCGGTCTGCGAGCCCGGCTGGCCCAGCTGCGAGGTCTGCGCGCACAACGGCGCGGGTGTCGTCGCGTCCCGCACCCCCTGCCACGCCGGCGCGGGCTGCGGGTCGCGCCACCGGTTCGCCCCCACTGGCGCGGCGGCGAACGGGATGTTCCCGAACGTCCGGTACGTGTCGGTCACCGTGCCCCGCACGGCGCCCTTGTCGGTGCGCACGATCCCGCCGCCGCCCTCGGCCTGCGCCGGGACCTGCGTGATCGTGCACGCCAGCGCGGCGGCCATGGCCGCCGTCAGCAGTCGTTTCATCAGCTGAACACCCCTCAGTGTTGTTGTCCCCAGAAATCGCACTGGTGGTCCCGCACGAAGTCGGCCGGCCCGATCGCACCCGCCCGCAGCGACTGCACGCCTGCCCGCCAGCCGGGATCACCGGTGCGGGCGAACCGTCCCCACGCCGTGAGCAGGTAGCCGGACAGCTCCCGCTGCGCGGCCGTGAGCGGCAGGCCCTCGAACTCGAAGAGCAACGGCAGCTCCGAGGCGTGGTAGGCCCGGTAGCCGCCGGGGAACGGCGGCATTCCCGGAAAGATCATCGGCATGTCGGGCTGCGCGAACTCGTAGCCCGCCACCGGCATCCGCCGTCCCAGCTGCTGCCGTGTCTCGTGCGTCGGGCACGACCACGACCGGTCGGTCAGCGCCGCCGCCAGCTCGTCACGCGCGTCGCCGTTGCCGTTGACCGGGTAGCGGGCGACGACCTGGGCGCCGAGGTCCTCGCCGAACACCGCCGCCGCCTTCGCCGCGTAACCGGGCTCCGGGATCGGCTCCGGATAGATCAGCCCCGCGTACAGGGTCATCTCGTCGTGCGTCGACCCGACCAGCGTCGGCACCCGGTGCGTGCGGCCGGTGTTCTGCGCGACGTGCGGGTTGATCGGCAGCACCGGTGTGTGGAACGCGGGCTGTGCGAACGCGCCGTGCACCGCGAGCAGCGCCGAGGCCGGCAACGCGCGCAGGCAGGTGATGTCGGAGCAGCCCAGTGGCAGGTCCGCGCCCTGCTTCTCGACGTCCTCGCGCGGCTTCCACAACGTCGTCAGCCCGCCGGGCCGGCCGTCGGGCACGGTCAGCCCGCACGGTCCCGACTGGATGACCGCCTTGCCGAACAGGCCCGCCGCGCCCGGTGAGGCCAGGTGGGCGCACACGCTGAGGCCGCCCGCCGACTCGCCGAGCACGGTCACGTCGCGGGCGTCGCCGCCGAACGCGCGGATGTTGCGCTGCACCCACCGCAGCGCCGCCTGCTGGTCGGCCAGGCCGAACGCGCCCGAGCCGGGCAGGCCGGGGTAGCCGAAGAACCCGAACACCCCCAGCCGGTAGTTCACCGTCACGACCACGGCGTCGTTGCGCGTCGCGAGCCACCGCGCGTCGTAGCTCGACGCGCTGCCGTTGATGAACCCGCCGCCGTGGATCCACACCATCACCGGCCGCGGTTTCCTCGGGGCGGTGGCCGGGGTGGTGACGTTGAGGTACAGGCAGTCCTCGACGTCGGAGGCCGGATCGCCCAGTTGCGGTGTCTGCGCGCAGACCGGCGCGGGCCTGGTCGCGTCCCGCACGCCCTGCCACGGTGTCACCGGCTGCGGGTCGCGCCACCGGTTCGCCCCCACCGGCGCGGCGGCGAACGGGATGTTGCCGAACGTGCGATCAGTGCCGCTCACCGTCCCCGCGACGGCGCCCTTGTCGGTTCTGACGATGCGTCCGCCGCCCTCGGCCTGGGCGATCGGGACCTGGATGACGGCGAGCGTCATCGCGGCGGCCAGTGCCGCCGTCGTTATCCTTGCCATGAGTTGATGGACCCCCTTCGGGCTCGAACGTAGCGAGGTCCGGGGGAGTCGGAAACCAGATAAAGGGGACTTGTCCCATCCATCGAAAGTTGACGGCCGAGATCACCGGTTGCCGACATACCGACCGGTCGGTACCCTCCGAGTCGTGGGTGACTCAACCGGCAACGACCTGCCCGGCGGCCAGCGGCCCGAGGTCGACGCGCTGATCTTCGACTGGGGCGGCGTCCTGACCGTCTCCGTGCCCGAGTTCGTCGGTGCCTGGCTGCACGCCGAGGCCATCGACCGCGAGGTGTACGGCCGCGTCATGCGCGACTGGCTGGGCCGCGACGCGCGCCCGGACAACCCCGTGTTCCGTCTGGAGACCGGCGAGCTCACCGTCCGTGAGTTCGAACGGCTGCTCGCGGCCGAGCTGATCACCACCAGCGGCGCGGGCATCGACGAGAACGGGCTGCTGCGGCGCATGTTCGGCGGCGCCACCCCGGACCCGGCGATGGTCGAGCTCGTCCGCAAGGCCCGCGCCGCCGGCCTGCACACCGCGCTGCTGTCCAACAGCTGGGGCGAGGGCTACCCGAAGGACCTGCTGCTCGAACTGTTCGACACCGTCGTGATCAGCGGCAGGATCGGCCTGCGCAAACCCGACGAGCGCATCTACCTGCACACCCTCGAGCAGGTCGGCGTGCCCGCCGCGCGATCGGTGTTCTTCGACGACGCGCCCGTCAACGTCGAAGCCGCCCAGGCCGTCGGCATGCACGCCTTCCGCCACACCGGTGCGCAGAGCACCCGCGCCCACCTCGCCACCCTCGGAGTGTTCCTGTGACCGACCTTCCCGGCCTCGACCTGCAGGCACTGGCCGCACACCTGGGCACGGGCCCGCTCACCGGCGAACTGTTCCGCGGCGGCCGCTCCAACCTCACCTACCGCATCAGCGACGGCACCCGCACCTGGGTCCTGCGCCGCCCGCCCCTGGGCCACGTCCTGGCCACCGCCCACGACATGGCCCGCGAGTTCCGCGTCATCTCCGCGCTCGCCGGCACCACCGTGCCCGTGCCCGCCGCGCACCAGCTGGTCGAGGACACCTCCGTCATCGGCGCGCCCTTCTACCTCATGCAGGAGATGCCCGGCGCCGCCCTGCGCGAACGCGGCCAGTGCCCGTGGCTCACCCCCGAAGACGCCGCCGCCCTGTCCGAACGCCTCGTCGACGTACTCGCCGACCTGCACTCCGTCGACCCCGCCTCCGTCGGCCTGCAGGACTTCGGCCGCCCCGAGGGGTTCATGGCCCGGCAGGTCAAGCGGTGGGGCAAGCAGCTCGACGCCTCCCGCAGCCGGGATCTACCGGGCATCGAGGAACTGCGCGACAAGCTCGCCGCCACCGTCCCGGACTCGCCGCGCGCCGCGATCATCCACGGCGACTACCGCCTCGACAACGCCCTGGTCACCCGCGACCCGCTCGCCATCAGCGCCGTCCTGGACTGGGAGATGGCCACCCTCGGCGACCCGCTCGCCGACCTCGGCCTGCTCTACGTCTACTGGGCCGGCCTGGGCGTCGACAACGACCCCATCACCGGCAGCGTGCCGTCCCTGCCCGGGTTCCTGAGCGCCGACGAGCTCGTCGCCCGCTACACCGCCCGCACCGGCACCGACACCTCCGGCCTGGGCTGGTACATCGCCTTCGGCTACTTCAAGCTCGCCGTCATCGTCGAAGGCATCCACTTCCGCTTCGCCAGTGGCAAGACCGTCGGCGCCGGCTTCGAAAAGCTCGGCGCGTTCACCGTTCCCCTCGTGCGGCAGGGACTCGCCGCCGCTCACAAGGAGCTCTAATGGACTTCGCCTACGACGCCAAGACCGAGGAACTGCGCACCAGGCTCCTCGCGTTCATGGACTCCCACGTCTACCCGGCCGAAGCGGTCCTCGAACAGCAGCTACGCGACGCCGCCGACCCGTGGGAACGCCAGCCCATCCTCGAGGAGCTCAAGGCCGAGGCCCGCGGCCAGGGCCTGTGGAACCTCTTCCACCCCGAGCACAGCGACGGCCTGACGAACCTGCAGTACGCGCCCCTGGCCGAGATCACCGGCCGCAGCCCCCACCTCGCCCCCGAAGCACTCAACTGCGCCGCCCCGGATACCGGGAACATGGAAGTGCTCACCATGTTCGGCACCGACGAGCAGAAGAAGCAGTGGCTGCAGCCCCTGCTCGACGGCGAGATCCGCTCCGCGTTCTGCATGACCGAACCCGACGTCGCCTCCTCCGACGCCACCAACATCGCCACCCGCATCGAACGCGACGGCGACGACTACGTCATCAACGGCCGCAAGTGGTGGTCCTCCGGGGCGATGAACCCCAACTGCGCCATCTTCATTGTCATGGGCAAGACCGACCTCGACGCCGAACGCCACCGCCAGCAGGCCATGATCCTCGTCCCGCGCGACACCCCCGGCGTCACCGTCAAGCGCGCCATGCACGTCTTCGGCTACGGCGACCACGCCCACGGCGGCCACGCCGAGATCGAGTTCGCGGACGTCCGCGTCCCCGCCTCGAACCTCATCGCCGGGGAGGGCGAGGGCTTCGCCATCGCCCAGGCCCGCCTCGGCCCCGGCCGCATCCACCACTGCATGCGCCTGATCGGCATGGCCGAACGCGCCCTCGAACTGATGTGCCGCCGCGTCACCTCGCGCGTCGCGTTCGGCAAGCCCATCGCCGCCCAGGGCGTCGTGCACGAGTGGATCGCCGAGTCCCGCGTCCGCATCGAACAGGCCCGCCTGCTCGTGCTCAAGACCGCGTGGCTGATGGACACCGTCGGCAACAAGGGCGCCCACACCGAGATCCAGGCCATCAAGATCGGCACCCCGTCGATGACCGAATGGGTCCTCGACAAGGCCATCCAGGCCCACGGCGGCGCCGGCGTCAGCCAGGACTTCCCGCTCGCCGAACTGTGGGCCGCCACCCGTACCCTGCGCCTGGCCGACGGACCCGACGAGGTCCACCGCATGTCGCTGGCGAAGAGGGAACTCAAGAAGTACCTGTAAGGACAAAAAGGGGTGTCACCTCGGCGGAGGTGACACCCCGTGGTCCTTAGTTGTTCAGCGCCTCACGCGCCGCCAGCGCCGCCCGGCAGGCGTGCACGAAGCCCCAGAACACCTCGGTCGTCGTGTGCCGCCGCGCGGGCCGCGAGTTCTCCGAGAACATCGCCGAACGCAGCGGAGTCGTCAGCTCCAGCTGCGCGCCCTGGCGCCCGCGGGTGCGGTTCGCGATGTTCGCCCGGTCGTAGCCACCCAGGATCGGGTGGTCCACCGCGTCGATCGTGTGGAACCCGGCCCGCCGCAGCCGCGTGAGCAGCTCCAGGCGCAGCAACGCGTCGCGGCCGCCGACCAGCACCGCCCGGTCGTGGTCGGCCAGGCCCGCCGCGGCCGCCGTGCAGCCGTGCAGGCCCAGCGCGTGCGAGGCACCCGACACCAGCTGCCGCGCCATCCGGTCGTCGCAGTTCGACGACGTCACGTGCAGCTCGTCGTTCGAGGCGGTGCGCAGGCCCTCGAACATCCAGTAGTCGTGGGCCTGCCCGATCGGCACCCGCGTGGAGGGGTGATAACCGGCGATGGCGAGGCACAGCTCCGAGGTGCCGACCTCGATGCCACCGCCATGCGGGGCCAGCACGACCGACGGGGTGCGGGGCCGGTGACGCTTGAAGCGACGCCGGTAATCCACCCGTTCCACCAGTCGGGGATCTGCGTAAAGGTCGGAATTGGACGCGTAGACGTCCAGCGCCGTCCACTGGGGCTGCGGTCTCATGGCGGGCGGAAGCCTACCGGGCGTCACCCGGACGGCCGCCGCCCGCCGGGGTGATCAGGCGTCGATCTGGCGCGGCGCGTCCTCGCCCGCGGAGATCGCGATCTTGCGGGGCTTCGCGCGTTCCGCGATCGGAATCCGCAGCGTCAGCACACCCGCGTCGTACTTGGCGTCGATGTGGTCGGTGTCGAGCGAGTCGCCCAGGAACAGCTGCCGCGAGAACACGCCCAGCGGCCGTTCCGACACCTGCATCTCGACGTCCTTGCCCACCGGCCGGCGCTCCGCCTTCACGGTGAGCACGTTGCGCTCGACGTCGAGGTCGATCGCGTCCGCCGGCACGCCCGGCAGGTCGAACGCCACCACGAACTCGTCACCGTCGCGGTAGGCGTCCATCGGCATCGCCGTCGGCCGCGACCACGTGCCCGCGGCCCCCATCACCTGCTGCGTCAGCCGGTCCAGCTCACGGAACGGGTCAGTGCGCATCAACATCTGACACCTCCAGTCATCACTCGTAGGACTGTCAATGCGCTGCCCCACCGTTGTAACATGTCGTCGCAACGATGACAAGTCCCCCTGCGTCATCGGGAGGATGACATGACGAACGACTACGACGCGGTCCGGTCCGCGGCCGCCGCGCCCGGTGACGCCACCGAGGTCCTCGCGGCGTTGATGCTGCTCAGGCAGCTGCGCGACGAACTGTCCGGCTGGGAGCCCCAGCTCATCGAGGCCGCGCGGGCACTGGGCACGAGCTGGGCCGACCTCGCCCCGGCCCTCGGCGTCGCCAGCCGGCAGGCCGCCGAGAAGCGCTACCTGCGCGTGCGCCGCACCGGCGAGTCCGGCACCGGCGACGAGCGCGTACAGGCCGAACGCGACCGGCGCGCGGGAGACAGGGCCGTCACCGCGTGGGCACAGCAGAACGCCGCCGTGCTGCGCAACCTGGCCGCCCAGGTGGGCCCGCACGACCCCGCCGTGCAACAGGCACTCGCCGGCGGGGACGCCGCCGGTCTGCTCGGCCCTCTGGCGCAGGCCGGGCCCGGCCTGCGCGAGGGACAGCCCGGCCTGGCGCGGCAGATCGCCGACATCAGCCGGCACACCGACCGGTTGCGCGCCGACGCCCTACAGCAGCGTCAGCCTCGCGGCTGAGGCGTCCAGCACCGCCGGCACCCCCAGTGGCAACGACCACGAGCCCACGCAGTGCCCGAACCCGAAATCGCCCAGGATCGGCACACCCAGCCCCGACAGGCGGTCCGCCAGCACCGCCGACACGTCACCGCAGTCCGTCCACGACCCCAGCACGATCCCCGACACCGGCTCGAACCAGCCCGCCCGCAGCAGCTGCGTCAGGATCCGGTCCAGCCGGTAGGGCTCCTCACCGACGTCCTCCAGCAACGCGATCGCCCCCGGCGCCGGCGGCGCCCACCGCGGCCCGCCCACCGACGCCGCCAGCAACGCCGCGTTCCCGCCCGTGAGCACCCCGCGCGCGGTCCCCGCCACCACCGGCGTTCCCGCCGCCCACGAGCGCGTGCCGGTGAACAGCAGCTCACGCAGCCGTGCCTGGGCCAGCGGGTCGTCGACGAAGTCCGAGGTGCCCGGCATCGGCCCGAACACCGTGGACTGCCCCACCGCGTTGAGCTCCGCGTGCAGCACCGTCACGTCCGAGGAACCCACGAACACCCGCGGCGGCAGGTCCTTCCACGGCACCAGGTCCGTCATCCGCAGACACCCGTAGCCGCCGCGCACGCAGAACACCGCCGCCACGTCGGAGCACCACGCCGCCACGAACTCCGCCGCCCGCGCCTGGTCGGACCCGGCCAGATACGGCAACGACCACGGCCCCACCTGCGGCGTTGCGACCTCCAGGCCCCACGACCGCAGCACCCCCGCACCCGCGGCGATCCGCGAAGCCGGGGCCGGGCCCGCCGGTGACACCAGCGCGACCCGATCCCCGGCGCGCAGCGAACTCACTCCGACAGGTCCAGCACCGGCACACCCGCGGGCACGAACCCGAACGCCTGCCCGTAGAACGACAGCTCCGCCTCCAGCGCCGCCTTGATGTTCTCGGCCATCCGGAACCCGTGCTGCTCACCTGCGAACCGCAGGTACGCGTGCGGAATGCCCGACCCGGCCAGGTCCGCGGCGAACCGGTCCGCCTGCTCCGGCGGGCAGATCTCGTCCTCCAGGCCCTGCAACAGCAGCACCGGCCCCGACACCTGGCGCGCCTTCGTCGACGGCGACCGGTCCCGATAGCGGTCCGCGGCCTGCGGCAGCGTCCCGACCAGGCCCTCGACGTAGCGCGACTCGAAGTCGTGGGTCTCGCCGCCCTGCGACGTCCACCCCGCCAGGTCCAGGATCGGGAACGCGACCATGCCGCACCGGTAGACGTCCGTGGACGTCAGCGACGCCGCCGACGTCCAGCCGCCGGCCGAACCGCCCCGGATCCCCAGCCGCTTCGCATCCGCCGTGCCCTCCGCGGCCAGCTGCTGGGCGACGAACGCGCAGTCCTGCACGTCCACCACACCCCACTGCTCCCGCAGCCGCTCGCGAAACGCCCGCCCGTAGCCGGTCGAACCGCCGTAGTTCACCGCCACCACACCGATGCCGCGGCTGGTCAGGTAGGCGATGTCGCTGTCGAGCTTGGGCAGCGCACGCCCCGTCGGCCCGCCGTGCACGTGCACCACGTACGGCGGCAACTCACCCTCGGGTCCCGCGAAGTCCGGGTTCGACGGCGCGTACACATACGCCGGGATCTCACCGAACATCCGCTCCACCGGCACCGGCAGATACGCGGCCTCGGGGGACTCCTCGCCGTCGGTCAGGTAGGTCAGCTCACCGTTGGACAGATCCAGCCGCACCACCGCGAAGTCCGACGTCGGCCCCGCCGCCGCGCACACCACCACGCCGTCGCGCACCGACAGGTCCGGCACCCACGTCGGCAGGTCGGTCTGCACGTCGGTCACCGTCGCGGACCGTTCGTCGAGCACCGCCAGCTGCCCCGAGCGCACCACCAGGTACCGGCCCGGCGACAGCGTCGCGAACCAGCGGTTGCCCAGCCGCCACATCGGCCCGCCCAGCTCCTCCTCGCACGGCGCCAGGTTCACGCGGGTGCCGTCGGGGGAGACGCGGAACAGGTTCCACCAGCCGTCCGGGTCGGTCAGCGCCAGCAGCGAGTCGCCCTCCCACTCGAACTGGCACACCGCCTCCGTCGCCGACCCCGACACCACCTCGTGGGTGGCCGAACCGACCTCGGCGACGCACAGCTCGGTGCCGTCCCACGGCATCTGCGGGTGGTTCCAGCCGATCCACGCGAACCTCGTGCCGTCCGGGCTGATCTTCGGTCCGGTCATGAAGTGGTGCGAGGCACCGAGCACCCGGACCTCGCCCGCCTGCGTGATCGCCACCAGGTCACGGCGCACGTCGGTGCGCGCGTCACCCGTGACGGTCTCCCGCACGCACCACACCTCGCCGTCCGGGCCCGCCGACAGGTCGGAGTACCGCACCCCGTGGTGACGCCGCGGCGCCTCGGTCAACGGCTTGGGCTCGGGGGAGTCCGGGTCGAACACGTACACGCGCTGGTCGTCCCAGTGCGTGAACGCCACCCTGTCCGGCGCCAGCACCACGAACGGCCGCCCGCCGTACTCGTGCACCCGGTTGCGGGCGTTCCACGGCGCGGGCAGCACCTCCGCGCCGTCACGCACCAACGCCACTCTGCCGCCCTCGGCCGGCCGGCTCTCCGCCCACCACACCTGCTCACCGTGCAGGTCGGCCCACTGGAACCCACCCCCCGGTTTCGAGGTGTCGCCGGCCTTGATCGGCGAGGTCCAGGTCCCGTACGAAGCGATCTTCACCACAGCCCGACCCTATACGCGCGGTGTTTGGTGGGGGAGGACCTGCCGACGATCTCCGCGTGGCCTAGGGTCGTATCTGCCATGGCTCGTGTCATTCACGTATTCCGCGCACCCGACCGGTTCATCGCAGGAACCGTCGGGCAGCCCGGCGACCGCGTCTTCTACCTGCAGGCCTCGGAGCAGAGCAGGTTGATCAGCGTCGCCCTGGAAAAGCAGCAGGTCCAGGTCCTCGCCGAGCGCATCGGCTCGTTGCTCGAGGAGGTGCATCGCCGCTTCGGCACCGACGTGCCCGACGACGCCCCGCCCGACGACCTCGACACCCAGCCCCTCGACGTGCCCGTCGAGGAGGAGTTCCGCGTCGGCACCATGGGACTGGGCTGGGACGCCGAGTCCAAAGCGGTCGTCATCGAACTCCTCGCGGTCTCCGAGGAGGAGGTCGACGAGGCCGTCGTGCTCGACGACACCGAGGAAGGCCCCGACGCCGTGCGGGTCTTCCTGTCCCCGTCCGCCGCCCGCGCCTTCGCCGAACGCGCCGACCGCGTCGTCAACGCCGGCCGCAAACCCTGCCCGCTGTGCAACGAACCGCTCGACGCGGACGGCCACATCTGCCCCCGGCAGAACGGCTACCGCCGCACCGAAGAAGACTGACGTGGACACCTCCGCGGCCCTGCGGTTGCTCGAACACGGCCGCATCGAGGTCGAAGGCCGCCTCGTCGACGCCTCCAACGCCACCTTGTTCTGCAAGATCTCGCTGGACGGCGTCGACGCGCAGTGCGTCTACAAACCCGTGCGAGGCGAACGGCCGCTGTGGGACTTCCCCGACGGCACGCTCGCCGGCCGCGAGGTCGCCACCTACCTGATCTCCGCCGCGTCCTTCGGCGTCGTGCCGCCCACCGTCCTGCGGGCCGGCCCGTTCGGCAGCGGCATGGTCCAGCTGTGGATCGAGACCCGCGAAGAGGACGAACTCGTCGACATCATCGGCGTCGACGACGTCCAACCCGGCTGGATCCCCGTCTTCCACGCCCACGACCGCTTCGGCGACCCGGCCGTCCTCGTGCACGCCGACCACCCGCGCGTCGCCGAGATGTCCGCCTTCGACGTCGTCGTCAACAACGCCGACCGCAAGGGCGGCCACGTCCTGCACGCCCTCGACGGCGGCGTGTACGGCGTCGACCACGGCATCTGCCTGCACACCGAACCCAAACTCCGCACCGTGCTGTGGGGCTGGGCCCGCGAACCCCTGCCCGACCACGTCGTCGAGGCGTTGCGCCGCCTGAGATCCGAGCTCGACGCGACCCTGGGGGAGTCGCTGCACGAGCACCTCACCCGCGCCGAGGTCCGCGCCGTCGGTGAACGGGTCGACAAGCTCCTGGCCGCCGGGGTCTTCCCCGAACCGTCCGGCGACTGGCCCGCCATTCCCTGGCCCGCGTTCTAGGTCCCGTGTTCCAGGTCGCGGACGGCACGCTAATCTGAGTTGAGTGATCGATGACGAGGCCAGAACCCGGCTGATCCGACGCTTCGGCACCGACGTGACCGGGTGGGTCGACGCGCTGCCCGACCTTCTCGCCACGCTCACCGCCCGCTGGGGCCTCACGCTGCTGCACCACATGCCCGGCGGCACCGGCACCACGTTCCTGTGCACCAATGCCGTCCTCAAACTCACCCCGGACCACGACATCGCCGTGCACGAGGCACGGGCACTGGCCGCCTGGGCCCACACGCCCGCCGTGGTCGACCTCCTCGACGCCGACCTCACCCGCGGCGCGCTGCTGCTGGCGCCGATCCGGCCCGGCACCCCCGCCGCCGACCCGGCGGCGGTCGTCCCGCACCTGCACGAGGCGGACCCCGCGGGGTTCCCGCCGCTCACAGCCCGCGTCGACTTCCTGTTCGAAACCGTGCTCACCCGCCGCACCGGCACCTACTACGCCACCGAACACCACCGTGCCCGCAAACTCGCCGCCGACAACGTCAAGCCGGTGCTGCTGCACGGCGACATGCACCCCGGCAACGTCCTGCAAGGCCCGGACGGACCGGTCGCGATCGACCCGCGGGCCTGCGTCGGCGACCCGGCCGTCGACTGGCTCGACTTCGTGCACGGCGGCCACGACCTGCACGGCGCCGACGTCGATCTCGACCGCGTCCACGAGTGGCTCACCGCCTTCAAACCGTTCTACGGCTAACCTTGCGAGCCGTGCGTTCCCACGACTACGGCCGCGACATCCTCTCGACCCGCAAGCGCAGGAAGGTCCCCGAGATCACGGCCGAACCCGGCCTCGTCGTCGAGGACCCCGCCAGCGGCTTCTGCGGAGCCGTCGTGGGGTTCGAGTACGGCCAGGTCGTCCTGGAAGACCGCCACGGCCGCCACCGGCTGTTCCCGCTGCGCCCCGCCGGGTTCCTCGTCGACGGACAGCCCGTCACCCTGGTCACACCCGCACCCCGTCCGGCCAAGGCGAAGATCACGGCGTCCGGGTCGGTCAAGGTCGAGGGGTTGCGCGCGCAGACCGCCAAGGCCAGCCGCATCTGGGTCGAGGGCAAGCACGACGCCGAGCTCGTCGAACGCGTCTGGGGCCACGACCTGCGCGTCGAAGGCATCGTCGTGGAACCCCTGCACGGCGTCGACGAACTCCCGCAGCGCATCACCGAGTTCGGTACCGCCCCGCACCGCCGCCTCGGCGTGCTGGTCGACCACCTCGTCGCGAACTCCAAGGAACAGCGCGTCGTCGATCAGATCCGCGACGACAACGTGCTGGTCACCGGCCACCCCTACGTCGACATCTGGCAGGCCGTGAAACCCCGGGCGGTCAAGATCAAGGCCTGGCCCGTCGTGCCGCGCGGCGCCGACTGGAAGACCGGCGTGTGCGACCGGTTGGGCTGGGGCGAGAGCTGGGAGGGCTGGCAGCGCGTCCTGAGCTCCGTGAGCAGCTACCGCGACATCGAGTCGGACCTGCTCGGCGCCGTCGAACGGCTCATCGACTTCGTCACCGTCCCCCAGGACTGACCGCGCCTCACCCGCAGCGGCGCGGGGGAGCCCACGCGATGAGGTTCATGCCGACCGAACCGGCCGCCAGGACGCCCAGCATCACGCCCAGCACCCAGAACACCTGGTCGTTGTCGGCCAGCGCGGCGTCCACGACCCGGCCGTCGCGCAGGTCATAGCGCACCGTCACGCGTTCTCCGGGATGGTGCGCGGACCCGTTCTCCGACAGCGTCGCCACCTGCTTCGAGCCGTCGGGCAGCGGATACTCGACCTTCACCGAGGCGCTCCTGCCGGACTTCAGCCGCTCCAGCACGGTCGCCTCGGCACTGGCCCAGGACCGCTGCTCGGCCGAGACCTGCAGCACGATCACCAGCCCCACGACCGCGCCCGCGAGCATGAGCCCGGACACGACCCGGCCCGTGCGCGACTTCACCGACTTCGCCATCACGCCTCCTTCGCCCGAACCATCTCCCGTTGATCGATTTCGTTACGGTCGGGCGCCCGGCACGGTGAATCTCGGACCCGGCGGTCCCCGTTGGTGTATGTATGGGCCATGGCCGCCCTGATCTGGCTGATCGTCGGGATACTGCTCGTCGTCGCCGAGGTTCTCTCCGGTGACTTCGTGCTGGTCATGCTCGGCACCGCCGCGCTGGCCGCGGCAGGCGTGTCCGCGCTGGGTGCCCCCGCCCTGGTGAGCGTGCTCGTCTTCGCGGCGTCGTCGGTGGGCCTGATCGTCGCGGCCCGGCCGCTGCTCAAGAAGCGGCTGCAGCTCGGCTCAGGCATCCGGATGCACCACGAGGCACTGCTGGGCGGCAGGGCCGTCGCGGTGACGAAGGTCGACGAGCACGGCGGGCAGGTCAAGATCGGCGGCGACACCTGGAGCGCGCGCACCCTCGACGGGTCCGTGGTCGAAGAAGGCGAAGCCGTCACCGTTGTCGAGATCTCGGGCGCCGTCGCCGTGGTGATAGCCGCGGTGTGAGCGCCCGCAGGAGGGTGTGAACCGAGTTGGACCCGATCACCGCTGTGATCGCCGCCGTCATCGCGATCTTCGTGCTGACCATCGCCGTCAAATCCGTGCTGGTCATCCCGCAGGCGCAGGCCGCCGTCATCGAACGCCTCGGCCGCTACCGCAACACCGCGGCACCCGGCCTGAACATCATCGTCCCGTTCATCGACAAGGTGCGCGCCCGCATCGACCTGCGCGAGCAGGTCGTGTCGTTCCCGCCCCAGCCGGTGATCACCCAGGACAACCTGACCGTGTCCATCGACACCGTCGTGTACTTCCAGGTCACCGAGCCGCGTTCCGCGGTGTACGAGATCTCCAACTACATCGTCGGTGTCGAGCAGCTCACCATCACCACGCTGCGCAACCTCGTCGGTGGCATGAGCCTGGAAGAGACGCTGACCTCGCGTGACCACATCAACGGTCAGCTGCGCGGGGTGCTGGACGAGGCGACCGGCCGCTGGGGCCTGCGCGTCGCCCGCGTCGAGCTCAAGTCCATCGACCCGCCGCCCTCCATCCAGGACTCGATGGAGAAGCAGATGCGCGCCGACCGCGAGAAGCGCGCCATGATCCTCACCGCCGAGGGCCAGCGCGAGTCGTCGATCAAGACCGCCGAGGGCCAGAAGCAGTCGCAGATCCTCGCCGCCGAGGGCGGCAAGCAGGCCGCGATCCTGTCCGCGGAGGGTGAGCGGCAGTCGCAGATCCTGCGGGCGCAGGGTGAACGTGCCGCCCGCTACCTGCAGGCACAGGGCCAGGCCAAGGCCATCGAGAAGGTGTTCGCCGCGATCAAGGCGGGCAAGCCGACGCCGGAGGTGCTGGCCTACCAGTACCTGCAGACGCTGCCGCAGATGGCCCAGGGCGACGCGAACAAGGTCTGGATGATCCCGTCCGACTACGGCAAGGCCCTCGAAGGGTTCGCCCGCATGCTCGGCGCGCCCGGTGACGACGGGGTGTTCCGCTACGAGCCCCCGGCCGCCGACGAGGGTGCGACCTCACGCCCGGAGGACGAGGACGAGTCGGTCGCCGCCTGGTTCGACCTCAAGTCCGACCCGAAGGTCGCCGAGGCCGTCGCCGCCGCGGAGGCGGTCGCGCGCCAGGAGGTGCCCGGCCCGCTCAGCGCCATGCCGCGACCGGTCGCCGGCACCACGCCGCGACCGGAACTGGCCGGCTTCGAGGGCGAGCAGCCCCGGTCGCTGCACCAGCCGGGCGAGCAGGTCTGACCGCACGACACACCGAGCGGCCCATCCCGATCACCGGGGTGGGCCGCTCGGTCGTGTCACCAGCGCGAACAGAAATCTTCCAGGAAATTCCGGGTCTCGTGTCGATCGAACGCCCCGCCCGTTCGACCTGCGCGTGAAAGGGTCCACAACGGACCCGCACGAACCTACTGGGAGACACCGAAATGAAGTTCATGCTGATCTGGCGCGCCACGTCCGACGAGGCCTGGGGCAACCTCGGTGAGATCGACTTCGAGAAGATGCTCGAGACCGTCGGCAAGTTCAACGAGGAGATGATCGAGGCCGGGGTCCTGATCGCCGCCGAGGGACTCGCCCCCGCCGAGGAGGGCGTGGTCGTCGACTTCTCCTCCGAGCCGCCCGTGGTCACCGACGGCCCGTACGGGGAGACCAAGGAGCTGTTCAACGGCTTCTACCTGATCAACGTCCCGACCATCCAGGACGCGGTCGAGTGGGCCAAGCGCACGCCGATGACCGCGGCCGGGTTCAAGACCGAGATCCGCCGCGTCCCCTCGATCGACGAGTTCCCGCAGGACAACGAGTGGATCAAGAAGGAACGGGCCTGGCGCGAGTCCACCGGCCAGCTCTGAACTAGTTTGGGCATCATGAGCGACCCCACGGGACGCAAGGCCGTAGCGGCGGTGTGGCGCATCGACTCCGCGAGGATCATCGGTGCGCTCACCCGCTACACCGGCGACTTCGCGCTGGCCGAGGACCTGGCGCAGGAGGCGCTGGCCGAAGCGCTGGTGACCTGGCCGCGTGAGGGCGTGCCGAACAACCCGGCGGGCTGGCTGCTCACCGTGGGCCGGCGCCGGGCGATCGACGCGTTCCGCCGCCGCAGCGCCCGCGACGAGAAGTACGCCGCGATGGCGCACCACCTGCCCGAGGGCGGCGCGCTGACCGGAGCCGATCCCGGTCCCGCACCGGATGACGTGCTGTGGGACCCGGACCAGATCGACGACGACACCCTCGCGCTGATGTTCACCTCGTGTCACCCGGTGCTGTCGCGCGAGGCCGGGGTGGCGCTGACGTTGCGGGTGATCGGCGGTTTGACCAGCGACGAGATCGCCCGCGCGTTCCTGGTGCCCACGGCGACCGTGCAGGCCCGCATCACCCGCGCGAAGAAGACCCTGGGCGCGGCCGGTGTGCCGTTCGAGGTGCCGCCGGTGGCGCAGCGGCCCGCGCGGCTGGCCCAGGTCCTCAGCGTCGTGTACCTGATCTTCACCGAGGGCTCGTCGGCCAGTTCCGGTGACGAGGTCATCCGCTTCGACCTGGCCGGGGAGGCGCAGCGGCTCGCGCGGATCCTGTCGCGGCTGATGCCGGAGGAACCCGAGGTCCACAGCCTGCTCGCCCTGCTCGAACTCACCGCGGCCCGCTTCCCGGCCCGCTGCGGCCCCGACGGCGAGACGGTGCTGCTGGAGGACCAGGACCGGCGGCGCTGGGACCGTTCCGCCATCGCCCGCGGCCGTGCGGCGCTCGCGAAGGCCGCCGACGCCGGCCGCGGGTACGGCTACTACGGGCTGCAGGCCGCGATCGCCGAGTGCCACGCGCTGGCGTCGTCGGTCGAGGAGACGAACTGGGACCGCATCGTCGCCCTCTACGACGGCCTGGGCCGCCTCGCCCCGTCCCCGGTCGTGGACCTCAACCGGGCCGTCGCCGTCTCGATGGCCCAGGGACCGGCCGCCGCCCTGCCGATCGTCGACGCGCTGGCGTCGGCCGAGGCGTTCAAGGACTCGCACCAGTTACCGGGCGTGCGCGGAGAGTTGCTGCGCCGACTCGGCCGTCTTGATGAGGCCCGCACCGAGCTTGAACAGGCGATTCGATTGTGCGGCAATGAACGCGAACGGGCCGTGCTCACGCGGAAGCTGGCCGAACTGTCCCCATCTGACCACCGAGGGTGAACCTTAAATCCGTTAGGGCGACATCGGTAGCACTCGACCGGGTGGCGCGGGAATGATGTTGTGATGGACTCGCTGCCCGCCGCCGTGGCCTCCGCGCTCGTCGAGTCCGACAGCGAGACCTCCGACTGGCCGGCCCGCTGGCAGGCGCTGACCGCCGTGTCGGTCGAGCTGCAGTCGCTGCTGGTCACCGATCCCGGTCCGCGGCTGGTCGCGTTGATCGAGGAGATCGTCACCCAGCTCGCCGACGGCGTCGCCACCAGCCGCCGCCATCGCGTCGAACTGGCCGAGCTGGCCCACCGCGTGCTGGGCATCCACGCCCGCGCGTGCGCCCAGACCGGCACCGACCCGCGGCGCCTGGCCGACTGGCTGCTCGACCTGCAGTTGCAGCACCCCGACGCGCCCGACGTCAGCCTCGCCGCCTACAGCGGCGCCCTCGACGACGACGGCCTCGCCCGCTACCGGGAACGGGCGGTGGCGCTGTTCGAACCGCTGCCGGTGATCGGGTTCGGCGAGACCGGCCGCTACGACCGCGCCCGCTGGGCGTTGCTGCGCGTCATGGAGGAGCTCGCCGAGTACACCGAGGACGTCGACCTGCAGCTGCTCGTGCTGTCCAAGGACCTCTCCTCGGGCTGGCACTACCTGCAGGTCGCGACGGTGCTGCGGGACAACGGCCGCTCGGAGGAGGCCCTGGAATGGGTGGAACGCGGGCTGCGCGCCGTGGGCGGGCGGGGTGCCGCGTTGCGGTTGATCGACCTCGCGGTGGAGGAACACCTGCGCAGAGGCGCACCACAGCGCGCGCTGCAGGTGTGCCGGGAGGCGTTCTTCGCGCGGCCCAACCTCGACGTGTACCTCAAGATCCGCGCGCTGGTCGTGCACACCGACGAATGGCCGCCGCTGCGCGCGGAGCTGGTGAACCACCTCGTGCAGGACGGCAGCCGCCTCGCCGTCGAGGTGTACCGGCGGATCGTGGAGGTCGAGCTCGCCCGGCGGGGCATCGAGGAGCAGGACCTGGTGATGGACCTGCTCGAACAACTACGCGGCCTGCAGCCCGACGCGTTCGCCGACTACCTGGAGCACATCAGGTCGCGGCACGTGGCCGACCGGGAACTGCTCGACGAGTTGTCCAAGCGCGGATTCTGAATCCTAGTTCGCGTGATCGAGGCCGGAGGGGATCCGGTCCGCCCACGGCCGGGCACGCTCCAGCTGCGCGGACACCGACAGCAGCGTGCACTCGTCGTGCTGGCGGCCCACGAGCTGCACCGCCAGGGGCAGGCCCGCCGACGTGCGGCCGGCCGGAACCGAGGCGGCGGGGTTGCCGACGATGTTCCACAGCGGCAGGAACGTCGTGTAGTGCGCGGCCGCGAGCAGCGCCGTGACGACGTTGCGGCCGTCCCACTCGCCCACGCGGATCGGCGGGCGGGTCAGCGCCGGGGTGAGCAGCACGTCGATCGAGGCGAACACCCGGTTCGCGTACGCGGTGAGCGCCACGTCGTCCTTGGCGGCCCAGCGCACGGCGCCGCGCGGCAGGCGCCGGCCCAGTTCGGCGGCCGCCCGGGTGCGGGGCTCGACCAGGTCCGGGAACTCCATGCCCGTGCGCGCCAGGTAGGCGTTGTGCAGGTAGCGGACGGCGAACTGGGTGGAGGCGGTGACGTCGCGCATCGGCGGATCGAGCCGTACGACGTCGTGGCCGAGGTCGGTGAGCAGCGCGGCGGTGTCCTGCACGACGTCGCGGACCTCGTCGGCGATCGCGATGCCCGGACCCCACGGCCGCAGCGACACCCCGATCCGCAGCCGCCCCGGATCCGTGCGCGCCGCCTGCGTGAAGCTCATACGCGGCGGATGCGCGACGTGCGCGTCACCGGGGACGGCGCCGTGGATCTCATCGGCGACCAGCGCCCAGTCCAGCACCGTGCGAGTGATCGGCCCCGCCACGACGAGACCACCCCACACCTGCGGTTCCGGGGACAGCGACACGCGGCCGCGCTGGGGCTTGAGCCCGAACAGGCCGGTCACGGCCGACGGGATGCGGATCGACCCGGCACCGTCGGTGCCGATCGCGGCCGCCGCCAGTCCCGCCGCCACGGCCGCGGCCGAACCGCCGCTGGACCCGCCGGGGGAGTGCGTGAGCGACCACGGGTTGCGCGTCGGCCCCGCCCAGGAGCTCTCGGTGAAGGGCCACAGGCCCAGCTCCGGCATGCGGGTGCGGCCGATGATCACCGCCCCGGCCGCGCGCAGCCGCGTGACGATCGCGGAGTCCGCCGGCTGCGGGGTGCGCGCGGCGTTCGTGCCCTTGGTGGTGGGCAGACCCGCCAGCGCGATGTCCTCCTTGACCGCGATCGGCACGCCCAGCAGGGGCAGGTCCTCGCCCGCGGACCTGCGTTCGTCGGCCCGCTCAGCCTCATCGAGGGCCTGCTCGGCGAAGACCAGCCGGAACGCGTTGAGCCGCGGATCGATGCGCTCGATGCGGCGCAGGTGCTCGGCGATCAGGTCGCGGGCGGTCACCTCGCCGGAGCGCACGGCGTGCGCCTGCCTGGCCACCCCGGCGAAACACAGCTCCGTCAGCTCCATGAACCGACCCTAAGCGCCCACAGCTGATCTACGGAATGGGCACAGGAGCGTCCTCGCGATCATGGCCGCCGCGCTCGTCGCCCTGAGAACCCGCCGCCGGGTCCTCTTCTGAGCGGGTTCACGCCGGCTGGGCCCGGCTGCGGTGGTTCGCGACGGCGACACGGTTGGCGCACTTGGCCGAGCAGAAACGCCGCCTGCCGTTGCGGCTGGTGTCCACGAACACCGTCTCGCAGCCGTCACGGCCACACGACCCGATGCGCCCCGCGTCCTCACAGAACAACGCCGCCATCCCCGCCGCCGTGTAGGCCTTGAGCCGCACGTCGGTCGGCGCGTCCTCGCGCGCGTAGTGCAGGTGCGGGGCGCGTCCGTCGTGCGTGGAGATGTAGTGCGTGGTCGAGGACTGGGCCAGCAGCTCGTTGAGCAGCTCCACCGTGGGCGCGCGGAACGCGAGGCGCAGCCGTTCGATCCAGTCTCGTACGTCACGTTCCTGCCGTGCGTCCAGCGACCCCAGGGGCTTGTAGTCCGACGCTTTGAGCACGTCCAGCAGCTGTGCGGCCGGATCGGCGTTGACCAGGACCGCGGCGAGTTCGGCGGCCGCCCCACCGTAAGGGTTGAAATGCACTAGACCATGACATCAGGCTTGGCTCATGATCGCCACCTGCCCCGCCTGCCACTGGCCGTCCACCTCCGCCGTCTCCTCCCACGGCGCCGTCGCCTACGTCCGCTGCGTCTGCGGCCTGTTCCTCGTGCTCGAACGCGGCGCCGTCACCGCGACCGCCGGGACCAGCACATTCGCCCCGATCCACCACACCCGTGGTGATCTTGCTAGTGTCCCGGACCGTGAGCCGTCGTGATCTCCTGTGCGACACCGCGATCCAGATCCTCGCGGTGGAAGGCGGCCGGGGCCTGACCCACCGCGCGATCGACCGCGAGGCCGGCGTCCCCATCGGCACCACCAAGAACTACTTCCCGACCCGCGAGGCCGTCCTCACCGCCTGCGCCGCCCGCATGACCTCACTGCACCGCGCCGCAGTGCAACGCCTGCGCGACACGACCCCGGCCGGCATCAGCGCCACCGACGTCGCCGAGCTCTACCCGGCCCTGCTGCGCCGCGCGGTCGACGACGACCCCACGCAGATGCTCGCGATGGTCGAGCTGTACCTGGAGGCCGTCCGCCGCCCCGGTGTGCGCGAGGCGCTGTCGGGCATGGTGCTGGCCAACGCCGAAGCCGCCGCCGCGTTGCAGCAGGCGGCCGGACTGCCCTCGACGGTGCGCGACACAGGCCTGCTCGACGCCTACTTCCTCGGTGTCGCGATCTCGCTGCTCGCGCTGCCGGCGGAGACGCTGCGGACCGTCGGCCTGGACGACCCGTACGCGCTGGGTATCGGCGTGTTCTCCGCGACCGCGCCTGACGGCGGCCCGTCACCGGAACGGCGATCAGCAGGATCAAGCTGACCGCGGATACCGCTCGTCCGCGCGACGATCACCTGGCGTCAGCGCCGTCCTGAGCGTTGGAGCTGCAGTGTGGTGTCAAGCGGGCCGGGGCGGGTCGACGAGTTCGATGCCGATCGCGACGACGCCGAGGGCTTCGCGTTCGGGCGGGTAGATCTGCCGGATGTTGGCGAGCTGGTCGTCGCGGGTGGCGGTGGGGTTGACCGAGGCGACGGGTTCGTGGTCGAACATTTCCTCGAAGCTGCTGTAGCGGTTGACCTTGGTGACGCGGGTCAGGACGTTGTCGCCCTGGCAGTTGAAGCGGATCAGTGAGCCAGGCTTGATGTTGCGGCGGCTGGAGTCGTTGACACGGATCTCGGTGGTCTTGCGGCCGGTGGCGATGAGGTCGAAGTAGCGCTTGTAGATGCCCATCTCGTGGGCGCGGACGGCGGGTTCGGTGGGGCGCATGGTCATGAGTCTGCCGAGTTCCTTGACGGTGAAGGAGCGGAAGAAGTGCTTCGGATCGGTGAGCAGCTCGCCGACCAGCCAGACCAGGGCGTCGACGTAGTCGTCCACGCTGCCGGGCCAGGCGGTGGTGTCGAGCATCCACGGCTCGACGTCGGGCGGCAGCGCCGCGCGGCCCTGTTCGCGCAGCAGCGATTTCGACAGCTTCGCGCCGGTCGGGGCGAGTACCTGCGGGGTGAACACGCGGATCGGCATCTGGGCGGCCGGCGTGCCCAGAGCGCCGAGGGCGCCGTCGACGAGCTGGCAGCCGAAGGCCCAGTCGCCGCCCTTGAGCATCACGTGCAGCACGTCGGTGTCACGGCCGAACGCGCGTTCCTTGACCAGGTTCCGGTACAGCGTCGCAAGGTCCAGGTACGGGGCGTCGTCCTCGGGGTCGATGTGCACCTCGTAGGCGCCGTGATCGAGGCAGACGGCGGTGAAGGTGGCACCGTCCTCGTCGAGGTGGGCGAGTTTGGTGCGGTCGGCGCGTTTCTCGGCCCATCCGCAGTGCGGGCAGGGCACCCGGATGTGTACCACCCCGTGGCTGGGTGCCATCCACCAGCGGATGTCCTCCAAGCGCTCCAGCGTGCGCAGAAACTCCGCCCGGAAGCCCGGCGTGGCCTGCTGGTCGGTGTAGGTCTCCACCGCGTACTCGGTGTCCGTGGCTTCCGACAGCGACCGGAAGAACGCCTGGTAATAGCCCTCGATCAGCTCACTGATCCGGTCCTTGCCCAGGGCGTGGAAGTAGGTCTGCTGGTAGGCGTGGTGTGTCTCGGGATCCAGTTCCACGGTGTACGGGGCATTGTCCAGCGCGCCGAACCGCACGACCGTGTCGATCGAGAACTCCCGGCGGGCGATCTTCGCGAGCAGGAACGCCGCGGCCTGCACCAGGTTCGTCCCGAGGTGAGGGGCGCCGTTGATCTGCGTGCCGACCACGAATTCGATCCGCTTCGGGCGCGCGGCGTGCACACGCGGGCGGAGCAGGTCGACAGAGCGCAGCAGCGCGTTGGCCAAGATGCTGTTCGGCGAGACCAGAGGCGCGGGTTTTCCGTTGCGCGACAAAGGGTTCACGCTCCTCGGCTGGGTTTGGGCAGGCGCAGGTTGGCGCAGATGAAGTCCAGCCGTGCGGATGCGGAGTCGGCGGCGACGAACACCGGCTCGTAGCCTGCGTCGTAGTAGCCCTGCACGATCAGCTCGTGCACCCGGCGGATCTCGCGGTCCTTGGCCCACACGATGTCGTCGGGGTCCTCGAAGGTGTCCAGCGGATCCAGCACGAAGATCGCGTCGTAGCGATAGCGCTTCGTGGCCGACTCGAGTTCCGGGGCTGGCTTGAGGCCGAAGAACCCCTCCCAGCCATAGCCGTCCGGGATACCGCGGTTGTAGAACCGCACACCGTGGACGTGCGCGGTGTACTCGGCGACGAACGCCTCCAGAACCTCCAGCGAGTACTCGCGCCGATCTTCCTTCCGCAGGTGCCGGCCGAGACGTTCGCGATGCTTGCGGTAGATCTCGCGGCCCGGCTCGTCGACCATGCACGGAATCCCGGCGGCGTGCACCGCGGTGATCAGGTCGTCCTTGCCCGAAGACGGGCCGCCGGTGATGACGTAGCGGCGCGGGGGTCCGGCCGCCGCTACGGCGAGCGCGGTGGACAGGTCGCGATTGATGCTGGTCACGGTCGTCCGTTCTCGTGTCGGGATTCGCGGGAGGCGGAGAGGAAGCCTTCGGTCCAGGTGTTGCCCAGGCCGGTCTCGCCGTGCAGATGCGCGACGAACTGCTCACGGGTCGCACCGCCGGCGGCGGCCTCGGTCAACCGGGAGGACTGGGCCTCGGTCAGTGACGGAGTCCAGCCCGCCAGGGCGACCAGTTCGCCGACGTGAAGTTCCGGTGCGAACGCGGTGGTGTAGCTGATCGCCTCGGCACGGGCGACGGCCCAGCGCCAGGCGGCCGTCACCGCGGCGCGGATGACGTCGGTCCGGTCAGCCCGCAGGCTGATCAGCCGTTCCACGGTCAGCAGCTCGGCGCGCGCAGCGTAGATTGCCGACCACAACAAGGAGAGCTGCACTTCCTGCTCGGCGACCTCCCACGCGAACGGGTCGGCCACCACCGGTTGCCGCGCGGTCACCGGTGCGAGCCGGGGCGCGATCAGCGGCGAGCGGGTGAACCGGTCCGAGTCGGCCAGGAGCTCACCGGCCAGCGTCTCGATCAGCTTGGGCTCGACCCGCTTGCGGAAGTGGTGCACCTCGTGACCGGCCTGCTCGGCGGCGAGTTCGCGCCGTGCGGTCAGGTTCTGGCCGGGCGCGGCCGGTGGCAGTCCGAACAGCGCACGCGCCGCCGCTGCGTACCGGGCATCGGGAAATCGGGCGAGCAGCCCGCGCAGTGTCCCGTCCAATGCGGCGGTGCGGCTCACCTCGTCGGCGGGATCCACCGCCCGAGCGACCACGCCGCGCAGATCCAGCAGCACCGGATCCACCGCCGCAAGGGTGGCCGGGAGCCCGCGCCGCAGCAGCTGCTCGACCCCAGCGACTACCTCATCCTCTACTGGGCTTTTTCTGGGCATGGGCCAAGTGAAGCATGATGCCCAGAAAAAGCCCAGTAACCGATCGGCTCGCGTTGTCCCGCGATGACACGGCTCGCTGGGCAGCTGACCAGCAGGGCCTGGCGACAGTTGCGGCGCGTCGGATGGCCGGTGCGGCATGGCTCAGAACATGGCAGTGAGGATCGAGGTCAACGAACTTGTCGCCGGCGTCGAGGTCGAGCGTTGTGGGCGGCGATCGTGGACTTGCCGACGCAGGTGGGGTCGTTGAGACGCCCAGCCGAGATCAGCGGCCGACCCGCACCCGCTCGTCGATCGCCGTCGCCACCAGCGCGATCGCGACGTCCGGCGACTTCCCGCAGCTCGCGGGCCGCGGCGGCACCGGCTGCTCGGTCAGCGCCACCCGCCACTCCCGTCCGTCGGCGTGCCGCACGGTCGCCGAGTCCGGGGTCTCCGCCACGACGGTGAGCACGTCGCGGGTCTCACTGATCTTCTCGCGCACGGCGACCTCGGCGACCTGGCCGCGCGGGGTGAAGCAGGAGCGGCCCCGGCAGCGGTCGGCGACGATGCCCTCGGTGACGACGCGCTGGGCCAACTGGTGGTCGAGTCGCCCGTACAGGTGACCGGTGGGCAGCAGCACGCCGGTGGGCGCGAAGCGGTGGCCGCCGGTGTGGGTGCACTCCCACAGGTTCAGCGCGGTGGCGATCGGGCGGCCGTACAGGGCGCAGCACACGTCGCGTTTGCTGTTCGTGCAGACCAGCAGCAACGGGTCGCGGACCGGGGTGCCGAACGCGGTGGAGCGGCCCGCGCCCAAGGCCTCGAAGTCGAGTTCGAGGGCTTCCTCCGGCGCGGCCAGGTCGGCCTGTTCCAGCCACGAGGCGCCGGGCTTCGCCGAGGCCAGGTACAGGCGGCGGGTCGCGGGGACGTGGTTGTCGGCGTGCCTGCCGGGGCGGCGGATCAACAGGATGCGCACGCCCGTGCCGGCGGCACGGCGTTGCAGTTCGGCGCCCAGTTCGGGGTCGAGGTGGCTCTCGGTGAGGGCGTCGCGGCCCCACGGGCCCGGCTGTTCCAGGCACAGCCACGCCGTCGCGGTCGCGGCCGTGCCGGCCAGCGGTTCGCCCGCGAAGTCGGAGAGTATCGAGCACCTCATCTGCACACTCTATACGGCCGTTCGGGTGATGACTAAGGCGACCCTTAGTTGATCTGCGGCCTGGTTGTGTCATCGGGCGCAGGGCTAGGTTCTCGTTCATGAACGTCGCCGTGTGGATCGTGTCGGGCGTGCTGGCCGCCCTCTACCTGATGGCGGGCTTCACCAAGCTGGCCAAGACCAAACAGGACCTGCTGGCCGAACCGAAGATGGCCTGGGCGGGGGACTTCACGTCCGGGCAGGTCAAGGGCATCGGCGCGGTCGAGGTCGCGGGCGCGATCGGGCTGGTGCTGCCGTGGCTGACCGGCGTCGCACCGATCCTCACCCCGATCGCGGCGCTCGGCCTGGCGCTCGTGCAGGTGGGTGCCGCGATCACGCACATCCGGCGCGGTGAGGGCGCCACGGTGCCGATCAACCTCGTGCTGTGCGCGCTGGCCGTGTTCGTGGCGGTCGTGCGCTTCGGTCAGCTCTGAAACAGACCCTGTTAGGTAGAGGCATGACTACGGTGATCACCGGCGGAAGCCGGGGTATCGGCGCCGCGACCGCGCGCAGGCTCGTGCGGGACGGGCACAAGGTCGTGATCAGCTACCGCCAGGCCCAGGACGAGGCACGTGCGCTGGAGGAGGAGCTCGGCGTGCTCGCCGTCCGGGCCGACACGGCGGACGAGACCGACGTGGCGCGCCTGTTCGACGCGGCCGGCGACGACATCACCGGCGTGGTCAGCAACGCCGGCATCACCTCCCCGTCCGGGACGCTCGCGGACCTGCGCACCGAGGACCTGCGCCGCGTCGTCGACGTCAACCTCGTCGGCGCGATCTTCGTGGCCCGCGAGGCGGCCCGGCGGATGAGCCGGGGCTCGATCGTGAACGTCTCGTCCGGCGCGGCGACGCTGGGCAGCCCGGGGGAGTACGTGCACTACGCCGCCACCAAGGCCGCCGTGGACGCGCTGACGATCGGCCTGGCCAAGGAACTCGCGCCGCGCGGGATCCGGGTCAACTGCGTGCAGCCCGGCACGATCCGCACCGACATCCACCGCCTGTCCGGCGAACCTGGCCGCCCCGACCGCGTCGCCGCCCGCATCCCGCTGGGCCGCCCCGGCGAGGCCGCCGAGATCGCCAACGCCATCGCGTGGCTGCTGTCGGACGAGGCCTCGTACACCACAGGCGCGATCCTGCGGGTCACCGGCGGCATGTGAACCTATGGCCTTTCGCCTCTGCGGGCGGTGTTCGCGCTGCCCCTAAGCTTCTCCGTCATGTCCGCGCCCACGCTCACCGACTTCGTGCTCGCCAACACGACGCTGGCCCCCGTGCCACTGGTGCCCGAGGTGCTGCTGCACAGCGCGGCCGAGGCGATGGACCTGTGGGAACTCACCCACCACGACCAGCCGCCGTTCTGGGCGTTCCCGTGGGCGGGCGGCCAGGCCCTGGCACGGCACCTGCTCGACAACGCCGGACTGGTGCGCGACAAGAAGGTCTTCGACCTCGCCTGCGGCTCCGGACTGGTCGCGATCGCCGCGGCACTGGCCGGAGCGGACGTGGTGACCGCCAACGACATCGACCCGCTGGCACTCGCCGCGGTACAGCTCAACGCCGCCGCCAACGGCGTCACCGTCGGCATCCTGGGCGGCGACCACCTCGACAGCGACGCACACGGCGCCGACGTCGTGCTCGCCGGGGACGTGTTCTACGACGCCGAGATCACCGCGCTGGTGCTGCCGTTCCTGAGCAGGGCCGCGGCTCGAGGCGCGGTCGTGCTGCTCGGCGACCCGGACCGCGCTCATCTGCCCCGCGACCGGTTCACCGCCTGCGCCCGCTACGAGGTACCGGTGCCGCTGACGCTGGAGAGCACCGAGACCCGCTCCGCCACCGTCTGGCGCGCCTAGCCGGTGACCAGACAGAACGGATGCCCGGCCGGATCGGTGTAGACACGGAACCCGCCGGGGGTGTTCCTGGCGGGCCAGCGCGGCGTCGTAGAGCTAACCGATCACCACACCCGGAATCTAACCCAGCCGTTCCACCACGAACGCCGTGAGGAACCCGGCGGTGGTGCACAGCCCGGTGTAGAGGCGGGCCCGCTCGAAGGCCTCGGGGATCATGGTGTCCGCGATCATCGCCAGGATCGCACCCGCCGCCACGGCGGTGATCACAGCGATGAGCTGCGGTGACGCGCCGTCGAGCAGCAGGTTCCCCAGGGCCGCGGACAGCCCGCTCGCCACGGCGATCGCACCCCACACCCCGAACACGTAACCGGGCCCGCGCCCGGCGCGTTTCATACCGGCGACGCTGGAAAGCCCCTCCGGGACGTTCGAGATGACCACCGCCGCCAGCATCGCCACCCCGACCCCGCCGCCGCTGAGCAGCGACACACCCAGCACGACCGACTCGGGCACACCGTCGAGCAGCGCTCCCACGGCGATCGCCGTGCCGCTGCCCGCCTGGTCGGCCTCGGCCGGCTGGTTGCTGCTGCGCTTGCGATGCCGCGCCCCACGCCGCGCGAGCACCAGGTTCGCCAGCACGTAGCCGACCGCGCCGCCGAGGAACCCGGCGGAGGTGGCGAGCAGACCGCCGGTCTTCTCCGCCTCGTCCATCAGCTCGAACGCCGCCGCCGCGGTCAGCACCCCGGCGCCGAACGCCATCACGACGGCCACGACGTCACGGGGCACGCGCAGGAACCAGGCGACGAGCGCGCCCGCCACGAGCGCGCCACCACCGGCCAATCCCCAGAACCCCGCCTCGACCCACTGCGGCATGGCTACATCTTGGCGAAGAACACCTTCAGGTCGCCCGCCAGCAGCTCAGGCGAGTCGTGCCCGGAGTAGTGCCCGCCGGTCTCGAACTCCGACCAGTGCACGAGGTTGCGGTGGTCGCGTTCGGCGAAGCGCCGGATGCTCTGGAAGTCGTCGGGGAACACCGCGACACCCATCGGCACCGTCGTCGGCTCCGCAGGCTGATCCTCGCGGTGCGCGTCCTCGTAGTACAGCCGCGCGCTGGACCCCGCGGTGGCGGTGAACCAGTAGATCGACACGTTCGCGAGCAGGAAGTCCTTCGTCACGGCCGGTTCGCCCATCAGCTGCATCGTCCAGGCCAGCTGGCCGACGGGGGAGTCCACGAGCGCGAACGCCACGTTCTGCGGCCGCGACTGCTGCAGCTTCGCGTAGCCGGACATGCTCTCCCAGAAGTTCTGCAGCACCCCCAGACGCCGGTAGTCGTCCTCGGTCAGGCCCTCCATCTCGGCCGGGTCACCCGAGGGGAACGAGAAGATCTGCGTGACGTGCACACCCGCGACGTGCTCCGGATCGGCCTGCCCGACCTGCGGCGCGATGATCGCCCCCGCGTCGTTGCCGTGCACCCCGTAACGCCGGTAGCCCAGCCGCGCCATGAGCTCCGCGAACGCCCCGGCGACGCGCCCGGAGTGCCAGCCCGTCCGCGTCGTCGGCCCGGAGAAACCGAAACCGGGGATCGACGGGATCACCAGGTGGTGGTCCTGCCGCAGGTGCTCCACGACGTCGACGAACTCCATCACCGAGCCCGGCCAGCCGTGGATCAGCAGCAACGGCAGCGCGTCCGGCTTCGGGCTGGTGACGTGCAGGAAATGAACGTTCGTGCCGTCGATCTCGGTGACGAACTGCGGGAACGCGTTGAGCCTCGCCTCCACCGCCCGCCAGTCGAACTCCTCGGCCCAGTACCGGGCCAACTCCTGGACCTCCGCGACGTCATCGCCATAGCGCGCACCCGCCCCCACGACCTGATCGGTCCACCGCGTCCGCGCCAGACGAGCCCGCAACTCGTCGATGTCGGCGTCGTCGACCGCGATGTGGAATTCCCTGATCTCCGTCATAACCCCGAGGCTAACGACACTTGCGGCCACCCCCTGTCCTAAAGTGTCCGTCCATGCTGGAAACCTCGGCCCGCCTGCTGCGCCTGCTCGCCCTGCTGCAGTCACGCCGCGACTGGCAGGGCAGCGAACTGGCCGACGAACTGCGCATCAGCCCCCGCACCGTCCGCCGCGACGTCGACCGCCTGCGCGAACTCGGCTACCCCGTCAACGCCACCACCGGCTCGTTCGGCGGCTACCGCCTGGGCGCCGGCGCCGAACTCCCACCCCTGCTACTCGACGACAACGAGGCCGTCGCCGTCGCCGCGGCCCTGCGCACCAACGCCGTCACCGGCCTGGAAGAAGTCTCCCTGCGTGCCCTGCTCAAACTCGAACAGGTCCTCCCGTCCCGCCTGCGCCACCGCGTCTCCGCCCTCGAACAGATCGAATCCGTCCCACGCGACTCCCCGGCACCCGCACTGGACCCCGAACTGCTCTCGACACTGGCCGCAGCCTGCCGCGACAGCGACACCCTGCGCTTCGACTACCAGGCCCACGACGGCACCACGACCCGCCGCCGCGCCGAACCCCACCGCCTCGTCAACTGGGGCCGCCGCTGGTACCTCGTCGCCTGGGACGCCGACAAACAGGACTGGCGCAGCTTCCGCGTCGACCGCATCACCCCACCCCAACCCCCGCACGGCCCCCGCTTCACCCCACGCGACCTCGACGCCACCACCTACGTCGCCTCCCGCGTCACCCAAGCCGCCTGGCGCTTCCAGGCCCGCGTCCTCGTCCACGCCCCGGCCGACGCCGTCGCCGCCCGCATCCACGCCGCCATCGGCACCGTCGAAGCCGTCGACGACACCACCTGCGAACTGGTGACCGGCTCCGACTCCGTCGAAACACTCGCCGTATGGATCGGCATGCTCGGCTACGACTTCGAGGTCACCTCACCACCCGAACTCGTGGCACACGTTCGCACCCTTGCGGCCCGCTACGCCCGCGCCGTACAAGACTGAGCATGGCCATCACCGGACGTGACATCGAGCGCCTGCTCTACACCGACACGCCCGACCCGATCCTGGTCGTGCACAACGGCAACACCGAGATCGTGGCCGCCGCCGAACTCGGCGGGCACACCGGCGCCGTCGTCGTGTGCTCGCGCAGCGAGATCCAGCGCCACGTGGGGGAGCGCGACCTCACCGAGGAAGAACTGGCCGGAATGGCGGCAGCGCTGACGGCGGCCATCGGGGACCCAGGTCAGCGGCCGCCGCTCTGGCCCGCCTGATCAGCCCGGGAACAACGGCGGCATTCTCACGAACGCGAAACGGATAGCTCATCCGCATGTGTGCTAGCGTTGCTGTCATAAACGGATCAGCTATCCGGATCGGGGAGTGTCATGACACGCACAGCAGTGGTCACCGCGGGAACCGGAGGCATCGGACTGGAAACCGCCCTCGGACTGGCCCAAGCCGGCTACGCCGTCACCATCGTCGGCCGCAACCCCGAACGAGGCGCCCGAGCCGTCGAGAGAATCAACGCAGGGGGAGGGGAGCCGGCCCGCTACCTGCAGGCAGACCTCGCCTCGCTGCACGAGGTACGCACGCTCGCCGCCCGCATCACGGCCGAAGGGGAACTGGCGGTACTGGTCAACAACATCGGCGCCATGTTCCCCGACCACACCCGCATCAACGGCCTCGAAGCCTCCTTCGTCGTCAACCACCTCTCGCCCTACCTGCTCACCGAATCCCTGCTCCCAGTACTGACCGGCCGCGTCGTGAACGTGACATCCGGCTCCGTCATCGCCGCCAAGAAGATCTTCGACGACGTCGAACCGCCCGGCGGCTACTACGGCTTCCACTGGTACGGACGCGCCAAGCTCGCCAACCTCGCCTACACCCTCGACCTCGCCCACCGGCAGACCAAGGTCTCCGTGCTCGCGGCCGACCCCGGCGGCGCCGCCACCGACATGACCGACGGCACCATGCGCACACCCAAGATCGTGTCACCCGGCCTGCGACTGCTCTGGCCACTCGTCCGCCGTACCTTCGAACGCGCGACCTCCGGACCCGCCTCCGCCGCGGCCCGGCCCTCGATCCTCGCCGCCACCGACGAGACCCTCGCCTCCGGCACCGTCATCGGCCGGCGCGTCACCCCGGTGACACCGAACCGCACCGCGGCCGACCCACGCGTCCAGGAGGCCGTACGCACACTCAGCGAAAGGCACGCGCCACGCGTCCCCGTTCCGGATGGCGTATCCAATTAGTCTGGAAGACATGACGCCGCAGCGAAAGGACGCCGCCCGCAACTGGGAGCACATCCTCACCGTCGCCCGAGAACTCGTCGACGAAGGCACCCCGCTGCAACTCAACGACGTCGCCCGCCGCGCAGGACTCGGCGTCGGCACCGTCTACCGGCACTTCCCGACCACCGAAGCACTCCTCGAAACCGTCGCCACCCCCTGCCTCGAAGCACTCGCCGGCTGCGGCCAACAAGCCCTCACCCACAACGACCCCTGGACCGCCTTCGCCGCCTTCCTCACCAAGGTCGTCGAAAGCCAAGTCACCGACCCCGCACTCGTCAAAGTCGCCGCCAGCGCCCACGACGTGCTCCCACGCACCACCGAACTCAAAGCACAGATCCTCGCCAACGGCGCCAAACTGCTCGCCCGCGCACGCGACACCGGAGCCGTCCGCCCCGACGTCGACGACGCGGACCTCGTCCCACTCATGTGCGGCATCGCCTACGCCACCTACGTCCACAGCGCCAGCCCCGCCGACCGGCTCCCCACCGCACGCCGCTACCTCGACACACTGCTCCGAGGCCTACACGCCTGAACGCGGGGGACCAGCCGCCACGAACGCCCGCAACTCATCAAGCCCCCGAGCGCCACCATCGCTCAGCATCCACGTCACGCCGGCGGCCTCGTACCCGCTCACCTCCGGTAACGCACTGCCACCCCACAACACGACATCACCGTCAGCCGGACCACCCGACGCCACGAAATCCGCCTTCAGCCGAGCGGCATCCGCGGGGGAGAGCACCACCAGACCCTCAGCGCCGAACGTCGCCGGCACCACACCCGCCGCATGCTCCGCCGCACGAAACGGCGTCGACCGAGGCCAGATCCCACCCACCCAGATCGGCACCTCCACCGGCGCGAACCGCACCCCCGACACGTCGAACAACGCACCGTGATGCTCCACCTCGGCACCCGACAACAACGCGCGCAACAGCTCCACACCCTCCGACATCGCCTCAGCACGCGACCCGCGCTCCCCGAAGGGGGAGTAGTCCTGCGGCACACCCGCACCCACCCCCAGCACCAGCCGCCCACCGGACAACCGCTGCAACGTCGACGCCTCCAACGCCACCTTCCACGGACGCCGACGCCCCAGCGACGTCACCAACGGGCCCAGCGAGATCCTCGACGTCCGCGCCGCCACCGCACCTAACGTCACCCAGACGTCAGAGACAACCGACTCACCCGGCACCACCACGTGATCCCACAGGAAGAACCCGTCCCACCCCGACGCCTCGGCCTCGACAGCGAGCGACACCAGCACGGACGGATCACCGAGCTCCGAACCGAACGACGGCACATAGATCGCAAATCGCATGACCCGAGTGTGGCAAGCACCCCCGACAAGATCATCTAGACGCGGGGGAGCAGCGCAAACAGGCCCTCAGCGTCCCTCACCGGTCGCACCGTCGAGCTGCTCCCGCAAGATGTCCGCGTGCCCCGCGTGCCGCGCGGTCTCCGTCACCAAGTGCACCAGCACGTTGAACAGCATGACCGCGGGACGTGGCCACCACGGCACATGACCAGGAGCATCCACCGCGAGCGCAGAGATCGTCGCATCCGAATGCGCCCACACGCGCCGATAGCGACCCACGATGTCCTCACGCGTCTCCGACTCGGCCGCCCGCATGTCCAGCCCGCGCGCCGCCAAGTCGTCCCATCGAGGCAACGGCTCAGGAAACGGCCGCCCGAACACCTCGCCGAAGTACCGCGACTCCGACAACGCCAGATGCTTCACCAGGCCCAGCAGATTCGTCCCCGAAGCCGTCAGCGGACGCCGCACGTCCATATCGGACAGCCCCTCGAGCTTCCACAGCATCACCTCGCGCAACTCGCGCAGATCCGAGTGCAGGTACTCCTTGGCGAACTCATCGATCATGAACGCGAACCATGCCAGAGGAAGCGACGGCGGGAGAGTGCCCCAGGCAGCCCAGATCCACGTTACTTGACATAATGTAGATTATCGGCGAAACGGCGACCTGCGAAGATCGCTTCAGAAGGGGCCGAAACGCCCGTGTTGGCGCGTCTGCAAGTCACAGCCAACGGGCAGGCCGGCTGCGCTTGCAGACGCCACAACATCAGAACCACGGCGATGCCGGAGCGCGGTCGACACCGACGTGTCGTCAGAGAGACGTACGTAGCGAGGCGTCATTACGCTCACGATCCCCGGCAAGTGACGCCACCTGGTCCAGCGCCGTCCCGAGCCGAATCAGAACCCGGCAAAACGGACATTTCATGCATAATCGCCATTATCCAGCACAGAACAGGTTGTCGAACCCACGCCTGAGCGCCGCCGTCCGCCAACCTCGGACCGACACGTTCGAGCGCCGCCCCGCCGTCGGATCGACGGCTCACGTCACGCGCTGACCTGCTGCTGCGCACTCGTCCAAGAACCGCTCGCATGTGAGGCCGAGGAGCACTCCCCTCCCCTGTGCCGCTGCCGTGTCCGGGATTGTCGGTGGTGTGCGGTACAAGATCTATATGCACGTGCTCGCCGCACAGGACGCCTTCTTCCTCGCCCGCCGGACTCGCAAGGACTCGCCGCACACAACGGCCGCCTACCAGCGGGATCTCGCCGGTGTGAACACGCTCCTGGCCGAGACCCTCTCCTGCCCCGCCGAGGACCTGGTCGTCGCTCAGCTCACCGGTGCGAACCTCCGTGAGGCTTTCGGGGTGTTCGCGGACAGCCATGCCAAGAGTTCGGTGCTGCGGGCGTGGTCGACGTGGAACCAGTTCCTGACGTTCTGCGTGGCCGAGGATCTGATCGCCGGTAATCCGATGGGTGCGGTCGCGCGGCCCAGGACGCCTCCGCTGGTTCCGAAGCCGCTGCGGGGTGAGGACACTCCTGAGCAGTTGCTGACGGCCGCGGCGGAGGGGGCTCGGAAGGGGCGTGATCCGTGGCCGGAGCGCGATGTGCTGGTGATCGCGTTGGGGCTGGTGGCGGGGTTGCGCAGTGCCGAGATGCGGACGCTCACGCTGGCGAGTGTCGTGGGGCGGGAGGGTGATCAGCGGTTGCATGTGAAGGGCAAGGGGAACCGGGATCGGAGTGTGCCGATCGAGCCGCCGATGGAGCGGATCGTGGAGGCGTATCTGAGGAGTTGCCGGGAGCGGTTTCCTCAGGGGCGTTTTGACCGGGAGTCGGCGTTGCTGAGGGATCGGCATGGTGAGCCGATCGGGCGGGGTGGGCTGGAGTACCTGGTGAAGTCGTGTTTTCGGTGGGCGGGGTTGAACGACAGGGTGCCGACGGGGGCGAATCTGCACGCGTTGCGGCATACGTTCGCGACGCGGCTGGCTGAGGACGGGGCGTCGGCGAGCGAGATCATGGCGTTGCTGGGGCATGCGAGTTTGGCGACGAGTCAGAACTACATCGAGGCGACGGCGCGGGAGCGGCGGGCGGCGGTGGCGAGTAACAGGACGTATCGGGCGTTGAGGGACATCTAGCGGTGTTCCACTGTTGTGCGGCACTCTCGGTCAGGACGCGTGGGCCGGGGGTTGCTCAGTTGCCGGATCGTTAGGCCGAGTGGGTGATCTGGTGGTGCGAAAACCGCATTTCAGGGGTACCCAATGAGAATGAGATCCGTGTGGCGTGGGGCCATCTCCTTCGGGTTGGTGACGATCGCCGTGCGCCTTTACACGGCTGTCGAGGAGCACGACTTCCGTTTCAACCAGGTGCACCGGGGGGATGGCGGGCGCATCAAGTACAAGCGTGTCTGTTCGGTGTGCGGTGAGGAGGTGGAGTACTCGGAGATCACCAAGGGCTATGAGTTGGATGACGGCCGGATGGTGATCATGGAGAACGAGGACTTCGAGAAGTTGCCGGTGAAGACGGACAAGTCGATCGACGTGCTGGAGTTCGTGCCGGCGGAGGAGATCGATCCGATCTACTTCCAGAAGACGTACTACCTGGAGCCGGACAAGGCGGCGGCGCGGCCGTATGTGCTGCTCAGGGACGCGTTGGTGAAGACGGGTCAGCTGGCGGTCGTGAAGATCACGATTCGGCAGAAGGAGACGCTGGCGACGATCCGGGCGCGGGATGACGTGCTGGTGATGCACACGATGTTGTGGCCGGATGAGATCCGTAAGGCGGAGTTCGACTTCCTGGATCAGGACGTGGAGGTGCGGCCGCAGGAGTTGAAGATGGCGACGTCGCTGGTGGAGTCGATGGCGGGTGACTTCGATCCGGACACGTTCACCGACGACTATCGGGACGCGCTGGAGAAGGTGATCGCGGCGAAGGCGGAGGGTGCGGAGTTGCCCGAGCAGCCGGAGGCCGAGGAGAAGGGCGATGTCATCGATCTGATGACGGCGCTGGAGCGCAGTGTGGAGAAGGCGAAGGCGGGGCGGAAGGGCGAGAAGAAGGCGCCGCCGAAGAAGAAGGCTTCGTCGGCGTAGATGGCCGGGCTCGACGAGTACCGGCGTAAGAGGGATCCGGCCAGGACGCCGGAGCCCGTTCCGAGCGCGGATGTGCTGCCGAGGGGCAATGACGACACGTTCGTGATTCAGGAGCATCACGCGAGCAGCCTGCATTGGGATGTGCGGTTGGAGCGTGGTGGGGTTTTGGTGTCGTGGGCGGTGCCGAAGGGTTTGCCGCCGACGACGGATGTGGTGCGGCTGGCTGTGCACACTGAGGATCATCCGCTGGAGTATGCGGAGTTCTCCGGGGAGATCCCGAAGGGTGAGTACGGCGGCGGTGAGATGTTCCTGTGGGATCGCGGCCGTTATGAGACGGTGAAGTGGTCGGACCGCGAGGTCGATGTGATCTTGCATGGTGGCCGGGTGCAGGGGCAGTTCGTGTTCTTCCGTTCGGGGAAGGACGAGAAGAACTGGATGATGAAGCGCCGGCATGCTCCGGCGCGTCCGGACTGGCAGGTGTTGCCGGGTCAGCTGAAGCCGATGCTCGCTGTTCCTGGTCCTCTCCCCCACGATGATGATGATCATTGGGCTTATGAGTTCAAGTGGGATGGTGTCCGGGCGATCCTGAGGGTCGAGGGCGGGCGGGTGCAGGCGTGGTCGCGGGTGGGCAACGACATCACGGTGGCTTATCCGGAGTTGCAGGGTGTGGGTGAGCAACTGGGGTCGACGGAGGCTCTGCTGGACGGTGAGATCGTCGCGTTGCAGGATGGCCGGCCGAGTTTCAGTGCGTTGCAGAACCGGATGCACGTGACGAAGTCGGAGGCGGCTCGTCGGGCGGCGCGGCAGTTTCCGGTCACGTTGTTGTTGTTCGATCTTCTGCATCTGGACGGCAGTTCTACTGTGCAGCTCCCTTTCCGGCAGCGTCGTGAGTTGCTGAGGGGTCTTGAGCTGCGGGGTCCGCACTGGCTGACTCCCCCGTCCTATGACGAGGACGGGGCGTCGGTGCTGGCGGCGAGTCGTGAGCAGGGTTTGGAGGGTGTGGTCGCGAAGCGGCTGGATTCGCCTTATCAGCCGGGGTTGCGGTCGCCGGTGTGGCGCAAGATCACGGACCTGCTGGCGCAGGAGGTGGTGATCGGTGGCTGGCGGATGGGTGAGGGCAAGCGGGCTGGGGTGATCGGCGCGTTGTTGCTGGGTATTCCGCAGGAGGGCGGGCTGGCGTTCGCGGGGTCGGTGGGCACGGGGTTCGGCGACGCGGAGCTGGCGGTGCTGACGCCGCGGTTGGAGGCGTTGGCGCGTAAGGGTTCGCCGTTCGTGACGGAGATGCCGCGGGAGCGGTCGAAGGGCGCGAGGTGGGTGGAGCCGGAGCTGGTGGCGGAGGTGGTGTTCCGGCAGTGGACGCCGGACGGGCGGATGCGGTTTCCGGCGTGGCGGGGGTTGCGGCCGGACAAGACGCCGGAGGAGGTGCGTCGGGTTGACGGGTGACGCGACTGTGCGGGTCGAGGACCGGGTGTTGAAGCTGACGAACCTGGAGAAGGTGTTGTATCCGGGGTTCGGGTTCACCAAGGGTGAGGTGATCGATTACTACACCCGGATCGCGCCGGTGTTGCTGCCGCATCTGAAGGACCGTCCGGTGACGTTGAAGCGGTTTCCGAACGGGGTGGACGGGAAGTGGTTCTTCGAGAAGAACGCGCCGGAGCACCGTCCGGAGTGGGTGCGGACGATGCGGCTGGAGTCGCCGGGGAGTTCGAAGGGCAACGAGACCGTCAACTACGTGATGGTGGACGAGTTGGCGACGTTGGTGTGGCTGGCGAATCTGGCGGCGCTGGAGTTGCACGTGCCGCAGTGGACGGTGGGGCCGCGGGGTGGGAAGCGGGATCCTGATCTGCTGGTGTTCGATCTGGATCCGGGTGCGCCGGCGGCGGTGGTGGAGTGTTGCCGGGTGGCGGAGCGGGTGCGGATGGTGCTGGACGACGACGGTGTGGACTCGTGGGCGAAGACGTCGGGCAACAAGGGCATGCAGGTGTATGCGTATGCGCCGGCGAAGGACACCTCGGAGTACGCGAAGGCGGTGGCGCAGCGGTTGGCGCGGGAGCATCCGGCGTTGATCGTGTCGACGATGGCGAAGGCGCAGCGTACGGGGAAGGTGTTCATCGACTGGTCGCAGAACAATCCGGCGAAGACGACGGTGGCGCCGTATTCGTTGCGGGCTCGGGAGCGGCCGGCGGTGTCGGCGCCGGTGACGTGGGACGAGGTCGAGGACTGCGAGGTCGTGGAGGATCTGGTGTTCACGGCGGACGAGGTGCTGCAGCGGGTCGGGAGCGTGGGTGACCTGTTCGGGAGTTGATATTCTGGCTGACTGCCTGTGAGGGGGTTTGCCGTGAATATCGAGCTCTCCGAGTACGACCCGGCGTGGCCTGGGCTGTACGAGCGGGAACGGGCGCGGGTGCTGGGCGCGTTGCCGGGTGCGGTGCTGGAGCATGTGGGGTCGACGTCGGTGCCGGGGTTGTGTGCGAAGCCGTTGGTCGACCTGATGCTGGTGGTGGACGCTCCGCTGCGGGAGGCGTTGTACGTGCCCGCGCTGGAGGCGGCCGGGTATCGGGTGGTGGTGCGGGAGGACGACTGGCACGAGCACCGGATCCTCAAGGGCCCGGACACGGACATCAACCTGCATGTGTTCCCGCGCGGGTGTGCTCAGGTGCGGCGGCATCTGTTGTTTCGTGACTGGCTGCGTGACAACGCCGGGGATCGTGAGTTGTACGCGGCGGCCAAGCGGGAGCTGGCGGGGCGGGTGTGGGGTCGGGTGCAGGACTACACGGATGCGAAGAACGCCGTGGTGCTGGAGATCCTCGAGCGTGCCTATGTGGCGCGGCCCGTCGAGGCGGGTGAGGTGGAGTTCGTGACGGAGGCGCCGCCGCACAACGCCCCGGTGGTGCTGCGGGAGCATGACCGGGAGTGGGCGCGGTGGTATGCCGTTGAGGAGGCGAAGATCCGGGCGGCGCTGGGTGAGCGGGTTGTCCGGGTGGAGCATGTGGGGTCGACGTCGGTGCCGGGGCTGGCGGCGAAGCCGTTGATCGACATCCTGCTGGTCGTGCCGGACTCGGCCGATGAGGACGCCTACGTGCCGGCGTTGGTGGCGGCGGGTTACTACCTGCTGCTGCGGGAGCGCACCTGGCATGAGCACCGGTTGCTCAAGGGCACGGTGCCGAACGTGAACATGCATGTCTTCTCCCCTGGGTGTGAGGAGCTGGATCGGATGCTGGCCTTCCGTGACCGGCTGCGCGCTTTCCCGCGCGACCGGGAGGAGTACGAACGCACGAAGCGGGAGCTGGCGGGGCGGACGTGGGAGCGGGTGCAGGACTACGCGGCTGCGAAGACGCGGGTGGTGGAGCGGATCATTGCGCGGGCGCTGGGCTGAAGCGGCGCCGGTAGTCCGACGGGGTGAGGCCGGTGTCGCGGCGCATCAGGGCGCGGAGGTTGGCGGCGGTACCCAGGCCGGTGCGGCGGGCGACGACGTCGAAGCGCCGCTCCCCCAGTTCGATGAGCTGGCAGGCGAGGGTGACGCGTTCCGCGGTGAGCCAGGCGAGCGGTGTGGTGCCGAGTTGTGCCTGGAAGCGGCGGTGCAGGGTGGCGGGGCTGACGGCGCTGCGTCTGGCCAGGTCGGCGATGGTGAGTGGGGTGTCGAGGTGTTGCTGGGCCCAGGCGAGGACGGGGGCGAGTGACTCGTCGGGCAGGTCGGGTACGGGGCGTTGCACGAACTGGCGCTGGCCGCCGTCGCGGTGGGCGGCGAAGACGAGGCGGCGGCTGACGGAGCTGGCGATCTCGGCGCCGTGGTCGCGGCGGACGAGGTGCAGGCCGAGGTCGAGGGCGGCGGCGCTGCCGGCGGAGGTGAGGATGTCGCCGTCGTCGACGAACAGGACGTCGGGTTCGAGGTGTACGGCGGGGAAGCGGGTGCGGAAGTCGTCGGCCCACTGCCAGTGGGCGGTGGCGCGGCGGCCGTCGAGGACGCCGGCTTCGGCGAGGGTGAAGGCGCCGCTGCAGAATCCGACGAGGCGTGCGCCGCGGGTGTGGGCGCGGCGGATGGCGTCGAGGACGTCGGGTCGGCGGGGTGCGTCGATGTTGGGCCGGTTGGGGACGATGAGGGTGTCGGCGTGCTCGGTGGCGTGCAGGTCGGTGACGCCGGTGAGGGTGAAGAAGCCGTCGCGCATCGCCGTGTGCGGTTCGGGTGAGCAGAGGCGGAAGTCGTAGAGGTGGCCGCCGATCTCGGGGCGGTGCAGGCCGAAGATCTCGGTGGCGCAGCCTAGTTCGAACGGGTTGGAGTTGTCGTCGACGATGACGACGACGCGGTGCGAGGATTCTTGCGGCATGTGCGATTCCTAGCACTCACGCGCGGGCTGGGACAGCGGCCAGGCTCGTCCGCATGAACCCCATCGCCCTGGACGACGCCCTGGCCTCGTTCGATGCCCTGTGGAGCCCTCGGATCGTCACCCGTGTCAACGACTACGACGTGCGCGTGACGAAGGTGCGGGGCGAGCATGTCTGGCACGTTCACGACGACACCGACGAGTTCTTCCTGGTGCTCGACGGTGAGCTGCGCATCGCGTTGCGGGAATCGGACGGTGAGCGGACGGTCGTGCTCGCGAAGGGGTCGGTGTTCACCGTGCCGCGCGGGACGTTCCACAAGCCGTCGTCTCCGGACGGTGCGCGGATCCTGCTGTTCGAGCCCACCGGAACGCTGACCGTGGGCGACCGGCACGACGAGGTCCCGGCCCACGTCGACGCGACGACGGGACACGCACTGCGCTAGGTGTTCAGCGCAGTGCCGGTTCTGGTCTCGCCGACCTCCGGACTCGGGAACAATCACGTCCTGTGAGGTTCGGGGTGCTCGGTCCGGTGCTGGTCGACGGTGTGGAGGTCGCGGCGCCGCGGCAGCGTGCGCTGCTGGCGATGCTCGTGTTCGACGCCGGGCGGATCGTGGGGCACGACCAGCTGATCGGCGGCCTGTACGCCGATCCTCCTGCGGGGGCGGCCAACGCCCTGCAGTCGCAGGTGTCGCGGTTGCGCCGCGCGGTGCCGGGGCTGGTGATCGAGCACCACCCGGCGGGCTACCGGCTGGTCGCCGGGCCGTCGGAGGTGGATCACCTGCACTGCGCCGAGCTGCTCGCGGCCGGACGGGCCGCGCAGGCGCTGGCGTTGTGGCGCGGGCCGGCGCTGGCGGACGTCGACGCGCCGTTCGTGCAGGTGGCGCGGCAGAACCTGACCGAGGTGCTCATCGGCTGCACGGTGTCCGGTGGGAGCACGGCGCAGCTGCGGGATCTGCTGGCGCAGCACCCGTTGCGGGAGGACCTGCGGGCGGCGCTGATGCGGTCGCTGCACCGCGACGGCCGCCAGGGCGAGGCGCTGGAGGTGTTCGCGCAGGGGCGGGAGCTGCTGGCCGGGGAGCTCGGCGTTGATCCCTCCCCCGCGCTCGCCGCCGCCCACCTGGAGGTGCTGCGGGCGCAGGCACCGCACCGGGGCGTGCCCGCGCAGCCCAGCAGGCCGAGGCCGTGCTGCACGCGTGTGGCGAGACCCCGCCGCACGGCCACGAGCAGGAGTACGCGCTGTGCCTGCTGATCGCCTGGCCCGTCGCGACCGGTGACCAGAGCGCTCGCATCCGCCAGGCCGACGCGCTCATGGACACGCTCGTCGACCCGCCGCGCTACCCGATCATGACCATGTTGTGGGGCATGGCGCTGGGCGCGCCGCAAGGCGACTCCCAGGTGTGGCACCGCCGCGTCCGGCTGCTCGGCGACGACCCGTGGAGCGCCGCGCTCGCGCTGGCCGGCGACGGTCTCGTGGCGCGCCTGGCGGGCGACCCGGCGGCGGCCGCGGACCTGCTGGCGCGGGCCGCGGCGGCGTTCACGCGGATCGGTGACCGCTGGGGCGCGGCCTTGGCGTTCAACCAGCTCGGTGAGATCGCCCTGACGCGAGGTGACGCCGCGGGTGCCCTGGTCCACATCGAACGGGGCCGGGGCCTGCTCGACGAGCTCGGCGCCACCGAGGACACGGCCGAGGCCGTCATCGGACGGGCGCAGGCCACGCTGCTCGCCGGTGACTTCGACGGGGCGCGCACCGACTTCGGCGTCGCGCTCACCTTGGCGCGGCGTGCCGGAGCGCTCGTGGTGCAGGCCGGCGCCCATCTCGGGCTGGCCGAGCTCGCCCGTGTCACCGGCGACTACGCGACCGCCCGGCAGGAGTGCGACCAGGCGTGGGAGCGGTGCCCGGGCGGCTGGTACGGGCCGGATCAGCTGCGCTGCCACATCGCCGTGGAACGGGGCCGCGTCGCGAAGGCCGAGGGCGATGTCGTGCTGGCCCGCCGGCACTTCGAGGAGGCACTGCGCCGGGCCGTGGGGCAGCGCGACCACGTAACCGAGACCGCCGTGCGCGTGGAACTCGCCGCCCTGCCCGCGACCTGATCCGCCGCCACCACAACCACGCCGGTAACCGGTGGTGCGCGACGAACGTCCACAGGTCGTCCTCGGCCATCTCGTCGGGATGGCGGCGCAGCACCTGCAGGCACTCCCGCGACACCATCCCGTGGATGCGGGCCACGTGCGCCAGTGCCGTCGCGCCCTGGCGGCGGACCTGCAGGCGGTTGTGGTCCAGTGCGCGGGCCACCCGCCGTGACGCCACCAGCGGGTCCGGATGCGACAGGGCCAGGCCGATGACCGCCACGCCGACCATGTCCTCGCCGCGGTCGAACGCCGCGTCGACCTCTTCCGGGCGGGCGACGCCCATCAGCGCCGAGTAGTCGTGCCAGTTCATGCCCTCGCCGCGCATCGCCCGGTCCAGCAGGAACCGCTGCCTGCCGTCGGAGCGTTCCCCGGTGTGCTCGAAGTCGGCGGCCAGATACCGCCACACGGCCGCGGTGTCGGCACGACAGGTCGAGGCCAGGATCCGGCACAGCTCCAGCACGTGCTCGGGATCGCTGGCCTGCGCGAGCTCACCCAGGACACCGGGCGGGCGGCCCAGGTCCTGCCACGCCAGCCGGGCCAGCGCCGGCACCTCGTCGACGGCCACCCAGCCGTCGGCGCCGCCCCGCCCGATCTCGGCGGGCGTCAGCGCCGCGCGGCACCGGGCGTGTTCGAGCGGGATCACGCTCAGACCTGCGGCACCGCGCGCAGCAGGGCGCGCGTGTAGTCGTGAGCCGGCGTGAGGAGGACTTGTTCCACTGAGCCTTGTTCCACGATTTTCCCCTGATGCATCACCGCGACCCGGTCGGCGATCTGCCACGCCAGCCCTAGGTCGTGCGTGATGATCAATGAAGCAAGGCCCAGTTCCCGGCGCAACCGGAGCAGCAGCGCCACGATCTCGCCGCGCACCGAGGCGTCCAGGGACGCGACGGGCTCGTCGGCGACCAGCAGCCGGGGTTGCAGCACCAGTGCCCCGGCGATGACCACCCGCTGCTGCTGACCCCCCGACAGCTCGTGCGGCAGGGCCTCCAGGTACAGGCTCGCCGGACGCAGCTCGGCGCGTTCGACAGCGGCTGTGACCAGGGCTTCCTGGTCGTCGGCCAGGCCGTGCACGCGCAGTCCCTCGGCGACCGCGTCGAACACCGTGTGCCGCGGGTTGAGCGCGCTGGAAGGATCTTGGAGCACCAGCTGCACCTGGCGGCGGAAGGCCTTGAGCGCCTTGCCCGTGCGAGCCACCTCGGCGCCGTCGAAGATCACCCGACCGGAGGACGGCTTCCGCAGCCCCATTATGGTACGTGCCAGTGTCGTTTTGCCGGATCCGGACTGGCCGACCAGCGCCACGATCTCGCCCCGCCCGATCGTCAGGTCGACCCCGTCGACCGCGCGCGTGCGCCCGTAGTCCACCACCAGATCCCGCACCCGTAGCAACGGCTCCGGCGCCGCAGCGGGCTCGGCCCAGCGGTGCGCCGGATCGCCGATCACCGGGAACGCCGCCGTCAACGCCGCCGTGTGCGGATGGCGCGGGTTCGCGATCACCTCGCGGGTGCGGCCCCGTTCGACCACCTCGCCGCGATGCATCACCGCCAGGTCGTCACAGGTCTCGGCGAGCACCGACAGGTCGTGGCTGATCATCAGCAACCCGAGGTCCTGCTCGGCCACCAGGCGTTTCAGCACCGCCAGCACCTGGGCCTGCACCACGACGTCCAGCGCCGTCGTCGGCTCGTCCGCGATCACCAGGCGCGGCCCGCACGCCAGCGCCATCGCGATCATCACCCGCTGCCGCTGCCCGCCCGAGAGCTCGTGGGGATAGGCCCGCGCCTTCTCGCGCGGCAGCTCCACCTGCTCCAGCAGCTCGGTCACGCCGCCGCGCGTGCCGTGCAGGCGCATCGGCTCGGCGATCTGGTCACCGACGCGGCGCACGGGGTTGAGCGAGTGCATGGCGCCCTGGAACACGATCGACGCCGACGCCCACCGCACCGCCCGCAACCGGCCCCACGACATCGTCCGCACGTCGTCGCCGTCGAGCAGGATCTCGCCCTGCACCCGCGCGGCCTTGGGCAGCAGCCGCAGCACCGACATCGCCACCGTCGACTTGCCCGACCCCGACTCGCCCGCCAGCCCGAGCGTCTGACCCGGCGCGAGCGTCAGGTCCACCTCGCTCACGACACGTTTCGGTCCGTAGTGGACGGAGAGGTTCTTCAACTCCAGCATCGGATTCACCTCTTCGGCGTCACAACGGCTTCGAGCGCCCGCCCGACGAGCGTGAACGCCAGCACCACGACCACGATCGCCAGACCCGGCGGCAGCAGGTACCACCACGCCTGCTGCGGCACCGCCCCGTGCAGCTGGGCCTGGTGCAGCATCGCGCCCCACGAGATCCGCGTCGGATCACCCAGCCCCAGAAACGCCAGCGTCGACTCCGCCACGATCGCCGACGCCACCGCCAGCGTCGCGTTGACCAGCACCAGCGGCACCACCGACGGCACCACGTGCCGTGCGATGACGTGGCCGTGGCCGCCGCCCAGGGCCCGTGCGCGTTCCACGAACGGACGCGCCTCGATCGTCAGCGTCTGCGCCCGCACCATCCGCGCGGTCGACGGCCAGCTCGTCAGCCCGATCGCCAGCACGATCGTGCCCAGCCCGCGTGGCAGCACCGTCGACAGCGCGATCGCCAGCACCAGCGCCGGCAGCACCAGGAAGAAGTCCGTGACCCGCAGCAACGCCCCCGCCAGCAGACCACCGAAATGACCGCTCACGATCCCGACGAGCGTGCCGATCCCGACCGACAGGATCGCCGCCGTCAGCCCCACGAACAACGACGTGCCCGTGCCCTGCGCCAGCAGCAACGCCACCGACCGTCCCGTGTGGTCGGTACCCAGCCAATGACCGGCGCCGGGCGCCTGCCACGCGCCGGCCGTCACCCGCGTGACGTCCAGCGCCTCCGCGTCGATCAGCAGCGGCGCGACCAACGCCACCAGCGCCGCCACCGCGAGGACCCCGGCACCGGCCAGGCCTGTCCTGTCGAACCTGCTCATACGACCTTCACCCGTGGATCCAGGACCCCGTGCAGCAGGTCCGCGAGCAGGTTCATGACCACGACCGCGCCCGCCGTCACCACCAGCAGCCCCTGCAGCAGGAAGTAGTCCGGCCCGGTCAGCGCGTCGTAGAACAACAGCCCCAGACCCGGCCAGGAGAACACCGTCTCCGTCGTGATCGCCCCGGCCACCACCAGCCCGAACCGCAGGAACACCAGCGTGATCGCCGGCAGTACCGCGTTCGGCACGGCGTGGCGGCGCCGCACCAGGTCGTCACGCAGGCCCTTCGCGCGGGCCGTGGTCAGGTAGGGGGCGTGCATCTCCTCCAGCAACGACGACCGCATCACCAGCGCGTACTCCGCGCACACCACCGCGACCAGCGTCACCGACGGCAGCACCAGGTGATGGCCCACGTCGAGGGCCTGCGAGACGAAGTCCGGCGCCGTGTCGGTGTCGCGCATGCCCCGCGACGGGAACAGGTCCCCCGTCACCATCATCAGCAGCATGCCCAGCCAGAACGTCGGCACCGCCCACAACGTCAGCGACACCCCCGTCGTGACCCGGTCGAACACCGAGTCCCGCCGCCACGCCGCCCGCACCCCGAGCCACAGCCCCAGCAGCACCGCGATCAGCGTCGCCGTGCCCACCAGCAGCAACGTCGGCCCCAGCCGCTCCCCGATCACCTCGGAGACCGGGCGGCGGAACGTGAACGACGTGCCCAGATCGCCGTGCAGCAGCGAGGTGAAGTAGCTCCAGAACTGCTCGTGCAGCGGACGGTCCAGGCCGAACTGCGCGCGCAGCTCGGCCTGCATCGCCGCCGTGGTCGGACGACCGCGCGTCATCGAGACCACCGGGTCGCCGGGCACCACCCGGAACAGGAAGAAGCCCAGCACCGCCACCATCAGCAAGCTGAGCGCGGCACCACCGAACCGACCGGCCAGACGCACTTACTCGCGCTCCCCTGCCGTCGCCGCGCGCCGCCGCGCCAGCACCACGAACGCCGCCACCAGCACCGCGACCGCCGCGCCGCCCAGCGCGAACCCGGCCCAGCCCGTGCCGCCGGCCCGCGCGGTGCGCTGCGCGGGTTCGGCGCCGTAGTAACCCCACATGCCGTTCTGCGCCATGATCACACCACCCTGCGCGGGCTGCGTGGTGAACCTCGCGAAATGGTCGGACCGGTAGCCCTCCAGCGCGTTCTCGTAGGCCAGCACGACGGCGGGCACCTGGTCGTAGAAACGGGCCTGCATCTGCTTCACGATCTCGACGCGCCTGTCCTCGTCGAACTCCGAGAGCTGCTGGGCGTAGAGCCGGTCGTAGGTCTCGTCGCAGAAGTAGGTGTCGGTCGTGCCGCCCTTGCCGTCCGCGCCCGGCCGTTGCGCGCAGGTGTGCAGGCCCAGCACGAAGTCCGGGTCGATGTTCGTCGACCAGCCCGAGAACGCCAGGTCGTAGGTCGCGGCGGTGGTGGACTCGTTGAGCTGGTTGTCCGACACCAGCCGCACGTCGAGCGGGACGCCGATGTCGCTCATCGACCGCTTGAGGTACTCGCTGGCCTGCTCGTCGTAGGCCCGTCCCGCCCGGCCGATCAGCCGCAGCGGAAACCGGGTGCCGTCGGCCTTGCGCGGATACCCGGCGGCGTCGAGCGCCGCATTGGCCGCGGGCGGGTCGAACGCGCGCGCCTGCGCCTCCGACGGCTGCCAGTGGTACTTGCCGAACACCGGCGGCACCAGGCCGGCGCCCTTCTCCGCGTAGCCGAGGTTCACCCGCGCCACCAGGGCGTCGAGGTCGATGGCCTGCGCGAGGGCCCGGCGCACCCGCACGTCGCGCAGCACCGGGCTGCCGTCGCCGATCGGCTCACCGGTGCGGGTCTGCGCGCCGGGGTTGATCAGCAGCTCGGTGAAGCGGCGGCCCATCGCCTTGTTGCGGGTGACACCGGCCTTGCCGGCCAGCGAGTCGAACTGGGCCGGCGCCATCCGGTTGACCAGGTCGATCTCACCCTTGCCCAGTGCCTGCACCGCGGCGTCGGAGTTCTGGAAGTACACGAAGTGCAGCTCGTCGTACTTCGGCGCGCCACGCCAGTAGGTCTTGTTGGCCTTGAGCTTGATGAACTGCCCCGGCACGTGCTCGGACAGCACGAACGGCCCGGAGCCCACCACCGGCATCCGGTCGTTGGCGAAGTCCTTGATGCTGCCGACCTTCGACCACACGTGCTCGGGCACGATCGGCACGTCCAGCGCCAGCATCGTCACCTGCGGCGTCTTGGTCCGGATGACCACCGTCCGGTCGTCCGGGGCGCTGACCTGGGCGAAGTTGGCGACGAAGCTGCCGTTCGCGGTCCTGGCGACCTCGTCGGTCAGCATCAGGTTGTAGGTGAAGGCGACATCGCGGGCCGTGATCGGCACGCCGTCGGACCACTTCTTGCCCTCGGGAATCGTGAAGGTCCACGTCAGCCGGTCGGCCGAGGGTTCCCATCTGTTCGCCAGGCCCTCGGTCACCGACTGGTCCGCCGCGGCGTAGGCGGTCAGGTAGTCGTACATCAACCGGCCGATCTCGGTGCTCGACTGGAACACCGCGAGGAACGGGTTCATCGAGTCGATCTGCTGCACGATCGCGACCTTCAGGACCACCGGCTGCTGAGCCGATGCCGGAGGTGCCGAAAGCCCCACTGTCGTTGCTATTGCAAGCAACGCGCACAACTTCACCCGCACGAAAACCCCTCTTCCCCAGCAGCCCACCGCTAACTTACCGAGATGTGCGGATCATGATCTCGGCGGACATGGAAGGCGCAACCGGAGTCACCTGGACCGGGGACGTCCTTCCCGGTACCGAACAGTGGCAACGGTTCCGGCGCCTGTTCACGGCGGACGTCAACGCCTGCGTCACGGGCCTCGTCGCGGGCGGAGCGGAGCAGGTGATCGTCAACGAGGCGCATTCCTCGCAACGCAACCTCCTGCTCGAAGACCTCCACGCGTCGGCGCGCCTGCTCACCGGCCGGCACAAACCGTTGTCGATGATGCAAGGTATCGACTCCGATGTGGACGGAGTGGTCTTTCTCGGCTACCACACCGCCGCGGGCACCCGCGGCGTGCTCGCGCACACCTACCTGGAGAACTCGATCACCGGCGTGTGGCTCGACGGCGTGCTCGCCTCCGAAGGCCGCCTCAACGCCGCCCTGGCCGCCGAGTACGGCGTTCCCGTGCTGCTCGTGACCGGTGACGACCTCACCTGCTCCGATGCCGCGTCCTATGCGGGCTCCGCCTGGACCGTGGCCGTCAAGGAGTGCGTGTCGCGGTACGCGGCCGTGTGCCTGCCACCGGCGGTGACTTCTTCACAGATCACAGAAGCCGCCACCGCGGCGATGGCCGGCGCAGGGCGTTCGGATGGGGTCGTGGCACCGCATCGCATCGAGGTCGAGTTCGACGCCTCGCACCTGGCCGACGCCGCCGCGGTCGTGCCCACCGTGGAACTGACCGGGGTGCGCCGCGTCGGGTTCGACGCCGCGTCGATGACCGAGGCGATGAAGGCGTTCAAGATCGTCACCCACGTCGCCGCCGGGGCGATCGAGGGCATCTACGGCTGACTGCGGCGGCGGTTGGGCGCGAGGCCTCCGAGGCCTTCCGCAGGTGCACCGGTGTTTCCCCATCGCGATCGGCACAGGGCCGTCACAATTCCACCCGGCGGCGCCGGATACGGTGGCATTCATGCCGCTGGACGTCGCGCAGGTGTGCGCGCAGCTCATCCGCTTCGACACCACCAACCGCGGTGGCGGCGACTCCGCCGGCGAGCGCGAGGCCGCCGAGCACGTCGCGGCCCTGCTGCAGGACAACGGCGTGCCGCCGATGCTGCTCGAACCGGCCCCGCGGCGCACCAACGTCCTCGCGCGCGTGCCGGGCACCGACCCGTCGCTGCCCGCCCTGCTGGTCCAGTCCCACCTCGACGTCGTGCCCGCCGACCCGGCCGAGTGGAGCTTCGACCCGTTCGCCGGCGAGATCCGCGACGGGTACGTGCACGGGCGGGGCGCGGTCGACATGAAGGACATGGCCGCGATGACGCTGGCCGTGATCAACCGCTGGCACACCGAAGGCCGCCGCCCACGCCGTGACATCGTGCTGGCGTTCGTGGCCGACGAAGAAGACCAAGGCGCCTACGGGGCACATTGGCTCGTGGAGCACCACGCCGCCTACTTCGCGGGGGTGCAGGCGGCCATCAGCGAGTCCGGGGCGTTCTCCTACGACGTCGACGGCGTGCGGCTGTACCCGATCGGCACCGCCGAGCGCGGCACGTCGCACATGAAACTCACCGCCACCGGCCGCGCCGGGCACGGGTCACGGCGCAACGACCAGAACGCGGTGACGGCACTGGCCACCACCCTGGCGCGGATCGCGGCGCACCAGCACCCCGTCCGGCTCACCCCGACCGTCGAGGCGTTCCTCGTCGGCGCCGGCAAGGCACTGGGCGTGGAGGTCGATCTCGACGACGTCGACGCGACGCTGGCCCGGCTCGGCCCCGCCGCGAAACTGGCCGAGAACACCGTGCGCTGCTCGACGACACCGACGATGCTGCAGGCCGGCTACAAGGTCAACGTCATCCCCGGCACCGCCACCGCGCAACTCGACGTCCGCACGCTGCCCGGCACCGTCGACGAGCTCGTCGCCACCATCGACGCACTGCTGCCCCCTGGCGTGACCCGGGAGTTCCTCGAGCACCAGCCGCCCGTCGAGGCCCCCGTCGACACGCCCTGGTTCACCGCGATGGCCGACGCCCTGCGCGACGAGGACCCCGCCGCGGCCGTCGTGCCGTACTGCCTGGGCGGCGGCACCGACGCCAAGGCGTTCAGCCGGCTGGGCATCCACTGCTACGGCTTCTCGCCACTGCGGCTGCCCGTGGACTTCGACTACCGGGCCATGGCGCACGGCGTCGACGAACGCGTACCCGTCGCGGGCCTGGAGTTCGGTGTACGCGTCCTGGACCGCTTCCTGTCGAGCTGACCTCGCGCGCCCGCTGCTCCGCGCTCTTCTCGTAGCTGCGGTTCATCCGCTGCACCCGCAGCTCCGCACTCATCTCGTAGCTGTCGTTGATCCGCGGGTAGCCGTGGCGGCGTCCCGCCGGCGGAACTCCTCAGCGGGGCGGCAGTGGCAGCTCCATGGCGGGCAGGCCGTCGATGCTCGCGATGTTGTACGGCTTCTTGTTCGTGTACTCACGGAACTCGGCGTCGCTCTTGCGGCCGAAGTAGTCCGCGTGCAGCTCCCGCTCCGAGCGGTAGTCCATGAACGGCACCGCGAACCCGCACGTGTCGCTGATCAGCTCCGCCGTCACCACGACCACCGCCCGCAACGCAGGCCCGTCCGCCTCCCCGAACCCCGCCACCAGCCCGGCGAAGCGCGGATCGTCGCGGAACACCGGCTCACCGCGGCCGTGCACGCGCACGATGTTCGGCGGGCCCTCGAACGCACACCACATCAACGTCACGCGCCCGTTCTCCCGCAGATGCGCGATCGTCTCGGCGTGGCTGCCACCGAAGTCCAGGTAGGCCACCGTGCGGTCGTCGAGGATCCGCAACGTGCCCTGCCGGCCCTTGGGCGAGAGGTTGACGTGCCCGTCACCCGCCAGCGGGGCGGTGGCCACGAAGAACACCTTCTGGTTCTCGATGAACTCCTGCAGCCGCGGCTCGATCCGCTCGTATTCCTTACCCATGCTCAGCAGTATTGATCGTCTCGCGGAACCTGTCAGCCACCTTTCCCAGGTGCTGAACCCGCGTCGGCGCCGCGCCCGGTCACGCCTGCCCCGAAGCCCTGCGCGCCTCCAGCTCCACCCGGTCCCAGTGCGCCTGCCAGTCCTGCTGCGGCAGGTTCGAGTTGCCCGCCCGCAACCCGGCCACCCCGTCGAGGCCCTCGCGCAGGATGTCCGCGTGCCCGGCGTGCCGGTTCACCTCGGCGATCTCGTGCACCAGCAGCAGCTGCAACGTCACATACTTGCGCTCCTCCGGCCACCACGGCACCACACCGGGCGCGTCCAGCGGCAGCTCCTCGATGCTGGTGTCGGCGAACGCCGTCGCCCGCGCGAACAACCCCAGCACGTCCTCCCGCGACTCGTCCGCGGTGGCGAACATGTCCGAGTTCGGGTCGGCCTCGACGTCGAAGGGCAGCTTCTCGGGGAACGGGCGGCCCAGGCAGTCGCCGAAGTAGCCCGCCTCGACACCGGCCAGGTGCTTGACCAGACCCAGCAGGTTCGTGCCCGTCGGTGTCAGCGGGCGGCGCACGTCGTACTCCGAGAGGCCGTCGAGCTTCCACAGCAACGCCTCGCGGGCGACCTTGAGGTAGCGGTGCAGGTCGGCTTTCGGATCTGAGGTCATGCCGCTCACCCTCGCAGAGCCCCCCGACAGCGCCCGCACGGCCTCGGGGAAGAACCGGAAACAACCCGGTCCCGCCGTGCCGCTCGCGGAACAACGACCGCACGGACACCTCCGGGAACCACGCCCCGGAACGCCCGCACGAACAACCCGGTCCCCGCCCCCAGGTCCAGCACCGTGCGTCCCGCCACGACGACAACCCCTCGAGGGAAATCTCGCGGGTCACCCGGTGCGAGATGGCCTCCACGACGTCGTAGCGCCAGGTAAACCCCATACGGATGGCGGGATGACAGTGAGCCTTCACACGGACTAAACATTGCGGAGCCATGTCCCTGCCGTGGTACGAAAGGGTTTCCCTGCATGCGAAAGAGCCATCTCAGACCTCTGATCGGGGTCACCGTCGCCGCGAGCGTCGTGTTCGCCATGGGAGGCGTGCCCACCGGTGCGGCTCCCGGCGACCAGGAAACGTCGACGAACTACCAGGTCAGCAACGTTCGCACCGCTGAACAGCGCACCAAGCTCGCCAAGTCCGGTGCCGCCATCGACTCGGTCGAGGAGCACGGCATCGTCGTGATCACCGCGACCGCGCGTGAGGCCAAGAACCTGAAAGCACAGGGGTTCGAGGTCACCGAGCTGCCCAGGCGGATGGACGCGAACTCGGCCATCGGCCCGTTCGACTTCCCAGCGGCGGACTCGAACTACCACAACTACGCCGAGATGACGACGGCGATCAACAACGCCGTCGCGGCATACCCGAACCTGATCAGCAAGCAGGTCATCGGCAAGTCCTACGAGAACCGCGACATCGTCGCCCTCAAGATCAGCGACAACGTCGGTGTGGACGAGAACGAGCCGGAGGTGCTGTTCACGCACCACCAGCACGCCCGTGAGCACCTCACCGTCGAGATGGCGCTGTACCTGATCAACCAGTTCACGACCCAGTACGCGAGCGACGCGCGTATCAAGGGCCTCCTGGACACCCGCGAAGTCTGGATCATCCCGGACGTCAACCCCGACGGCGGCGAGTACGACATCGCGACCGGCAGCTACCGGTCGTGGCGCAAGAACCGGCAGCCCAACGCTGGTTCGGCCAACGTCGGCACCGACCTCAACCGCAACTGGGGCTACAAATGGGGCTGCTGCGGCGGTTCCAGCGGCAGCACCGGTTCCGACACCTACCGCGGGCCGAGCGCGGAGTCCGCGCCCGAGGTGAAGGTCGTGGCCGACTTCGTGCGCGGCCGCAACGTCGGTGGCAAGCAGCAGATCAGCGCGTCCATCGACTTCCACACCTACAGCGAGCTCATCCTGTGGCCGTGGGGCTGGACCTACGACGACGTCGCGCCGGGCCTGACCCAGGACCAGCGCGACACGTTCGCCACCATCGGCCAGCAGATGGCAGCCACCAACAACTACACGCCCGAGCAGTCCAGCGACCTCTACATCACCGACGGGTCGATCCCTGACTGGCTGTGGGGCTCGCAGGGCATCTTCGCCTACACCTTCGAGATGTACCCCGGCAGCGCCGGCGGTGGCGGCTTCTACCCGCCCGACGAGGTGATCCCGGCGCAGACCGCCCGCAACAAGGAGGCCGTGCTGCAGCTGCTGGAACGCGCCGACTGCCCGTACGAGGCCATCGGCAAGGAGCAGCAGTACTGCGGCGTCACCCCGCCCGACCCCGGTGGCAAGTTCTTCGAGAACGCGGCGGACTTCCAGATCAGGGACCACACCACGGTCAACTCCCCGATCACGGTGTCCGGTGTGACGGGCAACGCCCCGTCGACCCTCAAGGTCGCCGTGGACATCAAGCACACCTACAAGGGTGACCTGAAGGTGGACCTGGTGGCGCCGGACGGCACCGTCTACATCCTGCACAACCGCTCCGGCGGCGGCACGGACAACATCAACACCACCTACACCGTCAACGCCTCCAGCGAGGTCGCCAACGGCACCTGGCAGCTGAGGGTCAACGACAACGCCAACCAGGACACCGGGTTCCTCGACAAGTGGAGCCTGCAGTTCTGACCGGCTGAGCGTCAGGGCGTCGCCGTCGCGGCGCCCTGACGCCCGTAGTCCTTGACCCGCATCGAGTCGTGCATCCGCACGCCCTTCGAGTTGAGCTTGGCCAGCGGCCGGATCAGCCACGACGGCAACGACGTCAGCAGCTGCGCGCCCCTCACCAGCCCCGACACCCCCAGCCGGGTGGACGGGATCAACGTCTTCGCGGTGCCGAGCGCGAACGCCCTGCTCGCGTGCACGACGTCGCGCATCTCGTCCTCGTACCGCGCGAACGCCGCCTGGTGATCCGCGCCCGCGGACAACTCGCCCGCCAGCACGTACGCGCCCAGCACCGCGAGGCTCGTGCTGCCACCGACCGCCGGGCCGGGGCAGTAGCCCGCGTCCCCGACCAGCGCCACCCGCCCGCGTGACCACGTGTCCTCGCGCAACTGGGTGATCGAGTCGAAGTAGAACGCCCCGTCGCCGTCCAGGTACTCCAGCCACCCGTCGACCTCGCGGTGCATCCCCGCGAACGCCTCCCGCAGCAGTTGCTTCTGCCGCGCCACGTCGCGGTGGTGATACGAGAGCTCGGGCGAGCGGAACAGGAACACCGCGCGAGCGTCGTCCAGGTGCCGTGCGCCGTACACCGCCGCGGTACGCCCCGGCCCGATGTGTCCGGCCATCTCGCCCGCCACCCCCAGATCCCGCGGTACGGACAACACCGCCAGATACGCACCCACGAACGTCTTGCCGACCTCACCGAACACGAGCCGCCGCACGTTCGAGTGCAGCCCGTCCGCGCCGATGACCAGGTCGAACCGGCGGGGCGCACCGACCTCGAAGGTCACCTCGTCACCGATGGACGTGATCGAGTCGCCGAACACGTACTCGACGTCCGCGCGTGTGGCGTCGTAGTAGATCTCGCTCAGGTCGTCGCGCATGATCTCGACGTGCCGGTCCGACGCGGCTGCGAACAACTTCGCCACGTCGGCGCTGATCGGCTTGCGCGTGCCCTCACGCAGGTACGTCAGCCGGGTGGTCCCCGTCGCCAGCGCCTCGATGCGCGGCAGCACACCCATGCGTTCGGAGATGTCCATGGCCGGGGTGAACAGGTCGACCGCGTGCCCGCCGGTCTTGCGCAGCACCGGCGAGCGCTCCACCACCGTCACCTCGTGCCCGTGCCGCACCAGCCAGTAGGCGAGCACCGGGCCGGCGATGCTGGCTCCGGAAACGAGTATCCGCACGTCACAACCCCTTACTTAACGGTCGGTAAGTCACGCTGCCGACTGTAGCACCGCGGCTTACCGATCGTTAAGTAAGATTCGGACCGTGGCACGACAGAGCGACACCAAGCAGCGGATCATGCAGACCGCCCGGGAACTGTTCGCGCATCAGGGCGTGCAGCAGACCAGCCTGCAGGAGATCGCCGACCGCCTGGGGATCTCCAAACCCGCGCTCTACTACCACTTCGCCTCACGGGAGGAGCTCGTCCGCAGCATCGTCACCCCGCTGCTCGACGACGGCGAAGGGTTCCTCGCGCGCATGGAGCAACGCCACGACGTGCCGCCGGTCGAGTTGATCGAGGGCTTCTTCGACTTCCACCACCGCCACCGCAAGGACATGATGCTGCTGCTCACCGAGCTGACCACGCTCGCGGAGCTGGGCCTGATCGACGTCGTGCTGTCCTGGCGCGCCCGCCTGACCCGGCTCGTGTTCGGCCCCGAGGCGACGCTGGAGCAGCAGGCCCGCGCGGTGCTGGCGTTCGGCGGCATGCAGGACTGCACCATGCAGTTCCCCGACACCCCCGTCGAGGAGCTGCGCGCGGCCACCGTGACGGCCGCGCGCGCCGCCCTGGGCCTCTAGAACAAAAGCCGCCGTTCGGTCGCTGTCGATCGGCGCCGCGAAGGACGACCATCACGCGATGCCAGCTGCGCGAGAGAGCGCGATCACGGCCCCTGCACGCCACTAGATGAGAACGGACTCTCGAAACCGCTCTCGGCCCGTCTGAGCGCGAGGTAGGGTCCAGAAACCGATTAACCGCCGGGAGAGACATGCGCGCCGTCGAGATCAGACCTGGGGTCCGGATCCGCTGGGTCGAAGTGCCGGGTGCCACACCGGCACGGGTCTACCTGCACGGACTGGGCGCCTCCTCGGCTCCCTACTACGCCGAAGCCGTCGCGCACCCGCTGCTGGCCGGGCGCCGCAGCCTCATGATGGACATGCTCGGCTTCGGCATCAGCGACCGCCCCGCGGGCTTCGCCTACTCGCTGGAAGGCCACGCGGACGCCCTCGCCGTCGCGCTCGCGAAGATCGGGCTGCGCCGCTGCGAGATCATCGGCCACAGCATGGGCGGCGCCGTCGCCATCGTGCTCGCCGCACGCCACCCCGAGATGGTGCGCTCGCTCGTGCTCGTCGACCCCAACGTCGACCCCGCCACACCCGCGCTCGGCGCGCCCGGCAGCCGGGGCATCGCCGCCTACGGCGAGGCGGACTTCCTCAGCCACGGCTTCGACCGCGTGCTGCGCGACGTCGGCCCGCACTGGGCCGCCACCATGCGCATGGCCGGCCGCGAAGCCCTCTACCGCAGCGCCGTCGACCTCGTGCGCGGCACGTCACCCACCATGCGCAAGCTGTTGCTGGAACTGGAGATCCCGCGCGTCTTCCTGCACCCCGAGGACGCACCGCCCAGCGGCGGCCGCGAACTCGCCGCGTCCGGCGTGCAGGTCGTCTCCGTGCCGAACACCGGCCACAACATCATGATCGACAACGTCGAGGGCTTCGCGCGCGCCGTCGCCCAGCAGCGGCTGTCGGTCTAGCCGAGCTCACGGGCGATCGCGCCGGCGAGCAGCTCGCGCGCGCGTTGCAGGGTCAGCGAGCCGCTGTGCCAGCGCTCGCTCAACCCCTCGACGAGCGCGGTGAGCCGTTCGGCGGCCGCCCCCGCGTCGAGCTCCGGATTCGCTTGGCGCACAAGGGTTTCCACATCGGCGTTCCACGCCTCGGTCGCTGTGCGCAACGTCGCGCGCAGCTCCTCGTCGAACGCCGCGCTGGCCCGCAGCTCACCCCACGCGACGCTCGTGTCCCGTACGAACGCGGTGTCCTGCAGCTCGCCCAGAAGCATCCGCTCGACCCGTGCGCGCGGATCGCCGGACTCCACGTCACCGGTGTAGGACTGCGCCCGGTGGTTCACGTGCTCCAGCGCGGCACGCAGGATCCCGGCGCGGTCCTTGAAGTGGTAGTAGATCAACGCCGTGGACACCCCGGCCTCGGCCGCGAGCTTCTCGACGCGCAACCCGCGCACGCCGTCCTGCGCGATCACGCGCACCGCGGCCTCGAGCATCTGGGTCCTGCGCTCCGACACGACGCCCTCACTTAGGTTCCTGCTGGGTGGTGCAGTGGATGCCGCCACCGCCCGACGCGATGCCGTCGATGTTGATCTGCACCACCGTACGGCCGGGGAACAGCCGCTCCATCGTCGCCTTCGCCGCGGCGTCGGCCCGCCGGTCACCGAACTCCGGCCCGACCACCGCACCATTGCACACGTAGAAGTTGATGTACCCGGCCGCGAAGTCCTCGTCACTCACCCGCACCGTCTCCGGCCCCTCCATCACCTCCACCCGCAACGGCCTGCCCGCCGCATCGGTGGCCGACCGCAGGATCTCCAGGTGGCGGCGCGTCACGTCGTAATCGAACGACCCGGGGTCGTTGTCCAGCCCCGCCACCACCACGCCGGGCCCGGCGAACCGCGCGTAGAAGTCGGTGTGGCCGTCGGTGATGTCGCGCCCCGCGATGCCCGGCAGCCAGATCACCTTCCTGATCCCGAGCAGGTACGCGAGCTCCTGCTCGACATCGCTCTTCCGCCAGCCCCGGTTGCGGTTGGCGTTGAGCACGCAGCTCTCGGTGATGATCGCCGTGCCCTCGCCGTCGACCTCCAGCGCGCCACCCTCCAGCACCAGGTCCGTGCGAATCCGCCCGGCACCGGCCCGTCCGGCGACGAACCCGGCGACCTTCGCGTCCCGGCGGTGCTCCTGCTTGCCGCCCCAGCCGTTGAAGTTGAAGTCGACCGCCCCGCCGCGCACGAACACCGGCCCCGTGTCACGCATCCACAGGTCGTCGAGTTCCGCGACCACCAGCTCGACACCCGGCATCAGCGACCGGGCCCGCTCCACGTCCTCGGCCCGCACCAGCATCGACACCGGCTCGAACCGGGCGATCGTGGTCGCGATCATCGCCTGGTCGCGCCGGACCCGGGGCAGCAGGTCACGGCCCCAGATCCGCTCGCCGGCCGCGAACGCCATCCACGTCCGCCGATGCGGCCGCCCCTCCTCGGGCATCACCCACGCCCTGCCGGTGTCACCTCGGCAGCCGGCGAGCAGACCGCTGACGGCCGCCGACAGCACGAAGCTGCGCCTGTTCATACCCCCAAGCTATCCCTGACTGAAATTTCAGTCAAAGCGAAACCGCTGGTAGTGACCACGGACATGCCGTGGAGAGGTCAGCGGCGCCGGGCGGGCTCCGCCGTCCAGTGCGAGGGACGCGACAGCGCGGCGGGCAGCTTCGTCTTCGCGTTGCCACGCGCGGCGTTGACCTGCGGCTGGGTCAGGAACAGGCACGTGCTCAGGTCCGCGCCCGACAACTCCGCGCCCCGCAGGTCGGCGCCGATCATGTCCGCCCGCGACAGGTCGGAGTTCGTGAGATCCGCGCCGATCAGGTACGCACCGCGGAAGTCCGCGCTGCTCAGGTTCCTGTTGCGCAGCCGTGCGCCGATCAGGTCGGCGCCCCGGTAGGACTTCGCGCTGGTCCGCAGCCGTTCACTGGTGCGCAGCAGCAGGACGTTCACCTTCGCCCGGATCTCCGCGACGTCGAGCGCCAGGATGGCGTCCGGCGAGGCGACCGTGTGCCGTTCCACCTCGGCGAAGGCCTGGCCGAGGTCGTCGTGCGGGTCGAGACGGCCAGCTTCGGCGAGGTACCAGAGCAGTTCGTGCAGCTGCCGGACCACCGGGAACACCGCGAACATCTGCTGCCGCTCGGCGGTGCGCCAGTCGACGCCCGCGAACACCGTCTGCGACACCCGCTGACCCGCGCCGAAGCAGTCATAGACCGTGCAGCCGGCATAGCCCTTCGGCCGCAGCTGGTCGTGGATGCCGCACCGGTGATCGGCCAGCAGGTTCCGGCACGGCGTGCCCGCGTCCTTGGTGGCCGCGAAGTCCGCCGATTTCGCGAACGGCAGCGCGACGCAGCACAACCCGAAACAGTTGGCGCAGTCGCCTTTCAGCTCGTCCATCACCGATCAGCCTACTGGGTCGCCTCTCGGGACGAGGTCTTCGCCCGCCGTGCCGCCCGCAGCTCCTCCGCCGCCTCGTCCAGCTGACGCTCGGCACGTTCGGCGCGGGTCAACGTCTGCGCACGCGCGTCCTCCACGACCGCGAGCGTCTGCCGCACCGCCGCCACCTGCTCCGCGCTCTCCTGCCTGACCTGCGCGAACCGCGTCTCGAACTCCGCGCGTGAGCGCTCCAGCTCCGCCCGCGCGTCCGCAGCGGCCTGCTCGGCGCGTTCTGCCCGGACCACCGCCAGGTCACGAGCCTTCGCGGCCCGGCTGACGGTCTCCGCCGCCTCCGCCCGCGCCTGCTCCACCTGGGCCGCCGCATCGCCGCGGGCCTGATCAGCGGCCTGTCGAGCGGCGGCCGCCTGCGCCTCGGCCCGCTCGACCACGGCCTGTGCCTCCGCACGGGCCCGTTCGATCTCCGCCTGCGCCTCGGCGCGCGCCTGTTCGATCTCCTTGGCCGCCTGCCGCCGCGCCTGCTCGGCGTGCTTCACGGCGTCGGCCTTGGCCTGCTCCGCCCCGGCCCGGATCTCCTCGATCACGGCCGCCGCCTGCACCCTGACCTCGGCGATCTCCGCCTCGGCCCGCGCGGCGGCGTCGCGTGCGGCCTGCCGGGCCTCGTCCCGTTCCGTCACGGCCGTGTCGACGGCGTCATCGGCTTCCTCCGCCGCCCGCACCGCCTGCTCGGTGGTCTCCTCGGCGGCCTTGCGGGCGCGCTCGGCCTCGTGCCGGCGTTGTTCGGCGGAGGCCAGTTCCGCCCGCGCCTCCGCGACCCGTCGCGCCGCCTCGGCTTCGGCGGCCTGGACCAGGCTCTCGGCGACGCTCGGGTCCGCCATCGCGTTCAGCTCACCGACGGCCCGTCCGAGGGTCTGCGTCATCTGCTCCGACAGCACCCGGAACCGGTCGAGAAGCTCTTCGGCCCTGATCTTGGCGGTACCGGAGACCCTCGGGAGATTCGTCACGGTGACGACCTCCAGGTTTTGCTCGGGGGTTTCCGCCAGCCGCTGCCGTTCCCTCCACGCCCGCCAGCGCGTGTGCTCGGGCAGGTCGCAGTACTCCGAGGGCCTGCCGGGCCCGCCACCTCGAAAAACAGGCCGCTCGCAGCCGGGGAAGTTACAGCTCGTGTCCACAGCCATATCGTAGCAGAATTACGTGTGAATTAACGTTATCCAACGCAACGCTACTCAATTAGGCGCAGAAAATCTGACCGCCGATAAGTGAACATTATCGGCGGTCAGAAAACCGGTGGCGGGGCGCGCGATCATGACCGCATGACGAACGAGCCGTACGAGACAGGCATGCTCGAGGTCGGCGACGGCCATTCGCTGTACTGGGAGGTGCTGGGCAACCCGCAAGGCAAGCCGGCCGTCGCGCTGCACGGCGGTCCCGGATCGGGAAGCTCGCCGAGGATGCGGACCCTGTTCGACCCGGACCGCTACCGCGTGGTCCTGTTCGACCAGCGCAACGCCGGGCGCAGCACCCCTCCGGCCACCGACCCGGTTGTCGACCTGTCGGCGAACACCACCCAGCACCTCATCGCCGACATCGAGGCGCTGCGGGTCCACCTCGGAATCGAGCGCTGGCTGGTCGAGGGTGGCTCGTGGGGCGTCACGCTCGCGCTCGCCTACGCGCAGGCCCATCCGCAGCGGGTGACCGAACTGGTGCTCGCGGCCGTGACCGACGGCACCCGCCGCGACACCGACTGGATCACCCGTGACATGGGGCGGGTCTTCCCGCGCGAGTGGGAACGGTTCCGCGACGGCGTGCCCGCCGGCGAACGCGACGGGGACCTGGCGGCCGCCTACAGCCGGTTGCTGCACGACCCCGACCCCGAGGTCCGCGCCACGGCCGCGCACGAGTGGTGCCTGTGGGAGGACACGCACATGTCGCTGGCCCCCGACGCCGAGCCCTTCCTCTCGGTCGCCGAACCGGCATTTCAGCTGGCCTTCTCGCGCCTCGTGACCCACTACTGGTCCCACGGCTGTTTCCTGGAAGAAGGCCAGGTACTGCGTGACATCAAGCTGCTGCACGGCATTCCCGCCGTGCTGATCCACGGGCGCTACGACGTCAGCGCTCCACTCGGCACGGCCTGGGCACTGCACCGCGCCTGGCCCGGAAGCGAACTCGTGGTCCTCGGCGACACCGGTCACGGCGGCGGCAGCATGACTGCGGCGATCATCGCCGCCACCGACCGTTTCGCCCGCGATCAGAGCGGCGCGTAGACCGTCCGCAGCGTGGCCAGCACCAGGGCCTGGGTGACGGTGACGACCTCGCTGACGCGAACCTGCTCCTGCGGACCGTGCGCGAGCCGCACGTCACCGGGCCCGTACTGCAGAGTGGGAATCCCGGCCCCCGCGTACAGACGCAGATCACTGCCGTACGGCGCGCCTTGCTCGACGGGGCGCGCCCTGCGGGTGACGTCCGCGTGCGCGTCGCCGACCAGGTCCGCGAGTGGATGCCCTGCCGGTAACCGGCCGCTGGCGAACTGACCGCCGGGCCACGTGACGACGGCGGGGTGGGCCCGCAGCCACGGGTCCGACTCGCAGGCCTCGGCCACGCACGCCTCGAGTTCGGCACGGGCCTGCGCCGGCTCCTCCCCCAGTGCCACGCCCAGTCGTCCCTCGGCCACCAGCAGGTCCGGCACGCTGCTCGCCCAGTCACCGGCCTGCAGCGTGCCGACCGACAGCGGGTACGGAACTGGGTAGGCGGACATGAGCGGATCGGCGCCGGCGTTGCGGCGTGCTTCCAGCCGGGCGAGCGCGGCGTGGATGGGCAGGTAGGCGTCGATGGCGCTGACTCCGGCGTACCGCGTGCTGCCGTGCGTGGCCTGGCCGGGGACCTCGATGCGGAAGGTCAGGGCACCGCCGTTGGCGATCATGAGCGCGCCGCCGGTCGGTTCGGTGATGATGCAGGCGTCACCGGTGTGGCCGCGCTGGAGGGTGCCGAACGCCCCGAGCCCGCCGTCCTCCTCGCTGACGACGAAGTGCACGGACACCCGCGGTGTCGCGTTGACCGCGCGGATCGCGGCCAGCGCGGCGAGGATCGCCACCACGCCGGCCTTCATGTCGCACGCTCCGCGGGCGTGCACGACGTCTCCCTCGACGCGCGGGCGGAACGGATCGCCTTGCCACTGCGCCAGGTCGCCGGGCGGAACGACGTCGACGTGTCCCTGCAGGATCAACGTCGGCCCGTCGCCGTGCGAGCGTGTGTTGCCCACCAGCCCCCACGCCTCCGTGCGCGGCGCCTCGCCGCCGGGGAAGTCGTCGTGCGCGCGGAGTCCTGGCAGGTCCATCGACCAGAGATCGACGTCCAGGTCCATCCGTTCCAGATGCCCGGCCAGCACGTGCTGCAGTTCGGACTCCGCGGCGCTGCCCGTCACGCTCGGCACCGCGAGCAGGTCCAGCAGGAGCCGGCCGATCGCGGCCTCGTCCACCGCGGCCAGCGCCGCCGCCTCGACATCGTTGATTCTCACCAGCCGGAGATTAGGTTCGCCGGGCAGTGCAAACAATCGCCGAAACCGGCGCCCGGCAGTGGTTTGTTTGCAAAGATCACGGCCGCGTGGCAATTTTTTGTGCCAGGCCGGATCCTCTGGGCATGGACGACATCGACCAGGCGATCATCCGGTGCGTGCTGCGCAACGGCCGCGCCACCTACGCCGAGATCGGCAAGGCGGCCGGGCTGTCGCCGTCCGCCGCGAAGAGACGGCTCGACCGGCTGGTGGCCACCGGAGCGATCCGCGGTTTCAGCGCGCTCGTGGATCCGCAGGCGATGGCCTGGCACACCGAGGCGTTCGTCGAGGTCTACTGCGCGGGCAACCCCACCCCGGCCGAGCTGGGCCGGGCGCTGGAGGACATCCCCGAGGTCGTCGAGGCCTGCACCGTCTCCGGCGCCGCCGACGCGATGCTCTACATGCTGGCCAGGGACATCCCGCACCTGGAACAGGCCATCCAGCGCGTCCGCTCGACCGCTCCCGTCGAACGGACCGAGAGCGCGATCGTGCTGTCCAGGCTGCTCACCCGGCCACGCGGGCGGGAAGGCGCCCTATCGCCGGAGGCCTGAGTTCAGAAGTCTCCCGGCGAGCGCCACCACGAGGCCGCGCAGCTCGTCCGGCCTTTCAACGACGAACGGCAGGTCCAGCGACGCGAGCACGCCGGGCAGCCAGTCGAGCCGCTCCACCCGCAGTTCGACCCTCGACCAGCCATCGGCGAGAGGCTCCACCACGGCAACGCTCTCGGGCAGCCGGGTACGGATCTGTGCGGTGGTCCCCTGGATCCGCACCGTCACCTCATATCGGTACGCGGCGGTCGCGAACCCGGTCAGAAGCTGGTGCGCCGCATCGAGATCGCCTGGCGGGTCGAACGAGCCGGGCAGCGTCCTGGCCGTGACGATGCGGTCCAGCCGGAACGTCCGGTCCTCGCCGAGCGCGGGATCGGCGCCGGTCACGTACCACCGGCCGGAGTGGGCGACCAGCCCGTACGGGTGCAGCGTGCGTTCGCTGTGCCGGCCGTCGGCGGCGGTGTACCGGATGGCGACGGGCCGGTGGTGGCTCACCGCGTCGGCGATCGCGAGCAGGACCGGAGCATCCGGAGCGGCAGGCGAACCGGGCGGGGTGGTGAAGGCGAGCGATCCGAGCACCGCGTCGAGCCTGCCGCGCAGCCGTGCGGGCAGCACCCGGCGGATCTTGGCGGCCGCCGTCTCGCTCGCCGTGCCCGTCATCAGGCCTGTGACCAGACCGACCAGCACGGCGAGCGCCTCGTCGTCGCTGAGCATCAGCGGCGGCATCCGGTAGCCGGAAGCGAGCCGGTAGCCGCCGTACCGTCCGCGCACCGACTCGACCGGGATGTCGAGGTCGAGCAGGTGGCCGACGTACCGGCGCACCGTGCGTTCGTCCACCTCGAGCCGTGAGGCGAGCTCCGCCACCGACCGGACGCCCCCGGATTGGAGGAGCTCCAACAGGGACAGCACGCGTGCGATCGGCCGGGCCATGGCCGAGATTCTCGCGCACATACCGGGCGGATTCTGTCCGGTATCGCTCCTAGCGTGCAGTCATGGACTTCGCATCTATCCGCGTCATCACCGCCGACGTCGCCCGCCTCGCCGACTTCTACGAACGCGCCACCGGAGTGGACGCGACCTGGACGAACGAGGACTTCGCCGAGGTCAGGACGCCGACCGCCACCCTCGCGATCGGCAGTACCCGCACCGTGGCGTTGTTCGCCGCCGGATCGGCCGAGCCGGGTGCCAACCGCAGCGTCATCATCGAGTTCGAGGTCGACGACGTGGAGGACGTGCACGCGAAGCTGGCCGGCGCCGAGGTCGTCCAGGAACCCACCACGATGCCGTGGGGCAACCGCTCACTGCTGGTCCGCGACCCCGACGGCAACCTGGTCAACTTCTTCAGGCGGGCAGCGCGTCCAGGGCTCTGAGCCACGACTTGTCGCGCTGAAACAAGTTTCTCGGTCCTCGTTCGGCTGCACTCGCAGACGCATCAGCGACGCAGGAGGAGGCACCCATGGTGCAGTCGGCAGAACGAGCCGGAACGGATCTGGCCGAGATCGGCGCCCGCCCGATCCCCGAGTTCGACGGCGTCCACGACGTGTGGCCACGCGGTGAGCGGCTGGCCGCGGTGCGCCGCGCCGCGGCGGCGTACAAGGTGCGCTTCAAGGCACAGGGCCAGGTGCGTGCCGTGAGGTCGGTGGACATCGCGGCGGCGCCCTATCCGGTCAGCTTCGCCTTTCACGGCGCGGTGTCGGTGCCCACGCTGCCGCTGATCTCGATGATCAACCGGATGCTCGTCGTCCAGTACGACGACTGGGACGGCCGGCCACGCACGCTGGTGTTCGAGCCGACGGTCCCGGACGGCTCCGCCGAGGCGCCGTTCTACCGGAACCTCCGGCGGCTCATGGCCAAGGTGCCCGGTGGGCACCTGCTGGAGAAGGTCGTTCTCCGGTACTACAACGAACCCGGCGACGTGCTCGCGAAACTCGGCCTGACCGCCGGCGACATCGACTTCTGCACCTTCGACCACCTGCACGTGCAGGATCCGCGGATGATCCTCGGCTCCACCGAGGTCATCGAGGGCGAGACCGAGCCGCGCCGGCCGCTGTTCGGTGACGCGCGGATGCTCGTGCACCGCCGCGAGCTCGCCACCCTGCAGTCGCTGCACCCGATGCAGTGGGCGTGGTACGTCGAAGGCGGACTCGGCGGCGTGGACCCGGCGAAGTTCGTGACGTTCGACGGCGACATCGAGCTCGGCCCCGGCGTCGCGCTGCTGTGGACCCCCGGCCACACCGACGGCAACCACTCGCTGGTGATCAACACCCCCGACGGCGTCTGGGTCTCCTCGGAGAACGGGATCTCCCTCGACAACTGGCAGCCGGAGCTGTCGAGGATCCCCGGTGTGCGCAGGTACCACGAGCAGTTCGGCCGCGAGATCTGCCCGAACGCCAACACCCTCGAGGACTCGCTGGACCAGTACGACTCGATGGTCAAGGAGAAGACGCTGGCCGACCCCTGCAAGCGGGACCCGCGGTGGCTGCAGATCCTGCCGTCGACCGAGCTTGCCCCGTGGAGGCGTTTCTGGCCGGTCGTGCCCACCTACGTCCACGGCGGCATCGCCTACGGCGAGATCAAGGCAGGGCTGCGATGAACCCCGCCGGTGCCGTCGTCACCGGGGCCGGCCGCGGTCTGGGCAGGCAGATCGCCCGGCTTCTCGTCGCCCGCGGTCACCACGTCCTCGTCACCGATCTGGACGCGGCCTCCGCCCAGGCGACGGCCGACGAGCTCGGCGCCACCGCCATGGCCGTCGACGTCCGCGACCCCGCCCAGGTCGACGCGGCCCGCGACGCGATCATCGCTCGGGCCGGGCGGCTGGACGTGTGGGTGAACAACGCCGGCGTGCTGGTCACCGGCCCGGCCTGGGAACAGGACCCGGCGACCCGGCGACTGATGATCGAGGTCAACACCCTGGGCACGGTCAACGGCACCGTCGCCGCGATCGGCGCGATGCGCGAGGGCGGCGGCCATGTGGTCAACATCGTCTCCCTCGCCGGTCTCACCGCCGTGGCCGGCGAAGCGGTGTACGCGGCGTCCAAGCACGCCGCGATCGGCTTCAGCCTCAGCACGATGGCCGACCTGAAGCTCGCCGGCATCAGCGGTATCGACATCTCCTGCGTCTGCCCGGACGGCATCTGGACTCCGATGCTGTACGACAAGCTGACCGACCCGGCCTCGGCCCTGTCCTTCTCCGGAAAGCTGCTCCAGCCGGAGGACGTCGTCGAGGCGGTCAGGAAGGTTCTCGACAAGCCTCGCCTGGTGACCACGGTTCCCCGGCGGCGCGGGCTCGTGGCCCGGCTCGCGGACCTGGCGCCCCGGCTGGGGCTGGCAGCCGTGCCTCTCGTGGTCGCCCAGGGCCGCCGCGCCCAGCAGCGGCTGCTGGACCGACACGGCGCAGCTCCCGGGGACTGATTCCGAACCAGCGCCGCACGGCGTGGCTCAGGGACGACTGCTCGGTGAAGGCCACGAGGGTGCTGACCTGACTGAACGGCAGGTCGGTGCCGGTGATGAAGCGATGGGCCGCGTCCCGGCGCACGTCGTCCAGCACGGTCTCGAACGACGTCCCCTCCCGCGCCAGCTGCCGCTGCAGTGTCCGGGGATGCGTGGCCAGCAGCCGCGCGACGGCCACGACGGACGGCACGGACGTGCCGAGGGTTTCGGCGATGGCGAGCCGGACTCGGGCCGGGACGGCGCCGGTCGAGTCGGGATGGTGGGTCATCAGATGGTCGAGGGCGATCCCGCGGATCGTCTCGTTCGCTGTCCCGAACCGCTCGTCGAGGACCTGCCGCTCGACGCACAGCGCCCCGGCCTGGGCGCCGAACCTCACGTCGCAGCCGAAGAAGTCCAGGTACCGGCGAACCGGGGACACGGGCCCGTGCGGAAACTCCACCGAGCGCAGGCCCGTGAGGCCGCCGAGCAGCGCCACCGAGACGCGGTGGAACAGCCCGAGGCCCAGTTCCATGGCCTGCGGCGAGTACATCGACTCGCGCAGGTCCTTGTAGTACGTCAGCGCCACCACGCCCCGGCGGCCGTGCGGGTCGGGCCGGACGTCGATGCTGAGGGCGGTGCTGTGCACGAACATGAACCTCGACGCGCACCGCAGGGCTTCGGCCACCGTCGAGGAGGACTCGACCGCGACCGCGAGCGGCCCCAGGACGCCCAGGTCCTGCCGTTCGGCCAGCCGCAGCCCGAAGTCGGGACAGCCCAGCGCGTCGGCCGCGGCGTCGAGCATCCGGTCATGGGCCGTGATCGGGACCAGCTCGTCGTCGGCCTCCAGAGACCGACGGGGGATGCCGAACCGAGCGAGCAGCGCGTCAGGGTCACCGCCCAGCTCCTCGACCAGCGGCACGAACCCGCGCAGACTCGCCGCTCGGATCATCGGGCCCATGCGCCGCAGGATAGGGGACCAAGCGCCCTAGGCCGGCCAGGCCCGCAGCACCGAGTCCAGCGCGTCCAGGGCTCTGAGCCACGACGCCTCGACCCCGCGCGGGTGGCTGTGGAACGCCCCGGAGCGTTCCAGCGACACGAACCCGTGCAACGTGCTGTGCAGCAGCCGCGCGGCATCGGTCAGCTCCGGCTCCCAGAGTTCATAGCCGCGCAGGACCGCGCGAGTCATCTCGGCGTGCTTCAGAGCGCTGTCGGCGGCCGTGTCGGGGTCGAGCGCGATCTGCATCGCCGAGTAGCGGCCGGGGCGCTCCTGGGCGTAGGTGCGGTAGGCGGCGGCGAACGCGACCAGGGCGTCCTTGCCCGAACGGCCCGCGATCGACTCCGCGACCCGGTCCGCGAACTCCGCGAGCGCCAGCACGGCCAACCGGACGCGCAGGTCCTGGGCGTTGCGGATGTGCGAGTAGAGCGAGGCGTCCTTCACGCCGAAGTGCCGGGCCAGCGCGGACACCGTCACGTTCTCGAAGCCGACCTCGTCCGCCAAGTCCGCCGCCGCCTGCGTGAGGCGGTCGGCCGTGAGCCCCGCACGTGCCATCCGTCACCCTTCCTAGGGTCCTTAATTATTTGCCTAGGACCTATAGGTAAGCCTAGCGTCCGTGGTCATGAAGCCGCTGACCGAACACGACATCCGCGCGTCCTTCGTCAATTCCACCAAGGGCGAGGCGAAGCGCATGCACGTACCCAGGGATCTGGGCGAGCGGCCGTGGGACGACCTGGACTTCCTCGGCTGGACCGACCCGGCCGCGCCCGACCGCTCGTACCTGGTGATCGAGCTGGACGGGCGGCTCACCGGCATCGCGTTGCGCAGGGCGGCGCAGGCCGGGCGGGCGCGCAAGACGATGTGCTCGTGGTGCCTGACCACGCATTCCGGGGACGGCGTGTCGCTGATGAGCGCGCGCAAGGCGGGCAAGTCGGGACAACTGGGCAACTCGGTCGGCGTCTACGTCTGCGCCGACCTGGCGTGCTCGCTGTACCTGCGCGGCAGGAAGAGCGCGGGACCGGGCTCGCGGTTCCACGAATCGATCACACTCGACGACCAGGTCGAACGGATGGTGTCCGGGATCAGCGCGTTCCTGGACCGGGTGAACTCGTAGGTCTCAGAGCTCGAGCACCAACTCCGCGGAGCACGCACGGGCACAAGGCCACGGCTCGCCGCACTCGGTGCAGCCGGTCGTGGCGGGCAGGTGCGTGTCGAGCACCTGCACCGCCCTGGTTCGGTAGCGCTCCAGGTCGGTCTCCCAGTTGTGGCGGGAGCCCGCGGTCGCACTCGTCATGGTCATCAGTCCTCGGGTTGAGCTTGGTGCACACAGCATGCACCTGTGACGGCGCTCACGGGCGACAATTTCGCGAATCCCGACCATCGGCGGGTCGTCACCCAGTGGGCCCGGCGAGCTCCTCGAGGTCAGCACGCAGGTGGCCCAGCGCGCTGCGGTAGAGCTGCGGGCCCACGGACACGCGGGCGACCCCGGCCGCACGAAGCGCCTCCAGCGACCCGCCCCGCAACGGCAGCCCGGCGTTCACCGGTGCGCCGACCTCCGTGACGACCGCGCGGAGCTCATCAGGTGAACCTCAGCTCCGCACCGCCCCCGGCGGGGACGATGTCGAACACGATCTCGCTGCCGGTCCACTCGGCCGGGTCCGAGACAAAGGACAGCAGGCTGTCCGTGACCTGCCAGACCACGCGGCTGCCCGGCGTCAACTCGGTCACGCGCTGACGGCTGTAGTGCTGCGGGGGATGCCGGTAGGTGAACTCGGCGCCCACCTCGTCGGTACGTCCCTCGACCTCGCCCGTCCACCAGGCATGAACGTCCAGGACGGCCGCGTAGACCTCCTCCGGCGACTGCTCGACCGTGTACGAGGTGGTGTAGCCGCGTTCGGTGCGCGGCGCCTGCGTCGTCATCGCTGATCCGTTCCCGTCTCTCGATCCGCAGTGCCGCGCTGGATCCGCTCGGCGATCCGCTTGATCCGCTGCAGCCGGGCGTCCCAGGTGGTGCCGACCGCGGTCAACTGGGCGACCGCGCGGGCGAGTTGCGCCTCGTCCACCTCGTAGCGGCGCTCGCGCCCGGCCGGCGTCACGTGCACCAGTCCGACGCGGTCGAGCACGCCGAGGTGCTTGGCGACCGCCTGCCGGGTGACCGGGAGCCGCTCGCTCAGCGTGGTCGCGGTGCCGCCCCCGTCGCTCAGCAGCAGATCGAGCATCCGGCGGCGGGTCGGATCACCGACCGCGGACCAGAGGTCGTCGTCGATCACGGCCGCACGACCAGGCTGTTGGCGCGCGCGACGAGACGCGGCAGGAAGTGGTCCCAGCCCTGGACGTGATCGGCGTAGGCCTGCTCCAGCACGGCCGCCTCCCAGCCACGCTCGCGGAACCCGGTCTCCTTGAAGCGCAGCAGCGTCCCGTCGCCGGACGGCACGAGGTCGATCGTGACGAGCAGCGAGTTGCCCGGCGCCGCCGGCACGCCCCGGTCGTGCACCCAGCGGAACGCGAACCGGCGCGGCGGGTCGGCCTCGACGACGGTGAGGTGTTCGACCTTCGCGTCCGGCGAGGCCGGATCGCCGAAGGTGATCGTGCCGGTGGCGCCGGGCACGGGGTCGAGCTCGGCCTCGTCGGGCCACCACTCGCGCAGGTGCTCGGGAGAGCTGACCACCTCGTAGACCACCTCGGGGGTGGCGTCGATGCGCAGCTCGCGTTCGATGCTTCCGTGCTCCATGCGGTCCTCCTCAAAGTGCAACCATCGGTTGCACTTCAAGTTAACCGGCTGACCCGGCTTGCGCAACCTTCAGTTGCACGAGCTGCCGAGGATCAGGCGAAGGAGCGGTGCCCACTGGTGGGCCGTGAGCGGGAGTTCGACGGAGGGAGCCTTGCTGTCGCGGATGCCGACACCACGGCCCACCTCGACGCAGTTGCCGTCGCTGCCGCTGTAACTACTCTTCCGCCACCTGCTCATGCTGGAACTCCTCACCGATGATGTCGGTGACCAGCTTCCTGGTTTGCGACTCGTCCAACGCCGCCCGTCCGAGTGACGTCAACGCGGTGTCGTAGAGACCGACCGAAGGCTGATCTTCAAGAAAGACGTTAGCCCCCTCGCTCTCCACATAGACGATCGGCGGGATCTTCTTGAACTTCAACAGATCGAAGTCACCCGCGAGCCCGGCGTGCGGCCCGAACGCGGTGGGAATCACCCGAATCGTCAGGTACGGCCGCACCGAAAGTCGCAGCAGGTGGTGGTACTGCTCTGCCATGACCTCCGGGCTTCCGACCGGCAGTCGTAGCGCCTGCTCGTGCATGTAGATCGTGACGGTTCGATAGCCGTCGAGAACGGCGTTCTGACGCGAGATTCGATTGCTGATCACCGTGGGCCGCTCGTCGGCGGACAGCTTGGTCGAAGCGTGCACCACGTAGGGGATGTAGTTGGGAGCCTGCAGCAGGCCGTGCACGACGTTCATGGACCATCCGGTGATGTCCGAGGCGATCTTCTCGTGTTCGCGCAGTGTGCGCGCTCGGTCCGTGACGCCGGACTTGGCGGGCTGCAACCAATCCCGCTGGTGCGTCTCGCGGTGCAGTGCCATCAGGTGGTCGAACTCGTCGGGCGGCGTGCGCAACAGCCCCAGCAGCTTGGCCAGGTCGACGTCGCTGACGCCTTCCTTGCCGTTGACCAGTTCCGAGACTTTGGCTTCCTGCCAGCCCAGCAACTCGGCGGCGGCGCGGTTCGTCAGGTCGGCCGCCCGCAGCAGCGCTCGTATGGCGTCGCCGAACTCGCGGCCGCGCACCGTTGATCTCCGCAAAGGCATGCAGGGACGGTAGAGGTGGTGTTCCGTTTGGCTCCACCCATTCGCCGCAGGTCAACCTGAAAGCATGCTGTTTGGCGGTCTTCCAAACCCCGGGACGTGGTTGGGTGGGCGCATGATCGACGTTCTCGGAGACGGGTCCACGCCGCGGCTCGTCGTGTTCGACCTCGACGGGACCCTGTACCCGAAGGAGGCGTACGCGGAGCAGGTGCTCTCGGTGATAGGCCGGATGTTCGTGGAGCTGCGGGGCGCCTCCGTGGCGCACGCGAACGCGAAGGTGGCCGAGCTGCGGGAGGCCATGCGGACGAACTGGGCCGGTACGTCGACGACGTCGTTCGTGCGGGCCAACGGGTTCGACGTCGCGCAGTGGCTGGAGTACCGCGAGACGCATCTGTCCATCGCGGACGGTCTGGCGCGCGACGAGGGCGTGGTCCGGGAGCTCGGCAGGCTGCGCGAGGTGGTGCCGATCGTGTTGCTCACCAACAACACGAGGGGCTCCATGACGGCGATCCTGGACAAGGTCGGCCTCGGGGTCGCGGACTTCACCGAGGTGTTCACCTCCGAGGACTCGCGTGACACGCCCAAGCCCGATCCGGGCGCGTTCCGGGTGGTGCTGCAGCGGTGCGGGGTGCCGGCGGCGGGGACGTGGAGCGTCGGGGACCGGGTGGACATCGACATCGAACCGCTGCGGCGGCTCGGAGGCTCCGGCATCGCCGTCGACGGGCCCGCTGATCTGGGCGCGGCCGTCGACCACCTCATCGGGCTGGTGCGTCGGGGGTGATGGTGCCGTCCGGCTCGACACGGAAGCCGGGGAGGTCGAGCACGGCCTTGTGGTTCGTGAGCTTGGCGCCGAGGAACCAGCGCGTGTCGCGGGAGCGGACTCCGCCGAAGAGGACGTCGTCCTCGAAGGTCACGCCGGTGAACCGGCTCGTGCCGCGGAAGTCGGCGTCGACGAACCTGGCGACCCCGGCGAAGCGGGCGTCGGTGAAGCGGGCGGTGCCGATGAAGACGGCCTTCTCGCAGTTGAGGCCGCCGGTGAACACGCAGCCGCGGGCGTTGAAGTCGACCAGTACCGCGCGGCTGAGGTCCAGCGTGACGCCCCAGAACTCCGGTTCGCGCAGGTGGGTGGTGAGGATCGTGCCCGCGGAACGGCGGACGTGCAGTTCCTGCTGTGTCTCGAGGTCCTCGTCGCCCTCGGCGAACGGCATGCGCAGGTAGGCGCTGATCACGTCCGTCACGACCTGGCGCTGGTGCGGGTTCTCCTGGGCGAGACGTTCCAGCGCGTAGAGGCCGGCGATGCGGACCTGGGCCAGCGGTGAGCCCAGATGCTCGGTGCCCTTGACGTAGAGGTCGGTCAGGCGGCGTTCGTCGGCGTCGCGGGCGGTGACGACGGCGACGACCTCCTGGTGCCACTGCCGTCGCACCGCCAGGAACAGCACGATGCTGCCACCGCCGGCCAGTCCGACGGTGAACCCGGTCTTGATCGCCTCCAGCCGGCGTCCGGGGTCGCTGCCCGCCTCGAAGAGCAGCCAGGCCAGCACGGCCGAGGTCAGCACGACGACCACCGCCGCGCACACCACGATCACCCATCGGCGGAGCGGCCGTAACGCCATCTGGTGCTGCCTGATGCTCATGGAACTTGATTTTGGCCCGCCGCTGGTTTGCTCAGTCGTGCTAATTTTTGCTCATGCGAGCAAAGTCCGTGACCGAGCAGGCCCGGCGGGCGCAGATCGTGGCGGCGGCGATCGCCACGATCGCGGAGCTGGACTACGCGGAGACGTCGTTCAAGGCCATCGCGGCGCGTGCCGGGCTGAGCAGCACGGGGCTGATCTCGTACCACTTCAGGAACAAGCAGGAGCTCGTCGACGTGGTGTTCGCGGACATCTTGGAGCGCTTCCAAGAGTTCGTGCACGCGCGGATGGGCCAGGGCGGCGCTCGCGAGGAGCTGCGGGCGTTCCTGGTCGCCAACATCGCGTTCCTGCGCGAGCACCGCGCGGACATGGTGGCGTTCCTGCGGATCAGGGCCCACGCGGCGGTGACGGACGGGGGCATCGCCGACTCCGATCACGTGGCGCTCGCCGGTCTGTTGAGACAGGGGCAGCAGGCCGGCGAGTTCCGCGTGTTCGACCCGGACGTGATGGCGGTGTTCATCCTCGCGATGCGCAACGGCGTCGTGCTGCGGTCCGGGTCACTCGATCTCGACGTCTGCGAACGGGAGTTGGTCGCGGCCGTCGATCTAGTGGTGTGACCCGGCCCGTTGGCGAGGTAATGCACGCTCAGCAGGGCACCACGATGCACCCGTCTGACCGCGCATTCCCCGGCAACGTTCCGGGCCACACCACTAGCCACCGGAGGTTGATCATCGTGCGTCGGGGCACGTTGCTGGTCGCCGCAGTGCTGCTGGTCAGCGCATGCGGGAAGGGGGAAGCCATGCCGTCGGACGTGGTCACGACCGACACCGGGCAGGTCAAGGGGGAACAGCGCGACGGGCACCTGCGGTTCCAGGGCGTCCCGTACGCGGGCGCGCAGCGGTGGAAGCCACCGGTGCGCGCCGCGGCGTGGAGCGGAGTGCGGGAGGCCTTCGAGCCCGGCAGCCCGTGCCCGCAGGTCGGGTCCGGTTACTCGGAGACGAAGAGCACGAACGAGGACTGCCTGTTCGCCAACGTCACGACACCGTCGGTCACCGGCCGCAAGCCGGTGCTGGTGTGGGTGCACGGCGACGGCGCGATCGGGGCCGGGCACTACTTCGACGCGGAACGCCTTGCGCGGCAAGGGGATGTCGTCGTGGTGACGTTCAACTACCGGATGGGGGTGTTCGGCGGGTTCGGGCTGCCCGGACTCGAGCACTCCGGTGAGTTCGGGCTGCTGGACCAACGCGCGGCGTTGGAGTGGGTCCAACGCAACATCTCCGCTTTCGGCGGAGATCCGGGCAACGTGACGTTGTTCGGGGTGTCGTTCGGCGCGACCGCTGTCGGCGCGCACCTGATCGGGCAGCGGCCGCTGTTCCACAAGGCGATCATGCACAGCTCGTTCACGCTGGTCGACGTGCCTCGCGGTGCCTGGTTCCCGGATCTGGAGGCGTTGCCGTCGCTCGCGTGGCGGCCGGTGCCGGAGATCCAGGAGATCGGCTCGATGATCAGCACCGAACTGGGCTGCGCGGACGTCGAGTGCCTGCGAAAGCTGCCGGCGGAGAAGCTGCTGGGCTACCCGCAGATCATGAACATCTTCCAGCCCGTCGGCTACGGCGGCTCGGTGCTGCCACGGCTGCCGGGCGACTCGCTGGAGGCGGGCGAGTTCGCGAACGTGCCCATGCTCGTGGGTGCGACCCGCGACGAGCACAACAGCTTCGTCGGGCTGTTCCGGCCGGACCCGATGTCCACTGAGGACTACTCACGGCTGGTGCGGGAGGCGTTCCCCGATCGCGCGGCCGAGATCGAACGCGAGTACCCGGCCGGCGCGTTCGCGTCGCCGAAGCAGGCGTGGGCGACGGTGCTGACGGATCGCGTGTGGGCGCGTGCGACGTTCCGGCAGAACACGCTGTACGCGAAGAAGGCGCCCGTCTACGCGTTCGAGTTCGCTGACCGCAACGCGGCCACGAATCCGGAGTTCCCCAAGGAACTGCACGGCGCGAACCACTCGTCGGACATCGACTACCTGTTCCCTGACGAGGACTTCACGAAGGACCGCGGCCTGTCCGACCACATGATCAGGACGTGGACGGACTTCGCCCGCACCGGGACGCCAGGGTGGCCGCGGTTCTCGGAGGGGCAGTACGTGCAGTCACTGGCTCCGGGCGCGATCGGGCGTGTCGACTACGCCGCCGAGCACAGGCTGGCGTTCTGGCGCTAGCGATCCGGTTCGGGCGGCTTCTCCCCCGTCCGCACGAGCCCGGAGCCGAGGTGGCTACCCTGGATCACGTGCCCGGCACCCGCAGCTCGCGAACCCGCGCGTATCTCGCGCGGGTTTTCGCCGTGCTCGCGCTGGTCGCCGGGATCGCGATGATGCAGGGCACGCCGTGCGAGACGGAGTTCGCCTGGACCGCGCAGTGCCCGACGTCGAGCACCCACGCGGTCGCCCACTCCGACCTGACCGACGACGGCGGGCTGGTCGAGGGCCTCCTGGTCGCCGGTGCCTGCCTGGTGGTGGCGCTCGCCGTGCTGATCGGGTTCGCCGTGTTGCGGCGGTCCGGCTCGTTCCACGTACTGGTGGTGCGCCTGCCTGCCGTTCTGTCTCCCCCGTCACGCCGGCTGGAAGTGCGGCTGACGCAGCTCTGCGTACTGCGCGCGTAGACCGAACCCGTTCCGCGGGTCCGTCTTCCTTCGCCACACGTGGAGTTCTCCCATGTCCAAGAACGCTCGTCTGTCCCTGATCATCGTCGCCGTCGTGGCGGTCGTGGTCGCCGGCTTCTTCCTGTTCAACCGCAACGACACCACCGCGGCACCCCAGTCCGCCGACGGCAGGGTGACCGTCGTCGAGTACCTCGACCTCTCGTGCCCTGCCTGCGCCGCCACCTATCCCGGTGTGGAGAAGCTGCGGGCCGAGTACGGCGACCGTGTGACGTTCGACGTGCGGCACTTCCCGATTCCCAGCCACCGCCACTCCGAACTGGCCGCCGTCGCGGTCGAGGCCGCTGGCGCGCAGGGCAAGCGGGACGACATGTTCCGGCTGATGTTCGACGCGCAGCAGGAGTGGGCCGGGCAGCAGACGTCGCAGCGCGCGGCGTTCACCGGCTTCGCCCAGCAGCTCGGCCTCGACCAGGCCGCGTTCGACCAGGCGCTGGACGACCCGGCGCTGCGCGACCGCGTGCTCGCCCAGCGCGCCGAGGGCAGCAAGGCCGGCGTCACCGGCACGCCGACGTTCTTCGTCAACGGCACCAAGTTCAAGGGCACGCCCTCCTACGACGGCCTGAAGGCCGCGATCGACAAGGCGCTTTCGTGAACCGGATCGTCGCCTGGGTCCTCGCGGCCGGCGGGTTCGTCGGGCTGGTCGCGTCGTTCGTGCTGACGCTCGAGAAGATCGCGCTGCTCAAGGACCCGTTCTACGTGCCGACGTGCAGCATCAACCCGGTGCTGAGCTGCGGCTCGATCATGAAGACCGCCCAGGCCGAGCTGTTCGGGTTCCCCAACCCGTTGCTCGGCATCGCGGGCTTCGCGGTGGTGACGACCCTGGGCGTGCTGCTGCTGGCCGGGGTGTCACTGCCGTCGTGGGTGTGGATCGGGCTGCAGGTCGGCGTCACGTTCGGCGTGCTGTTCGTGCACTGGCTGATCGTCCAGTCGCTGTACGAGATCGGCGCGCTGTGCCCGTACTGCATGGTCGTGTGGGCCGTGATGATCCCGATCTTCTGGTACACGACGCTGCGCAACATCCGGCCTGGGTTCCAGTTCCACAGCGTGGTGCTGATCCTGTGGTACCTGGTGATCGTGGCCGGTGTGCTGCAGGCGTTCTGGTTCTACTGGTCATCACTCGTCTAGCGCCGGCGGTCCCAGCCTGGCGTTCGCGGAGAACGTCAGGCTGGGACCGAGCCGCGCGCGCAGCCCGTCGATCCCGGTGAAGTGGTGCCCGCGCATCCCGGCCAGCTCCGCGGCCCGCACGTTCTCCAGCCGGTCGTCCACGAACAGGATGTCGTCGTCGCCCAGCGCGTCGCGGCACCATTCGAAGGCCGCGCGGTCCGGCTTGGCGTGGCCGATCCGGCAGGAGAACGCGCGCACCTCGAACAGGTCGAGCCACGCGTAGGTGCGTTCGAAGTGCTGGGCGTGGTCCTCGGGGATGTTGGACAGCAACGCGATGCGCCGGCCCGCGTTGTGCAGTTCGTGCAGCAGCGCGACCATCTCGTAGTCGACACGGTTCCAGCTGGCCACGTCCTTCTCGACCAGCGGCGGGTGGCCCACGAGGGCCCAGTACTCGCTCGCCGTCACGTCGCCGCGGTCGTAGGCGGGGCGGTGGGCCCAGTAGGCGTCCCAGAACTCCGGCGCGGTGCTCATCGTGGCCATGACCTCGGGTGACTGGTCGCGGGCGATCACGCCGAACATGTCGAACAGCACGATCATGCCGTCACCACCGCGACGCCGGCGGCGGCCAGGCCCTCGGCGCTCTCCGCGTCGGTGACCACGGCGTCCAAAGAGGACACGGCTGCCACGTGGGCCAGGGCGGTGCGGGTGAGTTTCGAGGCGTCCACGGCGGCGATGACGCGGCGGGCCGAGGTGATGGCGGCTCGTTTCACCGCGGCGTCCTCCAGGTCGAAGGCGGTCAGGCCGTGTTCGGCGGAGAGGCCGCAGCAGCCGATGACGGCGGTGTCGAAGCGCAGCGACTGCAGCGAGGCCAGGGTCAGCGGGCCGGTGAGTGCCAGCTCGCCAGGGCGTGGGCGGCCGCCGGGGACGAGCAACGTCAGAGTCGAAGAAGAAGACAGGGCGTTCACGGCGTGCAGGGACAACGGCATGACGGTCAGGCGTCGGTCGTGCAGCAGGCGGGCCACTTCGAGGCACGTGGTGCCGCTGTCCAGGACGACCGACTCGCCGTCCGCGATCAGGGCGGCCACAGCGGCGGCGATGCGGCGTTTGGCGGCCGTGTTGTCGTCCGAGCGCAGCGCGAACGGGGGTTCGGAACCGCGCAGGAGCAGGCTCCTGGCGCCGCCGCGGTAGCGTTCGAGGACGCCCTGAGCTGCGAGGATCTCCAGGTCGCGGCGGATGGTCATCTCGGAGGCGCCGGTCAATGACGCCAGGTCCGCCACACCGAGCGAGCCGGCGTCGCGGACCGCCTCGGTGATCTGCTTCAGTCGGGACACGATCGTGATTGAACAACAGTGATGTTCGAAACTCAACCTTTCGAACACGCGAATCGTTCGTTAGCGTGAGGCAAGTGAACGCTCTCAAGGCCGCGCGGGTCGCCACCTTCACGTACTTCGCCCTCAACGGGTTCCTGCTCGGGCTGTGGCTCGTGCACATCCCGACGGTCGAGGACCGCACGGGCATCAACCACGCCGAGCTCGGCCGGTTGCTGCTCCTGCTCGGGCTGGGCGCGTTCGTCGGGATGCGGCTCGGCGGCAAGTTCACCGACCGCGTGGGCGTGAAGCTGGTCGTGCCGCTCGCCGGTGTCGTGTGCAGCGTGACGGCGTTCTTGCCCGGTGCGGCGGTCAACCAGTGGACGCTCGGTGCGGCGCTGCTCATCTTCGGCATCGGCAACGGGCTGATCGACGTCAGCATGAACGCGCACGCCGTGGTGGTGGAGAGGCACTACCAGCGTCCGGTGATGTCGGCGTTCCACGCGACGTGGTCGCTCGGCGGTGTGGCGGCCGCACTGACCGGTGCGCGCACGCTGAGCTGGGAGCTCTCCCCCGCCACGACGCTGGGCGCCGCGGCCGTGCTCGGCGTCGTCGTCAGCCTCGTGACCGCCCGGTTCCTGCTCGACGAGAAGGAGTCGCAGCACGCCACCGAGCAGACCGGCAAGCGCAAGGCTCCCCGCCGGATCTGGATCATGGCGGTGCTCGCCCTGCTGGTGATGCTGAGCGAGGGTGCCGCGAACGACTGGAGCGTGCTGCACCTGCGCGACGTCCTCGACGCGTCCCCGCAGATCGCGGCGCTCGCCTACGGCGCGTTCGCCACGACGATGACCATCGGGCGGCTGCTCGCGGACCGGGTCTCCGCGAAGACCGGGCCGATGGCGGTGCTGCGCTGGGGCTCGGTGATCGGTGCCGCCGGCATCGCGACGGCCGCGCTCTCACCGTGGATCTGGCTGGCGCTGGTGGGCTGGGCGATCGCCGGGATCGGCCTGTCGGGCACGGTGCCGCAGCTGTTCAGCGCGGCCGGGCACGCCGAACCGGGTGCCGCCGGCGCGAACGTGTCGCGGGTCGCGGGGCTGGGCTACCTCGGTGTGCTGGCCGGACCGGCGGTGATCGGCTGGCTGACCCACGTCGTGCCGCTCAACATCGCGTTCCTGCTTCCGGTGGCGCTGTGCCTGGTCGCGGCGCTGTCCGCGGGCGTGTTGCGCGCCGAATCCGCCGAGGAGAAGGTCTCGGCGTAAGAATTGCGAGCATGGATCTCGCCACTCTGGATCTCACCACCGCACACCTCGCCGACGCGTGCATCCGGTCGGACATCCCGGTCCGCACCGTCTCCCTGACACCGGTCATCCCCGGCGCGAAGACCGGCGGCCGCGTGCTGCCCGCCCGGCACGCGGGCAGCGTCGACGTCTTCCTGGAGGCCATCGAACGCAGCGAGCCCGGCGACGTGCTGGTCGTCGACAACGACGGCCGCACGGACGAGGCCTGCGTGGGCGACCTGATCGTGCTCGAAGCGCGGAAGGCAGGGCTCGCGGGCGTCGTCATCTGGGGTCTGCACCGCGACACCCAGGACATCAGGGCGATCGGGCTGCCGGTGTTCAGCCTCGGCGCGAACCCGACGGGGCCGCTGAGCCTGCGTGACCGTGCGCCCGAGGCTCTCTCGACGGCCGAGATCGGCCCGTGGACCGTGACGTCCGACGACATCGTGTGCGGTGACGACGACGGCGTGCTGTTCGTGCCGGCGTCCGACGCCGGTGCGCTCATCGAGAAGGCGCGCGGCATCCGCGACGTCGAACGAGCGCAGGCGGAGCGCGTGCGGCAGGGTGAGTCCCTGCGCGGCCAGCTGCGGTTCAGCGAGTACCTGGAGAGCGGGCTGACGTTCCGCGAACACCTGCGCAAGATCGGCGGCGCCGTTGAGGAGTGAGGCCATGACATCGATTTCGGCCAGATACCGGGCTCGTGCGGACGCCTTCGAGGCGAAGGTGGCCCACGTGAAATCCGACGCGTGGGACAACCCCTCACCGTGTGCGCAGTGGACGGCACTTGAGGTCGTGGACCACGTCATCGACATGCACGGCGTGATGCTCGGCCATCCGATCCCACGCACCGAGGACCCGCTCACGGACTTCCGCGAGGCCCGTCGCCAGGTCCAGGAAGCATTGGACTCCGACCGCGCCCACAGCGAGGTCTCCACGCCCGCCGGCCCGATGACGCTGGAGGACCACGTCGACCAGGTCGTCAGCGACGACCTGGTGCTGCACGGCTGGGACCTCGCCCGCGCCACCGGCCAGGACGAGACGATCCCGGCGGCCGACGTGGAACGCCTCTGGGCAACGGCGACGTCGGTGCCCGCCGAGCTGATGGAACGCTTCCGCACACCCGGCGCGTTCGGTCCCGGCATCGAGGTCTACGGCGCCGAGATCCGGGTGCCGCAGGACGCTCCTCTGCAGGACAGGCTGCTCGGGTATGTGGGCCGGGACCCCATGTCGAAAAGTCCCTGAGCACTTCGACGGCTGCGTGAAGGACAGCCGCTGAGAGGAATGACATGGACTGGACCCTGGAAGTCATCGTCGTACCGGTGTCGGACGTCGACCGCTCGAAGCGCTTCTACGAGGAGCAGCTCGGTTTCAAGGTCGACCACGACACGACGTTCAGCGAGGACACGCGCGTCCTGCAGCTCACCCCGCCGGGCTCCGGCTGCTCGATCGTCATGGGCAAGGGCATCGCCAAGGGCGAGCCGGGGACGTTGAAGGGTGTACAACTCGTCGTGTCGGACCTGGAGAAGGCCCGCGCGCAGCTCGTCGAGCGCGGGGTCGAGGTCGGCGAGATCGTGCGCATGAACGAGGCGGACGGCGGGTCGTTCATCTTCTTCGACGACCCGGACGGCAACAGCTGGGCCGTGCAGGAGATCAAGGCCCGCGCTACCGGTGGGGAGTGGAAGTGAAGTACATGCTGGTCAGCTACGGCGGCAGCCAGGAGGACTGGGAGGGCGTCGCCGCCTGGTCCGACGAGGACATGCATCGCATGATCGCCTACATGCGCGACCTGGACGCCGAGCTGCGCGCGTCGGGTGAGCTGCTGCAGTCCGAGGGTCTGAGCGGTCCGGCGCGGGCGTTCGTGGTGCGGGGCAGCGACGACGGGCCGGTCGTGGTCGACGGTCCGTTCGCGGAGTCCAAGGAGGTCATCGCCGGGTACTGGGTGGTCGACGTCGCCAGTGAGGAACGGCTGCTGGAGATCGCCCGCAAGGCCTCGGCGTGCCCTGGGCCGGGCGGGAAGCTGCTGAACCAGCCGATCGAGGTGCACCCGATCATGGGCGCGCCCGACGTGGACCAGGAAACGCTGGCGCCGTACCGGAAGTAGCGGTGAGGGGCCGGCGCGAACCGGCCCCTCACGCGGTCACCTCAGGTCGTACGCGCGGATGATCGTCTGCTGGACGTCACCGCCCGCGTCCGCCGCCCGGGCCTTGAACGACACGTTCTTGGCCCCGTGCGGGTGGATCAGCGTGACCTGCCAGCCCGCCCGCGTCTTGCGCAGCGGCACCGGCTTCCACGTCCTGCCCTCGTCGTAGGACACCTGCACCGCCGGGTCCTTGATGTCGGTGACGGTGCCCGTTCCGTTGCGCTGCACCGTGATCGGCACGGTGACGACGCGTCCGGCGCGGTTGTTCTCGTCCAGCGCGGGTGCGAACCGGACGGCCAGCAACGGCACCGGCTGGTACTCCTCGCCGGGGACGTTCTCCGAGTAGAACGACCAGTCGGCGCTGACCTGCGACGAGAACGAGTCGCGGGCCGCCTCGGTGTGGACGGTGTAGCGCTTCCTCTCCGCCGGCACGTTCGGGAGGTAGGCATAGCCGGGTTCGGGCTGGTCGGAGATGACCTTGCCGTCCAGCGTGACGGTGGTGCGGCCGGTGCTCGGGGAGGAGTAGCCGTACATGCCCTGCGCGCTGTGCACGGGCAGGTCGAGGCGCAGCAGGTTGCCCACGCGTCCGGCGAAGCGCACGGTTCCTGGCGCGTGCGGCACGCCGGGGCCGTAGACGGCGCTGTTCCAGTGCTCGGTGGTGGTGCGGCCGAGCTTGAACACGCGGGGTGTGACCGAGAACTGCGAGCCGAGCGGTGGCCACTCGCCGAGCTTCGTGAACTCCGTCAGCGAACCGGACCACTCGACGCCCGGCGTGTAGTACTCCTTGAGCCGCAACGGCAGCGGGCCGGAAGCGCCGTTGTCGCGCTGGCCGATCGAGCCCGGCACGCGGGCGTGCGTGACGGAGTTGACGCGGGCCAGTTCGCGGTCCTTCACGGAACGCTGGAGGTTCGCCGGCACGCGGGTCTTCTCGCTGATCCGCACGTGGTACTGGTACGGGCTGCCGTCGAACTTGCCGCCCGCGTCCGGCTTGGCGAGCACGGACTCGGCGTAGAAGTCGAACTTCGGCCACGACGTCGTCGACGGGCGGACGCGGACCGAGTCGAAGTTGCCGAGGTGCCAGGTTCCGCCGGTCGCGCCCCAGTTGGCCTGCATCAGGAAGCCGAGGCCCGCGGACGCCGACTTGGCTTCCTTCTGCTCGACGGAGATCACCGGCTGGATGCCCTGCCGGGCGTCGAACACGATCTCGGTGTCGCCGGTGACGTCGAGCGCCGGTTCGGTCAGCGTGGTGATCAGGCCGCCCTTGGCCGGGTCGGGGTCACGCGTGCTGATCGTGCCGTCGAGGAAGAATTTGCCCTTGGGCAGGCGCTGCACGAGCGTGCCGGACGGGTCGTGGCGGAAGTGCGCCTGCGCCTGGTCGACGTTGACGAACCGGTAGTCGTAGTACTGCGTCGCCGCGCCGTTGTGGTCGAGGAACGTGAGCTTCACGTCGTAGCTCTCGACCTCCTTCACGACGCCGATGGGCACCCGCACGCCGTCGGAGGACAGCACCACCGCGCCGTAGACACCGTCCGCGACGGCGGCCTTGGTGTCGGCGGTGACCGTGGCGTCGGCCGTGCCACCGGCCGGGATGGTGAGCTTCGCCGGCGAGACGCTGAACAGGCCCGCTCCGGCGGGTTTCACCTCGGCGACGCTGAGGTCGATCGTCACGTCGGACGTGCCGTTGTTGCGGTAGGTCAGCTTCTGCGTGATGGGCTTGTCGTCGTCGTGCGGCCACTGCGCGGTGCCCAGCGAGAAGCTGCCATGGTTCGTGGAGACCCCGGCGGACACGGCACGGCCGACGTCGAGACGTCCGGCGCCCTGGTCGTAGATGCTCAGCAACGGGTTGGGATTGGCGCTGTTCATCAGCGCGGCCTTGATGTCCCCGGCCTTCCACGCCGGGTTCTTGGCCGCGAGGATCGCCGCGGCGCCCGCCACGTGCGGGGTGGCCATCGACGTGCCGGACAACGCGACGTGCCCGTCGCCGACCGGCGTGCCGATCTGGCCGTTCCTGGCCTTCGCGGCCACGATGCCGACGCCCGGCGCGGTGATGTCGGGCTTGACGGCGTTGTTCACCCAGCGCGGGCCGCGCGAGGAGAACTCGGCGAGGGTGTCGTCCCGGTTCACGGCGCCGACGGTGAGGGCCGCGTCGGCGGACGCGGGCGAGCCGATGGTGCCGCCGGAGTTGCCCGCGGCGACGACGAACAGCGCGCCGGTCTGCTCGGTGATGCGGTTGAGCGCGAGCGACATCGGGTCGGTGCCCTCGTCGGGCCACGAGCTGCCGAGGCTCATGTTGACGACCTTGGCCAAGGCCCCGGCCCACTCCATGCCGGCGATGATGTCGCTTTCCCGGCCGCCGCCGTAGTCGCCGAGCACCTTGCCGTTGATGATCTTCGCGTCGGGCGCGATGCCCTTGTACCTGCCGTCGCCGGTGACGGTGGACGCGACGTGCGTGCCGTGGCCGACCCGGTCGTCGGTGGTGTCGCTGTCGGAGAAGTTCTTCGACTCCACGACGGCGCCCGCGAGGTCCGGGTGGGTCTCGTCGACGCCGGTGTCGAGGATGGCGACGGTGACGTCCTTGCCGGTGAAGCCCTTCTCCCACGCCTGGGGCGCGCCGACCTGCGCGGCGCTGCGGTCCAGTGACGCGGTGACCTTGCCGTCGAGCCAGATCCTGCCGGTGCCCGCCGCCCGGGCACCGGCCCAGAACGAGCCGTCCTTGCCGACCGTGATCGCGTGCGCGCCGATGCTCGGCAACGACTCGGCGTTCGCCGCGCTGATCGGCTGCCCCTGCACGATCAGCGGAATCGTCTTGCTCGCCGCGTCGTCGTAGCCGGATCTGGCGAGCAGCGAGACGTCGAACAGCCGCTCGTCCAGCTCGCCGGAGTTGAGCCCCGCCTGGGCGTCGAGCGGGACGACGTGCAGGTCGCCGCGCGGGTCCGTGAACGAGCGGAACCCGACGTTCTCCCTGCCCTGTGCGGCTCTGGCGTGGACCTTGCCGTTGTTGACGGTGATCTCGTCACCGGTGACGAGCGTGACCTTCGTGGTCAGCCCGCCGGCCCGCACCTGCTGCTCCTGCGGTGCCGCTGAAACGGGAACGGCTGCCGTGGCGGCAACCACGACAGCCGTCAGCCCTGCGGCGATGTGTGATCGTTTCAACGCGAACTCCCCTAGTTCACTGAAGAAGGAATAGCCCTCAGTGACTAAGACACTTCGTACGGTGGCCGAGTTGCGGTCTGGATCACATCACTTGTTCACAGAGTTGTCTGGATTGCCCGTTCGACCGCTGCCTCCACGTGCAGGCGGGTCGTCGGGAACACCGGAAGTGGCACGTCAGCCTGGGTGATCAGCAGCTCGATCTCGGTGCAGCCGAGGATGACGCCTTCCGCCCCTTCGAAGCGTGCGATCACGTCTTGATAGGCGCGGCGGGACTCCTCGCGGACGACGCCGACGCAGAGCTCGTCGTAGATGATCCGGTGCACGGTCGCGCGGTCCTCGGCCGAGGGCAGCAGGACTTTCAGGCCGTGCGACTCCAGGCGTTCGCGGTAGAACGGCTGGTCCATGGTGAAGCCGGTGCCGAGCAGACCGACCGTCGTCAGGCCGGCGCGCTTGATCGCCCGCGCCGTCGTGTCGCCGAGGTGGATCACCGGGATGTCGACGGCGGCCTGGACCTGGTCGAACACCTTGTGCATGGTGTTGGTGCAGATCAGCAGGAAGTCAGCGCCTCCTGCCTGCACGTGTGCGGCGGCTTCGGCGAGCGCCTTGCCCGCGTCGTCCCACCGGCCCTCGACCTGCATGCGTTCGATCTCGGCGAAGTCGACGGAGTGCAGCACGATCTTCGCCGAGTGCAGCCCGCCGAGCCGTTGCCGCACGAGCACGTTCGCGAGCCGGTAGTACTCCGCGCTGCTCTCCCAGCTCATCCCGCCCAGCATCCCGATCGTCAGCATGGCGCCAAGTCAAGCACTCCAGCGCGGGTCACGGCCGGTGGTGGCCAGCAGCTGCTCGAACGGCGACGCGTCGGCCGGTGCCTCGGCGGGTTCCTTGAAGACCTTCCACTCGACGGCCATCGGTCCCATCCGGGCCACGAGGCCGGCGACCTCGGCGAACACCTCGGGGTCTGGCTCGAAGCGCTGGCCGGTGGCCTGGGCGAGGTCGGAGGCGTGGACGGTGAGGTCGAGCAGCGCCAGCCCGCCGACCGTCTGCGCGGGCATCTGCATGCTGCCCGAGATGCCCTCGGTCGCGCCGGGCTGAGCCCAGGCGTCGACGAGCTTCGCGGACTCGGCCGGATACTGGGTGCGCCAGTCCGGGTAGGACGGGGTGTGGCTGAAGTCGGCGTCCTGCTTCGCGGCGAGCTTCTGGAACTCCACGATGACGTGCAGGAGGTGGTCGAGCAGGGCGCGGACGTCGTAGTCGGCACACGGGGTGGGCTTGGCCAGGTCGTCGTCGGTGATGTTCGCGATGACGGGCAGTGCGTGGTCGCGGGCTCGGTCGAGCAGAACGCTGAGCTTCATGGAGTTGACGTTAGAACCGCGTGGTTCACCGCTCTTGAAGAAACGCGCCAACCTAGGATTCGCGGTGTGCAGGGGCCGCGTCGTGACACTCGGGGGATCGTGGACGCCCGCGAGTTGTTCGCCCGCGTGCGGTTCCGCCGTCGCATGCCCTGCGTGGAGTTGCGGCCGTATCTGGAGCACTACTGGCTGATCGACGGACAGCTCGACGCCCCGTACACCACGCACGTCGTGCCGCACCCGTCCGTGAACATCGTCTTCGAGCGTGGATTCGCCCAGCCGGAGATCGCGGGCGTGGGGCTGGGGTTGTTCAGCCGGGTGCTCGACGGGCGGATCCGGGTGGCGGGCGTGCAGTTCCGGCCCGGTGGGTTCCGGCCGTTCCGCGCCGAGCCGGTGTCGGAGTGGACCGGGCGGCACGTGCGCCTCGACGTCCCGTCGTCGCTGGTGCTGGACGTCGAGGACGAGGACGCGCGGGTGGCCGCGCTCGACGCGTTCCTGCTGGGGCTCGGACCCGTGGCCGATGCCCAGGCGACGCTGGCGATGGAGCTGGTCCAACGGATCCGGGACGACCGGGAGATCCGGCGGGTGGCGGACTTCGCGCGGGACTGCGGCGTGGCGGTGCGGACGATGCAACGGCTGTTCGCGGACTACGTCGGGGTGAGCCCGAAGTGGGTCATCCTGCGGTACCGCATCCACGAGGCACTGGAACGGGCCGAGGCGGACGTCGAGTGGGCACATCTGGCCGCCGACCTCGGCTACAGCGACCAGGCCCACCTCGTCCGGGACTTCACGCAGACCGTCAGTGTCTCGCCCACGGCGTATGCGCGGGCACTCACGTGAGGTACTCGCACAGTTCGATGAGGATGCCTTCGGGGCCGCAGACGTAGCAGGTCCTGACGACGTCCTTGTACGTCTCGATGTTCTTGACCAGCTTCGCGCCGTGCGGTTCGAGGCGGGCGAGGGTGTCGTCGAGGTCGTCGATGGTGAAGGCGATGTGCCGCAGGCCCAGGGCGTGGATCGGCGCGCGGGAGCCGCCGTCGATGCTGCGCGGGGCGTGGAACTGGCTGAACTCGATCCGGTACCGGCCGTCCGGGGTCTTCATCATGGCGATGTCGCTGTTCGAGCCTTCGAGTCCGATGACGCCGTCGACGAACGCGCCCTCCATGTGGGCCTTGCCTTCGAGCTCCATGCCGAGCTCCTCGAAGAACGCGACGGCGGCCGCGAGATCGGTGACGGTCATTCCGACGTGGTGCATGCTCTTGATGCTCATGCCTCAGGGACGGAGCCGCCGCCGGGTTCTCGACGCCGGAAGTGGTCCAACTTCAAGAGCGATTTGTGGCTCTGTCAACTGGACCGGTTGCACGGCAGAGTTCACCGCATGAGCCTCGCCTTCCTGATCACGACGTTGATCGCGGTCGCCACTCCCGGCACCGGTGTGCTGTACACGCTGTCCGCCGGTCTCGCGCACGGGCGCAAGGCGAGCGTGATCGCCGCGCTCGGCTGCACGCTGGGGATCGTGCCGCACGTGCTGGCGACGGTGACGGGGCTGGCGGCGTTGCTGCACGCGAGCGCGCTGGCGTTCGAGATCGTGAAGTACCTGGGTGTCGCGTACCTCGTCTACCTGGCGTGGTCGACGTTGCGCGACAGGAGCGAACTGGTCGTGGACACCGCGGCGGCACCGGCGTCGGCGCGCAAGGTCGTCGTGTCGGCGGTGCTGATCAACCTGCTCAACCCGAAGCTGACGATCTTCTTCGTGGCGTTCCTGCCGCAGTTCGCGACCGGGTTCGGGCAGATGGTGACGCTGAGCGCGGTGTTCATGGCGCTGACGTTCGTGGTGTTCGCCGTCTACGGGGTGTTCGCGGCGTCGATGCGCGACCGGGTACTGGCGCGGCCGCGGGTGATGGTGTGGCTGCGGCGGTTCTTCGCCGCCTCGTTCGCCGCGCTGGGCCTGAAGCTCGCCCTGACCTAACAGGCGGCGGCGCGTTGCAGCAACAGGGTCCGTTCGCGTTCGTTGCGGGTGAGCGCGGCCGCCTTCTCGAACTCGGCCTTGGCCTCGGCGCCCCGCCCGAGCTTCATCAGGAAGTCGCCGCGCACACTGGGCAGCAGGTGGTAGCCCTGCAACGCCTTCTCGCCCGCGATCTCGTCGACCAGCGCGAGACCGGCGGCGGGCCCGAAGGCCATCGACAACGCCACGGCGCGGTTGAGTTCGACGATCGGGGACGGTGAGATGCTCGCGAGCACCTGGTAGAGGGTGGCGATGCGCTGCCAGTCGGTGTCCTCCGCCTTGCGCGCGCGACCGTGACACGCGGCGAGGGCGGCCTGTACGTAGTAGGGGCCGGGCGGCTGGTTGAGGGCTTCGGCGCGTTCGAGGGCCTTGAGGCCGCGGCCGATGAGCAGCCAGTCCCAGCGGCCCCGGTCCTGGTCGAGCAGCAGCACGGGTTCGCCGCCGGGGCCGGTGCGGGCCTTGGTGCGGGAGGCCTGGATCTCCATCAGCGCGACCAGGCCGTGGACCTCGGCCTCCTTGGGCGCGAGTTCGGCGAGCACGCGGCCGAGCCTGAGGGCTTCGGCGCACAGTTCCGGGCGCAGCCAGTCGTCGCCCTGGGTGGCGGAGTAGCCCTCGTTGAAGATCAGGTAGATGACCTCCAGGACGCTGGCGAGCCGGGTGGCGAGTTCGGGCCCTTCGGGCACCTCGAACGGCACCCCGGCGTCGGCCAGGGCCTTCTTCGCGCGCACGATGCGCTGGGCCACGGTCGAGTCGCTGACCAGGAACGCGCGGGCGATCTCCTCGGTCTTGAGGCCGCCCAGCATCTTCAGCGTGAGCGCGACGCGCGCCTCGGTGCCCAGGACCGGATGGCAGGCGGTGAAGATGAGACTCAGCAGGTCGTCGCCGATCTCGTCGTCGATGCCCTCGCTGGCGTCCGGCGTGGCCTCCTGGACGTCACGGCCGATCTCCTCGACCTTGCGGTTGAAGTTCTCGCGCCGGCGGATCTGGTCGATCGACCGCCGCTTGGCCGTGGTCATCAGCCACGCGCCGGGGTTGCGCGGCACGCCTTCCGCCGGCCACTGCTCCAAGGCCGCGACCAGCGCGTCCTGCGCCATCTCCTCGGCGAGCCCGACGTCACGGGTGTACCGGGCCAGCGCGGCGATGACCTTCGCCGACTCCATCCGCCAGACCGCGTCGATGGTGCGGTGCACCGAGGTAGCCCCCATGGGGGAATCACACCACAGCCACCTGACGTATTTCCACGACGCACGCCGGGAGGGCGATGCGCTTCATCCGCTCGACCGCTTCCTCCCGGTCGCGCACGTCGATCAGCCAGTACCCCGACACCCCGCACGCGTCCGGGACGAGGTCACCCGCGTCGAGCAGCACGCCCGCGCGCAGCAGCGCGTCCCCGTGCAGTGCCGTCAACGGGCTCGGGCTCCTGACCAACACCATGAACCGCACCGGGCCTCCTCGTTCGCCGTCTATTAGGACGTCGAACGAGGACGGGCCGAATCGACGCGGTGATCAGCCTCGGAAGTCCGCCGCGTGATCCCGCGCCCACTGCGCGAAACTCCGATACGGCCGGCCCATGACCTTCTCGTAGTCCGGCGACACGACGAACTCGTAATCGGTGAAGTCGTCGGGTTCCCCGCCCTCGTACCCGCCGATGCCGAGGATGTAGCGCGCGATCTCCTCGGGCAGGCCGACACTCACGTAGTAGGCGAGCGCCTCCTCCACGGTGACGTCGCGGAACGTCAACGAGCGGCCGATCGCGGCGCCGATGTCGCGTGCCATGTCCCGCTGGGTGAGCTGCGGCGGGCCGGACAGGTTGTAGGCCTCGCCCGCGTGGCCGTCCTCCTGCAGCACCTTGATCGCCACGTCGGCGATGTCGGCCTCGTGGATCGGCTGCCCGAACGCGTCCGGTTCGGGGTGCACGATCGTGCCGTCCGCGCGGATCGACGGGCCCCAGAGGTCGATCTTGTTGACCGCGAACTCGCCCGGCCGCAGGTGGGTCCAGTCGGCACCGGACGCCTCGACGGCCTGCTCGACCGGGAGGTGGTGGCCGGTGTCGTAGCCGTAGGTCACCGCGCCCGAGGACAGCGTGACGATCCGGCGCACGCCTGCCCGCACCGCGCGGTCGACCACCTCCTGCGCGGTCGGCGGGTGCACGAACAGGTAGAGCTTCTCCACGCCGTCGAACGGAATGCTGTCCGGGTCGTCGAGGTCTGCTTTCACCGTCTCCACGTGGGCCGGGAAGCCGGCCTTGGCCGGGTCGCGGGTGATCGCCCGCACGTGACCGCCGAGACCCCGCACCACCAACCGGCCGACGTTGCCCGTCGCGCCCGTGACCAGCGTTGTCATCGCATGCCCCCTTCGATGCCGTCCAGCAACCTGTCGAGCCCGTAGTTCCATGAGTGGTGCATGTTCTGCGCGAGGGTCCCCTCGGTGTCGTAGGCGCCGGCGTTCCACAGCGCCGTCATCGCCGGGTAGCGCTCGACGTCGAAGTAGTCGTCCCAGAACACCTGCCGCGCGCCCCACCACGAGTCGCCCGACTCGCCGGTCGACGCCGCGAGCTGTTGATCGTCCACTTCGGACGCCGCGGCGCCGTGCACGAAGCCCTCGACCGCGACGTGCGCGACGGTCACCTGCCTCGGTTCCAGCCCGGAGTCGGCGAGGGCGGCCAGCAGGAACTCCTGGCCGTCCATGAGTCCCGGCCCGAGCGGCGGCCGCACCATCGACACGTCCCGCATCCACGGATGTGCCTGGTAGACCGCACGCGTGCGGTCGGCGTAGTGCTTGACGCGCTCACGCCAGGTGCCCTCGGGCGTGAGTTCGCGTTCCTGCAGCACCGCGTCGGCCATGAGGTCGATCAACTCGGCCTTGCCGGGCACGTGCGTGTAGAGCGACATCGTGCCGACGCTCAGTTCCTGCGCGACGCGGGCCATCGACATCGCGCCGAGCCCCTCGCGGTCGGCCACCGCGATCGCCGCGGTGACGATCTGGTCGACGCTCACCTTGGGCTTCCTGCCGACCGGCTTCGGCTCCTGCGGCGTGCGCCAGAGCAGCGCGAGCGTCCTGGCCGGGTCTCCCCCGCCGCTGCGTTCGGCGGCCATCCGTCCACCCCATTTCCGTAGGCCATACGGAAACAATACCGTATGACGTACGGAAATGGGGTGGCTAGTTCACGTACCAGGTCACCTCGACCGTGTCGGCGGAGATCGTCTTCGGCTCCGCGCACACCTCGTGCGTGAACGCGACTCCGACTTCCCGGCACATCCGCTCCGGCGTCCGGGCCGTGTACCCCCGGGATTCGAGGTGCCCGCGCACGACGTCGGGCGCGCGGTCTCCGGTCATGGTCACCTCGCGCGAGCAGTTGCCGGAACCGCAGTAGCCGGGACCCTCGACCACCCGCAGCCCGGGCGGCCCTGGAAGCACACCCTCGTCACGGGGCTTGGCCTCCAGCTCGTCGAACAGGACGACCCCGGTGATGAAGAAGCCCACTCCGACCATCGCGAACAGCCACCCGGCACCGGCCAGGAGCCGGCGTTGGAAGGCCAGGCCGACGGCGCAGACGAACGCGGTGACCAGCGCGTAGAGCCAGAACCTCTCGACGTACGAGGGCACCCACGGCCCGGACCATCCCAGCTGACGCGGCAGCACGAACCACGCCAGCAAGGCCACCAGGGTCATCCCCACGACCAACCCGGTCCGCCAGGTGTGGGCGAGCACGCACCACAGCAGGATCGGGACCATTCCGAACAGGCTGATGCCCGACGCCACCACGCTCACCGACAGCCCCGCGACGAACGGCACGATCCGCCACCAGTGCGCCCCCCAAGTCGACATGCCGCCAGTAAAGCCGAAACGCCGCCCCGAAGATCGGGACGGCGTTTCTCTGTGGTGGGAGCGGGTCTTCTACGAGCGCAACGCGAGCGAGGCCAGCATCTCCTTGCCGCGTTCGGCGCTGCGCGGGTGGCTGAGCACGTCGTAGCGGCCGGCCACGAGCTGGGTGACCGAAGCGAAGTCGCGGCGGCCGCGCGTGGCGGCATACCGGGTGGCGGCGCTGGCCAGGCCGAAGACCGTACCGACGACGAGACCCGTGATGATCGGGGCGAGGGCGCCGCCGGTCGAGAACAGGCCCAGCAGCAGACCGACGAACAGACCGAACCAGGCACCGGACGCGGCGCCTCCGCCCAGGACGCGGCCCCAGGTCAGGCGACCGGTGACACGTTCGACGATCATCGGCTCGACGCCGACGATGGTGACGTCCGCGACCGGGAAGTCGTTGTCCGCCAGGTGGTCCACGGCTCGCTGTGCCTCTTCGTAGGTTCCGTAGGAACCGATGGGCCAGCCCGTGGGCGGGGTGGGCAGTGCGTTGGCGCGCGCGGAATTCGCTCCCGTGGCGAACGGAGTCGCGGTGGTCATTTCCAACACCTCCGAATTGCGATCCCTACACCAGGTATTACGAACGCGCTCCCACCTTTGTTCCCAAAGTTGAGCTGATGTGACTCAGCTCCCTGTCGGTAAGTGTGATGTCCAGCGATTCCAGCGTTTTCCCGAGGTCTTCTACCTGAGAATTCTCAGGTTTCTCCCCTGGGCGTTCGGCGGTGAACTGCGTGCCGACAAGGCGGCGGCTCAGACCCGGTTCGAGACGCATGACGACGAGCTGGCGGCTGAACGGCGACCGGTCGTGCGTGGCGACGTAGTAGTTGGCGGCCAGGTAGTCGACGGGGCGCTGCTCGATGCCGGTCTCGAACGCGTGCTGCAGGTCCCAGCCGTCCGCCGACTGCTTCTCCAGCACCCAGCGGCCGTCCTCGCGGCGCAGGCGGTGCGGCCATCCGGCCTGGTCCACGATCGCGCCGTCGACCAGCGGCATCGGGTGCAGCATTCCGGCGCCGAACCCGACGTCGACGAGCTGGTCGTCGACGATGGACATGAAGTGCGTGCGCGGCCCGGTCATCACCCGGCTCATCTGCCTGCTGACGGTGTGGCCCAGACGTTCCAGCACGGCCGTGAACAGCAGTTGGTGCTCGTAGCAATAGCCGCCGCGGCGCCGTCCGAGCATCTTGTCCTGGATGTCGCCGAGGTCGAGTGACGGCACGTGGCCGAGCATCACGTCGATGTTCTCGAACGGAATGGCCCGCACATGCGCTTCGTGTAACTCCGTCAGCGAACTCGACGCCGACGTCCCCGTACGTGCGAAGTACGCGCCTAAGTCAACAGATTCCGTCTGCCACATGCCGTTCCCCCTGGGCTCGCTGCCATTCCTCCTTTGTCAGCGCGTACTCGACCTCTCCGTATTCCGCACCGGGCAGCGGATCGGGAAAGCCGGCGTGGAACGTGCGAACGTGCCGCAGCCCGCACTTCTCCAGCACGCGCCGCGATCCGGCGTTGACGAACATCGTGGTGGCGACGACCCGCTGCACATCACCGGCGCTGAAACCGTGTTCGATCAGGGCTTTCCCGCCCTCGGTGGCGTAGCCGAGGCCCCAGAACGCGCGGTGCAGCCGGTAGCCGAGCTCGACCTCGGCCGTGCCCTTGAACTCGAACCAGCCGACGAACCGGCCGGTCGTCTTCTCGACGGCGGCGTGGAAGCCGTCGCCGAGGTAGTACTCGACCGGTGCCGGGTCGAGGTACCGCATGACCTCGGGGTCGGCGTGCAGCGCGCGCAACGAGTCCACGTCGGACCGGCTGAGGGGCCGCAGCGTCAGGCGTTCGGTTTCCACGAGACGATCCTGACGCTGCCGTCCACCGCTTTTACCTGTTTACGACGGGTTCTGTGGCGTGATCGTCTCCAGGACGGTCCCGGCGGCGTCCCGCACGACCACGCGGGCGTCGGGGTGCCGGTCGGACAGCCGCGCCGCCAGTACGAACGTGCCGTCGCCCATGGTGGCGGGCACGTCCGCGGCGCCGGGGCTGGTGTAGGTGATCGACGCCGCGCGGGGGTCGAGGACCAGGCCGACCGCCGCGGCACTGGTGCTGCCGCCGTCGTAGTACTCGCCCTGCTCGTTGACCTTGAACGGCTTGAAGTCGTAGAACGCCGTCATCGCCGCGACGGTCGTGCCGCGGATCTCGGTCAGGTCGTCGAGGTCGTACACCGATCCGGGTGTCGGGTCGTTCTCCGCCTCGCGGCAGTAGAGCAGCAGGTCGCCGAAGCGGCCGGTGATCATCGTGTCGGTGGCGCTGACCTTGGCGGTGAGGCCGTGCGCGAACTGGTCGGCGTCCGGGACCGCCCGGTTTTTCAGGCAGGCGCCGAACCGCGCGGTCTCGGGGGTGTCGCGGGCGGCGGGCGGCAGTGGCCGGTCGACGACGGACGCGGTGGGCCCCGGCACGCCCCGCACGGCGGACTCCTCGCCGTTGACCAGTGCCTTCGTGCCGTTCTCCGCCTTCTGGAACCCGCTGGGCGCGAGGAACAGGCCGTCCACCAGCGCGGGCATCGTGGTGCTCAGCCCGGAGTCGGCGATCTGCGACAGGCTCAGGAACCTGACGTCCGGCGAGACCAGGCCGGCCATCGTGCCGGACGGCGTGGTGAACAGGATCTTCACCTTGCGGCGGCCGGCCTCGATCCGGACCGGGTCCGGCGCGGAGATCGTCGTGGTGGTGGCGGTGTTCGCGCAGAAGAACACGCCGGCCGGAGCGCGGAACGCGGTGAGGACCGTGCCGTTCTTGTGGCCGGTCGCGATCGGCTGCCACTGGCCGGCGGGCGGGTGCTCCTTTGCGGCGGCGGCGCAGCGGGCCAGCGCGTCCGGGGCGACCTTGCCGGTTTCGATGTGGTTGACGAGTTTGCGGTCCTTGCCGACGAACTCGCCGTTGTACTGCATCGGCGGGGCCGCCGTGTCGGCCGAGCTGCCGAGGAGGGCCTGGCTCGCGAAGACCGCTCCGGCGGCGAGCATGCTGACGCCGGCGGCGATCAGGATCGGCCTGCCGGTGCGGGCGGGCGGGCTCATGCCCTCGGACAGGCGCCGGCGGGCCCGCATGCGGACGTCGTCGGGCATGGTGCGGTGCTCAGGCAGCTGGTCGATCATCCGTTGTCCTCGGGGGTCAGGTCGCGCAGCCGGGCGCGGGTGCGGGAGACGCGGGCGCGCACGCTCGACTCGGCGATACCGAGGAGCGCGGCGGCGTCGGCGGTGGACACGTCGCCGAGCAGGCAGAGCTGGGCGATCTCGCGTTCGGAGGCGGGCAGCTTCACGATGGCGGCCACCACCTCGGCGAGCCTGCGCTGGGCGTCGGTGCGGGCGGCGACCTCGTCGGCGTGGTCGCGTTCGTCCTGCGGGGTCAGCTTCGTGACCAGCCGCAACGCTCTGCGTGAGGCCCGCCATTCGGTGCGGGCGCGGTTCGCGGTCACCGTGTAGAGCCACGGCAGCGCCGAGTCGCGCACCAGCTGGGCGTCGCCGCGTTTGCGCCAGGCCGTCAGGAACGTCGCGGAGAGCAGGTCTTCGGCCTGCGACCAGGACGCGGTCAGGCGGTAGGCGTAGTTCCAGACCGCTTCGGCGTGGCGTTCGAACAGCTCGGTGAACGCGGCGTGGTCGCCTTTCGCGATCTGTTCCCAGAGGCGCGTGTCGGGCGGCCCGACGTTCGCGCGCTCGGTCGTCTCAGTCATCACACTCCGCCTGGGGCCGTCACCGGCCAGTGTGCTGCGTGACGCGCGTCACCCGGCGGGGAGGGAGCCGCCCCTCATTCGAGGCGTGCATGGCGCCGATGGCAAGATCTTCGGCGTGCCGATCGAGCAGAAGCAGCCCGGCAATGTCGAGGCGGAGACCCAGGTGTTCGCGAAGATCACGATCCCGGAGCAGGACGCGGCGACGATCCCGGGCGTGTCCCCGGTGACGCCCGCACCCGCGGTGGCCACGCCACCAGCACCCGCGGCTACGGCCGCGGAGAGCAAGAGCAAGTCGCTGACCCGGCGGCTGGCCCGCCGGATCCTCGGCCCGACCTTGATGACGAAGAAATAGGCCCTGCGACAGCTATCGGTCCGGGACCTGCCCCAAGCCTCCGCAGACTCGGCAGGCGGACCGGTCCTCGTTGAGCCCAGAACCAAGGCAACGGCTGCACTCCTTCACAGAAGAAAAGTGTCCGCTTCTACTCCAAGTGGCGGCATCCGCCAAGCAGGGACCCTCCCGGCAATAATGGGTGACCCCCATCGTTCACGCTCGGTGATCAGGCCTGGGTGGACGGACCGGCCGGGATCTCGTTGGCGCGTGCGACATTGCCTGCGACGATGCCTCCGCTGTCCCCGTGCGGGAGCTTCCACCAGCCGGAGCATCCGCGCGGGCACGGGTGCGACATCTCGTGCAGCACAAGGCCTTCGGGACCGGGAACGGGTTGCTGCCACGACATGGTTCCGGACCCCGCGCACAGCAGGCAGGTGTCCTCTTCGCACTCCACACCTGTAAGTACTCCACACGGGACACTTCAGGCAATCGCTGGATCGAGGGGAGATCACCGATGGCAGTCGCGGTCGTGACGGGAGCGGGTTCCGGGGTGGGGCGCGCGGCGGCGCGAACCCTGCTGGGGGCGGGGTTCCAGGTGGCGCTGGCGGGCCGGCGCGAGGACGCGTTGATCGAGACCGGAGAGGGCTTTCCCGACTCGGCTCTCGTGGTGCCGGCCGATGTGTCGCGTGAGGACTCGGTCGTCGCGTTGTTCGAGGCGGTCGTCGCGCGCTTCGGCCGTGTCGACGTGTTGTTCAACAACGCCGGTATGAACGTGCGCGCGACACCGATCGAGGAGTTCAGCCTCAGCGCGTGGGAGAAGGTCGTCGGGGTGAACCTGACGGGCGCCTTCTTGTGTGCCCGTGAGGCGTTCAAGGTGATGAAGACGCACGGCGGTGGCCGGATCATCAACAACGGCTCGATCTCGGCGTCGGTGCCGCGCCCGCACGCGGTGGCGTACAACGCGACCAAGCACGCGATGACGGGGCTGACCAAGTCGTTGTCGCTGGAGGGCCGCGCGTTCGGCATCGCGTGCGGACAGATCGACATCGGCAACGCCGCGACGGAGATGACCGAGCGGATGGGCGCGGGCGTGCTGCAGGCGAACTTCGAGGTCGAGCCGGAGCCGACGTTCGACGTGCGGCACGTGGCCGACGCCGTGCTGTACCAGGCTCAGTTGCCGTTGAACGCCAACGTGCAGTTCATGACCGTGATGGCGACGACGATGCCTTACATCGGGAGGGGTTGAGCTTGGTACAGGCCGCCGCCGCGTTCGAGCAGACCGAGGTCGACGAGGTAGCGGCGGATGGTGACGTGGTCGACCTCTCCCCCGTCGCACCACGCCACGAGCCGCTCGTTGATCTCCTTCTCCTCGTAGTAGGTCTGCGCGGTGAAGGCGTGCGCGGCGACGTGTTCGAGGATCTTGCGGCGGCGGTCGTGCGCGACCGGCAGTGAGATGAGCTTGTCGCCCCGGATGAACGGCGCGAGCCCGTCCGCGGGCATCGCCTCGGTGAGCGTCGCCGCGAGTGGTTTGAGATCGGCGGGCCGGGCCGGTTCCCCTTCGACCAGCCCGGCCTCGCGGAGCTTGCTCAGCGCGGTGCCGGCGTCCTTGACCTTCAGCCCGGACGCGGCGGCGATGTCGGCCAGGGTGCCCGCGCCGAGGACGACGGCGGAGAAGGCGCGCAGCCTCGCGGGTTCGGCCAAGGCGCGCACGACGGATTCCGGAGTGGTCATGTCTGCGAACCTAACGCCGAAGTCCACCCGTTTTCAGCGAGCGGCGGACCCCTGCCACTCCTCGCTCATCGGCCCACCATGCCTTCGGCCATGACGTCGCCGAGGTAGCCCTCGAAGTCCGGCGTGTCCGGTTCCAGCACGTGCCGCACCCACGCCGTGCGTTCGTGGGCGAGCGGCGGAAGCTCCCAGACGCAGCCGATGAGGTCCTTCGGGATGACGGTGAAGCGCGTGAGGTCCGGGTCGGTCGAGCCGAGGAACGGCTGGTCGCCGGACACGGCGGTGCGGCAGTGCAGGACGTTGTCCCAGACCCAGTTGTAGGCGTTGAGGTACATGCCCGCCGCGCTGCGGTGCAGGACCGTCACGGTCGCGGGCGGGGTCGGGTCCTCGAAGTCCGGGTAGATCTTCGGCAGGAACGCGTAGGCGGCGTCGCGGATGTCGTCGGTGATCTCCAGCCCCGGCGTGACCACCTCGTAGCGCTTGACGTGCCTGCCGGCGACGACCAGCGGTTCCTTGACCGCCAGCTCCTTCTCGTAGAAAGCCATGGGGTCGAACATATGAACTAACCCTGACAGGGTGTGTCAGTGTATGGCGCGTGCGCGCGAGTCGATTGGTGTCGTTGTTGCTCCTGCTGCAGAGCAAGGGGCGGATGACGGCGCAGGCGCTGGCCGACGAGCTGGAGGTGTCGGTCCGCACGATCTACCGGGACGTGGAGTCGCTGCACGCCGCCGGGGTGCCGCTGTACGGCGACGCGGGCCCGTCCGGCGGCTACCAGCTGCTCGACGGCTACCGCACCCGGTTGACCGGTCTGACCGAGCAGGAGGCGGAGTCGCTGTTCCTGGCCGGCCTGCCGGGGCCGGCGGCGGAGCTGGGCCTCGGGGACGCCGTCGCGGCGACGCAGCTCAAGCTGATGGCGGCGCTGCCGTCGCCGATGCGCGACCGGGCCTCGCGGATGGCCAAGCGGTTCCACCTCGACGCCCCCGCCTGGTACTACGACCCGGAGCGTTCGCCGTTCCTGGGGCTCGTGGCCGACGCGGTGTGGCGGGAGCGGCTGCTGGAGGTCAGCTACCGGCGGTGGCGCGCGCCCGAGGACGTGACGCGCGTGCTGCGGCCGCTGGGACTCGTGCTCAAGGCCGGGCGCTGGTATTTGGTCGCGCAGGGGGCCACGCGGATCTCCACGTACCGGGTGTCGCAGATCCAGTCGGCCACCGTGTCGGAGGAGTCGTTCTCGCGGCCGGAGGGGTTCGACCTCGCGGCGCACTGGGCGGCGTCGCTGGAGGACTTCCAGGCGCGGCAGTACACGGGTTCGGCGGTGATCAGGCTCTCGCCCGCCGGCTGGGAGGCGTTCGGGTCGCACGTGCTGCCGGTCGTGGCGCGGGCGGCGGAGGAGTCCGTTGTGGACGACGACGGTTTCTTCGTGGCGACGATCCCGATCGAGTCGGTCGCGCACGCGACCGGGATGCTGCTGCGGCTGGGCGGCGAGGTCGAGGTGCTGGAGCCCGAGGAGCTGCGGAAGCAGATCGCGGCCTCGGTGCGCCGGCTGGCGTCGATTTACCTGTGAACTGGGATTCACGCGGTTACTTCTGTGAGCGTCGAAGCCGGGTGGCAGCGGCTACGACCGGGCTGAGCGCGGCGGTGGCCACGGCGCCGAGGGTGGTGTCGGTGGCCAGGATCAGCCGGACGGTCTTCATGGCCGCGGTGAGGACCTCACCGCCACGCTGACGCAGCTGTGCTTCGTAGCGGCCGATCGCGTCGGTGATGGCCGTGGTGCCGTCGAGCTGGGCGAGCAGGTCGGCGGCGTCCTGGATGGCCGCGCCGGCGCCCATGCCCGCGGTGGGTGGTGTGGCGTGCACGGCGTCACCGAGCGCGGTGATGCGGCCCGCGGCCCAGGGTGTGAGGTCGGCGGCGCGGGTCGACGCGGCGTTGAACCGGAACGCGGCGACGCTGCCGGGATCGGTGCGCGCGATGACCTCCAGCGTGTGGCCGGCCCACCGGTGCTCTCGGAACCGGTCGAGCAGAGCGGTGCGCAGCGCGGTGCCGTGCAGGTCCCGCAGGAAGTCGGTCCGGGCGGATTCGGGGAACATCGCTCCCCAGATGTAGGTCGGGCCGGTGGTGATCGACGTGCTCAGCTCGGGGGCGTCGAGCGCGGCGTTGCCGACCGGGTCGAGGAACCCGACGTAGAGCGCGGCGCCCCGCGGGCCGATCGCCATGGACGAGCGTGTTCCGAGCCGGTGCCGCTCGGCGGCGGTGAGGCCGGCCCGCGGGGTGCGGCCGGAGAATCCGATGATGCCGGCCGGGTGGCTGGTCGGGCCTGCCGCCAGGTAGCGCGCCACGACCGAGTGGGTTCCGTCGGCGCCGACCACCAGGTCCGCGGTGACCGAAGTGCCGTCGGCGAACATGACCCGCGGCATGCCGTGTTCGTCGACGGCGATACCCGACACGGCCCGCCCGAGGTGGAGGTCCTCGCCGGCGGCCTCCGCCAGCAGCGTGCGCAGGGTGATGCGGTCGACGTCGATGCTCGCGCTGCCGGACAGGTCCGGGCCGTGTCCGAGCACGCGGCCGCGGTAGTCCCAGAACATGTCACGGTCCCGCAGGCGCAGCGCCGAGCTCGAAGCCAGCAGCCGACGCATGATCTCCGGTGCCACCAGCCGCCGCAGCGCCGACTGGGCTCGCTCGTCGAGGGTGATGTGGTAGCCGCCGGTCGCGGCGACGTCGGTGTCGCGGTCGAACACCGTCACCTCATGGCCGCTGCGGCGCGCTCCCGCTGCCAGAGCGAGTCCGCCGATCCCTCCACCTACCACGACAACGCGCATGCTCAACTGCCTTTCCGTCACCTTTGCTGGTGACGCAGACGGTGCCAGCGGTAGTGGACACGGGATGGCCAGTACCGCTGGCACGATGAGGCAATGGCGAGTACGTCACACCGGGCGCTGCAACTGCTGTCCCTGCTCGGCTCGCGCCGGACGTGGCGGCTGCGGGATCTCGCCGCCCGCCTCACAGTCAGCGAACGCACCGTGCGACGCGACCTGGACACCTTGCGCGAACTCGGCTACCCGGTCCTGACCGTCCGCGGCCCCGACGGCGGTTACCGGCTCGGCACCGGACACGCCCTGCCACCCCTGCTGTTCGACCACGACCAGGCACTCGCGATCGCCATCGCGCTGCAGACCGCACCCAGCTCGGTGTTCGGCCTGCAGGACGACACCGCCAGAGCCCTGGCCACCGTGCAGCAAGCCATGCCCGACACGCTCCGCGCCGCCATGGAATCCCTGCGCCTGACCAGGCTGCGCAACTACTGGGAGTTCCCCGCGCCCCCGATCGACCCCGCCGCGCTCACCACCGTCGGCGCCGCCGTGCGCCTGCGCCGAGTTCTCGTCACCGAGGTCCTGCGCCCGGACGGGACGCGCGCCGCCCCCGGCGAGGCGGACTTCGCGGCAGCTCGCCGGCTCGAGCCCCACCATCTCGTGGTGTGGGCGGGCCGGTGGTACCTCGTCGCCTACGACCTCGAGGACCGGCACTGGCGCGTACTTCGGGTGGACCGGCTGCACCCGCAGCACACCACCCGCGCCTTCGCACCCCGCGAACCCCCTGGTGACGACCTCGCGCACTTCGTCATGAGCAGCCACGACCGCGGCGACACCCTCGCGGCCTGGCCGTGCACCGGCAGCGCCCGCCTCGACCTGCCCGCGCACGTCGTGGCCCGCTGGGCACCCGGCGGCTCTGTCGTCGAACACCTCGACGCCGGCCACTGCCGCCTCACCCTCGGCGCCTGGTCCTGGGCCGGGATCGCCGGAATCCTCGCCACCTTCGACACCGGCCTCACCGACCTGCAGCCACCGGAACTCCTGCGGGCCTGCCGTCACATCGCTCGTCGCTATGCCGGCATCCGAACCCACCGGCTCAACGCTGACGAGCCAACTCGCGGTCGTGCGCGCGCCGCAACACCAACTGCGCGACCAACGCCCCCACCAGGGCCATGAACATGTCCCACTGCGTGTCCCACACATCGCCCTGGGTGCCGAGGAACTCGTCCGCGCCCGAGCCGGCGACCACGGCCGCCAGCCACTCGCCCAGTTCGTAGGTCGCGCTGAAGGCCAGGCACACGCAGACGACGAGGAAGAACAGCCACCCACCGGGCCGCAGCGGTGTCCGGCGCAGCAGGATCTCGCGGGCGAGCACGGCGGGCACGAACCCCTGCACGAAGTGGGCGAACCGGTCGTAGTGGTTGCGCGCGAGGTCGAACCAGTCCTGCACCCAGAACCCGGCCGGCACGCGCGCGTAGGTGTAGTGGCCGCCCAGGATGAGCACCAGTGCGTGCAGGAAGATCAGCCGGTACAGCAGCGGGGTCAGTGGGAACCGCCGGTACGTCGCCACCAGCAGCGCCCCGGCGAGGACGACGGGGGCCACTTCGAGGTACCAGGTGGCCCGGTCGTGGGGGCTGATGCCCGACGCGACCAGGGCCATGGCCGTCAGTCCCAGCAGGATCAGCGGGTCGAGAAGGCGTTTGTCATAGCTCACGGATCACCTTGCAGGGATTGCCGACGGCCAGGACGCGCGGCGGGATGTCGCGCGTGACGACGCTACCGGCTCCGATGACCGAGTTGTCGCCAATGGTGACGCCGGCGCAGACGATGACGCCGCCGCCGAGCCACACGTTGTCTCCGATGGTAATGGGGGCGGCGGACTCGTAGCGCCGGCGGCGGGCCTCGTGGTCCTCGATGGGGTGCAGGGCGGTGAGCAGTTGCGCTCGGGGGCCGATGGAGACGTCGTCGCCGATGGTGATGGTGGCGCAGTCCATGAGGATGGCGTCGTAGTTGAGGAAGCTGTTGGCGCCCATGTGGATCTGGTAGCCGTAGTCGCACTGGAACCGCGGCATGACCCACGAGCCCTCGCCGAGTGAGCCGAAGAGCTTTGCGATGACGTCGCCGGAGCGGGTGGCGTTGAACTCGTCCACGAGCCGCTGGGCAGTTTGGCGTTCGGCGGCGAGTTCGGGGTCGGAGTCCTGGTAGAGCTCGCCGGCCATCATCTTCTGCTTCTCGGTGATCACCCTTCGAGAGTGCCCGAACGCAGCAGCGCGCGTGCCCGGGACGCGGCGATCTCCATCAGTGCCACGATGTCCGCCGCCTCGAAACCAGGCGGCGGTTCAACGGCGAGCACCACAGGTGTGGTGGTCGGCAGCGCAGGACGAGGGGGCAGCTGACCTGCCGGTTCGACGGAAACCACCACAGGTGTTCTGGTGCCGACGGGGCCGGCGACGCGCCGGCGCAGGGCGTCGAGGAGTTCCTGTTCCGGTTTTCCCTTGAGCAGCAGCAGGACGAACGGGTCGGCGTCGAGCAGCCAGCCGACCTGCAGGGCGAGGGCGGCGGCGTGGCGGCACGGGAGTTCCCAGCCGTCGCAGTCGCAGTCGGGTTCGAGGTCGCCGATGCCGGGCAGCAGGTCCACTCCGGACTCTTCGGCGGCGAGGACGAGGTCGCGTGGCATGTCGTTGTCCAGCAGTGCGGCGATGTGGCCGGCGTGTTCGGCGACGCGGTCGAGGAACCGTCCCCATTGGACCTCGGTGAGCATCGGGAGGCTGACGGTGGTGCTGTAGACGGTGTCGTCGTCGTGGACCTGGGCGTGCAGGCGGCCGGGGCTGACGGTGATCGGGCCGACGACGCCGGCGTGGGCGTAGCGGCGGCCCAGGCGGATCAGGCCGCTGTCGAGTGCGGTGTCGGACAACGCCTTCACCCAGGCCTTGCCCCACCAGGTGGCGGCGACGCGGCGGGTCACCTTGGGGAAGGCGGCGAATCCGCGGGCGGTCACTGTGCGCTCCTGAGTTGGACGAGCTCGGCCAGTTCGGCGTCGGTGAGTTCGGTGAACGCGGACTCTCCGCCGTGCAGGACGGCGTCGGCGAGGTCGCGCTTGTCCTGCAGGAGCGCGGCGATGCGTTCCTCGACGGTGCCCTCGGTGACGAGCTTGTGCACCTGCACGGGCCTGGTCTGGCCGATGCGGTAGGCGCGGTCGGTGGCCTGGTCCTCGACGGCGGGGTTCCACCAGCGGTCGAAGTGGATGACGTGGTCGGCGCGGGTGAGGTTGAGGCCGGTGCCGGCGGCTTTGAGCGAGAGCAGGAACACGGGTGCGCGGCCGTTCTGGAAGTCGTCGACCATCTTCTCGCGCTGGGGCACGGGGGTGCCGCCGTGCAGGAACCGCGTGGGCTGCGTGATGTGCTGCTCCAGCAGCCGGGCCATGCCGACGTACTGGGTGAAGATCAGCGCCGAGCCGTCCTCGGCGACGATCGTGGCGAGCAGTTCGTCGAGCAGGTCGAGCTTGCCGGAGGTGCCCTTCAGCGTGGGGTGGCCGAGGTAGTGCGACGGGTGGTTGCAGATCTGCTTGAGCCCGGTCAGCAGTTTGAGCACGAGGCCGCGCCGGGCCATGCCGTCGCTCGACGCGATCTGCTCGAGGGTCTCCCTGGTCAGCGCCTCGTACAACGCCGCCTGCTCCACGCTGAGCGAGACATAGCGGTCGGTCTCGGTCTTGGCGGGCAGTTCGGGGGCGACGCCGGGGTCGGACTTGCGGCGGCGCAGCAGGAACGGCCGCACGACCTTGGCGAGCGTGTCGTCGGGTTGCGGCCAGCGGGTGCGGAACGCGCGGTGCGTGCCGAGCAGGCCCGGTGTCGTCCAGTCCAGAATGGACCACAGTTCCGACAGCGAGTTCTCGACCGGGGTGCCCGACAACGCGACGCGCGCGCCGGCGGGGATCGAGCGCAGTGCCTTGGCGGTGCCGGAGTGCGGGTTCTTGACGTGCTGGGCCTCGTCGGCGACGACCATGCCCCACGGGTGCGCGCGCAACGCCTCGGCGTCCAGGCGCATGGTGCCGTAGGTGGTGAGCACGACGCCTGCGGAGGCGAGGGTCCGTTGTGGACCGTGGTAGCGGGTGACGGGTGTGCCGGGGGCGAAGCGGTGGATCTCGCGTTCCCAGTTGCCCAGCAGCGAGGCCGGGCAGACGACGAGCGTCGGCTGGTCGTGGCGGCGGTGCAGGTGCAGGGCGATGAGCGTGATGGTCTTGCCCAGGCCCATGTCGTCGGCGAGGCAGGCGCCGAGTCCGAGGCCGGTCATGTGGGCGAGCCAGCGCAGTCCGTGCAGCTGGTAGTCGCGCAGCCGCGCCTGCAACGCCGCGGGCTGCGGGAACTGCGGGATGGTCGTGACGGCCGTGGTGAGGCTGTGCGGGGCGACCTCGACGTGGTCGCCGCCGATGATCGCCACGCCGGTGAGGGCGGCGGTGACGGCCTGGGCCGCGGTGATGGGTTCGAGTCGTTGCCGGGCCCTGCGGCGCAGCTTCGGGTCGATCAGCACCCACTGGTCGCGCAGCTTCACGATCGGCCGGGACGCCTCGGCGACGAGGTCCATCTCGGCGTCGGTGAGCTGCGAGTCGCCGAGCGCGATGCGCCAGTCGAACGAGAGCAGGTCGCCTGCCCGCAGGGGGCCGCTCGGTTCGCCGATGACGGCCTTCGCGGACAGGTTCGTGGCGAGGTCGCGCGGCCAGTGGACCTCGATGCCGGTGCCGAGCAGTTCGCCGACCTCGTCGTCGGTGAGGTCGGCCTGGTCGAGCAGGCGCTGCAGCGGCGGCCAGTCGACGCGGGCCATCGCGCGGATGGCGTCGAGCTCACGGCCGGAGCCGCGCACGTCGCGCGGGTAGGGGTCGGTGACGGCGCGGACCTGCACGATCGCGCGGAACCGCAGGTCGTCGGTGGTCTCGATGCGCAGGGACAGGGTGATCTGCTCGTCGGCCCACGTCTTGAGCCCGGAGACGTCACAGGCGTCGGCGCCGGCGAACGGCCCTGTGCCGGTGCGGGGCAGTGTGTCGGCGACGGCGTCGAGGAACTGGCGGAGCAGGTCGTAGTCGCCGTGCGCGGCGAGCTGGCGCAGGTGCAGCTCGTCGGCGTGGTCGAGCGGTCCGACGCGCCAGGTGTCGTGGCCCCCGGCCGTCACGCCGGGCACGATCCGGCCGCGGGCGACGAGGGTGAGCGCGGTCGCGGCGGCCACCGCCCAGTAGTCGTCGCCGGACAGCACCTCGGGTAAGGCTTCGAGCAGGGGCTTTCCGTGAAGCTGGCCGAATCTGGGCGGGTCGGCAGGCACGAACATACTCTGTACCGTACACCATACGGTACGGTAGTGTCGGGTTCGTGATCGAACACACGGGCAGCGGTGACCCGGCGCGGACGCTGGCGTTGCTGTGGCGCACCCAGGAACGCGTGTCACGCAAGGGCAAGCCGGACCTGAGCGTGGACCGCATCGTGCGGGCCGGCATCGCGCTGGCCGACGCCGACGGGCTCAGGGCGCTGTCGATGCGGCGCGTGGCGGAGTCGCTGGGCGTGGGGACGATGTCGCTCTACACCTATGTGCCGGGCAAGGGCGAGCTGATCGACGTCATGGTCGACACGGTGCAGGCCGCGACCGGGCGGGAACCCGCCGAGGGCTGGCGCGCGCACCTCGCCTACGTGGCGCGGGAGAACCTGGCCCTCTATCGGCGGCATCCGTGGTTGCTGCAGGTGGCGCCGTCGCGCACGGTGCTGGGCCCGCAGGTGGCGGCGAAGTACGACTTCGAGCTGCGCGGGCTGGACGGCATCGGCCTGTCGGACGTGGAGATGGACTCGGTGCTCGAACTGGTGCTCGGGCACGTGCAGAACTCGGCACGCGGGCTGACGGCGGCGGCGGTGACCGAGAAGGAGACCGGGCTGACCGACCAGCAGTGGTGGGACGCGGCGGCGCCGGTGCTGATGACCGTGTTCGACCCGGCCCGCTACCCGGTGGCGGCGCGCGTGGGCGGCGCCGTCGGGCAGGCGCACCAGAGCGCGTTCAGCCCGGAGCACTCGTTCGAGTTCGGCCTGGAGAGGATCCTGGACGGGGTCGATCGGCTGATCGAGTCGCGTGCGCGGTAACTCCTGAGTGACACCTGCCGGGGATGCGCCGTTAATTCCCACGCGGTGCCATCGAGGTGCCTACAGTTACGCCACGCCGATCAACTTCACCGCTGGGAGGCCCGCTCGTGGTGATCGACTCCCGTCCCCGGCAGGCGCTGGTGCGCCGGTTCACCGGCCTGGCGCGGTCGACCCCTGGGCGGCTGAGCCTGATCGTCGTGGTGCTGGTCGTGGCGAGCCTGGCGAGCGGCTGGCTGACGACGTGGAGCGTGAACCGCCAGGAGCGGGCGCTGGAGGACCTGGCGACACGGTCGGAGCCCCTGGCGCACGCGGCACAGGAGGTCTACCGGGCGTTGCAGGACGCGGACGCGACGGCGGCCAGCGCGTTCCTCTCCGGCGGGCTGGAGCCCTCCCAGCTGCGCGAACGCTACGAGGCGGACATCGCGCAGGCCCAGGCGGCGCTGTCGGTCGCGACGGCCTCCTCCCCCGATCTCACGGCGACGCTCGCGGCGCAGCTGCCGGTCTACACGGGCCTGATCGAGACGGCGCGTTCGAACAACCGGCAGGGTTTCCCGGTGGGAGCGGCCTATCTGCGTGAGGCGTCGGGGCTGATGCGCACGCAGCTGCTGCCGGCGGCGCGGGAGCTGTACCGGGCGGAGACCGACCGGGTGGCCCGCGCGCAGGACGAGGCGAACTTCCCGGTCGTGCCGGTGCTGGTGGCGCTGGCGTTCGTGATCGGGCTGGTGCTGATCCAGCGGTACCTGACCCGCCGGACGAACCGGCTGCTCAACGTCGGGCTGCTGGTGGCGACCGGGGCGGCCACGCTGTCGTTGCTGTGGGTGACGACGGTGTCGGTGCTGGTCATGAACGACGTGGCGGACTCACGCGACGCCTCGGAGAAGGTCGACGTGCTCGCGCAGGCGCGGATCGCGACGCTGACCGCCCGCGGCGAGGAGACGCTGACGCTGGTCGCGCGGGGTTCGGGCCAGTCCTACGAGAAGAACTTCGTCGAGGTCGCCGAACGCCTCGAAGGCCTGCTGGAGCGCGCCAAGGCGCTGGAGAGCACCGAGGCCGCCGATCAGGCGATGCGGGAGTTCCGGCAGTGGCAGCAGGTCCACCAGCGCATCCGTGAGGCCGACGACGCGGGGCAGTACAACGACGCGGTGGCGCTGATCGGCAACCCGTACTTCGACTCGCTGGATCAGGCGCTGGTGCGGGGGATCGGGCAGGCGCGGCAGGAGTTCAGCGACGAGGTGGCGGTGGCGCGGGCGTCGCTGGCGGGCACCGCGGTCGGGATGCTGGTGCTCGCGCTGATCAGCGCGGCGGGATCGACGATGGGGCTGTGGCAGCGCCTGAAGGAGTACCGATGAGGCGACTGGCGCTGGCGGCGGTGCTGCTGCTCGGTGCGTGTTCGGCGGGACCGGCGCCCAGCGAGGTGGTGCCGCGCAGTGCCGCGGCCCCGCAGCCGGCGAACGCGAGCACGGTGTCCGCGGCGCCCAGCAGTTCGGCGGCGCCGCCGGCGTGTGACGCGACGGCGAGCCTGCGGCCGGGCCCGTTGCCCCAGGCCGGTCAGATGCCCGCGGGATCGACGATGGCGACGATCGCGCAGCGCGGCCGGTTGATCGCCGGGGTGGACCAGAACTCGTACCTGATGGGGTTCCGCAACTCCTTCACCGGCGAGATCGAGGGCTTCGACGTCGACGTGGCCCGGCAGATCGCGAAGGCGATCTTCGGCGACGAGAAGAAGGTGCAGTTCAGGGTCGTGACGGCGGCCGAGCGGATCCCGATGCTGCAGAGCGGCGCGGTCGACGTCGTGGTCCGCACGATGACGATCACGTGCGAGCGGCTGCGGGACGTGGACTTCTCGCAGGTCTACTACCAGGCCGGGCAGCGGGTGCTGGTGCGCCGCAACTCCGGGATCGCCGGGGTGGAGGGGCTCGCGGACAAGCGGGTGTGCGTGGCGTCGGGGTCGACGTCGCTGGGCAACGTGGTGAACCGGGCGAAGACGACGGTGAGCGTGCCGAACTGGACGGACTGCCTGGTGATGCTGCAGCAGGGGCAGACCGACGCGATCTCGACCGACGACACGATCCTGGCGGGACTGGCGGCGCAGGACCCGTACACCGAGGTCGTGGGGGCGCGGTTCACCGACGAGTCCTACGGCGTCGGGGTGCCCAAGGGCCAGGAGGACCTGGTCCGGTTCGTCAACGGCGTGCTGGAACGGATGCGCGCCGACGGCACGTGGAGCGCGATCTACGGGCGGTGGCTGACACCGCTGGGCCCGGCACCCACGCCGCCGGTCGCGCGTTATCGGGACTAGGAGGGGGTCCGCCGATGAATGAAGAGCTCGATCTGCCCGGGACCGGGCCGTCGACGGCGCCGGGCACGGCACCCTGGTCGGTGTCACAGGAGATGTCGCGGTCGAACTCGGGCCGCACGCGCCGCGGCAGTGCCCGGTCGATGAGCCGCGGCCGGCTGGGTGCCGGGCTGGTCGAGGTGCCGCGGGTGCCCTACCGGGATCCGAAGACCGCGGTGCTGGAGAACCCGGAGGTCCCGGAGGCCAAGCGGTTCTGCTCGAAGTGCGGCAAGAAGGTCGGGCGGCGCAAGGACGGCAAACCGGGCCGGGTGGAGGGGTTCTGCCCGCAGTGCGGGCACGCCTACTCGTTCACGCCGAAGCTCGCGCCGGGCGAGGTGCTGCACGACCAGTACGAGGTGCTGGGCTGCCTGGCGCACGGCGGCCTGGGCTGGCTGTACCTGGCGCTCGACCACGCGGTGAGCGACCGGTGGGTGGTGCTCAAGGGCCTGCTCGACTCCGGTGACGCCGACGCGATGGCGGCGGCGCTCGCGGAACGCCGGTTCCTGGCCGAGGTCGAGCACCCGAACATCGTGAAGATCCACAACTTCATCCGCCACGAGAGCAGCGAGAGCGGCAAGCTCGTCGAGTACATCGTGATGGAGTACGTCGGCGGCGAGTCGATCAAGGACATGATCACGTCGCGGCGCCGCGACGGCCGCGGCGACGAGGCGTTGCCGCTGGCGCAGGCCATCGCGTACGTGCTGGAGATCCTGCCCGCGCTCGGCTACCTGCACGGTGTCGGGTTGTTGTACTGCGACTTCAAGCCGGACAACATGATCCACACCGAGGAGCAGCTCAAGCTGATCGACCTGGGCGCGGTGCGGCGCATCGACGACCACCACTCCCCCATCTACGGCACGATCGGCTACCAGGCGCCGGAGATCGGCACGATCGGCCCGTCGGTGTTCTCCGACATCTACACGGTCGGGCGCGCGCTGGCGGTGATGAGCTTCCCGTTCGACTTCCGCGGCCGCGGCAAGGACCGGCTGCCCACGGTGGCCGAGCAGCCGCTGCTGGGCCGGTTCTCCTCGTTCCACCGGCTGCTGCTGCGCGCCACGAACCCGAACCCGGAGCTGCGGTTCTCCTCGGCGGAGGACATGGCCGAGCAGCTCACGGGCGTGCTGCGCGAGGTGCTGGCGATCGAGGACGGTGTGCCGCGGCCGGGCCCGTCGCGGCAGTTCACGCCGGAACGCCGCCGATTCGGCGTGGAGGGCGCGCTCGACCTCGCCGAGGTGGCGCTGGCGTTGCCGGCGCCGAGCGTGAACACCTCGGACGCGGCCGCGTCGTGGCTGGCCACGGCGACGGCACCGGATCCGGCGGCGCTGCGCAAGGCACCGGAGGTCACGGTGGAGGTGCGGCTGCGGATCGTGCGGGTGCTGATCGAGTCCGGTGACACCGAGGCGGCGATGCGTGAGCTGGAGTCGCTGACGGCGCCGTCGATGTTCGACGAGCCCGAGCTCGACCCGGCGGAGGACTGGCGCCCGGACTGGTACCGGGGCCTGGCGGCACTGGTCGACAACAAGCCCGAGGACGCGCTGCGGTTCTTCGACGCGGTGTGCTCGGCGGTGCCGGGTGAGGCGGCCCCGAAGCTGGCGCTGGGCGTGTGCGCGGAGGCCGTCGGCGATCTGGAGGGCGCGGCGGGCTGGTACGAGCTGGTGTGGCGCACGGATCACTCGTACGTGTCGGCGGCGTTCGGGCTGGCGCGGGTGCTGCTGGCGCGCGGTGACCGAGCCAGGGCCGTCGAGGTGCTGCTGTCGGTGCCGGACACGTCGTCACAACACCTGGCGGCGCAGATCGCGGCGGTCCGCGCGCAGCTCGGCGACTGCGGCGCGGAGGACCTCGTCGCGGCCGGGGAACGGTTGCACGCCTTGGACATCGACGTCCACTCGCACACGCAGCTCTCGGCGGAGGTGCTGGAGGCGGCGTACGACTACGTGACCCGCAATCAGGCCGCCGAGGGCAGGGTGCTGGACTGTGCACTCTCCGAACACGAGCTTCGGCTGGGTCTAGAGGCGCGCTACCGCACGCTGGCCCGGTTCGCGGCCACGGCGGAGGAACGGATCGCATTGGTGGACCGCGCGAACGCGGTAAGGCCTAGGACGTTGGTTTGATGGACACCCTGAAGTGCCCGGAGTGCTTCGCGCCCGTCGCGGCGGAGGACCGGTTCTGCGAGGCGTGCGGACGCAACCTGCTGGTGCGCCGCACGCCGCTGGGCGGACCGACCGGTCCCGCGCAGGCCTCGTGCATCCTGTGCGGGTCGCCCGACATCGACGACGAGGACTACTGCACGCAGTGCGGCCGGCACCAGCCCTCGGCGCGGGACCGGGTCGAGTACACGCTGGGCGCGGTGTCGGGTGTGTCGGACCGGGGCAAGCGGCGGGCGCGCAACGAGGACTCGATGGCGTTCGGCCACGTCGCGGGCAAGGGTGTCGCCGCTGTCGTCTGTGACGGCGTGGCCTCGTCCGAACGCGCGGAGCAGGCCTCGCAGGCCGCCGCCGACGCCGCGGTGGACGTGCTGCTCAACGCGCTGATCGACACCGCGGACGCCGAGCAGGCGATGGTCGACGCGGTCGCGGCGTCGTGCTTCGCGGTGGAGCAGCTGGTGGAGAACGAGCCGATGGAGCCGGGCGCGCGGGGTGTCGCGCCGTCGTGCACGTTCGTGTCCGCGCTGGTCACGGGTTCGTCGGTGACGATCGGCTGGGTCGGTGACTCGCGGGCGTACTGGTTGTCCGCCGAGGGTTCCAAGCAGCTCACGTCCGACGACACGTGGGCGGCTCAGCTGGTCTCCGAGGGCGTGCTGACCGAGGAGCAGGCGCGCACGGACCGCCGCGCGCATGTGCTGTCGCGGTGGATCGGCGCGGACGCCGGGCGGGTCGAGCCGCAGGTCGTGACGCTGAAGCCGACCTCGCCGGGGGTGTTCCTGCTGTGTTCGGACGGGCTGCACAACTACCGGCCCGAGCCCGAGGACCTGCAGCCGCTGCTGCCGTGCGGGCCGGAGGAGTTCGTGAAGGTCGCGCTGGAGGCGGGCGGGCACGACAACATCACCGTGGTGCTGGTGCCGTTCTCGCCGCACGTCGCGGAGTAGTCACGGCGTGAGCGGTGCCCGGCCTGAGCAGGCCGGGCACCGGTGGGGCTCAGGCGGCGTCCACGAACCAGAGCGTAAACGGATGGTCGTCCTGGCAGAGGTAGATCTGCATCTGGACGAAGTCGCTCGAGTCGCCCTTGGCGTCAAGGCATGTGGTGTCGCCGCTGACCTTGCTGTAGAAGAACTTCGGCACGGTGTTGGGGCGCGGGGTCGGCGGGACCCAGCGCTGGTTGCTGTTCGTGTTGCACGTGAACTGGACGACCGGGGACCTGAGCGTGCTGTTGTTGGAGACGTTGAGGCACTTGCCGCTGGCCAGGTTCACGACCGAGAGCGTCCCTTTGACGTTCGTGGTGAAGGTCCACTTCTGGATGTTGTTGGTGTTGCACGGCAGCTGCACGACCGGGCTGTCGTTGCCGAACGGGTTGCCGGGGTGCGGCTGGATGCACTTGTTGCTGCCGAAGTTACGAATGCGGAACGGGCCGTCCGCGTTGGCCTGCGGAACAACGACGAGCAACGTGGCCAGCGCGAGCACCGCGCTGACGGCGCCTATGAGCTTGTTTCGGGTTGTCACGGGTTCCCCTCTCTGGAAACTGTCAGGGCTGACCGTGCCGGGCGCTGCTGCGTTGTCACTGCGCCAGCGCTGAAACGACGCGCAACGCTTCGCCTCCGGCGGACGACCCTGTATGCGACGAGGGGGATCGCATGCAGGTGAGGATTCTGGGCCCGGTCGACGTCGTCGTGGACGGGGTGCCGAGACCGGTGCGGGGGTTGCGGCGCAGGGCGGTGCTCGCGCTGCTGGCGTTGCGGGCGGGCGAGATCGTGAGCACGGACCGGCTCGCGGACGTGGTGTGGGCCCGGCAGCGGCCGCCGGCGCCGAACACGGTGCAGACGCACGTGTCGGCGTTGCGTGGGCTGCTGGGTGACCGGGCGGCGATCGAGGTCCGCTCCCCCGGCTACGCGCTGGAGGCGGCGACGGACGTGCGGGAGGCACGGCGGCTGATCGAGTCGGGCCTGCTGGCGCCGGATCCGGCGACGAGCGCGGCGCGGTTGCGGGAGGCGCTGACGTTGTGGCGGGACCGGTCGCTGGCGGACGTGACGGAGCTGCCCGAGCTGGCGCAGGAGGCGCACCGGCTGGACCTGCTGCGGCTCGACGCGGTGGAGGCGTTGACCGAGGCGCGGCTGGCGCTGGGTGAGCACGCGCGGCTGGTGCCCGAGCTCGAGGCGCTGTGCCGGGAGCATCCGTTCCGGGAAGGGCTGCACCGGCAGCTGATGCTGGCGCTGTACGCGGTGGGGCGCCAGGCCGACGCGCTCGCGGTGTTCGAGGGGCTGCGGCGGTCGCTGGACGAGCAGCTGGGGGTCGGGCCGGGGCCGGCGTTGCGGGAGGCGCACGCGGCGTTGCTGCGGCACGACACGCGGCTGCGGCCGGCGGCGGTCAGGGTGGAGCCGAACCGGTTCTGCACGACCGGCGAGGGGGTGCGGGTCGCCTACAACTGCGCGGGGTCGGGTCCGCCGCTGGTGGTACCCGCGGCGTGGATCGCGACGCTGGAGATGGGCTGGCAGGATCCGCACCTGAGAACGTTCTACGCGACGCTGGCGGCCCGGCACCGGGTCATCCGCTACGACGGTCCGGACACGGGCCTGTCCGGACCGTGGCACGGCGAGCTGTCTCTGGAGTCCGAGGTGGAGGTGCTGCGCACGGTCGTGGACGCGCTCGGGCTGCAGCGGGTGGCGTTGCTGGGCGTGTCGAAAGGGGCGCTGGTGGCGCTGGCGTTCGCGGCGTCGTACCCGCAACGGGTGGACCGGCTGGTGCTCTACGGCGGCTACCTCGACGGCACCCGGATCACGACCGCCCAGGCGCGGGAGGCGTTCGTGGCGCTGGTGCGGGAGAACTGGGGCATGGGGTCGAAGCTGCTGGCCGAACTGCTGCTGCCCGACGAGGACGCGGAGGCCAGGGAACGGTTCGCCCGCCTGCAGCGCGCGTCGGCGCCGGCACCGGTGGCGGCGCGGCTGCTGACCGGCTGCTACGAGCTGCGGGTCACCGACATCGTGGACAGGGTGGTCGCGCCCGCGTTGGTGCTGCACCGTCGCGATGATCAGCTGGTGCCCTACTCGCTGGGCCGGGAGCTGGCGACGGTGCTGCCCGACGCGAGGTTCGTGCCGCTGGCGGGACGCAGTCACTTCCCGCACATGGGCGACGCGCGGGCGGTGCTCGACGCGATCGGGTCGTTCCTCGATTTACCGCTGGATAACCGGTCACCGGCAGCCTTGCCGGGGTGAGATTCGTTTCTGTCGCGGCCGTGGCCGCGTTCACGCTGGCCGGCCTGTCCTCCGGGATCGCGCACGCGGAGTCGGCGCCGGGCTGCGGACCGGTGACGCAGATCGGCCGGACCGCCTACATCGACCAGGGCGGTGGTCCGGTGGCGTCGGTGAAGCAGTTCAAGGGATGCGGCAAGAACTGGGCGTACACCTACGTGTGGGACTCGTTCCACAACAAGGGCCACCAGTACTACGTGACGGCGGGCATCATCGCCGGCGGCGGTTCGAAGGGGCATGTCAAGGGCACCAACCGCGACCGCGAGGTGTGGTCGACGGGCACCGCCACGTTGTCGGTGTGCACGTACGCGCAGGGATCGCTCGTGGACAACCCGGAGCACGCCTACACGGCGAACACGGACACGCGCTGCTGAAATGAGCTTGGGCAGGGTGGTGATCTGATCGCGGTGGCGGTGGTGGTGGTCACCATCGTCGCCCTCTAGTTTCCCTTCCATGGGTAGGCCGGTGTTGGTCGCGGTGGCGGTGCTTGTCACCATCGTCGCCGTGGTCTTCGCCTTTCAGCGCAAGCTGGTCTACTTTCCCTCCCCTGGTCCGTTGCCGTCCGCCGAGGAGGTTCTGCCCGGTGGGCGGGACGTGCGCCTGGTGACGGCGGACGGTCTGCTGCTGGGCGGGTGGCACTTCGAGCTGCCGGACGCGCCCGCGACGGTGATCGTGTTCCCCGGCAACGGCGGCAACCGGCTGGGCCGGGTGCCGCTGGCGCGTGAGCTGACCTCACGAGGTCTGTCGGTGTTGTTGTTCGACTACCGCGGCTACGGCGACAACCCCGGCAAGCCGTCGGAGGAGGGGCTGACCTTCGACGCGCGGGCGGCACTGGACCTGATCGACGGGCCGGTGATCTACTTCGGCGAGTCGCTGGGCGCGGCGGTGGCGGTCGAACTGGCGTCCTATCGCGTGCCGGTGGGGCTCGTGCTGCGCTCGCCGTTCACCTCGCTCGCCGCGGTCGGGTCGCACCACTATCCGTGGCTGCCGGTGAGGATGTTGTTGCAGGACAAGTACCCGGTGGTCGAGCGGGTGTCCGCTGTGGACGTGCCGGCGGTGGTGGTGCTGGGAACGGCGGACTCGGTGGTGCCGCCCGCGCAGAGCCGTGAGGTGGCGGCAGCGGCGCGGGCGAGGCTGGTCGAGGTCGGCGGCGCGGACCACAACGACGAGGCGCTGCTGGCGGGCCCGCAGGTGATCGACGCGGTGCTGTCAGTCCGTTGATCTCGGGGCGCCGGCGGTGCCGAACGGGTTGTCGATCACGTACCGCCACCGGCCGTCCTCGCCCCGGCGAGCGACGTCGGTGGCGGTGCCTGTCACGTCCCCGATGGTCCAGTCGACGATCAGCAACGCGATGCCGTCGTGTTCGTAGACGTGCCGCGGCCGGACGTCGACGGGCAGGCCGAGATCGAGAAACCGCTGGTTGGCGGCCTGCCTGGCGGCCGCGGTGACGGTCTGGCCCGGTTGCGGGACGAACAGGCCGCCGGGTTCGTAGACGGCGTCGACGGCGTGTGCGTCGCGGGAGTTGAACGCGCGGGCGAACTCGTGGGCCACACTGGCGGGATGCATGCCGACAGCGTTTCCCACGCCGGAGTGGGTCACCAAACGGTGACCTGGGACCGGCCGGTCGCGGACTGCCCGGTGGAGGTGGCGCTGGCGGCGATCAGCGGCCGGTGGGCGACGCTGGTGCTGCGCGACCTGATGCACGGGCCGCGGTCGTTCTCGGCGTTGCGCGCGGGGCTGCCGTCGTTGAGCGCGAAGGTGCTGACCGAGCGGCTGGACTCGCTGGTGGCGCAGGGGCTGGTGGTGTGCTCCCGCTCCGCCGGATTCCCCGTGCGGACGTCCTATGCGCTGACGGACAAGGGCGTGTTGCTGCGGCCGTTGCTGGAGCAGCTGTTCCGCACGGGCGAGGCACTACTGGACGCACCTCACAACGGCACCGCGTCCAACGCCTTGTAGATGCGCTTGTCGCTGACCGTGTACCGGGTCTTGATGGTCTGCGCGAAGTAGGACAGCCGCAGTTCCTCGATCATCCAGCGGATCTCGTCGAGTTCGGGCGAGGGCTCGTCGGCCGGGGTCTGCGCGCGCAGCTCGCGGTATTCGGCGTGGACCTGGTGAACCTGCCCCGTCCAGTCGAGGTCGCGGCGCGGGTTCTCGGGCAGTTTCTCGATGCGCCGCGCGATGCCTTTGAGGTAGCGCACGAGGTCGGGCAGCCGGTCGTAGCCGGTGTGGGTGACGAATCCCTTGTACACCAGCGAGTTGAGGTGTGCGCGGATGTCGTTGGCCGAGTCCGGGGCGCCTTTGAGGCCGGTCAGTGCCAGTTCGGCCTCGTGGGCGGCTTCGAGGACCTTGCGGACCTCCTGCACGACGACCCAGGTGGTGTCGTTCAGCGCGGCCTGGACCTTTTTGAGCTGCGCGGCGTAGGACTTCGCGTCCCAGGCCGGTTCGCCCATGAGCCGGTCGACGGCGGCCATGATGCAGTCCGACAGCAGCGCGGCGACGCCGCCGTGGGGGTTGCGGGTGAGCGCGAGTTTGGCGGCGTTGTCGAGGTGGCGCTGCAGGTGCTTGACGGGCGAGTTGATGCCGAGCAGCAGGAGCCTGCGCACGCCGCGGCGGTGAGCGTAGGCCTGCCGGCCGGGCGTGTCGAGGACCTTGATCGCGACGCTCTCACCCTGGTCGAGCAGTGACGGGTAGGCGGTGACGGTGATGCCGGACTGCCGTTGCTCGATGGTCTTGGGCAGGGCGTCGAAGTCCCAGGTTGTGAGCCCGGCGCGTTCGAGGTGCCCGGCGGCCTGGCTGAGCGATTCGCGGACCTCGTCGCGCAGCTTCTCCTTGAGCACCGCGATGTCCTTGCCCTCGGCGAGGGTGCGGTTGTGCTCGTCGACGACCTGGAAGGTGAGCTTGAGGTGGTCGGGGACGGCGTCGAACTGCCAGTCCTCGCGGCGCACGGTGACACCGGTGAGTGCTTTGAGTTCGCGTTCGACGCCGCTGAGCAGGCTGGACTCGCTGGGTTTGATACGCGCGAGAACGGCGGTGGCGACGTCGGGGACGGGCACGAAGTTACGGCGGATCTGCTTGGGCAGCGAGCGGATGAGCGCGACGACGAGGTCGTGGCGCAGGCCGGGGATCTGCCAGGAGAACGCGTCGTCGTCCAGCGCGGTGAGCGCGGGCAGCGGGAGTTGGACGGTGACGCCGTCGTTCTTCGTGCCGGGCTCGAAGTGGTAGCTCAGCGGCAGCGTGAGCTCACCCTGGCGCCACTGGTCGGGATAGGCGTCGGGGGTGACGTCGGCGCGGTCGTTGACCAGCATGTCCTTGGTGAAGGTGAGCTGGTTCTTGTCCTTCTGCTTCTTCCACCACGAGTCGAAGTGCCGCGCCGAGACGACCTCGGTGGCGACGCGTTTGTCGTAGAACTCGAACAGCGTCTCCTCGTCCACGACGATGTCACGGCGCCGCGCCCGGTTCTCCAGCTCGCCGACCTCCTCGAGCAACGCGCGGTTGGTGTGGAAGAACCGGTGGTGCGTGGTCCACTCCCCCTGCACGAGCGCGTGCCGGATGAACAGCTCACGCGAGAGTGCGGGGTCGATGCGGCCGTAGCTGACCTTGCGGCCGGCGACGATCGGCACCCCGTAGAGCGTGACCTTCTCCAGCGCGACGACGCTGCCGCGTTTGCTCTCCCAGTGCGGTTCGCTGTACTGGCGTTTGACGACGTGTTCGCCGAGACGCTCAGCCCATTCGGGTTCGATCTTGGCGGCGATGCGGCCCCACAGGCGGCTGGTCTCGACCAGTTCGGCGGCCATCACCCACTGCGGTGGTTTCTTCGCGAGCGCGGAGCCGGGGAAGATCGCGAACTTGGCGTTGCGGGCGCCGAGGAACTCGGTGAGGGGACGGCGTTTCTCGTTCGGCGCCTGCTTCTTGAGGACATCCTTGACGCCGATGTGGCTGAGCAGCCCGGACAGCAGCGCGATGTGGATGTTGCGCGGGTCGCCGGGCTGCTCGTTCGGGTGCAGGCCGATCTGCTTGGCGACCTGACGCAGCTGCAGGTAGATGTCCTGCCACTCACGCACGCGCAGGTAGTTGAGGAACTCGGCCTTGCAGCGCTTGCGGAACTGGTTGCCGCTCAGTTCCTTCTGCTGTTCTTTGAGGTACTGCCACAGGTTGAGGAACGTGACGAAGTCGGATTCGGAGTCCACGAACCTGGCGTGCTGCTGCGTCGCGGCTTCCTGCTGGTCGGCGGGGCGTTCGCGGGGGTCCTGGATAGACAGTGCCGCGGCGATGATCATGACCTCTTGGAGGCAGCCGGTGGTGTCGGCTTCGAGGACCATGCGGCCCAGCCGCGGGTCGACCGGGAGCGCGGCGAGTTTGCGGCCGGTCGCGGTGAGCTTCTTCTCGGCGGCGTTGATCGCGCCGAGCTCCTGCAGCAGGCCGATGCCGTCGTTGATGTTGCGGGAGTCGGGCGGGTCGATGAACGGGAACTTCGCGACGTCGCCCAGGCCGATGTTGGTCATCTGCAGGATGACGCTGGCGAGGTTGGTGCGCAGGATCTCCGCGTCGGTGAACTCCGGGCGGGCCTCGAAGTCCTCTTCGGAGTACAGGCGGATGCAGATGCCTTCGCTGACGCGGCCGCAGCGGCCCTTGCGCTGGTTCGCGGACGCCTGGCTGATGGGCTCGATCGGCAGGCGCTGGACCTTGAGGCGGTGGCTGTAGCGGGAGATGCGGGCGTTGCCGGGGTCCACGACGTACTTGATGCCCGGCACGGTGAGGCTGGTCTCGGCGACGTTGGTGGCCAGCACGACGCGCCGGCCGGTGTGCCGCTGGAACACCCGATGCTGCTCGCCCACCGAGAGACGCGCGTAGAGCGGAAGGATCTCGGTGTTGCGGAGGTCCTCCTGTTTGAGGGCTTCGGCGGTGTCGCGGATCTCACGTTCGCCCGACAGGAACACCAGGACGTCGCCGGGGCCTTCGGCCTGCAGCTCGCGGACGGCGTTGATGATGCCCTGGGTCTGGTCGTCGTCCTCCTCCAGCGGCCGGTAGCGGGTCTCGACGGGGTAGGTGCGGCCGGAGACCTCGATGACCGGGGCGTCGCCGAAGTGCTGGCTGAAACGCTGCGGGTCGATCGTGGCGGAGGTGATGATGATCTTGAGGTCGGGGCGGCGCGGCAGCAGCTGCTTGAGGTAGCCGAGCAGGAAGTCGACGTTGAGGCTGCGTTCGTGCGCCTCGTCGATGATGATCGTGTCGTAGCGCGACAGGGTGGCGTCGGTCTGGATCTCGGCGAGCAGGATGCCGTCGGTCATGAGCTTGACCAGCGTCTCGTCACCGGACTGGTCGGTGAACCGCACCTTGTAGCCGATCGTGTCACCGAGCTTGGTGCCCAGCTCCTCCGCGACGCGTTCGGCGACGGTGCGCGCGGCGATGCGACGCGGCTGGGTGTGCCCGATCTGGCCGGTGATGCCGCGGCCGAGTTCCAGGCAGATCTTGGGCAGCTGCGTGGTCTTGCCCGACCCGGTCTCGCCGGCGACGATCACGACCTGGTTGTGCTCGATCAGGTCCTTGATGTCGTCCTTGCGCTGACTGACCGGCAGCTCGGCCGGATAGCTGATCTGGGGAACGGACTCCCGGCGCAGCGCGACCTTGAGCGCGGCCTCGTCGATCTGGGCGGCGATCTCCTCGGTGATCTTCTTGCGCGCCAGCGGGTCTTTGACCTTGCGTGCGCTGTCGAGGCGCCTGGCGAGCCGGCGTTGATCACGCGGCATGAGCTCGGGCAGGCGTTTGTGCAGTTCAGCGTGCGGGGTGTCCATTTGGGCTCAAGGATAGACAGGGCGCGCGGGTTCGCTCGCGTCAATAACCGTCAGACCCCGCCGCCGGCACGTGAGATCGCCTACTCCGCGATGCCGTGCCGCCGCCGGGGCCGGTGGCCGGACGCGGCATTCCACAGCTGCCGGAGTTGCCCGGAAAAAGCCGCTGGGCAGCTTTCCCGGTGCTCCGTCCGGCGGGTGCCGCGAATTGTCAGACCCCTTCGATAACGTCACGGGTATGGATCTCGACGTCTTCTGGGCACTGCTCGACCAGTCGGCTTCTGCCTCCTCTGACCAGCACGAACGCCGCGTGTGGCTGACGTCGAGGCTGGCTTTGCTGCCGCCGGGCGACATTTGCGGTTTCGAGACTTTGCTGAGCGCTTCACGCGGTCGCGTGAACACGTTCTTACACTGGCACGCGGCTTATGTCGTGTGTGATGGATTGTGTTCCGCCGACCGTTTCTTCGAGTTCCAGTCGTGGGTGATCGGGCTGGGCCACGAGGTGCTGGCCTCGGTGGCGGCCTCACCGGACGCGCTGGCCGGCGTGCCGGCGGTGCGGACGCTGCTGGCGGTCGGGGCGCAGTCGTGGCCGGACGCGGCGTGGCCGTTGTGGGAGGGGCTGTCCGGGGTGGCGCGTGAGGCGTTCTTCCTGGCGACGGGGCGGTCGCTGGACAACGCGCTGGCGATCCTGGGCCACGTGCCGGTGACGGACGCGGGGCCGTTCACCGGTGAGGTGTGGGATCTGGACTCGCCGGTGGAGGCGGCGGTGCGGCTGCCCCGGTTGTGGGAGCTGTCCGGTGGGCTGGAGGAGGCGGCGTGACCCAGCCGGTCCGCAGCGCCCGGATGAACAGGAAGACCGGGTGTTGAGCACCTCGGCGATCCTCGGCGTGAGCACGTGGTGGGCACGTGGTGGGAACCATGCCGGGTGGATGCATGCCTGGTGGGTGCAGGTCGGCGTCCTCGACGCGGGCACGGTCGCCGGGCCGTTGCCGGCGAGGCGTCGCCCACGGTCCGGGGCCTGGCACGTTCGGCCGGGGTCGTGCCCGATCGGCACCGCCGCCCGATCGGCACCGCCGCCCGATCGGCACCGCCGCCCCGATCGGCACCGCCGAGCGTCGGTCGGCACCGCCGACCCTCGCGGCGCGACGGCTCTCGCCGCCCGAAGGCCCATCCGCCCGGCATCGTGCGGCCTCTGACCTGCACTGATGTCGAGGCTTCAAAAATTGTCAGACCCTCTCGCTAGCGTTCTCGGCATGGACCTGAACGCGTTCTGGGGCCTGGCGGAGTCGTCCGGCGTGGCGGCTTCCGATCAGGACGGCCGGCTGGAGTGGCGCACCGCCGCCCTGGCCGCGGTGCGCGCGATGGCTCCGGTGGATGAGTCGTGGGATCGCGGTGGCTCCGGCGGGGGTCACCGCGCGGGTTCCGCGGACGAGCGCGTTGTTCGGGAAGGTGGCGTGATGGCCGTGCCCGTGGCTGTTCCGGTCGACGTGGTGGTGTGGCGGGCTCCTGGTCCGGCGTCCTTCCCGGAGGCGGCGGCCCGCTATGCGGAGTTGCGGTCCTCGCCGTTGGGGGCGTTCGAGCCGGCGGTGGCGGCGTTCGTGCGGGAGTTACGGCGCACGTCACCGGATCCCGCGTCGCCGGTGTCGTGGGACGAGGCGCTGACGGTGGGGGTGGACGCGGTGATCGTGCACGTGGTGTGGCCGGGGCAGCGTCAGGTGCTGGATCTAGTGGCGTTGCTGGCGTCGCGGCACGGGCTGGTGTGTTTCGAGCCGGCCCGCCAGGCCGCGATGTCCTGACGCAGCAAGGTTTTCGTGTCCTCCGGCGCGAAGGACGCGTCGACGGCGTTGGTGGCGATGCGGGCGAGGGCGTCGTCGCCGAAGCCGAGGTGTTCGCGCAGCAGGCGGTACTCGCCGGTGAGCGTGATGCCGGTGGAGGCGGGGATGTCGGTGCTGAGCGTGACGGTCAGCCCGGCGTTGATGAGCAGTGGCAGCGGATGAGAGGAGAGAGATTCGACCAGTCCCAGCGCGACGTTCGACGACGGGCAGACTTCGAGCGGTATGGCACGGTCCCGCAGCAGCGCGACGACTTCCGGATCGTCGAGCGCCCGGAACCCGTGCCCGATCCGGTCGGCGAGCCCGACGGTCACGGCTTCGGCGACACTCGGCGCTCCGCAGCACTCCCCGGCGTGGTGCACGAGTCCGACCCCGGCGTCTCGCGCGGCGCGGAACACGCCGGCGAACGGGGTGAGCGGGTAGTCCTCCGCTCCGGCCGTCCCGATCGCCACGACCTGTGGGTGTGCCGTCGCGAGCCGCAGTGAGTCGCGCAGTCGCGCTACCGATCGCTTCCTGGGGTGGTCCACGATCACACGGCATTCGATGCCGTGGGCGGCCTGTCCTGCGGCGAGCCCGGACAACACCGCCTCGAGCGGCATGTCCGGATCACCGAGTCGTTCTCCGTGCGCTGCCGCGGTGAACGTGACCTCGGCGTACCGGGTCCCCTGCGCTGCTTCCTCGGCGCAGAACTCGTACGCGATCCGGTGGAAGTCCTCGGCTCGCCGCAGGCAGTCCCGCACTGCCCCGTTGTGGGCGGCGAACTGCGCGAAGCCGTCGAACGCCCCGGCCTGCACGGCGGGAACGTCGACGCCGTGGTGCTCGGCGAGTTCCGCGAGGGTGTCCGCGCGCACGGTGCTTTCGAGGTGCACGTGCAGGTGGGCTTTGGGCAACGTCGCGAGGTCACGCATGTGGCGCGACGCTACCCAAGGCCCGTCAGCGGGCGCCCGGCATTTTCGCGGGCGTCATCTGGCCGGGCGCCATCCGGCGAGGAACGTCACCGCGCCGGCAGTCGGTGCGCGGGGCCGGTGATGGCCGCCGTCGCGCGCACCAGGGGTGCGGTGTGCGCCGTCGCGCGCACCAGGGTGTGATGGCCGCCGCCGCGCGCACCAGGGGTGCGGTGTGCGCGGCCGAGGATGCCGGGGCTTGTTTGTGCTGGCCACCTTCCGGGGTGACTGCCAGAGCGATCCCGTGACGACGCGCTGAAAACGTCAGGCCGTGAAGAAGAGGGACCGCCCATCTGGGTTGACCGAGTTGACGGGCTTACCTCCCCTGGCGAATTGCGTGCGCCGAGCCCGCGCGTGCGCCGAGCCCGCGCAACCGGTGATCACCGGGCGCGCGCGGGTATTCGGCGCGACATCGGGCGGGTGCCGCCACTAGGTTCCGGTGCCATGCCTGATGTTGTGCAGACGCGCCACGGCGCGACGGTGCTGATGTGCGCCGAGGAAGGTCCCCGCATCACCGACGAGCAGTCCGCCGTGGACCTGATCGGCACCTTGTGGGGTCAGGACGTGCGGTGGCTGGTGTTGCCGGTGGCGCGGTTGTCCGAGGACTTCCTGGTGCTGCGCACGCGGGTGGCGGGTGCGGTGGTGCAGAAGTTCCAGCAGTACGGGTTCGCGGTCGCGGTGGTCGGGGACATCACGGAGCAGGTCGCGGCGAGCACGGCGCTGCGGGACTTCGTGTACGAGTCGAACCGGGGCCGGCAGCTGTGGTTCGTCGCGGACGAGGCGGAACTGGACGCACGGCTGAGCGCGGCGGCCTGACCACGCCGAACAGCCCTATTGCACATCGCTGGCAATAGGTAGGGTTGCGGGTATGGACATCCGTCGTTCGCTCTCGCAGCACAGTGGCCCGCGCAGGTCACCGCACGAGGTCCTCCGCCGTCTCGCCGAGCAGGTCACGCCGCGGACGCGGCCGGAGGACCCGGTGCGGGAACTGGAGGAACGGGTCGCGGGCCTGCTGGGCAAGCCCGCGACCTTGTTCTTCCCGTCTGGAACGATGGCGCAGCAGGTGGCGTTGCGGGTGCACGCCGACAGGACGGGCCGCCGGTCGTTCGCGGGGCATCCGCAAACGCACCTGCACGTGTGGGAGAACCAGGGCTACAACGCGCTGCACGGCCTGCGGTTCCATCCCGTGGGCGACCGCAACGAACTGTTCGGCCTCGATGATCTGAAAGCGGTGCACGAACCGCTCGCGGCGGTGGTGTTCGAACTGCCGCAACGCGACATCGGCGGCGTGCTGCCCGCGTTCGCCGACCTGGCGGCGCAGACGGCGTGGGCGAGGCAGTCGGGGGCGGCCGCGCACTGCGACGGCGCGCGGTTGTGGGAGGCGCAGACCGGCTACGACGCCACGTTCGCCGAGATCTCCGCGTTGTTCGACACGGTGTACGTGTCGCTCTACAAAGGACTCGAAGGCGTGCGGGGCGCGGTGCTCGCCGGAGACGGCGAGACGATCGGGCAGGCGGCGGTGTGGCGGCGCCGGATGGGCGGGGCGATCGCCGACGCGTGGCCACTGGCCGCGATCGCGTTGATGGGCATGGACGTGAACCTGCCGAGGATGGGCGAGTTCCGCGACCACGCCCAGGCCCTCGCACGGGCGATCAACGACGACGGGTTCGCGCACACGACACCGGACGTGCCGGCCACTCCCCTGTTCCACGTCCACCTGCCGCTGTCGCGCCACGACGCGCAGCGGGCCGCTGAGCACCTGCTGCGGGAGACGGGGATCAGGCTGTTCCTGTACGCGCGGTCCAATCCGGATCCCCGCCGGTGCAGCTTCGAGGTGAGCGTGGGGATCAGCGGGCTGGAGTTCACGCCGCGCGAGGTGGCGGAGTTGATCAGAGGGCTACCATCGCGGGTGTGAGCCTGCCCGAACCCGTCCAGCACGCGCTGGTCAGGGTCTCGCACTCGGTCCTGATCGACGTCGACGCGCTCGCGGGCGTGCGCGAGAGGTTCGACGACGAGCAGGCGGCGTCGCTGGCCGGGTACCTGCGCAGCGCGCAGTCGCCGAACACGGTGCGGGCGTACCGGTCGGACTGGATCGCGTGGGCCGGGTGGTGCCAGGTGGAGGGCCGTCAGGCGTTGCCGGCCGATCCTCTGGACGTGGCGGTCTATCTGGCGGTCGCGGCGGACACGGTGAAACCGGACGGGTCACCGGCGTTCGGGGCCTCGACGCTGGAACGCAAGTCGGCGGCGATCTCGGCGGTGCACGCGGCCAACGGCCTGCCGAGCCCGACGCGCAGCGACGTCGTGCGGCTGACGCTGCGCGGTGTGCGGCGCACCCGCAAGTCGCAGCCCCGGCGCAAACGGCCGGTGCTGCTCGACACCCTCGAAGCACTGCTGAACGAACGACCGCAGGCGGGCCCGGCGCGCGCGAGGGACGCGTTGCTGCTGCTGGTGGGGTTCGCGGGCGCGTTGCGGCGCAGCGAACTGGCACAGATCGAGTTCTCCGACGTCACGGTGGACGTGGATCCGCGCACGCACGAGCCGTTGCTGCTGATCCGGCTGGGCACGACGAAGACCGACCAGACGGGCAAGCACCAGCAGTCGGTGGTGCTGCCACGCGGGAGCAGGCGGCCGACGTGCCCGGTGTGCGCGTTCGCGGACTGGGCCGACGTGCTCGACGGCAGGGAGCCCTCCGAGACCGGCCTGCACCGCTGCCACGGCTTCGAGGCGGGCGTCCGGCAGGGGCCGGTGTTCCCGGTGGTGAACCGGCACGGCGGCATCGGCACCAGGGCGATGTCGGGGCGTGCGGTGGCGGAGCTGGTGAAGCGGTACGCGGTGCGGGCGGGCCTGGATCCGGCGTTGTTCGGCGGGCACTCGCTGCGGGCGGGGTTCGCGACGCAGGCGGCGCTGGGCGGGGCGAGCGACCGGGAGATCATGCGGCAGGGCCGGTGGACCAACCCGCGCACGGTGCACCGCTACATCCGCACCGCGAATCCTCTCGAGGACAACGCCGTGACCCGCCTGGGCCTGTGAATCTGTGACCCAGCTCTCACTCTCTGTGGTTAACTATAAACAAGATCCCCTCCGGTAGGGCTGCACCACCCGGACTAGTGGATTGAGCCGAAGGAACGCAAGGACCGGGAAGTTTCCGTTGTGTTTCCACGCCGTTTGAGCTGCTCTTTTGTTCCACCATCCGGACAAAACCCGGTGTCCTGACCAGCGACTCAGCCCAATTTATGAAGCGATCTCGCATTTTGGGAGTGGCTGGTCGCCTGCACCGAGAGCAATACGATCACCACACCCGGTCATAGCCGACGGCCAGGCTGTGAAACCCGGCACCCCTGTAACGGAACAAACATCAAGCAGACTCCGCCGCCGAAGAAGCGCCGAGGCCCGGACCGACCCCCTGCACGGTCCGGGCCTCGGCATGATCGTGTGCTCAGGGCTCCAAATCGGTCGCCGCCAGGAACGACCCGTCCATATGGAACGGCACCGAGTCATGCGCATGCGTCACCAGCCACCGCCCGTCACGCCGCTGCAACCCCACCGTCGTGCGCATCCACATCGAGAACCCCTCGGGATAGCCGACCGGCACCGCCGCCAGCCGCGCCAGCCCGTGCACGAACGCCACGTCACCGGACACGACGACCGTCAGATCCCGGTGCTCCAGCGTGATCGGCCCCGTGAACCCGGCCATCCACCCCGCCAACGCCTCCACGTCCCGCGCGCCGGGCCCGGAATTGCGCAACGGAGGCGCCAAAGTGCACGTCACCACGTCCTCGGCGTAGCGGGCCACGATCCGCGCGGGATCACGCAGCCGCATGCCCTCCTCGTGCTCGGTGAACACCGAGCGGATGGCGACCTCGTCCTGCACCAGCGTGTGAGTCATCTCGAAACCCTCCGTCGAAATCGGCTGACACACCGGTGTCGAGACATGGCCCGCGGTCTCGACATGACGGTGAGAAGATTTTTCCGCCAGCCAGCCACGAGCCGGGAGGCCGCACGTGAAGTACCTGATCCTCATCTACAGCAACCCGAAGTCGCGGGCCGCGTGGGACAAGCTCACCGAAGAACAGCAGGCCCAGTTCGGCAAGGACCACTACGACCTGACCGACAAGCTCCGCGCCTCCGGTGAGCTCATCGTCAGCGAAGGCCTCCCCGGACCCGAGACCGGCAAGGGCGTCAGCATCAAAAACGGCGAGGTCGTCGTCACCGACGGGCCCTTCGCCGAGGCCAAGGAGTACCTCGCCGGGTTCTACCTCGTCGAAGCCGACTCGATCGACCAGGTCATCGCCCACGCCGCGACACTGCCCGACGCCCACAACGACGGCATCGAGGTCCGGCCGGTCTGGGACATGTCCATGCTGGACGGCCTGTGAACCCTGAGGTGGAGGGCCTGCTGCGCACACTCGCGCCGCAGGTCCTCGGCGTGCTCGTGCGCCGCCACGGCCAGTTCGACATCTGCGAGGACGCCGTGCAGGAAGCACTGCTCGGCGCCGCCCGGCAGTGGCCGGCCGACGGCGTCCCGGACAACCCCAAAGGCTGGCTCATCACCGCCGCGTCGAGGAGATGGATCGAGCAGTACCGCTCCGACATCGCCCGCCGCCAGCGCGAGGACAAGGTCGTCGCCCTCACCCCGACACCACCCGACCCGGTGCCGGCGCAGGACGACACCCTCACCCTCCTCGCCCTGTGCTGCCACGAATCACTCACCACCGCCTCACAGATCGCCCTCACGCTCAGAGCGGTCGGCGGACTCACCACCGCCGAGATCGCACGAGCGTTCCTCGTCCCCGAAGCGACCGTGGCGCAACGCATCAGCCGCGCCAAACAGAAGATCAAACAGTCCGGCGCCCAGTTCCGGCCACCACAGGACCTCACCGCCGTCCTGCACGTGCTCTACCTGATCTTCACCGAAGGCTCCACCGCCAGCTCAGGCGACGACCTCGTACGCGTCGACCTCACCGCCGAAGCCATCCGCCTCACCCGGCAACTGCACAAACGCAGACCAGCCGACGGCGAACTCACCGGACTGCTCGCGTTGATGCTGCTCACCGACGCACGCCGCCCCGCCCGCACCGACTCGAACGGCGCACTCATCCCACTCGCCGAGCAGGACCGCACCCGCTGGGACACCGCAGCGATCGAAGAAGGCACCAACCTGGTCAGCAGCGCGCTCAAGACCGCCCAAATCGGCCCCTACCAGCTACAAGCGGCCATCGCGGCCGTCCACGCCGACGCCACCACAGCCGAAGACACCGACTGGCACGAAATCCTCGGCCTCTACGACCTGCTCACCGTCACCGCACCCGGCCCGATGGTCTCACTCAACCGCATCGTCGCCGTCGCCATGGTCCACGGCCCGCACCGAGCACTCGACGAACTGTCCACACTGGACCTCGACCACTACCGCGTGCACGCCGTCCGAGCACACCTCCTCGACCTGCGAGGAGACCACGACCAAGCACGCCAGGAATACGAGAAAGCCGCCAAACTCACCCTGAGCGCACCCGAACAGCGCTACCTCAGGTCCCGGTCGCGCCACCCACGGTAGCGTCCGACGACGGAGCCTCCTGCGGCGGCGCCACCGGCACCACACCCGACAGATCCCCACCATTGTCGTTGGTGCGCAACACAAAAGGCCGCGTCTGCGTGTACTGCACCACCGAGATCGAACACGGATCCACCACGATCCGCTGAAACCCGTCCAGATGCACACCCAACGCGTCCGCCAGCACAGCCTTGATCACATCACCGTGCGAACACAACACCCACACCGCACCAGGACCGTGCTCCGCGGACACACGCGCATCATGCGCCCGCACCGCCGCCACCGCACGAGCCTGAACGCGCGCCAGCCCCTCACCATCCGGAAACACCGCGGCGGAAGGATGCTGCTGCACAACCGCCCACAACGGCTCGTCGTACAGGTCCTTCAACGCCTTACCGGTCCACGCCCCGTAATCCACTTCGGACAGATCCGGCTCCGCCACCGCCTCCAACGACCGATCCGCCAGCAACGGCGCCAACGTCTCCTCACACCGCTGCAAAGGAGACGACACCACCGCACTGACCGGAACGTCCTTCAACCGCGACACCAGAGCCGCCGCCTGCGCCTGCCCACGCTCGTCCAAACCCACACCCAGCGAACGCCCGGCGAGCACACCGGAACCATTGGCGGTCGAACGCGCATGCCGAAGCAGGATCACCGTAGCCACGACCCCACCTTAGATCGGCTGCAGCAACCCCATCGACAGCAGCCCCATCAGCACCAGACCCAGCATCAACCGGTACCACACGAACGCCGAATACGAATGCTTCGACACATACTTCAACAACCACGCGATCGTCGCGTACCCCACCACGAACGAGATCAGCGTCGCCACGACCATCTGCGGAATCGACGCCTGCGCACCCGTACCCGAACGCTCCAGCACGTCCGGAATGGAGAACAACCCCGCCCCGAACACCGCCGGAATCGCCAGCAGGAACGAGTACCGCGCCGCCGCCTCACGGTTCAGCCCCAGGAACAGACCCGCCGTCAACGTGCCACCCGAACGAGAAACACCCGGGATGAGCGCCAGCGCCTGCGCCAGCCCCATCCCGATCGCGTCCTTCATCCGCAACTCGTCACGCTGCTGCTTCGCCAGATGGTCCGCCAGACCCAGCAGCAGACCGAACACGATCAACATCGTCGCCGTGATCCACAGGTTCCGCGCCGACGTCCGGATCTCGTCCTTCAGCAGATAACCGAGAACCGAGATCGGCACGGAACCGATGATCACGTACCAGGCAAGCCGGTAATCCCTCTCCTTACGCGCCTCCGCGCTGAAGAGACCACGGAACCAGGCGCTGACGAAGCGCCCGATGTCCTTGGCGAAGTAGATCAACACCGCCACCTCGGTACCCAACTGGATCACCGCGGTGAACGAAGCACCCGCGTCGTTGCCGAAGAACAGCGTCGACGTGATCCGCAGGTGCGCACTGCTGGAAATCGGCAGGAATTCCGTCAGTCCTTGGACCAGTCCGAGGACCAGAGCCTGCAACCAGCTCAACTACCCACTCCTGCCAGATCCAAAGCCTCGGCCGCGGTCCGAAGACCAGCGATCCCCTGCTCCAGATCTTGCAGCATCGGCGAAACGGACAGCGTGGTGACCCCCGCCGCGGCGAGCGCCTTCATCCTGTCTGCTATGCGCTCCTTCGGGCCCAGCAACGACGTCGCGTCCAGGAACTCCAGCGGAATCGCCGCCATCGCACCGGCGTAGTCACGAGCCAGGTACTTCTCCTGGATCTCCTCGGCCTGAGCCGGGAAACCCATACGCACCATCAGGTTGTTGTAGAAGTTCTGCTTGCGCGAACCCATGCCGCCCACGTACAGCGCCGTGTACGCCCTGACCGGGTCCGCACACGCCTTCCAGTCCTCACCCACGATCAACGGCACCGTCGGCACCACGTCGAAGCCGTCCATCGTCTTACCGGCCTTCTCCCGACCGGCCCTCACCGACGCCAGCGACTCCGCCGAGTACTCCGGCGAGAAGAAGATCGCCAGCCACCCGTCCGCGATCTCCCCCGTCAGCTCCAGGTTCTTCGGGCCGACAGCGGCGAGGTAGATCGGGATCTGGTCACGCACGGGATGCACCGTCAGCTGCAACGCCTTACCCGGACCATCGGGAAGCGGCAGCGTGTAGTGCTCACCCTCATAACGCAGCTTCTCCCGCGTCAGCGCCAGCTTCACGATCTCCACATACTCACGCGTGCGCGCCAACGGCTTGTCGAACCGCACACCGTGCCAGCCCTCCGACACCTGCGGACCCGACACACCAAGACCCATCCGGAACCGGCCACCCGACAGGGTGTCCAAAGTAGCCCCGGTCATCGCGGCCATCGCCGGCGTCCGCGCCGGAATCTGGAAGATCGCGCTACCGACGTCGATACGTTCGGTCTGCGCGGCCACCCACGCGAGCACCGTCGGCGCGTCGGAACCGTAGGCCTCCGCGGCCCACACCACCGAAAAACCGAGTCGGTCGGCCTCCTTGGCCAGCTCAAGGTTCGCGGCGTCGTTGCCGGCGCCCCAGTATCCGAGGTTCAGTCCGAGCTTCACACGGCAAGACCCTACCGGTCAGTAACACCGATTGCCAGGCTCAACCGATGATCACCCCTTAGCATCGCGCACGTGGAACAGCGATACCTCGGCCGCAGCGGCCTCCGCGTGTCCAGAACGGCACTGGGCACGATGACATGGGGCCGCGACACCGACGCGGACGAGGCCGCCACCCAGCTCATGGCCTACGCCGACGCCGGCGGCACCCTCATCGACACCGCCGACGTCTACTCCGAAGGCGAAGCCGAACGCATCCTCGGCACCCTCCTCGGAGAAGTCGTCCCCCGCGACGAACTCGTCCTCGCCACCAAAGCCGTCGCCCGCCGCACCGAAGGCCCCTTCGGCGGAGGCGCCTCCCGCGGCGCACTCCTCTCCGCCCTCGACGGCTCCCTGCGCCGCATCGGCGTCGACCACATCGACCTCTGGCAACTCCACGCCTGGGACACCGGCGTCCCCATCGAGGAATCCCTGTCCGCCCTCGACCACGCCATCTCCTCCGGCAAAGCCAGATACGCCGGCATCTCCAACTACAGCGGCTGGCAACTCGCCACCGCCGCCCTCACCCCCACCACGTACCCGCTCATCTCCACCCAGGTCGAGTACTCCCTGCTCGAACGCGGCATCGAACGCGAAGTCGCCCCCGCCGCCCTGCACCACGGCCTCGGCCTCCTGCCCTGGGCACCCCTCGGCCGCGGCGTCCTCACCGGCAAGTACCGCAACGGCACACCACCCGACTCCCGCGGCGCCTCCGCCCACTTCGCCGGCTACGTCGAACAACACCGCAACGACCGCGCCGCCCGCATCGTCCAGGCCGTCTCCACCGCCGCCGAAGGCCTCGGCACCTCCGCGCTGTGCGTGGCCCTGGCCTGGGTCCGGGACCGCCCCGGAGTCGTCGCGCCCGTGGTCGGCGCCCGCGACACGAACCAGCTCATCGCCTCGCTGGAAGCCGAGCAGCTGACGTTGCCGCCGGCGATCAGGGCCGCGCTGGACGACGTCAGCGCCATCGAACTGGGCTACCCCGAACGCCCCATGCCCTGACCTGTCCTTGCTGGTTGTTGTGACCGGTGTTTGGAGGCGGTCGGGACTGTGAATCAGCATTAATTTCAGACCACACTGAAACTATAGAGATAAGTACCAGAAAGCCGCCGATCGAGGTTTCACCCCACCCCTTGCGTGACCTTCGACCGAACGTCGTGGATGCTGGAAAAGACCACGACGTTGTACGGAGGAACCGCTCTTGCGCCGGCTCGCTGCTCTGATCCTGACCACCGCCGCTCTGACAGCGTGCGGCCAGAGCGAGGGGTCACAGGATCCGCTGCAGGTCGCCGAAGTCCTCGAGGCGGCCAAGCCCGCCCTCTCCCCCGCCCAGAACGGCACGCCGCCCGGCGCCATCACCCCCGGCGGCACGTTCTCCGAGGGCGGCACCACGCTGAAGTTCCAGGTCAACGGCCGCAACGTCGAACTCGACCGGCTGCGCAGCGCGGTCTTCGAGATGACCACCGACGACAAGGGCACCGAGACCAGGGGCGCCGGCCTGCGCGCGGGCGACGGCGCCACCAACGGCGTCCCCGACCGCTTCGGACGCCTGCTCGTCGTCGACACCCGCGGCGGAGAGTTCATCGCGTTCTCCATCAACCCGCTGATCATGCGCCAGCGCTACCCGATGCCCGGCACGCCCTACGGCATCGCCTACGACGCCAAACGCGACATCGCGTGGATCACGCTCACCGAGCGCAACGAGGTCGTGGGACTCAACGTCGCCGCCGGAGAACCGGCCGAGAAGTACCGGTTCCCCACCGTGCGTCAGCCCAACACCGTCAGCGTCGACCAGGAATCCGGACGCGTCACCGTCACGTCCGGCGACAACGGAGGGATACAGGTGATCTCACCATGAACGAAGGGGTGATCGACGGGGACTGGGAATACCGGCCGCTGCGTCTGCCGCCCGGCATCTCCCGCCGCACCGCGACCACGCAGCTGGCCATCCACGCCGAGTTCGCGGGCTGGGAACTCTCCAGAACGCTGCTCTACGGCGACGGCTCCCGCAAGATCTGGCTACGCCGCAAGCGCCAGCCCGCCCTGGTGCCAGGCCTCATCACCTGACCACCAGCCCGTCGCCGAACGCCGCCGGCTCGCACTCGGCGATGAAGTCCGCCGGAAAGCCCCGCTCGAACGGGGCCGCCGCCTCCAGGCGCGCGACCGCTTCCGGCGGCAGCACGACCTCGCCCAGACAGTCGAGCACCTGCTCCGGAGTCCGCGCGCCCACCAGCGGCAGCGCCCCGGACGCACGCACCCACGCCAGCGCCACCTGAGCCGGCGTCGCGCCCAACTCCTCCGCGACCGCCCGCACGGCCCCCGCCACACCCTGCTCCCGCTCGGACAGCGGGCCGGACCGTTGCGTGCCACCGGAGAGCTTCCCCGCGGCCAGCGGCGCCCACGCCGCCACCGTCAGCCCCAGCGCCGACGCCATCGGCAACAACTCCCGCTCCACATCCCGCTTGAGCAGGTTGTACGGCACCTGCAACCCCGCGAACGCCGTCCAGTCCCGCCACTCCGCCAGCGTGTTCGCCCGCGCCACGAACCACGCCGGCGCGTCCGACACCCCGACGTAGAGCACCTTCCCCGCCCGCACCACGTCGTCGAGCGCCCGCATCGTCTCCTCGACCGGCGTGTGCCGGTCCCACAGATGCACCCACAGCACGTCCACGTAGTCCGTCCGCAACCGCCGCAACGACTGCTCCAGCGACAGCACCAGGTTCTTGCGGTGGTTCCCGCCCGCGTTCGGATCCGCGGCGTCCCGCGACAACGCGTACTTCGTCGCCAGCACGAACCGGTCCCGCCGCGTCAGCACGGCGCCCAGGACCTCCTCGCTCTCGCCGTAGGCCGAAGCGGTGTCGAGGAAGTTGCCACCGGCGTCGCCGTAGGCGTCGACCACCCGCCGCGCGAGGTCCTCCGAACGCAGCGTCATCGTGCCCAGCAACAACTCCGAGACGCGCAGGCCGGTCCGGCCGAACAGTCGATATCTCATGATCCACAGCATCGCCGCGACCGGCGAACCGAGGGAGACCGGCTCAGGGCCCCTCTAAACTCGCCGATCATGGCCGACAACGCACTGGGCCGCTTCCTGCGCGCCCGCCGGGAGGCCACCGCTCCCCCGGCCACCGGGCGCCGCCGTACCCCCGGCCTGCGCCGCAGCGAACTCGCCGACCGCGCCGGCATCAGCGTCGAGTACCTCACCCGCCTCGAACGCGGCACCGACCGCTCCCCCTCCGGCCAGGTCCTGTCCGCCCTCGCCGATGCCCTGACCATGACCGCGGACGAGCGTGTCCACCTGTACCGCCTGATCAAGGCCGGCACGAACTGCACCCCTGCCCCGCCTCCGCCGCTGCGCCCCACCGTGCAGGCGATGCTGGACACCCTCGAACCGGCCGCGGCCGCCGTGCTCTCCCCCGCCGGCGACGTCCTCGCGAGCACCGCACGGTTCCGCGAGATTTCCGGGCTGGACGACGAACCCAACCTCGTCCGCTTCGCCTTCAGCCCGCAGGCCTTGGCCCACTACCCCGACTGGGACCAGGTCGCGAACGACCGCGCCGCCACCCTCCGCGCGGCCGCTGACCTGGGCGATCACGCCGCGGCAGCGCTCGCGTTCGAACTCTCCCTCACCGCCGGCGCCGCCTTCACGGATCGCTACGACGCCGCGTCGTCCCTGCCCGCGGCCACCGGCACCGAGCGCTGGGGCGCCCACCTCCTGGCGTTCGAGACGCTCTACCTGGCGGGTGAAGGTGAGCATCGGTTGGTGATCTATTTTGGTCAACACTGAAGTTATAGTGATAATCGGCCCACGAACGGATGAAAGACTCGCGTCATGCCCCGCCCGGAAAGACCGCTCGACCCGTTCGCCGGGCCCGTGGAACAGTTCGCCTTCGACCTGCGCAAGCTCCGCGAGAAGGCCGGCTCCCCCGGCTACCGGGAGCTCGGCAGGCTCAGCCACTACTCCGCCAGCACCCTCGCCGACGCCGCCCGCGGCCAGCGGCTGCCCAGCCTCGCCGTGTCGCTCGCGTTCGTCCGTGCCTGCGGCGGCGACGAAGAGGCGTGGGAACAACGCTGGCGCGAGATCGGCGAGGCCGAGCCGCGGCAGCCCGGGGGCGACTCCCCCTACGTCGGCCTCAAGGCGTTCACCGAACACGACGCCGACCGCTTCTTCGGCCGCGAACGGCTCGTCGGCAAGCTCCTGGGCAAACTCGAGCACCACGACACCGTGCTGGTCGTCGGCGCCTCAGGCTCGGGCAAGTCGTCACTGCTCAGGGCCGGACTGCTGGCCCGCAGTCACGGTGAGCTGATCACCCCGAGCACCTGCGAGACGCTCCCCGTCGTCGAGGGCCTGCTGGTGGTCGACCAGTTCGAGGAGATCTTCACGCTCCCGCACCGCGACGAGTTCATCGCCGCGCTCACCGGACGCGACGGCCAGACCGTCATCGGGCTGCGCGCCGACTTCTACGGCCACTGCGCCCGCTATCCCGACCTGGTCAGGGCCATCGAGGACGCTCAGGTCGTGGTCGGCCCCATGACCACCGACGAGCTGCGCAAGGCCATCACCCAGCCCGCGGTCGAGGTCGGCTGCGCGCTCGAGACCGGACTCGTCGCCCGCCTCATCGCCGACGCCACCGGCGAACCCGGCGTCCTCCCCCATGTCAGCCACGCACTGCTCGAAACGTGGCAACGCAAGCGCGGCAACACCCTCACGCTCTCCAGCTACCACGAGAGCGGCGGCATCGCCCGCGCGATCGCCAACACCGCCGAGAACGCCTACACAGGCCTGGACGAGCACCAGCGCGTGCAGGCCCGTCAGGTCTTCCTGCGCCTGATCACCCCGGGTGAAGGCACCGAGGACACCAAACGCCACGTCAAACGGTCCGAACTCGCGGCCGACGACGTCGTCGAACACCTCGCCGGCGCGCGCATCCTCACCGTCCACGACGACGGCGTCGAGATCAGTCACGAAGCCGTCATCCGCAGCTGGCCCCGCCTGCGCGACTGGCTCGCCGAAGCACGCGACGACCTGCGCGTGCACCGCCGGCTCACCGCCGCGGCCGCCTACTGGGAGGCACACGGCCGCGACCCCGGCTCGCTCTACCGGGGCGTGCCGCTCACCCAGGCCACCGACTGGTCACAGCGCGAACCCGGCGCCCTCAACGCCGAGGAGCAGGCGTTCCTCGACGCCAGCAAGGCCGCGGTCGAACACGGCCTCGCCACCGAGAAACGCCGCACCACCAACCTCCGCCGAGTCGTCGCGCTGCTCGCCGTGCTGCTGCTCGTGGCCACCACCGCGTCGGTGTTCGCCGTGCGCGCCCAACGGCAGACCACCGAGCAACGCACTATCGCGCTCGCCCAGAAGGCCATCGCCGAGGCCAACGGCCTGCAGGACCGCGACCCCGGTCTCGCGAACCAGCTCCGGCTGGCCGCCTACCGCCTGACCGGCCTGCCCGCCGCCCGTGACAGCCTGCTCAGCACCTTCGCCGGGCCCCAGGTCACCATCGCCAGAGGCCACACCGACGCGACGTCGTTCGCGCTGTTCAGCCCGGACAACAAGCTCATGGCCACGGCAGGCGACGACAAGCAGCTGATCGTCTGGGACATGGCCGACCGCCACCACCCCACCGAACTCAGCCGTGTGCACGCCGGTGACGACGCGATTCACGGCATGGCGTTCAGCCCGCGCACAAGGCCGACACCGTGTGGGAGATCCAGTTCTCCCAGGACGACCGCACGCTCGTCATCGCCAACGGCAGCCGCGAACTCCAGCTCTGGGACATCGGCAACCCCGCCAAGCCCCGCGCCCACCCCGTGCTGCGCACCGACGACAATCCCGACCCCATCCGCCGCGGCGGGCAGGCCGGGCGCGAGGAGGTCATGACCGTCGTCATCCACGGCGACGTCATGGCGTTCGCGAACATGGGCAGCAGCGGCGCGCTGTACGACATCAGCGATCCCGCGCAGCCGCGCAGGCTCAGTTCACTGCCCAACGACGGCGGGCCGCTGCAACGCCTCGCCTTCTCCCCCGACGGCACCCTTCTCGCCGCCGGCACGACCGACGACGTGATTCGTGTGTGGGACGTGCGCGATCCCCGCAACCCCCAGGTGCGGGCAGTGCTGCACGGTCACACCGAGCGGGTCTGGGGCGTGGCCTTCTCCCCGGACAACCGCACCCTCACGACCACCGGTACGGATCGCACCATCCGCGTCTGGGACATCGACGTCGAGGCGACCGCGGCCCGCGTGTGCGCCACTACGACGGCGCACCTGTCCACTCGTCATTGGGAGCAATACTTCCCCGGCGTCGAGCCGAGGCCTCTCTGCTGAACAACACCGCTCACCCTTCCCTCTCGCCCTAGTTGTAGTGCGGAAAGGTTGTGCGGTGTCGACGCCGGGGCGTCGTACAACAACGTTCGTGCAACGCGAGCGGTCAACCGGTCGAAGATGACTCGTCAGTCAACACTGAAGCAATAAAATTTACCGAACTGGTTGCCGATATGATCAGATTCTGGGTCATGGAGCTCGTGCCGCAAGAAGTCGGGGTCGCTCACAGCGCACTGCCGCACGACGAAACATCCGCCCGTGCCCTGCTCGCACAAGCCGCGGCCCAGGGCCTGCACACAGTCGTCGTCACCGCCGAGGAAGGTGACGAACGCGCGATAGCCGTCCTGCGCGAGCTGCGCGCGGAATGGCAGACGGAGGGCGGCCGGATCACCGCCCAGCTCGACACGGACGCAGAAGGCCAGTTGCAGCACCTCTGGGGCCTCACGGCGGACGAGCGGGCCGCGTGGCTCGCCGCGTTCCCCCGCCACGACGACCCGAACTGGTGGATGCACCGGCTGCTGGTCCTCAACCACCACCCGGAGTGGTCGCCGCTGAAGGACTGGCTGGTCGACGAGCACGTGCGGCTCTTCGGCCGCCCGCCCGGACGCCGCCGCTCTAGCGCGGCAGGCCGCTGAAGTCGGGCTGGTGGAACCGCAGGATCGGGGGGATCGGGTCCTCCTTCGGGGTGTCCCGGTCCGGCTGGACCGCGGCGAACGTCAGCACCGGCACCCTCGGCACGCCCACGGCGATCACGTCACCATGCGTCCCGGCGATCCACATGACGCCGGTGTCGGCGATGTTCGCGACCACGCTCAAGTCCGGCAGCACGAACTGAACCAGCGCGAGCCCGCCGGGCATCTCCGCGAGCCCGGCGACGTGCTGGTTGGGCTGCCACGGAAACAGCGTGATCGCGACGGGCGTCCACTGTGCCGAGTTCTCCACCGCCAGCACGGCGTCGCGGTACCAGCGGCTGATCTCGACCGACGTCGGAATGCCGAGCAGCCCTGAGACCAGCAGGAGCCCGCCCACGACCAGCCCGGCCGGGGCGAACGGGAACAGGCTGAGCAGGACGAGCACTCCCCCGGCGACCGCGGGCACGGCGGACCACAGCCAGGCCCGCATGCCCCACCGCATGCCCTTGAAGGCCCGCAGGGTGGCCGCGTCGTCCAGAGGCCTGCCGAGCGGCCGCTCCACGCGCTTGCGAACCGGGTGTTTCGCCGCGCCCTCACCGTGATCGACCTTGGCGTTCTCCATCTTCGCGAACCCCGCGGCGCGCAGGACGGCCCTGCCCCCGGCGTCCGGGCCGCAGACGAAGACCTCCTGCCGTTCCAGCACCATGTCCGGAAGGTCCTCGAACCAGCCCTTGAGCACGATGCCCTCGACCAGCAGCCGATCGGTCCCGTCGGCGTGCTTCTCCAGCACCCCGGCCGGAACCCGGCGCCACGGCCCCTCCAACAGCCCGCGCCGCTGGGCCTTGGTCTCCGAGCGGTACATCAACGGACCCAGCCCGCCCACGAGCGTGATCAGCGCCAGCACCACGAAGGCGCCGATGCTGCCCGGCGTCGACGGCAGCAGCCAGCACGTCACCGCGCCGGCGCCCGCCACGACGGCGATGCCGCCCAGCGTCCTCGCGCCCCAGCGCAGGTCCTGCAGGATCAGCCCCGTGGACCAGTCGTCCTTCGCGGCCACGTCCGTCCGCGGTTCCAGGTAGTGCAGCACCAGCCCCCAGCTATGCCTTGGCGGCCACTTCCCGAATCAGGTTCGCGAGCTCGGCCGGCCGCTCCAGCGGAAGCATATGTCCCGCGTCCGACAAGATCACCGACGTGCCGCCGAACTTGACCGCGTCCGACTCCGGCACCAGCCGGTCCTCGTCCCCCACGACGGCGACGAGGGCCTTCTCCTTGGCCACCGTCAGCCCGGCCTCGCGGTCGTAGCGGTCCACGGCGGGCCGGAACAGCGCGACCGTCTCGGGCCAGTGCCCCCACACCATGTCCGCGGTCAGGTCGACGTCCTCGTCCGCCGGCTGGTCACCGAACAGCCACCAGCGCAGTCCCGCCGTCTTGGCCGGCTCGATCTTCTCCCGCACCGCGCGCACGATCGGCCCGAACGCCCGTTCCAGCTCCCGCACGAGCTTCCCGACGGCCTTGGGCCACGCCAGCGACGTCTCGGACATGCCGCTCGCCGCCGTGGACACGAACACGTTGCCCAGCACGCGCTGCCGGAACAGCCGCGGCCTGCGTTCCGCCATCGCGAGTGCCGCCATGCCGCCCATCGAGTGCCCGGCGATCACGACCTGGCCCTGGGGCACCGCGCGTTCGATCAGCTCGCCCAGGTCCTCGCCGAGCTGGTCGATCGTGGCCGTCTCCTTGGACGCGCCGCCCGACCTGCCGTGGCCGCGGTGGTCGTAGGCGATGACCTGGAACTCGGGGCTCAGTCGCTCCACGACCTTGTGCCAGCTGCGGTGGTCGAGCGCGTAGCCGTGCGCGAGCACGACCGTCACCGGCGACTCGGGGTCGCCCGCGCGCAGCACGTTGAGCTCGGTTCCGTCTTCCAGCCGCACCATGCGGAGTCCTTTCGCCGTGTCGTCTGTTCGTCCTAACGAGACGACACGGCGCGAGGACACGCCCTAAACGCGGCCGAGCACCACAGGGGGCGGCAGCTGGCCGCCACCGACGCCCGGCACACCGCGGAAGTCGTAGGCCGTCGCCTTACCGCCGGGCTGGATGATCCAGGCCTCCCCCGGCCCGCCCTCGGTCAGCACCGACTGCACGGCCTCCGCGACGTCCGAGGGCGTCAGCAACGGGAACCCGGCCGCGGCGAACTCCTCCTTCGCCCCGCCCAGCAGCAACGTGTCGACGAACCCGGGGCACAACGCGGAGACCGTGATGCCATCGCCCGCCAACGCCTTGCCCGCCGCCCGCGCGTACCCGACGACCGCGTGCTTGGTCAGCGTGTACAGCGGATCGGACGGCATCGCGGTGATCCCCGCCAGCGACGCCGTGATCACGACCTTCCCGCCGCCCTGCCGCCGCAACGCCGGCACGGCCGCGCAGAGCCCGTACACGACGTGGTCGACGTTGACGCCGACCAGCTTGCGGTAGCGGGCGACGTCCAGCGCGTCGTCCACACCGGCCTGACCGCCGCCGATGCCGGCGTTGAGGTGCACGACGTCAAGGCGGCCGAGCTCCTTCTCCACCTGCGCCACTGCCTCGGGCATGGTCGCGGGATCGCTGACGTCACCGGCGATGGCGATGCCGCCCACCGCGGACGCGACCCGGTGCGCGCCGGCGGCGTCGAGGTCGAGCACCGCGACCTTCGCCCCGAGCTTCGCGAGCCGGTGCGCGACGGCCGAGCCGATCCCTCGCGCACCGCCTGTGACCAGCGCGACCCGTCCGGTCAAGTCCACAGTGGACACGGGACCTCCTCAGCTGTTCCGCAGGAATCGGTCGAGAACCCGGACGCCGAACTTCAGGGCGTCCACCGGCACGCGCTCGTCCACGCCGTGGAAGAGCCCGGAGAAGTCGAGGTCGGCGGGCAGCCTCAGCGGCGCGAAGCCGAAGTTGCGGATGCCGAGCGTCTGGAACGACTTGGCGTCCGTGCCGCCGGAGAGCATGTAGGGCAGCACGCGGGCACCGGGGTCCTCGGCGATGATCGACGCCGTCATCGCGTCGACCAGGGCGCCGTCGAACGTCGTCTCGACCGGCGGCAGGCCGATCCACTCGCGTTCCACGTCCGGGCCGAGGAGTTCGGCGAGCTCGCGGTCGAACGCCTCCTCGCGGCCCGGCAGGATCCGGCAGTCCACAGTGGCCTCGGCGGTCGACGGGATGACGTTCGCCTTGTACCCGGCGGAGAGCATCGTCGGGTTCGCCGTGTCGCGCAGCGTCGCGCCGATCATCCGCGACAGCGCGCCGAGCTTGCCGATCGAGCCCTCGATGTCGTCCTCGGGGAAGTCGAGGCCGGTGATCTCGGTGACGCCGTCGAGGAACTCGCGCACGGACGGGCGGATGATCAGCGGCCACTGGTGCTGGTCGAGCTTGGTGACGGCGGCGGCGAGCTTCGCCACGGCGTTGTCGCGGTGGATCATGCTGCCGTGCCCGGCGGTGCCCTTGACGCGCAGCTTGAGCCAGCGGATGCCCTTCTCCGCGGTCTCGACGAGGTACGCGCGGACGTCGTCCTTGAGCGTGATCGAGAAGCCGCCCACCTCGCTGATCGCCTCGGTGACGCCCTCGAACAGCTCGGGCCGGTTCTCCACCAGCCACTTCGCGCCGTAGAGGCCGCCCGCCTCCTCGTCGGCGAGGAACGCGAACACGATGTCGCGCGGCGGCACGACGTTCTCCCGCTTGAAGTGCCGGGCCAGGGCCAGCGTCATGCCGACCATGTCCTTCATGTCGACCGCGCCGCGGCCCCACACGTACCCGTCCTGCACGGCGCCGGAGAACGGATGCACCGACCACTCCGAGGCGTCGGCGGGCACCACGTCGAGGTGACCGTGCACGAGAAGCGCGCCACGGCTCGCGTCGGCGCCCTGAAGGCGCGCGACGACGTTGCCGCGGCCCTTGGCGCCCGACTCCACATAGGTCGTCTCGTAGCCGACCTCGGACAGCTTCCCGGCCACCCACTCGGCGGCCTCGCGCTCCCCCACGACCGTCGCGGGATCACCCGTGTTCGTCGTGTCGATCCTGATCAGCTCACTGACGAGGGTCACGACCTCGTCTTCCGCCACTGCCAGTGCGTTCCCCGTTGTGCTCACCCCGTCTTCCTACCACCCGTCAGAACACAGACCAGCCCGTCAGAGTGGTGAAACGGTCCAGCGCCTCAAGACCCGCGACGGAGTTGCCGCGTGCGTCCAATGCTGGACTCCAGACGCAGATCGCGCACTTCCCGGGGACGACGGCGATGATCCCGCCGCCGACACCGCTCTTGCCGGGCAGGCCGACGCGGTAGGCGAACTGGCCGGCGGCGTCGTAGGTGCCGCACGTGAGCATCACGGCGTTGACGCGCTTGGCACCGCTGACGCCGAGCAGCCGGGTGCCGTCGTTGCGGACGCCGTGGCGGGCGAGGAAGAGCGTGGCGCGGGCAAGATCGGCGCAGCTCATCGCGATCGAACACTGCCGCACGTACTCATGCAGCACCACGTCGACAGGGTTGCGCATGTTGCCGTAGGAGGCCATGAAATGCGCGAGCGCGCGGTTGCGATCGCTGTGGTCCAGCTCGGACTTGGCGACCTCGGGGTCGACCCCCAATGCCGGGTTGCCGCTCTCCTGCCGCAGGAACTCGAGCAGCCGGTCCGCGGCGCCGAGACCCAGGTGGTCGGTGACGACGACCGCGCCCGCGTTGATGAACGGGTTGCGCGGGATGCCCTGCTCGGTCTCCAGCTGGACCAGCGAGTTGAACGGCGACCCGGACGGCTCCCGGCCGACGCGGGTCCACACGTCGTCGTTCTCGGCGAGGGCCAGAGCCAGCATGAACGCCTTGGAGATGCTCTGGATCGAGAACGGCGTGTCGTACTGCCCCGCGCCGAAGACCTCGCCGTCCAGGGTGGCGACGGCGAGGCCGAAGGCGTGCGGGTCGATCCTGGCCAGTGCCGGGATGTAGTCGGCTACGGCGCCACCTGGCGTGACCTCTGAGGCGATCCGGTCCACCAGCTGTTGCAGCTCCATGCCGTCATCCCATCACGGGACAGGCGTCACGCCACCTGGAACTCGTAGAACTTGGTGGGCTGGCCCGCGACGACGGTGCAGGGGACGTGGACGACGCCGATCCAGGTCGGGTCGCCGTTCTCGTAGCGCGGCGTCAGCGCCAGGTCGGCGTTGCCGAGGTTGATCGACGTCGTGCCGGCGTTGGCCAGCGTCAGCGCGGGCAGGGTGCCGCTGGCGACGACCTGGAACGTGCCGGACGGGGGAACCGGCGTGTTGGGGATGGTCAGTGTCGACGTCAGGTTCTGGACGCTGCCGGCGTTGTCCACGGCGATGTTCGTGGTGAGCGTGCCATCGACGGAACGGCCGCCGATCCACCACAGCGTGTTGCGGACGTCGTCGGACACGGTGGACGTCACCGTCGCCGACGCCGGCGCGGTCGGCACCCCGACGGCGGCCGAGTCCGGCATGTCCGGTGAGGTGACCACGGTCGGCACGTCGTGCGTGCCCGCGACCGAGAACTGGCACGAGTAGATGAGGCTCAGCTCGGCGGTCGCGGCGGAACTCGTGCCGGCCGTCGCCACGCTCAGCGCTCCGGCGACCATCAGAACCGCGGCTGCGCGCGTGAAAAGTCCGGTCTTCATCTGCAGGGACCTCCTGAGAACGTCATTGAACTGCAAGAAGGCGGTGTTGCTTTACTCGCCAGTAAAGTAACCGCGCCGCATTCCGGGAGGCAAGCAAAAACGCACTTTTGTCATCCGCGTGCGAAATTGCTTCCGGTGATTTGTCAGTCCCGCAGCAACAAATAGTGCGCGCGCAGTGCCAGTTCGAGGTTGAACCGCTCCTCGGCGTCGTGCATTCGGTCGCCGAAGAGTTCGTCCAACTGGTTGACGCGGTAGCGCACGGTCTGCGGATGCACCTTCAGCCGGGCCGCGACCTCGGGCGCCCCGCCCCGCGCCGACAGCCATACCAGCAGCGTCTCGGCGAGCTTGGTGCGTTGCAGATCGGTGAGCGGGGCGAGCGGCGCCAGCGCCCGTTCGGCGAGCTGCCGGGCCAGGAACTCGTCCGCGAGCACGGTCAGTTCGACGAGGTGGTCGGCGCAGTCGAGGACCGGCCGGTCCGGCAGCACCTTCTCCCCGGCGAGGGCGAGGACCCGGCGTGCGCAGGCCAGTGACCTGCGCACGTCCTGAGGAGCCACGGGCAGACCGACCGCCGCCCGCCATCCCGGCAGGGCCCCGCGCAGCCAGCGCGTCACCGCGGCCGGGTTCGGCACCAGCAGGTACGGCGTGGCGTCCTCGAAGTTGACCAGCACGTCGGCCGGCAGGTCGTCCGCGGGCGCGGCGGACGGCTCCAGCGCCACCGCCACCAGCCGGTCCGGCATCGGCCAGGCCGCCGCCCGCGCCGCGTCCAGCACCACCTGCCAGTTGCCGGGGGAGTCGGCGACGAGCAGCTCCATCAGCTTGCGCCGCTTGCGTTCCAGCGTCCCCGCCGCACTCGCCTGCGCGGCCGCGTACCCCTCGACCGACAGGCTCACCAGCTCGTCGACGTGGGCGAACATCGCCTCGCCCAGCACCGACACGAGCCGCAGCGACAGCTCACGCCGTTCGGCGAACCCGCAGACGTGCCGCCACGCCACCCGCGCGCCGATCCGGTAGGCGGCCTGCAGGCTGTCGAGGCTGCGCCCGGACTTGAACTCCCACGCGCCGAGCTTGCGGTGGATGTCGTCGTGCGGATCGGGCTCGGCATCCGGCGCGGCAATGCGGTCGACGAACTTCACCAGCGCCTGCCGGATTCCGTCGACCACGTTGCCCCGGAACGTGCTGTATTCCGGAATCGATTTCTCGATCGCCTCGAAAATGCTCACCGAAACGGGCGCGACTTCCATTCGGAGCAACGGCGCCAGTTCCCGCGGGACCGATCTGCGCGGATCGTCCAGCCCAGTCACGCAGGCGAGTGTAGGAGTAAAACGGAACCGGGTCGTTCAGCCAACTGGACCAAATGGTTCACAGGAAGAACAGCCGGGCGACAGCATCGCGGGCGACCAGGAACCCGGCGATACCGAGAATCCAGCCCGTCGCGCCCGCCCCCTTTTCCGCGAACCAGGTGCTGATCCGGGTCAGGAACGGCTCGATCCTCGCCCGGAGCGCCAGCCTGCCGCCGAGCAGCAGGAGGGCGGGCACGATCATGACCAGGCAGTATCCGGCGAGGAGCAGCCCGATCTGGCCCGCGTTCAGGTCGGCGGCGCTCATCATCCCGATCGCACCCAGGTAGGGCAGCATCGTCGCGAGCTCGACCACACCCGCCAGCACCGCCACGCCGGCAAGCGCCGCCACGGACCCGTTGGCGCGGTTCTGCCACTTGCCGGTGTCCAGCTTCTTCTTGCTGTCGAAGCGGAAGCTGACCGCGAACAGGAACACGCCGATCACCAGTTGGACCCAGATCGCCACCTGACTGTCGAGGTGGCCGATCACCTGCGAGGCGCCGAGCACGATCAGTACGCCGACCACGAAGTAGAAGACCGTGATCGTTCCGAGGTAGACGGCGAACCTGCTCAGCTTCAGCCGCCCCGGCGTGAGCATCAGCCAGATCGGGACGAACAACGTCCCGATGCTCGTCGAGTCGAGCAGCGCGAGCCCCGCCAGCGCCGCCACCAGTCCCAGTGTCATGTGCTCCCCCACAGTCGTTCGAGGTGGCGGGCGATCACCCGCTCCGCCACCTCCCCTGTCATCACTTCCGGTTCCAGCGCGCGTTGCGCCGTCACCCCGTCGACCAGAGCCGCGAGCCCGACGGCCTCCCCGCCGTCCAGACCCGCGGCCTCCAGCACGTGCCGGCACAGATCCCTGATCTCCCGCGCGCCCTCCACGTGCCGTTGCAGCAACACGGGATTCGCCGCCGCACGAGCCGCGAACGCGAGCCACACCCGTGCGCGTGCCGCGTCGTCCACGAGTGCGATGGCGCACAACGCCTTGCGCAGCCGTTCCTGGAGACTCCCCTCTTGCCCCAGGACCGTCCGCACGCTCGCCGTGAGTTCCTCGGTGAGCTGGTCCTGCGCGAACAGCAGCAGCTCGTCCTTGCTGCGGAAGTACTTCTGCAGCAAGCCCGTGGTGGCGTTCAGCTCCCGGGCGATCCTGGGCAGGCTCGCCGCGTCCAGCCCCTCGGCGTCGACCACCCGGTAGAGGGCGGCCACCACCTGCTGACGCCGTTCGGCGGGATCCGCGTGTTTTGGCACGGTCGTCAGATTACGACCTTAATCTGATCTGGGCAACTCATGACATCTGTCATGAGGAACTGATGTGGGACGGCACTGCCGATCCACCGTTCCTCCGGAGATCGTTTACTCATGACAGCGATCGAGGTGCGGGGGCTGACCCGCCGGTACAGCGGAGGTTTCGAGGCTGTCCGGGGCGTGTCATTTGACGTGGAGCGGGGCGAGATGTTCGCCCTGCTCGGCACGAACGGTGCGGGGAAGACCTCGACGGTGGAGGTGGTGGAAGGGCTCTCACGCCCGGCCGAGGGGTCCGTGCGCGTGCTGGGCCACGACCCGTTCGCCGAGCGCAAGGTCGTCCGGCCGCGGATGGGCGTGATGCTGCAGGAAGGCGGTTTCCCGCCCGACCTGACCGTGAGCGAGGCGGCGCGGATGTGGGCGGGCACGCTGACGTCGCCGCGGCCCGTCGACGAGGCGTTGTCCCTTGTCGACCTGGCCCATCGGGCGTCGGTGCGGGTGAAGCAGTTGTCCGGTGGTGAGCGGCGGCGGCTGGACCTGGCCCTGGCGCTGCTGGGGAAGCCGGAGGTGTTGTTCCTCGACGAGCCGACCACCGGACTCGACCCGGAGAGCCGGCGCAACACGTGGGAGCTCATTCGCGCCCTGTTGCGCGAGGGCGTGACCGTGCTGCTGACCACGCACTACCTGGAGGAGGCGCAGGCGCTGGCCGACCGGCTGGCGATCATGCACCGCGGCCGGATCGTGGCGCAGGGAACGGTCTCCGAGGTGGTGGACGCGTATCCGTCGCGCATCTCGTTCGTGCCGCCGCCGGGGATCGCGCTACCCGTCGTCGCCGACGTGGAGTCGTCGGGGCGCGTGACCGTGCGGACCAACGAACTGCAGTCCACCCTGCACGAACTGCTGGTGTGGGCTCAGCACCACAACGTCGAACTGTCCGGTTTGGACGCCCGGTCGGCGTCGCTCGAAGAGGCGTTCCTGGCGATCGCGGAGGAGGCGGCATGAGGGCCGTGGCTGTGGGACAGGCCGAGCTGAAGTTGTTCTGGCGCAACCGGACCGCGCTGTTCAACTCGTTGCTGCTGCCGTTGTTGCTCGCGCCGGTGCTGTACTCGGTGGACGCCGACGGCGTGCCTCTGGTCGTCGGGTTGATCGGGTTCGCACTGCTGATGGCGGTGTACTACAACCTCGTGACCACGTTCGTCGCACGGCGTGAGGAGCTGGTGCTCAAGCGGCTGCGCGTCGGTGAGCTGACCGATCCGGAGATCCTGGCCGGCGCCGCCCTGCCGTCCGTCGTGGTCGCCTTGGGGCAGATGGTGCTCTACACCGTGGTCGTCGGGGTGATCACCGGCGTGGCGCTGCCGGCGCGGCCGTGGTTCCTGCTGCTCGGCGTGCTCGGCGGCGTCGCGGTGTTCGTGCTGCTGGCGGCGGCGTCCTCGGCGTTCACCCGGACCGTGGAGATGGCGCAGGTGACGTCGTTGCCGGTGCTGATGGCGTGCATGTTGGGCTCCGGCCTAATTTTCCCGCTCTCGGTACTGCCCGGCGGGATCGCCTCCGTGCTGAAGTACCTGCCGCTGACGCCGGTGCTCGAACTGCTGCGCGCCGGGTGGGCCGACGGACCCGTGCTGCAGCCGTTGATCGTCCTGGCGGTGTGGATCGTCCTGGGGACCTACGCTGTGCAGCGGTGGTTCAGGTGGGATCCCCGGAGGTGAACTTGCTCGGCTGGTGGCGGTCGCGTGGCAGCGCGGCGCGGTTCGACCTGTTCGTCCGCTACACGTTCTACGTCAGTTACGTGTTCCTGCCACCGTTGCTGCTCATCGGCCTGGCCCCGGAGATCGGCACCACCGCCCTGCTCGTGCTCGTCGCGGTGGTGCTGACCTACGTGGTCCTGAGCTGCCGCCTGGCCCACCTCGGCATCGAGTACCACCTCGGCCGGAGCCCGTTCCCGCGCACCCTGCTGACGGCCTACCTGATCGCCACCTGCGCGGTGCTCGCCGCCGGCGAACTGACGCACCCGGACCCGTTGCCCGGCAAGCCCGACAGCCCGGGCGACGGCATCTCGGTGATGTTCCTGATTCTGGCGATCACCACCCTGTCCGCCGTGCTCCGCCCGCGCTACGTCGTGCTGGCGGCCGCGGCGGGCGGCGTCTGGATGCTGCTCACCGCCCCGCCGGGCCACGCCCTGTTCATCACCCTCATGCTGCAGTTCCTGGTGGTCGCGTTCCGCTCGACCCTCTGGATGCTCGCCATCGTCTGGGAACTCGACCGCTCCCGCGAGGTCCGCGCGAACCTCGCCGTGGCCGAAGAACGCCTCCGCTTCGCCCGCGACCTGCACGACGTGGTGGGCCGCAACCTCTCCGCCGTGGCCCTGAAGGCAGACCTGGCGGCCCAACTGGCCCGCCGAGGCCGTTCCCCGGCGGCAGTGGACGAGATGCTGGAGGTCCGCCAGATCGCCCAGGACTCCCTGGACGAACTCCGCGCCGTGGTCAGCGGCTACCGCACAGCCGACCTCTCGGTGGAACTGGCGGGCGCCCGCTCACTACTGGCCTCCGCCGGCATCGACTGCCGCGTGATCGGCGACGTGACGTTCGACGGCGAACCGGCCGGCGCCCTGGGCTGGGCGGTCCGCGAGGGCGTGACCAACGTCCTGCGCCACAGCGACGCCACAACGTGCACGATCACGTTGCGCGGCAAGGTTCTCACGATGACAAACGACGGCGTCCCGCCAGACGCGTTCCGCTTCGGCAGCGGCCTAACCGGCCTGCACGAACGCGTAGCGGCCCTGGGCGGCTCCGTAACCGCCACCCCGGAAGCCCCCAACCGCTTCGTCCTCACCGTGGAGCTCCCGTGATCCGCATCCTCCTGGCAGACGACGAACACCTGATCCGAGGCGCCATGGCGGCCCTGTTGTCACTGGAAGACGACCTGGAGGTAGTAGCCCAAGCAGCCACCGGCGCCGAAGCCATAGCCACCGCCCGAGTAGTCCGCCCCGACGTAGCCGTGATCGACCTGCAAATGCCAGACCTGGACGGCGTAGCGGTAGCCCAATCCCTAGCGCGAGAACTACCCACATGCTCCACCATGATCGTCACCAGCCACGGCCGCCCAGGACACCTGAAACGCGCACTGGCAGCAGGAGTACGAGGCTTCCTACCAAAAACCGTCTCTTCAGACGTCCTGGCCACAGTGGTAAGAACCGTCCACACAGGCGGCCGCTACGTAGACCCGGCCCTAGCAGCCGAGGCCATCAGCGCCGGCGACAGCCCCCTGACCCCACGAGAAGCAGACGTCCTGGAACTGGCACTGGAAGGCGCCCCGATCGAGGAAATAGCCCGCCGCGCCTCCCTCTCCCCAGGCACAGTCCGCAACTACCTCTCCTCAGCCGTGGGCAAAACCGGCGCCTCGAACCGCCACGAAGCAGCCCGCTTCGCCAGGGCAAAAGGCTGGATCTAACTCTCCCCCGCGTCCCGTCCGCACCCTGAAGCCCCACCAACCGAGCCCCGAGCCCGAGCAGCACCCCAAACAGCCTCAGGCGCCCCCACCAGATCCCGCTCGACCTGCCACCGCAAGGCAGGGTCGGAGCCAAGCAGCCACCCAGTAACCTCAACCACCCACCGACCTAACCCGCAGACCGCCGACCAGCACAGACACAAGCGCGTCCCCCCGATTTTGGCGCGCGCTGACGATCATGTAACCTATGCACACCACGGTGCGAGCCGGGGCACAACCGAATACGTCCGGGTGGCGGAATGGCAGACGCGCTAGCTTGAGGTGCTAGTCCCCGAAAGGGGGTGGGGGTTCAAGTCCCCCCTCGGACATTCTCTTACCCCACGGGGATTCACCAGAATCCCCGTGGGGTAAGTCATTTTACGACCACTTCTATATCACCGCTCCAATTCGAAGCGAGCGCTGACTGAACTGGACGACGAGCCGGTTCCGCAGTTTTCGACGTTAGTGGAGTGGATCGAATTTCGATACGCTGGTCGCAATAGTGAATCTGCAGACGTTGCTCGCGGACCTGATCGACCGAGTCCTTGCTCGCACCTTCCTCCACCGACCGAGCGGTCCGCTCGAGTAGATGTGGCAGCACCTTGAGCAGATGGTCCTCTCGGACGTAGAGATTCCGCGGTTCGCCGTCGGAGCGGCGCTTGGCACTGGTGAAGCCATGCCGACATCGATAGCCTGCTCGCCCATGAACCCAGTGCCCGTCCATCCGCCGACCACACAGCCCACATAAAACGAGGCCTGCAAGCAAATAAGTCCGGACCTCGCCGTCCTTGGCCGGCTTCGCTACTCGCATCCCCTGCACCGCGACGAACGTCTCGTCATCGACGAGTGGCTCGTGCGCGATCCGCTCGGACACCTCCCACTCGCTAACCGGGTTGTATCGCAGTGCCCCCGAGCCGCGGCCGCCAGCACGTCCGCCCGGCCCGTGGCCGGTTGTGCTGCTTCGGTTCCACACCTGCCGGCCGGTGTAGCGCGGGTTCTCCAGAATCATCGCCACCGTCCGGACGATCCACCGCTCCCCCGACCTGTGCGCGTTCCGCTCGGGGTCGGCGCCCGACGGGCACACCACGCCACGCTCGTTGAGCTCCCGTGCCAGTGACGCCACCGTGCGGCCGCGGGCACGTTCGGCAAATATCCATCGCACCCACGGTGCCGTCACCGGATCCGGTCCCAATACCTGCACACGCCGACCCCACCGCCCATGCACAGGGTTCGGATGCCGACCACCATCAACAAGCCGATAGCCATACGGTGGCCGCCCGCCCAGGAAACGACCCTGCAGCCGCGTCTGAGACCGCATCGCCGCGAGCACCCGCTGACGAGCCCGCGCCACCTCGCGCTGCGCCTGCGCACCCAGCAACACCATCAACGCCTCATGCACAGGGCTCCCGAGTTCCACTGGGCCGCCTGCTTCCGGCAGCCATACGTCGACACCCAGTGCGTTCAGCCGAGCCACGACCTCGCGGAACTGATCACCGTGAAAAGCACGCTCGTACTCACCGACGACCACTGCGTCAAAGTCGCGATCAGGGCCCGCGGCAGCCGCTAGCAACGCCGCAGCCTCCGGACGGTCCGGCCACGACCACCGCCGCGACACGCCCACATCGAAGAACTCCGCGACGACCGAGCCGACACTCTCGATCAACTCATCCGACACGGCGCGCTGCCACGCACGCGACGTCTGGACGTCCTGGAACGTGCTCGTCGACATCCGGCCGTAGAACGCAAAGCGCAGGCCCGGCTCCTCAGACGGCGCCACTGGACGGCGACGTCCCGTCAACGCGGCAACCAGTTCGGCGTTCGTCAACGTGGCCACAGTCAGCTCCCTCGGTCAAAACCGAGACCCAGCTGCCAAAGGCATCGTGACGACGTCCTGTCCATCTCCACCCGAACAGCCCAAGAGCAAGCCACACCAGACATTAGGCCAGCTCATCGTCACGGAAAGCCAACTCAGATGTCACCTAACGGTGCTGCAGACCCCCTCGTCCGTTTCGGGTAAGTCCACTTCTTAGCGACCAGGCGCCGATGCCACCGCAGCACGGTACCCGGAGACACCAACCCGTGGTCCCGCAACCAGACAGGCAACCGCTGCACCAACGCGGCCCGCACCGCGCGATCAGCCCAATTCAACCGAGGACGGCGCTGACCTCGACGCAACACCGCGACTCATGCCGCAACACCAACAACTCGACGTCCTTAGCCGCCGAGGACCGGCCAAGCAGAACCAGCCAGCCAGTGAGCCGAACAAGGATGAGGTACAGCAGTCGCAGTACCACGCCCACGATCACGCCTGCAGGACGACAGAACCTGATCACAGCAGTCCAGCGTGTGACTGCAAAGTTCTGGCACCCACAGGCCACCGACTCCTGCTGCCCGACACCCCGCATGGCCACCACCTTGCGCGCGGCTGCTCCTCCAAAGGGCGCTCACCACCTCGTACCGCTGCGCGGGCATCTGCGCGGCTTGCTTCCAGGTCGCGTCGTCGGTGTGGTTGATCAGGCCGTGGTGCAACCGGCTCGCCACCGCGTACGCCTCCGCCTGCCAGTAGGGGTCGGTCGAGCGGAGATCCGGCTCCACTTCGGTCAGGTAGCGCCGCAACAAGGGCTTGGCTGTTCGGCACAACCCCACCGAGACAGCGAGAGACCCCGCTCGGCGAGCGGGGCCTGCGCAATTGAGGGCTCAGCCGACCGGCGGGGACATCGTGAACCAGTTGAAGCCCTCGACCAGCGGCTTGTTCTGGTCGGCGTACGCCGTGCCGGACAGCTCCCAGCGCTCGACCGAGCGGTACGTGCCGGGCTGCAGGCTCTCGTCGGCTGGCGTCGCCTCGTCGTCCTTCACGGGCAGGTACTCGTAGACCGACCGGCGCGTCAACGTCACGGCCAACGTCTCGTAGGTGGACTGCGTGTCGAGGTAGCCCGGCTTGCCGTGGTCGGCCGCCTCGGCCGGGTCGGCCAGCCGCAGCTGCACGAAGTCACCGCCGAAGGAACCCTTGGCCGACACCACCGTGACGAGGTGCCCGCCGTCGCGCTTCAGGCTGTTCTGCGGACCGGCGACGTAGCGGCCGTACCACATCTGCACCGGGCCCTGGCTGAGCTTCTTGGCCAGGTCACCAGCGAAGTCCGGGCCGGTAGTGGTGCTGATCCCGCCAGTCGCCGTGGACCACCCGGCGTCCCGGGCGGGCTTGGTGGCGATGTTCCACGCGGTGCGCAGGTTGCCCGAGTAGGTGCCGTCCTCGACGCTCCATTTGGAATCCGTGGCGATCCGACCAATCGAGTTGGTGACAATGCCGTAGTCGGCCGGGTTCCTGGGGTCGAGGTTCCGGACCTTGGTGGTGAGCCAGCCGACCGGTGCCTGCTTCTCGTGCCCCCAGTAGTGCAGCACGTTGTAGAGCGACGACGGACCGCAGTGGGTGCCGCCGTTGGCCGCGAAGCCGGCGCGGTACTGGTCGACGTCGCTGACGCCGCACTGCTTGACCTCGAAGTCGGGGCCGGTGATGTCGGCGATCTTCACGCACGGCGGCGGCGTGCCGATGATCGGGTCGGCGGCGGCGAGGCCGGGCAGGACGACGGAGCTGACGGCGGCGGTGGCGATGGTGGCGATGGTGGCGATGCGCAACATGGGATTCCTGCCTCCTGTGAAATGGGCCATCTCCCGTGGCCCCTTCGATGGGAGAAGCTTGATCTGCGCAGACGTCGATGGCATGAGGGTCGACCCCTCAACTTCGGCCGCGAAAAGATGGGTGTATCAGGCCTACCCCCACCCGACTCCTACACAGTCAGGCAAGAGCCCTCGCGCGGCACGAGATGCTCGTGCGCGGGGCCGATCAGCGCGAGCAGTACCGGGAAGCAAAGCGCCTGACCGGTGGGACATCGCGGTCGGTTGGATGAATCTCGCCAGTACCGACCGTTGGTTCGGTGGTGTGGTGGAACGTTGGAAGCTCCAGTCGTGGGGATGATCGGAGAGGTGGCCTGCGTGGCGATGCCCGAGCCGACCGGGCCCGACTATCCCTGGCCTTGTGCGTGCCGAGAACTACGTCCATCCAGGTTAAGCCGCATGGCGATACTCGTGGACGACTCCATCGAGACGATCTTGCCGATCGGCCCCGAGGCATTCGCTCTGATCGAGCTCGGGAGGCTTAGGCCGGCTCCGCAGGGGTGCCGCAGCGGCGAGTGATCGGTGGTGCGGTGCTCGTTGTGGTGCCGCTCGTACTCAGGCAGTGCGTGCCGCAGATGGGTCTGATTTCCAGATCAACGTGCGGTCCAGCAGTCGCCGCGAACTTTCTTGACCCCGGTCAACAGAACTTTGCGGCGAAAGATTGAATCGTGTCGACTGGCCCTCTATACCAGATTCGAGCTATCCAATAGCGCATGAACACAGGAACTACGCAAGCTTGCTAAGCATGGGAACTCAAGTCCCCATGGACATTCCCTTACCCCACGGGATTCGCCAGAATCCCGTGGGTAAGAGTGCTTGGGTTGCCCTCACCGTACCCACCCAATCCAACGCAAGCGTCGGCTGAATCGGTCGACAGATAGCTTCCAAGGTATTTGCAACCCGCGGGGCGGTCCACAGCTCCATTCATTTATCCCTGTATTCGATCTGCAGTCCTTGGTCACCAAGCCGATCAACCAACTCCGGCTAGTCGTCCTTCTCCGCCATTCCGCAGGCAGTCCGAGCAGGCTTGGCAGCGCATCAAGCAAGTGATCTTCTCGGACGTAGCTGTTGCGCGGCGCGGTGTCAGGGCGACGTTTGGCGCTGGTGTAGCTGTGCCGGCATCGATATCCCGCACGCCCGTGAACCCAGTGCGCGTCCATTCTCCTGCCGCAAATGCCGCACACCACAAGGCCGGCCAGCAGGTAGCGCCGGACCTCTCCGTCCTTGGCGGACTTTGCCACACGCAGGCCTTGGATTACAACGAATGTTTCGTCGTCGACGAGCGGCTCGTGAGCGATCTGCTCGGAGATCTCCCACTCGGTGACCGGGTTGTGCCGCAGTGCTCCTGAACCGCGGCCGCTGGCACGCCCGCCTGATCCGTAGCCAGTTGTGCTGGACCGGTTCCACACCTGTCGGCCGGTGTAGCCGGGTTCTCGAGAATCGTCGCCACCGTCCGGCCGATCCACCGTTACCCTGACCTGTGTGCGTTCCGGTCGGGATCGGCGCCTGACGGGCAGGGCACACCGCGTTCGTTGAGTTCGCGCGCCAACGACGCCACCGTGCGTCCGCGGGCGCGTTCGGCGAACATCCATCGCACCCATGGCGCCGTCGCAGGATCCGACACCAGCACCTGCACGCGACGCACCCAACGCCCGTGCACTGGGTTCGGGTGCCGGCCACCATCGGCGAGCCGGTATCCATAGGGCGGACGGCCGCCGAGGAACCGGCCTTTCAGCCCCGCCTGCGCTCGCATCGCCGCCAGGACGCGTTGTCGAACACGTGCCACCTCGCTTTGCGCCTGTGCACCTAACAACACCATCAACGCCTCGTGCACCGGACTGCCCAGCTCCACCGGTCCGCCTGCTTCCGGCAGCCACACCTCGACACCCAGCGTGTTCAGCCGGGACACAACCTCACGAAACTGGTCGCCGTGGAATGCCCGCTCGCACTCGCCCACCACGACCGCGTCGAACTCACGACGAGGGTCCGCGGCAGCTGCCAGCAATGCTGCCGCCTCCGGGCGATCCGCCCACGACCACCGCCGCGAGACACCCACGTCGAAGAACTCCACAACCACGGCGCCAACACCCTCGATCAACTCATCCGACACCGCGCGCTGCCACGCACGAGACGTCTGCACGTCTTGGAAGCTGCTCGTCGACATCCGGCCGTAGAAAGCGAAGCGCAAGCCTGGCGGCTCGGCCGATGGCGCACAACGACGACGTCCCGTCAGCGCGGCAAGAAGTTCAGCGTTCGTCAGCGATACCACCGGCGGCTCCTTCGATCGGAGCCGAGACCCCCTGCACCAGCGGATCGGTGACGACATCGCGCTCGCGTCCACCCGAGCAGCGCAGCGCATGCACGAACGATGAGTACCAAATGAGTGCTAGAGTGCCTTTGGAAGTGCTCATTGAGCACTCAAAGGAGGGTGTATGTCGGGCAATCCGATCAAGGAGCGCCGCGCAGAGCTGAGCCTCACGCAGCAGGAGGCAGCACGGCGCGCCGACGTGTCGCTGGCCACCTGGCGGCGCTTCGAGAACACCGCAGGGGACTCAGGCGCACTGGACGGGTTCCGGGCGGACAACGTGCAGGGATTCGCGCGAGCGTTGAAGCTGAGCGTTTCCGCGTTGCGGCAGTTGGCCAGCGAGTCCACCAGCGACGAGACCCCGGGCCTGGGCGAGGGACCTGATGCAGCCGACCCGCGGACCGCCGAAGTCGTGCGCCTCTTCAACACCTCGTTCACCGGCAACCCGCTCACACCGGCCGACGCCATGGCGCTGTCGACCACCATCGACTTCTCCCCCTTCGTGCCCACCAACTCAAGCGACGAACTACGCCTCGACGACTCGTTCACCTACGAATTCGCCGCGTTTCTCAAGGGCGAGGCGACCATTCGCGAGGTCAACCTGCTCTGCGACCTCCCCGAACTCGCACTCACCCAGGTCAACAACCACTGGCTGGTGCGCATGGGCGAACGCATCACACGAATCGGCCGCGAGCTCAGCAAGGGACGAGTCCCTCGCCCGCAATGCCTCGCCGACGAGTACGCGCTCTGGATCGTTATCCAGAACACCGAACCACCTCAGCTCGGCGAGGTCCTCCACGTCTTCCCCGAACTGCGCACCGCCGAAGACGTGTTCGGCTACGACCCGGATGTAGACGACCCCGACGATGAAAACGCGATCCGGGACGAATGGATGAACCGCGTCACGGGCGGGCTCCTGCCACCCGACCACAGTCACGACCACCGCCGCTACGACCTGACCATCATGGAAGCGCTCGGACAGGGCATCTACGACATCGCCGACCCACGCCACCCGATACGCTGGTTCGATCGCGACGACCTCCGTGAACGATGCGAATCCGAACTCGCGTTCGTCAGACTGTCCAAGGAAGAGCAGAACGCGCAGACAGCCGAAGCACTCAAGCGGGTGTCTGCGACACTCTTTTCGCCGACTCGTGATGCCTGAGGAACCAGGACACCTGGACGGCTGACGCCGAGTCAGGTGACCGCGGACACTGGATGGGAAGGCATCGACAACTCGAAGATTGTACCCCCCCAAAGGGATGGCGGTGGTGTTCGTGCTGTTCGGCGACGGCGGCATCCCCAGGTTCATCGGCTTCACCGAGCAGTTCCGCTCTCGCGTGAAGTCGTTGCACCGCGGTGGATCCCCACGAATCTGACCGGGGAGCCAACCGACGTGTTGCTGCTCGGTCTGCTATCCGAAAGCCTGTCAGAGGAAAACAGTGCACGACTCACCACCAACCTGCGCGAGCGAGGCACAGCGCGAGACGGGGGAACGGACCGCAGCACCGTTCAGCGCCATCGTTCACGATCGCGTCGTCGTCACCTATGCCCGAGACACCGCGGCCAGCCCTGGGATCTCGTAGACGTCGATCGCTAGTCGCCCCACCTCCACCAATCGATTTCGTCGACACCACCTGCCTCAATATCAACCGGAGTGAACTGATGGAAAACGGAGGCGGCGGCGCCAATGCCCGAGGTATCAGGTTTCAGAACCTGTGCGCTCTGGACTACGCACTGCGGGAGTTGGAGTGCGACGACAGCCGGATCACCGCGATCTCCGTGGAGAGCAGAAGGTGTCCTTCGACCGGGACGGTCTTCCACGAGCTCGATTTCTCACTTCTCGCGGACGACGCTCCCGTCGTGGACGCGCAGGTGAAGAGCGGTACGACGCCAGCGGCGTACTCTCTGCCAGGCGTGTGGCGTGAGTTGTGGCGGCTCACCGGCCGGAATGCTGAGGAGTACCTCCTCGTGACGAACCGACGGCCGGCACGGACCGTCCTACAGCTGGCCGAGCTCCTGACGACACACCGCGGAAGCCATCAGCAGTTCGTCGAGGCCCTCAGCGAAGTGTGCGCCGGTGTCCGTGGCGCCCGCGCTCAGATCACCTCCGCGAGTCCGGACCGACTTGACCGGCTCAGGCGGACCCGGCTCGTGCTTTCCACCGACGACATTGATTCGCTTCAAGAGCATCTGCGGGACCGAATCCGCGTACTGCGCCACTGTTACCGCAAAGGCTCGGGGACCCGATCCACCGGCCTCGTCTTCCGCAACGTGCTCGACCTCATCGCGGACCGCGCCGCTGACCCGCACGACGTGGTGCTGTCGCTGAACGAACTCGGCTACGAGCTCGGCGCCGATGAGCGCGCCGTCGCCGAGGCCTTGAGCGAACGGGACTGGGACGTGCATGCCGGCCTCGCCCCGGTCATACCGGACGTCGCACGACCTGACCTCCTGGACTCCATCAGTAGGTGTTTGACCGAAAACCCAGACTACAAGGGGATTCCTTGCGGCGTGTTGTTCGGCCTATCAGGGATCGGAAAGACTTCCCTGGCAGCCAGCTGGGCGGCTGAACACGCCTACGAGTTCGACAGGGTGTTCTGGGCGACGGCCCAGGACCCGGTGAGCCTGCGCAGATCTTTCCTGATGATCGAGGACGCACTGTTGCGCTGGACGGGACAGACCGACTCACGGAAACCCAGGTCAAACGGATCCGAGGATGTACGCCAACGGGTGCATCGCCTTCTCAGTGCCTGCCCCGGGCCGTGGCTGATCGTGTTCGACAATGCGACCGACGCCAAGGTGGTGCAGCCGTGGATTCCCCGTCGAGGTTGGGGACGTGCGCTCATCACCACGATCGAGCAGGGACGCTGGCACGGCAACGGCATTACGGCGATCGAGGTCCTGCCCATGAAACGCGGCCAGGCGATCGAACTCCTCGGCAACCGCCTGCTAAACGGGTCGGACGATCCCACAGCGACCAAACGAGAACAACTCGACCGCTTGTCCGCCTTCATGTGCGACTGGCCCCTCGGCCTGGAACTCGCCGCTGCGTACCTGTCCAGCACCGATGCGGGCGTGGATGGAATCGATCGGTACACGGCCGAGGTCGGGATCCGGCAGCGATCGTTGGCCGATGCGCAGCGAGGTCCACGCGACTACGAGGGCAGCCTTGTCGGGGCGATCGAGCTTGCTGCCGACCGCATGGAGGACTTTCCGCGCGCAGACCTCACCTCCATCCCCGATGCCATCGCGGAGACCATGATCTATCTGGCGGCCTACGTGGACGAGCACCAGATTCCACTCCAGCTACTGATCGTCGCCGCCGTCCACGACGCGGCTGTGATGGCGGGTGTGGCTGCGGGTGTGCTTCGCCGCTTGCCTGTCGAACCGCACACCACACACGGCGAGATTCTCCGATCGGTGGTCCGGTTCTCGCTGGTGCGCCGAGACCAGGACATCGAATGGCTGAGTAGTCCCGATTCGTCCGCCTCGAATATCTCCATCCACATGAACAAGATCGTTCAACAAACCATGCGCGAGCGAATCATCCGGCTCGATCCGACTCGGGAGAAATGGCTTTTCCGTCAGATGACCCACCACATCACCGAGTGGCTCAGATACAGCCAGGACAACCACGAGTCAATGCACTCGGGTACTCTACTGAACCACGCTCTTGCCGTGTCGAAGATTGCGACCGAACGCAACATTGAGAACAAGTACGTCATCAACCTCCAGCAAAGCATTGGAGCCTGCGCCAACTCCACGGGAAACAGCCGGATCGCGCAGTCACACCTCCAACGAGCACTCACCCTAACAAATAGGGTCCAGCCCGAAAAAACCCGGCTCAGGCGATTCCAACTACATCTCGAACTGGCCGCGTCGCTCGTCGCCGGCGGCTCCAGGTACGGCTGGAATGAGGAATCGTTCCACCACCTGAAAGCCGCGGTGCGGGAGTTGGACGCGGTCGCCGACATTAATCCCGAGGCAGCCGCGTCTTTCGCCGCAATGATTCTGACCTTTCCCACCATTCGATTGGGCCAGAGCAAACCCGAAGTCACCGAGGTCATCAAGAAGCTCAGGCGATTCAAAGATCAGATTAAAGATGGCGTCGATTTCTTCAACTCTCCCGACGTTCCCTACGACGCCGCACTGAGGCGCGGAGATTTCGCAACCGCCGCCAGCGTGTGCGAGCGAGCTCTCCAGCTCGCACCCAGCATCGAAAAAGAACAAGAACTTCTTGCAATGGCGATTCTGCCACTGGAACGCATGGAAGCATGGGACCGAATCCTCCCGTTGCTGGAACGCCTGCTGACCAGCCATGTCAGGCTTGGCAGGCTGTACCCGTCCACCGGAATCGAGCTCATGCGAGCTTTCGGCCCCATATGCGTCGGACGTTCGTTGATGTCAGGAGAAGACCCCCGCATCAAAATTGCACTGGGCAGCCTCGTCGAGATGATCCCGATCCTGCGCAAACAGGCGCATAAGGATGTAGGACTGGATTTTCTTGCGGTGATCGAGGCAGCCCATGCCTTCCTTCAAGGCGACGTCGAGAAGGCCGGTAACCTCATTGCGGCAGTACCGCAGGGAGGCCATCCGGACCCCGTGGAGGAACTTGTTTGGCATGGCCTTCGAGGATCTGTCGAGAACATGGTGCGCAATAGCACACCGCAGTGAATCACCCAGGCGGCATCTGGCACCACGCTGACGATCTTCGCGGCAGCGTAAGGCCAGTGGCCCACCGCCGTTGCCGCTGCGTTCAGGTCGACCTCGCGGAAAAGCCCGACTTCGCCGAGAAGATCGAGTCGGTCTATGGTGAAGCGTTCGATCTGAGCGGGTTCGAAAGGCTGAGGCTGGACCCACAGGAGTGCCGCGCCAGTGGGTGTTCGGTGTGCGGTGCTCGTTGTCGTCCCGCTCGTACGCACACAGCGCTTGCTGCAGATGGACCCAATTCCACACCGGCGTGCCGTCCAACAGCTCGCCGCGAAAATTCATGGACCAAGTCAACAGAACCTAGCGACGAAAGATTGAATCGTGTCGACTGGCCCTCTATACTAGGTTCGAGCTATCCAATAGCGCATGAACACACAAACTGCGCAAGCTTGCTGCGCATGGGAACTCAAGTCCCCCCTCGGACACGAGCGTTATTCACCCCCACGGGGTTGATGGAGACATCAGCTTCGTGGGGGTTTTGCTTGTACCGAACTTGCAGGTCGATCGCCTCGTACAGTTCTTCCAGTCTCGTTGGCGCGCTGCCTCTCAGTGCCGCGGTGACGTCGCCTATCAGGTCGATCGCCGCGTAAATCTCAGCGACGTCCACCTCCACCGGTGCTGGGACGTTGTCCAGGGCCGCTCGTGACGCGAGCCTCTCGGCCTGCGCCTCGTTGATCGCCTCGACCAGCGCCGCAGGATCCACACCGGCCATGATCGCGTTCTGAAACCTGGTCAACTTGGCTTCCGCCTCGGCGAGCCGCTTCTTCGCGGCATCGCGACCGATCTGGATGACCGGCTCTTGCGAATCCATCAACGCGGCAACGGTCCGGTCGCGGTTCTTCCTATCGAAGACGTGCCCCAGCCAGCCATTCACCGCATCCTGAAGAGCGTCCTCCCTCAAATAGACCGCGCCAGGATGCGACGTGAGCACTGGCGATCCCGGAGCCAACGTGCGCGCAGGACACCGGTAATACATCGCCTTCTTTCGCGGACTGCCCTCCATCTTCCGACCGCAGATGTCGCACCGGATACGACCGCGGAACAGGTAACGGTGTTTCAGCGCACGCCCAGACCGTTCCGTCTTCCGCGCGCTCCGCAAGCTGCCCTTCGACTTCCGCAGAAGCTGCGCAGCCGTGAAGTCCTCAATCTCCACGATCTTCGGGTGCGCAGGATTACGCGACCGGACCACTCGATCCGGACTGGCCTTCCGAAACCGCACCACGTGACCGGCCGACACGTCGTCAGGGTCGAGCAGCGTCTCGAACTTCGTAGAGCGACCGAAGAACGCATAGCCCGTGTAACGGGGGTTCTCCAGGATCGCCCGCACCGTGCCGCCTTGCCAGCCGTCGCCAGGCCGGTGCCGGTTCTGGTCCGGACGTCGCGCGGACGGACACTGAATCCGATCGTGGTTGAGAGCGTTGGCAATGGCCCGGTCGCCCTTGCCGCTCAGGTACTCGGCAAAGATCCGCTGCACGACCCACGCGGACTCGTCGTCGATCGCGAGCACTCGCAACCGGTACCCCTCCGCCGACTTGCGCGGATTCGGATGCGGCCCTCCGTCCACCGTGACGTATCCGTACGGCGCTCGGCCGCCCTGGTGCCGTCCCTCGTTGAGAACCTGTGTGTCCATCGCTGCCCGAACGCGCGCCTGCACGTGCTGACGTTCCGACTCGCTCATGCCGCCAAGCACGCTCATCAGCATCTTGTGCGACGGATTCCGCGGTTGTTGGAGCGAGCGTAGCTGTTGCTCGAAGACCTCGGCTGGAGTCTTCCAGTCGAGCCCCTTTCGGGGCCGGTTGTTGAGCGCAAGAGCGACGGCTTCGAGGTCCTTGGGTGACCAGCGAGAGAGGTCGGTGCCCTTCGGGAAGTACTGGCGCAGCAGCCCGTTGGTGTTCTCGTTCGTTGGCCGCTGCCAGGGCGAGTGGGGGTCGGCGAAGAACACCTTCGTGCCCGTCTCGAGCGCGAACTGGGCATGTGCGGAGAATTCTTTGCCGCGGTCCCATGTGAGCGTCTTGCGGAGCTGTTCGGGAAGCTTGGTCATCGTCGCGATGAGCGCGGCGTTCATCGCGACGGCGCCCTCGCCTACGCGTGGACCTCGACGCGAGGCCACGACTCATCGTGATCATCGACAACCTACGAGAACGGATCCGTGAAGCCGAGATGAACCGGTGGCTCGGTGAAGCGCAAGGCCTACGCAGCAGCCTGGACAAAGCAACGCAAAACCGGTCAGCATCGACCGCGCCCGCGATCGGCACGCGCGTGGTCCGGTGCACCTTGGTGTCCCGATCATCGGCGGCGGCTCGAGGTGACGCTCAGGGCGCAGGATTCACAGCTCCAAGCCATGGGATCGAGGTCGGATCGGATTCAGTGCACGCGGGTCCGAAGGCAGTTGCTGAACGAATCGATCGATGCTTCGCCCCCATAGCGGATGCTGCGGTCCGTTCGACCGCCTGGGGTTGCAGCTCTCGTCCCGCGTCCGGGACCTGGGCAAGATCACCCTGTACCCGGCCAGGATCGAAATCCGAGGTGGCTTCGGCGTTCTCGCCGGCCGGACCGCTGCTGACCCAGCGCTGCGCTCTGGACCTGGTCGCTGCCCACTGGGACGACTTGGTGTCCTTGTCCCGCTGCTGATCAACTCGGTCGCCGCAGGGAGTCGACATACTGGTGCGCTTCGCGGACGATGTCTCGCCAGAGGGCTAGTGTCGCCATGCGGTCTCGCAGGGCGGGGAGCTCTATCCACTCCCGCATCGTCCGTTTGCCCATGACGACCTGCCTGGCCTGTCCGGCAGCGATGAGTTCGCTGACCCGGTCGCGGGGGACCTTCACGATGAGGTCGCCGTGGCGGCCGAGGAAGGCGAAGATCTTGCCGCCGACGCGGAGCCCGGGGCCTCGGAACATCGTCCCCGTGGCGACGTCTCGGTCGTTCGTGAAGTCCTCGGCGATCCGGTCGAGCAGGTCGCTGTTGGGTACGTCAGCCATCGGTCCTCCCGGGTAGCACGCGTTCGAGGGCCGCGACGGAGCCGTCGACGGCCAGTCCCATGGTCATGGCCGTCCGCAGGGTCACCGCCGCGGTGAAGAGCGCGACGAACACCTGCGGCGGTGCGGTGATCCTGGCGTCGGGCCGACGGTCGGTCGAGCAGGGGCGTACGTCGATCCGGCCGCGGTCGGCGATGATGTCGCAGCCGTCGCCCAGGTCGCCGAGGCGCACGGTGCTCGCGGGCTCGTCGGGTGCGCCGTCGCGGCACAGGTGGCGCAGTGGCAGCGAGAACCAGTGCGCCCGGAACGCGTCGCCGTCCGGCGGGTCGGTCATCAGCGGGGCGCCCCAGCGGGTCAGCTCGCGGACGACGCCGCCGAGGTCCCGGCCGCGGTCGGTGAGGCTGATGAGGGTGGCGGCGACCGGTGGCGGTTCGTCGTGTCGGGTGATCAGCGCGGTGCTGTCCATGTCGCGGAGGCGCTCGGCCAGCAGGTTGCTGGCTATGCCGGGCAGCCCGCGGCGCAGGTCGGAGAAGCGGCAGGGTCCCTGGGTGAGCAGCTCGCGGACGATCAGCAGGGTCCAGCGGTCGCCCACCAGGTCGAGAGCGCGTGCCATAGAGCAGTACTGGTTGTACGAGCGCATGTCGGCAGGCTAGCAGGATGGTTGCGAATCTCTACCATCTGGTTGAGTTTTTCAACCATATTCTGAGGTGAGGGAGATCGCCATGACCGTTGTCAGTGACAGCGCGCCCGCCATGCTCAGGGAGTACTACCGGATCCTCACGGGCGGGATCGAGCACTACGGAGACGGCCGAGACTCAGTCTCTGATGCACGTCATCTGTGAAGGCTGTCGCCGGGACGTGCGCGGAGGTTGAATCCGCGCACGCCGTCGAAGGGGCTTCACCATGCGTTTGATGAGCACGACCGCGGTCACCGCCGTTCTTCTCGCGGTGGCCGCACTGCCCGCATCCGCGATCAACTCCTACAACGCCACTCCCGCACCCGAGCGCACCGAGGTCGGCGCCCTCGTCGCGACCTGGGACAACGACGACAACCCGGCGACCCCGGACCGCGTCGACTGGGTCTGCAGCGGAACCATGATCGACGCCGACACGTTCCTCACCGCCGCGCACTGCACCAGTGACTGGCCGGCGAACGTGAGGTTCTACGTGTCACTGCACCAGGACGTCCAGTCCGCGCTGGACAACGCCACCGGCACCCCGGCACAGATCGCCGCCGCGGTCGCCGTGCCCGGTACCGCGCACAACCACCCCGCCTACCCCGGTTCGGCCGACGACACCCACGACATCTCCGTGGTGCAGGTGCCGGCGCAGCAGATGAGGGCACGGTGGTCGTTCACACCGGCGACGCTGCCCACAGCGGACCGGCTGGGGCAGCTCGGCCCGCAGGGGCTCGACGACACGCCGTGGCAGGTCGCCGGTTACGGCACGCAGGAGGCCCGCCGCGGTCCCGGCGGACACACCCACCCCGGTGGCGGTGTCCGGATGAAGGCACCAGTGGCGTTCAACGCGCTGAACAACGCGTGGGTGCGGCTCGCCATGACCGCGCCGCAGGGCAACGGTGGCGCCTGCTACGGCGACTCCGGCGGCCCGAACTTCGCGACGATCGACGGCAAGCTGACCCTCGCCGCCACGACGATCACCGGTGACACGCCGTGCTACGCGACCAACGTCGTCTACCGGCTCGACACCCCCGCAGCGCGGGACTTCCTGCGCCCCTTCGTCACGCTGCCCTGATCGAGCACCACCCGCGGTGAGGCGGCGGAAGTCCGTCTCACCGCGGTTCGGGCACCCGCTGATCCTCGCCAACACTTCAGGCGACCGATGCTTCGTCCCGTGATCAGCGGTTCTGTCTTGCTTGACTGACGTCCAGCAGTCCACGACCGCCGCTTCCAGCAACGCGGGCAGGGACAGAGTCAGCTGTCCCCCAGCTCCACGCTCATCTCCCCGCCTTGGGGGCGTGGCTCCCGGGCCAGGGACACGTGTAGATCAAGCTGTCCCGCGTCCCTATTGCGCAGATACTTGCTGGTAGCTGCCAGCAAACACAGTGCATGAGGCCCGTCCGGCGTGACCACTGCGGGACGGGCCTCGTGTGCCGAACGGGCCAGGTTGGCCTACTCAAGGCCACGAAGAGCTACGTGGGTGAATAGTGTGCGACTTCGTCCTCGGACACAAAAATGTGGCATGTATGCCACGTCTACGTGGCAGGTGCTCAAGTACGCTTGAGCACCTGTTTTGCGTTTCGGCGCCACTTCCAGGTGGCGTTCGATGACCATTTCCTTCATCCGCCCCATCGTTCCTGACACAGCGCCGGGAAACACAAGGGGCGCATCTGCCCGCATTGCCGGTCAGCCCCTCCCGCTTATCGCCGTTCCGGTATCACCGCCGCAACGGCTGAGCAACGTCCTGTACAGCGTCGCCACGGTCGACGACCGCGGCCGGGTCGCAGACCGCCACATGACCGCCGCACTGAACTGGACCGCCGCAACCCGGCTGAACATCCGCGAACACGACGGCCTGTTGGCCGTCACCGCCGATCCGCACGGCGTCTTCAAACTCACCAAGCAGGGACACGTCCGGCTACCAGCCGACGCACGTCGAGCAGCACGCCTGAGGTCCGCCGACCGAGTCCTCCTCGTCGCCCACCTCGACCGCCAGACGGTCACGGTGTTCCCACCCATCGCGCTGGACCAGCTGGTGCTGCCCGCCCTGCACGGCGGTGAGGACCTGTGACCGGCGCACCGACCCAGGCTGAGCTCGACGCCGCGCGCCTGGTGCTTGATCGGATGGGAGTGACCGCCGAGGACCTGCTCAACTCGGTGAAGCCGTCGGCTCCCACCTTCGGCGAGTACATCCCGGTCGTGGCCGCGGCCGTGAGCGACGGCACTCGGCGCGCCTACAGCCCGTATTGGAACCGCGTGCTCGACCAGTGGGCGGACATCTCGCTAAGCGACCGCACGCCCACCGACATCCAGCGGCCTGCCATGGGCCGCGAAGCAGGGGGTCAGTACGCACTGGATCCGGTACACCACCCTCACGTGGGTCGAACGGCACTTCGGCTACGCCGTCGCCCGTGCTTTCGCCGGACACAACGACACCAACAGCGACGCGGGCAGCACCACGACCTACGTCAGGGCGACCCTTGAGGAAGTCGCCACAGCGCTGGCCGCGCTCACCGGTGAGCACCACCCACTGGCCGCGTAACTGACGCCGGGACAAGACGGGGACTGTCTGCTCATCGTGTGATGGACAGACGGTCCCCGTTCAACACCTCGCGCTTCCTAGAGGGACGCGTCGACAAACACCGCCGTCGGCAACCCATCACGTCCCGTGGAGTCGGCGGCGGAGAGACTCTCCCCAAGGCGGCACAGCATCGCTTTCGACTGCTCCGCGTCCAGGCTGGCTCGGTCGAGTGCACGAACGACCTGTTGGTAGGCCTCAACAGCTCCGCTGGCTTCTTCGATGAGCATCGAATGTTCGTGCTCCAGGAAGATCAGCGGCTCGTGCGCTCGGAAGGTCAGCCGTGTGAAGGCCTCGTTCATGCCCGCGTGAACACCGACCGCCGTCGGCACGATCTTGATCGTGATGTTCGTACGAACACCCATCAATAGCAGGTGGTGTACCTGGCTGACGTGGACGTCATGGCCGCCGACCGGCAGATGCAGCGCGTGCTCATGGACGTAGAAGGTGCACTGCAGGCCACGTCCGACGAGCAGGTCCTGCAACTCCTGCCCCGCCTTGAGGCGTCGGTCCGTGTCCTCGTCAGGCACTTTCGGAGACGCAGCGATGGCCGCACGCATGTAGTCCACCGACTGCAGGTACACCGGGAGCCCGTGCGGGTGCCACGTGGTCAGGTTCTTGGCCGACTTGAGGTTCTGGACGAGCGTGCGATGCCGTTCAGACGCGCTCAAGCTGTGCTTCTGCCACCAGCCTTTGACGTGGGTCGCGGGCCGGAGTACCACCAGGTGGTCACGTTCATCCGCGGGCGTGCGACAAACTCCCAGCAGAAGGGCAAGTTCTGTCTCCGTGCACCCGATCTTGCCATTCAGGAAGTCCGACAGCTTCGCCTCCTGCCAGCCCACGAGCTCAGCGACCCGGCGCGCGGGCATACCAGAGGCCTTAATGGCCGCCCGCACGCCTTCACCGAACTCTCGGCCACGAGCCGTGGAACATCTCTGCGGCATGGGAATTCCTTGCAGTAGCTGGGATCTGTTGTGCCAGGCACAATCAGCCAACTGCTCCAGCGCAGGTTAGACCAGCTCACCAATCGCGCAGCGACCCAGCACGAATCCCGCAACTACTAGCTCTCGCCTGCAGAAACACCCCCGGTAGCCCAATCGGGTGTTTACGCCATCGCGAGGCCGCTCACGTCAGCGTTTCGACGTGGGTCGAAAGCACCGCGGCGAGGTCCGGATGATCACCCTTGTCCATCCGGCGGAACAGCCGGGAAGCGACGTAGAGCTGGGCAATCCGGCCCGACTCTGACTCCAGCACGTCGCCGAAGACAGAACGGACCCGCTCGACCATCTCCGGGACGAGCAGGCTGTAGCAGAGCAAGGTCGCGGCGTCCGTGCCCGCTGGACCGCGTCCCCACCATTCCCAGTCGAGGAGGCCGAAGGCCGGTCCCATGAGGTTCGCCCAATGCAGGTCGCCGTGCACCGTTTCCCACTGGGAGACAACGGGAATCATGGCATCACCGAACCGCTGCCGGATTCGCTTGCTGACCAACTCCTGGTCCGCGTTGACCCGATTTGTTGGCGTACAAGCAACCGCGTCGATCGTGCGGCGAAGTTCAGCCCACCAGGCATCCGGCAGGTCGATCGGCTCACGAAGCGCATCGGTACGGGAGCACGGCGAACCCGGCAACAAGGTCAGCACCTCCGCGCGCTGCTGCCGGTACTCCTCCCACTCGAACACGTCCAGCACGCGCGGTTTGGCCAGCCCGGTCAACACGTTGGCGTCGAGGTTGCCGGTCCAGAAGGCGCCGTCGATCCACTGCTTGTTCTCAGACACCACCCGCAACCAGAACCGCTCCTCACCACGGCCGGCGAGTGCACTGATCGAACGGTCCATCCAGCCGAGTCGCGGCTCGCCAGCGAGATCAAGTCCGAAATGCGCCGCAGCGCGCTGGAGGTTCTCGCACATCCATTCGCGGAACTGGGCGTCGGCGTCGCTGAGGTCCTCGGGCACCGCTACTCCTCGGTGACGTAACGCAGGTAGGCCTCAGGCGTCGCCATGTACCGGCGCCAGTGGTCGACCAGCGCCAGGTCCTCCCACTTCGACCGCTGGAAGCCGTGCTCCCCCACCTCGATGATGTCCGCGTCCGGTGTGGACGCCAGAATCGGCGAGTGCGTCGCACAGATGATCTGCGCGCCCGACTTGCCGAGCTCGTACATCAGGTGCATCAACCGCAGGCAGGACTCGAAAGACAGCGCGGCCTCGGGCTCGTCCATCAGGTAGAAGCCGGGCTCGCGGAACATCGCGGCGAACACGGTGAGGAAGCCCTCTCCGTGGCTCATCTCGCTCGTGTCCTCGTCCCAGTACCCGTTCATGCCGCTGACCGCGTTCATGAACCCGAACGCGGTCTCGGCACGCAAGAAGTAGCCCTTGCGCTTCGTCCGCGGGCCGATGCGGTGCCGGGCGCCGAGGGCGGTGGTGTCGAACCGCACCATCTCACCGAGCTCGGACTTCGGCCTGTCGTTGACGTACTTCCGCCCGGCCCGCCCGCCCTGCGCGTCCAGCCCCCAGGCCTCGGCGAAAGCCTCGACCAGCGTGGATTTGCCGGAGCCGTTCTCGCCGACCAGGAAGGTCACCGGCCGCTCGAACGTCATGCCTTCGTCGGCCAGCTGGGCGACGCACGGCACGTCAAGCGGCCACGGTCTCCGGGAGCCACGGGGCAGCGACTCTTCGGGGATGTACGCGCGGCGGGCGAGCATAGATGGAAGATCCTTCGATCAGTCGTAGTTCGGAGCGCAGGCTCCCGTAGGTACGCAGTTGCCGGCCGGTCGACACGCCGGGCTGCAGCTCGGCCCGCACTGCGGATCACACATGTTGGGCACGCACGGGTTCAGAGGTCGCCGGGCGAACTCCGTCGCGAGCACTGATGCGGTCTCCGTCATCCTCGATCCCGTCAGGATGTCGGCGAGCGACTCCTCCCGCACGTTGCCCACCGACAGCCAGCGGGAGAACACGCACGGCCACACCGACCCGTCCGGTGCGATCGCGACCCTACAGTCACCACACTGACCACACAGTTCACCCAGGTCAGGCCCACCATCCCGAACACCACGACCGACCTGCCGCAGACGATCGACCCGCACCTCGCCGCCGATCCCGAGACCTCGCAGCTGGGCCACTGCCTCATCGACACGGTGTCCCTCATCGACGTCGATCACGCCCACCCGCACCGGGATCGATCGCCGAACGGCTTCTACAAGGTTCGACCTCGTCCGCTCATAGCTGCGCTGACCTCGTGTGATCCGCTCGTGCTGCCTGGCGTCATCCGAGTAGTAGCTGCTGGCGAGCTGGACACCGGACCGCGAGAAGACCTCCCACAGCTCCGGACGGACGTGCACCAGGTTCGTGAAAACCTCGACCCTCAGTCCTCGGTCGAGGGCATGCTGGACGAGAACAGGCAGCGCACCGGCTGTGCCAGCAGCCACAACGGCTCCGGGCACCACTTCTCCACACCGCTCATCGTTGATCAACGATATCGCCCACCTGCTGCGGGTCGGTACCGCGGACGTCGGCCACCACGGTGGCCGCCTGGGAACGGTCAACAGACCGTGGTGCACATCGCCTGTACAGCCGATACCCGCCGAGCATCCGCTCCGGCGTGCCAGCGGGCCGGACCGCTCGTAGTGGCTCTGGTGTGCACGAGCATGTCCGCCCTGACATCGCGTCGTGGAGTGCTGCCGGTTGATCCCGACTCGCCTCTGGTGGACGATCACGCTCCTGAGGGCGTCGATTGGCGCCACGGCGGACGGTAGCCCTGGCCCAGGGCTTGGTCCCAGCCCTCGAAGATCTGCATCACGCCGATCGCGGACTCGTCGTCGAGCAGGTTGCGCGGGCCGGACGCCACTGCCAGCAGGGCGTAATAGAAGATTAGGCAGGTCTGCTTCTCGGGTGATGCCTGGTACGTCTCCAACTCGCCCAGTACCGCCGGGATCAGGCGGTTCGTGAGGTGTCCTATGCCGTCGACACCTCGTCCCGCGAAGTCGTGCGCGCCCCGCACCACCTGCTCACGAGCGATCTTGATCTCCGAGGTGGGGGCCGGGACTTGAGCAGGCGTGAAGCTGGCCGCGTTGACGATCGCACCGAACAGGCCGCTCACGATGCGGCTGCCGTGTTCGACTGTGTACGGGGGTTGCAGCGGGCCGGAGCCCATGAGGTAGGCGGCGATGTCGTCCAGGAGCAGGACTTCCACCGCCGGCATCGTGTCCACGGACAGTGCTGACAGTCCGTTCAGGCTGTCGTGCTGCCACTGGTCGGTCATGGTGCTCCAATCGAAAGTCTGGGAGGCCGCCCGCCGCGACACGGGCGGCTCGCCCGCACGATCCGGCGGCGCACGTGCCTCGGTGGTCATGAGATGGTCACGAGGTGATCTGGTGAGCGATCGCCACGATCGCGAGGACGACGCATGCCAGGTACAGGTAGCCCGCGTGCGCCTGCCACCACTCGATCCTGCGTCGGCAACCCGCGGGCAGGAAGTCGAGGTCCACCACCACGATCACCCGCAACGAACACCACATCGTCGCGGACGCCAGGACCGCGGGGGTGAGCAATGCGACCACCAGTTCGGTCATCGGCTACCCGACCAGCAGATCAGTGATCACGAAACCGTTGAGCGCCAAGACGACCAATGTGACGACGACGCCGAAGGCGGTCGTCCGGACCCGGTTCGCGAACGCGCCCATGACCTCACGCCGTGCGGTGAAGACCATCAGCGGCACCAGCGCGAACGGCAGGCCGAAAGCGAGTCCGACCTGGCTGAGCACCAGTGCCTCCGTCGGGTCGCTCACCAGCGCCAGCACGACCAGCGCGGGCACCGCGGACACCGCCCGCCGCAACCACACGCTGCTGTTGCGCTTCAGGAAGCCCTGCATGACCGCCTGTCCACTGTAGACACCAGCGCACGCCGAGGCGAGCCCGGACGCGAGCAGCGCGATCGCGAAGACCGTCGCGAACACGGTGCCCGAGCGGTCGAGGAATGCGGTGTGCACCGCGACGAGCGAGTCGCCGGTGCCCGCCGGCAACGAGGTTGCCACCAGCAGCATCAGCAGGTTCACCACACCCGCCAGGCTCAGTGCGACGACCACGTCACGACGCAGGAATCGCAGCACGGTGGTGGTGCGCGACGCGCCGAGGCCGCCGATCAACGACGAGTGCAGAAACACCGCGTGCGGCATGACGGTCGCCCCGATGACACCGCAGGCCAGCAGGGCGCTGTGCGCGTCCGGCAGGCGCGGCACCAGTCCGGAGACCGCAGCGACCGGGTCCAGGGGCGAGTTCACCACCAGGTACAGAAACGCGAGCGCGAGCACGAACAGCAGCCCGACCACGACGACGGAGAACCCGTCCCTGCCACGCAGGCGCAGCCGCAGGATGAGCATCGTGGCCACCGCCACGACAAGACCGCCGGTGAACAGGTCCAGGCCGAACAGCAGGTTCAACGCGACCGCGCCGCCGACGAACTCGGCGAGGTCCGTCATGATCACCACGGCCTCGGCGACCAGCCACAGCCCGAGCCGCACCGGTGTGGTGGTGCGTTCGCGGCACACCTCGGCGAGACTCAGCCCGGTGGCGAGGCCGAGTTTGGCCGACAGGTACTGGACGAACATGGCCATCAAGCTCGCGCAGACCACGGTCCACACGAGCACGTAACGGTAGTCGACGCCGGCGCTGATGTTGGTGGCGACGTTTCCCGGATCGACGAACGCCACAGCGGCGACGAAAGCCGGTCCGATCAGCCCCAGGACCCGGCCGCGGGCGAGGAACCCGCGGCCCGTTTTCGGGTCGACGCCGGGCGGTTCCAGGCTGGGTGGCGCCGCGAGGGCGACACCGCGGAACGGAACATTCATGTCGACTCCTGTCTCGGGGTTCGCCGTTACGGGATGTTCGACGGCCGCACGAGACCTTCCGCGAGGTCACCGAATCCGGGTGCGTAGATCGCGCCCGGATTGCCGACGACCTCCTCGACGATCAGCGTCTCGGTGGTAAGCAGCAGTGCCGCGATGGAGGCGGCGCTCTGCAGGGCGGAGCGGGTCACCTTCAACGGGTCGATGATGCCGAAGTCGAACATGTCGCCGAACTCGCCGGTGACCGCGTTGAACCCTTGTCCTGTCGCCAGTTCCTTGACCGAGCCGACGATCTCGTCGCCGTCGTAGCCCGCGTTGATGGCGATCCAGCGCAGCGGTTCGACGAGGGCGTCGCGCACGATCCGGGCACCAAGGCCCTTCTCCCCCGGCAGTCCCAGGGCGTCGATCGCGGTGCCCGCGTGTACCAGCGCGGAGCCGCCGCCCGCCACGATGCCCTCGTCGAGCGCGGCCCTGGTCGCCGACAGCGAGTCCTCGACCCGGTGCTGCTTCTCGGTGAGCTCGACGCCGGTGGCCGCGCCGACGTGGATGACCGCGACGCTGCCCGACAGCCGCGCGATCCGGGCCTGCAGGGCGTCCTTGTCGTGGTCGTTCTCGGCTCGTTCGAACTCCGTCTTGAGCTGCTCGATGCGCGCGGACACCTCGCGGTCCGGGCCGATGCCGCCGACGAGCGTGGTCGTGCTGTCGGTGACGGTCACCTTGCGGACCTGGCCCAGTTGCTCGAGTCGCACCGTGTCCAGCGAGAGGCCGGCGTCAGAGGTGATGACCTGTCCGCCCATCCAGATCGCCAGGTCGCTCAGCTCGGCGATGCGCCGGTGGCCGAATCCGGGCGCACGCACGACGACCGAGCGGAACGTGTTGTGCACGTTGTTGGCCACCAGCATTCCCAGCGCGGGGCCTTCGACGTTCTGGGCGAAGACCAGCAGCTGGCGACCGGACCTGGTGACCTGCTCCAGTACCGGCATCAGCTCCTGGACCTTCGAGATCTTCTCTGACGTGAGCAGCACGTACGGGTTGTCCAGAACCGCTTCCATGCGTTCGCGGTCAGTCACCATGTAGGGCGAGATGTAGCCGTTGTCGATCTCGACGCCGTCGACGTAGGTGATGTCGAGCCCGAAGCTCGGCGACTCCTCGACGGTGACGACGCCGCGGTGGCCGACCCGGCCGATCGCCGACGCGATCACCTCGCCGATCTCGCGGTCGTTGTTGGCCGACAACGTCGCCACGCTCGCCAGGTCGGCCGGACCTCCGACTTCGCTGGCCTCGCTTGCCAACCGTTCGAGCACTGCCTCGACCGCGGCCTCGATGCCGACCTTGAGCAGCATCGGGTTGGCGCCCCCTCCCACCGCCAGCAGGCCTTCGCGGACCATGGCCTGCGCCAGCACGGTCGCGGTGGTGGTGCCGTCGCCCGCCACACCGTTGGTTTTGGTCGCCACTTCCTTGACAAGCTGCGCGCCCATGTTGGCGAACGGGTCGCGGAGCTGGATCTCCCGCGCGATCGTCACGCCGTCGTTGGTGATCGTGGGCGCGCCGACCAGCTTCTCGATGACCGCGTTGCGCCCCTTGGGACCGAGAGTCACCTTGACCGCGTCGGCGAGCGCGTTCACACCGATCTCCAGCAGTTGCCGCGCTTCGGCGTTGAACCGCAGATCCTTGGCCATGACGTCCTTCTTCCAGTGTGTGGTGGCGGTGGAGGCCTAGGGCACGAGGATCGCCCGGCCGCGGACCTCGCCGCGGTCGAGGTCGTCCAGCGCCTTGGCGAAGTCGGACAACGCGTATGTGGACGTGTGCAGTGCGACCTTCCCTTGTCCGGCAAGGACCATCAGCTCGGCCAGGTCGTTGTAGGAGCCGACGAGGTTACCGATGAAGTTGATCTCGGTGGAGATGATGTCGATCGTCGGCACGTTGAGCGCGCCGCCGTAGCCGATGACGTAGTAGTTGCCGTTGCGACGCAGGCTCGCGACGCCGTCCTCGATCGCCCCGCCCTCTCCGACGAAGTCGATGACCGCCTCGGCACCGTTCCCACCGGTCAGTTCCCGCACGGCCTCGACCTGGTCGCCGTCCGCGAGCACGGTGTGGTCGGCGCCGAGTTCCCTGGCCAGTGCCAGGGCGTCGGCGTTGCGGTCGACGACGATCATCTCCACCGAGGACAACGCGCGCAGCACCTGGACCCCGATGTGGCCGAGGCCGCCCGCGCCGATGACCACCGCCCTGTCGCCGGGGCGCAGGGCGCGGGCCGCCTTGGCCACGGCGTGGTAGGCGGTGAGCCCGGCATCGGCGAGCGCGGCCACGTCGGCGGGCTGGAGCGAGTCGGCGAGCCGGATCGTCGACCGTGCCGTGGTCTTCAGGTACTCCGCGTACCCGCCGTCGGTGTCGATGCCCGGGAACGAGGAGTTCTCGCAGTGCACGTCGTCGCCGAACCGGCACGCCCGGCACAGGCCGCAGGTCACCAGCGGGTGCAGGATCACCGCGTCGCCCACCGCTACGTTCGTCACCGCGCTGCCGACAGCCTGCACCCAGCCCGCGTTCTCGTGGCCGATCGTGTACGGGAGGTCCACATCGGACTTCTCCGCCCACTGACCCTCGATGATGTGCAGATCGGTCCGGCACACGCCGGCCCCACCGATCCGGACGATCACGTCGAACGGCGAGGTGATCTCCGGATCGGCGACGTCGACCAACTCCGGTGTGACGTGGTACTTCCCGAGCTGGACGGCCTTCATGCGGACGCCTCCTGTTCCGGGTGACGAGGTCGCTGGTCGGCGGCCGCGTGCGGATAGCGGGTGGTGAGCAGGCCGCGGCAGAAGTGCGCGTTGCCGTCCATGCTCACCCGGACGGTGCGGGCGAACTTGAGCCGAAGCGGAACCTGGTCCGCGGGCACGGGTTCGCCGCCGTCGTCGACGAACACCGGCGAGTCCTCCGCCACCGGCAGGCCGATGTCGGCACGGCGGCGCAGCAGGCTGTCGCGCTCCGGACTTTCCGGGAGGTCGCTCAGGTTGGCGAGGGACAACCCCTCGATGGTCCAGCCGTCCTTGATCAGTCGCCGGCACGCCCGTTCCAGGCACGCGGTGTGCGCCTTGCGCTGGAAGTTGCGGCGCAGATCGTGCAGTTCGGCCACTGCCTCGCCGGGGAACGAGCCGACGAAGCCCGCTCCCGCCGCGACCCCCGCGTTGATCTCATCCGACGCGAAGTGCTCCTCCAGCACCACCGCGACGTGGTCGACGCCCTCGACACCCATCGCGGCGTCGTAGGCGTCGGCCACCATCAGGTAGGCGAAGTTGGGTGCGCAGAAATACGTCGGCAGCCGGAGCCGCACCTCCGCGCGCCCGTCGGCGACGGTCGTCGCCGTGACGAAGCCGAGGTCCACGATCGACTCGTCCAGCTCCGGATCCCGGACGGTGCCCAACGCTGCGACCACCGCACCGCTCAGGTCCTGGGCGATCATGCCGACGCGCCGACGGCGACCTCGGCGGCGGGCTCCGCCGGGATCTTGATCGCCAGTTCCGGTGGCACCGGGAGGTCGTAGAGCCGCGCCGCGTTCAGGCCGAGGATCTTGCGCTTCACGTCGGTCGTGAGCGGCGCGTACTCGTCCAGGTCCGCCGGGATCTGGAAGTCCACGAACTTCTCCACCAGCCACTTCGGGGTCCAGATCGCGTAATCGCTGGAGAACATGATCCGGTCCTCCCCGATCCAGTAGAGGAGCTCGCCGATGATCTGGGCGAAGTACCGCGGCCTGGTGTGGATGAACGGCATCGCCACGGCAAGACCGCCGTGGACGTTGGGCTCCTGCGTGGCGATCCAGCAGAAGTCCTCCAGGCGCGGCAGGCCGACGTGCTCGACGATGAAGTCGAGGTCGGTGAAGTCCGTTGCCACGGCATCGATGTCGGCAACATCGAACGAGTCGCGGTCCAGCGGGCGGATCGTCGGTCCTTTGTGGACGTGGATGTTGGTGATGCCCAGTTCCTGACACGCTTCGAGGTACTTGTAGGTCCACGGGTCGGTGAGCTTGTAGCCGCGGGAGTCACCGTGCCACTCGGCGGTGTAAAGCTTGACGCCCTTGAGACCGAAGCGCTTCGCGTCGCGCCGCAACTGGTCGAGGCCCGCCTGTTCGAAGCGGGGGTCGAAGTTGTGGTTGTAGGTCAGCTTGTCCGGGTGCTTCTGCGTGAGCGCCCAGGACTCCTCGGTCTGCCCGAACCCGGACTTGTAAAAGGCGGAGAGCGCGGCGGGCTGGAAGATCGCGTGGTCCACGTAGCCGTCGGTGAAGAGGTCCTTCATCAGGCGTTCGCCGCCGTAGTAGGTGTACTCGTCGTAGGGCCACACAGCGTCTTCGGGGCTCAGGTTCTTGTGGTAGTCGTAGAAGCAGTCGATGAACTGCTTGCCGTGGATGTTGCGGCAGTTCTGCTCGCGGCCGTCCCAGAGGGCGATGTGCGAGTCGACGATGTAGTAGTCCTCGCCGTCCTTGCTGTACATGGTCTTCGCTCTCCTACTCGACCGGCTTGAGGTCGAAGTCGATGTACTCGGCGGCGTCCTCGGGATTGGCGAACATGATCGTCTTGTCGTCGAGGTGGACCATGCGGCCGTAGTGGGTCGACATGATCTCCTCGAAGTCCGACCCGTCGAACTCCGTGCCCAGCGCGTCGGAGATCTCCGCGTAGTCGAAGACGATCTTGTTCGGGCCGTCCACGCGGATCATCGACGGGAACTCGGAGATCACGATGCCGTCCTTGGCGCCCATGACCTCCGCGACGACGTAGCCGTTCTGGTTGTTCATGAGCGTGACGCCGCACATGTTGGACGACGTGCGGTTGACGTCGAAACTCGCGGAAGAGGTCACTTCACTGCTCCTTCGACATGACGAGGCCGAGCTCGGTGATCAGGGTCCGGAAGTCGGCGGTCGCGGCGGAGCAGGAGTCCGCGAAGGTGACCGCCCGGTCCGCGGGCTGCGACCAGATCGGCTGCAGCTCGTGCGCGGCGTGTGTGCTGACCGGAACCCACTTGTCGAGCCAGCCCTGCATCACAGCTTTGTTGTGCTCGCCGTGCTCGGGGTCGTTGGTCAGCAACGAGAAAAGGGCGCGGGTGTAGCGCAGGTCGCGGGCGTAGTCGTTCTCACCCGCGCCGATCAGCGTCGGGGTGATGTAGTCGCCGTTGCGCGCCGCGATCTGCATGAGGAAGTCGCTGCGGAACAGCACCCCCACGAGCGGCTCGAACACGACGTTGGTCGCGAACACGGCCTCGGCCCAGTCATCGACCGCGGTCAGGAGTTCGACGTTCTCCCGAACCCCTTGCCACGAAGGGTTGTCCTTCCACGTGGCACGGTGCGCGGCACCGTCGAAGGCCTCGATGGACTGGCTCAGGTCCAGGTTGTACAGCGCCAGGTCCTGCGCGAACCGGAGCCGGTGGACGCTGTTGACGGCGATCGCGTTGTTGATCATGTTGGTGGGCGCGGAACGCTGCGCGGTCACGAAGACGTGCATGCCCAGACCCTGCTCGGCGTGCATCCACGCGCCGACGTTCTCCGCCACGAACCTGGTCCACGTCGGCGACCAGTGCGCGTAGGCGCCGGCCTCCTTGGCGTTCTGGAGGTTGAGTTCGATCTGCCGCACCACGTTGGCGTTGTTGCGGTAGATCGTCTGCTCCCACTCCTCGTTCGGGTCGAGGAAGGCGTGCCAGTTGCCGCTCCTGAGTGCGGTCCAGTCGAGCGGGTAGCCGCCGTCACTCGCTGCGAACCCGTAGATCCAGCCCTGGCTGAGGTGCCGCTCCGGGTCCGGCTGGACGTCGGTCGTCACGTCCTCGTAGACGGTGGCCCGCATCTTCCTCGGCTTGAAGTAGTTGTACGACCTGCTGGTGGAACTGGGGAAGGTCTGCATCCCCGCCTCGGCGCCGGTGAACTCAGGCTTCGGAAAGCTCGCGGGAGCCTCGTGCTTCTTTTCCTTGGCTGGCGTGCTCATGAAACAGCCTTCTTCCTCGTGGTGTGGCTGGCTGTCAGTCGTTGCCGGACTCGGCGGTGATGGTGAACTTGTCGAAGTGCACCTGCTCCTGCGGGACGCCCGCCTCGGTCAGCAGCCCGAGTGCCGCGTCGATCATCGGTGGCGGACCGCACAGGTAGACGTCGCAGGACGACAGGGAATGCTCATGCCGCCCGACGACGTCATGGACGAAGCCGGTGGTGGCGTCGCTCCAACCCTCGGGCCAGGACTCCGACAGGCACGGTACGAACGTCAACTGCGGCAACCGTTCCCGCAGTTCGGCGATCTCCTCCAGCGAGATCAGGTCGGCTTCGGTGCGCGCCCCGTAGTAGAAGACGACCTCGCGCTCGTTGCGGCTCTCGGCCATCTGCCGCAGCAGGGCCAGCATCGGCGCCATTCCCGCGCCGCCGGCGGCGAACACGAGTTTGCGTTCCGAGGAGGCCTTGAGTGTGAACGTCCCGTATGGGCCGGTCACGTCGAGCTTGTCCCCGACAGCCAGCTCACCTTCCAGCAAGCCGGAGAAGTGGCCACCGGGATAGCGCTTGATGATGAACTCGAGCGTCCCGTCCTGGGACGGTGGCGCCGCCATCGAGAACGACCGGTGCTCGTCGTGGGCCGGGATCCGGATGTCGACGTACTGGCCGGGGTAGTAGCGCAGTTCCCCCTCTGCGATCCGCAGCACCAGCCGGGTGATGTCGCGGCTCAGGTCGGTCATCGAGACGATTTCGGTGCTCACCGTGACCACCGGCAGGCCGGAGTGGATCATCTCCTCGTCGAAGTTGATCAGCTCGACCTCGAGGTCGGAGTAGGCGTGCGTCCGGCAGAGCAGGACGTACCCCTCGTCGCTCTCGTAGTCCGCGAGAGCGAACGTCGAATAGCGGTCCATCTGGACGTCACCTTCGACCAGGAACGACTTGCACGCCGAACACTGGCCTTCTTTGCACCCGTGCATGAGCATCACGCCCTGCCGGAACGCCGCGTCGAGCACGGTCTCGTCCTCGGACACCTCGATCTCGATGCCCACGGGCTCGAAACGCACCTTGTGCTGATCATCCATCGCCTGCCGCCCTTCCGACGCGGTTTCAGGACCGAGCGGAGGCGAGGTGGGTGGTGTGCGTCGCCCACCCCGCCTGGTCCGCGGCGTCGTCACACGCCCGAAGGCGTCCGGTTCGGATTGGCGCGGTAGGAGGCCGCCCACGCCTCGCGCTCGGCGTCGGTCATCTCGTTGAGCGTCACGTTCGGGCTGCCGAACGGGATGCCGCGCACGTCGTCGAGCGTCCACAGTTTCTTGGGGTCGCTGAGGTCGAGGTGCGGTTGCGGGATGAGGGTCTTGCCGTCGTCCCGGACGTAACCGAGGTCGGAGATGATGTCGGCGAGGTCCTGGCCGTGGTACAGCGTTTCCCATTCGCGCTTGCCGGTGAGCCGCCCCATGTTCGGGGTGTCCCTGCCCTCGTACTCGGGCCTGAACGCCACCGCGTCGGTCCAGTGACAGGGCTCCGAGCAGTAGGTGCGCCACTGCCCGTCGACCTTCTCTACGACCATGTCCTCGCGGACCAGGGCCGGCACCATGCACGTCCAGCAGCGGTGCGGGTACTCGTAGCCGACGTCCTCGAACGCGATCGGCTTGTTCTTGCCGGGGTAGGCGAGCCTGTTGTAGGCCTCCCACCACTTGCCGAACTGGTCGTACCAGCCGGGGTACTTGTGCTCGAACCACTCGAAGTCCGTGTCGGTCATGGCGTCGATCCGCCAGTAGTTGACCGGCCAGCCGGTCGCGAAGAACTGCGCGACGCGGTGCACGTAGTGCTGGTTGTAGATCCGGTCCCACGCCTTCTCGACCAGGTCGTGCGGGATGACCAGACCGTACTTCTCCAGCGGGATCAGGTAGCTGCGGTAGTAGTCGTCGTAGATCCAGCGCCGCCACATCTCGGCGTAGGAGTCCCGTTCCTTGCGGCGGTCCTTCGTGCCGTATTCGATGAACGTGCCGATCGCCGCGTCCACGACACAGTGGTTGTTCCACCACGCGTAGCGCAGGTCCCGCTCCAGCAGCTGCCGGTTGTCCTCGTCTGCCAACGCCATCAGCAGAATCGAATAGCCGTTGCTGATGTGCCGCGACTCGTCGGACTGCACCGAGTGGAACACCGTGGGCAGCAGGTAGTCGCCGTTGGCTGCCGCCTCGGACGGCATCGCCACGAACAGCGTGTTCGTGAACGCGGTCTCCGCGACCAGCGTCAGATACACGTTCGCCGCGGTGATGGCGTCACCGGTGATGAAGCCTTCGCCGAACTGGCGGCCGATCGTGCCGCAGTAGCTGTTGGCGAATGCCTTCTCGGTGATGTCGAACCCGGCGGGGTCGATGTAGTGGTTCATGTACAGGCGCTTGAGGTTCATCTGGATCGTCGAGTGCCGCACCTCGTCGATCATCTGCACCGCGAGGCCGTTGTGGATCTGGGGGTTCGGCACGGCGTCGATCGCCAGCGGCATCGCCCGCGCCGCCGAGATCTCCGGAAACGGGATGATGGACAGGAACAGCTTCTGCCACTCCATCCAGCGCTCCTGCACCTGCCGGAACATGTTCCCGCGAATCGCGCCGTCCATCGCGCCGAAAACCCGGTTGTCCTTCTCCTCCTCCATCGGGAAGTAGGAGCGCAGAATCTGCTTGAGCGGGTCCTTCTTCGGCGACTTGTCGAACTTGTAGTCGGTGCCGAACTTCTTCGCCGGAGTGGCGAAGGTCGGTTCCCACGACAACTCTGTGATCTTCTCGTGCGCCTTGCTCAGACTCTGTCTGCTCACCGCGTAGTCCTCTTCTCTCGAGACTGGATTCGGTGTGCCGGCCCGGTCGATGACCCGTGGCCCCGAGTCCTGTTCCCGGTGTCGACCTTTGGGGGCCTCGCTCATCACACCCCGTGCACAAGACGGCAACCGTCTCAATCTGAGATCGCCGTCACAGCCAGCTGGCCTACGATGGGTATCGGCCGATCCGAGGAGGCTTCCGTGGCAAAGGCGCCGCGCACGTCCGGCTTGTCTTTGATCTCAGAGGTCTCCATGACCACGGACGTCGAGGTAGGCCACGCCCGCGACAGCTTCCTCAGCGGCAGCCTCACCCCGGCTCCGCGGATCCGGCCGTCGATACTCGCGTCCTGGGAGCGGTCGCGGGAGAACAACGTGGACGTGGACCGGATTCTCGCGCCGTTCATCCGCGATCCCGATCTCGAGACTCCGCTGGCCCGAAGTGCCGCCCCGATCCTCGACCTGTTGCACGAACAGCTCAGCGGGGAGGCCGTCGGCACGATCCTGACCGACCACACCGGCCTGGTGCTCGACCGGCGCTGCTCCACCCACCAGATCGGCAAAGCGCTCGACTCCGTGCAGCTGGCGCCCGGTTTCAGCTATGCCGAGCAGTTCGTCGGCACGAACGGAATCGGTACCGCGATCTCCAGCCGGTCACCTTCCTTCATCGACGGCCGCGAGCACTACTCCGGTGAGCTGGGACAGTTCGCCTGCGCGGGAACACCGATCCGCCACCCGATTCGGGGCAAGGTGATCGGTGTCCTCGACATCACGACGTGGAGCCAGACACCGGGCCCGATGCTGCTGGCACTGGCGTCGTCCACGGCGCGCCAGATCGAAGCCGAACTGCGCGCCCAGACCGGGAGGCGGGAACTGGCACTGGTGCACGAGTACATGACGATCTGCCAGCGCTTCTCCGGCCCGGTGCTGGCGTTGAACAACGACGTCGTGATGCTGAACGACGCCCTGCGCCAACTCGTCGACCCGGCCGAACAGCAAACGTTGATCGGGTACGCGGTCGACACGATGCGTGCGGACAACCGCCACGCGCTGCGCACGGTGGAACTGCCCAGCGGGCGCACCGCACATCTGCGCTACTCCCCCGCGTCGACCGGTTCCGGGCTCGCGGGCGGTGTGTTCCGCATTCGACTCGAACAGCCGTCGGAGGGGCCGGTCGGCGGTGTCTCGCCGCGCCGGCGGCCGGCGGGGCTTGCGGGCAGCGGGCCGGCGTGGACGCGGTCGATTCAGCAGGCGTCCGCGTGCTTCGCGACAGGCGACTGGTTCGCGGTCGAGGGCGAAGCGGGTTCGGGCAAGCTCGCCTTGCTGCGCGCGGTGCACCAGCAGCACGAGCCGGGCAGGCACTTCCGCGTCACGCGGGCGCCCGCGGCAGGTGAGTTCGACGGCTGGCTCGACACCCTGACCGAGGATCTGACCACCCCGGGCGCCACGGTCGTGCTCCGGCACATCGAGCGGCTGACCAGCCAGCAGGCGTCCGCGACGGCGGACCTGCTCACTGACCGCACGTGGGACGCGGCGCGGGTGGTCGTCGCATTGCGGACGCCCGACGCCGGAGCGCCCTTACGGTCGATCTTCCCGCGCACCGTCGAGGTTCCCGCGTTACGCCACCACATCGACGACCTGCCCGACCTCGTGCATCACCTGCTCCGGCAGTTGACCAAGGACGACCAGCTGAGGTGCTCGCCCCAGGCGCTGGCGCAGCTGGCCCGGCTCGACTGGCCGGGCAACGTGAGCCAACTGCGCGGGGTGCTCGCCACCACGATCAAGCACCGTCCCAAGGGCGTCGTCGACGTCGCCGACCTTCCGGCGGAATGCCGGTCCGCGGGCCATCGGCGGCTTAGGCCGATCGAGGCGCTCGAACGCGATGCGATCGTCAACGCGTTGCGGGACAACCACGAGAACCCGACGAAGGCCGCGAAGGCGATCGGCATGTCGCGAGCCACGATCTACCGAAAGATCCGCCAGTACGGCATCGTGTGACCCTCGGCCAGACCAAGGCATCATCGGAACGTCCACGGCCGACCGGTCGAGTTCACCTCCTCCAGCGTGACGACCGCACTGCTGGCCAACAACCGCTCGTGGACGGATCCCGCTGGACCGTGTGGGGTGCCAAAACATGGCGCAACGTGCCTGACCTGCGGATCACGCTGCTCCAGGTTCATACTCGTTGATCAAGCCACCAAGCGCTCGCCGACGACGTACAGATCTACAGCCTGGGTCTCCGATCGGGTGATCGGGTCGTGGTGGAGAGTGGTGTAGCGCCCGGTGTGGTCGCCGCTGGTTGTAGTGGGAGACGTAGCGGTTCAGCACTGACTCCAGGTACCGCTCGTTGATGATCAGCAGCCGATCCGTGACCTCGCGTCTGACAGTGCCGACAAACCGTTCCGCGTAGCAGTTGGACCGCGGACACCGCGGCGGAATCTTCACAACGTCGATCCCGGCGTCCGCGAGAACGGAATCGAACGACGTCGTGAACTGACCGGCGCTGTCACGAACCAGGAAACGAAACTCGCTGGCCCGGCCGTCCAGCCAGGCCCGCCAGATATGCAGGAGAATGCCTGCGTTGCTTGAGCCGTTGAACCGCTTAAGGCTTGGACACCAAGACTACCGATACCTATTTTACCCTGCATCAGAATGTCAATGTCCGATTTCGCAGATTGGCACTCCGGACTGGCGGCGAGCTACCTATAAACACATGAACACACAAACCGCGCAAGCTTGCCACTCACTGGTGTCCAAGTCTCGGACGTTCTCTTACCCCACGGGATTCGTCAGAATCCCGTGGGGTAATTTATATTTCGGCCGTTTTCATCGCCTCACACCATTCCAACGCGAGCGTCGGCTGTACTGAACGACGGGCAGGTTCCGCGGTATTCACAGCCTGCGGGGCGGATCGAAGTTTCACTCGCTGGTCGGCGTATTCGATCTGCAGGCGTTGCTCGCGGACTTGATCAACCATCTCCGCGAGTACGTCCTCCTCCGCAGGTTCAACCGGCAACTCAAGTAGGCCTGGGGAGTGCCTCAAGCAGGTGATCTTCACGGACGTAGAAGTTTCGCGGTGCGCCGTCAGGGCGGCGCCTGACGCTCGTGAAGCCATGTCGGCATCGATAGCCAGCTCGCCCGTGGACCCAGTGTCCGTCCATCCGCCGACCACAGTGGCCACACACCACCAGCCCAGCCAACAGGTACAGCCGAACCTCTCCGACCTTGGTCGGCTTCGCTGCCCGCATTCCCTGCACCGCGAGGAACGTCTCGTCATCCACGAGAGGCTCGTGGGCGATCCGCTCGGACACCTCCCACTCGCTGACCGGGTTCCACCTCAGCGCAACGCCTCGTGCACAGGGCTACCCAGCTCCACCGGACCACCGGCCTCCGGCAACCACACCGCAACACCCAGCGCGTTCAGCCCGGACACAACCTTGCGGAACTGACCGCCGTAAAACGCCCGCTCGTACTCCCCCACGACCACCGCGTCGAAATCGCGACCTGGGACCGCTGCCGCGGCCAGCAACGCCGCCGCTTCAGGACGGTCCTCCCACGGCCAGCGTCGCGACACACCCACGTCGAAGAATTCCGCAACGACCGAACCGACGCCGTCGATCAGCTCCTCCGATACGGCACGCTGCCACGCACGAGACGTCTGAACAGCGCAACGCAGGCAACAGAGGTCCGGCCACGGGACGAACGCCGAACTGCCTACCCGCACGAGCGAACTCCGCCTTCAGCAAACCGTTGTCAAACGACAGGTTGTGACCGACAAGCACAGCACCGTCGAGCTGTTCGGCGACCGCACGCTACGCCGATCGCGCTGCCAGATGAGGCAATGACGCGCGAGGTCGTATTTGGCTAGCCGGACCACCGCGACCATGATCACCGTGACCGCCCGCTCGACGTCGTGAAGAACCCGGAAGCGGTGCCCCCTCGGGATCTTCCACACCGGCGTACAGCGCTGGGGAAACAAGTTCGCCCGCGACATCGGCCACCTCTTCGAGGCGTACGTCGGCCGGCAACTCCAGCAGCTCGCCAGCGCGGCAGTGCACCCATCCATCTCGTACAAGAACACCCGTCGGCTGCTTTGCGACAAGCGTCGACTGGATCGTCTTCTTCGAAGACGTGATCCTGCTCGTCGAGGTCAAGTCGACCAGGACGACCGAATGCTCAGCCTTGCCGGGCGCTCCCCAATCCCGCCGACACCACCGTCGTGGACGAAGCCGTCGCCCTCATGCTCACCCGCTATCTCGCCCGAGCCTGAACCCCGGACTACGAGTTCACGATCTTTCACTCGGTCGGGCCTTCGATCGAGCGGCTCTTCGCGGCGCTCGATCCCCTCCGCCGACTGCCGACCCGGAGTTTTTCTGCAGTGTCACCTGGTGACCATCACGTGTCCGGTGATCGCAGAGCGATTTGCCGAATCCCAGGAAATGATGGGAAAGCGTCACCGTGAGCAACCAGTCGCCGACACGCTGCGCGAACACCTGATCCGCGCCGGAAGGACACGTCATGACAGCCACCGCACCCACGGCCCCGACTACACCAGGGGTGCGGTCCTGGTGGGGAATCCCGTTCGCCACCGCCGAGCGATACCGCCGCCCCGTGCTCGTGGACTTCAATCCGGGCCGCCCGTATGACCGCAAGGGCGTCGCCCCCGTCCAGCCCGACAGCGGCGACTGGCTCGAAGCGGACAGCGGGACTGGCGAGGACTGCCTGAACCTGAACGTGTGGGCTCCCGAGCAGCCGGCGGGGAAGGCGCTCCCGGTGGCCGTGTACATCCACGGCGGCGGATTCGAGTACGGCGCGAACACGCAGATCACCTCGAACGCCGCCGGTCTCGCCGCGTCGGGGCGGGTGGTGGGCGTGTCGGTCAACTACCGGCTCGGCGCGCTGGGTGCGGTCTCGCTCTCGCAGTACGGCGGCCGGCTCGCCGAAGCCAGCAACCTCGGCCTGCAGGACATCATCGCCGCGCTCGCCTGGATCAAGCAGAACATCGCCTCCTTCGGCGGCGATCCCGGCCAGGTCACCGTCTTCGGCCACAGCGCCGGCGCCTACTCCACGTTCGGGCTGCTCGGTGCCTCCTCCGCGGACGGCCTGTACCGGCGACTCGCCGGGTTTTCCGCCGGGCCCACCCGTCTCCAGCCCGCCTGGTGGGCCGAGGAGCTCGCGGAGCGGTTCGTCACCGAGCTCGGCGTGGCGAGCAACCCCGACAAGCTGATCGACCTCGACACCGCCGCCCTGGTGACCGCCCTGCACAAGGTCACCCCGACCGACCTCGGAGTCCGCGGCGGGATGGACAGCAAGAGCCTCGGCGTCGTCCTGGACACCGACCAGCCCGGCGCGGTGCTGCACGCCCACCCCATGGACGTCCTCGCCTCCGGCTCGCACCGGGACATCGACGTACTCCTGAGCATGGCCACCGACGACATGGGTTGGTGGGTGGCGAACAACCTCGACCGGTTCGACCCGCACACCGTGGACCGCATCACCGACGAGGTCGCGGGCTGGCGCATTCCCCGCTCTCGCGCCAAGAAGATCGTCGATGCTTACGACCAGGGCGGCCGCACCCCCGCCGAGGTCCGTGCCGCGCTCCTGACGGACTACATCTTCGGGCTCCCCGCGGCCCGCGGCGCCCTGGCCCACGCCGCCGCCGGCGGCAACGCCCACCTCCTCACGATCGGTCCCGCGGAGGGCAGACCCGCCGTGCACGGCAGCGAGATGTATGCCCTCGTCGGCCAGGAACAGCCGGGCCGCAGCGCGGATCAGGCCGAACGCGACACGCGTATCCGCGACATCGTGCTCGACTTCGTCACCGGCGAGCAGGCCCGTCTGTGGCCCGCCGTCACCGACCGGCCCACCTCGGGAAGCGTCGGCAACCCGCCCTTCGAGGCCACCGCCCACTACCAGCAGGCCCTCGACCTGTGGGAGAACATCGACCGCCCCTGACGAGTCACCACGCCACTGACTGAGCACCTGGGCACCTGCGCCTGGAGCCCCGGCTCCGCCTTCACATTCCCAGGGGACGAACAGAACACGGAGTTCGGCATGAGCCAATCGACAGCAACCGGCGGCGTCGCACCGGCGACGATGCGGGCCGTCGTCGTCACCCGGCCCGGCGGCCTCGATGCACTGGAGATCAAGGACGTGCCGGTGCCCGTCCGCGAGCCCGGCTGGGTGCGGATCAAGGTGAAGGCGTTCGGCGTCAACGAGTCCGAGGTCACCACCCGCAAGGGTGAGTCGGACGCGGTGGTCACCTACCCGCGCGTGCCCGGCATCGAGAGCGTCGGCGTGGTCGACGAGGCCGACGAAGACAGCGGGCTGCGGCCAGGTCAGCAGGTGGCCACGATGATGGGCGGCATGGGCCGCTCCTACGACGGCGCGTACGCGCAGTACGTCACCGTCCCCGCAGGGCAGGTAATCCCGTTCGAGACCAGCCTGCCATGGGACGTCGTCGGCGCGCTGCCGGAGATGTTCCAGACCGGCTACGGATCCCTGACCACCGGACTGGACCTCAAGCCCGGGCAGACGCTGCTGATCCGCGGCGGCACCTCCACGGTCGGACTGAGCGCGGCCACCATCGCGAAGGACCTCGGCGCCACCGTCATCTCCACCACCCGCAGCCCCGGCCGGGCCGGGGAACTGCGGGCCGCGGGCGTCGACCATCCCCTCATCGACAACGGCACCATCGCCGACCAGGTGCGCGAGCTGATCCCGGACGGCGTCGACGCCGCACTGGAGCTGGTGGGCTGCTCGGTCCTCGCCGACACTCTCCGCACCGTCCGCCGGCACGGCACCGTCTGCTTCACCGGAGCCCTGGGAGGCCAGTGGACGATCCCCGGTTTCACCCCGTTCATGATCCCCTTCGGGGTGCGCCTCACCTCCTACGGCGGTAAGGCCAGCGACCTCCCGGCCGACGTCTTCGCCCACCAGCTCCAGGCCATCGCCGCCGGACGCCTCAACGTCCCGGTCACGAAGGTCTACCACGGCCTGGAACAAGTCCGAGACGCCCAGGCCGACCTCGAGTCCGGCACCACGCCGGGCAAGCACGTCGTCGTCCTGGACGACTGAAAGAAACACATCCCTGGTTCGCCGATAGGCGCCGGCTGGGGCATGCACAAGGAAAAGAAGGACGCCGTGGGCGTCAACAAAGAAGAAGTCAGCAAAGCCATCATCGAGCTGGAGAAGTCGTACAACGAACGCTTCAGCGTCGGCGACCCAGGCGGCTACCTGGACGGCTTCGCGGACGAGGTGAGCTACTTCGACCCGATCCTCGAGAACATCGTCGTAGGCAAGGAGAAGACCGTCGCGTGGCTGTCGTCCATCTACTCCAACCCGCACATCGTGCGCAGTGAGTACCTCAACCCGACGGTCCACGTCGGCGACAGCGGCGACTTCGCCGTCCTGGCTTACAACCTGAAGACCTACGTGCTCGACGAGGACGGCAACGAGAAGCAGCGGCGCGCCTGGAACGCCACGCACGGGTACCGGCTCGTCGACGAACAGTGGCTCATCGTGCACTCCAACTGGGCGTTCTCCCAGACCGTGACCGAAAGGATCGCCTCCTGACCGCGGCGGAGCCTGTGGGCCCCAGCCTGACCAAGTGGACCTCCGAGTCGATCGGGAGTCCCGCGGCATAAACGCCTGGAGGTCAGGGCCGCACTCCGCTCACGGTTCGGGCGTGGCTTCGCGGGCCGCGAAGGCGGCCGGGGTGAGTCCGGTGCGGTCGCGGAAGAAGCGGCCGAAGTTCGTGGGATCGGTGTAGCCGAGGTGAGCGGCCACAGTCCGGGCATCCCACCGGGCGCCTCCCAGCAGGCGCCGGGCTTCGAGCAGCCGCCGCTCGTTGATCAGCTCACGTACCCCGTTGCCGGTGGCGTCCTGGGCGGCGCGGCTGAGGGTGCGGACCGAGCAGCCGAGCAGTGCGGCGTAGTCGGCGGCCCGGTGCAGTTCGCGGAAGTGCAGCTCCAGGGCGTCCACGAACCGTCCGTAGGTGTCACCACGGCCCGTGCCGGCCGTCGTGTCCGCGGGGGCGACGCCGTGGGCGTTGGCGAGGCGCAGCAGCAACGATTCGAGCAGGCTGCGGCGCAGGGCGTGGTGGACATCGAGAGGGCGGCGCCCGAGCGCCCGGTGTTCGTCCAGGAGCTGGAGTGCCGTCTGCTGGAGCCAGGGGGCGTCATCGGGGTGCGGGCTCAGCACGGCAGGGGCCTCGTGCGCGGTGAGCGAGGCCAGGAGGTGCGCGGTCCCGGGCATCAGCACGTCGGGCTCGAACAGGATGAACGGGCCGCGGGCGACGCCGGGCGGATGCCAGCGCAGGGCGTGTCCGGCACGCACCCACAGCCACTGGCCCAGCGCGATGGTCCGCGTGACGTGGTCGACATCATGCAACAGCTCACCCTCGGTGACCAGGATGAGGTAGTGGAAGGTGGTGCGGATCGGCAGGGGTGGGTTCCACGGCCAGTCGTCGTGCTGGGCGAAGAAGTCCTCGATGGTTGTCACCTCGAGCCCGTACGGGGTGCCGACCGGGGGCTGGAACCCGTACAACCGAACCGCGGTCGCCTCAGCTTGACCGCGCGTGCGGGAGCGTCGCTTGTGGACCATCACGTGTCCGCAGCCTACTACCCGTTTCTGCCTGTTTCAGGGAAAGGATGGGCTGCGTCGCCGCGACCGCGGCGCGCCCGCCGCGTCCTTCGATGCCACAGCCCGTCACCGCCCGAGGAGGCAACGCTCCATGAACGAATCGATCCTGCAGAAGACCGCCGCTGACCGCGCCGAGGAACTTCCCGGAGCCCGGCTGGAGCATCCCTTCGGCCCTGACTGGGAAGTCTTCAAGGTACGAGGCAAGGTGTTCATGCTGATGACCGAGATCCCAGGGCGTCCCGTCGTGATCCTCAAAGCAGACCCCGGCGAGGCCCTTGCCCTACGGGAACACAACAACCACATCACCCCCGGCTACCACATGAACAAGAAGCACTGGATCACGCTGGAAGGCGGAGAAGGCGTCACCGAGGAGTTCGTCAGGGAACTCGTCACCGACTCCTACCGGCTCGTCGTCGCTCACCTGCGCAAGGCAGAACAGCCCGTCGACCCGGACACCTACGGCGGCGCAACGCGGGCGGCCCGGTGAGCGCGGCCGGCGACCGGCTCCAGGACACCGCCCGCCAGGCGGCCCTCGCCCTCCCCGGCGTCAGCCACGGACGTCCCTTCACCCCCGAACTCGACGTGTACAAGGTCGTGGGCAAGGTGTTCCTGATCGTCACCGACAACCCGGATGAGCAGATCATCACGGTCAAGTGCGAACCCGACTACGCCCGCGCGTGAGAACGCGACCACGCCTCAATCACACCGGGCCGCTATCTCGACAAACGGCATTGGATCTCCCTGGGGCCAGGCGCCGGCATCACCGAGCGACTGATCACCGACGCGGTCGAGAACTCCTACGACCTGGTCGTCGAGCAGCTGCCGCGACGCGACCGCCCTGATACTCGATGAGCGCCGCGAGCTTTCCCGCCGGCGGCTGAGCTCTCAATTGTCGGTGTCCCGTGCAACGCTCGCCACGCCCCGCGCACGTCCCGCCTCCCACCCGAGAGTCCGATGGAACCGATCGAACCGACCCTGCCGCTCTTCGACGAGGAGCCCGCCCGGCCACTCGCCGACCGCCTGCGCCCGACCCGGCTGGAAGATGTCGTCGGGCAGGACCACCTCCTGGCCCCGGACGCCCCGCTGGGCCGCATGGTCGCCCAGCAGCGCCTCGGCTCCGCCATCCTGTGGGGACCGCCCGGCGTCGGGAAAACGACCATCGCCCGGCTCCTCGCGGACGGCAGCAACCTGGCCTTCGAATCAGTGTCGGCCACCTTCTCCGGTGTGGCCGAACTGCGGAAGGTCTTCGCCGCCGCACAGAACCGTCGCCGTGTCGGCCAGGGCACCCTGCTGTTCGTCGACGAGATCCACCGCTTCAACCGCGCCCAGCAGGACAGCTTCCTTCCCTACGTCGAGGACGGCACGATCGCCCTGATCGGCGCCACCACGGAGAACCCGAGCTTCGAACTCAACGGCGCCCTCCTCTCCCGCACCCAGGTCCTCGTGCTCAAACGCCTCGACGAAGCCGCGCTGTCCACGCTGCTCAACCGCGCCGAGCAGCTCACCGGCCACCGGCTGCCCCTGGACGACGACGCCCGCCACGCCCTGATCGCCATGGCCGACGGCGACGGCCGCTACCTCCTCAACCTGGCCGAACAGCTCCAGGCCATCCCGGATATCGCGACACCCCTGGACACCACCGCGCTCGCCCACCACATCCAGCAGCGCGCCCCGCTGTACGACAAGGCGCAGGAGAGCCATTACAACCTGATCTCCGCGCTGCACAAGTCGATGCGCGGCTCCGACCCGGACGCGGCTCTGTACTGGCTCGCCCGCATGCTCGACGGTGGCGAGGACCCGCTGTTCGTGGCCCGCCGGCTGGTCCGCTTCGCGAACGAGGACATCGGCATGGCCGACCCGCACGCGGTTCAGCAGGCCCTCGCCGCCTGGGACGTGTACGAGCGACTCGGCTCCCCCGAGGGCGAATTGGCGATCGCCCAGGCAGTTGTCTACCTCGCCACCGCCCCGAAGTCCATCGCCGTCTACCGCGGCTTCAACGCAGCACATCACGCAGCCCGACGCACCGGCTCGCTCATGCCACCCGCCCACATCCTCAACGCCCCGACCCGGCTGATGAAGGACCTCGGCTACGGCAAGGACTACCAGTACGACCCCGATACCGCCGACGGCTTCTCTGGCGCCGACTACTTCCCCGGCGGCATGGACCGCGAGACGTATTACCAGCCCACCCAAAACGGCCACGAGGTCCAGATCGCCGAGCGCCTGCGCCACTGGGCTGCCTCGCGTGCTCGCCGACAACGCGGATGACCGGCCGACCGCCACCGAAGCGGGTCGAATCAGGCGAACAGGACCCTCCTGGCTTGTCGTGCCGCGGGTGGCCGCCGCTGTGCTGTTCAGCGGCTGCGCTGCCTGGGCTTGGAGTCAGATCCCACTTTCGTCGGCATGACAGCGCGTTGCGATCGGGGATTTGCCCTCGATACCTGATCAGATGGTCATCTTGTGGTGATCTGCGGGCGGAAGTGGTCAAGTGTGCGCGGTAGCTACAGCTCTACTGGTTCGTGTGGTCGCGTCGCGCCGTAGTAGTCGTCGCCGTTCCAGCGGTAAGGGCTGATCTGGACCACCTGACCGAAGGTGGGCGCATGGATCATTTTCCCGGACCCAACGTACAAGCCCACTTATGTGGGTGATCGAGTCAAGCGCAGAGCGCTAGTTCTCTGTGTTGGCGGGCGCTGCTGGTGGTGCGTCGGCGTCGATGACGTCCAGCCCCTGGCGAACGGCACTGGCTTCTTCGTCGAGCAGATGGCGAGCACGGGTGGCCCAGTCTGCGTCGATGCGGAAGCTGTCGCCGCGGAAGCGTGGAAAGACGTGCAGATGGAAGTGGAAGATCTCCTGGAAGGCGGCTTCTCCGTCGGCGAGGAACACGTTGACGCCCTCGCAGCGCAGGCCAGAGCGTCGAAGGGCGCGGCCGACGCGGTGGCCGATCCTCCAGACGTGTGTGCTCGTCTCCTCGTCCAGGTCTTCCAGCCCGATGGCATGCAGCCGTGGCACTACGAGGACGTGCCCCGGCGTCACCGCGCCGAGGTCCATGAACGCAACGACTCGATCATCTGCATATGCCACGCTCGCCTCGGCCTCTCCGGCGACGATGGCGCAGAAGACGCATTTCTCGGGCCTCTGGTCATTCACGCGCAAAGCGTTGCAGCTGCGTCGTGGGCGACGCGAGCGAGTTTCTCTCGGGTCTGAACGCATGGTCACGACGTGGCTGGCGCCGCCGAAGGTAAGCCGGTCGACGATGGCGGCGCAGAGTCTGGGGTCGGTCAAGGCCTTGCCCCACAGTGACATCCACTCAGACGGACAACTGACAACCCACAAACACCGTCAGAGCCATCCTTGCGAAAACCATTGGTCCCAGGCTTGCTCCGCTGATGGACTGGCGTCCTACCGTGAGTCCGCCGTGTGACGGAGGTAGTAGTTGTGACAGGTTATGACGTGCTTGCCGAGGTGTACGAATGGCTCATCTCGGATGCAAAGTTGCCTCCAGCCGAGTTCGCTGCGTCGTTCGACGACGTCCTCAATCTCCTGCCGTCGAACGCTCACGTCCTGGACTGTTCGTGCGGAACCGGGCAGTTGGCGGTTGGCCTCGCCGGTCGTGGCATGCAGGTTGTCGCCACTGACGCCAGCGAGGCGATGGTTCGTCGGACTGCAGAGTTGTCTGAGGAGTTCGGGGCATCCGTCCGGGCCGTGCGGGCGCACTGGGAAGAGTTGCCCGACCATTTCCAGGACAACACGTTCGACATGGTGTTCTGCGTTGGCAACTCGCTTCACCATGCCGCGGGCGCGACAGGCAGGGGTACTGCTCTGGAGTCGATGTCACGGCTTCTGCGCCCCGGCGGGCGCTTGGTACTCACATCCCGCACTTGGGAACTCGTGAGGGCCAGAGGTTCCCGCCTGGACATCGGTGACCGACTCGTCCGCCGAAACGGTCGCTCTGCCGTCGTGGTCTACCGCTGGGAGATCGCGCCGCATTGGGAGGACGAGCATCACATCGAGATTGCGATCGCGCAAGTTGATGCGACCGGGTTGGTTCTTGTCCGTTCGGAACTGCTGTCCTGCTGGCCCTACCGGTACGAGGAACTCGAAGTCGAGCTGCACCGGGTCGGACTCCAAACGGAACTGAGCACGTTCGATCTTAAGGCCGAGAACTACATGGTGGTCGCGAGCAAGGTATAAACACCGGACTCTCAGTCCCAGACCGGACCGCATGGTTGCTCGCAGGACGCTTTCACCCTCTCATCGGTGCCTCGGACGAGGAGTACTCGTCGATGAGACGGCGGTAAATCCGGGATGACGGTGTGGCGCTGTTTCGTGGTCGCGTCCAGATCAATGAGCAGGATCTCGTCGATCAGCAACTTGAAAGGATCCAGCTTCGACAGCCCCGCCGAAGCGGTTATCGTGCGTGGCTGCGGCCAAGCCGAGGCCAGGGCCTTATTGACCGCGCTCCAAGTGACGCCGTACTTGCACTGCCGCGGGAGTCGCGCCGCAGCGCGGCGTATAACTCGACCTTCGACTGACCAGGCGGCATCGGGGGTGCTTTGGCGGCGAGTGATCGGTGGGTGCGGTGCTCGTTGTAGTGCCACTCGTACTCACCGCGAACAATAGATTGGTCCGATTCCAGATCAGCTGCGGTTCGCGAAAGTTCTTGGCCTCAGTCGACAGAACTTAGCGGCGAAAGATTGAATCGCGTCGACTGGCCCTCCAGACTAGAGTCGAGCTATCCAATAGCGCAGGAACACACGAACTGCGCAAGCTTGCTACATATGGGGACTTAAGTCCCCCTCGGACACGGACGTTAAACACACGCGGAGAAGTCGTCGCATAGACAGCCTCTTCTGCTATGTCGTACCTGAGTTCGACGCCGAGGTCTTCATAGAGCTTGGCGAGCCTTTCCGGCTTCCCTTCCGTGATGATCGTCGTCACGTCGTCGAGCCCGAGCATTACGAGGCGCAGATGGGGTTCCGGATGGGCAGCCGGAACACGTTCCCGATCGAGGCGGGCTCGAACCCAACGGGCTGGGCGACTGAAGCATCATGGTCCACAGTGGACGTCATAGGCGGCGCCATCGGGATTTCCGTTGGTCCGCTCGGGTCCACCCGGTTACACGAACCGCGATGGCGACGAATGATCTCGTAGGGAGATCAATCGAGGGAGGACCGCGATGGTGGGCGTTGTGATCGGGCACGGCTCGCACGAGGGCAAGGATCGGGTAACGGTGCCGGCCGGGCTGACCCTGCACTTCTTCGCCGACGAGGACACCAGGCTCGCGACGGTGAACGTGCTGGAACTGATCAAGAAGGACCACCACCGCACCCCGATGCACGTCGCGAACGCAGGAACGCCGGTGCCCAACTACAAGTACGAGCCCTACAAGGCGCACGAACTGCGGGCGATCGCCGCGCTCTACGAGTGCGACGCGCCCGTGCTCGTCGCCGGGTCGAAGGAGACGCCGGGCACCCTCAGGCTGTGCACGAGCCACGGCGGCTGTCCCACAACGGGCCCGCACACCTGCGACGGCCTGTTCGGCCGCGCCGCCCGGGAGCAGTGGAAGCTGCTGCTGATCGTGTCCTGCCGCGTCGACACGACGAGGGAGCCGGAGCCCGAGCCGACGCTCGACATCATGACGAAGGACGGCCGGCGGGACCGGCGGGTGCACGATGAACTGGTCGCCTGGGTGCAGAAATTCGTCGGCACGAGCACGGCCCGGCAGGACGAGATCTGGAACGCGTTGCCCGAGAAGGAAAGGCTGCGGCTCGCGGCCTCCGACGACGAGGTCTGGGAGTGGGACGAGTGCCGGGCCGCCCGCGCGATGGACGGCGTGCTCGCCGGCGCGGCCGACCTGGTCAAGGTGCGGCTGATGCGCGACTACCCGGAGCATCGGGCGGCGGTCCGCGCGGGGCTGCGGCTTGAGGGGGACGACGCGACGAAGATCGCGGAGTTCCTGCCCAAGCCGTTCAACGACAGGGCCGACACCTGGGCGGCACTGGACGTACGGAACCAGGCCCGCTGGATGCTCAACGACGACGTCGTGCACTGGGCCGCCGGGTACAACGCCTTCCAGATGTTCCGCATCGGCATGCCGGACGAGCTGTTGGTGGGGCTGCTGCGCAGGCTCGAACCGCGGTCGCTGGCGGTCGCGACGTCCACCGTCGGATTGAGCGAGCACCTCGCCGAGAGGTCCTTGCAGGTCTGAGCACTCCGCGCTGAGTTTTCCGCTGGATGCCGTCATACAGGTCGGCGAAGCGAGGAGATCGGTTGTGAGCACGGACGAGGCTGTCATGGCGGGCGACGAGCAGGCGTTCACCGAGGTCACAGCTCCGGCAACCGGTCGTCGCGCAGCTCGCTCAGCTCCCGCCCCAGAGAGCGGCGCGGGCGCGCCGACAGCCGCGCACCGACCACCGACAACGCCACCGGCAGCCCGCCGCACAACCGCGCGAGCTCACCCGCCGCGTCGGGTTCGGTGGACGTCCGGTCATCCTTGATGATCATGTCGAGCAGACGCACGGAGTCCTTCAACCCCAGCGGCTCCACCTCGACGAACCGAGCGCCCTCGATGCCCAGCGGGCTCAACCGCCACCGGCTCGTCACCACGACCGTGCCCGCCGCCGGCAACAGCGGCCGGACCTGCGCGGCGGAAGCCGCGTTGTCAAGCAACATCGCGAACGCCCGTCCTGCGGTGGCGGAGCGGAACATCGCCTGCCGCACGGCCAGCGACTCCGGAACATCCGGCACACCCAACGCGTGCAGGAACCACTCCAGAACGGTCTCGGGTGGCACCGGCCCGTCCGGCGTGTGGGCCCCCAGATCGACGTAGAGCTGTCCGTCCGGGAACTCGGTCCGCCGATCGTGCAACCACCGCAGTGCCAGCGAGGTCTTGCCCACGCCACCGGGGCCGCTGACGACCAGCAGGGACCAGCCGTCGAGCGCCGCCAGCTCGTCCTCTCGGCTGACGAAGCAACGCGGCGCGGGTGGCAGCTGGAACGGCACAGGCACGGGCCTTTCCCCGTGCAGGTGCACCACGCCGACTTCGGCCGCTTGCACCACTTGCCCCGCCCTACCCGACATCACATTCCGCACAGTGTTCGCCTCCCCGCTCATTCACGCTACGGGTTGGAGGGCCCTCTATCAGCCGTCACACGAGCGGTGTCTTTATTGGGTCAACACTGAAGTAATCGCGCCGACTGACACGTGGGCAGAACTGTCATGTCTCGCGTTCGTTGATGATCAGCAGCCTGGTCGTTGCAGGCATCGAGGGCGATGGCCACTGCCGATGCCCTACGAGATCTGCCTCACTTCCGGCGAACTGGACCAGCTCGACCCCCGCCTCCGGCACCTCCGCGCGCGCATGAGCGGCGCTGCGCGTGTGGAGGAACGCGGTGTCCTGGGGTGAGTCGGCAGTCTCGCCGAGATGGAGGTCCGCCTCGCCGTGGACCGCCCGCTTCGAGGCGTCGTAGGACCGTCCCGGACGGTCAGGCATGCTCGACGGCATCGGCCTGCGGGCCCCGGTCGCTCTGCCGGATGCGGAAGCGCACCCGCTCGCCGGCCACCAGGGGCTCGCCGGAGACCACCGAGACGTGCACGAAGAGGTCGGGCCCACCCGCGTCGGGCGTGATGAAGCCGAAGCCGCGGTCCGCGTCGTAGCGGGCCACCGTGCCGTCGCCGGCGCGAGCCGCGGGCCGGGTGGCCGGACGGGCCTGGCTGGGGGTCGCGGCGGCCTCCACCGGCTCGCCGGTGGCCACGAACCGCACCTCGCGCGCCTGACGACCCTGGTCCATGGTGACCGTGGTGAACGAGACCCGGTCGCCCTCGGCCGGCAGGTACACCTCGTCGACCAGGGCGCGCACGTGCAGGTAGACGTCGCCCGCCCCGTCGTCGGCGGCCACGAAGCCGAACGACTTCTCCTCGTCGAACCACAGGACGGAGCCGTCGGCGCCGTCGCCAGGCGCGACCAGAGGGGCTCGGCGGACCCCGGCGTCGAAGCTCAGCGGCACCAGGTGCTGGGCCTGCGGCCCCTTCTCCCCGGCGGTGACGACGAAGGCCACCCGCTGCCCGGCAGCGAGGACGCCCCCGGTGACGATGGCGGAGGAGTGCACGAACACCTCCGCACCCCCGCCGTCCGGCGCGGCGAACCCATAGCCCTTGGCCGGCTCGTACCAGGAGACGGTGGCGAGCACACCCAGGGCCGCGTCGGGCGCGACGTCCCCGGTGACGGCGACGTGCAGCGCCTGCGGACCGCGGGGTCCCTCACCGGTTTCGAACTCCACCGTCTGGCCCTCGCGCAGCGCCCGGGCCGCGCCCTCGCCCTGCACCTGCGAGACGTGCACGAAGATGTCGTCGCTGCCGTCGTCGGGGGCGAGGAAGCCGAAGCCGCGCTCGAGGTCGTACCAGCGGACGGTTCCCTGCTGCACGGTGCACTCCTGGTCTCGCGGGTGGTCGGGGGTCCAGTGTCCCAGGCGCCGTATGTACATCCTGATCCCGACCCGCGGCAGCTCCGCCGTGAGTACATCGCCGAAGTCACCGGGTTCGCGCGCCGTCACCAGCCGTTGCCCGCCACCCACTGACCGCGTAACTGATTCCAGAACCGTCGGGGGCTGCCTGCCCATAGCAGGCAGCCCCCAGCTGGCATCGCTCGACCGCGATCTTGGAAGTTCCGTTTGACAGCGGGTCAGCGGTGACGTGCGCGACGATCGAAGCTCAATTTGGTCGGCACTGAAATGACTATGAACGCAGTGGCAGGAGTGCGTACCGCCGCGTGACGATGAAGTAGCTCGTCAGTTGGTGAACGAGGTGGCAAGCAACTCGCTCACCAACCTCCCCGATTGGGGCATACCCCCTTCAGCTCCTCGCTTGGAGTGTTTCCAAGCGGTACCAACGAACTCGCACAGCGTGCTCGGTGAGCACCAAGGCGAGGGGATCCCGTGTCCGAACAGCTTGACCACCCACCCGTGCTCGACGCCGACGGCGGAACGTTGCGCGTCGACTTGAGCGAAGCCGACGCGCGGTTTCGGCAGTGGATGCACGAGAACCTCGGCCATGCTGCCGTCCACTTCGGTCTCACCGTTGCCGGGCAAGCCCGGCTCGGCTGGCTGGACCGGTCGATCAGCGCACCTGTACAAGCAGCCGGCCGGTGGCTCTGGCTTCGAGTGGTGTCCGAGGACAAGCAGTGGACCGGCGGTGACTTCTGGACCGGCAACCTCGACGCCAACGTGTTCGCCACGCTGCCCAAGCCGCAGGTTCTCGACGTCTACGAGTGGGAGGAATGGCGGCAGCAACGTGCCGAGGTGATGACCCTGGCACCAGGTTCACCCTGCTCCCCCACCGACATCCTGCGCCACGCGATCGACCTTCCCGATGAATGGTGGGCCGAACTACGCACAGCGATCGAGGTGGTCGCGGCGACGCAAACCGACCGGGTCCATGCCGATCAGGCTTTGATCACCGGAAGGATCCAGCAGCACTTCGGAAACTCGGTGAACCCCGTGGTCCGCCAATGGGAAACCGTGCACGGCGACCTGCATTGGGCGAACCTGATGGGACCGGACTTCATGCTGCTGGACTGGGAGTTGTGGGGCCGCGGTCCAGCAGGGACAGACGCAGCCACGCTGCTCTGCCACAGCCTTCTCGTGCCGGAGACTGCTGAACGAGTGCGCGACGCCTTCGGCGGCGTGCTCGACACCGACGCCGGCCAACTCGCTCAGCTTTACGTGGCATCCCGCCTGCTGCACCGGGTCCAGAAGGGCGACCACCCGGACCTCGCCGGACCGCTCAGGAAACTCGTCGAGACCTTGTGAACCGCCGTCAGGTACTCCGCATGACGTGCAGCGACGACTTTTCAAGCGGCACACGCCAGGCTGCGCGGCTCACCACGAGCCATACCTCAACGCCCGGATCCGCCGCCACGACCCGCGCACGCCGTCCTGAGGAGCCTCCGGAACCCGAATGAGACGGGTGCTCTCGGTATCTTCCAGGCGGGGGTGGTCCGCATGGACTTTCGCGTGCTCGGGCCGTTGCAGGTGTGGGACGGGGAGACGAGGCTCGCACTGCCGGGCAGCAGGCACCAGAGGGTGCTGGCCGCGCTGCTGCTGACACCGAACGCCGTGGTGACGATCGGCAGCCTGATCGAGGCGACCTGGGACGGCGAACCACCCGCGACCGCCACCAAGCAGGTCCAGAACTGCATCTCCGCGCTGCGTGACCGCCTCGGCGACACCGGCCAGCGGATCATCGTGACCGACGGACCCGGCTACCGCGTTGCGGTCGGCGAGAACGATCTCGACCTGCTGCGCTTCGCCGCCATGGTGACGCGGGCGCGGCAGGCCGCCGGGCGCGGTGCGTCGCGCGAGGCCGTGACCGAGATCCGGGAGGCGTTGCGCCTGTGGCGCGGACCGGTGCTCAGCGGGCTGGGCGCGAGTGCGCTCGACGGCCGGGCGGCGCGGCTGGACGAGCAACGGCTGGACGCCTTCGAGGCCTGCGTCGACTGGCAGCTCGCGCTGGGACAGCACCGGGAGGTGGTCGACGAGCTGACGGAGGTCGCCGCCGAGAACCCCCTGCGGGAGCGGGTGCACGGGCAGCTGATGCTCGCCCTCGACCGCTGCGAACGGCAGGCCGACGCGCTGCGCGTGTTCGAGAGGCTTCGGGCGACCCTGGCGGAGGAGCTCGGCCTCGATCCCGGCCAGGAGATCCGGGATCTGCACGAACGCGTGCTGCGTGGCGAGACGAGACCACCGACCGCCCATGCGGACGTCGACGGGTTCGCAAGGCCCGGCGAGCTCGACCGGGCGGCGAAGGAGCTGGCGGCGGCGATCAGCAGGCAGTGGACGGCCGAGGTCGAACTGCGGTCGCTGGACCGGCCACGACCCGTGCCGCTGACGTGGGCGAGCACCGGACGCGAGGTGGCGGCCGCGGCCTCGTCGGTGCTGGGCACGCGGCCGGGCGAGGTGCCGGAACGGCTGGAGCTGAGCGGTGACCTCACCGACGTCGTCGGGTCGTTGCGCAAGATCCCGGCACGCCAGCTCGTGGTGCTCGGCGAGCCGGGAGCGGGCAAGTCGGTGCTGGCGATCCTGCTGACGCTCGGGCTGCTCGCGGACCCCCGGCCGGGCGAACCGGTGCCGGTGCTGCTGTCGCTGACGTCGTGGAACCCGCACACCGAACACCTGCACTCGTGGCTCGCCCGCCGGTTGGTCGAGGAGTACCCGGGGCTCGGCAACGCCGGCACGTACGGCCGGGACGCGGCACTGCGGCTGGTGCTCGAGGGTCGGGTCATGCCGGTGCTCGACGGCCTCGACGAAACGCCACCGGGCCTGCACGCGGCCGCGATCGACGCGATCGACAGGGCCGTCGCGGGCGGACGGCCGCTCGTGCTGACCTGCCGGGGCGACGAGTACGAGGCGGCGGTGCGCGCGGAGGGGGCGTTCCTGGTCCGCGCCGCCGTGGTGGAGATCGAGCCGGTGCGCGCGCAGGACGCGATCGACTTCCTCACCGCGCGACGGCGGACCGGCGAGACGCGGTGGCAGCCGGTGGTGCGCGCGCTGCGGCAGGAACCCGACGGCGCGCTCGCACTGGCGTTGCGCACGCCGTTGATGGTCGACCTGGCCCAGACCGCCTACCGCGATCCCGCGAGCGATCCCGGCGAACTCCGCGACACCGCGCGGTTCCCCGACCGGGCGGCAGTCGAACGGCACCTGCTCGACGCGTACCTGCCCGCTGTCTACGGCGACCGTCCGGTTCCGCCCGGCACCCGAGCACGCCACTACGACTTGGCCGACGCACGGCGCTGGTTCGGCTTCCTCGCCCGCCACCTGGGCGGCACCCACGACTTCGCCTGGTGGCAGCTCGACCGCGCGGTGCCGCCCGCGATCGCCGGCCTGCTGCTCGGGCTGCCGCCCGCGGTGCTGTTCACGCTCACCGGCTGGTTCGCGGCCGGTCCCGCGATCGGGATCGTCTACGGCGTCTCGTTCGGCGCCGCCGGGTTCGTCACGCACCGGGCGATGCGCAGGCCGGGTCCGCTGCGGGTCGAGGCGAGGTTCGCGGGAACCGCGGCCGGGTTCGCCCAGAGGTTCGCCATCGGCGCGGTGATCGGTGTCAGCCTCGGATTCGGCTGGTCGCTCCCGGTGTGGGTGACGTGCCTGATCTCGGTGGTGTTCGGCCTCGCCGTCGGAGTGCACGTGTGGCTCGACACCCCGCTGGACGCGAACCGCGTCTCCAGCCCCGGCACCGTACTGCGCGACGACCGCAGGGCGGCGCTCGCGCTGACCGCCTCGTTCGCGGTGTCGCTCAGCCTGTTCTTCACGCTGGCGCTGCTGCTCACCCCGGACGACCCCACGACGGAGATCCTGGACGGCCGCTTCGACGTGGTCCTGGGCATTGCGGGCGGGGTGGCCGCGGGTCTGCTCGGCTGGTTCCTGGTCCCCCGTCCCGGCGGTCTCGCCTATGCCGTCGCGGGCGCGATCATCGGCGGGCAGGTTTTCGAACCGACCAGGAGCGTCGCGCAGGCGTGCCTCGCCGGAGGGCTGTTCGGGCTCTCGGTGGGATTGAGCGTCTGGTTCGCCAGGGCGTCCGGAGCGCTGGGTCCCTCAGTCGTCTGGCTCGCCGCGCGGGGCCGCGTTCCGTGGCGGTTCTTGACGTTCCTCGATGACGCCCACCGTCGTGGCGTGCTCCGCCAGGTCGGTGCGGTCTACCAGTTCCGGCACGTTCGGCTGCAGGAACGGCTCGCCCAGGCGCAGGTCAGCGGTGGCGAGGACGAAACGATGACGAAACGATGACGGTGGCTGCGTGTCATGGAGACGGCCGGCAGGGGGTCGGCCAGTGGAGAGGAACAACCTTGATGCGCATCCTGAAACGAGCCGGACTCGCCCTGGGGGCCATGGCGCTGCTCGCCGTCACGACCGCGGGGACGGCCAGCGCGGCCCCGTCCTCGTTCGACGTCGTGGTGAAGCACAGCTCCGGCGTGATCGTCGGTCGCCTCACCGGGAACATCGCCTGGTCGTCCTCCGGGAGGACGGTCATGCTCACGAACCAGTACCTGTCCGTCAAGACCGGCGAGTGCGTCGAGGGCGCCTTCGCCGGTTACCAGGGCAACACGGTGGTGGCCGGTCCGGCCACCCTGGCCCCGCAGTGCGCCAGCACCCCCGTCGGCGACGTCTCCCTGGGCACGACCGTGGTGGGTGGCATCCACCGGGCCAACATCCAGCTGATCGACTACGTGCACCGGAACAAGGCGTCCGTCGCCTGCCACAGGACTGCCTCTGTGTGCACGCCCTGACAGGTGACGCGCCCGTGGTGCCGGTGCACGACGGGCGCGTCGGTCCGTCAGACGAAGCCGCGGTCCTCCATCGGTGTGATCCGCAAGGGCGCCGCATGCCGTCAACCCAACGCGTGCGCGACCTCACGGCGAGACCGCAGGCCCAGCTTCCGCAGGACACTGGCCACGTGGTGCTCCACCGTGCGGCGGGAGAGCAGCAGGGTGTCGGCGATCTCCTGGTTGGAGCGGTCGCGGGACAGCAGGTCGGCCACGTCCCGCTCGCGTGGTGACAGGACGCGGGGGCCTGCGCGGTGCCAGCGGCGGGTGTGGATGGCCGAGCCGTGGTCGCGCAACAGGTGGCGGCCTCGGTTGGCATCGCGGGTGGCGCCGAGCTGGTCGTAGTGCGCGATCACGTCGGTCAGAGCCTCGATGGCCGTGGAGTCGCCCAGACGCAGCCGTGCGTGGATCGCGTCCTCGGTGTGACCGGCCGCGAGGTGCGGAGCACCCATTCTGGCCGCGTGGTGGCGTGCGCGCTCGAAGTGGATCAGAGCGCGTTCGTCGTCGCCTTCAGCGGTGGACACGGCGCCTATCGCGGCGTGGCTTGCGGTGAGCAGTGCCGGTGCGTCGAGCCGGGCCGCCGCCGCGGCCAGTTCGTAGGCGAGTTCACGGGCTTCCGCTGCTGCGCCGGTGTGGAGCCACGCGCGCACGATGGCAGGTACGACGTCTGCTGCCCACGCCCAGTTCTCCTTGCGGTGGAAGAGGTCTGACGCGCGGTCTGCGGTGACCGCGGCGGTGGCGGTGTCGTCGCGGTCCAGCGACATGCGGATCAGTGCCGCGCTCGCGGCGAGGACCACGGGGCTGATCGCGTCCTCCGGAGTGTCCAGGCCGGTGCGGGTGAACCACCGCTCCGCGGTCGGCCAGTCGCCGGTGGCGACCGCGAGCGACGCGCGCACCAGTGCGGCCTCGGCGGCGTCCGGCTGCGTGTCGGCACCTGCTTCCGCTCGCTCCGCCAGGCCGGCCCATCGTCCTGCCCACCAGTCGAGGCGCAGGGCCAGCCCGGTTCCCGTTGTCCCACCGGACAACCTGCGGGCGATGTGGAGGTGGGCGCGCGCTCGTCCCGCGTGTCCGCTCCAGGAAAAAGCGGATGCCACGGTGAGGTGTGCGTCGGCGAGGTCCAGCCGGTCGCACGCGTTGTCCGGAGAACGACGCACCAGGTCCGGTACGTCGTGGTCGGCGGTGTGCACCAGGGTCGCGGTGGCCGCGGCGAGGAGGGCCGGCTCGTCGTCGGTGATCACACGCGATACCCACGCCTGGTGTTCTGCCACGGGCCTTCTGCCCAGCGTCGGGTCGGCGAGGATCGTCATCGCGCGTGCCGCGTGCGCTCCCAGGTCCGCGACGGCGAGAGCGAGTTCCGTTCTGCCCTCCTCCACTCGGCCTGGGCGCCGGACGAGCAACGTGCCGAGGGCCAGCCGCGCCTCACCGCGGGCCGCCGTGCCCAGGCGGCGGTCCTGCACCAGGCCGTCGAGCCTGGTGATGCTGTCAGGATCCGGAAATCGCCGGGCGATGCGCGCGTAGTGGGTCACGGCACGGCACCGGAGCTCAGGCGGCAGCGCTGGTTCGTCGAGGATCTCGCCGAGTGCGGCGGCCGTGCCGGTGTCCTCCGCACAGGCCAGCCAGTCGGAGAACCTGCCGGCGGCGCGAGCGTGCGCGGCGAGTTGCGCGGGAGGTGTGGCCGGGTCTGCGCGCAGGACGTGCAGCGCACGCAGGTGGACGCGCCTGGCCGCGGGTCCCGCGAGTCCTTCCCGCACGCATCGTCGGACCACTCCGGGTTCCACGCTGTACCGACCGGCCCCTGACTCGGCGAGCAGGCCGGTCCGGACGGCTTCGGTCACCGCGTTCGCCGCCGCGGCCGTGGTGGTTCCCGCGATCGGCGCCAGGACTTCCAGCGACACGGGGGTGCAGGTCACCGCAGCGGCTTCGACCACCGCGCGGGCGACCGTGGACAGATTTCCCAGGAGCGAGGCGGTGTTCAGGCGCACCGCAGCGGACGGCGGTACTCCGTCCAGGGTCGCCTCACCGGTGCGCAGCAGGCCGATCACCGCGCTGATGACCAGATCGGGCCGTCCCCCGGTGTACGCGGCCAGCTCTTCCAGCACGCCGCCGGACAGGCCGGGTACCAGCGACAGCGCGAGCTCCGTCACGCCATCACCGTCCAAAGGAGACAGCTCGAGCACGTGTTGACGCGGCAGTCCAGCCTGCCCCGTGACGACGACGGACAGCTCTTCAACGGGATGGGATGCCAAGTAGCGCAACAGGGTGCGCGTGTCGTCGTCAGCCCACCGCACGTCCTCCACCACCAGCACTGCGGGCGTCAGGGCCTCCAGCAGATCGCGGACCGCCCGGACCAGGCGATGCCGTTCGGCTGCCGGATCGGGCAACGGCGGCAGTGCGGCGGGAAGGTACGCGGCGATCTCCGGCAGATAGGCGGCGAGCGCCCCGGTCACCGGGCTCGGCTCCGCCCGCGGCCTGGCAGCGCGCAGTGCGTCGAACACCGCTCCGCAGGGAAAATCCCCTCCTGGCAGACACACTCCGCGCAGGACGGTGCGCGTCCGAAGCTGCCGGTCCGCCAGAATCTCGGCCACCAGCCTGCTCTTGCCGACTCCGGCGGGCCCGGTGACGCACAGGATCGCGGGTGGTGTCAGGACCGCGCGCACGCCCTCGGCCAGGTCGTCCCGCCGCCCCACGAATCCCGCCGTTGTCATGGGACCGACGCTAGGCGATCAAGAGGCGTCGTCCGGCCGCGCGCAAAAGTTGGGGGCCACTACCCAATTCAGCACGGATGGTTCGCGCCCCGATGGGGGACAAGGTGCCCGGAGGCGGCCGCTCGTTTCACCACTCCCCTGCCCGCGGCCGTCTCGCCGCGCCTGCGGCGGTGGTGAACGGAGCACATCGATGGGTTCGAGCAAACCAGTCCGCCTCGCGGTGATGGGCGTGTTGGCGTCCGCCGCGCTAGTGGCCGCGCTGCCGGCGGCGTCCGCGGCACCACCGGAGGCGCCGGTGCGCGGTGCGGACGCTCCCGGCGCGGTGAAGGACAGCTACATCGTCGTTCTCAAGGAGGACAAGCAGGTCGACGCGACCTCCGGTGACCTGGCCGCGAGGTACGGCGCGAAGCGGAAGCTGACGTACACGGCGTCGATCAGCGGCTTCTCGGCGACGATGCCGGAACAGCAGGCCAGGCGGTTGGCGGCCGATCCCAGGGTCGCCTACGTCGAGCAGGACGGCATCGCCCGCGGATTCGGCGAGCAGGCCAATCCCCCGTCGTGGGGCCTGGACCGGCTCGACCAGCAGTCCCTGCCTCTCGACAAGAAGTACGCCTACCCCAACGACGGCGGCGGCGCGACCGTCTACGTCATCGACAGCGGAGTCAACAACCACGCCGACTTCAGCGGGCGGCTGACCTCCGGCCGGGACTTCATCGACAACGACAACGACGCGTCCGACTGCCAGGGCCACGGCACGCACGTCGCGGGCACCGTCGGTGGTACGAGCTACGGCGTGGCCAAGAAGGTCAGGCTGGTCTCGGTGCGCGTGCTCGGCTGCGACAACTCCGGCGCGTGGTCGGCGATCATCGGCGGCTTCGACTGGGTCGCGCAGAACGCCGGCGCCAACTCCATCGCCACCGCGAGCCTCGGTGGCAGCGCGAACACGTCGGTGGACGACGCCGTGAAGCGCGTGCTGAACAAGGGGATCACGGTCACGCTCGCGGCGGGCAACTCCAGCCAGGACGCCTGCGGCACCAGCCCCGCTCGCGTCGCCGGTGCGATCACCGTGGGCGCGAGCGACGACCAGGATCGCCGCGCCACGTTCCCCAACGGTGCCATGTCGAACTACGGCTCCTGCGTCGACCTCTTCGCTCCGGGCAACTACATCGTCTCCACCAGCAAGAACGGTGGTTCGCAGACGATGAGCGGCACGTCGATGGCCACCCCGCACGTCGCCGGCGCCGCCGCGATCGCACTCACCGCGAAGCCAGGTGGCAGCCCGTCGGAGGTCGCATCGGCGATCGTCGGCGCCGCGGTGTCCGGCAAGATCACCAACCCCGGCAGCGGCTCACCGAACAAGCTGCTCAACGTCACCGGCCTCGGTGGCCCGCAGCCCGGTGAGTGCACCGCACCCGCCAACACCACCGCACTGTCCATTCCGGACGCCGGATCCGCCGTGGAGTCGCCGATCACCGTCAGCGACTGCACCGGCAACGGTTCAGCCACCACGGCGGTCAAGGTCGACATCGACCACGCCTACTCCGCCGACCTCGCGATCGACCTGGTCGCACCGGACGGCTCGGCCTACTCGCTGAAGAAGGCCGGTGGCGTCGGTGAGAACGGCGTCCACGCCACCTACACCGTCGACACGTCCAGCGAGGCCAAGAACGGCACCTGGAAGCTGCGGCTGACCGACGTCTACCGGTTCGACACCGGCTCCCTGACCTCATGGTCGCTCACCCTCTGACGATCCACCGCGAAGGACAGCACATGTTGAGACACAAGCGGATCGCGTTGATCGCGGCCACACTGGCGCTCGGCACGGCGGTCACCGCCGCGAGCGCCGCCCCGCACGACAGGGGCAACTCCTACGCCGACAGCTCGGTGTCCACCTGGGACGGTGCGTCCGGGCAGATCTACCAGGGCCAGGACGCCACCGTGGCGGAGTACCCCGGCGTCATCGCCAACCTGCGTTCGGAGGGCGGCAGGCCCAAGGGCCAGTCCTGCACGGGCGCGGTGATCGGCCCTCGTCACATCCTCACCGCGGCGCACTGCAAGGACCTGGCCGGCACCAAGACGTTCCTGTACGGCCTGGACGACCTGGCGGCCGGCACCGGCACGACACTGACCACCAAGTCGTACGTCAAGCATCCCCAGTACATCAACTGGGACCAGGGCTACGACGTCGCGGTCATCACGACCAACGAGGACATCCCGCTGTCGCCGGACAAGTGGGCGAAGTACGCCACCTCCGCCGACGCGGGCATCTGGAAGGTCGGTGACACCGGCCGCAGCTACGGCTACGGCAAGAAGACCCACGACGACAGTCCGGCCGACGTGTCGCTGGACAAGCAGGACTTCCCGATCGTCGACGGTGTCAACCAGTGCCAGGGCGTCGCGGCGGGCTACAAGCTCGCCACGATGATCTGCGCCGGCTACCCGGACGGCCGCACCACGATCCTGCCGGGTGACAGCGGCGGCCCGTTCGTCGTCAACGGCAAGATCGTCGGGCTCGCGTCCTGGAGCCGGTCGGACTTCCGCTGGTACGGCGTCTTCGCCCGGCTCGACAACGACATGGGCGACTGGGTCAAGCAGCAGGTCGGCGACACCCAGCCAGCCGAGTTCGGCGTCAGCGTCGACCCGTCGTCGTTGCGCGTCACGGCGGGGAGTGCGGGATCGGTCGCGGTGAAGACGACCGCGGGTTCCACCGCCGAGGACGTCGCACTGTCCGTCTCCGGGCTGCCGTCCGGGGTGCAGGCGTCGTTCCAGCCGTCCTCGGTGAAGTCCGGCGAAGGCTCGAAGTTGTCGGTGTCCGTGGCCTCCGGCACCCCGGACGGCACGCACCAGGTCACCGTGACCGGGCGGGCCGCGTCCGGAGTGTCCAAACAGGCCACTCTGACGCTGACGATCGGGGCCGGCAGCCCCGGTTCCGACTTCGCCCTCGGCCTCAGCCCGGCCTCGGTGAAGGCCGCGCCCGGCGGTCACGTGTCGACCACGGTCACCAGCCAGGTGGTCGGCTCTCCGGCCGACATCTCGTTGAGCGCCAGCGGGTTGCCCTCCGGAGCGCAGGCGGTGTTCCAGCCGTCCACGATCACCTCCGGCGGGACGGCGAAGCTGACGGTCACCACCTCGTCGAGCACACCGGCCGGAACGTACTCGGTGAAGGTGACCGGCACCTCCGGGTCGGTCAGCAGGGACGCCACTCTCACGCTGACCGTCGGTGACGGCAACCCGCAGCCGGGTGGTCTGACCGTCGCGCTGTCGCCGCCGACCGGCAGCACCTTCAAGGGCGGGGCGGTCTTCCCGTCGATCTCGGTCACGGGAGCGACGGGTCCGGTCACGCTGACCGCGTCCGGTCAACCGGCCGGCGTCACCGTCTTCTTCAATCCCGCGACGGTGAACCCCGGGCAGACCTCGTTGGCACACATCGCCACGTCGTTCTCGACACCGCCGGGGACCTACCGGATCAAGATCACCGCCAGCGGTGACGGGAAGTCCGGCAGCGCGGACTTCACGCTGACCGTCACATAGCACGGACCAACTGGCCGCAGGGAAAACACTAGGGCCGCCTGGCGAACTGCCAGGCGGCCCTAGTGCTTTCATCGGGTCAGAGCGTGAGGCTCCAGCTCTCGACAGTTCCGGTGTCGTAGCGGTAGACGTCCTGCACGCTGAGCTTCCAGTCGCCGTTGCGCGCCTCGGACGACAGGTTCACCGTGAACGTCTGGCGCACGTCGTCGGCGTGGTCGACGGTGCTGGACTCCTTGAGCCGGTAGGAGGTCCCGTCCGGTGCCACCAGCGAGACCACCAGGTCGCCGCGGTAGGCGTGCGAGATCGCGACCTCGACCTGCGCGGCCGACGACCCGTTGCCCTCGCAGCCGGAGATCGAGATCGTGCTGGTGACCGCGCTTCCCGCGTCCGGCACCACGACGTCGGTGTCGTTGGACTTCGTGGCGCACTCCGGCCCAGGGCCTCCGGTCAGCCCCTTGGTGTACAGGAGTTTGTTCGGAGAGCCGTTGCCCGCGTTGGTGACCTTGCCCGGCGTGGCCGAGTCGATGATCGCCTTGTTCACCTCCGCCTGGTTCGCGTTCGGGTGACCCTGCAGGTAGAGCGCGACCGCACCGGTGACGAGCGGCGCCGAGAACGACGTGCCCTGGTCGGAACGGGTCGCGGTGTCGCTGCTGTGGCCGGCGCCGGTGTTGCTGCCGCCCGGTGCGAACAGGTCGACGCAGCTGCCGGTGTTGGAGAACCCCGAACGCGAGTCGTTGCGTTCGGTGGAGGCCACGGTCAGGCCCTCGGTGACCCGTGCAGGGCTGTAGCCGCAGGCGTCGGCACCGTTGTTGTTGCCGGCGGCGAAGACGTAGACGAAGCCCTTCGCGATCGACGCCCTGATCTGCTCGTCGCCGATGCCCGCCTGGAACTGGCCGAGGCTCATGTTCACCACCGCGGGCTTGCGGCCGTTGGCGTCGATCCACTCGACCGCGTCGATGACCAGGTCGTCGGGGCCGGAGTTGCCGCAGTCGAACACGCGCAGCGCGACCAGCTTCGCCTTCTTCGCCACGCCGTAGGTCTTGCCGGTCGACGTGCTCGCGGTGTGCGTGCCGTGGCCGTGGCAGTCCTGGGCGATCGCGTCCTTGTCGAAGAAGTCGTAGCCGTTGGACGCCCTGCCCTCGAACTCCGCGTGCGAGACGCGGGTGCCGCTGTCCATGTTGTAGACCGTCACGCCCTCGCCGGTGGCGTTGTACTCGTACTTCGTGTCCAGCGGCAGGTTCGCCTGGTCCACGCGGTCGATGGTCCACGGCGCGTTGCTCTGCACCTCGGCGCCACGCGCGGTGCCGGTCTGGTAGACGGTCTTCACCGCCGGGTTCGCGGCGAGCCTCCTGGCCGACTGCTCGGACAGGCCGCGCACGGAGAAGCCGCGGATCGACTTCGTCCAGGTGGAACGGATCGTGCCGCCGTACTGCGAAGCCAGCGACCGCGCCGCCGACTGGACCGAAGCCGCACTCGCCCCGGCCGTGTCGTGCAGCCGGACGGTGTACCAGCCGGCGGCCCAGGGCTGGGCGGCCGGCACCACCGCGCCCTCCTGCGGCGCCGCCACCGCCTGCGGAACGACGGTCCCCAGCGCGACGACCACCGCCGCGAGCAGGGTGCACTTCGTGTGCTGTTTCATCTGCGTGGCTCCTCGTCCGAGCGGCAAAGGCAGGGTGCCGCCGCTCGTCCTCACCCTGAAGCCACCGCGGACCCCGGCACATCGGAGCCGGAATTCATCGGGGATACCCAATCATTGCGACATCCGGCGCATCGGTTACCGCCCAGTACCATCGCTGTGCATGACGGTCAGCCTGTCCGCGGCCCAGCCGCCGCGTTCGATCTTCGTCGGCCGGGCCGCCGAACTGGCCGAGCTGGCACGGGTGGCGATGCGCCCACCTGCCCTCGCGCTGGTCGAGGGCGAAGCAGGCGTCGGCAAGACCCGGCTGGTCAGGGAGCTCGTGCGCCGCCCGGAGCTCGTCGGCCGCACCATCCTGGTGGGCTGCTGCCAGCCGATGCGCGAGCCGTTCCCGTACGGGCCCGTGGTGGATCTGCTGCGGGACACCGCGCCACTGCTGACCCGCGTGGCCGGTTCCCTGTCACCGATCGTGGGCGCGCTGCGGCCGTTGCTGCCCGAACTGGCGCCGCTGCTGCCACCGGAGCCGCCCAAGGGTGACGCGGCAACCGAGCGTCACCGGGTGTTCCGCGCCGTGCGTGAGCTGCTGGCCGCCTACGGACCCGCGGTGCTCGTCATCGACGACCTGCACTGGGCCGACGAAGGAACGCAGGACCTGCTCCGGTTCCTCATGACGCCGCCCACCGAGAACCTCGCGCTGGTCGCCACCTGCCGCCGTGACGTGTACGGCGCCGGAGCGTGGTCGGTGCTGGAACCGGCGCACCGCCTGCTCTCCGGCGACCAGACGGCCTTGCTCCGGCTGCGCCCGCTCGAACCCGCCGACGTCGGCGTGCTGGCCGCCGGGCTGCTGGGCACCCGAACCGTCGGAGCCGACTTCGCCACCTCCCTGCACCACCGCACCGCGGGCATTCCGTTCGTGATCGAGGAGGTGCTCCGCGAGTTCCGCGAGATCGGCGCCGAACCGCGGTCACGCACTCTCGACCTCGTCGACATCCCGGTGTTGTTGCGCGACACCATGGCCGAACGGCTGCGCCGTCTCGGCCCCGCCGTGGCCGCGGTCGTGCACGCCGCCGCCGTCCTCGACACCCCGGCCACCGAGGACGACCTCGCGGCGGTGTCCGCCCTGCCCACCAACAGGGTCGCGCGCGCCGTGACCGACGCCCTGGCGGGCGCGGTGCTGTTCGAGGTGGGCACCGGCCGGTACGCCCTGCGGCACCCGCTGGCACGCCAGGCCGTGGACGTGTCCATTCCCAGCCCGCAACGGCGCAAGCTGCACGCGCGCGCGGCCGAACTGCTGTCCGCACGCTCCGACCGGGTGCCGGTGCGGCTCGCCCACCACTACCGCCAGGCCGGTGACCTTCCGAACTGGGTGAGCCGCACCGTCGCCGCCGCCGACCACGCGACCGAGATCGGCGACACCGCGCTGGCACTGCAGGTGCTCGAGACCGCGCTGGCCGACGAGGCGCTGCCCACGCGGTCGGCCCGCACCCTCGCGGTCCGGCTGAGCCGGGCAGCGGTCACCGGGATCGCCCAGGTCAGCACCGTCGAACGCCTCCAGGCGCTGCTCCTCGACGGATTGCTCACCGGTACCGCCCGCGGCGAGGTCAGGATCAACCTCGGCCGGCTGCTGATGAACCAGACCGGCCGCATCGAGGAGGGCCAGAGCGAACTGGAGATGGCCGTCCTCGACCTCGCCGACCGACCCGCCCTCGCCGCGCGCGGAGCCGCTGCCCTCACGTTGCCGACCTTCGGCTGGCGGCCGGTGCCGCACCAGTTCGACTGGCTGGAGAAAGCGACGAGGCTGGCGGCCGCCGCACCACGCGACGAGGAACTGTCCATGGTCGTCCGAGCCAACCACCTGGCGTTGCTGGCCGGTGTCGGCGACCGGTCGCTGCAACCACTGCTCTCCCAGCTGCCGCGCACGTCCCGGTCCCCGCGGACACGCCGCCAACTCGCCCGCGCGTTCAACAACGTCGGCGACGCGCTCGCGTGGACCGGCCATTACACACAGGCCCGCGAGCTGCTCCAGGTCAGCGACACGCTCATGTCCGACAACGACGTGCCGTACCTCTCGACGTTGCGCACCGGCACCAGGCTCCGAATCGACGCCCTTACCGGAACGTGGGCAACGCTGGAAACCGACGCCGCACAGCTCATCGAGCAAGCCGGCGAAATGCCGTCGCTGGCCATGGACGCCTTCCTCGCACTGGCGTGGACCGCACTCGCCCGTGGCGATCGCGACGCCGCGGGGTGGCACCTCGACGGCGCCCAGGCCTCAGCCCCGGAAACCCCTCCCCTGCAACTGGCGGTATCCGCGGCACGCGTGGCACTCGCACTGGCCCGCAACGACGTCGCCGCCGCCGCGGTCGGCGCCGACCGTGCCCTGAACCGCGTACGCGCGAAGGAGAACTGGGTGTGGGCCGCCGATCTCGTACCGCACGCCGTGCGCGCGTTCACCCGCGCGGGCCGCAGTGCCGACGCCCACCGCCTCGCGGACGAGTACACCCAGGGTGTCGCCGGCACCGACGCACCGCTCGCCGCGGCAGCCGTGGTACTCGTCAAAGCACTGGTGGCAAAGGATTCCAGCGAGGCACTCGACGGCTACCGGAACGCTGCCGCCGCCTACACCGCACTCCCTCAGCCGCACACCGCGGCGACCATCCACGAAGCCGCCGCGTCCGTGGCCGTCACCCTCGGCGACCCCACCTCGGCGCTGGCCCACTTCACCGCCGCCGCGACCGGCTACACCGAACTGGGCTGCATCCGCGACGCCAACCGGTGCCGCCGAGCGTCCCGTCGCTTCCGACCGGCCCGGCCACGCGGACGCAAGGGCTACGGCGGCGAACTCTCGCCCCGCGAGCGCGAAGTCGTCGAACTCGTCGCCGCCGGTCGCACCAACCGCCAGATCGCCGACGAGCTGTTCCTGTCTCCTCGCACCGTCGAACACCACGTGTCCCGTGCCATGCACAAGCTCAACGTCGGCTCACGCGCCGCATTCCAACCTGGCGGCCTGCAGGGCTGATGCTGCTCGAATGCCGGTCGACATCCGGCCGTGAACACGAAGCGGACACCTCAACTTGCCGGCAGAAGGAACAGCCTCTGCTCCTCGCCGTGTCAGAGCTTTGTCAGCGCCATGTCGGAGCCTTGTCCAAGCCGCACGCACATGATTCCCGGCGCTGGACCGAGGCCGGGCTTTGACAGAACGGAAAAGAAACACCGCATGAAGACAAAGACGAAGCCCCGGGGCGCCATTGCGGCGCTGGCGACCTTCGCTGCCCTGGGCTGCCTGACGTTGAGCGCGACGCAGGCTTCAGCCGTATCCCCACAGGCGCTGCCCGTCGTCAACATGGAAGCCACCGTCCTGGCCGCCCAGATCGATCCCCGGCGAGCCGACAACACGCTGACCCCGGGCGCCAAGGATTCCGTGCTGGCCGTCGAACGGGCACTCCAGGCGCGCAATCTACTGGACGCCCGCTGGGTCGACGGCTACTTCGGAACCACGACCATCTCGGCGTACGCGGCCTACCAGCGTTCGCTCGGATACACCGGACTGGCCGCGAACGGGCTGCCCGGCGCGAGTTCGCTGACCACGCTCGGACAGAGCCGGTTCACCGTCTCCCGCGTGCTCAAACCGGGCTCGAAGGTCCAGCGTGACGGGTACGTGGTCAACACCCGTACCCAGGCGATGCTCACTGAGGCCGAACGTCTGCTGGGGCGTCGCCTGGTGCTGTCGCAGGGCTCCTACAACCCCGGCGGCGACCCGACCTCCGCCGGCACCCACGACGGCGGCGGCGCCGTGGACCTCAAGGTCGACGGCATGTCCGCGGACACCCGTACCGCCGTCGCCCGTGCGCTGCGCCAGGTCGGCTTCGCCGCCTGGGTCCGCAGCCCCGCCCAGGGCGACTGGCCGTGGCACATCCACGCGGTAGCGATCAACGACACCGACCAGGCCACCCAGGCCCAGAACCAGGTCGGTGACTACTACCTGGGCTTCAACGGCCTCGCCAACCACCGCCCCGACGACGGGCCCCGGATCCCGATCCGGACGTGGGAGGACTACCAGCGCACGCACTGACCAAACCCCGATCGAGTGCTGATGTGCCGCAGAACGAGCAACTCCACGTCTTCGGCCGCCGAGGACCGGCCGAGCCCCTGATCGATTCGAGCCACGAACCGCTTCGGCGGCCCTAAAGTGATCGATGGCGCGGCGCAGCGATCGGAAGGTGGCTCGTTCATGACGGAGTTCAGCGCGGCCGTCCGGTTGTCCGGCGGGCACGGATCCGCCCTCGACCCCGACGCCGCCCGCGAGTTCGCGGAGAGCTTCTACGCGGCGGTCGCCGAGCTCGGCGTGCCGGCCGAGCCCGACCCGTTCGACGCCGACCTGGAACCCTTCGGCGCGGCCGGGCGCTATGCCGCCGCGCACCAGGAGCCCGACAAGAGCGGCACCTTCCTCACCGTCGTGCTGGTGGTGACGGTGTTCGTCGGCACCGAACTGGGCAGCTGGGCCGTGGCGCGGTCGGCGAACACCTTGTGGGACAAGGTTTCCCCCGCACTCGGCCGGCTGTTCGCCCGCCTGCGCCCCCGCAAACAGGTGAACCCGGCCCCATCGGACGCCCGGATCGTGCTGCGCACCGTGTACGGGGCCGACCAGGTCGTGGTCGAGCTGGAGGCGCCGGTCGAGGCGCTCGCCGACGGCCAGGTCGGCAAGCTGCTGGAGCAGGCGCACGAGTTCGCGCGCAAGGCCGTGGCGGCATCTCCGGAGCTGGGCGTGAAAGTCGTGCGCTGCAAGGCCGGCGGCACCGGTGTCGACGGCTCTGTGGAGACGGTCGATCCCCGGTGAGTTCCTACGCGCAGGTCGACGCGCTCGACGTCGGCGAGGCGTTGGCGCGCTTCCTCGCGCTGCGCTCACCGCGGCGGGCCATGCAGCTCCTGGAGGCGTACCCGGCGTTGCTCACCGCGCCCGCCGGACCGGCACCCGCGGCACCGCTCGCCCGCTACCGCTGGATGGTGCTCATGGCGGCCCGGCGGTCCGGGATCGCGGAGGCGTTCGACCACTTCCTGTACGCCACCGGAGCCGACGAGGACGAGCCCGGCCGGGCGGACGACGAGCTGATGTCGGCCGGCAGCACCGAGCGGATCCGGGAGGTTCTGGAGGCCTACCCCGGGCTGGCCGCGACGACCGTGGCAGGCCGGTACGGCGAACGGGCAGAGGCGGCGGACAACGAGCACGAAGCGATCATGAGGGACAGCCGCCGTCATATCGCACACCTGGTGTTCCGCCTGGGTGTGCCCCTGGGGCTCGCCCTGGCCGAGTTCGCGCAGCGCATGCTCCGCACCGAGGCCGCGTGGGACGAACTGGAGGACGTGACCGACCAGGAGTCGCTGGAGGCGCTGCTCGATCTGGTCGGTGACTTCTGCTCGCCGGAGACCCCGCTGGCGGAACGGCTGGAGCTGCTCACCGGACGGCCGGAGCTCGGCCGGTCCGACGCCCGGCAGCTCCTCGAAGCCGCGCTGTCGTTCGAGCAGCCGGAGGAGGTGCGGGACGCGTTCGACCTCGCGCTGTGGACCCTGACCGACTACGCCCAGGCCGTGGCGGACGGGCAGGACCCCGTCGAGGCGGCGCGGGACATCGTGCGGTCGGTCGGCGCGGGCTTCGTCGTCACGGCCGCCACGGAGGTCGAGGCACGGCACCGCGCGACCGAGTACGTGGACGTGTTCGGGCTCGACGACCCCGGCGCCATCCGGGTGGTGGCCGAGCCGGACGACCCCGCCCGCGTCGACGAGGCCGGCGCCCTCCTGGAGCAGATCGGCACCCGCCGTTTCGAGTACCTGGCGGACGTCCTGGGCGCCCTGCTGGACGCCACGACGGTGCCCGACGCCCGCGCCCTCGTGCTGGACCACCCCGCTCTGCTGTCCCCGCTGGCCACGCGGATGCTGGAGGAACAGGCCGAGCAGGTGGCGCAGGAGCCGTCCATGATGGCCGGCGAGTACGCCTTCCTGTTCCAGAGCAGGCTCCGGTTGCTGCGCGAGTGCCGGGAGCTCGGCATCGAGGCCGCGACGCTGAACCTCAGCGTGGCGTACGCGGAACGCGTGGCGCGCGAGCTGATGGGCGACGGGCCGGTGATCGTCATCCCGCCCGGCTCGTTCAACGCTGTCGCCGACGAGGACGCCAAGTCGGCTGCCGAGATGATGGCCGCCGGACCGGCTCATCGCGAGGTCGCGGAGCTCTCCGGCCGGGCAGTCACCGTGGCGGAGCTGGACAGGGTGCTCGGCAACCTCGCGTACGCGCTGGCGCTGACCCGGCCCGGTGGAGACGTCCGGATCACCTTGCTCAACGACCGCGCGTACGTGCTGCGAGTTCGGTTCGGCCTCACCGGAACCATCGCCGACCTCGACGGCGCGGTTGCCGATCTGGAGGACGCCCGGCACGCCCGGACCGATGACCCGCTGCTCGCCGCCAACCTCGGCGATGTGCTGGTGCAGCGCTATGAAGCCGGCCAGAACCAGAACAGGGAAGACCTCGGGCGCGCGGTGCTGCTGCTCGGCGAGGCCGTGCGCGACGACGAGCACCCGAACCACGTCCGGCACCTGGTGTCGTACGCCCACGCGTTGTTCGACCTGGCGGTGGCGGGCAACAGCCCCGCGGAGATGAACCGGTGCGTGGAGGTGCTGGACGAGGCGCTCGCACTGGAGCCGGACGAACCGGCCGTGCGCCTCGGCCTCGGGCTCGCGCTGTCCACGCGCGGACTCGCCGAGAACGACCACGACGACCTGCGCCGGGCGGTGGAGTTCCTGCGCGGCGTGGACGACGTGCTCGCCCGGCTCAACCTCGCCGTGACGCTGCTGGATCTGGGCGAGCCTGGCGAGGCGGAGGGCCTGCTGCGGCAGGTTCTCGACTCGTCCGGACCGTCGTCGCTCCCGTCGTCGGCCGAGATCGGCCGCCGCGCGGCCACGCTGCTCGCTCAGGCCGCGGAACGACGGCAGGACTGGCCGGAAGCCGCGGCCATGTACCGGCGGCTGCTCCGCGGCGGGTGGGCGTCCGGCGGTAGTCAGCTGCTGCGCGCCCACACCGAGGCGGAACTACGCCGCACCACGGGGCTCGCGGCGAGAGCGGCGCTGGCGTTCGAGGCGGCCGGCAGCCCGCTGGAGGCAGCCGAGGTGCTGGAACGCGGTCGCGCCGTGCAGATCTCGGCGGCGCTGCGGCTGGACTCCGCCGATCTGGCTCGCGCGGGAGCGAGCGGGGACGTGGTGCGCGAGTTCACCGCACTACGCCAATGGTTGCGCGACAACGAAAGGCTGGAGATCGGCCGCCGGACCGCCGCCGCACCCGCGTTCCGCAGCCTCTCCACGGTGCGGCGCAAGCAGGACGAGCTGGCCGGCGTGATCTCCCGCATCCGCGCGTTGCCCGATCTGGCGGACTTCCTCACCACCCCGTCGACCGACACGCTGTTCGGCGAGCTCGCGCAGCCACTGGTCTACCTCGCCCACGCGAGCACCGGCGGGCTGGCGCTGATCGTGCGGTCGCCGCACGACATCGTCCCGATCCGGCTGCCAGGCCTCACCGACGACGCGGTCACCCCGCACGTCCGCCGGCTCGCCGCCGACCCCAGGGCGGCCCTCGACGAGTGCACGAAGTGGTTGTGGCACACGGTTATGGCGTCCGTGATCGAGCAGCTGGCGGACGTGCCGCACGCCGTGCTCGTGCCGACCGGGCTCCTCGGCCTGCTGCCGCTGCACGCCGCGTGGACGCCGGATCGCGACCGCCCGACCGGTCGCCGTTACGCGCTGGACCACCTGCTGCTGACCTACTCCCCCAACACCGAGACCCTGCGCGCCTCAGCCGGGGCGGCCGCGCAGCGCACCGGCCGGACCGCGGCCGCAGTGGACGAACCGCTGCCGGTCAGCGCGTCACCGCTGCCGTACTCCGCGCTCGAATGCGCGGCGGCCCTGGACGGGATACCGGACGCGACGACGGTGCGCGGCGGTGACGCGACCCGATCCGCGGCGCTGGGCGTGTTGCGGTCACAGGCTTTCACGCACTGGTCGTGCCACGCCTACGCCGACGCGGAAGATCCACTGCGCAGCGCTCTGCTGCTCGCCGGCGACAGCGAGCTGACCATCGGCGACCTGCTCTCGCACCGAGCGCCCGAGGCCCGGCTGGCCGTGCTGTCGGCGTGCGAGACCGCGCGGATCGGCGATCGGCTGCCCGACGAGGTGCTCGGTTTCCCGGCCGCGCTGCTCCAGGTCGGGGTGCCTGCGGTGATCGGCAGCCTGTGGTCGGTTCCGCAGGCCGCGACGGCCGAACTCATGGTGCACCTGTACGAGGGCATCCGCCGAGGTGCGACGTTCGCCCACGCGTTGCGCGACGCTCAGCGCGTGGTCCGTGACGGCACTGTCCGCGAAAAGCTCGCCGTGCTCGGCGATGTGAGCGAGCTGCTGCTGCAACCGCCCGGTGCCCGGCCGCACGCGCACGCCTTCCACTGGGCGGCCTTCAGCTTCTACGGGGCAGACGGCCGACGCTGATCAGGGCTCGACGCCGAGCGGTTCGAGCCTGCGGGGTGCCAAATTCCCGTCTATTGGTCTGACCTGCGCGTCAGACGGATGAGGGGATCCGGTGGTAGAACTCGGCTGCCGGCACCACGAAGCCGGGCCACTACAAGGGCGAATTCACCACAGGAGGTCCCGCAGCCGATGTCGACCGAGGTCGGCAACTCTCCCTCCTGCATCGCTAGCCGGCGGTCCAAGGCGGGAAGATCGACAGTCGTTCACCAGCACGGTCCCGCGAGGTAGCGAGTTAACCGACCTCTTCCTGCTGTTCCGGCACGACGGGGGTTGTACCGCTCTCCCGCCGGACGATTCGCTCGGATGCCCACGGCATTGCCTCTCTGTCAGCCGCGAGCCGGACCATGATCGGGATTCCTGTTCCCGAGTTGTAACCCACTCGTCGGTCCGCACGATGAGAGGACCGCGAGCGGAGGACGTGGTGTTAGGGATGTCCGCCAGCCAGAGCCGGTTCGGGCCTTCGGCGGTGAAGTCACGGCGGACGAGGTCGTCATGGACCGCCGGACCGGTCTTCTTGCCGTTGCGGCCGCGTTTTGCCGAACGCGCTCCACCAGCCCACGGACGAGCAGATCCGCCACGCCGTCCGATCCGCCATTCACACGCCGGCGTCACGGCGTCGTCGGCCAGAAACCGGTAACCGAACTCTGGATCGTCGCGGTGAGCGTCGGACAACGCGTCCGCCCGATACGCCCGCTCGAATTCTGCCGCGGTGACCGGCCAGGCACGCCACCGGCAGTACGGCTGTCGAGCGATGTCGAGTACCGGCACGTCACCGCGACGGGAATCCCGCCGGCGGTCAGCTCTGCACGAGCGGGTACAGTCTTTCTCGGCAGGTTCGCCTGCGACAGATACGCCGTCGCGCGGCGTAGGACCTCGTTCTCCTGCTCCAGCAACTTGATTCGCTTGCGGGCCTCGCGCAGCTCGGCTGGCTCACCGCGGCTCACGCCGGGTTGGACGCCTTCGTCGATCTCGGCCTGGCGCAGCCACTTGAACAGCGTCATGGGGTGTACGCCGAAGTCCTTCGCGATCTGCTCGACTGTCACACCGTGCTCACGGTCGCGAGCGGCCCGCACGACATCGTCGCGCAACTCCTGACGGTACGGCTTGGCACAGCGACATGCTCCCCAGCTCACCATCACGGCAAGCCAACTCGGATGCCACCTACGCCGACCGCGTCCGCGCGAGCATGGACTTCCAGCAATATTGCCATTGAGGCTAGTCCAACTCGGTCGCCAGCCCGCGGATCAACCTGGCCAGCTGCGGCAGCGAAGGCAGCAAGAAGGTCACCTCGTGGATCCACATCAAGCGCTGATCGCTCGGGGGCAGGGCAATGCGGTCATCACCAGCTCGCACACGTGCAACCGCCTTGTACAGCGCGGCCAGCGGGTGCGGCTCCAGCGCCGTCACAGCCTGGGTGAGCGCGTGCGGGGACGCGACCGACGCCAGCGCGCGCAGGATGTCCGTGGTGCGCTCGGGGTCCTCCTGCGCGTCCAGCACGAGGTCGAGCACCTCGGCGTCCTCCTCGGCCAGCAGCAGCAACGCGTGCACGGGCCGGTTGTCGCGGACGTTCTTCAGAACTTCCTTGTCCAGCAGCTCTTCCAGCTGGGTCGACCTCCACTTGGGCAGTTCGCGGTCGACGAACCCCTTGAGCGCGAGCGCGGAGACCTGGTTCGCGCGCCGCCAGTCGTAGGGGAACTCGAAGTAGTTCGACGGCGCGCCGTCGACGGCGGGATCTCCCACGACGAGGTCGAACGCTTCGTTGAGCCGCCGGCGCAGGGGCCTGTACTGGTTCAGCGAGGCGATTCCCGGCACCGCGACGGGCGTGCCGATCAGACCGGTCGCGACGACCCCGTCCCGGTGCTCGGGATCGTCCAGCTTCCCGGGATCACCGGCGAGGCGGGCGAGTACGTCGTGCCGGTTGCGCAGCACCGCCCCCGCCATCGCCAGCGACGGATCCCAGACCCGGGCCGTCGGCGGTCCTCAGCACGCTGCCACCGATTCCGGGCAGCACCACGATCACGTCGTCGAACGCAAGCCGGTCGGTCATCGCGCACTCCGCGTGGTCGGGGGACGTCAGGCCTGCGTGCCGTTCACCGCTGGGAAGGCCATGTTCTCGAAGTAGCTCCTCGCCTCGTGCTGCCGCAGTTCACCGAGCTTCTCGATGAACACGTGGGCGGACTTCTCCTGCTCCGGCGTCGCCGCCTCGTCCCCCGCCGGCAGGTTTCCCGGCGTCATCTTCCACGCGAGGTATGCCGCGGTCACCGCCATCTCGCTGTTGCGCAACAGGATCCACGACTGGTCCCAGCGATAGAACGCGCGCAGGCCGGTCAGACCGGCCACGAGAACACCGGCCAGCGAGATGATCACAGGCTTGCCGGGGTAATCGAGGCTGGTGAGCACGGGCAGCGCGGCGCCCACCAAGATCACCAGCAGGCCGCTGGACCGGTAGAAGCGCCGGTGCCACTTGGCCCGCACGTCGTAGAACGACCGCAGCCACGAACCGTAGGCGTCCGCAGCGGTCACCACTCCGCCCTTCATCGCAGCGAGGTCCGGCGGGAACTGCGGAATCCGCTTCACATGACCCAGGATCGCATCCAATCAACCACCTGTTACACAACGTGTCGAAAACTGTCACGATCTAACTGATGCGCGCTCTCCGGTCAGGACACAATCCAACCGCGGACGACCATGCGTACGACGCGACCTCATGTCGCAACACCAGCAACTCGACGTCCTTGGCCGCCAAGGACCGGCCGAACAAAACCAGCCAGCCACCTAGCTGGACAAAGATCCAGTACGGCAGTCGCAGCGCCACGCCCACGATCATGCCGTCAGAACAACAGAGCCCGCCCACCGCAGTCGCGACGATCCTCGGCCGCGTCTACAGGGATCGGATGGCCACCACAGACGCTACAACGTCTCCCAGTGCGGCTGAGTGGGCGCCGCACCTGACACACGAGTTCGTTGAGTACCTCACGCACACTGGCGTCGATCTCGACTGGAACTCGCCCGGAGCGAACGACATGATCCGGTGGCGGTGCCGACTGCGGACACGAGTGGAAGGCGACCATCAACGATCGAACCAGGGCAGGCGACGGGTGTAATCGGTGTGGAACCCAGGAGGCCGCCCGAAAACGCGCGATGCTGGAACCCGAAGAGTCGCTCCTGTATCTGCGAACCCGACATCGCAGCAGAGTTCGTACAATGCCTTGACGGTCCAGGACTGGGGCCCTCGGACATGCGGCCAGGCTAACCCAGATACCGCGAATTCAGATGCCGAACCTGCTCGCACGTCTGGAAGACATATCTGACGAACCACACCAGGAACGGAACTGGCTGCCTGGTCGGCAGGACGAGAAAAGGATCACTGCGGGCCCATACTCAGCCACCCACATGAACTGCAGCGTGAACGAGCCGAGGAACCGCCTGTGCGGCAACGTCCAGAGGGCCAGCAGCATCGGCACTGGCGGACCCTCCGTCGCGTGCGGGTTGCCGGGGTCGATGTACTCGCCGGCGCTACTGTCGCGGATATCCACCTTCGATGAAGAAGATCATGTCCACGACCTTGGCTCGGGTGTAGAGCCGCGTGGTGGGCTGCCCGGTCGTGAAGTCGAGCGTGGGCTGGCGCTGCCGATCAATGATCGATGCGGTCGCCCGGTAGAACTCGCCAACCCGTCGTAGCGATCCCTTGCTGAAGGTGGAGACGCCGAAACCCTTCATGAAGTAGGTGTCGAACGCCGGGACGCAGCCGAAGACACCGAGCATCACCTTGGTGACCAAGGTGTCGGATGCTTCGACCGGACGGAGCGCACGACGAACATCCAGAGCAGTTCGGAGAACCAGATCAATGCCCTCTCTGTCATAGCCGTCGAGATCGAGGTCCCACACCTCCGCAGGAGCGTCGGCGAGGGTCTCGATCAGAGGTACCAGATGGCGGGCGCTTCGCTGCAGAAGACCGGACGACCCCCGCAACATCCCCCAACTGGCGAGGTAGAACCCGAGCTGGAGGCAGCTGACCTCCATGCCGGTAGGCTCACCCCAGGCCGCGACCCCTGTCCGATGCTGCTGGAAATGGTTGAAGCAGTAGTCGAACGACGTGTACCGCGCACTCCGGTCACGATCGTGGAGGTACCTGCCGACAGCTGCCTCGATGTCCACGTCGAGCGCACGCTGCGTCATCGCCGTGTCGCGGGTGGTGATCTGGTTCGGCTGCATGGGCCCGGGATCGCCATCGAAACGGCGGTACAGGCCGTGTTCGATCCGCGTGATCAGCGGCCGCCGGTTCACGAACATGCCCCGCGATGCCGGGGAAGCGTTCGAGGTTGCGATCTGGATGTGCGCCCGAAGTGACTGCTCCTTCACATCCGGGTAGTGGCGGCGGAACCAGCCGACCATCTCGGAGGCGCGAAATGGCTCCGAGAGGTCCTGTACGCACTCTTCGAGTCGATCCCAGATCGTGTCGGCCACGGACCGATCTTCGCCCACAAATGCCGCCGCTATGGCCGCGTTGGCCCACTCGTAGCTGAAGCGGGACCGGTTGGTGCTACTGGACTCCGGTCCCGAGGTGGTCGGCATCGCCTCGCAGCCGTTCTGGCTGTTCTTCACCACGCCGGAGGGCGGCCCGATCGCACGCCCCGGACTACTTCGCCCCGCCCCGCCTCGCTGACGGCTCGGCGCTACACGGGTGGTCTCGCTGTGCCCTCACTATGCGGTCGCCGCGCCAACGCTCGGGATGACGGAGACGATCACCTCACGCCGGCATCCGACGACCTCATACTCGACGACCGGGACCTCTACGAGTAGGAAAGTAGTCCACTAACGGGTTAATGGGACGCGGCGTAGGCGTGCAGGCGGCAACCGCCTGTCTACGCTTCTCGCACGCATCCCTGGGACTACATCAACGTCGAGCTGGACTCGTCCGCGGTCCGCCAGCTCGGGCAGCACGGCTCCGGATCCTGACTGAGAGAGCGGCGATGGCGAGATCTCGTGGCAAGAAAGGCCACACCGGCGCCTCGATGGGCGGGGCGATCGTGCGGATCCCGCGCGCCGACCCGTTGCAGCGTAACGACAAGTCGTGCCCGGTATGCTACTCGGTCGCCCGTCAGCCGTGCCGTCAGGTGGTGTCCAAGCCGGGGGCGACGGTGCTGAAGCTGGGCAGGCCGATCCCGACGATGCACCGCGCCCGCTCAGGCAAACCCGCGTCGGACACGCCCCAGCAGCCCGAACCACGCCGAACTCCCGCACACAGGCGTTCACAGGAACCGGTACCGATCGAGCGCCTGCACCCAGACCGGGCAGGGTTCGTGCCGAAGAACCTCCGCGACGGCGGACCGCTGGCAAAGGCGTGGAACCGCAACAACTCCGACGCACTTCCGCGAGCTACGGACCCCTGACGAAACCCGTGCTGCGGCACAACGGCTACAGGTCGACGTACTCACCGCGATCGAGCGTCCACGACTGCACTCGTGCTCGTCGTAGCGCTGGCGTGCGGCGTCGGTCGGTGAGGTCGGCGGTCAGCCTGCCTCACCGGCGCGAGCCTGCTGCTCCGCCTCGTCGAGGCCGCCATGCGCCGCGGCGTGGTCGACGAGTTCGGCAACTGGTCAAGGAGGGCGCCGAGTTCCTCAGCATCCGGCAGTGCCCCTCCATCGCTGTACCGAGCAGCGGGTCGCGGGCTTTCCAGCCGCTTCATCGCCGGGTACCAGTCGGGCGACCCGTTACCGTCCCGCCGCGTGTACCAGTTCAACCACGTCAGGCGGGCTCCGTGTGAGGCCCGGTTCTGGGCCGGCACGACGTGCAGCAGGTGTAACGCCTTCACTGCGAGCTCGGCGGCCGCGAACGCCGCCTCCACGGCGGGGCTTGGTCGGCTCGCGGTGACGGACTCACGCGCAGCGGCCACGAAATCCCGTGCAAGAAGCACGTGGTCACGCACCCGTGGCTTGCCCCGGCGCAGGTCGAACGTCACGATGTGCCCGTTGCCCGGCACGGCGGCGAAGGCCATCCAGCCCTCAGCCCAGGGGCGAGCATTGTGCGTGACCGCAGCTCCAAGCCACAAGCCCCGAGTGGCGACATGCGCCACTGTGAACGCACGTCTTGTCCACATAGGTCACGAGGCGCTCAAGTCGTTTCACAGCGCGAAGAGCGCCGACGCGAGCGGACCGGCGACCAATCGCAAGAGTGACGCGGGTCAGCACGGCTGATCGCCGTACGGAGGCTCGCGCCGCGCGAACGACAACGGGTCACCACGGCGAGGACTGTTGGTCGTCGGCTTGATCGACGACCGCCTCGACATCGTCTCCCAGCCTGCCGTTTGCCCACCGTCGCGTGAGCTCGGCGGCCTGACCGCGCTCGAGCTCATCGCAGGTTCGTCGCGCCCGCCTGGCTGACCGGAGGCTGTGATCATCCGATGTCGTCGAACTCCAGGCGTCGTCTGGCCAGTTCGGCGAGCCGGTCCAGCAGCTCCTCGGGCCGGACCTTCTCGCCTCCCGAGAAGGGTTCTGGCGCCGGATCCATCGGGATGACCAGGTCCGGCTCACGGCTGCCGCCGCTCAGCCACAACGCCATGAAGTAGAGCGCGGGCACTCGCAGGACGCGGACCTCGTAGTCGTCTTCAGCCGTCGCGGGGTCCTGCTCGGCGACGGCGACCGCCCGTGCGGTGCCCGCGACGAAGGGGCCCTCGGTGGCCGTGAACCCGTCGTCGCGGGCGACCTCGGCGCTGGCGACGGCGTCGCCGCCCGCCATGACGAGGAACCGCCTGCCGACGAGCTGGGCGTCATCGAGCGTGGCACCGCGGACCAGCTGGTCCAGGCCGAGTGAGTAGACGTCGTGCGGAAGTGCGAGCGCCACGTCGAGGGGATTGACTCGCGCCAGTGCGCGATGGCGGTATGCCGCACGGCCTGCCAGCTCGGACAGGTTGTCGCGCACCGCGAGGACGCTGTCCTCACTCACATCGGGAACGCGCAGACTCATCGCTGCTCACCTCCCGCGGCGCCTACCGGCTGCGCCTTCTCCCTGGGTTTGCTGATCTCCTGCCAGATGACCCAGGGGAACTCGAATACCAGCTCGTTCTCGAACACCCACGGGAACGGCTGCCGCTTGGTGAAGTACGTGTGCGTCCAGGTGCCCGTGCCCTGGTATGTGCCACCGGTCAGGGTCGTGAGCGCCACGTCCGACTCGCCGTACCAGGGGTCGTCGACCGCGACCCAGTGGCTACCGAGGACGCGGTAGCCCTCGATGACCGCGAAATGGCCGCCCCCGCCCGACCATCCGATCCGCCAGGCCACCGGCCGGCCGGCCGCGATCTCCGCCTGGAGCTCGGCGTAGGTCACCGTCGCGCTCACCATGTGGTCGAGCACCTCGGCCCGGCTCAGTGGGGCGTTCAGGAAATGTGGCTGATTGCAGGCGTCGCTGGATCCGTTGGTGCAGCAGGTGTTCTGCCCCATCTCGGCGTTGACCATCGCGCACTGGGTCCAGGTGCTCCACGAGCGGTAGTACCTGGCCACGCTCACCGAGGTGGCAGCCCAGCACCATTGCGTCTGCTGCTGGTGTTGCATCGTGAAGTCGAGACGCTTCCAGATGGGAATGTGCTCCCACCACCGAACGAGCGCCGCCGCGAGGACCTCCGCGACGGGGGCCTCTGGCCGCACCACCACCCGTTCACCGCGTCGTGGCGGTACGAAGTCGTCAAGGTCGATCCCACGCTCGCGCGCCACCTGCGCAACGTGCTTGGCTGGCAGCAGGGATATCGGAATTCGGCTGGTTGCGAGTACTCCGTCCATGCGCACTCCCTGATGAGATGGACTGGCCCCCTCCCCTGCAGGGTCGGCACTCGCTCAGACCCCGTTACATTTCGTGCTGATCGGATCACGGTGGAGGCGAGCGCCCAGCCTGGGGCTGCAAGTGCTCCTCGCGACCTTGGCCGGCGTGTTGTCGCATGACGTGAAGCGAAATATCCCCGCCCGCGGAACTCGCGGACGGGGATCTGTCGTTCGTGCCTTCCAGCTCAGCCGGTCGCGAGCACTTTGGTCGCGTTGTCGAGGCGGACCTGCATACCGCGGTCGAGCGCGTCGAACTGCGCCGCTCGCTCCGTGATGGCCCGGCGCTGGTACGCGGTCTCGACGGCGAGCCAGGTGTCGACGAGCTTGGTGCGCTGACGGCAGGTCACGTCGGTCTTGGCGGTGTCGATCTCGACCTGCGTCGGCGTTTCCGAATCCCAGCGGATGTCGTTGTTGGCCGCCCACACGTCGGTGTAGTTGTAGCCGGAGTCGGCCATGCACTTCCGCCAGTTCGCCATGGCCTGCTGCACTCGGTCGTCTTGTTGCGCCCGCTCGAACATCTCCTGGTCGAGGCGGATGAGTTCGGTGGCCGGGATCGTCGCGGGCACCCCTCGTTCCAGCTCGCGGCGCGCCTTGCCCAGGCAGCCGCCGTCGGGGATGCGTTTGCCGCCGATGGACGTCGTGCCCTTGCCGGTGTAGATCATCATCGCTTCCGGCGTGGGCTCTGGCCGGTCTTCCGGCTGCTGCGGTGCGCTTTCCGGCGGGTGGTAGCCCGACTTGGCCACCTGGTCGTGTTCGATGAGGCCGTACCGGGAGGAACCGGTGCTCGCGGGCACCGGTGGCGGGTCGGGCGGCGCCCAGGTCTGGCCGAAGTCGTTCAGGCACTGCCTGGCCAGCACGGCGGTGGCGCGGTCGATCGTGGTCAGGTCGGCCGGCGAGTGCTGGTAGCGGTCGAGCGGCAGGGTGATGTCCTTGGCGGCGTGCACCGGCCGCACTTCGCCGACCGCCGGCGGCGCGGCGGCGACCTGGTTCCGGTCTACCAGCGTGATCGTGCCGGCCGCCGCGACCACGGCGGCGGTGATCAGCCAGATCGCGTGTACTCGTTTCACAGTTCCCCCTGGCGATGCGGCGGCCCCCGCCGGTGACGGGGGCCGCCGCTGCTGATCAGCCGTAGATGGTGCCCGTGCAGTTGGTCGGGTTGAACTTGTGCGAGTTCATCCGGTCGTTGGCGTCGCCGCCGATGGACAGCCGGATGGTCTGGAAGTTCGGCACGTTGCCGTTCGGGCGGATCCGGAAGCACGCTCCCCGGTGGCCGGAGTTGTAGTACACGGCGATGTACGAGTTCGGGTCCCTGTTCTGCATGGAGCTGACGTTGAGCTGCGAGCCGTCGCCGCGGTACAGCGCGACGCTCGAGCCGTTGTAGGTGATCTGGCCCCAGTTCGTCCTGCTGCTGAAGTCCTCGCGCTTGAGACCCGTGTAGTTCGACGCGGAGTACATGCAGGCGTAGTCGGCTCGGCAGGCCGCGTTCGCGGCACCTTCGGCCGCGACGAGCGAGACCCCGGCCACCCCCACGGCGGCGAGCACGGATGCGATCTTCCTCATGGTGTTGCCGTTCCCCTCTTCGTGTGGAGAGGCGGTGGGCGCCCCTCCGGCGAGATCGACGATGCCGAGCCGGCCGTGCCAGACGGCTGAATCCGACCGAATCCGAACGCCGCATGCCGCTCCCCCACTAGCGTGACGGCTCATGTGCCCCGCACCCGCTCCGCTGCCAGATCCCGGGCAGGCCGTGACGCTCGACGACCTGGTGGAACGGTTGCGGTTGTTGAAGGTGTGGGCGGGAGCGCCCTCCTACGAGCGGATCACCGCGGGCATCAACGCCGAGTGGGCGCGCGAAGGTCGTCCGGAAGCCGAGATGGCGCGCAAGACGACGGTGGTCGACTGCTTCCGTTCCGGGCGCAAGCGGCTCAACACCGACCTGGTGATCGCGATCGTGCGGGCACTGCACCCCGACCAGGGCTACGTCGCCCAGTGGCGGCAGGCGTTGCGGGCGGTGGCCGGCGAGATCGTCATGGCCGCTCAGGTGCGGGTCCACGACGAACTGCCCGGCGGGGAACCGGGTTTCGTCGGCAGGGAGACCGAGCTGGCGCGGCTGTGCGAGGCGGCGGCGGGCGGGTCGGTCGTGATCTCCGCCCTCGAAGGCATGGCCGGGGTGGGGAAGACCCAGCTGGCGCTCCGTGCGGCGACCCGGCTCGCCGGTGCGCATCGGCGGGTGCTGTTCGTGGACCTGCGGGGATTCGACCCGAAGCAGCCCCCGGCGGCTCCGAGCGCGGTGCTGGACGGGTTTCTGAGGATGCTCGGCGTGCCCGGCACCGAGGTTCCCCACGACCTGCCCTCGCTGGTCGGCGCCTACCGCGAACGGGCCGCGGGTGTGCTCGTGGTGCTGGACAACGCCGCCGACGAGGAGCAGGTGCGGCATCTGCTGCCCGGTGCGCCGGGCAGCGTCGCGATCATCACGAGCCGGCGCAGCCTGACCGGCCTGCCCGCCATCACCCACCTGGCGCTGGCCGTGTTCACCGCCGCCGAAGCGGTCGCGTTCCTGGAGCACGCGGTCGGCGACCTTTCCCTGGGCAACGACCCGAAGGCGTTGTCCCGCATCGCCGAACGGTGCGGTTTCCTGCCGCTCGCGCTCAACCTCATCGTCGGGCACATCCGCGCGGTGCAGGGCTGGACGCTCACCGACCACGCGGACCGCCTCGACGACCGGCATCAGCGGCAGCAGCTCGACGACGGTGTCCAGCTCGCGCTGGACGCCTCGTACCAGCGGCTGCCGGAGGAGCGTCGCCGAGTCCTGCGCCTGGTCGCACTGCATCCGACCGGCGAGTTCGACTCCTACGGTGCGGCCGCGCTGACGGGCCAGGACCTGGACGACACCCGCGCCCACCTGGAAGGCCTGCGTCGCGACCATCTCCTCCAGTGCGCGTCAGGGCGGTACTTCTTCCACGACCTGGTGCGCGAGTACGCGGCCGGGCGAGCGTCCGACGAGGACCCGCCCTCGGTGCGGCAGGGCGCCCGCAGCAGCCTGGCCGGTTACCTGCTGGCCACCGCCTCGCTGGCCATGGACGTCCGCTACCCCGCGGACACCCGCCGCCGGCCGCGGGTGGCGGCCGCCAAGACCGCGACGCCCGACCTTACCGACCCGGACGCCGCCCTGACGTGGCTGGAAGCGGAACACCCGGCGCTGGTCACGTCCGTCGAGGTCGGTGAACCGCGGCACGCGGTACAGCTGTCGCTGACGGTGTTCCGGCACCTCAACCGCGACCGCTGGAGCACCGCGCTGACGGTGAGCACCTGGGCTCTCGCCGCCGCGCGCTCGCTCGGTGACCCGGTCCAGATCGCCAGAACGCTCCACGACGTGACCGCCGCCTTGCTCGAACTGGGCAGGCCGGAAGACGCCCTCCACGTCCTGGAGGAAGCCGCGGAACTGCTGCGCACCACCGACGACCGCGACGGCGAGATCCGCACGCTGGTCCTCCTCGGGGTCACCGACACCAGGCTCGGCCGGTTCCGCGAGGCCGCCGGCCACTACTACCAGGCCCTGGAGCTGAACAAGGCCACGGGCGACCAGGCCGCGGAGGCGCACGCCCTGGTCAACCTGGGCGCGGTGGAAGAACGGCTGGGTCTCAACTCGTCGGCCGCGCGGCACCTGGAACGAGCCCAGCGCCTGTACGCGGACATGGGCGACGTGGACGGTGAGGCCTGGGCGATCAGCGGCCTGGCCTCGGTGGAGATCGAACTGGGCCGCTACGACTCGGCGCTCGAACACTTCACCAGGATCCTGGACATCTACCGGCAACGCGGCGACGTCGATGCCGAGGCGTGGTGCGTACAGGGTTTCGGCCTGCTCTTCTCCCGGTGGGGTGAGCGCGATCGGGCGAAGCAGGAGTACACCCGAGCGCTGACGATGTTCCGGGAAGTGGGCGATCGAACCGGCGAGCTGTACGTGCTCAACGGACTGGGAGAGGCCACCGACGACGTCGCCCTGCTCACCGAGGCCCTGGCCCTGGCCACCGAGCTCAGCTCCGTCGACCAGCAGGCACGAGCCCACGCGGGCCTCGGCCACGCGCTCGGCTCGCGTGAGCACTACGAGCAGGCGGTGGAGCTGTACACGCGGCTGGGTGCGCCCGAAGCGGAGCCGCTGCGGGCATTGCTGGCCACAGCGCAATAGGTACTGCCGTGGGCGGGGTGGCGAGCTCACTCCCAGGGGTTGCTGCCGGCCACCGTGATGGGGGTCGTGCCGGCGACGGCGTGGGCGGTCGTGGCGCCGAGGGTGGTCAGGGCCGCGAAGGCGAGGGCGGCGGCGGCGATTCTGGTGATGACGGTGCTGACCATTTTGGACTCTCCTCGGTAGTTTCTCCGGCGATGAGACAAACGTTATGAGGCTCGATAATCGCGGAGCTATCACGCGGTTTATCCCAGCGCTATCACGGTGAAAATAACGGCATCAAATATGCCCTGAGCTGGGGGAATGCCGGATTGTCCCGGTGTTTTGCAGCCGGGATATACGCGGGGATGGCAGCGTGATAGCGGGGCTGCAGACGATTGGCCCGACAAAATCACCCGCGTGAAAGAGGATGCCGAGATGGCCATTCCGCCCGCCTTGGACCCCGGACTTCCGCCCTTCGCCCAGCTGTTGCGCAGACACCGCAGCCGGGTCGGGTTGACGCAGCGGGAGTTGGCAGATCTGTCGACGGTGAGCGTGCGGGCCATCCGGGACCTGGAGCAGGGGCGGGCGTTACGACCGCGGCCGGACACCGTGCGGCTGATCGCCGAAGGGTTGCGGCTGGGCAGCCGGGCGCGGCACGACCTGGAGGTGGCCGCCGACCCGGACCGGCGCGCCGAGGTCGACGCGGCCGCCGCCGTCCCGCCCACCGCGCTGGCCGCCCAGGTGGGGCGCGACCTCGAGACCGGCGCACTGGCCGCCGAACTGGCCGGCGGGTGCCGGCTCGCGACCGTCGTGGGTCTGCCCGGCGTGGGGAAGACGCGGTTCGCGGCGGCGGTGGCCGGGGTGCTGCACGCCAGGATGCCGGTGCTGTGGGCAGGGCCGGACGGCACGCCGCTGCGGGACCCGCGGCTGGCCGGGCTGGTGACGGCGTGGTCGACGGCCGTACGCACGGGAGGACGGGCGGACGACGACCTCGCCGAGGTGGTCGGCGCTCGTGCCGCGCTGGTGGTGCTCGACGGGATCGACGGGCCGGTCCGCGGGGACGGCGTGCTGCGCCTGCTCGCCGACTGCCCCGGTGTGCGGGTGCTGATCACCGCGCCCGCACCGTGCGGGCTCGCCGGGGAACGGGTGTTCCTCCTCTCGGGCCTGGAGCCCGCCGACGGGGCCCGGCTGCTGCTCGCCGGCCACCCCGGCGCGGCGGACCCGGTCGATGTCGATCGCCTGTGCCATAGCCTCGACGGCCTTCCCGCGGCGCTCGCCGCCGTCGGTTCGTGGCTGTCGGTCTACCCACTGGCGGAGCTGGCCGCCACCGACCCGGCCTGCCTGCTCGACGACACCCTCCTGCGCGCCCTGGCCGGCGCCGCCGAGCCCTACCGCCGGGTCCTGGAGAGCCTCCCGCCGCGCTTCGGCCCGTCGGCCGACACCGGCCGCCTGCTGCGTGATCTCCTCCAACGCGGCCTGGTGCGGCCCGTCGAGACCGAGACCGGGCGCAGCTTCACCGTCTCCCCTCTGATCCGCTCGGTGCTGGCAGCCGCACCGCCGACGCCCTGACCCGGACACCGGGCCGCCCTCGCGCGCAGTGGTCGCCGGTGCCGACACCGAGTCCGGCGAGGGGCCAAGCCTGGCTTCGGGCGTGTCCCCGACACGCCCCCGGCCTGCCTCCCCGACTGCCGAGGACGCCGCCTTTCCCGTGGTGGACTGGTTCCGACGCCGAGTCCGGGAGCGTGACCCATGGCCCACATGACCGACAACGGTCCGATAGGCGTCGCAACGGCATCCCCTGTGCACGCCCTCTTCGTTCCCGCCGGCCCGGAGTTCCTCAGCGTCTGGCCGCCCACCCCGCACGCCCGCCGGGCGGCGGCATGGGCCCTGCGGACGCTGGGGTACGACCACCTGGGCGGCCTGGTCTGCCTGATCGCCCCCACCTCCGACGCCCGCGCGGAGTGCCTGGCGACCGCACTGGCCGTCGCCGACGCGGCGGCAGGCGGCCACCGGCCACCGGGACCGCTCCCGGACCTGGCCGTCCGCCTGCGAGCCGATCCGGTCCACCTGTGCGGCCTTCGTGCCGCCGCGGGACTGGACTGAGCGAAGCCCGCACCGGACATCGGTGCGGGCACGTGACGTTCCCGGGAAACCATCCTCTTAGGACACAGAAGTGACCCGCCCCCTTTCTTCGGGGCGGGTCACTTCTACCAACTGCGCTATCCCTGCGCCGCCACCAACCGGCCGGCGGGAACCGGCCAGCCGGCCGGGGACCACAGGTCCTCAGTGGACAGTGCGGCCGGATGGTACTTGCCCAGTGCGCTGATGAGGAGACGCAGTTCCAGGGTCATCGCCTCCACCAGGCGGATCAGGCCCGAACCGGGGTTCTCGTCGACCGCCAGCAGGGCCGCCCGGCCGAGGCCCGTGGCGGTGGCCCCGGCGGCCAGGCACTTCACGGCGCGCAGTCCCTCCCAGACCCGGCCCGACACCAGCAGGCAGCCGCGCGGGGAACCGATGCGGCGCAGGCACTCCGCCAGGGGGAGGCCGACGCCCGCCAGCGACGCCGTGGGGGCCCATCCGGTGCCACCCTCGGCCCCGTCCACGGTGACCGCGTCCGCGCCCGCCTGCCACGCCACGTCCGCCGCCGCGGCGACGTCGCGTCCCGGCGGGAGCTTCACCCACACCCGCGCCCGCGGATAGTTGTTGCGCATCAGGCGGACCTGCTGCCGGAGGATCTCCTCTGTGAACGTCCCCGGGCTGGCGCAGCGCAGCACCCGGTCCCCGGCGGGGTCGATCAGCGGTTCCAGGGCGAACTGATCGGCCAGGCGGTCCGCCTGGACGCGGTCGACGACGGTCAGGCCGCCGATCCCCGGTTTGGCGCCCTGACCGACCTTGAGCTCGAAACCCAACCGTCCCGACTCCAGCAGGGGGCGCGTCGCCGGGTCGCTGTAGACGCGGTTCCAGACCTCGGCGTCGGCGTCCTCCGTGCTCTGCTGCACCACGACGCCGCCCACCCCGTCCGGGACGTGGCCGGCGTAGGCGGAGATCCTGGCCAGCAGGGATCGTTCGCCGGTGTAGCCGTCGACCGGCACGACGTTCTCGCCGACGACCATCGGTATGCCGAGGGCACCCGCCTGGGCGGCGGCGGCACGGCCCAGGTCGGTGCCCACGGCACGGGTCGACCCGAAGGCCGACAGGTACAGCGGCAGGCGTGCGGCGAAACCGCCGACGGTGGTCTCCAGGCCGACGTCGCCGTGCAACGGTTCGCGGGCCAGGTCGATGAGCTTCTCCAGGCGTCGCGGCATGAACACCGGCGGCACCAGGCGGGTGGCGTCGAGGGCGTCGCCCGGCGAAGAGGCCTCCGGCTCGCCCAGCAGGGCGCCGCCGTAGTCGGACAGCGGAGGGAACGCCGCCGCCGCGCCGGTGCGGGCCCGCTCCCGGACGGCTTGTTCCGGGAAGGTGTCGGCGCGCAGCGCGGTCACGGGGACACCACGCCGGGGATCTTCGGAAAAGCGCTCGCCTGCCAGACCGCGTCCAGCCCGCACAGGTAGCGGACCAGCCGCTCCAGGCCGATGCCGAAGCCCGCGCTGGACGGGATACCCTCGCGCACCATCTTCAGGTACCAGGCGTACTTGGCCGGGTTCTCGCCGGTTTCCCGCATCCTGGCGACGATGGCGGCGTACTCGTGTTCGCGTTCGCTGCCGCTGCACAACTCGCCGTAGCCCTCCGGGGCCAGCAGATCGAAGTTGAGCAGGTGGCCGGGGGCGGCCGGGTTCTCGCGGTCGTAGAAGCCGCGGGAGCCCTTGGGGTAGTCGGTGAGGAAGAACGGCCTGCTGGCCTTGGCCGACAGGACCGCCTCCCCGACCCAGTCGATCTCGGCGTCGGGGTTCTGGGCGTGCCCCGTGTCGTGCAGGTCGGCGACCGCGGCGGCGTGGCTGCGTCGCTCGAAGGCGCGGCCGGACAGCAGGTCCGCGAAGGCGTCCGGGTCGCGGCCCAGGACGTCCAGCTCGGGGGCGCAGCGCTCGACGATCCGGCGCACGACGTGCACGACGAGGTTCTCGGCCACCGTCGTCGCCTCGTCGCGGGAGGCGCCGGCGACCTCGACGTCGATCTGGTGGAACTCGGCGAGGTGCCTGCTGGTCGAGCTGGTCTCGAGCGGCTCCAGACGCACGTTGGGGGCGATGCAGAAGATCCGGTCGAAGGCGGTCAGCGACGCCTGCTTGTAGAGGATCGCGCTGGTCATCAGTTTGTAGCGGTGGCCGTAGTAGTCGACGTCGACCTGCTTGGCCCCGCGCGCCCCCGGATCGGTGACCGGGCCGATGACCGGGGGAAGCATCTCGGTGAAACCCTGCCCGCCCAGGTGCTCGCGCACGGCGTCGAGCACGCGGTGCTGGACGCGCAGCACCGCGCGGGTGGCCGGTGAGGTCAGGTGGGCGCGCGGATCCGCCGGCGCCGTGGTGATGGTGTCCATTGTGGTCACTCCTGGGGGACGGGGGCAGGGGTCAGCCTCGGTCGAAGGCGCGTTCGACGTGGGTGAGCGAGCGCAGCAGCTCGTCGGCGGTGGGATCGGGGGCCGGGACGGCGCTGCCGGCGGGCAGCGGCAGGGCGCCGGTGCGCGACCACCGCAGCCGCCCGGCACCGTCCACGAACGCCCGCGTGCGGCCGGCGTTGTCCTGGTGCAGGCAATAAGGCACGTCGAGGTAGCCGCGCTCGACCGCGCGGACCAGGGCGATACCGACGTCGGGCGCGAGGTCGAGCACGGCGTCCACGAGCGCGCGGGCCTCGGCGAGCACGCCGGTGTCCTCGACCACGCCGCCCGGCTCGGCGCGCGCCGCCGCGGCCCCGGCGGTCACCAGCGCGGCGACGTTCTCGGCGACGGTGGGGATGCGGTGCGCCTCCGCCGTCGTCTTGACGATCAGCCTCTCCGCCCCGGTTCGCACGGCCAGCTCCGCCGAGCGTTGCAACAGGGCGGTCGCGCCATGCGGGGTGCGCGGGAACACGCCCATGTACGTGTAGAGCACGACATGCCAGTCCACATCGGACAGATGTTCGGCGGCGAGGGTGCGCAGTGCGGCCATGGCCTCGGCATCCTGGTCCGGGTCGGTCTGCTGGGCGTAGCTCAACGACATGCTGTCCACCCCGTGCTGGCGGAAGAACAGGCCCTCCAGCACGCTGATCGCCACCAGCAGGCTCGGCGGGCACAGCTGGCCCATCATGCAGCCGCCGAAGGACTCGAGGTGCGGCCGGGCGCCGCGCTCGCGGGCGTCGGACAGCAGCAGGCAGGACTCGGCCCACGCGCGCACCGACTCGGCGACCGGGACCCGGCTGTAGGGCAGGCAGTACGACAGCGGCCCGCCCTCCGTCGCGTCCAGACCGGCGGCCAGCAGGGCCGCGACGATCTTCTGCGGACACGCGGAGCCGTGCCGCACCTGCACCGGGAAGTCCGCTCCGTGCAGGCCGTTCAGCACGGAGCGGGTCGTCTCGGGCGAATGGGCGGCGATGGGGTAGCCGTTGAGCTCGGCGCCGGTGGCCAGCGCCTGGTGCACCGCGAGGTGGTCCCCCACGCGCGTGAAGCTGTCAACGGTGATCGTGCCCGCCGCCCGCACCCCGGCCCCGCGCACCGCGGCGAGACCGGCCCGCATCCCCTCTGGGCCGGGCACGCCCATCCTGGGCTGCACGACCAGTTCGCCCGCGGCGGCGGCACGGGCGACGAAGTCGCCGAACGAGCCACCGGTCACGACCGCACCCCCGCGGCGAGCCGCTCGACGTAGCCGCGGAACGCCGCGATCGCGTCGGCGTTCTCGAACACCGCGTCGAAACCGGCGGCCAGCAACGCCTCCGCGTGGCCGCCGGTGCCGTCGACGCCGAGTTTGCCTCCGACGACGACCGGGGTGCACGCCAGCCGTGCGCGCAACGGTCCGATGACCCGCCTGGCGTCCTGGAACCCGTGCCCGTTCACGCTGCTGAGCACGACGAGGTCCGGGGCCGCCTGTCCGCACCGGGACGTCAGCAGTCCGTCGGGGACGCACGCACCCAGGTTGGTCACGCGGTGCCCCATCTCCTCCAGCACCAGCTGCAGGTACACGAGGTTCCAGGTGTGCGCGTCGGAGGCGAGGCCGGAGACCACGATGTCGAGGCGGGCTGCGTCCGGCCGGGCGGCGTCCAACTCCATGGGCGAGCTCCCTGTGTCGCGGGTGGTTCCCTGCCCAGAAACTAGAAGCCCCGCTCCGCGCCGCCAGGCAGCGGCGACGGCAGCCGTCCGGCAGTTCCCGCTATAGGGACGGTGGATCGTCGTAGTAGAACCGCCGGTTGCACAGCAGCAGTCCCTCGTCCGACAGGGTCACCACGTCGGCGAACTCGGACGGGGTGCGGCACTCCGCCTCCGGAGGAGGGGTGTAGCGGCCCACGACGACCACGGTGTCCTTGCCTGCCACGACTTTGTGGATGTGGTGCCGGCCCCGCAGGGCGGGGATGGTGGTCAGCAGCCGGACGGTGTGGTCGCGGCCGTGTCCCGGTGGCGCGTCGCGGCGTTTGAGCTGCATGTCCGGGTGCAGCAGCGAGGCGTACCCGTCCAGATCCCCCATGTCGAGGTACTCGTAGGAGAGGCGGACGTGGTCGACGCCGGCGGCGGTGCTCATGGCGGTTCTCCTCACGCGATGAACGACAACGGTCCCGCCGCCGGGCAACCTGCCGATATCTCCACGCTATCGCCGGGTTGTACTTCTTCGTGACCGTCTGCTTACCTCGGGACATCTCGAACCGGGAAGGGTGGCCGCGCGCTATGTCTCCAGGGAGGTTCCGGGTTCTCGGCCCGGTGGAGGTCGACGGTCCCGGCAGCGCGGCACGGATCCCGCCCGGCAGGCAGCAGGTGATCCTCGGGCTGCTGCTCGTGGAGGCCAACCGGATGGTGAGCACCGAGACGCTGGTCGACGCCCTGTGGCAGGAGAGCCCGCCGGACACCGCCCGCACGCAGGTGCAGATCTGCGTCTCCCGGCTGCGCCGCACCCTGCACGGGGCGGGCATGTCCGCGGTCATCGACACCCGTCCGCCGGGCTACCAGCTGCGGCTCAACGAGGACACACTGGACCTCGCCGACTTCCTCGCCCGCACCGCCGAGGCCCGCGTGCTGGTCAAGGAGGGCCGCACCGCCGAGGCGGCCGCGCTGCTGCGTGAGGCCGCGGCGCTGTGGCGCGGGCCGTGCCTGGGCGGGGCCCCCAACCGGTCGCTGCACACCCGTGCGCTGCGACTGGACGAGGACCGGCTCACCTGCGTCGAGGACCACCTGGAACTGGAGCTGGAACTGGGCCAGCACCACCAGCTCGTCGGGGAGGTCACGCGCCTGGTCCACGAGCACCCGTTGCGGGAGCGTCCGCGCGCCCTGCTGATGATCGCGCTGCACCGCTCCGGCAGGCAGGCCGAGGCCCTCGACGTCTACCGCGCCGGTCGTACCCAGCTGATCGAGGAGCTGGGGCTGGAGCCGGGGGAACGGTTGCGGGCGCTGGAGGCGGCGATCCTGGCCGGCGAGGTCCCCGACCAGTCGCGTGCCGACCCCGCGCCGAGGGACTCCGGCACCACGCGAACGGCACGGCCGCGGCAGCTGCCCGCCGACACCGCCGACTTCGTCGGCGACGAGGAGATGTTGCGTGGCGCGGAGTCCGTGCTCGTCGGGGGCGCCGCGCGCACGGCCGTGGGGGTCGTGGTGATCACGGGGCGTCCCGGCGTCGGCAAGAGCACGGTGGCCGCGCACCTCGCGCACCGGGTGGCGCACGAGCACTTCCCCGACGGACAGCTCTACTGCGCCCTGCATGGCACCGGCCAACCGTCCGCTGTGGACGATGTGCTGGGTCGTTTCCTGCTGGCCCTGGGGATCCCCGGTCCGGTGATCCCCGACGGCCTCGACGCCAGGCTGGAGATGTACCGGACGCTGCTGGCCGACCGGCGGGTGCTGGTCGTGCTGGACGACGCGGCCACCGAGGGGCAGGTCCTGCCGTTGCTGCCGGGCAGCAGCACGTGTGCGGTGGTGGTGACCAGCCGGTCGCGGCTGACCGGTCTCCCCGGTGCCCGCCAGGTCGAGTTGGACGTCCTCGACGCCGGACAGTCGCTGCGAATGCTCGGCCTGGTCGTCGGGGAACAGCGGGTGGCCCGCGAGCCCGAGGCTGCCGCGGCACTGGTGCGCACCGTCGGCGGACTGCCGCTGGCGTTGCGGATCATCGCCGCCCGGCTGGCCGCGCGTCCACATTGGACGCTCGCGTCGATGGTGCTCCGGCTCGCCAGCGAGCGGCACCGGCTCGACGAGCTCGCGCACGGCGAGCTGACCATCCGCGCCAGCCTCGGGCTGACCCATGACGGCCTCGACCGCCGGTCCCGGTTGTTGTTCGGGCTGCTGAGCCTGACCGACGGTCCCGTCGTCCCCGGCTGGGTCGCGGGCGCGGTCCTCGACGACGACCGGCCGTTCCCGTCGGACCTGCTCGAACCACTGGTCGACGTGCAGGTGCTCGACGTGGTCTCGGTCGAGCCGACCGGCGAGTTCCGCTACCGCTACCAGGACGTCCTGCGTCTGTTCGCCAGGGAGAAGGCGGAGCAGGAGATCCCCGCCAGTGACCGCGCCGCCGCGGTGTCCCGTCTGCTCGGCGGATGGCTCGCACTGGCCGAGCAGGCGCACCGGAGCGTCTACGGCGGTGACTACACCGTTCTGCACGGAACCGCACCGCGCTGGCAGCCCGCAGTCGTTCCCGGTGATCCCTTGGAGTGGATGGACGGCGAGCTGGAGAACCTGTGCGCGGCCATCCACCAGGCGGCCGCCGCCGGTCTGGACGAGCTGTGCTGGGACCTGGCGGTCACCTCGGTCACCCTGTTCGAGTCACGCGGCTACCTCGACGACTGGGAGCGGACCCACGCCGAGGCCCTGGCCGCCGTCCGCGCGGCGGGCAACACCCGCGGCACCGCGGCGGTCCTGAGCTCGCTGGGCACCCTCCACATCAACCGCGGCCGCCTCGACTCCTCCCGCTCCGCGCTGCTTCCGGCCACGGAGCTGTTCGAGGAGCTGGGCGACGTCCACGGCCTGGCCCTGTGCCACCGCGACCTGGCACTGATCGCCCGCAACACCGGCGACGACACCACCGCCCTGAGCCTGTACGACCGTTCCCTCGCCGGCTTCACCGCGGTCGACGACATCGTGGGCCGCGCGATCGTCCTGACCCAGCGTGCCTTCATCCTGGCCACGAACGGCGAGATCGCCCAGGCCCGCACCGATCTCGCCGAGGCGATGGCGGTCCACGAGTCCGTCGGCTACACCGGCGGCGCCGCCCGCACGCTCAACCGGATCGGCCAGGTCCAGGCCATGGCGGGCGAACACGCCGCCGCCACCACGACCATGCGCCGCGTCCTGGACATGGTCCGCGACACCCGTGACGTCATCGGCGAAGGCCAGCTCCTGCGCAACCTGGGCCAGGTGAGCGCCGCCGCCGGTCGTTACGCCGAAGCCCGCACCTATCTCGAGCAGGCGCTCTCCATTCGCGAACGAATACTGGACCGCACCGCCGCGACCACGATCCGCGCCGAACTGGCGGCCCTGCCCGGACAGCAGGCCCTCGCCCCGACCGGCTGACCGTCGGTGGCGCCACGACTCGTCCTCTCGTCCCGAAGACGTGGTGAGCGCGGAAGCCCTGGAGCCCCCACGCCCGCCCGCTCCCTGATCACACCCCGGCGGGAACGGACTCCAACGCCGGGATGAACCGGGGCAGCGACCGCCACACCTCCTCGGTGTAGAAGTGCCCGCCCGGCAACTCCACGTGCCGGTACTCGCCGCCCGCCAGCGCCCGCCACTGCGCCGCCGTGTCCGCGACGATCACGTCGTCGTCGGCTCCCGTCAGCACCTGCAGCGGCACACCGACCCTGGTCCCGTCCGTGTAGGCGAACGTGTCCCGGACGCGGATGTCGGCCCGCATCAGCTCCAGCGCCATCTCCCGCAGCTCCTCGTTGCCGAGGACGTAGTCCGCGAGCAGCCCGTTGACCGTCATCCACGACAGCAGGCCCGCGTCGGTGTCGCTCTGCGCGGGGAACATGTCGCGCGGCGTCAGTCCCCGGCTCGGCGCGTTGGCCGACGACACCACCAGGGCGTCCGGGGTGCGCCCGCCGGCCCGCTCGATCCTGGCGGCCACGTCGAACGCCATCCACCCGCCCATGCTGTGTCCGAAGAGGACGTACGGCCGGGTCGCCGCCGCGAGCACGGCCTGCGTGGCGTCGGCCGCCAGCGCCTGCCAGTCCTCGGCGTGGTCCTCCAGGAACCGCCCGTCGCGCCCTGGGTAACAGATCGCGGCGAGTTCCACGTCGGCCGGCAGGACGTCGGCCCAGGGCAGGTACGGTCCCGCGCCGCCGCCGCAGAACCCGAGGCACACCAGCGACCGCGCGGCCTCCGGCTTGCGGCGGGGCCGGACGACCACGTTGTCGATGTTGTCCACCGTTCCTCCTAATGGTGTGTCGCTGCTAGTGGTGTGGCCCGGAGCGTTGCCGGGGGAATTCGGGGTCAGACGGGTGCATCGTGGTGTCGCCCCCACGTCCTCGTACTGGGGCGTGGGGGCGGCGCCGCGAGGCGCCCTGCTGAGCGCGGATCACCTCGCCGACGCTCCGGGTCGCGCCACTAGACGCGCAGGGACTCGACGTGCCGGGCGAGGTCGGTCAGGCGGGGGTGGCGGTAGACGTCGCGGGCGGACATCTTGAGGCCGAAGGTCTTCTTCACCTTCGACACCACCCGCAGCGCGACCAGGGAGTGGCCGCCGAGGGCGAAGAAGTCGTCGTCGGCGGACACCGAGTCGCGGCCGAGGACCTCGGCCCACACCCCGGCGATGAACCGCTCGAACTCACCCTCCGGGGCGATGCCCGCGACGACGGGCGGCGCGGGCAGCGCGGCGGTGTCGAGCTTGCCGCCCGGAGTGAGCGGCAGCGCGGCGACCTCGACGAACGCGGCCGGGACCATCACCTCCGGCAGGGATGCCGCGGCGTGCTCGCGCAGACTCTCCGCGCCCGCCAGCCCCGAGGGCACGTAGTAGGCGACGGGCTGGCCCGCCAGGTCGTCGCGGACGACGACGGCCGCCGCGGCGACAGCGGGGGAAGACCGCACGACGGTCTCGATCTCGCCCAGCTCCACCCGGTGGCCGCGGATCTTCACCTGGCGGTCAGCGCGACCGTGGAACTCGAGCAGGCCGTCCGTGGTGCGGCGCACCAGGTCACCGGTGCGGTACATGCGCGCACCCGGCTCGCCCGAGGGGTCAGGCAGGAAACGGGCACCGGTCAGGCCGGAGCGGCCGAGGTAGCCGTGGGAGACACGAGGCCCCGCGATGTACAGCTCGCCGAACTCGCCGTCGCCGACCTCGCGCAGTGAGGAGTCGAGCACCAGAAGCCTGTTGCCGGGCAACGGGTCGCCGATGCTCGGGTGATCGCCCTCGACCACGGCGACCGTCGCGTCGACGGTGCACTCGGTCGGGCCGTAGAGGTTGAACGCCTCCAAGGTGTCGGCGGCGGCCAGTTCCCGCCACACCGGCACGCTGATCGGCTCGCCGCCGATGAACAGGCGCAGCCGCCTGCCGTCGGAGCGTGCGGGCAGCAGGTGCTCGCGCAGCATCTCCCAGTGCGTGGGCGTCATGTCCACATCGGACACACCGCACTCGTCCAGCCACGCGGTCAGCTTGGCGGGCTCGGTGCGGTGCGCGTCCTCCAGGACCACGATCGTGTCGCCGCGGCAGACCCTGGCCCACTGCTGCACGGACGCGTCGAAGGACGCACTGGCGTTCCACGCCACGACACGGGGCTCGGCCGCGTACACGGCCATCTGCTCCAGTCCGTCCACAAGGGACGCGACGCCGCCGCGGGTGGCCTGCACGCCCTTGGGCAGGCCGGTGGAGCCGGAGGTGTAGATCACGTAGGCGGCGTCGTCGGCCGAGACGGCGACGTCGGTGTACGCGCCGGCGACGGCCGGGGCGAAGGTCGTGGGCGCGGCGGCATCGCGAGTCCCGGCCAGGCTGTCCGGGGCGAAGGTCGTGCGCCCGGCGGCATCGCGAGTCCCGGCCAGGCCGTCCGGGGCGAAGGTCGTGCGCCCGGCGGCATCGCGAGTCCCGGCCAGATCCTCCGGCGTCACGGTCGTGCGCACGGCGGCGTCGGTGGCCATGTGGGCCAGCCGGTCGGCGGGGTAGGCCGGATCGAGCGGCACGTACGCCGCCCCGGCCCGCCACACCGCGAGCAGCGAGACAAGGAGTCCGCTGCCGCGCGGCACACTCACGCCCACGCGGTCGCCACGGCGCACCCCGCGGGCGGCGAGCACGACGGCCAGCGCGGCCGTGCGGGCTTCCAGTTCGGCGAACGTCAGCGCGCCCGCGGTGTCGCGCACGGCGATCCGCTCGGGCGCGGTCCGCACGACCTCGTGGAAGCGGGACACCAGGTCCGTCATCGATTCTCTCCGCTCACCGGGGTCGCCGACGGGGCGACGGTGGGGGCGCAGTCCAGCACGGAGACCGGCTCGCCCATGGCGACGACGATCTTGCGGTCGCCGCGGAAGGGGTCCCGGCCGTGCGTGGACAGGATGTTGTCGACGAGGAGCAGGCCGCCGCGCTCCCAGCGGCGGCGGGTGGTGGCGGCCTCGTAGGCGGCCTGGATGGTGGCGAGCTCCTCGCGGCTGAGCGCGGTGCCGTCACCGAAGGCGGTGTTGAACGGCAGATCCTCGACGCCGAGCTCGTCGACCAGCGCGTCGCGCAGCTCCTCGTCCAGCGCCCACTCGTTCCAGAACGCCATGTGGTTGAACCACACCTCGGCACCGGTCACCGGGTGCGTGATGATCCCGGGGCGCAGCTGGGTGGTGCGCAGGTGGCCGTCGGACTGCCACTGGCAGGACACCAGGTTCTCCGCGCCGTAGGCCTCCACTTCGTCCTTTGTGGACGCTCCGAACGCGGTCTGCCACGACGTGGAGATGTGCTCGGAGTAGCTGCGGTTGAGCAGCCAGCCGACCGAACGCATCTTGGCCACCAGCTCCGCCGGCAGCGACGCGAGCACCTTGCGGCAGTCGGCCACCGGGGTCGCGCCGCCCTCGGGCGGGGCGATCAGGCAGGCGAACATGAGCAGACCGGGGAAGGTCAGGGTGTAGCTGTTCTCGTTGTGCATGTGGATCGGCTGCGCGGCGGGCAGGTCGGTGGAGGAGAACACACCGTTGCCGAAGTCGCTGCGCGGGGTGGCCTTCTCCCGGTACGGGGTGCGCTCGGGCATGAGTGTGTCGCGCACGAGGCCGAAGTCGTCGACGTCGTGCACGGGCAGGCCGCGGACGTACACCGCGGCGTGCTCGTGCAGCAGAGCGCGCAGGGCGTCGGCGTTGGCCCGCAACCACTCCGCGGCCTGCTCGATCGAGTGCACGTCCTCGGCGTCGACGGTGGCGGGCGCGCCGGGCTCGATCGTGCACAGCAACGGCGTCGTTCCTGACAAAGCAGTGGGGCTCATCGCACTTTCCTCTCTGCTGGCGTGGTGCCGACGCTAGGGACGCCGTGAACCCTTGTGCGGCAGGCGGTGCGGCAGCTGCTGGGGCAGGTGGCTGCTTCCGCCAAGGTGCCGCCCGACCTGCCGATCCGGCGGTTGTCGCGCGCCTAGCTTTCGACTCGAACGTCCACCGCGCACCGATCCGGAGGGTGACATGTCGCTGCACGAGGAGGTCGGCCGCATCGCGTCCGCCGCACCGGATCGCACCGCGGTGCGATCCGGGGGAAGGCCGACCGGCTACGCCGAGCTCGACCGGCTGGCGGGCGCGCTGGCCGCGGAACTCGCCGGCGCGGGGCTGCGGCCCGGCGGCGTCGTCGCGGTGCGCAGCCGTTCGCGGTCGGACTACGTGACCGCGATGCTCGCCGTGTGGCGGGCCGGCGGCGTGTACCTGCCGCTGGACCCGGAAGCCCCCGCGGGACGCACCAAGGACATGCTCGACGACGCGGGCGCGACCCTGCTCGTCGAGGACGGCGTGGTCCGCGAGACCGGGGTCGCCGCCCGCGGCGCGACGGCCGGCCTGGCTTACCTGATCTACACCTCGGGCACCACCGGCCGTCCCAAGGGTGTCGCCGTCGGCCACACGGCCCTCGCCGCGCACGTCCCGGCCGTCGCGGAGCGCTTCGGGATCACCGGCCAGGACGTGGTGCTGCAGATGGCGGGCCCGTCGGTCGACGTCGCCGTCGAGCAGGTGCTGACCGCGCTCGCCGCCGGCGCGTGCCTGGTGCTGCCCGAACGGCGGTTGCTGTCGGTCGACGAGCTGCTGCGCCTCATCGAGGACGAGCGGGTCACCGTGGCCAACCTCCCGGCGGGCTACTTCCACGACTTCGCCGCCGCGCTGGACCGGGTGCCGCCGTCGCTGCGCCTCATGGTCTCCGGCAGCGACCGGCTGTCCCCGGCCGCGGCGGCGCAGTGGTCCCGGCGCACCGGGGTGCGGCTGCTCAACGCCTACGGGCCCACCGAGACCGTGATCACCGCGACCGTGCACGAGACGGCAGGGGAAACCGGTTCGGTACCGATCGGCACGCCGGTCGGCGGGCGGCGTGCACACGTCCTCGACGGCCTGCGCCCGAGCGTGGAGGGCGAGCTGTACTTCGGCGGCCCCGAGCTGGCAGTGGGCTACCTGGGCAGCGCGGCGCAGACGGCGGCCCGCTTCCTGCCTGATCCGTCCGGCCCGCCGGGGTCGCGGATGTACCGCACAGGCGACACCGTCCGCCGCGGACCCGGCGGCGTGCTCGACTTCGTCGGCCGCGGCGACGACCAGGTCAAGGTCCGCGGCTACCGGGTGGAGCTGGGCGAGGTGCAGCACGCCCTCGCCGCGCACCCCGCCGTCGAGACCTGCGCGGTCGTCCCGCACGGCACCGGCCTCGCCGCCTACGTCACCGGCGCGGTGGACACCGCCGAGGTGCGCGACTTCCTCGCCCTGCGACTGCCCTCGCACATGGTTCCCGCCTCGGTCACCACGCTCGACCGGCTGCCCCTCACCGACGGCGGCAAGGTCGACCGCGCCGCGCTGCCCTCCCCTGCCTCAGCACCCGCCCCTGCCGAGGAGGACGCACCCCGCGACCACACCGAGCAGTTGCTCGCCGGGATCTGGGCCGACGTCCTGGGGGTTCGCCAGGTCGGCCCGCACGACAACTTCTTCCACCTCGGCGGCGACTCGCTGACCGCCGTCCGGGTCGCGAGCCGCGTGTTCGAAGTGTTCGGCCCGGTCTCTCCGTACCTGGTCTTCGAGGCCCCCACGCTCGCCGGGTTCGCGGCCGCTCTACGCGCCGGGTCGGCACCCGCCCGGCCCGGTCCGGTCGCCCGATCCGGTGCCCCCACGCCGTTGTCGCGGTTCCAGCGCGGCCTGTGGCTGCGCGAGTGCTGGGAGCCCGGCGGCTCGGTCTACAACGTGCCCTGGCTGTTCCACTTCACCGGCCCGCTCGACACGGCGGCGTTGCGCCGAGCCCTTCAGGCGGTGGCCGACAGGCACGACGCGTTGCGCTCCACCGTCGGCACGGACGCGGACATGGCACCGGTGCTGGTCGTCCACGACCGCGTCGAGGTCCCGTTCACCGAGACCCACGCGGAGCTCGAGGAGCAGGTCGCCGCCGTGGCGCAGCTCCCGTTCGACCTGGCCTCGGGGCCGCTGCTGCGGGCCCGCCTGGTCCACACCGGCCCCGGCGAGGCGACCCTCGTGCTCGTCGTGCACCACATCGTCTGGGACGAGGGGTCGCTGCGGGTGCTCGACCGCGAACTGCGCGAGTGCTACCTCGCCGCTGCCGCGGGCCGGGTGCCCCGCCTGCCCGAGTTGTCCTTCCAGTACAGCGACTACGCCCGATGGTCCACAGAGGATCCGTCTGAGTCCGATGTGGACTACTGGGCCGAGCACCTGCGCGGCGCACCGTCGACGCCCGCCATCCGTCCCGACTACGACGGCACCGCGGGCACCGGGCGCGGCGGGGTCCTGCCCTTTGCCTTCGAACCGGAACTGGCCGAAGGGGTGCGGGCCCTCGCCCGCGCCGCCGGCGCCACCCCGTACCTCGTCCTGCTGGCCGCCCTCGTCGAGGCGCACCGGCGCCGCGGGATTGGCGACGTGGTGATCGGCACCCCGGTCAGCGTCCGCGACCGCGCCGAGCTCGACGCGCTCGTCGGCTACTTCATCAACCTCGTCCCGCTGCGCTTCCGGCCCGGCGGGGAGGAGCTGACCGGCCGCGACCTGCTCGACCACGTGCGTTCGGTGGCGCTGGACGGCTTCCGCCACCAGGGCGTGCCGTTCGAGGAGATCGTCGCCGCGACCTCCGGCGAGCGCAGCGGTGCGGGCACTCCCCTGTTCCAGCTGGTCTTCGAGATGCACACCGCCGACGCCGGGACGGCCCCGTACGGCCCGGTCGCCGTCGAGAAGCGGTTGCACGCCAACGAGTTCTCCCGGTTCGACCTGTCCTGGTCGGTCGAGGACGACGGTGCCGGCCTCCACGGCCGCGTCGAGTACGCCGCCGACCTGTTCGACCCCGCTACCGCCGCGGCGCTGGGCGCGCAGTGGCGGGCGGTGGTCGAGGAGCTGGTCGCCGACATCGACGCGGAGCTGCCCGCCCCGGCCGTGCCCGCCGACATCGACACCCCGGTGCACGTCCGCGTCGCCGAGCAGGCCGGGCGGACCCCCGGCGCGACCGCCCTGGTGTCCGGCGCGGAGTCACTGACCTACGCGGAACTCGACGCCGCCGCCAACCGCGTCGCCCGGCACCTCGCCGCGCTCGGGGTCGTCCCCGGCGACGTGGTGGCCGTCCGCATCCCCCGCGACACCGCCCTGGTCGTGGCGCTGCTCGCCGTGCTCAAGGCAGGCGCCGCCTACACGTTGCTCGACCCCGACCTGCCCGCTACCCGCCAGGACCAGGTGATCACCGACGCCGGCGTGCGTCTCGTCGTCACCGCCGAGACGGTGGCCGGAGCCTCGGGCGACGGCGGCGACTTCGACGTGCCGGTCGAGGCCGATGCCGTCGCCTGCGTCATGTACACGTCCGGCTCCACCGGTCGTCCCAAGGGCGTCGCCGCCACGCACCGGGCGCTCGCGGCCACCTACAGCGGCCAGGACTACGCCGGTTTCGGTCCGGACGAGGTCTGGCTCCAGTGCTCGCCCGTGTCGTGGGACGCGTTCGGGCTGGAGCTCTACGGGGCGCTGCTGTTCGGCGGGACCTGCGTGCTGCACCCCGGCCAGCGGCCCGACCCGCAGACCATGGCCGAGCTGGTCGCCCGGCACGGGGTCACCCAGCTGCAGCTGTCGTCGAGCCTGTTCAACTTCCTGGTCGACGAGCTCCCGGAGGTCTTCGCCGGCCTGCGGGTGGCGTTCACCGGCGGTGAACGCGCCTCGGCCGCCCACATCGCCCGCCTCGCCGAGCGGTACCCGCACGTGCGGGTCGTGAACGGCTACGGGCCGGTGGAGAGCATGGGCTTCACCACCACCCACGACGTGGCCGTCACCGACCTCACCGCGGCGGTGCCCATCGGCAAGGCCGTGGCGCACAAGGGTGTCCACGTCCTCGACGACAAGTTCCAGCCGGTCGGCGGCAGCGAGCAGGGCGAGATCTACGTGACGGGCGCGGGCCTCGCCCTGGGGTACGTCGCCCAGTCCGGGATCACCGCCGGGCGGTTCCTGCCCGACCCGTTCGGCCCGCCGGGGTCCCGGATGTACCGCACCGGCGACATCGGCGGCTGGAACGCGGACGGCACCCTGGCCATCACCGGCCGCGCCGACGACCAGGTCAAGATCCGCGGGTTCCGGGTGGAGCCCGGCGAGGTGGCCACCGCGCTGGCGGGCTGCCCAGGGGTCGGCGACTGCGCGGTCGTGGCCCACGAGCCCGTGCCAGGCCGGCCCAGTCTCGCCGCCTACGTCACCGTCCGCGGCGACGTCGTCCCGGACCTCGCCGGCGTGCACGACTTCCTGGCGGGCCTGCTGCCCGACTACATGCTCCCGTCCAGCGTGACCGTCCTCGACGCGCTCCCGATCACCGCCAACGGCAAGCTCGACCGGGCCGCGCTGCCCGCCCCCTCCGAGACCGTTTCCTCGGGCGGGCCGACCACGACCGACGCCGAGCGGCTGGTGGCACGGGTGTGGGCCGAGGTGCTAGGGCTCGCCGAGGTGGGCCCGCAGGACAACTTCTTCCGCGTCGGCGGCAACTCGCTGGCCGCGGTGCGGGTCGCCATGCACCTGTCCAGCGCGACCGGGTCCCGCGTCCTGCCCCGGCAGGTGTTCGCCGCACGGACCGTGAGCGCCCTCGCCCGCACGCTCGAGACGACTGGAGCAGCACAGTGAGCACCACAACGCCGGTGTCCGGACTGCAGCGCGGCCTGTGGTTCATGGACCGCTGGAACCCTGGTTCGCCCGCCTACCTCGTGCCGTGGGTCTTCGAGTTCGACGGCCCGGTCGACGCTCGCGTCCTGCACCGCGCCCTGCGGTTGCTGGTCGGGCGGCACGAGGCCCTGCGCACCACCTTCGATCTTGGGGCGGACGGTCCGGTCAGGACAGTCCACAGTGGGGTGCGGCTGCCGTTCGCCTCGGTCGCCGTCGACGGGCCAGCCGCTCTGCGCGTTTTGCTGGACAACGAGGCCCGTGTCGGGTTCGACCTGACCGAGGGGCCGCTGCTGCGGGCCACCCTGGTCACCGGGCCGGGGGTGGCGGACACGCTCGTCCTCGTCGTGCACCACATCGTGTGGGACGGCTGGTCGGCCGGGGTGTTCGAGCGTGAGCTGGCCGAGGTCTACACCGCGCTCGCCGCGGACCGGGAGCCCGACCTCGCTCCCCTGACCCCTGCCGCCGACTCATCGGTGTCCACAGAGGACTCATTGGCCTACTGGACCGGACAGCTCGCCGGAGCCCCCGCCGAACTGACCCTGCCCACCGACCGGCCCCGCCCGCCCAGCCGGACGTTCGCCGGCGGCACCGAGATGTTCGGCCTGCCGGCCGGTACCGCCGCCCGCGTCCAGGACCTGGCCGCCGACCTCGGCGCGACGCCGTTCGTGGTGCAGGTGGCCGCGTTCGCCGCGCTGCTGCACCGTTACACCGGCGCCAGGGACCTGGTGGTCGGCACGCCGGTCACCACCCGCGACCGACCCGAACTCGCCGGAGTGGTCGGCTACTTCGTCAACATCGTCGCCCTGCGCGTGCGCATCGACCCCGCCGCGACCTTCGCCGACCTGGTCGAGCAGGTCCGGGACACCGCCTTCGACTCCTACGCCTACCTCGACGCGCCTTTCGACGAGATCGTCGACGCGCTGGCGCTGGAGCGCACGGCCCGGCACGCGCCGCTGGTGCAGGTGGTGTTCGGCGCGCACGCCGAGGACCCGGCCCCGCTGCGTTTCGGCACCGCCACCGCGTCGCGGCGCATGCACCACAACGACACCAGCAAGTTCGACCTCACCTGGTCGACCTTCGACGACGGCGAGCTGCGCGGGGAGGTGGAGTACGCCACCGACCTGTTCGACCGGGAGACCGTGCTGCGCATGGCCGGCCACTGGCGCACGCTGCTCGCCGCCGCTCTGGACGCGCCGGACAAGCCGTTGTGGCGGCTGAGCCCGCTCGACGCCGCGGAGACCGCTGTCGCGCTGGCACCCCCGCGCGCCACCCAGGCCGCTGTGCCTCCGCTGGCACCGCCGTGCGCCGCCCCGGACACTTCCCCGCCGCTGGCACGACCGCGCGCCGACATGGCCACTCCCCCACCGCTGACACCGCCGCCCGCCGACATGGCCACCCCGCCGCCGCTGACACCGCCGCCCGCCGACATGGCCACCCCGCCGCCCTTGCACCGCGCGTTCGAAGCCGCCGTCGACGCCCACCCAGACCGCCTCGCGCTGACCCACGGCGACCGATCCTGGACCTACGCGGAACTCGACGCCGCCGCCAACCGCGTCGCCCACACCCTGGCCGCTGACGGCGTCCGCCGGGGCGATCGGGTCGGGGTGCTGCTGGAGCGCGGCGAGCGGGTCGTCACGACGATCCTGGGCGTGCTCAAGGCGGGGGCGGCCTACGTGCCCGTCGACCTGGCCACTCCCGCGGACCGGGCCGGCTTCGTCTTCGCCGACACCGGCGTCGAGGTGGTCGTGACCGACGACTACCTGGCCGGCCCGAGGCTGGCGGAAGCCCCGTCGCACCGGCCGGAGACACACGTCGGCCCGGCCGATCTGGCCTACGTCATCTTCACGTCCGGCTCGACCGGGAAGCCCAAGGGCGTCGCCGTCTCGCACGAGCACGTCGGCAGGCTGATGCGGTCGGGCCTGGAGCACTTCGCCTTCGCCGAGACCGACGTGTGGACCCTGTTCCACTCTTACGCCTTCGACTGGACCGTCTGGGAGCTGTGGGGCCCGCTGCTGCATGGCGGGCGGCTGGTCGTGGTGCCCCGCGTGGTCAGCCGTTCGCCCGAGGCGTTCGCGGACCTGCTGGCCACCGAGAGCGTCACCCGGCTGTGCCTGACCCCATCGGCGTTGCGGACGCTCGAGGGCGTGCTGCGCGCCTGGCCGCTGCCGTTGCCCGCGCTGCGCTCGGTCATGCTCGGCGGCGAGGCGCTGGACCCGGCCGTGGTCCGGCGGTGGTTCGCGCTGGAGCACTGCCCGCCCGCGGTCCTGTGCAACCTCTACGGCATCACCGAGACCACGGTGCACGTCACCACGCTCGACCTGCCTGACGCGGACAGGTTCGGCCGCAGCCTGATCGGTGAGCCCATGCCGCACCTCTCGGCGCTGGTGCTCGACGAACGCCTGCGGCCGTGCCCGATCGGCGTCGCCGGCGAGCTGTACATCGGCGGCGGGTCGCTGGCCAACGGGTACTGGGGCCGTGCCTCGCTCACCGCCCGGCGGTTCCTGCCCGATCCGTACGGCGTCGTGCCCGGCGGCCGGCTCTACCGCACCGGGGACGTGGCGCGGCGGTTGCCCGGCGGCGGCCTGGAGTACGTCGGCCGCTGCGACGACCAGGTCAAGATCCGCGGGTTCCGCATCGAGCTCGGCGAGGTCGAGGCCGCCGTCACCGCCCACCCGGCGGTCACCTCCTGCGTGGTGACCGTGCACGACGACAGGCTCGCCGCGTACGTCACCGTCGACGGCACGCCTCCTTCGTACGCCGAGCTGCGCGCGTTCCTCGCGGAAACGTTGCCGGAGCACATGATCCCGGCGACGGCGACCGTGCTCGCGGTGATCCCGCTGACCGTCAACGGCAAGGTCGATCGGGCCGCGCTGCCCGCCCCCGACTTCGACTCCGTGCGCGACACCGGCACGCACGTGGCTCCCTCCACACCGCAGGAGCACGCGCTCGCCGAGGTCTACGCCGACGTGCTCGGGGTCGACGGGGTAGGTGCCCGCGACAACTTCTTCCACCTGGGCGGCGACTCCATCCGCGCCGTGCACCTCGCGGGCAGGCTGCGCGAGCGCGGCTGGACCCTGGAACTGCCGGACCTGTTCGGCGCGCCGACGCCCGCCGAGCTCGGCCCGTTGCTGAAGTCCTGTACCGGCCCCGAGAAACGGTCGGCGCCGTTCGACCTGGTGTCCGAAGCCGACCGAAAAGCGCTGCCCGCCGATGTCGTGGACGCCTACCCGATGGTGGCCATGCAGATGTCGATGATCTTCCACATGGAGCTGTCCGACGACGCGGGCGGTTACCACAACGTCAACAGCTACCGGGTCGCCGGCACGCTCGACGAGACCGCGCTGCGCCGCGCCGTCGGCGACGCCATGACCCGCCACCCCGTGCTGCGGACCACTTTGGACGTTTCCCGCTACAGCGAGCCGCTGCAGCTGGTGCACGCCGAGGCACCGATCCCGGTGCACGTGGCGGACCTGCGCGGGCTGAGCCCCGAGGCGCAGGACGCCGCCGTCGCCGACGTGTTCGACGACAACGTCGCCGCCCGGTTCGACCTGCGCACCGCCCCGCTGTTCCGCGTCACCGCCCAGCACCTGTCCGACGACGCCTTCCAGCTCACCGTCGCCGAGCACCACGCCATCCTCGACGGCTGGAGCTTCACCTCGTTGCTCACCGAGGTCCTGGAACGCCACAGCGCGCTCTCGGCCGACCCCGGCCGGGCGCCACTGCCCGCACCCCGGTCCACGTTCCGCGACTTCGTCGCCGTCGAACAGGAAGCGCTCGCCTCGCAGGACAGCGAGCGGTACTGGAAGTCCACACTGGACGGAGCAAGCGGCACGATCTGGTCCAGCGGACCGCCGGAGCTGGACGAGCCGGAGATCCCGCGCACGATCGAGCACGTCGTCCCCGGCGCCGACGCGATGCTGCGCGACACCGCCCGCCGGCACGGCGTCACGGTGAAGACCGTCGGCCTCGCCGCGCACGTCGCCGCGCTGCACCGGATCACCGGCCTGCCGCGCTTCACCACCGGCCTGTCGGTCAACGGCAGGCTGGAGACCGACGGCGGCACCGAGGCGTACGGCCTGTTCCTCAACACCGTGCCCCTGGTGGTCGACTTCACCGAGAACGGTGCCGACCTGATCAAGGCGATGCACGAGGCAGAGGCGGCGATGCTCCCCCACCGCCGGATGCCCTTCGCCCGCATCGCCCGTCACCTCGCCGACACCCGGCTGGAGGCGTGTTTCGCCTTCCTGCGCTTCCACTCGCTGGGCAGGCTGGCCGACTCCCCGACCCGGCTGCTCGACGACCGCATCGGCTGCGAGCCGACCCTGCGCTACGAGCCGACCAGCTTCGCCCTCGGCGCCGCCCTGGTGCAGGACCCCTCGTCGGCACGGGTGCTCCTCGCCGTCGACCACCTGCCGTCCGTCGTCCCCGACGACATCGCCGACGCCTACGCGGACGCGTACGTCGAGGCGCTGCGAGTGCTCGCCGCCGACTCCACTGTGGACCTCCGGGTCCCGGAGTTCGCCCGGTAGCCCCAGATTTTCCCGTCAGAGAAAGGAACACCCATGGACACGTTCACCGACTTCGCCGTGGTGATGAACCACGAGGAGCAGTACTCGATCTGGCCGACCGAGCTGGACGTGCCGGCGGGCTGGCACACGGTCGGCAAGAGCGGCGCACAGCAGGACTGCCTCGACTACATCGACGAGGTGTGGACCGACATCCGCCCGCTGAGCCTGCGCACCGCGCTGGGGGTCTGACATGACCGCCACCACCGACATCGAGGGCGTGGTCGCGGCTGTCTGGGCCGACGTGCTCGGCGTCGAGCGGGTCGCGCCGACCGACGGGTTCTTCGCGCTGGGCGGCTACTCGCAGCAGGCGGTGCGCACCGTGCACCTGCTGCGCGACCGCCTGGGCGTGGCCGTCACGCTGCGGGACCTGATGTCGGCGGGCACGCTGGCCGACTTCACCGCCGCCGTGCGGGCACGTGCCGAGGCGGGTGCGCCCGCGCGGCCGGTGGTGCGCCTGACCGGTAGGCGCGGCACGCGATGACCACCGCCGTCGCCCGCCCGGTCGTGCTGGACGACTGGTCCTACCTGCCCTGCCCGCGAGGGCCGCGGGCACGGCGCCTCGTGTGCTTCCCGCACGCGGGCGGCGACGTCGGCACCTTCGCCGAACTGGCCGTCGCGGCGGGACCGGACGTCGAGGTGCTCGCCGTCCGCCTGCCCGGCCGGGGCGGGCGCTACACCGACCCGCTGCCGGGGACGTTCGCCGAGCTGACGTCCGCGGTCGCCGCGGGCGTCGGCCCCCGGCTCGGCCCGGACGCGGTGTTCTACGGCCAGAGCTTCGGCGCGCTGCTCGCCTACGAGGTGGCCATCGCGTTGGGGCCCAAGGGTCCCGCGGCGGTCGTGGCCGCCTCGGCCCCCGCCCCTGCCGACTGGGAACGCGCCGTCCGGCCGGTCGCGGCCGACCCCGCCGCCGGGGCGGAGCGGTTGCTCGCCGAGTGCGGGCTGACCGTGCCCGACGACGACGCGGTCCGCGCCATGGTGCTGGCCGTGCTGCGCGCCGACATCGCGGTCGGCGCGACCTACCGGCACCGGCCGGGCCCGCCGGCCCGGTTCGCCGTCCACGCCCTGGCGGGCGCCGCCGACTCCGGCGCGAGCCCGCCCAGGACGTGGGCGAACACCACCACGGGCCCGTTCACCTCGGCGGTGCTGCCCGGCGGGCACCTGCTCGTCGCGCCCGGCGACCCCGGACCGGCCGACCTCCTCCGAACCCTCTGCCTGGGAGCGCGCAGTGACCACCACGACCGTTGACCTGACCGATGCCCGCCTCTGGGCAGACCCCGGCATCGGCGCGCTCGTCGACGAGCTGCGCACCGCCGCCCCGGTCCAGCTCACCCACACCGCCCAGGACGGTCCGGTGTGGTCGGTGCTGTCCTATCAGCACTCCTCCGCCGTGCTCACCGACTCCGCCACCTACGGCTCCACCGGCGGCTCCCTGCTCGGCAGCGGCGGCGCACCCGCCGGCGCCGGGAAGATGATGGCGCTGACGGACGGCAAGCACCACCGCGACCTGCGGGCCCCGCTGCTGCCGTTCTTCTCCCCCAAGGGGGTGCGCGGCAGCACCGAGCGCATCAACGACCTCGCCGCCCAGGTGGTCGCCGACGCGGTCGCCAAGGGGCAGGTCGACCTGGTCGAGGTCATGGCCACGGTGCCGTTGGTGGTCATGTGCGACGTCCTCGACATCCCCGAGGGCGACCGCGACATGGTCGTGTCGGTGTGCGACGCGGCGTTCCTCGGCACCACACCGCAGGACCGCAGGGCCGCCCACCAGCGGCTCCTGCCGTACCTGTTCGAGCAGGCGATGCGGCGCCGGATGGCACCGGCAGGCGACCTGATCAGCGTGCTGGCCACGCACAGGGTCAAGGGCAGGCTGCTGCCGATCGAGGACGTCGTCCTCAACCTGGACAACATCATCGTCGGCGGCGTGCAGACCGTCCGGCACACCGCGGCGATGAGCATCATGGCGTTGCTGGACTATCCCGCGGAGTTCCAGCGGCTGCGCGAGGGCGCCGTCGGCGTCGACTCCGCCACGGACGAGCTGCTGCGCTACACCTCCGTCGGCCTGCACGTGCTGCGCACCGCCACCCGTGACACGCAGCTGGGCGGCGTCGACGTCCGCGCCGGCGACAAGGTCGCGGTGTGGACGTGGGCCGCCGACCACGACCCGGCCGCGTTCGACGCCCCGCACGAGCTGCGCCTGGACCGCGCGCCCAACCGGCACCTGGCACTGGGCGTCGGCCCGCACTACTGCATCGGCGCGCCACTGGCCAAGGCCGAGCTCGGCGCGGTCTACCGGGCGCTGCTGGACCAGGTCGCCGAGATCGAGGTGACCGGGGAGCCGGTGCACAACCAGTCGATCATCAACTTCGGCTTCGACCACCTGCCCGTCACCCTGCACGCGCGCTGAGAGAGGTCCTTTCCCATGTCCCAGACGACTGTCAGCGACGCACGCCCGTCCCCACCCCGAAGGCCCGGCTGGCCCCGCGTCGGCATCGTCCTGGGCGGCCAGGGCGTGTCGCTGATCGGCGATCAGGTGTTCTTCATCGCCGCGGTGTGGGCGGCCGCCCAGATGGGCGGGACCACCGCCGTCACGCTGGTCACCCTGGCCGAGTCGGTGCCGCGCGCCCTGGCGATGATCTTCGGCGGGGTGCTGTGCGACGCACTGGGACCGCGGGTCGTGCTGCTGCGCACCACGTCCGTGCGGATCGCGGTGCTCGCCGTGGCCACGGTGATAGCGCTGAACTCTCCGACGGTGTGGTTGCTCGTCGTCGTGGCCGCGCTGGAAGGCGCGCTGCTGGGACTGGGCACGCCGTCGTTCGGCACGCTCATGCCGCGCATGGTGGAGGGCGACCAGCTCGGCAGGGCGAACTCCATTCGCACCATGGTGGCCAGGTTCGCGCCGATCATCGGGTCGCCGTTCGGCGCGTGGCTCGTCGCCGAGGGGCAGCTCCCGGTCGCACTGGGCGTGGTGACGGTGGGCTGCGTGGTCGCGTTGCTGTGCCTGGCGCCGGTCACCAAGGAGATCTCCGCCCCCACCGCGGCGCCGAGCGGGGTGCCGATGTGGAAGCGCACCGGCGACGGGGTGCGGCTGCTGCGCTCCGACCGCAAGCTGCGGCTGCTGTTCCTCTCCGCGCTGTGCCTCGACTTCGCCTTCGCCTGGCCGATGAACCCCGGCCTGCCCGTGCTCGTGATCGACCGCGGCTGGCAGGTCTCCGCCGTGGGCCTGGTGATCGCCTGCTGGGCGGGCGGCGCGCTGGCCGGGGCCGGGATCAGCGCCGTCGTCGGCGAACGGATACCGCTGTCGGTTCGGCTGGTGGGCAGCGGCGTCGGCATCGGCGTGCTGCTGGTGGGCATGGTGTTCGCCCCGACCCTGGCTTTGACGGCCGTCCTGTCGGTGGCCCTCGGCGTCTGCTCCGGGCTCAACGGACCCGCGGCCGTCACGCTCTACCAGAAGGCAGCCCCGGCCGATCGGCTCGGCACCGCCATGGCGATGCTCGCGCTGGCGGGCATCGGCTGCGCCCCCTTCGCCTACGCCCTCTCCGGCGCCCTCGCCGGCCTCACCTCGCCCGAGATCGCCTGGGCGGTCACCGCGCTGGTCGCGTTCGGCGGGCCCATCACGGCCGCCCGCGCGCTGCGGATCCCTGCCTAGAAAGGAATGCCATGTCCGCACTGTCGTTCGGCCAGCAACGGTTGTGGTTCCTCGACCAGCTCGACGGTCCTGGGGCCGCCTACAACGTCCCGGTCGCCCTGCGGCTGCGCGGACCTCTGGACATCGCCGCCCTGCGCGCCGCCGTCGCCGACGTGGCGGACAGGCACGAGGTGCTGCGCACGGTCATCCCCGTGGTGGACGGGACGCCGGGGCACCTCGTGGTGGAGGACGCGAGACCGCCTTTCGAGGTGGTCGACGCCGCAGCGCCCGTCGTGGTCGCTGATGCCGGGCCACCGGCCGAGGTCGCGGACGCCGGGCCACCCGCCGAGGCCGCGGGCGCCGAACTGCCTGCCGCACTGGTCGCGGCGGCGTCCCGGCCGTTCGACCTCGCCACCGAGATCCCGTTGCGCACCACGCTGTTCCGGGCCGGGCCCGACGAGCACGTGCTGCTGGTGCTGCTGCACCACATCGCCGCCGACGGCGGCTCGTTCGGCCCGCTGTTGCGCGACCTCGACACCGCCTACACCGCCCGTGCGGCAGGCACCTCCCCGGACTGGACGCCACTGGAGGTCCAGTACGGCGACTTCGCCCTGTGGCAGCGCGAGGTGCTCGGCGCCGAGGACGACCCGGCCAGCCTGCTCGCCGAGCAACTGGCGTACTGGACGGACCGGCTGGCAGGCCTGCCCGAGCGGATCTCGTTGCCCGCCAATGGACAGGGCACAGGCGCCGGGATCGTCGAGGTGGAACTGCCCGCGGATCTCTGCGCGCGACTGGCCGACGCGGCCCGTGCGGCGGGCTGCACCCCGTTCGTCGGCCTGCAGGCGGCGGTCAGCGCCGTGCTGGGCCTGAACGGCGCCGGGCCGGACGTCGTGCTGGGCACACCGGTGTCGGGCCGGCAGGACCCCGCGCTGGACGACCTGGTCGGCTTCTTCGGCAACACCCTCGCGTTGCGCACCGACCTCTCCGGCGACCCCGGCTTCGGCGAGCTGCTGCGCCGGGCCAGGGAGACCGCGTTCGACGCCTACGCCCACCAGGACGTGCCGTTCGAGCGGGTCGTCGAGCGGCTCGGCGTGGACCGCGGTTCTCCCGCACATCCGGTCTACCAGGTCATGCTGGTCCTGCAGGAGGACCCGACCCCGCCGCGACTGGGCGGGCTCGACGTCGCCGTGGAACCGCTCGACCTCGCCGCGGCCAAGCTCGACCTGAGCGTGGTGTTCGCCCGCCGCGCCGACGGCGGCATGGACTGCCAGCTCGAGTACGCGGCCGACCGGCTCGACCGCCCGTTCGTGGCGCACCTCGGCGACGTCCTGGTACGCCTGCTCCGCATCGCACTGTCCACTCCGGACGTTCCGCTGTCCCGCCTGGGTCTGCCGGCCGCGCCTGCCGCACCGGTGCGCGCGGAGACGCCGGCGCCGGTCGAGGAAGCGCCGGTCCGCCGGGCACCGCGCGACGAGCGCGAGCGAATCCTTTGTGGACTGTTCGCGGACGTGCTCGGCCTGGAGTCGGTCGGCGTCCACGACGGGTTCTTCGCCCTGGGCGGGCATTCCCTGCTCGCGACGCGGCTGATCAGCCGCGTCCGCGCGGCGCTGGGCCTCGAACTGGGCCTGCGCGTCTTCTTCCGCTCGCCCACCGTCGCCGGGGTCGCCGCCGCCCTCGACCAGGCCTCGGGCACGGCACACCCGCCGCTGGTGGCCCGCCCGCGTCCGGAGACGGTGCCGCTCTCCCCCGCCCAGCAGGGCCTGTGGTTCCTCGCGGGCGTGCGCGGCCAGGACCGCGCCTACACCATCCCGTTGACCCTGCACCTGACCGGGCGTGTCGACGTGCCCGCCCTCGCCACCGCCCTGCGCGACGTCGTCACCCGCCACGAGAGCCTGCGCACGGTGTTCCCCGCCGTGGACGGGCAGCCGCGCCAGCACGTCCTCGCCGAGTTCGGCGACGTGCTCACCGCGCACCGGTGCCCGGCCGCCGACCTCGACCGGCTCGTCGACGAGGCCGCCCGCGCGCCCTTCGACCTCGCCGCCGACCTCCCGCTGCGCGCCACCCTGCTGTCCACAAGCGACACCGAGTCGGTGCTCGTGCTCGCCCTGCACCACATCGCGGGCGACGGCGTGTCGAGCGGTCCGCTGCTGCGCGACCTGGGCACCGCCTACGAGGCCAGGCTGGCAGGCCGCGCGCCCGGCTGGACGCCGCTGCCGGTGCAGTACGCCGACTACACCCTCTGGCAGCGGGACCTGGACCTCGACGGCCGCGTGGACTACTGGAAGGCCGCGCTGGACGGCCTGCCCGAGGAGCTGTCCCTGCCCTACGACCGGTCCCGCCCGGCCGACCCGACGCACGCCAAGGACGCCGTCACCGCCCAGGTCGACGCCGGCACCCACGCCACCCTGACCGCGCTGGCCCGCGCCAACCAGGCAACGCTGTTCATGGTCGTGCACGCCGCCCTCGCCGCCGCGCTGACCCGCATGGGCGCGGGCACCGACATCGTCGTCGGCACGCCCGTCGCGGGCCGCGCCGACGAGGTCCTCGACGACCTGGTCGGGTTCTTCGTCAACTCCCTGGTGCTGCGCGTGGACACCGGCGGCGGGCCCGCCTTCACCGATCTGCTCGCCCGCGTCCGGGAGACCGACCTGGCCGCCTACGCCGCCGCCGAGGTGCCCTTCGACCGGCTGGTCAAGGAGCTCAACCCGCCGCGCGTGCTCGCCCGCCACCCCCTGTTCCAGGTGGCGCTGTCGCTGACCGGCGGCGAGGACACCGGCGGCCCCCGCCTGACCGGACTCGACGTCCGTCTCGCCGACGGCGCGCAGGGCAACGCAAAATTCGACCTCACCCTGACCGTCGACGAGAAGCCCCGCGCCGGAGGTCTGGACTGCACGCTGGAGTTCAGCACCGACCTGTTCGACCCGGCCACCGCACGCCGTCTGCTCACCGCGCTCACCCTGGTCCTCACCGCCGTCGCCGCCGACCCCGGCCGCGCCGTCGACCGCCTGCCCGTGCTCGACCCCGCCGACACCGCGCTGCACAAGTGGAACGACACCGACGCGCCTTTCCCGGACGAGACCGCGCACGCCCTGTTCGCCGTCCGCGCCGCAGCCCATCCCGAGGCCATCGCGCTGATCACTGACGACGGCAGCGTCGGCTACCGCGAGCTGGACGAGCGGTCGAACCGCGTCGCCCGCCACCTGCGCGACTGCGGCGTGCGGCGCGGAGACGTCGTCGGCATCGCGCTGGAACGCGGCGTCGACCTCGTCGCCGCCGTGCTCGGTGTGCTCAAGGCGGGCGCGGCCTACACCGTGCTCGACCCCGCGCTGCCCGCCGAGCGCGTCCGCGAGATCCGCGCCGAGGCCGGCGTCGCCGAGACCGTCACCGCGGAACGGATGGCGGCGGCCACCGGGCTGTCCGCCGCGCCGGTCGAGGTCCCCGGTGCCCCCACGGACGCGGCCTGCGTCATGTTCACCTCGGGCTCCACCGGGCGTCCCAAGGGGATCCTGGGCTCGCACCGCTCGATCGTGGCCAGCCTGCTGTCGCAGTCGTTCCTCGACTTCGGCCCGCAGCAGGTGTGGCTCCAGTGCTCGCCGGCGTCGTGGGACGCGTTCGTGCTGGAGCTGTTCGGACCGCTGCTGTCGGGGGCCGCCTGCGTGCTGCACCCCGGGTCGCGTCCGGAACCCGCGGTCGTCGCCCGGCTCATCCCCCGGCACGCCGTCACCACCGCCTACCTGTCGGCCAGCCTGTTCAACTACCTCGTCGACGAGCACCCGGAGGTCTTCGCCGGGCTGCACCAGGTGATGACGGGCGGCGAGGCCGCCTCGACCCGCCACATCGGCGAACTGCTGCGCCGCCACCCGCACGTGCGCCTGGTCAACGGCTACGGCCCGGTGGAGAACATGATCATCGGTACCAGCCACGTCCTGGCGCCGGCCGACGCGCTCGGCCGGTCGGTCCCGATCGGCCGTTCCCTCGTCAACAAGCGCACCCACGTGCTCGACGCCGCCCTCCAGCCCGTGCCGCCCGGTGTGGTCGGCGAGGTCTACCTGTCCGGCCTCGGCCTCGCCGAGGGCTACCTCGGCCAGTCCGGCCTCACCGCGGGCCGGTTCCTCACCAGCCCGTTCGACGGCCCCGGCGAGCGCATGTACCGCACCGGGGACCTGGGCCGCTGGCGCGCCGACGGCGTGCTGGAGTACGTCGGCCGCACCGACGACCAGGTCAAGATCCGCGGCTTCCGGGTCGAGCCGGGCGAGGTCGGCGCGGTGCTCACCCGCCATCCCGCCGTCTCCCAGGCCGCCGTCGTCGTCCGCGAGGACCGGCCCGGCGACAAGCGCCTGGTCGCCTACCTGGTGCCTGCGGACGGCGCGCTCGACACCGCTCACATCCGCGCGCACGCCGCCGCCGCGCTGCCCGACTACCTCGTGCCCGGCGCGTTCGTCGTGCTCGACGCCCTGCCGCTGACCCCCAACGGCAAACTCGACCGCCGCGCCCTGCCCGCCCCGTCGGCCGAGGCCGCCGCCGAGCAGGCCCGGCCGCGCACGGCCCGTGAGGAGATCCTCTGCGGCATGTACGCCGACCTGCTCGACGTCGACAACGTCGGCGTCCGCGACAGCTTCTTCGACCTGGGCGGCCACTCGCTGCTGGCGGCCAAGCTCATCGCCCGCGTCCGCGCCACCTTCGGCGCGGAACTCGCGCTGGCCGACCTGTTCGCCACCCCCACCGTCGAGGGCGTCGCCGCCGCCGTCGACCGCGCCGAGGGCAGGCCCGTCCGCCCGCCCCTGGTCGCGGGCACCCGGCCGCGGGTGCTGCCCCTGTCGCCCGCCCAGTCCCGGCTGTGGTTCCTCAACCGCCTCGAGAACCAGGGCGGGGGCTACGCCGTCCCGTACGCACTGCGCCTGACCGGGGCGCTGGACCGCGTCGCGCTCGAGGCCGCCCTGCACGACGTGGTCGGCAGGCACGAGGCGCTGCGCACCGTCTTCCCCGAGATCGACGGCACCCCCAGCCAGCTCGTGCTCGACGAGTGGCGGCCCGCCCTGGACGTCGTCGGCCACGCCGGCCTCGACGCCGCCGCCCGGCAGGAGTTCGACCTCGCCGTCGACGCGCCGATACGCACCACTTTGTTCGTCACCGGCCCTGACGAGCACGTGCTTCTCCTGCTGCTGCACCACATCGCCGTCGACGGCGCGTCGCTGGGTCCGCTGGTCCGCGACCTGCGCACCGCCTACACCGCGCGGCTGGCGGGCGCCGAGCCCGGCTGGGCGCCGCTGCCGGTGCAGTACGCCGACTACACCCTGTGGCAGCGCGACCTGCTCGACTCCCTGCTGGCAGGCCAGGTCGAGCACTGGCGCGGCGCGCTCGCGGGCCTGCCGGACGAACTGGCGCTGCCCGCGGACCGCCCCCGCCCCGCCGTCGCCACCCACCGGGGCGGCACGGTGCCCGTCGAGATCGGCGCCGCTCTGCACGCCCGGCTGCTGGAGCTGGCCAAGAACCACCGGGTGACGCTGTTCATGGTCCTGCAGGCCGCTCTCGCCACCCTGCTCACCCGCGTCGGCGCGGGCACCGACATCCCGATCGGCACGCCGGTCGCCGGCCGCGCGGACCGCGCCCTCGACGACGTCGTCGGGTTCTTCGTCAACACCCTCGTGCTGCGCGTCGACACCACGGGCGACCCCTCGTTCACCGACCTGCTCGCCAGGGTCAGGGAGACCGATCTGAGGGCGTTCGAGCACCAGGACGTGCCGTTCGAACGGCTCGTGCAGGAGCTGAACCCGGCCAGGTCCCTGGCCAGGCACCCGCTGTTCCAGGTCTCGCTGGTGCTGCAGAACACCGGCCCGGCCGACCTGTCCCTGCCGGGCCTGGCGGTCGCCGAGCACGAGATCGGCGCGGAGAGCGTCAAGTTCGACCTGGGCCTGGGTTTCGCCGAGGCGCCCGGCGGAGGGCTGGACGGCTCCCTGGCATACGCCGCCGACCTGTTCGACGCCGGCACCGCCCAGAGTCTGGCCGACCGGTTCGTCCGCGTGCTGGCCGCCGTCGCCGCCGAACCCGGCCTGCGCACCCGCGAGATCGACGTCCTCGACCCGGCCGAGCGCACGCTGATCCTGGAGGACTGGAACGACACCGCCGCCGACGTGCCCGCCACGACCCTGCCCGCGCTCTTCGCCGCCCAGGTCGCCCGCACCCCGCACGCCCCGGCCGTCGAGTTCGACGGCACCGGCCTGACGTACGCCGAACTGGACGACCGCGCCACCGAGCTGGCCCGCGCCCTGCACCGCGCGGGGGCCGCCCCGGGCCGCACGGTCGGCGTGGCGCTGCCGCGCTCGCTGGACCTGATCATCGCGCTGTACGCCGTGCACAAGACGGGCGCGGCCTACCTGCCCGTCGACCCCGGCTACCCGGCCGACCGGGTGGCGCACATGGTCGCCGACGCCGCACCGGTGCTGGTCCTCACACCGGCGTCGCTGGCTGCCCTGCCCGCGGCCGCCGACGACACGCCACTGCCGTCGGCGACCCCGGACGACGCGGCGTACGTCATCTACACCTCCGGCTCCACCGGCAGGCCCAAGGGCGTGGTCGTCCCCCACTCCGGCATCGTGAACCGCCTGCTGTGGATGCAGGACCGCTACCGCCTCACCCGGTCGGACCGCGTCCTGCAGAAGACCCCGTCGAGCTTCGACGTGTCGGTGTGGGAGTTCTTCTGGCCGCTGATCACGGGCGCGGTCCTGGTCGTGGCGAAACCCGAGGGCCACAAGGATCCCGCCTACCTGGCAGGCCTGATCGAGCGCGCCGGCGTCACCGTCGCCCACTTCGTCCCGTCGATGCTGGAGGTCTTCACCGCCTCCGTCGCCCCCGGCCGCTGTCCGGGCCTGCGCCAGGTCGTCTGCAGCGGCGAGGCCCTGCCCACTCCCCTGGCCGAGCGCTTCGCGGCGGGCTTCACCGCCCACCTCGACAACCTCTACGGCCCCACCGAGGCGTCCGTGGACGTGACCTGGCAACGCTTCCGGCACGACCCGACCCCGTCCGTCCCCATCGGACGCCCGGTGTGGAACACCCAGGTCTACGTCCTCGACCCGGCCCTGTCCCCGGTGCCCGCCGGCGCGACCGGCGAGCTCTACCTCTCCGGCACCCAGCTGGCCACCGGCTACCTCAACCGCCCCGCCACCACCGGTCAGCGCTTCGTCCCCAACCCCCACCGCCCCGGCGAGCGGATGTACCGCACAGGTGACCTGGTCCGCTGGCACTCCGGCGGTGTGCTGGAGTACCTCGGCCGTACCGACGACCAGGTCAAGATCCGCGGCGTCCGGATCGAACTGGGTGAGGTCGCCGCCGCCGTCTCCGCACATCCGTCGGTGGCCCAGGCCGCCGCGGTGGTCCGCGAGGACCGCCCTGGCGACAAACGCCTGGTCGTCTACGCCGTCCCCGCTGAGCCAGCCGGTTTCGACGCGGCCTCCGTACGCGAGTTCGCGGCGCGGTCGCTGCCCGAGGCCATGGTCCCCGCGGCCGTCGTCGCCCTGACGAAACTGCCCCTGAGCCCGTCGGGCAAACTCGACCGCAGGGCCCTGCCCGCCCCCGACTTCACCCGCGCCCCCACCCGACCCCCGCGCGACCACCGCGAACGCGTCCTCTGCGCCGTGTTCGCCGACGTCCTCGGCCTGGACTCGGTCGGTGTCGACGACGACTTCTTCGACCTGGGCGGCCACTCCCTGCTCGCCACCCGCCTGGTCGACCGCGTCCACCGCGCCCTGGGCGTGCACACCACCATCCGCGCCGTCTTCGACGCCCCCACCCCCGCAGGACTGGCCACGCGCCTCGACGAGACCGGCACCGACCCCCTTAACGTCCTGCTCCCGTTGCGCTCCACCGGTTCCAGGGCACCCCTGTTCTGCGTCCACCCCGCGGCGGGCATCGGCTGGGTCTACTCAGGACTGCTCCGCCATCTCGACGACCGCCCCGTCCACGCCCTCCAGTCCCGTGCACTCACCGAAGCCTGGACCGGCACCCTGGACGAGATGGTCAAGGACTACCTGGCCGAGATCCGCGCCATCCAGCCCGAGGGTCCCTACCACCTCCTGGGCTGGTCGTTCGGCGCCCAGGTCGCCCACGCCATCGCCACCCGCCTCCAAGCCGAGAACGCGGAGGTGGCCTTCCTGGCCCTCCTCGACGGCTACCCCGGCACCCCCGGCCCGCCCTCGGCCTCCGATCCCACCGCGGACCTCCTGGCCTCCCTGGGCCGAACCTCCCTCGACGACCTCGTCCCCGTCCTCGGCGCCCGCGCCGTGGCCGCCCTCCCCTCCGTCTTCGCCCACAACCGCCACCTCTCCGACACGCACACCCCCGCGGCCGCCTACCGTGGCGACGCCCTGTTCTTCCTGGCCACCGAGGACCGCACCGACTCCTCACCCCACCCCGACGCGTGGGCTCCCCACATCACCGGCACTCTCCACCTCCACCCCGTCCCCGCCACGCACGGAGACATGACGCACCCCATCCCCATGGCCGAGATCGGCGCCACCATCGCCGGCCACCTGAACCGCTGACCCCTCCCCGCTGGGCCGAACGAGGTACGCGCTGTAACAGGGCCGCTGCTGACAGCGACCTTCCCCGTACTCGAACACCCGAATCCGGCTTGGAGGTCTCGGTGTCAGTGGTCGCGACGAGTGGCGAGGACAGGCAGCCGATCTACGTCGAGGTAGCCGTGGCGCCCCCGGCGGGCGGGGACTGGGACGACGACACGAGGGCCAACCCCGCCGAGAAGGTCATCGCGGTGGCCAGGGACCTGCTCGGTGACGGCGTCCAGCTCGCCCGCACGTGCGCGGAGCGGTTCACCGACGGGCTCAAGGACCTCGGCAAGGGCGTCGCGCCGGACGAGGTCGAGCTGCAGCTGGGCATCACGCTCGACGCCGAGCTCGGCGCGGTGCTCGCCAAGACGAAGACCAGCGCGCAACTGCAGATCACGCTGCGCTGGCAGCGGCCGGCGGAATCGTGACGGAAGAGCCGGGCACCGCGGTACTCCCCTACTCCTGCATCGTCGGCCAGGAGCAGCTGAAGACCGCGCTGGAGCTCAGCTACATCGCGCCGCGCATCGGCGGCGTGCTCGCCACGGGCGACCGCGGCACCGCCAAGTCCATGACGGTCCGCGCCTTCTCGATCATGATGAACCGGAGCCTGCCGGTCACGTTGCCGATCAACGCGACCGACGACCGGGTCCTCGGTGGCTGGCGGCTCGACGAGTTGGTGCGTGGCCGGGCGGTCGAGCAGCGGGGCCTGCTCGAGGAAGCCGGCGAGAAGGGCGTGCTCTACGTAGACGAGATCAACCTCCTCGACGACCACGTCGTGAACATCATCCTCGACGTCTCCTCCACCGGGATCCTCACGATCCAGCGTGAGGGCGTGGACCGGCAGGTCAACGTCGAGTTCACCCTCGTCGGCACGATGAACCCGGACGAGGGCGGTCTGCGCCCGCAGCTCCTCGACAGGTTCGGCCTCTCCGTCGACGTCCGTGCGGAGACCGATCCCGCCCGCCGCAGGAAGATCCTCGACACGGTGCTCCGCTTCGACGAGGCGCGCGCCAGGCCGGACGACCCGTTCCTGACCAGCGGGATGATCGGGGACTCCAACGTCAGAACGACACTGACGGAGGCCCGTGGACGCCTGTACGACGTCAAGTTCGAGTACGACATGACGTCGCTGTGCGCGGAGCTGGCCGCCGTCTTCGGGGTCAGTGGTCACCGGGGCGACGTGGTCACCGCGCTGGCCGCTCGCGCCCTCGCCGCACGCGAGGACGTGCCGGTTGTCACGCGGTCGCACGTGCGGGCGGTGGCACCGCTCGCGTTGCAGCACCGGCGCTCGCAGGCAGGGCAGCGCGGTCCGGTGCACTGGACGGCGGAGGACCAGCAGCGGCTCGACGAACTCACCGGCTGACCGTGACGACCGTTCCCGAGTTCGTCCTCCCCCGGCTGCTGGTGTGCTGCGCACTCGAGCCGGGTCTCGACGGTGTCCTCCTGCTGGACATGCCCACCCCGGCGTTGCTCACGATCGCCAGGCAGTTCGCCACCATCCTCGGCAGCGGCGCCGCGACCGTCGTCCTCGGCACACACGAGCACGACGACGACCTGTGGATCTCCTACGACAGCGGCACGTTCGTCCCCTCCCCGGGACGGCTGAACCACGACGGCCCGCTCGTCGTGGTCGCACCCGACCTCGCGCGGCTGAGCCTCGCGGCCGGGCCGCCGTAGCCACCCTGGGCTCGCCGGTGCTGCACCTCGAACGCCACGGCGTCTCCTGCACGAGGTCGAACACCACCTACTGGCTGGCGGCCTGCGCCAGTGAGGACATCGGCCGTGTCAGCCCGCACCTGCTCGACCGCTTCACCGCCCGGCTGCCCGCGGCCAGGGCCGTGCCGCTGATCAACCCGATCGCCCGCGTGCTCGCCGCGCTGAACGGCGAGGCCGAGCCCGAGTACCCGATCCCCGACGCGCCTGCCGCCTGGTTGCGCATGCTCGCCGACAAGGTTCCCCCCGCGGCGGTGAGTCCGGTCGCGGTCGGCCGAGCCGTCGCGTTGCACGACGCGGCCGTGGGCATGCGCCGGCCGCTCGCCCTGCTGCGGCTGGCGAGGGCCTTCGCCCGGTTCGACGGCGCGTCCGAGGTGGAGGCCTGGCACGTCGACGAGGCAGCGGCGTTCATCGGCCTGTCCACCACGGCCAAGAACGACCCCGCACGGCCAGCCGAGCAGCACCAGGCCACTGAGGCTGAAACTCCCGAAGCGCGCCCTTCCGCCACACCCCGGCAGCTTCCGGCCGGCGGACCCGGCGGTCGGACCGGCCTCGTGCCCACCCCGATCATGGAGGGCGGCGCCGGCGAGGCCTTGGAACCGATAGCGCTGGCGCTGGCCGGCAACCCCTATCCGGAGGACGTCGCCGAACCCGAACGCGAGGCGACTCCGCTGGTCCTGCCGTGGCAACGCCGCAGCGGCACGCCGTCGGACCGGGGCGAGGTCGTCGGCACCGAGCCCACGAACCGGCTCGTCGACATCGCGTGGAAAGCGACGTTCCGCGAAGCCGCCAAGTACCAGGTGATCCGCGGCCGCACCGGCGCGGACGAACCTCTCCTGCTCTCGCCGTCGGACCTGCGCCGCCACCGGCGCACGCCGAAGGCCGACCACCTGCTGGTGCTGGTGCTGGACCACACCTGTCACCGCGACTGGGACTGGATGCCCGCGCTGGCCGAGCACCTGCGCGCCGCCTACACCCGGCGCTCGACGGTGTGCGTGGTCGACGTCGGCGCGCCCGGTGCCGAGGTTCCCGTGCGCGCCCAGCGAACGATGGCGCGCAGTCTGCTCGACCCGCGCGTCGCGGCGGCGCTGGAGAACACCCACGGAACCGCCACCCCGCTCGCACACGGCCTCGAACTCGCCCGCACCACCCTCTGCCACGCCCTGCAACACGGCCGTACCCCCGTTGACGAGGCCACGCTTGTCGTGGTCACCGACGGGCTCGGCAACGTGCCGCTCGACGCGAGCCTCCGCGGCGCGGTCGACGGGCTCGTGCGGGGACAGGGCATCGACGACGCGATAGCGGCGGGCCGCGCGATCGCGGAGCTCGACGGCGTTCGCCCGGTCGTGGTGCTGCCACCGCGCCTGCCACTCCCGGACGTGCCGCTGGACCTCGCGCGCGCCCTCGGCCCGGATTGCCTTGTGGTGTCATGAGTTCGCTGACCAGACTCCTGACCGGCACCAGCCCGGCCGTCACGGCGGGGCCGGTACCCGCCGCCGCGCAGGAGGTCGTCGCCGAGCTGCCGGACGCGCAGCCGATGGGCGAGTTCGTCGCCGACATCTCGACCCGGCTCGACCAGAGCTACGCGATGCTGGTCGTGAACAGGGCGGGTCCCGACGCGTTCACCATCACCGGCAAGCACCGCGACAACCGGCTGCACCTGCGGGCGAGCACGATGCCGCGGCCCGAGCTGGCACTCGGTGACATGGCGGACAACGAGAGCGCGGCCAGGGAACGGGCCCGCAACATCCGGTACCTGATGCAGAGCTGGTCCCGCCAGGCCGAGTCGTTGCGGGAGTGGGTGGAACGCCTGCGGGCCACCGTGGGTGACGGCAACCTCCGCCTGGTGGTGTGGGACGACACCGGCTACGAGATCCCGTGGGAGCTGCTGTACCTCCCTGGCGACGAGCAGGAAGGCCGGGCGGACGGCTGGCTCGGTCAGCTGCTCGCCGTCACCCGCATGGTCACCATCCACTCGTTCGACCCGCGCCGGCGCCCGAACCCGCTGGAGCTGGGCGACCACGTCTGCACCGGCGACGCGGTCGCGTGGGCCATCGACGACATGCGGGCCGACCTGGCCTCGATCAACCGGTTCAACCCGTTGCGCTGCCGCTCCAACGACGAACTGCTCGACCGCCTCTACGACACCGCGCCGCTCGGCCTGGTCTACATCGCCGCACACGGGAAGTTCTCGGACAGGATGACCGAGCTGACGCTGGACGACCTCGGCCTCGAAGCGTTCGACTACGGCGATCTGCCCGGCCTGCACGCCTCGCACGGGCTGGTGTTCATGAACGCCTGCCACTCCGGCCGGCTGCTCAACGACGTGCGCGTCAACCTCTCGCTCTTCGGCTTCGCGGAGCTGTTCCTGCGCCAGGGCGCCGCCACCGTGATCGGCGCCGCCGGCAAGGTCGACACGGACATCGCGCGGACCGTGGCCGACCAGATCTTCCAGGAGATCGTCCGCGACCCCGCCATCCCCGTCGCCGAGGCCGTGCGCCTCGTGCGGGCGCGTGCCGCGACCAGAGTGGACGGTCGCCGGCCGGCGATGGAAGCGCTCAAGGAGTTCCTCTACACCTTCATGTACGTCTGCTACGGCAACCCCTTCACGCGGCTCGCCGTGCCACCGGACGGAGGCGGCGATGACTGACCGCGCGCTGCCGCTGGAACCAGTCGTGAGCTGGCCGCGGGAGGTCTCCCCCGAGCACGGCTACCTCGTCACCGCCGACCTCCGCGCGCTCACCGCCACGACCGAATGGCCCTACGAGGACGAGGAGTTCGAGTTCACCTGCGTGCTCGACGCCTACCCGTTGTTCGACAGCCGCACGATCGGCGAGCCGACGCTGGTGCTGCACCGGTTCGGCGGCACCTACCGTCCCGTCCGGTTCGCCATCACCCCGCGCGCCTCCGCGATCGAGGAGCTCGACTCGGCGGAGCAGTCGATGTGGCTGACCTACATCAACCGCTGGGGCGCTCCCATCCACACCGTGCGGCTGCCGCTGCGGTTCTCCGACGACGCGATCGCCCAGCCTTCGGCCTACACCTCCATGAGCGAGGAACCGGAACCGCTGACGACCGGCGCGTGGAGCCCCCTGGGCGCCACCTACGACGGCGTGGGCACGAACTTCGCCCTGTTCAGCGAGGTCGCGGAGGCCGTCGAGCTGTGCCTGTTCGATGACGACCGCAACGAGACCCGAATCCGGATGACCGGCCTCACCGACTTCGTCCACCACGTCTACGTGCCGGGCATCGGGCCGGGGCAGCGGTACGGCTTCCGGGTGCACGGACCGTACGACCCGGCGCAGGGCCTGCGCTGCAACCCGAACAAGCTCCTGCTCGACCCGTACGCCAAGGCCGTCTCCGGCGAGCTCGGCTGGGGCCAGTGGGCCTCCGGGGACGTCCACTACGACCAGGCCCTCTACGGGTACGCGATCGACGATCAAGACCAGTACAACGACACCGACTCGGCCCCGTACGTGCCGCTCTCCGTGGTGATCTCCCCGTTCTTCGACTGGGAGGACGACCGGCCGCCCCGAACCCCGATGGCCGACACGGTGATCTACGAGACGCACGTGCGCGGCATGACCATGCTGCACCCGAACATTCCGGACGAACTGCGCGGCACCTTCACCGGACTGACCCAGCACGTGATCGTCCAGCACCTGCAGTCGATCGGTGTCACGGCCGTGCAGTTGTTACCGGTGCAGCAGTTCGTGCACGACCGGAACGTCCTCAACCGCGGCCAGCGCACCTACTGGGGCTACCACACCATCGGCTACTTCGCTCCGCACAACGACTACGCCGTCTCCGACCCGGTACGCGAGTTCAAGGAGATGGTGAAGGCCTTCCACAGCAACGGTATCGAGGTGATCCTCGACGTCGCCTACAGCCACACGGCGGAAGGAAACCACCTCGGCCCGACGCTCTGCTGGCGCGGCATCGACAACCGCACCTACTACCAGCTCGCCGACGACGACCCTCAGTACTACGTGGACTACACCGGCACCGGGAACACGCTCAACAACCAGGCACCCCAGACGCTGCGCATGATCATGGACTCCCTGCGGTACTGGGTGACCGAGATGCACGTCGACGGGTTCAGGTTCGAGTTCGCCGCGACGCTCGGCCGCGACCACGGCGAGTTCAACCGCCTGTCGCCCATCTTCTCGATGCTGCAACAGGATCCGGTCCTCAACAGCGTCAAGCTCATCGCCGCGCCATGGGACGCCGGCGGGGACCAGCTCGGCCGTTTCCCGTCACCGTGGTCGGAGCAGAACAACAGGTACAGCGCGACCGTCCGCGACTTCTGGCGTGGCGAGCGCGTCCAGCCCACCGACCTCGCCGGCCGTCTCGCCGGATCGGCTGACCTCTACCAGCGGCAGGGACACCGCCCCACGGCCTCGATCAACTACGTCACCACTCACGACGGGTTCACCCTGCGCGATCTCGTCTCCTACGACCAGAAGCACAACGAGGCGAACGGCGAGGACAACCGCGACGGCAGCGACGACACCCGGTCGTGGAACTGCGGCGTCGAAGGCCCCACCGACGAACCGGCCGTGCTCGGCCTGCGCGCCCGCCAGCAACGCAACTTCCTCGCCACACTCCTGCTGTCCCAGGGCGTTCCGCTGCTCAGCCACGGCGACGAGCTCGGCCGCACCCAGCAGGGCAACAACAACGCGTACTGCCAGGACAACGAACTGACGTGGATCGACTGGCCCAACGCGGACGCCGAGCTGGTCAGGTTCGTGGCGGAGCTGGTCCAGCTGCGCCGCCGGCATCCCGCGTTCCACAGCGCGAACTTCCTGAACACCGGCAACGAGATCGCCTGGTTCGGGCCGGACGGTGAATCGCTGCGGGACTCCGACTGGATCGCGGACGAGTACCGGACACTGTCCATGCTCCTCGCAAAGAGTGAGCTGCTGTGCGTCTTCCACGCCGGCTTCGACGAACGCGAGGTCGTCCTGCCACAACGCAAGTCGGTCAGGCGCTGGTCAGTGCTGCTCGACACGGCCGGGTACGAGACCCGCAAGGCGATCACGGGATCCAGCATCCGGCCCGGCCGTTCCGTGCTGGTGTTGCGCGGGCTCAGGTGAAGAACAACTGCGAGACCGCTGCCATTGGGTAGGCGGCGAAGCTACCGCAGCTTCGCCGCCTACCCGGTCAGGTCACACACGGCCTAGCAGAGAACCAGGCCGTGTCGATCAGTCGCCGTGGGGGTTCTGAATCGACACGTGGACGTGGTCGTAGTGACCACCGGTCACACCGGACCCGCCGGTGTACGTGCGCCAGCCCTCGGACGCGCGGGCGACGCTCCAGATCTTGCCCTGCCAGATCACGTACCGGACGTCGAGCCTGCCGGCGTACTTCTGCAGCCAGTACGCCAGCTTCCAGCCCTGGGCCTTCTGCGCCGCGGACGGGTAGGAGCCGATCGCGCTCGAGATCGTGCAGTCGAGCGCGTTGCCGGTGTTGTGGTTGCTCGTCGAGGGCTGGTAGCTGCGGTAGGCGCCCACCCAGCAGTGCTTCTCACCGGTCAGCCGGGCGATCTGGTCGTCGACGAACTGCGTGCGGGCCGTCGCACTGGGCGCCCGGCTGGTCGCCGACGGGTGCGGGTTGTTCGGCGGTGCCGCGTAGGTCGCGCCGCCACCGCCGCCGCCACCGTTGTCGTTGAGCCGATGCGAGGCGTTCTCGTTCTTGAGGGTCGCGTTCAGGTTGACCTTGCCGCCGGCCGCGATCGTCTGCTTGGCACCGGCGTATCCGCTGTTGTAGTACACCGTGACCGGACCGCTGGTGCGGTTCCAGGCAGCAGCGGCCTCGTTCTTCACGCACAGGCCCTTGCCGTTGCCCGCGCTCTTGAACTCGTAGCAGCTCGGCTGGCTGTCGCCGTAGTCGGAGATCGACGTGGCGAAATCGGACAGCGAGCCCTGGTGGTTGCTGTTGTAGTACAGGCAGAACTCGCCTGCCTCGCACACCCCGTTGCGGGCCGTCGCCGCGGACGCTGTGGCCGCGCCGAAGGACACGCTGATCAGCGCACCCATCAACGCCGCGACGGTGACTCTCTCCAACACCCTCACGAGATCTCCTGTTCCTCGGTCGGACCTGCGCTTTCGAGGCAGGCACGGCCAACCCTGACGTCCGACCGGCCCAGATCCTGCCCAGATTCCATATCGCATGGAAACCTGCCTGGTCCCAAGTTCAGTCAGACAGGTACGACTGCCCGGCAATTGCCCTGTTTCGCCCACACGTCGTAGTCGGGCCCGGCACACTGGCAACGTGGAATTCCGCATCCTGGGGCCTCTGGAGGTCCGCGACCTAGGTGCGGCCGTCGCGCTGGGGGGCTCGCGACAACGGGCGGTGCTGGCGGCACTGCTGCTCCGGGCCAACCAGACGGCGAGCGTCGGCTACCTCGCCGAAGCCGTGTGGGAGACACCGCCCGCCACACCGGCGTCCAACCTGCGCACCTACGTCGCGGGGCTGCGGCAACGCCTCGGCACGGCGCGGCTGTCCACCCGTCCGGGCGGCTACGCGCTGGCGGTGCAGGCGGGCGAGCTGGACCTGCTGGAGTTCGACAGGCTGAGCACCGCCGGCGACCAAGCCCTGCGGAACGGGGAGTTCACCGCCGCGGCGGAGTCCTACGATCAGGCGCTGCGGCTGTGGCGCGGCTCCGCGCTGGAGGGCCACGCGGCCGGCCCTGCGCTGTGCGCGGAGCTGGCCAGGCTGGAAGAGCAGCGGCTCGCGGTCGTGGAACGGTACGTCGAGGTCCGGCTGCGACTGGGCCACCACGCCGATCTTGTCGGCGAGCTGCGCAAACTCGTCACCGAACAGCCGCTGCGCGAGAAGTTGTGGGCACAGCTCATGCTCGCCCTGTACCGCTGCGGCAGACGGGCCGACGCGTTGAACGCCTACCAGCAGGTCTACCGCGTGCTGGACACCGAACTCGGCGTCACGCCCGGCCAGTCCCTGCGCGAACTGCACAGCAGGCTGCTCTCCGACGACCTGGCTCCGCAGCGCGTTCCGACCGACCAGCGCCCGCGGCAGCTCCCGCCGGAGGCCGATCACTACACCGGCCGGGACGCGGCGCTGGACGAGCTGTTCTCGTTGGCGACGAGGGAATCGGCGGTGCTGCCGATCGTGACCGTGACCGGCTGCCCCGGCGTCGGGAAGACGGCGTTCGCGATCCACGCCGGCCACCGGCTGGCCGAGTCGTTCCCGCACGGCCAGCTGTTCGCCGACCTGCGCGGAGCCGATCCCCGGCCGCACTCACCGGACGAGGTGCTGGCCCGGTTCCTGCGCGAACTGGGCGTGGCCGGCGTCGACGTCCCCGGCCCCGGGGAGGAGCGGGCGAGCATGTTCCGCGACCGGCTGGCGGGCAGGCGGGTGCTGGTCGTGCTCGACAACGCCGCGTCGGAGGACCAGGTCAGGCCGCTGCTACCCGGTCACGCGGGCTGTTGCGTCCTGATCACCAGCAGGAGCAGGCTGACCGGCCTCGACACGTGCAAGCGGATCCGGTTGGACGCGCTGGACGCGGCCGACTCGGTGCGCCTGCTCGGCAAGCTGGTGGGCGACGACGTGGCCGGGCGCAAGACGGCGAAGCGCATCACCGCGCTGTGCGGTGGGCTGCCGCTGGCGTTGCGCATCGTCGGCATGAAGCTCCGCTCGTTGCCCCATCTGACCGCGGACGCGGTGGCGCTGCGACTGGCGGACGAACGGCACCGGCTCGACGAGCTCGTCGGCGGTGACCGCGAGGTGCGGGCCAGTTTCCTGCTGAGCTACGCCAGTCTGGACGAAGCGGAGCAACACGCGTTCCGGCTGCTGGCACTGCTGCCCGGCCCGAGTTTCCCGGCCTGGGCGGCCGCCGCGGCGCTGGAGAAGGACCTGTTCTCCACCGAGCGTCTGCTGGACCGGTTGGTGGAGGCCAACCTGCTGGAGTGCGCGACCGGTGCCGCGGGCCGTCTTCGCTACCACTTCCACGACCTGCTGCAGCTGTTCGCCGAGGAGAAGGCCCAGCAGGACAGTCCGGCGCCAGAACGTGAACAGTCGGAGCGCCGCGTCCTGAACGCATACCTGCACATCGTGCGGCAGGCCGACATCCGGCTCGAGTTCGGCGGCCTGACGGAGTTCGAGCCCCCCGCACTGGACCTCGGCGCGCCAGGCCTGGTCGATGACCTGGTGGCGGACGCCCCGGCCTGGCTGGACGAGGAACACCCCTGCCTGCTCGAGGTGATCGACCGCGCCGTCCACATCGGACTGGACGAACTGACCTGCCAGTTCGTCGCGTCGATGGGCGCCTATCTCGAACTGCGTTCCCAATGGGACGCCCTGGTACACGCGCTGGAACCCGGCCTGGCCGCCGCCCGCCGCCTGGGCAGCGCCTACTGGACCGCGTACGCGCTGTTCGCCCGGGGCTTCACGGCCAGGGAGCAACGCGACTTCGCGTTGTGCGAGAAGCTCTTCCGCGAGTGCCTCGAAGTCCTGCCCGCCGCGGGCGACGCCCTCCTGGAAGTGGTGACCAAGCTGTCCGTCGGCGTCGGTCTGCGGCAGCAGGGCATGCTCCAGGCTGCCGCGACGTGCTTCACCGACTGCCTTGACCGCCTGGCCACCCTCGACAATCCGCGGTGGCTCGCCTACACCCTGCGCGAACTGGGCGTCCTGCACCAGTACCAGGAGAACTGGCACGAAGCGGAACGGTGCCTGCGCCAGGCAAGCGACGAGTTCGACCGCCTCGGCGACCGGCGCTGGCGGGCCGCGTCATTGCTCGAGCTGGGCATCGTGCGACTCGAACGCGGCGACCGGCCGGCCGCGCTGGAGATGCTGACCACGAGCCAGCAGGCGTTCCGCGACCTCGGCGACCGGCGCCGCGAGGCCGCGTGCTGGCGCAACCTCGCCTATCTGCACCTCGGCAGCGGCGACCTGAACCAGGCCTACGCCTGCGCGGTGCAGAGCCGGGAGCAGTTCGCGCTGACCCTGGACGAGCACGGCATGGCGTGCACCGAGGTGTGTCTCGGCGACATCCACCTGGCGATGGGCGAACGCGGCCAGGCGCAGGCGCTGATCCGACGTGGCCTGGCGATGTTCGAGACGCTCGGCGACCCGCGCTGGCTGTCCAGGGCCCGACGCAGCCTCGGCCACGCCACATCCACAGCGGAAAGCACTGCTGCGGCAATCAGGTGAGCGAGTTCTGTTCCGTTGTGCCGGAGCAGCCGCACGACCCGCGCCTTCGACCACACCGGCACCGTGTCCAGAGTGGTCACCACCCGGACGGCAAGCACCTGCGCCCCAAGCCGTCGGGCCGGCTCACCGGTTCGCACTGGGCAGCGGCGAAGCGGACTATGATCCGGAGTCGTGCCACGATCGAGTGAAGCGTGCGTGACCTGCCGCCCTGATACCTCGGTGGCGGTGTCCGGCGCGCTAGAATTCGAAGATCACGCCCGGAAGCCCGGAAACCCGGAAGCCCGGAAACCCGGAAGCCCGGAAACCCGGAAACCCGGAAACCCGGAAACCGAGTCCGTCCGCTGGGCCACGTTCCGCGCCCAACGCCGGGTGCTCGTCGTGGCCCGCACCCTCACCTCGGCGATCCGCCTGCTGGAAGCACTTCCGGTGTTCGCGGGCGATCATCGGGTACAGGTGCTGTTCACTGTGGACACGCGGTCGAGGTTCTCTTCCGGTGCCGTTGAGCTGATCCGCGGGCTTCCGGCACACGCCATCCCGTGGGAGACCGCTCCGGACATCGACTGCGATCTGGTGCTGGCGGCCAGCGAGAAGATCGACTTCCAGCCCGCCCGCGCGGTTCCGGTTCTCGTGCTCCCCCACGGGGTCGGCTTCCACAAGCACGTTCCCGACGTGGACTCCGCGGAGACCAGGGTGTCCGGTGTGGTGGCTCCCGAGGTGCTGCGGCAGGGCGGCGCGCGGATGCTGGTCACCCATCCCGACCAGGTACGGCATCTCACCACCCTCGTTCCCGAAGCGGCCGGCCGGACCGTTCTCGGCGGCGACACCAGCTTCGACCTTCTCACCGGCAGCGCGTCGGTGCGCGGCCACTACCGGGACCGGCTCGGGCTCACCGGCGGGCAGCGGCTGGTACTGCTCACGTCCACCTGGTCTGGGCAGTCCTTGCTCGGCACCCACCCGGAGCTGGCGGAACGGCTGCTGCGCGAGCTGCCCGTGGACGAGTACCGGGTAGCCGCGGTGGCACATCCCAACGTGTGGGCGTGGCACGGGGCGTGGGAGGTCCGCCGGATTCTGGACACCGCGCTGAAGTCCGGCCTGTTGCTCGTGGAGCCCACGCAGGGCTGGCACGCGGCCATGATCGCTTCGGATGTCGTGCTCGGCGATCACGGCTCGCTCAGCCTGTACGCCGCGGCTTCCGGCCGCCCGCTGGTGCTGGCCGCGTTCGGCGACGAGGTCGTCGACGGAACTCCGATGGCGGAGCTGGGACGCACCGCGCACAGGCTGGATCCCGCCGGAGACCTGCGCCCGCAACTGGACGCCGCGATCAGGGAACACGACGCGGCGAAGGCGGAACTCGTGGCGGATGCCCTCTTCGCGTTGCCCGGCCGAGCGCTGCAGGTGTTGCGCGCCTGGTGTTACGACGCCCTGAGACTGTCCGAACCGGACCGTCCGCAGCCGTCGTTGACGTGCCCGGACCCACGCGAGGCGCTGCCGTCCGTGTACTCCTTCGAGATCACCGGGACAGTCCACAACGGAGCGACGGTCGCCCTGAACCGCTTCCCTGTTCAGGCAGGCGGCCACCGGCCACCGCCCGGCTCCACCGCGATCCGTCACGTCGGCGTCGACGTGCGCGAGCGCAACCTGAGGCGGTTCGCCGATGCCGCGACCATCGTGCGCGGTGAGACGGACGACGACAACCGAATCGGCAACTGGCTGATCACCACTCTCGAGCGGTTCCCCGGCTGCCGCATGACCGGGCACGCCACCCCCCGCGGATGCGACATCATGATCCGCGACGGCCGGCGCCTGAGCCTCCACGCACCCGCCGCACTGCGCGACGCGGGGTTGCTCACTTCCGCGCTCTACACCCTCATGGCCGCCGGGTCCGGCCTTCCCGGCGAGTTCGAACTCCGGGTGGGCGACCGGAGCGGCACGGTCACGGTGTCCCGGTGAGCCGCCGCAACACGGCCCTCAGCCCGGTGACGTCGGCACCCTGGGCCAGGCGGATCTCCACCACCCGCTCGAGATGCGGCACGGCCGCCGCGGTGTCACCGAGCACGTCCACCAGCGTCAGGCGTGCTTCGGCCTCGTACTGCGTCATTCCCGCCGCGGTGAACCAGCCGGCCGCGCGTTCCAGATCGGCCTGAGCCTCGCGGAGCTGACCGGCCTCCCGGCGCAGCGCGCCGAGGCCGATCAGCGCGCGACCGGCCATGCGGGAGTCGCCCACGGCTTCCAGGGCCTCGTGAGCCTGCCGCATCGTGGCGAGGGCCTGGGTGTGCTGACCCGCCGCGTGCAGGGCTCGCGCGAGAAAGAACATCGCCAGCGCGACGCCTCTGTCCGAACCCGCGACGCGGCTGCCTTCCATCGCGCGCTGGTAGGCCTCGACGGCCGCGGCGGGATCCGTCTGGTCGAGATGGCGGCCGGTGAACTCCCACACCGAGGCCGACAGCAGGGCGTCGCCCGCCCGGCAGGCCTGTTCCCGCGCGAGGCGCAGTTCCTCCTCCGCGCGATCGTGCTCGCCGAGATCCGTGTACGCCCGGGACACCACACTGCGCAACCGGGCCTCAGCGGCGGGATTGCCCGCTCGCCGTGCGGCCCTGGCACCCGCCTCCGCCGACTCCGTCCAGTCGTCGAGGTAACGGCGGTTGAGGTACAGCGCCGTCAACGCCTCGGCGAGTTGCCAGACCGCGTCGTCGCGCCCCTCCCGCCCGGCCCAGCGGACCAGGGCCAGCAGGTTGGCGCGTTCCGCGACCATCCAGTCGATCGCCTGCCGCCTGCCCGCGTCGCCGTCCGGAAAGGGGTTGGCCGTGCCGCCGGTGAGCGCGAGGTGGTCGGCGACGCGCAACCGATTCCCCATCACCGCCTGGTCCGCGTGGCACAACCGCGGCAGGTAGTGGTGCAGTGCCTGGTCCAGCACCTCGATCTGCCGGCTCGGCGGCTCCTCACGCAACGCGCACTCCCGCGCGTGCAACCGCACGAGGTCGTGAAAGGCGAACCGGTCGGCAGCGCGTTCGTCCAGGAGGTTGGCCTGGACCAGCGGGTCGAGCAGGTCCCGTGCTCGCTCGGCGCTGGTGCCCAGCAACTCGGGAACGAGATCAAAAGCGATGTGCGGGAACGGCAACAGGCCCAGCACCCGGTACAGGGCGGCCGCGTCCGAGTCGAGGGCACGATAGGAATTGTCGAACACGACGGACACGACCTGTTCTCCTCCTACGGACAACGCGGCCAGCCGCCGCTCCTCGTGCACCAGCTCCGCGGCCAGTGCCGCCACCGTCAGGTGCCGCCGGGCCAGCAGACGCGCCGCCGCGACGCGCAGGGCGACCGGCAGCCCGGCGCAGGCCGCCGCCACGACAGCGGACGCCTCCGGATCCGCCTCGACCCGCCCGTCCCCGCAGAGCCGGGACAACAGCTGCACGCCTTCGTCCGCCGTCAGCGGCGCGAGTTCCACCACCGTCGCGCCGTCGAGGGTCAGCTCGACGAGCTTGCTGTTGCTGGTGACGAGAACGACGCTGCGACCGCCGCCGGGCACGAAGGGCGCGACGTGGCTCGGTTCGGTGACATCGTCGAGCACCACCACCCGGCGACCATCGGCCATCTTCGTGCGGAAGAGGCTGGAACGGCCGGTCAGGGTCGACGGGATCTGCGCCTCGTCCACCCCCAGCGCGCGCAGGCACTCGGCAAGCCCGTCACCCACGGCGGTGCCGTCCGGTGTGCGCAGCGCGGCGAGATCGACGTACAAACGCCCGTCGGGAAACGCCTCTCGCTGCCGCGCCACCCACTTCCTGACGATTTCACTCTTTCCGACGCCCGCCATGCCACTGACGAGAACGACCTGCGGCGAACCTCCGTCTCCCGCCACAGCGTCGATTCGCGTCATCTCGTGGACCCGGTTGACGAAGCGCGGAGTCGTCCGCGGCACCTGGTCCGGCACCGCGAGCCGCACCGCCGGAGGCTGGTTGATGACGATGTCACCGGTGACCGACCCCGCCTGCACAGCCGAGCCGGTGGCACCCGAAAGCACGTTCTGGACCTCGAACGCCTCGTCGGACCGACGCGAGTCCTGCTGCCCCATGCGACCCCACCCTCGCCAACCGTGATCAAGGGGCCACGCTACGCCATCCGGCAGGTCGAACGGGGCCATATCGTCGTCAAGGCGGAGCCGGCGCGTCTCTCGGCCTAGACGGTGCCCGCTGAGCTGGAGATCGTCCCAGTGGGCACGCCACAGCGAGGTTGTCGCGTGCCGCAAGAGCAGATCAGCCAGTGCGCAGGAGCAGGCCCGTGTAGAGGCGCACCGCGGCGGTGGCCAGGTTCGGCACCCTGATCTCACGGTCCACCCGGAAGTGCCCGCGCAGCGCGGGTTGCAGGCGTTCGCGGCGGTCGCCGTACTGGCTTGGGCCCTGCCGGGTGAGCAGGCGGAGGGGGACGTTCCACAGCGCGCCGGTGCCCGGCGTGCACAGCACGAGCGCGCCGCCCGGCCGCAGCACGCGGCGCATCTCCGCGCACGCCGCCTCGATGTCCGGCACATACTCCAGGGTGCTCACCGACACCAGGCAGTCGAACGACCCCGTGTCGTAGGGCAGGTTCTCCACGCTCGCGGTGGTCAGGGTCGCGCTCACGCCGTGGCGGGCCAGGTTGGCCTCCACCTCGGCGCGCTTCTGGTGCGGGTCCACGCCGTGCAGGTCGTCGCAGTGGCGGGCGAGCTCCGGCAGGAACACGCCGCTGCCGTAGCCGATGTCGAGCAGCCGCGGGAACCTCGTGCCGGCCAGCAGGTCCACGATGATCCGGAACCGCAGCCGTTGCACGCCGCGCAGGACCGGAAGGTGGTTCCAGGTGGGGTGGTCCACGTCGCTGGTCGGGGTGAGGCCGTCCTTGGGCAGCAGCGCCAGTGGCCGGTCGGGCTTCATCGAGACCTCATCTCGGTAGCAGGAGTCGGGAGAACGGCCGGCGCGTGCCGGACGACGGTCAGGAACCACCAGCCCAGCGCGACGTTGCAGGCGGTGAAGGCGGCGACCATGCCCGGCGCGCCGGCGAACACCCCGCCCGCGGCCTGCAGGGCCAGACCGGGCACGAAGGCCGCGGTCAGCGCGGTGCGGACGCGGGCCAGGCCGAGCGACGGCTGGACCGTGACCACGCAGAACAGCACGACCACCAGGGCGTGGGCCGTGGCGCCGGCGGCGGTCAACGCCAGGAGTGCGGCGTTCAGGTGGTGCAGTGCGCCGGCGGCGGCCAGGCCCGCTGCCACCAGCACGACCGCGCCGGTCACCGACAGCGCGATGGCGCGCGGGGCGTACCGCAGGACGGCGCGCCTGCCGGTGGCCGGGTCCCGCCGGGCCAGCAGGGAGATCAGCACCGAGGCCAGCGAGTCGGTGAACAGCACGCCGATCACCCGTCGGCAGCTGCCGACGTAGAGCGCGTAGACGGCCACGGCCGCCGGGCCCGCCGCCTGCACCAGGAGGATCACGTCGAACGCGAAGAGCAGGGCCAGCAGCGACTGACCGGTGCTGTAAGCCCAGCCCTCACGCAGGAACGTCCGCGCAAGCACCGGATCGGGACGTCCCGGCACGCATCGCGCCCCGGCCAGCATGCCGGCCGCGCAGAGGGTGTTGCCCACGGTGACCATGACCGAGTACGTGCCCGGATCCCCCTCCCCCACCACGGACAGCACCGCGGCCAGGTACGAGAGTCCGAGCGCGAGGCGCCAACCGGAGGCGAGCAGCTGCCGGTCCCGGATGCGCAGCAACGACTCCGCGAGCGTCAGCATCGCCGCCGACGCGCCGAGTCCGGCCGCGTGCCACAGCAACGCCGGTGCCGAGACGGCGAGAAGCACGGCGCAGTAGGCGAAAACCGTCACCACGGCCGCGGCCGCGACGAGCGCCAGCGCCGTCCCGGTCACCACCCGGTCGTCGGACCGGGCCGCCATCGCCCGGCTGGCGGCCACGTGCACACCCCACAGCATCGGGATGCCGAGGACCACGCCGACCGCCTGCACCGCGACGAACTCCCCGAACACACCGAAGCCGTCGTAGCGGGCGATCAGCAGGCTGGCGACCGTGACCAGCACGCTCGCGCCGGCCGAAAGCCCGGCCGGCGCCCAGGAACGCGCCGCGATCACCGGCGTACCGCCTCGGCGTAGACCCGCAGCGTGCGGTCGGCGGCCGCCTCCCAGGAGTGGTGGTCGAGGACGTACCGGCGGGCGCGGTCGCCCAGCTCCGGGTCGTCGGCGGAGAGGGCGCGCCGAACCGCGGCCGCCAGCTCGTCCACGGACATCGTGGTGGTGCGCAGGCACGTGCCCTCCCCACTGCCCACCACGGCCTCGTCGAACCCCGGCCCGACGACCGTCCGCGCCCGCAACGCCATGGCCTCCAGGGCGACGAAGCCGAACGGTTCGTAGGCCGAGGGGAACGCGCACACGTCGGCGGCCACGAGGTGGTCGCGCAGCTCGCCGGTGCCGAGGAACCGGCCGAGCACGTGCACCCGGTCCCGCAGCCCGAGCCGTGCCACCAGGCGGTGCAGACGCTCGTCGGGCCCGATCTCCGGCCAGCCCGACCCGGCCAGCACGAGGGTCACGTCCGGGATCCGGCCGATCGCCTCCACCAGCTCGGTCACGCCTTTGTGCGCCGCGTACCGGCCCGCGAACACCACCAGCCGCTGCCCGTCGGGCAGGCCGTAGCGCGCCCGCACGTCCTTGCGCACGACCTCGCGCTCGGCGGCGTCCGGGCACGGCATCCGCCACGCCTTACCGGCGCCGTGCGACACGACCACCGCGTTGCCGGCGAGGCAGGGCACGGCGGCCACGGTGTCCGGGGAGGGCACCACCACCAGCCGTGCCCACCGGCTCATCACCCTCGTCAGCAGCCGTCCGGCATACGCGACCGCGCCGCGGCCGCCCTCCCCGCGGAAGATCTCCGCGGAGTGGACGTGGAAGCACACCGGCAGCCGCAGCAGCAGTGCGCACACCAATCCGGCGGGCGCGCACATCCAGTCGTGGACGGCGACCACGTCGGGCCGCCGTCGCACGACGTAGCGGATACCGGCGAGGTTCAGCCGTGCCAACGCGATCGCCATGCCCAGCCGCGTCCTCGGCTGACCGGTGGGCACCCGGTGCACGGTCACCCGGCCGTCGCCGGACTCGGGTGGGAGGCCGCGGTGGCGCGACGCCCCCACCAGGTGGACCTCGGCGTCGCGCGACGCGAGCCCGCCGAGCAGCCCTTCCACGTAGGTCCCGATGCCGCCCAGCGGATCCGGCGGCGCACCGGTGGACACCATGACGACCCGCATCACAGCACCCTCCCCAGCGCGAGGCACGCGAGCCACACCACGGCGTTGACCACCAGCGGCACGTCGGTGAGCACGTCCTGGCCGGGCTCGCCACCGCGTTGCGCCGCCAGCAGGTACGCGTATCGGCACAGTGCGAACACCACGAACGGCACGGTGACGACGGCGAGCACGGCGGACTGCGGTTCCGGCCCGGACAGCACGAACATCTCGTAGCTGAGCAGGGTCGCGGCCAGCAGCACGGCGACGAGCTGGTCCAGCAACGGCACCGAGTAGCCGGTGAGCGCGGGCCGTTGCGCAACGGCCAGGCTGCGCACGCCCGCCAGCTCGTGCCTGCGCTTGCCCAGCGACATGAGCAAGCAGGTGAAGTACACGCACAGGATCAGCGCGGGGTTGAACGGCGCCGCCACCGCGAGGCAGCCCGCGACGGCCCGCAGCACGAACCCCGCCGCGACCACGCTGACGTCGATCAGCGGGTAGTGCTTGAGCTTGAGGCAGTACGCCAGGTTGAGCACGAGGTACCCGGCGACGGTCGCCTGCACCGGCGGCGGCAGCATCGCGCCGCATCCCAGCAGCACCGCCACGCACGCCACGCCGAGCAGCGCCGCGCCCAGCGGGCTGACCCGACCGCTCGCCACCGGCCGGTAGCGCTTGTCCGGGTGCAGCCGGTCCTTGTCCCGGTCGAGCCAGTCGTTGAGGACGTACACCGCCGAGGAGGCGGCGACGAACGTGGCCGTTGTGGACAGTGCCACGAGTCCGTTCTGCCACAACGCGATGGGGTCCACGACCAGCGGCACGATCAGGACGAAGACGTTCTTGACCCACTGGCGCGGCCGCAGCAGCACCAGCCACGCGGGCAGCCGCGACCGCCGTGGCCGGCTCTCGGGTGTGGAACGAACCTGTTCGGGCACAACGGGTCCGTCGCTGAGCCGCCTCACGAGCGCCGACCGCCCAGCAGCCGCAGGAACGCCTCTTCGTGCGCGTCCAGCGACGTCTCGCCACCGAACAGCTTCGTCGCCGCCTCCTGGCCCGCCTCGCGGTCCTCGGCGGGCAGGGCGGCCATCTCCAGCAGTGCCTCCCGCAACGCCACGGGGTCGCGCGGCGGCACGAGCCGGCCGAACCCGGTGGCCGCCACGGGGTGGTTCGCGCCGGGCAGGTCGGTGGCCACCGGCGGAACACCCGTCATCATCGCCTCCACCTGCACGATGCCGAACGACTCGGCGATCGACGGCAGCGCGAACACGTCGATGGAGGCGTAGAAGTCGCGCACCTGCTGATCGCGCAGCAGCCCGGTGAACCGGATCCGCGTGTCACCGGCGGCCTCGCGGCGCAGCTCGGCGATGTTGCTGCCGCCGGCCACGTTCCGGTCGTCGCCGGCGATCAGCAGCCGCGCGGCCGGGTCGTCGATCGCCCGGAACGCGCGGATGAGGTGCTCGATGCCCTTCTCCACGGCGATCCGGCCCATGAACCCGATGTGCAGACCGTCCCCGTCACGCAGCACGGGAGCGCCGCCGGTGCGGTCCAGGCACGGGGACGGGATGGGCAGCAGGGCGCGGCGCCGGATGGTGGGCCAGATCCGCGATCCCCGCGCCTGCACCTCGCTGTTGGTGATGACGAGGTCGGCCTTGCGCACCGCCACCTTGCACACCTGGTCGACCGCCCACAGCCCAAAGCGGTTCACCGCGCCGTCGGGCAGGAACGCGTCGATGTGGTAGGTGACGACGAGCTTGGCGCGTCGGCGCGCGGCGGCGACGAACGCCGCCTCGGGGTTGGGCAGGTGCATGTGCAGCAGGTCGGAGCGGGCGGCGAGCCGCCCGGCCAGTACCGGCAGCGCCGGGCTGAGGAACCCGCGGCTGACCTTGGCGAGCACCGGCGCGCGGAACACGTGGACGCCGTTGAGGACCTCGTGGCGGGGTAGCGCCGGGTCGTGCCGGGCGCAGGCCACCGCGACCCGCCAGCCGCGGCGCGCCAGGCCCTCCGCGGTCAGGCGCGCCGACTCGGTCAGGCCGCTGACGTAGGGGGCGTAGTAGTCGAGCATCACCGTCACGTCGAACTGTCGTGCGTGCGGCACAGTGGTTCCCTTTCTCAGGTCTCAAGACGCGGGCGGGACGGCGATCCTGATCTCCTGCGCGGCGTGGTCGGAGAACGCCTCGCCGCCGCCGAAGCGGTAGCCGGGCACGACCAGGTCGCCGGAGGTGTAGAGCCAGTCCAGCCGCCAGAGACGCGGCAGCGAGTAGTCGGAGACAGGCCAGGACGGCGTGGACGAGGTGCCACCGCCGGGGTGGTGCGAGCGGGTGCCCGCGCCCAGCCCGGTGAGCTCCATCCAGGGCGAGTTGAGGTCGCCGGCCACGACGACCGGGTTGCGGTTGGCGGCGAGGTCGGCGCGCAACCGGTCGAGCTCGCGCAGCCGCCAGGTGCCCTGCTCGTGCAGGAACCGGTAGAACTCAGGGCTGAACGGGTCGTCGCCGATGCGGAACGGCACCGGCAGGTGCACGTTGTAGAACGAGACCGTGCGGCCACCGACCAGGACGTCGGTGCGCTGGGACTTGCGGCCCTGCCAGTACCAGCCGGTCTCGGTGCCGGGGTCGGGCTGGTGGTGCGTGGCGACGACCGGCAGCCGGCTCAGCGTCAGCAACTCACCGTCGGCCGACACCTCGTAACCGGGGAACTCCGCGCGCAGCCGGGCGGTGTCGTCGATGCGGACCGGCCGGTCGTCGCCCTCCCAGTACAGGTACTCCTGCAGCAGGTAGACGTCGGCGTCCTGGCCGCGCAGGAACGCGTAGAAGGCGTCCTCGTCGTCGGACATCCGCCAGTAGTCGGTGGACCAGGCGAAGACCTTGACCTCGGTGCCCGTCGCGCGGGTGTCGTCCGGCCACGCCGGCACGTAACCCGACAGGTAGGCGCCGGCCAGCAGCAGGACGGCCAGCACGAGGGCCAGCCCCCGCCGCACGGGCCGGGCGAACCAGGTGGCCGCGAGCAGCACCGCCGGCACCACCACCAGGGCGACCGGCGGGGTGGCCTCCAGCACCAGCCACACCCACCACTCCCCCACCAGCAGGAAGTGCAGGACGAGGAACACCGCCCACGCCACCGCGGCGGTCACGACGAGCCGCGTCCCCCAGCACCACCGACGCCCCTCTTGGTCCTTTGTGGACTCCGTCGTGGTTTCGGTTGTCATGTCAGAAGAACACCTTCGCAAGGCCCAGGACGCCCTGCCGCCACGGGTCGCGGCTCGTGCGCCCGCCCCCGGCGGCGGGCGCGTCCGCCCGTCGCGCGCGCCACCACTCGTAGGTCTGCAGGATCGCGTCGCGGTTGGACCTGCGGGGCCAGAACCCGAGCCGGTCGCGAGCCTTGTCGACGCTCACGAACGAGTCGGCGAGCAGCTTGTGCACCAGCCGGCCGTACACGGGCGAGAGCCGGGTCCGCTCCAGGCCCTTCAGCACGGCCACCGCCGGTCCGCTGGGCACCGACACGATCCGTTTGCCGTGCCCGGCCGCGTCCAGCACCGCCTGGAAGTCGGTGCGCAGCGTGCCGAAGTCCGCGGCGCCGATGTTGTAGGTGTCGCAGGCGATCGACTCCGGTGCCCGCAGCACGGTGACGACCGCGTCCACCAGGTCGTCGAGCGCGAGCATCTGGATCCGCACGTCGCCCTTGCCCAGCACCGGGAAGTTGCGGCCCTCCTCGGCCCACTGGAACAGCATGTCGAACAGCCCCATCCGACCCGGTCCCAGGAACGTCTTGGGCCGCAGCACCGGCAGGCACATGCCCTCGTCGCGGAACCGCTGCGCGACCACCTCGGCCGCCGCCTTGGCGCCGCTGTAGGTGTCCACGGGCTCGTGCGGGTGCTCCTCGGGCGTCGGCACCAGGCGCGGCAACCCGTAGACGGCGGTCGAGGAGATGTGCACGACCCTCGTGACCGCCGCCGCGCGCGCCGCCTCCAGCACGGTCGTGGTGCCCTCCACCACGATGGACCTGATGTCGGCCGCCGGATAGCTGGGCAGCGCGGAGGCGCAGTGCACCACCGCGTCGGCCCCGCCGAACGCCGGTGCCAGTGCGCGCGGGTCGCGGATGTCGCCCGTGCTCGACGTCAGCCCCGGTCGTTCCGGCACCGGCCGCAGGTCGAACGCGCGGACCTCGTACCCGTCGCGCACCAGCCGTTCCACCAGGTGCGAGCCCAGCACGCCGGCCGCACCGGTGACGGCGACGCGGGTCACCACGACGTCACCCGCTCGCGGATGAACCGGCCCAGCAGGCGGGTCATGCCCTCCTCCAGCGTGGCGTCGAGGGCGTCGAGGAACCGTTCCGCGTCCTCAGGTTCGGCCACCAGCGGTGGACTCACGACCAGCGGACTGCGGCCGTTGAGCGTGTTGTAGGTGTAGATGCCGTGCTTGCGGTACAACGTGTCGATCACCGCGGCGGTCACGACCTTGGTGCGGATCAACGGGTCCTTCGCCAGGCCCGCGGGCAGCTTCGCGATCAGGTCGAGGACCTTGGGACCGCCGGTGAGGAACACCCCGAACAACGCTCCCGCGCCGCGCACGTCGGCGACACAGTCCGGGTGGGCCTTGCGGATGCGTTCCAGTCCGGGCGCCAGAACCGCTTCCAGCGCGCGGGCGCGTGCCGGGTAGTCGTCCTCGACGGCGATGGCGATGGCCTCGATGGCGGTCGCGGTCTCCTCGCCGAACCCGTAGTAGGTCGTGCTGGTGCTCTGCATCATCGCGTCGGTCATGTTGTCGTAGGCCTTGCGGAAGACCGGCTCGCGCGCCACGTAGGCGGAGACCGAGGACTTCCCGCCACCGAAGGACTTCGACGTGGTGACCACGTCCGGGACCAGCCCGTCGTACCGGGTGAAGTGGAACATGCTGCCGGTCTTGCCCCAGCCGGTGTAGATCTCGTCGAAGACCAGCACGATGTCCTCGGCGGTGCACAGCTCCCGCAGGCCGCGCAGGAACTCCTCGGAGCACCACCGCATCGTGGAGGCGCTGAAGGGTTCGACCAGCAGCGCGTAGACGTCGCTGCGGCCCCGTGCGTCGCGGGAGGCGTCGATCTCGCGGCGCACGGAGCCGAGGTCGTCGTAGCTGAACGTGCCGATGCCCGGGATCGTCGGGAACGCGAAGTGGTTCTGCGTGCCACCGGTGAGACCGCCGGAGCCGAGCAGCTTGCCGTGGAAGCTGTTGTCCGCGCGCAGGATCCGCCGCCGCGCGCCGCCGTGGTACTTGTAGGCCAGCTTGACCGCGCCCTCGACGGCCTCCGCGCCGGAGTTCGGCACGAACGAGCGCGTGAGGTCGCCGGGCAGCACCGCCGCGAGGTTGTGGCCCAGCGCCGCGAGATAGGGCGAGAAGTAGGTCTTGTGCACCTCCATGCGCCGTCGTTCCTGGAACCTCCGCCGTGCGGCCAGGATGCGCGGGTGGTTGTGCCCGTGGTTGAGGACGCCGACACCACCCGTGAAGTCCAGGATCCTGCGGCCGTCGCGGGTGTACACGTAGGCACCCTCGGCGTGGTCGACGAGGTCACGGCCGAAGCCGAACGACGTCATCAGCCGGACCTGGCTCCTGTTGACGTACTTGCGGTAGAGCTCGTGCACCTGCGCTACATCGAGTTTCTCGGCCTCGTCCAGACCGATCAGGTCCGCCACTTGTCCCCCATGCCGTTGTGGACCGCCTCTTGCCGGTCACGCCACTAGACTCTGCCGTGGTCGCGATCACAGGGGACAGGTCCGCGACCGGACATTGACCGGACACTCTGGGGGAACTGATGTCCGACGATCCAGGCGGCCGATTAGCGCCGGGCGGGCTCGGTGAGCTGGTGCGCGCCTGGCGGACCAGGGCGTTGCTGACGCAGGAACAGCTGGCCGGACGGGCGGGGCTGAGCGTGCGGACGATCCGGCGGCTGGAGAACGGCACGCTGCGGCGGCCGCGCAGCGCGTCGGTGCGGCTGCTGATCGACGCGCTGCGGCTGGAGGCGGCGGAGGCGGACGTGCTGGCCGCCGTCGCGCGCGGTCTTCCGGCACCCGCTGCCTCTCCCGAACGGCTGCCCGCGACACCACGGACGGCGCCCACTGCCTCTCCCGAACGGCTGCCCGACCCGCCCGCGACACCACGGGCGGCACCCACGCCCGTCGCGGTCCGCCAGCTGCCGGCCGGGACCGCGGGCTTCACCGGCCGCGACCCGTTGTTGCGCCGGCTGGACACGGTGCTGACCGATGCGAGCGAGGACGCCACACCGATCGCCGCGATCACCGGACCGGCCGGTGTCGGCAAGACCTCGCTCGCCGTGCACTGGGCACACCGGGCCGCGCCGCGGTTCCCGGACGGCCAGCTGTACGTGGACCTGCGCGGCTTCGACCCGAGCAGAACGGCGGTCGACCCGTCGGAGGCGCTGCGCGGTTTCCTGACCGCGCACGGGGTTGCGCCCGACCGCGTCCCCGCCGGCACCGAGGCGCAGGCGGCGCTGTACCGCAGCCGGTTGGCCGGTCGTCGTGTGCTCGTGCTGCTCGACAACGCCCGCGACGCCGACCAGGTGCGCCCGCTGCTGCCGGGCGACGGGGCGTGCGCGGTGCTCGTCACCAGCCGGACCCCGCTGGTCGGGCTGGTCGCCGGCGAGGGCGCGCACCCCGTGATCGTGGACGTGCTGCCGCCCGCGGAGGCGAAGCGGATGCTGGCGCGGCGCGTCGGTCAGCGCCGCACGGCCGCGGAACCCGCGGCGGTGACGGAGATCGTGGAGCTGTGCGCCCGCCTGCCGCTGGCACTCGCCGTGGTGGCGGCACGGGCGGCGACCCGCCCCGGTTTCCCGTTGGCGCGCTTCGCTACCGAGCTGCGCACGGCCCGTTTGGACGCTCTGTCCGGCGGAGACGCACGGGCGGACCTGCGCAGCGTGTTCTCGTGGTCGACGCGGGCGCTGAGCAGACCCGCGGCCTGGCTGTTCCGTTTGCTGGGCACGCATCCCGGGCCGGACACGAGCGTCGCGGCGGCGGCCAGCCTGGCGGCCCTGCCGGTGCCGCGGGTGCGGGCACTGCTGACCGAGCTCGCCGACGCCCACCTGGTCCTGGAGCATCTCCCGGACCGCTTCACGTTCCACGACCTCCTGCGCGCGCACGCCGAGGAAACCGCGCGAGAGGAGGAATCCGAGGCCGACCGGCGGGCCTCGACGATGAGGATCCTCGACCACTACCTCCACACCGGACACGCCGCCGCCGTGCTGCTCAACCCGCAGCGCACCGAGGTGACCCCCGCCGCGCCACACCCAGGAGTGCGGGTCGAGGACATCACCGCCTACGCCGACGCCACGGCCTGGTTCGTCGCGGAACACTGCGTCCTGCTGGCGGCGACCGAACACGCGGCCCGCCACGGCGCCGACCGCCATGCCGCCGAGCTCACCTGGGTGGTGTCGGGTTTCCTGGAACGCCAGGGCCACTGGGAGGACTGGATCCGCTGCCAGCTCGTGTCCCGGGCGGCCGCGGCCCGGCTCGGCGACCTGTCCCTGGAAGCCGCCGCCCACCGCAACCTCGGCCGCGCGCACGCACGGCTGGGCCGCGTGACCGAGAGCCGCCACCACTACGCGCGGGCGCTGGAGCTCTACCAGCGGGCAGGCGACCTCGGCGGCCAGGCCAGGACGCACACGAACCTGGCGCTGCTGCTGGAACAGTCGCACGACTACGCCGAGGCCCTGAACCACGCCCAGCGCTCGTTGTCGCTCCACCGCCTGCTGGCCGACGACGGCGTGGGCCACGCCAACGCCCTCAACACGGCCGGCTGGTGCTACGCGCTGGTCGGCGACTACGACCAGGCACTGGTGCACTGCCAGGAGTCGATCGTCCTGCACCGCCGCATCAAGGACCGCGACGGCGAGGCCGCGACCTGGGACACGCTCGGCTACTCGCACCACCACCTCGGCAACCACCGGCAGGCGGTGACCTGCTACGAGACGGCGATCAGGCTGTACCGCGAACTCGGCGACCACTACTACGAGTCGATCAGCCTGCTGCACCTCGGCGACCTGCACGGCGAGTCCGGCGACCCGGCCGCCGCGCACGAGCACTGGCAGCGGGCGCTCACCATCCTCACCGACCTGGGGCACGCGGCGGCCGAGGACGTCCGCGCACGCCTGCGCAACGGCACGGTCAGCAAGCCCGCGATGACGCCGTAGCGCTCCCCGACGGGCGGTACGGACAAGGCGCGAGCCCAGGCGCAGATCGCTGACCCCGAACCGGAAGGTCCGGCACCGGGAGGTGGTCGCGGTCGCGGAGATCACCGAGGCCATCGCGCCAGGCGTGGTGAGCCTGCCCTACGGCTGCCGGGGCCATAAAACAATCCTGAACGCAAATTCTTCCAGAGGGCACACAATTGTCCCGACCGCAAATACATCCCTGGGCATACCGCCAGTTCCACCGCAATAGCGTTGACAAGAATCTCCGAACTTGACAATGCTTCGCGCGCTTGCTTATCGTCGGTCAGGTTTTCGTCAATCGACATCCGAAGGTGTCCATGACCGCGCCTGCAACGCTGCCGAAGTCGCGGCAGCAGTTGATTCTTGCCGTTCTCATGGTGTGTTCACTGCTGATTTGGCTGGACAACACCGTCCTCAGCATCACCCTGGAGACCCTTGCCGATCCCGTCCGCGGACTGGGCGCCGGCCCGGCAGAGCTGCAATGGGCCACCGGCGCGTACACCCTGGTCTTCGCGACATTGATGTTCACCGCCGGCGCGCTGGGCGACAGTTTCGGCCACCGGAACGTGCTCGCGGCCGGACTGGTGATCTTCGCCGCGACCTCGATCTGGGCGGCGTACGCCGGCGACGCGGGACAGCTGATCGCGGCCCGCGCCGCGATGGGCATCGGCGCCGCTTTCATCATGCCCGCCAACTTCGCCATCCTTTTGTGGACGTTCACCGGTCCGGGGCGAGCGACGGCGATCGCCATTTCCTCGACGGCGACCGGCGTCGGAATGGCCGCGGGCCCGGTCCTCGCCGGGGTCCTGCTCAGCCATTTCTGGTGGGGTTCGGTCTTCCTGATCAACGTGCCCGTTGTCGTGGTGGCGTTGGCCGGAATCATCCTGCTGGTCCCCAATTTCCGCAGCCCCGTCGTGCGACCGCTGGACCCGGCCGGGATCCTGCTGTCGATCAGCGGGCTCGCGACGCTGACCTACGGCCTGATCCGCGCGGGACAGGTGGACACCTGGAGCCGGTGGGACGTCTGGGCACCGATCGCGGCCGGGCTGGCCCTGCTCGCCGGGTTCGTGCTCGTCGAACTGCGGACCAGGGAACCGAGTTTCGACCCTCGGCTGCTGGCGCAGCGGGTGTTCGGCGGCGGCAACCTGTCCATGTCACTGCTGCTCTTCTCCGTGGCTGCCGTCACCTTCTACAATGCGTTCTATCTGCAGGGCGCGCTCGGCTTCTCGCCGCTGAAGGCGGGCTTGGCCAATGTGCCGGCCGCGATCGGCGCTGTCGTGGGTGCGCCGCTGGGCGCACGCATGGTCCGCCTGTGGTCCTTGCGTGCGGTCGCCATACCTTCGCTCACGGTGGCGGCGTTCTCCTTCGGCGCGGTCGGCTTCTTCGACCTGGACACCTCGCTCACCTGGATCTCGGTCGTGTTGCTGATCCAGGGCCTCGCCGTCGGCATGGTGCTGGCGCCGGTGACCGGAGCGCTGATCAGCAGCCTGCCGCTGGAACGCTCCGGCGCCGGTTCGGCCGTCACCAACACGGCGCGCCAGGTCGGCAGCGTGATGGGGATCGCGGTGGGCGGCACGATCATGTCGATCGCCTACCGGAACGCGATCGAACCCTCGCTCGGCGACGTCCCGCCCGCACTGCAGGACAGCGTCCGCGTGTCCGCGGAGCAGGCCAGGCACGTCACCGGCACTCTCGACCAGCCCGCTCTCGCGGTGGCGGCAGACCGTGCGTTCATCCACGCCATGCACGTCGGCGCGGTCTGGATCATGGTCATCGCCCTCGTCGCGACAGCCGTGCTGGTGTTCGCCCTGCGTCCCACCGCAGGACGCACGGGGCCGCCGCGGGAGGCCGAGGACGGTCCGGACAGCAGCCGCTTCGCGGCGGAGGGCGTCTCGCACGCCGGGTGACCGTGGGCTGAGCTGGACGGCGCGGCGGGGGTGCCCCACCGCGCCGTTCTGCTGCCCGGAGACGGTTATGCGGTTGCTCCGCATCGATCGGCGGCGACCCGCGCCAAGGTGCGGTGGCAGACCTTGCCGGTGCGGCCGACCGGCAGGCCGGGCACGGTGAGCAGGAACTCGGGCAGTTTGGGCTTCGCCAGTCCCCGTGCGGACAGGAACGCGGTGAGGCCGGGAAGGTCGAGTTCCTGTCCATTGCGGATGGTCACGATCGCGCAGAGCCGTTCGCCCATCTCGGTGTCCGGCACCGGCACGCAGGCTACCTCGCCGACCGACGGATGCCCGCCGATCGCCAGCTCCACCTCGGCGGGACTGATCGTGTAGCCGCCGCGGATCACCACGCGTTTCGCCCTGCCGGTCACGTGCAGCCGGCCCGTGCCGTCGAGGTGGCCGCGGTCGCCCGTGCGCACCCAGCCGCCGTCGAGCCGGTGGCGGGCGTCCAACTCGGGCGCGCCGACGTAGCACAGTGGCGTCATCGGGCCCCGCGCGCAGATCTCGCCGTCCACGATCCGGATGTCGCACACCGCGGGGTCCGGGACGCCCACGCCGTTCTCCGGTGTCGTCGTGTGGCAGTTCACGCCGTCCGACGAGCCGTAGACGGTGATCACGTCGACGCCGAACCGCGCGCGGCACGCGGCGAGGGTCGCGGGCGGCAGCACATCGCCGCTCGACACCAGCGCGACGAGGCTGGAGACATCGGATCCGGCGGGGTGATCCGCGAGCCGGCGCCACATCGTCGGCACCGCGAACACGTGCGTCGGACGGTGCTCGGTGATCAGCCGCATCGCGGTGTCCGGCGCGAACCGCCGGGTGAGGATCAGCGTGCCGCCCAGACAGCACAACGTGATCGGCACACCGAACGAGCCGAACGACGACGTGAGCGAGACGAGCACCAGGTCGCGGGGCACAGCCACGGAACCATGCACTGCGCGCAGATAGTTGGCCCGGCCACCCCCGAAAGCGTTGTGCGAGTAGGCGACCATCTTCGGTTCCGCTTCCGAGCCGGACGACAGGAGGATCTTCGCCGGTGCCTCCGGAAGGGGTCGTCCGTGGCTGCGGATGCCCGGTTTCCCGCTCACGACCCCACCGGCGATCAGCGCGCTCGCGCCGGCACGGGAGAGCAACGTGCCGGCGCCTGCGGGGACCGGTAACACCACCGCGCCGACGGCGAGCACCGCCAGTTCGGCGACGACGGCGGCACGTCCGTCAGGTTCCTGGACACCGATGATGTCGGTGGTGCCGTACGGCAGCCGGGTGGCGAGCGCGCGGACGAGCAGATCCAGTTCGGCGTAGGAGAGCTCGCCCTCGTCGTCGATCAGCGCTGTGCGGTCCGGATGTTCCCGGACCCGGTCGCGGAACAACGAGTGCAGGTCGCGGTCCGGGCAGTACCCCTGGGCGACCCAGTCCCGGCGCAGCCGGGCGGGAAGCAGGTCGCGCAGCACCGTCCCGGTGGCGGACACCCACGTCATGACGTGAACTCCCACGGCGACGAGACCAGGACGCACTCGTCCCGGACGAGGGCACGGGCGAAGCGGGGGTCCGCGGCGAGTGCGGCCAGGTCGTCGCACACCGGCACGGTCAGCGGTTCGGCGCATCGGCGCCGCGGCCAGGCGTTCATCCTGCTCGCCGCGGACAACAGCGACGAGTCGACCCGAGTGGCGCCGCGGGTCAGCGCGGCCACGACGCCGTGCGCGCTCACGACTCCCCCGAACACGTCGACGATCGTCATCAGCGAGGGTGGCACTCCGCTGTGCGCCTGCACGACGAAGTCCGTTCCCAGCGGCGGGTTCGGGCCCAGCGCGGTGCCCCAGCCCGACGCGTGCGCGTACACGATCCCCGGCCGCACCCGCGCGAGATCGGTGTGGCGCAACGACCACTGCTCCGCCTTGCCCGGCGCCCAGTTGTGCAGGAACACGTCCGCGCTCGCCGCGAGATCGAGCACCTCCTGCCTCCCGCCGGGGGTGCCCAGGTCGATCTCGACCACGTCCTTGCCCCGGTTGAGCGCACGGAACCGGGCCGACGTGTCACCGGCCATCGGCGGCACCCAGCGCAACGGGTCACCGCCTGGCGGCTCGATCCGCAGCACGGTCGCGCCGAGCAACCGCAGCAGGTGCCCCGCCAGCGGTCCCTGCACCCGGCGGCACGACTCGAGCACCACCAGCCCGGACAACGGCAGCAGCTCGGCCGGCCGTCCGCGCCGGTGATCGCCACTCGCGCCGCTCAGCACGAAGGCAGGCACGTAACTGATTGGCTGGTCCGACACCCGCACCAGCGTCATGCCGGTGCGACGGGCGATGTCGGTGAGCCACGCCAGCGGGTACGCCGCGAGTACCTCGGCCAGCCGGGGCAGCGGACAGGTCGCCGTCGCGAACCGGTGCAGGAACGGCCGCCACCCCTGCGACACGGCCCGGTCGTCCGCACCGAGTGCGGCCCAGAACCGTTGCCACACCGATGGATCGAGCGCCTCGATCTCGAACGCGATCCCCTCGGCCGAGTGAAACGGCGGCCCGCCAGGCGAGTGCGGTTCGGCCGGGTCGTCCGCCGTCGCCGCCGCGAGGTACTGCGCGACGGCAAGCAGAGCGGCCTGCGCCAGCGAGGTGGACACCGAGTGCAACGGGATTCCCCGCGCCTGGGCGAACCTCAGCGCCTCCAAGCCCAGTTCCGCCAGCTCCGCCGCGACGATCGAGGCGTAGTCGAGGCCGAGCGGCGTCGGCCTGCCGAACCGGCGGCCGTGCACGTGCATGATCCCGCACGCGGCCTGCACGTCCTGTTCTCCCGCCAGCGGCAGGTCGACCGGCCCGGCCACGGACACCGCGTCGAGCGAGAGCGTCACGCTGGCCGCCTTCCGTGCACCGAGTAGACGACGCACGACGACGCGCGGAACCGTGGATCGGCCATGACCGCGCGCACCCCGGCGAGCTGCTCGTCGGTCATGCCCGCCGCGATCAGCTTGTCCCGCAGGTGATGCGTGTGATGCACCAGCAGCCGTACACCCGGCGATCCCGCGTGCCACGGGAACAGCGCGGGCATCGGGTCGACGTCGACGAGCCCTGCCGCCACCATCGACGCGGCCGCCCGCCTGCCCCACGTGCCGTCTCCGCCCGCGGCGCGGAACGTCCGTTCCTTGGCGGCGAGGAACGTCTCGTACAGCTCGGCCGCGCGTTCGTCCGGCGCGAGCAGCACCGGGCCGTAGGAGATGTCGAACTCGTCGATCTGCATCCATCCGCCGGGCTTCAACGCGCGCACCAGCTTGCGCAGCACGGCCTCGCGTTGCGGGATGTGCTGCAACACCAGCCGCGCGTGGATGAGGTCGAACTCGTTGTCCGGCAACAGGTCGTGCACCACGTCGTGCTGGAGGACCGTGAGCCCGCGCACCGGGGCGATGTGCTCGGGCTTGATGTCGGTGGCGAGCACCGAGCCGGCGCGGGCCGCGAGCCAGTGTGCGACGGTGCTGCCACCCGCGCCGACCTCCAGGCAGCGCCAGCCCGGACCGACACCGGTCTCGGCCAGCCGTGCCAGCGTGATCGGGTCGTAGGCCTCGCTGAGGCACCGATGCTGTTCGGTCGCGTGCACGCTGTGGTTGTCGAAGACGTAGGTCGTGGTCACGTCCACCTCCCTGAGCCGTTCGTGTCGGCGGCGCCGACCAGCCGCGCCAGCAGTTCGAGTCGCCGCACCTTGCCGGTGCCGGTCCGCGGCACGTCGTCCCAGCGCAGCACCACGGGCTCGGCCATCGGCGGCAGGCCGGCGACCGCGCGCCGCCAGGCGGCCGGGTCCAGTCCGGCGTCGGTCACCACCACGGGAATCGGACGCGCTCCGGGCGCGGCGAGCAGGACGCACTCCTCCACGTCGGGCAGCCGGTCCTCGACGGCGTCCTCCACGGCGAGGCAGCTGAGTCCCGCCGCCGTGTCCACCTCACGGTCCAGCAGCGTCACCACGCCGGTGCGGCTCACGATCCCGAGGTCGCCGGTGTTCCACCACGGCCCGTCCGCCTTGGCGTCCCAGCGGTCCTGCTCGCCGACGTAGCCCGCGCACCGGGCGCGGGTGCGGGCGAGCACGAGTCCCGCGGTGCCACGCGGCACCGGCTCCAGCGTCTGCGGGTCGACCACGCGCAGCCTGGCCATTCCCGGCATCGGCCTGCCGAGATCACGGGTCGTGTGCGCGGTGCGCCGGGTGAGGAACCGGAACGACAGCGGCCCGGTCTCGGTCTGCCCCCAGCCCTGCATCCACAGTGGACGACGGTGGCGCGACGCGTGCAGCATCGTTCTGATCACCGGCGGATGCATCGCGTCGTAGGTGCTGACGAACCGGCGGACCGCGTGGAACGGGTTGTCCGGCCCGGCCGCGAGCGACCGCCAGCGCACGTAGGCCGACGGCAGCGCCTCCAGCACGGTCGGCGGGTGCGCGCCGAACGTCCGTGCCGCCGAGGACGTGTCGCTCAGCAGCACGATCTCGCGCGGTGCGAGACACAGCGCTGACGCGGTCCAGCAGAACGTGCGGCCGTGCGCGTACGAACTGGCGTTGCCCATCACGTCGTCGCGCCGGGTGCCGATGACCGGCCAGCGCACCGACTCCGGTCGCGCGAGCCGGTCGATGATCGTCCGGGTGGTGTGCACGACGAGCTTGGGCACACCGGTGGTGCCGGAGGTGTGGTTGATGATCAACGGAGCGTCGTCGTGCCTGCGATGGGGCGCGGGTGGCCGGGCCGCGGTGAACTCGTCGATCCGCAGCACCCTGGGGGCGCTCATGGTCCTGTCGGTGACGACGAGCGCCGGATCGAGGCGCTTCAGCAGGATTTCCAGCGTGTCGTCCGGCAGATGGCCGGACACCAACGCGGGCACCGCGCCGAGCCGCACCGCCGCGCACGCCAGCAGGTCGTAGTCCCAGTGGTTGCGCTTGACGACGGCGACCCGGTCACCCGGCCGCACTCCCGCTTCGTGCAACCAGCCCGCGGCGTCGAGCACCAGCTCGGCGAGCTGCGCGATGGTGTACGTGTCGCCCTCGCCGGGCGCGATGTCGAACGGCCGGTCCAGGCGCACGATCGTCGCCGCGCCGGAGCACTGTTCGAACAACGTCCCCATGTCATGTGGCTTCACACCCGCTCCTCCTTCCGGGCCAGGCGATGCGCCGCGCGCAGACCGGACCGCACCGCCGCCTCGCTGCACGGGCTCAGGTACACCCAGTCACCGGCGTAGTCGACGACCCCGCCCGGCCCCGCCTCGAACTCCGGCCGCAACGCGAGCGCCTGCGGCGTCGCCTCGGGCAGCGCGTGCCGGAACCGCCGCACGATCGCCCTGCCGGTGGCCGCACGGAGTCCGGGCACGAGGCGTTCGGCCGCGTCGGTCAGTCGCACCGCCACTTCCTCGTCGGATGCCCGCATCAGGTCCCCGGCGACGGACGGATGAGCCATGACCGTGACCAGGCCCCGGTTCTCCGGCGCGCGGCCGGAGTGCTTGAGGTGGTCGAAGATGATCGTGGAGACCGTGCCGTTCTCGGCGGTCGGGATCACCATCGCGTAGTCACGGCGGCCCAGCGGCCGGTCGAGCAGCAGGTGCGCCTTCACCACGGACGAGAACGAACACGCGTCGATGAACTCCGACCCGTGCTCCGGGTACACGAGGCGAACCACCGGCGCCGGCACGGCCAGCACGACCGAACGGGCGCTGATCTCCTTACCGGCCAAGAAGATCCGGGCCGAGGAACCGTCGCTGACGACCCGATCGACCTGAGCCGAGGTGGTGACGTCCACCCGCGAGGCGAGCGCGCGGGCGAGGGTGTCCATGCCGTCGCGGTAGGTCCGCCAGGTCGACACCGGGCCGATCGAGGTGAGCAGCGCGAGGAACGGTGCGATGGCGGAACGTCCTGGGTCCCAGCCGAAGAATCCCGACACGACCGGCTGGCACAGATAGTCCAGCAGGTCACCCCGGCACGCCTCGGCGACCGTGGCGTGCGACGAGTCCTCCGGGCGTTCCAGGTCGAACCGCCCGCGCAGCAACCGCAGCAGCTCCAGCCGGGCTCGCACGGACAGGCCCGCCCCGGTGATCAGGCCGCGTGCGCTCGCAACTCCTGGCCGCGCCCGGCCGCGCCACATCGCGATGCCCCGGCCGATCCTGGGCACCGCGCCGCGGTCGATGCCGAGCTCTGCCAGCAGCTTCCACGTCTCCGGGTAGCCGGTCGACGGGATCTGTTCGGCGCCGGTGTCGATGAGGAAACCGTCCTCGCGCACCGTCGTCATCCGGCCGCCCACGACGCCGGCCGCCTCGAAGACCCGCACCTCCCTGCCCGCGGCCCGCAGCCGGAACGCGGTGGTCAGCCCGGCGACACCCGCGCCGATGACGGCGACGTCGAGGTCGGTCACGTGAAGACCACCAGGTTCACGACGACCAGCGCCAGCACGGTGATCCGGTGGATGCGGATGCCGAGCATCCTGGCCCGCAGGATGTCGTGCTGGGCGAACCCGATCCACACCTGCCTGGTCCGCAGCACGATCGTCGGCAGCAACGCGAGCGGGAACCACCACGGGCCGCCCAGCGCGGGCACCGCGAGGATCAGCGCGAGCTCGGCCACCGACACCGCGATGACGAAGAACATGTTGCCACGCGGTGACGTCAGCGCCGCGACGGTGGGCCTGCCGACCGACCGGTCCCCTGCCACGTCGTTGGTGTTGGAGTACACGCCGAACAGCAGCGGCCCCAGCCCGAACAGCAGCGCCTGAGCCAGCACGAAGCCGTCGATCCGGCCGGTGGCGAGGCCGTACGGCGCGAGCACCAGCGCCCAGCCGAGCCCGGCGATGAAGAACTCCTGGAAACCGTGGTAGCTGAGCTTCACGCCCCACGAGTACTGCAACGAGAAGAAGTACGTGACCGCGATCAGCGCAAGCGTCCACAGTGGAGTGTGTGGCGCGATCGCGATGGCGGCGAGCCAGAGCAGCGCGCCGATCACGCCGGTCACCCAGGCGAACCGCAGCACCTGGTCCTCGGTCAGCGTGCCCGCCACCAGTGGCTTGCGATACCGCCTGCGGGCCCGGTCGTCGGGCGAGTAGTTGGTGACGTCGCTGCCGTCGCGGTAGCCGGTGAGGTCGTCGAGCGCCACCATCGCGGCGATCACGAACACCTCGCCCAGCAGGAACACCCCGGTGGTGGTGAGCACGCCCGCGTCGAACCGCAGCGCGGGGACGAGCAACGTCCACACCACGACCACGCCGAGGTAGTAGTCGAGGATGTCGAGCTTCGCGAGCCGGAAGTAGGCGGTGCCACGCGTGCGCGTGATCGTCGTCATCGCGGGTCCTCCAACGCGATCAGCGCGGCGAACGAGCGGTCGCCGCCGTAGGTCAGCTCGTGCCGTTCGACCAGCCGGGAACCCGGCAGCAGGGCGAGGTAGTCGTCGAGGTCGCGCAGCCGCGAGTACCGGCCGACCGGGATGTCCGCGTGCTCGTACTCCACCAGCACCAGGTGCCGCGCCGCGCCCGCGATCGCCCGGCACGCTCTGGCGATCTCGTCGTCGTCCAGCACGTGCATCAGGACCCACACGCAGACCGCGACGTCGAACCTCTTGTCCCGCCAGGGAAGCCGCTGGACCGCCGCCTGCCGGAACTCGACGCCGGGCAGGTGGGCACAGGCCGCGCGGGCCAGGTCGAGCATGCGTGGCGTCATGTCGATCGCGGTGACGGCGTCGGCCCGCGCGGCGATGACCGGGGTGATCCGGCCCATGCCGCAGCCGATCTCCAGTGCGGACCCGATCGGGCCGAGCGAACGCAGGTGGTGCGTGACGAGCTGACGGGTCCGGGCGGTCGTGCTCTCGGCGAGCGCGGCCGGTTGTGAGGCACGCATGACCCGGGCCAGACCGGGGCGTTCGGCCCGCCTGCGCCACTCGTCGGCGATCTCGTCCGGTGCGGGAACCTGCGTTGCCTGGACCTTCATCCGGACTCCTTGGCGAATCGGCACACCGCGTCGGCGATGTGCTCCACCTGCGCGTCGGTCAGATGTGGGTAGACGGGGATGGCGAGGGTGCGCCGCGCGGCCAGCTCGGCGGCCGGCCAGACGCCGCCGCCGGCGTACGGGGCGAACGCGGGCTGCCGCGGAAGTGCGGCGGGATAGTAGATGTGCGATCCGATGCCTTGGGCCGCAAGGTGATCGCGCAAGGCGTTCCGGCGTTCAGCGAGCAACGAGTAGACGTAGTAGCACCGGCCGTCGCTGGCGGGCGGTGGTGCGAGCACCCCGCAGCCGGCCAGCTCGCCGAAGCGTTCGGTGTAGTACTCACCGATGCGCGCCCGGCGTTCGAGCCGTTGCGGGAGCGTGGCGAACCGGTGCAGCTGGAACGCCGCCATGATCTCGTCGAACCGGCTGTTGTAGCCGATGCGGTGGTGCACGAACCGCGTCCTGCCGTCCTGGCCGTGGTTGCGCAGCATCCGCACCGCCGCCCCGATTTCGGGGTCGGCGGTGACGACCATGCCGCCCTCGCCGGGCATGCCGAACGTCTTGACCTGGACGAAGGAATAGACGCCCGCGTCGCCCCACATGCCCGCGGGCGTGCCATCGAGCATGCCGCCCTGAGCGACCGCGGAGTCCTCGAGCAGCCGGACGCCCGCGCGGTCGGCGATCGCGCGGATCGCGGGCATGTCGGCCATCACCGAGAACATGTGCGCGGGCATGATCACCTTGGTGCGCGGGGAGATCAGCCGGTTGATCTCGGCGGGGTCGGCGACCAACGTCCACGGGTCGACGTCGGCGAAGACCGGCACCGCGCCGAGCATCGCCGGGGCGGCGGCGAGCGGCGCGCAGCCGAACGCCGGCACGATCACCTCGTCGCCGGGACCGACGTCCATGGCACGCAGCACCAGCGACAGGGCCGCGGTGCCACTGCCGCAGGCGATCGCGTCGGCGGCGCCCACCGAGTCGCGGATCATCTCCTCGAACCGGGTGGTGTGCGCGCCCAGGATGAACTTCTGCTCCGGCGCCAGACCGATGCTCTCGACGATGTCCAGCAACGTCTCCTGCTCGCCGTCGAAGAGGTCGGGCGGGAAGAACGGCAGGGTCATGGCCGGCCTCGGTAGAAGTCGCGAATTGAACCGCACACCTTTTCCACGGCCGCGGCAGGCATGTCCGGATAGAGGGGAAGTGCGAGGGTGTGCCGGCACGCCGCCTCGGCATTCGGGAAATCACCGGAACGATGTCCCAGGTCGCGGAAACAAGGCTGCAGGTGTAGCGGCACCGGGTAATACACTTCGGTCTGCACGCCCTGCGCCGACAGGTGCGCGGCCAGGTCGTCGCGCGCCTCGGCTTCGATCACGTAGACGTAGAACACGCCACCTGGACGGGCCGCGGGCAGCTTGCGCACGCCGGGCACCCCCGTGAGCAGCTCCGTGTAGTGCGCGGCGAGCTGCGCGCGGCGGGCGATGTCCGCGTCCAGCCGGGTGAGCTTCGCGAGCAGCACCGCGGCCTGGATGTCGTCCATCTTGCTGTTCATCCCCGGCAGGCCGGTCTCGGTCGAGATACCGGGGAAGTTGTCGATCGTGCGCCCGAACCGGCCGTGGTGGCGCAGCGCGTCGACCGTGTCCGCGATGCGCGGATCGTCGGTGAGCACCGCGCCGGCGTCACCGATCGCGCCCAGCGTCTTCGTCGGGAAGAACGACAGCACGCCGCCGGCCCCGAGCAGGCCGGCATGCGTACCGCGGTGGCGCATCCCGATCGCCTCGGCGCTGTCCTCGACCACCGTGAGACCGAGTCGCCAGGCAACGTCGAGCACTTTGTCGATGTCCACGAGCTGCGAGAAGAGATGTACCGGCATGACGAACCGCGTGCGCTCGCCGGCGACGTCGGCCACTGAGGCGGGATCGATGCCGTACCCGTCGGGCTCGATGTCGGCGAAGACCGGGCGGCCGCCCGCGAGCACGACCGAAGACGCGGACGCGATGAACGAGAAGGCGGGGACGACGACCTCGTCACCCGGCCGCAGACCGGCTGCCCTCAGCAGCAGTACCAGCGCGTCCGTGCCGCTGTTCACCCCGATGACAAAACGGGCGCCGGTGTAGGCGGCCAGCGCCGACTCCAGCTTCGCGACCTTGTGGCCGTGTGAGTATTTGCCATTCTCGATCACGTCGACAATGTGTCGCCGAGTGGTGGGCCACAGTTCTGCGAATGTGGCCGATTGTATATGGAAAGGGATCGACAGCGTACCCACCTCCGGGGGTGAATGACCGTTTCCGAGAGTAGGGCAGCTGATCGGGCCGGTGATCCGGTTCACTCTTCCTGGTCAAGAAGGAGTGGCGGGCATTGACACCTTCGGCACTGCTGCCGCTAGCGTCGAAATCGGCCTGAATTCCCGTTCGGAGATGGGGCTCAACCGTGCAGTCACTCGTGGTGGGACTCGGCCGTGCCGGAGCAGGTCTGCACCTGCCGGTGCTCGCGAAGGCGCGGGCGCGCGAGCCGGAGCTCCTCGGTGGTGAGGACGTCGTGGCGTGCGACCCGCGCCGCACGCCTCCCGACCGGCCCGGTCTCGTCACCACGGCGAGCATCGGCTCGGCGGCCGCCGGACTCGATCCCGCCGGCACCGTGGTGCACATCTGCACCCCGCCGGTCGAGCGGCACGCGGTGATCACCGAACTGGCCGAGCTCGGCTTCCGCAACATGATCGTGGAGAAGCCGCTCGCGTCCGACGCCGACGACCTCGCGCGGATCATCCGGGTGCGGCGCAAGCACCGGCTGCACATCGAGGTCGTCGAGCCGTGGCTCAGCAGCACGCTCACCAGGCGGCTGATCGAGCTGACCCGCTGCGGCCTGTTCGGCCCGCCGAAGTCGATCACCATCGTGCAGAACAAGCCGCGGTTCCGCCGTTCGCTCGCGGCGCCGGGCCACCCGACGGCGTTCGACGTCGAGCTGCCGCACGGCGTCGCGCTCGCGTTGCGGCTGGCCGGCGCCGCACGGGTCACCCACGCGGCGGGAGCCGATCTGGAGGTCGACGGGCAGTTCAGCGCCCGGATGGGCGGCGCGGACGTCGGTCTGCGGCACATCTCGGGCGTCCGCACCGAGATCAGCTCCGACCTCACCTGCCCGGTGCGGGAGCGGCGAGTCACCATCGACTTCGCGAACGGCAGCGCGGTCGGGCACTTCGCGGTGAGCGATGACGACGACCACTCGCAGCTGACCGTGCGGGCGAACGGCCACCGGGAGCACCTGGTGCTCCGCGACGACTCGCTGACCGAGTGGATGATCCAGGCCTACCGCAGGTTCCGGGAGGGCGGCGAGCAGACGCGCGGGTTCAACTTCGCCGCCGAGGTCGTGCAGCTGTTGTCGGTGGCCAAGAACATCTGCGCGGAACCGGTGGTGCCCACGGCTCGCACGGAGGCCGGTTTCGTGGCGGTGGCTCACCATGCCGGCTGACCCAGGGCCTGTGCCGAAGTCCGTGTTCGCGACAGCCGGGCCTGAGGCGGCCCCTGCGGGCACGGCCGGAGGACCCACATACGACAGCGGTATGCGGGCCCTCCGGCCGCACCGCCAGGAACCACCTCAGGCGCGGCTCCCATCGAACGAGACTTCGACACAGGCCCTGGTCCTGGCGGGTATCGCCGACGAGGCGGCGCACGATCTCTCCACCCAGATCGAGGTGCTCACGGAGCTGGGCTGGCCCGCGATCGAGCTGCGCACGGTCGACCGGCTGGCCGTCGCCGACCTCACCGACGCCCGGTTCGCCGCGGCGGCGACGGCGCTGGCGGACGCCGGGCTGCGGGTGATCTGCCTGGACTCGCGGATCGGCAACTGGGCCCGTCCGATCACCGCGGACTTCGAGCAGGATCTCGCCGAACTCGACGTGCTCGCCCGGCGGGCCCGGTCGATCGGCACCCGGTACCTCCGGATCATGTCGTATCCCAACGACGGCCTGAGCGATGCCGGCTGGCGCACCGCGGTGGTCACCCGGATCAGGGCGCTCGCCCGCAGGGCCGAAGCCGCCGGTGTGACGCTGCTGCACGAGAACTGCTCGGGCTGGGCGGGCACCGGCGCCGCGCGGATGCTCGAGCTGCTCGACGAGGTCGCGAGCCCGGCGCTGAAGCTGTTGTTCGACACCGGGAACGGCGTCGCGCACGGCTACGACAGCTTCGACCTGCTCGGTGACATCGTCGGCCATGTCGAGCACGTGCACGTCAAGGACGCGGACGCGCACGGGTTCACGATCCCCGGCGAGGGCACCGCGCGGGTGGCGGACTGCGTGAAGCTGTTGCGGTGCAACGGCTACCGGGGCGCCTGGTCACTGGAGCCGCACCTCGCCCTGCGGCCACACGAGCCGGGTGAGCTCGCCGCCGGCGCGGTGCCGTCGTTCCTCACGGCGGGCCGGGCGATGGCGGAACTCCTCCGGTGATCGGCCCGGACCGGGACCTGCTGCTCCGCCTGCTCGGACTGCCGACCGCCGGTCCGCTGGAGACGACGGCCGAGGTCCACCTGTGGGAGGCGATGGACGTGTTCGCCTCGGCGGCGGCCGGCCTCGGCTTTCGCGTCGAGCACCTCGCCGCGCCCGCGCCGTCGGTTCTCCGCCGTCCGGATGTGCCGTCGGTCCTTCACGACGTGGGGCCGGAGTTCCTGGCCTGCCAGCCGAGTCTCGTGCTCCGGCTCGGGCCCGCCGAGCCCGCGGTGATGTTCAACGTGCACCTCGACACCGTGGCGCCGTTCGAACCCGCGGGCTTCGACGGCACCAGGTTCCACGGGCGTGGCGCGATCGACGCCAAGGGTCCCGCGGTCGCGATGCTGGCCGGGATCAGGGCGGCCCTCGCCGCCGACCCGGCGGTCGGCCACGAGGCCGGGGTGCTGATCCAGGCCGTGTCGGGCGAGGAGGGCGGCGCGATGGGCACGTTCGGCACCCGTCCGCTCGTCGAGGCCGGATTCCACGGCGGGCTCAACATCTTCTGCGAACCGACCGGGCTGCGGCACCTGCCGCGCTGCACGGCGGCCATGACGGCGAGCGTGCGCGTCGACGGCGACGACGCGATCGACGACGAGCCTCATCGAGGCCACAACGCCACGGTGCTGCTCGGGTTTCTCGCCCAGCACCTCGCCGCCGGACTCGCGCCGCGCGGCCAGGTCTGCGTGGCGGGCCTGCACACCGGTCAGCTGCACAACCGGGTCTACGGCAGCGGCGAGCTGCTGTTCAACATGGCCTACGACTGCACGGCGTCGGCGCGGACCATGAGCGTGGCGATGGAGACCGGTCTGCGGACCGGCCTCGCCGAGTTCTCCGAACGCTTCCGCGACGTGCCCTTCTTCCACCGCACCGCCGCCGACGCCGCGGCGATCACCAGTCTGCGGTGGGCAAAGCGCGGGCTGCCCGCGCTGCCCGCGCAGGACATCCCTTTGCTGGACGCGATCGTGCCGCGGTGGCCCGCCGGCGAACCGGCCTTCACCTGCGACGCGATCTGGCTCGCCGGCGTGCCGGGCGCCCTGACGGCGGTACTCGGTCCGGGTTCGCTCGGCGCCAACAACGCTCACGCTCGTGGTGAGTTCGCCGACGTCGCCGAGCTCGACCGGTTCAGCGACATCGTGCGCGACATCGTCCTGCGGTTCACCAGGAATGGAGGAACGTGACGGTTCTGGTGCCCTATCGAACCCTGCTGTCCACAGTGGCCGATGTGTTCGCCGGCAGAGGGATGCCCGCCGACCGGGCGATGATCGCCGCCGAGGCGCTGTGCCACGGCGAGCTGACCGGCATGACGTCACACGGCCTGGTCAACCTGACCCGGCTGTACCTGCCGCTGTTCGACGACGGCCGCACGGATCCCTTGGCGAACATGGAGATCCGGACCGATCTCGGCGCGTGCGTGCTCGCCGACGCCCGCCGCACGCTGGGGCTGTGGTCAGCCGGTCAGGCCATGGAACTGGCCTGTGGCAGGGCGTCCCGGCACGGCATCGCGATGGTGTCGTTGCGCGGCGCCACCCACATCGGTTGCGCGGGCCATCACGCCGCCCGGGCGGTGCCGCACGGCATGATCGGCCTGATCGCGTCGAACTGCGGCGGCCAGCGCATCGCCAGGCCACCCGGCGCCGCCGTTCCGATGCTCGGCACGAACCCGCTCGCGCTGGCCTGTCCCGCGGGCGACGCGCACCCGTTCGTGCTGGACATGAGCACCACCGTCGTGCCGACCGGCCGGGTGCGTGCCGCGGCTCGTGCGGGCGAGCCGATCCCACCGGGCTGGCTCGCCGCCGCCGACGGCACACCGGTGACGGACCCGGCGGCGTTCGATCGGGGCGACGCCCACCTGCTGTGGCTGGGCAGCGATCCCGAAACCGGCGCCTACAAGGGTTTCGGGCTGGGACTGCTGGTCGAGGTGCTCGCCGCGCTGGTGTCCGGCGCGGCGCTCGGCGCGCTGTCCGCCGACGGCGACCGGGACGACGACATCGGCATCCTGGCGGTCGCGATCGCGCCGGACCTGCTGCGCACCGGGTTCGCCGCCGACGCGGCGTCGCTCTTCACCGCGGTGCGCGGCTGGCCCGCACTCGACCCCGCCGCCCCGGTGTCGTACCCCGGCTGGCACGAGGGTGAACGGGCGGCGCGGTTGCGGGAGCACGGGGTGCCCCTGCCACGCGCGTTGTTCGAGGAGCTGCGGTCGGTGACGACGGGGGTGCACGCGTGATGCGGCTCGGCATCGTCGGACTCGGCGTGATCGCCCGTTTCTACCTGGCCGCGCTGGAGAGATCGCCGGACTTCACGCTCGCAGCGGTCTGCGATCGCGACCCCGCCGCGCTGGCGGACCACGGGGTACCCGGCTACCGCGACCACCGGGAACTGCTCGCCGCGGGCGGGCTGGACGCCGTCGTCGTCACCGCGCCGAACGACGTGCACGCCATCGTGTGCCGGGACGTGCTCGACGCCGGACTGCCGGTGTGCGTGGAGAAACCCCTGGCCACCACCCTGGCCGACGGCCGCGACCTGGCAGACCTCGCCGCCGGGCGGCAGGTCGCGTTGTTCACCGCGTTCCACCGCCGCTACAACAGCAACGTGCTCGCGTTGCGGGACAAGATCGGCGACGCGACGATCGAGTCGATGACGGTGCGGTACCTCGAACAGATCGAGGAACACGTCGGCCACGACCGGTGGTATCTCGACGCGGCGCGCTGCGGCGGTGGCTGCGTCGCGGACAACGGCCCGAACGCGCTCGACCTCGTCCGGCTCTTCCTCGGGCCGGTGGCGCTGCGCGGCGTGCGGATCGACCGTGACGGCACCGGCGTCGACCGGCAGGCGGTGCTGGCGCTCGACCGGGCGACCGTCGAGCTCGACTGGTCGTTCCCCGGCGAGGTCAAGGACGTCGAGGTCCGGCTGGGCGACGGGTCGGTGCTCCACGCGGACATGCTGGCCGGCTACCGGGAGTTCAAGGAGTCGCTCCGGCACGAGTACGAAGGCGTGCTGCGTGAGTTCGCGGAGGCGGTGCTGCTGGGACCGGCGTGGTCCGACGGCGGCCTGGCCGCACTGTCCATAGTGGATGAGGCGTATCGGAGGGAGACGCATGCGTGAGGACGGGCCGAAACGGGAGATCACCGGCACGGTCGTGAAAGTGCTGGTGCACCGGCGCGACGATCGCGGGATGAGCCTGGAACCGTTCGCCAGCCGGTGCGTGCGCGAAGGTGAGGTGCACGAACTGGTCACCACCGACCACGACGACACCACGCCCGGCGCGCGGATCGACCGGGTCGGGTTCCTCGGGTTCGCCGAGATCGGGTGCGCGGGCGTGATCGACCGCGGCGACGACGTGTGGATCGGCGGGGTGCGGGTGGGCACGGTGCTCGGGTTCGACGGGTGCCACTTCCCCAACCACTACAACATCCTCATCCACGTGCCACAGCCGCGCACCGGGCCCGATCTGGGCCTGAAACCCGAGCTGGACATACGTTTCACCCAGTCGAACTGAGAACGGGGCCCCAGGCGGATCGCCTGGGGCCCCGTTTCGTCACCCGGCTAGTTGCCGAGCAGCGGCACGTCCAGCTTGCCGAGGTGGTAGTCGCGCACGGCGTGCACGAGCTCGTCGACGGTCAGCTTGCCGTTGCCGTTGACGTCGATCGCGCGGAACGCGGTGTCGACGGCCGAAGGCTCGACACCGATGGCGTCCAGCCACTTGCCGAACTCCCTCGGGTTCACCTCGCCGTCGCCGTCGGTGTCGCACAGCCCGACGATCGCCGCGATCGTGGGACGCACGACCCGGTTGAACCCCGAGTCGCCCTCCTGGAAGATCTGCGCCTCGGTAACCTCGATGAACTGCTGTTCGGTCATCGATCCATTCGGTCCGACGCCCGCCTTGCTCGCCAGGTACTCGAACATGTCCGAGAACGAGTTGATCACCGCCCGGGCCTGCGGTGACGCCGGGTCCTCGCCGAACGCCTTGACGATCCGGCGGGCCTCGGCCTCGTAGTCGGCCTTCTCGATCCGGCCGTTCTTGTTGACATCCCACTTCGCGAAACGCTTCTTGAGCCGGTCGTTCTTGACTGCGGCGGTCATTCCTGTACTCCTTGTCACGGAAGAACTGATGTCCGCCTGCCGGGCCTCACCCCGGCAGGCGCCCCTACAGGCGCACGACCTCCTCCCCGGGAACGCGCCCCGTCACGTCGAAGAACAGCCGGGCGGTCCTCGCCAGCCGGCCGAGGTCGTAGTCGCGGTGAGCGACGAGCAGCACGGCGGCGTCCGCGGTCCGCAGAGCCGTGCCGAGATCAGGTGCGGGCGGCCCGAGTTCGGGCACCACGCCGGCCACCGGGTCGTGATAGGCCACGGTCGCGCCGAGCGCACGCAGGCGCAGCGCGATCCGCACCGCGGCGGACTCACGGGTGTCCGGCACGTCCGCCTTGTAGGCGACGCCGAGCAGCAGGATCTTGGTTCCCCGCAGAGGTTTTCCGTACTCGGCGAGCATCCGCGTGACGCGTTCGGCCACGTAGGACGGCATCCGGTCGTCCACCTGCCGGGCCGCGTGCACGACACCCAGCCGGGTGCCTTCCCGTTCGGCCTTGTCCAGCAGATACCTGGGGTCGACCGGGATGCAGTGCCCGCCGACACCGGGGCCGGGCACGAACGGCGCGAACCCGAACGGCTTGGACGCCGCACAGTGCAGCACGTCCCACACGTCGACGCCGATGTTGTCGCAGAACATCGCGATCTCGTTGACCAGCGCGATGTTCACGTACCGGTAGGTGTTCTCCAGCAGCTTGGCCATCTCCGCCTCACGGGTGCCGCGTGCCACCACGACCGTGTCGACGAACCGCCCGTAGAACGTGGCGCAGTGCTTGGCGCACAACGGCGTGTGGCCGCTGATGACCTTCGGGGTGTTGCGCAGGCCGAACCGCGCGTTGCCGGGGTCGATCCGTTCCGGCGAGTAGGCGAGCGGGAAGTCCTCGCCCGCGATCAGGCCGTGCTGTTCCAGAATCGGCCGGACGACCTCGTCGGTGGTCCCCGGATAGCTGGTCGACTCCAGCACCACCAGGGTGCCGGGGCGCAGATGTCCGGCGATGGTCGTGGCGGCGGAGCACACGGCGGCCAGATCCGGCCCACCCCCGGCGTCGAGACCGGTGGGCACGCAGATCGTGATCGTCTCGGCACCGCTCAGCACCACCGGATCGGAGGTGACGGTGAAACCTTTGGCTTTCATCTCCCGTAGTCGGTCCGTCGACACGTCGAGCACGTGCGAGCGGCCCTCGGCCACCGCGGTGACCACCTCCGGCGAAGTGTCGTACCCGATCACCGACAACCCGGCGGCGACTGCTTCGGCGGCGAGTGGCAGCCCGACGTAGCCGACGCCGACCACGACAAGATCGACAGACACGCGTGTCCTTTCCGACTCGTCACACCAGGGGCTCAGTCCTTGACGGAGAACGACCCGCTGCCGAGGGCGACGTGGGAGCCGTGGTCCTCCTTGACGACCAGCCCAGGGGTCAGGCAGAACGGGTCGGCGTGCACGAAGACGTCGGTGTTGGTCAGGTTGACCAGCACGTGCGCGTCGACCGGGAGTTTGTTGCAGCCGTTCGGGTTCGTGAAGATCTTGACCGGCGTGAGCTCGGTCGAGAACACCACCGCCCGGCCTGCCGCGGCATGTGCGGGAGGGCCGGCCGAGGCGAGGAGAGCGGTAGCGGCGAGCGCGCTCAACGTTACGGAGACAAGGCGTTTCATGGAGTCCTCCAGGTTCGGAGATGTCGCTCTCCGTACGCTAACAGCGACTGAGCGCTACCTAGGATTTGTGACCGAACATCACGCGTCCAGGTTGCGGTCGGCCGGGAGGAGCATCCGAATGGGGTGCCCAGTGCGCCCCTGAGTGGTCTTCCACCGCAGGAGTTCCCATGAACGAGCAGGCAGTTGAACCATCGGGCGAGGCCGGCGTGACAACCCACGACTCAGCGCATTCCCGGAGGCGGCGGAAGCTTGTGCCGGAGGCGACGGCAGCTTGTGCCGGTGCCCTCGCCTACCGGCGTTCGACGCGCAGTGTTCAGGTCACCTGCCCGTCGGCTGCACGGGCATCGTGGGTCCGAGCGAACGCAGGTCCACGGAGTCCGCCGCTTCGGCGACCGCTTCGGCGGCGTCCGCCGCGTCCTCGGACGCCTTCGTGGCCAGTTCGTCGGTGTCGGGCGGCCTCGTCGCCTCGGACCGGGGCAGGATCTCGGAGAAGGCACGTGACACGTCGTGCAGCGCGGTGGTGACCTCGCTCGGGATCACCCAGAACGTGTTGCCCGAGCCCTGCGCGAGCTTGGGCAGCACCTGCAGGTACTGGTAGGCGAGCAGTTTCGGGTCCGGGTCGTTGCGGTGCACGGCCTGGAAGACCTGGTCGATCGCGCGCGACTGGCCCTCGGCCTCGAGGATCGCCGCCGCCCGGTTGCCCTCGGCGCGCAGCACGGCGGCCTGCTTGTCGCCCTCCGCGGTGAGGATCTGTGACTGGCGCTGCCCCTCGGCGTTCAGAATGGCGGCCCGCTTGTCGCGTTCGGCCCGCATCTGCTTCTCCATCGCGTCCTTGATGGTCTTCGGCGGGTCGATGGCCTTGATCTCCACCCGGTTGACCCGCAGACCCCACTTGCCCGTCGCGTCGTCGAGCACGCCGCGCAGCTGGCTGTTGATGGTGTCGCGGGAGGTCAGCGTCATCTCCAGATCCATCGATCCCACCACGTTGCGCAACGTGGTGACGGTGAGCTGCTCGACGGCCTGCAGGAAGCTGGCGATCTCGTACGCCGCGGCGCGCGGGTCGGTCACCTGGAAGTACAGCACGGTGTCGATCTCGACCACCAGGTTGTCCTCGGTGATCACCGGCTGCGGCTGGAACGAGACGACCTGCTCACGCAGGTCGATCGCCGGGTACACCCGATCCACGTACGGGATGACGAAGTTGAGTCCCGGCTTCAGGGTGCGCTGGTAGCGGCCGAGTCGTTCGACGTTGCGGGCGCGAGCCTGCGGCACGATGCGCACCGCGCGGAAAACGGTGAAGGCCGTGAACACGGCAAGTATCAGTGCGGCGATCAGCAAGGCGGACATAGGTCACTCCCGTGGGTAGACGACAGCGATGCTGCCGCTGATCTGCAGAACGTCCACAGTGGACCCGGCCGGGATCACCACGGACTCGTCGATCGGACGCGCCGACCAGTCCTCGCCCCCGATGCGCACCAGCCCCGCATGGCCGTTCACCTCCTGCAGGACGTACGCCGAACTGCCCACCAGAGCATCGATTCCGAACCGCTCCCCCTGCGCCAGCAGCACCTGCCTGCGCGCCCACGGCCGAACCAGCACCACGCCCGCGGCGGACACGAGCGTGAACGCCACCAACTGCCCCGGCGCCGGCACCCCGATCGCGGCGATACCTGAGGTGACCAGCGCGGCCGCGGCCAGCATGCCGAGCGCCGCGGTCAGCGTGAAGATCTCCGCGACGGCCAGCACCGCCCCGACGATCAGCCAGATGAGCCAAGGATCCATGGTGCGACCCTCCCATCGGAGGTACGCCTCGCTACGCGACGTCTTCCTACCATCGTCACCCCAGGTCAGCACATCCGCAAGGAGTTCGATCGGCCAGTTACGGCCAGTCGGTCACGGGCACCGCGCACCCAGGGGCACCATGCGTCCGGCCGGGACGCGCGACGGTCATCGACGTGCGGCCCGCCGAGGAGTACGCCGCCGGGCACATCCCCGGCGCCGTGTCCGTTCCCTGGACGAACTGGCGGGCCGGCCAGGAGGTCGTGGCGTACTGCCGCGGCAGCGGCTCAGGCCTTGACCGCGGCCACCCGCTCGACCATGCCGAGCTTGAGCCGTTCCTGCCGCTGCACCACGAAACCGGCCTGCTCCACCAACGGCAACGGCCGCCGGGTCTGGTAGTCGCCGCACATCCGCACACTCAGCTTCTCCAGCAGCGACTGGACGAAGTGGACGACACGGTGCTGGCTGCCGACGTGGTCGAGCAACAACAGCTTCCCACCAGGCCGCAGCACGCGGTGCATCTCGGCGATCGCCGCACGCTCGTCCGG
>NZ_FNET01000005.1 GCF_900100275.1 Lentzea albidocapillata subsp. violacea
CCAGCTAGACCACTGGGTTGATAGGCCAGAGGTGGAAGACCGGTAACGGTTGGAGCTGACTGGTACTAATAGGCCGAGGACTTGTTACAAAGACGCTACGCATCCACTGTGCGGTTCTGGAAGAACAACCAGGACCGGTCGAACCCGCCGGCAGGTTGTTTCTGCTGGTTCGGGGTTCAGGTTGAATTCCATAGTGTTTCGGTGGTTATAGCGTTGGGGAAACACCCGGTCCCATTCCGAACCCGGTAGTTAAGCCCTTCTGCGCCGATGGTACTGCACTGGTTACGGTGTGGGAGAGTAGGTCGCCGCCGAACTTAATTTGCCCTGCGGGTTGAGCGCCACAAGCGCTCCCCGCAGGGCTTTTTTTGCGTACAGAACAACGTGCTTGATCAGCCTGGGATGCTGGCCCCGTGAAGTGGTTCGGACTGCTGGGACTCGCCGCCGTCACCGCCCTCGTGGCCGTCACCCATCGGGACATCGGGACGGTCCTGGCCATCTGGTTCTCCGGCAAGCAGACGTCAGGCGCGACACTGTGGGGCCTGTCCATGGTGTGGTGGGGCCGCGCCGGCAAGCTTATGCAGTTCATGGCGGGCTGCGTGGTGATCCTCGACCTGGTCGGGCCGGACCGGCTGCGTGCGATCGGCGCACGGGCCACCGCCAAGGTCAGCGACTTCCGGGCTTGGCGCTCGCGGATGCACGAGGCCGGCCAGCTTCTGGAACTACAAAGAGCTATCTCGGAATGGCTCATCACCAGGATCGGATCCATCAGCAAGGTCAACGGGGACACCCGCCGGTGGCAGCTGGTGCGCCACGGCAGCCGGTACTTGCCGGACCAGCCGTGGTTCACCGGACCCATGATCGAGGACCTGCGGAACACGGTGCTGAGTGACCTGCCGCGAGCGCACGCCTGCACCGACGCCCACGCGGAGGAGCCATGCGCGAAGCAGGTCGGCTACGTATTCGACCGGGTCAAGGAGTTCGTGCGCGACGGCCTGCCGCCTCGTGAGCGGAAGCTCGTCGACCAGCGCGAGGCCGTGTTCCGTGTGGAGAACCACGGCTGCACGGCCATCAGCTGCGCTGGCTCGGGTTCCTCCTGTTCGTCACCGGCTTCGGGCTGGACCTGCTGAGCAGCTAGGGGGCTCGTCATGCATCGTTGGTCGGGTAGTGGGTCCGGTCAACGTTCAGAACAACTTGCTTGCCAGCCTCGCAACCGCTTGCGCATCGCAGTCGAGCAGCAGCTCGCGCAGATTCGCAGCGGCCTCGCGATCGGAATAGGCGAACCCGAGCTTGGCGATCGTTGCGCCCCACTGGACGTCGTCGTCGACCGCGTCTGCCAGGTCCTGCCATCCACCTCGCAGGCGGTGCAGGTAGGCCGGCCACCGGACCGCGATCTCAGCGACGGCGACGAGATGACCTGCCTGCGTGACGTCCACGGTGCTGAGAACGCGCAGATAGAACTGCCACACGTTCAGCAGCCGCTTCTCCTCGCGCACCGAGTGTTCGGGCTGAGCGCTCAGACGGCGACGCAGGTGGTCGCGCACCTCGGTGTGCCGCTCGATGGCGACGATCTCCTGCTCGATCTCGGGCAGCGAAGGGAGGCCGCCGAGGGTGCCGCCGCTACTGTGCTCGGGTTGGGTCAATGTCCGCTCGTCCCTGCGCACCGGCCCGAGCTGGGAGAGCAGGACCTGGCCGATGTCGTCCGCGGTCGTGCGAGGCAGGCGCACCGGGAGCTGGACGAGCTTGCGCAGGAACGTCCAGCCAGGACTCGGGTCGTCCGGGTGCGTCACGATCTTCGCGTCGGCGAGCTCCTTGTAGGCGTGGTCCACGTGCGATGCGACGACGGTGGTGTCGAGGCCGAGCACGAACCTCGTGGCGGGGAAGTCGTCCGACAGGAACACGTTGATCGCCTCGAACACCTGCGCAGTCGTGCGGGGCGTGCACCGGTCCAGGTCGTCGATCAGCTGGATCGGCTGGTAGCCATGCACGTTGAGGTCCTCCAGCAACGCCTGGACGTCGTGCTGCACCAGGTACAGATAGCCGGCACGCGCGTTGTAGTAAGGGTCGCGGATCAACGGATCCGTTGTGGTACCTGCGAAAGCGTTGCTAACGACCGGTCCGGCGAACAGTTCACCCGGCAGGAACGCCGACGCACGCCCGAACAGGTACCTCAGGCCCGTGTGCAGCAATCCGGCCGAGGCCAGACCGACGGTCACCCACCATGCCCAGCCGAGCTTCAGGTTGGTCAACGCGTTCAGCACCGACAGCCCGAAAGCCAGCCCCGCCAACGACAGCAGCGGTGAGAAGATCCGCTTCCACAGCTGGCGCTGGAGGTGCCGGCGGTCGACGCGTTCGGCGTTGCGGGTGAACCAGTACCGCTCGCGTGCGTTCTGATGCGGCATGATCGCCGTTTCCGCCGCTTCGGTCACGGCCTTCGCGAGCCCCGCCCACACCTGTTCACTCGACTGGTGCCGCCACGGGTTGAAAGACACGACCAACGGCTTCGGCTTCGGCTTCGTCGCCACCGGCTGCCGATGCCACCACCGCCACAACCTGCGATCTGCGCCGGCCACCGTCAGTCGTCGTCCTTTCGGAGCCTCGGCAGGCGGCGTGGCCAGTTCACCCTTGACCATGTCCAGCAGGGTGCTCTTGCCCGAACCCCACGCGCCCTCGACCGTGATCACGGTGGGTGGATCGTCGTCCCTCGGGTCGAGCATCTGCTTGAGCGCCTGCACCAGCGCACCGCGGTCGAGCAGGTCCTGGCGCGCCACGCGGTCGCTGAACCCGCGCGTCGACACGAGTCCGGTACGAGGAGGTGCCGCCAGCTGAGGGTCCCAGATGCGCAGCCTGCCGGTGTTGCCACCGGAGGCGATGCGAGTCCGCCCGTCCGGGCCAGGAAACGTGGCCAGTACCGAGACCCTGGTCGACCTGCTCCGGCCGACCTCCTGTCCGGTCCGAGGGTTCCAGATCCGCACCGATCCGCCCTCACTGCCGGACGCCACCAGCGGTCCGCCCGCAGCTGGGAACACGTCCAGCGAGATGACCGGCGTGGTGTGGCCGGTCAGCTCGGTGATCACTTCCCGGCCGCGGAACACGACGATCGCGGTGCCTTCGGCCCGGACGGTCAGTTCCTCGATCCGCACCGACCGCACCGCGCTGCCCGAACGTCGCCTGAACTCGGACGGCGTGTGCTCGCCCGTGAGGGGATCCACGATTTCCGCCCCGCCTTCAGCGAGCTGGACCACGAGCTGCGGCTGCGCCGGATCGAGGACGGTGATGCCGGTGATGGGGGCTCCGAAGCGGATCGTGTGCACGAGTTCCATGTCTGGCGCGTCGGCTGAGATCACGCCTGGAAAGTACCGAGTTTCGTTTCCGGCAGGTTTCTGTCCGGTCGGACTAGTGCGAAATCGGCCTGAACAGGGTGAAGATGTGGACCATGGAGCACCGAGCCCGCACCTCAGGACTGCGCCGCAGCCGCACGGTCACCACGCCGAGGCTCGGTGAGCTTTTCAACGGCTATCTGAATCCCGAACGGCCACATGCCGGCGCCTACGACGAGATGTTCTCCACGGACAACGGGGTGCGGAGTGCGTACCGCGCGCTGTACGAGTCGGTGGCTCCGTCGCAGGTCAACGAGCTGAACGCGCGAAGCGAAGCCCTTGGCAGAGCCTTCGTTGACCAAGGGATCACGTTCTCGCTCAGTGGTCAGGAGCGGCCGTTTCCGCTCGACCTGATACCGCGGATCATCACCGCGACTGAGTGGTCGAAGCTCGAGAAGGGCATCGTTCAGCGGGTGCGCGCGATGGAGATGTTCCTCGCGGACATCTACGGTGACGCGCAGATCGTCCGGGATGGAGTGTTGCCCCGGCGTCTCATCACGAGCTGCGAGCACTTCCATCGGGAGGCGGCCGGCATCAGTCCGCCCAACGGGGTGCGCATCCACGTCTCGGGTGTGGACCTGGTGCGGGACGAGCAGGGGACGTTCCGGGTGCTCGAAGACAATCTTCGGTGCCCGTCCGGCGTCTCCTACGTCATGGAGAACCGGCGGACGATGGCGCGGGTCTTTCCTGATCTGTTCGCACGGCACCGTGTGCGCGCTGTGGGTGACTACGCGGTTCACCTGCTCAGGGCTCTGAGGAACGCTGCCGCGCCCAACGCCGTGGACCCGAACGTTGTTGTGCTTACGCCTGGCCTTGCCAACAGCGCCTACTTCGAGCACTCGCTGCTTGCGCGGCAGATGGGTGTGGAGCTGGTCGAGGGGCGGGATCTGTTCTGCCGCGACAACTTCGTGTACCTCCGGACGACCGAGGGGGAGCGGCAGGTCGATGTCATCTACCGGCGCATCGACGACGACTTCCTCGATCCCGTGCACTTCCGGCCTGACTCGGTGCTGGGCATCGCGGGGCTGTTGAACGCGGCGCGGGCGGGCAACGTCGTTGTCGCCAACGCTGTGGGTAACGGGGTGGCGGACGACAAGCTCGTCTACACCTACCTGCCGGAGATCGTGCAGTACTACCTCGGCGAGAAGCCGTTGCTGCCCAACGTGGACACGTTCCGGTGCTGGCTTTCCGAGGAACGGTCGCACGTGTTCGACCACCTCGACGAGCTGGTGGTGAAGCCCGTCGAGGGGTCTGGCGGGTACGGGATCGTGTTCGGGCCGGACGCTACGGTTCGGGAGTTGAACTCGCTGCGGAAGCGGATCAAGAGCAACCCGCGCGGGTGGATCGCGCAGCCCGTGGTGCAGTTGAGCACGGTGCCGACCAAGGTGGGCGACAGGCTGGCGCCCCGGCACGTGGACCTGCGGCCGTTCGCGGTGAACGACGGCAACTTCATCTTCGTGTTGCCCGGTGGGTTGACGCGGGTCGCGTTGCCGGAGGGCAGTTTGATCGTGAACTCGTCACAGGGCGGCGGGTCCAAGGACACCTGGGTGCTGGCGGCCAAGTCGTCCACGCAGGAACGGGAGCTGGCGCAGCCTGGGCTCGCCGGTCCGTCCGAAATGGAGGCTGCGGCGGCTGAGCAGGGGCCGGAGCTGACCACTTCCCAGCAACAGCAACAACAGCAGCAGTAGGGAGGCGCGCGAAATGCTGGCACGCAACGCTGAGTCGCTGTACTGGATCGGCCGCTACGTCGAACGGGCGGACGACACGGCGCGCATCCTGGACGTTTCGGTCCATCAGCTGTTGGAGGACGCGACCGTCGACCCGGACGCCACGTCACGGCAGTTGCTGACGGTTCTGGGCATCACACCGCCTGAGGGTGCCGACCAGTTCGACGTGTGGTCGTTGACGGAACTGGTGGCGTACAACAAGGACAACCCCAGTTCGATCGTGTCGTCGGTCAACAGCGCGCGCGAGAACACGCGTGGTGCTCGTGAGGTCGTGTCGACCGAAATGTGGGAGTGCCTCAACGCGATGTGGAACGCCGTTGCCGAACGGGAGACCTACGCGCGCACGATGGGGCCGCACGCGTTCTTCAGCTTTGTGGAGGAGCGGGCGGCGATGTTCGCCGGGCTCGCGGACTCCACGATGTCACGGGACGACGGGTGGCGGTTCCTCGTGCTGGGACGCTCTGTCGAGCGCGTCGACATGATCGTGCGGCTGCTGTTGGCTCGTGTGGGCGACAAGGCGTCTTCGCCGGGATGGGTCACGGTGCTGAGGTCGGCCGGTGCGCACGACACGTACCTGAGGACGTACCGCGGCGCGTTGGACGCGTCGAGAGTGGTGCAGTTCTTGTTGTTGGACAGGCTGTTCCCGCGGTCGGTGTTCCACGCGCTGAGGCAGGCGGAGTCGTGTCTGGAACAGCTGGAGAACCAACCGTCCGTGCGCGTCGGTGCGCGCGCTGAGGCGTTGCGGTTGCTCGGCAAGGCACGGAGCGACCTGGAGTTCTTGAGGCCGCACGATCTGCTGCCTGACCTGCCGAAACGTCTTTCTGCGTTGCAGAAGACCGTACGTGACGTCGGTGAGGCCGTGTCGACGCAGTACTTCCACGTGTCCCCGTGGGTCGCCTGGACGAACACCGAGGTGGGCTGACCATGAGCTGGCGAGTGCGTGTCGTGCACACGACGGGCTATCAGTACGAGGCACCGGTCATGCAGTCGTACAACGAGGCACGGCTGACACCGCGCGGTGACCGCCGTCAGAACGTGGTCGTCTCACGCGTCGAGACCACGCCGGCGACTCGTGCGTACCGATACACGGACTACTGGGGCACGGAGGTCACGTCGTTCGACCTCCATGCGCCACACAAGGAACTGCAAGTCGTCGCGTCGTCGGTCGTCGAGACGAGTGCGGTGATCGAGCCGGTGACCACGGGGACGTGGGCGGACATGCGCGAGGAGAACCTCCTCGACCGGTACACGGAGTTTCTGGAACCGACGCGCTACACGCCGCGCAACCGTGAGTTGCTGGCGAAAGCGCGTGAGCTCAAGAAGGGCAAGACGCCGTCCGAGGCCGTGCTGGCTGCCTCGCAGTGGGTATGGGAGCAGCTGAAGTACCAGCCTGGTTCGACCGGCGTGCACAGCTCGGCCGTTGACGCGTGGCACGAACGTAAGGGCGTGTGTCAGGACTTCGCGCATCTGACGTTGGTGTTGTTGCGCGGTATGGGGATCCCGTCGCGGTACGTCTCCGGGTACCTGCACACGAAGAAGGACGGCGCGCTGCGAGAGACGGTGCGTGGCGAGTCGCACGCGTGGATCGAGGCATGGACCGGCGGGTGGTGGGGGTACGACCCGACCAACGCCATGCCGGTCGGGCCACGGCACATCTGGGTGGCGCTCGGGCGCGACTACGCGGATGTGGCTCCGTTGAAGGGGATCTACTCGGGTGGGGCGGCCACCGCGCTGGAGGTGACGGTCGACATCACGCGCCTTGCCTAGGACGTTTTCACCCGAATGAGCGCCTTCTTTGGACCAGGGTCAAAGCCTACTTTCGGGCTATGACTGTGATCACATCGACCGCGCACAGCAGGGAACTCGGCGACGAACTGCGTCGGTTGCGGGAGACCTGCACCGACCTGGGCGGCCGCGCGATGGCCATTCGGCTTGGCTGGGATCCGAGCAAGATGTCGACCATCGAGCACGGCAAAGCCCGTGCGAGCGAGGTCGACCTCGTGCAGTTCCTGACCGCGTGTGGCAAGGACGCCGACTACCTCGAGATGTTCCGGCGCCGCTACGAGAAGGCGTTCGACGAGTACGTCATTCAGATGCACGACGATCTGCGGACACTCGTGTTCGCGGAGTCCACCGCCAAGACCTTGACCAACTACACCTCGAACGGTCTGGCGGGGCTGATTCAGACTCCGGAGTACGCCGATGCCCTCTATCGGCTAGGCGGATTCGTGGCTGAGGAGCGGATCCCGGACCTCGTGCGGTTCCGTGGGGAACGCCAGGCGATCCTGCGGCGGCACAACGGGCCGAAGTGCTTGTTCTACGTCCATGAGCTGGCGTTGAGGCTGCAGATCGGGGACGCCTCGATCATGGCCGACCAGTACGCCCGGCTCCTCTTCGACGCGCATCTCATCCGCGTCGTGCCCGCGCACATCGTGATTCCGTCATCCGGCTGCGTTCTGTGGGAGTACGAGAAGGCGTACCCGGTCGCGTTCGGTGAGACCGACCTCGCAAAGTTGTTCGTGCAGGATCCGGGGGCCATCGCCCGGACCCGGCTCCTCTTCAACCACCTGGATCAGGTTGCCCTGGATGCGGGACAATCGCGGAGCAAGCTGGCGGAGTACGTCGGCCAACCGCGAGGAGATCTCGATGTCTCAGGACCGTACCTGGCGTAAGAGCAGCTACAGCGATGCGACGGAGAGCGGCGACTGCGTCGAAGTGGCGTTCGGTCACGACGTGCTGGTTCGTGACTCCAAGAACGCCGGCGCGGGCACGCTGACCTTCAGCGCACCCGCGTGGCGGGCGTTCGTTCAGCGCCAGCCGTGACGGTCGCGTAGGGCGTCCACGACCAGGCCGAAGGCGGCGGGTGCCAGCACGGCACCCTCACGCCGGATGTCGTCGTCCGAGTCGAGGGCGAAGACGCGGTCGAGGCGCAGGTACGACGGGCGGCCGTCGCGGTCCCAGGCGCCCGCGCCCAGGTCCAGGAAGTCGTCGCGCGGCTCCTTCGAGGAGAGCATCAGCGCCACGAGATCGCCGTTTGCATGCCCCACGACCAGCAGCGGACGGTCCTTGCCGCGGGTGGCGTCCTCCTCGAAGGGCACCCACGCCCACACGACCTCGCCGGGGTCGGCGTCGCCGTCCATGGTGGGGGAGTAGTCCAGCTTGGCGGCCCTTGCCGCGTCGAAAATCTCGCGAACCGCGCCCTTGGCCGGGCGGGGGTCTTCACCGTTCGTCTGCACGGACGCACCCTAGTGGTGCAGAGCACGTCAGCCTCTATGGGACCATAAGGGGACACCCGTCCGATTTCCTGTTGAGGACTGCCTTGACCTCGTTCGCCGACACGACCTTCACGCCGCCGGAGCTCATCCGGAACTTCTGCATCATCGCGCACATCGACCACGGCAAGTCGACGCTGGCCGACCGGATGTTGCAGCTCACCGGCGTGGTCGACGCGCGGGCGATGCGTGCGCAGTACCTGGACCGCATGGACATCGAGCGTGAGCGCGGCATCACCATCAAGGCGCAGAACGTGCGCCTGCCGTGGCAGCTCGACGGGCAGGACCACGTCCTGCACATGATCGACACGCCTGGCCACGTCGACTTCACCTACGAGGTGTCCCGCGCACTGGAGGCCTGCGAGGGCGCCGTGCTGCTGGTCGACGCCGCGCAGGGCATCGAGGCGCAGACGCTGGCGAACCTGTACCTGGCGATGGAGAACGACCTCACCATCATCCCGGTGCTGAACAAGATCGACCTGCCCGCCGCGGACCCGGACAAGTACGCGAAGGAGATCGCGCACATCACCGGCTGTGAGCCGGACGAGGTGCTGCGTGTCTCCGCCAAGACCGGTCTTGGTGTCGGCGCGCTGCTCGACGAGGTCGTGAAGAAGGTGCCGGCCCCGGTCGGCCAGGACGACGCCCCGGCCCGCGCGATGATCTTCGACTCGGTCTACGACACCTACCGCGGTGTCGTCACCTACATCCGCGTGGTCGACGGCAAGATCACGCCGCGCGAGCGCATCAAGATGATGTCGACGGGCGCGACCCACGAGATCCTCGAGGTCGGCATCGTCTCGCCGGAGCCCAAGCCGTCCCAGGGTCTCGGCGTCGGCGAGGTGGGCTACCTGATCACCGGCGTGAAGGACGTGCGCCAGTCCAAGGTCGGCGACACCGTCACGTCGGAGCGCAAGGGCGCCACGGAGCCGCTGGCCGGCTACCGCGAGCCGCGTCCGATGGTCTACTCAGGCCTGTACCCCGTCGACGGCTCGGACTACCCGGAGCTGCGCGAGGCGCTCGACAAGCTCCAGCTCAACGACGCCGCGCTCACCTACGAGCCGGAGACCTCCGCGGCGCTGGGCTTCGGTTTCCGCTGCGGCTTCCTCGGCCTGCTGCACCTGGAGATCACCCGCGACCGCCTGGAGCGCGAGTACGGTCTCGACCTCATCTCCACGGCCCCGAACGTCGTGTACCGCGTGGTGATGGAGGACGGCGCCGAGATCGTCGTGACGAACCCGTCCGACTGGCCGGAGGGCAAGCGCGCCGAGGTCTACGAGCCCATCACCAAGTGCACGATCATCGCTCCGTCCGACTACATCGGCCCCATCATGGAGCTCTGCCAGTCCAAGCGCGGCCAGCTCGGCGGCATGGACTACCTCTCCGAGGACCGGGTCGAGCTGCGCTACACGATGCCGCTCGGCGAGATCATCTTCGACTTCTTCGACTCGCTGAAGTCGCGCACCCGCGGCTACGCGTCGCTGGACTACGAGGAGTCCGGCGAGCAGGACGCGGAGCTCGTCAAGGTCGACATCCTGCTGCAGGGTGAGACGGTCGACGCGTTCAGCGCGATCGTGCACAAGGACTACGCCTACGCGTACGGCACGCGCATGGCGACCCGTCTGCGTGAGCTCATCCCCAGGCAGCAGTTCGAGGTGCCGATCCAGGCCGCGATCGGTGCCCGCGTGATCGCCCGCGAGACGATCCGCGCCATCCGCAAGGACGTGCTGGCCAAGTGCTACGGCGGTGACATCACCCGTAAGCGCAAGCTGCTCGAGAAGCAGAAGGAAGGCAAGAAGCGCATGAAGATGGTGGGGCGGGTGGAGGTGCCGCAGGAGGCCTTCGTCGCCGCGCTGTCCACGGATGAGCCGAAGGGCAAGAAGTAGGCGCGGTGGCACGTCTTCATGTCGGCTGCGCGATGTGGAACCACAAGGCGTGGCTCGGGCGGTTCCTGCCGCAGTCGCACCCTGCCGGGGAGCGACTGCGGGCCTACGCGGGCTGGTGCAACGCCGTCGAGGGCAACACCACGTTCTACGCGACGCCCGCCAGGAAGACCGTCACGACCTGGGCGGGGCAGACCGACCCAGGCTTCCGGTTCGTGGTCAAGCTGCCCAAGGTCGTCACGCACGAGCGACGCCTGGTCGGCGTCGAGGCCGAGATGCGGGCGTTCCTGGACGCGATCGAACCTCTCGGCGAGCGTGCGGTCCTGTGGACCCAGCTGCCCGGCTCGTTCGTCCCGGCGGAGGTCGACGCCCTGGCCCGCTTTCTGCGCAGGCTGCCCGCCGGCCTCCGGCGTGCCGTGGAGGTGCGTCACCCGCTGTTCTTCACCGACGGCGCAGCGACGTCGCTGCTGGAGGGGGCGCTCGCCGGCGCGGACGCCGAGTGGGTGCCGTTCGACACCACCGTCTTCTTCCAGAGCCCGCCGACCAGCGAGGCCGAGCGGGAGGCCTGGGGCAGGAAACCGCGGTTGCCGCGGCGAACGCAGGTGCTGACCGACCAGCCGATCGTCCGCTACCTGGGCCGGGACTCGGTCGAGGAGACGGTCGAGGGGTGGCGGGCGTGGACCGCGGTGGTCGCCGGCTGGCTGCGGGAGGGCAGGTCGCCGACGGTGTTCGTGCACACCCCCGACAACAACGACGCGCCCGCGCTCGCCCGCCGGTTCCACGACGAGGTGCGAGCGCTGGTGCCCAGCCTCGAAGCACTGCCCGAGCCCGAGCCGGTTGAGCCCGCGACCCTGTTCTGAGCGACCTGGCGTTGCTGAATCAGCAACGTTGATTGCCAGTTCGGCATGGTCTGCGGCACCTTGGAAGCATGACGACAGCGCAGGAGTTCTGGGAGACCTTCTACTCGGAGCGGGACCAGGTCTGGTCCGGGAAGCCGAATCCGTTGCTGGTGCGCGAGGCCGAACGGCTCACGCCCGGCAGCGCGCTCGACATCGGGTGCGCGGAGGGCGGTGACGCCGTCTGGCTGGCGAAGCGGGGCTGGCGGGTGCTGGGCGTCGACGTGTCGCAGGTCGCGCTCGACCGGGCGCTGAAGCACGCGTACGACGCCGGTGTCGAGATCTCGGTGGAGCAGCACGATCTCAAGGCCACGTTCCCCGAGGGCCGGTACGACCTCGTGAGCGCCCAGTTCCTGCACTCGCCGGTCGAGGAGGACGGGGAGCGCAACAGCATCCTCAAGAAGGCCTCACAGGCGGTGGCGCCGGGTGGCTACCTGATCATCGGCGGGCACGCGGGCGCGCCGTCGTGGTCCGAGCACCAGGACTACTACTTCCCGACGACGAAGGACGTGCTCGACCACCTCGCGCTCAAGGACAACTGGATCACCGTCACCGACGAGGTGGTGGAACGGCCGCTCACCGGGCCGGACGGTCAGCAGGAGACGCGCAAGGACAACGTCCTGACCCTCAAGCGGCTGTTCTAGAAACGCGAAGGCCACCCTCGGCAACGTTGCCGGGGTGGCCCAAGGGGTACTCGTCAGGCGGAACGGAGCAAACGGTCCATCGCCTGGCGGTTGATGATCGAGCGGAGCTCGCCGGTCTCCTCCGCGCTGTGGCGCGACAGGATGGCGTCCAGTTCGAGCCGGTCGCTCTCGGTGGTGTAGCTGGCCAACTGCCGTTCCAGGCTCTGGCGCTTCGTGCGAGCGGCACGGCGGGAAGCCAGGCTCGAGCGCAGGGACTTCACGGACAGGTCGTGGCGGGTCATCGTGTCCTTCCAATCTTGGTTACGATTCTATAATACACCCTGTTCAAGCGACCTGTACCGATGAAGAGGCGAGTTAGCTCACGTACTCGTCGAGCAACCTGAGCGCCCGCGCGTACTTGGCCTTCAGGCGATCCTGCGTCGCCTCGTCCAGCCGGGCCATGCGGGCGGGTGCGAGGTTGTCGCCGATGTCCGCGCGCTTCACGGAGAGTGTCAACGGGTTCGCGGCCACGCGCCGCAGGTAGTCCTCCTGCGGCTCCTCCGGCAGATGCGACAACGCCACGACGGCGTCGACCACGACGGCGGGACAGCCGCGGGCGAGCAGGTCGGAGGCCGTCACCGGGGTGTCCTCGATGACGTCGTGCAGGACGGCGGCCATCTGCTCGTGCTCTCCCGTCACGGCTGCCATGACCCGCAACGGGTGTCCGATGTACGGCCGGCCCGACTTGTCGACCTGGCCCTCGTGGGCGGCGGTGGCGATCGCGATGGCGTCTTCGAGGGTGAACACGGACATCAAGCTAAACCAGGGCTTGACCGGAGGCAGTGGTCTAGTCCATTTTTAGTCCACTCACAACATGGCCGCCGCATGATGTGTGGAGGTGGACCATGTCCAAGACCAGACGAGCAGCCATAGCGCTGTTGTCCGCGCTGTTAGCCTGCGCCGGTCTGGTGTTGGTGATCAACGGGAGCGCTGCCGCCGCGAACCTCGCGGCGAACAGCGGCTTCGAGGCCGGCAACCTGAGCGGTTGGACCTGCACCGAGGGCACGAGCGTCACCAACAGCACGAAGCGCACCGGCACGTACGCACTGCAGGGCGCTCCCGCCGGGCAGAGCAACGCACGGTGCCAGCAAACCGTGACGGTGCAACCGAACACGGCCTACAAGCTGTCCGCGTGGGTGCAGGGCAGCTACGTCTACCTCGGCGTCACCGGTGGCGTGGAGAAGAACACCTGGACGCCCGGTTCCAGCGGCTTCTCGCAGCTCACCGTCGACTTCAACTCCGGCAGTGCCAGCAGCGTCACGATCTACCTGCACGGCTGGTACGGCCAGCCCACGTACTACGCCGACGACGTCAACCTCGACGGCCCCGGCACCCCGCCGACGACCACGAGCACCACGACGTCGACCACCACCACTACGACGACCACGACAACCACCACCACGACGAGCAACCCGCCGAACACCGGTCTGCCCAAGCACGTCCTGACGGGCTACTGGCAGAACTTCTACAACGGTGCGCGCGCTCTGAAGCTGGCGGACGTCCCCACCACCTACGACATCATCGCGGTCTCGTTCGCCGACGCCACGGCGGTGCAGGGCCAGGTCGCGTTCAACCTCGACCCCGGTCTGAGCAGCCAGCTCGGCGGCTACACCGACGCGCAGTTCCGTGCCGACATCAGGACCGTGCAGAACCGCGGTCAGAAGGTGATCATCTCCGTCGGCGGTGAGAAGGGCACGATCAGCGTCGGCAACTCGACGGCGGCCACGAACTTCGCCAACAGCGTCAAGGGCCTGATCTCGAGCTACGGCTTCAACGGCGTCGACATCGACCTCGAGAACGGCGTCAACGCCCAGTACATGGGCCAGGCGCTGCGCAGCATCCACGCCGGTGGCGGCACCGTCATCACCATGGCGCCGCAGACGATCGACATGCAGAACGTCAACGCCGAGTACTTCAAGCTGGCGCTGGCCACCAAGGACATCCTGACGATCGTCAACATGCAGTACTACAACTCCGGCACGATGCTCGGCTGTGACCAGCAGGTCCACAGCCAGGGCACGGTCAACTTCCTGACCGCGCTCGCGTGCATCCAGCTGCAGTCCGGTCTGCGCGCCGACCAGGTGGGCCTCGGTCTGCCGGCGTCGCCGTCCGGTGCCGGTGGCGGTTACCAGTCGCCGTCCAACGTCAACAACGCGCTCAGCTGCCTCGCCCGTGGCACCAACTGCGGGACGTTCAAGCCGAGCACGACGTGGCCGTCCATCCGCGGCGCCATGACGTGGTCGATCAACTGGGACGCTTCCAACAACTGGCAGTTCGCGAACACGGTCGCCCCTCATCTGGACTCCCTGCCCTAGATGATGGAACCGGTCGGCGCCTCGTCCACAGTGGACGTGGCGCCGACCGTCCGATCCAACTAGGTTGTCCCTCATGTTCCACACGCTGGCCGTGCCTGTGATCGCCGCGCCGATGGCAGGTGGCCCCTCCACCCCCGAGCTGGTCGCCGCGGTGAGCGAAGCAGGCGGGTTCGGGTTCCTCGCGGCGGGGTACATCACCGTCGAGCAGCTCGCGGAGAAGATCACGCGCACCAGCGAGCTCACGAGCAAACCGTTCGGGGTCAACCTTTTCGTGCCCGGCACGCGGCCGACAGCGGACATCTCGTCGTACGTGCAACGCGTCACGTCCTATGCCGAGAAGGTCGGCGCGACACCCGGCGATCCCCGCTGGGACGACGACAACTACGCGGCGAAGCTCGAACTCGTCCTGGCCCTGCGGGTGCCCGTGGTGTCGTTCACGTTCGGCCTGCCCGACGTCGACGACGTGCACCGGCTCAAGGCGGCCGGTGCCACGATCGTCGTCACGGTCACCACCCCCAGCGAGGCACGGCAGGCCCAGCAGATCGGCGCCGACGTCGTGTGCGTGCAGGGCTCGGACGCGGGCGGCCACCGCGGCACGTTCGTCGACGACGGCGTCTCGCCCGGTGGCGGTGACCTGTACGGCACGCTTGCGGCGATCAGGCTGGTGCGCGGAGCCGTCGGCCTGCCGGTGATCGCGACCGGTGGCCTCGTCACCGGCGCCGACGTCGCCGCCGTGCTGGCGGCGGGTGCGGTCGCGGCCCAGCTCGGCACCGCGTTCCTCGGTTGCCCGGAGGCGGGAACCAATGCGGCACAACGGGAAGCGCTCGCCGAAGGGGCCAGGCGTACCGCGCTCACGAGGGCGTTCAGCGGACGGCCCGCGCGGGGACTGGTCAACCGGTTCCTGATCGAGCAGGGCCCGCACGCGCCCGCCGCGTACCCGAACGTGCACCACCTGACGAGGCCCGTGCGCGCGACCGGCGAGGTGGAGGTCATGTCGCTGTGGGCGGGCACCACGTACCCGCTCGCGACGGCCGAACCCGCGGGTGAGCTGGTGCGGCGGATCGGTGCCGAGCTGACGGAAACGATCAATTCCTTGGCAGAGCGGTTCCCGCGCGGCTAAGAAGGAGGGCGTGACCTCGCTCTCCGATGAGATGTTCCAGACGATGATGGACTGGAACCCGCTGTTCGCCACGCTCGTCGGTGTCCCCGGCTGGGACGACCGGCTCGACGACGTCAGCGTCGACGGTCATCAGGCGCTGCGGCAGCGGTTGACCGGTATCCTCGGCCGCCTCGACGGCAGTGACGAGGACCAGGTCTCGCGGGACGTGATCCGGCACCAGGCCGAGTCGATCATCACGTGCATCGACGCGCGACTGGTCGAGCACTCGGTGTCCAGGGGCACGAACGCGCCGGTCGTGAGCCTGCTCAGGTTCGCCTCCCAGCTGGACTTCTCACGGCGGCGGCACCTCGTTCCGCGCCTGCTGGAGCAGGCCGGGCGGCGGTTGCTCGACACCGACCGCAGGCCGTTGCGCCGGCACGTCGAGAACGGCGCGGCGTACGTCGAACGGTTCCTGGCCTCGCCGCGCCAGGAGTGGGAGGGCGACGCGGACCTGCGCCCGTCGTTTGCCCAGTACCGCGAGGTCCTGCTGGGCCTTCCGGGCCGTGACGACGAGCAGGCGGGCCTGTGCTGGCTGCCCGACGGCGAGGAGAACTACCGCAGGCTCGTCCGCGACTACACGACCGCCTCCTACAGCCCCGCCGAACTGCACCAGCTCGGGCTCGACCTGATCGCCGGGCTGCACGAGGAGTACGCGGAGATCGGTTCGCGGGTCTGGGGAATCTCGGACGTGCCGGAGATCTTCCGGCGGTTGCGCACGGATCTGTTGTGGGACAACGAGGACGAGATGCTCGTCAGCGCGGTCGAAGCCGTCGCGCGGGCCGAGGCCGAGGCGCCCAAGTGGTTCGGGCGGCTGCCGCTGGCGCGCTGTGAGATCAGGTTCGTGCCGGAGGTCGACCGCCACAACGCCGCGTTCGCGTACTACGAGGACGCGGCCCTCGACGGGTCCCGTCCCGGCACGTACTTCGTGAACCCGTTGAACGCCACCGGACGCAGCCGCACGGTGTCCGAGGTGACGGCGTTCCACGAAGCCATTCCCGGCCACCACTTCCAGCTCTCGATCGCCGCCGAGACGGAGCTGTCGAACGTGCGCAAGTTCGCGTTCATCGACTCCTACCTCGAAGGCTGGGGCCTCTACACCGAACGCCTGGCCGACGAGATGGGCCTGTACTCGTCGGACGAGGCACGCCTGGGCATGCTGGGCCTCGACGCCATGCGCGCCGGCCGGCTGGTGGTCGACACGGGCCTGCACGCGCTCGGATGGCCCCGGCAGCAGGCCCTCGACTACCTGAGCGAGAACACCGCGATGGACGAAGCGGAGATCTCGGCCGAGGTCGACCGGTACATCGAGGCGCCGGGGCAGGCGCTCGCCTACATGGTGGGGCGCCTGGAGATCCAGCGCGTGCGCGAGGAGGCCAGGGCGGCGATGGGCGACCGGTTCGACATCAGGGATTTCCACGACCTCGTGCTGCAGAACGGCATCGTGCCGTTGCCCACGCTCGGCAAACTCGTTTCCGACTGGTCCAGGAGGGCCTGATGTCGCTCGCTGATGACATGTTCCAGGCGATGATGGACTACTCGCCGTTGCAGGCCACGATGCTGGGGGTGCCGGGCTGGGAGGACGGGCTCGGTGACGTGAGCGTCGACGGCCAGCGGACCGACCGCGACCGGATCGCCGCCCTCCTGGGCAGGGCCGAGACGGACGACACCGAGGACGCCGTCACGCTCGCGGTGATCAGGCAGCAGGGCAGGGCGATCGTCGACCGCATCGACGCCAGGCTGGTCGAACACACCGTCGCGACCATGAGCGCGCCGGTGAACAGCCTGCTCATGATCTCCTCGAAGCTGGACGTGTCCCAGCGCCTCGACAAGTACCCGCGGTACATCGAGCAGGCCGGGGAACGGGTGCGCGACTCCGACCGCAGGCCGCTGAGCCGGCACCTCCAGACGGGCGTGCAACGCATGGACGCCTTCCTGGCCCTGCCGGCACAGGAGTGGGAAGGCGCGCACTCAGGCGACATCCGCACCGCCGTCGCCGGTTTCCGCGACGTGCTGGCGTCGATCGAGGACGGCCGCGGCGACGACAGGGCCGGGCTCTGCTGGCTGCCCGAGGGCGAGGCGAACTACGCGAACCTGGTCCGCAACTACACCACGACCTCCCGCACACCCGACGAGCTGCACCGGCTCGGGCTCGACATCATCGCGTCGCTGCGCGAGGAGTACGCGGAGATCGGCTCGCGGTTGTGGGGCACCAAGGACGTGCCGGAGATCTTCCACCGGCTGCGCACGGAAATGTTGTGGGACAACGAAGAGCAGATGATCGAGAACGCCGTCGCGGCGATCGCCCGCGCGGAGGCCGAGGCGCCGAAGTGGTTCGGCCGCATGCCGGGCGTCGGCTGCCAGGTGCGTGCCGTGCCCGAGGAGGAGCAGCGCACGTCGGCCATCGCGTTCTACCAGCCCGCGCCCGCCGACCGCAGCCGTCCCGGCACGTACTGGCTGAACCCGTTGGGCGCCACCGAACGCAGCCGCACGCTGTCCGAGGTGACGGCGTTCCACGAGGCCGTGCCGGGCCACCACTACCAGTTCTCGATCGCCGCCGAGACGGACCTGCCCAACCTGCGCAAGTACGCGTTCATCGAGGCGTACCTGGAGGGATGGGGCCTCTACACCGAGCGCCTCGCCGAGGAGATGGGCCTGTACTCGTCGGACGAGCAGCGCCTCGGGATGCTGGGACTCGACGCGATGCGCGCCGGCCGGCTCGTGGTGGACACCGGCATCCACGCGTTCGGCTGGTCGCGGCAGCAGGCCGTCGACTACCTGCGGGAGAACACCGTCATGACCGAGCCCGAGATCGACTCCGAGATCGACCGGTACATCGAGACGCCGGGCCAGGCGCTCGCGTACATGGTGGGGCGCCTGGAGATCCAGCGCATCCGGGCAGAGGCGGAGACGAAGCTGGGTGACCGCTTCGACGTCCGCGCGTTCCACGACCTGGTGGTGGGGAGCGGCGCGGTGCCGCTCTCCACCCTCGACCAGATCGTCACTTCCTGGACTGCTTCTCCATGACGGAGTTGCGCTTCGAGTAGGCGAAGTAGATGACCAGTCCGAGCACGAACCAGGCCGCGAACCGCAGCCAGGTCTCCGGGTTGAGGAACGTGATCAGCCAGATCGAGAAGATCACGCCGATGATCGGCACCACCGGCACGCCCGGCGTCCTGAACGTGCGCGGCAGGTCAGGCTGCTTGTAGCGCAACACGATCACGGCGATGCAGACCACGACGAACGCCAGCAGGATGCCGATGTTGGTGAGTTCGGCGGCCTCCGCGATCGGCAGGAAACCGGCGATGATCGCGGAGGCGATGCCCAGCACCCAGGTGATGCGCGACGGCACGTGCTTCACCGGGTGCGTCTTCGCGAACCACTGGGGCAGCAGCCCGTCGCGGCTCATCGAGTAGCCGACGCGGGCCGCTCCCATGAGGAACGTGAAGAGCACCGTGGTGATACCGAGGATGGCGCCGACGCTGATGATGATGCCCAGCGCGGGCAGGCCCACGTCCGCGAACGCCGTGGCGAACGCGGACTCCGCGTCGACGTCCTTGTAGTTCACCATGCCCGTGAGCACCAGGCAGGCCAGCACGTACAGCACCATGGAGATCGCGAGCGAGTAGATGATCGCCTTCGGCATGTGCCGCTGCGAGTCCTTCGACTCCTCGGCCGCCGTCGACATCGCGTCGTAGCCGAACACCGCGAAGAACACCGTCGCCGCACCTGTGAGCGCACCCGTGAGGCCGAACGGGAAGAACGGGTTGTAGTTGTCGGTGTTGATGTGGAACACGCCGACGCCGATCACCAGCAGCACCACGGCGACCTTCAGGTACACCAACGTGGTTTCGAACCGTGCGGCGTTCTTCATGCCCATGTTCAGCACGTACGCGATGAGCAGGCACAGCAGCACGGCGAACAGGTTCACCTTGTACGTGCCCGCGGCGACGGCGCCTGTCTCGGTGCCTGGTGCACCCAGCATCCATTGCGGTAGCTGGATGTTGAGCAGACTGAGGAGCTCGGTGAAGTAGCCGGAGATGCCGATCGCGACCACCGCCACGATCGCGGTGTACTCCAGCAGCAGGTCCCAGCCGATGAACCAGCCGACGATCTCGCCCAGCACCGCGTAGCCGTAGGTGTAGGCACTGCCCGCCTTGGGGATCAGGCCCGCGAACTCCGCGTACGAGAACGCCGCCGCCGCGCTCGCGATACCGGCGATGAGGAACGAGATCAGCACGGCCGGGCCTGCCGTCTTGTTCGCGACGGCACCCGCGAGCGAGAAGATGCCCGCGCCGATGATGCCGCCGATGCCGATCGCCGTGAGCTGCCACAGGCCCAGTGTTCTGGTGAGCCCGTCGCCCTTCTCCTCCGAGATCTGTTCGATGGGCTTGCGCCGGAACACGCCCTGCGTCGTCATGCCGTCAGCTCCCTGGTTGGTGGGGTCCGGGCGAACCTAATCGCGTCAACTGTTACGCGGTTTGTCCGAACCCACCAATCAGAGAACCGATTTTTGGCTTTTCGTGCTGTTTACGGCCTGCTGAACACGATCTTGCCGGCGGTGTCGCCGTCCAGCATCGAACGGAACCCCTGCTCGGCGTCCTCGAACTTGAGCTCGGCGCCGATCTGCGGCTTGAGGCCGTTGATCGCGCAGAACCGCATGAGGTCGCCCAGTTCCTCTCGGGTACCCATGGTCGAGCCGACCACGCGCAACTGCAGGAAGAACAGCCGCTGGAGCTCGGCCGCGGAGGCGTCACCGGACGTCGCGCCGGAGATCACCACGATGCCGCCGGGCTTGAGCGCCTTCATCGAGTGCGACCAGGTGGCCTTGCCGACGGTCTCGAACACCGCGTCGACCCGTTCGGGCAGCCGGGCACCGGACTCGAACACGTCGTGGGCACCGAGACTGGACGCGAGCGCGCGCTTCTCCTCCGTGCGGCCCGTGACCCACACACGGAACCCGGCGGCGCGTCCGAGCTGGATCAGCGCGGTCGACACACCACCCGACGCACCCTGCACGAGCATCGTCTGGCCGGGGCGCAGGCCGGACTTCACGAACAGCATCCGGTACGCGGTCAGCCACGCCGTGCCCATGCAGGCGGCCTCGGCGAACGAGAGGTCCGCGGGCTTGGGCAGCGCGTTGCGGGCCGGCACGACCACGTGGTCGGCGAACGTGCCCTGGTGCTTCTCGGTGAGCAGCGAGCGCTTCGGGTCGAGCGTCTCCTCGCCGGCCCAGTTCGGGTCGCCGATGACGGAGTGCAGCACCACCTCGGTGCCGTCGTCGAGGACACCGGCGCCGTCGCAGCCCAGGATCATCGGGAACTGCTCGGGCTTGATGCCGACACCGCGCAACGTCCACAGGTCGTGCATGTTGAGGCTGGCCGCCTTGACCGCGACGCGCACCCACCCGGCGGGAACCTCGGGATCGGGGCGCTCGCCGACGCGGAGCGACGCCAGCGGGTTCTCAGGACTGGGTTCTGCTGCGTAAACGGCGAACATGGTTCGCAACATACCCACCTGGATCGTGGCCAAATGCCGTGACACGGGTCACGCGACTACGCTCGGGGGCGTGGACTGGCTGGTGCAGTGGTGGGACGGGGTCGAGCTGTGGGTCGTGCAGCTGCCCGTCGCCGTGCAGTTCCCCGTCGTGATGGTCGTGGTGCTCCCGCTCTGCCTGGGCGTGGCGCGGCTGATCGACCGGGTTGCTGACTGGGGTGCGAAGAACCCGGCTTCCGGTTCCGAGCTGGAACCCGAGCCCGAGCCGGAGAAGGTCGCCGCGTGAGCCCTGGTCGTCGCCTGACCGTCGCACTGGTCGGGCTCCTCGCGCTGGTCGTCATCGGGTGGTTCGTCAAGGACAACACGTCGGGTGCGCCTCCCGAGACCACGAAGCCGGTGGTCACGAGCGCGGCGCAGGGCGAGACCGTGCCCGGCGCGAACTCACGACTGGACGTCGTGGCGCTGTCGAAGCTGCCCGCCGAGGCCGCCAAGACCTGGAAGCTGATCGAGGCGAAGGGGCCTTTCCCGTACCCGCGCAACGACGGCGTGACGTTCCAGAACCGCGAGAAGCGGCTGCCCGCCAAGGAGTCCGGGTACTACAAGGAGTACACCGTGCCGACGCCGGGAAGTCCTGACCGTGGCGCGCGGCGCATCGTCACCGGTTCGGAGAAGGAAGTCTTCTACACCGGTGACCACTATTCGTCGTTCGTCGTCGTGGACGTGAAAAAGTGAAACGGCACATTCTCGTTTCGGAAAAGTCCGCCGCGATCTCGGCTATTGCCGCAGCGCTGGACTTCCCCGAGTGGTTCGGGCAGAACCTGGACGCTTTGTACGACAGCCTGACCGACCTCTCGTGGCTGCCCGCGGGCGAGTATGTGCTGGTCGTACCCGCGAACCTGGACCCGTCGGTCTCGCAGGTCCTGCGTGACGCTGCGAAACTGACCGCCGAATCAGGTGACCGGAAAGTGCGCGTGATTCGCACGGAAAGGTGACTTGGGCTGCGGTTGTGGCGTCCGGAGTGGACAGTGCCATTCCATGGGAACGCATTTCCGCCGCTTGAGCTGTGCGCTCGGCGTCGTCGTGGTTGTTGGAGTGCTTTGCCCGGCGGTGTCGTTCGCCGGTGACCCCGACTGCTCGCAGGAGGGGCCTTTCACGCCGTTCGAGACGATCGACGGCGACAACCCCGTGACGATGCAGAACGGCCGGGTGGTCGAGCTGCGCGCGTCGAACAAGTCCAAGTGCGCCTGGGGCCGCATCTCCTACGGCACGGCCGGCGAGGAGATCTGGACGGATCGCAAGGAGCCCTCGGCCAACGGGCACGAGGGCTTCCTCGGCTACACCAGGATCGACTCGGGTTCGGCGAAGTACACCGACGCGTTCAAGAACGACGGCAAGGTGATGCGCGCCTGCGGTTCCTCGCAGGGCGTCATCGAGTGCACCGGCTGGTTCTAGGGCACCCAGGAGGGGTTGCGCTTCTCCTTGAACGCCGCGATGCCCTCCTGGCCCTCCGGGCCGCCGAAGTGCTGCGCTGACAGCTTGAGCATGTCCGCGAAGACCTCGCCGAGGTTCGTGGACCTCTCCTGCTGCAACATCTCCTTGGTGGCCGCGAGCGCGTTGGGGGCGCCGCGCGCGAGCATGTCCGTGTAGCGGCGGACCTCCGCATCGACGTCGTCCGTCGCGGAGTTCAGCAGGCCGATCTCGACCGCGCGCTTCGCGTCGAACGTCTCGCCGGTCAGGAACAGCTCGTGCGCCTGGCGGGGGAGCAGGCGCGGCAGCACGGTCACCGAGATGACGGCCGGCACGACGCCGATCCGGACCTCGCTGAACGCGAACGTGGCCGAGGTGGCGGCGATGGAGATGTCGCACGCCGCGACGATGCCGACGCCGCCCGCACGCGCCGGGCCCTTCAATGCGGCGACGACCGGCTTCGGGCTGGTCCAGAGCTGTTCGAGGATCGCGGGGAACTCGTTGACGCCCTGATCGCCCGCGCTCGCCCCGGCGGCCTCCTTGAGGTCCATGCCGGAACAGAACACGGAACCCGTGTGGGTCAGCACGACCACGCGCACCTGGTCGTCGCTCGCCGCGCTGCCGAGGTGCTCCTTGAGCTCCCGGCGCAGCTGCGAGGACAGCGCGTTGCGGTTGTGGGGGGAGTCCAGCGTGATCGTCGCGATGCCACGCTGCACCTCGTAGTGGACCAGCTCGTCTGCCATGTCGCTGACCTTAGCTTCCGGGTTGCTTGACAGCATGCTGTCAGATATGACAGTCTGCTGTCATGACACAGACGGTGTACCTCGTTCTGGCCGACCAGCTCGCCGACTGGGAGTACGGCCACGTGGCCGCGCAGGTGAGCCTGCAGCAGTTCCAGCAGCAGCCGGGGCGGTACGAGCTGCGGACGGTCGGGCTGACCACGGACCCGATCCGCACGATCGGCGGCGTGCGGATGCTGCCGGACATCGCTATCGAGGACGTCTCGGTGGAGGACGCGGCGATGCTCGTCATGCCAGGCGGAGACGGGTGGGAGTCCGGCTCGCTGGCGGCGTTCGGGAAGCTCGCACGGCGGTTCCGCGAGGCGGGCAAGCCGATCGCGGCGATCTGCGGGGCGACCGTCGCGCTGGCGGCCGAGGGACTGCTCGACGACGTGCCGCACACGTCGAACTTCCTTGAAGGACTTGGTTCTTACGGCGGCGCGGCTCTTTACCGCGACGAACGTGTGGTGCGTGCCGATGGTGTGATCACGGCGGGCGGTGCCTCGGCGCTGGAGTTCGCCCGCGAGGTGCTGGCGGAGCTGGAGACGTTCTCGCCGGGAACCCTGCGGGCCTGGTACGAGTTCAACCGCGACGACACGGTCGAGGCGTTCGGGAAGCTGGTGGCGAGTGTCCAGGACTGAGTCGGCGCCCAGGACTGAATCGGGCGATGTGCTGACCGACGTCGTGATGAGGACTTTCCGTCTGTACGGAGCGTTTCTCGACGCGGCAGAGGTGATGACGAAGCCCGTCGGGCTGACCGCGGCGTGGTGGCAGGTGCTCGGCGCGGTGCTGCGCGAGCCGTTGTCCGTCTCGGGCATCGCGCGGGAGATGGGGCTGGCGCGGCAGTCCGTGCAGCGGATCGCGGACCTGTTGGTGGACAAGGGTTTGGCGGAGTACCTGCCGAACCCGGCGCACGCCCGCGCGAAGCTGGTCCAGCCGACCCCGGAGGGTTTCGCTGCCATCGAACGGTTGCGGGACGCGCAGCACGAGTGGGCCAACCGCGTCAGTGCGCAGGTCTCACTGGAAGACCTGCGCACGACGCTCGCCACGATGACCGCTCTGGTCGCGGCTACGTCCTGATGCCCGGCAGGGGGTTGGGCATCAGGATCGCTAGCCGATCGTGGTCGTGGTCAGGACGGGACTCGGGTCCGGGTAGCCCTTCGCGGCGGCGTTGACCGGGAATCCGAAGACGGTGACGACGGCGGTGAAGGTGAGGCCCGGGGCGTCGTAGCTGGTGCCACCCAGCTTCGTGGTGATCGTCCCGGTGCCGCCCGCCTGGAGGTTGATCGTGACGGTGGGCAGCTCGAAGTCCGCGCCGCCCTTGATCGGCCCCGGCACGTTCAGCACGACATCGTTGCCCTGCAAGGCAACCGTCGGCGTGCCACCCAGCCCGGAGCCGCCGGACAGCGACGCGGACTGGAACGTCGAGTTGGCGGGCACCGGCAACTTCAGCGCGAGACCCTTGATCTCCCGCACCTGCCGCCCGCCGGCCTCGGCCGGGATCTTGTTGGGCGCGGGGTCGATCGTGACCACGACCGAGCCGCCGGGCGCGACGGTCGCGGGTGCCGACGCGTCGACACCCTGGTCGAGTGTGAAGTCCGACGACTGCCCGGCGGCACTCGCCCGGAGCTTGTAGGTGATGGTCTGCGGAGCTGCTGACGCGTTGACGGCGAACATCAGCATCGGTACCAGTGCGGCTGCTGCGATTCCGGCTAGCTTCATGGCCTCTCCCCGATGAGTGGACGAGGGACACTTCCAGCACACGGCGTAATCAATTGACTACTCATGAGTAGGTTTCACGTCAACAGTTCACAGTTCACATCGCCCGAACGGCGCTGTTGATTCGATCTTGTGGCGGCGGCTGAAAGTGGCGTGCGGAGCGGTTGGGCTCAAATGTGCTAGGCTGTGCGCATAGCCTCTGCCACTAGGTGGAGGAAGTGAGCCCAGGTGCGCTTCCGGACGGTTGCTGCCTGGGCTTCGCGCTTTTCAGGGCTCGATGCGGGTCACGACGGGGCTGATGCGCCGCACCCAGTCGCCACCGGCTCCCAGGCACCAGGCCACGGCGTCGCTCACCCACAACGCTGGTTCGGCGGACGACTGGATGTGTTCGTAGACGATGCCGGCATCGCGTGCCTTCGTGCGCGCAAGGACAACACGGTCGCGTCCGTTGCCCGCGTGGTCGCGGGAGTCGAGAACGAGCCGGCTCACTCCCCGGTCGACCGCCTCTGCCACCAGTCGTTCCAGAAGAACGGCCCATGCCGAATCGCCCTTCTCGCGGCTGGACACCACGACGACGTCGAAGGTCCGTTCAACGAGGCGGGACGCGATGAACTTGCGGCGGCTGTCCTTCTCGGACTTGAAGTGCACTCGCCGCTCGCCGGGCAGGAGCAGGCTCCGCATCAGCGACCGGGTCGAGTGCAGCGCGGCGGGAGCGACGAGCGTCGCGGCGAGCAGGTGACCGCCGCGTTCGGTCTCGTCGACGAACATATGCATCCAAACAGGATCGCAGGTGGCACTGACAATTCCCGCTCGGGTGCTTGGGCGTAAATCAAGGAATTGGTTGCGGCACAACAGCTCGGCAGCCACGCACTGGCGAGCTGTGGATTCGATCTTGTGGCGGCGGCTGAAAGTGGCGTGGGGAGCGGTTGGGCTCAAATGTGCTAGGCTGTGCGCATAGCCTTCGCCGCTAGGCGGAGGAAGTGAGCCCAGGTGCGCGTCCGGACGGTCGCTGCCTGGGCTTCGCGCTTTTCTAGAGCTGGCCCAGGTCGACCACGGTCCCGGTAATGGGCGCGATCCGCCGCTTCCAGTCGCTGCCGGCGCCGTGGCACCAAGCGAGCGCGTCGCTGACCCACAGTGCGGGTTCGGAGGACGACTGGATGTGCTCGTACACCAGTCCGGCATCGTGAGCCTTGGTCCTGGTACCGATCACCAGCCGGTCGCGACCGTTGGCCACGGGGTCGCGTGAATCGAGCACCAGGCGGGTGACGCCGGCGCCGACGGCGTCATCGACCAGCAGCGGGAGAAGCTTCGAGCGGACTTTTTCGCTCTTGCCGCGTGCGACGTAGATGTTGAGCACGAGGTCGCAGCACGCCAGCTTGTCGGCGATCAGCTTGCGCCGGGCGGGTTTCTCGGTCTTGAAGTGCACACGTCGGCAACCGGGGAGCAACAGTCCGCGCATCAACGAGCGGGTGGAGTGGAGTGCGTTCGGGGCGATCAGGACGGCTGCCATGAGGTAGCCGCTCCGCTCCGACTCGTCGACGAACATATGCATCCAAACAGGATCGCAGGTGACACCGACAATTCCCGCTCGGGTCGTTGAACGCGATCCAAGGATTTACTTGCAGCACAAGCTAAGCGGCCACCGTCTGACGCGCCACGGCGAAGTCGTAACGGTCGAGCACGAGCTGCGCGACCTCCACGTCGTCCCCCAACGGCTGCGCCACCACAGCATCCCCAGCCAGGGAAGCGACCTTGTCCGGCAGCAACCCCGGCGCCAGGAACCACGACGCCACCGCGATCCGAGTGGCACCCCTCATCCGCAGCTTCTCAACAGCCTCGGGCACGGTAGGCGACGCGATGGAGGCGAACGCCGCCTCAACCCCGGCCCACCCCGACTCGCGGGCCCACCGCCGGGCGACGCGGGCCACGGCCTCGTTCGCCGGAGCGTGCGAGGATCCGGCGCCGGCCAGCACCACGCCCAAAGAACCGTCCCCGAACGAGACCCCGGCCTCGGACAGCCGGCGCAGAGCCGCCGACTCCAGCCGGGGATCCGGTCCCAGCACGTCGGTCACCACAGCAGGCACGCGGGACTCCGCGACGGCGGCCGGAACGTCGACGCGGGCGTGATAAGCCTTGCCCAGCAACAAAGGCACGACCACGGCGGGTCCGCGCAGCACGTCGCTCAACCGAGGCGCGCACAGGTCCAGGAAGCACCCGCGGACGTCCAGCTCGGGCCGCAAAGACCGCACCACGTCCAACAACGCATGGATCGATGCGGCCGAACGGGGATCACGGCTGCCGTGGGCGACAGCGACAAGAGGAATCACAGCGCCCCCGTCAGTCCACGGGCCCGCAGCACAGCGCGTTCCAGCGGCCGGAACAGCAGCAGCTCGATTCCGATGCCCACCAACAGGATCAGGAAGATCGCCGCGATCACCATGTTGATGTCGTTCAACGACGACCCGTTGTGCAGGTACTGCCCGAGCCCGATGCCTAGCTGGGGTGAGGTCGCGATGATCTCCGCGGCCATCAGCGACCGCCACGAGAACGCCCAACCTTGTTTCAAACCGGCCAGATAACCGGGCAGGGCGGCGGGAAGCAGGATGTAGCGGGCCGAAGCGAGCCGGCCGGCACCCAGGGCGCGTCCGACGCGGGGGAGCAGCGGCGGGATCTGGTCGATGCCCGCCACCAGGCCGTTCGCGATCGACGGCACCGAACCCATCAGCACCACGAAGTAGATCGTGGACGGCGTCACGCCGAACCACAGGATCGCGGCCGGAACCCAGGCCACCGAGGGAAGTGACTGCAGGCCGGTCAGCAATGATCCGATCGCCGCGCGCACCACCCGCACCTTGGCGATCAGCAGACCCAGCGGCGTCGCGATCACGACCGCCGCGAGGAATCCGAGCACCGCGCGGTGCAGCGAGGTCCACAGGATGCCGAACGCGTCGCCGGTGGAGATCGAGCGGACGAGCTCGTCCCACACGGTGACCGGAGCGGGGAGCTGGAACTCGGGCAGCAGGGCCGAAGCCCACAACGCCTGCCACACGCCCAGAAGCAGGGCGAAGGCGATGAGGGGTGGCACGCCCGTCTTCAGGAAACGGCGCCAGACCGGCGGCCGGTGTGCCTCTACGGGCACATCGAGCGCGTCGAGGCCGGCGCCGACCTTGTCGAGCGTGTCAGGAGGCGTGGCCACTGATGACCTCTCGCAGATGGATGTTGATCTCGTCGAGGACCTCGTTCGAGGAGTCCGTGACGTCCCACTCGCGCACGACGCGGCCGGGACGTGAGGACAGCAGCACGACGCGCTGGCCGAGGCGGACGGCCTCGCGCACGTCGTGCGTCACGAAGATGATCGCGGTGTTCGTGGTCTCCCAGACGCGCAGCAGTTCGCTCTGCAGCACGTCGCGCGTGATGGCGTCGAGGGCCGCGAACGGCTCGTCCATCAGCAACAGGGCGGGAGCGCCGTCCGGGGAGACGGTGGTGGACGCCAGCGCGCGAGCCAGGGCCACGCGCTGACGCATACCACCGGAAAGCTCGTGCGGACGCTTGTCCGCGACGTCGCCGAGCCGCACCAGGTCCAGCAGCTCCAACGCGCGGCGCTTGCGTGCCAGGCGGCCGACACCGGCGAAGCGCAGCGCCAGTTCGACGTTGCGCGCGGCGGTGAGCCACGGCATCAGAGCGGGCTCCTGGAACATCACGGCCGGGCGGGACGTGTTGAGCTGCAACGAGCCCGACGTCGCGGCGTCGAGGCCCGCGACGATGTTGAGCAGCGTGCTCTTGCCGCAGCCGGACGCGCCCAGAAGGCACACGAACTCGCCCGGCTTGACCCGCAGGTCGACGCCGTCGAGCGCTACCACCGCCGAGTTGCCGTGGCCGAACACCTTGCGGACGCCGGCCAGTTCGACGGCAGTGTCCACAGTAGACAAGACAGTGGTCTCGAGCGTGGCGGTCATGGTGCGTGTCCCCTCAGAAGTTACTTCTGGTCCAGTCCGGCTGCTTGCACCTGCGGCTTGCCCTGTGCCTGGAGAACCTTGTTCAGCAACGCGAAGTCGGCGTACCCGGCGACGTTCGCGGCCTCCTTGGCCACGTCCGCCGTCACGGCGTCCTTCGCGAGCTGCGGGAAGTGGTTGGCCTGCGCGTCGGTCGTGAGCTCGATGTTGTCCCACGCGGCGTCGAGGACGTTGTCGCCGAGCTGCTTGGACGTGAGCTCTTCCAGCGCGGCGTTCACGGACTCCTTGGCCTCGTCCTTGTTGGCCTTCGCCCAGTCGATCGCGGCGACGTGACCCTTCAGCACCGCCTCGACCGTCTCCGGGTGCTCCTGCAGGAACTTCGTCCGCACGACGACCACCGTGGCCGGGAACGTCCCGCCGTCCCACAGCGCCTTCTCGTCCAGCAGCACCTTCGCGCCCGCCTCGGCGACCAGGCGCGCCGACCACGGCTGCGGTGCCCAGGCGGCCTGGATGTCGCCCCTCTTGAACAGGTCGAGCGACGCGGCGTTGTCCACGTTCTGCACGGTGACCTGGCCGGTCAGGTTCTTCTCCGCCAGGTACTTCTTCAGCGACACGTCCTGCGTGTTCGCGAGTTGCGGCGTGGCGACGATCTTGCCCTTGAGGTCCTCGATCGAGTTGATCTCGGGCTTCACCACGAGTTGCGCGCCACCGGACGTGGCACCCGCGATGAGCTTCACGGCCTTGCCCTTGGACTTCGCGTAGGCGTTGATCGCCGGGCCCGAACCGATGTAGGCGATGTCGAGGGACTCGCCCAGCAGCGCGTTCACCTCGTCGGGGCCCGCGTTGAACGTCTGCGTCGTCAGCTTGGTACTGCCGAGCTCCTTGGTGAACAAGCCCTTCTCGACGCCGATCAGCGCGGCGGCGTGGGTCACGTTCGGGAAGTACCCGAGGCGAACCTCGGTCGCGGCACCCTTCGCCTGAACGGGTGCGTCGTCGATGCTGCGCCGAGTGCATCCGCTGACCGCGGTCAGCAGCACGAGCGCGGCGACGACAGCGCGAAACGTCACGGTGTTCCTTCCGCCGCGACGAGCTCGTCGTCGAGACCGGTCAGTTCCGGCAGCGGAGCCCCGACCAGCCCGGCGGCGAGCGTGGAACCGTCGCTCGCGTCGATCACCAGGAAGGACCCGGTGCGCCTGCTGAAGCTGTAGTCGTCCAGCGGAACGGGCTCCGCGAGTCGAAGAGCCACCCGGCCGATCTCGTTGAGCTCCAGCGAGGCAGGGCTGTCCACACTGGACAGGTTCTGCTCGTCGAAGCGGTCGCGCAGCTCGGTGACCACCGCCTGCACGGTGCGCGTGCCGTGCTTGACGAGAACCCGGGCGCCGGGCCGCAGCGACTTCTCCGCGAGCCAGCACAGGGTCGCGTCGAGCTCGTCGGTGACGGTCGGCGCGTTGTCCGCGACGGCGATCAGGTCGCCGCGCGAGATGTCGATGTCGTCGGCCAGCAGCAGCGTGACGGACTGGCCGGCCGCCGCCTCGGTCAGTTCGCCGTCGGCCGTGTCGATCTTCGTGACCGTCGAGCGACGGCCCGACGGCAGCACGATGATCTCGTCGCCCGGCTTGACCGTGCCGGCCGCGACCAGACCGGCGTAACCCCGGTAGTCGAGGTGCTCGGCGGTGCGCGGGCGGATCACGTACTGCACCGGGAAGCGGAACGGGAGCCCAGATCCATCAGCGCGGCGGGTTCCGTCTTCTTCTACTGGCACGTTCTCCAGGTGCTCCAGCAGGGTCGGACCCTCGTACCAAGGCGTGTTCGCGGACTTGTCCACGACGTTGTCGCCTGCCAGCGCCGAAACGGGGATCTCGACGACCGCGTCCTCGGTGTAGCCGAGAGCCGTGGCGTGCGCCGTGAACTCCTTGGCGATGCGGGCGAACGTCACCTCGTCGTAGTCCACGAGGTCGATCTTGTTGACCGCCAGGACCAGCCGCGGCACGCCCAGCAGCGCCAGAACCGCCGCGTGGCGCCGGGTCTGCTCGATGACGCCCTTGCGCGCGTCGACGAGCAGGACCGCGAGCTGCGCGGTGGAGGCGCCGGTGACGGTGTTGCGGGTGTACTGGACGTGGCCAGGGGTGTCCGCGAGCACGAACGACCGTTTGGGCGTCGCGAAGTAGCGGTACGCCACGTCGATCGTGATGCCCTGCTCGCGTTCCGAACGCAGGCCGTCGACCAGCAGTGACAGGTCCGGCGTCGCGAGACCTCGGTCGGCGCTCGCGCGGTGCACGGCGTCGAGCGTGTCCGCGAGCACGGACTTGGTGTCGTAGAGCAACCTGCCGACGAGCGTGGACTTTCCGTCGTCCACGCTGCCTGCGGTAGCCAGCCTCAACAGGTCGCTCATTTAGAAGTAGCCCTCCCGCTTGCGGTCTTCCATGGCGGCCTCGGACAGCCGGTCGTCGGCCCGCGTGGCGCCGCGCTCGGTCAGTCGTGACGCGGCGACCTCGGCGATCACCGCGTGGATGTCGGCGGCGTCGGACTCGACGGCACCCGTGCAGGAGCCGTCACCGACCGTGCGGTAGCGAACTGTCTTGCGCTGCAACGCTTCGCCGTCGCGCACCGTGCCCCAGGGGCCTTCGGCGAGCCACATGCCGTCGCGCAGGAACACGTCGCGCTGGTGCGAGTAGTAGATGTCCGGCAGCTCGATGCCCTCGCGCTCGATGTAGTTCCACACGTCGAGCTCGGTCCAGTTGGACAGCGGGAACACGCGGACGTGCTCACCGGCGCGGTGCCGTCCGTTGTAGAGGTTCCACAGCTCCGGGCGCTGGCGCTTCGGGTCCCACTGGCCGAACGCCGTGCGCAGGCTGAAGATCCGCTCCTTGGCGCGCGCCCGTTCCTCGTCCCGGCGTCCACCGCCGAAGACCGCGTCGAACTTGTGCTGCGTGATGGAGTCCAGCAGCGGCACGGTCTGCAGCGGGTTGCGGGTGCCGTCCGGACGCTCTTCGAGGCGGCCGTCGTCGATCCAGTCCTGGACCTTCGCGACCTCCAGGCGCAGACCGTGTTGCGCGACAACGCGGTCGCGGAACTCGATGACCTCGTCGAAGTTGTGCCCGGTGTCGACGTGCAGCAACGGGAACGGCACCGGCGCCGGGTAGAACGCCTTGATCGCGAGGTGCAGCAGCAGCGTCGAGTCCTTGCCGCCGGAGAAGAGGATCACCGGCCGGTCGAACTCGCCAGCGACCTCGCGGAAGATGTGGATCGCCTCGGATTCGAGGCGTCCCAGGGTGTCCAGAGCCAGTGTCATCCGTGCAACCCACATTCAGTCTTGGACTGGCCCGCCCACCGGCCGCTGCGGGCGTCCTGCCCCGGCAACGGCTTGGCGGTGCACGGCAGGCAGCCGATGGAGGGATAACCCTCCTGCACCAACAGGTTCTCGAGGACGCCCTTCTCGCGGATGTAGGCGTTGAACTCGTCGTCGCTCCACGGCGCGATCGGGTTGATCTTCACCAGGCCGTTGCGCTCGTCCCACTGCACGATCGGCGTGTTGGCCCGCGTCGGGGCGTCCACGCGGCGCACGCCGGTGACCCACGCGTCGTACTTCGCGAGCTCGCGACGCAGGGGGATCACTTTCCGCAGGTTGCAGCACTTCGCCGGATCCGACTGGTACAGCAGGCCGAACTCCGCCTCCTGATCCGCGACGGACTGCTCGGCGGCGGCGTTGACGACGCGCACCTCCGGATAGACGACACCGACGGCGTCACGCACGCCGATGGTCTCCGGGAAGTGGTAGCCCGTCTCCAGGAACAGCACGTCGAAGTTCGGCTTCACCTTGGCGGCGAGGTCGATCAGCACGGCGTCCTGCATGTTGGAGGCGACGATGTAGTTGTCGCCGAACGTCCGCGCGACCCACTGCAGCGCTTCCTCGGGACTCGCGTCCCTCAGTTCCTGCTCGGCCGCGTCGGCGACGATCTTGAGGTCTTCCTTGAGATCGCTCACTTCTTCACCTCCTGCGGCAGGTTGAGCCCGACGAACGAGACCTTGAAGACGCGGCGGCACCCGGTGCACAGCCACGCGTAGCTGGGTTCCTCCTGCGGCCGGAGGTCCTCGTCACCGCAGTAGGGGCAGTAGAACGGCGTCGCCCTCTCAGTCATCGCAGCCTCCGCTGAGACACGTACGTCGGCTGGCCGTCATCGCAGCGAACCCTCTTCCGCCCGGCCGACCCACTGCGCGAACCGCTCGTCGGTCTCGCGCTGGGCGACGAAGTTCCGCACGACCCGCTCGACGTACTCGGGCAGCTCGGCCGAGGTCACCTTGTGGCCGCGCAACTTCCGGCCGAACCCGGCGTCGAGACCGAGGCCACCGCCGAGGTGCACCTGGAAGCCCTCGACCTGGTTGCCCTGCTCGTCCGTGACGATCTGGCCCTTGAGTCCGATGTCCGCGGTCTGGATGCGGGCACAGGAGTTGGGGCAGCCGTTGATGTGCACGGTGATCGGCGCCGTGACGCCGTCGACGATGTCCTTGAGGTTGGCTTCGAGCTGCGTGACGAGGTCGAGGGCGCGCGCCTTCGTCTCGACGATCGCGAGCTTGCAGAACTCGATGCCGGTGCACGCCATGATGCCCCGGCGCCACGGCGACGGGTCGACCTGCAGGCCCAGCTTGGCGAGATCGCTCTTGAGCGCCGGGATCTCGGACTCGGGCACGTCCAGCACGATGATCTTCTGCTGCGGCGTGAAACGGACGCGGCGGGAGCCGGCCCGTTCCGCGTACTTCGCGACCTCGACGAGGATCGAGCCCGACACACGGCCCGCGACGGGAGCGGCGCCGACGTAGAACAGGCCGTCCTTCTGCTTGTGCACGCCGATGTGGTCGAGCTGCTGGTCCAGGGTCTCCGGCGCCGGGCCGTCGATCATCTTGCGCTTGAGGTACTCGTCCTCGACGACCTGGCGGAACTTCTCCGGGCCCCAGTCGGCGACGAGGAACTTGATGCGCGCGCGGTGGCGCAGCCGGCGGTAGCCGTAGTCGCGGAAGACGCTGATGACGGCTTCCCACACGTCCGGCACCTCGTCGAGCGGCACCCAGGCGCCCAAACGCTTGCCCAGCATGGGGTTCGTGGACAGGCCGCCACCGACCCAGAGGTCGAAGCCCGGCCCGTGCTCGGGGTGGTGCACGCCGACGAACGCGATGTCGTGGATCTCGTGCGCGACGTCCTGCAGACCGGAGATGGCCGTCTTGAACTTGCGCGGCAGGTTGGAGAAGCGCGGGTCGCCGATGTAGCGCTCGAGGATCGTGTCGATCGCCGGCTGCCCGTCGATCACCTCGTCCTGCGAGATGCCCGCGACCGGCGAACCGAGGATGACGCGCGGGCTGTCGCCACACGCCTCCATCGTCGTCAGGCCGACGGCTTCGAGCTTCTGCCAGATCGTGGGAACGTCCTCGACCCGGATCCAGTGGTACTGGATGTTCTGCCGGTCGGTGATGTCCGCGGTGTCACGCGCGTAGGTCTGCGAGATCTCGCCGAGGACCGTCAACTGCTCCGTGGTGAGCGCACCGCCGTCGCTGCGGACGCGCATCATGAAGAACTCGTCGTCCAGCTCCTCCGGCTCCAGCGTGGCCGTGCGGCCGCCGTCGATGCCGGGCTTGCGCTGCGTGTACAGGCCGTACCAGCGGAACCGTCCGCGCAGGTCGGCCGGGTCGATCGAGTCGAAACCGCCGTGGGCGTAGATGTTCTCGATGCGGGCGCGGACGTTGAGCGGGTTGTCGTCCTTCTTGCTCCGCTCGTTGGGGTTCAGCGGCTCTCGGTAACCGAGTGCCCACTGCCCCTCGCCGCGACGCTGCTTGGCACGCGGTGACGTCTGCGGCGTGGCCATCGCCATCCTCCGGGTTTCGAGGCGCTCAGTGCGCGTGCGAGCCCGGAGGTGCTTGTGGTGGGGGCGTCGTCAGCGCGCCGAGCGCTGACGGGAACAAATCAGCGCGCGGTCATGCCGAACGACGGCACATCGCGCTGGAGACACGACGGAAGTCGACGTGGCGGCGGGCCACGAGGCGGACTCCAGTCGAATGCATGACCTCAGTGTGCATGCCGTCCAGTGCGTGGTCCACCGCCAACCGAATGCTGGGATTGCCGAGGGGGAGTTGACATCCCGGCCCGATCTCACTCCGTAGCATTTCTGTCACCGTCAGATACTCTCCCTGGTCGAACACCGCCATTCGGGCCGTGTAGGGGACACTGGGAGTCATGCCCTCCGCTTTGCCCGATGGCGAGCCCGCGCCCGCCGACGGTTCGCTTCCCCCTTCCGCTCTCGCCGGTGTCGGCTCGCGCCCCTTCGGCATCTACGTGCACGTGCCGTTCTGCGCGACCCGTTGCGGCTACTGCGACTTCAACACCTACACGCCCGGTGAGCTGGGTTCCTCCGCGTCACCGGAGTCGTGGCTGGAGGGCCTGCGCCGCGAACTGGACCTGGCCGCTTCCGTCCTCGGGACCGCTCCGCTGGCCGAAACCGTGTTCGTCGGCGGTGGCACGCCATCTCTGCTCGGTGCCTCGGGTCTGGGCGACGTCCTGGACGCGGTGCGGCAGTCGTTCGGCCTGGCTCCCGGCGCCGAGGTGACGACGGAGTCGAACCCCGAGTCGACGTCGGTGGAGTTCTTCTCCGGTATTCGTTCGGCCGGCTACACGCGCGTGTCGTTGGGCATGCAGTCCGCAGCCAGGCACGTTCTCGCCGTGCTGGACCGCAAGCACACGCCCGGCCGTCCCGGCGAGGCCGCGCTGGAGGCCCGCGCGGCCGGGTTCGAGCACGTGAACCTCGACCTGATCTACGGCACGCCGGGGGAACGCCCCTCGGACCTGGCTTCGTCCCTGGACGCCGTGCTGGCCGCGGGCGTCGACCACGTATCCGCCTACGCGCTGATCGTGGAGGACGGCACCGGCCTCGCCCGCCGCATCCGCCGCGGCGACCTGCCCATGCCGGACGACGACGTGCTGGCCTCGTCTTACGAGATGGTCGACTCGGTGCTGAGCGGCGCCGGCTTCTCCTGGTACGAGGTGTCGAACTGGGCGACCTCCGCCGAGGCGCAGTGCCGCCACAACGTCCTGTACTGGAAGGGCGCCGACTGGTGGGGCTTCGGTCCCGGCGCGCACAGCCACGTGGGCGGCGTGCGCTTCTGGAACGTGAAGCACCCGGCCCGCTACTCGGCCCTGCTGGCCGAGGGCAACTCACCCGCAGCCGGCCGCGAGACGCTGTCGGCCGAGGACCAGCGCGTCGAACGGGTCCTGCTGGAACTACGCCTCGCCGAAGGCCTGCCGATGGACGTGCTGGACGACGCCGGCCGTGAGGAGGCGAAGCAGGCGATCGCCGACGGGTTGCTCGAACCGCACGACGACCGCTGCGTGCTGACCGACCGCGGCCGCCTGCTGGCCGACGCCGTCGTCAGGCGCCTGCTGCCCTGATCAGCGGGCGCGCAGGTCGTGCTGACTGCGCACCTCGGTGATCTTCTGGCCTTCTTTGTCGTACGTCACCGTGCCCCACCAGAGCCCGTCCTCCCTGCGGGCCTCTTCCCAGACAACCGAGCCCCTCCACCACTCGTCGTCGCTGAGCACCAGGCATGGCTTCCCCGGTGGCCGCAGCCACACCACGTTGTCCACGTTTGGACCCTAGCGACGGGCACCGACAAAAACCGGAGCCCGGATCGAGCACGACTTCAGAGCGGGCACCGGGCAGGAACGGGGCTGGGTAAACTCGGAAGCAGTGGACACGGAGGTGAACAGCGGTGAACGCCGATGAGCGTCGGTTCGAGGTGCTGCGCGCCATCGTTGCCGACTACGTGTCCAACCAGGAGCCCGTGGGGTCGAAAGCGCTGGTCGACCGGCACAACCTGGGTGTCTCGAGCGCGACCGTGCGCAACGACATGGCCGCGCTGGAGGACGAGGGCTACATCGCCCAGCCGCACACCAGCGCGGGGCGCGTGCCGACGGACAAGGGCTACCGGCTCTTCGTCGACAAGCTGAGTGAGATCAAGCCGCTCTCGCAGGCCGAGAAGCGGGCTATCCGCAGCTTCCTCGACGGCGCGATCGACCTCGACGACGTGATGCGTCGCAGTGTGCGGTTGCTCGCGCAGCTGACCAGGCAGGTGGCGGTGATCCAGGTGCCGACGCTGTCCCGCGCGGCCGTGCGCCACCTGGAGGTGCTGCCGATCACGCCGTCGCGGCTGATGCTGGTGCTCATCACCGACACCGGCCGTGTCGACCAGCGCATCGTCGAGCTCGGGGACGTGATCAGCGAGGCGCACACGGCCCAGCTGCGCGGCGTGCTGAACCAGGCGATGGCGGGGCAGCGGCTGGCTGAGGCGAGTGCCAAGGTCGCCGAGCTGCCCGACGAGGTTCCGCCGAACCTGCGCGATCCGATGCTGCGAGTCGCTACTGTGCTCATCGAGACGCTGGTGGAGCACCCGGAGGAACGGCTGGTGCTCGGCGGTACCGCGAACCTCACGCGCAGCATCACCGACTTCCCGGGCTCGCTGCGGCAGGTGCTGGAAGCGCTGGAGGAGCAGGTCGTCGTGCTCAAGCTGCTCGCCGCCTCCCGCGACCCCGGTCGCGTGCTGGTGCGCATCGGCGAGGAGAACGAAGCCGCTGAGATGCGCAGCACTTCCGTGGTGTCCATCGGCTACGGCAGCCGTGACAATCCACTCGGGGGCCTCGGCGTCGTCGGACCGACGCGCATGGACTACCCCGGGACCATGGCCGCGGTGCGCGCGGTCGCCAACTATGTCGGTGAGATCCTGACCGGTCGTTGACCAGAAACGTCTTGCACTTGAGATGAACACGAAAGCGAACAAGGTGGCCAGGGATTACTACGGCATCCTCGGTGTCTCGCAGAACGCGACACAGGATGAGATCAAGCGCGCCTATCGCAAGCTCGCGAGGCAGCTGCACCCGGACGTCAATCCCAACGAGGAGGCCCGCTTCAAGGAGGTGACGGCCGCCTACGAGGTGTTGTCGAACCCGGAGAAGCGCCGCGTCGTCGACCTGGGAGGCGACCCGCTCGACTCGGGCGGCGGTGGCCGCGCGGGCGGTGACCCGTTCGCGGGCTTCGGCCTGGGCGACATCATGGACGCCTTCTTCGGCGCCACGCCCGGCGGTGGCCGCGGGCCGCGCAGCCGCGTGCAGCCCGGCTCCGACGCGCTGATCCGGCTCGACATGACGCTGGAGGAGTGCGCGGCGGGCGCCACCCGTGAGCTGACCGTCGACACGGCGATCCTGTGCGACCGCTGCCACGGCGCCGGCACCCAGAACAACTCCAAGCCCGTCCAGTGCGACACCTGCCACGGCCGCGGCGAGGTCCAGTCGGTGCAGCGCTCGTTCCTCGGGCAGGTCGTCACGTCTCGTCCGTGCCCGGTGTGCCGCGGCTACGGCGAGGTCATCCCCGACCCGTGCCAGCAGTGCGCCGGTGACGGCCGCACGCGGTCGCGCCGCACGATCTCCGTGAACATCCCCGCCGGTGTCGCCGAGGGCATGCGCGTGCGCCTCGCGGGCCAGGGCGAGGTCGGCCCCGGCGGTGGCCCGGCCGGCGACCTCTACGTCGAGGTCGAGGAGCACCCGCACGAGATCTTCGAACGCGACGGCGCCGACCTGCACTGCATCGTCCAGATCCCGATGACGACGGCCGCCCTGGGCGCCACGTTGCCGTTGAAGACCCTGGACGGCGAGGAAGAGCTGCAGATCGACCCCGGCACGCAGCCGGGCACGCAGCTCGTCATGACCGGCCGCGGCATGCCGAAGCTGCGTTCCACCGGCCGTGTCGACGGTCGCGGAGACCTGCACGTGCACCTTGAGGTGGTCGTGCCGACCAAGCTCGACGCCGCGCAGTCCTCGTTGCTGCGCGACCTGGCCGAGATGCGGGGCGAGAGCGAGCCCTCCCTGTCCCACAACGGCAAGGGCGGCGGCGGGCTGTTCGCCCGCCTGCGCTCCTCACGCGGCCACCGGTGACCCTGCCGGTCTTCCTCGTCGAGGCGTTGCCCTCCGGCGAGGAGTTCGTGCTCGACGGCCCGGAAGGCCGGCACGCCGCCACCGTGAAGCGGTTGCGCGCGGGCGAGGAGCTCGTGCTGTCGGACGGGTCCGGTGCCCAGGTGCGCTGTTCCGTGGTGGCGGTGGAGAAGGACGCCCTGGCGTTGCGTGTGGTCGAGCGCTGGGTGGAGCCCGAACCGGCCCCGCGCGTCGTGCTCGCCCAGGCCCTGGTGAAGGGCGACCGCGGTGAGCTGGCGGTCGAGCTGGCCACCGAGGCCGGCGTGGACGGCGTGGTGCCGTGGCGCGCGGCCCGGTGCGTGGCGAAGTGGGAAGACGGCCCGCGCGGTGCGAAAGCGTTGGGGCGTTGGCGATCCACGGTCCGTGAGGCGGCCAAGCAGGCCCGTCGCGCGCGAGTGCCGTTCGTCGACGAACCCGTGAGCACGAATCAGCTTTCTCATCGCGTGTCGTCGTCGGCGCTCACTCTCGTGTTGCACGAAAGCGCGACCGAACGACTTGCGGACGTCCCGTTGCCCGATTCGGGTGACGTGCTACTTGTAGTGGGTCCCGAGGGTGGAATCACGCCCGAGGAACTCGACGCGTTGCGATCTTCGGGGGCGCGGATCGTCCGATTGGGTCCAACCGTTCTGCGTGCATCTACCGCTGCGGCGGTTGCTCTTGGTGCCATTGGGGTACGTACCAGTAGGTGGTGACCCCGATCACTCCGAAGATGAACATCGGATGGATTGGCTTGACGCAAGTTGTAGCGAACCGCAGGCGGTTGGGGTTACCCTTGTTGCAGAGGGGCTGATTGGTCTATCCGGAAACGGAGTAGACGATTAGCCTTTCTGACCAAAAGACTCGCCGGACACCTCCCCCCTCGGTCCGGCGTCGGCGCCTCGCGGCGAAGCGACCCCCAGGCTTCGGACCGCGAGGCGCCCCTTTTGGTTTCAGGTGTCATTGTGCGCCCTGCGCTGGCCGTCTGGCCTGCGGGTTCGTCACCCCCTATCGAACCGGTGCGCTTCTCGGCGAATTCTTGTCGTTCACGTAAGTTCTGCGTGTGCAGCGAATTGCTTACGGTGACCATCCCAGTCAGTTCGGCGAGCTTTACGTTCCCCAGACCGCGACTCAGGGTGCCGTTGTCGTCATTCACGGTGGTTTTTGGCACCAGCGCTACGGCCTCGAACTCGGCCGCCCTCTCGCGGACGTGCTCGTCGCGGAAGGATTTGTCGTCTGGAACATCGAATACCGGCGGGTGAGCGGCGGCGGTGGGTGGCCGCAGACGGGTGAGGACGTGCTCGCCGCCATCGACGCCGTCGACATCGGGCCCGTCGTGACGCTCGGGCACAGCGCCGGAGGCCACCTCGCCGTGTGGGCGGCCAGGCACAGCGCGCGAGTGGTCGGGGCGGTCGCCCAGGCGGCGGTGCTGGACTTCACCAGGCACATCACGCCGCGGGCGCTGGAACTGTGCACCGAGGAACAGTTCGCGGAGGCCTCGCCGGCCGCGTTGATCCCCATCGGCAAGCCGGTGGTGTGCGTGCACGGTGACCAGGACGAGGACGTCCCGGTCGAGCAGTCGATCGAGTTCTGCGCCGCCGAGCCGCAGGCGGAACTCGTCGTGGTGCAGGGCGCAGGGCACATGGACATGATCACGCCGGGCACCGAGTCGTGGGAGAGGTGCCGCGCGGCTGTCGTTCGGCTCGCGCACGGCTGCTAGAAAGGGCCGGTGCCGAAGGTTGTCGACCATGAGCAACGCCGTCGCGAACTCGCTGAGGCAGTGTGGCGCATCGTGCGGCGGGACGGGATAGACCACGCGTCCGTGCGCGCCGTCGCCGCCGAGTCCGGCTGGTCGAGCGGGTCGCTGCGCCACTACTTCCCGACGCAGGACGCGCTGCTGGGGTTCGCGATGGAGCTCGCGTACCGGCGGTTCATCGCGCGGTTGGCCACGATCGACACCTCGGCCGGCAACCGGGAGGTGCTGCGGTCCTTCGCACACGAGATGCTGGCGATGGACGACGACCGCCGGGTCGAGGCCGCGGTGCTGCTGTCGTTCCTGCCGCGAGCGATGGTCGAGCCGTCGTTGCACGAGCTGGAACGCATCGGCACACGCGAGTTGTACGGCGAGATCGCGCGGGTTCTCGTTGCGGCGCAAGAAGCCGGTGAGCTGCGAAATGGCGTCGTGCCGATGAAGGCCGCACGGCGGTTCATCGTGCTGATCGACGGCCTCAACATCCACCACGGGCTCGGCCCCGACGAGCTCACGGTCGCCGACATGGTCGAGGCCGTCGACGAGCAGCTGGACCGGCTGTTCGTCCAGGGTCTGTAGTGAAGTCTGGTCCGATGAGGGTCGCGCTTGAGGTGGTTCCCGGTGGTGCGGCCGGGCGGCCCGCATACCGGTGTTGTATGTGGGTTGTCCGGCCGTGCCGCCAGGGGCCGCCGCGGGCTCGGCTGTCGCGGATCAGACTTCGATACAGACCCTAGGCTTGGGGCATGGCCTGTTTGTTCTGCCGGATCGCCGGCGGTGAGATTCCCGCGACGATCGTGCACGAGACCAAGACGACGCTCGCGTTCCGCGACATCCAGCCCAAGGCGCCCGTGCACGTGCTGCTCATCCCGCGCGAGCACGTGCCGAACGCCGTCGACCTGAACGGCGACCAGCTCGGCGACCTCTTCGCCGCCGCGAAGGAGGTCGCCGACGCCGAGGGCGTGGCCGAGTCGGGCTACCGGCTGCTCTTCAACACCGGGCCGGACAGCGGACAGGAGGTCTTCCACGCCCACCTGCACCTGCTGGGCGGCCGGCGCCTCTAGCCCAGCGCCTGCAGCAGGGGAGCGTGGTAGCGGGTGCGGTCACCGGGCAGGTGCTCGGCACCGCGGACCATCCAGGTGGCCTCGCCCCACGACTCCAGGCCGTGCTCGCGCACGAACGCGATGACCTCGGGATCGTGCACGTCGACGCGCACGCTGGGATCACCGGCGGCGCAGTCGGCGATGAGCGCGCACGCGTCGGCGGCGGAGTCCGCGATGACCGGGCCGATCAGCTTCCGGCCCTCGCGCACCTGCCACGAGCCCGCGACGCCGTGCTCGGAGATCCGGACCGTGCCCATCCTGAGCAGCGACTCCCACAGGTACGGCCGGGTGAGGCCGGTGACCTTGGTGTCGAGCGCGACGAGGTCGTCGAGGTCGGCGGCGGTCGCGATATGCGATATATCGGATGCCGGTCCGGTGAAGGTCCCAGCGTGGATGTCGGTGAAGCCGACGGCGCGGAAACCCATCTGCTCGTAAAGCGGGCGGCCCATCGACGTCGCGAACAACGTCGAGACATCCGTATCCAATACATGGGATACCAGTCGGCGGGCGTGGCCTTGGCGCGCGGCGCGTTCGGCGACCAGCACCATGCTGACCGACGCCAGCTCCGGATAACGCGTCACGATCGTCGTGCCGACGAGGCCCTGCTCGTCGAACAGTCCCCAGCCGTCGCCGTACGTGAGCAGGAACTCCCATTTGCTCTCCTCGCGCGGCCACGACCGGCTTTCCGCCAGGTCGGAGCACGCGGGGATGTCGTCCAAGGTCAGTCGTCGCAGTTCCACAGTTTCCCCAGTCATCCCAGCGCGAGCGACGCGGGCGCGAAGTACCGCCCACGGTCGCCGCCGACGTCATCGACGCCGTGCACCATCAGCGCGCAGCCTCCGCGCGCCTCGTAGCCCTTGCCCAACAGGAACGCCGCCACCTCCGGGTCGCTCACGTCGACGCGGGACGGCCCGGCGCCGGCGGCCACGTCAGCGATGATCTCGCACGCCGCCGCCGCGTTCGGTGCCACGAGCGGACCGATGACCAACGTCTCACCCATGCGTCGCGTGCAGACGAAGCCGTCCTCCGCGATGTGAGGCGTGTAGACCGATGACGGACCGAACACGTGCATCCAGAACGCCTCCCGCGTGAACCCGCTCGCCGCCCGGTCCAGCGCCACCACCGAGGGCAGGTCGCCCGACGTCGCCGGCCGCGTCACGCCGGCAGCCGCGCCGGTGATCTCGCCGTGGTACTCCAACGCACGCCCGACCGAGTGAAAGCCGAGCCGCTCGTACAGCGGCTCACCCATCGAGGTCGCGTACAGCACCGACGGACCCGTATCCAATATATTGGATATCAGAGCGCCCGCGATGCCCTTGCGCTCGGCCCACGAACCGACCAGCACGCCGCTGATCGCCTGCATCTCGGGATACGGCGTGACCAGGGTCGTGCCGAGCAGCCCGGTCTCGTCGAAGGCGCCGAAGCCCGGACCGAGGGCCAGCAGCATCTCCCACTGCGCTGGCGTCCAGCTCCAACCCCGGTCCGTCACGAGTTTCATGCACTCGGGTACGTCCTCGACACCAAGCCTGCGGATCTCCACGGTTCATGAGCACACACCGTGAGCAAAGCGGTAGCCACCCATTTTCGGCCGGACTAGCATCGACGGCACCAGATCCGAGCGACAGGAAGCAGGCCGGGGCCACGTGGCCGAAGAAAACCAGCAGAACAACAAGGAAGGTCAGTCCCGGTTCGCCGTGCCGGAAGGTGCGGTGCTCACGCTGCTCGGGTCGCGCGACGAGAACCTCCGGCTCGCGGAGGAACTGCTCGACGCCGACGTGCACGTGCGCGGGAACGAGATCACCTTGTCCGGCGACCCCGCCGACGTGGCCTTCGCCGAACGCGTCTTCTCCGAGCTCATCACCCTCGCGGGCCGCGGCCAGGCCATCGACCAGAACGCCGTCCGCCGCATCGTCGCGATGCTCAGCGCGAACGAGGCCGAGTCGCCCGCCGAGGTCCTGAGCCTCGACATCGTCAGCCGCCGCGGCCGCACCATCAGGCCGAAGACGCTGAACCAGAAGCACTACGTCGACGCGATCGACAAGAACACGATCGTCTTCGGCATCGGCCCCGCCGGCACCGGCAAGACGTACCTCGCCATGGCCAAGGCCGTGCAGGCGCTGCAGGCCAAGCAGGTCAACCGCATCATCCTCACCCGCCCGGCCGTCGAGGCCGGCGAGCGCCTGGGCTACCTGCCGGGCACGCTCTACGAGAAGATCGACCCGTATCTGCGGCCCCTCTACGACGCGCTGCACGACATGGTCGACCCGGAGTCGATCCCGCGCCTCACGCAGGCTGGCACGATCGAGGTCGCACCGCTGGCTTACATGCGTGGCCGCGCGCAGCCGATCTTCACGCCGGTGCTGACCCCGGAGGGCTATCGCCCGATCGGATCGCTGCAGGTCGGTGACCTGGTCATCGGCTCCAACGGCGAGCCGACCCCCGTGCTGGGCGTCTACCCGCAGGGTGAGAAGGACGTCTACCGCGTCACCGCGCAGGACGGTTCGTCGACGCTCGCGTGCGGTGAGCACCTCTGGACGGTCAGGACGGCGTCCGACCGCCGCCGGAACAAGCCGTGGCGGGTGCTCGAGACGCAGGAGATGATCGGCAACCTCCGTGCCGCTCACGCTCGCCGTTACGAGCTTCCGTTGCTGAGCGCGCCGGTGTGCCTGCCGGAACGCGAAGTGCCGATGGACGCCTACGCGCTGGGCCTGTTGCTGGGCGACGGGTGCATCACGGGCTCGACGACGCCGTCGTTCTCGACCGGTGACCCGGCCCTCGCCTTCGCACTCCAGATCGCGCTGGAGCCGGACATCGCGGTGATGAAGAAGAGCCGGGTCGACTACACGATGCGGCGCATCAGGACCCCTGGCGACGTGATCACGATCGCGAACCCGGTGACCGCTGTCATGCGTGAGCTGGAGCTGCTGGGCACGCGTTCGCACACCAAGTTCGTGCCGGAGCTCTACCTGCACAACAGCGCGGATGTGCGCCTCGCCGTCCTGCAGGGCCTGCTCGACTCGGACGGCGGCCCGGTCACCCAGCTCGGCCGCACCTGCCGCATCCAGTACACGACGACGTCGGAACGGCTGCGGGACGACGTGGTCGCGCTGGTCCGGTCGCTCGGCGGCGTCGCCTACTGGCGCTGCCGTCCGGCCGAGGGACGCAAGCCAGGCAGGGCGAAGGGCCGTGACGTCGGCTACCGCCACGACGCGTACGTCCTCGACATCAGGCTGCCCGAGGGCGTCGAGCCGTTCCGGCTCGAGCGCAAGCGGGAGAAGTACCACGCCGCCGGTGGCGGCGGGCGTCCGATGCGGTTCATCGACAGCATCGAGCCCGCGGGTCGTACGCAGACGGTGTGCATCCAGGTGGCGGCGCAGGACTCGCTGTACGTCACCGAGGACTACCTGCTGACGCACAACACGCTCAACGACGCGTTCATCATCCTCGACGAGGCGCAGAACACCACGCCCGAGCAGATGAAGATGTTCCTCACCCGTCTCGGCTTCGGCTCCAAGGTGGTCGTCACGGGTGACATCACCCAGGTCGACCTCCCCGGCGGCCAGCGCAGCGGCCTGCGCGTGGTCAGGGAGATCCTCGAGGGCGTCGAGGACGTGCACTTCTCGATCCTGACCAGCCAGGACGTGGTGCGCCACCGCCTGGTCGGCGACATCGTCGACGCGTACGACAAGTGGCAGGTCCAGCAGGACGCCGTCGACCAGAACGGGCAACACCACGGACCCGGTGCACGCCGGGGGAACCAGCGGCGAGGACGATAGGCGTCGTGAGTATCGAGATCGCCAACGAGTCGGGTGTCGGAGTCGACGAAGGGTCCATCGTCTCCGCCGCCCGCTTCGCGCTGGACCGCATGGGCGTGAGCCCGCTGGCCGAACTGTCCGTCCTGCTCGTGGAGCTGGACGTGATGGCAGACCTGCACGAGCGCTGGATGGACCTGCCGGGTCCGACGGACGTCATGGCCTTCCCCATGGACGAGCTGGACTCCGCGCGCCGCCCTGACGCCGCGGGTCTCGGGCCCGCGCTGCTCGGGGACATCGTGCTGTGTCCCGCGTTCGCCAAGGACCAGGCCAAGAAGGCGGGCCACGGCCTGCTGGACGAGCTGCACCTGCTGACCGTGCACGGCGTGCTGCACCTGCTCGGCTACGACCACGCCGAGCCCGCCGAGGAACGTGAGATGTTCACGTTGCAGAACCGCATCCTCGGCGACTTCCGCACCGCGCGGGACGAGGCCGAACGGGCCGCGCACCAGCGCAGCACCGACGACAAGGTGCTCGGCGCGGTCGGCCTGGACGAGAAGAACGAAGAAGCCTGACGCGATGAGCGCCAACCCTGCCAGTGTGATCGTGCTGGCCGTTCTGCTCGTGCTGGCCGCAGGCCTGTTCGCGTGTGTGGATGCCGCTCTCGGCACCGTGTCACGCGCACGGGTGGAGGCCCTGCAACGGCAGGGTCGCTGGGGCACCGGGCAGTTGCTGAACGTCCTCAACGACCGGCCACGGCACGTCAACCTGTTGTTGCTGCTGCGCCTGGCCTGCGAGATGTCGGCGGCGGTGCTGGTCACGACGGTGTTCCTCGACTACGTGGCACAGGACTGGCTCGCCGTCCTGTACTCGTGCCTGAGCATGCTCGTCGTGTCGTACGTCCTCGTCGGCGTCGGACCGCGCACCATCGGCCGTCAGCACTCGTACGGCGTGAGCCTGCTCGCCGCGGGCACCGTCCGGCAGCTCGGGCGCGTGCTCGGGCCGCTGTCCAAGCTGCTGATCCTCGTCGGTAACGCCATCACGCCCGGTAAGGGTTTCCGCGAGGGTCCGTTCAGCTCGGAGGTCGAGCTGCGTGAGCTCGTCGACATGGCGCAGGAACGTGGCGTCGTGGACGAGGGCGAGCGCGAGATGATCCACTCGGTGTTCGAGCTGGGCGACACCATCACGCGCGAGATCATGGTGCCGCGCACCGAGATCGTGTGGATCGAGCAGTCGAAGTCGCTGCGGCAGGCGCTCGCGCTGTCGTTGCGCACGGGCTACACCCGCATCCCGGTGATCGGCGAGAGCGTCGACGACGTGCTCGGCGTGGTGAACCTCAAGGACCTGATGCGGGCCACGCTCGCCGAGGACGAGGACCCGAAGAGCGTCGCCGAGCTGATGCGCCCGATGAGCTTCATCCCGGACTCGAAGCCCATCGCGGACCTGCTGCGCGAGATGCAGGTGTCGCGCCGGCACATGGCGATCGTCGTGGACGAGTACGGCGGCACCGCCGGCCTGCTGACCATCGAGGACATCCTCGAGGAGATCGTCGGCGAGATCACCGACGAGTCCGACACCGACGACCGCCCGCCGGTCGAGCACCTGGAGGACGGCGCGGTGCGGGTCAGCGCGCGCCTGCCGGTGGACGACCTAGACGCGTTGTTCGGCACCGAGCTCGACGACCATGAGGTGGAGACCGTCGGCGGCCTGCTCGCGCAACGGCTCGGGCGCGTGCCGCTGCCCGGCACCGAGGCGGAGATCGCCGGCCTGCGCATGCGGGCCGAGGGCGGCAAGGACGAACGCGGCCGCATTCGCGTCACCACCGTGCTCGTACGTCCCGTGCAGAAGGAGAACGATGACGATGCCTGACGTCGACCCCGAGAACGCCAAGCTCATCACGCTGGCGCGGTCCGTGCGAGCGCGCAACGGCGCCGAGGAGGGAGCGGCGGTGCGGGACCTCGACGGCCGCACCTACAACGCCTCCACCGTCTCGTTGCCGTCGCTGAAGCTCACCGCGCTGCAGGCGGCGATCGCGGCAGCCGTGTCGAGTGGTGCCGAGGGGCTGGAGGCGGCGGCGGTCGTCACCGAGTCGAACCGGGTGGACGGGGAGTCGCTGGCGGCCATGCGTGACCTCACGCCCTCCGGCCCGGTGCTTCTCGCGAACCTCTCGGGCGAGCTGCGCAAGCAGTTCTAGGTGGTCGGAAGGCCCCGCGAACGGCCAGAACGAGCTAGAGGGACAATGGACGGATGGATGGTTACCGCTCCGGGTTCGCGTGCTTCGTCGGCCGCCCGAACGCAGGGAAGTCGACGCTGACGAACGCGCTGGTGGGCACGAAGGTCGCCATCACGTCCAGCAAGCCGCAGACCACGCGGCACACGATCCGCGGCATCGTGCACCGCGAGGACGGCCAGCTCGTGCTGGTCGACACGCCCGGTCTGCACCGGCCGCGCACGTTGCTCGGCCAGCGGCTCAACGACCTGGTGCGCGAGACGTGGTCGGAGGTCGACGTCGTCGGCTTCTGCGTGCCCGCGGACCAGAAGGTCGGCCCCGGTGACAAGTTCATCGCCGCCGAGCTGGAGAAGGTCGCCAAGCGCACGCCCGTGCTCGGCATCGTCACCAAGACGGACCTGGTGTCGCAGCAGCAGGTGATGGAGCAGTTGCTCGCGCTGCAGAAGATCATGGAGTTCGCCGAGATCATCCCGGTGTCCGCGGTGGACGGCTTCCAGGTCGACACGCTGAGCGACCTGCTGCTGAAGAAGCTGCCGGAGGGCCCGCAGCTGTTCCCGGACGGCGACCTGACCGACGAGCCGGAGCAGACCCTGGTCGCCGAGCTGATCCGCGAGGCCGCGCTGGAGGGTGTGCGCGACGAGCTGCCGCACTCCATCGCCGTGGTGGTCGAGGAGATGGAGCCGCGGGAGGGTCGCAACGACCTGATCGACATCCACGCGTTCGTGTTCGTGGAACGGTCGTCGCAGAAGGCGATCATCCTGGGACATCGGGGCGAGCGGCTCAAGCAGGTCGGCATGGAGGCGCGCAAGCAGATCGAGCGTCTGCTGGGCAGCCGGGTGTACCTGAACCTGCACATCAAGATCGCCAAGGACTGGCAGCGGGACCCGAAGCAGTTGCGCCGCCTGGGATTTTAGTGCCGTGACCTCCAGTCTTCACCGCGTCTTCCGGCGCCCAGCAGGCCACCTCACGGCACCGGCCCCGCGCCCCCATATGCCCGATATGAGGGCGCGGGGCCGGCACCGCGATGCGACCGTCTGAACGTCGAAACACGAGGTAAAGACCGGAGGTCACGGCACTATGGCACATCTGTACGGCGACACCGGCATCGTGCTTCGCGTGCAGAAGCTCGGTGAAGCCGACCGGATCATCACCTTCCTGACCCAGAAGCACGGCAAGCTCCGCGCCGTGGCCAAGGGCGTGCGCCGCACGTCGTCGAAGTTCGGCGCGCGGCTGGAGCCGTTCTGCCACGTCGACGTGCAGTTCCACCCCGGCCGGTCGCTCGACATCATCACGCAGGTGCAGACGCTGGACGCGTTCGGCGTCGGCATCGTCACGGACTACCAGCGCTACACGGCCGCGTGCGCCATCTTGGAGACCGCTGACCGGCTCACGGCCGAAGAGGGCGAACCGGTCTTGCGGCTGTACATGCTCGTGGCCGGGGCGTTGCGGGCGTTGTCGAACGGTGAGCGGGACCCGTCGCTGCTGCTGGACGCGTTCCTCATGCGTGCGATGGCGTTCGCGGGATGGGCGCCCGCGGTGAACGAGTGTGCGAAGTGCGGCGATCCCGGTCCGCACCGGGCGTTCAGCATCCAGGCGGGCGGCTCGTGCTGCCCGAACTGCCGTCCCGCCGGCTCGTCGTCGCCGTCCCAGGACACGCTGACGTTGCTCTCGGCGTTGCTGCACGGCCGGTGGACCGTGGTCGACGAGATCCCGCACATCGCCCGTCGTGACGCGAGTGGCCTGGTCGCGGCGCATCTGCAGTGGCACCTCGAACGGCAGCTCAGGTCGTTGCCTTTGGTCGAGCGAAAGGCACAGCCGGCAGACGGCTAATGTGGCGGCTACCCGAAAACGGTTGTCGCCCGAGAGGATGCCGAGCCCCATGTTGCGTCGCCGCCGCTCTGAGCGTGAGAAGCGCGTACCGCGCCCGCCGGAGCCGCACGAGTCCGGTGCGACGCCCCCGGACATCCCCGCCGACTTGGTGCCCAAGCACATCGCGATCGTGATGGACGGCAACGGCCGTTGGGCGAACCAGCGCGGGCTGTCGCGGGTGGAGGGGCACAAGCGCGGTGAGCAGGTCGTGCTCGACGTCGCGAAGGGCTCCATCGAGCTGGGCGTGAAGTGGCTCTCGCTCTACGCCTTCTCCACGGAGAACTGGAAGCGCAGCCCCGAAGAGGTCCGCTTCCTGATGAACTTCAACCGCGACGTGATCGCGCGCCGCACCGACGAGCTGGACGAGATGGGTGTCCGCATCCACTGGGCCGGCCGCTCGCCGAAGCTGTGGGGCAGCGTCATCAAGCAGCTGCAGGAGGCCGAGGTCCGCACGGCCGAGAACGACGTGCTGAACCTCGTGATGTGCGTGAACTACGGCGGCCGCGCGGAGATCGGCGACGCCGCCCGCGAGGTCGCGCGCCTGGTCGCCGCCGGGAAGATCAACCCGGACAAGGTCGACGAGCGCACCCTCGCGAAGTACCTGTACAAGCCGGAGATGCCCGACGTCGACCTGTTCATCAGGCCGTCCGGTGAACAGCGCATCTCGAACTTCCTGCTGTGGCAGTCCGCGTACGCCGAGATGGTGTACCAGGACATCCTGTGGCCCGATTTCGACCGCCGCGACCTGTGGCGCGCTTGCGAGAAGTTCGCGGGCCGCGACCGCCGCTTCGGCGGTGCCGTCGACAAACCCGGCGAGGAGGCGGTGTCGTCGTGAACGCGAGTGGTGAGGCCCTGGAGGCCGCGCGCAAGGCGTTGGAGCTGTTCCACGACGTCTCCGTGGACGACGACGGCGCGTTGAGCTTCCGCCACGGCGACGTGCCGTGCGCGGTGCAGGGCATGGAACTGGCCGAAGGGCTGACGGTGCTCTCGCTGACGGTCGTCGTCGCGTGGGACCTGGTCGGCGACGTGGCCGTGTGGGTGGCCGAACGCGCTGGTCAGGGCCTGTTCGGGACGTTGGGTGTCATCGCGTCCGAACGAGGCACGGACGTGATGCTCCGGTACGCCTTCCCGGCGGACGGCCTCAAGCCCGAGCCGCTGAGCACGCTGCTCATGCTCGTCGTGTCGACCGCCTCGCAGGTGCGCGGCGAGCTCCTCTCCCGGTTTTCTTGAGAAAGGACCCTTCCATGGGTGGCGTGATCATTTACGAGCCGGAAGAGGACTCGGACGTCAACGAGTTCCCGTGGACCGTCACGTTCGAGCCCTCGGGCGGCGACGACTGGGACTCGTTCATCTGCGGCCCGTACGAGCGTGACCACGCCGTCGCGCTGGCCGAGGCCGTGGCGCTGGACGACGCCGAGGGCGGCGTGCTGGCCATCGTGAAGCCGATGCTGCCCGCGCTGTCGGCCGAGGACGTCTCCGCGACGATCGAGGAGCTCCGCGAGGCCGCCCTCGAAGAGGAGGCCGACGACGAGGAGACTGTCAACGGCACTCCGGTCGACTTCGACGACGACGACCTCGAAGAGGAGGAGGCGGAGTTCGACGAGCCGCCCTCGCCCGAGGAGATCCGTGAGGGCATGGCGCGCCAGTACCGCCGCCTGCTGGACCTGGACGCGGACGCGGACGCGGAATGACTATCACCGGCGAGATCCGCTCGTCGAAGCGGCGCTCGGGCCCGCATCGGCTGAAGATCACGTCGTTGGAGGTGCTGTGCGGGATCCTCGTTCTCGCACTGCTCTTCCAGTCCAGGCTCGTCGACCTGCTCGACGCGCCGAAGCTGCGGACGGCGTCGACGGTGTTCGTGGCGATCTGCGTGCAGGCGATGCCGTTCCTGGTGCTGGGCGTGCTGATCTCGGGCGCCATCGCGGCGTTCGTGCCGCCCTCGGCCCTGCGCCGGTTGCTGCCTTCGAAGACCGCGCTGGCCGTGCCCGTGGCCGGTGTCGCGGGCATCGCCCTGCCGGGCTGTGAGTGCGCCTCGGTGCCGGTCGCGAAGCGGTTGATGCAGCAGGGTGTCGCGCCGGCCGTGGCGCTGACGTTCCTGCTGGCCGCACCCGCGGTGAACCCGATCGTGCTGGTGTCGACCGCTGTGGCGTTCAACGACACCCCGATGATGGTCGTCGCGCGGTTCGCCGGCTCGTTGCTGACCGCGATGATCATGGGCTGGCTGTGGGTGCGCTTCGGCAAGATGGAGTGGATCGCCGAACGCGCGCTGGCACGCATGGCCGACCACTCCGGTAGGTCGAAGTGGGCCGTGTTCGCCGAGAGCGCGCGGCACGACCTGGTGGACGCCGGCGGGTTCCTGGTACTCGGCGGGCTGTTCGCGGCGGCGTTCAAGACGTTCGTGCCGACCGCGTGGATGCAGACGCTGGGCGGCCAGATCGTGCTGGGCGTGATCGTGATGGCCCTCCTGGCCGTCATCCTCGCGCTGTGCTCGGAGGCCGACGCCTTCGTGGCGGTGGCGTTCTCCGCGCTGCCCCTGCTGCCGCGCCTGGTGTTCCTCGTCGTCGGCCCGGCCGTCGACGTGAAGCTGATCGCGCTGCAGGCCGGTGCGTTCGGCAAGTCCTTCGCGTTCCGCTTCGCACCCGCTACCTTCGTGGTGGCGATCTTGTGTGCCGTGGTGAGTGGAGTGGTGCTGCTGTGAGACGGGAAACCCAGAACATCCTGCTGGTCCTGCTCGGCGGCGCGCTGCTGAAGATCAGCTTCTCGGGCCTGTACCTCAGGTACGTGCAGAAGAGCCTGCTGCCACTGCTGATCGCGGCCGGCGTGATCATGATCGGCCTGGCGCTGTTCGCGATCGTCCAGGACATCCGCCGCGGCAAGGCCGCCTCCGATGCCGACCACGAGCACTCGCACTCGTCGCGCTCGACGTGGCTGATGCTGCTGCCGGTGCTGGCGGTGTTCCTGATCTCGCCTCCCGCTCTGGGTGGCGACGTCGTGAACTCGGCCGCCGACACGAACCAGGCGCAGCGCTCCCGCAACCTGCTGGGCGAACTGCCGTCCGGGGACGTGATCCCGTTGTCCATGACGGAGTTCGTCACGCGCACGGCGTGGGACGAGTCCGGGACGCTCGACGGGCGCCGGGTGAAGCTGACCGGGTTCCTGCTGCGCGCGGAGGGCGACACGTTCGTCGCGCGGCTCGCGATCTCGTGCTGCGCCGCCGACGCCCGGCCGTTGAAGGTGCGGGTGACCGGGGACGTGCCCTCGCTGCCCGACGAGCAGTGGGTCGAGGTGACCGGGCAGGTCGTGCCGAAGTCGGCGAGCGAGAAGAACTCCTGGGTGCCGAGCTTCACCGTGGAGTCCTTCACGCCCGTGCCCGAGCCGGTCGAGCCCTACGAGTCCTAGGTCCTACTTGAGGCCCTTCGCCGTGCAGTCCGCGCACGTCCCGAAGATCTCGACGGTGTGGCTGACCTCGGAAAAGCCGTTCTCGGCCGCCACCCGGTCCGCCCACTTCTCGACGGCGGGACCCTCCACCTCGACCGTGCGGCCGCAGTGGCGGCACACGAGGTGATGGTGGTGGTGCGCCGAGCAACGGCGGTAGATCGCCTCGCCCGAGTCGGTGCGCAGGACGTCGACCTGGCCGGCGTCCGCGAGGGACTGCAGGGTGCGGTAGACCGTGGTCAGGCCGATGCCCTCGCCGCGGCGGCGTAGTTCCTCGTGTAGTTCCTGGGCGCTGCGGAAGTCGTCGAGCTGGTCGAGCAGGTTCGACACCGCGGTGCGCTGCTTGGTGGACCTCAGTCCGGTCACAACTTCTCCTCGACGTGCGTCACAGCGTCCACCACGATGTGCGCCAGATGTTCGTCCACCAGTCGGTACACGACCTCGCGGCCGTGTCTCTCGCCGTGCACCACGCCCGCCGACTTCAGCACGCGCAGGTGCTGGCTGATCAGCGGCTGCGCGACTCCCAGAGCCTCGACCAGTTCGTGCACGCAGCGGTCATGTTCCCGCAGTTGCAGCACGATGGCGATGCGGACCGGGGCGGCCAGTGCGCGCAGCAGGTCGCCGGCCTCGGCGAGGGTGTGCGCGGGGCGGGGTGGAGCGGGCGCGGGGGCCGCGCGTTCGGGGGAGTGCTCACCGTGCAGCTGGACGGTCATGGCGGCACACCTCACCTGGTAGGGATTTTCACAACCAATTCTACGGTGATGATGAGCAGTACCAGCAGGACCACCACGCGCAATGTGCGGTGAGCTGGGGAAAGAACCTTCCAAGTGGCCGCCAGGAGCACCGCTGCGCCCACGATCAGCACACCGAGGAGCACCGCGCCGAGGGTGCCGCCCACCAGAACGCCGGTGACGAACAGACCGAGCACGAGCACGAACGCAACGACGGGGCGCACACGCGCGAGTGGTCCGTCGCCGGGCAGGAGAGGGCGCTTGGAGGTCACCGTGCCATCCTTGCACCGTGCTGCTGGTGTGCCGATTCCGCGTGTCCGACCCCGAGACGTTCACTGTGCGCGTCGAAGAGGCGTTGAAGCTGCTGACGGCTCAGCCGGGGTGTCACAAGGGCACGCTGGCGCGGTCGACCGACGAGGACGACCGCTGGGTGCTGACCGTCGAGTTCGAGTCCGTGGTGGCTTATCGGCGCGCCATGTCGCCGTTCCCCGTGCGCGAACACGTCATCCCGCTGCTGTCCGAGGCGCTGACCGACGAGCCCGCGATGTACGAGCCGGCGCTGACCAGCACCGGCGGCGAGGTCGAGACGCACACGAGCGTGCTCGCCGAGGACGCGTTCACGGTGCGGCTCGGCGAGGCGGCAGGGCCTACGAACCCTCGGCGATAGCTTCCATCTCCTTGACCCACTCCTCCTGCGAGTCGTGGGGGAGGAGCTCCAACGCCCTGCGCGCGGCCTCGGCGGCCTCCGCGGACCGGCCCAGCGCGTGCAGCGTCTTGGCCTTGCCGCTCTCCGCGTACGCCTCCGGCGTCTTCTCGAACGCGTCGAGCGCCTCGTCGTAGCGGCCGTTCTCGAAGTAGAACCAGCCGAGGTTGTTGTGCAGCGGGCCGAGCCAGCGCACGAGTCCGGGGTTGGCCACGACCAGTTCGATGCCCTGCTTGGTCCACTTCTCCGGGTCGTCGACCAGCGACGCCATGTGCGCGGCGTCGACCGCGAGCGACAGGTCACCGCGCGTCTTGGCGAGGATGAACGCCGCCACGAACAACGGTTGCGCCGCCTCGGAGTCGCCGCCGGAGCGGTGCAGCCTGCCGCGTTCGAGCAGCGCGCGCACCCGGCCCGTCGAGTCGGGGGCGACCAGCACCTCCGCCTCGTCGACCAGAGCGTGACCCGCGGCGAAGTTCTCCCTCAGCCCCTCGACGCGGGCGAGCTGGGTCAGCACCTCCGCCCGCTCGTCATCGGTCTCCACGTTGCCCAGGAACGCGCGGAACCTCGCCTCGGTGCCGTCCAGGTCGGCGAAGTCCCACAGCTCTCGCAGCCGGTCTTCCATTCGTGCAGGGTAAGGCTCCGGTCGCCCGTTCGGGGCGTGACGTGACGGGCTAGGGTTTGTATCGAAGTCTGGTTCGATGAGAGCCGCGCTTGAGGTGGTTCCTGGTGGTGCGGCCGGACGGCCTGCATACCGGTGTTGTATGTGGGTTGTCCGGCCGCACCACCAGGGGCCGCCTCGGGCCCGGCTGTCGCGGATCAGACTTCGATACAGACCCTAAGCTTGAGCCCCCGATTCTCATTCCCCCGATGGAGTTCCCCTTGCCCGCCGATCGCATCGAGACCGTTGTCAGCCTCTGCAAGCGCAGGGGGTTCGTCTACCCGTGCGGGGAGATCTACGGCGGTACCCGCTCGGCATGGGACTACGGACCTCTCGGGGTCGAGCTCAAGGACAACATCAAGCGGCAGTGGTGGAACTTCATGGTCCGCGGCCGCGAGGACGTCGTCGGCCTGGACTCGTCGGTGATCCTGCCGCGTGACGTGTGGGTCGCCTCCGGTCACGTCGAGGCGTTCGTCGACCCGCTCGTCGAGTGCGAGTCGTGCCACAAGCGGTTCCGCGCGGACACGCTGTCCGAGGAGTACGCGGAGCGCACCGGCAAGGAGGTCGCCGAGGGCGACGTCTCCGACGTGCCGTGCCCCAACTGCGGCGTGCGCGGCACCTACACCGAGCCGAAGATGTTCAACGGCCTGCTCAAGACGCACCTCGGTCCGATCGAGACCGAGGAGGGCCTGCACTACCTGCGCCCCGAGACCGCGCAGGGCATCTTCACGAACTTCCTGAACGTGCAGACGACGTCGCGCAAGAAGCCGCCGTTCGGCATCGGTCAGATCGGCAAGTCGTTCCGCAACGAGATCACGCCGGGCAACTTCATCTTCCGCACCCGCGAGTTCGAGCAGATGGAGATGGAGTTCTTCGTCGAGCCCGGGACGGACGAGGAATGGCACCAGTACTGGATCGACGAGCGCACCCGCTGGTACACGGACCTGGGCATCTCCAAGGAGAACCTGCGTCACTACGAGCACCCGAAGGAAAAGCTGTCGCACTACTCGAAGCGGACGGTCGACGTCGAGTACCGCTTCCAGTTCGGCGGCCAGGAGTGGGGTGAGCTCGAGGGCATCGCGAACCGCACCGACTTCGACCTCACCACGCACTCGAACCACTCGGGTGTCGACCTGTCGTACTTCGACCAGGCCACGAACTCGCGCTTCAGGCCGTTCGTCATCGAACCGGCCGCTGGTGTCGGCCGCCCGATGATGGCGTTCCTGCTGGAGGCCTACTCCGAGGACGAGGCCCCGAACGCCAAGGGCGGCGTGGACAAGCGCGTCGTGCTGAAGCTCGACCGCCGCCTCGCGCCGGTCAAGGTCGCGGTGCTGCCGTTGTCGCGCAACGCCGACCTGTCGCCCAAGGCCCGCGACCTCGCGACGGCCCTGCGCCGCAACTGGAACGTCGACTTCGACGACGCCGGCGCCATCGGCCGCCGCTACCGCCGCCAGGACGAGATCGGCACGCCGTTCTGCGTGACGGTCGACTTCGACACGCTCACCGACCTCGCCGTGACGGTGCGGGAGCGCGACACGATGTCGCAGGAGCGTGTGGCGATGGACCAGCTGGAGTCGTACCTCGCGGCACGCCTCGTCGGCTGCTAGTGCCACACCACTAGCCTTCACCGGGTCTTCCGGCGCTCAGCAGGGCGCCTCGCGGCACCGTGTCCAGTACCCGGGACGCGGGGACGGCACCACGATGCACCCGTGTGACCGGCGAAATACCAGGTAAAGGCTAGTGGCCACCGCACTTGTCCGGCCTGTTTTCGGGCCCGGTGGCTTTCAGCGGGCCCGATTTCGTCTCCGGCCGCGAGCAACATCCTGAGGCGTCCGCGCGTGTAAAAGGGCATGACGGGGGAGCGCGGGCAGGCTGCGGCGGGGGTGGTGCTCCTCGCCTGGGTGGTGGTGTTCGCGGCGTTGACCGAGGTGGGGAACCCGCAGGTGCTCCTGGCCACGGCCGTGAGCGGCGGGCTGGTGTGCCTGTGCGCGGTGGCGGGTGGCGTGGTGGCGATGCGGATCACCGACGCGGAGTCGGCGGCTCGGTTGCGGCACGTGTTCGTGGTGCTGGAAGGCACCGCGATGGCGATCTTCTACCTGTTCTACGGGTTCGCGTTCAGCGCCGAGCCCGTGGGGAGGCCGGGGGACTTCGCGGTCGTGGTCCTGCTGGCGCTCTCGGTGCCGGCACTGGGTGCGCTCGCGTTGGTCGTGTGGCGGAGCTACGCCGTGCACAAGGTCGTCGTCGAGGCCTTCGGGCCGCTCGTGCCGGATTCCCGCGCAGGCGGTGGGTTGCAGCGCATCAGGGTGCTCGCGACCGTGCTCGTCACAGTGGGACTCGTTTTGGCGGTGTCCGCGATGACGGTGGCGCTCGTGACGCCGCTGTACCGGCCGGTGCTGCTGGTCGTCGGATTGCTGGTGACGCTCACGCCCGTGGTACTCGGGGTGAGTCTGGCGCGGGTGACGGACGTCTACTCCGCACGGCGCCGCAACGTCGGCAACTACGTCATCGTCCTCGCCGCTTCGGGGTTCGCCGTCTCCGAGTTCTCCTCCGGCGCGGGCGTCGCGGGGGCGTTGTTCGGCGCGCTGGTCTTCGGCGCGGTCGTGCTGCTCGTGATCGCGATCCTCGTGGTGCGCGAGTTCACCGGCGAGTGGGACCGGCCGTGGCGGGAGCGCCAGGACCGGAGGGTCAGCCGTTGACACCCAGCTTCGCGAGGACGGCCGACGCGACGGCGTTGATCGACTGCCTGGCCGTCGTCCAGGATCCCGTCGGGCTCGTGGTGAGCACGGCGACGGCGTAGCGGCCGTCGAGCACGCCCGCGCTGTGCAGGTAGACGTCGCTCGGCAGGTAGTACATCCAGCCCTGCTTGGCGTAGACGCCGGTGACGCCGAGCAGACCGAATGCCTGGTCGAAGCCGTCGGCGGCGGTGGCCGGCGCGGACGACAGCGCCGCGACGATCGCGTCGCGCGCCGGTGAGCCGAGGATGTAGTGGTAGAGCCGCACCATGTCGTTCGCGGTGATGACGACCTCTCCCCACTGTGAGGGGTCGTCCGGCGCATGCGTGCCGGTGAGGCCCGCTTCGGCGGCGACGCGGCCGATGGCGTCCATGCCGTCGAACCTCGTCCACAGCACGTCCATGGCGTTGTCGTCGCTCGCGCTCAACGCGCGGTGGATCAGGTCCTGGTCCTCGTCGGACAACTGCTGTTGCAACGCGTCCACGGCGAGGATCAGTTTCGACAACGACGCCGAGTAGAACGGCCTGTCGCCCTGTTCCGAGACCACCTGGTCGGTCTGGAGGTCGAGCACCGCGACGCCGACGTCGGACGCACTGCCCGCAGCGGCGATATCCAATATATCAGCCGCTGATATATTGGATATCGCCGAAGAGTCAGTATCCGATATATCAGCGTCGCCGGGATCCGGCGAACCGTCGCCGATGTCCAGCACGTCCGGGCCGCGCGATATATCGGCGGCAGGCTTGCCGTGCGCCAGGCACGGCGACGTCTCGGGGACGACGAACACGGCCGCCGCGAAGAAGAGGATCAGGGCCCAGCGCACACTTCAAAGGTCCGCTTCACAGGAGCCGGGTGTCGAGCTTTTCCTCCTGTGCGGTTCCTGAAGAATCCTCCCTGACCACCACGTATGCGCCGGAGCCCGGACGTTCTGTCACCGCCTCGACGAGTTCCGTGCCGCGGTAGAGCAGGCCGGCGCCGTCGTCGGTGCAGTAGGTCGTCGGCAGCACTCCGGCGGCCACCGCGGCGTGGATCTTCGGGCGGCGCTGCTCCTCCGAGTCGTAGTGCACACCGTTGCCGTAGGGCAGGAAGCCCAGGCCGTTCGTGACGATCCGGAGGTCCGGGCCGAACGAGTCCGTGGCGCCGCCCGCGTGCCAGCAGATCGAGCCCGCCGACACGCCGCTGAGCACCACGCCGGCCTCCCACGCCTTGCGGAAGACCGCGCCGAGCCCGTGCACCTCCCACACCGCGAGCAGGTTCGCCACCGAGCCGCCGCCCACCCAGACGACGTCGTGGGACAGCACGTAGTCCTCGAGGTCGTCGGTCGGCGGCATCGTGAAGAGGTTCAGCACCGACACGTCGACGCCTGCGACCCGGCCCGCCTCCGCCATGTTCGCGTTCATCGCCCGCTGGTCGCCCCCGGCGGTGCCGACGTGGCACAGGCGCGGTGTGCGGCCGTCCACGCCGGACAGGTCGAGAGCGAAGTGGATCAAGCTGTTGAACTCGACGAAGGTCCGGCTCCCGGAGCGCAGACCTCCGGACGTCGCGAGGATGGTGGGCTGCTCGGCAGGCATGTCGATGATCCTTGCAGGGGCGTCAACGCGACACCTGCGCGGTCTGGAAGCATGCGTGGTGTGCGGACCACGCCCCTGAAACCACTCGCCAGGATTCGCCGAGTCGTGTTGCGCCTCTTTTTCGGGGCGTTGGTCATCGGCATGCTCGTGGGCGGTGGCACGGCGTTCCGCGTCTGGCAGGTCGCGCGCGTGGACGACTGGACGAAGGCCGACATGGCGATCGTCCTCGGCGCCGCGCAGTACAACGGCGTCCCGTCCGACGTGCTCGCGGCACGCCTGGAGCACGCGCTCGGCCTCTACGAGGAGGGCGTGGTCGGCTACATCGCCACGACCGGCGGCCGCCAGCCCGGTGACAACTTCACCGAGGGCCAGGTCGGCAAGTTGTGGCTGGTCAAGCGCGGTGTGCCGGAGGACAGGGTGCTGCAGGTCGGCGAGGGCGCGGACACGCTCGGGTCGCTGCGGGCCGTCGCGTCCGTCGCGAGGGAACGCGACCTGAAGACAGCCGTGATCGTCAGCGACCCGTGGCACTCGCTGCGCGCCCGCACGATGGCGGAGGACGCCGGTCTGCAGGCGTGGACGTCCCCGACCCGAAGCGGCCCGAACGTGCAGACACGCGGGACGCAGTGGTTCTACATCAAGCGCGAGACTGGAGCCTTGCTCTACTACCGCCTGATGAAGGCGCACGCCGGCGTGTTCGACGAGCTCAAGCTCCCTAAAATCGGCTGATGGGATACACCGGCCACGACACGGAGCGCCTGCTCCCCGAAGAGCCCAAGAGCGCCGCGCTGCCGGGTGCCCGCACCGACACGCGCACGCCGTTCTCCCGTGACCGGGCCCGTGTGCTGCATTCCGCGGCGTTGCGCAGGCTCGCCGGCAAGACCCAGGTCGTCGGTCCCGGCGAGGGCTCCGAGGTCACCGGTGTGCCGCGCACGCGCCTCACGCACTCGCTGGAGGTCGCGCAGATCGGCCGCGGCATCGGTGAGGAACTGGGCTGCGACCCCGACATCGTCGACACGGCCGGCCTCGCGCACGACATCGGGCATCCGCCGTTCGGGCACAACGGCGAGCGGGCGTTGAACGAACTCGCGGGCCCGTGCGGTGGCTTCGAGGGCAACGCGCAGACGTTCCGCATCCTCGCGCGCCTCGAACCGAAGACCGCGCACGGCCTGAACCTCACGCGCGCGGTGCTCGACGCGTCGACGAAGTACCCGTGGACGCGCACGCCGGGCACGGTGAAGTTCGGCGTCTACGACGACGATCTCGAAGTGTTCGAGTGGATGCGTGCGGGTGCACCGGATCGTGAGCGGTGCATCGAGGCACAGGTGATGGACTGGTCCGACGACGTGGCCTACTCGGTGCACGACGTCGAGGACGGCGTGCTGGCCCACCGCATCAGCCTCGGCGCGCTGGCCCGTCCCGACGAACGCGGCGCCATCGCGTCGCTCGCCGCGAAGACGTTCTCCGACGAGTCCGTCGCGACGCTCGAGGCCACCGCCGAGGAACTGCTGAAGCTGCCGGTGATCGCGTACTGGACCGACCGCGAGTACGACGGCTCGCTCGGCGCGCAGGTGGCGTTGAAGAACCTCACCAGCGAACTGGTCGGCCGCTTCGCCTCCGCCGCCGTCACCGCGACCCGTGCTGTGCACGGCGACGGGACGCTGACGAGGTACAACGCTTCGCTGGAGGTCCCGACGCAGGTCGCGGCGGAGGTGGCGCTGCTCAAGGCGATGGCCGTCCGGTACGTGATGAGCGATCCGGCGCGCCTGGCCATGCAGGCGAAGCAACGCGACCTGATCACCGACCTAGCCGGCCGCCTGATGGAGCGCCCGACGTTGCTCGACCCCGCGTTCCGCCCGGTGTTCGCGGCCGCTTCCTCTTACGCCGCACGGCTTCGCGTCGTCATCGACCAGGTCGCGCTGCTCACCGACGCGCAGGCCGTGGCCTGGCACCGCGCATCGGCGTAGGTTCGGGGGCGTGGCGGACGAACCGGGACCGCCGGACCGGCCGTGGCGGAGACCGGGCAGGGGATTGACGACGATCCGGCCGGTCACTGCCAGCCGTTAGGGGAGTGTTTCCGTGACCGATCAGGCCGACTTCGCCCTGAACCTGCACCGCGTCGCAGTACCGGATCCCTCCTCGAACGCGTGCTGGTCGCCCTTCTCGGTGGCCAGCGCGCTCGCGTTGGCCCGTGAGGCCGCGCGCGGCGAGACCCGCGCCGAACTCGACGGCCTGCTCCAGGACTTCGACGCCTCCGCCGCGCTCGACGTGCCCGAACTGGCCGTCGCGAACACGTTGTGGGCCGACGACGACCTGACGATCGACCCCGGCTTCTCGCTCGCCGGTTCGGTGCGGCGCACCGCGTTCTCCGACCCCGCGACGGTCCGCAAGCTCGTCAACACGGACGTCGCCGAGACCACCCGCGGCCTCATCCCCGAACTGCTGACGGACCCGCCGCCGCCGGACGCCGCCGCGATCATCGTGAACGCCCTGTACCTCAAGGTCGGCTGGCTCAACGCGTTCTCCGCCTGGGAGACCGCCGCGAAACCGTTCCACGCGCCCGGCGGCGACGTGGACGTGCCGACGATGAAGGTCACCGAGAAGTTCCGTTACGCCCGCCACGACGGCTGGCAGACGATCGTGCTGCCCGCCGACTCCGGCGTCGAGGCCGTGGTCCTGCTGCCGGACGAGTCGCTCGACCAGCCGCTGAGCCCGTCCGTGCTCACCGCGCAGAACTTCACGCGGCTCGAACTCTCACTGCCCAAAGTGGACGTACGGGCGAAGTTCAACCTCAAGGCGACGTTGCGGCAGCTGGGAGTCGAGCGCATGTTCGCGCGTGACGCCGACTTCTCCGGACTCTCGCCGGACGAGCGGATGTTCGTCGACGACGTCGTGCACGAGGCCGTGCTGCGCCTGGACGAAGAGGGCCTCGAAGGCGCGGCGGCCACCGCCGTCACGTTCCGCACGGTGTCGATGGAGATCCCGGTGGACCCGATCGTCGTGACGGTCGACCGGCCGTTCCTCGTCGTGGTCCGGCACGCCCACTCGAAGGCGATCTACTTCCTCGCGCAGGTAGCCACTCCGTAACCGGATTCCGGCAGCATTCGCCCTGTAGAGCGGGCGTTTCGCGCGGCGAGATCATGATCATGGCTTTACCGTTCCACCATGACCCAGCACGGTGCAGGTGAGCAACTCGTCGTGCTCGCCGCAGCGGGCGCCACCCAGATCACCTGCTTCAGCGGCGTCACCATTCCCGTCCTGCTCAGAACCGAGTGCTACGCGAAGGCGCTGGCCAGCGCTCTGGGTTTCGCGCCGTCGCCGGAGCTGCAACGTGACGGCGTGCTGCCGCGGTGCGTGTTCTTCATCCACGAGTACGCGCTGCGCACCGTCGTCGGTGACAACCGGCTGATGGAGGACCAGGTCCTGCACCTGCTGTTCCACGCGCCGTCGATCCGGATCGTGCCGGCCAGCGCGGGCGGGGCTGGGGCGGTCGGGCTCGACTACGCGCTCGTCCAGTACGAGCACGAGCCGCCGCTGGTCTACCTCGCGAACTGGACGCTCGCCAGCGACGCGGCGACCGTCGAACGGGCCGTGGCCATCTTTCAGCGCATGCACGCCGTCGCGCTGGACAACGAGAAGTCGCGCGACGTGCTCATGGAATATGTGGCCGTGTACGACCGCTAGGGCGTGTTGCGGCGCAGGAACAGGCGCATGCCGTCCTCACCGGGCAGCGCGCACAGCAGCAGCTTGACGTTCTGGTGTCGCACCGGAACCGCACACGAGTCGCCTGCCAGCAGCGTTCCCGCCAGCAGGCCGGCCGACTCGTGATCGATGTCCAGCACGAAGTCGTTGCTCATGCAGGGACCCTATGAGTAGACCGGCTCGCGCCCCAGTCACCCAAAGGTGTCACGTTCTGGCGGGCTGTCTCGTCCACCGGGCATGACGAGGATCAAGGGAGTCCCCAAGAAGGACGCGGGTCTGCTGCTCAAGGCCGTGTACTGGTTCGCGCGGCGGGAGTTCGGCGCGGTGCCGGAACCGGTCACGGTGATGGCGCACCACCCGAAGCTGCTGATGGCGGGCGGGCGGCACGAGCTGGCGATCAAGAAGGCGATCCACGGGCCGTTGTTCGAGCTGTGCGTCTACCGCACGGCGGTGAAGCTCGGCTGTTCGTGGTGCGTCGACTTCGGCGCCATGCTGATGAAGCACGGGGGCCTCGACATCGAGCGCCTCAAGCACATCGACTCCTACGCCACGTCGCCGCTGTTCACCGACCTCGAACGCAAGGCGCTCGCCTACGCCGACGCGATGACCGACACGCCCGTCGCCGTCACCGACGAGCAGGTCGCGGAGCTGGAGGAACTGCTGGGACGCAAGGAACTCGTCGCGCTGACCTACCAGGTCGCGCTGGAGAACCAGCGGGCCCGGTTCAACAGCGCGTTCGACATCAGGGACCAGGGGTTCACCAGTGGTGACGCCTGCCGCGTGCCGACAAACTAGCGCCGTGGAGAAAATCACCCTGACAGGGGCGCAGGAGACCATGCTCGCCACGCTGTACGGCCGGGCGCTCGACAGCGAGCGCCCCGCGTCGGTGCTGCGCGACACCGAGGCGAAGCGCGCCGTCGACCGCATCGACTACGACTTCGCCAAGACCGGGATGAACACGACCACCGCGGTCGGCGTCGCCATCCGCGGCAGGGTGCTCGACGACTGGACGCGCGAGTTCCTGGGGCGCAACCCGTCCTGTACGGTGCTGCATCTGGCGTGTGGGCTGGACACTCGCGTGCATCGGATCGAACGGCCGGACACCGTGCGGTGGGTCGACGTCGACATGCCGGACGTCGTTGCGTTGAGGCACAAGCTCTTGCCCGTACCGCAAGGTGACTATCGGCTCGTGGCGTCGTCGGTCACCGAGGACGCGTGGCTCGCCGAGGTGCCCGCGGATCGTCCGGTCGTGGCGGTGTTCGAGGGACTGTCGATGTACCTCACGCAGGCGGAGGGCCATGCGTTGATCAGCCGGATCACCAGCCGGTTCTCCAGCGGTGAGCTGCTGTTCGACGTCTACGGCCCGTGGGGGATCAAGCTGCAGAAGCTCGTGCCGGCCGTGCGCAACGCCGGCGCGACCCTGCACTGGGGCGTCGACGATCCGCGCGAGATCGAGGCACTGCGCCCCGGACTGACCACTGTGGACTCCTGGCGCAGCGTGGACCTGCCGCACCTGGACGCGTTGCCCAGGTCCGGCAGGATCCAGCTGAAGGTCGTCAGCGCGATCCCGAAGCTCCGTGACGTCGGGAAGCTGCTGCGCCTGCGTTGGTGAATTTCGGGTTGGTAGGTCAGACGTTCAGAACGAAGTCGAACTTGGCGGTGTAGCGGTTGCCGACGAGCGGGCCGAGTTCGACCTCGCACTCGCGGTTGAGGTAGGCGTCGCGCCGGTTCAGGTAGGGCACGTTCATCCCGTACGCCCTGAGGTTGTCCGGGAAGAACAGCTGCGAGGTGAGGATCCGGCCGCCGCGAGGCTGGGCCTTGACATGGATGTGGGGTGTGCGGCCCGGATAGTCCTTGGGCACGATCGTCTCCAGCACGTACGCGCCGGAGGCGTTGCTGAACTGGTGGCCGCGCATCTTGTACGTGCGGTTGTCGTACACGCCCCGGTCGTCCGCCTGCCAGAAGTCCAGCAGTGCGTTGGCGATCGGCTGGCACTTCATGTTGTAGACGAACCCGGTGAGGCTGAGCACGATCCCGGTGACGCCGGGCGTGCGCAGGTTCGTGCGCTGCGGGGAGTTCCGCTTGAAGTAGGGACCTTCGATGACCGACGGGGTGTCGTCGTCCTCGACGCAGGTCGGGGTCAGGGGTAGGGGCGCGCTGCGTGCCGTGGTGGTGCCGGCGGCGGTCAGTGCGACCACGGCGGCCGCACCGGTCGCCAGGAACGCACGGCGTGAGGGGATGTCGTGTTCGGGCATGTTCGGACTCCGGTGGTTGCAACCCGCGGCAGGGGGCTTGGGCTGGACCAGCGGGCCGAACGTTAGCCACGGAACGATCCCGGTTCCAGTTGTGGTCCAGACCAAAACCCGTCAGAACGCCACGTGCGTCAGCTTGTCCGGGTTCGCGATGTCGTAGATGGCCTTGACCTTGCCCTCGTGCACGGTGAACGCCGTCACGCGTGCCGCCACCTCGCCGTACGCGGGCATGAGCACGCCCAGTTCGCCGTTGACGAACATCGGCCGGTGCTCCTCCGGGTAGCCGTACTTGCGCATCAGGCCGAGGAAGAAGCGAGCGACCTTGTCCGCTCCGGAGACCGTGCGGACCGCCGTGCGCACCTTGCCGCCGCCGTCGCCGATCATCACCGCGTCGGGGTGCAGCAGTTCGAGCACGCCGTCGATGTCCCCGCTCGCCATGGCCCGCAGGAACTTCTCCAGCACCTCCTGCTGCTCGGCCAGCGCCGCACGGGGCGGTGGGTCGGCGTCCGCGACGGCCTTGCGGGCGCGGGAGGCGTGCTTGCGAGCGGCGGCCTCCGAGACCTGCAGCACGTCGGCGATCTCGTTGAACGGCAAGGAGAACGCGTCGTGCAGCACGAACGCGACGCGCTGGTCCGGCGTGAGCCTGTCGAGCACCACCAGCGCGGCCATCCGCACGCCGTCGGACTGCACCACGCTCGCCAGCGGGTCGTCCTCGCCGGTCGTGAGCAGCGGCTCGGGCAACCACGAGCCCACGTACGTCTCGCGGCGCACGGCGGCGGAGCGCAGCCGGTCGAGGCAGATGCGGCTGACGACGGTCGTGAGCCAGGCGCGCGCGTCCTGCACGCCCTCGGCCTTCGCGAACCGTGGCCACGCCTCCTGCACGGCGTCCTCGGCGTCGGCGAAACTGCCGGTCAGCCGGTAGGCGACGCCGATCAGGTGCGTCCGGTGGAGTCCGAAGACGTCGGCGGTGGTCACGGTTGGCAAGTTTGCCAGGGGATTAGACTCGGACGCGTGGCAGGACGCATCAGGGAGAGCGACATCGCATTGGTGCGTGAGCGCAGCCGTATCGACGAGGTCGTCGGTGACCAGGTTTCGCTGAAGCGGGCCGGCGGCGGAGCACTCAAGGGGTTGTGCCCGTTCCACGACGAGAAGTCGCCGTCGTTCAACGTGCGTCCGTCGCACGGCACGTTCCACTGCTTCGGCTGCGGCGAGGGCGGCGACGTGATCGCCTTCGTGATGAAGGTCGAGCACCTGTCGTTCGTGGAGGCCGTCGAGCGGCTCGCGGACCGGGTGGGCATCCAGCTGACCTACGAGGGCGGCGGCGCCACGATCCAGCGCGACCGCGGCACCCGCGGCAGGCTCATCGAGGCGCACAAGGCGGCTGCCGAGTACTACGCGGAGCAGCTCGCGACGCCCGACGCGCAGGCGGCGCGCGAGTTCCTGGCCGAGCGCGGGTTCGACGAGGCCGCGGCACGCCAGTTCGGCTGCGGGTTCGCGCCCGGCGGCTGGGACAAGCTGACGAAGCACCTGCTCGGCCGCGGGTTCGAGCTGCAGGAGCTGATCAAGTCGCAGCTCACCAAGGAGGGCCGCCAGGGGCCGATCGACCGGTTCCACCGGCGGTTGCTGTGGCCCATCAAGGAGATCAGCGGGGACGTCGTCGGGTTCGGCGCGCGGCGGATCTTCGACGACGACCCGATCCAGGCGAAGTACCTCAACACCAGCGAGTCGATGATCTACAAGAAGTCGCAGGTGCTGTTCGGGCTCGACCAGGCCAAGCGCGAGATCGCCAAGCGCAAGCAGGCCGTCATCGTCGAGGGCTACACCGACGTGATGGCGATGCACCTGGCCGGCGTGCCGACGGCGGTCGCCTCCTGCGGCACGGCGTTCGGCACGGACCACATGAACGTGCTGCGCAGGCTGCTGATCGACGACGACGTCAACGGCGAGGTCATCTTCACCTTCGACGGCGACGAGGCGGGCCAGAAGGCCGCGCTCAAGGCGTTCGACGGGGAGCAGCACTTCTCCGCGCAGACCTACATCGCGGTCGCGCCGGACGGCATGGACCCGTGCGAGCTGCGGCAGGCCAAGGGCGACGTGGCGGTGCGCGACCTGGTGGCGCGGCGCATCCCGTTGATCGAGTTCGCGATCAAGGCCCAGCTCAAGGCCTACGACCTCGACTCCGTGGACGGCCGCGTCGAGGCGCTGAAGAAGATGGTGCCGTTCGTCGCGCAGATCAAGGACAGGGCCAAGCGCGACGGTTACGCGACGCGGCTGGCGTGGTGGGTGGGCTGGGACGACGAGGCGATGGTCGTGCGCCGGGTCCGTCAGGTCTCCGGCGGCAGGACGCCGGTCGCCGTTGCGCGCGCCGACCCGAACCAGATGGCGCTGGGCGTCGAGGTCGACGGCCCGGCCAGGCCGAACCCGCGCGACCCCCGGCTGGTGCCCGAACGCGAGGTGCTCAAGATCGCGCTCCGGCTGCCCGAGTACGCCGGTCCGATGTACGACTCGCTGCCGGACGAGTCCTTCACGGACCCGGCGTACGTGGCGCTGCACCGGGCGATCCGCGCGGCCGGTGGCGCGTCCTGCGGGCTCGAGGGCCCGGCGTACCTGGAGGCGATCTCGCAGGCGTGTTCGCACGCGTCGGTGCGGTCGGTGATGACCGAGCTCGCGGTGGAACCGTTGGCCGTCAAGCAGAACGACGAGTTCCGCTACGTGTCGATGGTCATCGCGCGGTTGCAGGAGGTCCAGGTCGGCAAGCAGGTCGAGGACGTGAAGTCGCGGTTGCGGCGGCTGTCCCCGATCAAGGACGCCGACGAGTACCGGGCGCTGTGGGGCGACCTGGTGGCGCTGGAGGAGTACCGCAAGGCGCTCCTGCAGCAGAGTGCTGGAGTGCTGTAGTGGGCTTGTTCCGACGGTTGTTCGGCAACGGTGCGCCGGACGGCTTCACCGGTTCGCTGGAGAACGACGAGACCGTGATCGCGTTCGCGCCCGTGCAGACGGGCGGGCACCTCGTGGTGACGTCGTTCGGGCTGTGGGTGCCGGGTGACGAGCCGCGGCGGATCGGCTGGCACCTGATCAGCAAGGTGAAGTGGGAGGGCGCGCTGCGGGTGGTGGAGGCGGTCGAGGCCTCCGTCGAAGGGCCCGTCGTGCTGCTGGAAGACCTTCCCGCGCAACGGTTCGCGCTGGACGACCCGCGGCGCGTGCTGCGGGCGATCAGCCAGCGCGTCGAGGGGTCGATTCGGGCACGGGAGCGCGTCGAGTCGCCCGGAGTGTGGATCCTGCAGCGCAAGATCCCCGGCCGTGACGGCGTGGTGTGGCAGGCGCGCGGGGATGCCGGCGTGGATCTGGAAGCCGTGCACGAGGCCGTTTCGGCGTTCGCCGCGAAGCTTGCGGGCTAGCAGTACGCGTGTACTGTTAGCCGTATGTGGGATCCGGCGCAGTACCTGGCCTTCGCCGATCACCGGGCGCGGCCGTTCTACGAACTCGTTGGGCGCGTACGGGCTTCGGAGCCTCGTCGCGTCGTCGACGTGGGCTGCGGGCCCGGCAACCTGACCTCGTCGCTGTCCGCGCGGTGGCCTTCGGCGGTGGTGGAGGCGTTCGACTCGTCTCCGGAGATGGTCGAGGCGGCGCGTGCGGCCGGTGTCGACGCTCGCGTGGACGACGTGACCACGTGGGAACCGTTGCCGGACACCGATGTCGTGGTGTCGAACGCGGTCCTCCAGTGGGTCGCGTCACATCCCTCGATCGTGTCGAAGTGGGCCGGCGCGTTGCCGCCCGGCGCGTGGCTCGCGTTCCAGGTCCCCGGCAACTACGCGGACGCGTCGCATCGCCTGATCCGCGAGGTGGCGGGAGAGGGATTGGCGCACGTCTTCCGTGCGGAGAAGCCGGTTCTGGACCCTGTCGAGTACGCGGACCTGCTCGGCGACTGCGCCGTCACGGACGTCTGGGAGACGACGTACGTGCAGCGGTTGTCCGGCCCGGACCCGGTACTCGAATGGGTGAGTGGCACGGCTTTGCGGCCCGTGCGCGCGGCACTGTCCTCAGCGGACTGGGACGCCTATGTGGCGGAACTGGCGCCGCGGCTGCGTGAGGCGTACCCGCAGCGAGCCGACGGCACCACTTGGTTCCCTTTCAGGCGGATCTTCGCGGTCGCCCAGGTGTGAAGCGCGTCACTTCCGTGGCGTCATCGGGGAAGTGGTGACCTTGCCGTCGGAGTCCTCATGGTGACGCCACGGAGCCTTCTCGGCCGCCTTCTCCGCGGCATCCGTGGCCCGATCCTTCGCCTGAACTGCGGCTTCGAACGCCTTGTCCTTGGCTTGGGTGGCCGTCTTGCGCACCGTCGGGTTGGCGGTGAAGCGGTGCCAGAGGCGCACGATCTGGTCGTAACGCTCCCGTCCGGCCTTCGCGCCGAGCACGTAGCCGATCGCCGCGCCCACCAAGATGCCCTTCATGTAGCGTCTCCTCTCGCATCGTGCCTGTTCAGAGCCTGTGATGCCGCCAAGTGGGGGGTGCTTGCAAAACCCCTTTCGCGGCTCATGTAGAGTTACCCACTGTCAGGAGGAACCAAGCCTGACACGCTAGAACAACCGAACATTCCCCCATAGCTCAATTGGCAGAGCATGCGACTGTTAATCGCAGGGTTACTGGTTCGAGTCCAGTTGGGGGAGCTTAGCCACTAGGCCCCAGTCATCCGACTGGGGCCTAGTGCTTTGCCGGGCCTTGAGCCAGCGTGGACGGATGGCCGCCCGCTTCGCGAACCTCCGCCGCATCTCCGCGCTCGACCCCGTGGCCGACCACGAGGAGATCATGAGGATCTCCGCCGGCCTGGAGTTCCCGTGGGACTACCAGAAGTCCCTCGAAATGGCGCTGTTCCGCACGTACTGCGTCCCGGCGATCTCGGGCCTGCTGGAACGCACCGGGGAGTTCGAACGGCGCCCGCAGAAGCGCTACGACGACACGGCCGTCCTGATGGCCGAACTGGTCGAGCACGGCTATGACTCCCCGCGCGGCCGTGAGGCGCTCCGCGTAGTCAACCGCCAGCACGGCCGTTACGACATCTCGAACGACGACATGCTCTACGTGCTTTCGACGTTCATCTATGACCCGATCGACTGGGTGCGCCGCTACGGCTGGCGTCCGTTGACCCGCCACGAACAACTGGCCGGATTCCACTTCTACCGCGCGGTCGGCGCCCGCATGGGCATCAAGGACATCCCGGCCGGCTACGACGAGTTTCTGGCGTTCAAAACGGCCTACGAGCAGAAGCACTTCGTGTTCGCGCCGTCGAACCGCCGCATCGGTCAGTACACGCTGGACCTGTTCTGCTCGTGGTACCCGTCCGTGGCCCGACCGGTGGTCGCGCGGGCCGTGGTCGCGATGCTGGACCCGGCGATGGTACGAGCGTTCGGGTTCGCCGCGCCGCCTTCGTGGGTCGGCGCTCTGGGACGGCGTGCGTTGCGGCTGAGGGCTTTCGTCGTGCGCCGGATGCCGGTGCGCAAGGCGCTGAAGCTCACCAGCACCCCCAACCGCACCTACCCGGGCTACCCGCGCGGCTACCGGCCGTCGGACCTGGGCGCGACCTCCAGCACGGCCCGCTGACCGTTGCGCACGAAGCCCAACGCCTTCAGGAACTCGTTGCCGGGCTTGAAGTCGTCGAGCCGCACGTGCACGCGCGTGACGTCCGGAAAGCGCTCGGCCAGGGCCTTCGCCATCTCCGTGCCGATGCCCCACCGGCGCAGATCCCGCGGCACCAGGAAGAACCCGATGCTCGCCTCGCCCTGAGCGGGGTGGCCGACCACGAGGTCCACGAACCCGATCATGCCCTGCGCCTGCGCGACCAGCAGGTGCTTCTGCTCGAACGCGGCCCCCTCCGGCAACGCGTAGAAGAGGCTCTGCACGTCACCGGGCCCGGACGGATGCCCCGTGGCGGCCTGGAACCAGTCGTCGCAGTCGGCGAACAGCGCCAGCACCTCCGGCTCGTCCGCCGGAGTGAAGTCGCGGAGGATCAAACGCACGCGTCTACCCTATGTGTCGCTCGCCACGGGGGTGCGCAAGGCCCGTTCGGGCTGATCGGTATCCTCCACCACGCGGTGTCAGCGGCTCGGGGGCGCCGCGACTGCGAGGGGGCAGTAGCTCAGTTGGTCAGAGCAGCGGACTCATAATCCGACTGGTCGTGGGTTCGAGTCCCACCTTCCGAACGGCGAAGCACCCTCTCTGATCAGCGCGTATGCCGCTGCAGGAGGGTGCTTCGTCGTTGGCGGTAAGCCCTGATTTGGGCGATGTGTACGCGCCGTGTGCGCGGAGCAACTTCGAGGCCTCGATACGGCGATGTCGCCGACGGGCACACACTGATAGCGCGAGGCCGCACCCCACGTGTCGGGGTGCGGCCTCGCATGGTGCTTACATCAGCCGAGTTGGCCGATCTTCACCGCTTGGAGAAACGCGGACCAGGCGGCCGGGCAGAGCGGCACTTCGGTGGCAGGCGCCTTGGAGTCGCGCATGCCGACCCCAAGGCCGACCTCGACGCACTGGCCGCCACCGTCGTTGCTCCTCTTAGCCTTTCGCCAGCTTGTCCCCTTCGCGGTCTCCGGGATCATGCTCGATCCCTCCCACTCTGTCAGTTGTCACGAGTTGCCATCAGACAGTATCGAGCAGGCGTAGCGACGCTTCACGTGAGAGGGCGATCCCGCTGGCCTCCGTAAACGTCTGCTCATACCCGGCCACGCGTTCCTCGTCTTCGATGAAGATCCCGTCTTTGCCGATCTCGACGTAGACCGACTGCGACCCGCGCGCCGGAGTCAAGATCGTGAACGGGCCTCGGCCGAGTGCCGGATGCTTTCCCAGCGCCGTCTCCAGCACTCGCCACTCGAAGTGGTCAAGCTCGGCGAGCTTCCTCAGGTGATCTTTCGTGGCCCGCACAACGTCAGGGCCACCGATCGGAATTCGCAGCACATGCTCTGGAATCAGCAACGAGACGCGCGGCGGATTCGGCCCAAACAACCGGGCTTGCCGGGCCATGCGCACATCAAGCAAACGTTCACGATCGGCTTTGCTCAGCGCCGAGTTTCCCGCCAGCACTGCGCTCGCGTAGATCCTCGGCTGCGCCAGCCCGTGAAGCAGTTCCGGACCGTATGACCGAATGACGCGCGCGCTCTCCTCGGACAGGAAGAACTTGTGCAGTCGCTGGGGAATGAGCTTGCCCCAACCGGTTCGCGGCCGGCGCTTCCGCGCTTCCTGGGCAAGCTGCTCGATGTCGGTGCGGTACTCGCCCTCGACCCCGAAGAAGTCCAGCATCGCCGCCAGGTCGGTTGCGTCGACAGCGACGTCGCCCCGCTCGATTGTGCCGATCTTGTCCTCGGAACAGCTCAACAGTGCCGCCAGCACATGCCGCCCATGCTTGCGTTCCTCGCGCAGCGTCCTGATCGTCTCGCCGAGCTGCTTCTTGAAGTCGGACGGGCTCAGGCGCTCCTCAGACTCTGTCACCGCATCATCCTCCGTGATCGCGATCAGTGTGCATCAGTGCACCCAGGCAGCTGCTCACCCGATTGGGCGTCTAGCGAAACCTTCACCTGAAGATTTAGCCTGAAGACGTCCAGCTGGTCTCACCTGAGTTTCCGAGTCCAGCGGGGCACCCGTCCCGCACCACTCACGAGTTGTTGCCCGGTGCGGGACGGGCCCCAGTCCCTGCTTGGAGTCATCCAATGGACCAGAGTTCGTTCGCTTCGGTGGTAGGACGCCAACTACGAGAGGCGCGCCAGCGCCACGGCAGGACCCGCAAGCAGGTTGCCGCCGAGCTGAGCGGACGCATCAGCCTGAGGTCGCTGGAGTCGTACGAGGTCGGCCAGCGTCCGGTCGACCTGCTGAAGTTTGTGCAGATCTGCCAGGTGGTGCAGGCCGATCCGACGCAGGTTCTCGGCCGCGCGATCGAGGAGCTCGGCGTCCCGGAACCGAGCAGCATCCTCGTCGATCTACGCGATGTGGCGAGAGATGACGCTGCCGACCTCACGCCTTTACGGCGGTGGGCCTCGGTCACGGCCTCGGCGCAGCCCTACGGATCACCTGTCATCTGGCGCTTCACACCCAGCGCGATCGCCGCTATGGCCCAGCTGTGCGGCATGCCACCCGTGCGCTTGCGTGACCGGCTTCGTCGGTTCGAGACGCGACTCGTCATCAACGGGGAAAACTCATGATCTTCCGGCAGCGCGATGCAGCACTCGCCGGAGCCACCCAGCGGGTGTCGAGGCGGGGCAATGCGGCCACGCCTCCACCCGTCGTGTCCACAGACCTGGCGCAGATTCCCCGAGCAGGACATGCGAGCGCGGACGTCCTGCTGCGGCCAGTACGGCGCGGCGCCCCGAGCTGTCCTCGCCGCTCGGGGCGCCGCGCTCACCAAGCAATCGCCGCCGCAGAAGTTGGACTCGCGGCGGTCTCGGTGCCGTGCGGCCGGCGCCGAGTCATGCACGTCGGCAGGTGCGCGGGTTGTCTGCGCGGCCGACGTGGTGGGCGGTACCGCGGGGTCCTTCCCTTCCTCGCGGTACCGCGCCCACGAACGTTCCCGGAAAGGAGCAGGGATGAACCCTCATCTCGTTGGCTTTGTCGCGGTCGGCGTCGTGCTGGCTGGCCTCGCGACGTTGCACCACCTCACGTGCACCTGCACGTTCTCGCGGCGCGGCCGGGCAGGACGTCGGCCGGGCGGTGCTTCCTGATGTCGGGCGATCACTGGGTGCGCTCGGGTCCGTCCGGCCTGCACCTGAGCAGCATTGGGCGCTCGACGCTCATGCGCTGCAAGGGCTGCCGCGGGATGTTCAGCCGCCCGGCGGACTCCACCAGCACATGCCCAACGTGCCCGGCGGGCACGGCCTGTACGTCGAATCTGGCGGCGACCCGATGACCGAGTTGACCGTCGCCGACGTCTTCCAGCGCCTGGGCGCAGAGTGGCCTGCCGCCGAACGGAACGCGGAGCCACGGCATCAGCTCGTTGGCGAGCTGGAGGCGTGGTGGGCGGACGCGCTCGCGCCGCGCCGGTACGTGCCGCCGGTCGAGGGCGCGGGCGGTTGGTGAGCAGCTTCGAGGAGATCGCCGCTCAAGTCACGAACTTGCGGGAGCAGCTGCTCGGCATCAGTCGCGAGGTTGACCAGATCGGCATCCAGCTTGAAAGCGAGATCCTCCCGCTGGCGACCGCGACGTTCGCCGGCGCGGAGAGCCCGGCAGCGCTGCGCGCACTCAGCGCGCTTGCCGCCGCGTACCAGAGCGGCCTTGGCTTCAGCAGCGCCGTCTTCGTCGCGGCTGACGACATGAGGACCTACCTCGTTGAGATGTGACCTAAGTGGACGAACAAAGGAAGGAAGTCGTGATGAGGACGACACCACCGCAGATGGGTGCGGGAAACCCCTGGCGTGACGACGGTAAGCCGTGGACACCGCCGACGCCGCCACCTCCGCCGCAGCCCGACACGCCGAAGTAGCCGTCAGGCCGAGATGAGCGAGCTGCCACCGGGCCAGGGCGAAGAGGAGGTGGACGTGCGCCTGCTGGTGCACTCCAGCACCGATGACGACGGCGAGCCGGTGCTGTCGCCGTGGCTGTCGCTCAAGAACGACAACCCGCCGAAGCGTTAGTTGACAGATAGTGGTCAACCCGCCCGAGACGTGTAACGCCCGATTGTTGTTGTGCGACAACCGTATTTGAACGCCGAACATCCGACCTAGGGGGATTTCCCGAATGAACCGCATCGCCGCCAGCGTGCTGACCGCCCTGCTGGTGCTCAGCGGGACGGCGTGTAGCTCGCCGTCGACCGGCACCTCGTCCTCGACCGGCAGCTCATCCGACGCCAGACCCGCCGACGCTGCGGCGCCGGTCGAGACCAAGGCCACGCCGAAGACCGCGAAGGACGTGACCGAGGCGCTCGTCGGGAAGATCCCGAGCTTGACGCTGGCGAAGGTCTTCACTGCCGAGGACGACCCGAACCGGCAGCTGGGCAGGCCGAACAGCTACACGTCGAAGACGTTTTTTACCGACAGCCGCATCGCGGCGGAGCTGCTCGAATTCGCCAAGGAGAACGACCCGCTGCGGGGCGGTAGCGTCGAGGTGTTCGAGACCGAGGCGTTGGCGACCGCCCGCAAGAACTACATCCAGGAGTTTGGCAAGACGACGCCGCTGCTGGCCGAGTACAACTACGTCGTCGGCGGGGTGCTGCTGCGGGTGTCCAAGGAGCTCACGCCTGCCCAGGCCAAGGAGTACGAGACCGCGCTCAACGAGATCCTCGGCTAGCCTTACGTGCACGACGAAAGCGGCCCCGCACACCATCACGGTGTGCGGGGCCGCTGGTCGTTCAGGGGTCAGGCAGAGGTGATCCCGATGCAGAAGTCCAGGTAGTCGACAGCGCCGGTGAGGTCGAGCGTCGCGCCGGGCGCTGCGGCGCCGTCGACGCGCACGGTGGTGCGGCGATCGGCGGGGTTGAACACCCAGCCCTCGATGTTGGTGTCGGCGAACAAAACGTTCGGACCGCTGGCGCAGGTGGAGTGAGCGGTGAGCCACACACCCGCGCCAGTCACCGCGGCGGCCGCGGTGAGCGCCACCGTGCGCCAGACCTGCGCCGAGCCGGTGGTGAGCGCGGCCGCCACATCGCCGGTCGTGCCCAGCCGCGTGAGGTCGGCCTGATAGACGCCAAACTCGACCGCGCCAGGCCCGACCGCGAGCGCCTGCAGAGGGAACTTCACACCGGCGATCACCGTGCCCGGCGGCACCGGCAGCCAGAACGCGTAGAGCCGCGACGCCGTGAGCGCGATCGTCTTGGGCTCCACATCGGACAGATCGTGCGGCAGCATCGTCATCGCGACACAGCCCCACCGGCGAGCCGGGTTGAGCATCGCCAGGCCGGGCACGGTCGGCGCGGCCGCGGTGCCCGACAGATCACCGGCAAGGCGCACCACACCATTGATGAGGGCCGTGGCGTCCGGAGTTGATCCGCCGGAGGCCTCCGGCAAATTGGCCGCAGGTACCTTGCCGTCCGCACCCAACGGCGCCACCCCGTTGACCGCGCCACGTTCGGCGCGGGCGAGGTACAGCGACGGCAGGTCCGGGTCGACCGGGTCGAGGGTGGTCTCGTCGACCAGGCAGTCGACCAGGTTCACCGGTGCGCCCGACACCGGCGCGATGAACGCCCGCGCCACCGGCGTACCGGAGATGCGGAACGTGTAGTAGCTGTCGGGTCCGGCGATCTCCGCGTTGGGCGTGAGGGTGAAGGTCACCAGGCCGGTGTCGTCGGAGTCCTCGTCGGCCTGGTCGATGATCTCGCCGGTCTCGTTGGCCAGCCACAGACCGAGGCCGGTGAGGGTGACCGTGCACCGGCGCCGCGGCACACCGGTCTGACCGGGCCCGTAGAGGTAGTGCTGGATCGCCACGGTGGACACGGTCAGCCTCCTCCCGGCTGCTGGTCACGGCGGCGCTCGAGGAACGCGGACAGGTCGCGCGCGAGCTCTCGCTGCGCGGTCTCCGGTCCCCGCACCCGCAGGGTGAGCGTCGCGTCTCGCGTCAGCTGTTCGACAGTGGCGAGCACGACCTGGCGCTCGTCCTCGGTCAGCGGCTGCTCGTCCTCGTCGGGCGCGGCTGCGGCCGGAACGATGTAGGCGACGCCGAAGGTGACGAGCACGCCGATCGCCGCGGCGACGCCCGCGGACACCTGCAGGTGCAGCAGGTCGGTGAGGACCCACAGCACGACGGTGGCGGCCGCGCCGGCGGCACCGCCGCCGGCGACTTTGGTAACCGGCAGCCACGAGCCCACGTCGCGCATCAGGGCGTGACCTCGTCAACGCCGCGGCGCAGCACGTCGACCAGGGCGACGCGGACCTCGGCCGACAGCAGCGGCAGCAGGGCCTTGGCCACCTCTGCCGGGTCGGTGCCGCCGAACGAGAGCGCGCGGACGGCGTCAAGGACCTTGGTCTCGTCGTCGGTGAGCTGACCCGTCAGCCCGAGGAGCCGGTCAAGCTTGATGCCGTTGAGGTCGACGTAGCGCAGCAGGTCCTTGCCGGTGGTGTCATAGGTGTCCGCGCCAGACCGGACCGCGCCTGTGCGGAAGAACAGTTCGTACAGGCCGCGGATGGCACTCTCCGTGTACCGGAAGTACTCCTCCAGACTCATGCGCTGGCGTTCGGTTTCCCCGTCGTTCTCGTGCGGGTACCGGGCGAACTGGTCGGTCAGTGCCATGTCGTTGTCTCCGTCCACTCCAGGCCAGACGTCGGCCACGATGCTGATGTCGTAGTGCCCCGGCGCTTTCGCGCGGCCGGTGCCTTCCGGCGCGGTGTGCTGCTTGGCCACGCAGCCCGCCGGGATGTTCTGGACGCCGTCGTACTCAGCAACCCAGAAGTGCGGCCGGGCCACACCGGCGCGATCGAACGCCGCCCGCACGAGGTGTAGGTGATTGCGGTAGTTGCAGTAGATCGTCGGGTCGATGCCGCGGCGTCGAGCCCGCTGCACCCACCCCACGCCGAGGTCGGCCGGCCAGTAGCCCTTTGGCTCGAGGTTGAGCACGACGCCGTGGTCGCGGCCCAGCGCCGTGATCGTCACCTTGGAGGCATTGGGGAACAGGCCCCACTCCTCGGCGCTCCAGGCGTACAGGCCGTCGATGTAGCCCGCGACCATCTGCGCGGTGCGGGGGATCGCCCTGGGACTCACCGAGTCGTACATTGTCCGCACTTCAGCCTCCTTGGATCGCGGTCACAACGGCGGCGATCGACACCAGGACCGCGATGACTGCGATGACCGTGGTGATGCCCCACCTGCGGCCAGCGGTGTTGTTCTGCTGCTGCAGCAATAAGGCGTCGATCTGGCGCTGCTTGTGCGCCCCCTCGACTTCGAGCTTGGTGATGCGGGTGGCGTGATCGCCGAGCTTGACGTCCAGCTTTTCGTCCAGCCTGACGAAGGAGGACTTGAGCTCGTCGAGCAGGGACATCACCCAGGCGGCTGAGACGTCGTTTTCGGACATGGCACATGGCCCCCTTGGAGTTGATTGGTTGTCCGCTGTGGACGTTCAGGCGAGGCCTTGGGCAAACACGGCCATCCAGCCGATGTTGTCGGCGTCTGCCTCCAGCTTCCCGGTGCCGGCGTCGTTGTATGCCGACAGCCCAACTGTGATCTGCCCACCGGAGGGCGTGACGTCGGAGAACACCTGGGACAAAGCCTGGAAGTCGTCGAACGCGGTGGCGGTGTGGATGCGGCGCTTACGCGCGTAGGCCTTCTTCGGGGTCGACGTGGTCACCGACGCGCCACCGGCGGCACGGATCAGGAAGAAGCCGGTGCCCACAAGCGTGTTGGTCCACCCGGCGTCGACCAGGACCCAGTAGTTGATGCCGGTGAACGCGGGCACCGTCAACGTCTGCAGCATGACCTCACTCGTCGTGAACGTCGCGCTGTCGACCGTCCACGTGGTCTGTCCGACGAGCCTGCCCAGCGCGTTGAGCCGGGCCGCGGTGGCGTGGTTGCCTGCGGCGAGTGACATCGCTGACCTCCTACAGTCCGATGTAGTTCGGTGCGGCCAGTTGCACCGGCGCTCCGGCGGCGTGGCTCTTTTCCACGCCGTTGACGCTGCGGGCCGACACCGTCGCGGTCTGCGGGCTCGACGCCCCGGACATGGCCGAGACCGTGATGACCTCGCCGCCGATCTGCAGGTCGAGCGGGTAGTCGCCGGAGTCGGTCGACCACAGCTCTTGCGTGGACACGATCGACAGGCTCAGGGCGCCGCTGGAGACGCCGACGCCCAGCGTCGAGCTGCCGCTGTCGATGCGGTCGCGTGCCGCGTCGTCGAGCACCAGGACGTCGTAGGGCGAGGCCGGTGCGCCGGTGGTCTCGATCTTGTGGTCGAACGCGCCGAGGGTCTCGGTGTAGCCGCGCGCGATCTGGTCGACGACGTCGTAGCTGTGCGAGTCGGCGACCGTGCCGGACACCGTCAGCCGGTCGCCGATGTCGAGATCGAGCGCGGCCGCGGACAGCGTCGCGTTCGCGACCACGTGCGGGCTCGCACGGTCGATCGCGATGGCCGGGTAGCGCGGCTCGTCGACCGTGCCCAGGCGCAGCAGCCAGTTGGCGAGGTCGGGCAGCTGCGCGTCAGCCTCGACGTTGACGTCCACTGTGGAGTCGTAGCGCCCGACGCCACCGGCCGAGGGGTCAAGCACCGACATGCGGCCGGTGGTCTGCACCGCGCGCGCGGTCGCCCCGTCGACCCTGCGGGCGGTGACGTCGTTGCGAGTGGCCTGATCGTCGTCGACCGGCTCGTACGGTGCCGCGACCTCGCCCGCCGCGTAGTCCAGAGAAGCTCGCGCGCCTTGGCTGTAGATCGACTCGCGGGTGCGGTAGGCGACGCCGAGCTCCCCGCACGACTCATAGAGGATGCCGGTGTCGGCGGCCTCGCACTCGCGCAGCAGCTCCAGCAGCGTGCCCACCGGCTGCGGTCCCATCCGCATGGACGAGGTACGCGTGCCGTGGATCGCGACCGAGACCGCGTTCTCGGTGCACAGCCGAACGATCCGGGCCGCGGCGGTCTCGCCGATGTAGGCGTTCAGTTCTAGGGCCAGGTCGAACAGCGTCGTGATCTGGTCCTGCACCGAGATGTGCCCGATGACGGAGTCGCCGAGGTTTCGCTGCGGTGCCATCCACACCCGCGTCGCGCGCCCGGTGGACTGCGCCGGCGCGGTGCCGCTGGTGAACGCACCCCCGACGGCCCCGACCTGCAGAGTGCTAATCAGCCAGTTGACGTCGCTGCCGCTGTCGGAGAGCTCGACGCTGACGCGCAGCAGCTTGCCCTGCGGAGCGAAGCCGATGTTGGCGGTGGAGAACGGGATCGTGACCTCGTCGCGGCAGCCCTCCAGCCGCAGCAGCCCGGCACCGCCGTAGACCAGCTGCCAGAACGTCAGGCTGCCGCTGGTGTAGACGCGGGCGATGATCGCGTCCGTCGCGACACCAGCCGCCGGCATGTGCATCAGGAACCGCAGCTGGATCTTGCCAGTGCTGGTGTAGGTCGGGACCGACGCGTCCCATGTGGACGTGCCCATCGTGGGAAGCGGTTCGCTGCACACGAAGCCGTCATCGGCCGACAGGCTCGGCGTTCCGGCGATCACCATCGGCGGTCCGTCGGGCAGCCCGGACGCGATCTGCACGGAGTCGCGGCCGTCCTCGCACGGCCAGTACGCCACCGGACTGATCGACAGGAGCGCCCGGTGCAGCGCCGAGTGCAGCACCGGCGCGCCCTGACCGAGGCGGCGCATGATGCCCCACGCCTCGATCGGCACCCACTTGTCGTTACCGGACAGGTCCCACCGTGGCGGCAGCGACGACACCTCACCGATGTAGCGCGGCGAGGACACCACGACGTCGGTGTAGGTGAACACCCACGGCAGGGCGTTGCTGTTGCTGGCGGACACGCCGGACCGGATGCCGACCCACCCGGCGCGCGCGGCCGGCAGGGTGCCGCTGACGTGCCATCCCGCCGGCTCCGCGGCCGAGGCCGCCCACACCTTCGCGCGCAGGACCGAGCCCTCCAACTGCGCGCGGACCCGCAGTGCCTGCGACGAGGTGTGCGTCAGCCCGGCGATCGTGACGGTGTCGGAGTAGTTGGTGCCGTCGACGTGCATCAGCTTCACCGTGACCGCCTCGGCGGAGGTGATCACCACCCGCACTATGTAGTAGTCCGTAGTGGACAGACCGCCGAGCACGAGGTTGCACGGCTCGACGTCGCCGCCCGTCACGTCGGACACCGCCAGCGACACCGTCGCCGCGACGTCGACCCTGCCCTGCACCAGGCCGGCCAGGTAGGTCATGCGGAAGCGGTTGGTCACGGGGACCGAGTGCGTGCCGCCGGACGGAGTCACGGCGAACTCGCCGGCCACCGTGCCGACAGATCCGTGCGTCGTCCACGGGTGGCCCGAGCTCGACGTGTCCCACCCGTTCGCGACGATGCGCGCGAAGACATCGGCGGCCAGCCGCAGCGCGAGCCGCAGCGGGGTGTTGCGGCCGAGCGTGCCGTACCACGGGCCCACCGGGTTGCGCGGCGAGAACCGGCCGTCGGAGTTGTCGAGCTGCAGCCCCACCCGAGACGGACCCGCCTGCCCGTTCTCGGAGCGGTCCCCGCGCTCGACGTCGAACGCCTCCTTCACCCGGATGTAGTCGGCGATCGACTGCCAGTCGCCACCGACGTACATGTCGGCGTCCAGCGGAAGCTGCGTGTCCGGAAAGCTCACCGTCGCCCCCTTCCCAGCACGAGCTGCACGTCGCCGCCGCGGGCGACGATCTCCTTGGACAGGACCTCGACCAGCAGCGCGCCCAGCTTCGAGCCGTCGCTGCCGATCTCCAGCCGGATCGGACGCTCACCACGTGCCGCGGCGAACCCGCCACCGGCCGCGCCGGCACCCGTCCCGCCGGCACCGCCGCCGAACTGGTCTCGGGTGCCCTCGGCGAGCTGTCGTGCCGCGGTGACCGCGACTCCGCGGCGCGAGTCGATACCCGCGCCGAACGCCGCGGCGATCGACTGGCCCGAATAGCTGACCCAGCCCTTGCCCGAGAACGGTCCCTCGATCGCAGGGCTGAAGGGGAACAGGTTGCGGATGCTGCCGAGCGCGCCGGAGATCTTGTTCTTGACGGTCTGCACCATGCTCATGAAGCCGTCGGCGAGGGACCGCAGCATCGACGCGCCGCTGTCGTAGAGCTGCCCCGGCAATCCTGACAGGACGGACATGATCTTGCCGGGCAGTTCGGTCACTCTGCTGATCAGGTTTCCCAGCCAGGTCACCGCCGCGGTGTAGGCGGAGGAGAACGCGCCGCCGATCGCCGACGCCACGCGCGGCACTGCGCCGACCAGCCAGTTGATCGCGGCGCTCAGCCTGCTGCTGATGTCGAGCGCCATCGTGCTCACCAAGCCGATCACCCACTGCATCGCCGGGGCGAGCAGACCGACCAGCCAGCCGACCAGCTGCGCCACCAGCACGATCAACGGCGTCAGCGCCGACACGATCGCGATCAGCGGCGGGAACAGGGCGGCGGTCAGGGGGACCAGCGACACCATGATGTTGACCAGCTCGTCGAGGATCGGCGCGACCGCCGACAGCGCGCCGAACAGCAGCGTGGCCAGCGCGCCCGCGAGCGAGCCGACCAGCGGCAGCAGCGGCATGATCGCGTCGAGCAGCTTGAGCAGCGCGCCCGAAACGAACTGCACGATCACGCCGAGGATCTGCGTGACGATCGGCACCAGCGCCACCAGGATCGGCGCCAGCCCCCCGACGAGCGACGCGACCACCTGAGCCAGCGTGGGAATCAGCGACATGATCGGGGTGAGCAGCGAGGCGAGCACCGGCACCAGCGGCATCACCGCGTCCACAATGGACGCGAACACCGGGGCGAGCTGCACCAGGACGGCGCCGAGCTGGGTGAAGATCTCCGCCAGCGCTCCACCGGCCGCGGCGAGCAGCCGGCCGATCGCCTCCGCCAGCGGCATGATCGCCGTCGCGACCGCCGCGAGCGCCGGACCGAGCGCGCTCAGCACAGGCCCCAGCGCGGAGACCAGCGAGCTGACGAGCGAGCTGATCACGGGCAGCAGCGCCGACAGGATCGTGCCGCCGACCGCAGCGAACGTGCCCAGCAGCGTGCCCAGGGTGGGCAGCAGCTGCGCCAAGAATCCGCCGAGCGCGGAGAACGCGGTGCCCGCACCCTCGGCGCCGGCACTGAGGTTGGCGAAGAAGCCACCCAGGCCGGTACCGAGCGAGGCCAGCAGGTTCGCCAGCCCGTCGATCGCCGGGCCGCTGGCCTTGAGGGCCGTGACGAAACCCGGCATCGCGTTGACGGCCAGGCCGGTGATGCCCTCGGTGAGGGTCAGCAGCATCGGGCCGACCGCGGCGAACGCCTGCCCGAGCATCGGGGCGATCTGGGAGAAGCTCTTGCCAAGCTCGCCCGCGATCTTGACGAACACGGGCACGAGCGGCGCGGCCGCCTTGGTGAGCTCGGCCTTGACCTTGGTGCCCAGGCTCGTGAACGCCGCGACGACCTGAGCGTTCTCCTTGAGCGCCATGGCGCCGAGCCCGGCGATCGCCAGCGGTAGCGCGGCCAGCGCGCCACCGGCTAGCAGGGCGCCACCAGCCGCGGCCGCGCCGACGCCGGCGAACACCTTGGTCAGCGTCAGCAGCGCCGAGACGTTGCGCCGGGCCATGTCGCCGGTCATCTGGCCGGCGTGGCGCAGCACGACCGCGGCCGCCATCGCGGTCGCGCTGATCCCCTTGATGATCTTGCTGACGCCGTCGCGGCCCAAGAAGTTGAACAGCAGGCTGGTGTCCGACATCGCGAGGAGTCACCTCCTCGCATCGGATCAGCCGGTCAACGCCGCTGCTGGCGTTGTTGCTCGGCGTGGTGCTTACGGATGGCGTCGACCTCGGCGAAGCACTGCCGAAGCTGCGCGACCGTCAGGCCTTGTTGCTCGGACGGCGGGATGTGGAGGTGGAGGGCGATTTCGACGGCGTATTCGTGGCGCCGCTCGGTGAGGCTTTTCCCTTGGCCGCCACGTCCTCGGGGGTGATGTGCTTGGCCAGCTCGGTGTCGATGTACGCCAGTGCCTTCTCGCGGTCCGCTGCGGGGAGCGTCGCGTTCTCGGTCTGCTTGCGCATCGACAGCAGCTCGTCGCGGTCGAGCTCGATGGTGAACGCGCGCCGCTCGAACCGGGGCAGGTCGGCGTACGCCAGCGTCGGGTGGATCAGGCGCTGCAGGTGCCACAGCAGTACCCGCCGGGCCCGCGTCTGTCCCTGCAGGATGCCGACGTGGAACTCATCGAACGTGCCGCGGTAGTGGTACTCGATCTCCTCGGCCGCGTCGTCGAAAACCTTGTTGGGATCGAAGTCGTCCCACACCTGCTCGTCGCCGTCGGACGGCTTGTACTTGATGATCATGGCGGGATCACACCTTTCGTCGGAGCCGCTTCTCGGCGGCCTTGATCACGTTGCGGGCAGCCCGCTTGTGCGCGCTGCGGTCTGCTCTCACGGTCTTGTCGAACCAGCCCGGCGCACCGACCTGGCGCACGCGCTGGCGCGGGTTGCCGATCATCGGCCGCCGGAACGACTTCTGGTTGAGGCGCTTGGGCGCGTTGCGGAACTTGCGGACGTTGGGGGTCTTCTTGGCCTTCAGCGTCGCGCCGGGGAACTTGCCGGTCGGGCGGATCTGCACCATGACCTTGGCCGCGACGCGGCTGCGCAACTTCATGCCGGCGTGGCCCTTGCTCGGCATCGCCCGGATCGCCGCGCGGGCCTTGGTCCGGGTGGGGTTCAGCGCGCCCCGGAACTCCTTGACCATGTCCTTGCGCAGCGCCTTGCCGTCCTCTTCCGACTTCATCGCGCGGGCCAGGCGCACGAGGCGCTTCTCGTCGTAGGTCATCTCGACCGGCACGCGATCACCACCTACTCGAAAGCAATTCTTCGAGTGTTGCTTTCAAGTAGGTCAGGCGACGGCGCGGGCGATCGCGCCGGAGGTCTTCCAGTCGACGTCGAACTCGTTGACGCCACCGACCTCACCGGCGATCGGCTTGTGCGAGCTGACCAGCAGGTTGCCCGAGTAGGTCGGGTTGCTCGCGCTGACCGCGGTGTTGACCGCGCGGGCCGAGAACGTGACGACGGTCCCGAAGATGCCCCACAGGATCTCGTCGAGCGCGCCGTCGGCCAGGTCGTTGATCCACTTCAACGCGAGCGCACCATCCTTGAGGCCACCCAAGCGCGTCTTCCAGCCCAGGCTGCCGAACGTCGTGACGTCCTTCTCCTCGACCTCCATGCCGAGCTCGGCCTTGGCGCAGTAAGTCGACAGGTCGTTGCCGGAGACCGTCACCAACGCGGCGGTCAACACCATGAAAGTCATTGCTACCTCACTTGATTCCGAAGGAGACGACGAACAGGAACGACGGCCCGACGCCCGTGATCGTCCACTTGGGACGCCACCAGGTATCGGTGATCGCGCCCGCAACGCGACCGGCTTCCTGCGCGCCAGTGTCGGTCGCGGCCGCGAACGACAGCCGCGTCGTCGGGCTGGCAAACGCCTCGGCGTCGTCGGACTCGATCTCGACCGTGATCGACGGCGTGGTGCCCGCGGCCGACAACACGTGCAGGCACGCGTAGAGGTGCTGGCCGGCGGCGACCGCGCCGAGCTCCAGCGCCGTGCCGGTGCCGGTGGCGGTACGTGCCGTGCCGGGCGGATGGGCGATGAGACCGCGTGCGGTGGGCCAGTCGCCCTTGGCCTCGGCCTCCCATGGCGCGACCTCACCGACCGCGCCGAGCAGCTTGTAGGTCGTGCCGAGCGCCTTGGTCAGATACGCGACGTCGCCGACCAGGGCGCCGTGCTCGGTCGCCGTCCACGCGTCGTGCGCGCCCAGTCGCGCCCACATGTGGTCGTCGACCATGGCGGCGCTGCCGGCTTCCCAGAAGCCGGATGCCGACACCGACGAGTCGAACAGCCCGCCGGTGCGCTCCTTCGCGCCGCCGCTGCCGAAGGTCGTGCGGTCCTTCTCCTCGCGGTCCAGCGCCAGCTCGACCTTGTTGCTGACGCCGGTGAGGTCGACACCGCCAGCGAACAGCCGGCAGTTGGTGAGCACGCGGAACATCAGTCACCTCTTCCGATGATGTAGACCTCGATGTCGGCGCCGAAGTGGAAGCTGCCCATCGGGTGCTCGTAGAGGCCGATACCGCCGGCCTTGCGCACGTGCACGTCGTGGCAGGCGCCGCCGAGCGCACCGGCAGCGGGTGTGCGGGTGGCTTCGAGCGCGGCCTTGATCGACGTCGACCCGGTGCGCTTGAGGTAGTTCTGCAGCTCGATCTGCCCGGACCGGTCATCCGATCTGGGCACGAGCACCCGGCAGGTGACCACCCAGGCCTCCATGCCACCGGCGAACGACTTGTCGTAGTCGATCTCCATCTCGGCGGGGAAGAAACTCGGCGGGTTCGGGGCGTCCGGCACGAACTCGAAACACCGCAGGCCGGTGATCGTCGCGGCCGCGGTCTTGAGTCCGCGGTAGACCGCAGGGATGTCCACTGTGGATGGCACCTCTCTTCCGGTGAACAGGAGGAAGCGAGGCAGGCCGGGGCGCCCTCGTTGACGTCTCGCTCGCCCTCGAGGGCGGCCCCGGCCTTGGTGTCCCGATCCGCCAGTCGGGACGTTCTGGTGCGCTGTCAGGCCAGCGCGAGCCGCCGCAGCGGCTGCAGCAGCGCCTCGACGTCGGGGTCGACGCGCGTCACCCGCACCGGGCCCCACGCGTCCGACGCGGCGACGCCCTCGGGGGAGTCCTTGCGGCGGAACCGGCGGGCGGTGAGGATGCGCGAGGCCTGCACGACCTCGGCGGGTATGGACGGCCAGCCCCACCGGGTGCTGACCCGTAGCCGTTCGTCGGCGCTCAGCGGCCAGCCGACCGTGCGCAGCAGGCTGGTCACCGGCCGACCGCGCACGATCGCGTTCTCCGGCAGGAACTCCACACTGGACGTGACGTCGGTCCACGTCGATCCCGAGCCGATCTCGACCACGATGTCGTCGGTGACGCCGATGTCGTCGACGATGAAGCTCTCCGCGCACCGCGCCGGGTCCGGACGCGAGATCCGGCCGTGCGGGGTGAAGATCCGCGTGACCGCCACGGGGTCGAGCCAGAACCGCCGGCCGCACTCGTTGTCCACCGCGCGGCACGACGAGTGGATCGCGTCGTCGAGCAGCTCGTCGTCGGTGTCGTCGCTGATGCGCATGGAGGCCTTGAGGGACTCGCGCTGGATGTAGACCGGGTCCGGCATCTCGCCCCCTCAGTGCTCGTGCGGGAACAGCTCCGTGATCAACCAGTCCTGCGCGAGCAGGTCGGCGCCGGTCGGGTGCCACACTGCGAGCGTCGAGGCCGCGAGGTCGACGACGTCGATGTGCGGCTCGTAGCTGACGGTGCGGCCGACGAGCTGCGGGGCGGCCTGGCCCACCGGGCGGTCGGCCGTCACCGCGAACGTCGACCCCGGCACGACGATGAGGAACCGTCCCTGCGGCCAACCCGACCGTGCGACGCGGACGCCCTGGAGCAGGTGCTCCAGGGCACGGCTGAAGCCGATCACCCGCGCGTCTCCGGAGTCGGCTCAGCGCGGCCGCCGCCGGCACGCGATCGCTTGGCCGCGCGCTCCGGCCGGCCCGTGGCCGTGCGCTCCTCCTGCGGCGCGGGCACGGCGCCGTCGGCGTTCTGCTCGGTTGCGGGCACGGTGGTTTCCTCCTCGGGCATTGCGGCCGCGGCGGTCTCGGACGGCGCGCCCTCGACCACGGCGTTGGTCGCCTTCTCGCCGAGCGTCGCGGCGATCGCCAGCTCGGCAGCGCGCACCGGGGCGACGCCGGCGACGAGCTCGGCCGCGAGCTCGCGCAGCTGCCCGGCGAGTTCGCCGTCGGGGTCGACCACGTTGTCGTCGACCACGGCACGCGCCTGCACCTGCAAACCCTCGAGCTCGGCCTGGCGCTGCTGCTCGGCGTCGACGAGGGCCTGGCGCACGGCGTCCTCGACGGCCTGGTCGGTCGCGGCCTGGTCGACCACGACGTCGCGCGCGAGCTCCGCGCGGTCGCCGTCGCACCACACCGCGACCTGCTCGTCGGTCATCGCGACGACATCGCCGGCCACCCACGAGAAGTCGGCCCCGGCGACCGCCTGCAAGATCCTGACGAGTGCCATCAGGAGTGCACCGCCGGAGCGACCCGCGGGTTGGCCAGGATCACCGTCGCACCGTAAACGCCACCGGTGGTCGTGCCCGCCGCGGTGACGATGGCGCGCAGGTAGCGCTTGCTGCCCGTGTAGCCGATGTCGTAGGTCTTGTTGTCGTCGGTGCTGGCGATCACCGGCTCGGTGCCGAGCAAGTAGGCGTCGGCCACCGCGGCGAAGCTGGCGTTGTCGTCGGAGTCCTGCACCTCGATGGTGTGGGTTCCGTCGGTGATCGCGCCGGTGTGCACCACGACCATCGCGTCCTGGTAGCCCAGGCCGTTGTCGTTGCGGTCCACGCCGGTGCCGTTCGCCGACGCGGTGCGCGCGACCGGCACGAGGCTGCTCTTGGCCCGCAGCGTGCTGTAGACGTCCATCAGGGGTGTCCCCTTTCGAGCATGGGTGGTGGCCCCGCACCGCGCGCAGGAACGCGGCACGGGGCCCCTTCTGTGGGGTGCAAGGAGGTGCGGCCCGGATCGGGCCCGCGATCAGGCCGCGGCGTGCTCGTAGGCGCGGATCGCCGAGGCGTCGTCGACCATGCCGTCCAGGCGCGCGAACGCCAGGAACGCCACCTGCAGCGACTCGGCGTAGCGCTCCGCGAGGCGCAGCAGCTGCACGCTGAGCACGTTGCGGACGATGTAGCCGGCGTTGATGTCACCGAACACGATCGACCGGGCCGACGCCGCCGGGACGGGCATCGAGTTGTCGATCGTGTACTCCCAGCCGTTGATGGTCGCCGGGAAGCCCCGCTCCGGAACCGGCACCCACAACGGACGGCCCTGGGTGTCCTTGAGCTTGCGGATCACCGCCAGGGTGTCGTCGTGCAGCAGGTACCGGGCGCGGCCGCGGTCGCGGTACGCGACGTCGACGGAGTGCTCCAGGTCGACCAGGTCGTCGTAGATCACCGACGTGGTCTGACCGCCCGCACCGGTCTTGCCGATCGTGATGTTCGTGGTGATGCCCTCGGGCTGGCTGACGCCCGTGCCGACCGCGAACGCGCGCGCCGAACGGCGGCCGATGCGCTCGCCGAGCTTGCGCGCCAGCCACGTCTCGACGTCGATCGCGGAGTCCTGCAAGAACGGCAGCGACGCCTTGACCATCTTCGACGAGACGATGAACGCGTCGAGCTCGCGCTGACCGATCGTGACGTCCAGCTCGGTCACCGCGGTGTTCTCGCCGAGGAACTCGCCCTCGTTGCCGGTGTCGTCGTTGGTCGGCCACGGCAGCTTGTTGCCGGTCGCCGTGTTGATCACGTTGGCCAGGCCCAGAATTCCGCCGAAGGCCTTCATGGTCTCGGTGATCGTGGCCCGGAAACCCTCCGGCACCATGAACCCGCCGGCGGTGCCGACACCTGCAGCCTGCGCCCGCTGCGCGCGGCCGCTGCCGGCGAGCAGGTCGTCGTAGGTGCTGCGCAGCAGCTGCTGCTGCTCGGGCGCCAGCGCGGCCATGCCGTCGCGCATGTAGCCGTCGAACGCCTCGGCGTAGCGGCGGTCGTGCTTGGCGCGCTCGACCGCGTCGCCGTCGACGTCCTCACCGGTGACCTGGATGATCTGGGAGCGGTCGACCTGCTCCAGCTGCGCCATGCGCTGCAGTCGCTCGATGTCGCCGGAGACCTCCGAGAGCCGCTTCTCGGCGAGGTCCCAGTTCGCCCGCTCCTCGGCGGACATGTCGCGGTCGCCGGTCTCGGCGGCGTCGCGGATGTCGAGCATCCGCTGCCAGACCTTGTTCTGCTCCTCGACCAGGCGGTCGAGCTGTGCGGTTGCCATCAGTGGTTGTCCTTCCCAGTCGGCAGGCCCAGGCGGGCCCCGTAGGCGTTGATCAGGTCGTTGGGGGACAACCGAGTGGTCTTGCCCGGCTCGGCGTCGTCCTGGCGAGTGGGCCTGCCCGGCTCGCGGTTGACGACCTCGTTGGGGTACAGCAGGTTGCGCAGCTCCGGCTTGTTGCGGCAGCTGCGTTCGATCGCCGCGTCGTCGCCGCGGTGCCGCAGTGCGGTCGCGACGGCGCGCAGGCCGGCCTCGGTGTCGGTGTAGGCCGGGAACGTGACGGAACTGACCTCGATCAGCCGCACCTCGGTGATGCGGCGCACGTCGACCTCGATCGGGTCGTCGTACCCGGCGACCTCGATCTCCTCGGTGGTCCACGTGTCCTTCACGACGTAGAACCCGAAGGACATCCCTGTGATGTTTCCGTTGCGGATGTTGGCCTTGAGGTCGTTGACGTAGGACAGATTCGTGTCCAGCGCCGAGTCGACGGTCACGCCACGCTGCTCCTCAGCCAATAGCAGCGTGCCGGCCGACACGCGCGACACCACGTAGTAGGAGTCGTGGTCGATCAGCTTGCGGGCGTCACCCTCTCCGAGCGTCTTCTTGCACGCGCCGGGCGCGATCTCCTCGTAGAAGCCCCACCGCAGCGGGTTGCCGATCGCGGTGCGGGAGTTGTAGACCACGGCCGTGCCGTGGAACCGCTCCGCGCCGTCACCATCCGCGCGGATGTTCACGCCCGCCACCGACAACGGCAGGCTGCGACGCTCTTCCTCAGTCGTCGTCAGGGTCATCGCCGTCCTCTTCGTCCTCGTCCGCAACGGACGCCTTGGTGGATGCCTTGCCCTGCTTCGGAGTGCTTCCGAGCGGCGCCATGTTCAGCGGCTGCAGGTAGGTGTCGCCGCCCTCGACCGGCGGCTCGTTCTCCTTGTGGCGGATGTCGTTCGCGCTGTACGCGCCGACCTCGCGCATGACCCGGTAGAACTCCGCGCGCGCCTGCGAGTCACCACGCAGCAGACCCTCGACGGCGTACTCGCCGTACTCGTCGCCGAACAGCAGTTCCTTGGTGATGCGCTCCTCGGTCGGTGTGAGCCACACCGGCGTGAGGTCGAACTGCACGAACCCGAGCGCCTGCTGCTCCAGCCCGGTGCCCCACGAGGTGCTCTTGCTGCTCTCCATCAGCAGGAACGGGGGGACGCCGAACATGCGGGCGATCTCGTAGATCTGAAACACCCGTGACTCGAGGAACTGCGCGTCGCGGTAGGGCATCGTCAGCGACTGGAACTTCGCGTCGGAGTCGAGCACCGCGACGTCGTAGGCGTTGTTGACGCCGGAGACCTTGGCCCGCCACTGCTCCTTGAGCTGCTTGGCCTGGTCGGGGTCGAGCCGCTGCTCGGTCTGCAGAATGCCGGAGAGCATCGCGCCCTGACCGAAGAACTTCGCGCCGGCCTTCTCCGCGGCCACCGACAGCCCGATGCACTGCGCCGCCATGCGGATCGGCGAGATACCAGTGACGCCGTCGTAGCCGAAACCGGGGATGTGCAGGATCTCCCGCGACGTCATCGGGTGCATGACGCCCCAGTCGTCGACGACCGAGAAGATCTTGCCGCTGGGCAGGTCCGTCGTGGATGGCACCTTGCCGACCTGTACCCGGTCCGGGGTGATCGGCCACAGCTCGACGACCTGGCCCGCGCGGTTGCGGACCTTCTGCGTGTAACTGTTGCCCCACAGACACCGCGAGCCGTAGCTGTGCCGCCACAGCTCGGACCGCGTCATCTCCGGGTGCGGGTCGCGCAGCAGCTTGTTCTTGACCCGCTTGCGGGTTATCTCGTCCTGATAGATCCGCAACGGCAGCGACGCCGAGACGAACGAGATCAGCGTGACCGCCCGCCACACCGCCGGCATGTGCAGCGCCGAGCGTTCCGACACCTGCACACCCGCGTCGGTGCGGGCACCACCGAGCCACTCCACCAGCGACGCGGACGTCAGCGGCACGGCCGGGTTCTCCGGGCTGGCCCGCATCGACGTCACCGTGCGCGCGACCGCGCGTCCCAACGTCACCGCGCACCACCGGCCACCGCGACGTCAGCCGCGTCCACCGGCTCGTCCTCGGGTGTCTTCGCGGCCGCGCGGAACGCCCGCCAGGCGGCCGAGACGCTCGCGCCGACGGCGGCCGCAAGGCGCATGTCCTTGCCCGGCTCGCGCGTGTTGGCCCACAGCACCAGAAGCACCGCGGCGCCGAGCAGCACCAGCGGCGCCCACACGAACCACAGAAACGCCACCGCCAGCCCGTAGCCGACGGCCTCGACGAAGTTGGTCAGCACGGCAGACCTCCGAATCAGTACAGGTTCGGCGGGCCTGCCGCCTTGACGATCTTGTCCACCCGTGCCAGGTGCGCCCACCGCGCCAGCGTCACCGCCACAAGCGGGCTGATATCGCCGTTGGAGACCTTGCGGCCCCACGCGTAGGTGTCGCCCAGGGGCCGGGAGATTGCGTTGCCCATGGCGCTGTTAAGCGCCGGTTGGTCGCGGTGCCGCAGCTTGTCGTTGCGGCAGGAGTCGGTGAAGTCACCGCACGCGGCCGCGACGTCCAGCATGGACGCGACCACGAGCTCACCCTGCCGCGGCTCGTCCGGCTTGGCCGGCGGGCGCAGGCCTGCCTTGTCCAGCTGCATCAGCAGCGTCACGCTCGGCCCGCGCGCGTCGATACCGAACGCGACCGGGTTCCACCGCTCCCGCAGCCCGAGAAGGAAGTCGACGAGCCATTCGGTGCCCTCGCGGTGCGCGATCAGCTCGACGTGCCCGAGCTCGTCGCCGCGCACGCCGTACATGGCGACCGCGGCATAGCGGCGATCCGGGGTGATGTCCACACCGAACGCCACCGGGTCACCGGCCTGCGAGTGCTCGTCCGCGAGCGCCGGCCACACCTCGGCCGGCACGTTCGGATCGGTCTTGACCTTCCGGTCACGGGTGACGTTGAGGTACGCGCGGTCGAACTCTTCCGGCTTACCCTCGCCGACGAGCTGCTCCAGCCTCGACTGGATCCGCTCCACGGTGACGGTGTGGCCCAACGCCGGCATGCACGAACCCCACGTCGTCGGGTCGTTGCGGTCGTAGACGCCACCCTCGACGGTGAAGTCGAAACACGCCGTCTTCGACGACAGGCCCGACTCGACGATCGAGTGCGCCGCCGCGCGCTTGCCGTTGACGTAGAGCGACTTCTCGGTGCCCGCGGTGGACACGACGTAGAGCTGCGGCTGCTTGCGCGTGATCATCGCCGGTTGCATCGCGTTCTCGGTGCGCGAGTCCTCCTGCGAGAACGCCTCGTCGATCGTGCCCATGTCCAGGGTCGGACCGTGACCGGCGGTCTCGGTGTTCGAGGTGATGCCCCACTTGGACCGGTTGTGGAACTTGATCGCCTCGGACCCGTTGCGCAGCACGATTTTCCGGATGCGCTTGTTGATCGACGGCGCCGCCTGCAGCGCCGGCACGTGCTCGTCTTCCCACTTCTCACGAGCGGCGTTGCGGGTCTGCGCGGCGTAGAGGATGTTCTGCTTGGGCCAGGCGCTCGCCCGCCACGCCATGATCGCGAGCTCCAGCGTCGTCTTGCCCGACTGCCGGGGCACCATCAGCAGGATCTGGTCGTACCACAGCAAACCCGTGTACGGGTCGACCTCCAAAGACACGTCTGCGACGTACCTTTGCCACGGCATGAAAGGCGTGCCGAGCGAGGCCGCGAACTTCGCTGCCTTGGACCCGTAGGTCTTGCGCGTCAGGTCGCGCGGGGTGCCCCACTTGGGAATGCAGTGCAGGCCGTAGAGCTCTTCGAGCTGGGCCCGCAGGAACTCAGTCCGGGTCTCCAGCGTCGTCAAGATCATCCTCCTCGGCGGGAGGCCTCTGCCGCGAGGACGTGAGCTCGTGCAGCGTGTGGCGCAGCTCGCGCGTCAGCGACGGCAACTTCTCCGAGCCGGTGTCGATCTCGCGGGCCAGCGCGTACGCGACCTCCACGAGCGTCGGCTCGAAGTCCTCCAGCTCGTCGAACAGCTCGACGTCCGCGCGCACCTGGTCCTGCACCGGGCCGGAATGCTTGCGCCGCTCACACGACGGGCACGGCGGCGCCTGGTCGAGACCGAGCATCGAGGCGTGCTCGCCGAGCAGCTCGGCCACCGTGGTCTTCATGGCGCGGGCGAACAGCGCGAGCTCATCGACGGTGACCTCACGCCGGCGAGCGCCATCCTTGTCGCGTCGGCCGGTCTCGATGTAGCCGACCACCGCGGCGCTCATCGCCTGCGGCGCACCGGCGTCCCAGAGCTCGACGGCGAGCTCCTCGCGAGTCATGCCCTGGCGCTTGCGGTAGTCCCTGATCGCGGCGGCTATCGCATCGCTGATCACGGTGATCCGATCACTCATCGCACCGATCACCCCCAGCCGTTCGTGATCTTCGGGGGAGAAATCTTGGGAGGGTTGGGCGCGGGGTCTCCCTGCCGACCCCTTCCGACTTCCCACACCCCCTCCCACCTGCGGAAACTGTTTCCGCAGGTCAGAGTGGGTGCGACGGGGTCAAGCGAGGGTCGACGTCACCAGCTGCGCGACGTGCCAAGCGAGGCCTGCGCGTCGGCCTGGCCGTGCGGGTCGGACCGCGCGTACCACTGACGGATCGCCTCGGTCGTGCCGCGCGGGCGACCGTCCACAGTGGCCCGTCGAAGGCACTCGGCCAGGCCCGGATCGAGCAGCCGCACCTCGGCGCCGAGCCGTCGCGCGAGGGCGTTGCGCTGTGCTTGCCGGGGCAGGCACCGCACCACGTAGGCGGTACCGGTGAAGTCACCGGCCTGCAGCCGCGCGAGCAGTGCCCGCATCCGCAGCTCGGCCAGCCGGGTCACGTACCTGCTGTGCATGTGGTTGCGGGGACTGCCGAGCTGGCGGGCGATCGCGTCCCGGTCGACCAGCAGGTCGTCGGCCTGGGCCAGCTGCAGCGCCAGCGTGGTCTTGCCCGAGCACGGTGGACCAGCGATCAGCACCACGCGCGGCGACATCACCACTCCCGCGAGGTCTTGAGGTCGGGCTTGTGTGGACGGTTTCCCTTGCTGGAGTTGCACGAGCGGTGCGCCGAGCGGGAGTTGTCCAGCGTCGCCGGGCCACCGCGCGAGAGCGGGACGACGTGGTCGACCGTGAAGCTCATCCGGTCGTTCCACGGCAGGTTGAGGTTGATCGGCTTGCCGCACAGCCAGCACCACGGCATGTGCTCACGAAGGTGGGCGACGATGCGCCGGTGTGGCCGGCCTTTGCGTCCCGCTGTCTCCGCCACGCTGTCCACCCCCGGACAGCAGGAAGCCCCGGTTCCGAGAGGCTCGGGCCGGGGCTTCGGGTGCGGTGTCCAGTGCAGACACGTCACCAACTTGGATCACGTTACGTTGCGTGCTGATCAGCGCGCAACACTAGGTCCATCTCGGCGCGTCGCGATGGCTGCACGGTAGCGGCGCAGCTGCTCGACCTGGTCCGGTGTCCAGCCGTGCCGCGCGGCTACCTCGTGCATTGCATTCGGGCCGCCGCAGACCCAATCGTGCTCGTGCTGCTCCTCGCACTCCCACCCGACGAACACGCCGTAGAGCCACGCGTCTCGGCGGTCGTGCCCCCAATCGCGTGCGTCGTGGCACATCAGCCCGTGCACGCGTTCGAGCGCCTCGGCCAGGACGTCGGCCTGCTCGGTCTTGGCGGCCTGCAGCTGGGCGCGGGTGGCCTCGACTTCGGCCAGGTCCCACAACCGTTTCCGTGGTTCGCCGTACTGGGCCCAGCGGTAGCGCGACGCCCACGAGCGCACGGTGGGCTCGGCGACGCCGTACTCGGCCGCGATGGTCTTGGTGTCGACGAGCTGCTTGCGAGGTTTGATCATGCTGGTGGCCCTGTCGGTGTTGATCCGGTTGCGCGGTCCCAGTCGTCGGCCGCCTCGATCTGTGATGCGAGGCGTCGCCAGTTCTCGCGCGGCCAGCCCTTGCCGCAGCGCGGGCAGCCGAGGTGATCGGCGTCGGGGCGGACCATGAGCAGGTAGCCGCAGCGCATCCCGTCGAGGTACTCGGGGCAGCGGCCGAGGCGGGCTTTGCCGCGGGACTCGTGCGCCACGTCGCGCAGGACCGTCGCGACGTTGGTCAGCTCCCACACCGCCAGCCCGGCGAAGTCCTGCTTGCACAGCCAGTGCCACCACCTGCGCAGGACCATGACCGAGGGCCACCTGCCCGGCGGCGGCACCGGATAGAACTGGCCGAGGTCAGCGCACACCCGGTCAGCCCAGTGGTTCACCACCATCTCGAAGTCCTCGGGCTCACCTCTGCGCGTCGCGATCGAGCGCCAGTCGAACACGGCGAGCACGGCGTCATCGGCCGGGCTCATCGATCGCGGGACCGACGACGAGCGGCCGGAGTCGCTGCCGCGCTTGAGCAACAGCGACTCCGGGTCCGTCCACAGCGCGTGGGCGATCCGCTCGATGTCGTCCAGGCCGACCATCCCCTCACGCAAGCACGGCTCGCACACCCGGAAACCGGGCAGCGCGAGACGGCCCACGCCAGGGTGAACCGCGCACGGCTGCGATTGCCGACCGAGTGGATCGAGAGTCACCAACGCGTCACCACGCGGGTGATCGCTCGGCAGAGACGGGCCAGGGCGCCGGTGTCCGCGGGCAGCTGGTTCCCGGCGGTCGTCGTGGTCAGCATCTTCGCGCGGGCGGGCGGCAGCAGCTGCTCATCGACGTCGAAGATGCGGGCCATGTCGGACACCGTGAGCGCGGTGTCGTCATGAGTGTGGGTCTCGTCGAGCACCGTGATCACGGCGGCCGGTGTGCGGGCGGGCAGCGGCAGCAGGCCGCGGGCGCGCGCGACGGCGGCGTGAGTACTGCCGCAGAAGTCAGGGTCCATCCATGGCAGCACGAGCTCGGCGCACTCGGGCAGTCGGCATTGGGCGTTGCTGGTCATCGGTTCCTCCTGCGGCGGCGGGCGGTGCCTTCGGTTCAGTGGCGGCCGTGGCGGACGACGCGCGTCCACGTGGGTCTGCCGCCTTGTGGGCAGGTCTTGCGGTGCGGGGTGTGCAGGCGTTGCCCGTGTGCGCGGGCGGCCGGGATCTGCAGGGCGTCGAGCGGGTGACAGCGCGGGCCGCGGTCGTCGACGGAGAGCACGAGGTGCCCGTCGGCGCTGGGCTCGGCGTCGATCGGGCTCTCGACGTTCTTGCGGGTGAGCGCCCACACCACCGGGGCGTGGCACCAGCCGCACGGCACCCGGTGCTCGGCGATGTCGCGGCGCACCTGCTCGACGGGCAGCAGCCGCCGGCTTGGCGGTGGCGGTGCGGACGGTTCGGGCAGTGCCGGGTGGGCGCCCTCGGGGAAGGCGGCGTCGGCGGCCGCGACGCGACGCCAGCAGCCGGGGCCGGTGCGAGGTTTGCCGTGCGGCACGTGGCACGGCTCGTCGTAGTCGGCGCCGCAGCCGTCCGGTGCCGGGCAGTCGGTGCGGTGGATCTCGTGCTCGGCACGAGGCGGGTGACGGTGCGGCTTGACGCAGTCGTGGCCAGCCGGCGCGCCGCAGCCGAGGGGCAGCGGTGGGCAGGCCACGCGGCGCAGGTGTTCCTGTTCCTGCAGCAGCTCGTAGGTGCCCTGGTCGTGTGGGTGTCTGCGGGTCATCACGGTGGGCCTTCCTGTCTGGGTGCCGCCGGAGGCGGAGTGATCGGAGTCGGGGTGAGGCGAGTGCCGCGGTGGTAGATGTCCGGGCTGCTGCTGTCGCGTGCCGGTTGGGTGTCCAGCGGTGAGGCCCGAGGAGCAGAAGAGCGCGGCTGCCCGACCCATCCCGGACCCTCCGCAGGGCCTGTTCCGCGTTGTTGGTGTTCGTGTTGTGGCTGTTCAAGGGCGTCGTTGACCGTGATGTGGTCGTTTGTCCCCGGTTGTGGATCAGGTTGTGGATCACTGTTCGAATCAGCGACGTGATCACCAGCGAGTTCGTGATCGGTTGCTGTTTCGTCGGTGATCGGTTGGTGATCGGGAAGGTCGAGCAGCACCTGCCCGCTTGCCCGCCACGCGGCCTTCTCGTCCTCGGTGGGCTCGGGCAGCAGGACCATGTCCGCTTCGGCGGGCGTGCGGTGTCCCTTGTGCTCGTTGCACCGTCCACACGCGACGACCAGGTTGATTCCGTCCGCACCCGCCACGAGATCCGGATCGACGTGGTCGTAGGTGAGGACCTTGCGGCGGTCGCGGGACCGGCCGGCCTTGGGCAGCAGCACCCCGGAGCGGCAGTAGCGGCAGCAGCCGCCGTCGCGCTCGTAGACCAGCGCCTTGAGCTTGCCGTTGCGCAGGTCGGCCTTCTGGCCCCTGTTGCGGTCGTTCTCCTTGCGGCTGGGGTTGCGCTTGAGGAACTCGTGCAGCCGGTACTCGAACCCGGCGATCCAGGTGTCACCGAGGCACTCGCACTTGTCGCCGGCCTTGTGCAGCTTCGGCGCCATGCCGAGCACAGGCATGGTCAGCAGCACTAGAACGCGCTTGCTCGTCACGGCCTGGCGCACCGCGGCGCCGGTGACGTAGCCGTCGTGACGCACCAGCGATGCCTTGGCCATCAGCCGGTGGTAGCTGGCCTGCAGCGAGTCGATCAGCGCCTGCTTGCCCTCGGCCAGAACCGTCCACTCCGGGTCGTCGGCGAACGTGTCCGTGGTCAGGTAGTACGGCATCAGCTCACCGGCCTAGAGGTTGTGCGCACGCGTGTGTCCTTTCAGGACGGTTGCCGGTGGATATGCGTGTGCGGCGGACGGCGCCTCGGGGAAGAGGGCACCGGCCGCCGCGGCGGGTGGGTGGGGTCAGTACGGGGGCTCGTCGACGAACGCGAACGCCACCAGGCTCAGCGCGGCCTCGTCACGTTCCGGCGAGTCGAACACCTCGTACTCGGCTACGTGGGCGTCAGCGCAGCCCGCGCAGTCGCAGCCGTTCGGGTGCGGCTCGCACGCCGGGCACCCGCTGTCGCTGCACGCGTAGCAGTCCGGCTCCTCCTTGGGCAGTCCGGGTTCGTCGTCCCAGTCCAGGTACTCCTCGTTGCAAGCGTGGTCCGGGTTGTCGCAGCACTCGTAGCTCATCGGAACCCGTTGTTCTTGCAGCGCTGCAGCTGCTCGTCGATCTCCAACCGGAGCGCGGCGGACATGGCGACGGTGCGGTCGATCACCTCGACGTCGTCGAGCAGCGCGATGTCGTCGAGCTGCCGGGGCGCGGACACCACGACAGTGCTGTCGATGTGCAGGCCCAGCGCCTCGACGAGCGCAGGGCCGTGCGCGAGCGAGTCGACGAGCAGCACCGTGCCGTAGCGCGGGCCCAGTCGAACGACGTTGAACGGTTCGGCCGAGTCCGCAGAGACCTGCTTCGGCAGCGTGGCCGCGACGACGTCGCAGATCTGCGCGAGGAAGTCACGGTTGAGCCTGCCGCGCATGCCGGGGTTCTGGTCCAGTGCACCGATGAGCTCGGCAAGCACAGCGTGCGCGAGGACGCTGCCGGGCTGCCACTCGTGGTGGGCGGTGTCTAGGCGGGCGGTGACGGCTGCGACGACGCGTTCGGCCAGCTCGGATGCCTCAGGCCCGGAAAAGGCCTGGGCGAACCGGATTTGCTCCTTGATCGCCTCGTAGACGCTGGCCTTCATACGCTCGGCGACCGAGCGCACCTCGACGTCGCGATCGAGGATCTTGCCACGCAGCTGGTCGGGGCTGCTGACCACGAGCGTGGTCTTGCGGTTCAGCGAGGCTGCGCGCACGGCGTGGTGCCCGCTGGGCTGGCTGTCGGCGATCAGCACGGTCGCGATGTGGGACATCACAGGTCTCCCGGTTCGATGCGTGGCCCGGCGAGCACGGCCTGGGCGGCGAGGCGGGCGAGGTTGTCGACCCGGTTGAGCGCGGAGTCGTTGACGTTGCGCAGCGGCTGGGACGGGTCGCCGTTCGGGCTGCACCTCGCCCACGTGCTGAGCACGGCCACGACCGTGGCGACCGGCGGTTCGCCGAACAGGTCGGCTACCCAGGGCGCGGGCAGCCCGACGCACGCGTTCTTCGGCAACTGGTCGGCGGCGGTGTGCGACACGGACACCTTCACGCCACCGTCGACGACAACCAGCCCACCGACCGGCCACGTAGCCGGACGGCCGGCCTGTCCCTCAGGAACGGCGGTCAGGGCGAGGTCGTAGTCCACGAGGACCTCGGCACACCAACCACAGCGCTGCCTCAGCAGCTGTCCGATCTGGACGTCGAGCCCCGCGATGTGCACGACGCCGTGCTCGAACGGGTCGCCGGTCGGTTCGATGGCGGTCAAGGGGTGTCTCCTCGGTCGTTGCGGTAACGGTTGGTGCGCTGGGCTTCGCGCTGCTGGTGGCGCTCGTGCTGGACGTCGCGCAGCACGAGCTCGCCGCGTACGGCGGGCAGTCCGAGCGCGCCGATGTCACGCTCCGGCGCGGGGTCGTCGCGCCTCTCGGCGAGTACGGCCATCACCACCAGGGCGGCGATGACCACGGCGGCGATCACGCCGACGATGAGCCAGTTCACTCGTTCTCCTTGGGGCGCAACAGGTCGGTGACAGGCATGTGCTCGGCGAGCCGCTTCGCGACGGCGTGCAGTGGGTAGTCGTCGCGGCGGTCGATCTCGATCACGCGCACGCGCAGGCGTCGGTTGGCCGCCTTGTGCAGCGCGACGAACGCCTCGCGGGACAGCCAGGACGGCGCGTCGAGCCAGCTGGTGACCCGGCCTGCGAGGATGCGGCGGGCCATGTGGGCGACATCGAGGTTGTCGACGACCACGTCGACAACGTGGCCCGGCGGGTAGAACTGCAGCCCGCGGCCGACCGCGAGCGCCAACAGTGCCCGCACCGGCCAGGTTCCGCCGAGGTCGTCCGAGCCCTTCTGATGCCAGCCGGCATCGGTGAGCGCGGCCCAGCCGACGGGGCGGCCGTTGTCTGGGCGCCGCCCGGTACCGACAGTGAGCACGTTCCCGCGGCCGCGCAGGTGCTCGGGCAGCGCTAGCTGGCCAGCCTGCACCCACAGCGACGTCTCTCCCCAGAACCGGATCACAGCCGGGGCGCCGAACACGTGCTTGACGGCGGTCACCTCGTCGACGTCGCGCACGAGCTCCCTCGCGGCCGCGAGGGCGGTGTCGCGGGTGTCGCCGCGGCCCTGAAACCGTGACCGGTTCTCGCGCAGGCACACGCAGTCCACCGACCACAGCCACGCTCCGGACACGGCGCTGCCCAGCGAGATCTGCAGTGAGTGACGGCCCGCCAGGTGCCGCACGGCGCGACGCACGGCGGCGACCGGCCGGCTAACCACGTGCACCGACGGACGGCAGCGGTCGGATCAGGCCGAGTTCGTAACCACGGCGGACGGCGTGGGTGCGGTCGCGGACGCCGAGCTTGGGGAACAACCTGGCCGCCCGCTCCTGGACGATCGCCTCGGTCACGCCCGTGTGCGGCCCGATCTCGCGGTAGGTCCGGCCCGTGGAGATGAACGCGAGCAGCAGCAGCTCGTCACTGGTCAGGTCGACCCGGTCCGTGCTGGGCGGCACCGTCAGCCAGCCGCGGTACACCGCGATCGACACGGCGTGTGAGCGGTCGCGGGCACCGATGCGGCGGTAAAGGCGGCGCATGGTCGCCCGCACGGTGTCCTCGGCGATCCCGAGCGCGTCCGCGGCCTGCAGGTAGCTCTTGCCTCGCGACATCTCGTCGAGCTGCTGCAGCTCGCGGGGCGTCGGTTCGATGGATGCCTTGCGCGGGCTCATCGCCGCTCACCCCCGGCGGGCGTGAGCAGGCCGTGCTCGAACCCGAGACGGATCGCGTGCGGCCGAGATCGGGCGCCGATCCTGCGGTACAGATCGCGTGCCAGCTTGCGGACGTAGTTCTCCGCAAGCTCCAGCCGCTCGGCGATCTGGTCGCTCGTCTTGCCGTGCGACATCAGCTCCAGCACCTGCCGCTGACGCAGGCTCGGCGTGCCCGGCAACGGGTTCACGTTCGACGGGGTGAGCAGCTGCCGCTCGAACCCGAGCCTTACCGCGTGCCCGCGGTTCTCGGCGCCGAGCCGGTCGTACATCCGCTCGACGCGCCGCCGGGCGGTGGATGAGGAGAGCGCGAGGTCGGCACTGATTTCGCGGTCGGTCAGGCCGCGTGAGATCAGGTCGAGGACCTCCTGTTCCTCGACCGGTGTGGGCGTCGAGGACGTCGACGACCGCACCGGCGTGCTCGTGGCGGTCATGGCCTCACCACTACGGCCGACGGCACCACCGCGGTGACGGGCGGCTGCGGCTGCACACCGGTCGCCGGAGCGGACGGCTCGACGGGCGAGAGCTCGTCGCAACCGGACAGCACCAGCACCACGGCGGCGACGGACGCCAGCAGCGCGAGCCGCGGAAAGCAGCCCCGCCCCTTCGTCGACTCGGAGTCGTTGGCCCACGTGTCCCCGGCGCTCATCGGCCAGCCGTCACGGTCGCCTCGGGCGGGGCGAGGAGTTCGGCCTCGTCCACCGCGCCGCCCAGCCCGCGGACCTTGTTGAGCAGGTACAGGATCGTCTCCTGCTGGCGCGTGACCTGCCGCTGCGTCGCGGCCAGATCGGCGATCGCCGCGCCGCGGTTGGTCATCGCGTCGAAACGCTGGTCGCGCAGCCGCGCGTTGTGCGCGCGCAGCTCACCGATCGTGGTCGACGCACGCCCGTAGGCCTTGTTGCGGTCGCGGAGTTCGATGCGCAGGTGGTCGCGCTCGTTGGTCAGCGAGTCGCGGTCCGTCTTGTGCTCGGCCACGGCGTCGGCGTAGAGGCCGGACAGCGTCTCCCACGCCAGCCCGACCGTGCGGATCTCGGTGACCATCGCGGCGATCAGCGGCCCGAAGACCTCGTTGTGCACGCGAGTCATGTGCCCACGCCAGAAGGGACTTCCGGCCTCACCGTCGAGCACCTGCAGCGCACGCTCGACGAGCTCGGCGTCGGCTGGCACCTCGACACCCATCGCCTCGGGCAGCGCGACCAGAGCCTGCTCGGCGGCATGCGCGTGGATCGCGTTGCGGTCGAGGGCGACCTCGGTGCCGCAGCCGCTGCACCGGTCGGGGTCGAGCAGCGAGCGGGTGCTGTGGATCTGCACCGTCACGATCAGCTTGGCGATGCGCGCCGCCCGCACGTCGGGCGTCGGCTGCTCCAGGCTGGGACGGATTTGAACGGTCATGGTCACCACATCCGGGACAGGAGGTTGGACAGGAACAGCACGAGGTCGACCAGCGCGCTGGGCACGATGAGGAGGTGGAAGCCGCCGGTCGCGGCGACGCCGATGACTGCGGCCGCGAGCAGTACGGCCAGGGGCGCGATCTGCTCGACGTCGTCGACGACCTGCGCCAGGTCAGGCTCGTGCTCGAGCGGCGTAGTCACGGGGCCCACCACCGGTGGCGGCGGTCGGCCCAGATGAGCAGGCACAGCACGATGCACATCGCCAGCGCACCGGCGACGAACCCGCCGAACGTCGGGTCGGCCTCGCGGGCGCCGAGCTCCATACCGACCAGCCACGCGACCGCGAGCGCGACCGCAGACCAGAACGCCGGCTGCAGGATCGAGCCCAGGCACTCCAGCACGTCGAGCAGGAACAGCAGCACCGCCCGCAGCACCGCGGCCGCCGACACGGTCCCGACACCGGGCCGGGTCACCGCGATCACGACGCGCCACCGGCGTGACGGTCGGTCGCTTCGGCCCTGGCGACGCCCGCCACGAGCTCGGCCCGCAGCCGCTCCAGAGTGGCCATGCATTGGTTGATGCCCTCGACCGCGACAAGCGCAGACCGCCGCGCGGACATGGCGTTGTCGTTGTCGCCATCGGAGTGCCAGTAGCCCGCGTTCATCCGAACGTGCTCGACCAGCTCGGCGACCTCGACCAACGAGGCCTGCCACAGGTCGTGCTGGCTGGTCGAGATCACCCTGAGATCGGTGACCAGCGGGCTGACGCGGTCGCCCCCGGCGGTCTCGACCCAGACCCGCGCTCCTGGTTCTTCGCCGGCGTACTCCTCGACCTCGGGCGGGTCAGCCACCACCCCGGCGCGGCCCAAGAGCGTTCCGCCGACGATCTCGACACGCGTGCCGGCGACGAGCTCGGGAGAGGCCTGCGCGGGCTCGACTACCGCGGCGTTCGCCGGAGCGTCGCCGCTGGTGGCGGCCGGTTCCGGGGTGGGCTCGACGAGGGCCTGGTCCTCGTCCTCGACGATGTCGTCGTGCTCGGCCTGGTCCTCGTCGACCTCGACGGGCGCGGCCGGGACGACGAGCTCGTCGGGGTCGATCGTCGCGGCCAGCAGCACGCCGGCGTGAGCGTCGAGCGCACGGGCGCCGTGCATGAGCAGCCGCTGCAGCAGTGGCGAGCCGGACCGCGCGGCGAACGCGCGGCACAGCTCGGCCAGGTCCTGATCAGCGGCGGCCGCGGCCGCCATCGCGCCGGCACCGCCACCGGGTGCGTGCATCACCGCGCGCAACGTCCGCTCAGCCGCCTCGGCCTGGGCGACGAGCGGCTCCTGCCACTTCGGCACGGTGACCATCAGGCACCGTCCATCAGCGCGAGCTCGCGCTGCATCGCGTCGACGACCACGTCGAGCAGGCGCGCGGTGGACTCGGCGAACTCGCGGGCCGCGCTGCCGTCGCGGTAGGACGACACCGCCGTCGCTGCGGCGTGGGACCACGCGCGGTGAGCGCGCAACCGGGCCACCGCTGCGGCGCGCTGCTCGACAGGGCCGCGTGGCGGCTGCTCGACGGCCTGACGCTCCAGCCCGGTGGCGACCAACCGGCAGCGGATGACGTTGCGCATGGCTTTGCTGCGCACGGCCCGGCTCACAGGGCACCGTCCGTACCGGTCGACGTGGTAGGGCCGTCGGTCTCGATCGCGAGCTGCTGGTCGACGCGCGACACCGACAGCACCGCGACGGCGGATTCCAGCACGGCGAGCAGCGCCACCGGCAGCGCCGCGCTGGTCGGCAGCTTGGCGTAGGCGCTGAACACGCCGGCGATCGACTCACGCTCGCTGTAGCTCAGGTGACCCTTGGCGATCCGGCGCGCTGCGGCCGCGGCGAACTCGGGGCGTACGGCGTCGCCGCGCTCGGCGGACTTCCTGGTCAGTTCGTCGCTTACGGGCTCGGCCGCTGCGTGCGACAGCGCGCCGTTCAGCTCGTCGACGACGGCGGAGAGCGTCGCGAGGTCGGCCGCCGTCGGTTTGGTCAGCGATGCCTGCATGAGCTGGTGCACGGGCGTGCCGTTGCGGTGCTTACCGCCTGGCCGCTTGGGCAACGGCACCGCGGACGGGGAAGCGACCAGGAGGCACGGCTCGAACGGCAGCTGCACGTCCGGCCGCGCGGGCTCGACGTCGGGTAGCTGGCCGGTGGTGAACCAGCGGCTCGGCCGGTTGTCGTCAGGCTGGGGGTCAGGTGAGATCATCGTCGTGGGCACGAGAGGGTCCTTCTCTCTGGTCACGGGCCGTCCGATCGCGCCGGGCCTGGCGCGCGGGCGGCCCTTCTGCTGCTGGAATCAGGCGGGTTTTGGGTCGGCTTCGAGGCCGATGAACGCGATCACGTCGTGGGTGGCAACGCGGTAGCCGTTTCCGACTCGCTTGACGGCGACCGGGTAGCGCCCGGTCTGCGCCAGGCGGTAGCCGGTCGAGCGCTTGAGGCTGAGTGCCTTGTTTGCTGCGTCGAGGGGGATCAACGCGGGCAACGCCCGGATCTCGTCGGGCGTCATTTCGAGACGCTCGCGATGGCGACGGACCCGAGGATCGCCGTCTGTGGCACCGCCAGGACTTCCGCGATGCCCTTCACGAGCTGCGGACCGGCGTTACGCCGGTCGTTTTCCACGTTGCGCAGGTGGTCCTCGTGAACCTCGATGCCGAGCTCGGCGAGCCCGCGCACCATGTCGCGAACGCTGAGGCCGGTGCGTTCGCGGATGGCGCGGATTGCGGCGCCGTTGGTGGGAGTGGAGGTCGGGGGCATGACGAGAACCATAGGACGGGATCAGGCGGGTTTCAAGTAGGAAACCTGTAAGGACGGGCTGGAATAGTGCTGGAAACCGACCATGATCCAGTATTCGCAGGTCAGATCATGCATACTTTGGCGTGAAACCCGCCTGATCCCGTCTAGACACGTGCGGCTCCATACGAGACCATCGACGTATGGACGAGGCGGGGAACGACTGGGATCGACTCGCGAGGGTCGGAACCGCTTGGCGAAGCGAGAACCTGTGGACGCAGACGCAGGTCGCCACTCGTGGTGGCTTGTCGTTGGATCGGGTGCAGGCGCTTGAAGCAGGCAAGGCGCCAGGGGCCAGGGGGGCAACGCTCACGAAGTACGAGACCGGGCTGATGTGGGCCCCTGGTTCAGCGCGGGTCGTTCTCCGTGGCGGTGACTTCACGCCGCTTCCTGATGTGCCGAGGCCGGCCGTTGCGGAGGCCGCTGACGTCGCGGCGGATGAGCAGAAAGCGGTCGACCTGTTGCGCACAGTGCGTGACCTAGTTGGGTCGGAAGCTTTCCGTCGTGCCGCTCAGCGGGTGATCAACGAAGGTTCGCCTAACCAAACGGGTCCTACGTAGCGTAGGAGGCGCGGTAGTTAGCTGCCCTAAACGGGTGCTGATTCCAGTTCGTGAGGGCTGGTCGGTAACGAGATGAGGGGATGTATCTATACGCGAATTAACTGGCCTTCCACTGGGGGAGGACTCCTAGCTTCTATTTGGAGGCGAACGGATGTCGTCAATCCGTCGTACTGCACGTGTTGTCGCCTCAGGCGCATCCATGCTGACGGTCCGGAAATCCATTCTCACTGCCGCACTCGTGCTATCAGTCATTCTTGCCGCCGATGTGCTATGCGCATTTATCGTGGGCAGGCTATGGGACGAGGGTCCGCGATGGTGGATCTACGTCACGACGGTGGCGACGTGGCTCGGTTTCTTGATCGTGCGCACTGGTGACGAGATTCAAGCGACGGCTGCAGCAGATCGACGAGTGGTACTCGCCCGCGTAGATCGCGGGGGGCGCTCGTCAGCGGACGACACCGAGTCGAGCTCAGAGCAATAGTCATTTGAAGCCATTTAGAGGCCAGCCCGATGGGTTCGCCTCAGTTGAGCGCGCTCGAAAGGGTGCAGATGAAAGAGACAATATCCAAGAGATGTGGATGCCGTGACGAAGACGGCAAGCAATTGAACAGTCAATGCCCAAAGATGGATCCACCCCGTCACGGTCTGTATCAAACTCGGTTCGAAATACCTCCTCGAAAGGACGGCACCCGTCGAGCATTCTCGCGCGGCGGATTCAAGAGCGAAGCCAAAGCCGTCGAAGTTCGCGACGACGTGCGCGCACTCCTAACCCTCGTCCGCGATGCAGACGCGGCAACGATCACCAGGCTCGCCGACCTCCTTGAGAAGGTCTCGAAGGAGAAGCTGCCCATCCCTAACCGCGACGAGATCTCACGCCGCCTTAATCTGCGGCAGCCACTCACCGAAGAGCTGACTACAGGCGACTACCTGGACCGGTGGGTGGCGCGTCGGAAGGGCAAGAGGCGCACGGGCACTCTGAAGAACAACGAGGGTCACATACGCAATCACCTCAAGCCCGCGCTCGGGCACATCCCGCTCCTGAAGCTGAACAAGTTCGACATCGAAGAGATGTTCGCCAGCATCGGCGAGCGCAACATCGAGATCGCCGAGACCAACGCGCTTAGACGAGGCCTCGTCGACACGCTCAACGACACGCGTAAGCACGCCGCGCGCAGAGCTCTCATGGCGCAGCTCGAAGCCATGCCGCCCTTCCGCCGGGTCACCGGACCAACGACACAGATCCGCATCCTTGCGACGTTGCGGAAGGCCATAGCCGACGCGATTCCGAGCCTGTTGACCGTCAATCACGCCTCGTTCGTCGAGCTCGCAACGGTCTCGCGCCCGAAGCCGATGGTGTGGACCGACGAGCGTGTCGAGCACTGGCAACGCACCGGGGAGAAGCCATGCCCGGTCATGGTCTGGACGCCCCGCCAGATCGGCGTCTACCTGGACCACACGGAGAAGGACCGTCTCGGTCCCATGTGGGCGCTGTTCGTCAAGCGGGGCCTACGCCGCGGTGAAGGATGCGGGTTGCGTGAGGTCGACTTCGAGAAGGCGAACAAGCGGCTCCGGATCGCTGAGCAACTGGTGCAGATGGGGGCAACCACCGAGCTCAGCGCACCCAAGACGCGCAGCGGCGAGCGGTTCGTCGGCCTTGACCTGGACTCGATGAAGGGTCTCGAAGCGCAGAAGCGCAGGCGCGCCAAGGAAAAGCTTGCTTGTGGTCCGGCATGGGTCGAGAGCGGACGGATCTTCACCAAGCCGAACGGGGAGATGCTCTATCCCGAGTGGGTGTCCGAGAGGCACGTACAACTCTGTGCGAAGGCCGGCCTGCCTCCTGTGCGGCTGCACGACCTACGGCACTGCGCGGCCACGGTCATGGCTGCAGCTGGCCTACCCATCGAGATCATTCAAGCGACGCTTGGACACGCTACGGCGGCGATCACTCGTGACACCTACGTTCATCTCTACGACGAAGCCCTTCACGAGGCAGCCGAGCTGAGCGCCAGCATCATCCCGCGAGCGCGAGGTCAACGCGCTCAGCAGGGCTAAGTCGTGGGTACGCGGTGTGTGCGCGGTGTGTACGCGGACCCCTTGGGACGTACTTGGACGGGTGAGACTGACAGGCGCCGTCCGGGATTCGCCGAGGGCTACGACCAGTGGATTCGTGGGACTGGCTAGGATGTTCGAGATCCTTTGGGACCAGGGGGCAGTAGCTCAGTTGGTTAGAGCAGCGGACTCATAATCCGTCAGGTCGTGGGTTCGAGCCCCACCTGCCCCACCACCTCCACCAGGTCGAATCACGTGCGGACGCGGCACTTCAGTGGCGCTTCGCTACGCGCGCAGGCCTTCGACGTAGATCGACAGGAAGCGCCGCCACTCGCCGGGTGAATCGCGGATCACCTGGGCCATCGCCCTGGTCAACGTTGCCAGGTCGGCGATCGAGTAGTCGGCGCGCAGTACGCCCGCCGCCAGGGCGCGGTCGATCAGGGTTCCCGCGTGCCCGGCCCCGCGGTGGCAGGCCGAGACCACCTCGGGGGCGTTCGGCAGGTCGCGGGCCAGCACGTCGTTGAGGCCCCGATCCTCCGCCTGCAACGCGTAGAGGTCGTCCAGGTAGCCGGCGAAGGCCTGCCAGGGGTCCGGTTCGGCCAGGGCCCTGTCGCCGATGACGTCCAGGGCGGCGAGGCGCTGCGGGAAGATCTGCGCCACGAAGTCGTCGCGGGTCGGGAAGTGTTTGTAGAGCGTGCCGATGCTGACCTCGGCCCTGCGGGCGATGTGTTCCAGGGGTACGTCGAGGCCGCGTTCCGCGAACAGCTCCGTGGCCGCTACCAGCAGCTTGTCCCGGTTGCGTGCCGCGTCCGCACGCAGGGGCCTCGACGCGGTGACCATGCGGCGGATCCTACTCGGGGGTTAAGTCGAGGGTGCCCTCGAATTCTGTGGTAGCGTCGGCGGGCGTAAGTCGAGGGTTGCCTCGAATTAGCGTTCGGAAGGACGGAACCCATGTCTCCCACCGCTGTTGTGCTCGGCGTCGGTCCCGGGCTCGGCCTGTCCATCGCGCACCGCTTCGGGCGTGAGGGCTACGACGTCGTGCTGCTCTCGCGGCGTGGTGATCGGCACGACGACTACCTGAAGTCTCTTGCCGCGGCCGGCGTGCGGGGGCGGGCGTACGCCGTCGACGTTCGCGACCGTGAGTCGCTGCTGTCTACTTTGGACGAGATCGGTCCGGTGGACGTCGTGTACTACGGGCCCGGCGCCACCGATCTGAACGACGCACCCGGTGAGATCACGTCGGCCACGTCCGACGACGCGCGTGCCGCCATGGATTGGCTCTACCCGGCCATCGACGTCGTCCAGCGCGTGCTGCCGGGTGTGGTCGAGCGCGGAGGTGGTCTGCTGTTCGCCGGCGGGCTGAGTGCTGTGCAGCCGATGCCGATGCTGGGTGCGCTCGCGTTGACGAGTGCCGCGTTGCGCAACTACGCGGTGACGCTGAACGCGGCGTTGGCAGAGAAGGGTGTGTACGCGGGCACGCTCACTATCGGTGGCGTGGTTGAACGTGGCGACATCCACCAGACGGTGAAGTCCATGCCCGAGCGGTTCGGCTCTCTGGCCGGGCACACCCTCGACCCGGACGACATCGCGGAGACCGCGTGGCAGATGTTCGTGCAGCGGGACCGCGCGGAGGAGGTGTTCTCGGTGCTCTAGAGGTACGAACCGGGGGTGTGGCCGAGCGAGCGGCGGAAGACGTCGATGAACGCGCTCGCGGTGGCGAATCCGCACTGCAGGGCGACGGCGGTGACGGGCTGGCCCTCGGCGAGCAGGCGCAGGGCGTGGTAGAGCCGCACCTGCGTGCGCCATTGGGGGAAGGACATGCCCATCTCGTCGCGGAACAGCCTGGTCAGCGTCCTGCTACTCGCGCCTGCCGTGCGGCCGAGCGCTTCGAGACCGCGTGTGTCCGAGGGGTCGGTCTCGAGCGTCGCGCAGACCGCCGCGAGCCTGGGGTCGTGGGCGGCGGGGACGCGCACCGGTCGTTCGGAGGCGGTGGCCAGTTGGTCGAGCAGTACCGCGCGCATTCGTTTGCCCGCAGGAGTTTCTCGGTCGGTGAGCTCTGTGTAGGCGATGAGCAGTTCACGCAGCAGAGGGGAGACGGCGAGTGCCGTCGGCTCGTGGAGCTTCAGCGGGTTCTGTGTGAGTCCGAGGAAATGCAGCCGTGTGACGCCGTACGCGCGATGTGAGTGCACGGCGCCGGACGGGATCCACAACGCACGGTGCGCGGGCGCGATCCAGCGTGACGTCTCCGTGTGCACGGCCACGACGCCACGGCTGGCGTAGACGATCTGGTGCTCGTCGTGCCAGTGCGCGGTGACGCCACCGGCGGCCGCCAGGTCGCGGCTTGTGGTCGGCGCCGCCGGTAGATGGCGAGAATTCGACATAGATCGGCAGAATATCGGAATCGCGAACGCGCTGGCGGGCGCGACGATCACCGCGTGGACAACTCTCGCCGGCGGATGTCGGTCCTGGTCGCCGGGCACGCGGTGAACGACCTCTACCAGGGCGCCGTGCCGGCCGTCGTGCCGTTCCTGGTACTCGAACGCGACTACAGCTACGTCGCGGCGGCCGGCATCACGGTCGCCGCGACGTTGCTGTCGTCGGTCGTGCAGCCGCTGTTCGGGGTGTTGACCGACCGGCGGCCCATGCCGTGGCTGGTTCCGCTCGGCATGGTTCTCGCCGGCGTGGGCATCGGGTTGTCCGGCCTGAGCGACTCGTACCTGCTGACGTGGCTCGCGATCGCGTTGTCGGGCCTCGGTGTCGCCGCGTACCACCCCGAAGCCGCCCGTCTCGCGCGTCGCGTCGCGCAGGACAGCCATGTCGGCATGAGCTGGTTCGCGGTGGGCGGCAACGTCGGGTTCGCCCTGGGCCCTGTGCTCGTCACACCGGTGCTGGCGTTCGGCGGGCTCGCGTGGAGTCCGTTGCTCGCGGTTCCCGCGCTGGTGGGAGGCGCGTTGACGACGGTGGCGCTGCGAGGGGTGCAGGGCGCTGCCGCGGCGGGCCAGGTTTCGGTGGGCCGTGACGACTGGGGCCAGTTCAGCAGGCTGACGGTGGTGATCGTCGCGCGTTCGATGGTGACGTTCGGGCTCGGCACGTTCCTCGCGATCTGGGTGACCGGCCGCGTCGGCGGCGGCCCGGCGGCCGGAGCGGCGGCGCTGGTCGTGCTGTTCGGAGCCGGTGCCGCTAGCACGTTGCTCGGCGGCGTGCTGGCCGGACGGTTCGGGCGCGTGCGTGTCCTTCAGGTGTCCTATGCGGTCGCGGTGCCGGCGGTCGCCGGTGTCGCGTTGGTGCCCGGTCCGGCCGTGTACCTGATGGTGGCGTTCACGGCCGTGGCGCTGTACGTGCCGTTCTCGTTGCACGTCACTCTCGGCCAGGACTACCTGCCCAACCGCCTCGGCACCGCCGGCGGCGTCACGCTCGGCCTCGCGGTCAGCATCGGCGGCCTGGGCTCTCCGGTCGTCGGCGCCATCGCGGGCGTGTGGAACCTCCAGTGGGGCCTGCTGTCTCTCGTAGTGCTGCCCATCGTCGCGTGGGTGGCAGCACGCGGCTTGCGCTCGCCCGTGCGCGTCTAGCTCGATGCGCGCTCTAGCTCGTGTGACTACCGTGGAGCGCGTGCGAGTGGCGACCTGGAACGTGAACTCCGTCAAGCAACGCGTGCCCCGCCTGCTGCCGTGGCTGGACCAACGGCAGCCGGACGTCGTGTGCCTGCAGGAGACCAAGCTGGCCGACGACGCCTTCACCACGCTGCTGAGCGACGCCCTGAAGGAACGCGGCTACGAGTTCGCCCTGTTCGGCGAAACGCAGTGGAACGGCGTGGCCATCCTCTCCCGCGTGGGCCTGGACGACGTCGCAGTAGGCGTAGCCGGTGCACCGGGCTTCCCGCACGTAGAGGCTCGTGCCGTAGCCGCAACGTGCGGCGGCGTGCGCGTCCATTCGCTGTACGTGCCGAACGGCCGTGAGCCGGAGTCGGACCACTACAAGTACAAGCTGGAGTGGTTGGCAGCACTGCGCGACGTGCTGGAGGCTGGCCCTTCGGACGCGCTGGTGTGCGGCGACATCAACATCGCGCCCACCGACGCCGACCTGTTCGACCCCGAGGCCTACATCGGCCAGACCCACGTCACCGAACCCGAACGCGCCGCATTGCAGGCCATCGAAGCGTTGGGGTTCCACGACGTCGTGCGCGACCGATGGCCCACCGAGCGCATCTTCAGCTACTGGGACTACCGGGCCGGCATGTTCCACCGCGACCTCGGCATGCGGATCGACCTGATCCTCGCGTCCAGCTCCGTCGCGCCACGGGCCAAGGCCGCGTGGATCGACCGGCACGCACGCAAGGGGACCGGGCCCAGCGATCACGCGCCGGTGATCGTGGACCTGGACGAGGCGCCGGACGGGGACATCGGGCCCGTGGTGCCGCCGCCTTCGTCGCCGGGCGCGAAGAAGAAGGTCAAGCTCCCGCAGGCGAAGTGACCGGCTGCAGTGTCACGGTGAACGCCGCCCCGCCCTCCGCCGCCGGCCCCGCCACGATCGTCCCGCCCATCCGCGTCACCAGCCCGTGCACCAGCGCAAGCCCCACGCCGGTCCCGACCGGTCGCGAATCCTGGTACCGCGCGTGCAGCACCCCGCGGTCGAACGCCACGGGGTAGTCCTCGGAGGCGAGACCGGGGCCGCCGTCCCGCACCTGAAGGACGGTGGACAGGGCGAGCACGACCGGGCGGCCGGCGGGTGTGACGCGCAGGGCGTTCTCCAGCAGGCCGTCGATGACCTGGCGCAGGCGGCGTGCGTCCGCCCGCACCACCGGCGAGGACGTGACTTCCAGCGCGAAGTGCACTCCGCGGGCGTGGCAGCGGGCGTGCCAGACCTCGGCGGCCGAGCGCACCACCGGTTCCAGGGAGATGGCCGCCAGGTCCAGGCGGAAGTCGTCGGCGCCGAGGCGGGCGAGGTCGAGCAGGTCGGTGACCAGGCGGTCCAGGCGGCGGGACTCCTCCAGGATCACGGTGCCCACCGGGGCCACCTGCGTGCCCGAGACCACGCCGTCCGCCAGGGACTCGGCGAAGCCCGTGACGGCGGTGAGGGGTGTACGCAGTTCGTGGGAGACGGAGAGCAGGAAGTCGCGCTGGCGGGATTCGCTGCGCTGCAACGCGTCCGCCAGGGAGTTCACCGCCTGGCTCACCTCCGCCAGTTCGTGGGGGCCGGAGACGGGGACTCTGAGGTCACGGCGGCCCGCGCTCATCGAGTGGGCGACTGAGGCGACCCGGCGCAGCGGGCGGGCCAGGAAGGTACCCAGGGCCAGGCCTGCCAGGCAGGCGACGGCCAGGCCTATGCCGAGGGCGCCGAGGATGTTGCGCACCAGTGTGCGGTAGGTGCCGCTGGTCTCGGTCTCCTGGACCAGGGCGAAGCCGCCCGCCCCCGACGGACGGGCTTCCACGTTCAGCCGGCCGCTCACCCCGGACACAGCAGAACCCGACAGCACCTCGCGGTAGTCCACCGCGCGCACCGCTCGGACGGCGGCCCGGTCGCCGGTGACCTCGCCGGACGCGGTGATCCGGACGATCGCGATGTCCTGGCCCTCCAGGATCTGCTCGACCCGGTTGTTCGAGATCTGGCCCGCCACCACGTCGGCCTGGGAGCGCAGGAACTCGCGGCTCACCTGTTGTGAGGTCGAGAGCACCTGGCGGATCGACACGAAGCCCGCCACGGTCACGGCCACGAACGCGACTCCGAGGCACAGCAACGCTATTCTGCCCGCGAGGTTCACGACGCGTCCGCCGAGTAGCCGACGCCGCGCACCGTCCGAATTGGACTGAGTGCGCCGAACTTGGCGCGTAGCTGGGCTACGTGGACGTCTACGGTTCGTGTGCCGGCCACGGACGAGTAGCCCCACACGGCAGAGAGAAGTTGCTCGCGCGAGAACACTTGGCGCGGGTTTCTCATCAGGTACGAAAGCAGTCCGAACTCGGTCGAGGTCAAGGAGACCTCTGTGGCATCGGCGAACGCACGCCGTTCGCCGACGTCGAGCCGTACGGAACCCACCTGCAGAACGTCCGGCACGGTGCCGGACGAACGACGCAGCACCGTCCGCACGCGCAGAGCCAGTTCGCGCGGGCTGAAGGGCTTGGTGATGTAGTCGTCGGCGCCGAGTTCCAGCCCGAGCAAGCGATCCACCTCGTCGTCCCGGGCCGTCACGAACAGCACCGGCGTCCAGTCACCGGCCGCGCGCATGGCCCGGCAGACCTCGATGCCGTTGCGCACGGGCAGACCGACGTCCAGCACCACCGCGACGGGCGAGAGCGAGCGGACCGCGGCCAGTGCCGCGTCCCCCGAGGACTCCAGGTGCACGCCGAAGCCGTCGCGCCGCAGGTACAGCGCCACCAGTTCGGCGATCGCCGGTTCGTCCTCCACGACGAGCACCAGGCCACGTTCCACGCGTTCACCCCGGCTGGTTGATGTCCGACTCGATGCTGTTCAGCGTTGATTCCACATCATCGAGGTCCGGCACCGGCTCCTCGCCCCGGCACGCCGTCAGGGCGAACAGCAGTACGGCCGCGGCGACCCATCTCACTTCGACCCGCAGTGCTCGGACTTGAACTCGGCGACGCGCTCGCCGGCCTTCGCCAGCTTCACGAGCTGTGCGTCCCGCAGCTTCAGCCGCGCGTCGAGCACGTCCGCGCGCGCCGTGTTGCCGGCCTTGCGGGCGTCCGCGGCCTTCTGCTCGATCCACTTCTTCGAGCCGAGCGTCTCCGCGCTGCCGTTGATCCTGTCGGTCAGCGCCCTGACCTTGGCCTCGACGCGTGGGACGCGGTTCGAGCAGATCTGCCGCACCTTCTCCGGGCTGATCGTGATCGGTTCCTGCGCCGCCGCGGTCCCCGCGCCCAGCAACAGCATTCCCACCACGAGCCCACCGATTCGCGAAATGTTCATGGCACAGAACGATGACCGGCCATGGTCAGAACGAGGTCCGCCGAATGTTCGGGTTCCGCAAAGATCAACGCAGGGTTATCCCGCGCACGGCCGCCGCCTGCGCCATCGGGCGTATCCGGTCCCACACCCGCTCCGACTTCAGCTCCTCCGCCGCGCGCACCGCCCGCGTCCCCACGGCCTGGCCCTCGTCGAAGTCGCCGTCGAGGAAGTGGCACGTGGCCAGCGAGATCAGGCAGAACGTCCGGCTGCGCGCCATCGCCGGGCCGAAGTTCTCGATCGCCGAACGCAACGCGGGGATCGCGGCACGGGTGTCGCCGAGCTCGGTGTGGATCGTGCCGGTCATCGCCGTCAGGTCGGTCTCGTCGTGGAACCGCGCCCAGTCGGGCACGTGTGCCAGATCCGCGGACGCGAACGAGTCCTGCGCTTTCCCCAACGCTCGCAACGCCTCGGCGGAACGGGCCTGGTGCGCGTACGCCCACGCCTCGTTCGCGTACATGATGCTCGCCGCCAGCGGCGCGAAGGCGCCCCTCTGGAAGTAAGCCAGCGCATCGCCCGGTGCGCCGTGATGGAGATGCACGCGCCCACGCCGATAAACGATGTTGGTAGTGAGGTCTTCGTCGTGACGCGCGAAGTCCAGCGCACGGTCGAAATGGTGGTACGCCGCCCCGACCTGACCGCTGTCGAACGACGTCCACCCGGCCAGGTTGTGCAGATCCGCGACCGCGGACAACAGGCGCGCCCGCACCCCGTCCGAAGCTTCGGCGGCCAGCAGCTGCTGCGCCCAGTAGATCCGCACCACCACGGCGTCACGGCACGCCCCTCCGCCGTACTGGTAGTCCACCGAACGCAGCGAACGGGTCTGCGACTCCAGTTGCTCCACATCGCTCGCACCGATGCGGCTGGAGTGCGGGGGAGGGAAGTACGCAGGATCCGCCATGGAGTACACCTCTGCGCCGCCGTTGGGTTCCGAGGGTAGGGCGCGCAGGTCCGGCTGAGAAGAGGTCCCGTGTCACCTGGAATTGTCCGGAGGTGGCGGTTAAGCAGGTAGTAATGCGGGTAGGCAGGACGAAAATCCAGGGAGCAGGATCTGTTCATGAGGCGACGCGCGCACCTGCGGCTGGTGACCTCCTCCGAGACAGAGGACACGACGCTGACAGCGGTCCTCAAGGCCGAGGACCTGGCCGAGGAACTGGGCCTCGACCCCTGCTCACGGGTGACGTGCGCCCTGCATCGCTGCTGGCTGCACCAGTGTGTCGGCTCGTCGGAGGCGGCGGCGGACCGCCAGGTCCTCAGGGCCTACCGCACCAGCGTCGCGGCGACGCTGGCCCACTGCCAGTAGGACCGCCACTCAGAACGACCCGGAAGCGTTAAGTCTGATGGGTGAAGGCGGCAGTCTCCGGAAAGTGGATCGGAGGCCGCTGGCTGTCCTGAGGCACGTCGAGCACCGACCAGATGACGTGCCGTCCGGCCCCGGCCGGCGTCTCGCCCATCGTGAAGTTGCACACGGCGATGGACGCGACGTTGTGCCGCATGATGTGCCACTGCTTGAGGTCGAAGCGTGCGGTCGTGCGTACGGCCACGGACAACTTGTTCCCACGCATGCGCAGCAGCAGCGCGAGAGGGCTGTCGTCCTCGATGTGCGACACGAGCTCGACGGCCACCTGAGGTGCGACGTCGAGCATCGACTGGATGCCCCACCGCTCACAGGCGCGTTCGGTGATCCGCTCGGCCACGTGGGGCAGGCAGCGGCACGTCGGCAGCGGCGCGTCCACCCGGTCCTCGTGCTTGAGCCGCTCGACCGCGGCCACCGCGGCGGAGGTCGTCGAGTACATCGGGATGTGCCGGGGGAGCCCGCGCGACTCCAGCGTGGAGCGCAGCTGGTGATCACTGACGACGATGCTCAGCGAGATGCCCGGCCAGCGCACCGCGGACAGCCACACGACGTCGAACAGCACGAGCAGCGCGGGGGACTCGGCGACGAGCTCGTCCAGCTCCACCACGACTCCGACGAGCTCCTTGGTGGCGTGGTCGAGCAACACGTCCTGCGCGCGCATGTACGTCGCCCAGTCGAGCCGTCCGCTGAACCGGACGACGAGTACGCCGTTCTGCTCCCGGACGTCGACCTCGAGGCTGTCACCGGCCATGATCCGTCCCCTCCCGCGGCCACGTCTCCCCAAGCCTTCAAGACTGGCGAGGTGACCGCATGCGCCCTAGGGGGTAACTACCCGTGTTTCAGCGTTGGTACCTCCGGGGGACCGCATTGCAGCGGGAGATCGAGCAGACCTAGGGTGCCGCTGTGGGCGGTTCGCTTTACCCAGGTCGCAAAGGCAATTTGCCTGCTGACACAACTACTTTCGTCGGCCGCAAGCACGACGTCGCCGAAGTGAGGAGGCTGCTGTCCGAGTCGCGCCTCGTCACTCTGACGGGTGTCGGTGGCGTGGGCAAGACGCGGCTGGCGTTGCGTGCTGCCGCCGAGACGAGCAGGGCGTTCCGCGACGGGGTGTGGTTCGTCGACCTGGGCGGTGTCACCGACCCGGAACTGGTCGTGCACACGGTTCTGGGACAGCTGGGCGTCCACGACGACACCGTCCGCATGCACCGCACCGTCCTGGTGGAACACCTGCGCGACCGGCAGATGCTGATCGTCCTGGACAACTGCGAGCACGTCATCGCGGCGGCCGCCGGTCTCGTGGACGCGCTGCTGCGCGGGGTCCCCGGCCTGCGCGTGCTCGCCACCAGCCGCGAACGCCTGGGCGTCGACGGCGAACACCTCTGGCAGGTCGCGCCCCTGCCGCAGGACCCGGCGGTGGCGTTGTTCGCCGAACGGGCCGTCGCCGTCGACCCCGGCTTCGTCCTCGACACGCGCAACCACGAGCAGGTCAGCCAGATCTGCGCGCTGCTGGGTGGCATCCCCCTGGCCATCGAACTGGCGGCCGTGCGCCTGCGCGTGCTCGGCCTTGACCACCTGTCGTCCAGATTGGACAACACCTTCCGGGTGCTCGCGGACGGCAAGCGCGGCGGCGATCCCCGCCACCAGACGCTGCACGCCGCGGTGGACTGGAGCTTTCACCTGTGCACGCGGTCCGAGCAGATCCTGTGGGCGCGGGCGTCGGTGTTCTCCGGCACGTTCGACCTGGAGGCCGCGGAACGCGTCTGCTCCGGCGACAGCGTCCCGCCCGAGGAGGTCATGCACTCGCTGATGGGCCTGGTCGACAAGTCCGTCGTGGTGGCCGAGCAGCAGCCGTCCGGCACCCGCTTCCGGCTGCTGGAGCCGTTGCGCCAGTACGGCCTGGGGAAGCTGCGCGACGCCGGCCGTGAACAGGTGATGCGCGAACGGCACCGCGACCACTTCATCGAGTGGGCCGAGCGCCGCGAACAGGAGTGGTTCGGGCCGGCCCAGCCGCAGATCTTCGCGCTCACGCGTCTGGAGCAGGGGAATCTGCGGTCCGCCCTGGACTTCGGCTTCGACCACGGCGGCGACCACTGCGTGCACCTGGCGAGCACGCTGTGGTTCTACTGGGCGGGCTGCGGCATGCTCGGGGAGGGCCGCCACTGGCTCGACCGCGCCGTGGCGAGCGCGAAACCGGGCCCGCTGCGGGCCAAAGCGCTGTGGGTCAACGGTTACGTCTCGACGTTGCAGGGCGACCTGCCCGCGTCGGTGCGGATGCTGGACGAGTGCCGCGAGTACGCCGTCGAGTCCGGCGACGGGTCCGCGCTCGCCTACGCGACCCACCGCATCGCCTGCACGCACCTGGTCGGCGACGACCTCGACCTCGCGGACAGCGGGTTCCAGGAGGCCATGCGCCTGTACCGGAGCCAGGGCACGGTCAACAGCCACACCATGCTCGCCGGCATCGAGCTCGCGATCTCGGCGACGTTCCGGCGCGACTTCGCGTCCGCCGAACGGCTCTGCGTCGAGGCCAAGGCCGTCGGCGAGGAGCACGGCGAACTGTGGGCGCAGGCCTACGCGATCTGGGTGCTGGCGTTGTGCGCGTGGGTCAGCGGCGACCTGGTCCGCGCCGACGTGCTCGGCCGCGAGTGCCTGCGGATCAAGCGCTCGTTCCACGACCTGCTGGGCATCGTGCTCGCGATCGAGCTGCTGGCCTGGATCTCCGCCTCGCAGGGCAACGCGGTGCGCGCGGCCACGTTGCTGGGCGCCACCAACGAGATCTGGCAGTCGGTGGGCTTTCCCATGTTCGGGTCGCGCTACTTCGGCACGCCGCACGGCGAATGCGAGTCTGCGACGGTCTCCGCGCTCGGCGAGCAGGAGTTCCGGGCGGTGTTCCGCAAGGGCATGGACCTCGAACTGGACGACGCCGTCGCGTTCGCGATCGGCGAGGAACAGGCGCAGGACCCGGTGCCGGTCCTGGCCCTCACCCCGCTGACCCGGCGCGAGCAGCAGGTCGCCGACCTCATCGCCGGTGGCATGTCGAACAAGGAGATCGCGGCCAGGCTGGTGATCGCGCGGCGGACCGCGGAGGGGCACGTGGAGCGGATCCTGCAGAAGCTCGGCTTCAGCTCCCGCGCGCAGATCGCCACCTGGGTCACCGAACGCCGCGTCTAGCGCACGCGGGGAGCTTTCGTACTCCCAGAGGGGCCGCGTCTAGTCGATGCAGGGAACGCCGTCGCCGGGTGGTGGCGGGGGCGGCGCCTTGGCCAGTTCGGTCACCTTCGCCCGCACCTTGGCCTGGTCCACCCTGTTCACGTCGAGCCCTCCCAGGTGCGCGGCGCCCTCGATCGGCAGCGTGTCGAACCGCACCTCGGCAGGGATGTCGCGGGCGAACTCGACCAGGTCGAACCGCGCGTCCAGCACGACATCCTGCCTGGCCATGTCGATCATCGCCTGCACCGCGCCCACGTCCGCGCCCTTGAGCCGCCTGGTCACGGCGGACAGGAACGCCTGCTGCCGCCGGGTCCGGCCGAGGTCACCGTCGGGCAGCCCGTGCCGCTGCCGCACGAACGACAGCGCCTGGCCCGCGTCGAGGTGCTGCGGCCCGGCCGGGAAGTCCGCGCCGGACAACGGGTCCTTCGTCGCGTTGTGCAGGCACACGTCCACGCCACCGAGCCCCTCGGCGATGTGGAAGAACCCGATCAGCGAGATCTCCACGAGGTGGTCGATCGGCTGGCTCAGGAACGACGACACCGTCTGCACCTGGGCCCTGCGCCCGGCCTCCCGCCCGGCGCGTTCCAGCTCCCGCCTGTCGTGCGTGCCGGCCGCGCGCAGCCGGTCCTCCTCGACGATCTTGGCCCGCCCGTAGGCCTCCTTGATCTTGCCCTCGCCGCCCGACGACAGCGGGACGAGGTTGTCCCTGGGCACGGACATCGCCACGGCCGGTCCGGAAACGGGGATGTGCAACAGGATCAGCGTGTTCGCGTTGTAGCCGCCGCGGTCGCTCTCGCCCGCCTGCATGCGCCGCAGCACGTCGTCCGGGAGTGGTTCGCCGTGCAGGTCCAGCCTGGTCGTCAGGCCCATGATCAGGATGTTGCGGCCGGACTCCGAGCGCGGTGCGTCCTCGGGGATCGCGTAGGACCGCTCCACCCCCGTCGAGATGGTGGACACGGTGGTCCAGGCGAACGCGGAGGCGGCGAGGACGAGCACGCTCATGGCCGCCCAGGCGGTACGCGTCAGGACGAGGAAGACCGTGCGGTGATAGCCGCCACGTCGTTGCATGAACAGAACACCCCGTCAACTACTCGGCCCTGGAGGGCCCGAGCTCGAGAGGCTCGGTCCCGTGGGCGTCGTTCGCGTTCCTCGCCCGCGACTGGCTGCGCGCGTGCGGGCCGCATTTCCCGGTCTCCTCCTGAGCGGGGACCGGGTCGGGCACGTTGACGTGTACCCACACCGACCGTGCCCGATTTCGGATGTTCACGGCGGCGACGATGTCGGCGGGTCCAGCGAGACCGCACCGGCGACAATGAAAGTGGTCCCTGTTGCGGATGTTCGCGTGCAACGTGGTGTACGCGTCCGCGACTTTCTTGATCACATGCTGGGATGTCTGGGCGCCCAGCCCTCTCGCTTTCAGCCCGGAGTAGGTGAGGGTGCGCAGTGCGTACTCGCGAAACGCACGTGTCTCGAATGCCACCCGCGACACGACAGCAGCAGCGTTGTTGCACGCGTGCAGAGTTGACCGCATCGCCGCCGCCTGCTCGGCGGTCGGCAGCAGCTTGACCTGCACGACGAGCTTCACCGACCAATCTTATCGAACGTGTGTTCTAGACGGTCGCCTGGGTTTGGGCCTGACGACATCGGAGGTACGTCGTGGTCATCCAGTCGTTGATCACGGCGTTGCACGGCACACAGCCGCGCTGGATGTCGGTGCGGCGCACGGGTCGGCTCACGGACGCGCCTGGCGGTAGGGTGCACGTCACTTGAGCAATGCCGAACGCGAGTTCGCGTCGGGCGTCCGGTTTCCTCTTCGGGTCAACTGCCGCAGTCGATTCGGGTCGAAGCGGAGGTCGGACGGCCGACTTGAAGGCGAACTCGCCGCCGTCTGCGGAGCAGCGGCCAAAGATGGAGGCCGCTTGGGTCGCACGCCCCTGGACGCGCCGGAGCGTCAGCGGGAGGTCTTCGCCGCCGTGCTCGGTGTGCTGGCCGAGGTCGGCTACGCGCGGTTCAACATGGACCTCGTCGCGGGCCGGGCGCGCGCCAGCAAGGCGAGCCTCTACCAGCGCTGGCCGTCCAAGGCGCGGCTGATCACGGACGCTCTGAAGGCGAACCTGCCCGAACTGCACCAGCCGGACGAGGGCACGTTCGCCGAGGACGTCCGTCAGATCCTGCGGGCGTGGGGCGAGCCGACGCCGTTCGACACCGCCGGCATCTTCCTCGGGTTGCTCGAAGGCAGTCGCCAGGACGCCGACCTCGCGTGCCTGCGCGAGGAGCACGTCGACCGCGCCTACACGGAGCACCTGCGGGTCGCCGTGGACCGGGCGAAGGCGCGCGGTGAACTGCCGGAGCGCCTCGACGCCGACTTTCTCATCACCGCGCTGATCTCGACCTTCGTGCTCAGGTCCGAGGAACAGGGCGTGATCGAGGGCATCGTCGACGGCCTGTTGAGACCGCTGATCGGGACCTTCAGGGCCAAATAACTCGTCAAAGCGTAGTTTCTTCGCTACGTTCGGTCATGGAGTCAAAAGAACAGTTTTGTTCTGTTGAGGGGAACTTCCGTGACTGAAGCTGCTGTCTGCCCGGTCCACCACGAACGCGACCACCCGCTCCAGCCACCGATCGGCTTCGCCGAGGCCGTCAGCGGCGGGCCGGTCAGGATGGTCTGGCCCAACGGTGTCGAGGCCTGGATGGTGTCGAGCTACGCCGGAGTCCGGCAGGTGCTGTCCGACTCGCGGTTCAGCACCCGCAAGGGCGGACAGCCGGAGATGCGCACCGACGACGGCGAGGAGGTGCTCGACCCCGACCAGCCCGGCAACATCAACGGCATCGACGGCGCCGAGCACATGCGGCTGCGTCGTCCTCTCTCGCGCGGCTTCATGGTCAAGCGCATGAACGAACTGCGTCCGCGCATCCAGCAGATCGTCAACGAGCACCTCGACGTGATGGAGGCCAAGGGCGCTCCCGCCGACCTGGTCACCTCGCTGTGCCTGCCGCTGCCGTCGCTGGTGATCGCCGAACTGCTGGGCGTGCCGCCGGAGCACCAGGAGCTGTTCCAGGCCACGGCCGGCGACCTCTTCGGCAAGAACGGCTCGAAGGACGAGTACCTCGCGCACGCGACCAGACTCGCGGAGGTGCTCACGCCGATCGTCGAGGCGAAACGGGCCGCGGGCACGAACGACGACATGATCGGCCTGATGGCCAACGACACCGACTTCAGCATGGACGAGCTGATCTTCCTCTGCATCGGGCTGCTCGCCGCCGGGCACGAGACCACGTCGAACTTCCTCGGCCTCTTCACCTTGCACCTGTTCGAGAAGCCCGACCAGCTCGAGATCCTGCGGCGCGACCCGAGTCGTGCGGACGTCGTGGTCGAGGAGCTGATGCGGTACACGGTCGGCCAGCTCGGCGGCCCGGGACTCACCCGCAGGGCGACCGAGGACGTCGAGGTCGACGGTGTGCTGATCAGAGCGGGCGACTGGGTGAGCGTGTCGCTGATGGCGAACCTCGACGAGGCGCTCTGCCCGCGGGCAGAGCAGCTGGACCTCGAACGCGACGCCGTGTCGCACCTGGGTTTCGGGTTCGGTCCGCACCAGTGCCTCGGCGCGAACCTGGCCCGCGCGGAGCTGCAGATCGGCCTGCGGACGCTCTTCGAGCGGTTCCCGAACCTGCGCCCCGCCGTGCCCGTCACGGAGATGGCCTACCGCAACGACATGATCACCTACGGCGCCGCCGAGATCCCGGTGGTGTGGTGACATGACGGTCCGGATAGACCAGACGGGGTGCATCGGAGCGGGCCAGTGCGTGCTCGCCGCACCGGACGTGTTCGACCAGTCGGACGACGACGGGCTCGGCATCGTGCTGATCGCCGAACCCTCCGCCGACCTGCTGCCGGGCGTTCGTGACGCGGTGGACAGGTGCCCCGCTCAGGTGGTGACGCTGGAAGAGTGACCTGATCGGCCGTTCCGGTGAGGGGTCGTCACGGGAAATGGATTCAGTTCCCGTGCGCTCACACCTCGTTGGCCCTTTCCGTTCACCACGATCGTCCGAAATCGTAGGCGCGACCACCACGGCGTTGTGGCGGTCGCGCCGGTGTGCCCTCCGGGAGAGTCGAAAGGCCCTTCCAGACCAGGCCTGACAGCGGGATGGTGTCGGCGCGGGTGAGTACCGGAGGGCCGACCTATGTTCAACGGCGATGCGTTTCCAGATCGCGTGGACAAGACCGACGTGCGGCATGTCGAGACCCTGACGAGTGCGTTGAGGGCTCTTGACCACGAATACGGTGGCGGTTCCTGCCGCGACGCCTGTGTCGCGTTGCTGAACTGGGCGAACCCGCTGATCGACACCAGTTCGTCCGGGCAGGTCCTGCACCGGCTCCAGGTGGCCATCGCGGACCTGCACAACCTGGCCGGCTGGGCGTCGTTCGACATGGGCCTGCTCGAGTCGGCGCACCTGCACTTCGGCCGTGCGATGGGCCTCGCGCGTGCGTCGGGCAACAGCGCGCTGGAAGCGAACATCCACTACCGGATGGGGCGCGTGCACCTGCACTACGAGCTGGCCGAGGACGCTTTGTCGTCGTTCCAACGGGGTTTGCCCATCGCGCAGGCCAGTGGGTCCACGTTGGCCGTGTCGATCCTGCACGCCAACGAGGCGTGGGCGTTCGCGAAGATGGGCTCGGAAAGGCAGGCGCTGCGCCAGTTCGCGCGCGCCGAGGACGAGTTCCAGCGGTCCATGGCCGAGGACGCTCCGCCGTGGGCGCGGTTCTTCGACCTGGCCGACCTGGTGTCGATCGGCGGCATGGTGCACACCGAACTCGCGCGCACGTGCGACGTGAAGTACGCGCGGTCGGCGATCCCGATGCTCACCAGGGCGATCTCCTCCGGGGGAGCGGAGGCGTCGCGCAGCCAGTCGTTCCGGCTGGCCGCGCTCGCGATGAACTACCTGGTGCAGAACGAGGCCGAACAGGCGCGGGAGATCGGGGAACAGGCGATCGCGCTGTCCGGCCCGATCCGCTCGGCGCGCACGCGGGATCGCATGCGGCCGTTGAAGCAGGAGGCGGAACGGTTGCGGGGCAACGAGGCCGCGGACGATCTGGCGTCACGCCTGGGGAAGTTCATGACGACGTCGCGAGGCGCGGCCTGAGCTGGAAGGTGTCACCGGGGCCCGAGGAGAGGTTTGGGCTTCGGACCCCGGCGACACCGTCTTAAGAGGAGCGGCGCCCCGCTGGGGGGCCAAGACGCCGCTCCGGCCTGGTGCCTCAGCAGCGGATGTCGGTGCGGACCCGGTAGGTCAGGGCGCCGGAGTTCCACTCCACGTAGGCGGAGGTGCAGTCGCTCAGGGTGTTGGTGCCGCCCGACCACAGCTCCTGCTGGCGGTAACGGCCCTCCCGCAGACCCACGCGCCCGTACGGTTCGCGCGCGTCCTTCGAGTTCCACTGCTCGATCAGAACGAGCTCCGGGGTGTACGGGGCACCGCCGTTGTGGACGCTCGACCAGGTGTAGACGTAGGCCCAGTTCTTGCCGCAGCCCTTGAACTGCTTCACCGACGCCCACCGCTGCCCGTGGTCACCGACGTAGGCGGTGCTGCCGATCTGGGTGACGGGTCCGCAGCCGGGGGCGCTCTCGGCGACCGCGTTGGTGGCGGTGACCAGGCCGAGAAGCACGGCACCTGCGGCGATCAGTGCTGACCTCTTCATGGGCTGTGAGCATCACGACGGCCGCTGACATTTCGCTGACACCTTGGGTTACCGGCTGGTTAGGATCGGCTCATGCAACGGCGGTGGGGGTTCAGGGTTCTCGGATCGTTGCAGGTCATCGACTCGGGCCGGGCGGTGGAGCTGCGCTCGGCCAAACAGCGTGTCCTGCTCGCCGCGTTGCTGATGAAGGCAAACGCGCCGGTCTCGTCCTACGAGCTGATGGAACACCTCTGGGGCGAAGAACCGTCAGGTTCGGCGCGCGCGACCCTGCAGACGTACGTCATGCGGTTGAGACAGTCGCTGGACGACCTGGCCGACCGCAACCTCGTCCGCACGTGGCCCACCGGCTACTCGATCCACGTCGAGGACGACCAGCTCGACCTGCTGACGTTCCAGCGGCTGCGTGCCGAGGCCCGCCGCGCGCCCGACCTGGAGACCGAGGCCCGCCTGCTCGGTGAGGCGGCGGCGTTGTGGCGCGGCCCCGCCCTGGACCAGGTGTCGTCGCTGCGGATGGAACAGACCGACGTGCAGCGGCTCAACGAGCAGCGCTGGGAGGTGCTGGAACGCCGCAACGACGCCGAGTTGCAGCTGGGCCGGCACGACCAGATCGTCGACGAACTGCGCTCGCTCGTCGCGGAACACCCACTGCGCGAACGCTTCTGGTACCAGCTGATGCTCGCGCTGCACCGCACCGGCCAGCAGGCGCAGGCGCTGGACGTCTACCGGCGGGCCAGCGACGTGCTCGCCGACGAGCTCGGCATCGACCCGAACGCCGAACTGCGCGCGCTGCACATGGAGGTGCTGGCGGGCTCCTGCGCGCCGGTCGCCGTCCAGTCCGGACCGTCGTGGCTGCCGCCCGCGGTCGGCGACTTCTCCGGGCGGTCCGACGAGGTGGCCCGCCTGACGGCCGGGTTGCGGGCCGGCGGGACGTGGACGATCACCGGACCCGGTGGCGTCGGCAAGACCTCGCTGGCCGTGCACTGCGCCCATGCCGTCCGGGACACGTTCCCGGACGGGCAGCTGTACCTGAACCTGCGCGGCGGTGAGCAGAGGCCCGTCGAACCCGCCGCTGCGCTGGACCGCCTGCTGCGAGGGCTCGGTGTCTCCGGTGGCGCGATTCCGTCCTCCGTGGAGGACCGGGTCGACCTGTACCGGGACCTGTTGTCGGACCGGCGGATCCTCGTCGTGCTGGACAACGCCGTGAACGAGGCCCAGGTGCGGCCGTTGCTGCCGGGAACCACCTCGGGTGCCGCGCTGGTGACCTCCCGGGCCGCGCTGGCCGGTCTGGAGGCCGCGCACGTGGTGCCGTTGGACGTGCTGCCGTCCACCGATGCGCTGGCGTTGCTGCGGGCCGCTGTCGGCGAGGCCCGCTGCGCGGCCGAACCCGTTGCGGCGCAGGAGATCGTGAACTACTGCGGCAAGCTGCCACTGGCGTTGCGGGTCGCGGCGGCCCGGCTGGTGGCGCGCCCGCACTGGCAGCTCGCGAAACTCGCCGGCCGGTTGTCCGACGAACGCCGCCGGTTCGACGAGTTGTCGCTGGGCGACCTCGACGTGCGGGCTTCGCTCGCGCTGTCCTACGACGGCCTGGGTGAGTCGCACCGGACCGCGTTCCGCCTGCTGTCGCTGGTCGACACACCGGACTTTCCCGCCTGGGTGGCGTCGCCGTTGCTGGGGCTGGACCTGGACGACGCGGAGGACCACGTCGAGGCGCTGGTCGACGCCCGGCTGGTCGACTACGCGGGCCGCGATGCGCTGGGGCAGGTGCGTTATCGGCTGCATGACCTGTTGCGCGCCTTCGGCCGTGAGGCTGCCTCCGAAGTCCCGGCTGTTGCGCTGAAGGCGTTGTTCGAGCAGTGGCTCGACCTGGCGATGCGGGCCGACGTGGAGCTGCCGCACCAGGGCGTCCGGCTGGAACCCCTTGCGCTGGAACGGTTCGACCTCGGGGACGCGGCCGACTGGTTCGACGCGGAGTGGCTGAACATCCACGCCGTGATCACCCAGGCCGCGGCGCTGGGTCTCGGGCCGCTGGCCGCCGAGCTGGCGATCCGGTCGGCCGCGTTCTGCGACCTGCGGGCCCGGTTCGACGACTGGGAACACATCAACGCGCTGGGACTCTCCTGCGCGCCTGCCGCGCGTCGGCCGATGCTGTTCCAGCAGCGGGGAATCCTGCGGGCGCGGTTGCACGACTACGGTGCCGCGTCCGCGGACTTCCAGGCCGCGCAGGAAGGGTTCGCCGCCGCCGGTGACGTGTGGGGCGAGGCCTACGCCTGGTACGGCATGGGGTGGATGCACGAGTGGAGCGGGCGGTCCGCGGAGGCCCGTGAGGCGCATCGCGAGGCGATGACCCGGTTCGTCACCTCCAGCAATCCGCACGGTGAGATCGAAGTGCTGTGTTCGCTGGGCGCCATCGAGCGCCGCGCCGGCGGCCTCGCCGCCGCACAGGAGTACCTGGAACGGGCCAGGCGCGTCGCCGGGCAGCTGGGGGACGAGCAGAGCGAGCTGATGGCGACCCTCGAACTGGGGCGGCTGCACCAGTTCACGGGCGAACTGGCCGAGTCGGCCGCGTTCCTGCGGGCCTCGCTGGCCGCCGCGCAGAAGCTCGGCGATCCGGACCTGGCCGCCAACATCCGGCTGTTCCTGGCGGACACGCTGGTGCGGTCCGGGCAGGACTCCCTGGCCGAGGAGCAGCTGCGGCAGGCCTGGGAGTTCTTCGAGGAGCACGACGACCGGCAGGGCCGCATCTGGGTGTGGCGCCTGAGGTCCGGGCTGGCCTCGTCGCCGGAGGAGGCGTTGCGGCTGGCCTCGCTGGCGATGGAGTCGGCGCGGGGGATGGGCTCGCCGCCCGAGTTCGGGCGGTCGTTGCGGGTGCTGGGGAACGCGCTGGAGCGGGCAGGGCGGGCCGACGAGGCCCGGGAGTACTGGCAGCTGGCCGAGGAGACGCTGACGGCGGCCGGGTTCCAGGCTGAGGTCGACGAACTCCGTCACGCCACCAGCCCTGGTGCCGGCTGAGGATCGTTGCCGCGCTCGGCCCGGTGCGGGCGTTGGTGCCAGGCGACGGGCACGGGTGTCGCCTGGCAGCTCATCAACGCAGGGCGGATCAGCTGATCGTGATCGCGCCCGCCGGGCAGAGGTTCGCCGCTTCCTCAGCGGTGGCCTCGTGCGCGGCGTCGGGCTGCTCGACGAGGAGTACGACCGTGCCGTCCTCGTCGTTCTGGTCGAACAGGTCCGGGTCTGTCAGCACGCACATTCCCGAACCGCAGCACTTCGTCTGGTCGACGGAAATCTTCATGCCGACCACGCTACTGGCAGCGAGTGGACCCCGTAGATCCCCATGTCGGTGCGCAGCGGCACCTCCTCGGGGTCGACGTCGAGGCGCAGGTCCGGGAACTCCTGGAACAGCTTGGAGAAACCGATCCTCATCTCGATGCGGGCCAGCTGCTGGCCCAGGCACTGGTGGATGCCGTGTCCGAACGCCACGTGGCCGCTGGCCGGGCGGCGCAGGTCCAGTTCCTCGGGGTTGCCGGGGAACTTCTCCGGGTCGCGGTTCGCCGTCGGCACGTGCATCAGCACGGTGTCGCCCGCTTCGATCAGGTGCCCGTCGATCTCCACGTCCTCGGTGGCGGTGCGCACCGGTCCGAAGTGGATGATCGACAGGTACCGCATCAGCTCCTCGACGGCGTTGTCGACGACCTCCGGCTCGTCGCGCAGGATCTTGAGCTGGTCCGGGTGCTGTAGCAGCGCGTACGTGCCGAGGCCCAGCATGTTCGCCGTGGTCTCGTGGCCCGCCAGCAGGAGCAGCAGCGCCATGTTCGACGCTTCCTCGTCGGTCGGCTCCCCGGTGGCGAGCAGGTCGCTGATCATGTCGTCGCCTGGGTCCGCCTTCTTGCGGACGATCAGCTCGCGCATGAACTCCTGGATGCGCGCCATGGCGTCCATGGCCTCTTCGAACGTCGACTCCAGGCTGAGCAGCTTCGTCGTGTCGTCCTGGAACCTGTGCTTCTCGTCGTAGTCGACGCCGAGGATCGCGCAGATCACCAGTGACGGCACGGGAAGCGCGAACTCCTTCACGAGGTCCGCCCTGCCGTCGAACGACCGCAGGTGCTTGAGCTGGTCATCGACGATCGTGCCGATCCACTCGGACAGCTGGTTCATCCGCCGGACCGTGAACTGGCCCTGCAGCATCTTGCGCAGCCGGGTGTGGTCCGGCGGGTCCTGGCTCAGGAACATGCCCGGTTCGACCTTGCGCCTCTCCGGTGGCGCCTCCCCCTGGAACCTGACGTCCAGCATGTGATGCCTGGCCGGGTCGTTCGTGAACTTCGGACTCCCCAGGATCTCGCGGACCTGGTGATGGCCGGTGACGAGCCAGCCGACGTGTCCGTCGGCGAACTTCAGCCTGCTGATGCGGGCCTGCTCGCGGATCCGGGTCACCTCGGCGGGCGGGTCGAACGGGTGCTGGCGCGTGGTGGGCAGTTCGTCGGAGATCAGTTCGGTCATCTCGCACACCTCCCAGTGCTCGGCAGAGGACCTATTTCGAAGCTACAGAAGTTTCATGACTTCGTGAAGGTGAATTGAGAGTCACGGACCGCCACGAGCCGAAATCTGTCCGCATCTGCCGGTCGTGGGTCGCGACGGCCACAGCCGCTCTGGTCTGGTCGAGGGCCTCGGTCAGTTCGTCGACCAGGGCGATCGACAGGTGGTTGGTCGGTTCGTCGAGCAGCAGGACGTGGGGCGAGCCGCTCAGCAGGATCGCCAGCTCCAGGCGCCTGCGCTGTCCAGTGGACAGGCGGCCGACCGGGCGCGCCAGGTCTTTTCCGCTGAGCAGACCGATGTCCTCCATCCGTGAACAGAGCTGGACCGCCGTGGCGTCCTCGTTCTCGAACGCCGACTCCTGGGCCAGCAGGGCGACCCGGCCGACGTGGTGCACCGTGCCGCGGGCAGGCGTGATCCGGCCGGCGAGCACGTTCAGCAACGTCGACTTGCCCGCCCCGTTCGGGCCGGTGACCAGCAGCTTCTCGCCCGCGCTGAGCGAGATCGGCTCGGTGAGGCGCAGCCTTCCTGGCACTTCGAGCGGGGTGGCGTGCAGCAGGTCGCCGCTCGCCTCCAGCTCCGGCGGCGTGAAGCGCAACGGGGGTGGGGGAGCGCCGACGCGCTGGTCGCCGAGCTCTTCGAGCCTGCGGGCGACGTTGCGCATCTTGTTCGCCGCACGCGTCGTGCGCTGGTGCTTGCCCGTGCCTTTCGGCGGACGCCAGCCGTCCCTCAGGCGGGACTGGGCGCGTTCGACCTTCTCGGCCAGTTCGTCGTGCTCGGCCTCCTCCTGGGCGAACCGCTGCTCCCACCGTTGCCGCTCGGCGCGTTTGGCCTCCTTGAACGCCCGGTAGCCGCCGCCGTGCAGGTGCACCTCGCCGTCCGGAGCCGGGTCTAGGTCGAGCAACTGGGTGCAGACCTCGTCCAGCAACGTGCGGTCGTGGCTCACGAGCACCACGACGCCGTGGTGGTGCTGCAGGCGTTCGGTCAGGAAGGCCAGCGCGCCGGCGTCGAGGTGGTTGGTCGGTTCGTCCAGCAGCAGGACGTCGGCTCGTTCGGCGAGCAGGCAGGCGAGCCGGACCCGATAACGTTGCCCCACACTGAGTCGCGAGAGTGGGGTCGCCCGGTCGTGGTCGGCGTCGAGCGCCTTCAGCGCGATCTCGGCACGGCGCTCGGCGTCCCAGGCCTCGATGTTCTCGGCGTGGGCCAGGGCTTCGGTGTAACGCTGCTCGTCGAACGGCTCCGCCGCACAGTCCAGTTCGGACAGTGCGGCGCGGCTTTCGCGCAGAGCCTCGGACAGCAGGTCCCCCACCGTTTCGCCCTCGTGGAAGGGCATTTCCTGGCGCACGAGGCTCAACGAACCGTGGCGGGTGACAGTTCCCTGGTCCGGCATCAGGTCTTCGGCGAGCAGGCGGAGCAGGGTGGTCTTGCCGCGGCCGTTCTCGCCGATGATGCCGAGGCGCTGGCCGGCGGAGACCGTCAGTGAGATGCCGTCGACGACGGGCCCGGCCTCATAGCCCTTGGTGAGATCTTGGGTCGTCAAATGAACATGCGAACGCACGGGGATCCTCTTCTGGGTACGCGAAATCAGGACATGTTGCGCGGTGGCACACGTCCGTGATCAGAGGTAGAAGACCCCGTACCCGAATCCCATGAAACCCACGGTACCTACGGTCGCAACGCTTTTTCGACCGCCGCCTTCAGGTCCCGCACGCTCTCCTCGGTGCCCGGTGCCGGCCCGACCGTGCTGCCGCCACCGACGAGCCGGTAGAAGAGCAGGCCCTCCAGGAACGCGGTGAAGTGCGCGCCCGCCCGTTCGGGATCCTGGTGGCCCAGCATCTTCGCGATCGCGGTGGCCTGCTCGCGAGGCGAGTGGACCATGATCGGCCTGAGCTCGGGGTGGTGTGTGGCCTCGAGCATCGCCGAGTACCTCGCGAGCGTCCTGTTCCGCTCGACGAGCCAGCTGTCGAGCGTTCTGGCGATGCTGCCCGCGACGTCGTCCGGATCGGGCACGAAGCGTTCCTGGTCCGCGAGCCGTTCGACGAACCCCTCGATCAACGCCTTGCGCGTGCGGAAGTACGCGCTCGTGGAGCCCTCCGGCAGGCCGGCGCGGCGGTCGACCGCGCGGTGGGTGAGCCCGCGCATGCCCTGCTCGGCGACGAGCTGGATCGCGGCGTCGGTGATGAGGTCTCTGCGCACTGTGGTCCCAATCTCTCTACAGCTGTAGTCTACGGCTGTAGAGTCTTCTACATCTGTAGAGGAGGAACGATGAAGGCGATCGTGGTGGGTGGCGGCATCGGCGGGCTGGCGGCGGCGGTGTCCTTGCGGCGCGTCGGCTGGGAGGTCGTCGTCCACGAACGCGCGGCCACGTTCGGCGAGATCGGCGCGGGCGTGGGCGTGATGCCGAACGCGCTGCGGGCGCTGGAGTGGATGGGTCTCGCCGGCGAGGCCCGCCGCCTGGGCACACCGCGGGTGTCCGGTGGTGTCAGGGCGTCTGACGGGCGCTGGCTCGTGCATCTGCCCGGCATCGGCCAGGAGAAGGTCATCGCCATGCACCGCGCCGATCTGCACGGCGTTCTGCTGCGCGCACTACCGCCCGAGGTTCTTTTCAACAACGTCGAGGTGACCAGCGTCGACGAACTGGACGCGGACCTCGTGGTGGCGGCGGACGGCATCAACAGCCGCCTCCGCGCGGAACTGCTGCCCGACGCGCCGGGACCGGTGTACGCGGGGGCCACGGCGTGGCGAGGGGTGGCGCCGGGGCCTTACGAGCTGCCGATCTCGCAGACACTCGGTCCCGGCGGCGAGGCGGGCATCCTGCCGCTGGGCGACGGCCGGGTCTGCTGGTACGTCGCGGCCGTCGCGCCGCCGTCGGCCGACCTGGACCCGATGGCGTTGTTCGCCGGCTGGCACGACCCGCTGCCGGAACTGCTGGCGTCGACCCCGGACGTGATCCGGCACGACATCTACGAACTGCCGTTGCTGCCCACGTTCGTGCGGGGCCGGGTGGCGCTGCTGGGCGATGCCGCACACGCGATGACGCCGTACCTCGGGCAGGGGGCGTGCATGGCGTTGGAGGACGCGGTCACGCTGGCCGCGGTCGACGGTGATCTCGCGCGCTACGACGCATTGCGGCGGCCGCGCGCCCAGTCCGTGTGGAAAGGCTCTCGAATGGCGGGGAAGTTCGGGATCGAGGTCCGCTCGCCCATGGCGCTGGCGTTGCGGAACTTCGCTTTCCGGTCATTGCCGGCTTCCTTGGCAGTACGCGGGATGACTCGCTTCTCCGCGTGGGAGGTGCCCGCCGAAGTTCACTCGAACGGGTCGAATCCGGTGGTGAACTGAATCACTGGTCAATGTTTGGTGTCGGCGCGATAACGGTCCAGAACCACCCTTTGTCGCGCCCTTTGTCACCCGGTCGCGGTATCAAGTACTTGCTGAGCGTGTCGGATGCGCTCCAGTGATCCAGATGGCGTAGCGCGACAGGCGGTTCCTCCTCCACGAAAGCGCAACTACGGTGCCTCGCCATGACCCCCGTCCCGACTGATGTGATGCCCCGTTCCCTCACAGCGCTTCCCCCGGCGCAGGTCGAGAACACCGGCGAGATCGACATCGCCGAGGCTGAGGACTTCGTCCGGCAGCACCGCACCGAACACCCGGACCTCGGTCCCGTCGAGGCCAGGCTGGCCGAAGTGCACGCGGAGATCGCCGCGACCGGCACCTACCGCCACACCACCGACGAACTGACCTTCGGCGCCAGGGTGGCCTGGCGCAACAGCTCCCGCTGCATCGGCCGCCTTTACTGGCGGAGCTTGAAAGTGCGCGACCAGCGGGACGTGTCCGCTCCCGCCGACGTGGCCGGCGAGTGCGTCGAGCACCTCCGCGTGGCCACGAACAAGGGCAAGATCCGGCCCGTCATCACGGTCTTCGCCCCCGCCGAGCCCGGCATGGACGCGCCGCAGATCGTCAACGAGCAGATCATCCGCTACGCCGCCTACCGCGGTTCCGACGGCGGAGTGCTCGGCGACGCGCGCAACCTCGCCCTCACCGACCTCGCGCTGAAGCGAGGCTGGCAGCCGCCGCCCACACGTGGCCCGTTCGACGTGCTGCCGCTCATGGTGTCCTGCAAGGGCCAAGACCCCGCGCTCGTCGAGATCCCGCCCGGCGACGTGCTGGAAGTCCTGTTGTCGCACCCGGACTTCCCGTGGCTGAAGGCACTCGGCGTGAAGTGGCACGCCGTTCCCGCCATCAGCAACATGCGCCTGCGCGTCGGCGGGATCGACTACCCGTCCGCGCCGTTCAACGGCTGGTACATGGGCACCGAGATCGGCGCCCGCAACCTGGCCGACCACGACCGCTACGACCTACTGCCGTACCTCGCCAAGCGAATGGGCCTGGACATGTCGTCGGAGGCGACGTTGTGGCGCGACCGCGCTCTGGTGGAGCTCAACCGCGCCGTCCTGCACTCGTTCGCGGAGGCCGGGGTCACGATCACGGACCACCACACGGAGTCGAAGAGGTTCCTGACGCACCTGGAGAAGGAGGAGGAAGCCGGACGTTCCTGCCCAGCGGACTGGTCGTGGATCGTGCCACCCGTGTCGGGCGGGCTGACGCCGGTGTACCACCGGTACTACGACTCCGGTGAACTGCTGCCGAACTTCTTCCCCGCCGCGAAGCCCTCCGGATGCCCTGTGTCCCATTGATTTTGGCTGCACACTGACCGGGTGCAACTGACCCGAAGTCTGACATTGACCGACGCCGTGTTCGTCGGGCTCGGCTCGATGATCGGCGCCGGAGTGTTCGCGGTGTTCGCCCCGGCCGCGGCGGCGGCCGGGTCCGCGTTGCTCGTCAGCCTGGTGATCGCGGGCGTGATCGCCTGCTGCAACGCGTTGTCGAGCGCCTGGCTGGCGGCGCGTTACCCGCAGTCCGGCGGCACGTACGTCTACGGCCGCGAACGGCTCGGGCGCGTGTGGGGCGACCTGGCCGGCTGGGCGTTCGTGCTGGGCAAGACGGCGTCGTGCGCCGCCATGGCGCTGACGGTAGGCACCTACGCCGGTGCGCCGAAACCCGTCGCGGTGGCGGCGATCGTGGCGCTGACCGTGCTGAACCTGACCGGCGTCCAGAAGTCCGCGCTGCTCACCAGGGTCATCGTGGTCGTGGTGCTGCTCGTGCTGGCACTGACCGCGGTCACCGCTCGCGACGCCGTGCAGCCGGCGGAGTTCCTGCCGACAGGAATCCTTCCCGCCGCCGCGCTGCTGTTCTTCGCGTTCGCCGGCTACGCGCGCATCGCGACTCTGGGAGAGGAGGTACGCGAACCCGCACGGACGATCCCCCGTGCCGTCGTTGTCGCTCTGGCGATCACGCTGGTCGTCTACGCCGTCGTGGCCCTCGTGGCGTTGAACGCTTTGGGCAGCAATCTGGCCGTGTCGACGCTGGCTGACGTGTCGCCTTCGCTGGCACCCGTCATCCGGATTGGCGCCTGCCTGGCCGCGCTCGGCTCGTTGCTCTCGCTGCAACTGGGCGTGAGCCGGACCGCGCTGGCGATGGCGCGCGACCGCAGGCTGCCGGGGTTCATGGCCGACCTGCGTGCCGCCGAGGTCGTCACCGCGGTGGCCGCGATCGGGCTGGTGATCACCGTCGACGTCACGCGCGCGATCGTGTTCAGCTCGTTCTGCGTACTGCTCTACTACGCGATCGCCAACGCCAGCGCGTGGACGCTTGGTAAGCGCTTTGTGCCCGCGATCGGGCTGGCAGGGTGCCTCACGCTGGCCGGTGCGGTGCTCTGGCAATTGTGATGTGGCCCAGCTCACCTTTGATCGCGTAACGTGCGTACGGTGAGAGTGGGAACCCCCGCAGAGTCGCGGCCCGCCGAGCGCCGAGTCGCCTGCGTACCGGAAACGGTGTCGTCGCTGGTCGACGCTGGACTGACCGTGCACGTACAGGAAGGCGCCGGGCGTCACGCCCACGCCCTCGACGCCGCGTACCACGCGGCCGGGGCGACGGTGACGCCCGAGGACCCGACGCCGGAATCCGACGTCGTCGTGTCCGTGCAGCCGTTGACCATCGCCCAGGCCTCCGCGTTGAAACCGGGCGCCATCACCATCAGCTTCCTGCAGCCCCAAGGCGAACGGGAACTACTAGAGGTCTATGCGCGGCGGAACGTCACGTCGTTCAGCTTCGACCTGCTGCCACGGGTCACACGTGCACAGGGTGCGGACGCCCTGTCGTCGCAGGCTTTGGTGGCGGGCTACCGGGCGGTGCTCATCGCCGCCGAACGACTGCCGCGCTTCCTGCCCATGTTCACCACCGCCGCCGGCACCGTGCCGCCGGCGAAGGTGCTGGTGCTGGGCGCGGGTGTGGCGGGCCTGCAGGCCATCGCGACCGCACGCAGGCTGGGCGCCGTCGTCGAGGCGTACGACGTGCGCAAGGCCGCGGGCGAGGAGGTCCGCAGCCTCGGCGCGAAGTTCCTCGAACTCGAACTCGAGACGCAGTCCGGCGTCTACGCGTCCGTGCAGTCCGAGGAGTTCCTGGAACGGCAACGAGAACTCATCGGTGAGCACGTGGCGGCGTCCGACGTCGTGATCACCACGGCCGCCATCCCCGGCCGCAAGGCACCGGTGCTCGTCACGACGGACATGCTCAAGGCCATGGCGCCCGGCTCCGTCGTGGTCGACCTGGCCGCGGAGTCCGGCGGCAACTACGCCGGTTCCGTTGCGGGCCAGGAGACCTGGGTCGGCGACGTGCTCGTGCACGGCGCGCTGAACCTGCCGTCGTCCATGCCGGTGCACGCCAGCAAGCTCTACTCCCGCAACGTGCTGAACCTGCTCAAGCTGATGATCGCGGACGGGTCGGTGTCGCCGGACCTCTCGGACGAGGTGCTCGACGGCTGCTGCCTCACCCACGACGGTCAGATCCGCAAGGAGTTGCCGTGATCGACCTGCTGACGATCTTCGTGCTGGCCGTCTTCGTGGGCTTCGAGGTGGTCTCGAAGGTGTCCACGATCCTGCACACGCCGTTGATGTCCGGTGCGAACGCCATCCACGGCGTGATCCTCGTCGGCGCGATCCTGATCACGGGGTCCGCCGAGAGCACCCTGGAGCTGGTTCTGGGGCTGGTCGCGGTCTTCCTGGCCACGGTCAACGTCGTCGGCGGCTTCGTGGTGACCGACCGGATGCTGGAGATGTTCAAACGATGACGGTCCAGCTGATGTACCTCGTCGCGTCGGTGTGCTTCGTCCTGGCGCTGAAAGGCCTGAGCTCGCCCAAATACGCGCGCTACGGCAACTTCATCGGCGCGTTCGGCATGCTCGTGGCCGTCGTCACCGCGTACGTCCACGGTGTCGTCCACAACGGACTGTGGATCCTGATCGCCATCGCACTCGGTGTCGTGGTCGGCATCCCGGCCGCGCGGTCGGTGAAGATGACGGCCATCCCGCAGATGGTGGCCCTGTTCAACGGAGTCGGCGGCGCGGCGGCGGCCCTGGTGGCGCTGGCCGAGTTCTTCGCGGTGCCGGACTCGACGGTCCTGTTCCGGCTCGCGACCGTGCTGACGGTGCTGATCGGCTCGGTCAGCTTCTCCGGTTCCGTGGTCACGTTCCTGAAGCTGCAGGAGCTGATGACGACCCGCCCGGTGCTGTTGCCGGCCGGGCAGCAGCTCGCGATCGCGGCCGCCGCGTCGTCGATCGCCCTGTGCGCGTTGACGATGGCGGTGCCGAACGGGTTCCTGCTGTGGTTGCTGGCGGTCGTCGGGCTGGCGCTCGGCGTGTTGTTCGTGCTGCCGGTCGGTGGCGCGGACGTGCCGATCGCGATCTCGTTGCTCAACGCGTTCACCGGTCTCGCGGTCGCCGCGTCCGGTTACGTGCTGGCGAACACGCTGCTGATCGTCGCGGGCACGCTCGTCGGCGCGTCCGGCACCATCCTGACCCGGTTGATGGCGCAGGCGATGGGGCGATCGCTCGCCAACATCCTGTTCGGCGCGTTCAAGACCACGACCGTTGTCGCACAAGGAGAAGAGCAGCGCACGGTCAAGTCGGGCACGGTCGAGGACGTCGCGATCCTGCTGGGGTACGCGAACAACGTGGTCGTCGTGCCGGGTTACGGGCTCGCCGTCGCGCAGGCGCAGCACGCGGTGCGTGAGCTCGTGGCGCAGCTCGAACGGCGTGGAGTCTCCGTGGCGTACGGGATCCATCCCGTGGCGGGACGCATGCCGGGGCACATGAACGTGCTGCTGGCCGAGGCGGACGTGCCGTACGAGCAGCTCAAGGAGCTCGACGACGTCAACCCCGGCATCACGTCGGTCGACGTGGCCGTGGTCGTCGGGGCGAACGACGTGGTGAATCCGGGCGCGCGGGACGAGCCGTCCAGCCCGATCTACGGCATGCCGATCTTCGACGTGGACCGCGCGAAGTCCGTGGTGTTCATGAAGCGGTCGATGCGGCCGGGGTTCGCGGGCGTGGACAACGAGCTGCTGTACAACCCGAAGACGACGCTGTTGTTCGGCGACGCGAAGGACTCGCTCACGAAGCTTCTGGCGGCCGTGAAGCAGCTCTGAGCAGTTCGGTGACCTCGTCGGCGCTCAGGGCGGGCAGCAGTCCGATCACGCCGTCCGCGCCCGCCTGCCGCCAGTGTTCGGCGTCGTCGAGGGTGTGCACCTCGTCGACGCCGAACCGCACGCCGAAGTCGTGCACGGTCCTGATGAGGGCGCGCATCGCCTGGTGCAGCGGGGAATCCGGCCTGGGCGCGGGCGCGCGGGTGATCACCGAGCGGACCGGCACCTCGGTCAGCACGGCCAGTTCGTCGTGGCCGCCGTGGAACCCGTCCAGTGCCGTGACGATGCCGCTGTCGTGCAGCACCAGGGCGTTGTCGTCGCCGGCCAGCACCGACGAGATGTCGAGCGCGATCCGCAGCCGTTCGGGCGGAAGCCCGGTCTCGTCGAGCGCCCGCTTGACGTCGGCCACCAGGTCCTCGTCGCGGGACTGCAAGGCGCCCAACGCGATGTGCAGCGTGGGCGCCCCGTCGCCGAACTCCTCGACCCATCTCGCGGCCTGCGCGCATGCCTCCCGCAGCAGCCAGCGGCCGATCGGCAGCGACAGCCCCGTGGAGTCGGCCAGCGCCATCGTGTCGTTGTGGCTCAGGTCGTCCCAGTGCAGGCGGGCGACGGCCCCGAGCACCTCCTGGGTCTCCAGGTCGTGCACCGGCGCGTAGACGATCTTGATCTCGCCGTGTTCCCACGCCCCCGGCATCGACGCGGCCAGCGCGTACCTGCCCCGGCGGCGGGCGTCGTCGTGCGGGTCGTGCAACGCCCACTGCCGCTTGCCCCGCGCTTTCGCCTGGCGCAGCGCGGCGTTGGCGCACCGCATCAGTTCGGCCGCGGTCGCGAACGCGGGCGGACGGTCCACCACGCCGATGCTCACCGACAGCGCGATGCCGTGATCGTCCACAAAGGTCGGTTCGCCGAGCGCCGCCTGGATCTCCTCGATGGTCGAGGTGACGTTGTCCGAGAACGTCAGCAACGCGAACTCGTCACCGCCGATGCGCGCCAGCACGGCCTTCTTCTGCGCGGCGAGCTCACCCAGGCGGTTCGCGACGATCTTGAGCAGCTTGTCGCCCGTCTCGTGGCCCAGGCCGTTGTTGACGACCGAGAACGCGTCCAGACCCAGGTGGTACAGGGTGATCGGGTCGCCGTCGAGCTGCCGTTCGACCCGGGAGATGAAGTGCTGGCGGTTCGACAGGCCGGTGAGCGAGTCGTGCAGCAGCTGGTGGTCGAGGCTGCGCTGCAACAGGTGCAGCTCACTGATGTCCTCGACCATCGTCACGTGGTGCGTCGGCCGGCCGTCCGCGTCGCGCAGCACCGAGACCACGAGGTGCACCCACACCGGCTCACCGTCGGCGCGGATCAGTTTGCGCTGGTCGCGGACCCTGTCGACGTGCCCCTCGCGCACCTTCCGGTACGAGGCGCCCAGGGCGGCCAGGTCGTCGGGGTGGTAGAAGTCGCGCAGTTCGCGATCGATGAAATCGGCCCCCGACTCCAGGCCCACGATCTCGGCGAGCGTGTCGTTCGCCTCGACGCACCTGCCGGTGAGGTCGGTGATCGCGATGCCCTGCGCGGCGGAGTCGAACACCTCCTGGAACCGCGCCTGACTGACCTGCAGAGTGCGCTCGACCCGCTGTTTGGCCCGCACGATGGCGACCTTGATCTGCTCCTGCTGGTCGAACGCGTCCAGTCGCATCGCCTGCGCGTACGCGGAGCTCAACCGGGCCAGGACAGGTAGTTCGAACGTGGGCGAGAGAACCTCGATCGTGGCCCGCAGCGAGTCCGGTCCGGTCGCGTGCAGTGACACCAGTCGATTGGCAACCGATTCGGGTGACTCCGGCAGCTCACGCAGCGTGTCGAGCAGGGCCTGCTCGATTTCGGCGTGGGACAGCGGGATGTACGCGGTCGACGTCAACGCGTGCATCCAGCGGGCGGCGAGATCCGGGAGTTCCATCCTGTGTACAGAGCGTACGGATTCGCCGCCGCACGGCCAACAACGACAGGCCTGTCAGACCTTGCGACCCACGGCGGCGTAGATGCCCGCCTTGTCCGGATCGTCGGTGTTCGTGCCCTCCGGCCGCCACAACGGCGTCGGCACGATGCCGGGCTCCACCAGTTCGAACCCGCTGAAGAGCCCCTCGATCTCGCTCTTCGTGCGCGGGTACATCGGGTTCTGGCTCTTCTTCATGACCTCGACCACACCCGCCATCTCCTCGGGCTGCAGGTCCTGGGTGAACTGCGAGACCGCGAGGTAGCTGCCAGCCGGCACGGCGTCGCGGTACGTCGCCACGATCGCGTTCGGGTCGGCCTGCGGCGGCACGAAGTGGAAGACGCCGGCCGTGAGCACGCCGACGGGCTGCGAGAAGTCGACGAGACCGCTGTCCCGCGCCGCCTGCAGCACCGCGGCGGGCCTGGTCATGTCCTCCTGGATGATCGTCGCGCGCGGGTCGTGCTCCAGGATGAGCTGGCTGTGCGCGACCGCGACCTCCTCGAAGTCCACGTAGACGACGTGGGCCTCCGGGTCGGCCTTCTGCGCGATCTCGTGCACGTTGCCGACCGTCGGGATGCCGGAGCCGAGGTCGAGGAACTGGCGGATGCCGCGCTCGATCATGAACAACACTGCCCGGCGCAGGAACGCCCTGTTCAGCCGTGCGATCGTGCGGGCGTTCGGCTGTGCCTGCAGGAACTTCTCCGCGAGTGCCCTGTCAGCGGCGAAGTTGTGCCCACCCCCGAGCAGGTAGTCGTAGAGACGCGCGGCGCTCGGCTTGCCCGTGTCGACGCTTTCCGGAACCCAGCTCACCAGTTCGGCCATGTGACCAGGCTACTGAGACGCCACACGCATGCGGCAGGGCCTGGGTCCGATTGGAGCAGCAGAACCGCTGCTGTCACTGGAAAGTGTGAATCAGCAGCGTCGCCACGGCGACGCCCAGCGCCGTACCAAGCCCTCGCGCGACGTTGACCAGCCCGCTCCCGACTCCGGCTGAGCCTTCCGGCAGCGCACCCATGACGCGTTTCGTGCAGGCCGGCGCGATGATCCCCAGCCCGATGCCCGCGACGACGAGCTGAACCACCTGCGGCACCGGCAGAACCAGCGCGATGGCCGCGATCAGCGCCCCGACCCTGATGCCGGGCCTGCTCAGCAACGTCGCCGCGATCCCGAACCCGAGCGGCAACGCGGCGACCGTGAGTCCTATCTGTGCCAAGGGTTGTTTCATCGTGAACGGCAGCAACGTCATCGGCGCGAACAACGCGGCAAACGTGAGCACGACGCCGAGCAGTCCGGGCACCACCTGCCAGGTCGGCTTTCCCTTGTCCCGCGCGGTCTTCGTGCGGGGGAGCAGGTAGTGGCCCGCGATCATGGCCACGACGCCGATCGGCACGTTGATCGCGAACACGGCCTGCCACCCGAAGGTCTCGGTGAGGTACCCGCCGAGCAACGGCCCCGCCGCCAGCCCGGCCGCCTGTGCCGCGGCCTGAACACCGAGCGCCTTGCGTCGTTGCTCCGGCGCGACCGCCGTGGTGACCAGCGCGACGCTGTTCGCCTGCAACATCGCCGCCCCCACGGCCTGGACGACCCGTGCCGCGATGAGCGCGTCGAACCCAGGCGCGTACACGCACGCGACGGACGCCCCGGTGAACAACGCGAAGCCGTAGATGTAGACGATCTTGCGCCCGATCCGGTCCGCGATCCTGCCCATTGGGACGAGCAACGCCACGAGCGTGATCAGGTAGCTGAGCGAGATCCACTCCGGATCGGCGTGGAAGTGCGCGCTCATCGCGGGGAACGCCAGCGTGACGATCGAGGCGTCCAGCTGCCCCATGAACGCGCCGAAGCAGACCGTCGCGATGACCAGCCAAGGCGCGTACGACCGGCTCGCGATCCAAGCCGGTCGGGGTGACTCCGTGACGAACCAGTTCATCGTGAACCGATTATATCTGACACAGAGCCATTGCCCGAAGTTCAGTACTATTTCCCCATGTCAGACGAAGCCCGCACGCTCACCGACGTCGTCACTCGCCTGCGCCGGGCGTTGCGGACGAGCATCCGGGCCGACTGGCCGTGGGAATCCCTGCCGATGGCGCAGGTAGAACTGCTGCAGACCCTGGCAGAGCGCCCGCCGATGAAGGTCGGCGACCTCGCGGCCGCGCTGCGGCTCGCTCCCAACACGGTGTCCGGCCTGGTGTCCCAACTGATCGACTCGGGCCTCGTCGTCCGCGGCGGAGATCCCAGGGACAGACGGGTAGCGCGGCTGTCCGTCTCACCACGTGGACACGAACAGCTGCTCCTCTGGCAGCGCGAACACGAGAAGCGGATCGGCGCCGCACTGGGCAAGCTGGAGTCGTCCGAACGAGAGGACGTCGTGCGCGCGTTGAAGGCCCTGGACCACCTGGTGGAGCACCTTGCCGAGCCCACGAGCTGACCCCGGTCTCCGGTTTGTCGCGCTGGTGTCGCTCGGCGGTGGGCTCGGAGGTGTGGCGCGCTACGGCCTGTCGGTTCTGATGCCGGGTGCTTGGGGGCTCTTCGTCATCAACGTGCTGGGGTCGTTCCTCATCGGGGTGCTGATGGGGTTGGTGCCTCGGCCGTTGGTGCGTGCGTTCTTCGGCGTTGGGGTGTTGGGCGGCTTCACGACGTTCTCGTCGTATGCGGTGTCGTGGTCTTGGGCGCTGCTGGCCACGCCGGTTTGTGCTGTGGTGGCGGCGTTTCTCGGGCTGCGGGTGACCCGGTGACCGTGCTCGTGGTGTTCCTCGGTGCTGCTCTTGGTGCGCCGACTCGCTATCTGCTCGATCGGTTCGTGCAGTCGCGGCACTCCTCGGACTTCCCGTTCGGCACTTTGACGGTCAACGTCGTCGGGTGCCTGCTGATCGGGTTTGTCGTTGGCACGTCCTGGATGCCGCTGCTGGGCGTCGGGTTCTGCGGTGGGCTCACGACGTACTCGACGTTCAGCTACGAGACGGTGAAGCTGCTGGAAGCGGAGAGGTACCGCTCAGCCTTGCTGAACGTGTTGATCAGCGTCGTGCTCGGGGTCGGCGCGGCGGCTGTCGGTCTTGCTCTGGCGCACTGACCTCGCCGCGGTGAGCCTGGGGGCGTTCTGGTCGCCACCCAGGCTTCCGCTTGGTCGTTAAGAAACGTCCTTCAGCCGGGACAGCACATCGGGCAGCGTTCCGGTGTGCACGACGCCGAGTCGTTGCGTGGCACGGGTCAGCGCCACGTACAGGTCCGACGCACCGCGCGGCGACTCCGCGAGGATGCCGTCCGGGTCGACCACGACCACCGAGTCGAACTCCAGGCCCTTCGCGTCGGTCACGCCGAGCACCACGACCTGGGCCTCCTCCAGTTCGTTGCCCACGGACGAACCCGGCACCGCAGCGGAGATCGACGAGCCCACCGCCGGCAGCAGCGCGGCCGGCACGATCACCGCGATCTTGCCGTCGCCGACCGCGGCGACCTCGCGTGCGATCAGCGCGGGCACCTCGGACGAGAACGACGACACGGTGGAGACCCAAGGTGCCACGCCGGTCTCCCGCACCGACGTCGGCGGCATCAGGGAGACGTCGACGGAGGCGAGCACGTCCGCGGCCACCTCCATGATCTCGGCCGGCGTGCGGTAGTTGACCGACAGTTCCGTTAGACGCCAACGGTTCTGCACGTACGGCGACAGCACGGAACCCCATGAGGTCGCACCGCCGATGTCACCGGTCTGCGCGATGTCGCCGACGACCGTCATGGACTTGCTGGGGCAGCGGCGCATCAGCGTGCGCCACGCCATCGCCGACAGTTCTTGGGCCTCGTCCACGATCACATGGCCGAACGTCCAGGTGCGGTCGGCCGCGGCACGTTCCGCGGCGGTCTCGTAGCGGTCGACGCCGTGGCGCTCGGCCAGGCGGTACGCGTCCATCAGGTCCGAGGCCATCAGGATGTCGGGGTCCGCGTCGTCCTCCAGGTCGAGGATGTCGAGAACTCCCTGGGCGTACTCGATGGCCTGGCGGCGCTGGCGATCGGCGCGGGCCTTGGCCTCCGTGTCGTCCTCGCCGAGCAGTTCGGCGGCCTCGTCCAGCAACGGCACGTCCGCCGGCGTCCAGTCGTCGGTGGAACGCTGCAGCAGGTCGCGTTCCTCGCGGGTGAACTTCGTCATCGCGCGGTTGCGGCGCTTCGGGTTCCGGTAGAGCTCCGAGAGCAGCGAGAACGGCGTCAGCACCGGCCACAGCGACGAGATCGCCGCCTGGACCTCCTCGGACTCGCGCAGCTCCCGGCGGATGTCGTCCATGTCCGCCTTGTCGAGCAGGTGCCCACCCAGCCTCGAAGCCACCATGCCCGACAGCGTCGAGACGATCTCGCGGGCGAACGTGCGGCGCGCCTCGTTGTGCGCGCGGCGGGTGCGGCGCGCCCTGCCCCGTGCCTCGGAGATCGCCCGCCGGTCCAGGCGCAGCACGTCGTTGTCGAAGCGGATCTCGACGGACGGCGGCGCCTCCTGGCGGTCCCGCACGGCCGCGGCGATCACGTCGGCCATCTCGATGCGGCCCTTGACCGCTGCCGCCGCGGCGGACTCGCGTCCGGTGGCGTTGAGGTTGGGGTACAGCTCGCCGACCGTCGACAGCAGCACGCCCGTCTCACCCAGCGACGGGAGGACCTGACTGATGTACCGCAGGAACGTCGTGTTCGGGCCGACCACGAGCACGCCGCGCTTCGCGAGCTGCCGACGGTGCGTGTACAGCAGGTACGCGGCTCGGTGCAGGGCCACCGCGGTCTTGCCGGTACCGGGCCCGCCCTGCACGACGACGACGCCGTTGAGCTCGGACCGGATGATCTTGTCCTGCTCGGCCTGGATCGTCGCGACGATGTCGCTCATCTGGCCGGTGCGCGACTCGTTCAGCGCGGCGAGCAGCGTCGCCTCGCCGGTCAGCGACTCGCCGCGGGTCGTGTGGGCCGAGTTGATGTCGAGCACCTCGTCGTCGAGGCCGATCACCTTGCGCGAGCGGGTCCGCAGGTGCCTGCGCCGGCGCACGCCGTCGGGGTTGGCGGCGGTGGCGAGGTAGAACGGCCTGGCGGCGGGCGCCCGCCAGTCCATCAGCAGCGGCTCGTATTCCTTGTCCTCGTCGAACAGACCGATTCGGCCGATGTAGAAGCGGTCTTCGTTGTGGAAATCGAGCCGACCGAACGCGAGGCCGTTCTCGACCGCGCTGTACTGGGCCAATTGATCTGTGTACATCGCGACGGACGTGTCGCGCTCGGACCGCATCTGGTGCGTGCCGCCGGTTTGTCGCAACGATTGTGCAAGTCGTTTCGACGTCTGTTCACGGAGGTCGTCGAGCCGGCCGTACAACATGGCCACGTATTCCTGCTCCGGCTCCATTTCGGCGAGCCGGAGGTCATCGGAGGGGCTTGACAACTTGCCTCATTTCTCGATATCATGCGGCGTCGGCTTGTATTCCGATTCGCACTGTCCTGCCCGCGCTGGGTCGCTGAGCGCAGACTGTCTAATCTACACGCATATCGGCGTGGTGCAGGTACGCCTTACGTAGCAGTGTGGCCAAGGTATCGCGCTCGTGCGGAGTCAACGGCGCCAGCAGCTCTTCCTCATGTGCCCGAGCCGCTTCGAGCCGCTCGCGCAGCGCCCGTCTGCCTCCGTCGGTGATCGACACGGTGAACCGGCGCCGGTCCCTCTCGTCACGTCTGCGCTGCGCGAACCCGAGCTCCTCCAGGTCGTCGAGCACCGACACGAGGTCGCTCGGATCCATCCGCACCCGGTCGCTGATCCGCTTCTGCGCCACCGCCTCCTGCTCGGACAGGTACGCGAGCACCGTCAGGTGAGGCCCGCGCAGGTCCGAGCGTCCGATCCGGCGAGCTTCGCGCACCAACCCGAGCATCAGGTAGCTGGGAAGACGCAGAAGCTGATCAATGCTCATGTCCCTCAGTCTAGGAAAGATCTGTCCCCCGATCGTGGATTGCGCTGCGTGATGAAGGTGCCCGGACGAGGTCCGACAGGGTGAGCGTTGGGGTGACGTTTCTCCGCAAACCACCAGGGGGCGGCAAGGTGGGGGTATGACGCGTGCGGAGATCGTCCAGCTCGCCCAGTGCGTGGTGCGCCGGCCTCGGTGGCAACTCGTCCTGGCCGTGCCGCTGTCCGCGTGGACCCTGGCCTGGGTGCTCGGCCAGCTCGCCGACGATCCCCCCAGTCCGCTCGGCCTGCTGGCCTGGACCGGCATTCCCCTCGATTCGGCATCCCTATGGGCTCGGCAACGGGCCGGCGTCCTCGTCTGGCTCGCCACGCTGGGCGGCCTGAGCTGGGCGGCCACCACCGAACGAGGGCAGCTGCCCGCTCTCGCCGGGTGGTTCGCGGTGCTGGTCGCGGGAGAAGCCGCAGGGTACGAGCAGGCGGTGCGGCGGGCGATCCTCAGCATGGTCGTGTTCCTGCTCGTCCTGGCGGCCGTGTCGATCACCGGGCGGCGCGCGTTCGTCGTCGACCGCGTCGCCGTCATGCCCGCGGACGTCGTGCGGGCCGGCATCACCGCCGCCGTGCTGACCGCCGTGGTCCCGCTGATCGCTCCTGGCCTGGCCCTGACGCGTCTCGTTCACCCCTATGTGACGAAACCGCCGCGGCGGCTCAGGCCGGTTGAGACGCGGCTGCTGCGGGAAACCGGATGAGGTGAGCGACTACCTGCCTCCCCCCGCGCCTCCGCGCAGTGCGCTGACCCTGCGGTTGTGGCTGGCCGGATTCGGCCTCGTCTTCAACTCGGTGGCCGGGTGGCTGGCGCTGCGAGCCGACATCGTCTGGCTCGGCGTCGTGCTTTTACTACTCGCCGTCGTCTGCCTGGTGGACTTCGGCTGGGTGGTTCACCGCAAACGCCGTGGAGACCCAGGCTGAAACCTGCCGGAACCTGTGCTTGGGCTCAAGCGCGCTTATGGATAAAGATGTCGGCGTGCATGAAGATCCGGCAAAAGGCAGGTTAGCCAGGGTGATGCGTCGGCAGCCTGTGCAACAGCGCGGCGCGGCAACCGTTTCCGCGATCCTGGACGCTTGCGCGGGCCTGCTGAACGAATACGACTACGACGACATCACCACGGCTCGCATCGTCGATGTGGCCGGAGTGCCCATTGGTTCCTTCTATCAGTACTTTCCCGACAAAAGATCCGTTGTGCACACGCTGGCACTTCGCGGTATGGAGACCTATCTCCGCGAGGTGGAGGAGCTGTTCACCGCGGATCTGATCGCGGACACGTGGCGCGAGGCCATGACGCAGGTCGTCGCGGTGTACCTGCGGATGCTGCACGACGTGCCCGGCTTCGGGCGGGTGCGGTTCAGCGACATGCTGGACAGCCACCGCCTCGACTCCAGCGTCGACCAGTACGAACTGATGGCCGAACGGCTGGCCGAGATGTTCGTCAACCGGTTCGGCGCCCACGGCGACGCCCCGGTGATGCTGACGTTCCGGATCGCCGTGCAGACCGCGGACGCGCTGTTCAAGCTCGCCGAACGAGTCGGCGAGGCCGACCGCGCGTACGTGGTCGGCACGGCGAACGAGCTGCTCGCCGGCATGCTCGGGGCCGTGCTGGAACGACCTCAGGACCCGGTTCAGAGTCCGTAGGAGGGCCCCTGCGAATGTCCGGTTTCGACCCCTTTGAGGTGACCCAGGCCGCTGTACGGTCTCCTTTGTGAAGATCGTTGTGCAGGTGAAGCTGTTGCTGGATGCCGTGCAGGTGTCCGCGTTGGCGGCGACTCTGCACGGCTGCAACGAGTCCGCGGACTGGGTGTCGCGGATCGCGTTCGAGCACGGGGTGTTCCGTGAGTACGCGTTGCGCAAGCACACCTACGCGGAGTTGAAGGCCCGCGGTCTGGGCGCGCAGGCAGCCCAGCACGTGATCAAGAAAGTCGCGGACGCCTACGCCGCGCTGCACGCGACCATCCGGGCCGGGAACCTGGGCAGGCCTGGCTCGAAGCGCCGGGTGAAGGCCGAGTCGAAACCGATCGTGTTCCGGCCGGACGCGGGGCAGCCGTTCGACGACCGGTGCCTGTCGTGGAACCACGACGCGGGCACGGTGTCGATCTGGACCACGGCGGGCCGGATGAAGGACGTGCGGTTCGCGGGTTCTCCAGACCAGCTCAAGACCCTGCGTGAGTACCGCAAGGGCGAGAGTGATCTGGTGTGCCGCGACGGCGTGTGGTTGCTGATCGCGACCTGTGAGATGCCCGAGGAGCCACTGTTCGAGCCGGTCGACTGGCTCGGCGTGGACCGGGGGATCGTGAACCTCGCGACCACCAGCGACGCGGACAACTTCCAGGGCCGCGGGCTGGGCCGCTACCGACGCTGGCACGCCCGCGTCCGCACCGAGTTGCAGGCCAGGCGAACGAAGTCGGCGACCCGGCGGCTCAAGAAACGAGCGCGTCGCGAGCAGCGGCACTCGACGCACGTCAACCACAAGATCGCCAAGCAGATTGTGGCTGTTGCCGAACGCACCGGTCGCGGGATCGCGCTCGAAGATCTGAGCGGTATCCGCGACCGGGTCACGGTTGCCCGGCACCAGCGAGCCACCCACAGCTCCTGGCCGTTTCACCAGCTCGAAGCACACATCCGCTACAAAGCCCGCCGCGCCGGTGTGCCCGTGCTCGTCGTGGACGCGCACTACACCTCGCAGATGTGCCCGCGCTGCAAGCACACGTCTCGTTCCAACCGTCCCACCAGGGACACCTTCTGTTGTCGCCGGTGCGGTCTCGCTGGACCCGCCGACGTCGTCGCCGCCGTGAACGTCCGAAACCGGGCACGGTCGGCGTGGGTACACGTCAACGCACCCGAACCCGCCGCCGTACAGGCGACGGGTTGATGCGGCCCGCACGCCACACCCAGTGGCGCACGGAGAACGCGACTCGGCTTGAAGGCCCGAGCATCACGCTCGGCCTTCAGGGCCGAGAAGTTGACAGCCCGTAGGACTCGAGCAGCCGCAGCCAGACCTCGCTGATCGTCGGGTACGAGGGCACCGCGTGCCACAACCGGTCCACGGTGACCTCTCCGACGATCGCGACGGTCGCCGAGTGCAGCAGTTCGGCGACGTCCTGACCGACGAACGTGACGCCGACCAGCGTCCGCGTGCGCTCGTCCACGACCATCCGCGTCTTGCCCTGGTACCCGTCCGCGTGCAGTGACGATCCGGCTACCGCGATGTCCAGGTCGACGACCCTGACGTCACGCCCGGCCGCCCGTGCCTGCGCCGCGGTGTGCCCGACGAACGCCACCTCGGGGTCGGTGAACACGACCTGCGGCACCGCCACGTGGTCCGCCCAGGCCTGCCCGGCCGACCACTGCTTCGGCTCGAACCCGCGGGACCGCTCCAGGATCGCCGTGCCGGCCGCCCTGGCCTGGTACTTGCCCTGGTGCGTCAGCAACGCCCGGCCGGTGACGTCACCGGCGGCGTACAGCCAGCGTCCGTCCACACCGGACACCAGGCCGGAGTCGTCGGTGCTCAGCGGCTTGCCGTCCTTGGTGGCGGGCACCCGGCCGGTGGCGACGAGGATCTCCGAGCCCCGCACGACCCGGCCGTCCTGCAACGTCAGCTCGCCCGGCCTGATCGACGAGGCACGCCCGTTGAGCAGCACCTCGACGCCGTCCTCCCGCAGGCCCTCCACGACCAGCGGGCCGACGAACTCCTCGAACTTCGGCAGCGGCCGGTCGCCCGATACCACCAGCTTCACCTGCGAACCCAGCCGTGCCCACGCCTGCGCCATCTCGACACCGACGACGCCGCCGCCGAGCACGACGAGCGACTCCGGCACCTCCCGCGCCGACGTGGCTTCGCGCGAAGTCCACACCGGAGTGCCGGCGAGGCCTTCCAGCGGCGGCATCTTCGGCACGCTGCCGGTGCACACCACGACGGCCTGACGCGCGCGGTGGACCTCTCCGCCCACGGTGACCTCGCGCTCGCCGGTGACCTCACCGTCGCCGCGGATGACGTGGATGTTCTCCGACTCGGCCCACTTGACCTGGCCCGCGTCGTCCCAGTCGGAGGTGAAGCCCGTGCGCCGCGCGAGCACCTCCTTCGCGTCCAGCGAACCCGCGTTCACGCCCTGCACGCGCCGGGCGGCCGCAAGCGCGTGACCGGGTCGCAGCAACGCCTTGGAAGGCATGCATGCCCAGTACGAGCACTCGCCGCCGACCAGTTCCTTCTCGATCATGGCGGTGGACAGGCCTCCGGCGGCCGTCCGCCAGGCCACGTTCTCACCTACGGGGCCACCACCGATGACGATGACGTCGAAGTCCATGGCGCCCACATTAGGCCTCGATCAAGAAAGCCACACGAGACAGAACGTGTGCCCCACCGGGTCCGCGTAGACCCTGAACGTGTCGTCGTTGTCCTTCTGCACCAGCCGGGCGCCGAGCGCCAGCGCCTTCGGCTCGGCCTCCTCGATGTCCTCGACCAGCACGTCGAGATGGAACTGCTGCGAGCCGTGCGGATCGGGGAACGTCGGCGGCTGGTATTCGGGGGCGAGCTGGAACGCGAGCCGCGTGCCGTTCGCGACGATCACGACCCAGGTCTCGTCGTCGCCGGGAAGGCGTTCGGCGCCGAGCAGCTTCTCGTAGAACGACGCGAGCTCGGAGGGATTCGGGCAGTCAAGTACGACAGAACGAAGTTGTCCGACCATGCCCTCCACCTTGCTACCGGGTGGTGGGCAGCCGCAACGCCTGCTTGGCGATCGGGTCGAGCGACGGGTCGCCCGCACCGCCGGACCACACCGCGAACGCCAGCGTCACGTGGCTGCCCTTGGTGCCGTTCGCGAACGCCGCGCGCTCCAGCGGCTTGCCGTCCAGCCCGTGCACGCCGCCGGACCCCGGCAGCGCGACGACCGCGTGCAACGACTTGGCGCTGGGGGCGTCGTACAGGTCCATGTCCGCGACCATCACCGTCACCGGCTTGCCCTGCAGCGTCGTCTCGTACGTGGCGCGCAGCAGCACGCCGCAGTCGTTCGCGATCAGCCACGCCTTCACGTCGCCGAACGCCTGCGCCTTGCACTCCTGGTCCTTCTTCATCTCCTTCGGCACGAACGTCGTGCCGTCCACGACGATCGTCGTGGGTTGCGCCGAGGTCGGCGCGGGCGTCGCGTCGGCCGGCTTGTCGTCGCTGGGCAGCGCCACCACGAGCCAGACCACGAGGAGGAGCGCGAGCAGCGCGGCTCCCGCGAGATAGGGCCAGGTCAGCTTGCCTGGCAAGCGTTTGCGACCGATCGCCTGGCGTAGCTGGGCCTTGGGGATCAGCATCGTGCTGGCGGCCGCGAGGTCGGGGGAGACCGCGTCGCTGAAACCCTCCGCGATGAACGCCTTCGCGTCCGGCGGCGAGCCGGTGTTCTGCAGGATCGCGAAGAGCTTCGCCGCGTGGTCCGCCGTGCAGGGCACCGTCGACGTCGCGAGTTCGCGGGCCGCACTGAGCACAGTGGACGGTTTGGGGTGCAGCACCCGCACACCGCGGTTGAGGTCGACCGTCGGCTGCACGACCTGGCCCACGAACGGGCCGACCGCCACGACCGTGCTGACCGGGAGCGGTTCCGCGCGCATCGCCTGGATCCGCTGCGCCACCGCGGTCGCCGCCGCCACGGCCTCCGTCGCCGGGTTCGCCGTGCCGTCCTTGGCGACGAGCGGCCAGCCGTCGATCTTCCACTGGCCGCCGAGCGGTGCCTCGAGCTTCACCCCGGGATCGGGCAGGTCGACGCCGACGATCACGAGAACGCCCTTGGGCAGCACGACGATCGCGTCCAGCGGCATGGGGCAGTCAGGCGGTTGGACGCCGATCAGCGCGATACCACCCAGAACACCGGTACCCGCGCCCCACGCCGTGAGGGCGGCACGGACGTCCGCCCCAATGGCCGAGGGTTCAGCGCCCAGACGGATCAGCCGCACGAGTCCCTACCTTTCCGCACGGGGGGACACCGTAGCGGTCCGGGGTGGCCCAAACGCAGCCGATCGAGTCATTCGGTGATGCCCGTCACCGATAAGTGGATCACTCGTTAGAGGGATTGCCTGCCAAATTTTCACGGAGGGTTCATGTACAAACGCGCTGCATCGCTCGCCGTACTGCTGGTGGCTGTCGCATCCCCTGTCGCGACGGCCGCACCGGCCTCCACGGTCTACGTCCACGGAGCCGACATCGCCGCCGCGGAACAGGCGGTCGAGGCAGCCGGTCTGCAGAAGCTCACGAGCTTCCGCAAGATCGGCGTTGTAGCCGCGCGGGGCGACTCCGCGCAGATCTCCTCCGCCAGGGCCAAGGCGGGCGTGACGCGCGTCGAGGTCCAGAAACCGATCAGGTTCCTCGGCTCGACCTCGCACACCGCCACCCGCGGTCTGGACGCCCGCAACAGCCTCGGGCTCACCGGCGCGGGCGTGTCGGTCGCGGTGATCGACTCGGGTGTCGACCCGACGCACCCGTCGTTCGGCGGCCGGATCGTGCGCAACCTGAAGAGCCTGTGCCTGGACGGCTCGACGCAGACGAACTGCATCGTGCCGGTGCCGAACTTCCTCGACACCGACACGACGTCGCTGGGCGGCCACGGCACGCACGTCACCGGCATCGCGATCGGCGGTGACGTGCAGATCACCGGTGGACCGGTGATCCGCGGCGCGGCGCCGGGCGCGAAGGGCGTCGTGATCTCGACCGGCGCGGCGATCCTCATCCTCGGCGCCGACGCGGCGCTGAACTGGGTGCTGGAGAACCACCGGGCCCCGTGCGGCGCCGGTGTGCCGGCCTCCACGTGCCCGCCGATCAAGGTGATCAACAACTCCTATGGTCCATCTGGTGGCGGTGCGTTCGACCCGGAGTCGGTCACTGTCAAGCTGCAACGTCAGCTCGTGGCCGAAGGCGTCGTCGTGGTGTGGGCGAACGGCAACGACGGCGGCGATGGTTCAGCGAACCTGTCCAACCCGCCCGGTATCGATCCCACGCCCGGCGTGATCTCGGTGGCCTCCTACAACGACCAGGAGACCGGTACCCGTGACGGAGCCGTGTCCGACTACTCGTCGCGCGGTCTCGCCACGAACTCCGCGACGTGGCCGGACATCTCGGCGCCGGGCGAGAACATCACCTCGTCCTGCCGGCTCTACCTGCCGATCTGCGCGACCGGCCTGCAGCCGCAGAACGGTCCCGGACTGCTCGACCTCGGCACGTTCAACACGATCAGCGGCACGTCGATGGCGGCCCCGCACATCGCCGGGATCGTCGCACAGCTGTTCCAGGCCAAGCCCTCCGCGACCCCCGCCGACATCGAGCGGGCGTTGAAGTCGACGGCGTACAAGTACGGCACCGGCTACCAGCCGGCAGGCCCCTACACCTCGTCGTTCGACAAGGGCACGGGTCTAGTCGACGTGGTTGCCGCGGTAAACGCTCTGTAGATCACGATCAGGCATCACTCGGCCGGGAGATCGGGACTTAAGACCTGTATCTGCCCCGGTCGGGTGATGATCGAGCTGGTTCTTATGGCGGACATGCCTCCAGTCGAGGCAGAATGCAGCGAACGGGTTTCACGGTGATCACCTCACACTCGGCAAAGGCGTAGGGGAAGACGTCCCTCGTCGAGTAGCGGAGGTCAGCAGTGAGCACCCGTGGCAGCACCAGTGGCGTGGTTTACGTCCACTCGTCGCCGTCTGCGGTCTGTCCGCACGTCGAGTGGGCGATCTCGGGCACCCTCGGTGTCCGGGTAGACCTCAGGTGGGCAGCGCAACCAGCGGCACCAGGCCAGTTGCGCGCCGAATGCGCATGGACCGGAGACGCCGGCACCGGCGCCAAACTCGTGGCTGCGCTGCGCGCGTGGCCCATGCTCCGGTTCGAGGTGACCGAAGAACCGTCCTCAGGTCAGGACGGCGAGCGTTTCTGCTTCGCGCCCGTTCTGGGGCTCTGGCACGCCAGAACCTCGGCCAACGGCGACATCGTCGTCAACGAGGACCAGCTGCGTTCACTCGCGGTGCGTGCTCGTGGCGGTGAGTCCTTCGCGCACGGCGTCGACGAACTGCTCGGTGCCGCGTGGGACGACGCGCTGGAACCGTTCCGTCGCGCGGGCGACGGCGCTCCGGTGACATGGCTGCACCGCGTCGGATGAGTCCTGAGTGGACCCCGCTCACCGTTTGGGCAGCGGGGTTTCTTCTCGGTGCGTGGGGTCCCAGGCCAGCATGAGCTGCCCGTAGAGCGCGGAGGTTTTGAGCAGGTGCTCGTGAGTGCCGAGCAACGGCCTGCCGCCGTCCATGACCAGCACCCGGTTCGCGCGCAACGCCGAGCTCAGCCGGTGCGCGATCACCACGAGAATTCCGTTCCGGCGCGCGAAAGCCCGTTCGACCCGGGCCTCGGCGGCGGGATCCAGATGTGACGTCGCCTCGTCGAGGATGACGACGCTCGCGGACGTGACGTAGACCCGCGCGAGCGCCAGGAGCTGCGCCTCACCAGCGGAAAGTCCTTCCCCACCGTGGCCGAGAGCCGCGTCCAGCCCGCCGATCCTGTCCAGAAGTGGTTTGGCGCCAACCTTTTTCGCCGCTTCGACGAGGTCCTCGTCGGTCGCCCACGGCGCGAGAAGCGTGAGGTTCTCCCGCACAGTGCCGGTGAACAGGTAGGTCTCCTGCGGAATCAGTGCGATCGCGTGGTGCCGGACCGTCGGCGTCACCCGGTCGATGGGCGCGCCGCCGAAGAGGACGGAGCCGTTGTCCGGTGCCATCAGGCCGGTGAGCAGACTGGCCATTGTGGACTTGCCGATGCCGGACGGGCCGACCACGGCCAGGTGGTCGCCGGGACGCAGGTCGAGCGACAGGCCGCGCACCACCGGTTCCGCGTCCGGGCTCCAGCCGAACGTGACGTCGCGCAGCACGAACTCGCCGTTGGACGGGATCTCGGTGCCCACGTCCTGGTCGGTGCGTGGCGCCGCCTCCTGAAGTCGTTTGAGTGCGACCATCAGTCGCATCACGACCGTGCTGGTGGTGCGGGCCAGGCCGTGCAGCGCGGGGTTCACGCTGTTGGTCAGGTAGACGACGGCCGCCAGGACCGCACCCGTCGTGAGCCGGCCGGACGCGACGAGCGGGGGAGCGAACGCGACCAGCAGGGCGATGGGCGCGAAGCCGCCCAGGGCGATCACCGTGGCGCGCAACGAGTTCGCCCACGCGACGGTGATCGTGGCCCTGGCCTGCAGGTCGATCTGCCTCGCGACGTCCCCGTAAGCCTCTGCTGCCGCGTCGCAGGCGGCGACGTCACGCAGGCCGGTCAGCACCGCACCGGACGCTTCCGCCGTGTGTTCGTCCGCCATCACGGCGTCGCGTTGCCGTTTGGCCAGCGAGGGGAGCATCAGGCCGAAAAGGACCAGCGCGGCCACGATCGGGAGCACGACCAGCCAGATCAGCGCGGCGGCCGTGGTCGCGACACCGATGAGCGCGGCGAGCGTCGTGACCAGAAGGGCACGGGCCTGCACCAGAACGCCCGCGGTGGCGTCGCGGACCACCTCGACGTGCCGGGTGATCATGGCGACGGCGCTGGCGTCCGGCGTGCGGCGGTGCGTCGGGTCGTTCAGCACGCCGTTCACGACCCGCGTGACCAGGGCGTCGCGCATCGGTTCGACGACGGAGCCGAGCCGGGCGAACACCTGCCGCTGCCCCAGTGCGCCCACCACCGCGAAAGCGGCGAACGCGAGCAGCCACAGCACGCCGGCCAGCGGGTCCCCCGCCGCGAAGCCCTGGTCGACGGCCGTGCCGACGAACCTGCCGCCGAAGAACGCGGGAATGCCCTCGAGCAGGGACCAGCCGAGCAGGATCAGCACGCCTCTGCGATGTCCCGCCAGCGTCGAGAGGTAGAAACGCATCACTCGCCTCCGGTGAACACGGCTCGGTAGTCCTCGTCGTTCCACAGCTCCTGGTGGGTGCCGGTGCCCCTGATGCGGCCGCCTTCCAGCCACACCACGAGGTCTGCTCTCGCGGCCGTCGCCGGGCGGTGCGTCACGACGACGCGGGTCCGGCCGGGCAGTGCCGTGGTGAGCGCCTTGTCCACTTTGGCCTCGGTCACGGTGTCCAGACTCGCGGTGGCGTCGTCGAGCACGAGCACGTCCGGATCCCTGATGATCGCGCGGGCGAGGCCGATCCGTTGCGCCTCACCGCCGGACAGCGGGGCGTCGGCGACCGGTGTCTCGTAGCCCTGCGGGAGACGGATCAGCACGTCGTGCACCTGGGCGGCGACGGCCGCGTCCCTGACCTGGATCTCGTCCGCGTCCGTTCCATAGGCGATCGAACGGCCGATCGTGGCGCCCAGCAACGCGGGGCGTTCGAACGCGTACCCGACCGAGTCGTGGCCGGCCACCACCCCCGCGTCCACAGCGGACAGTCCGCCGAGCACCGCCGCCAGCGTCGACTTGCCCGCGCCGGAGCTGCCGACGATCGCGGCGAACGTGCCGGCCGGGATCATCAGGTCCACGTCGCGCAGGGCTTCGCCGACGCTGACGCCCCGCAGTTCGATGACGCCGTTGGAACGCTGGGGAGCAGGGCGTTTCGCTGCCTTGGTGTCGAGGACTTCGACAATCCTGGAGGCGGACGCGCGGGTCCGTTCGAGGACGGTCAGCTGGGTCATCTGGCCGACGATGCCCATGCCGAGCGCCGAGTAGCCGAGGGCGGCGAGCACGTCACCGGTGCTCAGCCTGCCTTCCATGACACCGAAACCGGCGGCGGTGAGCACCGCGACCTCGACGGCGGGCAGCAGCAGCCCTGCCCGCCACATCATTCTGGCCTGGGTGCGCCACATGCCGGCGCCGGCCGCGGCGAGCCGGGGGAGCGGCTCCAGCACGCGGTCCGTCTCGCGGTCGGCGATGCCGGCGGACGCGATCGTGCGCAGACCGGACACCGAGTCGAGCAGCCGTGCGGACACCTCACCGGACACTTCCTGGTAGGTCAGCACGTCGTCGGCGGTCATCCGCATGTGGGTGCGGATCAGCAGACCCGCCAGCGGGACGCTCACCACGAACACCGCCGCGAGCCGCCAGTCCAGCAACGCCAGCGCGACGACGGCGCCCGCCGAGGACACGGCGGTGACGACCAGCGTGATCAGCGTGACCGCGACGCCGCCCGCGTTGCCGCAGTCACCCGTCACCCGGCTCACCGTGTCACCGGCGGCGAACGGGGAGGGGTGACCGAGGTCGAGGAGCTTCCTGGAGAGCTTGCGGCGCAGCCACGCCGTGGCACGGCTCGTGGTGCTCGCGGCGAGCACGATGCCGATCGCGTCCCCGATGATCTCGGTCGCCGCCAGCAAAAGCAGCCACACCACGGTGAACAGCACGAACGTACCGCTCAGTGCCATGTCGACGGCGTCGGCGAGTGCGGCGGGGAGCAGCAGGCCACCGGTCGTGGCGACCGCGGCGTTGAGCATCAGCAACCACGGGCGGTGGTCGCGGCGGACGACGGAGAACAGCAGGGCGTCACCGGGTTTGGCCATCGGCTGTTCCTCCGGAGGGTCACGAGGGCGCATCATGAGGCAGGGCCCGACAGCTGGCCGGCTGCCGGGCCCTGCAGTCGGCGGGTGAGCGGCATACTTCGCCTATGCCGCTCACTCACCGCGGTGTTTCAGTTGAGGCGCAGGTCAGCAGGCGAGCAGGCTGACGGTGCTGTGCGAGCACGGGAGCAGCAGCGACGCGTTGGACGCGGTCGTGGAGCCGCCGCCACCGCCGCCGTGGCCCGACGCCATCGCGTTGCTCGGTGCCTCGGGGGTCTCGAGGTCCTGCATGTCGAGGATGAAGCCCATGACTGTCTCCTAGTTTCGAGGATCTCTTGCTACCGGTCCACGAGGACCGGGGCCTGGGCCCTTCCGAGGAAGGGGAGTGGTGGACGTTCGTCCACTGTGGAGGCGATGGCGAGCAGAACGCCCGCGCCGCCGGTGTTGAGGTCCATGGAGAGCCGGCGCAGCTGCACACCGGGGAAGGCGAGCCCTCCGCCGTAGCGCACCGCGTGCCAGCCGAGTGCCTTGAGGTGCTGCCGCACGGAGCGTTCGAGGCGCTCGTCCGGCCGGTGCCTGGTCGCGTGCGCCAGCGTGGCCATCAGTCCCGCCCTGCCCAGCGTGAACGCGGGCTGGATGACGAACTCGCCGGTGCAGCCGCCGAGCAGCTCGGGAAGCTTTGCCACGCAGGGACGTTCCGGCGCGACCTTCGCGAACTCCGTGAGCACCAACGCGATTCCCGCGCCGCCGATGCCGACGTACGGCAGGCTGCGGAACGTGCCGTCGCGCACCTGCAGCGATCCGTCCAGCGCGACCATCGTCTCGGCCAGGTCGCGTTCGAGCGCCTGTTCGGACAGGTCCAGCCAGTGCTGCTGCGCGGTGTGCTCGAACATGCGCAGGAAGAACAACGCTGGACCCGACCAGCCGTGCAGCAGACCGGCCTTCGCCTTGTCGCCGGGCGGTGGCGCCTGCTTCAGCTGCCTCGCGAGCCGTCCGGCCAGTTCCTCGGCCTGTGCGACGAAGTTCTGGTCGCCGCGCGACTCCGCGAAGTGCAGCAGGTTGAGGCCGATGCCGGACAGGCCGGCGCTGAGCCCGTGGTCCCGGGTGGTGCGGACGAGCGGGACGTAGCTCTCGACGAGCTCGGTGGCGACGTCGTGGTGGCCGAAGTTCTCGAGCACGTAGGCGATGCCGTGCGCGCCGACGAAGAAGCCGGGTTGCTTCGGCGGGTCGGTGCGGACCGACCTGATCAGCCAGTCCTCGTGTTCGGGGTAACGGCCCTCGCCGCTCTCCGCGAGTGCGTGCAGCACGCCCGCGGCGCCGTGGCCGAAGCCCGCGCCCCCGGTCTCGAACTGCTCGATGTCGCCGGGGAACAGGCGGTCTTTCCTGTGCGGGGTCGCGCTGTGCAGGATCGCCGTGGCGATCTCCTTGCGCACGACCGTCCAGTCCGGGTGCTCGTCGTCGAACGCGGTGAACGCGGGATCGGCCGGCGGGTCGACGCGCGGCGTGAGCACGTCGAGGATCTGCCGCTGGTAGTCCTCGCTCAGCCCGAACCGCTCCGCGACGACGTGCACGTGCTGGCGCAGCTTGGCCGGCGCGAGCTCCAGCACCGCGTTGAGCGGCATGAAGATCCACAGCTTGAGCGCGGCCAGCGGGTAGGCGTCGATGTCGAAGCCCTCGCGGTCCTTCGGCGCCTGGAACCCCGGCGCGCCGAGCGTCGGCCGGTGCACGTCCTCGATGGTCGACGACAGCTCGAAGTCGATGAGCGAGACCTCGTCGTCCTCGCCGACCAGGATGTTCATCGTGTGCAGGTCGCCGAACACGACACCGCGTTCGTGCACCCGCGCCACCAGGTCCTCGACCTTGGCGATGAGCGCTTCGGCCCGGACGCGGTAGCTCCGGAGGAGCTCGTCGGTGGTGTCCCGGTGCGTCAACGGGTAGTTGTGGCCGAGCCACTGCCCGAGCGAACGCCCCGGCATGAACTCCATGGCCACGAACAGGTGCTCCCACTCCGTGAAGCGGTCGTACACCTCGGGAACACCGTCGACACCGTGCAGCTTCGTGAGGATCTCGTGCTCGAGCTCCAGCCTCGCCACGGCGTCACGACCCTCGCGGTCGAGCCCGGCGTGCGGCCGCGCCTCCTTGAGCACGACCTCCTTGCCGTCACTCTTGCGCGTCGCGAGGTAGACGCCACCGCCGTTGGAGAAGTGCAGTGAGCTCTTGATCCGGTACGGGAACTTCTCGGGGTCGCCGCCGTTGCGCTCGTCCAGGTGCGGCTTCAGGAAGGCGGGCAGCTCGATCCACTCGGGCAGGCTGAACACCGGCTTGCGCCTGTCCGCGACCAGCTCGCCGTCCGGCCTCGCGATCGCGAGCACCTGCTGCCCGTCGACCTCGAGCCACTGCTCGGCGAACCCGCCGTAGCGCACGTACAGCGGCCCCTTGCCGAAGCGCAGGTCGCTCAGGATGTACGCCCCGTGCTCGCCGTCGAGCACCCGCGCCAGCTCGGTGCAGATCGTCTCGAGCTGCTCGGTGTCCGTCGGGTAGATCGTGATCAGCTTGCCGCTGCCGTCCCGCGGCGCGTACTTCGAGTTGCGGGCCAGCACGATCGAGATCGTCTGCAGGTACTTGAACGGAATTCGCCGTTCGACGCAGTAGTCGAAAGTGGCCTTCAGTACCTGGCCGGCGTTGTCGAGGCCGGCGGAAACGTGGATCTTCCACCCTTGGTCGGGAAGCTGCACCCCGGACGGGTGGTGGTGCCGCCACACGTTGCGCTCAACCGTAGTCCAGTCGGGTGGGAGCGCGGGGAGTTCGGTCGAAAAGTCGTCCTTGGGGGTGCTTTCGGTGCTGCTCTGCAGATCGTAGAACTGCCGATCGGCGAAGCAGTACGCCTCGTATCTGAGGTCCACCGAAATTCCCCTCCCTGACTCGTTTTCGTTTTCTTTGACGCCGCATATTCCCGCACAATCACGCGCCTATGGGGAATCCGCCGTTCGAGTCATATGGGTACCCCGTTCGTGTCCGAAAGACCCCTGGTTACCGGCGCGTATGTGACTTGCCGTGATGAGGTTTGGGCCCATCTCACCCGGTTGAGATGTTTGCTCGGATGTGCCTGGACGAGGATGTGTCGTGGTCCCGCTAAACGGCACTGCGACGTTCCTGATCTTGCGTGCCGCTGAGCTGCGCTATTCCAAGTGAAGCTCGACGTATAGTCAGGTGGATGCAAACGCCGTGTACGCGCTGTGTCGACTGCTCTTTCCGAGTGAAGCCGTATTTGGCTGCTATTGCGTGTTTGATACGGCCGAACGGCGGTGTGGAGTCACCCATTGGCACTCATTCGTAGGATTAGATTGGTGCTCGCCTCTTGTGTAGCAAACATTGTCTTGCTACATCCAACTCGCTAAATCCTAGTGTGATGTAATCGTTCGAGTGAAATTTTGTGTTTCGATGTAACGGGACACGTTTTGTGAGCGGCCGTCACTGCTCGCGTGTCGTGCGGCTAGGCTTGCGAGCGTGGGGAGCGTGGCAAGCCGCTGGCTGGTGCCGGCCGTGGTCGTGATCACCGGCGCCGCGGTGGCGGCCGGGATGGTGGGCAGGACCGTGTACTCGCGCCCAGCAGAGGCCCAGGGAGCGCCGGCCGTTCCGTCCTCGTCGGTCGCGGGGCCGTTGCCCGGGTCCTCGGAGGTCCGGCTGAGCCCGGACTCGTTCACACACCCCGACCGGACCGCCGTGCAGCGTGTGCTGCAGGCCTACTTCGACTCGATCAACTCGCTGGATTTCGCCGGGTGGCGTGAGGTGGTGTCGGCTCGGCGGGTTTCGTCCACGCCTGAGGCCGGCTGGATCGCTGCTTACGAGACCACGCGGGATGGCGGGGTGGTGGTGCAGCGGGTCGAGTCGGATGTGGTGGGGCGGCGGTTGCGGGTGTTGATCTCGTTTGTGTCCACTCAGGACGTTGCGAAGGCTCCGCCTGCCTTGCCTGAGGGGTGTATTCGGTGGCGGGTGGTTTATGTGCTGGTTTGGGAGGGTGGGGCGTTGAAGGTGGATGAGGCGCCGGAGAACCGGAACCCTCAGATGGAGAAGTGCTGAGGCGTTGACGCGCCTGTTGGGTGGGGCGTCCCCCTGTTTCGTTGGCGGGTTCCTGTTTCTTGTTCGTAGGTGGTTGCGTTGCGGGCGTGTGGTTGCGCTGTTTCCTGGGGGACTCCGCCCCCCAGACCCCCCACAATCTGATCAAAGACCGGCCCGCGCCATGCGTGGGTTGATGGCACGCCTGTTGCTTTGGGCGGAGTTGCGTTGCTTAGAGGGGTGCGGTGGTGGGGTGGTCCCGTCACGAGCCGCACCCGAGCGGGCCACATCTGAAGGGATGGGTCAACCCGACGAAGAGCGTGTCGACTTGACCCATCCCTTCAGATGCAGCAAGGGCTGAGGTGCGACTCGTGACGGGACCACCCCACCCATGCCGCGCGGTAAGGACGGCTCGCCTACGGCGTCGCGTGCGATCAGGCGTGACCGGGGCGCGCGCTGCTTCTCCCAGCCCCAGCCACAGCCCCAGCCCTTGGCGGGCAAGCACAAGGCCCTGGTCCGCGTTGCGGACCAGGGCCTTGTGGCCGTGCTGTGGTGCTTAGGCCGGGGTGAAGGCCAGGGCCACGTTGTGGCCGCCGAACCCGAACGAGTCGTTCACCGCCGCTTCCAGCTTGATCTTGCGTGGTTCGCCTGCCACCACGTCCAGCGTGACGGCCGGGTCGAGGTTCTCCAGGTTGAGCGTCTGGGGAACGATGCCGTCGCGGATGGACAGGACGGTCACGATTGCCTCGACCGCTCCTGCTGCTCCCAGCAGGTGGCCCAGTGCGCCCTTCGGGGCGGTCAGGACCGGGTGGTCGCCGATCGCCTTGCGGATTGCCACGGTTTCCGCGACGTCGCCTACCGGGGTGGAGGTGGCGTGGCAGTTCACGTGGCCCACGTCGGACGGGTCGATGCCGCCGGAGCGCAGGGCGGCGGCGATGGCGCGTGACTGGCCCACGCCCTCGGGGTCCGGGGCCGTGATGTGGTAGCCGTCGGCCGAGGTGCCGATGCCTGCGAGGCGGCCGTAGATGCGAGCGCCGCGGGCTTCTGCGAACTCGCGGCGTTCCAGGACCATGATGCCCGCGCCCTCGCCGAGGACGAAGCCGTCGCGGCCCGTGTCGAACGGGCGCGAGGCCTTCTCCGGCTCGTCGTTGCGGGTGCTCATGGTGCGGGCCTGCGAGAAGCCCGCCACCGGGATGGCCGTGATGCACGCTTCCGCGCCGCCTGCGACGACCACGTCGGCTTCGCCGGACATGATCATGCGGTAGGCCCACGCGATGGCTTCCGCGCCTGACGCGCAGGCGGAGACCGGGGCGTGCACGCCCGCCTGTGCCTTCAGTTCCAGGCCCACGTGCGCGGCCGGGCCGTTCGGCATCAGCATCGGGACGGTCAGCGGCGACACCTTGCGCAGGCCGTGCTGTTCCAGGATGTCGTCCTGGGTGAGCAGGGTGATCGCGCCGCCGATGCCCGTGCCGATGATCACGGCTAGGCGCTGGCGGTCGACGGTGTCGTCGTCGTGGCCCGCGTCGGACCACGCCTGGCGGGACGCGACGATGGCGACCTGCTCGGAGCGGTCCAGGCGGCGTGCCTCTACTCGGGGGAGCACCTCGGTCGGGTCCACCACGAGCTGCGACGCGATCTTGACCGGCAGGTCGTACTTCTCGACCCAGTCGTGGGTCATGGGGCGAACCCCGCTCTTGCCGGCCAGAAGGGCGTCCCAGGTGGACGTGACATCACCACCGAGCGGGGTGGTGGCACCCAGCCCGGTGATGACGACCTCGATGCCCGAAGTCACTTGTTGCTGGTGATGTAGTTCACCGCGTCACCAACGGTCTTGAGGTTGGCCAGCTCGTCGTCCGGGATCTTCACGCCGAACTTGTCCTCCGCCTGGACGGCGATCTCGACCATCGACAGCGAGTCGATGTCGAGGTCGTCCACGAAGGACTTGTCAGCGGTGACGTCGTCGGCGGCAACGCCGGCGACCTCTTCGACGATCTCGGCAAGGCCGGACAGGACGTTCTCGCTCACTGAAGTTCCCTTTCGATTGAAACGATGGAAAAACTCTGGGTGGTACTCATGGGCACCGGACCACCTGTCCCGCGTAGGACAGGCCCGCGCCGAAACCGACCATCAGCACCACGTCTCCGGAGGAGATCTCGCCCGCCGACCGCATGTGGTCCAGCGCCATGGGGATCGAGGCCGAGGAGGTGTTGCCGGATTCGACGATGTCTCGAGCGACCTTCAGGTCCTCGCGCGCACCATTCTTGCGCAGGCGCTTGGCGATCGCCTCGATGATCCTGAGGTTCGCCTGGTGCGGGGCGAAAACGTCCACATCGGACAGTTCGACCCCTGCGAGTTCGGCTGCGCGGATCGCGACCGGCGCGACCTGCGTGGTCGCCCACCGGAAGACCGTCTGGCCCTCCTGGTGGATGAACGAGTCGCGGTCGTCGATCCTGATGACCTCGGACATCGAGCCGTCCGAGCCCCAGGCGACGGGGCCGATCTCGTTCGTGTCGCCGGCGCCGACCACGACGGCACCCGCGCCGTCCGCGAAGATGATCGCGGTCGAGCGGTCGTCCTGGTGGGTCCAGTCGGTGAGCTTCTCCGCGCCGATGACGAGGAAGTTGCGCACCGAGCCGCCGCGGACGATGTCCGCCGCGGTCGCGACGGCGTAGCAGAAGCCCGCGCACGCGGCGTTCAGGTCGAACGCGGCCGCGGCCTGGATGCCGATCCTGGTGGCGACCTGAGCTGCGGCGTTCGGGATGGTCGACGGCATGGTGCACGTCGCCACGATCACGCCGCCGATGTCGGCGGGCGTGAGGCCCGCGTCCTCGATCGCCTTGGTGCCCGCGATGACGGACATGTCGACGACGCCCTCGTCCTTCGCCGCCACCCGCCGGTTGACGATGCCGACCCGCTCGCGGATCCACTCGTCCGAGGTGTCCATGCGCTGGGCGAGGTCGTGGTTGCTCACCACGGTCTCGGGCTGGTAGCTGCCGAGTCCGAGGATGCGGCTCCCCGCGACTGCCTGCGGGGCCCGGAAGGTCGTCACTGAGTGGCTCCCACGGCGTCGAAGAGCTCCGTGACCTTCTCCAGCTGGTCGGGCGTCTTCAGGGCGAGGGTCGCGGTGCCCTTCATCGCACGCTTGGCGAGACCCGTCAGCACGCCGGCGGGCGGCAGCTCGATCGAGCCGGCGATGCCCTTCTCGACGAAGGTGGCCTGGCAGAGGTCCCAGCGAACGGGGCTCGTGACCTGGGAGACCAGGCGCCGCAGCACCTCGGCGCCCTCGGTGACGACCTGACCGTCCTTGTTGGACACCAGCGGCAGCGACGGGTCGTGCGTGGCGACTTCGGCGGCACGTGCGCGCACCGCGTCTTCCGCGGGCGCCATGTACCTGGTGTGGAACGCGCCCGCGACCGCGAGCTTGCGGATCTTCGCCGGGCCCGGCGGGTTCGCCGCGAGCTCGTCGAGCGCGGGGTGCGGACCGGCCGCGACGATCTGGCCCGCGCCGTTGCGGTTGGCGGGCACGAGACCGAGCTCCTCCAGGCGGGCGAGCACCTCCGGCTCGTCGCCGCCGAGTACCGCGGCCATGCCGGTCGGCTCCAGGGCGCACGCCTGTGCCATCGCGGCACCGCGCACGGCGGCCAGCGCGACGGCGTCGTCGGCGCTGATGACGCCCGCGACCGCGGCGGCGGCGAGTTCGCCGACCGAGTGACCGCCGACGATCACGGCGGAGGGCAGTTCGACGCGGCGGCGCAGCTCACCGAACGCGAGTACGGCGAGAGCCACGACGAGTGGCTGGGTGATCGCGGTGTCGACGATCTCGTCGGCCTCCGCGGTGGTGCCGAGACGCACCAGGTCCAGGCCCGTGATCTCCGACCACGTGCGCACCTGCTTCTCGGCCCCCTCCAGTTCGAGCCAGGGGGCGAGCATGCCGGGCGTCTGGGACCCTTGTCCGGGCGCGAGGAGTGCGATCACGTCGATTACTAAAGCTGGTGAACCCACCGGTACCCCATGCTGGGAAGAACGAAGTACTGCGATCGTATTTGTAGAGACCCTACAAAAGTGTCGGTCAGGGGAACGCTCCGCGACGTAAGCCCAGCTCAGGGCGGTGGAGGGTCGTTTGGCCCTCACCCTAACGGATGTGTGCGAAGTCCGTCACAGGCCGCTCGCTACCACAGGCCACGGGACCGCGCCAGGCGTCCTACAGACAATGCGACGCGAAGCACAAGTGCGTCTCGAGCGTCATGTGCATTTCTTCCCGTCATTTCCTGAACACGCCGAAGGCGATATCTGACCGTGTTCGGGTGCACGAAGAGTCTTTTCGCGCACGTCTCCAGCACGCCACCGACCTCCAGGAAGGCGTCCACGGTCTCCAGCAGCGCGCCGCCCGCGTCCTCCAGCGGCCGGGCGACCCTGTCGACGAGCTGCCACTCGGCCTCCGGATCGCCGGCCAGCGCCCGTTCCGGCAGCAGGTCGAGCGAGCGGACGGGGCGCGGGGCGGCGGGCCAGCCCACCACGGCACGCAGCCCGCTCAGCGCGTCGCTCGCACTGCGATGGGCCTCGGCGAGGCTGGCCACGGTGGGCCCTGCCACGACCGGGCCCTCGCCGAACCCCTCGGAGATGCGGCCCAGCACGTCCTCGCCGGTCTCCGTCGGGCCGCCGAGCACGACCACCAGCCGTGAGCCCTGCACGGACAGCAGCACCGGACGGCCCGCGCGGGCCGCCTTGCTGCGCACCGAGTAGATGATCGCGGGCGGGTCCTCGCCGCCGGGTTTGCCGACCAGGACCGTCGCCTCCAGCGCCGGGTCCCAGCCGAGCGCGGCGGCACGGGACAGCAGCGACTCCTCCGGGTCGCCACGCACGACACCGTCCACGACCAGCGCTTCCAGCCGCGCGTCCCAGGCACCGCGCGCCTCGGCGGCCGCCGCGTAGGAGGTGGCGGCCGAGAAGGCGATCTCCCGCCCGTACCGCAGCACGCCCTCCATCAGCAGCGCGCGCTCCGCCTCGTTCGCCGCCATCAGCGGCATCTGCTCCTCGAACAGCTCCAGCGCTATCCGGACCAGCTCGACGGTCTGGCGCAGGCTGACCCAGCGGGAGATGTCCTTGGGGGCACTGCGGAACGCGTCCGCGGTCAGCCGGATCGCCTGCTGCCGGTCGTGCAGCCACTCCACGAACCCGGCCACGCCGTTCTGGATCAGCAGCAGGACGCTCGCACGCTGGTCGGCGGGCATCCGCGCGAACCACGGCAGGCGCCGCTCCATCTCGGCCACGCTGGCGGTCGCGAGCGAGCCCGATGCGCGTTCGATCTTGCGCATGGTGCGGGCGGAGAGCGTCGGCGGGTGCTCCTCCTTCGCCTTGCTGCTGGTCATACCCGCAGCTTAGGCGTTCGGGCGGACATCACCGGGATGGGTGACAGAACCCATGTACCTGATTGAACCGCCATACCTTCGGGCAGCAGAGGTCATGTTCGTCCGGCGCGGAGGTTTCGTCTTGCGTAGGTTCCCGGCACTCGCCCTAGGGGTCGTCGCTCTGCTGACCACGAGCACGACCGCCTCCGCTGATCCACCCGATCCGCTCGCCGAGTTCCACTCCCAGGCGGTCACCTGGGCGCCGTGCGAGGGAAAGCTCGCCGAGCTGGAATGCGCGACGCTCCTCGCGCCGCTCGACTACGCCAAACCGGCCGGCGACAGGATCAACCTGACGATCAGCCGCAAGAAGGCCGTGGCGGCCGATCGCCGTCGTGGCGTGCTGTTCACCAATCCGGGTGGACCTGGTGGGTCAGGTCTCGGACTGCCGCTGTTCCTCGGGAAGTCCGAACTCGCCCAGGTCCACGACGTGATCGGCATCGACCCGCGTGGCGTCGGCGGTTCGACGGCGCTGAACTGCCGCACCGTGCCCGCGATCGCCGCGCCGGAGTCGCGGCCCGCGGACAGCGAGTTCGGCAAGTGGGCGGCCGAGGCACGCGAGGCCGAGGAGGCCTGCCAGAAGTCCGGTGGCGGGATCCGGCCGTTCATCAGCACCGCGAACACCGCGCGGGACATGGACGTCGTGCGCGCCGTGCTGGGCGAGCAGAAGATCAACTACCTGGGTTACTCGTACGGCACGTACCTGGGCGCGGTGTACGGGACGTTGTTCCCGAGCCGGCTCGACCGCAGCGTGCTCGACTCGGCCGTGCACCCGGAGTGGATCTGGCACGAGCAGTTCCGCCAGCAGGCCGTCGCCTACCGCAAGGACGTCGAGATGTGGGCGTCGTGGGTGGGGGAGCGCAACGAGAAGTTCGGGCTGGGCAAGTCGCGTGACGAGGTGCTGGCCGAGGTCGAGAAGGTCGCCGCGAAGCTGCACGCGATGCCGGTCGGCGAGCACAACCGCTCCTCCTTCGACGGCGCGATGGGCGTCGGTGCCCGCTACCGTCCACTGTGGTCGGACCTGGCGTCGATCGTGACGAAGCTGCGGTCGGGGGAGACGCCGGCGAACGCCGAAGGCGCCAAGGCCGGGCAGGTGCTCGCGAGGACCGGTCTGAACGAACTGCGGTCGGGCGTCTTCGACACCGTCACCTGCGAGTCGGACTGGCCGACCGACCTGCACAACTACTACGAGGACATGCGGATGTTCCGCGAGCGCTACCCGTACGGCTTCGGCATCGTCCGGGCCGCGCCCATGACCTGCACGTTCCGCTCGTTCACGCCGCCGGAGCCGCCGGTCAGGATCGTGCGCAACGGCTACCCGATCGGCGTCGTCGTGCAGTCCGAGGGTGACACGCAGACCCAGTACGCGAGCGGGCCGGCGATGGCGCAGCGGCTCGGGCACAACCTCATCACCGTCACCGACGAGGGCAAGCACGGCCTCTACAACGGTGGCAACAAGTGCGTCGACGACAGGGTCAACCGGTACCTGGTCGACGGGGCGCTGCCCGGCAGCAGTTCCGAGTGCACCGGCGACCCCCGGCCCGAGGTGCCGAAGGACGGCCAGGGAGGCGCCGCGCCGACGTTGTCACCGGAGGGCATCCAGGCCTATCTGGACGGCCGCGGCTTCTCCGCAAGGCCCTAGAAATGTGGAAGCGCCCACCACAGAGCGTGGCGGGCGCTTCCCTCTCCCCGGTCCCCACCGGTAGTTCCACTCTGGACTGTATTGCGACGAATATCCACGTCAGCCACCCTTTCGTGTAGCAGTGTCGAAGTTGTGGAGCGGTGTGATCCACGAAACGATCAGCGCGTCTGATCTTCACTCACCGCAACTTGTTCAAGGAGGGCCCGTGGGCTCGCAAATCACCGAGGGCCTGGGCCAGGCGTGGGCGATGGTCGCCACGTTCGTGCCGAAGCTGCTCGGCTTCCTGGTCGTTCTGGTCATTGGCTGGTTCATCGCCAAGGCACTCGCCAAGGGTGTTCAGTTCCTCCTCAAGCGCGTCGGCTTCGAGAAGCTCGTCGACAAGTCGGGCCTCAACGGCGCGATGCGGCAGTCGTCGATGGACGCGTCCGGTCTGATCTCCAAGATCGTGTACTACTTCGTGCTGCTCATCGCGCTGCAGCTGGCGTTCGGCGTCTTCGGCGCCTCGAACCCGGTCAGCACGTTGCTCAACGAGGTCATCGCGTACCTGCCGCGCATCGTCGTGGCGATCATTCTCGTGATCGTCGCGTCGGCCATCGGCACCGCGCTCAAGGGTCTCGTCACCGGTGCGCTGGGCCAGCGCTCGTACACGAAGCTCATGGGCAACATCACCTACGGCTTCGTGATGGCGCTCGGCATCATCGCGGCGCTCAACCAGCTGGGCATCGCGATCTCGGTGACCATGCCGGTCCTGATCGCCGTGCTCGCCACCATCGCCGGCGTGATCGTCATCGGTGTGGGTGGCGGCCTGATCCGCCCGATGCAGGCGCGCTGGGAGGGCTGGCTGGCCCGCGCACAGGAGGAGGCGCAGACCCAGTCGCCGATGCCTCGTGCGTCGCAGGAGATGCCGCAGACCGTGGGCGGCCGGATGGGTGACATGACGACCCCTCCGTCGGGCACCCCGATGTCTGACAAGTAGATTTTGGGAAAGTAGTCCTACCTCGTAGGAAGGGGCGCTGCGCGAACATCTCGCGCAGCGCCCCTTCTTCGTGTTCTGACAGTTCTCCAGTTCCGGTCCAGTGCCCGCACGCAGCCTCGTGTCCACCCGAACTGTTCCGTCGCGGTGGAGGACCTATGAAAGCCCTTGTGCTGTCCGCGGGCGTACGCCCGGCCGGATACTCGCTGCCTCGGCAGATCGTCCCCATCGCGAACAAGCCGGTGCTCGAGTACGTCGTGGAGAACCTGCGGGACGTCGGCATCACCGACATCGGCATCGTCGTCGGCGATGGTGCGCAGGAGATCTCCGAGCTGTTCGGCGACGGCTCGTACCTCGGGGTTTCCCTCACCTACATCCAGCAGGACACGGCTCTGGGCCTGGCGCACTGCGTGCGGATCGCCCGGCCGTTCCTGGGTGACGACGACTTCGTGATGTACATGGGCGACAACGTGCTGGTCGAGGGCATCGGCCAGATCGCCGACGAGTTCGCGCGGCTGCGGCCGTCCGCCCAGGTGCTCGTGGACAAGGTGGAGAACCCGCGGCTGTACGGCGTCGCGGAGGTGGACGAGAACTCGCGCGTGACGCGGTTGGTCGAGCACCCGCAGGAGCCGCGCAGCGATCTCGCGATGATCGGCGTCTACTTCTTCACGTCCGCGATCCACGCCGCCGTCGACGCGATCGAACCGTCGTGGCGCGGCGAGTTCGAGATCACCGACGCGCTGCAGTGGCTGGTGACGCACGAACGTGACGTGCGGGCGCGGATGTACTCGGGGTTCTGGAAGGACACCGGGAAGGTCGAGGACGTGCTGGAGTGCAACCGCGAGCTGCTGATGGGGCTGCGGACGGACATCCAGGGCATCGTCGACGACGAGTCGCGGCTGATCGGTGACGTCGTGGTCGAGGAGGGTGCGCGCGTGGTGCGGTCGTGCATCGTCGGGCCCGCGATCATCGGCGCTGGGACGCTGGTCCAGGAGTCGATCATCGGGCCGTACACGTCGATCGGCGCGGACTGCCGGATCGTCGATTCCGGGCTGGCCGACTCGATCGTGCTGAACGAGGCCACCGTGCACAACGTGTCCGGGATCGAGACGTCGCTGATCGGGCGCCGGGCCCGCGTCGGCTCCGCGCGCCAGCTCCGGCTGGTCGTCGGCGACGGCGCGCACGTCGAGGTCGCCGCCTAACCTCGAACCCAGTCCTGAAGGCGGTCGCACTCCTCGGCGACCGCCTTCTGCCTGCTCCTCGGTTGCGCGTCGATGTACTCGACGGAGATGGTGCGCTCCTTGGAGATGGACCAAGTGGCGACCACGTAGCCGTCGACGAGGACCGTGGGCTTGCCGCCGATGACGACGCCGAGCCGGTCGTCCGCGATGACCCTCCTGCGGTCGGCGTGGGCGAGCAGGATGTTGTCGAACTCGGGCAGAAGCCGCACCGGGACAGGGGTTTCCGGGCCGGGGCGCGGGGCGTCGGGGAGGTCGAAGAGCTCCTTGCCCGCCTCGTTGCGGAACGTCACGAGCCGCGGCCGCAGTGCCGCGAACGTCTCGGCGAGCCTGGTGAGGCCGGACCACTGCTGGGCGTCCATCACGGTGGCCGGGCCGAAGGCCCCGAGGTAGCGCAGGACGAGCTCTTCCTTGTCCATGGCGTTCTGGGGTTGGCCCAGCCAGTTCTCGACGGTCGTGCAGACGGCCCTGCCGCTGCTGTGCCACAGGCCGCGCGGCGGAAGCTGGACGAGGGCGAGCTTGTTGCGCAGGGCGTTGCCGAGGACGGTGTGCTCGCGGTCTGGCCAGCGTTCCTTGAGCTGCCTGCCCGCGTCCGCGGTGCCCTGCGGGGTCTCGTCGAGGATCTTGCGGCCCGCCTCGGCGATCTCGTCGAAGTCGAGGCCCTTCAGGCGGGCGGCGAACGGCCCGCTCTGCAGTTCGCGGTCGAGCTTGAGCTGGGTGTGGGGCCGCAGGCCGAGCGCGTCCCGTGCGCTGACCAGGTGGATCGTGCCGCGCATCAGGAGCATGCGGACGGCTTCGCGGTTGGTCAGGAGGTCTTCGAGCTCCTTCGGCTGGAAGTTCCGGAGGCGAGTCCAGAGGCCGACGTAGGGCGACTTCGGTTCCTGCGCCTGGATGCCGAAGAGGTGCTCGATGGTGGCGAGCGCGCTCATGTCGGCGCGCTCGCGCAGCAGCTGGCGTTCGATCAGTGCTCTGTTGAGCTGGTCCTGGCTGAGCGTCCCCATCGGGACAGACTAGAACCTGAAGAACGCGAATCCGGTGCCGTTCGGGCGTTCTCCGTCGTGGACGACCAGGAGATTGAGCTTGCCCAGCACGATGTCGGCGCCGTCGGAGTGCTCGACGTCAGCGACCTTGAAGTCCTGCAGCGGCTTCATGTCCGCCGTGCGGTACGCGACGAACCGCGAGTCACCCTGGCTGGACGCGAGCAACACGCCGTCCGCGATCGTGAGGCCCTCGGCGTCCGCTTCGAGCCACCTGCCGCCGAAGCCGGGGTTCGGGCCGTCCGGTTCGCACTCCTCGGTCTCGGGGTTGTACTTCTGCGGCGCGCCCCACGTGCGGACCTTGTCGACGAGCTGCGGCTTACCGAAGCCGTTGGAGCGCAACGGGATCCGCCAGATGCCGACCTCCTCCTGGGCGGCGTAGAGGGTGTTCGTGCGTTCGTCGATCACCATGCCCTCGACCTGCGGGCCCTCGCCGGGCTCGCCGCACACGGTCCAGCTCTTGCCGTCCGGCAGGGTGAAGGTGCTCGGAAGGTCCAGAGTGGACACCTTCCTGGTGTCGTACCGGGCACCCTTCACGACCTGGAGGAGCGCGATGCTGGTCTCGTTGCGGCGACTGGTGACGACGACGTCCTTGCCGCCGACGTGCCCGGCTGCCAGGCCGTAGACGGTGTGCTGGTCGTCGACCTCGGCCTCGGATTTGGAGAACACCGGCTTGGTGGCGGGGTTCGTGACGTCCCGCGCGCCGCGTTCGTCCACTTGGAACACCCGGATGCGGTCACGGCCGCGGTCGCTGACGAACGCCAGGTCGCCGTGCACGTCGACGTTGTTGAAGCGGCCGGGCTTCGCGTCGGGCGTCGGCGGCAGCGGTGCCGGGTAAACGCCGATCGTGCGGCCGTTCAGGTCGAACGCCGCCAGGCCGCCTTCCTTCAGCGTGCCCAGGACCACACTGCGTTCGGTGTTGCGCGGGTTCACCCAGATGGCAGGGTCGTCCGCGTCGGCGGGCTCCTCGAACGTCTGCGTGATGACCGTCGGTGTGATGACGGGCGTCGCGGGAGCGGTGAGGAACAAAGGCACGAGCGCCAGTGCTAAGGAAGATGACATGGTGGGACCGTAGGAAACACCGGTGTACTGCGACTGAACCGCGGGGGAACAAACCGTGTGGTACGAGTGGGGACTGACGATCTTCGGCCAGAAGATCGCGTACACGGAGCTGGCCGGGCAGGTGCTGGCGCTCGCGGTCGTGTTCCTGGCGCAGCGCCGTTCACTCCTGACCTGGCCCGTCCAGCTGGTCTCGGTCGCACTGCTCTTCACCGTCTACCTGTCGGCACACCTGGGCGGCCTGGCCACCAGGCAGGTCGCCGTCGGTGCGATCGCCGTCTACGGCTGGTACGCGTGGGTGCGCCGCCGTGACCCGGTCTTCGGCGTGGTGGTGCGCAAGGGTTCCCGGCGCGAACGGCTCGCGATCGCCGGTGCCTTCGTCGTCGGCACCGTCGCGTTCGCGCTGGTGCTGGACGCGCTGGACGCCTCGTGGGCGCCGTGGCCGGACGCCGCGATCTTCATCGGCACGATCCTGGCCTTCGCGTTGCAAGGCCTCGGGCTGGTGGAGTTCTGGCTGGTGTGGCTGGTGGTCGACGCCGTCGGCGTGCCGCTGCAGATCCAGTCGGGCCTGTACTTCAGCGCGTTCGTCTACGTGATCTTCGCGGGCCTGGTCATCCACGGTTTCGTCGACTGGAACCGCACCGCCCGCCGGTTGACACAGGCGGCAAAGTCTCCCCTATGAGGGGACTGTTGATCGCTCTGCTGACCGCTGTCTCGTCGCTGGCAGCCGTTCCGGCCGTCGCCGCGCCCGCGCCGCGAACCGGATTCGAGCTCACCGGCAAGTGGACCACCGAGTCCGAGGAACAGGCCTACCTGCGCGCCACGGGCCTGCCTGTTTCCCAGATCGGGACGACCGCCCAAGGCCGTCCCATCCAGCTCGTGCGCGTGGGCTCCCGCTCCGCGCGCACGGTGGTTCTCTACATCTGCTCCCAGCACGGCGACGAACCCGCCGGCCGCGAGGCGTGCCTGATCCGCATGCGCTCCCTGCCGCGTTCGTCCGGCGTGACCTACCTCTTCGTGCCGAACGCCAATCCGGACGGCCGCGTCGCGAACACCCGCGGCAACTCCGCCGGCCTCGACATCAACCGAGACCACCTGCTACTCCGCACCGCCGAGGCACGCGCGATGGCCTCCGTGATCCGCGACTGGCAGCCCGACGTCATCCACGACCTGCACGAGTTCGGTCCTTCCGAGCCCTACTACGTGAAGGACGTCCTCTGGCTGTGGCCGCGCAACCTCAACGTCGCTGACGGCGTGCATTCGCTCTCGGAGACCCTGTCCCGCTCCTACGTGCGGCCGTCCGTCGAGGCCGCTGGGCGCACCTCCGGCGTGTACGGCATCTACGTCGACCCGGTGACCGGCGAGCCCATCCGCCAGGTCGCGGGCGACGGTCAGGAACGCATCCTGCGCAACACGGGCGGGTTGAAGCACGGTATGGGCCTGTTGCTCGAGACCAACGTCGACAACACACCGCTCTTCCGCGTCGACTCGCACCTGAAGGCGCTGGACGGCACGCAGTCGTTCGTCGGCTCGAACCGCTCGGCGATCGAAGCCGCCACCGCTGCCTCCCGCGCGGTCCGGTCCGGCCCGGTGTACTTCGGTGGCGCCGACAACCAGGCCCCGGATCCCTCGGACGTGGTGACCACCCCGCCGTGCGGTTACGTGCTGACCGGGGCCCAGTACCGCGAGGTGCAGGACGAACTGGCCCTGCACGGCGTCAGGTCCCAGTACCTCCGGGGCGGCGACCGCATCGTGCCGCTGAAGCAGGAGGCCCGCGCCCTGGTCCCGCTGCTGCTGGACGCCCGAGCCGACGGCCCCCTCCTGCACGCCCGACCAGTCGCCCAGTGCTGACCCAACTGATATATCGGTCGCTTTGACCAGCGCCTTAGCAATGACACTTTGGACTTCGTCCGCAAAAGACTCATTGCTAAGGCCCGTCGGGGCGTCGGCAACTGATATATCGGCGGACTGATATATCGGTCGCGGCCCCCTTCCGCACCTGATCCGATGGCGGCATGAACGACGACCTGCCGGCCCGGATGGAGATCAACCTCGCCGAGCACGCCTGCCACCTCCACCGTCACTTGCCGGGCGCGACCGTCACCGAGACGAGTGATCTGCTGATCGCGGACAGTGGCCTGCCGGACGACACGTTCAACATCGTCGCCAGGGCCCGCTTCGGCGCCGACGCCGCCGAACGCGTCGCGCGGACCGTGAGCGAGATCGCGGCGATCGGACGGCCGTTCTCGTGGTGGGCCGGCCCCGGCTCGACGGGCCTGGGCGAGGTGCTGACCGCCGCCGGCCTGACCCCGTCCGAGACCGAGACGGGCATGTGGCTCGACCTGGGCGGCAAGGTGCCCGGGGCGTCCGCCGAAGGTCTCGACATCCAGCCCGTCCGCACGCCGGACCAGTTGGCTGACTACGCCGCGGTGCTGTCCGCGAACTGGGACCCGCCCGCCGCCACGGTCCGCGAGTTCTACGCCGCCGCGGCGGTCCCTGCGCTGACCAGCCGAGCCCGCTACCTCGTCGGGTACGTGGCGGGCCGGCCGGTCTGCACGGCCGAGGTGTTCATGCACGCCGGAGTCGCGGGCATCTACAACATCACGACGCTCGCCACCGACCGTCGGCGCGGCTACGGCAGCGCTGTCACGGTCGCCGCGCTGCACGTCGCGCGTGCGGATGGCTTCCGGACCGCTGTCCTGCAGGCGTCCGCGGACGGCGAACCCGTCTATCGGCGCCTCGGGTTCGCCGCCTGCGGTCAGTTCACGGAGTACGCCCTGGGCTGAGAGGTGCTACGGGCGCCAGAACTCGCGCTCCGGGATGGCGTCCCTGGTGACGTTCACACCGGGGCTGCACGTCGCCTCCGGGGCCTGCGACTGGCAGACCTGGATCTTGAGACGGTCGAAGCCCCCGACCTTGTCGGGATCCCCGATGGGGAAGTTGAAGGGCACGTTCTCCCCCGGCGACGCGGTCCGGGTGTCGCTGTCGATCTTCGTGGCGCCGGCGTAGGCGGTGAAGACCACCGTCGTGGAGTTGACGCCGCCGAAGTCCTCGACGTAGCCCCTGAGGGTGCTGGTGCGGTTGCCCCAGGTGATCGCGCCGACGCTCACCCCGGCCTCGAACTTGTCGGACACGTCCCAGGTGTCGTTGGGCCACGCGCTCGCCTGGGCCTGGCCCGTCACGACGAACGGCAGCGCCAGCGCGACCGCGACGGCCGCCCCCGCGACCCGCCTGGTCAGTGATGCGTTCATGATCTGCTCCCCTTCGATCAACACTCCGATGCGTGGAGTGACAGGGAAAGCACGCTCCGGCAGTGGCGTCGGATGCCCGCGGGCATCCGGGATCACTCGGATGCAGCAACGAACGGACTGAGGGGCCGTCCCGCGCGGTGGCGGAACGGCCCCTCAGATCGCCTCACGGCGTCTCGACCGGCTGCGGTGACTACGCCAGACCAGCGTCCGACGTCGACGGCCCAGCGGCCTGCACGTCGTCGATGCGGTACTTGCGAGCCGCCTCGACGACCTTGGACTGCTCGACCTCGCCGCGCCGGGCCAGGGCGGCCAGCGTGGCGACGACGACGGACTCCGCGTCCACCAGGAAGTGGCGGCGGGCGGCCTGGCGGGTGTCGGAGAAGCCGAAGCCGTCCGTGCCCAGGGTCGTCATGTCGGTCGGGACGTACGGGCGGATCAGGTCCGGGATCGCCGACGCCCAGTCGGACACGGCGACGACCGGGCCCTGCACGTCCTTGAGCACCTGCGTCACGTACGGCACGCGCGGCTCGGCGTCCGGGTGCAGCAGGTTGTGGCGGTCGGTGTCGACGGCGTCGCGGCGCAGCTCCGAGTACGACGTCGCGGACCACACGTCCACCGATACGCCCCACTCTTCGGCCAGCATCTGCTGCGCCTTGAGAGCCCAGGGAAGGCCCACACCGGAGCCGAAGATCTGGGCACGGGGGCCACCGGTCTGCGGGCCGTCCTGGTACTTGTAGAGGCCCCGCAGGAGGCCTTCCACGTCCAGGCCCTCCGGCTCGGCCGGCTGCACGTACGGCTCGTTGTAGACCGTCATGTAGTAGAAGATGTTCTCGGCGTTCTCGCCGTACATCCTGCGCAGACCGTCCTTGACGATGTGCGCCACCTCGAAGGACCACGCCGGGTCGTACGAGATCACGGCGGGGTTCGTGTGCGCGAGCAGCAGCGAGTGGCCGTCGGCGTGCTGGAGACCCTCACCGGTCAGCGTGGTGCGGCCCGCGGTGGCACCCAGCACGAAGCCGCGCGCCATCTGGTCCGCCGCCGCCCACAGGCCGTCGCCCGTGCGCTGGAAGCCGAACATCGAGTAGAAGATGTAGATCGGGATCATCGGCTCGCCCTGCGTGGCGTAGGACGTGCCGACCGCCGTGAACGACGCCGTGGAACCCGCCTCGTTGATGCCCTCGTGCAGGATCTGGCCCTGCTCGGACTCCTTGTAGGCGAGCATCAGGTTGGCGTCCACCGAGGTGTACGCCTGGCCGTTCGGGTTGTAGATCTTCTGCGTCGGGAACATGGAGTCCATGCCGAACGTCCGTGCCTCGTCCGGGATGATCGGCACGATGCGCGGGCCGATCTCCGGGTCCTTCGCGAGGTCGCGGACGAGCCGGACGAACGCCATCGTCGTGGCGACCTCCTGCTTGCCGGAGCCGCGCTTGATGCCGTCGTAGACCTTGTCGCCCGGCAGCACGAGCGCCTTGGACTTCGTGCGGCGCTCGGGCAGGAAACCACCCAGCTGACGGCGGCGCTCCAGCATGTACTGGATCTCCTGGTTGTCCTGCCCGGGGTGGTAGTACGGCGGCAGGTACGGGTCCTTCTCGAGCACCTCGTCGGAGATCGGGATGCGCAGGCTGTCCCGGAAGCCCTTGAGGTCGTCCAGGGTCATCTTCTTCATCTGGTGCGTCGCGTTGCGTGCCGCGAAGTGCTTGCCGAGCGAGTAGCCCTTGATCGTCTTGGCGAGGATCACGGTCGGCTGGCCGACGGTCTCGGTCGCCGCCTTGTAGGCCGCGTAGACCTTGCGGTAGTCGTGGCCACCGCGCTTGAGGTTCCACACCTCGTCGTCGGTCATCGGGTCGACGAGCGCCTTCGTCCGCGGGTCGCGGCCGAAGAAGTGCTCCTTGATGTACGCGCCGTCGTTCGCCTTGTACGTCTGGTAGTCGCCGTCGGGCGTGTTGTTCATCAGGTTGACGAGAGCACCGTCACGGTCGGCGTGCAGCAGCGCGTCCCACTCGCGGCCCCAGACGACCTTGATGACGTTCCAGCCGGCGCCCCGGAAGAACGACTCCAGCTCCTGGATGATCTTACCGTTGCCGCGGACCGGGCCGTCGAGGCGCTGCAGGTTGCAGTTGACCACGAACGTCAGGTTGTCGAGCTGCTCGTTCGCCGCGAGCTGCAGCAGGCCGCGCGACTCGGGCTCGTCCATCTCGCCGTCGCCGAGGAACGCCCACACGTGCTGGTCGGACGTGTCCTTGATGCCGCGGTCACGCAGGTAGCGGTTGAACCGCGCCTGGTAGATCGCGTTCATCGGGCCGATGCCCATGGAGACCGTGGGGAACTCCCAGAAGTCCGGCATGAGGCGCGGGTGCGGGTACGACGGCAGGCCGCCACCCGGACCGGCGTGCGAGTACTCCTGGCGGAAGCCGTCGAGCTGGTGCTCGCTCAGCCGGCCCTCGAGGAACGCGCGGGCGTACACACCGGGCGAGGCGTGCCCCTGGATGAAGATCTGGTCGCCGCCACCGGGGTGGTTCTTGCCGCGGAAGAAGTGGTTGAAGCCGACCTCGTAGAGCGACGCGCTGGACGCGTACGTCGAAATGTGTCCACCGACACCCACGCCGGGCCGCTGCGCGCGGTGCACCGTCATCGCGGCGTTCCAGCGGATCCACGCACGGTAACGACGCTCCACCTCCTCGTCACCGGGGAACCACGGCTCCCGCTCGGTGGGGATGGTGTTGACGTAGTCGGTGCTGATCAGCGACGGCATGCCGACCTGGTTCTCACCAGCGCGTTCGAGCAGACGCAGCATCAGATAACGAGCCCGCTGCTGACCGCCGCCCTTGAGCACCTCGTCGAACGACTCGAGCCATTCCGAGGTCTCTTCGGGGTCGATGTCCGGCAGGTGCGCTGCCAGACCGTCGCGAATGACACGCACCCGCTCGGGGCCGGTGTTCTGCGGGCTCAAGGTGTCTCCTCGGCTTCGTTGGCGGTACTCGCGCTGGCCCGGAAACCGTGCCACGCACCCCTATCGTTGTCCTTGCGCGACGACTTCGTCATGGCTACCGGTCGGTAGTTCTGGATCGTGTCGCTCACGCGCGCGCGATAAGAGGTATGTAGAGCGTGCCTCATGCCAGTGCGGAGATCTGCACAGGGGTGCCTGTTACGGCGTGTCACGTGGTCAACAGTTGCGCCGGAGGTAGCTGACAGTGTTCGCTAGCCCGAGTAACGGACTCTGGCGGCAGTCTTAGGGCTGTCGCTCTTGCGTAGTTGGAGGAGTGAAAACCGTGGTCGCCGCGGAAGACGCCGGCAAGATCGGCGTCGCCGAGAAGCTCGGGATCGAATCGGGCATGGTCGTCCAAGAACTCGGCTGGGACGAGGACGTTGACGACGCCTTGCGTGCCGCTGTCGAGGAACAGAGCGGGGGCGACCTCCTCGACGAGGATGCCGACGAGACGGTGAGCGTCGTGCTGCTCTGGTGGCGGGAGGACGACGGCGACCTGGTCGACGCCCTGCTCGAAGCCACCGGTGTGCTCGCCGAGGACGGCGTGATCTGGGTTCTCACCCCGAAGACCGGCCGCCCCGGCCATGTGGAGCCGAGCGACGTCGCCGAAGCGGTTCCGACCGCCGGCCTGTCGCAGACCTCCAACATCAGCGTGGGCGAGGACTGGGCGGGCATCCGCCTGGTGTGGCCGAAGTCGGCCAAGGCCAAGCGCTGATCTCTCGTTGACATAGGGTTGAACCACGGGCGCTCACCCGCCCGTGGTCCTGTGTCGCACCGGAGGGGTTTGTCTCATGGCGGTCGAGGTCGGTTCGGAGGCCCCGGACTTCACGCTCAACGACTACAACAAGCAGCCCGTGACGTTGTCGTCGTTTCGCGGCTCTCAGGCCGTGTTGCTGGTGTTCTACCCGTTCGCCTTCAGTGGCACGTGCCAGGGCGAGCTCTGCCAGCTGCGTGACGAACTGGCGACCTACGAGGACGAGAACGTCCAGGTGCTGGGCGTCTCCGTGGACTCGCCGTTCGCGCTGAAGGCGTGGGCGAACCAGGAGGGCTACCAGTTCCCGCTGCTGTCCGACTTCTGGCCGCACGGAGCCGTCGCGCAGTCCTACGGCGTGTTCAACGAGGCCGTCGGCATGGCGCTGCGGGGCACGTTCCTGGTCGACGTCTCCGGCGTCGTGCGCTTCGCCGAGGTGAACGCGCCCGGTCAGGCCCGCGATCAGGACGCCTGGAAGAAGGCCGTAGCCTCTCTCAAGGCATGATGTAGCTGTACCCCTGCGCTTCGCGGCGCCGGGGTTGGGGCGTGTAGCTCAGCGGAAGAGCACTCGGCTTACACCCGAGCGGTCGCAGGTTCGAACCCTGTCGCGCCCACGGCCTCAGGCCGACCCTGCTCAGTGGCTGCGCCACTTTCGCCGGGTCGGCCGTCGTGATGTTGGGGGGCCGAGCCCCCCAAACCCCCACGGTGCGGCTGGTCCCGACCCAGCGTGGCTGGTGTGAAATGCGCCCGTAGTGGTGGTTGCCGTACCTTGTTCGAGTTCGTCGGGGACGTTTGGACCCGCCAGCTCCGGAGGACGTCCACCTGTGAGACGCAAGGCCAACGCCGCGAAGCCCGACACCACCACCGTCACGCAGGAGCAGGTCAAGCTGCTCGCCCTGGTGGAACAGGGAGGCGTGCACCGCGGCGCCACCAGCTGGTACGTGGAGCACCGGCCCGCCAAGCAGTGGGACGCGGACGACCTGGAGATCATGCGGCTCCGGGACTGGATCACCTGGGAACAGCGCGTGGGCCACGGTATGGCCGCGCCCGTCGACATCACCGCGCAGGGGCGGGCCGCGCTCCGGCACCACCTGCCCGAGTGGGTGCTCGGGCGGAAGGCCATCGCCGCGGAGCCGCCTCGGTTGCCCTCCGTCGAGACGGTCAGGGCGTTGGACGCGCTGCGGTAGCCCGGTAGAACGGTCTTAGTCGAATCCAAACGGAGGCGGAGACCGGCCATGTCGAAACTGTTGACCGGCGGCGACTTGCGCGCACGTGACCACCACCGGATCGAGGACGACGCACGCGAAGAGGGTCCGCTGCATCCCGTGACGTTGCCCAACGGCGTGAGGATGCAGGTGGTCACGGTTGGGCTGGAGCTGACCCGCCAGCTGCTCGCTGACCAGCGGCTCTCCAAGGACAGCGCGAAGCTGCAACGCGAGATCAAGCGGCAGCTCGCCGAACGCGGGAGCACGCAGGAGAACCTTGCCGGGTTGTTCGGGCCGAGCATGCTCAACAGCGACAATCCGCAGCACGCCCGGCTCAGGGCGCTCGCGGTGAAGGCGTTCAACGGCAAGGCGGTGCAGCAGCTCGCGCCTCGTATCGAGGAGATCAGCGCGGAACTGATCGCCGGGCTTCCCGAGAACGAGGAGATCGACCTCGTCGCGCAGCTGGCCGTGCCGATGCCCATGCACATCATCGGTGAGGTCCTCGGGCTGCCGGCAGGAGATCGCGCGCACGTCCGCACGTTGATCGAGACGATGATGTGCATGGAACCCGAGGTGTCGCAACCGGCGAGCGATGAGCTGGGTGGCTACTTCCACGCGCTGCTCACCGGCAATGGTCTGGATCCGCGGTCGCTGTTCGGTGTGCTGGCCACGGCTGCCGACGACGATGGTGACCACCTCAGTCACGACGAACTGATGGCGATGGCGTTCTTGCTGGTGGTCGCCGGTCATGAGACGTCGGCGGGCCTCATCGCGAACGTTGTGCACGACGCGTTGGACAATGGGCTGTGGCACAAGGTCGCTGAAGATCCCGAACTGGTGCCACGGCTCGTGGAAGAGACACTGCGGCACAACTCGCCTGTCCGCAGCGCCACGCACCGCATCGCCACCGAACCGGTCGAGATCGGTGGCACGACCATCCCCGGGAACACGCTGTTGCTGATCAACCTCGGAGCCGCCGGACGCTGCCCGCAGGCACACGAGAAGGCCGGCGAGTACCGGCTGGACCGCGCGACGACCGGCCACGCGACGTTCGGGCACGGCCCGCACTTCTGCCTCGGGTCGGCGCTGGCCCGCCTGGAGACCGAAACCGTGCTGCGGCACCTGACGAGCCGGTTCCCGCGCACCACCTACGCGGGCGGCGAGCGGCCCGAGGTGACGCACAACGACATCATGGCCAGCCTCAAATCGCTACCGGTCGTGCTCAGGCGCTGACAGGCTGGCCGGTATGGAGATCATTCAAGGGGGACCCGAGCACGTCGATACGGCCGCGTTGCTCTGGGCCCATGCGGTCGCCGAGAGGGACGGCTACGACGAGGTTCCGTCGCTCGAACTGGCGCGGCCGGGCGTGGAGAGCGCTCTCGCGAAGGAGCCCTCGCTGTTGCTGCTCGCCCAGGAAGGTGGCCGGGCCGTGGGTTTCCTCGCCGGAGGTCCACAAGAGACGAACACCGCCTTCGTCAACTACGTCGGCGTGCACCCGGACGCGTGGGGCAAGGGCGTCGGTGAGGCGTTGCTGCGGGCGCTGCCCGAAGTGTTGATCAGGAATGGATACGAGAAGGCGGAGTTGATGGTCTACGTCGACAACGTCCGGGGCGTACGGCTCTACGAACGCCTCGGGTGGATCAAGGTCGGCGACCCTGTACCGCATCCGCGTTCCGGCCGGGTGGAGCAGCGTTACGCGTTCTCGCCCGCATCGTGGGAACCAGGGATGTGAGGGCGTTTAGCGGGGGATTAGGGGATCAACCCCAATGCGTCTGACCAGGGCTATCCCCAAGTCCATTTGAGACGTAACTTTTGCTCATGTCAGTGCGCACGTTCGCCGTGGTGGTCGGTCTCGCGTTCTTGCTCGGTGGGGGTGCGATTCTGTTCGTGATGCTGGCCGTCGAGGCGCCGAGCGGGGCACTGATCCCGTGCGGCAACAGCCTGGGCATCGGGTTCGAGGAACCCGCGGCGTCCGCGGCCGGTCCGGCCTATGTGGACATCTGCGCCGACCTGCGGCACCGCCGGCTGCTGTGGGGGTTGCCGGTGATCGGGCTCGGCGCGTTGCTGCTGATCGGCTCTTTGGTCGGTTCCCGGCGGGCTACTCGCCGGTAAGGTCGCGGCATGACGTGGATGGTCTACGGCGCCAACGGCTACACCGGACGTCTCATCGCCGAACTCGCGGTCCAGCGCGGGGAGCGGCCGATCCTCGCCGGCCGCTCGCTCGAGAAGGTCGAGCCGATCGCCGCCGCGCTCGGGCTGGAGCACCGTGCGTTCGGCCTGGACCAGGCGCGGACGAACCTCGAGGACGTCGACGCGGTCGTGCACTGCGCGGGACCGTTCTCGCGCACGTCCGGCGCGATGGTCGACGCCTGCCTGAAGACCCGCACCCACTACCTCGACATCACCGGTGAGATCGACGTCTTCGAGTCAATCGGGCTGAGGGACGACGACGCGCGCAAGGCGGGCATCGTGCTGTTGCCCGGTGCGGGGTTCGATGTCGTGCCGACGGACTGCCTCGCCGCGATCCTGAAGAACGCCCTGCCGTCCGCCACGCACCTCGACCTCGCGTTTGTCGTCGGGGGAGGGGCGAGCGCGGGCACGACCAAGACCTCCGTCGAGGGCGCCGCGGTGGGCGGGCGGATCCGGGTGAACGGCGAACTGAGGAGCGTCCGCATCAGCCACCGCAGGCGCACCGCGTCCTTCCGGTCGGGGCCGCGCGAGGTCGGCAGCATCCCATGGGGCGATGTGAGCACCGCCTACCGCTCGACCGGCATCCCGAACATCACCACGTTCACCACCGTGCCGGGCCTGCTCGGTCAGTTGCAGCAGGTGTTCGCGCCCGTGCTGCGGACATCGCTCGTGCAGACCGTCGCGAAGACCGTCGCCGGCAAGGTCAAGGGCCCTGACGAACGCAAGCGCGCGAACACCAGGGCCGAGGTGTTCGGCGAGGCGTGGGACGCGCAGACGAGGGTCGAATGCGCGATCACCACCCCCAACGCCTACAGCCTCACCGCGGACTCCGTGCTCCGCGCCATCGCGAAGATCGACGGCGTGGCGCCCGGCTCGCACACGCCGTCCAGCGCGTTCGGCGCCGACTTCGTGCGCGAGCTCGACGGCGTCGTCGCGAGTGAGGTCCGCTTCACTTCTTGAGGTGCTTCGCGACGCTGTCGACGACTCCGCCGACAGCGTCCTTCACCTTCTCCACGCCGTCCTTCACGGCCGCCTTCGCCTGATCCGCGCGGCCCTCGCCGGCGAGCTGCTCGTCGCCGGTGACCTCCCCCGCGGTCTCCTTGGCCTTGCCGCCGAGGTCCTCCGCCTTGTTGCCGATCTTGTCCGACAGCGACATCGCGTCCTCCTGAGCTCGAGTTCGTCCTGACGCCTGTCCGATACCCGCCGACCCACCTTCGTCACGCCCACTGTCGGGTGAAAACCGGGTGAGTGTGATCACGAGCGGGAAATCAGGGAACCGCGTGACGTTCCGCGATCGAACGTGTCCATCAGGCGACGGAAGCAGATTCGGGCGGGGGTGTGCGCATGGGCGTGGCTGAGGCGGCCGCACTCGACGATGCCACGCTGGTGGCAAGGTCTCGTGACGGTGACATGCGTGCCTATGAGCAGCTTGTCCGTCGTTACCAGGGGCCGATGTACCGGCTGGCGTTGCGCATCGTGGGCAGCAGGGGCGACGCCGAGGACGCGGTGCAGGACGTGTTCCTGACCGCGTGGAGGCGGCTCGGGCAGCTCAACGACGACGGGGCGTTTCTCGGCTGGCTCTACCGCACGACCACCAACCAGTGCCTGAACGTGCTGCGCAAGCGCAAACCGCACGCCGACACCGAGCTCGACGAGCAGGAGTCGGCGGAACCGCGCACCCGGCCCGAACGTGCGGTGGAGGTGAACGCGCAGCTCGACGCGCTGCAAGCCGCACTGCGCGGTCTCACACCGGAACAGCGGGCGTGCTGGGTGCTGCGCGAGGTCCATGGCCGGTCTTACGAAGAGATCGCCGAGGCGATCGGCGCGACCCAGCAGTCGGTGCGCGGCAGGCTTGCGCGGGCACGGGCACAACTCGCGGAGGTGATGGCGCCGTGGCGGTGACGTCCGACTACGTCCTGCCATGCGGGCGGGACGTCGAAGAAGTCTGGGAGGCGATCGACCTCTCAGACGAGCACATGCGCTCGTGTCCGCACTGCGCGGCCGTGAGAGAGAGTCTTCTGGTGTTGCGCGCGGCCACGGACGAACTGGTCCGCGAAGAGGTCGAGCCACCATTCGACCTGGTCAGCCGTGTGATGGCCGCTGTTCGCGCCGATGTGCGGCGGTCCGATGTCGTGCCGTTGCCCGGTGACGGCCTGGCCCGGATCAGCACGCGCGCCGTCGCGGCGGTGCTGCGGTACGCGGCGGACGGCGTGGACGGCGTGCGAGCGCGCGCATGCCGTGTCGAGGAAGCGCCGGAGTCGACCGTGTCGGACCCGGTGATCGAGGTCGAGCTGAGCATCGCGATCACCGCGGGGCTCGTCACGCACCAGGCGTACGACGAGGTGCGGCGCCGGGTGCTGGCGGCGGCCTCCGCGCGGATCGGTGTGCGGCTCGCCCGCCTGGACCTCGTCGTGGCCGACGTTCTCGAAGGATGAGCGAGTGATCGAAACAGTCGTGTCCGCTCCGGCGGTGGCGGCGGTCGCGGTGCACGCGGCCGAGAGGGTCGCGGGCGTTCGGGTGCAGCCCGGCGTGGCGGGCCTGGTCAGTTCGGTGGTGCGTTCGGCGCGGCAGCAGATCAAGGGATTGCAGCCGGCGCCGGTGGAAGGCGTGCGGGTGCGGTGGTCCGGTGCCGTCGCGCTGCTGGAGGTGGACGTGGTGATCTCGGGCCAGGACCAGGCCGCGGCCGTGGCCCGCGCCGTGCAACGGTCGGTGCGCGCGCTCGTGCCGGAACTGACCGGTGTCGCGGTGGAGTCCGTGGTGGTCACGGTGGTGGACGTCGCATGGTGATCGTGACGGAGTTGTTGAAGGCACTGGAGAAGGTCGACGGACTGCGGCCCTCTGTGCCGGAGCCCGCGCGTTCCTGGATCTCCTGGGACGTCGACACCCTGGCCGTCGACGTCGAGGACGACCTGGTGTGCGTCCGGGTCGTCGCCACCCGGCTTCCGCTGGCACTCGCGGAGGCCGGTGCGGCACTGCGGTCCGTTCTCCTTGGCACGCAATGGGAAAGCGCCGTCGTGCGCATCGTCGTGACCGATGTGGACAAACGTGCCCTCGATCACCTGATCGGGTCGTGACGTTTCGGCCGCGGCCGCTGTCCATCTGGTGTGAACGCTTCGAAGGAAGGAATTGCGATGAGCACGCAGACCGTGGAGAAGATCGGTGTCGCAGGCGGGAAGCTGGTGACCGACAAGGGATCCACCACCATCGCGGACGTCGTGGTGCAGAAGGTCGCGGGCCTCGCGGCGCGGGAGATCCGTGGCGTGCACGCGCTGGGCGGCGGCGCGACCCGTGCGCTGAGCGCGTTGCGCGACCGCATCCCCGGTGCCACCGCGAGTGCGGGCCAGGGCGTGTCGGTCGAGGTCGGCGAGAAGCAGGCCGCCGTCGACCTGGAGCTCGTGGTCGAGTACGGCGTGCCGATCGCGGACCTCGCGAAGTCCGTGCGCACCAACGTGATCACCGCGATCGAGCAGATCACCGGCCTTGAGGTCGTCGAGGTCAACATCAACGTCAACGACGTGCACATCCCGAGCGACGCCGAGGGCGAAGAGCCCGAATCCGCTCGCGTGCAGTGAGAGGAAACGCCATGAGCACCACCGCACTGGGCCTGCTGACCGGGCTCACGCTCGGCCTGGCCGCCGCGTTCGGGGGCTTCAGCGCGTTCCTGCTCGTGCTCGTCTTCGGCGCGCTCGGCCTGATCGCGGGCCGGGTCGCCGAGGGCAAGCTCGACCTCGCGCAGTTGCTGGGCAGGGATCGGGACTGACGATGACGCTCACCGCACAGCCAGGGTTGACCACCGTCGCGGACCGCGCGGTGGGCCGCATCGCCGGGCGTGCCGCCATGGAGGTCCCGGACGTGCTCGACTGCGCCGTCACCGCGAGGGTGACCGGGGGAGTGGTGACGCTCGACGCGCGCCTCGACCTGCGTTACCCGGCGCCGGTCGCGTCGACCGCCGCTCGTGTGCGTGCACACCTCGTCGCACGGGTGGCCGCGCTCACCGGCCTGCAAGTCTCCGTGGTGGACGTGTCGGTCGGCGTGCTGCGCGCGGACGCGGTCGCGGTGCGGAGGGTCCGATGACCCGCCGCTCCCGCCGGGCCCTGCCCGCCACGCTCACGGCGCTCGTTCTGCTGGCCGCGTCGGCGCTGGTCGCGGTGTGCGCGATCCAGCTCGCGCTCGGCGAACGACCGTTGCTGCCCTACGACTCCCTCGTCGGCTCGTTGCACGACACGACGTGGTCCGCGCGGGAGGTGGCCGTGGCAGGTGGGGTCGTCGCGGCCATCGGACTGCTGCTGCTCCTCGTCGCGGTGGTGCCCGGAAAGGCACGGACCGCGGCACTGGACGAGCACACCGCCGTGTCGGTGCGCGGCCTGCGCAACGCTCTGCGGTCCGCCGCCCAGGTGGACGGCGTCGAGTCCGCAGCGGTGAAGGTGCGCCGCCGCCGGGTCCGCGCGGTCGTGCGCACCCGGCGCGCCGTGGTCGAAGGCCTCGGCGAGACCGTCCGCACCGCGCTGGAAAGCCGTGTCGGCGAGTTGGCCCTCGCCCGGCCGCCGCAGGTCGTGGTGCGGGTCAAGGCCCCCAGGAGTACGTCATGAACCGGATCTTGCTGGGCCTGCTGGGCTTCGTCCTGGTGGTCGCGGGTGGTTCCGCGATCGCCGTTCACCTGGGTCGCGTGCCCCAGGCGGACTGGAACGCCGCGTTGCTACCCGGCACGGCGTTGCCACCGGCGTGGGTGCTGTGGGTGGTCGCGGCCGCCGCGGTCGTCGTCGCGCTCGTGTGCCTGCGCTGGCTCGTCGCCCAGATCCCGCGCCGCAAGGTCGCGACCTGGCGCTGGGCCGACGAGGCCGGCGCCACCCGCATCACCACGTCGACGGCCGCCGCGCCGTTCGCCGAAGAGATCACCGCCTACCCCGGTGTGCGCAAGGTCGAGGCCGTGCTGGCCGGCCCGCACACCGCCCCGCGCCTGGCCCTCGTCGTCCGCGCCCACGGCGACGCCGATCTGCGGGGGATCCGCCGCCGCATCGACGACGAGGGCCTGCCCAGGCTCCGCGAGGCGCTCGGCACACCCGATCTCCAAGCCACCGTGGAGTTCCGGATGACGGCCTCCAAGGCCGCCGCCCGAGCACACTGATATATCGGTTATGCAAAAAACGTTTGCGGACGTCCGCAAACGTTTTTTGCATCCGGATGCAAAACAGCTGGTCACCCTGGGTGGGTGACCAGCTGATATATCGGTTGCTCCGCCGTTCACTCCGCCTAGCGCGGGGCGAGCAGGCTCGTGATCTCCTGCGACGCCGACACGGTCAGCAGGTGCTGGAGGCTCTCCGGGAGGTCCTCGCCACGCTTCTGCTTCGCCTGCGCGAAGAGGCGGCCGGCGCGGTAGGAGGAGCGGACGAGCGGGCCCGCCATCACGCCGAGGAAGCCGATCTCCTCGGCCGTCTCCTTGTGCTGGACGAACTCCTCGGGCTTCACCCAGCGCTCGACCGGGTGGTGCCGCGGCGACGGGCGCAGGTACTGGGTGATGGTGATGAGGTCGCAGCCCGCGTCGTGCAGGTCGCTGAGCGCCTCCGTGACCTCCTCGGGGGTCTCGCCCATGCCGAGGATCAGGTTCGACTTGGTGACCAGGCCGAACTCGCGGGCCTTGGTGATCACCTCGAGCGAGCGCTCGTAGCGGAACGCCGGGCGGATGCGCTTGAAGATCCGCGGGACGGTCTCCAGGTTGTGCGCGAGCACCTCGGGACGGGACTCGAAGACCTCGGCCAGCTGCTCCGGGACCGCGTTGAAGTCCGGGATCAGCAGCTCGACGCCCGTGCCGGGGTTCATCTCGTGGATCTGGCGAACGGTCTCGGCGTACAGCCATGCGCCGCCGTCCGCCAGGTCGTCACGGGCGACGCCGGTGACCGTGGAGTAGCGCAGGCCCATCGCCTGGACCGACTCGGCGACGCGGCGGGGTTCGTCGCGGTCGAGGTCGGCGGGCTTGCCCGTGTCGATCTGGCAGAAGTCGCAGCGCCTGGTGCACTGCTCGCCGCCGATCAGGAACGTGGCCTCGCGGTCTTCCCAGCACTCGTAGATGTTGGGACAGCCGGCCTCTTCGCAGACCGTGTGCAGGCCTTCGCGTTTGACCAGACCCTTGAGCTCTCGGTACTCGGGGCCCATCTTCGCCCGCGTCTTGATCCACGGGGGCTTCTTCTCGATTGGCGTCTCGCTGTTGCGGACCTCGAGCCGCAGCAGCTTCCGACCCTCAGGTACCACAGTCACGTCCTCACCCTACGCTGCGCGCTCAAGTGTCCGGGGTCACGCTCTCCCAGGTCAGGCTAAGTGCCGGAACCGGGCTCCCGGTGGAGCGCTCGTCGTTCACGATCTGTTGCCGACGCAGGTCACGTCGACCATGAACAACGCGGATGGGCTGGAGATGTTCCTGGCCCGGAGGTGACGACCGGCTCCGCCGTCGCCTTCCGGCGTGAGGGCGCCGACACCCCTACGGAAGATCTGGAGCGATTCCGGTCAGCTTGATCGTGAGTTCCCAGAGGCGGTTCGCGGCGAGATCGTCGCGAGCGGCGGCGGTCATCCGCGCGATGGTGGGATGGCCGCGGAAACCGTTGAAGCCGTCCGGACCGTAGTACTGGCCGCCACGCGCCTCCGCTGACGTCGCCGCGTAGAGCTGCGGCAGCGCGCCCATCTCAACGGACTGCGAGAACAGGTGGCTGATCTTGCCGCCGACCCGCAGGACCAGCGACTTGTGCGAGTCCGCCATGTTGTTGGTCAGCTCCGTGACCGTCAGGCCCGGATGAGCCGCGATCGACGTCACGTCCGGCGAACGACGTTCCAGCTCCCGCGCGAACAGGATGTTGGCGAGCTTCGACTGCCCGTACGAGCCGCGCAGGGTGTAGGGGCGGCGGTCGAAGTTCGGGTCCTCGAAGTCGATGTAGCCGTACTGGTGGGCAAGCGATGCCACGGTGACGACGCGTGCGCCAGGACGTTGCCTCAGCGCGGGCAGCAGCAGCCACGTCAGCGCGGCGTGGCCCAGGTGGTTGGTGCCGAACTGGCGCTCGAAGCCGTCCATGGTCCGGCCGTTCGGAACGGCCATGATGCCCGCGTTGTTGACGAGAACGTCGAGCGCCTCGACTTTTTCGGCCGCCGTGCGCACGGAGCTGAGGTCGGCGAGGTCGAGTTCGAGGACCTCGGCGGACCCGCGGACCGTCTGCCGTGCCGTTTCACCGCGTTGGACCGAGCGACAGCCCATGATCACGTGGGCCCCCTTCGCCGCGAGCACCTGGGCGGTGCGCAGGCCCAGACCGGAGTTCGCACCGGTCACCAGGACTGTGCGGCCGGTCTGGTCGGGGATGTCAGCTTCGGTCCAACGACTCATGGAGTCATTCCTACCGTCCGGTAACTGCCGAGCGATAGGTGTGCGTCGAGTACTGCTCGCAACACCGGCTCCTCGGCGGCGAGTTCGGCGGTGACGCGGTCCTCGTCCATGTGGCCGTCCAGCCTGGCGCTTTCCATGCGGGCGGTCAGCTTGTTCTGCCAGCGATGGTCGAGCGCCAGCAGCAGTTCGTGCAGCGAGCCGAAGACGTCCGGATCCACGATCAGCGGTGCGGACGGGTCGCGGCGGGCGTCGCTCAGGACGGCGTCGAGCGCGTCACGGCGGCGGTAGTGGTCTGCCCAGCCCATGTCTCGTACCCCCGGTTTCTCGCATACTGTCGGTATGACACGACCATACCACCGGTACGTACCGGCGGTATGTGAGATACGTTTCGTGCGTGCGAACACGACGCGCCGAGTACTCGGAGTCGACCAGGCAGGCGCTCGTCGACAGCGCAGTGCACCTGTTCACCAAGCGCGGCTACGCCGGCACCTCGCTCGACGAGGTCGTCAAACGCGCCCGCGTGACAAAGGGCGCGCTCTACCACCACTTCAGCGGCAAGCAGGCCCTGTTCGAGGCGGCCTTCACTCAGGTCGAGACCCAGTCGATCTCCTCGCTGACCGCGCTGATCACGGCGGACGGCGACGCGTGGGAGACCGCGGTGGGAGGCCTGCGCGCGTACGTCCGCAAGTGCCTGGAGCCGGAGTACCAGCGGATCATCGTCCATGAGGCGCCGGTGGTGATGGGCTGGGAACGCTGGCGTGAGGCAGAAGAGCAGTTCAGCTTCGGTCTGCTCCGCACGGCCGTGCAGTTGCTGGTGGACGCCGGCGAGATCGAGGAGGCTCCGGTCGAGATCATGGCCCGCCTGCTGTTCGGAGCACTGTCCGCGGGCGCCAGCACCATCGCGAGCTCGTCCGATCCGAAGCGCACCGGGCGCGAGGTCGAACGAGCGATCCTGCGTGTTCTGGAAGGTTTGCGCAAGAAGTAGTCGAGTTCGGCCCTAGCGGCCGGGCGCAACGTCGATCACCACGCGGACAACAGAGGTGGTCGGCATCATGATCGAACCTGTCAGCACGCGCCTGGGACTCGACGGCAAGATCGCAGTTGTCACGTCGGGAACGCACGGGCTCGGTCTCGCCATCGCGAGCAAGCTCTGCGACAACGGCGCCCACGTCATCCTCACGACCTCCGACGAGGACAACGTCGACCTGGAGCGCGCGAAGACCGTGCTCGCGGGCAAGCCCGGCTCGGTGACGGTCACCAAGCTCAACATCCACGACGAGCACTCGGTCCGGCTCCTGCTCGACCGGGTCAAGGAAGAGCGCGGCCAGCTGGACGTGTTCGTCCACCACGCCGTGTCGCCGGACCTCACGCCGTTGCTCAACATCGTGGAGCCGCTCGCCAAGGCGCTCGTCGACGGCGGTCGCGTGGTCATCGCCGGCTACACGGTGACACCGGTCCACGGCGTCATCCGGACACTGGCGCTGGAAATGGCTTGGTACAAGGTCGCGGTGAACGCCGTCGTCACCACTGTCGTCGACAACGGCCCGATGAACATCGACCCGGACCTGGTCGACCGGCTCGCGATCAAGAGCCCGTCAGGTCGCGTCACCGTGCCTCAGGACATCGCGAACGCCGTTGCGTTGCTCTGCACCGACGAAGCCGCGTGGATCCAGGGTCAGGTGATCACCGTCGACGGCGGTCTGGAACTGCTGGAGCGGTGGGGCGAGACGCGCTGAGTCGCGCACGCGCATGCAACAGAGCTCGCTCCAGGGGCCGAATCGCTTGTACCGCTTTGTGCTCGGGCACTGCTCGAGCCGCCCCGGTTCCCGATTCGGTCCCTGAGCTATCTGTAAGCGCGTGGTGACCCCAAGTCATCCGCCGATAACCCTTATTAATTGCTCCTAGCGCATCTGGAGTAACGCTCGGCGCAGCCGGACTCAATGCTTGTCCTGCATGGTCACCGAGTGTAAGACTCAAAATGGTGACCTGGGGGCAAGCAAGGGGGTCGGATGATCAGAGTCCTACTAGCCGAGGACGTGCAAATGGTCCGCGGTGCTTTGGTCGCCTTGTTGAATCTTGAACCGGACATTGAGGTCGTCGCGTCCGTGGCGACGGGTGACGAAATCATCTCCGCTGTGGAGAAGAACAAACCGGACGTAGCGGTGCTCGACATCGATCTGCCCGGTATGGACGGCCTTTCCGCCGCCACCGTGATCCACGACACCGCACCGGAGACGCGCACTCTCATTCTCACGAGCCTCGGCCGGCCGGGCACTCTGCGCCGCGCGCTGAACGCACGCGTCAACGGGTTCATTCTCAAGGATGCTCCGGTTGGAGAACTCGCTGACGCCATTCGCGGCGTGTCAATCGGCCGGCGCGTGATCGACTCGCAACTCGCGCTTTCCGCTTGGGACACCGACGAGTGCCCGCTGACGCCCCGTGAACTGGAAGTGCTGAGGCTCGCCTCGGACGGCGCGGACGCCATGGAGATAGCCACGACGCTGTTCCTGTCGGTCGGCACGGTCCGCAACTACCTGACGGCGGCGACGGCCAAGCTCGACGCCCGCAACCGGGTCGACGCGGTCCGCATCGCCCGCAAGTCCGGCTGGTTCTGACCTTCCTCCGGCCGCCCCGTCCTGATCTTCATTGAGCCCTTGCAATGACTCTTTTGACGACGAAGTCCAAAGAGTCATTGCTAGGGCCCAGGTCAGGCGGCGTGCGTGAAGATCGTCTTTGAGGTGAACGGCGAGAGCGAGGGCGCGCCGAAAGGTTCGTGAGAGGGCGAACTGAAGGCAATATATTGGTTGGGCGGCGGCTTCGGGGCCTGGGAGAACTAGGGCTTCGGGGCGGCGGCCGGGATGGCGGCGTGGACGTGGAACGAGCCGTCGCCCACGTGGCGGGCCGTGAAGGTGCCGCCGGCCGCCTTGACGCGTTCGGCCTGGTTGCGGACGCCGTTGCAGTCGGCTGAGACCGGGCGGCCCGCGGCGCCGTCGTTGATGACGTCGAGCAGGATCGTGGCGCCTCGCTGGTGCACGCCGATGGTGCAGGTGCTGGCGTCGCTGTGGCGCAGGACGTTCGTGACGGCCTCGCACAGGACGGCGGCCAGGACGGTTTCGACCGGCTCCGGGAGCGGGTCGTGTGCCAGTTCGACGCGGACGTCGATATTCGACGCCGCCAGCATCGCCTTGGCCGAGTCCGAGGTGTCCGCCAGGGACAGTGGGCGGTAGGCGCGCGCCAGGGAGCGCACGTCGGCCAGGGCGTGGTGGGTGATATCCAATATATCGGTGATGTGTTCCTGCATGAACTCCCAGCCGTGGTCCGGGCGGTCGGCGACGATCCGGTGGGCCAGTTCGCTCTTGAGCTTGATGGCGCTGAGGCTGTAGCCGAGCAGGTCGTGCAGGTCGCGGGCCACGCGGACGCGTTCGGCGGTCACGGCGGCGGTTGTGGTGACCGCGGTGTCCGGGGTGGTGGTCGCCGTAGCGTCCGGGGCAGGGGTTGGCTGGGGCTCGGGGGCGGCGGGCCAGTCGCGGTGGGTCGCGAAGCCCGTGGCCAGGCCCGCGAGGAGCAGGGCGGTGGCCGCGGTGGCTGTCATCGCCTCGCCGTGGACGGCCTGGGCGAGGCCGGTGGCGACCACGGTCAGGACGAAGACCGACCAGCCGAAAAGCGGGCGCAGGACCAGCAGGGCGTTGCCGGCCACGAGGCCCGCGACGCCCGCCCAGGAATGGCCGAAGAGGACGTAGGGCAGGACCAGCAGTGCCGCCTGGGCTGCCAGTGTGAGGTGCCGGCGCAGTGCGGTCAGAGGCCGGAAATACGACACTTGCAGCAGGACAAGTACCGCTAAATCAATGACCGACACCGCCAATTCGGTGACTTCGCCGGCGAGAAGTAGCGCGCGGGTCAGGTCGGTCAGGCAGACCGCGGCGAAGACCACGACGATGATCGTGCGGAATCTCGGTATCGCAGGCGAAGCATTCACGTGCCCCCCAAGAGCAACGGCTCCAGAGCAAGTCTGAGAGTCAACGCCGGTCAAAGACCTCGCACGGCGCGCGCCCAGGCCGAATACTAGACATGCGAGGGCAGTTCGGGACGGCAACTGAATCGGTTCAGAATGCGAAGTCGCATTGACTCGCCGCTCAATGTCACGCCAATGGACGAGTATTTATGAGTGGCGGTCACGGCTTGTGTTCGTGCGATTACCGGGCGGGACGGTTTGGGTTCGTCCGAGTATATGAATATCTCACGCCGGGCGCAGTAGTTCGCCATCCGAGAGTCATGGCCGCATACGTGGCGTTCGATAGCCCCGCTCAGGTGAACTTGGTGGCACGACCAAGTCGTCCGCCGCTGAGCAGGGGAGGCTCCAATGGAGATCAAGGTTCTTGGACCGCTGGAGGCACGGGAGAACGGCGTCTCGATCGCGCCGAGCGCGGTGAAGCCCAGGCAGGTGCTCTCGCTGCTCGGACTGCAGGCGGGACACGTCGTCACGGTTCCCACGTTGATCGAAGAGCTTTGGGGAATGACACCGCCACGCAGCGCACTTACGACTTTGCAGACGTACGTGCTGCAGGTCCGCCGGCGCATCGAGGCGGCCATGCCCGGGGAGGGTCCCGGTGTCGCGAAGAACGTTCTGGTGACCCGCTACGGCGGCTACATGCTGGACGTTCCGCCGGAGAGCGTCGACGTGCGCAGCTACGAGCGGCTCGCGAGTGCGGGTCAGCGCGCGTTCGAGATCGGCGACCTGGAGTCCGCCAGCAGGTTGCTGCGCAGCGCCGCCGAGGTGTGGCGTGGACCGGTGCTCGTGGACGTGCAGATCGGCGTCCGGCTCGGCATGGAGGTCACCCGGTTGCAGGAAAGCCGCCTCGGCGTGCTGGAGACCCGCATCGAGGCCGACCTGCAGCTGGGCAAGCACCAGTCGCTGCTGTCCGAACTGTCGGTGCTCACCGCGCAGCACCCGATGCACGAGAACCTGTGTGCGCAGTACATGCTCGCGCTCTACCGGGCGGGACGGCAGTGGAAGTCGCTGGAGGCGTACCAGTCGCTGCGCGACACGCTGATCGAGGAGCTGGGGCTTGAGCCGTCCGAAAGGCTGCGTCAGTTGCAGCGGGCGATCCTGAGCTCCGAGCCGTCGCTCGACAAGCCGTTGTCGCCTCGCCAGCTGGAGCGCCAGCTCGCGGGCTGAGATCCGTTCGGGAGCAACCGTGGATACCACCGGTGCAGGTGCGTTGATCAAGGCGCTCGAGGACGTCGGCTGCGAGGTGATCTTCGGGATGCCGGGAGGGGCGATCCTGCCCGCGTACGACCCGCTGTACGACTCGAAGATCCGGCACGTGCTGGTGCGGCACGAACAGGGCGCCGGGCACGCCGCCCAGGGGTACGCGCAGGCGACCGGACGGGTGGGCGTCTGCATGGCGACGTCGGGGCCGGGGGCCACGAACCTGGTGACGCCGCTCGCGGACGCCTACATGGACTCGGTGCCGATCGTGGCGATCACCGGCCAGGTCGCCAGGTCGATGATCGGGACGGACGCCTTCCAGGAGGCGGACATCCGCAGCATCACGCTGCCGATCACCAAGCACAGCTTCCAGGTGCACGACCCGGCCGACATCCCGCGGGTGATCGCCGAGGCGTTCACGCTCGCGTCCACGGGGCGGCCGGGCCCGGTGCTGGTGGACCTGCCCAAGGACGTGCTGGCCACCGCCACGACCTACACACCGCCGAAGCTCGCCACGCCGTCGCGTCCGGTGCTTTCGCCGGTCCAGGTCCGCAACGCCGCCCAGCTCATCGGTTCGTCGAAGCGGCCGGTGTTCTACGTCGGCGGCGGCGTGATCCGCAGCGGTGCGGCGCAGGAGCTCCGGAGACTCGCGGAGAAGACCGGGATCCCGGTCGTCACCACGCTCATGGCCCGCGGCGCGTTCCCTGACTCGCACCCGCTGCACCTGGGGATGCCCGGCATGCACGGCACGGTGCCCGCCGTCGCCGCACTGCAACGGGCCGACCTGCTGATCGCGCTCGGGACGCGGTTCGACGACCGGGTCACCGGTCTGCTGCCGGAGTTCGCCCCGCACGCCGCGGTGATCCACGCCGACATCGACCCCGCCGAGATCTCCAAGAACCGCAAGGCGGACGTCGGCATCGTCGGCGACTGCCGCGACGTCATGGCAGCGCTCTCAGCGGTCATAACGCGGAAAACCGATCTCACGGACTGGTGGAACTACCTCGGCGGCCTGCGTACGACCTACCCGCTCGGCTACGACTGGCCGGCGGACGGCATGCTCGCGCCGCAGTACGTGATCGAACGCATCAGCAAGCTCACCGGTCCCGAGGCCATCTACACCGCGGGTGTCGGCCAGCACCAGATGTGGGCGGCGCAGTACGTGAAATACGAACGCCCCGGCTCGTTCATCAACTCCGGTGGCGCGGGCACGATGGGCTTCGCGGTGCCGGCGGCGATGGGCGCGCAGGCCGGCGCACCGGACCGCACGGTGTGGGCCATCGACGGCGACGGCTGCTTCCAGATGACCAACCAGGAGCTCGCGACCTGCGCAGCCGAGGGCATCCCGATCAAGGTCGCGATCATCAACAACGGCAACCTGGGCATGGTCCGCCAGTGGCAGACCCTGTTCTACGAGGGCCGGTACTCCAACACCCGGCTCGGCACGCACGAGCGCCACCCCGACTTCGTGAAGCTGGCCGACGCGCTCGGCTGCGTCGGGCTGCGGTGCGCGAGCCAGTCCGAAGTGGACGGAACCATCCTGGAGGCGATGGCGGTCCGCGACCGGCCCGTCGTCGTCGACTTCGTGGTGGGGCAGGACGCCCAGGTCTGGCCGATGGTCGCCGCGGGCACGGGCAACGACGAGATCATGGCCGCACGGGGCATCCGGCCCCTGTTCGACGAGGAAGAGTGATGACCAGACATTCGCTTTCCCTGTTGCTGCGCAACGAACCCGGCGCGCTGGCGCGGATCGTCGTGCTGTTCTCCAGCCGGGGCGTCGACGTCGAGTCGCTGAGTCTCGCACCGGCCGAACAGGGTGACCTGTCCCGCCTCGACGTCGTCGTCGACCTGCAGGCGGGCCGCACCGTCGTCCAGCTGATCAAGCAGCTCGGGCGGATCGTGGACGTCAAGAACGTCGTCGACCGCACGCACGACGAGGTGCTCGAACTCGGAGCTTAGGAACCAAAGAAGAATCGGCCGCCCCGGAGGCTTGGGGCGGCCGATTCTCTGTTTGCCTGAGGAACTTCCGGGGTTGCTCAGGCAGCCTTCGGGATGTGCTTCTCGATGACGCGCGCGTACGTCTCCAGCGTCTCGCCCGGTGACGGGCCGTCGAGCGCCTTGTGGATGCCCTCGGCGATGTCGCCGTGGCGGTGCAGGTCGGCGTGGGTCAGCGTGACCTTCGTCGTGGTCGGGCCGACGACCTCGAAGTCCACCTTGATGAACGAGGCCTTCTCGTCGTCGAAGATCGGCTGCCAGTAGGGGCCGACCCGCCACGTCATCACGAGCCGCTTCGGCGGGTCCCACTCGGTGATGGTGCCCCAGGCGATCTCCTCGCCGTCCGCACCGCGCTCGAAGTAGCGCCCGCCGACGAACGGTTCGATCGTGATGGCCTGCCGGTCCTTGACGAACACGTGCGACTCCGGCCACCACTCGATCGGCTTCGACGCGAAGATCGCGAACGCCTGCTCGATCGTCGCCTCGACCGTCACCGACTTGGCGACATCGGGAGTTGAGGCCATGTGGCCCTCCTCGCGAATAGAAAGGGAGATGTCTCGCAAGACCGTGCCCGGCTTGTCTCAACGCCACCTGGAACCGCGGTCGAACCAGGACGGCTCGACCGGATGTCCAGTGGCCGCACCCATATTCGCGGGTAGCGAAACCGGCAGACCGAGGAGTTGTCGTGTCCCCTGTCAATGTTGCGGTCCACATCGAGGTCCAGACGTTCTACGCCCAGCAGATGCGGCTGCTCGACGCGCTGGACGTGGAGGGCTACGCCCAGACGTTCACCGAGGACGGGGTCACCGACCACGCCCACCGGAGCGAGAAGGTCGAGGGCCGGGCGGCCCTGATCGCCGGCGCCAGCGCCGCGCTGCCCCGCTACAAGGGCGTCGCCGTGCGGCACTGGAACGACCACTACCTGATCGAAGAGGTCGATGAGAACACCCTGAACGTCAGCTACGCGTCGCTCGTCACCCGCACGACCGCCGAGGGCGTGGTCAGCTTCGAGCCGACCTTCTCCATCGAGGACGTGCTCGTGCGCATCGACGGGAAGCTCTACACCAAGTCCCGCACGATTCACCGCGACCTGCCTGTTCAGGCTGCGTGACGTTCATCAGGAGGTGACGAGGTGACTGCTCAATACACCGGGCTGGCCGCAGCCGCGGAGAAGGTGAAGCTGATCGCCGCGGAACACGCGGCCGAGGCCGACGCCACCCGCAGGCTGGCTCCCGAGGTCGTGGAGGCACTGCGCGAAGCCGGGTTCGCGCGGCACTTCGTCGCAGCCGGGCGCGGTGGCTCGGAAGGGACCTTCGCGGAACTGACCGAGGCCGTCCTCACCGTGGGTCAGGGCTGTTCGGCCACGGCGTGGTGCGCGTCGCTGGCGGCGTTCTCGTCGCGGTTCGCGGGGCTGCTGCCCGAACAGGGCCACGACGAGATCTGGGCGTCCGGCCCCGACACGTTCGTCGTGACCGGCCTGCCGCCCATGGGCAAGGGCACCGAAGTGGACGGCGGGCACCGGCTCAGCGGCCGGTGGACCTACGTCAGCGGCGTGGACTTCGCCGACTGGGCGTTGCTGTGCGGCATGGTCGGCGAGGAGGGTCGCTTCTTCGCGGTGCCCCGCAACGACTTCACCGTCCTCGAGACGTGGGACAGCGTCGGCATGAAGGCCACCAGCAGCCATTCGGTCGTGCTGGACGACGTCTTCGTGCCGTCCCACCTGTCGTTCGCCCGGACGGCTCTCCTCACCGGTACCAGCTGGTCGCCGGTGCCGAGCCACAACGTCCCGTTCCAGGCGGTCGGCGGCCTCACGTTCGCCGCTCCGGCCGTCGGTGCGGCGATGGGGGCACTTGACGCGTGCGTTGCGGTGCTGTCGGGGAAGAAGCAGACCGTGACGTCCGCGCTCGACCTGGTCCGCGCGTCGGGTCAGGTCGAGTCGGCGAGACTGCTCGTGCAGCAGAACGCCAAGGTGCTCGACGACCGCGAGTTCACCCCGGCCGCGATGGCGCGCAACGAGCGCAACGGCGCCTACGCGGCCGAGGTCCTGGTCGACGCGGTCGGCGGCCTGGTGCGGGCCGCCGGCACCAGCGGACTCGCGGAAGGTGCTGCGCTGCAACGGTTCTGGCGTGACGTGGTGAGCTGCTCCAGCCACGTCGCGCTGCGGTACGAGACCGCGTCCGTGCGCACCTATCCGGCGTCGCTGTACGGCTGACCCGGATTCGACAGGCCCTGGTGCCCACCTCCCCGGCACCAGGGCCTTCGGCATGCGCCCGAAACGCTCCGCCGCGACCTGACCGGGACTCAAGCGGAGGGGATCACCCTGAAGGTCATCGACCGGCAGTCGTCTTTCAGGCAGGAGGTGGGACCTCGTTCAACTCGACCGGCATTCCGCCACACCGAGTAGTCCTGAGCCATCGCCTGTCGTGCGCAGCGAAATCAAGTCCTCTGAGGAGAAATCGTGACCTCCACCAACACCAACCACGACCTGGAGTCGCCGTCGGCGACTGCCGGCGCGCAGGCGGCTCCGGTCGTTGACGCGCCGGCGGCCGATCCGCGTCGCTGGATCGCGTTCATCATCATGACCGTCGCGACGTTCATGGACATGCTGGACGGCAGCATCGTCAACGTCGCACTGCCCGCGATCCAGCACGGCATGGGCGCGAGCTTCGTGCAGCTGCAGTGGATCACCGCCGGTTACGTGTTCGCGTTCGCGCTCACACTGATCACCGGTGGCCGTCTCGGCGACATCTACGGGCGTCGCAAGATGTTCCAGCTCGGCGTGCTCGGCTTCATCGTCACGTCGTTCCTGTGCGGCATCGCCACCAACCCCGAGATGCTCGTGGCCTCCCGCCTCGCGCAGGGTCTCGCGGCCGGCCTGATGGTCCCGCAGGTCATGTCGATCATCCACGTCACCTTCCCCGACAAGGAGAAGGGCGCGGTCTTCGCCATCCAGGGCACCATCGGTGGTCTCGCGGCCACGATCGCACCGCTCGTCGGTGGCGTGCTCGTCGCCGCGAACATCTTCGACTGGGGCTGGCGGACGATCTTCCTGGTCAACGTCCCGATCGGCATCATCGGCTACGTCCTCGGCTGGAAGTACATCAACGAGTCGAAGGCGCCGAGCCGCATCAGGCTCGACCTGATCGGTGTCGTCATCGCGACCTTCAGCCTCACGGCCCTGCTGTTCCCGCTGACCTTCGGCCGTGAGATGGACTGGCCGGCGTGGGGCTTCGTGCTGATGGCCGCGTCCGTCGTCGGCTTCGTCGGCTTCGTCGCCTACGAGCGTGCCAAGCAGCGCAAGGACGGCATGCCGCTCGTGCCGCTGAGCCTGTTCAAGTCCCGCAGCTTCTCCGCGGCCCTCGCGCTGATGCTGGGCATGTTCAGCTTCACCGGCATGTTCATGCTGGCGCTCTACCTGTACCTGCAGGAGGGTCTGGGCTTCTCGCCGCTGCGGACCGGTGTCACGCTGCTGGCGTTCTGCATCGGTGCCTTCATCACCGCGTCGGCCTCGGTCATCGCGCTGGTGCCTAAGTTCGGCCGCGCCGTCCTGCAGGTCGGTGCCGTCGTGATCGCCGTCGGTGTCGCGGTGATGCTGCTGACGGTCAGCCCCGGCATCACCAGCTGGGGCCTGGTGCCCGGGCTGCTGCTGATCGGCCTCGGCTTCGGTATGACCGCCACCCCGATCGCGCTGTTCGCCCTGCAGGAGGTGCCGCACAAGGACGCGGGTGCGGCATCCGGCCTGATCAACACCAAGCAGCAGCTCGGTTTCGCGGTCGGTATCTCGATCGTGACCCTGGCGTTCTTCGCTCCGCTGGCCTCCAACGGCGCGGCCAACGCGGAGTCGCTGGCACCGCAGGTCCGCCAGGAACTGGTGGCCGCCGGTGTCGCGGACGCCAGGGCCACCGAGCTCGCGGGCGCCTTCCAGTCCTGTGCCGCCACCACGTTCGCCGGCAAGCCCGAGGCCGCGGCGTGCGCGGCGGTGCAGAACGACCCGCAGGCCAAGGCCATCGCCGACAAGTACTCGCACCAGGCCGCGGGCCAGTCCTTCACGGACGCGTTCCGCACCACGCTGTACGTCGGCTTCGGCTTCGCCGCCCTGGCGCTGCTGCTCGCCTCCTTCCTGCCTCGCTGGCTGAAGCAGGAGGAGTGGGGCGCGCCGGCCGAGGAAGCCTCTGAGGAGGGTTCCGAGGAGACCGCCAAGGCGTAGTTCCTCCCAGCTGGAAACCCCGAGGCCCCAGGCGATCCGCCGGGGCCTCGGTGCTTGTTCCCGGTACGTGAGAAGGCCCCTCGCGGACTGCGAGGGGCCTTCTGGGGGAGGAGGCTCAGATGCGGAACGCGGCGCCCTCGATGTCGACGGGGCCCTGCCACGGGGTGCCGTCGTTCATGTCGATGTAGGTGTGCGCCTTGGTGCTGAACTTCTTCTTGTTGGTGCTGATCTTGCCGAGGTGGCTCGCGTTGATCGAGCCGACCGGGTTGCCGTTCGCGTCGCGGTGGGCGTGGTGCGTGATCCAGAAGCTGAACTGGCCGTCCCTGGCCATTGTCCAGATTCCCCGGCCCTCGAGCTGGTCGGGGTAATCCGGCTTGGTCACGCAGTGCAGCTGGTAGTCGGCGGTGAAGTCGCAGAACAGCGGCGTGAGCAGCGGCGGTTCCTCGATGTGGATGGTGACCGTGAGGTCCCAGCGGCCGACGAGCGCGTTCTCGTAGTTCGGCTTCGCGGTGGCACCAGCGGCGGCGACGACGGGGACTGCCAGCGCAACGGCGGCCACGGCGGCCAGTGCCTTCTTGCGGACGTTCATGGGGGATGCGCCTCCGATGAGGTGGGGCAGCGGACGCGCTGAGTGTTGTTCGAGCAGCTCAAACACCCCTGTAGCGCCAGTTGTGACCCGAGCTGGTTTCGAGGCGCGTTGCGGAGGATGGGCGAAATGAGAGGAGCTGGCGCATGTCTGCAACGGTGACCGACGCGTTCCGCTGCCGGGCGGCCAGAACGCCTGACGCGGTGGCGCTGTCGGCGGAACAGGGGTCCCTGAGCTATGCCGAGCTGGACAGGTGGTCGGACGCCCTGGCCGGTGAGCTCGTCGAGTCCGGAGTGCGGCCAGGGGACCGGGTGGCGGTGTGCCTGGAACGGTCGCCGCAGCTCGTCGTCGCGCTGCTGGGAGTGCTCAAGGCCGGCGCGGCGTACGTGCCGATCGACCCGGAGGACCCCGAGTCACGGGTCTCGATGATGCTCGCGGACGCCCAGGTGTCCCTTGTCGTGGGCCGGTTCTTCGCCGGTTACACCACGCTGAAGGTGCCCGCGCTCTCCGGCGGGTCCACAGTGGAGCTGCCGCGGGTCGCCCCGGAGGATGCCGCCTACCTGATGTTCACCTCGGGATCCACGGGCAGGCCGAAGGCCGTGACGGTGGAACACCGCAACATCGCGAACCTGGTCACCGATCCCAACTACGCCGAGATCACCGCCGACGACCGGATGTTGCAGCTCGCCACGGTCGCCTTCGACGCCGCCACGTTCGAGATCTGGGGCGCCCTGCTCAACGGCGCTCGCCTGGTCGTCGCGCCGCCCGGTGTGGTTCAGGCGGAAGAACTCGGTGATCTCCTGCGCGGCAACGAGGTCAGCATCCTGTTCCTCACCGCGGCACTCTTCCACCGGCAGATCGACGTCGACGTCCACGCGTTCAAGGGCCTGCACACGATCATGTCCGGTGGCGACGTGCTCTCCGTGCCGCACATCCGGCGGTTGCGGGAAGTGCTGCCGGAGCTGCAGATCATCAACTGCTACGGTCCCACCGAGGCCACCACGTTCGTCACCTGCCACCGCATCGGCGTGGACGAGGAGCTGGGCGGCGCCGTCCCGATCGGCAGCTGCGTGCAGAACTGCGACGTCGTCATCGTGGACGACGAGGGACGGCCGGCGCCGGTGGGCGAGCCGGGTGAGTTGTGGATCGGCGGCGCGCAGGTGGCGCGCGGCTACTGGAAGCGGCCGGACCTCACGGACGAGAAGTTCGTGCGCGGCGGCTGGAACGGTGAGCGCTACTACCGCACCGGAGACCGGGCGCGAAAGCGCGCTGACGGGGTCGTGGAGTTCCTCGGCCGGATCGACGACCAGTTCAAGCTGCGCGGGTTCCGGATCGAACCGGGTGAGGTCGAGAACGCGCTGACCGAGCACCCGCAGGTCCGCACCGCCGCGGTCAGCCTCCGCGCGCACCCCAGCGGTGACCGCAGGCTGATCGCGTGGGTCGTGAAGTCCGGTGAGGAACTGGACAAGCGGGCGCTGAAGGCCCACATGCGCGCGACGATGCCCGAGCACATGGTGCCGGCCGGGTTCGTCGTCGTGGACGAACTGCCGATCACGAACAACGGCAAGACCGACCGCAAGGCGCTGCCGGAACCGGACTGGAACTCGAAGTCGCTCTACATCTGAACCCATGCGAAAGAGGCGGGCTCGTGAGCCCGCCTCTTTCGCGTTCTTCTAGACCCAGGAGGGAACTTCGAGGATCTCGATCACGGCCGCGGTCCAGACGTACCCCGCGCCGGAGGACTGCAGGACGATCAGGTCGCCCGGCTGCGGGTCACGCTCGGCCAGCACGTGGTCGAGGCCCAGGGCGATGTCCGCGGTGCCGACCATGCTGTACTGCTTGGCCCAGTCGTACGTGGTGGAGGCGCGGTCGACGCCCAGCAGTCCGCAGATGCCGTGCGTGACGATGGTCTCCGCGAGCTGCTGGTGCAGGAAGAAGCGCGCGTCGGCGAGTTCGATCTCCGCCTCGTACAGCGCCATCTTGAGCGAGTGCCGCACTCCGCCGCCGATGCGCGAGATCATGTCGTCGAGGTCGACGTCGGCGTTCTGGAGGAAGTCCTCGACGCCGCTGTTGAGCTGCAGGGTCTGGCCGTCCGCGAACGGCCCCGTGGTCCACTCCTGATAGCCGCGCGACATCTGCTCGAGCGTCGAGTCGGCGTGCGAGTGGATCGAGCGGACTCGGGCGAAGCCGGAACGGTTCGACAGGACGAGCGCCCCCGCGCCGTCGCCGTTGACGTTCTGCTCCTCCGACGCCCACCGGTCGAAGTAGGGCAGGTGGAACGCGTCGCCCGCGGTCACCAGCGCCGCCGGCAGGTCCCGGTGCGAAGAGAGGTACGAGGCGGCCAGGTCCACCGCGGCCATGAGGCCGTTGCAGCCCTGCTTGACCTCGAAGGCCGGTCCGGTGCCGCCGACCGTGTTGGCCTGCACGTAACTCGCCGGCGTCCACAGGTCGAGTCCCTGGTGGGACAGGGAAGCGTGCACGGTCAGGCCGAAGTCGAGCGGGCTCAGGCCGGAGCGCTCCACCGCTTCCAGACCCGCCTTCGCCGCCATGACAGGGCCGGTCTCACCGGGAGCGGCGACCCGCAGCTCCCGATAGCCGTTCATGGCCTTCTTCTCTTCTGTGTACCGGCCGGCCGCGATGGCGTCGTCCACCGTCTCGACCTGCTCGGGCAGGTATGTGCCCACACCGGCGATGTACAGGTCATTCCATCGCATCTCGAACTCCTAGGCTGCCTGGTCCAGGTGCTTGGCGACGGCGCGCGCCGTCGGGTCCTCGTAGAAGCTGCGCAACGGGACGCGGATGCCGTACCGCTCGTGGACCTGCTTGACCAGCTTCGACGCAAGCAGCGAATGGCCTCCCAGATCGAAGAAGTGGTCGTCAGGCTCGATCCCCGGTACCCCGAGCACCTCCCCGAACAGGTCGCAGAGCTCTGTCTCGCGTTCGGCCACGGCGTCCTCCTGCCAGCTCATGAGTAACGAGAACTTTGCGTTACCCGGGTCGAGATGAGCTTGGGCCGCAACGGAAAACCGCGCGTTCGAGCCGTTCTGGAGCCGGGGCCGAGGACGATCGTCCACGGTTGCGCGCGTCCGTCGCACGCAACCCGGATTGGGAGCCACACAGATGCAGACGTTCACTCCGAAACGTTCGGCCTTCTTCGCGCGCACAGGGGCCATCACCGCCGTGGTCCTGCTTGCCTTGTCCGGCACGGTGACCGCGGCGCACGCGACCTGCACACCGCTCGGCACGTGGACCGGGTACGTGACCCGCACGGACGGCGACCACCCGACCAAGCTGCAGTTCAAGGCCAACGGCAAGGTGTTCGTCACCAACGAGCAGAACACGACCACGCAGGGCAGCTGGTGGCCGACCGGTGTGAACAAGTTCCACTACCAGTTCCGCGGGGAGAAGGTCTACGACGAGAACGGCGCCTACTTCGCCTATGTCGACTTCGACCAGGACGCCGTCCAAAGTGGACCGGACAACTTCACCAGCTCGGGCCCGTCCACGTTCTTCCTCGCGGACGGCACGAACCTGGGCACGTCCACCATCACGTTCACGATGGCTCGCGGGTAGCGCGCGCACGGACGGAGCCGGGACGGGTCCGCCGCCCTCATCCCGGCTCCGGAACCGTGCGGGTCACACCAGGAACGACGCGTGCTCTTCCACCCACTGGCGGAACGTGCGGCCCGGCTTGCCGGTGATCCGCTCCGCCGTGGCACTGGTGTCCGCGACGACGCCGACCGCGGCCTCCCACTGGTTGAGCAGCGAGGTCAGGACGGGCGGCGGCACGAAGTTGCTCATCTGCGCCTCGCCCTCCTCCCGCGTCAGCCCGTTGATCACGAGCTTGCGGCCGAGCACCTCGCCGACGATCTCCAGCTCCTGGCGGAACGTCAGCGACTCGGGACCGGTGAGGTCGACGATCTCGTCCCGCAGCTTCTTCTCCGTCAACGCGACCACGGCCACGTCGGCGATGTCGTCCTCGTGCACCGGGGCCACCTGAGCCTCGGGGAAGACCTGGTCGATCGTGTCGCCCTGCTGCAGCGAGTAGCTCCAGCCGAACGCGTTGCTCATGAAAGCGCCGGGCCGCAGGATCGTGTAGTTCAGCCCGGAGCCGACCACCGCCTCCTCGACGAGCAGGTGGTGGTGCGCCAGCGGGTCCTGGTCCGCGCCCGGCAGGCCGACGGTGTTCGACGACAGCAGCACGACGTGCTCGACGCCGGCCTTCTCGGCCTCGTCGAGGAACTTCACGATGCCGTCCGGCTCGGCGTAGAGCAGCACCTTGGAGACGCCGGCGAGGGCCGGGACGAACGTCTCCGGGTCGTTGAGGTCGAGCGCGACGGTCTCCACACCTTCTGGGACGTCGAGTTCCGCGGGATTTCGGCCGGACGCGCGCAGGCTGTGACCCGCCGCGTAAAGCCGCTGAAGCACGCGACGGCCCACGTTGCCGCGCGCCCCGGTGACGAGGATGGTCATGTGGATCTCCCGAACTGGGGTGGTTCGCCTGGATGGCCGATCACGCTCAGCGTTCACCCGGTCACTCGAACGGCACTAGATCGGGCTTCAGGTCAGGGCTCCTAACCTGCGGAAACACTGTCCATACTGGCAAGGAGCGCACGGTGGTTTCCTTTCCCGTTCCCGGATCCAGCTATCGCGGTCCGGCGCCGGAGTTCGCCGGGTTCCGCGCGTCGAGTCCCGTCGTGCGCCTGCCCGCGAACGGCGGCGGTCACTGCTGGATCGCCACGACTCAGGACTCGGTCCGCGTTGTGCTCGACGACGTGCGGTTCTCCCGTGCGGCGTCTTACGAACCGGCGGCGCCGACCTTTCCCGGACTGTTCCAGGCGCCGCCCGGAATGATCATCTCGCTCGACCCGCCCGCGCACACCCGGCTGCGCGACCTCGCCTCGCAGGCATTCTCGGTCGACCGCATCGAGTCCATGCGACCGAGAATCCAGCAGCTCGTGACAGAGTTGCTGGACCAGGCCGGCGAAGAAGCGCTGGAGGGACCGGTCGACCTGCTCGGCAGGTTCACGTTCCCCCTGGCCGTCATCGCGATCAGCGACCTGTTGGGTGTGCCCGCCGGCGACCGCGACACGTTCGCACGGCTGATCCGCGAGTTCGCCGCCGTCGACGCGCCGGAACTGGCGGCCGCGGCGGGTGAGCAGCTCGGCGAGTTCATGGCCGGGCTGGTGTTCGGGAAGATGGCCGCGCCCGGCGACGACGTGCTGTCGGCGCTGACCGAGGCGCGAATCGGTGACGACAGGCTGGAGGTCGGCGAACTCATCGGCCTCGGCTACACGTTGCTGGGTGCCGGCGGCGACTCCACGGCCTGCCACCTGGCCAGCTCGGTCCTGACGCTGCTCGGGCATCACCGCGATGTCTGGGTACGGCTGGGGGAGCGGCCGGAGGAGGTGCCGGCGGCGGTCGAGGAGCTGCTGCGGTGGATCACGTTGTCCACCAACGACACGACCGGTCTGCCGCGGATCGCGACGGAGGACGTGACGCTGTTCGGGGTCACGATCCCCAAGGGTGACGCGGTGTTCGTGTCGACCAACTCGGCGAACCGGGACGAGACCTTGTTCACCGACCCCGACACCCTTGACTTCACGCGGACCGACAACGCGCACCTCGCGTTCGGGTACGGCATCCACCGGTGCCTCGGTGCCCCGCTCGCAAGGATCGAGCTGACCACGGCGTTCGAGGAACTGACCCGGCGCTTCCCGGCCGCGCGGCTCGCCGTCGCCGAAGAAGACCTGGAATGGCAGCAGGCCGACATGAACCACCGGCTCGTGGCGTTGCCGGTCGACCTGCACGGTAAGGGTTTCTGAAAAAGCAGAAGGCCCCCGGAGCAACCGGGGGCCTTCTGCTGTGCGGACTACTTCTTGCGGGGCACGGCGAGTGCGGCCAGCGCGCCGCAGAACGTGAAGACGGCGGCGCCGAACAACGCGAGCCCGTAACCGGAACCGAGCGAGTGCCGCAGCGGTTCGCCCTGAGCCAGCAACGAGTCCGCGCGGGCCGACGACATCGTCGCGAGGACGACCAGGCCGATCGCGCTGCCCATCTGGCGGATCGTGTTGAGCAGACCGGACGCGAGGCCCGCCTGCTCGCGCGGCACACCGGACGTGGCGGCGTTGGTGGTCGCGTTGAGCACCGCTCCCATTCCCAGGCCCAGCAACGTGGTCGGGACCAGGATCGAGCCCAGGTACGTCGAGCTCTCGTCCGCTGTGGACACCCACAGGAGGCCGGCCGTCCCCATGAGCAGGCCGCCGATCAGCACCGGCCGCGGGCCGATCTTCGGGACAATCCGCGCCACACCGAACCCGCCCAGCGCGATGCCGATCGACAACGGCAGGTAGCCGACGCCGGTGGCGAGCGCGCTGAAGCCCATCACCTGCTGCAGCACCAGCGTGAGGAAGTAGAAGGTGCTGAACAGGGCCGCGATCGCGAAGAACGCCACGATGTTCGTCGCCGTCACCGCGCGGTTGCGGAAGATGCCGAGCGGCATCAGCGGGTGGTCCGACACCGTCTGCTGGCGCAGGAAGAACGCGAACAGGACCACGGCCAGCGTCAGCGAACCGGCGACCTGCCAGGAACCCCAGCCCAGTTCGTGCGACTGCGCGATGCCGTAGACCAGCGCCATCAGGCCGATCGTCACGGTGAACGCGCCGGGGACGTCGAGGGCCCTGCGGCCGCCGTTGCTCGGGGTCTCCGGCACGGCACCGCGGATCATGGCCACCAGCGCGATGCCGAGCGGCACGTTGATCAGCAGCACCCAGCGCCAGCCGAGGGACTCGGTGACGATGCCGCCGAGCAGCACGCCGGCCGCCCCGCCGACGCCGGACACCGCACTCCACCAACCGAAAGCCTTCGCGCGGGCGGTCGGATCGCGGAACGTGGTGCCGAGCACCGTCAGCGACGCCGGTGCCATCACGGCCGCGCCCAGGCCCTGGAACCCGCGGGCCGCGATCAGGGCGCCGGGCGAGGTCGCCATGCCACCGACCGCGCTCGCGACCGTGAACAGGGCGGCACCGAAGAGGAACACCCGGCGCTGCCCGAAGAGGTCGGCGAGCCGGCCGCCCAGCAGCAGGAAGCCGCACACCGCGATCGTGTACGCGCTGTTGACCCACTGCAGGTCGTGCCGCTCGAACTTCAGCTCCTCGAAGATCGAGGGCAGCGCGACGTTCATGACCGACGCGTCCAGCACGTTCATGAACTGGGCCAGGCAGCAGACGGCCAGTACGAGGCCGAGTTTGCTGCCCGGCTTACTGAGCGTGGCCGTCACGGCCGCACCAGGCGGAAGAACGTCCGCAGCTCCTCGACGAGGACGGCGGGGTTCTCCAGCGCGGGGAAGTGGCCGCCGGACGGCATTTCCCTCCAGTAGCGCAGGTCGGTGAACCGGTGTTCGGCCCACGCCTTGGGCATCCGCGCGTCGGCGGGGAACACCGAGAAGCCGGTCGGCACACTGACTTGAGTGAGCGGGGACTTGTTGTAGCTCTCCCAGTACAACCGGCCCGACGACGCGGCCGTGGCGGTGAACCAGCACACCGAGACCATGTCGAGGATCCGGTCACGCGAGATGATCTTCTCGGCGTCGCCGTCGTGGTCGCTCCACGACCAGTACTTCTCGCCGGCCCAGCCCAGCTGGCCGACGGGGGAGTCGGTCAGCCCGTACGCCAGCGACTGCGGCTTGGTGTTCATCACCGCCGCGTACGCGGACTCCTTGGCGGCAAACTCCTTGAGCGCACCGAGACCCTTGTAGTCCTCCTGCGTCAGCTGGACTTCGGCCTCGGGGGCGGAGGCGAACGGCATGACGAGGTGGATCGCCTCGACGTGGTCCGGCGCGATGTGGCCGAGAATGCCCGTGATGAACGAGCCCCAGTCGTTGCCGTGCGCGTAGAACCTGTCGTAGCCGGCGCGGCCCATCAGCGTGACGAACGACTGGGCGATGCGTTCCAGCGTCCAGCCGGTTCCGGTCGGCTTGTCGCTGAAACCGTAGCCGGGCAACGAGGGCGCGACGACGTGGAACGCGTCGGCCGGGTCCGGCGGGTTGGTCAGCGGCTCGATGACGTCGAGGAACTCCGCGACCGAACCGGGCCAGCCGTGCGTGAGCAGCAACGGCTTCGCGCGGGGGTGCGGCGACCTCGCGTGCAGGAAGTGGATGCCGACACCGTCGATCTCGGTCTTGAACTGGGGGATGGCATTGAGACGGGCTTCGGTGGCGCGCCAGTCGTAGCCGCCTCCCCAGTACTCGGCCAGGTCCTTGGCATAGGCCAGGGGCATGCCCTGCGACCAGTCGTCCACGGTCTCCGCGTCCGGCCACCTGGTCGCTGCCAGCCGCCGGGTGAGGTCCGCCAGTTCGGAGTCGGGAACCTCGACCCGGAACGGCACGAGTGCAGTGTCCATGGCGCGAAGGTAGGTACGGGGGCTCAAATCCCGGTCGACATTCAGGTTTCGAGCCGCCTTCGAGGTGCGCGTAGCAAGGTTCGGCGCGAGGCCAGGCCGAAGTAATCCCGGAGGTGTTCTGCGTGCTGCCCCTTGAACTGGACGAGGAGTTCCCGTTCACCGGCTCCTCCTATCGCGGCCCGGACCCCAAGTACGACCGGTTGCGGGCCGAGTGCCCGGTGGCGAAGGTGCCCACCAACTCCGGCACGCCGACCTGGGTGATCACCAAGTACGAGGACGTCCGCGCCGGGCTCGCCGACTCCAGGTTGAGCCGCGCGTTGACGTGCGTCGAGGGTGCTCCCCAGGTCGGCGGCGCCATGACCACCACGCCCGAGATGATCATCTCACTGGACGGCTCCGAGCACTCGCGACTGCGCAAGCTGGTCATGGGCGCGTTCACGGTCCGCAAGGTCGAGGCGATGCGCGCGGGAGTGCAGAAGGTGGCCGACGAGCTGCTCGACGCCATCGAGCTCAAGGGCGCACCGGTCAACCTCGTCGAAGCGCTTTGTGTTCCGCTGCCGCTCACGATCATCGGTGACCTGCTCGGCGTGCCGACCGACGACCTGAAGATCTTCGAGACGGACGCGCGGGCGTTCGCGACGTTCGACGAGAACGACCCCGAGGCGCCGATGCGGGCGTTCGGGCGGCTCGCCGGGTACGTCATGGGCCTGATCGCGCAGAAGCGCGAGAAGCCCGGCCAGGACATGCTGTCCGACCTGATCTCCGCGCGGGACAACGACGACAAGCTGAGCGAGCAGGAGCTGGTGACGTTCGCGTTCACCCTCATCGGCGCCGGCTTCGACACCGCCGCGAACCAGATCTCCAACTCGGTGCTCGCGTTGCTGCACGACCACCCGGACACGTGGCGGCGGCTTGTCGCCGACCCGTCGCTGATCCCCGCGGCCGTAGAAGAACTTCTGCGGCACGTCAATCTCTTCGCCACCGACACCACGGGTTTCCACCGCGTCGCGGCGGAGGACCTGGAGCTCGGCGGGCAGCAGATCGCCAAGGGCGACGCGGTGTTCTTCGTGCTGTCCTCGGCGAACCGCGACGAGGACGTCTTCGAGAACCCGCAGCAGCTCGACATCGACCGCGCCTCGAACCCGCACATCGCGTTCGGGCACGGCGTGCACTACTGCCTCGGCAAGCAGCTGGGGCGCATGGAGATGGCGATCGCCATCGAAGGTCTGACCCGCCGTTTCCCGGACCTCCGGCTCGCGGTGCCCTACGAGGACCTGTCGTGGCACCAGGGCGAAATCAACCACTCACTCGTAAGCCTCCCCGTCACCTGGGGATAGACAGAAGGAGAGCCATGAGCATCCCCGAGAAGCAGTGGGAGGTCAGGCTCGCCAAGCACGTCGAGGACGACCTGACCCTCGAGCACTTCGACGTCGTCGAGGTGGCCGTTCCCGAGACCGGTGACGGTGAGGTGCTGGTGCGCGTCGACTACGTGTCGGTGGCCGCCGCCTTCAAGGAGTTCATGAGGTCCGACTGCCAGATCCCCGGTGTGCCGCCGTGGAAGGTCGGCGAGCCGGCCGGTGCCGGCGGTGTGGGCACCGTGGTCAGGTCGAACAGTCCCGACCTGGAGGTCGGGGACCTGGTGCAGTCGTTCGGGCCGTGGCAGGAGTACTGGTCCGGGCCGGCGCAGCAGTTCATCAAGCAGAACCCGCACTACGTGCCTTCGCCGGTCTACTTCCTGTCCCAGGGGCCGACGGCCTACTACGGCATGGCGACCATCGCGCAGGCGGGCGAGGGTGACGTCGTGTTCGTCACCGGTGCCGCCGGTGGCGTCGGGTCGCTCGCCGGGCAGATCGCGAAGGCCCGTGGCGCCAAGGTGATCGGCTCGGCCGGCAGCCAGGAGAAGGTCGACTGGCTGGTGCACGAGCTCGGGTTCGACGCCGCGTTCAACTACAAGGACGGCCCCGTGGCCGACCGGCTGCGCGAGCTCGCTCCCGACGGCATCAGCGTGTTCTTCGACAACGTGGGCGGCGAGCAGTTCGAGGCCGCGATCCAGGCGGCCCGCCCGCACGCCCGCTTCGCGTTGTGCGGTGCGCTCGCCAACCAGAACGACGGCACGGCCGAGCACCCGCGGATCGACCTGATGACGGCGATCACGAAGCACCTGGAGATCCGCCCGTTCGCCTGCTACCACCTGCCGGAGCAGATCCAGGACTGGGTCGTCCACTTCGGACAGTGGTTGCAGGAGGGGAAGTTCGTCTTCCCGCACACCATCGTCGACGAGGGTGGGGTCAGGACCGCGCCGCGGGCGCTGCTGTCGCTGTTGGCGGGCAAGTACACCGGCAACGTGACGGTCAAGTGCTCCTGACACGCGTGTCGTAGAAGGGGGCGCCTTTTCCGGCGCCCCCTTCGAGGTCATCCGAGCCTTCGTGCCGTGATCCGGATCGCGGCCTCGCGTGCTGTCGTGCCGTTCGCGAGGCGCACCACCGCGTTGCCGTTGCTGACGAACTCGTCGCCGCGCAGCACGGCGTCCTGCTCGATCTCGATCGTGCCTGGTGCTTCGGTCAGTTCCTCCTGGATCCGGTAGCTGAACGTGTCGGGCCCCGTCTGGGTCCACGTCCCGGCTCCCCTGCCGCCCACGACCAGCGCCGCTGTGCCGTCGCGCGCGAACTCGAACTCGCTCTCCGTGTCGCCGCCGGGCCTGCCGACCCGTGCGCGCCACCTGCCCACCGCAAGAATTCCCATGCTCCCCAGGGTTTCCGTCCCAGCTAGACCTGGACTCAAGGGTCAACCAGCAGGGTTGACGGTGACTGCCCTACCGAGTGGAAAGAAGCTGGAGGCGTCATGTCGGACGCACCATTTGCCGGACAGCAGGTCGTCGTGACGGGTGGGGGAACCGGCATCGGCCGCGCGGCGGCGCTGGCGTTCGCCGACCTCGGCGCCGCGAACGTGATCATTACCGGCCGCCGGGAGAACCGGCTCACCGAGGTCGTCGCACTGCACCCCGCGATCACCGCCGTCGTCGCCGACGTGACGACGGACGAAGGCGCGCAGAAGGTCGTCGACGCCGTGAAACTGGGCGGCGGCAAGGTGGACGTGCTGGTGCACAACGCCGGCATCTTCCGTTTCACGCCGGTCGCCGGTTTCGACCTCGCGACCGCGCGCGACGTGCTGGAGACCAACCTGGTCGGCCCGCTGGTGCTGACCGCCAAGCTGCTGCCGCAGCTGACTTCGCCGGGCGGCAGCATCGTGTTCGTCTCCAGCAACGCCGGGCACATCGCGGTGCCGGGCGGTGGCGTGTACGGCGCCAGCAAGGCGGCCGTGGACAGCCTCGTGCGCAGCTGGGCCCTCGAACTGGCCCCGCAGGGCATCCGCGTCAACGCGGTCGCCCCTGCCGCGGTGCGCACGGAGGTCTACTCGGCCAACGGTCTGAGCCCCGAGGAGGTCGAGGGCTACTTCGGCTTCCAGGCCTCGCAGACGCCGCTGGGGCGCACCGGCGAGGTCGACGACGTCGTTCCGTGGATCACCCGCTTCGCCGAGCCCGCGAGCTCGTGGGTCACCGGTCAAGTCATCACCCTCGATGGCGGCGCTGACCTGGCGTGAGCCAACTTCTCGACTAGGAGGAAGACCCAGATGACCAGCAGCGCCACCGAGCCAGGTGTGGACACGTTCCCGTACAAGCGCACATGCCCGTTCACGCCGCCCGCGCAGTACACCGAGATGGCCGAGGAGGACGTCGTCGAGGTGACGCTGACCGGTTCCGGTCTGCGGATCTGGACGATCAGCGGCTACCACACGATCAAGCAGCTCCTGACGGACCCGCGGATCAGCGCGTCGCGCAAGCACGACAACTTCCCGTTCTACTTCATCGCGCCGCCGGAGTTCCGCACCGAGACGTCGTTCATCGGCTACGACAACCCGGAGCACACCAAGACCCGGCGCAAGGCGGCCGTGACGTTCACCAACCGCCAGGTGAAGCGGCTGCGCCCGCGCATCCAGGAGATCGTCGACGAGTACATCGACAAGATCCTCACGATGACGCCGCCGATCGACTTCCACCGCGAGTTCTCCCTCGCCGTGCCGATGACCGTCATCTGCGAGCTGCTCGGCATCCCGCAGGACGAGCACGACTTCTTCATCGAGCACGGCACGTGTCTCCTGGGTGGACACTCGACGCCCGAGCAGCGCCAGGCCGCGATCGTCGAGGTGAACGCGTACGTCGACAAGCTGATCACGTTGAAGGAGAAGGAGCCCGGCGAGGACCTCCTCAGCCGCGCGATGGCGGAGTACGCCGCGTCCGGTGAGGAGTACACGCGCCGCGACCTGTTCAACATGATCCGCCTGCTGATGAACGGCGGCCACGAGACCACGGCCTCGATGCTGTCGCTGGGCACCGCCGCGCTGCTGGAGAACCCCGACCAGCTCAAGCTGCTGCTGGACGACCCGGAGGGCATGATCGAGCCCGCCGTCGAGGAGCTCGTGCGCCTCGCGACCATCGGTGACACCGCCATCCCGCGCGTCGCGCTGGAGGACATCGAGATCGGCGGCAAGACCATCAAGGCCGGCGACGGCATCCTGTGCCTGGGGCTCAACGGCAACCGCGACCCGGAGATCTTCCCGGAGCCGGAGAAGCTGATCCTGGAGCGCGGCACCCGCAAGCACCTCGGGTTCGGGCACGGCCTGCACCACTGCATCGGTGCCGACCTCGCGCGCCTGGAGATGCAGCTGGTGTGGTCGACGCTGTTCCAGCGCATTCCGTCGCTGCGGCTCGCGAAGCCGTTCCTGGAGATCCCGCGCAAGGAGGGCGCCGTGATCTACGGCCTCTGGGAGCTGCCGGTCACGTGGGACATCCCCGCGGAGGACTGAGACGCGAAAGGGGCCCCGCACTTCGGTGCGGGGCCCCTTTGTGTTGTGCTGTCAGTCTTTCGGGATGTCCGGGCGCTTGACGTGCCCCGGAACGGTGACGCGGGCCTGCGCCGGCAGCACACCGTCGACGAGGTAGTCGTCGACCAGCGAGTCGAGAACCTCGTTGCCCGCCAACCCGTACACCTCGTGGTCGCCGGAGTCCTCGATGAGGACGAGCGGGTGGTCGAGCAGCGCGGCCAGCTCGATGCCGCCCTCGACGCGGTCCATCGGGTCGCCGTCCGCCTGCACCACGAGGCCCTTGGGGTAACCCGGCTGCGCGAGCTTCGTCGGCGGCTCCAGGCTCTCGAACGTCCGGAACGCGCCGACCCAAGGTTGGGCCCGCAGCACGCCGTAGCCGTACGGGTGCTGGGCGCGGTGCTTGCGGACGTCGGCGTAGTAGACCTCGAGGTCCTGCGGCCAGTAGGTCTCCAGCGTGATGGCCTCCAGCACGCCGACCCGCAGGTCGCCCTCCTGGTCCTGCGGCCGCCACGTGGCCTGCCCGACGATCAGCGTCCGCGCCTTCTCGTAGTTGGCGTCCTGCAACGTGGTGCGGAGGTCGCCGATGAGGTAGCCCAGCGAGTCCCACTGAGCCCGGTCCGTCGACCGCGTGCCGACCGCGCCGTCGAGCAGCGTGCGGAGCTGGACCTGGTCGCCGTCGTCGAGCTTCTCGACGACGGCCTCGATCTCCGCGATGACGGCCTCGGAGGTGGTGCCGAGGTGGAAGTGCCCGTCGCGTTCCGCGGTCCACTCCGCCCACAGCGCGACGTTGCGGTAGACCGCCTCCGCCTGCGTGACGAACTGCTCCCGCCAGGTCCACTGTGGATTGATGCACGAGTCGAGGACCGTGCGGTCGAGGTTCTCCGGGAACATCGTGCCGTAGACGGCGCCGACGTACGTGCCGTACGCGTACCCGACGAACGAGATCTTCTCCTCGCCCAGCACGACCCGGATCAGGTCCATGTCACGGGCGGTGTTGCGGGTTGTGATGTGCGGGCGCAGCTCACCGCCGCCCCGCTGGCAGCCGAGCTCGCGCAGCCGCATGTCCTCGGCCAGCTGCTCGAACAACGAGTCCGGCGGCCGGGAGTCGAAGGGCGCCTTGGGAATCGTCACCTCGCTGTACAGCTTGGTGGACTCGCCGTAGCCACGCGGGTCGAACCCGATGAGGTCGTACGCGGTCCGTACCCGCCTGCCGAGGCGCTTGATCAGCCCGAGGCCGTCGCCGCCGTCACCACCGGGCCCGCCGTTGACGGCCAGCAGGACGCCGCGGCGCCGGGCCGGGTCCGTGGCCTTGAGACGGGCGAGCGCGATGGTGAGCTTGGGACCGTCCGGGTCGGAATAGTCGCGTGGCACGACGACCGTCGCGCGTTCAAGGCCGTCCTCGAACGGCGGTGACCAGTTCACCTGCTGGTCGTAGAACTCCTTGAGGGGCACGGTGGAACCTCCGCGGGTGGGTGTACGCCGACACCGCAGAGTCGCAAGGCGGGCTCGAATGCCAGCGGAGCAACGCGGGCAAGACGCTCAAGGTGGTCTCCACCACGTGCAAAGCGCTGCCGTTCAAGGTGAACCACGTCCGGCGAGCCGCAGATCCGTGGGAGAACTGCCATGCCAAAGATCACTTACGTAGCGCACGACGGGGTTGAGACCGTTGTCGACGTTGCCCAGGACGACACCGTGATGCGCGGCGCGGTTCTCAACGGCATCAAGGGAATCGTCGCCCAGTGCGGCGGTGGAGCCTCCTGCGGCACGTGCCACGTGTACGTCGACCCGGAGAACACCAAGCCGCTGTCGCAGATGCACCAGGTCGAGGACGAGCTCCTGTACTTCACGGCCTGTGAGCGCAAGGAGAACAGCCGGCTGAGCTGCCAGATCCCCGTGACCGAGGAGCAGGACGGGCTCGTCGTGCACATGCCTGAGAAGCAACTCTGAGGGAGAGAAGAAGCATGAGCCAGCGACGGGTCGCCCTGGTCACGGGCGCCACCAGTGGAATCGGTCTCGAGGTCGCCCGCAGCCTCGGCAGGGAGGGGCACGCGGTCTTCGTCGTGGCCCGCAACGCCGAGAACGTCCAGACCACGGTGAAGCAGCTCCGTGAAGAGGGCATCGAGGCGGACGGTGCGCCGTCCGACGTGACGTCCACAGAGGACATCAAGAACGCGGTCCAGAAGGCCGTCGACGTCTTCGGGCCCATCGAGATCCTCGTCAACAACGCCGGACGCGGTGGCGGTGGCATCACCGCCGAGCTGGACGAGGACCTCTGGCTGGACGTGATCAACACCAACCTCAACGGTGTCTTCCGCTTCACCAAAGAGGTGCTGTCGACCGGCAGGATGGTCGAGCAGTCCTGGGGCCGAATCATCAACATCGCCTCCACCGGCGGTAAGCAGGGCGTCGTGTTCGCCGCGCCCTACTCGGCGTCCAAGCACGGCGTCGTCGGCTTCACCAAGGCCGTCGGCATCGAGCTCGCGAAGTCCGGCATCACCGTCAACGCGGTGTGCCCCGGCTACGTCGAGACGCCGATGGCCGGCCGGGTGCGCCAGGGGTACGCGAACCACTGGGGTGTCACCGAGGACGAGGTCCTCGAGAAGTTCAACGCCAAGATCCCGCTGGGTCGGTACAGCACGCCGGAAGAGGTCGCCGGTCTCGTGACGTACCTGACGACGGACACCGCGTCCTCGATCACCGCACAGGCGCTCAACGTCTGCGGCGGGCTGGGCAACTACTGACATGCGCGGCGAGTCGGTAGTCGTCGTCGGGGCCGGGCAGGCGGGCTGCCAGGTCGCGGTGTCCCTGCGCGAACAGGGACACCGCGGCCCCATCACGCTCATCGGGGACGAGCAGGCGGCGCCGTACCAGCGGCCGCCGCTCACCAAGGCCTACCTGGCGGGGGAGACCGACCTCGCCGGGCTGGTGCTCAGGCAGGACTCGTACTACGAGGACCACGGCATCAAGCTCGTGCGCGGCGAGCGGGTGATCGGGGTCGACCGCCAGGCGCGGGTCGCGGTGCTGGGTTGTGCCCGGACGATCAGTTACGACCACCTGGTGTTCGCGACGGGAGCGCGGCCCCGGCCGTTGCCCATCCCCGGCGCCGAGCACGTGCTGAACCTGCGCACGGTCGCCGACGCGGACGCCATCCGGCAGCGGCTCGACGGCCAGATCGGGCTCGACGTCGTCGTCATCGGAGGCGGGTTCATCGGCCTCGAGTTCGCCGCCGTGGTGCGGAAACTGCGTCACGAGGTGACCGTCGTCGAGGCGCAGCCGCAGGTGATGCAACGGGCGGTGTCCGCGGAGACGGCCCAGCACCTCGTCAGCCGCCACCGCAGCGAAGGCGTCCAGATCCTCACCGGAACGGGCGTCGCCGCCGTCAGGGAAGGCCTGGTGGAACTGGCGGACGGCACGGTGCTCGTCGCGGACCTCGTGGTCGCGGGTATCGGTGTCATCCCGAACACCGAGGTCGCCCAGCGCGCCGGGCTCACGGTCGACAACGGCATCGTCGTCGACGCCCACCTCGGCACGGTCGACCCGCGCGTCTACGCGGTCGGCGACTGCGCGCGGTTCGCCAGCACGCACGCCGGCGGCCTGATCCGCCTGGAGTCGGTGCAGAACGCCACGGACCAGGGCACGACGGTCGCGGCGGCCATCATGGGCAGCGCGGAGCCCTACACCGCCCTGCCGTGGTTCTGGAGCGACCAGTACGACGTGAAGCTGCAGACCGCGGGCCTCACCAACGGCCACGACCGCACGGTCACCGTCGGCGACCCGGCCGAGGGCCGGTTCTCGGTGTTCTGCTTCAAAAATGACAGGTTGATTGGAATCGAGGCCTACAACCGGCCGATCGACTTCCTGATGGGGCGCCGGATCCTGGAGGGCGGCAACTCGCTCACCCCGGAGATCGTCGCCCAGCCGGGCTTCGACCTGCGCGCCAGCCAGCAGAGGGCAGCCTGACGGATGCCATCCGCACTAAAGCCAGCCGGCTTCCTCGGCGATGCGGATGGCGTCCACCCGGTTGCGCCCGTTGAGCTTGGTCATGATCGTCGTCATGTAGTTGCGGACGGTGCCGACCGAGAGCGACAGCGCGACAGCGATGTCAGGCGCGTCGGCGCCGTTCGCCGCCAGCCGGAGGACCTCCAGCTCGCGGTCGGTCAGCGGGCACTCGCCACGGTCCCACGCGGCCAGGGCGAGCTGGCTGTCCACGACGCGTTCCCCGGCGGCCACGCGGCGGATCGCGTCGGCGAGCTCCGTCGGCGGCGCGTCCTTGAGCAGGAACCCGTCCACGCGGGCCGCCAACGCCCTGCGCAACGTCCCCGGACGGCCCAGCGACGTCAGCATCAACGTCCTGACCTGCGGCATCGTCTCGCGGATCGTCGTCGCGGCGCTCAGCCCGTCGAGGATCGGCAGGTCGATGTCGATCACACAGACGTCGGGAGCGTGCTGGCGCGCGGCCGGCACGATCTTGTCGCCCGAGCTCACCTCGGCCACGACCTCGATGTCCGGTTCGAGGTTGAGCAGCGCGATGAGAGCACCGCGCACCATGTGCATGTCCTCCGCGAGCAGAACCCTGATCATCGCGCCCCTCCGCGCGACACCATATCTCCCAACGTTCATGTCGCGCTCCACGCCACATCAAGGCGGCCCGGCAAGGGTGAACCGAGCTGCCTCGCGAAGGGATGCGTCATGGAACGCAGCGTCAACGTGACAGTCGTGTACTACTCCTCGACGGGAACGATTCACCGGATCGCCACGGAGATCTCCGAGACGGCCGAGAAGCACGGCGCCGAGGTGCGGCTGGTACGGGCTGCGGAGCTGGCGCCCGAGGCGGCGTGGCGGTCCAGGCCTGCCTGGGCGGCGCACCTGGAGGAGACCGCGGACGTCCCCATCGCCTCGGTCGACGACGTGCTGTGGGCCGACGCCGTCGTGTTCGGCACACCGACCCGCTTCGGCAACGTGTCAGCGCAGCTCAAGCAGTTCATCGACACGCTGGGGCCCGCCTGGTTCAGCGGCCTGCTCGCCGACAAGGTGTACAGCGCGTTCACCTCCGGCGGCAGCCTGCACGGGGGCATGGAGACCACGCTCGTGTCGATCTACAACATGGTCTGCCACTTCGGCGGGATCATCGTGCCGCCGGGAGGAGACCTGAATCCCTACGGCACCTCTCACGTCCTGGGCGCGGGCAACATGCCGGTCGACGAGATCGCGTTGCAGGCGGCCCAGGTCCAGGCGGAACGCGTCGTGCGCGTGGCACGCGCGCTGAAGGAGGTCTGACCGCGGTGCGAGTGAAGGATGTTTTCGTCAACGGCAGCGGCGTGCGCCTGCCCTCGACGCTGAACGTCGCGGACGCGATCGCGTCGGGGGAGTGCGAGCCGAAGCTCGTCGCGCGGACGGACGTCGAGTCCGTGTCCGTGTCCCCGCACGAGTCGGCGGCCGAGATGGCGGTCGAGGCGGCCCGGGTCGCGTTGGCACGGGCGGGATCCGCGCCCGACGACGTCGACCTGATCCTGCACGCCACCACCTACCACCAGGGCCAGGACCTGTGGCCGGTCGGTTCCTACATCCAGCGCGAGACGGTGCGGAACTCCTGCCTGGCGCTGGAGATCCGGCAGATGTCCAACGGCGGCCTGGCCGCGATGGACCTCGCGGTGTCCTACCTGATCGCCCGTCCCGGCAGGGACGCCCTCCTCACGTCCTCGGACCGCTTCTGCCTGCCGGGAATCGACCGCTGGAGGACCGACCCCGGAACGCCCTACGGCGACGGCGCGTCGGCTCTCGTGCTGTCCACTCGCGGCGGTTACGCGAAGCTGCTTTCCTTGGCGATCAACGCGGATTCCGACCTGGAGCCACTGCACCGCGGCGACGTGCCGTTCGGCCTCGCGCCGTTCTCGCACCGCATCCCGGTGGACTTCGAGGAGGCCAAGCACACGTTCAGCCGCGAGTTCGGGCTCTCCTACGGCATCAACAAGGCCAACGCGGGCCAGGCGCTCGCCGTGGAGCAGGCGCTGTCCGACGCCGACATGAAGATCGGTGACGCGGACTGGATCATCCTGCCGCACTTCGGCCGCCGCCGGCTGGACGTGAACTACCTGCGCCCGTACGACATCGACCCGGACCGCACGACGTGGTCGTGGAGCCGCACGGTCGGGCACCTCGGCGCCGGCGACCAGTTCGCGAGCTTCGACCACCTCGTGCAGACCGGCAAGGCGAAGTCCGGCCAGCGGATCGTGATGTACGGCGTCGGCGCCGGTTACAGCTGGGGTTGCGCGGTCATCGAGATGCTGTGAGCGGGATTTCGGCGCGCAGCCGGTAGGTTCGCTCGGGCGTGAGCACGCCAGAAGTGCCTGCGCGCCCAGCGCCAGGTAGGCCCCGCGGGACCGCAGGTTCGTGCCCGGCCGGGAGAACACCCCGAGCTGCAGGTACGCGATCGCGAGCAGGATGGCGAGCGAACTCGTGATCCGCACCGGCTACCAGGACGTAGAGGAACGCGTTGCCGAGGTAGTTGGCGAACACCACGCTGATGACGAGGTACGCCAAACGACGGGACACCGCCGAGTGTTCCTGTAGCTGCGCCACGGCGGCATATAGGCGCGTCACCTGGGGATTCAGGTGTTCCGCGATGGCCTCAGTTGAACGACAGAGGGATCTCGGCGCGCAGCCGGTAGGTGTGCTCCGGGGTGAGCCCGGCGTGCAGGTCGCCGCCGAGCGCGCGGACGCGGGTGGTGAGGTTGCCGATCCCGCTGCCGTCGCGGGACTTCCGCTCGATCACGGGGATGCCGTCGTTGATGATGTCCATCGTGACGAGGTGCCGTGAACTCGACAGCACGATCTCGCAGTGCTCCGCCTTGCTGTGCCGCAGGAGGTTCGTGACGCCTTCGCGCAACACGGTCGCGAGCGTCACCTTCACCTCCTTGGGCAGCTGGTCGCACGCGTCGATGCGGACGGTGACCTCGATGTCGGCCGCGGACAGCAGCGCCTGCGCCGACTGGGTCTCCTCGTCGAACGACAGCTCGCGGTAGCTCAGGGCCACCGACCGGACGTCCGCGAGGGCCTGCCGGGAGATCTCCAGGACCTCGGTGAGCTCCTGGCGGGCGCGGTCCGGGTCGGCCGTCGCCAGCCGGTGGGTCAGCTCGCTCTTCAACGTGATCGCGGACAGGCTGTAGCCGAGCAGGTCGTGCAGGTCGCGCGCGAACCGCAGCCGCTCCTGCGCCACCGCCGCCGTAGCGAGCTCTTCCCGTGCCTCGTGCAGCTCGGACACCATCGACCGCAGCCGGGTCAGCGCGTACAGCACGAGCCCGTGGTTCGTCACGGCGACGAAGCCGTAGGCGACCCAGAAGAAGTCAGGACTGGAGACGATCCACATGGCCATCTGCCCGGCGACGATCGCGAGGAACGCCCACCAGCCGACCCGGCGGGGCAGAAGCAGCGCCGCGGACCCGGCGACGAAGCCGGCCACGCCCATGAGCGGGTTGCCGAAGATCCACACCGGCACGTAGACGCACATGGCCATCACGGCGAGCACCGCGAGGCTGCTCACCAGGTTCAGCCGGACGTGTGGACGGCCGACCAGGCTCAGCACCAGCCCGAGCTCTACCGCGGTGGCGAGCACCGCGACCGCCATCCCCGGCAGTCCGATGCGGGGATAGTCGAAGGCCACCTGGGACAGCGACATCAGCCCGTAGCCGACCACCACCGCGGTGAACAGCACCTGGGCGAACCGCATTGCCATCGGCTGGCCCGCAGGTCGTGGGTCGCTCGCCGGTTCCCGCAGCGCCGGCTCGACCGGTACCTCTGCGTGCAACCGGTAGGTGCGGTCCGGGGATGTCTGGGCGAGCAGGGAACCGCCGATGGCTGCCGTGCGGGTGGCGAGGTTGGTGAGACCACTGCCTCGCTCGGCCTCGGCCTCGGCGGGAGCACCGTCATTGACGATGTCGATCGACACCGCGCGGCCGGCGCCCGAAATGGTGATGGCGCAGCGGGTGGCCTCGCTGTGCCGCAGCAGGTTCGTCACGCCTTCGCGCAGCACCGTCGCCAGCACGGTCCTGGACCGCGGCGAGAGATCCGGGTGATCCGTCTCGATCGTCGTCGCGACGCCGGCCGCGGTCAGCACGGAGCGCGCCGACTCGATCTCGTCCGCCAGTGACAACTCGCGGTAGCTCGAAGCCACCGCACGAACGTCCGCCAGAGCTTCACGCGCGATGCCGAGGATCTCGGCCAGTTCACGCAGTGCGCGGTCGGTGTGCGCACCGATCAGCTTGCGGGCCAGCTCCACCTTCAGGGTGATCGCCGACAGGCTGAACCCGAGTAGATCGTGCAGGTCACGGGCGAACCGCAGCCGCTCCTGCGATACCGCCAGCTCGGCGAGCTCAGAGCGGACGGTCTCCAGCTGCTTCACCAGCGACGGCAGCCTGGACAGCCCGTACACGACCAGACCGGCGACCATCGACGCGATCATGTAGTAGACCTGCGAAAAGACCTCGTCGACGTACCAGGCCTGGATGCCGCCGTTGCCCAGGGCCACGGCGAAGAAGACGAGCCAGCGCACCCGGCCGGGCAACACCAGCAGCGAGCTGCCCGCGAGGAACCCGGGCATGTTGGTCCACTCGGCAGGGAAGAACAGCAGCGGTACGTACACAAGCACCGCCATCGCGCCCAGTGCCAGGTAGGCCCTGCCCGAACGCAGGTGCGCACCGGGCCTGCTGAACACCCGCAACTGCAGGTAGCCGATCGTGAGCAGACAGGCGAGGGAGCCCACTATCCGGGCGGGCGTCGCACTGACCTTCACCACGTCGAGGAAGCTGTCGAGCAGGTAGTTGGCGAACACCACGCTGATCACGAAGTACGCCAATCGACGGGACACCGATGAGCGTTCCTGTCGTAGCGTCACAGTAGCTCCCACACGAGGTTCGGGACGCGCCACGATACGGGGCGCTTCCTGGGAAATCTCGTCAGTTCAACGGCAGTGGGATCTCGGCGCGCAGCCGGTAGGTTCGCTCGGGCGTGAGCCCGGCGTGCAGGTCGCCGCCGAGCGCGCGGACGCGGGTGGTGAGGTTGCCGATCCCGCTGCCGTCAGAAGACTTCCGCTCGATCGTGGGGATCCCGTCGTTGACGATGTCCATCGTGACCAGGTATCGGGAGCTGGAGAGCACGATCTCGCAGTGCTCCGCCTTGCTGTGCCGCAGGAGGTTCGTGACGCCTTCGCGCAGCACCGTCGCGAGCGTCACCTTCACCTCGGTGGGCAGCTGGTCGCACGCGTCGATCTGCACTGTCACGTCGATGTCGGCCGCGGACAGCAGCGCCTGCGCCGACTGGGTCTCCTCGTCGAACGACAGCTCCCGGTAGCTCAGCGCCACCGAGCGCACGTCCGCGAGCGCCTGCCGGGAGATCTCCAGGACCTCGGTGAGCTCTTGGCGGGCGCGATCGGGGTCGGCCGTCGCCAGCCGGTGGGTCAGCTCGCTCTTCAACGTGATCGCGGACAGGCTGTAGCCGAGCAGGTCGTGCAGGTCGCGCGCGAACCGCAGCCGCTCCTGCGCGACGGCGGCGGTGGCCAGTTCCTCCCGCGCCTCGTGCAGCTCGGACACCATCGACCTCAGCCGGGTCAGCGCGTACAGCACGAGTCCGTGGTTCATCGCGGCCATGACGCCGTAGGCGATTTCGACCGCGTTGAACCCGTTTACCCCGAAGATCACGCCCTGCGAGGCGACGATCGCGAAGAACGCCGGCCACCCCGCGCGGGGTGGCAGCATCAGCGCCGCGGACCCGGCGAGGAAGCCCGTCAGGCCGAGGTAGGGGTCGCCGTAGACCAGTTGGGGCACGTACACGAACGCGGCGAGGGCTCCGAGCACCCAACAGCGCTGGGCGAGGCCCAGCCGGATCCGCGGCCTGCTCACCACGCCCAGCGCGAGCCCGACCGTGCCGAAGATGCCGATCGCGGTCAGCACGATCCCGGCCGCGCCGATCCGGGCGTACTCGTTGAGCACCAGCATCGTCGTCGTGAGGACGTACCCGATCACCACCGAGGTGAGCAGCACCTGCGCGAACGTCGTGGCGATCGCCGGACGTGCCGCGCGCACTCCGGACGCGGGCGTTTTCTCCGGCGCCGGGTCGGCGGGCACCTCGGCGTGCAGCCGGTACGTGCCGCCGGGAGCGGTCTGGGCGAGCAGGGAACCACCGATCGCGGTGGTGCGGGTGGCGAGGTTGGTGAGGCCGCTGCCGCGGTCGGCCGAGACCTCCGCCGGCGCGCCGTCGTTGACGATGTCGATCGACACCAGCTCGTCGGTGCCGCAGATGGTGATCCCGCACCGGGTGGCGTTGCTGTGCCGCAGGAGGTTCGTCACGCCTTCGCGCAGCACGGTGGCGAGCACTGTCCTCGACCGGGGAGACACGTCGGGGTGGCAGGTCTCGATCGTCGCGGCGACGCCGGCCGCCGTCAGCACCGACCGCGCCGACTCGATCTCGTCGGACAGCGACAGCTCGCGGTAGCTCGACGCGACCGCACGAACGTCCGTCAGTGCCTCGCGGGCGATGCCGAGGATCTCCGCCAGCTCGCGCATCGCACGCTCGGTGTGCTCACCGATCAGCTTGCGGGCCAGTTCCACCTTCAGCGTGATCGCAGACAGGCTGAACCCGAGCAGGTCGTGCAGGTCGCGGGCGAACCGCAGGCGTTCCTGCGACACGGCCAGCTCAGCCAGTTCGGACCGCGCGGTCTCCAGCTGGCGTACCAGCGTCGGCAGCCGGGACAGGCCGTAGACGACGAGGCCGGAGACCGTCGACCCCACCACGTAGTAGGCCTGTCCGATCAGGGGCAGCGTCGGCACGTAGAACGACTGGATGAGGCCGTTGCTCAGCACGACCGCGCCGAACGCGAGCCAGCGCACCCGGCTGGGCAGCACCAGCAACGCGCTGCCCGCGAGGAACCCCGGCATGCCCGGCCAGCCGGTGGGGAAGAACGGCATCGGCACGTAGACCAGCAGCACCATCGCGCCAAGTGCCAGGTACGCCCGGCTCGACCGCAGGTCCGCACCGGGGCGCGAGAACACCCGCAGCTGCAGGTACCCGATGGTGAGCAGGCAGGCGAGCGAGGACACGATCCGCGGGAACGTCGCCGACACCTGCAGCACATAGAAGAAGGCGTTGCCGAGGTAGTTGGCGAACACCACGCTGATGACGACGTACGCCAAACGACGGGAGACCGAGGAACGTTCCAGTCGTTGCGTCACAGCAGCAGCTCCCACGCGAAGGTCGGGACGCGGCCATGATACGGGCGCGTCCTGGGAAATCCCGCGTTTTACGATCCTCGATCGGAGCAACATGGCGATGGCTCAACACCTCTGGACGACGACGAGTCCGGCCCCCGCCAGATAAGCGACCACATCTTCGACCAGCGACTTCTCCACCTGCAACGACTCCGCCACCTGAGCGATCGTGCTCTCGGTGTGCAGCAACGACTTCGCGATCTCCGTGGCGGGCGCGCTGTGCAGGATCACCTGGTAGGGACGACCGGGGCAGGCGAGCGCCTGGTCGCCGTTGAGGCGCTCGATCTCGGTACGCGGCCTCATGGTGACGATCGCGTCCTCGTCGACGGCAGGCAACGTGAACACGGCGTCCCGCGTGACGGCGACGACCGAGAGGATCGGGCCGGCGCCGTCGTTCAGGCCGAGCGAGGGCACGACACAACCACCCAGTTGGTCGAGAGTGCTCTTGAGCTTGCGCCAGATCAGGCACGGGCCGGAGCCGGTCTTCCACCGCACGAAGTTGTCGTGCAGAGCGGAGATGTTCTCCAGCGCCACCGGTCCGAGGCTCATGCGGTGCAACGCCTCGCGCACGAGCGGGCTCGTGTCCGCGACCTCGATCGCACCCCATCTGCCGTGCACCGTGAGGTGCTCGATGCCTTCGTCGACGAAGGCATCTTCCAGCAACGACCACAGCGGCCGGCCGGCCGGGATGTGCGACTGCATGGGCACCACGGCGCCTCCGCTCTGGCAGGTGTGCGTCACATGAAAAGGGGGATCGGGTTGAGCTCTTCGTAACGCCTGGGGCGGGTCAATCGACCCAGTTGTACCGGCACGTCGTAGAGGCGCCCTTGAGCGAACCTCGACCAGAAGTGCCGCAGGCCCGGCACCACGACCCGCACCACCGGAAGTCCGATGTCGGGCCTGGTCTGGTCGAGCACGAGAACTTCCATTCTGCGCTGCTCCAGAGTGTGCTGGAGCGCGCGGACGTCGTCGGTCAGGTCGTGGCGGAACAGGTAGCCGTGGTGGAACGCGTCCCGCGGCGGCACGGACGGGTCGGGCGCGAGCCACGGCTGCTCGGCCAGCTTCGTCGTCTCGAACCAGCGCCGCATGTCGACGTCGAACGTGCCGAGGTCCATCGGCCCGCACACCATCGGCATGCACTGGTTGAGCTCGGTGAGCGCCCGGCGTGCCGCTAGCCGCGAGTCCAGGTGCGAGCCGCAGCCGAGCATGATGTCCTCCCGTTCGCCGCTGGTCCGCCTCGAGATCGCGACCATCGTCGGCACGCCGAGGTCCGATGTGACGTCCAGCAGCCACACCTCACGGCCGAGGCCCGCGTGCACCTGGCGCAGCTCGCTGATCCATGGGTCGCGGAACGAGTCGAGGTCCATGCCGGGCATGGGCGTGCGGTTGTACCACCAGATCGCGACGGCGTCGCGTTCGACGAGTTCCAGCAGCCCCTGCAGGACGGCGTCCTCGATGCTGCTGCCGGCCGCGCAGCCGTTGGAGTTCGACACGACGCTCGGCGGGCAGGGGGCGCCGAAGTAGACCATACCGGTGGGCAGGAACTTGTGGCGTCGCTCGGTCAGCGACCACAGCGGGGTCCAGTCCATCACCTCGTTCTCGTCGAACGGGGTGGTGACGAACTGGAACGCGGCGTGCTCGGCGTTCCACGCGTCGCGGTCCGCGAACTGGCGCGGATGGTACTGCTGCACCGCATCCGGGTGGATCGCCATGTCGCGGAGCGAAGCGAAGCTGCCGCTCACTCGCGCCTCGTCGCCGAAGAACGCGCCGCTGCGGCGTTCCACGGCCTCGCACAGCGCGCCGACCTCGGCGTCGAGCGCGGTCACGCCCTTGCCGCCGGTGTCCGCGCGCAACGCCGAGCGCAGCCCCTCAATGCCCTCGCCGCTCGCCGCTATGTTCGCGCCGGAGCGATAGGAGTTGAAGAACGCGGGACCCTCCGCCCGGCGGATCTCCCGCACGATCCCGGTGACGGGGCCGATGAGGTGGCGGTAGTGGTCGAGCACCTCCTGCGGCGGCGACGCGCGGTGCCCGCCGCCGTCGCAGGAGCGCTTCACGCGACTCGTGAGTTCGACCGGCTCGAACGCCCTGCGCGCGACAACTTCCTGGTCACCGCAGCCGCCGCACTGCGGGCGGTGCCGCACTTCGTGCTGGGTGACCTTCATGCTCAGGCTGTCGTAGCTCCAGATGGAGCGCTGTATCTCGTGGCGCACACCGGCGAGCCACTTGGCCGCCTCGACCGACGCGATCTCCATCGCCATCGCGTGCAGCGACGGCAGGCCGATGAGTGGGCGAGGAGCCGGGCCCTTCTGCCCGCAGCGCGCCCGTACGTGCGCCTCTGCCGTCCGGTTCGCGGACAGGCGGGTGGCGAGGCAACGCCAGCACGGGCCGTCACCAGGGGTGAAGAACGGGCCTACGGTGACCTGCGCGCCAACCGGCTTGACCAGCAACCACGGTGTGCCGGACGCGCGGTGGGCCTCGTCGATGGCACGAAGTTCTGGTTCCAGGTAGTCCGCACACGCCACGACCGTCAGGTCACCACTCCCCGAGGTGATCGTGAGTCCGTTGCGGTGCAGTGTTTCCGCGAGCGCGTCGCGATCGATGTCGCCGATCGTGACGACGGAGACGAGCGACGTCGTTGTCGCCGCCACCGCGTCCGCGGGGTCGAGCCCCGCCGCGTCCCAGTACGCGAGCGAGGCCTCCGTCGTGGCCGAACCGTCCTCCATGCCGCGCCTGCCGATCAGTCCCGCCGCGGCGAGCCGGGTGAGCATCCGCTCGACCCTGTCCGCGGTCAGGCCGGCGGGCACGTCCCGCAGCAGCGCCGTGAGGTCCCTGGTGCCGTCGAGCAGCGGCGCCAGCGCCTCGACGTGCGAGCCCTGGATCGCGGTGACCCCTGACTCGCCGATCAGATAAACGGCCTCGCCGTGCACGATCTGCGGGCGGAGATGGCGTTTGAATCCAATTCTTTGTTCACCGGGTTCGGCCAGTTCGGGTCTCATGCCGCGAGGACCTCGTCGTAGGCCGTGCAGCCCTTGCCCGAGCCGGTGATGGTCGACCAGCCCCACGGGAACAGCCAGTCCATCGACGCTTCACGGTCGAACTGGTAGATCTTCATGTCGTCGGAGTCGTCCATGGCGGTGGTGACGGAAGACAAGTGCTCCACGGTGACGGTGGGGTACATGTGCATCTCCGATGTTTGTGTGTCATTTGATGGGGTAATCATGCGGACCAGCGGTAATGGATCGGTAGTTACCGGCTAATGCGCCTCCGTATGAAGTTTTCATACCCGGCACGGGCAGAACTCACCTGACATCGATGGCCTGTGCACTAACGCGTCCTCGTTGGGCCGAGCAGACTAATCCCGTGCTCGGAACCGAAGGAGGGGTCGCGATGCAGATCAAGGTCCTGGGGCCCGTCGAGGCCAAGGTGAACGGTCGCTCGGTGACGCCGACCGCGGCCAAGCCACGGCAGATCCTGGCGCTGCTCGCACTGCACTCCGGGCAGGTGGTGTCCGTCCCCACGCTGATCGAGGAGCTGTGGGGCGACCGTCCGCCGCGCAGCGCCCGCACCACCCTGCAGACCTACATCCTGCAGCTGCGCAAGCTCATCGGTGACGCGCTGGCGACGTCCGGTGCGGGCGAGGCGAAGGAAGTGCTCGTCACCCGGTATGGCGGCTACCTGCTCGACGTGCCGCCGGAGGCCGTCGACGTGCACGAGTTCGAACGCCTCTCCCGCGCGGGCCAGCAGGCCTATGACGTCGAGGACTACGTCTCGGCCTCCCGGTTGCTGCGCCAGGCGCTGGAGATGTGGCGCGGCGCCGCGGTCGTGGACGTGCGGCCCGGCATGCCGCTCGGCATCGAGATCGTGCGCCTCGAGGAAGCACGGCTGGGCGTGCTCGAGGCACGTATCGACGCCGAGCTGCGGATGGGCAAGCACAAGGCGTTGCTCAGTGAGCTGTCGGTGCTGACCGTGCAGAACCCGATGAACGAGAACCTGTGCGCGCAGTACATGATCTCGCTGTTCCGCGCGGGCCGGCAGTGGCAGGCGCTCGACTCGTTCAAAGCCCTGCGCAACACGCTGATCGAGGAGCTCGGCGTCGAGCCGTCGTCGCGCCTGCAGACATTGCAGCACGCGATCCTGACGTCCGATCCGCGCCTCGACAGCGCCGAAACCCGTCAGTTGCAACGCCTTCTGGCTTAGAACATGGCTCCAGCGGCCCGCGCCACACTGTGGCGCGGGCCGTTTTTGCTTGTCGTGCAACGGTTTCTTCGAGAATCTCTCCAGTGGCTTACAGGTGCGCGGTGTCAACCTCAGTCGTGGGCGCGCGGAAACCGCCCGCTGGAGGAAAGGAAGCTAGCCGTGAGCGCACTGACCATCGAGGGCCTCAAAGAGATCCTCAACGAGGCCGCGGGCGACGACGACTCGTTCAAGCCGGGCCAGGACATTCTCGACCTCCCGTTCCTCGAGCTGGGCTTCGATTCCCTCGCCCTGCTGGAGACGGTGGCGCTGATCAAGCGCAAGCACGGGGTCTCCATCGCCGACGACGAGATGGCGTACATCCAGACGCCGCGTCAGCTGCTGGACAAGGTCAACGGACAGATCGCGGCCTGACGCCGGCGACTCGGATACGGAGACGGACATGACGCACACCACCACGCACACGGTCATGATCGGGGCTCCCGCCAAGGTGGTGTACGACCTGGTCGCGGACGTGACGACCTGGCCGTACATCTTCGGACCCACGGTTCAGGCCGAGGTGTTCGAACGGGACGGCTCGACGGAACGGTTGCGGTTGCACGCCTTCGCCAACGGTGACGTGCGCACGTGGACGTCCCGGCGAGAGCTCGACCCGGCGAACCTGCACATCAAGTTCGAGCAGGAGCGTTCAGCCGCTCCGGTGAAGACGATGGGTGGGGAGTGGCGGATCGTCCCGATCGCCGACTCGGCGACCCGGGTCGATCTGCTCCACCACTTCACCGCGGCGCAGCCCGAGGCGGTCGACCTCATCCTGAACGCCGTCAACAACAACAGCGACGCCGAGCTCGCCGCTCTCAAGCGGGCGGCCGAGTACGGCGACGACTACGACAAGCTGGTGCTGTCGTTCTCGGACAGCATCACGATCCACGCGAGCCGCAAGGACGTCTACGAGTTCCTGTACCGCTCGGATCTGTGGCCGGAACGCCTGCCGCACGTCGCGCGGCTGGACCTCACCGAAGCCGTCACCGGCGTGCAGTCCATGGAGATGGACACGCGCAGCCCGGACGGGTCGATCCACACCACGCACTCGGTGCGGGTCTGCACCCCGTACGACGGCATCGTCTACAAGCAGACGCACACACCGCCGATCATGGCGGCGCACGTCGGCCGGTGGACGTTCCGGGACATCGGCGACGGCATCGAGGCCGGCATCGAGGCGACGTCGCACCACACCGTCGTCATCCGGCCCGAGGTCATCCCCGACGTGCTGGGAGCGGACGGGACGATCGAGCGCGCTCGCGAGCTCATCCGTCACGCGCTGGGCACCAACAGCCTCACGACGCTCCGGCACGCCAAGGAATTCGCCGAGAACGGGTGAGGTGACGCGATGGGGTTGGGTGGCGCGGAGTTGCTGACCGCCGCGGCACGCGCTGCAAGCCGCAACGGACTCTACGTGGTCTCCATGTACCTGGAGAAGGCCGCGGTCGAGCATCAGCGCAAGGGTTGTCCTTCTTCGGACGTGGCGCCCTGTGCCTACGAGATCGAGGCCTCCCGAGTGCTGCTGTCGGGATTCTAGATGAAGCTCTACGACATCTCGCTGCGTCGCACCAGCTTGTCCATTCCGGACAGACTGGTCGCGGCGCGGCGCCTCGACGCGCTCGGAGTCACGTTCGTCGACGGAGGCGTACCCGCCCGGTCGTTCTACCCCAGAGGATTTTTCGGCAGGGCGGCGATCGAACTCCGGTTGCGGGTCGCCACCCTCATCGCTTCCGGCGGTGCGGAGGACCTCGAAGCACTGATGGCCGCGGAAACCCCCGCGGTGGCAATAGTTGTCCAAGGGCACGGCATCTCGATGGTCCGGGAAGCCGTGCGTCAACTCGTGCGCGCCGAAAGACGAGTGATCGTCGAGGCGCGGGACTTCTTCGACGGCTGGCTGATCGACCCCGAACACGCTTTGGAGGTCGTGCTGACAGCCGCGGAGGCTGGGGCGGAAACCGTGTTGCTGCACGACACAGCGGGCAAGCTGTGGCCGGACCAGATCGGCGAGATCATCGAGTCGGTCGCGGAAACCGGTGTGCCCCTTGGATTTGGATGTCACGACGACGGAGGAACGGCCGCGAAACAGCTGTTCGCCGCCGATGCGGGGGCCGGACTCGTACAGGGGTCCTACGCCGTCGTTCGAGGTGGCCTCGATCGAGCCGATTCACCATCGGTTCATTCGGCAGAGACAGGTATCGCTCCCGTGCCCTGTCCGAGATTGGAGCAGACCGTGTCCGCACAGAAGGCGATTGGAGGTGTCCGATGAGTCGTCGCGCCGTCATCACCGGGGTGGGCGTGGTCGCACCTGGTGGCATCGGAACGAAGGCGTATTGGAAACTGCTGTCCGAAGGGCGTACGGCGACTCGCAACATCACGCACTTCGACGCGTCTCCGTACCGCTCCCGCATGGCGGGGGAAGCAGATTTCGATCCAGTGCGCGAAGGCCTGACGCCGCAGGAGATTCGCCGGCTCGACCGGGCCGCGCAGTTCGCGGTCGTCGCGGGTCGTGAGGCGATGTCCGACTCCGGCATCGAGTTCGACCAGCTCGACCCCGGCCGCATCGGTGTCTCGCTCGGCACCGCGGTCGGCTGCACGACCTCGCTGGAGCGCGAGTTCATCGTCGGCTCCGACCGGGGCAAGTACTGGGAGGTCGACCAGTCCTACGCCGTCCCGCACCTCTACGACTACTTCACGCCGTCCTCGATGGCGACGGAGCTGGCGTGGACAGTGGGCGCCGAGGGACCGGTCTCCGTGGTCTCCACGGGCTGCACCTCGGGTCTCGACTCGGTGGGTTACGCCGCCGAGCTGATCATGGAGGGCTCCGCGGACGTCGTCGTCACCGGCGGCACCGAGGCCCCGCTCTCCCCGATCACCGTGGTGTGCTTCGACGTGATCCGTGCGTCCAGCACCCGCAACGACGACCCCACCACGGCGTGCCGGCCGTTCGACAAGACCCGCGACGGCCTGGTGCTGGGCGAGGGTTGCGCGATCATCGTGCTCGAGGAGCTGGAGCACGCCCGCGCTCGCGGTGCCCACATCTACGGTGAGGTCGCCGGCTTCGCCTCGCGGTGCAACGCCTACCACATGACGGGTTTGCACCCCGAGGGCATCGAGATGTCCGACGCCATCAACATCGCGCTGAAGCAGGCGCGTGCGGATGCCACGGACGTCGGTTACATCAACGCGCACGGGTCGGGCACCAAACAGAACGACCTGCACGAGACGGCGGCTTTCAAGCGTTCGTTGGGTGCGCACGCGTACAAGACCCCGGTCTCCGGCTTCAAGTCGATGATCGGGCACTCGCTGGGCGCGATCGGTTCGCTGGAGATCGTCGGCTCGCTGCTGGCGTTCGAGCAGGACCTCATCCCGCCGACGGCGAACCTCCACGAGCAGGACCCCGAGTGCGACCTCGACTACACGCCGTTGGTGGCGCGTGAGAAGAAGGTCGACACCCTCCTGACCGTGGGCAGTGGTTTCGGTGGATTCCAGAGCGCCATGGTGCTCAAAAAGGTGGAAGGGGCAGGCCGGTGACTCGGGCAGTGGTGACGGGAATCGGCATCGCGTCTCCCAACGGTTTGGGGCCGACCGCGTACTGGCGGGCGACCCTGCACGGGGAGGCGGCGATCAAGCCGATCACCCGGTTCGACAGCGCCAACTACTGGGCGAAGATCGCCGGTGAGGTGCCTGGCTTCGAGGCAGGGCGGCACCTGCAGGGTCGCCTGCTGCCGCAGACGGACCACATGACGCGGCTGACACTGGTCGGCACGGACTGGGCGTTGCGTGGTGCGGGTGTGCAGCCGAACGACATCCCCGACACGGACATCGCGGTGATCACCGCGGCGACCGCCGGCGGGTACGAGTTCGGGCAGCGCGAACTGCAGAAGCTGTGGCACCAGGGTCCGGAGTACGTCTCGGCGTACCAGTCGTTCGCGTGGTTCTACGCGGTCAACACGGGCCAGATCTCCATCCGGCACGGCACGCGTGGTCCCGGCGCGGTGGTGGTGTCCGAGCAGGCCGGTGGCATCGACTCCATCGGTCACGCCCGGCGCCAGCTGCGCAAGGGCGTCCAGCTCGCCCTCACCGGCGGCATGGACTCGTCACTCTGCCCGTGGGCATGGGTGGCGCACCAGGCGTCGGGTTGCCTGTCCCGCAACAACAACCCGAAGCGCGCCTACCTGCCGTTCGACCGCGACGCCTCCGGGTACGTCGCGGGAGAGGGTGGCGCGATCATGGTCGTCGAGACGCCGGAGTCGGCGGCCGGTCGTCCGGGTACGCGCATCTACGGTGAGATCGTCGGGTACGCCGCGACGTTCGACTCGAAGATGCCGTCACGGGAGCCGGGCCTGAAGCGGGCGGCCGAACTGGCGCTGCGCGACGCCGGCATGGACGCCTCGGAGATCGACGTGGTGTTCGCCGACGCGGCGGGCATCCCCGAGCTCGACAAGGCCGAGGCCGAGGCGATCAAGGGCATCTTCGGGCCGTACGGCGTGCCGGTGACGGCGCCGAAGACCATGACCGGGCGCCTGTTCGCCGGCGGTGGCTCCCTCGACGTGGCGTCGGCGATCCTCTCCATCTACTGGAGCGCGATCCCGCCGACCGTCAACGTCGAGAACCTCGTGCCGGAGTACGAGCTCGACCTGGTGATGAACGAGGCGCGGCACGGCAAGATCAAGGCCGCGCTGGTGCTCGGACGCGGCAAGGGCGGCTACAACTCCGCCATGGTGGTCCGCGAGTACAGGTGATGTCATGCCTCAAGGCCGTGAAGGTGTTCCCTTCACGGCCTTGAGCCGTTTCTGGAGGCGTGTTGTGGACGTAGCACTGATGTTTCCGGGCCAGGGATCGCAGTACCCGCGGATGGCGGCGTCCCTGTACGGCACGGATGCCGTGTTCACCTCGGTGATCGACGAGGTGTTCGAACTGTTCGGCGAGGTCGGTTCGGTCGCCTGCGAGGACTGGCTCGCCGGTGCCGACATCGACCACGTGTCCCGCGCGCAGCCGTTGCTGTTCGCGGTCGACTACGCGTTGGGACGCACCGTTCTGTCGTGGGGCGTCGAGCCGGTGGCGTTGATCGGGCACTCCGCCGGTGAGGTCGTCGCGGCGACGCTGGCGGGCGTGTTCTCGTTGGAGGAAGCCGTCTCCCTGGTGCGGGACCGGGTGCTGTCGGCCGTGCCGATCCCTTCCGGCGGCATGCTGGCCGCAGCCGCCTCCGAGGCGGATCTGTTGCCGTACCTGGAAGGCGACGTCGCGATCGCCGCCGTGAACTCCGCGCGGCAGACGATGCTGGCCGGGTCCGACGAACCGCTCGCCCGTGTGCGCGCACGGCTGGAGGCCGACGAGTACATCGTCGTGACGGTGCCGGCGTCGACGCCGTTCCACAGCCCGGCGATGCAGCCCGCCGTGGACGAGGCGCTGGCGTCGTGGAGTGCTTCGCCCCGTGCGCCGCGAATGCCGCTGTACTCGGGCTACACGGGCAAGCTGATGACGCCTCAAGACGCGCTGTCCGCGCGTTTCTGGACTCGCCAGCTGACCGACGCCGTCTACTTCGGACCGGCGCTGAACGAGCTCGTGGCGATGTACGACGTGCTGCTGGTGGAAGCCGGTCCCGGCCAGACCCTGACGTCGTTCGCACGCCGCACGAAGGCCGTGCGGTCCGGTGCGTCGCAGGTGCTGCCGTTGCTGGACTCCTCGGACACCGTCGACGCCGCTCGCGCTCGTCTGGTGTGACTCGGCGATATAAAAGGGCCGCCCTCTCCCAGTTGAACTCTCCTGGGGGAAGGGCGGCCCTTTGGCGGTGTCTAGTCGATGCCGCGGACGATGTGGTCTTCGTTCTCCGGTGGCCAATCGCTGTTTTCCATACCTACGAAGGTAGGTACCGTGATTCAGCTCTCACTTGAGACCTAGTCGTCGAGCAGGGCGACCGCGCGGGTCCAGCCCGCCCCGGCACCCTTGATCTTGACGGGGAACGCGACGACGGTGAACCCGAAGTCCGGCAACGCCTCCAGGTTCGCGAGGCGCTCGATCTGGCAGTACTCGCGGTCACGCCCGGCGAAGTGCGCGGGCCACAGCACGCTCTCGTCCTTGGTCGTCAGGTAGCGCTTGACGATGTCCGGGAACGGCGCGTCGAGGCTGAACGCGTCGGTGGCGATCACCTTGACTCCCAGGTCCAGCAGGAAGTTCGTGGCGGGACCGTCGAGTCCGGTGTAGTCGGTGAAGTAGGTCTGGGTGCCCGCGTGCTCGGCGGCGCCGGTGTCGAGGATGACGATGTCCATCGGCTTCGGCGTGTAGCCGATGCGGGCGAACTCCTTCTCCAGCACCTCCACGCCGATGACGCCGGTGCCGTGGCCGCGGACGTCGAGCTTCACGCCGGGGTTGTGGAACCACTCCAGCGGCATCTCGTCGATGTGGCGGGGGATTCCGTTGCCGTACGTGGTCTTCGAGCCGTAGTGGGACGGCGCGTCGACGTGCGTTCCGGTGTGGGAGGTGAGGCTGATCCGGTCCAGGGTCAGGAATTCGGAGTCCCGCAGCACGGAGACGTCGAACTCGATGCCGAGCCGCGCCTTGAGCTGCTCGGCCATGTGTTCGGCACCCTGGGCGGCCGTGAGCACCTCGTGCGTCACCGGGTCCGCTTCGTACGCGGATGCGTCAATGTGGGAAGACAGATCGATGATGCGCATGCGTTCGAGCTTGGCGGGCGTTCCTTGAGCACGTCTCAAGAGGCGGTGTGCATGGTTTTTCTAGCCTGACACCGTTTTGGAGGAGCCACCTCATGATCACCTTCCTCAACCGCTTCACGCTCACCGGTGACCCCGAGGAGTTCGAGAAGGCCTTCGACGAGACGGCGGCGTTCCTGCGCGAGCAGCCGGGCCTGATCAGGTACACGCTCTCGCGCCAGCTGGACGACCCGGCGTCGTACATCAACATCGCGTTGTGGGAGAGCGCCGACGCCCTGCGCGCGGCGCTGGCCCACCCGGACTTCGGCAACCACGCCAAGGCCATGCGCGGCCTGGCCGAGTCCACGGGCGCGATCTTCAACCCGCGCCTGTCCTTTGAAGCCTGATGGGGCCGCTTGACGGGCTGAAGGTCGTCGAGTTCGGCGGCATCGGTCCCGGCCCGCACGGCGCGATGCTGCTGGCGGACCTCGGCGCGGAGGTCGTGCGCGTCGAACGTCCGTCCGGCGGGCTGTCCGTGGTGCCGGACGCCTCCCGCGACTTCCTGTTGCGCGGCAGGCGTTCGGTGTCCGCGGACCTGAAGTCCGCGGACGGGAGGGCGGCGGTGCTGGCGTTGGTCTCGTCGGCCGACGTGGTGATCGAGGGCTTCCGCCCCGGCGTGCTGGAGCGGCTCGGTCTCGGGCCGTCCGACTGCCTGGCGGTCAACCCCGGCCTGATCTACGCGCGGATGACCGGGTGGGGCCAGGACGGGCCGCTGGCCCAGCGCGCCGGGCACGACATCAACTACCTGTCGGTCACCGGGGTGCTGCACGCGATCGGCAAGCCGCCGCTCAACCTGGTCGGCGACTTCGGTGGTGGCTCGCTCTACCTGGTGCTGGGCGTGCTGGCGGCGTTGTGGGAACGGCAGCGCACCGGGCTCGGCCAGGTCGTCGACGCGGCGATCGTCGACGGGGTGGCGTCGCTCGCGCAGATGATCTGGTCGATGAGGTCGCAGTCGGTGTGGGAGGACTCGCCGGAGTCGAACCTGCTCGACGGCGGGTGCCCGTTCTACTCGATCTACGAGTGCGCGGACGGCCGGTCCGTCGCGGTGGGGTCGCTGGAACCGCAGTTCTACGCCCTGCTGCTGGCAGGGCTGGAACTGTCCGCTTCGGACCTGCCCGACCAGATGGACCGCGACTCGTGGCCGTTGCTGCGCAAGACGTTCGCCGAGGCGTTCCTGACCCGTACGCGCGACGAGTGGTCGGAGGTGTTCGCCTCGTCCGACGCCTGCGTGACTCCGGTGCTGAGTCTGGAGGAGGCGGTCTCGCATCCGCACCTGGTCGCACGCGGAGTGTTCACCTCCGACGGGGCGGCCGTGCCCGCACCACGCTTTTCCGCGGAGTTTTTCGGGGACTAGATTCGAGTTCGTGGAACTGCGCATCTTCACCGAGCCCCAGCAGGGGGCGAGCTACGACGACCTGCTCCGGGTGGCCAGGACGGCCGAGGACGCCGGCTACGGCGCCTTCTTCCGCTCCGACCACTACCTCCAGATGGGCTCGGCCGACGGACTGCCCGGCCCGACCGACCCGTGGATCACGTTCGCCGGGCTGGCCCGCGACACGTCGACGATCCGCCTGGGCACGCTGATGACCGCCGCGACGTTCCGCCACCCCGGACCGCTGGCCATCAGCGTCGCCCAGGTCGACCAGATGTCGGGCGGCCGGGTGGAGTTCGGCATCGGCGCCGGGTGGTACGAGGCCGAGCACAACGCGTACGGCATCCCGTTCCCGTCGCTGGGGGAGCGCTTCGACCGTTACGAGGAGCAGGTCGCGATCATCACCGGCCTGTGGGAGACCCCGGTCGGCGGCACCTTCTCGTTCGAGGGCAAGCACTACACGCTCACCGACTCGCCCGCGCTGCCCAAGCCCGCGCAGGAGCGCGTCCCGCTGCTGATCGGCGGCATGGGCGCCAAGCGCACCCCTGCCTTGGCCGCGTCCTGCGCCACCGAGTTCAACCTGCCGTTCGTCGGCATCGACGCCGCCGCCGAGCAGTTCGCCCGTGTCGACGCCGCGTGCGAGGAGATCGGCCGCGACCCGAAGGAGATCATCCGTTCGGTCGCGCTCGTCGCGTGCGTCGGCCGCACCGACGCCGACGTCGCCCGCCGGGCCGCCGCGATCGGCCGCGAAGCGGGCGAACTCAGGGAGAACGGCCTGGCCGGCACCCCGGCCGAGGTCGCCCACCGCATCGGCGCGTGGCGCGAGGCGACCGGCATCCAGCGCGTCTACCTGCAGATCCTGGATCTCGCCGACCTCGACCACATCACCGAGATCGCCACGGACGTCGCCCCGCAGCTGATCTGACGCAGCTCTGATATATCGCGTATTGGATATCAGGCGAGCGCTTTGCGGACCGCTGACGGCATCGGCAGGACGTAGTTCGCGAACCGCCGCCGATATCCGATATATCGCAGCTGGAGGCCGGGCTCGTCGAAGTAGCGTTTCTCCAGCCTGTCCTGCCCGAGCACCAGCTTCAGCCCACGTCCGAGCATCGACGGAGAGTCGAGGCCGAAGCGGGCCCGCAGCACATCGGCGGCCGCATGGTCGCCGAACTCCAGCGCTGCCCGCCGCACGGACTCGACCGGCACCATCAGGTACTGCTCGTCGGCGCGGACCCCGTCACGGTGTGCGATGCCCAATGCTTTGAGGGCCTTCTGGTGTGCTCCACCATCGAGGCCGAGGTAGTACTGCTCCCAGTCGCTGACCTGGATCTCACCGCTCCACGTCCGAGCGAGTGCGGCCGCCGCCGCCGACTCGTTCGAACTGATTCCGCCTGCCAGCGCCGTTAATCCGGCAGCAGCCAACAACTGGCGTCGGGATAACCTCACGACGCACCCTCCTCCGAATTCCCCCAGGAGACGCCACAGGTTCTCGCCGCGGGGCTACGGAATGCTAGCGAAGGTGATACCCGGGGCGACGGGGCCAGTGCGGGTCAGCGTGCGGTCCGTCAGGGGAAGCGTTCCGTCGAGCGCCGCGAGCACTGCGTCACGGGCGAGCGGCAGGACCTCGGCGACGGTGACGTCGCGGCCCAGCTCCTGTGAGAGGGAAGCGACGCCCGCGTCCTTGATCCCGCAGGGAATGATGTCGCCGAACGCGTCGAGGCTCGCGTTGCAGTTGATCTCGAAGCCGTGCATGGTCACGCCACGCTGCACGCGGATGCCGATGGCGGCGACCTTGCGCTCCGGCCCGCGGTCGTCGGCGGGCAGCCACACGCCGCTGCGGCCCTCGATCCGGCCGGTGTGCACGCCGAGCCGGTCGCACACGTCGATCAGGCCCTGCTCGACGCGCCGCACGTACTCCACGACGTCGATCGGATCGGCGAGCTTGACGATCGGGTAGCCGACCAGCTGGCCCGGGCCGTGCCAGGTGATCTTGCCGCCGCGGTCGACGTCGATGACGGGGGTGTCGCCACCGCGCGGGCGCTCCTCGTCGAGGGTGCGCCGGCCGCAGGTGTAGACGGGCGGGTGTTCGAGCAGCAGGAGGGTGTCCGGGCGGGTGCCGTTGGCGCGCGCCTCCGCGATCTCCTTCTGCAGGTCCCACGCCGCCATGTAGTCGATGAGCCCCAGCTCACGGATCACGACGGGGTCTGACGAGGTCCGGCACGAGTTCACGACCCGACGTTACCAACCCCAGGAGCATGGCCGCCAAAAGTCCGATGCCCGTCACACCCAGCACCGCGCCGACGACATCGGTGACCCAGTGCATCTCCAGGATGATCCTCGCGAATCCCGCCACCAGCACCGCGAGCACCGCCCACAGCACACCGCGCTTCAGCAGGACGACCATCGTGAAACCGACCGACGCGACCGCCACCGTGTGCCCGCTCGGATAGCTCGGCAGGTGGTACTCGACGGGCCGCACGCGGTCGAACAGGAACCGCGTCAGCAAGGTCGCGCAGCACAGCGCGTGCAACGCCAGGCCCTTCCAGAGCCGCAGGTCGCGCCGCCGCCAGGCCAGGACGAACAACACCGCCGCGAACGCCCACCCGATCGTCGGTCCGAGCACCAGGCTCACCGCGAACGCGGTCGTGCGCAGCCACTCGGGTCGCGGCAGTTCGTCGTGCACCCACGCGTCGAGCCCGGTCATCTCGGGAAGTCCCAGCAGGATCCACGAGATGACCAGCACCGCCGCCACCGCACGCGTCATGCGACCGCCGCGTTCAGGGCCGCCGGCAGCGTGGGATGCAGGAAGTGGAACCCGTGCCTCTCCAACACCTTCGGCGTCAGGCCCGGACCGCTGAGCAGCAGCTCCTGCGCCATCTCGGCGCCGAGCAACGTCTTGAGCGCGAACGCCGGCACCGTCCACGGAGTCGGCCGGCTCAGCGCCGTGCCGACCGCCTTGGTGAACTCGGCGTTCGTCACCGGAGCCGGGCCCGCGACGTTCACCGGCCCGCGGATCTCCTCGTGCTCGACGGCGAACCGGTAGGCGGACACGACGTCGTCCAGCGACACCCACGGGAAGAACTGCTCGCCACTGCCGAGCTTGCCGCCCAGGAAGAACTGGAACACCGGCTTGAGCCGGCCGAACACACCGCCCGACGGAGAGATGACGACAGCGGTGCGCATGAGCACGACCCGCACACCGCCTTCCTGCGCCGCGGACGTCGCCGCCTCCCAGTCCTGGGTCAGCCGCGACATGAAGGTGTGGCCGCCCGGCGCGTCCTCGTCCGCGAGGCGCGACGCGGTGTCACCGTAGAAGTGGGCGCCGGACGAGCTCACCAGCGCCGGCACCCCGTGCTCGACGCAGGCCGCCGACAGCACCTCGGCCGGCACGACCCGGCTGTCGTGCAGCACCTGCTTGCGCGCGTCGTCCCACCGCTTGTCGGCGATGCCCGCACCGCACAGGTTGATGACGGCGTCGACGCCGTCGAACGTCCCGTCGTCAACGCGCCCGGCGTACGGGTCCCAGCCGCGTTCGTCGGGTGCGGCGGCTTTGCGGCGCACCAGCCGCAGCACCTCGTGGCCGGCGGCGCGCATGGACGCCACCAGGCTCGTTCCGATCAAGCCCGACGATCCCGCGATGACGACTCGCATAGCTAGATCGTTCCCCACTCACGCACCGCGTGCACAGCCACTCCTGGCACATCTGACCCAGGATGTGCTGAAGGCCACCCCGGCAAACCGGAGTGGCCTTCAGGTCACACGTTCTGCTGATATCTGATATATCGGATATCAGTCCTGCTCAGAGTGTTCAGAGACCGAGGTCGGCCTCGAACGCGCCCTCCTCGAGACGGTTCTTGACCGTCGTGAGGAAGCGGCCCGCGTCGGCACCGTCGACCAGGCGGTGGTCGTAGGTGAGCGCGAGGTACATCATCGAGCGGATCGCGATGGTGTCGTTGCCGTCCTCGTCGGTCATGACGACCGCGCGCTTCTTGACGACGCCGACGCCCAGGATGCCGACCTGCGGCTGCTGGATGATCGGGGTGTCGAAGAGCGCGCCGTTGCTGCCGAGGTTGGTCAGCGAGAACGTGCCGCCGGCGAGCTCGTCGGGCGTGAGCTTGTTGGAGCGGGCGCGCGCAGCCAGGTCACCGATCTTGTGGGCGATGCCCGACAGGTTCAGGTCACCGGCGTTGTGGATCACGGCGTTGAGCAGGCCGCGCTCCGTGTCGATCGCCATACCGAGGTGCTCGGCACCGTGGTAGGTGACCTCCTTGCGCTCCTCGTCGATCGACGCGTTGAGCACCGGGTGGGCCTTGAGGGCCTCGATGGCGGCCTTGGCGAAGAACGGCAGGAACGTGAGCTTCGCGCCCTCGCGAGCCTCGAACGCCTTCTTGGCCTGGTTGCGCAGCCGGGCGATCTTGGTCACGTCGACCTCGAACACCTGGGTGAGCTGGGCCGAGCCCTGCAGGGACTCACGCGTGCGCTGCGCGACGATCTGACGCAGGCGCGGGAGCTTCTGCACGGTGCCGCGCTTGCCCGAGTTGTCGACCGCGGCCGGAGCCGAGGTGCGGGAGGCGGGAGCGGCAGCCGGAGCAGCGGCGGCGGGCGCGGGAGCCGGGGCCTTCTTGGCCTCGACGGCGGCCAGCACGTCCTGCTTGCGGATGCGGCCACCGACGCCGGTGCCCTTGAGCGAGCCCAGGTCGATGCCGTTCTCCGACGCGAGCTTGCGCACGAGCGGAGTGACGTACGGCGTGCCGTTCGCGTCGTCCGAAGTGGACTGCGCGGCGGCGGGAGCGGCCTGCGGAGCCGGAGCGGCGGGGGCCGGAGCCGGTGCCGGGGCGGACTGCGGGGCCGGAGCCGGAGCGGCCTGCTGGGGAGCGGGCTTGGACTCCGGGGCGGGCGCGGCGGCCGGAGCCGGGCTGCCCGAACCGATGACGGCGAGCTTGCCGCCGACCTCGACGGTCTCGTCCTCACCGGCGCTGATCTCGAGTAGCGTGCCCGCGACCGGCGACGGGATCTCGGTGTCGACCTTGTCGGTCGAGACCTCGAGCAGCGGCTCGTCGACCTCGACGCTGTCGCCGACCTGCTTGAGCCAGCGGGTGACGGTGCCCTCGGTGACGGACTCGCCGAGCGCGGGCATCGTGACGTCGGTGCCCTCGGCCGGACCACCGGACTGGGCGGGGGCCGCGGGAGCCGGAGCTTCCTGCGCCTGTTCGGACGGCTGCGCGGACGGCTGCGTCTGCTGCGGCTCGGGAGCGGACTCCTGGGCCGGGGCGGGCGCGGGCTCGGACGGTGCGGCGTCGCCGTCACCGATGACCGCGAGCTCACCGCCGACCTCGACGGTGTCGTCCTCCTGCGCGACGATCTTCTGCAGGACGCCGGCCGCCGGGGACGGGATCTCGGTGTCGACCTTGTCGGTGGACACCTCGAGCAACGGCTCGTCCACCTCCACCCGGTCGCCTTCTTGCTTCAACCACCGGGTGACCGTGCCCTCGGTGACGCTCTCACCGAGTGCGGGCATCTGGACGGAGAAGGCCATTGTTCGCTGACTCCTCGTGCTCTCGTGTGGCTGACTTTGTGTGGGGAACGGTCAGCCGTGCACGTGCAGCGGCTTGCCGGCCAGGGCGAGGAACGCCTCGCCCAGGGCTTCAGTCTGGGTCGGGTGGGCGTGGATCAGCGGAGCCACGTCCTCCGGGTAAGCCTCCCAGCTGTAGATCAGCTGTGCTTCACCGATGAGTTCGCCGACGCGCTCGCCGACCATGGTGATCCCGACGACCGGGCCGTCGGGAGCCTTGACGAGCTTCACGCCACCGGCGGTCTTGAGGATCTGGCTCTTGCCGTTGCCCGCGAGGTCGTAGACGAAAACCTCGGCGGAGCCGTACTTCTCCTTCGCGGCGGCCTCGGTGAGACCGACGGAGGCGACCTCGGGCTTGCAGTAGGTGACGCGCGGGATGCCCGCCTCGTCGATCACCTTCGGGTTCTGGCCCGCGATCTCCTCGGCCACGAAGATGCCCTGCTGGAACCCGCGGTGCGCGAGCTGCAGGCCCGGCACGATGTCGCCGACGGCGTACACGTTCTCCAGGTTCGTGCGCAGGCGCTCGTCGGTGACGACGAAGCCGCGGTCGATCTTGACGCCGGCCTCCTCGTAGCCGTGACCCGCGCTGTTCGGGCCGCGGCCGACCGCGACGAGCAGCAGGTCGGCGTCGAGGACGTCGCCGTTCTCCAGCGTGATCGACACGCCCGAGCCGGACTGGGTGGCGCCGGTGAACTTCACGCCGGTCTTGAACTTGATGCCGCGCTTGCGGAACGCGCGCTCCAGCTGCTTGGACGCGTACTCGTCCTCGGCCGGGACCAGGCGGGGCAGGGCCTCGACGATGGTCACCTCGGCGCCGAACGAACGCCACACGCTGGCGAACTCCACACCGATGACGCCGCCGCCGAGGACGACGACCTTCTCCGGGATGAAGTCCAGGTTGAGCGCCTGGTCGCTGGTGATGACCCGGCCGCCGATCTCCAGACCGGGCAGGCTGCGGGCGTACGAACCGGTCGCGAGGACCACGTTGCGGCCCGTGTAGCGCTGCCCGTTCACCTCGACGGTGTTCGGGCCGACGAATGTGCCCGCGCCCTCGACGAGGGTGACCTTGTTGGCCTTCGCGAGACCCTGCAGACCCTTGTAGAGTCGCGAGACCACGCCGTCCTTGTACGAGTTGACGCCGGCGATGTCGATGCCCTCGAGCGAGCTCTTCACGCCGAACTGGTCGCCCTCACGAGCGTTGTCCGCGACCTCGGCCGCGTGCAGCAGCGCCTTGGTCGGGATGCAACCGCGGTGCAGGCAGGTGCCGCCCAGCTTGTCCTTCTCGACCAGGACGACGGACAGGCCAAGCTCTGCCGCGCGGAATGCGCAGGCGTAGCCACCTGAACCACCGCCGAGGATGACAAGATCGGCGTTGGTGGCCGACTCCAGTTCCGGCGAAGTCACTTCGGATCTCCTCGGGATTACTTACTACGCGCGGGTGCGCGCGAGGTACGCGGCCATCTTGTCACTAGTTGCCGGAGCGTGGTGATCCGGCATGGGGCACCATGCCGGATCCTGATCATTCACCTACTCATAACACCCTTACCTGGCACCATGGTGGAGGGAAGCACAGGAGGTGCTCGATGGGGCTGTTCGATCGTTTCCGCAGGAAACCACGTCCGGGTGTGCTACGTACCGCCTCAGGCCAGGACACGAGTCATCTCGAACAGTGGACGAAGAGCCGCCACGGCGTCGAGGCCTATGTGGAACCGAAGACCACGGTGACCGAAACCACTGTGGTCCTGGTCGCCCACGACGGGGAGTGGACCCGCCGCCGGGTCGCGTCACCGGACGCCGCGAGGTCGTTCGCGCGCAAACTCGGCATGCCGATCTACGACGCGGGCATCGTGGGTTACCCGAAGCGCATGCGTGACTACACGGCGCGAAAAAAGGCCTCGGGCGATCTTTAGATCTCCACGGTCGGTTCGTGCCGCACGGGAAAATTGACGCTCGCCGCGATGAAGCACAGCGAGTGCGCTTTCTCGTGCAATGCCTGCGCCGTTTCCTTGGTGGCGGGGTCCGCGACGGTCACGACGGGGTGGAGCAGTACCTCGGTGAACCGCCCGGACCCGTCCGGGTGCTCGGCCATCGTGCCGGTCGCGCGGTCGCGGTAGCCGGTCACGACGACGCCGTTCGTCGAGGCGAGGTGCAGGTACCAGAGCATGTGGCACTGCGCGAGCGACGCGACCAGCAGTTCCTCGGGGTTGTAGCGGCTGCGGTCACCCCGGAACGACGGGTCGGACGACCCGAGGATCGTCTCCTTGCCCGCGATCCGGATCTCATGCGCGCGCTCGTAGGACTTGTAACCGGAAGTCCCGCTTCCGGTGTTGCCGGTCCAAACGACGTCGGCCTCGTACTGATGCGTCCCCATGTGGAAATACTCCTCTCATCGGGCCCAGGTATCCAGCCCCGTGAGACTCGTGTCTCCATCCGGCCGTGCTGCGCCTGCGCGCAAGAGTCCACAGTGGACTTCGTGGTTCGTTCTCGCTGCGGAGCAGGGAATTCGGGGTGAACGCTCCTTTGTGCACCAGGAACGTCTACATGGGACTGAAATGAAGCCGGGCCGGTTGCCCGTCGACGAACAGGTCGAGGCGTTGCGCGACGTCCTCGGGCGCAACGAGGTGCTGACCGGCGTCCTCGCCGGAGCGGCCGAACTGAGCCTGCCCGGCTGGTACCTGACGGCGGGGTGCGTGTTCCAGACGGTGTGGAACGTCGTGACCGGCCGGCCCGCGACCGAGGGCGTCCTCGACTACGACCTGTTCTACTTCGACGCGTCCGACCTGTCCTGGGAAGCCGAGGACGCCGTCATCCAGGCCGGTCGGCAGCGGTTCGCCGGTCTGCCCGCGACCGTCGAGATCCGCAACGAGGCGCGCGTGCACCTCTGGTACGAGGAGAAGTTCGGGGTGCCCTGCCCGCCTCACGACTCGACGGAGGCGGCCATCGACTCGTTCGCCGCCACCACGTGTTGCGTCGGCATCCGATCAGAGCCCGACGGGCGGTGGCGTGTCTACGCGCCGCACGGGCTCGCGGACGTGTTCAACCTTGTCGTGCGACCCAACCCCGTGCTGGCTCCCCGCCACGTCTACGAGGCCAAAACATCCAGGTGGCGGGCCCAATGGCCGGAGCTGACCGTGCTCCCGTGGCCCTGAGACCCGGAACGGGCGGAGACCCCGAAGGATCTCCGCCCGTTACGTGCAGAGCAGGACTCAGCCGTTGGCCGCGATGTCCGCCAGCACGGCCGCGATGGTCCGCACCGGAACACCGGTGCCACCCTTCGAGGTGTAGCCGTACGGGCCACCGGTGTGGAACGCCGGGCCGGCGATGTCGATGTGCGCCCACTGCACGCCCTCGGCCACGAACTCGCGCAGGAACAGGCCGGCCGCGAGCATGCCGCCCCACCGGTGCCCGGTGACGTTCGCGAGGTCCGCCAGGCGCGAGTCGAGGTCCGCGCGCAGTTCCTCGGGCAGCGGCATGGCCCACGCCGACTCGCCGACGGCGGTGCCGATGGCGGCGACGCGGTCGCGGAACTCGTCCGAGCCCATGACACCCGAGGTGCGCTTGCCCAGGGCCACGACCTGCGCGCCGGTCAGCGTCGCGGTCTCGATCAGGTAGTCAGGGCCGTCCTCGCACGCGCGCACGATGGCGTCGGACAGGATCAGACGGCCCTCGGCGTCGGTGTTGAGCACCTCGACGGTCTTGCCGCCGTACATGGTCAGCACGTCGCCGGGGCGGTACGCGTCACCTGACGGCATGTTCTCCGCCATCGGGATCGACGCGATGATCTCCAGCGGGTACTTGAGCTTCGCGGCGAGCACCATCGTGGCGACGATCGCGGCGGCACCCGACATGTCCGAGGTCATCTCGTCCATGCCGGCGGCCGGCTTGATCGAGATGCCGCCGGTGTCGAACGTGATGCCCTTGCCGACGAGCGCGACCTTCTTGACGGCCTTCGCGCCCTTGTACGAGATGCGCACGAGACGCGGCTGGCGCGTCGAACCTACGCCGACGCCCAGGATGCCGCCGAAGCCCTGCTTCTTCAGCGCCTTCTCGTCGAGGATCTCGACGTCGAGACCGGCCGCGGTGGCGAGCTTCTCCGCGCGGGCGGCGAACGAGGCGGGGTAGAGGTCGTTCGGCGGCGTGTTGATGAAGTCACGCGCGATGGCGACGGACTCGGCGATCGCGACGGCGGCCTTCAGCGCGGCCCTGTTCTCCTTGGAACCGGCGGCGTGCAGGTCGACCTTCGCGACCGGGCCCTCGCCCTTGTCGGACTTGTACTCGGTGAACGAGTAGGCGCCGAGCAGCGTGCCCTCGGCGGCGGCACCGACGTGCAGGGCGGCGAGCGTGTTGATCGCGCGCTTCTTGCCGCCCAGCGCGCGGGCGGCGACACCGGACGCGCGGCGCACCTGCTCCTCGCCCGCGGTCTTGCCCAGGCCGACGGCCAGCACGAGCGGGGCGGCGATCTTGCCGAACGTCGGCACCTTCACCAGTTCGTCGGCCTTGCCGGACGCGCGCAGCGTGCCGAGCACGTCGAGCAGCGCGCCGTCGAACGCGGCGGCGACAGCTTCGGCACCGGGTGCGAGCTCCAGACCGTCCGCACCCTGCAGGGTGCCCACGACGACTGCGTCCGCGGCGGTGGTGCTCAGGTCGCCCTCGGTGAGGGCCAGCTTCGGGGCTGTCACGTGCTGCTCCAGGGTTGTGCGTGCGAGGGGCTCGGAATCGTGACTCATGCTAAAGGTCGGACTGTCCCACTAATGCCCAGCCCCGCCACGTTCGCCGCAATCCGTGACGTTCACAGTTGCGCTCAGTGGCGATTCGCCCGTTTCACGCATCAGTCGACCGGGTGGTTACGGCCGGTTGTCACATCTGACAATGTGTACCGGTGACCCACACGCCTCGCGACATCGTCACGACGGTCGCGCTCGGTCTGCCCGCGGTGCTCGGAGCGGGGGTCTTCGCCGGATTCGCCCCAGCAGCAGGCCTTGCGGGCTGGTGGGTGCTCCCGGCGCTGGCCATCTCCGCGCTCGCAGCCCTGTGCTCGGCCTTCTCGACCGCTGACCAGTCCCGTGCCTACCCGGACATCGGCGGCGGTTACGGGTATGTGCGCGCGCAGCTCGGCGTGTGGCCCGCGAGGATGACAGCGAGTGCACACCTGCTCGGCCGGTGCGCCATGGCCGCCGCGGTGGCGTTGATGTTCGGCGCGTACGTGGTGCCGGACCAGCCGCTGATCGGCGCGCTCGTCCTCGTCGCCGCGACGGCGCTGCTCGGCGCGGCCGGATTCCGCTTCAGCACCGGTGTCAGCGTGCTGGTGTCGGTGGTAGTGCTCGGCGTGCTGGCGCTGGTCGTCGCGGCGAGCTTCTCGATCGCGCCCGTGCCGTCGGCGGGGGAGGCGGGCACCGTCAACGAACTCGTCGGCGTCGCCGGCCTGATGTTCATGGCGTTCGCCGGCTTCGAACGCGTCACCGCACCCCACCGCGGCGAGCAGCCGCACTCGCCGGCCGTGCTGAAGATCGCGATTCCGGTCCTCATCGGACTGTCGTTCACCGTCTACCTGGCCGTGGGCGCGGGAGTGCTCCGTCAGCTCGGCAGCGCGCGCCTGGCGTTGTCACCGGCTCCGCTGCGAGACGCGCTGGTCGCGGCGGACTCGGCCGCGCTGGTGCCGCTGGTGCAGATCGCCGCGGCGATGGCCGGCGTGGCCGCGCTGCACTTCGTCCTCGCGTCCGCTCACCGCACGCTGACCGGGCTGGCCGAGGACGGCGACCTGCCGAGCCGCCTCAGGCCCGGCGCGCTGTCGCTCGTAGTGGCCGTCGCTGCCGTGCTCGCCGTGGTGCTGATGCCGCTGGGGCTGGCCCTGGGCGTGGCGGCCTGCGGGACGTTGTTCTACTACGCCTTCACGAACGCGTCGGCTCGGGTGCTGCTGCAGAACGACCGCACGTGGCCCATGCGCACGGCCTGCCTCGGGCTCGGGCTCTCGGTGCTGCTCGCCATGAGCATGCCGGTGCCCGCGATGCTCATCTCGATCGCGGGCCTGGGCGTGGGCACGGGTCTTATCGGGCTGACAGCGTCCCTCAGAGTGTCACTGAGAGGAAAACGAGCAGCGTCACGCCAACGCACACCGCAAGCCCGATGACGCGGCCGTTGCTGGACGGCTTCTCCTTGGCGATCGCCCCGTAGCAGGCCAGGAAGATCGCGGCGGCGAACACGGCGCCGACCACACCGCCGACACCCCCGATCACCCAGCCGTCGAGAAGCGTCATCCCGGTGCCCAGAACGAGCAGTGCGGCCTGTAAGACGGTGCGGACGTCCGCACCCTTCGAAGATCGTTCCACCTCGGTCATGGCCGGGGACTCTATCGAGCTTCAACTAGTAGGACGTCCGAGTTTTGGGAAGACGATTTTCCGTATCCCCACCTGCGGGTTACCGTGCTCTCATGACGAGCGAGTTGCCTTTCACCCGGACTCCCCACCCGCACCCGGCGACCCCGGAGCGCGTAGCGGAGGTACTTGCCAAGCCGGGCTTCGGGCAGCACTTCACCGACCACATGGTGACGATCCGCTGGAACCGCGAGAAGGGCTGGCACGACGCTGAAGTCGGCCCGTACTCCACCCTCGCACTGGACCCCGCGGCAATGGTGCTGCACTACGGCCAGGCGATCTTCGAAGGGCTCAAGGCCTACCGGCAGCCCGACGGTTCGATCGCGTCCTTCCGCCCTGAGGCCAACGCCGAGCGCTTCCGCGCCTCGGCCCGCCGCATGGCGATGCCCGAACTTCCCGACGAGCTCTTCCTGGAGTCCGTGCGGCAGATCCTCGCGGTCGACGACCGCTGGGTGCCCGCGGCCCCGGAGGAGTCCCTCTACCTGCGGCCGTTCATGATCTCCACGGAGAAGGGCCTCGGCGTGCGACCCGCGTCCGAGTACCTCTACGTGCTGATCGCCTCTCCCGCCGGCTCCTACTTCGCGGGCGGCGTCCGTCCCGTGAGCGTGTGGCTCTCGACCGAGTACGTCCGCGCGGCCCCCGGTGGCACCGGCGCGGCCAAGTTCGCCGGCAACTACGCCGCGTCCCTCGTGGCGCAGGCGCAGGCCGCCGAGAAGGGCTGCGACCAGGTCGTCTGGCTCGACGCGGTGGAACGCCGCTGGGTCGAGGAGATGGGCGGCATGAACCTGTTCTTCGTCTTCGGGGACAAGGTGATCACGCCCGAGCTCACCGGCACGCTGCTGCCCGGCATCACCCGGAACTCGTTGCTGACGCTGGCCTCCGACCTCGGCCTGTCCGTGGAGGAGCGCCGCATCTCGACCGACGAGTGGGAGAAGGCGAACGCCTCCGGTGAGCTCACCGAGGTCTTCGCCTGTGGCACGGCGGCGGTCATCACGCCGGTCGGCCACGTCAAGCACGCCGGCGGCGAGTTCGACGTCGCCGACGGCGGCACCGGCTCGGTGACGATGAAGCTGCGCGAGCGCCTGACCGGCCTGCAGCACGGCCACGTCGCCGACACCCACGGCTGGATGACGACACTCCGTTCCTAGGCGATCACCAGCACGGCCAGAAGCGCGATTTCGGCGGCAGCACCGAGCACATCACCGGTGATGCCGCCGAAACGCTTTCCGGTGTGCTTCACCAGCAGCCACACGAGCGCGAACGCGACGACGACGGCGACGACCGCGCGCCACCCGAGCGGAATCGCCGCCACAGCGAGCACCACCCACGTGCCGACGACCAGCAACGGATGCTGTGTGCCCGCCACGAGCGCACCAAGCCCCTCAGACCGTGCCGCGGGCACACCGCGCATGCAGCAGATCCCGAACGCCGCCCGGCTAGTCGCGAACGCGAGCAGCACGACACCCCAGTGGGCGTGGGGGAGCGCGGCGGCCTGCGCACCCAGCACCACGATCAGCGAGACGACGCCGAACGGTCCCGCGCCACCGTCCTTCATGACCTTGAGCGCCCGCTCCGGCGGCCCGTAGCAACCGAGTCCGTCGGCGACGTCGGCGAGCCCGTCGAGGTGCATGCCGCGCGTTGCAAGGGCGACGACGCCGACGACCAGAAATCCGGCCACGAGCGCCGATATATTGGATATCGCGAGCAGCTCAAGCACGCCGACGACGAACGCGCCGAGTACGACGCCGACGACGGGCGTGCATGCAATGGCCCGCCCCGCCGCTCTGCGATCGACGTCGTCGACCCTGAGCGGCAGGACGGTCAGCCAGGAGAACGCGAGCTTCACTCCGCCGTATTTTCGCGGGCCGTATTTTCTTGGGTCGTGTTTTCCGCGGTCGTGTCTTCCCGGTTCGTCACGCCGGCGCTCTCGAACGTCGCCATCTCCGCGAGCACCTTCACCGCCGAGATCAGCAACGGCAGCGCCGCCACGGCACCGGAGCCCTCGCCGAGCCGCATCCCGAACTCCAGCAGCGGCTTCAGGTTCAGGTGCCCGAGCGCGATCGCGTGCGCGGGCTCGGCCGACTCGTGCCCGGCCACCCACCACTCGCGCGCCCCCGGCGCCATCTCCTCGGCGACGACGGCGGCCGCACCGACGACAACGCCGTCGAGCACGACAGGGGTCTTGCGCACGGCGGCCTGCGCGAGGAACCCGGCCATCGCGGCGATGTCGGCGCCACCGGCCGTGGCGAGCAACGCGACCGGGTCGCTGATCACCAGGCGGGCTCGGCGCAGCGCGTCCCGGATCGCCGCCGTCTTGCGCATCCACGCCTGGTCGTCGATGCCGGTGCCGCGCCCGACGACCGCGACGGGCTCCGACCCGGTCAGCGACGCGATCAGCACGGCGGCGGGCGTCGTGTTGCCGATGCCCATGTCGCCGGCGACGAGCACGTCGGCGCCCGCGTCGACCTCCTCGTCGGCGAGCGCGCGGCCGGCCGCGATCGCGAGTTCGCACTGCTCACGGGTGAGCGCGTCCTCGTGGTCGATCGACCCGGACGAGCGCCGCACCTTGTGCTGGCTGACCGCGGCCGGGGTGTCCGCGTCGACGGCCATGTCGACCACGCGGACCGTGGCGCCCGCGACCTGCGCGAGCACGTTCACCGCGGCGCCGCCGGTCAGGAAGTTCGCGACCATCTGGCCGGTCACCTCGCTCGGGAACGCCGAGACGCCCTGCGCGGTGATGCCGTGGTCGCCCGCGAACACGACCACGCGCGGCCGCACGAACGGCTTAGGCGGCACGGAGCCCTGGCAGGCGGCGATCCAGTTGCCCAGCTCTTCGAGCCGTCCGAGGGAGCCGACCGGCTTGGTCAGCACCGCGTGCCGGGCCTCGGCCTCGCGCAGAACGGTCTCGTCCGGCGGTTCAACCGGCGGGAACTCGGTGCTCACCTGGTCGCTCCTATCGCAGTTTCAGGGGGATGCCGGCGACGAGGAGGGTGACCTCGTCGCACACCTCGGCGACGCGCGCGTTGAGCGCACCGAGGTGATCGCGGAAGAGCCTGCCAGAGCGCGTGGACGGAATGACGCCGAGGCCGACCTCCGCCGTCACGAGCACCAGCCGTGCCCGGCACGTGGCGACCGAATGCACGAGCTGGTCGACGTTGTGCGCGATGGTCTCGGCGCCGTCGCCCTCCCACGCCTGAGCGTCGTCGAGCACGCCGACCAGCCACGTGGACAGGTCGTCCACCAGGATCGGCGGGTCCTCGTACTGCGTCGCCGTGAGCAACGCGGCCAGGTCGGCAGGCGAGGACGCCTCGACCGTGTGCCAGGTGGACGGACGCCGCGCGACGTGCAGCGCGATGCGCGCGTCCCAGTCAGGGTCGTCCGGGTACCGGCGCGCGGTGGCGACGTAGGTCACGGTCGCTTCGGTGAGCAGACCTTCCGCATGCGCCGACTTGCCCGAACGTGCTCCGCCGAGCACGAGCGTGCGAGGTGACAAGAGAGTTAGCCTTCGTCCGTGGAATACCGCTGGCGTTACCAGGATGCACAGGGACGCGACGTCGCGGGCCCGGATGTGATGTTCGCGTACCAGGCCGAGGCCGAGGAGTGGTTCAGCGCCGGGTGGCGTGACCTGCTCGACGCCGGGGTCGAACAGGTCACGCTGCTGCGTTCGGAAACCGAGGTGTACGGCCCGATGAGCCTGCACCCGGCCCAGTGACTCAGCCCAGTAACTCAGCCCTGGGCGGTGAGCCTCGGGTCGTCGGTGATGACGCCTTCGAGGACCTTGTCGATCTGCGTGAGCATGTCGTCGCCGAGCTCGACGTCGATGGCCTTGACGTTCTCGAAGACCTGCTCCGGACGCGACGCGCCGATGATCGCGGACGCGACGTTCGGGTTCTTCAGCACCCACGCGACGGCGAGCTGCGCCAGCGTGATGCCCGCCTCCTCGGCGATCGGCTTGAGCTGCTGAACGGCGTTGAGCACGTCGTCCCGCACCCAGCGCCCGATCATCTGCGAACCGCGCGCGTCGGCCAGGCGTGACCCCTCCGGCGCCTCGGCGCCCGGCAGGTACTTGCCGGTCAGGATGCCCTGTGCGACGGGGGAGAAGACGATCTGGCTCAGGCCCTCGCGCTCGCAGGCCGGGATGACCTGCGGCTCGATGACACGCCACAGCATCGAGTACTGCGGCTGGTGCGACACGAACGGGACGTTCAGCTCACGGGCCAGCGCGGCACCGCGGGTGATCTGCTCGGCGGTCCACTCGGAGACGCCGACGTAGAGGACCTTGCCCTGCCGGACGAGGTCGGCGAACGCCAGCATCGTCTCTTCCAGCGGGACGCTGTGGTCGAACCGGTGCGCCTGGTACAGGTCGACGTAGTCGGTCTGCAGGCGCTTCAGCGACGCGTTGGCCGACTCCATGATGTGCTTGCGGCCGAGTCCGCGGTCGTTGGGGCCGCCGGGACCTGTCGGCCAGTAGACCTTGGTGAGGACTTCGAGCGATTCGCGCCGCTCACCCCGCAGCGCCCGGCCGAGCACCGACTCCGCGGCCGTGTTGGCGTAGACGTCGGCGGTGTCGAAGGTCGTGATCCCCGACTCCAGCGCCGCCTTCACACAGGCGTGGGCCTGGTCCTCCTCGACCTGGGACCCGTGCGTGAGCCAGTTGCCGTACGAGATCTCACTGATGGACAGGCCGCTGCGGCCGAGTCGACGGAACTTCATACATCGGAGCTTAACCGAAATCGTTCGTGCTGCTAATGAACTTCGGGCGCGTGCCACACCAGGGAATACCGCCAGAACAGGTGCCGGCGGATCCGCGCTCCGGGCACGATCTCCGCTGCCGCCGCCCGGATCTCGTCCAACGTCGGCGCGCTCATCACCACCGGCATCTCCGCGTCGTGCGGCGTGCCCCCGGTCCCGTTGAGGGCCTTGGCGAGCCCGACGATGGCGTTGGCGGGCAACGTCACCAGCTCCATGGCCCGGTCGGCGCGGCTAGCCATCAGGTACAGCCCGATGACGATCAGCGTCCCACCCGGCCTGGTCAGCCCGGCGAGCCTGGTGAGACCTTCGCGCAACGGCAGGTGGTGCAGGCTCGCCTCGGCGGTGACGACGTCGTACCGCCCAAGGTCGTGGGTGAGCACGTCGCCGTGAATCCATCGGACCTCGTCCGTGGTGGCGCTCGCCCGTTCGATCATGCGCGCGCTGGCGTCGATCGCGGTGACCTCGCCGGCCCTGATCTGCCGCGCCAGGTCACCCAGGCCGCAGCCGACGTCCAGCGCCGATCCGGCCCGCGACGGCAACTGCCGGAGCAGCCAGCGGCGGTACCACTCGTTGTGGTTCCACCGCAGCTTCTCCGGCAGCTGGAGCTTGCGCTGCTTCTCGCGCACCGGCTACTTGATCGCGTCGCCCGGCTTCACCCGCGGCTTGGGCACGCGCAGCTTGCGGATCTGGCTCGCACGGATGAACGAGTACCAGCCGATCGACAGGCCCTTGATCGGCTCGGCCGGGAACTTCGCCCGCACCTTCCGCGTGACGAGGCGGCCCAGCACGATGCCCTCGATGACCATCGCGATCAACATGAACGTCGTCGCGAGCGTCGCGTACCGCTGCACGGCCAGCGACGGCGTCAGCAGCGCCACGAACACGAGAATCGCGAGCGGCATGAAAAGACCCATGAGGTTGCGCCGCGAGTCGACGAGGTCGCGGATGTACGCCTTCACCGGACCGCGGTCGCGCGGCAGCAGGTACTTGTCCTCACCCGCCATCATGCGCTGACGACGCTCGGTGGCCGCGGCACGGCGCTCTTCCTTGCTCACCTTGTTGCCGCGCATGCGTTTGAACGCCTCGCGCTGCGTGCGGGGAGGCGGCGGCACAGGCCCGGAACGCCTGCCTTGCGCCTCACGCCGCTTGGGCGTGGGCCTGCCCTTGCCCGCGGAACGGGTGGAGTCGGCGACCTCGTCGGTCGACTCGGTGGCCGGGGCATCGGTGTCGGCGGCGTTGCGGCGCAGGAACCTCACGACCACAGGGTAGGACAGTGGTCCTTCTGTACCTTTCGCGAGGTGCGCGTACTCATCGCTCCGGACTGCTTCGGCGGCACCCTGACCGCCCGCGAGGCCGCCGACGCCATCGCCACCGGCTGGCGCGACGCCAAGCCTGACGACGTCGTCGTCGAACGCCCACTCGCCGACGGAGGCCCCGGTTTCATCGACGTGCTGCACGCCGCCACAGGCGGCGATATCCGATATATCAGTGTCACCGGCCCTCTGGGCGAACCGGTCGAAGCGCGCTGGCTCAGCGTGCACACCGGCGGCCGGCGCGGTGCATACATCGAGTCCGCGGAAGCGTGCGGCCTCCATCTGATCCCGGCAGAACTCCGCCCGCAGACCTGCGAGACGGCGACCACGCGCGGCGTCGGCGACCTCATCGCGGCAGCGGCAGCTGACAACGATGTCATCACGGTCGGCCTGGGCGGCTCGGCCACCACCGACGGAGGCGCCGGCATGCTCGCCGCGTTGGCGGACGCAGACGTGGACCTGACCGATATATCGCTGGTCGCCGCCTCCGACGTGGAGAACCCGCTCCTCGGCCCGCACGGCGCCGCGCGCACGTTCGGCCCGCAAAAGGGCGCGTCCCCGGAAGCCGTCGAACGCCTCGAAGCGAAGTTGGCCGCCATGAACGTCCTGGCCCCCGTATCCGATATATCGGGTGCCGGAGCGGCGGGCGGCCTGGGCGCGGCGCTGCTCTCGCTGGGCGCGACGATCACGTCCGGCGCGGGCCTGGTCCGCGACCTCACCGGCCTAGACGCCGCCCTCGACGAGGCCGACATCGTCATCACCGGCGAGGGCAGCTTCGACTGGCAGTCACTGCGCGGCAAGCTCATCACCGCCGTAGCGGCAGGCGCCGCCGAACGCGGCATCCCCTGCATCGCCATCGCGGGCCAGGTCAGCGTCGGCCGCCGCGAGATGGGCGCCGCCGGCGTCCAGGCCGCCTACTCGGTCTCCGACCACGTGGGCTCTGTGCAAAAGTCGATTGCGGACGCCCGCAAAAGTGTCATTGCAACGGCCCGGCACGTCGCGCGGCAGTGGTCGCGCTGAAGTGCAGGGATCTCAGCAGGGACCTCGCTGGAAGGTCCAGCTGATATATCGGTTGGCTTGAGCGTGGTCTACGTGACAGTCGACACCTAGGGCGACATGAGGCGTCGTTGTGGGACCATGGGAAGCGGAACAAGGCGGGGAACGCCCGTGTTGTTGATGGGTGAACCGCCCGCAAAGGACCTCTTAGGAGAGCCATGACGACCGCTCAGGACGCCGCTTCGACCACTGAGGCGCCCAGCCACGGCGTGACGCTGACCGATGCGGCTGCCGTCAAGGCCAAGGCGCTGCTCGACCAGGAGGGCCGCGACGACATGCACCTGCGCATCGCCGTCCAGCCCGGTGGTTGTGCCGGCCTTCGCTACCAGCTGTTCTTCGACGAGCGTGCGCTCGACGGTGACGCGATGGTCGACTTCAACGGCATGAAGGTCGCCGTCGACCGGATGAGCGCCCCGTACGTCGAAGGCGCTGTCATCGACTTCGTGGACACGATCGAGAAGCAGGGCTTCACGATCGACAACCCGAACGCCGGCGGGTCCTGCGCCTGCGGCGACTCGTTCCACTAAGGCGAACACGCGGAGAGGCCGCGTTCCCGCATCGACGGGGACGCGGCCTCTCCGCGTGTGGACCAGGAAATCTGCCAGGTACTGCCCGGACGGACCGGTGAGCCGGGCCCAGGAGCCGGATCGCAAAGTCAGGCCCAGAAGTCAGGCCCAGAAGTCAGGCCCAGAAGTCAGGCCCAGAAGTCAGGCCCAGAAGTCAGACCAGAAAGTCAGACGCCGTATTCGGCGAGGCCTTCGACCTGGTGGGCGCACCCCTCGTCGACCTGCCAGGGCGCGGCCGCGCGCGGGGCGGGAAGGGGGTGCTCGGGGTGGGTCAGAGCGAAGGGGAGCTGCGCGCAGTCCTCGATCAGTTCACTCATCGTGGTGGCCTCTGGGATCGTCACTTCCTGACCGTATGACGGCGGTCTGACCTGCGGTAGCCCTACCAAACAGTAGTCTTCACAGCGGTACTCGTCCGGGTGAGTTGTCACGTAGCGCAACAAAGAAAAGAGGAGCCGACGTGCCCCTAGCCGTGTGCGGCAGCATCGCGACCGACCATCTGATGCACTTTCCGGGTCGTTTCGCGGACCAGCTGGTCGCGGAGCGTCTCGACCGCGTGTCACTGAGCTTCCTGGTCGACGACCTCGTGGTCCGTCGCGGTGGCATCGGCGCGAACATCGCGTTCGGCCTCGGTGTGCTCGGGGTGCGGCCGGTGCTCGTCGGTGCCGTCGGCAAGGACTTCGACGACTACCGCTCGTGGCTCGAGCGGCACGGCGTCGACACGTCCGGCGTGTACGTGTCCGAGGTCGCGCACACCGCGCGGTTCGTCTGCACGACGGACGACGACATGTGCCAGATCGCGTCCTTCTACGCCGGTGCGATGGCCGAGTCCCGCAACATCGAGCTCGCGCCGATCGCGGGGCGCGTCGAGAACCTCGAGCTCGTCATCATCAGCCCGGACGACCCCGCGGCCATGCTCCGGCACGCCGACGAGTGCCGTCAGCGCGGTTACAAGTTCGCCGTCGACCCGTCGCAGCAGCTCGCCCGCATGGACGGTGAGCAGGCGCGCGCGTTCATCGAGGGCGCCGAGTATCTATTCAGCAACGACTACGAGTGGGAACTGCTGCTGCAGAAGACCGGCTGGACCGAGGCCGACGTCCTCGCCCGCGTCGGCAAGCGCGTCACCACGCTCGGCGCCAAGGGCGTCGAGATCGTCGACCGCGACGGCTTCGCGCTGCACGTCCCCGCCGTCCCCGAGGTCGCGAAGACCGACCCGACCGGCGTCGGCGACGGCTTCCGCGCGGGCTTCCTCGCCGGCATCACCGCGGGCCTGGGCATCGAACGCGCAGCGCAGCTCGGCTCGTTCATCGCGGTCGAGGTGCTCGAGACCGTCGGCACGCAGGAGTGGGTGATCGAGCGCGAGTCGGCGCTCGCTCGCATTCGTGGCGCGTTTGGTGCGGAAGCCGCTGAGGAGATCGCTCCCGTCCTGCCATGATCGGACAATGGGGACGTACCTGTTCGGCGACACCGGTGAGTCGCTCGACCCGAAGTTCGACGCGCTGAGCTCACTGCTCGACGCGGGCACCTTCGCCCGCGTCGAGCAGCTGGGTGTCTCGGACGGCTGGCGCTGCCTCGAAGTGGGAGGTGGCGGGGGATCGGTGGCGAACTGGCTGGCCGACGCCGTCGCCCCGGCCGGGCACGTGACGGTCACCGACATCGACGTCACCAGGCTCGAGGAACGCGACAACGTCACCGTCCTGGAACACGACGTAGTATCCAATATATTGCCCGGCAACGCGTTCGACCTGGTCCACGCCCGCCTGGTGCTCTTCTATCTCCCCGCCCGCGACCTCGTCCTGCGCAAGCTGCGCGACGCGTTGCGTCCCGGTGGCTGGCTCGTCCTCGAAGAGTTCGACTGCCTCCCGCTCGAAGTCCTCTCGGTCGGATCTTCTGGCGCGCCTGAGGACGCGAAGCTGATCATCCGGGTCAAGAACGCCCTGCTGACGGCGCTCGACCACGCCGGTGCCGAACTGGCGTGGGGCGCGCGCGTCGAGAAGGCACTGCGCGACACCGGGCTGAACGACGTCAGCGGGTCCCGCGAGGTGCAGGAGTGGGAGGGCGGCTCGGCCGGCTGCCGCCTGCTCGCCGCGACCGCCCGCCTGGTGCGCGCGAAGCTCCCGCTCACCGACGACGAGTTCGACCGCTACCTGGAGCTGATGGCGTCCCCCGAGACCGTTGTCAGCTCGTACGCGATCTGCAGCGCACAAGGTCGTCGCTGAAAGCGTCAGGGCCCCTCCGTGGAGGGGCCCTGACGCACCGAACCTAGAGCTTGACCGGGTAGTGCGGTTCCGGCACCACCGGCTGGATGCGGCCCTCGACGAAGATGCCGTGCCAGATCATGAACACCAGCAGCGCCCAGATGCGGCGGCTGTGGTCGAGCACGCCGGAACGGTGCTCCTCGATCAGCCGCAGCACCGCGGTCTTGTCGATGTACTGGTCGGTCTGCGACCTGCGCACGATGTCGACGGCCCAGTCGTGCATCTCGTCCTTGAGCCAGTGCCGGATCGGCACCGGGAAGCCGAGCTTGCGGCGGTTCAGCACGTGCGCCGGCACGATGTCGCGGATCGCCTTGCGCAGCGCGAACTTCGTCGTGTCCTTCGTGATCTTCAACTCACTCGGGATCTGTGACGCGATCTTGAAGACCTCGGGGTCGAGGAACGGGACCCGCAGCTCCAGCGAGTTCGCCATGGTCATCTTGTCGGCCTTGACCAGGATGTCGCCGCGCAGCCACGTGAACAGGTCGACGTGCTGCATGCGCGTCACCGGGTCCCAGTCGCGCGACTCGCGGTACGGCCCGGCCGTCGCGTCCATGTGCGACACCGCCGGGTCGTACGTGCGCAACACCTGACGCAGGTGGTCGTCGAGGAAGATGCGCGCGTTGCCGTAGTAGCGCTCCTCCAGCGTCAATGCGCCACGACGCAGCAGGTCCTTGCCGCGCACGCCGTGCGGGATCTTCGTCGAGACCTTGCCCATGGCCTTGCGCAGCGCGCCCGGCACCTTCTCGAACCCCGCCAGCGACAACGGCTCGCGGTAGATCGTGTACCCGCCGAACAGCTCGTCCGCGCCCTCACCGGACAGCACGACCTTCACGTGCTGACGCGCCTCACGGGCGATGAACCACAACGGCACCAGCGCCGGGTCGGCCACCGGGTCGTCGAGGTACCAGGTGATCAGCGGCAGGGAGTCCATCATCTCCTGCGCGCTCACCGTGCGGACCACGTGCTTCACGCCGATCAGCGCCGCCGACTCCGCGGCCACGTCTACCTCGGAGAACCCCTGGCGCTCGAACCCCGTGGTGAACGTGATCAGGTCCGGGTTGTGCTCCTTGGCCAGCGCCGCGACCACCGTCGAGTCGATGCCGCCGGACAGGAACGAGCCGACCGTCACGTCCGCGCGCATGTGCTTGGCGACCGAGTCGCGCAGCGCCGCGGTGATCTCGTCGTACAGCGCGTTCGCCTCGGCCTCGCTGCGGACCGTGCGGACCTTGAAGTCCGCCGGGAAGTAGCGCTCGAACTTCGGCGACTCGCCCGGGACCAGCGTGAACGAGTGGCCCGACTCGACGCGGAAGATCTGGTCGTGCAGCGAGGCGGGCTCCGGCACGTACTGCAGCGTCAGGTAGTGCTGCAGCCCCTTGACGTTCATCTTCGGCGCGATGCCGATCGAGGACGCGATCTCCAGGAGGATCTTCTTCTCACTGGAGAACGCGACGCCGCTCTGGCCCTGCGCCCAGTACAGCGGCTTGATGCCGAACGGGTCGCGGCCGCCGAACACGATCTCGCGCTCGGAGTCCCAGATCATGAACGCGAACATGCCGCGCAGCTTCGTGATCGCCGCGGGCCCGTAGTAGTGGTACGCGGCGACGATGGTCTCGGTGTCGCCGTCGGTGTGGAAGACCGCGCCGTGCTTCTCGGTGAGCTCGGCCCGCAGTTCCAGGTAGTTGTAGATCTCGCCGTTGAAGTTGATCGTGTAGCGGCTCGGCGACTCCGCCGGGCCCCAGGTCAACGGCTGATGTGAGTGCTCGATGTCGATGATCGCGAGCCGGTTGAAGCCGAACACGACCTCGTCGACCCGCCTGGTGCCGCTCTCGTCCGGCCCGCGGTGCCGCATGCAACGCAGCGCCGCCTCCACGGCCGGGCGCGCGTTCTCGGCCTCGTTCTCGCTAGGGCATACAAGTCCTGCCAGGCCGCACAAGGCTCTCGCACCTCTCAAAAGACATGAAGGGGAAGACCACCGGGGAAGTCCCCAGTATGCCGAAGGGGCTTTGTGTGACCGAAACTGCACCGCAGCGGCGGTGCCCCCGAGGGGTGAGCGTGGTTGCGCTGGGCTACGCTCCCGCTTGATCCGTTGGCATGGAACGAGGAGGCGGGCGAGCAGTGGGCCTGAAGGAGGGCACCAGGGCATCCCGGCTGGTGAAGACCGCTGGGCTTGTGAGCCTGGTCGGTATCGGGGCCACCGGTTGCTCCACGGAAGAGGTGCTGCGCTTCGGATGGCCGCAGGCCGTCACGCCGCAGGCCGAGAAGATGCGCGAGCTCTGGACCTGGTCCGTGATCGCCGCGCTCGTCGTCGGCGTCATCGTGTGGGGTCTGATCCTGTGGTCGGTGGTGTTCCACCGTAAGAAGTCCGAGGAACTGCCGCGTCAGACGGCGTACAACCTCCCGCTGGAGATCGTGCTCATCGTCGTGCCGACGGTGATCGTGGCGGTGTTGTTCTACTTCACCGCCGTGACGCAGAACTACGTCACGGACAAGTCGGGCAAGCCCGACGTGAACGTCGACGTGATCGCGTTCCAGTGGAACTGGGAGTTCCAGTACCCGGACCACAAGACCGAAGAGGGCAACACGGTCAGCACGGTCGGCACCTCGGGCGAGGTCCCGATCATGGTGCTGCCGGCCGGCAAGCGCATCCAGTTCACGCTGCGCTCGACGGACGTCATCCACTCGTTCTTCGTGCCGGAGTTCCACTTCAAGCGGGACGTCTTCCCGCAGCCGGAGAAGAACAACCAGGACAACGTCTTCCAGATCGACCAGATCGACCGTCCCGGTGCGTTCGTCGGTCGTTGCGCCGAGCTCTGCGGTTCGTACCACGCGGTGATGAACTTCGAGGTCCGCGCCCTGAAGGAAGCCGACTTCGAGAAGTACATCGAGCTGCGCAAGCAGGTCAACGAGAAGACGGGCAAGCCGTACACCACGGCAGAAGCCCTTTCTCAGGTGAACTGTGACGAGTGGTGCTCACCGCTGGCCACGACGACGACCCCGTTCAACACCGACCGGACGGCCCGCGAGGCCTCCGGCGCGGGCCAGAAGTAGGGACACGCCCCGCGATGAAGATCGAAGCTCGCGTATTCGACCTGGTGATGGCCTTCTCGTTCCTGATGGCCGTCGTCTACGGCTACTGGACGCACCTGGCGACCGGCCACGTCGAGCCCACCGGTACGGTGGCGCTCGCGCTGACCGGTGGCCTGGCCCTCATCACCGGCACCTACTTCCGGTTCGTCGCCCGCCGCATCGAGGTGCGGCCGGAGGACAACCCCGACGCCGAGGTGTCCGACGGCGCCGGTGAGCTGGGCTTCTTCAGCCCGGGCTCGTACTGGCCGGTCGGCTTGGCCGCCGCGGCGGCGACCACGGGTGTCGCGGTGGCGTTCTGGCACGTGTGGCTGCTCGTGATCGCCATCGTCATGGTGCTGGTAGCGGTCGGTGGCCTGGTGTTCGAGTACCACACCGGTCCTGACCACGACTGATCCAGCACGGCTGATATCCCATATATCGGATATTGTTCGACCGAGGCCCTCTCCCATGCGGAGGGGGCCTTCGTCGTCTCCTGGGAACCGTCTCCTGGGAACCGATATCCGATATGTGTCATATCACATATCGGATATCGCACGAGAAAGGACGAGAAAGGCCCCTTCCCGCCATCGTCGGCGGGCAGAGGCCTTCGTAGTCCTGCGCGCGGTTACGCCGCCGCGGCGACCGGGGTCTTCTGGTACGCGTCGACGTACTCCTGGCCGCTCAGGTCGAGGATGCGGTAGATGATCTCGTCGGTGACACTGCGCAGCACCGGCAGCGAGTCCTGCATGCCGTCGTAGCGGCTGAAGTCGAGCGGCTCACCGAAGCGGATCGTCACGGGGACGATCTTCGGGAACCTGCTGCCGACCGGCTGCACCTTGTCGGTGCCGATGATGCCGACCGGAATGACCGGGGCACCGGACTCGAGAGCCATACGGGCAACGCCCGTGCGGCCGCGGTGCAGCCTGCCGTCGAGCGAGCGGGTGCCCTCGGGGTAGATGGCGAAGGCGTCTCCGCGCGCCAGGATCTCGGCGGCCGTGTCGAGCGCGGCGCGGGCGTCGCGGCCCTTGCCGCGGTGCACCGGCACGTGGCCGAGCGAGGAGAAGAACCGGCGCGTCAGCGAGCCCTTCAGGCCGGTGCCCGTGAAGTACTCCGCCTTCGCGAGGAACGACACGCGGCGCGGAACGACCATCGGGATGACGACGCTGTCGATGAAGCTGAGGTGGTTGGCCGCCAGGATGACGGGGCCGTCGGTGGGGATGTTCTCCAGCCCGTCCACCACGGGGCGGTAGACGAGACGGGCTGTGCGCGCGACGACGTGCTTCATCACCGGGTAGAGGAGGGCCATGTCTCCAGCATTCCAGGTGACGATTGCCACGGCGTTACCACGTGGTGCGCATCTCGGGCCCATCACTCGCTCGGACTACGCCGATGCGGCCGTCGTGCGAGCAGGGTCACGCGCCGACGACGACGCGTGACCGAAACACGTCTTGCTAGCCCTTGAGGGTCTGCGAGAGCTCCACCCAGCGGTTCAGCAGCGTCGCCGCCCTGCCCGAGTCGATGGCGTCGGCCGCTCGGCTCAGCGAGGCCGTCAGGTCGGCGTGCAGGTCGTCGGAGAACCCGCCGTGCGCCGCGATGGCGCCCGCGGCGTTCACGAGCACTGCGTCCCGCACCGAACCCGTCTTGCCGGCCACGAGGTCGCGGACCACCTGGGCGTTGACCGACGAGTCGCCGCCCTTCAGGTCCTCCTCGCGCGCGGGCTTCACGCCGAGCACTGTCGGGTCGATGGTCTCCGTGCGCACCACACCGTCCTGCGCGAGCCACGCGGACGTCGTCGTGGTCGTGGTGATCTCGTCGAGACCGTCGTCGCCCCGCACCACCAGCGCGGTGTTGCGGCGGCGCGCGAACACGCCGGCGATCAACGGTGCCGCGGCCGCCCGCGCGCAGCCGATCAGGCCGACGGTGGGCTGCGCGGGGTTCGTCAGCGGACCGAGCAGGTTGAACGACGTCGGGATGCCGATCTCGCGCCGCACCGGGCCCGCGTGCCGGAAACCGGGGTGGAACACCGGCGCGAAGCAGAAACCGATGCCGAGCTCGCGCACGGTCTCCCGCACGCCGTCCGCGGGCAGGTCGATCGCGACGCCGAGCGCCTCCAGCACGTCCGCCGTGCCGCACTGGGACGACGCCGCACGGTTGCCGTGCTTGACCACTGGCACGCCCGCGGCGGCCGTGATGATCGCGGCCATCGTCGAAATGTTCACCGAACCGGAATGATCACCGCCGGTGCCCACGATGTCGGTCGCCCGCACGTCCACCGTGAACCGGTTCGCGTGGTTGAGCATCATCGTCGCGAGGCCGTCGACCTCTTCCGGGGTCTCACCCTTGGCGCGCAACGCGACGATGAACGCCGCGATCTGCGCCGCGGTCGCCTCGCCGGACATCACCTGGTCCATTCCCCAGGCGGTGTCGTCGGCGGTCAGGTCGACGCCGTCGAGCAGGCGGTTGAGCAGTGAGGGCCAGGTGCGCCGGCTCATGGCCGATCAGCCCCTGACGACGGGCACAGCCGAGCCCCGCAGCACCTCGGCCACGGTCTCGGCGGCGGCCAGCGGGTCCAGCGGGTGCACCAGCACCGCGTCCGCCTGCGACCAGGTGGCGAGCCACCTGTCGTCCTTGCGGCGCACCGCGACGACGATCGGCGGGCAGTTCGTGATCTCGTCCTTGAGCTGGCGGGACAGGCCCATGCCACCGGTCGGCTGCGCCTCGCCGTCGAGGATCAGCAGGTCGACGGTGCCGGCGTCCGCCTCGTAGAGGACGTCCGCGATCGTCGCGGCCTCGACGTAGTCGACGCGCGCGAGGTCCGGCGCCGGACGGCGGCCGACCGCAGTGATGATCGTCTCACGCACCTCGGGCCGGTGGCTGAACACCAGGATCTTCGTGGTCTGCGTGCTCATCTCTGGATCCTCCGCTGCGACTGCCGACTGCGGTCCTGAAGAAAGTGACCAAGGTCGCCGTGATGTTATCGGGCCGGTTCGGGTGCCTTCTGCAGGGCGTCCCACCCCAGGGCCTCACCGCCGAGCCGTTGCGCCAGCGAGGCCATCCGTGACCGCTCCTGGGCACAGTGCAACGCGTCCAGCTTCTGCACGCGACTGATATGCGATATATCACCGGCCACGAGCACCCAGCCGTCCGGCGTGAGCAGTTCGCGCGCACGTTCTACCTGTTCAGCGGGGATGCGCACGTGGTGCCGCAGTACCGCGAGCTCGTCGGCACGCCACCGCGGGGACCGCGCCAGGGCGGCCGAATCGGCCTCCGCGATGTCGAACGCCTCGACCACCACGACGAGCGCCGGGTCGTCGATCGACAACGCCGGCTCGTCCTGTCGGCGCAGCTTGTCCCGCAATCGGCTCAGCAAGCCCATTCGTTGATCTCCTCGCGATCACCCTGGGTGTGACCCAGCCGACCCAATGATCTGCCCAGGACCCGATGGGCGGACGGAAATAGCGCAGGCAATAATGCTGCTCGTGACCACGGCAGCGCCTTCAATCGGCCAGCGCGTGCACTCGCTGAACCGCCCGAACATGGTCAGCGTCGGCACGATCGTCTGGCTGTCCAGCGAGCTCATGTTCTTCGCTGGCCTCTTCGCCATGTTCTTCACGGTGAAGGCCCAGAACGAGGGACCTTGGCCCCCGCCCCCCACGCACCTGAACGTTCCCTACGCAGCGGTCTTCACGATCATCCTGGTCGCGTCGTCCTTCACCTGTCAGTGGGGCGTGTTCGCCGCTGAGCGCGGTGACGTCTTCGGTCTGCGTCGCTGGTACATCGTGACGCTCATCATGGGGACCATCTTCGTCGGCGGGCAGGCAGGTGAGTACGTCCAGCTGATCCACGAAGGCACGACGATCCCGTCCTCGGCCTACGGCACCGTCTTCTACCTGACGACCGGCTTCCACGGCCTGCACGTCATCGGCGGTCTGATCGCGTTCGTCTACCTGTTGATCCGGACGAAGCTCAGCAAGTTCACGCCGGCGCAGGCCACCTCCGCCATCGTCGTGTCGTACTACTGGCACTTCGTCGACGTCGTGTGGATCGGGCTGTTCGCCATCATCTACATCGTGCCCTGACCTGCTCCCCAGCCACGAGCTCCCGAACTGACAGCAAGGGTTGCCGCACACCATGACCACCACGACGAAACGCCGCCGCGGCGCCCGCACCAAGCTGCGCCGCCGGGTCGCCGGACTGCTCGCACTGGGCTTCGGCCTGCTGAGCGCCGGCATGCTGTTCGCCGCCTTCGCGCCCCAGGCGCAGACCGCCCAGGCGCAGCAGCAGGACGCCCTGGTGCGCCAGGGCGAGCAGATCTACCTCAACACCTGCCAGAGCTGCCACGGCAAGTCCCTCGAGGGCGTGAAGGACCGCGGACCGAGCCTGATCGGCGTCGGCGACGCCGCGGTCTACTTCCAGACTTCCTCCGGCCGCATGCCCATGGCGCGGCAGGAGGCCCAGGCCATCCGCAAGCCCGCGAAGCTCTCCCCTGAAGAGATCAACGCGCTGATGGCCTACATCGACGCGAGCGGCGGCGAGGGCCCGAAGAAGCCCGCCGAGTCCGGTGAGGCGCTGCGCGGCGACAACCCGGCGCGTGGCGGCGAGCTCTTCCGCCTCAACTGCGCCAGCTGCCACAACTTCACGGGTCGTGGTGGCGCGCTGTCCTCCGGCAAGTTCGCGCCGGAGCTCGACGGGGTGTCCGAGGAGCAGATCTACACGGCGATGCTGTCCGGCCCGCAGAACATGCCGAAGTTCGGCGAGCGCCAGCTGACGCCGGAAGAGAAGAAAGACATCATCGCGTACGTCAAGTCGGTCACCGATGGGAACAACAACTCCGGTGGTGCCCCCCTGGGTGGGCTCGGACCGGTGTCCGAGGGATTGATCGCGTTCATCGTGGGCATGGCCGCGCTCATCGGCGTGACCCTCTGGATCGGAGCCAAGGCATGAGCGGCGACAAGCCGATCGAGCTGCCCAGCGAGGCAGAGCTCGCGGAGATGAGCCGGGACGACCTCGTCAGGCTCGGCACGAAGATGGACGGCGTCGAGCTCGTCCACTACGAGGAGAGGTTCCCGGTCCCCGGCACGCGTGCCGAGCGTCGCGCCGAGCGCATCGTCGCGCTCTGGTTCATGATCTCCGCGCTGTCCGGCCTGGCCTTCCTCGGCGTGTTCCTGTTCTGGCCGTGGCAGTACGAGCCCGCGCACACCGACGGCCACCTGCTGCACCTGCTCTACAACCCGCTGATCGGCCTGTTCCTGGGCCTGTCGGTGGTGGCGCTGGGCGTCGCCGCGCTGCTCTACACCAAGAAGTTCATCCCCGAAGAGCTCGCGGTGCAGCAGCGCCACGACGGCCCGTCGGCCGAGGTCGACCGCGCCACCCTGGTCGCCGAGCTCGCCGACGCGGGTGACCGCAGCGGCATCGCGCGCCGCAGCCTGATCAAGCGCACCGCGGGCCTCGGCGCCGGCGTGCTGGGTCTGGGTGTCGCGGCCGTCCCGCTGGGCGCGCTCATCAAGAACCCGCACGCGGACAGCGAGACCAAGAACTCGCTGTGGCACACCAGCTGGAAGCCGGAGAAGCCGGGCGAGAAGGTCTACCTCCGCCGCCACACCGGCGACTTCCACGAGGTCTCGCTGGTGCGTCCCGAGGACGTCGAGCCGGGCGGCTTCGAGACGGTGTTCCCGTTCCGGGAGTCCGAGCGGGGCGACGACCACGCCCTGGTCGCGGCCCTCAAGCGCGCCGACGCGCCGGTCATGCTCATCCGCATGCGTCCGAACCAGGCGGTCACCAAGCGCGCTGGTCAGGAAGACTTCAACTACGGCGACCTGTACGCGTACTCCAAGATCTGCACGCACCTCGGTTGCCCGACGTCGCTGTTCGAGCAGCAGACCGGTCTGCTGCTCTGCCCGTGCCACCAGTCGCAGTTCGACGTCTTCGAGTACGCCAAGCCGCGGTTCGGTCCGGCAACCCGTCCTCTGCCGCAGCTTCCGATCACTGTGGACGAAGACGGATACTTGGTTGCCCGCAGCGACTTCATCGAGGCTGTGGGTCCGGCGTTCTGGGAGCGGAAGTCATGAGTGCCATCACCACGCCGACGAAGCCGGCCAACGCCGCCGCGCGCTTCGCAGGGGCGGCGGCCAACGCTGCCGACGAGCGGTACCACGCGGCCTCTGGCCTGCGTAAACAGCTGAACAAGGTCTTCCCGACGCACTGGTCGTTCCTGCTCGGCGAGATCGCGCTGTACAGCTTCATCGTGCTGTTGCTGTCGGGCACGTACCTCGCCCTGTTCTTCGACCCGTCGATGACCGAGGTCACCTACCAGGGGTCGTTCGAGAACCTGCGCGGCATCGAGATGTCGCGGGCGTTCGCGTCCACGCTCGACATCTCGTTCGAGACGCGCGGTGGCCTGTTCGTCCGCCAGGTGCACCACTGGGCGGCGCTGCTGTTCATGGCCGCGATCGTCGTGCACATGTTCCGGATCTTCTTCACCGGCGCGTTCCGCAAGCCGCGTGAGATCAACTGGGTCATCGGCATCGTGCTGTTCATGCTCGGCGCGATCGAGGGCTTCCTCGGCTACTCGCTGCCGGACGACCTGCTCTCGGGCACCGGCCTCCGCGTCATGGCGGCGCTGCTGATCTCGTTCCCGGTGGTCGGCACCTGGATCAACTGGCTGATGTTCGGCGGGGAGTTCCCCGGCACGGACATCATCCCGATGCTCTACACCGCGCACATCCTGATCATCCCGGCGATCATCCTGGGTCTGATCGCGGCGCACCTGGCGCTGGTCTGGTACCAGAAGCACACGCAGTTCCCCGGCGTGGGCCGCAAGGAGACCAACGTCGTCGGCGTCCGCATCATGCCGGTGTTCGCGGCCAAGGGCGGTGGCTTCTTCGCCATCGTCGTCGGTGTCATCGCGATCATGGGTGGCGTCTTCCAGATCAACCCGATCTGGAACTTCGGCCCGTACAACCCCGCGCAGATCTCCGCCGGTTCGCAGCCCGACTGGTACATGGGCTGGACCGACGGCCTGGTCCGCATCTGGCCCGCGTGGGAGTTCTACCTGGGCAACTACACGATCCCAGGGGCCTTCCTGCCGTTCATCCTCGGTCTGCCGCTGCTGACCGGCATCGCGGCGGTGTACCCGTGGATCGAGCGCAAGATGACCAAGGACTACGCGCACCACAACCTGCTGCAGCGCCCGCGTGACGTTCCGGTCCGCACCGCGCTCGGCTGGATGGCGATCACGTACTTCATGGTCCTGCTGCTCATGGGCGGCAACGACATCTTGGCGTACAAGTTCGACATCTCGTTGAACCTGACGACATGGATGGGCCGCATCGGCATGCTGGTCCTGCCTCCGATCGCGTACTTCGTCGCGTACCGGATCTGCATCGGCCTGCAGCGCGGCGACCGCGAGGTGCTCGAGCACGGTGTCGAGACCGGCATCATCAAGCGCCTGCCGCACGGCGAGTTCATCGAGATCCACCAGCCGCTCGGCCCGGTGGACGACCACGGCCACCCGCTTCCGCTCGCCTACCAGGGCGCGGCGGTGCCGAAGAAGATGAACAAGCTCGGCTCGGCCGGTCACCCGGTCGCCGGCAGCACGTGGTCCCCGGACCCGGTCGAGGAGACCGTGGCACTGGAGAACGCGCGCAAGGCGAAGCACGTCTCCGAGGGGACCAGCGCCCAAGACGAGGCGAGCGAGCTCGTGGGCAAGCCGTCCGACCCGAAGGCCTGACCCACCGCTGAACACGACGAAGGCCCCCGTGATCTTCACGGGGGCCTTCGTTCTGTCTGTGGCTTGCTGTGCCGACTGTCAGGCGTCGTCCAGGCCGATGGAGAACGCGGCCTCGTCGTCGCGCTTCGAGTAGCTGCGGAACGCGATGTGCGTGTCGGTGTTCAGCACGCCCGCGACCTTGCTGATCTTGCCGGGCACCAGTGCGGCGAGGTCCTCGTGCTTGCTGACCCGCACCAGCGCGATCAGGTCCACGTCACCGGCACAGGAGTACACCTCGGTGACTCCGTCGATGTCGGCGATCTCCTGCGCGGCCTCGGGAATGCGTTCGGCGGCGGCCTGGATCAGCACGATGGCGGTGACCACGGCTTCCTCCTCGGGTCTGGGCTCCGGTGTCTCAAGCACCCGTAGTCTGCCCTACCGCCTGATCACCTGCGTGAGGACGTCGCCGCTCGCGAAGCCCACGCCCCCCACGGCCCGCTCGTGTCTCTTTGTCGACTTCCCAACTGATATATCGGTTGCCGCCCCTGCCTCTGACCTGCACTTACCCACCCTTATGCAAAAAACGTTTGCGGACGTCCGCAAACGTTTTTTGCATAAGGGCTGTGCAACGAGGTGTATCGGGGTCAGTTCCAGCGGTCGTGGAGGGGGCGGGCGCCTGCGGCTTGTTCGGCCCACGGCACCCATGCCGCGGCGGCACCGGCGGGGGACGACCACGGCTCGTCCGCGTAGACCAGGCGGGTGCCCGGCTGGTCGAGCCAGCGCAGGACGACCGCGGCCTCTTCCGGGGGTGCGCCTCGCAGCGGGCCGGGGGTGGGGACGACCGTCTCCGCTGAGGCGACGAGTGCGTCGACCACCGGCATCGGGCGGGTGCCACGGCGGGCGACTCCGGCGGAGGCGAGGCGGCCGTAGCGCACGACCGAGAACTCCCAGCCGCCTTCGCGGTCGGGTCTGGCGGCCACGAGCTGGGGAAGTGCGGCGAGGGCTGCCAGGCGCTGGGCTCGGTCCAGGGATCGGACCAGGCCTGCCAGACGGTCGCGATGGCGGGCGGCCTCCTCGAAGCGTTCGGCCGAGGCCAGGCCGCCGAGCTGGGTGACGAGCGTGCGTAACGGGTCCGCGCTGCGGCCCACGACCAGATCGCGCACGGCGACCACGGCGGGGGAGTACTCGTCGACCGTCTGCCGGCCCGCGCAGGGGGCTTTGCAGCGGTCGAGCTCGGCCAGGGCGCACGGGGAGGCGCGTTGGTTCGTGGCCGGGATCTTGATGGTGCACGAGCGCAGCGGTACGGCGTCCAGCAGCGCGTCCGCGACCGACTCGGCTGCCTTTCGGGTGCGGAACGGGCCCAGCGCGCCGTCTCGTGGCACCTTGACCAGTGAGATCCGGGGGAACGGCTCGTCGGTCAGGGTCAGCCACCAGGCGTGGTGGGGGTTCTTCGAACGCCGGTTGTAGGCGGGGCGGTGCGCGCGCAGGAGCCGGAGTTCGCGCACCTCGGCCTCCAGCGGGTGGGAGCACTCCACGGCGTCGACACGCACGGCGAGAGCGACCATCTCGCGCAGCCTGCGGCGGCCCTCGCTCGCCGTGAAGTACTGGCGGACCCGGCGCCGCAGGTCTGACGCCGTGCCGACGTAGAGGACCTCCTCCTTCGGGCCGCGGAAGAGGTACACGCCCGGCGTGGACGGCAGGTGGGCGGCCAGCGAGCGTTTGCGGCGTTGTTCCGGCGTCACCTCGGGCAGATATGCCAGCAGTTCTTCCAGAGAGTGCACGCCCACGTTCCCGACGCGTCCCAGCAGCGTGTGCAGCACCTCGACGGTGGTGCGGGCGTCGGCCAGTGCCCGGTGCGTCGGCTTGGTCTCCGTGTGGAACAGGTCCGCGAGCGCGGACAGCCGGCACGACGGCGCCTCGTCGCGGCTCAGCACTCTCCGCGCCAGCTTCACGGTGCAGACGACCGACGGCTTCGGCCAGCGGTAGCCGTGGCGTTCGCAGGCGGCCTTCATGAAGCTGACGTCGAAGCCCGAGTTGTGCGCCACCAGGACGGATCCGGCCGCGAACTCCAGGAACGCGGGTAACACCGTCTTCATGGTCGGCGCGCCCGTCACCATCAACTGCGTGATCCCGGTCAGCTGCGCCACCATCGGCGGGATGCCGCGCTCCGGGTCGACGAGCGTGGCGAACTCACCAAGGACCTGGCCGCCGCGCACCTTCACCGCGCCGATCTCGGTGACGGCGTCCTCCTCGGCACTGCCGCCCGTGGTCTCCAGGTCGAAGACGACGAACGTCGTGTCGCGCAGGGGCGTCCCGAGCTCGTCGAAGGACAGTTGTCCGGTCACGTGGCTGACGTTAGCGACGGGGTCTGACAATTTTTTGAGCTGATCTTCGGTGGTGCTCTGACCTGCGGTTGCTCCATTGGAGTGGTGATCAGGTGATCTTTTCCAGATCGTTGTTGCCAAGGGCGGACACGTCCGTGCGTTGATCGAGTGCCGGGGCTCTAGCCTGATGGGGTGCCCGACCCGATGCCCGAGCCCGAGTTCGACCAGCCTGCCGATGACGCAGGTGAGTCCGCGGATGATTCCACTGTCGAATCCTCTGTGGACTGGTCGGCCCTGCCGGAGCCGTTGCGGGTGAGGCTCGCGGAGCTGGGGGCGGACGCGCTGGGCGAGATGGCGAAGGTCGACGTGCCCCAGCACCTGCGGCCGGTGGCGAAGTTCGCCCCGACCAAACGCGCCCGTCTGGGCGGCGCGCAGGTCGTGGCCGGCCTGCGGGACTCCGCGAACTTCCGCACCGCCGTGGTCGAGTGGCTGCGCAAGAACAGGCCGTCGACGCTCGAGGTGACCTCGCCGGATCCGGTGACGGCGGCCGCAGCGGCGGTGCTGACCGGTGACGAGGTCGCGCTGCACTACGTGGAGCTGGTGACGCGCCGGGTGGGCGACGCGACGCTGCGAGCCGAACGGGACGCGGCCGTAGTGCGCGCGGAACGGCTGGAAAGCGAGCTGGAACGGCTGCGGTCCGAGCGTAGCCAGCTCGACGGCGCCGCCGAACGCGTCCGCGCGGATGCCGAGGTCGAGCTGGAACGCCTGCGCAAGCGGTTGCGCGAGCAGGGCGTGAAGCTGCGCGAGGCCAAGGACGCCGCCGAGGCCGCGGCCGCCGAGGTGCACAAGATCCAGGAGCGCACCGCGGACGAGGTGAAGCGCCTGTCCGCCGAACGCGACCGGGAGCGCGAACGCGCCGAGACCGAACGTGGCAAGGCGCAGCGGGCGATCGCCGACGCCGAGGTGGCCCGGCAGTCCGCACGGGAGGCCCGGCAGGCCGACGAGGTGCGGCTCGCGCTGCTCGTGGACACCCTCGACGGCGCCGTGACGGGACTGCGTCGCGAGCTGGCTCTGGGAGAAGGCGCCGGCCCGCGTCCCGCCGATCTCGTGCGGGGCGCCAGCGCGTCGCAGGGGGTCGTGGGCCGGGTGGAGGACCCCGCGGCTCTGGACCGGCTGCTGGCGTTGCCCGTGGTGCACCTGGTGGTGGACGGCTACAACGTCACGAAGACCGGCTATCCGGAGCTGTCGCTGTCGGATCAACGAGATCGGCTGGTGCACCAGCTGGCGGTGCTGGCCGCGCGCACGGGTGCAGAGGTGACGCTGGTGTTCGACGGCGCTGGGGTGGTGGCCGTGCCCGCGGCTGCCCCTCGCGGCGTGCGCGTGCTCTTCAGCGACCCCGGTGTTCTGGCCGATGACGTAATTCGCGCACTGGTCACGGCGGAGCCCGAGGGACGGCCCGTGGTGGTGGTGACGTCGGACCGAGCGGTCGCGGATTCGGTGCGCCGTCGTGGCGCGCACCCGGTGCCGTCCGCTGTGTTGCTGGCCCGTCTCGGGCGTGTTTGATCACCCGGTAGCCTGACGCCGTCGATCTTGGCGGTCTTGTTCTGGCGAGGGGGATCGGCGACCTCATGTCGCGCAACTTCACCCGTGGTTTCCTGGTTCTCCTGCTGCTCCTCCCGGTCGCTCCGGCCGTGTCCTCGGCCGCGCAGCCGACCGATCCCGCGCGTGCGTACGCGGAGCTGACAGCACAGGCGACGAAGCTCAACGAGGAAGTCCTCCGCGCTCAGGAAGACCTCGTCCAGCGCAAGGCCGAGCTCGACCGCGCGACCGCGACAGTGGTGGCGGCGCAGCAGATCGAGCGGCAGGCCAAGCGCGACGAGGGCGACTACCAGGGGCAGGTCGACCTCATCGCCCAGGCGTCGTTCGAGGGGGCGCGGTTCAACCAGCTGTCGGCGCTGCTCGTCGCGGACTCGCAGCAGGACTTCCTGAACCGCCTCGAGATGATGCGGGTGCTCGCCTCCGACAAGGCGGAGTCGCTCGCGCGGCTGTCCGCCGCGGTGGAGAAGGCCCGTCAGGCACATCAGGTGGCGGAGAGCGCGCGGGCGCGTGCCGCGGAGACCACTGCGGCGGCCGAGAAGCTGAAGAGTGACCTGGACGCGCGCAACCAGGCGCTGCAGGCGCAGATCAACCAGGTGCGGACGGCGCTGACGCGGCTGCCCGCCCCCGTCGTGAACCAGCTGCGCGACCCCGGCGACCGCTCGCAGGTCAGCGTGCCTTCCGGAGTGGCGGGTCTCGCCCTCACGTTCGCGCTGGGGCAGCGCGGGGACGACTACCAGTACGGCGGCACCGGGCCTGAGCGGTGGGACTGCGCTGGACTGACGATGAAGGCCTATGCGGCCGCGGGCTTCACGATTCCGCGTACGTCGGGCGGACAGGCCGGAGTCGGGCGCGCGGTGTCGCGTGGCGAGGTTCGCGCGGGCGACCTGATCATCTACTACTCGAGCCGTTCGCACGTGGCCATGGCGGTCGACAACGCACGGGCGGTGCACGCCTCCACCGAGGGCCAGCCGGTGAAGATCGCACCGATCGACACCATCGGGCCCATCGCGGTGATTCGGCGCATCGAGGGCTAGCGTTGCGCCGGTGAAGCACCTCCGGACGTTGCTGGCGGTCACCGTCGCCATGACGTTCCTGCTGGGCGTCAGCGTTGCACTACGGCCCGTTGAGTTGCAGCCGACCGCAACAACCCATTGCAATGAGGCGGTGCTGACGACTGCGTCCGGCACTGTGAGCAGCAGTTCTTGTGATGGCGCGCTGGCGTCGCGGGTATCGGGGTTGCTCGACTCCTCGGTGCGCGACGTCGCCGATATATTGGATATCAGCTGGGTTCGCCGGGTCGACGTCGTCGTTCCGGCGTCGGACACCGAGCTCGTGTCGCTCGTCGGGCCCGCGTTCGCGGACATGGCCGGGGTCGCGATCAGGGACGGTTCCGGGCAGCGCGTCGTCATCAACCGGGTGCGCGCGTCGGCGTTGTCGGACGTGGAGTTGAGCGTGCTGCTGAGGCACGAGATCACGCACGTCGCGACGCGCGACCTGACTGCGGACTCGGCCCCGCTCTGGCTGGTCGAGGGGTTCGCGGACTGGGTGGCGTTCCACGGCACGGGGCTGTCGCTTCGTCAGGCCGCGCCGCTGCTGAAATCGGACGTCTCGGCGTTGCCGGTCGACTTCGGCGGCTCGGGGCGTGATCTCGCGTACCAGCAGGCGTACTCGATCATGGTCTACCTCCAGTCGAGGCTGGGGGAGCGGGGTGTCGTGGACTTCTTCCTGCGGCACGCATCCTTGTCCGCAGTGGACGCTGGTGTCATCGACGTGGCGGCCTGGCGCGAGTTCCTGAAAACGAGCATCGGATAGCGTTGAGTTCGTGCGCCGAACCTTGCTGGTGACCAACGACTTCCCGCCCCGCCCCGGTGGCATCCAGTCCTACCTGCACGCTTTGGCGACACGCCTGCCCGCGGACTCGCTCGTCGTCTACGCGCCGAAGTGGAAGGGCGCGGAGGAGTTCGACGCCGAGCAGCCGTTCCCGGTGGTGCGGCACCCCACGTCACTGATGCTGCCGACGCCGGACGTCCTCGCCCGCGCGCGCGACATCGCCCGTGCCGAGTCGTGCGAGGCAGCGTGGTTCGGGGCGGCGGCACCGCTGGCGTTGCTGGCGCCGTCACTCGGTCTGAGCCGTGCGGTGGCGTCCACGCACGGGCATGAGGTCGGCTGGTCGATGCTGCCGGTGGCGCGGCAGGCGCTGCGGGCGATCGGGTCCGGAGTGGACGTCGTGACCTATGTCAGCCGCTACACCCGCTCCCGGTTCTCGGCGGCGTTCGGGCCGGTGGCGGCGCTGGAGCACCTCCCGTCCGGTGTGGACACCGAGCAGTACCGCCCCGATCCTGCCGCGCGTGCCGAGATGCGCCGCCGGTACGGGCTGGGTGACCGGCCGGTGATCGTGTGCGTGTCGCGCCTGGTGCCGCGCAAGGGCCAGGACGTCCTGATCCGCGCGCTGCCGCTCATCCAGCGCTCGGTACCGGACGCCGCACTGCTGATCGTCGGCGGCGGGCCGTACCGCAAGACGCTCGAGAAGATGGCCGCCGGTTCCCGCGACATCGTGCTGACCGGCTCGGTGCCGTGGGAGGAACTGCCCGCGCACTACAACGCCGGCGACGTCTTCGCGATGCCCTGCCGCACGCGCGGCCGCGGCCTCGACGTCGAAGGGCTCGGCATCGTCTACCTCGAAGCCTCCGCGGCCGGGCTGCCCGTGGTGGCCGGACGGTCCGGCGGCGCCCCGGAGACCGTGCGGGACGGCATCACCGGCAACGTCGTCGACGGCCTCGACGTCGAGAACGTCGCCGCGCGGATCGCCTCGCTGCTCGCCGATCCCGAGACGGCGGCCAAGATGGGGCGCGCCGGCCGCGAGTGGGTCAGCGACCACTGGCGCTGGGACCAGCTCGCACACCGCCTCGAGAACCTCATCGGCTGACCGAAATCCAATATCTGATATATCGCGCTCGCAAGCGACTGTTTGATGTTGACATCTGCTGGCCGATATATCGGGTGTGGTTTCCGCTGTCAGATGCATTCTTTTGGCATGTCAGTTGTAAACAGTCGACATGGTCGTTGTTGACGCACACCATGCCGTCCCGTCGACAGCCTGTGTGCACGACGTGTTGCGGCTTCATGCAGGTGGGGTGCTTCCTGATATCCGATATATTGGATATCAGGAACCCTGTGTGAAGTGCGCACGCGCTAAGACAACGTTGTCATCCGACGAAGCGATATATGGCATATCGCTGGGTGATTTAGTGGATTCAGGAAAGGGTCAGGCGAGTTCGCGGGCCCGGTTCTCCAAAGCGCGCAATCCCAGTTCGGCGCTGCGCCGCGCGGCCTGGTCGGCGGCGGAGCGAGAATCGGCGGGACGGTCGAGATCCCGCAGCACCACGGCCAGGTTGATCAGCGCGCGGACCTCACCCGAGGCGAAGCCGATCCGCCGGGCCGTCGTCAGGGCCTGCTCGAACAGTTCGGCGGCCGCGTCGAAGTCGGACAGCGCGCGACGGGTCTCGCCGAGCGTGATCCGGACCGACGTCGCCACCTGCTGGTCGCCCCCGTCGGCCACGAGGGACAGCGCGCGCGAGGCCAGGGACAGGGCCGCGCCGGTGTTGCCGGAGGCGAGTTCCAGGGCGGCGAGGTTCTCCAGGGCCTCGGACTCGCCGGCGGGGACGTTGCCGATCTCCAGGGCGCGTTCGAGGTGGGCGCGGGCTTCGTCGAGACGGCCCTGCAGGCGGAGCGCCATGCCGAGGTAGGTGTGGCTGTCGGCGTTCGGCGCCAGGGTCAGCGCCTGCGAGAAGTGCTCGACCGCGCTGTCGATCTCGCCGAGTTCCACGGCGAGCTGGCCGAGGTTGTACAGGCCGGTGCTGACACTGTCCGCCGGCGCCGAGCGCAGCATCTCCAGGCAGCGGACCAGGGCGTCCTTCGCGGCGACCAGGTCTCCCGAACGGCGGTGCACGAGGCTGAGGTTGTTCAGCGCGCCCGCTTCGGCGTCCTTGTCGCCCAGGGCCCGGTACAGCTCGATGGCGTGGTCGTGGTGCTCGACGGACCGCGTGTACTCGCCCAGCCGCAGGTAGAGGGTGCCGAGGTTCGCGTGCATCGCCGCCTCGGCCGCGCGGTGCGCGGACTTCTGGGCGGCCTGCAGGCCGTGGTGCGCCGTCGCGAGCCATTCGCCGACGTGCTGGCCGATCCAGAGGTAGCCGCGCAGGGCGTCCGCCAGTTGCCAGGCCATCACCACCGGGCCGTGCTCGGCCGCGTGCCGGATGGCGGCGATCAGGTTCGGGCGTTCCGCGTCGAGCCACACGAGGGCCTCGGCCGACGTCGAGATCCGCGGTGCCGGGCCCGTGGGCGACGACGGCAGCCGCACGATCCCGGGGTAGAGCAGCTCGGCGCAGCGCTCGACACCGCGCAGGTAGTGGTCGAGCAGCGCCGTCCACGACGCCTGCTGCTCGGACGGGCTGTCCGCCTCCTCCCGCACCGTGGCGGCGTAGCGGACCAGTTCGTCGTGGAACCGGTAGCGGCCGGGAACCGGGGACACCACCAGCCGGGCGATCGCCAGCACCGCCAGCAGCCCGTCGGCGTCCACGTCGGCCAGCGCGGACGCGGCCTCCGGCGTGAAGTCCGGCCCCGGCACCAGCGACAACAGCCGGAACAACCGCTGCGGCGCGGGAGGCAGCGCGGCATAGGCCAGCTCGATCGGCGAACCGGAGATCGTCACGCCGTCGCGTCCGGCCAGGTACGCCGCCGCCACCCGCAACGCCAGCGGCAGGTGCCCGCACCGCGCCGCCAGCTCCGCGTGATCACCCGGCCCGAGCAGCTTCTCCAGCAACGACGCCGACTCCGCCGCCGGGAACACGTCCACCGGCACGGTCCGCGCGCCGTTCATCGCGATCAGCCCGCGCAGGTCGTCCCGCGATGTCACGATCACCCGGCACGACGCCGTCCCCGGCAGCAACGGCCGCACCTGGTCCGGCGCGGAGGCGTTGTCCAGCACCAGCAGCATCCGCCGCCCCGACAGCAACGACCGCAGCATCGTGCTCTGCTCGTCCGCGTCCGGCGGGATCTCGTCCGGCGGCACGCCCAGCGCCCGCAGGAACCGCGACAGCACGTCCACCCCGTCCGCGGGCGCCCCCAGCGCGTACCCGCGCAGGTCGACGTAGAGCTGCCCGTCCGGGAACCGGTCCCGCAGCAGGTGCGCCACGTGCACCGCCAGCGTCGTCTTGCCCACGCCCGGCTGCCCCGCGAGCGTCACGATCGGCACCGACCCGCCGGCGATCAACCCGGAGACCCGCTCCACGTGCCAGGACCGCCCGGTGAAGTCCGCGATGTCGTCCGGCAGCCGCATCGGCGACGACGGCGCGCGTTCCGGTTCCCGCGCCACCACCGGCGCCGCCAGCTCCGGCGCCCCCATCAGGATCGCCTGATGCAACGACCGCAGCTCGTCCGACGGGTCGATGCCCAGCTGCTCGTCCAGCGTCCGATCGAGCTGCCGGAACGCCTCCAGCGCCTCCGCCTGCCTGCTGCCGCGGTACAGAGCGAGCATCAGCTGCGCCCAGAACCGCTCCCGCAACGGGTGGTCCCGCGTCAGCCCGAACAGCTCCGGCACCAGGTCCGCGTGGTTGCCCAGCGCGAGCTCCACGTCGATCCGCTGCTCGTGCACCCTCATCAGCAACTCGGTCAGCCGCGGCGCATGCTCCGAGTACAACGTCTCCGAAGGCACGTCCGACAGCACCGGCCCGCGCCACAACTCCAACGCCTCTGCGAACGCCGAACGTGCCGTGACCAGGTCGGATGACGACGCGGCCGCACGTCCGCGAGCCGCCGCGTCAGCGAAACGATGGGCGTCCACGGCCAGCGGGTCCACCCGCATCCGATAGCCGTCCGCGGCCGTCTGGATCAGCGACGGATCACCCAGCGCCGCCCGCAACCGCATCACGTACGTCTGCAACGTCCCACGCGTGCGCGCGGGCGGTGTGTCCCCCCACACGTGCTCGACGAGTTCCGTCACGGGAACGACGCGGTTCGGCCGCAGCAGCAACGCCGCCAGCAACGCCCGGTGCTTGCCCGCCCGCAACACGACGGCGGAGCCCCCCAGGCGTACTTCCAACGGGCCGAGCAGCCGGAACTGCGGACCCGAAGCCATCGCCAACCCCTCGTGCGAGCCAGATCTACCCCGTCTGTCTCACAGCCTATTAGCGCGCTGTCGCCGAGTGACATCGGCGCGTCAGCGATACGTCAGCGCCATCCGGCAATCTTCTTCATGTCCCGGTCGGGGGGCCGGGGCAACACACTTCTCGGGTTCTGCGGAAGTCTCCGCGGATCACGATCGCTGGGGGTCGAAAGGCCCAGGAGCACTCTCTGGCTCCTGGGCCTTTCGCGCTTTCTACCTGCGGTTACTTCGCGTAGATCGCGTCGATGTCGGACGCGAAGGTCGTCGCCACGACGGAGCGCTTCAGCTTCAGCGACGGCGTCATCTCGCCGCCCGCCTCGGTGAAGTCGACCGGCAGCACCCGGAACCTGCGGATCGCCTCGGCCTGGGACACCGACTTGTTCGCGTCGTCCACCACGGCCTGGATCTCCGCCAGCAGGTCCGCGTCCTCGATCAGGTCGGGGACCTCGGCCGACGCCGGCTTGCCGTGCGACTCCTTCCACGACGGGAAGAACTCCGGGTCGATCGTGATCAGCGCGCCGATGAACGGCTGCTTGTCGCCGACGACCATGCACTGCGAGATCAGCGGGTGCGCCCGGATCCGGTCCTCGAGCTGCGCCGGGGAGACGTTCTTGCCACCGGCGGTGACGATGATCTCCTTCTTGCGGCCCGTGATCTTCAGGAACCCGTCGCCGTCGAGCTCGCCGATGTCACCGGTGTGGAACCAGCCGTCCTCCAAGGCCTCCTTGGTGGCGGCCTCGTTGTTCCAGTAACCGGTGAACACGATGTCGCCCTTGATGAGGATCTCGCCGTCCTCGGCGATCTTCACCGACGTGCCGGGCACCGGCAGGCCGACCGTGCCGACCTTCTCCTGGCCCCGGAACGTCACGCACGCCGCCGCCGACGTCTCGGTCAGGCCGTAGCCCTCGTAGACCGGGATGCCCGCGCCGCGGAAGAAGTGCGACAGCCGGGCACCCAGCGGCGCGCCACCGGAGACCGCCGCGATCGCGCGACCACCCAGGGCGGCGCGCAGCTTCGTGAACACCAGCTTGTCGAACACCGCGTGCTTGATCCGCAGGCCGAGGCCGGGACCGCCGTTGTCCAGCGCCGTGCTGTACGCGACCGACGTGGCCTCGGCGGCGTCGAAGATCTTGCCCTTGCCGCCGGCGTGCGCCTTCTGCTTGGCGCCGTTGTAGACCTTCTCGAACACGCGCGGCACCGCGACGACGAACGTCGGGCGGAACTGGCCGAGGTCCGCGACGAGGTCCTTCACGTCCGCCGTGTGGCCCACGGTCGCCCGCGAGTACACGCACGCGAGCGCCAGAGCACGCGCCAGGATGTGCGCCAGCGGCAGGAACAGCAGCAGCGAGTTGCCGGCCGTGAGGATCTCCGGGAACCGCGACAGCGCCGACCGCACCTCGGACAGCAGGTTGCGGTGCGTCAGCGTGCAGCCCTTGGGACGGCCGGTGGTGCCGGACGTGTAGACCAGCGTCGCCGTGTGCTCCGCCTTCACCTGCCCGCGGCGCTCGTGCACCTGCTCGTCGGTGATCTCGGCACCGAGCGCGGTCAGTTCGTCGACCGCGGCGGCCGCTCCGTCGATCTGCCACACGTGGCGCAGCTCGGGCAGCTTGCCGACGACGTCGTCGACCATCGCGCGGTGCGAGGACGCCTCGACGAACACCGCCGCCGCGCCCGAGTCGGACAGGATCCACTCGATCTGGTCCGCCGACGACGTCTCGTAGATGGGCACCACGACGCCGCCCGCCGCCCAGATGGCGAAGTCGAGCAACGACCACTCGTAGCGGGTCTTGGAGACCAGGCCGACCCGGTCGCCGAGCTCCAGACCGGCTGCTACCAGGCCTTTCGCGACGGCCATGACCTGCGCTGCGAAATCACGCGCGGTGATGTCGACCCAGGTGCCGTCGATCTGCCTGCGGAAGCTGACGGCGTTGCCGAAGCGCTCCGCATTGGCCCACACCATGTCGGTGAGGTTTTCCTCCGGAGCCACTGCGGCCGTGGCGGGGACGCTGAACTCGCGCACGTCAACCTCCGTACGGTGAAATGTTACTGGTGGGGAAACCTAGCGTGTGATTCCGGCGATACAAAGGCTGGTACGCCCTTCCGTTACCTTTTGTCCTCATGGCCAGCGTGGACGTCGTCGACGAGACTTTCCTCGCGGTACCACCCAGAGTGGTCGCCGCCGCCTTCGCCTCGCCCTCCTCGTGGAGGGAGTTCTGGCCGGATCTGGAGCTGGACGTCTACGCCGACAGGGGCGAAGAGGGCCTGCGCTGGACGGTCGGAGGCGCGCTCGTCGGCACGATGGAGGTCTGGCTCGAGCCCGTGCTCGACGGCACTGTGCTGCACTACTTCCTCCGTGCTGACTCGCACTCAGGGTCGCTCACGCCCCGCAACGCCCTCCGCGAGGTGCAACGGCGTCAGCTCGACGCGAAGTCCGTCTCGCTGGGGCTCAAGCTGACTCTGGAGGACGGTCGTCCGGCCGGCTGCCCGCCGCAAGGGTGATCTTGCTTGACGCGCGTCTCACAAACCACCTCCATGCGGCGTCAACTAAGTTGGAGCCGTGCGGGTTCACGTGGTTTCCGATGTGCACGGCAACGCGGAGGCGCTCGCGCGCGCCGGTGACGGTGCGGACGCTCTCGTCGTGCTCGGCGACCTGATCGACTTCGTCGACTACCACGACCATTCCAAGGGGATCCTCGGCCGCGTCTTCGGCGCCGAGAAGGTCGGGATCTTCGCCGAGCTGAGGCGCGGCACCAGGCGCGCGGACACGGCGAGCTACATCCGGTCGCTGTGGGACGGTCTCGCCGACGCCCGTTCCGTGGTGGAGGAAGCGGTGCTGGAGCAGTACCACGCGTTGTTCGGCGCCATGTCCGCGCCGACGTACGTCACACCGGGCAATGTGGACAGTCCGCACCTGTGGCCACAGTTCGCCGGCGCCGGCGTGCACGTCCTCGACGGTGAGGCCGCGGAGATCGGCGGGCTGAGGTTCGGCTTCGCCGGCGGCGGGCTGATGGTGCCCGGACTGGTCCGCAACCCCAACGCGCCGTGGTTCCCTTACCTGCGCACGGAGGACGACATGGCGTCGGCGCTGGACCGGATGGGGCAGGTCGACGTGCTGTGCACGCACATCCCGCCCCTTGTCCCGGAACTGACCTACGACGTCGTCGCGCGCCGTCCCGAATGGGGATCACGGGCCGCACTGGAGAAGATCCGGCGGGAACGTCCGCGCTGGTCGGTGTTCGGCCACGTGCACCAGCCGCTGGCCCGGCGCGTGCGCGTCGGCTACACCGAGTGCGTCAACGTCGGGCACTTCCAGCGCAGCGGCAAGCCTCACGTCCTGAATTGGTAGCCACGCGAGTAACCTCCACGTCTATGGCCGACGAGTCCACTCAGTCCATCGTCATCGACGCTCCGCCTGAGAAGATCATGGCGATCATCGCGGACTTCCCGTCGTACCCGGACTGGGCGAACGGGATGAAGGAAGTCGAGGTCCTCGACACCCGCGACGACGGCCGTGCCGAGCAGGTGCGGTTCGCGATCGACCAGGGGCCCGTGAAGGACGAGTACACGCTGAAGTACGACTGGGCCGCCGACGGTCTGTCGGTGAAGTGGGAACTCGTCAAGGGCACCATGCAGAAGGCGCAGCAGGGCAGCTACGTGCTCTCGCCGTCCGGCACCGGCACCAAGGTCACCTACACGCTGTCGGTGCAGCTGGTCATCCCGATGATCGGGCTGTTCCGCCGCAAGGCCGAGAAGATGATCCTCGACACCGCGCTCAAGGAGCTCAAGAAGCGCGCGGAGAAGGCGGCTTGAGCCGGGTCCTGCTCTTCACCGGCAAGGGCGGGGTCGGCAAGACGACGCTGTCGGCGGCGACCGCGGCCTCACTGGCCGCGCACGGCCGCAAGGCGCTCGTGGTCTCCACCGATCCCGCGCACTCGCTGGGCGACGCGCTCGACGTGCGTCTCGGCGCCGAACCGTCCGAAGTGGACGGCTCGGCCGGCCTGTTCGCCTGCCAGATCGACCCGCGCGGCCTCGTCGACGAGGCGTGGGGCGAGCTGCGCGGGCACCTGCGGACCGTGCTGGCCGGCGCCGGCGTCGACGAGCTCGACGCCGAGGAACTGACCGTGCTGCCGGGCGTCGAGGAACTCCTCGCGCTGGCGGAGGTGCGGCGGCTCGCGGCGTCCGGGCCGTGGGAGGTCGTGGTCGTCGACTGCGGGCCGACCGCGGAGACGTTGCGGCTGCTGTCGCTGCCCGAGGCGTTCGCGGGCTATCTCGAACGGCTCTTCCCCACCCACCGGCGTGTGGTGCGCGGACTCCTCGCGGGCGTCGCGGGCACCGGGACCGTCGAGAAGTGGGACGCGACGGCCGACGCGCTGAGCCGCCTCGCCGAGCGGCTGGACGCGTTGCGCTCGATGCTCGCGGACTCCTCGTCGTGCTCGGTCCGGCTCGTGCTGACGCCCGAACGCGTCGTCGCCGCCGAGACCCGCCGTACGCTGACCGCGTTGGCGCTGCAGGGAATCCGGGTCGACAGCGTGATCGCGAACCGCGTGGTGCCCTCGCCGGGTGCCGCGCGCGGTGCCGCCGCCTCCTGGCTGAGGACCCGCCGGCACGAGCAGGACGCCGTGCTGGCCGAACTGACCGGGATCGGTGAGATCCGCACGGTCGACCACCGCGCGTCGGAGCCCGTGGGCGTGCCGGCACTGCTGGAGGTCGCCGAGCAGCTCTACGGCGATTCGGACCCGCTGCCGGGCGCCGCGGTGTCGGAGTCGTTGCTGGAGGTGTCGGGCAGCGGGCGGGGACTCGACGCCCGATACTCGCTGCGGATCGCGTTGCCGCTGTCCGACGACACGGAGCTGGACCTCGCGCGCGTGAGCGACGACCTGGCGCTGACCGTCGATGGTCGGCGCCGGCTCGTGGCGCTGCCGTCGTTGTTGCGGCGCTGCATCGTCACCGGCGCGGAGATGGACTCGGGTGGCGTGACGGTGGGATTCCGGCCGGACCCGTCCCTGTGGCGCTGATCAGGAGCTCGTAGATGACCCAGGACAACACCGGCAAGCTCGCCGAGGAGCTGCGGCTGCTCATCGACACGGCCGCCGAGCGCATGCAGCCGTGGCTGCAGCGCGTCTCCGAGGCCGGCGACGGCTCGCACACGCCCGAGACGTGCGGCTGGTGCCCGTTGTGCAACGGCGTGGCGTTGCTGCGCGGCGACCGTTCCGAACTGGCCGCGAAGGCCGCCGAACACGCGGCGGGCCTCGTCGCGGTGCTGCGGGCGGCCCTGCGCGAGCCCGGCACCGCGCAGCCCTCACCGCCTGCCGGCGACGAACCGGCTGCCGACGCAGGGCAGCGCGTGCAGCACATCAAGGTCGTCAGGAAGTCCGACTAGTGCTCACGGTCGGAGTGGACATCGGCGGCACCAGCGTTCGCGCGGGTGTCGTGGACCCGCGCGGCTCGGTCCTGGACACCTCGCGCGCCCCCACGCCCGCCGGTGAACGCGCCCTCGAAGACGCGATCGTCGCCGCCGTGGAGGAGGTGGCGAGCCGCCACGCCGTGAGCGCCGTCGGTCTCGCCGTGGCGGGCTTCATCGCCTCAGACCGCCGCACGGTCCGTTTCGCGCCCCACCTGGCGTGGCGGCAGGCGGACGTGGCCGACCGCATGAGCGACCGCCTGGGCATGCCGGTCGTGCTGGAACACGACGCGAACGCCGCCGCCCTCGCCGAACACCGCTTTGGCGCGGCCCGAGGCGCCAAGACCGCCGTCCTCGTCGCCATCGGCACGGGCATCGGCGCAGCTCTGCTGCTCAACGGCGAGGTGTTCCGCGGCGCGTACGGCGTGGCCCCCGAACTGGGCCACCTGCGCGTCGTCCCGAACGGCCGTCCCTGCCCGTGCGGCAAGAACGGCTGCTGGGAGCGCTACTGCAGTGGCACGGCCCTGAGCGCGACCGCCGTGGAACTGCTCGCCAAGCACCCCGGCGTCTCGACCGTGCTGGCCCGCGAGGCGGCAGGCGACTCCCGCGCGGTGACCGGCCGCCGGGTGGCCGGAGCGGCCCGCGACGGCGATCCGCTGGCCAAGCGGGCGATGGCCGACCTGGCCCGCTGGCTCGGCGAGGGCCTGGCGCTGGTCGCCGACGTCTACGACCCCGAGGTGATCGTCATCGGGGGAGGCGTGTCGACCTCGGCACCGCTGTTCCTCGACGACGCCCGCGAGCGCTACTCCGCCGTGGTGACGGGAGCCGGGCACCGGCCGCTGGCCCGGATCCGCACCGCCCAGCTCGGGGACGACGCGGGCATCGTGGGCGCGGCGACCCTGGCCCGTGAGATGGCCGCATCGATGGCCAAGCACAACTCCCGCCGCTCCTGACGCGAGCCCTGCCCGCCGCACCGATATATCAGTCACGACCGATATATCAGTTGCGCCGGTGCCGCTGACCTGCGTCTTAGCAATGACTCTTTGGACTTCGTCCGCAAAAGACCCATTGCAAAGCTGCGGCGCGGACGTGGCGATGGCGAAGCATCGGTCAAGCCGGGGCGGCCACGCAGTGCACAAGCCGGACGCACTGCGGAGGAGGAAATGAGCGTTCGCGGCGAGCTCGTCGGGATTGTTCGCTCGCCGCGAACACTCGGTCTGAGGTGCTAGCGGCCGAGCAGGCGCAGGATGCGCGGACGACGGCGCTTGGCCGCGTCCTTCTTGCTCAGGGTCGCCATGGCACGGGCCATCATCAGGTGCTGCATCTGGTCCATGCCCGACACGGTAAGCATGACCGAATCGTTATCTGAAGGCCTGAGTGGCCGTTATCACGTCGTTACCGAGCGGGTCGTGACGCGTCACACCTGCGCGCCGTCGTCCCATCCCGAGTCCGGCGGAGGGCTGTTGCGCATGCGCAGGATCAGCCAGCCGATGCCCGCGCACAGCGCCACCAGCGACAGTGGTGTGCCGATCCGCGACTGCAGGCCGAAGATGCCGGGCGCGACCAGCAGCAGGATGCCCAGCACGAACAGGCCGAGGGCCGCGAGGGTCGAGGCGCGCAGCGCCGGGAACGGCGGCGGCTCCGGCGGGACGTAGTGGTCCTCGTCGGCCGGATCTCGGGATTCGGGCTCGTCGGCGGGGTCCGGTGCCGGATCCTCCGCCACGACGGTGCGTGGGCCGGGCTCGTCGTGCCCGGTCTCGGTGTTCGTCTCCGGGCTCACCTCGTCGAGGTCGAGCCAGTCCTTGCCGACCCCGTCCCGTTCGAGACCCGCGACGATCTCGGCAAAGAGCTCGTCGACGTTCTCCGGTCCGTCGGTCGAGTCGCGCCGGGCGTTCATTCAGAGCCTCTCCACAAAGCCGCAACCCTCTGACCCCTCATCGTTGCACGGGCGGGATGTGTTGCGGGTTACGGCAGTTGGCCCAGTCACGTTCGCAGGCACGTTCCCCAGGCATGTCCCGGTCGCGCGTATCCGGACGGCCGTGACGCACTAACTCGGGACTCGTTGTGTGAGGTGTGGTCGGCTCCGTAGGCTGATTGTCGGGATCAAGGTTCGCGGGGTCTTAAGGGAGGCGCTTCCCAAGGTGCTGTACTGGTTGATGAAGCACGTCCTCCTGGGGCCGATTCTGCGGCTGTTCTTCCAGCCGAAGATCATCGAGGGCGCCGAGAACATCCCGAAGGACGGCGGAGCCATCCTGGCGAGCAACCACCTCGCCGTCTCCGACTCGTTCTTCCTGCCGCTGATGCTGTCGCGGCGCGTCACGTTCCCGGCGAAGATCGAGTACTTCACCGGCACGGGGCTCAAGGGCAAGCTGCAGAAGTGGTTCTTCTCCGGCGTCGGCCAGGTGCCGATCGACCGGTCCAGCGCGTCCGCCGCGCAGGGAGCGCTCGACACCGGTGTGCGGATCGTGCGCGAGGGCAAGCTGCTCGGCATCTACCCCGAGGGCACGCGGTCGCCCGACGCCCGTCTCTACAAGGGCAAGGTCGGCGTCGCGTGGATCGCGCTGGAGTCCGGTGCGCCGGTCATCCCCGTGGCGATGTTCGGCACGGACAAGGCGAACCCCATCGGCTCCAGGATGTGGAAGCCGCACCCGATCCGTATCAAGATCGGCAAGCCGCTCGACTTCTCCCGCTACGAAGGGCTGTCGGGCGACAGGTTCGTGCTGCGGTCGATCACCGACGAGATCATGTACGCGTTGATGGAGCTCACCGGCCAGGAGTACGTCGACGTCTACGCGGCGAAGGCCAAGGAGCAGCCCGCCGCCGCGCCGGAACAGGGCGGGAAGGGCGACCGGGTGCCCGAGAAGAAGGCGAGCTGACCGCACCCCTAGGGTGTCGCGGTGCGGTTTTTCTACGACTGTGAGTTCATCGAGGACGGGCTGACGATCGACCTCGTGTCGATCGGTGTGGTCGACGAGGAAGGCCGCGAGTTCTACGCCGTGTCCACCGAGTTCGACCCCGATCGCGCGGGGCCGTGGGTGCGGCAGAACGTCCTCAACCAGCTGCCCTCGCCCGCGGACAAGGCGTGGCGCAGCCGCGAGCGCATCCGCGAGGACCTGCTCGACTTCCTCGGCGCCCGCAACGCCGCGCGCGACGAGATCGAGCTGTGGGCCTGGTTCGCCGCCTACGACCACGTGGCGCTGGCACAGCTGTGGGGTGCGATGCCGGCGTTGCCGCGCTCGCTGCCCCGGTTCACCCGTGACCTGCGGCAACGCTGGGACGACGTCGGCCGCCCCAAGCTGCCGGCCCCTCCGGTGGACGCGCACGACGCTCTTGCCGACGCGCGGCACAACCTCGTGCGGTGGAAGGTGATCGAGGAACAGCGGCTCAAAATCGGTTTTCCCGTCCGGTAAGTGAGACCCGCGTTGCTGCACCGATACAGCTCGTGACAGTCTGCGTGACACAGAACACGAGAGATGGGGAAGCAGATGCGCATCGGTGTGCTCACTGGCGGTGGTGACTGCCCCGGTCTGAACGCCGTGATCCGGGCCGTGGTCCGCAAGGGCATCAAGGCACACGGCTGGGAGATCGTCGGGTTCCGCAACGGGTGGCAGGGCCCGATCGAGAACCTCACCAAGTCGATCGACCTCGCGGACGTCGAGGAGATCCTCACCCGCGGTGGCACGATCCTGGGCTCGTCGCGCACGAACCCCTACAAGGTCGAGGGCGGTGTCGACCGCATCCGCGAGACCATCGCGGCGAACCAGATCGACGCCATCATCGCGATCGGCGGCGAGGACACCCTCGGTGTCGCCAAGCGCCTCACCGATGACGGCATCGGCGTCGTCGGTGTGCCGAAGACGATCGACAACGACCTCGGCGCCACGGACTACACGTTCGGCTTCGACACGGCCGTCCACATCGCGACCGAGGCCATCGACCGCCTGCGTACCACGGCCGAGTCGCACCACCGTGCGCTCGTCGTCGAGGTCATGGGCCGGCACGCGGGCTGGATCGCGCTGCACTCGGGTCTTGCCGGTGGCGCGAACGTCATCCTCGTCCCGGAGCGCCCGTTCAGCGTCGACAAGGTCGTCGACTGGGTCGAGCGCCGCTTCGAGAGCGAGTTCGCCCCGATCATCGTCGTCGCCGAGGGTGCGATCCCCGAGGGTGGCGCCGAGGTGCTGCACTCCGGTGAGCGCGACGCCTTCGGTCACGTCCGCCTCGGTGGCGTCGGCCAGTGGCTCGCGGAGGAGATCGCGGACCGCACCGGCAAGGAGTCCCGTGCGGCCATCCTCGGCCACATCCAGCGCGGTGGCACGCCGACCGCGTACGACCGCGTCCTCGCGACCCGCTTCGGTCTCCACGCCGTCGACGCCGTCGCCGCCGGTGACTTCGGCACCATGGTCGCGCTGCGCGGTACGGACATCGTCCGCGTGAAGCTGTCGGAGGCGACGGCCGAGCTCAAGACGGTTCCGACCGAGCGCTACGAAGAGGCCGAGGTCTTCTTCGGTGCCTGATCTCCGGGCCTGACAACTCGGATATTGCTCTGCGGAATGCCGGGTGTCGATTCACTGTCGACGCCCGGCATTCCGCTTGCATACCGACTGTGTTCCGGCGCGCCGCGCCGTCGTCCCGCCTCTGATATCCAATATATCGGTGCCCGTTTTGTCCGCCTTATGCAAAAGACGTTTGCGGACGTCCGCAAACGTCTTTTGCATAAGGCGGGTAAGCGCAGGTCAGAAGGCTTTGACGTCGAGGTAGGCGCCGAACGTCCCGAGCCAGTGGTCGGCCATGTAGCCGTGCCCACCGAACACGTACGTCCACCCGGCCTCGCGATGCGCCGACGAGGCCGTGCGGGCCAGCGACGTGTACCGGTGCCCGGCCGGCAGTGCCGCCGCGATCGCCTCCCAGTTCCACGCGCGCGACAACGCGAGGCCGGCGAGGTGCGAGCCGTAGGGGTCGCTGGGGTCGTCGACCGGGAAGGGCTCGCGCAGCACGCGCCACCGTTCCGACTCGAGGTCCGGCAGGTAGGCGTCGAGCCAGTCGGCGAACTCCGCGGTGTCCAGGGCGCGCCGCATCAGGTCGGCCGTCGTCAGAGCGGGGGAGAGGAAGTCGGCGGCGTCCGGTTCGAAACCGCCGTAGCCGGCCTCGTCGCGGTGCCACCGCAGTGCCGCGGCGGCACACGCGGCGGCCAGTTCGGTGTCGCCGGTCGCCTGGGCGGCGTCGAACACGAGGCCGGTCGCGAACGCGGTGTTGCTGTGGGTACCGGTGCGGATCGGCAGGCGTGCCGCAGAGACCCACTCCAGCCACCGGTTCCGCAGCACGTCCGCGATCGGCGCCACCGACCACGGCAGGCCGGAAGTGCGTAGTTCGGCGTCGAGCAGCAGCAGCCACGCCCAGCCGTACGGCCGTTCCCAGTGCCGTCCGGCCGGGGAGGCGAAGAACGAGGCCTCGGTGGCGCAGTTGTCGGGCGTGATCAGCTTGTCGAGGGCGTTGCGGGCTGTGTCCGCTCCCGCGAGAGAGGGACGCAGTCGCAGCAGGCGCACGGCGAGCCACGTCTGGTGCACGCACGAGTGCCAGTCGAACGACCCGGCGAACACGGGATGCAGCACCCGCTGTGGCACGAGCCGGTCGTCGCCGTCGATGACGTGCGTCCAATGCACCGGGTGGTCGCGCTGGATGTTGTCGACCGCGATGCCCAGCAGCCGGGTCGCGGTGCTGTCATCCAAACGGGTGGCGTTCATGGCCCACATCATGCAATGCGATGTCTCAACTGGGCAGAGGTCGATAGTTGACAAGTAACAGACTTCACCCCGGCGGAGGTAACGGCCGCTACGCCGGATGACTCCCAGGCCTGCACCCTGCGAGTGCTGACAGGCCCGGCCTGGTCTCTCAGTGTGGGACAACTAGGATGAGCAGCGTGAACTGGACCGTGGACGTGCCCATCGACACGCTTCCCGAGCTTCCGCCGCTGCCTCCCGAGATGCGCAAGCGCCTGGACGACGCCCTGTCGCGCCCGGCCGCCCAGCAGCCCGAATGGCCCGACGCCGAACAGGTGCGTCGTGTGCGGACCGTGCTCGAGAGCGTGCCGCCGATCACCGTGCCCGCCGAGATCGACCGGCTGCACACGCAACTGGCGCAGGTCGCGAACGGTGAGGCATTTCTCCTGCAGGGCGGTGACTGCGCGGAGACGTTCGCTGACAACACCGAGCCGCACATCCGCGCGAACATCCGGACCCTGCTGCAGATGGCCGTGGTGCTGACCTACGGCGCGAGTCTTCCGGTGGTGAAGGTCGGTCGCATCGCCGGCCAGTACGCCAAGCCGCGTTCGTCGGGCATCGACGCGCTCGGCCTGCCGTCCTACCGCGGCGACATCATCAACTCCCTGGTCGCGACGCCCGAGGCCCGGGTCGCCGACCCCGGCCGCATGATCCGCGCGTACGCGAACGCCGGCGCGGCCATGAACCTGCTGCGGGCGCTCACCGGCGCGGGTCTCGCCGACCTGCACCGCGTGCACGACTGGAACCGCGACTTCGTGCGCACCTCGCCCGCGGGCGAGCGCTACGAGGCCCTGGCCGGCGAGATCGACCGCGGCCTGAAGTTCATGTCGGCGTGCGGCGTCAACGACCAGTCGCTGCACGGCACGGAGATCTTCGCCTCGCACGAGGCGCTGCTCCTCGACTACGAGCGCGCGCTGCTGCGCCTCGACACGACGGGCGACGAGCCCAAGCTGTACGACCTGTCGTCGCACTTCGTGTGGATCGGTGAGCGCACCCGTCAGCTCGACGGCGCGCACATCGCGTTCGCCGAGATGCTGGCGAACCCGATCGGTCTCAAGATCGGCCCGACGACGACGCCGGAGATGGCCGTCGAGTACGTCGAGCGCCTCGACCCGCACAACAAGCCGGGCCGCCTGACGCTCATCTCGCGCATGGGCAACCAGAAGGTGCGCGACGTGCTTCCCGCCATCATCGAGAAGGTCGAGGCCAGCGGCCACAAGGTCATCTGGCAGTGCGACCCGATGCACGGCAACACGCACGAGTCGTCGACCGGCTACAAGACCCGGCACTTCGACCGCATCGTCGACGAGGTCCAGGGCTTCTTCGAGGTGCACCGCCGCCTCGGCACGCACCCCGGCGGCATCCACATCGAGCTCACGGGTGAGGACGTCACCGAGTGCCTCGGCGGTGCCCAGGAGATCTCCGACGACGACCTCGCCGGCCGCTACGAGACGGCGTGCGACCCGCGCCTGAACACGCAGCAGTCGCTCGAGCTCGCGTTCCTCGTCGCCGAGATGCTGCGCTCCTGACGAGTTTCCTGAAGACGAGCTGAAGAACGAAGGGCCCCGCGTCGAGAACGCGGGGCCCTTCGCTTTGCCTATGTCAGAGGCCGACGATCGTGATCTCGGTGCCTCGTTTCACCCGCGTGCGCGGCGGGATCGACTGGTTCACCACGGTCGCGTTGTTGCTCTTGTTGAACTCGACCTTCACCTTCAGGCCGGCTCGTTCGAGCTCTTCCTTGGCCTCCCGCACCTTCTGCCGGGTGACGTCGGGGACCTCGACCTCCTGGTTGTTCTGGTAGAAGAGCGTGACGCGCTTGTTCTGCGTCGGGTCCAGCACCGTGCCCGCGGGCGGATCCGTCCGCACCACGCGTGACCTGTCGTTCTCCGGCGCGTCCTCACCACCCGCATCGACCGCCTCGAGACCGGCGCGCTGCAGTTCAGCGGTCGCCTCGTCCTTCGTCTTGCCCGTCACGTTCGGCACGGGCAGGCGCGGCGGCGGGCCCTTGCTCAGGATGAGGGTCACCGGGGCGTCGAGGTTGAGCGCCGTGCCGGGACGCGGATCGAGGCCCACGACCTTGCCGATCGGCACGGTGTCGTGGAACGCGTCCTTCGCGGGGTCCTTGACCGTCTTCAGGCCCGCGGCCTCGATCTCCTTGATCGCGGCGTCCTGCTCGGCACCGGCGGTGACGAACGGCACCACCGGCCTGCCGCGCGACACGACGAGCTTCACCTGGTCGTTCTTGCGCAGCTCGGCGCCGGGTCCGGGCTCGGAGCTGATGACCGTGCCGTTGGGGACGTCGTTGGACGGCACCTTCTCGACCAGCCCGGTGAGGTCGGCCTTCGAGAGCAGCAGCATCGCGTTCTGCTCGGACTGCCCGGCCACCGACGGCATCTCCGTGTAGCGGTTCGCGCCGACGTACCAGGAGAACAACCCGACGAGGACCACCACGACGGCGGCCACGGAACCCCAGATCGTGAACAGCTTCTTGCGCCGCTTGCGCTCCGCCTCGACCGGGTCGACCTTCGGCTTGCGCTTCTGCGGGGGACGGCGGCGCGGCGGCTCCGGCCGCTGCATCGTGCGCGTCGCCGAGTTGCCGGCGGGGATGCCGGGAGGCGGCGTCGGAGGCCCGGTGTTCACCGTCGTCATCGCCGCCGAGTTCAGGGGCGGCCTCGGCACCACCGGCCTGGTCAGCTCGGCAGCCGAGGGAGGAGTGGCCCCGACCGCGACGGGGACCGGCCGCATGATGACCGTCCTGTCGTTCTCGGGCGCCGAACCGGGCACGGGCACCTGCTGCGGCGTGAGGCCCAGTTCCGTGCCCACACGCTCCAGTTCGGACAGGAACGCGTCGGCGTTCGCGGGCCGCAGCACCGGGTCGCGCCGCGTCGCCTTGCGGACCAGCGTGTCGAGCGCCAGCGGGATCTCTGGAACCGACGGCACGTCCGAGTTCACGTGCTGATAGGCCACCGAGATGGCCGTCTCGCCGCGGTAGGGCGCCTGACCCGCCAGCATCTCGTAGAGCACGATCCCGGCCGCGTAGACGTCACTGCGCGCGTCCGCGGCACCTGATTCCACCTGTTCGGGTGAAAGATAGGCAACGGTGCCCAGAATCTCGCTGTCGCTCGTGACGCCGTTCTCGGCGATCGCGCGGGCCAGTCCGAAGTCCGCCACCTTCACCTGGCCACCAGGCCCGATCAGCACGTTCTCCGGCTTCACGTCCCGGTGCACGAGCCCCGCCCGGTGGGCGGCGCCCAACGCCGACAGCACCGGCCCGAGGATGCTCAACGCCACGGCGGGAACGAGCTTGCCGCGCTGATTGAGCAGGTCACGGAGGTTGCCGCCGTCGACCAGCTCCATCACCAGGTACACCTGGTCACCGTCGACGCCCTGGTCGTGCACGGACACCACTGCCGGGTGGTGCAACTGGGCCGCCGCGCGTGCCTCACGCTCGAAGCGCGCGACAAACGCCGGGTCCGCCGTCAGGTGCGGATCCATCACTTTGATGGCCACATCGCGATCGAGGCGAGTGTCGCGACCTCGATAGACGGTGGACATGCCGCCGCGCGCGAGCACGGAGTCCACCCGGTAGCGCTGCTCCAGCAGTCCACCCATCACGTTCGAAACCGACCTCTCCACAGTGCGAGATGGTAAAGCTCAGGATGACCCGGTTGGCGGAAGGGCGTTCCCAGTTCGGTTATGGCATCGTGACCCCCGTGAGTGCGATTCCTGCCGCTGCGGATGTATTGGCTGCCGACCTGGAGGTTCTTCCTCTCCCCGAGGTGGCCGACCGAATGGGACTTCCGGTCACCCGGGTCCACCAAATGTTGCGCGACGGGCAACTGCTCGCCGAGCGGCGGGCCGGCGTTCTCGTCGTCCCCGAGGCGTTTCTCGCCGCCGGAGGGGTGGTGAAGGGTCTGCCCGGCACCATCACGGTGCTGCGCGACCAGAACTACTCCACGGACGAGATCCTGCGCTGGCTCTTCACGGAGGACGAAAGCCTCCCTGGCACTCCGATCGAAGCATTGCGCGGAGACCGTGGGCGTGAGGTAAAGCGCCGCGCGCAGGCCATGGGCTTCTAGTTCGCCGATCGCGGCGGTTCCAGGCGTCTCCGCAGGTGAGAGACGCCTGGAACCTCCGTGCGCAGCTAAGAGAGCGGGGCTCACCCCGGCACCCCGCGGGTTCTTGAGCGGGCGAGAAGGGCTCGCCCGGCGCCCGGCACCGCCACGGCCAGCCGTCGTGAGTTCGGCACGGCCACCCGCCGCCACAGCACCTCGCAGCCGATGAGCCCGAGGATGTCGCGGTACAGCCGGTATGCGGTGCGCACACAGGGCCGGGACGCCGCCGACAGCAGGTCGATGCCTGGCTCCGCTGACTGATATATCGCATATGAGTGCGCGACAAGGTCGTCCAGCGCCCTTTGCACCCGGTCGTTTGCGCGCCGATGACGACGAACCCATTGCAACAGATCTCGGTCGACGCCGTGCGCGGCGAGCACGTCCTGCGGCAGGTACACCCGGCCGCGGTCGAGGTCCTCGCCGACGTCGCGCAGGAAGTTCGTGAGCTGGAACGCCGTCCCGAGCCGTGCCGCGTACGGTGCGGCCTCCTCGCGGGGCACGACGGTGCCGAGCACCGGCAGCATCTGCAGCCCGATGACCTCCGCGGAGCCGTGCATGTAGGCACCGAGCGCGTCGAGGTCCGCGTACTCGGTCACGTCGAGGTCCATCCGCATCGACGCGAGGAAGTCGGTGAACAGCGACCTGTCGATGTCGTAGCGGCGCACCGTGTCCGCCAGGGCGAGCAGGACCGGGTTCGACGGCTCCTCGTCCAGGAGTCGTTCCACCTCGTCGAGTTCGCCCGCGCGGTCGTTCACGCCGGCGGCGTCGACGATCTCGTCGGCCCAGCGCGCGAACGCGTACAACGCGTGCACCGCGGGCCGCTGCTCGGCCCGCAGCAACGTCGTAGCCAGGAAGAACGTCTTGCCGTACCGGGCATTGACCCGGCGGCAGGCGGCGTAGGCGGAGCCCAGGTCCACGGTCCCGAGGCTCATTCGTAACGTGTGGACAGGCCGAACGGGTCCGGCTTCACCAGCGACCGCGCCGCGAGGCCCGACACCACCAGCGCGAAGAACAGGTAGCCCCACGAGTAGAGCGCCGTGTCGCCGTTCGGGAACGTCACCAGCAGCAGAAACAGCGACGCGACCGTCACCGTGACCAGCGCGCCCGTGCTCCACGCGAACCCGGCGGCCAGCGCCAGCGGCCAGCTGAAGTACCAGGGCAGCGTCGCAGGGGACAGCAGCGCCACGGCCAGCATCGTCAGCGCGCCACGCCGGATGGCGTCGCGCACCTCACCGTCACGGGCCATCCACCACTGCGTGTACGCGATCCAGATCAGCACCACGGAGCCCAGCGCCCGCGCCACGCCGATGAAGATGCCGCCGTCGACGTAGACGAACCAGTTCACGACCATGCGCACGAAGTCGCCGACCGCGCTCGGCAGCGACAGCCAGTTGATGATCATCGACGAGCTGCGCAGCGCCAGGATCCAACCGAGGTTCACCCCGGCGACGACCGTGCACACCGCGAACGTCCCGAGGAACGCGGCGACGCCCGGCAGCAGTGCCTTGCGGAACTGGGCGCGCTTGTCGCCGTCCAGGCGCGCCGCCCAGATCCAGACGAGGAACGGCACGATCACGACCGCCGTCGCCTTCACCGAGAACGCGAGGGCGAGCAGCACGAAGCCGAGCACGTGCCTGCGGTCGAGCACCAGCAGCACGCCGGCCGCCATCAGCCCGATCATCAGCAGGTCGTTGTGCGCGCCGCCGATCAGGTGGATCAGCACCAGCGGGTTCGCCGCGACCAGCCACAGCGCGATCGCCGACTTGCCGCCCAGGTGCCTGCTCAGGCCCGGCAGGGCCCAGCACAGCAGCACCAGTCCGCCCGCGAGGGAGAAGCGCATGGCGACGACGCCGAGGATGACGCTCGCGTCCGTGATCCAGACGATCGCCTTCGCGATCAGGATGAACAACGGCCCGTACGGCGCCGGCGTGTGCTGCCACACCCAGCTGACGTTCTCGCTGAGCGTGCTCTGCAGGACAGCGGGCCCGACCGTGTACGGGTCGTAGCCGCTCAGCGCGAGCTGGCCCTGGGCCAGGTAGCTGTAGATGTCCTTGCTGAACAGCGGTGGCGCGAACAGCAGCGGCAACGTCCAGACCGTCACCGCGACCAGCACGGCGAAGTCGCCGATCTCGCCCCACCGCACGAGGCGGCCGAGCCGGATCCACGCCCAGATGACGAGGCCCAGACCCAGGTACAGGACCATGCTCGCGAGGTCGCGGCCGTGGCCGTAGCGCAGCCAGCTCAGCCCGACCTGGGCGAGCAGCGGGTCGCGTTCCAGGATCGCGCCGGCACCCATGCCCCCGAGCGCGATCAGTGCCACGCCCAGCAGGCCGAGCATGGTCGTGCGGATGGGGATGGCGTAGGTGTTCGTGCGCACGACTGGTTGAAGCTCCTGTATCGACGCCTCGGAGCTCGTGCGGGGGAGGGACGGAGTTGCTGCCATCGCCCGAACATCGTTGCACAACGCGCGTAAGCGTCAGCAAGCAACGGCCCACACGGTCACGAGGACTTAATCAACCCCCAGCGGAGAGGCACATGATCGACTTCAGAAGGCCCGCTTCGTCGAGCTGATCGCGAGGTCGGCGAGCTTGGTGGCGGCCGGTTCGGCCACGGGAGCGTCGTCGAGGGCGGCCAGCGCGCTCTTCGTCAGCTCCTCGATGCGTTCCTCGACGGCGTCGACGGCGCCGACGTCCACGAGCGCGCGCCGGACCTGCTCGACGGTGCCGAGGTCGAGATCGGGCTTGCCGAGAGCGATATCCAATATATCGGCACCGAACTGCATGCCGAGCGCGACGAGCAGCGTGCGCTTGCCCTCAGCGAGGTCGTCGCCGGCGGGCTTGCCGGTCACCTCGGGGTCGCCGAACACGCCGAGCAGGTCGTCGCGCAGCTGGAACGCGACGCCGATGTCGGCACCGAACGCGCGCAGCCCGTCGATCAGCTCGGGCGAGCCGCCCGCCATCGCCGCGCCCATGTGCAGCGGCCGTTCGACGGTGTACGCGGCGGTCTTGAGCCGGTCGATGCGCAACGCGGCGTCCGGGGACGAGTCACCCCGGGCCTGCGTCAGCACGTCGAGGTACTGGCCCGCGAGCATCTCGGTCCGCATGTCCCGCCACGGCTCGCTCATCCGGCGCAGCACCTCGGACGGCAGCCCGGCGGCGAAGAGCATGTCGTCCGCCCACGCCAGCGCCACGTCACCGATCAGCACGGCCGCCGACATACCGAACCGCTCCGACGAGCCGAGCCAGCCCTCTTCGCGGTGCCGCTCGCCGAACGCGATGTGCACGGTCGGCTTGCCCCGCCGCACCGAAGAGGCGTCCATCAGGTCGTCGTGGATGAGCGCGCACGCCTGGATCAGCTCCAGCGAGCTGACCGCCGTGAGCACCTCGTCCGCGAGTTCGCCGCCGGGATCGCCACCGGCCGCGCGCCAGCCCCACCACGCGTAGGTCGGGCGGATGCGCTTGCCACCGCCCAGCACGAAATCGGAGAGCGCGTCGACGGCGCTCGCGAAGCTCGGGTCCATCGCCTCGCCGGACGCGCGGCGGGAGGCCAGATACGTGGTCAACGCTGATTCGACGTGCTGGGGCAACGCAACGTCGATGGGGTGGTGGGACACGCGTCCATGTTCCGCTGTGTCCGGGGCCACCCGCATGCCGGGGCCCGCGTACCACATGGTGAGCGGGAGTCTCACCTGGCGGAAGACCCACTAGGGTTGGTCCCATGACGTCGGTGGTGGAGCGGCTCCGGGGTGAGTCACCCAAGTTCTCGGTGGAGTTCCTGCCTCCCCGGGACGCGGAGGACGAGAAGGTCCTCTGGAAGGCCGTCCGCGAACTGGAAGGCCTCGACCCCGCGTTCGTGTCGATCACCTACGGCGCCGGCGGGTCGCGCCGGGACCGCACGATTCGCGCCACCGGCCGCATCGCGCAGGAGACGACGCTGCTCCCCGTCGCGCACCTCACCGCCGTCGAGCACTCGGTGGCGGAGCTGCGCAACGTCATCGGCTGGTACGCGGCGATCGGCGTGCGGAACATCCTGGCGCTGCGCGGCGACCCTCCCGGCGACCCGATGGGCGAGTGGGTCGCGCACCCGGAAGGCCTCAGCTACGCCGACGAGCTGGTGCGGCTGGTCCGCGAGCTCGGCGACTTCTGCGTGGGCGTGGCGGCGTTCCCGTACGGGCACCCGCGGTCGGGCGACCTCGACACCGACCTCAAGTTCCTGCTGCGCAAGCTCAACGCGGGCGCGGACTACGCGGTGGCCCAGCTGTTCCACGCGCCGGAGCCGTTCCTGCGGATGCGCGACAGGGTGGCGGCCGCGGGCTGTTCCGCGGCGATCCTGCCCGGGATCATGCCGATGCTCTCGCCGCGCGGCCTGGCCAAGATCGTGGAGCTGTCCGGCGCGGATCTGCCCCTCGACGTCTCACGCCGGCTGGAGCCGTACGCGGACGACGTGGCGGGGTTCCGGGCGACCGGCATCGACATCGCGACCGAGATGTGCCGGCGGCTGCTCGACGAGGGCGTTCCCGCGCTGCACTTCTACACGATGAACAGGTCCAAGGCGACGAAGGAAGTGCTGGGGCGCTTGGGCCTGGTGACGCGCGCCTAGAGCGTGACGTTGCGTTTGTGCGCGATGAGGGCGAGCACGACGACGATCAGCGCGGCACCGCCGGTGAGCCCGGCGACCAGCAGCGCCCAGCCGAAGAACGAGTTGGAATTCTCGCCCGCGTACTGCACGGTGGCCTGCAGCATCGACGCCTGACCGGGCTTCGGAGACCACGCGATCGTGTTGTTCTCCTCCTCGCGGCCGTTGGTGTTCACGATCTTGCCGGGGAAGCTGACCTTGATCTGGATGTCCGCGCGTTCGACCGGCACCTGGGTCAGGTCGACCGACCCCGAGAGCGTGACAAGATCACCCGACCGGCGGAAGTTGAGGCTGTAGCGGCTGTTCGACGAGCTGGTGGCCGTGGAGAGAGTCCGCATCTCGTCGAACGACAGGCCGTTGAAGAACAACTGCGTACCCGCGTACGACTCCACCCGGTACGGCTTGGTGGTGACGCGGCTCGCGAGTTCCGGTGGCACCTTGAGCTGCGGACCGGGGTCGTTGTCCTGCGTCGGTGGCGTGGCCGCGACGATCTCGCCGGAGATGCGGTCGTCGTCCGACAAGGCCATGGCGGCGTACACGCGAACGCAACCGCTCAGCGAGAACAGGGTGAGCAGCAAGAAGACCGGCAGCAGCAGGGCCCGGGAACGACGCACGGCGACATCCTGCCAGTACGACCCAAACGACGCAGGCCCCTCCGAAGGTCGTGAGCTTGACTAACTACCTTTTGGCGCCGAGACGCGCGAGGTAGCGTCTCGGCGCATGGCTTCCGTGCACGAGATCAGCAACAAATTCGTCAGCGACTACGTGGCGCTCGACCCCATCGCGGCCACGAGCCTCGGCTTCGCGGGTTCCGACGACCAGCTGACGGACCTCTCCCCGGAAGGGCGCGCGGCGCGCGACGAACTCGCCGTCCGCGCTCTCGCCGACATCACCGCCGCCCAGCCCGCGGATGCCTCGGAGGAGGCGGCACGCGCCGTCTTCCTGGAACGCACGGGCCTGGAACACGAGCTGTACGAGGCCGGTCAGACCGAGTCCTCGCTGAACGTCATCGCGAGCCCGATCCAGTCCGTGCGCGACATCTTCGACCAGATGCCGACGGACACGCCGGAGCAGTGGGCCACCATCGGCCGCCGCCTCTCCGCCGTGCCCGCCGCACTGGACGGCCTGCGCGCCTCCCTCTCGCACGCCGCCTCCCGCGGTCACATCTCCGCACTGCGTCAGGTCACCCAGGTCGCCAAGCAGTGCGACACCTTCGCCACGACCTTCTTCGGCCCGTTCGCCGCCTCCGCCAACGTCGACGGCTCCGTGCGCACCTCTCTTGACGCCGGCGCCACCGCCGCTGCCGCCGCTTACGCGGACTTCGCCTCGTTCCTCCGCACGAAGCTGGCTCCCCAGGCGCCGGAGAAGGACGCGGTCGGCGAGGAGCGCTACCGCCTCGGCTCGCGCTACTTCACCGGCTCGCGGCTCGACCTGGCCGAGGCCTACGCGTGGGGCTGGGAGGAGTTCCTCGGCATCGAGGCCGAGATGAAGGAGGTGGCTTCGCGGCTCAAGCCCGGCGCCACCCTGGCCGAGACCGCGGCGTTCCTCGACGAGCACCCGCGCTACCAGGTGCACGGACAGGACGGCCTGCAGGCGTGGATGCAGGAACTGTCCGACAAGGCCCTGCTCGACCTGCGCGACGTGCACTTCGACCTGCCGGACGCGCTGATGAACCTCGAGTGCAGGATCGCCCCGCCCGGCGGTGCCGTCGGCGCCTACTACACGCCGCCGACCGCGGACTTCTCCCGCCCCGGCCGCATGTGGTGGTCGATCGCCGAGGGCAAATCGGTGTTCCCAACGTGGCGTGAGACCTCGACGGTCTACCACGAGGGCGTGCCGGGCCATCACCTCCAGTGCGCGACGGCGGTGTACCAGTCCGAGACGCTGAACGACTTCCAGCGCCTGATCTGCTGGGTGTCGGGCCACGGCGAAGGCTGGGCGCTCTACGCGGAACGCCTCATGTGCGAACTCGGCTACCTCGACGACGACGGCGACCTGCTCGGCATGCTCGACGCCCACCTGTTCCGCGCGGCCCGCGTGATCATCGACATCGGCATGCACCTGGAACTGGAGATCCCGGCCGGCACCGGCTTCCACCCCGGCGAGCGCTGGACCCCCGAGCTCGGCCTCGAGTTCATGATGACCCGCACCCTCTCGGAGCCCGCGCACGTCCGCGACGAGATCGACCGCTACCTCGGCTGGCCGGGCCAGGCACCGGCGTACAAGATCGGCGAGCGCCTGTGGCTCGCCGCCCGCGAGGACGCGCGCGCCCGCAAGGGTGCCGACTTCGACCTCAAGCGCTTCCACAAGGACGCCCTGGAGATGGGTGCGATGGGCCTCGACACCCTTCGTGAACGGTTGGCCGCCCTCTGACGCCACCGCCCGGCGCAACGCTCTGACGTGCGCTTACCCACCCTTATGCAAAAGACGTTTGCGGACGTCCGCAAACGTCTTTTGCATAAGCCGATATATCAGCAGGCTGATATATCGGATATCAGTGCGGCGGGGCGCCGTCCGATGGTGGGGAACTGGTGGGCCAGGTACGGGCGAGGCTGTATCCCTCGCCGGTGCCGCCCACCTCCCTTTAACTCCGTGGGCGACCTCCGGGTGGCCTCTGGCCGTTACGCCGGATCGGCCCACCGGACGCGCACGCGGTTCGTGATCGGCTCCGGATCGTCGGTCCGCACGAACTCGAGCCACGGACCCGGCTCGGGCCGCACCGAGGCGAAGCCGTCGCCGCTGCGCACCACCGGGTGCCCGGTCGCCTCGGCCGACGCCAGCGGATCACGCGAGTCGACGACGACGGCCGCGATCACGCCGGGGTACTCGGGCCGCGGTTCGAGGACGCAGAACTCGTTGCCCTGCGGATCGCGCAGCACCACCCACGGCACATCGGTCTGACCGACGTCGGCGTGCTCGGCGCCGAGCTTCAACGCCCGCGCCACGATGTCCGCCTGATGCTCGGGCGAGGTCGAGGCCAGGTCGAGGTGCACCCGGTTCTTCTCTATCTTCGGAGCGTCGCTCCACACGAACGTCAGCTCGATCTCGTCATCGGCGAACTCGGACCAGAACGCGGCCAGCGCGGAGGGATCCGCCGCCTCGAACGTGATTTCCACTCGTGCGAGGGTACTGTCTCGCGCGTGGCGAAGCTGGTGCTCGGACCGCTCCTCAGATATGTCGACGCGTCGTCCGCGACGGTGTGGGTCGAGACGGACGTCTCGTGCGAGGTCACGATCGCCGGTCACACCGCGCGCACGTTCCAGGTGGGCAGGCAGCACTTCGCGCTCGTCCGGCTGGAGGACCTGGGGCCACGCACCGAGTACGACGTGAGGCTGGACGGCGAGAACGTCTGGCCGGAACCCGGAAGTGGCTTCCCGAAACCGGTCATCCGCACCGGCGAGGTCCGCCGGATCGCCTTCGGGTCGTGCCGTGCCGCCCCGAACCAGCCGGTCGGTCCCGACGCCCTCGACGCGTTCGCGCAACGGCTCATGGTCACCCCGGATTCGGAGTGGCCGCAGGCGCTGATCCTGCTGGGAGACCAGGTCTACGCCGACGAACCCACCGAGGCCACCAGGCAGTGGCTGCGGGAAAGCAGGAACGGCACGAAGGAACCCGACGGCGAGGTCGTGCACTTCGGCGAGTACGCCCGTCTCTACCACGAGACCTGGGGCGACCCGGAGATCCGCTGGCTGCTGTCGGTCGTGCCGACGTCGATGATCTTCGATGACCACGACGTACGCGACGACTGGAACACGTCCGCGGTGTGGCGCAAGGAGATGGCGGACAAGCCGTGGTGGCGCGACAGGATCCGCGGCGCCATCTCCTCCTACTGGGTCTACCAGCACCTCGGCAACCTGGGCCCGGACGAGCTCGCGCGAAATCCCTTGTACGCCAAGGTGAAGGCCCAGGACACGGACGTGCTGCCGTTGCTGGAGGAGTTCGCCGAGGAAGCGGACAGGGAGGTGGAAGGCCGCAAGTCGACCTGGTGGAGCTTCCGCCGCGAGTTCGGCCGCACCCGGCTGCTCATGGTCGACACGCGTTCCGGCCGCATCCTCGACGAGGGCAAGCGGCAGATGGTCAGCGACGAAGAGTTCGAGTGGATCGAGCGGAACACCGAAGGCGACTTCGACCACCTGCTGATCGGCTCGTCGCTGCCTTGGCTGATGCCGCACGCGCTCAGCCACTTCCAGTCCCTCAACGAGATCGGCGCGCGCAAGCCGGGCTGGCAGGGCAAGGCGGCGGAGGGGATCAGGCAGGCGGTCGACCTGGAGCACTGGCCGGCGTTCCGCGAATCGTTCGACCGGCTCTCCCGCATGATCGAGAAGGCCGCGAACAACGGCGCCGCCACGGTGTGCATGCTCTCCGGCGACGTCCACCACAGCTATGTCGCAGAGGCCGAGTTCCCCACGCCCACCAAGGCTTTGGTCGCGCAACTCGTGTGCTCGCCCATCCACAACGAGGCGCCGAAGTTCCTGCGGCCGGCGTTCCGGCTGTCGTGGTCCCGCGCCGCCTCGTGGGTGTTCCGCCGGCTCGCGACGCTGGCCGGCGTGCCGGAGGACCTGGTGCACTGGCGCAAGACCAGTGGCCCGCACTTCGGGAACTCCTTGGCGCTGCTGGACTTCGACGGCCGCCACGCCCGCTACCGGCTGCTGTCGGCAACGGGCGAGGAGACCGCGAGCGTGCTACTTGGTCGCGAGCCGCAGTAGCGCCCACAACTGCGCGATCGCGTCGTGGTCGCCGACCACCTCGACCATCCGGTCGGGCAACCGCCCCCACAGCCAGCGGTACATCGTCATCGGGTCCGCGGACACCTGCGCGTCGGCGACGTGGGTGTCCTCCGGGTCGATCACGCGCCACGCCGACGCGCCGTGCGGGCCGCAGCGCGTGAGCCACAGGTGGTCCTCGACCTGGATGGTGACGAGGCTGTCCCGCGATCCCCGCACCCCGAGCACGTCCAGCTTGTGCCCCAGCCACAACGTGAGCACCTCGTCGACGCCGTCGACCGCGACCTCGTCGGCGACGACACCGACCTCCATGCCCGCGGCGCCCTGGATGTCCATGCGGTGCATCGTCGTCTCGTGCGCGAGCCGTCGCCGCCAGAACCCGTAGTTCTGCTGATCAGGCCACCACGTCGCGCACGGCTCGTCCTCGTCGTGCGCTTCGAGTTCCGCGATCACGGCGTCCGCGCCCGACCGCATGAACTCCAGTGAGTCCTCGCCGGGCTCCGGAAAGTCCGGCCATTCCCCGATTTCAGGCTCACGGCCGAGCCTGATCCACGCCAGCGCGCCGCGATAGCCGCCGCCGATGTGCCGCACGGTCTCCCCGAGGTTCAGTCCGGGGCACGCGGGCACGCCCTTGTACGGTGGCTGGCCGATCGCGGACATGACGAGCAGTTCCGCTTCACGGCGCAGAACTTCCAGATGGTTCACCGCTGCGCCTCGCTCATCACGCGGTCGACGAGCGCCACGAACAGATGGGTCTGGCGCACCAGGTCGTCTGCCGTGCGCGCGTTGACGTGCCTGGTGATCCCCGCGAGCACGGCGGCCCGTGTGGACGACCACGAAGCGAAGAAAGCGGCCCACTCACTCATTTCCGGTGCCATCGCGGCGAGCAGCACCCACGCGCTGGTCGGCCTCGACCGCCCGCGATGGGGCCGTCCACGTAAAGCGAGCACCGCTGCGGCAGCGCGCAACGCGGCGAGGTAAGCGGCCGCGAACCGCTCCGGGGGCTCGGGCGTGCGCTCCGACTCGGCGAGCGAGTCGTGGGCCTGCCGCAGCAGGACGAGCGCGGACGCGGGTGGCAACGGGATGGGGAAGGCTGCCGGATTCGAAAGATCGGCTGTCATCTCGGCCTCCTCGTGGCGTCGGTGAACGACGTCACCGCCGAGGGGAAGCCGGCGGCTCTCGGAGGTGGGGTGCTTCCCCCACCCCACCTCCGAGGCATGGTGAGACTCGAACACATGTTCGAGTCTTCCTCAGCGTAGCTGCCTGCCGATGGATTCCTCAACCCGCCCCACCGCGTAGGCGCGAGTCGTGGTCTCATGGAGACGTGAGTGCGCTCGAACACCCCGGAATCCGCAAGGTCGCGGAAGTCCTGCCGCCCGCCACCGCCGCACGCATCGTCGTGCTGCCGGACGCCGTGCGGACCGCGGCGGCCGCGGCTGCGGCGGTAGGTGTGCAGGTAGGCGCGATCGCGAACAGCCTGGTGTTCGCCGCGGTGCGCGGCGGAGAGGCGGCCCCGCTGCTGGTGCTGACGTCGGGCGCACACCGTGCGGACACGTCACTGGTCGCCGCGCTCGTGGGCGCGGACGCTGTCAAGCGCGCCGATCCCGAGTTCGTCCGCGAACACACGGGCCAGGTGATCGGCGGCGTGTCGCCGGTCGGGCACCCGGCGCCGATCGAGACCGTCGTGGACGAGTCGCTGTCCGCCTACGAGGAGATCTGGGCGGCCGCGGGCCATCCGCACGCCGTCTACCCCACGACCTTCGCCGATCTGGTGGCGCTGACGGGCGGCCGCGTCGCGGCGGTGAAGGCATGACGGCCTCGCCGCGCCTGGAGCGCATCGTCGAGATCACCGCCTCGGAACTGAACGAACGGCTGGGCGAAGCCCTCGCGCTGTACGTGACGGCGATGAACTACCCGCCCGCCACCGTCGAGCAGCGCGCCCCGATGTGGCTCGCCCACATGATGCGCGAGGAGTGGCGCTGCGTCATCGCGCTGGGAGAGCACGACGAACTCGTCGGCGTCGGCTACGGCTACCGCGGTGCGGCCGGTCAGTGGTGGCACGAGCAGGTGCGGCGCGGACTGATGCAGGTCTCGCCGCCCGCCGTCGTCGACAGCTGGCTCACCGACTACTTCGAGCTCACCGAACTGCACGTGCTGCCGCGCGCGCAGGGCCGAGGCCTCGGCGAGGAACTGCTGCGCCGCCTGCTGGAAGGCGTGCGGTCCTCCTGCGTGCTGCTCTCCACGCCCGAAGGCCCGAGCAAGGCGTGGAAGCTCTACCGCCGCGTCGGCTTCGAGGACGTGCTGCGGCACTACCAGTTCACCGGTGACCCGCGCCCGTTCGCGGTCCTCGGCCGCAAGCTGCCAGTCTGACACCGGCGCGCGCCGTGCCGCGCCGCGGTCAGATGGCTTCCAGGACGAAGAACAGGAAGCTCAAGAAGGCCCCGGAGGGGAACCTCGCCATCTCGTCGGGGAAGAGTTCGTGGGCTTCCGGCGCCGGGGGCGGCTCGCTGATGACGGCCGTGCGGAAACCGGCGGCGGTGAAGGCGTCGGTCATCGCGTGCAGCGGCCGGTGCCAGTAGGTGAGCACGGCCTTCTGGCCGTTGAAGTTGTACTCGTCGGACCACTTGGTGGTCGCGAAGTAGTCGGCCTCGCGATGCACCATCTTGAGGAGGATGGGGTGGTTGACGACCACGATCAGCCGGCCGCCGGGCTTCAGGACCCGTCGCAGCTCGCCCAGCGGTGCGGTCCAGTCCTCCAGGTAGTGCAGCACCAGGGCCGCGACGACATCGTCGAACGCGCCGTCGGGGTACGGCAGCGGGCCGGTTATGTCGGCGACCCGCAGGTCCGTGTCGGCACCGAGCCGCTGCCGGGCCAGTTCGACCATCTTCGTGCTGCGGTCGAAGCCGACAACGATGCCACCTCGATCACGCAGCGCCGCGGACACGGCGCCGGAGCCGCACCCGGCGTCGAGAATTCGTCGACCGGCCACGTCCCCGGCCAGATCCACGATCGCGGGCCGGACGTAGTAGGCGTTGAGGAGGCTGGTCTCGTTCTCGACCGTGTACGCCTCGGCGAAGCCGTCGTAGTCGTTCTCCACGGCCACGTCGGCGGAACTCCCGGGATCGGCAGGCATGGTTCCCATACTGTCGAGCGATCGATCAGGACGCCAGAAGATCACGTCGAAGTTCGGTCTTGTCTCCGGCGAGCAGAGCAGTGGCTGTCCCTGACCAAGGTGTGGTCTGTGCCGTTCGAGTCCTGGGTGGAGCCCATCTTGGTTGCGATCACTCGGCCTCGGCCCTACTCTCGCCAATATGCAATATATTGGATATGGGTCACTGAAGGAGCGGGCGGCGGCTGAGATCCGGTCGGCGATCGTGCGCGGCGACCTGGAGCCGGGCACGCCCATCAAGGACGTCGAGCTGGCGGAACGGCTGGGTCTGTCCCGCACTCCGGTGCGCGAGGCGCTCGCCACGCTGACCGACGAGGGTCTCGTCGAGACCAAGCCGCACGCGTACACCCGTGTCACCGCACTCGAAGCGGAGCCCGTGCGCGACGCGCTCGTCGTCGTGCAGTCGATGCACTCCCTCGCGATCGGCCTGGCGGTGCCGAAGATGACGGCGGAGGACATCGCCGCGATGCGCGCCGCGAACAAGGCTTTCAAGAAGGCGCTCGACGCCGACGACGCTGCCGCCGCGCTGGCCGCCGACGACGAGTTCCACGCCGTGGCCGTCCGCTGTTGCGACAACTTCGCGATCGCCGCGACCATCGACCGCTTCACCCCGCTGGTGCGCAGGATCGAGCACAGCCGTTTCTCCTCGCCGAACGCACGGCATTCCGTGACGCAGCACCAGGAGATCATCGAGGCGTGCGAACAGCGAGACGAACTGCTCGCCACGACCCTGGTCGACCAGAACTGGAGCACCCTGAAGGAGGAACTGTGAACAGATTCCCGCTTCTCTTCGGTCCCTCTCCGGTCCACCGCCTGGACCGCCTCACCGCCCACCTCGGCGGCGCCGCCGTCTGGGCGAAGCGCGAGGACTGCAACTCCGGCCTCGCCTACGGCGGCAACAAGACCCGCAAGCTCGAATACCTCGTCGCCGACGCCCTGGCCACCGGCTGCGACACCCTCGTGTCGATCGGCGGCATCCAGTCCAACCACACCCGCCAGGTCGCGGCCGCCGCGGCCCGCGCCGGCCTGAAGGCCGTGCTGGTGCAGGAGAGCTGGGTCGAGTGGTCCGACGTCGGCAGCGACCGCGTGGGCAACATCCTGCTCAGCCGCATGATGGGAGCCGACGTCCGGCTGGTGAACGCCGAGTTCGGCATCGGCGTCAAACCCGCCTGGGAACAGGCGATCGACGAGGTCCGCGCGAACGGCGGCAAGCCCTACCCGATCCCCGCCGGTGCCTCCGACCACCCGCTGGGCGGCATGGGGTTCGCGAACTGGGCCGACGAGGTTCGCCAGCAGGAAGCCCAGCTCGGCGTCTTCTTCGACACCATCGTCGTCTGCTCGGTCACCGGCAGCACCCAGGCGGGCATGGTCGCCGGTTTCGCGAACGACACCAACCGCCGTGTGCTGGGCATCGACGCGTCCGCCAAACCCGCCGAGACTCTCGACCAGATCACCCGCATCGCCCACAACACCGCGAAGCTCCGCGAGGTCACGGTGTCCGAAGAGGACATCCTCCTCGACGACCGCTTCCACGCCGGCACCTACGGCATCGCCGACGAGTCCACACTGGAGGCCATGCGGCTCGGCGCCGGTCTGGAAGCGATGATCACCGACCCGGTCTACGAGGGGAAGTCCCTGGCAGGGCTCATCCACCTCGTGTCGTCGGGCGAGATCGACCGCGACTCCACGGTCCTCTATGCCCACCTCGGCGGACAGCCGGCGCTCAACGCCTACAGCTCGCTGTTCTCCGCCGGGAACTAGACGCAGTGCTCATGCCCGCAGCCGCAGTCCCTTCGGAGTGGCACGGAAACCGGCCTCCTGCAGGACCGTCGCCAGGTGCGAGGTGAGCGCGACCTCGCCATCGGCTCGCTGGACCGCCAGCTGGCCCAGCCAGCCGTCACGGACAGCCCGGCTCAGGGCGTTCGCGGCGGTGCGCAGGGTCGGATCGTCGTCGGTGAACGACAGCAGCGACTTACCTCCTCTCTCCACGTAGAGCGCCGGGGTGCCGTCGACCAGCACCGCCAGCGCGCCGGCCTTGCGGGCCGGCCTGTGTTTGCCCTCGCCCAGCGGATCCGGCCACGCCAGAGCGGCTCCGTAGGGCTGGGCGGGGTCAGCCGCGGCGAGCACCACCGCGGCCTGGTCGGTCTGCGAGGGCTGGCCGGGCGGGCGCGACAACGCCCGCAGGCGGTCCACCGCGCCTCGTGCCGCGAACTGGGCGGCGCCCAGCCCCTCGACGACGTAACCGCGGATGACCTGGTTCGACTCCTCCATTGCCCGCAGCACCTTGTAGACGCCGCTGAACCCACCCGTCACGCGTTCCGTGTCGAGAGCGCCTCTCGTCAGTACGCCGTGGCGTTCCAGGAAAGCTTCGGCACGCGCGTGCGCCCGGCGCGTCGGGTTGCCGGACGGTGTCACCGCGAGAGACCAGCGACCGGCTGCGGTCGGCGGACCCGTGCGAGAAGGCATGTCGGGACGAGAACGCAGCCGGGCATAACGGCCCCGCGGAGCACTGCGGCGAGGTTTGTGCGCCGCACCGCCACCGGACACCAACGCGCGCAACGGCGACAACGTGTCGTTCGTGATCAGCCCCGCCCACACCAGGTCCCACAGCGTGCCGACGACTTCGGCGTCCGTGCACGTCACGGACAGCGAGGCCCGGTCGACCACCTGGCGGAAGAACAACGCCCCGCCGGACAACGCCTCCAGGACCGCGGTGTGCAGCGGCGACTCCGGGATCGACTCCGGCACCAGGTCGGGCAGCAGCAGGTCGGCCACGTCGGCGGGGGCGAGCGCGATCCAGCCGTCGCCACCGGCCAGCGCGCCGCAGCCCGTCCACGTCACCTCGCCGGACGCCGTCAGCTCGTCCAGCAACGCCGGGTAGTAACCGGGCAACCGGGACGGGAGCAGCAGGGATTCGAAGGCGCTCGCGGGAAGCGGTGCACCCGCGAGCTGTTCCACCACCGAGAACACGTCATCGACCGTCGGTGCCGTACGCAACCGCCTGCCCAGACCGTGCCACTGCGGCAGGAACCGGCCCAGCGCCGCCGGTTCGACCGGCTCCACCTCGGACCGCAGCCGGGCCAGCGAGGCCCGGCGCAGGCGGCGCAACACGTCCGAGTCGCAGTACTCGGTGTGCGTGCCGCCGGGACGGAGCTCACCGCGCACCAACCGGCCCGTGGCCGCCATCCGTTCCAGCACGCCCGTCACCACGGCCACGCCCAGACCGAAGCGGGCAGCGGGTTCGGAGGCGGGGAACGGCCCGTGGGTGCGGGCGTAGCGGTTCAGCAGGTCGCCCAGCGGATCCGCCACCGGCTCGGTGAACGCCTCCGGCACGCCGACCGGAAGCGCGACACCCAGCGCGTCACGGACCTTGCCCGCGTCCTCGATCGAGATGCTGCGTTCCTCGCCGGCGATCCGGACGCGGATCACCCGGCGCTCGGCCACCAGTTCGTCCAGCCACTCGCGGGGCACACCGCGTTCGAGCGCCTCCGCGTCGGACAGATCTCCCAGGAACCGCAACAGGTCCGCGGTGTCCTCGGCGTGCCGCGGGCGGCGGTCCTCGGAGAGGCGTTGCAGACTGCGTTCGACCTCGGCCACGATCTCCGGATCGAGCAGCTCGCGGATCGCCTCCGAGCCGAGCAGTTCCGCGAGCAGCGTCGAGTCGAGCGACAACGCCGCCGCCCGCCGTTCCGCCAGCGGAGCGTCCATCTCGTAGAGGAACATGCCCACATACCCGAAGAGCAGGCTGCGGGCGAACGGTGACGGCGACGGGGTCTCGACCTCGACCACGCGCACCTTGCGCGCGCGGACGTCCGACATCAGTTCCTTCAGGCCCGGCACGTCGTACACGTCCTGCAGGCACTCGCGCATCGCCTCCAGGACCACCGGGAAGCTCTCGTACTTCGAGGCGACCGACAGCAGCTGCGCCGACCGTTGCCGCTGCTGCCACAACGGGGTGCGCCGGCGTGGATCGCGGCGGGGGAGCAGCAGCGAACGGGCCGCGCACTCGCGGAACCGGGCCGCGAACAGCGCCGAGCCGCCCACCTCCGCGACCACGATCTGCTCGACCTCGTCGGGGTCGAGCAGCACGTCCTCCGCGCCCGCCGTCACCTCCACGCCCTCGTAGTCCAGCGCGTCGGGCAACCGCAGCACGATGCCGTCGTCGGAGTGCGCCGCCTGCACCTCGACACCGCGCTTCTCCCGCAGGCGGGCCGCGATCGCGAGCGCCCACGGCGCGTTGACCTGGGCGCCGAACGGGGAGTGCACGACGAGCCGCCAGTCGCCCAGCTCGTCGCGGAACCGTTCCACCAGAACGATCCTGTCGTTCGGGACGTGCCGCGTGGCCTCCCGCTGCTCGCCCAGGTACGCCAGCAGGTTGTCCGTCGCCCACTCGTCCAGACCGGCGGACGTGGCGCGTTCGCGCGCCGCCGAATCCTCCATCGTGGACACTTCGCGCAGGAACTTGCCCAGCGCACGGCCGAGTTCCAGCGGACGCCCTGGAGCGTCGCCCTTCCAGAACGGCATCCGCGCGGGCTGACCCGGCGCGGGCACCACGATCACCCGGTCGTGCGTGATGTCCTCGACCCGCCACGACGACGTGCCCAGCAGGAACGTGTCGCCGACCCGCGACTCGTAGACCATCTCCTCGTCGAGTTCGCCGACCCGCGAGCCGGGACCGTTCTCCGAGGCCGGCGTCATGACCGCGAACAGCCCCCGGTCGGGGATCGTGCCGCCGGAGGTGACCGCCAGCCGTTGCGAACCGGGCCGGCCGCGCAGCTCGGAGTTCACCCGGTCCCAGGTGATCCGCGGCCGCAGCTCGCCGAACTCCTCGGACGGGTACCGGCCCGACAGCATGTCCAGCACCGCGTTCAGCGCCGACTCCGGCAGCCCGGCGAACGGCGCCGCCCGCCGCACCAGCGCCGTCAGCTCCTCGACCGTCCACGTCTCCATCGCCACCATCGCGACGATGTGCTGCGCCAGCACGTCGAGCGGGTTGCGCGGGAACCGCACGGCCTCGATCGCGCCGTCCCGCATGCGTTCCGCCACCACCGCGCACGACACCAGGTCGCCGCGGAACTTCGGGAACATCACGCCCCGCGACACCGCGCCCACCTGGTGGCCTGCCCGGCCGACGCGCTGCAACCCGGACGCGACCGACGGCGGCGCCTCCACCTGCACCACCAGGTCGACCGCGCCCATGTCGATGCCGAGCTCCAGCGACGACGTCGCCACGACACAGGGCAGCCGGCCCGACTTCAGGTCCTCTTCCACGGCCGTGCGCTGTTCTCGCGACATCGAGCCATGGTGTGCGCGAGCGACGGACGCGGTCTTCTGCACCGTCATGCCCGACTGGCCGATGGCCTCGGCCGGGAACGACTCCAGCTCCGCGGCCTCTTCGGCGAGCTCGTTCAACCGCGCGGTCAGCCGTTCCGCGAGGCGCCGCGAGTTCGCGAAGACGATCGTCGACCGGTGCGCCCGCACCAGCTCCAGGATCCGTGCCTCGACCGACGGCCAGATGGAGGTGCGTTGCTCGGCTCCGGCGGCCGAACCCGACACCTCACCCGTCGGCTGGCCGAGCAGCGCCATGTCCGCGACCGGCACCTCCACCTCGACCTGGATGACCTTGGGCGTCTTCGGCTGCACCACCGACACCGGCCGCCCGCCGGACAGGAACGTGCTGATCTCCTCGACCGGCCGCACCGTCGCGGACAACCCGATCCGCTGCGCCGGCCGGTCGAGCAGCGCGTCCAGCCGTTCGAGTGACAACGCGAGGTGTGCGCCGCGCTTGGTGCCCGCCACCGCGTGCACCTCGTCGAGGATCACCGTCTCCACGCCGCGCAGCGACTCGCGCGCCGACGAGGTCAGCAGCAGGAACAACGACTCCGGTGTCGTCACCAGCACGTCCGGGGGAGTGCGCCCGAACGCCCTGCGTTCCTCCGGCGACGTGTCGCCCGTACGCATGCCCACGGTGATGGACGGCTCGGTCAGATCAAGCCGGTGCGCCGCCTGCCGGATACCGGCCAGAGGGGCGCGCAGATTTCGTTCGACGTCCACCGCCAGCGCTTTCAACGGCGAGACGTACAGCACCCGGCACCGCCGTTTCGGCTCCGACGGCGCGGAGGAAGAAGCCAGCCTGTCCAGCGCCCACAGGAACGCGGCCAGCGTCTTGCCCGAGCCCGTCGGGGCGATGACCAGCGCGTGCTCGCCCGCCGCCGCGGCCGCCCACGCACCCGTCTGCGCCTGGGTTGGCGCGGCGAAGGCCCCGGCGAACCACTGCCTGGTCGCCGGTGAGAATGCCTCCATCACGTCCATGGCGACCATCATGACGCCGAGGTCTGACAATTTCTGATTACGCAGGTCCGAGCATCCGCCGCAGCCCGCTGTGGCACGATCACCACGTACGTCCTGCGAGGGGAGCACGGTGCGCGTCCTGTCCGTCGACCTGGGCACCGCCAACACGGTTGCGGTGCTGTCCGACCACGGTGTGGTGGATGTGGACGGTGGGCCCACGATGCCCTCGTCCGTCTACCTCGACGAGGACGGAACCCTCCGCGTCGGCAGAGAAGCGGAACGGCGTTCGCGCCAGGACCCGTCTCGCTACGAGCCGAACCCCAAGCGCCACATCGACAAGGTGACGATCAAGCTCGGCGAGCAGAACCTGCCGGTCAACGACGCGCTCGCGGCCATCTACGCCCGCGTGCTGGAGGCCGTGACGGTGCTGCTGAAAGGCGAGCACCCCGACGAGATCCGCCTGACGCACCCGGCCGAGTGGGGCCCGAGCAGGCGCAACAAGCTGCTGTCCTCGGCGAGGCTCGCGGGCATGACCGGCGAACTCGTGCCCGTTCCCGAGGCCATCGCGGTGGCCTCGCTCGGCAGCGGCCGCCCGCTCGCCGTCTACGACTTCGGCGCCGACACGTTCGACGTCTCCGTGCTCGACTCCCAGCACCGCATCCTCGCCGACGGCAGCCTCAGCGACGTCGGTGGTCTCGACATCGACCAGGCGCTGCTGGAACACATCGGCCGCACGGTCTCCCACAAGGACCCGGCAGGCTGGCAGCGGCTGATGCGCCCGGTCACGGTGGACGACCACCGCGCCCGCCTCGGCCTGCGCGAGGAGCTGCGCCTCGCGAAGGAGGACCTCTCCGAGCTGCCCCAGGTCGAGGTGTTGATGCCGGAGCCGTTCGAGAAGGTCGTCATCACGCGCGCCGAGCTGGAGGCGCTGATCAGGCCGAGCCTGATCCGCAGCACCGAGGTCCTGATCTCCACGGTCCGCCGCGCCGGCGTCACGCCCGAGCACGTCTACCTCGTCGGCGGCTCCTGCCGGATGCCGCTGGTCGCGCAGATCATCGCGGAGAAGGTCGGCATCGTCCCGACCAACCCCGACCACCCGGAGACGATCGTCGCGTCCGGCGCGCAGGTCGTGGACCGGGCGATGATCACGCTCAAGGCGGAGGACGACAAGCCCAAGTCCGTCGAGCCGCCCACGGTCGTCACGGCGCCGGTCAGCCCCGCCGTGAGCGGCCCGCACCCGGTGAACCCGAACGTCAGCGGCCCGAACCCCGTGATCAGCGGCTCGTACCCGAGCGGTTCCTACCCCAGCGGCTCGTACCCGAGTGGGTCGTATCCGAGTGGCGCGTACTCGGCGAGCGGCACCTATCAGGTGAACCCGAACGTCAGCGGCAGCTACCCGACGAACTTCCCGCAGCAGCAGGCGCCGAAGAAGGACAACAAGAAGGTCCTCATCGGTGCCGGCGCGGCGGTCCTCGTGGTGGCGGGCGTGATCGGCGCGGTCTTCGCGTTGTCCGGCCCGAGCCTGCCCAGCGCCGACGACTGCAAGGACGACACCGCGCAGGACGGCCAGGGCTTCACGAAGTGCCTGCGCCAGCTCGCGGGCACCGTGCCGGACGGCGGCGGCTGCGAGAAGGCCGACTCCGCACAGATCACCGGCATGGAGGAGATCAAGGGCACGGTCGTGAGCTGCACGATCCGCGACGGCTACGCGGTGCAGTACATCCTCACCGACAGCGTCACGGGCGCGGAGAACAACGCGTCCTCCATCTCGAAGTCGTTCCAGACCGACCGCGTCGAGGCCGACTGGACCGGCAACGGCCTCGAGGGCGACTACCGCGCGGCCACGTCGAGCGGCACCGGCGTGCTGGTGTTCACCGCCAAGGGCCGTCCCATGTTCGGCATCCTCACCAAGACCGCCGAGGAGAACGCGGACGAGCTCAAGGCGGACGAAATGGCCGATTTCTTCGAGAAGTCCGTGCAACCGGGGGAGTAACCGCCCCTGATGGACCTGTCGGCGAGAGGTCCGGCCATGCCACGATCGTGATCATGGTGACCGTCGCGCCGCAGGTCGAACGCGTGCAGCGCAAGGTCGTCCGGGTCCTGACCGGCACCCAGATCCTGGGGTCGGCGGCGGTGACGATCGGCCTCGCGTTCAGCACGCTGATCGCCGCGTCGTTGTCCGGGTCCGAGGCAGTCGGCGGGCTCGCGCAGACCGCGGCCGTCGCGGGAGCCGCGCTGCTCGCCCTGCCGGCAGCCCGGCTCGCGCAACGCAGCGGGCGTCGTCCCGCGCTCGTCCTCGGCTACGGCATCGGCGGGCTCGGAGCGTTGATCGCCGCCGTCGCCGTGGGCCTCGGGCTGTGGCAGGTGTTGCTGGTGGGCCTCCTCCTGTTCGGAGGGGCGTCCAGCGCGAACTACGCGGCTCGTTACGCCGCAACGGATCTGGCGCATCCGCATCGCCGTGCGCGCGAACTCTCCCGCGTGGTGTGGGCGGCCATGATCGGCGCGATCATCGGCCCGAACCTGGCCGATCCCGCCGGGCGGGCGGCCGGTGCACTGGGTCTCCCGGCGGGCGTCGGGCCCTTCCTGCTGGCGGCGGTGGTGCTCGTGGCCGCGGTGCTGGTGATCCAGTTCGGACTGCACCCGGACCCGCTGGTCGTCGTGAAGAGCACACGACCGGTTGAATCCGCGGACTGCTGCGCCGGAGGCTCCAGCGGCGAGAGTCCCCGAGGTCTGAAGATCTGGGCGACGCTCGGGCCGATGGCACGACTTGCACTCGTTGGAGTGATGTTGTGCCACACGGCGATGGTCGGGCTGATGTCGATGACGCCGGTGCACATGAACCACGCCGGGTCGTCGTTGCGCGTGGTCGGCGTCGTGATCAGCCTGCACGTCGCCGCGATGTACGCCGCGAGCCCGCTGTTCGGGTGGATGGCGGACCGGATGGGCCGCGTGCCGGTGCTCGCGATCGGCGCGTCGCTGGTGGTGGCGGCGTCCGGGGTCGCGGGAATGGCGCCCTCGCACGACGCCCCGCAACTCGCCGCGGGACTGGCGCTGCTCGGGTTCGGCTGGTCGGCCGGGCTGGTGGCGGGGTCCGCGTTGCTGACGGAGTCCGTGCGGGTCGACGACCGGCCCGCCGCGCAAGGACTGTCCGATCTGATGATGAACGTCGGCGGCGCCATCGGCGGAGCGGTCGCCGGGATCGTCGTGACGGCGTGGTCGTACGCGGCGCTCGGGCTGATCGTCGGGTTCACCGCGCTGCCGCTGCTGGTCGTGTGCCTCTTCGCATCGCTGCGCAGGCCCGTTCGTTAGGGTCTTCCGGTGCGCATCACCATGTTCCGCAAACTCATGGCGGGGGAGTTCGGCCAGGTCAGGGCCGAGATGATCGCCCGTGACCACGTGCTGTCGTCGCTCGGCGGCCGTACCGCCGACGAGGCGCTGGAGGCCGGAACCGGGGCCAAGGAAGTCTGGATCGCGGTCTGCGAAGCGTTCGATGTTCCGGGAAATCGCCGCTGAGCAGGTGCCGGGAGTGTCGCGTGTGCTCGAACACGTGTTCGGCTACAGTGGCTCCGACCCCCGGCTTCGCAGAATTGTCAGACCCCGCCAGTAGCGTCAGGTCCAACATGACGAAGCAACGGCAGACGACAAAAGGTGGACCCAAGATGGCACCCGCAGCACCCGACCGGGACAAAGCGCTCGAGCTGGCCCTGGCGCAGATCGACAAGCAGTTCGGCAAGGGCTCCGTGATGCGGCTCGGCGAAGAGGGCCGTGCCCCGATCGCCGTGATCCCGACCGGCGCGATCGCCCTGGACGTCGCGCTCGGCATCGGTGGCCTGCCGCGTGGCCGGGTCGTCGAGATCTACGGTCCGGAGTCGTCGGGTAAGACGACCGTGGCGCTGCACGCCGTGGCGAACGCGCAGAAGGCCGGCGGCATCGCGGCGTTCATCGACGCGGAGCACGCGCTCGACCCCGAGTACGCCAAGAAGCTGGGCGTCGACACCGACGCGCTGCTGGTGTCCCAGCCCGACACCGGTGAGCAGGCGCTCGAGATCGCGGACATGCTGATCCGCTCCGGCGCGCTCGACATCCTGGTCATCGACTCGGTCGCCGCCCTCGTGCCGCGTGCCGAGATCGAGGGCGAGATGGGCGACAACCACGTCGGTCTGCAGGCTCGCCTGATGAGCCAGGCGCTGCGCAAGATCACCGGCGCGCTGAGCTCGTCCGGCACGACCGCGATCTTCATCAACCAGCTGCGCGAGAAGATCGGCGTGATGTTCGGCTCCCCGGAGACCACGACCGGTGGTAAGGCGCTGAAGTTCTACGCCTCCGTGCGTCTGGACGTGCGCCGCATCGAGACCCTGAAGGACGGCGGCGAGCCCGTCGGCAACCGCACCAGGGTCAAGGTCGTGAAGAACAAGGTCGCGCCGCCGTTCAAGCAGGCCGAGTTCGACATCCTCTACGGCAAGGGCGTCAGCCGCGAGGGCTCGCTCATCGACATGGGTGTCGACCAGGGCATCCTGCGCAAGTCCGGTGCCTGGTACACCTACGAGGGCGACCAGCTGGGCCAGGGCAAGGAGAACGCCCGCAAGTTCCTGCTGGACAACCCGGACATCGCGAACGAGATCGAGAAGCGGATCAAGGACAAGCTCGGCATCGGCGCCACTCTCGACGCCGACGAGACGGTTCCCGCCGCCCCGGTCGAGTTCTAAGAGGTTGAGGTTTGGACGACGCTGAGGAGCAGCGCAAAGCGCGGGACATCTGCTACGCGCTGCTCACCGCTCGGGCCCGCTCCCGGCAGGAGCTGCACGACGCCCTGCTGCGCAAGGGGATCAGCGCCGGCGCCGCCGAGGTCGTCCTCGGCAAGTTCGACCGCGCCGGGCTGATCGACGACGCGCAGTTCGCCGAGATGTGGGTGCGTTCCCGGCACACGTACAACGGTCTGGGCCGCCGCGCCCTGGCCATGGAACTGCGCCGCAAGGGCGTGGCGGACGAGGTGGTGGCCGAGGCCGTCGCCGCGGTCGACAGCGAGGCCGAGGAAGAGCGTGCCCGCGAACTCGTCCGCAAACGCCTGCGCACCATGTCCGGCGTGGACGAGACGGCGAAGATCCGCCGGCTCGTGGGTGCGTTGGCACGCAAGGGTTATGCGGAGGGCCTCGCCTATCGCGTGGTGCGCGACGAACTGCGTACCGCGGGGGCCGAGGCCTCGGCACTGGACGAGCCCTGGTCGTAGGCCGGGGCCGGTCCCCGTTCGAGGTGCCGTAACCGATCACGCCGCTTGGGCGGTTGGCTCCGAGTAGCCTGAAAAGCGTGAGCACTACTCCCGACGCGCCGTCCGCCGTGACCCTCACGGTCTCCGACCTGCTCTGCTTCGACCTCTACACGACGTCGCGAGCGGTCATCGGCTTCTACCGCCCGATCCTCGACAAGGCGGGCATCACCTACCCGCAGTTCCTGGTGATGCTGCTGCTGTGGGAGAAGGACTCGAGGCCGATCCGGGAACTCGTGCGCGAGCTCGACCTGGAGTACAGCACGCTCTCGCCGTTGATCAAGCGGCTCGAGAAGAGCGGTCTGCTGGTGCGCGTCACACACCCCGACGACGAGCGTTCCGTGCTCGTCCAGCTCACGGACAAGGGCCGTGACCTGCGGTGGATCGGCGCCGAAATGTTCCACCAGCTCGGCAAGGCGCTCGGCATGACCCTCGAGGAGGTCACCATCCTCCGCAGGGCGTTGAACCGGGTGAAACACGGCGCCCAGCGCTAGTGGGCTGAAACACATCGCGTGCGAGGTAACTCCTCGGGTAATTTACATCGTGCACGATCTGATCGGGTGCGATGAACCACCGCCTGCGGTGGCCGACGAGAGTGAGAGACCGATGCGAGTTCGCAAGGTGTTCGCGGTTCTGGGGACGCTCCTGGCGCTGGCCGCCGTTGTTCCGTCCGGTGCCGGTGCGGCGGGGGACACGCAGAAGCAGGGCACCAAGAAGCCGACCATCGTGCTGGTGCACGGCGCGTTCGCGGACGCGTCCAGCTGGAACGGCGTCGTGAAACGCCTGCAGCGCAAGGGATTTCCGGTCGTGGCGGTGGCGAACCCGCTCCGGTCCGTCACCGGCGACGCGAACTATCTGCGCCAGGTGCTCGCCTCGATCGAGGGGCCGATCGTCCTCGCCGGACACTCCTACGGCGGCATGGTCCAGTCGGCCGCCGCGCTCGGCAACCCGAACGTGAAGGCACTCGTCTACGTCGCTGCGTTCGCGCCGGAGAAGGGTGAGAGTGCCCTCGAACTGTCGAACAAGTTCCCCGGCAGCACCCTCGGAGACACGGTGTCCACTATCGACATCGGTGACGGCAGCAAGGATCTGACGATTCAGCAGGACAAGTACTGGCAGCAGTTCGCGGCCGACGTGTCCCGCCGGGACGCGACGCCGGCGGCGGCGACGCAGCGGCCGATCAACGACACCGCGCTGACCGAGAAGGCCGGCGAGCCCGCGTGGCACACCGTTCCGTCGTACTTCGTGGTGGCGGGCAAGGACAAGAACATCCCGATCGCCGCGCAGAAGTGGATGGCCGAGCGCGCCCACGCCCGTGCGGTCGTCGAGGTCAAGGGGGCCTCGCACTCGGTGGCCGTGTCGCAGCCGGACACCGTGGCCGATCTGATCGTGCGCGCCGCACGGTAGTGAAAGGCCGAGAAAGCCGGGACGCGGGCAGGGGCGTCCCGGCTTTCTCGTGTTCGTGGCCGGCTACGGCTGGGGCTTCGCGATCCGGCAGCCGGGGAGTGTCAGGTCCAGCGTCGTGCGCGGACCGAAGCAGGAGACGAAGCCGAAGGTCTGCTGGCCGTAGTTGGTGCCCCGGCGGACGGTGATCTTGCCGGCGGCGTCGACCTCGCACGGGTTGTTCATCGTGCAGCGGCCGCCGCTCTCGTTGCCGGTGTTGTTGACGCCGACGACCTTGCCGCTTGCGTCGTCGATGATCGGCGAGCCCGACGTGCCGCCGATGGTGTCGCACGACGGCGTGTACCGCAGCGAGTCGTGCCAGGTCCAGCTCGCTTCCTTGACCTGGTGGACGAAACCGTCGAGCTGACACGAGTAGATCTTCGTCCAGTAGCCGGAGACGATCCGGATCTCCGACTTGGCGACGGGCCGCGACGCCGACAGTTCGAGCGCGCGGCCACCGTGCTGCTGCTGGATCTGCTGGTACGTCTTGTCGAGCTGGTAAAGCGCGGCGTCGGTGCCGGTCATCGTCGCGTAGACGAGCTTGGCGCTGTGCAGTGTCGCGATCTCCGCGCCGGATCCGCCGAGCAGCTTGAAGGTGCGGTCCACCGGCTGACCGACGAGCACCTGGCCCGGCTTCATGAGCTCGACGCAGTGCCCGTTGGTGAGCACGAGCGCCTTGTCCGCCGGCGCCGAACTCGGCATGCGGACGACCGAGCCGGAGCAGTTGTTCAGTTTCACCGTGCCGGTGAAGTCGACGGAGGCCTGCGCGGGTGCCGTTGTCACGCCGAGTGCGGCGATCGCTGCCAGCAGAGTTCCGGCGAATCGTCGAGCCATGTACGGATCGTAGTCGCTTAGCTACCTTCAGAAGTCAGCCGACTGGCCGGTCGTAACTCGATCGGGTGGCGCTGATGGTTGGGGCTAACGGGTGAACCGGACCGATCGACGTCGTGGTCACACATCGCAACCGCCAGGAGCCCTGATGACCTTTCCGACGCCGTCCGTCCACGCCCAGCCTCCGGTCGCACCGCCGAAGCCCGCGAAGTTCGGTGCGCTTGCTTGGACAGCGGTGATCCTCGGGATCGTCGGCGTCGTCTGTTCGTGGGTCATCTTCCTGAACATCCTCACCGCCATCGCGGCGTCCGTCGGGATCGTGCTCGGCGTCATCGCGCTGTTCGGCACCCGCAGGATTCTGGCGATCATCGGCGTCGTCCTGTGCGTCGCGGCCATCACCTTCACCGTGATGGCGACGCAGGCCGCGGTCGAGATCCTCGACGGCAGTACCAACCAAGGACAGGTCGTTGATGCCGGGCAGACCCCGAAACAGGAGGCGCCCGCCCAGAATCCGACCTGGGGCAAGCGGTACTCGTGGGCGAACGGCCTTTCGGTCGACGTCGCCGCGCCGACCGCGTGCACGCCCGGTCAGTACTCGGTACCGCAGAACATCGCCCGTGCGGTGAGGTTCGAGATCACCATCACCAACGGGACGAGCGCCGCGTTCGAGACCGCGTTGATGTCGATCGGCACCGACGCGCAGTTCAACGGGCAGAAGGCCGAGATGGTGTTCGACTCCAGTGGAGGCTGCGACAGCACGTTCGACTCGGCGACCGTCCTGCCGGGCAAGACCTATACCTTCCACGTCGCGTACTCGGTCGGTGCGCAGCCCGGTGAGATGCAGCTCGTGTTCGAGCCGACCTTCAACTCCGACAAGGCGGCGTTCGTCGGCCAGGCGTAAACCGTTCGCTTGCGGGCGCACGGACGGGATACAAATCGGGGCATGTTGCGCAAGTACCGGCGAACGCCCCACCTAGAGGGCTCGCGCCTGCAACCAGGCGACGAGAACCTCGACCAGGTGCCGTTCCGCGCGATCGCGGGGCGGCACCTCGTCGTCGAGGAGAAGCTCGACGGTGCCAACGCGGGCATCAGCTTCGACTCCGGCGGTGTGCTGAAACTCCAGTCACGCGGCCATTTCCTGGCGGGCGGGCCGAGGGAACGGCAGTTCGCGCCGTTGAAGGCGTGGGCCGCGACGCACCAGGGCGTGCTGTGGGAAAGGCTCGGCACACGGTTCGTGCTCTACGGGGAATGGTTGTACGCCAAGCACACCGTGTTCTACGACGCGCTGCCGCACCACTTCTGCGAGTTCGACCTGCTCAACCGCACGACCGGCGAGTTCCTGTCCACACCGGAACGCCGTCGCGTGCTCTCGGGCACGCCGGTGGTGTCCGTGCCGGTGCTGCACGAAGGGCCGTTGCGCCGCTTGAAGGACCTGACGACGTTGCTCGGCCCGTCCACGTGCCGCACTCTTCGGTGGCGCGACGCGCTGGTCGACGCGGCGCGGGCGGCGGGGCAGGACCCGGAAGTCGTTGTCGCGGAGACGGATTCGGACGACGACATGGAAGGCCTCTACATCAAGGTGGAGGAGGACGGGCGCACCGTCGAGCGCTACAAGTGGGTGCGGCCGACGTTCCACACCGCCGTGCTGGACTCGGGCAGCCACTGGCAGGACCGCCCGATCCTGCCGAACCAGGTGGTGGCCCGTGTTTGAGCAACTCTGCCCGACCGGTCCAGAGTGGACTCTCGACTGGGACGCCGTGCGCTCGGCGTTTCCGTGGGTGCGCGCACTCGAAGGCGTGCCGCAGGACCCTGTGCACCACGCAGAGGGTGACGTCGCCACACACACCCGGATGGCGTGCGAGGCCCTGGTGTCGCTGCCCGAATGGCGGTCACGTCCCGAGGCGGAACGAGTGCGCCTGTTCGCGACAGTGCTGCTGCACGACGCCGCGAAGCCGTTCCGCACGCAGATCGCCGACGGCCGAGTCACCGCGCACGGCCACTCCCGCGCCGGAGACCTGCTGGCGCGCAAGCTGTTGTGGGAGATGGGACGCCCGATCGCCTGGCGCGAGCACGTCGCCGCGCTGGTGCGCCACCACCAGGTGCCGTTCTGGGCGCTGGAACGCCCCGACCTCGACCGCATCGCGTTCCGGGTGAGCCTGCTCGCGCGCAACGACGACCTGGCGACGCTCGCCCGCGCCGACATCCTCGGCCGGATCTGCGGAGACGCGGACTCGGTGCTGGAGAACATCGCGCTGTTCGAGGAGTACTGCCGCGAACGCGACTGCCTGGACCGGCCGCGTGCCTTCCCGTCCGACCACGCCCGGTTCCAGTACTTCCGCACGCCTGGCCGGGACCCCGGCTACGCCGCTTACGACGACACCCGCGTCGAGGTGACGGTGCTGTCCGGCCAGCCGGGTGTCGGCAAGGACCACTGGATCGCCGCCCACCGGCCGGGCTGGCCGGTGGTGAGCCTCGACGCGGTGCGCTCACGGCTGGGCATCGCGCCCGACGGCGACCAGCGCGCGGTCGCCGCCGCCGCGTTCGAGGAAGCCCGAACGCTGTTGCGGGCGGGCGAGCGGTTCGTCTGGAACGCGACCAACATCTCCCAGCAACTGCGTGAGCGCTGCGTCGGACTCGCCGCCGACTACCGCGCCCGCATCACCCTGGTCGGACTCGAAGCGCCGAAGAACGTGATTCACGCGCGCAACCGCGCCCGCTCGGAGCCGGTGCCGGCCGCTGTGATCGACCGGCTCGTCGGCAAGTGGGAGGCGGTCGACCTCACCGAGGCGCATGTCGTCGAACGGGTGGACACCGCACTGCCCTCGATCCGTTCTTGACTCAAGATCCATATATCAGTTCAGCCGAGCCTTTGAACAGGCCCCACGATCACCGTCGGGGCTCCTGCGTCACCTGACGCAAGCCGCGGCGTGCTCGCGCGTTCACCTTCGTTATGTCAACCCAACATCGTGCTGACCTGCGGCTTAGCAATGACTCTTTGGACGACGTCGTCAAAAGAGTCATTGCTAAGGGCCGAGAAGCTCGCCCGGCGGGCTGCGGAGGGCCCGTAAGGCGCTGATATATCGGTTGGCGCGGGCGGCAGCCGATATGTCGGTGGGCAAGCGTCAGCGGCGGTGTTCTCCGTGGTGGCCGACTGCCCGGACCAGCCAGAGGGTGCCCGCGGCGGCGACCACGAGGACGGCGATGCCGGTGAGGAAGCCGACGCTCGTGGACGAGTCGTCGGGTTGTGGCGGAGGGCTGCTGTTGGACTTTTGCTGGGTGAGAGCCGGGATGTCGGTCATCTGCAGCGAGTTCGCCTTCACCAGGCCGGTGCTCTCCAGCAGGAGCATGTGCTTGAGCAGGATGGTCAGGGCGGTCTGGGCGGCGATGCGCACGGGGACGTTCTTGGTCGTCGCGCGGGCGTGGGCGACCTGGCTGACGAGCGAGCCGTCGGCCGCGCGTGACAGGTTCGCGTACATGTTGTCGAGCTCCTCGCCCGAGCTGGACGAGATGGCGTTCGCCCACGACTTCTGTTCCGTCGTCGGTTCGGAGGGCAGATCCACGCCGATCTGGCGGGCAGCCTCCGTGACCGCCTGGGTCAGCTGGGTGTGCTCGGCGGCGAGCTGGCCCGCGACCTTGCGGACCTTCGAGTCGCGTGCCCGGTTGGAGCTTTCCCGGCTGGCCGGTTTCTGCCACAGCGAATGCTGGGCGAGCAGTACGAGCAGTTCCCGGTCCGACGGTTCGATGTTCTGGCCGATGACGCGGACCGCGTTAACCTGCGCCTTGGCGGTCACCAGTTCGAACGCGGACGGGTCCGCCTTGCCGGTGTTCTCCAGGACCGTCATTGTGCGAATCAGCATTTGCGAGGCCTGGTGAGCAAGCGTTCGGATTGTGGTGTTCTGCGTTGTCGCCCGCGTTCGCACGGCCATTACGAGAAGCCCGCCCTGGGCCTGCCGGACGATCGTCGCGTAGGCGCGGTCGTGGTTGTCCCCGGTGCGTCCTGCCATCTCATCGATGAGTGACTGGTGTTCACTGCTGACGTCGTTCGGCAGGACCACTCCCAGTCCCTCGGCGGATTTCAGCAGATCGATGTCGAGTCGTGAATGCCCTTCGAAGACGTCCCGCCCGGCATTGCTTGTGCCCGCGTCCGTGGAACGTGTGGGAGCTTCTTTGCTCACCGGCACCAACCAAGAGTTTGCTTGCCTCAGAGAAACCATGAACGAACGGTCTGAAGGTTGTACTTCTGTCGATTGCGCATTAGCCGGGACGGCTCCGACGAAAGCCCCCAGAAATATGACAGACAGGATGGTGAACAGCGCTACGTGCTGTCCCAGCGTGTCCAATCGGTGACGCATAGTGCCCGTTCCCTCCCGTGATCGAGCTGCCTTCGAATGTGATACGCGCAGGTGGGGTCGAGGTTCACGAGCATGCCCAGATGTGCATGTGACGTGCATCACACAACAATTGGCGAACCATTCGGTCCTGATTTACGTACCCGAGAGGTTTTCGTGTTCGCGGGGTAGGATCTGGGCGATTCCGTGCTCGGCCACCGAGTCGCTAGGACTGCCGCCCGAAGCGAACCTGTCGCCGATACCTGGGGAGGTTGTCAGCTTCATGGTTGATCAGGGCAAGGTCGCACAAGCCCACCAGGACGAAGAATTGCTCACGTTGCTCTATGGGCAGTTCCAGCGGATGTTGTTCTCGCAGGTCCTGTGCCTGACCAACTACGACCGTCAGTGGACGGAAGATGTCGTCCAGGAGACGTTGATCAGGGCTTGGCAGAACTCCGCGCATCTCGTTCGTGATCCCGGCATGTTGCGCGGCTGGCTTTGTACAGTGGCTCGTCGCATTGTGATCGACGGATGGCGGAGCCGGCAGGCGCGCCCGCAGGAAGTTGAATTGTTGCGTCCGGACATCGCCGAATCCCCGGACGACACGGAACAGACACTTTCAGTAATGGTCATTACTGATGTAGTACGCCAATTGAGTGATGAACACCGTTCCGCGATCTACGAAACGTATGTCATGGGACGAACGGTGAAGGAGGCCGCGATCGTTCTGGGTGTCCCGGAAGGAACCGTCAAGTCCCGGTTGTACAAGGCGATGCACACGATCCGCCGGGCGCTGCAGGACAGGAGCTAGTGATGGTGACCCATCAACCACATCACGAGCACGCGGGAGCAGGAGCAGACCAAGATCAGGACGACGAAAACCGCACGAGCCCGGAAGGGCCGTGCGGTGATGTGGCGGCGTATGTGCTGGGCGTGCTCGACCCGGCGCAGCACGTCAGCTTCTCCCGGCACCTAGCCGGGTGCGAGGACTGCCGGCGTGATGCGGCCGACTTCGGCGTGTTCGTTCCGGTGTTGCGGCCGGCGCTCACCGAAAGTCCACCCGGCATGCGTGAGCCGTGCGCTGTGGCCCGCAGCATCCTGCTGGTGGCGGCGGGCGTCGTCGTCGCCATCGCCGCCGTGCTGTCGGTCGTGGACTCGCTGGCCTCGCACCCCGACAGCCCCGTCGACGCCGGCACTCTCACGCGCGCGGAATCTGTCCACGCCGAGAGGTTTCCGCTGGTGGGACCCCTGTGAATCCTGGCGGGAACCGATGAGCAGACAGGCGAGGCGGAACCACCCGCGCACCAGCCTGGCGAAGATCATCGCGTTATACCCGCTCACCACTGCGAACAGCTCACAGTTCCGTTGGTCGTTACCTGTGGGTAAGTTTGCCCGACGCCGAAGCGCAGGTCTCTACGGTCGGCACCGAAGGAACACCGAAACCTTCGACCTGCGGTCCTCTCGGTACCGAAGGCAGGGGTGAACAGAGGTGACATCTCCACTACTCGGCCGGGACTCGGAACTTGCGACTCTCGGACGTTTACTGGACGACGCGGTCCAGGGAACGGGCTCGTGCGTCGTCGTCACCGGTGGGTTCGGCATCGGCAAGACGGCGGTGCTCGACGCGCTCGCCGCCGACGCCCGCCAACGCGGGTTCACCGTTCGCCTGGCCAAGAGCGCCCGCCTGGAGAGCCACCTCCCCGGCGCGGTGGTGCGGCAGCTCGCACCGTGCCTCGCGAACGAGCACGACCTGGAGGAGCTCTACGCGCGCGCCGCGAACTCCGCGCGCAAGTCGCCGATCCTGATGGTCGTCGACGACGTGCACGTCGCCGACACCTTCTCCAAGCGCGCTCTCGCGTACCTGCGTCCACGGCTGCAGGAGATGCCGGTCGTCATCGCGCTCGGCGCGTCCCAGGGCTACCTCGCCACGGACGAGGTCACGCTGCCCGAGATCGCCGGCGCCCATCCGAACCGCCTCGACCTCGCCGGCCTCGACGTCACCGCCGTCGAAAGCCTCACCGAGAAGTTCCCGGGCCGGGACGCTAAGCGCTGCCACGAGCTCACCGGCGGCAATCCCTATCTGCTGCAAGCCTTGCTGCGCGAGGAAGGCGAGGGTTCGGCCGCGGTCGGCGAGATGATCGGCATGCGGCTGCGCGAGTACACCGGAGCCGCCGAGGTCGCCCGCTCCGCGGCGGTCCTGGACGGTGACGCCGGCCTCGAACTGCTCTCCGCGCTCACCGGCTTCGACGCGCTGCCTGCCGTCGACATGCTCGTCCGCCTCGGCGTGCTCGCCGACACCGACCCGCTGACGTTCCGGTATCCGTTCGTGCGCAACAGCATCCTCGCCGACATGCCGATCGCGGTCCGTTCCGCCGCGCACTCCCGTGCCGCCTGGCTGCTGTTCGAGTCGGACGCCCCGGACGAGCGCGTCGCCGAGCACGTGCTGAAGGCCAGATCCGTGCGCCTGCCGTGGTCCGTCGACCTGCTGCGCGAGGTCGGCGGCGTCGAGCACCTGGAACGAGCGCTCGAAGAGCATCTGTCCGATGAGGACCGGTTGGCGGTCGAGGTCGAACTCGGACACACGGAACACCTGCAGGACAACGCACTGGGCCGCGACCGGGTCCGGGATGCGCTGATGCGGTGCGAGGACCCGAACCTCGCCGCGAACGTCGCGCTGGCGTTGATCCAGCGAATGTGCACGGGTTCGGACGCGCACTTCGCCGTCTCTCTCGCGATCATGGTCGTCGCCCGGCTGCTGCCGGAGGACCGCGACAAGGTCTGGAACCTCGTCTGCACCACCTATCTCCTGGCCGCCAACCGCGACGCGCGCATGGCCAACTGCGCGGGCAAGTACTTCGAGGACCTCGTCGGCGACATCCCGCAGGCCCCGAACCTCCAACGCGCCCGGTCGGCACTGCTCGCGGTCGGCAGCGCCCGCAGCGGCGACTCGTACACCGAGGCCGTCGAGTACGCGCTGGAGGCACTCGAAGGTGAGTGGATCGACGTCTTCGGCGCGTCCTACATCTTCACGTTCCTCGTGCCGGTGCTCGGCGACAATCCCGAGCACATCAACAAGTTCTGGCTCTCGCACAGCACCGCGCCGGTCTCGCACGACCCGCACCTGCGCCGCGGGATGCTCAGCATGATCGCCCGTGCGTGCGCCTTCCATAACAGTGGAGACCTGGCGCGCGCGTACACGTTCCTGACGCCGCCGGTCTCGACGGGCAACAGGGAGTGCCCGTCCGTCGTGCTCGCGACCGCGAAACTGGCCGAGGTCTGCATCGAGATGGGCCAGTTCGACGAGGCGGCCCCACTCGTCGCCGAGGACGGCAACCTGTTGCAGCACATCAACATCGTCTACGCCCGTGGCCGCCTCAAGCTCGCGTCGTGCCACGCGGAGGGTGCACTGGAGGACCTGCTGGAAGCGGGCCGCCGGCTCACCGCACGCGAGATGCCCAACCCCGCGCTCATCGCGTGGCGGCATCACGCCGTGCGCGCGTATCTAGCGCTGGGCAACCGTGACGACGCTGCCCGGCTCGCGCACGAGGAACTCGACCTGGCCAAGCGGTGGGGGTCGACGAGGGTGATCGGCACGGCGTTGATGAGCGTCGGCATGAGCACCGACGACATCGACGTCCTTACCGAGGCCGAACAACTTCTCGCCTCGTCACCGCACCGCCTGCTGCACGCCCAGTCGTTGTACTGGCTTGGCCACCACCTGCGCCGCAAGGGCCGGGCCGACGAGGCCGCGGACCACCTGCGGAGGTCGTTCGAACTGGCCCGCCAGCTGAGCGCGCACCCGCTGGCCAAACTCGCGGGCAACGAGGTCCGCGACGAGGACGACCAGGTGCAGGGCCTGACGAAGCAGGAGAACCGGGTCGCGCGGATGGCGGCGCAGGGCCTGACGAACCGGCAGATCGCCGAAGACCTGCACCTCACCCGGCGCACGGTGGAACTGCACCTGTCGAGCGCCTACCGCAAGCTCGGCATCACGGGACGAGCGGAGCTCGTCGCCGCCTTGTGGTCCTGACGGCGACCGGCAGGCCTGCATGTCTCGTGATTGAGCCGAACTTCCGGTCCGTGATCTCGGTTACCCGAGTTGTGAAGCCTCGCGCGCAAGGGTCTCGATGCGGTCCCAGTCGCCCTGCACGAGCGCGTCCTTGGGAGCCAGCCACGAGCCGCCGACGCAACCGACGTTCGGCAGCGCGAGGTAGTTCGGCGCGGTCTGCGGGGTGATGCCGCCGGTCGGGCAGAACCGCACGTGCGGGACCGGACCGCCGATCGACTTCAGGTAGTCGACCCCGCCCGCCGCCTCGGCCGGGAAGAACTTCAGCGCGGTCAGCCCGCGCTCGGCCAGCCGCAGCACCTCGGACACCGTCGCCGCGCCCGGCAGGTACGGCAGTCCGGTCGCGTCCGCCGCGTCGAGCACCCGGTCGGTCGTGCCGGGAGTGACGAGGAACGCCGCCCCGGCCTTCGCCGCCTGCTCCGCGTGCTCCGGTGCCGTGACGGTGCCCGCGCCGATCACGATCTCAGGGACCTCGCGCGCGACGTTCTCGATCGCGGCCAGTGCGGCAGGGGTGCGCAGCGTGAGCTCGATGACGCGAACGCCACCGCGCAGCAGTGCCCGGGCGAGCGGCACCGCGTGGTCGGCGTCGTCGACCACGACGACGGGGATGACGGGCGACAGACCGAGGAGGTCCGCGCCAGTGGTCACCCGAAGATTGTCACCGTTGGTCACTGCTGCTCTCCTTGCGGAACTGGGCCGAATCTGGGGCCGGTGTGGAACCGAAACCGATATATCGCATATCAGTCTGCCGACTGCCCTCACGCCCGGCGACCGCACGCCTGCTGCCTCTCGCCGGATGCAAAATACGTTTGCGGACGAAGTCAAAAGACTCATTGCAATGGCATCCGGGCGGGTAGCAGGGCGGTAGCGGACGGGCTGGGCGGTGAGGTCGGCGCGGTCTGCGGACGGGTTGGCGGGCTGGGTCTGGGCGGGCTTCGCCGCGCCTTTGCAATGGGTCTTTTGACGACGAAGTCCAAAGAGTCATTGCTAAGGCGCAGGTCAGCTGTGTGTCGAGGACCAATATATTGGTGGTGCCGGGTAGGACGGCTAGTGGTGGGTGACCGGGGCGAAGTGGTCGGCGGTGATCGGGCCGAACACCGTCGCGCCCCGGTCGGCCGGTCCGACGCTACGGCGCAGGGCGGCGAAGAGCTCGCGGCCCGTGCCCATCCACTCGCGGCTGGTCGGCGGGAAGTCCACCAGCGGGCGGGTCGCCAGCTCCTCCGCGGGCACCCGGACCTCCAGGGTTCCGGCGGTGGCGTCCAGGCGCACGACGTCGCCGTCGCGGACTCGGCCGAGCGGGCCGCCGACCGCGGCTTCCGGGGTGAGCTGGATGGCGGCCGGGATCTTGCCCGAGGCGCCGGACATGCGGCCGTCGGTCACGAGGGCGACCTTGTAGCCGCGGTCCATCAGGACGCCGAGTGGCGGGGTGAGCTTGTGGAGTTCGGGCATGCCGTTGGCCTGCGGGCCCTGCTGGCGGACCACCACGACGACGTCGCGGTCCAGTTCGCCCGCCCTGAAGGCCTCCTGGAACGCCTCCTGCGTGGTGAAGACGCGGGCCGGGGCCTCGACGACGTGGTTCTCCGTCGCCACGGCCGAGACCTTGATGACGGCGCGGCCCAGGTTGCCGGCGAGCATGCGCAGGCCGCCGTCCGAGGCGAACGGGTCGGAGGCCGGGCGCAGGACCTCTAGGTCCAGGGAGCGGCCGGGGCCGTCGACCCAGATCAGTTCGCCGTCGGCCAGCATCGGTTCCTGTCGATAGCGGTCCAGGCCGTGGCCGGCGACGGTGTTGACGTCGGCGTGCAGGAGGCCGGAGTCCAGCAGGGTGCCCACGACGAACTGGACGCCGCCCGCCGCCTGGAAGTGGTTGATGTCGGCGCCGCCGTTCGGGTAGACCCGCGCGATCAGCGGCACCACCGAGGACAGGTCGGAGAAGTCGTCCCAGCTCAGCTCGATGCCCGCGGCGGCGGCGATGGCGACCAGGTGCATCGTGTGGTTCGTCGAGCCGCCGGTCGCCAGCAGGGCGACGACGCCGTTGACGACGGCCTTCTCGTCGACGACGTGCGCGATCGGGGTGTAGCCCTCGCCCTTGGCCATCTCGACGGCGCGGCGGCCGGCGTACTCGGTCAACGCGCGCCGCAGACCCGTGCCCGGCGGCACGAACGAGGCGCCCGGCAGGTGCAGGCCCATGACCTCGACGACCATCTGGTTCGAGTTCGCGGTGCCGTAGAACGTGCAGGTGCCGGGGGAGTGGTACGAGGCGGCCTCGGCCTCCAGCAGGTCCTCGCGGGACGCCTTGCCCTCCGCGTACAGCTGCCGGACGCGGGCCTTCTCCTTGTTCGACAGGCCGGACGACATCGGGCCCGCGGGCACCAGGATCGACGGCAGGTGCCCGAACGACAGCGCGCCGATCAGCAGGCCCGGCACGATCTTGTCGCACACGCCGAGCAGTACCGCGGCGTCGAACATCTCGTGTGACAGGGCGACACCGGTCGACATCGCGATGACGTCGCGGCTGAACAGCGACAGCTCCATGCCCTCGCGGCCCTGGGTGATGCCGTCGCACATCGCGGGCACACCGCCCGCGAACTGGGACACGCCGCCGACAGCGCGGACCGCGTCCTTGATCCAGGACGGGTACTCCTGGAACGGCTGGTGGGCCGACAGCATGTCGTTGTAGGACGAGACGATCGCGACGTTGGACTTGCGCAGCGCGCGCAGCGCGGCCTTGTCGCCGCCGGTGATTCCGGCGAAGCCGTGCGCGAGGTTGCTGCAGGCGAAGCCGGACCGGGACGTTCCGTCCTGCGCGGCGGCGGCCACGCGCTCGAGGTACGCACGGCGTGAATCGGCGCTTCGGGCGGCGATCCGGCGTGTCACCTCTGTCAGAACAGGATGCAGTTCGGTCATGGGTATCTCCGGGTCATCACGGGCCGTGGTGGGGCCCTTACGAGACGACAACGGTGGCGTCCCACGAACGGGCGTGACGCCACACACAGTAAGTCATGGCTGGTCGCAGACACAAAAACGATTCAGTAGATGGGAGGCGACCAGTTTTGAATCTTGGCGTGTGGTGCTTGTCACATGGCTTGAGATTGGGCAGAGTGCGGGGCACGACCTTGAACGGAGGTGTCCCATGAACTCCACGGAGATCGTCGAGCTGCGCCGGGTCATCGGCCAGATGCGGCATGCCGTCAGCAACCTGCGCACCAGGTACGGCGACGTGGCAGCCGTGCAACGCCTGGCCAACGACGTGGAACGCATGGACATCGACGCCACCGAACTCGTCGACCTGAGCACCCCGAGGCAACGTGAAGCGCCTCAAGTGGAACGCGAGGTCGTGGTCGTGCCAGACACGCCTTACGACGAGTCGCTCTGGAAGGACGCGGACGACGAAGGGCTCGGTGGGTACCGGAACCGGACCTGACCCAGTCCTTACTTACGGCCCTCGCAGACAGCGGGGGCCGTTACGCGTTTCCTCCACAACGACGTGGACCCCCAGAAAGGTGAGTAATGGCGAGGGCAGAGATCGCCGCCAGGACTCTGCGCACGGACCGATGGTGGTTGCCGCCGCTGACGACATTCGTCGGCTTGCTGCTCATCTCGATCTACGCGGCGTTCCGCACGTTCCAGGGGGACTACTACTGGGTCGACCAGTACCACTACCTCACACCGATGTACTCGCCGTGTCTCACCGAGGAGTGCGTCCCCGCGGCCTCGCACTTCGGTCAGTGGTTCCCGGCGCTGCCAGGCTTCCTGACCCCGCCGCTGCTGATCATCCCGTTCCTGCTGGGATTCCGCATCACCTGCTACTACTACCGCAAGGCCTACTACCGCGCGGCCTGGGCGTCGCCGCCCGCGTGCGCGGTGGCCGAGCCGCACAGCAAGTACACCGGTGAGACCAGGTTCCCGCTGATCGCGCAGAACCTGCACCGCTACTTCTTCTACGCGGCGTCACTCCTGTTGCTGATCAACATCTACGACGCGGTCCTCGCGTTCGGCACCGGCGTCGGCCTGGGCAACATCATCCTGCTGGTCAACGTGAGCCTGCTGGCCGCGTACACGCTGTCGTGCCACTCGTGCCGGCACATCGCGGGCGGGCGGCTCAAGCACTTCTCCAAGCACCCGGTCCGGTACTGGATGTGGACGCAGATCTCGAAGCTGAACAACCGGCACATGCAACTCGCGTGGGCCTCGCTGATCTTCGTCTGCCTCACGGACCTGTACGTCGCGCTGGTCGCCTCGGGAACGATCTCCGACCTCCGCTTCATCAACTAAGGAGTGGTTTTGCCCGAGCTGGAAAGGCATTCGTTCGACGTTCTCGTGATCGGCGCGGGTGGTGCCGGTCTGCGAGCCGCGATCGAGGCCCGTGAGCACGGCCTGCGCACCGCCGTTCTCTGCAAGTCGTTGTTCGGCAAGGCCCACACCGTCATGGCCGAGGGCGGTATCGCCGCCGCCATGGGCAACGCCAACGAGAGCGACAACTGGCAGGTCCACTTCCGCGACACCATGCGCGGAGGCAAGTTCCTCAACAACTGGCGCATGGCCGAACTGCACGCACAGGAGGCGCCGCAACGGGTCTGGGAACTGGAGACCTACGGCGCGCTGTTCGACCGCACCAAGGACGGCCGGATCTCGCAGCGCAACTTCGGTGGCCACGAGTACCCGCGGCTCGCGCACGTCGGCGACCGCACCGGCCTCGAACTGATCCGCACGCTGCAGCAGAAGATCGTGTCGTTGCAGCAGGACGACTTCAAGGAGTTCGGCGACTACGAGGAACGCCTGCGGGTGTTCCAGGAGTTCACCGTCACCGAGCTCGTCAAGGACGGTGACAGGATCTCCGGCGCGTTCGGCTACTGGCGCGAGTCCGGCCGGTTCGTGCTGTTCGAGGCACCGGCGGTGATCCTCGCGACCGGCGGCATCGGCAAGTCGTTCAAGGTCACCTCGAACTCCTGGGAGTACACCGGCGACGGCCACGCGCTCGCGATGCGCGCCGGTGCCTCGCTGATCAACATGGAGTTCATCCAGTTCCACCCCACCGGGATGGTCTGGCCGCCGTCGGTCAAGGGCATCCTCGTCACCGAGTCCGTCCGCGGTGACGGTGGCGTGCTGCGGAACTCCGACGGCAAGCGGTTCATGTTCGACTACATCCCCGAGGTGTTCAAGGACAAGTACGCCGACAACGAGGAAGAAGCCGACCGCTGGTACACCGACCAGGCGAACAACCGGCGCCCACCGGAACTGCTGCCGCGGGACGAGGTCGCCCGCGCGATCAACTCGGAGGTCAAGGCAGGGCGCGGATCGCCGCACGGTGGCGTCTTCCTCGACGTGTCGACGCGTCTGCCCGCCGAGGAGATCCGCCGCCGGCTGCCGTCCATGCACCACCAGTTCAAGGAACTGGCCGATGTGGACATCACCGCCCAGCCGATGGAGGTCGGCCCGACCTGTCACTACGTGATGGGCGGCGTCGAGGTGGAACCCGACACCGGATCCTCTTCGGTACCAGGGCTCTTCGCGGCCGGTGAGGTCTCCGGCGGCATGCACGGATCGAACCGGCTGGGCGGCAACTCGTTGTCGGACCTGCTCGTCTTCGGGCGCAGGGCCGGTGCGGGTGCCGCGGAGTACGTGCGGGCGATGGCCGAACGCCCTGTCGTGGCGGAGGACATCGTCACCGAGGCGCGGGCCACGGCGCTCAAACCCTTCCAGCAGGAAGGCGGCGAGAACCCGTACACCCTGCACATGGAGCTGCAGCAGTCCATGAACGACCTCGTCGGCATCATCCGGAAAGCCGGTGAGATGGAAGAGGCGTTGCAGCGGCTGGAGAAGCTCAAGGAACGCGCGCAGGCGCTGACCGTCGAGGGACACCAGCAGTTCAACCCCGGCTGGCACCTCGCCCTCGACCTGCGCAACATGCTGCTGGTGTCGGAGTGTGTGGCGAAGGCGGCGTTGCTGCGCACCGAGTCGCGCGGCGGTCACACCCGCGACGACCACCCGTCGATGGACGCCGAGTGGCGCCGGAAACTGCTGGTGTGCAAAGCCGACGGCGACGGGGCACAGGTGACGGAGAAGCCGCAGATCCCGATCCGGCACGACCTGCTGGACCTGTTCGACCGCAGCGAGCTGGAGAAGTACCTCACCGCCGAGGAGTTGGCATGAGCTACCAGGGGAAGTTCCGGGTGTGGCGCGGTGACGACTCCGGCGGTGGGCTGGAGGACTTCACCGTCGAGGTCAACGAGGGTGAGGTCGTCCTCGACATCATCCACCGGCTGCAGGCCACGCAGACGCCGGACCTCGCGGTGCGGTGGAACTGCAAGGCCGGCAAGTGCGGCTCATGTTCGGCGGAGATCAACGGACGGCCGCGGCTGCTCTGCATGACCCGGATGTCGATCTTCGAGGAGTCGGAGACGATCACGGTCACGCCGATGCGGACGTTCCCGATCATCCGCGACCTCGTGACCGACGTGTCCTTCAACTACACCAAGGCACGCGAGGTCCCGTCGTTCACGCCGCCCAAGGACCTGGCGCCGGGCGAGTACCGGATGCAGCAGGTCGACGTCGAGCGCTCGCAGGAGTTCCGCAAGTGCATCGAGTGCTTCCTGTGCCAGAACACCTGCCACGTGGTGCGTGACCACGAGGAGAACAAGGAGGCGTTCTCAGGGCCGCGGTTCCTCATGCGGGTCGCCGAACTGGAGATGCACCCGCTCGACACCGCGGACCGCGTCGACCAGGCGCAGGACGACCACGGGCTCGGTCTCTGCAACATCACCAAATGCTGCAGCGAGGTCTGTCCCGAGCACATCCACATCACCGACAACGCGCTCATCCCCATGAAGGAGCGCGTCGCCGACCGCAAGTACGACCCGATCGTCTGGCTCGGCAACAAGCTGTTCAAGCGGTCCTAGCGACGGCCTGCGGTATGACCAGCCCGGACTCGTAGGCCATCACCACGGCCTGCGCCCGGCTGGTCAGCCGCAGCTTCGTCATCACGCGGTTGAGGTGCGTCTTCACCGTGCCCTCCGTGACCGTCAGCCTGGTCGCGATCGCCGTGTTCGTCAGCCCGGTGCCGACCAGCCGCAGCACCTCGCGCTCGCGATCCGTCAGCTCGTCCAGACCGGCCGGACTCCACGGCGACACAGCCGAGTCGCCCCTCAGGTACGCCGCCACGAGCCTGCGCATCACCGTGGGACCGAACTGCATCTCGCCCGAGGCGACGGCGGTGATGGCGGCGATCAGACGGGCCGGTTCCGACTCCTTCAGCACGAACCCCGCCGCGCCCAGCCGCAACGCCTCGTGGACGTACTCGTCCAGGTCGAATGTGGTCAGCACCAGCACCCGCGTGGACGCCGCGACGCGTTTGAGCGAGGCCAGTCCCGGCAGGCGGATGTCGAGCAGGATCACGTCCGGCCTCGACGACTCGGCCAGTGCGGACGCGGTGACACCGTCCCCGGCCTCGCCGACGACGGTCAGATCAGGTGAAGCGTTCAGCAACGCGACCAGGCCGGCCCTGAACAACGGCTGGTCGTCCACTACAAGCACGCGCGTCACAATGCCCCTCACTCATGTGACGTCACCGCGGTAGATCCCCCACCACGAGCGTACCGCGAAAGTTGACGGGAGATCCACTCTTCGTGAGACGCCCCGGTTCCGTTCGCGCCGATACGTTCCGGACCATGCGCACCGCATCCGCCGACCTGCACGCCGTCCGCACGATCACCGTCGACGGCTCGGACGTCTACCTCCGGGTCACGGCCAGTCCGGTCGACCTGCGGATCCGGTGGTCCCGCGACGGCGACCACCGGGTGGCGGGCAGTCCCGTGCTGTTCCCGGCGGGTGACCGCTCGCGTCGGCTGCTCGGCACGAACTTCCGTGCCGGCACCACGTTCTGCCTCGACGTCGTAGGGGAAGCGAGGCAGGACTGGCGCGGTGTCGTCGACTGGAACGTCTGACCTTCCGATGGCCTTCGGAAACAGCGAACGGGGCGTGTCCGATGTGGACACGCCCCGTTCCGCTCGTGCTCCGTCAGCCGGCGGCCGAGGCGTCCATCAGGACGGGCTTCTCCGCGTCGGGGTTGTCGGGCTTGATGACCTTCTTGTTGCGGCGGTTGCGCTTCTCGAGGTACGTCGCGAGCCACGTCAGCAACAGGCACAGTCCGATGTAGACCAGGGCGACCACGATCATCACCGAGATCATCGGACGGCCGAAGTTGACCGCGTCACCACCGATGCGAGTACCCCACCGCAGCAGCTCCTCGAAGGTGATGAGGAAGCCGAGCGCGGTGTCCTTCAGCAGCACGACGAGCTGGCTGATGATGGTCGGCAGCATGGCCCGCAACGCCTGCGGCAGCAGCACGAACGTCATCACCTGCGTCTTGCGCATGCCCAGCGCGTACGCGGCCTCACTCTGGCCCTTCGGCAGCGAGTTGATGCCCGCGCGGAAGATCTCCGCGAGCACCGAGCCGTTGTACAGCATCAGGCTGATCACGACGGCCGTGAACGCGCTCAGCTTCACCCCGGCCACGGGAAGGCCGTAGTAGAAGAAGAACATCATGATCACGAGCGGGATCGCGCGGAAGATCTCGACGATCACCGCCGCGGGAACGCGCACCCACGCGTGGTCGGACAGCCGCGCCGCCGCGAAGATCGCGCCGAACGCCAGTGCCAGCACCGCGCCGACGGCGAACGCGCTGAGCGTGTTGCCGATCGCCTCGACCAGCGAGAGCTGGATCTGCTTGTAGTTGACCCAGTCGAGCCTGCGGGCGGTGAACTGGTCGGTGACGATGAACCGCATCACCACGTACACCAGCGCCGCGAGCACCGCCGCGATGCCGATGACGGCCATGATCTTGTGACGGACGCGGGCCTTCGGACCCGGGACGTCGAACAGCACCATGCTCATCGGGCCACGCTCCACCGCTTCTCGAAGACCTGCTGGACGTACGTCAGCGGCATCACCAGGATGACGAACCCGAGTGCGACCCACAGGAGTCCGATGAGGACGTTGTCACCCTGATCCGCCAGCTGCTCGCGGATGTTGCCCGCCTGCACGACGGCGAAGCCGGACGCGACCGTCGTGTTCTTCAGCAGAGCGATCATGGTGCTCGTCATCGGCGGCACGACCGAGCGCAACGCCTGCGGCAGCACCACGTTGCCGAGCATCTGCGTGAACGTGAGACCCAGCGCGCGGGAGGCCTCGGCCTGCCCGACCGGCACCGTGTTGATGCCCGATCGCACGACCTCGCAGACGAATGCCGCCGTGTAGAGCGACAGCGACACCACCGCGGCGGTGTACGGCTCGATCCTCAGGATGTCCAGCAGCGGGTACGCGAACACGAAGAACACGAAGACCAGCGTCAGTGGCGTGTTGCGCACGACCGTCACGTACATCGTGCCGACGCCCCGGAACACCGGCACCGGGCTGACCCTCAGCGCCGCGAGGAACGTGCCCAGCACCAGCGACAGCACCGCGGAGACCGCGAAGAGCTGGAGCGTCTGGCCAAATGCGCTCAGGAACAGATCTAGGTTGTTGGTGAGGACGCTCATCGGTTTCCTTGCCGTCCGTCCGCCTTCAAAGGAACGGCCGGCGGACCCACGTGGGATCCACCGGCCACGTGAGGAACCGTCAGTACCTGTCGATCTTCGGCTTCTCGGCGGACGAGCCGGACTTGCCCAGCGTGCCGTCGTAGATCTTCTGCCACGAGCCGTCGTCCAGCGACGTCTGCAGGATGTCGTTCACCTTGTCGCGCAGGGCCTTGTCGTCCTTCGGCAGGCCGATGCCGTACGGCTCGCTGGAGAACGTCTTGCCGACGACCTTCAGCTTGCCCTCCTCGGCGGCGGCGTAGCCCTTGAGGATCGCGTCGTCCGTGGTGACGGCGTCGACCTCACCGTTGAGGAGCTTGGTGACGCACTGCGAGTAGCCCTGGAACTCGAGGACGTTGCCCGGTTCGGTCAGGCCCTGGTCCTTGATGAGCTTGGCCGGCGTGGAGCCGGTCACCGAGCACACCTTCTTGCCCTTGAGGGTGTCCTTGCCGGTGATCGAGGTGTCGTCGGCCTTGATCAGGAGGTCCTGGCCGGCGACGAAGTACGGTCCGGCGAACGAGACCTTCTCCTTGCGGCCGGCGTTGATCGTGTAGGTGCCGACGTAGTAGTCGACGTCCCCGTTGATCAGCGCCTGCTCGCGGGCGGCGGACTGGATCGTCTTGAACTGGATCTTCGTCTCGGGGTCGAAGCCGAGCTTCGCGGCGATCAGGCGCGCGATGTCGATGTCGAAGCCGCTGTACTTGTTCGTCGTCGGGTCCTTGTAGCCCAGACCCGGCTGGTCTTCCTTGACACCGACGATGAGCTCGCCGCGCGCCTTGATCTTCTCGAACGTGGGCGAGCCGTCGACCTTGACGTCCTTGGCGACCTCGAAGAGGCCGGCGGGCGCCGCCGTGTCGGTCGGGCTGCCCTCCTTGCCACACGCGGTCAGGGCCAGTGCGCCCGTCAGCAGCACCGCCGCAAGGGTGCGAACCCTCATCGTCCTTCTCCTGCCATTCGTTCGAAAGTGGGCTGACTACTAGTGAGTCAGGATCTTGCCAAGGAAGTCCTTCGCGCGGTTGGACTTCGGGGCCGAGAAGAACTCTTCGGGTGTCGAGTCCTCGACCACCTCGCCGTCGGACATGAAGATCACCCGGTCCGCGGCCTTGCGGGCGAAGCCCATCTCGTGCGTGACGACCAGCATGGTCATCCCGTCCTTGGCCAGGCCCGTCATGACGTCCAGGACCTCCTGGACCATCTCCGGGTCGAGCGCCGAGGTCGGCTCGTCGAACAGCATCACCTTGGGCTTCATCGCGAGCGCGCGGGCGATCGCCGCACGCTGCTGCTGCCCACCGGAGAGCTGCGCGGGGAACTTGTCGGCCTGGTTCGCGATCCCGACCCGCTCCAGCAGTTCCATCGCGGTCTTGCGCGCCTCGGCGGCGGGCGTCCTGCGCACCTTCACCGGAGCGAGCATGACGTTCTCGACGATGGTCTTGTGCGCGAAAAGGTTGAAGGACTGGAACACCATGCCGACATCGGCACGAAGGCGGGCCAGTTCTTTTCCTTCGGCGGGAAGCGGCTGCCCGTCGACCTCGATGACGCCGGAATCGATCGGCTCGAGGCGGTTGATGGTCCGGCACAGGGTCGACTTACCGGAACCCGACGGCCCCAGCACGACCACGACCTGGCCCTTCGGCACTTCCAGCTGCACGTTCTTGAGCACGTGCAACGGGCCGAAGAACTTGTCCACACCCGCCACACGAATCATCGGCGGTGCAGAGGCGGCAGTCATCCAGTCCTCCATTTGGGGGTCGTCGGCGTTGGCGGAAACCTAGGTGTCCGCCACCACACCAGTCCAGGACATTGAGCAAGACTTAGGGTCTCAACTCTGTCACAGGCAGACATCGGTTGCCCGGGAGGTAGCGAAAGTGCGCGTGCTGCTCGTCGAGGACGACGACAGGGTCGCCGAGGCCTTGGTCCCAGCCCTGACCAGACGGGGTTTCCAGGTGGACCGGCAGGCCACGGGCCGTGGCACGCTCGACCGCCTCGCCGGCGTCGACGTGGTGCTGCTCGACCTCGGCCTGCCCGACATGGACGGCGTGACGCTGTGCCGTGCCATCAGGGCCGCTTCGGACGTCGCGATCATCGTGGTGTCCGCGAGAGGAGAGATCGACGACCGGATCCTCGGCCTGCACGCCGGGGCCGACGACTACCTGGTCAAGCCTTACGACGTGGGAGAACTGGTCGCGCGCGTGCACGCCGTCCGGCGTCGCCGCGGTGCCGATCCGGTCGGTGTGGGCGCGGTGTCCACGGAGGTGTTCGAGACCGGTGACGTGCGCGTCGACCTGGGGCGTCACGAGGTCACGGTCGCGGGGGAGTCGGTCGCCCTGTCCCGCAAGGAGTTCCAGGTGCTCGCGCTGGTGATGGCCGCGGGTGGCGCGGTGTGCACGCGCGAGCGGATCCTCGCCGAGGTGTGGGGCCGCACGTGGTCCGGTGCCAACCGGACGCTGGACGTGCACGTCGCCACGCTGAGGACGAAGCTCGGCAGGCCCGCGCTGCTGGAGACCGTGCGCGGCGTCGGATACCGGCTGGGGCAGGTGTGATCTCGATTGTGTGATTTTTCGCCGGCGTGTCGCGGCAAGGTGGGGTGACGGGCTGTGCGGTCCCGACTGCTGAGCGTGGTGCTGGCCCTGATCGTGCTGGTGCTCGTGGGCCTCGGCGTGCCGCTGGGCCGCAACGTGGCGGCCGCGGAACAGCAGGAGATGTTCCTCGACCGGCTCACCGACACCAGCCGGTTCGCGTCGCTGGCGCAACGGCCGTTGATCGACGACAGCCCGCACCTGCTGCGGGCCGAACTGGAGCGCTACGACGAGCTGTACGACATCGGCGTGGCCGTGGTGGGCCGCGACGCGCCGACCGTGCCGCTGGTGGCCTCGCGCAACGACCTCGCGCTCGGTGACCCGGTCGTGCAGGACCTGGTCAGCAAGGCGCTGGCCGGGCGCCTGCCGGTCGCGCCGGAGTTGTTCGCGCCGTGGAGCGCCTCCAAGGTCGTGCTCGCCGAACCGGTGCTGGTCGACGGCGAGGTACGCGGCGCGGTGATCACGTTCTCGCCGACCGCCAAGACCCGCTTCGAGGTGCTCGCGTGGTGGGCCCTGCTGCTCGCGGGAAGCCTGCTGGTGCTGGCGCTCGCCGTGCTGCTGGCACTGCCGGTGGTGCGCTGGACGTTGCGGCCGGTGCAGGCGCTGGACGAGGCGACCGGCAAGCTCCTCGCCGCGGTCGTCTCCGGCCGGCCGGTGCCACCGGTGGGCGCGGAGTCCGGGCCCCCGGAACTGCGTCAGCTCTCGCGGTCGTTCGACCAGATGGCCGCGAACGTGAGCGATGTGCTTGCCGCGCAACGGGCCTTCGTCGCCGACGCGTCACATCAGCTGCGCAACCCGTTGACGGCGCTGAAACTCCGGCTGTCCAACCTGGAGGGTCACGTCGACTCGGAGGCGGAGGTGCACCAGGTCGAGGCGCTGAGCGAGGCCGACCGGCTCAACCGCATCCTCGACGAACTGCTCTCCATGGCGCGTGCCGAGTCCAGTTCCGTGGACCCGGTTCCGGTCGACGTCGACAAGTCCGTGGCGGCGCGGTTGTCCGCGTGGTCGTCGGCCGCGGCCGCGAAGGAGGTGCACCTGGTGCTCGACGGGGAACGGGTCGGCATGGCCCTCGTCCCGCCACGCGGGGTCGAGACGATCCTGGACGCGCTGCTCGACAACGCCCTGAAGTTCACCGCCGAAGGCACGCTGATCGTGGTCGACGCCCGCAAGTCCGGCGGCGTCATCCGGCTCTCCGTCGCCGACCACGGGCCCGGCCTGCAGCCCGACGAGCTGGAGCGGGCCACCGACCGGTTCTGGCGCAGCCCTGCTCACCAGAACGTGCCGGGCTCCGGGCTGGGGCTCTCGATCGTGCGGCTGCTGGTCGAACGCGTCGACGGCACCGTGTCCCTGGAGTCGCCAGAGGACGGTGGCCTGAAGGTCGTGATCACGCTCCCCGCGGCCTAGACCTTCGCGTCGCGGTAGTAACGCATGGCGCCGTTGTGCAACGGCACCGGCGACGTCTCGATGGCCGACCGCTGTTCGATCGTGCGGGCCGCCGAGTGCGCCTTCACCAGCTCGGGCTGCGCCTCGAACAGCTGCCGCACGAGCGCTTCGGCCACGTCGTCGGGCATCGACTCGTGGACGAGCAGGAAGTTGCGCACCACCAGCGTGATGACCGGCCCGGACTGCAGGTTGTAGATCGAGGCCGGCAGCGTCGCGGACCCGTACACGGGGAACTGCTGGCGGAACTGCGGCAGCTCGTCCTTCAGGTCGAGCATCCGCACGCCGAGGCCCTTGGTGAGGGCGGTGATCCTGCTCGTCGGCAGGCCGCCCGACCAGAAGAACGCGTCGAGCCTGCCCTCCTGCATCTGCTGGGCGGAGTCGTCGAGGCCCAGGTTCACCGCCTGGGGCGTGACGTTCTCCGCCTGCAGCAGCCGGCTCGCGATGATCTCGACGCCCGACCCGATGGCGCCGATCGACACGCGCAGTCCCGACAGCTCGCGCAGCTTCGTCACCGGCAGGTCGGCGCGGACGATGATCTGCAGGTAGTCGTCGTGCATGCGGGCCAGCGCACGCAACCGGTAGGCACCCTCGACGCCGTCGAGCGCGTCCGCCTGCGAGAAGCCGACCTGGGCCTGGTCGTTGACGAGCCGCCGGACGTTGTCCTTGGACCCGTCCGTGCGGACGACCTGGGGCCGCACGATGCCGAGCCGCCCGCTCCAGATGTCCGCGAGGCCGTTGCCGAGCGAGTAGTAGACGCCGCCCTCGCTGCCGGTGGCCATCGTGATCTTGGCGTCCGACACCGTGCTGCTACAGCCCGTCAGGACCGTCGCGGCGGTCAGCAGGCTCACGGCGGCATGCAGTCGTCCCAGCACCAGCGCATCGTGCCACGGGACAGGCGGGCCCTTGCACCCGACGAAGGTCCTGCCTGGTCAGCGCGCGGATGGGGCCGGCTTTGTGCGGTCCGCTCACGGAGGGCCACTGACCAGGGTTTATCGTGTTGGTGTGAGTACCGCGCAGGTTCGCAAGAGCTTCCAGATCCGCACGTTCGGGTGCCAGATGAACGTGCACGACTCCGAGCGGCTCGCCGGTCTGCTCGAAGACGCGGGATACGAGCGGGCCACCGAGGCCGAGCAGCCCGACGTCGTCGTCTTCAACACCTGCGCGGTCCGCGAGAACGCCGACAACAAGCTGTACGGCACGCTCGGCCATCTCGCCCCGCAGAAGACGGCGAACCCGGGCATGCAGATCGCGGTCGGCGGCTGCCTCGCGCAGAAGGACCGCAGCGAGATCGTCCGGCGCGCGCCGTGGGTGGACGTCGTGTTCGGCACCCACAACATCGGGTCGCTGCCGGTGCTGCTCGAACGCGCCCGCCACAACGAAGAGGCGCAGGTCGAGATCCTCGACGCGCTGGAGACGTTCCCGTCGTCGCTGCCGGCCGCGCGTGACTCCGCCTACTCCGGCTGGGTGTCGATCTCGGTGGGCTGCAACAACACCTGCACGTTCTGCATCGTGCCGTCGTTGCGCGGCAAGGAGAAGGACCGCCGTCCCGGCGACGTGCTGGCCGAGGTGCAGACGCTCGTGGACGAGGGCGTACTGGAGGTGACGTTGCTGGGGCAGAACGTCAACTCGTACGGCGTCGAGTTCGGCGACCGGCTCGCGTTCGGCAAGCTGCTGCGCGCGTGTGGCGGGATCGACGGACTGGAGCGCGTGCGCTTCACCTCGCCGCACCCCAAGGACTTCACCGACGACGTCATCGCAGCCATGGCCGAGACACCGAACGTGTGCCACAGCCTGCACATGCCGCTGCAGTCCGGTTCGGACCGACTACTCAAGGCGATGCGCCGTTCGTACCGCACCGAGAAGTACCTGGGGATCATCGACAAGGTCCGCGCCGCCATGCCGGACGCCGCGATCACCACGGACATCATCGTCGGCTTCCCCGGTGAGACCGAGGAGGACTTCCAGGGCACGCTCGACGTGGTGCGCCAGGCCCGTTTCTCGTCGGCGTTCACGTTCCAGTACTCGAAGCGCCCCGGCACCCCGGCCGCCGAGCTGCCGGACCAGTTGCCCAAGGCCGTCGTGCAGGAGCGCTTCGACCGGCTCGTGACGCTGCAGAACGAGATGACGCACTCGCTGAACATCGAGCAGGTCGGCCGCACGGTCGAGGTCCTCGTCGCCACCGGCGAGGGCAAGCGTGACGCCGAGACGCACCGCATGAGCGGCCGTGCGCGCGACGGCCGTCTCGTGCACTTCGCGCCGGGGACGACGGTTCCGCGTCCCGGCGACGTCGTCGAGACGGTCGTGACGTACGCGGCCCCGCACTACCTCGTCGCGGACGGCGAACCGCTGTCGTGGCGCCGCACCAAGGCCGGTGACCGTTCCGAGGCCGGCATCAAGCCCAAGACCGCGGGCATCGGCCTCGGTCTGCCGTCGTTCGGGACGCCCGAGCCGCTGCCCGCCGTCTCAGGGTGCGCAGCCCAGTGAGTGATGAGGACTTCTTGCGCAAGGAGATCGACGCGGTCGAGCACCAGGCGGCCAAGCGGATCGACCCCGGCACCGGCGCGCTCACGATCTCGATCGCGGTGCTGGCGTTGCTGGTGTCGCTGATCCTGCCGTGGGTCGGGGAGCACACGGGGCTGGCGGTCGTGCTCGGCGAGTCGGAACTGCTCCTGCCACGGCTGTTCTCGTACCTCGCGCTGGGCGTCGGTGTGCTCGGTTCCGGCATCACGCTCGCGGTGCGGCGCTGGGGTCTCGCGTGGGTGTGCTCGCTGGGCCTGTTCGCGGGGTCGATCACCGGCGTGCTGTCGATCTGGACGCAGCAGACCACGACGAGCAACAAGGTGGTCGGTCCCGGCCCGGGGCTCGGCCTGATCATCGCGGCGATCGCGGTCATCGTCCTGCTGGTGAAGTGGGTGAAGATCGCGGCTTCGCGGCCGCCCCAGCTGTGACGCATGCCGACTAGAAAGTGCCGCATTGCCCGCTGGAAACGCCTGAGGGCCCCTCTCCGCACGGGAGAGGGGCCCTCGGCGCGTCACGAACTAACGGGTCGCCAGCGCCTGCTCAGCGGCGGCGAGCCACTCGCGCCACTGGGCGGCCTGCGCCTCGGCCTGCTCGATGCGGCGCTTGTCGCCCGCGGCACGGGCCTTCGCGGCCTGCGCCTCGAACTGCTCCACGCGCTCGCGGAACTGCGCCACCCTGGCCTCGGCCTCGGGGTCGGACCGGCGCCACTGGGCGTCGACGGCGCCGCGGACCCTCTCCTCGATGGCGCGGAGCTTGCCCTCGAGCTCACGAATGCGCTCGCGCGGCACCTTGCCGATCGCGTCCCAGCGCTCCTGGATCTTGTAGAGCTGGTTGCGCGCCGTCTCGAGGTCGCCCGCCGGGTCGATGCCCTCGGCCTCGGCGAGCAGCTCCTCCTTCAGCTTCGCGTTGGCCGTGAACTCGGCGTCCCGCTCGCTGAACGCCTCGGAACGCTTCTGGAAGAACGCGTCCTGCGCGGCCCGGAAACGCTGCCACAGCGCGTCGTCGGCCTCCTTGGGCGCACGCCCGGCGGCCTTCCACTCGACCATGAGCTCCTTGTAACGACCGGCCGTGGTGCCCCAGTCGTCGGAGTCGACGAGCTTCTCGGCCTCCTCGACCAGCGACTGCTTGGAGGTCTTCGCCACCGAACGCTGGCGGTCGAGGTCCGCGAAGTGCGAGCCGCGACGGCGGTTGAACGCGTCGCGCGCCTTCGAGAACCGGCGCCACAGCTGCTCGTCGGTCTTGCGGTCGACGCCGCGGATGGTCTTCCACTCGTCGAGGATCTGGCGCAGCCGGTCGCCCGCGACCTTCCACTGGGTCGACTCGTTCGCGATCGACTCGGCCTCGTCGACCAGCGCCTGCTTGCGCGCCACGGACTGGGCTCGGGCGGCCTCCTTGGCCTCCTTCGCCTTCTCCATGCCGGCCTCCGCCTGGACCAGCACGTACTCGACGCGGGCGGCCAGCGCCTTGAGGTCACCGACGACGGCGGCCTCGGCGAGCTGCTCCTTGACGTGCTTCGCGCTGGTCAGGGCGTGCTTGGGGTCGCCGGCGCCGGACTTGAGCCGCGACACGTGCAGCTCGACCTCGGTGCGCAGGTCGTCGAAGCGCCGCGCGAAGTGCGCGAGACCCTCGACCGGCTCACCGGCCTGCCACGACCCGACAGCACGTTCGCCGTCCTCGGTCTTCACGTACACGGTGCCGTCGGCGTCCACGCGCCCCCAGCGGTCAGGGTGGTCCGACGCCACGGGGACGGCCGGAGGCGTCGCCTGCGCGGTCTCCTTCGGCGTTTCCTCGACCACACCCTCGGCTGCAACCTCCACGGGGGTGGCCATGGCCACGGCCTCCGGTGTGCTGTCCTGCTCCGACATCGCCGGTTCCTCCCATCTGACGCCCGTGCCTGCCACGGGCGCCCCGCCGTTGGCGGGGCCGATGCAATACGGGCGCTGGAGGGTCTCCCGTCCCCAGTTCCCCGCGCGCATTCAAACAGGTCAGAGCTCGACTCGGTACTGGGAGTCCACGATAGGTAGCCTCGTTCGTTGTGATCACCCGCGCTGTGGTGGTGCCGCACCCACCCCTTCTGGTGCCAGAACTGGTCGTGGGAGCCGCCGCCGAGACCGAGCCCGTGCGCGCCGCAACCCTTGCCGCAGCAGGAAAACTGCCCGGTCCGTGGGTCGCGGTGGCGGTGGGCGACGGCGGTCGTGCTACGTACGTGCCACCGTTGTCGGGAACTTTTCTCGGTTATGGGGTCGATTTGCCTGTGTCACTCGGCGGTGACCTGCCGCCGGACGCCCGCATTCCGTTGCCTGTGCTGATCACCGCGTGGCTTCGGGAACGCTGCGCGGTCGAGGTGTCACGCGTTGAACTCGTTCCCCGTGACCTGCCTGCCTCCGACTGTGTCTCGTTTGGACAACAACTCGCGGCGGAGGAGTGCGGACTGCTGGTCCTCGGTGACGGCTCCACCCGCCACGGTCCCCGCTCGCCCGGTTCCGACGACGAGCGTTCGGGACCTTTCGACTCTTCGGTCCACACCGCGCTGGCGACCGCCGATGTGGACGGCCTGCTCGGCCTCGACCTCGAACTCGCCCGCGAACTGGGCGCGCAGGGCCGTGCGGCGTGGCAGGTCCTCGCCGGCGTGCCCGGACCGTGGCACTGCTCCGGAGCCGAGTTCTTCGCACCGTTCGGCGTGGGCTACCACGTCGCTGTCTGGGAGCGCCCTTGATCACGCCCATCGCCGTCGTCGGACCCACCGCGACCGGCAAGTCCGACCTCGCCGTCGCGCTCGCGGAGCGGTTCGGGGGAGAGGTCGTCAACGCCGACGCCATGCAGCTCTACCGGGGCATGGACATCGGCACGGCGAAGATGCCCGTGTCCGAGCGCCGGGGTGTGCCGCACCACCTGTTCGACGTCCTGTCCGTCACCGAGACCGCGTCCGTGGCCGCCTACCAGCGGGAGACGCGGGCCGTCATCGAGGACCTGCTCGCGTCCGGGCGCCCGCCGATCCTCGCCGGGGGTTCGGGGCTTTACGTGCAGGCGGTGCTCGACGACCTCAAGTTCCCCGGCACCGACGACGCCGTGCGCCTGCGTTTCGAGGCCGAACTGGCTTCGTCGGGCTCCGAGGCGTTGCACCGGCGCCTGCAGGAGCTCGACCCCGCCGCCGCGATCGCGATCCTGCCGTCCAACGGCCGTCGCATCGTGCGCGCGCTGGAGGTCATCGAGCTGACGGGGCAACCGTTCTCCGCGAACCTCCCCAAGCCCGGCCCCGCGCGCTACGGCACCGTCCAGATCGGCGTCGACCGCGAGGTGTCCGAACTGGACGCGCGGGTCGACCTGCGCGTCGACCAGATGTTCGCGGGCGGCCTGGAGGCCGAGGTGCGCGCCCTCGTCCGGATCGGCCTGCGCGACGGCAAGACCGCCTCACGCGCCCTGGGGTACCAGCAGGTGCTGTCCGCAATGGACGGAGCGTGCACGATCGACTTCGCCGCGGAGGAGACCAAACGCGCCACCCGCCGGTTCGTGCGGCGGCAGCGGTCGTGGTTCCGGCGTGACCAGCGCATCACCTGGCTCGACGGTGCTCGCCCTGATCTTTTGGAAGCCGCCGGTAATCTGGTCCCGTGGAGTTCGTGAAGGGGCACGGCACGGAGAACGACTTCGTCGTCCTGCCCGACCTCGATGACCAGCTGGACCTGACCGTCGCCCGCGTGCAGGCGCTGTGCGACCGGCAGCGCGGCCTGGGCGCGGACGGCGTGCTGCGCGTCGTGCGGGCCGGCGGCGAGTCCGGTGCCGAGTGGTTCATGGACTACCGCAACGCCGACGGCTCCATCGCCGAGATGTGCGGCAACGGCCTGCGCGTCTTCGCCCGCTACCTGGTCGACGCGGGCCACCAGCCCCAGGGCTCGTTCGTCGTCGCCACCCGCGCGGGCAACAAGACGGTCACCACGCACCCGGACGGCTCCGTCACGAACGACATGGGCCCCGCACGGGTCACCGGCACGTCCATCGCCGCGGTCGGCGGCGCGGGCATCGGCGGCTTCGCGGTCGACGTCGGCAACCCGCACCTGGCGTGCGTCACCGACCTCCCGGTGAGTAGCTTCGACCTGACCGTGCCGCCCGGCTTCGACCCGGTGATGTTCCCGCACGGCGTGAACGTCGAGCTCATCAACGTGATCGATGCCGAGTCGCCTCGCGGTGGCGCGCTGCGCATGCGCGTCTACGAGCGCGGCGTCGGCGAGACCCGCTCGTGCGGCACCGGCACCGTCGCGTCCGTCGCCTCCTGGCTCGCGGGCCAGGGCAGGACCACCGGCTCGGCGACGGTCGACGTCCTCGGCGGCCAGGTCTTCGTGACCATTGAGCCGACGACGTCGACGCTCACCGGACCTGCCGTGCTCGTCGCCCGCGGCGAACTCGACAAGTCCTGGTGGGACGCCCTCGCGTGAACTGATATCCGATATATCAGTTCAGCTTGTAGATCTCGATCTTCCCGAGCCTGTCCGGCTTGACCACGCTCGGATTCGAATCCGGCGCCGTCAGGCACACGAGGTGGTCGTCGACGACCGCGACGGCGAACACCGTCTGCGTGGTCTCGACCCGATGCGTGATCTTGCCGCCCTCGGTCACCCGGAACGCCGCCGGCTGCAACGCCGGCGCCACCCACACGCCGTCCCCGTCGCCCGCGATCCCGTCCGGCGCGATCCCGAACTCCTTCACATCGGCCCACACCCTGCGGTTTTGCAACGATCCGTTGCGGTCGACCGAAAACGAAGTGAGTCTGAATGCAACGGTCTCGGCCACCACCAATATATTGCCGCTCTCGGACTCGCCCGTCGGGTCGGGCAGCAGCGCCATGCCGTTCGGGAACTTGAGGTCCTCGGCGACCACGCTGACGGAGCCGTCGGGCTGGACGAGCGCGAGCGCGGCGCCCTGCGGGTCGAAGTCCGGTTCGAGCAGTCGCGGGATGCCGACGTCGTCGATCAGGCCGTGCAGGTCGAAGCCGAAGTTGCCGACGTACGCGCGGCCCTCGCCGTCGACGAGCATGTCGTTGGCGTGGAAGGTCGCGATATCCGATATATCGGCGTGCAGGACCAACGCCCTGTTTCCGGGGGCGTCCCCTTCGAGGCGGCGGACCGTCCGGTCGAGCATCGACACGACGAGCAGGCGTCCGTCGGGCAGCCAGCCGAGGCCCGAGGGCTGGCCGTCGAACGCGACGACGACCTCGTCCTCACCTGTCGTCAGGTCCAGGGCGTGCACTTCGCCCGCGTAGAAGTCGGAGTAGAAGAGGCGGCCGTCGGGGCCGCGTCGCGGTCCCTCGCCGAAGTGGAGACCGTCGCGCAGCACCGTGGTGCGTGCTTTTTGTGCCTCAGCCATGGGCCTCGACGCTAGCCGTGGCCGGCAGGTCCCGCATAGACCGCAACGGCGAGAACAGCACCCACCCCATCCCGGCCACCGAGCCGACGAGCGAGACCCACAGCGTCGGCACGATCCCGATCCACGAGCCGAGCCCGCCGCCCAGCAGCGCGCCCAGCGGCGTCGTGCCCCACACCACCCAGCGGATCGAGGCGTTCATCCGGCCCAGCAGGTGGTCAGGGCAGATCGCCTGCCGGTAGCTCACCTGGCCGACGTTGTAGACGACGACGCCGAACGCGCTGATCGCGAGCCCCGCCATCGCGAACGCGATGCCCCAGCCCGGCTCGGTGAACGGCATCAGCAACACGAACGGCCAGGTCAGCATCGGTACGAGCCAGATCAGCCTGGCCTGTCCGATCAGCACGCCGAGCCGGTGCGCGACCATCGCGCCGAGCACGCCGCCGACACCGCTTGCGCTGAAGACCAGGCCCGCCGTGCCCTCGCTCAGCCCGGCGACCCGCAGCAGGAACAGCACGCTGACGGCGTTCTGGATGCCGTGGAAGAAGTTCGACGTGCCGGTGCAGGCCACGATCTTGCGCAGGGTGGCGTTGCCGAAGACGAACCGCAGGCCTTCCATGACCTCGCGGCGCAGGTGTGGGTCGGGGTGGCGTTCCGGCACGGACTCCACGGTCCTGATCCGGAAGAGGAAGAACGCCGAGCTCAGGTAGCCGAGGCCGGTCGCGAGCACGCCGTTGGCCGCGCCGAGGAACTGCGCCACATAGCCGCCGATCGCCGGTCCCGACACCTCGGCCACGGACATGCTGGCCTGCAGCTTCGAGTTGCCTTCGACGAGCTGGTCGCGTCCCACCAGTGACGGCAGATAGGACTGGTAGGCGACGTCGAAGAAGACCGTGCACACGCCGATCGCCAGGCTCACGACGATGAGCTGCGGCAGGTCGAGGACCCCCAACCACCACGCGAGGGGCACGCTCAGCATCAGCGCGGCGCGGACGACGTCCATCGCGATCATCAGCGGCTTGCGGCGCATTCGGTCGACCCAGACGCCCGCGGGCAGTCCGATCAGCAGGAACGCCATCGTGCTCGCCGCCGCGAGCATGCCCATCTCGAACGGTGTCGCGTTCAGCACACCGGCCGCGAGCAGCGGTATGACCGTGATGCCCACGCTCGCGCCGAACTGGCTGATGGTGTCGCCGATCCACAGCCGGCGGAAGTCGTGATGCCCCCAAAGCGTCATGCCGGGGAGTCTGCGCCGAGTGATTGGAAACTGTCAATCACTTAGACTGGGCGCGTGCCACTCTCCCGGAAGCGACGTCCCGCGACGAGCGAGGAAGCCGCGGCTCTGAGCTCTGACCTGCGGCTGCGGATGATCCGCATGACCTTCGACCGCCCGCTCACCAACAAGGAGCTGGCGCAGCGCCTGGGCAAGGACCCCGCCACGACGCTGCACCACGTGCGCAAGCTCGTCGCCGCCGGATTCCTGGAGGCGATGCCGTCCCGCGCGGGCAACCGGGGGGCCAAGGAGATCCCCTATCGGTCGACAGGGCTGTCCTGGCAGCTCGACAACAGCGAAAATGCGGTCGCCGTCGGCGAGGCGATGCTGCACGCTTTCCTCGGCGAGGTCGCCGACATCGGGCTCAGTGACGTGGATCAGAGCCGTCTGGTCGTCACCGTCGACCCCGAGGAACTAAAGCAGCGGCTCGCGTCGTTGATGGATGAGCTGGCCGCGCAACCGGTCAAGCCGGATGTTCCCCGTGTGGCGATCTACCTCGCGGTGTATCCGGGGGACTAACTGTCCGTGGGACGATGAAGGGCAAATGACGGAAAACATCCAGAGCACAGAGTTCGACCCGGAGTTCGACGGCACCTGGGAAGAGGAGGACTTCTCCACAGGTGACTACGAACGCGTCGAGCGCGCCGCATTGCGTCGTGTCGCGGGCCTGTCCACCGAGCTCGAGGACATCACCGAGGTCGAGTACCGGCAGCTCCGCCTGGAGCGGGTCGTGCTCGTCGGGGTGTGGACCGAGGGCACCGCCGCCGACTCCGACGCGTCGATGGCCGAACTGGCCCGCCTCGCCGAAACCGCGGGTTCCGAGGTGCTCGAAGGCGTCGTGCAGCGGCGGGACAAGCCCGACGCGGCGACGTACATCGGGTCCGGCAAGGTCTCCGAGCTGCGCGACGTCGTGCAGTCGACCGGCGCGGACACGGTGATCTGCGACGGCGAGCTCTCGCCAGGCCAGCTGCGTCAGCTGGAGGAGAAGCTCAAGGTCAAGGTCGTCGACCGCACCGCGCTCATCCTGGACATCTTCGCGCAGCACGCGCAGTCCAAGGAGGGCAAGGCCCAGGTCGAGCTGGCCCAGCTGCAGTACCTGATGCCGCGCCTGCGCGGCTGGGGTGAGTCGTTGTCGCGGCAGGCCGGTGGTCGTGCCGGTGGCGGCAACGGCGGTGTGGGTCTGCGTGGTCCCGGTGAGACCAAGATCGAGACCGACCGCCGCCGGATCCGCGCGCGCATCTCGAAGCTGCGCCGCGAGATCGCCGCGATCGGCGTCATCCGCGAGACCAAGCGGGGCCGCCGCACGGCGAACGAGATCCCGAGCATCGCGATCGCGGGCTACACGAACGCGGGCAAGTCGTCGCTGCTCAACGCGCTGACGGGCGCCGGTGTCCTGGTGGAGGACGCGCTGTTCGCCACCCTCGACCCGACGACGCGCCGCGCGCTGACGCCCGAAGGCCTGCCGTACACGCTGACGGACACGGTCGGCTTCGTCCGGCACCTGCCGCACCAGCTGGTCGAGGCGTTCCGCTCGACCCTGGAGGAGGTCGGTCAGTCCGATCTGCTCGTGCACGTGGTCGACGGCTCCGACGGCATGCCGGAGAAGCAGGTCAAGGCCGTGCGCGAGGTCCTCGCCGAGATCAACGACAAGACGGACACGCCGATGCCGCGCGAGCTGCTCGTCGTGAACAAGATCGACGCGGTGGGCAACCTGGGCATGGCCCGGCTGCGGCACCTGTTCCCGGACGCGTCGTTCGTGTCGGCGCACTCGGGCCTCGGCATCGAGGAGCTGAAGGTCCGCATCGCCGAGCTGATGCCACGTCCCGAGGTCGTGGTCGAGGCTCTCGTGCCGTACGCGCGCGGTGAGGTCGTCGCCCGCGTGCACCGCGACGGCGAGGTGCTGTCCGAGAAGCACACGGAGTCGGGCACGCTGCTCAACGCCCGCGTGCGCCCGGACCTCGCGGGTGTGCTCGAGGAGTTCGCGACGAACGGGACGCCTGCTTGATCCTCCCGCCTCCACCGGTGGACGTGTGCCCGGTAGCCATGCAGGAGCTCTCCGGGCTCACGTCCGACGGAAAACAGCTCTTCGCCGTCAGCGACAGCGACAACGGCACGCTGCGCATCCAGGTCATGGGCCGTGACTGCGTGGTGACGCGCACGATCACGGCGCCCGTCGACCCGTACGACGTCGAAGACCTGGCGATGACGCCAGACGGCACCCTCTGGGCGTCCGACACCGGCGACAACAACAAGTCCCGCTCCACGGTCGCCTTGCACAAGGTCTCGCCAACAGGTGCCGTGGAGCGGTTCCGCGTCACGTACCCGGACGGCAAGCACGACGCCGAGGCGTTGTTCATCGACAAGTCCGGAACGCCGTACATCATCACCAAGGAACCCCTCGGCTCCGCACTGGTATATCGCCCGACGGCCCCGCTCCGAACTGATATATCGGTGCCGTTGGAGCAGGTCACACGCGTGTCGCTGGCGACGACGGACACCCCCGGCGGCCCGCTGGAAGGCACCCTCGACTCGCGCCTGGTGACCGGAGCCGCCTCGACCGCCGACGGCTCCGTCATCGCCCTGCGCACCTACACCGACGCCTACCTGTACCCGGTCCCCGACGGCGACGTCGTCAAGGCCCTGTCCGGCGACCCGGTCCGCGTCCCGCTGCCGAACGAACCCCAGGGCGAGGCCATCGCCTTCGACCCGGACGGCACCCTGCTCTCCGCCTCCGAGGGCGCCGGCACCGCGATCCGCGCCGTCGCGGGCGCCGCGGCCCTGGCCCAGCCACCCCCGCCGACGACCACGACACCACCGCCCGCCGCAGACCAGTCCGAAGCGGCCCCGCCGGCGTCGTCGTCCTGGCAGAACTGGCCTCTGGCGCTGACCCTGGGCGGCATCGTGCTGATCGCCGCCCTGGTCATCGGCCTGCGTCTGCGCCGCCGCGCCTGACGGTCAGTCCCAGGCGACGGGCATCCGTTCCAGGCCGCCGATCACCACACTCGCCCGATGCGGCAACTCGCTCTCGGGAACGGCCAGCCGCAGCTTCGGGAACCGGGTGAAGAGGCCGGGAAAGGCGATCTTCAACTCGATCCGCGCGAGGTGCTGCCCGATGCACTGGTGGATGCCGTGCCCGAACGCAAGATGCCCGATCGCTCCCCGAGCCAGGTCGAGGGCGTCCGGATCGGCATAGCGCGCCGGATCCCGGTTCGCCGACCCCAGCTCGACGAACACGGTGTCGCCCGCGCGCACGACGACGCCGTCGATCTCGACGTCCTCCAACGCGGTACGCGCCGTAGCGGGCGTCAAACTGATATATCGGAGCAACTCCTCGACCGCCGCACCCGGATCGGCGAGCATCGCCTGCACCCGAGCCGGCTCGCGAAGCAGTTCCAACGCGCCGAGCGACAACATGTTCGTGGTCGTGTCGAGCCCGCCCCCGAGCAACGCCATGCCCATCGCCGCCATCTCGTCGTCGGTGAGCGGTGCCCCGCCCGCCTCCGAGTGGACGAGGTCGCTCAGCACGTCGTCCGTCGGCTCAGCCCGCTTGGCCGCGACCATCTCCAGCATGAACTCCTGCAGCCTTCCGAACGCCGCGAACATCGCCTCGGCCTCGCCGGCCTCCGCGCCGCTCGCCCCGGTCAGCACCATCGCGTCCTGCTGGAACTCGGTTCGCCGCTCGTACGGAACGCCGAGCAACTCGCAGATCATCAGCCCCGGCACTGGCACCGCGAAGTGCTCGACCAGATCAGCGGGAGACCCCTGAGCGGCCAGCGCGTCGAGGTGCTCAGCCGTGATCACCTCGAGCCGCTCGGTGAGCAGCCGCATCCGCCGCACCGTGAACTGACCGGTCAGCCTGCTCCGGTACCGGGTGTGGTCCGGCGGGTCGTGGTCGGTGAACGCACCGGGCGGCGACGGCGGCGCGTCCCCAGGGCTGCCCGGCCCGAACGGGTTGTGCATCAGATCCGGCCGGATGCTGAACCTGCCGTCCGCGAGCACCGCGCGCACAGTCGCGTGATCGTGCGCCCGCCAGCCGACGTGCCCGTCCGGGTACGTCATCGGACTCAGTGGCATTGTCTCCCCCTTGCAACGAGGTTCTTTCCCCTACCTGCAAGCTAAAAACGTTTGCGGACGAAGTCAAAAGACTCATTGCAATGGCTTGAAGCGCAAGGCACCATGGTGTCGTGCCTGGTAAGCGACTAGACGAAGAAGAACGGCAGCTCATCGCCCAGTTCCTCTGGGACGGGCTGGGGTACTCCGAAATCGGGAGGCGGTTGCAAAGGCCTGCCTCGACGATCCAGCGCGAGGTGGCCCGCAACGGCGGCCACAACAGCTACCGGCCGGGCGCCGCGCACCGTGCGGCGAGCGAACGAGCCATGCGCCGGATGCCCGCTGTCGACGACCTCGACGTCGACGAGGAGGCGTACTCGTTCGACCGGAGTCCGGCGCAGGTGCAGGAGTTCCACCTGAGGCTGGTCGCGGTCTTCCGGCAGACCGGGCTGACGCGCACGGCGGCGCGGATCCTCGCGGAGATCTTCATGACCGACCGGGGCAGCCTGTCCGCGACGGAACTCGTGCTGCGGCTGTCGGTGAGCCCGGGAACGGTCTCGCGGTCGACCGCCTACCTGCAGGAACTGGACCTGCTGCACGCGGAACGCGACGGCAAGCGCATGCGCTACTTCCTGGGCGACGACCTCTGGTACCGGGCATGGCTGTCGAGCGCCCAGCGCAACTCGATCTGGGCGCAGACAGGACTGGACGGTGCCGAGATCTTCGGTCTCGGCACCCCGGTCGGAGCCCGCCTCAAGGACATGGGCCAGTTCTTCGCGTTCGTCGTGGTGGACATGGAGGCCACCAGGGACAAGTGGCTCGACTTCTTCGAGAAGAAGAAGCGGGCCCGCGGGGAAACTACGGCAGACGCCTGAGCACCGTCACGACCTTGCCCAGGATGGTGGCCTCGTCGCCGTTGATCGGCTGGTAGGCCGTGTTGTGCGGCATCAGCCACACGTGGCCGTCCTTGCGCTTGAACGTCTTCACGGTCGCCTCGCCGTCGATCATGGCGGCGACGATCTCGCCCTGGTCGGCGGTGGGCTGCTTGCGGATCACGACCCAGTCGCCGTCGGTGATCGCGGCGTCGATCATCGAGTCACCGACGACGCGCAGCAGGAACAGTTCGCCCTCGCCGACGATCTCGCGCGGCAGCGGGAACACGTCCTCGATCGCCTCCTCGGCCAGGATCGGGCCACCGGCCGCGATCCGGCCGAGCATCGGCACGTACGCGGGCGTCGGCTTGGACATCGGGTCTAGGCCCGCGTCGATCTCGTTGGGCAGCATCCCCACCGCGCGCGGGCGGTTCGGGTCGCGGCGCAGGAAGCCCTTCCGCTCCAGCGCGCGCAGCTGGTACGCGACCGACGAGGTCGACGTCAGCCCCACGGCCTCACCGATTTCACGCACGCTCGGCGGGTAGCCGAATCGGTCGACCCAATCGCGAATCACGTCGAGCACTTTGCGCTGGCGCAAAGTCAGGCCGGCGTTTCCCGCGATCTCACTCACCGCTGCGCCCACAAGAGCTGGGTCCGGCTCGATCGTCTTGCCTGCCACGGTCGCTGTCCTCCTCGCCGCCCCCAGTTCGAATGGGATTCCGGCCTCCGTCGATCTTCGTGGTCGACGGTAGTCGTGTTTGCTGCACAGATCAAACACCTGTTCGAGGTATTTGGGCGCGTGTTGTGGCGTCAGGGCGGCGGGTCTGGTAGAAATTCGCACGGACGTTCGATCGAACCCCTGTTCGATCATGGTGGTTGACCTGCGATGGAGGTCGTGATGGCGGTGCTCGTCGAGAAGCGGATGCGGGTAGTCGAAGACGCGGACGTCGCAGCGGGACGTCCACTCCGTTCGGGTCCTCGTGTCATGCCGCGCAGGCCGGCGACCAAGCCGCGCCCGCTCGTGGTGCCCACGTCGCGCGAGTCGAGCTCGTGTGAGGTCCGGCCGAAGCGCGAGTCGCTGTTCGAACTCATCGCGGTCGGTGTCCTGAGCGCACTGACGGTGGTCGCGCTCGGCGTGCTCTACCTACAGCAGGCGGGGGTCACCCCGTAGGTCTGCCCCTACATCTTGTGTTTCGGTGCCCGCCGTGACGTGAACGCTCCGTCACCGGCGGGTTTTTTTGCGTAATCGCCGCTGATCGGCGCAACGTTCCCCCGTTCGAGTGGTGTGTCGAGTTGCGTTGCTCCCCTGCGGCGATCTAGGTTCAACCCCTACATCTAGTGGTTACACCGTCGTAAGTAGTCCACAGGTTGTGGGTAACCCGACCAGTGAGGCTGCTGCGGTAGGTGCTGCGCTGAGAAGGGGGAAGTGGCGTGCGGTGTCCGTTCTGCCGTCATTCGGACTCACGGGTGGTCGACTCCCGTGAAGTCGACGAGGGACAGGTGATCCGTCGTCGCCGCTCCTGCAACAGCTGCAGCCGCAGGTTCACCACGGTCGAAGAAGCGGTTCTCGCCGTGGTCAAGCGCTCCGGGGTGACGGAGCCGTTCAGCCGCGACAAGGTGGTCGTCGGCGTGCGCAGGGCGTGTCAGGGCCGCCCGGTCGACGAGGACGCGTTCCAGCAACTCGCCCAGCGGGTGGAAGAGTCGATCCGGTCGACCGGATGCGCGGAAATCGCCAGTCACGAGGTGGGCCTCGCCATTCTCGGCCCCCTGCGTGAACTCGACGAGGTCGCTTATCTGCGCTTCGCGAGCGTGTATCGCTCCTTCTCGTCGGTAGAGGACTTCGAGAAGGAAATCCTTGATCTTCGTACTGCCCGCGCCGAGGACTCACCGGCCGAGCAGTGATCCGCGTGCGCCCAAGCGCGCGCAACCACCATCTTTTCTAAGCACCAGCACGAGGGAGATCCACCGTGACCGAGACCGTCGGCGGCTCAGCCAAGAAGACAGCCGCACGGGCGGCTGCCAAGCCTGCCGCGCTGAAGATCCAGCGCGTCTACACCACCGAAGGCCGCCACCCCTATGACGAGGTCACGTGGGAGCGCCGCGACGTCGTCATGACGAACTGGCGCGACGGCTCGGTGAACTTCGAGCAGCGCGGTGTCGAGTTCCCCGAGTTCTGGTCGGTGAACGCCACGAACATCGTCACCAGCAAGTACTTCCGGGGTGCCGTCGGCAGTGAGAAGCGCGAGCAGTCGCTGCGCCAGCTGATCGACCGCGTCGTGAAGACCTACGTGGGTGCCGGCAGGGAACACGGCTACTTCGTGGCCGAGCAGGACGCCGAGATCTTCGAGCACGAGCTCACCTACATGCTTCTGCACCAGGTGTTCAGCTTCAACTCGCCGGTGTGGTTCAACGTCGGCACGACCTCGCCGCAGCAGGTCAGCGCGTGCTTCATCCTCGCGGTCGACGACACGATGGAGTCGATTCTCAACTGGTACCGCGAGGAGGGCCTGATCTTCAAGGGCGGCTCCGGTGCCGGCCTGAACCTCTCGCGCATCCGTTCGTCGAAGGAACTGCTGTCCTCCGGCGGCACCGCCTCGGGCCCCGTGTCGTTCATGCGTGGCGCGGACGCGTCCGCGGGCACCATCAAGTCCGGTGGCGCCACCCGCCGCGCGGCCAAGATGGTCGTCCTCGACGTCGACCACCCGGACGTCGAGGAGTTCATCGAGACCAAGGCGAAGGAAGAGAACAAGATCCGCGCGCTGCGCGACGCCGGGTTCGACATGGACCTCGGCGGCGCGGACATCGTGTCGGTGCAGTACCAGAACGCGAACAACTCGATCCGCGTGTCGGACGAGTTCATGCACGCCTACGAGAGCGGCGGCGACTTCGGCCTGCGCGCGCGTCAGACCGGTGAGGTCATCGAGCGCGTCGACGCCAAGTCGCTGTTCGGCAAGCTCGCCCAGGCGGCGTGGGCCTGTGCCGACCCCGGCATCCAGTACGACGACACGATCAACGACTGGCACACCTGCCCCGAGTCGGGCCGCATCACCGCGTCCAACCCGTGCTCCGAGTACATGCACCTCGACAACTCGAGCTGCAACCTCGCGTCGCTGAACCTGATGAAGTTCCTCGGTGACGACGGCCGGTTCGACGCCGTCACGTTCGCCAAGGCCGTCGAGCTGATCATCACCGCGATGGACATCTCGATCTGCTTCGCGGACTTCCCGACCGAGCCGATCGCGGACACCACCCGCAAGTTCCGCCAGCTCGGCATCGGCTACGCCAACCTCGGCGCGCTGCTCATGGCCACCGGCCACGCGTACGACTCCGAGGGCGGCCGCGCGCTCGCCGCGACCATCACCTCGCTGATGACCGGTGTCTCGTACCGCCGTTCCGCCGAGCTCGCGGGCATGGTCGGCGCGTACGACGGCTACAAGCGCAACGCCACGGCCCACCAGCGCGTCATGCGCAAGCACGCCGCCGCCAACGACCTGATCCGCACCTACGGCGGAAACGACGCCGCCACGCACAAGGTCGCGACCGAGGCGTGGCAGCAGTCGCTGGAGATCGGCGCGAAGAACGGCTGGCGCAACGCCCAGGCGTCCGTGCTGGCCCCCACCGGCACCATCGGCCTGATGATGGACTGCGACACCACCGGTATCGAGCCGGACCTGGCCCTGGTCAAGTTCAAGAAGCTCGTCGGCGGCGGCTCGATGCAGATTGTCAACCAGACGGTGCCGCGCGCCCTGAAGTCGCTGGGCTACCAGGACGAGCAGATCGAGGCGATCGTCGAGTTCATCGGCGAGCACGGCCACGTCGTCGACGCGCCGGGCCTGCGCCGCGAGCACTACGAGGTCTTCGACTGCGCCATGGGCGAGCGTTCCATCGCACCCATGGGCCACGTGCGGATGATGGCGGCCACGCAGCCGTTCCTGTCCGGTGCGATCTCCAAGACGGTCAACATGCCGGAGGCGGCGACCGTCGAGGACGTCGAGGAGATCTACTACCAGGGCTGGAAGCTCGGCCTGAAGGCGCTCGCGATCTACCGCGACAACTGCAAGGTCGGCCAGCCGCTGTCCGCCGGCAAGGGCGCGAACAAGGGTGCCGAGGCCAAGACCGAGACGGTCGTCGAGTACCGCCCGGTCCGCAAGCGCCTGCCGAAGAAGCGCCCGTCGCAGACGGTGTCGTTCACGGTCGGTGGCGCCGAGGGCTACCTGCACGCCGGCTCCTACCCGGACAACGGCCTGGGCGAGATCTTCGTCAAGCTGGGCAAGCAGGGCTCCACGCTCGCCGGTGTGATGGACGCGTTCTCGATGTCCATCTCGGTGGGCCTGCAGTACGGCATCCCGCTGGAGTTCTACGTCTCGAAGTTCCAGAACCTGCGCTTCGAGCCGGCGGGCATGACCGACGACCCGGACGTGCGCATCGCGACGTCGGTGCTGGACTACCTGTTCCGCCGCCTGGCGCTGGACTACCTGTCCTACGACAAGCGCGCGCAGCTCGGCATCTTCACCGCCGACGAGCGTTCGGCGCAGGTGGCCGGTGAGTACGGCGCTCCTTCGTCCGATGTGGACCTCGAGGGTCTGCGCGGGTCGGTGGAGGCCGCTCCGAAGCAGGTCGAGGCCGCCGTCGAGGCGCCGAGGCAGGTGGGCAGCTCGACCGAGCTGCTGGAACTGCACCTGGGCAAGGCCGCGGACGCGCCGCTGTGCATGACCTGCGGCACGAAGATGCGTCCGGCCGGCTCGTGCTACCTGTGCGAGGGCTGCGGCAGCACGTCGGGCTGCAGCTGACCAGGTAGTTGATCTGTGCGGCGGACCGTCACGGCAACTTGATGCCGTGACGGTCCGCCAGCTTCTTCTCGATCTCCGCGATCACGCACGCGATCGTCGACGGGTTGAGCCGCCCCTCCCCGAAGTGAACGACGGTCTTCGCGAACTCGTCCGCCGCCAGCGCCCGGCACTCGGCGTCCAGCGAGCGGTGGTCGACCGACGCCTCCTTGAAGCACTCCAGGGGCTTGCGGCCGAAGATGACCTCGAACTCCTCCCACCCGCGCAACGTCCAGTACGTCTCGTTGGCCGAGGAGGACGTCGCCCGCAGCCAGCGCCACAGGTACTGCGGGTCCTGGTGGCTCGGTGCCTCGCCGACGCACCGTCCGCACAGCAGCACGAGGTTGTCCGCGGCGCCGGTACCGCCCATCGACGCGGGCACGACAGGGCATTGCTTCAGTGAGGACCTGTAACCGCAGCGCCAGCATCGTTCGTGAGCCGTGCTCCAGTCGATGACGAGCTCGACCTCGTGCTCGACCCAGTACGCGACGATCTGCTGGTTGCTGACGCTCATGTGACCCTTCCCCAGTTGTTGCCTCCCCTGTCGGTCATGAAGGCGATTCCGTTTCGCCCACCCGCAACTGATAGAACATCTCGCATTAAGGGGGAGAGATGCCTTCGTTCGACGACTTACGCCGGTACCTGCTCGGTCAGCTCAACGCGGCTGTCCGGCGTCCCGGCATGTACGGCGGTGAGGCGGTGATCCTCACCCTGCTCGACGCGCTGGCGTTCGCCGACGACCGCACGGACCGGTGGCAGACCGAGCTCGAGGCGTTGGTCAAGCGCGGCGCGGCGAACGCGGCGATGGTCAGCGGCGCGGTGCACGAGGCGCTCGGGCACCGCAGCGAGGACGTCATGGCGTCGGTGTACGCGGACCTCGCGCACCGGCAGGGCTGGCTGTCGCTCGACGCCGACAGCCGGATCCCCGGCGTGCTGGGGGAGCGGGACTGCCTGCTCGACGACGTGATCGCCGAGTACGGCGAGCCGCCGTTGTGGCTGGGCGGCACGAATCCCAAGTACTCGAAGACGCTCGGCTACCCGGACCGGTCGGGTGCGCTGGTGTTCTTCCACTTCATGCCGGAGATGCGGCTGATGGCCACGCGGCGTGGTGAAGGCGGCTTCCGCGACAGCTTCGTCTTCACACCTGCCGGGCTGTCCCGATGAACTCCTCGACCAACGGCGTGCGCCGGTGCGCGGCACACAGAGCACCTCGAAGAGGCCGCGTACGTCCTCGGCGACGGCTCGCGGGTGTGACGGCGCAGGACACAGTGCCTTTCACGGCGTGCGTCAGGGCGAGCCCTCCCGGACTGGGTTGAGCGCTCTGATCAGGACGTTTCATCCTGACGCCGTGATTTATTCATCACGTGTTGAGTTTTTGGCCGAATGCTCGTAGCCTCCTCTTCAGGCGGAACCTGGAGGGGTGACCATGACGTTCACCATCGGCTTCAAGTCCATCGACGGCACGATGCTCACCACTGTGGGCGGCAAGGCCGCGAACCTCGGCGAGCTCACCAGGGCCGGCTTCCCGGTGCCGCAGGGCTTCTGCGTCACCACCGACGCCTACCGCGCCGTCGCGCGTGCCGACGAACTGGCAAGCACCACTCCGGAGAACGCCCGCAGGACGTTGCTGGAAACCGCTGTGCCGCAGGAGATCCGGGACGCGATCTTCGCCGAGTACCGCGAGCTCGGCGACGGTGGCGGCGCCGGCGTCCCGGTCGCGGTGCGGTCCAGCGCGACGGCCGAGGATCTGCCGTTCGCGAGCTTCGCGGGCCAGCAGGACACGTTCCTCAACGTCGTCGGCGAGGACGAGGTCGTCGATGCCGTGCGCCGGTGCTGGGCGTCGCTGTGGACGGACCGCGCGGTCAGCTACCGCGACACCAACGGCATCGACCACACCACGACCTACCTGGCCGTTGTCGTGCAACGGATGGTGCAGTCCGCGGTGTCCGGCGTGATGTTCACGGCGAACCCGGTCACCGGCACGCGCGACCAGATCGTCATCGACGCGAGCCCTGGTCTCGGCGAGGCCGTGGTGTCCGGCGCCGTCAACCCCGACCACTTCGTCGTCGACGGCAGTGAGATCGCCGAGAAACGACTGGGGGACAAGAAACTCGTCGTTCGCTCGCTGCCCGGAGGCGGTACCGAGCACGTCGAGGTCGGCGAGAGCGGAGACCAGTGCCTCACCGACGGGCAGGTCCACGGGCTCGCCGTCCTCGGCCGCAAGGTGCAGCGGCACTACGGCTCGCCGCAGGACATCGAGTGGGCGATCGACGACGACGGCGAGCTGCACCTCACCCAGGCGCGGCCGATCACGACGCTGTTCCCGTTGCCGGACAACCCGGACGGCAACGCGCACGCCTACTTCTGCTTCAGCCTCGCGCAGGGGCTCGAACGCCCGATCACGCCGATGGGGCGCGCGGCGTTCCGGGAGATCTCCAAGTCCGCTTTGGAGATCGTGATCGGCGATCCGAAGAGCAAGTCCTATGTGGAGAGTGGCGAGCGCATCTTCTTCGACGTCACCAAGGTGTTGCAGAGCAAGGTGGGTCGTGAGTTCGTCACGCGCCTGCTCGGTGTGATGGAGGCGCGCTCCTCCGAGGTGTTGCGTGGCCTGTTCGACGATCCCAGGTTCGCGATCAGGAACTCCTCGCCGACGCCCGCGTTGAAGCGCGTTCTCAGGCTGGCCCGCCGTTTTCACGTGCCCGTGACGGCGATGAAGGCGCTGGCGAACCCCGAAAAGGCCGTGCGGGACGCGTTGCGGCTGGAACGCGAGATCCTGGAGAAGTCCGCGGCACTCTCGATCGAGCAGGCGCTGCAGCAGTGCGTCGTGCCGGTGCTGCCCCGCCTCGCGCCCACCGCGCTGGTCGGCTTCGCGATGCTCGGCCTGGTCGGCAAGATCGTGAGGACCGGGCCGGGGGAGTTGCAGACCGTGCTGCGCGGCCTGCCGAACAACATCACCACCGAGATGGACATGGCGATGTGGGACCTCGCGCAGGAGATCCGGCACGATCCCGTCGCGCTACGGCAGTTCCAGAACGGTGAACGCCCCGCCGCGCTCGACCGCTTCCTCGCGCGGTGGGGCCACCGCGCCGTCGCCGAGATCGACCTGGGCCTGCCACGGTGGTCCGACGACCCGGCGCACGTCATCGGCGTCATCAAGAACTTCCTGCGCCTGGAAGGCGACCAGGGCCACCCCGACGCGGTCTTCGCACGCGGTGCCGCCGAAGCCGAGGCGATGATCGACACGCTCGCCCGCCGTGCCCGAGGCGGCGGCTGGTTCGTGCGCTTCGCGTTGCGCCGCACCAGGATGCTCGCCGGCCTGCGGGAGTACCCGAAGTACCTGATCATCACGTTGTTCGGCGCGTTGCGGAAGCGCGTCGCGGGCATCGGTGCCGAACTTGTCGCGGCCGGCCGGCTGGACGCCGCGGACGACGTGTTCTTCCTGAACTTCGAGGAAATGCGCTCCTCGCAAGGAGATCTGCGTCCGATCGTGGCCGGGCGCCGCGAGGTCTACGGCCGCGAGATGCGACGCAGGCACATCCCGCGCGTGTTGCTGTCGGACGGCACGGAACCCGAAGCCGTGCACCACGGCGCCCCCGCCGAGGGCGATCTCGTCGGCACTCCGGCGTCGGCAGGCACCATCACCGGCATCGCGCGCGTCGTCATGGACCCGGTCGGCGCGCACCTCGAACCGGGCGAGATTCTCGTGGCGCCGTCGACGGATCCTGGGTGGACGCCGCTGTTCCTGACGGCGGGCGGCCTCGTGATGGAGATGGGCGGCGCGAACTCGCACGGCGCGGTCGTGGCGCGGGAGTACGGCATTCCGGCGGTCGTGGGGGTGCGCGAGGCCGTGACGCGGATCAGGACCGGCGAGCGGATCACCGTGGACGGCAGCACGGGCGCGGTGACCACGCTGGAGTCGCCGGTTGAGCTCTCCGAGCGTGGGCCGGACGCGTAATGTCGGGTTCGTGGCTGAGTCCAAGGGTGAGCTGAACAAGGCCCAGCAGGGCATCGCCGACTACCTGCTGCGCGCCGGCGTCGACGGCTTCGGGCCGTTCAAGAGCGCCCGCGAGGCGGCGTCCGACGCCCTCGTCAAGAAGGGCGACGAGACCGACGCGATCAAGCACCTCGTCCGCACGCACGTGGCGCTCGCGGGCGCGCAGGGGTTCCTCACGAACCTCGGCGGCCTGATCACGCTGCCGATCTCGCTGCCGTCCAACGTCGCGGCCACCTACGTCATCCAGACGCACCTCATCGCGTCCATCGCGTCGCTGCGTGGCCACGACGTGGACAGCGATGAGGTGCAGATGGCCATCCTGCTGTGCCTTCTCGGCAATGCCGGAACCGAGCTGTTCAAAAAAGTCGGCATCAAGCAGTTCACCAAGAAGGCCGCGTCGGCACTCATCACAAAATACGGTACAAAGAAACTCGGTACCGTCGTGGCGAAGGGCGTTCCGCTGCTGGGCGGCGTCATCGGCGGTGGCGTCGACGCCGCGTCCACCAGGGCGGTCGGCGCATTCGCGAATCGCTACTTCACTCACACGGACGTATTGCCGAAGTTCATCGACGGCGAGGTGCTGTCCGTCCAGATCGAGGAAGCGGACGGAACGACCGACCCCCGTTAGCTCAACCGGTCCAACGCGGAACTGAACGCGTCCGGCGGGATGAGTACGCCGCCGCTGAACGGGTTCTGCAACTGGTAGATCGCGAACAGCAGCAGGACCAGCGTCGAGCTCAGCGTGATCGTGATCAGCAGCTGCGAGGTCAGGGTCGGCCCGCCGAACAGGTACGGGAACAGCAGCGAGAGACCGGTGCCGATCAGCAGCGCGAGCCACACGACCGGGTTGACCCCGTTGTCCGCCGCGTCCAGCCGTTCCTGCCTGGCCTGGTAGACCTCCCACAGCTGGTTCGCCGCCTCGGCCTTGCGGTCCTCCTGCCAGCCGCCGTCCGGCGCCGCCGTCGAGATCGTGTCCCTGAGCTGGTTCAACGTGGTCCAGCCCTGGTTGCCGACCTCTTCGCCCTCACGCATGCGGGGCCATTCGTCGTCGACGACGGTCGACACGTAGTCGCGGATCAGCTGGTCGACCTTCGACTTCGCGGGCTCGGGCAGGGAGTCCGCCGACCAGGTGACGGCGACCAGCGCGTTGGCCTCCTTCTGCACCTGTTCCTCGGCGCCGTTGGCCGAGTCGAACAGGGAGATGAGGATGAACGCGGCGAGAACCGCGTGCAGGCCGGCGACGATGCTGAACACCGACCCGCCCGCGCCGAGGTTTTTCTCGTTCACGTCCGCCGAGCCGAACCGGCGGGTGATGACGACGAGAACGGCGGAGATGGCGGCGGCCCCGAGAACCCAGAGCGTGCCGCTGAGGTAAATGCTCAATTCGGCTCCTTTCTGGTGTGGGATTAGACCACGGTCTACTGTGACCGGTACAGCAAGGTCTGGTTAACGAGTAATGGTCAGGTGGGAATGCGCGGCAACAGCACAAATACCCGGTTGTCGTATTGGGTTACTCCATACCGGTGGCGGCGCGATTCCCTCGCGTTGAGCGCTGTCTCGTCGCTGTTGGTGCTTTCCACGCCGTTCACCAGCGCCGTTGCTCAAGCCGCGCCGCCGAACTGTGACGCTTATCAAGTACGTTCATCCCATCGTGGAGACTTTTCGACGTTCACGAAAGTGGACGTGTCATCCGGTGGAGTGACTGAAGTGGCCCGCCTGGACTACGCGGTGAACGCACTGGGGTACTCGTCGGCGCTGGGCCGTTTGGTTGGACTTACGTCCAAGGGCCACCGCTGGTGGAAGAACCCGTCGCACGTCGTGCTGATCGATACCAAGGGAGTGGTCAACGACCTCGGACCCGTTGACGCGCACTGGTTCCGCACCGACGACGTGTCGGCGGGCGCGGTCGTCGGCACCACGTTCTACGTGCGTGACCACGCCCGGCTGCACGCCATCGACATCGACCCGGAGAGCCCGTCGTATCTCAAGATCGTGCGCACCGTGGTGCTGGACTGGCCCGCCCTGACGCTCGACGACTTCACCGTCGACCCGTCGAGCGGGAAGCTGACCGGGGTGTCGGCCGCGGGCTGGGGGCCGGGTGAGGTCGTGTCGTTCGACCCGGCGACCGGGCGGGTGCTGAGCAAGGCGGAGATCGCCAACCTGCCCGGCACGTCCACCTTTGGCGCCGTGCTGATCGACTCTGCCGGCACCGTCTACGCCATCAACAACGGCTACAAGGGCCGCGGCCGCGTCTACCGCATCACGGGCACTGCGGCGGTGGAGCTCTCGACGGGCCCGCAAATGGGCATGATCGACGCGGCGGGCTGCCTGCCGAACCCGATGCCGCCGCGCGTCGAACCTCCCGCACCCCGCCCCGAGGTGCCGCCGCCCCCGCTCGTTCCTCCCGCGCCGATCCCGGCTCCGGCTCCGGCGCCCGCACCGGTCGTGCCGCCGCCTTCGCCCATCACGGCCACGCCGCCGCCCGTTCCGCCGCGGCAACCGGTGCCGGTGCGTGCCGCACGTCAGAGGCCCGAGCCCCGCAAGGATCTTCCGCTCGACCCGGAGACCACGCCGATGACCAAGTCCCGCAAGTGGGCGATGGTCACCGTCATCCTCGTGATGCTCGGCGCCGGAGCGGCCGCCGCGCGGGCCCGGGGTTAGAACTCGGCTTAATTCGGTTGGCACCAGGCGGCAGCGTCGGTAGCGTTGCGGACATGCTCTTCATCTGATGAAGCCCCGCAGCGCTCTCGACGCTGCCCCTTCGCGACCTCGTCGTCGCGCGCGTCTCCGGTGACCCATGCGCGGGTCCATCTCTCACGGCCGTCTTTCGCCGTGTCCTTTGCACGCCCTCTTCGCGAGGAGGCTTTCGCATGCCTGACACCACCCAACCCCAGCCCGAGCCGGGCAACCGCGCTGCGCGACGTGCGCAGAAGCGGGGCAAGCAGGACCAGAACACGCACTTCCAGCTGCCGCAGCAGCGGGTGCCGATGGTCCATCCGCGCCAGTTCGCGACCCGTCGCCGCGGAGGATCCGCGTAGCCGACGCCGAACCAGGCGCGACACCAGCAGAGGACGTGGCCGAACGGTCACGTCCTCTGCTCCCTTCGTGGGCTTGGCCTCCCGTTCTGTCCGAATCCGATCTAGCCTGAGTTGCTACCGGACCGACAGGATCGGAGGCGCCAGGTGAGGATCGCTGACGTTTTGCGGACCAAGGGATCGGCGGTCGCGACAATCGACCCGGACGTACCGGTGTCCGAACTGCTCAGAGCGCTCGCCGAACACAACATCGGCGCGATCGTCGTCGTCGGTTCTTCCGGCGTGGCGGGGATCGTGTCGGAGCGCGACGTGGTGCGCCGGCTGCACGAGGTCGGTGCCGGCCTGCTGTCTTCACCCGTGTCGGCGATCATGACCGCCGACGTCTTCACCTGTTCGCCGTCGGACACGGTGGACAGTCTCACGGTCGTGATGACCGAGCGGCGCTTCCGCCACGTACCCGTGCTGTCCGACGGGCAACTGGTCGGGATCGTCAGCATCGGCGACGTGGTGAAGAGCCGGATCGGACAGCTCGAGCAATCACAGAACCAGCTGCAGGCCTACATCGCCCAAGGCTGACCGGCGGCGGACACGGGACCCCTCAGTAGGCTGGATCGGGTGAAACCTTCTCCTGACCGGCCCGAACTCCTCCCAGAACTGGTGGAGGTCGCACCAGGGGTCCACGCCTACATCCAGCCCGACGGGTCCTGGATGATCAACAACACCGGCATCGTCGTCGGCTCAGATGACACGCTGCTGCTCGTGGACACCACGTCCACCGAGGCACGCAACCGCGCGTTGCTCGCCTCGGTGGCGTCGGTGTGTCCCGCGGCCCCGAGCTACGTGATCAACACCCACCACCACGGCGACCACACCTTCGGCAACTGGCTCATGCCACCCTCGACCGTGATTGTCGGCCACGAGGCATGCCGCGAAGAGGTGCTCGCCGCCGGCCTGCTCGCCGCGCAGGTCCTGACCGGCCCGGACTACGGCCACATCGAGGTCCGCCCGCCGTCGCTCACCTACAGCACCTCGCTGACGCTGTACCTGGGCACGCGCGTGGTCGAACTGCACCACCCCGGCCCAGCGCACACCCGCGGCGACACCATCGCGTGGCTCCCGGCAGAGCGCGTCCTGTTCACCGGCGACCTGGTCTTCGCGGGCGGCCAGCCGTTCCTCGCCGAGGGCAGCATCCACGGCTACCTGTCAGCACTCGAGTTCCTGCGTGCATTCAACGCCGACGTGGTCGTCCCCGGTCACGGTCCGCTGCTGCGCGGTCCCGAGATCGCTCGTGTTCTCGACGACCTGGTCGCCTACACGACCTACCTCTCGGAACTGGCCACGTCCGGCCATGCCTCCGGCAAGACTCCGATGGAAGCCGTCCGGGAGGCGGGAGAGTCGCGCTTCTCGTCGTGGCAGGAGTCCGAACGCCTGGTCGGCAACCTTCACCGCGCCTACCACGAGATCGACGGCAAGCCGCTCTCCGAACGCCTCGAACTGCCTCGCGTGTGGATGGACATGATGGAGCTCCACGGCGGCCCCATCGCCTGCCACGCCTGACGCCAACCAATATATTGCGCTCGTGGCTGTCGACGACGCACCTCCGCCGCGTGGCCAGAACCCGCTACCTGCTGCTTCACGACCTCAAGGCCTATAAGTTCGAATCATGCTACACGACGTCGCCGACGCCACGCACCGATATATTAGTTTGCTCGCCGCTGACCAGCGCGAACACGCGATTCGTGCGGTCACCGACGACGACCTGAGGCACCGCTGGGCGTATACACCCGGTACACGCCCCGGACTCGCGCTAGGTGAGCTCCAGCGAGACCAGCGCAAGGCGGTGCACGGCATGCTCGCGACGGTGCTCAGCCCACACGCTTATGCGCAGGCGGCAGCGGTGATGGCATTGGAAGACGTGCTCGACCACCGCGAAGGCGGGAACCGTGATCGGCACAACGGCGACTTCTGGACGGTGCTCTTCGGCACGCCCGGCGGCGACGATCCGTGGGGTTGGCGCGTCGAAGGACACCACCTGTCGGTGAACGTCGTCGTCGCCGGCGGCCATGTCTCGGCGACACCGTTCTTCCTGGGTGCGAACCCGGCTCGCGTCACCTACCGCGGCCGTGTCGTAGGTCAGCCACTGCGGCTGGAGGAGGAACTCGCCCGCGAACTCCTGGACCGCATGGGCCCGACCGCCCGCCGCCTGGCCGTCGTCTCGGACACCGCCCCCGACGACATCCGCAGCGGCAACTCACCGCGAATCAACCTGTCCGAACCGATCGGCGTCACGCCGGCCCAACTCGGCAAACCAGCTGCGGAGCTGCTCGTCGACATCGTCCGCTTCTACCTCGACCGGCTCTCCTACGAACTGGCCGACGAGGAGTTCGCCCAGATCGACCCGGAGCGCCTGCACTTCTCGTGGGAAGGCTCGCTGCGCCGAGGCGAAGGCCACTACTACCGCGTCCAGGGCCCGGACCTGCTCATCGAGTACGACAACACGGCCAACGAGGCCAATCACGTCCACACGGTCTGGCGCCGCCATTCAGGTGACTTCGGCGACGACCTGCTCGCCGCCCACTACGAGGAGTCACGGCACACTGTCGTCCGTGGAATGGCCCAGAACGGTTGACGACGCTGTCGCGATGCAAGAACGCCTGCGCAGCCAGGTGATCACCACAAGTGCCCCTGACCTGCGCATAGACATCGTCGCGGGCTTGGACGTCGGCTACCGTAGCAATGACTCGGTTGCGGGCGTCTGCGTGGTGTTCGATGCAAAGACGCTGGTCGTCCTCGACGAGGTGGTGGTCGAGGACACGACGGACTTTCCCTACATCGCCGGGCTGTTCGCGTTCCGCGAGATGCCAGTCCTGCTGCGAGCCCTCGATCAGGTGACCCTCGCGCCCGACCTGTTGGTCGCGGACGGTCAGGGCCTCGCGCATCCCCGCCGGTTCGGTCTGGCGTGCCATCTCGGTGTGCAGACCGGCATCCCGAGCATCGGTGTCGCGAAGAACCCGATGGGCACGTTCGAGCAGCCCGGCCACGCCCGCGGGTCGATGAGCGAGCTCGTCATGGACGGTGACGACGGCGACGAGGTCGTCGGTAGGGCCCTGCGCACGCAGGACGGCGTGAAGCCGGTCTTCGTGTCGGTCGGCCACAAGATCGACTTGGACCGTGCGTGCGCCGAAGTGCTGCGTCTGGCCCCGCGCTACCGGCTGCCAGAGACGACCCGCCGCGCTGACACGCTCACTCGGCAGGTTGCTTCGTCGGGGTGAAGCTCAGCAGCACGAGCAGGATCGCGCCGCAGACCAGCGCGATGTCCGCGACGTTGCCGACGAACCAGCCGTTGTAGTCGAGGAAGTCGACGACGTGCCCGCGCGCGAAGCCCGGCGGCCGGAACAGCCGGTCGAGCAGGTGCGTCGTCGCGCCGCCGAGCATCAACGCGAGCGCGGCCGCCCGCAGCCCCGTCTGCGGCTGCATGCCGTACCGCGCGAGCAGTACGACGGCGACGGCCGCGACGATGGTGAAGATCCACGTCGATCCCGCGCCGATCGAGAACGCGGCACCGGGGTTGTAGAGGAGCCTGAGTTGCAGGAACTCCCCGAGCACGGGAATGGGCGCGCGGCCGGTCAGCGCGCTCTCGGCCCAGAACTTTGTGGCCTGGTCCAGCAGCAGCACGAGCACTGCGATGCCCATGACGAGTGGCACGCGGCGAGAGGTGGTGGTGTCCATTTGCGGACGAGCGTAGTTAAGGACACCACCACTCGGCATCAGACCCTCGTCACTTCGTGAACGCTTCGACGTCGTCGACACGAGTTGGAAGATGCCGCGCTCGTTCGCGACGTCGTCCGTCGCGATGTGCTCCACGAACCGGAACGAGATGGTCACCGAGCTGCCGTGGTCAGCGAGCTCGCCGAACCACTTCTCCGTCTGGTCCACGAACCTGGGCGAACCCGAGCACCCTGCTTCACCGGGCCCGCGCGGATCAGCTCCGGCGAGTACAGGCCGCGGGGAAGACTCCGGACAGGAGCGGATGCGCGTCGACGATCTTGCGGGCGATGCTCACGGAGTCAACGAGCGGATGCAGCGCCAACGCTTTCACCGCATGTGTGCGCTCACCGCTGATGGCGGCCTTGATGGTGGCGCGTTCGACGACCTTGAGCGCGGTCACGAGTCCGACGCCCTCGTCCGGCACCTGGCTGACCGAGACGGGCCGCGCGCCGTTCGCGTCGACAAGGCTCGGCACCTCGATGATGGCGTCCGCGTCCAGACACGCCAACGTCGTCTTGTTGGGCACGTTGAGGATCAAGGTGGCTCGATTGCCGGACGCGATGGCGTGCATCAGGTCGAGGGCGACCCGTTCGTAACCTCCGCCGTCGAGGTCGTCGCTGTCGCGTTCGTCCTCGCGGGTCTCGGCCATGTACGTCTGCTCGCGTTCGAGACGGGTCCGCTCCCAGCTCTCCCACGAAGGAGCCGCGTAGAACCGCTTCTGCTGTTCCAGGAGGAACGCCCCGCGCGACGCACCGGCCTCCACTGCCTCACGCGTGAAGTAGTAGTAGTGCAGGTACTCGTTCGGAATGGCACCCAACGTCCGCAGCCACTCCGAGCCGAAGAGCTTGCCCTCCTCGAACGACTCGAGCCGCTCGGTGTCCGCTAGCAGATCCGGCAGCACGTCCCGCCCGTGCACGTGGACGCCCCGCAGCCAGCCGAGGTGGTTGAGGCCGGCGTAGTCGAGCCACGCGTCCGCGAGATCGGTGCCGACCGCCCGCGCGACCCGCTTGCCGAGGCCGACGGGTGAGTCGCAGATGCCGATGACGCGACTGCCAAGGTGTGCCGCCATCGCCTCGGTGACCATGCCGGCGGGATTCGTGAAGTTGATGACCCATGCGTCCGGCGCGTGCACGGATATACGGCGCGCGATGTCGAGCGCGACGGGCACGGTACGCAGACCGTATGCAACGCCGCCGGCGCCGACTGTCTCCTGTCCGAGCACACCACAGCTCGCCGCGACGCTCTCGTCGGCCGCGCGCCCGTCGAGCCCGCCGACGCGGATCGCGGAGAACACGAAGTCCGCCCCGCGCAACGCCCCGTCGAGGTCGGTCGACGCCGTCACCTCCGGCGCATCCGATATATCAGTCGCGAGTTCGGCGAGAACGCCTCCGATCGCGGACAGCCGGGCAGCGTCAAGATCGTGCAGCACGACCTCCGTCACGCGACCGGGTGAGCGATCGGCGAGCAGCGCGCGATAGACGAGCGGCACGCGGAAGCCACCCCCGCCCAGGATGACCAGCTTCATGCCTTCACCACATCCATTCAGCCTCTTCCGCAGTGGTGGCCGCTTCGCTGAAGCCTACATTTCCGGATGCGGTCGACGGCGAATCACTGGACGTTCGGCAGTCGGACCGCTGGCGAGCGGATGCAGAGCCTGTGAACTCTGGTCGGGCCCGCTGACCAGGCCGATCGCCTTCGTCGCGGGCTCTCGCAAAGGGTGCCGCGCACGACTGAAGTGTGATAAAAAGAATGGCTTTGGATTTTCGGAATGAATTTTCCGGGAAGATAGAAAGATTGTATCACAGGGGGCAAGGTGTTGGCGAGCGAACAGGCACGGATCACCTCTCTGTATGAAAGGCTCGACAAAGAACGGAACAAAGCGGCCGCCGAACTTGCGGCCGCGCTGCGGGACGCCGTCACCCCGCGACTGGACCGCGAGGCCACCGTCGAGGTGCTGACCAGGGAAGTGGGGAAGTACCGCGCGGCGGAGGCAGGGTTGTGCTTCGGTCGCATCGACTCGGAGAACGGCGACTGCACCTACATCGGACGAGTCGGGCTGTTCGACGACGACTTCGAACCGTTGCTGCTGGACTGGCGAGCGCCTGCGGCGCGTCCGTTCTACACGGCGACCGCAGCGAACCCGGAAGGTGTCGTACTACGGCGGCACTTCCGTGTTCGTGACCGGGAGCTGTGCGACTTCCACGACGACGAACTGCTGACCGACGCGACCGCACTGCTCGACGCCCTCAACGCGCCGCGGACCGCGACGATGCGCGACATCGTCTCGACCATCCAGGCCGAGCAGGACGAGATCATCCGCTATTCGGGCCCCAGCGTGCTGGTGATCGAAGGTGGTCCGGGCACGGGCAAGACCGCCGTGGCCCTGCATCGAGTGGCATACCTGCTGTATACGCGCCGTGAACGCCTGTCGCGCCACGGAGTGCTGATCGTCGGCCCGAACACCGGCTTCCTTCACTACGTCGGCGACGTCCTGCCGTCGCTGGGGGAGACCGACGTCGTGTTCGCGACACCCGGCGAGCTGTATCCCGGCATCGTCACCGACGTCGAGGACACCCCGGCGTTGCAACGGCTGAAAGGCGATATATCAGTTCTGGATCTGCTGGCCGTCGCCGTCGCCGACCGGCAGGAACTTCCCGACGAGACCATCGAGATCGAGCTGGAGGACGTCGTCGTCCCGCTCGACGCGCACGTCGCCGCCGTCGCGCGGGAGAAGACGCGTTACTACGGACTGCCGCACAACGCCGCGCGCAAGTACTTCTTCCTCGCGCTCGCCGAGGAACTCGTCGCGCCGGCGATGCGGCTGATCGGTGTCGACTGGCCGGAGATCGAGGAGGACGTCCGGCAGGAACTCCGCCGCAGCCCCGCGTTGCGCGACGCCGTCGACAGGCTGTGGCCGCTGCTCACACCGGAACAGTTGCTCGCCGACCTGTACGACGGCCGCTGCTTCCGGATCGGCGCACCGGAACTGCACCGGCCCGATGCCGAAGCGTGGACGGTCTCCGACGTGCCATTGCTGGACGAGCTCGCCGACCTGCTCGGGTCCGACGGAGCCCCGGAGCGCGCGGCGAGGAGAGAAGAGGAGGAACAGCTCGAATACGCGCGCGGCGTCATGGACGTCCTGTCCATCGACAGGCGCGCGGACTCCGACGAGTACATCGTCACGGACTTCGTCAACGCCGAGGTGCTGGCCGCCCGGCACGAGGTCCGCGACCAGCGCACCCTTGCCGAACGAGCCGCCGACGATCGCACGTGGACCTTTGGTCACGTCGTCGTGGACGAGGCACAGGAACTGTCCGCGATGGACTGGCGTGTGCTCCTGCGCCGGTGCCCGAACAGGTCCATGACCGTCGTCGGCGACCTGGCCCAGCGCCAGGCCGCGGGCGGCGTCCGAAGCTGGGGATCGGTGTTCGACCGCTTCACCTACCGCAGGCTGGAGGTCAACTACCGCACCCCCGGCGAGATCATGGCCATCGCTACCCCGGTACTGAAGCTCGTCGACCCCGACGCGTCGGCGCCGGTGTCGGTGCGCAAGGCCGGAGTGCGTCCGTGGGCCCGCCGCGTAACTGATATATCGGCGGCCGTGCGCGACGAACTCGACGCGCACGCCGATGCGTGCAACGAACGCACGATCGCCGTCATCGGCGAAGGCTGGATGCCGCCACGAGCGGCGAAGGGCCTGGAGTTCGACGTCGTCCTCGTCGTCGAACCTCAACGCATGTCGTCCAGCGAGCTGTACGTGGCGCTGACGAGGGCGACCCAACGGCTCGGCGTCCTGCACACCGAGCCGTTGCCACGTCACCTACGAGGTCTCCTCTGAGACCCATGTGAGGTAGTCGTCGTTGCCCCCGACCACGGGGGTGACGACGACCTCTGGCACCTCATAGTTGTGATTCGCCTTGATGTGCGCGACCAGTTCGTCCACGCGGATGGCAGACGTCTTCACGACGCACTGCCATTCGTCGTCGATGCGCACCTCGCCGTCCCACCGGTAGACACTGCGAATCGGCACGATCTGTACGCACGCGCCAAGCCGCGCCTCGACGATGCCTCTTGCCAGGGCCTCGGCAGCCCCGGCGGAGTCGACCGTCGTCGTCACCACACTCGCATCGCTCACAGGGCGTCGATCTCCTTCAGCAGCTGGTCCTTCAGTTCGGCGGGCGCGTACGACGCCCGCACGGCCGCCCGTGCGAGGCCGGCGAGTTCGTCGCGGCCGAACCCGAACCGCTCGTGGCACAGCAGGTACTCGCGGTCGAGATCGGTGTGGAACATGCCGGGGTCGTCGGTGCTGATCGTCACCGGTACGCCGGCCTCCACGAGCCGTGGCAACGGATGCTGGTCCAGCGACATCACGGCGCCCGTGCGGATGTTCGACGTCGGGCACACCTCCACCACGATGCCCTCGTCGGCGAGATGCCGCACCAGGTCCGGGTCCTGCACCGCGCTGACGCCGTGCCCGATTCGTTCGGCACGCAGCTCGCGCAGCGCGGCCCAGATCTCGCTGGGCGGCGTCGTCTCACCGGCGTGCGGCACCATGTGCAGCCCGGCGTCGCGTGCCATCGCGAACGCCTCACGGAACTTCGTCCTCGGCGAGTCCGACTCGAATCCGCCCAGTCCGAACCCGACCAGCCCCTCGGGCCGGTACTCGGTCGCGAACCGAGCGCTCGTCATGCCCCAGTCACCGTCCCAGGTGCCGGGAACGTCGAAGATCCACTGCAGCGTCACACCGTGCACGGCGAGCGCCTCGTCACGGCCTGCCTTCAACGCCTCGACGAGTTCGTCGGCCGCGATGCCCGCCCGCAGGTGGCTGGTCGCGCTGATCGTCAGCTCTGCGTATCGGATATTGGTCCGTGCGGCGTCACGCGCGTATCCGACGATGAGCGTGCGGACGTCCTCGCCGGTGGTGACGAGGTCGTTGACGATGCCGTACACGGTGATGAAGTGGCGGAAGTCCCTGAACTCGTAGAACTTCCGCAAAGCGGCCTCGTCGGTCGGCACTCGCCCGCCCGGGTGGTTGCGCGCGAGCGCGAGAACGGTGTCGACGGAGGCCGCGCCCACGAGGTGGACGTGCAGTTCGGCCTTCGGCAACGCGTGGACGAAGTCGGAAATGTGCACGGTCCATGCTCTCAGGTCAAGGGCCGTTAGACGGGTGACATGTCTTGCAGTCAAAGGAGAGGGTGCAGGGCGATCCCTGTCTCTGGCTTCCGCATTGGGGGTGCCTCGTGAGGGGCGCACGAAGAGTTGCACTGCTGACAGCGGTGCTGGTTCTGCCATTCCTGCCCACGACGGCCCAAGCCGCCGAGGGGCCGGTGTTCAAGGACGGCGAGGCGCAACCCGTCTTCGATCCGAAGGACGTGGTCAAGGAGAGCCTCTGGGTCCGGGCACCGGTCGACAGCGACCGCGACGGCAAGGACGACGAGGTCTACACCGAGGTCGTCCGGCCACGCGCCACCGAACGCGGTCTCAAGGTCCCCGTCGTCTACATGGTCAGCCCGTACTTCTCCGGCGGTAACGACGTTGCCAACCACAACGTCGACGTCGAGTTGTACGTGCCGGACAAGCGCAAAGGCCGTTTGCTCAAGGCCTCCTCCGACGAACGCATCACCGCCGCCCTCGGCCCGAACCCGATCACATCGGGTCGTTACGAGGCCTACTTCATCGCACGTGGATACGCCGTCGTCTACGCCGAGTCGCTCGGCACCGGCAAGTCGACGGGCTGCCCGACGACGGGCGACGTCAACGAAACGATCGGTGCGCGTGTCGTCGTCGACTGGCTCAACGGCCGTGCGACCGCACGCACCGCCACGGGCGAAGCCATCAAGGCGACCTGGTCGACCGGCAAGACCGGAATGATGGGCGTCTCCTACAACGGAACGCTGCCCAACGCCGTCGCCTCGACCGGTGTGCGCGGCCTCGAAGCCATCGTGCCGATCGCCGCGATCTCCAGCTGGTATGACTACTACCGCGCGGACGGCGCCGTCGTCGCACCCGGCACGTTCCAGGGCGAGGACGCCGACGTGCTCGCCGAGTACGTCTACACGCGCGCGGACAGGGAGATCTGCAAGCCGATCATCGCCGAGATCGCGAAGGACCAGGACCGCGTCACCGGCGACTACAGCCGGTTCTGGGACAAGCGCAACTACATGAACGACGTCCGCAAGGTCCGTGCGGCCGTGCTGGCGGTGCACGGGCTCAACGACTGGAACGTCAAGATGACGCACGTCGAGCAGTGGTACTCGGCGTTGAAGAAGGTCGGTGCGCCGCACAAGATCTGGCTGCACCAGTCCGGGCACACGGACGCCGACACGCTGCGTTCGGTCGAGTGGCGGCGCACGCTCAACCGCTGGTTCACCCAGTACCTGTGGGGTCACCGCAACGGCGTCGACAAGGAGCCGAAGGCGACGCTGCAGCGCGAGGACAAGACGTGGGTCGACGAGAAGGACTGGCCGGCTCCCGGCACGTCCGACGTGCGGCTGCGGCTGTCCGCGGGCGGGTCGACCAAGGGTGGCCTCGGGGTTCTGCCAGGCCGCGGTGTCGAGAAGCTGACCGACGACGCGACGAAGACTGCTGAGTCGTTGATCGACCTGGCGACCTCGCCGAACCGTCTTTCCTACACGTCGGAGCCGGCGAAGAAGCCGGTGCGGTTGTCGGGCAAGTCGACGGCGAACCTGCGGGTCGCGTTCGACCGGCCCGCGGCGAACGTGACGACGCTGCTTGTCGACCGTGCGCCGGATGGCAGGTCGCACGTCATCACGCGTGGTTCGACCGACCCGCAGAACCGGGAGCGGCCGGACAAGACGTCGCCGATCAAGCCCGGCAAGTTCTACGACGTCGAGGTGCCGATCGTGCCGGACGACTACGTCCTGCAGGCCGGTCACCGGCTCGAGTTCGTCGTGATCTCCAGCGACTACGACTACACGCTGCGCCCGCAGCCGGGTGCCGGCCTGTCGCTGGACCTCACCCGGACGTCGGTGGAACTGCCGGTCGTCGGCGGCTGGCGCTCCGTTTTCCAGTCGTTCTGACGTGTCGCCGCGCTTCGGTCCCCTGGGGCCGAAGCGCGGCAACCTACCACCCACCCCCGACAGAACCCCGCTCGCGAGCACTCCAAGATCTCAACCTGTCCACAACCCCTGAGTTGTCCACAACCTCGCGGCCGGCCCGGCTCACCACCCGGCCCACCCTCCACAGTGGGCCCATGCCCTCAACGCTCCCGAAGCCGATCCGAGTCCGTGACGCCGGCGATCTCTACGCCGCGATCCCGCACCTGATGGGGTTCCACCCGGCCGACTCGCTGGTCGTGCTGGTGCTGAAGGACCATCTGGTCAGCATGACCATGCGCGTCGACCTTCCACGTCCACGACATAGGGGCCTGCTCGCGGCCCAGCTGGAAGGTCCGCTGCAAGAACACGGCGCGTCGGAAGTGATCCTCGTCGTCGTATGCCCGCCGTCCGAGCACATGCCCGAGGAACTGCCGCACGAGCCACTGGTCACCGCCCTCAGACACCGATTGGGCGGTGTGGACATCGAAGTCGTCGAAGCCGTGTGGCTGCCGTCGTGCCAGAAAGACGCGCAGTGGCTGTGCTATCTCGACATCGACTGTCACGGCACGTTGCCGGATCCCCAGCTGTCCGCTGTCGCCGCCGCGTCGGCACACGAGGGCAACGTGACGTTCGAGTCGCGTGCCGCCATGGCCGCGATCCTCACGCTTGATCCACCTGAGGCTCTGGAACGCAGATCCATGTTGCTCGACGAGCTCATGACGAGCTCGTCCGACGCTGATCCCTGCACCGAGCTGCGCCGGGTGAGCGACGCGATCGATGCTGTGGAGCACCGCAAGGGATCGTTGCCGGACAAGGAGATCGCCGCTCTCGCGAAGGCACTGGCAGTGCCCGAGGTGCGCGACGCGAGCATGGGGTTCGCGGCGCAGCCCAGGTCCAGACTGGCCGAACGCCTGTGGCTCGAGCTCACCAGGGCCTGCCCGGCACCGGAACGAGCCGAGCCCGCGTGCCTGCTCGCGTTCTACGCCTACCAGCGCGGCGACGGCGGGATCGCGTCCATCGCGCTCGACGTGGCAGAGGAAGCCTGTCCCGGCCACGCGCTCAGCAAGCTCGTCCGAGCCGTCGTCAGTGCCGCGTTCCCACCGTCGGAGATCCGGGAGCTGTCCGTCAAGTACATGGACAGCGCTCGTGAGCTGCTCGCCGGCACTCAGAGCAGTTCGGGTCGTTCCCAGTCCTGATCCAGGACGTGCTCGGCCAGGAACGCCCACACCGTCTCGTACCAGACTCGAGAGTTCCCGGGGGTGAGGATCCAGTGGTTTTCGGTTGGGTAGTAAAGGTATTTCGCATTGACCCCGTGGCGGACGAGGTCGAAGTACAGGCGATGTCCTTCGCCGATGGGAACCCGGTAGTCCTTGTCCCCGTGGATGACCAGCATCGGGGTCTTGATGTCAGCTACCCGCAGGTGCGGGGAGTTCGCCAGGATCCGCTCCGGCTGGGTGAGGGGATCGCCCATCTCCCGCATCCAGAAGTACGAGCTGTCGGTGGCACCGGAGAAGGCGTCGAGGTGCCACAAGGACGCGTGGGTGACGATCGCGCGGAACCGGTCAGTCTGGGTGGCGATCCAGTTGGCCATGTAGCCACCGAACGACCCGCCCATCGCGGCGGTCCGGGACGCGTCGATGTCGGCCCGCTCGGCCGCGACGTCCGTGATGGCCATGAGGTCGGTGTAGGGCTCAGCGCCCCAGCGGCCCCAACCGGCCTTGATGAAGTCGGGCCCGTAGCCGGTCGACAGAGCGGGGTCGGGCAGCAGAATGGCGTAGCCCCGCGCAACCATCAGCCACGGGTTCCAGCGCCAGGTCCAGCCGTTCCAGCTCATGACCGGTCCGCCGTGGACCCACAGGACCAGAGGGACGGGGGATTCGGCGGAGGCGCCTTCCGGCAGCACCAGCCAGGAACGGACGGTCCTGCCGTCGGCGACGACCGTGGAGATCTCGGTGAGGGTGCCGGGCACGGACGGGATGGCACCTGGTGCGCGCAGCCGTTCCGGGTCCTGATCGGCTCCGGTGGCGGCGAACCGTACTGGCTGCGGCGGGTGGTCGACCGAGTTGCGCAGCGCGTACAGCGTCTTGCTGTCCGGGCTCACGACCACATCGCTGTAGTAACCGGAGACCGTCAGCTTCGTGATCTCGCCGGTCCCCACGTCCAGCCGCCACAGCGGCTGGTGGCCGAGGTAGCTCGCGGTGAAGAAGACCGCCGAGCCGTCCGGGCTCATCACCGGGTGGTCCGGTTCCTCCTGGAAGCCGGGCGCCAGTGGCGTGATCGAGTCGCCGGCGAGCTCGACGCGCACCAGGTCGCGCCGATGTGGGGAGTCCGGAGTGGACTCACGGAACCGGATCGCGATCACGGCGGAGGAGTCGTGCGTGAACGTGGCGCCGTGGAAGGAGAAACCCTCCTCGGAGGCGATCGCCCTCGACGCACCACCGCTCGTGGCCACGATCCGCAGTTCGGTCCTGCGGCCGTAGGAAGCGCTGACGTCCACGGTGTGGCCGTAGACGGCCCACTTCCCGTCTGGACTGAGCGCGACGTCCTCGTCGCTGAGCCTGTTCTCGGAGTCCTGGCTCAGGTCGGTGACCGTCTCGTTGGTGACGTCCGCGAGAGGGGCCGCCAGCAGCCGCGGGTAGGCCGGACCGAGGTCAGAGTCCCAGTACCGGATCGGGTACGACTCGTGCAGGATCGCTGTCACGCCGGCGTCCTCGCGAGCCTTGCGCTTGGCGTTGTCGTCGTCACCGAACTCCGTGAAGCGGTACGCCGACGACGTGAACAGCACCGTGTCACCGGCGGCACGCACCTGACCGACGCCGCCGCCCGGTCGCAGCACCTCGGCGGCCTCACCACGGACCGGAAGCCGCCACAGCGCCTTCTTCTCCTTGGACTCGCCCGGCTTCGCGAGCGGATCCGGGCGAGCCGAGAGGAAGAGCAGCGACCCGTCCGGCGCGAACACGGGAGAGGAGTCGCCCTTGGCGGAGCGGGTGAGCCGGACGGCCTCCCGCTCCCCGGTGGGGTCGACCTCCCAGAGAGCGCCCTGCCACGTCTTGCCGTCCGGCGCGAGCGTGGACACGACGGTGACGAGCCGGGTGCCGTCCGGGGACAGCGCGAGCGACGCGAGCCGCGCGGTGGCGTTGTAGCTCTCGAAGGAGGCGAAGTCGGTCATCCCGGCTCAGGCTCCGTGCCGGGCGCGGGTGAACTCCCACGCGTCGCGGACGATGCCGGTGATGCCGGCGCGCTCGGGCTTCCAGCCGAGGTCGGCGCGAGCCCGCTCGGCGGAGGCGACCAGCACGGCCGGATCGCCGGCGCGCCTGGGGGCGACGACGGCGGGGATCGGGTGGCCGGTGACCTCCCGGCAGGTGTCGATGACCTGCTTGACCGAGAAACCGGTGCCGTTGCCCAGGTTGTAGATCCGGTGCTCGCCCGCGGTGGCGTTCTCGAGCGCGAGGAGATGGGCGTCGGCGAGGTCCAGGACGTGGATGTAGTCGCGGACGCAGGTGCCGTCCTCGGTGGGCCAGTCCTCGCCGTAGATCGAGATGTGCTCACGCTGCCCGAGCGCGACCTGCAGCACGAGCGGGATGAGGTGGGTCTCGGTCGCGTGCCGCTCGCCGATGCTGCCGTAGGCGCCGGCGACGTTGAAGTACCGAAGGCTCGTCGCCGCCAGGCCGTGCGCGGCGGCGTACGAGGTGATCGCGTGGTCGATGGCCAGCTTGGTGGCGCCGTAGGTGTTGGTCGGGGCGGTCGGGGCGGTCTCGGGGATCGGCACCTCCCGCGGCTCGCCGTACGTCGCGGCAGTCGAGGAGAAGACGAGCTTCGGCGTGCCGTGATCCTTCATCGCGTCGAGGAGACGAATCGCGGTAAGGACGTTGCCCGTCCAATACTTGCCTGGGTCCTGCATGGATTCGCCCACGAGGGACTTCGCCGCGAAGTGCAGAACGCCGTCGAACCCTTCCGCGAGGACATCGCCGATCACCTCGGCGATGTCACCCGGGATGAAGCGCGCTCCCGCGGGGACGGCGTCCTCGTGGCCGGTGGAGAGGTCGTCGAGGACGACCACCTCGTGCCCGGCTTCGAGCAACCTGGCAGCGCACACGCTGCCGACGTATCCGGCCCCGCCCGTGACGAGCAGCTTCACCGCAGTCCTCGCATTCCTGATCAAGATCGTTCTTGGCTACCGGTCCCTGCCCGCGCCCGCGGACGGAACCGCCGTGAAGAGCCTCGGCCGCGTGAGCGAGCGCGAGGCGAAGCCGGCGAGCACGGACCGTTCGACCTCGTCGTGCCGTTCGACGGGCACGAGGGCGATGGCCGAGCCGCCGAAACCGCCGCCGACCATCCGGGCGCCCAGGGAGCCGGCTGCCATCGCGGAGTCGACGGCGACGTCGAGCTCGAGGCACGAGACCCGGTAGTCGTCCCGGAGGCTCGCGTGGGAGCCCGACAGGAGAGGCCCGACCTCGGCGAGCCGGCCCGAACGGAGCAGCTCGACGGTGCGCAGGACCCTGTCGTTCTCGGTCACGACGTGCCGCACCAGCGGACGCAGCTCTTCGGGCAGCCGGACGAGCGTCTGGTCGAGCTCGGCGATGTCGACGTCGCGCAGCGCGGGGATGCCGAGGATGCCTGCGGCGCGCTCGCACCCCGCCCGCCGGGCGCCGTAGCCGCCGTCGACGAGGGCGTGGCTGGCGCGGGTGTCGATGACAAGAACCTCGAGCCCGCTGGCAGCCGCGTCGAACGCGACCTGCTCGGGCTTGCCGGAGCGCACGTCGTAAAACAGGGCGTGCGCTTCGATGCAGCACAGCGATGCCGTCTGGTCCAGGATGCCGGTCGGTGCGCCTACGAAGTCGTTCTCGGAGCGCTGCACCCAGCGCGCGATGTCCGGCCTCTCGGCGTCGACGCCGGCGAGGCCGAGCAGCGCGAGCGCGACAGCGCACTCGAGGGCGTGCGAGGAGGACAGACCGGCGCCGGCGGGCACGTCGCCCGCGATGACGAGGTCCGCCCCGCCGGTGACGGCGATCTCCTGCTCGCGCAGGGCCCAGGCGACGCCACCGGGGTACGCGGCCCACCCCTTGACGGTGCCGGGGACTAGGTCGGCGACCACGACCGGGTCCGCTTCCTGCAGCCCGCCGTCGTCGCCCATCGTGCTGACGGTCATGACGCCGTCGGCACGGGGCGACGCCGCTACCGCGATGCGGTGGGGCAACGCGAACGGCAGCACGTAGCCATCGTTGTAGTCGGTGTGCTCACCGATGAGGTTGACGCGGCCCGGGGCCGACCAGACCCCATCGGGCGCGCGTCCGTGCAGGCGCTGGAACGCTTCGGCCGCCTTCTCTGCCGGTGTCGTCGCCTGGGTCACCGGGCGAGCACCATGACGGCGTGGGCGACTGCGGGGTCGAGTTCTGCCGTGGTGCCGTTACCGCCGCGCACCTGGATGACCTTGGCGCCACCGAGCGCCTCGACCTCCACGGTGCCGCCCGGTACGACGCCGGCGGCCTTCAGTTCGGCCATGAGGTCCGGGTCGAGCTGGACGTGTTCGGCGATGCGGCGCACCTCGACGCGGCCGCCACCGCGGCGGGCCACCTCGTCCACGCGCACCAGGTCCGCCTCGGCGGGCGGGGCGGGCTCGCCGTCGCCCAGCTTGTCGAGGCCGGGGATCGGGTTGCCGTAGGGCGAGGTGGTGGGGTTGCCGAGCAGCTTGATGAGCTTGCGCTCGACAGCCTCGCTCATCACGTGCTCCCAGCGGCATGCCTCGCTGTGCACGTGCTCCCACTCGAGCCCGATGATGTCCACGAGGAGGCGTTCGGCGAGCCGGTGCTTGCGCATGACGGCGATCGCGAGGTTGCGGCCCTGCTCGGTGAGCTCGAGGTGGCGGTCCTCCGCCACGATCACCAGGCCGTCGCGTTCCATGCGGCCGACGGTCTGGCTCACCGTCGGTCCACTTTGGCCGAGACGCTCGGCGATGCGGGCGCGCAGAGGCACCACGCCCTCTTCTTCGAGCTCGTAGATCGTGCGGAGATACATCTCCGTGGTGTCGATGAGGTCGTTCACACCCGCTCCCCTTCGTATGGTGTCGATGGTAGTCGTGCCGGGGGACACAGGTGTCCGCGCGGGTGCAGGATGTGAGCCGTGCATCCCTTGATCACTCCTGAGGCCCTCGCCGATGCGCTGAGTGCGCGTTCGGCCACCGTCGTGCTGGACGTCCGGTGGCGTCTCGGCGGACCACCCGGACGTCAAGACTACGAGGTCAGCCACGTCCCCGGCGCGGTGTACTTGGATCTGGACACCGAGCTGTCCGCTCCGCCCGGTGCCGGCGGCCGTCATCCGCTGCCCGAACCGGAGCGGCTGCAGGCGGTGCTGCGCGCCGCGGGCGTGCGCGAGGGCACCCAGGTCGTGGCGTACGACGCGGGGGACGGGTCGGTCGCCGCACGGGTCTGGTGGCTGCTGCGATGGGCAGGGTTCGGCGAGGTCGCGGTGCTGGACGGCGGGTTCGCCGCGTGGGAGGCCGCCGGGCTGCCGGTGACCGCGGAGGTGCCGGCGCCGCTGACGGGGGATGCCGCCGGTGACGTGGTGGTGCGGCCCGGGCAGATGCCCGTGCTCGACGCGGCCGAGGCGGCGGCGCTCGCTCGGGACGGTGTGCTGCTCGACGCTCGCGCGGCCGCCCGGTATCGCGGCGAGACCGAGCCGGTGGATCCCAAGGCCGGGCACATTCCGGGCGCGCTCAACGCGCCGACGACCGGGCATGTCGGAGCGGACGGGCGGTGGCTCGGGCCGGAGGGGCTGGCCGCGCGGTTCGCCGGGCTCGGAGTGTCGGGTGATGTGGCTGTCGGCGCGTACTGCGGCTCGGGGGTGACCGCCTCGTCCGTGGTCCTCGCGCTGGAGGTCGCGGGGATCACGTCGGCCGAGAAGCCGGCGGCGTTGTACGCCGGGTCCTGGTCCAACTGGTGTGCGTTGGACCGGGAGGTCGCGACCGGCGGCTGACGGTCCAGGCCGGGGCCGGACGCTCGCGTCAGGCCCCGGGGATTCGGTTGAAGCCCTCGGTGGCGAGCTTGAGGGCCGTTGCGCAGGTGTCCAGTTCCTCGATCGCGAGGACGCTCACCGAGAAGGCCGGGGTGATGACGTTCGGGTCGTCGGTCAGCATGACGGTGACCTGGCAGTCCTCCTTGGAGGCGCTGACCTGCCACGCGGTGTTGCCGCCGATCTCGATCTGCTTCTTCTCGCCTTCCTGGTCCACCACGTCGGGGACGGTGACCATCTGGGTGATGACGGTCGACGGACCCGTGGTCGTGTGGATGCAGCCGCCGTCCGCCGAGGACTTGCCGCCGGTGGCCGCCTCGATGTCCGCCGTCTTGAGGACGCCGCAGGTCTCGAGGCCGGTGGCCTTCTTCTTGGTGGCGATCTTCACATCGCCCTGCTTCTGAGCGGTGGGGTTCGCCGGCTTCGACGTCGCGGTGCTGGCCGACGGCTTCTTCGACGTCGTGGTGGGGTCCGCGGCTTCTTGGGTCGCGTTGGCGTCGGCGCGGGCCTGACCCTTGACCTGTTCGGCGCAGCCCGAGACGGCGGCGAGGGTCAGGCCCAGTGCGAGGAGGACGGCCGCTGGTCGCAGGTGCATGTCGCCTCTGACCCCTGTTCGGTGAGATCGGTTCCGGGCTCGCGACTGTAGGTTGCTGGGCATGGGTAAGCCAGCCGCTGTTGTCTGGGACAGGTCCTTCCTGGGGTACGACCTCGGTGGCGACCATCCGCTGAATCCGGTTCGGCTCGATCTGACCATCAGGCTCGCCACGGCGCTCGGGGTGCTGGACGGTGTGGAGTTGCGGGTGCCCGAGCCGGCCGTCGATGACGAGATCGAGCTGGTGCACAAGCCGGGCTATCTGAGTGCCGTGCAGGCGGCTCCCACGGCTGGGTGGGACGTCGGGCACGGGCTGGGGACGCCGGACAACCCAGTGTTCGAGCGGATGCACGAGGCTTCGGCGTTGGTGGTGGGCGGGTCGCTGGTGGCGGCTCGGGCCATCGCGTCGGGTGAGGCGGATCGAGCCGTCAACATCGCCGGCGGGCTGCACCACGCGATGCCGGACAGCGCGGCCGGGTTCTGCGTCTACAACGACTGCGCGGTGGCCATCGAGTGGTTGTTGCGCAGCGGGGTTGAGCGCATCGCTTACGTCGATGTCGACGTGCATCACGGAGACGGGGTGCAGACGGCGTTCTGGGACGACCCGAGGGTGCTGACGATCTCGTTGCACCAGCATCCGATGAGCCTGTGGCCCGGCACCGGGTGGGCCGGTGAGGTCGGGGGCGCCGGGGCCGAGGGCAGTGCGGTCAACGTGCCGCTGCCCGCCGGAACGCGTGACGGCGCGTGGATGCGGGCATTCCAGGCGACGGTGCCGTCGTTGTTGCGGGCGTTCCGGCCGCAGGTGCTGGTCACACAGTGCGGTGTCGATACGCACAAGGAGGATCCGCTCGCGGACCTGTCGTTGAGCGTGGATGGGCATCGGGCGATCTATCAGGCGTTCCGGGACCTGGTCACCGAGCACGGGTACAAGTGGCTCGCGCTCGGCGGCGGTGGGTACGAGCTGCTCAGGGTGGTGCCGCGGTCGTGGACGCACCTGCTGGCCACGGTGCTGGACCGCGACGTCGACCCGAACCGGCCGTTGCCGGCGGACTGGGTGGCTCATGCGACACGGATCGCACCTGAGTGGCCTTTGCCTGCGTCCATGACCGATGGATGCGACGCTGGGTACCAGCCGTGGGGCGGGGACGCGGAAGGGCCGGTGGACAAGGCGATCCGTGAGACCCGGCGCGCGGTGTTCCCGTTGCATGGCCTCGATCCCGACGACCCCAGGGACTGACCAAAGTGCCGGACAACGTGCCTGAAGACGCGCCAGGCAGAGATCCGTTCGACTTCCCGAGGAGCTGGGAGGCGGACGTCGTCCTCAGCGACGGCGGCACCGTCCACCTGCGGCCGATCACGCCGGACGACGGCGAGAAGCTGCGGGAGTTCCACGGGCGGCTGTCCGAGCGCACCCGGTACTTCCGGTATTTCGGGCCGTATCCGCGGATCCCGCAGCGTGACCTGGAGCGGTTCAGCACCGTCGACCACCATGACCGGGTGGCGCTCATCGCGCTCCTGGGCGACGACATCGTCGCCGTCGGCCGGTTCGACCGGCTCCACCGCGACAATCACGGGGACAACCACGGGGACGACCAGCGGGGCGACAGCGCCGAGGTCGCGTTCGTCGTCGAGGACGGACATCAGGGGCGCGGGGTGGGCAGCATCCTGCTCGAACACCTCGCCGCCGCGGCCAAGGAGGTCGGGCTGGCCCGGTTCGAGGCCGAGGTGCTCGCCGAGAACGGGCAGATGGTGCGGGTGTTCCGCGACGCCGGCTACCAGGTCAGCAGGGCGTTCGAGGAGGGCGTGCTGCACCTGGAGTTCGCGATCGACCCCACCGACGAGTCCGTCGCCGTCGCCAGGGCCCGCGAGCAGGCCGCCGAGGCCCGCAGCGTGCACAACCTGCTGCACCCGCGCAGCATCGCCGTGATCGGCGCGTCCACCGACCCGACCAAGATCGGGCACGCGGTCCTCAAGAACCTCCTCGAAGCCGACTTCAACGGGCCCGTCTACCCCGTTAACGCCGAGCACCGGGCGGTCCGGGGCGTCCGGGCCTACCCGACCGTGCTCGACATCCCCGACGACGTCGACCTCGCCGTCGTCGCCGTGCCCGCGGCCAGCGTCGACGAGGTCATGGACGGGTGTCTCGCCAAGGGCGTGAAGGCGCTCGTCGTCGTCAGTTCGGGCTACGGCGAGACGGGACCCGACGGGCTGTCGGCCGAACGCAGGCTCGCGGCGGAGGCGAGAGCGCACGGCATGCGCGTCGTCGGTCCGAACGCACTGGGCGTGATCAACCTCGACCCCAAGGTCCGACTCAACGCGAGCCTCGCCCCGAAGCTGCCCGCACGCGGCCGCGCGGGCTTCTTCTGCCAGTCCGGCGCCCTCGGCACGGCCATCCTCGCCAACGCCGCGGGCTGGGGTCTCGGCCTGTCCACGTTCGTCTCGGCCGGCAACCGCGCCGACGTTTCCGGCAACGACCTGCTGCAGTACTGGGAGACCGACCCCACCACCGACGTCGTCCTGCTCTACCTGGAGTCGTTCGGCAACCCCCGCAAGTTCGCGCGGCTCGCCCGCAGGCTCGGCCGCACCAAGCCCATCGTCGCGGTGAAGTCCGGCCGGCACGCCGTCGTCCCCGGCCTCGCCGCCACCGGCGCGAAGGTCGACGAAGCGAGCGTCCAGGCCCTGTTCGAGCAGGCCGGCGTGATCCGGGTCGACTCGCTGGCGCAACTGTTCGACACCGCGCTCCTGCTGGCCCACCAGCCTCTGCCCAAGGGCAAGCGCGTCGCCGTCGTCGGGAACTCCACGGCGATCGGCCTGCTCGCCGCCGACACGCTGCTCGCCCAGGGCCTCGACCTCGCGGGGTATCCCGTCGACGTCGGTGCCCAGGCCACCCCCGAGGAGTTCGCGAAGGCCGTTCAGGAGGCCCTGGACCGCTCCGACACCGACGCCCTCGTCGTCGTGTTCGTGCCTCCGATCGCGGTCCCCGGCGCCGCCTACGCCCGCGCGCTCAAGGAAGCCGCGCACCGCACGAAACCGATCGTCTCCACGTTCCTCGCGGTCGAGGGCATTCCCGACGAGCTGAAGATGCCCGGAAAGGGCTCGATTCCCAGCTACGCCAGTCCCGAACGCGCCGTGCTCGCCCTGGCCCGCACCGTCCGCTACGCCCGCTGGCGCGCCGCGCCGCAGGGCAACTTCACCCGGCCCGGCGGCATCGACGTCGACCGGGCGCGATCCATTGTGGACAACCCTGGCAGCGAGCTCCGCCTCGACGACCGCAAAGCCGTCGATCTGCTGGAGTGTTACGGCATCGACGTCGTTCCGTTCCGCATCGCCCACAGTGAGGACGAGGCCGTCGAAGCGGCGGACGAGCTCGGCTACCCCGTCGCGATGAAGGCCACCAGCGAACGCCTCCGCCACCGCACCGACCTGGTCGGCGTCAGGCTCGACATTGCCCAGCGCGAATCGGTCAAGGCCGCCTACCACGACCTCGCCGCGCTCTCCGGAAAACCGGACGTGTACGTGCAACGCATGGCGCCCAAGGGAGTCAGCTGCGTCCTGGGCCTGCAGGACGACCCGAGCTTCGGCACGCTGGTCTGGTTCGGACTGTCGGGTCTGGTCAGCGACCTCCTCGGCGACCGGGCCTACCGGGCGGTACCCCTCACCGACACCGACGCGGCGGAACTCGTTGCCGCACCGAAAGCAGCGCCTCTGCTCACCGGATACCGCGGCGACGAACCGGCGGACCTGAAAGCACTTCAGGATCTGGTACTCCGTTTGGCGGCACTGGCCGAGGACCTTCCGGAGGTGCGCTCGCTGAAGCTCGAACCCGTTCTTGCTTCTGCCGCAGGGGCTTTCGTGAGCAGCGCCCGCATCGTCATCGGCCCACCTCCGTCCCTGCACGACGCCGGTCCACGCCGTCTGCGGTGACCGCGGAACTGATGAGTTACCGCAACGATTCCGATGTTTCGTTCGCTCGCAGCTATGGACATGCGTCCTTTGGACGCTTAGGTTTCCCGCATCACCGAGCAGCGCCGAACGAGGTGGGCAGGCGCATGCCCGTGGAGTACGCGTTGTAGTTGATAACCGCTGTAAGAGGGACGAATGACGCCGAGAGCACTTCTCCGCCTGGTGGCGACAACATGTGCGGCCGTGCTCCTGCTCGCCTCGTGTGCCGGCGGCGACGGGTCCGGCATGGCCAGCAAGGTCAGCTCGAGCGACCGCATGGTCATCGCCGTGTCGTACGACCAGCCGGGACTGGCGGTGCGCAGGCTCGACGGCAGCTACCGCGGGTTCGACGTCGACGTCGCCAAGTACATCGCGAACGAACTGGGCGTCCCGGAGGAGAACATCACCTGGAGGGAAGCGCAGCCGGGCAACCGGGAGACGCTCCTGACCAGCGGTGAGGCCGACATGGTCGTCTCCACCTACTCGATCACGGACAAGCGCAAGCAGATCGTCGACTTCGTCGGCCCGTACTTCGTCGCCGGCCAGGACCTCCTGGTCCGCATGAACGAGAGCCGCATCGAGGGCCCGAAGTCGCTCAACGCCAGCCTCCGCCTGTGCTCCACCGCCGGCTCCACGTCCGCCGAGTACGTCCGCGACCAGTTCGCGAAGGACGTGAAGATGGTCGAGTACGCGAAGTTCAGCGACTGCGTCACGGCGCTGCTCGCGGAGAACGTCGACGCCGTCACCACCGACGACGTGCTGCTCGCGGGCTACGCCGCCCAGAACCCGGAGCTCCTGCGGGTCGTCGGCGACCCGTTCAGCAAGGAGGAGTACGGCGTCGGCCTGAAGCGCGACGACCCGAGCAGCAAGGCCAAGGTCCAGGCCGCGATGCAGAAGATGATCGACACGGGTGCCTGGCGCAAGTCGCTCGAGGTCAACATCGGATCTTCCGGCTACAAGATTCCCGACCCGCCGAAGCTGGCCCCGTGATCACACGGGGCGTCACGTAGGCTCACGCCACGTGAACCGCGTCCCGCCGCACCGCGCTGATCGACCCGTTCGCGCGGGCATTCCAGAACACGGCCGAGTCCCGCGTTACTACGCGGTCAAGGCCGAACTGTTCGACCTCGTCGAGAACCTCGGTGAAGGCACCGTCCTGCCGTCCGAACGCGAGCTCGCCGAACGGTTCTCCGTGTCGCGCGTCACGTTGCGCCAGGCCGTCAGCGAACTCGTGCTCGAAGGCAAGCTGATCCGCCGTCAGGGCAGCGGCACGTTCGTCGCGCCGCCCAAGCTCGTGCAACCGTTGTCGCTGGTCAGCTACACCGAGGGCATGCGCCGTCAAGGCGTGGAGCCGAACCGCACGGTGATCACGGTCGAGGAACTGGGCGCCGACGACGGCCTGGCCCGCGACCTGATGCTCGAACCGGGCGACCCGATCGTGCACCTCGAACGCGTCCTGCTCGCCGACGAAGAACGCATCGGCCTCGAGTCGACCTACCTGAGCCTCGGCCGCTTTCCGGACCTGCTGGAGAAGCTCGACCCCGCCGGATCGCTCTACGCGTGCCTCACCGAACGGCTCGGCGTGCGGTTCGCCGAGGCGGAGGAACGTGTCGAGACGGTGCTCGCCACGCCTCGCGAGGCGCTGCTGATCGGCACGAACCCGGCGCTGCCCATGCTGCTGCTGCACCGCGTCTCCTACGACGTCGACGGCCACCCGATCGAACGCGCCCGATCGCTCTACCGCGGTGACCGGTTCAGCTTCGTCGCGAGGCTTCACGCGGACCGCTAGTGCGATTCATCCGGCATGGAACCGGCGGTCCCGGAGCGTCTGAAGATCATGGCGCTGCCGCCGCTATCGCGACACCCCACCGCCAATCTCGACAAGGCCGGGGCGAACGCACGCGAATGTCCAAGATGGACGGAGGCGGTGCGTTGTCCTGAGCGAGAAACCGGTCCGGTGGTGTTCGGCGGCGACGACCCGGCGCAGTGCGAGACGACGAACTTCACGGATCTGGAAGATGTCAAACGATTCGCCGACGGCAGGCTCTGCTTCACGACGTTCGCGTGGACGCCGGCCCGCGAGCCGATTCCCCAGCCGACGCAACAGTTGTCACCATCTACGAGGCCGCTCAGAAGAAGCACGCGCGCAGCGGCATTCCTTTGGGTCCCAACGGATGTGTTCTGCTCGCTTATGGCGCCGTCAGCGTTGTCGCGTGGCACACCTCTGTTGGGGCGTCACGAGAAACGTCTACGACAAGCTGCGCACTTTGCGTGACTTTCCGGGCGCGTCCGGGAGGCTGACGTTCGACCGGGCCGGCGCGAGCGGCACGTCCGGCACCGACCCGGTCGACAAGCTTGTCGTGAACCAGATCGTCAAGTTGGACAACGGTTTCCGCGCGTCACATTACGGCTCCCGCGAAGGAACGTGACCACCAGGTGACGTGACTGCGGGTCACCGGACCCCGTGAGGGCGCAGGAAGATACCGCCCGTTCGCACTCGTTTCCCGCCCGAGCAGCGGAGGTACTGTTGTTGTCACGAACTTCAGGACGTCCGCAACGGTGCGGAGGAGCGGGGGTGTGCCGTGTCCTTCAAGGCGGAGTTCCTCGCAGAACTCGAGGACTGTCTGCGCGGTTACGGCGCGGTCCCGGTGAGCAATCCCGACGCACTCGCGTTGTTCATCGAGTTCGTGCGAGCTCTTCCGGCGACCGACCAGAGGCTGCGGTGCCTCGAAGGCGTCGACCAGGGTTCCGGATCGTTCTGGAACAACCCGGCGGTGTGGTGGGAGCAGGTGCCGAGGTTCGGCGCGGGACTGCCGCGTTGCGGGTCGGCGGAGTGCCGCAAGTTGCTGGACGACATGCTGGACGAGGCGATCAGCGACGAGATCGACGTCCTCGAGATGGAGATCCGCGAGCTGCCCAGCTGATCCGGACATGCCTGCCGGCGCCGCCACCTGTTACGGCCACGGCGCCGGGGCTTCCAGCACTATTTGACGGCGACCAGCGACTTGAAGAGTTCCCGATAGCGGTGGAGAGCCAGTCGCAGGTCCTCGGTCTGTGGATCACTGTTTCCCTCGAGCTGCTTGGTGAGGGAACGGTGCCGGGTGTTCAGTTCCTCGAGCGCGCGCGTCACGAGGTCGTCTGCCTTGCGGACGGCCGACTTCGGGTCGTCGACGAACTCGTACTGCACCGCCTGCCACTCGTCCTCGAGCTTGCTGGACGGTCGCTGCTCGGTGCGGTCGTGTTCGCCGCGCTGTGCTTCAGCATGCTGAACGTCTGCCCGCTGGCCGTCAGTCCGCTGTGCCTCAGCTCGTTGCGCGTCGGTGCGCTGCGGGGTGCGCTCGGTCTGTTGCGGCCGAGCCGGAATGGGAGCCCCGGCGGAGTGAGTCGGTGTCTCAGACATCGGTCTTCTCCTTCCGCACGGCTTCCCTGGCCTTGCGCGGTGCCGCACCGTGTTCGAGCAGGTCGGTGAACAGTTCGCGGTAGTGCACCATCGCGGTGCGCAGGTCCTCGGTGCTCGCCTCGCCGATCTCCTGGCGCTCCGAGATGTCGTGTGCCTTGCGGTAGTGCTCCAGCGTCTTCGCGTGCTCGACGGACAGAACGCTCAGCTGCGCCTCGTATCCCTCGGTGGGGTAACCGCGCTCGGACATCAGATCCGTCACGAGCCGGTCCGCGTCAGCGATGGCGCTCTGCGGCGAGTCGACGAACTTCGCCTGCACGTTCGCCCAGTGCCGGCGATAACTCTCCTGCGCCGTCTGGGAAAGCGGCTTCAGGTCGAACTCGCTGTGGCGGTGCTCCCGCTCGGCGAGTTCCTTCTCCGCGGTCGTTCTGCTGTCGCTCTCGGTGACCGCGCGGTCGTATTCAGGGCCGAAGCGGTCGCGCAGCTTCTTGCGCTGCATGGCGGGCCTCAGCACGAACGCGAGGACCACCAGCACCACGAGAACCGCGACCACCAGGCCGATGATGGCGCCCGTTGACATGGAAAAAACCTCCAAGACAGGCAAAGAGACTCTGCTGTCCCGGAGGCTTTCCCCTACGCACCAAAGGGAAAACATCAACCCTTGATACAAACGACCTGCTTGAGCTTGGCGACCACCTCGACCAGGTCGGACTGGTTTGCCATCACGGTGTCGATGTCCTTGTAGGCGCCCGGAATCTCGTCCACCACACCGGAGTCCTTGCGGCACTCGACACCACTTGTCTGGGCGGCGAGATCCTGCGTCGTGAACGTCTTGCGGGCCTTGTTGCGCGACATCCTCCGGCCGGCGCCGTGTGACGCCGACTCGAACGAGTCGGGGTTCCCGAGCCCGCGCACGATGTACGAACCGGTGCCCATGGAACCCGGGATGATGCCCAGCTCACCACGGCCGGCGCGGATCGCACCCTTGCGCGTCACCAGCACGTCCTCGCCGAAGTGGTTCTCCTCCGAGACATAGTTATGGTGGCAACTGATCGGCTCCTCGAACGCGATCTGCGGGAACTCGGCGCGCAACACGTCGCAGACCAGGCGCAGCATCACCGCGCGGTTGCGTCGCGCATAGTCCTGAGCCCAGTACAGGTCGTGACGGTACGCCGCCATCTCGGTCGTGCCCGCGAGGAACACGGCGAGGTCCGGGTCCGGCAGCTCGGCGTTGTGCGCGAGCGTGCGCGCCACCGCGATGTGGTGCTGCGCAAGCTCGTTGCCGATGCCACGCGATCCGGAGTGCAGCATGACCCACACCCGCTGGTCGGTGTCGAGGCAGACCTCGAGGAAGTGGTTGCCGCCGCCGAGCGTGCCCATCTGGTGCATCGCCTTGTCGGCGCGCGCCTTCACGGCCGGCGTCAGGTCGTCGAACTTCCTCCAGAACGTGCCCCAGTCGGCCGCGTCCCTCTCGGTGAACGCGGTCGCCTTGTGCTGGCCGAAACCGACGGGAACCACGGCCTCCATGCGGGACCGCAACCCGCGCAGGGTCTCCGGCAGGTCGTTGGCCGTGAGCGAGGTGCGCACGGCGGCCATGCCGCAGCCGATGTCCACGCCGACCGCCGCGGGGGAGACGGCGTCGCGCAGCGCGATCACCGAGCCCACCGTGGCGCCCTTTCCGTAATGCACGTCGGGCATGACCGCGATGTGCTTCACGGCCCACGGCAGCGCGGAGATGTTCTGGAGCTGTCGCATGGCGAACTCCTCGACCTCGTCCGGTCGAGTCCACATTCGGATGTCCACGTTCTGGCCGCGGACCACGGTTGCTGCCATGACTACGAGGTTAGGCCGCGTTTTGCTTGTTCCACAAAGGAGTTTCCTCCGCGCTGACGAACTCCCAGGTGCCCTTGCGCACCTTCGCCTTGCGGATGTCGCCGCCGATGCCGGTGACGAACGCCCGCACAGTCGGCAGGTCGTCGACGTCCGCGATGAGGATCGCCTTGTTGTGCAACGTGACGCTGCCACCGCCGAGCTTCTCGCGCGCGACCGCGTCCTCGAGAAGGCCTTCGCGGACCTGCGTCGCGGTGATTCCGTCGACCTCGACCTGGACGGCGTCGACCTTCGGCGAGTTCGCGGGCAGGAAGCGGAACGTGAGCACCGACTCCTGCCGGAACTGCTTGCTGATCGTGGACGCGGTGTGGCGCAGGCTTTCCTCGTCGAGGGTGACGTCGAACTTGCGGGACCGCTCGAACGTCGTCTGCTGCAGTTCGCTCGACCAGAACACGCCGTCGAGCAGAGTCGAACGGGTGGTGAGGCCGCCGTTGGCGCGCACAATGCCGCGCACCTCGCGGTCGAACCGCACCAGTCGGTCTCGCAACCGCGGGTCGGCGGGGTCGGTGATGATCGCGGTGTTGTTCGTCGCGAAGATCTCCGGGCACGGCAGCGGCGCGCCCGCCGCCGTGCCGGTGGAGACCGCGAACGCCAGTACCGACGTGACTGCCACGAGAAGATTTCGCATGGGCCACAACGTATTGGGCGCGACCCGGTCTGGCACACCCCGTTCCACTCAGCGGGCTACCGCGCGTTTGTGTTGATAGTGGTAGAGCCTGCCGGCCATGTCGGAGTTCTCGGCCCGTGAGGTCGGCCGCCGCGTACTGGCCGCAGAGTCCGATCTTCGTGCGCAGCTCGTCGGCCTGCTCACGAACGTCGACTCGCCGGACTGACATCTTTGTCCGATTCCGACCGTGTCCGGTGATTGACAGCCGCCTCGAACGTGAAAATACTTCGGTCGCATGGAACGCGTGTGCGTCATCGGGGCGGGGTCGTCCGGCATCGCCGCTTGTCAGGTGCTCGGCGCCCGCGGCATCGAGTTCGACTGCTTCGAGACCGGGTCGGAGGTCGGCGGCAACTGGCGCTACCTCAACGACAACGGCATGTCCTCGGCCTACCGGTCCCTCCACATCAACACCTCGCGGCAGATGATGGAGTTCAAGTCCTTCCCGATGCCCGCGCGGCTGCCCGCGTATCCCTCCCACTTCCAGATCGCCGAGTACTTCGACGACTTCGTGAAGCACCACGGGTTCCGCGACCGCATCCGCTTCCGGACCGAGGTCACGTCCGTTTCCGTCGCGCCGGGCGGCTATTCCGTCACGACGCGCGATCGCGACACGGGCGAGGAGATGTCGGGTGTCTACCGTTCGGTAATCGTCGCGAACGGGCACCACTGGTCGCCGCGGATGCCTGAGCCCGCGTTCCCCGGCTCGTTCGACGGCGAACAGATGCACGCGCACTTCTACAAGACGCCCGAACGATTCGCGGACAAGAAGGTGCTGGTCCTCGGCATCGGCAACTCGGCCTGCGACATCGCGGTCGAGACATCGCGCGTCTCGTCGCGGACGTTCCTGGCCATGCGCCGCGGAGCGCACATCATGCCCAAGTACCTCTTCGGTATGCCCACCGACCACCTGACCACCTCGCCGCTCGCCCGCTTCGCACCAGCGTGGCTGCAGGCGCTGTCCGTGCGGATGATGCTTCGGCTGGCGCGAGGCAAGCTCTCCGACTACGGCCTGCCCGAACCGTCGCACGGCATCCTCGCCGCGCATCCGACGGTGTCCGACGACCTGCTCACCCGGCTCGGGCACGGCGACATCACCGTGAAGCCGAACCTGACGCGGCTGGACGGGTCCGGCGTCGTGTTCGCCGACGGGTCGCGCGAGGACGTCGACATGATCGTCTACTGCACTGGTTACAAGGTGGAGTTCCCGTTCCTCTCCGCCGCCGAGTTCCCCGCGGTGTCGTCTGCCGACAACGACGTGTCGCTCTATCGGCGGGTCGTGGATCCGGCACATCCCGGGCTGTACTTCCTCGGGCTGATCCAGCCGCTGGGGGCGATCATGCCGCTGGCCGAGGCCCAGTCGGAGTGGGTCGCCGACCTGATCTCCGGGCGCGGGGTGCTGCCTCCGGTGCCGGAGATGAAGGCCGAGATCACCGCATACCGGGAGAGGCTGCGGCGCCGGTACGTGAAGTCGAAGCGGCACACTCTGGAGGTCGACTTCCTCGGGTATCAGCGGGAGTTGCAGCAGGAACGGCGAGTCGGCGCCGCCCGCCGCTGACTGCTCCGGCCACGCCGCCGTAGGGCCTGCGCCGCCCTGGTGATGTGGATCTTTGCAATGAGTCTTTTGACTTCGTCCGCAAACGTTTTTTGCATCCGGCGTTCGCGATATGCGATATATCAGTTAGCGGAAGTGCCGTGAGCTGCACCTTAGCAATGGGTCTTTTGAGGACGTCGTCAAAAGACCCATTGCCAAGGTGGTAGCGGGTGGGAAATGAGCGATGAGGACGAGGTCGTCTGGGTACGGTCGGGGTGTGTCGGCGAGTACTCAGGTGATCGTTCTCAACGGTGGGTCCAGCTCGGGCAAGTCGGGGATCGCGAGGTGTCTGCAGGCGGTGTTGCCGCAGGCGTGGCTGGCGATCGGGGTCGACACGTTGATCGACGTGATGCCCGCGCGGTTGCGGCTCGGTTCGGAGGGGATCGGGTTCGCGGGTGACGGCGAGGTCAGCGTCGGAGCCGAGTTCCGGATGCTGGAGGACGCGTGGATGGCCGGGGTCGCCTCGATGGTGCGCGCGGGGGCGCGGGTGATCGTGGACGACGTGTTCCTCGGTGGCGTCGAGTCTCGGCGTCGGTGGGAGAAGGCGCTCGACGGGCTGGACGTGGTGTGGGTCGGGGTGCGGTGTGATGCCGCCGTCGCCGCCGGGCGGGAGCTTTCCCGTGGTGATCGGGTCGCCGGGATGGCCGCGGCGCAGGCCGAGCTGGTGCATCGCGGGATGAGGTACGACGTCGAGGTCGACAGTGCGAAGTCCGAGGCGGTCGAGTGCGCCAGGGTGATCGCCGCGAGGGTCGCCTCGCTATCGGCAACTGAGTGATCAGCCGCCGATCAGGAGCGCTTCATCAGGAGCGCCTCATCAGGAAGCACGCGAAACCGCTCCCGCGAGCGGGCTCGGCGAGCCGCTCGATCTCGAACGACGCCCCGAACAGCCGCTGCTCGCCACCCTCGGCGAGACCGGGGAACCGGCCGCCACGGCGCTTCCACCACGGGATCTCGTCGTAGAAGCACCACATCAGGAACAACGAGCCGGGGTGCGACAGGCGGTGAACCGTCGCCGCCATCGCGTCCTGGGCGGGTCCGCGCAGGTCATCGAGCACGCTGTAGTCGACGAGCAGGTCGAACGTCCCGGAGATCCCGGGGATCGAGGTCGCGGTCAGGTCGCCGGGTAGCCACTCGATCGACAACGACGGCGGGGTCGCGCGCCGGGCCTTCGCCAGGCCGACGGGGGAGTAGTCGACGCCCGTCACGTCGAAGCCGTGCTCCGCGAGGAAGATCGAGTTCGCCCCGCTGCCGCACCCGAGGTCGATCGCGCGGCCGGGCACGATCCGTCCCGACGTCACCAGGTCCACGAGTTCGGAACGGGCTTCGCCCTCCCACGGCGCCCACGTCCGGTACATGAAGTTGTACGCCCAGCGACCGACCATCCCAAGTCCTCCCAACGAAAACGGGGCCGCCGACACGTGTCAGCGGCCCCGGTCATCCGGATGTCCTCTCAGTGCACGCCGAGCACACCGTCCACCCGGCGCGGAATGCCGAGCGGGTTCGCGTCCTGCAACTCCGCCGGCAGCAATGCGTCCGGCCACGACTGGTATGTCACCGGCGCGATCCAGCGGCGGATCGACGTGGCGCCCACCGACGTGTGCAGCGGGTTCGTCGTCGACGGCCACGGTCCACCGTGGTGCTGACCCCACGCCACCGCGACACCGGTCGGCCACGCGTTGAAGATGATCCGGCCCGCCACGTGCCGCAGGACCTCGGCGACCTCACCGGCCTGCGCGTGGTCCGACTCGGCGGCGTGCACCGTGCCGGTCAGCGTGCCCGGCAGCTTCGCGAGCACCGAGTGCAGCTCCTCCGGCGACGAGTACGTCACGACCAGCGCGGCCGGGCCGAAGTGCTCCTCGGTCAGCTTCTCGAGGTTCTCCTCGAACACCTTCACCGACGTGCTGAACAGCAACGGTGCCACGGCCCACGCCTCGTCCGGGCGGGCACCCGTCGACACGACGGAGACGAGGTCCGACGCGGCCAGCGCGTCCGTGCCCGCCTTGTAGGAGTCGCACATCCGCTCGTTCAGCATCGCGCCACCCGACGAGGCGGCGACCGCCTCGCCCAGCGCCTCCACGATCGACTCCGGCGCGAACACCAGACCTGGGTTCGTGCAGAACTGCCCGACACCCATCACCAGCGACTGCGCGAAACCGGCGGCGATCTCCGGGGTGGCCGCGCCGGGCAGGATCACCGTCGGGTTCACGCTGCCGAGCTCGCCGTAGAACGGGATCGGGTCCGGCCGGCCCTGCGCCAGGTCGAACAGCGCCCGGCCGCCACCGGTGGAGCCGGTGAAACCGACGGCCCGCACGGCGGAGTGCTTCACCAGCGCGACACCGGACTCGGTGCCGTACACGATGCCGAACACGCCCTCGGGCGCACCGGCCTTCCGCAGCGCGTCGATCACCACCCGGGCGGTCTCGCGCGACGTCGACGGGTGCGCCGAATGTGCCTTCACCACAACGGAACAACCGGACGCCAGCGCGGAAGCCGTGTCACCACCGGCGACCGAGAACGCGAACGGGAAGTTCGACGCGGAAAACACCGCGACCGTCCCCAAAGGACGGAGAACGCGCCGCAGCACCGGGCGCGGCGGGATGATGTCCGGGTTCGCCGTGTCCAAAGTGGCCTCGACGTAACTGCCCTCGCGCAACACCTCGCCGAACAGCCGCAGCTGGTTCGTCGTGCGCTTGAGCTCGGTCGTCAGCCGCGGCGCGCCCAGCGCCGTCTCGCCGTCCGCCGTCTCCACGAGCAACGCCGACTCGGCGTCCAGCGCGTCCGCGACCTTCTCCAGCACCACGGCACGATCCGCCGCCGGAACGACCGACCACGCCGAGAACGCGACGGCCGCGGCTGACGCGATGCGGTCGACCTCGCTGTCGGGGGTCTTCGCAACCGGTTCGCCGAACGGCTGACCGGTGCGCGGGTTGTATCCCTGCACGACGTGGCTCAACGCCCTGCCTCCTTGACTGCCGTGTCGAAATCGGGGCCGCACCAGGCCCCGCCCACGTACTTCGCCGCGGGTGACGAGGGGTCGAGCTCGCCGTGCTGCTCCAGCACGGCGGCCGCGTACTCCTCGGAGTCGTCCTGCGGCTCGTAACCCAGCGCGCGGGCCTCGTCCAGCGAGAACCAGCCGCGCTTGTTGCCGGAAACGCCCCACACGATCCGGAATCCCGGTGACGGAGCGGAAAGACACGCCTCGAACAGGCGCGCGCCGTCGTCCGGTGACATCCACGTCGACAACATTCGCACGTCACGCGGCTTCTCGAAGCACGAGCCGATGCGGATCGCGATCACGTCCATGCCGTAGCGGTCGGCGTACAGCGACCCCAACGCCTCCAGCGCCACCTTGGACACGCCGTAGTAGGTGTCCGGGCGCGGGAACGCGTAGTCGCCCGCCTCACCGTCGGCGCGCTCCAGGTAGCCGACGGCGTGGTTCGAGCTGGCCAGAACGACGCGGCGAACGCCGGCCCGCCGCGCGGCCTCCAGCAGCGTGTGCGTGCCGTCGATGTTGACGCGCAGGATCTTGTCCCACGACTCCTCGAGGCTGTGACCACCGAGGTGGATCACCGCGTCGACGTCCTTCATCGCGGCTTCCATCGCGGCCATGTCGGTCACCGACGCCTCGACGAGCTCGACGTTCTCGCCGTCGGCGGCCGCGGGCAGTTCCGCGATGTCCAGCAGCCTCAGGACGCGGCCCTCAGTGGCGAGGCGGGTACGCATGAGCGTGCCCACCCCGCCGCCGGCGCCGGTGATCAGGATGCGTGCGGTCACGGGTTGGACCCCTCCGTCTTGTTCAGGTGTTCTGTCAAAATCTCAGCGACCGAACTGGCGGAGGAGCTCGGTGATCGTCCGGGCGGCGTCGAGCAGGGCCGAGATGACCTGCCGCTCGTGCTCCGGAGTCAGTCTGCCCAGCGGGACCGAGCAACTCATGGCGTCCAGCACGGGATTGCGGTATGGCAGCGCCACCGCGAAACAGCCCAGGCCGGGCGTGTTCTCCTCGCGTTCGTGGGCGTACCCGACGTTGCGGAACCCGGCGAGCTGCTCGTGCAACGCCGCCCGATCGATCACGGTTTTCGGGGTCAGCGGCGCCAGGTCGTGGGGGAGGATCAGGTCGACCTCCTCCGGCGTGCGCGTCGAGAGCACGGCCTTGCCCAGCGACGTCGAGTGCGCGGGCAGCCGGCGGCCGACGCGCGAGACGACACGCAGGTGGTGCTCGGACTCGCGGCTCGCCAGGTAGACGACGTCCGCGCCGTCCAAACGGGCAAGGTGCACGGTCTCGTTGATCTCCTGGCGGACCTGCTCCATCACACGGATCGCCGCGCGCACCACCGGGTCGTGGTCCAAATAGGACGTACCGACGAGCAGCGCGCGCACGCCGATGCCGTACGTGCCCCTGTCCGAGTCGACCTCCACCCAGCCACGCGCCACGAGCGTCTGCAACAGCATGTAGAGGCTGGACTTGGGATAGCTGAGCTCGCGGTGCAGCTCGGTGAGCGTCAGCCTGCGGTCTGACGCGGACAGCACTTCGAGCAGCTCCACCGTGCGGTCGGCGGACTTGACCGCGCCCGGACGAGCTGTGCCCTTGTCGATCGGCGACGCCACCTGGCCTCCTCGTAACAGGAAAGCAACTTGCCCTTGACACGTTGCTGTGCCGATTCTTACAGTCCTGCACCAGGTTCACAAGTACGACCCAGGTTCATGTATCTGAACACGAAGGGCTCCGACGATGCGCCGTAGAACTGCCACAACACTTGCCACGCTGGGCGTGGCCGCGCTGCTCGCGGGTTGCGGCAGCGGTGGCACCACGGCCGCGTCGAGCAAAGACCCGAACAAGCCCCTCGAGGTGTGGACCCGCTCGACGGAGGCAACCGCGAAGGTCTACGCGAAGATCTTCAAGTCGTTCACCGAGAAGACCGGTGTGCAGGTCGACTACAAGCCGATCTTCAACGACTTCGACAAGCAGGTGCAGCAGCGCGCCGCGTCGAAGGACCTCCCCGACATCGTCATCACCGACACCGGTTCGCTCGGCAACTTCGTCAAGCAGGGCTGGACGACCGAGGTCAGCAAGAACGACGTCGCGGGCAGCGGCGACATCGTCGACCGCGCGTGGAACAACGGGAAGGGCGCGGACGGCAAGTTCTACGCCATTCCCTACTCCACCCAGGCGATGGTCACGCTGATCCGCAAGGACTGGCGCGAGAAGCTCGGCAAGCCGATCCCCACCACGTGGGAGGAGCTCGACGACCTCGCGAGGGCCTTCACCCGCGACGACCCCGACGGCAACGGGCAGAACGACACCTACGGCATGCTGGTGCCGGGCACGACCGACCGCGGCTACCTCGGCTGGTGGGCGGCCAGCTACATCTGGCAGGGCGGCGGCGACATCCTCGAGGACGAGGGCGACGGCAAGTTCCGCGTCGGCATCGACTCGCCGGAGTCGACCAAGGCCGTCGAACGGCTGCGCAAGCTCTTCTGCGAGGACAAGGTCATGCAGCCCGGCTCGCTGACCCTCGGCACGAACGACGCGCACCCGCTGTTCGAGTCGGGCAAGAGCGGCATCTACCTCACCGGCCCGTACATGATCGGCCGCTTCGACAAGTCGCTCGGCAAGGACAAGTACGAGGTCGTCGCGTCCCCGAAGGGCCCGGCCGGCGCCACGGTGCTCGGTGAGGGCGAGAACATCTACCAGATGGCCGGCTCCGCCAAGACCGCCGACCAGAAGAAGCTCGCCGAGTACCTGATCACGCCCGAGGCGCAGCAGGCCGGCATGAAGGGTGACCCGCAGCCGGTCGTCCGCCTCCCCGTGAACAAGACCGTCGACGTCAACGCGACGTACAAGGACCCGCGCTGGGCGACCGTGGCGGGCGTGTACTCCAGCGAGGCGCGGCCGTTCCCCAGCGTTCCGAACTTCGCGCCGTTCCGGCAGAAGACCTCGGAGACCCTGAACTCCATCTTCGCGAAGTGCCCCGCTGACTCCTCGGCCGAGCTGAAGACGCTCGCGGAAGCGCTCAAGAAGGAACTCGAGAACCAGAAGGCGTCGAAGTGACCGCTGTTCAATCACTCGGCGACACCCGAGACGTGGGCTCGACGGCTAGTGGCGGCGGTGCCGTCGAAACCCACCCCGTGAGGCGGCGCCGCCGGCGTCGCCTCACGGGAGCCACCTTCGTCCCGTGGCTCTTTCTCTTCCCCGCCGCGCTGATCTTCCTGGTCTTCAAGTTCATCCCGATGGCGGAGGGCATCCGGCTCTCGCTGTTCGAGGTCCGGCCGTTCCTCGGCGACATCTTCGTCGGCTTCAAGAACTACGCGACGATCCTGCAGGACGAGAAGTTCCTGACCGCCAGCTGGCACACCCTCGTGCTGGCCGGCGGTCAGACGGTCGGCGCGATGGTGATCGGCTTCTTCCTGGCGTTGCTGCTGGAAGGCCACACCAAGTCGTTGTGGTTCGTGCGGTCCGCGGTGTTCCTGCCCGTCGTGGCGGCCACCGCGGTCATCGGTGAGATCTGGCGGTTGTTCTTCTACCCGGCGCCAGAAGGCTTCCTCAACGAGCTCATCTCGTGGGTCGGCCTCGGGCCCTGGGAGTACATCCACAGCACGGACACCTCGCTGGTGTCGGTCATGTTCGTCGGCATCTGGAAGCACGCGCCGTACGACATGGTGCTGATCCTCGCCGGGCTCGCGGGCATCGACCGCCAGCAGTACGAGGCCGCCGCGATCGACGGAGCCACGACACCGCAACGGATCTGGAACGTCACGCTCCCCGCGCTGCGGCCCGTCATCACGATCCTGCTGACGCTGGCGGCGATCCGCGGCCTGCGCGTCTTCACCGAGGTGTACGTGCTCACCGGCGGTGGTCCCGCCGGGTCGACCGACGTGTGGATGACCCGCGTCTACACCACGGCGTTCGAACAGTCCGAAGCCGGACTCGCATCCGCTGGTTCCGTGCTCTTGTTCCTGGTTACCTTGATTTTGACGGTCAGCGTGCAGTGGTACCGCCGCAGGAGGGAAGCGCGATGAGCACTGTCAACTCAAGCCGCTTCGACAGCGCCATCGGCTGGTCCGCCCGCCCGGACGCGTGGCTCAGCAGGGGCATCCGGTTCCTTTTCAGTGCCCTCGCTGTAATCCTTTTCTGCGGTCCGCTGCTGGTCATCTTCTCCGGCGCGTTCGACCACAACCCGGACCCGACCAAGCTGTCGGTGATCCCGGAGAACCCGTCGCTGATCAACTTCCAGGTCGCGGCGGAGAACAAGATCTGGCGCTACCTGATGAACTCGTTGATCATCGCCGGTGGTGCGCTGCTGCTGCAGCTGTCGGTGAGCGTTTTCGCCGCATACGCGTTGGCGCGCAAGAAGTTTCGCGGTCAGGCCATCGCCCTGTTGGTCATTCTTGCCACGATGATGTTGCCTGAGGAGGTCATCGCGATCCCGCTGTCGCTGGTGATCGGAGACCTGCCTCTGGTGCACGTGAGTCTCAAGGGCACCCTGCTCGGCGTCATCCTCCCGTTGGGGGCTTGGGGTTTCTCCATCTTCGTCATGACGGAGTTCATGAAGGAGATCCCCAACGAACTGGAGGAGGCGGCCAAAGTGGACGGTGCCGGAGAGCTGCGCCTCTTCGCGCAGATCATTCTCCCGCTGTGCAAGCCCGCGCTCGGTGTCATCGCCGTGTTCGGCTTCAACATGATTTGGGAGCAGTACCTGCTCCCCCTGATCGTCGCCGCTGACCCCTCCGATTACACGCTCACGGTCGCACTCCTCGCGCTTCGATCCGACGACATGGTCGGAACGGGCATCGTGCTGGCCGGTGCGTTGCTGGCGCTGGTACCGAGCTTGGTCGTGTACCTGTCGCTGCAGAAGTCCTTCCTGCGTGGGATCACCACCGGAGCGATCAAGGGATGAGTCTGGTTATGCAACTCGATGGTGTGCTGTTCTTTCCGGTGACCCCGTTCGACAGCGAGGGGAACATCGCGTACGACGTGCTCGCCGAGCACGTCAAGCACGGTGTCTCCGCCGGGCCGGGCGCGGTGTTCGCCGCCTGCGGCACCGGCGAGTTCCACGCGTTGGAGCTGGGTGAGTTCGAGCGCGCGGTGGCGGTCGCGGTCGAGGCGACCGCGGGCAAGGTGCCGGTCTTCGCCGGAGCGGGCGGTTCGGTCGCGGCGACCAAGCAGTTCGTGCAGGCGGCGGAACGCGCTGGTGCCAACGGCATCCTGCTGCTGCCGCCGTACCTGGTGTCCAACCCGGCCGCCGGTCTCGTGCGGTACGTGGCCGAGGTCGCCGGTGCCACCGAACTGCCGATCATCGTGTACCAGCGCAACAACGCGCGGTTCACGCCGGAGACCGCGATCGAGGTCGCGCGCATCCCGAACGTCGTGGGCCTGAAGGACGGCCTCGGCGACCTCGACCAGATGCAGCGGATCGTGCTGTCCGTCCGTGCCAACGTTGACAAGCCGTTCCAGTTCTTCAACGGCCTGCCGACCGCGGAGATGACGCAGCTCGCGTACCGGGCCATCGGCGTCGAGCTCTACTCGTCGGCGGTGTTCTGCTTCGCGCCGGAGATCTCGCTCGGCTTCTACAACGCCGTGCAGTCCGGCGACACCGAGCTCGTGAACCGGTTCCTCTTCGAGTTCTACAAGCCACTGGTCGAGCTGCGCGACAAGGTTCCCGGCTACGCGGTCTCTCTGGTGAAGGCCGCGGTGCGCGCGAACGGTCTCGAGGTCGGCGGCGTGCGGCCGCCGTTGATCGACCCGCTCGACGAGCACGTGGCCGCGCTCGACAAGATCATCGCCGCGGGCAAGGCCCTGCTGAGCTGAGAGGGCGTTCGGCATGAAGATCACCGAGATTGTCCTGACACCGATCGCGTTCCGGGACCCGCCGCTGCTCAACTCGGCCGGCGTGCACGAGCCGTGGGCGCTGCGCACGATCGTCGAGGTGCACACCGACGAAGGCATTTCGGGGCTGGGGGAGACCTACGGCGACCTCGGGCACCTGGAGCGCTCGCGGTCCGTTGTGGACACTTTGATCGGCCTTGACGTCTTCGCGTTGAACGAGATGCACGCGCGGGTCGCCGCCGTGCTCGGCGGCAAGGCGGGGCCGGACAAGCACGGCCTGACCGGCAAGATCACGGCGGAGAGCACCGTCGACCGCGTGTACTCACCGTTCGAGGTCGCGTGCCTGGACATCCAGGGCAAGGCGCTGGGACGCCCGGTGCACGACCTGCTGGGTGGCGCGGTCCGTTCCGCCGTGCCGTATTCGGCCTACCTGTTCTACAAGTGGGACGGGCATCCCGGCGCCGAGCCGGACGAGTGGGGCGAGGCGGTCGACCCCGCCGGCATCGTGGCCCAGGCCGCCGGGATGATCGAGCGGTACGGCTTCGGGTCGATCAAGCTCAAGGGCGGTGTCTTCCCGCCGGAGCAGGAGATCGAGGCGATCCGCGCTCTGCGCGAGGCGTTCCCGGACCACCCGCTGCGGCTGGACCCGAACGCGGCCTGGTCGACGGCGACGTCGCTGAAGGTCGCGGCGGAGCTCGACGGCGTGCTGGAGTACCTGGAGGATCCGACGCCGGAGATCTCCGGGATGGCGGAGGTGGCCGCGAAGGCACCGATGCCGTTGGCCACCAACATGTGCGTGGTCGCGTTCGAGCACCTCAAGCCGTCCGTGGAACAGGACGCCGTGCAGGTGCTGCTGTCCGACCACCACTACTGGGGCGGACTGCAGCGGTCGCGTCAGCTGGGGATGATCTGCCAGACGTTCGGCATCGGCCTGTCGATGCACTCGAACTCGCACCTCGGCATCTCGCTGGCCGCGATGACGCACCTGGCCGCGGCGACGCCGAACCTGAACTACGCCTGCGACACGCACTACCCCTGGAACGCTCAGGACGAGGTCGTGGAACCGGGTGTGCTGTCCTTTGTGGATGGGGCGTTGCAGGTTCCCGTGACGCCGGGACTCGGTGTGTCGCTGGATCGTGACGCGTTGGCGCGCATGGCCGAGAACTACGTTCGGTGCGGCATCACGGCTCGCGACGACACGGGCTACATGCAGAAGTTCGACCCGAGTTACGAGAGGAAGCGCCCCCGGTGGTGAAGTCGGTTGTCCACGCCTATCCGTGGGACCTGATCGGAGACCCTGACGCCGTCGCGCGGTATCAGGACCTCGGGATCGACGCGATCGCCCTCGCGGCGTCGTATCACACGGTGCGGGCGGCGACGCCGCTTCATCCGTCGCATCGGATGGTCGATGCGCGGCACGCGGCGTTCTACCTGCCGGTGCGTTCGGCTAAGTACGGCCGGCTCGTGCCTGCGGAACCGTCCTGGGTGGACGGTTCCGGCTCGTTCGGCGCGGCCGCGGCTCTGGTCCGTGCCGCCGGTCTGCCGGTGTACGCGTGGACCGTGCTGACGCACAACTCGCGCCTCGGTGACCTGCACCCCGATGTGACCGTGGTGAACGCGTTCGGGGACCGCTACCCGTACGCGTTGTGCACCGCGCAGCCCGACGTCGTCGAGTACACCTCGGTGCTGGTGTCCGAGGTGCTGGAGCTCGGCGCGCCGGACGGGATCATCCTGGAGGCCTGCGGGCCGCTGGGGTTCTTCCACGGCGGGCACCACGAGAAGACCGACGGCACGGATTGGAACGCGGTGCAGCAGAAGCTGTTGTCGCTGTGCTTCTGCTCTGCCTGCACCGCCCTGTACGCCGACCCGGATGCCCTGCGTGAAGCGGTCCGGGCCGGGGTCGATCGCGGGGCGTCCAGCGTCGAGGAGGCGCTGGGCGCGCTCGCGGAAGACGTTCAAGCGGTGCGCACCGGCGTGGTGCGGTCGTTGCGGCAGAGGCTGGTGTCCGAGATTCGCGCTGCCGCGCCCTCGATCCGGGTCGGCATGCACGTGACGGCGGACCCTTGGGGCACCGGGCCGTTCGCGACCGTGGCCGGTGGTGTCGACGCCGACGTCGATGTCCTGACGACGATGTGCTGGCCCGGACCGGAGATCGCGGTTCCCGGCATCGAGGCCCTTCGTGCTGCCGCCCCGGACACGCGGATCGCCGCGTACGTGCTGGGGTTGCCGCCGAAACCGGCCGACGGTGCGGCGTTGTCGAAGGAGTGGCTCGCGTACGTGGACGCCGGCGTGGAGGAGTTCCACCTCTACCACGGTGGTCTCGCGTCCGCGGCACGGTTGGAAGCTTTGCGAGAGGCTGTAACCGCCGTTAGCCGCTAACTGTGAAGAGAAGTTCCTGAGAGAAGTTGCTGCAACCCGTTGTGAGCGCGGTTCCGTCCTCTTCACATGAGGCACATAGGAACCGTAGTTGGCACTGGCGTCCTGCTGCTGGTCATCTCGGCCTGTGGCAGCGCGCAGAACGCGGGCGCCGGGGCAGGTGGCGGTCAGGAGTTGCCGACCGCCACCTCGACCTCCGAGGTGCCCCCGAACGTCGCCCCCGGAGAAGTGCCGCCGGACGGCAAACCCGTGACGAAGCTCGACACCACGGCGCTGCCGCCCGATCAGCCGCGCACCGTGTGGACACAGGGCGACGGGAAGACCGTCGGAGTCGTGGCCCAAGAGGGCGGATGTGGCAAGGCGAGCGCGTCCGTGCTGGAGCAGAACGCTTCCACCGTGAAGATCGAACTGCTCGAGACGCTGCCGCTGACCAAGGAGATGTGCACTATGGACATCCGCTTCCCTCCGTTGACGGTGCAGCTGTCCGAGCCCCTTGGTGAGCGCACGGTCGTGCTGACGTCGCGGCAGGAACAGAAGTAGACCTTCCTCCCCACGGTGCCCGGTCGGCATCTGCCCCGCCGGCCGGGCATCTCTCCTTCTGGATCTGCTTCCGGGGCTTGTCCGGGACATTCGACCGGACAGGTCGCAGGACATTTAACAGGGACTTCTTGTCCCGGTTTGCGAGGATGGTGCGCATGAGAAACGCCGTCGCTGCCGTTGCTCTCGCCGTTGTGCTCGCCGGCTGCTCGTCCGGCACGCAATCGAGCGCGCCAGGCTCCGGTTCGTCGGGTACCACGCCTGCGGGCACCACCGCGCCCGGCTCGAGCGGCACCCCCGGCTCGTCCGGCGCGAACCCCACCGCGCCCGTCCAGCCTCCGGTCTCGATCTCGGAGGAGAAGCCGGTCGTCCCGCCCAACGTCACGCCCGTGGCGAAGGACAAGGTCGACACGACATCGTTGTCAGACACCTACCGCGACGAGGCCTACGTCTTCGGCGACGGCCGCGACCTCCAGGTCTTCGGCGTGGGCGGCGGCTGCAAGGAGGCCCGTGCCGAGGTCACCGGCCAGTCCGCCGACGTCGTCCACGTCACGCTGGTGACGATCACCAAGCAGCCCCCGGGCACCATGTGCAGCCAGGAGATCCGTCAGGTGCCACTGACGGTCCGCCTGGACGCGCCTCTCGGGAACCGCCGCTTGGTGCTGGAATCCCGCGAGGAAACCGGCTGATATATCGCATATCGCCGATTCCCTCGGCGTCCTGAAGGTCGCGGTGGCCGGACACTCCGGCGGCGCACCACACGCCCTCGCGTGCGCCGCCCTGTTGCCCGGCCTCGCACAACCGCTGGCTCGCCTGCCGGATCCCCGGCGCGGAGGTATGGCCGACTCCGGACGATGGATGCCACGAAGCCGTCCAGGCCCCGCCGATGCGGGCGAGACCTGGACGGCTTCGTGAAGGGGTCTAACGGCGGAAACTGACCTGCAGGGTCGGCGTCGACGTCTCCGCGAAGAAGTCGTTGCCCTTGTCGTCGACCACGACGAAGGCGGGGAAGTCCTCGACTTCGATCTTCCACACCGCCTCCATGCCCAGTTCGGGGTACTCGAGCACCTCGACCTTGCGGATGCAGTCCTGCGCCAGCCGCGCCGCCGGGCCACCGATCGAGCCCAGGTAGAAGCCGCCGTGCGACGAGCAGGCGTTGGTCACCTGCTTGGAGCGGTTGCCCTTGGCGAGCATCACCAGCGAGCCGCCCGCGGCCTGGAACTGCTCCACGTAGGAGTCCATTCGGCCGGCGGTGGTCGGACCGAACGAACCGGAGGCGTAGCCCTCGGGCGTCTTGGCCGGGCCGGCGTAGTAGACCGGGTGGTCCTTGAGGTACTGCGGCATCTCCTCGCCGGCGTCGAGGCGTTCCTTGATCTTGGCGTGCGCGATGTCGCGTGCCACGACCAGCGGACCGGTCAGGGAGACGCGGGTCTTCACCGGGAGCTTGGTGAGGATGTCGCGGATCTCCGCCATGGGCCGGGTGAGGTCGATCTGGACGACCTCGTCGGACAGGTCCTCGCCCTCGATCTCGGGCAGGAACCGTGCCGGGTCGCGCTCCATCTGCTCCAGGAACACGCCCTCGGCCGTGATGCGCGCCTTGGTCTGGCGGTCGGCCGAGCACGAGACCGCGATGCCGACCGGGAGGGACGCGCCGTGGCGGGGGAGGCGGATGACGCGCACGTCGTGGCAGAAGTACTTGCCGCCGAACTGGGCGCCGATGCCGAAGTTGCGGGTGAGTTCGAGGACCTGCTGCTCGAGGTCCGTGTCGCGGAACGCGTGGCCCGCCGGTGAACCCTCGGTCGGCAGGGTGTCGAGGTAGCGGGCGGAGGCGAGCTTCGCGACCTTGAGGTTCTGCTCGGCGGACAGGCCGCCGACGACGACCGCGAGGTGGTAGGGCGGGCACGCCGCGGTGCCGAGCGAACGCAGCTTCTCGTCCAGGAACGACGCGAGGCGCTTCGGGTTCAGCACCGCCTTCGTCTCCTGGTAGAGGAACGTCTTGTTCGCGCTGCCGCCGCCCTTGGCCATGAACAGGAACTCGTACACGGGCTCCTGGCCGGGCTTGTGGAACACCTCGATCTGCGCGGGCAGGTTCGTGCCGGTGTTCTTCTCGTCCCAGAACGTCACCGGGGCCATCTGCGAGTAGCGCAGGTTGAGCTCCTGGTAGGCCTCGTAGACGCCGCGGGCCAGGGCCTGTTCGTCGTCGCCGCCGGTCAGGACGGTCTCCGAACGCTTGCCCATGATGATCGCCGTGCCGGTGTCCTGGCACATGGGCAGCACACCGCCGGACGAGATGGCGGCGTTGCGCAGCAGGTCCATGGCGACGAAACGGTCGTTGCCGGAGGCCTCGGGGTCGTCGATGATCTTGCGTAGCTGGGCGAGGTGCGACGGGCGCAGGAGGTGCTGGATGTCCCGGATCGCCTCCTTCGCGAGCAGCGTCAGCGTCTCGGGGGCGATCTCCAGGAACTTGCGGTCACCGGCCTCGATGAGCTTGACCCCGTCGGAGGTGACGAGGCGGTACTCGGTCTCGGTGTCCTTCGCGAGCGGGAGGACGTCGGTGTACTCGAATGTGGTGGGCACGGGGTACACAACTCCAACGGTGTGCAGTTCGGATCAGAAAACCGTACCGCCATCAAAGGGACGTACTCGTCCCCGTCCACCGTGTTCTTCACTACCCGTGTTCCTGGCAAGGGCCGCAGACGCGGAAGGCCGGGGCGGCCCCCGGCCGTCCCGACCTTCCTTCGCGTGCGAAACCCGACTCACGACGGGCGTCGCGTGGCTCTGGTAACGCCCGACCGTGCCGTGAGTTGAGTCACAAGTCAATACTGCCGGACAGGTGAAACCCGACCGTGACGACTCCGGGGGCTACGAGGCGTAGGCCCGCAGCTTCGCGGCGCGTTCGCCCTGGCGGAGCTTCGACATGACCTCGCGCTCGATCTGACGGACCCGCTCGCGCGACAACCCGAAGCGCTTGCCGATCTGGTCGAGGGTGCGCGGCTGGCCGTCCTCCAGGCCGTAGCGCAGCCGGATCACGGCCTGCTCGCGCGGCTCCAGCGTCGCGAGAACGCGGCGCAGGTCGTCCTGCAGCAGCCCGGAGATGACGGCGCTCTCGGCGTCGGTCGCGTCCGAGTCCTCGATGAAGTCACCGAGGGGAGCGTCCTCCTCCGTGCCGACCGGCATGTCGAGCGATACCGGGTCACGCGCGTGGTCGAGCAGGTCGGCGACCTTGTCGGGGTTGAGGCCCGCTTCCTTCGCGAGCTCCTCGTTCGTCGCCTCGCGGCCGAGCGTCTGGTGCAGGTCGCGCTTGATCCGCGCGAGCTTGTTCACCTGCTCGACGAGGTGGACGGGGAGGCGGATGGTGCGGCCCTGGTCGGCCATGCCGCGGGTGATCGCCTGGCGGATCCACCACGTCGCGTACGTCGAGAACTTGAAGCCCTTGGTGTAGTCGAACTTCTCGACCGCGCGGATCAGGCCCAGGTTGCCTTCCTGGATCAGGTCCAGCAGCGGCATGCCGCGGCCGGTGTAGCGCTTGGCCAGCGACACGACGAGGCGCAGGTTGGCCTTGAGCAGGTGGTCCTTGGCGCGGCGGCCGTCGCGGACGAGCTCTCCCATCTCGTCGCGACGGGTGGGGGTGAGGCGCTTGGCCGTGTCCAGGACGTGCTGCGCGAACACACCTGCCTCGATGCGCTTGGCGAGCTCCACCTCCTCTTCGGCGGTGAGGAGCGCGGTCTTGCCGATTCCGTTCAGGTAGACTCGAACGAGGTCGGCTGCTGGTCCCTGCGCGTCGAGTTCGTGCTCGACGACGGCGGGCGTGTTCTCTCCGACTTCACGGTCGGAGATCCTCGTGACGGTCATGGATCTCCCTCCCCCTGGTGCGGGCGACGCTGCTGTCGGTCAGGACAGTCGCGCGTGGCGGTCAAGGCGGCGCGGCGCTGCGCCCTGGTTGCCGGTTGCGGCGGGCCCGCTCGGGATCCCATCGCTAGCTGGCTGATACCTGGGTAACGAAGACGATTCCGAATTCGTTCCCGACTTCCATGACCTGAAGACGTCACCACAGTCACAGCGGTTGCGCGACTAATCTGAGGATTGCCTGAGAACCGTTTAGTCAGAGGTCGACGATCACCGTGAACGGACCGTCGTTCACGCTCCGTACCTTCATCTCCGCTCTGAATCGTCCTGTTTCGACGCGAGCGCCCTTTTGGCGTAGTTCCTGCACGACGGCGTTCACCAACGGTTCCGCAAGCTCGGGCCGGGCGGCCGCCGTCCAGGACGGACGGCGGCCCTTGCGCGTGTCTCCGTAAAGGGTGAACTGGCTGACGACCAGCAGCGGAGCACCGGTCGACTCGCACGACTGCTCGTCGTCGAGGATGCGCAGACCATGCAGCTTCTGCGCCATTTTGCGGGCGTGCTCGGCCGTGTCGTCGTGGTGGACGCCGAGCAGCACCAGCAATCCGGGCTCGTCGATCGCGCCGACGATCTCCCCTTCGACTTCGACACTCGCTTCTGTGACGCGCGCCACAACTGCTTTCACGCGGGAATCAACATTCCGTGCCGGATGAGATCACGAACGATCGGCAAGGCCGCTTCTGCATCGATTTCTCCGTAAGCGAACTCGAGCAGTGCGAGCAGGTCCTCCAGTGGCAGAGCGCCGTTGCAACCGGCCACGAGCCTGGCGGTCGCCTCGTCGACCTCGTGCTGCCAGCCGGGCCCGTCGGTGCGGTGCAGCCGGGCGACGACCTTGCGCCAGCCCTCGTCACCCGGCTCGGACACCTCTTCGAGCAGCACGGTGTCGGCGACCCGGAACCGCCGGCTCAGCAGATCGGGGTTCGCGCGCAGCCACGCGACGTTGTCGAGCCAGCGCGCCGCCTCCGGGCCCAGCGGGTCGTCGTAGGCGTGCCGCAGGTCTTCGCAGATGACCTGGGAGTGCATCTCGTCGGTGCGCCGCAGCGTCACGTAACCGAAGCCGACTCCCTGGACGTCGTTCTCCTCGAACCAGTCCAGCCACGCGGCGGCCTTCTGCCGGCCCTCGGGGCTGCGCGGGTCGACGCCCGCGTCCTTGAGCCACGTGCCGACGTACAGGGCGGGCTCGGCGATGTCGCGCTGCACGAACCACGCGTCGATGCCGCCACGCGGGAGCCAGCCGGAGACGCGCTCCTCCCAGTCCTCACCCTTGCGGTGCACCCATGACGCGAGCAGCTGGCCGACGCCGCCCTCGTTGAGGAAGGCGGGCAGCTGCCGGATGACCAGCGCCGACGCGTCGTCGCCACCGAGACCGGAGTCGCGGTAGACGAAGTCCACCCGCGGCGGGCCGACGACGAACGGCGGGTTGCACACGACCTGGTCGAACCGCCGGTTGCGGACCGGCCCGAACCACTCGCCCTGCAGCGTCTCCACGTCGAGCTCGTTCATGCGGAACGTGCCCTGCGCGAGCCTCAGCGCGCGCTCGGACAGGTCGGTCGCGGTGATCTTTTGAGCGTGCGTGGCGGCGTGCAACGCCTGGACGCCGCAGCCGGTGCCGAGATCGAGCAGCGTGCCGACGGGCGTGCGCTTGGTCGCGCGGGCCAGGCTGATCGACGCGTGGCCGACGCCGAGCACGTGGTCCTCGGGGACGGCGCTGCCGCGCAGGTCGGAGTCGAGGTCGGCGACCACCCACCAGTTGTCCTCGTACGGCCTGACGTCGAGCCCGGCCTTCAGGCTGTTCGCGCCGGCGGGGGACAGGATCTCGTTCTTGACGGCCTCGTCGATGTCGACACCGTCGAGCGCCTTGCGGACGTCCTGCTCGGGTTCGTGGTCGCCGAGCAGGAACATGCGGATCAGCGTGCCGAGCGACCCGGCGTCCTTGCTCGCGCGGCGGGCCGGCTCTGGCTCGCCGCGCCCGAGTGCGGCGTGGGCTTGGAGGCCGAGAGCGCCGACGACGCCGTCCGCGGTGTAGCCGGTGTTCAGGAAGGCCTCGCGCAAACGGGCGCACAGTTCAACGGAAAGATCGGGGTGCACGGGTGGAGATGCTTTCACGCCCCGTGATTCAGCGCGTGATCTGGAGGGCGATGGCCATCGCGAGACGCTGGTCTGGATCGTCGAGGGGAAGTGGTGTCACCTCGGACATCTTCTGCATGCGATACCGCAACGTGTTCGGGTGCACGTTGAGCTCCTTGGCCGCCGCCCGCACGTCCCCCTGAGTCGTCAGCCACGCCCTCAACGTCGTCGCGTACTGCGTCCCGTACTCGGCGTCGTGTCGCAATATATTGGATATCGGTCCACGGGTCGGCAGTCGTCCGGCCTCGGCGACGGCGGCGAGCCGGTGCAGCAGGACCTGCGCCCACGCGTCGTCGTAGACAACCGGTACACCGGTGGAGAGCGCGAGGCATTCATCCGCTTCCTGCCGTGACGTAGGTAGCTGCGTCGCCTCGGCCGGCCCCCCGATGCCTGCCAGCACCGTCGCCTCGGCGGGCAGTTCGCGCACCAGCGAGCGCACCCACGCGACGGCGTCGTCGGCGGCGGGGATGACGGTGTAGAGGACGTTGCCGAACAACGCGCTGCGCCCAGGCCGCGACCAGCCGAAGCCGGCTGTGGCCCGTTGAAACGCGAGCACCGCCGCGCCGTGCTCACCCTCACCCGCGTGGGCCTGCACCGCGATCACCCGCAGATCGGCGGACGGCAGCCCGAGGCGCGCGACGTCGGCGGACTCAGGCTGGTCGAGCAGCCTGATCACCAGGTCGGCCTCGGCCTGGCGTTCGAGGTCCGTCGACGCCCGCGACCGCAACAGGTGCAACGCCGCGGTGCGCGCGCCGTCGACCAACGCGGCACTCCGAGCCGCGTCCACCGGCCCCGTCACCTCGACCCACACGGACCCCAGCAGCTCACGACCCGCCCGCACCGCGGCGACGAGCCGGTTGCCCAGCTGCGGGGTCAGCTTGGGCACGAAGATCGGCTCGTCCGACGACGCGAGGTGCGTGAACACGCCGAACTCGTCCAGCGCCCGCCGGGCCTCCTCCGGCACCCGCCGCCCGAGGATGGTCTGCACCCGCACGGGGTCGACGTCCTCCTGCCGGTAGGAGTACGCGAGCACGCGGGACTGCTGGTCCTCGATCGTCACCGGCCCGCCCACGACACCCGCGATCACGTCGGCGAGCCCGAACAGGTCCCCGGTCCGCGTACCGCCGTTGACCAGCGTCTGCGTGACGTTCGCGAGCTGACTCCACGGCACAGACGGATCCACGAGCAACACGGCGGCACCGGACTTCTTGGCCGCGGCTACCACCCGTTCGTCGAGCGGCGGCCTGCCGTGCAGAACCACCGCGGACGCCACCGTGGAAGACACGAGCCGCACCGCCGCCGCGACCGACGGCGTACCCAGCCCGAGAAGCACGTCACCCGCGGCCGCCGGCGTGTTTTCCGCAGGATCATGGAGGGCAACCCCACGAAGTTCGGCGTCACGTCCCCTCGGCGCGCAGGCCAGATGCGTGCCCAGGCTGCCGAGCACGTCCACGAGGCGATCAAGGGCGACCACCCGCGGATGTTAACCGCCAACCGGGCGTCCCTGGCGTCACTCGGACGTGGGACTATTGGACGCGTAGCCGATGGAAGTTGGACGAGGTGGTGTCGTGAGCAGTCCCGACCGGACCGACACCCCGGTGTTGATCACCGAGGCGGCCCCCTCCTACGAAGAACAGCACGCTGCCCGGCGCCGGAAGTACGCGATCATGATGAGCCTGCGCTTCCCGTGCCTCATCCTCGCTGCGCTGTTCGCCCACATCTGGTGGCTGGCCCTGTTCTTCATCGTGCTGTCCGTGCCACTGCCGTGGATGGCCGTGCTGATCGCGAACGACCGGCCGCCGCGCAAGGCCGAGAAGGCCAACCGCTACGAGGTCGAGCGCCGCGCCATCGCCCCGAAGAGCACCACCGTCATCGACGGCTGACCTGCCGCCGAACCCGCACGAATCGGACAGCGGCCCCGCGCCGTCCGTGCCATTGCAATGAGTCTTTTGACTTCGTCCGCAAACGTTTTTTGCATCCGGTGGGCGCAGCAGCACTACCCAACGTCGGTGCTGACGAGTGGCGAGACGCTGGCCTTGAGCCTCTGACCAGGGCGGCGATGGGTGCGGGGCGATTGAGAAGGCAACCGATATATCAGTTCGAACTGATATATCGGTTGAAGCCAAAGACCTAACGGGGTGGTTGGGCGCCCACGACACTGACCGCGCGAGAGCCCGCGCGGATGCCGCCGAGAAGAGCGTCGCGCTTCGACGCGCCGGACAGCCAGGCCGCGAGGAAGCCCGCGTCGAAGGCGTCACCGGCGCCCGTCGAGTCGATGCACTCGGTTACTTCAGCGGGAACTGAGATCAGCTCGTCGGCGTCGACCCACGTCGCGCCGTCGGGCCCAGAGGTCACCACTACGGCACCGACGTGGGAGAGCAGCGACTTCGCCGACGACGGTTCCGGGAAGCCGGTGAGGGCGAGGAGTTCGTCCGCGTTGGGGAGCAGGAAGTCGACGCCGCGCACGTCCGCCAGGAACGCCTCGGGCGAGTGGATCAGGACGGCTGCCTGGGGGTCCACGGACGTCGTCCAGCCCGCGGCGCGGGCGGCGTCGAGCACGGCCAGGCCGGCGGGACGTGAGGTCGCGTCGAGCAGCACGTAACCGGAGAGGTGCAGGTGGCCATGGGGCTCGGCGAGCAGGCCCGGGGCTAGGTCGGCGGGGGAGAAGCGGGCGTTCGCGCCGCGGTCGGGGAGCATCGAGCGCTGGCCGTCCTCGTCCACCAGGACGACCACGCAGCAGGTGGCCAGGTCCTGGTCGACCGCGAAGGCGCACTGGACGCCTGCCGTGGTCAGTTCGGAGTGGACCTGGCGGCCTGCCGAGTCGGCGCCCACGCGGGCCACCAGGACCGGCGAGGCGCCGCAGGCCGCGAGCCAGACCGCCGTGTTGGCGCCGGCGCCGCCCGGCTCGATGGTCACCTTGGCGCGGACGTCGCCGCCGTGGGCGATGGGGCCTGCGTGGCGGGCCACCACGTCGAGGCCCGCGTCACCGACCACGACCACCGGCCTCACTGGAACAGCTCGACGGCGACGGCGGCGGCCACGGAGACGTTGCTGACGACGAGCTCCTCGTTGGCGTCGAGGCTGACGCCGGCGCTCGCGGTGTGGAAGTGCTCCAGCAGGACGGGGGTGACGTCCTTGCCACGCACGTCCTGGTCGACGAGCTTCTGCAGGCCCTCGGCGAGCAGGCGGTCGTGCAGCGCGGAGTCCATCTCGAAGGCGGCGGGGATCGGGTTGGCCAGGACCATGCCGCGACCACCGGCCGCGAACACGGCCGCGGCCTCGGCGGCGGTGTCGACCCGCCACGACAGGTCGAACTCCGACTCGCGGCGGTAGAAGGCCGGGAAGCGCGAGGTCCGGTAGCCGACGACCGGCACCGAACGGGTCTCGAAGACCTCCAGGGTCGCGCCCATGTCCAGGATCGACTTCACGCCCGAGCAGACGATGAGCACCGGCGTCGTCGCCACCACGTCGAGGTCGGCGGACACGTCCCACGTCTCGCGCGCGCCGCGGTGCACGCCGCCGAGACCGCCGGTCCCGAACACGCGGATGCCCGCCTGGTGGGCCAGGGCCGTCGTGGAGGCCACGGTCGTCGCGCCGCTGCGGCCCAGGGCGTAGGCGGGGCCGAGGTCGCGCAGCGAGAGCTTCACGAGGTCGCCCGCGTTGCAGACCCGATCGAGCTCGGACGAGGAGAGACCGATGCGTGGCACGCCGTCGAGCACGGCGATCGTCGCGGGGACCGCACCGGCCTCCCGCACCACCTTCTCCAGGCGTGCGGCGACCGTCAGATTGCGCGGCGCGGGCAGGCCGTGGGACAGGATGGTGCTCTCGAGAGCGACGACGGGACGGTTCTCGGCCAGTGCGGTGGCAACTTCTTCAGCGATGTGCAGCGTGGTCACGAGTGGGCATCATCCCAGGTACCCTGGGCGCGTGAGCACCCAGACTCTTCCCGAGGTCGACGTACGGCCGGATGAGACCGACCAGTCTTCGGACGACACGCCGAAGATGTTCCACTACGTGCGCAAGGCGAAGATCGCCGAGAGCGCCGTGATGGGCACGCACGTGGTCGCGCTGTGTGGCGAGGTCTTCCCGGTCACGCGGTCGCCGAAGCCCGGTTCCCCGGTGTGCCCGGACTGCAAGAAGATCTACGAGAACCTTCCTCCCGGCGGCGACGGCGACTAGTCACACCAGACCCTTCGGCGCCCGCCGCCTCGAGCTGACTCGATGCGGCGGGCGTCGCTGTCTCGAGAATTTTCGAGTGGGGACGTGACGGCTGACTAGCGGCGCTGCTTCTCTTCCTCCGCGTGCGACCGCTGCTCCTGGATCTCCAGCGGCATCGTCAGCTGCGTGTCCGCGGGGGAGGGCGCCGAGTAGACCGTGTTGTTCTCCTGCTTGGGCGCGGCCTCCTCGGAACGGATGCGGGACGCCGCGCGCTCCATCTCGAGCCTGCGCCAGCGGCGGCGCTGGCGGCGGGTCATCCGGGCCGGCCACATGTCCTGGACGGCGCTGTTGAAGTACGCGCCGATCGTGATCGCCAGGCCGATGAAGAACACGAACAGCAGGAACGCGATCGGCGTCGCCAGCGCGCCGTAGGTGTAGCCGGTGGTGGTGATCCACTGGATGTACAGGCGCAGGCCGATGGACGACAGGATGAAGAACACCATCGCGAGGATCGCGCCGGGCAGTACACGGTGGTACGGCAGCCTTCGTGGCAGCGCGACCTTGTAGAGCAGCGACAGCGAGAGCACCAGCAGCAGCGCCACGCCGGGGTAGTAGAACCGGCCGACCCACGTCGTGATGTACGGCTGCCAGGACGCCGGGAAGAACTGCGGCAGGATGTCCGGGCCCAGCGCCAGCACCGGCAGACCGATCACCAGCGCCACCAGTGACACCAGGTAGAGCAGCAACGCGAAGACCCGTTGCCACACCTCGTTGCGCACGCCGTACTGGCCGTGGGCGACCGTGATCGCGTCGACGAACGACGACATGGCCGACGACCCCGCCCACAGCGAGATCAGGAAACCGATCGAGACGATCTCGCCCTTGCCGCTCGACAGGATCTCCGCGACGGTCGGCTGGATCACGCCGTTGACGACGTCCGCGCTGAAGATCGTCCGGGTGAACCCGATGATCTTCTCCTGGACGGACAGGACGATCTCAGGGCCGAACCAGGTGCCGATCCAGCCCATCGAGCCCAGCACGCCGAGCAGCAGCGGGGGGAACGACAGGGTCTGCCAGAACGCGGCTTCGGCGGCTTCTGAGAAGATGTTGTGCTGCCACGCCTTCGACAGCGTGCGCGCGAACAGACGCAGCGGCCCCTTGCGGCCGGACCTGCGCGCGTCGTTGTCGGAAGGCGAACCCATCGCAGTGACAAGCATGGTGCATACCGCCACGTTTCGCGGCATCGACGCCTGGAACAGGTAGGGTCGTAGTGCCCTCGGCCACGGTCTGCCTGAGGGTATTGCCATGTTTGACCTGCATAAATGAGGAGAAACACGTCTGTGACAGCGACAGCAGCAATGCGACCGCTGCGGGCATGGCAGCGGCGCGCGCTGACCAAGTACCTCGCCGTCAAACCCAAGGACTTCCTCGCCGTCGCGACGCCGGGTGCGGGCAAGACGACCTTCGGGCTCCGCGTTGCCGCCGAGTTGCTGGCCGACAGGACGATCGAGGCCGTCACGATCGTCACGCCCACCGAGCACCTCAAGCACCAGTGGGCGAAGGCGGCTGCCGAGCAGGGCATCCACATCGACTCGAACTTCCGCAACACCAACGCGATGACCTCCCGCGACTACCACGGTGTGGCCGTCACGTACGCACAGGTCGCCGCCCATCCGACGCTGCATCGGGTGCGCACCGAGAACCGCAAGACGCTCGTGCTGCTCGACGAGGTGCACCACGGCGGTGATGCCAAGTCGTGGGGTGATGCGATCCGTGAGGCGTTCACGCCCGCGGTGCGCCGTCTGTGCCTCACCGGCACGCCGTTCCGCTCCGACGACTCGCCGATCCCGTTCGTGCAGTACGAGGAGAGCAACGGCGGCTTCAAGACGTCCAAGGCGGATCACACGTACGGGTACTCCGACGCGCTGCGCGACGGCGTGGTGCGGCCCGTGCTCTTCCTGGCGTACTCGGGCGAGGCGTCGTGGCGGACCAGCGCGGGCGAGGAGTTCACCGCGCGCCTGGGCGAGCCGCTGACGCAGGAGCAGACCGCGCGGGCGTGGCGCACCGCCCTGGACCCGGCCGGCGACTGGGTGGCGTCCGTCCTGCGTGCCGCCGACCAAAGACTCACGCAGAAACGCGAGAACGGCCTGCCCGACGCGGGCGGCCTGGTGATCGCGACCGACCAGACCGTCGCGAAGGCCTACGCGCAGGTGCTCCAGCGCGTCACGGGCCACATCCCCACGCTCGTCCTCTCGGACGACCCGAAGGCGTCCGGCAAGATCGCCGAGTTCGCCGCGACGAACGAACGCTGGATGATCGCCGTCCGCATGGTGTCCGAGGGCGTCGACGTGCCGCGGCTCGCCGTCGGCGTGTACGCGACGTCGTCGTCGACCCCGCTGTTCTTCGCCCAGGCCATCGGCCGCTTCGTGCGCAACCGGAAGCCCGGCGAGACCGCCTCGGTGTTCCTGCCGTCGGTGCCGGTGCTGCTGGCGCTCGCGTCCGAGTTGGAGGCCGAGCGCGACCACGTCCTGGGCAAGCCGCACCGCGAGAAGGACGGCTGGGACGACGAGCTGATGGCCGCGGCCAACGCGGTCAAGGACGAACCGGGCGAGGACGAACGCGCCTTCACGGCGCTGGGCACCACCGCCGAGCTCGACCAGGTGATCTTCGACGGCTCGTCGTTCGGCACCCCGACCCTCGCGGGCTCCGTGGAGGAGCAGGAGTACCTAGGTCTGCCGGGGCTGCTCGAACCGGACCAGGTGCGCACCCTGCTGCTGCAGCGGCAGGAGGAGCAGATGGCGACCGCCGCCAAACGCCCCAAGCCCGAGGCCGCGGTGCGCGAGGCACGGCCCGTGGGCGTGCAGGAACGCCTCACGTCGCTGCGCAAGGAGCTCAACACCCTCGTCGCGATGCACCACCACCGCACGAAGAAGCCGCACGGCAAGATCCACAACCAGCTACGCGAGTACTGCGGTGGGCCGCCGACTGCGATGGCCACCATCGAGCAGCTCGAAGAACGGATCGCGACCCTGCGGTCCTGGTAGCGATATCCGATATATCAGTTACGCGTGACGGCGACGGCGAGCGTGCTGTAGCGCACGGTCAAACGGCCGCCGATCGCGTCGATCGCACCACCGATGTCGGACGTGAGCCCCGTGATCTGCTCAGCGCTGAGCAGGGCCATCGGGCTCATGGTGAGCGTGAGGTCGAGGAACTCGGCTGTCGTGAAGGTCCGTTCCCAGTCGGCTGCCCACTGCTCGGCGCCGGAGAACTCTCCCGTGCCGGCGAACGCGTCGGCCGTGCGCACGCAGCCCTCCTGATACGACTTGAACGCCTCGTCGTAGGAGTGACCGACGCGGTACGGGACCTGCGGCGCCACCTTGTCGTAGGCCGCGACGAAGGCCTCGGAGATCGGCTCCGGCGTCCCGAACACGTGCCAGAGCGCCACGAACACGCCGCCGGGCCGCAGCACCCGCGCCGCCTGCGCCAGGCCTGCCTCGGTGTCGACCCAGTGCCACGACTGCCCCGCGACGACGGCGTCGAACTCCCGGCCGGCCGGATCCCAGGTCTCGAACTTCGCCACGTCGACGGTGACCCCCGTGGCGCGGGCGAACTCGGCCATCCGCTCGTCGTGCTCCACCCCGAGCACGTCCAGCCCGGCTGCCTGGAGCTGTCGTGACAGGACGCCGGTGCCGCAGCCGACCTCCGCGACCCGCGGCCCCGGACTGGCGGCGGCGAGCTTCGCGATCAGGGCGCCGGGATAGGCGGGCCGGGTGCGGTCGTAGCGGGCCGCCTCGGCACCGAACGAGATCGCCAGCCTTTCGGCGGCTTCCTTGTCGACGGTCATGCACCCAACCTAGGGATGTCCGGGAGGTGACCGGCGGGCGTTCACCGCAGGCGATATCCGATATATCGCCGTTGAAACCAGTAGCGCGGTGGTAACGCTCTCACAACTCTCGGTGACCAGATTTCGCCACGGTTACCGCATCGTTGCGACTTAATCGATTCAGTGTGGTTCCGGTCACGCATATGTCCGGCATACGTTGTGCGCCACAACATTCTCTGTGACACAGCGCAGTGAAAGGGATGGCGGATGCGCAGCAAGACTCTCGCTTCCATCGCCGTTACCGCGGGCCTCGCCCTGGCGGTCTCGGCGTGCGGCGCCAACACGTCCTCCGGCACCGGAGGAGGCACCGAAACGAATTCTGGCAGCGGCACGGGCGCGAAGGTCGGCGTGATCCTGCCCGAGACCGCCTCCTCCGCGCGCTGGGAGGGCTTCGACAAGCCGCTCCTCGAGGCGGCTCTGAAGAAGGAAGGGCTCGTCCCCGACATCCAGAACGCTCAGGGCGACGTGCAGAAGTTCAGCACCCTGGCCGACGGCATGATCAACGCCGGCGTCAAGGTCCTGATCATCGCCACGCCCAACAGCGAGGTCGGTGCCTCGGTCGCCAAGAAGGCGCAGGCCCAGGGCATCCAGGTCATCGACTACGACCGCCTGAACACCGGCGGCTCCTCGTCCTACTACGTGTCGTTCGACAACGTGAAGGTCGGCGAGCTGCAGGGCCAGGGGCTCTCGGACGCGATGAAGGCCGCCCCGCAGGGTGCGAACGTCATCGAGATCGAGGGCGCGCCGACGGACAACAACGCGACCCTGTTCCACCAGGGCCAGCAGAAGGTCCTCAAGCCGCTCTACGACTCGGGCAAGCTCAAGCTGGTCCAGTCCCAGCCGATCGACAACTGGGACAACCAGAAGGGTGGCCAGGTCTTCGAGCAGATCCTGACCAGCAACGGCGGCAAGGTCGACGGCGTCGTCGCCGCCAACGACGGCCTCGCCGGCGCTGTGATCACGGTCCTCAAGAAGGTCGGCCTGAACGGCAAGGTCCCGGTCACCGGTCAGGACGCCACCCCGGACGGCCTGCAGGCCGTGCTCCGCGGTGACCAGTACATGACCGTCTTCAAGCCCATCAAGGACGAGGCCGAGGCCGCCGCCAAGCTGGCCGCCGCTCTGGCCAAGAACGACACCGCCGCCGCCGACGCGCTCGCGTCCGCCTCGACGGACGACACCAAGGGCAACCGCAAGGTCAAGTCCGTCCTGCTGTCCGCCCAGCTGATCACGAAGGACAAGGTCAAGTCCGTCGTGGACGCGGGCTTCGTCAAGGCGTCGGAGATCTGCGTCGCCGACACCCAGGCCGCCTGCACCGAGCTCGGCATCAAGTAAGACCGCGTGCGTCGGGCGGGGTGCGGAACTCCGCACCCCGCCTCGGCGCGTGGTAACCACGGAGGAAACCCAGTGAGCGAGCCGATTCTCGAGCTGCGCGGCATCAACAAGAGCTTCGGTCCCGTGCACGTCCTGCACGACATCGACCTCGACGTCCATCCAGGCGAGGTCACCGCCCTCGTCGGCGACAACGGCGCGGGCAAGTCGACGCTGGTCAAGTGCATCGCGGGCATCCACCCAACCGACTCGGGTGAGGTCCTGTTCGAGGGCAGGCCGGTGCACATCAAGGGCCCGCGCGAAGCCGCGGAGCTCGGGATCGAGGTCGTCTACCAGGACCTCGCGCTGGCCGACAACCTGGACATCGTCCAGAACATGTTCCTCGGCCGTGAACGCACCAAGGGCGGCCTGCTAGACGAGACCGACATGGAACAGGCGGCGCGCAAGACGCTGGCGTCGCTGTCCGTCCGCACGGTCAAGTCGGTGCGCACCCAGGTCTCGTCGCTGTCCGGCGGTCAGCGCCAGACCGTGGCGATCGCCAAGGCCGTGCTGTGGAACAGCAAGGTCGTCCTGCTCGACGAACCCACCGCGGCGCTCGGCGTCGCGCAGACGCGGCAGGTGCTCGACCTGGTCCGCAGGCTCGCGGAGCAGGGCCTTGGCGTCGTACTGATCAGCCACAACATGAACGACGTCTTCGAGGTCGCCGACAAGATCGCGTGCCTCTACCTCGGCCGCATGGCCGCCGTCGTGGGGTCCAAGGACGTCACGCACGGCCAGGTCGTCGAGCTGATCACCGCCGGTCGTTCCGGCGACCTGGGCATCGCCCGCCCTGAGGCGGCGACGATCTGATGAGTTCCGAAGAGGGCGGCATGACCGACACCACCGAAAAGCACGAGCACGACCACGAGATGCCCCAGCAGGGTGCGATCTCCGACTTCGGCATCGACACGACGTCCCAGTCCACGGGCGAGGCCGTGCGCGACTACTGGGCCAGGGTCCGCGGCGGCGAGCTGGGCTCGCTGCCCGCGCTGCTCGGGCTCGTCGTGCTGCTCGTCGTGTTCAGCGCGTTGTCCCCCACGTTCTTCACCCTCGGCAACCTCGCGAACCTGCTCCAGCAGGGCGCCAGCATCACCATCATCGCGATGGGCCTGGTGTTCGTGCTGCTGCTCGGCGAGATCGACCTGTCCGCCGGTACCGCGTCCGGTGTGACGGCAGCGGTGATGGCGCTGCACCTCATCAACGACGGCAACCTGCTCGGCGGCATGGGCGACACGGTGTTCTACGTGTTCTGCGGCCTGCTGGTGCTCGCCATCGTGCTCGCCTCGGTGATGAAGATCTGGGCCGGTGCGGTGCTGTCCGCGATCGCGCTCGTGATCGCCGCGGTCGGCATCCCCGCGAACGCCTGGCTGGAGATGCTGCTCGCGATCTGCGTCGGCGCGGCCATCGGCTCCATCACGGGCTTCCTGGTCGCGAAGGTCGGCATCCCGTCGTTCGTCGTGACCCTGGCGCTGTTCCTCGTCTGGGGCGGTGTCGTGCTGCAGTTCATCGGTGACGGCGGCACGCTCGGCCTGCGCGACGACACGATCTTCAACGTCGCCAACGGCAACCTGAACTTCGTGGGTTCCTGGGCGTTGTTCGTCATCGCCGTCGGCGGCTACGCGGCGGTCGTGCTCACCCGCCACTTCTCCCGCCTGCGCAAGGGACTCGTGGCCCAGCCGACCTCGCTGGTGCTGGGCAAGATCGGCGCCCTCACGGTGCTGGCCGCCGTCATCACCTACGCGCTCTCGCTGAACCGGGCGCAGAGCAACCTCGTGATCATCGAGGGCGTGCCGTACGTGGTGCCGTTGGTGCTCGTGCTGCTCGTGATCGGCACGTTCGTGCTCGACCGCACCAGCTACGGCCGTCACGTCTACGCAGTCGGTGGCAACAAGGAGGCCGCCCGCCGCGCCGGTATCAACGTCGAGCGGATCAGGATGAGCGTGTTCGTCATCGCCTCCTCGGCCGCCGCGATCGGTGCGATCGTGTACTCGTCCAAGGTCGGCTCCGTCGACCCGAACGCCGGAGCCGGCAACACGCTGCTGCTGTCGGTCGGTGCGGCCGTCATCGGTGGCACGTCGCTGTTCGGCGGCAAGGGCCGGCTGCGCGACGCGGTCATCGGTGGCGCGGTGCTCGCGATCATCCAGAACGGCATGGGCCTGCTCAGGCAGCCCGCCGCTGTCGTGTTCATCGTGACCGGTCTGGTCCTGCTGCTCGCCGCGAGCGTCGACGCGTTGTCCCGCCGCCGGGCGGCCACCGCGGCTCGATGACGCGGTGACCGGCCCCACGTCCGGCACCCGTCCCGACGAGATCCGCAGGCACAACCGGACGGCGCTGCTGCGCCGCCTGCACATCGACGGACCGTCCACCAGGGCGTCGCTCGCGGCTGAGCTCGGCCTCAACCGCAGCACGATCAAGGCCCTGGTGGACGGCCTCGCCGAAGCCGGTGTCGTCGCCGAACGCGTGCCCGCTCTGCGCAGCGGAGCGGGCCGCCCGTCCCTGCTCGTGCTGCCCCAGCCGAACGCCGCCGTCGTCATCGCGATCGACGTGCGCGTCGAGCACGTCGCGATGGGGTTCGTCGGCCTCGGCGGGGAGATCCTCGGACGGGACAGCTGGAACCTGCACCGGACGCGTGATCCGGGGGAGGTCATCACGCACATCGTCGAGTCGGCGCGCCTCATGGCCGACGACCTCGACGCCACCGCGGTCGGGGTGGGTGTCTCGGTGCCCGGCGTCGTGCGACGCTCCGACGGGTACGTCCACGAGGCACCCAACCTGCACTGGACCGGTGTCGCGCTCGGCAAACGCCTGGAGGCGGTGCTGAAGCTGCCGGTCCAGGTCGGCAACGACGCGGAGCTCGGTGCACTGGCCGAGCACGTGCGCGGTGCGGCCCGCGAGTCCTCGGACATGGTCTACATCTCCGCGGACGTCGGCGTCGGCGGAGGCGTGATCCTGTCCGGGCAGCCGTTGCGCGGCTCCGGCGGTTACGTCGGCGAACTCGGGCACATGGTGGTCAACCCGGCCGGACGGCGGTGCTACTGCGGCTGCGACGGCTGCTGGGAGACCGAGGTGGGCGAACCGGCGCTGTGCCGGGCGCTGGGTCTTCCCGACGACGCTCCGCGCGGCGCCGTCGTCGCGGCGTTGCGGGCGTTGGACGACCCGTCGGTGCTCGACGAGTTCGCCGGCTGGCTCGCACTGGGGCTCGCGAACATCGTCAACATCCTCGGCCCGGAACTGGTCGTGCTCGGCGACCTCTACACCGCACTGCCGGCGTCCGTCGTCGATTCGGTGAGCTCCGCCGTGCAGGTGCGCAGTCTCGTCTCGCGCGCGGTCGGCGGGACCCAGGTCGTGACATCGCCCCTGGGCCGCGACGCGAAGCTCGTCGGAGCGGCTGAGCTGGCCTTCGAACCCGTGCTGGACGCCATCTAGAAAGCGAAGGGGGCGGAGACCCAGAAGGGGTCCCCGCCCCGAGCGGCTAGGTGGGGTGGAAGTCAGCCCTGCTGAATTTCAGCAGCGAGCTCGCGCAGCTTTTCGCTGTGTGCGCGGGAGTGGTGCCCGCAGAACAGCAGCTCGCCCCCGGACGGGAGAACGGCGCGAACCTGGGCAGCAGCCCCGCAGCGGTCGCAGCGGTCGGCAGCGGTCAACTCGGGGCGGGTGAGTGCTGCAGTCATAATGGATCTCCCTCCGTCCCAGCACCGGAAACGGTGTGTTTCGGTGCCCTCTTACCAAGCTGCGACCACAGCGCCCCTGGCCGGTGCGCGGTGCTCGCTGCCTCCACTCTGACAGACGTTTCGGCGATAGTCAGTGTTCCCGTGTACGTGGCGACTCGCGTCACTATGCGATTTACCCGCCTGCAGCATGCCCACACCTGTGTTCGCCACCGGTTCACCGTCTTGACATGCACACTGAGCAACCGGAAACCCGCTGGTGGAGCAGCGTGTTCCGGCCATTCGGTCGGTTGCGTGCGACCGGGAGTGTGATATCCCTTGCGCTTGTCCGCCCTCCGCGAACAGGTCACGAACGTCCCACGATTCGGACGCGGAACCGTGATCAAAAATCCGGTCGAATGCCTGCTTCCAGCCTGTCCGATCAGCTCGCGAGGGCTGCGCTGATCGCTCGTGCCGTGTGCCCCACGGCCTCTCTCAAGGCCGTGGCGCTGCGGCCGTTGTCGAGAACCGCGGAGACGGTGCCGATGACGCTGCTGGACGGCGTGCGCACCGGTGCGCTGACGAACTCCATGCCCGCCGGCACCGTCGCCCCTGGCCGCAACCGGGTCACGTCCTCGGCCCGCACGATGCTCGCCGCCGCGACCAGCACCCGGTCGAGCCGCGGCACCGCGAGGATCGTCGACGTCCTGATCGTCGCGGACAGTGCCCGCAACGGTTGCCGCGCCACCCGCAGGACGCCCGGAGCAGGTTCCCAGGCCTGCCCGAACCGGAACATCTGCGCGCCGATGCGGTAGCGGCCGCGCACGTTCTCCACCGCGCCGAGGACCTCCATCTGCTCCAGCAGGCGGTGCACCGTCGTCTTCGGCATCTCGCAGCGTGCAGCCAGTTGCGTGAGCCCCAGCTCACCCTCGTCCATCAGTTCGTCCAGCAGTGAGAAAGCCCCTTCGAGTACCGATCTGCCCATGGTTTCGTGCCCCCTCGTTCCGTTGTTCGGAACTGATGCTGGCGGGGATCCATTGGTGGCACATGAGTACAGGGGTACTCAATTTCCGAAACACGACAGCCCCGCACCGAACCGGTGCGGGGCTGTGTGCGTATGACTGGGTAAGACCTAGTCGAGGTAGTCCCGGAGAACCTGCGAACGGGACGGGTGACGCAGCTTCGACATCGTCTTGGACTCGATCTGGCGGATGCGCTCACGCGTGACGCCGTAGACCTGGCCGATCTCGTCCAGGGTGCGCGGCTGGCCGTCGGTGAGGCCGAAGCGCAGCCGGACGACGCCCGCCTCACGCTCGGACAGCGTCGCGAGCACGGACTGCAGCTGGTCCTGCAGCAGCGTGAACGAGACGGCGTCGACGGCGACGACAGCCTCGGAGTCCTCGATGAAGTCGCCGAGCTGGCTGTCGCCCTCGTCGCCGATCGTCTGGTCCAGCGAGATGGGCTCACGCGCGTACTGCTGGATCTCCAGCACCTTCTCGGGCGTGATGTCCATTTCCTTGGCGAGCTCCTCCGGAGTGGGCTCGCGGCCCAGGTCCTGGAGCAGTTCACGCTGTATGCGACCGAGCTTGTTGATGACCTCGACCATGTGCACCGGGATGCGGATGGTGCGGGCCTGGTCGGCCATCGCGCGGGTGATCGCCTGACGGATCCACCAGGTGGCGTACGTGGAGAACTTGTAGCCCTTGGTGTAGTCGAACTTCTCGACCGCGCGGATCAGACCCAGGTTGCCCTCCTGGATCAGGTCCAGGAACGCCATGCCGCGGCCGGTGTAGCGCTTGGCCAGCGACACGACGAGACGGAGGTTCGCCTCGAGCAGGTGGTTCTTGGCGCGCTCGCCGTCGCGGACGATCCAGCGCAGGTCACGGCGCAGCTGCGGCGTGAGCTTCTCCGCTTCCTCCTCGGAGCGGCGCACGCGCTCGGCGGCGTAGAGACCCGCCTCGATGCGCTTGGCGAGCTCGACCTCCTCCTCGGCGTTGAGGAGGGCGACCTTGCCGATCTGCTTGAGGTAGGCGCGGACCGAGTCGGCCGAGGCGGTGAGCTCCGCGTCCTTGCGCGCCTGGCGCAGGGCCTCGGACTCCTCCTCGTCCCAGACGAAGTCACCCTTGTTCTCGGGGTCCTCCGCGGCCTCGGGCTCGTCCACGACGGGCTCGTCGACGATCTCGACGTCCTCGACCAGGTCCTCGGCGCCGGGAGCGCCTTCCATGTCCTCGGGGTCGTCGCCGTCCTTCTTGGCGGTGCCCTTCGCGGCAGGATCGGCCTTGCCGGCCGTCTTGCGCGGGGCCTTGGCGGCGGCTGCGGGCTTCTTCGCTGCCGCAGCGGTCGTCTTGCGCTTCGGCTTCTCCTCGGCCTCGCCGGCCGCGGTCGCCTTGGTGGTCTTGGCGGCGCTCGCGGCGGAGCTGGAGCGTCGGGTTGCGGTTTCTGCGGCTGCCACGTACGCCCTTTCGCGACGGTCGTTCAAGGCTAACCAGAGGGCGCGAAACCTCGGTCGCCAGAGTTCGGGGGATATCCCCGCCGATCTTGCTTGGCGGGTGTGCGTTCCATTGTAACGACGTCCGTGACGCGGTGTTGCGCCCCGAGGTGCTTCGAGGCGCTCTCACCTGCGTTCCCGCAGCTAGATCGAGTCGGACACGTTTCGGTGTCGAACGCTCACTACGGCCTGACGCCGTGCTCGGCGGCCCATGCGGCGCCCACGATTCCGGCGTCGTTCTTCAGCGCGGCAGCGACCACTTCGGTGCGGACCTCAAGCAACGGCAACCACTTGTGCGCCTTCTTGCTCACACCGCCACCGGCGATGACGAGATCGGGCCAGATGAGGTCCTCGAGCACGTTGATGTACCGCGTCACCCTGGGCGTCCACTCCTCCCAGGACAGGTCCTTCTCCTCCTTCACGGAGGCGGCCGCGCGCGATTCCGCGTCGTGCCCGTCGACCTGGAGGTGGCCGAACTCGGTGTTCGGGACGAGCTTGCCGTCGAGGAACACCGCGCTGCCGATACCCGTGCCGAACGTCAGCAGGACCACAGTGCCGTTCTTGCCCACGCCCGCGCCGAACGACATCTCCGCGATACCGGCCGCGTCCGCGTCGTTCATCACGACGATGTCCTCGGGCCTGCGCTCGAGGCGCGCGGCGAAGAGCTGCTGGGCGTCGCAGTTGATCCAGCCCTTGTCCACGTTCGCGGCGCTGAGGGCCACACCGTGCTTGACCACACACGGCAGCGTGATGCCGACCGGGCCGTCCCACTGGAACTTCTCGACGATCTCCGCGACGACCTCCGCCACCGCCTCCGGTGTCGAAGGCTGGGGCGTGGGGATCCGCATGCGTTCGCCGTCCAGTGCTCCTGCCTCGAGGTCGACCAGGCCGCCCTTGACGCCGGAGCCGCCGATGTCCACACCGAACCCGCGGGTGATGCCCATCCCCGTGGTCCTTCCTACTAGATCCTGCTGGTTTCGATTCAGTACACCTGTGGTGCGCAGACATTAGCCTGACGTTGCCCGATAGTCCCGTGCTAGTGACGCAGGAGGGAACCGGTCGTGTTCGATCCCCGGCCACTCGTCGATACCGCGACGGCCATCGCACGGGAAGCGGGTGCTCTTGTTCAGCGCATGCGTGCTTCCGCGGTCGTCTCGTTCGACACCAAGAGCACTTCGACGGACGTGGTGACCGCGGCGGACCGCGCCTCGGAACAACTCGTCCGGACGCGTCTGTCCGAGTTGCGCCCCGGCGAGCCCGTGCTCGGCGAGGAGGAGGGCGGCCTTGACGGTCGTGCCGTCGTCGAGGGCCTGACGTGGGTCGTCGACCCCATCGACGGCACCGTCAACTACCTCTACGGAATCCCCTGGTACTCGGTGTCGATCGCCGCACAGCTCGACGGTGAGTCTGTCGCGGGCGCGGTGTTCGAGCCCGCCACCGGCCGCATGTGGACCGCCGCACGCGGGTACGGCTCGTTTCTCGACGGTTCGCCGTTGCGCGTCTCCTCGACGACCGACTTGTCTCTCTCGTTGCTGGGGTACGGGTTCGCCTACCGGCCGGAGCGGCGTCAGCGTCAGGCCGACGCCTGGGCCCGGATGGCGGGTCGGGTCCGCGACCTGCGGCGGGCCGGAGCGGCGTCGCTGGACCTCTGCTCGGTGGCGGCCGGGCGGCTCGACGCCTACACGGAGCACGGCCTCGGCCGGTGGGACTGGGCGGCCGGCGGACTGATCGCCGCGGAGGCCGGCGCGGTCGTGCGGTTGCCGGGCTCATCGCCCGAACTGGGGGAGGACGCGACGTTCGCCGCGGCGCCCGGCATCGCCGACGCCATGCACAGCGCGCTCGTCGAGTCCGGCTACGGCAAGGTCTGAAAGCGCAGGTCAGAACGCTAATATATCGGTTATGCAAAATACGTTTGCGGACGTCCGCAAACGTATTTTGCATAAGGGGTCCGCGAGCGGATCCGATCAACGTTGAATCAACGTTGATTCAGGGAGGCCCGTCAACGTTGACAGCAGGGTGACGACCTGGCGCACGTCCGGGAGGTGGATCAGTTCGGCGACCGTTCGGGTGCCGTAGCCGTCGGGCATGACCCGCCGGTCGAGCCTGATGTATCCGGTGCCATCCGGTTCCTCGGCGAAGGTCAGGTCGTCGATGTCGGCGAGCTTCACCGACCGCGCCCGCCTTCCGGGAACGGACACGACGCGTTGGTCGGTCACGTAGTAGGTCGTGCGACGCAGGGTCCGATAGCGCCAGAGGAACGGCTCGGCCAGGTAGAGAAGTTCGAGCACGACGAACGCGCCGAACACCAAGAGGGCGGTGGACCAGCTGTCGAGGAAGTCCGACCACCCGCGCATCAGAAGGACCGACCCCGCCACGAGCGCGATCTTGACGGCGTCGAACCTGAGGCTGAACCTGATCCACTTCACGTCCAGGCTCAAGAAGACCGAGTGATGTGCCGGCTTGCCCTTCCACAGGACGTGCTCGTCCGGAAGAAGATCTAGCCCCATGCGCGCAAGGTAGCGCGCGGCCGAGCGGGAGTCAGCAGGTCACGTCGCGTGCGCCGGCCAGGTTGTCGGCGTTGAGCGTCGGCGGGGCGGCCGCGGCGACCTGACCGCCCTGCTGTTCCGGCTGCTGCGCCGCCCACTCGCTGAGCTGGTCGAGGACCTTGCGCACACTGCTGTTCGGCTTGACCTCGTCGAACTTCTTGCCGATCGCGATGTCGACGGTGGCGTCCTGGCGGTCGTCGCGCACGAGTTCCAGGCACGGTTCCAGCAGCGACAGGGTCCTGGCCGCCGACGCGCCGGGCGCGCCGAAGCGGATCTGGCCGCGGCAGGTCATGTCGCCCGCCGGGTAGATCGCGTCGTTGTCGGGTTCGGCCGCCTGCTTCAGGCCCAGTTCGGTGAACATCGTCGCGACGGCCTTCGCGTGGTTGCGCTGCGTCGAGGCGTTGACGACCTTGAAGTTGACCTCGCCTACCGGCACCGGGTTCGTGCGGTCCAGCGCGTCGTGCTCCAGGACGGTGCCCAGCGGCGGGGCCTGCGGCGTCGAGGCCGCAGCCGGATCAGCCGGTGCGCTCACCGATGTCGTGACGTTGCCGGGCGCATTGCACTTGATGGCCGCGTCCACGTCGCTCGCGTTGCCGAGGACCTTGATCCACACGAACACGGAACTGACCAACAGCACCGCGAACAGGACGAGCGCGGGCACGGGCCGACGCCTCTTGTAAGGCGTCAAGCTTCCCGATGCGGATCCCACGTCCGAGCCCTCCCCGTGATCCGTCCCTGAGATCAGCCTAGGCCCAACCAGGCTGATGCGCGCCCTGACGGGCGTGACCCACTGCACCGTCGTGATTGCTCACAGTCAGGACGGTACCGGCCCGGCGTCAGGTTGCACGCCGGAGCACGCGTGCTCCCGCACAGGGTATCGGTCCTGCGTAGAAAGGTTGTGTCACCCGTCCGGTCGGTAAGGGGTAACCCGATGCTGAGGCACTCCGGCAATGAGCTACCCTCTGCGCGCTCCGCACACATTTCGATCAAGCCGACGGTCACGTCAAGGGGGTTGGCTTGCCCGCCGGGTGTGCGAGACCTACGTCACCTTGACGTGGGGCACAAAAGAGGTCGCTGGAGCGTTAACCAGCGACACGAACAGTCTCCGTAGACCGCAGGGGTGAAGAAGATGGCGACCGACTACGACGCGCCGCGTCGCAGCGAGGCGGACGAACTCGCTGAGGACTCCCTCGAGGAGTTGAAAGCCCGGCGGAACGAGACGCAGTCCGGCGTCGTCGACGTCGACGAGGACGCGAGCGCGGAGAACTTCGAGCTTCCGGGCGCCGACCTGTCCGGTGAGGAGCTCACGTTCAAGGTCCTGCCCAAGCAGGCCGACGAGTTCACGTGCTCGAAGTGCTTCCTGGTGCACCACCGCAGCAGGCTCGCCGAGGACAACGGCGGCACGTACATCTGCCGGGACTGCGCCTGAGTTCAGTCCGCCGAAGAAAGAACTGGGCGCTCACCCTCACGGGTGGCGCCCAGTTGTGTTTTCTCAGGACCGTGTTTCTCCGGACTTGATCGCGGCGGCGAGCTCGTCGGGGCGGCGCGTGCTGATCACCCAGTAGGGCGTCGGGTCCTCCGGGTCGGTCACGCGCACCCGCACGAGCGGCTTGACCCAGCCCCGGTGCACGACGAACGCCGCCGGGTCGAGTTCGCGGCCCATGGCCCGGCGGCGGTCCTCGGGGGCGATGATCTCGACGTCGCCGAGCAGTTCCAGCGGGATGTGCGCGTCACCCGCGCGCAGCTCGCCGTCGGCGACCTCCACCCTCGTCGACCCCATCTTCGCGATCAGGACGGCCGTCAGGGGGAGCAGGATCACGTACGGCAGCCAGGACCTGACGCCGGGGAAGCCCATGTGCACCTCGGCGGCCAGCAACGCGGCCGCGAGCAGCGGCAGCGGCCAGATCCACCACGTCACGTACAGGCGTTCGCGGAAGGTCGTAGTGGCGGTCACGGCAGTCTCACTCACGTCGTCAGGGTAATCTCGGCCGCCGTGTCCAGCGTCGAGGTGTTGCTGACCCGGCTCGATCCGGGGGTTCCCGTGCCCGCCTACGCCCGTCATGGCGACGCGGGCGCAGATCTGGTCACCACGTCGGACGTGGTCATTCCACCAGGAGAGCGCGCCGTGGTCGGCACCGGTGTCGCCATCGCGCTGCCCGACGGCTTCGCGGGCTTCGTCCACCCGCGGTCGGGCCTGGCCGCGCGAGTCGGGCTGAGCGTGGTGAACACACCCGGCACGATCGACTCCGGCTACCGCGGTGAGATTCGTGTTTGCCTCGTGAACCATGATCTCCGTGAGCCGATCGTGCTGTCACGTGGAGACCGGATCGCCCAGCTCGTCGTGCAACGCGTCGAGCGCGCGGTGTTCCGCGAGGTGACCGAGTTGCCGGAAACGGAACGCGGTGCGGGAGGCTATGGCTCGACCGGCGGGCACGTGGTGCTCGCCCGGATGAAGGCGGAGGGGTAGGGGCATGTTCGGAAGGCGCCGCAAGCGCGGTCGTCACTCCTCGGGGGCGGTCGAGACCGGTCCGGAGCACGACGAGGTCCTCGACGACGTCGACGGCCCGTGGGACTCGACGGTCGCTCCCCAGGACGACGTGGAGCGGCTCGACCTGGGATCGGTGCAGCTCCCGATGCCGGACGAGGCCCAGCTGCAGGTCGAGATGGATCAGCAGAACGGCTCCGTGCGTGCCGTGCACGTCCTCACGTCCGTCGGCCAGCTGACGGTCAGCGCGTTCGCCGCGCCGAAGTCGGGCGGTCTGTGGCGGGAGGTCGGCGCCGAGCTGATCGACGGCCTCAAGGAGGACGGCGCCCGCATCAACCGCGAGAACGGCGAGTGGGGCGAGGAGATCACCGCGCGCAACCAGGGCGTGCAGATCCTCTTCGTCGGCGTCGACGGCCCGCGCTGGATGCTGCGCGGCGTCGCGGCCGGACCCGAAGAGCACTTCGAGCAGAACTCGCAGGCGCTGCGCGAGATGTTGCGCGGCACCGTGGTCGTGCGCGGCGAGCAGCCGATGCCGCCCCGCACCCCGCTGCCGGTCGAGCTGCCGGAAGCGATCGCCCGGCACATCCAGCAGCAGGGCTAACGCGCCTGCTGCCACGCCTGCACCGCACGCCCCAACGCGTGCGGGTAGGCGTCCAGCGTCGTTGTGACGAGCACGGCGCGCGGGATGGCTTCGGCCCATGCCCGCGCGACTGCGATCGGGTGTACCGGGTCATCGGTGCACCCGACGATGCCCGTCGGCACGTCCAGCGACTTCAGCTCGTCGAGCGTCGGCGCGAGCGACTCGGCGGCTTCTTCGAGGTGCGGCACGAGCAGGTCGCCGTAGCCGTGCCAGGCCCTCGTCAGTTCGTCGTGCAGCCAGCCGGTCGTGCCGGCGAGCGCCGTCGTGAGGCCCTGGGACCTGACGATCTGCGCGCTCGCCTTGGCCGCGAGCGCCGCCGGCGCCTCGTCCGGAGCACCGGTCCACGCCGGAAGCGCCAGAATCAGGCCGGAGCACCGGTTCGGGTTGGCCACCGCCCACCGCGCGGCGACGTGCGCGCCCAGCGAGACACCACCCACCACGATCGGGTGGCCTGCCGGGGCATTTTCGAGAGCCGTCAACCGTTCACTGAGTGTGCGGACACGTGGTGCGGTGAGAACGGCACCGACCTGCGACAACGGCTCGGTGAACACGGAACGGACGAATACCTCGTCAGAGGCGGTTCCGGGCAGGAGAAGCACAGTCTCGGCAGGCACGCCCGAGATTGTCGTTGCCCGTGCGTACCCTCACTGTCAGACGGTCCACACCACGGGGCCACCTGAGCAATGCAGGAGTCGGGGATGAGCGGCTATTGGCGCCGCTTGGTACGTCGCTTGACCAGCGACGTGACCGAGCTCGACGCGGACGACCTGTCGCGAAAAGCGGAGGCCGTCGGCGCGGTGAAGGCCTGCGACTGCAAGTCCGGTGAGGAGGTCACGGTCCTCGGAAGGCTCCGCAGTGTGGAGCTCTGCCCCCGGGACGCGGCCGCCACACTGGAAGCCGAGCTCTACGACGGCACCGAGGGCGTCACCCTCGTCTGGCTCGGCCGCCGTCGCATCGCGGGAATCGAGCCTGGTCGGACGATCAAGGCCCGAGGCCGCATCGCCGTGCGCGACGGGCGCAAGGTGCTCTACAACCCCTATTACGAGTTGCAGAACGCTTCATGACTTCAGTCAAGACCGAAGAAAAGCAGCCCACCGTCCTAGAGCAGATGGGCGGCGTGAGCGGAATGCTCTACTCGTCGCTGCCCGTGCTCGTCTTCGTGATCGTCAACTTCACGACCAAGAACCTGATGGCCGCGATCATCAGCTCGCTCGCCGCCGCCGTCGTCATCGGCGTGGTCCTGGCCGTGCGCAAGGGCACCATCCAGCCCGCGATCTCCGCCGTCTTCGGCGTGGGCATCGCGGCGTTCATCGCGTACAAGACAGGCGAGGCCAAGGGTTTCTTCCTCTTCGGCATCTGGCAGAGCGTCGTGTACGGCAGCGCGTTCCTGCTGTCGATCATCGTGCGCTGGCCGCTCGCCGGCGTGATCTGGACGTTCCTCAACGGCAGAGACCGCTCCTGGCGCGACGACAAGGCCTCGGTCCGCGACTACGACATCGCGACCTTCGTGTGGGCCCTGGTGTTCTTCGCCCGCTTCGTGGTCCAGCGCTGGCTCTACGACGAGGACCAGGTCGGCTGGCTCGCCGTCGCCCGTCTCGGTATGGGCTACCCGCTGATGGCCATCGCGCTGCTCGCCACGGTCTGGGCGGTCCGCCGCGCGGACAAGCGCCTCAAGGCGGCCGAGGAGGCCGCCGAGGCCAGGGCCGCGGCGGATGCCGAAGCGGCGACGGAGGCAGTGCTCGCACGCACGGCCGACGACCTGCTCACCCCGGACATGGACGAACTCAAGCGCGTCGTCGACGCCGAGTCCCGCGACAAGTCCAGAGACTGACCCGCTCCACGCTTCGCGGCCGGTGCCTCCTCTCAGGGGCACCGGCCGTGTCGTTTCCGGTCGTGTCGCAATGATCGAGTAGGCCAGCCATGGGCACCTTCGGCGCCAACCCGTTCGACAGTGACGGGGTGGGGATCCGCTGGAGAGGTTTCGGCCGCGAAGTGTTCGCCCATGAAGCCGCGCAGATGCCGATTTCTGTTCGCCTCGTGGTCCACCGGATGCAAAAAACGTTTGCGGACGAAGTCAAAAGACTCATTGCAATGGGTGGGTCAGGTGGTGGCGACGGCCCGGTGAGGGTCGGCTTCGGGGCTCTGACCAGTGGCGATGTGGCCGTAAGGGAATCTTCGACCATGTCGAGGCGCGATATATTGGATATCAGTTGGTCCGGGACGGGCCCAGCACGGTGCGCAGTTCATCGCGGCCCGTCACACCGAGGACCCCGTAGATCGCGTGCAGGTGGTTGTCGACGGTGCGTTTGGACGTGTGCAGCCGCTCGGCGATCTGCTGGTTGGTGAGTCCGGACGTGGCGAGGTGGGCTACCTCGGCCTGGCGGCGGGTCAGGTGGGTGAGGTCGCCGGCGCGCAGGACCGGGGTGTAAACGCCGTCGAAGTCGCGCATCAGGAGGGCCTGCCGGGCGGAGGCCTGGGAGGCGGCGCGGGCGTTGCCCTGGGTTCGGTGCAGGCGGGTGGCGGCGGCCAGGGCCTCGGCGGCGTAGAGGGTGGCGCCGATGCGCTGGAAGTCTGTTGCGGCGGCTTCCAGGGCGGTTGGTGCGGCGTGGGCGAGGGCGGTCGCGTGTGAGGCGTAGGCCTTCGTCATCGGGTCGTCCATAACGGCTGTGAGGGCCGTCAGGCGCAGGGACGTGTCCACGCCGTAGCGGGCGGCATCGTGCAGTGCCATGGCCTCGCTGCAGTGCATGCCCAGTTCGGCACATTCGTCGGAGGCGGCCATGGCTGCGTCTGCGGCTGCGCGGATGTCACCGGTGCTCGCCAGAACCCAGGAGCGCGTCACCGAGACCGTGGTCCCGATCCGGCGCCAGGCGGGGCGGCGTGCCTTCTCGGCGCGGGCCAGGGTCTGCTGGGCCAGGGTGACTTCGCCGCAGACCGCCGCGGCCCCGGCCAGGTTCGCCAAGGCGATGACGTCGAAGATCAGGGGACTCGCGGGGGACTTCGGGCTGCCTTCGCGGGCCAGGCGCAGGGCTTGGGAGCCGTTGCCTCGCATGCGCGCGCAGAACGACAGCACGCTGTAGAGCGATGTCGCGCCTGTGAACGCCAGATCGTCGAACGATCGGTCGTACATCGTCAGCGCGAGGGCTTCCGCCTCGGCGAGATGGCCGGCGAACGCCAATGCGAAGCACCGCATGCGCAGTGCGCCGTCGTCCGGTTCGGCAGGGTCCTCCAGAGCCTCGTAGGCGGTGATCTCCTGCGCGACCTCGCGATAGCGGCCCGCGTGCAGGAGGCACAACGCTCTGGTGCGTCGCATGTGGACGGAAAGATGCGGTGCCACGGGCCGATAGGTGCGTTCGAGGACCGTTGCCACGTGATGGTGCTGTGCGTCCAGGATGACCCGGACGACCTGCAGCCACTCGTGTACGTCCGCTGGGAGGCCGGGGACGTCTACGGAGTCGAGCATCGCGGCGGCGGCGTCCGCGTCGCCGAGGCCGAAGTGCAGGTTCATCGAGCGGGTCGCGGCGAGGCGGCTCAGGTCCTCCGCCGACAGCGGGCCGGCCATCACGTCGGCGAGTGTCGCTTCGGCCTGCGACGGCTCGTGGCCGTGCATCAGCACCTGGCCGAACACGTGTCCGACCCGGTTCAGGCCACCCGCCTCGACGGCGGCGCGGCAGAGGCGTTCGGCGAGCGTCACGTCCTGCGCGGCCCAGGCCTGTTCGGCGGCCGCGGCGAGCAGGGTCACCGAGATGGGTGCGCCGCCGTCGAGCCGCCACGTGGCGATACGCATGAGGTCTTCACGGCGGCGTGCGCCCGTTGCCTCCAGAGCGGTGGCCAGCGCGCGTTGGTGCGCCCGCGCGCGCAACGTCGGGCACGTCGCACGAAGCAGGCTGCCGTACAACGGGTGTCCGAGGCGCACGACCGTGCGACGTCCTGAGGGCACGACACGGATCAACCCGCGCGTCTCCAGGTCGTCCAGCGTCTCCTCGCGCACGAGCGACGCCAGCAGGTCCAGTTCCACCGGCTCGGAACAAGCGAGCAGTTCCAGCGCGTGCCGGTGCGACCGTTCCAGCCGGCCGAGGTTGGACCGCACGAGCTCCGCGAGCCGCCCGCCGAGCTCGATCGCGCCGTGCCACGACCAGATGCCGTCGTCTGAGCGCAACGTCCCCAACGCGCGCCCCGACATGACGAGTTCCCTGAGGTACAAAGGGTTTCCCGCGCTGGCGGACCACAGCAGCGACGCCGACCGCGTGTCGACCGGCTCGCCCAGCGCTTGTTCGAGCAGCAGGCCGGACTCGGCGCGCGACAGGTCGCCGAGCGGGTACCGGCGCAGCAGCCCCTCCTGCCACAACTCAGTGCTTTCACCCGGCCGTGAAGTCACGAGCACCCGTGCGTGTCCGTGCCGGATCACGTGACTCAGCAACGCGATGGAGGCGTCATCCAGCAGATGCGCGTCGTCCACCACGATCACCAACGGCTGCTGTTCGGACAGAAGGTGCTCCACGGCACGACCGAGCGGGTTCGCCGTGCGCATGTCAGCGGGCAGCATCGCGGCCATCGCCCCGAACGGGATGGCCGACGTCGCCACCGTCGCGTAACAGCGCCGCACGGCGAGACCGGAGTGCTCCAGCCGTGCTACTACCTCGTCCGTGAGCCGCGTCTTGCCCACACCGGCGGGTCCGACGAGCGCGGCGCCGTTGCCTGACGTGAGCGCGGACATCACGTCCTCAAGCTCCCGCACCCTGCCCACGAACGGCCACACGACTCGCAGTGTGCCGAGGTCCGGCTCACCGCGCACATCGATTTACGCGCCGTGGCCGAACAACTCGCGCAAGCCGCCCCGTCCCGTCACGCCCACTGCCGCGTACGTGGTGTGCAGATGGTTGTCCACGGTCCGTTTGGCGATCGCCAGCCGTTCGGCGATCTCCACGTTCGTGAGTCCGGCCACGGCGAGACGCGCGATTTCCAGCTGACGTGGCGTCAACGCGGCGAGGGTGCTCGTCACCATGAGACCGGGAGTGGTCGCGCCGTCGAACGTCTCCGCGAGCGCCGCCGCCTGCCGTTCCAGCCGGTCCGCTGCACGGGGCCGGTCGTGCAGGCGCGACAGCCTGCTGGCCTCCGCGAGCGCCTCGGCCGCGTACAACGTGGCACCGCACGCCGTGAACGCCGCCGCCACCTCCTCCAGCCCCGCCGGGTCACGCAACACGCGCGCCTGGGCGTGCGAGGCGTACGCGGCCGTGAGCGGTTCCTTGCGCGACTTCGCGAGCTCCAGCAGACGAGGCGAGGTGTCCGCACCGAACCGTGCGGCGTCGTGCAGCGACCCGATCTCCTCGGAATGCGCGCCGTGTTCCCTTGCCGAAACCGCGTTGTCCAGAGCGGCCTGCATCGCCTCGTTGACGCGCCCAGCGCCCGCAAGCACCCACGACCGTGCGGCCCCTACGGCGAACTGCGCGATACGCCACGCGGGCCGCAAGCCGGCCTCCGCACGTGCCAAGGCTCGAAATGCGCGATCCGACTGCCCTCGCAACGCCGCACCGGCCGCGAACTCGGCCAGCAGCAGCACGTCCCACATCATCGGCGGCGCGGCCGGGTCCGGCACGCCCTCGGCGGTGATCCGCACGGCCGACGCGGCGTTCCCGCGCAACCGTGCGCTCTGGCTCAGCAGCACCCGCGGCGGCACCTGGGTGACCGACCAGCGGTCCTCCTCGATCACCTCGGCGAGCGCCTGTGCGGCCCGCCTCTCGGCCTCCACCAGGTCACCGGCCCGCAGCATGCTCTCGTTGCGCACGCCGTTCGCCGCGTTCGTCAACGACGGGAACCGCCCCGCCGTCGCTATCACGGCCCTGTGGTTGTCCTCGATCCGTGCGATGGCCTCGGTGTAGCGGCCCGCGAACTGGTCCGCGAACGCCAGCACCTGCCGTCCCGCCGTCGCCGCCCAGCCGCCCTCGGCGAGCAGCAGCTCACCGCCCAGGCGTGCGATCTGCAACGGCGCGGCCTCCAGCGCGAACGTCAGCGAGAAGAACAGCACGGCGTGTTCCAGTTCGGCGGGCAGCGTCCGTGCCGTCACGAGATCCAGCACGGCCACGGCGGCGTCCTCGTCACCGAGGCCGAAGAACAGGTTGAACGCGCGCGTACAGCCGGCCTGCATCAACGTCAGCGTGTCGCCGCCCGCCGCCATGGTCTCGGCGAGCACTTCCTCGGCCTGCGCGCACCGACGCTGGTACATCAGCACCAGACCCAGCACGAGCCCCACGCGCGATGTCGCCCCACGGGCCACGGCTGCTCGTGCGAGCCGTTCGGCGAGTTCCCAGTCCTGAGCGGACAGTGCCTGCTCGGCGGCCCGCGCCAGCAGGTCGGGCGACTCGGCCGTCCCGCTGTCGAGCCGCCACGTCGCGACGCGCAGCGCGTCACCGGGACGGCCGGCGCCCTCCGCCTCCAGCCGATCGGCCAACGCGCGCCTATGTGCACGTGCGCGCAACGTCGGACAGGTGGCTCGCAGGCGCGCGCTGTAGAGCGGATGAGCGACGCGTGCCCGTCCGTCGTCACCGACGCGCACGAACCCCATGTCGACGAGGTCCTGCGGTACGGACATCAACCCGGCTTCGAGCGGTTCGCCGTACGCGAGCAACTCCAGCGCTCGCCGTTGCGGATCCCCGAGCCGGCCCAGCGTCAGGTCGACGAGCTCGGCGAGCCGCCCGGACAGCTCCAGCGGCCCGCTCCAGTTCCACCCGCCCTCGGTCTCGGTGAACGCGCCGCAGTGCCGGCCCGTCGCGACGAGTTCCTTGAGGTACAACGGGTTCCCACGGCTGTTCGCCCACACCAGGTGCCGTGTCGAGGCATCGGCCGGCCCACCGAGAGCCGCCGCCAGCAACGCGTCCGCGCGTTCCTGATCCAGCGCGCCGACCGCGACGACGGTCAACCCCTCCATGCCCCAACCCGGCCGTGCGGTGCACATGACTCGCATCAGCCGGTGGCGCACAAGGTGCTGCAACACCAGCAACGACGCGTCGTCGAGCAGGTGCGCGTCGTCGACCGACAACACCCGCCGCCCGCCACGAGAGAGATGCTCGGCGGCCGCGCGCACCGACGACGACAGGATCGAACCCTGTGAGGCGGGCAGGTCGGTGGGCACGAGCGACCCGAGCGCGCCGAGTGGAATCCGGGACGTGGCCACCGTGGCGTAACAGCGCACGACAGGGTGCGGCACGGCGGCGAGCGCCTCAAACGCCAGCCGTGTCTTTCCCACGCCCGGAGGACCGGAAAGCAGCACCGCGCCGTCCACGGCCAACGCCCGCAGCGTGGTCCGCAGCTCTTCCTCGCGCCCGACCAGGGGCAGCTGATCGCTCACAGGAAGTAGGTGCCCGCCTCCGCTGCGCAGATACGCGGCGGAAGGCGGCCTAGTACCCCAGAGCGCTCTTGATGTCCTGCTCGACGGCAGCCGTGGTGACGAACAACAGCTCGTCACCACCCTCGAGGGTGTCGTCCGGCTGCGGCACGATGACCCGCCCGCCGCGCAGGATCGTCACCAGGGCGGCGTCCCGCGGCATCGACAGCTCCGAGACCGCCCGGCCGGCGAACGGCGTCGACTCGTCGAGCGTGATCTCCACGAGGTTCGCCTGCCCCTGCCGCAACGTCATGAGGCGCACGACGTCGCCGATCGTCACGGACTCCTCGACCATGGCTGCCAACAGCCGTGGCGTCGACACGGCCACGTCGACACCCCACGACTCGGTGAAGAGCCATTCGTTCGCCGGGTCGTTCACGCGCGCGATGACCCGTCGGACGGCGAACTCCGTCTTGGCCAGCAGCGACACCACTAGGTTGACCTTGTCGTCACCGGTCGCGGCGATCACCACGTCGCACAGCTGCATGCCCGCGTCCTCCAAAGAGGACAATTCGCACGCGTCGGCCTGCACCCACTCCGCCTGCTCGACGGAGTTCGGGTCGAAGTGCGCCCGGTCCCGCTCGATCAGCATCACCTGGTGCCCGTCCGAGACGAGCTCCTGCGCGATGGACCGTCCCACGGCTCCCGCGCCGGCGATAGCGACCCGCATCAGCTCTCCTCCGGTGCCTGCAGCGCCGCCGCCGCGACGTCGGTGATCGTGCCGGACAGCGCCGCCACGTAGATGGAGTCGTCGGCCTGCACGACGGTCTTCGCGTCCGGCAGCACTCCGGTGCCGAAGCGCATCACGAACGCCACGCGCGCGCCGATCGCTTCTTCGAGCTCGCGCACCGGCCGCCCGACCCAGGCCTCGTCGACCTCGATCGGCAGCACCGCCACGGTGCCGGACGGGTCGCGCCACGCGGTCGACGCCCCTTCGGGCAGCAACATCCGCAGGAACCTGTCGGTGCTCCACGGCACCGTCGCCACGGTCGGGATGCCCAGGCGCTCGTACACCGCGGCGCGCTTGTGGTCGTAGATGCGCGCGACGACGTGCTCGACACCGAACGTCTCGCGCGCGACCCGCGCCGAGATGATGTTCGAGTTGTCGCCGCTGGAGACCGCCGCGAACGCGCCCGCGCGCTCGACACCGGCCTCGATCAGGACATTGCGGTCGAAACCGTTGCCGATGACCTGCTGTCCGTGGAAGTCGCTGCCCAGCCTGCGGAACGACTGCGCATCCTTGTCGATCACGGCGACCTGGTGGTCGAGTCGCTCCAGGGCCCTGGCCAGGGACGCTCCCACCCGGCCACATCCCATGATCACCACGTGCACGACATGCCTCCTCAGGCGAACTCTCCGCAGAACCTACCGAGCATTAGCCCGTCCCGGTGAGCGGACCCCTTACGCTCTGGCCGTGTCCAAGCTCGCCACCGCTGCCAAACGCCTCCTGGTCGGACGGCCGTTCCGCAGTGATCGCCTCGCGCACACCCTCCTGCCCAAACGCGTGGCACTCCCAGTGTTCGCCTCCGACGCCATGTCCTCGGTCGCCTATGCGCCCGAGGAGATCTTCCTGGTGCTGTCGGTGGCGGGTCTGAGCGCCTACGCCATGGCGCCGTGGGTTGGGGTCGCGGTCGTCGTGGTGATGCTCACCGTGGTGGCCAGCTACCGGCAGAACGTGCACGCCTACCCCTCGGGCGGTGGCGACTACGAGGTCGCCACCGTCAACCTCGGACGCAGAGCAGGGCTCACCGTGGCGAGCGCCCTGCTCGTGGACTACGTCCTCACGGTGGCGGTGTCGATCTCGGCGGCGGCGGCGAACATCGGGTCGGCGATCCCGTTCGTCGCGACGCACAAGGCGGAGTTCGCGGTCGTCGCGATCGTCCTGCTGACGGCGGTCAACCTGCGCGGCATCCGCGAGTCCGGCAGCGCGTTCGCGATCCCGACCTACGCGTTCATGATCGGCATCTTCGGCCTGATCCTGTGGGGTCTCATCCGCGGTTTCCTGTTCGGCGACGAGATGCGCGCGGAGAGCGCGAACATCGAGATCCATGCCGAACAGGACCACCTGATGGGCCTGGCGTTCGTGTTCCTGGTGATGCGCGCGTTCTCGTCCGGCTGCGCGGCCCTGACGGGTGTCGAGGCGATCAGCAACGGCGTGCCCGCGTTCCGCAAGCCCAAGTCCCGCAACGCCGCCACGACGCTGCTGCTGATGGGCGGCATCGCGGTGGTCATGCTGATGGGCCTGATCACGCTCGCTCAGCTGACGGGCGTGCGGATGGCCGAGTCGCCGGCGCACCAGATCGTGAACGCGCCGCCCGGTTACGAGCAGAAGACGATGGTGGCCCAGGTCGCCGCGGCCGTGTTCGACACGTTCCCGCCCGGCTTCTACTTCATCACGGGCGTCACCGCGCTGATCCTGGTGCTCGCCGCGAACACCGCGTTCAACGGCTTCCCCGTGCTCGGCTCGATCCTCGCCCAGGACCGCTACCTGCCGCGTCAGCTGCACACCCGCGGCGACCGGCTGGCGTTCTCCAACGGCATCCTGTTCCTGGCCGGCTTCGCGGTCGTGCTGGTGATCGCGTTCGACGCCGAGGTCACCCGGCTGATCCAGCTCTACATCGTCGGTGTGTTCGTGTCGTTCACGCTCAGCCAGCTCGGCATGATCAGGCACTGGCAGCGGCTGCTGAAGACCGAGACCGACGAGCAGGCGCGCCGGCGGATGCGGCGCTCACAGGCGATCAACACGTTCGGTCTCGTGATGACCGCGACCGTGCTGATCATCGTGCTGATCACGAAGTTCACCAAGGGCGCGTGGATCGCCATCGCCGCGATGGCCGCCATCTACGCGTTGATGACGGCGATCCGCAAGCACTACGACACCGTCGCCGAGGAACTGCGCAAGCAGGAGCGCGTGCGCACGATGCCCGCGCGCAACCACGCGATGGTGCTGGTGTCCAAACTGCACATGCCGACGATCAGAGCGCTGTCCTACGCCAAGGCCGTGCGTCCGGACGTGCTGGAGGCCGTCACGGTCAACGTCGACGACGGCGACACCCGCAAGCTCGTCGCGGAGTGGGAGAAGGAGAACTTCAGGATCCCGCTGAAGGTGATCGAGTCCCCCTACCGGGAGATCACCAAGCCCGTTCTCGACTACGTCAAGCGCGTGCGGACGGACAACCCGCGCGACGTTGTTACGGTGTTCATCCCCGAGTACGTCGTCGGCCACTGGTGGGAGCAGCTTCTGCACAACCAGAGCGCGTTGCGGCTCAAGGGAAGGCTGCTTTTCCAGCCGGGTGTGATGGTGACGAGTGTGCCGTGGCAGCTCGAATCCTCGGTGAAGGTCAAAGACAAGGACGTCATCGCACCCGGCGCTGTCCGAAGGGGACTTGACGACCGATGAGCTCGACCAAGGAAGACTGGACCGGACGCAAGTTCGAAGTAGAAGTGGGGCCTGTCGCGCACGGCGGGCATTTCGTCGCACGGCATGAGGGCCGCGTTCTGTTCGTGCGTCACGCGCTGCCCGGCGAGCGCGTCATGGTCTCCGTGTACGAGGACAACGGCGGGTCGTTCTGCCGTGCGGACGCCGTGGAGATCCTGGAGGCGTCACCTGACCGGGTCGAGGCGCCGTGCCCGTTCAGCGGGCCGGGGATGTGCGGCGGCTGCGACTTCCAGCACGTGTCGTGGGACGCGCAACGGGAACTGAAGGCCCAGGTCGTCCACGAACAGCTGGCGAGGCTCGCCAAGATCGAACGCGACGTGGTCGTCGAGGCGCTGCCGGGCGGCCCGCTGGAGTGGCGGACCCGCATTCGGATGGCCGTCGGCCGTGACGGAACGCCGGGCTTCCGCGGCCTGCGTTCCCACGATGTGATCCCGGTCGACCACTGTGTGATCTCCCGGCCGGGCATGGTCGAGGCGGTGGCCGACCGAAAGTGGCGGGCGCAGGAGCTCACGATCGTCCAGGACGGTGACGGCAACCGTCATGTGGGTGAGGTGCGCGGCCGACACACCGTGCGACGCGCCGGAACAGGTACCGCCGTCGAGACCGCCGCCCAACGAAAGTGGCGAGTTTCGGCGGACGGTTTCTGGCAGGTCCACCCGGCCGCCGCGGACACGTTCGCGTCCGTCGTGGGGGAGTGGGCCGCGGCCACCCCGGGGCAACGCGCGTGGGACCTCTACGGCGGCGCGGGGCTCTTCGCGTCCGTGCTCGGCCGGCAGGTCGGCGAAAGCGGATCCGTGCTGGTCGTGGAGTCTTTCCCCGGTGCCGTGGAGGACGGCCGGCGCAACCTGCGCCGCATGTCCCAGGTCGAGTGGGTGGCGGACAAGGTGGAGCGTGCCGTGACGCGCAAACTGCCCGTGGAAGACCCTCACGTCGTGGTCCTCGACCCCCCTCGCAAGGGTGCCGGCAAGGTCGTTGTGGCTGAAGTCGCACGGCGCCGTCCGCAGCGGGTCGTCTACGTCGCCTGCGACCCCGCCGCCCTGGCCCGCGACCTGGCCGAATTCACAGTTCAGGGGTACCGGCTCGCTGATCTGCGCGCATTCGACGCGTTCCCGATGACGCATCACGTGGAGTGCATCGCCCTGCTCGTCCCTGAGACGAGCTGAGGCAGCGTCTCAGTCGCGTCTCCGTAGACTGAGCCGAAGTCTTCAGGAGTGAGGTGGGCGTGGTGACCCTGCTGGAGTCCGTGCACGGACCAGCTGATCTGAAACGGATGGACGAGGCACAGCTGTCGCAGCTGTGCGAGGAGATCCGGCGTTTTCTGGTCGACAAGGTGTCCAAGACGGGCGGGCACCTGGGCCCGAACCTGGGTGTCGTCGAACTGACCCTGGCGCTGCATCGGGTCTTCGACTCGCCGCAGGACCCGATCGTGTTCGACACCGGTCACCAGTCGTACGTGCACAAGATCGTCACGGGCCGTCGTGACGGCTTCGACCGGCTGCGCAAGCAGGGCGGCATGTCGGGCTACCCGTCGCGGACGGAGTCCGATCACGACGTGCAGGAGAGCTCGCACGCGTCGACGGCGTTGTCCTACGCCGACGGCCTGGCGAAGGCGAAGCAGATCAACGGCGCCCACGGCCACGTGGTCGCGGTCGTCGGCGACGGCGCGCTGACCGGCGGTATGTGCTGGGAGGCGTTGAACAACATCGCGGCGGACAGCACGCGTCCGGTCGTGATCGTGGTCAACGACAACGGCCGCTCGTACTCACCGACGATCGGCGGTCTAGCCGACCACCTGTCGTCGCTGCGGCTGCGGCCCGGCTACGAGCGCGTGCTGGAGAAGGGCAAGAGCGCGCTGCAGCAGACGCCGTTCTTCGGCAAGCCGCTCTACGCCGCCCTGCACGCAGCCAAGCGCGGCATCAAGGACGCGCTGGCGCCGCAGGCGATGTTCGAGGACCTCGGCCTCAAGTACATCGGCCCGGTCGACGGCCACGACATGGCGACGCTGGAGTCCGCACTGCAGCGCGCCAAGTCGTTCGGCGGCCCGGTGATCGTGCACGCGGTCACCCGCAAGGGCATGGGGTTCGCGCCGGCCGAGAACCACGAGGCCGACCAGATGCACGCCACCGGCGTCATCGACCCGATCACCGGCGAGGACGTCAAGCCGTCCAGCCGGACCTGGACGCATGTGTTCTCCGACGCGCTGGTGGACGTCGGCCGCGAGCGTTCCGACGTCGTGGCGATCACCGCCGCGATGCAGGGGCCCACCGGCCTGGACCCGTTCGCCAAGGCGTTCCCGGAGCGGTTCTTCGACGTCGGCATCGCCGAGCAGCACGCGCTGACCTCCGCCGCCGGACTGGCGATCGGTGGCCTGCACCCCGTCGTGGCCGTCTACGCGACGTTCCTCAACCGGGCGTTCGACCAGCTGCTGATGGACGTCGCACTGCACAAGCAGGGCGTCACGGTCGTGCTGGACCGGGCCGGCGTCACCGGCCCGGACGGCGCGTCGCACCACGGCATGTGGGACATGTCGATCCTGGGCGTCATCCCCGGCGTCCACGTGGCGGCGCCGCGTGACGCCGGCACGCTGGTCGAGGAGCTGCGGGAGGCCGTGGCGATCTCGGACGCGCCGTCGGTGATCCGCTACCCGAAGGCCTCCGTCGGTCCGGACCTGCCCGCGTTGGAGCGCGTGGGTTCCGTGGACGTGCTTAGGCGGTCGGGTTCCGACGTGCTGCTGGTGACGGTCGGCGCGTTGGGCGGGCTCGGTCTCGAGGCCGCGCAACGGCTGGAGGACCAGGGCATCGGCGTGACGGTGGTCGACCCGCGGTGGATCTACCCGATGTCGGTGGACCTCGTGGAGATGGCGGCGTCGCACAAGCTCGTGGTGACCGTTGAGGACGGTGGCCGCCACGGCGGCTTCGGTTCCTCTCTCGCGGCCGCCCTGCGCGATGCCGACGTCGAGGTGCCGTTGCGCGACATCGCGTTGCCGCAACAGTTCCACGACCACGGTGAGCGTGGCGAGGTGCTGGCGTTGTGCGGCATCACCGCGCAGGACGTCGCACGCCGCGTGACGGAGTGGGCCGCTCGCCTGGAGTGCCTGCCCGTCGAAATTGACGCGCCCGCGGACAAACAGGTCGGCTGACCTCCGGTCAAATCCTGACGGCCACGACCCCGGTCGCACACGGGGGCGAGGAGCTTTGTGAGTCCCTTGTGGACTCCCGTTCCCCGCCTCGCCGACCGGGGTCGTGGCCTGTCCGGACCATCGCGCCGAAGAGCTGGGGGATCTCCGTTGCCGATGTGGCCCTGCGCGATGTCGTCATGCCCGCTGAGCTGCGCCGAGCCGCCCTGGCCGAGCTGGTGGCGGCGTCCGAGGGGCGTGCGGCGCTGGAACGGGCACGAGGCGAGACGGCGGCGCTGCGGTCGTTGCTGAACGCGGCCCGGCTGGCGGAGGAGCACCCGGCGTTGCTGGAGATCCGCGCACTTCAGACCGCCTCGACGGTCGTGGTCGACAGGCCTGCACGCAGGAAGTGAAGGTGTCGTTAAGCGCCTTCTCAGGTCGGTATGGCACCTTTGAAGCGTGCGGATTCTGGTAGTCGAGGACGAGGCGCCTCTGGCCGACGCGATCGCTCGCGGCCTGAGGCGTGAAGGTATGGCCGTGGACGTCGCCTACGACGGCGAGACCGGGCACGAGAAGTCGACCGTCACGCGGTACGACGTGGTTGTGCTCGACCGCGACCTGCCGGGGATGTCCGGCGACGAGCTGTGCAAGGAGATCCTCAGCTCCGGCGCGCTCACCAGGGTCATGATGCTGACGGCGAGCGGGTCCATCGAGGATCGCGTGTCCGGGCTGTCGCTGGGAGCGGACGACTACCTCGCGAAGCCGTTCGCGTTCCCCGAACTGGTCGCGCGCGTGCGGGCGTTGGCCCGGCGTGCGACTCCTGCGACGCCGCCGCTGCTGGCCGCCCAGGACGTGGAACTGGACCCGGCGCGGCGCACGGTGTCGCGCGGCGGGCAGCCGATCGAGCTGACCCGCAAGGAGTTCGGCGTCCTCGAGGTGCTGCTCTCGGCCAAGGGCTCGGTTGTTAGCAGCGAGGAGTTGCTTGAGCGCGTGTGGGACGAGAACGCCGACCCGTTCACCACGACCGTGCGCGTAACTGTGATGACGTTGCGCAAGAAGCTCGGGGAACCGGGCATCATCGACACCGTCGTGGGCTCCGGCTACCGGGTGCCGAGTGCTTCGAACGGATCTGCTGAGGACTGACCTATGCGAAGGCGCGGACCAGGGCTTCGCCTTCGGATCACGCTCCTCACCACCGCGCTCGTCGCGGTCGTGAGCGCTGTTCTGCTGTTCCTCGGATGGACGCTGGTCGGGCGGGTCTTCGACTCGTCGCCGTCGTTCCCCTCCGATACCCAGGTGACGGTCGACGGCGTCACCGTCACCGTGAAGGTGCTGACCGACGCGTTGACGGCCGCCGCCCGTCAGGACCTGCTGCGAGCAGGGCTGATCGCGTTCGCGTGCATGGTCGTGGCCGCCGCGGTGCTGACGTGGACGCTCACCGGCCGTGTCCTGAGGCCCCTGCACGACGTGACGGGGGCTGCCCGCCGGCTGTCGGCTGAGTCGCTGGGGTCGCGGTTGCGGCTGGAAGGCCCGCGCGACGAGGTCGCGGAACTCGCGGACACGTTCGACGCGATGCTCGACCGGCTGGAAGCCGCCTTCGACTCGCAGCGCCGGTTCGTGGCGAACGCATCGCACGAACTGCGCACTCCTCTCTCGGTGGTGCGCACCGAACTGGACGTGACTCTGTCCGATCCGGATGCCGACGTCGAAGAGCTGCGACGCATGGCCGGTGTCGTGCGTTCGGCAGGGGAGCGTGCTGAGCAGTTGGTGTCGGCGCTGCTGCTGCTCGCGCGCACGGACGGCATTGGGCTCGCCGTGCGGGAGCCGGTCGACCTGTCCGCAGTGGTCGAGTCGGCGTGGAGGGCCGCACGGGCCGAGGCCGAGGCACGCAACCTGCGCACGGTGTTCCGTTGCGTGCCGGCGCTCGCGATCGGGGATCCCGCACTGCTGGAGCGGATCGCCGGCAACCTGCTGGAGAACGCCGTCCGTCACAACCACGTCGGCGGATGGATCGAGACCGTGGTGGAGAGCGGGCCGCAGTGGTCCGTACTGCGGGTGTCGTCGTCCGGTCCGCTGATCCCGCCGGACCGCGTGGAAGAGCTGTTCGAGCCGTTCCGCCGCGGGGTCAAGGACCGGACCAGCCAGTCCGGGACGGGTCTCGGGCTCTCGATCGTGCGTGCCGCGGTGGCCGCTCATGGCGGGTTTGCGCAGGCAGTGGCCGTGCCGACCGGCGGTCTGTCGGTCACCGTGCACCTGCCGGCCGCACCTCGCTGAGACCCACGGAGTGTCACTGCCAAGATTGTCGGCGTGGTCCCGGTCACACTCTGCGTCGATCTTGGCGGGTTTGGGCCGTCCGCGCGGTGTCTGACCTGCGGTTACGCCGTACGTGACCCCCGATTTGGATCTCGTGGGGGCCCCGTGTAAATTTCTCCATGCCAGCACGGAACGGGCCGGGAAACACAGCCGGAACGGAGTGCGGCGAAAGACTTCTAAGCCTGACACAGCCCCGGAAGTAAGTCTCCTCGGAGATGAGCTGCGGTGTGCGCGTGTTCTTTGAGAACTCAACAGCGTGCCGAAACACAGCCAGTAATATATGAATACCTCCTCGTCGAGGTATTCCTTTGAGAAGATAGATGCCAGACATATTCCGTCTGGAGCGATCACACAATCCTTATTGGAGAGTTTGATCCTGGCTCAGGACGAACGCTGGCGGCGTGCTTAACACATGCAAGTCGAGCGGTAAGGCCCTTCGGGGTACACGAGCGGCGAACGGGTGAGTAACACGTGGGTAACCTGCCCTGTACTCTGGGATAAGCCTTGGAAACGAGGTCTAATACCGGATACGACACTGGATCGCATGATCT
>NZ_FNET01000010.1 GCF_900100275.1 Lentzea albidocapillata subsp. violacea
GGGACCTCCTCCAGCGTCGCCACGATCACCTCTTCGACCTGATCGACCGTGATCGACGGCGGCCGGCCCGGCCGTTGTTCATCGACCAGGCCGTCCAGCCGATCCCGCAGAAACCGCCTGCGCCACTTCGTCACCGTCGTCGGATGCACCCGCAGATCCTCGGCGATCCGCGTGCCCGGCACACCATCCGCACACGCCAGCACGATCCTGCACCGCTGCGCCAGCACCTGCGAGGACTTCGCGCGCCGCGCCCACCGCTGCAACGTTTCCCGCTCCTGCTCGGTCAACGTCACCTCAGCAGGAGGACGTCCAATCCGCGCCATCACCCCACCATAGATTTACCCAGCGGATTTCAGGCGCAGGACACTAGTCGTCTCGCGCATGCATATTTCGGTGAAGACGTGGCCCTCGGGGATCGCGCGGAAGGACTCCTCGGTCCGGACGGTGGCGGAGAGCATGATCTTGCCGGTCCCGGTCCACTGGGACCCGGTGCCATGAAACGATCGTCGAGGTGAGTCTCATGACGCCCGAGTTGGTGCGGACGACGAGTGGGACGGTGAGGTGTCTGCGGTGCGTTCTCCTCACGAGTGGACCAGGATCTGTGTGCCGCCGGCTGGCATCCTGGACGGGCAGTGGATGTCACCGATTGGCGGGAGCAACTCGAGGCCAGCGGTGAGGTTCGAATGCACCGGGCCGCGGCGGAGTTCTTGGTCGAGTTCGGCGGGCCGAACGTGGAGATCGATGGTCCGGGTAGCTCGTCCGCTCGTGAGCCGTTCGAACTCGATCCCGGGCTCTGTGTCGGCGAGGAGGACCGCTTCGCCGGGTGGGGTGCGGACGTGGGATGTTCGTTGTTCCCGATCCGCGAACTCGATCAGGGGCGCTTTTTCCTCGGTATCTCTGAGGTCGGGGAGGTCTTCTTGGTGGAGACCTGGGTGGCCACCTTCGGGGTTGGTGACGCCGCGTTGGAGAGCCTCATCCTTGGTGTGGTGCCACAGAAGCGTCTTAGGGGTGTGCGAAGGTGACACCTGATCAGATCGGCAGCTAAGCGCTCAGTCATCGATTGTTGCAGCCATGTCCGTGCCAATAAGGGCATGGAGTTGAACGTCGTGAAGCTGCATGTAACTGCGCTGAACGGTAGTCAACTGCGCTTGTTTTTGTGCCCTTGTGTTTCCGCACTGGCAATGTGAGGGTCAGCGGTTCGAGTCCCCTCAGCTCCACTTGCAGGTAGAACCCGTTTGATCGAGCGAATTCGCTGGTCAGGCGGGTTTCTTGCCGTTCTGGGTGGATCTTGGGTGATCGTCTGTTGATCGTGTTGCGGTGATCCTATGGAGCAGTTCTGGAGCAGAATTCTCCGGCTTGATCGCGTTCGGCCGGATGGATCTCGGTGTTCGTGGTGCCCCATTGACTGATGGTGTGAGGGACACCGGCATTGGTTACGCTGCAAGTGGTCCGGAGACGTGGCGTTGTGATGGTTGCCCGGTTCGAGTCCTGGTACGCGCACAGCGAAAGGCCCCCTCCGGCGCGGCGCACGGAGGGGGCCTCGTCGTTCACTCGAATCAGGCCGGCACGAGGGTCCAGCGCTGGTTCGTCTGGCCGTGCACGCCGTGGACACCGATCCAGGCACCGTTCTGGACGGCGTTGTTCATCGCGTCCGCTGCCTTGCCGTTGAACACGTTCTCCAGCACGTAACTGCCATCGGGCTGGGCGACGAAGACGAACTGCTGCGAGCCGCCGTGGTGGCAGTCGTACTGGACGAGCGGCGTGCCGTTGATGTGGCCGGTGCCCTTGACGTCGAGGCACTTGCCGGACATCACGTTCTTGAGCGCGTACCGCTTGCCGCCCAAGCCGACGAGGTCCCACGCCATCTTGCCGCCACCGACACAGTCCCACAGCTCCTGGCCTGCGAAGTTCGCGAGCGCACCCTGGTTGGGCTGGTCCCACACGCCAGCGGTCTGCATGCAGCGACCGGACTGAACGCCCTTGAGCTGGTAACGGCCGACGGACACCGTGCTCACGTCGGAGCGGTGCACCGGGTTGATCAGGCGCCAGCGCTGGCTGCCGTCGTTGGTGTTGCCGTAGGTGACGACGTGGGTGGCGTTCTCCTTGCCGCCGTCCTTGGCCGTGGCGTACTTGCCGCTGCCGACGTTCTTGATCTGGTACGAGCCGTCGGTGTTCTCGACGAACGTCCAGCGGTGGTAACCGTTGTTGACGTCGCACGGGTACTGGCGCACGAGGTCGCTGTGGCCGTCCAGGCACTGCTGGGAGTTCAGGTTCTGCAGGAAGAACTCACCGTTCGACCAGGCCTTCAGGATCCACAGCTCCTTGGCGGCGGTGCGGTAGCAGTCCCACAGTTCGTTGTACTGGCCGTTCTCGACCGCCTGCGCGTCGGCACCGGCAATCTGGACGCAGCGGCCGGAGAGCTGGCCCTTCAGCTGGACCACCTGGTAGTGCGAGGGCTTGATCACGTCCTTCTTGGCGGCGTCGTACCGGCCGAGGTCTATGAACGCGTTGCGCGCGTTCAGATCTCCGGCGAGCGCGGCGGTGGCGGACGCGAGGAGGTTCGGCATGTAGCCATCGACGCGGGCGGCGTCGATGATCTCCTTGATCTTCTTCGCGGTCTCCGCGGCACGGGCGGCGTCCTGCTCCGCGACGTCCTTCTGGTGCGCGGTGTGGATGCCGGTGAAGATGTACGTCTTGATCTGCGCCAAGTCGTGCGTGCCCAGCGCTGCGTTGGCTGCGGCCTTGACGAACTTCCGCGCCAGCGGGGCGTTGTAGATCTCCCAGGTGAACTCGGAGTCGGTCAGGTTCGCGAGCACCGGGGTCAACGTCCCACCTGGCATCACGACCTGCCAGGCGTTGCCGCGCGCCTTGAGGTTCTTCTCCTTCTCCAACTGCTCCAGCTTCTCGCGCTCGGCAGCTTCCCGGCGGCGCTGGACGTCGACGTTGTACGCGGTCTCGATGCCGGTGACGACGAACGCCTGGCGCTGCTCGTCCGTGGATGTGCTGGACAGCACGGCGGAGGCCTGCGCCTTGATCTCCGGCCACTCGGTGCCGTTGGTCTTGATGAACAACTGGGTGACGAACTCGCTGAGGTTCGCGTCCAGGTAGTACGGCTCCACGACGGTCCAGCCGATGCGCTCCGCCGCGCGGACCCGCTGCCGGTGCCGTTCGTCGGTGACCGGGATCGCCCGGACGTCCTCGCGGAACGCGCGGTGGATGCCGGCGACGATGAAGTCGTAGCAGGCGTTCTCGTCGACCTCGTCGGAGAGCGCCTTCAGCGCCTCCTTCTTGATGTTGCTGTTGAACGGCGCCTTGTTGTAGATCCAGATGACGAAGTTCAGGTCCGCGAGCCGCGCTTCCCTGGACCCCACCGACTCACCGATCGTGCTCGCCGCGGCGACCCGCTGGTCGAAGTCCGACACCTGCGTCGCGCTGAAGCTGACCGTGGACACGCTGGCCGGCGCCGACGGGTCGACCCCTGGCGGAGCGGCGAGCGCGGGAGAGGCGAACAGGCCGCCCGCCAACGTGATGGTGACCGCGAGTGCGGCGACTGCCCGCACGCCGAGGCCACCCAGACTGCGTCTGGACAAGGTAAATCCCCCAGGATTCGTGGTGTCGGCATCTGCCCTAAGCGCGGCGTGGACCCCGCGGGCCCGCGTCACTCGACTCTCCAGTCGTCGGATGCCGGGTGGAACTTTGCACCCTCTCTGCCCGAATCGCAACGCGCCGCGATCTGGGTTGCACAACTGTCGGTGTCGCTGCGACCACAGCAGGTGCTAAGAACTCCCTGGGCAATTCGGCCCACTGGGTGAGTTCCTGGGGGAACACATGAGACGTCACACACTCATGCCTGCATTACTGGCCGCGGTCCTCGCGGCGGGCGTCACCGGAACCGTCCTCACCGCACCCGCAGTTGCACAGTCGGAGGTCATCAGCACGTCGACCTCCGCGCTGGCCGCGTCCATGCGCGAGCTCGTGTTCCAGATGTCGTACAACGCCGCTCTGCCGTCCGAGGTCCGCGACGCCGCCTACGTGGCCGTCGTCGCCAACGACGAGGCGAAGATCCGCGAGTTCATGCGCGTCGGCTACGGCAAGGCGATCAACCGGGCCAAGGCCAGGGAGGCGCTCAACCTGCAGGTGGTCAGGGAGATCAACCGGACCGCGATCCCCGGCAGCGACGTGCACGGCACGTCAGGAGAAGCTCTGCGCGGCTCGGACAACGCCAGGGAGTCGTACGTCCAAAGTGGCTATGACGAGGCCAGGGAACGGGACCGCGTCAACGACAACAAGCGGCAGGAACGCCTGGCGCGCCTCGCCGAGGAGGACCGCGACTACGTGATCTTCCTCGCCGCCAACGATCCTGGCCTCCAGGTCCGAGCGGCGGCACAGCGCGCGCTGCACGGCGGCGACGACCGGTCGATCGGCCTGTTCTTCTCCTACGAGTGGAAGATCGGTGCCGAGCTCGACGCCGAGCGGTTCGTCCGCACCGCCACCGAGCAGAGCCGGCTCTTCCACGACAAGATCCGCGCACTGACCGAGTCCGCGCAGGCCGCGGAAAAGGCCGAGCGCGAGTCGAGCGGCGAACTGGCGCGCAAGCACCGCCTGGAAGCCAAGGAGACCTGGGGACAGATCGACAGCGAAGCCGGGCAGTCTTCAGTGGACTGGCTGGCGGAGAAGGGAAAGGCGGACGCGCAGGCCGACGCGTGGGCCAGGGTCGCCGAGTACGCCCGCGGCGCGCAGTCGGAGCAGGACTGGGCCGAGATCATCGCCAGGGCCACGGCTTCCGGCTCCTCGTGGCGCGACACGGCCGACTCGTTCCGCGCGCAGGCCGCCAAGTGGCAGGAAATCGCGGAACAAGCTCGCAAGGCGGCGAAGGACGCCGCCGAACGCGATCTGGGGGATCGCTGACCATGAAAAGAAGAGCATCCAGCGCCACCTCGTTGTGGCGCAGATCAGTCGTGCCCATCTGCGCCGCGCTCGCTCTCACCCTCTTCGGTGGGACGGTGCACGCGACCGCCGCGCCCCAATCGGTTCCGGTGCTGCAGGCGGCCGCGAACAACGACCCTCCTCCACAGGAAGTGGACGAGGAGTACGAGTTCTACAAGATGCTCATCACCGACATCTCCGAACGCGCGGAGGATGTCGAGGTCCGTGACGCGGCCAAGGCGGCGCTGGCGGTCAACACCAAAGAGAAGCTGATCTGGTTCCTCGACCACGGCCAAGCGGAGGCACAGGCACGTGCCGACACGCGCAAAGCCGCTGAGAAGGCGGAGAACCGCCGCAAGGTCGAGGAGTGGGCGCGCACCGGTGGCCCGAACGTCCGCTCGGGGGCTCAGGCCGCGCTGAACGCGGGCGATCAGGCGATCAAGGACTTCGTGGCCTACGGCTACGAGATCGCCCTGAAGCGGGACAAGCAGCAGGCCGAGGACGACAAGGCCGAGCAGGACCGCATCATCGCCCGCGTCCGCGACATGGTCGCGATGGGCGGTCCGCAGGTGAAGATCGAGGGCGAGGCCGTCCTCGCGAGCAAGGACTACGCGCGGATCCGCCAGTTCTACCTCACCGACTACCACGAGGCGAACAAGCGCGACCACGCGTTCCGCGCGGTCATCCAGAAAGCCCTGGAAGACCGTAACAGGGCGATCACCGAACTCGACCAGCTCGCGCGCCGCGCGGCAGCGGTGGCAGCGGCACGGGCCGAGATCATCCGCGCCAACATCGACGCGGTCAAGCACCTCGAAGACGTCACCTACACCATGAAGCGGGCCGTGGAAGCCGCCCACCGCTCGGACCAGATCTTCCGTGACGACAAGCCCGGACGCGCGCACGGCCAGTTGGGGCGCAACGAGCTCCTCGACGTCGAACGCGCCAAGGCCGAGCGGGAGTCTGCTGACGCCGACCGCATCGCACTCGCGTCAGTCGACGCGACCGGACGGGCCCGTGCCGCCGGAGCCAAGCTCGTCGACCTCGGTGTGACCGACGGCCTCGACTGGGCCCGGGTCACCATCGGCATCGGCAACGCGGTGGACGCGGCCGCGCTCGCCGCGGAAACCTCGGCACACGCGACAGTGGCCACCCTGGCCGACAGCCGCGCGCTCGACGCCGACCGCAACGCCCAAGAACACGCCCAGAACGCGGCCAAGTACCGCGCGGAGGCCGAACGCCAGGCGGCCAAGGCGGCCGAACTCGCCGAGGCGGCGAAGAAGCAGCGGGACATCGCACTCGCCGCGCGTGACCGTGCCGAGCGGCAGAAGAACATCGCCAACGCGAAGGCGGCGGAAGCGCAGTCCCATGCCACCAACGCGCGCAACCACCGGGTCAACGCCCAGAGCGCCGCACGCAACGCGGCCGTCACGGCGGCCGCGGCCCACGCCGCGAACGCCGAGGCCGCACGCCTCGCCGGTGACCACGACGCCGCGATGGCCAAGATCCGCACCTCGGAGACCGAGGTCCGGGTCATCAACGGGATGCACCAGGCCCGGTTGATCAACCTGGAGAACTTCGAGCTCAGGCTCACGGACGCCGAGGCACGCGCCAGGGAACGCGGCGAGAACGTCGAGGAGGTCACCAGGGAGATCAGGGGGCAGCGCGACGCCGCCCGCGGTGCGGCGAACGAGTCGGCCGGCTGGGCCAGCAGGGCGGCCGCGTCGGCGAGCGCGGCCAGGGAGTCGGCACGACTGGCAGCGGCAGCCGCCCAGGGAGCGCGCACAGCGGCGAACAACGCGACCAGGGAAGCCGTCACCGCCCGCCAGGCCGCCGACGAGGCGTACCGGATCACGGTCGAGACGGTGAACGTCGCGCTGGGCGCCCAGGCGTCGGCCGAGATGACCCAGCAGGAGGCGGAAGCCGCTGTCCACGAGGCGAACCAGGCCGTCTACCAGTCCGTGATCGCGGACAGGGCAGCGTCGGCCGCGGCAGCGTCCGCCTCGCTCGTCATCGACTCCTCACGGGCGGCGGAGGCGGTCCTCAAGCCGTACGCCGCGATCAACGCCGACGCGCGCAGGGCACTGGAGACCGTCTCCGAAGCGTTGATCATCAGCGAGGAGCAGTCGCGCCTCGCCAGGGAGAAGGCCGACGAGGCCGCGGCGGCCGCCGTCAGGGCGACGAAGGCCGCCGACGACGCGCTCCTCGAAGTGAAGCCCGCGTACGAGGCGGCCGCCCGTGCCGCCCAGTCCGCGAACGACGCCACGCAGTACGCCCAGACCGCGAACGACGCGGCCAACCAGGCCGTGGCACACGCGACGGCGGCGCACAGCGCGGCCGGCACCGCGACCCGCTGGTCCAACACCGCGAGCGCGGACGCCACGCTGGCCGGCAACGCCGCGGCGGCAGCGAGTGCCTCTGCGGCGAGCGCCGAGCGGGCGGCAGTGTCGACCGAGCACATCTACAGCATGGCTCGGGCGAACGCGGACAAGGTGCAGGAGTTCCTGCAGCGGGTCGTCGACCAGATCGAGTCGATCCACGAGTACCGGGTCCGGCTCGACGCGGCGGAGCAGATCGCGCGGGAGGAGGCGGCCAAGAAGGCCGCCGAGATGAACCTGCAGCTGGCCAAGGGCATCTGGACCGTGGACCGGTGCCTGGACAACCCGTTCCTGCACTTCGAGGACTGCCAGCGCGCGGCAGGCAAGATCGAGGAGTTCGCCAAGTACAACGCCAGGGTCTACGCGGACGCCGCGGTGGCGACGTTGAACGCGGCCGCCCGCTGCGGTGCCGGTGACCAGGATGCCTGCAACCTGCTGCGCTCGGGGCAGGACAAGCTGTCCCAGTACTACAAGGGAATCGGCGAGGGCGTCATCGAGGGTGCCAAGGGCGCGCTCGACGGTCTGCTCACCGGCCTCACCTGCATCGGTGGCTCCGTCTTCGCGGCGGACTACCGCGCGTGTCAGGAGATCTCGAAGGGTCTGCAGTACACGCTCGAGCACCCCTACACGCTCATTCACCTGGAAGAGTGGCGCGACAACCCGGCCAAGGCCCTTGGTCTGACGTTCTGGGACCTCGGCACCGCGGTGGCCGGCGCGTTCAGCGGTGGTGCCGCCGCGTCGACCAGGGTGCTCGGTGCATTGAAGAACGTGCTCGGCAAGGGTGTCGGCAAGGTTCTCAACAACGTCGTCGACCTCAGAAGCGTCGCGGTGAAGCTCCACGACAGCGTTCCCGTCAAGCTGCCCGGTTCGGTCGCCGAGATTCTCTTCCCCAAGTTCAAGCTCGAGAACGGCATCGGCAAGCTCGAGAACGCGGTCGTCTCGATCGACGGACGGCTCTACCGCCTGGAGTCCTACTCCCAGCGGCTGGAGGGTGACCTCACCAACCTCAACGGCTCGGTCGTGCGTCTCGAAGGCGGCGTCATCCGGCTCGAGAACGGCATGGCGAAGCTCGATGACGCCAAGCTGAAGGTCGAGCCCTGTGGGCCGGCGGGCGGCTGCGAGGGGCTCTACAAGACGCCTCAGGTCGTGGACGGCGAGTACCGGCACGACATCGGCGCCCTGCAGATCCGGATCAAGGCAGAGAACCTCACCTGGGGCAGGGAGGAGCTGCGCAAGGCCAAGCTCAACGAGCCGGACATCACCAAGGACGTGAACGCGCTCGCGGAGATCACCGGGGGCAGGCGGGAAGGCATCGGCTACGAGCTCAAGAGCGAGTCGTCCTTCCTGCGCAAGCAATTCGAGGAGACCGAGGGCGACACGTTGCCGCCTGCCTCCATCAAGGCGAAGATGAACGACTCGGTCAGGTACACCTACGTCTTCGATCCGAAGGTGTACGCCGACTCGGTCAAGCGGGTGATCACCGAGTTCACGAAGAAGGGCTACACGAAGATTGCGCTGAAGAACTTCTGGCTCCGCAACCAGGAGGGCCTCCCGGAAGGCGCCCCGCCGAGAAACGGTTACCCCGGCATCAACATGACCTGGGAGTCGCCGAACGGGCAGCTGTTCGAGCTGCAGCTCCACACCCCGCACGGCTACGCGCAGAAGGTCAGGGAGACGTCCTTCTACGAGGACCGGCGCGCGTACCGAGCGGCCGCGGACGCGATCAGGTCCAAGGCTCACGCGGAGGGTCGCAACCTCACGCTCCACGAGTGGGCCCAAATACAGACCTATGAAAACATGATCGAGGACATCAAGGTGGAGTCGGCGAAGCTCTTCTCGTCGGTCGAGCCTCCGGAAGGCGCGATCAGGATTCCGCAGTTCCCGGCCAAGTGACAGTGCTGTGATGGTGTGTGTCCCTCGTGCTCGCGCGGGGGACACACCACCTCCTGATGAAACGAGACACAGGTGCAACGGCAGTACGAGTACTTCGCCATCGTCGACAGCGTTCATCCGTCACCGGAGGAGCCTGCGGCGATGTGCCGCCGGTGGGTGGACGACGACGGGCAGGTGCACGAGGAGGCGTTCCTGATCACCCTCACCTGGATGCCCAGCACCATGCTGACCGTGGCGAGGCCCGGCAGGGTGCACCGCGTTGACGCGGCGGCGGCGGACCGGTTCGAGCAGAACCTGCGCGACCGGGCACCACGCGGCGAGACCGAAGACGTGCGGTACACCTACCTCGCGTGGGTGGACGGAGAGTCCACTCAGGACGATCCCACCGGCCTGCTCAGGACGTGGCCGGCGCCGCGGGGCATCGAGAGGGAACAGCGGTACACGCCGGGCTCCGGCTGGGACACCAGCTACGTCCGGGATGACTGGCACCGCGGACGCTACGACGGCAGGTTCGACCGGATCGACCAGGAAACCGCCGAGCAGATCATCCAGATGTGGGAGCAGCGCCGCGCCGAGCAGGGCTGATCACTCCTGCGGGTCGAGCGGGGGGCGATCCGCGACACACCCTCCGCCGTGTTGCCGAACGCCGTCGTGGTCTCCCCCGTCTTCGGCTGGTGCGCGCTCAGGAACGACACCCCGCGTCCCTGCCGACGAGCTTCACCGCGTTGCCCGTCGGGCGCAGCCAGAACCCCAGCCCGTTACGTCGCGCCGCTTGCTGACCCGTTCCGCGATCAGGGCGAGGACAGCGAAACCGCCGTTGCAGTAGGAGAAACGTTCGCCGGGCGGGAACTGCTGCGGAACCCACCCAACACCGCAAGGTACTGCTGGGCGTCGCGCAGGTCCTGCACCGGCGCGGGCAGCAGGTACGCGGTGAATTCGGTGATGATGTCCTCGTCGAGGTAGTCGCCGATGCCGGAACGGTGCGCTAGCAGGTGTTCGACGGTGACGGCGTCACCGATCGACGGCAGGTCGGCGCCGAAGATCTCGCAGACGGGCGTCGACAGGACGAGTTCGCCTTCTCGATCAGGGTCACACAGCCAGCGCGGTCAAACCCTTGCCGCCGTTGGCGATCGCGAACCGGGTGCCGACCGTGCTCGGGATGTCGTAGTCGCGGTGTGCCTGCCCGTAGACCTGGGCGAACACCTGACCGTCGCGTTCGATCCGCACCACACCGCAGAAGCTGGTTCTGTGAGCGAGTTCGTCCCGTTACATGAGTCCACGGTGACACCAGGGGCGGCTTGATCGTCCGCGATTTCCGCACGCCGTTGTCGACTGGGCTGTGGTGGAGCTGCGGAAGTTGCTGTCCACCAAGTAGGTCAGGAGAGGCCGGGCAGTGGTCGCAGGCAGATGTCCGCGGCCTCTGCCGCCTCGACACCGAACATGCGCAGCAGGTCCTCCGCGACGAGGTCGGCCGCCTGCGCGTCGTCGCGGTCCGGGTGGTCGTGCAGCAACTGGCCGAGGGTGAGCATCGCGCCGGTGACCACGACGAGGGCGAGGTCCAAGTCGCGGACCTCGGTGAACCTGCCCGCGCGGACGGCCTCGGCGATATCGCGGCGGGCCCGGCGAGCCAATCCCTGACCTGTGCCGGCCAGCAGCAAACCGTTGTGCAGCAGGACCTTGCTCAGCTCAGGCTGCCTGCGGTGCAGCCGCCCGGTGAGCCGGAAGCTCCGCGCGAACACCTCCGCCTGGTCCTCGATGTCGTCGCCCAGCGCGTCCAGCGCGTCGCCGAAGGTCTCCAGCGCGTCCTCGACAGCGGTCTGGAAGAGCTGTTCCCTGGTCTCGAAGTGGTTGTAGAACGACCCCATCCCCACGTCGGCGAGCTGGGTGATCTCGAGGATCGGGATGGCGGTCCTGCCCTCCGCGATGCAGGTCTGCGCGGCGCGGACGAGGGCCGCGCGGGTGCGCGCCTTGCGTCGATCCAACCGGTTGTGCGTCTGCTCCGCCATGCCGTCACCCTAGCGCGCCCCGTCATTCTTGACGAATTCGTCATAACTGCTTGACTGACTCAACGCTCACAGGTGACGATTGCGTCAACTTTGGGGGGAGCAGTCGATGGGCAACGATCACACCGGACTGCACGGCGAGCGGGGCGCGCTGGCGGGAGAACATCCGGGACGTGCGCCCGATCCGATCGTCAAGGGTGCACGACCTCGCGTGACTGGAGTTCGAGAAACCCGACCTGGCCAAAGCTGAGCTGTTCGCGCACGCCTTCGGTTTCACGACCTCGCTGCGCACGGCGGACGAGCTGTACCTGCGCGGCACCGAACCCGGTGCGCCCTGCGTGCTGATCCGCCGCGGCCCGCGATCGGCGTTCGCCGGGCCCGCTTTCCGCGCCGCCGAGGCGACCGACGTGATCCGGCTCGCGGGCGCGACCGACCGGCGGGTGGTGAAGCTGCCGGAAAAGCCTGGGCGGGGTGGCCGTCGAACTGGCCGACCCGAGCGGGCTGCGTGTGCGCGTGGTGTCCGGCACTCACGACCTCACGGCGCAGCAGCCGCAGGAACCGCTCACACTCAACTTCGGCACCACCGCGTTGCGCACGAACGCCGCACACAACGGCCGGTTCGCGCACCTGCGCGAGTGCAGCGTCTCGGGCACGTGGTGTGGCAGACCACGAAGTACCGCGAGTCCCTGGACTGGTACCTGGGGCACCTCGGCCTGATCGTCAGCGACTTTCTGTACTACCCGAGGCAGCGCGAGCGCGGTCCGGTGATGAGCTTCATCCGCTGCGATCGCGGTGGCACCCCTGCCGACCACCACACGCTGGCGTTGACGCTGGGTCCGGCGAACCGGTACGTGCACTCGGCCTACCAGGTCGCCGACCTGGACGCCCTGGCCGCGGGAGGTGAGTACCTGCGCGAGCTCGGCTACGACCGTTCGTGGGGCATCGGCAGGCACATCCAGGGCAGCCAGATCTTCGACTACTGGCGCGATCCCGACGGGTTCCTGGTCGAGTACTTCAGGGACGGCGACCTGTTCGACCACACCCTCGACCCCGGCTGGGCACCGATGACGGCCTCCGGCCTCGCCCAGTGGGGACCGCCCGCCACCAGGGACTTCCTCGGCGTGAAACCGGGATCGCAAGCCCTGCGCGAACTCCGTGCCATCGTCAACGCCCTGCGCCAGGACAACGAGTGCGACTTCGAGCGTCTGCGCGGACTTCTGAAAGTAGCCACGTCATGAACCTCTCCGTGCTCCGCACCTCCACCGCCTGGTACGTGATCACCGCCGGTGGCGCCGCGCGGATCGAAGACAACGGCCTCGACGACCGCCGAGCTGCTGGCGGATCGCGCGTCGATCATCGCGACGAAGTCCACAAAGGACACGGTGCCCGTCGAGTCGCTCGACCTGATCTCGCCGATCTCCGCGCCGTGCCGGGTGGTCGCCCAGATGACCAACTTCGCGTCGCACGTCCGGGACGCCGGCCTGAACCCCGCCACCGTGCCGCTGACGTTCTTCCGCAAGTCGTCCGGCTCGATCAGCGGACCGTTCGACGACATCGTCAAGCCCACCCACGTGCGGCTGCTCGACTACGAGGTGGAGATCGGGCTGGTCATCGGCCGGGAGGTGCCGGTGGGAACGGAGATCACCGAGCGGAACCTCGCCACGTACGTCGCCGGCCTGGTGGTCACCAACGACGTCTCCGCCCGCGATCTGCAGCTGCCGAAGACCCAGTTCTACGAGTCCAAGTCGTACCCGTCATTCACCCCGGCCGGCCCATTCCTGGTGCTGCTGGACGCCGGAGAACTCGCGCGGTTCGCCGACCTGCGGCTGCGCCTGTCCGTCAACGGCGAGGTCCGGCAGGACATGACCGTCGGCGCCGACATGATTTACCGGCCGGTGCGGGCGCTCGCCGCGCTCACCCGCTTCCAGCGCCTGGACGCCGGCGACCTGGTGCTCACCGGTACGCCGGTCGGTACCGCGCTCAGCGCACCGCCCAAAGCCGTGCAGAAGATCACCTCGCTGCTGCCCGACGCGACCAGGTGGAAGCTCTTCTTCTCTTCTCAGGCCAAGAACCCGGAGTACCTCGCCCACGGCGACGTCGTCGAGGCAAGCGTCGCCACCTACGACGGCGCGATCGATCTCGGCACCCAACGCACGGTTGTGAGGTACGCCCGATGAGCGACGAGCTGCTTTGGCCCGACCGTACGGCGATCTCCGTGCTGCCCGAGGCCGAACGCTGGCAGGAACCGGCGTCGCTCACGTTCGCCGGCCTGTTTGCCGACGTGCACCGCTACGCCAACCTGTTGCACCGCAGGGGATCCGGCGCGGGGACGCCGTCGCGCTGATCGCTCCGAACTGCGCGCAACTGGTCGCCGCGACGCTGGCCGCGCGGCTCGCCGGCATTGCCGTCCCGCTCAACGGGGCCCTGTCCCGGCCGCATCTCACCGAGCTGCTCCGCCGGTCCGGTGCGCGCGTGCTGATCGCCGCCGGGCCGGACCTCGACCCTGGTTTCTGGGACACCGCAAGACATCTGGCCGGAGAACTGGACACGATCCTGCTGTCTCCGACCGGAGTCACCGGGTCGACACCCGGCTTCGGCTACCTGCACGAACTGGCCGCCACCGAGGACGCCGGCGCGTTCGCCGGTGAGCTGCCCCGGTCAGACGACCTCGCCGCCTTCTTCCACACCGGAGGCACGACCGGAACCCCGAAACTGGCCGCACACCGGCACCGCAACGAGGTCGCCGACGCGTGGATGCCGGCGGCCTGTTCGCTGTTCGAGACCGAGTCCGTGGTGTTCGCCGCGCTCCCGCTCTTCCACGTCAACGCTGTGGTCGTCACGCTGCTGGCGCCGTTGTTCAAGGGACAGCACGTGGTCTGGGCCGGCTCGCTCGGGTACCGCGACTTCGCGCTGCACCGCGAGTTCTGGCGGATCGTCGAGCGCTACCGGATCAGCACCATGAGCGCCGTGCCCACCGTTTTACGCCGTGCTGGCACAGGCGCCCGTGGACGCCGACATCAGCAGCCTGCGTTTCGCCATCGTCGGCGCCTCATCGCTGCCGCTGCCGTGCGGCAGAACTACCGGCACCACACCGGTATCGCGCTGCTCGAAGGCTACGGCCTCACCGAAGCGACCTGCGCCAGCGCGCGCAGCTTCCCGGACGCGCTTCGGCCGGGTGCGGTCGGGCAACGACTGCCCCAGGACCTCATCATCCGCGGCGGCCACAACGTCGACCCGGCCCTCATCGAGGACGCACTGCTCGCTCACCCGCAGGTCACCGCCGCCGCGGTCGGCAGACCGGACGCGCACGCCGGCGAGGTGCCGGTCGCCTACGTGACGCTCACGCCCGGCGCGACGGTCACCGAGGACGATTTCCTCGCCTGGGCCGCGGCCCAGGTACCCGAGCGGGCCGCGGCGCCGAAGACCGTCACTGTGATGGACGCGCTGCCCGTCACCGCCGTGGGCAAGCCCTACAAGCTCGATCTGCGTGCCGATGCGACCCGCCGCGCCATCGCCGACGCGCTGCGCGAGACAGCTCCGGACTCCACAGTGGACACCCGGATCGACGACGGATCCGTCGTCGTGACGGTGACCGTTCCCGCGGACAGCGACCAGGCGGCCGTGAAAGCCGCACTCGGTGCCTTCACCGTGCGCTGGGACCTCCGCGTTTCCACCCTGTCATGAGCACACAACAGGTTCCGGTCGTCGTGGTCGGCGCGGGCCCGACCGGCCTGACCGCTGCGACGCTGCTCGCCCTGGCCGTGCCATGGCCTTCGCCTGATCGACCCACATGCGGGTGCTCGCCGAGTTCCGGCGCGGCTCCGGCCGGCACGGCCACCAGGCCGGCAACCCGGTCCGCCGGCTCGTGGTACCGAGGCTGCCCGCCCTCAGCCGGCGCGTCCTCGACAGCGAGACCGCTGCCCTGCACCGGTCGAGCCTCATCCTCCGCCCACGCCTGCGCAGAACCCTCGCCGGCCGCCTGTGCCCCAGCACAACGCTGGACGACGGCCACCGGTTCGATGAACTCGCTCATGGCCGGTTCGTCGTCGTCACGCCCAGGTGCCGCCCGCTCTGCAGGCGGAGGTGCAGCGCCGCGGCGGACTGTGCCACACCCCACCCACCGGACGGACCTGCACCGGTGGCTGTCCCGGGGCGTGCGAAGGCCCTCATCGTCCGGCCGGACGGCATCGTCATGCGAGCCGCGCGTGACCTGACCGAACTGATCGCGACCCTGCCCCACTTCCACACAACGGCGACGCCTGCCGGCTACGGGCGTGACGCGATCGAGGTGGCCGGCCAAGAGCACCATCGCCGGCGCGCATAGCGCGAACGTGTGTGTGATCAGCGTTCGCCCACGGCGTACCGCGGTTGTCACGGGGTGACGACCAGGCGGCCGACCACCGAGCCTTCCGCCAGGCTGGCCAGTGCCTCGTTCACCTGGTGCAGTGGGTATTCGGCCTGGACGTGGCCGCGGAGCTTGCCCGCGGCGGCAAGTGCCATTACCTCGTGTGCATCGGCGAGGGTGGCGCCGACGGAACCACGGATGATCGTTTCGCGGACGATGACCTCGATGATGTCCAAGGTGGCGGGGGCGCCGGTGTAGCCGACGAGGACGACGCGGCCGCGGGTGCGGGTCATGCGGACCGCCTGGTCTGGGGTGGAGGCGTTGCCGACGGTGTCGATCACCACGTGGCAGCCGCCGCCGGTGTGGGCGAGCACGGCGTCGACCGGGTCCGTTGCCGACGGGTCGATGGCCGTCGTGGCGCCATAGGCGATGGCCTGGGCGCGGCTGGGGCCGTGGGGGTCGATGGCCAGGACGGTGGCTCCGCGTGCGACGGCCACCTGGACGATGGCGAGGCCGACGCCGCCCGTGCCGATCACGATCACGACCTCGCCCGCGGCGACTTCGGCTACCGAGTGGACGACCCGGACCGCGGTGGTGCCCGAGCAGCCGAGGACGGCGGCTTCGGCGAACGACACCTGCGGGGCGATCGGGACCAGGGAGCGGGCCGGGGCGAGGTAGTACTCGGCGAGTCCTCCGTCGGTGTCGAAGCCGACCTTGGCCACCGGAGCGGGACAGAGGTTCTCCGAACCGGCCGCGCACCAGTCGCACCGCCGGCAGCCGTCGTAGTAGTAGGCCAGCACGCGGTCTCCTGGCCGAGTGGTGACGTCCGGGCCGGTCTGGACGACTTCGCCGGCGATCTCGTGGCCGAGCACGAACGGCAGCGGTGGCGCGATGGCGGAGCCGGTCGCGAGGTGCAGGTCGGTGCGGCACAGACCGGCCGCGCGCACCCGGATCAGCGCCTGCCCCCGGCCGGGCACGGGGCGCGGCCGGCGTTCGACGACCAGTTTCTCGCCGAGGTGGTGCAGTACCGCTGCTTGCATAGAGTAGTCGGGCACGCTGGCTCCAGCTGTCGGAGTGATCTTGGAAACACTCGAACGGACCATGATCGCACTTTCATTAGCTGCGGCTTTACCCGCGTGTGAACTGTTCGTGGTGATGCTGTCACACCATGTAACAGCCTCAATCGTGGGAATGTCGGCTACTGTGCGTACGCAATATCAGTGCCCGATAGTTTGTGGCGGAGGTTCGGTGGAGTTCGACTCGTTTCACCAGGCGTACCCGGCCATGTTGCGTCAGCTGGCCGACGAGCCCACGTACCGCAACGCGCCGCGGGGCTTCGCCAGCCGGGAGACGCTCGGCGTCCGGTACGTGCTGGGCGAGGCGGACCAGCGCATCCCGGTGGTCCCGGCGCGACGGCTCAACATCGTGTTCAACTTCGCCGAGGCGCTGTGGTACCTGTCCGGCCGCGACGACCTGGACTTCATCGCCTACTACGCGCCGAACATGCGCAAGTACTCCGCCGATGGTGTGCGGCTGACCGGCACGGCGTACGGGCGGGCGATGTTCGACCCGGACGGTGGCGTGCACCAGTGGACGGCCGTCGCCGACGAGCTGCGCCGTGATCCGGACAGCAAGCGCGCGGTGCTGCAGATCTTCCGGGGCGAGGAGATCCGCGTGCCCGGCAATCCCGACGTGTCGTGCACGCTCGGCCTGCAGTTCTTGTTGCGCGAGGGTGCGTTGCACTGTGTCGGGTTCATGCGTGCGAACGACGTGTACCGGGGCATGACCAGCGATGTCTTCTCCTTCACGCTGGTGCAGGAGTTGCTCGCCCGTGAGCTCGGGGTACCGCTGGGCACCTACACGCATCTGGTCGGCTCGATGCACCTCTACGAGCCCGACCACGACCGCGCCCGCGAGGTGCTCGCCGATCCGGCGGCCTGGGAGGAGCCGGCGCACCGGTTCCCGTCGATGCCCGACGGGGACAACTGGCCGCACGTGCGGCAGGTACTCAGGTACGAGGAACACCTGCGCCGCAACCAACTCCGCCTCGACGACGATCTCGACGCCCTGGGACTGCCCGGTTACTGGGCTCAGGTGGTGCTGATGTTCGAGATCCACCGCCGGGTTCGCCACGACGAACCCGTTGCCACCGAACTGCTGGACCGGCTGTGGCCGCTGTACCGCGAGCTGGTCGGCCAGCGGTGGCCCCGGCTGAGCGCCCCCGCCCTCGTGACGCGCTGAACGAGAGAGAAACCATTGAGCACCAAGTGGAAGGAAGCGGTCGCCGTCGCGACCGGCTTCGACGCCTACGATGACCTACCCGAACGGCTCATCGGCTACCCCGCCGTGTTCGCCTCGCTCGGCATCGGCACGCCAGAGGTCCGGACCGTCCTGGACTACGGCTGCGGGCCGGGCAAGGTCGCGAACCGGGTGGTGCAGGCCAGCGATGCCCGCGTCGTGGCCGCTGACATCTCCCCGCACATGCTGGAGATCGCCCGCCAGGACCGGCCGCACCCGCGCATCGACTACCACCAGATCGACAGCGGCAGGCTCGAGTTCCTCAGCGACTCCACTGTGGACGCCGCGATGTCCTGCTACGTGTTCATCAACATCGGCGATCTCCAGGCGTTGCACGACATCGCCGGGGAGGTGCACCGCGTGCTGCGTCCCGGCGGCCGATATGCCGTGCTGGACACGAATCCCGGTACCACCGGAGTCCGCTTCTCCACCTTCCGCAGCGGCGAACCGGGCCGCGACTACGCCACCGGCGAACGCCGCCAGGTCCTGCTCGACCAGCCCCGCGGTGGCGTGCTGGAACTGATCGACCACCACTGGCCGCGACAGACCTACCTGGATGTCCTGTCCGCGGCCGGGTTCCGCGACATCACCGTCCGCGAACCACTGCTCGATCCCGCCGATGCCTCGTCCGGCGGGCCCGCGCCCGCCGAAGCGACCCGTTCCCCGTTCCTCGTCGTCACCGGAGTCAAGTAGATGAGCACCGCATCCCGCAGCGTCTTCCTCGCCGGCCCGTTCAAGGCGCTCGTCGACGACACGGGCACCATGCGCCCGGCGGAGAAGGCCCGTTTCGAGTCGCTGATCGAGGGGCTGGAGCAGGCCGGCTACCTGGTGCACAACGCGCACCGCCGCGAGTCCTGGGGCGCGAAGTTCCTCACCCCGGACGAGTGCACCAGGCTGGACTACGACGAGATCGCCTCGTGCACCGTCTTCGTCGCGTTCCCCGGTGCCCCGGCGTCGGCGGGCACCCACATCGAGATGGGCTGGGCGTCGTCGATGGGCAAGCCGATCGTGTTGCTGCTGGAGGAGAACCAGGAGTACGCCTTCCTGGTGCGCGGCCTGCACACCGTCGCGGACGTGACCTACCTGACGTACTCGGCGGACGAGGATCTCGCCGGCCAGGTCGTGCGCAAGGTCGACGAGCTCGCGGCGGGTGCACTCGTATGAGCACGCTCGCCGACGAGTTCGACGGCTTCATCATCGACCTCGACGGCGTGGTCCACCTCGGGTGGACGCCGTTGCCCGGTGCCATCGACACGCTGACCACGTTGATGGCGCTGGGCAAGCGAATCGTCTTTCTCACCAATGATCCGCGCTACGGCCGCGCCGCCGTCGCCGCACGGCTGCGCGGCCTCGGCGCCGCTGTGGACGACGACTCGGTGATCACCTCCGGCTGGGCCGCGGCCGTCGCGGTCGCGGCCGCCGGAGGTTCGGTCTACGTGATCGGCTCCGACGAACTGTGCGCCGAGGTCCGCGCCGCCGGGGCACCCGTCGTCGGCGCCGCGGACGCCGGACGGGCGGAGAACATCCTCGTCGGTGGTCACAGCGGCTTCGACTACGCCGAACTGACCGCGGCCTGCCGCGCGGGAGACAACGGCGCAAGGCTGTTCGCCACCAACCGCGACGCCACCTTTCCCATGCCCGACGGCCCCTGGCCCGCGACCGGCGCGATCCTGGCCGCTGTCGAGACCGCGCTCGGGCGCCGGGCGATCTCCATCGGCAAACCCGAAACCGGCATCTTCACCATTGCCCGCGACCGCCTCGGCGTGGACCGCGTCGCCGTCATCGGCGATCGCCCCGACACCGACATCGTCGGCGGACGCCGCGCCGGATTGGCCACCATCCTCGTCCAGGACGGATCTGCTCTGCCGCTGCCCGCCGGCGACCATCGGCCGGATCATGTGATCCCTGATCTGGCCGGTCTCGTCTCCTGACCTGCTGTGCCCCAATGGCGTCATGCTCCGGGTGGAACGGCAATGCTCCTCAGGTTGAACTCGAGGCCGAGCTGTTCCGTCAGTCCGGACACGGCGATCTCGGTGACCAGGTCTCCGCTGGCGCGGTCGAACCGCTTGATCCTGATGGGTGTCGTGCCGTCGAACGTCTCCTGGATCAGGTGAATCGACTGCTCCGTGAAGGCTGCCTGGCTGGACGAGTTGACGCCTGAGGCGAGGCCGGTGTCGAACCGCGGCACGGTGACTCCCGACGCGATGCCGGTACTCATGATCCGGCCATCGCCGGCGAGCCATTCGAGGTGACCGTCTCGGACTGCCCGTGCGTCGTAGGACTTCTGGGAGAACGTTTCGGGGTCGGACAGTTCCTCGCTGATGGGGCGTCTCTGCGCGTCGACGAGGGGCCGTTCGGTGTACTCGCCGGTCCTGGTGTCCCAGGAAACGACGGTCATGTGGGGCTTGCCGTCGGCGTCGGCGTAGTCGGAGAGGAACGTGACCACACCGTTGTGACACGGCACGTGGCGGTTGTGGTCTCCCGCGTCGAAGGCTGCTCGCCAGGCGAGGACTTTTTCGCGTCCCTCGGTCGCCGGATACAGCTGGGAAAGCAGCTCCGGTTCGGCGGCGGTGTCGACCTTCGAGCGCATACCGGGAACGCCGGCCGATGCCGGGAGATGAGTGCCCGCCTGAGTGGCGATTCCATTGAGGACACCGCCGCACAGCGCGTTCATGTAGTAGTTTCCTTCGACCTGGTAGAGCTGCGAACCGGCCCCGGTCGTGACGGCCACCTGATTGGTGTACCCGGAGTCGGAGAAGCCTTCGTTGTAGACCGCCAAGAAGCCCTGGTCGTCGGGTAGCGCGAAAGCCGACTGTTGCAGCGACGACTTCTTGTTTTCGAAGCTGACCAGTCCGTCCTTGCCGAGGATGTAGTCGCGGGTGTCGTCACTGAAGAACAGCCCGCGCCCTGACCACGCGATGTGCGGCTCGCGCATGCCGCTGGTCTCGATCAGCTTCTTGCTGCCGTCCGCCTGCACCAGAACCAGATAGGCCGGGCGACTCTCCGCCGTGCTCGTCCCGGCCTCGGAGTCCGGACTGAGGTAGAACGCGAGGACGGTGTCGCCGAGCTTCGCCTCAGCGGGCTTGATGATCTGGGTCTTGGCCGCGCCGTCGGGTGTGGTGCAGGCCGTCAAGGCCAGAACGGCACCGGCAGCGAGTGCGGCGAGTCGGGGCAGGGGCACCGTTGAGTCCTCTCGTGCGGGCGTGCGGTGCGGCCTGCGCCCGGCAGGCCGCACCGCACACTGGAATGTCGTTACCTGCGGGTGCTGTAGATGACGGCGCTGCCGTCGTTCTTGATGTCGTCGGCGTGCACGGCTGTTCCGCCGTCGTGATCGAGGTCGACGCTTGCGGCCAGGTAGGCCCGCCACACCAGCTCGGAGCTGTTCAGCTCATGGTCGCCGTTGTACTTGTTCTTGTTGGAATGCGTGTCGAACGGCTTGCCGCGGAGCTTTCGGTAGGCGTAGTCGGCCGCCTTGTCGCGGTTGGCCTGCGTCGTCCTGACGAGCATCTTGTGGACGGGGCCGCACTTGGTGAGCGTGGCCGCCGTGCGGGCCTGGCTCCTGCTGCCTGGTCCAGGCGCCTCCACGACGATCTTCGTCGTGTAGTAGACGCCGACGTGGTTGCGCGTTCCGCGGTCGAGCTTCGCGTAGGAGTGGAAGATATCCCCCTTGTACCGCGAGTTTCCGACCTTCACCTTCTCGGTGCAGTCGCTGTCGGAGGAAATGCCGGTGTTCGGTGCAGCCTGTGCGGGTGCGACGAGCAGGCCGGTCAGCGCCGTTCCCGCCATCACGCCGGCCGCAATGGACGAGGCGAGAATTCGGCCGATTTTCGACATGTGTACTCCACTCTCAACGTGCCGGCGTGATTCAGCTACCTGCGGGTGCTGTAGACGACGGTGCTGCCGTCGTTCTTGATGTCGTTGGGGTACACGCCGGTTCCACCGTTGGAGTCGAGCTCGATGCCCGCGGTCTTGTAAGCCCGCCAGACCAGCTCGGAGCAGTTCAGGAAGATGGAGCCGTTGACCTTGTTCTTGTTGAAGTCGAGGTCGTAGAACCTTCCGCGCAGATCGTTGTAGGCGTAGTTGGCTGCCTTGTTGCGAGTGGTCTGCTTGGCCTTGACGTACATCTTGTAGACGGGGCCGCACTTGTTCAGCGTGGCCGCCGTACGGGCCTGGCTCCTGCTCTTCGGTCCAGGGGCCTCCACGATCGTCTTCGTGGTGTAGAAGATGCCGACGTGGTTGTGGGGGACGACGGTCTTGGCGTACGAGTGGAAGATGTCGCCCTTGTACCGCGAGTTTCCGACCTTCACCTTCCTGGTGCAGTCGGCGTCGGAGGCAGTGCTGAAGTCCGAGTCCGGCGCGGCCGTCTCAGTGGCCTGCGCGGGGCCGGCGAGCAGGCCGGCCATTGCCGTTCCCGCCACCACGCCGACCGCAATGGATGAAGTGAGAAACCGCCCGATTTTCCCCATGTGAGAACCCTCTCCGGTTGCCTTTGTCGCTTTATCGAGCACATTGCTCTCATCGGGAATTCCCCGACGCTGCGAATAGTGGCACGTGCCGGAATACGGCGAGTACACGCCGGGAATACGCGGCCGCTCCGCCTGCACCGTGCACCGACGCGCTGGGGCGTGCGTCACCTGCGACTACAGTGTCCGAGTCGAGGGGGCGCGATGAGGTTTGGGATCCTGGGACCGCTGGCGGCGTGGCGAGAGGACGAGGAACTCGACCTCGGCACCCCCAAGGCACGAGTGCTGGTGGCGGTGCTGCTGAGCCGAGCGGGTCACCCGGTTTCGGAAGATCAGCTGGCCGCGGCCCTGTGGGGGGACAACCCACCGAAGAGCGCCACCAAGAACATGCAGACCTACGTTCATCGGCTCCGGCGTCAGCTGGGTGATCCGGCTCGCGTCGTACGGCGAGGCGCCGGGTATCTGATTCAGGCGGACAGGGGCGAGCTCGACGCCACGAGGTTCGAAGACCTGGCCCAGGCGGGGCAGGTGGCGGAGACCGCCGACGCCCTGGACGAGGCATCGCGGCGGCTGCACGAGGCGGTGCGGCTCTGGCGGGGGCCCGCGTTCGCCGGGATGGCCGATGTGCCGTTGCTGGCCGCGGAGGCCGCGCGGCTGGACGAGGTCCGCCTGTCGGTGCTGCAGTCGAGGATCGCCGTGGACCTGAAGCTGGGACGCCACGCCGAGATGCTGGGCGAGCTGACCGCGCTCGCCCGCGCTCACCCGCTGCGAGAGCGGCTTCGCGCCCAGCTGATGCTGGCGTTGTACCGCTGTGGCCGCCGGGCGGACGCTCTCGCCGAGTACACGCTGGCCCGTACGACCCTGATCGAGGAGACCGGCCTGGACCCGGCCGGCGAACTGCACGACCTCCAGCAGCGGATCCTCAACCAGGACCCTTCCCTCGACCTCGCTCCCCGCGTCGCGGCCACGCTCACGAACGCGCCGAAGACGCCCACCCCTGCCGAGCTGCCGCCGGACATCCCGGACTTCACCGGCAGGGACGACGAGGTGGCCGACCTGGAAGAGACCCTCACCGCGCCGAGGCCGGGTGCCGTCGCCGTGGCCTGTATCGCCGGTCTGGGGGGCCTGGGCAAGACCACGCTCGCCGTGCACGTCGCGCACCGGATCGCCGGTCGTTTCCCCGACGGCCAGCTCTACGTGGACCTTCGTGGCGCCTCCGCCGAACCTGCCCGCCCGGAGGACGTGCTCAGCCGGTTCCTGTTCGCACTGGGCATCAGCGGCAGCGGTATCCCCGAGTCCCTGGACGAACGCGTGGCGTTGTTCCGGAGCTGCCTGGCCGGTCGCAGAGTCCTCCTGCTGCTCGACAACGTGGCGGGGGAGGAGCAGGTGCGGCCGCTCCTGCCAGGAGGGCCCGGCACGGCGGTACTGCTCACCGGACGTGTGCGGCTGGTCGGTCTCGAAGGCGCGAGCCTGCTCGAACTCGACGTCCTGCCGTCGGCCCAGGCCATGAAGCTGATGCGCACCATCGTCGGCGACCAACGCGTCCAGGACGATCCGAACGCGGCTCGGGAGATCATCCGGTTGTGCGGTCACGTACCGCTGGCGGTGCGCATCTCGGCGGCAAGGCTGCTCAGCAGGCGGCAGTGGACGCTCTCCCACCTCGCCGGCGTCCTCGGGGAGGAACGACACCGCCTGGACGAACTCGTGGCGGGCGACCTCGACGTCCGCGCGGGGTTCGAGATGAGCTACCGGATGCTGCCCGCGGGTGCGCGGCAGGCCTTCCGGCTGGCCGGGCTGCTCGACGCGCCCGACTTCGCCTCCTGGGCGGTGGCGGCGCTCCTCGACCTTCCGGTGCGACAGGCGGAACGCGAGATCGAAACGCTGGTCGACGCTCATCTGCTGAACCTCACCGGGACCGACGAGACGGGCCGACTCAGGTACCGGTTCCACGACCTGATCCGGTTGTACGCGCGCGAGCAGGCGCGGCGCGAGGACGCCGAATCCGAACGTCGTGCCGCGCTCGCGCGGGCCTTCGGCGCGTGGCTGGCGCTGGCGGAGGTCGCGTCGGAGCGTGTCCCGGGTCCCTTCTACACGCTCATGCACAGTGACGCGGCACGCTGGCGGCTGCCCGCGGCCGTCTCCGACTCGCTGCTGGCCGACCCGATGGCCTGGTTCGGTGCGGAACACGCCGCCTTGATGGCGGCGGTCGCCCAGTCGTGCGAGGAGGGTCTGACCCAGCTCGCCTGGGATCTGGCGGGGTCCACCGAGACGTACCTCAACGTGCGCGGTGTGTACGACGGCTGGCAGCGCATGCACGAGCAGGCCATCGCGCACTGCCGGGAGACCGGTGACAAGCGCGGTGAGGCCGTGCTGATGCGCGGTCTCCTGCACGTCACCACGTGGAACTCGCCGCCGGGCCCCGGACCGGCGATGACACGGATGCGGGCCAGTGCCGCACAGCTCCTCGAACTGTTCACCACGCTGAACGATCCACTCGGGACAGCCGACGCCCTGGCGACTCTGGCCTGGAGCATGACGGCCGACGGGAACAGCGCCCAGGCACTCGGCCTGGCGGAGCGCGCGCTGCGGATGGCCACCGACGCGGACTACATCGAAGGCCAGGCGCGGGCCTATCACGCGATGGCGATCATCCACGGCGAGGACGACCCCCATGGGGCACTCGCGGTCCTGGAGAAGGCCGCGAAGGTCGCCGAGATGCTCGGCAACCCCCACTACACCACGACGATCACCCAGTTCCTCGGCGCGGCGAAGTCGTTCTCCGGCGACGTCGCGGGCGGCCGGGCACTGCTGGAAAGCTCGCTGGAAATGGCGCGGCGCCTGAACTATCGCTATCTGGAGACGTTCTCGCTGCTCTACCTCTCGAAGCTGTTCGCCGCGGTGGGTGACGAACGAGCCAGGGCGACCGCCGAGCTGACGCTGGCCTACAGCGAGGACGGCAACTTCGGCCACTACCTCGCCGACGCGCTCAGCGTTCTCGGACAGGTGGACCTGGCGGAGGGCGACGTTGCCGCCGCTGTCAGCGCCTTCGAGCGTTCGGTGCGGGTTTGGCGAACTCGCGGCTCGATTCCCTACCTGGCAAGGACACTCCGTGCCCTCGGCGACGCATACGGCGCCGCCGGCGATCACCTCAAGGCCAGGGCGGTCTGGGAAGAGGCACGCGAACTGTTCCGCGGGATCTCGCACGAGGAGGGCTTGAGATCCCTGAACGCCCGGCTCGGGTGAGAGGTCCGAGGCAGGCCGGACCGTGCGGGATCCAAGTGAGGCACGTGCCGATCGGCACCCCTGGCGGCATGACTTCCGGCCTTCGATGTGGCCGGTCGGGACTTCGGGGCACGGTGGTGGTGTTCCTAGCGTCGGTGGCGTGGCTGACAACGAGATGTTCTTGCCCAGGTTCGGTGCCGTGTGCGGGGTTGTCCTCGCCCTGTCGATCGGTGTGCCGGGGGCGGTGGAGGCTTTCACCGGGGAGACGGCGTTCACCAGTGCGGTGATCGGGCTGGGGACGGCGTTCGGGGCGCCCGCGGTGCTGGCGTTGCACGGGCACCAGGCGCACGCGTCCGGGAGGTTCGGGGCGTTCGCGTTCGCCGCGAACCTGCTGGGGCTGGGGTTGTTCACCGGGGTGGCGTTCGCGTTGAACCTGGTGATCTTCTTCCTGGAACCGGGGGCGGTCGCGCCGCTGACCCAGGTGGTGCTGAAGGCCGGTTCGTTGGTGTTCGTGCTCGGCTCGGTGCTGTTCGGGGTGTCGATGGTGCGGGCGAAGGTGTTTCCCGCTGTGCCGGCGTGGGGGTATGGGGTCAGCTTCGTGCTGCTGGCGGTGTTCGCCGTGCTGCCGGACACGCCGTTGTCCGCTCTGGTCCACGTCGCGTGCGCGGTGGTGCTGGTGTGGCTTTCGATGACGGTGTGGTCGGCGCGTCCGGCACTAGCCTGAGCGGCATGTTCACCTCGCGACCGGCGTTCTGGGTGTCGCCGGTGATGTGTGCCGCCGTGCTGGTCGCGGGGGTGTATGCGGCTGTGTCCGGCCTTGGCGACACCAACGTGCCGCTGCTGGTCGGCGGGCTGGCGGTGCTGGCGGTCGTGGACCTGGCCGAGTTCCGGCGCTATCCGGTGCGCACGCCCAGGCGCGTTGCGTTGGTGTTGTTGGCGTTGCGGGCCGTGTCGTACCTGGGACTGGCCTATGTGGACGGTTCCGGGCTGGCGCGGCTGTTGTTGTTGCTCGTGCCGTTCACGGCCTACTTCGCGTTCGGGCAGGGCGTGGCGGTCGTGCTGGCGGTGGCGTGCCTCGGGATGGCCGTGGTGAGCACGCCGGACTGGTACGCCCACGTCGAGCAGGTGTCGGACCTCGTGATGTTCGTCGTGGGACTCGTGCTCACGATCACGATGGCCGCGGTGGCGGTACGCGAACGTGACGGGCGGATCCGGTTGCAGGAGTCGCATCGGACAGTGGCGGAGCTGTCGGCGGCGGCGGAACGGGCTCGGGTGGCCAGGGATCTGCACGACGATCTCGGGCACCACCTGACGGCGATCGTCGTGTTGCTGGAGAAGGCAGCGGTGTTCCACGAGCGTGAGCCGGGCACGGCGAAGGCCGCGGTGCTGGATGCCGAACGGTCGGCGCGGCGGGCGTTGGGCGAGGTGCGCGAGTCGGTGCGGGCGTTGCGGACGTTCCACCTGCCGGCCGCTCTGGACGAACTGGTTGCGGGGCAGGGAGATGTGACGCTGACGGTCAGCGGTTCGCCCGAAGAGCACGAGACCGGCGCGCTGCACGCGTTGTACCGGGCGGCGCAGGAGGGCATCACGAACGCGCGCAGGCACGCCGCCGCCACACACATCTCCGTCTCGGTCGAGCTCGACGCCGAGCGGGCGCGGCTGACCGTGGCCGATGATGGACGCGGCATGGGTGCGGCGGCGGAGGGGTTCGGGTTGCTCGGGATGCGGGAACGGGTCGCGCTGGCCGGCGGGCGGGTCGACCTCGCCAGCACGCCGGCGGGCACCCGGCTGACCGTCACGATTCCCGTCGCGGGGCTCGCGTGACGCGCGTGCTGGTCGTCGACGACCAGCGGCTGATCCGGGAGGGCATCGCGTCGTTGCTGGGCCTGCAGCCCGGCATCGAGGTCGTCGGTACCGCGGCGGACGGGCACGAGGCCGTGGAGCAGGCCGTGACGCTGGCTCCGGACGTGGTGCTGATGGACGTGCGGATGCCCGGCCTCGACGGGGTCGAGGCGGTGGCGTTGCTGCGCAGGCGCGCGCCCGGCTGCAAGGTCGTCATGCTGACCACCTTCGACGACGAGGACTACGTGGTGCGCTCGCTGCGCGCTGGTGCGACCGGCTACCTGCTCAAGGACCTGCCCTCGCAGGAGCTCGCGGCGGCGGTCAAGCTCGCCGCGGCGGGCGTGGCGCAGTTCGACCCGGCCGCGGCGGCCCGGCTGGCGGCGGTGCTGGACCGGTCGGAGACGCAGCGCGAACCGTTGACCGTGCGGGAGGCCGAGGTGCTGCGGCTGGTCGCGTCCGGGGCCACGAACAAGGAGATCGCCGAACGGCTGAACCTGTCCGAGGGCACGGTGAAGAACCACATCTCGCGGGTTCTCGGGAGGCTCGGGTTGCGTGACCGCACGCAGGCCGCGCTTTACGCCCAGTCGAATGGACTTGTGTAACGAGGTGTGGCAAAGGTCGTGATGTGGCGGCCATGACCGTTTCCCCTCGTGCGGCGGGCTCGATGTGAAACCCGCGCCCGTCGTGGCACCGCCCGTGGTACCCCAGCCGCAACCGGCACCCGCACCGCCGCCCGCCGCGTTCCCTCGACCGGGACAACGACGGGGTCGCCTGTGAATAGCCGGAAGCCGCGCTGCAGCACCATGACTTCAGTGGCGCCCTGACAGATCGGTGGCTGCGGGTGTCAGCGGTATGTCAGCGGCGCTCGGAATTCTCTGACCCATCGAAGCTTCCCCTGCACAGGCCGGGGAGCCTGTGGAGCGAAAAGGGTCAAAAGTGCTGAAGAAATTCACCTTCGTGGCATTGATGGGCGCGCTCGTCAGCGCGTCCTTCGGCGCCGGTGTCGCCACCGCGGCGACCGATCGCAACGGCTCCTGCGAGTCGGGCGAGTTCTGCCTGTACTACAACAGCGACAACGCCGGCTCGGTGTCCGACTTCGCGGGCTCCATCGCCGACTACGGCGACACGCAGCCGAGCTGCTACGAGTTCAAGAGCGCGGGCAACGGGCAGGGCGTGTGCGTCAAGAACAACGCCGCGTCGGTCTGGAACCGCTCCACCAAGGCCGTCACGGTCTTCTACAACAGCAACTACGGTGGCGCGAAGCAGACGTTCGCGGCCGGCGCCAAGGGCAACCTCAAGGCCGAGCTGAAGAACGAGAACGCCTCGCACCGCTTCGGTGACGCCGGTGGGGACCCGGACCCGTCGCCGGGTGTCTACCCGCCGCCGGAGACCAACCCGCACCCGTCCGCCACGGCGCGGGCGCCTCAGGCCACCAAGCGCACGCAGTTCATCGACGACCAGATCGCCTCGAAGACCGGCGAGAAGCAGTGCTGGGTGGGCGGCTACCGCAGCTACGAGTCGTCGACGAGCAACCACAACACGGGTAACGCGCTCGACTGCACCATCTCGAACGCGATCGGCACCCACCCGACCGCGGCGCAGAAGGCCCAGGGCTGGAAGCTGGCCTACTGGCTGCAGAAGTACGCGTCGAAGCTCGACGTCCGCTACGTCATCTGGCAGGGCAAGATCTGGAGCGTCGCCCGTGCGTCCGAGGGCTGGCGCACCTACAACGGCGGTAGCGATGTGACCAGTGGTCACTACGACCACGTCCACGTGTCGGTCCAGAACCCGTACGGCGACTGATCTGAGTCGTTGAAGAAGGCGAGCGCACGCCCGTGCGCTCGCCTTCTTGGCGTTTCAGGTCCTCAGGTCGTGGACGATCAACGACGCGGAGAGCAGCCGGATGTCCGTCGGGTCGGCTGGGTTGTAGCCGGTGAGCTCGGCGACGCGGCGCAGGCGGTAGTTGAGCGTGTTGCGGTGCAGGTGCAGTTCGTCGGCCGTGCGGTGGCGGTTGTGGTCGCTGTTGATGAACGTCCGCAGCGTGTGCACCAGGTCGGGATGCTCGGAGAGCCGGTCCAGCACCCGTGCCAAACGCTTGCGGCCGGGGCCGGGGCGGCAGAGCTGGTACTCGAGCAGCACGTCGTCGAGGACGTACGCGCCGGGCTGGCGGCCGAGGCGCTGGGCGAGTTCGGCGATGTCGGCGGCCTGCCGGGCAGCCGCGGGGATGTCCTCCCTGCTCTCCGCCGCCGCGATCCCGCCGATCAGGCCGGTGCCGGCGGCGGTGTGCAGGGCGCGGACCAGGTCGGCGGAGTCCTCCAGTTCCTGGTCGAGGCCCTCCTCGGTCGTCGGCAACAGCACCGTGCCGCCGTCGTGGTCCAACGCGGAGAGGGCGTGCTTGGGCAACTCGGCCCGTAGCCGTCGCACGAGCCCATGAACGGCGAGGCGCGCGTCAGCACCATCGGCCACCGACGGTGCCTCGACGCGTACGGCGACGACGACGTGGTGACCGGACAGCTCCAGCCCGATCCGTTCGGCGAGCGGCTCGGCCTCCCGGCCGGTCAGCAGGGCCGCGACCAGCGCACGGCCGGCTTCGCGGCGTTCGGCGTGCAGGGCCTGCTGCTCGGCGAGGTACGACCCGGCCACGGCCGGCACCGCGACGCTCAGATACCGCAGCAGCGCCGGCACGGTCGCCAGCAGGTCGGGAACCTCCTCGGGCTCCGCGACGGCGGCCATCGCCTCCCAGCCCACGGTCGCCGCGACGTGGTAGGTGCTGAGCACGATGTCGAGCGGGACGCCCTGCTGGGCGCGCCGCACCGCCGTGGCGATCTGCATGTCCAGCTCCTCGGGCGCCGGTGGGCGCTGTTCCCGGAGCGCGCGCAGGAATACCTGCAGGTGACGGGTCACCGCCTCGGTGATCTCGCGGTCGACCAACTGGTGCGGCAGCTGCCGGTACGTCGCGGATCTGGCGAAGAACGCCTCCAGCACCTTCTCGGCGATGTGCGGGATCTGGGTCGCGACACGGTCGTAGAGCGGCGCGTCGGGAGCAGGTGCGGGGATGTCGACCACCGCCAGAGGCTTGCGCATCCGCGGGTCGCAGGCGATAGCCCGATCGAGTCCTTCTCGGCTGGTTGTCTGCACGAAAGAGGGGCGCCCGCGTTGTGCACGTGCCTCAAACATTTGACCCTATCGAGTGACGGGTGATGAGGATGACCGCCGCTCACAGCCACAATCGGGTGTTGTGAGCAGCGTCGAAGAATGCATGAAGTTATTGCTGCGCAGCGGGTTTCGGCGGACGGTCGTGCGTGATCACTTCACGTGCGTCAACGCCGTGATGTTCAGACGCGTGTGGCGTGGCACCAACGAGACGGTGCTCGCGTACTCGGAGTCGGAGGCCCTGGCCTATCGCGTGGCCGAGGGCGACGCGGACCCCACGGACCCGTTCGTCGTCGATCCCGATCTGACGATGTGGCAGTGCGGGGGTGAGTTCCTCGACGTCGCGGGCCAGTTGCTGGAGCTACCGGCCGCGCCTGGTCACTCGACGTTCGAGGCGAGGTAGTAATCTCGGCTGGTGGGTGAGACCGTCCGGATCGGAGTGTTCTACGACGGCACGTGGTTCGCCTACCTGAGTGACTTCTACGCGACAGCGCACCCCAGGGGAGCGCGCGTCTCTCTCGACGGCCTGCACGACGCGTTGCGCTGGTACGTCCACACCGAGACGGGTCGTCCGCTGGACGAGTGCGTGGTCGCGGAGGCCCACTACGTCCGCGGTCGCATCGAGACCCCTGCCGAGTCCTTCGACCGGGTGCTGGCCGCCGCCGGCATCACACGGCACGACCTGCCGCTGCACAACGGCAAGGAGAAGGGTGTCGACGTCCTGCTCGCGCTGGAGGCGTGGGACCGGGCGACGACGGTGCCGTTGCAGTGGGTCGTCCTGCTGACCGGTGACTCGGACTTCGCCCCGCTCGCGGAGCGGCTGACGGCGCGGGGCGTGCACGTGATCGTGCCGGTGGTGGACATCATGACGGTCAACGCGCCACCTGCCTGGACTCCGCGCACTGCCGCGCCGCTGCGGGCCGCGACGCCGTTCACGCCCGGTTTCGACCAGCTGTTCGCGCCCGGTGACCAGGCCGACTACCCGCTGCGGCGTGCCTTCGTGCGGTCGTCGCAGGTGGCGGCGTCGCCGGTCGGAGCACCGCGCGGGCGCCGGAAGGGCACCGTGGCGACGTGGAAGACCGGTCAGGCGCACGGGTTCATCACGGACACCCGTGGCGGGTCGTGGTTCGTCTCGCGCGACGAGCTCCCGAACGGGCTGACGCTGCTGCTCGCGGGCACGCCGGTGTCGTTCACCGGGTCGCCCGCGCCGATGCCCGGCCGCAAGTACCCGAGGGCGCAGGCCGTCCGGCCCGAATGACTTTTGTCATCCCTAGGTCGTGACGCTGCTTCACTACTGACGAGAGCCGGTTCCGGCCAGGCTCGACGCCATGGAAACGGTGCTCGGAGTACGAGGGGCGCGGCACCACTACGGTGCCACGCAGGCGCTGGACGGCGTTGATCTCGACGTCGGCGCGGGGGAGTGCGTGGCGCTGCTCGGGCCGAACGGCGCCGGCAAGACGACGCTGGTGAACCAGGTGATCGGGCTGCTGCCCGCCAGGGCCGGTTCGGTGCGCGTGTGCGGTGGCGACCCCCGCGTCGCGTCGACCCGCCGGCAGCTCGGGGTGGTGCAGCAGTCGCTCGGGTTCCCGAACACGCTGAAGGTGTCCGAGCTGGTCGTCGGGGCCGCGGTGCGCGCCGGGAAGCCCCGTGCGGCGGCCGGACCGGTGATGGCCGAGCTCGACCTGACCGAGCTGGCCGGGCGGCGCGCGTCGAAGCTCTCCGGCGGCCAGAAGCAGCGGCTGCAGCTCGCCATGGCCCTGGTCGCCGATCCGGCGCTCCTGGTGCTGGACGAACCGACCGCCGGCCTGGACGTGCCCACTCGCCGGCGGTTCTGGCAGATCCTCGCCGAACGGCGTGAGCGCGGGGCCGGCGTCCTGCTCACCACGCACCTCATCGAGGAGTCCTCGGCCGTCGCCGACCGCGTGGTCGTGCTCGACCGGGGCCGCGTGCTCGCCGAGGGCACGCCGGACGAACTGGTCGCGCGGCTGCCGGACCGCACGGTGATCGCCCGGACGGTCCTCGGCTTGGAGCGCCTCCAAGCGCTGCCCGGTGTCGTGTCGCTGCGCAACGACGGCGAGCACGTCCGTCTTGGCACCCGTGCGCCGGAGGCGTTGTTGCGGGTGCTGCTCGCGCAGGACCCCGGCCTGACCGATCTGCGGGTCGAGGGTGCGGGGCTGGAAGAGGCAGTGGCGGGTCTGATCGAGAGGGGTGTGGCGTGAACACGAAAATCTTCGGTGTGGAGCTCGCGGACGAGCTGAGGGGTATCGTCCGCGAACCTGCCGCCCTGTTCTTCTCGATCATCATGCCGGTGGGGTTCTTCGCGCTCTTCGTGTCGCTGTTCGGGAAGTTCAGCGCCGGCGGGGTGTCCGCGGGCACCACGATGATCGCCACGTTCGGCGCGTTCGGCGTGATCTCGGTCGTGCTGCTGAACCCCGGCATCGGCGTCGCGTCCGACCGGGAACGCGGCTGGCTGCGGGCGAAGCAGGTGTCCGCGGTGCCGATCAGCGTGACGCTAGCGGCGAAGGTCGTGGCGGCACTGCCCTACGCGGCCGGGGTGCTGGTCGCGATGACGGCGACCGCGGCCGTCACCGGTTCGTTGACCGCGCCGTTGCCCGCGTTGCTGCGGGTGCTCGCGGTGCTGGTGGTGGGCGCGCTGCCGTTCGCGTTGCTGAGCCTCGTGATCGGGTTCCAGGTCGGCGCGGGTGCCGCGGCCGCCGTGCTCAACGCGATCCTCATCCCGGCGTCCGTCCTTTCCGGACTGTGGATGCCGCTGGAGATCATGCCCGCGTTCTTTGGCGACGTCGCGCGGTTCCTGCCGACCTACCACCTGGCTGAGCTCGCCCGCGCCCAGCTGACCGGTGGGCCCGTCCTCACGCACGTGCTCGTGCTGCTGGGCTTCGCGCTGGTGGCTGCGACGCTCGCGGCCGTGTCGTATCGTCATGCGCGGTCATGAAAAAAGTCGCTGGGCTTTCCCACTGGTTGCACCTGATCTACCTGGGGAACCTGCTGTGGGCACCGATCTTCGACCCGGCCACGGACTGGGTGGACTGGGCGCTCGTCGCCGTCGTCGCGGTGGCCTTCGTCCCGATGTACGTGCTGGCCCGGCAGCGGCCGGATCGCGTCCGCTGGTGGTGTCTGGTGCCGACGGTGGTGCTCGGCTCCCTGGCGACGCCGTTCAACACCGGCGCCGCCGTGCTGTTCGTCTACGCGGCGGTGTTCGCGGGCCTCTCGGAGTCGCGGCGGGTGGCGATGCGGTGGTTCGTCGCGCTGACCGCGCTGATCTGCCTGTTCGGCGTGGTGTCGGTGGTCGAGATGCCGTACCGGCTGTGGGGGCTGCTGCCGTCGCTGATCTTCCTCTGGCTGATCGGCATCCTCGAGGTCGAGTGGTCCGAACGCAGCCGTGAGGCCGCCGAACTGCGCATCCGCACCGCGCGGATCGAGCACCTCGCCACCCTCGCCGAACGCGAGCGCATCGCCCGCGACCTGCACGACCTGCTCGGCCACACGCTGACCGCGATCGTCCTGCGCGCCCAGCTCGTCGCCGCGGATCCGGCACGGGCCAGGGAAGAGGCGGCGGAGATCGAACGGACGGCCCGCGCGGCGCTGGGCGAGATCCGCGACGCCGTCAGCGGGTGGCGCAGCGCGTCACTGGAGACCGAACTGGAGGCGGCGCGTGCCGCGTTGTCGAGCCTCGGCGTCGAGGTGACCGTGCGCAGGGATCCGGGGCTGGTGATCGTCGGCTCGACCGAGCACGAACTGGCGCTCGCGCTGCGGGAGGCCGTCACCAACGTGGCCCGGCACGCACACGCCAGGACGTGTCACATCGGCGTCGAGGCCCGCGACGGTGAGCTGCGGCTGGTGGTCGCCGACGACGGTGTCGGCGGGCACGCGCCGGAGGGCAACGGGCTGACGGGCATTCGGGAGCGGATCGCCGCGCTGGGCGGTCTGGTCGCGCGGACGGTCTCGGCGGGCACCACCGTCACGATCGCCGTCCCGCTCAAGGTGGCGACGTGATCAGGGTCGTGCTGGCGGAGGACCAGGCCATGGTGCGCGGCGCGTTCGCCCAGCTGCTGGACCTGCAGCCCGACGTCACGGTTGTCGCGACGGCGGGGGACGGCGACGAGGCGCTCGCGGCCGTGGCGGAACACCGGCCCGACGTGCTGCTGACCGACATCGAGATGCCCGGCCGGACCGGACTGGACGTCGCCCAGGCGCTGAGCGAGCGCGGCGACCCCACCCGCGTCCTGATCATCACGACCTTCGCCCGCAGCGGATATCTGAGGCGCGCGATGGACGCCGGGGTCGCGGGATACGTGCTGAAGGACGCGCCGATCGCGGACCTCGTCTCGGCGCTGCGCCGCGTGCACGCCGGCGAACGCGTCGTTGCCGCCGAGCTCGCGATGGCCGCGTGGGACAGCGCCGATCCCCTGACACCGCGCGAACGCGAGCTGCTGCAGGAGGTCACGACGGGCGCGAGCAACGCCGACATCGCGGCCCGGCTCAACCTCGCCGAGGGCACGGTCCGCAACTACCTGTCGACCGCGATGGCCAAGCTCGGCGCGCGCAACCGTTCCGAGGCGGCGAACACCGCGCGCGAACGGGGCTGGCTCTAACCTTTGCGCCGCACCATCTCGCCGATCCAGGTCGGCGCGAACGGTGACGTGCAGCCCGGCGGCGTCGGGTAGTCCTTGAGGACCTCCAGGCGTTCGCCGATCTCGATCGCGCGGGCGCGCAGTGAGGGGTGCTCGATCCCGATCTGCGCCAGGCAGTGGTTCATCGCCCACTGCAGACGTTGCGGGGCGTCCTTCATGTCCTTCTCGACGATGTCGAGCAGACCGTGCAGGTCGAGCCCCTCCGGCTGCTTCGTCACCCGGTCGACGGTCAGCGCCCAGCCCGCGCTCGCGACCACCGGGTCCGGGTCGGCGAACCACAGCACGCGCAGTTCCTCGGTGTGCGGGTTCTTCTTCACCACGTAGTTCACGAGCCAGTCGTGCACCTTGGGGCGCTCGGCCTCGCGCAGCATGGTGTCGAGCTCGTCGCGCCCGAACGCCTTGGGGCGGCAGATCAGCAACGCCAGCAGCCGGGCCGCGGTGTCGCCCGTCGCCCACAGTCCGAGCGAGAGGTCCTGCTGGGTCTTGAGGCGCTTCGCGATCGCGCGGAGCTTGCCGAGGTTCACGCCGTGGTCGTCGCCGTGCTTCTCGTTCACCGCGCGTGCCTTGGGGTCGTCGAGCGCCGCCAGTTCGGCCATCAGCCCGGCCACCGTGTCGTCTGCCACCGCTCGACCTCCCGTTCGTCACCCGACAGCCTACGAGAGGGCGAAGCCCACGCCGCGGTGTGAATCGTCCACTTCTCACCGCCGGCCACCACTAACGTCGACAGGCGAACGTTCGTCGAGCCGAGGGAGGCGCGTGACCGGGCAGATCGTGCGTCACGCCGGCCGGATCGAGGCCGTCCGCGTGCGGTTCGCGGCCGTGCACAAGGCCAGCGCGGTCGTCGTCGGCGACGAGACCGTGTACGGGCGGCTGTGCCGGTGGATCATCCACGCCGTCCTGGAGAAGCACGCCCGGCAGGACGAACTGGTCTCCTACGTCGAGGAGAACCTGCGCCTGATCGTGGCCGGGCTGTACGACCTCTACGGCGTGCGGGCACCTGATCCCGATCCCGTGCGCGAGGCCGCCGTGCCCTCGCTGGTCGAGCCGGTCGAGGACTCCGTGCGGGCCGCGATGGAGCAGATCAGGCCGTTGCGGGACGTGCTGGACGACCTCACCGGGCTGCCGGACGTCATCGCCGCGCACGCGAAGACCTGGTACAACATCGCGGCCGAGCAGCAGGACATGGCCGACGAGCTCGAAGCCCTCCTGGAGCAGGACGCCCCGCGGTGGAGCGGCGCCGAGGAGCACCTGCGGCTGATGGGTCACAACATCGACGCGATCCGCGGGCTGAGCTCGGTGTCGGCGGCGTTCGGGGAGATCACCGAGAGCGTCGGGGTGCTGGTCGCGCAGACCCGGCGGCTCGTGCGGGAGCTGGTGATCAGCCTGGCCGTGGCACCGACGGACGCGACGCTGTGGCGGCTGGCGTGCCGGATCGCGGTGTACGGGGTGGCGCTGGAGGCCACCCTCACGCACCTGGAGGACCGGCTCAGCGGCTAGCGCGGCGGCGGGCGAGCTGCGGCAGGAACCACATGTAGACGCCCGTTCCCATGAGGACGAACAGCGGCAGCAGCGGCACGTACGACACCCACACCACGGAGCTGTCGACGGTCAGGGCGACCGCCGTGAACACGACGGTGGCCATGAAGACCATGCTCACCACGCGGTGGAACTGACGGATTCCCTTGCTGCCGGCCATTTTCTCGGTCCTCCCGGTCGTTGTTGGGTGCAACGGTAGGAGCGGCGGCCCGGCCGTGCTTCTCGATTCCTGACCAGCTTCGGAGGGGTTCAGCGCCGCCGTTGGGCGTGGCGCAAAATTTCCTGGCGCGAGATGTCGATCCCGGCGTCTACCGTTCGACGCACTGATGACAGCAAGTACGAACACCGAGGAGAACCAGATGCGTACCCTGATCGCCACCGCCTTCGTCTCGCTCGACGGCGTCGTCGAGGATCCAGGCGGCGAGCCCGGTCACCGCAGCTCGGGCTGGACCTTCCAGGACATCGAGTTCGACGAGGCCGCCTACGAGATCAAGGGCCGTGAGCAGGACGAGGCCGCGGCGATGATGATGGGCCGCGTCAGCTACGAGGTGTTCTCTCCGGTGTGGCCGACGCTCGACTACTTCCCGAAGTACAACGTGCTGCCGAAGTACGTCGTGTCCAGCACGCTGAAGGACGACCAGCTGGTCGACAACTGGGGCGACATCACGATCCTGCGCTCGCTGGACGACGTGGCCGCGCTGAAGGAGACCGAGGGCGGGCCGATCTCCATCCACGGCAGCGCGACGCTCAACCGCAACCTCTCCGACGCGGGCCTGATCGACCGCTACCACCTGCTGGTGTTCCCGGTGCTGCTCGGCGCGGGCAAGCGGATGTTCAGCGAGACCGACAAGGCCAAGCAGATGCTGAAGCTCGTGGAGAGCGAGTCGTACTCGAACGGCATCCAGAAGCTGGTCTACGACGTCGTGCGCTGACCTCAGGCGCACTCGCGCACGGCGGCCACGACCCCGGCGAACGAGTCGACCAGCCAGGTCGGGTTCGCGCCGAGCAGCTGGTCGACGCCGTGCACGCCGTAGGTCACGGCGATGGACGCCATGCCGGCTCCGTGCGCCATGTTGATGTCGTGGGTGGTGTCCCCGACCATGACCGCGTTTCGCGGGGACACCCCGAGCCTGCGCAGCACGAGGAGACCGGATTCGGGGTCGGGCTTGGGTTTCGAGACCTGGTCCGCGCCGACGACGACGGAGAACTCCTCGCGCAGACCGGCCGCGGTGAGCAGGGCCTCGGCGTTCCCGATGTACTTGCTCGTGGCGACGGCGAGCCGGAAACCGTCGTCCCGCAACGACTGCAGCCCGTCGTACACGCCAGGGAACACCAGCTGTGTCGCCAGCGGCAGCACGATCTTGCGGAACGTCGCCTGGTAGAGCTCGACGCAGGCGGTGACGACCGGCTCGTCCTCGGACGTCCCGAGTATCTTCGCGAACGCGGCGGGCAGCGGGAGCCCGATCGTGGCGTGAATGGTCGGCGAGTCCACTGTGGGCAGATCGAGCTGGGCGAACACCGCGGCGAACGTCGTGACGATCCCGCGCGGGGAGTCGACGAGCGTGCCGTCGAGGTCGAAGATCGCGCACCGGTTCATGCCGGGACCTCCTTCGCGTGGGCGGCGGCGAGTTCCCCCGCGACCTCGGCGGTGTTGACCATCACCGCCGTGGTCGCTTTCAGGGAGTCTGTCTCGTCGTCGATCGCGTCCACGGGCTTCGTCGGTGTGGTCACGAGGAACGAGCCGGGGTTGCCGAGTGCCCAGTGGCTCTCGATCGCGCGGGCCATCACCCGTGGATCGTCGACGCGGTGCGGACTGGGCAGACCCGAGGTCCCGAAGTAGAACGCGGGGAAGTCGTCCGACCGGTAGGCGACGACCGGAACGCAGTGCGTGTCCAGGAACTCCAGCGTGAGCCCGAGGTCGAGGGTGTTCCGGGCACCCGCGCAGACCACCGCGACCCGCGAGCGGGTGAGTTGCACGAGGTCGGGGGACAGGCGCCGGGCACCTCGGTGCACGCCGCCGATCTCCGCGCTGGACAGGAACTTCACGCCCGCGAGCCCGGCCGCGACCATCGACGCCGAGACCGTCGCCACCCCCGCCGTCCCGCGAGCCAGGATGACCGCCAGGTCCCGGCTGTCCACGACGGACACCCCTGGTGCAGCGGCGAATCTCTCGATGTCGGTCTCGGAGAGGCCGACGAGGATCCGGCCCTTGTCGACGCCGATCGTGGCGGGGACCGACCCGTTCGCCCGCACCGCGTCCTCGACCAGACGCGCGGTCTCGGCACTGTCCACACCGGACCTGAGCACGTCCGACGTCAGCGCCACGACGGGCTGGCCCGCCGTGATCGCCTCGGCCACTTCCTCGCTGTACACCAGGGGAATGCGCATCGGCACCTCAGTAGCTCGGGGTCTTGCGCAGAAGGTGGTTCCGTTCCACGATCTCCGGCTCGTAGACCTGGTCCTGCCACGCCTGCTGCTCGACCGGTTCCAGGGCGATCGACACGACACCCCCGGCACAGCCGAACGCCCGGGTAACCGCCTCGGTGATGGCCGAGACCAGCTCGGACGTCCGCTCGTCGTCGAGCGATGCAGGGAAGTGCTTGATGTTCACGTGCGGCACGCGAGCCTCCTCACGACCGGCCTCCCGCGATGGCGAGCGTCACGGCCTTGGTGACGGCCGCGATCAGTTCGGCCATCTGCTCGCCGGACAGCAGCACCGGCACCCGCGCGGCCTCCTCCTGCACGGTCGCGGTCTGCCGCATGGACGCCAGCAGCTCGTCGATGTCGGGCTCGCGCAGCAGGCTGTAGTGGTCGGCCCGCAGTTCGACGACCACCGGGTCGTTGACCGAGAAGCCCTCGCTGCCCTCGATGAACGAGTAGTCGTCGCCCTGCGCCTTGAACACGGCCAGAGGCGCGGTGATGGTGCGATCTTTCAGTTCGCCGAAGGTGTACTTGAAGGAGAACGTCTCGGTGACGATCCTGATGATCCGCCGCACGAGCTCGCTGTCGAGGTCGCGGAACTCGCCGCTGACGAACGCCGCGAAGCTGTCCTCGTCCCGCGCGACCTCCAGGCACCGGGCGAGACGGGCATCGGTGATGCTGCCCGCGAACACCGAGAAGAGGATCGTCACGAACGCGCTGTTGTCGTAGGAGGCCTCGTCGCTGTCCCGCTCCGTTCGCACCTTCGGCGAGCCCGGTGCGATCAGGAAGAGGTTCTCGACCTGCTCGCCCGCCTGTTCGAGCTGGTAGGCCGTCTCGAACGCGAGCCGAGCGCCGAAGGAGTAGCCCCACAACGTGTACGGGCCCTCCGGCTGCACCTTCTTGATCGCCTCGATGTCGGCGGCGGCCATCTCGCGGATCGTGCCGTACGGCGTCTCGCCCTCGTTGATGCCGTGCGCCTGCACGCCGTAGAACGGGCGCTCCGAACGACTTGCGAGCGTACGCAGGTTCATCGGGTAGCCGCCGAGGCCCGGCCAGCAGAAGACGGGAGCACCGTCCCCGTTGGGCTGCAACGGAACCAGCCGGGAGATCGGGCCCTCGTGCAGGCCGTCGACGCGCCGGGAGAGCTGCTCGATGGTCGGCGACTCGAAGAGCACCTGCAGCGGCAGGCTGGTGCCGAAGTCCTTGTTGATGCGGTTGACCAGGCCGACCGCGATCAGCGAGTTGCCGCCCGTCTCGAAGAAGTCGTCGTGCGTCGAGACGGTCTCGCGCTTCATCAGCTTCTTCCACATCTCGCTGATGCGGCGTTCGGTGACGGTGCGCGGCGCGACGAACGGCCGGTCCTGGTCGTCGACGTTCGTCTTGTCCGACGCGGTCAGGGCCTTGACGTCGATCTTGCCGTTCGCGGTGACCGGCAGCGCGTCGAGCACCACGACCTTGTTCGGGATCATGTAGTCAGGCAGGAAGTTGACCAGGTCGTCGCGGATCAGCTCGGCCGGGCCCTTCATGTGGACGACGTCCTCCTTCATGCCGGGGCTGCGACGCTGGTCGTAGGAGACCTTGCCGCCCAGGAAGAAGTACGACGGGCCGTCCTTCTCGCCGGCCGCCTTCAGGATGTCGCAGATGCGCTTGGCCGACGGGAGGTCGTTGTTCGTCTTGGAGCTGTAGCCCGACGACATGAAGCCGAGGTCGACGTCGTTGGCGGACAACCGATGCATGGTCCGGCCGAGGTCGATGTAGCGCCGCCACAGCTCAGTGGACCGGCCGATGACGCTGACACCGAAGCTCGCGCGCTCGTACACCGCCTGGTTGATCGCGATGACGTGCTTGCGCAGCACCACGTCGTCGGACACCCGCTCGAACTCGCCGCCCGCGTAGCGGTACTGGCCGCCGGGCAGGTTCGCGACGCGGCCGGGGTGCGTCTGGACGTAGATGTCGACGTCGTCCTCGCGGACACCGGTGTAGGCGCACAGCTCGAACGTGCCGAGGTAGTAGTCCTCGTCGGCGACGTCGAGCAGGTCCTTGGTCTCCGGCGTGTACGCGGAGGCGGTGATGTCGAGGCCGTAGCCGGGCAGGACCTCCTCGAAGAGACCGACCATGTGGCCGGTCTCGATCTCCAGGACCTCCTGGATGTTGTTGAGGTACACCGCCTCGATCGCGGCCTTGTGCCCGATGAAGTGCAGCTTCGCCTGTACGTCGAAGCTTTCCTCGAGCGGCCTGATCAGCACGAGCTGGTGGCGCAGCGGGTGGTAGTAGTACAACCCGGCCGGCAGCCCCGCGATGTGGTGCAGCTCAAGGTGGAGCTGGGTCGCGTAGAGCGAACCCGGTGACGCGTAACCGTACTTCGGCAGCAGCCGCTGGTCGCTGAAGTGCGCGCCGAAGTAGCGCAGGATCTCGCCCAGTTCGGAGACGTGGACGGACTTCGGGTCCTTGGAGCCGGCGCCGATCGGCTTGCGTTCCAGCAACCGCGCCAGGTCGGCGCCGGTGACCTGGCCGCCCTCGTAGAAGCGGTAGGACTTGCGCGAGAAGACGACCTTGCGCTGCAGGCAGGAGGCTTCCTCCCCGGGCAGTTCGAAGCTCTGCCGGCCACCGAGATCGTCGCGCACACCGGGGTTCGACAGCTGCGCGCGGACCTGCAGCCGGCTGGACTTCGACTGGTGGTGCGAACCGGAGTTGCCCTGGTCCATCAGGGCGGCTTCCTTGGGGTTCAGCTCGACGCACGCGATCAGGTTCTGGAACCCGGTGCGCTCGTCCTCCTTGACGATCACGGCCGCGTTGCGCACCCAGTCGTGCGTCTCGATAGCGAGCCGGATCTCGTCCAGTTCGACCCGGTAGCCGCGCAGCTTGACCTGGCTGTCCGCGCGGCCGGCGAACTGCACCGTGCCGTCGAGGTTCTGCGTCACGAGGTCGCCGGTGCGGAACATGCCGTCCACGAACCGTTCCCCGGTCAGTTCCGGCTGGTGCAGGTAGCCGCGGGCCACCTGGACGCCGCCGATGTAGAGCTCACCGATCTCGCCGGGTGTGACCATGTCGCGGTTGTCGTCGAGCACCAGGTACGTCGTGTTCGCGACGGGCAGGCCGATCGAGATGGACTTCGGCGCCTCGGCGAGTGCGGCGGGATCGACCACGTACGACGACGAGTTGATCGTCGTCTCCGTCGGTCCGTAGAGGTTGATGAGACCCACGTCCGGCATGTCCGCGAAGAACGCCCGGGCCAGCGTGCGGGACAACGCCTCGCCTCCGCTGAAGACCTGCTTCAGCGAGGTGACGGTGTGGAACTCCTCGGTGTCGATCAACGCCTGGAGCAGCGTCGGCACGCACTGCAGCGTGGTGACGCCCTGCTCGCGCATGGTCTCGATCAGCATCTCGGGGTCGCGGTAGATACCGGGCCGGCCCATCACCACGGTGCTGCCGACGGCGGGGGCCAGGATCTCCCACTGCGCGGCGTCGAAGCTCATCGGCGTCTTCTGCACCACGCGCTTCGTGCCGTCGATGGCGTGCGTGTCGTGCAGCCACAGCATCTGGTTGACGATGCTGCGGTGCTCGATCATCACGCCCTTGGGCCGGCCGGTGCTGCCCGAGGTGTAGATGATGTACGCCAGGCTGTTGTGCGCGGGGGAGAAGCCGTCGTCGAACGCCTCGTCGCAGTCGTCGAGTGTGACGATCCTCGTGGTGGCGGGAGCCAGTTCGGCCAGGCGCTGCTTCAGGGCCGGCTGCGTCACGACGACCTTCGTGCGCGAGTCCTCGATCATGTACCGGAGCCGCTCCTCGGGGTACTCCGGGCTCAGCGGCAGGTACGCGCCACCGGCGCAGAGGATTCCCCACACCCCGACCACTAGGTCCAGTGACGGCTCGACGAACACGCCGACGCAGTCGTCCTCGCTGATGCCGAGCCGCCGCAGGTGCGTGGCCAGCGCGGAACTCTGCTCGAAGAGTTCGCCGTAGGTGATGCTCTGTTCACCGAAGACGACGGCCGTGCGATCGGGGTGTTCCTCGACCTGCTTGCGCAGCAGGTCGGGAAGGCAGCCGCCGTCCACTTCAGCTTCGTGCGACATCTCAGAAATCCCCCAAGCGTTCAGCAGGCGTGAGTCGGTGCGAGCACGTTCTTGGTTGGTCGAAAACGTATGAGTGACGGCTCGAAACCCGCTGGAGCGATCCGCCCTGTGATCAGCCGCAGAGGTCTACCGGAATCGCCTTGAAGCAGGCCGGAATCTCGGTCGGTTCGGTGGCGAACGGTTGCCGCACTGTCCACAATGGTGTTGGGTTGACGCCAACTTCGAGGGCGGGGCCACGAGGATGAATGTGCTCGAGTACGTAGCCGATCGCTGGGATCGGCTGTCTTTGCAAGCGTTTCTGCACGTCAGTGCCGTTGTGCAGTGCACGGTGCTGGCGACGCTGCTCGGAGTGCTGATCGGGGTCGCGGTCTACCGCAGTCCGGCCGGATCCGCGCTGGCCACGGCGTTGGCGAGCACGATTCTCACCATTCCGTCGTTCGCTCTGCTGGCGTTGCTGATCCCGGTGTTCGGCCTGGGCGCGGACACGACGGTGGTGGCTCTGGTGCTGTACGCGTTGCTGCCGATCGTGCGCAACACGATCGTCGGACTGGCCGGTGTGGACCCGGCTGTGAGCGACGCCGCAAGAGGGATCGGGATGAGCAGACTCGGGGTGCTCGCGCGCGTCGAGCTGCGGTTGGCGTGGCCCGCGATTCTGGCCGGGATGCGGGTCGCCACGCAGATGCTGATGGGCATCGCGGTCATCGCGGCGTACGCGAAAGGGCCGGGGCTGGGATCAGAGGTGTTCTCCGGGCTCGCGAACGCGGGCAGTGCGAACTCGATGAACCAGGCCCTCACCGGCACGATCGGTGTGGTGGTGCTGGCCCTGCTGCTCGACGGAATCTACGTGCTGGTCAATCGTTTCACCGTGTCGAGGGGCGTTCGTGGCTGAAAAAGGCATCGAGATCAGGCTCGACCACGTGACGAAGCGGTACGCGGGGCAGAAGGCGGCGGCGGTCGACGACTTCTCGATGGTCGTGCCGGCCGGGGAGATCGTGGTGTTCGTCGGGCCGTCCGGCTGTGGCAAGACCACGACCATGCGGATGATCAACCGGTTGATCGAGCCGACGTCCGGCACGATCACGATCGGCGGCGAGGACGCGCTGAGGATCGACCCGGACGATCTGCGACGGCGCGTCGGTTACGCGATCCAGCAGGCTGGACTGTTCCCGCACTTCACCGTGGCGCAGAACATCGGGATCGTGCCGGGGTTACTGGGCTGGGCCAAGAAGAAGACGTCGGACCGCGTCGACGAGATGATGGATCTCGTCGGGCTCGACCCCGGCGAGTTCGCCGGCCGCTTCCCTCGGCAGCTCTCCGGCGGCCAGCAGCAACGGGTCGGCGTCGCGCGGGCACTGGCCGCCGATCCGCCGGTGCTGCTGATGGACGAACCGTTCGGCGCGGTCGACCCGATCACGCGCGGGCACCTGCAGGACGAGTTGTTGCGGCTGCAGAACGAGCTCCACAAGACGATCGTGTTCGTCACGCACGACTTCGACGAGGCCGTGAAGCTCGGCGACCGGATCGCGGTGCTCGGCGACCGGTCCACGATCCTGCAGTACGACACCCCGGACGCCATCCTGGCCAATCCGGCGGACGACACGGTGGCCGGGTTCGTGGGCGCCGGCGCGTCACTGAAGGCGTTGACGCTCATGAGGGTGCGCGACGTCGAGCTGGGTCAGGCCGTCACCGCACGCTCCGACGCCGCGCCGTCCACTGTGGATCTGGGCGACGAGAAGTGGTTGCTGGTGCTGGACCAGCGCGACCGCCCGTCGCGCTGGGTGCAGTTGAACGAGCTGAGGCGCGTGACCTCGCTGGCCGGTGCCGGACGTCCGGTGCAGGACTCCGTGACACTGCAGTCGACGTTGCGGGACGCCCTCGAAGCGATCGTGAACGAGGGCGGCCGGGCGGTCGTCACGGGTGGCCGCGGCGAGTACGTCGGCACCGTCGATCTCGCGACCGTGACCGACGTCGTGCAGCAGCGGCGGGCGAACTCGTGACGGCCGGGCGGATCCGGTTCTGGGCACAGCCCGTCGCGGTACTGCTGATCGTCGGCGGCGTGCTCGCGTGGGTGTTCGGTGGTGAGCTGACGGCGACCGAGAAGAGCACGCTGAACGCCACGTCGTTGCTGACCGCGCTGCGCGACCACCTGGCGATGACGGTCGTCGTGACCGCGATCGTCGTGGTGGTGGCGGTTCCCGCGGGCATCGTCGCGACCAGGCCGTGGGCCCGCTTTCTCGCCCCGGTGTTCCTGGCGGTCGCGAACGTCGGCCAGGCCGCGCCCGCGCTGGGCGTGCTGGTGCTGTGGTTTCTCATCACGGGTGCCTCTGGAGGGCTGTGGGTGGCCGCGCTGCCACTGGCGTTCTACTCGTTGCTCCCGGTGCTGCGCAACACGATCGTCGGCATCCAGCAGGTCGATCCGTCCCTTGTGGACGCCGGTCGCGGCATCGGCATGTCGGCGTCGGGCGTGCTGTGGCGCGTGGAGTTCCCGTTGGCGACACCGCTGATCCTGGCCGGCCTGCGCACCTCGCTGGTGCTCGCGGTCGGCACGGCGACGTTCGGCCTGTTCGTCAACGCGGGCGGGTTCGGGTTGCTGATCGACACCGGCTACAAGCTGAGCCTGACGAAGGTCCTGGTGACCGGCTCGGCCCTGGCGGCGGGTCTCGCGCTGCTGGTCGACTGGGCCGGCGCGGTGATCGAGCAGCGGTTCGGCCCCAAGGGGGTCGTGTGAAGAAGGTGTTGCTGGTAGCGCTGTTGTTCTTGTCCGCCTGCGGACTGGACGTCAACAGCGCGTTGCCCTACAAGGTACTGCCGGGTTCCATCCAGCCCGACCGGTCACTCCAGGGCGTCGAGATCACCGTGGGGTCCAAGGACTTCACCGAGAACATCCTGCTCGGCTACCTGGCCGAGATGGCGTTGTCCGCGGCCGGTGCGGACGTGATCGACCTGACCGACCTCAAGGGCTCGCAGACCGCGCGCCAGGCGCTGCTCACCGGCGAGGTCGACGTCACCTGGGAGTACACCGGCACGGGCTGGATCAACTACCAGGGGAACGAACTTCCCGTGCCCGGCGGTGAACAGGCGCAGTACGACGCGATCAAGAAGGCCGACCTGGAGAAGTTCGGCGTCGAGTGGCTCGCCTACTCACCGCCCAACGACCAGTACGCGTTCGCCGTCACCGAGGCCTACGGCGAGCAGCACGGCCTGAAGACCACCTCCGACCTGGCGGCGTTCCTCACCCGGAACCCGGACCAGGCGGTGTTCTGCCTGGAGACCGAGTTCACCAGCCGCCAGGACGGTTTCCCGGCGGCGCAACGGACCTACGGCTTCCCGACCACCGAGGTGAAGAACTTCGGCATCGGCACCATCTACTCGGCCGTCGCGGGCGGCACGTGCCCGGTCGGCGAGGTGTTCACGACCGACGGCCGCATCGCCGCACAGAAGCTCCGCGTGCTGGAGGACGACAAGAAGGCCTTCCCGCAGTACAACGTGGCGCCGACCGTGCGCGCGGAGTTCCTCGCCCGGTATCCGCAGATCCGGGGCCCGCTGGAGAAGGTGAGCGCCGCGCTGACCAACGACCAGATGATCGAGCTGTGCCGTCAGGTCGACGTGGAGGGCAGGGACGCGGGCGAGGTGGCGCGCGACTGGATGGTGTCGAAGGGGTTCATCCGGACGGAATGATCACCGCATCGCCCGTCCGACCGGCGGCAGCACCGACACCATCGACGCGGCCAGCCACAGCATCAGCGCGATGCCCGGCACGATGATCAGCGTGCCGCCGTGGTTGATCGTCAGCCGGACGATCGCGAAGACGTAGTAGGCGCTCACGAGGAACCCGAGTCCGGCGAGAACCCAGCGCGCGAACCCGAGCCGCGCGATCACCAGCGCGGCGAGCAGCAGCACCACACCACCGGCGACGTAGGTGGCCACGATCGCCGGGTCGCCGTTGGCGATGAATCCGCGCCCGAACGCGAGCCCCAGCAACGCGACGGCGGCCTCCGGGGTCTGCCGGATGCCCAGGCCGTCGGCGGAGTTCAGTCCTGCCAGCACGAAGCACAGCACGGCGACGAGCAGCCACAGCCCACCCGCGAGGAACGCCGGCGCGACGCTCGGCCGCAACGGCTGCCCCCAGCCGGGCGCCGGGCCGTAACCCGGACCGTGTCCCCGTGGTGGTTGCTGCGGCTGCCAACCCTGGTTCGGATGCACGGCCGTCACCCTACGAGCCGCCAGTCCGTGCCGCAGCGAATTCAGTGTGGCTTGTCGGCGTCGGCTGAGTTCCTGCGGTCGGTGTGGCCCAGGGAACGCTCCGGCGCCACCCGGTCGCGCACGAGCTGCTTGAGCACGGCGAGGTCCGGGAAGCCCTCCTGGGCCTTCCGCGACCACAGCGTCTCGCCGTCGAGCCGCACGTCGAACACGCCCCCGGTGCCGGGGATCAGCGCGACCTCACCCAGTTCCGCGGTGAACGTGGTCAGCAGCTCCTGAGCGGTCCACCCGGCGCGCAGCAGCCAGCGGCACTGGGTGCAGTACTCGATCTCCAGCCGCGGTGTCCTCACCTCTGGGTCCTGACGGACTCGCCGGAGCGGGTCGCGTCCTTGCCCCAGCTGGCCAGCAGCTGCAGCGCCTCGGCGGACGGCGTGCCGGGCTCCGCGTGGTAGGTGGTGAAGAACAGGTCCGGCTCGCTCGGCATCCGCAGCGTCTCGTACGACAGCGTCATCTCGCCCACGAGCGGATGGCGGAGCACCTTCGTGCCGAAGGACTTCTCCTTGACGTCGTGCTTGGCCCAGAGCTGCCGGAACAGCTCGCTCTTCACCGACAGCTCCCCGATCAGGGCGGTGAGCTCCGGGTCGTTCGGGTAGCACCCCGCGTCCATCCGCAGGAACCCGACGACGTCGGCGGCCTTGCTCTCCCAGTTGACGAAGAGCTCCTGGTAGGACGGCTGGAGGAAGATGAAGCGCGCCCAGTTGCGGTCGCGCGGCTCCAGCTCGGCCCAGTCGCCGAACAACGCCGCGGCCATCGGGTTCCACGCGAGGACGTCCGAGCGGCGCCCGCCGATGTAGGCGGGCACGCCGACGTTGTCGAGCAGGTGTTTCAAGGCCGGCCGGACCCCGCGTGAGGTCTTTTTCTTCTTCTTGTTGTCGCGCGGGCAGGCGGCCAGGTTGCGCAGGTGCGTGTACTCGGCCTCGTTGAGCCGCAACGCGCGTGCGATCGAGTCCAGCACCTCGTCCGAGACGTTGCGGCCGTTGCCCTGCTCGAGACGCGTGTAGTACGCCACCGAGACGCCCGCGAGCTGCGCCAGTTCCTCACGGCGCAGGCCCGGCACCCTGCGGGTACGGCCGTAGCGGGGCAGCCCGACGTCGTCGGGGGACAGCCGCGCCCGGCGGCTGCGCAGGAACTCGCTCAGCTCGGTGCGCGGGTCGACGTCCATGCACCCGAGTATTCCCGGCCTGGGCGAACCGTGCCTGCTACTGCTGGTGGTAGGCACGCCAGTCGTACGAAGAACAGGTGTCTGGGTAGCTCTCCCGAAGCGGAGCAGTGTCCTCAGCGACACGACAACGAGGAGAGAACCTGATGAGCACCGTCGCTGCCTACGCCGCTCCCGCACCCAAGGCACCGCTGGAGCGCACCACCATCGAACGTCGCGCGGTCGGCGCGCACGACGTCCTGATCGACATCAAGTTCGCGGGCATCTGCCACTCGGACATCCACCAGGTCAACGAGGGCTGGGGTCAGGGCATCTTCCCGATGGTCCCGGGCCACGAGATCGCCGGTGTGGTCGTCGAGGTCGGCTCCGAGGTCACCCGCCACGCCGTCGGTGACCGCGTCGGCGTCGGCTGCATGGTCGACTCGTGCCGCGAGTGCGACAACTGCCTGCGCGGCTCCGAGCAGTACTGCACGGGCGGCAACACCATGACCTACAACGGTGTCGACCGCCACGGCGACGTCACCTACGGCGGCTACTCGAAGCAGATCGTCGTCGACGAGAACTACGTCGTGCGGATCCCCGCAGGACTACCGCTGGACGTGGCCGCGCCGCTGCTGTGCGCGGGCATCACCGTCTACTCGCCGCTCAAGCACTGGGGCGTCGGACCGGGCAAGAAGGTCGCCGTCGTCGGCCTGGGCGGGCTCGGCCACATGGGCGTCAAGATCGCCGCCGCACTCGGCGCCGAGGTGACCGTGCTGTCGCAGTCGCTGCGCAAGAAGGACGACGGGCTCAAGCTCGGCGCCCAGCACTACCGCGCCACCAGCGACCCGGCGACGTTCACCGAGCTCGCCGGCACGTTCGACGTGATCCTGTCCACGGTGTCCGCGCCGCTCGACTTCGGTGCCTACCTCGGGCTGCTCAGGACCGACGGCGCGATCGTGAACGTCGGCGCGCCGGAGGAGCCGATCTCGCTGAATCTGTTCGGGCTGCTCGGCGGACGCAAGACGCTCGCCGGCTCGATGATCGGCGGCATCGCGGAGACCCAGGAGATGCTGGACTTCTGCGCCGAGCACGGCCTCGGCTCGGAGATCGAGCTGATCGGCGCCGACGAGATCAACACCGCCTACGACCGGGTGCTGGCGAGCGACGTGCGGTACCGGTTCGTGATCGACACCGCCACGATCTGAGGACTGCGCCGTGCCTGCTCAGCTCGGCGGGCACGGCGTCCCGGTCGCGTAGGCCTTCCACGTGATGGGCACCGCGGACGACGAGGTGCTGATGGGGTTGCGCAAGGCATGGCCGACCGCGTTCATCTTCAACCCCGGCGGCCAGATCGGTCCGCACGAGAGCACGCGCGAGCAGGGCGAACGGTGGCTCGCCAACGGCGCCGACCTGATCAGCTACGGCCGCGCCTACCTGGCCAATCCCGATCTCGTCGAACGGTTCCGGCTGGACCTGCCGCTCGTGAGCACCGACCGCGAGACCTGGTTCCAGACCCCGCACGGTTACGTCGACTACCCCAGCTATCAGCACTGAAGCGCGCGCAGCAGGTGGTCCACCAGCCGTTCGAGGTAGTCGGGCTCGACCTCGGCGCGTCGCACGGACAGGCGCCAGTAGACCGGCGCCGCGACCAGGTCCAGGGCGATCTCGAAGTCGAGGTCCGGTGGTAGCTCGCCCCGGTCGATCGCCCGTCGCAGCGTCACGGCACCGAGCGCGCGCCGGGGTTCGCCGATCGTCGCCGCGATCGCCTCGGACAATGCCGGAGTGCGGACGGCTTCGGCGGTGAGATCGGGCAGGATCGTCGCGAACCTCGGGTGCGTCAGCCAGTCGTGCACCGCCGTGACCGTGGCCAGCAGATCGCCGCGCAGCGAGCCGGTGTCCGGAACCTCGGCCAGTGGCACGGAGAACTCCGACAGCGCCGCGACCACCATGTCCTGTTTGGACGGCCACCGCCGGTACAGCGCGCTCTTGCCGACCTCCGCGCGCTTGGCCACCGCCTCCATCGACAGCCGGCCGTAGCCGTGCAGGGCCAGCTCGTCGAACACGGCGTCGGTGATCGCCTGCGTCACGTGGGGCTGCAGGACGGCGGCGCCGGTCGGGGTGCGCTTGGTCATGACGCACATCATAGGACTGGACGAGACGGTCCCGTCCCGCCTACTGTTGTGGACGGGACGATACCGTCTCGTCCATTTCTTTCGGAGGAGCTTCCGTGGACCTCATCCCGAGGGCACTGCAACTGCTGCTGGACAAGGACATGATCGGTTTCGCGGGCCTGTGGGCCGAGGACGGCGTGGCGGAGTTCCCGTTCGCCCCGCCCGGCTGGCCGGCCAGGCTGGAGGGCCGTGCGGCGGTCGAGGACTACGTGCGCGACTACCCGAAGATGCTCGACATCCAGGGCTTTCCGAAGCAGGTCGTGCACCGGAGCACCGACCCGGACGTCCTGATCGCCGAGTTCGACGCCGAGGGTGTCGTCGTCGCGACCGGCAAGCCGTACCGGGCCTCGTACATCGTGGTCATCACGACCCGCGACGGCGAGATCGCGCACTACCGCGACTACTGGAACCCGCTTCTCGCGCAGGAACTGGCATGACCGCGTTGATCATCGGAGGCACCGGCACGACCGGCAGCCGCCTTGCCTCCCTGCTGCCCGATGCCCGCGTCGGCACCAGAAAACCGGTGCTCCCAGGCCACGTGCGGTTCGACTGGGACGTGCCGGCGACGTTCGAGGGTGCCCTGGAAGAGGTAGATCGTGTCTACCTGATCCCCCCGATCGGAGTCGTCGACCCGGTTCCTATGGTCGAGTCGCTGCTCGCTCGAGCGCGGCTCGTGCGGCGAGTGGTACTGCTGAGCTCGTCCGCGGTGCCGGAGAGCGCCACGGGGATGGGCGCTCTCCCCGCACTCGTGCGCACCCTGCCGGAGTGGACGGTGCTGCGGCCGTCCTGGTTCATGCAGAACTTCACCGGCGACCACCCGCTCGCAGCCGGGGTCCGGGCGGGCGAGATCGTCACGGCCACCGGAGCCGGCAGGGTCGGGTTCGCCGACGCCGCCGACATCGCCGCGGTGGCGGCGCGCGCGTTGACGGATCCGTTGCCGCACAACACCGATCACGTGATCACCGGTCCGGAGGCGCTGAGCTACGCCGATGCCGCCGCGATCATCACCGGCGTCACCGGGAAGCCCGTCCGGCACCGGTCGGTCAGCACCGCCGAGATGACCGAACGGATCGCCGAGGGGCTGCCCCGCGACTTCGCCGCCCTCCTCGCCGGGCTCGACGAGGACATCCGAGGGGGAGCGGAGGACCGGGTCACCACGACCGTCCAGGACGTGACGGGCAGGCCTGCCGGGTCGTTCCGGGACTTCGTCAGGCGAACGTTCAGCGCGTAGGGCCCGTCGTGACTGCCACCGGTCAGCGCCGGGCGAGATCCGGCACGCGCTCGTACCCGGCCCACTGACCAGCGGACACCGGGGTGATCTTGGACGAGTTGAGCGTCGCGATCTCGGCGGACCCGACCACCCACAGCTTGCCGTCGAGCAACAGTCCGACCTGACCCGCCGGGTTGGTCACCGCGGGCGCGCCGGCCGGCACGGTGAACGCGAGCTTCAGCGCGTCGACGCCCTGCGGCCGGGTGCCGAGCACGCCGCGGGCGAACTTCTCGGCCACCGAACGGCGCTCGAAGCGCATCACGTTGCCACCCACGACGACGTCGAGCGTGCGTTCCGGCGACGGCACCGCGAGGCCGTTGAGCGCCTTCGCCTCGGTCGCGGTGACGCAGCCCTTGAGACCGACCGCGTCGAGGCCGAAGTGGGAGATGTTCGTCGGTCCGGCCGGACCCTCGACGGTGCCGCGCAGCACGTCCAGCCCCACTCGCGCGCACGGGTCCTTGGCGTCCACCGGAGCGTGGCCCTCCGGCGTGCGCAGCAGGCCGGGGCCCTCCTTCCAGGCGCCGGGGATCAGCACGGCCTCGAACGGGTGGCGGGTGAAGTCCCTGTTCCAGAACGTGATCGTGGTGCCCTGGTCGGTCTCGTGGGCGATGGCGAACGACGACACCGCCTCGATCCACATCCAGTCCGCGCTGAACGCCTCGACCACCGAGCGGGTGCGCGGGCCGTTGTTCGACGTCACCGGCTTGAAGCCCCGCGTGCCGAGTGCCTCGACGCCCTTGGTGAACGTCGGGTCCTTCGAGCGCAGCACGTACTGGCCGGCGCCGTTGTGGTGCGAGGCGAGGCCGGTGGTGTCGGTGAACATCAGGTACACCCAGCCGTCGACGTAGATCGCCGACTGCTGGCCCGCGCCGTAGGTGTTCTCGCGAATGTTGTCGCCGGCGGGCGCGATGATCGACTGGCCGCCCGCCTCGCGCGTCCAGGTGATGCCGTCCTTGCTGGACGCGACGCCGACCGAGCTGTGGTTTGCGTGGTCGGTCTGTGCCGCGCCCGTGTAATACATGTAGTAGACGCCGCCGATTTTGATCAACGACGGGTCGCAGGTGTGCATCGCGTCGAAGCTGCCGCCACTGCCGGAGAAGACCGGGACCGCCGTCGAGAACGGGCCGCCGACGGCCGGGCCCTCGCTGTAGAGGATGTCGTCGCCGCTGGGCGCTGCCGCGCCCAGCTGGCTGCACCACCACGCGCGCACCTTGCCGTTGTCGACCATCACGGCGGGCGCGTAGTTGTACGGCGCGTCCGCGGCCCCGGCGATGACCGTGCCGGCGCTCTGGCGGCCGTTCTCGACGCTGAGCCTGATCTTGTCCCGGGGAGGCGCCGGCGCGGGTGCCTTCGTCGTCGACGCGGGCTTCTGCTGCTCGAGCGGTGCTCCGACCGGGTCGCCGATCGCTGCGTTGGTGCACGCTGTGACCGCACTGACCAGCGCGAGCGCAGCGAGTAACGCGAGAGGTCGACGACTCAGGGACACTCACCCATCATAGTGATCAAGTCCTCCGTCCGGGTGAAGTCCGCCGCCTGGCCGCCGTCAGCACCGTGATTCCGCTGACCAGGAGCACGAATCCCGCGATCGAAGGCGCCAGCGCAGACGCACCCGTGCCGGCCAGCCGCTGCGGCCGGAAGGCGAGTGGCGGCACCAGGTCCTGAGGGGCCTGCACGACCGGCGGCGGACCGGCGGGCCCGGGCTGCTGCGGTAGTGCTGAGCAGGACGAACCCAGGGTCAGCGTGAGGTCGTCGAGCTTGTCACCGGCCCCGTAGAACCCGGCGAACGCGTCGGAGTTGGTGAGCGTGCTCCGCACGCCTGTGATGGTGAGCACACCCCCGCCGACGGTGGTCTTCGCGGCGGCGAGGTCCAGGTCGGCGAGCTCGACCCCGGTCAGCTTGGTCGGCTTGCCGGGCGTGGGGCCGCTGGTGACGAGTTCGACGTCAGCCGAAAGCGTGCCCTTCGCGTCCTTGACGGCGACCTTCGGGTTCGCCAGGTGGATCGTGAAGAAGTGGCCGGGGTACGTGAACGTGATCGTGCCGCCGAACGCGACCTCGAACTGCGTCGCGGACGTGTACCTCGCCTCCTTGAACGGGTACCGGTGCGCGCCGGTGGTCACGCCGTTGGTGTTCGGGGAGGCGTCGACGTCGGTGACGACGGCCCCGTTCGCGCCGGTGATGCTGTTGCCGCTGCCCTTGCCGACGTACTCGCGGAAGCTCTTCTTGAAGCCCCACAGCAGCGTGCCCTTGGTGATCGAGGTGACCTCGCAGCCGGCCGCCTTGACGGTGTAGGTGGCATCGGCCGTGCGCCGGGAGCTGAGGCCGGTGGCGGTGAGCGTGTGCCGGCCGGGTGCGGCGGTGGCGACGAGTTCGCCCGCGACGCCGCCTTCCTGGTCGGCCGCGAAGGTCGCCCGGCCGTCGAGGATGACCTGCTCGCCCGCGCTGAAACCCTGGCCGGTGAAGGAGAGCGTGCCGTTCTGGGGGATCTCGGCCTGGGCGAGCGCGAGGGTGGGGGCGGCGACCGGGTAGGTCATGGTCGCGGGGGCCAGCGCGGTGTTCGCGGGCAAGTTCAGGGCCGTGCTGCCCTTTTCGGTCAGTTCCAGCTCCATCCGGAGCGTCGCGGTGTTGCCGTTGAAAGTGGGCTGACCGGCTTTGATGCCGGCGAACGGCACGGTGACGCCGTTGACGTCGACGGTCAGCGTCTTCGCGCCGAGGTCGACGCGGGGCGTGGTGATGCGCGCCTTCGGTGCCGCGAAGTCGATCCTGCCGCCGAACTCGGCGGTGGTCTGCGTGCTGCTCGTGTACGGCCAGGTCTGGCCGGTGGTGCCGGCGCTCGGGGTGCCGTTCCAACTCGCCACCACCGGCCAGTGCAGGCTGCCCTGCCGGGGCTCGGACGGTGAGGTGACCCCGGTGAACTGCAGGGGCACGACGAGGTCGTTGCCCATGTCCGGGTTGTCCCAGCTGAAGATCATCAGGTAGAGCTGTTCGGCCGCCGCGCTGAACTCCTCGCTGCCGGCCTTGTAGGTGGCCTTGACAGTCGGGGTGGCCTGCCAGGTGCCGTCGGGCTTGAGATCGATGCCGACCGCCCAGTTCTCCCTGAGCAGCTTGGAGTACTGGCTCGTGGTCGTCGTCCTGCCACGCCACCCGTCGCGCTTCGGGCCGACGCGGACGCCCCAGCCCTTGCCGTCGTTGGCCCTGGGGTCGAATCCCGTGCCGGTGATGGTGATCTTCTCGCCGGCGGGGTCGAGTGCGCTGACGTTCGGCGAGACGGTCACCGACGGCGTCATCTGTTCCTGGGCCACGGCCGGTGCCGCTGTTGTCAGAGCCGCGGCGGTCGCGAGCACCGCGAGTGTCCTACGCATCGGTCTTGCCCCTTCTGAACCGCAGCCACCACACGAGGCCCGCCGCGAGCAGCACGGCGGCGCCGATGCCGCCGGGGATGAGCCAGCCCGGTCGTTCGTCGGGGCCGGCCTGTGCCGCGGGCTGGACCTCAGGCTGAGTCGTGGTCGTCGTTGTAGTTGTTGTCGTCGTGGTGGTGGTTGCGGTCGTCGTCGGGGTGGTCGTTGTTGCCGGTGCCGTCGTTGTCTGTGGTGCGGGCTGGTCCGGGACTTCGAACTTGATCGGCGTGAACGTCTCGTTGTTCGCGTTCACCACGCCGTGCGCGCCGATGGTGATGACGCCGCAGGTGACCTTGAGACAGTCCACTTCGGACACCACGCCGTCACGTCCGGCCGCCTTGAACCTCGCACCGGGCACGTTGAGCTGCGCGCTCCACGTGCCGTCGGCGTGCATCGTCCCGTTCGCGGCGTGTTCGGTCTCGCCGCCGGGGAAGGAGATGAACCTCTGGTAGCCGTTGTTGTCCTTGGCCTCGCGGTCCTGGACGTAGCGCATCGTCGTGCCGGACGCGCCGCCCTGGCTGGGCCGCCACTGCTCCGACACCCAGCCGAAGAACACGTAGACGCCGCCGTAGCCGTTCTTGACGGACTGGAAACCGCTGCCGCGCAACGAGAGCGTGGTCGCGTACTCGGGATCGGCGCTGGCCGGCGCGACTGACACGCGCGCGCCCTGCGCCTGGGCCGGTGCCGCGGTGAGGACCAGCAGGGCCACGACCACCAGCGTCCGTAACCCTCGTGCGGCTACAGGCGACCGCCGAGCCCCTGGCCGCACAGCCTCAGGCCACACGGTCTCGCGCCGCACAGCCTCGGGCCGCACAGCCTCGGGCCGCACAGCCTCAGGCGGCACAGCCTCAGGCCGCACGGTCTCGCGTCGCACAGCCCCGGCTGGCGCGGTCTCGCGTCGCACAGCCCTGTGCGGCACAGCCTCTCGCCGCGGGCTCGGCGTTGAAGGCTTACGCAGGGGTCCCCTCCAGGGGGTCCCCTTGCTTTTATTCTTCCAGACGGCACCGACAGTTTTCGGCCTCATGCTTCCCCTCTCCACGGCAGCACGACCGGCCGCCCGGTCCGCGGATGCGCGAACACCTCGACCCGATGCCGGTACACCTCGCTCAGCAGGTCTCCGGTGAGCACCTCGTTCGGCGGCCCGTCCGCGACGATCGAGCCCCCGGACATCACCGCGACCCGGTCCGCGTGCGCCGCGGCCATCCCGAGGTCGTGCAACACCACCAGCACCGCGTTGCCCTGCGCCGCCTGACTCGTGGCCGTGCGGAGCACCAGTTCGGAATGCCGGATGTCCAGGGCGGCCGTCGGTTCGTCCAGCAGCAGCACCCCGGCCCGTTGGGCGAGCACGCGAGCGAGTGCGGCCCTGGCCTGCTCGCCGCCGGAGAGCGTCGTGAACTTCCGCCCGGCGAACGCGGCCATCTCGGTCTGCTCCATCACCTCGGCGACCACGTCCTCGTCGTCGTCCCACGGCGCCCGGCCCATCCGGACCACCTCGGCCACCGTGAAGGGGAACGACAGCGTGATCCGTTGCGGCAGAACGGATCGGCGCCGGGCGGTCTCGCGCGCGGACCACTCGTCGAGCGGTCTCCCGTCCAGCCACACCGAACCGGCGTCGGCCCGGACGTCGCCTGCCAGCACCGCGAGTGCCGTGGACTTGCCCGCGCCGTTCGGCCCGACCAGCGCCAGCACCTCGCCGGACGCCACCGTGAGGTTCAGGTCGCGCAGCACCTGCTGCCCGCCCAGCCGGACCGACACGTTCTCGCAGCACATCTCCGGCTTCACGCCCAGCCACCCGCCTGCTGCCGCGTCCTCCTGAGCAGCCAGAAGAAGAACGGCCCGCCGACGAGCGCGGTCAGCATCCCGATCGGCAGGTCGACGAACGTGATCACGCCACGCGCGCCCAGATCCGCCGCGACCAGCAGCAGCGCGCCGCCGAGCGCGCTGGCCGGCAGCAGCACGCGGTGGCCGGGGCCAGCGATCATCCGGATCAGATGCGGCACCACGAGTCCGACGAACCCGATCACGCCGGTGAACGACACCGCGGCCGACACCATCAGCGCCACCAGCACGATCGAGCCGAGCCTGAGCACCTCGACGTTCACGCCGAGGTGCCGCGCGGGCCGTTCGCCGAGCGACAGCAGGTCGAGCCTCCGCGCGAGGACCGCGGCGAGCGCGATGCCGGCGACCGCGAGAGGCAGCACCGTCCAGACGTAGCTCCACCGCGCGCCGGCGATGCTGCCGAGTTGCCAGAACACGATCTGCTCGCGTGCCTGCTGGTCGCCGAGGAACGTCAGGAACGCGATCCCCGCGCCCGCCACCGCGTTGATCGCGACACCGGTCAGGATCAGCGTGACCACCTCGGTGCGGCCGCCCGACCGCGCGAACGAGTACACGAGCAACGTCGCGGCCAGCCCGAACACGAAGGCGATGACCGGCGTCGTGAACTGGCCGAAGAAGGTCAGCTGGAACACGATCGTCAGGCACGCGCCGACCGCGGCACCACTCGACACCCCGACCACGCTCGGTTCCGCGAGCGGGTTGCCGAACACGCCCTGCATCAACGCGCCCGCGACCCCGAGCACGGCGCCGACGACGATCGACATCACCACGCGCGGGAACCGGACGTTCCACAGCGTCGCCTCGGCCATCGGATCACTCGACGGGCTCCCGAACAGCGACGCGAAGACGTCGCCGACGGGAATCGGGAACTGGCCGACGGACGCGGACAGCAGCACGGCCCCGAACAGCAGGACGGCGAGCGTCAGGAAAAGCAGCGACCTCACGTGTACAGCGCCCTGGCCAGGCCGTCGATCACGGAGGCGGTCAGCGGTCCGAAGCTCAGCACCTGGTAGTCGTTCATGTCGACGATCCGGCGCTTCTGCCCGGCCGGCGTCTGCGCGACACCGGGCACGCCGACCATGCCGTCGACCCCGCCGACGGACGCGAGTCCCTTCGACATCACCAGGATCACGTCCGGCGCCGCCCTGGACAACGCCTCCGGGTTGATCGGCTTGGAGCCCTGCAGGCCGACCTCGGTGGCGACGTCGACCCCGCCGACCGCGGTGATCAGCTCGTCCGCGCCGGTGCCCTGGCCGAACATCTGGTAGACCCCGGACTGGCCTCTGACGTAGAGGAACACGATCCGCAGCTCTGATCCGTTCGCCAGCCGCTGGGCCGTGATCTTGGCCTTCTCGATCTCGATCGTCGTGCGGTAGGCCAGTTTTTCGCCCTCTCCCGGCACACCAAGGGCGTCGGCGACCTGCTTGATCAGCTCGCCGACGTTGTTGACGGCCCGCCGCGACTCCGTGACGACGACGGGGATGCCGGAATCCCTGAGTTGCAGCACCACGTCCCACGGCCCGAGCGTGGTGTCGGTGATCACGACGGTCGGTCGCAGCGCGAGGATCGCCTCGGCGTTGAGCTGGTGCCCGTTCGTCGTGACGAGCGGAAGCTGTGCGGCGGCGGGAAAACCGGTCGACGTGTCGCGCCCGACCATCCGGCCGCCCAGGCCCAGCCCGAACACCGTCGCGCCGAGCGTGCCGTACTGGTCGAAGGCGAGAATTCGGTCGGCGCTGGTCACCGTGACCTTGGTGTCCTGCGCGTCGGTGATCGTCGTCGGCAGCACCGGAGACGGCCTGTCGCTGATCGGCACGACGTCCGGTACCGCCACCGTCGCGGTGCTCGGCCCGGACTTCTGCCGCGGGTCCTGCGCCGGTTCCAGTTGTTCCAGCGGCGTTCTGCCCGGATCGCCCTGCGGTACTTCCGGCGCGTTGCGGCTCGCCGGTCCGGTGCATCCCGCGACCAGCGCGACCGTGAGCACAGCCACCCAGATTCTCACGCTTTGAACTTAACTTAGGCTTACCTAACAGTCTAGGGTGAAGCTCCCACCACATCCGAGTCCCCATTCACACCAAGGACAAGTGATGGCAAGAAAGATCCTGGCAATGGCAGCAGTAGCGGCCGCCCTCGTGACGACCGCCGTGCCTGCCGCGGCGGCTCCGGGAAGCGCTTCCCGCAACGGCCACACCCTGAGCGCGTCCAACGCCACCGACCTCGTCGTGGCCGGTGAGACGATCACCGTGACCGGCACCGGCTACGACCCGGCCAAGGGCTACTACGTGGCGTTGTGCCAGGTGCCCGACGACTACAGCTACGGCACGACCCCGACCCCCTGCCTGGGCGGCGACGGCCAGGGCGGCAGCGGTGTCGGCCCGTCGGCGTGGGTGACCAACACGCCGATCGGCACCAACCCGAGCGTGCCGATCGCGGCGGACGGCTCGTTCACCGCGCAGATCCACGTCAGGCAGGCCGGGGGCAACCTCGACTGCGCGCAGGTGACGTGCGCGATCGTCACCAGGCGCGACCACTGGGGCCTCTCCGACCGCAGCTTCGACGTCTTCATCCCGGCGTCCTGGAGTTAGTGCCGGCTCGTTCGTTTCAGCTGGCCGGTGGGTGTTCGCGGACCGCGCAGCGGCGGCGGAACCCGGCGAGGAACCTCGCCGGGTCGCCGTGCCGGCGGATCGCGGACACCGCACCGGTCAGCGGGAACCAGCTCCGTGATCGTCTCCGCTGCGTGCCGCCAGCCCGCGTGGCGCAGCGGTTCGTCAAGCAGGGCAACGAGTTCGGCGTCCCGCTCGAGTTTCGCGCCCGGTGTCGTGAGCAGCTCCTCGACGGTCGTCAGCTGCCCAGGTAGCGGACGACGGCCATCACCCGGCGGCTCACGCCGGACGAGCCGGAGAGGCCGAGCTTGTCGAAGATCGCGTTGATGTGCTTCTCCGCGGCGCTCTGCGAGATGTGCAGCTGTGCGGAGATGCGGGCGTTGGTGAGGCCCTGGGCCATCAGTTCGAGGACCTCCTTCTCCCGTGCGGTCAGTGTTTCGAGCGGGTCGACGTGCGTGGTCCTGGTCAGCAGCCTGCGCACGACCTCCGGGTCGAACGCCGCACCGCCCGCCGCCACCCTGTCCAGTGCCTCCAGGAACTCGTCCACCTGCGCCACCCGGTCCTTGAGCAGGTAGCCGACCTTGCCGCCGGTGCTGGTGATGAGCTCGGTGGCGTAGCGGTTCTCGACGTACTGCGAGAGCACGAGCACGCTGACCTCCGGCCACCGCTCCCGGATCTCCAGCGCGGCGCGCATGCCGTCGTCCTTGTGGTCCGGTGGCATCCGGACGTCCGTCACCACTATGTCCGGCCGGTGTTCTTCGGTGGCCTTCAGTAACTCCGGCGCGGTGCCGACGGCGGCCACGACGTCGTGGCTCTCCTCGGCGAGCAAGCGGATCAGGCCCTCGCGCAGCAGCGTCGAGTCCTCGGCCAGGATCACTCGCACGGCACCCTCGCGTAGATCGTGGTGGGACCGCCGGGCGGACTGGTCACCTCGAAGTCCCCGTCCACCGCCTTGACCCTCCTCGCCAGCCCCGACAGCCCGGTGCCGGTGGGGTCCGCACCACCGATGCCGTCGTCCCGCACCACGATCGCGATGCCGCCCTTGCCATCCCGTCGCACGTGGATCTCGACCAGCGACGGGTCCGCGTGCTTGGCCGCGTTGGTGACGGCCTCGGACGTCACGAAGTAGATCACCGTCTCCAGCGCGGTGCCGGGCGACGACCCGAGCCGGTTGCTGATCTCGACGCGCACGCTCGACCGTTCCGCCAGCACCTCGAGCGCCGCGTCCAGCCCCGAGTCGTCCAGCACGGCCGGGTAGACGCGCGTCGCGACCTCGCGCAACTCGTCGATGGCCTCGCCCGCCGTGTCGTGCGCCTGCCGCAACAACTCCTGCAACTGCTCCTCGCCCCTGGCCCGCTTGGCCCGGCCGATCAGCATGCCGAGCGCCACAAGTCGTTGCTGGACACCGTCGTGCAGGTCGCGTTCGATGCGCCGCCGTTCGTCGTCGATCGCCTCGATGACCTCGGCCCGCGTGCTGGTCAGTTCCGCGACCCGCTCGCGCAGCAGCGTCTGCTGGCTGGTCCCGAGCATCGTGGTGGCGAGCCACCGGTCCAGCACCGCCACACCGACCACGCCGGCCGTCGTCACGAAGATGACCAGTGCACCCGGGATCGCCATCAGTGCGATCAGCCCGAGGGTGACCCGGTCCGCGTCCTCGATGAGCGCCCAGTCGCCGTCGAACAGCCACGCCGTCACCACCGAGATCCCGATGATGTACCAGAACGTCAGCAGGCAGATCACGCCGGCGCCGAGCGCGCCGACCAGCCACCGCACCGCGAGGTAACGACGGCATCCCTGACGTGTCAGCGGGTTCGTGTGCACGGGCCGGTCGAACCGCGTGATCCTGCCGAGCTCGTACTCGGTCAGCCGGACCACGCCCACACCGGCGGCCGCGGCGGCGAGACCGGCCACTCCCGTCAGCGATCCGATCGTGAGACCCACGAGCATCCGGAACCAGCCACGCACCAACGAACCCGCGCTGAGCCGCTCCATCTGATGCACGTTCGCCACCGTACTGACCCCTCCGGCGCCCGGCATTGCGGTTTACCACAGTATCGCCCTGCGGTTTCCCCCACGATTCCCGACGGACAACCTCATGGTGCCGCCCATTCCCCATTCCTAACGTGGACCCCGACAGATTTCACCGTCACCTGAGGGGAAAACCGATGCTGGCTGAATGGGCCGTCTCGCTGATGGAGTCACTGGGAGGCGTGGGCGCGGCCGTGGTCGTGGGCCTGGACAACCTGTTCCCGCCTATCCCGAGCGAGCTGGTGCTGCCCCTGGCCGGCTTCTCCGCGAGCAAGGGCGTGTTCAGCCTGCCCGCGGCCCTGTTCTGGACCACCGTGGGCTCGGTCGCGGGGGCCGTCATCGTCTACTTCGCGGGAATGCTCCTGGGCCGCACCAGAACTCGCAACCTGGTGGCCCGGATCCCACTGGTCCGGGTGACCGACTTCGACAGGACCGAAGCCTGGTTCACCCGCCACGGCACGAAAGCCGTCTTCTTCGGCCGAATGGTGCCGCTGTTCCGCAGTTTCATCTCCCTGCCCGCGGGAGTGGAACGCATGAACTTCCCGAAATTCCTCGTGCTCACCACATTGGGCAGCCTGATCTGGAACACCATCTTCGTGGGAGCCGGTTACCTGCTGGGCGAGAACTGGCACCGGGTCGAGTCCTACGCCGGCGTCTTCCAGAAACTGGTGCTGTTCGCCGTGGCCGCGGCCGTCGTGCTCTTCGTCGTCACCCGCCTGCGCCAGCGCTCCAAGGGCGACCCGGAGGCGACGCGGGTTCTACCGCGTGTCAGGCGATGACGTTGCCGCACAACACAACTGGGCCGTGGTGTACCGGGGCTGGACACGAAGGTGCCCCAGGCCGGGGGAGTGGCCTGGGGCACCTGGGTGAGGCTGGATCAGACGTCGTAGCGGTCCGCGTTCATGACCTTGTTCCACGCGACGACGAAGTCCTGCACGAACTTCGAGGCGGCGTCGTCACTCGCGTAGACCTCGGCGACGGCGCGCAGTTCGGAGTTCGAGCCGAACACCAGGTCGTTGCGGGTGGCGGTCCAGCGGACGGCACCGGTGGCGCGGTCGCGGCCCTCGAAGTTCTCCTGGTCCTCGGTGACCGACTTCCACTCCGTCTCCATGTCGAGCAGGTTGACGAAGAAGTCGTTGGTCAGCGTCTCCGGCTTGGCCGTGAGCACGCCCGCCTGCGAACCGCCGTGGTTGGCGCCCAGCACGCGCAGGCCGCCGATCAGCACGGTCAGCTCGGGCGCCGAGACGCCGAGCAGGTTCGCCCTGTCGATCAGCAGGTACTCCGACGGCAGCGGGGTGGCCTTGCCGCCGTAGTTGCGGAAACCGTCGACCTTCGGCTCCAGGACGGCGAACGACTCGGCGTCGGTCTGCTCCTGGGACGCGTCCACGCGGCCCGCGAGGAACGGCACCTCGACGTCGTGGCCGGCGGCCTTGGCTGCCTGCTCGATCGCCGCGGCACCGCCGAGGACGATCAGGTCGGCCAGCGAGACCTTCTTGCCGCCGGTCGCGGAGCTGTTGAACGCCTCCCGCACGCCTTCCAGCGTGCGCAGCACCTGGGCGAGGTGGTCGGGCTCGTTGACCTCCCAGCCGCGCTGCGGCTCGAGGCGGATGCGGGCACCGTTGGCGCCACCGCGCTTGTCGCTCTGGCGGAACGACGAGGCCGAAGCCCACGCCGTCTTGACCAGCTGCGAGACCGAGAGGCCGGTCTCCAGGATCTTCGCCTTCAGCGACGCGATGTCGTCGGCGGAGATCAGCTCGTAGTCGCGGACGGGCAGGCGGTCCTGCCAGATCAGCTCCTCCTGCGGCACCTGCGGGCCGAGGTAGCGCTGGATCGGGCCCATGTCGCGGTGGGTCAGCTTGAACCACGCGCGGGAGAAGGCGTCGGCGAACGCCTCGTGGCTCTCCGCGAACTTGCGCGAGATCGGCTCGTAGATCGGGTCGAAGCGCAGCGCGAGGTCCGTGGTCAGCATCATCGGCGTGCGGTCGAGGGTGCCGTCCTCGGGGTCCGGCACGGTGTTGGCGCCCGCACCGTCCTTCGGCTTCCACTGGTGCGCGCCGGCGGGCGACTTGGTGAGCTCCCACTCGAACGCGAACAGGTTCTTGAAGAACAGGTTCGTCCACTTGGTGGGCTGCTGCGTCCAGGTCACCTCCAGGCCGGAGGTGATGGCGTCGCGGCCCTTGCCGGTGCCGTGCGTGCTGATCCAGCCGAAGCCCTGCGCGTCCATCAGGGAGCCCTCGGGCTCGGCACCGACCAGCGACGGGTCGCCGGCGCCGTGCGCCTTGCCGAAGGTGTGGCCGCCGGCGATGAGCGCGACGGTCTCCTCGTCGTTCATGCCCATGCGGCCGAACGTCTCGCGGATGTCGCGGGCGGAGGCCAGCGGGTCGGGGTTGCCGTTCGGGCCCTCGGGGTTGACGTAGATCAGGCCCATCTGGACGGCCGCGAGCGGGCTCTCCAGGTCGCGCTCACCGCTGTAGCGGGCGTCGCCGCCGAGCCACTCGGTCTCCGGGCCCCAGTAGACGTCCTCGTCCGGCTCCCACACGTCGGCGCGGCCGCCGGCGAAGCCGAAGGTCTCGAAGCCCATGGTCTCCAGCGCGCGGTTGCCGGTGAAGATCATGAGGTCGGCCCAGGAGACCTTCTTGCCCCACTTCTTCTTGACCGGCCACAGCAGACGGCGGGCCTTGTCCAGGTTGCCGTTGTCCGGCCAGCTGTTGAGCGGGGCGAAGCGCTGCATGCCCGCGCCTGCACCACCGCGGCCGTCGTGGGTGCGGTACGTGCCCGCGCTGTGCCACGCCATGCGGATCATGAACGGGCCGTAGTGCCCGAAGTCCGCGGGCCACCAGTCCTTCGACTCCGTCAGCACGGCGTCGACGTCGCGGGCCAGCTCGTCGAGGTCGACGGTCAGGAACTCCTGGCCGTAGTCGAGCTCACCACCGAAGGGGTCTGCCTGGACGGGGTGCTTGCGCAGGATCCGGAGGTTGAGCTGGTTGGGCCACCAGTCTCGGTTGCCGCCGCCCTCACTGGGGTGGCTGCGCCGGCCGTGCGCGACCGGGCAGCCGCCGGCCTCCTCCTGGTTCAGCTCGCTCAGCTTGGCGTCAGTGCTGTCGGACACGGGAATCCTTCCGGGTGTTCAGGAACTTTTCGCGGCGGTCGTGCACTCGGGGCAGGAGCCCCAGTAGATGACCTCGGCCTCGTCGATGGCGAAGCCGTGGTCGTCGGATGCGTCCAGGCATGGCGCGTGGCCGACTGCGCAGTCGACGTCGGCGATGGCACCGCAGGATCTGCAGACGACGTGGTGGTGGTTGTCCCCGACGCGCGCCTCGTAACGGGCGACCGAGCCCTGGGGCTCGATCTTCCGCAGCAGGCCGGCTCCGGTCAGCGCGCGGAGCACGTCGTACACGGCCTGATGGGAGACCGCGCCGAGGTTCTGACGCACGACGCCGATGATCGAGTCCGTGTCGGCGTGCGGGTGGGAGTGCACTGCGGACAGCACTGCTATCCGCGGGGCCGTCACCCGAAGCGACGCTCCACGCAGCAGGCGCTCGAAATCGGAAGCCGTGGGCACGGACCCACCATGCCGCCTTTTCTGGAGTGAGTCAAGTTAATGAATGATGCAATTCACCCGAAGCGGTCACCGCCGCACGGTGGACAGCGCGTCGGCCAGCCGCCGGACACCCTCGGCGAGCACGTGCTCGGGTGCGCCGCCGTAGGTCAAACGGAGAAAACTGCCCGGTGGTTCAGCGGCGAACCACGGCCGGCCCGGGAACACCACGACGTCACGTGCGGCGGCGGCCGTCGTGAGCTCCAGGTCGTCGACGCCGTCCGGCAACGTCACCCACAGGTGCAGTCCTCCGGACGACCTAGCGATCTCCAGCTCCGGCAGGTGCTCGCCGAGTGCGCGTGTCAGAGCGTCACGCCTGGACCTCAAGGACTGCTGGAGCGTGCGCAGATGCCGGCGCCAGACAGGCGAGGTCACGAAGTCGATCGCCGCCTCCTGCAACGGCCCCGCGACGTACAGGTCCTGCCGGGACCGCGTGTTCTTCAGCCGGATGCCCGCCGGGCCGCGGGCACCGATCGCGGCGACGCGCAGACCGGGCGCGGCGACCTTGGTGAGCGAGCGGACGTAGACGACGTGGCCGTCGGTGTCCTGCGAGACCAGCGTCGGCGGCGCGGTGCCGTCGATGGTGAAGCCGCGCGCCCAGTCGTCCTCGACCAGGAACGCGCCGTTGTCGCGGACGATGCGCATGACCTCGGTACGCCGCTCCTCGGACAACACGGCGCCGTGCGGGTTCGCGTGCAGCGGCTGGCAGTAGAAGACCTTCGCGCCCGTGCGTTCGAAGGCGGCCTGGAGCAGGTCCGGCCGCACACCGTCCTGGTCCGCCGGCACCGGAACGACCTTGAGCCCGGCGTCGCGCGCCGCCGCGATCGCGCCGAGGTAGGTGGGCGACTCGACCAGCACGGCGTCACCGCGCTCGCCGAGCCCGCGGAACACCGTCGCGAGTGCTTCCTGAGCGCCCGCGCACACCGTGATGTCACCGGCTCTGAGCTCGCCGCCGGCCTCCTTCGCGAACCACGCGCGCAGCTCCTCCTTGCCCTCCACCGGGACGCGTCCCCACGAGGCGGGGCGGCGTGCGGCGCGGCTGAGCGCGGCGCCGAGCGCGTCGGTCGGTTGCAGGCCGGGATCGAGGTAACCGCTGGTCAGCGGGATGGCCTCGGGTTTCGGCACCGCGACGAGGTTGGCCACCAGGTCCTCGCCGGGCCTGCCCTCGCCGAGCGCGACGGCCTGCCACGACAGGTCGTGGCTCGTCGCCGCCGTCCGCGGGGCGACGTAGCTGCCGCGGCCGGGACGCACCTCGACCAGTCCCTCGGCGGCCACGCGCTGGATCGCCTGCTGGACCGTCGCGGGCGACGCCCGGTGCCGCGCCATCAGCTCGCGCACCGAGGGCATGCGGTCGCCGGCGCGACCGGACCGTGCCGCTGCTCTCAGGTGCTCGATAACGCGGACGGCTGCGTTATCCTCGTTCATGAGAGCCAAGAGTAACGTTATCGTGCCAGCGGGGGTAACACTCGGCGCGCTCGGCGTCCTGGGTTTCAGCTTCTCGCTGCCCGCGACCCGCCTGGCAGTGGCGGGACTGGACGCGTGGTTCGTCGCGTTCGGCCGCGCCTTCGTCGCCGGGCTCCTGGCGATCGCCTACCTCGCGTTATCGCGAGCGCCTCTTCCTTCGGTAACGCAGGTCCGCCGCCTGCTCGTCGTCGCCCTTGGCATCGTGGTCGGCTTCCCGCTCCTCACGTCCCTGGCCCTCACCACGCAGACCTCCGCCCACGGCGCCGTCGTGATCGCCGTGCTGCCCATGTCCACGGCGATCTGGGCGGTCCTGCGCGCCTCCGAACGCCCACCCGTCAAGTTCTGGCTCGCCAGCGGCGCCGGTCTGCTCGCGGTGCTGGCGTTCGTGGCCACCGGCGGCGGCTTCTCCGGCTCGCTGAGCCTCGCCGACGGCTACCTGCTGGTCGCCGTGGTGCTGTGCGGCCTGGGATACGCCGAGGGAGGCGCGCTCTCCCGCGAACTGGGCGGCGCCAGGACCGTCTGCTGGGCGCTGGTCGTCTCGCTGCCGGTGACGATCCCGATCTCCTTCTACACGGCCGACTTCTCGCGCGCCGACAGCGTCGTGTGGCTCAGTTTCGCCTACGTGTCACTGATTTCGATGTTCCTGGGCTTCTTCGCCTGGTACGCGGGCCTGGCCGCGGGCGGCGTTGCCAAGATCGGCCAGATCCAGCTGGCCCAGCCGGTGCTGACGCTCGTGTGGTCGGCGCTCGTCCTGGGCGAACCGGTCGGCTGGCCGGCCCTCGCCACCGCGGCCGTCGTGCTCGTCTGCGTCGTGCTGACCCAACGAAGCCGTGTCACGTCAACGACAACCCTGACCGCCCAACCGGTGCGCTGACCGTCCGAAAATGTCAGACCCTCCTGCCATGCTCGGGCCATGCCGATCGAAGTCGCGAGCAAGCGCCGCAAGGTGAAGCGCCCGGACGCGGTGGTCATCGACGTGACCTCCCGCGGCCCCGAGCCGTGGGTGCGCTTCAGCCCGTTCTTCCCGCACGGCCAGATCCCGGTGCCGTTGTCGCCCGGCGTGACGAGCGAGTCCGTCGAGGGCCTCTGGCAGGCGCTGAAGGTGTTCGAGGGGGCCGACGTCGATCCGTCGAAGCTCGCGGTGACATCGATGAAGGGCCTGAAGCGCACGGTTCGCCGCTTCGGCCAGGTCCGCGGGCACCGCGCGGGGCTCATCGGCGAGAGTCTGCTCGACTACCGCACGGCCCGCCAGGAGATCTACTTACCGGCCTACCGCTGGGTTCTGGAGCACCGCCTGCGGGCCGAGGTCGAACGCTTGCGCGCGCTGGCCGAGTCCGCCGACGTCGTGCTGCTCGACTACACGACCAACGGCGACGTCGATGACCTGAGCACGCCGCTGTCCCACGCCGCACTGGTCGTCGACCACCTGGGGAGGCTCACCGCGCCCGCGTCCTGAGAGCCGGATTTATACTTTCCGCCTTCGGCTTTGGGGGTCGGCAGTGGCGACATCGAACAAGCAGCTCTTCAAGATCGTGGACGGGCTCGCCGAGGCGCAGCGGTCGTCCGGCCAGCAGTACGACACGTTGCGTGTGCGCGGCAAGGTGTTCGGCTACTACTGGCCGCGCACGCAGACGGTCGGGCTGAAGCAGACGCTGTCCGAGCAGCGGGCTCTCGTGGCCGAACGGCCCGAGGTGTTCGAGGAGCAGTTCACGTCCGGTGGCTTCGGCTGGGTCGTGGTGTACCTCGAAGGCATCGAGGCCGACGAGATGAAGGAGCTGGTGTACGAGGCCTGGCGGCTGTCCGCGCCGGAGGAGCTCGTCGCCCAGGTCCCGGACCTTGCGCGATGAGCAGGGTCAAGTTCGAGCTGCCCGCTGACGACCTCGGCCGTGCGACGGCGTTCTACCGCGACGTCTTCGGGTGGTCGGCGCAGCAGTTGCCGTTCGACTACGTGCTTGTCGGCACGGACGGGGAGCCGGTCGACGTGGCCGACGCGGACGGCGGGATCTCGCCCCGGACCGAGTTCGTGCAGGGGCCGGTGCTGATCATCGAGGTGCCGGCCATCGACGCCGTGGCGAGCAAGGTCGTGGCAGCGGGCGGCACGGTGCTCAATGCCAAGGAACGCGTGGGCGACTACGGGTTCTCGCAGTACGTCAAGGACAGCGAGGGCACTGTGCTCTGCCTGTGGGAGTCGGTTCAGGGCTGACGGCGCACGCTGTTCGCGCGGCTTGACCTCCACCGCGATCGAGGGTGCAGCATCTCGGTCATGAACGTGGTGATCACAGGTGGTGGCAGGGGTTTCGGGCGCACGATCGCGCGGCGGTTCGCCGAGCAGGGGGCCACGGTCGTCGTGACGGCCCGTGATCTCGTTGCCGCGCAACGCACTCGCGACCTGCTGCCCGGCGCGCACGCGTTGCGGTGCGATCTCACGGATCCGGTGTCGGTCCGGCGTTGTGCCGCCCAGGCAGGCGAGTTGCTCGGCCACGTCGACGTGCTGGTCAACAACGGCGCGGCGTTTCTGGCGGAGTCCCAGGTGGACGATGACGCGATCGTGCGCACGATCTTGTCCGGCACGGCCGGAACGGTGCTGATGACCGAGAGTTTCCTGCCCCTGCTGCGGCGTTCCGAACGCCCGGACGTCGTCACGCTCGTGTCGCTGGAAGCCGAGTCACGCAGCGATCCCGCGCACATCGCGCACGCCGCGTTCCACGCGGCCAAGGCGGGTCAGGGGCGGTACGCGGAGATCATGTCGCAACGGCTGCGCCCCGAAGGCATCCGCATGATCGCGTTGTATCCGCCGGACTTCGACAACAGCGACGACGCGGCGCGCGACGGCATGCTCACCGCGCGGTCCGTGGCCGACTGCGTGCTGTTCGCGGTGAACCAGCCACGGGACTGCTTCATCCGCTCGTTCCACTTCGAACCGATGCCGCGCTAGCGGAACAGGATGCGGGTGATCTCGGTGTCGGTCGCGCGGCCCTCGTCGTAGGCGCCCTCGCCCCTGAGGTTGTTCATGATCGCGAGGGTGTACCGCTCGTCCTTGCCGACGAACCCGACCGAGTTCATCACCCAGCCGCCGTCCTCCTCCGACCAGCCGTTCTTGACGCCGGAGTCGGGGCCCCAGACGCCCCACTGCTGCACGGGCCCGACCGCGCGCATCTGCCCGAGGATGTACGCGCGGTCCTCCGCGGGCACGGCGTCGAGGATGTGGTTCATCAGGCGGTCGAGGTCGTTGGCCGTGCACTTCTCGTAGCCCCAGTAGGGGAACGAGGCCGAGTAACCCTTCTGTGGCACCAGATCGGTCATTCCGTACGTGCCGAACGCCGCGTTGAACGTCGCGCCCGTGTAGCGCTTCCACAGCGTGTCGGCCGCGTCGTCGTCGGACGTGTGCAGCATCGCGCTCATCAGACTGCGGTCCTCGGCGCTGAGCTTGATCTTGCCGGCGCGGTGGCGTTCCAGCAGGTTCACGACCATCGCGAGTTTGATCGTCGACGCGGTCCACGTCATGTCGCCGGAGTGGTCGTTGCGCCAGATCGCGCCGGACTCGCGGTCGCGCAGCACGAAACCCGTGGTCCCCGGCCTGGTCTCGGCGTAGTCCTGGGCGGCCTTGATCCGCTTCTGGAAGTCGCACTCGAACCCGCTGTCGGGCAGCGGGCAGATCCCGGGCGTCGCGACGAGAGGTGCTGCCGCGGGGGTATGTGCCGGAGGTTCCGCCGTCACCGGGTGGCCGCACGCCGTGAGGGCGAGCGCGCACGCAACAAGGATCGGACGGAGCATGCGCCGCACGCTAACGGGTCCGCTCGGAGGTGGTCGACCGCCATACGGACGCGTTGATCACGGAAAGATTAAGTCAAAGATATTTGACACGGTGTCTGGTTCGCTTTACCTTGGTGATGTCAGGTTTCTTTGACATCAGGAGCGGGACCATGGCGTTCGAGGAGAAGCGGGCCTGGGCCTTGGCGGTCATCGCCGTGGTGGGTTATGCCGCGTATGTCGTGCTCGTCCTGAGCGGGACGGCGGGACGTCCGCTGGTCGAGGCGCCGTACGCAGGCGCGTTGCTGTCGACGATCCTGTTCGGGATCGTCGCCGGCATCGTGTCCGGGATCTGGTTCGGCATCGCCGCGCGCAACGACGGGCTGCAGGCCGACGAACGGGACCGGGAGATCGGCCGGTTCGGTGACCACATCGGCCAGTCGTTCGTCGTCATCGGTGGCGTGTCCGCGATGGCGCTGGCGATGCTCGAGGCGCCGCACTTCTGGATCGCCAACGTGCTCTACCTGTGCTTCGTGCTGTCCGCGGTGCTCGGTTCCGCCGCGAAGATCATGTTCTACCGGCGGGGACTGCTGTGAAGCCGACCAAAGTCACGAACTCCATCCGTGCGTTGCGTTTCGCGCACGGCGAGATGAAGCAGGCCGATCTCGCCACGGCCATCGGTGTGACGCGGCAGACGTTGATCGCCATCGAGCAGGGCAGGTACTCGCCCTCGCTGGAGGTGGCCTTCAAGATCGCGCGTGTGTTCGGGGTGTCGCTCGAAGAGGTGTTCCAGTACCCGGAGGAGGAAGAGCTGTGAAGGCTGTTGTGCAACGAAGATACGGATCGGCGGTGTTCGGTGACCTCGATGTGCCTGTGCCTGGGCAGGGCGAGGTTCTGCTGGAGGTGCGGGCGGCGGGCGTCGACATGGGCGTCTGGCACCTGCTCACCGGCAAGCCGTACCTGCTGCGGTTCCTCGGGTTCGGGTTCCGCGGGCCGAAGTCGCCGGTGCCCGGACGGGACGTCGCCGGTGTGGTGAAGGAGATCGGGCCCGGCGTGACCGGGTTCGCGGTCGGCGACGAGGTGTTCGGCACGTGCGACGGGTCGTTCGCCGAGTACGCGGTCGCGCCGGTCTCACGGCTCGCGCGCAAGCCGGAGGGGATCTCGTTCACGGAGGCGGCCGCGGTGCCGATCTCGGGCGGGACGGCGCTGCAGGGGTTGCGCGGAGTCCAGGCGGGACAACGGGTTCTGGTGCTCGGCGCGGGTGGCGGTGTCGGGTCGTACGGGGTCCAGATCGCGAAAGCTCTGGGCGCACATGTGACCGGTGTGTGCAGCACCAGCAAGGTGGAACTGGTGCGGTCTCTGGGTGCCGACGAGGTCTTCGACTACACCGTCGCGGACTTCACCGGCACGTACGACCTGATCCTGGACTGCGGCGGCGCCAGGCCGTTGTCCAGGTTGCGCGGGGCCACGAACGAGCGCGGCAGGATCGTGCTGGTCGGTGCGGAGACCGGCGGTTCGATCACGGGCGGTTTCCAGAAGTCGCTGGGCTCGCCGCTGCTGAACCCGTTCTCGTCCAAGAAGTTCGTCCCGCTGATGTCCACCGAACGCGCTGACGTCTTCGACGAGCTGCGTGTGCTCATCGAGGCGGGCTCGGTGAAAGCCGCCGTGGGCAAGGTCTTCCCGCTGTCCGAAGCGCTCGACGCGGTGGACCATGTCTACTCGCGGCGGTCCGCCGGCAAGACGGTCGTCACGATCTGACCTCCGATCACCACGGTCGTCACGTGGTGCAACGCCGTGATGTCCCGCACGGGATCTCCTTGCACGGCAATGATGTCCGCATCCCAGCCGGGTTTCAGCACGCCCTTGCTCACGCCGCACGCCTTGGCGGCCTGACTGGTCGCGCTCGCCAGCACGGCGGCGTTCGGGATGCCCGCCTCGATCATGTTCCGCAGGGCGTGGGCGGTGATCCCGTGTGGTTTGCCCGCGCCGATACCACCGTCCGTACCGGAGACCGTACGCACGCCATGGTCGTACATGCGCCCGGTCGCGTCGATCTTGGCGGCCATGCTCATCCCCATGCGGTCGAACGCCTCCTGGATGTGAGGAGGCGGTTCCATGGTGACGCCGAGGGTGTGGCAGACGGCGATGTCGGCCTCCGCCAGCGCGTCCATCAGTTCGACGGGGACGACCATGGCCCCGCCGGACAGGCACGTGCAGTGCTCGATGCCGTCCACACCGGCGGCCACGGCCTGCTGGACGGCCCTGAGGCTGTGGGCGTGCGCGGTCACCGGGAGGCCCAGCGAATGGGCCTCCTCGACCACCACGCGCAGGTCGTGCTCGGTGAACTGGCAGTCGTCGACGATCGTGCCGGGGGTGGTGAACCCGCCGCTGGCCATGATCTTGACGATGTCGACGTTGCGTTCGGCTCTAGCGCGCACGGCCTGGCGGAGCGCGTCGTCCCCGGACGCTTGGCCACCCATCGACCAGCAGTGACCCCGTGGGCTGGTGATGGGCGGGCCGGAGGCGAGGACGCGTTGCCGGTGCTTCGCGCGCTGGTCCACCACGGCCCACGCGCGGTCACCCAGATCGCGGACGGTGGTGACGCCTGCCCTGAGGTGGCGGTCGAGGCTGTCCCTGATCACCGCGTCGAGGTGCTCGGAGGTGAAGTCCGGCAGGCGGTCCAGCGCGCCGTTCTCGCTGTCCGCGCACAAATGGACGTGGGTGTCGATCAGTCCGGGAAGGACGGTGGCGGTGCCGAGGTCGACCACCTCGGCACCGGCGACGTCGGGACGCCCCTGCTCGACGGCCTTGATCTTGCCGTCCTCGACGAGGACCGTGACAGGGCCCGCGATGGACCGCTCACCGTCGAACGCACGCTCTGCCCGCAGCGCCAGCATCGGCCCATTCTGAGCGCCACATGCTGGGAAAGCAATGGTCAGCGGGCATGCGGCAGCGTCGTGAACCCCTCGACCTGGGGCAGGTCGTGACCGAGCCGGTCCCGCTTCGCCGTCAGGTACGCGATGTTGTGCGCGTTGGGCGTCATCAGCGACGGCACGCGCGCGGTCACCGAGATCCCGTGGGACTCCAGCGCCGCGATCTTGTCCGGGTTGTTGGACATCAGCCGCACGGACTGCACGCGCAGGTGCTTGAGCACGCGAGCCGCGGGGGAGTAGTCGCGAACATCGACGGGCAGGCCGAGTGACGTGGCCGAGTCCAACGTGTCCAGTCCTTCGTCCTGCAGCACGTGGGTGCGGATCTTCGACACCAGACCGATTCCGCGCCCTTCGTGACCGCGCAGGTAGACGAGGATCCCGCTGCCCTCGCGCACGATCGTGTTCAGCGCGGCGTCGAGTTGCTCGCCGCACTCGCAGCGCATCGCGGCGAAGATGTCGCCGGTCATGCACTCGGAGTGGATGCGCACGAGGACGTTCTCGCGCAGCTTCGTCTTGCCGTACACCAGGGCCATGTGTTCGTGGCCGTCCGCTCGGAACGCGACCGCGCGGAAGGTGCCACGCCGTGTCACCAGATCGGATTCCGCCACGTCTTCGTCACTGAAGGCCTGCTCGAACATCTCCGGTCCCCTCGTCGCCAGGCGCCTTCCGAACGTGCAGCTACGCTCGGATGGAGTCGCACCGTAACCCGACCGCACAGCGGAGGTCACCCTGTTCAGCATCACCGTCCGCGATCACGTGATGATCGCCCACAGTTTCCGCGGCGAGGTCTTCGGTCCGGCACAACGTCTGCATGGAGCAACGTTTCTGGTCGACGCAACGTTCAAACGGGCTGAACTCGATTCGGACAACATCGTCGTCGACATCGGACTCGCGACCCAGGAGCTGAACAAGGTCCTGGCCGCCTTCAACTACCGCAACCTGGACGAAGAACCCCAGTTCGCGGGCATCAACACGTCCACGGAGTGGCTCGCGAAACACATCGCGGACCAGCTCGCGGACAAGATCTCCGAGGGTGCCCTGGGTGAGGGCGCTCACGGGATCGATGCGATCGCCGTCACACTCCATGAGTCTCATGTGGCGTGGGCCGGCTACGAACGTGCACTTCGTCCTTCCGGCTGACGTCGGGGATCCTGGCGGTCCCAGCGGCGGCAACGTCTACGACCTGCGCGTGAGCGCGGGCCTGAACCGTCTGCTCGTCGCTGGGGACTGGCCGCGTCCGAGTGACGCCACCGCGTTGGAGCAAACGCTTGCGGGGATCCCGCACGGAGACGTCGTGCTCCTCGACGGCCTCGTGAGCTGCGGACTGCCCGAAATCGTCGTTCCTCACGCACGAAGATTGAACATCGCTGTCCTCGTGCACCTGCCGCTCGCCGACGAGACGGGCCTCGACCCCGGCACCGCACGCGCCCTCGACGCCCGCGAAGGCCAGGTCCTGAGGGCCGCGAGGGCGGTCATCGCGACGAGTCCGACGGCCGCGCGTGACATCGAGCGCAGGCACGGGCTCGACCACGTCCACGTCGTCGTCCCGGGCACCGATCCGGCGCCGCGAGCGCCCGGCACGGACGGCGTGCACCACCTGTTGTGCGTCGCGTCCATCACAGCCCGCAAAGGCCACGACCTGCTGGTCAGGGCGTTGCGGAGGATCGAACGCGACTGGCGGCTGACGTGCGTGGGCCCGCATCGGCCGTTCCTGCGCGAACTCCCGCGAGACGATCGGGTCAGCTTCCCCGGACCACTCGCCGGCAAGGCTCTGACCAGCGCGTACGCCAGTGCCGACCTCTTCGTGCTGGCCTCCCGCGCCGAGACCTACGGCATGGTCGTCACCGAGGCGCTCGCGCACGGTCTGCCGGTCATCGCGAGTGCTGTCCCGGACGCCCTCGGCGATGGCGGTCTGCTCATTCCCGCCGGGGACGAAAATGCATTGGAAGCTGCACTAACACGCTGGTTCGAAGATCAGGATTTTCGGTCCGAACTGCGGGCGAGGGCGCTCGCCCGGCGAGCTGTTCTGTCCACTTGGGACGAATCCACAGAGGATCTGCGGAGGGTGCTGGCTACGCTCCGGCCATGACCTTCGCCCCGGAATGGCTGGCACTGCGCGAAATCGCCGACGCTGACGCACGCTCGGAGGAGCTCGCGGACGTGGTCCGCGAAACTCTGGTGAACCGAAACCCCCTGACGATCCGTGACCTCGGTTGTGGAACGGGATCGATGGGACGATGGCTCGCCGGGAGGCTCGGCGGCGTACAGCACTGGGTGCTGCACGACCGCGACCCCCGGCTGCTCGGGCTGGCGGTGGCCGGCATGAACGAGCTGGAGAACGTCACCGCCGAAACGCGTGAGGGTGACCTCACGTCCCTGAAAGCCGCCGACATCGAGGGCGCAGACCTGGTCACGTGCTCCGCTTTGCTCGACTTGCTCACTACCAACGAGATGAACGCTCTGGCGGTTGCATGCGTAGAAGCACATGTGCCCGCACTGTTCACGCTCTCGGTGGCAGGCCGGATCGACATCGATCCGGCCGAGCCGCTCGACGCCGCCTTCCAGGACGCGTTCAACGCTCACCAGCGTCGCGTCGTGGACGGGCGCCGTCTGCTCGGACCTGATGCACCGGCTGTCGCCGAAGAGGCGTTCGTGGCAGCAGGCGCTTCGGTTCGCACGGCTCAGAGCCCCTGGCGCATGAATGGCGACGCCCTGCAGCGGGAATGGCTGAAGGGCTGGGTCGACGCCGCGGTGGAGCAGGAACCCACACTCGCCGCCGAGGCCCCCGAGTACCTGCGCCGCAGGTCAACGGCCTCCGTGACGGTCCACCACGTCGACCTGCTGGCACTACCGGGAGCTGTGTGATGAAGAAGTTGTGGCCGTGGCTTCGCCTGATGCTGGCGCTGGGCATCCTGGTTGCTCTGGGCGTGCGCCTGGGCACCGGGGCGTTCCTCGACGGACTGCGCGCGATCGACGCGTTCTCCGTCGCCGCCGCACTGGCGATCGGGCTCGTGACGACGGTGCTCAGCGCGGGTCGCTGGGTCCTCGTCGCGCGCCGCCTCGGCCTGCCGCTGACCCTGCGCACCGCGGTCAGCGACTACTACCGCGCCCAGCTCGTCAACGCCGTGCTGCCCGCGGGCGTGCTCGGCGACGTGCACCGCGCGGTCAACCACGGCCGTGAGTCGGGCGACGTCGGACGGGGCGTGCGCGCCGTGTTCTTCGAGCGCTTCGCCGGTCAGATCGTGCTCATCGGGATCGGGCTCGCGGTGCTGCTCACGCACCCCGCGCCCGGCCTCGGCCTCGCTCCGAACGGCACCACCGTCGCGTTGGTTCTCGCCGGTCTGGCCGCCCTCGTCGCCGCCGGCTGGAACATCCGGCCGGTGCGAAAGGCGCTGGTCAACACCCTCGCAGACGGCATCAGGCTGTTGTCGCTCAAGACCTGGCCCGCTGTCATCGGGTTGTCCGCCGCCACGGTCGCCGGTTACGTCGCGCTGTTCCTGGTGGCCGCCCGCGCCGCCGGGTCGGACGCGACGGTCACCCAGCTCGCGCCGGTCGTCGTGCTGGCGCTGCTGATCATGGCGATCCCGGTCAACATCGGCGGGTTCGGCCCCCGCGAGGCGTTCCTCGCGGTGGCGTTCGGTGCCGCCGGTCTGGGCGCCGCGCAGGGCTTCACCACGGGCATCGTCTACGGCGTGCTGGCGCTCATCGCCGCACTGCCCGGCGCGGTCGTGCTGTTCCTGTCACGCCGGAGGACCGAACAGGTCGAGGTAGTGGCGGAAGGACTCGGCCAGCCCCGCGAGCAGGAGCTCGCCCTTGCGCGCTGACGCCAGGGACGGACGCCCGATGACGCCGGAGGACGTGTACGGCGCCAGACCCAGGGTGAGCAGGTGCCGCCTGTCCTCCGCCAGGTGGTCAGAGGTTTCGTAGCCGGGACGGATCAGATCGGGGTGCGCGTGCAGCAGGATCGACGTCTCCAGCTCGCCCGCGTGCATGTCGCTGTACGCCGAGGTCTCGATGCCGGCCTTCTCCCGCGCGAACGCCCAGTCGTCCCGGCCGGGGAACAGCGCCAGGCCCTCGCCCTCCTGCACGATGTTGGACAGCACGTAGTTGCCGCCGTGGCCGTTGACCAGCACGACGTTCGTGACACCGTTGCGCCGCAGGGACTCCGCGATGTCCGTGACCACTGAGATCAACGTGCGCGCGGAGATGCTGACGGTCCCCGGCCAGTCGGCGTGCTCCTGCGAGCACGAGAACTGGATCGGCGGCAGCAGCCGGACCGGGTACCTCGCCGCGATCTCCGACGCGATGGTCCACGCGATCACCGAGTCCGTGGCCAGCGGCAGGTGCGGACCGTGCTGCTCGGTGCTGCCGACCGGGAGCACGGCCACGCTCCTACCGCGGACGTCGACCGTGGTGTCACTCGGAAACATGACCCTGACCGTAGTCAATCCGGTGGCACAGCGCCGGAATCCCGCCGTCGGCCAGCCTGGGCATTACGTCGGGCAGGTCCTCGAACGCGCTGTGGCCCGTGATCAGCGCGTCGAACCTGTCGTCGGCCAGCAGGTCGAGCGCGACCGCCATGCGTTCGGCGTAGGAGCGGTCGGGACGGCCGACCGTGCCGACCTGGCTGCTGCGGATCGTCAGCCTGCGCGAGTGGAAGAACTCGCCCAGCGGCACGGAGATCAACCTGTCGCCGTACCAGCTCAGCTCGATCACGCGGCCTTCCGGCGCGAGCAGGCCGAGAGCCGTGGTGAGGCCCGGTTCGGTCGCACTCGCGTGGAAGACCAGATCGCACCCGTCGAGAGCATTGCCCGGCAGGGCGAAGCCGACACCGAGCTGCCGGGCCACGGCCTCGCGGGCGGGATCGGAGTCCACGAGCTCCACGCGGGCGCCGGGGAACGTGGCGAGCACCGCCGCGATGCTCGACCCGACCATGCCACCGCCGACCACCGCGATCCGGTCGCCGACCAGCGGACGCGCGTCCCACACCGCGTTGACCGCGGTCTCGACGGTGCCCGCCAGCACCGCCCTGGCCGCCGGCACCGCGTCGGGCACGAGCGTGACCGAGGTTTCCGGTACCACGTAACGAGTCTGGTGTGGATAGAGACAGAACACCGTGCGCCCTCTCAGGTGCCCGTGTTCGACGACGCCCACGTTGAGGTACCCGTACTTCACCGGCCACGGGAAGTCGCCCTCCTGGAAGGGAGCCCTCATCACCGCGTACTGGTTCTCCGGCACGCCACCGCGGAACACGAGGGTCTCCGTGCCTCGGCTCACGCCGGAGAACAGCGTGCGCACCTCGACCTCACCCGGACCGGGTTCGGGCAGTGTGACCTGCCGGACTTCCCCGTTTCCGGATTCGTTGAGCCAAAAGGCACTCGCCGTACGTGTCACTCACAACACCTCCGCCGCACGAAGTTCGTTAGGGGCCACCTGATGATCACACTTCAGCACACCAGGACCGCGCCCGTCCTGCGGGAGCCTGCCATCTGGGCGGGGCTTCAGGTCCTCGCGCTGGGCATGGTCGGTGCCACCGCCGGTCTCGGCCCGCTCGGCTGGGCCGCCGGTCTCGCCTACGGGTTCGCCACGTGGGCGTTCCTCGGTTACGGCATGCAACGGCACCGCACCTCGGCTTTGGGACCCGCTGACCGGGTCACGCTCGCCCGCGGCCTGATGGTCGGCGCGGTGACCGCCCTGGTCGCCGACCGTGCCGGGCAGGACGTGCCGGTCGCGCTGGTCGTGATGCTGGCGGCCGTCGCGCTGTCACTCGACTGGGTGGACGGTCAGGTTGCTCGCCGCACGGGCACCTCGACCGCGCTGGGCGCCCGGTTCGACATGGAGGTCGACGCGTTCCTGATCCTGGTGCTGAGCGCCTACGTGGCCGTGCACATGGGTCCGTGGGTGCTCGCGATCGGACTCATGCGGTACGTGTTCGTCGCCGCTTCCTGGCGGTTCCGCTGGATGAACGCACCGCTGCCCGCCAGTTACGCCCGCAAGGTCGTGGCCGCGATCCAGGGGATCTTCCTCGTCGTGGCGGCGTCCGGCCTGCTTCCGGCAGCGGGGCTCCTCGTTGGTCTCGCGCTGGCATCGCTCGTGTGGTCGTTCGGTCGCGATGTGCTCTGGCTGTGGAACAACGCGGCCGTTTCGGTGGGAGAATCCCGCCATGCCTGAGCAGACCTCAACCGCGGCGAAGATCGGCAACATCGTCGTCTGGATCCTGCAGATCGTGCTCGCCGTGCAGTTCGTGATGAACGGCTACGCGCTGTTCACCGACTCGTTCGTCGCCAAGTTCGACGACATCGGCTTCGGTCAGTGGTTCCGCTACTTCACCGGTGTGCTGGAGATCGCCACCGCGATCGGCCTGCTCATCCCGCCCATCTGCGGCCTCGCGGCGCTGGGCCTCGCGGGCATCATGGCCGGCGCGGCGCTCACCGAGTTCACCCTGGTGACCAACGGTGGACTCGACGACGCGAAGATGCCGCTGATCTTCATGGTGTGGGCGCTGGTGATCGCGGTCTACCGCCGGGAGCAGATCTTCGGAGTGTTCAAGCTCGTCAGGAAGTGACTTTCGGGAAGTAGCGGAGCACCGCGACGTCCCCGACCTTCGTGACGTCCTCCAGGTGGAATCGGCGTGCCGGTCCACCGGGGAATTCGGCGGGATTCACGAAACGCGGGGCCGTCGCCTGGCCGATCAGCATCGGTGCCACCGCCACCCGGATCTCGTCGGCCAGTCCGGCTTCGAGGAACGCGGTGTGAATGCTCGTGCCGCCTTCGACCATGAGTTTTCGCACGCCACGCGCGCCGAGATCGTCCAGAATCTCCGGGAATTCGCTGAAGGTCTTCGTCTCGGTGAGGTGCCCGACCGTGGTCTCCGGGGTGCGCGAGTACACCAGGCTGGCGCCGCCGCAGTGCCAGAACCGCAGGTCGGGATCCAGGTTGCCGCTCCTGGTGACGGTGACGCGCAATGGGAACTCCGGTTTGCCGTCCGCGATTCTCCGCGCACGCCGCTCGTCGCTGTAGACGAGCAGTCGCGCGTTGTCACGGCGCAGCGTCTCGGCTCCCGCCAGAATCGCGTCCGACTCCGCGCGCATCCGGTCGACGTGGTCGAAGTCCTCGGCGTTCGACAGAGGAAACCTCTCGGTGCCGCGATCGTCGATGTGGCCGTCGAGGCTGACGGCAACGCTGAGCAGCACGTGCGGGCGGGTCACGAACCAGATGCTAGAGCAGTTGAACCTGTCGCGGGCTGCGCCGCGTTTACCTCATAGGGCCTGGAAAGGGGATTCTCGGTGAGGATGTTGCTGCGGCGGACGGTCACGGTCCTGGCGGGGCTGTTCGTGTTGTTCGTGCTCATCGCACCGAGCGATCTGGAGAAGTTCTCGTTCGAGGCGTTCCTGCGGGTGCCGCTCGAAGGCCTCGTCGGCGTGCTGGTGCTGGTGCTGCTGCCGGACCGGTTCCGCAAGCCCGCGGCCATCGCGGGTGGTGTCGCGCTGGGGCTGTTCGCGGTCGTCAAGATCATGGACATCGGCTTCGACCTGGTGCTGTACCGGCCGTTCGACCTCGTGCTGGACTGGCCGTTGCTGGTGCCCGCCATCGACTTCGTGGACGTGACGTCCGGCCGCTTCGCCTCCCTTCTCGCCGTGGGCCTCACGGTCGCGCTGGTCGCCGGGATCGTGTTCGTCGCGGCGGTTTCGGTGCAGCGCCTCGGTTCTGTCGCAGCCGGGCGGCGTCCCGTCGCGATCCGGGCCGTGGCCGCAGCGGTCGTGGTGTGCCTTTCTCTTGCCGTGCCAGGGGTTCCGGTCTACTCCGACGCCGCCGCGACGTCGCTGGTCGACCACGCGCGGCGCGTCCAGGTGGGGCTGAACGACCGGGAGGTGTTCGCGGCGGAGGCTTCGGCCGACGCGTTCCGCGGTCAGCCCGGGCTGCTGTCCTCGTTGCAGGGCAAGGACGTCGTCTTCGCGTTCGTGGAGAGCTACGGCAGGTCGGCGCTGGACATGCCGGACGTCGCGGCGAAGCTGGCGCAGGGCGACGACCGGCTGGAGGCGGCCGGGTACTCGTCCAAGTCGGCGTACCTGACCTCGCCGACCGCCGGCGGTGGCAGCTGGATGGCACAGGCGACGTTCCTGTCCGGACTGTGGATCGACAACCAGCAGCGGTACCGCAACCTCGTGGCCTCCGACCGGCTGACGCTGCCGCGCGCGTTCCGCGAGTCGTCGTGGCGTTCGGTCGGTGTCGTCCCCGGCATCACCCAGGCGTGGCCGGAAGGCGACTTCTTCCACTACGACAAGATCTACGCCGCGCAGGACCTCGGGTACGCCGGTCCGCGGTTCGGTTACGCGACGACGCCCGACCAGTTCACGTTGGAGTCGTTCCAACGCAACGAGCGCGCGAAGGCCCACGGCCCGGTGATGGCGGCGATTCCGATGGTGTCCTCGCACGCGCCGTGGTCACCGACGCCGGACTTCGTGGACTGGGACAAGCTCGGCGACGGTTCGATCTACTCGACCATGCCCGCCTCGAACGACCCGCCGGAGTCGATCTTCGGCCGTGATCCGGCGGCCGTGCGCGCCGACTACGCGCACTCCATCTCGTACTCGCTGGAGTCCGTGCTCTCCTACCTCGAGAAGTACGGCGACGAGAACCTGGTGATGGTCTTCCTCGGCGACCACCAGCCCGCGCAGATGGTGACCGGCGAAGGTGCGTCGCGGGACGTGCCGATCACCATCGTCGCCAGGGACCCGGCCGTGATGGCCGAGGTCGAGGCCTGGAAGTGGGACGACGGCATCAAGCCGGGAGGGTCGGCCCCGGTGTCGCGGATGAGCGACTTCCGGGACCAGTTCCTCTCGACCTTCAGCCCGCCCAAGCCTTAGCCCATGGTCTTCTGGCCGTCGATCGTCTCGCGGATGATGTCCGCGTGGCCCGCGTGCTGCGAGGTCTCCGCGACGATGTGCACGAACACCCGCCGCGCCGACCACGTCTTGCCCTCGGGGAACCACGGGGCGGCCGGCAGCGGGTGCGAGAGGTCCATGTCGACCGTCTCGACCAGCTTGTCGGTGTAGGCCGCGACCTCGTTGTAGTGGGCGATGATGCTCTCCAGCGTCTCGCCCGGTGCCATCCGGAAGTTCGCCTCGTGGTTCTCGTTGGCCGTCGACTCGGGGTCGGACTCCATCGCCGAGGTGCCGTGCTCGATGAACTTGACCCAGTTCTCCTCGACCGACGCGACGTGCTTGATCAGACCGCCGATGCTCAGCACGCTCGCGGTCGGGCTCGACGCCGCCTGCTCGTCGCTCAGGCCCTGCGCGGTGAACGTCAGGAACCAGCGGTGCTGCCTCAGGGTCTCGAGGAGGTCCGCGCGCTCGCCGGTGAGGATCTCGGTGGTGGTCATCGCTTCTGTCCTTCGCTCGTTTGTCCCGACATGAAGGACTCTAGGACCACTTGAGGTCAGCTTGTGTCCTAGACGAACGGCCGCTCAAGCGAAACTTGAGCGACATTCGAGCGATCCGAGCCTGACCTGCGATCACCCTCCGTGAGTCAGTCGAGGTAGCCGTCGTCGGGCCGGTCCACCCGGCCGCCGCCGTCCTCGGTCTCCTCGATGTGCATGGCGGTCTCCTCGGGTGAGGTGACGAAATCGCCGCCGCCTGCCTCGACGGCGACCGCGTCCGGCTCGTCGTCTACCGGCTCGCCACCGCCCTCAGGGGTCGTGAACTGCTGGTGTTCGGTCATGCCTTCGAGGTTTCCGGAGAACCGGAAGCGCAAACGTTAGTGTCGTCGGCATGATTTCCGAGGACCTCCAGCGCTACCTCCAGGCGTCGCGTGACTCGATCCTGTCTTCTTTGGACGGACTGGGCGAGTACGACGTCCGGCGCCCGCTCGTGCCCAGCGGCACCAACCTGCTCGGCCTGGTGAAGCACCTGGTCGGCATCGAGTTCGGCTACCTCGGCGACAGCGTGGGCCGTCCGGCGCCGGTCACCCTGCCGTGGAACGAGGACGGGTCGGTCTGGGAGAACGGCGACATGTGGGCCAAGCCCACGGAGTCCCGCGAGTACCTCGTCGACCTGTACCGACGGGCCTGGAAGCACACCGACGAGTCGATCGCGGACCTGCCGCTGGACGCGCCGGGCTCGGTGCCGTGGTGGCCGGAACACAAGCGGCAGACGACGTTCGGGCACCTGCTCGTCCGCGTCACGGCGGAGACCGCGCAGCACGCCGGGCACTGCGACATCGTGCGCGAGCTGATCGACGGCCGGTCCGGCGCGGACAACCCCGATGGCTACTACGACCTGGTCCTGAGCATGGCGAGCGCACCGATCACCGGGCCGGGCACGAGCAGCAGGAACGCATAACGCCAGGTCACGACGTCGGCGAGCAGCGGGACGAGCTGGATGCTGACCACCGTCAGACCGAATCCGACGGCGGTCAGCGCGGTCAGCGCCGTCCCGACGTAGCGAGGGTCGGCGACCTCACTCAGCGACGTCGAGAACACCCCGGAGTCCGCGATCACCGAAGCGCCCCACACCGCGCAGAACGCGATCAGCAGCGACGTTCCCCAGGCGAGTGGTGAGAGCAGGCAGCAGAGCCCGCTCACCGTCAGCGCTCCCACGGCGGCGGGCGCGCGACCGAACCTGTCCGCCGCCCAGCCACCCACGAGACAGCCGGCGAACCCCGCCACGCCCATCGTCAGGAACACCGTGGCACCAACGGGTTCGCCCGAACTCAGCAGGAACGTCGGCAGCCACGTCCACAGGGCGTACAGCTCCCACATGTGCCCGAAGTAGCCGAGGTTCACCAGCCGCGGCTTGCGCTCCCGGAACATCTGCACGGCATAGCGCGGGTTGAGCTGCGCGGTCGTGGCGGTCAGGAACGGCCCAGGCCGCACGACCAGCAGCGCCACCACGGCACCCAGCAGAGCGATGGCCGCGGCGGCGAAGAGCACCTCGCGCCACGGCAGCCGCCCGAACACGTGGGGAAGCGCCGACCCGAGCGTCAGCGCCCCGATCAGCACGCCCAGCGCCCGTCCGCGGTTGCGCGGCTCCGACCAGGACGCCATCAGCTTCATGCCCACCGGGTAGACGCCGGCGAGCGCCACCCCGGTCAGGAACCGCAACGGGATCGCGGCACCCAGCCCGTCCACGAACAGCCCGAGCACCAGCGTGAACGCCGCGCCCAGAGCCGCGGAACAGGCGAGCAGCAGGTGCGGGCGGACGCGGTCGGCCAAGTTGAGCACCGTGGCCCCGACCGCTCCCGTCACGAAGCCGAGCTGCACGGACGCGGTCAGCCACACCGCCGCGCCCGCGCTGATGCCCCACTCGGCCCGCAGAGAGGGAACGACGGCGGACATCGAGAACCACACGGCCAGACCGAGGACCTGGACCAGTGCGATGGCCGCTCGCTGGATCAGCACGTCGCGCATTCTCCACGCTCTGGCCGTCGCCGCAGGACGGCGGCCGACCTTGTCGAAAGTAAGGGGCATTCGGTTCCGAACGGCAGGGGCGGCGGGGACGACATCTTCGTAGTTTCGGCTGGGTGACTTGGCTGACTGTGGGCACCGACGCGGTGCTCGGTGTGTTCGCGTTGATGTTCTTGTTGTTGTGGTTCCAGCACAGGCTGCGGGCGTTCCTCGCCGGTGCCGGTGTGGTGGTGGCGTACGCGATCAGCGAGGTCGTCAAGCTGGTCGTGCGGGAGGAACGGCCCTGCCGCACGGCGCCGTCGATCGCGGAGTGCCCGGAGCCGGGTGACTGGTCGTTCCCCAGCAACCACTCGGTGATCGCCGGTGCGTCCGCGATGGCGATCTGGGCGCTGCACCGTGCCTATGGCTGGGTGGCGGCGGTGTGCGCGATCGCGGCGGCGTCGTCGCGGGTGATCGTGGGTGTCCACTATGTACACGACGTCCTGGCCGGGCTGGCGCTCGGAGCGTTGGTGTCCTGGGGGATCGCGGTGCTGCTGGACAAGCGGCGCGTGGTGGCGGACGCGCCGACCGTGGTGATGCAACGACTGCGATGATGGTTGCCGTGTGGGAGGTTCTGCTCTACCTGGTCCTGTTCGGCGCGGCCTTCGCCGTGGTGCGCAACCGGCCCGCGGTCGCACTGGGAACAGCACTGGGGACCTGGCTCGGCTGCTACCTCGTCACCGTCGACTTCGACGTCAGGGTGGTGGCGCTCACTCCCGCACTGGCACTGGTCAGCTTCCTCGCCGGACGGAACGCGGATGATCCGCGGCCTACCGCCATCGCCCTGACGATCGCCGAGGTCGCCGGTGTCGTCGTGGCTCTCACCGAGCGCGGCGGCTCCGACACCGCGCTCGCCGTCACCTCCGGCATCGGTGTGCTGGGCGTGGTGCCCTGGGCCTTCGGCCGGTTCCGGCGCCGGTACGGGGAACTGCAGGAGGTCGGCTGGGAGCACGCCTCGTTGCTGGAGCGGAGCGTCGAGAACGCCCGCAACGCCGAACGGGCCCGGCTCGCGGGCGAGATGCACGACCTCGTCGGTCATGAGCTGGCACGGGCCGCGTTGCTGACCGGTGCGCTGGAACTGGAGCCGACGCTCACCGCGCAACAGCGCGAGGCTGCCAAAACCGCCCGTGCCAGCGTCACGGCCGCGGCGGAACGGCTCGCCGACGTCATGCAGGTGCTGCGGGCCGACGAGGACGAACCCGTCGCGACGATCGAGGAGGTCGTCGCCAGGAGCGGACTCGACGTGGAGCTCGTCAACGGCCGCAGGACGGCGATCGACGGCATCATCGCGCGGACCGTCCACCGGGTGACGGCCGAGGCGCTGACGAACGTGATCAAGCACGCGCCCGGCGCGAAGGTCACCGTGAGCCTGTCCGCGAACCTCGAGCTCCGCATCACCAACGGCCCGGCGCCGAGGACCCAGGCCGTCGGCAGCGGCAAGGGCCTGGTGGGCCTCGCCGAACGCGTCGCGCTCGTCGGCGGCTGGTTCGAGGCCGCGCCCTCCGACGACGGCGGGTTCGAGGTCAGGGCGAAGCTCCCGGAACGTCCACGAGCCCGGACGACGCCCACACACGTGCACCGCGAACGCACCGAGAAGGAGCTTCGCAAGAGCGCCAAACGCACGGTCCTGATCACCACGGTCGTGTGCGCGGGAATCGCGATCGGCGTGCCGGGCTACATGGTGTTCGACGCCGTGACGTCCGTGCTCACGCCGCAGCAGTTCGAACGGGCTCAATTCGGGCAACACGAGGACACCCTCGACCTGCCGCTGCGCACCCGCGTCGACAACCCGCTCGGCGTCACCGCGCCGCCGGGCACCGAGTGCCGTTACTACAGCACGCACCCCAACCCGTTCGACGGCGACCGCCACGACCTGCACCAGCTGTGCTTCCGGGATGATCGGCTCGTGTCCAAGCAGTGGCTCGCCAGGAGGAGCGGTTGATCAGGGTCGTGCTCGCGGACGACGAGCCGGTGGTCAGGTTCGGCGTGAAGGCCGTCCTCGGCACCGCCGGCGACATCGAGGTGGTCGCCGAGGCGGAGAACGGCAGCGCGGCGATCGACCTCGTCGCCCGGCACCGGCCCGACGTGGCCGTGCTCGACATCCGCATGCCGGTGTTCGACGGGCTGGACGCGGCCAAGGTGATCCGCGAGTGCCATCCCGGCACGAAGACGCTGGTGCTGACCACGTTCGCGGACGACGCGTACATCAGCCGTGCGCTGGGGGAGGGCGCGGCCGGGTTCGTGCTGAAGACCGGCGACCCGCAGGAGATCATCTCCGGGGTCCGCGCCGTCGCGAACGGCGGCGCGTTCCTGTCCCCGATGGTGGCGAAGCGAGTCGTGGACCAGCTCTCCCACGCGCATCCGCGACCCCTTGCGACGCAACGGATCGAGGTCCTGACCGCACGGGAGCGCGAGGTGCTCGGCCTGGTCGGCGCCGGGCTGTCCAACGCCGAGATCGCCGCGCGCATCCACGTCGTAGAGGGGACCGTGAAGGTCTACGTCAGCACGATCTTCCGGCAGCTCGGGGTCCGCAACCGCGTGCAGGCCGCGATCATCGCCCACGAGTCCGGGATCATCCCTGTGAACTAGGTCCGGGCACCGATGCCCGAGATCGCCCGGACTTCCATCTCCGCCGCCTTGGCGGCCATCTCCGGCTCGGGCTTGGAGAAGATCGTGGCGAGGAACCCGCACAGGAACGAGAACGGGATCGACACCAGGCCGGGGTTGCCGAGCGGGAACCACGCGAAGTCCACGTCCGGGAAGATCGACGTCTTCACGCCCGACATCACCGGCGAGAAGATGATCAGCACCAGGCACGAGCCCAGGCCGCCGTAGATGCTCCACAGCGTGCCGGTGGTGTTGAAGCGCCGCCAGAAGATCGTGTAGAGGATCGTCGACAGGTTCGCCGAGGCGGCCAGCGCCAGCGCCAGCGACACGAGGAACGCGACGTTCTGCCCGTTCGCCGCGATGCCGCCGATGATCGACAGGATGCCGACCACCACGGCCGTCAGCCGCGCGACCCGGATCTCCCTGCGGGGTTCGGCGTTGCCGCGCTTGATCACGTTCGCGTAGACGTCGTGCGCGAACGAGGCGGAGGCCGCCAGCGTCAGGCCGGCGACGACCGCGAGGATCGTGGCGAAGGCGACGGCGGACACGAGGCCGAGCAGCACCTCGCCACCGATCTCGAACGCGAGCAGCGGCGCGGCGGAGTTCTCGCCACCCGGTGCCGCGGCGATCTTGTCGGTGCCGACCAGGGCCATCGCGCCGAAGCCGATCACCAGCGTGCACAGGTAGAAGATGACCATCGTCCAGGTCGCCCACACGACCGAACGACGAGCCTCGGCGGCGTTCGGCACGGTGTAGAAGCGCATCAGCACGTGGGGCAGTGACGCGATACCGAGCACCAGTGACAGCGCCAGCGAGACGAAGTCCAGTTTGGACATAGCGCTGAAGCCGTACTTGGCGCCCGGATCCAGCACCGCCTCGCCGAGTTTGTTGTTCTCGGTGGCCTGCGCCATGATCGCCGACAGGCTGAACCCGAACTTGCCCAGCAGGAAGACGCTCATCAGCGTCACGCAGAGCAGCAGCAGGACGGCCTTGATGATCTGCACCCAGGTCGTGCCCTTCATGCCGCCGATCAGCACGTAGAGCACCATCACCATGCCGACCAGGGCGATCAGGATCGCCTGGCCCCACTTCGAGGTCACGTTGAGCAGCAACGCGATCAGGCCGCCGGCGCCCGCCATCTGCGCGATCATGTAGAAGAACGAGATCACCAGCGTCGCGTTCGCCGCGGCCGCGCGGACCGGGCGCTGCCTCATCCGGAACGCCAGCACGTCGCCGACGGTGAAGCGGCCGGTGTTGCGCAGGCCCTCCGCGATCAGCAGCAGGCCGACCAGCCACGCGACGACCCAGCCCACGGAGTAGAGGAAGCCGTCGTAGCCGTGTGCCGCGATGCCGCCGGAGATGCCGAGGAACGACGCGGCGGACAGGAAGTCACCGGACAGCGCCACGCCGTTCTGGGCGCCGGTGAACGAGCTGCCGGCGGCGTAGTAGTCCGACGCCGTCACGTTCCGGCTCGAAGCGCGGTAGACGATGTAAAGGGTGATCAGGACGAACACCGCGAAGACGCTGAGGTTCAGCACCGGGTTGCCGGTGGTGGGCATGACTTACTCCTCGACGCCTGTCTTCTCGGCGAGCAATTTCCGCTGCGGGTCCAGCCGTCGCTTTGCGTAACGGGCATAACCGAGCGTGATGATGATCGAAGTCACAAACTGTCCGAGGCCCAGCAGGATGCCGAGGTTGATCACGCCGATCACCTTGGTGCTGACGAAGTCTTTCGCGTACGCGGACAGCAGTACGAAGGTCAGGTAGGACGCGAGGAAAAGCGCGGTCATCGGGAAGACGAAAGTCGTGAGCCGGCGGCGGAGAGTGCGGAATTCCTCGGTCTGCCGAATCAGCTCGAACTTCGGGGTGCCGTCGGAATGGATGTACGACAAAGTCTCCGGGTCGTCGAACGACGCGAAACCCCGGATTTCCCGGTACTCGTGCTGTGCTTCGCCAGGCGACCTCATCGCCTTGGTCATGTACCCCTGCCCCTCGTGTGCGGCGCCCACTGTAGCGCTCTCACGTGTGCGGTCAACCTGACGGATACCGCCGGAAACGGACGAAACCGGACTGAATGCCGACGCTTCATTCGTCTCAAATGGTTCGAACCAGGCTTTGTATCAAGTGGATGGTCGGAGTTGCAGAAGGTGCAACACCTGAAGCCTTGCTCAAGACCGTTGTCGCACGTGTGCACCTGGCCTAGGATCGATCGGTCCGCGTTATTGGTGACGGTTGGGGATAAAGTGGGGTTCTTAGCGCGCGAACGCCAAGTCGCGCCTCCCGGATGGAACCGCTGGCTCGTTCCACCCGCAGCTCTGGCGATTCATCTCTCCATTGGCCAGGCCTACGCCTGGAGCGTCTTCAAGACGCCGCTGGAGAAATCTCTCGGCATCACCGGAACGCAGTCCGCACTGCCGTTCCAGCTCGGCATCGTGATGCTCGGGCTCTCCGCCGCCGTACTCGGTACGACGGTGGAACGCAGGGGCCCGCGCTGGGCCATGCTGATGTCCCTGATCGCCTTCTGCTCCGGCCTGCTGATCTCGGCGGTCGGCGTGTGGGCCGGTCAGTACTGGGTCGTCGTCCTCGGCTACGGCCTCGTCGGCGGCATCGGTCTCGGCATCGGCTACATCTCGCCGGTCTCGACGCTGATCAAGTGGTTCCCCGACCGGCCGGGCATGGCGACCGGCATCGCGATCATGGGCTTCGGCGGCGGCGCGCTGATCGCGTCACCGTGGTCGACCTCGATGCTGACGGCGTTCGGCACCACCACGTCGGGCATCGGCAAGGCCTTCCTCGTGCACGGCATCGCCTACGCGGTCTTCATGAGCGTCGGCGTGCTGCTGATCCGCCTGCCCTCCAAGGAGTTCACGGCCGAGAAGGCGGCGCTGCTCAAGGACAGGCCGAAGGCCAACGTCGGCTTCAACGTCTCCGCGAACAACGCGATCAAGACGCCGCAGTTCTGGCTGCTGTGGGTCGTGCTGTGCTTCAACGTCACCGCGGGCATCGGCATCCTGGAGAAGGCCGCGCCGATGCTGGTCGACTTCTTCAAGGAGTCCTCGACGCCCGTGGCCGCCACCGCGGCGACCGGTTTCGTGGCACTGCTGTCCGCCGCGAACATGGCGGGCCGGTTCGTCTGGTCGTCCACTTCGGACATCGTGGGCCGCAAGAACATCTACCGCCTCTACCTCGGTGTCGGCGCGCTGCTCTACCTGGTGCTGCTGACGGCCGGCTCGACCAGCACGCCGCTGTTCGTGATCGCGGCGATGGTGATCCTGTCGTTCTACGGCGCGGGCTTCGCGACCGTCCCGGCGTACCTGCGCGACCTGTTCGGCACCTACCAGGTCGGCGCGATCCACGGCCGCCTGCTCACCGCGTGGTCGGTGGCCGGCGTGCTCGGGCCGCTGATCGTCAACGCCATCGCGGACGCGGGCAAGAAGGCCGGGCACGTCGGCCCTGACTTGTACGCGACGTCGTTCTACATCATGATCGCGCTGCTGGTCGTCGGTTTCGTCGCGAACGAGTTGATCCGCCCGGTCGACCCGAGGTTCCACGAGCCCGAGGCCGCCGGGGAGACCGGCAAGCCCAGGGCGGGGGACGAGGCCACGGTCGCCAAGTGGAACGAGGCCGAAGCGGCCGATGCCGCCGAGAAGCAGGACGCGGAAGGCGTGGTGAAGAAGTGAGCTCACTCCAGGAAAGCCGATCAAGCACGTTGTTGCTGGCCGGTGCGTGGCTGTGGGTGGGCCTGCCGCTCGCCTACGGCCTGTACCGGCTCTTCCTGAACGCGGCCAAGCTCTTCGTCTGATGTTCAACGCGCTCGTCAACTGGCGCAACTGGCGCCTGCCGGTGAAGCTCGCCGCGGTGTTGATCGTTCCGGTCACCATCGCGGTGGGCTCCGGCGTGTTGCAGATCAACTCGCAGATCGACCGTGCCGAAACCTATGCGGCGCTGCAGCGACTGGTGAAGGTCCGGGCCGCCCTGATCCCCGTGATCGACGGCGTGCAGGCGGAACGGCGGATCGTCGCCGAGGGCGTCGGCCCACAGCTCCTGGCCGACCAGGTCAAGCGGACCGACGATGCCCGCACGGCGTTGCGCGTCCAGATCGCGAAGACCTCGCTCGGCGAGGTCGTGACCGCTCGCATGAACGACGTGCAGGGCCGCATCGGCGACCTGCCCGCGTTGCGCGAACGGGCGGGCGACGACGTGCCGGCCGTGATCAGGACCTACACCGAGCTCACCGACTCGTTGCTCGACGTGGACGAGGTCATCGCGAGCGAGTTCGGCGACGCAGCGCTCCTGCGCACCGCCATGGGCCTGCACCACGTGGTGCAGGTGCGGGACCAGGTCCTGTACCAGCAGGCGGTCGTGCTGTCCGGGCTCACCCGCGGCCAGCTGACCACCGCGGAGGTGCGGGCGCTGGTCGAGTCGAACGTCAAGCTCGGCTACATCGCGGGCGAGTTCGCCGCGCTCGCCACCCCGGACCAGATGAGGACCTACGGCAAGGACTTCAACGGCCCGGACATCGAGGCCCAGCGCACGATGCTGGCCGCCGCGGTGCTGCACCCGACCTCGGACGCGCCCAGCACGGGCACCAACGCCGGCAAGCCTCCCAAGGCACTGCCGATCGCCGCGGCGGACTGGAGCAGGGCGACGGGCGCCGTCGCGACGTCGATGGGCAGCGTGGTCACGGGGTTGCAGGACGACCTGCGCGGCACGGCGGACCGCCTGCGTGACGAGTCCAGCGACGCCGCCGGCACGGCGTCCGCGATCCTGTTCGCCAGCCTGATCCTGGCCGCCACCATCGGGTTCGTCGTCGGCCGCTACCTGCTGCGTTCGCTGAACGCACTGCGCCGCTCCGCGCTCGACGTGGCCTGGGACAAACTTCCCGAAATGGTCGCGACCGGACGTGGCAGCACCGAGATCGAGCCCGTGCCGGTGCATACGACCGAGGAGTTCGGCCAGGTGGCGCGCGCGTTCGACGCGGTGCACCAGCAGGCCGTGAAGTCGGTCATCGAGCAGGCCGGCATGCGCGCGAACATGCGCAACATCTTCGTGAACCTCTCGCGGCGCAGCCAGAGCCTCGTCGAACGCCAGCTCAAGCTGATGGAGGAACTGGAGAAGTACGAGGAGGACCCGGACCAGCTCGCGAACCTCTTCAAGCTCGACCACCTCGCCACCCGCATGCGCCGCAACAACGAGAACCTGATGGTGCTCTCCGGCGGCGACGTGGCCCGGCGGTTCCACAAGCCGATCCCACTCACCGACGTGCTGCGCGCGGCGGCCGCGGAGATCGAGCAGTACCAGCGGGTCATGGTGCACACGGCACCCAACGCCGAGGTCGTCGGTTACGTGGCGAGCGACCTGGTCCGCCTGCTCGCCGAACTCCTCGACAACGCGACGGCGTTCTCGCCGCCGCACACCCAGGTCGCGATCAGCGCGTCGATCGAGGCGGGCGACATCGTGCAGATCGACGTGGCCGACCACGGCATCGGCATCGACCCCGAGGCGCTCGAGGGCGTGAACCAGCGGCTCGCGGCCGCGGGTGAGGGTATGGACGTGCAGGTCTTCCGCGAAATGGGACTTTTTGTGGTGGGCAGGCTCGCCGCACGCCATCAGATCGTGGTACGTCTGGACGCACGACAAGGTGCCGGGACTCGCGCGATCGTGTTGGTTCCGGCCGAACTGGCACCACGGCGACAGGAGTCCTGGGAGTCTTTCCGAGGGGAGACGATCGAACGACGGCAAGCTTCGTGGTTCCAGCAGACGAGGCCGGCCGCCGCACCGCCGCCTCCCGCCGCACCCGCACGCCAGACGCCGGAATCGGCCCGAGGCTTCCTCGACGCGTTCCAGCGGGGTGTGCAACGCGGCCTTCCCGAAAACCAGGAGAGTCGATGAGCACGCAGGTGGACCAGTTCGGCTGGCTGGTCACCAACTTCGCCGAACGCACCCCCGGCATCGAGCACGCCGTGGTGATCTCCGCGGACGGCCTGGTGTTGATCTCGTCCTCGAAGCTGCCGGCGCACGTCGCACCGCAGTTCGCGGCGATCGTGGCCGGCGTGGTCTCCCTCGCCGACTCGGCGTCGAAGTGCTTCGCCGGCGAGTCGGTGGTCCGCACGGTCGTGCAGATGGACAGAGGCGTGATGCTGCTGTCCTCGATCAGCGACGGCTCCGTCCTCGCCGTGCTGGCGTCGTCGTCGGCCGACGTCGCGCAGATCGCCTACGAGATGACCGTCGTCGTGCGGCAGGTGGGCCAGCTGCTCACGCCCGAGCTGCGGGCAGAGCTCCTATGAGAGAGCCCGACGAACAGGTCAACTTCGGCGATCTGATCAGCGGTTTCAGCTTCGACAGCGAGCGGATCCGCAAGCGGGGCAAGAAGAAGGCCGAGCGTTCCGCGGAACCCGTGCGGGAGCCGGACCCGTACGCGACGCTGCCGTTCGAGCCGGTCCCGCCGCTGCCGTCCGTCGAGACGGGCGTCGAGTCGTCGTCGATCGTGCGCGCCTACGCGTGGACCGGGGGGCGCACCACGTCCGACGTGCACCTGGAGATCGAGACCCTGGTCTCGGTCAACGAGTTCTCGTCCACGGCCGTGCGTCCGGAGCACCAGGACGTGCTGGCCCTGTGCACGCAGCCCCGTTCGGTGGCGGAGGTCGCCGCCCTGCGCGGACTGCCGCTGGGTGTCACGAGGGTGCTGCTCGGCGACATGGCCGGGCACGGGCTGATCGACGTGCACCGGACTGCGTCGTCGTACGGCGGCGACAGGCCGGACGGAATGCTGCTGGAACGGGTGCTGGCAGGGCTTCGCCGCCTCTGAGTGCCGCTGATACGGTCGGAAGACCTGTCTGGGGAGGTACGGAGTGGAGTTCCAGGATGTGGTCCGCCGCCGGCGGATGGTGCGCAGGTTCACCGACGAGCCGGTCAGCGAGGAGAGCCTCCAGCGGATCATGCGCAACGCGGTGCGCGGTCCCTCGGCAGGGTTCTCGCAGGGCCAGGGGTTTCTCGTGCTGCGGGGCGAGCAGCTGCGGCGGCTCACCGAGATGTTCGAGTGGTGGAGCGGGGAAGACGCCAAGACGGCGCCCGTCGTCGTCATCCCGTTCTCGGCCAAGGAGGTCTACCTCGAGCGGTACGCGGAGGCCGACAAGGACTGGACCGGCCTGGCCGACGAGGACAGGTGGCCGGTGCCCTACTGGGACATCGACACCGGCATGGCCGCGTTGCTGATCCTGCAGACGGCCGTGGACGAGGGCCTCGGCGCGGTGTTCTTCGGGACTGACAAGGAGACCTGGCCCGAGCTGCGCGCGGCCTTCGGCGTGCCGGATCGCTACGTGCCGATCGGCATGATCGCGATCGGGCACTCCGCCGAGGAGAGCGTCTCCGAGGGTGCCTCGCCGCTCAGGCGTAAGCGCAAGCTGTTCGACGAGGTCGTGCACTGGGGCCAGTGGCAGTGAGGTCGTTCGGCCTGCTCGGGCCGTTGGAGGTGGTGCTCGACGGGCGCCACGTCCACATCCCGGCCGGCAAGCGGCGGGTCGTGCTCGCCGCGCTCCTGCTGCGTCCCGGCCAGGTGGTCCCGGTCGACGAACTGGTCGAGCTCGCCGGCGGTTCGCGCAACGCCGTGCAGACCACGGTCGGCCGGCTCCGCGAGGTGCTGCCCTCGCTCGTGCTGACCAGGCCGGGCGGCTACCTGCTGGACGTGCGGCCCGACGAGGTCGACGTCCACCGGTTCGGCCGGCTGGAGCCGGCGGAGGCGCTCGCGCTCTGGCGCGGCCGCCCGTTCGCCGACATCGGCAGCGACGCGCTCGAACGCGACCACGTGCCCGCGTTGACCGAGAGGTACCTGGCGACGCTGGAAGCCCGGGTCGAGGCCGACCTGCGCGCGGGCGGGCACGAGCGGCTGGTGCCCGAACTGCGCGCACTCACCCGCCGGCACCCGGCCAGGGAACGGATGTGGGCGCAGCTGATCGTGGCGCTGCACCGCTGCGACCGGCAGACCGAGGCGTTGCAGGCGTACGACGACATCCGCGGCAGGCTCGCCGAGGAACTGGGCCTCGACCCGGGCAAGGACCTGCAGAAGGCGCACCAGCAGGTGCTCACGGCGGACAACCGGCCGCGCGTGCGCAACGACCTGCCCGGCGACATCGCCGACTTCGCGGGCCGTTCCTCCGACCTGGACGAGATCCTCGCCGCCGTGCCGTCCGGGTGCGTCGCGATCACCGCTATCGACGGCATGGCCGGCATTGGCAAAACCACGATCGCGGTCCGCGCCGCCCACCGGCTTGCTTCTCGTTTCCCGGACGCGCAACTGTTCGTGGACCTGCACTCCTACACCGCGGGCGTCGCCCCGCGCACGCCGTCGGACGCGCTGCTGGAGTTGCTGACGGCGCTCGGCGTGCCCGCGCAGGACATCCCGGACGGCCTGGACGCCCGCGCCGCCCGGTGGCGGGCGGAAATGGCGCACCGCAAGGCACTCGTGGTGCTCGACAACGCGGGCAGCACCGCCCAGGTCCGCCCACTGCTGCCCGGCACGGGCCTCGTGCTGGTCACCAGCAGGCGCCGCCTGGTCGACCTGGACGCCGCCCACACGATCTCGCTGGACGTACTGTCCGAAGAGGACTCGCTGAACCTCCTGGCGAGCATCGCCCGCAGGAAGGACGAGGACTGCCGGGAGGTGGTGCGGCTCTGCGGCTACCTCCCGCTGGCCGTGCGGATCGTCGGTGCCCGCTGGCGCACCCGCCCGGTGTGGTCCGCGAAGGACGTCGTCCGCCGCCTCACCGAGCAGCGGCTGACGGAGCTGACCGCCGGAGAACGCAGCGTCGCTGGCGCGTTCGCGTTGTCCTATCAGCAACTCACGGCCGACCAGCAACGGCTGTTCCGCCGGCTGGGGCTGCACACCGGCGAGGATTGGGACGCGTACCTCGCGGCGGCCGTCGTCGGCACCACCCGTGCCGAGGCCGAACGGCTGCTGGACGAACTCCTGGACGCGCACCTGGTGCAGCAGAAGGAGAACGGCCGCTACCGCTTCCACGACCTCCTGGCGGACCACGCCAAGGCGTCGGTCGATCCGGCGGAGAGGAGCGAGGCGATCGCGCGGATCCTCGACCACTACCTGCGCGGCGCGGAGGACTCCGCGCGGAGGATCGCCCCCGGCCGGCCGGAGCTCGACTCCGCCGTCACCCACGAGCCGGTCGACCCACCGCTGTTCCGCACCCCGTTCGACGCACTGGCGTGGCAGGAGGCCGAGCGGCTGAACCTCAGGGCCGCGGTCTACCTGGCGGCGTACGAAGGTTTCTACCACCACGCCTGGCAGCTGCCGCACCAGTTCGCCCACTACCTGCTGTTGCGCGGCTCCGGCAGGGAGCGGGTCGAGGTGCTGAACGTCGCCCTCGGCGCCGCACGCCACCTCGGCGACCTGAAGGCTCGCGCGGAAGCGTTGCGGGGCTTGGGTTCGGCGTACATGGAGGACGGCGACCCGAAGGCGGAGAAGGACCTGCGCGAGGCACTCGACCTCATGCGGCAGATAGGCGACCTGCGCGGTGAGGCGTCCGTGATGGGCCTGCTCGGCATGATCGCGCGCGAACGGGACGAGTACGACAGGTCGCTGGACTACTTCGAACGCGGTGTCGTGCTGATGCGGCAGGCGGGTGCGCCGACCGGTGTGGCGGCGGCGCTGCACAACATCGGCATCAACCATGCCCAGCTGGGCCGGACCGAGGAAGCCTTGGCGTACATGGGCGAGGCTGTCGAGTTGATGGAGGAGCACGGTGATGTCCGGGCCGCTGCTCTGACACTGCACAACATCGCTCACGTGCATTTCGACGCGTTCGCCGACGAGGAGTGCCTTGCCCACGCGGACCGGTCGCTGGTCGCCTACCGCGAGTCGGCCGACCGGCGCGGTGAAGCGCTCGCTCTGGCCGACTACGCCTACTGGCGCTACGAGATGGGCCACCACACCGTCGCACGGGAGCTGGCGCGTGAGGCGGCGAGACTGTGCCGGGCGTACACGAATCTCGCCGACGACCACGCGGTGCTGGCGTCCATGGAGGACGTTCGCGACCACATCGGTCAGGCCGCGCTGCTCGTGGCTCTGTCACTCGACGCCCAGCTGGGCGGACGGCCGGCCGAGGCGCTCGGCCACCTGCGCCGGTGCCTGGTGATCGTGCGGGGGCGCAGCTGGTGGAGCCTGGACCGCGTGCTCGGGCAGCTCTCCGCCGTGCACCTGGCGCTGGGCGACCGGGTCACCGCCGTCCGGTACGCGGAGGAGGCGGTGGCCGCGGCCAGGAGCACACCCCAGCCACGGGCCGTCGCCTTCGCGGAAAAGATCCTCGCTAGAGCGAAAGCCCCAGCGCCACCAGCGTGATCACGGCCGCCGCCAGCACGGCGAAGGCCACCCACTGCCCGATCCTGTCCGACGTCCTGCGCATTCCCTGCTCCCCTCGGTGGTGTCGCCACCGAGGGTCGTGAAGGCCGTCCCCACGGCGTCCCCACCGCGATCACACGGATTCATCGGAATGCGTTGTGAGGTATTGCTCCAACGGACTGCTTGGCTCGCTCGTAAGATTCCGTTAGGGTCGCATTCGCGAGCAATTGGCAGGGCGGCGCGCGTTATCAAAAATCGCCCGAAAATTGATCAGAAATTAGCCACTTGTTCGATTGAAACCATCGGCTGCTCCGTCCGGGTGACGCCCTCCACGGCAGGACCAATGATCGCTCACCCTGCGGGACGGTGGTGACGAGGACGTGTGCGTGCAGTGGTGCGGGGTCGGCCAAAAGGGGCTTGCGAGTCGTGAGAATCGGACCAGTCTTGTCTAATGGCATCGCCGGGATCCGTCCGGCGGACAGTGGCCACGACACGGGGGTGGAACGCACCATGGGTGGTGTCCCTACGTTTCCCCACGGCAGACCGCTGACGTGGGCGGACCTGGAGGCGATGCCTGATGACGGGCACCGTTTCGAACTCGTCGACGGGGTGCTCGTCATGAGCCCCTCACCCCGCCCCGTGCACCAGCGGGTAGTCGCCCGCCTGCTGGTGGCACTGACCGCTGTCTGTCCGCCGGAGCTCGAGGTGCTCCCGGCCCCGGTGGACGTCGTGCTCGCCGACGACACGGTCTTCATCCCCGACCTGGTGGTGGGCCGGCGCGAGCAGTTCTCGAAACAGGCGCTCATCGGGCCGCCGGTGCTGGCGGTCGAGGTCCTGTCGCCCCGCACGCGGCACGTGGACCTCGAACTCAAGCGGGCGAAGTTCCAGGAAGTCGGCTGCGAGAACTACTGGGTGATCGACTACGACAGTCCGTGGCTGCGGTGCCTGCACCTCGAGAACGGCGTCTACGTCGAGCAGGCCCGTTCCGAGGGCGAGGAGATCATCGAGCTGCAGTTCCCGTTCGCGGTGAAACTCAGCGCCCAGTCGCTCGTGCGCTGAGTGGTCGCCGGGCGAGCCGGGTTGGGCTGAACGGGCGACAGAGATCCACGCACGTGTGGATCACGGTTTCACCATCTGGCGTCCCCGTGCGCCGGGCTGGTTGCGTGCAGTGCGTCAGCCCAACGCGCGGAGGTCCAACGCACATGCAGCCGTTCCAGCTGCCGGAGTTCTACACGCCCTATCCGGCCCGGCTGAACCCGGACCTCGAACGCGCCCGCGTCCACACGCGTGCCTGGGCCCGCGAGATGGACATGATCGACGTGCCGCAGCACGGCACCGTCATCTGGTCGGAAGAGGACCTGGAGTCGCACGACTACGCGTTGCTCTGCGCGTACACCCACCCCGACTGCGACGGTGAGGCCCTCGACCTCATCACCGACTGGTACGTGTGGGTCTTCTACTTCGACGACCACTTCGTCGAGCTCTACAAGCGGAACCCGGACATCGCGGGCGCGCAGGCCTACCTCGACCGGCTGCCGCTGTTCATGCCCGTCACCGGGGCCATCACGACCACGCCGGAGAACCCGGTGGAGAAGGGCCTCGCCGACCTCTGGCGCCGCACCGTGCCCACCCACTCGCTCGACTGGCGCGAACGGTTCGCCGCCAACACGAAGCACCTGCTGGACGAGTCGATGTGGGAGCTGCACAACATCAGCTCGAACAGGCTGTCCAACCCCATCGAGTACATCGAGATGCGCCGCAAGGTCGGTGGCGCGCCGTGGTCGGCGAACCTCGTCGAGCACGCCGTCGGCCTCGAAGTGCCCGCACGCATCGCCCTGTCCCGGCCCATCGGGGTCCTTAGGGACACGTTCAGCGACGCCGTGCACCTGCGCAACGACCTGTTCTCCTACGAACGCGAGGTGCTCGACGAGGGCGAGCTCTCCAACGGCGTGCTGGTGTTCGAGAAGTTCCTCGACCTGCCCACGCAGCAGGCCGCCGAGGCCGTCAACGACCTGCTGACCTCGCGGCTGCACCAGTTCGAGCACACGGCGCTCACCGAGGTGCCGATCCTGCTGGACGAGCACGCCATCGACCCCATCGGTCGCGCGGCCGTCCTGGGCTACGTGAAGGGCCTGCAGGACTGGCAGGCGGGCGGCCACGAGTGGCACCTGCGGTCGTCGCGGTACATGAACAAGGCCCCGAAGCCCCAGCCGGGCATCCTCGGCTCGTACGCCAGGACCATGCCGCAGCGGCTGAGGCAGTTCGCCAGCATGCCGAAGACCGTCGAGCCGTACCCACGGCCGGTCTTCGACGTGCCGTTCACCCTCACGCTGTCCCCGCACCTCGACCAGGCCAGGGACCAGGTCGTCGCGTGGGGCGTCGCGCAGGGCATGACGAGCGAGGGCATCTGGGACGAGCGCAAGATGCGGACGTTCGACTTCCCGCTGTGCTCCGCGGGCCTCGACCCGGACGCGACGGAGCAGGAGCTGTTCCTGTCCGGCTGCTGGCTCACCTGGGGCACCTATGCCGACGACGCCTACCCGCTCTGGTTCGGCCAGACCCGCAACCTCCCCGGGCTCAAGACGCAGACCGCCCGCCTCAAGGCCTGCATGCCGCTCGACCTCGTGCGGACCGTCGTCCCCGCCAACGCGATGGAGGTCTCGCTGGCCGACCTCTGGCAGCGGACCGCGGGGCCCATGACCGCGCGGTTCCGCGCCACGTTCCGCGAGACCATCGACAAGATGCTCGACGCGTGGGTGTGGGAAGTGATCAACATGCACCACAACCGCATCCCCGACCCGGTCGACTACGTGGAAATGCGGCGCAGCACGTTCGGCTCCGAGCTGACGACGTCGTTGTCGCGCTTCTCGCATTCCGCGACGGTGCCGGCGGAACTGTGGGGCACGCGGGTCGTGCAGACCATGGAACGGTCGGCCATGGATTACTGCGCGATGCTGAACGACGTCTTCTCGTACTTGAAGGAGATTCAGCACGAGGGCGAAGTGCACAACATGGTGCGCGTCGTCGAGAACTTCCTCGGTGTGTCCCAAACGCGTGCTTTCGAGATCACCTACGCGTTGATGGACGCCCGGCTCGGCCAGTTCGTCAAGTCCGTCGAGACCGACCTGCCGAAGATGTTCGACGACCTCTCGCTGGACGCCGGCGCGCGTGCGGGCCTCACCCGGTACGCCGACGAGCTGAAGGACTGGATCGTCGGGATCATCCACTGGCACCGGGAGACCAGCCGCTACGAGGAAGCCGGTGAGATCCCGGTGGCGTTCCACCAGGGCCCCTCCGGCCTCGGCACTTCGGCCTACCGGCTCACGTCCCGCTGACCGCCGCTGACCGCGTTCGGTCAGTGCACGGTCAGCGCCGGTCGGCACCTTGTGGGCAACACCGGCTCACAGGGGGCAACACCATGAAGAACGTCCTGATCTCCGGCGCCAGCATCGGCGGGCCCGCGCTCGCGTACTGGTTGCGCCACCACGGTTTCAGCGTCACCGTCGTGGAGCGGGCGCGCGGCCTGCGGCCCGGCGGCCAGGCCATCGACGTGCGCGGCCCGGCGCTGGAGGTCGTCGAGCGGATGGGCCTCGGCGACCGGCTGCGGTCGTTGAGCACCGGCATGCGCGGCATGAACATGGTCGACGCCGACGGCAACGAGGTGTTCCGCTCCACCACGCACACCCTGAGCGGCGGCGACCTGTCGAGCCCCGACGTCGAACTGCTGCGCGACGACCTCGCCCGGATGCTGTTCGACGCGGCGGACGGCGTCGAGTACCTCTTCGACGACACCATCACCTCGATCGACGGCACCCGCGTCACGTTCGAGAAGGCGGCGCCGCGCGACTTCGACGTCATCGTCGGCGCGGACGGCCTGCACTCAGGCGTCCGCCGGCTCGTGTTCGGGCCCGAGTCGCGGTTCATCAGCCACCTCGGCATGAACCTCGCCGTCTTCACCGCGCCGAACTTCCTCGGCCTCGACCACTGGCAGACGTTCCAGCAGGGCGTGGTCATCGGCGGCGGAATCATGAGCGCGCGGTCCAACGCGGAATGCCGTGTCTACATGGGTTTCCACGGCGAGGTGTCGTTCGACCACCGCGACACCGACGCCCAGCGCCGGTTGCTCGCCGAGACGTTCGACGGCGCGGGCTGGGTGTGGCCGACCGCGCTGAAGCACATGTGGGAGGCGCCGGACTTCCACTTCGACTCGATGAGCCAGATCCGGATGGACACGTGGTCGCGCGGCAACGTCGTGCTGCTCGGTGACGCCGGGTACTGCGGTTCGCCGCTGTCCGGGCAGGGCACCAGCATGGCCCTGGTCGGCGCGTACGTGCTGGCCGGTGAACTCGCGAAGGACCCGTCGGCCGCCTTCCAGCGCTACGAGGAGGTCCTGCGGCCGTACGTGACCGCCAACCAGGACATGGCGTTGCGGAACATGGAGAGCGGCGGGGCGCCCGGCGACGACTTCGCCGAGATCGTGAACAGCCTCAGTCTTCCCGGCTACTGACCCCGCCTCCGCGGCGGTCTCGAACAAATAATTGGCCCAGACCATTGACGACAAAAGGGATGTTTGAGCACGCTGGACGCAGGGTCGCCGCCCCCGACTCGTGAGGAGGAGTCGTGAGAACTCGCGTTCTCGCCGCGGTCATCGCTGTCACCGCAGCGCTGTCCGTGAGCGCGCAGTCGCAAGCCGCGGAACCACTGCAGAGCCTCGTACCGGTCCCGGTCTCGGTGCAGGTCAAAAGCGGTGTCACGCACACGCTGACGGCAGCCACGAAGATCTACACCGCCCCTGCCGCGCGTGACGTCGGCGACTTCCTCGCCGGAGTCCTGCGGCCCTCGACCGGCTACGCGTTCCCGGTGTCCGACACGACCGGAACCCCCTCGGACGGCATCTCGTTGCTGCTCACGGGCGCACCGGGCACGGTCGGCCAGCAGGGTTACCAGCTCGACGTCGCGGCGAACTCCATCGTCCTGCGCGCCAACACGCCGGAAGGCCTCTTCACCGGCGTGCAGACGCTGAGGCAGCTGTTGCCGGCCACCGTGGAGAGCACGACCGCGCAGGCCGGTCCGTGGACCGTGCCGGGCACGCTGATCGTCGACTACCCGCGGTTCTCCTACCGCGGCGCGATGCTCGACGTGGCCCGCCACTTCCACCCGGTCTCCACGGTCAAGCGCTATATCGACCAGCTCGCGCTCTACAAGATCAACTACTTCCACCTGCACCTGAGCGACGACCAGGGCTGGCGGATCGTCATCGACAGCTGGCCGCGCCTCGCCACGTACGGCGGCAGCACGCAGGTCGGCGGCGGCCCCGGCGGTTACTACACCAAGGCGCAGTACAGCGAGATCGTGCAGTACGCGGCCTCGCGCAAGATCACGGTGATCCCGGAGATCGACATGCCGGGCCACACCAACGCCGCGCAGGCCTCGTACGCGGAGCTCAACTGCAACGGTCAGGCGCCGCCGCTGCGCACGGACATCGAGGTCGGCTACTCCTCGCTGTGCGTGAACAAGGACATCACCTACCAGTTCGTCGACGACGTGGTGCGCGAGATCGCGGCGCTCACGCCGGGCCCGTACTTCCACATCGGCGGCGACGAGGCGCACGCCACCTCCGACGCCGACTACCAGACGTTCATGAACCGGGCCCTGCCGATCGTGCAGAAGTACGGCAAGACCGTGCTCGGCTGGCACGAGTTCGTGAAGACCACGACCGACACCACCGCAATGCCGCAGTACTGGGGCACCTCGACGTCCAACGCCACGGTGCAGGCAGCGGCGGCTCGCGGCCAGAAGGTCATCATGTCGCCCGCGAACAAGGCGTACCTGGACATGAAGTACAACTCCAGCACGCCTTTGGGCCTGTCGTGGGCGGGCATGATCGAGGTCCAGACCGCCTACGACTGGAACCCCGGCACGCACCTGAGCGGCGTTCCCGAGTCGGCGGTCCGCGGCGTCGAGGCTCCACTGTGGACGGAGACGATCGTGACCGGCCGGGACCTCGAGTTCATGGCGTTCCCGAGGCTGTCGGCGATCGCCGAACTGGGCTGGTCGCCGTGGTCGACGCACAACTGGGACCAGTTCAAGGTGCGCCTGGGCAACCAGGGCCCGCGCTGGACGACCATGGGCATCAACTTCTACAGGTCCACCCAGGTGCCGTGGGACACCGGCGGTCCTGGCCCCGGCCCGTGCACGCAGCCGGTGTGGGAGCGCGACAAGGTCTACACCGGCGGCAACGTGGTCTCGCACAACGGCCACAAGTGGACCGCGCAGTGGTGGACGCGGGGTGAGGAGCCCGGCACCACCGGCCAGTGGGGCGTCTGGCGCGACGCAGGCGTCTGCTGATTCACCCGGTGTGGGCGAGTAACACTCGCCCACACCGGGTAACAGAACGTCGTGGATGCCCGAGTTGCCGTATTCGCCCCGTCCCCCCAACTGACCATCACCATCGAGGACCTCGACGGCGAGCCGGACGTGCACCTGCACGCCGGCGGCCAGGGTTTCTGGCAGTCCAGGATGATCGCCGCTCTGGGCGTCGAGGCCGTCGTGTGCGCGACGTTCGGCGGTGAGACCGGCCGGGTGCTGCGCACGTTGCTGGAAGGCGAGCACATCGACCTGAAGGCGCGTGAGGTCGCCGCCCGCAACGGCGCCTACGTGCACGACCGCCGCGACGGCAGCCGCGACGAGATGGTCGAGATGCTGCCGGAGGCGTTGTCCCGCCACGAACTCGACGACGTCTACGAGTCGGCGCTCGTGGAGGGGATCCGAGCGGGCACGGCCGTGCTGAGCGGGCCCTCCGACGACCGCGTGCTGCCCCACGACACGTACTTCCGCCTCACCTCGGACCTGGCCGGCAACGGTTGCCGCGTGATCGTCGACCTGGCGGGCGACCGGCTCGCCGAAGCCGTGCGCGGCGGCCCGCACGTCGTCAAGGTGTCGCACGAGGAACTGGGCGAGGAAGAACTGCCCAAGCTCATCCAGAAGGCCAAGGAGATCGCTTCGTCGTGCGTGCACGGTGTGGTGGTGTCCCGCGCCGGCGAACCGGCGTTGGCGCTGCTGGAAGACCAGCTCTACCTCGTGCGGATGCCGCAGTTGGAGGCCGTCGACACGCGTGGCGCCGGCGACTCCATGACCGCGGGGATTTCGGCGGGCCTCGCGCTGGGTATGTCGTTGACGGACGCGGTGAAGCTCGGCGCGGCCGCGGGAGCGGTCAACGTGACCCGGCACGGCCTCGGCAGTGGCGGGGGAGAGGCCGTGCGCGAGCTGGGCAAACGCGTGGAACTGGAGCCGATCGAGGAATGAGCGGATGCGCGCACTGATCACGAACGACGATGGGATCGACTCTCCCGGCCTGTGGGCCCTGGCGTCGGCCGCCGCCGAGTGCGGCCTCGAAGTGGTGGTGGCGGCGCCGACCGCCCAGGCCAGCGGTACCAGCGCGTCGGTCGCGGCGGTGGGCGAGCACGGCAGGGTGGCGAGCGAACGCCGTACCCTGCCCGGACTCGACGCCGAGGCCTACGCGGTCGCGGCGCATCCGGGCCTGATCTCGCTGATCGCGTGCAGGGGCGGCTTCGGCGGCAAGCCCGACGTGGTCCTGTCCGGCGTGAACCTGGGCGCGAACGTGGGCCGCGCGATCCTGCACTCCGGCACCGTCGGCGCGGCGCTGACCGCGCACGTGAACGACGTCACGGCGATGGCGGTGTCGCTCGACGTGGGATTGGACGGACCCGAACCGTTGTGGGACAAGGCAGGCGAGGTCGTTCGCGTCGTGCTGCCGACGTTGCTGGAGATGCCCGCCGCCACGGTGCTGTCGTTGAACGTGCCGAATGTCGTTGACGTGCAAGGACTTCGCTGGGCGGAGCTGGCGCGGTTCGGTACCGTGCAGAGCCGGGTGGACGACGTGGGTGACAACGAGGTCGAGCTCGTGCACGTCTACGCCGAGGATTCGCTCGTGCCGGGCACGGACACGGCGTTGCTGGCGGACGGTTTCGCGACCGTGACGGCGCTGCGCTCGGTCGGCCGCGACGTCAGTCCTGAGCGCGCTTTGCCGGCCTGGCCAGCGTGATCACGAGCCCGATCAGGGCCGTCCGCACCTCGAGGAAGCTCTCCGTCGTCAGTTCGTTGAGCGAGAACGACAACATCCCGAACGACAGCAGCAGGAGAAGTCCGTACATGCGCGCGAGGTCGTGCCGCCACGCCATCGCGACGCCCAGCGCCCCGACGCCGATCTGGATCACGTGGTAGTTCGGGTCCAGTCCGAACAGGTCGAACCATCCGAAGGCGAGTTGTAGCACCCCGGCTGTCAGTGTGAGCGCCTGCGGCCTCGTGAACTGGAACTGATCGCTCAACAAGGCCATAGGTCCCTACCCCTCGGATCGCCGCCAGACCGCGTCGTACTTCGCCTGTCGTTCGCGATCCCTCACAGCGTTTCGGTCCCGGCGACCTTGAGTCGCCGACCCTCGTGGATACCCGTACTTCGTGAGGCGGTAATCCACACTTTCCGGAGCGTAGGACAGCGCGAAGTACAGTCCTACAACGAATCCGAGCGCGCCGCACGCAATTGCCAGCGGCCACGGCGAGTCGAGCCCGAAGACCAGCGCCAGCGTGATGGCCGTCGTCAGTGGTGTGACCTGCGCGAGGCTGCGCACCGTGAAGCGCAGCAACCACTTCGGACCGGTCACGTCGTCGTGGACGAACTCCCGGTACTTCTGTGGCACGCGTCCACCCGCGTAGTACCAGACCTTCAGCGCGGGGTTCACCGCGTCGCCTTGGCGATCACCTTGTGCAGCACCTGGTTCAGCTGCGTGAGTTCTTCGAACGTCATGTCGAGCTGCTCCACGACCTTGAAGGGGATCTTGAGCGCTTCCCGGCGCAACTCGGTGCCCTTCGCGGTGAGAGTCAGCGCGAGCGCGCGTTCGTCGGCCTTGTCCCGCTGCCGCTCGACGTACCCGATCGCCTCCAGCCGCTTGAGCAGCGGGCTGAGGGTGCCGGGGTCGAGTTGCAGGACGGTGCTCAGGTCCTTGACGGTGCGCGGCGACCGCTCCCAGAGCGCCAGCATCACCAGGTACTGGGGATGCGTGAGATTCAGCGGCTCCAGGATCGGGCGGTAGACCGCGATCACCGTCCGGCTGGCCACGGCCAGCGCGAAGCAGACCTGCCGCTCCAGTTCGAGCGGGTTCTCCGGGATGCTTGGTGTACTAATCATTGGTGTACATACTAACTGGCGGTGTCAACGGCGAACGACGGGGTAGACGACTGGTATGGCCCGGACCACCGTCGTCATCGCCTCCCGGAACCGTGCGGACAGCCTGCTGCGCACGCTGTCACGCCTGAGCGAGCTCGCGGTGCCGGTGATCCTGGTCGACAACGCGTCGACGGACGACACGGTTTCCCGGGTACGCAACGAATTCCCGAATGTTCTGCTGCTGGAGTGCGCGGTGAACCGCGGCGCGGTGGCGCGCAACCTCGGCGTGCAGGCGGCGCGGACGCCGTTCGTCGCCTTCGCCGACGACGACTCGTGGTGGGCGCCCGACGCGATCGAGCGAGCCGAGCCGATCTTCGACGAGCACCCGGACCTGGCGGTGATCGTCGCGCACACGCTGGTGGGGCCGGCGGAGGAACCCGATCCGATCACGCCGCTGCTGCGCCACAGCCCGCTGGGCGAGGGTGTCGCGGGGCCCGCGGTGCTCGGGTTCCTGGCCTGCTCGGCCATCGTGCGGCGGCAGGCGTTCCTGGACGTGGACGGCTTCAGCCCGGTGCTGTTCTTCCGCGGCGAGGAAACGTTGCTGTCGTGGGACCTGGCGGCGGCGGGCTGGGCGCTCTGCTACGTCGAGGACGTGGTGGCGCACCACCACCCGGCGGCAGGCCGGGCGCCGGGCGAGGACGTCGTCGAGCGGCGCAACGCACTGCTGGCCGCGTGGATGCGACGGCCGCTGGCCGGCGCGCTGGCGGCGTCGTTGAAGGACCTTCGGGCGTTCCGGGCGGCCCTGCCCCGGCTGCGTCAGGCGCTCCGGCAGCGACGTGCGCTGCCGGAACACCTGGAAGCGCAGATCAGAGCGATCGGACGGCAGCCGCGAGGCGCGTGATGCCCTCGTCGATCTGCTCCGGCGTGACGCCCGAGAACGCGAGCCGGATGGCGTTGTCGCCGCCCTCCAGCAGGAAGTCGGAGCCCTTCACGAACTCGACGCCGTGCTCCTTCGCGACCGGCACCAGCTTGTCGATCGACACGCCCGGCAGCTCGACCCACATGAAGTAGCCACCCTGCGGCGCGGTGAAGACCGCCTCCGGAAGCTCCCGCTGCAGCGCGGTGACCAGGGCGTCCTTGCGGGCGCGCAGCGCGGTGCGGACGTTCGCGACCGACTCCTCGAGACGGCCGGAACGGCAGTACGAGTTCACGATCGACTGCGCCACCATGTTCGGCGAGATGTACGTGGTGGTGGCGATGTCCTGCACGGACTTGATGACGGCCTTCGGCCCCACCAGGTAACCGCAGCGGATGCCGGGCGCCATGGTCTTCGAGAACGACGACGCGTAGACGACCTTCTCGTTCTTGTCCTGCGACAGCATCGTCGGCAGCGGCTCGCCCTCGAACCGCACCTTGACGTACGGGTCGTCCTCGAACAGCACGAAGTCGTACTTGGCCGCGAGGTCCAGCAGACGCGCGCGCTTCGCCTCGGACAGCGTGTAGCCGGCCGGGTTGTGGAAGTTCGGGATGATGTGCGCGAGCTTCGGGCGCACCCCGCTCTCCAGCAGCTCCTGGAGCGCGTCGACGTTGATGCCGTCGGTCTCCAGCTCGATCGCGTGGATCTTGGCGCCGCGCTGGCGCAGGTTCAGCAGCGTGCGGTCGTAGGTCGGCGCCTCGACCACCACGTCGTCGCCCTGCCCGACGAGCAGTTCGAACAGGAACGCGTCGGCCTGCATCGAGCCGTTGGTGACGAGCACCTGTTCCGGCGCGACGCCGTGCTGCTCCGCGAGCCAGGCGCGCAGCGGCACGTAGCCGACGCTCGTGCCGTACGCGAAGGTGCCGCCGGGATCGTCCGTGAAGGCTTTCTGCGCCGCTTCGCGCAGACCTTCCTGGTCGATGATGTCGAGAGAGGGCGCTCCGCGCGTGAACAGGATCGAGGCCATGCGCGGAGCGTACAACTCCCACGATTTGGGCTACGGCCTATATACGTATGAGTTCAGGTGCCGCACGGCCTGAGCCGCGTCGCCCAGGTGATAGAGATCGACCGACACGTAGTTCGGCTTCTTCCTGGCCGCGGGCTGGCAGAACTGCTGCGCCCGGTTCGCGACCTTGCTGTTGTCCGTCGTCGCCGTGCTGCTGAACGGAACGTCCCGGAAGTGGTTCATGTAGAACAACGGCGGGAAGTTCCCGGTCGCCGTCAGCGGTTTGTCACCCCATCGGCTGTAACAGGACCAGTCGGAGTTGCCGAGGCCCGGACCCATGGACCAGTAGTTCTCGACCGTCCAGTCCTTCTGGTAGAGCACGCCGCTGTCCTCGCGACCGTCCTTGCCGTGGTCGGTGAAGATGATCAGCCGCTTGTTGCTCGCCTGCATCTGGCTGCGCTTGGGCCAGCCGTTCTGCGGCACGCCCTCAGCCCGGTACAGGACGTCGCCCAGCCCCTGCACCTTGCGGAGTTCGGCGCGCAGTACGTCCGCCGACACGTAGTCCTCCAGGAAGACGGTGACGATCTCGCTGCGGTTGGTGCGCAGGAAGTCCACGATCCGCTGAATGTCGACGTTCAGCGCCACCGGCCTGCTCACGAGTGTGCAGCTGTTGTGGCAGAGGATCGCGCCGTCCGGGGTCTGGTGGATGTCCAGCGAGAAACCCCGCACGCCGTCGTTCAGCTGCTGCACGATTCCGCGCGTCTGGTTCTTGGCGAGGTTGATGAACGGCGGCGCGAACCCGCCGTCCACCCCGTTCGCATAGGCGTTGTGGGCGGTCAGGAACGTCATTTGGTCGAGCGTCGGATCGGCCGGCATCGGCTCGGTCCGGCTGACGACCGGCGTCAGGTACCAGCGCGACTCACCGCCGAGACCGAAGAATTCCCATTGATCACCGAACTGACGCGGCTCGTGAACCGTATCCCCCTGTGAACACGAACCCATGGTGAGCTGACGGGTGATGCACTGGCCCGGCGAGTCGGTGTTCTCGAACCTCCCGTCGCTCAGCCGCCACTGCTGGCGGTCCTCGTTGCCCTTCGGACGGTGCAGTGCCAGTCCACTGCCGCTCTGGGCGACGTTGAGGCCGGTCCGGACACCGGTGACGTAGAACGTGCCCGCGGGAGCCGCTTCAGCGGTGGCGGGTACCAGGGGAAGCAGGAGCAGGGCCGCGATGGCAGGGAGGTATCGCACAGTGACCAGGGTCACTCATCCGAGTGAAACATGAAACGTCTTCAAGTGTGTGGACGTTTAACACTATGGGTATCCCACGCGCCGTAGCGCCCTCTTAGGGGGCAGCACAACTCCAAGGCAGCCGTCGCCCGACCGAAGGGTTAGGGCCGGTTCCGGGCGCCGCCTTCACAAGCCGCGCAGGGTTCGACTCCCTCGGTTGCCGCCAAAATCCGTGCAGGTACAGAAGAAGCCCGCCCAGCGCGCGGCCGGGCGGGCTTCCAAGAGCTGAATCAGATGGCGCGGACGTCCTGCGCCTGAGGCCCCTTCTGACCCTGGCCGATCTCGAACTCCACGCGCTGCTGCTCTTCAAGCGACTTGAAGCCCGAGCCGGAAATCTGCGAGTAGTGCACGAACACGTCCGGACCGCCGCCGTCCTGCGCGATGAATCCGAAGCCCTTCTCGCCGTTGAACCACTTCACGGTGCCCTGCGCCATACCGATTGCTCCCTAGATGTTGGACCCCCGCCAGAGCGAGGTTCGCGCGCAGTCTGCCAGGCGACGGTCTCTCTCACATCGTGGTTAGCCCGGTGGTGTGACGAAGTAAGTTGAACCGGGTACCACCGAGAGGAGCAGGGATGTCGAACTGGCTGGACGTCGCGCACGAGGTTGCGGCGACGCTCAGGTCCGACGCGGCGGACAGGGACCGGGCGAACCAGCCGCCCGCCAAAGAGGTGGAACTGCTCCGGCAGAGCGGACTGCTGAACGTGCGGGACTGGACCCAGCAGCAGCGGATCGGCCGGATCATCGGTGCCGCCGACGCCAACATCGGGCACCTCCTCGGGTACCACTACCTGCAGATCTGGCGCAGCGGGCTGTTCGACGCCCAGTTCAGCGTGCAGCCCGACCAGTTCTGGGCCGGTGTCAGCAACCCGCTCGACGCGGCGCTGGAACTGACGCCCGCCGAGGGTGGTTTCGTCCTGAACGGTCGCAAGACGTTCGCCACCGGAGCCGCCGTCGCCGACCGCCTCGTGGTCAGCGCGACCCGCACGGACAACGGCGAGAAACTGACGTTCCTGCTCGACGGGAAAGCGACCGGAATCACCTACTTGGACGATTGGGACAACATCGGTCAGCGCCTCACGGCGTCCGGTGGGGTGAACTTCGAGAACGTCCAGGTGACGGAGGTGCTCGGCGTCCAGCCGGCTACCGAGGACCCGCGCGTCAGCCTCGCCGCGATCGGCTTCCAGCTCGTGCTCGCCCAGCTCTACGTGGCCATCGCGGAGGGCGCGCTCGCCGAGGCGGCCGACTACACCCGCACCAAGACCCGGCCGTGGTTCGTCAGCGGTGTCGAGGCGGCAACCGAGGACCCGTACATCGTCGCGGCCTACGGCGAGATGGTGTCCCAGACCAGGGCCGCCGGGCTGCTCGCGGACGAAGCGGCCCGTCAACTCTGGGAGGCCTCCGAACTCGGCCGCCAGCTCACGCCCGCCAAGCGCGGCGAGGTCGCGGTGACGATCTCCGAGGCCAAGGTCGTCAGTACCAAGCTCGTCAACGAGGTCACCAGCCGCATCTTCGAGCAGGTCGGCGCGCGCGGCACCGCGGCCAAGTACGGCGTGGACCGCTTCTGGCGCAACGCCCGCACGCTCACGCTGCACGACCCGGTCGTCTACAAGGCCCGCGAGGTCGGCGAGCACTTCCTGACCGGCGCGCGCCCCGCTCACACCGGGTACAGCTGATGCAGCCGGTGCTCGCCGACTCGGTGCGGCTCACCGGCGACGGCGTGCTGATCCTCGACCGCCGGCAGTTCCCGTTCGAACGGAACTGGGTGCTGTGCCGCACGGCCGAGGACGTCGCGCGGGCCATCGTGGACATGGTCACCCAGTCCTCCGGCCCGTACTTCGCGGTGCTGTTCGCCATGGTGCTGAAAGCCCGCACCCTGGAAGCGCTGCCGTTCGAGCAGGCCCGCGCACAGCTGGCGCAGACCGCGCTGATGCTCGAGAACACCAGGCGCACCAACAACGCCCTGCGCAAGGCCACCAAGGTCGTCCTCGACCACGTGGACGCCGCGCGAGACATCACGCACGCACTCGCGGGCGCCGAGGAAGGCGACCGCAGGTACCGGGCGAAGAGCCAGGCGCTGGGCGAGCACACGGCGAACCTGTTGCCCCACAACGCCACCGTCCTGACGCACTGCTGGGCCGACCTGTACCTGACGGAGACGGTCAGGGCGGCCCAGCACCAGCACAAGACGCTGCGCTTCTTCTGCACCGAGACCAGGCCCTACCTGCAGGGGGCCAGGCTCACCGCCGAGACGTTGATCGAGATGGGCGTCGACACCACGCTCATCACGGACGGCATGGGCGCCGCGGTGCTGCAAAGCGGTGAGGTCGACGCGTTGGTGACGGCGGCCGACCGGGTCACCATGGACGGGCACGTCGTGAACAAGGTCGGCACGCTGGGTCTGGCCGTGGCCGCGCACGCGTTCGGAGTACCGTTCCACGCCCAAGTGCAGGCACCCGATCTGCAAGCGCCCACGACGGAGTACGTCGAGATCGAGTACCGCGACGGTGCCGAAGTGCTGCAGGTGCTGGGCAGGCCGAGTGCCACGCCAAGGGTGAAGGGACACTACCCGGCGTTCGACGTGACGCCGCCGCGCTTCGTCACGACGGTGGTGACCGACCGGGGCGTGTACAGCGCCGGGGAGCTCGACAAGTACTACGAGGGAGAACAGCGGTGAGCAAGTGGGTCGTGCTCGACATCGAGGGCACGTTGAGCGCGACGGACCAGGTGCTGGTCGTCCTCTACGACTACGCCCGTCCCAGGCTCGGTCCGTGGATCGAGCAGCACGGTGACGACCCGGTGGTCGCCGAAGCCGTGCGGCAGATCAAGGAGCTCAGCGGCCACGACGACGTTGTCAAAGCGCTGCACGACTGGATGGACGCCGACCAGAAGGTCACGCCCCTAAAGACGTTGCAGGGCCTCATCTGGCAGCAGGGCTACGCGCAGGGCGACCTGGTAGCGGAGTTCTTCCCGGACGTCGTCCCCGCGATGCGCAAGTGGCACGGCGACGGCGTGCGGCTCGCGATCTTCAGCTCCGGCTCGGTCGCGGGCCAGATCGCGTTCTTCCAGCACACCACCGACGGCGACCTGACCCCGTTGCTGGAGCACCACTTCGACACGGTCAACGCCGGCCCGAAGCGCGAAGCCGCGTCGTACCACCAGATCGCCTCAGTGCTGAAGAGCGACGACATCACCTTCTACAGCGACGTTCCGGCCGAGCTGCATGCCGCGCAGGAGGCGGGCTGGAAGACGGTCGGCGTCGCGCGCGCCGGTGAGCCGTACGCCAACGCCGACTTCTCGCCCCACCCGACGGTCTGGGAGCTGTCGTGACGGCCGAGCTCGCCCGCGAGTGCGTCCGTTTCGCGCAGATGGGCTGGATGCGCGGCACTTCAGGGAACCTCTCCGTTGTCCTGCAACGTGATCCGCTCCGGCTCGCGGTCACGGTCAGCGGCGTCGACAAGGGCGAGATCACCGCTGACGACAGCGTGGTCATCGACGTCGACGCCAACGCGGTCGACTCGCCGAAGGTCCCGTCCGCCGAAGCGGCCCTGCACGCCAGGATCGCTCGGGTCGCGGGAGCGGGCGCCGTCGTGCACGTCCACGCGCTCGCCACCGTGGTCGCGGCGGAGCACTGGCCCGACGGCGTGGTGCTGAAGGACCTGGAAATGCTCAAGGGTTTCGGCCGCTACGACCACGAGGAGGTCGTGATTCCGGTCGTCCGCAACTCGCAGGACATGCTCGAACTGGGCGACGCCTTCGAGAAGGGCTTCGACCCGAAGGTGCCGGCTCTGCTCGTCGCGCGGCACGGCGTGTACGTGTGGGGCGACGACCTCGTGCAGGCCCGGCACCGCCTGGAATGCCTGGAGTGGCTGCTGCGCTTCAAACTGGAGACGCGAGACATCTTTACGGGGAGGCACTCATGACGCTGCTGACGGTGTGGCCGGAAACCGGCCCCGAACAGACCGTCCTGCGCACCACCGACGCCGAGGAGATCACCACCGCGCTCAAGGAGCACGGCGTGCGCTTCAGCCGTTGGTCCGTTGTGGACGGTGTGACCGCGGAGAACGCCCTGGAGATCTACGCGCAGGAAGTCGCCCGCGTCAGCGAGACGGAGAGCTACGGCTACGTCGACGCGATGGAGATGACGCCGGCCGACACGGACGAGTACCGCGCGAAGGCCGTCGAGTTCCGCGGCAAGTTCCTCGCCGAGCACACGCACGACGACGACGAAGACCGCTACTTCGCCCGTGGCGCAGGGGTTTTCTACCTGCACATCGGCGACAAGGTGTACGCGGTGTTCTGCGAGGCGGGCGACCTGCTGAGCGTTCCGGCGAACACCACGCACTGGTTCGACATGGGCACGACGCCCGACTACGTGTCGATCCGGTTCTTCCACGACGACGACGGCTGGATCGGGAACTTCACCGGCAGCGACATCGCGACGAGGTTCCCGACCTTCGACGAGCTGAGTTCAGGAATGTGAAAGTTCGCCTACCTGAACATTGTTCCGGAATTTGAACGAAGTATTGATTCCCTCCGCCCTCTGACCTCAGAGTGGTACAGACCACTTATCGAAGGTCGGAGGGATTCACCGTGGAAACCCCTGCACTCCACACACGACGATCCGTGCTCGCCCTCGCGTTGACCGCACCCCTGCTCGTGGCACCGGCGGCTCAGGCCCTCGCTCAGCCGCCGTCCGCGCAGTGGGTCTCGGCGCCGTACACCTACACCGTCCAGAAGCCGTACAACCTGGCGCTGAGTTCCAGGTACAAGTTCTCCGGCGGCGTCCACACGACGTGGGTGTACGACTACGACCAGCCGCACACCCAGGGCAGCCCGACCGATCCGCGCACCGAGCTACGGTTCCACCAGGAGTACTCCAGCGGCTCGCGCGCCTGGGAGGGCGAGATCTACATCCCGGCCGGCGTCAGCGGCCCGACCGTCGTGCAGATCCTGCGCGGCAGCCGCCCCAGCGGCACCCGCGCCACCGACGTGATGCTCAACGTCGCGAACATCAACGGCGGCACCCTGCGCAAGGACAACAACCAGGTAGTCGCCACCGGCATCTACAACAAATGGTTCAAGATCCGCGTCGAACACACCGCGGTGGCGGGCGGCCGCGGCACCGTGAGGACCTACTACAACGGCGCCCTCAAACTCACGCACCAGGACGAGGGTCCGGCGACCCGCTACTTCAAGAACGGCGTCTACCACCACGGCAGCGGCCGCGCGGAGGCCCGTTTCCGCAACATCACCTACTGGCGCCGGTGACGCCCTGATCCGGTCCCGCTTCCGCGCGCCACGGCGGGACGCGCGGAAGCGGGACCGCTGTCAGCGACCCTAGAGTGGCGCCATGGACTCACGGGTGGCGGTTGCATCGCTCGGCGGCACGATCACGATGACGGGCTCCGGCGCGGTGTCACCGACACTCGGCGCGCAGGACCTGGTCGGAGCCCTGGAGGTCGGCGAGATCGCCACCCTGGCGACGATTCCCGGCGCCTCGCTCACCTTCGCGACGTTGCTGGAGACCTTCGACTGGGCCGACGAGCAAGTCTCACGGGGCGCCGCCGGCGTGGTGATCATCCAGGGCACCGACACGCTGGAAGAGACCGCGTACTTCTTCGACTGCCTGTGGCAGCACGAAGAACCGCTCGTCGTCACCGGCGCCATGCGCCACCCAGGCCTGCCCGGCGCGGACGGCCCGGCCAACCTCGCCGCCGCCGTGTCCATCGCGGCAGCCCCGAACTCACGCGGGCGCGGGGCGTTGCTCGTCCTCAACGACGAGATCCACGCCGCCCGCTGGGTCCGCAAGGCGCACAGCAGCCTCACGAACGCCTTCGCCTCGTTCCCCGGCCCGCTCGGACTCCAGATCGAGGGCGCCCCGCAGTACTTCCACCCCGCGCACCGGCTGTCGGCACTACCGCGACCCCTTGACGCACCAGCGGTTCCACTCATCGAGGCCACAGTGGACGACGACGGCGCGATCCTCGACTGGCTCAACGTCCAGGGCGTCGTGGTCGCGGCCACCGGCGCCGGGCACGTGTCGCAGGGGATGGCCGAGGCGATCTCCCGCGCCCGCTTCCCGGTGGTGGTGGCGTCGCGGACCGGCGCGGGCACGACGTTCCGCAACACCTACGGCTTCACCGGGTCCGAGTCGGACCTGATTCAGCGCGGCGCGGTCATGGCGGGCTGGCTGTGCCCGCGCAAGTCCCGCGTGCTCCTCCGCCTCGCGCTGGGCTCGGAGAGCGCGGTCGAGGACGTGTTCACGGTCCGCGGGGGTGTCTTCTGAGTGTTGCACCGCGCCTTGGCGGGCGCGGCGGTCCTTTGGTGGTCGGGCGGCCCGAGGTGGCAGCGGCGGCTGGGTCCGGGGTGTTTGGCGGGTTGGGCGGTGGGGGCCCGAGGTGCGTGGTGGAGAGGGACGGTTGGGCTGTCCGGGGTGCTTGGCGGACAGGGTGGCCGGGTTGCCCGAGGTGCGTGGTGGACAGGGACGGTTGGACTGTCGGGGGTGCTTGGCGAACAGGGTGGTCGGGCTGCCCGAGGTGTGTGGTGGCAGGAGCGGCTGGGTTGGCCGAGATGTGAGGCGGACGGGCGACGGGGCGGCTCGAGGGTTTTGGTGGGTGGGGCATCAGGTACTCCGGTGTGCTTGGTGGCTTGGGCGCTGCGTTGTGGTGTGGAGGGGCTGCGGCTGCGGCTGTCGCAGGGGGTTGGGCTGTTCGAGGTGTTTGGTGGGCGGCGGCGGCCTCAAGGGCGGGGTGGGGGTGGCGGTGGTGCGCCGCGCCCTTGTGGCCGACCGCCCGTGAGTGGGTGGTTGGTGGGCGCGGCGCCTTAGGCGGCGTGGAGTGGGTTGGTTCTTGGTCTTCGGTTTGGGTCTATGAATGCTGGTGGGCGGAAGGTTGGGAGGCCTTCGGCCATCTGGATCTGCCACTCTGAGTGGTGCATTAGGTCGTGGTGCCTGCGGCAGAGGAGGACCAGGTTGGCGGCGTTGGTTTTGCCGCCTTCTGACCAGAAGGTGATGTGGTGGGCTTCGCAGTGTTTTGGTGGGCGGGTGCAGCCTGGGAAGGCGCAGCCCTTGTCTCGGGCCACCAGGACTCGGCGTAGGCCCGCGTTGATTGCCCTGGTCTTGCGGCCTACGTCGTGGATCTGGGAGCGGCTGCCGAGCAGGGCGGGGATGATGCCCGCGTCGCAGGCCATCTTGCGGACCTGGGCCATCGGGAGGTGTTCGCCGTTGTCCAGTAGTGCGGTGCCGAGGTTTTCGCGGAGCTTGTCGTAGTCGACTGTGATCGTCAGCTGGACGCGCTCGCCGCCGTGGATTCTGCTGTTGTCGGCGCGTAGGGCCAGGTCGATGACCTCGCACAGGGCGTCGCCTTCTCGTTCTGGCGCGCAGCGCTGGTCGTGGGGTTCCGGCTTGGCCAGTGGGTCGATCAGCGCGTCCAGCTTTGCGCCGGTCTCGGCGTCTAGGTCTGCGGACAGTAGGTACCGGCCGCTCCTCCATTGGCGCCGCATGAAGTTCTTCTGCGGCGCGGGGGTTGGGGCCTTGGGTTCTGGGCCGTCCTGGTCCAGGCGGTAGGCCAGCTCCTTGCAGAACGCCTTGGCGGAGCGGGGCTCGTGCTGCCGTGCGTACTCGACCACGTGCTCCTCCGCTACGGAGGGCAGCGCGGCCATTGCCTCGGCCAGCACCTCCACGTGGTCTTCGGACAGCTCTCCCTCGGCCATCGCGGCGGCGATGCCGGGCATGGCCGGGGCGATTTGGGAACCTGTCGGCGTCACCGTGGGGCACAAAGCCTGCGCCTGCTTGATCCTGCGGCGTGACACCTTGGGATCCCAGCGCAGCGTGTGCTTGAAGACCTCGACGAGATCCTTGTATCCCAGCGTTTCCGCCGCGCCCTGCTGGTCCAGCGAACCGATGATCTCCAGCACCTGGAACTGAAGCCGTTGCAACGCGCGGACCTTCCGCTTGAGCTCGTCGAGGAGCTCAAGCGGGGAGGAGAGCGCGAGGGGTGGCATGCGATTAGCTTGACATGAACAGGTGTTCGAATGCCATTCCACAATCAGGTGAACGTGCAGGTCAGGGCCTATGGCGCCGTGTGCGGCGCACGGTGCCATAGGGTCTGACGTTTTCACCCGAACGAGCCCGTGGCATGGATCGAATCCAAGCCCTACCGTCGAACGGCATGACCGCGATCATTTCCACCCCGTGCAGCCGAGAACTCGGTGACGAGCTGCGCCGCCTACGGGAGACGAGTACCGAGTTCCACGGCCGCGCGATGGCCGTCCAGCTGGGCTGGGATCCGAGCAAGGTGTCCGACATCGAACTCGGCAAGGTGCGCGCGAGTGACGTCGACATCGTGCAGTACCTCGCGACGTGCGGTAAGAACATCGACTTCATCGACGCGTTTCGCGGTCGCTACTACAACGCCTTCGATCTGTACTTCGCTCAGTTGCCGGACAACCTGCGCACACTCGCGATGATGGAGGCGATGGCTACGAAGATCGTCTCCTACGACATCCTGACGGTGCACGGCCTGTTGCAGACGGAGTTCTACGCGCGGGAACTGTTCGTGGACGGCCAGTTCGAGGCGCCGCAGGACATCGAGAGGTTCGTCCAGGCCCGCATGGAACGGCAGGCGATCATGAGGCGGCCGAACCGCCTGGAGTGCGTTTTCTACTTGCACGAGTTCGCATTGCGGATGCGGCTGGGGGATGCGTCGCTCCGCGAAGATCAGTACCTTCGCCTGCTGTTCAACACCCACATCCTCCGGATCGTGCCTGCCCACGTCACTGCCTTCCGTTCCGCGGTCACGCTGTACGAGTTCGGGAAGGCGGCTCCGGTCGTGTACACCGACACGGACACCGCCGAGGTGTACGCGCAGGACAGCGTTGCCGTCGCACGAACCAAGAGGCTCTTTCAGCGGCTGGATGCCGTCGCCCTGGATGCGGAACAATCGAAGCGAAAGCTGGCGGAGTACGTCAGCGGACTTCGAGAGGATCCTCATGACGGCCGAACGGACCTGGCATAAGAGCAGCTACAGCAGCGGTGCTACAGGAAGCAGCTGTGTGGAGGTGTCGCTGACCCAGGACGCGCTGGTCCGGGACACGAAGAACGCGAGCGGTGCGGTACTCGCGTTCTCCGCCTCGGCCTGGCGCGCCCTGATCAACTCGCTCTGACCACCGACGTGTTCGCGGTCTCGACCGTCACCCGCACGGTCTGAGGGGCGAGCGACTGCAGGTACTGCGCGTGGTCCGAGCCGAGCGTGTCGCTGAACGCGATGAACGCCAGCCGGGGCAGTTCGAACGCGGTGGTGGCGCAGAACTCCTCCAGGCGGTCGAAACCGCGCCGGATGCCGGTGGCGTCGAGGCCGAACACGGCGTGCCGGTCGAGCTTGGCGGCACCGATGTCGAGCAGGTGCAACGCGTGCATGGCGTGCGTGAACGCCATCGCGCACACCTCGATGCGCGAGCACGACAGCAGCAGCGTCCGCACCATCGACGGGTGCAGTGACTTGCCGGACGTGCGCAGGACGACGTCGATGCCGGCGGCGCGGAACAGTTCGACGATCTCGAACAGGCCGGGCACTCCCAGCGGCTCGCCGCCGCCCAGCGTGACGGTCTCGGGGCGCATCGAGATGAGCGCCTGTGCGATGTGCAGCATTCGGTCGTGGCTGAGCCGCGCGTGTGCGACGTCCCAGGTGATGTCCATGCGAATCGGGCCCCCTTCGGCGGATGCGCCGATCCAAGCCAGGGACCAGTCCCGCCGTCAGGTGACCCGTGTCCCGTCTTGGGAGGGACTTCCCAGCCCGGCCTCGCGGGCGCGCACGATCGCCTGCGCGCGATCGGCCACCTGGAGTTTGGTGAAGATCGCGGACACCCGGTTGCGCACGGTCTTGCCCGACAGCGTCAGCCGATGCGCGATCGACGGGTTGTCCAAGCCGGACGCCATCAGCTCCAGCACGTCCCGTTCACGATCCGTGAGCTGCGGGAACAGCACCGCCCTGGACGACGAGATCGCGGTGAAGTAGCCCATCATCCGCTGGGCGATGGTGGCGCTGAAGATCGCGTCGCCGGCTCCTATCGCCTGCACCGCGCGCACGATCTCGTCGTCATCGGTCGTCTTGACCAGGTAACCGCGCGCCCCGGCCTTCATGGCCGCGAACACGAGCTCGTCGTCCTCGTGCATCGTCAGCACGAGGACACCGACGTGCGGCAGGGCCTCCTGGATCTGCTTGGCGGCCTCGACCCCGCCCAGCACGGGCATGTGCAGGTCCATCACGACGACGTCCGGCACGACGTCCAGGACGACCTTCACGGCCTCCTGCCCGTCGGCGGCGTCACCGACGACCTCGAGACCGTCCTCGCCGTCCAGCAACGCCTTCAAGCCGCGCCGGAACACCGGGTGGTCGTCGGCGATCACCACGCGCGTCACTGGGCCTCCAACGGGATCCGCGCCACCACCCGAGTGCCGTGTGGTTCCGCGGGTCCCACTGTGCACGATCCACCCAGCTCCGCGCACCGTTCGCGCATCGAGTCGAGCCCCACGCCCGGCTTGGAATCCGCCGCGACCCCGCGCCCGTCGTCCACGATCTCCACGACCAGGTCGCCGTCGGCCCGCACGGTGATCACGCAGGTCGACGCTCCGGAGTGGCGTGCGGTGTTCGTCAACGCCTCCGCGACGATCCGGTAGGCCGCGACCTCCACGGCGGCGGACAGCCCGTCGATCTGCTCGGCCTCCACCTTGACGCGCAGGTCGCCGCCGAAGCGAGCGGCCTCGTCGCGCACGGCCAGCGCCAGGCCCTGGTCGAGGATCGGCGGCCGCAGCCCGTCCACGAGGCTGCGCACCTCGACGGCGGTCGTGTCGACGTCGGCCAGCACCGGGTCCAGCACGTCGCCCAGCGAGCGGCGCAACGCCTTGAGCTGCAACCGGATCCCGACCAACGCCGGGCCCACGCCGTCGTGCAGGTCGCGCCGCAGCCGCAGCCGTTCCTCCTCGCGGGCGCGCACCAGCCGTTCGCGGGCGAGCTGCAGATCGGCGGTCAGCTTGATCGACTGCGCGGCCGGAGCGGTGGAACGGGCCAGATCGACGAGCAGGCTCAGTTCGCGATCGCTCAGCCGCTCGTCGGGAGCGCGCGGCTCGACCACGAGATCGCCGACCGAGGAACCCCGGTACGTCATGGGAAAGCGCAGCTGCGGCCATCCGCGGCTGCGTCCGTGCTCGGCCAGCACCGAGCCACCGCGAATCGCCACGTACGGCAGCTTCAACGACTCGGCGACCGTCTGGGCCACCGTCGCGAGCACGTCCTGGGACTGTTCGAGCTTCTCGCTCAACGTGGACAACGTCGCGTATGGATCAGAGCGGTCGCCGTACAGCCACCGGTCGAGCTTGCGCTGCACCCAGCTGCGGATCGGCGCGAACACCAGTCCCGCGGCCACGACCCCGATCACCTCGGCGTCCTCCGCGAACAGCTGGCCGGCCCCGACCATCACCCCGAGGTAGACCAGCAGCAATACCACGGTCAGCGATCCGTAGAGCAACGACCGGTGGATCAGCAGGCTGATGTCGTACAGGCCGTACCGCAGGATCGCGATGACCGCGGCGGCCGGAAACGCCAGCACACCGACGATCCACGCGATGTGCCCGTCCGTCGTCTCCACCACGGTCGCCACACCGGCCAGCGTCAGCAGGGCGAAGGCCCACACGAGCAGCCGGCGTTCGTCCCCTTCCGCCCTCCGCCATCGCAGAGCCAGCGAGACCACGGCCGCGAGCACGGAGACCCCGGCCGCGAGCACGGCGATCAGCGTGATCGTCTTCGCGACCCCGCCGCCACTGCTCTGCCAGAACGAGGCGGGATCACCCCACGACGCCCAGGCGATCCCGAGGGTGCCGGCGACAGCACTGAACAGCGACGCCCCGATGGCGATCCACCAGCGGTTGCTCAGCGGCTTGCCGTTGGGGAAGACCAGCGCCACAGCGGGCAACAGCGCGTACGTGGGCCACCAGACCCACGCCTCGACCCATCGGGCGGGGTGGTCGGCGGGGTGGCCCGCGACCGCGATGGCGACGGCGCCGAACACGCCCATCACCAGCAGCAACCACCCGACGGACGACCTGCGGACGTGGCCGATCACCCGCACCCCGAGCAGGGTGCAGGCGAACGCGACCAGCCAGTTCCGCGGATGTGAGACGGCGCCGGTGACCGCTGTGTGCACGACGGCGAAGAGCACACAGGCGGCCACCAACGCGCCGACGACACGGGCGAGGGTGACCTCGCGCCGTGTCAGTCGCTGAGCCAGTGCCACAGGTTGTGGAACGGAGAACCGGAGTCCAGCGTGGAGAGACCTCCTGGCCAGCCCTGGAAGGTCATGAGCCGGTGGCGCAGCTCCTCCACGGTCCTGGGTTCGGCGGGCTTGTGGGGGTGATCGAAATCGACGTCCTCAGGTGGCGCGTTCATCGCGCGCACCTGGAGCTCCGCGTACCAGGCGAGGAGCTCTTCGTCGGACATGTGCGAAAAGTACGGCGGAGTTACTTTCTGCCCGGACTTCGACATGCCTGGAAGGAGTCATGGGCACCCGTCTGGATACACCAGTGTCCACAACTTTTCCGGCTGGTTCACGGCAGGACCTGGATCTTGCGGCCGACACCGGCCTTGAACTGGTCCAACGCCCCGGCGTAACCGTCCAGCGGCACCCTGTCACTGATGAAGATCTCGGGGTCGAGCACTCCGGTCGCGAACAGGTCCGCCGCCCGTTCGAACGAGTGCAGCACCGCCATCGAGCCGGTGATGGTGATCTCCTGGTTGTAGATCTTGTACGGCTCGATGGTCACGCGGGCCGAGTAATCGGAGACTCCGAACTGGAGGAACGTGCCTCCCTTCGCGACCCGGCCGAGTCCGTCCTGGATGGCCTTCTCGTTGCCGGTGGCGTCGATGACGACGTCCCAGCCCTGCGGCCGGTCCAGCTCGTCCGCGGAGGCCGCCACGCCCGTGACGCCGAGCTGGACGGCGGTCTTCAGGCGCTCCTCGTTGAGGTCCACGACCTCGATGGACGACGCGCCGGTCAGCTTGCCGAGCTGCAGCATCATCAGGCCCATCGTGCCCGAGCCGTAGATCAGCACCCGGGACGCCAGCTGCGACCGCAGCACGTCGTAGCCGCGCACCGCGCACGACAGCGGCTCGATCAGCGCCGCGTCCTCGGTCCGCACGTGGTCCGGCAGCTTCACGCAGTTCGCCACGGGAGCCACCGCGAACTCCGCCGCGCCACCGGCCGTCGTGACGCCGATGGCCGCCCAGCGTTCGCAGAGATTGTTCTTGCCGGAGCGGCACATCCGGCACTCGTAGCAGTAGAGCGACGGGTCGACAGCGACTCGGTCACCTACGGAAAGCTCGCTCACCTGCGAGCCGATCTCGACGATCGTGCCGGCGAACTCGTGGCCCGGCACGACCGGCAGGGTGGGAGCGAACTCGCCCTGCAGGATGTGCAGGTCCGTACCGCACAGCCCGCAGGCAGCCACGTCGACGACCACTTCGCGGGGACCGCACTTCGGATCGTCCACAGTGGTCACTTCGACGGACCCGACGCCGGTGATCACTGCTGCTTTCACTTGACTGCTCCCAACGAAAGGCCCTGGACGAGCTTGTCCTGGGCGGCGAACCCGGCGATGAGCACCGGCAGCGAGACCACGACCGCGGCCGCGCACACCTTCGCCAGGAACAGGCCCTGGGAGGTGACGAACCCGGTCAGGTACACGGGCGCGGTACCGGCGACGACACCGGTCAGCACCCGTGCGAAGAGCAGCTCGTTCCAGCTGAAGATGAAGCAGATCAACGCCGTCGCCGCGATGCCGGGCATCGCGATCGGTGCCACCACCCGGCGCAGCGTCGTGACCAGCCCGGCGCCGTCGATCGAGGCCGCCTCCAGGATCTCCTTGGGGACCTCGGCGAGGAACGAGCGCATGAGCCACACCGCGATCGGCAGGTTCATCGAGCAGTACAGCAGCGTGAGGAACGAGATGTTGTCGAGCATCCCGGAGAACTGCGCGATCAGGTAGATCGGCAGCAGTGCCGCGACGACCGGCATCATCTTGGTGGACAGGAAGAAGAACAGGACGTCCGTCCACTTCTCCACCGGCTTGATCGACAACGCGTACGCGGCCGGGATCGCCAGCAGCAGCACGATGATCGTCGATCCGATCGAGGCGCTGAACGAGTTGATCAGCGGCGGCCACGCGCCGGCGTCGAAGAACTCGGCGTAGCCGTCCAGCGTCAGCGGTGCCATGAGGGACGGCGGGTTCGTGGCCGCGTCCGACTCACTGTGCAGCGAGGTCAGGAACATCCAGGCCACCGGTGCGAAGAACACAAGGCCGGAGAACCAGGCGAGCACACCCCAGCCGTGTCCAATCCACTTGGGATTCATCGCTTCTCCTCCTTGAACAGCGAGGACACCGTGCGCAGCGCGAACGTCGCGATGATGATCGACCCCGCCACCACGATCACGCCGGCTGCGGAGGCCTCGCCGTACTCGTGGGCCTGGTAGAAGGTCTGGTAGATCATGTACGGCAGGTTCGCCGTGCCCAGGCCACCGGACGTGATCGTGAAGACCGCGTCGAAGTTCTGCACGATGTAGATCGACCCGAGCAGCCCGCCGAGCTCCAGGTACTGGCGCAGGTGCGGGAAAGTCAGGTAGCGGAAGATCTGGAACCCCGACGCGCCGTCGATCGTGGCGGCCTCGACGGGTTCCATCGGCTTGGACTGCAGGCCCGCCAGCAGGATCAGCATCATGAACGGCGTCCACTGCCACACCAGCGACAGCACGACGGCGCTCATCGGCATGGTGCTGATCCAGTCCGGCTGGGCGTCGAAGCCCAGCCAGTTCAGGATTCCGTTGAACAGGCCGTACTCCGGGTTGTAGAGCACGTGCTTCCAGATCAGCGCCGCCGCCACCGGGACCACGAGGAACGGCGCGATGAGCATGGTGCGCACGAACCCGCGGCCACGGAACTTCTTGTCCAGCAACAATGCGAGGCCCAGGCCGAGGACCAGGCTGATCAGCACCACCGACGCGGTCAGCACGATCGTGTTGACGACCGACGAGCGCAGGTCGGGGTCGGTGAAGACGTTGACGTAGTTGTCGAACCCGGCGAACCCGCGGTTGGCCGGGTCGAGCGAGTTCCACTTCATGAACGAGATGACCAGCGTCGCCACGAACGGCAGCTGCGTCACGATGATCAGGAAGATGAGCGCGGGCAGCAGGGGCGCCCGCCGCGTCCACTTCGAGTAGCCCCTGCGGGGGACGGGAGGCGGCCGGTCCACCGCCGGCCGCTCCCTCGTCATGACAGCCATGTCACTGTCCCTTGTACTTCGCGGCGACCTTCTCGGCGAGTCCCTGGCCGTTGTCGAGCGCCTCGTCCACCGTCACCGCGCCCGCGATCGCCGAGCTGATCTGCTGCGACACCTGGGTGCCGAGGTCGGTGAACTCGGGGATGCCGACGAACTGGATGCCGGGCGCCGGGCGTTCCTGCACACCGGGGTTCAACGGCTTCGCGCTCTTGATCGCGGCCTCGGCCATCGCGGAGAACGTGCCGGAGGACTGCTTGTACTCGGGACGCTGGTAGGTCGACGAGCGCTTGCCGTCGGGAAGCTTCGACCAGCCGAGGTTCTTGCCGACCAGTTCCTCGTAGCCCTTGCCGGACGCCCACGAGATGAACTTCCAGGCCGCGTCCTGCTTCTTCGAGGCCTTCTGGATCCCGAACGCCCACGTGTAGAGCCAGCCGGAGCTGTCGGTCTTCACGACCGGCGCCTGGGTGAAGCCGAGCTTGCCCTTGATGGGGGAGTCGTCGGCCTCCAGCAGGCCGGCGGCGACCGTGGCGTCGTACCACATCGCGACCTTGCCCTGCGTCATGTTGTTGAGGCACTCGGCGAACCCGGCCTGCGGGGCACCCGCCTCGCCGTGGTTGCGCACCAGATCCACGTAGAACTTGGTGGCCTCCTTGAACTCCGGCGCGTTGACCTGCGCCTGCCAGTCCTTGGTGAACCACGTGCCGCCGAAGGTGTTCACGACCGTCGTGAGCGGCGCCATGACCTGGCCCCAGCCCGGCTGGCCGCGCAGGCAGATGCCGCGCACCTCGGGCGTGGCGACCTTCGCGGCGGCCTCCGCGACCTGCTGCCAGGTCGGCCTCTCGGGCAGCGTGACGCCCTTTGCCTCGAAGATGTCCTTGCGGTACATGAGGAACGACGACTCGCCGTAGAACGGCTGCGCGTAGACCTTGCCGTCCGCCGCGGTCAGCGACTGCCTGATCGGCTCCAGGATGTCGGCCTGGTCGAACCCGCTGTCCTTGGACACGAAGTCGTCCATCGGCGCGAGCCAGCCGTTCTTGGCGTACATCGGCGTCTCGTAGTTGGAGATCGTCGCGACGTCGTACTGCCCGGCCTGGCTGGAGAAGTCCTGGCTGATCTTGTCGCGGACGTCGTTCTCCGGCAGCACGGTGAAGTTCACCTTGATGCCGGTGTCCTTGGTGAAGTTGTCCGCGGTGAGCTTCTGCAGGTCCTGCATCTGCGGGTTGTTCACCATCAGGACGTTCACCGAGTTCTCACCGCCGCCCCCGCCGCCGGCTCCCGAGCAGGCGGACGCGAGCAGCAACACGGCGGTAGCGGCTCCGAGTGTGCGAATCGACGACATCGTCGGTTCCTTTCAAGGGTTTTTGGGCGCGCTGAAGAGGGGGATGCACCCAAAGGCGAGGGGTGGTCAGGCTCTGATGACCTTGGGGCCTAGAAGTGTGTAGCGGTGGGCCTCGTGCGCGGTGAGGCCGCTGTCGGTGACGATCGCCTCCAGATCGGAGACCTCGGCGAACCGGTGGAAGCTGGAGACACCGAACTTCGTGTGCGTCCCGACGAAGATCTTCCGCCGGGAAGCGCTGAGCGCCTTGGCCTTCACCGCGCCGACCGCCGGGTCGGGCGTGGTCAGGCCGTGCTCGCGGGAGATGCCGTTCGCGCCGATGTAGGCGAGGTCGATGACCATCTCGCCGAGCATCCTGGTGGTCCAGTGGTCCACAGTGGCCAGTGTGTGGCCCCTGACGCGGCCGCCCAGCAGCAGGACGGTGCACGACGGGTGCTCGGACATCGCCGCCGCGGTCGGCAGCGACGCGGTGATGATCGTGAGCGGGTTGGTCGTGGGCAACGCCTCCGCGACGAGTTGCGGCGTGTAGCCCTCGTCGATGAACACGGTCTCGGCGTCGTCGAGGCGTTCGGCGGCCGCCTTCGCGATGCGCCGCTTCTCCGGGACGTGGGACCCGGCGCGGAACCGGAGCCCTGTCTCGAAGCCGGCGCTCTCGACCGGGACACCGCCACCGTGCGTCCGCCGCACCAGGCCGTGCTCGTCGAGCACGCGCAGGTCGCGCCTGACCGTCTCGGGGGCGACGCGCAGTTCCTGCGCCATCTCCACCACGTCGACGCGGCCGTCGGCGCGGGCCCTGGCCAGGATGCGCCGCTTGCGTTCCTCGGCTCGCATGTCACCTGCCCACTCGGCTATTGGTTTGCCCGTTCGGGCTGTGCATAGATGAAACACCCTTGAAACACTGTGGTCGGCACCACAACTGGGTGACATCCTGCCCGATTTTCGCCCGGTTCGCCCTGGTTGCCGCCTCGTTCACGCAGGTCGGCCAGACTGGGCACGCCCGAACTGCTGCGGCGGCGTGCCCGGATGGCCTCCAGATCGTTGCTGAATTCGGTGGAACCGGGCGCTCCGGATTGAAGTCGAACAGGGGTCAACGAGGGGACGAGACGCATGAAGTGGGTCGCGGGGCTGTTCGCGCTGGTGATCTTGGGCTGCGGCGTCCTGCTGGGACTGACGGGCTTCACGAAGTTCGATCCGGCGGCGGGCACGAACAGCAGGCCCGTCACGGACCGGGGTGTGGCACGCGTGGCCGACTGCACGAGCGAGGGACCTGTCGGCAGACACGGCTTCGGTACCTGGTGGAAGTGTCAGGCCGACGTCACGTGGGAGAGCGGGCGGCAGACGAGGGTGACGGCCGAACCGGGCCAGCTCACCCCGTCCGACAAGGGCACCGAGGTACCGGTGGTCCAGCGGGGCGAGGGCAAGGTCCGCAACGGCCCGGACAACCCGCCGGTGTACCGCGCCGATTTCGAACCGAGCGTGGTGCTGGGTATCGGTTCGGTGCTCGGGGGCATAGGGATCGGTGGAATCGGGGCGCTGGTCGTTTTGGGCACGATGGCGTCCCGTCGCAAGAAGGCACAGGAGAGGGACTACTAGATGAATCCGGCAGCGGCTGACCCCGACGCGATGATGCGTCAGTGGAACGAGCAGATCCAGACGAAGCTTCGGCAAGCCGATGAGATGAAACAGGTCGCGAACGCGGTGTCGGTGACGCAGCGTTCCTCTGACGGGTCCGTGTCCGTCACGGTCGACCAGAACGGCGTCGTCTCGGCACTGGACCTGACCGACGCGGCGCTGCGCAAGCAGCCCGCGCAGTTGTCGGCCGAGATCCTCGGTGCGATGCGGACCGCTCAGGCGCAGATCGCGGCCAAGATGCAGGAGGTCATGGCGCCCATCATCGGCGACGACTCCGCGACCATGGGCGCGCTGATGGGCGGCTACCACGAGCGCTTCCCGGAGCCCCCGCCGGTCGATCCCACGCCGCCGCGTCCCACCGGCCCCTCCGATGACGACGACTTCGGCGGGCACAACTTCGCCCGCGACGACAAGGGGTGGTGAGGGGCATGACCGGATCGTTCAACGTCCAGACCGAGGCGATGCGCGAGCACGCCAAGCGGCTGGAGGGCATCGTGAAGCAGATCGCGACGGCGCAGCAGGCCATCGGGCAGGCGAGCATCAACGGCGCCAACGCGTACGGGATCCTCTGCAGCCCGTTGCTGGAGCCGATCATGGGCACCATCGAGGCCGCCGGCACCGGGGCCGTCAACACCGCGCACGGCGTCGTCGACGCCACAGTGGACGGTGTGAACGGCATGGCCGACGTCTACGACGACGTCGACCAGAAGCTCGGCGGCAACTTCAAGAAGATCGTCGAGAAGCTCGGGGAGCTGACGTCATGACCGCACCGAACCCGTTGGTGGCCGCCGCTCCTGGTCCTACGCCCGCTCTGGCCGGCCTCAACCTGGTCGAGCCCGCGGCCGACGCTGTCTCGGCGATCCAGCGCGGCGACTGGGCGGAGGCGGGCATCAACGTCCTCGGCGCGGGCATCGACGCGCTGGGCTTCCTGACCGACCCGTTCGGCACGCTGCTGTCGTCGGCGTTCGCGTGGTTCATCGAGCACGTCGAGCCGTTGACGTCGATGCTCAACTCGCTCGCGGGCAACCCCGGCGTGATCAACCAGAATGCCGCCACCTGGGGCAACGTCGGTGACCACCTCAAGAAGGCCGGCGAGGACATGGCTCGCATGGTCGACGCGGACACCAGCGCGTGGCGTGGAGCGGCAGTCGCCGCCTACGCCGCGGTGGGCAAGGCGCAGGCGACCGGTGTGAAGGCCGCCGGTCTTGCCGCTGAGGGTGTCGGTGCCGCGCTGACCGGTGCGGGTGTGGCCGTCGCGACGGTGCGCACGATCGTGCGTGACCTGATCTCGATGGCGATGAGCGAGCTCGTGCAGGCGCTGATCCGGTGGGCGGCGGCCGCGTTGCTCACGGTCGGGCTCGCGACGCCGGGCATCATCGCGGACGGCATCCGGCTGATCATGAAGTGGGCCAAGAAGGTCTCGGACTGGCTCGACAAGGTGATCACGACGATCCGCAGCCTGTCGAAGCTCGTCAACAAGATCTTCGAGATCCTGGAGAAGTGCAAGGGCGGGCTGGAGGCGATCATGCCGAAGGCCGCCGCGAACGCCGTGGTGAACACGACGGCGATCGGTGTCGTGAAGAACCTGCCGACCGAGGCGGCGAAGGTCGACGACTCGCCCTACGCGACGAGGTGAAGCTCGGGGGTGGCTCGCGGCCACCCCCGACCCCCCGTCTACTTCAGCCAGGCCGCGGCGTCCGGCGGCAGCTGGCCGTTGGCGAGCGCGACGCTTGACAACGTTGGCACGCCCGGCAGATCGATCGCCCGGTCCGACAGGTTGACGACGCAGGTGTGGTCGCCGCGCTGGAACGCCAGCACGTCCTCGCCCAGGTCGAGCCACTCCAGGTCACCGTCGATGCCGCGGCGCTGCGCGAACACCTGCCGGTACAGGGTGAGCATCGACTCGGGGTCGTCCGACTGGACCGCGACCGAGAAGTCCTGCCAGTTCTCCGGTTGCGGCAACCAGCTCGGACCGTCCTCGGCGGACCAGGGCAGGGGCACGCGGCAGCCGTCACGGCCCCGGTCGGTGAAGCCGGAGCGGTGCCACACCGGGTCCTCGCGCAGCTCGTCCGGCAGGTCCTCGACCTCCCAGAGGCCCAGCTCCTCGCCCTGGTAGACGTAGACGCCGCCGGGCAGTGCCGCGGTGAGCATGATCGCCGCACGGGCGCGGCGGGTGCCGAGTTCGAAGTCGGTCGGGGCGCCGTGCTGCCTGTCCGCGAAGGAGAATCCCGTCTTCTCGCGGCCGTAGCGGGTCACGTGCCTGGTGACGTCGTGGTTGGAGAGCACCCAGGTCGGTGGCGCGCCAACGGGTTCGTGCGCGGCCAGCGTGCTGTCGACGACCTTGCGCAGTTCGTCCGCGTTCCACGGACAGCACAGGAAGTCGAAGTTGAACGCGCTGTGCATCTCGTCCTGGCGGAGGTACCGGGCGAACCTGACCGGGTCGGGCAGCCACATCTCGCCGACGAGAATGCGGTCGCCCTCGTACTCGTCGACGATCTGCCGCCACCGGCGGTAGATCTCGTGCACGCCGTCCTGGTCGGAGTAGGGCAGGTCGGCGTCGGGCCTGCTGAAGTCCTTGACCAGGCCGTCGGCCACGTCGATGCGGAAGCCGTCGACGCCGCGGTCGAGCCAGAACCGCAGGATGTCCTCGAACTCGTCGTGGACGACCTGGTTCTCCCAGTTGAAGTCCGGCTGCTCGGCGGCGTAGAGGTGCAGGTACCAGCGGCCGTCCTCGAGCCTGCTCCACGCCGGGCCGCCGAAGCGCGACTGCCAGTCGTTCGGGATCTCCTCGGTGGCACGGACGTGGAAGCGGTCCCACAGGCCGTCCTTGAACCACGGGTGCTGGTCGCTGCTGTGGTTCGGGACGAGGTCGATGATGATCCGGATGCCCAGGCCGTGCGCGTCCGCGATGAGCTTCTCGGCGTCGGCGAGCGACCCGAAGACCGGCTCGATGTCGCGGTAGTCCGCCACGTCGTAGCCGCCGTCCGCGAGCGGGCTCGGGTACCACGGGTTGAGCCAGATCGCGTCGAACCCGAGGCTCGCGATGTGCTGGAGCCTGTCGCGGAGGCCGGCCAGGTCGCCGATGCCGTCACCGTTGCCGTCCGCGAAGCTGCGCAGGTAGACCTGGTAGATGGAAGCGTTGCGCCACCAACTCATCTGGTGTCCTTTCAGCCTTTTACGCCGCCCGCGGTGAGCCCCGCGAGGATGTGCCGCTGGAACGCCAGGAACAGCGCCACCATCGGCAGGCTCGCCAGCACGAGGCCCGCGAGCAGGAGGTTGATCGGGGTGTCCGGGGCGAAGCGCTGAAGCGCGACACTGAGCGTCTGCTTCGCCGGATCGGGGAACACGAGCAGCGGCCAGATGAAGTCCTTCCACGCCGCCACGACCGCGAAGATCGAGACGACGGCGAGGATGGGGCGTGAGATCGGCAGCACGATGCGGACGAGGGTCGTCCACGTTCCGGCGCCGTCGATCCTGGCCGCTTCGAGGAGCTCTTCCGGGATCTGGTCGAAGAACCGCTTGAGCAGGTACACGTTCAGCGCGTTCGCCGCGGCCGGCAACCAGATGCCCGCCGGGTTGTTGAGCAGGTCGAGGTCGGTGAGCGTGAGGTAGACCGGGACCAGAATGGCCGTCGAGGGCAACATCAGCGTCGCCAGCATCAGGCCCATGACCACGTTGCCGAAGATCGGCCGGAGCTTGGACAGCGCGTAGGCCGCGGGGACGATCACGGCCATCTGCACCGCCCACGCGCCGATCGCGACGACGAACGTGTTGAGGAAGAACCGGCCCAGGTCCATGTAGTTCCAGGCGTCGACGTACGCGCCCGGTTCCCACGTCCGCGGCAGGATGGTCGGCGGTTGCTGGGCCAGTTCCGCCGGCGGTTTGAACGCGCCGAGCAGCACCCACACCAGCGGGAGCAGGAACGCCGCCGTGAACAGGACCAGCGTGCCGATCAGGACGATCCAGTACGCCGGGCCCGTTCCCCTGGTGAGAGTCCTCATGCGTCGGCCTTCTTGGTGATCTTGAGGTAGAGGAAGGAGAAGACGCCCAGCACCGCGAAGAGGATCAGGCTCAGCGCGCTCGCGGTGCCGAAGTCGTTGTAGTAGAAGGCGTAGCGGTACAGCAGGAGCAGCACGGTGACCGTGGACTCCTCCGGGCCGCCGCCGGTCATGATGAACGGCTCGGTGAAGACCTGCATGGTCGCGACGACCTGCAGCAGCAACAGCATCAGGATCACGAACTTGGTCTGCGGGATCGTGATGTGCCAGACCTTCTTGACGATCCCCGCGCCGTCCAGGTCGGCGGCCTCGTACAGCTCACCGGGGATGGTCTGCAGCGCGGCCAGGTAGATCAGCGTCGCCGAGCCCATGTTCGCCCAGGTGATCACCAGGACCAGGCTGATCATGCTGGTGTCCGCGGAGTCGAGCCACTGGGACGTCGGCAGCCCGAGTCCTCTGAGGACGGAGTTGAACAGGCCCGGTCCCGGGTCGTAGAACCACTTCCACAGCAGGGCCGTCACGACCGGCGGCAACATCACCGGCAGGTAGACCAGCAGGCGGAAGTAGCCCTTGGCGTGCCGTAGTTCGTTGAGCACCACGGCGGTCAGGAACGGGACGCCGAAACCGAGGACCAGTGCCAGCAGCGTGAAGTACAAGGTGTTGCGCCACGCCACCCCGAACAGCGGGTCCGCGAAGAGTCGCTCGAAGTTCTCCCAGCCCACCCAGTCGGGACTCGTGACGAAGTTGACCTGCTGGAAGCTCAGGACCACCCCGCGCACGATGGGGTACCAGGAGAAGACCGCGAAGACGACCAGCGCGGCACTCAGGAAGCCGTACGCGGTGACGTGGCGCCGCACTCACTTCACCTGCGCCAGAACGGCGTTGACCTTGGTCTCCGCGTCCTTCAGCAGTGCCGAGTGGTCGGCGTCGGAGTTCGTCAGCGTCGCCTGCACCACGCTGTCGAGGATCGCGTAGACCTGTTGCGCCTGCGGCGGTTCGAGCGAGCCCCTGGTCTTCTCCGAACCGTCCACATAGGCCTGGAAGTTCTTCACCGGCATGGTGGCGTACTTGGCCTTCAGGTCTTCCTGCTGCTTGCGCGGCTCACCGGTCCAGATGTCGGCGATCGGCGGGATCGGCAGGCCGACGGGCTGCCCGCGGTCCTTGTACTTCTGCAGGTTGCCTTCGAGCCGGTCCGGGTTCAGGTACTTCCACTGGATCCACTTCAGGCCCGCCCTGATCTTCTCCGGCGTGGCCTTCGGGTTGATCATGTAGCCCTCGCCGCCGAGCAGGGTGCCCTTCTGCTCCGGGATCGCGGCCAGGCCATAGTCGTCGTAGCGGCCCTTGAACTGGTTGACGATCGCGGCGACGTTGTCGGGCGCGGCCAGGTACATGCCGAGCTGCCCGGCGCCCATCATGTTCTGCACGTCACCGATCTCCAGGAGCTGCTTCTCGCCCATGGAGTTGTCGTCCCAGCGCATCTCCTTGAGCCTGCGCAGGACTTCCCTGCCCTTGTCGTTGTTGAAGTCGGCCTTGTAGGTGTCGCCGTCCTTGCGGGCGATGTCACCGCCGACGGACTTCATCCACGTGGTGAAGTGCCAGCCACCCTGGTTGCTCTTGCTGTACTCGGCGAACCCGGTGACGCCGGCGTCCTTGAGCTTCTTGGCCGCGGCGCGGACCTCGTCCCACGTCTTCGGCGGCGAGTCGGGGTCCAGGCCCGCCTTGGTGAAGTTGGTGCGGCTGTAGAGCAGGCCCATCGTGTAGTTGGCGGTGGGCAGGCCGTAGACCTTGCCGTCGACCGTGAAGACGTCCTTGAGCTCCTGCTTCAGGTCGCCGTAGTGCGGGACGTCCTTGACGTAGTCGGTCAGGTCGGCCGCCTGCTTGCGGGCGATGAGCGCCGCGGGGTCGGTGAAGTAGACGTAGAAGACGTCCTCCAACTGGCCACCGGCGAGCTTGGCGCTGAACGTCTTCGGGTCCATGAACCCCTCGTGCGGCACGAGGTCGATGTCCGGGTTCGCTGTCTCGAACTCCGCGACGTCCTCGTCGAAGACCTTGCGGTCGAACGCCTGGGTCTGTGGCGGCTGACCGTTGATGTTGACCTGAACCTTGCCGCCGGGCTCGGTCGTGGAACCGCTCCCACAGCCGACGGAGCTTAGGGCCAGGACACCGCCAATCAGCACGGCAGCGGACTTCTTCATGGTGGGGCCGCCCTTCTCACGAGCGCGTCGATGTGACGGCGACCATAAGGCGCCGTTACATCTGAACGCAATATCTAGACGAAAACTCGCAAGAAGACGACTGCTCTCGTTACCTCACCGGCGCACTGGACGCCCGCACCACCAACTCGGGCTCGAACAGCAACTCGTCCGGCGCCACCGCGTTGCCGGAGATCTGGTTGGCCAGCAGCTCGACGGCCGCCCGCCCCATCGCCTCGATCGGCTGCCGGACCGTGGTCAGCGGCGGATCAGTGCAGGTCATGAAGGCGGAATCGTCGTACCCAATGATCGACACGTCCTTGGGCACGTCCAGTCCCGCACGCCGCACGGCCCTGATCGCACCCAGCGCCAGGGGGTCGCTCGCGCAGATGATCGCCGTGACCCCACGCTGCACCAGCTTGGTCGCGGCCGCCTGCCCGCCCTCCAGGCTGAACATCGCGTGCTCGACATCGGCCCCGCCGCACTTGTCGATGGCCAGCTGCTTGCGCAGGCTCGGCACGTGGTCCAGCGGCCCGAGCACTGCCCCGATCCGCCGATGCCCCAGCGACGTCAGATGCCCGTACGCCTGCTCCACGGCCACCGCGTCATCACACGACACCCGAGGAAACGCCAGATCGTCTATAGCGGCGTTGACCAGCACCGTAGGCAACTTGCGGGACATCATCTGCTGGTAATGACCGTGACTCGCGTCCTTCTGCGCGTACAGCCCACCGGCGAACACAATGCCGCTGACGTGCTGCTCCAGCAGCAGCTCCAGGTACTCCGCCTCAGTCACCCCGCCGGCCGTCCGAGTGCACAGAACGGGCGTGAACCCCCGTTGCGCCAGCGCGTTCCCGACCACGTCCGCGAAAGCGGGGAAGATCGGGTTCTGCAACTCGGGCAACACCAGCCCGACCAGCCTCGCCCGTTCCCCCCTGAGCTGCGTCGGCCTCTCGTAACCCAGCACGTCAAGCGCGGTAAGCACGGCACTCCGCGTGGCGTCCGAGACCCCCGGCTTGCCGTTCAGCACCCGGCTGACGGTGGCCTCGCTGACCCCGACCTTGGCCGCGACCTCGGCCAGCCTCCGTTGCGTCATGGCGCAAGTGTACGCAATTTCTTGCGCTCACTTGCAAGGCACTCAGCCCATTGCCTCTCGCCACAGCAAAGCCACGCCGTGCCCCGGCAGCAGCCACGACCGCACGTCCAGGTCCTCGAGCTCACCTGCTTCCAGCCAGCGCGCGGCCGCCGTCGCCGACCGGAAGGTGAAGGGCATGACCCGGAACTCGTGCCTGGGGGACTGGTCGACCTCCAGTCCGGTCGCGTCGAAGCTGATGGTGTCCACAAAGGATGGATAGGGCGACTGCCAGTAGCAGAAGCCGTCGTTGGTGCGCTGCAACGTGCGTGACCAGACGGTGAGCTCGCGGATCGCGCGCACCACGTGGTCGTCCGCGATGCGGCTGAGGTCGCACTCGAGGATCCGCAGGTCACTCATGTGGTCCAGCGGGCTGAGCTTGCCCAGCGGGCCCGTGGACTCGCGGAAGAACGTCAGGTAGTTGGCCCATTGGTCGAACCTCACCTCGACCGGCGGGATCTGGCTGGGTTCCGCCGAGCGGCGCAGTCCTTCGTGGTCGAGGTAGTCGATGGCGATCTGGGTGGAGTGGCGCAGGTCGTCGACCGAGTCGAGGAACAGCGACGGGTCCGGGATGAAGTACAGCTCGAACAACGGGTAGCGGCAGGCGGCGCTGATGCTGTCGCGCAGGGTGGCGTTCGAGGTGGCGAAGATGACGAAGCGCTCGGTCGGGACGTCGTTGCGGAACCGGTACTGCTGCGTCGTCATCAGGTGGTACGTCTTGGTGTCGATGCCCTGCAGTTCCAGCTTCACGGTGGTGCTGGTGCTGATCGTCAGGTCGTCGCCGCGCGGGCGCATGCCGTCGCCGCCGAGCACACCCGCCACCACGTCGTCGTTCGCGTCGTTCGGGCCGTACACGGACGAGAGGAAGGTGCGCAGCACCTCGGACGGCAGCAGGTGCTCGACGATGCCAGGCCCGGAGATCCGGCCGAACTCCGCGACGAGGCGCTTGTGCAGGAACAGTTCGTAGAAGCCGAGCAGAAATCCGGCGAGCGCCGGCAGCGGCCAGAACACGACCAGCGCGTCGTGGAGGACGCTGCGCGAAGTGGGCTGCCACAGCAGGACCGCCGTCAGGTCCGCGGCCGCGACGGTGACCAGCAGGATTGCGACGGCCAGCGCTTGTTTGTGCCTGCGCGCCGTCACCACCTGGTCGCCGCCCCCTCACTCCACCGGTTGTCCATACATGGTGGGAGTGATGAGGGGTCAGCGCCAGCCCCTTTCGGTCACCGCCGTATCAGCGCGACCTGCCCCAGATCGGGTTGTCCGACACCCCGACGTAGGTGCTGAGCGTCGCTTTGGGCTGCGTGTCGTCCGTGGCCACGTCGTTGTACAACCCGAGCAGATGGGTGGTCATCGCGCTCTTCGCGCCCACCTCGTCGTGCCGGCGGAGGAACCAGATCACCTGTTCGTGCTCGTTCGCGGAACGGTTGTGCACCTCGCGGGACGGGTGCGCGTGCCGCTTGCAGTCCTGCAGGCCCGGCACGAGCACCTGGTACATCTGCTCCAGCAGTTCGTTGTGCGACGCGCGGATCAGTGCCGAGTGGAACTCCTCGTCCGACTCGATCACCTCCTGGGTGTCCTCGACCGGCGCGCGCTGGTAGCGGTGGTTCAGCTTGGCGAGTTCGTCCAGTTCGCCGTCGCCGGCGCGCACCGCGGCCAGCGACGCCGCGGTGGTCTCCAGCGCGATCCGCACTTCCAGCAGGTCGGTCTGGGAGAACTGCCGCGCGGCGAGCCTTCCCTCGATGTGCTCCTCGACGGCGGCGAGGTCGGTGCGGCGGACGTACCAGCCCAGCCCGCGGCGGACCTCGACGATGCCCTGCAACTGGAGCCGCTGCAGGGCCGTGCGCAGCGACGACCGGGCAACATCCAGTTTGCGGGCGAGTTCCGGCTCGGTGGGGAGGCGGTCGCCGGCTCTGAGGGTGCCGCCGATGATCTGCTCCCGGAGCTTTTGCTCGATGAGCTCCGGCAGGGGCCGTCGCGAATCAGGCGAGAGCGACCAGCTCTCGCCGCGATGAACGTCCTCGGCGGGCATTGGTCCAGCTTAGGCGTGTTGCCGGTCAGTTGCAACTTGTCTGGCAACCCGGCGACCGTTGACAGACAACCTACAACGCGAGACTCTTGTCCCAGGCGAGGCGCCTGGGACCGCCCACACCCGGGAGCACGTACTCGCCTAGTCGGGAGGGAACGAGATGTCCGCAGGGAGTGCACTCGGAATCGCCGCCGCCGTCGCAGTCGCCGTCACCGCGATCGGCTGGCGCACCGTGATCACGATGATCGCCGTCTCGGTCATCGCACTGGCCGTCGTCGGCTTCGTGAACGTCACCAGCATCATGTTCGGCTGATGAACAGAACCAACCGGTGCCCGGTCGGCGTCCCCCAGGCGCAGGCCGGGCACCGGTCCTGTGGGGGATCCCGGTTTCGCGTCGGTGACGCAGGTCGCTATCTTCCCGCGACAGGGAGTTTTCGGTGGTCAAGCGCCGGCTCCACGCCGCCGGGTACGTGAACACGGGGTCTTCGATGTTGAGTTCTCCATCAGCACCCGCGCTGCATGCGCGGCTCGCGCCCGCGGACGTGCTGGTCGACGAGCGACGTGCGCTCTACCGCCTCGCCGTCGAACTGTTCGCACCCGGCACGGAGATGTCAGACAACCTCCTCGACCATCCGATCGTGCGCTACGAGATCGGTCGCGCTCTGGCGGGGCACGGTGGCGTGGACCCGGAGGCGCTGCGTGAAGTCGCCGCGATGGGCGTGCGGGACGTCGGCATCGCGGTGGCGTCCGATCCGGCGGCCGCTGAACAGCTCGAAGCGCCGTTGCGCATCATCGCCCCACCCGGTCAGGCGCCGCGGCCGCTGACCGAGGCGGACGGAGAGCGGTTCGAGACGGCGGTCAGGATCGTGGCCGACGGCGTCGACCTGTTCAGGCGACTCGCGCCCGCGATGGCCGGCGATCTGCTGGCCCACGTATCGATGCTCGCGGTGCTCAGGGCGGAGACGTCCGGGGGAGTGGTCTCCGCGTCGTCGCGATACGTGCCCGGAATCGTGCTGATCGACGAGCCGGTCGGCCCGATGGAGGTAGCTGAGGCGCTTGTGCACGAGGGCGCGCACGAGAAGTTCTTCGACTTGGCCATCACGCGAGAGTTCCTCGACACGCACGCCGAAGACGCGGAGTATTTCGAGAACTCGTGGTCTCACGCCCGATGGCCCCTGGAACAGACCTTTGCGGCCTGGCACGCCTACACCTGTCTCGGCCAGTTCTTCCTGTTGTCCGAGCCGGCACAGCTTGGCCCGCACTCCTTGCTGCCCAAGGCGCGGGAGCGGGCCGCGGAGATCGGCGACTGGTTGCTGGCGCACGAGCATGACCTGCTGCCGGACGCCCGATGGTTGCTGCGCGCTCTCGCGGGCCAAGTGGCCGAGGCGGCGGACGGGGTGTCCACTGTGGATGCGTCCCTCCTTGCTGCCGGCATCCGCGAGGACGGGAACTTCCGAGTGCCGCCGGACGTGACCTACCGGCTCGCGAAGAGTGGTCGCGCCGTGGTGGGTCGCATGGAGGAACGGCCGGAGATCTTCTGGCTCGACTCCGACGCCGGCTGGGTGCTGAACGAGTGCCGCCAGGCGCCGGGGCCGTTCGGACTGCTGCTCGGGAACGCCACCGAGCAGTGGCGGGTCGACCTGCCCGAGGCGCGACGGCGGCTGGCAGCCGCTCTGGGGTCGTTGCACGTGTTCTCAATCATTGAAGCGAGTGAGTGACCTTTCAGAAGGAACCATGACCACCTCGAACTGGGTTGTCCGTCAGCAGCTGTTCCCTCCGGCCGTGGGAGCGCGCCTCCCGCGGCTGCCGCCTGGAGCGGGCATGCCAGAGAGGCGGTCCGTGGTACCGATCGAGTGGTTCCGGCGCATGCCGAACGGTGGGACGGTCTACCTCCGTTCGCCACGTTGATCTTGCTGGCGGCACCGGTGTCCGCCGCAGGTATTTTCGCGCCGAATGAGAAATGAGTTCATTTCTGCTATTCCTGGGGCGGGTCCGTCGCGCCTAGGATGGCCGCCGGGAGCAGGTGCGGGCCGCGAACGTGCAGGTGAGGCCCCTTGCGGGGCGTTGTAGACTGCCGCATCCGGTCCACCCGGTGTGCCAAAACCCTTACGTGCTCGACGCCGCCACCAGTCGTTTTCCGGCGTGTGTCGTGACGATAGGCGATGAATACCGTTCGAGGTCACACTCAGGCGAACCGGGTATCACCAGCTCGACACCGTGTTGTAGACGGGTGTGGCCAGGGCTTCCCGGGTATCCGGAGTTTCCTCGTGCGCAGGCCCCGACCCCATTCGTCGAGAAGGAACCATGACCACCCCGAACCAGCCTCTCGGTCGGCCCCAGATCCCCCTTGGTGCCGGCGTTCCCGTTCCCCACCTCCCCACTGGTGTGGGTCCGGTGCTCGGCCAGCCCGTTACTCCCGTTGACTGGTTCCGGCGCATGCCGAACGGTGGCACGGTGTTCCTCAAGCCCGCCGACGCGGCGGAGAACGACTGAGAGTCGTTCCGTGTGCTTTCGAGGGGGTCTGCCGTCAGGCAGGCCCCTTCGGCGTTCGGTCGTTTGGGGATGCGACCTCACGGACGGGTAACAACTCGGCCACAAGGGCGAAGTTGATCGTCATCTAGACCGTTCGGGGGACGTCGATCGTCTTAGATCGCCGAATCCGCCAACCCTCACGGAGTAACCCGATGCGCCTGACGCCTCTGAGAAGATCCGGCCTGCTCGCCTCGGCCGCCATGGCCGCTGTGGCCACGCTCGCCCTGGCGACCACGTCGCTCGCTGAGCAGGATGCGCCGGTCAGCGGTGACCCGCGTGCGACGGCGTACCTCAAGAACGTCGACATCAAGCACCCCGAGGCCTGCACCGTGGGCGGGCTGACCGGGGTCACGATCCACCCGGACCTGTTCGACTACTCAGGTGGCGACAACCAGCTGCACCTGAACATCACCGGACTGTCCCGACTGCCCGAGGGCATGAAGGTCACGGGCATCGTGGTCAAGGGCGGCCCCGTGTTCAACGTCTACCTCGCTGACAAGCTCGGCGCGACGTTGCCGTGGGAGAAGCTCCGCGCTCCCCTGAAGGACAACGGGAACGGCTCGGACATCAGCCACTGGTACGGCTGTGGCATCAAGGACACGACGACCACCCCGACCACGACGACGACCACCACGACGACTACGACCGTGACGCAGTCGTCGACCCCGTCCTCGTCATCCGGCACCACCACGACGACCACCGGGGCGTCGTCCTCCGACGTCGCGCCGACCACGACCACCACGGCCGCGGTCGTGCCGGTCGCGAACGAGGACGACCTCGCCGCCACCGGGTTCGGGTCCGCCTGGATGCTCGGGCTCGGTGCCGCGCTCGTCGCCGCTGGTGCCGCGCTGGTGCTCGTGATGCGCAGGCGTCGCATCTAAGACACTGCATGAGCACGCCCCAGAGCGTGCGTCGTGTCTGAAGGAGCCGCCCCGCCGCCGTAGATCCCTACGGTGCGCTGGGCGGCTTCTTCGTTGTTCGCGGAGGAGGCAGCCGGCATCAGCCCTGGGGGAGCAGCGACTCCATTTCCGCGATCTCCTTCTCCTGGTGGCTGACGACGTCCTGGGCGAGCTTGCGGGTCTCCGGGTCGGTGCCGGCGGAGAGGTGCTTGCGCGCCATGTCCACGGCGCCGCGGTGGTGCTGGATCATCAGCGACAGCCACTGGCGGTCGAACTCGGTGCCGTCCAGGTCGGCGAGGTTGCCCAGTTCGACCATGCCGTGCGATTCGGTGTGGCCGTGTGAGGACGCCTGCACGGGCGCGTTCCACGTGCGGAGCCAGCCGTTCATGCGGTCGATCTCGGGCTTCTGGGCGTCCGCGATGCGCTTGGCCAGATCGATCAGCCTGGGGTTCTCCGTGCGGGACGGGACTAGGCCGGACATCTCCAGCGCCTGCTCGTGGTGCGGCACCATCCCCTGGGCGAACGTGACGTCCGCGGAGTTGTGCGTGGCCGGAGAGCCACAGGCGGCCAGCAACAGGACAGAAGCGACAGCGAGCAATCGAAGCACGGCGGCAGGATACGTGTGACGTGCGCTACGCCGCTGGCCACCGGCCATGGCCCACCCGAATGGAGCTGATCGGCTCCGTCTAATATCCGGGGAGTTTCCCGAACTACTGGTCCCACCAAGGCCTGGAGGTACCGTGACGGCCGTAGCCCCGCAGCCGATCGCAACGCGTCCTTATCCGACGCGCACTGCGGTCAAGGGGTCCTTCCTGCTGCGGATGTTCCGCACCACGGACCACAAGCAAATCGGCATCATGTACCTGGTCACCTCGTTCGCCTTCTTCATGGTCGGCGGCGCGATGGCCATGCTGATGCGGACCGAGCTGGCCCGTCCCGGCATGCAGTTCCTGAGCCAGGAGCAGTTCAACCAGCTCTTCACGATGCACGGCACCGTGATGCTGCTGCTCTACGCGACGCCGATCGTCTTCGGCTTCGCGAACTTCGTGCTCCCGCTGCAGATCGGCTCGCCCGACGTGGCGTTCCCGCGGCTCAACGCCTTCTCGTACTGGCTCTACCTCTTCGGTGGCCTGATCGTGATGGCGGGCTTCGTCACCCCCGGTGGTGCCGCCGACTTCGGCTGGTTCGCCTACACGCCGCTGTCGAGCGCCATCCACTCGCCCGGCGCGGGTGCCGACCTGTGGATCTCCGGCCTGGTGGTCGGTGGTCTCGGCACCATCCTCGGCGCGGTGAACATGATCACCACCGTGGTCTGCCTGCGCGCGCCCGGCATGACGATGTTCCGGATGCCGATCTTCACCTGGAACATCCTGGTGACGTCGATCCTGGTGCTGCTCGCGTTCCCGATCCTCACCGCCGCGCTGCTCGGCCTGCTGGCCGACCGCCATCTGGGCGCGAACGTGTTCAACCCCGAGAACGGCGGGGTGATCCTGTGGCAGCACCTCTTCTGGTTCTTCGGGCATCCGGAGGTCTACATCGTCGCCTTGCCGTTCTTCGGCATCGTGTCGGAGATCTTCCCGGTGTTCAGCCGCAAGCCGATCTTCGGTTACAACGGCCTGGTCTACGCGACGCTCGGCATCGCGGCCCTGTCCGTCGCCGTGTGGGCGCACCACATGTACGCGACCGGCGCCGTGCTGCTGCCGTTCTTCGCCTTCATGACGTTCCTCATCGCGGTCCCGACCGGTGTGAAGTTCTTCAACTGGATCGGCACGATGTGGAAGGGGCAACTGACGTTCGAGACGCCCATGCTGTTCAGCATCGGCTTCATCGTCACGTTCCTCTTCGGTGGTCTGTCCGGCATCCTGCTGGCTGCGCCCGCGATCGACTTCCACGTGTCCGACACGTACTTCGTCGTCGCGCACTTCCACTACGTGCTCTACGGCACGATCGTGTTCGCGACCTTCGCGGGTATCTACTTCTGGTTCCCGAAGATCACCGGCCGCTTCATGGACGAGCCGCTCGGCAAGCTGCACTTCTGGACGACGTTCCTCGGCTTCCACGCGACGTTCCTCGTCCAGCACTGGCTGGGCAACGAGGGCATGCCGCGCCGGTACGCCGACTACCTGGCGTCGGACGGCTTCACGACGCTGAACATGATCTCGACGATCGGTGCCTACATCCTGGGCGCGTCGACGCTGCCGTTCATCTGGAACGTCTTCCGGAGCTACCGCTTCGGTGAGGTCGTCACGGCGGACGACCCGTGGGGTTACGGCAACTCGCTCGAGTGGGCCACCTCGTCCCCGCCGCCGCGGCACAACTTCACCGAGCTGCCCCGGATCCGTTCGGAGCGCCCGGCGTTCGAGCTGCACTACCCGCACATGATCGAACGGATCCGGAACGAGGGTCACGTGACCTTCACCGGCAAGACGATCCAGCACAAGGACGCCAAGCCGGCGCTGTCCGAGATGGCGGCGTCCGCGATCAAGTCGGGTACGGCCTCCGAGAAGGACGACGACGACCACAAGTAACCTGCGAGTAACAGGTTCAACGACGAGCCCCGGCTGCTTCCACGCGGCCGGGGCTCTTCGCGTCTACGAGGAGACGACGACGTGAAAACGCCCGTGCTCATCACCGTGACCGGACCCGACAAGCCTGGCGTCTCCTCGGTGCTCTTCGCCGTGCTGACCAGGCACGGCGTCGACGTGCTCGACGTGGAACAGGTCGTGATCAGAGGCCGGCTGGTGCTCGGCGCGCTGGTCTCGACCGACCACGATCCCGAGGGTCTGCAGGAGTCGGTCGAGCAGGCCATGGCCACCGTCTCGATGCATGTGGAGATCGAGATCGGCGCGGACTCGAAGCGCACCGCCCGCCTGGAGTCCTCGCACGTGCTGATCGTGCTCGGCCGCCCGGTCACCGCGAGGGCGTTCACCGAGGTCGCGCGCCGGCTGGCGTCGCTCGGTGTGAACATCGACGCGATCCGCGGTGTCGCCGACTATCCCGTCACGGGCCTTGAGCTGCGCGTTTCGGTCGCGGACGACACGATGGAGAACGACTCGGCGCTGCGGTCGGCGCTCGCCGACGTGTCGGTCCGGGTGGGCCTCGACATCGCGGTCGAACGCGCCGGGCTGACCCGCAGGGCCAAGCGCCTGGTGGTGTTCGACGTCGACTCCACGCTGATCCAGGGCGAGGTGATCGAGATGCTGGCCGCGCACGTCGGGTGCGAGGAGCAGGTGCGCGAGATCACCGAGGCCGCGATGCGCGGCGAGCTCGACTTCGCGGAGTCGCTGCGGCGCCGGGTGGCGTTGCTGGAGGGCCTCGACGAGAAGGTGCTGCAGGAGGTCGGGTCCTCGCTGGAGCTCACGGCCGGCGCGCGCACGACGATCCGGACGCTGAAGCGCCTCGGTTTCTACTGCGGTGTGGTGTCCGGCGGGTTCACGTCGGTGATCACGGGTCTCGCGGACGAGCTGCAGCTGGACTTCTGCGCGGCGAACACGCTGGAGGTCGTGGACGGCAAGCTGACCGGGCAGGTCGTCGGCGAGATCGTCGACCGGCCGGGCAAGGCCGTGGCGCTGCGGCGGTTCGCCGAGGAGGTCGGTGTGTCGCTGGCTCAGTGCGTGGCGGTCGGTGACGGCGCGAACGACATCGACATGCTGAACGCGGCGGGCCTCGGCATCGCGTTCAACGCCAAGCCCGCGCTGCGCGAGGTGGCCGACACGGCGCTGTCGCACCCGTTCCTGGACGCGGTGCTGTTCATCCTCGGCGTGACGCGGGCCGAGGTGGAGGCCGCGGACGCCGCGGACGGCCTGGAGCTGACCCGGCTGTGAAGATTCTTGACCTGATCGCTTCCCGGAACTACGCGGAGGAGTCCGAAGTCCGCGCGATGCCGATGGTGTTGCGCATCGAACGGGTCGACCCGCCGTCCCGGACGGCGCTGCTGGAGGCCGCGGCCGCTTCGGCGGTCGCGGTGTGCCTCGACCCGCGCGCCGACGTCGGCGGCGAGTGGCACGAGGCCGTGCGGGCGTGGGTGGCCGGGCGGATCCGCAAGGTGTCGCGGCGGGCCCGCGGCGTGCAGTGGGACGCCGTGCAGGAGCTGCCGGGGGTGACCGTGACGGTCGGCGGCGCGTCGGTCCGTTCGCTGCTGCCCGTGCTGGTGTCCGAGACGCCGCGGGAGGTCGCCAAGCTGCAGATCTCCGGCTCCGACCTGCCTGCCGACGAGCCGGGACCCGTGCCGGAGGGCGCGCGGCTGCTGTACGTGAACCCGCGCGTCGAGATGTCCGCCGGCAAGCTCGCGGCTCAGGTCGGCCACGCGTCGATGCTGCTGGCGCCGCACCTCTCCGCGGTCGAGCTGAAGGCGTGGGCGGACCTGGACTACCGGTGTGCCGTGCGGACGCCGTCCGTCGCGGAGTGGGACTCGTTGATCCACCGCGGCGACGTCGTGGCGGTGCGGGACGCGGGTTTCACGGAGGTCGAGCCGGGCACGACGACGGTGCTCGCCGTTTAGAAGCGTGCGAATCGGGTAAATCCGCCTCTCGTGGGCTTACTCGACGTTCTTGACGCCCGGCTCGGCGACGGGCTGGAGAACATGCTGTGCTCGCACCACACCCGCCGGCTGACGCGGCTGGGGTGGGGCGACGTGCTCACGGACGAGGGCGCGGGGTGGTTCACCCCGCGCCGTCCCGTGCAGCGCGGCAACAAGATCGAGGTGCTGGTCGACGGCGCCAACGCGTTCCCGGTCGTGGCGAAGGCGATCGAGAACGCGCGGAAGTACGTGCACATCGCGAACTGGCACGCGTCGCCGGACTTCCGGCTGACCCGCGAACCGGGCGCGCCGCAGTTGCGTGAGCTGCTTTCGGCTGCGGCGGAACGGATCCCGGTGCGCGTGCTGCTCTGGGCCGGTCCGCCGTTCCCGATGTTCGAGCCGACGCGCAAGCGTGCTTTGGCCGCGCAGAAGGCTTTCTGGGAGTGCGGCGCCGTCCGGTGCGAGCTGGACGCGCGCGAGCGCACGTTGCACTGCCACCACGAGAAGATCGTGATCGTCGACGACGTGGCGTTCGTCGGCGGCCTCGACATGACGGCCGTGGAGGGCGACCGCCACGACTCGCCCGAGCATCCGCCGCGTGATCTCGGCTGGCACGACCACGTCGCACGGCTGGAGGGCCCGGTCGTCGCCGAGGTGGCCGCGCACTTCGCCGCGCGGTGGCTGGAGATCGCGGGGGAGACGCTGCCCGCGCCCGAGGTGCCGCCCGAGGCCGGGTCGTCGTCGGTGCAGCTGGTGCGGACGATCCCGGAGAAGACCTACTCGTTCGCCCCGCACGGTGACTTCAGCCTGCTCGACTCGTACCTGCGGGCGCTGCGGGCGGCCGAGTCGCTGATCTACGTGGAGAACCAGTTCCTGTGGTCCCCGGAGATCACCGAGGTGCTGCTGGAGAAGCTGAGACGGCCGCCGTCGCCCGAGTTTCGGATGGTGTTGCTGCTGCCGCAGAAACCGAGCAACGGCGCCGACACCACCCGCGGGCAGCTCGGCCGTCTGCTCGACGTCGACGAAGGCGGGCGGCTCGTCGCGGCAACGCTCGTCTCCCATGGCGACGCGCCGGTCTACGTGCACGCCAAGCTGTCCATTGTGGACGACAGGTGGATGTCGATCGGGTCGGCGAACCTGAACGAGCACTCGCTGTTCAACGACACCGAGGTCAACGTCGTGACCGACGACGCCGAGGTGGTGCGCGCGACGCGGTTGCGGCTGTGGGCGGAACATCTGGGGACGGACGTCTCCGGGCCCGCGCACGAGATCGTCGACCGCGTGTGGCGGTCGGAGCTGAAGGGTTCCGGGCGGGTCACGTCGCTGCCCGGTGTGTCCCGCCGGGCCGGAAGACTGCAAGGACCGTTACGTGGATTGCTGGTCGACGGCTGATCTCCGGGTCTAGTTTGGCGACGTGGCCAACGAGGTGACGATCCCGCTGCTGCCGTGCGCCTCCATCGACGAGGTGGCCGAGTTCTACGTGATGCTCGGGTTCACGGTCACGTACCGGCAGTACCGGCCGAACGCGTACCTGTCGGTGCGGCGGGAGGAGATCAACCTCCACTTCTTCGGCATCCCCGGCTACCAGGCCGCGCAGTCGTACAGCTCGTGCCTGATCCAGGTCGAGGACCCGCGCGAGGTGTACGGCGTGTTCGCGGCCGGGATGCGCGCCGTGTACGGGCAGGTGCTGGTCACGGGCATCCCGCGGATGACGCGGCCCCGGCGCGATGGGTTCCTGTTCGTCGATCCCGGCGGCAACTGGATCCGGGTGGTCCCCTCGGTGCGTGAACGGGAGAACGGGCGGAACGGGCTGTCGCGGGCGTTGGACACCGCGGTGACGCTGGCCGGGTCGCACGCGGCCGAGCGGCAGGCGTTGAAGATCCTCGAAGGGGCGCTGGCGCGGGAGGTGCACGCCTCGGAGGAGGAGCGGGCCTCGGCACTGGAGTTCCGCGAAGAGCTGCTTGACCGGCTTAATCTACATAGGTAGTCTTAGTGGTGTGGAGCCACTGCAACGCATCGGCAAGGCCACCGTCGACGTTCTCGAAGTGCTGCTCGCCACCGACGAGCCGCGCTGGGGTCTGGAGATCATCAAGCTCACCGGCAGGCCGTCGGGCAGCGTTTACCCGTTGCTGGACAAGCTGGAACGGGCTGGGTGGGTCACCTCGACCTGGGACGACGACGCGGAACGGCGTGGGCCGCGCCGGCGGATGTACCGGCTGACCGCTGACGGGGCCGCGGAGGCCCGCAGGGTCGTCGCGCGGGCTGCTCCGGCACCGAGGTTCGTGCCTCGGGCGGCGCAATGAGAATCGCGTTGCTGCTGGTGCGGTTCGCGGCGGCGGTGGTGGGTGACGAGCGCTGTCGCGAGCAGTGGGAAGCGGATGTCGTTGGGGCACGCGAACTCGGCATGTCGCCGTTCGGGGTGGCGGTCGGGGCTGTGCGTGCTGCTGTTGTCATGCCTTCGAAAGGGGCTGCTGTGGCTGGAATCGGACCGTTGGGCATTGCCTTGAAGCACGCGGGGACTTCGCGTGGGCGGGTGCTCGCCATCGCCGTGGTTTCCGCGTTGATGGTGCTGGGCGGGCTCGCGCTGCTGTTCGCTTGAGCAAATAGCTCGGTGTCGTTTCGGCGGGACCGGGCTTAGCTTCGGGCGGTGGCGAACGAACTGACTATTCCGCTCCTGCCCTGCGTCGACATCGACGAGATGTCGGCCTTCTACGAGATGCTCGGCTTCTCCATCACCTATCGGCAGACGCGCCCGAACCCGTACGTCTGCGTGCGGCGTGAAGACATCAACCTGCACTTCTACGGGATGGACGGGCACGTTCCGGAGCAGTCGCACAGCACGTGCGTGATCATCGTCGAGGACACCGGGCCGTTGTTCGAGGATTTCGCGGCGCGAATGCGCGCTGTGCACGGGAAGCTGCTCATCTCCGGCATCCCGCGGATGACCCGGCCTCGGCTGCGCAACGACCGGTACACCGGGTTCACCGTCGTCGATCCGGGCGGCAACTGGATCCGGATCAACAAGGCCACCCAGGAACCCGAGGCGCGCACCAAGCTCGCGAAAGCCATGGAGAACGCGGCACGGCTGGCGGACGCGAAGGGGGACGAGCGGCAGGGGTTGAAGATCCTCGAAGGCGCGCTGACGAAGACCGATGGTTCCGAACCGGAACTGGCGGAGGCCCAGGCCTACCGCGACGAGCTCGTCGAGCGGATCAAGGGGTCTGAGCCTCGTCCAGGCGCTTGAGGGCGCCGCGGACCACCTCCGGGTCGTAGGTCGTCCAGAACGGGGGGAGTGAGGCCCTGATGAAGCCGCCGTAGCGAGCGGTGGCGATGCGCGGATCGAGGACGGCCACCACGCCCTTGTCCGACATCGAGCGCAGCAACCTGCCGGCGCCCTGGGCCATCAGCAGGGCGGCGTGCGTGGCGGCGACGGTCAGGAAGCCGTTGCCGCCACGTGAGCTCACCGCCTTCTGGCGGGCGGAGGCCAGCGGGTCGTCCGGGCGCGGGAACGGGATGCGGTCCATGATCACGAGCTGGAGGCTGGGCCCCGGCACGTCGACGCCCTGCCACAGCGACAGGGTGCCGAACAGGCACGTGCGCTCGTCCTCGGAGAACTTCTTGACCAGCAGGCCCGTCGCGTCGTCGCCCTGACACAGGATCGGGTACTCGATCTTGTCCCGCAGTGCCTCGGTCGCGGCCTTGGCCGCCCGCGTCGAGGAGAACAGGCCGAGCGCGCGACCGCCCGCCGCGTTCACCAGGCCCTCGATCTCGTCGAGGTACTCCGGCGGCAGGCCGTCGCGGCCCGGCTGTGGCAGATGCCTTGCCACGTAGAGGATTCCGCTCGTGCCGTGCTGGAACGGCGACCCCACGTCGAGGCCGCTCCACTTGGGACCGTCGATGTCCTTCTCGGTCGCCGCGCCCTCGATCTTGCGGACCTTCTCCGACGGCGGCAGGCCCCACTGGCGCGCCATCGTGTCGAAGGCGCCGCCCAGGGTCAGCGTCGCGGACGTCAGAACGGTGGTGCGCTTGGCGAACAGCCGCTCCCGCAGCAGCCCGCCGACACCGAGCGGCGCCACCCGCAGCGAGGGCGCCTTCTGGTTGAAGTCGCCCGAGACCCAGACGACGTCACGTTCCTCGTCGAACGCCTCCAGCACCCGCACCGCGCAGTCGTGGACCTCTTCCAGCAACGCCAGCGCGAGCTTGCGCGCCGTCGCCGCGTCCGGGTCTTCCTTGCGCTCCGAACCCATGGCCGACATGCAGTTGTGCGCCGCGTCGCGCGTGGCCGCCAGCGCACCCGCGAGCGCCCGGGGCAGCGCGTCCAACCGGCCGGACGGCATGTCCTCGAGGATCATCGCCAGCCCGTCGCCCGCCTCGGCCAGCCGATCCGCGATGTCCTGGTCGATGAGCCGCCCGCACCGCCGCGCGGCCATGCCCACCGACGCTCCGGTCAGCTCCTCCGTGGCCACCGACGTGATGCGGTCGACCAGGTCGTGCGCCTCGTCGATCACCACCACGTCGTGGTCGGGCAGTACTTGGTAACCCTCCAACGCGTCGATGGCGAGCATCGCGTGGTTCGTCACCACCACGTCAGCCTTGCCCGCCTCGGCCCGCGCTCGTTCCGCGAAGCAGTCGGACCCGATCGGGCACTTCGACACCCCGAGGCACTCGCGGGCCGTGACGCTGACCTGCCGCCACGCCTGCTCGCTGACACCGGGCACCAGCTCGTCGCGGTCACCGGTCTCGGTGTCCGACGACCACTCGTGCAGCCGCTTCACCTCGCGCCCGAGCTTCGACACCGCGAACGGGTCGAACAGCGCGTCCTCCTCCGGCTCGTCCGGCGCGCCGTTGTGCACGCGGTGCATGCACAGGTAGTTCCTGCGGCCCTTGAGGATCGCGAACGTGGGCTCGCGCCCCAGGTCCTTCTTGAGCGCCTTGGAGAGCCGCGGCAGATCCCGGTCCACCAGCTGCCGCTGCAACGCGATCGTGGCCGTCGAGACCACCACCGTCTCGTCCTCGGCCACCGCGTGCCGGATCGACGGCACCAGGTACGCCAGCGACTTGCCGGTACCCGTGCCCGCCTGCACCGCGAGGTGCTCGCCCGTGCGGATCGAGTGGTCGACGGCCTCGGCCATCTCCACCTGACCAGGACGCTCCGCGCCGCCCACGGCGTGGACGGCGGTTTCGAGCAGGCTCAGGGTGGGGGGAACTTCAGGCACGGGACAGACCGTACCCGGAGGGTCCGACAGTCCCGTCAGACCTCGCCGCAGATCCGGTCGAACAGCTCGACGGACGCGCGCAGGTGCGAAGAGGTCAGCGGCACCGACGGGTCCCGGCGTGCGGCCACCAGGTCCAGGATCGGCAGATCGGGCCAGCGGGCCGCCGCCAGCTCACCGGCGCGCGACTTGCTGACGATCTCGCCGGTCCGGATCGTGTGCCACAGCCGCGCGGGTCCCAGGCCCACCCAGAGGATGTCGTGACCCGGCAGGTCCGGCATGACCCGGACCCGGTCGAACAGGCGTTTCCAGTAGCTGACGAGGTTGTCGCGGCAGTAGGCCTCGACGTCAGCGGCAGTGCCCGGACAGGTGGGTCGTGTGCCGCGCACGGTCTGACCGACGGTCCGCAGCTGTTGCCACAGCACGGGAGTGATCTCGCCGGCCAACGGCGTCACGTCGAACACCGGCTTCTCCAGCGAACCGGCGAGCACGACCGCGACGTCGGCGCCGTCCATCGACGGTAGTTCGGCGGCGGCGGAAAGCTCGATCACGATGTCCAGGTCGGAGTCGTGCACGACGTCGCCGAGCACGCGGGACCCATAAACATGCGCGCCTGCCACGAGACCGGGCAGGCGCGCATCCAAGAACGAGAGGTACTCCCCAGGTGTCACCACCCGGTCCAAGCTACCGGCGGCGGACGAGGGCCCAGGCTCCCGGCAGGAGGCCGGCGGCGAGGGCGATCTTCAGGGCGTCACCGATCAGGAACGGCAGCACGCCCACGGCCAGGGCCTTGCCGAGTGACATCCCGGTCATCGCCATCAGCCACGGCACGCCGACGGAGTAGATCGCGAGGTTGCCCAGCGCCATCGTGCCCAGGGTGCGCAACGGCGTGCGGTCGCCACCTTGGCCGGCCAGGTAGCCCACGAGAGCACCGGCGAACACGAAGCCGACGACGTAGCCGAGGGAGACCGGCACACCGGACGAGCCGCCCTGGAACCACGGCACGCCAGCGACGCCCGCGATCAGGTACAGCAGCATCGAGGTCGCTCCGCGCTGCCAGCCGAGCGAGGCGCCGACGAGCAGGGCCGCGAACGTCTGGCCCGTCAGCGGAACCGGGCTGCCGGGGATCGGCAGCGCCACCTGAGCGGCGAGACCGGTCAACGCGGCACCGGCTACGACGAGAGCGAGGTCGCGGGCCAGGGCGCCCGGCACGAAGTCGGCGAGCACGGTGCGACGAGGCGCGAGTGCGAGAGTCACGGTTCCCTCCCAGGCGGAGTCGAGTGAACCGAGGTTAACCACGCAGGCTCGAGAACGTCTTTGTTCGATCTCCACAAAGTGACCGGTCACACATGCGGATCAGGCGTCGAGGGCGACCTTGCCCGCCACCCGCTCCTCGTTGCGACGCGTTTTGGTCCAACCGTTGTTGCCGCGCACCAAACGGATCAGCGCGCGCCACGACGTGATGTAGAAGGTGTAGATGTACAGCGCGTAACCGAACCCGTACGCAATGGACTTCCAGAACCCCACGGGTTCACAGCGTGCGCGATACACCGGTCCCCACAGGACGAACGGCATCAGTCCGAACGCGCCGTAGACGGTGAAGAGGATCCACGCGCCGTCGAAGAACCACGACACGACTTCGGAAGGCGACACCGCGAACCGGTACGCCATCATCGCCATCGGAATCGGGTAGATGAGCGTGCCCAGCAACTGCATCCACGGTTGCGCGAGGTAGTACATCATCTCCGCCGCGCCCAGCGTGGTCAGGTGGTCGGAGTCCCAGATGCGCCGCAGATAACGCATGCACTGCATGGTGCCCTGGCCCCACCGCGTGCGTTGCGCCAGGAACCGTCGCAACGAGTACAGCGCCTCCTGGTTCACGTGCGTGTCCAACGAGAAACCCGTGTGCCAGCCCGCCGTCAGCAGGTGCACGCCGAGCTCGAAGTCCTCCAGCAACGACCCGCGCCACGGGCTTCCGGCCGGCCCGGCGATCGAGTCCAACGCGGACAGCCGCGTGAACTGGCCGTTGCCGCCCATGGAGATCGTGCCGGTGGCACCGCGGGACATCTGGATCGCCGCGATGGCCGTGCGGAACTCCAGGTCCTGCATCCGCACGAGCCCGGCACCGAACGCGCGGCGCCACCGCGACACCCCCGGCTGCCGCCGGCCCGCGTTGATCATCCGCACGTCCACCTGCACGGCGCCGATCCGCGGATTGCCGAAGAGGTGTTGCGCCGCACAGACTTCGAGGCAGTTCGGGGCCGGTCGCCCGTCCGCGTCGACCACCACGACGATCGCGCGGTCGGTGTCCGCGCGGCGTCCCATCCACATCTTCAACGTGCGATAGGCGTCGTTCAGCGCGTTGCCCTTGCCGGTGCGGGCGTACGGGCGTTGGCGTTGCACGAGGTGGATCTGCGGGTCCCGCACACCACCGTTGCGCTTCAACGTCCGCACGACTCCGGCGGTGCGGTCGTCCGAGTCGTCGTCGATGACCCACACGTGCGCGATGGGGAAAGTCCCGCGCAGGTACCGGATCGTGTCGCCGATGACGGCCTCCTCGTCGCGGCACGGCACGAAGAAGTGCCACTCCAACGAGGCAGGCTCGCCGACGGGCGCGGGTTTGCGCCGCAGGTACGGGATGACGATCACGAACACGTACGTCACGAAGGCGACGCTCATCGTCAGGGCGAGCGCCTGCGTGAACCCGAGAACGAGGTCGAGGCTCACCTCCGCGTGGCCAGCCAGACGAACGCGACCAACGCGGCCGCGCCACCGAACACGCTCACCATCGACCCGAGCAGGGTGTGACCCCAGTAGTACCCGGTGTCGACGCCCAGCCAGTCGACCAGGCCCACCAGCGTCAGCACGCGGAACTGGTTCACGACGACGACCGCGAACGCCGCGACCCCCAGTGCGAACAGCACGCGGCTCTGGATGCGCGGGCGCAACGCGATCATGACCGCGCCGACGACGATCAGCGGCAGCACCAGGAACGCGGACGTGCACTCCGGCGTCATCCGCAGGCCCAGCGGGGTGTCCGAGCCCAGCCCGAAGTAGACGGTCTGGCGTTCCGGGACCACTTCCACGCCATAGGAGCTGATGACGCTCAGGACCGCGCCGGACAGCGAGATCTCCGCCGTGCGGTACAGGCGATGTGCGAACACGAGTCCCGCCGCTAGTGCGAGCAGGGCGACCACCGTCACCCGGCTCGGGAATGCGGTGCGGCGCACGGCAAGCGTCACCCGAAGATCCTTTCAACCGATGAGGGAGCGCCCAGACGGGCTACTTGACCTTCCATCGGTAGACGCAACGTCATCCCTCACCCCCGGATCGGGTGACGCCGTAATCAGAAATTGATCAAAAGTCCCACCATGAGTGGCGCCGGTTGGGCGAGTCGGGTGGTCGTGTCGCCCGATACGGGGAGTAACCCTCAGTTCCCTCGAAAGAAAGCCGATGCCGGTAATTGCCCCCGGAAAGCGTGAAACCACATCGGTATCAACGCGCCCTGGGGCCAGACGAACCAAGGGAAGGAGTTTCATGCGTGTCCGAATGACGGGACTGGCTGGAGTCATCGCGATTGCCGCACTCCTGGTCGGTGCCGCACCAGCTTCCGCCGCTCCGGGGGACGCCTCGGCCTACGGTGCGAAGCTCGACGTGACGCTGCTCGGCAACCCCGCGGTCAACGCGGAGCCGTTCGCCGCAGCCAATGCGAACGGTCCTACCCAGAACACGTTCGCAGGCGTCGACCTCACCGGGATCCTGAAGACCGGTGTCATCAACGCTTCCGCGTCGCGGGACGAGAAGTCCGGCGGCGTGTACTCGCGGGCGAGCACCGCGGACGTCCGGGTCGACCTGCTCTCCAAGGTCACCGGCAGGATCTCCGCCGAACTGGTGGAGGCGGAGTGCACGGCGACCCAGAAGGGCCTCGCCGGCAAGGCCAAGCTGGCGGGCGTGAACCTCGGCAGGCTCGGCCAGGTCAACGCCGACCCCGCGGCGAACACCAGGCTCGACGTGCAGCTCGCGGGCATCAAGATCGCCGAGGTGATCTTCAACGAGCAGATCAGGAACAACGACGGCAGCCTCACCGTGAACGCGATCCACATCAAGCTGCTGCAGGGCGCGCTCGGCGGCATCGGCACCGGCGACGTGATCATCTCGTCCGCCACGTGCGGCCCCGCCGGCCTGCCCATCCCGATGGCGTCGGGGGCAGGCCTGTGGATCGGCCTCGGCCTGCTCGGTGTCGTCTCCGCTCCGGTCGCCTTCCTGGCGCTGCGCCGTCGCGCGTCACTCAACGCGGCCTGATCGAGGAGCGCAGATGTACAAGGTCCCCGGTACCGGCATCGGTGTCGGCACGGGCGTGGGTGCCCTCGCGGTCACCGGCGCGGACGTGACCTGGTGGATCGCCGCGGGAATCGTCCTCCTCGTCGCGGGTGCGTTCCTAGTGCACTCGGCGCGGAAGAGGCGTCGCGCGGTCCCCGTCCAGACCAGACCGAATCGAGCCGGCTGAATTGGTCCGTCTGGGGTTGCCCCCGGCCCCAGACGGACCTCCCGCTCTTTCCCCGAGAAGAGGACAACGGTGAGCAAAGAGGTTCTGCTGGTGGCCGGCACCCGGCCAGAAGCACTGAAGATCGCCCCGGTCGCCATCGCCCTGAAGGGGCACCCCGGCCTGCGTCCCACGATCGTCCACAGCGGACAGCACTCCGGCATGGTCGAGCAGGCGCTCGGCGCGTTCGACCTGGTGCCGGACGTGCGGCTGGACGTCCCCCGCCACTCCGGGACGCAGGCCGAGCTGGTCTCCCGGTTGTTGCCCGAGTTCGACGCCCTGCTGCAGGAGCGCGACCCCGCGGTCACCCTCGTGCAGGGCGACACCACCACGACCCTGGCCGCCGCGTTGGCCTCGTTCTGGCGCGGCATCCCCGTGGCGCACCTGGAAGCCGGTCTGCGGACCGGTGACCTGTACGGCCCGTTCCCCGAGGAGGGGAACCGGCAGATGATCTCCCGCATCACCTCGCTGCACCTCGCGCCGACCGACGACGCCGCGAACGCGCTGAACTCAGAGTCGCTGCCGGACAGCCACATCGTCGTCACCGGCAACACCGTCGTGGACGCCGTGCAGCGTGTCGCGGCCGCGAACCTGCCAGCGTCCAGCCCGGATCTCATCGCTCTGGAACGCACCCTGGACGCCACCGGTGGCCGGCTCATGCTCGTCACCGTGCACCGCCGTGAGTCGTGGGGCCGCCCGCTCATGCGCGTGCTCAACGCCGTGCGCTCCATCGCCGACCGCCACCCCGACCTGCACGTGGTGATCCCCGCGCACCCGAACCCCGGTGTGCGCGAACAGGTCGTGTCACTGCTGGGCGGCCACGAGCGCATCGTCATCACCGACCCGCTGGACTACCCGGACCTGGTACGCGTGCTGAAGCGGGCGGCCCTCGTGCTGACCGACTCCGGTGGCATCCAGGAGGAGGCGCCGACGTTCGGCGTGCCCGTCCTGGTGCTGCGCGAGACCACCGAACGCATGCTCGCCGTCGACGCCGGGTGCGCCTGGCTCGTCGGCACCGACACCACCCGCATCCTCGCCGAGGCGGGCTGGGTGCTCGGCTCCCGGCTGCGGCTTCCCCTGGGGCGCAACCCGTTCGGTGACGGGCGTGCCGCCGTGCGGGTGTGCACCGCGCTGGAGAGGCTGGCGGGCCTGCCGACGGCCCTGCCGCGCCGCGAGCCGTTCGCCACGCTCGTGGGCGTTCGCTGACGAAGACGCCTGTCACTCAACCGGGTAATTGGCGACACGTTCGGGTGACATGAAGGGCTGGGCGGTTATCAGCGCCACCCAGCACAACCATTATCGGGCCGTGGGAACAAAGGCAATGCGAAAAATGCGCAAGACTTCGATCGCCGGAGCTGTGGTCGCGTTGACGTTCGTGACCGCGGGCACCGGGCTCGCGGCCAACCCGCCCGGTACCGCGTCGTCGGGATCCGCGGACTTCGCGAAGGCGGGTCAGACGTTCAAGGTGGCGCCGCTCGCGGTGTGCGACGTGAACCCGGACGTGGCGGGCACCGTCACCGGCTCCAGCCCGGCGGTGAGCCGGACCGGGCTCAAGATCGGCGAGACCAGTTCCACCTGCACGACCGAGGTGGTGAACCCGGACGAGTTCCTCACCAGGACGAAGTCCGTGGCGAAGGGCGCGGGTTTCGACCTGTCCGCCCTCGCCGGGCTGTCCGGTGGGAACAGAGGACCGCGGCTCAAGATCGCCGAGTGGACGGTCAACTGCGACGCCGACGAGAAGGGCACGCAGGCCGGCTGGCAGCTCAAGGGCATGTCCGGCTGGACCGGGCTGCCGCAGCAGCTCCCGTCCGGCTACGTGCACGACGTCAAGGCGAACAACGGAACCGTGCTCGCCAAGGCCAAGTTCACCGACACGGTGTTCCCGGTGCCGAACGACGGCAGTCTCAGCATGACCCTGCTGAAGATCACCTTCGAACCGTCGTCCGGCTACACGGGAAGCATCACCGTCGGTTCGGTGGCCTGCTCGCCGACGCCTTAGGAGACAGCGACACCCGCGGCGAGCAGCTCCTCAACGGCGGCGTCGCGGGTCGTCGCGGCGACCGCCGCCGTCAGGTCGACGAGCACCCTCGTGCGGAAGCCGTTCCGGTGGGCGTCGAGGGCGGTGGCGCGGACGCAGTGGTCGGTCGCGATGCCCACGACGTCCACCTCGGTCACGCCCCTCTCGGTCAGCCAGCCCGCGAGGTCGTTCTCCGCCTCGAAACCCGAGTAGGCGGCGGCGAAACGGCCCTTCGAGAAGACCTGCTCGATCCCCGACACGTCCAGTTCCGGGTGGAACGACGCTCCGGGCGAGCCCGCCACGCAGTGCACCGGCCACGAGTCGATGAAGTCCGGCGTCAGCGAGAAGTGCGCGCCGGGGTCGACGTGGTAGTCGCGGGTCGCCACGACGTGGTCGTACGACGAGGTGGTGATGTGCTGCGAGATGGCCGCGGCGACGGCCGCACCGCCCGTGACGGCCAGCGAACCGCCTTCGCAGAAGTCGTTCTGCACGTCGACGACGATCAGTGCCTTGGTCATGTCAGTTCTCCAGATAGATCGTCGGGATCGCGGGCTCGCCGCGCGAGAGCTTGAGGCCCTCCCACGGCACGCTCACCAGAGCCGCGCGCAGGCGTTCGCGGTTCTGCTCCAGTGTGGGCACCTCGTCGGTGACCTTGCCGCCCCGCACCAGCGGGATCTGCACGAGCCGGTCGTACGGGCCGAGCTCCGGCTCGGTAGACGCCTGGAACACGACCTCTTCCAGTGCCGTGCCCGTGTCCTTGTGCCGCCGCAACGCCTTCTTCCAGCCGCCGCGGGACTGCTTGGACGTGCTGCGCTTCTCGACGTGCCTGCCGTCGACCTCGACCAGCTTGTAGACCATGCCCGCCGTCGGCGCGCCGGACCCGACCACGACCGAGGTGCCGACGCCGTACGCGTCCACGGGCTCGGCGCGCAGGGCGGCGATCGAGTACTCGTCCAGGTCACCGGACACGACGATGCGGGTGTTGCGGGCGCCCAGCGCGTCGAGCTGGTCGCGGGCCTGGCGGGCCAGCACACCCAGGTCGCCCGAGTCGATCCGGATCGCGCCGAGATCGGGACCGGCGACCGCGACCGCGGTCTTGATGCCCTCGGTGATGTCGTAGGTGTCGACCAGCAGCGTCGTCCCGGCGCCCAGCGCCTTGACCTGGCTGCGGAACGCCTCCTCCTCGGAGTCGTGCAGCAACGTGAACGCGTGCGCGCACGTGCCGGCCGTTGGGATGCCGTGCCGGCGTCCGGCTTCCAGGTTGGACGTCGCGGTGAAGCCCGCCAGGTACGAAGCACGGGCGGACGCCACGGCGGCCTCCTCGTGCGTGCGGCGCGAGCCCATCTCGATCATTCGGCGGCCGTTCGCGGCGGTCACCATGCGGGCGGCGGCGGACGCGATGGCGCTGTCGTGGTTGAGGATCGAGAGCGCGAGCGTCTCCAGCACGACGCCCTCGGCGAACGACGCGCGCACCGTCAGCACCGGCGAACCGGGGAAGTACAGCTCGCCCTCGGGGTAGCCGTCGATGTCGCCGGTGAACCGGTAGTTCGCGAGCCATTCCAAGGTGGAATCGTCGACGACGGCGTTGCGGCGCAGCTGGTCGATCTCCTCCTCGCCGAAGCGGAAGTCGCCGATCGCGTCGAGCAGCCTGTTCGTCCCGGCGACCACGCCGTAGCGCCGTTCGTTCGGGAGCCTGCGCGCGAACAGCTCGAACACGCACGGACGGTCACCAGTGCCGTCACGCAGTGCGGCCGCGAGCATCGTGAGCTCGTAGTGGTCGGTGAGCAACGCCGTCGAGTTCATGGTCACCAACCCTAAGGTCGCATCCGGTTTACCCGCACGCGGTCTCCGTCACTGCGGCGAACATGACACCATTGGCGGTATGACCACGCCCGTCGAACAGGAGCGGACGCAGCCGGAGGCCGTCGGCAAAGAAGTCGCCGCCGAGGACCGACCCTGGCAGACCGTGGTCTGGAACGACCCGGTAAACCTGATGTCCTACGTGACGTACGTGTTCCAGAAGCTGTTCGGGTTCAGCAGGGACCATGCGACCAAGCTGATGCTCGACGTGCACCACAAGGGCAAGGCGATCGTGACATCGGGGACCAAGGACAAGGTGGAGGCCGACGTGGCGAAACTCCACGCGGCAGGGCTCTGGGCGACCATGCAGCGGGCCTCGTGAAGAGGTGGATCCGCGACGGCGACATCGTCGTCGGCAGGCTGGATCGGCAGGAGGCCGCGGTCGTGCGCGGTCTGGTCAGCCAGATCCAGGACATGCTGCTGGCCCGCGCCGAGGAGGCGCCCCAGGACGAGCTCGCGGAGCTGACGGGCATCAGGACAGGCCCGTCGGAGGCTCCCGACGATCCGATCCTGGGCAGGCTGCTGCCGGACTTCCACCGCCTCGACGACGACGCGCCGGACCCGGACGAGGTCAACTCGGCCTCGGCGCTGCGCTCGTTGCACGAGCCGGAGCTTCTGGACCACAAGACAGGTGCGGCCGAGACCGTGCTGCGGACCTGCTCGCCCGACGGCGGTGAGATCCGGCTGACCATCGCGGAAGCCGAGTCCTGGATGTCGTCGCTCAACGACGTGCGTCTGGCCCTGGGGACAGCGCTGGACGTCACCGAGGACATGCCGGAGGAACTGCCGCCGGAGGACCCGAGATCGCCGCACCTCGGCGTCTACCACTGGCTGACCTGGGTGCAGGACACGCTCGTCGAAGCGATGATGCCGTGATCCCCGGCGTTCTCGTCGGCCACCACCACCGGCTCGAACCGGGCTGGGCGACGGGGACGACGGTCGTGCTGGTGCCGGCCGGAGCCGTCGGTGCCGTCGACAGCCGAGGTGGCGCTCCAGGAACCCGTGAGACTGATCTCCTGGCCCCGGCGAACCTGGTCCAGCAGGTGCACGCGATCTGCCTGTCAGGTGGCTCGGCCTACGGGCTCGCGGCCGCGGACGGCGTCATGCGCTGGCTCTCGGAACGGTCGATCGGCTTCCGGGTCGGCGCGCGGCCGCACCACGTCGTGCCGATCGTGCCGGGTGCGGTGATCTTCGACCTGCCGATGTCGGAGTGGGGCAACCGGCCGGACGCCTCGTTCGGTTACGCGGCCTGCGAGGCCGCCGCGGAGTCCTTTGCACTGGGCTGCGTCGGCGCGGGCGCCGGTGCGCGGGTCGGTTCGCTCAAGGGCGGTGTCGGCGTCGCCTCGGCCACGGTCGGCGCGCACCGGATCGGCGCGCTCGCCGTGGTGAACGCGTCCGGTGAGGTCGTCGACCGCGCGTCCGGCCTGCCGTGGCTGCCCTCGCTCGGCACGTCGGCGGTGGCGTTGCCCGAAGCCAAGCCCGAAGGCCTCAACACCACGATCGGCGTGGTCGCGGTGGACGCGGACCTGTCCAAAGCGGAGTGTCAGCGGCTCGCGATGGCCGCGCAGGACGGCCTGGCCCGCGCCGTGCGGCCCGCGCACTCGATGTTCGACGGTGACACGGTGTTCGCGCTGGCCACGGGTGCCGTGCCGCTGGCGGAGCCGCGCGCGTTCGCGCTGGACGCGTTGTGCACGGCGGCGGCCGAGATGTTCGCTGAGGCCGTGGTGTCCGGCACGCGCGAGGCGACGTCTTTGAACGGTGTGACGGCTTTCCGCGACCTCTGAGCGGGTAACCACCGGGCATGACCGATGTCATCGACCAGGCAGCAGGTGTCGTGTCCGAGCTGGCGCCGCCCGGTGCGGCGCGGGAGATCCCCGGCAGGGAACTCGCGGTCGTCGCGCCCGCCGGGCTGTTCGCCGCGGCGTTCCTGGTGCCACCGGGGCTGGGAAAGGTGCTGATGAAGCTGGGTGTCGCGGCCACCCCGTTCGCCGCGTGGGCGGAACTGGCCGCGTGGCGCGGGCTCGACCAGGGTCAGCGGCGGCGCGGGGTGGCGTTGCTGGCCCTCTACCTCGTGGTGGTGCTCAGCAGGCGCCGATGACGCCCTGAAGTGCGGTTCCCAGCGGGTATCTCGCATACCGAGACAACTCTCGCCAGCCCGTAGGATTGAGCGCGTGCTGGTGATTCGCCGTGACCTGGTGGACGCGATGGTGGCCCACGCGCGCCGTGACCATCCCGACGAGGCGTGCGGGCAGATCGCAGGGCCGGAGGGCTCCGATCGGCCTGAGCGCATCATCGAGATGGAGAACGCGGAGCGGTCGCCGACGTTCTACCGTTTCGACGCTGCTGAGCAGCTCAAGGTGTATCGCGAGATGCAGGCCAACGACGAGGAAGCGGTGGTCATCTACCACTCGCACACCGCGACCGAGGCCTATCCGTCCCGCACCGACATCACGTTCGCGAATGAGCCCCAGGCGCACTACGTACTGGTCTCCACGCGTGACCCGATCGAGCACGAGCTGCGGTCGTACCGCATCGTCGACGGCGTTGTGACCGAGGAACCGGTCAAGATCGTCGAATCCTGAGTTGCACCCGTTTCCCGGAGGTAGAACCACCATGGCAGTCACCGTGTCGATCCCGACGATCCTGCGCACCCACACCAAGGGCGAGAAGTCGGTGTCCGCTGCCGGTACGACGCTCGCCGAGGTCATCGACGACCTGGAGAACAACCACGGCGGCCTCAAGGCCCGCCTGGTCAAGGAAGGGACGCTGCACCGGTTCGTCAACGTCTACGTCAACGACGAGGACGTGCGCTTCTCCGGTGGCCTCGCGGCCGAGGTGAAGGACGGCGACAACGTCACCATCCTCCCGGCCGTCGCGGGCGGCTGATCTTTCCGATGGCCCGTTACGACTCGCTCCTGGACGCGCTCGGCGGGACGCCGCTGGTGGGCCTGCCGCGCCTGTCGCCGTCCGCGGACGTGCGCCTCTGGGCGAAGCTCGAGGACCGCAACCCGACCGGCTCGATCAAGGACCGGCCCGCGCTGGCCATGATCGAGGCGGCGGAGCGGGACGGCGTGCTGCGTCCCGGCGCGACGATCCTGGAGCCGACGTCCGGCAACACCGGTATCTCCCTGGCGATGGCCGCGAAGCTCAAGGGCTACGGCCTGGTGTGCGTGATGCCCGAGAACACCTCGACCGAGCGCAAGCAGCTGCTGCAGGCGTACGGCGCGCGCATCGTGTTCTCGCCTGCCGCCGGCGGGTCGAACCAGGCCGTCGCCACGGCGAAGGAGATCGCCAAGCAGAACCCGGACTGGGTCATGCTCTACCAGTACGGGAACCCGGCGAACGCGGAGGCGCACTTCCGCGGCACGGGTCCGGAGATCCTGAAGGACCTGCCGGAGATCACGCACTTCGTCGCGGGTCTGGGCACGACGGGCACGCTCGTCGGTGTCGGGCGGTACCTGCGCGAGGCCAAGCCGGACGTGCAGATCATCGCCGCCGAACCCCGGTACGGCGAGCTGGTCTACGGCCTGCGCAACCTCGACGAGGGCTTCGTCCCGGAGCTCTACGACGCGTCGGTGCTGACCGGGCGGTACTCGGTCGGTTCCTATGACGCGTTGCGCCGCACCCGGCAGCTGCTGGAGACCGAGGGCATCTTCGCCGGCATCTCGACGGGGGCGATCCTGCACGCCGCGCTGGCCGTGGCGCAGAAGGCCGAGGTCGCGGGGAAGTCCGCGGACATCGTGTTCGTGGTCGCGGACGCGGGGTGGAAGTACCTGTCGACCGGCGCCTACGCCGGAACCCTGGACGAGGCGGCCGCCAAGCTCGACGGCCACCTCTGGGCTTAGCCCGACGATCTTGTCGGTGGTGCCGAGTAGGTTGTGACGCAGGGGTTCCCAGCTCGGGGGGACCCCTGCGTCAGCCTGCGAAGGCCGCTCCGGGCAGCTGCGTCAGCCGTTGAACGCGACGCTCGGCACGCCCTGGCCGGCTCCGGGCAGCACGAGCACGGAACCGTTGAGCTGCCGGTCCGCCAGCGCCTCATCGGACAGCCCGACGCGGGCCGAGGTGACGTAGAGGTCGGTGAAGTCCGGTCCGCCGAAGCAGCACGCGGTCGGGTTGTCGACCGGCACCCCGATCTCGCGGTCGAGCTCACCGGCCGGCGTGTAGCGGCGCACGGCGTGGCCGCCCCACAGCGCGACCCACACGCACCCGTCGGCGTCCACGGTCAGCCCGTCCGGCCAGCCTTCGGTGTTGCCGACGTGGGTGAACGGGCGGCGGTTCGAGACAGTGCCGGTGGCGTTGTCGAAGTCGAGGACGTCGATGCGGCGGGTCGGCGTGTCGACGAAGTACATGAGCCTGCCGTCCGGGCTCCAGCCGACGCCGTTGCTCGTGTTCACCTTGTCCACCATGACCTTCGCGGAGCCGTCGCCGGTGATCCTGGCGAGCCAGCCCTCGTCGGCGGCCTGGTCGTAGCGCATCGTGCCGGCCCACAGGCGGCCCGACGGGTCGATGCCCGCGTCGTTGCCGCGCACACCGTCACGGGCCCAGTAGACGAGCCAGCTCTTGGCGCCGTCGCGGTCGATCAGCGCGATGCCGTCGCGCAGGTTGCAGACGAGGCCACCCTGCGCGCGGGGCTTGGCGGCGCCCACGTGCTGGGGCACCACGAGCACCGCGTCGTCGTCCCGCGCGGGTGCGTACCGGTGCACCTCGGAGGCGAGGATGTCCACCCACAGCAACGTGGAGCTGCTGTGGTCCCACGTCGGGCCCTCGCCCAGCTGGGCGGACGCGCGTACCGCTACTTCGATCGACACCCAACCACCTTAGTTCCCACGTACTCTGGACAAGTGGACCGCACCGCGCTCGCGAAACGGGTAATACCGCCGCATCCAGTGCTGTCGCTGCTCGTCGTGGCGGGGTTCGTCGGCTTCCTCTACGCCGTCGAGGCCTTCGACGTGGCGACCGGCGGCTCGCTGGAGGACGACGGCGTGCTGCCGCGTGACTTCGGCGAGTGGGACAACCTGCTGTGGATGCCGTTGATCCACGGCGACTGGAGCCACCTCACCGGCAACGCGGTTCCGTTGCTGCTGCTGGGGTTCCTCGCGAACTCGGGTGGTCTCAAGCAGTTCTTCCAGGTCACCGCCGTCATCTGGTTGTCGTCCGCGCTGGGCGTGTGGGTGTTCGGCAGCCCCGGCAGCCACATCGGCGCGTCCGGGCTGGTGTTCGGCTTCCTCGCGTTCCTGCTGGTGCGCGGGATCTTCGCGCGTTCGTGGCTGCAACTGGTGATCGCCGTCGGCGTGTTCATGCTGTACGGCGCCGCATTGTGGGGCGTGCTGCCCGGCCAGCCCGGTGTGTCGTGGGAAGGCCACCTGTTCGGCGCAATCGGCGGAGTTCTGGCTGCGTGGGGTGTTTCTCGCGACAACCGCCGCGCGAGCGCACCGGCTACATTCACGGCGTGACGATCGGGATCATGGACTCGGGCGTCGGCGGCCTCACCGTCGCCCGCGCGATCATGGACCAGCTGCCGGGCGAGTCGATCCACTACATCGGCGACACGGCTCATGGTCCCTATGGGCCGCTGCCGATCGCGCAGGCGCGCAAGCACGCCCTGGAGATCTGCGACCGGCTCGTGGACGAGGGCGCGAAGATGCTGGTGATCGCGTGCAACACCGCGTCCGCCGCCTGCTTCCGCGACGCCCGCGAGCGCTACGACGTGCCGGTGGTCGAGGTGATCCTTCCCGCCGTGCGCCGTGCGGTGAGGACGACGCACAGCGGCCGGGTCGGCGTGATCGCCACGGTCGGCACGATCAACTCCCACGCCTACCAGGACGCGTTCCAGGCCGCGCGCGACGTGACGGTGACGGCGGCGGCGTGCCCCCGGTTCGTCGACTTCGTGGAGCGCGGCATCACCTCCGGCCGGCAGGTGCTCGGGCTGGCGCAGGCCTACCTGGAACCGTTGCAGCGCGCCGAGGTCGACACGGTCGTGCTGGGCTGCACGCACTACCCGTTGCTGACGGGCGTGATCCAGATCGTCATGGGCGAGCACGTGACGCTGGTGTCGAGCGCCGAGGAGACGGTGAAGGACGTCGTGCGGCTGCTGACCGAGCGCGACGAGTTCGCACCGTCCGGCCCGGCCGTGCACCGCGTGACGTGCACCGGCCCGCCCGAGCGGTTCGCGAAGCTCGCGGGCCGGTTCCTGCCGACCTTCGAACAGTGGGGCTGACGTGCTGCTGACCGTGCTCGGCTGCTCCGGCAGCATCCCCGGACCCGGCGCGGCGGCCTCGGGGTACCTGCTGGAGGCCGACGGGTTCACGCTGGCGCTGGAGTTCGGCAACGGCGTGCTGTCGCGGTTCCAGGAGGAGCGGCCGCTGTTCTCGATGGACGCGCTGGTGCTCTCGCATCTGCACCCGGACCACTGCGTCGACGTGTCTTCCCTATACGTGGCAAGGAAATACCACCCTCTTCCGCCGTCCGGGCCGTTGCCCGTCCACGCGCCCGCCGAGGCGCACTCGCGGTTCGTCGCCGCCTACGCGCCGAACGAGGCCGAGCGGTCGTCACTGGACTTCAGCGACGTCTTCTCCTTCCACGGCCTGGGTTCGCGGGTGGAGATCGGACCGTTCACCGTGGACTCCGCGGTGGTCGCACATCCTTGCGAGGCCTACGGGTTCCGGATCTCGTGCGGCGGGGTGACGCTGGCGTACACCGGGGACAGCGGGCCCTGCGCCGCGCTGGACTCGCTGGCGGCCGGCGCCGATGTACTGCTGAGCGAGGCGAGCTGGACGCACGCGCCTGAGCGCCAGCCGGACCTGCACCTGTCCGGGCGCGAGGCGGGGGAACTGGCCGCGCGGGCGGGAGCCGGCCGGCTGCTGATCACGCACGTGCCGCCGTGGACGTCGCGTGAGGACGTGCTGGAGGAGGCCCGGTCGGCGTTCGGCGGGCCCAGTGAGCTGGTCGTGCAGGGCGGCCGGTACGAGATGGGGGAGCGGGCATGATCAACCTGGAGCGCGTCGGCGAGCACGAGTTCGTCGCTTCCAACGGTCGCGGTGCGTCGGTGCGGATCGGCCGCAAGGGCCAGGAGGGCTCGTTCAGCCCGGTCGAACTGCTGGTCGCGGCCGCCGCCGGGTGCGCCATGGTGACGTCGGAGACGTTGATCCTGCGCAGAACCGGCGGCGACAAGCTGACAGCGGAGGCGGACGCCGTCCAGTCCGAGAGCGGCAACGAGGTGATCTCCATCCCGGTGACGCTCTCGTACGACCTGTCCGCGGTGGACGACCCGGAGGCGCTGGAAACCGTCGTCCGGCGCGCCGTGGAGCAGTTCTGCACGGTCACGCGGACGTTGAAGCAGTCGGCGACGTCGCCGCTTCAGCTCCCGACACCGCTCCAGACGGCTTCCGAGCCGCTGTGACCGGCGCGCACGGTCTGCACCGTCGTCCCGATCGCGAGCAGCACGACCAGGACGGACACCACGACTGAGAGCACCCGCCACGTCTTCGTGGTGGGTGCCTCGGCCTGGCGTTCGCGGTCCGCGAGCCGGCCCGCGACCAGCAGCGCGATCACCGCGACGCCGAACCCGAGCGCGATGGGCAGCAGCGTGGTGCCGAGGTCGGCGTGAATCTGGATGGCGGGGTTCTGGACGCCGTTGTTCTGCAGTGCCGCCTGGAAGTCCTCGCCGGTCTGCTTGGCCACCGGGACCGCCGCGACGCCTGCCAGCGTGACCCCCAGAACGGGCCACGCGTACCTGCGCCGCCAGGCCGGGACCAGCGCGATCGCGACCGAACTGAGCGCCGCGAGAGGCAACAGCGCGACCACCGCGTGCACCAGCAACGGGTGAAGCGGAATACCGTCGATCGTCAGCATGTCTCTCCCTACGCCATGGCGCTCCGCAGGGTTCATTAGGGTATGCGCCGTGGTGCGAAGCGATGGCCGAAACGACGACGTGTTGCGTGACATCCGGATCACGCGTGGATATCAGACCTGGCCCGCGGGCTCGGTCCTGATCGAGTTCGGGAACACCCGCGTGCTGTGCGCCGCGAGTGTCACCGAAGGCGTTCCCCGGTGGCGCCAGGGCTCCGGCCTCGGCTGGGTGACCGCCGAGTACGCGATGCTCCCGTCAGCCACGCACAGCCGCAGCGACCGCGAGTCCGTGAAGGGCCGCATCGGCGGCCGCACGCACGAGATCTCGCGCCTGATCGGCCGTTCCTTGCGTGCCTGCATCGACCTGGCGGCGTTGGGCGAGAACACCATCGTCATCGACTGCGACGTCATCCAGGCCGACGGCGGCACCCGTACCGCCGCGATCACCGGCGCGTACGTCGCGCTGGCCGACGCGGTGACGTACCTGGGCGCAGCGGGCCGCCTGGCCGACCCGTCGCCGCTGTCGTGCGCGGTGTCCGCGGTGTCGGTGGGCGTCGTGGACGGCCGCGTCCGGCTGGACCTGCCGTACGAGGAGGACTCGCGCGCGGAGGTCGACATGAACGTCGTCGCCACCGACGCCGGCACTTTGATCGAGGTCCAGGGCACCGGCGAGGGCGCGACGTTCGCACGGTCCACTTTGGATCGCATGCTCGACATCGCCCTACAGGGCTGCGTCGAACTGAACCGCCTCCAGGCCGAGGCGCTGGCCCAGCCGTACCCCGGCATCCTGCCGGAGCCCAAGGCGAGCAAGCGATGAAGCTGCTTCTGGCTTCCCGCAACGCGAAGAAGCTCCGCGAACTCCAGCGCATCGTCGTCGCCGAGGCCCTGTCCGGCATCGAGGTGCTGTCCCTGTCGGACGTGCCGGAGTTCCCGGAGGCCCCCGAGACCGCGCCCGACTTCGAGGGCAACGCGCTGGCGAAGGCCCGCGACGCCGCTGCCGCCACGGGGCTCGCGTCCGTGGCCGACGACTCCGGGCTCGCGGTGGACGAACTGAACGGCATGCCCGGCGTGCTGTCCGCCCGTTGGTCGGGCCGCCACGGCGACGACGACGCCAACCTGGACCTGTTGCTCGGTCAGCTCGGCGACGTGCCGGACGAGCGTCGCGGCGCTGCCTTCGTGTCGGTGGTCGCTCTTGTCGTACCGGGCGGTGAAGAGGTCGTCGTGCGCGGGGAGTGGCGCGGCACGTTGCTGCGGGCCCGTCGCGGCACCAACGGCTTCGGCTACGACCCGATCTTCGTGCCCGAGGGGTACGAGGTCACCTCGGCCGAGATGACAGCGGAGGAGAAGGACGCGGAGTCGCACCGGGGCCGCGCCCTGAAGCTCCTGGTGCCGTACCTGCGCAAGCTGGCCTAGTTTCGCCACCTGATCTTCACGTCGGGACCGAGCTGCTCGATTCCGACGTGAAGGTTGCGTCGGCGCAGCTCCAGAAGCAGCGAGCGGTTCCGCAGCGGCTCGATGTCGATCGGGCCCCAGTCGTCGACCTCGATCGTCTCCAGTCTCGGAGGTGCGGGCACGACGCTCAGATCGACCCAACCGTGGCAGCCCAGTCTGCGAAGCAGAGCCATGTCGGCGATCGGACTCATGTCGCAGTCAGGTGCGGGTTCGCTCAGCGACAGGGTGACGAGTTCGCGACCGCGCAGGAACTCGAGCGTGTGCCAGGGTTCGACCTGAAAGAGGCCGAGCGTGTGTTCGATCGGCGGCAGCTGGTCGAGATTCTCGAGTTGCACTGCGCCGTACAGAAACAGCGAGTGCGGGGTCGTCGCCTTGAGCGGGCTCACGTCGACCACCCCGGTCACCGGAACGCTGAGATGTCTCAGCCCCGGCACGTCCTGGACGAACGTCAGGTCGGTCTGTTCCTCGTCATCCGTCAGGAAGATGTCGACGGCGGTCAGACGGCGCAACCGTGGAAGGTGGGGGATCAACCGGATGGTCGTGATCCTGGCGCAGCCGTCGTCCAGCGGTGCGTGCGACAGCACCTCTTCCGCGTAACGCCGGCGATCGAAGTTGAGCCACGCTTCGAGCGGCCAGGTACTCCTGAAAGGTCCGGTGCACGAAGTCGACCTGGCCCGGGACGAGTTCGCGGATGACTCCGCTGCGTTCCAGCAGGTGTGTGACAACAGCGTCCGTCTCCTCGTCCACGTTCGGCATCGAGCGGATCTTGCGGGCTACGTGCTCGTGCACCTTCGAGGTCGGCAGCTGACTGCGCCCGCCCAGGGTCAGCCGCCAGGCCAGGTCTCGCAGCAGCAACGGTGAGGAAGCCAGGGAACGCAGATGCACTCGGCTGTCGAGTTGGCTGACCAGCCGACGCCGGGCCTCCTCCGGCGCACCGGCCGCCTCGTGCCACCGCTGGAGGAAGATCCTCACGTCGACCGGACTCATCTGTTGCAGGACCGTTGACGAGAAATTCAGCTCCGCCAACCACTTCTTGTCCGCCGCGGCAGGGCGTGCCGTCACCACGACCTGCGCCAGGGGGAAGGTGTGCAGGAGTTCGCGCAGCCACTCGCGGACGTGGGGGCGCTTCGACGGCGGTACCTCGTCCACGCCGTCGACCAGCAGCAGTCCCCCTGCCCTCCCGCAACACGCGATGGACCCAGCCTGCCGGCATGATTCCGGCCAGCCATCCGGTGACGAACTCCTCGGGCTTGGCGGGCATCGGTGAGTCGGCGTAGGCGCGTAACCGGATCGGGAAGGGGATCAGCCCGTTCCACGAGCGCAGGTCGCCCACGAAGCCGCCACGGGCGGCGGTGACCGCGATCCAGTCCAGCAGCGTGGTCTTGCCGGAGCCCGCTTCTCCGCGCACGAAGGTGCGGCTGACCAAAGCGGACTCCACTCGCACACCGGAGTGCGACTGCTGGTCCGCCTCACCGAACCATCCGTGCCGTAGGCGTTCCTGGCCTGACACCGTGAGACTCAGGTAGGCCACGCTCAGTGCCAGGCGTGGACGGTCCTTCACGGACAGGCCGAGGAGTTCCAGCCGGTCCAGGCTCACTGTGATGTAGCGCAGGTATTCGTCGCGGAACTCGTCGTCGTTGTCAGCGCCTTGCGGGGCGTGCAACGACGTTCGTGGCAGGCGAGAGAGCGCGTCCTCCAGCAAGGCGGTCTGGGCGGTGGCGCGGGAGAGAACCTCGGCCAGCGCACGCGGCTGGAACGACGGCAGGTTTCTGATGATCTGCACGAGGTAGCGGCAGGACTGGTCGAGGGCGATCTCGTAACACCGGCCCAGGTCCTGGCGAGGCACCGAACCGCGGATGCGCTGGGCCAGGACTTCGGGGTCGGCGTCGTCGGAGAGCAGGGCCTCGTCGGACAGGTCGACGGACGACAGCGCCTCCTCCACCGCGGTGAGGGAGGCGGCGACGTCGTCGTCGGCGAACCGTTCGAGGACGGGCGCCAACTGCTCGGTGACCTGGTGCCCGATGTGCTGGACGAGAGTGTCGAGTTTGGCTCGCTGGTAGGGCTTCGCGAGTTCCGCTGCCGCGAGATCGGCGAGTGATCTGGCCAGTGCGTCTTCCTCGGCGTGACTGGCGAGCCACTCGGTGGCGGCGCGCATCGCCACCGATTGACCGAGCTTGGAGACAGCGGCGATTTCGAACCCCACCCAAATGAGGCTAGACGTTGGCCGCCTGGGCGTGGGAGGCCACCGACACGACGCAGACACCGGCAGCGATCAGGGCCATGCCGGCGAGCATGGCGAGGTTCAGCGGGTCAGCGAAGAGGACTCGGCTCGTGATCGCCACCAGGGCGATACCCGCGCCTGCCCAGATCGCATAGGTGATCGCGACCGGCACGCCCATTCTGATCACGAGTGATTCGAGGTAGAGGGCGGTCAGGAAGCCGACGCCGAGGCCGGCCGTGGGCCACGGTTTGGTGAAGCCGTCGGAGTATTTGAGGCAGAGGGTCGCGAAAACCTCCGCACCTACGGCCAGAGTCAGCAATATCCACTTGAGCATTGAAGTTTCCCAGCACGAAATGCACGCAGCGCTTGGCATGCGTGTTGAAGAGAACGGTTGACAGTGGGCGAAAAGCCCTGGTCAGCCGCCGCGCGTGGGGAAGTGGACTCGCAAGATGAAATCAGACGGGATGTCGGGGCCGTTAGGTGCCGTCAAACGACACACGGTGTATCACCCTCACCGGAACAGGGGCGGCTTTGTTGCACGCCCTCGCCTCGACCATACCTGAAAAAAGGGCCGCCGTCGCAGTCGAAGCGACGGCGGCCTCACGTCCGGTGGGAAATCAGGCGGGGAGTTCGCGCAGGAGTTTGGCGACGTGGCCGGTGGCGCGGACGTTGTACATGGCCTTGACGATCTTGCCGTCGGGGCCGACGAGGAACGTCGAGCGGATGACGCCCTGGACGGTGCGGCCGTAGTTCTGCTTCTCGCCGAACGCGCCCCACTCGGTGAGGACCTTCTTGTCCGGGTCGCCGAGGAGCGGGAAGGTCAGGCCCTCGGCGTCACGGAACTTCGCGAGCTTCTCCTGCTTGTCGGGCGAGATGCCGACGACCTCGTAGCCGAGATCGTTCAGCTGCGCGAGGCTGTCGCGGAAGTCGCAGGCCTGCTTGGTGCAGCCCGGCGTGCTCGCGGCCGGGTAGAAGTACACGACCACGGACTTGCCGAGGTAGTCGGACAGGGACACCGGCTTGCCCTCGCTGTCGGGCAGCGTGAACGCGGGCGCGGTGTCACCAGGTTCGAGACGACTGGTCATGCCCCAGAGACTAGGCCTGGCCCTCGAAGACGGTGGGCGCGTCCTGGCCCTGTCCGCCCGGCTGGATGGTCAGCTGCATGCGCACCGGCGCCTCGGGTACCGCGAACGCCAGCTGGAGCTGGGTGTCGCGGCCCGGCGGGAGCTCGGCGACGGCGGCGGCGAGGCCGTTGAGGCCCTGCACGGAGTCGACGAGGTCAGCGGCGGGTTCTCCGTCGGCCGTGGCGCGCACGGAGAGCTGAGAGGGCCGGTAAGGGGCCTTGGAGCCGTTGTAGACAGTGATCGTGAAGACCGCCGTGCGGCTGGCCTTCGGGATCGCCGTCTCGGACGGTGCGAGGGAGCGGGGGGCGGAGACCACGACGGACAGGCCCGAGGCCCACACGCGTTGCGAGCCGTACGCGGCGGCACCGGACGCGCTCGGCGTCTCGGCTCGCTGCTCGACCGTCAGGTTCTCGTCGGGGGTGACGGCGACACTGGGGCCCGCACATCCCGCCACGGCCAGCAACAGGCACAGGGCCGCGGCCGATTTGGCGAACTTCACGAACTCCCCTTTCCCACCCCGGCGGTGGGTGTGAACGATTCACGTCCACTGTGACGGTGCCGAAGAGGGAAGTGCGAACGAAAGAGGCCTCTGAAGCGGACCTGGTGCCGGGACGTGGCCGACTCGTGATGGGCGGCGTGGGCGGCGCCACAGAGTGCGCCGGCCCCACGCCGTCCTGCGGCCGAGGCCGCGGGTCACGCTAGGGAGCGCGTCGGGGGGCGTGCGCGCTCATACCGATCATCGCCGACTGTGTGCCCCGCGCTACAAGCGGAGCCGTTTATCACCCGTTCAGACCAGCGTCAGTCGTACAAAACGTGAAGGTCACGCCTGGCCGACTCACGTATGTGCGGCTGAACGGTCCAGTGACGGCGTCCGTTCGGCCAGCTCGCTGAGGAGTTCGAAGGAACGCAGACGGTCATCATGCCCGTGCACGATGGTGGTGACCATGAGCTCGTCGGCCGCCGTCGACTCCATCAACCCGTCCAGCCCCGAGCGGACCGTTGAGGGGGACCCGATGATCTGGCTGGCCATGCGGTCTTCGATCACCAGCTCGTCGATCTCGGTGTAGGGGTAGTCCGCTGCCTCCTGCGGCGTGGCCAGCGGAGCCGGACGGCCCTGGCGCAGCCGCACGAAGGAGAGCGCTCCCGGACCCGCGATGTAGCGGGCGTGCTCGTCGGTGTCGGCGACGACGACCGAGGCGCACACCATCGCGTAGGGCTCGTCGAGCACCTCGGACGGCCGGAAGTGCCTTCGGTACAGCTCCAGCGCGGGCAGCGTGTTCTGCGCGCTGAAGTGGTGGGCGAACGCGAACGGCAGGCCCAGCATCCCCGCCGCCTGCGCGCTGTAGCCGGACGAGCCGAGCAGCCAGATCGGCGGCTTGTTGCCGGCGGCGGGCACGGCGTTGAGCTCGGCGGTGCCCTCGAAGTACTTGATCAGCTCGGTCAGCTCCTGCGGGAAGTTCTCCGCGGAGAGACCTGCCTCGGTGCGCCGCAGCGCCCGCGCCGTCTTCTGGTCGGTGCCGGGCGCGCGGCCGATGCCGAGGTCGATGCGGCCGGGGTGCAACGCCTCGAGCATGCCGAACTGCTCGGCGACCACCAGCGGCGCGTGGTTGGGCAGCATGACGCCGCCGGAGCCGACGCGGATCGTCCGCGTCGCGTCCGCGATGTGCCCGATCAGCACGGCCGGCGCGGACGAGGCGATGCCCGGCATGTTGTGGTGCTCGGCGAACCAGTAGCGGTGGTAGCCGAGACGTTCGGCCTGCTGAGCGAGCTCCCGCGAGTTCCGCAGCGCGGTCGTCGCGTCCGACCCCGACGTGATGGGGGCTAGGTCGAGAACGGACAGCGGGATCTCACTCAGACGGCTCATACATCGATCAACACCGATACTTCGTGACTTCTTCCGTGAGCCGGGTAACTCGTTTCGCGGCCTTCTCGTACGTGGTGCCCTCGGGGTGCAGCGTCAGCACCGCGACGATGCTGAACCAGCACGTCCCGGACGTGTGCAGCGCCGGTGACTTCGTGTCCAGGTCCCACTGCATGCGCGGACGCGGCCTGTCGACGCACGGCTTCGCCGGGTCGCCGAACCCCGACCAGCCCTGCTTGAACGCGGGCTGCCACGTGGTGGACGGCAGCCCGAACGACTGGTCGAACCCGTCCGACGCGCACTTCTCGGCCCGCTGCAGGTGCCCCATGATCGTGTGCCGCACCTTCGGCTTCGCCTCCTCCAGCACGTACCGATAGATCTTCACGACGTCCGAGGCGCTCACGGCCGTGTAGCCCCACATGCCGCGGTTCTCCGGCGGCCGCGTGTCGTCGAGCTTCAACCGCTCGGCCGTGCGCACGACGAGCTGCTCCCACCCATTCTCGACCCACAGCTCGCTAGCCGCGTTGTCGTCGCTGACGCGCAACATCGGTTCGATGCGCGGGTCGTCGCCCCGAGTCTCCAGCTGTTCGATCGCGATCAGGATCTTCACCAGCGAGGCTGACCTGATCGGTTTGTGCACGTCCCGGCCGGTCACCTGGTGCGTGATCCGGTCGTAGACCGCGTAGGAGGCCGTCGGCGCGGGAACGGGCGCCGGCGTGGAAACAGGTGCCGCGAGCAACGCCATCGTCAGAGTTAGGTGCACGCTCCCGGAAGCTAGTGGCCGCCCGGACCTTTTGCCCGATGTTTTGTGGGTCACAGGTGAGAAGAACCGGCTGCCTCCTTCCGTTGACCGAGATGTGACGGATGTGGTGGTGATCGGCGCGGGACAGGCGGGCCTGTCCGCCTCGTACTTCTTGCAGCGGCGCGGTGTCGGCCACGTGGTGCTGGACGCGAACGACGCTCCCGGCGGCGCCTGGCTGCACCGCTGGCCGAGCCTGCGCATGCGGACCGTGCACGGCATCCACGAGCTGCCGGGCATGCCGTTCGAGCAGCCCTCGCCCGACGAGGCCGCCAACGAGGCGATCCCGTCCTACTTCGCCCGCTACGAACAGCTCTTCGACCTGCCCGTCGTGCGCCCGGTGAACGTCACCCAGGTGGTGAGCGACGGCTCGTTGCTCAAGGTCGAGACCACCGACGGCGTCTGGACCACCCGCGGCCTGATCAACGCGACCGGCACCTGGCGCCGCCCGTTCTGGCCGTACTACCCGGGCCAGGAGACGTTCCGGGGCCGTCAGCTGCACACCGCCGACTACCAGGGCCCCGCCGACTTCGCGGGCAAGCGGGTCGTGGTCGTGGGCGGCGGCGCTTCGGCCACCCAACTGCTGATGGAACTCGCTCCTTTCGCTGCGGAGACCCGCTGGATCACGCGGCACGAACCGGTGTGGCGGGAGGGCCCGTTCACCGAGGACTACGGCCGCTGGGTGGTCGGCATGGTCGAGGAACGCGTCCGGGCGGGCCTGATCCCGCGCAGCGTCGTCAGCGTCACCGGGTTGGCGCTGACCGACCAGACGCGCGCCGCCATCGCCTCCGGGGTGCTGGCCCGCAAGCCGATGTTCGAGCGGGTCACGCCCACCGGCGTCGAGTGGGCGTCCGGGGAACGCTTCGACGCCGACGTCATCCTGTGGGCCACCGGGTTCCGGCACGATCTGGACCACCTCGCGCCGTTGCACCTGCGGGCCTCCGGCGGCGGGATCCAGGTGGACGGCACCCGTGTGGTGTCCGACCCGCGGATCCACCTCGTGGGGTACGGGCCTTCGGCCAGCACGATCGGGGCTAACCGGGCCGGGCGCAGTGCCGTTCGTGAGTTGATGGGGTACCTGGACAGCCTCAAGGTCGCGAACTAGGCGGCCTCACGGCGGGCGAGCGTGGGTGGGGGTTGTGCGCGGTCCGGGGTCGGCGCGCGGGTGGGGGGCTGGTCGGGTTGCTGCGGGCGGGTGTGGGTGGGGGTTGTGCGCGGTCCGGCGGTGGGGGGCTGGTCGGGTTGCTGCGGGCGGGTGTGGGTGTGGGTTGTGCGCGGTCCGGTGGTGGGGGGCTGGTCGGGGTTGCTGGGGGCAGGCGTGAGTCGGGTTGCGCGGCCCAGGGGTGGCGACTGGTCGGGGTCGCTGCGGGCGGGCGTGGTTGGGGACCCGAGCGACACGGGTGTGGCGTGCGGACTGGGTGCTGTACCTGCCGCAGCTGAACGGCGTTGCGTGGCGACTCGGGGGTGTGAGTGGTTTTCGGTGTGACGCCGGAGGTTCTGACTGCCTGCGAGCGGCTCCGACGGGCGGGCGTTCGGCCTGGTTGCCGACGGCGGGCCTGAGTGGCTTGGTTGTGACGCCGGGATGCGGGCGGACCGGTTGAGGGTTGACCGCGGGCGCGCTGCTTCGGAGTGCGAGCGTTCAGACGCGTGAGTTGGCGCGCTTCTTTGAGAGGCGGGTCACCACGAAGATCAGCACGGCCACCACCGCCAGGCCCAGGACCACCTTCGAGCCGATGCCCACGTACTGCTCGACGAGGTGCCAGTTGTCGCCCAGCAGGTATCCCGCGAGGATCAGCGCCGTGTTCCACAGCAGGCTGCCTGCTGCGGTGTAGGCGACGAACGGTGCTAATCGCATGCGTTCGACGCCGGCCGGGATCGAGATCAGGCTGCGGAAGACCGGGATCATGCGGCCGAAGAAGACCGCTTGGTAGCCGTTGCGCAGGAACCACGCCTCTGTTCTGTCCACATCGGACACTCGGACCAGGGGCATCCGGGAGGCGATGCGGCGGACCCGGTCGCGGCCCAGCATGGCGCCGACCCAGTACAGCAGCAGCGCGCCGGCGACCGAGCCGAGCGTGGTCCAGAGGATGGCGTCGAGCAGCGACATCTTGCCCTGGGCCGCGGTGAAGCCGGCCAGGGGCAGGAAGACCTCGCTCGGGAGGGGCGGGAACAGGTTTTCCAGCGCGATCGCCAGAGCCGCTCCGGGTGCGCCGGCCGTTTGCATCAGGTCGGTGACCCAGTCGACCAAGTTCATGGGGTCCAAGTTACGGATGGTGTGGTTCGGGGACATTGGGGTAGGCCGCAAGGTTGGGGTGGGGAAAACCTCACCTCAACTGGGGGATGACCACTAGGGGGAGTCGAATCCTCAGTGCTCGCGCGAGAAGCGCGGCCGGTTCGCGTGTCGTTGCGACCGTCCGGAACGGGCAGGGTGAGAGTCCTCACGCCGGTCGCCTTCAAGGCCTGATCGCGGGTCTCGAGCACGGTCCACGCCGAGCTGATCATTCATCCACAGAGGATCGGGTGGGCCCTGAACACGTGCCATTGGTCCACAACGTTCCGGAAACGCCTTTCCGGCGTGAAATCGTTTGACTACGATCGTGTTCGATGGCTGACCAGGTGGGGACGTGTGCGTTCTGCGGCACCGCGACCGCCACCTCCCGGCGCAGACACGCGCGGTACTGCTCGAACGCCTGCCGGCAGCGCGCTTACCGGCAGCGCGTGAACGAACCCGTTACGGCACTGGACAGTTTCGTCGGCCGCGATGCCGAGCTGGCCCGTCTCGGCGGGTTCGTCGGCACGCGCGTGCTCACGCTCGTCGGGCCGGCCGGCGTCGGGAAGAGCAGGCTGGTCAAGGAGTTCGCCGGAAGCGGGGCGACGTGGGTCGAGCTCGCGTCGGCGAACGACGTCGCGAGAGCCTGTGCGGTGGCGCTCGGTGAACCGGGCAGGGGGCCCGTGCTGAGCACGCTGGTGCGCGCGCTCGCGGGCCACAGGACGTTGCTGGTGCTGGACAACTGCGAGCGCGTCGCTGCGAAGTGTGCCGCGCTGCTGGAGCCGTTGCTGCTCGGCTGTCCCGGCCTCACCATCATCGCGACCAGCCGCGAACCGTTGCGGGTGCCGGGTGAGGTCCTCTTCGCGGTGCAGCCGTTGTCGATCACGGACGCGGTGGAGCTGTTCGCCGACCGCGCCCGCGCGAACCAGGTGGGCCTGCGGCTGGGCGACAGGGACGCGCTGGTTGCGCTGTGCGCGCGTCTTGATCGCCTCCCTCTGGCCATCGAACTCGCGGCCAGGCTGGTGACCCTGTTGCCCGTCAAGGAGGTCCTGGCGCGGCTGGACGACCGGCTGGAGCTGCTCAACCGGGGCAACCGCACCGCCGCGGAACGCCACCGGAGCCTGCGCGCCGCGATCGGGTGGAGCTACGACCACCTGAGCGCCGACGAGCAGCACGTGTTCCGGTGCATCTCGCAGGGGCCTGGCGGCTTCGGGCTCGACGGCGCCGTCCAGGCCTGCGACCTGCCCTCGGACCGGGTGCTGGTGGTGCTGTCCGCGCTCGTGGCCAAGTCGCTGCTGACGTTCACCGGGGCCGGCCGCTTCGAGCAGCTGGAGTCGGTCCGGCTCTACGGCAGGGAACGGCTCGCGGAGCAGTTCGCCGGGGAGGTTCGCGGGAGAGATTCGCGGTACTTCAGCGGCTGATCCGAAGGTGGTCCGCCACGGGTCGGCCCCTGCGGCGAACCACTGAAAAGCCCTGACCCGGGGTGCGGGGTGGCCCTGCAGGACACGCGATCTGACCTGGGCGAACGTGCTCCGTGAGCACGTTCGCCCACGAAGATGGTGAGGTCGGGGGGACTCGAACCCCCACTGGCTGGGACCTAAACCCAGTGCCTCTGCCAATTGGGCTACGACCCCTCGGGTGGAAGCCTATAGGCACCCCATGTACACGCTCTCCCGGGTCGCGCGAAGCCGCACTCCTGGCCGTCCACTACGGTTGCGGGCAGAACCGCTGCTAGGAGGACATGTGGCTCGCGATCCCGACACCATCCAGCGCGAGATCGAACAGGCTCGCACCGCGCTGGCCGCCACCCTGGACGAGCTCAGCGAGCGCGCCAACCCGCAGAAGCTCGTCGAGCAGGGCAAGTCGTCCGTGCTCGACGTGCTGAGCCAGCCCAAGGTCAAGTACACCCTGATCGCGGTCGGCGCCGTGGTCGGCTTCGCGCTGGTCCGCAAGCTCTTCCGCTAGGAAACCCGCACCAACGGCAGGAGCACCTGCTCGACGACCTTCTCCACGAACGGCTCGTCGAGCGGGTCCCCGGTCAGCATCAGCCGGTAGATCAGGGCGGCGCCCGCGATCTCGACCGCCATGCCGCGCGGTGCGTCGGCCTTGAGCTCGCCTCGTTCGGCGGCCCGGTCCAGGATGCCGCGCAGCACGTCGCGCTGTGAGATCAGGAACGTCTCCCGGAACGCCGCCGCCAGCTCGGGCTCGTGCGGCAGTTCGCCCACGAGCGCCTGAGCGGCCTTGCCGATCGGTCCGGAGAGGAACGCGGCGAACGACGAGAGGAACTCGCGCAGGTCTCCGGCCAGCGAGCCGGTGTCCGGTGCCGCGAGGTTCTGCGTGGCGAGCTGGGTGCACGTGTCGATCACGAGATCGAGCTTCGACTCCCACCGCCGGTAGATCGTCGCCTTGCCCGCTCTCGCACGGGCCGCCACCGCGTCCATGGTGAGGGCCCGGTACCCGACCTCGGCCATCACCTCGAGCGCTGCCTGACGTAAGGCGTCGTCCCTGCTGGCGTCGCGAGGACGGCCCCGCTGGGGGACCCTGCCCTCGTTGAACGCCGCTGTCGACACAGCCATGCCACCTCCTCGTACAAGGGCACGGCTGATGCGTGTCCTCCCCGCCCCTTTGGCGGCACATCCTAGGCGTCCTGGCCCACCCGCAGGGTCAGCAGCACCCGGTTGTTGCATCGTGTTGCGCCGGTCGGGCCTGCGCGATCTCCGCCAGAACTGGCCTGTGACGGCACGTCGGCCGGCCACTGGGAGGGGTTCGTGGAGTTCCTGTCGGAAGCCTGAAGATCACGACCGGTTTCGACGAGGGGTGGTCCGCGCTCGCCGATCCCGGCAACGGCAAGGGAAACGGAACGACGAACAACCCGGACGTCCCGCCGGGACAGTCCAAGCAGGACATTTCTACGCCACAGCCGCGATGCCGAGCATGAGTAAGCAATTCCACAGCGTCTCGATTCGGCGGAAACGCCGGGACAGGAGGACGATGTAACGGTTGGGCAACGAGGCAAGGGAGGCGCCCGGTGCGGGCTACGACGATCTACGGCACCCGAGACATCCGAGTCGAGGAGGTGCCGGACGCGGCCGTCCAGGAGGCCACCGACGTCGTCGTCCGGGTCGAGCTCGCGTGCATCTGTGGCAGCGACCTGTGGGCGTACCGGGGCGTGGCCAAGCGCGAGGGCGGGCAGCGGATCGGGCACGAGTTCCTCGGCATCGTCGAGGAGGTCGGCGGCGAGGTCCACTCCGTCAACGTCGGCGACCGCGTCATCGCGCCGTTCGTGTGGAGCGACGGCACGTGCGCGTACTGCCAGGCCGGGTTGCAGACGTCCTGCCGCAGCGGCGGTTTCTGGGGCAGCAAGGGCAGCGACGGCGGGCAGGGCGAGGCCGTGCGCGTGCCGCAGGCCGACGGCACGCTGGTGCGGGTTCCCGCGGACGCGCCGGCGGCGTTGCTGCCCGCGTTCCTGAGCCTGAGCGACGTCATGGGCACCGGTCACCACGCGGCCATGGGCGCGGGTGTCGGTCCCGGCAGCACGGTCGCGGTCGTCGGTGACGGCGCGGTCGGCCTGTGCGGTGTGCTCGCGGCCAAGCGGCTCGGCGCCGAGCGGATCATCGCGATGGGCCGCCACGAGGACCGGGCCAAGATCGCGAAGCTTTTCGGCGCCACGGACCAGGTTTCCGAACGTGGTGAGGCCGCGATCGAGCGGATCAAGGAGATGACCGGCGGCCTCGGCGCGGCCGCGGTGCTGGAGTGCGTCGGCACCGAGCAGTCGTGGGAGACCGCGATGGGCATCGTGCGCGACGGCGGCCGGATCGGCTACGTCGGTGTGCCGCACGAGATGCCGGGGCTGCCGCTGGGCAAGCTGTTCGGCCGCAACATCTCCATCGGCGGCGGTGTCGCGCCCGTCCGCGCGTACCTGCCGGAGTTGCTGGCCGACGTGCTCGCCGGGCGGATCGACCCCGGTCCCGTCTTCGACCGGACGGTCTCGCTCGACGACGTCGCGCTGGGCTACCAGGCGATGGACGAGCGGACCGCCCTCAAGGTCATCGTCCGGCCCCAGATCGCGGGCTAGTTTGTGAGCACGTAGTCCTCGGCGCGTACGCGTTTGGTCCGCATCCAGTACCGCCAGGTGAATCCCGGCCACACGGTGCGGTTCACGCCCTGCGCGTCGAGGTACCAGCTCTTGCAGCCGCCCTGGGTCCACACGCCCTTGGTGAGCTTCTGCTGGAGCTCCTTGTTGAACTCCTGCTGGGCCTCCACTCGCACGTCCAGCTCCGCTGCGCGGTGTTTTTCGAGGAGCTGGAGGCACTGCGAGATGTACCGGATCTGCGACTCGATCATGAACACGACCGAGTTGTGCCCGAGTCCGGTGTTGGGGCCCAGCAGGAAGAACAGGTTGGGAAAACCCGAGACCGTGATGCCGTAGTAGGTCTCGATGCCCTCCTGGCGCCACTGCTTCGCGAGGTCGACGCCGCCCTTGCCCTGGATGTCCAGGTAGTCGAACGAGTCGACGACGTGGAACCCGGTGCCGTAGATGATGACGTCGACCTCGTGCTCGACGCCCGCACTGTCCACGATGGACTTCTCGCGCACCTCGGAGACCTTGTCCGTCACCAGGTCCACGTTCGGGTAGCCGAGGGTGGGGTAGAAGTCGTTGGAGATGAGCACGCGCTTGCAGCCCATGGTGTAGTCGGGCTTCAGCTTCCTGCGCAGCTGTGCGTCCGGCACCTGCTTCTTCATGTGCTTCAACGCGATGCCCTGCGCGAACTGCATGATCTTCGGGTTGATCGCGAACCCCAGTGCGGACGACTCGCGTACCCAGTAGACGAAGTTGCGGTAGATCCGTTGCGTGAAAGGCAAAGCGCGGAACAGCTTCTGCTCCCAGCCGTTGATCGCGCGGTCGGCCTTGGGCATGATCCACGGCGGCGTGCGCTGGAAGATCTTCATCGACGCGACCTGGCCGGCGATCTTCGGCACGAACTGGATCGCGGACGCACCCGTGCCGATGACGGCGACGCGTTTGCCCGTCAGGTCGTAGTCGTGGTCCCACTGTGCCGAGTGGAACGCCTTGCCGCCGAAGTTCTCGATGCCCGGCAGCTCCGGGACGTTCGGGATGTGCAACGCGCCGACGCCCGCGACCAGGGCCTGCGCCCTGTAGGTGTCGCCCTGCTCGGTCGTGACGTTCCAGCGCTTGGCCTCGTCGTCCCACTGCGCGCCGGAGACCTTGGTGTTGAAACGGATGTGAGGCCGCAGCCGGTACTTCTCGGCGACGCGCTGCAGGTAGTCGAAGATCTCGCCCTGGCGCGCGAACATCCGCGACCACCTCGGGTTCATCTCGAACGAGAACGAGTACATGTGCGACGGCACGTCGCACGCGCAGCCCGGGTAGGAGTTGTCCCGCCAGGTGCCGCCGAGGTCGGCGGCCTTCTCCAGCACCACGAAGTCGCGCTCACCGCGGCGCTTCAACTCGATGGCCATGCCGAGGCCAGAGAAGCCGGTGCCGATGACGAGCACTTTCGTCTCTCGGTGCATGGGGAAGTCCCTCCGCTCGCGGTGGCTACTTCGCAGTAGGTTACTCGAAGTAAGTTACGAGCGGTAGACTCTGTTCGTGACAGCTCCTCGGCGCCGCATGCCCAAGGCCCAGCGCATGGCCCAGATGCTCACCGTCGCTGAGGAGATCTTCGCCGAGCAGGGCTATCTCGCCACCTCGATGGACGAGATCGCCGAACGTGTGGGCGTCTCGAAGCCGATGCTCTACGAGTACTTCGGCTCGAAGGAAGGCCTGCTCATCGGCTGCATCCACCGTGCGCGCACGGAGCTGCGCGAGAAGACGGCGGCGGCGATCGCCGGTGCGGCGAGTCCCGAGGAGTTCCTGCGGCTCGGCCTGCTGGCGTTCTTCGAGTTCATCGACGAGCACCGCAGGTCGTGGGCCCTGTTGCGGCAGGAGGCGGCCGTGGCGGTGCCGTCGGCGCAGGAGGAGGTGGAAGGCATCCGCCAGCAGCAGACGGACATGATCGGGGCCGTCCTGGCGTCGTTCACGCCGGACATCGACCCGCTGGAGGCGGAGGCGTTCGCCGAGATCGTCGTCGGCGCGACGGAACGTCTCGCGGTCTGGATGGAGCGCAGGCCCTCGGTGGGGCCCGCGCTCGCAACCGACTACGTGATGGCCGTGATCTGGCCAGGCGTGGACAACCGCCTTAGGAAGCCGCTTTCACCCGCTCGGCTCGCATAGCGGTGACGGCGGGCAGGTCCAGCGGCGCGGGCTTCACACCCGTCGCCCACTCGATCAGCAGGTCCGCGATCTGCGGGTTGCGCGGCAGCACGGGGCCGTGCAGGTAGGTGCACAGGATCCGGCCCTGCACGGCGCCCTCGACGCTGCCGTCGTTGCCGGTGCCGACCTTGACGTGCGCGAGCGGCCGGGCGGCCGGGCCGAGCACGGTGCGGCCCTGGTGGTTCTCGAACCCGCTCAGCACGCCCTCGAACAGGCCGTTCGCCGGCTCGGCGAGGACCTCACCGATCGCGCGGCTGCCGCCGGCGTGCGAGGTCGAGTCGATTAGGCCCATGCCGGGGTGCGTGACGTTGTCGGCACGGGTGAAGCTCTCACCGAAGATCTGGATGCCGGCGCAGACGCCCAGCACCACGGCGTTCTTCGTGACGGCGCGCTGCAGGCCGGGGTGCTCGCGCAGGTGCTTCACCGCCAGCGTCTGCGCGGTGTCCTCACCTCCGCCGACGACGTAGATGTCGCACGAGTCCGGCACCGGCTGGCCGTAGTTGATCGGCACGATCTCGGCTTTGATACCGCGCCACGTCATGCGCTTCTCGAGGACCACGGCATTGCCGAAGTCGCCATATGTGCCGAGGAGATCCGGCAGCACGAGCGCGATCTGGATTGTCGACTCACTCATCAGCGGCAGCCCTGGCATTCAAGTCGCGGAACGCGGTGTAGTTGGCGATGACCTCGACCGCCCCCTGCGGCATCTGGTCGATGGCCTTCAGCGGGTCGGGCACGATCGTGTGCTGGACCTCGGCATAGGTCAGGCGGACGGCGAGATCGGTCGCCCGTTCGCCGGACGCGATGACCGTGCGGCCCTGGAGGCGCTCGAACGGGACGTCCCACAGCCAGCTCAGGTCGCGGCCGTCGGCCTCCTGGGCGTTGATCACCAGGACGGCCGGGTGGTTGGCCTCCTTGACGACCGTGAGGGTCTCGCTCCAGCCCGCCGGGTTCTTGCTGAGCAACAGGCGCGCGCTGCGGCCGCCCCGCTGGATCGTGCGGTAGCGGCCGCTCACGTTGGAGACACCGCGCAGGCGGCGCACCGCCTCGTCGGCGGGGACACCCATCGCGTGGGCGGCGGCGGCCGCCATGACGGCGTTGGCCTGGTTGAACTTGCCCGGCAGCGTGAGGCGCAGTTCGAGCTGCCGGTGCTCCGGCGTGATCATCGCCTCGTCCGCGGTGATCCAGCTCGGGTGCGGGCGGGAGAGGTCGCAGCCCGTGCAGTGCCAGTGCTCGCCCTGCCAGCGGATCGGGTTGCCGCAGCGCGGGCAGCTCGCCGAGTCGTGGTGCCAGCCGGTGCCGGTGGCGACCCAGACGACGTTGGAGGCGTTCCAAGCCGCGCTCGTCACCATCACGTCGTCGCAGTTCGCGATGATCGTGCAGTTCTGCAGCTTGTCGACGGCGTCGCGCAGCGACCGCTCGATGGTGCGGACCTCGCCGACCCGGTCGAGCTGGTCACGCGAGAGGTTCAGGATCACCGCGACGGACGGGTTGCTGGCGCCCGCGACGGCCGGGAAGTAGGCCTCGTCGCACTCCAGCACGGCGTACGGCGCGTCCGGCTGCTTCGAGAGCGCCGTGACGTGGCCGTCGGGCATGTTCGCGCCGCTGTGGTTCGTGGCGACCTCGCCGAGCGCGCCCACGGCCCGCGCCAGCATCATCGTGCTGGTGGTCTTGCCGTTGGTGCCCGTCACGACGGCGACCCTGCGGCCCTGGGTGAGGTGGCCCAGCGCCTGCGGGTCGAGCTTCAGCGCGACCCGGCCGCCGATCATGCCGCCGGCGCCGAGACCCATCTTCTGGGACAGCGTGGAACTCAGGTTGCCCAGTTTCACGGCGGCTGCGGTGCGCAGGGGGAGGCGGGCGGGGGAATCGTTCACCCCGGCGATGCTACCGGCGCAGCTGTTCGGCCCTTTCGGACGGTGGTTGCGTTGGTGTGAACGGGGTTCGGTACAACTAGCGACTCAGTGCTCGCAGGATCCGGATGAGCTCCACCGTAGGCACTTGACACAGCTGCGCCATGTTTTCCAGTGCGGGCAGGTCGAGGTGCACGTCGGGCGAGGCACCTGACGGCAGCGCGAGCAGCCGTCCGGCCGCCCACCGTTTGAGGGGCAGGATCCGGGGGTTGTCGGTCGCGGCGATCCCGGTGAGGCTCAGCGTCAGATGCCCGGCGGGGGTGTCGCCGAAGAAGCGTTCGTGCACGCGGGCGAGGACCTCGTGTGCCGGAACGTCGAGGGCGTGACAGATCTCCACGAGACGCACGACGGAGCACTGCCGGGTGCCGAGCTCGTAGGTCGCCAGCGTCTGCAGCGAGATCTCGGTCTGCAGCCGCTTGTTCAGCTCCTTGCGGGTCCATCCGCGCTGCTTGCGAAGGCTGCGGATCTCGTCACCGAGCACGCGCTGGTACGCCACTGTGTCGATTTGGCCGTTCGCAGTCTGCACCCTGGTCCTCCACCCCGTGAGCGGGTCTCACGGTGATGGAAGGCGCCAGTGCTTCGCTGCTTACGCAACTTGCTAGGAGAACCCCCCGAATGGGGGATACATATCTACTCTGGGTATCAGTTTACGCAGCGCACACCGTCTGCGGAGATGGGCGGAGGGGCCGCGGGGTCAGCCGGTTGCTGACGCGCACCGTCCAGGGCGAGTACTCCGGAACCGGTGAAACCCCGCGCGCCGGGACCCGAGTAGTCCGATCCGAGGAACACGCGGACGGCGCCGACCGGCACGTTCACGTCCTCCTCGATCTTCAGGCCGCCGAGCGTCTCCTGGACCGCGTTCGCGCCCGCCTCGCCGCCCTTGCCGTAACGGACGACCGACTTCGACATGGCGTCGGCGTTGCCCGTCTGGCCGCCCGTGAAGCCCTTCGCGACGAGCGACTGGAGCACCTCGCCCGCGAGACCGGCCTGGCCGGAGGCGTTGCGGACGTCGACGGTCACCGAGGCCTTGTCGAACTTCGGGTCCGCCGGGTTCGACGACGCCGGGGCCTTGCCGAGGTTCTTGACGAACGTCCGCACCTCGGACTCGACCACCTCGACCGCCGAGCCGTCCTCCGGGGTCTGCAGGTCGGGGTTGCCCGTCGGGATCGTCTGGAAGGTCATGTTGCCGCCCGTCATGTCCTTCATCTGCAGGGCGAACTTGGTGATGTCCCAGCCGTCGTCTAGCACGATCGCGCCGCTGACGGCCTTGATCATCTCGCTGCGCTTGGTGCTGTCGGTGAGCACGCCCGCCGACAGCATCTTCTTGGCGAGGCCCGCCATGAAGACCTGCTGGCGCACGACGCGGTCGAGGTCGCCCATCGGCAGGCCGTGGCGCTGGCGGACGAACGCGAGCGCGTTCTTGCCCTCGATGGTCTGCGGGCCCGCGGGGAAGTTCGCGCCGGAGAAGCTGTCGCGGACCTTGTTGTTGAGGCAGACGTCGATGCCGCCGATGGCCTTGGTGATGTCGTAGAAGCCGACCAGGTTGACCTCGGCGTAGTGGTCGATCGTCGCGCCGGTCAGGGTCTGGATGGTCTCGATGAGGTTGTTCGCGCCCGCCTTGCGCGACTCCATCTCGATCTCGGGCGCGGGCTTGCCGCTGCCCTGCAGCTTCTCGGCGGCCTTGTTCTTGGCGAAACCGTAGGCGGAGTTGATCTTGTGTCGCCCGAACCCGCCCGCGATCCTCACGTAGGAGTCGCGCGGGAACGACACGGCGTAGGCCTTGCCGCTGTCGTTCGGGATGTGCAGCAGGATCAGCGTGTCGGTGTTGAAGCCGCCGTCGTCGGCGCCGCCCGCCTGCAGTTCGTGGAGGATGTGCTGCGGCAGCGGGTTGCCCTTGGAGTCGGTGCGGCTGTCCATGCCGACCAGCAGGATGTCGATCGCACCGTCGGCGGGCTTCTCGCCCGCGTCGGCCAGGTTCAGGTCCTGCTTGGTCAGGCCGTCCGTCAGCGCCGTCAGGTTCTGCCACGCGATGCCGGTGACCAGCAGGATCGTCGCCGACAGCATGCTGATGAAGATCTTGGCGCCGGTGGACGCGCCGCGCTCGGCCTTGCTCGGCCGGCGGGCCGGCGCGGGCCTGGGCCTCGGCCGGGGCGCGGGTGCGGCGGCCTTCGCCTTCGCGGGCGTGGTGCGGACCGTGGGACGGTCGACGACCGGACGCGGGCGCGGGGCGGACGACGTGGCTCGGCGCGGTGGTTCGCTGCGGTTCGCCGACTCCCTGCGCGGGGTCTCACGGCGCGGCGGTTCCGCGCGGCTCGCCGGCTCGCGGCGTGGCGGTTCGACACGGCTCACCGGCTCGCGGCGCGGCGGTTCGGCGCGCTTCGGAGGCTCCCGGCGTGGGGGTTCGGCACCGCCGGGCTGCCTGCGCGGCGGTTCGGCCGCGCGTGGCGGCACCTGCGGGCGGCGGGGCTGGCCCACCTGGGGGCGCGGGGTGGCGGAAGGTCGCCTGGGATTCCCGTTCGGGTCTCCCGGCCGCGGCGGCCGGTTGTCCACACCCACTCCTTTCAGCGCATTCGGGTACACCAAGTAGACGTGCGGGGCCGCCACTCGGTTGTGCACAGGGTGACACAGCGCCGGAGACCACCCGATCGAGGCCCCCTGACCAGCGGTTTTATCTGTTTCGTAGACTCGTCGCCGTGTTGACGATGCAGGACGCGCTGCTCGCGCTGACCAAGTACTGGACCGACCGAGGCTGCATCGTGGTGCAGCCGTTCAACACCGAGGTCGGGGCGGGAACGCTGAACCCGGCCACCGTGCTGCGGGTGCTGGGCCCCGAGCCGTGGCGCGTCGCCTACGTGGAGCCGTCCGTGCGGCCCGACGACGCCCGCTACGGCGAGAACCCGAACCGGCTGCAGACGCACACCCAGTTCCAGGTGATCCTCAAGCCCGATCCGGGCGACCCGCAGGAGCTCTACCTCGGTTCGCTGGAGGCGCTGGGCATCGACGTGCGCGGGCACGACGTCCGGTTCGTCGAGGACAACTGGGCCTCGCCCGCCCTGGGCGCCTGGGGCCTCGGCTGGGAGGTCTGGCTCGACGGCCTCGAGATCACCCAGTTCACGTACTTCCAGCAGGCCGGCGGCATGACGCTGGACCCGGTGTCGGTGGAGATCACCTACGGCATCGAGCGGATCATGATGGCGCTGCAGGGCGTCGACCACTTCAAGAAGATCGCCTACGCGCCCGGCATCTCCTACGGCGAGGCGTTCGGCCAGGCCGAGTTCGAGATGTCGCGCTACTACCTCGACGACGCGGACGTGGAGGCGAACAAGCGCCTCTTCGAGGAGTTCGCGGCCGAGGCGCGGCGCATGCTCGACGCCCGCCTCCCGGTGCCGGCGCACAGCTTCGTGCTGAAGTGCTCGCACATCTTCAACGTGCTGGACGCGCGGGGCTCGATCTCCACGACCGAGCGCGCCCGTGCGTTCGGCCGGATGCGCGGACTGGCCCGTGAGGTCGCCGCACTGTGGGCCGAGCGCCGGTCCGAGCTCGGGCACCCGCTCGGTGTGGCCGAACTCCCGGCCGCCGTCGAGAAGCCCTCGTCCTTCGCGGACGTCGTCGCGCCGGCGACGCTGCTGTTCGAGATCGGCACCGAGGAACTGCCGCCGCACGAGGTGATCCGGACCGTCGACGCGGTGCGCGCCGCGGTGACCTCGAAGCTGGCAGCGACCCGGTTGTCCAGCGGCGAGGTGACCGTGCACGGCACGCCGCGCCGGATCGTCGTGCTGGTGCCCGCGGTCTCCCCGCGTGAGCCGGACGCCGAACGCACTGTGCGCGGTCCTCGCGTCTCCGCTGCCTTCGACGGCGACGGCAACCCGACGAAGGCCGTGCAGGGCTTCGCGCGCGGCCAGGGCGTCGAGGTGTCAGCTCTGGGGCGGGTGACCGAGAACGGCGTCGAGTTCGTGGCGCTGACCAAGTCCGACGCCGGCCGTGGCGCCGTCGAGGTGCTCAGCGGGCTGCTGGCCGAGGTCGTGTCGGACCTGCGGGCCGAGAAGAACATGAAGTGGAACGACCCGAAGCTGTCGTTCACCAGGCCGATCCGCTGGCTGCTCGCGTTGCTGGGGGAGACCCCGGTGCCGGTCGCGGTGTCGTCGCTCGCCTCGGGTACCTCGACGCGCGTGCACCGGACGGCCGGCGCACCGGTCGTCGAAGTGTCCAAAGCGGACGGTTACCTGGAGTTCCTGCGGTCGCATGGCATTGAGGCCGACTCGTCGGTGCGTTCCGCCTCGATCGTCGCCGCCGCGCAGGAGCTGGCGGCGTCGGTCGGCGGTGTCGTCGAGGTCGACGGCCTGCTGGACGAGGTGACGAACCTCGTCGAGTGGCCGACGCCGATCCTCGGCTCGTTCGAGGAGCGGTACCTGGAACTGCCGGGGCAGATCCTCACCACGGTGATGCGCAAGCACCAGCGCTACCTGCCGGTGCGGTCGGCCGACGGGACCCTGCTGCCGCACTTCGTGGCCGTGGCGAACGGTGCCGTGGACGCGGACCTGGTGCGAGCGGGCAACGAGGCCGTGCTGCGCGCGCGGTACGAGGACGCGGCGTTCTTCTGGCGGGCGGACCTCAAGACGCCGCTGGACGAGATGAAGTCCGGTCTCGCCAAGCTGACGTTCGCGGACAAGCTCGGCTCGATGGCGGACCGTGCGTCCCGGATCGCTTCGCTCGCGGGCCGGTTCGCTTCGGTCGTCGACGTCGACCGTGAGACCTTGGACCGCGCGGGTGCGCTGGCCAAGTTCGACCTCGGCTCGCAGATGGTGATCGAGCTGTCGTCGCTGGCCGGCGTGATGGCTCGCGAGTACGCGGCACGCGCAGGCGAGACGTCCGAGGTCGCACTGGCGTTGTGGGAGATGGAACTCCCGCGTTCGGCCGGCGACGCGCTGCCGTCGTCGGTGCCGGGCGCGTTGCTGTCGCTGGCGGACCGTTTCGACCTGCTGGCGGGCCTGTTCGGCATCGGCGCGCAGCCGACCGGTTCGTCCGACCCGTTCGGCCTGCGCCGCGCGGCTCTCGGCGCGGTGACCGTGCTGCGGGCGTTCCCGGACCTGCGCGCGATCACGCTGCCGGTGGCGCTTTCCCTTGCCGCTGAAGGACTCGAGGTTTCCGCGGAGGCTCTGGAGACCGCACGCGAGTTCGCGGTGCGCCGGTACGAGCAGGCGTTGCTCGACGGCGGGCACGAGCACCGGTTCGTGCAGGCGGTGCTGCCGCTGGCCGACTCACCGGTGCTGGCCGACGAGACGTTGACGCAGCTGGAGTCGTTGGCGGGCAACGAGTCCTTCGACGCGCTGGCTGCCGCGTTGCAGCGGGTGCGGCGGATCGTGCCCGCGGCCGTCGAGGGCTCGTACGACGCCTCGGTGTTGTCGGAGCCCGCCGAGGTGGCGCTGCACAAGGCGTTCGACGGGGTGTCGCGGGATGTCGTCGGGCTGGCCGCGTTCTTCGCTGCCGCCGAAGGGCTGACCGCGCCGATCAACACGTTCTTCGACGAGGTGCTCGTGATGGCCGAGGACGAGAAGGTGAAGGCCGCGCGGCTTGGGTTGCTGGCTTCGATCCGGGACTTCGCGGCGCCGGTGCTGGACTGGACCCAGCTGTAGGACGACGACAAGGAGGGCCGGCTCGCGGTGAGCGAGCCGGCCCGTCGGAGATCAGCCAGACTCAGCGGCGCACTTCGCGTCGTTCGGACGCTGTCCGCCGAGCAGGTACTCGGTCACCTTGTCGTTGGCGCACTTGTTCCTGCCGATCAGGTAGGCGCCGTGCCCGCCCTGGTCGACGGTGATCATCGCGGCCCGGTCACCGAACGCGCGCCGCGTCGAGTGCGCGCCGGCGAGTGGCGTGGCGGGGTCGCGCTCGTTCTGCACCATCAGGATGTTGCGCGGTCCGCGGTCGGACAGCCGCACCTGCTTCTCCACCGGCTTCGGCCAGAACGCGCACGGCTGGATGTTCGCGGCGGCCGCGCCGAACATCGGGTAGCGGATGCGGTCCACGGCGACGTTGCGCTCGTAGGCGCGGACCGACGAAGGCCATTCGGAGTCGCCGCAGATCACGTTCAGGCGGCCCGCGAGCAGGGCCTGGATGCGCGGGACCTCCGGGAACTCCTGCGGCGGCTGCGGCCGGCCGGTGTCGAACGCCTTCCAGGAGGCGGCGAGCTTCGCGAACGACTCGTCAGTCGTGCTGTACAGGCCCGCGAACGTGCCCATGCGGAACATCTGCCCGTTGATGCCCTCGACCGACGGCTTCTCGTCCAGGCGTGCGGCCAGGTCGAAGTACTTGGCGCGCACCTGTTGCGGCGTGGCGCCCAGGCCGTACTCGGGGTGCGCCGCCGCCCACTTCGCGAAGTCCGGGAACGTGTCCTCGACGCCACGGGCCATCAGTCGCCCGCCCTCGACGTCCCAGCCGCTCGCCGGGAGGTTGCTGTCGATCACGACGCGGTCGCTGGTCCTCGGGAACAGCGTGGCGTAGACCGAACCCAGGTAGGTGCCGTACGAGTAGCCGAGGAACGAAGCCTTCTTCTCGCCCAGTGCGGCGCGAACGCTGTCCAGGTCGTGGGCGATGTTCCTGGTCGTGTTGTACGGCAACGTGTCCGCGGTCGACGACTTCAGGCACTGCTCTGCGATCTTCTTCGTCTCGTCGGCGCGCTTGCGGACGTCAGACGGCTTCACGGCGTACGGCGGCACGCTCCCCGCAGCCATTTGTTCTTCCGTGAGGTCGCACGTCGTCGGCGAGCTGTAACCGAGACCGCGCGGATCCATGCCGATGATGTCGTACGCGTCCAGCACGGTCTGCGGCATTCCCAGTGCCTTCAGGACGAACGGGAACGTCAGGCCCTCGCTCGGCCCGCCGGGGTTGGTCAGCAGGATGCCCTTGCGCTTCTCAGGGCTCCTGCTCGCCAGCCGGGTGATCATGATCTCGGTCTGGCGGCCCTCCGGCTCGCGGTAGTCCAGCGGCACCTGGAGCTTTCCGCACTCCAGTCCGGGAAGCGCCACGTCAGCAGGGCAGGTGACCCACTGCACCTGCTTCACGGGCGGTGCCGCGGACGACACCCCCGGTACCGCCACCAGCGCTGCGGCGGCGGTCACGACCGCGGCCAGAGACAACGATTTTCGCATTAGCAAATCCTCCCCGACGGCGCGCCCCCTCGGCGCGCCAAACCAATGAATGTCAGCCGCTCATGCGGACGAGAACGTCCAGCTGGGCCTTGTTGTAGAGCTCGACCATGACCTTGATGACCGTCCGCTTCGCGTGCTCCACACCGCGCGGTGCGTCGCTGTACAGACCTGCCGCGTCCGGGAACGCGGCACGCATCTCGGCCATGTACGGCATCGCGCGCATGCGTTCGGCCAGGCTCTGCCGAGTCTGCTCGTCGGCGTCCTCCGGCAGCGCGTCGAACTCGACGACCGCCGGATCCTTCGAGTAGCCCTTCAGCGTCTCGGCGTACCTGGTCAGCGTCTCCGGCGAGAGCAGTTGCGCCAGCACGACGGTGAACGAACGGTCCTGCGGTGACAGGTTCGCACCCGAGATCATCGCCGCGACGTCGGCCGGCAGGTCGGTCGGCGCCTCCTGGCGCAGGATCACCGCCAGTTCGGCCCGGATCCGTTGCAGCCGTTCGATCGTCGCGGCCAGTTCGGCGTCGAGTTCGCGCAACGCCTCGCCGGGATGTTCGTCCCCGTCACCGAGGTCCGCGATCTGCGTGAGCGACAGGCCGAGATCGGTGAGACGCTTGATCCTCATCACCCGCACGAGATGGGGCACGCCGTAGCTCTTGTAGCCGTTGGCGCGGCGTTCCGGCTCGGCGAGCAGGCCCACGTCGTGGTAGTGCCGGATCGTGCGCAACGTCGTGCCGGCGAGATCGGCCAGCTGGCTGGTGCTCCACCCCACGACGTTCTCCCCCCGTTCGGCCCGGACACGACCCAGTTGAAACCATGCCGCTACGGCACGGTCAAGGCAGGGCGGATCTTTCCGACGAAGGTGGCGGGGAGAGTCCACTTTCGTCGCACGCAAAAGGCCCCGGTCGAGCCGACCGGGGCCTTTTGTCCTACCAGGACTTACAGGAACTGACGACCGCGGGTGACAGCACCGTAGGCGTCCACGATGCCGTGACCGTAGAAGCCGTTGAACTTCGCGTCACCTTCACAGGTGGCGTCGAACTCCGGCGAGCGGCCCACGTTGACGTACGACACGGTGCGCGGGTTCGGGCAGGCGCGCTGCGTCGCGGTCTTGTAGAGCACCTTCTCGACCTTGTCGGGCGAGAGGGTCAGGCCAGGGTTCTTCCTGTCCTTCTTGCCGTACTGGCTGACGATCAGCGCGGCGACACCAGCGGCGTGCGGGGCGGCCATCGAGGTGCCCTGCAGGTACTGGTAGTAGCCGACCTTGTCGCCCTGCACGGCCTTCTTCACACCGGCGGCCAGACCGGCCTCGGTGATGTTGCCGGCCTCGTCGATCGCGCCTTCGACGAGAGCGACGTTGCGCGGGTAGGTCGACAGGATCATGTTCTCGTTGGTGCGGTACCACGGCGTGCCGAGGCCGTCGCGGAAGTAACCACCGGGAGCCGAGAGCGCCGTCTGCTCAACGCCGTAGTTCGAGTAGTCGGCCTTGTTGGTCGACGGGCCGAGAGCCGACACCGAGATGACGTGGTTGCCCTCGGTCGGGAGGTTGAGGCACGTCGCGTTGTCGACCGGACGCGGGCGGTTGTGGCCCGGCGGGTAGTTCGGGCTCACGGTGTCCTGGCGCGGCTTGCCCAGGTCCTCGTGGTTGTTGCCACCGGCACCGATCAGCGTGACGCCCTTGCGGTGCGCGTAGTTCAACGCGCGCTGCACGGTCGCGATGATCGTGCGCTGCTCCAGCTGCTCCTCGACCGAGGCCGTGGGGTCGTTGGCGCAGTTCATGTACCAGGGGTCGACGTAGAACGACATGTTGATGACGTCCAGGCCGATGTCGGCGCCGTAGGTGATGGCGTCGACGACGGGCTGCAGGAAGAACGAGCCCGCGTCCTGGCCGCCGCGGATGTTGACCAGCGACACACCCGGTGCGACACCGGAGATGCCGAAACCGTTGGCAGCGGCGCCGATGGTGCCGGCGACGTGCGTGCCGTGGCCGCCGTCGTCCCAGTTCGCCGGGTCGACGCAACCGCGGAACTCACACGGGCCGTCGAAGACGCCACCGTCGGAGTCGTTGGGGATGTCGACCGTGAAGTTGCGCGAGAGCTCGTTGTTGAAGTTCGGCGCGATGTCCGGGTGGGAACCGTCCACACCGGTGTCGAGAACACCGACGTACACGCGCTTGTCGCCGGCCTGCTTGGCCCGCGCGATGTTGGAGCGGACGAGGTTCAGGCCCCACAGGTCCCCGTCGAGCGGGTCCATGCCGGCCGTCGTTCCCTGCTGGGCGGGAGCCTTGTTCGGCTTCTCGCCCTTGTTCTCCTTCTCGACGTTGTCCCGCTTGGTCTTCTCGGCCGCGGGCGCGTGCCCGATCGGCTTGGTCCGAGCGGCACCGACGATCGCGCTCGAAGCGGAAACCTTCTCCGCGAAGCCGTTCGCGGGTGCCTTGACCGTCAGCAGGCCGACGGCGTCGTTGCTCCGCACGACCTCGCCGCCCGCCGCTTCCACGGCGTCGATCGCGAAGTCGCGGTTTCCGGGTTCTTCCAGAAGGACGGTGTACTCCGTGGTCGGCCCTGTGGTGGCCGGCGCGGCCCCCGCCGCCGAAGTGCCCGCTGCGATCAGCGACACCGTGGCCGCCACCGCCATCACGGTTCTGCGCGTTCTCACCTAGCTGTCTCCTCACACCCGGTCAGGGCTGGATCCAACAACACACGGAGCGGCCCCCGATTGCCGCCCAAGTTGGACACACTGACACGAAAATTCGCTGCGCATCAGCGCCTTTCGTACGGAATCGAACTGTAGCCGATCGGAAGCGGAGCGTGATGTTATGAGAAGAAATCTTGACTTAACAAGATTCAAGGGATGGACTTCGCGATTATGCGAAGACGGGTAATGGCATCGTCGGCGTGCCTGCTCTTTCTCCTCACCGCCTGTGGCGACGCAGGTCAGGGGTCTCCGACGCTGCCTACGCGTGGTCCCAAACCAATCGTCGGGGTAATCCTTCCCGACCGAACGACATCCACGCGTTGGGAAGAGCAGGATCGTCCTCTGCTCACACAGGCGTTCAACTACGCGGACATCGAACCGTTCATGGAGAACGCCGAGGGCGACGAGGCGAAGTTCGCGCAGATCGCCGACGAGATGATCCGCCGTAAGGTGAAGGTCCTGATGATCACGCCGTTGTCGGCGGCGGGCGGTCTCGCGGTCCACAAGAAGGCGAAGGCCGCGAACATCCCGGTCATCGACTACGACCGGGTCACGCTCGGCGGCACGGCGGAGTACCACGTGGGCTTCGACAGCGTGAACGTCGGCCAGTTGCAGGCGGACGGCCTGATGGCCTGCCTCGGCGACAAGCCGGGCGCCCAGATCATCGAGATCCAGGGCGCTCCGACCGACCACAACGCGACCCTCTTCACGCAGGGCCAGAAGTCGCGGCTGTCCTCGAAGTACGACAGCGGCGCGCTCAGGCTCGTGAAGTCGCAGCCGGTCGCCGACTGGAACAACGACCTCGGCGGTCAGCTGTTCGAGCAGATCCTGAACGAGAACGGCGGCAAGGTCGACGGCGTGGTCGCGGCCAACGACGGCCTGGCCGGCGCGGTCATCGCCGTGCTCAAGAAGAAGAACCTGCGGGTCCCGGTCACCGGTCAGGACGCCACTGTGGACGGCCTGCGGGCCGTGCTGGGCGGCGACCAGTGCGTCACCGTCTACAAGCCGGTGCGCGACGAGGCCGAGGCCGCCGCCAGGCTGGCGATCGCCATCGCCCGCGGGGACCTGGAGGGTGCCGATGACCTCGCCACCGGCAACCTGCGGGATCCCGTTTCGCGACGCGACATCAAGTCGGTGCTGCTCGGCGCGACGCTGATCAAGAAGGACTCCGTCCGGACGCTGGTCACGGAGGGCATCGTCAAGCCGGCGGAACTGTGCGCCGGCGGGCTCGCCCAGGTCTGCGCCCAGCAGGACATCGTCGGAGGCTAGAGACCCGTCACGGCCTGTCTTGATCAGGCAGGTCGTGACGTCCCGAAATGAACTCCTGAACGGCGATCTTCGCCTTGATGATCGGCTGCCGGATCCTGGCCTCCCGGCGGTACGCGCGGGCCAGCTTGCGCGAGCCCTCCGGATAGCGCCAGCGCGCCCACGGTGACCCCGGCCGGGCCAGCCGCACCGCGCCCACCGCGGGCACCACCGGCACGAGCAGGCCGAGCAGGCCGGTCCAGATCTTGCCCTTGAGCAGCGCCACGATCGCGAAGCACAGGTTCACCGAGATGATGATCAGCCGGAGCGTGAACGTGGACGCCGGCGTCGTCTCCGGGTTGAGCTGCAGCACCTCGTCGTAGCCGAACGGGCGTGCGCCGAGCAGGAACGTCCCGGTGAGCCCGACGGCGAGGAACACCGCGTCCACGGACAGCCGGCCCGCCTTCATCCAGTACACGTCCCGCAGGTGCAGGATCAGCGCGAACTCGTCCAGCACCAGCGCCGCACCGACCCCGAGACCGGCCGCCGCGGCCAGCCTGGCGCCGTGCAGGTCGTCGGGGATGACGAGACCCCCGACGCTGGACAGGAGCAGCAGCACGGTGCCGAACACGACGTGATGCACGTGCGTGTCGCCGTGCACGATGTTTCCCGGCCACCAGCGGACCTTCGCCCTGATCATGCGCACGCTGATGCGGATGAACACGAATGTGGTCACCAAACCGATGAAGAAGAAGAGCAGTCGTTCGCTGCCGGTCAAGCCACGGCCCCCTGGGTCAACGACCTTCCAGGTTACCGGCCTTCGGGCAGGTTCATGTTCTTCACGGTGCCGATCTGGAACACGGTGCCGTGGACGTCCCCGACCAGCTTGTTGGAGATCGTCGGGCGGCCCTTCGGGGCAGCTTCGGCCGGTGCGTCGCGCAGGTGTTCTCCGACCAGGGCGGCGAGTCCGCCGGCGATCTGGGGTGCGACGGCGACCTTGATCGACATCGCCGTCAGCTCCGACACGAGCACCTCCGCGAACTCACCTGGCATCTCACGGTAGCAGCGAAATCGATGGCTCGACTGAGGGCGGGGACCCGTGGTTGACTGTCTTCGGTCGTACGTTTCGTGTTCGTGGATCACCCCGCTCGCGGAACGAGGTTGCGAGCGAGCGGGTTCTCCAGGTTCCGGAGAAGACGCCGCCGTGACTTGACCCGGTGGTCGCGAGCGCGATCCGGCACCTGTTAGAGGAGAAGTAGCAAGATGGCAGTACAGGGCACCGTCAAGTGGTTCAACGCGGAGAAGGGCTTCGGCTTCATCTCCCCCGACAACGGTGGCGCCGACGTGTTCGTGCACTACTCGGAGATCCAGGGGAACGGCTACAAGTCCCTCGACGAGAACCAGCGGGTCGAGTTCGAGATCGGTCAGGGCCAGAAGGGCCCGCAGGCCCAGGGCGTCCGCGCCGTCTGAGTCTGACCGGCCAGTTCTGATTCAAGACAAGCCGCCTGTCCACTATCGGACATGCGGCTTTGTCGTATCTTGTGCCCGATTCATCGCGCTCAGTAGCGTCGCGGCATGGGGAGACCGTTCGTAGCCGGTCCGTTGCTGCTCGCGTTGCGGCCCAACCGGTTCGTCCGGTGCCGTGGGCATTTTTTCGCCGGCGGGCAGGTCGTCGGAGAGGTTCGTGTCGTGTTCTAGAACTTCTCGGGGACCTTGAGCATGCCCAGCTGTGACATGACGGTCGCCGTGTCGCCGTAGACCCGCTGGCAGACGAGGACGTCCTTGTCGAAGAGGAAGAAACCGACCATCCTGACCTTGAACGACCGTCCGGTAACTTCTTCGCCGATGAGGCTTCCCAGGTGCGTGCCCTGCAGTTCGAACTCCACGATCACGGCATCTTCGGCGTGGTGGACGTCGATGACCTTGTTGCGCTGGTCGGGGAACGCCGCGCGGGTGCGTTGCCAGTAGTCGCGCACCGCGTCCACGCCATCGAGGACCTGGCCGGACGCCATGATCTCGTAGCGGGGGTGCGGAAACGTGTTCAGAGAGGTGTCGAAGTCGTGGTCGTTCTGCGACTCCATGTGTTCCAAGACGATCGCTTCACGCAGCGCTCTGAGCGCCCTGGACTCGGTCATACCGGCCGACCCTCCTACGTACGCCGTACGTCGCAGGGAAGCTACTCCACGTCGGATGGTCTCCGCCAGTGTCCTCGCCACGTGAACCGCTGACCCGCGCGCGCATCGTGGATGCGGCCGTGCGGTTGATCGAATGCGAGGGCGTCGAGGCCGTCTCGATGCGGCGTCTCGCCGCGGAACTGGGCGCGGGCACGATGTCGCTGTACAACCACGTGCCGAACAAGGCCGTGCTGGTGGACCTCGCGGCCGAGCGGATCATGGCGGACGCGCGGCCGTACCAGGTCGACAGCGACGACTGGCGTGATCACCTCCGGGCCCATGCCCGTGCCGTGCGGGAACTGGCGCGCCGGCACCCCCGTGCGTTCGTGATGCTGGCGACGCGACGGCTGAGCAGCGAGGCGGGGTTCCGGACGATCGAGGCGGCGCTGACGAACTTCGACCGCGCGGGGTTCCGGGGCAAGATCGCCGTCGGGATGATGCGGGCCATGGTGTCGTACCTGCTGGGCACGCTGATGAGGGAGGTCGCGACGTCGCCCGAGCTGGGCGGGATCGCGTTGTCGCCCTACGAGGACGTCGACGTGTCGGCGTTCCCGCTGTCCGCAGGGGTGATGGACGAGCTGGGGACCTACGACCACGATCACGAGTTCGAGTTCGGCCTCGAACTCATGATCGCGGCGTTGGAGCGCTACCAGTCCTAAGGACGCATCTCGTAACGGCCGGAGAGCGCTTCCACCTGCTGCCAGACGGCGTCGAAGCGAGCCTGGTCGACGTGCGGCTTGCGGATCTGCGTGATGGCCCACTGCTGCTGGGCCTCGGTGCTGCTGGCCTTGCCGTGCAGGGCGGTCGCGTAGCCGGCGAAGTCGCGGACCAGGACGTCGAAGATCTGGTCGAGCACGTGCGGGTCGGTGTTCGTGATCTTCGCCTGCTCCAGGACCAGCTGGCCGTAGACGACCAGGGTGAAGAGGTGGCCGAGGTTGAGCAGGAAGTCGAGGTCCTTCTGCTGGGCCTCGTCCGGCGCCGCCGTGGTCAGCAGCGTCCTGATGGCCCTGGCCTGCTCGTGGAACAGCGCCACGTTGGGCAGGTGGGCGTGCTCGGTGTAGATCGGCTCCCAGTCGTGGAACTGGATCTTGCCGAGACCGCGCGCGGGGCCCTGGTGCCAGAAGAAGTCGTCGTCCGTCGCGTCGTGGCGCGTCGGGACCTCGTCGTAGGCCTTGGGGTTGAACAGGTAGTTCGGCATGAACTTGAGCACCAGGGCCAGGTTCACGTGCACGGTGCCTTCGAGCTTGGGCAGCGCGCGGATGTCGGCCGTGGCGCGGGTGAAGTACGTGTCCTTCTCGAAACCCTTGGCGGCGATGACGTCCCAGAGCAGGTCGATGACGTTCTCGCCCTCGCTCGTCACCTTCATCTTGGTGATGGGGTTGAAGAGGAGGTAGCGGCGGTCGTTCTCGCCGGCGCTGCGGAAGTAGTCGACGCTGCGGTCCGCGAAGAGCTTCATCGCGGTGAGGCGCGCGTAGGCGTCGACGAAGTTCTGGCGCACGTGCGGGAAGTCCGTGACCGGGTTGCCGTAGAGGATCCGGTTGTGGGCGTGGGTGATCGCCTCGTAGAACGAGTGCTCGCAGATGCCGATGCTGGCCGTGCAGAGGTTGAACTTGCCGACGTTGACGGTGTTGAGCGCGGCGGAGAAGGCGTCGGGGCCGCGGTGCAGGACGTCGGCGTCGGTGATGGGGTAGGCGTCGAGGCGGAACTCGCTCACGAACATCTGGCTGTCGACGACGTTCTTGACGAGGTGGAAGTTCTCGTGCTGGCTGTCCACCGCGAAGAAGACGTACTCGTCGGAGTCCGCGAGCCTGCCGAAGACGCTGACCATGCCGGCGACGTTGCCGTTGCCGATGTAGTACTTGCTGCCGGTGGCCGTGTAGCCGGTCTCCGTCCTCGTGACGATCATGTCGGTGCTGTAGACGTCGGCACCGTGCTCCTTCTCGGACAGTCCGAACGCGAAGACCGCGCCGCTGTCGAGGAGAGCGGCCGCCTTCTGCTTGGCCTCCTCGTTGCCGCTCATCCAGATCGGACCGAGGCCGAGGACCGTGACCTGCCAGGCGTACCAGTACTGCAGGCCGTAGAAGCCGAGCACCTCGCTGAACGCGGCGTTGCGGGCGGCGTCCCAGCGCTTGGTGCCGTCCACACTCGCGGGTGTGCAGAAGGTCGCGAAGAGTTTCTCCTGCTTCACGAAGTCGAGGAACTCGGTGTACCAGACCTTGTCCTGCGCGTCCGCGATGAGCTGCCGCTTGCCGCGGGCCTCGAACCAGTCGACGGTCGCCCTGAGCAGGCGCCGCGTCTCGTCGTCGAGGTGGGCGGGGTCGTAGTGGTTCGGGTCGAGCAGCACTGGGGCCTCCTTGCGTCTCTTCTTTCGGACGCTACCAGTGAGTAACTTGTGGGTCTACGTGGGGTTTCCCTCGTCCCCAGAAATTGTCAGACCCCCGGCGTAACGTGCTCCGCATCACATCTTCTGGCTGGGAGGCTGCGTTGCGATGACGGTGGTTGTGGCGATCGGTACGCGCAAGGGGCTGTGGCTCGCCCGCAGTGAGGATCGGGTGTCGTGGCGGGTCGAGGGCCCTCACCACGCGATGCAGGAGGTGTACGCGGTCGCGTTCGACGCTCGTGCGGGCCTTCGTCTGCTGGCGGGGGTGTCCTCACCGCACTTCGGTCCGGGAGTGTCCACCTCGGACGATCTGGGTGCCACCTGGGAGGAGTCGCCCACGCCGCCGATCGCGTTCCCGGTCGACGACGCGGCCCTCGAACGCGTCTGGCAGCTCCAGCCCGGACCGGCCACGCAGCCGGGCGTGGTCTGGGCGGGCACCCAGCCGTCGGCGCTGTTCAAGTCCTCCGACGGCGGCCGCTCGTTCGAGTTCGTCGAGGGCCTCTGGAACCACCCGCACCGGCCGGAGTGGGGGGCGGGCTTCGGCGGCCAGGCCGTCCACACGATCGTGCCCGACCCGGTCGACCCCGACCGGATGCTGGTGGCGATGTCGACCGGCGGCGTCTACCGCACCGCCGACGGAGGCAAGTCCTGGGAGGCCCGCAACAAGGGCATCAAGGCGTACTTCCTCCCGGACCCGTGGCCGGAGTTCGGCCAATGCGTCCACAAGGTGGCCCAGCACCCGGCGTCGCCTTCGCGCTTCTACGCCCAGAACCACCACGGCGTCTACCGCAGCGACGACGGAGGCGACACCTGGCAGTCGATCGCCGCCGGCCTGCCCACGGACTTCGGCTTCGCCATGGTCGTCCACCCCCACGACCCGGACACGATCTTCACGTTCCCGATCGAGGCGGACGGCCGCCGCTTCCCGCCGGAAGGCAAGTGCCGCGTCTACCGCTCCCAGGACGCGGGCGCCACCTGGCAGGCCCTCGGCGAAGGCCTGCCCGACGACTTCTGGACAGCGGTGATGCGCGACGCCATGTGCACGGACGACGCCGACGTCCCCGGCGTCTACTTCGGCTCCCGCTCGGGCGAGGTCTACGCCAGTCCGGACGAGGGCGAGACCTGGCACCGCGTGGCAGCCCACCTCCCGGACGTGACGTCGGTCCGAGCCGCGGTGATCCCGACGTGAAGGTGAAGGTCCTGATCCCCGGCGTCCTCCGCGCCGCCACCGACGGCGCCGCCCACCTCGACGTGGAAGTCCCGGACCCGGCCACCCTGGGAGCGGCCCTGGACGTCCTGGCGGACACCTACCCGCTACTCGACCGCCGCCTGCGCGACGAGCGCGCAGGCCTGCGCCGCTATGTGAACTTCTACGTCAACGGCGAGGAATGCCGCCGCCTCGGCGGCCCCGCCACCCCACTCCCGTCGGGCGCGGAGATCCAGATCCTGCCGTCGGTGGCCGGCGGCTGACGCCTGCGCCTCGCCGGGTCGCGCCGCACCGGGGATGGCGGCGCGACCCGGTTGCTCGGTTCCGGCGGCGGCCGGGCAACGGGCTGCTCGGCAACGGCGGCGGCCCGGTGGCTGCGGCGGCCCGGCAACGGCGACTGCCCGGTGGCTGCGGCGGCCCGGCAACGGCGACTGCCCGGTGGCTGCGACTGCCCGGCAACGGCGACTGCCCGGTGGCTGCGACTGCCCGGTGGCTGCGGCGGCCCGGTGGCTGCGGCGGCCCGGTACCGGCGGCTGCCCAGCACCGGCGGCCCGGCCGCCCCCGGCACCTGCCTACCAGCGCCCGCCGCCCCAGACCTCGACCGCAGCCGCGACCCAGCTACCGCCGCGACCCAGCTACCGCCGCGACCCAGCTACCGCCGCCACGCACCCGCCTGCCCCAACCACCACCCCGACCGAGTCCAGCCCCGGTCGCGCGAGCGATCAAACCAGCAGCAGCGACTTGCCGAGGGTCGTGCGTTCCTCGAGTGAACGGTGAGCCTTCTCGGCCTCCGCCAACGGGTACGTCGCGCCGATCACCGGCCGGAGCCGGCCCTGCGCGGTGAGGGTGAGCGCGTCCGTGAGGAGTGCGCGCACGGTCGCCGGGTCGGGTGGCCCGGCCGCCAGCACGTTGTCCACGTGCACCTGCCGGCGGGCCGCCAGGTCCGGATCGATGTCGGCGAAGCCGTCCGAGGTGCCGTAGGTGACGAAGTGGCCGCCGTCGGCCACCGTCTCGAACACGGCCCTGCCGAGGGGGCCTCCCGCGCCGTCGAAGGCCAGGCCGACACCGCCCGTCGCCTCGCGGACCTGGTGTTGCCAGCCGTCCAGCGAGTAGTCGACGGCCAGGTCCGCGCCCAGTTCGCGGCTCAGCGCGAGCTTGCGCTCACCGCGGGCCGCGGCGACGACTCCTGCGCCGGCGTCGCGCAGGAGTTGCACGAGCAGCGAACCCGCGCCGCCCGTCGCGGCCGCCACCAGGACCCACTCGTCCTTTCTGATCTCCGCGCGCCGGGCGAGCATGAGTGCGGTGACGCCGTCGTGCACCAGGGCCGCCGCCTCGGCCGAGCGCAGGCCGTCGGGTACCGCGACGATCTCCTCGGCGGGGAAGACCATCTGTTCCGCGTAGCCGCCCGATCCGCGGCTGATGACGTGCCGGCCCAGCCACGCCGGGTCCACGCCTTCGCCGACCGAGAGCACGTGGCCCGCGCCGCCTCCGCCTGGTACGTACGGAAGTGTCAGCGGGAAGTACTCGCCGCCCCAGCCGCTGCGCAGCAGCGTGTCGAGGAAGATCACGTCGGCGACCTCCATGCCCACCACGACCTGCCCCGGACCTGCCACCGGCGCGGGAACCTCCTCCGCGCGAAGCACCTCCGGACCACCGAACTCGTGCACACGGACAGCACGCACCACAACCACATCCCCGCCTAGATCAACCTGGCCACGGCCCACCGTAAAAGCTCCAGCTTGGTGGAGATCAAGCCCAGATCTCAGCAGGTGGCGAAGTCGTCGAGCAGTGCCGAGGCGACCTCGACGTCCGGGCTGAGCTGGCGGTCGGCCATGTCCGGGTTGAGCTTCGACTCGGCGGCCTCGAAGGCGGCCCGCAGCGATTCCGTCTGAGGCGTGATGCCGCGTAGCCGCAGGGCGCGGACGGCGGCCACGACCTCGCAGGCTAGGACGAGGCGGAACGCGCTCAGCGAGCGCAGGGCCTGGGAGGCGGACTGGAAGGCGAAGCTCGAGTTCTCCTCCTGGCCGCGCGACACGACGGCGTTGCCGATGCTCGCGGGTTCGGCGAGGGTGCGGACCTCGGCCAGCGCGGAGTTGGCGCTGTACTCGAGGATCATCACGCCCGAGCTGCCGGGTACGCCCTCGGCGAGGAACGGGCGCAGGCCGGTGAAGTTCGGCTCGACCAGCGTCGCGAGGCGGGCGGTCGAGATGTGGCCGGTGTGCAGCATCGAGAGCCGGAGCCGGTCGAGCGCCTGGCCCAGGTACGCGCTGTGGAACGCGCCGTGGTGGTAGGCGGCGTCGTCCTCCGGGCCGAAATGGTAGGAGACGATCAGCGGGTTCTCGGCGGCGGCGTTGAGCTCGACGTCGAGCACCCGGCCCAGGTCGGTGGCGGCGTCGACGGCCGGGCCGTGGATCTGCGGGAAGCACCGGTAGCCGAACGGGTCCTGGATGCGCGCCGGCGGGCGTGGTGGTTCGCCGATCAGGCGGCGCATCTCGGCGGCCACGGCGACCTGACCTGGATGAGGGCGGCCGAGGTGGACGCGTTCGTCGTAGGCCTCGACGGCTCCGTCCACGGCGAGGAACGACAGCGCGGCGACGACGTGCGTGGCCTTGAGGAGCTGGTGCGCGTCCTGCCAGGCCAGACCCGCCATGCCGATGGTGAGGGCGTTGCTGCTGATCAACGCCAGCGCGTCGCCCGAGTCGAGTGCGATCGGGTCGGGGGTCTGCGTGGAGCCGAGCCAGTAGCGCTCGCCGAGCAGGGTCAGGCCGGTTTCGGCGAGGGCGGTGAGGTCGCCCGTGCCGATGGCGCCGTACTCGTGGACGCCGGGGTAGCAACTGCTGTTCAGCGCGGCGAGCAGCGCGTCCGCCACGGCTCTGCGCACGCCCGCGCCGCCCGCGAGGAGCTGGTTGAGGCGCACGACCATCATGGCGCGCACCTGTTCCTCGGGGAGCATGCCGCCGAGTCCGCCCGCGTGGCTGCGCAGCAGGCGCAGGCCGTGCTCGGCCCAGCCCTCCGTGCTGACGATCTGGTCGCGGTTCGCGCCGACGCCGGTCGTGCGGCCGTACACCTGTCGTCGCACCACAAGGCGCTGGCTGGCGCCCCACGAAGCTTCGAGACGTGCGAGCCCGTCAGCGTGCAGCGCCACCGGCGAGTGGAACCGCGCGACGCGCACCACGTCGTCGGCGCTGAGGGACTGACCGTCCAGCACGACGGGGGAGTCTTCGACCATGGCGCCAATGTGAGCACATAGGGTTCAGAGGTGCTCGTACTGCATGGCCTGTGCACGACCGACGGCGTTCTCGCGCTGTGGGCCGAAGACTCCGGGCTGCCCGCACGTAGCGAGAGCACGCGTCGGGACGCACCGCACCCGTTCGCGGCGTCGGCCGAGTCGCTGGCCGCCGCGCTCGGGCAGGAACCGCGCAAAACGACCACACGGACGTTGCTCCTGCCGTCGTTCTCGTCGGGGCCGATGGCGTCGCCCGAACTGGTGCGCGACCCGCTGGCGGCGGGACGAGCGCAGCGCGGCAAGGTGCAGCTGCGGCAGTGGGGCGTGCCCACCATCCGCCTCGACGGTGCCCCGGAGCGTGGTGCCGAGGTGCGGCTGAGCGACTCCGCGCGGTTCGTGTTCGACGTGGCCGCCTTCGCCGCCGACCTGGTCGACCGCGGCCGGGTGCTGCCGTCGATCGCTCCGGAGCGGGCCGTCGCACTGTGGGCGCCGGTGCTCTCGGGGACGGATTCGGCGCGGTTCGCGGCGCTGCAGGCCGCGATGCCGCCCGCCTGCCGGTGCGAGCAGATCGTCGGCGACCCGGCGGAACTCGTGCGCGCGGCACTGACGACAGCGGTCGACGAGCAGGTGCGGAGCCGGCTGAGCGGCACCGCTCTCGCCCCGGCGGGACGAGGCCGTGCGACGACGGCGGAGTCCTGGCTCGCCGCGCTCACCGGCGAGCCCGCCTTCGACGCGGACCCCGTCGAACTCTACGAACTGCGCGAGCAACTGGACCGCTGGCGCGACAGCGCGGGCAACGAAAGCCCCGTGCGCACCTGCTTCCGGCTGCGCTCGCCGGAGCAGCGCAACGACGACGAGTGGGCCGTCGAGTTCCTGCTTCAGGCCGTCGACGAGCCGAGTGTTCTCGTGCCCGCGCAGCAGGTCTGGTTCGCGGACGACGGCGTGCTGCGGCGCTGGATCCCGGCGCCGCAGGAACACCTGCTGGCCGATCTCGGCCGCGCGAGCAAGCTGCACCCCGACCTGGACGAGGCGTTGCGCGGCTCGCACCCCGCCGAGATGGAGGTCAGCGCGGAGGGCGCGTACCGGTTCCTGACCGCCGCACCGGTGCTGGCACAGGCCGGGTTCGGCGTGCTGCTGCCGTCGTGGTGGCAGCAGACGACGAAGCTGGGCCTGAAACTCACCACGAAGAGCCGCGGTACCGCGGGAACCGTCGCCAAGGAGAGCGAGATCGGCTTGAAGTCCATTGTGGACTACAAGTGGGAGCTCGCCCTCGGCGAGGACACGCTGACCGACGCCGAGCTCGCCGAACTGGCCAGGGCGAAGGTGCCGCTGGTCAAGGTGCGCGGCCAGTGGGTGCAGGTCGACCAGAAACGGCTCGCCGCCGGACTCGCGTTCCTCAAGCGCGGCGGTGGGCAGATGACCGCCGTCGAGGTCATGCTCCACAGTGGACTGAAGGCGGAAGACGAGAGCCTGCCGCTTCCGCTGATGTCCGTCGAGGCGGATGGCTGGCTCGGCGACCTGTTGTCCGGCAAGGCCGACGAACAGCTCGAACCCGTCGAGCCGCCGGAGAACTTCGGCGCGCGGCTGCGTCCGTACCAGCAGCGCGGCCTGGCGTGGCTCGCGTTCCTCGACAGGATCGGCCTGGGAGCGTGCCTGGCCGACGACATGGGTCTCGGCAAGACCGTGCAGCTGCTGGCACTGGAAGCCTTGAACCGCGCCGACGGCAAGAGGCCGCCCACGTTGCTGATCTGCCCGATGTCGGTCGTCGGCAACTGGCAACGCGAGGCAGCGCGGTTCACCCCGGACCTCTCGGTGCACGTGCACCACGGCGCGGACCGCCTGAACGGTGACGCGTTGCGCGAAGCCGTGGAGAGCCACGACCTGATCCTCACCACCTACTCGCTGGCCGCCCGCGACGCCGACGCGCTGAGCGACCTCACCTTCGGCCGGGTGGTGCTCGACGAGGCGCAGAACATCAAGAACAGCTCGACCCGCCAGTCCCAGGCGGTGCGTCAGCTCAAGGCACGGCACCGCGTCGCGCTCACCGGCACGCCCGTCGAGAACCGCCTCGCCGAGCTCTGGTCGATCATGGACTTCGCCAACCCCGGTGTGCTGGGCACGGTCAACACGTTCCGCGCCCGCTTCGCCGTCCCGGTGGAGCGCCACAACGACCAGGACGCCGCCGCCCGCCTGCGCAAGATCACGAACCCGTTCGTGCTGCGCCGCGTGAAGACCGATCCGCGCATCATCAGCGACCTGCCGGACAAGGTCGAGATGCGCCAGCTCTGCAACCTCACCGCCGAGCAGGCCTCGCTCTACCAGGCCGTCGTCAACGACATGCTCGAGAAGATCGAGGAGGCGGACGAGGGTGTCGAGCGGAGGGGACTCGTGCTCGCGACCATGTCGAAGCTCAAGCAGGTCTGCAACCACCCCGCGCACTTCCTCGGCGACGGCTCCCGCGTCGCCGGCCGCTCCGGCAAGCTCACGCGCCTGGAGGAAGTGCTCGAAGAAGTGCTCGCCGAGGGCGACAAAGCGTTGTGCTTCACGCAGTTCACCGAGTTCGGCAGCATGCTCGTGCCGTACCTGGCCGCACGCTTCGACACCGAGGTGATGTTCCTGCACGGCGGCACGAACAAGGCATCTCGCGACCGCATGGTGGAGCGCTTCCAGGACAGCAAGGGCCCGTCGCTGTTCCTGTTGTCGCTCAAGGCGGGCGGCACCGGTCTCAACCTCACCGCCGCGAACCACGTGATCCACCTGGACCGCTGGTGGAACCCGGCGGTCGAGGACCAGGCGACCGACCGCGCGTTCCGGATCGGCCAGCGCCGCAACGTGCAGGTGCGCAAGTTCGTGTGCATCGGCACGCTGGAGGAACGCATCGACGCCATGATCGAGGAGAAGCGCGCACTGGCCCAGCTGGTCGTCGGCGCCGGCGAGAACTGGCTCACCGACCTGTCCACCGCGCAGCTGCGCGACCTGCTGGCGTTGTCCGGGGAGGCCATCGGTGAGTGAGCACCGGTCCGGCGAACGTTTTCAGTACGGTAAAACCATCAAGGTCGACAACGGTCTCAAGGCCAAGAGCAAGCGCGGCGACATCGGCGCCACCTGGTGGTCGCGCCGGTTCATCGAGGTGCTGGAGTCCTTCGGCATGGGCGGCCGGCTGACCCGCGGCCGCAACTACGCGCGGCAGGGCCAGGTGCTGTCGTTGTCGCTGTCCACGAGCATGGTCATCGCCTTGGTGCAGGGTTCGCGCCCCACGCCGTACAAGACGCGGATCGCGATCAAGGCGTTCACCGGCCAGGAGTGGCAGCGCATCGAGCACGCGCTGGCCGGCAAGGCCCTGTACGCGGCGAAACTGCTGGCCGGCGAGATGCCCGCGGATATCGAGACGTTGTTCGCCTCGCTGGGACTGCGGCTCTTCCCCGCGACGCAGCGCGAGATGACGATGGACTGCAGCTGCCCGGACTGGGAGGTGCCGTGCAAGCACCTCGCCGCCGCCTGTTACCTGCTCGCCGAGTCGTTCGACAACGACCCGTTCGAGATCCTCGCCTGGCGCGGCCGCAGCCGTGAGGACCTGCTCGACCGTCTCCGCGCGCTGCGCGGCACGGCGCGTTCCGCCGTGGCCCGTGAGGAGGCGCCGCCGCTGACGAGGTGCCTCGACACGTTCTGGCAGCGGCAGACCACGTCGAACCTCCACTTCGGCGACCCCACGGCGGTCGTGCGCACGGACGCGGTGCTCGATCAGCTCGACGGTGTGCCGATCACCGTGGGCGGGTCGTCGCTGGCCGACCTGTTGCGCCCGGCCTACCTGTCGCTGAAGCCCGAGGAGTAGAGCTCGCGCGAGTCCGAACCGGCTGCCCGCCTCAGCGGATCCAGCCGAGGCGGCAGGAACACTGACTCTCCCGGAGCACCTCCTTCTTGGTCCTGGCCGCGGCACCGCGCTGGTTGTCGCGTTCGAGGACCAGCAGCGTGCGGTCGTTCAGCGCGGTGATCTCGGACGTGCCGCTGCCGATCACCGGCACGCCTTCGGCCCGTTGCCGGCGGCTGCCTTCGCGACCGCCTAGGGCTGCGGAACCTCCTTGGTCAGCGTCAGTTCCCACCGGATGGGCAAATGGTCACTCGGCGGCTGCGGTCAGCCGGGCACCGAGGCTGCGGAACCGGTGGAAGCACCGGGGTCCAGCGCGTTCAAGCGCGGGAGGGCAGTGCGGCGCGCACGCGGCAGCCGTTGGCGAGATGGTGCTCGGGCGGCGGCGGTGGGCAGCCGGGTGCGGTGGGCGGCGGCGGTGGGCAGCCGGGTGCGGTGGGAGCCGGCGGACCCGTTGGGCGCTGTGTGGTCCGGGCGCGGTGGCTTGTGGGCGCGCGGAGGGCGAGCGGCTCGGGCCTGTCGGCGGTGGATTGAGCGGGCGGCTGGGGCCCCTTGTCCTTGGGTCAGTGGAGGAGCTTCTGCTTGGAGCGGTTGGCCCACAGGGTTACGCCGGCGCCGGCGAGGCCCACCTGCAGAGCCAGTTCGATCCAGTCGATTCCCGGGGTGTCGGCCACGCCCAGGACCGTGGCGGCCGCGGTGCCCAGCAGGGCGGCGACGATGCCCACGAGGATGGTCGCGAGCAGCGACACGTGTTGCCTGCCCGGGATCACCAGGCGGCCCAGGCCGCCGATGACGGCTCCGAAGAGCAGTGCGGTGAACAAGCCGTCGATCTCCACTGTGGTACCCCCTGCGACTCTGGTGCTTGTCCCTCCAGAGTCCGCTGGCTGCGGGGCCCGCGAATCAGGTCTTCCCCTGAGTGCCCCCTGAGTTCGCCCCTAGGAGCACGGCGGCTGTCGCGGAGAGTTCGCGGCCCGGCACGTCCGGGTCGCAGCCCACCCTGGCGAGGCGGGCCCGGATGGCCGTGGGGGAGCGCTCCATGGCGTCGGCCAGGGACCTGATCAGTTTCGGGGAGTCGGCCTCGGACGGGGTGAGCCAGGCGGCGCGCAGGTCGGTGTCGAGGGCTTCGGTCCAGGGCTGGTTGGCGTTCGCGTGGCGGGACGGGCGGCTGCGCAGGCGCGTGTGGGCGCTCAGGACCCGCGCGAGGAGCTTGCCGATCGTCACGCCGCCCTCTACCGGCAGGCGGAGGCGGCCGTCCGCGATCACCTCGCCCGAGTCGAGTGAGCCGAGCAGGTCGAGCACCATCGATTCGTCGGAGTCGGTCGTCGCGCTCAGCCGGTAGTTGACCTCGCCGAGCTTGATCTCGTTGTGGAAGGTGGATGTCATGGGGTCGACGTTAGGGAGGGGGTCTGACGGTTTTTCCGAGGTTGGGCCCCGGAGGCCGTTGTGCTGCGGGGAGTTCACTCGAAGGGGTGGTGGCCTAGCCCGAGGTCACGGACTTTCGGCCGGTCCCGATGTCGGCGGCGTCGGCGGCGGCACGCCCAGCACCCCACCCGGCGGCGGAGCGCACCGTGACGCGCGAGGTGCGCGTCTGCGTGAACATCTGCTCGAACAGCGTGTCCACGGCCTGCTTGCGGTCCGCGAGCACCGGCAGCAGCCGCTCGTCCGAGGCGATCGGGTCGTCCGGGGCAGCGGGCGCGGCCGCCATCGTCTCCAGCCGCTCCCCGATCCGCGACGCGTACGCCACCAGGAACGACTTGCGGAACGGCCGCGAGCGCGCCTCACTGCCCTTACCGGCCCGTCCGCCAACGGCGACCATCGCCCGTGTCGCCTGCACGAGCAGAGACGTCGACAGCAGCTCCACGCTCTCCAGGTCGACCTCGTCACCGACGAGAGCGATGAACCCGAACCCTTCGTAAGCCACAGCCCGCGACCGGAAGGCCTCCGACACCACGTGCACGAGCTGTGACTTCTCCTTGAAGTAGCTCTTGTCCAGCCACATCCGCCGCGACGTCGCCTCCGCCGGCAGGTCCGCGTCCAGCATCGCCCGCTCCAGCGCGTGCCGGTTCATCAGCTCCTGCGCCTTGGCCGACAGCGCCTCCGCCTCCTCGGGGAACGCCGTCGACTCGGCCTTCGCCAGCAGGCCGCGCACCCGGTTGAGCACCTTCGGGTCCAGCCCCGCGCGCACGGCCGACATCAGCACGTCGCCCGGCAACGGCAGGATCTGCGGCAACGACGGCATCCGTCCGAGGAACTTCAACAGCTCGGCGGCCGTGCGGTTCGCATACGACATCGTCTCGATGTGACGCGTCGCCCACGCCTCGATCAGCGGCCCCTCCCACCACACCGAGGCGCCGATCTCGTCCAGCTGACGCTGCCACCGCGGATGCACGGTCGCCGGAGCATGCGGCGAACAGGACAAAGCGATCACGTCCACCACGAGAGAGGCGGCCGACTCATCGAGCGAACGCGACACCATCTCGCGCACGTCGTACGGCAGCCAGCCGCGCTGCCAGAGCGCATCGACCGCTTTCACCAGTTCCACGCCATGCAGTATGAGACGTCCGCCATGTGCAAAGGTCGGGGACCACCTGGTAGACACGGGATGTGATCGAGCTCCAGTTCCGCGGCCGGACCGTCGTCCGCGACCACGCGCTGGTGATGGCGATCATCAACCGCACGCCGGACTCGTTCTACGACAAGGGCGCCACCTACGCCGAGGACGTGGCCATGGAGGCCGTGCACCGCGTCGTGGACGAAGGCGCGGACATCGTGGACATCGGCGGTGTGAAGGCCGGCCCCGGCGATCTGGTCGACTCCGGCGAGGAAGTGCGCCGCGTCGTGCCGTTCATCGCGCGCGTGCGTGCCGCCTACCCGGATCTGATCATCAGCAGCGACACCTGGCGCGCGGACGTCGGCCGCCTCGTCTGCGAGGCCGGGGCCGACCTGCTCAACGACACGTGGGCGGGCGCGGACCCGCAGCTGGCCGAGGTCGCCGCGGAGTACGGCGCCGGCTACGTCTGCTCGCACACGGGCGGTGCGGTGCCCCGCACGCGTCCGCATAGGGTTAGTTACCCGAACCTCGTCGCGGACGTCATCGCGGAGACGACGTCGCGTGCCGAGAGGGTGGTCTCGCTCGGTGTGCCTCGTAAGAGCGTGCTGATCGACCCCACACACGACTTCGGCAAGAACACATGGCACAGCCTCGCGCTGGTGCGGCACACGGACGAGCTGGTGGCGACCGGGTGGCCGGTGCTGATGGCTCTGTCCAACAAGGACTTCGTCGGGGAGACCCTCGGCGTGGAACTGAACGAGCGCGTCGAGGGCACCCTCGTCGCGACCGTGATCGCGGCGTTGGCGGGCGCCGCGGTCTTTCGCGCGCACGAGGTGGCGCGCACCAGACGAGTACTCGAGTCCGTCGCTCGACTCTGAGCTGGAGGTATCAGGTGGACGACGTCTTCGCCCGGTTTTCGGACGACCGGTGGGACGACTTCCTCGACGAACTCGACAAGATCCGCGTGAGCGTGGTGGATCCCGCGGAACGACAGCAGCTGAAGGTCACCGCACGCCGCGACGCACGAGAAGCGGGCACTCAGCCGTTGCTCGTGCGGATGGCCCTCGCGGACCACTACCTGAACCTGCTCGCCATCGGCGTGTGGGCGGGCGACGAGAGCTGGCGTGCCGATCTGCGTGACCTGGTCGTCTCTCTCGTGCCCGCGGAGGACGAGTCACGCGACGACGCACTGCTGAGCTCTGTCATCGCCGTGGTGCTCGCACAGCTGCTGCAGGACGCACGCCTGCGTGGCGGTTCCGAGGCCGACGTCATCGCACGGTCGGCGTGGGAGAAGGCCCAGGAGTGGGCTGCCTACGCGGAGGACCGTCACGTGGAACGGCTCCTGTACGCCTCCACGGAGGCCGGTGCGCGCGTGGTGACGGCCTCGGAGGTGCAGGAGGTCGTCGAGCTCGCCACGGCCGCAGCGGACGACCAGCACGCCGAAACGATCGCCGCTCTGGAGACCGAGGGCTTCACCGCGGAGTTCATGAACGGCGTGTGGGTGGTGGAGGGCGAGTTCCGCAACGCGGTGCGGGCCGCTGCGCGCGCGATCACGCTCACGGGCCATGGCTGCGTCCTCGCGCGCAACATTCGGTCATCGGCCGTGATGCTGTGGCACGAGAACACGCTCGCCATGGCGGACTCGAAGGTGCCGCGCTGGCGCGTCTACCCGATGCTCGCGCCCGTTACGCCGCAATCGAAGTTTTCCGGCGGTGAAGGCCTGCCGTTCACCCGCGAGACACACCCGCTGGCACCCGCTCCAGAAGTCGTCCGCCGGTTGGCGGACGCCGTTGGTGTCAACCTGTCCCATCTGCTGGCTGCATTGCGGTGAAAGGGTGATCTTTGACGTTCCGTAACCTCGACTCGTTATCTTGGTGTCATGCCCAGATTCGCCGAGTTCGATGTGGAAGGCCTGCGGAAATCCAGCGCCGTAGCGGACTTTCCCTGGTCAGAGACGTGGGTCACGTTGATCCGCGTTGATGCCAAGGGAGTTGTCCGGCAAGCCAAGTCGTTGACGGAGAAAGTTTCTTTGCTGACCGTCGCGTCAGACAAGGACCTCGTCATCGCGTCCTGTCCGGAGATTTACGCGGTCGACGACCTGTCGGCCGCCCGTGCCGCCGTCAGGGCTTCGGTCGCACGCGAAATGATCCCAAGCCTCGGATGAATGACTCCCGCCACTCGGGCTCAGCGGCGAGCACGAGTTCCGGGAAACGCCGGAGGAGCGTTCCGAACGCGATCTCACCTTCGATACGAGCCAGCCGCGCCCCCACGCAGTAGTGGATCCCGTGACCGAACGCGACGTGTGGGTCTCGGCCCAGCTGCACCACGTCCGGACCGGAATACCGGGACGGATCCCGGTTCGCCGCCCCAAGTGAGACGGTGACCTGCGAGGATCTCGGAATCGTGACCCCTCCGATCACCACGTCGGAAGTGGCGACACGACCCACCCCCATGGCCAGTGGACCGTCGAGGCGCAGGAACTCCTCGACGGCCTCCGGAATCAGGATCGGATCGTCGGCCAGCGACCGCTGCAGGGCCGGATCGCGCAGCAGGGCGAGCAGGCCGTTGCCGATGAGCTGCACGGTCGTCTCGTGGCCTGCTGTGATGAGCAACACAAGGTTCATCACCAGGTTCGGTTCGTCGCGGAGCTCGGTGATGACGTCGTCACCGGGCTCCTTGGTGGCCACGAGACGCTCCACGTACGCGGCGAACCTGCCGAAGGCCTCGACCATGGTCTCGGGTGCGAGCAGCTCCGCGGACAGCTTCCGGACCTCGTCTCTGTCCTCTTTGGGCACACCTAGGAGTTCACAGATGACGGTAATCGGCAGCGGGTAGGCGAACGTCTCGATGACGTCCACCTCCTCCGCGCCCTCCCACGCGTCGAGCAGTTCGTTCGCGATCTCCTCGATGCGCGGCCGGAGGGCCTCCATCCGCCGTGTGGAGAACGCACGTGCGATGGGCTTGCGCAACAGCGTGTGCTCCGGCGGGTCCGTGTGGTTCAGCATGCCGCCGGGGATGATGGCGCTGCTGAGATCCGGGTGGCTGAGTGCCTGCACGACGTCGTCGTAACGGCTGATCATCCACGACTTCTGGCCGTCCGGGGTCTCGATCAGCGCGGGGCCCCGCTCACGCCACTCGTCGAAGTACGGGATCGGATCGGTGAAGAAGCTCATGCCGTTCATCGTGGTGTTTGCGCTGTTCAGGGGCATGAGTAGGCGATCACCCATCTTGCCGGCGGGGATCACCTAGCCTGACGGTATGGGGTGGCCGTTCGTGGGGAGGGACGCCGAACTCATCGCGGTCCGGCGCGCGGTGCGAGGTGCGGGGCTGATCGTGGCGGGTCCTGCAGGCGTGGGCAAGACACGGCTGTTGGACGAGGTCGAGTGCGACGTCCGGTTGCGTGCCACGGCGGCGATGTCGGAAATTCCACTCGGCGTGATGGCGCCCTTCTTGCCGTCGGTGGATCCCTCGCCGTTGGCGATGCTGACCGCCGCACGGACGGCGCTGCGCGGTCGCGTCGTGGTGGTTGATGACGTCCATCTCCTCGACGACGCGTCGGCAGGCCTGCTGCACCAGCTCGTACAACACCGGGAAGCCGTCGTGGTGGCGACGTTGCGTTCGGGCGAACGCGCGCCGGAACCGGTGGTGGCGCTCTGGAAGGACGAACTGCTGCCGCGCATCGAGCTCGAGCCGCTCGGGCGTGCGGCGGTGGTCGAGGTGCTGGAGACCGTGCTCGGCGGCGCGCTGGACAGCGTGACGGCCGATCGGCTGTGGACAGCGTCCGCCGGAAACATGTTGCTGCTGCGAGAGATGCACTTCGCTGCGCAGTGGGTATCGCACGGCGGTGTGTGGTCGTTGAACGGACCGCTGCCGTTGTCGCCACGGCTGGTGGAGCTGATCGAGGCACACCTCGCCGCCGTGCCCGCCGAGGAACGCCGGGTGCTGGAACTGCTCGCGTTCGGCGAGCCGCTGGACCTGGCCGCGTCGGAGGCGTTGGACGGGCTCGTGACCGTCGCCGATGACGGACTGAGGCTCGCGCATCCGTTGTACGGCGAGGTGTTGCGCGCGCAGTGCCCTTCTCTGCGCAAGCGGAACCATCAGCGGTACCTGGCTTCCGTGCTCGACGATCCGTTGCGAGTAGCGGTGTTGCGCCTGGACAGCGGTACGGCGGACGATGCGGAACTGCTCCTGCGGGCGGCGAACATCGCCAACGCGACAGGTGGTGTCGTTCTGGCAGAACGGCTCGCACGAGCCGCATGGTCCGCCGGTGGTGGTGTCGAGGCCGCACGGCAGTTGGCATACATCCTGTTGTTCACGGATCGTGCGGAGGAAGCGGAGGAGATCTTCGCGTCGATCGTGACCGACGACGACCCGATCGAGGTCCGCACCATGCGCGCGATGAACCTCGGTTGGGCTCTCGGTCGCACCGAGGAAGCCGCAGAGATGATCATGATGCCGGCGGGACGAGCCGCGTTCCTGTTCTTCGCCGGCAAGTACGACGAGGCTCGTGCGCTGCTCTCGCCCTCGGATCCGGGCGAGGCGGCCATCCTCGCGATGATCGACGTGGTGCAGGGCCGCTACACGGGACCGTTCCCGGTCGTCCCGCCGATGCCCGAAGTGGGGCTGGGTGCCGAGATGAACGCGTTCTCCGAGGTGTTCGTGTACTCCGTGCACGGTGAACTGGCCCGTGCGGAACGTCTTGCCGTGCAAGCGCATCGGGAGAAGGTCGAGTGGGATTCCATGCGGTCGAGCTGGGCCGTGTCGTGCGCCGGCTTGGCACGCGCTGGTGGCCGGCTGCTCGAAGCGCGGCGCTTACTGCGAGAGGCACGGCCCACGCAGCCGTTCGTGCGGCTGTGCGAACTCGCTCACGTGGAGGCGTTGCTGGGCAACGACGCACGTGCGCTGCTCGCCGAGGCGGAAGCGCTGGCACCACCGGGAATGCGCCCGTACGGCATCGGGCTGTGGCAGGCGCGGATCTGGGCGGGCGGGACGTCGCCGTTCGAGGCGGCGGAGGACGCCAGGACGCACACCGAGTTCGCCGCTGAGGCGATTTTCCTGCATGAGGCGGTACGGCTCGGGCATGCTTCCGACGCCCTGGAACGGCTGCGGGAACTCGCCGCCACCACGACCGGGCTGCTGGTCCCGGCGTACGCGGCGCACGCGGAGGCGTTGGTGCGCAACGACTCCGCGGCGCTGGAGGAGGTGTCCGCGCGGTTCGAGGAAGCCGGGTACGTGCTGTTCGCGGCGGAGGCCGCCGCCGCGTCGGGCAACCGCGCGCTGGCCGGACGGCTGATCGGCCGGTGCGAGGGCGCGCGAACGCCCGCGCTCGCCGCGGTGACGTTGGTGCCGCTCACCAAGCGAGAGCGTGAGGTCGCCGTGCTGGCCGCACGGGGACTCACGAACAAGGAGATCGCCGAGTCGCTGGTGATCTCCGTGCGGACCGTCGACAACCACCTGTCCAGCACGTACGCGAAGCTCGGGATCGCGACGCGCGGCGAACTCGCGCTGGTCCTCGGAGACCGGGGATTGTTCAGTCATCCGCCGTGAGGCTGTGTCCGTCCCACGTGAAGCGCACGGTCGTCACGGCGTCGTCCCCGTCCGTGCCGGTCGTGAGCTGGTGGATGGCGATGCCGGTCAGCTCCCGGTAGTCGCACCATTCGTGGTCCGACGTGAGCACCAGGTCGAGGTCGAAATTGACCAGTAGCTCCAGCAGCTGACCGCGGTTGGTGGCGTCGACGCCGACGAAGACCTCGTCCAGCAGGATCATGCGGGGTGCGGTCGGGGTGGCGTGGTAGTGCGCGGCCGCCGCGGCGAACAGCGGAAGGTGCAGCACGATGGCCTTCTCGCCGCCGGACAACGCGCCGTGCACGCGCTTGGTGACGGGCACCCAGCCTTCGCCTCGGTCCACCTTCACCACGAACTGGTGCCACGTCGTGTAGTCGAGCACCTGGGCGAGTTGTTGTTCCCAGCCCGTCGCGGAGTCGTGCGCGCGTGCTTCTTCCACGCGCTCGCGGAAGAACTGGTGCAGCAATGCGCGTTCGTCGTCGTTCAGGTCTGAACGCAGCAGGAGGTCGCGGGCCTCTCGGGTGCCCGGCGGTAGCTGGGGATCGACCTGCCAGTCGAGTTGCACGCGGATGCCGGAGGCTGTTTGGACCCGCTCCAAGCGCTGGTTCATGGTGCCGACGAGCTCGGACGCGCCCTGGATGCGCTGGGCGATATGCCTTCTGGTGTCGCCGGTCAGGGTCTGGTCGAAGAGGTCGCGTTCGCCGTCCGTGATGTGCGTGCGCACGCGGTCGCGTTCGGCTTGCAGCGCTTGAAGCAGGGCGTGCGCGCCCATGCGCGCGCCGTCCAGCGTCGCGGTCAGCACGGTGACGTCGTCGTCGGGGTCGAGCGACAGGTCGATGCGGCCGGCCAGCTGGTGCTGCGCCTGGTGCACGGCAGCGCCGAGACGGGACTCGGAGTCGCGGATCAGGCGCGGGTCCACCGGTCCGTCGGGCACCTCACCGGCGTCGGCGGGCAGGTGGCCGCTGGTCAGGTGCCGATAGCGGGCTTCGGCCGCCTCATGCACGACGGTGGCTTCCGCGGCGCGTGCGGTGTCGACCTTGCGCTTCTCCTCCAACGTGCCGAGTGTGCGCGCCAGGCCCGTTTGCTTGTCCTGCAGTAGTTCGCGTTCCTCGGCCAGTGCGAGAGCCTTGGCACGCAACGAGATGAGCTGCTGGTCCAGGGCCTGGAACTCGGAGCCCGCGGCACGTTCGACCGTCTCCAGCGTGATGGCGAGGTCGGCGGCCTCCTGCTGACGGGCGGCCGTCGTCTCCTCGGCCTCGTCGGCCAGCGCGCTGCTCGTCGAGGCACGGCTGCCGGCCTCGACCGACAGCGCCTCGGTGGTGAACGCGTCGTGGCGGTCGTCCAGCCAGCGGTGGGCCGCGGTGGCGAACGCCGACAGCGCGTCCGCGTCCGGGATTTCGGTGGTGGCGGCGTGCTGGGCGACGACGGCCTCGGCGTCCGCCACCCGCTGGGCCGCGGCCGCGACGGCGTCTTTCCTTGCCGCACAACGCAGCTGCGCCTTCGTCCGCTGCTCTTCGGCGATCTCGATCGGGTCGGTCGAGGGTTGCCTGGCCATCTCACCGGCCAGCGTCGCGCGGCGCACGGCGATCTGGTTCAGTGCGGCGTCCACACCGGACAGATCGGTGGCGAGCTGCTCGATCAGGCCGGTCAGCTCGGCGATCCGGCCCGCGCGGGCCCGTTTGCGGGCGTCCGCGCCGATGTAGGTGGGGAAGTCCTTGGTCCAGCGGCCGTGCGCGTTGGCCAGCCGCCACGTCCCGTCCGCGCCGATCGCGACGGCGTGGCCGGTGGCCGTGTCACCGAACGCGACGCCCTCCAGGAACCGGCGGCAGCGCTCGTCGTCGGTGACGAGCACCTCCAGCAGCGTGTAGCCGGGGGCGGGAGGTGCCAGCGACGGTTCGGCGAAACGGTCGCGATCGGACCTGCCGAACGAGTTGTCCGGCGTGAGCCACGCGTCGAGCAGGCCCGACGCCTCCAGAGCCGCCTCGACCGCGCCACGCACGGGCAGTGGCGTGCCAGGGCGGAAGTCGACCAGACGCCACAGAGGGGCGCCCACGGCATGAGCGCGGTACTCGTCGTCACGCGTGTACGGCGCGGGCGGCGGTACGTCGACCTGATTGGCGAGCTTCTCGCGGATGGCGTTGTACTGCGAGAGCTGGCCGTTCAACGCCGTGCGCGTCTCGTCCAGACGCGCCTCGATGCGGCTGAACTCCTCGCGAGCGCGTGCGGCGGCCTCGACGACCTCGCCGTGCTCGGACACGTTCAGCTCGGAACAACCGTGCGCCCATGTGTCGAAGTCCGTGCGGAACTTCGCAAACGCTTGCTCGAACGTCCGCTGCGCCACGGCTTCCGCTTCGGTGGCGAGGTCAAGCTCGTCACGCGTTTCCTCAAGCCGTTGACGTGCGGCATTCCGTGCGTCGACGGCTTTCTCGTGCGCGGCGACGGCACGACTGATCGAGTTGATCTCGATGGACCGGGACTCGATGGCGGCGGTGAGCAGCTGACGGCCCGACCGCGCGTCGGCGTGCGACTCGATCTCCTCGAACAGCGACGGCATGCCCGCGTGTTCGGCGGCTTCCCGTGCGATCACGGCGGAACGTCGCAGCTCATCGGCGCGTGCGGCCGCATCGGCCTTGGCCTGCTCCGCCTGTTCGTCGTCGGCAACGGCACGCGCGCGGAGTTTCACGGCGTGCGCGGTGGCCTCCGAAGCGCGCAGGTTCGCGGCGGAAAGCTGCTGCCGCAACAGGTCGAGCTGCTTGCCCTCCTGGTAGGCCGGCAGGTCGGAGATGCCGGAGATCTGGGCGTCGACCCCGCTCGCGTCGCGTCCCAGAGCCGCGAGCTGGTCGAACGCCTCGTCGGTCAGCGTGATCTGCCGCTGGTAGCGGCGTTCGCTCATCCGCGCGGCCCGCGTCAGGTCCTCGAGCTGCTCGGTCGCCGACTCCAGTGTCCGTGCGGCCACTCCGAGAACGCGCTGGGCGTAGCCGCGTTGCACGTCCGCGAGCCGTTCGGCGGTGAAGATCTCCTCGTCGAGCCGCCGCAGCTCCTCGCGCTGGCGGTCGAGCCGTTCGAACCCCTCGGCGATCTCGGTCAGATCGGACTGGTCCAGCGGTGGAAGTGCCTTGGACAGCAACGAGGACAGCACGCTCGGGTCGAGCCGCTCGGACAGCTTCGGCGTGCGCAGCTGCAACAGCGCGGTGATCAACGAGTCGTATCGTTGCTCGCTCACTCCGGGAAACAACGTCGTCCGCACCGTATGGCGGTAATCGGCCGGTGAGGCGTGCACGACACCGTGTTCGCCGATCGCGTCAACGAGATCGGTCTTGGTCAACGGGCGCCCGGCCTCGTTCACCAGCGTCAGATCACCGATCCTGAGCGACGTCGTGAAGTACGTGGCGATGACGTTCGTCGTGTTCGTCGTGGCCTGGAGCCGCGCACCGCATGTGAACCACTGCTCGCCGTGCTGGAACTCCAGCCACACGTACCCGACGCGCGTGCTGCCCTGGTTGCCCTCACCCATGAGGTTCCAGTGCATCGTGCGGTCCGCACTGCCGAACGTCGACAGACGGTGCGGACGCAGGTTCGCGTCGAACAGGTACGGCAGCAGCAGCTCGAGCGCTTTCGACTTGCCCGTGCCGTTGGGGCCTCTGAGCAGCAGCCTGCCCTGGTAGAACGAGAAGATCTCGTCGTAGTAGCGCCAGACGTTGATGATGCCGGCGCGGCTCGGTTGCCACCGGTCAGTCATTGAGCTCCTCGACCGCGTACCTGGCTGCGGCGGGCAGCCTGTGAACGGTGCCGTTCTCCGTGCGTGCGAGCCCGAACGCCGCCAGCAGTTCGAGCGCGTCCGCCGCGAGCCTGCCCGCGCCACCGTCCGACTGGTAGGCCGTGGCCCAGGTGCGGAACTTCGTGAGCAGCTCGCGTACTTCTTCCACCAGGTCCTCAGTGGTGGCCGGGCCCTGTGCCAACCGGTCGAGCAACAACAACGCGGCGACCTTCGCGTGGTTGTCGTCGTCCGGGAACCTCGTGTCCGTGGCGATCGCGTCGGCGTCGACCACGAGATAGCCCTCGGCGCGTTCCTCCAGCGTGCACCCGGCGAGCCGGATGCCCGTCTGGACGACCTTGCGCCCGGCGGGGGACGTCAGGAACGCGAGCTGGCTCGCGGTCAGATCTTCCTTGTAGAGCACCGGATCGTCGATGAGCCTGCGCATCACCGAATGCCGTTGCCACAGGCTGCGGTGCGCGTTGTCGTAGCGGGTCTCGCGGGTCAGGCCGGCGACCGTGTCCACTGTGGAGGGCGGCGCCGGTGCGGCCAGCAGGCGGGTGACGAGCGTCGGGTCCGCGCGGACGCGCTCACCGGCCTCGACGGCGCCGTGGTCTTCGAGGAACGTCAGCACGTCGTTGAACGCGTTGCGGTCGCTGCGCCTCGCCGGGTCGAATGGGATGCCGTCCTCGGCGGCGGCCTGCCTGGTGCGGCCGGTCAGCTCGTCGAGCGTGCTCACCGGCGTCGTCAGCAGTTCCGCGCACACCAGGCACAGCAGCGTGTAGCGCCGCCGGTCGAACGCCGGCCGCGTGCGGTCGGGCCGTTGCGTCACCTTGAAGAGGCGCGCGTAACCGGCGCGCGGCTCGACGACCACACGCCAGCCGCAGTAGTAGTCGAACCACTTCGTGATCGGTTCGCGGCGCCTTCTGATGAGGTCGAAACCGTCGTGGTCCTGCGTCGCGGTGAGCAGCGGGCGCGCGAGCAGCAGACGAACGCCACGCGCCACCTCTTCGCTCTCCAGCCGTGCGAGCTGGTTCCCCGGGCGGCTCATCGGCTCTGCACGTCGATCACGTAGTCGGGCCCGCTCAGCGTGCCCTTCTGGGTGGTCATGGTCGCCCAGCCGCGCGCGTTGCGCAGGTTGATCTGCATCCGCCCGTCGCTGGTGCCGGCCGTGCGCGTGCCGGTGCTGTCCGGATCGCTGCCCAGCGCCCTGCCGACCAGGTCGATCAGCCGGTGGAACGTGTCATGGTCGAGATTGGTGAGCGTGGAGATCCGGATCGCGCCGTCGGTCTGGATCTGCGACCACGCGTACTCGAGCTCGGCGCGTTCCTTCTCCGCCTGCTCACGGCGGTTGCGGCGCACCTCGTCGACGTTGCGGACCTTGCCGGTGCTGCCGATGTGCTCCTGCTTGCCGGTAGCGCGCAACTGCGGCGACACGGGCACCGGCGGCGTGTTGTGCCACGCCTCGCCGCTCGGCAACAGCTCACCGTCGGCGTGCGCGAGATGCGCGTGCCGGGCCGGCCACAACCCGAACGCGGCGTTGAACAGCTCGTGCGCCTCGTCCTCGGTCTCGGTCCGCGCGAACCACCGGGCAAGCGACCTGAAGTCGGCCGCCGTGTTCGTGGGCTTCTTGCGCTGCTCGCTGATCCGGTCGAGCACCCGCAGCAGCTGCACGATCGCCTTGCGCGACACGTCCTGCAGTTCCTCGACGCGCGGCGGGTTGTCGCAGAACCAGCTGCGCAGGCTGCCCCAGTTCTCTTTCCGTTGCTGCAGCCACTGGTCCGGGACGAGCCCGGCGCCGTTGCGCGCGCGTTCGTGCAGCTCGGCGGGGTCGATGGCGCTGATGGCCTCGCGGATCTTCAGCTTGCGCGCGTCCAGTTCGGCGATGAAGTCCCGCAGGTAGGTGACCGTCGTGCGCTTGACGTCCTGGAACGTGGCCAGGTCGGCCTGGTCGTCCCTCAGGAGTCTTTGCAGGTCGGCGTTGAACCGCGTCGTGCCGGTCTTGAACGCTTCTAGATGGCCTTCGAGCTGTGTGAGCGTGGTGAACGCCTGGCGCTCGTCCAGCGGCTTTTGGAGTTCGTCGAGGTGGGCCGCGATGGCGTCGAGCACGGCGGTCTGCAGCGCGCCGTCGGTCGTGAGGGCGTGGACGGCGTGCCGGATACCGGCGTACGCGGCCTCGCCTGGTTTCGTCAGGCCGTACCGGTGCTGCGAGGCGTCGAGCAGGCCCCATCCACGCAGAGCAGTGAGGGACGCGGTGAGCTCGTCGTCCGTCACCTGCTCGGACCAGCCGACGCCCCTCAGTCGTTGCTGCACGTCATCGGCGGTGAGGACGGTCTGCAGGCACTCGTTCGCCACCCCGAACACGCGCATCACTGCGGTGTGCAGCTCCGCCTGGTCGGTCGTGGTGAAGCGGAACAGCTCCGCGGGCACCGGTGGAAACGTCGTCACCTGTGCCACCGTAGCTTGTCGCAGTAGGGCTTTCGGGTGACAGGGTGGGAGGCCATCAGGCCTCCAGATCGCTCAGGAGGGTCCGACAGTTTTGGACCGAACGCTGCGAGCCACCGGTTCAGCCTGTCATCGAGCGCAGGTGATCCTGAGTCTCCTGGTCCTCGGAGTAGACACAGACACCGCGCATTCCCCTGGTGAGCAGCACCTTGTACGTGTTGCGGACCAGCCGGTTGAAGTGCAGATCGTCGGCCTTCTTCACGGCGGGATCGTGCGAGTGATTCCGGCGCGACTCCCAGTGGTCCTCGCGCCAGACGAAGTCGTTCCCGAAGATCACGCCGGCCCAGTCGTACTCGAAGCCCTGAGCGGTGTAGATGCAGCCGACCTGGCCGAACCCACGTTCGTCACTGGCCCAGAAGTGTGCAGCGGGCGCATCGGGAACGCGTTTCTCCGGCTTGACGTTCCACGGCCGGTGCCAGTCGCCGATCTGAACGTCCGGCACCAGAACCTTCGTGCCGTCCTTGGTAACCGGATCGCTCCACTTCCAGCAGTACCCGGCCGCGATGCGAGCGGTGCCGCCCTCCTTGTCCTGCCGATCGAGCAACCACGATTCCATCTCCCGTGGCGACTCCGCGCTGCGCACGACGAACTCGTCATCGGTCCGGGTGACCAGCTTGGACCACGGCGTCGGCTTCCCCTTGAGGCCCAGCAGCTTGGCGACCCACGCGTCGAAGAACTCCGATCCGCCGCAGCGGAACTGCCCGCCGAGCTCAACCACCTCGACCTCGCAGCCCGCGGCCTTCGCAGCGGCCTCGATCTCCACCCGCGATCCCATCTCGCCGGGGCGTACCGTCTGGTTCTCGTCGAGCAGGAAGACCGGTACCCAGGCGGCGTCGATCAGTTCCTCGATCTGTCTGCGGGCCTTCTCCCTTGCCTCCCGCCTGGAATAGCGGTTGAGGCTGGTTTCCCTGATGCGGTGCGCCTCGTCGCAGATCAGCACATGGAGTCCGCGCTGCTCGGCTTCGATGAAGTTGTTGAAGTACTTGAACATCTTCTGAACCCGCGGATTACGGCTACCCGCGTGCTTGCGCATGGTGTTGGTGAACGAGCTGGAACCCGTCGCATGGAAGACCTCCCTGCCCTGCCGTGCGAGTTCGCCGAGCAGGCTGAGCGCGATGATGCTCTTGCCGGAGCCGGGTCCCCCGAGCACGATCACCACGGTCTGGGTGCGCGACGCACGAGCCTTTTCCACTGCCATCGTGACCAGGCGGTAAGCGACCTGCTGCTGGTCCAGGAGCACGAACTGTTCGCGTTCCTGGATCTCCTTGGCCGCCGCGGCGAGCAGCGGCTTCGACGGGGCGTGCCGCATGCCGAGGAACTCGTCGGCGGCCCGTCGAGCGCCATCGCGCGTGGCCGAGTCGCTGTCGAGCAGCGCGCGGAGCCGGTCGACCATCCTGCTCTTGCTGTCGAGGGTGTAGAGCTCTCCGAACTCGTCGACCGCGTACTGCGAGATCCGCCAGACTCCGGCTTCACGGGCGTTGTGCAGATATGCCAGGCCGTGCACGGAATCCTGCTGTTCGGCGAGCGCCGGCGTCGAGTCCACGAGGTACTCGCAGTACTGCCGGACCTGCACGACCGGATGCAGTACGGGCTGGGTGTAGTGCTCGATCTGCACCAAATCCTCGCCGTAGGGTTCGGCCTTCGACCACTGCTTGAGCTCGACCAGCACGTAGGACGGCCTACCGTGCCTGGGATTCTGGCCGCACACCACCACGTCCACGCGCATCGGGCTGTGCGGCAGCTTGTGCTCCAGCAGCACCTCGACGTGGCCGAGACCAGCGTCGACGAGGTCGGAGAGGAAGGCGGGCAGGCTGTTGCGCCAGGACCGCACCTCGCCGTTGCCGACACCTGCCTCGAACTGGATACGCGCCTTGTCCGCAAGCATGGTGTGCAGCCTGTCGGCCAAGGCGTCGGCGAGCAGCGACTCGGCGCTCTGACGGACGAGAGCCACAGATTTCCCCCCATTTGGGCACGCGAGATCCACGTGCGGGTGGGGGCAGCGACGAGGTGCCATGTCCGGCCACGCTCGGTGCCCGTCGGGCCGCGATCATCGAGGCTAGCCGATCGCCGGCCGATCAACCGGCCAGGTGGCGCAGGTGCTCCTGTGTCTCGTCGTCGACGGAGAACATGGTGACGCCGCGCATTCCCCTGGTGAGCAGGACGCGGTAGGCGTTGCGAGCCAGTACGGGGAACGAGCTCCGGTTTCCCCTGACTCCAGGGTCGAAGGACTTCTCCGGTTGAGGCACCCACCTGTGTCCACGCCACACCAGGTCCTCGCCGAAGATCACGCCCGCCCAGTCGTACTCGAAGCCCTGAGCGGTGTAGATGCAGCCGACCTGGCTCACGCCCCGCTTGTCTGTCGCCCAGTAGTCGTGGTCAGGGCCGAACTGGTTGGCCCTGCGGTAGTTCCAGTATCGTTCCCAGTCGCCGATCCTGATGTCGGGACGTCGTGCGCGCCGGTCACCCCACGGCCAGTCCCAGCAGAAACCGGCGGTCATCCGGCCGGTCTCCTCGGGAGACTTCCGCGCTCTGATCCAGGCTTCCATCTCGTGTGGATCGCCGGCCACGTGGACCTGGAACCGGTCCGCCGAGGCGAGGCTCGACCACTTCACGGGAGACTCGTCCGCCACGCCGAGGAGACAGTCGACCCACCGGTCGTAGGCGTCGGAGCCGCCGCAGCGGAACTGCCCGCGCAGGTTGATCACATCGACCTCGCAGTCGAGCTGCTTCGCGATCCTGGTGATCTCGGCGACCGTGCCGACCTCATAGGTCCGCACGCGCTGGTTCTCGTCGAGCAGGAAGACGGGTACGCGGGCGGCCGAGATCAGCTCCTTGATCTGAGGTTCGCCCTGTTCGGCATTTCGGCCGTATGACCCGGACCTCGTGCTCGCCTGCCGCAGCCGCTGGGCCTCGTCGCTGATGATGATCTCCAGCTCGTGGATCTTGTCGGCCCCGAACTCGTTGTTGTACTTGAACATGTCCGCTACCCGACGCTCGCCTGGATCTAGGTAACGACGCATGGTCTTGGTGAAGGCCTTGGAACCGGTCGAGTGGTATCCGTTCAGGCCGAGCTCGTCCAGCCTGCCCAGCAGTGACAGGGCGATGGCGCTCTTGCCGGAGCCGGGGCCACCGACGACGACCACGACCTTCTTGCGGCTGCCCTCGTTCACCCTCACCAGCTTGTCCTCGACGAGCTGGTAGGCGGTCTGCTGTTGGTCCACCAGTGGCAACAGCGTGCGGTTCAGGACCGAGTCGCGGGCGATCTCGAGCAGCCGGGCAGAAGGACGGGCGCGGTGGGAGAGGAACCTCCTGGCACTCCCGGCGTTCTCCTCGTGTGAGCGACGTGAGTCGAGCAGCCGTTGCAACTGCGTGAGCAGCTCCGACTCGTCGTCTCGGGTGTAGAGCCTGCCCCAGTGGTCTTCGGGATGGTCGAGGAGTGCTTCGACGTCCCGCCGGCTTGCGTTGTGCAGATAAGCGAGGCCGCCGATGAGCTCTTTCTCCTCCGCCAGCGCGGGAACCGCGTGCTGGACGTAGTGGCAGTAGCCGCGGACCTGGTCCGACGGATGTTGCCGTAGCTCATCTCGTGCGTGTTGCTGGACCAGGCCGCCCTGCACCGAATGCACGCTGCTCCACTGCTTCAGCTCGACGAACACGTAGGACGGCCGGCCGCTCGCCGGGTGGTGCCCGCACACGATGGCGTCGACGCGGAGTGACGAACGCGGCAGGGCGTGTTCGAGCAGCACCTGGCACTCGCCGAGACCTGCTTTCTTGAGCACCTTCAGCAGTGCCTTCGAGCTGTGCCGCCACGACTCGAGCTCGGGCTTGCCCACGGACCGGAAGTGTGTGCTGCGGTACGCCTCTTCCAGGCGGGAGTGCAGCTTCTCCGCCAACGACTCTTCCAGCAGGCTTGCGGCGCGGTCCTGCACGAGTGGCACTGGTTCCCCCAAGTCTCGCTCACCGTGACCCCCGTCACTCGATCAGGTTATACCCAAACGAGTGATGGGTTGGAAGCGATTGCGGTAACAAACCAGTGATAGACAAGCGATGGCCTGGACAGCCACCACCTGGGTGACGCGCAACGGTGTTGATTGAATCCGGTCGCATCTGGTCGGTGTTCTACTCGAAGATCGGTTCTGTCGCGCTGGCCGGGGAGCGGATGGACCTGGAGATCACCGAGTTGCTGGCCACCTCGCTGCTGGTCCAGGCCACCCGCGCGATGGTCGCCGAAGGCAGCTAGGCCACTCGTGCCGGAACGTCTCGCACGCGATCGTTTCGCCAGGCGTTCCTGGTCTCCTATGCCACACGTATCAGAGAGCGGCTCGACGAGGCCGGAGTCCGGGCGCACGACCCGGTCGAGGACGAGCGGTTGCTGCCGGTGCTGGCCGAGCGGTGGGAAGCGGGCCGGGCGGCCGCCGACCGGGCGGACATCACGGTCGGGCGCCAGGCCGTCGACGCCTGAGCATCACCGGCCCAACTCACCGCGGCTTGATCACCTGATGTCGAGCAAGCGTGGTGGCAGCTCCGGCTTCTCCAGGCCACGGATCCGTGGCCGGTCGTAGAGCGGCTTGGCGACCAGCGCGACACCGCCGGCGAACAGCAGGACCATCAACGTCTTGGCGAACCGGTGTTCGTGGGCCTGGTCCACGGACTCCCAGGTCGATCCCGTGAAGGTGACCGGTTTGCGCGTGCCGACGTCCGCGGCGGTGAACTGCGAGTAGCTCATGGTCTGGACGAGTTCGCCGCCGGTGTCCGGGGTGATGGTGACAGCGCAGCGCCAGGTCGCTCCCAGGTACCGCCAGTCACGGTCGCAGGACGTCACGACGCCGGTTCCCTCGGCGGGTCGGGGCCAGAAGTCGGCGCGGGCGGCGATCAGCAGGCCGTAGGTGAAGTGGGCCGCGGCGAAGGCGAGGAGACCCGCGCCGACGTACCAGCGGGCGTGCCCGCGGAGGCGGCTCACTTCTGCCCGCGGACTCTCGCGGCGCGAACGGCTGTTCTGCCACCAGATGCCGGTGCCGAGAAGGCCGGCGCCGATCAGCACTACGGCGCCCATGGTCGGCCACGGTGCCGGGGTGAATGACTCGCGGGACGGAACGAAGTCGAGCGGGCCCAGGCGTTGCATGGGCACGGACGTGTCGGCCGGGGTCAGCAGGGAGGAGTCGCTGGTGAACCGCGTCCGCACGCCGTAGGTGTCGGTGACGATCGCGCTGCAACTCCAGCGGGTGCCCAGGAGGAGCCAGTTGCGCTCGCATTGGATGTTCTCGGCTTGGGCGACCGCGGAGCCTCGGGGGCCGTGGTCCTCCCAGAACAGCAGGAGGAACGCGGCGCCGTACAGGCAGAGGCCGAGCCAGGCGAGAGACAGCCAGCGCTGGTGATGTCCTTTCATGACAACGGTTCCTTGTCGCGGAACATGCGGAACGTGATGAAGAGCGCGACTACCGGAATGCCCATGAGGGACAGCATGTACGCGACCTTGTTCGGGTCTCTGCGTTCGGCGAGCGCCCACTCCGCGCTTGACTGGGAGGACCGTCCGGAACGTACGCGGTTGTTGGTCATCGGCACGCGGTTGCCGATGTCGGCTGGCGTGAGCGAGGAGTTCTTGCTGCTGTACGGGTACTGCTTGCCATCGTCAGCGACGATGGTGGCGTTGCAATACCAGAGGGCGCCGAAGGCCCACCAGTTGCGTGCGCACGAGATGCTCTCCGCGTAGCCCTTCGGGTCGCCGCCCGAGCCGGCTTCGCCGTCGAAGAACAACGTGCCTGCATGGGCGGTGTACAGAGCGACGATCCAGAGAACGGCGGCGATGGCGATCCGCCTCGGTTTGGTCACGAGCCTTCCTTGGGGTCTTTGTGGCCGCCGCCTTCAGCTTTGTTCAGCTCTTTCGACAGCTCCTTCGCCGGGTGGACGAGGTCTCCCCAGTTCGGCATCAGGTGACTGATGTCCCTGCTGGAGACCGCGCGCACCCAGTTCTGGCCGTCGAGCAGGCCCTTGCTCATCGGCGCGTCCACCCGGTCGGCCGCACGGCCGAGGCCGGACTGGGGGTCGCCCATGTTCTCCGTGCGCGTAGTCAGAGGGGGCTGGTTCATCCTCTCGTAGAAGTCCTTGACCGCCTGCTTGCGGGCCGGGCCGTTCTCCTTCACGCGGGCCGCCCAGTCGTCGACCTTCTGGGTGGTGCGCTGGGCGATGTCGTCGACTTTGTTCATCGCGTTGTCGACCCCGTCTTGGATGCGCCTGCTCGCGTTGCCGAGGCCTTCGCCGATGTTGTCGAGGGAGTCGGCCCTGGACACCCTCGTTGCCGAGTCGGAGGCGAGCTCTGCCGCCCGTTGGTTGCCGTAGCGGCTGTTCGGCATCTGCCTGCTCAGGGCCGCGAGGTCATCGGCTTGCTTGCGCATCGCGCCAGCGGCCTTCTTCGCCAGCGAGCCGAGCTTGTCCAACGCCTTGAACAACTTGGCGACGAACCGGGCGATCTTGGTGCCGATCTCGACTGCCTTGGTGACGGCTCGGGTGATGAAGGCCGCGATGGAGGCGCCTGCGGTCGGGATCGCCGACGCAGCTGCCGGAATGCCCCACATCAGCAGGGTGCCTGCCAGGTCGGCCAGCAGATCGCGAATCAGCGCCCTGGTCGCGGCCACTACCGCGCCGGCCACCTTGATCTTGTTCGCGGCGGACGAGGCGGCGGCTGACGACCCACGGAGTTGTGCCACGAGATTGGTGCAACGGGTGCCATAGGCATCGGCCGCATGGCCCGTCCACTCGGCGAGTGTCTTGGCATGAGATTCGTAGGCGTTGGCCTCGTCGCTCAGGCGTTTGGCGATGTTCTCCCACGTGGTGCCGATCGCTTCGATGGCAGGTGGATCACCCATGAGCTGGTCGAACGGTTCCCGGATGAAACCGACGTTCTCGATGATCCAGCCCACGACCGACGAGGCCAGCGTGCCCAACGGGTCGGTGAGGAAGCCTGCGACGTCCAGTGCCAGCGCGGCCCCGTCGATGCCCAGCGCGACCGGGTCGATGGTCTTGCCTTCGGCGAAGGGCTTGACCAGGTCCTCGGCGGTGTCGAACATGCCTGCGCCGGCGAGCCGCTTCTTGTCGTCTTCCTTCTTCGCGACCAAGGGGTTGCTCATCGGTCCACCCCCTGCATTGCGGTGCGGTTGCCCTCTTCAGTCTGCCGGTAGGTCTCGGCCGCCGAGCACAGTTCGTCACCGGTTGCTTCGAAGGCCTTGGGGAGGGCTGCGAGAAGAGCCTTGGCGTCGTCGAGCTCGTCGTTGAAGATCCACGACCACGCTTGGCAGAGTTCGCCCATCACGTTCGGACCGAGGCTCACCTGGGAGGCGGACACTGCCTCCTGCAGGGAGGGCGAGACCTGGCCGACGAGTTGCTTGCCGTGGGCCGCGATGGCCTCGGACTGCGCCGCGAAGCCGGTCATCGCAGCACCGAGTTTCCGCCGAAGTCGTCGTCATCGCCCCGGGGTGGTGCGGGACGGCCTGGGGCGGGTGGCGGTTCGGCGACGGTGCCTGCCGGGTCGATCGCGGCGATGCCCTGCTCGACCTGTTCGCGCAGGAAGGCCATGCCCTCGCCGTCGCCGAGGATCGGGCGCATCGTGTCCTCGATCTTGCGGGCGGCCTCGACCTGGGCGCGGCGGATGGTGTCCATGATCGTGCGGCCCAGGGTGGTGTGGCCGAGGTCGTCGGCGCGCGGGGTGAGCTGGAGTGATTCGATTCGGCCGCCGGAGCCCACGGTGACGATGACCGCGCCGTCAGGGCTTTGGGCTTCGGTGCGGGATTCGCGGAACGCCGTCTGGATGGCGTTCGCCTGTTCCTGGGCCTGGTGCAGGCGCTGTTCGAAGTTCGCGAGGAACGCGTGCGGATCGGTCACGATCGAATGATCGCATTTGTACGAACTCTGCGCGCACGGTTCGGCACAATGCGTGCATGATGAAGCCGCTCATCACTCGGGAGATGCGGGAACGCGCTCGTCGCATGCCCAACAACTGGTTGCACGTGGTCGACCCCGTCTACGACGGCAGTTCGGGCGAGGCGGTCATCGGGCGATATCTCGTGGACGCACAGGGTGAGATCACTGATCAGTACGTGCCGAATCCCCGATATCAGGCGCGTGAAGTCACCTTCGAGAACGACCTCGAGTCGTTGATGTACCTCGTGCACCGCGGGTACGCGGACAAAGCCGAACTGGTCGACGCTGTGCTGGCCGCCGAACTCGTGCTGCCGGCTGATCCCGCTCGCGAACCGAGAAAGCATCTCGTCATGCGCAAGGACGTTGTGGACGTCTTCGCTTCGGAACTAGCGCGGCCGCGGGACTGGCCGCCGCATTGGCATCGGTTTCGCGGGGTGGAGCTGGCCGTGGTCGTGGACGCGCTGGAGCGGCCTGTCACGGTGCTGGTGACCGCGCAGGGCGGAGTTCAGTTCGAGGTACCGGGCGACCTGCTCGTCGACGGGCTGCGCGAAGTGATCACGATGGGGTGATCCGCGTGGTGGCGCCGAGCCACGAACGGACTGCGTTGCGCCGATCGGCCTAATCTCCCGCCCATGCGGACGAGGCTGACCCCCATGCAGCAGGCGGTGGTGGATGCCGGGCGCCCGTTGCCGCAGCTCACCGATCCGCTGGAGGTCGAGCTCCAGGTCAGTGCCTTCGTGGGGCCGTTCGCGGACAACGAGGAGTTGTGGGAGGTCGTCGTCCGGCACCTGGAGGAGGTGCCCAGTCGGCGCAGTGCGGCGTTGCTGACGGCGCTGGGGCATCTGCTGCCTGGGCGGCCCGGGGCGTGGGCTCAGGAGGCCGCGTGCCGTCAGGCCGAGCCGAAGTGGGATTTGGGAGCGCTCACATTCGGGGAGTGCTGGATCGGTGACCGGTCGATCGACGCGGGATATCTGGCACTGCTGTGCAGCTATTCGTACGGCGACTCGCCTCATGCCATGGTCTTCATGATCGACGAAATCAGTGGCAGCCTCACGCGGCACGCGTTTCTGACGCGGCAGGTGGAGGAGGCGCTGGCTCGGCTGCGAGACCAGATGCGGTTGGAGCTGATCACGCCGGTGGCGGCCCACTGGCTGCTCAGCCGCAGCTACGACCGGTTCGAGCGGCGGCCCGGGCTCGGGATGAGCATGGACGTGCACCAGACTCGGTTGGTCGCGCGAAGGAGAATCGCACTCGCGATGAATTAGGTGCCTGTGCGAATCGCAACGTGGTGATTCATCCGCCTGTGCACATTGCCTATAGCTCGACCGTGGGTGGGCTATTACTGTCCGGGTTGTCGATCACAGGGCGGAGGGATGATCGTGGCCGCTCTTGTCGGGCGTGATGATCAGGCCCTCAGTCGTGTCCCTGACCAGGCGCGGCACCCGTGGTTGTCAGTCGCGACCCAGCGCTTCGGGCAGACGACCGCGCTGAGCCAGTTGCTGCTGGGCGCGACACTTGGCTTCGGCATGACGTTCTGGGACGCGTTCCTCGCGCTCACGATCGGGGCCGTGCTGCTCAACGCCGTGGCGATCACGGTCGGCGTCATCGGGCAGCGGGAAGGGCTCTCGACGGCGATGCTGAGCCGGTGGACCGGGTTCGGGCACGCCGGATCGGCGGTGCTCGGGCTGGTCATCGCCCTGTCGTGCACCGGGTGGTTCGGCGTGCAGACCGGGCTGGCGGGGATGGCGCTCGCCAACGCGGCGGGGGTGTTGCCGGCGCCGGTGTGGTCGTTGCTCTTCGGGATCGTCGTCACGGTCATCGCCGCCTATGGCGTGCGGTGGATGGCGTGGACGGCGTACGTGGCGGTGCCCGCGTTCCTGCTGTTGCTCGGCTGGCTGGTGCTGGCCGGCATCAACGATGTCGGCGCCGCGCTCAGTGGTCCGGCGCCGGGGCCCTCGATCGGGATGCTGACGGCGATCACGCTGGTCACCGGCAGTTTCATCGTCGGGGCGGCGATCGCGCCGGACCTGACGCGCTTCAACCGCACCGAGCGGGACGTCGTCAAGCAGACGGTTCTCGGGATCACGCTCGCCGAGTGGGTCATCGGCCTCGCCGGTGTGCTCCTCGCGCACGGGCTCGGCACGACGGACGTCATGGGCGCCATCAGCGCGTCCGGCGGCTGGATCGGCGCGCTGATCGTGGTCACGGCGGTGCTGAAGATCAACGACTGGAACCTCTACTCGGCCTCGCTCGGGCTCGTGAACTTCTTCGACGCCGTGTTCGCGCTCCGGATCAGCCGGGTGCAGATGACCGTCATCGTCGGGTGCGCCGGCAGTGTTCTCGCGGCGGCGGGGATCGTGCACCGGTTCAGCCACTTCCTGGTGCTGCTGGGCGTGGTGTTCCCGCCCGTCGCCGGGATCATGATCGCCGAGTACTTCGTCGTGCGGCGGTGGCGCAACGAGATCATCTCCACGCGGCCGTACGTGCCGCGGTCGGCGCCCTCGTGGGTGCCCGCCACGGTGGTCATCTGGCCGGCTTCGGCCATCGCCGGCGAGCTCGTGGCGTTCGGGCAGTCCAGTGTGAACTCACTCGTGCTCGCGTTCGCGTTGTACGTCTGCGCCGGGCGGCTGGACCTCCTCCGCATGAGGACGCGCCGGGCCACCAACCGCAGGGTGGCCGAGGAAGCGGCGGCCGCCTGAGGGGTGGACGTGCGCATCGGTATCGGTGGCACTGCTGTCAGAGCGAGGTCAGTCCACGGTCAGATCGGTCGGCAATCATCAGCGGCGCCGTGTCGATGTGTCCCACCGGGAGTGCCTCATGACTGCACGTCTGCCGCTGACCGACGGCCAGAAGGACATCTGGTTCGACGAGAAGCTGACCGGTGGCGGACCGGCCTACAACACGGCGGCCTACTGGGACATCCGCGGACCGCTGGACGCGGGCCTCTTCCGGTCCGCCGTGCGGCGGCTGGTGGACGAGGCGGAGTGCGCGCGGGCCCGGTTCGTGGAGGACGGGGGCGAGCCGTGGCAGGTGGTCGAGCCGCTGCCGGTGGTGCCCATGGCCGAGCACGATCTGAGCGGCCACGAGGATCCGGACGCGGCGGTGGCGGAGTGGGTCGCGGCCGACCTGCGGGAGCCGTTCTCGATCGAGGACTTCCCGCTGTTCCGGTTCGCGTTGCTGCGCCTGGCGGACGACCGCGTGGTGTTCTACATGTGCAACCACCACCTGATGTCGGACGGCTTCAGCTACGTCATCTACTGGCAGCGCCTGGCCGCGATCTACGAGGCGATGAGTGCCGGCGCGTCGCTCGACGAGGGCGCTTTCCCGCGGTTGAACACCTTGCTGGAGGCCGAGAACGACTACCGCGGGTCCGAGCGCGCCGAGCGCGACCGGCGGTTCTGGGAGGAGCGGGGCGGCGAGGTCGAGCCGGTGAGCCTCTCCGTGCGTGACGCGGTTCCCGCGGCGGAGTTCCTGCGCAGGGACGGGATGCTGTCCGAGAGTGTGGCCGAGTTGCTGCGGGCCAGGGCCTGGGAGGCCAGGGTCAACTGGCAGGTCGTCGTGCTGGCGGCGGTCGCCACCTACACGGCGCGGCTGGCGGGCACGCGCGAGGTGTTGCTGTCGTTGCCGGTGCACGCGCGGGCCGGTGCGCGGATGCAGGCCGTGCCCGGCATGGTCAACAACTATCTGCCGGTGAGGGTGCGTACGAACCCGGAGCAGACCAGGGCCGAGCTGCTCGGGGAGGTCGCGCGTGAGTTCACGGCGGTGCTCAGGCATCAGCGGCACCGGATCAGCCGCATTCGCCGGCAGATGGGGTTCGCCAGCGACGACCGCCGCCCGTTCGGGCCGTTCGTCAACATCATCCCGCAGGTCAGTGAGCTCACCATCGGCGAGTGCGAGGTGTTCGCGCACAGCCCGTCGACGGGGCTGGTGGACGACTTCGAGGTGACGGTCGCGGACACCGGGGCCGCGGGCATCCAGGTCAACGTCAGCGGCAACGTCGCGCTGTTCTCGGCCGGGGAGATGGACGCCCACCTCGGCAGGTTCCTGGCGTTCACGGAAGCGTTCGTGACGGCCGGCGACGACCTGCCGCTCGGGCGGTTGCCGGTGACCGGGCCCGGCGAGGTCCTGTCGTTACTGGACGGGCCGCGGCGCGACCAGGACGACAGGGACGTCGTCACGCGGGTGCGGGAGGTCGCCGTGCGTCAGCCGGATGCCGTCGCGGTCGGCGAGCTGACGTACGCCGAGCTGGTGGCCAGGGCGAGTGCCTTGTCCCGCAAGCACAAGCCGGGCGAGGTCGTGGCCGTGCTCGCCGGACGCGGGGAAGGGTTCGTCACCGCGGTTCTCGGCGTGCTCGGTGCGGGCGCGGCGTACCTGCCGCTGGATGTCGCCTCGCCGGTGATGCGGCTGGAGTCGCTCATCGCCGACGCCGGGGTGGCTCAGGTCGTGACCACCGTGGAGCACGAGGGGCTGGCGCGGGAGATCGCGCCGAGGGCCGGGATCGTGGTGCTGGGCGTCGACAAGGACGAAGAGCTGGTCCCGGTAAGGGGATGCGACCGCGACGATCTCGCGTACGTGATCTTCACGTCCGGGTCGACGGGAAAGCCCAAGGGTGCGATGGTGCACCACGGCGGCATGATGAACCACCTGCTGGCGAAGGTGGAGGACCTCGATCTGTCCTCAAAGGACACCGTGGTGTTCAACGCGCCGGTCACCTTCGACATCTCGGTGTGGCAGATGCTGGCGCCACTGCTGGCGGGCGCGCACGTGCGGGTGGCTGACGACGACGTCGCCGCGGATCCCGACGCGTTGTTCGCGATGCCTGCCACCGTGCTGGAGGTCGTGCCGTCGTTGCTGCGCGCCGCACTGGACGCCTGGGACATCGGCACCGCACCGGATCTGCCGAGGTTACGCAGCCTGATGGTGACCGGTGAGGCGTTGCCCGCGTCGCTGTGTCACCGTTGGCACGAACGCTTTCCCGCGGTGCCGATCGTGAACGCGTACGGGCCGACGGAGTGCTCGGACGACGTGACGCACGCGGTGATCAGGCCCGGCGACGTCGATGGGCATCGTGCGCCGATCGGTCGCCCGGTCCGCAACACACGGCTCTACGTGCTGGGCGACGAGCTGCGGCCCGTGCCCGCCGGCTCGATCGGCGAGCTTTACGTAGGCGGGTCCGGGGTCGGGCGGGGATACCTCGGCGACCGCGGCCGCACGGCGCTCGCTTTCCTGCCGGACCCGTTCGGCGGGCGGGGAGAGCGCATGTACCGCACTGGCGACCGGGTGGTGCTGCGCCAGGACGGCCGGCTGGAGTTCGTGGAACGGCGCGATCATCAGGTCAAGATCCGCGGCCACCGGGTCGAGCTGGGCGAGGTCGAGGCCGCGGTGCGCGCGGTGCCCGGGGTCCGGGACGGGGTCGTGGTCGGCGACGAGACCGGCGGACGCCCGCGGCTCGTCGGGTATGTCGTGCCGGACGCGGGACTGGACACCGGCGCGCTGCCGCGCGAACTCGCGAAGGCGTTGCCGGAACACATGGTGCCGTCGGCGTTCGTCGTGCTCGACGCGTTACCGCTCACCGCCGCGGGCAAGGTCGACCGCAAGGCGTTGCCACGGCCGGAGGCGGTCACCGCGGCGGCACGCACGGCGCTCAACCCGGTCGAGCATGTCCTGTGCACGGTCGTCGCCGAGGTGCTCGGCGTGCCCTCGGTCGGCGCGGAGGACAGCTTCTTCGCACTCGGAGGCGACAGCATCAGCGCGATCCAGGTCGTGGCTCGTGCGCGGGCGGCCGGGTTGCGACTCACGCCGCGTGACGTGTTCCGGCGCAAGTCCGTCCGCGAGCTCGCGACCGTGGCGACCATGCTGACGACCGCGCCGCCCAGGCCGGCCGACGACGGCGTGGGCGAGGTCGAGCTGACCCCGGTCGTCCACCAGCTGAGGGAGACCGCGGGCGGGCGGCTCGACCTGATCGCGAGGTACAGCCAGCACGTCGTGCTCGACGCGCCGGCCGGGCTGGACGAGGCCGGCCTCGTGCGCGCGGTGCGGGCCGTGCTCGACCGGCACGACGCCCTGCGCATGTGCCTGCGCATTCCGGTGGAAGGCGTGTGGGCACTGGAGGTCCTCCCGCGTGACGCCGTGGACGCCGCCACGCTCGTCGCCAGTGTGTCCACTGTGGACGACGAGGCGCTGGCGGCCGCCCGGGCGAGGCTGCGACCCGGCCAAGGGGTGATGCTCCAGGTGATCCACGACGGTGACGCGCTGGGTCTCGTCGCGCATCACCTCGTCGTCGACGGTGTGTCGTGGCGGATCCTGCTCGGCGACCTGCTGGCGGCCTGCCAGGGCGGCACGCTCGAGCCGGTGGGCACCTCCCTGCGCAGCTGGGCCCGGTTGCTGGCCGAGCAGTCGCGGTCGCGCTCCCGGATGACGGAACTGCCGGTGTGGCTGGACCAGTTGCGCGGTGACGACGCCCCACTCGGCAACCGGCCGCTCGACCCGGAGCGGGACACACACGCCACGGCGCGGCGGCTGACGGCCGAACTGCCCGACGTGGCCGGTGTGGCAGCGGCCTTCCACACCGGCATCGACGACATCCTGTTGTCCGCACTGGCGATCGCCGTCACGGAGTGGCGCGGCACCGAGTCACCCGTGCGCGTCGAGGTGGAACGGCATGGCCGCGAACATCTTGCGGACGACGTGGACCCGTCCCGCACGGCCGGCTGGTTCACGAGCTTCCACCCCGTCGCGCTGACCGCCGGCGACCGCGCGGACCTCGGCGCCGCGGTGAAGCGGCTCAAGGAACAGCTGCGGGCACTGCCGGAGGACCGGCTGGGCTTCGGCCTGCTGCGGCACGGCAACCCGCAGACCCAGGCCGCCCTCGCCCGCTTCCCGGCGCCCCAGCTCGGGTTCAACCATCTCGGCCGCTTCGCCGGCGGGGTGGTGCGTTCCGGTGGCGTGGCGGCTGATCCCGGTCTCCCGCTGCGGCACGTCGTCGAGCTGACCGCCGTCACGACGGACCGCGACGGCGTCCCGGTGCTGTCCGCCGACATCGTGTGGGCGGGTGAGCTGCTGTCCGAAGAGGACGTCCGGGGTCTGACCACGATCTGGGCGCGGGTCCTGCGCGAGCTCGCCGGGCACGCGGGCGGGCACACCCCGGCGGACTTCCCGCTGGTGCCGATCGGCCAGGCGGAGATCGAGGAGTACGAGGCCGCCGGCGCGGTGGCGGACGTGCTGCCGCTGTCCCCGTTGCAGAACGGCCTGCTGTTCCAGGCCGAGTTCGACGACGACGGCGTCGACGTCTACACGCTGCAGATCACCATGGACGCCGAAGGACCGCTGGACATCGACCGGCTTCGCGCCGCCGCCGCCGCGCTGCTGAGACGCCACCCCAGCCTGCGGGCGAGCTTCCGGTACCGCGCGTCGGGTGACGCCGTGCAGGTGATCGCCGCGCAGGCCGAGCCCGAGGTCGGCGAGGTCTCGCTGACCGAGGCCGAGGCCGACCGGTTCACCGACGACGAGTGGCTGCGCCGGTTCGACGTCACCCGCCCGCCGTTGCTGCGGTTCACCGTGGTGCGGCTCGGCGGCGAGCGGTTCCGCCTGGTGATCACGGCCCACCACATCCTGGTGGACGGCTGGTCGATGTCCGCGATCCTCGGGCGCGAGCTGCTCACGTTGCTCGCCAACGGGGCGGACACCTCGGCACTGCCCGCCGCCGTGCCGTACCGCGACTACTACGACTGGCTCGCCGTCCAGGACGAGCAGGGCGCGCGGGAGGCGTGGCAGGCCGAGCTGGCCGGTGTGTCGGAGGCGACGAGGCTCGGCCCGGCGGACCGTGGCCGCGTGCATCTGCTGCCGGAGGTGCTGACCACCGACCTGCCCGGCCACCTCACCGAACGGCTGCACCGCTTCGCCCGCGGGCACGGCCTCACGCTGAACACGGTCATGGAGGGCTGCTGGGCGGTGCTGCTCGGCCGGTTGACCGGACGCGACGACGTCGTGTTCGGCACGGTCAGCTCGGGCCGCCCGCCGGAGCTGCCGGGGATGGAGTCCATGGTCGGGGTGTTCATGCACACCCTGCCGGTGCGGGTGCGGCTGGACCCGTGGCAGCCGTTCGCCGCGATGCTGACCGATCTGCAGGAACGCCTGGCCGCCATGGAGGAGCACCAGCACCTGGGGCTCGCCGAGGTACAGCGCGACACCGGTGTCGGCGAGCTGTTCGACACCGTCCTGAGCTACCACAACTATCCGGTCGACGATGTGGACCGCCTGGCGGGCGTGCTGCCCGGCGTCACCGTGCTGGGCTGGCAGGCCAGGGTGATCTCGGAGTACCCGCTGGCACTCGGCGTCTTCCCCGGCGACCGCGTCCGGCTGCAGGCGCAGTACCGGCCGGACGTGTTCGAGAAGTCCTTTGTGGACTCCGTGGTCGGACGGTTCGTGCGCCTGCTCGACCAGCTCGTCAGCGCGCCGGACGTCCCGCTCGGCCGGGCCGGCGTGCTCGCCGGCGACGAACGTGAGCTGATCCTCGGGCCCTGGGCCGGTCGCCCGGTGCTCAGCGCGGATGTCCTTGTGCCCGACGTGTTCCAGGCGAGGGTGCGGGAGGCGCCCGACGCCCCGGCCGTGGACTTCGGCCCGGTCGTGATCGGCTACGGCGAGCTGAACGAGCGGGCGAACCGCCTGGCCCGCCTGCTGGTCCGGCACGGTGTCGGGCCCGGTGAGCTGGTCGCACTGATGTTCGGGCGGTCGGCCGAGATGATCGTCGCCGCGCTGGCCGTGCTCAAGGCAGGTGGCGCCTACCTGCCGATCGACCCGTCGTACCCGGAGAACCGCATCGGCTACCTGCTGGCGGACTCCGCGCCGGTCGTCACGTTGTCCACAGTGGACAACGAGATCGCGGTGCCGGGTGCGGTGCTGGAGCTCGACGACCCCGAGGTCGTGCGGAAGCTGGCCGCGCTCGCCGGCACCGACCTCACCGACGCGGACAGGTCCGCGCCGGTGCGTCCGGGTCACCCGGCGTACGTCATCTACACCTCCGGGTCGACCGGCAAGCCGAAGGGCGTGGTCGTGGACCACTCCGGGTTCGTCGCGATGATCGAGAGCCTCGCCGAGTGCTTCAGCGTGGACGCCTCGACGCGGGTGCTGCAGTTCGCGTCCTACAGCTTCGACTTCTCGGTGTGGGAGATGGGGGTCGCGCTGCTGAAGGGCGGCACGGCGGTGATCGCCGGGGACGAGGCCCGTGCGCCAGGACCCGCGCTCGTCGAGTTGCTCGACGACCGCCGCGTCACACTGGCCGGTCTGCCACCCGCGGTCGTCGCCGCCCTGCCGGAGCACGCCGAGCTGCCGCAGGGCATGACGCTCGTGACCGCCGGCGAGGCGCTCGCACCCGCGGTGGCGCGGCGGTGGGCGCCGAGGCACCGGATGTTCAACGGCTACGGCCCCACGGAGACCGTGGTCGGCGCGACGGTCAGTGCGCCGCTGTCCGGCGAGGGGCGTCCGCCGATCGGGCGGCCGACCTCCGCCCACCGCGTGTACGTGCTGGACTCGAGCCTGCAGCCGGTGCCGGCGGGTGTGGTCGGCGAGCTGTACGTCAGCCACCACCTCGCGGTCGGCTACCTGAACCGGGCGGGCCTGACCGCGCTGAGGTTCGTCGCGGACCCGTTCGCCGGTGCGGGGGAACGCATGTACCGCACCGGGGACCTGGTGCGGTGGTTGCCCGACGGCGACCTCGACTACGTGGGCCGGATCGACGACCAGGTGCAGCTGCGTGGGTTCCGCATCGAGCTGCCGGAGATCGAGTCGGTGCTGACCTCCCACGACCTGGTGGCGCGGGCGGCGGTGATCGTCCGCGACGACGATCCCGACGACCCGCGGCTCGTGGCCTACGTCGTGACCACGGACGGGGCGCTGCCACCGGATCTGCGCGACCACGCGGCCGAGTCGCTGCCCGCCTACATGCTGCCGTCGGCGTGGGTCGTCCTGCCGGTGCTCCCGCTGACCAGCCGGGGCAAGCTGGACCGCGCCGCGCTGCCCGCACCCGACCGGGCCGGTGCGCGCGGCCGGGCACCGCGCACCCCGGTCCAGGAGATCCTGTGCGGGGTCTTCGCCGAGGTGCTGGGCGTGCCCGAGGTCGGTCTCGACGACGACTTCTTCGACTCCGGTGGCCACTCGCTGCACGCGACCAAGGCCATCGCGAGGATCCGTTCGGCGCTCGGCGCCGAGGTGCCGATCCGCGCCCTGTTCGAGGCCCGCACGGTGGCCGCGCTCGCCGGTCGGGTCGAGGCCGCCGGACAGGCACGTCCGGCGCTGCGGCCACGCACCGCGGAGCTGCCCAGCGGTGATCGGATCGAGCCGTTGTCGGCTGCGCAGCGCAGGCTGTGGTTCGTCAACCGGCTGCACGACGAGGCGTCCACCTACAACGTGCCGCTGGCGCTGCGCATGTCCGGCAAGCTCGACACCGACGCCCTCCAGGCCGCGCTGCGGGACCTGGTGGAACGGCACGAGGTGCTGCGGTCGGTGTTCCCGGAGACCGATGGCGAGCCGTGTCAGCGCGTGCTGGCCGAGCCCGCCGGGCAACCGTTGCTGTGCGCGGTGAACGTGCGCGAGGACGAGCTCGCCGCGGCTGTCTCCGCCGAGTCCGTGCGCAGGTTCGACCTCGCCGCCGCACCACCGTTGCGTGCCACGCTGTTCGTGCTCGGTTCCGACGAACACCTGTTGCTGCTGGTGTTCCACCACATCGTGTTCGACGGCTGGTCGATCACGCCGCTGACCGCCGACCTGATGACGGCCTATCGCGCCCGGTGCTCCGGGCGGGCTCCGAAGTGGCGGCCGTTGCCGGTCAGCTACGCGGACTACACGGCGTGGCAACGGGAACTGCTCGGCACCAGGGAGGAGCCGACCGAGACGTACACCGCCCAGCTCGAGCACTGGCGGACCGCGCTCGCCGGCCTGCCCGACGAGATCGCCCTGCCCACGGACTTCGCCCGGCCCGCCGTCGGCGACGACCGCGGCGGTCAGGTCGCGTTCACCGTCGAACCGGAGCTGCACCGCGGCCTGCTGCGGCTGGCTCGCACGTCCGGCGCGAGCCTGTTCATGGTCCTGCAGGCCGCGTTGGCCGGTCTGCTGACGCGCCTCGGCGCCGGCACGGACATCCCGCTGGGCAGCCCGATCGCCGGTCGTACCGACGAGGCGCTGCACGACCTGGTCGGGTACTTCGTGAACACCCTGGTGCTGCGCACCGACACGGCGGGCGACCCGACGTTCGGCGAGCTGGTGGAGCGGGTCCGGGAGCGCGACCTGTCCGCCTACGCCCACCAGGACCTGCCGTTCGACGACGTGGTCGAGGCGCTGAACCCGGTGCGGTCGCTGGGCAGGCAGGCGTTGTTCCAGGTGATGCTGGCACTGCAGACCGGGCACGGTGCCCCCGTGGTGCTGCCGGGACTGACCGTGCGCGGCGAGTTCGTGCCGTCGGCCACCACTAAGTTCGACCTGATCGTCCAGTTCCTCGAACCGGTCGACGACGGGTCGGCCACCACCGAGACCGGCATGACCGGCCTGATCGACTACCGCGCGGACCTGTTCACCGCGGCGACCGTCGAGCGCATCGCGGGGCGGCTGGTGCGGGTGCTCCGCGCCGCCGTCGCCGATCCCGGGCTGCGGCTCAGTCAGGTGGACGTGCTCGAACCGGACGAACGGCAGCGGATGCTGGTGTCCTGGAACGACACCGCGCACGAGGTGCCGGACGCGACGCTGCCCGCGTTGTTCGAGGCGCAGGTCCGCCGCACGCCTGAAGCGTGCGCGGTCGCGGCCGGTACCGACGAACTGTCCTATGTGGAGCTGAACGCGCGGGCGAACCGGCTGGCGCGGCACCTGCGGCGGCTGGGCGCCGGCCGGGAAAGGGTCGTCGCGATCGCGTTGCCGAGGACGACTGATCTGGTCGTGGCCGTGCAGGCGGTGCTCAAGTCCGGTGCCGCGTACCTGCCGGTCGACGTGGAGCACCCCGCGGAGCGGATCGCCGGGATGTTCGCCGAGACCGAGCCGGTGTGCGTCATCACCACGTCCGCGTCGGCGGCCAAGGTGGCGCAGGGACTGCCGGTCGTGCTCCCGGACGACCCGGCGATCGCCGCGCTGCCGTCCGGCGATCTGTCCGATGTGGACATCGAGGGAGGGAACGCGGCCTACCTCGTCTACACCTCCGGTTCCACCGGACGGCCCAAGGGCACCGTGGTCGAGCATCGGTCCGCGGTCAACTACCTGGCCTGGTCCCTGGAGGCGTACCCGTCGCTGACCTCCGGCGCGTTGCTGCACTCGCCGTTGTCGTTCGACCTCACCGTGACGGGGCTGCACGGACCGTTGATCTCCGGCGGTTGCGTGCACCTCGCGGAGCTGGCGGAGCACGGTCTGGCCGAGGGCAGCGTGGCCGCCCGCGCCGGGGTGGACTTCCTCAAGGCCACGCCGAGTCACCTGGCGCTGCTGCAGGTGCTGCCGGACGCGTACTCACCGCGCCGTGAGCTGGTGCTCGGCGGTGAACCACTGCCCGGTGACCACCTTGACGTGTGGCGGCGGGCGCATCCGGAAGTCCGGGTCGTCAACGAGTACGGGCCCACCGAGACCACGGTCGGCTGCACGTCGTTCGCGATCGAGCCGGGCGACGAGGTGCCCGCGGAGGTGCTGTCGATCGGCAGGCCGCTGTGGAACACGCGGGTCTACGTGCTCGACGGCCACCTGCGCCCGGTGCCGGCCGGGGTCGTCGGGGAGCTTTACGTGGCCGGGGCGAACGTCGCCCGCGGCTATGCGGGCCGGCCGGGGCTGACGGCCGAGCGGTTCGTGGCCGACCCGTTCGGCGGGCCCGGTGAGCGCCTGTACCGCACCGGCGACCTCGTGCGCTGGGACGACGGCGGCGAGCTGCGGTTCGCGGGCCGGGCGGACGACCAGGTCAAGATCCGCGGGTTCCGGGTCGAGCTCGGTGAGGTCGAGTCGGTGCTGGCGCGGCACGAGTCGGTCCGGCAGGTGGCCGTCGCCGCCCGCGAGGACAGCGAGGGACGCCGCCTCGTCGCCTATGTGGTGGGGGACGTCGACTCCGGCACGCTGATCCGGTACGCCGAGACCGCGCTGCCGGACTACATGGTCCCGCCCGTCGTCGTGATGCTGTCCGCGTTGCCCTTGACCGCCAACGGAAAGCTGGACCGGCGGGCACTCCCGGCACCGGACGTCCCGCGCGGTGGCGACCCCGCTCCGGCGAAGACGCCCGACGAGCGGACGTTGTGTTCGATCATGGCCGAGGTGCTGGGAGTGTCGCGGATCGGCGCGGAGGACAACTTCTTCGACTCCGGCGGCGACAGCGTCCGGGTGGTCAAGGTCGTGAGCCGCGCCCGCAAGGCAGGCCTGATGATCACGATCGCGGACGTGTTCGTGCACCAGAGCGCGCGGGCACTCGCCGAAACGCTCGCACCGGCCGAGCCCCGGCCGAAGGCGGCCAGCAGCGGCACGGTCATGGCCGGCGCGCTGGAGGAGCTGGAGGAACAGGACGAGTTCGATCCGTTCGGCGTGCTGCTGCGGATGAAGCCCACCGGGGACCGGGCGCCGCTGTTCTGTGTCCACAGTGGAGTCGGGTTCGCCCTGCCGTACCTGGGCCTGGCCAAACACCTCGGTCCCGAGTACCCGCTCTACGGCATTCAGGATCCGTCGGTCACCGAGCTGGCCCCGGTGCCCCATTCGATCGCCGCGATGGCGGACGACTACGTCCGGCGGATGAAGCAGGTGCAACCGGAGGGGCCGTACCACCTGCTCGGCTGGTCGTTCGGCGGCATCGTCGCGTACGAGATCGCGGCCCGGTTGCAGGCCGCTGGCGACGAGGTGGGCCTGCTCGCCAACCTGGACGCCTACCCCCGCACCGATCTCGAACAGCGCGACGACGAGCAGGTGATGTTCGGCTGGCTGCTGGAGCTCGTCGGGCACAGCCGGGAGGAGTTTGCCGGACGCGAGGTCACCCCGTCGGACGTCCTCGCCGTGCTGCGCGCGGACAACAACCCGCTCGCCGCGCTCGGTGAACAACGTGTGGCGGCCATGGTCGAGGGGATGCGCAACCACGACGTGCTGCTGAAGAACTACGAGCCCAGCCCGTACCGCGGCCGGATGCTGCTGTTCACCGCGGTCGCCGGCCAGACGCCGGCGGCCGTCGAGGAGAGGGCCGGGCGCTGGTCGTCCTTTGTGGATGGACAGATCGCCACCTACCGGATCAACTGCGCGCACGACGACATGATGAGCCCGGAACCACTGGCCCAGGTCGGTGTGGTCGTCACCGCCGAGCTCGATCGGACGAGGTCGTGATGGTCGAGGTGCTCGCCATGACCGGCCGGCGGCTGCGCCAGCTGCGGCGCAGCCCCGGGCGGCTGCTCGGGGTCACGCTGAGCCCGCTCGTGTCGCTGGTCGTGCTCGGTTACCTGTTCCGGGACACGATCTCGGTGGGGGGCGGGAACTACCAGGAGTACCTGTTCGCGGGCGCGGCGATCCAGGTCGGTCTCGCCGGGGTCGGCCCGACCGCCATCGCGGTCGCCACGGACCTGCGCACCGGCGCGTTCGACAGGTACCGGTCGCTGCCGATCAGCAGGGTCGCGGTACCGCTCGGGCACACCGCGGGCGACTTCCTGCTGTCACTGCTCGCGCTCGGCATCGTCGTGGTCGTCGGCACCCTGCTCGGCTGGCATTCGCACACCGGGCTCGTGCCGACGCTGCAGGGGTTCGCGGTGGTGGTCGTGTTCAGCTACGTGATGCTCTGGGTGGGCGTGCTGTTCGGCTCGATCATGGGCAACCTCGAGTCGATCAGCTCGGTGACGCAGTTCCTCGTCGTCGTCCTGCCCTTCTTCTCCAACGCCTTCCTGCCCGTGTCGAGCCTGCCCGCGCTGGTCCGGCCGATCGCGGAGTGGAACCCGATCAGTGCGGTGATGACGCTGTGCCGCGACCTGTGGGGCAACGGGGCGGCACCCGTGTCCGGGTCGCCCTACCTGGTCGCGGGCGCGACCCTGCTGATCCTGCTGGCCGCGAGCCTGGCGGTCGGCGTGCGCAGGTTCGCGACCGCCGGGTGAGTCCATTGTGGAGTGTGAGATGTACGACCTGACCGATCCGCTGACCTACATCGGCACCGACGTGAACGCCATGTGGCGATGGTTCCGTGAGAACGAGCCGGTGTACCGGCATCCGGCGGGACCACGCGGGCCCGAGTTCTGGGCCGTGTGCCGCCACGCCGACGTCATGGCGGTCTACCGCGACAACGAGCGGTTCACCTCCGAGCGCGGCAACGTGCTCACGACGTTGTTGCAGGGCGGGGACTCCGCCGCCGGGCGGATGCTCGCGGTCACCGACGGGCACCGCCACCGGGAGATCCGCAAGCTGATGCTCAGGTCCTTCTCCCCGCGGGTCGTGGGACGCATGCGGGACGCGGCCAGGGAACGTACGGCCGGCCTGTTCGCCAGGGCCATGGAGCAGGAGCGGTTCGACTTCGCGACCGAGATCGTCGACCACGTGCCGATCAACACGATGGGCGACCTGATGGGCGTGCCGGACGCGGACCGTGCCCAGCTCGTCGCGTGGAACACGGAGACGCTCGGCAGCCGTGACGGTGGCGGCACGGAGTTCGACGAGATCCTGGCCCGCAACGAGATCCTGCTGTACTTCCAGGACCTCGCCGCGCACCGCAGGCGCACCCCCGGCGAGGATGTGATCAGCGCGCTGGCCACCGGCACCATCGACGGCGAGCCGCTCACCGACGAGGAGATCGTCCTCAACTGCTACAGCCTGATCCTCGGCGGGGACGAGTCGAGCAGGCTGTCCGCGACGGGCGCGCTCGTGGCCCTGGCCGAGCACCCCGAGCAGTGGCGGGCGCTCAAGGACGGCACCGCCGGTCTCGACTCCGCGGTGGAGGAGGTGCTGCGCTGGACCACTCCGGCGATGCATTTCGGCCGCCGCGCGATCGTCGACGTGACGATCGGCGACCAGTTCGTCCGCGCGGGCGACATCGTCACGTTGTGGAACATCTCCGCGAACTTCGACGAGGAGGCGTTCCCCGAGCCCGGCCGGTTCGACCTCGCCCGTACCCCGAACCGGCACCTGACGTTCGGGTACGGCCCGCACTTCTGCATCGGCGCGTTCCTCGGCCGGGCGCACGTCGAGGCGGTGCTGGAGGGGCTGCGCGACCAGGTGGCCGAGTTCCGGCTCGCGGGTGAGCCGCGGCAGATCCACTCGAACTTCGTCTACGGCCACATCAACCTGCCGGTGGAGCTGACTCCCTTGCGGACTAAGGAGAACCTGCGATGACCAACCCGTTCGACGACGAGAACGGCACGTTCCTGGTGCTCGTGAACGACCAGGACCAGTACAGCCTGTGGCCCTCGTTCGCCGAGGTGCCCCACGGCTGGACGGTGTCGCTGGGCGCGAGTCCGCGGGCCGCCGCGCTGGCCCACGTCGAGGAGAACTGGACCGACCTGCGTCCGCTCCGCCTGCGGAGCTGACCCGGTGACCCAGGCGATCGAGGTAACCGGTCTGCGCAAGCGATATCGGGACTCCGAGGCGCTGTGCGGGGTGGACCTCGCGGTGCCCGCCGGCACGGTGCTCGGCCTGCTCGGGCCCAACGGCGCGGGCAAGACCACGACGGTGCGGGTGCTGGCGACGTTGCTGCGGCCGGACGCCGGCACCGCGAAGGTCGCCGGTTTCGACGTGGTACGCAGTCCCCGGGAGGTGCGGGCGCGGATCGGTCTCGCCGGCCAGTACGCGGCCGTCGACGAACTGCTGACCGGTGCCGAGAACCTGGTGCTGCTCGGCAGACTGCTGCACCTGGGCGGACGTGGTGCCCGTCGGCGTGCGGCCGAGCTGCTCGAGCAGTTCGGCCTGACCGGCGCGGCGAACCGGCCGGTGCGGACGTACTCCGGTGGCATGCGCCGCCGCCTCGACATCGCGTCGTGCCTGGTGGTCACGCCCGAGGTGCTGTTCCTCGACGAACCGACCACCGGGCTCGACCCGGCGAGCCGGATCGAGCTGTGGGCGACCGTGCGCGAGCTCGTGCGGGGTGGCGTGACGTTGCTGCTGACCACCCAGTACCTGGAGGAGGCCGACCAGCTCGCCGACCGGGTCGCGGTGATCGCGGGGGGCCGGGTGATCGCGGACGGTACCCCCGACGAGCTCAAGCGCAAGGTGGGAGGCGAACGGCTGGAGGTCGCGGTCGAACCCCGTGATGTCCCAGTGGCTTTGGCGGCTCTCGCACGTTTCGCGGCCGAGCCGCCCGTCGCCGGCGAGGGCGGGAGGATCTCGCTGAAGCTCGCCGGCACGCTCGACGGGATCGCGTCGGCCGCAGCCGCGTTACGGTCCGCCGGGGTGGACGTCACCGACTTCGCGTTGCGGCGTCCCAGCCTCGACGACGTCTTCCTCGACCTGATCGGCCGCCGGGCGTCGGGGTGAGCGGGTGACACGGATCGTGTTCACGGGTCGGGACCTGGTCAGGCTGCGGATGAAGATCAGCCTGGGCCCGGCGGCGGAGACGGTGTTCGCGCTGCGCGACCTGCGCCGCGCGGGCGGAGGCGCGCACGAGGGCTGGCGCGAACGCGTGCACAACCGGCTGCGTGCCGACCCGGCACTGGCACGGTTGCTGCCGCGATCGTCCGACGACGACCTGCTGCACCACGTGGACCGCTCTCGCCGGGCACCGAAGAAGGACACGTCGTCCAGCTCCGACCTGCTGGAGATCTGGCGGATCGCCATCGCGCCCTACTGGGGCCGCATGTTCACCTATCTCGACGCCGAGTGCGATGCCCGGGGCCGGGCGGCGCTCACCGAGGGCGTCGAGTCACTGCTGTCCACTTTGCACCCCCGGATCCGGTGGGATCCTCCCGTGCTCGACGTGCCCGGCGGGCCGGCGGGGGAGGAGATCCGCCTGGACGGCAACGGCCTGGTGCTGAGCCCGTCACTGTTCCTGGTCACCAGGCCCGGCGTCGTGCTCGGCGCCGAACGTCTCAGCGGCCGTCCGGCCCTGGTGTTCGCCGCACCTCCCGACCGCGCGATCTCGGAACGGATCTGGCAGGCACCGCAGCACTCCGGCCGTGCACTGGCCGCCCTCGTCGGCATGACGAGGGCGGCCGCGCTGCGGGTGCTCACCGACACCTGCACCACCGGGCAGCTCGCGGAGCGGCTCGGCATCTCCTGCGCGGGTGCCAGCCAGCACACCGCGGTGCTGCGGCAGAACGGGCTCATCACCACGAGACGTGTCCGCAACACCGCGTTGCACACCGTGACCCCGCTGGGCGCCGCGCTGCTCGGCGGTAACCCGCTCGACGGCGGGCGCTGATCACTCCGGCCACGAGCTGTACCGCCTCCGGCCGTACAGCAACGGCACATGACCATCCTGATGCGTCACGTCGAGAACGGTGCCCATCACGATGACGTGGCTGCCGGCGTGCTCGGTGCGGCTGACCCGGCAGTCCGCGATGGCATGCGCGGCGTCGAGCAGATGCGGCCCGCTCTGACCGTTGTTCCAGCGCACCTGGTCGAACCGCCCCGGCCGCCCGGAGGCGAACAGCTCGGCGGCGGAGCGGGCACCGTCGTGCAGCAGGTTGACCGCGAACGCTCCCCGCCGCACGATCGCCGCCAGCGTCGGACTCCCGGCCCGCAGACAGACCAGCAACATCGGCGGGGAGACACTCAGGCTGCACAACGAAGAGCACGTCATACCCCACGGTCCGCCCTCGTCGTCCGTCGTCGTCACGATCGCGATACCGCTGGGGAACTCCGACATCAGTGCGCGGAACCCGTTCACCGAGACGGTGCCGAGCGCGGTCGTCGAGTCGGTCACAGCACACCGTCCCTGTTCTCCTGGTGGGCTTGCACCGGTGGGCGGCGGCGTAGTTCGGCGCGGTCGAGCACCAGCAGGGCCGGCCCGGTCGTCGCGGTGGTCACCAGTGCCATCACGACGAGCGCAAGGAACATCGGCGCGGTCAGGACTCCCGTGCTGTACCCGATCTGCAGCACGATGAGCTCGGTCAACCCGCGGGTGTTCACCAGTGCGGCCGCCCGCATCGAGTCCCAGGTGGACAGTCCGCCCAGCCGGGCGCCCGCGTAGCCGCCCGCCACCTTGCCCGCGACGCCGAGGACGACGGCCAGCGCCACCAGCGCGACCGGGGTCGCGGCGAACGCCGTGGTGAACACGGTGATCCCGGTAGCGACGAAGAACACGGGTACGGCGTGCCTGCCCACCGCGGTGACCGCGGCGACCGGCTTCTCCCACTCCTTGCCGGTGGGCACGGCGAAACCCGCCAGCACGGCACCGAAGATCGCGGTCATGCCGAAGTGCTCGGCGCCCGCCGCCAGGCCAACGGCCACGCCACCGATCACGATCGCGGCGACGACCGGCCACCGGCCGGAGACGCGGCTCGCGGCGGCGGTGCGTGCCAGCGACCGCATCGACCACGCGGCCACGGTTCCCACCGCCAGCACGAGCGCGGTGCGGACGAACCCGTCCACCCTGCCGGATGTCAGTCCCACCGCGACGGTGAGCAGCAGCCACGAGATCGCGTCGATGACGATCGCGGCGGTCAGCGCGAGCTGCCCGATCCTGGTGCCGGTCATGCCGCGGTCGTCCAGGATCCTGGCCAGCACCGGCACCGCCGTGATCGACAGCGACACCGCGGTCATCAGGACGAAGGCGGGGGCGGAGGCGGTGCCCCGCACCAGCGGGTCACCGGCGAGGAGCACCCACCCCGCCAGCAACGCGCCGGCGACGAGCGCGGGCAGGAGGGCACCCGCCGTCATCCAGCCCAGCGCCGGCGACGTGAACCGGTGGCGCAGCCGCAGTTCGTGCGCGACCCCGACCAGGAACAGCGCCAGCCCCAGCTTCGCGACGACGCCCAGTGCGGACTGGACGTGGGCGGGGAACACGGTGTGGAACACGTCGTTCCCGGCCAGCCAGATCACGGCCGGGCCGGCGAGCAGCCCGGCCGTGATCTCACCGATGACCGCCGGTTGGCGAGCGCGGCCGGCGACGTATCGCCCGCCTGCGGCGATCACCACCGCGACGCCTGCGACGCCCGCGACGTGCAGGACATCCCATGCGGTCAAGGTTCCGTCACCTCCCGTGCAACTGGCGGAGGTATTCGTAGGTGCTGGGCAGGGTGCGAACCAGTTCTTCCTGTTCCTTCTTGACCCTGGCGAACACCGCCTCGGCCGACTCCACCGTCTCCTGGCGGAAACCCAGCGCGGGCAACGGGTGCTCCGGCAGGAAGTCGAGGCCGGAGAACACGCAGTAGTAGTTGGCGTTGCTCCAGAAGTTCCGGAACTCGGCCTCGAAGTTGCCGTAGTAGTTGCCCTCGTCGGTCACCGGCATGTTCACCGCGAGACCCGCCTTGTACATCGCGACCTTCTCGCGGAAGTCGCTCGCGAGCTCCAGTTCCTTGCAGGCACGCCAGAACGGCGTGTCGTCGCGCGGGGCGAAGCTGAAGTGGCCCTGGATGAAGTCCCGCGTGTCGTCGAACATCGTCTCGATCTCGCGGTTGAACTGGTCGAGCAGGATCGGCTCGAAGTTCTTGTCCGGGAAGTGCTTCACCAGCTGGTACAGCGCCGCGTAGACGAAGTAGATGCCGGTGGACTCGAGCGGCTCCAGGAAGCACGAGGACAGCCCGATGCCGACGACGTTCTTCACCCACGCCCGCCGGTTGCGGCCGACGCGGAACTTCACGTGGTTGAGCTTCTGCGTCTCCGGGTCCAGTCCCCACATCCGGCAGAACTCCTCGGTGGCCTCGTCCTGGGAGGCGAACCGGCTGGAGTACACGTAGCCGGTGCCGAACCGGCCGAGCATGGGAATCTTCCACGTCCAGCCGGACGACATCGCGATCGCCGAGGTGTACGGCTCGACCCCGTTCGCCTCGTCGTCGTGCGGCACGGCCGTGGCGACGGCGCGGTCGTTGAGCAGGTGGTCGCTCATGTCCAGGAACGGTTCCTTCATCACCTGGTTGATCAGCAGGCTGCGGAACCCCGAGCAGTCGACGAACAGGTCGGCCTCGAGCCGGCGGCCCGTCTCGGTCCTGATCGCGGTGATGTACCCGCCGTGGTCGACCTCGGCCTCGGTGAACGTGTCCTGGATGTGCACAGCGCCCTGCTTCTCGGTGGCGAAGCGGCGCAGGAAGTCGGCGACCAGGTTGGCGTCGAAGTGCCAGGCGTAGCTGGCCCAGCGGGTGCCGTCGAGATAACGCGGCGACAGGTTCCGGTCGAACACCGGCGGCTGGCGGTAGCAGGCGTAGTCGAACGGCTCGTCCGTCTCGCCGGCCAGCTTCTTGTTCACCCAGTAGTGCGACAGCGGCAGGTTGCCGTGCTCCGGCAGCAGGCCGAAGAGGTGGTCGAAGTGGTCCTTGCGGCCCTCACCGTGCGGTCGCGCGGTGGCCTCGCCCGCTCCGGGAGTGCGCCAGTTGATGAACCTGATGCCCATCTTGAAACTGGCGTTGCACTCGCGCATCCACTCCTCCTCGGACAGGCCGAGGAAGTCGAAGAACACCTTGTGCAGATTGGGAATGGTGGCCTCGCCGACGCCGATCTTCGGAATGGCGGGCGCTTCCAGCACCGTGATGTTCACGGCCGGTCCGAGTGCCTTGCCGAGATAGGACGCGCTCATCCATCCCGCTGTTCCGCCACCGAGAACGACGATGTTCCTGATTTGGTTGCCTGTCATCGCTACAAAGCTCCAAGTCGGTTACCACTCGTGTGCGTGGAAGATCATTTGACGAGCACGTGGCCGTCATTCGGCCGATAGCGCCGGGAATCTCGCAGATCGCGCAGCGAGAAACTGCGCTGCAGCCAGCGGTCCCGTCCGTCGTAGCGGGGGACGAACGCCGTACGGCCGTGCAGCGAGATGCGGTTGTCCACCACCGCCATGTCGCCGGGCGCGAGGCAGAACGTCACCGACGTTGCCTCCAGCGCCGCTTCGAGCTCCCGCAGTGCCTTGCCGGCGGCGTCGTGCAACGGGGTCGTCGCGGCGAAGTCGACCACGATGTCCGGGTCCTCCGGATCGCCGCCGCACACCGCGTGCGGCTCGGTGGCTTCACCTCCGCCGAACGACGGGGGTGGCGCGGTGACGAAGTCGGCGCGGAACAGCGACTCCCGGCACTCGGTGCTGAGCTGCGGAAATGCGCGGCGGATGCTGGCGATGCGCAGTCCGGCCACACGTTCGTGGTCGGCCCGCAGGCACAGCAGGAGCACGTAGTCGGGCCGGTGCGGGTGAAAGGCGTTCTCGTTGTGGAACGACAGCATCACCGAGCCCTCGTTGCCCTGGAAGCTCTCGCTGCCGGGTACCGGCACCACGTCCTGCACGAGCGCGCCGGACTTCTCGGCGAGGAACGCCACCGGGTCGCCGAGGCCGCTCGTGAACAGCGACAGCAGCGCGGCGGGCACGGTTGCCTCGCGCTGTACGGAACCGCTGTGCGCCGGCGTATCGGGAATCAGCAGCTCGTCCACCGGTAATGCCTGGACCAGCAACGCCCCGGACTCACCGGAATCGCGGCGGAACCGAGCGATGCGTTTGCGGACCGAAGCCGGAACGTCGTGCCAGAAATCGCTCGACGCGGTCGTCCACGCGGGTGAGCCGACCTCGTCGCCGGCGACCGCAAGAAAGTCGTTGGCGACCTGTTCCATGGCTTTCGTCTCGATTGATCCCAACGTGAAAACGTCGGGCGGACCCTCGGCGTCAAAGAGAGCGGGCATCCATTTCCCCCCACTGAACAACAGGCGATGCGACGCGCTTTCGAGCCTAGGTTTCACCATCTCCACTGACCACCTGCTTAAGTGCAGGATGAAAGTCCCTGGTCAGCGCTACCCCCGTGGAACCCGCGTTGACACGTCGTCCTGCCATCTGTCAGTCTCGTCTTACAGGTGGAGGGTGGCTCGGACAGTGGCTGGTGAGGGGATGGCAGGCGTGCGCAAGCGTGCACTGATCGTGCGGGTGGCCGGCTGGAGTGCCGGCAACCCCTGGAAAGCGATCATCGGATGGATCCTGTTCGTGGTGCTGTGCGTCATGGCCGGCAGCTTCGCCGGCGGCAAGGACGCGACCAGCGCGGACTTCCGGGTCGGTGAGGCCGGCCGGATGGAGCAGATTGCCGACGACGGGGGTCTCGCGCCGGCCGCGATCGAGAAGGTGCTGATCACGGCACGGTCCGGGTCCCTGGACCGCGCTGCCGCCGACCGGGCGGCCGCGGACGTCAGCGCGCGGATGCGGGTGCTGCCCGAGGTGTCGTCCGTGGCCGAGCCGGTGGTCTCACCGAACGGTCAGGCGGTGATGGTCAAGGTCACCATGAAGGGCGACCAGCGGTACGCGAGCCAGTTCGTGGAGCCACTGCAGGCGCAGACGGCCGAGGTGCAGAAGGCGAATCCGGACCTGGTCGTCGAGGAGACCGGCAAGGGTTCGACCGGCAAGGGACTCTCGGACCAGCGGTCGGCGGACCTCGCGCTGTCCGAGGGGATCACGCTGCCGATCACGTTGCTGATCCTGTTCATCGTCTTCGGCTCGCTGCTCGCGGCCGGCGTGCCGGTGCTGCTCGCCATCACCTCGATCGCGGGTGCCAGCGGGTTGTACGGCCTCGCGTCCTACCTGTTCCCGGACGCGGGCGTGGGCAGCCAGGTGATCGTGATGATGGGGATGGCGGTCGGCGTCGACTACGCCCTGTTCTATCTCAAGCGAGAACGGGAGGAACGCGAGGCGTCCGGCGGCAGGATCAGCACGACGGCGGCCATCGAGCTCGCGGCGGCCACGTCCGGCCGGGCGATCGTGATGTCGGGCCTCGCCGTGATCCTCTCCACGGCGTGCCTGTTCCTGGCCGACGACGTGATCTTCTCATCGCTGGCGGCCGGCACGATCATCGTCATCGCGGTGGCGGTGGTGAGCTCGCTGACCGTGTTGCCGGCGCTGCTCGCGAAGCTCGGCAACCGGGTCGACAAGCAGGTGCGGTTCCTGCGGCGGCGGTCCGACGCGGGTGCGCAGGGCCGGCTGTGGGAGAAGTTGCTGCGTCCGGCGATGCGCAAGCCCGGCCTGACGCTGCTGGTGTCGCTGCTGTTCATGCTGCTGCTGTCGCTGCCCGCGCTGGGGTTGAAGCTCGGCGTGCCCGGCAACGACACGTACTCGCGGAGCGTCCCGGCGCTGCAGGTCGCCGACCGCGTCTCGGAGGCGTTCCCGACCGAGCGGGCGAACAACGCGATCGCGGTGCGCTCGGCCTCGGCGTCGTCCGCCGACATCCGCACGGCACTGGAAAGCCTGGCGGACAAGGCAAGCGCGGACCCGTTGTTCGCGGGCAACGACAATCCCGAGATCAAGCTCTCCGCGGACGGGCACACGGGCACGCTCGACCTCGGCACGCCGAACAAGGTCAGCTCGCCGGAGGCGGCCCAGGCACTGGACCGGCTGCGTGCCGACCTGGTGCCGCAGGCGTTCGCCGGGCTGCCGGGAGCCGAGTACGCGGTGTCCGGAGACGTCGCGCAGAACAGGGACTACGTCACGCACCAGAACGGGAAGCTTCCCCTGGTGCTGGGATTCGTGCTGCTGGTGACGTTCCTGATGACCGCGATCGCGTTGCGTTCGCTGGTGATCGCCTTCATCGGCACGCTGCTCACCGTGCTGTCCGCGGCGGGTGCGTTCGGCGCGCTGGTGCTGGTGTTCCAGGGCACCTGGGCCGAAGGCCTGCTCGGGTTCTCGTCCGTCGGGTTCATCGGGTCGCGTGTGCCGCTGTTCCTGGTCGTGATCCTGTTCGGCCTGTCGATCGACTACCAGATCTTCGTGGTCAGCCGGATCAGGGAGGCGGTCCAGCAAGGTGCGTCCACGCGGGAGGCCGTCACGCGGGGCATCGTCACGTCGGCGAGCGTCGTCACGAGCGCGGCCGTGGTCATGGTGTCGGTGTTCGTGGCCTTCATGTTCCTGCACCTGCTGGAGATGAAGCAGACGGGCTTCGCGCTCGCGGTCGGTGTGCTCCTGGACGCGGTGATCGTGCGGATCCTCATCCTGCCCGCGATCCTCGCCCTGCTCGGCCGATCGAGCTGGTGGCCGTCCCGTCCGTGGCCGTCGGTCACGAGCGGACCGCGGCCCTCCGGCGCGACGGACCAGACGGTGGTGAACCAGCCGATCCGGTGAACCAGGAACGCCGGATCGGAAGCGAGCGGTGCCCCGGGGTCAACCCCCGATCCATGGGGCACCGCGCCCGGCGCTTCCTACGGGTATAGGAATCGTATAAGCCCCGCTGACAAAGTTGGCCCCCGTCCGGCACATCGCACATCAGGGGGCTGCCATGACCACCACCAACCAGACATCCAATGTGGACGAAGGCGTGCGCGAGAAGATCAAGGCGATCGTCTGCGAGATCCTGGAGATCGAACCGGGTGAGATGACAGGCACGAGCCTGTTCAAGGAGGACCACGAGGCCGACTCCATGGGCGCCATCGAGATCCTCTCCTCCCTCGAGCGGGTCTTCGGCGTCGACATCGACCAGAGCGAGCTGGCCCGCATGGTCAACCTGGACGGTGTCGTCGCGGTGGTCCAGGAAGCGTCGGCGGCGAAGTGACCCGCTCCAGATAACCGGGAGGGGGACACAATGGACGACGCACGACGCAAGGTCGTGATCACCGGTCTCGGCATCGTCTCCAGCATCGGCATCGGCGCCAAGGAGTTCTCGGAGGGCCTGCGGTCCGGCCGCAGCGGCGTCAAGCCGATCACCTCGTTCGAGACCGAGGGGTACGCCCACGCCAACGGCTGCGAGATCACCGACTTCACGGCCGGGGACTGGGTGGTGGGCACCGACCCCTCGACCATGGGCCGCACCAGCCAGTTCGCCGCCGCTGCCGCACGTATGGCGGTCGGCGACGCGGGGCTGCCGTTCGACGAGTTACGCGGCCGCCGCTGCCTTGTCTCCGTCGGCACGACCGACGGCGAGTCGCGGGACCTCGACCAGCTGGCCGTCGATCAGCTCCGTGACGGACCGGAGCACCTCGACGAGCTGCTCGCCCGCCGGTCGCCGGCTTCGCGCCTGGCCACCAGCATCGTGCGCGAGCTCGCGCTCACCGACGTCGAGCCGGTCACCATCCCGACGGCGTGCGCGGCCGGCAACTACGCGATCGGGCACGGCATCGACGCGATTCGCGCCGGTGACGCCGACGTGGTGCTGGCCGGTGGAGTGGACGCGTTGTGCCGCAAGACCTATGCCGGGTTCTACCGGCTCGGCGCGATGGCGCCCGAGGTGTGCCAGCCGTTCGACCGGCACCGCAAGGGCATCCTCGTCGGCGAGGGCGCCGGCATCCTGCTGATGGAGAGCCTGGAGTCGGCACTCGCCCGCGGCGCGCGCATCTACGCCGAGGTGCTCGGGTACGGCCTCAACTGCGACGCGCTCAGCCCGGTGCACCCGGACCAGAACACGCTCGCGCGATGCATGGAGCTGGCGCTGCACAACGCCGGCGTGAAGCCCGAGGACATCGACTTCATCTCCGCGCACGGCACCGGTACCAGGGCCAACGACATGACCGAGGTCGGCGCCATCCGGCAGGCGTTCGCGGGTACCCCGCCGCCCACCGTGTCGATCAAGAGCATGCTCGGCCACGCGATGGGCGCGGCCAGCGCGCTCGGTGCGGCGGCGTGCGCGCTGGCGATCACCGAGGGGTTCATCCCGCCGACGATCAACCATCGGGAGACCGACCCCGAGTGCGATGTGGACTGCGTTCCCAACGAGGTCCGCTACGCCGAGGTGAACGTGGTGCAGAACAACTCGCTCGCGTTCGGCGGGAACAACGCCGTTACCGTGCTCGGCCGGTGCGAAGCGGGTGGGTGATGGTTCCGCTGCTCCGCCGTCCGTCCACATCGGAGGGTGCGACGCGGGTGCTGCTGCTGCACGGACTCGGCTGCAAGACCACGGTCTGGGACTCGCTCGTGGACAGGATGCCGCCGACGGCCGAGCTGTGGGAGGTCGAGCTCCCGTGGCACGGCATCGACAGCGGTGACTGGAGCCATATCGGCGACCAGATCGAGCCGGTGGTGTGCGCGGTGGAGGCCCAGCCAGGATTCGACGCCGTCGTCGCGCACTCGTTCTCGGCGGCGCTGCTGCTGGAGGCGTACTGCACCGGCAAGCTCGCACCACGCCCCTCGGTCCTGGTGAGCGCGTTCTACCGGCCGCGCCCCAGGGACTTCACGTGGCACACGATCTCGCACTACCTCAACGACTTCCACCGGATCTTCGCCGAGGCGCTGCGCGTCGGCGAGGCGTCCAGGTACGCGGAACGGCAGCGGATGGCGCTGGCGGTCAGCATCCGGGACCAGGTAGGCCCGTATGGCTGGATGCGGTTCTTCGAGTCGTACCTGCGGACACCGTTCCTCGACCTCTCCGGCGTCACCGCGCCCCAGCTCGTGCTGACCGGTGACTCCGACATCGCGGCCGATCCCTCCGACGGCCGGGCGCTGGCGGACGGCCTGCCCGACGGCAGGTTCGAGCTGATCGAGCAGTGCGGTCACTTCCCGATGCTGGAACAGCCAGAGTTCTTCGCCCGTGCCGTTTCCGACTTCTTCGACGCGGCCATGCTGCCGACCACCCGAGCCAGGAGTTGACGTGACTTCCACCCGAAACGCTCCCGCCGGCACGCTGCCGCGGGACGACTCGACCCGCGTGGTGCTGAGGCCCCGCTACGAGGGTTCCAACATCTGCACGTGGATCGGCTTCAAACACGTCAACTACCTCGTGGAGGAGGCCGTTCTCGACCACCTGCGGCAGCGCGGGTTCCCGGCCGGCGAGCTCTACGAGCGGTACGGGATCTGCACCGACATCACCGAGATCGACACCAGGATGTGGACGGCGTACCACATCGACGACGTCGCGGTCGCCACCGTCCGCCAGGCCGAAGGCCCCGGCCAGGAGCTGCGGTTCGTCGTGGAGATGATCGCCGACCGGGGCAAGCCGGTGAGGACGGTGACCGCCAAGGTCGGCGTGACGCTGCGGAAGGACGTGCGCGGCTTTCCCGCCGAGCCGGTGCCCGCCGAGCTGGCCGCACTGGTCGTGGATCGCATCGGCACCCCGCAGGAGCCCGTGGCGGCGAGCGGTGACGACGTGATCGCGCAACTCACCGAGAACCGCAACGCGTTCGGCTGGTCGTGGCGGGTGCCCTACCCGTACTGCCACTTCACCGAGCGCCTGCAGATGTCGGGCTACCTGCGGCTGATGGAGGAGGCGGTCGACCTCTTCCTCGCCGACCGCGGTGTCTCCATCCACACCCTGCTGAGCGAGCAGAACTGGATACCGGTCGTGCCGAGCTCCAGCATCACGATGCTGGACGAGGTCGGCATGGAGGAGGAGATCCACACGGTCTTCACCGTGGAGAACGTGTTCAAGCGGCTGACCTACACCGCCAGGATGGACTGCTACGTGCGCCGCGACGGCGTGCTGCGCAAGACCGCCACCGGCACGATCACCCACGGTTACGCGGTGATCGAGAACCGGCGGGACTGGAGCCAGGTCGACTTCGACGACAGGCTGCACGGCGCGTTGCTCGGTGACGGAGCGACATCATGACGGCCCAGGCCGCGCTCGCCGACCGCGACGGGACGCGCACCGCGGAACTGGTGCTGTCCAAGTGGTTCGTCGTGTCGCCGTACGGCGTGGGCAACGACCCGTTCGCCGACGGTGTCCTGTCCGGCCGCAGCGCGATCTCCGGTGTGGACAGGTCGCAGTTCGACGTGCCCTACGAGCTGGTGGGCCTGGTACCCGACTTCAGCGCCGCGAAGTACCTGGGCAACAAGGGAACGCGCCTGATGGACCGGCTCACCGCACTCGCGGTGACCGCGGCGGGCGGCCTGGTCGACCAGTGCCGCGAGGACCTCGTCGCCGACCCGGAACGAGCCGCGCTCGTGCTCGGCACCGGGTGGGCCAGCGTCCAGTCCATCATGGACACCACGCGTGACTCGCTCACCGGGGACAAGCCGTACCACGTCGACCCCGCCAAGTTCCCCAACACGGTGATGAACAAGGCAGCGGGCCAGAGCGCGATCTGGCACACCATCAAGGGGCCGAACACCACCATCTCCGGTGACTGGCTCACCGCACTGCTGACGCTGAGCTATGCGGCCAGGCTCGTGCGCGGTGGTCACTGCGACCGCGCGCTGTGCGGTGTGGCGGAGGAGTACTCGGCGCAGCGGGCATGGCTGGAGTGGCACGCGGGCAGGGCGGGCGGCGACGGCATGTCCGCGCTCGGCGAGGGCAGCGCGTTCTTCCTGCTGGAGTCCGCGGCCGACGCGGAACGGTCGGGCCGCACGCCTTTGGTCAGGCTGCTCGCCACCCGATTCACGGCGTTCGGCGCCCACGGTGACGCCGGTGCCGCGCTGCGGGACTGCGTCCGCGCCGCGTTGCGGCAGGCCGGGGTCGGTCCGGAGCAGGTGCGCGTGGTCGCACCCGCGAGCGCGGGCGCGGCCCCGGTGGAGAACGACGTGCTGACCGAGGAGTTCGGGGCGTCGGCACCGGAGTGGATCCGGAGCCGGCACCTGATCGGTGACGCGTCGGCGGCCTCGGCCGGGTTCCAGATCGCCGCCGTGCTGGCGGCGGCCGGGCGCAGGCCGCTCGGCCGCGACGAGGCGGCGGTGGTCACCACGATCGGTCGTGACGGCATGACCGGTTGCCTGGTGCTCGGTGGCTGCGGAGGTTCGTCGTGAACGGGTGGGACGTCCGGGTCGTGGGAGCGGACGGCCCGGTGGTGCGCGCGGCGGTCGACATCGATCCCGCCCACCCCGTGCTGGAGGGGCACTACCCCGGCTTTCCGATCCTGCCCGGCCTCTACCTGGTCGAGTACGTCCACTCGCTGGTCAGGGCTACCAGGGGCGTGCGTCGTCCGGTGGCGCTGGAGCGGGTCCGGTTCGCGGCACCGGTCTACGGCGGCGACACCGTGGACCTCGCCGCCGAACTGTCCGAAAAGGACGGCGTGCTGCGCTGCGCCGCCACGGCGTCGGTGGGGGAGCGGACCGTCGCCCAGATCCGGCTGCGCTATGCCACGGGAGGTGTGCGATGAACGGCGTCGCACGGATCAAACGGCTTATTCCGCACCGCTACCCGATCCTCCTGGTGGACCGGGTATCCGCGGTGGAGGTCGGCCGGACGTTGGTGGCGCACAAGGCGGTGACCGTCGCCGAACCCTGCTACCGGCACCTCGGCGACGACGCCGCCGAGGAGGACTACGCCTACCCGATCAGCCTGCTGCTGGAGTCGTGGGCGCAGGCCGCGGTGCTGCTCATCTGCTGGGAGCAGCCCAACCCCGACGTGCTGGCCGGCAAGGTCGAGCTGGCCGCGGGCATCAAGGGCGTCGAGCTCGGTGGGCCGGTGTTCCCCGGTGACGTGCTGGAGCACCGCGCGGAGATCCACCGCCTGGTCGACGACGCCGCTGTGGTCGGCGGCGCCTCCTACGTCGGCGGGCGCAAGGTGCTGGAGGTGGCACAGTTCACCGCGGCGCTGCGGGACTCCAGCGTGCTGGTGCGCGACAAGCCCCTGACGGGAGCACCGCGGTGACCGCGCGCCGGGTCGCGCTGGTGACCGGTGGCTCGCGGGGGATCGGACGCGCAGTCGTGACGCGCCTGGCCGAGGACGGCTGGGACGTCGCGTTCTGCTATCGCTCCAACGATTCCGCGGCGGAGCTCGTCGCGAAGGAAGCGGCCGGGTCGGGCGCCTCGGTGCTGGCCCGGCAGGTGGATGTGGCCGAGTACGCGGAGAGCAAACGGTTCGTGCGCGACACCGAAGCCGAGCTCGGCCCGATCCACGCCGTGGTCACCTGCGCCGGGATCGTGAAGGACAACCCGCTGGTGCTGATGTCCGAAAAGGACTGGAACTCGGTGCTGCGGGTGAACCTCGACGGCGTGTTCAACGTGTGCTCGGCCGCGATCTTCGCGATGGTCAAGCGCCGCGCCGGCACCGTGGTCACGATGTCCTCGGTGGCCGGCGTGCACGGCAACGGCACGCAGACCAACTACTCGGCCTCGAAGGCCGGGATCATCGGGTTCACCAAGGCACTCGCCAAGGAGTCCGGCCCGCGCGGCATCCGTGCCAACGTGGTCGCGCCGGGGTTCGTCGAGACCGACATGACCGCCGGGTTGCCCGCCAGGGCGACCGAAGGGCTCGCCGGGCGCATCCCGCTCGGCCGGTTCGGCAGGCCGGAGGAGGTAGCGGACCTGGTGTCGTTCCTCGTGTCGGACCGCGCCTCCTACATCACCGGCCAGGTGTTCGGCGTCGACGGCGGCCTGGTGATCTGACGCCACCGGAGGGGATTGGCATGAGCAGGAAAACGCCCAGGTTCTACTTCTCGTTGCGCAGCCCGTACTCGTGGCTCGCGTATCGGGAGCTGATGAGCCGGTTCCGCGACGTCGCGGAGTCGATCGAGTGGCGGCCGTACTACGAGCCGGACGAGCGCAGTGCCGGGCTCATCCGTGCCCAGGGGGCCGAGTTGCCGTACGCGGAAATGACGCGCGCCAAGCACTTCTACATCTTGCAGGACGTGGCGCGGCTGGCGAGGGAACGCGGCATCGAGGTCACCTGGCCGGTGGACAGGGATCCGGTGTGGGAGGTGCCGCACCTCGGGTACCTGTACGCGCGGCGGCACGGCAAGGGCCTCGGCTACATCGATGCGGTCTACCGGGCTCGGTGGGAGCAGGGCCGCGACATCTGCGACCGCGCCACCATCGCCGAGATCGGTGCGCTGCTGGAGCTCGACTCGGTCGCCGTCGCCAACGCCGCCGACGACGACGAACTGCGCGGCGAGGGTGCGGTCTCGATGGCGGAGGCCTTCCGGCACGGCGCGTTCGGTGTGCCGTTCTTCGTGCAGGGGTTCACCCGGTTCTGGGGTCTCGACCGGCTGGAGGCGTTCGCCGGCCACGTCCGGGCGAGGCAGGCCCCTGCGCAGGCGGAGCCCGAGGTCGTGACGGCGGCCGTCGGGATGGGCCGTGGCCCTGACGACGGGCACGCGGGCGGCTGCGGATGAGCGTGCGCCGGCCGGGGCCGCGGTGGGAGACCGCGGATCCCGGCCTCGCCACGGTGCGCGACCTGGCCCGTGACTTCTTCACCGCCGAGGTGCTGCCGCACCAGCTGCGGTGGCGGGCCGAGCGGCAGGTCGACCGGACACTGTGGACGGAGGCAGGCCGGCGTGGGCTGCTGGGCCTGAGCGTTCCCCCGGAGTATGGCGGGGCGGGCGGCACGGTGGCGCACGACGCCGTGCTCGCGGAGGAACAGGCGCGTGTCGGCGACACGTCGTGGGGGCTGAGCGCGCACGGGATCGTCACGCAGTACGTACTTCTGCACGGGACAGAGGAGCAGAAGTGGCGCTGGCTCCCGCGGCTTGTCACGGGCGAGCTGGTCGGCGCGCTCGCGGTCACCGAGCCCGGTGCCGGCTCCGACCTGCAGGCCATCACCACCCGTGCGTGCCGGGACGGCGAGGACTACCTGCTCAACGGCACCAAGACGTTCGTCACCAACGGCGGCCAGGCGAACCTGGTGATCACGTTCGTCGTCACGTCTGCGCCGGAGGAGCGGCAGCGCCGGATGTCCCTGGTGGTCGTCGAGGCCGACGGGCTCGCGGGCTGCCACCGCGGGCCGGTGCTGGACAAGATCGGCAGGCACGGCCAGGACACCGGCGAGTTCACCTTCGACGACACCCGTGTCCCGGCGGGCAACGTGCTCGGTGGTGCGGAGGGCCGTGGTCTGCGGCAGTTGCTGCCGCTCGTCTCCAGGGAACGCCTGCTGCTGGCGGTGACCTCGGTGGCGGCGATGGAGGCCGCGATCGAGGAGACCGTGCGGCACTGCCGGCAGCGCACTGCTTTCGGGCGCAGGCTGATGAAGTTCCAGAACACCCAGTTCGTCCTCGCCGACTGTGCGACCGCGGCCGCCGCGAGCAGGGCGCTGGTGGACGGATGCGTCGAACGCGCGCTCGCCGGCGAGCTTTCCATGACGGACGCGGCGATGGCGAAGCTGCACGCCTCGGAGACGCTGTGCGAGGTCGTCGACCGGTGTCTGCAGCTCTTCGGCGGTTATGGCTATCTCGCCGGCCAGCCGGTCGCGCGGGCATGGGCCGATGCCAGGGTCTCGCGCATCTTCGGCGGCACCAGCGAGATCATGAAAGAGATCATCGCGGCGTCACTGTAGTCATAGCCAATCAATCGGTCAGTCAATCCTGCTCGCGAGGCGCGGTGGATACTGCGTCATTCATCCTCATTCGCCACCCTTCGAACGGGTCATACCACCGTGGTATGTCGCCCAGTTGCCTGTGGTATTCGACACAGGCTGTTACTTCCGTATAGTGTGAACCAGGTCGTATTTGCCCGCGCCGTCCTGGAGCCGGGCCTGCGACTGCTCTGCGGGGGTGGAGCAATCAATGGGGGTCGGAACTGTGGTCACAGCTGAATCGGGGGTGCGCCCGGCCGATCATGTGATCAATGGTTCCGCGCTGAGGTGTGAAGAGGTGTCGCGAAATGGAGATTCGAATTCTCGGTTCGTTGGCAGTCACCCGTGAAGGGCAGGAACGTGAAATTGCTTCGGCGAGAGTGCGCACCGTACTGGCCCTGCTAGCGCTGCCGCCGGGGGTGCCATTGCCCGCGGCACAACTGGTCGAGGAGCTCTGGTCCGGCAAACCGCTGGGCAATGCGCGCAATGCGTTGCACGCGAACATCACCCGCCTGCGCAAGCTGCTCGAGTCGGTCACCGGGCGCAAGGGCGACGAGGTGCTGCGCACGGTGAGCGGCGGCTACCTGCTCGACGTGCCGAAGAACTGCGTGGACGGCTACCGGTTCCTGGACCTGGCCGAACGCGGGGCCGCCAAGGTGCAACGGCACCCGGCGATGGCCATTGAGCTGCTGGAAGAGGCGCTGCGGCTGTGGCGCGGGCCGGCGCTGCTGGACGTCTGCGACGGTGCGCGGTGCCGCATGGAGGCCACTCATCTGAACGAGAGACGTCTCAGCGCCCGCGAGGACCTGATCACGGCCAAACTTGCCAACGGCGACCAGCGCGGGGTGGTCCCCGAGCTCAACCTACTGACCGCGCAATATCCGGAACGAGAGCGTTTCAGTGAACAACTGATGATCGCTCTGTACCGCGACGGCAGGCAGACCGAGGCGCTCGACGTGTTTCATCACACCCGAAAGCGGCTGGCCAGCGAAATGGGGCTCGAACCCGGTCGCGGCATGCGGCAGCTGTATGAGGCGATTCTCGTCCAGGACAAGGTTCTCGGGTAGGTGGATCTCGTGGAATTTCGTATCTTGGGTCCGGTCGAAGTGCGCGGGGGCGACGCGGAGTTGACCCGTGACGGGGTCAAACCGCGCACCGTGCTCGCTGCCCTGCTGCTTTCCGGCGACAAGTTGATTTCAGATGAACAGATGTCGGACGTACTATGGGGCCCGCATCCGCCCGCGACATCCTACGCACAGATACACACCTATGTCTCACGATTACGAAAGATCGTGGGCAGCAGATCGGCCATCGTCCGGAGATCTCCCGGCTATCGGCTCGACATCGGCACCGCGCACTTCGACTTCGCCGAGTTCCAGAACGAGGCGGAGCGCGGCAGGACGGCGTTGTTCTCCGGCCGGTACGAGGAGGCGGCGAAGCGGTACCGGGCGGCGCTGCACCTGTGGCGCGGTCCCGCCCTCGCCGGGGTGACCGAGTACCTGGCCAGTTCGGCGGGTCCGCGGCTCGAGGAGGACAGGCTGTCCGTGCTCGAACGGCGGCTGGACGCCGACCTCGCGCTCGGCAGGGCCGCCGAGATCCTGCCGGAGCTGGCCCAGCTGGTCGCGCAGCACCCGTTGCGCGAACGGTTCCGCGCCCAGCTCATGACGGTGCTGTACCGGTGTGACCGGCAGGCCGACGCGCTCACCGTGTTCGACGAGGGCAGGCGGGTGCTCGCCGAGGAGTTCGGGATAGACCCCGGAGCGTTGCTGCGCGAGGTGCACCAGGCGATCCTCACCGGCACGCCCGCCCTGGTGTGGCCCGGCGCCGGGCCGGTGCCGCTGGTGCGCTGACAGGTCAGGCGGGCCGCCGCACCGCGAAGACTGTGTGGCGGCCACCGGGGTCCTCCCGCACAGTGACGTCGAACCCCTTGTTCCGCAACATCCCGGTCGTCGGAGCGAGCCGCCCCGCCGTCGGCGTGCCTGCCTCGTCGTGCACCTCCAGCACGAGCCGGTGCAGCATCGGCCAGTGCCGCTCCTCGATGCCGCGCAACACGTCCAGCTCAGCCCGCTGCACATCGATCTTCACCATGTCGACGCGGGGCAGCCCCAGTTCGTCGATGACGCCGGACAGCCGGCGCACCCGGCAGCCGAAGGTCTGCTCGCGGAAGCGGAAGTCGAGCAGCTCGCCGAGCAACTCCGCGTCATAGTCCACTTCGGACAACCGATCCCGGATGTACCGCTTCTCCAGTGCTGTGTCGGCATACTGCGTGGACATGGTGGAGTAGCCGGGGTAGTAGACGAAGGACACCTCGCGGTCGGCGTCGGAGAGTCCGTACGGCAGCACGGTCACGTCATGCGCCGAGACGTTGGCGCGCAGCTTCTCCAGCAACGGAGGCAACGGCTCGAACGCGTAGATCGATGCGGTAGGGCATTCCGACCGGGCGAACAGCGAGTACATCCCGATGTTCGCGCCGACGTCGAGCACGACCGACCCCGGCGGCAGCTCCACGCCAGGCGGAAGGTACGCGCGCCGGACGACTATCTCGTCATAGAGGTACTCGGTCTCGTGGCGGTTGACGCCGGCCACCTCGCCAGGGTCGATCAGCATCGTGCGTCCCCTCCAGTGCCGCAACCGGCAGCGTTTGCCCCGTATTCGGCGCTCAGACGAGGCGCCCTGCTGAGCGTCGAAGACGCGGCGAAGGTTGCCGGTTGCGGCACCAGCAGGCCGGCCACGGCGGCTCCGAGCGCGGTGGCCGGGTCACCGAGGTCGTGTGGGATGTCGAAGTGGTTGCGGTGGCTGATGACGAGCTCGTCGAGCCGCGGCGTGCGGGACGCGGCGGCGGCGACGAACTCGTCGTGCTGTCGCGCGAACTCCCGGGTCTCCACCCCGCCGCGGGCGACGACCAGTGGCGGCAGCCGGTCGGGCAGGTGCCGGATCGGGCTCAGCCGCGCGGCTTCCGCCGCGTCGAGCCCGAGCGGTTCGTTGACGTAGGTGAGCCGCAGCGGTTCGAGGTCGTAGACGCCGCTGAGCAGGATCGCGCTCGCGAGCGGCAGCTCTTCCCGGCACAGCGCCGCGACGACGAGGTGTGCGCCGGCGCAGTGGCCGGCCACGTGCACGCGGCCGGCCCCGAGCCTGGTGGCGTGGCCGGCGAGCCACGAGAGACCGCGGGCGACCTGCGTGACGATGTCGCCGAGCTGGTGCTCGGGTGCCAGGCCGTAGCCGAGAGCGGCGAACGCGACCCCCGCGGGCACCAGGTCCCGCGCGGGGAACGCCGAGTCCTCCTTGCTCAGCTCCTGCCAGTACCCGCCGTGCACGAACACGAGCAGCGGCGCGCCGGGGCGGTTCGCGGGGAAGAAGTCGAGCGTCTCCCTCGCCGCCGGGCCGTAGCGCAACCCTGACCGCACCGGGAGCTCGGTCCGCGCCGCCTCGCTGGTCCTCGCGTAGCCGTCGAGGAACAGCCCCAGATCGGGAACGAGGGAGCTCGGTGAGTACTGCCGGTCGAGCTCGGCCTGGTCGTAGTCGCGGTACACCGCCACGGAAAGCCCTTTGGTCAGAGGGTGGAGCGCGCGGCCAGCAACTCGGGGAAGAACCGGTGCTCGGACACCCGCCGCAGCCAGTCGACACCGTCGGTGCCACCCGTACCCGGCTTGTGCCCGAGGATCCGCTCGACCACGAGCAGATGTGTCGAGCGCCAGCGCGAGTGCAGGTAGCCCACCTCGGACAGCGCCTCGGCGAGCAGGTACAGCCGATGGTCGCGCTTCGGCTCGCGGTAGATCCCGGCCCAGGCCTCCTCGACCGCGGGATCAGGTTCGTACGGCTGGGCGTAGTCGGGGCGCTCCGGAATCGGTGCGCCACGCCTGCGCAGCACCGCGAGCGCGGCGTCGTACACGCTCGGCGCCCTCAGCGCGGCATCGACCTGCTCGTGCACCCACGCCACGGCGTTGTGCGCCTCGGCCATGCGGGGCGACTTGTGCCCGAGAGCGAACTCGAGCTGCCGGTACATGTACGACTGCAGCCCGGACGCCACGCCCAGCTCGTTGCGGAAACCCGCGAACTCGGACGCGGTGATCGCGCTGACCGGGTCCCAGCTCGCCGCCAGCAGCCGCTGGGTCCGCTCGACCCGGCGCAGATGCCACAGCGCCTCGTCGAGCAGGTCGTCGAACAGCAGGTCGCGCACGCGGTTGATGTCCGTGAAGAGGAGCTTGAACAGCAGCTCCTGGATTTGTCCCACGGTGTAGAAGGTCAGCTCCGCCGGCTCCCGCGTGCGCGGGTGTTGCAGACTGAGGAGCACATCGACGTTGTGGTAGTCGATGTAGGGCGTGGTGTCCGCGCTCGTGCGCCCGACGCTGAAGTCGAGCGCGGGCTCGCCGCCCGTGTGCTCGGCCCTGGCGCGGCGTTCGCTCTCGGTCAGCGGGGTATAGGCGCGAGGCTCGTACGTGGTCCGCTCGACAGTCACGAACCCGATTCTTCAGTCCGGGTCTGACATGGCTCTGATCTCCTGCTGACAGCGCCCGGCCGTCAGTGGGCTGTCAGACCGGTGTCAGCGGCACGGCCGATGCTGGGGGCGTGATCCTGGGGGAGAGCCGTCCGCTTCTGAACGACTCCGTGGTGCACCTGATCCGGGGTCACGCCGAGACCGGACCGGCGACCGTGGCGATCGAGCACGCCGGTGGCGGCTGGACCTATCGCGAGCTGTGGCAGCGTGTGCTGGAGATCGCGGCCGCGCTCGGTGAGAGCGGCGTGGAGCCGGGCGACCGGGTGGTGCTGTGGGCGAACCGGACACCGGACACCATCGCCGCCGCGGTGGCCATCATGGCGTTGCGCGCGGCGTACGTGCCGATCGATCCCAAGCACCCGGCCGAGCGCGTCAAAGCCATTCTGGCACAGGCGAAACCGGCCGCTGTCGTGGCGGACGGCCCGGTGCCGGGCGCGCTCGACCTCGCGGACGTGCCGAAGCTGGTGCGACCGCCGGAGCGTGACCTGCCGCGCGTGGACGACATCGCCTATGCCGTGTTCACCTCGGGTTCGACCGGCACTCCCAAGGGCGTGCTGATCGAGCACGGTTCGCTGGTGAACTACGTGGGGTGGTGCGGATCGCTGACAGGCCGGGATGGCACGGGCAGTCCACTGTTCGCGAGCCTCGGCTTCGACCTCGCGTTCACCTCGCTCTGGGTGCCGCTGGCTCAGGGCGACCGGGTCGTCGTGGCCAGCGGCATGTGGGACAGCGCCACGCTCTTCGGCCGGCCGGAGCCGTACTCCTTCCTGAAGCTCACGCCGTCGCACGCGCGGTTCCTGGAGCAGCTCGCGTCCCCGCCGGACTACCGGGCGCTCACCCGGCTGCTGATGTTCGGCGGGGAGGCGCTCGACCCCGGCCTGCTCACCGCGCTCGGCGACCGCCTGCGCGGGGTGCGGCTGGTCAACCACTACGGGCCCACCGAGACCACCATCGGTTGCTGCGCCTACGAGTTCGCCGCCGACCGCGTCCCCGCCCTGCCGACCGTCCCGATCGGTTCCCCCGCGTGGAACACCGTCGCCCACGTCGTCGACGACCAGCTGCGTCCGGCCAGGGAAGGAGAACTGGTCATCGCCGGCCGGCCGGTGGCCGCGGGGTACCTCGGCCTGACGAGTGACCGCTTCCTCGACACTCCCGAGCTGGGCGGCCGGGCCTACCGGACCGGTGACATCGTGGAGATGGTGGGCCCGCGGACGTTGCGCTACCTGGGGCGGCGGGACGACCAGCTGAAGATCAGCGGGCATCGGATCGAGCTGGGGGAGCTGCGGCACCACGTGCTCGGGGTGCCCGGTGTGGCCGGGGTGGCCTTCGAGGTGGTGCACGGCATGATCGACGAGGTCGAGGCGTTCGTCGTGCCCGCCGACCCGAGTGCGGACGGCCTCGCGCTGGCGCGTGCGGTGCGTACCGCGCTGCGGGGTGTGCTGCCGGAGGCGGTCGTGCCCGACGAGGTGCATGTGGTGCCACGGCTCGTCCTCACCGGCAACGGCAAGTGCGACGTCCGCGCGACCCGGTCTCTCGCCCTCGGCTAGCGCCTTTGTCGAAGCCCGGCCCGGCTGTCACGGACAAGGCTTCTGGTCCGGTGCCTAGAGGCTGTAGTGCTCGGCGACCCAGCTGTCGTCGTAGACGGTGTCCAGGTAGCGCTCGCCGAAGTCCGGTGCCACCGCCACGGCGGTGAGCGCGCGGCCGCCGTGCCGCCGCAGCCACTTCCCGGCTCCGCTGACCACCGTGCCGGTGGATCCACCGAAGAGGAACCCGCGCTCGGCCAGTGACCGGCAGGTCCGCACAGTGTCCACTTCGGACACGTGCACGACGTCGTCCACCAGTGACTCGTCGAGCAACGGCGGCCGGATGCCGGTGCCCATGCCGGGGATCAGGCGGGTCGCCGGGGGACCGCCGAACGCCACCGAGCCCTCGGTCTCGATCGCCACGACACGGGTCGACGGACGCGCCTCGCGCAGATAGCGCGCACACCCCATCAACGTGCCGGTCGTGCCGGCCCCCACGAACAGCACGTCGATCTCGGGAAAGCTCTTGATGATCTCCGGCCCGGTGGTCTGGTGGTGGGCCAGCCAGTTCGCCTCGTTCGCGTACTGGTTGAGCCACAGGTAGTCCGGACGCGCGGCGCAGAGTCTGGCGATGTGGTCGAGCCGGGCGCCGAGGAAACCGTGCTCCGGATGTGGCTCGCCGACCACGTGCACCTCGGCGCCGAGCGCTCGCATCAGCCGCACCGAGGCCGCGTTGCAGCGGACGTCGGTGACGCAGGTGAACGAGAACCCGTTGCTGCGCGCGACCATGCTGAGCGCGATGCCCAGGTTGCCCGACGAGCTCTCCACCAGCCTGGTGCCCGGACGCAGATCGCCGGCCCGCTCGGCGGCGGCCACCATCTCGACCGCCGCCTTGAGCTTCACCGAGCCGGCGAAGTTGAAGCCCTCGCACTTGAGGTAGAGCGGTACGTCCGGGCGCAGGTCCACGAACAGGTCGGCGACGTTGAAGTCCTGTGGACTGACGATGATCGGCACCGGAGCCTCAGTGGCGGTTCAGCTCGGCGAAGAAGCCCTCGACCGGCAGCGCCGTGCCGGCCCTGGTCACCTCGTCGTGCACGTGCCTGCCGACCGCGAGGTCCAGTACCCCGAGACCGAACGGGGAGAACACGAGCGTTCGCCCGTGCTCAGGCTTCAGCACGCCGGTCAGCACGTCGTACAGCGTGCCGGACACGAACGACCGGTCGCCGGTGAGCTGTTCGGCCAGGTGCACGGACGTGTTCGCGCGCAGGCAGTGGTCGATGTCGTCGACCACGTTGGCGGACTCGAGCACGACCTCGGGAGCCAGGTCGCGCAGGGACAGGTGCAGCACCAGTGGCGCGTGGGCGAACCAGGACGGGTCGGTGACATGCGGGGTGGCGGCCACGGTCGCGTAGACGATCAGGCCGGACGACCGGGCGAGCGACTCGGGGCTGTCGTGCACGACGATCCGCCCGTCGTGGCCGGACCGCTCCAGGTATCCGCGGAAACCCGCCGCCTGGGCGGGATCGAGGTCGTACAGCCCGATCTCGTCGAACGTCCACCCGGTGCCCGCCAGGTAGGTGTGCGCGTACCTGGCGATCAGCCCGGTGCCGACGATCCCGAGTCCGCGCGGCCGGTCGTGGCCCCTGGTGAGCACATCGGCCGCCAGCGCCGCGGACGCCGCGGTCCGGGCGGCACTGATGATCGAGCCCTCCAGGCAGGCGAAGGGATAACCCGTCGCGGGATCGTTGAGCAACAGCACGGCGGACGCGCGGGGCAGCCCCGACGCGATGTTCTCCGGGAAGCTCGACACCCACTTGATCCCATCGACAGCCGCGGTGCCGCCGATCGACGCGGGCAGCGCGATGATCCGGGCCGACGGCCGGTCGGGGAAACGCAGGAAGTAGGACGGAGGGTTGACGGTGTTGCCGTCACCGTGCACCCGGTAGGCCTGCTCCACCAGGTCGACGACCTGTTTCTCCTTGCCTGCCAGGGCATCCCTTACCTGTGCGCCGGGGATCACCACGAACTCGGGGACCGTCATCTTCCTCGCCGCTCCTTACTCAGGTCATCGAGACCAGGACACGTCGTGACCCGGTGAAGGGCTCGCGCCCGTGCAGCACGCGCATGTTGTCCACGACCATCAGGTCACCTTCGTGCCACGGCATCGCGAGCTTGCCGGCCCGCTGGGCTTTCCGGACGTCGGCGAGGTCCGCCGCCGGGATCGGGCTGCCGTCCCCGTAGGCCACCGAGTGCGGCAGGTCCGCTTCGTCGTCCACCACGGACAGCAGCAGTTCCGCTTCGTCCTCCGGCAGGTTCGAGGGGTGCCACTGGTCGGCCTGGTTGAACCAGACCACCGCGCCGGTGTCCGGGTGCCGGCGGACGGCAGGGCGGCGCTGGGACACCCTCAGCGCGCCCTCCGCCGTCCACGAGAACTCGGCGCCGGAGGAACGCAGAAACTCCTCGACGGTCGCGGGGTCGCTCGTCTCGAAGGTCTGCTGCCACGACTTGCCGAGGCCCGCGCCGCCGTGCAGATGCGTGCGGTAGAGCACGCCCCGCGTCTCGAACCTCTCGCGCACGTCCGGGGACAGGCCCGCGAGCAACGCCCCTCCGTCGCAGACGGGGGTGGCGCCACCGGTGTCGGCGGCGTCGACACAGGAGAAGAACAGCCGGCTTGGCCACCGGTGGGCGTACGACATCTCGTTGTGCAACGTGATCTCGTACCGCGCCGGGTACTCGGTGGAGGTGAACACGCCCTCGGAGACGGTGGTGCGCGGGGTGTTGCCGCCGCGGTAGCTGTTGATCAGCGAGCCGCCGAACGCGGACACCGCCTCGTGGAACCGTTCGCTGCCGTCGATGCCGAGTCCGCGCAGCAGCACGACGCCGTCGCGGGCTAGGTGCTCGCCGGCGCACGCGACCAGGTCGTCACCTGGCCGCACGCCCACGACGGCCATCGTCGTGCCGCCCTGGGTGAGCTTCTCGATCAGCATGGTCGCTCCTTCAGTTCCTGCTCCAGGGCGAGTGCCAGCGGCAGCAGTTCCGCCGATGTGGCCGGTCCGAACACGGACAGGCCGACCGGGAGCCCGGCCACGTCACCGGCGGGCACCGAGACGTTCGGGTACCCGGCCAGTGCGGCGGGGGTCGAGCTGGTGCGGGGGAAAGGGTCGCCGTTCGCGTGGTCGATCGGCCAGGCGGGCTGGTTCGACGGTGCGAGCACGGCCAGGATCCCGTGGTCCCGCAACGTGGTGCGGATCAGTTCCCGCGCCTGGGCCCGGACCTGAGCCCTGGTCTCCGCGGCGGTCCGGGCCGTGCCGGACACCGACGCGGTCTGCTCGAAGAGATCCTGGCCGAAGAGGCTCAGCTCGACAGGATCGGCCCGGTTGGCCGCGATCAGCCCGGCCAGAGTGGACGGCACGCCGTCCCGTGTCCTGAGATAGTTCTCGACACTTGGCCGGAACTCGGCGAACAGCGCCCGGATCGCGTTGGCGGACAACGACCTCGGTATGGTCAGGTCGACGGGGACGATCGTCGCGCGCAGCCGCCTCCCGGCGTCGGCGAGCACAGCGTCCACTTCGGACGGCATGCCGGGCACGCGCCAGAGGCCGAACCTGGCCCCGGTGAGGTCGGTCGTGGCGCCGAAGTCACGGCCTGCCAGCACCTCCAGGCACGTCACGGCGTCGGCCAGGCGACCGGCGAGCACCCCGGCCACGTCCAGCGCCGCCGAGACGGGGACGATCCCGGCCGACGGCAGCAGGCCGGTCTCCGGTTTGAGGCCGACGACACCGCACACTCCGGCGGGTCCGACGATCGACCCGTCGGTCTCGGTACCGAGCGCGAGCGGAGCCATCGCGGTGGCCACCGCCACCGCCGAGCCGGACGACGACCCCCACGGGCTGTGGCTGGGCCGGAGCGGGTGACGGGTCTGGCCGCCTGCGCCGGACCACCCCTCCGTCGCCTCGGACGACCGGAAGTTGCCCCACTCGGACAGGTTCGTCTTGCCGAGCAGCACGGTCCCGGCGGCGCGTGCCCTGGCGACGATCTCGGCGTCGCGGGCGGGTGGAGTGCCCGCGAGCAGGCGAGACCCGGCGGTGGTCGCGAGGCCTCGGGTGTCGATGTTGTCCTTGATCAGCAGGGGAATCCCGTCGAGCGGGCCGCGGGCGTGACCGGCGGCCCGTCTGCGGTCGGACTCGGCGGCCTGGGCCAGTGCCGTGTCGTCGAGCGCGAGAACCGCGTTCAGGGACCGGTTCGCCGCCTCGATCCGGTCGAGGCAGCGTCGCGTCAGCTCGACGCTCGTGAGGGCGCCCGTGCAGAGCCGTGCGTGGAGATCCACGACGGACGGCAGCGCGGGTGTCGTCATGTGTCCTAGGGTCGCGGCTCGATCTGACCTCGCTCTGACAGCGCGCTGACCGTGCCCGCGTTGCAACGGCGGACTTCCACCTGTAAGTTTTGTCTGACAGGATCGGATCCGCGGCCGGAGGGGGAAGCCCTGACCAGCGAAGAACTGCTGGCGTTGCTTGCCGCCTTCGGGCACGAGCAGCGCCTGCGCATCATCGGGGAACTGGCCATGGGCCGGGTACATGTCAGCGAGCTCGCCCGCCGGCTGGAGTTGTCCCGCCCGCTCCTCTACATGCACCTCGAACGGCTGGAGAAGGCCGGGCTCGTGGTGGGCAACCTGGAGTTGTCGTCCGACGGCAAGGCCATGAAGTACTTCGAGCTGGCGCCGTTCGAGCTTCGGCTGGACGTCGACCTGATCCTCTCGGTGCTCGGAAAAACGAAGGAGACCTCTACATGACCGGCGCCGTTCTCACCATCGCCATCGTCCTGATCACGGTCGGCGGCATCGCAGCGAGCGTGGTCTCGTACTTCCAGTTGCAGCGCCATCGTTCCGACGCGGTGGCCATGGCCGAGTTCCGCAAACTCGCCGAGCAGGCGGTGGCCAACCAGGAGGCGTTGCGGCGGGAGCTGGACGAGATCAGGGCGAGGCTGACCGCCGTCGAGGACCTGTTGCGGAGCGTCGGGTGAGCGGTTTCGGGGGCGGGGTACCGCGCAACCCGCTGCGGCTGGTGTTCTCGTCCACGCCGTGGCTCGCGACCGGGTACCTGCTGAGCTACGTCGTCGTGGGCACGGCGTTGTTCGTGGTCGCGTTCTCGGTGCTGGCCACCACCTACGCGCTGAGCCTGCTGACGTTCGGCATCCCGCTGCTCGCCGGCGCCGCGCTGGTGGTGCGCGGGTGCGCGGAGGTCGAACGCAAACGTGCGGAGCTGTTCGGCGACAACGTCGCCGCCGGTTACCGGACCGTCGAGGAGTCCGGGCTCTTCGCGCAGATCAAAGTCAGATGGACGGACCCCGCGACGCTGAGGGACTGCGGCTACCTGGTGCTGATGTACGTGCCGCTGGTGCTGCTGGACTTCGTGGCAGCACTCGTGTGGCTGAGCTGTCTGTTCGGTGTGACAGTTCCGCTGTGGTACTGGGCCTCGCCCAGGACGTGGCACGACGGGGAGTTCGACCACGGCATCAAGCTCGGGTACTTCCCTTCGGGAGCCGACGCTCCTCAGGGGATCGGGATCTTCATCGGCGACCTGCCGACGGCCCTGCTCGTCGCGGCGGCGTTCGCCGTGCTCTCCCTGGGCGCCGCCTACGTGGTGGTGTTCGCCGCCCGTCTGCACGCCGGCGTCACCCGGTCGTTGCTCGGGCCGCGGATCGACCCGCTCGAGCGGGCCAGGCGGGTGCTCACCGAACCGGGCCCGCTCGAGCCTTGGCCGGCGCCCAAGTCGTTCTCGAACGAGAAAGGCCGGTGAGCCGGTACTTTCGTCCGTGGGGGGGTACGGAATGGAGATCGAAGTTCGTCACGCCCGCGTGGTCACGACGTTGGTACAGGCGGGCAGCATTTCCAAGGCCGCAGGGATGCTGAACCTGCCACAGCCGAGTGTCAGCGCGTTGTTGCGCCGAATCGAGCGGACGCTGGGTGGAGACCTGTTCGTGCGGTCGAAAACCGGTATCACGCCTACGTTGTTCGGCCAGCGCCTGATCCCGAAGCTCGCGCGCCTGGTGCTGCACGCCGACGACGTGCTGGCGGAGGCGTTGGCCGACGACTCGAACGTGCTCCGGTTCGGCAATGCGGAATGGACGCCCACGGCACTGCACGAGGCGCTCCGGAAGTCGTTGTCGGACCTGCGGATCCAGACCGCGACCATGAGCCCGCACGCCTCGGTCGAGGCGGTGTACGGCGGCACGCTGACCGCCGCGCTGGTGCCTGTCCTGAAAGGGGCGGCGCCCGCGCGGATGTCCGAACCCGTGCTGGCGTCGAAGAGTCTGACGCACGAACCCGTGTGGCTCGCCCTGCCGTCCGGGCACCCGCTCACGTTGCGTGACACGGCGACGCTGGCGGACCTGGCGAAGCTGACCTGGGTGCGCCGCTCCGCCAGCGATTGGTTCCACCCGGTGGAACAGTGGCTGTTCGACCAGCTCAAGGGACACAACCCCGTAGTGCTGCACTACGTCTGCGGGCACGCGGAGGCGATGAGCTGGGTCCGCGACGCCGGGGCCGCGTGCCTCGTGTCGTCGAGCGGGATCGGTGCCGACGTGGGCGTCGTCGGGATCGCCGATGCGCCGGTCATCGAGTTCGCCCTGGCGTGGCGCAGGGGTTCCGTGCATCCGCAGACGTTGCGCCGGCTCGTCGAGACCATCCGGGAGTACTACTACGACCGGGCCAGGGAGACGCCGCGGTACTGGTCGTTCATGGTGGAGAACGCGCACGACTTTCCCGGTTTCGCGCGTTATCTGAGGGCGGCCGACCCGAAGTAGCGGGCGTTCACTGTCCACTGCGGCAGGCGCCGGGCGCCGGTGCCGCAGCTGACCGATCCGCTCGTGTCAGGTCGGCACGAACGCGGGCAGCACGGCGTCCACCTCGAACCCGCCGTCGTCGGTCGGGCCCGCGGTGAGGGTGCCACCGACCATCTCGACGCGGCCACGCAGGCCCAGCAGGCCGCTGCCGGAACCGGCCAGCACCAGACCCGGTGCGGCCGTCGGCCTGGTGTTGCGGACGACCGCGCGGACACTGCTCGGTCCACAGTGGATGGTGATCTCGGTGAGGGCGCCCGGCGCGTGCTTGTGCACGTTGGTCAGCGATTCCTGGACGACCCGGTACATCGTGCGGCGCACGGCCGGGGAGACGGTGTCCGCGTCGCCGTGCTCGGTCAGGGTGATCTCCAGGCCGGTGGCCGCGGAGTCGGCGACGAGCCGGGAGAGCCGGTCCGGCAGCACGTCCGGGATGCGGGCGGCGCGGCCGGAGCGCAGCACGCCGACGAGATCGCGTAGTTCGGCCAGCGACTGGCAGCCCGCGGTGCGCAGTTCCTCGGCCGCCTGGCGCACGCCGTCGTCCCTCGCGGCCATCCGCAACGCGCCGGCGTGCAGCACCATCAGGTTCAGCCGGTGCGTCACGACGTCGCGCATCTCGGCGGCGAGCCTGGTGCGTTCGTCGGCGCGGGCCTGCTCGGCCATCAGTTCGCGTTCCCGCTCGGCGAGTTCGGCCGATGCCCGCGCGAGCCTGCGCCGCGTGCCGGCGTAGAGGCCCGCGAGCACGGCGATCACGATCACGCTGGAGCCGATGACGCCGACGGACGCCATCGACGCGTAGGCCGGCGTCACGCGGGTGACGATACTGCCGGTTTTGTGCCCCGGATCACCTACTGGAGCAGGGGGTTGACCCTACTTTCGCAGGTGGCGACGTACGGCTGTTCCGGCTGCCGGACACGTGCGTCCGTTCACTGCACTTCCTTGCGCCGGCAGCGGTACTGCTGTTCGTTCGTACACCCATTCGGCTGACGGTCGTACCCGTGTCCGCCGGATGTCGTTGACGAGTACATGACCTGTGACAACGAAGTCCCGGTCCCCGCAGCCGGGGCTCCGGTTCGTCGTCGGCAGTTCCTCACGTTCCTCGTGGCCGCGCCGGTGCTCACCGTCGCGGTTCCCGGCACGGCCGAGGCCGTCATCCCGACGCTGCCGCAACCGGCCGAGATCCTCGATCTCGGCGAGATTCTGATCCTTGCCGGTACCCCGACCGCCGGCGCGCTCGCCGTGCTCAGCGTCGGTGAGGACGGCATCGTCACCCTCGACCTGCCTCGCGCCGAGGTCGGCCAGGGCATCACGACGGCCTGCGCGATGCTCGTCGCGGAGGAGCTGGACCTGCCTCTCGGCCAGGTCCGCGTCACGCTCGCCGACGCGCGGCCCGAGTTGCTGATGAACCAGCTCACGGGCGGTTCCAACACGATGCGGTCGGTGTACGGCCCGATCCGCCAGGCCGCGGCGGCCGCGCGGGCCCGGCTGCTCGCGGCGGCGGCGGCGCAGCACGGCGTGGAGGTCTCCAGACTGTCCACACGCGACGGTGCGGTGATCCTCCCGGACGGGCGTCCCATCCTGTACGGGCTGCTGACGTCCGCCGCCGCGCAGCTCACCGGAGTCTTCGCCGCCCAACCGAAACCGGCCTCGGAACACCGGCTCGTCGGCACGCCGCAGTCACGCATCGACGCCCGCGCGATGGTCACCGGTCAGTTCCGGTACACGCTCGACCGCGACGTGCCGGGCGCGATGCCGACGGTCGTGCGCAGGCCGCCGACGATCAACGGATCGGTGCGGTCGGTCGACTCGGCGGTGGCCAGGACCATGCCCGGTGTGCTCGCGATCGGGGTCGTGCCGACGGGCGTCGCGGTCGTCGCGGAGACGTTCGGGCAGGCCATGGCCGCCCGTGACGCGCTGAAGGTCACCTGGAACGCCGGCACGATCGACGCGTTGTCGGACAAGGAGATCCGCGCCAAGCTGAAGGCCGCCACGCTGCCGTTCGTCGTGCCGCCGCTGCTGACCCAGCACCTGGACATGGAGTTCGACTTCGCGTTCGTCAGCCACGCGCCGATGGAGACGAACTCGGCGATCGCGGACGTTCGTGACGACCGGGCCGAGATCTGGGCCGGGTTGAAGTCGCCGATCGTGGCGCAGCAGACCATCGCGGCGGCCATCGGCCTGCCCGAGTCCGCGGTGACGGTGCACGTGACGCAGGGCGGCGGCTCGTTCGGGCGCAGGCTCTTCTTCGACGCCGCGATCGAGGCCGCGCAGATCTCGAAGGCCCTGCGCCGCCCGGTGAAACTCATGTGGAGCCGCACCGACGACATGCGGCACGGCCGCGCTCGCGCCGCGAGCCACCACAAGCTGCGGGCGACGTTCGCGCTCGGCAACGTGCTGACGTTCGAGCACCGCGTCGCCTCGGTCGAGACGGACTTCCGGCACGGCCTCGGCGAGATCCTCACCGCCACCGCCGCGTCGCTGCCGGTCGCGGGCAACCTGTCGTTCGCGCAGACGGTGTTCCTCACGACGTGCAAGGTGCCGTACAACTTCGGCGTGGTGACCTCGTTGCTCAACGAGGTGCCGCTGCGCATGCACACCGGCTCGTGGCGGTCGGTGTACTCGGCGAACACCCGTGGTGCGGAAGAGGTCCTGGTGGACCAGCTCGCGGCGAAGATGGGCAAGGACCCCGTCGCGTTCCGCCGCGAGTACCTGAAGACCGCCCGTCAGCGCGCCGTGCTCAACAAGGTCGTGGCGGAGGGCGATTGGGGCCGTGCGATGCCCAAGGGCTTCGCGCAGGGCGTTGCGTTCCACGACGAGTACAAGTCGTGCACGGCCTGCCTGGTCGAGATCGACGCCCGTGACCCGCGGAACCCGCGCGTGGTCAAGGCGGTGATCGCGGTCGACGTCGGCCGCCCGATCAACCCGCGCGGTCTCGAGGCGCAGATGCTCGGCGGCCTGACCGACGCCATCTCCACCACGTTGCGCGCCGGTCTGCACATCGACAAAGGCCTGCCGCTGGAGGGCTCGTACTCGCACTTCCACTACGCGCGGCAGAAGGACACCCCGAAGGACGTGCGGATCTTCGTGATGCCGGCGACGGGCGAACCGGGTGGCGCGGGGGAACTGGGCGTGCCGGCCGCGGTCGGTGCGATCGCCAACGCCTACGCGCGGGCGACCGGCGTGGTGCCGCGCAGCTTCCCGATCATCTTCCCGGTCGACTTCGAGCCGTTCCCGCGCTGAAGGAGCGTCCCCTGTGCCTACCTACACCTTCGTCGTCAACGGGAAGCCGGTCACCGTCGACGCTCCCGCCGACCTGGCGCTGCTCTGGGTGCTGCGCGACAAGCTCGGCGTGCGCGGCCCGAAGTTCGGCTGCGGCATCGGCGTGTGCCGCGCCTGCACGTCCCATCTGAACGGCGCGGAGATCCAGCCGTGTGTGACGCCGGTGGCCGAGTGCGCCGGGCAGTCGGTGACCACGATCGAGGGGCTGGCGTCCGGTGACGACCTGCACCCGGTCCAGGAGGCGTGGCTGGAGCAGGACGTCGCGCAGTGCGGTTACTGCCAGCCGGGCCAGATCATGGCCGCGGCGGCGTTGCTCCGGACGAAGAAGGAGATTTCGGACGAGGACATCGACCGGATCGCGAACGTCTGCCGGTGCGGCACGTACTTCCGCATCCGGCAGGCCATCAAGTCGGCGGCGGCCAAGATGTAACCGCGCAAACTTGCGTGCACGCAAGTTTCGGCCCTAGTCTCGGTGGCATGCGCGCCAAAGGCATCGCCTATGACACCGGTTTCGTTCGCCACGGAGAGATCTCGCTGGAGAAGTTCGACCTGGACGCGGTCCGGCGGGACCTGACCGTCATCCGGGACGACCTGCACTGCAACGCCGTCCACCTGGTCGGCGGTGATCCGGAACGCCTTGAGCAGGCCGCCGGGATCGCCGCCGGGCTCGGGCTGGAGATCTGGTTCTCGCCGTACCCGCTGGAGCTGACCCCGGCCGAGATCCTCGGCCTGTTCGCGGACTGCGCGCGGCGGGCCGAGAAGATCCGGCTCACGGGTGCCGAGGTCGTGTTCGTGACCGGCGCCGAGCTCAGCATCATGAACTCCGGCTTCCTGCCCGGCGACGACCTGACGCAGCGCCTGAGCCGGCTTCTGGAGCGGCCGCAACGGATGCAGGCGGTGGCTGCGAAGCTCAACGAGTTCCTCGCCGAGGCCGTCGGGGTGGTACGGGCACACTTCGGGGGCAGGCTCACCTACGCCTGCATCCCGTTCGAGAACCCCGACTGGGACCTGTTCGACATCAGGTCGTTCGAGCTGATCCGGTCCGCCCAGGTCGCCGGCGGGTACGCCGAGAGCATCAGGAACCTGGTCGCGCAGGGAAAACCTGTCGCGATCACCGGGTTCGGCACGGCGGCCTGGCACGGTTCGGGGGCCGTGGCGCCGCGCAGCATGGAGATCGTCGAGCACGACGAGGCCGGGTTGCCCGTGAGGGTGCGGGACGGCTATGTCCGCGACGAGGCCGAGCAGGCCACGTACCTGCGCGAGGTGCTGGAGACCTTCGAAGCCGAGGGCGTCGACGGAGCGTTCGTCTACATGTTCGCGCTCAACAACTACACGCACCGGCCGGACGATCCGAGCCGCGACCTCGACATGGCGAGTTTCGGCGTCGTGAAGGTCTTCGAGGACCTGTCGTGGGAGCCCAAGGCCGCGTTCCGTGCGGTCGCCGAGGTCTACGCCCGGATTTAACCGCTTGGCGCCGGTGAGAACGGCGATCAGACTCGTGGGCATCATGAGCAGCAGGTTGCGAGCGATCGCCCACGACACCGTCGCCATCTCGGAGCGCGGCTCCTACACCACCGCCTCGGGCGAGGTCGCCGTCACCGTCGCTCCCGCCGTCGCGGGAACCCGGCTCCACCTGCCGGACGAGGTGCTGTCGCAGCCCGCGGAGACCGGCGGCGTCCGCATCGACGTCACCAACGAGTCCACTCTGGATGCGACACGGCGCCTCGGCGGTGACGTCGCGGCACTGAACTTCGCCTCCGCGCGCAATGCCGGAGGCGGGTTCCTCAACGGTGCGCAGGCGCAGGAGGAGAGCATCGCCCGTGCGTCGGCGATCTACCCCTGCCTGCGCGCCGCCGGTGAGTTCTACGCGTACCACCGCGCCCACGACGACCTCACCTACAGCGACCGCGTGATCTACTCGCCGCGCGTGCCGGTGTTCAAGGACGACAAGGGAACCCTGCTGCCCCAGCCGTACGAGGTCTCGTTCCTCACCGCCGCGGCGCCGAACCGGTCCGCCATCCTGCGCAACCAGCCCGAACGCGCCGACGGCATCCCGCTCGCGTTGCTGAGGCGGGCCATCCGCGTGCTGCACGTCGCGGCGGCGCACGGGCACCGCCGGCTCGTGCTCGGTGCCTGGGGTTGCGGGGTCTTCGGCAACGACCCCGCCACCGTCGCCCGGATCTTCCGGCTCGCGCTGCGGGACAACCGCTTCTTCGACCACGTCGTCTTCGCGGTGCTGGACCGGCAGAAGGGGACGCCGACGTTCGCCGCGTTCGCGGACGCCTTCGTAGATCAGGCCTCTGACCTGCACTGAGCCAAAATGGCGCCAACCTGAGCCAGAATTGCTTGCTGATGGCACCACCGTGTGCCATAGTGATGCCATGGATCTGACCCCGTATGTGGCTTCTCTCGGCCGCGAGCTGCTCACCGCCGTCGAGACCGGTGGCGACGAAGCGAGTGCGCTGGTCGAGCGGTTGACCGTGACGATGGAGTCGGCGATCCGGCTGGCACTGCTCGAAGCGTTGTCCGCCGCCGCCGACGAGATCACCGCGGACCTGGCACCGGACTCGGTGCAGGTGCTGCTGCGGGGCCGTGACCCGAAGTTCGTCGTGACGCGCCGGGCGCCGGAGCAGCCCGCCGCCGTCGCGCCGGAGCCCGTCGCGGCGGCGCCTGCCGAGGACGTGGCGGCCGGCTTCGACGACGGCACCACCGTGCGCATCAACGTCCGGCTGCCCGAACCGCTCAAGGCCGCGATCGACGAGGCCGCGGCCAAGGAGGGCCGTTCGGTCAACGCGTGGCTCGTGCGTGCCGCCTCGGCGCAGCTGAGCCCGAAGCGCGACACCGCCACCGAAACGCTGCTGGGCGGCATCCCCGCGACCCAGCGTTTCGTCGGCTGGGTCCGCTAACTCCAGCTTCGCACCACTTCGCCCCGACCTGCGGGGATGTTCCACCGACACCTTCTGAGGGGACAGCCATGCCTTCTTACGACACGCCGGAACCGATTTCCGTACTGCTGGACGTCTACGCGGGGTACGTCCAGATCGCCGCGAGCGACCGCACCGACACGAAGATCGAGGTGCGGCCGTCCGACCCGTCCGACTCCTCGGACGTCGAGGCCGCGCAGAAGACCAAGGTCGACTACGCCGACGGCACGCTGATGGTGCGCGGGCCGAAGCGGACGTTCGACTTCTCCAAGAAGACCAGGTCGGTCGACATCGTGATCGAGCTGCCGACCGGGTCCAAAGTGGACGCCGACGTAACGGCCGGCAGCGTCCGCACGTCCGGGGTGCTCGGTGTGACCGAGGTCGACATGTCCGCGGGCAACATCCACCTCGACCGGACCGGGCCGCTGAAGGCCGACACCGGCGCCGGAGTGGTCAACATCGGTGCGGTCAAGGGCAATGCCGACGTCAAGACCGGCAGCGGCCACATCCGGATCGGCACGGTCGACGGCTCGCTGGTCGCCAAGAACTCCAACGGCCACATCGACGCCGGCTCGGTCGAGGGCGAGCTGAAGGCGCGTTCCGCCAACGGTGACATCACCGTCGAACGCGCCGGTGGGCCGGCGGAGGCCAGGACGGCGATGGGATCCATCAGCATCGGCGAGGTCGTCCGCGACACCGTCACGCTCAACACCGCGATGGGCGGCATCGAGATCGGGATCGCCCAGGGCACCGCCGCGTGGATCGACGCCAAGACCGCGTTCGGCCGCGTCACCAACACGCTCGAGGGCAGCGACGGCCCCGGCAACTCCACGGAGACCGTGAAGGTCACCGCCCACACGTCCTTCGGCGACATCACCGTTCGCCGCAGCTGAGGGGAACACCATGAATGCGATCAAGGCAACCGGCCTGCGCCGCTCCTACGGCGACAACGAGGTGCTCAAAGGCGTCGACCTGAACGTCCAGCGCGGCACCGTCTTCTCCCTGCTCGGCGCGAACGGCGCCGGCAAGACCACCACCGTCAAGATCCTCTCGACGCTCATCGGCGCGGACGGCGGCAGCGCGTCCGTCGCCGGTCACGACGTGACGAGCGACCCCGACGCCGTCCGTGCCGCGATCGGTGTCACCGGCCAGTTCTCCGCCGTCGACAACCTGATGACCGGCCGCGAGAACCTGAAGCTCATGTCCGACCTGCACCACCTCGGCAAGGTGGCCGGGAAGCGCAGGGCGGAGCAGTTGCTGGAGCAGTTCGACCTGGTGGACGCGGCCGACAAGTCCGCGTCGACCTACTCCGGCGGCATGCGGCGCCGGCTCGACCTCGCGATGACGCTGGTCGGATCGCCGCAGGTGATCTTCCTGGACGAGCCGACGACCGGCCTCGACCCGCGCAGCCGCCGCACGATGTGGCAGATCGTGCGGGAGCTGGTGGCGAGCGGCGTCACGATCTTCCTCACCACCCAGTACCTGGAGGAGGCCGACGAGCTCGCCGACCGGATCGCGGTGCTGGACCACGGCAAGATCGTCGCCGAGGGGACCGCGGACGAGCTCAAGCGCCGCATCCCCGGTGGCCACGTCCTGTTGCAGTTCACCGATCCGCGGCACCTCGACGCCGCCCTGAACATCGTGCGCAACGCCTCCCGCGACGGTGACGCGCTCGCCCTGCGCGTGCCCAGCGACGGCAGCGTCAGCTCGCTCAAGGCGTTGCTCGACCGCCTGGACGAGAACTCGGTGCTGGTCGACTCGCTCAGCACCCACACGCCCGACCTCGACGACGTCTTCCTCGCCCTCACCGGCAACCCCGACAAGGTGGTCCAGTCATGACCTACGTGCTGACCGACTCGGCGACGATGGTGCGCCGCAACCTCAAGCGGATGATCCGCTATCCGTCGATGACGTTCCAGCTCCTGATCATGCCGGTCGTCTTCCTGCTGCTGTTCGTCTACGTCTTCGGCGGCACGCTGGGCGCCGGGCTGGGCGGACCTTCCGGCGGTCGGGCGGAGTACCTCAACTACGTGACGCCGACGATCATCCTGATGTCGATCACCGCGGCGGTGCAGGGCACGAGCATCTCGATCGCGATGGACATGACCGAGGGCATCGTGGACCGCTTCCGCACCATGGCGATCGCGCGGGTGTCCGTCCTCACCGGACACGTCGTCGGCAGCCTGGTCCAGACGGTCCTCGCCATGACGTTCGTCTTCGGCGTCGCGGTCGCCATCGGGTTCCGGCCGCAGGCGGACGCCCTCGACTGGCTCGCGCTCGTCGGACTGTTGATCGCCATGTCGCTCGCGATGATCTGGTTGTCCGCCGCACTGGGGCTCGTCAGCAAGTCCGTCGAGTCGTCGAGCAACATCGGCCTGCCGCTGATCCTGCTTCCCTTCTTCGGCAACGGTTTCGTGCCCACCGACTCGATGCCGACCGTGCTGCGCTGGTTCGCCGAGTATCAGCCGTTCACCCCGTTCATCGACGCCCTGCGTGGTCTGCTGATGGGCACACCGATCGGCAACAGCGGCTACATCGTCTTCACCTGGTGCGTCGTCATCGGGTTCGGCGGCTACCTCTGGTCCAAGAAGCTCTTCAACCGCGAATCCACCCGCTGAAGGAGAAACCGATCATGCTGCACGGCCTTCCCATGGACCGCGACGTCACCCCGTTCGACCCGCCCAGCCAGATCTCGCTGGTGCGCGAGACCCGCCCGGTCAGCCCGATGCTCTTCCCCGACGGCCACGAGGGCTGGCTCATCACCGGCTACGAAGCCGTCCGGCAGGCGTTGTCGGACACCAGATTCAGCAACCGCCAGGACCTCGGCATCATCCACGTGCCGTTCCCGACGCCCGGTATGCCGGAGCAGACCGAGCCGTCACCGCAGACGCCCGGACTCTTCATCAGCATGGACCCGCCGGACCACACGCGGTTACGCCGCAAGCTCACCGGAGCGTTCACGGTCAAGCGGATGAAGGCCCTCGAAGAGGGCATCATCGAGATCACCGAACGGCAGCTGGACGAACTGGCGCGGCTCACCCCGCCGGTCGACCTCGTCAGGGAGTTCGCGCTTCCGGTGCCGTCACTGGTGATCTGCGAGATCCTCGGCGTGCCGTACGCGGACCGCGACACGTTCCAGACCAACTCCTCCAAGTTCATGGAGCGGGAGGTGAACCTCGAAGACAAGATGGCCGCGTACCTGGCGATGAACTCGTACCTGGCCGAACTGGTCATCGGCAAGCGCGCCGAACCGGGTGACGACCTGCTGTCCGATCTGGCCCGCGACGAGGACCTCAGCATCGAGGAACTCTGCGGAATGGCGTTCCTGCTGCTGCTCGCGGGCCACGAGACGACCGCGAACATGCTGTCGCTGGGCACTTTCGCGTTGCTGGAGCACCCGGACCAGCTGGCCGCGCTGCGGTCGAACCCGGAACTGATCCCCGACGCCGTCGAGGAACTGCTGCGGTATCTCGCCGTCGCCGACGTCTTCTTCCGGTACGCCGCCGAGGACATCGAGTTCTTCGGGGAGACGATCCCCAAGGGCTCGTCGGTCATCCTGTCGCTGCTGGCGGGCAACCACGACCCGGAGCGTTACGAGCACGCCGACACGCTCGACGTGCACCGCAACGCCCGTGGCCACCTCTCGTTCGGGCACGGTGTGCACCAGTGCCTCGGCCAGCAGCTGGCCCGCATCGAGATGCGCGCCGGGTTCGAGGGACTGCTGCGCCGCTTCCCGTCACTGGAGCTCGCCGTTCCGGCCAGTGAGGTGAAGCTCAGGACCGACATGAACATCTACGGCGTGCACGCTCTGCCGGTCACCTGGGCGTAATGCCCGTCAGACGGTGAAACCACCGTCTGCGTTGATGCTGGCGCCGGTGACGTACGCACCGGCCTCACCAGCCAGAGCCGCGACGACCGCGGCGATCTCCGCCGGCTTTCCGTAGCGCCCCAACGCGGTCAGACCGCGGATCGTGTCCGCCATCGGCCCGTCCGCCGGGTTCATGTCGGTGTCGGTCGGGCCGGGATTCACGACGTTCGCCGTGATGCCCAGCGGACCCAGCTCACGCGCCAGGCCCTTCGTCATCCCGATCAGCGCGGTCTTGCTGGCCGAGTACAGGGCGAAGCCGGGAAACGGCGCGTACACGGCGACATTGCTGCCGATGCTGATGATTCGACCACCTTCACGCATGTGCCGTGCCGCCGCACGCGCCGCGAGGAACGGCGCGCGCACGTTCACGGCCATGGTGTGGTCGAACTCCTCCCGGCCGAGCTCCTCCAGCGGCCCGACCTGGAAGACCGCCGCGTTGTTCACAAGAATGTCGAGCCGTCCGAAGTGGACCGCGGTCTCCTCGACCGCGGCCACGACGGCGTCCGGGTCGGCACTGTCCGCCCGGATCGCGAAACCGTTGTCCGGCTTGGTGTTCTGGTACGTGACCGCGACACGTGCGCCCAGCGCCGTGAGCTTCTCGGCCACCGCGGCCCCGATGCCGCGGCTCCCGCCGGTGACGAGAGCCGCTTTCCCCTCAAGTGATCCCATGTCGATCAGCCTGCTGGAACCACGATCAGGATGCTGGCGGGATTCGGACCGTTATGCGGGCCCTCCGGCCGCACCACCAGGAACCACCTCAAGCGCGACTCTCATCGAACCAGACTCCGATACAGACCCTAGTTGGCGCCTCGGGTGTACGCCCACGCGGTGCGGTTGAGGGAGTCCTCGATCCCGGTGAAGCCCTCGTTGGGGTTGAGGACGTCCTCGTGGAAGTCGACGTCGATGTCGTCCGCCGTGCCGCCGATGCCGTCCGGGCCCACGCCGAACATGCCCTTCGGGTTGCCGCCCTGGTCCATGATGGCGTCGAGCGCGTTGAACTGGTCCTGGTGCCAGCTGCCCGACATGTGCCCGGCCTCGTGCGCGGTGATGTTGCCGATCGCCCGGCCGATGAACGCGATCTTGTCGCTGGCCGGCGTGATGTAGCCGTTCAGTGAGGTGCGTGTCTGGGCGGCCGGCGCGCTGAGGATGTCCAGCAGCACCAGCGAGGTCTCCTCCTTGCCGAAGTTGCCCGCGTCGATCGACTGCGCGATGCCGACGGTCTGGATGCCGGACTCGGCGATCGAGCCACCGACCACCACGCGGCTGACGTTCCGCTGGCCCCACGGGTCGGCGTGGTCACGGCTGTTGAGGATCCGTACGGCGAACCGCCTGTTGGTGCCCTTGGCGGCCAGGTCGTGCTCGATGTTCTCGCGCACGGTCGCGACCACACCGTCGATCACGGCGTTCTCGTCGGCGTCGGTGAGACCCCAGCCGGGCAGGAACTTCCGCAACGGCGAGAGGTCCTTGTTGCCCGCCGAGGGGTCCACGCCGAAGATCCGGGTGTTGACCCGCGCGCCGTCGAAGTCGAGGAAGATCGTCAGCACCTCGGGCCGCTGGTTGAGTTCCGAGCCGGGACGGTAGGCCTCGACCGTGACGTCGTAGCGGCCGTCACCGTTCTCGACGCCGACGGTGTAGCGGCCGTCCTTCGGCGCCACGAAGTCCGCGACGGCGTTGCCACCGGCGGGCATCGGGGAGTTCTCGGCGTACAGGAAGCTGAAGTCCTGCGACGAACCGAAGACCTCGCGCCCGGCCGGATCGTGGATGACCACCCTGGTCGCCTTGCCCGCCGCCGACGCGCCGAGCACGTCACCGGCCTTGAGGTCGACGGAGAAGTGGTCCCTGTCCGCAGCGCCGCCGCCGGTCGCGATGGTCAGGTCGTACGCACCTTCGGTGAGGACGCGCTTGCCGGTGCCGGGTTTCATCGGGTCGGCCGGGATCCCGCCGGGGCCGGCCGACGCGACCATCACGTAGACGTCCTGCCCGGCGGCCACGGGAACCCGCAGCCTGCTGTCCGTGCTGCCCGCGAGGTTGTCGTGCTGGTCCAGGAGCTGCCCGGTCGCGTCGAACGCGGCGAGCAGGGTGTCCAGGTCGCCGGCCGGGGTGTCCGTCTCGACGATGACGATCCGACCCTCGGTGCCACCGGACAGCCGGTAGAAGTCGTGGTCACCGGTGCCGTCGCCGCCGCTGCCGTACGGGCCGTCACCGATCCTGCCGCTGGTGCGCACGGGCACACCGGGGTGACTCGCGAGCGGGATGGCGTCGTTGGTCTCGGCGAACGGTGCCACCACGGGGATCGTGGGGTCGCCCGCGAGGTCACCGGTGAGCGTGAGCTTCGGGTTCTTGCCCCTGCCGGTCCCGAACCGAGCCACGTGCTCGGCCTTCGAGGGCACGTCGTTGGCGCCCTGCCCGGTCTCCTTCTCGGTGTACGCCAACGGCTGGCCCGCACTCTTCGCGGCCACCCGCGACTGCTTGCGCGACTCCCGGTTCCGCTGCACCGCCGCCCAGTCGACCGTCGCCTCCGCCGGCAGGAAGGCCAGCATCGGATCGGGTTGGAAGAGCGGTGCCGCGGGCTCGGCCGCCGACTGCCCGCCGGCGACCAGAGCCAGTGCCATACCTGCCGTGAGCACGCCAAACAGATGCTTTCGCATGTCCAGTTCCCCCAATTCGGTCCTTCACCGAGGAAACCAGCGTCGTGCGCGCGGGACGGGCGTTTTGGTCAGCCTTTGTCCACTTCAGGACATCCGTGGATCAGACCGTGGCCTTGCGCAACGGCTGCGCGACCTCGTGCAGGTGCTGCAGCACGTACCCGTAGGAACGGAACAGGCCGCACTGGGCGTAGGAGATCCCGTGCTGCTCGCAGAACTTGTGCACGATCGCCTGCGCGTGCTTCAGGTTCGGCCGGGGCATGCTGGGGAACAGGTGGTGCTCGATCTGGTAGTTCAACCCGCCGAGCAGGATGTCCACGAACCAGCCGCCCCGGATGTTGCGCGAGGTCAGCACCTGCTTGCGCAGGAAGTCGAGCGAGTGTCCCGCCGACAGCACCGGCATGCCCTTGTGGTTGGGGGCGAACGAACATCCCATGTAGAAGCCCCACAGAGCCTGGTGCACCAGGATGAACGTGACCGCGTACACGGGGGAGAGGACCCAGAACACGACCGCGAGGTACACCACGACGTTCGCGATCATCACGGTCCGCTCGCGGCCCGAGTACCGGATCGAGTGCCAGTGCAGCGCGAAGCCTTCCAGCAACAGCAGCGGGAAGAACAACACCGCCTGGCGCGAGGCGATCCACCGCAGTGGTCCGCGCTTGGCCGCGCCCTGTCGTTGCGTGAACGCCAGCACCGAGATGTCGACGTCCGGGTCCTCGTCCTCGTGGTTCGGGTTGGCGTGGTGGCGGCTGTGCTTGCCCACCCACCACTCGTAGCTGACGCCGACCAGTCCGCTGTGGGCGTAGCCAGTGATCTCGTTCCACTTCTTCGACGCGAAGATCTGCTTGTGGCCCGCGTCGTGCCCGATGAAAGCCAGCTGCGTGGACATCACGGCCAGCACGACCGCCACCGCGAGCTGCCACCACGAGTCGCCCAGGAGCGCGAACGCCACCCAGGCCGCCGCGTAGACCAGGAGGTTCACGCCGATCCGGGTGAAGTAGTAACCGCGCCGCCGAGCAAGCAGGCCAGCCTGCTTGATCTCGGTGGACAACTGAGCGAAGTCGCTCGCCTGCCGGAGTGCCATTTCCGCAGAATGCCTGATCGCGGCTACGAAGTCATGCACGGCCCATGAAGTCGTTACCAATCACACCGGTCATACTGGCGTCGGCAGAGAGGACCGTCGCGCTGGTTCACCCGACCGGCATCGCCATCACCACCGGTGTGGTCGGCTGCTCCGAACCTCCCGACGGCTCCACGGTCAGTGCGATCTCCTGCGTTCCGGTGAGCCCGCTGACGACGACCGGTGAGGACCGCGAGTCGAGCAGCCCGGCCGGGTGCGGGTCGCCGTCGGCGCCGATCCGCCAGAGCTGGTAGGTGTGCCCGTCGGGTGCCTGCGGCAGGTCCCTGGCGAGGAACAGCGCCTCGTCGCGGCTGGCCGACACGACGGCGGTGCCGGTCGCGCCGTTCGCTGCCCTGCCGTTGATCAGCTTGGCGTCCGGCGTGGACAGGAAGTCGGAGAACCGGCTGTACTCGCTGGAGAGCTGCGCCAGCTGCCGTTCCTGATCGGACTGTGAGTACTGCACCGTCACGAACACCGCGGCGACTAGGCAGGCGGCCGCGAGCAGCCCTCCCGCCCAGCGCTTGCGGCGCGGGTCCGGCACGCGTGCCGTGTGCGGGGACAGCTGGCGGGTCTCGGCCGCCGCCGCGAGCACACGGGCGCGGAGCTGGGGCGGTGGCGGTGACTCGACCGCGACGCCCAGCCGTGCGGCCGTGGCCGCGAGTTCGGTGACCTCGATCGCGCAGCTCTGGCACCGGGTCAGGTGCGCCACGAAGGCGGCTCGTTCGATGTCCGACAGCGCGTTGACGGCGTAGGCGCCGGTGAGCGTGTGCAGATCAGCGGATGCGGTCCTCATCCGGTCACCCCCATGCAGTCCCGCAGTCGGATCAGGCCGTCGCGCATCCGGGTCTTGACCGTGCCGAGCGGAATGCCCAGCAGGCTCGAGACCTCGGGATAGGAATAGCCCTGGTAGTAGGCGAGCAGGACGGACTCGCGCTGCAGGTCGGTCAGGAAGCTCAGGCAGCGGCGCACCTGACGTTGCTCGAGCCGTCCTTCGACCTGCTCGCTCACCTCGTCGAACGGCCTGGCCGGGTCGAGACGGGCCGCGCGGTCCTCACGATGCGTGGCGGCCTGGGCGGACCGGACGCGGTCGACGGCCCGGCGGTGCGTCAGCGTGAGGATCCAGGTGGTGGCGCTGCCCCGGGCGGGGTCGAACCTGGTCGCGGTCCGCCACACTTCGAGCATCACCTCCTGGAACACCTCCTCCGACTGCGCCTGGTCCCGCAGGACGCGCCTGATCAGCCCGAACACCGCGCCGGTGACGACGTCGTAGAGCCGTTCGAACGCGGCCTCGTCGCCCCGTGCGACCAGCGCGAGCAGGTCGTCGGCGGTCGGGCCGACGTCATGAGGGGTGCTCCGCAGGCTTTGCAGTGCCCGCTCACGCTCTGGCATCCCAGGTCCTCTCCTCTGCGGTCGTCCTCCTGTTGTTCGCAGCAGGGCCGCAGATGGATCGGTTCGGAATGCGTCATCACCTCGGGGCACGGCTGGTAACGGGTTCATAACCGCACCCATCCGCTTCCCGAGGGGCGGCGAATCACGGGTAGCAACTGCTCGATCACCCCTTGGAGATGTCCCGTCATGAACAAGACCGTCCGCAACACCGTCCTGGCCATCGGCACCGCCTCGCTCGCCCTGTTCGGCGCGGCGTGCGGCTCGGGTGACACGGCCGGCAGCGGTACTTCCAGCGTCGCGCCCACCACGACCACCACCCAGTCCTCGGCTGCGATGGCCGACCCGGCCAAGGACCTCGTCGGCCCCGGTTGTGCCGACTACGCCAAGCAGGTTCCGTCCGGTGCCGGTTCGGTGTCGGGCATGGCCGCTGACCCGGTCGCCGTGGCGGCGAGCAACAACCCGCTGCTCACCACGCTCGTCAGCGCGGTGTCCGGCAAGCTGAACCCGAAGGTGAACCTGGTCTCGACGCTGAACGGCGCTGAGTTCACGGTGTTCGCGCCGGTCGACTCGGCGTTCGCGAAGATCGACGCGGCGACGATCGAGAAGCTCAAGACCGACGACGCGCTGCTGACCAAGATCCTCACGTACCACGTCGTGCCCGGCCAGATCTCGCCCGACAAGATCGCCGGTGACCAGAAGACCGTGCAGACCGGCACCGTGAAGGTCACCGGTTCGGGCAACGCGATCAAGGTCAACGACGCCAACGTCATCTGTGGTGGCGTGAAGACCGCCAACGCCACCGTGTACCTCATCGACTCGGTCCTGATGCCTGCCTGACATCACCCGCGTGACAACTGGGCACTCACGTCTCGGACGTGAGTGCCCAGTGCTGTGCGCCGGTCCACTGTGGATTCGGCAGAACCTCGTGCGTGAGCCAATCCACTCGGCGGACTGCTCCGAACAACAGATGTGAAGGCAACACGATCCGTCCTCATCGGCCTTGTGTCGGTGGCCATGGCGTTGGCGGCAGGGCATCTCGTCGCAGGGCTGGTGAGTCCACTGGCCTCGCCGTTCCTCGCCGTCGGAAACACCGCGATCGACCTGACACCCCATCCGGTCAAGGACTTCGCGATCCGCACGTTCGGCGAGAACGACAAGCTGGTGCTGCTCGGCAGCATGGCGGTCGTGCTCGCGGGCCTCGGCGTGGTGGCGGGACTGTTGTCGCGCCGCAGTCCGTGGCCCGGCACCGTCCTCGCCGCGCTGCTCGGCCTCCTCGGCATCGCCGCGGTGCTGGCCAGGCCGACGACGACCGGGTGGTCGGTACTCGCCCCGCTGGCGAGCCTCGTGGCCGGTGTCGTCGCTTTCCGCTGGCTGTGGTCCCAGGCGGTGCCCGCGGTCGTGCCGGAGCGGCGCAGGTTCCTGCTGACGACCGCGGCGATCGCGGTCGGTGCCGGAGTCTCCGCGCTCGGCGGTCAGCTGCTCGCCGGCCGGGTGGACGTCGAGGCCTCCCGGCGTGCGATCAAGCTACGGCCCAGGGAGACCGCGCCGGAGATCCCGTTCGACGCCGACTTCGCCCGTGAGGGCACACCGCCGTTCCTGACGCCGAACGAGAAGTTCTACCGCGTCGACACCGCGCTCACCGTGCCTCGCCTGCGCGCCGAGGACTGGCGCATGCGCGTGCACGGCATGGTGGACAACGAAATGGTGCTCACCTACGACGACCTGCTGCGGCGTCCGCTGGTGGAGAAGACGATCACGCTGGTGTGCGTGTCCAACGAGGTCGGCGGCCCGTACATCTCCACGTCGAACTTCATCGGCGTCTCCCTGCCCGACCTGCTGCGCGAAGCGGGTGTGCGTCCCGGTGCCGACCAGCTCGCGACGACCAGCGTCGACGGCTGGACGTGCGGCACCCCGGTCGACAAGATCATGGCGCCGGGCTCGAACGCGATGCTGGCGCTGGGGATGAACGGCGAACCGTTGCCGATCGAGCGCGGCTTCCCGGTCCGCATGGTCGTACCGGGCCTCTACGGCTACGTGTCGGCGACGAAGTGGCTGGTGGACGCCGAACTCACCACCTTCGACACGTTCGACCCGTACTGGGCGCAGCGAGGTTGGGGGAAGAAGGCCCCGGTCAAGGTGATGTCGAGGGTGGACCGGCCGAAGTCCTTCGAGAGGGTGCCGGCGGGCAGGTTCGTCGCGGCGGGCATCGCCTGGGCCCAGCACATCGGCATCGACCGCGTCGAGGTCCGGGTCGACGGAGGGCCCTGGCAGGATGCGACGCTGAGCCGGGAGGTCAACGTCGACACGTGGCGGATGTGGCGCATCGAGCTGGACCTCAAGGAAGGCAACCACACCGTGGAATGCCGCGCCACCGACCGGAAGGGCACCACCCAGACCAGCGAGCGCGCCGCCCCGATCCCGGACGGCGCGACCGGCTGGCACTCGATGGTGTTCACCTCGGTGGCGGGTTAGGCGTCCTAGGCGGCACGTTCGCGCAGGACCTCGAGAGCGAGGTCCGCGTGAGCGTTGAACTTCAGCTCCCCCTTGATGACAGCGAGGATCTCGCGGCCGGTACCGATGACGAAGGTCCGCCGCTTCGCGTGCAGAGGGCTGAAGCGCCGCCAGGCGCCGAACTGCCTCGCGACCGCACCGTCCACATCGGACAGGAGTGGGTAGTCGAAGCCGTGCGCGGTGGAGAACCGGTGCTGCGCTCCCACCGCGTCCGGGCTGATCCCGATCCGGTGCGCGCCGACCTCGCCGAACTCCTCGGCCAGGTCGCGGAAGTGGCAGCTCTCCGTGGTGCAGCCGCCGGACATCGCGGCCGGGTAGAAGAACAGCACGACCGGGCCGGAGGCCAGGAAGCTCGACAGCGTACGGGGTGTGCCGGTGTCGTCGGGCAGCGTGAAGTCTGGGGCGATGTCTCCTTGTTTCATGGTGGGTCTTCGTGTTCGCGAACGGCATGGATTGGTGTGCCGACTCACGTTTGGCACCGGTGGATCCGCTGAACTCGGTCCTTGGTCACTCCATCAGGTGGATCGGGCGGTGTAGCCGATCCGGAACCATCCCGTCGCACGGATGTAGAGAGCGCGGATCCGCCAGATGCGGTTCAGCCGGCTCGGGACGGCGCCACGCACGTCCCTGTGCGTCCACGATTGGATCCGGGCGCACAGGGACGCGGCCGTTCCTGTGCTCACTGTGTGTCAACATGCGGTCCGTGATCTTGTGTCGCAAAGTAGTCATGAATTGATGTTTTGAATTAGTTTGTGTCTTTGAGCTGCGACAACCAAATCTCTTCCACTTTCGAGTGAACCAGTGTCCGTGGGGTGTCGAATACCCAGACGTACAGGTGCTGATTCGTCGAAAGGGGGTGATTACATGAAGTCGACATGCTCCACAACACTGCGGCGGACACTCGGTGTGGCCGGGTTCCTGATCGGATTCGGCCTCCTGTCCGCCGGAGTGGCGAGTGCCGACGAGGGTGACCCGCCCGGCCTGCTGGACGGGGTCGTCACTCTCGTCGCTCCCGTGACCGAACCGGTGCTGGCGCCGACCGTGGATACCGCCGTGCACGCCCTGAGTCCGGTGTTGGAGCCACTCCAACCCGTGACGGCGCCGGTGCTCGCCCCCGTGGCGCGCACGGTCCCGGTGGTGCCGCGGGTCGTGGAACCGCCGGTGGTACAGCCGCCTGACCAGGCGGAAGTTCCGCCTCCGGTCGCCGCGCAGCCCGTGCCGGAGATCAACACCGCAGCGCTGTCCGACCGAGTCGCGCCGGCAACCACACCGCGGCAGCAACAGATGTACGCACCTGACGTGGCGCCGCCCATCGAAGCGCCCTCCCAGCCGTCACCTGACGTGCCGTTGGCTCTACCCGGCACAACAGGATCGGCGTCGTCGAGTGGATCGACGGGTCTCGTGCTCTCGGACCTCCCGGCAGAATCGGGAGTTCGTCCGAGCAGCGAGTCGCTCGTGGTGGTCACGGATCACCAGGTCCACGGGTCGTGGTGCTACTACTACGGCCGCAATCATCCCAGTTGACCACTCCTGCCAACCAAGCCGACCAGATCACCAAGCTTGATTGACAGGAAGGTTCGACAATGCACAACTCTGTGCGACGCGGCCTGCTCGCCGCAGCGTTCTCGGGAGGATTCCTCCTGTTCGGAACGGCGATGGCAAGCGCCGACACCGGAGGCAACGGTCTCCTCGGCGGCGTCGGTGACGTCGTGAACTCGGTCGTGAACGGTGGAAATGGCGGGAATTCGGGCAATGGCGGCGACGCCACCAGCTCGAACAACGCCACGTCCGGCAACTCGGGCGATTCCGGGAACTCGGGTGACACCGGCGGCAACAGCGCCTACGGCGTGTGCGTGCTGGCTGAGTGCCACACGAATGTCAGTTCGGGCGACTCGGGTGACACCGGTGCCACGGGTGCGACCGGCGATGCTTCCAACCACAGCAACACCGTGGGTGGGAACTCCGGCTCCGCCGGTGACGGCGGCGACGCCACTGCGGCGGGTCGTGCGAAGAACGCCGATGCGACCGCGGGTGACGGCGGCAATTCGGGCGACGGCGGCGACGCCACGAGCTCGAACACCGCGCGGTCGGGCAACTCCGGTAACTCGGGCGACTCGGGTGACACCGGCGGCAACAGCGCTTACGGCGTCTGTGTGCTGGCTGAGTGCCACACGAATGTCAGTTCGG
>NZ_FNET01000014.1 GCF_900100275.1 Lentzea albidocapillata subsp. violacea
GCGGCGGGTCGTGCGAAGAACGCCGATGCGACCGCGGGTGACGGCGGCAACTCGGGCGACGGCGGCGACGCCACCAGCTCGAACAAGGCCACGACCGGCAACTCGGGCAACTCCGGGAACTCGGGCGACACCGGCGGCAACAAGGCAGTGGTGAAGACCGAGAACAAGCACCAGAAGTGGTCCGGCCACCGCGGCGGCGACAACTACCACGGCTGGAAGCACGACTGGAAGAACCACGGCACCAAGTCCTGGACCGAGGTCACCTCGGGCGACTCCGGTGACACCGGCGCCACTGGTCCGACCGGCGACGCGTCCAACCACAGCAAGACGGTCGGTGGCCACTCCGGTCCCGCGGGCGATGGCGGCCACGCCACGTCCTGGACCCACGGGAAGCACTCCATGAAGGCGTGACCACCAGGTGATCACAAGGGCGGGGCCGGCATCTGCCGGTCCCGCCCTTCGCTTTCCGGCGATGTGTCTTCCTCGGCCGGTGGGGTAGTCGAGTGGAGGAGAACGCGATGCCGGACGAGGAGGAACCGTGTCGATCAACGCCGACGCCCAGACGGTGACGGGTACGCAGGACAAGGACTACAACATCATCTGGTTCGTGGAAGCCTGCCTGAGCAACGCGCTGCGGCTGGAGACCTACGTCCAGGACGCGGAGCGCGCGGGCGACTCGGACCTGGCGGAGTTCTTCCGCCGCGCGCAGGGTGAAAGCCGCAAGGGCGCCGAGCAGGGCAAGGAACTGCTCGCACAGCGACTCGGCAAGTAGCGAACCTGACGATCGCCGCCGGGCCCTGAACTTCTCAGGGCCCGGCGGCTGGCCCGTGCCCGCAGGTTGCCGTCCGATGGAACACCGAGTCCGATGTGGACCTTGTCCATGCCGGAGAAGTGCCGCGCCGTCTTCGCCAAGGCGATGGTGCTGGACTTCAGTGGACGGCCGGGTCACCGGGCCGTGCCGCGCAGAGGTGCTCCCGCGTCGTGCAGGTGGCGCAGCACCTGGGCGTAGGAGCGGACCATGGTGGTCTTGCTGTACGGGATGCCTCGCCGGGCGCAGAAGTTCTCGACGACGGGCTGTGCGTGCCGCAGGTTGGGGCGGGGCATGTGCGGGTAGAGGTGGTGCTCGATCTGGTGGTTCAGCCCGCCGAGCAGGGCGTCGACCCAGCGGCCCCCGGTGACGTTGCGGGAGGTCAGCACCTGCTTGTGAAGGTGGTCGAGGCGCTGTCCCTCGGCGATGATCGGCATTCCCTTGTGGTTCGGTGCGAACGAACAACCCAGGTAGACGCCCATCAGACCCTGGTGCACGGCGATGAACACGACGGCCTTCAGCGGTGAGAGCACCAGGAACACAGCTACCAGATAGGCGGCCAGCGGCACGATCTGGAGCGCGGCCTCACGCCACGGGTTGCGCAGTTCCTTACGGCACAGGGCGACCAGGCCGGAGAGCCGCAGCACGGCGGCCTCGGCCAGCAGCAACGGGAAGAAGAGGAACGCCTGGTGCTTGGTGATCCAGCCGTACACGCCGCGTTTGCCGTGTGCCTGCGCGCGGCTGAAGGCGAGGGCGTGGATCTCGATGTCCGGGTCCTGGCCCTCGTGGTTGGGGTTGGCGTGGTGACGGTTGTGCTTGGCCACCCACCACTGGTAGCTGATGCCGGTGAGGCTGCCGTGCAGGTGCCCGACCAAGTCGTTGTTGCGGCGTCTGCGGAAGATCTGCCGGTGTCCCGCGTCGTGCCCGATGAACGCGAGCTGCGTCGACGCCACGGCCATGGCCACGGCGAGGAGCATCTGCCACCAGGAGTCGCCCAGCAGAACGAACGTCACGGCGATCGCTCCGAGCACCACGCCGTTGATCGCCATGCGCAGCGCGTAGTAGCCGCGGCGGCGGTCCAGCAGGCCGGCTGCCTTGAGTTCCTTGGTCAGACGGGCGAAGTCGCTGCCCCGAGGACGTTCGGCTGTAGTGGGTGACGCGTCTTGGGTCGAGGTCATCTACGTGCTCCGGTTCTCGGCTTGTCGGCTTCGGTGTCCAGGCCGGGTTCGTCCGGTCCGGGCGTAGGCCACCACGACGAGAAAGCGCCAGCCCAATACCGCACTGACGACCAGCGCGCCGGGGACGGATCCCCGCGGCCGGTCATCACGACGGCTGTACCTCCGGAGTCACCTGGACGCCTTTGAAGGGATTCCCCGCCGTCAGCTCCACAAACTCGGACCGGCTGTGGCAGCGCTGTTCGCGGTAGCAGTCGACCACGTGTCCGTCGTGTCCGCGGGTGAATACTTGGCTAGCCACAGAATTGCTGTACGCTAGTTATGTGGCCAGCCACGCTTTGGTGGCCACAACCCCGTCCACGCGAGCTGAAAGACCGAACCATGCCCACCTCCATCCCCACGACGGCCGGCGCAGGGCCGATGAGCTACGCGATCTTCCAACTCGCCCGCGCCCACCGCGCCTACGCCGCCACCCTGCTGCGCGAGATGGACCTGCATCCTGGGCAGGAACTGCTGCTGATGCACCTTTTCGACCGGAACGGCCAGTCCCAGTCCGAGCTGCTCGAATGCCTCGGCGTGGACCACTCCACCATCTCCAAGGCGCTACGCCGCATGCAGGACGCCGGTCTGGTCATCCGCGAGCCTGCCGCACATGACCGGCGCGTCGTGGTGGTCCACCTCACCGACAAGGGCCGGGCGATGCGCGAGCCCATCGCGACCCTGTGGCAGGCCTTGGAGGAGACGTCCGCCCGGAATCTGTCGGAGCAGCAGGCGGAGTCCTTCGTCGAGACCGCGTACGCCATCACGGAGGCGATCAGCAGCCGCGCGCTGCAGTAACCGAGTCCGCCTGGCTACGCCACCACCTACCAGCCTGATCGAAAGTGAGATTCCCATGCCTGCCAGCGACTCGACCACCCTCCCGGTCCTCGTCGAGGTCGGAGCGCCTGCGGACTGGCAACGTGTTCCCGAGCGCACTGAGACTGTTCAGTTCCCGACGAACGGCGATGTCATACCGGAGGATCCCTCGCCAAACGGGATCGAGCAGCGTCAGATCTACGAGATCGCGCCATATTTTCTATATGCCCGACAGCCCTGGGGTGACCTCGTTCTGGCGCCTTCCGGATCTGCATCAGCGATGCGACCAGGGGCGTACTCCTGTCGGGCCCCAGCTACCTGAGAGGCAGTGACTGCATCTTCCATGAGCAGGCAGGAATTTTCCAGCTTTCGGTTTCGGACCAACGTGTGACGGAATCGGCGCAGCTGATTCGCGACGCCATCACTGACGTGTCCAAGACGAAGCCTGGGTTCCTGGACAAGCCTAACGCCTGGATCCCCGGAAAGTACGGCACGGCCCATCCGCTCAATCGTTTGTACTATGACGAGGTCGGGCGCGAGAACAACGGAAAAGCTGCGATCGAGGCATGCAAGAGGTTCTGGACGAACTACACCGATCGCAACGACCCCAACGACCCGACAGCGAAGAACGACTGCGACGAGTACCCCTTCCGGACGACCTATCAGGGTGTACAGTTCACGATCAATGACAACAGCGATCGGAGCTATGCCGTCCGGCCGCTGCTCTCAACCCACAACCAGAATGCGGGCAACCTTCTCGGTCAGTTCTATGCCGACGACCACATCGGCGAGGAAGACCCTTTTTATGTGCTGATTCGCGACTGATAGCGTGTCGTGGTGCGGCTGGCGGCTGTTGCCGGGGCCGCACCACGGCTGATCAGCGAGAGGTGGTTCGAGATGAATGCGAGCATCATCACGACAGCGCAGGCACGCTTGCTGGTCGAGTTCTCACAGTTTCTGCTGTTCGATCACTTCAGTGACGCACGGGTAACCAATCTCGAGGCGCCGCGCCAAGCCGATTGGGTCGGCTACAGCGGGCATGGCGGTGCCGTCTTCCACACTTCGGGCCGCTCGATCAGAGCACACGTCGAACTCGAACTCTGGTCTGCGCAGCCGGCAGAGGCAGCGCTCGGCCTCCCGCAGTTCGAAGGTTCCTTCGTTTCCGACTCAGGCCGCGTGATGCTGGCGAGCGTTACCGGCGCGCCGAGTGACGTCACCGTGGCCTTGCCGCATCCTGGCTCCTACGTCGTACGTGCCGTTCGACTCGGAGAGTCACTCGACGAGGACGACACCCAAACGGAAGCGTGGCGACTACAGGTCTGGCCAGAGTCCTCGTGAACAGCACGCGGAACTCGCAGAGATCAGCGGATCGGCCATCGGCTCCGGCATTGAGTTTCCTCAAGCGGCGCCCCACCCGCGAGGATGAGCAACGCCGGTTCCGGATCAGCTACGCCGCACCGAAGTGATCGGCCCGCAGGTGACAATCCAGAAGACATATAGGGAGCTGCACGAACGGCTGTGTGCCGAGGCTATGTCTCTCACCCCTGGGACTACGGAATGAAGATGACTACCGAAATGCAGAGAAGCAGGCCGAGACGAATCTCGACCTGCTTCTCTGGTCGTGGGGGATCGTTCCTGCCGGAGCTGAAACGGCAGGTATGAGATTGTGGCCGGACGTAGGCCTGTTGTCAGCAGTCGGGCAGCTCGACACGCACGCTGAGGCCCCCACCTGGCCGCGGCACGGCGTGTACCGAGCCGTCATGCGCCCGAGTGATCGAGTCCACAATGGATAGACCGAGCCCTGCGCCTTCGCCTTTGTCGGTGCGGCCTTCGCCGCGGCGGAACGGCTCGAACAGCTGCGGCACCTGTTCATGTGCCACCAGTGTGCCGGTGTTGGCCACCGAGAGCCCGTGGGTCGGGTCGGTGCGTATCCAGACCGTGCCGCCCTCGGGCAGGTTGTGCCGGATCGCGTTACTGACCAGGTTTGTCACCAGTTGAGTGAGCAGCACCTTCTCGCCCAGTACCTCAGTGTGAGCCAGGCTGACCTGCACCGTCACCCGGCGATGCTGCGCCTCGGCGTGATAATGCGCGACCACGTCCGCGGTCACGGTGTGCAGCTCGACCTTCGTACGTTTGTCCAGGCCGCGGTCGCTGCGGGCAAGCACCAGTAGCCCGTCGATGAGCCGTTCGATCCGGCGGTTGGCGGTGAGGAGCTGTTCCCGGATCTCGGCCGCTTTCTCGGGGCTGGGGTTGCCGGCCAGGCCGATCTGTATCGCGGCCCGCTGGAACGCCAGCGGGGTACGCAGCTCGTGGGAGGCGTTGGCCACGAACCGGCGCTGGCTGTCGAAGGCCGATTGCAGCCGGTCGAGCATCTGGTCGAAGGTCTCGGCCAGTTCGGTCAACTCGTCCTGCGGTCCCTTGAGCGCCAGCCGCTCGTGCAGGTTGGTCGAGGACAGCCGCTGCGCGGTGGCGGTGATGGTGTGCAGCGGCTGCAGCACCCGGCCGGAGAGCCACCATCCCGCGGCCACTGACACCGCGGCCACCCCGACCAGTGACAACAGGGAGACGACCAAGAGCGTCTCCAGCGTGACGGCTTCCGCTGACTCGGCGATGATGGCCGCGGTCGCGTCGGTATCACTCAGCGGCACGTGCGAAGGGGGCACGGCCGTGCCGGGTATGAGGACGGCATTCGTGCTCGCCACCAGACGCTGCCCCAGCTGGTTCTGCACCAGTAGGTAGATCATGGTGAGCAGCACCGCACCGCTGACCAGGAACAACGCGCCGTACAGGGCGGTCAGCTTGAGCCGGACGGTGAAGCCTGGCCGCTTGCGGTCAGAGGCGGTAGCCGGCACCGGGCACCGTCTGGATCACTGGCGGCTCGCCGAGCTTGGCCCGCAGCTTGGACATCGCCACCCGTACCGCGTTGGTGAACGGTTCGGCGTTCTCGTCCCAGGCCATCTCCAGCAGTTGTTCCGAGCTGACCACGGCGCCCTGGGCGCGTAGCAGCACCGACAGCACCGCGAACTCCTTGGGGGACAGTTCGATCCGGCGCCCGTCGCGGCTGACCAGGCGGTTGGCAATATCGAGGCGGACGCCGTTGCGGCTGAGCACCGGCGGCAGCGCGGGCTGGCTGCGCCGCCCCAATGCGTGCACCCTGGCCAGCAGTTCCGGGTACTCGAACGGCTTGGTGAGGTAGTCGTCGGCACCGAGCTGGAGACCGTCCACTTTGTCCTCCAGGGATCCGGCGGCGGTGAGCATCAGCACCTTGGTCCGGCTGCCCTGGCCTGCCAGGGCAGCGCACACGTCATCGCCGTGCTTGCCGGGCAGGTCGCGGTCGAGCACGACCACGTCATAGTCGTTCACGGAGAGCCGCTCCTGCGCGGAGATTCCGTCGTGCACCACGTCCACTGCCATCGCCTCTGCCCGTAGCCCGGAGGCCACCAGTTCGGCGAGTGCGACCTCATCCTCCGCTACCAGAACTCGCATGGAGCGGAGCATATGCGCGCGGGTGTTTCGGAAAGGTTTCCGCGCTTGGAACGGCTCCGGAAACACCCTGATGTGTAGACCTCTCGGCATGCGAACTCTCACCCGAGCAGGACTCGGCTTCAGCGCGATTCTGACCGTATTGGCACTCACCGCGTGCGGCGGGCAGGGCAAGAACGATGGCCCCGCAAGTCTTGGCGGAGACAACAAGTCCGGCCAGCAGCAGGCCGGCAACGACGACGTGCCGAAGGACCCCAAGGAGGCGCTGCTCAAGTACGCCAAATGCATGCGTGAGAACGGCGTGGACATGCCCGACCCCAGCGACAACGGCGCGATCGCCGCACAGCCGGAAGGTGGTGCTGACCAGGAGAAGACGGAGAAGGCTGCCGGCGTGTGCCGGAAGTATCTGCCCAAGAGCTCCTACAACCCGGATGACCCCGCGGAGAAGGACAAGCGGGCCAAGTTGGAGAAGTGTCTGCGTGAGAAGGGCATCGACTTCAAGGGCGCGGAGGGAGGCTCGGCCGGAATCATCGACGGAGATCCGGCCAAGATCGAGAAGGCGTTGAAGGAATGCGGTGCGGGTGAGTCCACGCTCGGAGCGCCGGGGAAATGACCGAACCGCACGAGCAGAGCCATCAACGCCCACGCAAACGACGATGGCCGTACGTGGTCCTGACCGCCTCCATCGTGGTTGCCGTCGGGGTGACCGGAGTGTTGGTGCTGGGCCAAGGCAGTGGCGCCAAGACAGAGAAGGGAAACCAGCAACCGGCAGGCAAGACCGCGCCGATCGACCGCTCCACGTTGGTGGAGCAGGAGGAGCTCGACGGCAAGCTCGGCTACGCCGGAAAGTATGACGTCACGGCGGCCGGTGGCGGTGGTGTGATCACCTGGCTTCCGAAGGTCGGTGACCCACTCGGCCGCGGCGACGCGGTCTACCGGGTCAACGACAAGCCGGTGCCGCTTCTGTTCGGGGACAAGCCGTTCTGGCGCAAGCTGGAGTCAGGGATGGAGAAGGGCTCCGACGTCCTGATTCTGGAGCAGAACCTGAACGCGCTGGGCTATGCCGGGTTCACAGTGGACGAGAAGTTCGACACCAGGACCGTGGCCGCGGTGAAGAAGTGGCAGAAGAAGCTCGGCGTGGAGCAGACCGGCTGGGTCGACCCCTCCTCGGTCGTGGTCCAGCCGGACACCTTCAGAGTGTCGTCAGTGGATGTCCCGCTGGGCTCGCCCGCTCAGGGCAAGGTGCTCTCCGGCACCGGCACCAAACGACTGGTCACGGTCGAGGTACCGGTGGCCAGGCAGACGCTGGTCCAGGAGGGGGCCCAGGTCGAAGTGCGCCTGCCTGGAGGCAAGACCACCACCACCGGCAAGATCACCAAGGTCGGCACCGTTGCGGACAAGCCCGAGAGCGACAAGGACGCGAACGCCGGGGCCGTGATCAAGGTCGAGGTCGAGCTGGACGACGTGGCGGCTGCGGGCAAGCTGGACGGCGCGCCGGTGGACGTGTTGTTCATCAGCCGCCGCAAGGAGAACGTGCTCACCGTGCCGGTCGGCGCACTGCTCGCGCTCGCCGAGGGCGGCTACGCGGTGGAGATCGTGCAGCCGGACGGCACCGGCAAGCTGGTCGCGGTCGAGCTTGGCATGTTCGCCAAGGGCAAGGTCGAGGTGAGCGGCTCTGGTCTCGACGAGGGCGCCACGGTGAAGGTGGCCGGGCTATGACTCCGGTTATCGAGCTCACCGATGTGTCCAAGGAGTATGCGGGTGGCGTGCACGCCCTGCGTGGTGCCAGCCTGCGGATCGATTCCGGCGAACTCCTCGCCGTGGTCGGCCCGTCCGGCTCGGGAAAGTCCACCATGCTCCAGCTCATGGGCACCCTGGACCACCCGTCGTCGGGCACCGTCCGGCTGCTGGGCCACGATGTCCGGTCGCTGTCGGACAGGCAGATGTCCGCAGTGCGGGCGCACTGGATCGGGTTCGTGTTCCAGCAGTTCTTCCTGACCCCGTACCTGTCCGCGGCACAGAACGTGGCCACCGGCCTGCTGTACCACGGTGTGCACAGGGAGGATCGGCACCAGCGAGCTGTGCGCGCGCTGGAACGAGTGGGGCTCGGGCACCGGGTGAGCCACAAGCCTGCCGAGCTCTCCGGTGGGGAGCGGCAGCGGGTGGCCATCGCCAGGGCCCTGGTCGGGCGACCGGCCATCGTGCTGGCCGATGAGCCGACCGGGGCCCTGGACTCGGCTTCCGGACGTGGGGTGCTGGAGCTGCTGCACGAGTTGCACGAAGACGGCACCACGATCGCCGTGATCACGCACGACATGGAGATCGCACGCTCCCTGCCCCGTCGGGTGGAACTGCTCGACGGTGCGGTCCGGCACGACAGCGGACTGGTGAAAGCATGATGTCCGAGTCGACCGGCGACGTGTGGCGGGCGAGCCTGGCGGCGCTCGCGGTCCAGAACGATCACATTCGGGTTCACTGTGGACGGTGGACAGCATGACCGAGCTGATATCCGCCCCTCCGGACGGTCTGCCGAAGCTGCCGCGCTCGGCCCGGATCAGCGGGCTGGACCTGGTGCGGGCCGGGCTCACCGGGGTGTTCGGCCGACCGGCGCGGGCGATCCTGTCCGCCGTGGGCATCGCTATCGGGGTCGCGGCCATGGTGGCCGTGCTGGGCATCTCCGCCTCCAGCCAGGCCGAGTTGCAGGCCAAGCTGGAGTCGCTCGGCACCAACCTGCTGAAGGTCGGTCCTGGGCAGACCCTGTTGGGCAAACCGGCGCAGCTACCGGAGGACGCCTCGGCCATGGTGCGTCGCATCAAGTCGGTGCAGGAGGCCGCCTCGGTGGCCACTGTCAAGGGCAGGGCGGTGCTGCGCAGCGACAAAGCCGACTCACTGGACACCGGCGGACTCAGTGTCGAGGCAGTCGAGCTCGAGCTCCTGAAAACCCTGGCAGGCAAGGTCAGATCCGGTGCCTGGCTCAACGCGGCAACGTCCAAATACCCGACCGTGGTGATGGGCCACCTGGCTGCCCAGCGGCTGGCGGTCACCCAGCCGGGCGAGCAGGTCTTCCTGGGCGGCAAGTGGTTCACCGTGATCGGCATCCTGGAACCGATGCCGCTGGCCGAAGAGCTGGACCGCTCGGCCATGGTCGGCTGGGAGGCAGCGAAGACCTACCTGGGCTTCGACGGTCACCCGACCACTGTGTACGAGCGATCGCTGGAGTCCACTGTGGCCCAGGTGCGTGACGTGCTGCCTGCGACGGTGAACCCGAAAAATCCGGAAGAGGTCAGCGTCACGCGGCCCTCCGACGCGCTGGCGGCGCAGATCCAGGCCAAGGCCACCTTCACCACCCTGTTCCTCGGACTGGGCGCGGTCGCCCTGCTCGTCGGCGGGGTCGGGGTGGCGAACACGATGGTGATCTCCGTGCTGGAACGGCGTTCCGAGATCGGTCTGCGGCGCTCGCTCGGGGCGGGACGCGGTCAGGTCAGGGCGCAGTTCCTCACCGAGGCGGTGCTGCTGTCCGGACTCGGCGGGGTGTTCGGGGTCCTGCTCGGACTGGCCGTCAGCACCGGTTACGCGATGAGCAACGACTGGCCGGTCGCGCTTCCACTGGAGGCGATCGCCGGTGGCGTCGGGGCCTCGGTGCTCATCGGCACGTTGGCGGGATGGTTCCCCGCCGGCCGTGCGGCCAAGCTGTCGCCGACCGTCGCCCTCGCGGCAGCCTGACCGCACCGCGCTGGGCCGCCGGATGTTTCACCGATCTGACTGTCCGCATCGGCGGCGGCGATTCCCGCGCGGAAGTCCACATAGTTCATGTCCGTCGATTTCGTGTCGACAATCGATTGCCTCGACAGGAGGTTTCTTGTGAAGAGAACTGCACTGGCACTCGTGCCGGTGGCGCTTGTCGCGGTGGTGACCCCCACCGCTCAGGCAAGCCCTGCCCCGCGGCCGAGCCCAGGATCGCCGGGATCGATCACCTTGATCACAGGTGATCGCGTGCTGGTCAACGGGGACGACGTGGTCCGTTTCGTACCGGCCGAGGGACGCAAGCGGTTTGCCGTCCACACATACAAGGAGAACGGACACACCTACGTCGTGCCGCAGGACGCGGCACCGTTGCTGCGCGACGGAAAGCTGGACAGGCGGCTGTTCGACGTCACCACCCTCGCCGCATTCGGCTACGACGACGCCAAACGCGACACCACGCCACTGATCGTCAAGCAGACGAACTCGGTGCTGCGTTCCACGAGCAACGTGCTCGGCTTCGCCACCGTGCGAGCGAAGAAGACCGGAAACGACTGGGAAACCATCAAAAGCGGTGCCGTCGAGCGGGTCTGGCTGGATGGTGTGCGCAAGCCTTCCCTCGATCACAGCACCGGCCAGATCGGGGCACCGGCAGCCTGGCAGGCAGGGGTGACCGGCAAAGGCGTGAAAGTCGCCGTGCTCGACACCGGCGTGGACCAGTCGCACCCGGACCTCGTCGGCAGGGAGATCGCGGAGAAGAACTTCACCGAGGCGCCGGACACCAACGACACCGTCGGCCACGGCACCCATGTCGCCGCGACGATCGCGGGCAACGGAGCCAAGTACAAAGGAGTCGCGCCGGACGCGCACCTGCTGGACGGCAAGGTCTGCTCGGACGCCGGCTGTCCCGAGTCGGCCATCCTCGCGGGCGTTCACTGGGCAGTCGAGCAAGGCGCGGACATCGTCAACATGAGCCTCGGAGGCGAGGACCAGCCGGGGATCGACCCGATGGAGGAGACCGTCAACCGGTTGTCCCAGGAGAAGGGGGTGCTGTTCGTCGTCGCCGCGGGCAACTCAGGTGATGAGCCGCGCACGATCGACTCACCGGGTTCGGCGGAGATGGCGCTGACAGTGGGGGCGGTGGACCGTGCGGACGGCATCGCCCCGTTCTCCAGCCGCGGCCCCACGAGCGGTGACGGCTCGATCAAGCCGGACATCACGGCCCCTGGCGTCGACATCGTCGCCGCGAGGTCGAAACACGCGGGTTCGCTCGGCAGCGAGGACCACGTGGCGATGACCGGTACGTCGATGGCCACTCCCCACGTGGCCGGTGCGGCCGCGTTGCTCAAACAGCAACATCCATTGTGGAAACGGGCGCAGCTCAAGGCCACGTTGATGGCCTCGGCCAAGCCGACCGCAGGAGCTACCCCATGGGATCAGGGCGCCGGCCGCGTCGACGTCGCCAGGGCGCTGGATCAAAGGCTCGTGGTCGAGCCGGCATCCCTCGACCTCGGCGTGCAGGAGTGGCCGCACCAGGACGATCCCAAGATCGTTCGCGAGCTCACCTACCGAAACAGCGGTCCGGAGCCCGTCACGCTCGACATGTCCGTGGACGTGAGGAACGCCCCGGCGGGCATGTTCACCGTCAGCCCCGCCAAGCTGGTCGTACCCGCCGGCAGTGAAGCAAAGGCGACAGTCACGGCGGACACGACCGTCGAGGCACCCGATGGCACCTACATCGGCGCCGTGCTCGCGGGCGCGATGCGCACGTCGATCAGCGTCACTCGTGAGGTCGAGAGCTACGAGGTCACCTTCAAACACATCGACGACACCGGTGCGCCTACGGCGAAACACGACACCCTGGTCACCCCCTACAACGACCCGAGCCGCACGTACCGTCCACGCGCCGACAGCGGCACAGCACGTCAACGCCTGCCCAAGGGCGAGTACTTCGCGACCTCGGCCTTCCAGCCGGCGGCAGGAAAGCAGAGTCTGCTCAGCTATCCCAAGCTGATCGTCGCTGGACCGCTCGAGATCGTGCTGGACGCACGCGTGGCCAAGCCGGTGTCGGTGAAGGCGCCGGAGCCCGGCGCGACACCGGGGCACAGCGAGGTCGGCTTCACCTTCACCCGCGGTGACTGGCGGTTTCCTTACATCCACAGCTTTCCCGACGGGTTCGGTGACCGAGTCTCCATCGGGCACACCGGTCCGACGGACCCGGAGTTCCGCTCATCCATCGAGAGCCACTTCGCCGGCCGGGCCAAGAATCCGGCAACGCCGGTGGGATATCGGCTGGCGTGGTTCCAGAAGGGCAGGACACCCACCGGGTTCGTCCGGGCGGTGAAGCGACAGGAACTGGCTGAGATGCGGACGGTCTTCACCCCCGGCCCCGCCGGTCGCAAATACCAGCTCAGCGCGGACATGGTCAGCCCGGAAGGCCGACGAAGCACAGCCGTGGCCACCCCGATACCTCTCGGCGGCACCGCGATCGACCACGTGCTGGCTGACGGTCCGCGCTGGTCGTTCGGGTTCTTCCAGCAGGACGAGAACGGGAACAACGAAATCAGCACCGCCTCAGCACCCAAAACACTGAAGGCGGGGCGCACTTACCGGCAACGTCTCAACACCGCGGTCCACGGTCCGGGACTGGATCAGGAGGTGCGGGGGCCTGCACTGGTCCGGATGGGAAAGGAGATCGGTATCAACGTTCCGCTCTTCGGTGACGGGATCGCCGGTTCGACCGGCTTCGCGCGCGTCACCTCCGCCAGGACCGTGCTCACCCGCGACGGAAAGACGGTCGGCGAGAGCCCGGACCCGGCCAACGGGCTCTTCAGCGTGCCCGACGAGGACGGCGAGTACCGGTTGGAGACGTCGGCTGCTCGCGACGTGTCCGAGCTGACCACCAAGGTCGAAGCCGCGTGGACGTTCCGATCGTCCTATGTAGATGGAACGAGGCAGTTGCCGTTGACCGTGGTGCGTTTCCAGCCGAAACTCTCCGAAAGCGACTCGGCCAGGACCGGCCTGCTGCGAGTGCCTCTCGTGGTGCAGCAGCAGAAAGGCACCGCGCACGTGGTGAAGATCGAGGTCGAGTCCTCCTTCGACGACGGTGCGACGTGGCGGAAGGTCCCTGTGGCCGGGACCAACGCGATGGTGACGAACGACCGTTCTGGCTTCGCATCACTGCGTGCGAGGACCGTCGACGCCATCGGCAATACCTCTGAGATCACCCTGATCAGGGCCTACCGGGTAGCCGGCTGATCCGGCGCCGTGGGCAGCACCGCAACACAGTGCTGCCCACGACGCCGGTGTAGGTCGATTCCGGTCATCTGCCTCGACCATCGAGGTCTCCTTATCTGGCGCGTATTTCGGCGTCGTTACCTTTTCGCTGGTCTCCAAAACGACCGTTTTGTGACGGGAGTCAAAATGTGGAAGCGATATCGAACACTCAGGGCGATCAGCGCCGCGGTCGCCGGCGGGACACTGATCAGCATGGCACCTGCGACGGCGTTGGGTGAGCCGGCCAGCACGGGGCTGAGCCGGTTCTACGGCCAGCAGATCACGTGGGCGCCCTGCGACGTGCCCGCGCCGCCCGGCGTTCCCATCGACTTCTGGAAACAGCAGTGGGCCGGGATGGACTGCGGCACAGTCCTCGTCCCCATGAACTACCGCGACCCCGGCGGACGCGCACTTGAGATCCTGGTGACCAGGGTCAAGGCCAAGGACCCGGCGAAGCGGCAGGGCTCACTGGTGGTCAATCCCGGCGGTCCGGGCGTCAGTGGTGTGTTCTTCCCCAAGATGTTGGCAGGCAGGTCCGCCGCGGCGGAGAGCTTCGACATCATCGGGTTCAACCCCCGAGGAACGAGGTTCAGCAAGGACGAGTTGCACTGCGCCGTCTCGGACCAGGAGCCCACGAGGCCGACCCGGCCCACCGACGCACAACTTGCCGTGATCGTCGAGGAAGCGCGGCAGCGGGAGGAGGGATGCCGGCAGGCCGGTGGTGAACTGCGCCAGCACATCAGCACCGCGAACACCGCACGGGACATGGACCTCGTCCGCGCTGCGATGGGCGAGCGGAAGATCAATTATTTGGGCCTGTCCTACGGCACCTACCTCGGCGCCGTCTACGGAAGCCTGTTCCCCGGCAAGCTCAACCGCAGCGTGCTGGACTCCTCCATGCACCCCGACTGGTCCTACTACGAGGCGGCCAGGACACAGGGGATCGCGATCAGGCAAAGCGTCGACGCCTGGACGGCGTGGGTCGCGCAACGCCACGGGACCTATCAACTCGGTACGACCGCGCAAGAGGTGCGAGCGGCGGTGGAGAAGCTGCGTGAGCAGCTCGAGCGCACTCCGGTGCCCTGGGTCGGTGGCCCGCCGGACATCACTCACGTCGACGGTGACCTGCTGGACTCGATCGTCGGCAACGAAGCCCCGAACAGGCCGCGCTGGGACGTCCTCGCCCGGCTCGTCATCCAGTTCCAACACGCGCTGACGAGCGGCGCGCTCACCCAGGACACCGCGAACGCCATGAAGATCCTGATGTCGGACAACGCGCCGCGCACCGAAAACGGTGTGTTCGATGCGGTGATCTGTGAACGGGACTGGCCTGCCGACCTCAACGAGTACCTCCGGCAGATGCGGACCTTCCGCGAGCAGTACCCCTTCGGCGAAGGAGCGATGTCCGCCGCCCCCACCGCGTGCACCTTCCGGAGCTTCACTCCTCCCGAGCGACCCGTGAACCTCAGGCGCAGCGGCTATCCGACCGGCCTCGTGGTGCAGGCCGAGTTCGACCCAGCGACGAAGTACGAGGGCGGACGGGCGATGGCCCGCAAACTCCGCAACCACCTGATCACCGTCCTCGATGACGGCAGCCACGGCCTCTACGCCCGCAACGACTGCGTCACCCGGCAGATCGACGACTACCTCATCCACGGCACCCTTCCGCCCAAGACCTCTACCTGCGCGGGCGCACCACGGCCCGACGTACCGGCCGACGGGCAACAGACAGGAGCCAGCACAACCGGTGGATCACTTGCCGAGCAACTGAAATCGCTCGCCAAGCGCTACCCAGGCCCTCTCGGTTCCCAGACGGCCTGACCGCAAGGTGGTGTCCGGCTCTGCCGGACACCACCCTTCCGTCGTGCGGCTGAGATGGCGAGGGCCTTGGGCAGTACTGGGTCGACTTCGACGAGGCCCGGGAACGCTCGCTGTTCGGTCCAACTGTTGCAGGTCGCGGTCGGTCCAGTGTTGCTGGTCGACTGGGCGGAGGTGGGCCGTGCATGCTGCAGTCGATCTCTCTGATCGCTAGTGGCACGCGAGCGGAGATCGCCCCAGCCGAACACGGCCAAGACAAGCTCGACACGATCGTCGTCGGGGAGGCGGATGATCTCTACCGTGCTCGGCAGGCGGATGGCTGAGCACTGGTCTGTCCACATGCGACCGATCTCCGCAGACACTTCGTGCCGAACTCGGCTTTGGCAGATGTGACGACGCTGCTGGACTCTGTTTGACCGTAGAGTCGAAAGTATGACGCGCTTTGAAATCATCGCCGCCATCGCGGCACCACCGCGGCGCGTCTTTGATCTCTCGCTTGCCATCGAGACGCACACCGTCTCGATGGCAGGCTCCGGCGAACGGGTGATCGGTGGGGTCTGCTCTGGCCGGATGAAGCTTGGCGACACCGTCACCTGGCAAGCCAGGCACTTCGGCTTTCGCTGGCGGATGACGTCCGTCATCAGCGTCTATGATCCGCCTGGCCACTTCGTCGACGAGCAGGTCGAGGCCCGTTCAAGCGCTGGCGCCACGTCCACCACTTCGAGCCAGACGGGAACGGCGGAACCGTCATGCGAGACATCGTCGACTTCGCCGCACCGCTTGGACCGCTCGGCGCTATTGCCGAACGCATAGCGCTCGACCGGTACATGCCTCGGCTTATCCGTATCCGCAACGATCACCTCATGGCCGCCGTCGAGGTGGCCTGCTGAGCGCGGGCAGCGCTCGCGCATTCCCTTGACAGATAGGCAAGACAGTCATCTCCACCTGGTCAGACAACGGGCCCGCGGCCTCGTCACAACGATCGGGACGATTACTGAAGGAGGATCGCGATGTCGGGAAGTCCGGCTGAACCAGCCATCCGGGCCGGGGCCCCCTGGTTCGGCTACGCCGCGGCCGCGTGGGCTTTCGCCTTCGCGCTCATCCATGTCTACTGGGCGTTCGGCGGCGGGTTCGGTCTGCCCGACGGGTTCTCCGTGCCGGACAACACCGCTCTGCTGATCATCGACATCGTCGCGGTGCCGCTCTGTGTGGGCGGTGGACTGCTCGGCCTCGCGCTCGTACGGCCGTGGGGCGGCCGCTTCCCGCGCAGGCTGCTGCTCGCGGCCGCGTGGTCGATGTCCGCGCTGTGCCTGATCCACTCGGTGCCCACCGTCATCTCGGCGGGAATCGTGCTGGCACGGGGCACTCGGCACACGCTGTCGTTGCCCGAACAGTTCAGCTACTTCGGCTACGAGCCTTACTGGTTCCTCGGCGGGCTGCTTGCAGGCCTCGCCGCCTTGGTCTACCAGCGTGCGACGCGCTGAAGTTACTTTGTGTCCGATCCTCCGCGGCGTCGATCTCGGCTCCGTACAACCTGAGCAGGTCGTGCATCCGGTACTGACCCGACCGGTACCGCCCCGGCCCAGCGGGCGTCGATCGAGTCGCCGTCGAAGTGGCTCATGGCGTTGAACAATCGCGCCGCGCGGCGGCCCAGGTCGTCCGAGCGGTTCGCGATTACGGCGTGGTGGCGGCGCAACGATTCACGCACCACCTGCCCCTCCATCCTCAGCGCGTCGAGCCGGTGGAGGGGGCCAGCAGGCGTTTCAACAACGGGCCGCACGCCCACTGGGGCTGGTTCGCGATCAACCTGCCCGCGATGTGGAGCTGCGAGAGGCAGTCCGCCGCACGCCTGTGCGACTGCCGCCGCGCAGGATTCTTCGTGCTGCGCACCGGAAGTGGTTCTCAGCAGATCGACCGATGCCGCCGACAACATTCCGAGTCGGATGCTGAGGTCGGGATGCGGATGCCTGATGCCTCTTCGTCCTGTCGTCAGTACCGGCACGTTCCGTTTGGTACCGCGCAAGGTCACCTCATACCGGGTGATGCCGGACCGTTCGGCAATTGAAGATCATCCGCGTCCCGGGCTCGCAAACCATGATCCACAGCGATGAAACGGAGAATGACGATTAGCACGGAAAAGCAGAGAAGCAGGTCGAGACGAATCTCGACCTGCTTCTCTGGAGTACGCCGCCAGGGACTCGAACCCCGGACCCGCTGATTAAGAGTCAGCTGCTCTAACCAACTGAGCTAGCGGCGCTTGTTTGTGTGCCGGAGGCTTGCTCGTTCCGACGTCAAGAACGTTAGCACAGGGGTTCCAACGCGTTTTCACGCGGGTCACCCGTTCGCCTTCTCGAACCCCGTGTGGAGGAGCCACTGGGCTGCCGCGTAGGTCGGCATGACCCCTGCCGAGGCGACTCGTGCGGCGCGTTCGCCGAGTACGAAGCGGCTCGCTCCGAGCAGTGCGTCCGACACCGCGAACAGGGCCGCACCAACGAGAACTCGTCGCGCGCCGGCGCCGCGGGCCGTCGACGCGGCGGCGACCATCGTGCCGAGCGTCAGGGCGTAGAGGCCTACCGGCTTGCCCAGCGGGCCTGCCGCGCGGGCGAACACGGCGGCTCCGGCGGCCGATGCCACGACGATGGGCATTACCGCCTTGCGGGAGCCCGGTGAGGAGCGGCGGGCGAGGGCCGCGGTGTAGCCGACGTGGGCGACGAGGAAGCTGAAGAGTCCCGTGCGGAACGCCCGGTCCGAGTCGCCGAGCAGCGCCACGTCGCCTAGCCACGAGCCGGCGAGACCTACCGCCATGCCGGGGTCGCGGGGTGGGCTGGCCACGGCCAGGGCGGGCATCAGTGCGGTCTTCGTCACGGGGCGCACGGGCTTGGCGCCGCGCACGGCCGCCGCGATCGAGTCCGTGATCGCGGCGATGGCGTACGCCTGCTTCTTCATTTGGCACCTCTCGCCGTCGAGGCGCTCAGACTAAGAGTTTCGGCTCAGGGTCACCGCCGTGTCGTCGATCACGAACGACTCGATCTGGCCCGAGGAGCCTGCGCAGCGCGGTCGGCGTGTGGCCGAGGTGGTCGCGCACCGTGCGGCACAGGTGTGCCTGGTCGGCGAACCCGAGGTCGGCGGCGAGCGCGGCGAGGCTGGGTTCGCCCTCCTCCAGACGGTCCAGCGCACGGGAGACGCGAACGCCGTTGCGGTAGCGGGTCAGCGACACCCCCAGCGTGCGGGTGAAGGCACGACTCAACCGGTACGGCGAGACGCCCAGGAGACCGGCGAGCGGGATCAGTCCCGAGGCGGCCGGGTGGTCGTCGCCGATCACGCCACGAGCCTTGGCCACCAACGCCTCGTCGCCGCCACCGTCCGGAGCCGCAGTGGTGACGACCTGCTGGACGGCCTGTGCCACCAGGCCCACCAGCTCCTCGGTCCCGTCGTCACGCGCGGCCGCGAGAAGCCGCCGGTGGGCCAGGTCGAGCCGGCCGTCCACGTACAGCGACGACCCGGCGAACCTCGGTGTGTCGCCTGCCAAGGAACGCCACAGGTCGGATCGCACGCTGATCGACGTGCACGCGTCGCCGCCGGCGGGGTGGGAGAACTGCTCTTCCTCGCCGGGTAACCCGAGATAACCGATCGTGCGGTCCAAATCGGTGCTCACACCACGGACGCGGCGGCGGAACCTGCCACCGCGCACGAGGACGAGCCGCATGTCCGCGCGCGGCTGCTCGGCCGACCAGCCGCGGTGGTCGTCGCGGCAGTCCACCGAGGACACGGTGAACTCCGGACGGGCCGCGAGAGCGTTGAAGGACAGCACTCACTCAGGTTAGAGGCGGGGTCTGACAATTTTCGGCGCAAGGATGTTCAAGACCCGGGAGGCGGTCGCGGCGCAGGCTGGTGCGCACCAACCCAGAAGGAGCGGAACATGCCCGCACTCGCGCAGCTCACCACGATCGTCCTCGACTGCGCCGATCCCGGCCCGCTGGCCGAGTTCTACCGCGCGGTCACGGGGTGGAAGGTCACCTCCGGCGACGACGATTCCGCCTACCTCGGCGAGGATGGCGTCCAGCTCGCGCTCGTCCGCGTGCCGGACTACCGGCCGCCCGCGTGGCCCGGTTCGGACAAGCAGGCACACCTCGACTTCCACGTCGAGGACGTCGCGCTCGCCGTCAAGCAGTTGCTGGAACTCGGTGCTACGAAACCGGATTTCCAGCCGGGCGAGGGGCAGTGGACCGTCCTGGCCGACCCGCAGGGTCACCTGCTCTGCCTGTCCGAGTGACGCGGATCGGCGAGAAGTCGTAGTCCGACAACGGAAAGCTGTTCGCGGCACGGTGTGCGCTCATCGTCGAGGTCGGCCGCAGCAACGTGGCTTCACCGTGCTGGTTGAAGTAGTAGCTGCGCGCGGTGGCGCATTGACCGAGCGAGAACACCGTGTTCTGCACGACCTTGGCGCGCATCCGGTCGAGGAACTCGTCGTTGGCCCGCCGCGTGACCTCGAAGACCGACGAACCACGTGAGCGCATCGCCGTGAACAGCCGCCGCATGTGGGTCATCTGGCACTCGATCGTCGTGAAGTACGACAACCCGCTGTAGGAGTACGGACTGTTGAGCGACAGGTAGTTCGGGAACCCCGGCACCGTCACGCCCTCGTAGGCCTGGAACCGGTTCTCCCGCCACCACGCGCCCAGGTCCCTGCCCTCACGGCCGATCACCTCGAACGCCGGGAAGTTGGTGTCCCACAGGTCGAACCCCGTTGCCAGCACGAGAACGTCGACCTCGGCCCTGCCCTCCGCCGTGACGATTCCGGACGCGTCGACCCGCTCGATCGCCGACGTCTCGAGTCGCACGTGCGGCCGGGTGAACGTGCGGAAGTAGTCGTTGGAGAAGGTGGGCCGCTTGCAGCCGAACGAGTAGTCCGGTGTGAGCCTGCGCCGCAGTTCCGGATCGCGGACCTGCCGGCGCAGGTGCAGGCGGCACCACCGCTCGGCCAGCCGGTTCACCACCCGCAACTGCTTGTACCGCACCACTCCCGAGATCATCATCAGTTCGAGGACCGCACTGCCCAGCCATCGCACGGCCCGCTGCGCGAACGGCAGCCGTGCGAACAACGTCCTGACGGCAGGGGGGATCGGGTAGTCCGGCTTCGGGCTGACCCAGATCGGCGTGCGCTGGTAGACGGTCAGCGCGGAGGCCTGCCGGGCCAGTTCGGGAATCAGCTGCACGGCGGTGGCGCCCGTGCCGATGACCGCCACCCTCTTGCCGGCCAGGTGACAGGGCTCCCAGGCGGCGGTGTGGACCACCTCGCCCTGGAACGACTCGATGCCCGCGATGTCCGGCGTCTTCGGCATCGACAGGAACCCGGTGGCGGTCACGAGGTACCGCGCGGTGAAGGTCTCCTCGCCGGCGACGACCTCCCAGTGATCATCCCGCCAGCGAGCGCCGTTCACCGTCACGCCGAAGCGCATCAACGGCCGCAGCCCGTACTTCACCGCCACGTGCTCGGCGTACCGCTTGAGCTCGGCACCCGGCGCGAACAGCCGTGACCAGTGCGGATTCGGCTCGAACGAGTACGAGTACGTCGAGGACGGGATGTCGACGGCGAGCCCCGGATAGCGGTTCACGTGCCAGGTGCCGCCGAGGTCGTCCTCCCGTTCCAGGATCAGCAGGTCGTGCAGCCCGAGCCGCTTGAGTTCGATCGCCGCGCCCATGCCGCCGAATCCGGCACCGACCACGACCGCGTCGTACTGCGGAGCCATTCCCGACCTCCTGCGCTGAGCGGAACCGAATGTCAGTTTCGGAACCGTATGTCAGTTTCGCGGGTGATCGCAAGACTCCGCTGGTCATAGACTTGAGCCATGACGTCCAGTGCCGAACCCGTCAGCCGTGCGGAGCGCAAGAAGCAGGAGCTGCGCCGGGAGATCATCGACGCGGCCTTCGACTGCTTCGCCGAACGCGGCTACCACGCCACCGGGATCGCCGACGTGGCCACGCGGCTCGGCATCGGGCACGGCACGTTCTACCGCTACTTCCAGAACAAGCGGGACATCGTCGACCACGTCGTCGACGACCTGGTCGGCCGCATCACCGGGGCCCTCACGGCGGAGAACGCCCCGGACGCGGTGTCGACGCTCGCCGAGTACCGCGAGCAGTCCGCACGCATCGGCGAGGCGCTCGGCCGGATCTTCGGCGAGGACCCGCGCGTGCCGCGGCTGCTGCTGTTCGAGGCCCCCGGCATCGACCGGGCCATGGCCGAACGGATCCTCGACCTGTTCGACCTGGCCGCCGCGCTGACGTCCGCCTATCTCTCACACGGCGTCGAGCTGGGCTACCTGCGCTCCGACCTCGACGTCGGCAACACCGCCAGGGCCATCAACGGCATGATCCTCGGCACCGCGATCTCCTCACTGCGCACGCCGGAAGCCCAGGCCGCGCAGAGCGAAGCGCTGCGGCGCGTCATGTACGACGGAATCGCCGCCCGTTAGCCGAGCCACGTCCGCGCGGCCACGACCAGCGCGTCGACCCCGGTGGTCAGCGTCGGCTCGACGTCCGGCGCGTACTCGGGGGAGTGGTTCATCGCGACGGGCTGACCGGGTTCGCGGGTGCTGAAATCGGTGCCGCCGAGGAACCAGAACACGGTCGGCACGCCTGCGGCCGTGCCGAACACGCCGACGTCCTCGCTGGCGTTGACGACCGCGCCGGGGATCAGGTTGCTTTTGCCGAAGTGCTCGGCGAACGCGGCCATCGTCCTCGTGGTCGCGTCCGGGTCGGACACGAGCACCGGAGTGCCGTCGTACCAGTCGAACTCGGGTTCGCGCGGTGCCCCGGACGCGGCGGCCTCGGCGCGCACGATCCGTTCGACGGCGGTCCGGACGATGCCGCGGATGTGCTCGTTGAACGTCCGGATGTTGACGCCGATCTCGGCTGTCTCCGGGATGACGTTCTCCTTCGTGCCCGCCTGCAGCCGCCCGACCGTGACGACGGCACGTTCGGACGGCGCGACCTCGCGCGCGACGATGCCCTGCAGGCGCACGACGGTATGCGCGGCCATCAGCACCGGATCGATCGCGGTCTCCGGCGCCGAACCGTGGCCGCCGCGCCCGAACAACGTGACGCGGACCGAGTCGGAGGCCGCCATCAGCGGACCGCTGCCGTACGCGATCATCCCGGCGGGCAACGGGCTGACGTGTTGCGCCAGCACGACCTCCGGCTTGCCGAACCGGTCGAACAGGCCGTCCTCGACCATGTTCCGCGCGCCACGGCCCAGCTCTTCCGCCGGCTGGAACACCACGAGCAGCGTCCCCGACCACTCCTCGCGCGTCTGCGACAAGCGTTCGGCCGCCCCGATCAGGCACGTGGCGTGCATGTCGTGCCCGCACGCATGCGCCACCGGCACGTCCTCACCGTCCGAATTGGTCGCACGGGCCGTTGAGGCGTAAGGCAATCCCGTCGTCTCCTGCACGGGCAGCGCGTCGATGTCCGCCCGGAGCATCACGACCGGGCCGTCGCCGTTGCGCAGCACGCCCACCACACCCGTGCCGCCGACCTCGGTGGTGACGTCGTAGCCCAACGGCCGCAACGCATCCGCGAGCACGCCGGCCGTGCGGAACTCCTGCAGCGACAGTTCGGGGTGCTCGTGCAGATCGCGGTAGAGCGCGTGCAGGTCGGGCACTGTGTCTCCCTCAGTCCTGGCCGGGCTTGAGGCGATCCGGCAGGACTCACCCTAGGACCAGTCCCAGCCGATGCCGAGCACGCCCGGCTGGACGTCCTTCGCCGCCATGTGCAGCACCCGGCCCGGCGAGAGCGCGAGTTCGTCTCCCCGCACCAGCGCCGCGTCCACGCCGACCTGCGCGAGGGTGTAGCAGCCGACCGGGAGGCGGGGCTCGGTGAACTGCACGCTCATCACGTACGCGCCCACGGGATAGCGGAACGCTCGCCGGTAGTCGTTGGCCACCGCGTCTGTCTCCGCGATGGTGAAGCGGTACTCCAGCAGGTGGGTCTGGCCCGCGCGCAAGGTGTGGTCGAACAGCAGTTCCGCGGCGATCACCGGAGCTCCGGGGTGCCTGCGCACGCGTCCCAGCCGGCAGTTGCGCACGGCCTCCGCGCCCAGCGCCTCCGGTGGCGTGCCGTCGTCGGCGCAGTACACGGCCAGGTAGCGGTCGGGGTGACCGGCGACCGCGCGCAGCACCTGTCTGGTGTGGACCGAGCGGAGCGCGCCGTGCCGGTCCACTGTGGCCGCGTCGTCCTGCGACCACAGGCGCAGGTCGCTGTCGGACGGACCGACCAGCGCCTCCACGATCTCCGCCAGCGACTGCGCGGGTTCCAGCATCCGTCCATAACGCCGGGGCTGGCGCTGCTCCGTCACCCACCTGCCACGCGGGCGCGGCGGCCCGAGCAGGGCTTCCAGCGAGTGCCGCGGCAGGCCGAGGATGGTCTCGATGGCCTGGACCGCGCGCAGCGAGTCGGCGCGTTCGGGACGGCTGCGGCCCAGCCGCCAGTAGCTCAGCGTGGACAGGCTGACGTGGATGCCCCGGCGATCCAGGCGGTCGCGCAGGCGTTCCAGCGTGAGGCCGCTGCGCTCGATGGCGGCGCGCAACGCGGCGTGGAACGGACCGGCGTGCAACAGCACCTCGACCTCATGGCCGACGTCGGGCGGAACGGCCACCGGCCACCCCCTCCACTGTGGAAGAAACAGTTTAGAAGGCCGCCCAAGCCCGAAATGACCGACGAAGGTGGGTATCCCTTCACAGTATTGAAGGCGCGTTCCACAGTTGTGGACGTCCGCCGGAGGTGACCTTGACCGCGTCGGACCACCGGTATGTCATCGGCCCGGCGGCCCCTGCAAGAGCCGCCGAATCCCTGCACTGTGCCGATTTCCCCCTGGAGGGCACATGTCCCGTCCGTTGTCCGCGCGCCGGTTCGCCGCGCTTTTCTCCGCACTCGCGACCGGTGTGGCGGTGCTGGCCGCGCCGTCCGCGACGGCCGCCGAGACCGACCTCGCCACGACCGTCCGCGCCACCATGCTCCAGCAGCACGGCGACGCGCTGAAGCGGCAGTGGGACACGCAGACCTTGCGTGAACCGCTGTTCGAGCCGACCCGCACGTCCGGTGCGTGGGTGTTCGGCAGTACCACCATCCCGATGGCCCACGGCCAGGAGCACGGGGCACCGCACATGGCGTTGTTCCTGGCCCGCAAGGAACGATCTGCGTGGCGCGTCGAGCTCGACGGCACCGCCGGCTTCGCCGCTCTCGCCGCCCAGGCGCCGTCCGGCGTGCTCAGCGACGGCGAGAAGCGCACGTTCGCGGCCAACCAGAACAACCGCGTACAGGCGCTCGCACCCACCGGCCTCGGCCTGCCGTGGCCGGTGAACGTGGCCTGGTGGATGGGCGGCGGTCCGCACGGCAACAGCGGCAACAGCCGGCCGTTCAGTTCCATCGACTTCAACGGCGGCGACGGCCGAGTCCTGTCCGCAGGCACCGGCCGCGTCTACAAGAGCTGCATCGCAGGCCGCAGCGCGTTGGTGAAAGTCGTGCACGACAACGGTTACAGCACCACCTACTACCACATGTACAACCTGACGACGCTCGCCGACGGCAGCGCCGTGCGCACCGGCACGTACCTCGGCAACATCGGCAACGAACTGCCGTGCGGCGGTTCGAGCAGTGGCGCGCACGTGCACTTCTCGTTGCTGCGCGGCAACACACACGTGAGCGTCAACGGGATGACGATCGGCGGCTGGACGTTCTACGAAGGCTCGCAGGCGTACGGCGGCTACGCGCAACGCGGCAGCACGCGCGTGTCCGTCGGCGGCCGGATCACGAACTACGGCGGTGGCGGCACGACCCTGCCCACCGGCACGGTCGACGCGGGTCCGAACAGCACGGTGAACCTGCGGTCCGGCCCGGGCCTGAGCTACTCGGTCGTGGGCACGGTCGCGGACGGCGCGGTCGTGTCCATCGCGTGCACCAGCCGCGGTGAGGCCGTCGACGGTGTCTGGGGCCGCACCGACCTGTGGAACCGGCTCGAAGACGGCAAGTGGATCAGCGACGGTTTCGTCAACACCGGCTCGAACGAACCGGTGGCTTCGGACTGCTGACCCCGAAAACGGAGAATGACGACACGGAAAAGCAGAGAAGCAGGCCGAGACGAATCTCGACCTGCTTCTCTGGAGTACGCCGCCAGGGACTCGAACCCCGGACCCGCTGATTAAGAGTCAGCTGCTCTAACCAACTGAGCTAGCGGCGCTTGTTTGTGTGCCGGAGGCTTGCTCGTTTCCGACGTGAAGAACGTTAGCACAGCGCCTCAGCGCGCTCCCAATCGGCTGGTCAGCACCGGTCGGGAGGCGCATCGGCCAAGTAACGATCCGGCCACTTGCGCAACTTCGGGCCACCCCCTGTCGTCCCCTGATCGGGGGACGCCAAAACACCTTCGTGCAGGCGATCTCGGGAGCGGACACAAGCAGATCGGAAGTACGTCCATGGGGATGTGGAGCAGGCGCGGTCTTGGGGTGGTCGCGGCGGGAGTCGCTGTGATACTGATCGCAGGCTGTTCGGGGGGCGGCGGCGACGCGGTGACCGGTGCCGGCGCGGAGTCGAGCGCTCCTCCGCCTCCGCCGAAGCCCGTCACGCTGACGCTGGCGTTGAACAACGGCGCGGCCGACGTGGCGCCCGGTCTGCCCGTCATCGCGACCGCGGCGGACGGGAAGCTGACCGACGTCAAGCTGACCAACGCCGACGGCAAGGTCGTCGAGGGCAAGATGAACGCCGAGTCGACGCAGTGGACCAACACCGAGCCGCTCGGGTACTCCAAGACGTACAAGCTGGTCGCCACGGCCACCGGCGAGGACGGCAAGGCGGAGACCAAGGAGTCGTCCTTCACCACGGTGAAGCCGCGCACGCTCACGTACGTGTCGACGAACCCGCAGGACGGCACCACGATCGGCGTCGGGCAGCCGCTCGCCTTCTTCTTCGACGAGCCGGTGTCCGACAAGGTCGCGGCCGAGAAGATGCTCGAGATCACCACCGAGCCCAAGGTCGAGGGCGCCTTCTACTGGTTCAACAAGAAGGAGGTGCACTGGCGTCCGGAGAAGTTCTGGAAGTCGGGCACCAAGATCACGATGAACATCAAGGTCTACGGCAAGCACATCGGTGACGGCATCTACGGCCAGGAAGACCGCACGATCACCACGACGGTCGGCGACGAGGTCATCCACGAGGCCGACGGTCAGACGCACCAGGTGATCACCAAGATCAACGGTCAGGTCGTGCGCACCATGCCGACCTCCATGGGCAAGCCGGCCGACGCCACCCCCACCGGCACTTACGTGCTGATGGAGAAGCACAGCCACATGATCATGGACTCGACCACGTACGGCCTCGCGCTGGAGAACGGCGGCTACAAGACCCCGGTCGACTGGGCGTACCGCATGTCCAACAGCGGCATCTTCTTCCACGGCGCGCCGTGGTCCATCGGCGACCAGGGCAAGCGCAACGTGAGCCACGGCTGCCTGAACCTGTCGCCGGAGAACGCCAAGTGGGTGTTCGACAACAGCAAGCAGGGCGACGTCGTCATCGTCACCAACTCCGGTGGCCCGCCGCTGGAGTCGTGGGACGGCTTCGGCGACTGGCAGGTCCCGTGGGCCACGTGGGTCCAGGGCAACCGCTAGACCTCTAGGAGACCGTCACCTGACCGCCCGACACGGTCAGGTGACGGTTCACCTGCACCGCCTCCAGCATCCGCCGGTCGTGCGTCACCAGCAGCAACGTGCCGGGGTAGTTCTCCAGCGCCGACTCCAGCTGCTCGATCGCGGCCAGGTCGAGGTGGTTCGTCGGCTCGTCCAGCACCAGCAGGTTCACCCCGCGGCCCTGCAGCAACGCCAGCGCGGCCCGCGTCCGTTCACCCGGTGACAGCGACGCCGCCGGACGGATCACGTGCGCCGCCTTCAGGCCGAACTTCGCCAGCAACGTCCGCACGTCGGCCGGGTTCATCTCCGGCACGGCCTCCTCGAACGCGTCGACCAGCGGCAGATCGCCCAGGAACAGCCCGCGTGCCTGGTCCACCTCGCCCACCACGACGCCGGAGCCCAGCGTCGCGTAGCCGGACGTCAGTTCGGCACGGCCCAGCAGTGCGGCCAGCAGCGTCGACTTGCCCGCGCCGTTCGCCCCGGTGATCGCGACCCGGTCCGCCCAGTCGATCTGCAGGTCCACCGGGCCCAGCCGGAAGCCGCCGCGCTCGACCACGGCCGCCCGCAGCGATGCCACCACGGCACCGGAACGCGGGGCCGCGGCGATCTCCATCCGCAGCTCCCACTCCTTGCGGGGCTCCTCGACTACGTCCAGCCGTTCGATCATGCGGTCGGTCTGCCGGGCCTTCGAGGCCTGCTTCTCGGTGGCGTCGGCACGGAACTTGCGGGCGTTCTTGTCGTTGTCGCCCGCCTTGCGCCGGGCGTTCTTCACGCCCTTCTCCATCCACGACCGCTGCATGCGCGCACGGGCCTCCAGCGAGGCCTTGGTGTCCGCGAACTCGTCGTAGTCGTCGCGGGCGTGCTGACGGGACCGTGCGCGCTCCTCGAGGTACGACTCGTAGCCGCCGCCGTACAGGCGCACGGAGTTCTGGTGCAGGTCGAGCTCCAGCACGCTCGTGACCGTGCGGGCCAGGAACTCGCGGTCGTGCGACACCACCACCGTGCCGGCGCGCAGGCCCATGACGAACTTCTCCAGCCGCTCCAGGCCGTCGAGGTCCAGGTCGTTGGTCGGCTCGTCGAGCAGGAAGATGTCGTAGCGGCTGAGCAGCAACGACGCCATGCCCGCTCGCGCCGCCTGGCCGCCGGACAGCGAGGTCATCAGCGCGTCGAGGCCGACGGAGAGACCCACGTCGGCGATGACTTCGAGCGACCGTTCCTCCAGGTCGGCGCCACCCAGCGCGAGCCACTGGTCGAGCGCGTCCGAGTAGCCCTCGTCGTTGCCGGCGGTCAGCGCCTCGGTGGCCACGTCCAGCGCGGCCTGGGCGTCCGCGACACCTGTGCGCCGGGCCAGGAAGTCGCGGACGGTCTCGCCCTCGCGGCGTTCGGGTTCCTGCGACAGGTGCCCGACGTTGGCGGCGGGCGGGCTCAGCGTCACGCGGCCGGACTCGGCGGGGATCAGCCCGGCCAGGGTCTTCAGCAACGTCGACTTGCCCGCGCCGTTGACGCCGACGAGGCCGATGACGTCGCCCGGAGCGACCACGAGGTCGAGTCCGGAGAAGAGGACGCGGTCACCGTGGCCGGCGGCGAGGTCCTTGGCGACGAGCGTGGTCATGAAAACTCCCGGAACGTGAAGAAAGGCCCCCGCTGGTGCGGAGGCCTTTCGACAAAGGGTGAGTGACGGGACTTGAACCCGCGACACCTGGGATCACAACCCAGTGCTCTACCGACTGAGCTACACCCACCATTGCTGGTCGTTGACCGGCGAAGGAAGCATAGCAACGAGAGCTACTGATATTGAAATCGGGGGTCAGTCGGTGTTCTTGAGCAGGTCAGCGGCGACGGCCTGGGCCTGCTCGGTCGACGGACCGGGCTGCGGCACGAACGCCGTCCGCCGGTAGTACGCGAGCTCCCGGATGGACTCGATGATGTCCGCGAGCGCCCGGTGCGCGAGGCCCTTGCCGGGCTGCGCGTAGTAGATGCGCGGGTACCAGCGCCGGCACAGCTCCTTGATCGACGACACGTCGACCATGCGGTAGTGCAGGTGGGCGTCCAGCGCCGGCATGTCGCGGGCGATGAAGCCACGGTCCGTGGCGATGGAGTTGCCGGCCAGGGGAGCGGTCCGCGGGTCGGGGACCCACTCCTTGATGTAGGCCAGCACAGCGGCCTCGGCCTCTTCCAGGGACACCGCGGACGCGCGCACCTCCTCGGTCAGGCCCGACTTGGCGTGCATCTGCATGACGACCTCCGGCATCGAGGCGAGCACGTCGTCATCCGCGTGGATCACAATGTCCACGCCGTCGCCGAGCACGTTGAGCTCGGCGTCCGTGACCAGTGCCGCGATCTCGATCAGAGCGTCCTTGCCCAAGTCGAGTCCGGTCATCTCGCAGTCGATCCACACCAGACGATCCATCACGACCGGAACATTACTGCGCGGAGCCTCAACTTCGAGTGGCGGCGTGCGGCAACCTGATTACGCTCCTCGTGCATGACGGCTCAAGCTGAGATCGCTGCTGGATATGCGTCGGAGAGCGCGGCCATCGAACTCGGCGCCGTGCTGGTCGGCGGGAGCGTCGAGCCGACCGCCCACGTCCGCATCCCGCTGGCCATGGTCAACCGCCACGGACTTGTCGCGGGCGCAACGGGAACCGGCAAGACGAAGACCATCCAGTTGCTCGCCGAACAGCTGTCGGACAACGGCGTCCCCGTGCTGATGGCGGACGTGAAGGGCGACCTGTCCGGTCTGGCGCGGCAGGGCGAGGACGGCGACAGGATCAGGGCCCGGGCCGCGGACACCGGTGACGACTGGCAGGCGAAGTCGTACCCCGTGCAGTTCCTGTCGATCGGCACGGGCGGTGTCGGCGTTCCCCTGCGCGCCTCGATCACGAGCTTCGGGCCGATCCTGCTGTCGAAGGTGCTGGGCCTGAACGACACCCAGGAGTCGACGCTCGGGCTGATCTTCCACTGGGCCGACAGCCGCGGCCTGCCGTTGCTCGACACCAAGGACCTGCGCAGCGTCATCCAGCACCTCACGGGCGACGAGGGCAAGGAGGACCTGAAGGGCATCGGCGGTGTCTCCACCTCCACGGCCGGTGTGATCCTGCGGGCGCTGGTCAACCTGGAGGCGCAGGGCGGCGACAGGTTCTTCGGCGAACCGGAGCTCGACCCGGCCGACCTGATGCGGCAGCGCGACGGCAAGGGCGTCGTGAGCCTGCTGGAACTGGCCGAGCTGCAGGGCAACCCCGCGCTGTTCTCCACGTTCCTGATGTGGCTGCTGGCCGAGCTGTTCGAGACGCTGCCCGAGGAGGGCGATGTCGAGAAGCCCAAGCTCGTCTTCTTCTTCGACGAGGCGCATCTGCTGTTCTCCAACGCCTCCAAGGCGTTCCTCGACCAGATCACGCAGACCGTGAAGCTCATCCGGTCCAAGGGCATCGGCGTCTTCTTCTGCACGCAGCTGCCGACCGACGTCCCGAACGACGTGCTGTCGCAGCTCGGCGCGCGCGTTCAGCACGCACTGCGCGCGTTCACGCCCGACGACCAGAAGGCGTTGGCACGCACCGTGAAGACGTATCCGACGACGCCGCACTACGACCTGGAGAAGGCCCTCACGTCGCTCGGCATCGGCGAGGCGATCATCACCGTGCTGAGCGAGAAGGGCGCGCCGACGCCGGTCGCGTGGACCCGCCTGCGGGCGCCGCGCTCGTTGATGGACACCATCGGCAACGACGCGATCAAGCAGGCGGCCCAGGCGTCGGACCTGCACGGCAAGTACTCGGAGACCGTGGACCGCGAGTCGGCCTACGAGCAGCTGATGGCGAAGGTCGCGCCGGCACAGGAAGAAGAACGAGCCCCGGACGCCCCTGTCCAGCGACAGGAGAAGGAGGACCCGGGGCTCGTCGAGAAGGTGCTGGGCAACAGCGCCGTGAAGTCGTTCCTGCGGTCAGCGGGCAGCGCCCTGGCGCGCGAGATCACGCGCGGCATCTTCGGGACCTCGCGCAAGCGACGCTGACAGCACGGCCGCGCCGATGCACAGGGCACCCGCAACGTACCAGGCCAGGTCGTAACTGCCCAGGTGGTCGCGGGTGAGCCCGGCCGCCGAGGCCGCGACGGCCGCGCCGAGCTGGTGCGACGCGAACACCCAGCCGAACACGACAGGGCCGGACATACCGAAGTACTGACGGCACAACGCCACGGTCGGCGGCACCGTCGCGACCCAGTCCAGGCCGTAGAAGATGATGAACACCAGCATCGACGGGTGCGCCGACTCGCCGAACAGCTGTGGCAGCAGCATCAGCGAGAGGCCGCGCAACGCGTAGTAGCCCGCCAGCAGCAGCCGTGAGTCGACGCGGTCGGTCAGCCAGCCGGACGCGATGGTGCCCACGATGTCGAACACGCCGACCAGCGCCAGCAGCCCGGCGGCGGTCGTGGTCGGCATGCCGTGGTCGTGCGCGGCGGGGATGAAGTGCGTGCCCACCAGACCGTTCGTGGACGCGCCGCAGATCGCGAAACCACCGGCCAGCAACCAGAACGGCCGCGTCCTGGCCGCCGTGGCCAACGCACCCAGAGCACGCTTGGCCGCGCCACCGGACGGCGGCGGCGGAGTGTCCTCGGTCGCGCCGAGCGGCAGCAGCCCGACGTCCCGCGGGTACTCGCGCAGGAAGAACCCCGCCAGCGGCACGACGGCCAGCGCGGCGATGCAGATCACCAGCGACGCGTACCGCCAGCCGTAGGACTCGGACAGCCAGGCCACCGTAGGCAGGAACACCAGCTGGCCGGCCGCGCCACCCGCCGTCAGCACGCCCGTGACCAGGCCGCGGTGCTGCACGAACCAGCGTCCGGTGATCGTCGCCACGAACGCCAGCGCCATCGAACCGGTGCCGACACCGACCACGACGCCCCAGAGCATGATCAGCTGCCAGGACGCGGTCATGAACACGGTCAGTCCGCTGCCGATCGCGACCATCGTCAACGCGCTGGTGACCACGATCCGCACGCCGAACCTGTCCATCAGCGCGGCCGCGAACGGCGCGGTCAGCCCGAACAGCAACAGGTTGATCGAGATGGCGAGCGAGATCGTGCCGGTCGTCCAGCCGAACTCCGCCCGCAACGGCTCGATCAACGCACCCGGCGCGGCCCGGAACGACGCGGCGCCCACCAGGGCGATGAAGGACACGCCTGCGACAACCCAGGCCCAATGCAGTCTCACGCCGACAAGATTCGGCGACGGGCGACCCGGCGACCAGTGGCCCGATGGCCAACATGTGAAAGAATCAGGCCATGCACCGGATCGCCGTCCTCGCGCTCGAGAAGTCCGTCGCGTTCGACATCGGCAGCTCGACGCACATGTTCGCGCGGCTGGAAGACAGGTACGAGGTCGTCGTCTGCTCGCCGGACCGCCGCCCGATCCCGACCACCGGCGGCTTCACCATCGCGCCCGACCACGGCCTGGAGGTGCTCAAGGACGCGGACACGGTGCTCGTGCCGGGCACCCACTACCAACCGGCGCGCGAGGGCCGGCTCGAACCCGCGGTCCTGGAGGCGCTCACGACGACGAACGCCCCGCGGATCATGTCGATCTGCACCGGCGCGTTCGTGCTCGCCGCCGCCGGGCTGCTCGACGGCAGGCCCGCGACCACGCACTGGAAGACGACCGACCAGTTCAGCGCGCTCTACCCGAAGGTGCGCCTCAACCCGGACGTGCTGTTCATCGACGACGGCGACGTGCTGACGTCCGCGGGGGTCGCGGCGGGCATCGATCTGTGCCTGCACGTCATCAGGTCCGACCACGGCAGCGAGGTGGCGAACTGGGTCGCCCGCTACTGCGTCGTCCCGGCGTGGCGGCAGGGTGGGCAGTCCCAGTTCGTCGACCGGCCGGTACCGGACTACCCGGACACCTCGACCGCGTTGGCCCGCGAATGGGCGTTGGAACGGCTCCAAGAGCCGCTCGACCTCGCCGCGATGGCCGCGCAGGTGCGGATGAGCGTGCGGACGTTCACCCGCCGGTTCCGCGCGGAGACAGGCATGTCGCCGGGGCAGTGGCTGACGCAGCAGCGCGTCGACCGCGCCCGGCACCTGCTGGAGTCCACCGACCTGCCGATCGACCAGGTCGCTAACCACGCCGGCTTCGGCACCGGCGCGGCTCTGCGGCAGCAGCTGGCCGCCTCGGTCGGCATCTCGCCGACCGCCTACCGTCAGGCGTTCCGCTCGGCTTGACCGTCCACAGTGGAGTCGATCAGGAACGGGCGCAGCAGGTCCGGCACGGCCTCGTCGGCGAGCGCGAGCCCGTGCGACTCGCCGACGTCCGTCACGTGGTAGATGCCCGCACCCGCCGCCGTGGTCGCGCCGATCGTCATCAAACCGCTGCGACGCTGGAAGAACGACCGCTGGATGCGCCAGCCGATGATGCCGGTGCGCTGCAACGCGACGGTGCTGCGCACGAGAGAATTGTTGCGCGTCACCAGATAGCGCTCGTCCAGGGCGTTGCCGAGCGACCGGTAGTTGTCCCAGCCGACCAGCGCGGCGAACGGGATGATCGCCACCGGGATGGGCCATGCCCACGACGGCGCCCAGAGCGCGAGGCCTGCCGCGATCACGGCCCACGGCAGCACGTGCCGGAAGACGCTGCGGCGCAACGCGGCGAACGGATGCTTGCGGAGCCGGAGCGTCGTCGGGTCGCTGCCGACCTTCAGCACGTCCCGTGACACCTGGTGCGCCACCGACAACGGCGCGGGCGGCAGCAGCAGGTTGCTCTCGCCCTTCGAGCCCAGGCCCGTGGTCACCGCGGCGAGCTTCGCGCCCTTGCCGGCGCGCACCAGCAGTGGTTCCTGGATGTCGACGCCGCGCAGGCGTTGCTCCTCCACCGAGACCGAGCGGGTCGTGAGCAGACCCCGTTGCACGCGCAGGGTTCCGTCCGGCTCGCGGGTCAGCCGGTAGTTCCAGAACTGCAGGATGTAGAGCGGGATCGACAGCACCAGCCCGACCACGGCCAGCACGATCAGGAACCCGGCGAAGAGCGCGAGACTCGGGTTCCCGAACAGCCACTCCCACAGGTCCTGCACCGGGTGCAGGCCCAGGTCGTCGGCGTAGTTGGACAGCACGCCGAACACGGCACCGATCGCGACGAGGCCGGACAACGACAGCGGCGCGAACTTCAGCCACTTCAGGTCGAGCTGCGAGATGACCTCGGACTCGGGCACGGCAACCGGCTCCGCGTGCTCGCCCTCAGCAGCTGCCTTGGGCGTGACTCCCTTCTGCAGCAACAACAACCGCAGCCGTTCGGCCTCCTGCTTCGTCACCGCGTCGAGCGTCAGGCCGTCCGTGCCGGGAACGTCCTGCTGGCCCGTGCCGATCCGCACCGCCGAGAGCCCGAAGATCCGGTGGCCCGGCTTGGAGGTGAGGTCGACCGTCCTGATGCGATCACGCGGCACCGCGAGCTGCTTGCGGGTCAGCAGTCCCGTGTGCAGCTCGACCTGGTCGTCGGTGATGCGGTACCTCGTGGTGCGCCAGATGAGATAGCTGAACCCGAGGATCGCCGCCGCCGTCGCGCCGCTGGCGATGAGCCGCCACTTCTCGCCGTTGCCGGTGAACAGCAGGATGAGGATCGGTACCAGCATCGCGAGGCCCTCGTTGAGCGGCCGCACGACCAGCATCCGCACGTGCAGGCGGTGCCACTCCTGCAGCGGCTCGACGAACTCCGGTGCGGCAGGAAGCCCGGCCGGCACCTCCGAAGGAGTGCTCACGTGGCATCACCGGGGGTGGCCTGGGTGGTGTTGGTCAGTTCCACCACGAGCCTCTGCGCGACCTCGTGCTCCAGGCCCTCGATCTCCACCGGACCGGCGGCCGACGCCGTCGTCACCGTGACCGTGGACAGGCCGAGCATCTGCTGGAACGGCCCGCGTTTCGTGTCGATCGTCTGGATCCGCGACACCGGTGCGACTCTCCACTCCTGGCTCAGCCAGCCGGAGAGGGTGTAGACGGCGTCCGGCGTGGTCTCCCAGCGGTGGACGCGGTAGCGCCAGCTCGGTTCGACCGCGGTGTGCACGATCCCGACGACCAGCGTGGCGATCAGGAGCACGAGCTCCCACGTCGGCGGCTCGTCCACCAGCAGGAACACGACCAGCTGGGGCACGAAGAGCACGAGCCAGAAGAGGGCGGCCTGCATCGTCCACAGCAGGACGGACTTCGGGCTCACCTGGTGACGAGGCGTGCGCAGTTGCAGAGTCACCCCACAAGGGTGCCTCACCCGTACCTGGTGGTGTGGCCAGGTGCGTCAAATGGTGTGTCGGTGGCCGGGGTTGTCCTGCTTGCGAGGGAGGCAGGACCACCCCGGCTCACGCGAACCGGTCAGGGCTGGGCGCAGTACGGCGGCGTGAAGACGTCGGAATTGTCACCCGATGCCGCACCGGTCATCGCCAGCAGCGCTCCCAAACTGAGGATCACGGCCGCGATGCTTCGAGCGATAGTGTTCAACTTCATTGAGGGGCTCCTTCGTTAGGTGGCGGCCGTGGATGAGGGCAGGAAGTCGTTGACGAGGTTCGGTGCGCGGTTGCGGGCGGTCCGGCTGCAACGCGGTTTGTCGCAAAAGGACCTCGCGTGCCCCGGTGTCTCCATGAGCTACGTGTCCCGGCTCGAGTCCGGTGAACGCGTTCCGTCGCCCACCGTCGTCCGCCGGCTCGCCGAGGTGCTCGGCGTCGACCCGTCCGAGCTGGTGGTCGACGAGGACCGCACCGCCATGCAGGACGAGGCGCTGGCGTGGTGCGAGGCGCTGCTGGCCTACCACGACGGCGACCTGGTGCTGGCCGTCGATCTGCTGGAAACGCTGGGAAAGCGGACGGACGAGGAGATGTTCGGCTGGTGCGTGCGCTGGACGCGCCTGGTGATGCTCGCGCGGCAGCGTGACCACGAGGGTCTGCTGCTGGCGGCGGCGAAGCTGCGCAAGTCGTGGTCTCCCGGTCCGGCGGTGGACGCGCTGGTGGAGATCCTGCGCGCATCCTCGTTGCGGCGCCTCGCCCGGACGGCCGAATCCGTGCGGGCCGCGACCGAGGCCGTCGAGCTGGCGAGCGGTGACGGCGAACGGGTGCGTCGCGTGCACACGCGCGCTCTGATCGCGCTGTGTGCGGAGCTCACCGTGGCCGGACGCCTGGCCGATGCCGAACAGATCGTGGACCAGCTTTCCGTGCGGCTGCCCGAACTCGGCCGCGACCGGCTCGCGATCTCCACCTGGTGGGTGCGCGCCAAGGTCGCGGATCGCCTGGGGGACCGGATGGAGGCCGCGCACTGCATCCGCGAGGCCGTCGCGCTGCTGGACGACTTCGACGGCGATCCCGAGTACCGCTGCCGGGTCCGTCTGGCCGGGGCGTCCATCGCGTTGCGCACGCCGGGCGCGAACCTCGACGAGGTGGTCGCGTTGCTGGACGAGGTGGAGACGACGGTCGCCGCGATGCGCCGGCCGGACGGGCTGCTCGCGCACGCCCATGCGTTGCGCGCGGAGCTGGCGTTGCGCGAAGGAGAGGTCGACCGGGCCCGGGAACTGGCGGAGGTCGCGCTCGCCACCGGACAGCTCGACGCCGAACAGCAGCTGCGGTGCCACCTGCTGCTCGTGCGGGCGGCGGACGAGGTCGATCCGGACGGCGCCGGCGACGCGCGTACGGCGCTGGCCGCGTTGTTGGAACACATCAACCCCGAGGGCGTCGACCCGTTGCTGTGGCGGGACGTGGCACGTATCGCGCTCCGAAAGCACTGACGCGACCACTCGGCGGCGTTGCCTCCCCATGACCGCCCCTCGCTCAGCAACCGGACACGTTGTTAACGGAGCATGACACAGACCAGTTACCGATCACATCACCCAATTCAACCGCGTGTGTGTGGGTAGAACACCCGGGAACCGGCAGTTCCCCGTCCGCGACAAGCGGCCGAACGGGCGATGGACACCCTGTCCGCTCGGGCTAATTGTCAATAGCTTGACTATGCATTACTGGCCGGCGGTCAGGTTCATCCACCAGACGATGGCTCCAGCGCGGCCGTTGACGTCAAGGGTCGTGTAGATGCGCTGGAGGTGGTTCTGCACGGTCTTGGGGGACAGGCCGAGCGACTCCGCGATCATCGCGGTGCTCGCCCCGGCGGCCACGAGCCGCAGCACCTCGATGCCGCGTTTGGTGAGTCCTGCTCGCAATGCGCGCGCGATCCGGGCGTTCGTGTGTTCCGCGGTGCCGGTCTCGTGCAGTTCGCCCGCCTTCGGCACGCGCACCACCGCGTTCTCCCGCTTGGGCTCGAAACGCCTGTGCGCCAACTGTTCCACGAGCCGTGACGACAGGTCGTGCTCGCGCATCCGCAGCAGATCGCGGCCCTCCTGCAGCTCCCACAGGCGGTACTGCTCCAACTGCATCCGCGCGTGGCGCAGCGCCCGTTCGAGATCCCCGGTCCGTTCGTGCGCCTCGCTCAGCTGCTGGTGCGCGTGCACCGCCACTTCCCGTGCCAGACAGCTCATCGCCAGTTCCGCGGCCTGGGAGAGCTGGGCGATCTGCTCGGGGTAGCGCGCCCGCGCGCCGCTGAGCCGCGCACGTGCCATCAGCGCCTCCGCCCGTGCCACCGGGCGGTTCCTTCCGGCAAGCAACTGGTCAGCGCGCTGCCAGCTGCGGTGCGCGCGGTCAAGTTCACCCAGATCGATGCGCACGTGTGTCAGCAGCACGTTGACCATCGCCATCCGCACCGGGTCGCCGAGGGTCTTCCACCGGTCGCGCACCTGAGCGCACAACGCTTCCGCGCGGCGGAGCTTGCGCACGCAGGGCTCCCCGTCGAGGCTGCAGCGGTTCTCCTGGGTGCGGATCATGCAGTGCTCGTGGTACTGCATGCGCATCACCCGCGCCTGTTCGAACAGCACCGAGCCGATCAGCTCGTTGTCGCCGGTGAGCTCCGCGAGGCCCAGCGCGCGGGCGAAGGAGTTGAAGCTCCGCTCGCGCGAGTCGAGCCGAAGTTCCACCACGGCACGGGAGAAACTGCACCGCGCCTGGAGTCCGATGTGGCGGTTCGCCGCCGCGATCGCCTGCACCTTGTCGATCGTGTCGAGGGCGCTGGGCCACAGTCCCCGCTTGCCGAGCGCCACCGACTGCGCCAGGACGCCTTCGGCCACGCCCTCCGCGTCGTCCAGCCACGAGTACGCGGCCACGGCCTTCTCCGCGTACTCCAGGGCCTCGCCTGGTCTGCCCTCGTCCAGCGCTATCCGTGCCTCGCGCAGGTTGTGCACGGCGTTGGATCGCGGATCCGCGGTCCTGCCGGGAACCGTCATGGTCGAGCCCCCTCATTCGGAGGCCGACTCTAGTGGTGCTCGCGCAACTGACGTTTCAACACTTTTCCGGCTGCGTTGCGCGGCAACTCGTTGACGAAGAAAACATCCCGGGGAACGGAGTACCGCGCCAGGTTCGCCTTCACATGTTCACGTATCTGTTCGGCCGTCAGGGTTTCGGCGCCGACGACGAACGCGGCGAGGCGCTGGCCCCACTCGTCGTCCGGCACGCCGAGCACCGCCACCTCCGTGACGCCGTCCAGCGTCGAGAGGAGGTCCTCGACGTCGTGCGGGTACACGTTCTCGCCACCTGAGACGATCATCTCGTCGTCGCGGCCGGCCACGAACAGCAAGCCGTCCTTGAGATAGCCGAGATCACCGGTCGACATCAGGCCGTTCAACGACTCCTTGCTGGTGCCGTTGGTGTAGCCGTCGAACAGCATCTCGTTGCCGACGAAGATCCGTCCGGTCTCGCCCGGTGTCACGGGTTCGCCCTGATCATCCACAATGGCCAGTCTGGTGCCGAGTGGCGGTTTTCCGGCCGTGCCCGGCTCGCGCAGCATCTCCTCGGGCGTGGCGATGCTCGCCCAGCTCACTTCCGTTGAGCCGTAGAGGTTGTAGAGCACCGGGCCGAACTCCGACAGCGTGCGGGCGGCGACCTTCGGTGGCAGGGCGGAGCCGCTGGACGCGATGATCCGCAGCTTCGGCCGGTGCTCCACATCCAGCATGCGTTGCAGCATCACGGGAACCACGAACATCGCGGTGCACCTGTCGGCGTCCTTCAGCGCCTGCGCCGGGTCGAACCTGCGGCGCAGCACGAGGGTGGCGCCGAGCACGAGCCCGAGCTGGAACGCGGCGAGGCCCCAGGCGTGGAAGAGCGGGGAGGTGATGGAGATGACGTCGCCGTGCCGCAGCGGGATCCGGGACAGCAGCGCGGCGGCGGGCGCGAGGCTCGCGGGCTCCGGCCTGCGGGCGCCCTTCGGCGTGCCGGTGGTGCCGGACGTGAGGATGATCAGCCGGCCGCGCGGGGGCCTGCGGGGGAGTGACCTCGTGGGCCCGTTGGCGATCAGCGACTCGAGCTCGTCGGTGAAGAACGTCGGCAGGTCCGGCAGGACCTCGGCGAACTCGCGGTCGGCGACGATCCTGCCGATCTTCTGGTCCTGGGCGACCTGGGCCAGTTGTCCCTTGCTCAGGCCGGTGTTGAGCAGCACGGCGTCCGCGCCGATCTTCGTGCACGCGGTCATCGTCTCGATGAAGGCGCGGCCGTTGCGGCACAGCAGGCCGACGCGTTCCCCTGGGTGGAAAGCATGCGCGAGCCTGCTCGTGCGCTCGTTCACTTCCGCGTACGTGAGCACGCCATCGTCGTCGATGATCGCCGCGCGGTCCGGGTGCCGTCCCGCGCCGGTTTGGTAGCCCCACGCGAGGGTGATGTTCCAATGCAGATACCCGCGCACAGTGCCGGCGAGCCCTCGCGGGCCCAACGGCCGGATCACGCCGGCTTTGACCAGGGTCAGCAGCACGCGGGTCACCATGCGACCCACTCTGCCAGCTGTCTACTGACGAGTAGGTAATGCTGTGACGGCGGTCACATGTCGGTGTTGGACGCGCTCACGACGGCGTCGCGCAACGCCGCCCGCAGACGGCCCACCTCCAGTGGCGTCAGCACGGCGGCCTCCCCCGGCGGCACGGTGATCACTATGTGCCCCTGGCTGACGAACACCGTCATGTCCCGTCGGCGCGAAGCGATGTCGCGGCAGCTCACCTGCCACTCCTCTTTTGCTCCCACGGGTTTCTTCCTCCAGCTCACTCGGCGCGCCGGCCCGGTGTTCCGGCGCTCGCGTCAGAGAGACGCGCGTCACCGCCGGTCATGACGGAGTTCGGCGTTGTCCGTCCGGCGACCGCGCCGAGCTGCGGATAGCGTCGCATGCGGTACGAGACCAGGTCACCTGGAGGGGTGAAAATGGCGGAACCGCAACGCATTGTGATCGTCGGTACCGGCCTCGCCGGTGCCTCCGCGGCGGGAGCGCTCCGAGACCGCGGCTACGGCGGCAGGATCACCATGTTCGGCACCGAGCTCCATCGCCCGTACGAACTTCCCGCGCTGTCCAAGGACGTGCTGCTCGGCAAGGCCGCGGAACCCGCGTGGGTGCACGAGCCGGGCTTCTACTCCGACAACGAGATCGACCTCCAGCTCGGAGTGTCCGTCCTGGAGCTGCGGCCCGGCGACCACACGATCGTCGACTCGGATGGAGCAGTGCGCCCCTACGACCGGCTCCTGCTCGCGACCGGCTCGCGGCCGCGCGTTCTGCCTGGCGCCCAAGGACATGTGCTGCGCACGCTGGACGATTCGCTGGCGCTGAAGCCGGCGTTGCGCGAGGGCAGGCACGTCGTGATCGTCGGCGCGGGCTGGATCGGCTGCGAGGTGGCGTCCGCCGCCCGCGCCCACGGCTGCCGCGTCACGGTGGTCGACCCGCTGGCCGAACCGCTGGTGCGCGTGCTGGGCGCCGAGATGGGCGCGATGTTCCGCGGCCTGCACGAGGAGCACGGCGTGGAGTTCAAGCTGGGCACCGGTGTCGCGAGCTTCTCGCCGTCCGGTGTGCGGCTGGACGACGGCACCGAACTGATCCCGGACGTCACGGTCCTGGCGGTGGGAGCGACGCCACGACTTGAGCTGGCCGAAGCCGCCGGTCTGGAACTGACCGACGGTGGCATCGCGGTCGACGCCACGTTGCGCACGTCCGCCCCCGACGTCTTCGCGGCCGGCGACGTCGCGGCGCAGGACCACCCGCGCTACGGCCACCGCGTCCGCGTCGAGCACTGGGCGAACGCGAAGGACCAGGGCACGCACGTGGCGGGGTCGCTGATCGGGCTGGACGAGCCGTACCTGAAGTCGCCGTACTTCTTCACCGACCAGTACGACCTGGGCATGGAGTACCGCGGCCTCGCCGGCCCGGACGACGAACTGGTCGTGCGCGGCGACGTCGCGTCGCGGGAGTTCGTCGCGTTCTGGCTGCGCGACGGACGGCTGCGGGCGGCGATGAACGTCAACGTCTGGGATCACGGCACGGCGTTGAAGGCGCTGGTGGACGCGCAGGCGACCGTCACGGCGGAGCAGTTGCGGAAAGCCGACCTGGGAGATCTTGCCTAGATGCAGGAGCCGTGCACTGGGCCCTCGCCGAGCGAGAGGTCCTGCAGGGCTTTGCGGAGGACGGCCATCTCCTCGGGCGTGAAGCGGGAGCGGAGGGCGCGTTCGACCTCGGCGAGCGCGTCACCCGCCTTCTTCTGCAACTCGAGGCCCTTGTCGGTGATCATCGGCGTGCGCACGCGCCGGTCGTTCGGATCGGGCACGCGCATGACGAGGCCCGCCCGCTCCAGCTTGTCGAGCTCGCTGGTCAGCGTGGTCTTGTCGAGGCCGAGCATCGCGCCGAGCTTGAGCTGGGTGCGCTGGGCCTCCTCGGTGGCGAGCGCCTGGAGCACGAGCTGACCGCGCAGCGACACCCCGAACTTCGTGATCTCCTCGGCGAACGCGGCCCCGACGCGCTGGGCGGCACGGTGCAGCAACCAGTTGATGTCCCACTTCTGCAAGCAGGCTTCGATGAGTTCTGGCTGCTCCTCCATGTGTTCCATCCTACCTCCGGAAGGAGATGTTCTTGACTAAGAACATCTTGACTCGGAAGTTCTTCACTCGTATGTTCCGAGTATGACCAATCTGCTTCACCTCGACACGAGCATTCGGTACGAGGGGTCCGTCACCCGCGAGATCTCGGGTGCGTTCGCCGAGAACTGGCGTGCCGCGAACCCCGGCGGCGGCTACGTCCACCGCGACCTGCACGCGTCGCCGATCCCGCACAAGGACGGCACTGACCAGGGCATCTCCGCCGACCTGATCGCCGAGGTCGACGCCGCCGACGTGATCCTCATCGGCGCGCCGATGTACAACTTCTCGATCCCGTCGACGCTGAAGGCCTGGATCGACCAGGTCGCGACTTCCGAGCACTTCGCCCGTGAGGACGGCACGTTCGCGTGGGGCGGCAAGCGCGTTGTCGTGGTGACGGCACGCGGTGGTTCGTACAAGCCGGGCACGCCGCGCGAGAGCTTCGACTTCCAGGAGCCGTACCTGCGTGCGGTGTTGTCGATGGTCGGTCTCGACCAGAACCTGGAGTTCGTGCACGCCGAGCTGACGCTGGCGGACGTGGTGCCGCAGATGCACCAGTTCCGCGAACTCGCTGTGGAGTCGCTGGCCGACGCGCACCGCGTGGTCAAGGAACTCGCCGGCGCCTGACCTCAGCCGACGCGAAAACGCAAGAAGAGGAGAGCGCTGCTCTCCTCCCACTCCAACATATAGCGCACCCAGGGCCTTGCCACAAGACCCCGGGTGTGCTTCATCATTTCCCAGCCAACGTCATCTACCTGGGGAAATGGGGAAGACTCCATGATCGACGTCATCATCGCCGGCGGTGGACCGACCGGCATGATGCTGGCTGGGGAACTGCGGCTGCACGGCGTGGGCGTGGTCGTGCTGGAACGCGACCTGGAACCGACGAAGGTCGTCCGGGCGCTCGGCCTGCACGCTCGCAGCATCGAGGTCCTGGACCAGCGCGGCATCGCCGATCGGTTCCTGGAGGCGGGCACGACGCACCCGCTCGCCGGATTCTTCGCGGGCATCGACAAGCCCGCGCCGGAACGGCTCGACACGAAGTACCCGGTCGTCCTCGGCCTGCCGCAGCCGCACATCGAACGCCTGCTCACCGGACACGCCGTCGAGGCAGGCGCCGAGATCCGGCGCGGCAGCACGGTGACCGCCTTCGCGCAGGACGACGACGGCGTGACCGTCGACCTGGCGGACAGCACGTCGTTGCGGGCCCGGTACCTGGTCGGGTGCGACGGCGGGCGCAGCACCGTGCGGAAGCTGGCCGGCATCGACTTCCCCGGCGAGCCGTCGCGGGTGGAGACGCTGCTGGGCGAGATGGAGATCGGCATCCCGTGGGAGGAGGCGCTGCCGCTGATGCTGGAGGTCCGCAAGACGCAGAAGCGCTTCGGCATCGGCCCGATCGGCGGCACCGCGACGTACCGCGTCATCGTGCCCGCGGAGCGTGTGAACGAGGACCGGACGGTCATGCCGTCGTTGGACGACTTCAAGGAGCAGCTCGTCAAGATCGCCGGGACCGACTTCGGTGTGCACTCGCCGCGCTGGATGTCCCGCTTCGGTGACGCCACCAGGCAGGCCGAGCGCTACCGGTCCGGCCGCGTGTTCCTCGCGGGCGACGCGGCGCACGTCCACCCGCCGACCGGCGGCCAGGGGCTCAACCTCGGCGTGCAGGACGCGTTCAACCTGGGCTGGAAGCTCGCCGCGGCGGTGCAGGGGTGGGCGCCCGAGGGGTTGCTGGACACCTACGAGGCCGAACGGCACCCGGTGGCCGAGGAGGTGCTCAACAACACCCGCGCGCAGATCGAGCTGATGAAGGTCGAGCCAGGGCCGCAGGCGGTGCGGCGGCTGCTCACCGAGCTCGTGCAGTTCGAGGAGGTCAACCGGTACCTGATCGAGAAGATCATCGCGGTCTCGGTCCGGTACGACCTCGGCTCGGACAACGACCTGGTGGGACGGCGGATCGGCGACCTCGCGCTCAAGCGTGGCGGGCTCTACGACCAGATGCACGCCGGTCGCGGCATCCTGCTCGACCAGGCCGGGACGTTGTCGGCCGGCGGCTGGGCGGACCGGGTCGACCACGTCATCGACGTCACCGAGGACGTGGACGCGCCCGCGGTGTTGCTGCGGCCGGACGGGCACGTGGCGTGGGTCGGCGAGGACCAGGCAGGCCTGGAGGGGGCGCTGGCCCGCTGGTTCGGGACGGCTCGCTGAGGTCACCCGTTCGGGGGCCGGAGGCGCTTTGTCACACTGTGCGGCGTGTCCGAGCCGATGACAGCGGTGCTCTTACGAGCCGCCGACCTCACCGCCGAGGGGTTGCCGCGGCAGGCGATCGACCTGTTGCGGCCCCTCGTGGCGGCGAACCCTCGGCACGCCGAGGCGTGGTGCCGGCTCGCCGCCGCCCACCTCGACCTCGGTGAGGCGGACCAGGCCCTCGACTCGGCCAAGCGCGCGATGGTCCTCGACGGCGAGCCCGCCTGGCCCCAGCGACTGGCGGCCCTGGCGCTGAGCGACCTCGGCCGGCACCAGGAGGCGGCGGTCGCGGCACGCGAGTCCGTGCGGCGCAAGCCCGGCGACTGGCGTTGCTACGTCGTGCTCGCCGAGGTACTGGCCGATGCCCCGGACGGCGCCGTCGAGGCGTTCGACTCGGCCCTGCACGCCTCCCAGCTCGCGCCGACCGAGGCGCGGGCGTTCCAGGTGCTCGGCGACGCGGCCCTGCGGTTGCGCGACTGGGGCACCGCCGAGCACGCGTACCGCTCGGCGATCAAGCTCGATCCGTCCGACGCGGACTCCAAGGCGAACCTCACGACCGTGCGACGGCGGCGTTCGGCCAAGCCCGCACCGCTGCAGTTGAACAAGGTGCAGGTGTGGCGTTCGCTGCGCACGCTCTCGTTGCTGCTCATCGGCGGCGGTTTACTCGGGTTGATCGCCGGCATGCCCCGGCCGACGCCCTACCTGGGCTTCTTCACCGGCGCGCTGGTGCTGTGCTGCCTGGTCGTGGCGCTGCGGCTGCGGCCGTTCACGCTGCTCTTCAGCCTGCGCAAGCTCGCCGTGACGGTGTCCCTGCTCGCCGTTTCGGCCCTGGTCCTGCTCGGCTGGACCGTCGCCTTGTTCTTCGGGGCTACGACGATGCAGCCACTTGTGCTTTCCTGGTTGTGCGCTGTCGTGGGGGGAGCGCTCGTCTACGTAGGTGGAGGCAGGAAGCGGTGATGCGTCGCAACGCGGTCGCGCTCGCGTTCCTGCTGTTCCTCGGACAGCTGTTCATCGTCGCCGCGCCCGCCGAGCCCGTCACGTCCGGTTCCGTCGTCCAGCACGGCCACGACGTCGCGAACCTGCCGGTCACCGCGCCCAAGCCGCACAACCCCAACGCCGCCCAGGTCCCGCAGGCCCAGGTGCCCTCCGACGTGCCGCCGGTCGCGAAGCCCGCGATGCCGATGCGGTTCGCCGTCTCCTTCGCCCGGCGCGTGCACCGCACGCCCGAGGGTCTCCGCTGGACGCCCCAGCCCGCTCGTTCACCGCCTTCCGGTCGCTGAATCCCTTTTCCAGCAACCTACTCCGGAAGGTCTTCCCACCCATGTCGCGCGACAACGCGCGACGAGGGCTCCTCGTGCGTGCACTCATAGCGCTCGGGGTCCTCGTCGCATCCGCTTTTCTGCTGCTCACCACGGATCCCCGTCTCGGCCTCGACCTCCGGGGCGGAACCCAGATCGTCCTGGAAGCCAAGGGCGACGCCGACGCCGCCGACCGTTCGATGGAGGTGTTGCGGCGCCGCGTGGACGCTTTGGGCGTCGCCGAACCCGTGATCGCCCGCTCCGGCGAGAACCGCATCGTCGTCGAACTGCCCGGCGTCCAGGACCCGCAGGAGGCCGTGAAGGTCCTCGGCCAGACCGCGCAGCTCACGGTGCAGCGGGGCGGCCAGACCGTCATGACCGGTGAGGGCATCTCCGACGCGCAGTCCACGCGCAACCCGCAGGGCGCGGGTTTCGTGGTCAACATCCAGTTCCAGGGCGACGCCCCGGCGAAGTGGCAGAAGGTGACCGGCGAGGCGGCCTGCGAGCCGTCCGGCACCCCCGGCCGGCAGATCGCGTTCGTGCTGGACGGCAAGACGATCTCGTCTCCCGAGGTCAGCCTCGACACGCCCTGCGGCGCCGGTCAGGCGGGCGGCTCGACCACGATCACCGGCCGTTTCTCCCAGGCGGAGGCCAAGGAGCTCGCCCTCGTCATCCGTTCCGGCGCGCTGCCGGTGCCGGTCGAGGTGATCGAACAGCGCACCGTCGGCGCGACCCTGGGCGCCGAGGCCATCGAGGCCAGCGCCAAGGCCGCCATCATCGGCATCGCGCTGACCTCGCTGTTCCTGATGTTCGCCTACCGGCTGGCCGGATTCCTGGCCGTGGTGGCACTGGTCGGTTACGCGGGCGTCGCGTACGCCGGGCTGCTGGCGGTGGGGGCGACGCTGACCTTGCCGGGCCTGGCCGGCTTCGTGCTGGCGATCGGCATGGCGGTCGACGCGAACGTCCTGATCTTCGAACGGGCGCGCGAGGAGTACGCCAGGAAACCCAATCTCCGGCGCGCCTCGGAGAACGGTTTCCGTGGCGCCCTGAGCGCGATCGCCGACTCGAACGTGACGACGCTGCTGGCAGCCGGTCTGTTGTTCTGGCTGGCCACCGGCCCGGTCCGCGGCTTCGGCGTCACCCTGACCATCGGTGTGCTGGCGTCGATGTTCAGCGCACTGGTGCTCTCGCGCGTGCTTGTGGTGTGGGCACTCGGCACCCGGTTCGTCACCAAGCGGCCTCGGCTGAGCGGTCTGCACACGCTCGGTTTCGTCCGCCGGCGCCTGTCCGTCGTGCTGTACCGCCGCCCGTCGCTGTGGTTGATCAGCGCCGGTGCCGTGGTGCTCGTGGCCATCGCAGGTCTCTTCGCGCGGGGCCTGAACCTGGGCGTCGAGTTCACCGGCGGCCGCATGCTCGACTTCACCGCGGGCGGCACCGTGGACCCCGGCCGAGTGCGCACCGCCCTGGCCGACGCGGGCTTCGCCGACGTCGTGGTCTCGTCGTCGGGCAACGAGGTCTCCCTGCGCACCGCCCCGATCGACGACGCCACGTCCGCCCGCCTGGGCGAGGTCGTCTCCTCGGCCGTCGACGGCGGCGCCAGCCAGTCCAGCAACGAGCTCATCGGCCCGTCGCTGTCCTCCGAACTGCGCCGCAACGCCATCATCGGTCTCGCCATCGCCGTAGCGGCCCAGCTGGGATACCTGGCCGTGCGTTTCGACTGGCGTCTCGGCGTCGCCACGGTCGCCGCGCTGCTCAGCGACGTCCTCGTGCTCGTCGGCGTGTTCGCGTGGATGGGCAAGACGGCCGACGGCGTGTTCCTGGCGGCCCTGCTGACCGTGATCGGCTACTCGGTCAACGACTCGGTCGTCGTCTTCGACCGTCTCCGCGAACTACGTGGGTCTCGCTTGAAGGCGTCGTACCCGGACGTGGTCTCGGACGCGGTCGTCCAAACCGTGCCGCGCACCGTGAACACCGGCCTGGGCGTGCTCTTCGTCCTGTCGGCGTTGCTGGTGCTCGGCGACGGCTCCCTGGCCAACTTCGCGATCGCACTGCTGATCGGTCTCATCGCCGGCACGGCGTCCACAGTGGTCACCGCCGCACCGATCGCGATCTGGCTGGAGTCGCGCTGGCCCAGGCGAGCGGTTTTGAAGAAGCGTCCGGTGGGGGCGCGCGCCTAACGTTCTGCGCATGATCACTCATGTGCACTCGACCACCATCAACGTCCGCGATCTCGACGAGGCTGCGAGCTTCTACGTGGACGTGCTGGGCTGGGAGAAGCGGCAGGACAGCAACGAGGCGGGCATGCGCTGGCTGACTGTCGCTCCTCCCGGCGCCCAGACGGCGTTCGCGCTGTCGCAGGCGGACACGCCCAACGTGTCGTTCGCGATGGGCTGCGGAATCTCGCTGATCACGGACGACATCGACGGCGACGTCGCCGGTCTCGTGGCGAAGGGGGTGACGGTGAAGGGGGAACCGGAGACCATGCCGTGGGGTGATCGGGCCACCTGGTTCAGCGATCCTTTCGGCAACGAGTTCTTCCTAGTGCAGCTCGCTTCGTAGCAAAGTAGGCGGCATGACCTCCTTCGCCGCGTACCAGAACGAGATCTACCTGCAGGGGCTCGGCGGCGCCGTGCCACCGTTCACCACCGACCCGGAAGCGCTGGAGCAGTCCGCGCGCGACAGGCTGGGACCGGGCCCGTTCTGGTACGTGGCGGGAGGCGCGGGTTCGGGCGCCACCGTGCGGGCGAACCGTGAGGCGTTCGACCGGGTGCGGATCGTGCCGCGCATGCTGACCAACGCGACCGAACGGCATCTGGGTGTTTCGGTCCTCGGTACGGAGCTGCCGGCGCCGGTGATGCTCGCACCCGTTGGCGTGCAGTCGATCCTGCACCCGGACGGCGAGCTGGCGACCGCGCGGGCCGCCGCCGAGCTCGGGGTGCCGATGGTGTTGTCGACCGCCTCCTCGCACACCATCGAGGAGGTCGCCGAAGCGTCCGGCGACGGCCCGCGCTGGTACCAGCTCTACTGGCCGAACGACCTCGACGTGTGTGCGTCGTTGCTGGACCGGGCGCGCAAGGCCGGTTACACGGCGCTGGTCGTCACCTTGGACACGTGGACGTTGGCGTGGCGGCCGCACGACCTGGACCAGGCCTACCTGCCGTTCCTGCGGGCGGTCGGCACGGCGATTCCGTTCAGCGACCCGGTTTTCCGTGCCGGGCTGCAGAAGTCGCCCGAGGAGGACCTGCCGATGGCGATCCTGCGGTGGGTGCAGCTGTTCACCGGCACCGACAAGTCGTGGGACCAGCTGGCGTTCCTGCGCGAGCACTGGGACGGGCCGATCGTCCTGAAAGGAATCCAGCACGCCGACGACGCGCGCAAGGCCGTCGAGTACGGAATGGACGGTGTCGTCGTCTCGAACCACGGCGGGCGTCAGGTCGATGGTGCCGTCGGGTCGCTGGACGCGCTGCCGTCCATCGTCGAGGCGGTGGGGGAGCAGGTCGACGTGCTGTTCGACTCGGGCATCCGCACGGGCGCCGACATCGTCAAGGCGCTGGCGCTGGGGGCGAAGGCCGTGATGGTCGGGCGGCCCTTCGTGTACGGGCTGGCGCACGGTGGCCAGGTCGGCGTGCGGCACGTGTTGCGCAGCCTGCTCGCGGACTTCGACCTGACGCTCGGGCTGTCGGGTCACCGCAGCCCGGCCGACCTGGGGCCGGACGCGCTGCGGTTCTCCTGACCGTCTTTACGGCATCGTCGCGGTCATCCGCGTCAGCGTGCCGAAGTCGGCTGGCTGCACCCGCAGCCAGCCGTCGCTCTTGGCCGCGAGGTACCGCCCGCTGGGCGTGTCGATGTACGTCAGCGGGTTGACGCAACGCTGCTTGCGGCCCAGGTGGTCGCGCTTGGCCGAGAAGACCTGACCGCCGCCGGTGCGCGGCTGGCTCATGATCTCGTTGAGCTGCGCGACGAGCTGGTCGTCCGGCGTGCTCGTCGGCCTGCTCTGCTGCATGAACGAGCCGGTGTCCTCATAGGACGGCTGCCGCTTCTGCCGCAGCGCCTCCTCGGACAGCGTGATCGGGTTGCCCCTGCCCGCCGGCGTGGGCGGCAGTGCGCCGACCAACGCCTGCGGCGCCTCCTCCGCCCGCACCGGTTCGAGCACGAACTGCTGGTCCGGCGTGAGCAGGATCCGCAGCGCGTCCTGGCCGTTCGACACGACCAGCACGCTCTGCTGCGGGCCGTCCTTCAGGCTGAAGAACGCCCAGTACTCCACGCCGGCCTCGACCACGAGCCGCAGCGCGTTCGTCAGATCCGGGTGGATCTGGCCGCCGCGCGCGAGCCCGTACTGCTCGAGCTGCGCCCATGCCGACCGCTGCAACCGTTCGAGCTCGCTCACGTCGCCCGACTCGAGGAGTTCCTCGTCGAAGTCGACCTGAGCGAGCAGCGCACGGTGCATCGTCGGCAGGCCCGCGGCCTGCCACGCCTGGTAGAGCGCCGTGACAGGGATGGCGACCCTGCTCCGCAGCACGTTTCCCCCTTATCCGCCGATGACCGGCGGAGCGACCATCGTTCCATCGCCGAAGATGTCTTCGGTCTCCTGCAAGTAGGAAGCGGACTTGTGCTCCGCGTCCTCCGCGCCTTCACCACGACCGCCACCGGCGCCCATACCTCCGGCACCCATGCCCGCAGCGCCACCACGACCGGCAGCACCCGCGGCGCCGGCGCCGGCACCGGACGGCCCGAAGCCACCGGCTCCACCACGACCGTCACCGGCGACACCGGCCGCGCCACCGAAGCCGGCGCCCATACCGCCAGGTCCACCCATGCCCTTGGCCGCCGCGGCGCCGCCGAGGCCACCACCACCGCCCCCGCCGCCACCACGACCGCCGCCGGCGCCACCACCGCCGCCACCGGGACCGTTGAGTCCGCCGGGACGGTTGCGCGGGTTGTTGGGGTCGAGCGGACCGCCGGGCCTGCGCGGGTTGTTCGGATCGAGCGGACCGCCAGGCCTGCGCGGGTCGTTCGGGTTGTACACGCCGTCCGGCGGCACGGTCGGGACGCCGATGTCGGGCCGCGGGCGGCCGATGTCGGTGGGCGGAGGAGTGAACCTGCCGTCGTCGACGCCGGCCTTGCCGGTGTCGTCTCCACCGCCGGTGCCCGGCGGCCTCCAGCCGGACTGGTCCGTGCCGTCCTGGCCACCGTTGCGGTCGCCAGTGCCGGGCGGGGGATTGCTGCCGATCGGCGGCGGGTTCTTGCCGCTGGGGCCGACCTCGTCGATCTTGTACTTGCCGTCGGGCGGTCCCTCCTGGACGCTCCCGTCGGTGGCGGTCGGCGCGATGAACGTCGGCTGGTTGCTCATGCTCGCGTTGACGGCGCCCGCGTACTGGTTGAACGCCCGGATGTTCTGCTCGCTGACCTGCTGGTTCTGCTCCAGCGCCTTGTCGTAGTCCGTGTCCCACGGACGAAAGTCGTTCAGGAACGGCTTGTCCGGCACGGTCGGCGGCTTCGACATCGAGTTCTTGGCGTTGACGTACGCGTCGCCGACGGTGTCGGCGGTCGTACCCGCCTGAGTAGCTGAATCGCCCGTGACCGTGGCCCACGTCGCGAGCGGTGAAGTCCCGCCACGCGCCGAGTCGCCGGCTGAGCCCTCCCAGGCAGCACCTGAATCGCGCACGGCCTTCTCGATCAGCTGAGCGACATCTCCGTGGCCGCTCGAGAGATCACGCCAGCCTTGCGAGGTGATCGAGGTGCTCTGGCTCGGACCGCTGCCGTTCTCGAACCACTTGTAGATCGTTTCACCACCCGCGAAGGGAAGAATGGCGAAACCGGTGATGTTCGGCTCGTCCCCAGCCATCTCGCTACCCCTTCAGGTTTGTGATGATCAGTTGCGCGACCCGCTCGGTCTCCGGGCACGGCTTCTTGGTTGCGCGCTCATCCGTGGCGCTGGCGATCTGCACAGTGACCGAGTCGGTCTTGGAGACCTGGACCGAGGTCAGGCAGAACATCGCTCCGTCGGTTGAATCGGTGGAGATGACTCGCACGCCATCGATCTTCTTCTCGACGTAGACCCCGTTCTTTTTGGCGTTCTCGTTCATGGCTTCGAAGTCTTTGCCTTCGGTCACGCTGATGTCGTAACTCGAGTTCTTGATCGGATCCGTTCCGTCCCAGACGCACACCGGGCCGAGCTGCTTGGTGCTTGCCACGCCTGCTTTGACGGATCCGAGCGTCGCCACCTGATCGGGTTTGAGGATGTCGCACGGCTTACTCACGTACTTCGCGATGCTGAGGCCCGACGGCGACTCGGCGGACGTGGGCGTGCTGCTCGTCTTCCCAGCGCCGGTCTCGCTGGGCGTGGTGGGGGTGCCGCCGGTGGTGTTTCCCGTACACCCGGCCAGTGCGCCGAACGCGAGCACGGCGGTGAGCAGAGCAGTCATGCGCTTCAAGATCGTGTCAGCCCTTCATCGCGGTCTGTGCCGCTTCGTCGGTGGCCCGGTACTCGGCGAGGGCCTTCTCGATGTTCTTGATGGTCTGTTCCAGCGCCTTCTGGGCCTGTTCGTTCGCCCACAGGTAACCGCCGGGCTCACTACCCGCGGTCGTGCGCATCGCGAGCGTCGCGTAGCCGCTGTAGGGATCGGGGCCGGGGGCGCCGGCGAGTTGGAGCCTCTCGCCGTCATTCCGCAGCTTCAGCAGCTGCCGAAGGGCCTCTTTGAGGCCGTCGATCATCTTCTGCGCCTGGTCCGGGTCGACGCTGAACTTCGCGACTCCGCCAGCGCCTGCGCCTGCCGCGGCGCCCACGGCTGCGCCGACACCCTTGCCGACGGCTCCGGCGGCCTTCACGGGTACGAGTGCGTCGAACATCAGCATCCTGGCCAGCTCCCCTCAGAACTCCACACCCCTGTCAGAGGATTTTCGCATAGGACCGGTTCCCGTTGGAGCGGATCGAATCAGCTGATCAGGTCACATGGCCGATTCGTTCAAGACCCCGCACCCTGACCGGCATAGGTTCGAGGACATGATCGAGCAAGCGAGGACCTTCCTCTGGCACAACGCCCGCACGCTGGAACAACGCTGGTTCGAGCACGCCTTCGACGGCGGAAGCGCCGAACACGTGGTCCAGGCGGTGCTGGCCTACCGCAACGACGACGGTGGTTATGGGCACGGCCTTGAGCCTGACCACCGTGGGCCCACCAGCCAGCCGCTGCACGCTCTGCGCGCACTCCAGATGTTCGGCGAGGTCAATGCCCCCGAACACGCTGAATCGATCCTGGCCTGGCTGAGCGGCACCTGCCCGGACGGGAGTGTCCCGTTCGGCATGTCCACCTCGAAGGACCACCCCAAGGCGCCGTGGGTCGCCGCCGACGACCAGGGCGGACTCCTCCTGACAGCCCAGATCGCCGCCGCCCTCCTCGCACTCGGGGCAACGGCCCCGTGGCTCGACAGGGCCACGGAGTACTGCTGGCGGGAGATCGAGAAGCTGGAGAACACCCACCCGTACGAGCTGCGGGCAGCGGTGATGTTCCTGGACGAGGTGCCGGATCGGGCCAGGGCCGAGCTGGCCGCCGAGAGGCTCAGGCACCTCAAGCCGAGCACCGAGGGGTATGCCGACGGTGAAGGCCTGGAGCTGCACATGTACGCGCAGAAGCCCACCAGCCTCGCCCGCGCGTGGTTCACCGATGACGAGTTCGGCAAGGACCTCGACGAGCTCCAGAACGGTCAGCAGGAGGACGGCGGCTGGAACTTCGACTTCCCCGCCTTCACGCCGATCGTGGACTTCGAGTGGCGTTCCATCGCCACGGTCGACGCACTGCTGACGCTGCGCCGTTACGGCCGGATCAGCTGACCCAGGGGTACGCCGGCCAGCGCACGCACTTCGCGCGCCAGGTGCGCCTGGTCCGCGTAACCCGCTTCGAATGCCACGGCCGAGAACGGCACACCGTTCCATGCCAGCCGCAGCGCCGTGTCGAACCGCAGCACCCGTTGCAGCACCTTGGGCGGATAGCCGAACGCGTCCAGGCACCGCCGCCGCAGCTGACGTGAGCTCAGTCCGATCTCCCACGCGACCGCACCGACGTCATCAGACCGCAGCAACGACGCGGTGGCGGCCAGGGCGGGATCGACGACGACCCGCGAAGCGCAGAACGACACCATGTCGGAGAAGGAATCAAGGCGGGCCGAGGGAACCAGCTCGGACAGCGGCACCCGCAGGTCGCGGACGGCGTGCGCGGGCACACCGAACACCGACGGGAACGCTCCGGGTGGCAGCCGCACCCCGTACAACGTGCCGGGAGCGACCGTGGCGAGCTGAGCCGAAGTGTCCGGACCGGCCACGAACAACGTGCCGGACGCAGGCATCCACATCAGGTCCGTGCAACCGTCCGGCACCACGCGTTGCACGGTCGGCGACGACACCGTGCGCGTCCAAAGGCAGGCCAGACCCGCGGGAGCGGGACGTTCGGCATACACAGGCCGACGGTACCTCGCGACAGCAAGAACGGGCCCGGTCAAGTGACCGGGCCCGTTCTCGGATGGACGATACTGGGATTGAACCAGTGACCCCTACCGTGTCAAGGTAGTGCTCTCCCGCTGAGCTAATCATCCGCGTCTTGCGGATGCCATCCTAGCGGACGAGCGCGGCGGGCAGCGAACCCAGGGTCAGGTTCCGAACTTCACCCAGTTCACGCTCACGTAGGGCGCGGGCTGGCCGCTCGTGAACGTCACGTACACGTCGTGCGTGCCCGAGATGTTCGAGATGTTCGCGGGGATGGTTCTCCACGCGTCCCAGCCACCCGTGTTGCCTACCGCGAACGATCCGACCGGCGCGGCCGTGCGCGACCCGAGCCGCACCTCGACCAGCCCGCTCACGCCGCCTCCGGCTCCGGAGGCCACGCGGGCGTAGAACTGCCGGGCGGGTCCGGTGCCGAAGTTGACGCCGGAGAACTTCAGGAAGCCGCCGTTCGCTATCTGGTGTACGCCCGAACCGCCATCACCGGGCGCCACCGAACCGCCGGACCGCTCGGAAGCGTTCTCCGCCTGCAGTTCGCTGTACGCGGAACCCCCACCGCCGGGGTTCGACGTCGTGGTCGTGGTGGTGGTGGTCGGGGTGGTGCCGCCAGCCGAGTAGACGGCCACGTAGTCCACGACCATCGAGTGCCCGGACTGGGTGGCCGCGACAGGGGTCGGCTGGTTGTTGTTCAGCGCGTTCGGGAACGCGCCGCCCATCGCGAGGTTGAGCAGGATGAAGTGCCCCGCGTGTGACGTCATCGCGTTCCAGACGTTGACGCCGACACGGGCCTGCGTCACCTGGTGGTAGGCCTGGCCGTCGACGAACCACGTGAACGTCTTCGCGGCGTCGTCCCACTCGAAGCGGTAGGTGTGGAAGGCGGACTGGCAGGACGCGCCGGGGCACGTCCGCGAGTTGCCGATGCCGGTGAACTCGCCGCAGGCACCGCCGGGAGCGACGTCGCAGTGCAGCACACCCCAGACGGAGTTGATGCCGTTGACGTTCTCCATGATGTCGAACTCGCCGATGCCCGGCCAGTTCCAGTAGTTGCCGCGGTACGGCGCGCCGAGGGTCCAGAACGCGGGCCAGTAGCCCAGGGCGGCCTGGCCCGTGACGTTCGGCATCTGGATGCGGCCCTCGATGGCGAGCTTGCCGCCGGCCGCCGGCTTGAAGTTCGAGCGCTGGGTCTCGATGCGCGCCGACGTCCAGTTGCCTCCGCCGTCCTTCAGGGCGGTGATGCGCAGGTTGCCGTTGCCGTCGAGCTTGAGGTTGTTCGTGCTGTTCGTGTAGTTCTGGATCTCGCCGGTGCCCCAGTTGGCAGGTCCGCCGGGGTAACCGTGGCCGGTGTCGATGATCCAGTTGGCGCTCGACGGCAGCGATCCGTTCGAACCGTTGAAGTCGTCACCCCACACCTGCGTCCATCCCGGGGCAGGGGGTGGGATAGCAGCGTTGGCGGACATGGCGACGATCGCCAGGGGTACCGCGGCAATAAGAGCTGTCGTGGCCGCGAAGATGCGGCGGCGTTGCCTCATGCGCGAGTGACCTCCTTGTCACGGGTGCAGTCCATTTATGAGAGCGCTCTCACGGCGTAAGAGCAATCGCCCGTTCGGACCAACGGCCCGGGGCGAACCGTCTCGTTCGGACTTATTTCGCGTCGGCGTAGCAGGTCACCGGCACCGCGTTCATCGGGAAGCGCACCGATGTCTCGCCGAACAGCAGCCGGGTCGCCTCGCGCCCGGCCTCGGCGATCGCCTCGACCACGGCGTCGGCGTCGGCACGTGGGCAGTGCACCAGCACCTCGTCGTGCTGGAAGAACACCAGGTGCGCGTCGGCGGGCAGTCTGGTGCGCAGCACGCCCAGCAACGCCGCCGTCCAGTCCGCCGCGCTGCCCTGCACCACGAAGTTCCGGGTGAACCGCCCCCAGTTGCGTGCCGCCTGCCGCGACGAGCTCGACGACTCCCCGGACTCGTCGGCGCCTCCGGTCAGCTCCTGCCAGGCCGCGGACGGCGTCGGCGACGTGCGGCCCAGCCGCGTGCGCACCATCCGGCCCTGCTCGCCGGCCCTGGCGGCGTCCTCCACGTACCCGACCGCGACCGGGAACCTCTTGCGCAGCACGGCGAGCAGCGGCCCGGCTTCACCAGAGGTGCCGCCGTACATCGCCGACAACATCGCGATCTTCGCCCGCGGCCGTTCGCCCTTGAACGAGTCCTCCGCCAGTGCCGCATAGAGATCGTCGTCCCCGCAGACCTCGGTCAGCCGCGGATCCCCTGACAGGGCAGCGAGAATCCGCGGTTCGAGCTGCGACGCGTCCGCCGCGACGAGGCACCAGCCGTCGTCGGCGATCACCGCCTGCCGCATCAGCCGCGGGATCTGCAACGCGGCTCCGCCTCGCGACGCCCAGCGTCCGGTGACGACGCCACCCACGACGTAGTCCGGCCGGAACCGCCCGTCCTCGACCCACGTGTCGAGCCACGACCAGCCATGTGCCACCCATAGCCGGGCGCGCTCTTTGTAGTCCAGCAACGGTTTCACCGCGGGGTGGTCGACCTTCTTCAACACCCACCGCCGCGCGGACGGCACCTCGATGCCGGCGCGCGCGAACGCCTTGACGATGCTGGCCGGTGCGTCCGGGTTCATCTCCCGGCCGCCGAACGCCTCCTGGATCTGGTCTGCCAGGTCCTGCAACAACTTCGGCCGCCGGCCGGCTGCCGGTCGAGGCCCGAGGACCTCCTCCAGCAGCCGGTTGTGCACGTCCTCCCGCCACGGCAACCCGTGGTGCGTCATCTCCGCGGCCACCAGCGCCGAGGCCGACTCCGCCGCGATCAGCAGCCCCAGCGCCGGGTTCCGTTGCTGTGCGCGGAAAACCAGTGACAACGCGACGAGCGGGTCGGTGTCGCCCGGCAGCACCACCGGCTCCGGCCCGAACAACGTCAGCGCGTCGTCCTTCTTGGCCGGCCCGGCGTCGGCCGGAGCGGGCAGCCCAAGCACCCGCGCCAATGCCCCCGCGAGCTCCTTCGGCTCACGGTGGCGGCCCTCCGCGCCGAGCAGCAACGCCTCGGTCAGGTGCAGGTCCCAGCACCGGTCGACGCGCACCCCGGCGGTGAGCAGCACCGGGTAGACCTCGGACGTGTCCGCCCACACCCAGCGCGGTCTGTGGGCGCGCTCCAGCGACGCGACGGCGGCGGCCGGCGACGAAGCCGTCATCGCGGGACCCGCCGGAGTCCCGTCGTCGTGCAGCTTCTGCCACCGGCCGGCGCCGTCAGCGTCGATGACGAGGGCGACCAGCACATCCCGGATTGTGCCGGGGAGGTCTGACAATTTCAGTCCAGAGTGAAACCGGGGCCATCCAGGTAGCTGTTGGACCTTCTCCAAGCCAGTAGACATTGGGGTGAAGGAAAAACGGGAAAAGGCCACGATGGTGTGGTCTTGCTACCCCTGGGCTGACCAGCGACCGACTATGAAACGGTGGACCGAGCACTCAGCGTTGCCGCATTGCTGGATCCCACCCAGCAGGTGGTCCCCTTTCACGGCAGAGAATCCGAGCTGCACACCCTCACGCTCTGGCGCGACAGCCCCGCGCCACAGGCGTCCCTGTTGCTGCACGCCCAGGCGGGCGCGGGGAAGACCAGGCTGCTCCAGCAGTTCCAGGAGGAGTGCTGGGACGATGCCGCGCACGGCAGGCTGCTGGTGATCGACGACGCCGACCGGCTCCGCTGGCAGGACGTCTTCCTGCTGCTGCAGGACACGCTGCGGCACGGGCCGGCGCGCACGCGGGTGCTGCTGGCGGCGCGGACCACGGGCTGGTGGTGGTCGTCCACCCGCCAGCGGATCGCGGACTTCGACCACGAGGTCATGGCCGTCGAACTCGCCGCGACGCTCGAAGACCGCGAGGAGTCGTTCACGCTCGCCTGCCAGCACTTCGCCAAGCAGCTCGACGTCACGGCCCCGGACGAGCCGCCGCCGAACATCGCCCAGGAGACCGTCCTCGACCTGCACATGGCCGCGCTGACCGCGGTGCACGGTGATCCGTGCGACGTGAACCGCACCCAGCTCGTCCGCCAGCTCCTCAAGCGCGACGGCGGACGCAAGACCGGCCGCATCGCCGAGGACTACCTGGCGGTCGCCACCCCGGACACCCCGGACCCGGACCTGCTGGCACGCGCCGCGCACAGGTGGCCGGCGCTGAGTCCCAGGCTCGACGAGCTCGTCACGGGGAACCCGAAGATCGTGCGGGACATGGCCCGCGACAGCCTCCGCATCGCCGCGGAGATCGGGTCCACCGCCACCGTGGAGACCATCGCCCGGCAGGTCTTCCGTGACGAGCGGTTCGCCACCGACGCGATCCCGTCGATCCTCACCCGCCGCCTGCTCGAGCGCGCCGACGACCTCCTCGAACGCGCCGAGATGTACGGGATGCTGAGCGCCCGCACGATGTTGTGCGGCCTGCGTCAAGAGTCCGTCGAGGCCTCCCAGGCCGAGGTCGGGTGCTACCGCGAGCTCGCGGCACGGGACCGGGAGAACCGGCCGCTGCTCGCGGACGCGCTGGGCGACCTGGGACTAAGGCTGATCAACGCCCAGCGCAACGACGAGGTGCTCGCCGTCTCGGAGGAGGCGATCGACCTCTGGCGCGAGATCGCGGAGGACGACCCGGAGACCATTCCGCACCTCGCGGCCGCCCTGGAGCAGATCAGCTACCGCTACCAGGCGCTCGGCCTCGACGAGGACGCGATGACCGCGATCAGCCGCGCCACCCTGCTCTTCCAGGAGCTCGCGCAGAACCACCCGGCGCTCTTCCGCGCCGACTTCGCCAGGGTCGCCGCCGTGATGGCCCGCCGCTTCCACGTCGAGGGCAACAGGCAGCACGCGGCCGACTCGATGCAGCTCTCCATCGCGAACTGGAGGGTGGTCGCGCAGGAGGACCCGCGCTTCGAACCCGAGCTCGCCCGCAACCTCGTCACGGCGGGCGCCATGTTCGTCGACCTGGACAGAGCCGAGGCGGCGAACGAGACGTTGAAGGAGGCCGTGGACCTGTTCCGCCGTCTCGCCGTCGCCCACCCCGAGACGTTCCGCACCGAACTCGCCGACGCGCTGACGCGGCGCAGCCAGGCGTTGCTGGAGCTGGCCGGCGACATCGACGCCGCGCTCACCGCACGGGAAGCGGTCATGCTCTGGCGCGAGACGGGCGACCGCAAGGGCCTGGGTGCCGCCCTGCTCAACGTCGCCAAGGTCGTGGGTGACGTCGGCGCGGCTGAGGAGGCCGTCGAGGTGTACCGGGAACTGGTCGCCGAGGACCTCGTCCGGAACCAGGCGGACCTCGTGATCGCCCTCGCGACGCTGGTCGAGCAGCAGCTCCTGCTCGGCCAGGACGGTGAGGCGATGACCACGGCCGACGAGTGCCTCGACGTCTGCCACCGCCTGCCGTCGCAGCTCATCGAGTTCTTCGGCGCGAAACTGGCGCCACCGCTGCAGAACACGGCCCGCGCACTGTCCGAATCGGACCACCACGTCCGCGCGGTGGGGATGTCCGAGTTCACGGTCGAGATCTGCCGGGCGCTGCGACCGAGGACGGCGCCCACCGTCTACCTCTCGGCCCTGCAGCGCCACGTGTGCAGACTCCGTGCCGCGGAACGGAAAGAAGAGGCACGCAACACCGCGCACATCGCGGTCGTGTTGTGGCACATGGCCGGCCTCGAGCTCGACGTGCACGCCGACTACGCCGACGCGTTGACGATCTACGGCCGGCTCTGCGCCGAGACGAGGTACGGGACGGAGAAAGCACTCCGGCTCACCCGCCGCGCGGTCGAGATCCTCCGCGGGGCAGGCGAGCCGGTGAAGTTGCAGTTCGCCCTCGAAACAGTCGAGGAGCTCAGCTCTTGGTGAGCAGCGAGCGGGCGAAGAACGCCACGTTGGCCGGACGCTCCGCGAGACGGCGCATGAAGTAGCCGTACCACTCGTCGCCGTACGGCAGGTACACGCGCATGCGGTTGCCCTCGGCGGCGATGCGGCGCTGCTCCTCGGGCCGGATGCCGTACAGCATCTGGAACTCGTAGGTGTCCTTCGAGCGCGCGGACGCCAGGTCGGCGGCGATCGCGATCAGGCGCGGGTCGTGCGAGGCCACCATCGGGTAGCCCTCGCCCTCCATGAGGATCTTCAGGCACCGCACGTACGACAGGTCGACGTCGTGCTTGTCCTGGTACGCAACGGAAGCAGGCTCCTGGTACGCACCCTTGCACAGGCGCACGCGCGAACCGGCGTACGCCAGGTCACGGCAGTCCTGCTCGGTGCGCTTCAAGTAGGCCTGCAACACCGCGCCGACCCACGGGAAGTCGATCCGCAGCTCACGCAGGATGCCCAGCGTGGAGTCCGTGGTGGTGTGGTCCTCCATGTCCAGCGTCACGGTCGTGCCGACGACGGCGGCAGCCGTGCAGATGCGCCGCGCGTTCTCCAGTGCGATCTTCTCGCCGTCGATCGCCAGCGACTGGCCGACGGCCGACAGCTTGACCGACACCTCGGCGCCCCGCGTGAGTCCCTGCGACTCCAGCCTCGACAGCAGCGTCAGGTACGCCTCGACGGTCGCGTTGGCCTGCGACTCCTCGAAGGTGTCCTCACCCAGGTGGTCGAGCGTGACCAGGCGACCGTCACCGAGCACCTCGGCGGTCGCGCGGATCGCGGAGGAGACGTCGGCACCGGCGACGAACCGCTCGACGACGGGCCGGGTCAGCGGCGTCGACTCGACGAGCTTGCGGGCACCCGCGCTGCGGGACGCCAGAAGAAGGCTGGAGCGCAACATAGGTTCACGTCCTCGGGGTGTGAGAGGTGAGGGGAACGTCGATGTGCTTGTGGCTCAACGACGTTCCCCTCACTTCAGGAGGGCTTGGGTATCAGCCCTGGTGCGGGTGGAGGTGGTTGGTGGGCGCCGCGAAGGTCTCCTTGATGGAGCGCGGGCTGACCCAGCGGAGCAGGTTGTGGACCGACCCCGCCTTGTCGTTCGTGCCGGACGCGCGACCGCCGCCGAACGGCTGCTGGCCCACGACGGCACCGGTGGGCTTGTCGTTGACGTAGAAGTTGCCGGCGGCGAACCGCAGCTCTTCCTGCGCGTGCGCCACGGCGGCGCGGTCACGGGAGATGATCGAGCCGGTCAGACCGTAGGGCGCCGCGCTCTCCATCTGCTTGAGCACGGTCAGGTAGTCCGCGTCCTCGAACACGTGGATCGCGAGCACCGGGCCGAAGAACTCGGTGGTGAACACGGAGTTCGTCGGGTCGGAGCCGACGAGCACGGTCGGCCGCACGAAGAAACCGTCGCTGTCGTCCGCGGTGCCACCGGCGGCGATCTCCAGCGAGGAGTCCGCGCGGGCGGCCTGCAGCACGCCCGACAGCTTGTCGAACGAACGGCGGTCGATCACCGCGCCACCGAAGTTCGAGAAGTCGGTGACGTCGCCGTAGGTCAGCGCGTCGACCTCGGCCAGGAACTGGTCCTTGATCTTGTTCCACACCGAGCGCGGCACGTAGGCACGCGACGCAGCGGAGCACTTCTGGCCCTGGTACTCGAAAGCACCGCGGATCAGGGCGACGCGCAGCACGTCCGGGTCGGCCGACGGGTGCGCCAGGATGAAGTCCTTGCCGCCGGTCTCGCCGACGATGCGCGGATACGAGCGGTAGTTCGCGATGTTCGAACCGACCTGCGCCCACAGCTTCTGGAACGTCGGGGTGGAGCCGGTGAAGTGGATGCCCGCGAGGTCGGGGGAGCTCAGCGCCACCTCGGACACCGCGAGACCGTCACCGGGCAGCAGGTTGATGACGCCGGGCGGCATGCCCGCCTCTTCCAGCAGCCGCATGGTGAGGTGCGCGGCGAACGACTGGGTGGGCGACGGCTTCCACAGCACCACGTTGCCCATCAGCGCGGGCGCGGTCGGCAGGTTGCCGGCGATCGCGGTGAAGTTGAACGGCGTGATCGCGTAGACGAAACCTTCGAGCGGGCGGTGGTCCGTGCGGTTCCACACACCGGGGGAGGAGATCGGCTGCTCGGCCAGCAGGGTGCGGGCGAACTGCACGTTGAAGCGCCAGAAGTCGATCAGCTCGCACGCCGCGTCGATCTCCGCCTGGATCGCGGTCTTCGACTGGCCGAGCATCGTCGCGGCGTTCAGCGTCTGACGCCACGGGCCGGCCAGCAGGTCGGCGGCACGCAGGATGATCGCCGCACGGTCGTCGAACGACATCGCGCGCCACGCCGGGGCAGCCTCACGGGCCGCACGCAGGGCGTCGGTGGTGTCCTGCTGGGTCGCGCCGGCGAGGGTGCCGAGGACCGAGCGGTGGTTGTGCGGCTGGACGACGTCGACACGCTCACCGCCACCCATGCGCTGCTCGCCACCGATGGTCAGCGTCAGATCGAGCGGCTCCTTCTGCAGCTCGACCAGCTTGGCCTGCAGCTCAGCGCGCTCCGGGGTGCCGGGGGCGTACTGCAGGACCGGCTCGTTGACCGGGGCGGGAACCTGGGTGACCGCGTCCACTCGGACTCCTCTTTGAATCGGCGTCGGTACGCAAACCGTAAGTCCGGGCGACCTGACCTCGGTTGTGCGAACCGCCAAGATTCACCAGGTCAGATGTACGATCGAACAGTGCCGAGCCTCCGCCACATTCTTATCGCGCTGGGCGATCCGCTCGTGGAACTGCAGGTCGCCCCCAACGGCCTGGAGGTGGACGTGCGCGACGTGGTGATCATGGATCCGGACGACCCGCCGGACGTGGCGGCAGGAGACCTCGCCCTGCTCATCGGTGCCCGCGGCCGGGCCGCGTTGCCGCTGATCAGGGCCGCTGGACGGGCCAAGGCCGCGGCCGTCGCGGTCAAGGAGTCGTCGCAGGCGCTCGACCAAGCGGCCAGGGACGCGGGCGTGGCGTTGCTCGAAGTCCGCCCGGAGGTCCGCTGGGGCCACCTGGAGTCGCTCGCCAAGGGCGTTCTCACGACCACGACCGACGACGGCGAGGTCCTCGGCGACCTGTTCGCGCTCGCGCAAACGATTGCCACCCTGACCGGCGGCATCGTCAGCATCGAGGACACCGCGAGCCGCGTGCTCGCCTACTCCCGCTCGTCCGACGAGGTCGACGAGCTGCGCAGGCTGTCGATCCTCGGACGCCAGGGTCCCGAGCCGTACCTGAAGATGCTGCGCGAGTGGGGCGTCTACAACCTGCTCAGGTCGTCCGAAGAGGTCGTCCGCATCGACGAACGCCCGGAACTCGGCATCCGAAGGCGGATCGCCGTCGGCATCCACGCCGGCCGCCAGCCACTCGGCGCGATCTGGGTGCAGGAGGGCGACCAGCCGCTGACCGAGCAGGCCGAACGAGCCCTGCTCGGCGCCGCCCGCGTCACGGCCCCGCACCTGATCCAGCAGCGCAACCAGCCGACGTCGAGGTTCCGCGAGAACCTCCTCGCCGCCCTGCTCACCGGCCGCATGGACGCCGCCACCGTCGCCGGCCAGATCGGCGCCGACCCGAAGAAACCCGCCGCCGTAGTGGTGTTCGCGGTCCGCAGCGCCGAGGGTGACCGCAGCGAACACGAACTCCGCCGCGCCGAGATGACCGGCCTGATCTCCGTGCACGCGGCGGCATACCGGCGCAGCGCGCTGGTCAGCGAGTCCGGCGGCCGCACCTACGTGCTGTTGCCGGACCTCGCCCCGAACGCCCAGCTCCTGAGCCTGACCAGGGAGATCGTCACCACCGCACGCCGCCACCTGCACACGGCGGTCCAGGCGGCGGTCGGCTCGACGGTGTCCACACTGGACGACGCGCAGGTCTCCCGCCAGGAGGCCGAACGCGTGCTGGACGCGATGGCCCGCGACCTCGACGCCGAGGTGGCGACACTCGCCGACGTCCGCTCCCAGGTCCTGGTGAGCGAGATCCTGGCTCTGCTCCAGGACAATCCGCGCATCAGGGACCCGAGGATCGAAGCACTGGACCCGGAACTGGCGAAGTCGTTGCTGGCCTACCTCGACGCGCTGGGTGACGTGCGCGCCGCGGCGGACCGGCTGCACGTCCACCCGAACACTTTGAGGTACCGGCTCAAGCGTGCCAGAGAGAGTGGTGACGGCCTCGATCTGGACGACCCGCTCGTCCGGCTCGTCGCCCAGCTTCAGCTCAGGATGCGGTAGAGCAGCGCCCGTTCCGCGATCGTCCACGTCGTCGTGGTGAGCAGGTACAGCCCGGCGGCCAGCGGCAGGTACGCGGCCACCAGGATCGTCCCGAACGGCAGCACCTTGATCAACCCGGTCATGAACCCCGGCGTGGGCGTGGTGGTCATCCGCGACTGCTGCCACTTCACGGTCACATAGGCGACCACGGCCAGCAGCCCGAACAGCACGAAGAACACCCACGCGAAGCCGGTCGTGAAGTGCGTGCCGAGCGAGATGCCGAACAACGTGCCGTCCAGCAACGGGTTCGGCGTCGTCACCACCTGATAGATGACCATGAAGAACGGGATCGTCGCGAGCATCGGCAGCATGCCCGCGAACATCGACACACCGTTCTTCTTGTAGACCTTCTGCGACTCCTCGGAGAACCGCATCAGGTCCTTGCCGTACTTCTTCTGCAGCTTCTGGATCTCGGGTGCGAGCTTGGCCTTGGCCTTCTCCCCGCGCACGGCCGCGCGGTAGAAGGGGTGCAGCGCGAGCCGCACGACGACAGTGAACAGAACGATGGCGAGCGCGGGCATGCCGAAGCTCGCCAGGGCAGCGCCCAGGTCAGCGAACAAGGGGAATTCTCCGTATCGAGTCAGGGGCCAGGACGTGTCAGAACGTCCGGCATCCCGGTGCTCGAGGACGGGACCTGCCTGCGGCGTCAGGGTTTCGCAGCCGCAGTTGTGCTGTGCGCTGGGCTCGTTCGCGGATCGAGAGCGACCGCGCCGGCGCCACCGACAGTGGCACCAGCGCGACGACCACGATCAACGTGAGGGCGAGCGCGGTCACGGCCGCGACGACCTCCATCGGCGACGAGAACAACGTGAAGGCGTAGAGGGCAGGCAGGAAGACCGCGAGCGTCAACAGCGCTCGCTGCCTGGTCTCCGGCCGCCACATGCCTCGCAGACTACCGAACGCGGACGGGAATCGGGGAAGTCTGCAGAACGCCGCCTGCTCCGTCGTAGAGCTTCACGTATTTCTGCTTGCCTGAGCTCGGCCACCACGCCACGACCCAGCCGTTGCCGATGGTCGCGGTCACCTCCAACCCGTCCTCGGTGCCGATGACCACCTTGCCGACCTTCGGGCTCACCCGTCCGGTCAGGATGTTCATGCTGTTGCGGGTGTTCACGTCCTGAATGCCCAGTTGCGGGTCGAAGTCGGCGAACAGCCTGTCGCCGAGCGGCTCGCGGCCCGCGGCGTTCCCGTTTCCGGCCATGGAGACGCCCTTCGGCGTCCGCAGGCACAACATCTCGGACTGCGGACCGGTGAACAGCACCATCGTCATCTCTCCGCGCTGGTCGACGACCGACACCTCACGGGGGGCCAGCCAGTTCGGCCTCTCTCCCTCGCCTCGCGCGTCGTGGTCGTCGAGCGTCTTCACGCAGTCCGCGAGCACGGGTGCCAGGTCGCCGGGCGCCCGCGGTTCCGCGGTCCACGACGCGGAGGCGTCCTGGTTCGCCGGGGTCCACAACACCAGCGTCACGGCGACGGCGGCCACGAGAGCCGTCGCGGGCACCGTGAAGCGCCACCACCGGCGGGACGGCTTCGGCCTGATCTCGTTCAGCAGTGCGTGCTTGCGGACCTGGAGCCGCATGGGGTCCAACTGCGGGATGTCGGGCTTGATCACAGTGCCTCCTCAACCAGTGCGCCACGCACGGTGCGTTGCGCGCGAGCGAGTCGGGACTTCACCGTGCCGACCGGGATGCCGAGCACCTGGGCGATCTGCGCCTGGCTCAGGTCCGACCAAGCGGACATCTCCAGCACCTCCCGATCCCCGGCGGGCAGTTTCTCCAGTTCGGCGATCACCGCCCGAGTCCTGGCCTCCGCGTCCACCCGCCGTGCCACGTCATCGGCGTGGTCGTCGTCGGCGTACTGCGGCGGAACCTTGCCCAGCGCGGCCTTGTACCGCGTGCGGGCACGTTGGTGGTTGCGGGTGACGCCGAGGGCGACGGTGTAAAGCCACGGCAGCAGCGACCCCTCGACCGTCACGGACGTGCGTTTGCGCCAGGTCTCCATGAACACCACGGACACCAGGTCCTCGGCGACCGCCCACGTACCGGTGCGGCGCAGGCAGTAGGCGAACACGGCTTGGGCGTGGCGTTCGAACAGCTGCCCGAACGCCTCGCCCACACCGGCCCGGACCTGCCCCCAGAGTTCTTCGTCGGTCACGGACCCTCCTCTCTGCCCCACGTATGTCCGCGGCGGGCGGAGCGGTTCACGACTCGACCAGACCTGGCCGTTCGGGGTGGTCGTAGCGCACGAAGAGATCGGCCACCGGGTCGTAGTCGTCGAACGCCGGCAGGGTCCACTCCTCGGCCGTCCTGCGTTTCAAAGCGCCGGGGGAGAGCCACAGGTGCACGGTGAGCTCGGCCGGCAGCCACCGGTCGAGCATCAGCGTGCCGTCGACGAGCACGACCCCGTTCTCCGGCACGTCGACGTACTCGGCGCGGGTGGCGCGGTCCGTGGCGGCGTTCCACAACGACGGCAGCACCTTGCCGTCCATCGCCGGGTCGAGGACCTCGCGCTGCAGGCCGCCGAAGTCGAACCAGTCGTGCCGGTACGAGTACGAGTCGGTGCGGCCGTGCTCCAGCCGCACCGAGGCCGGTCGCAGGAAGTCCTCAGTGGACACCCGCTGCACCGGGCGGCCCAAGGCGCGCAACGGTTCCACGACGGCGTCCGCGAGCTTGCCCGGCTCGGCCGCGGGCGCGCCGTCGATCAGGACGCGCACCCGGCCCTCGATATCGGACACCCGGTGGACGATCTCGGCGACGAGCGCGTCGAACGTGAGCGGCCGGACCTTCACGGGTGCCAGTCCGCCCAGGCCGTGTCCCACCAGATCCCGCCGGACGCCAGCATCTTCTCGATCTTGAGCCCCTCGGCCCTGATCGCTTCGGCCTCGTCGGCGGAGTACTTGCCGGAGGCGACCTGCTCCTCGAACTCGTCGAGGTCGCGCTGCGCCCAGGTGCCGTCCGGCGCCAGCGTGTAGTCCAGCGCGTGGTCGAGGGTCTCGAACCCGTCCTCGACGCGGCGGTAGGGCGCCTGCAGGTTCAGGTAGTAGTTGCCGAACACCCTGCCCTCGCCCTTCCAGAACAGGTCGACGGAGTAGGCGTCCTGCGGGCGGTGCAGCATGAGCTTGCCGTGACCGCGCCAGAAGCCGCGTTCGGGCTTGTCCCACGGGTGCGGGTGGTGGTGGTCGGGGTAGGTCAGCCGGGTGCCCGGCTCGACGAACACCGCGAGCAGCCCCGGCTCGTCGACGACCACTCTCGTCGGCATCTCCGACCAGACCTTGCCGTGCAGCACCTCACGCCGCACCACGACCTCACCGGGCGTGAACAACCTCATGGTCAGAACTTACGTGATCACGCTCCGCCGCGTCCTCGGCCAGCATCTTCCGCTTGAGCACGGGCACGGCGTTGGTCACGCGCAGGAACGTCCGCGAGAACGCCGCCGCGACCCGTCCGATCACGGGCCTGTGGATCAGGCTGTTGCCGTCCATCATCTCGCGCGACGCCTCCACGGCATGGAACCCGTACTCGATCATCTCCTGCTCGTACTCGCCGATCGCCTGCACGGCGTTCCCGCCCTCGGTGAGCTTGCGGCACAACAGTTCCGCGTCCCGCAGCGCCGTGTTCGCGCCGATGCCACGGCCGGGCGTCATGAGGTGCACCGAGTCGCCGATCATCGTGACGTTGCTCGGCTGCCACGGCCGCGGCCGTTCGGACGTGCGGACCCTGATCTGGAACACGGTCTCCGGTGTGGCCAGCGCGAACAGCTTGCGCAGGTGCGGGTGGAACTTCGGGGTCAGGTTCAGCACGACCTGCTTGAGCTCCGCCTGGCTCATGTCCTTCATGTCCGGGAACCTGTCGTGCGAGGCCGCGTAGCCCCACATGATGTAGTCGTCCTCGACACCCGTGCCGTCGAAGCGCATCACGTGGATGATCACGAACTCGCCGTGCGGCCCGAACAGCAACGTGATGCCGCCGTCGGCCAGCGGTGGCAGGAACCTGGCGTTCTCGTCGGTCAGCGGCAGCTTGCCCGCGATCGACGTGATGCCCGTGTCGACCACTCTGGCGTCCGGCAGGTACTGCCTGCGCACCCTGGACTGCGCGCCGTCCGCGCCCACCAGCACGTCACCGGTCTCGGACGTGCCGTCGTCGAAGAACGCGGTGACGGTGCCGTCGTCGTTCTGGGTGAAGTGCGTGAACGTCCTGTCGAACCGGACGACGTCGTCCAGGCCGCCGAGCAACGCCGTGCGCATCGCGATCCGGCTGACCGACTTCTCGCTGCGGCTGTCGTCGCGGTCCGTCGCGACGTCGCCGACCAGCAGCTGCTTGTACTTCTCCGTCCGCATGACGATCCGCCGCGGCGGCCGGGCGGTGGTGCGGACGAACTCGGCGAACACGTCCGGCGGCAGGCAGCTGTGCAGCGCCTTGCTGCCGTCCGGGCTGATCCCGACCCGGTAACCGATCAACATGCTGCGCGGCGTGCGGTCGCGTTCGAACAGCGCGACGTCCACGCCGGCGTTCTTCAGCCCGTGCGCCAGGCACAGGCCACCGGTCCCCGCTCCGATGATGAGTACGCGCATGACAACCCCCCTCACCAAGTCTCTTAGCAAGGAAGATATTCAGTTCGCGAGAGTCTTGTCAATCGTCCTGACTGAGTCTCCGGAGGCGCGCGGTAGCGATGGCGAGCCTGACGTCGTCCGGTGGCAACAGCTTGACCAGCTGTTCCAGCGCCTCGACGTCGTGTTCGCCCGAGTCGGTCTGGGTGAACGTCCACAGCGCGTTCGCGTCACCCCGCTGCAGGACCGCCTTGCGCACCCCGGTCGCCAGGTCGTCCCGCTCGGCCAGCACGACGGGTGCCTCGGAGCGGCGCAGCAGCGAGCCGCGGTACCGGCTCACGGCCAGCGGCACGTCGGCGGCCCTGAGGGCGGCTCGCACCGCCAGGAAGTCGGTCTCGACGTCGGCGGTGAGCCGGTACGGCCTGGTCGCGAGGACGTCCGGACCCAGCTGGGCGCGCAGCCGGTGCAGCTCGGCGCGCACGGTCGTGGGGTTGCCGCGCTCGCCGTAGAGGCGCAACGCGAGCTGGTCGGCCGTCAGCCTGCCCTGCAACGTCAGCGCAGCCAGGATCTCCGCGTGCCGCAACGAGATCGGCACCTCGCGGCCGTCCAGTACGACCTTGGGCTCCGGCAGCAGGAACGACAGCGACAGCACGCTGCGCCGCACGTGCCGTTGCCGGGGAACGCGCAGCAGATAGCCGTGGGCGAGGGGCTCCAGCACCGCCTCGCGGCCGTCCGGGAGCTCGACGCGGTCCGTGGAGACGTCGACGCGCGAGGGCAGCAGTCCGTACGGCTCGACGGCCACGACCCGGCCGGTCGGGCTGAGCAACGCGCCGGGCTCGCCGCGCAACGCGATCAGGTGGCGCATGTTGCGTGCCCGCAGTTCCTCGTCCTGCGCGTGCATCCGGGCGAGCATCTCCGACTCGGCGAGGCGGGACGACGCCGAGACCAGCGCCACCATCGAGGGATGGACCGTCTCGATCGGGCCGCTGAGGTCGACGACCCCGATCGTGGTGCCCGTGTCGGGGTCGTGGATCGGGCTCGCCGCGCAGGTCCAGTGGTGGTAGGTCCGCACCAGGTGCTCGGCCGAGTGGACCGTGACGGGGGAGTTCACCGCCAGCGCCGTGCCCATCCCGTTCGTCCCCGCCGCACCCTCCGACCAGAGCGTTCCCTCCGCCAGGCCGACGTCCTCGGCACTGCCGCGGGTGTCCTTGGAGCCCTCGCACCACAGGACGTGGCCCTGGGCGTCCGCGACGATCATGATGTGCTTCGCCTCTTCCGCGAAGCCCAGCAACGTCTCGCGCAGCAGCGGCAGCGTCGGGTACAGCGGATGCCGTTTGCGCAGGTCGGAAAGCTCGTCGGCGGCGAAGACGGTCGGCGCGGTGTGCAGGTCGGGATCGACGTTGGCAGCGAGTGACCGTTGCCACGACGCGGAAATCACTGAGCGTGGCAAATCAACCGTGTGAGCACCACTCAGCACGGCATCTCTGACTCGACTCAGCAACAGTGCGTGTTGCCCGGGTTCGTGGCTCACTGATCCATCCACGGCTTGCAACGAGCATGCAACGTTCTGCTGCCTACTTTCTCACTTCCCCCACCCCAGGCATCGAGTGGGCCATCTCCGGCAGGGAGTCGAGAATGACGCAGTACGCGGCACCGGGGCAGCCCGGCAGCGTGGTCGCGTACCGGGCGAGGTACGACCACTTCATCGGCGGCGACTACGTGTCGCCCGTTACCGGCGAGTACGTCGAGAACGTCACCCCGGTGACCGGTGACGTCTTCACCGAGGTCGCCCGTGGCACCGACGCCGACCGCGCCCGTGCGATGCACGCGGCCAGTGGCGCCGCCCGCGCGTGGGGGAACACCACGCCCCGAGAGCGCGCCACCGTGCTGTGCGAGATCGCGGACCGCATCGAGGAGCACGCGACCGAACTCGCCGTCGCCGAGACGTGGGACAACGGCAAGCCGGTCCGTGAGGCCCTGGTCGCCGACGTGCCGATGCTGACCGAGCTGTTCCGCCAGTACGCCGCCGTCGTCCGCGCCGAGGTGGGCGAGGTCGAGCAACTCGGCCGCAGCACCTTCGACTACCGCTCGTTCCAGCCGATCGGCGTCGTGCACGAGCGCATCTCCTGGACGTTCCCGCTGATGAACGCCTGCCGCGTGCTCGCACCCGCGCTGGCCGCCGGCAACGCGGTGGTGCTGGAGCCCGCGCTGCAGACCCCGGCGTCGATCCACGTCCTGCTGGGCGTGATCGCCGACCTGCTGCCGCCCGGCGTCGTCAACGTCGTCACCGGCTCCGACGACCACCCCGTCGTCGCCGGCCGCTGCCCGAACATCTTCTTCTCCGACGTCACGGCGCGGCGCGACGGCTTCCTGGACAGGGCGCTGGAGGGCTTCGCGATGTTCGCGGCCAACCAGGGCGAGAGCTCCACGGCCCCGTCGCGCGCGTTGATCCAGACCGCCGTCTACGAGGAGTTCCTGCATCTCGCGACAGTCCGCACGGAGGAGTTGCGTGCGGGCGACCCGCTCGACACGGACACGATGGTCGGCGCTGTCGTGAGCCTTGCGCAGCGCGATCGAGTCCTTGCGTACGTGGAGCGTGGCAAGGCCGAGGGCGCCCGCCTGGTGGCCGGCGGCGAGGCCTCCGGGCACTTCGTGCAGCCCACGATCTTCGAGGGCGACCACCGTTCGGGGGTGTTCGCCGACGACGTGCTCGGTCCCGTCGTGTCGGTGACCAGGTTCGACGACCGCGACGACGCCCTCAAGATCGCCAACGAGTCCGTCGCCCAGCTCGGCGCCGGCATCTGGTGCCGCGACGTCACGCTCGCGCACAACGTCGGCCAGGACCTGCACGCCGAACGGGTGTGGGTCAACAACTACTCCCCGTACCCGGCGAACACCGCCGTGCTCGCCGGGTACCGCCGCGTGAAGCATCTGCTGGTCAGCTACTCCGACCGTGGGTAGCAGTCCGTTACTTCTTCCACGGCACCTGCGTGCTCGCGTAGAAGTTGACGCCCTGGACCTTCCAGCGTGGTCCCTGCGCGCCCAGGCGCGGGGCGAAGCGGTCCCAGTTGTGGACGGCGGCCGGAGACCAGCCGAGCTCGGCCGCGACCGGAAGCCTCGGGAACGCCATGTACTCGATGTCGGCCGAGGTCCGGATCGTCTCCGTCCACAGTGGAGCTTCGACGCCGCGTACGTTGGCCTCGGTCACGCCGTCCAGGTACGCCCCGGGGTTCCAGCTGTAGGCGTCCCTGACCTCCACGAGGCCCGCCCAGTCCAGGCCGAGCTTGGTGTTCTTGTCGTACTTCATGTCGAGGTAGATGCGGTTCGCCGGCGACATCAGGATCTTGTTGCCGCGCTGGGCCGCCGCGGCCACGTTGGCGTCGGTCGTCTTGGTGCCCCAGAACTGCGGCACGACCGCCGTGTCCTTGGTGGTCTTGATGAACTCGTGCCAGCCGACGGTGGTCTTGCCGTACTTCTTCACGATGGGCAGGACCCGGCTCATGAACGTCACGTAGTCCGCGTCGGGGGTACTGAGGGCCTCGTCGCCGCCGATGTGGAAGTACGGGCCCGGCGTGATCGCGGAGACCTCCCGGACCACGTCCTCGACGAACCTGTAGGTGATGTCCTTGGTGATGCACAGGGAGCTGAATCCGACCTCGATGCCGGTGTAGAGCGGGCGTTTCCTGCCGTCGCAGTTCAGCTCGGCGTAGCTCGCCTGGGCGGCGTTGGTGTGGCCCGGCATGTCGAACTCGGGGATGACCGTGATGCCCCTGCTTGCCGCAAAGGCGACGATGTCCCGGTACTGGTCCTGGGTGTAGAAGAGCTTGCCCGTCCGGCCGCCCACCTCCGTGCTGCCACCGATCCTGGTCAGCTCGGGCCAGCTCTTGATCTCCAGTCGCCAGCCCTGGTCGTCCGACAGGTGGAGGTGGAAGTAGTTGATCTTGAAGGCGGCGATCTGGTCGAGGTAGCGCTTCACCTGGTCCGGGGTGAAGAAGTGGCGGGAGACGTCGAGCATCGCGCCCCGGTGGTGGTACCTGGGGTGGTCCAGGATGCTGGCGCCCGGAACCGTCCACGGGCCTGGTTGCCTCGTTTTGGCCTCGGCCTTGGGCGGGAGGAGCTGGCGCAGGGTCGCGATGCCGTTGAAGTGGCCGGCCGGGGAGTTCGCGCGGATGACCACCTGTTTCGGGGTCACGTCCAGCTGGTAGCCCTCTGGACCGGTCTTGAGGTCTGCGCCGCCGGTCAGGACCACGCCCTCGCCGGAGACGCTGTCCGTGATCGGCAGTGGGTAGCCCGTGGACGGGCGGAGGATTCTCGCCAGCAGCTCGGCCGGTTTGCGGGCGTCCTGGGAGGCCACCTGGATCCTGGCGGCCGGGGTGAGCGTGTAGGTGATGTCCGGGCGGGGCTGTACCCGGACCGGCTGGGGGACCAGCTCTTGCAGGGTGGTCGGGGCTGCCGCTTCTGCCGTGTTGGTCACCAGCACTCCTGATCCGGCGATCACCAGTGCCGCTAGTGCGGCCTGCAGTCGTGTTGCTTTCACGCCATCCTCCACAGGGCACGGGGGGACTTGGCGGCGTTCCGTCACGGTTTCAGGGGCGGGGTTTCGGTGTCAAGGTTCAGACCAATTTCGCCACCCGGCTAGAGGTGTTCCTTGCTCAGCTTGTGCCACAGGGCCGGCAGGGCTGCTTCCGTTTTGTGCGCCAGCTCCACCTCTTTGCCGTAAAGCAGGCCGAACGTGAAGCCGTTCTCGTCGCCCCTGCCCAGTTCCAGCAGGACCGGGCGGGCGACCACCGAGTCCTGGTGGTCGCCCAGCAGGGTCTGGACGTCCTTAGCCCGCTTGCGCAACGCCTTGGCGTGCTTGCCCAGAGCCGGCTCGGCGACCTCGGCCGAGTAGCGGAGCCGTTTCGCCGCCTTGCGGGCCTCGTGCAGGGGTTCGTCGCTGTCGCTGGTCGCCAGCGCCTCCTCGACGCGGACGTCCAGGCGGTGGCGGGCCTTTTCCACCAGGCGTGGGAGGACGTCCTTCGCCTTGCCTGAGGCCGAGGACGTGAGTGGAGGCGTGGTCAGCAGCGTGTCGATGGTGTTGAGGAGGGTGAAGTAGCGCCCGCTGTCCAGCGCGGCCACGGAGTCCTTGTGCGCCTTGGCTTCCAGCGGGGCGAAGTGGCGGGTCATGCGGGCGGCCACGTCGCCGAGGACCAGTTCCGGCGGGAGGGCGTGCAGACCTTCCTCGAAGCGCATGCGGAGTACTTCCAGGTCGCGCGAGCTGCCCAGAACGGTGGCCAGCCACTTCAGTTCGTCGGTCAGGGCTCGGGTCTGTTCGCGGTCGACGATCTTGCCGAAGGCCTGGAGGGCCGAGCGCATGCGGCGGGTGGCCACTCGCATCTGGTGGACGGCGTCGTCCTCGTTGCGGCGGACTCGGGGGTCCTGGTTCTGGAGTGCGGCTCGTTGTTCGTAGAGGTAGGCGAGGACCACGTCGCCTGCCGTCGGCTTCTTGCCGAGCGTGGGGCCGGAGTCCCGTTTCACGCCGATCACCTGGGAGAGCTTGGACTTCGAGGACGACGGCACGATGCCCGCGTCGCCCAGGTGGCGTTCCACGGTGTCGAGGAGGGCGCGGTCGCCGTTCTCGCCCAGTTCCACCTCGATCTCGCGCCACGAGGTGGTCGTGGTGGAGGAGCCCATGGTCTGGGCGGTGACCACGTCGTCGACCACCTCGGCGAGCAGGTCGCCTTTGCCGTTGCTGAGCTGCCAGCGGCGGCGGTTCGTGCGGATCTCGGCCACCGGGCTCAGGTCGCCGCCCCTGGTGTGGGCGCGGACCAGGGAGGAGAGGTCCTTCGGGGGCTTCTTCACGGCGCGGCCCAGAGGGACGCGGAGTTCCTGGCGGGAGTCCTCACCTGCCGGGAGTTTGAGGTGCCAGCCCTCGTCGTTGCCGCCCACCCGCCTGCGCAGCGTCACGCCGGCGCGGGCCAGGCGGTAGTCGTCGGTGTCGAAGTAGGTGGCTTCGAGGTCGAACTCCTCCGGGCCGGTCGCCACGCCGGTGATCTCGGTGAGGTCCGGCAGACTCGCGTCCGATGGTGCCTCGTACTTGCGCTCGGTCTCAGTAACGGAGGTCGCCATTTTCTATTAATACCTCGTTTTGTCCGGGTTCACCCAGTGCGGTGACGGTGCGTGAGGGTGGGCGCCACGGCCGGGCGGAATGACGCCTCTAATGCGTGCATTCGTCGGGTACCCGCTTTTCCCGGTCCACAGTGTCCGGTTCGCTGGTCGCGTGCCCACGGAGAAGGAACGGCTCGACGTGGTCGAGCCGCAGGTCGCCACGTTGATCAGTCACGTCGGTCAGGTCACGGCGGAACTCGAGCGCGTCACGGCCCGGCTGACGGTGCTGGAGCGGCGGTTGTCCGGTGCCGGGGACGGGCCGCCGGCCGACCTCGACGCGGTGACCGGCGAGATCGAGCCGCTGGTCGAGGCACTGCGCAGGGGGTGGGACGCCGAGCAGGAGATCCTCGCTGATCCGGCTCGGGTCGCCCTGAGGCAGGAGGTGCTGGAGTTCGACGGGCTCAAGGCCCGCCGCGACGACGCCAGGTCCAAACTGGACGGTGGACGGGTGCCCCGGTTCGAGCGGGACGCGCTGTCGCACGAGGTGCGGCAGATGGAGTGGCTGATCAACGCGAACGAGGCCGGTGCGCAGCGGGCCGCCCAGCGGCTGGAGGCCGACGAGGACGCCGTGGGCGAGGAGTGGCGCACCGAGGCCGTGCTGGCCGGGGACAAGGCTCGCGGTGAGATCAAGGACGCGGCCGCGCGCCGCATCTCCGCGGCGCTCTCGCAGTACGCGCGCATGCCGGTGTGGTTCCGGGTCGGGCTGGGCGAGATCCCCACGCCGGACCCGTCGTTCTGGCTGGAGTCGGCGATCGCGGTGCTCGCGTACCGGCTGGAGTACGGCGTCACGGACGCGGTCACGCCGCTGGGCACCCCGCCGTCCGCGGCGTCGGGCAGTCAGAACTGGGTCCGGCGCGCGAACGTCCACACCGACATCACCGACCGCCTGACGACGTTGGCCGCGACCTTCCACCTGCAGTAGCCTGTTCTGCAACCGTCGGGTTGCAGAAGAGGTGCGCGAGTGAGTCAGGTCGATGACGTCTTGGCCGCGCTCGCCGACCCGATGCGCCGGCGGATCCTCGACCTGGTCGCGGCGAAGGGGGCCGCGTCGGCGTCCGCGCTCGCCGCCGAACTGCCGGTGAGCCGGCAGGCGATCGTGAAACACCTGGCCGTGCTGGAGAAGGCGGAGCTGGTGGCGTCCGAGCGGGCCGGCCGGGAGAACAACTTCTCCGTCCGGTCGGGCGCGCTCGACGCCACCGCCTCCTGGATGGCCTCGCTCGCCTCCCAGTGGGACCAGCGGCTGGCCGTCATCAAGAAGATCGCTGAGTCATGAGGGTGCCACCGTCGGCCCGCGGTTTCACGCGGTCGCGAGGACCGGCACAGGAGTGTTCGTCAGCACGGACGTCAGGATCTCACCCGACCGCACCGCGACGTTGGACAGCAGCGACGACGTGATGCCGTGCGAGTGCTCAGTGCCGCCCTGCAGGTAGATGCCGCCCTTGAGCGACGTCTGCACGCGGTAGTCGCGGCCCACGACGAGACGACCCGTCTCGTCTCGTGAGCAGGTCTCGTCAAGCGCGCCGAGCACCGGCGCGGCCTCGTCGTAGCCGGTCGCGAGGAGCACGAGGTCGGTGTCGACGAACTCCTGCTCACCGGTGACGAGCGACTGGATCACCGCACGCGCGCCGTCCGCCGACTCCTCGACCGCGACGAGCCGGGTCATCTTCATCATCTTGAGGCGCTCGGTGCCCAGCACCTTCTCCTGGTACTCGGTGCGGTAGAGCTGCGCGATCAGGTCGACGTCGACCACGGAGTAGTTGGTGTTGCGGTGGTAGTCCATCAGCCGCTGCTTCACGGCGTCCGGGGCGTCGAAGTAGTGGTCGACGGCCTCGGGGTCGAAGATCCGGTTCGCGAACGAGCTGTCGTCCGCGGGGGAGTAGCCGTAGCGGGAGAACACCGAGCACACCTCGGCGCCGGGGAACTCGCGGTGCAGGTACGCCACGGTCTCCGCGGCGCTCTGTCCGGCACCGACGACGACGCAGCGCTTCGGGTCCTTCAGCGTGCCGACACGGTGCAGGAACTCGCTGTTGTGCCACACGCGGTCCGACAGCGCGATGCCCTCGGGCACGGTCGGGCGCAGTCCGGTCGCGAAGACGAGGTTGCGGGCGTGGTACACGTCACCCGTGGCCGTTGTCACCTCGAACAGGTCGTCCTGGATCGCTTCCACGCCAACGGCTTCGGTGCCGTAGGTGACCATGTCGTCGACCTGGGCGGCGGCCCACTCGAAGTAGTCGTGGAACTCGACGCGCAGCGGGAACAGGTTCTTGTGGTTGACGAAGTCGATCAGCCGGCCGCGGTCGCGCAGGTAGCAGAGGAACGAGAAGCGGCTGGTCGGGTTCCGCATGGTGACGAGGTCCTTGAGGAACGACACCTGCATGGTGGCGTCGGGAAGGAGCATGCCCCGATGCCAGCCGAACGCCTGCTGGCGTTCCAGGAACACCGCGGTGACAGGGGTTTCGGCCTGCTCGTTGTGCTCAGTCAGAGCGATGGCGAGCGCCAGGTTCGAGGGACCGAACCCGATACCGACGATGTCGTAGATCGGATGCATGAGCACCGAACTTAGGGCAGCCTAAGCTACCTGCGCAAGCCGTCAGTTAGGTTAGCCTGACCGTATCGCACCTAAGTGAAGGAGGACACCCCCATGAGGGTCGTCATGTTCGGGTTCCAGACCTGGGGTCATCGCACCCTGCAGGCACTTTTGGCGTCCGAGCACGAGGTCGTCCTGGTGGTGACCCACCCCAAGGGTGAGGGCGCGTACGAGAAGGTCTGGAGCGATTCGGTCGAGGACCTGGCCCGCGAGAACGGCGTCGAGGTCGTCGTCCGCGAACGCCCGGAGGACCAGGAGCTGTTCGACGCGCTCAAGGCCGCCGAGCCGGACGTGATCGTCGCCTGCAACTGGCGGACGTGGATCCCGCCGCAGGTCTTCGCGCTGCCCAGGCACGGCACGCTGAACGTGCACGACTCGCTGCTGCCGAAGTACGCGGGCTTCTCGCCGTTGATCTGGGCGCTTCTCAACGACGAGAAGGAAGTCGGCGTGACGGCGCACATGATGGACGACACGCTCGACGCCGGCGACATCGTGCTGCAGCGCTCGGTCCCGGTCGGCCCGCGCGACACCACGGCCGTGCTGTTCGAGAAGACGCTGGAGCTCTTCGGCCCGATCACGGTCGACGGCCTCGCCGAGATCGCGTCCGGCCGCACGGACTTCCAGAAGCAGGACCGCTCGCAGGCCTCGTTCTTCCACAAGCGCGCCGAAGAGGACCTGCGCATCGACTTCACCTGGACCGCCGAGGAGCTGGACCGCCTGGTGCGCGCGCAGTGCGCGCCGTACCCCAGCGCGTTCTGCTTCCACCGCGGCCAGCGCCTGGAGATCATCGAGGCGGACGTCTCGGCCGAGGTCTACGGCGGTACTCCCGGCCGGATCTTCTACCGCGAGGGCGACGGTGTGACGATCGTCGCCGGCGCCGAGGCCCGTCGCGGCAGGAGCAAGGCGTTGCTGGTCAAGAAGGTTCGTACCGCCGATGGCACCGAGCTCAAGGCGCACGAGTACTTCAAGCACATGGGCGGCTACCTGACCTCGCGTCCGTAGCCCCGGCACACTGATCACGGGCCGGGTGACCGGTCCGTGATCAGCATGGTCGATCATGGGCGCATGAATCGCGCGGCGGTGACGTCACTGGTGGTCTTCGTGCTGCTCGTGGCGGTCGGCTGGTACCTCACGAATCTCCAGTCGTCCCAGGAGAACCCGCCCACCACGCCCGCGCCCGTGCCGACCGGTTCGTCAGACCTCGCCGCCCTGAAGATCGCGCCCGAGGGCAAGATGGCCGGCTACAGCCGCGACCGCTTCCCGCACTGGGCCTCGCAGGGAAACTCCTGTGACACCAGGGAGATCGTGCTGCAGCGCCAGGGCGCCGACGTGAAGGCGGACAAGGACTGCAAGGCGACCTCGGGCACCTGGAACAGCGTCTACGACGGCGTGGTGATCAAGGAGGCCGGTGAGATCGACATCGACCACACCGTGCCGCTCGCCGAAGCGTGGCGGTCGGGCGCCGACAAGTGGACCGACGACGAACGCAAGGTGTTCGCCAACGACCTCGGCGGCATCCAGCTGATCGCGGTGACCGCGAAGTCCAACCGCTCCAAGGGTGATCAGGACCCGGCGAAGTGGAAGCCGCCGGTCGCGGCGTACGGGTGCACGTACGCGCGGCACTGGATCTCGGTGAAGATCAGCTACAAGCTGACCGTGGACCAGCCGGAGCACGACGCGCTGGCCGCGTTGCTCAAGACCTGCTGATTTCCTGGGCACGGTGCTGACGACACGGCCCGACCCCCAGACGGGCCGCGTCGTCTCGTCGCCCTACCCGACCTGAACGGACTCGAACAGGCCGGACAGCTTCCAGTGCGTCACGTACCCCATCGCCTCGGCGGCGATCAGCACGTCGAGCTTGCCGAGGTTCGTCCGCGCCGGCATCTGGTACGCCTTGCCGCGCCGTGCGTCGAGCACCATCGGGATGGCGCCGGGCAACGTGTCCGCGACCGTGTGCTGCAGGATCCGCAGCCCGACGTTGGCCGCCTCCCTGGTCAGCGGGACCTCCTTGGTGTGCACGAGCACGGCGTACGTCGTGCCGTCCTTCTTGCGCAGCCCCAGGTGCGGCCGCACCTTCAAGGCCAGCTCGCCGGCGCGGTAGGTGGCGCCCTCCACCGGCACCCCCGTCGCCTTGAACGACGCCAGCCAGGGCAGGAAGCCGTCGGCGATCTCCTCGAACGCCCGCGGCTGCCCCGTGCGGTTGGCGTTCATGATCGCCTTCTTGAGCTCGTTCTCGGGTTCGGTCGAGTTGACCGCTCGTCGCATGGCGTCGCGGATCGGGTTGTAGAACCCGCACACCCGCGTATCGGAGGCCAGGTACATCCCCCGCTGTTCCGACACGATGTTGATGCGCCCACGCTGACCGCTCATGACGTACTCGGTGAACGACAGTGCGGTGACGCTGACGTTGTTGTCCGGCAACGTTTTCTCCCCTCGTACCGCGAGCTTCACCTGACGTTATCCGAGAGGTCTGACAGAAACGGTGCTGCTCCGAACGGCGCAACGGTTACGTAGCGTTCAACGGTCACCTGAGTGGGTGACACGCAGGGTTGCGACCTAGATCGCAATCGGTAAACGGATGGTGACGGACCGGCAACCGATCATGCGGATGACCGTTCGTCTGCCGTTCGCCGACGCTCGCCGAACGCTTACCGCAAGACCAGCGGAAGTAACACTCCGTAGAAGATCAACTCAGGAGAATGGATTTCGGCAGGAGGAATCACGGCGAGGGAGCACGATGGCGGTCGAGGCGGAGTGTTCACCCGATAGAGCGGGTGACGTGGAGGTTCCGCAGCCGCGGCAGCTGGAGAGGTGGCTGGTCCACCCCGGCAACTGGCCGCACGCGATGCAGGTGACGATCATCCTCGTGCTGATCGCGCTGCTGCTGTGGGCCATCGCCCTCACGCTCGGTCCCGACCAGGCCTTCGTCGTCGGCTCCGCGGGCATCGCGGCCAAGCTGATCTGCATGTACCTCGACACCCGCGTCCGGAACTAACCGCCGTAGCGCTCCGCCGCGCGTGCCTTGGCCTTCGCCGCCTCGATCTCACGGTCCTTCGGCGGCGCCGTGGTCACCAGCGCGTCGAGCAGTTCCTGCGTCGCCGCCGCCACGGCGGCGACCGCCCTGTCGAACGCGGCCTGGTTCACCGCGGACGGTTTCGTGGCCCCGCCGACCTTCCGCACGTACTGCAGCGCCGCGGCCTGCACCTCGTCGGACGTGGCGGGCGGTTCGAAGTTGTGGAGCACCCGGATGTTTCGGCACATGCCTCCACTATGACCTGTTCGGCGGCGCCGCGCGGGTGTGGATGCGTTCTCCCTGCTTGCCGAAGAGGCTGATGATCTCGGCGGGCCTGCCGTCCGCGCTGCTGAAGCTGTGCGGCTGCCGGCAGTCGAACTCGGCCACCTCGCCCGCGCGCAGCACGATCTCCTTGTCGCCGAGCCGCATCCGGATCCGCCCGCTCAGCACGTAGAACCACTCGTAGCCCTCGTGCACGCGCGGTTCGTGCAGATCGGGGTCCGTGATGATCATCTTCCACGCCTGCAGCGGCCCGATCGAGCGGGTCAGCGGGATGCCGACGCGGCCGTGATCGAGCTGGCGAGGCTTCATCGCGACCCGCGGATCGCCCACCTCGGGCGCGCCGACCAGGTCGTCCAGCGACACCTGGTAGGTCCGCGACAGCGGCAGCAGCAGCTCCAGCGTCGGCTTGCGCTGGTCGGTCTCCAGGCGCGACAGCGTCGACTTCGAGATGCCCGTCATCTCGGACAACGTCGCCAGCGTCAGATCGTGCTCGGCCCGCAACGCGGCGAGCCGTTGCCCCACGGTTGTTGCCATAACAGCAACTTACTTTGCCAAAACTGGACTGTCGACCGCACTCTTGGACCATGACTTACGAAGTGGTGATCATTGGTGGGGGAGCGGCCGGACTGAGCGCCGCTCTGATGCTGACCAGGGCACGCCGCAGCGTGCTCGTGGTCGATGGTGCCGAGCCGCGCAACGCGCCGGCCGCGCACATGCACAACTACCTCTCTCGCGACGGCCTCTCGCCGTTGGACCTGCTCAAGCACGGACGGGCCGAGGTCGAGGGATACGGCGGAGAGATCGTCAACGACGAGGTTCGCGGTGTCACGGCGCTCGACGACGGGTTCGCGGTCGACCTGAGCGAGCGCACGGTGCGTGCCAAGCGCCTGCTGTTCGCCACCGGGCTGGTCGACGAGGTGCCGGACAACCTGCGCGAACGCTGGGGCCGTGACGTCTTCGGCTGCCCGTACTGCCACGGCTACGAGGTCCGCGACCAGAAGCTCGTGGTGTTCGGCGAGGAGATGAAGGTCGCGTTGGTCCGTCAGTGGTCGGACGACGTCACCCACGTGCCGTCGGTCGACGGCATCGAGGTCGAGGACGACAAGCTGGTCGCCGTGATCTCCGGCGGCAAGCGGGTACCGGCCGATGCGCTCGTGTACTCCGCGCCGATGAAGCCGCGCGACCAGTTCCTGCTCGCGCTGGGCGCCGAGACCGAGGAAACGCCGGTCGGCAGGTTCGTGCGCACGGATGCGAAGGGCCGCACGAGCGTGCCCGGCGTCTACGCGGCGGGCAACGTCACGGACCCGGCGGCCATCGTGATCGTCGCCGCCGCGCAGGGAGCCCAGGCGGCTGGCATGATCAACGTCGACCTGCTGGGCCTCATGCCGGCAGGCTGATCCGGAACGTCGACCCTCGCCGAGGGTGCTCCCGTGTGTCCGCGGTCGTCGGCTCACTCGTGGTTGATGTCCGGCTCCATAGCCTTGACGGCATGGACGTGGACACGAGGCTGCTGAGATATTTCGCCGCCATCGCCGAGGAGGGCAACCTCACGCGCGCCGCGCACCGGCTCTTCGTGTCGCAACCGTCACTGACAAAACAACTCAAGCACCTGGAGTCGCAGCTGGGCGTGCGGCTGTTCACGCGGTCCAGCACAGGGATGAGGCTGACGGAGGCGGGCCACGCCCTCGCCGCACGCGTCCCGCCGGTGCTCGCCGGCTGGGACGTGGCGGTGAGCGAGACCAGGGGCGCCGCCCGCGTGCTGCGCGTCGGTTTCCTGGCCAGCGCGGCGAACGACGCGACGCCGGCCATCGTCCGGGAGTTCGGGAGGCTCCGGCCGGGCTGGCGCGTCGACCTGAAACAGGCACCCTGGTCGGATCCGTCCGCGGGCCTCGCCGGTGCGGAGGTGCCCGTCGCGTTGCTGCGATTACCCTTCCCGGGCGAGGAGACGTTCGGCGTGCAGACGTTGTTCAGCGAATTCCGTTGTGTGGCACTGTCTTCCACGCACCCGCTGGCCGGCCGTTCCTCGATCGACTTCCCCGAGCTGTGGGACGACCCGGTCGTCGTCGCCCCCGCCCTGAAGGGAACCTGGCGCGAACACTGGCTTGCACTGTCCGAAAGGGACGGTTGCGAGGTGCGCGTCGGCGCCGTGACCGAACACCCCGACGAGTTCCTCGGCGCGATCGCCGGCGGCTACGGCGTCGCACTGGTTCCGGCGTCCACGTCCCACTTCTACTCGCGGCCGGACATCGTCTACGTGCCCGTGAGGGGCGTGAGCCCCAGCGAGGTGGCCGTGGCGTGGCTGCCGGACCCCGGTGAGGCAGCCGTCGACTTCGTCCGCTGCTGCCTCGACGTCACGCGCTCGCGGCGCACCGGGTGCGGCACTCGCTCGGGCTGAACCCGTGCACGCGCTTGAACGCGGCGCTGAACCCGAACGCGTCCGCGTACCCGACCTTGCGCGCCACCGACGCCACCGTCGCCGACGACTCGGCCAGCAGATCCGCGGCCAGCGCCATCCGCCACTCCGTGAGGTACGTCAGCGGCGGCACCCCGACCAGCTTCGCGAACCTGCCCGCCAGCGTCGTCCGCGCCACCCCGGCCTCCTTGGCCAGCAAGGCGAGCGTCCAGGCCCGTTCGGGATTCGCGTGCATCGCCTCGAGGACGGGCCCGACCACCGCGTCGGCCCGGGCTCCCAGCCACCCGTCGCCGTGCTCGCGCTCGAACCACTCCTTGAGCGCGCACACCATCAGCCAGTCCAGCAACCGATCCGCCACCACCCCCGGCCCTTCCATGCCGATGTTGGCGTAGAACTCCGCGCACCTCTCCTCGCCCTGAGCCACCAGCGCGTCCGGCAACACCGCGGTGAGCCGCCGCGCCACAGCGCCCTTGATCTCGTACGTCCCGCTCACCACCGACGCACGCCCTTGCGCCGCAACGGACTCCTGCACCACCAGGATGTCCCCGGCCCTGGCGGTCTCCCCGCGCACGGTCATCTCACCCGACGCCACCGCGTACAACGTGAGCCCCGGCAACACCCGCGTTCCGTCGATCTCGGTCCGGCGCACCCCAGCGCCATCCGCGCGCACCCCGCGCAGCAGTTCGTCGAACGGCTCCATGCCGTCCACGATACGGCCCGCACGATCGAACATCATCGATGAACTCTCACCCATGTCCTCTCCCCGCTCACACGGGTTGGCTGAGCACATGACCGAAGAGATCCTCGTCCTGGGCGCAACCGGCAAGACGGGCCGCCGCGTCGTCCGCACCCTCGAAGCCACCGGCGCCACCTACCGCAAGGCCTCCCGCGCGACCGGCTTCGACTGGAACGACCCGTCGACCTGGAAGCCGTTCCTGCACGGCGCCACCGCCGCGTACCTGATCGCCCCGGAAGACCCGTCCGCCGCGTCCCCGTTCGTGGAACTGGCCGCAGCCTCAGGCCTCCGCCGCCTCGTCCTGCTCTCAGGCCGCGGCCTCGACCAGACCCCACCGGACGTCTTCCAAAGCATGCACGCCGCCGAGAAGGCAGTCAGGTCGAGCGACCCCGCCTGGACCATCCTGCGAGCCAACAACTTCAACCAGAACTTCTCCGAGGACGTCTGGCAGCCCGAAATCGACGCGGGCCGCCTCTCCCTGCCCGTCGACGACACCCCGGAACCGTTCGTGGACGTCCGGGACATCGCCGAGGTAGCCGCCCTGGCCCTCACCACCGACGACCACCAGGGCCAGACCTACGACCTCACCGGCCCGGAAGGAGTCACCTTCGCCACCGCCGTGTCCAAGATCGCTGCCGCAGCCGGCCGCACCATCGAACTGGTCAGGCTCACCCCGGCCGAGTACCGCGAAGCCCTGCTGGCCCAAGGCGCCCCCGAAGAGGTGGCCACCGAACTGAACGGCATGTTCGAAAGCATGCGCAGGGGCCAACTGGCCACCCCGACCGACGACATCACCCGTGTCCTGAACCGCCCGGCCACCAGCTTCGACGCCTACGTCTCCGAAACCTGGCGCTGACGAGGCAACAACAGGTGCACGGCGAACCCAGCAGCCGTGGCCATCACCGCCTGGTAGACGACCGAGCCCTGATACCCGCCCCCGACGAGGAACGCGGCGTCCAGCCCGGTCGTCCACCAGCCGGCCAGCTCACCAAGCCCCAGCACGTGCCACCCGAAGAACCCGGCACACCACCCGCCGACCACCCAGGCCGCCTGCCCGCCCCGCCGCACGAAGAGGAACGTCGACACCGCGGCCACGGCGTTGAAGGCGAGCGCGATGCCGGTCAGCGTCGCGCCGGGGTTCCACAGCAGGCTTGCCGCCGTCTGCGCCACCAGCACGCCGACGACCAGCCCAATGCCCAACCGCGTCTTGTCCACGCGCCCGATTATTCAGCTCCACGCGTGGCACCACAGAGTGGGCCCGTGATCGGAAACGAAGACGGCCTCTGACCTGTTCGCACAGGTCAGAGGCCACTTGATGAGGTGCCCCTGGCAGGATTCGAACCTGCGACCTCGGGATTAGAAGTCCCTCGCTCTCTCCACTGAGCTACAGAGGCTGGAGGGGTGCGAAAGTGGCCACGAAGCGTGGCCACCGGTGCCCCCACCGGACACATCGTCCGGAGTCGATCGACTGTTTCGGCCCTACGTCCAAACGGGTGACGAAAACAGTCTAAACGTGACGCGGATCACGTGCGTGGGGCCGTTGAGGCTCTCTCCACGAGGGAAACGTCGAGTCTCGTTGGCCGTGGCGGTCTCCCGCCGGCCAGTAATTTCAGTGCCAGTTCGCCGGCTCGGCGGCCCTTGTCGGCCAGGGGTTGACGCACCGTAGTCAACGGCGGGTCGCTGTAGGCCGCTTCGGGGACGTCGTCGAAGCCGACGACCGAAATGTCTCCCGGGACGGTCAACGTCAGATCGCGGGCCGCTTGGAGGGCGCCGAAGGCCAGTTGGTCGGATGTGCACAGCAAAGCGCTCGGGCGCGGCGTGCGGGTGAGTAGCCACCGCGCGCCGAGACGTCCGAGTTCGCGATCACTGCCGCGCGCCTCCCACACCGGAACATTGTCCGGTTTCACCCCGCCTTTTTCCAAAGTGTCGAGGTAGCCGCCCAGGCGGTCTCGGCTCACCCGGAACGGCACGTCCGAACGGCGCTCGTGCGAGACCGGTCCGGATAGGCCGTCCGGGCGCAGTGCGAAGGTCAGGATGCCGAAGCGCAGGTGTCCCAGTGCGAGCAGGTGTGCCGCGGCCGCGCACGTGCCGGTGTAGTCCTGCACCTCTACTCGCGCTGAGTCCGGCAGCACCGGCTGGTCGATCACCACGAGCGGCAGTCCGCGGGCGGCGACGGCGTCCAGGGCCGGGGCCGAGTCGGGTAGCGAGTAGGCGACCATCACGTCTGCCTGTGCGCGCGACACGATCGATGGGCGCGGACCGCCCGTGGAGTTGCCTGGCATCAGCACGAGGCTGTGGTCGTGGCCGTCGACGGTCTGGGCCAGGCCGTCGAGCACGATCGACAGCGCCGGGTCCGAGAACGCGCCGGACAAGCCCTGCGGCAGCATGAAGCCCACGGCGGCGGACGAACGGGTCGCGAGTGAGCGGGCTACCGGGTCTGGGCCCGCGTAGCCGAGGGAACGCGCTGTTTCGAGGATGCGTTCGCGCAGTGTCGACGACAGCTGATCAGGCCGGTTGTACGCGTTCGACACCGTTGCCCTGGAGACCCCGACGGCTGCGGCGACGGTGTCCAGCGTCGGCCTGCGTCGGCGGTCGGAGTCCACGGACGCATCGTATGCGAGAGATCGCACCCTCATCGCTGGCGCTGCTGAAGCGCTTCAGTCATGCTGGCACGCATGTCCCCACGCCTGGCCACGTTCGTCGTCTTCCTCTTGAACGGCGCCGTCTTCGGCACCTGGGCCTCCCGCGTGCCCGCGCTCGCCGAACAGATCGGCGCGGAGGTGGGCAGCCTCGGCCTGGCGTTGCTCGGGGCGAGCGTCGGTCTGGCGTTCACGGCACCGTTGGCGGCACGGATCTGCGCGGTCCACGGGTCGCGTGGGGTCCTGATAGCGAGCAGCCTCCTCAGTCCGCTGCTTCTGCCCGTGCTCGCGCTATCGCAGTCACCGCTGCAGTTCGGACTGACGCTCATCGCGCTGGGAGCGAGCGTCGCGGCGATGGACGTGTCGATGAACGTCGCTGCGGTCGTCGTCGTCCGCGCCTTGCAACGGCCGTTGATGCCGCAGTTCCATGCGGGCTTCAGCGTGGGCGGGCTCATCGGGTCGTTGGGCAGCGCCGCGGCCGCTCAGGCGCACTGGACGCCCATGAAGCACTTCGTCCTGGCGGCTGTCGTCGGCGTACTGGTGACCGCGTTCATCGCGCAGAGGATCCCCGGAGGAGTAGGGGAGCGTCATAGGGAAGAAGTCACCGAACGAGCGAACGTGCTCAAGAGCCCTGTCCTCTGGCTGTTGGCGAGCGTCGCGCTGTGCAGTGCCATCGCGGAGGGGGCGGCGGCGGACTGGTCGGCGTTGTTCATGGTGCGTGAACGCGGAATGGGCGACGCGGCGGCCGCATACGCCTATGCGGGCTTCTCCGTCACGATGGCGCTCGCACGGTGGTTTGGCGAACCGATCCAACGCCGCTTGGGCTCGCACCGCCTGCTCGCCGTGGGTGGAGGCCTGGCCGCGACGGGTCTGGCGCTCGCGGTGGTGGTCCCGTTCCCCGCGGCCGGCTACGTCGGGTTCGGGCTGGCCGGGCTGGGGCTCGCGTTCTCGTTCCCCGTGGTCATGGACCTCGCGAGCGAGATCGGCAAACGTGCCGACGGCAGCGGTGGCGAGCGTGAACTCGGGCTGGTGACGACGATCGCCTACAGCGGGTTTCTCGCGGGGCCGCCGATCGTGGGCGGGCTCGCGCACGTCAGTTCTCTCGTGGTCTCGCTCGGGTTCGTGGCGCTCGTCACGGCACTGATCATCCCGACGACCCTGCTGGCCCGGCGGGCGGCCAGGCAGGCGGCATCCGTTTGAGCGCTTCCTCGAGGGCCTTGGCGGACTTGTTCACACGACGCAACACCAGAGGGTCGTAGGCTCCAGGGCGTGGCAATCGAACGCTCCACCAGAACGGGTTTGGTGCCCCTCGTCGTCATCGGCTTCTCAGTGGCGGCCCTCGCGGCCGTCGCGCTGAGCTCGTTCGAGAGCAACCCTCCAGTCGGGGTGCAGATCGTGCGAGTGCTGACCGAGACGGGTGCGGTGGTGACCATCGGCTCGTTGTTGCTGGCGGCGTTCCTCGTGCCACCGCAGAAGTCCGGCACTCTCGCAGCGGACGGCTACGCCGCGATGCGCACCGCTGGGTGGTTCGCGCTCGTATGGCTCGTGGGTGCCCTGCTGTCAGTGCCGTTCACCACAGCGGCCGCGATCGACCGTCCGGTGAGCTCGTTCAGCTTCAGTCAGATGGTCGCGACGGCGATGCTGCTGGAGCAGTCGAAGGCATGGCTCCTGACGGCGATCATCGTGGCGTTGCTCGCGCTGGGCTGCCGTCTGGTGCTGTCGTGGGGATGGACGACGGTCCTGCTGTTCGGTGCCATCTTCGCGTTGGTTCCGGTCGCGGTCACGGGACACTCGTCGTCCGGCGGCTCGCACGACATGGCGACGAACAGCCTGTTGTTCCACCTCGTCGCCGCAGTGCTGTGGGTGGGCGGCTTGATCGCGTTGCTCGCGCACGGCAGGCGTGGCGGCGCGCACCTTCCTCTCGCCGCGACGAGGTTCTCGAAGATCGCGCTGGTCTGCTGGATCGTGATGGCCGTCTCGGGTGTGGTGAACGCGCTGGTGCGCATCACACCGGCCGACCTCGTGACGTCCACCTACGGCTGGCTGACGCTCGGCAAGCTGGCGTGTCTGCTGCTGCTCGGCGTGTTCGGCTACTTCCAGCGCGAACGCGGTGTGAAGGGCGTGGTCGACGGCAAGCCGCACGCGTTGCTCAAGCTCGCCGGCCTCGAAGTCCTGCTGATGATGTTCACCATCGGCCTGGCCGTGGCGCTGGCCCGCACGCCTCCTCCCGGCGGCAGCACCGAACTGCCCAGCCGTACGGAGATCGCGATCGGCTACGACCTCGACGGCCCGCCGACGCTCGCGGCCATCCTGTTCGACTGGCGCTTCGACCTGGTCTTCGGCACCGCGGCGCTGGCGATGGCCCTGATTTACGTCCTGGGCGTGCGCAGGCTGGCCAAGCGCGGTGACAAGTGGCCGGTGGGCCGCACGATCGCGTGGCTGTGCGGGTGTTTCTCGCTGTTGTTCGCGACGTCGTCGGGCATGGGCCGGTACTCGCCGGCGATGTTCAGCGTGCACATGGAAGCGCACATGGTGCTGTCCATGCTGACGCCGATCCTGTTCGTCCTGGGTGGACCGGTCACGCTGGCGTTGCGCGCGTTGCCGGTCAGCAAGGAGGTGCCGGGGCCGCGCGAGTGGGTGCTGGCGTTCGTGCAGTCACCGGTCGCACGCCTGCTGACGAACCCCTTGGTGGCGCTGGCGTTGTTCGTCGGCTCCTTCTACGCCCTGTACTTCTCGGGGCTCTTCGAGGCCGCGCTGCCGTTCCACTGGGCGCACCTCGCGATGAACGCGCACTTCATCCTCGCGGGCTACGTCTTCTACTGGCCCGTGATCGGTGTGGACCCGTCCCCGAACAAGCTGCCGCCACTCGGCCGGTTGGGGCTGCTGTTCGCGTCGATCCCGTTCCACGCGTTCTTCGGCGTCGTGCTGATGAGCTCCGCGAACGTCATCGGCGAGCAGTTCTACCGAGGCCTGGCGTTGCCGTGGGTGCAGAACCTGCTGGAGGACCAGCGGCTCGGTGGCGGCATCGCGTGGGCGGCGGGCGAGATTCCGTTGCTGGTGGTCATGGTCGCCCTGCTCACGCAGTGGGCGCGGCAGGACGGCCGTGACGCGAAGCGGTACGACCGCAAGGCCGACACCGATGGTGGCGCCGACCTCGAGGCCTACAACGCGATGCTGCGGAAGATGGCCGGTAAGGACTAGACGGACAGCGGGCGGCGGAAGCCGCGGACCGCGAAGAACGCACCGATCGCCGCGATCACGCCGCTCGTGACCAGCGCGCCGGCCACGCCCGTGACGGGGTGGGCGAGCGCCAGGCTGCGGGCGGCGTCGACGGCGTACGTCAGCGGGTTGACCTTCGCGACCGCCTGCAGCCAGCCCGGCAGTCCGCTGACCGGTACGAACGCGCTGGACGCGAACATCAGCGGGAACATCGCCAGGAAGCCGACGGTCTGCATGAGCTCGGCCTTGCGCACCCACGCGGCGATCGCGATGAACACCCAGCTCAGCGCCCAGCCGACGACCAGCGCCAGGCCCAGCGCGGCGAGGGTGCCGAGCATGCCGCCGTCCGGGCGGAACCCGAACACCAGGACGCCGAACGCGATCATCAGCACCAGTTGGAACGCCGTGCGGACGGCATCGGACAGGTTGCGGGCCAACAGAACCGTGCTCGGGCGGATGGGCAGCGAACGGAACCGCGCGAGCACACCGTTCGACATGTCCTGCACGAGCCCGATGCCGGACGCGAGAGAGGACTGCATCGCGGTGTTCACGAGGATCGCGGGTAACAGGAAGTTGATGTAAGTCATGCCCGGCGGGAAGTTCGCCGTGGACGTGATGCTGCTGAAGATCTGACTGAACAACGTCAGCATGATCAACGGCTGCAGGATGCTGAAGAAGACGAGAGCGGGCGTGCGCAGCAGTGCGCGCAGAGAACGGCCAGTCAGCACGAGGACTTGCGTCGGGTAGCTGCTGCCATGCCAGGTCAAGGTCGCCATGATTCCCCCTAGTTCGCAGCGAGAGTGAGGTAGACGTCGTCCAGCGTTGGCTCCTTGAGGCCGATTTCGTGCGCCTCCAAGCCGTTGTCGTCCAACGCGCGCACGACTGTCGCAAGGTCGCGTGACGCGCTGACGGGGGTCGTGAGCGTGAGGCCTTCCGCGACGGGGTGGAGCCCCACGGAGGTGATGGCCTTCAACGCGGTGTCCACTTCGGACACTGAGTCGAGCGTGACGGTGACCGTGCGCTGGCCGACCTGGGCCTTCAACTCGGCCGAGGTGCCGGACGCGACGACCTTCCCGTGGGACAGCACGGTGATCGAGTCGGCCAGGCGGTCGGCCTCGTCCAGGTACTGGGTCGTGAGCAGCACCGTCGTGCCGTCCGCGACGAGCTTCTCGACGATCTCCCACATCGCGAGGCGGCTGGCCGGGTCGAGACCGGTGGTCGGCTCGTCCAGGAACAGCACGTCGGGGTTGCCGACCAGCGACGCGGCCAGGTCGAGACGGCGCCGCATGCCGCCGGAGTAGGTCTTGGCGTTGCGCTTGGCGGCGTCGGTGAGGTCGAACTGCTCCAGCAGGTCGTCCGCACGCGCGTGGGCCTGCTTGCGGCCGGCGCCGAGCAGGCGGGCGATCAGGACGAGGTTGTCGTGGCCGCTGAGCTGCTCGTCGACGGCGGCGAACTGGCCGGTCAGGCCGATGCGGCTGCGGACCTCGTGGCTCTGCTTCACGACGTCGAACCCCGCGACCCGCGCGCTGCCGCTGGACGGGGGCAGCATCGTGGTGAGGAGGTTGACCAGCGTGGTCTTGCCGGCGCCGTTGTGGCCGAGGAGGCCGAGGACGGAGCCCTTCTTCGCAGTGACGCTCACGCCGTCGAGCGCGTTCACCTCACCGAATTTCTTGCTCACCTCGTGGGCTTCGATCATGAGCTCAGACATCTGTTCCCCCTGTTTTGAGTGCTCCGTGCAGGAACAGCTCCACGATGGCGGCGGGTTCGGCGGCGATCTGGCCGAAGCCGGAGCCCATCCGGTTCGTGAAGACGGCGCCGAGCAGCATCCGCCCGGCGAGATCGGGGCTGACGCGCAGTTCCGCGTCGCCGAACAGGCCGGCGACGGCGTCGGACAGCTGCTGCATGCCGATCGGCGGTCCCTTGTGCTTCTTGTGGTCCTCGTCGCGCGGCTGGTAGCCGGACTCGCGCAGCGCGCCGATGACACCCCACATGCGGTCGAGGTAGCCGCTGAACGTCGCCACTCCCGCCGTGAGCCGCTCTTCGAGTGGCACGTCCGCCGGGATCGCTTCGAGCCGTGCGACCTCTTCGTCGGAGTGCAGCGCGCGTTGGATGCACGCGTCGAGCAGCTCCGCCTTGTCCTTGAAGACGCGGAACACCGTGCCTTCCGCGATGCCGGCGGCGGCGGCGATCTGGCTGGTGGTGACGTTTGCGCCGGCCTTCACGACGAGCGGCAGTGTGGCCTGGACGATCGCTTCGCGGCGGTCTTCCGGGCTCATCGCGGGGGCGCGGCGGCGGCGTGGTTCCTCTGACACGTCCGCAACTGTATGAGTGAGTACTCACTCATGTCAATGAGTGGGCGCTCACTCACTCGTCTCGCTCCAGCGCCGCACTAGCACGGAACCCCGACAATCCTGCGCTTCGAGGCCGTTCAAGATCTCGACCTGTCCACAACCCGCGAGTTGTCCACAGATCCGCTGCCGCCCCACCCCGGCCACCCGCCTCCGGAGCAACCTGAACCAGAACCCCGCGACCTGGAGGCAAGCCCGATGTCCTGGAATTCCACCGTGATCACCGTTGTTGGCACTGTCGTCAGCGACATCACGTACAAGCACGCCGAGGACGGCAAGACGAACGCGTTCTTCCGGATCAACTCGACCGAGCGCCGGTACAACACGGCGAACGGCGACTGGGAGGACGGCGAGTCGTTGTGGCTCGGTGTGTCGTGCTGGCGCAAGCTCGCCGACAGCGTGAAGACGACGCTGTCCAAGGGTGACCCCGTGATCGTCCAGGGCAAGCTGCGGATCCGTCACTACGAGAAGGACGACGTGAAGCGGCAGGCGTTCAGCCTGGACGCGTTGCACGTCGGGCTGGACTTGAGCCGAGTGCAGTCACTGGGCTCCGCCCCGCTCGTTGAACCGCGAGCCGCCGACGATCTGGCCGAGGAACCCGTTCCGTTCTGAGCCGTTCGGGGCAACCCGGTTCCGGAGTTCGGGAACCCACCCGTACCGGCGTCGCCGCCGGAGAAGAATGCACGTACCGAGATCCACGAAGGAGGGAAGCTCGTAGATCGGGGCCGCCGAGGGCCGATCGCCGAGAGTCGTTCACGTTCGAACGGAACGGGCTGGTCACCGAGTCGCGTGACGCTCGATCCGGACGTGCGCGCCTGCTTGTCGGCGACCGAGGTCAGGAGCCTCTGAGCACCGCTCTACGATCGCCGCCATGGCCGAGTTCATCTACACCATGAAAAAGGTGCGCAAGGCGCACGGTGACAAGGTCATCCTCGATGACGTCACGATCATGTTCTACCCCGGCGCGAAAATCGGTGTGGTCGGTCCCAACGGCGCCGGCAAGTCGAGCGTGCTCAAGATCATGGCGGGGCTGGACACACCTGGCAACGGTGAGGCCTACCTGGCCCCCGGCTACACGGTGGGAATCCTGCAGCAGGAGCCGCCGCTCAACGAGGAGAAGACCGTCCTCGGCAACGTCCAGGAGGGCCTGGGCGAGATCAAGGTGAAGCTGGACCGCTTCAACGAGATCGCCGAGCTGATGGCGACCGACTACTCCGACGAGCTGATGGAGGAGATGGGCAAGCTCCAGGAGGAGCTCGACCACGCCAACGCGTGGGACATCGACTCGCAGCTCGACCAGGCGATGGACGCCCTGCGCTGCCCGCCGCCGGACGCCGACGTCACCAAGCTCTCCGGTGGTGAGCGCCGCCGTGTCGCGCTGTGCAAGCTGCTGCTGAGCAAGCCCGACCTGCTGCTGCTCGACGAGCCCACCAACCACTTGGACGCGGAGAGCGTCCTGTGGCTGGAGCAGCACCTCGCGCAGTACACCGGCGCCGTGCTCGCCGTGACCCACGACAGGTACTTCCTGGACAACCTGGCCGAGTGGATCCTCGAGATCGACCGCGGCAAGACCCATCCCTACGAGGGCAACTACTCCACGTACCTGGAGAAGAAGGCCGAGCGTCTCGCGATCTCGGGCAAGAAGGACCAGAAGCTGCAGAAGCGCCTCAAGGACGAGCTGGAGTGGGTGCGCTCCGGCGCGAAGGCCCGCCAGGCCAAGTCGAAGGCGCGTCTGGACCGCTACGAGGAGATGGCGGCCGAGGCGGAGAAGACCCGCAAGCTCGACTTCGAGGAGATCCAGATCCCGCCGGGCCCGCGTCTGGGCAACGTCGTGGTCGAGACCGAGAAGCTCAAGAAGGGCTTCGGCGACCGGGTCCTGATCGACGGGCTGTCGTTCACGTTGCCGCGCAACGGCATCGTCGGCGTCATCGGTCCGAACGGCGTCGGCAAGACGACGCTGTTCAAGACGATCGTCGGTCTCGAGAAGCCGGACGCGGGCGTGGTCAAGGTCGGCGAGACGGTGCTGCTGTCCTACGTCGACCAGAACCGCGGCGGCATCGACCCGAAGAAGAACGTGTGGGAGGTCGTGTCCGGCGGACTCGACTACATCCACGTCGGCAACGTCGAGATGCCGTCTCGCGCGTACGTCAGCGCGTTCGGCTTCAAGGGCCCGGACCAGCAGAAGCCCGCGGGCGTGCTGTCCGGTGGTGAGCGCAACCGCCTCAACCTCGCGCTCACGCTCAAGCTCGGCGGCAACCTGATCCTGCTGGACGAGCCGACCAACGACCTGGACGTCGAGACCCTCGGCTCACTGGAGAACGCTCTCGAGCAGTTCCCCGGCTGCGCCGTGGTCATCTCCCACGACCGGTGGTTCCTCGACCGCGTCGCCACGCACATCCTCGCGTGGGAGGGCACGGACGAGGACCCGTCGAAGTGGTACTGGTTCGAGGGCAACTTCGAGGGCTACGAGAAGAACAAGCTCGAGCGCCTGGGTGCGGACGCCGCAAGGCCGCACCGTGTCACGTACCGCAAGCTGACACGGGACTGAGAGGGCAACGGCGACGTCGTGGCGGCGAGGGGCGAGACGCAGGCGAACGTCGAGGTGAGCACGCTGGTCGTGCCCGCCTGGATGCTGCGTTGGCGAGCACCCGAGCTTGCTCTGGTGCTCGGCGAGCGTGCGGTCGCGCTCGCCTCCACCCGCCGCGACGAAGCCGACCGCCTGCGTGCGGAGTCGCTCGTGGTCTTCGCGGGCAACCGCATGGGCCGCGGCGTCCGCGTCACCGACAGGGCGATCGACGCCCTGAAGGCGGCGGAGGCCGCCGGTGAGTACGAGACCGCCTGGCTGCTGCGCGTCGAACTAGCGGCGTGCGCGCGGTCCGTCGGTGCCCCGCTGACGGGGTTCGCGGCGGTCACGCCGGTGCTCGAAGCGCCGGACGTGCCCGCGGAACTGCGGGCGTCCGCGCTGGTGCAGGCCAGCGAGTGCCTCGTCACGGTCGGCCGCGGCGACGAGCCCACGCGGGCTCTCGCCGAGGCGGACCAGCTCTACGTCGCCGACGCGACACTCGACGGCGACACACGGCTGCTGCTGCGCGGCCTGATCCGCGCGGTGCAGGCCGCGCAGCACCGGCGGTGGGGCGATCTCGCCGCCGCCATCGGTGCCGCACGTGAAGGCCTCGACCTGCTGAGCAGGTTCTCCGATCCGTGCGCGGACAGCGGCCAGGCCGCCGGCCGGCTCACGCTGGAGCTGGTGCTCTCGCTGATGGACGCGAACCGCCTGCTCGACGCGAGCGACGTCGGCGCGCCGCTGCTCGACCGCCCGGTGCGTGCGCCGTCGGCGTCCGCGGCGGGGTGGTTGCGCCTGGCGCTGGCCACGCGCGTGCACCTGCCCGCCGGCAGGGTCGCGCTGGCCAGGGAGATGCTGCGCGAGGCAGCGGTGAGTGCCGAACGCCACCAGCTCGACACGGTGCTGGCCGAAAGCCTGCTCGCACTGGCCCACGTGCACGAGGTGTCCGGTGAACTGGCCGACGCGCTCACGAACCTGCGCTCCGCGCACGCCGCCGAACGCCGCCGTGCGCGCGCCGTCTACGCGGTGCGCGCCCGGCTCGCCGCCGAGTTCTCCGGCGTCCACCGCCAGCCCGCCGATCTGCACCAGCAGCTGGCGAGCGTGCTCCGTCCCGCCGAGGGCGTGCAGGTGGTCACCGACGGCGTGCTGTCCGCCGCTCTGAAGCAACAACTCCGGCAGTGGCGCCCGGTCCAGGTCCGCAAGGGCGACGGGCTGAAGGTCAAGCGCGTACGGCGCGCTGCCGAAGACATGACCGTGGAAGGTTTGTCCGCGGCCCGACAACACGCCGCCGACCGGTGGCGCATGGTCCAGCCGTTCGGCGAGCCCGATGACAAGACCCCGGAAGCCGTGGAACCGCCACCCGCACCCCTGCCGTCATCCTCTTCGTCATCCTCCTCCGACCGCACCGTCCCCGCCTCCGGCCTGATCGCGTCCGCGGGCGCGATGGTGAGCGGCCGCCGCCGTGCCGCCCGCGTGGCCGCCGGCGAGATCGACGACGACCGGCCGACCACCATCGCCGAAATTCCCGTCACACCAGCGCTTACCGAGCCAGAGCCGCAGCAGGAACAGCCGCCGCTCAGCATCGAGCAGGAACGCAAGCGCAAGGTCGAGCAGCAGCTCATGGAGCTGCAGCGCGAGGCCCGCCGCCAGATCGAGGCGGAACGCGCCGCCCGCGCCGAACAACGCGCCCAGGCCGAACGCGAAGCCCAGGCCGCCGAGGAAGCCGCCCGCCAGGAAACTGCGCGTCAGGAAGCGGCCCGCCAGGAGGCCGCCCGCCAGGAAGCGGCCCGCGAAGAGGCAGCGCGTCAGGAAGCCGCCAGACAGGAAGCCGCACGCCAGGAGACCGCGCGTCAGGAACTGGCCAGGCAGGAAGCCGCGCGCCAGGAAGCCGTGCGCCAGGAGGAAGCCCGGCGCGAGGCAGCGCGCCAGGAAGCGGTCCGCCGCGACGTCGCCCGTCAGGAAGCGGCGCACCAGGAGGTCACCCGCCAGGCCGTCGAACGCGAGAAGGCCGCCAAAGAGGCTGCTGCCCGCGACGAAGCGGCTCGTGCGCAGGCCGCCGCGCGCGACGAGGCGTCCGGATCCCAGTCGGAGAGCGTGCTGGACATGCTCAAGGCCCAGGGCCTGCGAGCGGGCGGCCGCCGCCGCGCCCGAGACGCCGAGCCCGAGGCCAAAACCCCGTCGTGGCGCGTGCAACCCCCGTCGGGCCTGCGCCAGGACAGCCCCGCCGCGGAACCGTCGCAGAACTACTTCGACGACTCCGGCATCTCGGCGCGCCCCGGCTACTACGGCGACCCGGACAGCCCGGGTCGCTCGGGCCTCGCCGCGGCGTTCTCCCATCCGCCGGCGGCCCCGGACTTCGGCCCGCACGTCGACGAACCGGCATACCCGCTGCAGACCCCGGCGGCAGGCTTCCCGGCCGCCGCCGACCCGGACGAGCGCAAGCTCCCGGACCTGGACTTCAGCGGCCTCGACTTCGGCACCCCGAAACCGAAGCCCGGCGCCTCCATCCCCGTCCCACCCGCTCCAGCGGAAGCCCCGGACCCGGAGCCGGAGCACAAGCCGCTCCCGGCCATCCCGGACCCGATCCCGTCCGTTCCGATCCCGGCCGAGACCCCGCCGGCCCCGGAACGGGACCTGCTGTCGGCGACGTTCCTGAGCTCGGCGGACATGGACGACGACCCCTCGGACGTCCCCACGACCCCGGTGCGCGTGCAGTCGCAGCCGGACCAGGCGTCCGGTGCCCAGACCACCTTCGGCACGCAGACCACCTTCGGCACCCAGTCCTTCGGCTCCCAGCCGGCCTTCGGCACTCAGTCGGGCTTCGGCACCCAGACGGGTCACAGCACCGAGCCGGGCTACGGCACCGATGCGGCGTCCCCCGCCGGCCAACCGGCCGAGCCGGTTTCGCCTGACTCCGACGCGCCGACCGAGAAGCGCTTCCGCGCGGTCGGCGAGCCTGACCCGGCAGGCGAAGCAACGCGCATTACTCCGGCGAACGAGCCGCCCGACCGGTCGGGCCGCCCCAGCAGCCGCCGCAGGCCGAGCGACCTGAGCCTCGCCGACCTCCTGGCCGAAGCGCTGGTCGCCTACGAGACGGGCCGTCGCTCCGACGAGGAACTGCTCGAGGTCACGGATCTGAGCTCCTCGGACTGGTCGGCCACACCACCCGGCCCGGACACCACGTCGGCAGACCAGCCCGCCCGCCCCGCCGAAGCCGAGCAGCCCGCCGACGCGGACCCGGCGCTACGGCCGGGGGAGTCGTTCGGCGCGGCCACCGATCTCCAGGCCGCCTCGCAGCCGGCCACGGAAGCCACGCCCAACTCGGACGCCTACTTCCAGCGTGTCGGCGCCCAGCAAGACTCGCCGGACGCGGTGTTCGGTTTGGGCAGCTCCTTCGGTTCCCAGCAGGACTCGACAGGGGAGGCTGTGTCTTCGTCGGACGCGCTGTTCGGCGCGGGTCGGCGGTTCGGTGCGCAGCAGGACTCGGCAGCGGATGCTGCGGCTTCGTCGGACGAGTTGTCCGGTTCGGGTCGGCGGTTCGGCGCCCAGCAGGATTCGGCGGGGGACACTCCGCCGAGTTCGGAGGGATTGTTTCGGTCGGGCCTGTCTTTCGGCGCCCAGCAGGATTCCGAGGCAGCGGACTCGCAGTTCGGTTCCGGCCAGCGGTTCGGTGCCCAGCAGGACTCGGTGGCGGAAACCCCACCCGGTTCGGAGGGGTTGTTTCGGCCGGGTCCGTCCTTCGGCGCTCAGCACTCGCCAGCCTCGTCGGATGCGCTGTTCGGCTCCGGCCAGACCTTCGGTTCTCAGCACCCCCCAGCGGAGTCACCCGACCAGCCGTCGAGCCAGGCGTCCTACTTCCTCGCGGAGCCGGAGCCGGAGTCCGCGCAGGAGAAGACCGGGCCGATCGCCGCGGTGCCGGCGGCGTCGGACAGCGAGACCACCGGTCCGATTCGCCCTTTCCGGGCGGACGGGCCTGCAGGCTGGACGCTGCCGGGGGCGTGAGGTGGCCAGCACCACACCTCAAGCCTTGCCCAACCCCGCTGGCCCGGTGCCGGGCGAGGAGGCGGGGGAGCGGCTGCGCGGCGACCGGTGGTGGGCCGGTCGGTGATGTTCTGCGGTTCGGCGGTGGTCACGATGCCGCTGGGCCCATGATCGGATGAAAGCGGTGGACCGGCCGGGTGTCGGGGCCGGCGGAGTTCGCCGGTGCCCGGTCGGGTCCGTTGTGCGGAAAGCCTTGTCGCCACTGATGACGTGACTCGATTCAGCCCACGATTCAGTGGTCCGTCAGTGCCCCTCCCGTTGCCGGTGACGGCCGCCACCCCATCTAGGGTGGGGTCGGACCCGGCACACAGAGGTGCCGGATAGCGTGGAGTCGCCTGAAGATGACCTCGACTGGAGCCCCGACCCGAACCGACGACGTCTCCGCGGCCACCGCCGCGGGTGATGGCAGTCCAACGGCCAGTCCTGAGCAGGTCCGTGACGAGCTGATCGAACGGGCCGCCGCCAATGCCCCCGAACTCGCTGATCTGATCCGCCTCTTCTACCGGCACGTGCCCGCCGAGGAAGTCAACGACGACGACCCGGTGGACCTGGTCGGAGCGGTGCGGTCGAACTACCAGCTCGCCGAGAGCCGTGTTCCCGGACGCGCCGCTGTGCGCATCCTGAACCCGACCCGCGGGACCGACGGGTGGCAGTGTCCCGTCACCGTGGTCCAGGTCGTCACCGACGACATGCCCTACCTCGTCGACTCGGTCGCGTCCGAGCTCACGCGGGGTGGCGTGCAGGTGCAGCGCGTTGTGCACCCGATCGTCGTCGTGCGGCGTGATCCGGTCACCGGCGAGCGCACCGAGGTGCTGCCGACCGCCGATCCGGCCGATCCGCCCGCCGACGCGCTGGCCGAGTCGTGGATGAACATCGAGGTCGACCTCATCACCGACCCCGATCGTGCCCGCGAGCTCGAGACGCGGCTGCTGTCGGTGCTGACCGACGTCCGTGAGGTCGTCGAGGACACCGATCGCATGGCCGCGACGGCGCTGCAGCTGGCCGAGCAGCTGGAGAAGGACTCGTCCGAGGCCACCGAGGACGGCTCGAAGCTGCTCAGGTGGCTCGCGGACGGGCACTTCACGTTCATGGGCTACCGGCAGTACGAGCTGGTGCGCGAGGACGGTGAACCGGCGCTGCGGGCCGTGCTCGCGAGCGGTCTCGGCGTGCTGCGCCAGGACAGCCTCGCCGCGCGCAGCCTCACCGCCGGGCCGGACAACGGCGCGCAGGCGCTCAGCCCGGACCTGCTGGTGCTGACGCAGGCGAGTGCGCAGAGCAGCGTGCACCGCAGCGTCTACCCCTACTACGTGGGCGTGAAGACGTTCGACGCCGAGGGCAACGTCTCCGGCGAGCACCGCTTCCTGGGCATCTTCAGCACCACCGCGCTGCACGAGAACGTGCTCGACATCCCGGTGATCGAGCGCCGCGTGCGCGACGTGATCCACCGCGCGGGCTTCCCGCTGCAGTCGTACTCCGGGCAGCGGATGCTCGAGGTCATCCAGAACTACCCCCGCACCGAGCTGTTCTCGGTGGACGCCGAGACGCTCTACCAGGTGACGACGGGTGTCATCGCGCTCGCGGAACGCCGCCGGCTGCGGCTGTTCCTGCGCCGCGACCCGTTCGGCCGCTTCTTCTCGTGCCTGGTCTACCTGCCGCGCGACCGCTACACGACGACGAGCCGCCTCGCGATGCAGGAGGTGCTGCTCGCCGAGCTCGGCGGCCTGAACCTCGAGTACAGCGCGCGCATCGGCGAGTCCGCGCTGGCCCGCGTGCACTTCATGGTGCACACGGATCCCGCTCGCACGCTGGAGCCGGACGTCCACGCGATCCAGGGCAAGCTCGCCGAGGCCGTGCGCAGCTGGGACGACCGCATGGTCGAGGCCGTCGTCGGTGACAACGGCGAGCTCGGCGCCGAGTCGGCCACGGAGCAGGGCCAGCGGTTCGCCACGGTCTTCCCCGAGGCCTACAAGGAGGACTTCTCCGCCGCCACGGGGCTCGAGGACTACCGGCGCATCGAGGCGCTCGCCGAGGGCGACCTCGACATGGTCTTCTACGTGCCCGAGAACGCCGAGGCGGGGGAGCGGCGCTTCAAGCTCTTCGTGACCGGCGAGGGCATCACCCTGTCGGACGTGCTGCCGATGTTGCAGCGCATGGGCGTCATCGTGGTCGACGAGCGGCCGTACGAGATCGCGCGCGAAGACGGCGTGCAGTGCTGGATCTACGACTTCGGCCTGCGCATCGACAAGGCCGCGCTCGCCCAGCTGTCCGAGGCCGACCTCGACCACGTGCGGGTGCGCTTCCAGGACGCGTTCGCCGCCGTCTGGCGCGGTGAGGCCGAGGTCGACAGGTTCAACTCGCTGGTGCTGCAGGCCGGGCTCACCTGGCAGCAGGCCGCGATGCTGCGCGCGTACGCGAAGTACCTGCGGCAGGCCGGCACGCCGTACTCGCAGGACTACATCGAGGACGCCGTGCTCGGCCACACCAGCGTGGCCATCGCGCTGGTCGCGTTGTTCGAGGCCCGGTTCGACCCGCGGCTCGACGACGCCACGCGCGCCGACCGCACCGAGACGATGGTCGTCGAGACCGGCAAGCTGATCGACGACGTCACGAGCCTCGACGCGGACCGGATCCTGCGCAACCTGCTCACGCTGATCAACGCCACGCTGCGGACGAACTACTTCTTCCGCGACGCGGAGGGCACCGCGCGGCCGTACCTGTCGGTCAAGCTCGACCCGCAGGCCATCCCGGAGCTGCCGCAGCCGCGCCCGAAGTTCGAGATCTTCGTGTACTCGCCACGCGTCGAGGGCGTGCACCTGCGCTTCGGCAGCGTCGCGCGCGGTGGTCTGCGCTGGTCCGACCGTCGCGAGGACTTCCGCACGGAGGTGCTCGGCCTGGTCAAGGCGCAGGCCGTGAAGAACGCGGTGATCGTGCCGGTCGGCGCGAAGGGCGGCTTCGTCGTCAAGAAGCCGATCGCCCCCACCGGCGACCCCGGCATCGACCGCGAGAACTTCATGTCCGAGGGCATCGCCTGCTACAAGATGTTCATCTCGGGCCTGCTCGACCTCACCGACAATCTGATCAACAACGAGGTCGTGCCCGCGTCGCAGGTCGTGCGCTACGACGCCGACGACACGTACCTGGTCGTGGCCGCGGACAAGGGCACCGCGACGTTCTCCGACATCGCGAACGGCGTCAGCCAGAGCTACGGTTTCTGGCTTGGTGACGCGTTCGCCTCCGGCGGCTCGATCGGCTACGACCACAAGGCCATGGGCATCACGGCCAAGGGCGCGTGGGAGAGCGTGAAGCGCTCGTTCCGCGAGCTCGGCGTGGACACGCAGACCGAGGAGTTCACGGTCGTCGGCATCGGCGACATGTCCGGTGACGTGTTCGGCAACGGCATGATGCTCTCGGAGCACATCCGGCTCGTGGCCGCGTTCGACCACCGGCACATCTTCATCGACCCGAACCCGGTCGCGGACACGTCGTTCGCCGAGCGCGTGCGCCTGTTCAACGTGCCGCGCTCGTCGTGGGACGACTACGACCGCTCGCTCATCAGCGAGGGCGGCGGCATCTTCCCGCTCACCGCCAAGTCGATCCCGATCTCCGAGCCGGCCCGCGTCGCGCTCGGGCTCGACGAGGGCGTCGTGAAGCTCTCGCCGCCGGAGCTCAAGAAGGCGATCCTCCTCGCGCCGGTCGACCTGCTCTGGAACGGCGGCATCGGCACGTACGTCAAGGCGTCGACCGAGTCGCACGGGGATGTCGGCGACAAGGCGAACGACTCGATCCGCGTCAACGGCGACGAGCTGCGCGTCAAGGTCGTCGGTGAGGGCGGCAACCTGGGCCTGACCCAGCGCGGCCGCATCGAGTTCGCCCGCAAGGGCGGCAAGGTCAACACGGACGCGCTCGACAACTCGGCCGGCGTCGACTGCTCCGACCACGAGGTCAACATCAAGATCCTGCTGGACCACCTGGTCCGGGAGGGATCGCTGGACCAGTTGCAGCGCAACGAGGTCCTCGCCGAGATGACCGACGAGGTCAGCGACCTCGTGCTGGCGGACAACTACTCGCAGAACAACGTCCTCGGCGTCAGCCGGGCGCACGCCGCCCCGATGCTGTCGGTGCACGCGCGTCTCACGGCGGACCTGGAGCAGCGCGGCGCGCTCAACCGCAAGCTGGAGGCACTGCCGAGCGCGGCGGAGTTCAAGGCGCTGGAGAAGCAGGGTTCGGGCCTCACCTCACCGGAACTCTCCACGCTGCTCGCGTTCACCAAGCTCACGCTGAAGGAAGAGCTGCTCGCGAGCGACATCCCGACGATCGACACGTTCACCCGCAAGCTCCCGGACTACTTCCCGAGCCTGCTGCGCGAACGCTTCGGCGCCGAGATCCCGAACCACCCGCTGGCCCGGCAGATCATCACGACGGTCGTCGTCAACGAGGTCGTCGACGGCGGTGGCGTGTCCTACGCCTTCCGCCTGGCCGAGGAGATGAGCGCGCCGGTGACGGACGCGGTCCGCTCCTACGCCGTCGTCACCCAGGTCTTCGACCTGCCGCGGATCTGGCGCGAGATCCAGGCGCTCGACACCGTGGTGCCGACGGACGTCCAGGACAGCATGGTGCTGGAGACCCGCCGCCTGCTGGACCGCGCGTCCCGCTGGCTGCTCTCCAACCGTCCCCAGCCGCTCCAGGTCGGCTCGACGATCAACCGCTTCCGCGGCGTGGTCGAGGAGCTCAGCCCCTTCGCCTTCGAACTGTTGCAGGGCAAGGAACTGGACGTCGTCGCCGGCAAGGCGGACCGGTACGTCGAACAGGGCGTCCCGGCCGAGCTGGCCCGCAAGGTGGCCGCGCTGCTCTACATGTACGGCCTGCTCGACGTCACCGAGATCGCCGAACTGGCCGAACGCGAGTTCGGCCCGACCGGCGGCGCGGGCCCGGAGCGCACGCACCGGGAGACGGCCGAGCTGTACTTCGCGCTGTCCGACCACCTCGACATCGACCACATGCTGGACTCGGTGACGAGCCTGGAGCGCGGCAACCGCTGGCACGCCCTGGCCCGGCTGGCTCTCCGCGACGACTTCTACTCGTCGCTGCGGGCCATCTCCGTCGACGTGCTGAGGGCGAGCGACGAGGGCGACACGCCGACCGAGAAGATCTCCAAGTGGGAGCAGGCCAACGCTTCCCGCCTGGCTCGCGCGCGCGGCGCGCTGGAGGAGATCAACCGGGTCCACCAGCTGGACCTCGCGACCCTGTCCGTCGCCGCCCGTCAGGTGCGGAGCATGGTCAGGTAGTACCGAGCGAGAACCGGGGCGCCGCGGAATCCCCTCCGCGGCGCCCCGGCCGTTCTCAGACCACCACTACGCGGGACATAGATCGAGTATCGAGAGCTGCTTATCGATTTTCAATCGGCCGGTGTGGAGGTCCTGTGCAGGTCGGTCAACGGTAGGGTCCCTGCATGGGTGTCTTCGTCACTGGTGTGCGGCCTCGATGGTCGGACATGGATGCGTTCGGCCACGTCAACCACGCGAACACGGTGACATTGCTGGAAGAAGCCCGCATCGAGCTGCTGTTCACCGAAGCCGCCCGCCACGGGGTCAAGGAACTGGCCGAGGGCATGGTCGTGGCGAAGCTCGTGGTCGAGTACCTCGCGCCGATCGTGTTCACCGGCGAAAGCGTCGTGGTGGAGTTGTCGGTGCGGGAGTTGAAGTCCGCGTCGCTGACGCTCGACTACGTGGTGCGCGGCAGCCGTGACGCGAACAGCCCGGTGGTGGTCAGGGCGGAGACGCTGATGGCGCCCTACAACGTGACGACAGCACGACCGCGCAGGCTGACCGAGGCCGAGCGCGACTTTCTCGCCGGGTGGCGGGCAGGGGGAAATGGTGCCTGAGCTGGTGTTGGCCGACGCGGCCGAGAGAGACGACCTCGGGGCGTTCGCCGCGCGGGCCGTGCGCCTCGACGCGCAGACCGTCGTACGGCTGCGCAACCGCAATGAGGAACTGCTCGACGCGTGGGTGGCCACGCCGTTCGACGCGCTCGCGACGCGAACCGTTACGGGACAAGCGACTCCGGCGGACGTCACGGTGTCCGGCTCGGAGCTGCTGACGGGCCTCGCGGTGATGCGCGACGAACGCATCGATCCGGGCCCCGCCAAGGACCTGATGTGGCGCTCGGCCCTGCCGCCCGCCGAGGGCTGGCTGATGGTCGACCGGCTGCCGGTCGAGGTCATCGCCAAACTCGCGGACGAGGGTGTCGAGGTGGCGCGGGAGAATACCGGACCGCAGGGCACGCCGCCGGCCTCGTTGCTGGACCAGACGGTGCTGACCGTCAGCGGGTCCGGCCTGGACGTCAAGATCGCGCTGCGGGTCCTGTTCGCGTTGTCGGGCATGGGTTTCCTCGGCGAGGACGGCGACGTGCGGGTGACCGCGACCGACTCGTGGCTGCGGATCGACGCCCGGTACGGCGCGGTCGTGCGGCGCCGTCACTCCATGCTGCCGCTGCTGATCTGACGCTCTTGAACGCGAAACAGCGCCCTGGGCCACGGCCAGGGCGCTGTTTCGCGTTGCAAGAACTCAGACGAGCCAGACGGCCGTGTCCGGCGGCAGCTGGTCGCCGTCCATCGGACCGGACGACAGCAGCACCTGGCCGGGAGGCAGCGGCACGGACGCGCCCGAGGTGTTCAGAGCGCAGATCAGCCCGCCACCCTTGCGCCGGAACGCGAAGCAGCCGGCCGGAGCGCCGTACCACTCGAGCTCCTCACCGGCGAAGCCCGCGTTGGACTTCCGGTGCTCCAACGCCTCGCGGTAGAGCGAGAGCATCGAGCCTGGGTCCTCCAACTGCGCCTCGGCCGTGAGGTGGTCCCATTCGTTCGGCTGCGGCAGCCAGGTGTTCACGGCCGTGGAGAACCCGAACGGCGGGCTGGTGCCCTCCCACGGGATCGGAACGCGGCAGCCGTCGCGGCCGCGCTCGGTGTGGCCGGAACGCTCCCAGGTCGGGTCCTGCAGGGCCCAGTCCGGCAGCTCCACGTTGGGCAGGCCGAGCTCTTCGCCGTTGTAGAGGTAGATCACGCCCGGCAGCGCCAGTTCGACCAGCGCCATCGCGCGGGCACGCTGCTCGCCCGGCGCGCCGCCGCCGTAGCGGGTCACGTGGCGCACGACGTCGTGGTTCGACAACGTCCACGTCGCGGGCGTGCCGGTCAGGGCGACCGCCCCCAGCGAGTGCTCGATCGCCGTGCGGACGGCGTCGGCGTCGAAGCCGGCCTCGACCAGCCGGAAGTTGAAGCCCAGGTGCAGCTCGTCGGGACGGACGTAGGCGGCGAAGCGCTCGTCGTCCTTCACCCAGATCTCGCCCACGGCCATGGTGCCGGGGTAGCCGTCCATGACCTTGCGGATCATGCGGTGGATCTCGTGCACGCCGTCGTTGTCGAAGCGCGGGTCGTGCACGTCGTCGGACAGCACGCCGGGAACCTGGGTGCGGATCTCCATGTCCGGCAGGCCTTCCGGCTTGGCCATGCCGTGGGCCACGTCGATGCGGAAGCCGTCGACCCCGCGGTCCAGCCAGAACCGCAGCGTGCGCTCCAGGTCGGCACGGACCTCCGGGTGCTCCCAGTTGAGGTCGGGCTGTTCCGGCGCGAACAGGTGCAGGTACCACTGGCCGTCCGGCACTCGGGTCCAGGCGGGGCCGCCGAAGACGGAGACCCAGTTGTTCGGCGGCTGCGAGCCGTCGAAGCCACGGCCCTCGCGGAAGATGTAGCGGGCGCGCTCCATGCTGCCCGGACCGGCCTGCAGGGCCTCCTGGAACCACTCGTGCAGGTCGCTCGAGTGGTTCGGGACCAGGTCGACCGTCACGCGGATGTTGTGCTCGTGCGCGTCCGCCACCAGCCGGTCGAACGCGGCCAGGTCGCCGAACAGCGGGTCGACGTCACGCGGGTCGGCCACGTCGTAGCCGTGGTCGGCCATCGGTGAGCGGTAGAACGGGGTGAGCCACAGGGCGTCGACCCCGAGCAGCTCCAGATAGCCGAGGCGGGAACGGATGCCGTCGAGGTCGCCGACGCCGTCGCCGTTGGAGTCGGCGAACGAACGCACGTAGACCTGGTAGAAGACGGCGTCACGCCACCAGGCGGACTCTTCGGCGATCTCGGGGGTGAGGTCGGAGGATCGGCGCACGGGGGGTCATCCTGCCATTCGTCTCGCTGCTAAAGGACCCGAACGGGTGATGGGCGGTCAGGACAGGCTGTTCACCAAGCTGTTCGCCGCCATCTCCATGTAGTCCCAGAGCTGCTTGCGGTGAGCCTCGTCCAAGCCGGCCTCGTCGACGGCGATCCTCATGCAGCGCAGCCACGCGTCCCGCTCGATCGGTCCGATCTTGAACGGGACGTGACGCATCCGCAGCCTCGGATGGCCCCGGTTGTCCGAGTAGGTGTGGGGTCCGCCCCAGTACTGCATGAGGAACAGCCGCAGCCGTTCCTCCGCAGGTCCGAGGTCCTCTTCGGGGTAGAGGGGCAGGAGGATCTCGTCGGCCTTCACCTCTTGGTAGAAGCGCGCGACGATGCGGTGGAACGTCTCCTCGCCACCGACCTGTTCGAAGAAGCTCACGGGGTTTCCCACGTACCCATCCTGACTCACGAGGGCCACCGCCCGCAGGCCGCCCCGGCTGTTGGCTCCGCCATAGGGTGGTGAACTGGCAGGACGCCGAATGATCATCGTCTCGAATGGGTGTTCTAACTCACTTGGCGGTGAAGCCGGCTTCCTCGAGGGCGGGCATCAGTTGCGCGCGCAGGTTGCGCTGGACCGCCCACTGACGGCCGGGGCGCGTCTTCGCGGTGACCCGCAGGGTGATGCCGTCCGACGTGAACTTCTCGACGCCGAGCACCTCGGGCTTGGCCGTGATGTCCGCCTTCAGCGGGTCCTTGTCGGCCACCTCGGCGACCTTGCGCTCCAGCACGCTGGTGGCTTCGGCGAGGTTCGCGCCGTAGCTCAGCGGCAGGTCGACGACGGCGACCGCGAAGCCCTGCGACGAGTTGCCGACGCGCAGGATCTCGCCGTTGCGGACGTACCAGACCGTGCCGCCGGTGTCCCGGATCGTGGTGGTGCGCAACGCGACCGCCTCGACGGTGCCGGTGGCCGGGCCCAGGTCGACGACGTCGCCGACGCCGTACTGGTCCTCCAGCAGCATGAACATGCCGGCCAGGAAGTCCTTCACCAGGTTCTGGGCGCCGAAACCGATGGCGACGCCCAGGATGCCCGCCGATGTCAGGATCGGCGTGATGTTGATGCCCACCACGATCAGGATCTCGAGGAAGGCGATGCCGAAGATCATGATCGTGACGATGGACTTGAGCACCGAGCCGATGGTCTTCGCACGCTGCTCCCGGCGCTCGGAGATCAGGTTTCCGAGCGCCTGGGGGGCCCGCTCGCGCAACGGCTTGAGCAGCCCCGGCTTCCTGCCTTCCTTGCCGGGCGTGGTGATCCGGTCGATGACCTTGCGCAGCAGAGCCCTGATCACGAAGGCGGCGATCAGGATCACGACGATCTTGATCGTGCCCGTGAGGATCATCGGGCCGTACTTGTCCACGAAGGTGACCGCCTCGGCGGCCTTGTTCGTGACGTCATCCACGGGACTGGTCACCTGGTCGTGCCCTCCTACAACTCCATGCCGGTGGCATTGGCCAAGAACGTCAGCTGGTCCACGGCGAGAGCCACCGTCCGGCTGACCGACCGGCCCGCGTGACCGACCTCGGTCTCGCGGCGGATCAGCACGGGGTGCTTGGTCGGATCACTTGACGAAGCGTGCTGCAGTGCCGCGCACATCTTCCTGGCGTGGTTGGGGTCCACACGAGAATCCGACTCGAACACCGTGAACAAGACCGAAGGGTACTCAACGTCCGTTACCACCCGGTGATAAGGCGAGTAGGAGAGCAGCCAGCCCAGTTCCTCGGCAACGCCTGCGCTGCCGTACTCGTCGGCCCACAGCCGTCCGAGCAGGAACTTCTCGTAGCGCACCATGTCGAGCAGTGGCGCTGAGCACACCACGGCGGCGTAGAGCTCGGGGCGCTGGGTCAGCGCGGCACCCACGAGCAGGCCGCCATTGGAGCCTCCCATGATCGACAGCTGCTGCGGCGTGGTCCACCCGTCGCGGATCAGGCGTTCCGCGGCGGCATGGAAGTCGTCGAACACGTTCTGCTTGTTGGCGCGCATGCCGGCGACGTGCCAGTCCTCGCCTTCCTCGTCGCCGCCGCGCAACGACACGTGCACCCACACGCCGCCCGCCTCGACCCACGCGAGCGTCGTCGCGCTGTAGCCGGGACCGCGGCCGATCGCGAAGCCGCCGTAGCCGGTGAGCAGCGCGGGCCGGGGCAGGTCGGGCTTCTGCTCGCCGCTGACGACGAACATGTGGACCGTCGTGCCGTCCTTGGACGTGTACGCGATCTGCTGCGTCGTCACGGTGGGCAGCTCGACGCGACCCGGCGCGGCCTCGTGCAGCACCGTCTCACCCGCGGTCTTGGAGAACCGGAACACCGACTGCGGCGTCACGAAGTCCGTCCACCCGAACCACAGCGTGTCCTGGTCGTGGGGCGTCTGGGCGTCCACAACGGACATACCGTGCAGCGAACCCGTGCCGGGCAGCGGGATCTCCTGCTGGTGCGCACCGGTCGCGGCGTCGTGCAGGTGCAGTTCGGACACCGCGTGCCTGGTGCGCAGGACGACCAGGTCGCCGTTCAGCCAGCGCACCCCGTCGAGGACCGAGTCCGGTTCCTCGGCGATGAGCTCGGTCCACTCGGTGGGGTTCGCCGGGTCGGCCACGCACAGCCGCTGCCGGGGCGCGCCGTGATTGGTGTGCAGGTAGAGCCTGCCGTCGCGGGCGACGGACGCCGAGCACTGCACGCCGGCCTCGGTCAGGACCACGGGCACGAGCGCGCCGTCGCCGTGCAGGTCCGCGATCCACACGGAGTCGTGCTTCAGCGTGCTGGGTGCGCCGCTCACGACCAGCCAGCGGCCGTCGTGCGAGAGGTTCAGCGAGTAGTAGAAGGTGTGCGCCTGGCCGTCGCCGTGCACGTTGAGGTCCGTGTCCGGGTCCGTGCCGACGCGGTGACGCCACACGCGGCGGTGGAACAGCTTCTCGTCCTCGGGAAGCAGGTCCGGGTCGAGCTGGCGCACGTAGTAGAACTCGTCGCCGCCCGGCAGCCAGCCGATGGAGGAGTAGCGGCACCGGTCGATCGGGCCCTCGATGAGCCGGCCCGTCTCGACGTCGATGACGTGCAGCAGCGAGTGCTCGTTGCCGCCGATGGACACCTGGTAGGCCAGGCGGGTGCCTTCGAGGCTGGGGCACCAGCTGTCGAGCGTGGTCCGGCCGGACGGGTCGAGCGTGCTCACGTCGAGAAGCACGCGCTCGGTGCCGTCGCTCTCGCGCACCATGACGACGGGGTGGTCCTGCTCGGGGCCGCGGCGGGTGAAGAACGCTCTGCCCGCGCGCCAGGTCGGCGTGGACACCGAACCCGTGCGCATCAGCTCCTTGAGGCGCTCGCCCAGGCGTCGGCGGCCCGGCATCGCGTCCAGCCAGGAACGCGCGAGCACGTCCTGCGCCTGCGACCACTCCGCGGTGCGGGGGTCTGCCGTGTCCTCGAGCCAGCGGTACGGATCCGCGACTTCGCGCCCGTGGATCTGCTCGGCGAGGTTTAGCCGCTCGGCGATCGGGTAGGTGATCGTCGCAGGCAGTGGAGTGGAAGGTGCCTCTGTCACCTTGGCAAGGGTAGCGGGTTCTTGAAAACCATCTCCGATAGGGAGCTGGTTCACCCCAGGTTCGATCACACATCCATGACGCGTCACTTATCACACGTGATTTTTTCCTGGTAAGTGTGGTCTCCTAGGGCTGAACCGGTGGAGGTGGTCGCGTGCCAGACCGACAACCGACCCCTATCGGCGGCTCGCCACCAGGCGAGACGGCGCCGACGGTCCTCGCATGCCGAAATCAGCCCGACCTGCGGGCAGTGCCGGCTGGGGATCGAGACGGGGGAGGTACCGGTCCGATGCCGGCGGTCTTCCCCTGGGGAAGACGCAAGGTCCTGCTGCTGAACGCCACGTTCGAGCCGCTCACGGCGTTGTCACTGCGCCGCGCGGTCGTCCTCGTGGTGTGCGGGAAAGCCGAAGTCGTGCACGGAGACGCCTCCGGGCTGGTGCTGCACTCGTCGAAGTCCGAGGTGCTCGTACCGTCCGTGATCCGGCTGAGCTCCTACGTTCGCGTGCCTTATCGCGGTCGCGTGCCGATGACCCGTGCCGGGCTCATGCACCGCGACCGTTATCGCTGCGCCTACTGCGGCGGGCGGGCCGAGACGATCGACCACGTCGTGCCGCGCTCGCGTGGCGGACCTCACACCTGGACCAACTGCGTCGCCTGCTGCGCGAAGTGCAACCACCGCAAGGCGGACAAACTGCTGTCCGAGCTGGGCTGGCGGCTGCGCGTCGTTCCCGCGGCGCCGCGTGGCCCGCACTGGCGGCTGCTCGCCGGGGTGGCCGAGGCTGATCCGCAGTGGTTGCCGTACCTGGGTGAACCGGCGGCCTGATCCGCCGTTCGAGCTGGGTCAGGCCGCGAGGGAGAAGTCGTTCTGACGTGCCGTGATGCGGACGCTGTCGTCGTGCGCCGTGATCCGGACCGAGTCGTCCATGGTGATGCGGACGCTGTCCTGCTGGGCGGTGATGCGGACGCTGTCATCGTGGGCCGTGATGCGCACGGAGTCGTCCATGGTGATCCGGACGGAGTCTTCACGCGCCGTGATCCGGACGGAATCGGCACACGTGATCCTGACCGAATCGCTCGCCGTGATGCGCACCGAGTCTGCCATGGTGATGCGGACGGAGTCGCGGGCCGTGATGCGCACCGAATCAGTCGCGGTGATCCGAACGGAGTCGTCCATCGTGATCCGGACGGAGTCACTGGCGGTGATACGCACTGAATCGTCCTTGTAGCTCGGAAGAGTGAAGGTCACGGCCTGGGGGCGGGTCATCGTGAACATTTTGTGTCCTCCAGCTCGTTCGGGGCGGGTGCGCAAGACCCGTATAGGTGAAAAGCTAAGAGCTGAGTGTTCCAGGAACAAGACCCCAAACCGGCACCCGTTCGCCTCCGACCGGGTGAGGACTGACCGGGTGTAACCGCTGCGCCGCACGAGAGCACACGCTGCCCTTACTGGCCGGTATGGACACGCTCTGTAGCGTTCAATTTGGTGGAACGTGATGTGCGTCATACGGCAAAAGGCGTGCACGGACGGGGTTTTCGGGCGCTCACCGGGGCCTGGGCGGTGTCGCTCGTGGGCGACGGCGTGCGCGTCGTCGCGCTGCCTTTGTTCACCGCTGCCAGCACCCGCAGCCCGCTCGCGGTGTCCGCCGTGGCCGTCGCACTCACCCTGCCCTGGTTGCTCGTCGCGCTGCCCGCGGGCGCCCTTGTGGACCGTTGGAGACCGAGAACCGTTGTCGTCGCGGCACATTGGCTGCGCGCCGGGGTGACCGGACTGCTCGCGCTGGCGGTCCACACCGGACACGCGACGGTCGTCGTCTTGTGCGCCACGGCTTTCGTGCTGACCTCCGCGGAGACGTTCGCGGACTCGGCGTCGCAGGTGCTGCTGGTCGAGCTCGCGGGACCGGACGAGCTGGAGGCGGCCAACGGCCGGTTCGTGACGGTCGAGACGATCGGCATGGACCTCGTCGGCCCACTGGCCGCCGCGGTGCTCTTCTGGTGGGCGCCGGCGGCCTGTTTCGCCCTCGACGCGCTCTCGTTCGTCGTCGCCGGGGTGCTCGCGTCCCGCGTGCCGGACGTCGCTCCCGAACGCTCCGGGAGCGATCTTCGCGGACAGCTGGCCGAGGGCGCCCGTTTCCTCGTGCGGACTCCTGGCCTGCGGTCACTGGTAGTTGCCGTTGCAATCACAGCTTTCTGCGCGGCCGCGATCAACGCCATGCTGGCGCTCTACTCCATCCAGGTACTCGGCCTCGCCGAACCGGTGGTTCCGTTCCTCGTCGTGTGCATGGCGGCCGGTGCTCTGCTAGGCGCCCGGCTGTCTCCTCCGCTCGCGGCGCGGTGGGGTGCCGGACGGGTCATGGTCGGGTTCCTGGCGTTGCTCGGCGCCGGGTTCGCGTTGTTCGGCCTCACGCCGTGGCTGGTCGTGGCGGTGCTCGCGTGCGTGGTGTTCGGCGTGGCGTCCGCCGGCTGGAACGTGTTGTCCGCGACCCGGCGGCAACGGCTCACGCCAGGTCCGATGATGGGCCGCGTGACCAGCGCTTATCGAATGCTCGCCTGGGGTCTCTCGCCGCTGGGCGCGGGCCTCGCCGGTCCGCTGGCCGACGCGACGTCGCTGGGCACCGTCTACGTCGTGGCGGGCTCGATCGTGGGATTGACCGCGATCTTGCTGGCCCGGCCGCTCATGCGCGGCTGAGTTCGGCTACCGTACCCGCCGTGACCATCGTGGAGACCGTTCTCGTCTTCGCGCTGATCCCGCTGGCGATCTACGGCGTGATCACGCTGCTGACGGTGAGGCCAAAGGCCACCCGGATTCCCCGGTACAGGCCCGGCCAGGAGTGGGGCTATGCCCCGGTGTGGTGGAGCGCGAACCCGGCCGGGTTGAGCGCTGAGCACCACAGCGCCGCCGAGTCCGGTGCCTCGGACTCGACCGCCAAGGGAGGCGCACGTGGCAACTGGTAAGGCGATCGAGGCCGTCGACCCGTCGACGCTGCCCGTCGGTACCGTCGTGACGAACAGCGGCCGGGTGTCCGCGGCGAAGATGTACGAGCCGCAGGCGCCGGAGCTGCCGTTCACGCCCGCCCAGCTCGCGCAGTTGGACGAGGCGCTGACGCTCTCCAGCCGCACCACGGGCCTCGACTTCAGCGTGTACCTGGGCGAGCTCGGCTCGAACGCCCGCGAGCGCGCGCAGGAGCTGCACGGCTCTACCGAGAGTCCGTCGCACCACGTCCTCGTGGCCGTGTCGCCGGGTGAGCGCGTCGTTGAGATCGTCACGGGCGAGGAGTCGCACCGCCGTCTCGCCGACCGCGGTGCCAAGCTCGCGGTGATGAGCATGGTGGCGTCCTTCAAGGAGGGCGACCTCGCGGGCGGCCTCGTGTCGGGCCTGCGCATGCTGACCGACCAGGCGGGCAACTTGCCCCGTTCCTGATTCCCGCTTCTCCGAACGCCCCCGGTGTCGCACCGGGGGCGTTCGCGTTTCTACGGGCTGACGTCGTTACGCGCGACCACGAGGTCGGAGATCCTCTCCCAGCCGAGCCTGCGGTAGAGGTGCACGCCGTCGGTCGACGAGAACAGCAACCCGGTCCTCGCCCCGTCCTTCATCGCCTCGCGGACGAGCGTGCCCATCACGACGCTGCCGAGGCCCCGCCGCCGGTGTGCTTCCGCGGTCTCGATGCGGTGGGCGACGGCGTCCTCGCCCACGACGGCCATCAACCCGCTGGCCGCCACCTCGCCGTCCGCCAGCACCCGCACGCCGATCACCGGGCTCCTGGTCACCTCCACCGCGTAGCCCGCGGGTGGTTCCGGTGCCGGGTGGCCCGCCAGCGCGCGCCTCATGAACGTCTCGTCCGGCCGTGCCACGACCATTCCGGCCGCTTCGAGTTCCGCGCTGACCCTCTGCGGCGCGTGCGTGGGGACGCTCAGCCAGTTCGGTTCGCTCGTGGCCGCCACGATCCTGGCCATCGCGGTGGTCTCGGCGTCGTCCGTCGCGATCCACTCGAACCGCCGCTGCGGCCGGTCCACGTGCACGACCAGGTAGCCGTCGCGGTACTCGGACGTCAGCCCGTCGGCCGCGATCCAGCCGCAGTGCCAGCGCTCCACCAGTTCACCGATCATGCTTCCGGACGTTATGCGAAAGCCCCGCGACACGCGAACGTGTTGCGGGGCTTCCACTTCAGCTCGTCAGGAGCGGTCGAACTCCTGCGCGGCCAGTGCCCGCACGATGCCCGCGCGGCCCTCGGACACCAGGCGGCGCAGTGCCGGCGGGTGCTCGTCGGCCAGCCACGCGTCGGCGGCCTCCACAGTGGACTTCGCGATCGACCACGCCGGGAACATGCCGACCACCATGGACTGCGCGCGCTCGGAGGAGCGGCGGTCCCACACGCCCTTGACGTCGGCGAAGTAGCGCTCGACGTACGGTGCGAGCAGTTCCTTCTGGCCGGGGTGCGAGATGCCCGCGATGATCGCCTCGCTGACCGCGTTGGGCAGGTCGTCGTCGTTCACCGCCCGGTCCCAGGCCTCGTCCTTGGCCGCGACCGTCGGACGCAGCGCACGCGTGGACTGGGCGCGGCGGTGACCGGTGGAGGTCGGGTCGCGCTCCTCCTCGGCGTTGATCTCCGGCAGGTCGGCCTTGCCGTGCGCGACGAGCGCCTGCAGCAGCCGCCAGCGCAGGTCCGTGTCGACGTCGAGGCCTTCCAGTACCGCGGTGCCGTCGTACCAGCCGCGCAGAACGTCCACAGTGGAGTCGTCGAGCACCGACGAGGTCAGCGCGTTCACGAACGCCAGCTGGTGGTCGGAGCCCGGCTCGGCCGCCTGCGCCAGTTCCAGCGCCTTCGCCACGAACCGGCGCCAGCCCTCGGCACGCCACGAGCTGTCCGCGTAGGAGGACAGCGAGGTCTGCGCCTGCAGCAGAAGCCGTTGCACCACACCGACCTCGGACTCGGAGCCCAGACCGCCGAGCACCAGGTTCACGAAGTCGCGGGCCTTCAGCTCGGCCTCACGCGTCATCTCCCACGCGGCCGACCAGCACAGCGTGCGCGGCAGCGGTTCGGCGATGTCGGAGATGTGGTCGATCAGCGCGGCCAGCGAGTCCGGGTCGAGGCGCATCGTGCAGTACGTGAGGTCGTCGTCGTTGACCAGCACGATCTTGCCGCGGTGCACGCCGACCAGTTCGGGGACCTCGGTGCGGTCGCCCGTCACGTCCAGCTCGTGGCGGTGCGTGCGGACGAGCTTGCCCGTGCCGTCGTCGTCGTAGACGCCGATCGCGATGCGGTGCGTGCGCAGTTCGCCGGCACCCGGACGCGCGCCGCCCTGCAGCACGGCGAACTCGGTGAACTTGCCCGACGCGTCAACGGTGAACTTGGGGCGCAACAGGTTCAGGCCCGTCGTCTCCAGCCACTGTGCGCTCCACCACGACAGGTCGCGGCCCGACGCCTCCTCCAGCGCGCCCAGCAGGTCGGCCAGCGTGGCGTTGCCCCAGGCGTGCTTGCCGAAGTAGACCCGCAGGCCCGCCAGGAAGTTCTCCAGCCCGACGTACGCGACGAGCTGCTTGAGCACCGAGGCGCCCTTGGCGTAGGTGATGCCGTCGAAGTTGACCTCGACCGCCTGCACGTCGGAGATGTCGGCGGCGACCGGGTGCGTCGAGGGCAGCTGGTCTTGCCGGTACGCCCACGACTTCTCGATCTTCGCGAACGTCGTCCAGGCCTGGCGGTACTCGGTGGCCTCGGCCTGCGCGAGCACCGACGCCCAGGTGGCGAACGACTCGTTCAGCCACAGGTCGTCCCACCAGCGCATGGTCACCAGGTCGCCGAACCACATGTGCGCCATCTCGTGCAGCACGGTCTCGGCACGCCGCTCGTAGAGGTAGCGGGTGACGCGGCTGCGGAAGACGTAGTCCTCCAGGAACGTGACGCAGCCCGCGTTCTCCATCGCGCCCGCGTTGAACTCCGGCACGAAGCACTGGTCGTACTTGCCGAACGGGTACTGCACGCCGAAGGCCTTGTGGAAGAACCCGAAGCCCTGCTTGGTCTCGGTGAACAGCCGCTCGTGGTCCATGTGGGGAGCGAGCGAGGCGCGGCAGTAGATGCCCAGGGGAATCTTGAAGTCACCCTCGGCGAACTCGTCGCGCCACTCGGCGTACGGGCCCGCGACCAGCGCCACGATGTAGGTCGACATCGGCTTGGTGGTGGCGAACGTGTGCACGTCCGCGCCGCCCTCGCCGGCCTCGGTGGCGGTGATCTCGCCGTTCGAGATGACCTTCCAGTCGTGCGGCGCCGTCACCTTCATCGAGTAGACGGCCTTGAGGTCGGGCTGGTCGAAGCACGCGAACATGCGCTTGGCGTCCGCGGTCTCGAACTGCGAGTACAGGTACACGCCGCCGTCGACCGGGTCGACGAACCGGTGCAGGCCCTCGCCGGTGTTCATGTACCGGCAGTCGGCCTCGATGGTGAGCTCGTTGGTCTCCGCGAGGTCCGGCAGCCTGACGCCGTCCTCCTCGCGGTAGTCGGAGACGTCGAGCTCGCTGCCGTTGAGCACAGCGCGGTGCACGGTCGCCGCCACGATGTCGATCCACGAGGAAGCACCCGGAGTCCGGCTGCGGAACACCACGGTGGTGGTGGAGCGGAACGTGTCCGAACCCGGCTTTCCGCCGCCGTCGGTCAGGTCCAGCTCGATCCGGTAGGACTCCACTTCCAGCAGCTCAGCACGGTCCTGAGCCTGGTCGCGGGTGAGGTTGGGCGCGGCCACTGGTCACCTCGTCTGCCGCGCGGGTGGTTACGCGCTGACGTCGTCGGGAATGGTTATGACTCCCGCATCCAATCACGGAACCGGCGCTCGGGAAGAGATGACAGGGTGATCTGGTTGGGCTGATGGGGCGATAACGCCACCGACCGTCACTGAAGGGGCACGCATGACCGACAAGGCGAAGGTCGACTTCTACTTCGACCCTCTTTGCCCGTTCGCCTGGATCTCCTCCCGGTGGATCCTCGAGGTGGAGAAGGTCCGCGACATCGACCTGAGCTTCCACGTGATGAGCCTCGCCGTGCTGAACGAGGGCCGCGACCTGCCCGAGCAGTACCGGGAGCTCATGACCAAGGGCTGGGGCCCGGTTCGCGTGGCGATCGCCGCGGAGCAGAAGTTCGGCAACGAGGTGCTGCCGAAGCTGTACGCCGCGATGGGCACGCGCATCCACAACGAGGGCAACCAGGACTTCGACGAGGTCATCAAGCTCGCGCTGGCCGATGCCGAGCTGCCGGCCGAGCTCGCCGAGGCCGCGAACTCGACCGAGTACGACGAGGCGCTGCGGGCGTCGCACCACCGCGGCATGGACCCGGTCGGCATGGACGTCGGCACGCCGACCATCCACATCGACGGTGTCGCGTTCTTCGGCCCGGTGCTGACGAAGATCCCGCGGGGCGAGGAGGCGGGCACGATCTTCGACGGCGCCCGGATGCTCGCCGGCTTCCCGTACTTCTTCGAGCTCAAGCGGACCCGTTCGGGTGAGCTCGACTTCAGCTGAGGCCGTCCGGCTTCCTCAGCCGGATTTTTTGTCAGGGGTGCTCGCTAGCGTCTCCGGACATGACAGATCACTGCGTCGAAGTCGCAGTCCAGGGGCCCTGGTCGCTGGCGACCTCCAGGGCTTTCTGGGAGGGCTTCACGCCGTCGGCGTTGCCGGAGCGCGACGGCGAGGCGCTGCGGGCGACGTTCCTGGTCGAAGGTGAGTGGCGCCGTGCTGAGGTCTCCGTGACCCAGCGCGGCGCCACTGCTGTTCTGTCCCTGTCCGGCGGCGGTGATCTCGACCTGGCGGCGGCCCAGGTGTGCCGGTTCCTGTCGCTGGACGTCGACGGGCGGGCCTGGCCGGAGGTCGGGCTGCGTGATCCGGTGATCGCGTCCGCACAGGCGGCGTTGCCCGGCTTACGGCCGTGCGGCTTCTACTCGCCGTACGAGGCGGCGGCCTGGTCGGTGCTGGCGCAGCGAGTCCGCATGTCGCAGGCGGCCGCGCTGAAGGCTTCGCTGCTGCGGGACGGCGTGTTCCCCGCACCCGCGGAGTTGCTGGCCCTCGACCTGGACCTGCCCGGCCGCAAGCCCGAGTACCTGCGGGCGGTGGCCGAGGCGGCGCTGGACGGACTGCTGGACGCGGTGACGTTGCGCTCGATGAAACCCGCGGCCGCCGTGCTGGCGGTGCAGCAGGTCAAGGGCCTGGGGCCGTTCGCGGCCGAGCTGGTCGTGCTGCGCGGGGCGAACGCTCCGGATGCCGTGCCGCACAACGAGTCCCGGCTCACCGACGAGGTGGCTGAGCGGTACGGGCGGCCGTTGGCGGAGGTGTCCGAGGCTTGGCGGCCGTATCGGACCTGGGCGGCGGTGCACCTGCGGGTGCTGCGGGAGCGGCGGCTGGGAGGTGCGATGGCTGCTTCGGGCCGGTGAACGGCCGGTTGGCGTTGCGCGCATGACTTACGGCTTCGCGAAGGTGCTCTGCGGCCTCGTGTCGGCTGGTGTGTGACGTTCGGAGTGTGGCGGTCTGTTTGGCGTCGGGCGTTGGGCGCATGACTCGCGGTCTTGCGAAGTGCTTGCTGCTGCGTGGCTTCTCGTCGGCCGGGGCTGCGACGCTCGGGATGTGGCGGTCTGTTCGGCACCGGGCGTTGCGCGCATGATTCACGGTTTCGCGAAGGTGCTCGCTGCTGTGTGGCGTTGTGTCAGGTGGTGCTGTGGCATTCGGGTGTGGCGGTCTGTTTGGCATCGGGCGTTGGGCGCATGACTCGTGGCTTCGCGAAGGTGCTGACCGCTGCGTGGCCTCGTGTCGGCCGGTTGTGACGCCCCGGCGTGTGGCGGCCTGTTCGGCATCGGGCGCAGCGCCCATGACTCACGGTCTCGCGACAGTGCTCGCTGCTGCATGGCCTCTCGCCGGCCGGGGCGGCGACGCCCGAGGTGTCGCGGTCCATTCCGCACCGGCCGCCGGGTCGCTGCCTACACGGCTTCGTCAACCACCGGCCTGACCACCACTTCACCCGTTCAGCACCCCGGTCGGCGTGACCCGCGCAAGCAGATGTGACAGTCTGGAGCTCATCAGCGTCAGAAGTGTCACATCCGCCTGGAGGGCTCTCGTGATCGAGGTCGTCAACCCCGCCACCGAGGAAGTCATCGGCACGCTCGCCGAGGGCACGCCGGCCGACGTCGACGCGGCCGTGGCCGCCGCGGTCAAGGCCTTTCCGTCGTGGGCGGCGACCTCGGCGGACGAACGGGTGAAGGTGGTCCGGGCGATCATCGACGGGCTGAAGGAGCGGGCCGGTGAGCTCGCGGCGGCCATGACCCGGGAGATGGGGACGCCGCTCACCTTCAGCCAGAAGGTGCAGGTCGCGAACCCCGTCGCCATCGCCGAGGGTGTCGCGGACGTGCTGGAGCGCGGGTACTTCGAGCCCGAGGAGATCGGCAACTCGCTGGTCTTCCGCGAGCCGGTCGGGGTGGTCGCGGCCATCACGCCGTGGAACTTCCCGCTGCAGCAGATGGTCGCGAAGGTCGTGCCGGCGCTCGCGGCGGGCAACACCGTGGTGCTCAAGCCGAGTGAGCTCGCGCCGCACACCGCCGACCTGCTCGCCGAGATCGTCGCGGCGGCCACTCCGGCGGGGGTGTTCCAGCTGGTGCACGGCACCGGGGCGGTGGTCGGTGAGGCGCTGGCCGCGCATCCGGAGGTGGACATGGTGTCGTTCACCGGTTCCACGAAGGCCGGGCGGCGGGTGTCCGCGGTGGCCGCGGAGACGGTGAAGCGGGTCGCGCTCGAACTGGGCGGCAAGTCCGCGTGCGTCGTGCTCGACGACGCCGACTTCGGGCGGGCGGTGAAGATCGCGGTCGCGAACTCGTTCATGAACAACGGTCAGGCGTGCAGCGCGTGGACCCGGCTGCTGGTGCCTGCCGAACGTCATGACGAGGCCGTCGAACTGGCCGCGCAGGCCGCCCGGAAGTACACGCCCGCGGATCCGGCCGACCCGTCCACGCGGATCGGGCCGGCGGTGTCGAAGGCGCAGCGCGATCGGGTCGTCGGGTACATCCGCAAGGGTGTCGAGGAAGGTGCGACGCTGGCCGCCGGTGGGCCCGAAGCGCCGTTGCCGCAGGGGTTCTACGTCGCGCCGACGGTGTTCGGTGGTGTGACGCCGGAGATGACGATCGCGCAGGAGGAGATCTTCGGGCCGGTGCTGTCGGTCATGCCGTACGCCGACGAGGACGACGCGGTGCGGATCGCGAACTCCACCATCTACGGGCTGGCGGGTGCCGTGTTCTCCGCGGACACCGAGCGCGCCCTCAGGATCGCCCGGCGGCTGCGCACCGGGCAGGTCGACATCAACGCCGCCGCGTTCAACACGAGCGCGCCCTTCGGCGGTTACCGGCAGTCGGGCAACGGGCGCGAGTTCGGCCGGTTCGGGCTGGACGAGTTCTGTGAGGTCAAGTCGGTCCAGCGGTAATTGAGCTGCGAGTCGCGCCGTACCCGCGTATCACTGCGGGCATGGCTGACTCGGCGCTGAGCATCCGGACCATCGACGAATCCGACCTCCCCGACTTCCAGCGGGTGATGGCCTGGGCGTTCCTCGGCGATCAGCTGGGCGAGGACAGCAAGTGGCTCAAGGTCCTCGAACGGGACCGGGCGCACGCGGTGTTCGACGGCGACGAGCTGATCGGCACCGCCGCGCTCCTGACCCGCGAGATCACCGTTCCCGGTGGCCGTCAGGCGCCGGCGGGCGCGGTGACCGTGGTGTCGGTGAAGCCGGGCCATCGGCGTCGTGGTGTGGCGTCGTTGCTGATGAAGACGCAACTGCACGGCATGCACGAGAGTGGTGAGGCGCTCGCGATGTTGTGGGCGTCGGAAGGCTCCATCTACCGCAGGTACGGCTACGGCGAGTACGCGACGAGCATTGCCATGCTCAGGATGCCCACGCGTATGGCGTTCCACCCTGGTGTGCACGTCAGCGACGCACGGATCCGTCAGGTGTCGCGAGAAGAAGCACTGCCCGTCATGCGTGAGTTCCACGAGCAGGTGCGGACCACACGGGTCGGCTGGCTGAGCCGCGTCGAACACACCTGGGACGTGCACCTCGCGGACCGCGAGGCCGACCGCGGCGGGCTGACCTCGTACCGCTACTGCCTGCATCCCGAGGGCTATGTGGTGTTCCGGGTCAAGGCGAACGGCGATTCGGGCGGACCGGCCAACGAACTGCACGTGCGCGAGCTGGTCTGCACGACCGAACAGGCCTACGCCGATCTTTACCGGTTCCTGCTGGACATGGATCTCGCCGGGGAGATCTCCTTCTTCACCGCCTGGGACGACCCGATCACGCACATGGTCGACAACCCGCGGAAGGTGCGGCGCGAGTCCACGGACGCGCTGTGGATGCGCCTCGTCGACGTCAGCCGGGCGCTGCCGCTGCGCGCTTATTCGTCCGATGTGGACAGTGTGCTGGAGGTCGAGGACTCGTTCTGCCCGTGGAACTCCGGCCGCTGGCGCTTCACGGTCAAGGGTGGCGAAGCGACGGTGACGCGCACCGAGGACCCGGCCGACGTGTCGCTGGACGTCGCCGCACTCGGCAGTGCTTTCCTCGGCGGTGTACGGCTTTCCGTGCTCAAGCGGGCACACCGTGTGGTCGAGCACACGCCCGGACACGTGGACGCGCTGACGATCGCGTTCCTCGGTGTGACTGAGCCGCACTGCCCCGAGGTGTTCTGACGGAACTCGCGGCGGTCGTTGCTCGTTGACGGTTTACCTGGTGTGGGAGGTAAAGCCGTGGGCACCATCGTGTGGGTCGTAGTGCTGGTACTGCTGGTCGCAGGTGTGTTCTACCTGGTCAGCCAGAGCAACGCGCGCAAGGCGCGGGAGCTCGACGACGCCAGGGCGGAAGCCCGCCGCTGGGTCGAGCGGCTGGGTGGGCAGGTGATGAGCCTCACCGGCAGCAACACCGCCTCGACGCAGGCGATGGCGGACGCGTCCGAACGGTTCACCGCCGCCGGTTCCCAGATGGAGCAGGCCCGCACGATCCCGCAGGCCCGGCTGGTCACCGAGACCGCGATGGAGGGCCTGCACTACGTGCGCGCGGCGCGTGAGGCCATGGGCATGGACCCCGGCCCCGCACTGCCCGAAAGCTTGAGCCAGAAGCGGGCGGGTGCCGTCAGCGAGGACCGTCAGGTCGCCGTCGAGGGTCACCAGTACGCCGCGTCGCCGCACTCCGGTTCGGGCACGCCCTACTACTACCCCGGTGGCATGGTCGCCGGACGCCCGGTGCCGCGTGGCTGGTACTCCGAGCCGTGGTGGAAGCCCGCGCTCGTGGCCGGTGCGTGGGGCGTCGGCACGTTCCTGCTGATGGACGCCATGTTCTCCGGCATGCACGGTGTCGGCGACATGGGCATGGGCGACGCCGGCATGGGAGACATGGGTGACATGGGCGGTGCCGCCGACGCGGGCGACACCGGTGGCTTCGACTTCGGCGACATGGGCGGCGGGTTCGACTTCTAGCCGCGTTTCAAGCGTCTGCAAACGGTGGTACCTGCAGACGCCGTCAGGGCTGGCAGGCGGGGCACCAGAAGAGGTTGCGGGCCGCCAGTTCGGTGGTCATGACCTCGGTGCCGCAGACCAGGCACGGCTCCCCGGCACGGCGGTAGACGTACACCTCACCGCCGTGCCGATCCACGCGTGGCGCGCGTCCCATGGCACGGGGCATGTGCTCGGCGCGGACGGTGTTGATCTGCCCGACCTTCACGCCGTCCTTCATCAGCACGACCAGGTCGGCCCAGATCACGTCCCACAGCTCGCGGCTGACCTTGTTGCCGACCAGCAGCGGGTTCACGTTGTGCCGGAACAGCACCTCGGCGCGGTAGACGTTGCCGACGCCCGCGAGGACGCTCTGGTCCATCAGCAGCACGGCCAGCGACTGCTTCGACCGGATGATCCGCTCGTAGGCGCGGTCCGGGTCGGCGTCGCGGCGCAACGGGTCGGGCCCGAGCCGGTCGCGGATCGCCTTGACCTCGGCCTTGTTCAGCACCTCGCACGCGGTCGGGCCGCGCAGGTCCGTCCAGTGCGTCTCGCCGGCCATCCGCATGCGGACCTGGCCGACGGGCAGCAGGACCGGCAGCGGCGACTCGGTGAACGTCCCGTAGAGACCGAGGTGGACGTGCACGATCGCGTCCGGGCCGTAGACGTGGAACAGGTGCTTCCCGTGAGCCTCGGCGCGAACGAGCGTGCGTCCGTCCACAAGGGACGCCGAGAAGCGGCCCTGCGGACTGGTGACGGACACGGGCCTGCCCGCGTACCGACGCTGGTGCAGCCGCGCGAGGCGGTGCAGCGTGTGGCCCTCAGGCACGGTCTTCGTAGGCGCTAACCTGGTCGATCCGGCGCTGGTGGCGCGGCTCGCCCGAGAACGGCGTCCGGAGGAACGCCGACACGATCTCGGTCGCCTCCTCGGCGGTGTGCTGGCGGGCGCCGATGCCGACGAGCAGGGCGTCGTTGTGCTGGCGGGCGAGCTGCGCGGTGTCGACGTTCCACGCCAGCGCGGCGCGGGCGCCCTTCACCTTGTTCGCGGCGATCTGCTCGCCGTTGCCCGAGCCGCCGATCACGACGCCGAGGCTGCCGGGGTCGGCCACGACCTTCTCGGCCGCGTCGACGCAGAACGACACGTAGTCGTCCAAAGCGTCGTACTCGTGGGCGCCGACGTCGACGACCTCGTAGCCCTGCTCGGTGAGAGCCGTGGACAGGTGGGACTTCAGCTCGAAGCCAGCGTGGTCTGCTGCCAGATAAACGCGCACGTCAAGGAGTCTGACACGCTGGTGAGTATGTTCAGCCAGGAGGGGTACCAGCTGAGGCTGGAATGGGGGCCCGAGGGTGTCAAGGCCCTGCGGGACTGTGACGTGCTGGTCATCGTCGACGTGCTGTCGTTCACGACGTCCGTCGACCTGGTGGTGGGCAACGGCGGCCAGGTGCGTCCGTCGCGGTGGAAGCCCTCGTCGGGAAAAACTTTGCGACCAGCATCACTCGTGGGGGAGACCGGACTGGTCGAGCTGCCGTCGCCGAACGGCTCGAACCTGTGCTTCCTCGCCGCCGAGACCGGCGCCCACGTGCTCGCGGCCTGCCTGCGCAACGCCACGGCGGTGGCCAGGCGGGCGCAGGCGCTGGGGGAGACCATCGGGGTGATCCCCGGCGGCGAGCGGTGGGGGCTCGACATCCTCAACGCGGGCCCGCGTGAGTTCGGGCCGTTGCGGCCGTGCGCCGAGGACTACCTGGGTGCCGGAGCGGTGCTGGCCGCGCTGACGGGGAGCGCGTCGCCGGAGGCCAGGCTCGCGGCCACCGCGTTCCGGACCACCGACGTCCCGGCCGCGGTGAGGGGCTGCGGGTCGGGCCGGGAACTGGTCGAGAACGGCCACTCCGCCGACGTCGACCTCGCGGTGCGGATCAACGTCAGCAGCGCTGCTCCCGTGCTCGTGGACGGCGTGCTGCGGTGATCGAGATCGCGGACGGGATCTTCATCCGCCGGCACACCGAACTCGACCTCACGCTCGGTCTCGTCACCGGGGCGGGCGAGTCGCTGCTCGTCGACTCCGGCATGGACACCGCCCTCGCACGCGAGATCAGGCCGTCGCGGATCGTGTTGACGCACAACCACTTCGACCACGTGCTGGCCACCGAGGCGTTCCTGCCGTGCGAGGTGTGGGCGCACGAGGGCTGCGTGGTGGACGAGTCGCTGCTCGAAGACCGCGCCAAGCACTACGACGAACCGTTCGAGGGCACGCTCGTCGCGCCCACGCACACGTTCCGCGACACCGTCACGCTGGACGTCGGCGGACGCCGGGTCGACCTGCACCACTTCGGCCCCGCGCACACCTCGCACGACGTGGTCGTGCACGTGCCGGACGCCGGCGTCGTGTTCGCGGGTGACCTGGTCGAACAGGGCGCTCCCGCCCAGGCGGGCCCGGACGCGACGCCGGCGAACTGGCGCCACGTCCTCGACCTGCTGCTGGAGCTCGAACCGCGGATCGTCGTGCCGGGCCACGGTGACCCGGTCGACGCGAGGTTCGTGCGCGAGATGGCTATCCCGGAGGCCACGTGAGACCGCGTCCGCCGAGGACGTGGCAGTGCACGTGGAAGACGGTCTGGCCGCCGTCCCCGCCCGTGTTGAAGACGAGGCGGTAGCCGGACTCGTCGACCCCCTCGGCCTTCGCGACCTGGTGCGCGGTGGCGAGGATCTGCCCCGCGAGCACCGGGTCGACGTCGCCGATCGCCGGGTGGTGTTCCTTGGGGATCACCAGGACGTGCGTGGGCGCCTTGGGGTCGATGTCGCGGAAGGCGAGCGTCGTGTCGGTCTCCGTCACGACGGTCGCCGGGATCTGGCCCGAGACGATGCGGCAGAACAGGCAGTCGGTCACAACGGCATCGTATTGGTCCCGATGGACCCTGTTGCCAAGGCTCGCCACCGGCTCATCATGGCGACGTGAAAGGCGCCAAACTACTGGTCGTCGTGCGGTGCCTCATCAGCTTCGCGATCGGCGTGCTGCTCGTGGTACTCGCGATCCGCTTCAGTGAGGCGCTCTGGCGGGCCGTCCAGTAGCGGCTCAGCGGACGAAACAGAACTCGTTGCCCTCCGGGTCGCGCATCACCTGGAAGCTGCCCTTCTCGTCGGTGTGCACGACACCTTCGCGGGTGGCCCCCAGGTTCACCGCCTTCACGACCGCCGCCTCGATGTCCTCGACCTCGAAGTCGAGGTGGAGCCGGTTCTTCACGTCCTTGTGCTCCGGCACCGGCTGGAACGACATCCGCACGCCACCGGGCGGCTCGACGTGCGCCCAGCCGTGCTCGCGGTCCACCGGCTCACCGCCGAGCAGTTCCGCCCAGAACCGCACGAGCCGGCTCGGGTCGTTGCTGTCGAGCACGATCTGTTCGAGCCTCACGTCTCCACCAGGTTCTCTCGGGCTCCCAGAGAAACGACGAGAGGCCGACCCGGTCTGCGCTCTCCGCAGACATGGGCCGACCTCGGTCGCGAGCGGGCGACGGGAATCGAACCCGCGTAGCTAGTTTGGAAGACTAGGGCTCTACCATTGAGCTACGCCCGCATGCCGCCCCTCTACAGGGGCTGCGATTAATACCTTAGCGGGTGGCGGTAAGGTGAGTGCAACCGGGGCGTGGCGCAGCTTGGTAGCGCACCCGCTTTGGGAGCGGGGGGTCGCAGGTTCAAATCCTGTCGCCCCGACGGTTGACGAAAGCCCTCGACGAGCACCTCGTCGAGGGCTTTCGGCTTACCTCAGGTAGCGGCTCACCCAGGCCGCGAGCACCTCCGCCACGTAGGCGGCGTCCGCGCGGTCGGTCAGCAGGTGATCGGCGCCGTCGAGCGAGACGAACGACTTGGGGTGGCGCGCCGAGTCGAAGACGAGCCTGGCGTTGTCGATGCCGACCGTGTCGTCCTGCGGGGAGTGCATGACGAGCAGCGCGCGGTCCAGCCCGGCGATGCACGCGGTCTGGTTCTGCTGGTTGATGTCGAGCAGGAAGCCGTTGCTGATCCGGAACGGCCGGCCGGCCAGCTGCACCTCGGCCACGCCCTGAGCCTCGATCTGCTCCTTGGACGAGCCGAGCAGGTGTTCGACGTGTGCGGTGTCGAAGGGCGCGCCGATCGTCACGACGGCCTTCACCTCCGGGATCTGGTGTGCGGCGGCCAGCACGGCGGCGCCGCCCAGCGAGTGTCCGATGAGGACGCTCGGGGCGCCGATGGTGTCGCGCAGGTGGCCTGCGGCGCAGACGAGGTCGTCGACGTTGGACGTGAACGTGGTGTTGGCGAAGTCGCCGTCGGACTGGCCGAGGCCGGTGAAGTCGAACCGCAGCACCGCCACCCCGCGCTCGGCCAGGCGGCGGGAGATCCGGCCGGCCGCCACCGAGTCCTTGCCGCAGGTGAAGCAGTGCGCGAACACGGCGGTGGCCACGACGTCACCCGCGGGCAGTTCCAGGCGGCCCGCCAGTGCCTGGCCGTCGATGCCCGCGAAGACCGCTTTCCGGTTGTCCATGACCTCTATGGTGCGTCACGTGCGCTACCAGTACCTCGACGCCCGGCTGCGGCAGGCTTTCGACGACGCCGGGCTCGATCGCGGGCAACGGGCGTTGCTACAGGGTGTGCTGCGTGCGCTCGACCCCGACGCGCACCTCGGTGAGCACGTGGCGGGGCTCAACAGCGCATACCTCGCCGTCACTCGGGCTCAGACCGCGTTGGAGAGTCACGCGACCGAGGACCAGCCTCGGTGGAACCTGTTGCGGCGCATCATCGCCACCTCGATCGCGTGCATGGACGCCGCCAAACCCGCCTACGCCCACGGCGGCGGACTGGAGCTCGCGAAGGCCCGCAGGGTCCTGGTGCAGGTCGACGCGGCCATCGTCGCGGACGGTCAGAGGTTCGATCCTCAGGTGGCGGCCGGCGCCGCGGCCAGGCTCGACCCCGGGAAGCTGCGCGGTGCGGTGCAGAAGTGGATCACTCCACTGTGGAACGGAATCGAGCTTCCGTTGCGCGCCAGGATGATCGCCGAGGTCGCGGTGGTCGTCGCGGTGCACGGCAGGGACGGCAGGCAGCTCAGGGCGGACCTGCTGCGGTGGCTCAAGAAGCGCGGCGATCTCGCTGACGTGCTGTGGCCCCGCAAGCAGAAGCACGTCGTCGCGTTCGTGGTGAGAGGTGCGCGCGTGCTCAGGCACCTGGACGAGCTGTTGCCCCAGGCTCGGCAGGAACCGTTGCACCGCAACAGGTTGCCGAAGGACGACTTCCTGAAGGAGGCCGTCAACGGGTCGTCGGTGCTGGTGCGGGTGCCGGTCGAGGCGGCGGACGTGCACACGGCCGCGTTGAGGGGCCGCCGGATCCTCAGTGAGGTGCTCGACCAGTACGCGGCGGGGGAGCGGCTCACCGAACTGAACATCGCGCCGGTCTGGCAGGTCAGCGAACCGGGCGGACGGGTCACGCGCGGCACCGAGCACCAGCGCACGGTCGGCAACGCCTACCCGCTCACCGCGTACTGGCCGGCGGAACTGCGCAGCGCGATGCGGGTGGCGAACCTGGCGCGGCAGGTCGACGCGCCGATGGCCAGCGCCGGGCTCGCGTGGAGTGCGCTGGAGGCGACCGGGCTCGACCCGGGCAAGATCGCGTGGCTGGCCAAGGCGTGTGCGCTGCAGATGCTGCGGCAGCACCTGGTCAGCCTGCACGTCGTGGTCACCAACCACGACACGGATCTCCGCAAACCGCTCGACGCGCACGTGCCGACCACCGGTGTGAAGCACCACCTGAAGTCGGTGGACGCCTGGCTGGAAGTGCTCATCCAGCACAACCGCCCGGACGCGCAGCTCGAAGCCGCCCAGAAGGCCATCACCGCGCTCGCCGAGAGCGAGGGCGGTCTCGTGCAGGACCTCACGGAACTGTGGCGCGCCAGGCTCGCCGACTCGAAGGTACTGGCGGGCTGGCTGCGCGAACAGGAGGACACCGCCGCCGCGCTGCTGGAGTGGCTCTACGTCACCAGGAACCTGGCGTTCCACGCGGGACGGTTCGCCACGCCCGCCGACACGCTGACCGCGCACGCCGGGCAGGCCGTCGCCGACCTCACGCTCGAGTTCCTCGGGAACTGGCGGACCGTCGAAAGACGCACCCATAAGGAAAGACCGGCCCAGAAGGAACGAGGCGGCCGGCAGGAGACCTCCGCCGTGGAGATCTACCGCCGGCTCGCGCAACGACAGGACCAGCTGGTGGCCCGGCTCAGGCGCGCCGGGTCCGTGCGCAGACTCAGCGTCGAGGACATCTCCGGGCCCGACGAGAAGTGGTGGGCGCGCGGCCGGAACTGAGGCCGTTGGTTACGGCTTGGCCTTCTTCAGCCAGTCCTCGGCCCGGTCCGGGTTCGCCTCGACCCACCGCTTCGCCGCCTCGTCGGGCGACATCTTGTACTTCGCGATGAACGACGCGACCGTGTCCTGCTCGTCGTTGCTCCACTGGAAGTTCTGCACGAGCCTGGCCGCGGGGCCGCCCTTGTCCATGAACTTCTTCGAAGCGATCTTGTCGAGCTCGTAGCGCGGGTAGTCGCACGCGACCTTGGCCGCGTCCGCGTCGCAGCCCGCCGTGTACTCGGGCAGCTCGATCTTCACGAGCTCGATGTCGAGGTGCAGCCACTGCGGTTCGAAGAAGTAGCCGATGAGCGGCGTCTTCTTCTCCTGTGCCTGGCGGAACGCCTTGATCGACGCTTCCTCGCTGCCCGCGTAGACGACCTTGTAGTTGAGGTTCAGGTTCTTGACCAGGGCCTCGTCGTTCGTGACGAACGACGGGTCGCCGTCGAGCACCTGCCCCTTGCCGTCGGACTGGGCGGTCTTGAACTTGTCGGCGTACTTGTTGAGGTTCTGCCAGTTCGTGATGTCCGGGAATTCCTTCTTCATCCACGGCGGCACGTACCAGCCGATCACGCCCTTGTTGCCGGTCGGGCCGACCCGCACGGCGGAGCGCTTCTCCTCGATGTACTTCTGCTTCAGGTCCTCGTGACCCCAGTTCTCCAGGATCACGTCGATCTCGCCGGAGTCGAGGCCCTGCCAGGCTGTCTGTTCGTCGACTTCCTTCTTCGTCACCTTGCAGCCGAGCCGCTTCTCGGCGAGGTACGCGACCACGGCCGCGTTCGCCACGTAGCCGACCCACGGGTTGACCGCGATGGTGATGGAGCCGCAGGGTTCGGTGGGTGCTGCCGAACTGGAGCGCGGTGATGCGGTTGATCCACCGCCACAACCGGCAATTGTCAACACGAACGTCATTGCCAGAGCGATTCTGGGGGCTTGCACGAACAGCTCCTCGTCGGGGGGAAGAGCGATGCAGGAGACCGCTCAGTTCAGCTTTTCCCTAACGATCAGACCTAGTCAAGTCATGGGATGATTGGTTGTCCACAAAGGATCTGATTTGTATCAGCCCTTGACCGTATCCGTGTGAAGGTCAATGCTGTCGCGCATCGAGAAACGGTGTGCGTAGTCCGCAACAGGTCGGAGTGGTTTGGCGTGGATCCCGTGATTTCGGTCAGGGACCTGTGGAAGGTGTTTGGTCCCAACGCATCTCAACTGGTGGCCTCGGACGAGCTCAAGGCGTTGTCGCGGCAGGAGTTGATGGAACGCACAGGTTCCGTCGCCGCCGTGCGAGGAGTCGACTTCGACGTCGCTCCCGGTGAGATGTTCGTGGTGATGGGACTGTCCGGTTCGGGTAAGTCCACACTGGTGCGTTGTCTCACACGGCTGGTGGAACCGACCGCGGGCACGATCATGTTCGAAGGCGAGAACATTCTCGAAGCGGACCCGAAGCGCCTGCGTGACCTGCGCAGGAACAAGTTCTCCATGGTGTTCCAGCACTTCGGTCTGCTGCCGCACCGGACCGTGGCCGAGAACGTCGGTTACGGCCTGGAAATCCGCGGGGTACCGCGCGCGAAACGCGGAGAACGGTCACAGGAGGTGATCGACCTCGTCGGACTGTCCGGAAACGAGAAGTCCTATCCGGACCAGCTCTCCGGCGGTATGCAGCAACGCGTCGGTCTCGCGCGCGCACTCGCCGGCGACCCCGACGTCCTGTTCTTCGACGAACCGTTCTCCGCGCTGGACCCGCTGATCCGGCGTGACATGCAGTCCGAGGTCATCAGGCTGCACCGCGAGGTCGGCAAGACGATGGTCTTCATCACCCACGACCTGAGCGAGGCGCTCAAGCTGGGCGACCGCATCCTGATCATGCGTGACGGCCAGGTCGTGCAGGTCGGCACCGGCGACGAACTGGTCGGCGCGCCCGCGGACGACTACGTGCGCGACTTCGTGCGGGACGTGCCCAAGTCGCACGTGCTGACGCTGAAGTGGATCATGCGTCCGCCGCGCCCCGACGACGAGCTCGACGGGCCGGAGCTGTCGCCGGAAACCGTTGTGCGGGAAGCCGTCCGCAGCGTGCTGAGCGCGGACAAGCCGGTGAAGGTCGTGCAGAACGGCGAGTTGCTCGGTGTGGTCGCGGACGAGGAGATCCTCGGGGTCGTGGCCGGGGAGGCGTGACATGGTCGCCGTCGCCGCCCCCAGGCAGCTACCTCGGGTGTTCCAGTACAGGAAATCGCTGATCTTCGCCGGCATCGTGCTGGCCTGGCTGGTGCTGTGGATGGTGTTCCGCAACGTCGGGACGCTCGCGCTCGGTGCCGCCGACCTCACGCCGCTGCACCGGTGGATCAACGACGTCAACGACGCGGTCGGCGCGTCCAGGAACTCCAATCCGGTGTTCCTGTACTTCTTCAACGAGATCCGGCTCGTCATCGACGAGTTCGTGACCTTCATCCAGGCCCTGATCGCGCAGCCGTCGTTCGGCCGGCCCGTGCCGGTGATCGGCTGGCTCGGCGTGGTCGCGATCGCCGGCTTCGTCAGCCTCGCGGTGGCCGGCTGGCGGATCGCGTTGCTCGCCGTCGCGGGTTTCGTGTTCCTCGGACTGCAGGGCCTGTGGCAGGAGAGCATGGACACGCTCTCACTGACCCTCGCCGCGGTCGTGATCTCGTTGCTCGTCGGCATTCCGCTGGGAATCTGGGCAGGACTGTCCGATCGGGCCAACCGGATCCTCACGCCGGTGCTCGACTTCATGCAGACCATGCCGACGTTCGTCTACCTGGCACCGCTGACGTTGTTCTTCCTCATCGGCCCCGCCTCGGCGACGATCGCGACGCTGATCTACGCGGCACCGCCCGCGATCCGGATCACCGCGCACGCCATCCGCTCGGTGCCGCGCAACACCGTCGAGGCGAGTGAATCGCTTGGTGCGACGCGGAACCAGACGCTGGTCAAGGTGCTGCTGCCGTCCGCGCGCAAGACCATCGTGCTCGGCATCAACCAGACGATCATGGCCGCGCTGGCCATGGTCACGATCGCCGCGCTGATCGATGCGCCGGGCCTCGGCAAGACCGTCGTGAAGGCGTTGCAGACCCTCGACGTCGGCACGGCGTTCAACGCGGGCCTCGCGATCGTGGTGCTGGCGATCGTGCTGGACCGCGTGACGACCGCCGCCGCGAGCGAGCGCCGCACGCTCCCGCGCTGGGCGCTGTTCGGCGGCCTGGGCATCACCGGCGTCTGCGTCTACCTCTCCTACACCTACCTGTGGGCGGCGGAGTTCCAGTCGGACGTGGGGGCAGGCAGCGCGATCAGCAAGGGCGCGACCGCCGTGACGGAGTGGGCACAGGACTCGCTGCCGGTGATCACGGACGGCTTCAAGGACTTCGTCACGCTCGCGTTGATCAACCCGCTGCAGGCGCTGCTGGCCGAGTCGCCGTGGTTCCTGGTGGCACTGGTGATCGTCGCGCTGTCGTTCATGATCGGCGGCGTGCGGTCCGCGATCGTCTCCGCCGTGTGCGTCGGCCTGCTGATCGCGACCGGCCTCTGGCAGGACTCGATGATCACGCTGGCGTCCACGCTGGTCGCCACGATCATGGTGATGGCCCTGGGCATCGTCGTGGGAGTCTGGATGGGACGGAGCAGGCGCGCCGACCGGTTCATCCGGCCGGTCCTCGACGCCGCCCAGGTGATGCCCGCCTTCGTCTACCTGGTGCCCTTCCTGGCGTTGTTCTCCGCGTCGCGCTTCACCGCGATCATCGCGGCCGTGGTGTTCGCGGCGCCGGTGGCCATCAAGATCATCGCGGACGGCATCCGCGCGGTGTCGCCCGCGACCGTCGAGGCTTCCACGGCGCTGGGATCGAGCTCGTGGCAGACGATCGTGAAGGTGCAGCTGCCCATGGCGCGCGGCGCGTTGACCCTCGCCGCCAACCAGGGCCTGATCTACGTGCTCTCGATGGTCGTCGTCGGCGGTCTCGTCGGCGCCGGCGCGCTCGGCTACGACGTGGTGGCCGGGTTCTCGCAGGGCCAGTTGTACGGCAAGGGGCTCGCGGCCGGTGTCGCGATCGTCGTGCTGGGCGTGATGCTCGACCGCCTCACCCAGGCGGCCGCCAAGCGGTGGACCAACTAGGAGGTTCGGAAAGTGGCTAGGCACAGCGTGCTGGGAGCAGTGCTCGTGGGAGCACTCGCCCTTGCTGGTTGCGGTGGCGCCAAGGTCGGTGACACCTCTACGGGTGCGACCGGCGACTGCGGCACGTTCAACCTCGCGATCAATCCGTGGGTCGGTTACGAGGCGAACGCGGCCGTGCTCGCATACGTGGCCGAGAAGGAGCTCAAGTGCAAGGTCACCAAGAAGGAGCTCAAGGAAGAGGTGGCCTGGCAGGGCTTCGGCACGGGTGAGGTCGACGCCGTGGTGGAGAACTGGGGCCACGACGACCTGCGCAAGAAGTACATCGACGAGCAGAAGACCGCCGTCAGCGCGGGGTCCACGGGCGTGAAGGGGCAGATCGGCTGGTACGTGCCGCCGTGGCTCGCCAAGGAGCACCCCGACATCCTCGACTGGAACAACCTCAACAAGTACGCCGACAAGTTCAAGACGTCCGAGTCCGGCGACAAGGGCCAGCTGCTCGACGGCGACCCGTCGTTCGTGACGAACGACGAGGCTCTGGTGAAGAACCTGAACCTCAACTACAAGGTCGTCTACGGTGGCAGCGAGACCGCGCTGATCCAGGCCTTCCGCCAGGCCGAGAAGGACAAGAAGTGGGTGCTCGGCTACTTCTACTCGCCGCAGTGGCTGCTCAACGAGGTCAAGCTGGAGAAGGTGAAGCTGCCCGCGTACACGCCGGGCTGTGACGCCGACGCCGAGAAGATCGCCTGCGACTACCCCGACTACGACCTCGACAAGATCGTGTCGAAGAAGTTCGCCGACGCCAACGGCCCGGCCGCCCAGCTGGTCAAGAACTTCAAGTGGACCAACGAGGACCAGAACACCGTGGCGAAGTACATCGCCGAGGACAAGATGAAGCCCGAGGACGCCGCCAAGAAGTGGGCGGACGCCAACGCCGACAAGATCAAGGCGTGGCTGCCCAAGGCCTAGTCACAGCATGAGCCGTAGGGGGTGTGGTTCCTGGACGAGAGGAACTACACCCCCTACGACTACCCCCGGCATCATGCAGCCTGTTGTCCGGCGGGAACCTCAGGCTCGTGGCGGTGTGTCATGCGGTGCCACCACGAACGCGGCTTCCCGCCGTGGAGGTAGTACTCGCGGGTCCGGCGGGCGTCGTCCCGCAGGGCTGCCTGCCGGTAGTCCATCTCCGCCTTGATCGCTTCGGGCGTCCACTCCATCTGACTCACTCCTCAGTGCGTTCTCTCGCTTGCTGACAACGATGAGATTGCTCCTGAGGGGTGGCTCCTTACATCGGACGATCACCTAAGGCGCCGCCGCGAGAACCCTTACCCAAGCCTGAGGCGCACATGCGAGAGCCCTCGCATCACGACCTGAGGGTCGTGGTGCGAGGGCTCCGCTCGTTTCCCGGCCGGGTCGCAGACGTGGGCCGGAAGGCAGCACCGGTCAGTTGATCAGGGCACTGCCGCCCGCGGCGGGACGGACCGAGGTCGTGGTGGCACGGGCCTCGTTGTCGTCGCCCTTGTCGTCACCACGCCAGCCGTAGCCGGCCACCTCGGCACGCACCCGGAACGTCACCTGGCCCGCCGCCGCGTCCTCCTGGCGGTAGGAGTAAGCGAACGGGAACTCGCTCCGCCCCTGCGCCGACGCCAGGACGCGCTGGGTGAGGCGGCCGATCTCCCTTTCCTGCTCGCCGGCGGCGCCCACGCGGTAGAGGACGACGGTGACGTCCTCGTCATTGCGGGTGTTCGCCACGGACACGTTGATCGGCTTGGTCTGGCCCGCCCGAGCCGAGGCAGGGACCGACAGGCCGGCCACCGACACGTCGTGCGTCCTGACCGCCAGCATGCGCGTGGTCGTGGCAGTGCGGCCGTCGGCGACCGAGGCGGTGACCGTGACCTGGTAGTCGCCGTCCCTGGTGAACCGGTGCTTGACCTGCTCCCCGTTCGAGCGCAGGACCGTGCCGTCGCCGAGGTCGATCGTGGCGCTCGTGAACGGCAGGTGGTTTCCGTCGCTCACGGACACGCCGAACGTGGTGTCCTCCAGCACGTTCGGCGTCTGCGGCCAGGTAGAAAGGCCGGCCGAGATGTCCGGAGCGGTCCGCAGGAGGACCGGGACCCGCTCGGTCACGTGCGGGGACGTGGCCGCCCTGATCAGGTAGGTCTCGTTCGCGGCCGCGGCGAACAGCACCTTCGAGTGCCGCTGCGCGCACGCCAGTTCGGCCGTCTCGCCCGCACGGTGGACGCTGATCACGTTGCCCGACACCTGGACGACCTTGGCACGGGCGGGGGTGTAGCGGTACCAGACCGAGCGGGTCGCCGTGGTGTCGCAGCTCGGCGGAGCCTCACCCGGTTCGGCCGTGGCGAGCGTGAGGTCGGGCTGCTGGTCGCTCGGCACTGTCACCGCCGTCGCCGATGCCATGGCGTCGTTGGGTTCCGGCGCGGCCTGGCGCAGGGAGAACGACAGCGGGCCGCTGTAGTCCGCGCTGTAGTCGACCACCATGAAGTAGTAGGTGGTGCCTGCCTTGGCGTGCACCGTGTAACTGCCGTCCTGGACGCACGCGTTCGGTTCGAGGCCGAGCGCGCCGCGCTGTCCTGTGTAGACGGCGAGCATCGAGCCCCAGGTGCCCCTGCGGGCCGAGACCCGCAGCAGGCCGTCGCTCGGCGCGGTGTACTTCTGCCAGACCGAGCCCTCGCCCCAGAAGTAGCAGGGGTTCGGGTCGTCGTCGGCCTTGGTGGAGCCGGTGGTGTCGATGGTCGTGCTGAGCGGCAGTGAGGTGATCTCCGTGGCGGAGTCGAAGTCGTCACCGGCCGGTGCCGCGTGGGCCACCGCGGGTGCGAACACCGCGGCGACGGCGAGTGCGATGGCGGTCAGGCCTGCCCGTCTGAACATGTCTCCCCCTGGTCAGTTCGCGGTGGCGGAGCCGGCGGTGGCGGCGGGCAGGACAGTCGTGGCGGTCGAGATCGCCTCGTTGTCGAGCGGCAGCGCGTCCCGCGCCGGGTACGGCAGCGAGACCGTGGCGCGGAAGTTCTGCTTGCCCCTGATCGCGTCCTCCGCCGTGAAGGTGTAGGAGAACGGGAAGGTCACCTTGCGGGTCGGGTGCGCCGGCACGTCGAGCGAGAGACTGCCGATCGACTGCCACCCGAACTCGCCCCACTTGTAGAGCGTGACCGTGGTGCCCTTCTCCAGGTAGCGGGTGTTCGAGACGCGGACGTTGATCGCCTTCTGCTCGCCGGCCCGTGCCGATGAGGGTGTGCCGAGCTTGGCGATCCCGACGTCGTGCGTCTTCACCACGACGGGGGTGGAGGAAGTCGCCGTGCGGCCGTCCTCGGACGTCGACCGGACGGTCACGGTGTAGGTGCCGTCCGAACTGTAGCGGTGCGTCTTCGACGTGTCGGTGCTCGGCGGCAGGACCGTGCCGTCACCGAAGTCCCACTCCGTCATGACCGGCTGGTCGTAGTGGTTCTGGTGGTAGACCGAGAGGGTGATGTTGTCGAAGATCGACCGCTCGTCGTACGAACGCGACAGGCTCGTCTGCAGCGGCGCCGCCTCCGACAGCCGCAACGTCGCGGTGTTCGCCGAGTAGAAGCTGTACTGCAACTGCAGGCGGTACGTCGTGCCGGCGACGAACCGGAACGCCTTGCCGTTGTTGTAGCTGGGGTTCACGCAGCCGAGCGTCCGCAGGCCGGAGAGCGACGAGCCCTCGTAGACTCCGAGAACGGGACCGCTGTTGAGCACCTGGCCGTGGACCGACTGCGTGGTGGTCGGCGTGTAGGAGTACCAGACGGTCGGCGTGCCTTCACGGACACCGGGGCATGCCGGGGTCCACGGCTCGTCCGGCTCTGCGCTCGCGGTCGCGAAGTCCGGCTGCGGTGCGCTGAACGGCAGCGAGGTCACCTGCTGTGCGTCGGCGAAGTTGTCGTTGGCCGGGGGCGTCAGCTGCTGCAGGCTGAGCGCCAGCGTGGCGCCGCGGCCGTTGTAGCCGTCGGAGGCCATGAAGTAGTAGGTCTGACCAGCGGTCATCCGGAAGCTGAACGGGGTGCCGGGGCTGGAGCACCCGACGGACCGCAGGTCTCCGCGCGTACCGCTCAGCACCGTCAGTTTGACGTCGAGGTCGCTGCCGTCCGTGCTGACGCGGAAGATGCCGTCCTCGGTGGCGGTGCGGTGGAACCAGACGGACCCCTCGGCGGGCCTCTGCACGCAGTTGGCCGGGTCGTCGAGCGCCCTGGTGGCCTCGGTCCTGTCGACCTGCGTGACGAACGGCAACGCGGCGATCGGAGTGGACGCGTCGAAGTCGTCGTTGGCGGGTGGTGCCGCGTGCGCGACACCGGGTGTGATCATTCCCAGCGCGACAGCGGCGACCACCGCGATCGCTCTCCACGAAGACATGCGAAATTACCCCCAAGTCCCCAGACCCCCGAGCCCTGGCGGCTGGAGGTTCCCCGCCTTCTAATCGCAACGGGCGGGGTGTTCGTTGCCCACCCCGCCGAAGTTGCGTCGTTCGGCCTAGTCCCGCGTGGCCGTCACCGCGTGAATCGCAGGGTGATCACTTGGAACGGGCGCAGCACCACCTCTGCCGTGGCGTCGGCCAGGGGCCGTTCGAGCAGGTCGGTCTCCTGGACGCCCTGGTGCTCAAAGGAAGTGCTGATCGAGGCGCGCGCACGGCCGCCGTGCGCCTCGTAGAGCCGGACGACCACGTCGCCCGACCGGTCGTCGGCCAGCTTCACGGCCTCGACCCTGACCGCGGGGTTGTCCGTGCGCACCAACGGTTCTGGCGCGTTCGACCCGCGGACGGCCTGTGGCGGCAGGTTGATGCGGTACCCGGCGTCGATGGCGGCCGGTAGGTCACCGATCACGAGGGCGTAGCGGAAGCGGTGCTCGCCCTGGTCGGTCTCGGGGTCGGGGAACCTCGGCGCGCGCAGCAGGGACAGGCGCACGGTCGTGGTGGTTCCGCCGTCGTCACGGGTGGTGCGGGTGACCTCGTGGCCGTAGGTCGAGTCGTTGACCACCGCGACGCCGTAGCCGGGTTCGCCGACGTACAGGTAGCGGTGGGCGCAGATCTCGAACTTCGCCGCCTCCCACGAGGTGTTCGTGTGCACCGGGCGGTGCAGGTGGCCGAACTGGGTCTCCGCCGTGGAGACCTCGGCGCGCAGGTCGAGCGGGAACGCGATCTTGAGCAGCTTCTCCCGTTCCTGCCAGTCGACCTCGGTGTCGAAGTCGAGCTGCTTGGCGCCCTCGCGCAGCCGGATGGTCTGAGTGAGGACCGAGTTGCCGAACTTCGCCCGGACGACCACACCGTCGGCGGCGTCGACGCGTTCGGACGGGACCAGGTCGGCCTTCCAGTTGCGGTAGAACGGGTCGATGTCCCAGGCGTCCCACTGGTTCGGGTTGTCCCGGTGCAGCTGCGGCATGCCCGCGAAACCGTGCGGCGGCAGGACTTCGCGGTCCTCCTCCAGGTCGAGGACCGAGAGCACGATGCCGTCGGCGTCGATCGTGACGCGCAGCCTTCCGTTGTCCAGCACGCCGTCCACGGGCGCGACGAACGCGCGAGGGGCGTCGCCGCCGAGCACGTCGAACGTGAGCTCGTCGTCGCCGTCGCCCTTCAGCGCGTCGATCGCGGACGCCGTCAGGGCCTTCAGTTCGGACGCGACGCGGGCGTAGGTGGCTTCGGCCTCGCGGTGCACCCAGGCGATCGAACTGCCCGGCAGGATGTCGTGGAACTGGTGCAGCAGCACGGTCTTCCACAACCGGTCGAGGTCGTCGTACGGGTACTCGTGGCCGGCCAGGGCCGCCGCGACGGACCAGTGCTCGGCCTCGCGCAGCAGGTGTTCGCTGCGGCGGTTGCCCTGCTTGGTCCTGGCCTGGGTGGTGTAGGTGGCGCGGTGTTTCTCCAGGTACAGCTCGCCCGCCCACACCGGCGCGTCCGGGTACTCGTCCTGCGCGGCCTGGAAGAACTCGCGCGGCGGCTCCACCCGAACGGTCGGTGAGCCTTCGAGGTTCGCGACGCGGTGCGCGGTCTCCATCATCTCGCGCGTGGGACCGCCACCGCCGTCGCCGTAGCCGAACGGGACCAGGGACCGCGAAGCCTTGGCGTGCTCGGCGAACTGGCGTGAGGCACGGGCGAGCTCCTCGCCGGACAGCGACGAGTTGTAGGTGTCGACGGGCGGGAAGTGCGTGAAGATCCGCGTGCCGTCGATGCCCTCCCACCAGAACGTGTGGTGCGGGAACTTGTTGATCTGGTTCCACGACAGCTTCTGGGTGAGGAACCAGCGCGAGCCCGACAGCTTGATCAGCTGGGGGAGTGCGGCGCTGTACCCGAACGAGTCCGGCAGCCAGACCTCCTCGGTCTCGATGCCGAAGTTGTCGAGGAAGAAGCGCTTGCCGTGCACGAGCTGGCGGGCCATCGCCTCGCCGCCGGGCATGTTCGTGTCCGACTCGACCCACATGCCGCCCACCGGAACGAACTGCCCGGCGAGGACCTTCTCGCGGACGCGGTCCCAGACGTGCGGGTGGTGCTCCTTCATCCACGCGTACTGCTGGGCCTGCGAGCACGCGAAGTAGAAGTCCGGGTACTCGTCCATCAGCTTGGTGACGTTCGAGAACGTGCGCGCGCACTTGCGGACGGTCTCCCGCAACGGCCACAGCCAGGCGGAGTCGATGTGCGCGTGCCCGATCGCGGAGACCTTGTGCGCGGAGGCGTTGGCGGGCAACGCCAGCACGCCGGCCAGCTCGGTCCGCGCGAGATCGGCGGTCGCGGCCACCTCGTTGAGGTCCAGCGCGTCCATCGCCCGGTCCAGCGCGTGCAGGACCTTGTGCCGGCGCGGGTCGTGCTCCGGCAGTTCCTTCATGAGCGACTGGAGCACCTCGATGTCGAGCATCAGGTGCCACACCTGCGGCTGGAACACCGCGAGCTCGGCTTTGAGGATCTTGTACAACGGCTCGGTGCCCGCCGTTTCCTTGTCGCCCAATGGGGTCGGCAGGAACGGGTGGAAGTCGAGGATCGTCGGGTTGCCCGCCGCCTCCAGGTAGAAGAGGACCTCGCGACCGTCGACGGGCAGGTAGGTGTTGCGCGGCTCGATGCCCTTGATCGGCTCGCCCTGAGCGTTGTAGGCGAGCCCTTCGGACTGGAAGCCGGGGCCGGGGTGGGTGAAGCCGAGGTCCAGCACGACCTCGACCTGCCTGCCCTGCCACGACTCCGGGACGCTGCCGGTCAGCCGGAACCAGCTCGTGCTCCACGGCGCGCCCCAGTCGTCACCGACGTTGGCCGGTTCGTAGGTGGCCCGCAGTGCCTCGGCGACCGGGACGGGCTCGTCCGGCACGGTCCAGACGGCGAGTTCCAGCGGTGCGGTCTCGCCGTAGACGGCCGGGCGGATGCGTTCCTTCAGCGTGCGGTTGAGTCGTTCTTCCAGCAGAGCGCGTTCGTCGTGCACGTGTTCACCCCAGCTCGATCGAAGCCCGCACGCCGTCCCGCGCGAGGCTCATCCACTCTTCGAAGAAAGCACCACCCGGACCCCACGAGGGCCGGTCGCCGTGCAGCTTGATCGGCGTGCGCTCGACCGGCTCGTACGCTGCCTCGCGCACGATCCGGGCGATCGCCTCGCCGAGCGGCTTGACCTTGCGTTCCGTCGTCAACAATCCCAACTCGTACTCGCGTTCGGGGAAGTCCACCAACGCACGGTCGACGTCGTGCGAGCACCACCACGTGACGCCCCACAGGTTCGAGCAGGTCAGCACGTTCGCAAGCGTTTGCTCGGCGAACCGCGGCGCCTGCTCGGCAGTGATCTCGGGCTGGGCGGCGCCGACCTCCTGCAACCACACGGGCCGTTGCGGATCCTCGGCGTGCGCCTTCGCCAGTTCGACCAGGTATTCGGCGTGATGGACGCTCTCCGGTGACATCGATCCATAGCGCTGCGCGGTGCCGTTGAAAACCCACGAGTGCACGGTGGTCATCGCGCCCTTGTTGGCGGCGTGCTCCGGCAGGAACGCGTGCTCGCTCTCGTACCAAACAGCGTCGTACTCGGAGTGGACGTGCGGGAGGCCCGGTGCGGCCTTCTCGCACTCGTCGAGCAGCGCGTCGATCCATTCGCCGGCCTGCGCGGGCGCGCAGGGGTTCGACTCGGTGAGCAGGTTGACCTCGTTGCCCAGGGTGAAGCCGAGGAAGCCGGGCTTGTCCTTCACTGCCTCGGCGAGCGCGCGGACGTAGAACCTCTGCCCGTCGATGGCGTCGGGATCGGTGAAGATGTTGCGGCGGTGCCAGGTCTGCACCCACGACGGGTAGAAGTCGAAGCTCGACAGGTGGCCCTGCAACACGTCGACCTGCACGTCCAGGCCTGTCTCGCAGGCCGCGTCGAGCATCTGGGCGAGTTGCTCGAGCGCCTGGGGACGGACCAGGCCTCTGTTGGGCTGGAACACCGGCCACAGGGGGAAGACCCGCACGTGGTCGAGGCCAAGGCCCGCGATGGACTCGAAATCGGCTTTGACGTCGTCGAGCGAGAAGTCGAGCCAGTGGTGGAACCAGCCGTGGGAAGGGGTGTAGTTCACGCCGAAACGCAAGGCCGAACTCCTTCTGGGGATCATCCCTTGATCGCGCCTTCTCCCACTCCGCGGAAGAAGTGCTTCTGCAGCAACAGGAACAACAGGATCAGCGGCACGACGGCGATGATCGTGCCCGCCGCCACCAGCCGCTGGTTCTGCACGAACGTGCCCTGGAGGTACGCCAGGCCGATGGTGAGCGTGTACTTCTCCTGGTCGCTCAGCACGATGAGCGGCCACAGGAAGTCGTCCCAGCTGAACATGAACGAGAACAGCGCCACCACGACCAGCGTGCCCTTCACCGACGGCAGCGCGAGGCGGGTGAAGCGCTGCCACGCGTTGGCGCCGTCGATGGTCGCGGCCTCCTCGACCTCGGCGGGCAGCGCGAGGAAGGCGTTGCGCAGCAACAGGACGTTGAGCGCGGCGATCGCGCCGGGCAGCACGACGCCGGTGAGGGTGTTGGTGAGCCCGAACCCGCGCATCACCAGGAACAGCGAGATCATGATCGCCTCGAACGGCACCAGGATGCTGCTCGCGAAGACCACTGCGGCGAACCTGCGGCCGCGGAACTTGAGCCGTGCCAACGCGTAGCCGGCCATGGCCGCGCCGAGGCAGTTCGTGACGACGTTGACGCTCGCGACACCAAGCGAGTTGAGTGCGAACGTCCAGACCGGCACCACGTCGGCGACCGCCGCGTAGTTGCCGAACGTCGGGTCGTCCGGGATGAAGTCGGGGACGAACACGTCCTCGCCGGGGCCCTTGATGCTCGTGGCGAACTGCCACAGGAACGGCCCGATGCTGATCGCGAGGATCGCCAGCAGTGCCACGTACCGGAGAGCGAGCTTCACAGCCGGTCCTCCCTGCGGTTGAGCCTGAGGGTGATCAGCAGCAGCCCCAGCAGGATCACGAACAGCACGATGCTCAGCGCCGACGCGTACCCGACCTCACCGGTCAGGCCGCGGCCGGTGAGCTGGATGAGCATGACCAGCGTGGTGCTCGCCCCGCCCGGCCCGCCGGACCCGCCCGACAGCAGGTAGATCTCGGAGAACACGCGGAACCCGTTGACCGCGCTCAGTGCCGCGACGAGCACCATCGTCGGCCTGATGCTCGGCACGGTGACCGACCAGAACCTCCTGACCGGTCCCGCGCCGTCGACCATCGCGGCCTCGTGCAGGTCCTTCGGCACGTTCGCGAGCGCGGCCAGGTAGATCACCATGTAGTAACCCAGGCCGCGCCAGACCGTCACCACCATCGAGCTGATCAGCAGCAGCGTCGAGTCGGTGAGGAACCCGATCCTGCTGCCGCCCAACGCCTCCACCACGTTGTTCACCAGGCCGCGGCTGTCGAGCAGCCACGTCCAGATGAGCCCGACCACGACCGTGGACGCGATCACCGGCGTGAAGAACGCCGTCCGGAAGATCCCGATGCCCGGCACGACCTTCTGCGCGAGCATCGCGATCAGCAGCGGCAACAGCACCAGTGGCGGCACGACGCACACCATGTAGAGCAGGCTGTTGCGCGCGGCGGCCCAGAACTTCGGGTCCTGGGCCATCCGCACGAAGTTGTCCACACCGGTGAACCGGCCGCCGCCCAGCGCGCTCGCGTCGGTGAACGCGAGCACGATCATGTTCAGGAACGGGAAGATCGTGAACATGAGGCAGATGGCCAGTCCTGGAGCCAGGAACAGCCACGGCGTGTACGGACGATGGGTCACTTAAGGAGCCTGTTGCACTCGCTGACGGCGTCGTCCAGGGCCTGCTTCGGCGACTTCTTGCCGAGCATGGCGTCGGCCAGTTGCTGCAGAAGCGCTTCGCGCATCTGGTCGCTGAACTGCACGGGCGTGTAGTTCACCGCGGTCTTGAGCTGCTTGGCCGCCGCGACCCGCACCCGCGCCTCGTCGGTGCCGTCCTCCGTGGTGAAGTACGGGTCGTCGCCACCCTTGCTGGTGCTCGGGAAGATCGAGGCGAGCTTGGCGAACCTCACCTGGTTCTCGGCGTTGGTGACGAACCTGCCGAACGCCAGCGCCGTGGCCTGGTTCTTGCTGCTCTTCGGCACGCTCACGCCGTGCAGGAACATGTTGGCGCTGCCCGTGTTCGTGATGGGCGTGCTGATGCCGACGTTCGCGTAGAGGCTCGGCGCGTCGGTCTTGAACTTGCCGAGGTCGTACGCGCTGCCGGGGTTGAGCGCCGTCTGCTGCGCCATGAACTTCGCGCCGGCGCCGGTGTAGTTCTGCGTGAGCGCCTCGGGGATGAGCGCGCCCGCGTCGTACATGCGCTTGTAGCTCTCGGCGAGCTCGACGCCCTTGGGCTCGTTGAACGTGAACCTGTCGTTCTCGAACAGCTTCACGCCGTACAGCCCGAAGTCGGCGATGCTCGGCGTCTGGCCGAGGATCGCGATCTTCTTCTGGGCGAGCTTCAGCGCCTGCTCTTCAAGCTCCTTGAAGTTCGTCGGTGGCTTGTCCGGGTCAAGGCCAGCCTGGCTGAACAGGGCCTTGTTGTAGAAGATCGGGCCGGTGTTGAGGTACCAGGGGAAGCCGTAGCAGCCGCCCTTGCCGGGGATCTCGAACGCCTGCCAGGCGTTGCCGAGGTACTCGGGTTTGGCGTCCTTCATCGACTCGTCGAGGTTGACGAGCTGGCCTGCCTTGGCAAGCGGGAAGCTCAGGTCCGGCGGTACGTTGATCACGTCGGGGAGGCTCCCCGCGCTCGCGTCCGCCATGACCTTGGCCAGGTACCCGTCCGCGGGCTGGTCGACCCACTTCACCGTGGTGCCCTGGTGTTGCTTCTGGAAAGCGTCGACGACACCGTTGACGTAGTCGGTGTACTTGGGCTTGAGGGACCAGGTCTGAAACGTGATCTCACCCGTGACCTGGCCGGTTGTGCCTGTGGACGTACTGGACGTGCCGGACAGTCCGCATCCTGCGACGGGCACCGCCGCCAGGCCCGCTAGGAACGTGCGCCTCTTCATTGAAACCCCACCTCCTTGGTCGCGGACCCTAGCTAAACCGGTTTATCTCCGGCTAGCCTCCGAACGTCTTGTTGTCTTGTTCCGGACAGGGTGCGGCGCTTGAAGGGCATTGGGTGAAGAGGCCAACGATCAAGGACATCGCGGCGGCGGCAGGGGTGTCCAAAGGAGCCGTGTCGCTGGCGTTGAACGGACGCTCCGGCGTGTCCGAGTCGACGCGGTCGCGGGTGCTGGAGGTCGCCTCGGTGCTGGGGTACCGGCCGTCGGTCACCGCCCGTGCGCTGTCGTCCGCGTCCGCCGACGCGGTGGGGCTGGTGCTGGTGCGGCCGCCTCGTGCGCTGGGGGACGAGGCGTTCTTCTTCCAGCTGATCGCCGGGATGCAGTCCGAGATGTCCTGCGCCCTGTTACTGCAGGTGGTCTCCTCCCGTGAGGAGGAGATCGCGTTGTACCAGCGGTGGTGGGCCGAGCACCGGGTCGACGGGGTGTTCCTGGTGGACCTGCTGGTGGCGGATCCGAGGGTCGAGCTGATGCCCTCGCTCGGGTTGCCGGCCGTCGTCGTCGGTGGGGCCGGGCACCACGGGGCGCTCGCCTCGGTCTGGGCCGACGACTACGCGGCCATGACCTCCGTTGTGGAACACCTGAAAGCGTTGGGGCATTGGCGGATCGCCCGAGTGGCCGGGCTGGCGTCGTTGTTGCACACGGTCCGGCGGGACTCGGCGTTCGCGTCGTCCGTTGTGGACGGTGTGGTGGTGGCCGGGGACTACACGGCCGAGTCCGGTGCTCGCGCCACGCGGGAGCTGCTGGGGATGGCCGAGCCGCCCACGGCGATCGTCTACGACAACGACGTGATGGCCGTGGCTGGTGCCGAGGTGGCCGCAGATCTCGGGGTTGCTGTCCCGTCCGAGCTGTCGATCGTGGCCTGGGACGACTCGGTTCTGTGCCAGCACGGGCGGTTGACCGCGTTGTCGCGGGACACTTTCGCGTTCGGGGCTCGGGCGGCCCGGGCGCTGGTGGCCGTGATCGGCGGGGCGTCGCCGACCGACGTCGAGGACGTGTTGCCCGAACTGGTGGTGCGGGGGAGTTCCGGGCCGGCGCCCGCGGAGTAGGTGGGGCGGCGGCCCCCCACCCGCGTGTCAGGTCAGTGAGGCGACCTGGTCGCTCACCACTTGAGCCGCTGCCGACACCAAGGCCGTCACCGCGGGGTTCGTCGAGTTGTCCTGGCGCCAGCCGAACTGCGTGTAGACGCGGAAGGTCGGAGACCAGGGCAGGCGGACCAGCCTGCCGTCGGCCAGTTCCGCGGAGACGGTGACCTCCGGCATCAGGGCGATGCCCAGGCCCGAGGCGACCGCTCGTTTGGCGGCGTCCACCGAGTCCAGTTCCAGGACCGGGGCGCGGGTGTCGTCGTAGCCGAGGGAGTGCTCGAACAGCTCGTGGTACGAGGCGCCGTTCTCCGCCCGGATCAGGGTGCTGCTGGTGACGTCGTCCTCGGTCAGCGACTGGCGCTGGGTGAGCATGTGGTTCGGGCCCGCGACCAGGACCAACGGCTCAGGGCAGAGGACCGTGGTCTCCAGGCCCTCGCGGGGTTCGATGGCGCCGATGAAGAAGGCGCAGTCGAGTTGGCCGTCGCGCACCGAGTTCAGGTTGTACAGGGCGTTGCGCGAGTGCAGCGAAAGTTGAACCGACGGGTAGCGCCAGCACATGTATTCGATGAGCGGTAGCAGACGGTAGTCGGTCAAACTCTGTGCGGAACCGATGACGAGTTTGCCGTGCGGCTCACCGTTCATCGTGATGGCTTTCCGGGCCTTTTCGGTGAGGTTGATGATGTTTCGCGCGAACGGGAGGAGTTCCACGCCCGCGGACGTCATCTGGATACCTCTGGGGAGGCGCCGGAAAAGGACGACGCCGAGGGCCTCCTCCAGTGCCTTGATGCGGGTGGTGATGGTCGGCTGCGAGCAGTTGAGCGTGGCAGCGGCCTTGGTGAAGCTCCCTGTCTGAACCACGGTCGTGAACGCGAGAAGCTGGCGTGTCTCCATCAGGCGGATCCTCGGGCTAAAACGGTGCGACGACTTTTTCTCGTTCGTTCCCGTGGTCCTGTTACGGATGGTGCGGGAGCAGTAACGCTACCTGTCCGGTGCGGAGGCCAGATTGGTGCTTATGGAGTCATCTTGATCGGTCGCGAAAGATGGTTGCGGCCGAAAGAGTGAAAATGCGCCGAGCGCTTTGACGGGCCGTAGCTGGGTGACTCTTTTCAGTTAAGCCTTTCGCCAGGCGAACAAAGCGGCGCCGCAAGGCGGCCACGACACCGGGTAGAGCGGTGGCGAGCAGGCTGAAGGAAGTTTCCGGCATGCGGGTCCGCCAGGATCACGGTCGAAGCGCTGCATAGGGCCGAACGGCCGCAGGAGGTCAGGGGGCAGGAGTCCGTCATCGGCCCAAAGCGGGGTGGCGGCGGTCACAGCGCGGGTCTCGCCTAGACTCGCTGGGAATCCGGGCGTCCCGAAGCGGCGATACCGGCTGTCTTGCACGTTCTTGTTCGTATCGAGGAGTCCACGTTGAAGAGCACCGTCGAGCACCTGAGCCCGACGAGGGTCCGGATCAACGTCGAGGTGCCGTTCGACGAGCTCAAGTCGAACTTCGACCAGGCGTACCGGAAGCTCGCGAAGCAGGTCCGCATCCCCGGCTTCCGTCCTGGCAAGGCCCCCGCCAAGGTCCTGGAGAACCGCATCGGCCGCGCCCCGGTGCTGGACGAGGTCATCCAGGAGGCGATCCCGGCCAAGTACCTGGAGGCCGTCAACGCGGGTGAGGTGCGCACGCTCGGCCGTCCCGACTTCGAGGTCACCAAGATCGAGGACGGTCAGACCCTCGAGTTCACCGCCGAGGTCGACGTCCGTCCCGAGATCACCGTGCCCGCCTTCGGCGAGCTCGCCGTGACGGTCGACGAGCAGGAGGTCACCGACTCCGACGTGACCACCCAGCTCGACGAGCTCCGCGCTCGCTTCGGCACGCTGACCGGTGTCACCCGCCCGGTCGAGACCGGCGACTTCGTCATCGTCGACCTGTCCGCGACCGTCGACGGCGAAGAGGTCGAGGAGGCCCGCACCAGCGGCCTGTCCTACGAGGTCGGCTCCGGCCAGCTCGTCGAGGGCATCGACGACGCGCTCGTCGGCGCGGCCGAGGGCGAGACCAAGACCTTCAACACCACGCTCGTCGCCGGCGAGCACGAGGGCCGCGAGGCCGAGGTCACCGTCGTGCTCAGCAGCGTCAAGGAGCGCCAGCTCCCCGAGCTCGACGACGAGTTCGCGCAGCTCGCCAGCGAGTTCGACACGCTCGACGAGCTCAAGGGCGACCTGCAGACCCGCCTGGCCCGCGTCAAGAAGATGCAGCAGGGCGTGCAGGCGCGCGACAAGGTCCTCGAGGCGCTGCTGGAGACCACCGAGGTCCCCCTGCCCGAGGGCATCGTCCAGGGTGAGATCGACGCCCGCAAGCACGACGCCGTGCACGCCTTCGACCACGACGAGGCGAAGTTCGGCGCGTGGCTGACCGAGCAGGGTCAGTCGGAGGAGGAGTTCGACGCCGAGCTGCGCAAGGCCGCCGAGCAGGCCGTCAAGACGCAGCTGGTGCTCGACTCGATCGCCGACGCCGAGCAGGTCACGGTGTCCGACGGCGAGCTGACCGAGCGGATCATCTACCAGGCCCAGCGCTTCGGCATCAGCCCGGACGAGTACGTCAAGCGCGCGCAGCAGTCCGGTCAGCTCGGCGCGATCTTCGCCGACGTCCGCCGGGGCAAGGCGCTCGCGAGCGTCGTGCGCCAGGCCGAGGTCAGCGACTCGACCGGGCAGAAGCTGGACCTCGACGAGCTCTTCGGCGAGACCAAGTCCGATGAGGACGGCCAGGAGTAGCGAAGACCGAGTTGCTCGCCCTTCCCCCGCGAGTGGGCGAGCTCCGGAAATACAGCTGATAGCGAACGCGGGCGGTGTCGGGCATCTGACGCCGCCCGCCTTCGTTAAGGTCGATCGCAGAGAGTTTTCGCTTCCAGATTCGTTCCACCTGGAGTTAGGCAGGCAGACGTGACGCAGCACTCCTTCCCGACCCCCGAGATGCGGTCGGCCACCGCCGGGATGAACCTCAACGACTCGGTGTACGAGCGGCTGCTCCGCGAGCGGATCATCGTCCTGGGATCACAGGTCGAAGAGGGCATCGCCAACCAGATCACCGCGCAGCTGCTGCTGCTGGCCGCTGAGGACCCCGAGAAGGACATCACGCTTTACATCAACTCGCCGGGTGGTTCCGTCACGGCGGGCATGGCCATCTTCGACACGATGCAGCTGATCCAGCCGGACGTGGCCACGTACGCGATGGGCCTCGCGGCCTCGATGGGGCAGTTCCTGCTCTCGGCGGGTGCGCCCGGCAAGCGCCACGCGCTCCCGCACGCCCGGATCCTCATGCACCAGCCGTCGGCCGGTGTCGGCGGTACGGCCGCGGACATCGCGATCCAGGCGGACATGCTGACGCGCACCAAGCGCGAGATGGCGGAGCTCATCGCCGAGCACACCGGCCAGACGCTCGAGACCGTCACCCGCGACTCCGACCGCGACCGCTGGTTCACGGCGCAGGAAGCGCTGGAGTACGGCTTCGTCGACAAGGTCGTCACCAGGGCCCAGCCCGTCGGCGACTCGAACAACTGACGTCAGCTAGGAGACTTCAAGTGAGCCAGTTCCACCTGCCTCAGTCGCGGTACGTGCTGCCGTCGTTCGTCGAGCGCACCAGTTACGGCATGAAGGAGTCGAACCCGTACAACAAGCTCTTCGAGGAGCGCATCATCTTCCTCGGCGTGCAGGTTGACGACGCTTCGGCGAACGACGTCATGGCGCAGCTGCTGGTGCTCGAGTCCGAGGACCCGGACCGCGACATCCTGATGTACATCAACTCTCCGGGTGGCTCGTTCACCTCGTTGATGGCCATCTACGACACCATGCAGTTCGTCCGCCCGGACATCCAGACGTACTGCCTCGGCCAGGCGGCCTCCGCCGCGGCCGTGCTGCTGGCGGCTGGGTCGCCCGGTAAGCGCCACGCACTGCCCAACGCGCGAATCCTGATCCACCAGCCTTCGATGGAGGGTGCGTACGGTCAGGTGTCCGACCTGGAGATCCAGTCGAACGAGATCCAGCGCGTGCGCCGCCTGATGGAATCCACCCTCGCGCGGCACACGAACCGGACGGCGGAGGAGGTTCGCGAGAGCATCGAGCGCGACCGCATCCTGACGGCCGAAGAGGCCAGGGAGTACGGCATCGTCGACACGGTGCTGCCCTACCGCAAGCTTTCCGCCAAGTCCTGACGGGCGCCGGTGGGTGAGGTGCGTTCGCCTCGCCCGCCGCCCGGTGTTCGTCTGGGGACACTCCAGGCCCCGGGCCTTGTCCCGAGGGCTGGGAAAATCCCCAGCCCCTGGGCAGCGCGCACCCACCCGACACGCCGATGTGGCCGGATGTCCGGCCTGATCGGCGCGTCGGGGGACGCGGGTCCTCCCCTGAAACGGGGTCGGCCAGGTACCGTCAGGAGAACGGGCTCAGCACCCACAGCCAGTGGGACTGCCACAGCAAGTCAGCAGGCGCACTACAGCAGGTGTGCGCCGGAGGGGACATAGGTCAGCGGTCATGGCGCGTATCGGTGACGGCGGCGACTTGCTGAAGTGCTCTTTCTGCGGAAAGAGCCAGAAGCAGGTGAAGAAACTCATCGCCGGCCCCGGCGTCTACATCTGCGATGAGTGCATCGATCTCTGCAACGAGATCATCGAGGAGGAGCTGGCCGAAGCCGGCGACGTGAAGCTCGACGAGCTGCCGAAGCCCGCCGAGATCCACGAGTTCCTCGACCAGTACGTCATCGGACAGAGTGACGCCAAGCGCACCCTCTCCGTCGCCGTCTACAACCACTACAAGCGCATCCAGGCGGGCGACCGCGGGCGCGAGGGTCGTGACGACGGCGTCGAGCTGGCGAAGTCGAACATCCTGATGCTCGGCCCGACGGGCTGCGGCAAGACCTACCTCGCGCAGACGCTCGCGAAGATGTTGAACGTGCCGTTCGCCATCGCCGACGCGACAGCGCTGACGGAGGCCGGGTACGTCGGTGAGGACGTCGAGAACATCCTCCTGAAGCTCATCCAGGCCGCCGACTACGACGTGAAGCGCGCCGAGACGGGCATCATCTACATCGACGAGGTCGACAAGATCGCTCGAAAGAGTGAAAACCCGTCGATCACGCGCGACGTGTCCGGTGAGGGCGTGCAGCAGGCACTGCTGAAGATCCTGGAAGGCACCACCGCCTCGGTGCCCCCGCAGGGCGGCCGCAAGCACCCGCACCAGGAGTTCATCCAGATCGACACGACGAACGTGCTGTTCATCGTGGCCGGTGCGTTCGCGGGCCTGGAGAAGATCATCCAGGACCGCGTCGGCAAGCGGGGTCTGGGCTTCGGTGCCGAGGTCCGCTCCAAGGCCGAGGTGGAGTCGTCGGACTTCTTCGCCGACTCCATGCCGGAGGACCTGATCAAGTTCGGCCTGATCCCCGAGTTCATCGGGCGTCTGCCGATGGTCGCCTCCGTCACGAACCTCGACAAGCCGTCGCTGGTGATGATCCTCACCGAGCCGAAGAACGCACTGGTGAAGCAGTACCAGAAGCTCTTCGAGATGGACGGCGTGGAGCTCGAGTTCACCAAGACCGCGCTCGAAGCGATCGCCGACCAGGCGATCCTGCGCGGCACCGGTGCTCGTGGCCTCCGGGCGATCATGGAAGAGGTCCTGCTCCCGGTGATGTACGACATCCCGAGCCGCACGGACGTCGCCAAGGTCGTCATCACCGAGCAGACGGTGAAGGAGAACGTGAACCCGACCATCGTGGCTCGGCAGCCCTCGCGCCGGGAACGCCGGGAGAAGTCCGCGTAAGTGATCTTCTTGGACCGGCCCCGGCAACTCGTTGCCGGGGCCGGTCTTCGTTCTAAGGTGGAACCATGTCGCTGCCTCACGTGCTCCTGCTCCACGGCTACACCGGTTCCGGCCCTGGCCACTGGCAGCGCTGGCTGGCCCAGACGGTGTCCGAGCACGGCGGCCTCGCCGACATGCCGCACTTCAGCAGCCCCGACGCGCCCGACCGCGACACGTGGCTGCGCGAACTCGACACGCACCTCGAAGCGCTGCCCACCGACCGCGAACGGGTCGTCGTGGCGCACTCGCTCGGCTGCTACCTCTGGCTGCACCACGCGGCCCGCGAGTCCATCGCCCACGTCGACCGAGTGCTGCTCGTAGCCCCGCCGGCGCTGGACCACCCGGAACCGGCCATCAAGTCGTTCTTCCCGGCCCCGCTCGACCCGGCGAACCTGCGCCGCGCCGCCACCGAGACCCGCCTGATCGCGGGCGAGGGCGACCCGTACTGCTCGATGCAGGCCGCGAAGGAGCTCGCCGAGGCGTTGCGGATCGAGATCGACGTCCTGCCGGGCGCCGGGCACATCAACATCGACGCGGGCTACGGGGAGTGGCCGGCGGTGCTCAAGTGGGTGCGGTCGAAGACGGTGCCGCTCTCACCGCGCTAGGTCCTCGCAGGACAGGGCCCGGACATCACTTCCTGGGGGGAAGGTGATCGAACTGCAGGGGCTGATCGACGAACACGGCGTCGTCGGAGCCCAGTTCGCTGTGCTGGCCGACGGCGAGATCACCGACGTGGCCGCCGGTGTGCTGAGCGCCGGCACGCGCGCACCGGTGACGACGGAGTCGCTGTTCCAGATCGCGTCGATCACCAAGGTCTGGACGGCGACGCTCGTCCAGGAGCTGGTGAACGAGGGCAGGCTCGACCTCGACGGTCCGGTGTGCGACGTTCTGCCGGGCTGGCCCGCGGGGTCGGCACTCGCGATGAGCGCACGGGACCTGCCCGCGTTCGCGCGCATGCACCTGGCGACGCCGGCGTTCGCGGTGATGCGCGAGCCGCAGATGCTGTTGCCGGACTGCGGGAATCGCGCTTCCTGGGGCCTGGGCTGGGAACTGCCGGGCTACTCCGGCGGCCCGGTGATCGGCCACCACGGCGCGAACAGGGGCATGGCCTCGTTCCTGCGGATCGCACCGGAACGCGGGATCGCGGTCGCGCTGCTCACCAGCGGCGGCGCGGCCCGCGAAGTGTTCGACGACATCATCGACAACGTCTTCAGCGAACTCGCGGGCGTGCGCAGACCGGAGCCACCGACGCCGCCCGAGGCGCCAGAACTGGTGGACGAGCGCTTCCTCGGCACCTACCGCTGTGCCGACCACGAAGTGGTTGTCACGCAAGCGGATCACGGCCGCGTGCGGGTCGACCTGGACGACGACGTGCGCGAGTTCGTGGCTCTGCGCGACGACGCCTTGATCGCCTTGGAGAGACCGCACACCGTGCTGGTGTTGAAGGGCGATCTGTTGCACTTCGGACGGGCTGCCGCCCGAACCTGAGAACTCCTGGGGGAAGAAGCATGATCAAGCTGGACGAACTGGTCGAGGAACACGGCGTCGTAGGCGCCCAAGTCGCCGTGCTCCACAACGGCGAAATCGTCGACATGGCAGCAGGTGTGCTGAACAACGTCACCGGCGAGAAGGTGACGACGGACTCCATCTTCCAGATCGGATCGATCACCAAGATCTGGACGGCCACGCTCGTGCAGGAACTGGTGAACGAGGGCCTGCTCGACCTCGACCGCCCGGTGCGCGACGTGCTGCCGGAGTTCAAACTCGCCGACGAGCAGGCCGCGCGGATCATCACGCCACGGCAGCTCCTCACCCATACCGCGGGCTTCGAGGGTGATCTCTTCCACGACACCGGCAACGGTGACGACATGCTGGAGAAGTACGTCGAGCGGATGGCGGACGCACGGCAGCAGGTTCCGCCCGGTGAGCTCTACACGTACTGCAACAGCGGCTTCACGCTGCTCGGCCGGATCGTGGAAGTGTTGCGTGGCAAGCCCTTCCGCGTCGTCCTGAGGGAACGTCTGATCGAGCGGCTCGGCCTGCGCACCGCGGCCGCGAGCCACGCCGAGTACGCCGCCCAGACGTGCGCCACGGGACATCCGGGCAAGGAGCCCAAGCCCGCCGACAAGCTGATGGCCGAGGGCGACACCCCGGCCGGCACGGTGCTCGCGATGAGCGCGCGCGACCTGCTGGAGTTCGTGCGGATGCACCTCGGCACCAGCGAGTTCGACGCGATGCGGGAGCTTCAGGTCGTGCCGCCCGACTTCGGGCACGGCGGCAAGCAGGGGCTCGGCTGGGCGCTGCACGACTACGCCGACGGCGTTTCCGGGATGGGCCACACCGGATCGACCCTGGGGTTCCGGGCGTACCTGCGGGTGGTTCCGGGAGCCGGACTCGCGATCGCGGTCCTCACCAACGGCGGCGAGGCCCTGCCGCTGGTGCGCGCGGTCTATGAGCAGGTGCTGGGCGACCTGGCGGACATCACCCTGCCCGGTCTGCCCACGCCTCCGATGATGCCGGTGCCGGTCGACGTCGAGAGGGTCGTCGGCGTCTACCGGTCCACAGGGCTGGAGGCGCACATCACCGAAGGTGACGGGGGCCGGGTGACGCTGCGGTACGTGGCCCTCGACCCCGACTGGAAGTCCTTCGTCGACGAGGACGAACACGAGTTCACTGGGCTGCGTGACGACGCGCTGATCGCCGTCGAAGAGGAGGACGGCTACCACGCGGTGGTCGTCCTGTGTGGACGCGACGAGCAGGACCGCGTGAAGTGGCTGCACTGGGGCAGGGCAGCCGTCCGCGTCTAGACGGCGCGCTTCGCGTACTTCGCGAGGAACTGCACGACGTCGGGCGTGACCTTCCGGTACAGCCCGTCGTCGTGCCCGCCACCCTTGACCGCGCTCACCTCGGGCCGCACCTCGCGGATGAACCGGCGGGTGCCCTCGATGAACCTGTCGCGGTCGCCGATCCACACGCCCAGCGCGGTCGGTCCGGTGGACTTCGGGTGGCGCAGCGGGTCGAGCGCCGCCCACTCGCGCTCGTTCTTGAACGCACGCCGCTTGGCCATCTCCGGCCACGCCGTGATCAGGCCGGGGGAGATGACCGCGGCGGCCGCGATCGGGTCGCCGCGTTCGGCCCTGCGCCTCGCGTAGAGCAGCGAACCGAAGCCGCCCATCGACACGCCGGTCACCGCGAACGGTTCGCCGTAGCCGCGTTCCTTGAGCCAGCGCGGGACCTCGTCGAGCAGCATCGCCATCGGGTCGTCGCCGGGGACGTTCTCGTGCCAGTAGTTGTTTCCGCCGTCGACCGCGACGAAGCCGAACGCGGGCACCGAGCCCTTCGCGACGGCGTTGGCCAGGACCTCGGCCAGGTTGCCCACGGGCGCGTGCCTGGCGTCGCCGTGCAGGCCGTGCAGGAGGATCGACATCGGCAGGCCGCGGGCGTTCGCGCCGGGCGGGAGGTAGAAGGCGAGGGTGACCTCGCGGTGGCGGGCGGCCGAGTACACGCGCTCGAAACGGATCGCCGGCTTCGCGGTGGACGTGGCCCGCACCTTGTCCGCCGTCGCGATCTGCCGTTCGACGGTCTCGGACGACGACACGTACGTCACGACGCCGGTGGCCGTCGCGATGACCACGCCGACCGCCGCGAGGAGGGTGCGGCGGCTGTACCTCGGTTCCCCCATGCTCACCTCATCGCGTGGGCACCGTTCCTCGTTTCCTTCTCAGAGGACGGAACGCACGCGTAAGGAAGACAGTTCCTCACCCGAATAGCCCAGCCAGGTCAGCACGGCGTCATTGTGCTCGCCGAGGGCGGGGACCGCACCCGGTGACCACTCGAAACCGGCCACCGGCGGCGGCAGCATCCGCGCCGTTCCGCCGGGAACCGGCACGTCAACCCATGTGTCGAGCTGTGGGTGGGTGGGCAGGTCGGTGATCGGGCGGGTCAGCGCGGCAGGCACGTCGGCGGCGTCCAAAGTGGTCAGCAACTCCGCTGCCGTGAGGCTCGAGAACGCCTCTTCGAGAAGCTTCTGCAGCTCCGCCCGGTGCTCCACCCGGGACGCCACTGTGGCGAACCTCTCCTGCGGAGCGAGCCCGATCAGGCCGCACAGCCGTTGCCACTGCCCGTCGTTCTGCACGGCCAGGTGCACGGCGCCGTCCGCGCAGGCCACCGGCCCGTACGGCGCGATGCTCGGGTGGTGCGCGCCCGAACGCGGGGCCGCTGCGCCCGTGCCGGCGGCGTAGAGCATCGGCTGGTGCATCCACTCGGCCATCGCTTCGAAGAGTGACAACCGCAGCCGCACGCCTTCACCCGTCCGGCCGCGTTGCAGCAACGCCGCCAGCACGGCGGCTTGGAGCTGGACGCCCGCCGCGATGTCCGCGACCGAGATGCCGGCGCGGGCCATCACGTCGCCCTCACCGGTCAGCGAGACCAGCCCCGCCTCGGACTGCACCAGCGCGTCGAACGCCTTGCGGTCCGCGTACGGGCCCTCCCAGCCGTAGCCGGACAGCTCACCGACGATCAACGCCGGCGGCAACTGCAGCGCGAGCCGCTGCCACACGCGTGGCGACAGGTTGCACAGCAGCACGTCCGCCCGTGCCACGAGCCGGTCCAGCACCTCACGGCCGCCGGGGTGGTTGATGTCCAGCGACACCGACTCCTTGCCGGCGTTCGTCCACGCGAAGTACGACGACACCTCGCCGCACGACGAGTCGTAGTGGCGCGCGAAGTCCCCGGTGCCGGGCCGTTCGACCTTGATGACCCGCGCGCCCAGATCGGCCAGCAGCCGCGTCGCGTACGGCACGGCGACGGCCTGCTCCAGGCTCACCACCACGACGCCGTCAAGCGGTCTCAACCACGCGCTCCCCACCGGTGTAGATGTTCATCGAGTCACCGCGCAGGAAGCCGACGAGCGTCATGCCCTGCTCCTCGGCCAGCTCGACCGCGAGCGACGACGGCGCGGACACCGCCGCGAGCACCGGAATTCCGGACATCGCGGCCTTCTGCACCAGCTCGAACGACGCCCGCCCGGACACCATCAGCACCGCGCCGCGCAACGGCACCAGGTCCTGCAGCACCGCCCAGCCCAGCACCTTGTCGACGGCGTTGTGCCGGCCCACGTCCTCGCGCACGACCAGCAGCTCACCGTCGACGAACAGCCCGGCCGCGTGCAGCCCGCCGGTGCTCTCGAAGACCTTCTGCCGTTCCCGCAACGCGTCCGGGAAGCCCGTCAACGCCTCGGGTGTGACCCGCACTTCGTCCAGGGCGGGGGAGTAGCGGGTCTTGAGCTTCACCGCGTCCAGCGCGCCCTTGCCGCACACGCCGCACGACGACGTGGTGTAGAAGTTCCGCTCCACCCCGGTGTCCGGCGGCGGCACACCCTCGGCCAGCGCGACGTCCAGCACGTTGTAGGTGTTCAGCCCGTCCGGCCCGGTGCCCTCGCAGAACCGCGCGATCGAGATGTCCTCGGACGACCCGATCACGCCCTCGCTGAGCAGGAAGCCGTGCGCGAGCTCGACGTCATGGCCGGGCGTGCGCATCGTGACCGCCAACGCCTTCCCGTTGACCCGCAGTTCCAGCGGCTCCTCGGCGGCGAGCGAGTCGACTCTGCGGCGACGACCGCTCGGCGACACCCGTTCGACCGCTCGGCGCACCGTCACTCGGCCCATGTGCACATCTCCTTCGGACCGCTATGTTCCCCACCGACCAGGCTACGTGGGAGGGATTCCGGGGCATGGACGACGTCGTGATCGTGGGGGGCGGCCACAACGGGCTGGTGGCGGCCGCGTACCTCGCAAGGGCGGGGAAGTCGGTCAGGGTGCTGGAGAAGCTGCCGCACGTCGGCGGGGCGGCGGTGAGCGCCTCACCGTGGGAGGGCGTCGACGCCCGGCTCTCGCGCTTCTCGTACCTCGTCTCGCTGCTGCCCGATCGGATCGTGTCGGATCTGGGGCTGAAGCTCGCGTTGAAATCTCGTTCGGCCTCGTCCTACACGCCGAACGGCAAGGGCGGGCTGCTGGTCGAACGCTCGCCGGGCGAGGCGACCGTGAAGTCGTTCGAGGCCGTGTGCGGGTCGCTCGACGACTGGGAACGGTGGCAGCGCTGGTACGCCGATCTGGAGCTGATGGCGCAGGCCTTGGCGCCGACCCTGCTGGAACCGTTGGTGTCGCGGGAACATCTGCGCGTGCGCGTCGACGCGGTGGTGCGCGGACGGCTGTGGGAGCAGGTCTTCGAACGGCCGATCGGCGCGACGCTGCAGGAGCTGTTCGACGACAACCTGGTGCGCGGCGTCGTCGCCACGGACGCGTTGATCGGCACGCATTCGTCGCTGCATTCGTTGCGCGCCAACAAGTGCTTCCTCTACCACGTGATCGGCAACGGGACCGGGGAGTGGAAGGTCCCGGTCGGCGGCATGGGCGGGGTCACCGCCGAACTGGAACGGGTCGCGCGCGAGGCCGGTGCGCGGATCGTCACCGGCGCCGAGGTCACGTCCGTCGAGTCGGACGGCAGGACCGCCTCGGTGACGTACGGGGACGAGACGGCCGAGGCCCGGTTCGTGCTCTCGAACGTGGCCCCGTCGGTGCTGGGACGGTTGCAGGGCAGGGAGGTCCACGACGCTCCCGGCTGCCAGTTGAAGATCAACATGCTGCTGCGCAGGCTGCCCGAGCTCAGGTCCGGTGTCGACGCGCGGCTGGCGTTCGCCGGCACGTTCCACCTCGACGAGTCCTACGACCAGCTCGAGACCGCGTACCTGGAGAGTGCCGCCGGCCAGGTGCCGTCGGTGCTGCCAGGCGAAATGTACTGCCACTCGCTGACCGACCCGTCGATCCTCGGGCCGTCGCTGCGCGGTCACGAGACGCTGACGCTGTTCGGCCTGCACCTGCCGGCGTCGTTGTTCGAGGGCCGCAACACCGAACTGCGCGACGAACTGGTGCGGCGCTACCTCGACCAGCTCAACGCCCACCTCGTGGAGCCGATCCAGGACTGCCTGGCCGTCGACGCGCAGGGCACCCCGTGCATCGAGGCGCGCACCCCGCTCGACCTGCAGGAAGAGCTCGGCCTGCCGGGCGGCAACATCTTCCACGGCGAGCTCGACTGGCCGTTCGCCGAGACCGGCGAGCAGGTCGGCAAGTGGGGCGTGGAGACCGACGTGGACAACGTCCTCGTGTGCGGTGCGGGCTCCCGGCGTGGCGGCGGAGTCAGCGGCATCGGCGGCCACAACGCGGCGCAGGCGGTACTCGAACGCATCTGAGACATTTTTGATGACACTCCGCGTCATCTCTGGTTACAGTGGCCGGCGTGGGGGACTTCTACGGGATCGCGGAGATCGCCGACGCCATGGGGCTCAGTCGGCAGTTGGTCGCTGTCTGGCGCAAACGGCGCTCGCACGGCATTCCCGAGCCGGACGCGGAACTCGCGTCCGGCCCGATCTGGCGGCGCGAGACGGTCGAGCCGTGGATCGAACGCACGCGTGGCCGCCTGGGGCTGGCGGGCACGCGGGAGTCCGCGAGCAGGAGCCTCCGGCTGCGCACCTGCCGTCGCGTGCTGCGGCTGGCGGCGTTGATGCTGGAGGAACCGCAACGTCCGCGCGTGCTCAACGAGGCCGCGGATCAGTTGCGCGACCTGATCCACGAGGTCGACCAGTCCGCGGACGACGTCGTCGGCGCGCTGCTGCGTGAGCTCATCGAACCCGTGCGCGACCCGGACGTTCCCGCGGAGTTGTTGCGGGTGCCGGTGATCGAGTCGCTGCCGCTGGTCACGGCCGTCGCGCGCAACTCGCCGGACTGGTGACCGCTACCTAAGGATTTGTATATCAAGGAACCTTGCTAAAGACTCCTTGATACGCGTACCTTGGTGTCATGACCGAGGCTCCGATCACCGATCCCAAGACTCTCCGGGCGCTCTCGCACCCGTTTCGGTGGAAGCTGCTCCAGCTGCTCACCGAGGAGGGGCCACGCACCGCGACCCAGTGTTCCGAGGTGCTCGGTGAAAGCGTGGCGAGCTGCTCCTATCACCTGAACATGCTGGCCAAGTACGGCTTCGTGACCGAGGTCGAGGGGCCCGGCAGGCAGAAGCCGTGGAAGATCGTGCACAAACGCCAGTCGATCTCTTCGGAAGGTCTCGAGGGTGAGACGGCGATGGCGGCCGAGGCGGCGGCGATGGCCTACCTGGACCAGGAGTTCGAGCGCACGCGGGACCGCCTGCGGCAGCGTGAGCACCTGCCGGAGGAGTGGCGCGAGGCGGTCGGCACCGAGGGCACGGTCAAGTTCATCACCGCTCAGGAGGCCGTCGAGTACCTGGCGGAGTTGCGCGCCCTGCTGGACAAGTACGACGAGCGCCGGCTGGACCCCGCGCTGCGGCCGGAAGGTTCGCGGCCGGTCAGGTTGTTCCTGAGTCACACGGTCGCACCCGACTAGAACCCAATCCAGGGAGATTCACGATGTTCTCGCACCACGACGCGTTTGCTATCGCGAAGTATCGCCAGCAGGAGTTCGAGGCCGACGCCGCCGCGCGCCGGCTCGTGAAGAAGGACGAGAAGGCCGAGGCCGAACCCGAACGACGCCGGTTAAGGCTCTTCGTCCGGGTCCGGCACGCGTAGATCAGGCGACGGCTTCCAGCCGCACGATGACCGACTTGGACGTCGGGGTTCCCGAGATGTCCGCCTTGGAATCCAGTGGCACCAACGGGTTCGCCTCGGGGAAGTACGTCGCCACGCAGCCGCGCGCGGTCGGGTAGGAGACGATCCGGAACGACTCGGCGCGGCGTTCGACGACGCCCGTCGGGTCGTCCTTCCACTCCGACACGATGTTCACCATCTGGCCGTCCTCGAACCCGAGCGCCTGGACGTCGTCCGGGTTCACGAACACCACGCGACGGCCGTCCTTCACACCGCGATAGCGGTCGTCGAGGCCGTAGATCGTGGTGTTGTACTGGTCGTGGCTGCGCAGGGTCTGCATCAGCAGCCGGCCCTCCGGCACCTCGATCACGGTCATCTCGTTCGCCGTGAAGTTCGCCTTGCCGGTCGCCGTCGCGAACTCCTGCGAGTCACGCGGCGGGTGCGGCAGCACGAAACCGTCGGGCTGACGGACGCGCGTGTTGTAGTCGATGCAGCCCGGCACGACGCGGGAGATGTGCTCGCGGATGACGTCGTAGTCCTTCTCGAACTCCTCCCACGCCACGGGGTGCGAGGCGCCGAGGGTCTTGCGCGCGAGCCGGCAGACGATCGAGATCTCGGACAGCAGGTGATCCGACGCGGGCGTGAGCCGGCCCCGTGAGCGGTGCACGACCGACATCGAGTCCTCGACCGTGACGAACTGCTCGCCCGAGTGCTGCACGTCGCTCTCGGTGCGGCCCAGCGCGGGCAGGATCAACGCCGTCTTCCCGTGCACCACGTGCGAGCGGTTGAGCTTCGTGGAGACGTGCACCGTCAGGGAGCACTGCTCCAGTGCCTTCTCGGTCACCGGGGTGTCCGGGGTGGCACTGACGAAGTTGCCGCCCATCGCGATGAACACCTTGCCGCGGCCCTGACGCATCGCGTTGATCGCGTCGACGGTGTCGAACCCGTGCTTGCGCGGCACGGAGATGCTGAACTCGGTCTCCAGTGCCTGCAGGAACTTCTCCGGCATCTTTTCGTAGATGCCCATCGTGCGGTCGCCCTGCACGTTCGAGTGGCCGCGCACCGGGCACAGGCCCGCGCCCGGCTTGCCGATCATGCCGCGCAGGAACATGACGTTCGTGACCTCGCGGATCGTGGGCACGCTGTGCTTGTGCTGCGTGAGGCCCATGGCCCAGCAGGCGATCGTGGCCTTCGAGTCGACGAACATCCCGGCCACGCGCGTGATCTGCTCGCGGGTCAGGCCGGTCGCGGTGAGCACGCCGTCCCAGTCGAGCTCGCGCAGGCTCTCCGCGTACTCCTCGAACCCGTGGGTCTTCGCCTCGATGAACGTCCTGTCGAGCTTGTCCCACTGCAGCAGCAAGTGCCCGATCGCCTGGAACAGCGCCTGGTCGCCGCCGACCCTGATCTGCACGAACTCGTCACACAGCGCGGTGCCCCTGCCGACGAGGCCGGCGACGTTCTGCGGGTTCTTGAACCGCATCAGCCCCGCTTCCGGCAGCGGGTTGATCGCGATGATCTTCGCGCCGTTCTTCTTGGCGTCCTCCAGCGCGCTGAGCATGCGCGGGTGGTTCGTGCCGGGGTTCTGGCCGATGACCACGATCAGGTCGGCGAGGTCGAAGTCCTTGATGGACACCGAGCCCTTGCCGATGCCGATCGCCTCGTTGAGCGCGGAGCCGGACGACTCGTGGCACATGTTCGAGCAGTCCGGCAGGTTGTTGGTGCCGAACGAGCGGACCAGCAGCTGGTAGAGGAACGCGGCCTCGTTGCTGGTGCGGCCGGAGGTGTAGAAGATCGCCTCGTCCGGGGACGACAACGCTGTCAGCTCGCCGGCGACGAGCGTGAACGCGGCGTCCCAGCTGATCGGTGTGTAATGCGTCGCACCGGGCTCGAGCACCATCGGTTCGGTGAGCCGGCCCTGCTGGCCGAGCCAGTAGTCCGTCTTCGTCCGCAGGCTCTTGATGGAGTGCTCGGCGAAGAACTCGGGCCCGATTCGTCGTTTGGTGGCCTCCTCCGCGACGGCCTTCGCGCCGTTCTCGCAGAACTCCGCCATCTTGCGGTGGCCCTGCGGTTCGGGCCACGCGCAACCAGGACAGTCGAAACCTTCACGCTGGTTGAGCAGTCGCAACGTCTTGACCGTGCGCCCGACACCCATCTGCTCGACCGCGCGGTCGAGCGACACGAGCACGCCGGGAATACCCGCTGCCCAGGTCTTGGGGGTGCTGACTTCGAGCGCGGACTCGTCGACGTCGTGCTGCGGGGGCTTGCTGCTCATGCGTTCATTGTTCGCTGATCGACGTCGGCGCCGCCAGCGCCCCCGAAGAACGCGGCGGCGTCGCCCGTCACGGGCCCCAAGGGGTTGAACGGTCCGTGACGGTCAATTGTGATCGCCGTCACCGCGTCCCGGCACCTCTGAAAGAGTGATCAGTCGCAGGTGTCCTCGGTCGGGACCTCTCCGCCGACGGTGAAGTGCTTCTTCTCGTCCTGGACGGGGCTTCCGCCCTGCGCGAGCGGCTCGATGAACTGCGGGCCGAGGAAGCCCTCGCCGGACGCCTTGCACGCGATCGAGTACCGGTGGCCCTGGGCCTCCGTCGGCCACAGCCCTTCCGGCGTGACCGCGTACGTGATCTTCTCGCGGACGGCGGCGATCATCTCCATCTGGTGGAAGAGCTTCTTCGGGTCCGGCGGCTCGAACGCGTACGCGAACACGTAGTCCGCGGTCACGGTCTGGCGACCGTCCTTCTCGCCGAGCGTCATCGTCCCGGACACCCTGATGCCGTTCGGGAACAGCTTCGTGCCCGGCTTGAGCTGGGTGGTCCAGTTGCGCGGGTGGGCGGAGACCTGCTCGCGCGCCCCTGGCGCCAGCAGCGCGAGGTACCGGTCAGGCTTGAGCTCGCTGATCGTCGCCGGGTCCAGACGCGCCGCGATGAGCGCCTGCCGGACCTGCTCGAACGCCGGGTCGGTGGACGGGAGGACGATGCCCCGCTCACCCTCGGACCACTGCTCCGCGTGCGTGCCGGCGAAGGGCTGCTCGACGTTGACGCCCGAATAGGGCAGGTTCAGGTCCGGCGCGTCCGGCAGCGAGACGTTGTCGAACGTCCCCGCGCGGTTCAGGCCGAACACCACCGCGCCGACGGTGACCAGCGCGAGCACCGCGATGATCTTGCCGCTGTGCCTGCGCGCCCGCGCCTGCCGTCTTTGCCTGCGGACCTCCCGCTTGGCACGTCTGTTCGCGCCGCGAATCCAGGCCGAGTCCTGGAGGTCAGGGTGGTCCTCGATGTCGTACTGCACGTTCCCCCCAAGGTGATCGGCGCACATCATTGATCACCGGTGCGACCGACGCCGATGGCTTGGTCCAGATCGTCGCCGGGCCGTTATCAGGTATCTCGTTTCAAGTCGAGACCCCGGGCTCCGTAGACTTCTCGGCTGTGACTGAACTCGACACCGCAACCCAGCGTCCCGACCTCCCCGCCGCGTGGACTCCGGCGGAGGTAGAGGCGGAGCTGTACCAGCGGTGGGTCGACCGGCGGTACTTCGAGGCGGACGTCAAGAGCGACAAGCCGCCGTTCACGATCGTGCTGCCCCCGCCGAACGTCACCGGCAGCCTGCACATGGGCCACGCCATGAACCACAGCGTGATGGACGCGCTGTCCAGGCGCCGCCGCATGCAGGGCTACGAGGTGCTGTGGCTGCCGGGCATGGACCACGCCGGCATCGCGACGCAGAACGCCGTCGAGCGAGACCTCGCGAAGCAGGGCCTGTCGCGGCAGGACCTCGGGCGCGAGAAGTTCGTCGAGCGCGTCTGGGAGTGGAAAGAGGAGTACGGCGGCAAGATCCTCGACCAGATGAAGCGGCTCGGCGACGGCATCGACTGGTCGCGTGAGCGCTTCACCATGGACGAGGGGCTGTCGCGCGCCGTCCAGACGATCTTCAAGAAGATGTACGACGACGGCCTGATCTACCAGGCCGAGCGGATCATCAACTGGTGCCCGCGCTGCCAGACGGCGCTGTCGGACATCGAGGTCGACCACAGCGAGGACGAGGGCGAGCTCGTCTCGATCCGTTACGGCGACGGGGAGAACTCGATCGTCGTCGCGACCACGCGCGCCGAGACGATGCTGGGCGACACCGCGGTCGCCGTCCACCCGGACGACGAGCGCTACCGGCACCTCATCGGCACCGAGGTGGAGCTGCCGCTGACCGGCCGCCGCATTCCGATCGTGGCCGACGCGCACGTCGACCCGAAGTTCGGCACGGGTGCCGTCAAGGTCACGCCCGCCCACGACCCGAACGACTTCGAGATCGGCCAGCGCCACGGCCTGCCGAACCTCACGATCATGGACGGCCGCGCCACGATCACCGCGCACGGCCCGTTCCTCGGCCTCGACCGGTTCGAGGCGCGTCCGGCGATCGTCGCCGCGTTGCGCGCCGAGGGCCGGATCGTCGCGGAGAAGCGGCCGTACGTCCACTCCGTCGGGCACTGCTCGCGGTGCAACACGGTCATCGAGCCGCGCCTGTCGCTGCAGTGGTGGGTCAAGGTCGAGACCATCGCCGAGGCCGCGTCCGCCGCCGTCCGCGACGGTCGCACCAAGATCCACCCGGCCGAGCTGAACAAGCGGTACTTCGACTGGACCGACAACCTGCACGACTGGTGCATCTCGCGGCAGCTGTGGTGGGGCCACCGGATCCCGGTCTTCTACGGCCCGAACGGCGAGGTCGTCTGCGTCGGACCGGACGACGAGGTGCCCACCGGTGAGGGCTGGCGTCAGGACGAGGACGTCCTCGACACGTGGTTCTCCTCTGGCCTGTGGCCGTTCTCGACCCTGGGCTGGCCGGAGTCCACTGAGGACCTCAAGAAGTTCTATCCGACGTCCGTTCTCTCGACCGGCTACGACATCCTGTTCTTCTGGGTCGTCCGGATGATGATGTTCGGCCTGTACGCGATGGATGAGGTCCAGCCGTTCGACCACGTCTTCCTGCACGGCCTGATCCGCGACCAGTACGGCAAGAAGATGTCGAAGTCCAAGGGCAACGGCATCGACCCGCTGGACTGGATGGAGCGCTACGGCGCGGACGCCACCCGGTTCACGCTGCTGCGCGGCACGAACCCCGGTTCGGACATGGCCGTCGCCGAGGAGTGGGCGGCCGGTTCCCGCAACTTCACCACGAAGCTGTGGAACGCCACCAGGTTCGCGCTGGCCAACGGTGCGACGGTCGCCCGTCCGCTGCCGGCCCGCGCCGAGCTGACGGCGGCGGACCGCTGGATCCTCGACGAGCTCGACGCGCTGGTGTCCACCGTGGACTCCAACTTCGAGGCGTTCCAGTTCTCCCGTGCCTGTGAGGCGCTGTACAGCTTCACGTGGGACGAGTTCTGCGACTGGTACCTGGAGATCGCGAAGGTCCAGATCGCGGACGGCCGCGCCGAGGCCACGCAGTCGGTCCTGGGCCACGTCCTCGACGTCGTGCTGCGCCTGCTGCACCCGGCGATCCCGTTCATCACCGAGACGCTGTGGACGTCGCTGACCGGCGGCGAGTCGCTGGTCATCGCCGAGTGGCCGAAGCCGTCCGGTGCGGAGCGCGACCTCGACGCGCTGGCCGAGGTCGAGGGCCTGAAGAAGCTCGCGACCGAGATCCGCCGGTTCCGTTCCGAGCAGGGCCTCAAGCCGGGCCAGAAGGTCGCGGGCAAGGTCCGGGGCGCGTGCTGCGTCGGCCTGACCGACCAGGTCCCGTCGGTGCGCGCGCTCACGCGCCTGACGGAGCCGGGTGAGGAGTTCACCGTCTCCGCGACGCTGGAGGTCGGCCTGCCCAAGGGCGCGGTGAAGGTCGAGCTGGACCTGTCCGGCACGATCGACGTCGCGGCCGAGCGCAAGCGCCTCGCGAAGGACCTCGCGGCGGCGCAGAAGGAACTCGAGGGCACGACGAAGAAGCTGGGCAACGAGGCGTTTCTCGCCAAGGCGCCCGCCGAGGTCAAGGCCAAGATCGAGGAGCGCAAGGCAGTCGCCGAGTCCGAGATCGCCCGCATCAACGAGCGCCTGGCCGCGCTGTAGTTCTTTATTTGGCTGGAGGCGTGACAACCGTGGACACCAACCTCGACGAGTTCCTCGACGTCGAGAACGAGCTCAACCAGCGGTGGCCCGAGACCAAGCTCGAGCCGTCGCTGGACCGGATCAAGGCGCTCGCGCACGTGCTGGGCGACCCGCAGACGTCGTACCCGGTCGTGCAGCTGACGGGCACGAACGGCAAGACGTCGACGTCGCGCATGATCGATGCGCTCTTCACGCGCATCGGCCTGCGCACCGGCCGGTTCACGAGCCCGCACCTGCAGCTCGCGACCGAGCGGATCAGCATCGACAACCAGCCGATCGCGCCTGAGCGTTACGTCGAGGTCTACCGCGACATCGAGCCGTACGTCGCGATGGTGGACACCCAGTCCGAGATCCGGATGAGCAAGTTCGAAGTGCTCACCGGCATGGCGTACGCGGCCTTCGCGGAAGCGCCGGCCGACGTCGCCGTGGTCGAGGTCGGCATGGGCGGCACGTGGGACGCGACGTCCATCGTGGACACCCGCGTCGCCGTGCTCACCCCGATCGGCGTGGACCACGCCGAGTACCTGGGCAACCGTCCCGAGGACATCGCGGTGGAGAAGTCCGGCATCATCAAGCCGGGCTCCGTCGCGATCGTCGCGGAGCAGACGCCCGAGGTCATGAGGGTGATCCTGGAACGCGTCGCCGAGGTGGACGCGATGGTGGCCCGGCTCGGCAGCGAGTTCGGCGTCCTGTCCAGGGCGGTCGCCGTCGGCGGTCAGATGATCACGCTGCAGGGCCTGGGCGGCGTCTACGAGGACATCTTCCTGCCGCTGCACGGCGAACACCAGGCGAAGAACGCCGCACTGGCGCTGGCCGCCGTCGAGGCGTTCTTCGGGGCAGGCCCCGAGCGCAGGATCGACATCGAGATGGTCCGGGAGGGCTTCGCCTCGGTCGTCACGCCGGGCCGCCTGGAGCGAGTCCGTTCCGCGCCCAACGTCTTCGTCGACGCCGCGCACAACCCGCACGGCGCCGCGGCCCTGGCCAAGGCTCTGGAGTCGGAGTTCGGCTTCCGCAAGCTGGTGGCCGTCGTCTCCGTCATGTCCGACAAGGACGCCGAGGGCATCCTCGCCGCACTGGAGCCGGTGGTGCAGGAACTGGTGATCACCACCAACTCCTCGCCGCGCGCGATGGACCCGGACGTCCTCGCCGGCCTGGCCGTCCCGATCTTCGGCGAGGACCGCTTCGAGGTGCGTCCCCGCCTCGTGGACGCCATCGAGGAAGCCATCCACCTCATCGAGGACGAACAGTCCGGCGGCGGCATCATCGTGACCGGCTCCGTCGTCACCGCGGGCGAGGCCCGCGCGCTGTTCGGAAAGGAACCGGCATGACCACCCCGGCGCCTCTGAAGAAAGACCCGATGAAGGCTTTCCGGGGCATCATGGCCGGAACACTGATCCTCGAGGTCATCGTCGTCGCCCTGGCCCTGCCGGTGATCGCCAAACTGCACGGCGGCGTCACGTCCCTGGTGGGCTGGATCGCCTTCGGCTTCATCGCGGTGTTCATCGCGCTGTGCGCGTTCGTCCGCAAGCCGTGGGCGATCGGCGCTGTCGTCGGTCTGCACGTGCTGCTGATCGCCACCTGGCTGCTGTTGCCGGCGATGGGCGTGATCGGCGTGATCTTCGGGCTCGTCTGGGCGTACCTGTTGTGGCTGCGCAAGGACCTGCTCAAGCGGATGGCCGAGGGCCGGCTCCCGGCGCAGCAGCAGCCAGAACAGCAGTCCTGACAGAGCGCGTTTCCGCGCGACACCCTCGCTCGTCGCAATGCGACGGCGAGGGTTCGTCGTGTTCACCCGATCGTGCTGCGAAACCGGGGCCAGTCCCGCGACCTGGCGCTATGCTGCTTGACGCACGAATCTGCGGGGAGGGCACTGGGGATGAGCGGGACCAAGGTCGATCTGGAGACACTGCGCGCCGCGATCAAGGAGTACGAATCCATCCGCGACGACCTGATGATGGCCCATCAGAACGGCGAGCGGCTGATCACCGTTCAGGGTGCCGGCAAGGACGCGCCGAGCCAGGTCTACGCGAACTGGGCGCGCGCCGCCGGCGAGGCGCATCAGAAGTCGAACAAGCAGCTTCAGGACACCCTGACCACCAGGATCGAGAACCTGCAGGCCACGCTGCGTCAGTACGAGCAGACCGAGCAAGGCAACCGGGACAACCTCAAGTAGAAGGACTGAGCTGTTGCGCATCCGAACCATCGTCGCTGGTACCGCAGCAGTCGCGCTGCTCGCGGGCTGCGGCGACAGCGGTGGCACGACCGGTATGCCCACCACCGCCACTCCGTCGACCAGTGCCGGCGACAGCGGCGGAGCTCCCAAGATCGAGAGCCCGCTGGATGTCAAGGCCTTCGAAGCCGCTCCGTGCAATACGGTCACCCCTGCCCAGGTAGAGGCGTTCGGACTGCCCGGCGTCACCGGACGGGTGAACAGCAACGAGCTCGGCGCGGCTTGCATCTGGCTGGGTGCCAGCACACCGGCGAAGATGGCTCCTGGGATCGCATTTCTCCCTGAAGGCACGAACCTCTCCACCATCCTTCCGAACAAGGCGAACATCTACGCGGCGTTCGAGTCTCAGCCGGCCATCCAGGGCTACCCCACCTACATCGCTCTCGTGTCGGATGCCCGTACCAACGGTGACTGCGCGTTGCTCGTCGGAGTGTCCGACGTGAAGGCCGTCACGTTCACCTTCCAGAGCGACAAAGGCAGTCCGAGGTTCGCCGACCCGTGTGCCGGGATCACCGAGTTCGCGAATCTCGCCATCACCACGATGAAGGCAGGTGCGAAATGACCAGGCCCGCGCCCAGCTGTTTCACCGAGGACAACACACGCGCCGAGGGCTTCTCGGGAGCACAGATCTACTCCCAGATGCATGGTGGCCCTGGTACCGCGTCGGCTGATGCCGCCGCCACCGCGGCCGCGGGACTGGGGCGCGACTACGCCGGCATCGAGGCGAGGCTCAAGCGGGTCGGCGAGACGCTGGGCGAAGCGTGGACGGGTGCGAGCGCGAATGCGGCTCAGGCTGCCGCGAATCCGATCAACCAGGCCATGGTCCAGATGCAGGACGCCCTGCGGCAGGCCGACCACTCCATCTCGAACCAGGTCTACCAGTTCAACCTGAACAAGAACCAGCTCAAGGACATGCCGGCGTCAAAGCCGGACACGAACTTCTGGGACGACGCGACCCCTTGGGACACGGACACCGAGGACAAGGTCAACGGCTACAACGCTGAAGAGGCTCACAACCGCAGCGTTTACAGGGAGTTCCAGAGCGCCAGCAACACCAACCGCGGTGAGCTGCCGAGGGAGTTCCCCGGCGTCACGACCGACAGCCTCGTGGTCGAGATCGCCGAGACCGGCGGCCACAACGGTGAAGAGAAGACGACGAACAACAACACGACGACCACACGGACGTCGAGCACCTCGAGCACTTCCTCGACCAGCACGCCGCAGAGCACTGTCGGCACCCCGTGGACGGTCCCGACCACCAACGGCGACCAGACCACCACCAGCTCGTCCGACACCACGAACACCAGCAACACCAACAACACCGGCAAGCCCGGGATCGACAACCCCACCGGCAAGCCCCCGGCCGGCAGCGTGATCGACCGGCCGAACAACACGGGCCTCCCGCCCATCGGTGTGCCCGTCCGCCCGAACACCGGCGGTCCTGGTGGCCCCGGCGGTCCGGGTGGTCCTGGTCGCGGCGGCACGAACGGTCCGGGCGGCACCGGTCGCGGTGGCCCCGGCGGCCCCGGTGCGGGTGGCAAGTTCGGTGGTGGCGCCGGTGGCGGTGCCGGAGGCAAGTTCGGTGGCGGTGGCATCGGCGGAGTCGGTGGTGGCAGCGGCAGCGCAGCGGCCGGCAGCACGGCGGCCCAGCAGCCCGGTGGCAAGGCCGGGGTGTTCGGCGGCATGGGCGAGACCGGCCAGAACGCGGCGCGCGGCGGAGCGGCAGGCGCGGCCGGACGAGGTGGCGCGGCCGGCATGGGCGGGATGGGCGGTCAGGGGCAGAAGGGTCAGGGAGAGGACGACCTGGAGCACAAGTCCGCCGACTACCTCATCACCGAGGAGAACACGAACGAGATCATCGGTGACATGCCGATGGTCGCACCGCCGACGATCGGGGGCTGACGTGCTTCGGTCGTCGATCCAACTGTCCGACCTCGCCTTCGACGTCCTGTGGAAGCAGGAGAAGCTGGGGCAGTACCACCCCGCGCTCTCCGTCGACTCGCCCGGTGAGACCGAGGACGAACGCGTGCTCATCGAGCGCGACGTCATCGGTGAGCTGCGGCGGGTCGGGCTCGACCACCCGGACGTCCGGGGCACGCTGCACCTGATCGCCAAGGCGGAGCACGACTACTCGGCCTGGATCGCGGTCACGCCGAACGAGACCAGGCCCGTGGTGGTCGCGGCGAACGCGCAGCACGGTGTGCTTGCCCTGCACGACAACGGGTTCGTGCAGCTGCACCCGATCCGGCCGGACAACGCGCCGGAGGTCCTCGCGATGCAGCTGCCGGACGTCCCGGCGGGCCGCGGCGCGTCGATCAACGTGCACGAGACCGAGATCAACCTGCACCAGCAGGGCAAGGCGTCGCCGTCGATCTCACTGCGCCAGTTGCTCGCCCAGCCCCGCAACGGCACGGCGAAGCTGTACGCGGCGAAGCGCGACGGCGAGGGCCGGCAGCGCGCCAAGACGTTCCTCACCACGATCGACTTCGAGGACGGCCGCTGGCTCGTGGTCAAGTACACCGACCAGAACCAGCAGACGTGGGTGCACGCCACCCCGGCGTCGCGTCAGATCATCACCGACTGGCTCAAGCGCCTCACCTGACGGATTTACCGCCACATAACCGGACTGCACCAGCGTCGTGGCTGTGAGAAAGCCATTCGCCATCGCCGCCGCACTGGCCGCGACGCTGCTGTCCGTGGGTGTCGGCACCGCCAACGCCGAGACCGTCCCCGGTTGTGCCTCTGCCAAGCAGATCGGCAGCACGGGGTACGTGAAGTACCAGGGCGCGACCATCGCGTCGGTCAAGCAGTTCGCCGGGTGCGGCAAGAACTACGCCTACACCTGGGTCTGGGACTCCTACGCCAAGAGCCACTCCTACCGCGTCTCGAACTGGATCGCGGTGATCGACGGCAACGAGGAGTACCCCGGCGGCGACATCCGCAGCGGCACCAGGCAGGAGCTGTGGGGCGCCGGGGCGGCCACGCTCAGCAAGTGCACCCGCGCGGTCGCCAGCGTCACCGTGCCGGGCGGCAGCTACGTGTCGGGCTGGACCGACCTGCGCTGCTGAAGTTCACCTCGGGTTTCAGCACCGGCCAGAACCGGCGACTAGAAACCGCGCATGACCTTCGACCGTCGTACGTTGTTCAAGGCAGGCGCACTCGGTACGGCCGCGGCGCTGGTGCCCTCGGGCATCAGCCTCGCGAAGTCGGACCGCCCGATCCTCACCCACGGCGTGCAGTCCGGCGACGTCACGTGGGACGGCGGCATCGTGTGGACACGCGCCGACCGTCCCTCGCGGATGTTCGTCGAGGTGTCCAACGACCCGAGGTTCCGCCTCTCCCGCCGCCTCCGCGGCCCGTTGCTCACCCCCGAGACCGGCGGCACCGGGCACGTCAGGGTGTCGAGCCTGCTGCCCGGCCGCCCCGCCTACTACCGCGTCACGGCCGAGGACCTGCACGGCCGCACCTGCAGCGCACCCGTCACGGGCAGCTTCACCACCGCCCCGCTCGGCCGCGACGACGTGCGGTTCGTGTGGTCCGGTGACGTCGCGGGCCAGGGCTGGGGCATCAACCCCGACATCGGCGGCATGCCGATCTTCCGGGCGATGGCCGACCGCAACCCCGACTTCTTCATCCACAGCGGCGACAGCGTCTACTCCGACGGCCCGATGCAGGCGAGCGTCACGCTCCCGGACGGCCGGATCTGGCGCAACGTCGTCACGCCGGAGAAGTCCAAAGTGGCCGAAACGCTCGACGAGTACCGCGGCCAGTTCGCCTACAACCTCCTCGACGACAACGTGAAGCGCTTCGCCTCCCAGGTCCCCGTCTTCGCACAGTGGGACGACCACGAGGTCACGAACAACTGGTACCCCGGCGAGATTCTCGACAGCCCGCTCTACACCGAGAAGCGCGTGGACGTGCTGGCGCAGCGGGCTTTCCAGGCGTTCCACGAGTGGATGCCGATCGACCGGAAGCGTGCGGTGGACGGCCGTGTCTACCGGAAGTTCTCCTACGGCCGCAACGTCGAGATCTTCGTGCTCGACATGCGCACCTACAAGGACCGGAACACCTCGCCCAAGGACAAGCCCGGCGTGATCCTCGGCGCGCAGCAGGCGAAGTGGCTCGTAGACGGGCTCAGCCGCAGCACCGCCACGTGGAAGATCATCGCGGCGGACCTCCCGATCGGCCTCACCGTGCCGGACGGCACCGACATCGAGGGCGTCGCGAACGGCCTGCCCGGCGCGCCCAACGGCCGCGAGGACGAGATCGCGTGGGTCCTGCGCGAGCTCAAGAAGCGCCGGGTCAAGAACACCGTGTGGCTCACGGCGGACGTCCACTACACCGCCGCACACCACTACTCGCCCGACCGCGCGGCCGTGGCCGACTTCGACCCGTTCTGGGAGTTCGTGTCCGGCCCGCTGCACGCCGGTGCGTTCGGCCCGAACAAGCTCGACCCGACGTTCGGTCCGCAGGCCGTGTTCGTGCACGCACCGCCCGCCGCCAACACCACGCCGCTGGACGGGTTCCAGCACTTCGGCGAGGTCAAGGCGTCGCGGCACGAGCTGACGGTGTGGCTGCGTGACGCGACCGGCACCTCCCTCTGGTCCAAAACGCTCAGGGCCGCCTGACGGGAGTCGTAGGGTCGGTGGGTGCCCATCTCGTTCGACACCACCGGCTTCCGTCAGCTCGACCAGAACACCTGGCAGCACCCCAGCAGCGGTGACCGGGCCGAACTGGCCTACTACGGCCTGGTCCCCGATCTGCCCGCCGGGCTGGACGACCTGCCGAGACTCAGGCACGACCTCGCCCTGATCCACGGCGAGACCGGCTGCCTGATCGAGGCGCACGTCGTCCAGCTCGGAGGGGCGCCGGCGCTGCTGCGGATCATCAAGCTGCCGCTGCCGAACCAGCCGAACGGGCAGGTGTTCGTCGGTTCCTTCACCATCCCCAAGGAGAGCTGCAGCGCCGTGCTCCAGCTGGGCGCGGTGGAACGCGGCATGACGGGCGCGCGGGAGGCGATTCTCGCGGCCGAGCTCGGGTTCCAGAGCTGGGTGAAACCGCACCCGTACGCGCCCGAGCTGGAAGGCGTGCTGCCGTTCCACGCGGGCGACGATCCCCGCCATGACGTGAGGTTCCCCGACCACCCGTTGACGCGTGTGCGTGCGTGGGCACATCACGTGGTTCGCACGGCACGGGTGGATCCGGGGTTCGCCTCGCTGCCGCCGTTCCGGGTGCAGGCGCCGCCACCGGTCGCGCCTGGTCAGAGCCTCATCACGGCGCTGCCGAGCCTGCCGGTCAAGGACTTCATCGGCTTGCAGATCGGCGAGCAGACGACGTACTGGCGGACCGCAGACCCGAAGCTCAGGGAGATGCTCGGCCGCGGGCTCATGGGCCGTTCGCCGCTCGCCGAGACCCGGTTCCGCGACATGCTGCTCATCGACATCGAGACCGGCGAAGCGATGATCCCCGACCGCTTCACCACCAACGGTCAGATGACCGCGCACGGCACGCGCCTGCAGCAGGTCACGCTGCCCGAGGCCGACGCGGCGCTCTCCGACGACGACGTCATGGACGCCTTCAAGTGGGCCGGCCGGATGGCGGGGGCGGCGGCGGAACGCGGCGAGTTCCTGTCCCTGGAACCGATCGAGAACCAGGGCGAGCAGGCCGATCCGCACATCCTCCTGGCCGTGCAGCCGCACGAGGGCCAGCAGATGGTCATCGCCCAGTTCTCGCCGCCGCCGGCCGAGGGGCCGTTGGCCGGAGCACCGAGCCGCAGCGCACCCGCGACGCCGGAGTCGGTCGAGGGCATCGGTGTGATCGCCGGGCTCGCGGTCAACGAGTGGCGCTCACATCCGCTGCGGATGGCGATCACCTATCGGCGTCCGGCAGGCTGATTGCAAACATTTGCAGTACCCGACGTATTGTTTCCCGCTGTTTGTCGTGGTTTCGTGCAGCAACCCTGCAAGAGTTTGCGACAAGGAGGTCGCGATGCGTCGGGTCGTCGCCGCGCTCGCTGCACTGGTTCTACTTCCGCTGACACCCGTCCAGGCCGTTGCCGCTCCACCGCAACGCCTGGCCGTGGGGGAGGTGGTGGACATAGCGCCCGGTGTGCGCGACGGGGATTCGAGACTCGCGTTACCGCCCAAGCGAGACGACCTCCGGGGCGAGCGCTTCTACTTCGTGATGCCCGACCGGTTCGCGAACGGGGACCCGGGCAACGACCGTGGTCGTTCGAAGGCCGCCGAGCACGGCTTCGACCCCGCTGACAAGGGCTTCTACCACGGTGGCGACCTCAAGGGTCTGCACCGGAAGCTCGACTACCTCGACGGCATGGGCATCACGGCGATCTGGATGACGCCGATGTTCCTGAACCGCTGGGTGCAGGGCGACCCTGGAAAAGATCAATCGGCTGGCTACCACGGCTACTGGACCCTCGACTTCACCAAACTGGACCCGCACTTCGGCACCACGCAGGAGATGCGCGACCTGATCCGCGACGCGCACCGGCGTGGCATCAAGGTCTTCTTCGACATCGTCGCGAACCACACCGCCGACGTGATCAAGTACGCGGAGAACAAGACCCAGTACGTCAGTACGGGCGCTCAGCCGTACCTGGACGCTTCGGGCAAGCCGTTCGACCTCGCGGACTATGCGGGCCGCAAGGACTTCCCGAAGCTCGACGCTCAGAAGTCCTTCCCGTACACCCCGGTCAAGGACGGCCCGGCGAAGTACCCGCTGTGGCTCAACGACTCCACGCTCTACCACAACCGCGGCGACTCGACGTTCTCCGGCGAGTCGAGCGAGCAGGGCGACTTCTCCGGCCTCGACGACCTGATGACCGAGCACCCGCGCGTGGTCAACGGCATGAAGGACATCTTCACCAACTGGATCGACACGCTCGACATCGACGGTTACCGCGTCGACACCGTCAAGCACGTCAACCTGGAGTTCTGGCAGGCCCTCGCGCCGCACGTGAAGCAGTACGCGAACCGCAAGGGCAAGAAGGACTTCTTCGTGTTCGGCGAGGTCTTCGACTCCTCGCCCGAGAACACCTCGAAGTACACGACCGACGGCAGGATGCAGGCCACGCTGGACTTCCCGTTCCAGAGCAGTGCGCTGACCTTCCTGTCCGGCAAGGGTTCCCAGCGGCTCGGCGAGGTGCTGCTCGACGACGACCGCTACACCGACGCCGACTCCAACGCGTCCTCGCTGCCCACGTTCCTCGGCAACCACGACATGGGCCGGATCGCGTGGATGATCCGCAACGACCGCCCCGGCATCTCGGACGCCGAACTGCTGGAGCGGCTCAAGCTCGGCAACCAGCTGATGTACCTGTGGCGCGGCAACCCGGTCGTCTACTACGGCGACGAGCAGGGCTTCGCGGGCACGGGCGGTGACAAGCTGGCGCGCCAGGACATGTTCGCCTCGAAGACGCCGGAGTACATGGCGGAGAAGCTCGTCGGGTCCGATCGCACGGGCGCTGTCGACAACTTCAACACCTCGCACCCGCTGTACCGGCAGCTCAAGGCACTGGCCGACCAGGTCGACCGCGATCCCGTGTGGCGTGACGGCAACCAGGTGCTCCGGTACGCCGACGGTGACGTGTTCGCGTTCAGCCGCATCCTCGGCCGCGAGCACCTCGTCGTCGCGAACGCGGGCACCTCGCCGGCGACCGTGACCGTGCCGGTGTCCTCGTCGGGCTTCGAGAACGCCCAGGTCCAGAACGGTCGCGTCACGGTGACCGTGCCCGCGCTGTCCTCGTTGGTGCTCAAGGGAACCAGCGACGTCGTGAAGTCGAAGCCGGCGCCCGTCCTGGTCGCCCCGGCGGCCGGAACCGTGCTGGACGAGCGCGTCGAGCTCAGGACCGACGGCATCAGCGCGCCCAACGCGGCGGCCACGTTCGCTGCTCGTGTGGAGGGCACCCGCGACTGGACCGTGCTCGGCACTGACGACGCGGCTCCCTACCGGGTTTTCGCTGACCTGTCGGCACTTCCGGGCGCGGCCGTTGGCAAGCGCGTCGAACTGCGCGTGGTGGCGAAGTCCGGTGAGATCGGCGCGGACGGTGCGTTCGTGTCGCTCGTGGCCGCGCCGCCGCTTCCGGACCCCGGCACGAAGAACCCGGACTGGCTGGTCGTGCACTACGCACGGGACAACTACGACGGCTGGGGCCTGCACGCCTGGGGCGACGTCGAGACGCCGACCGAGTGGAACGCGCCGCTGCCGTTCGCGGGGGAGGACGCCTACGGGCGCTTCGCCTGGGTCAAGCTGAAGCCGGGCGCCAAGTCGGTCGGTCTCATCGCGCACAGGGGCGACGAGAAGGACACCTCGGCCGACCGGTTCGTCGATCCGAGCGTGACGCCCGAAATCTGGCTGAAGCAGGGCGACCCGGCCGTGCACGAGTCCGAGCAGGCGGCCACGGGCAAGGCGGTCGTGCACTACGTCGGCGACGCCACCGGAGCCGTTGTGCGCGTCGCCGGACGAGGTGACGTGCCGTTCACCAACGGCGTCGCGGAACTCCCGCCCACCACTGACTTCTCCGTCGTGCGCGGCACGACGGTGGAGGCTTCGGGCAAGTTCACGAGCGGCCACGCGTGGGTTGCCGGCGGGAAGGTGCACGCCACGAAGGCGGCGGCCGAGAACCGGGCGGTGATCCACTACAACCGCCCGGACGGCGACTACGCGGACTGGACGATGTACCACTGGACCGGTTCCGCGGAGCCGTCACCGGGCTGGAACCAGTCACGGGTGCCGGACGGGCGCGACCAGTTCGGCGTCTACTGGTCGGTGCCGCTCGCCGCCGGTGCCGCGGGGCTGAGCTACATCGTCCACCGCGGCGACACCAAGGATCCCGGCCCCGACCAGTTCCTCGACCTGGGGCAGAAGGGCCACGAGGTGTGGCAGCTGCAGGGCAACGAGACCTACCTGCTGCCGCCCAACGCCGGTCCGGCCGCCGATGACGACCTGACCAAGGCCAAGGCGATCTGGATCTCGAAGGACAGGGTCGTCTGGGACGTTCCGTCCGTGCAGTCCGACGGCTACCGCCTCGAATACGGCGCACGGGTGCTGCGGTTGTCCCCCACGACCGAGGAGGTGCCGGCGCAGTTCCCGCACCTCAAGGGCAAGCCGGTGTTCGCCGTGCGCGGGTTCGTCGACGAGGCGTTGCGGGACAAGCTTTCCGCCGTGCACGTCGATGCGGGCGGCGCGATCCGGCACCGCACGAGCGTGCAGATCGCGGGCGTGCTCGACGACCGTTATGCCGCCGCCGCAACGAAACTGACGTTCGGACCGACGTTCGACCACGGCCGCGCGTCGATCAGGTTGTGGGCGCCTACCGCTCGGAACGTGAAGCTGCGCCTGTTCGACCAGCCGTCCGGAGAGCCTTCGAGGACCGTCCAGCTCAGGCGCGACGACGCGTCCGGTTCATGGTCCGGCAAGGGCAACTGGAAGAACAGGTACTACCAGTTCGAGGTCACCGACTGGCAGCGGACGGTCGTCGTCACCGACCCGTACTCGGTTGCGTTGTCGGTGAACTCGACGCACTCGCAGTTCGCTGACCTGACGGATGCCAGGTCGATGCCTTCCGGTTGGTCTCGCGATGTCGCTCGCGGTATCGGCGGTGCGATCACCGAACTGCACGTGCGGGACTTCTCGATCAACGACCAGTCCGTCCCGGCGGCGGATCGCGGTACGTACAAGGCGTTCACGCACCGCGACTCGACGGGCATGAAGCACCTGAAGACGCTGGCCGCGGCGGGCATGGACACCGTGCACCTGCTGCCGACGTTCGACATCGCGACGATTCCCGAGAAGCGCTCCGACCAGGCCACCCCGGCCTGCGACCTGCCAACGCTCCCCGCGGACTCCGAGCAGCAGCAGGCCTGCGTCGGCGCCGTCGCGGCGAAGGACGGCTTCAACTGGGGCTACGACCCGTTCCACTACGACGTGCCCGAAGGCTCGTACGCCACAGCGGACGCGCAGAACGGCCAGGCGCGCTCGAAGCAGTACCGCGAGATGGTGAAGTCGTTGCACGACAACGGCAACCGCGTAGTGGTGGACGTCGTCTACAACCACACGGCCGCGTTCGGCGACACACCGACGTCCGTGCTGGACAAGGTTGTGCCCGGCTACTACCAGCGGCTCAACCTCGACGGCTCGGTGGCGAACTCCACGTGCTGTGCGAACACCGCGACCGAGAACGCCATGATGGGCAAACTCGTCGTGGACTCCGTGGTGCGGTGGGCGCGCAACTACAAGGTCGACGGGTTCCGGTTCGACCTGATGGGCCACCACCCGAAGGCGAACATCCTCGCGGTGCGGGCGGCGTTGGACGCGCTGACCGTCGAACGTGACGGCGTGGACGGGCGCAGGATCGGCGTGTACGGCGAGGGCTGGGACTTCGGCGAGGTCGCCGGCAACGCCCGGTTCGAGCAGGCCACCCAGGCGAACATGGCCGGGACGGGCATCGGCACGTTCAGCGACCGGCTGCGCGACGCCGTGCGCGGCGGCGGCCCGTTCGACGACGACCCGCGCGTGCAGGGCATCGGCTCTGGACTGGCCGGCGGCGTGAACTCCTCGCCTGCCAACGGGAACGTGGCCGCGCGGCTGGAGAACTACAGCGACCTGGTGAAGCTCGGCATGGCGGGCAACATGGCCTCGTACCGCTTCCAGTCGACGGCCGGGCCGGTCGTGTCGGGCCGGGACGTGCGGTACAACGGCTCGCCCGCCGGGTACACCGGGCAGCCGCTGGAGGCGATCACGTATGTCGACGCGCACGACAACGAGACGTTGTTCGACGCGTTGGCCTACAAGCTGAAGCCCGAGACCTCGATGGCTGATCGCGTGAAGATGCAGACGGTCTCGCTGGCACCGGCGCTGCTCGGGCAGGGGCGTCCGTTCGTGCATGCGGGCACCGAGTTCCTGCGCTCGAAGTCGTTGGACCGCAACAGCTACGACTCAGGGGACTGGTTCAACCCGTACGACCCGTCGTTGCGCGACAACGGTTTCGGCCGGGGACTGCCGCCGAAGGCCGACAACGAGTCGAAGTGGCCGTACGCGAAGCCGTTGCTGGGCATGGCGAAGCCTTCGTCCGCGGACATGAAGGCCACGCTCGACGCCACGCTCGAGCTGCTGCGCATCCGTCAGTCGTCGCCGTTGTTCTCGCTGGGGTCGGCCGATCTGGTGCAGCAGAAGGTCTCCTTCCCGGCCGCGGAGTCCGGCGTGATCGTCATGCACGTCGACGACACGGCGGGGCCGGACGTGGACTCGGCCCGCCGGGGAGTTCTGGTGGTGATCAACCCTTACGAGACGGACCGTCCCGTCTCGTTGCCTTCTGGCGACTGGAAGCCGCTGACCAGCGAGAAGAGGGTGGGAGCCGCACGCTCGGTCGTGGTGCTGGAGCGATAGTCCCGCTTAGAAATAGTTTCGTTCCGGATTAGTTTGGTACCGTCGTGTTCATGGGCACGACGGGGTGTACTGACCTGATGATGCTGCTGCATCGGACGGGGCACGCGCTCGAGACAGAGCTGACGGCGAGGCTCGCGGAGATCGGACTGACTCCGCGAGCCCGCTGCGTGCTGTCCAGCGCGCTGGACGCGGAGCTTACGCAGACCGAGATCGCCGACATGGTCGACATCGACAAGACGACCATGGTCGTGACGATGGACGCGCTCGAGTCCGCCGGCTACGCCGAGCGCAAGCCGTCGCCGACGGATCGCCGCGCCCGCGTGGTGGTCGTGACCGAGCAGGGCCGCGCGATCGTGGCGAAGGCCGACGACGTGTACCGGGACGTGGTCGGCAGCGTGCTCGGCTCGTTGCCCGATGACGAGCGTGCGGGCCTGGTCAACGGCCTGACGAGGCTGGTCGAGGGCCGTCTGGGCACTCCTGTGGCGTGCGAGAAGCCGCCGCGGAAACGTGCGCTGCGTCATGCCGTTGGATAGAAGATAGTCCCATACAAAACTATCTGTTACGGTTCCTCTTATGACTTCAGGGGGATCGAGGACCGACTCGCGCTGGCTGGCGCTGATAGTGCTGTGCGCAGGCATGTTGATGATCGTGCTGGACCAGACGATCGTGAACGTCGCGCTGCCCGCGATCGCGGAAGACCTCAAGTTCGGCCAGGCGGGACTCGCCTGGGTCGTGAACGCGTACCTGATCGCCTACGGCGGTCTGCTCCTGCTCGCGGGTCGGCTGGGTGACCTGATCGGGCACAAGAAGGTGTTCCTGATCGGCCTGGGCGTCTTCACGGTGGCTTCGCTGCTGTGCGGGCTCTCGTTCAGCGCCGAGATGCTGATCGTTTCGAGGTTCGTGCAGGGAGCGGGCGGTGCGCTCGCCACGTCCGTGACACTGGGCATGGTCGTGACGATGTTCCCCGAGCCCAACGAGCAGAGGCGCGCCATCGGCGTGTTCAGCTTCGTCGCGGCGGCGGGCGCGTCCCTGGGCCTGTTGCTCGGCGGCGTGCTGACCGACGCCATGTCGTGGCACTGGATCTTCTTCGTGAACATCCCGATCGGGATCGTGGCCGCGGTGGCCGCAGTCCGCCTGGTGCCCGACTCCGTGGGTCTTGGCCTGCGGGAAGGTGCGGACGTCCTCGGCGCGCTGCTGATCGTGGCCGCGGTGATGCTCGGCGTCTACACGATCGTCAAGGCGGAGCACTACGGTTTCGGTTCCGCGCACACGCTGGGACTGGGTGCCGTCGCGCTGGCGTTGCTGGTGGGATTCGTGCAACGCCAACGAACCGCCGCGAAGCCGTTGCTGCCGTTGCGGGTGTTCAAGTCCCGCAACGTGACCGGCGCGAACCTGGTGCAGATCTCCATGGTCGCCGGCATGTTCGGCCTGTTCTTCCTCGGCACCCTGTACATGCAGCTCGTGCTGCAGTACACGCCGTTGCAGATCGGCCTGGCGTTCATGCCCGTCGCCGGCGCGATCGCGGTGTTCTCGGTGTCGCTGTCGGCACGCCTGAACATCCGCTTCGGCGAACGCAACATGCTGATCGTGGGCCTGCTGTTCATGCTCGTCGGCATGCTGGTGTTCACACAGGTGCCGGTCGACGGCTCGTACGTCGCACACATCCTGCCCGCCGTGGCACCGCTGGGCATCGGTCTGGGGCTGTCGTTCCCGGCCCTGATGACGCTGGCGATGTCCGGCGCCGCGCACGACGAGGCGGGCCTGGCGTCCGGTCTCGTGAACACGACCGCGCAGGTCGGCGGCGCCCTGGGACTGGCGGTGCTGGCCACGACCTCGACCACCTACACCTCGTCGCTGCTCGCCTCGGGCGTCGGCCGTCTGGAGGCGCTGACCTCGGGCTTCCACCTGGCGTTCTGGATCTCGTCGGCGCTCGTGGCGGTGGCGCTCGGGCTGGCCGTGTTCGTGCTGCGGCAGGTCACCGTTGACCGCGAGGCCCAGCCCGTGCTGGTGCACTAGGACCGTGACGTATCCCGGGTCACAGCCCTGACGACGTGCGCGGCTACCCTGTTCGCACATCCCGTACCTGTTTTCGAGGAGTCACACCGTCGTGTCCGAGCGCACCCTGGTTCTCGTTAAGCCCGATGGCGTTGCCCGTGGTCTCGTCGGCGAGGTGATCGCCCGCATCGAGCGCAAGGGCCTCAAGCTCGCCGCTCTGGAGCTGCGCACCGCCGACCGCGCCACCGCCGAGCAGCACTACGCGGAGCACGACGGCAAGTCGTTCTACGCCGACCTTGTGGACTTCATCACCGGTGGGCCGTTGGTCGCTCTCGTGGTGGAGGGTGTTCGGGCGGTGCCCGCGTTCCGTCAGCTGGCCGGTGGGACCGACCCCATCGAGAAGGCCACGCCCGGCACGATTCGGGGGGACTTCGGGACTGAGGTCCAGTTCAACCTGGTGCATGGGTCTGACTCTGTTGAGTCGGCTGAGCGCGAGATCAAGATCTGGTTCCCTCACCTCTGATTCTTGGGTGTTTTCTGGGGCTCCGCCCCAGACCCCGCCAATCTGATCCAAAGCCGGGGTCTACGCCGCTCGCGGGTAGATGGCACGCCTGTTGCTTTGGGCGGAGGCGCGTTGCTTAGTTGGCTTGCGTTGGTGGGGTGGCTTCGTCACGAGCCGAGCCAAGAGCGGGCCACATGCAAGAAGGGGTGTCAACTCGACGAAAAGCGTGTCGAGTTGACACCCCTTCTTGCATGCAGCAAGAGCTGTGGCACGACTCGTGACGAAGCCACCCCACCCAGCCCGTTCGGTAGGACGGCTCGCCTGCGGCGTCGCGTTCGATCAGGTGCTGTGCGGGGTCAGGTCCTTCTGGGGCTGCTGCCCTTGCCGCCTGGTGCCGCGCCGTTGAGGGTGGTGCCCTCCGGGTAGCCGAGCGGCAGGTACATCCACACGTCGTCCCACCGTTCGGTGCCTACGGCGATCGCGTTCGGCATGCGGCCGCATTCGCGGAAGCCCAGGCTCTCGTACAGCTCGATTGCGCCGTGGTTGTTGCCTCGTACGCCGAGCATGACGATTTCGATGCCCTGTTCGCGGGCGTTCGCGATGAGGCCCTCCATCACCCGTTTGCCCAGGCCGAGGCCGCGTGCTGAGGGGTGGGCCATGATCTGCTGGACTTCGGCGCGGTGTTGGAAGACTGCCGTTGAGCCGCGGCGCCAGAGGCCCACTGCGCGTACTACGCCGTCCACCGTGGCTGCGGTGAAGGCGGCGTTGCCGTCGCGGACCTGTTTGAGGACGGTGTCCAGCCAGGCTGAGATGCGGTCGTAGGTCGGAGGCTCGTGGTAGCCGACGGCGCCGCCTGCCGCGACCACGTCGTGCACGACTGTGTGGATCTCGGCGCGGAGGGTCTCGTCGGCTTCCGTGAGCCAGCGGAGTTCGGGCATGCGGCGATCGTAATTGCGTCGAAAATTGTCAGACCTGTTCGTTAACGTCGGACAGGTGGACAACCTTGTTGAAGCCAAGGCTCTGACCAAGCACTTCGGGTCGTTCGAGGCCGTGCGCGGCATCGACGTCGAGGTGCGGCGGGGGGAGGCGTTCGGGTTTCTCGGGCCCAACGGGGCCGGGAAGTCGTCGACCATGCGGATGATCTCGTGCGTGTCGGGGCGGACCGGTGGCGAGCTGAAGGTGCTCGGCATGGATCCGGGGACCGAGGGGCCCAAGATCCGGGCCCGGATCGGGGTGGTGCCGCAGCTCGACAACCTGGACACCGAGCTGACGGTCCGGCAGAACCTGCAGATCTACGGGCGGTACTTCGGGATGTCCCGGCAGAAGTGTCGCGAGAAGGCCGAGGAGTTGCTGGAGTTCGCGCAGCTCGCCGAGCGGGCGGACCACGAGGTCGAGCCGCTCAGCGGTGGCATGAAGCGGCGGCTCACGATCGCCAGGTCCCTCGTGAACGACCCGGAGTTGCTCCTGCTCGACGAGCCGACCACCGGGTTGGACCCGCAGGCGCGGCATCTGTTGTGGGACAGGCTGTTCCGGCTGAAACAGGATGGTGTCACGCTCATCATCACGACCCACTACATGGACGAGGCCGAGCAGCTGTGCGATCGGCTCGTGGTGATGGACGGCGGGCGGATCGCCGCCGAGGGGTCGCCCAGTGAGCTGATCAACCGGTACTCCACCAGGGAGGTGCTGGAGCTGCGGTTCCAGCCCGGCGCGCAGAAGCCCGACCTGGAGCGGTTCGCCGACCGGGTGGAGGTGTTGCCGGACCGGTTGCTGCTCTACACGCAGGACGGGGAGGCGACTCTCCAGAGAGTCCACGAGCACGGGGTTCAGCCGGTGCAGAGCCTGGTGCGCCGCAGTTCGCTGGAGGACGTGTTCCTGCGGCTCACCGGCCGGACGTTGGTGGACTGATGCAGACGCTGAGGGCTTCCTGGTTCGGCTTCGAGAAGGCTTGGACGTGGTACCGGCGCAACTGGCGGGCCACGGCGGTGTCGAGTTTCCTGACGCCGGTGTTGTTCCTGGTCGCGCTCGGGCTGGGGTTCGGGTCCCAGGTGCAGTCGACGGCGTTGATCGGTGGCGTGTCGTACCTGGAGTACCTCGCACCCGCGCTGGTCGTGGTCACGGCTATCCAAGGGGCCACGTTCGACTCGACGTACCCGATCATGTCGCAGTTCATGTGGCAGAAGTCGTTCGTCGCGATGGCGGCCACGCCGATCACGCCGGCGCAGGTGCTCTACGGGCAGACAATGTGGATCGGCTCGCAGTTGTTCGCGCGGTCCGCGGTGTTCGTGGCGATCGCGGTCGTTCTCGGCGCCGCCGCCGGGCCCGGCATCCTGTTGTCCATCGTGTTCGGGACGCTGGCGGGGCTCGCGTTCAGCGCCCCGTTGGTCGCCTACAGCGCGACGTTGGACAAGCCGGACAGCTTCACCACCATCTTCCGGTTCGTGTTGATGCCGATGACGCTGTTCACCGGGGCGTTCTTCCCGGTCAGCCAGCTGCCGGACTGGTTGCTGCCGGTGGTGTGGCTGACGCCCGCGTGGCACGGCATCGAGCTCGCGAGAGGCGCGACGTTCGGCACGATCGACCTCTTACCGGCGTTGGGCCACCTCGTGTACCTCGTGGCGCTGACGGCCGCGGGCATCGCGCTCGGCGTGAAGTTCTTCCACCGGAGGCTGGCGGTATGACGCAGACCCTCGATCGCGAGAAGGCCGTGCCCGCCAGCGTGGGGCTGCTGTGGCGCGTGATTCCGCCGGGGTTGTACGGCGGCAGGGCCAGCATGCTCGTCGAACGCGCTGCGCTGGTGAACCGGCGCGCGTGGTTCGTGCTGGTCGGCGGGGCCTTCGAGCCCCTGCTGTTCCTGTGGTCGCTCGGGCTCGGGTTCGGGCAGATGGTGTCGGCGGTGGCCGGGCCGGACGGGCGGCCGATCAGCTACGCGGCGTTCGTGGCGCCCGCGCTGCTGGCGGCGAGCGCGATGAACGGGGCCGTGTACGACGCGACGTTCAACGTGTTCTTCAAGTTCAAGTACGTGAAGCTGTACGACGCGATGCTCACGACGCCGATGGGGCCGCTGGACATCGCGATCGGCGAGATCGCCTGGGCGCTGCTGCGAGGTGGCCTGTACTCGGCCGGGTTCCTCGCGGTCATGCTCGGGATGGGGCTGATCTTCTCGCCCTGGGCGTTGCTCGCGTTGCCGGCGGCGCTGCTGGTGGCGTTCGCGTTCGCCGCTGTGGGCATGGCGGCGACGACGTTCATGAGGTCGTGGCAGGACTTCGATCTCGTGCAGCTCGCGGTCCTGCCGCTGTTCCTGTTCTCGACGACGTTCTACCCGCTGTCGGTCTACCCGGGCTGGCTGCAGGTGGTGGTCACGTGGACGCCGCTCTACCACGCCATCGAGCTGATGCGGGGCCTCACGCTGGGCGTTGTCGGCTGGGGCATGCTCGGCCACGTCGCGTACTTCGCGGTCCTCGCGGCCGTGGGAACGGTGGTGGCGGCACGGCGATTGGGGAAGCTGTTGCTGGACTGAACCCGCGATTCGGCTCGCGCCCGCGGAGGCCGTTACTCTGGTCGTGTGAGTGCCGAGTCTGTTTTCCCCAGGTTGGAGCCCCTGCTGCCGCGGATCTCCAAGCCGGTGCAGTACGTCGGCGGCGAGCTCAACGCGACCGTCAAGGACTGGGACGAGGCGTCCGTGCGCTGGGCGTTGATGTATCCCGACGCGTACGAGGTCGGCCTGCCCAACCAGGGCGTCATGATCCTCTACGAGATCCTCAACGAGCTGCCGGACGTGCTCGCCGAGCGCACGTACGCCGTGTGGCCGGACCTCGAGGCGCTCATGCGTGAGCACGACGTCCCGCAGTTCACGGTCGACGGGCACCGGCCGGTGAAGGCGTTCGACCTGTTCGGCATCAGCTTCGCGACGGAGCTGGGTTACACGAACATGCTGACGGCGCTGGACCTCGCCGGCATCCCGCTGCACGCCAAGGACCGCACCGAGGCCGACCCGATCGTGGTCGCCGGTGGGCACGCGGCGTTCAACCCGGAGCCGATCGCGGACTTCGTGGACGCGGCGGTGCTGGGCGACGGTGAAGAGGCCGTCCTCGAGATCACCGAGATCGTGAAGAACTGGAAGGCCGAGGGCTCGCCCGGCGGCCGCGACGAGGTGCTGACCAGGCTCGCCGAGACCGGCGGCGTGTACATCCCGCGCTTCTACGACGTGGAGTACCTGCCCGACGGCCGCATCCAGCGCGTCGTGCCGAACCGCGACCGGGTCCCGTACCGCGTCTTCAAGCGCACCACGATGGACCTCGACGCGTGGCCGTACCCGAAGCAGCCGCTGGTGCCGCTCGCCGAGAGCGTCCACGAGCGGATGAGCGTCGAGATCTTCCGCGGCTGCACCCGCGGCTGCCGCTTCTGCCAGGCGGGCATGATCACCCGCCCGGTGCGCGAGCGGTCCATCGAGGGCATCGGCGCCATGGTCCAGAAGGGACTGGCGGCGACCGGCTTCGAAGAGGTCGGCCTGCTGTCACTGTCCAGTGCGGACCACAGCGAGATCGCCGAGATCACCAAGGGCCTCGCGGACCGTTACGAGGGCACGAACACGGGCCTGAGCCTGCCGAGCACCCGCGTCGACGCGTTCAACATCGATCTCGCGAACGAGTTGTCCCGCAACGGAAGGCGCTCGGGCCTGACCTTCGCGCCCGAGGGCGGCAGCGAGCGGATGCGCCGCGTCATCAACAAGATGGTGTCCGAAGAGGACCTGATCCGGACGGTGTCGGCCGCGTTCTCCAACGGCTGGCGGCAGGTGAAGCTCTACTTCATGTGCGGCCTCCCGACCGAGGAGGACGAGGACGTCCTGCAGATCGCGGAGATGGCGAAGAACGTCATCCGCGCGGGCCGGCAGGCCAGCGGCCGCAACGACGTCCGCTGCACCATCTCGATCGGCGGGTTCGTCCCCAAGCCGCACACGCCGTTCCAGTGGGCCGCGCAGTGCGCCCCGGACGTCGTCGACGACCGCCTGCGCAAGCTGCGGGAAGCCGTCAACAGCGACCGCAGTCTCGGCCGCAACATCGGCATGCGCTACCACGACGGCAAGCCAAGCCTCATCGAAGGCCTGCTCAGCCGGGGTGACCGGCGCATCGGCAAGGTCATCGAGGCCGTGTGGCGCGACGGCGGCCGGTTCGACGGCTGGAGCGAGCACTTCTCCTACGACCGCTGGACCACCATGGCCGCGCGGGAGCTGGAACCGCTCGGCGTCGACCTCGCCTGGTACACCACCCGCGAGCGCGAGGAGCTGGAGGTCCTGCCCTGGGACCACCTCGACTCGGGCCTCGACAAGGAATGGCTCTGGGCCGACTGGCAGGACGCGCTCGACGAGCGCGAGCAGGACGACTGCCGCTGGACCCCGTGCTTCGACTGCGGTGTCTGCCCGGCGATGGGCACGGACATCGAGGTCGGTCCCACGGGCCGCAAGCTGCTGCCGATCTCCCCGGTCGGCGTCGGCTCGCCGGTGAAGAACCCCACGCTCACGCCGTGACCTGAGTGCACGCGGGGAGCTTTCGTACTCGGTGAGAGCACGAAGGTCCCCGCGTGCACAGCAGCAGGCAGGCGGCTACTTCGTGACGGCGGCGAGCGCGTCCACGAGCCCGTGGCCGTAGAACGAGTTGTACTCCGAGTACCCGGTGCAGAACGCGTCCTGCACACCCGTGCCGTTCAGGTCGTAGTCGGCGGGGCACGCCAGCGTCTGCGCCTGCGCGTTCAGCATCCGCCCCAGCGACACCGCGTCCTTCTCGGGATGCACCGACGCGATCAGCGCCGCCACCCCGGCCGCGTGCGGAGTCGCCATCGACGTGCCGCACGAGTAGTCGTAGCCGGACGGCACGGTCGAGAGCACGCACCCGTTCGGCGCGCGCGAGTCGCCACCCGGCGCCGTCACGTCGATCGCGCCCAGCCCGTACGAGCTGTACCCGGCCTTGGTCTTGGTCGAATCGACCGCGGACACGCCCACGACGTTCTTGAGCTGCGCCGGGAGCACCACGCACGTCGAGTCGACCGGCCGCGTCCGCGCCTCGCCGTTCGTCGGCGACATCGAGTCGCGCCCCGGCCGGGACAGGTCGGCGGCGGCGTTCCCGGCGGCGGCGACCGTCAGCACGTTGCTCGAGGTCGCGTAGTCGACGGCACGGCGCACGGCCTCGTAGACGACGCGCTGACCGGGCTCGCTCTGGCACGTGAACAGGTACGGGTCGATGAAGTAGCTGTTGTTGGTGATCGTCATCTGCTGCGCGGCGGCCCACATGAAGCCGCACACCGCGTACTCGGGATAGATGAAGCCCTCGTCGTCCACGACCTTCACGGACGCGATGCGCACGCCCGGTGCGACACCCGTGGTGCCGCGGCCGTCGTCCGCGGCGGCGATGGTGCCGGCGACGTGCGTGCCGTGGGGAGACGTCGTCGGGGCCCACGCGGACGGTGACGTGTCGGGCATGCCGGTCAGGCACCCCGCGGACAGTTCGGGTGCCAGCGCGCCGGCCAGGTCGGGATGGCGGGCGTCGACGCCCGAGTCCAGCACGCCCACGACGACGGACTTGGAGCCCGTGGTGATCTCGTGCGCGGCCGGGGCGTTGATGAGATCCATGTCCCACTGCTCGGCCGAGCGCACGCCCGAGGGCCGGAACAGCTCCGTGTCGTCCTTCTTCCGCTTCACCGACCGCTTGGCGATGCTCTCGGCCTGGGCGCTGTACGCGCGCTGCGGGCCGATCCGGCCGAGGAAACCGGGGTCCGGCGAGGTGGCCACCGCGACCGAGATCTGCGGGTAGTAGACGGTGGTCAGGCCACACGCCCCGGTGATCTCGGAATCCGCCGTCTCGGAGGGCGTGAACTGCGGAAAGACCACCAGGTAGCGCAGCAGCGGACCGGGTTGGATGCAGGTGGGCGCCGCGGGCACCAGGTCTGGTTCCGCGCTTGCGGGCAGGGAGGCCGCCAAGCACCCGGCCACGAGCAACGCGGTCATCGCCGCCGCTCGTGCGCGGTGGGGCAGAGGCACCAGGGACCTCCAGGTCGGCAGGGCGTCCAGTCAGCCGGACCGTAGCCACGCGCAACGATCTAGACAAGCTGAACGTTCTGAATCAGGTTCACGGTACCGTCCTCATGGACGAACAGCCTGCGCCGATGGGACCGCTCACCCGTCGGAACACCACTCGGGAGCACCGCTGAGCCGCAACCTGCCGAACAACCCCTCCGCCGTCGCGGTGCAGAAACTGCGCCTGCGCTACACCAAGCGGGGGAGGTTGCGTTTCACTTCGCACCGCGACATCGCTCGCACGTTCGAACGTGCGCTGCGCAGGGCAGGCGTACCCATGGCCTACTCCCAGGGGTTCAGCCCTCACCCGAAGGTGTCGTGGGTCGGCGCCGCGCCGACCGGCGTGGCCAGCGAGGCCGAGTACGTCGAGGTCTCGGTGGTCGAGGAGGTCGACCCGATGGCGCTCAGGGCCGCGCTCGACGAGGCGTTGCCACCCGGCATCGACATCGTCGACATCGTCCAGGCGCGAGGTGGCAACCTCACCGAGCGCATCGACGCGAGCGAGTGGAGGATCGAGCTCGACGGTGTCGAGCCCGAAGAGCTCGCGAAGGCGGTGAGCGTCTTCCTCACGGCCGAGTCCGTCGAGGTCGAGCGGCTCACCAAGAACGGCACGAAGATGCTCGACGTGCGGCCCGCCGTCGTGTCAGCGCTGGTCGAACCCCGTTCGAGCGACGCCGGACACGATGACACCGCTTTGTCACGACCGTGTGGGATACTCATGACGGTTGTACGGCAGGTAACGCCTACCGTGCGACCCGACGACGTGCTGAATGCGCTTCGCGTCGTGGCCGATCTCGTGCCGCCGGTACCTGCGAGAGCAACCCGGATGGCGCAGGGAAGGCTCGACGGCGAGGGCAGGCTGGTGGACCCGCTCCAGCAGGACAGAGAGTCCTGACGAGCGCTGACAGTGTCAGTTTGGTCCAACCTTGTGACGCGCATACAGGAGGAGCGGCGCTGACAGCGGCGTCGTCGTGGGACCTGCGCAAGCGTGCGCCCAGTGAGGCGCCACGCCGCTGCGCGAGAGGCAAGGATTCCCGCCGCGAGAAGCGGTGGAGAGAGACTAAGAGAGGCCCCTGCGCGGCCGCGTCCTCACGGGACGCGCCCGGGGGTGGAGGAGCTGCATGTCGAACAAGGACAAGCCTGCCGGTGTCACCGGCGGGCAGGGCGTGGTTGCCGCACGCCCTGAACTGGCGGACCTGCCGGACAAGTTGCGGGTCCACGCACTGGCGAAACTGCTGGACGTCAGCAGCAAGGACGTGATGACGGCGCTGGCGGACCTCGGTGAGGTCCCCAAAAGCGCGCAGTCGAGCGTCAGCCGCGACGTCGCGCTGAAGGTCGCCGAGACACTCGTCGACTGGGACGACGTGGTCACCGGTGAGGTCACCGAGGACTACGAGGCGCCCGCGATCCCGGCGTTCGAGGCACCGGCGCTCGCGCCGATCTTCGCCGCGCCGAGCGCGGTGTTCCTGCCGCCTCAGCCGATCGAACGGCCGAAGGCCCCGCCGTCGCCGTTCGTCGTCGAGGAGGAGCCGGCAGTCGAGGAGAAGTCCGTCGGCGAGATCGCCGCGGACGAGCTCGACGCCGCCGAGGCAGCCGAGGCGGAGACCGACGCCGACGTCGACGGTGACGACGAGTCGGACAGCCGCCGTCGCCGCCGCCGTGGCCGTCGTGGCCGAGGCCGCGGCAAGGGCACGGACGGCGAGGGCGGCGAGGAGACCGACGAGGCTCCGGCCGAGGACGCCCCCGAGAGCGCGGAGAGCGACGACGCCGCCGAGGCCGAGGACGAGGGCGACGAGAGCTCGACCCGCCGTCGCCGCCGTCGCCGTCGCCGCAAGACCGGCGCGGAGGACGAGGTCACGTCCGAGGACGACCCGCCGAACACGGTCGTGCACGTCCGCGAGACGCGGGACGCGCGCGACGACAAGGCCGACTCCGAGGCCGCGCAGAGCGAGGTCCGCAGCATTCGCGGCTCCACGCGCCTGGAGGCCAAGCGCCAGCGCCGTCGTGACGGTCGCGAGGCCGGCCGCCGCCGTGCCCCGGTGCTGACCGAGGCCGAGTTCCTGGCCCGCCGCGAGGCCGTGGCCCGCACGATGGTCGTCCGCGAGCGCGGCGACCGCACCCAGATCGGCGTGCTGGAAGACGGCGTGCTGGTCGAGCACTTCGTCACGTCGTCGGGCTCCGGCTCGATCGTGGGCAACGTCTACCTCGGCCGCGTGCAGAACGTGCTGCCGAGCATGGAAGCCGCGTTCATCGACATCGGCCGCGGCCGCAACGCCGTGCTCTACGCCGGTGAGGTCGACTGGGACGCCGCCGGTCTCGAGGGCAAGTCCCGCAAGATCGAGCAGGCGCTCTCCAGCGGCGACTCGGTGCTCGTCCAGGTCACCAAGGACCCGATCGGTCACAAGGGCGCCCGGCTGACCACGCAGATCAGCCTGCCCGGCCGCTTCCTGGTCTACGTACCCGGCGGTGGCGCCACCGGCATCAGCCGCAAGCTGTCGGACAACGAGCGCAAGCGCCTCAAGGACATCCTCAAGCGCGTCGTCCCCGAGGACGCCGGTGTGATCATCCGCACCGCGTCGGAGGGCATCGGCGAGGAGGAGCTGGGCCGCGACGTCACGCGTCTGCAGGCGCAGTGGAAGGTCATCAAGGAGAAGTCCGCGAGCACCTCCACCAAGGCGCCGGTGCTGCTCTACGAAGAGCCGGACCTGCTGGTGAAGGTCGTCCGCGACCTGTTCACCGAGGACTTCGCCCAGCTCGTCGTCCAGGGCGACGAGGCGTGGGAGGTCATCGACTCCTACGTCCGCCACGTGGCGCCGGACCTGCAGGACCGCCTGAAGAAGCACGTCGGCAACAACGACGCGTTCGTCGAGTACCGCATCGACGAGCAGCTGATGAAGGCCCTGGACCGCAAGGTCTGGCTGCCGTCGGGTGGTTACCTGATCATCGACCGCACCGAGGCGATGACGGTCATCGACGTCAACACCGGCAAGTTCACCGGGTCCGGCGGCAACCTCGAAGAGACCGTCACGCGCAACAACCTGGAGTCGGCGGAGGAGATCGTCCGCCAGCTCCGGCTGCGCGACATCGGCGGCATCATCGTCATCGACTTCATCGACATGGTCCTGGAGTCGAACCGCGACCTGGTGCTGCGCCGCCTGACCGAGTGCCTCGGCCGCGACCGCACGCGTCACCAGGTCGCCGAGGTCACCTCGCTGGGTCTCGTCCAGATGACCCGCAAGCGGGTCGGCACGGGCCTGCTCGAGGCGTTCAGCCAGACGTGTGAGCACTGCCGCGGCCGTGGCGTCGTCGTGTCCACCGAGCCCATGCACTCGCACGGCGGTGGCAACGGTGGCGGCCAGCAGCAGCAGCCGCAGCAGACCGGTGGCCGCAAGTCGCGCCGCAACAAGGGCGGCGGCGAGCAGGCGGCCGAGACCACCGAGGTCGTCGAGGCAGCCGTCGAGGCGCCGGCCGAGCCCGAGGTCGTCGAGGTCTTCGAGCCCGGTGAGCCGGAGGACACCTCCGAGGACGTGGTCGCCGCCGACCAGGAGCACGAGGCCCACGGCCGTCGTCGCCGCCGTCGCCGTGGCCGCGACAAGGAGCCGCAGGCCGTGGTCGACGCGGTCGTGGTCGAGGAGCAGGCGCTCAACGGTCACGTGCCGCACGAGGTGGCCGAGGACCCGGCACCCGTCGAGCTCGAGCCCGTCGTCACCGAGCCCGAGGTGATCGAGGAGACGGCCGAGGAGCTCGTCGAGCCCATCGCCGAGCAGCCCGTCGCGACGGGTCGCATCGGTGCCCAGCGGCCCGCCGAGCCCGAGCAGCCCGTCACCACGGGCCGCATCGGAGCCCAGCAGCCCACCGTGACCGGCCGCATCGGCGCCCAGCGGCCCCTTCCGGCCGCCGAGCCCGAGCAGGAGCCCGCCGAGGCCCCGCAGCCGGTCTCCACACCCGAGCCCGCCGCCGCCGCCCCTGTGGCCGCGGTGGAGGCCCCTGCGGCCCGTCCGCGGCGCCGCGCGGCCAAGCGTGCCGCCGGTGCCCCCGCGGCCGAGGCACCCGCCCCGATCGTGGTCGAGGTGCCCAAGCAGCCCGAGGTCCAGATGCCCGCACCGGTGGTCACCACCACCCGCAGGCGCCGCGCCGTGTCGCGGCCCGCGGGCCCGCCGGTCCAGGAGGACTGACGCAAGGAAACCAAGTGGCGCGACCCGGAACGTCGGCGAGGTAATCCACGCTCAGCAGGGCACCTCGCGGCGCCGCCCCCACGCCCCCGTACATCCAGTACGAGGACGTGGGGGCGACACCACGATGCACCCGTCTGACCGCGAATTCCCCCGGCAACGTTCCGGGCCACACCACTAGACCGGGGTCGCCTACAGGCGGCCCCGGTTTTGCGTTGCGGGACAACGTTGTGAGGCACCGCACAGCCTGCGGGAACGTGATCGGGGCACCCCGGTTTGCTCCGGGAGTACCCACTCCCGTAACCTTGTGGACGGCCCGCCATCCGACGGGTCCTGTCGTGTGCCTCCTCTGGTGCCTAATGGTGGAAACACCGTCCCAGTTTGGTTGGCGCACGGCCCGTCACCATCGAGTAGCAGGAGACTTCCGTCCTGATGTACGCGATCGTCAAGACCGGCGGCAAGCAGTACAAGGTCGCTGTCGGCGACATCGTCGAGGTCGAGAAGCTCGAGGGCGAGCCGGGCACCGAAATCTCCCTCCAGGCGCTGCTCGTGGTCGACGGCACTGACGTCACCGCAGACGCGGCGGCCCTGGCGAAGTTCTCGGTTACCGGCAAGCTGGTCGAGCACACCAAGGGCCCGAAGATTCGCATCCACAAGTTCAAGAACAAGACCGGCTACCACAAGCGACAGGGTCACCGTCAGAAGTTGACCCGTGTCGAGGTCACCGGCATCACCGGTAAGTGAGGACCTGACTTCTCATGGCACACAAAAAGGGTGCATCCAGTTCCCGCAACGGCCGTGACTCCAACGCCCAGTACCTGGGTGTGAAGCGGTACGGCGGTCAGGTCGTCAAGGCCGGCGAGATCCTGATCCGCCAGCGCGGCACCAAGTTCCACCCCGGCGTCGGCGTCGGCATCGGCAAGGACGACACCCTGTTCGCCCTGCTGCCCGGTGCGGTGGAGTTCGGTATGAAGCGCGGTCGCAAGACCGTCAACATCGTTCCGGCCACGGTCTGAGGACCGTTTCCGCAACGTAGTTGTTAGACCTCTGCGAGGGGCGGGCCCGGTCATCCGGCTCCGCCCCTCGTTGCTTGTTCAAGTCCTTTGAAGGGAAGTAGTTCCGTGGCCCGCTTCGTAGACCGTGTGGTGATCCACGCTGCCGCCGGCAACGGGGGCAACGGTTGTGCTTCAGTGCACCGCGAGAAGTTCAAGCCACTTGGTGGCCCGGACGGCGGCAACGGAGGCAGTGGCGGCAACGTCATCCTCGTTGTCGACTCGCAGGTGCACACCCTGCTGGACTTCCACTTCCGCCCGCACGCCTCCGCCACCAGCGGCAAGGCCGGTGCCGGTGCGAACCGCGACGGCGCGAACGGCGAGGACCTGATCCTGCGAGTCCCGGACGGCACCGTCGTGCTGACCGAGGCCGGCGAGATCGTCGCGGACCTCGTGGGCGAGGGCACCCAGCTCATCGCGGCGGCCGGTGGCCGTGGCGGTCTGGGCAACGCCTCGCTCGCGTCCAGGGCGCGCAAGGCCCCCGGTTTCGCGCTGCTCGGCGAGCCGGGCGAGACGCGCGACCTGGTGCTGGAGCTCAAGTCCGTCGCGGACGTCGGTCTCCTCGGCTTCCCGTCGGCGGGCAAGTCGTCGCTGATCGCGGTGCTCTCCGCCGCGAAGCCGAAGATCGCCGACTACCCGTTCACGACGCTGGTCCCGAACCTCGGCGTGATCACCGCGGGCGAGACCATCTTCACGATGGCCGACGTCCCCGGCCTGATCCCCGGCGCGTCGCAGGGCAAGGGCCTCGGCCTCGACTTCCTGCGCCACATCGAGCGCACCGCCGTCCTGGCGCACGTCGTCGACTGCGCGACGTACGAGCCGGGCCGCGACCCGATCGCGGACATCGACGCGCTGGAGAAGGAACTCTCGGAGTACACCCCGGCGCTCGGCGGCAACTTCGAGGATCGCCCGCGCGTGGTGATCCTCAACAAGGTCGACATCCCGGACGCCCAGGACCTGGCCGACATCGTCCGCCCGGAGATCGAGGCCCGCGGGCTGCCGGTCTTCGAGGTGTCGACGGTGTCCCGCCAGGGCCTGCGCGAGCTGACGTTCAAGCTGGCCGAGGTCGTGCGCGAGTACCGCGCGGCCAAGCCGAAGCAGGAATCGACCCGAATCGTGCTGCGGCCGACCGCCGTGGACGACCAGGGCTTCACCGTGATCGAGGACCCCTCGGTCGAGGGTGGCTTCATCGTGAAGGGCGAACGCCCCGAGCGCTGGATCCGCCAGACCGACTTCTCCAACGACGAAGCCGTCGGTTACCTCGCGGACCGCCTCAACAGGCTGGGCGTCGAGGAGAAGCTCGTGAAGATGGGCGCCGTCCCCGGTTGCCAGGTCACCATCGGCGACCTGATCTTCGACTGGGAACCGACCACCCCGGCCGGCATCGCGATGACGATGACCGGACGAGGCTCGGACATCCGTCTCGAGCGCAACGACCGCATCGGCGCCCACGAGCGCAAGGCCCTGAAGAAGGCCCGCCGCGCGCCCGGTGAGTACGGCGACGACTACGGAGATTCCAGCGAGGAGTAACACAGTGACGGCCCCCGTGGTCTCACAAGCTCGGCAAGCGGTCGCTTCGGCGAACCGCATCGTGGTCAAGGTCGGTTCTTCTTCTTTGACCACAGCGGAAGGTGGCCTCGACCCAGCGCGTCTCGACGCGCTGGTCGACGCCCTCGCCGCCCGTGCCGCAGCCGGCAGCCAGGTAGTGCTCGTGTCGTCGGGTGCGATCGCCGCCGGCCTGGCTCCGTTGAAGCTCTCCCGCCGCCCCCGCGACCTCGCCACCCAGCAGGCCGCGGCAAGCGTCGGCCAGCTCACCTTGGCGCACGCCTACGCGAACTCGTTCGGCCGCTACTCACTGACCGTCGGCCAGGTGCTGCTGACCGCCGACGACGTGGTGCGTCGCGCGCACTACCGCAACGCCCAGCGGACGTTCTCGCGTTTGCTGGCGTTGGGTGCCGTTCCTGTCGTGAACGAGAACGACACCGTTGCCACCGAAGAGATCCGCTTCGGCGACAACGACCGTCTCGCCGCACTCGTCGCGCACCTCGTGGGAGCCGACGCGCTGTTCCTGCTGTCCGATGTGGACGCCCTCTACTCGGGCGACCCGCGCAAGCCGGGAGCCGTCCGCATCGCCGAGGTCGCCTCAGCGTCCGATGTGGATGGTGTGAAGGCGGGCACCGGCGGCGCGTCCGGCCTGGGCACCGGCGGCATGGCCTCCAAGCTCGCCGCCGCCCGCCTGGCCTCGTCCGCGGGCATCCCGGTGCTGCTCACCAGCGCCACCGAAGCAGGCCGGGCCCTGACCTCAGCCGACGTGGGCACCGCCTTCGCCGCCACGGGTTCCCGCCTCACCGCCCGCCGTTTCTGGCTGGGCTACGCCACCGACGCCAACGGCCGCCTGCACCTCGACGACGGCGCGGTCGCCGCGGTCGTGGGCAGGCGTCGCTCGCTGCTGGCCGCCGGGATCACCGGTGTGGACGGCGACTTCGAGGCAGGCGACGTCGTGGAACTGGTCAGCCTGACGGGCGAGGTCGTGGCCCGCGGCGTGGCCGGTTACGACTCGGCCGAGCTGCCGTCGTTGATCGGCCGCAAGACCCACGACCTGCCGGAGGAGCAGCGCCGCGAGGTCGTGCACGCCGACGACCTGGTGCCGCTGGCTAGGTGAGCTCGACGCCCTTCGTCTCGGGCAGCGTCAGCACCACGAGGAACGTGATCACGGCGGCGACCGCCACGTACCAGAAGAACACCGTCCCGCCGACGGCCTGAATGACCAGCGGGGCGGTACCGCCGAACACCGCGACGGTCAGGTTGTACCAGGCCCCGATGCCGAGCCCGCGCAGTTCGGTCGGGAACAGCTCGCTCATGATCGCCGGCGCGATCGACGTGATCGCCGTGTACAGCCCGAGTCCCACGGCGAACACGATCACGAGGTTCGCCAGCCCCGGTTTGACCAGTGTGGACAGTGGCACGACCAGCAACGCCATCGCCGCCGACCACACGAGCATCTGCGGTTTGCGGCCGTAGCGGTCGGCCATCCACCCCATCGGGTACTGCAGCGCGATGAACACGACGGTGCCGATCGACAGGGCCAGGAACACGTCGATGTCGTTGGCGCCCTTGGTCTTCACCGCGAACGGCGTCAGCGCGCTGAAGAACGTGTAGAAGCTCAGCGTCGAGAGCAGCGTGATGCCGATGAGCTGCCCGACGGCCTTCGGGTGCTCCTTCAACGTCATCAGCAGCGGGTTGCGCAGGCTCTCGGCCTTGGCCCTGTTCTCTTCGAACTGCTCGGTCTCCTTGAGCTCCCGCCGCAGCCACAGCCCGACCAGGCCGAGCACGCCGCCGATCAGGAACGGCACGCGCCAGCCGTAGGAGGCCATCGCGGCCTTGTCGAGGTTGCGGGACAGGAAGAACCCGAGCAGCGACGCGATCAGCACCGCCGCGCCGGTCGAGATGTAGAAGAACGACGAGTACCGGCCGCGATGCGTGGCGGGAGCGATCTCCGCCAGGTACGCCGACGCGTTCGACACCTCGCCGCCCAGCGCCATGCCCTGCGCGATGCGGGCGAGCACCAGCAACGCCGGTGACAGCCAGCCGACCTGCTCGAACGTCGGCAGCAGGCCGATCATGACCGAGCCACCGGACATCAGCACGATCGTGAACAGCATCGCGGTGCGGCGGCCCCTGAGGTCCGCGAACCGGCCCAGCAGGTAGCCGCCGAGCGGGCGGAAGAAGAAGGCGAGCGCGAACGTCGCGAACGTGCTCAGCAGCGCGGCGGTCTCGTTGCCGGCGGGGAAGATCTGCGTGGCGAAGTAGATGCTGAACGCCGTGTAGATGCCCCAGTCGTACCACTCCACCGCGTTGCCGGCGCTTGATGCGACGAGCGTGCGCACGGGCAGTCGATGCTTTTGTGATGTAACCGCCATAGACGCACTCAATCACACAAGGCGACGAATTGGCGCGTACGTTGCGACTGGATCGTTGGTCAGGAAGTCGACGATCATCGCGTTGCACAGCGCAGGTTTCTCGTGCAGCAGACCGTGTGACGTGCCAGGAACGACCGCGAGCTCGGCGTTCGGCAACGCCCGGTACATGGCCGCGGCGTGCTCCAGCGTCACCTCGTCGTCATCGCCGATCATGATCAGTGTCCGGTTAGGCAGTTTCCCGAGATCATTTTCGGTCAGCGCGGGCGAACGGCGGTGCATCGGCGTCAGTTCCGTGGCGGGGTCCCAGCCGTCGTAGTGGAAGACCCCGCACACGACCACAAGCCGTTGCACGAGATCTGGTCTGAGTACGGCGGTGAGTAGTGCGATCGTGGCTCCGTCGCTGCAGCCGAGCAGGTGAGCGGGTCCGGTCTTCTCCAGGAACGCCACGGTTTCCTGCGCCATCTCCAGGTGGTCCTGAGTGGCCTGGTCGACGCGATGTGGTGCGTGCACGTCGAAGCCGATGAGCGCGTCGAGTTGCGGGCTGAACGCGGACGGGTCGGCGCCGCCGGGGTGCAGGAGTACAAGAGTCATGTGCGGGCAGACCTCTCTCGTCGTTGATACTCATCGCCGTGCGATCTATTGGTTTGGTGACGTTGGTGGTCCGCGACTACGACGAGGCAATTCGCTTCTACGTAGATGGACTCGGGTTCACGCTGGTCGAGGACCTTCCGCAGGGCGACAAGCGTTGGGTCGTGGTGTCGGCGGGTGAGGGGACTTCGCTGCTGCTGGCACAGGCCGCCACGGGTCAGCAGCAGGCACGGGTGGGCGATCAGACCGGTGGCCGCGTCGGGTTCTTCCTGAACACCGACGACTTCGACCGCGACCACGCCCGCATGGTCGCTTTCGGCGTGTACTTCCGCGAGGAGCCGCGCGACGAGGTCTACGGCCGCGTGGCCGTGTTCGAGGACCTCTACGGCAACCGCTGGGACCTGCTTCAGCCCGCCCGCGCCTGACCGGGCGACACGCCGACGATCCGTTTGAACGCCCGGCTGAACGCGGCCTCCGACTCGTAACCGAGGCCGCGGGCGACCTCGCTGACCGTGCTGTCGCGGTCCTTCAGCCGATTCATCGCGACGTGCATGCGCCACCGCGTGACGTAGCGCATGGCCGGTTCGCCGACGAGTTCGGTGAAGCGCGCCGCGAACGCCGACCGGGACATGGCGGTCTGGTGCGCGAGGCGTTCGACGGTCCACGGCTGCGCCGGGTCGCGGTGGATCAGCGCGAGCGCCTGCCCGATCTGCTGGTCCTGCAACGCGCCGAGCCAGCCGGTGCGCGCGGCCGGATCGTTGGCGAGCCACGAGCGGATCGTCTGGATCACCAGCACGTCCGCGAGCCTGGTGATGACCGCCTCACCACCGGGGCGCACAGCCTGTGCCTCGGCGGCCATCAGGTCGATCGTGGCGCGCATGTCGTCGGCGCGGCGCACGTACAGCACGTTCGGCAGCACGTTGATGAGGTGCTTCGCGGCCGGATGGTCGAACCGGACCGCACCACACACGAGATGCGTCATCGCGCCACCGCCACCGTGCCGCAGGATCGCGTAGTTGTCGGTCTCGAACTCGTGCGGCAGCGTCGTGACGACCGGCGACTCCGCCTCGCCGTGGAACAGCCGGTGGCGCTGTCCACCCGGGACGAGCAGCACGTCGCCGGGTTCGAGCGAGGTGACCTGGCCGTCGACCTCGACGTCACAGCGGCCGCTGGTCAGCACGTGGAACCACAGGCAGTCCGCCATGTCGGGCATCGTCGCGCCCCACGGCTCGGTGAGCTCGTTGCGGCAGTAGAAGGTGCCGGACATCCTCAACAGGTGCAGTGCCTCGCCCAGCGCGTCCGTCATGGTGTTGATTCTGGACGAACGAGCAAGCCCGCGCGATGAATTGTCATTGAGAGTCCGGCGCTCAGCGGTCAAAGTGAGCGCCGTGGGGACAATCACGCTGATCGCAGCCACCGCTTCCGGTCTGATGGCCGGGCTGTTCTTCGCCTTCTCCGTCGCCGTCATGCCCGGACTCGCCGACCTGCCCGCCTCCGCGGCACGCGAGGCGATGCGCCGGATCAACGTCCGGATCCAGAACCCGCTGTTCCTGCTGGTGTTCCTCGGCAACGCCGTGCTGTGCGGCATCGAGGTCTTCCAGGGCAGGATCGCCGGCGGCCTGCTCTACGTCGTCGGTTGCGTCGTGCTCACGATGTTCGTCAACGTGCCGATGAACAACCGTCTCGAACAGACCGACGACGCCTACTGGCCGCAGTACCTGCGGACGTGGACGATCTGGAACCACGTGCGCGCCGTCGCCTGCCTCGCCTCGATGGTCACCCTGCTACTCGGATTCTGAGGCCGCGCTTGGGCCGCATCGCAGCGAGACCGGTCGGTGTGATGCGCTGGGGTAGCAGTTCGGGTCTAGGCCTCTGTAGCAACGCTTTCAGCATCACGGTCAGCTCGGTCGTGGCGAGCCCGGCGCCGATGCAGCGGTGCGGGCCACCGCCGAACGGCAGGAACTCGTGCAGGGCCGGCCTGGTCTCCCAGCGGTCCGGGTTGAACTTCAGCGGGTCCGGGAACACCTCGGCCAGCCGATGCGTGACGTACGGGCTGTACAGCAGGAACGTGCCCTGCCTGATCTTCTTCCCGGCGAACTCGAACGCCTGCGTCGCGACCCGCGCCGAGACGACGGCAGGCGGGTAGAGCCTGAGGGTCTCGTTGACCACGTTGCCCAGGTAGTCGTCGTCCTGCTGCGCGCGCTCCCAGACCCCGTTGTGCCGCAACAGGTTGAACACCGCCCACGCCATCGCGCCGCTGGTTGTCTCGTACCCGGCCGCGATCAGCGTGACGATCTGATCGCGCACCTCCAGATCACTGAGCCCGTCACCTTCCACGAGAGAAGTGAGCACGTCACCGGCCGTCTTCCCTTGGCGCGTTTCCTCGATCGCCCGGTACACCCGCGCGTCGACGGCCCTGCGCGCCCGCATCGCGTTGCGCCAGGCCGGAGTTCTCATCGTTCTGAGCAGCGTGACGACAGCCGGGTTGCGGTCGATCAGGTTGATCAGCACCTGCAGGTGCGCACCGAAGAAGTCCGACTCCTGCGCCAACTCCTCGCCGAACAACGCGTAGATCGTGCTGCGCCGGATAGCCCGGCGGAACTCCTGGTACGCGTCGACCGTCTCGCCCGGCCGCCACGCGTCGATCGTCGCCTCGGCGTTGGCCCGCATGACCGGCACGTAGCTCGCGATCTGCCGGTGCGCCAGCGCGGGCTGCACGAACCGCCGCCGCCGCTTGTGGTCCTCGCCGTCGCTCACGATCAACGACGTGGGCCCGTCCACCGGCACCAGCGACTGGAACGCCCGCTCCACCTCGAACAGCTCGGAGTGGGCGAACACGAACCGGTTCGCCTCAGGCCCGAGGAGGTAGGTGTAGGGCCCCATCCGCACGACCGGCCCGAACCGCCGGTACAGGCTCGCGAGGAAGTCGGCCTGCCGGTACCGCACGACGTCCGGAGTCATGCCGCTGACAGTGCCACACCGCGCAGGCGGCCGGATCCGCCCCGAACGGGATCGGCATCACCCCAACGGCGAAGGGCTCGCCGATCCGCAGATCGGCGAGCCCAGCGGCGAAGTTTGGATGAGAGGGTCAAGCGTAGCGGATCCACCAGCAGCTCAGGGCGGCTGCCATAGCGATCGCAGTAGAGGTGATCATAGCGAGGAAGCATGCCAGGCCAGATCGAACCTCGGCCAACCGGGTCGGTTACTGATCAGTACCAGCGAGGTAGGACCTGATCGTCTGGCTGATGAGCCCGTCGGGGGAGGCGAGGCCGAGCGCCTCACGCCAGATGCCGAGCGCCTCCTGCTCCCGCTGCAACGCGATGAGCACGTGTCCGAGCAGGTGCATGGCCTTCACCTGCGTCGCGGACTCGTGCACCTCGCAGGCCAGGGCGATCGCCTGCTCGGCGTGTTCGTGGGCGGCGGGGAAGTCACCCAGGTCGAACTCGATGGCCGCGCGCACCTGCATCGCGTGGCACGTCTCGACGCGATCGCTCGTGGACTGGTGCGCTCGCAGGGCACTCAGGCAGTACTCCAGGGCGATCTCGGGCTCGGCCATCTGCTGGTGCAGCGCCGCGAGTTCGGTCAGCGTCGCGCCCTGGCCGCGGGTGTGTCCTATCGACACGCGAATCCGCAGCGCTTCCTGATAGGCCTGCAGAGCCTCGGCGAAGTCGTTCAGCCGGTGGTGAGCCATACCGATGCGGTGGAGCGCGAAAGCCTCGCCTTCGACACCGCCCAACCTGCGGTTGATCGCGAGCGACGACTGGTAGTGGTGCAGCGCGGCGTGCTCGTCTCCGCGTTCGAACAGGACCACACCGATGTGATAGCGGGCGGCCGCCTCACAAGGCTCGTGACCGATCGCCTGTGACCGTTCCAGCGAGGCTTGGAACTGCTCCAATGCCTCATCGAGTCGTCCCACCCGGACGTACATGAGGCCCAGGTTGTTCCTGGTGCCCGGCTCGGCCTCCAGGTCGGTGCTCAACGCCGCGGATTCGAGTGCGAGTTCGTGGCACGTCACCATGTCGTCGTAGAAGCCAGACCGTTCGAGCGCTTCCTGCAAGGCGGCCGGAATCCGCCATGCATGTTCGTGCAGTCCTTTGGCGGCCGCGAGTTTTGTTGCCGCTACTACGTTTCCTCGCTCGTGCGCGCACCAGTCCAGCGCGGCCTGGTCCGTGGGGAACGCCAGTGGAGCCACCACACCCGCGATCTCCAGCGCGGGCACCTCGGGGCTCTGCGGGGAGAGCCTGCTGCTCACCGCGCTGCTCGTCTCCACGTAGAACGTCAGCAGGCGGATGATCGCGTCCCGCCGGTCGGCGGAGAGTTCCGCCTGCATGGCGCACTGGTGGGCGTAGGCGCGAGTCACGTCGTGCAGGCGGTACGCGCCGGCCACGTCGAGATCGACCAGGTTCGCCCGGGTGAGCTGGCGGAGGTGCTTCATCGCCTGCTCCGGCGTGATGTGCGCGAGCGCGGCCGCGGTCTCGTTGCTGACTCGTGTGCCGGGGTGCAGTCCGATGAGGCGGAAGATCCGGGCGGTCTCCGGTGTCAGCGCCCGGTAGCTCCACGAGAACGCCGCGGACAGGGTGAAGAAGTCGTCGTCCGTGTCGTCGGCGAAGAGGTCCCGCTGTGCCCTGAGCTGTCCGGCCAGCTCGCTCAGCGTCTCCAGCGGCCGGTCGGCCACGTGCTGGCCGATGATCTTCAACGCCAGCGGCAGCCCGCCTGACAACCCGGCGATCTCCAGCAGCCCCGGCTCGTCCTCCGTCCGCCGGTCCTCGATGGTCGAGCGCAGCAGTTCCACCGACTCGGCCGTGGTCAGTCCGGGCACGCTGATCGCGGTCACGCCCGCGCTGATCGTCAGGCTGTGCAGCCGGTCGCGGCTGGTGAGCAGCACGAAGCAGTCGGGCACCGCGTCGAGCAGCCCCCGCACGTGGTCGGCGTCCCTGACGTTGTCGGCCACCAGGAGGATCCGCCGATCCGCCAGTACCCGGCTCAGCACCGCGGGCCTGCGTTCCGGCGCGGCGGGGATCTGTTCGATCGGCACGCCGAGGCGGTCGAGCAGCAGGGAGATCGCGTTGTCGGCGGTCAGCGGTTCGTCAGGCCCGTAACCCCGCATGTCGAGGAGCACCCTGCCGTCCGGGAAGGCGGCGCGGTTGCGATGCCCCCAGTGCACCGCGAGCTGCGTCTTCCCGACCCCCGGCATGCCGTGCAACGCGACCACGGGGCTCGTGCCGGGCAGGCCGAGGAACCCGTCCAGTCTGCGCAGCAGACCGGCGCGGCCGGTGAAGCTGGTGGCACGGGGGAACACCGAGACCGGTGCGGCAGCCTCAGCCGTCCGCTCGCCGGTCTTGTCCAGGGCAAGCAGCTGGGTGTGGAACTGGACGAGTTCCGTGGACGGCTCCGATCCGAACTCGTGGATGAGCCGCTGGCGGTGCCGGACGTAGAACGTCGCCGCGCCGATCCGGTCGCCGAGCCCCTCCATCGCCTTCATGCGCTGGAACGCGAGCATGTCGTCGTGCGGGTACCTCTCCTCCATGAGCGGCACCAGCTCCCTGAGTACCTCGGTGTACTCGCGCAGCTGGACTTCGGCCTGGAAAAGTGCCTGGTACGCGTGCAGCAAATCGTTGCTCTCCATGGCACTGCGTCGTTGCTCGGCCCAATCGCCCGGCACGTCCGCGAGTGGAATTCCACCCCAGAGTTCGATCGCTTCGCGCAGGCGAGCTTTCCCGGTCGAATGATCACCGACCGCGATCGCGGCTCGTCCGGAATCTGCGAGAGCGCAGAAATGGTGGTAGTCCACCATGTCCTTATCGATGTCCAGTCGGTACGCGTCGCCGTCATTGACGACAGCCCGGCCCAGACCGGAATTCTCCAGTGCTCGCCGTATTCGGCTCACCTGGGCGTGGACGTTGCCGCGCACCTCGTCCCGCGTCCGGCCCGGCCACAGCACACCGACCAGCATCTCCACCGGTACCGGCCTTCTGACGTGCAGCAGGAGCAGCGCGAGGACAGCGCGCTGTTTACGCGCGCCGAGCGGGATCGACGCTGTGCCGATCTCCAGCGCGGTCTTTCCCAAGATCGTGAACTTCACAGGGCACCCCTCCCCGCTGCAATACTTTAACGGCCCTGTCAGTCCGTCGGCACAGTTTTGCAAGACAAGTGCAAGTCCATTGGCAAAGTGCACCCGGATGCTCGCATTGGCCCAAGGGGGGTTTCTCGCTGGATTGGAAAGAGGGTGGGTCATGGGCGCATCCGAATGGCTTGACGTGCCGGTTGGCATCAACGCCCGGCAATGGGTGACGCGGCAAGGTCTGCGCACCGTCCTCGCCGTCGTGCACACGGTGACAAGCGGTGAGCGTGTGCTGGAGGCCGTCGAACTGCTGGAGACCGACCCGCGCCTGCAGGTCGTCTTCACCCAGGCTCCTGACGTCTTCGGCAACGGGGTGGAGGAGCTCCTGCGCTCGACCGGGGCGGTGGTGCTGCCCTGGGAACAGGCGATCCGGGAACGGTTCGACCTCGCGCTGGCGGCGGCGTACGGCACGTTGCACCGGGTGCACGCGCCCGTCGTCGCGATGGCACACGGTGCCGGGTACTCCAAGGGACATCGGAGCACGACCGGCGAACTGAGGCCTTACGGGCTCGACGGCCAACGCCTGCTGCACAACGGGAAACCCGTTGCGGACCTGGTCGTGCTCTCCCACGACAGCCAGCTCGAAGTGCTGCGCGACCAGTGCCTGGAGGCCGTGGACGTGGCCGAGGTGATCGGTGATCTCACCCTCGATCGGCTGACCGCGAGCCTGCCCTCGCGCCCTGCCTACCGCGCCGCCCTGGGCGTCGAGCCCGAGCAGACACTTGTGGTGGTCACGTCGACGTGGGGCGGCGACTCGCTGTTCGGCGCCCACCTGGAGCTCATTCCCCGGCTGCTCGAGGAACTGCCGGCCGACCGGTTCCGCGTGGCCGCGCTGTGCCACCCGGCGATCTGGTACGGACACGGGCCGAGACAGGTGAAGGCGTGGCTCGCGGACTGCGTCGACGCCGGGCTGCGGTTGTTCACGCCGGAGCTCGACTGGCGTGCCGCGATCGTCGCCGCGGACCACGTGATCGGTGATCACGGCTCCACAACCGCTTACGCCGCCGCGATCGGCCGGCGGGTGTCGCTCGTCGAGCCACCGCGGCGGCTCGCGGTCGTGGATGACTCCCCGCAGGCCAGGCTGGGAGGGCTCGCGGAGCGGTTGCGGAGCGGCGAGCCACTGGCCGCGCAGCTCGTCGCGGGTGACGACCTCGCGGATGAGGTGGCGCCGCTGGTGACCTCACGTCCGGGGCTGGCCGCCGCCGGACTGCGGGAGTCCTGCTACCGGTTGCTCGGGCTGACGGTGCCGGGCGCGCACCGGGCGCTGAGCCCCGTCGACGTTCCGCGGGTGTGGTCATGAGCCCGGACCCGGTGGTGGTGGACGTGCGCGATCCGGCCGTTCCGCGTGCCTGTGCCGACGTTCTGCGCACGTCCGCGTCGTCGTTGTCCGGGGGACGGCGCGCCGCGAGGATGTGGTTCGAACAGCTGCCTGGCCTGACGCTGGTCGCTGTCGTGCTCCCGCGCGGGCAGGTCGTCTTCCTCGGCAGGCAAGGAGGGCTGCTGCACGCCACGACGTGGCGGCCGGGCGTGGCCGAGCACGTCTACGTCAGCTGGGTGCGCACGATGTCCGCCAGCGGAGAGCCCAGCGACCGGTAGATCTTTTCGGCGGCACCGAGGTGGTCGCGCGCGTCGGCGAGACGGTTTTCCCGCTGCGCGACCGTTCCCAGCACGTGCAGCGCGTCGGCTCGGCCTTTGTCCGAACCGGCCGCTGTCATCGCGCGCAACCCGTCCTCGGCCCGTTGTGCGGCTGTCCCGAGGTCGCCGGTGCCGCAGTGCGCGGCGGCGAGTGCGATGGTCGCGCGGGCGTGGTTGTACGGATCCTGCCCCAGCTCGCCGAAGAGCTGCTCGGCGTGCACCAGCACAGGCCTCGCCTCCGCCGCGCGACCGAGATCGACGAGCGATCGACCGAGGTTGATCAAACTGAGCCCGGCCGACCGCGTCGCACCGAGCGCGAGGTTGGCCTCGGCGAGCCGCCCGAACTCGGCCGTGGCCTCCTCGGTGCGGCCGGATGCCTGGTACAGCAACGCGAGTCCTTCGCGGGCGTCACACAGACCGCGCTGGTCGTTCATGCGTGCCCACAGCTCCACCGACTCGGTCAGGTGCCGTTCCGCCTGGTCGAAGTCGCCCAGGCTCGTCAACACCAGGCCGAGTCGTTTGAGCATGTCGGCCAGCGCGAACTCGTTGCCCCATCGGCGAGCGGCGGCGACACCGCGTTCGTCGGCGTCCAGTCTGTCGCGGTAGAGCTTCAGCAGCAGGAACAGCGGCCACATGACGTCGGACATGTGCCACGAGAGTTCGGCGAGGTCGTGGTCCAAGGCCGCGCGCCCGACGGCGACGAGGTTCGGCCGCTCCCGTTCGAGCCAGCCGAGCGCACTGTCCCGGTCCGCGAACGACGGCACCGACCTCGGCGGCGACGAGAACGCGTACGGCAGTCGTCTGCGGTACGGCGTGAGCACCTCGTCGGCGCGCATGGCCGTGTACAGGTACCACTCGATGATGCGTCGCAGTGCCGCAGCGCGTTCCTCGGCCGTGTCATCGGCTTCCAGCCGTTGCCCGGCGTGCAGCCGCAGCAGGTCGAGGAAGCGGTACCTGTCCTCCGCGTGCTCCTCTACGAGGCTCACGTCGACCAGCCGTTCCAGCAGGGCGTCCGCGTCCTCGTCGTCGAGCACCGCCGCGGCGAGGCCGGGCCCGAAGTCGTCGCCGGGGTGCAGGCTCAGCCGCCGGTACACCGCGGCGGCCCGCGGGTCGAGCAGCTTGTACGACAGGTCGAACGTGGCACGCACGGACAGATCTCCTGACTGTGACAGGTTGACGAGCCGCGACCGTTCGTCGACGAGTTCGTCGTGCACCCGCCGCACGGACCAGTGCCTGCGGGCCAGCAACCGTGAGGCGGCCACCCGGATGGCGATGGGCAGCCCGTCGCAGAGCGCGACGAGGCGCGCGGTGTGACCCTGTTCCCCCGCGACCCTTGCGGCTCCGACAGCGCCGGCGAACATGGCGTACGCGGATGCCGCCGGCAACGGAGCGACTTCCACCAGTTGCGCGCCATCACCGACCAGTCCGACGAGCCTGCTTCGGCTGGTGACCACCACCAGGCTGCGTGATGACGACGGGACGAGCACCCGGGCCTGAGCCGCTGACAACGTGTTGTCCAACAGGACGAGCAGTGCCTTGTCCGCCGTCAGCGAGCGGTAGAGCGCCGTCTGTTCCGGAAGGTGCACCGGAACCTTTTCGGGCGGGGTGCCCAGCGCGCGGAGGAACGCGCCGAGAACCTCCGACGGATCGATCGACGCTCGCGGGCTGAAGCCGTTGAGGTCGACGAAGAGCTGCCCGTCGGGATATCGGTCCGCAACGGATCTGGCCCACTGCAGGGACAGCGCCGTCTTGCCGACACCGCCGGGACCGCTGAGCACGACGACGGAGCTCGTGGCTTCCGCGAGCACGGCGAGTTCCGCGGTGCGTCCGGTGAACCTCGTGGGCGGGGGAGGAAGCTGGCGGGGTACCGGAACGGGTTCGGACGGGTGCAGGTGCAGGCCGCCCTCGATGACCCCCGCCTGCACGCTCGTGCCCGTGACGGCACCGGTGATCCGGTTGCGGGTCGAGTCGGCGGGCTCGTCCATGCGGTCAAGCTGTTCCGTGAGCTCTGCCCGGTCCGCGCAGCTGGGTGTTCGCCTCCACCAGAAGGGCGCGGATGGTGCCGAAAGCCAGCCGGTGCTTGTCGCTCAGCGCACGGATGCTGGCGCCTGCCTCGTATTCGCGGCGCAGCAGCAAACCGCCCTGAACGCGTGCGGGATGGTCGTCCCTGCGGCCTTTCAGCACCTCGCCGAGCGGTGCGGTGATCGGTGCCGGGGTTCGGCCGGTCTTGTGCACCTGGTGCTTGCCGTCAGCCATCTGCTCCGGTGTCACACCGCAGAAGTAGAGCAGTGCTTCGACCTGCCGTTGGAACACCGGTTCGGACTTCGACTGGGGACGCACGGTGCTGGCGATCTCGGCCAGGAACTCCATCGGATCCGCGTCGTACAGCGTCATCAGCCGAATCAACCTCGGCATTGACGGCCGGTGCACGGCCTCTTCGTAGAACTTCAACGTCTCCGGGCGAACACCAGCCAGCTTCGCTGCCTGTTTAAGGGAATAGCCACCCGCCTCGCGCAGTGCCACCAGTCGTTCGCCCAGAGCGGGCCGGTACGCGACAAGATCGTGCGCGAGTTCTTCGTCCGTATTGAGTTGGCTCCACAATTCCCTATGCGATGGCATGGTGAGCTCCCCCGTCGTGCGCACCGTTCCTTGAGTGTGCAGCAGTTCGTGTCGGGATCCAAAGCGCCATATCGGGAACGCCTTCCAGACGTTACGTTCGAAGCGACCGGTGTCGCCTTCACGTACGCCAAAAGGCCGTACATCCATGGGAAATCGGGCGGGACGACGGCGAGTGCCGCTGTCGTCCCATGTCAACTGTGAAGGACCGGAACGTGGTCGATCCCACAGGGTGAAACAGGCTCAGGGCACGAATGTGTCGTCGAGCACCGTAGCAAACGGCAAAGATCGTTCTGCTTGTATCTCCGGATTGTCACCCATTAGATTGGGTGGATAACTGTTCAGCGAAATGCCCATATCGATAAAGACACACCCAGCGTGTCTAGTTCGTGGTGGCCAACGCGAATGGGAGTACTGCCGAAGCCCCTGCTTGACGCAGCGTTCTGGCGGCCACGGTCATGGTCCAGCCCGTGTCGATGTGATCATCGACGAGCAGGACGGGGCCATCGACATTTGAAATGTCGGGCACCTCGCCTGCCCGCACGAGCCCGGCCAGCCGCTGGGCGCTGTTGGCCCGGTGCGTCGACTCACCGAGCCACACGGTGCCCAGGAACGGCAGCCGCCCGATCGACGCGATCTTGTGCCCGAAGCTGCCGACGAGCTCCGGGCGCCGGCGCGAACCGACCGTCACCACGCCTACCGGCCGTTCGTCCCAGCCCCACGCCGTCAGCACCTTCACGCACGCCGCGAACACGTCGTCCGGGATCTCGCGGTCGGCTCCGTCCGCGAGCAGGTCGCGCAGCCGGTTGCCCCAGCCGATGTCGGTGAGCCTGCCGAGCGCCCTGCCCGTGGCCGCCACCTCGGTCGCGGGGATCTTGCCGGACAGCGGGACGCCGATCGCGGCCATGCCCGTCGGCCACATCTTGCGCGGCGCCACGTCCAGGCCGGGACGCAGCAGCCGTTCGCGAGCCGCTTCCGCCGCCACCTCGGACACCTCGACCGACAACCGCTCGCCGGTGCAGTTGTCGCAGCGGCCGCACTCGTGCGAGGTCGGGTCGTCGAGTTGGTCCTGCAGGAACTTCATCCGGCACTCGCCGGTGCGCAGGTACTCGATCATCACCTGCTGCTCGGCCTTGCGCGCCTGGGCGATGCGCGCGTACCGCTCGCCGTCGTACTCCCACGGCCGGCCCGTCGACTCCCAGCCGCCGCGCACCCGCCGGACCGCGCCGTCGACGTCCAGCACCTTCAGCACGACCTCGAGCCTGCCGCGGGACAGCTCCACCCTCGGTTCCAGCGCCGCCGTCGAAAGCGGTTTGCCCGCGCCGTCGAGTGCGGCCAGCACCTGCCGCACGACCACCTCCGGCGGGAACGCCAGCGACGTGAAGTACGCCCAGATGTCCTTGTCCTCGTGGCCCGGCAGCAGGACCACCTCGGCCCGTTCGACGCCGCGGCCCGCACGGCCGATCTGCTGGTAGTACGCGATCGGGGAGGACGGGGCGCCCACGTGCACGACGAACCCCAGGTCCGGCTTGTCGAAACCCATGCCGAGGGCGGAGGTGGCGACGAGCGCCTTGACTTTGTTGTTCAGCAGGTCTTCCTCGGCGCGCTCACGCTCGGAGGGTTCGGTCTTGCCCGAGTACGCGGCCACCGCGAACCCGCGCGAGGCGAGGAACGCCGCGATGTCGTCCGCCGCCGCGACCGTGAGCGTGTAGATGATCCCGGAACCCGGCATGCGGTCGAGCTGCTCGGCGAGCCACCCGAGGCGCGACTCCGCGGTCGGCAGCAACGCGACCGACAGCCGCAGACTGTCCCGGTCCAGTGGCCCGCGCAGCACCAGCGTGCCCTCGTCCGCGCCGAGCCCCAGCTGCTCGGTGACGTCGTGGACCACCCTGTTGTTGGCCGTCGCCGTCGTCGCCAGCACCGGCACGCCCGGCGGCAGCTCCGTCAGCAACGTCCGCAGCCTGCGGTAGTCCGGCCGGAAGTCGTGGCCCCAGTCCGAGATGCAGTGGGCCTCGTCGACGACGAGCATGCCCGCCGACGCCGTCAGCGACGGCAGCACCGCATCACGGAAGTCAGGGTTGTTCAGCCGTTCCGGACTCACCAGGAGCACGTCGACCTCGCCGGCCGCGACCTGCTCCTGCACCGCGTCCCACTCGCCGGGGTTTGCCGAGTTGATCGTCACCGCGTGCACACCGGCCCGCGCCGCCGCGTCGATCTGGTTGCGCATCAACGCGAGCAACGGCGACACGATCACCGTGGGGCCCTCACCGAGCTGACGCAGCAACGCCGTCGCGATGAAGTACACGGCCGACTTGCCCCAGCCCGTGCGCTGGACGACGAGCGCTCTGCGGCGCTGGGCCACGAGAGTGTGGATCGCGGTCCACTGGTCCTCGCGCAGCTCCGCCCCAGGGCCCGCCAGTGCCCGGAGCCGTTCCTCCGCCAGTCCACGCAACGCGATGTCGTCCATGAGGCGCAAGCTTGCCAGGCGGGTCTGACAGTGTCTGTTTGCCGCTGCTCCGCAGACGGCGGCGAGTTCGCCGGGAAGCCGGTCGTCCGGCCACCGATTCGGGCCGAATCGCCTTCGGCGGTTGACCTGAATCGGTGGCCGGACGACCGACGCGAACTCGCGGGCGTCGGAAACTCGCTCCAGTGCGTCCCGGACCAGGTCGTAAGCTGTGTTGCGTGACTGATGACCTGCGCGATCAGGTGCACGCGGCAGCTCGCCGCGCCCGTGTCGCCGCCGACGAACTCGTCCTCGCCACCCGTGAGCGCAAGGACACCGCGCTGCTCGAGATGGCCGCCGCGCTCCGCAAGCGCACGCCAGAGATCATCGAGGCCAACCAGAAGGACCTCGAAGCCGGCAGGGCAGCGGGTCTCCCGGACAACATCCTGGACCGTCTCACCCTCACCGAAGCGCGCATCGACAGCGTCGCCACCGGCCTGGAAACCGTTGCGGGACTTCCGGACCCGGTCGGTCAGGTGATCACCGGCGGTATCCTCCCGAACGGGCTGGAGCTCAAGCAGGTCCGCGTCCCGATGGGCGTCGTCGGCATGGTCTACGAGGGCCGTCCGAACGTCACGGTCGACGCCGCCGGGCTTGCCCTGAAGTCGGGCAACGCCGCGCTGCTGCGGGGTTCCTCGACTGCCGAGCACTCCAACACCACCCTCGTCGCCGTCCTGCGCGACGCACTCGAAAGCGTGAATCTGCCGGCCGACTGCGCGCAGCTCCTGCCGTGCCACGACCGCGCGTCCGTCACCCATCTCATCACCGCGCGTGGCCTGGTGGACCTGGTGATCCCCCGCGGTGGCTCGGGTCTGATCAACGCCGTGGTGGAGCAGGCGACGGTTCCCACGATCGAGACCGGCGTCGGCAACTGCCACGTGTACGTGGACGCGAACGCCGACCTCGACATGGCCGAGGCGATCGTCCTCAACGCCAAGACGCGGCGCACGAGCGTGTGCAACGCGGCGGAGTCCCTTCTGGTGCACAAGGACGTCGCGGCGGAGTTCGTCCCGCGCATCACCAAGGCGCTGCAGCAGGAGAACGTGACCATCCACGGCGACGAGCAGTTCGCCCGGCAGTCCGACGTGGTCGCCGCCAACGACGAAGACTGGGGCACCGAGTACCTGAGCCTCGACATCGCGGCGAAGGTCGTCGACTCGCTGGACGACGCGGTGAAGCACATCGCCACGTACGGCTCCGGCCACAGCGAGGCGATCGTCACGAACGACGTCGCGTCAGCACGCCGGTTCACGGCCCGTGTGGACGCGGCGGCGGTGTTCGTCAACGCCTCCACGGCCTTCACCGACGGCGCGGAGTTCGGCATGGGCGCGGAGATCGGCATCTCCACGCAGAAGCTGCACGCACGCGGTCCGATGGGCCTGACTGAGCTGACGTCCTCTAAATGGGTCGTGTGGGGCGAAGGACACACACGCCCGAAGGCGTAGCTCTACGTTCGGAGACATGGCTCCCACCTATCCGTTCTCCGAAACTGACGGCCTGACCCTCGATCCGACCTATGAACGGCTACGGCGCGAAGAACCCGTCTCGCGCGTGACGTACCCGTACGGCGGCGAGGGTTGGCTCGTCACGTCCTACGAAGAGACGAAGTTCGTCCTGGGCGACCCGCGGTTCAGCCGTGCGCGGACGGTCGGCCAGGACGTGCCTCGGATGCAGCCCCTCATCGCGCCGGGCGGGTCGATCCTCACGCACGACGGCGCGGACCACTCGCGCATGCGCAGGCTGGTGTCCAAGGCGTTCACGGTGCGCCGGATCGAGGAACTGCGGCCGCGCGCCCAGCAGATCACCGACGAACTGCTCGACCGCCTGGACAACCCCGGTGACCTGGTCGAGGGCTTCAGCATGCCGTTCCCGATCACGATCATCTGCGAGCTGCTCGGCGTGCCGTTCGAGGACCGCGAGGACTTCCGCAGGTGGTCGAACCAGGCGCTGTCCACGGTCGGTGGCCACACGCCTGAAGAGGCGACGGACGGCGTCATGAAGCTGTACGCCTACTTCACTGAACTCGTCGCGAAACGCCGTGCGCACCCCACGGACGATCTGATCAGCGCGCTCGTCGCCGCACGGGACAACGAGGACCGGCTGAGCGAGGACGAACTCGTCCGGTTCGGCATCACGTTGCTGGTCGCGGGCCACGAGACGACGGCGAACATGCTCGCCAACAGCGTCGTGACGCTGTTCGAGCACCCGGACGCCATGAAGAGCCTGCGTGAGGCCCCCGACAAGCTCCCGAACGCCATCGAGGAGCTGCTGCGGTTCATCCCGCTGGGCAGTGGCGCCGGTTTCCCCCGCATCGCGACCGAGGACGTCCAGGTCGGCAACGCGCTGGTGAAGGAAGGCGACACCGTGCTGGTGGTCGCGTCGTCGGCGAACCGCGACGAGGCGATGTACGCCAACGGCGGCGAGCTGGACCTGGAGCGCGAGGTCGGTCAGCACATGCAGTTCGGCCATGGCATCCACTTCTGCCTCGGCTCGCAGCTCGCACGGATGGAACTGCAGGTCGCGCTGGGCACGTTGCTGCGCCGCCTGCCCGGTCTGCGGCTCGCCGAGCCCGTCGAGTTCCGCAGGGGTTCGCTGGTCAGGGGCCCGCTGAGGCTTGTCGTGGCCTGGTGAGAAAAATCTTGGGCCAGTCGCGTAATGGGGGAGCGGCCGGCACGTTCCTCCTATGCGCGCGGCTCTGCTTCGGGGTGGGCCGCGCCCCGCACGGCTCGTCCTCCCCCTGAGCCGTGCGGTGTGATCAGCACGACCGGCGTTGGGTCATGGGAGCGGCCCGGCGCCGGTCTACGCTGCTTTGATGCGCATCGGCGTCATGGGTGGCACGTTCGATCCCATCCACCATGGCCACCTCGTGGCCGCCAGCGAGGTGCAGGCCAGGTTCGACCTGGACCGCGTGATCTTCGTGCCGACGGGTCAGCCCTGGCAGAAGGCGTCGCGGGAGGTCTCCGCAGCCGAGGACCGTTATCTGATGACGGTCATCGCCACGGCCTCCAACCCCCGGTTCTCGGTCAGCAGGGTGGACATCGACCGTGAGGGCCCCACGTACACCGTGGACACGCTCATGGATCTCAAGAAGCAGTACCCGGACGCCGACCTGTTCTTCATCACGGGTGCGGACGCGCTGGAACAGATCCTGTCGTGGAAGCGCGCGGCGGACGCGTTCGAGCTCGCCCACTTCATCGGCGTCACCCGTCCGGGCTACACGCTGAACGACCGCCACCTGCCGCCCGGCTCGGTGTCGCTCGTCGAGGTACCGGCCATGGCGATCTCTTCGACCGGATGCCGCGCGCGTACCGCATCCGGGCAGCCCGTTTGGTACCTGGTCCCCGACGGTGTCGTCCAATACATCGCTAAAACAGGCCTGTACTCCGAGTCGTAACCACGTTCGAGTGGATTTTGCGTGCATTGGAGCGCTCGGGGAGCAACAATCAGCGGGTTGTTGCTGGTTCGTGGAAGGCAAGACTTTGGCTACAGGCACCGTGAAGTGGTTCAACGCCGAAAAGGGCTTCGGCTTCATCGCGCCCGACGACGGCTCGGCCGACGTCTTCGTGCACTACTCGGAGATCCAGTCCAAGGGTTTCCGTTCGCTCGAAGAGAACCAGAAGGTCGAGTTCGAGGTCGGACAGGGCCAGAAGGGGCCGCAGGCCCAGCAGGTCCGCCCGCTCTAAGGCCTCGGCACCGGGGAAGGCCACCTCAGGGCGCTGAGGTGGCCTTCGTCATGCGTGGGTGTGGAGTACCCGTTGGCGCGCGCCGGTACCCTCAGTAACTCGTGTGGGCGTATCGACGCTCGCCGGAAGTCAGAGGAGTGACGTGGCAGCCACCGACGAGGCACGACGGCTGGCGCTGGTCGCGGCGAACGCAGCGGCCGACAAGAAGGCGCACGACGTGACGGTGCTCGACGTCTCCGACCAGCTCGTGATCACCGACGTGTTCGTGATCGCGTCCGCTCACAACGAGCGGCAGGTCGGCGCGATCGTCGACAACATCGAGGAGAAGCTGCGGGAGGCCGGCACGAAGCCGGTGCGCCGCGAAGGGGCCCGCGAGGGCCGGTGGGTGCTGCTGGACTTCGTGGACGTCGTGGTGCACGTTCAGCACACGGAGGAGCGCAGCTTCTACGGCCTGGAGCGGCTGTGGAAGGACTGCCCGCGGATCGAGTTCGAAGCGGACGCCCCTGCCGACTCCAAGGCTGAATGAGGTAGCTGATGGCCCTGAGCCGGCTCGTGCTGTGGCGGCACGGTGAGACCGACTACAACGCGACCGGTCGTCTGCAGGGTCATCTGGACTCGGCGCTCACCGAGACCGGCTTGAACCAGGCCAGGTTCGCCGTGCCGGTGCTCGCCGGGTTCGAACCGGAGATCGTCGTGGCGTCCGACCTCCAACGCGCGCGCAACACCGCCGGGGTGTTCACCTCGTCGACGGACATTCCGTTACGGATCGACGAACGGCTGCGCGAGACCCACCTGGGCAAGTGGCAGGGCCTGAACGTGGCCGAGGTGGAGCGGGAGTGGCCAGGCGCGGTCACGGTGTGGCGCACCGATCCGACCTTCGTGCCGCCGGACGGCGAGTCGCGCGTCGAGGTGGCCGAGCGGGCCATCAAGGTCGTGCACGAGGTGGACGCGGAGTTCTCCGGCACCGTGCTGCTGTGCGCGCACGGTGGCCTGATCAGCGCCCTGACCGGCCGGCTGCTCGGCCTGCCGGTGGAGAACTGGTCGCAGCTCGGTGGCATCTCGAACTGCCACTGGACCGTGTTCACCCGGCGCAACGACCTCTGGCGGCTGACGTCGTACAACGCGGGCACCACGCGTTGAGACTGCTCGTCCTCGGGGACTCGCTGTCGTTCTTCGGGCCGTCCGGGCCGCTGCCCGCTGATCATCCACGCCTGTGGCACAACATCTGTGCCGAGGCGCTGGGTGGAACGGCTGAGCTGGCGGCCGGCTTCGGGTGGACGGCGCGGGACGCCTGGTGGGCGTTGACCGGGGATCCACGGATCTGGTCGTTGCTGCCCCGTACGGACGTGCTGGTGTTCGCGGTGGGCAGCATGGACACGCTGCCCTCGCCGTTGCCGACGTATCTGCGCGAGGGGCTGCGTTATGTGCGGCCGGACTGGCTACGGCGGTGGGTGCGTGCGCGGTATCAGTTCGTGCAGCCCCGGTTGGCGCCTTACACGCGGGCGTCGTTGCCTCCTGCGCTGACCGCGCGTTATCTGCGGGACATGCTGGAGTCCGTTCGCAATCTCCAGTACACGATGCCGGCGGTCGGGATCGTGCCGTCGGTGCATCGCGCGGCTACGTACGCGTACGCCCATCAGGGGCACGCGGCTGCGGTTGCGGCCGTGCGTGGCTGGGCCGCGGGTGCGGACGTGCCGTTGCTGGACCTGCCCGCCGTGATCGGGGAGCACGTGCGGTCCGGTGCCGGAAACCCGGACGGGATGCACTGGGGCTGGGAGGGCCACGAACTCGTGGGCAAGGCGATGGCCTCATTGATCTCGTCCGTGGCGTTGAGTCCCTCGGAGGAGTGAGCCCCGTAGGCTCGTCGCTCGTGCGCATCTCCATCGTCACCGACTCCACGGCATACCTGCCCGAGGGGTTCGCGAAGCGCCATGCGATCACCGTGGTGCCGCTGCACGTCGCGGTGGACGGTGCCGGACGCCTCGACGGCGTCGACTTCGGTCCTTTCGAACTGGCCAGTGCCCTCGCCGAGCACCGCCGGGTGACCACGTCACGTCCCACGCCGGGCGAGATGGCCGCCGTGTACCGAGAGGCCCTGTCGTCGTCAGATGCGGTCGTGTCCGTGCATCTCTCTCGTGAGCTGTCCGGGACGTGGGAAGCCGCACGGCTGGCTGCGGAGGAGGTCGGTCCTACTCGGATTCGCGTTGTCGACTCGCGGTCGACGGGCATGGGGCTCGGGTTCTCGGTGTTGCGCGCATGTGCGGCCGTGGCCGCCGGGTGCTCGCACGCCGAGGTCGAGGACGCTGCTTCCGCGGCCGCTCACCAGACGCGGATGTTCTTCTGCCTGGAGACGCTGGACTACCTGCGCCGAGGCGGGCGAATCGGTACGGCGGCGGCGCTGGTGGGGACCGCGCTGGCTGTGAAACCGTTGCTGCACATGGACGACGGCCGGATCGTCCCGCTGGAGAAGGTGCGCACGATGAGCCGCGCGGTGGGCCGTCTGGTCGACCTGGCGGCGGCCGCGGCGGGCGATGGTCCCGTCGGACTGGCCGTGCACCACCTGGCCGCTCCCGAACGCGCCGCCGAACTGGCGACCCGCCTGGACGAACGGCTGCCCGGCTCCACGGGATGCGTGATCTCGGAGGTCGGCGCGGTGATCGGCGCGCACACGGGCCCAGGCGTGCTGGGCGTCGTGGTGCTGCCGGGAGGACCCGACAGCCTCCCACAGTCCCCCGACAATTCCTCGTCCCCGATGCGCGAGTGATCGCGACCTGTCCACAACCCGCGAGTAATCCACAGCCCCGGAGCTCACCCCACCTCCCCACCCATCCCGCTCCGTAACGTCGCTCGCATGTTCCCCCGCTCCCACCAGGACTCCCTCCCGACCGAACGCCTGGCCGCCCTGGCCGACAAGGTGAGAGCCGACCCGACCCTGGTCTACGCACGATCAGAGGACTCGGACGAACACGGCTCGCCCCGCCGCCGCTTCCGCCTGCCGCGCCTCCCGCGCCGCGGCCTGCTCGCTCTCGGCGTGGCCGTGGCGTGCACGGTGATAGGCCTGGGCAGCTGGTGGCAGAGCTCCGCCGCCGAGCCGGCCCCGGACCTGGCCCTGGTGAGCACCACGGTCCCGGCCCCCGAGCTGGTCGTGGACGTGGTCGGCGAGGTGGCCACCCCAGGCCTGATCACAGCACCGTCAGGCGCCCGAGTCGCCGACGCCGTCCGCCTCGCCGGAGGCATGAAGCCGGGCACGAACCTGTACAACCTGAACCTGGCCCGCAAACTCACCGATGGCGAACAGATAGCGGTGGGCATCCCACCCCCGCTCCAGGCAGGCGCGGCCCAGGCCGGTGGGTCCCAGCCGAAGCTGAACCTGAACTCCGCCAGCGCGACCGAACTGGACGGCCTCCCCGGCGTGGGCCCGGTGACGGCTCAACGCATCGTCGAGCACCGCACCCGCAAGGGCCCGTTCGCGTCGGTGGACCAACTCCGCGACGTGGAGGGCATCGGCGAATCGAAGCTGGCCAAGCTGGCCAAGCTGGTCCACACATGACCCTCGCGACCAAGGCCCTGGCCCTCTACCACCGCACCAGAGCCCAGTACCTCCAGCTAACCAGCCCATCCCGCTTCCCAGCGGACCACAACCACCTCGCCCGCCCGCTGGCCGTCACGTTCCCCCTGCACCGCTCCCCAACCTCGCCCCGCCGCCGGCGCCGCCCGCTGAACACCGCGCTCCGCCACCTGCTGGCCACTTCCTTCCCGCCACCTCCACCACCGCGCCCGGCTCCGCTTGTTCCACTCGCTGCTTCACCACTCGCTGCTGCTGCGCCAGCCGCTGCTTCAACTGTCGCTGCTGCTCCGGCCGCCGCTGCTGCTCCGGCCGCCGCTGCTTCACCTGTCGCTGCTGCGCCAGCCGCTGCTGCGCCAGCCGCTGCTGCGCCAGCCGCTGCTGCGCCAGCCGCTGCTGCGCCAGCCGCTGCTGCTCCGCCCGTCGTCATGCAACGGCAGTGCCGCATATGCGCCGCAACCGTGCAGCCGCCCTGAACCTGCCGCCGTACCAACGAAAACGAGCCGCGCGACCCCAACATCAGTCCGCCGCCCAGCCCACACCACCCCGACCGCCCAGGTGAATCCACCGCCTCACCGCGGCCGGGCTCCTGACCTGTCCTCCCGGCCAGCCCACCAATCCAGCCGGACCCGCCTACAGCGTTCCGAGCCGCGATCTCAGCCCGGAGCCCACTTTCCGTCACCGATCGGAGTCAGCCATGCCGTCAGTCCGCAGCACCCGTCACCCGCGCATCGACACCGCCTGGCACCACCCCACCGCCTGGCACCACCCCACCGCCTGGCACCACCCCACCGCCTGGCACCACCCCACGGCCAGGCACCCCCAAGTGCAGGCGCAATCCCTCCCGCACCGTCCCCCGAAGCTTCCGCGACCACGCCAGGGCAGCCCCACCCATGACCCGAGACCTCCCACCGGACAGGGGAGGCCCCGATGCCTCGCAAACACCCGGTAACCCACGACTTCCGCCTGGTCCCGGCAGCCGCGGCAGTCTGGGCCACAGCCGTGGCCGGTCTCTTCCTGAGCTGGCAGGCCGCAGTGCTCACCGGTCTGGCCGCAGGAGCCGTCGGCCTCACGGCGTGGCGAAGAGCCTGGTGGAACAGGACCTGCGCGATAGCGCTCCTGATCTCCGGCCCGGTCGCCGCGGCCTGGGTGGGCGGCAACGTCCTGCGAGCCGAGTCCCACCCACTCCATCTGGCCGCCGACGAAGGCCGCAGCACCACCCTCACCGTCGAACTCACCACCAGACCGAAGGGAATCCGGGCCGCGGGCTTCGGCGGAACCCAGGCAGGCGTGGAGAACGTCGTGATCAGAGCGACGGCGAACGGCGCCCAGCTGGTGCTGCTGGCCCCGGCGGACAAGTGGCGAGATCTGTTGCCAGGGCAGAAGGTCACGGTCAAAGGCACTCTTGCGCCCTCTAGGGGCGGCGACCTGGCGTCGGCGTTGTTGAGGGTGCGCGGTCCGCCGCAGGACCCGTGGCCGGCACCGGTCTGGCAGACCTGGGCCGACGAGCTCCGCGATGGCCTGAGACAGGCCAGCAAGGTCCTCGGCGACGAGGAAGCCGGGCTCCTGCCGGCCCTCGTGGTGGGCGACACCGAGCAGATGGTGCCGCGCATCGTGGAGGAGTTCCGGACCGCCGGCCTCGCCCACCTGCTCGCGGTGAGCGGGGCGAACCTGGCCATCGTCTGCGGGGCGGTCTACCTGCTCACCAGACGCCTCGGTCCACGTCCGGCGGCGTTCGCCGCCCTGGCGGCGCTGGTCGGGTTCGTCATCCTGGCCGGACCGGAGCCGAGCGTGCTCAGGGCCGCTGTCATGGGTGCTGTCGCGCTGCTGGCGCTGGTGCTGGGCCGGCAACGGTCCGCGGTGCCGAGCCTTGCGACGGCGGTGCTCGTCCTGGTGTTGCACGATCCGGCGCTGGGTGGTGATCCGGGGTTCGCGTTGTCCGTGGTGGCGACGGCGGCGTTGGTGCTCGTCGCGCCGAAGTGGGCGCGGGCGCTCAAACGGCGTGGCGTGCCGAACGGGCTGGCTGAGGCGATCGTCGTGCCGATGGCCGCGAGCCTGGCCACGGCGCCGGTGGTGGCCGGGCTCTCCGGACAGGTGAGCCTGGTGTCGGTGGTGGCCAACCTCGTCGCCGGGCCGGTGGTCGCGCCGGCGACCGTGCTGGGTGTGCTGGCGGCGGCCGTCGCGCCGCTCTCGCCCCAGGTGGCCGAGGTGGTCACCCACGTCGCCGGGCCCGCTGTGAGTTGGCTGATCACGGTCGGGCGGCAGGCATCGGCTGTGCCCGGCGCGGCGGTCGGCTGGCCGGACGGCTGGGCCGGCGCGTTCGCGCTGACGGTCGTGACCGCCGTGGTCGTGTTGTTGGTGCGGTTCAAGAAGACGCGGACGTTGGTCGTCGCGGTGCTCGTAGGCGGGTTCGTGGTGCTGGTGCCGGTGAGAGTCGTGGCGCCGGTCTGGCCGCCTGCCGGGTGGAAGGTCGTCAGCTGCGACGTCGGCCAGGGCGACGCGCTGGTCCTCGCGACCGACGCCGCCGACACGGCGGTGCTGGTCGACACCGGGCCCGATCCCGGCGCGGTCGACCGGTGTCTGAAAACGCTGGGAATCAAGAGGATTCCGCTGGTGGTGCTGACGCACCTGCACGCGGACCACGTCGGCGGCCTAGACGCCGTGTTCACCGGTCGTGCGGTGGGGGCGGTGGCAGTCGGGCCGCTCAAGGAGCCCGCGTGGGCGTGGAGGGAGGTCAGCGAACGGGCGCGCGCTCACGGCGTGCGGGTCGTGGAGCCGAAGGCAGGCGAGCGGTTCGCCTTGCCAGGACTGGAGTTGGAGGTGATGGGACCGAGGCGGCCGCCGATCGCCGGGGCCGAGAACACGACGGTGAACGACTACTCGCTCGTGCTCAGGGCGCACACGAGGGCGGGCCGGGTGTTGCTCACCGGTGACGTCGAACTGACCGGCCAGGCGGCGTTGCTGGGGGAGCGGGACCTGAGCGCCGAGGTGCTCAAGGTGCCGCACCACGGTTCGCGGTACTCGCTGCCCGCGTTCCTGAAGGCCGTGCGGCCTCGGGTGGCGCTGGTGAGCGTCGGCGCGGGCAACAGGTACGGGCACCCGAGCCCACACGTCATCGACGTGTTGCGGGCGGCAGGTGCGTTGGTGTTGCGCACGGACAAGGACGGCGACCTGGCGGTGTTGCCGGGAAACCGAATCGTACGAAGGAGAAGAGATGGTCTGGGTCAGGTTGTTCAACGCGCGCTACCCGATTCCCGGTGGCACGCCGGGCCTCGCATGGGCGCTGTGGCAGACGAACTACTCGGCCACGCCGTGGCCGCACGACGAGCTGAAACCAGATTTCGGTTACTACATCTGCGAAACACTCGAAGACGGCACCCGCGCCGTCACGCACAAGGCGACGACCACGCACGCGCTGCCGCCGACGAAGGCGGCGACACCGGAGGAGGCGTACGACCTCGCCGCGGAGCACGTGTTCGACGACGCGCTGCGGATCGCGCCGGACGTCTGGCACGACTACCACTACAACGCACTCAAGGCGGAAGCCCCGTGGCCGCAACGGATCGTGGCATGGCGAGCGACCGTGGAGGCGGTCGGGCCGCACGTGGTGGATGGCCTGCAACGCTTCCCGCGCACGGGCTGGCTCAAGACGGACGCGATCTCCTTGTGAGCCAACGTGTTCATGTCCGGACGTGAAACGGCTCGGGGACGCGAGCGCGTCCCCGAGCCGGAGGAAGGGTGGAGGGAGGTGGTTAACCCAGTGCCTTGATGACGGCCTCGGCCGACGGCGGGACCGTCGCGCGCGGGCCGATCGTGTCGCCGAGCGCGTCGAGGGTCTTGAGACCGTCGCCGGTGATCAGCAGCACGGTCTCGGCGTCCGGGTCGAGCTGGCCCGACTCGAACAGCTTCTTCGCCGTCGCGACGGTCACGCCACCGGCGGTCTCGGCGAAGATGCCCTCGGTGCGGGCGAGCAGCTTGATGCCCTCGACGACCTCTTCGTCGGTGACGTCGTCGATGGCGCCGTTGGTGCGGCGCACCGCGTCGAGCACGTACGGGCCGTCGGCCGGGGCGCCGATCGCCAGCGAGCGGGCGATGGTGTCCGGGCGGACTGGGCGGATGACGTCGTGGCCCGCCTTGAACGCGGCGGAGATCGGGGAGCAGCCGGTGGCCTGCGCGCCGAACACCTTGTACGGCGAGGCTTCGACGAGGTCGAGCTGGCCGAGTTCGCGGAACGCCTTGTCGACCTTGGTGAGCTGCGAGCCGGACGCGATCGGCACGACGATCTGGTCGGGCAGGCGCCAGCCGAGCTGCTCGGCGACCTCGTAGCCGAGCGTCTTCGAGCCTTCCGCGTAGTACGGGCGGACGTTGACGTTCACGAACGCCCAGTCCTCGTTCTCCGCGGCGAGTTCCTGGGCGAGGCGGTTCACGTCGTCGTAGTTGCCGTCGACGGCGATCAGGGCGCCTTCGTAGACGGCGCTCATGAGGATCTTGGCGCGCTCGAGATTGGAGGGAACGAGAACGACGGACTTCCAGCCCGCGCGGGCGGCGGCCGCGGCGACGGCGTTCGCCAGGTTGCCGGTGGATGGGCAGGCCAGCACCTTGAAGCCGAGTTCGCGGGCGGCGGCCAGCGCAACGCCGACGACGCGGTCCTTGAACGAGTGCGTGGGGTTGCCGGTGTCGTCCTTCACCCAGATCTTGCGGACGCCCAGGGCCTTGGCGAGGTTGTGCGCCTCGACCAGGCGTGTGCCGCCGGGATCGGTGTTCGGGTGCTGTTCCACAGTGGACGGAACAGGGAGGAGGCCGCGGTAGCGCCAGATCGACCTGGGGCCGGCCTCGATGTCCTCGCGCCGGATCTTGCCGAAGTCGTAGGCCACTTCCAGCGGCCCGAAACACTCGAGACAGGCGTACTCAGGTGCGAGAGGGGTTTCGTTGCCACACTCCCGGCACAGCAGTGCCCGGGCAGGGCCGAGGTCGAACTTCGTGCTCGTGGGCACAGTGACAGCAGTCATCGCGAGGTATCTCCTCATCTTTCCCGCGAAATCGAACGGGTCGGAATTGGCACCGTGATCGTCTGCGCGAGCTGTGCGCACAGATGTGCACATAGCGCTGACGCCGGTTGCCGGGGCTTCTTCGGGCCGTTCCCTCTGCCCCTCTGGATGAGCGGTGTTCAGTTGTGGCCACCAACCTACGGCAACAGCCCGTCGCGCATCCACAAACGTCCGCAAACGTCCACGATCCGGGACGTGGCAGGATGCGGAGCGTGAGCGCACCGGAGTCACTGCACCTCGTCGTCGGCGAGGAGGAGTTGCTGGTCGAACGTGCTGTTCGGGCGGCTCTCGAGGCCGCACGGGAGGTCGATCCGACCGCCGACCTGACCCGCGTCCAGGTGACTGATCTCACGCCTCCCGAGCTGGCCGAACTGGTGAGTCCGTCGCTGTTCGCGGAGGGTCGCGTGATCGTCCTGCAGAACGGGCAGGACATCAGCAAGGAGGTCGCCGACATGGTGCTCTCCTACGTCAAGGCGCCCGCGGACGGTGTCACGCTCGTCGTCGTGCACACGGGCGGTGGTCGCAGCAAGGCGGCCAAGGACCTGCCCGGACAGCTGAAGAAGGCCGGCGCCGCCGTCACGGAGTGCGGCAAGGTCACCAAGCAGGGTGATCGCGAGGCGTTCGTGCGCAACGAGGTGCGGCGCGCGGGCGGCAAGATCGACTCCGAAGCGGTCGCCACGCTCATCGACGCCGTGGGCACGAACCTGCGCGAGCTCGCCGCGGCCTCGTCGCAGCTCGTCGCCGACACCGACGGCAAGGTGACGGTCGAGGAGATCCGCCGCTACCACCAGGGCAAGGCCGAGGTGACGGGGTTCGCCGTCGCGGAGAAGGCCGTCGTCGGTGACCGGGCGGGCGCCATGGAGGCGTTGCGCTGGGCCATGCAGCTCGGCGTGCCGCACGTGCTGGTCGCGGATGCGCTGGCAGACGCTGTGCGCACGGTCGCGCGCGTGTCCGCGGTGGGCCGCGCCGACCCGTTCAGCCTGGCCGGGCCGCTCGGCATGCCGCCGTGGAAGATCAAGAAGGCGCAGGCCCAGTCCCGCGGCTGGGACCAGTCGGGCCTCGCCGACGCGATGCAGGTGGTCGCCGGGCTCAACGCCGACGTGAAGGGCGTGGCGGCCGACGCCGACTACGCGCTGGAACGCGCCGTACTCCGGATCGTGGCCGCCCACAGCCGCCGCTGACCCGCCGGATCACTCCCGGCGCGGGATCCCGATCAGGTACTGGGCTCCTACGCCAACCGTGCCCGAGACCACATGCGAAAGGGCTCCACCTCCCGGAGGAAGTGGAGCCCTTTGCAGCAGCTGGAAGCGCTACGAGCGAGATCAGCCCTCGAGGGAGTTCGCGCGCAGGGCCATCGCCGACTTCTTGTTGGCGGCCTGGTTGGCGTGGATGACGCCCTTGGTGGCGGCCTTGTCGAGCTTGCGGGACGCGTCCTGCAGCAGCTCCAGGGCCTTCGCCTTGTCACCGGCCTCGGCAGCCTCGCGGAACTTGCGGATGGCCGTCTTCAGAGACGACTTGACCGACTTGTTGCGAAGGCGAGCCTTCTCGTTGGTCTTGATCCGCTTGAGCTGGGACTTGATGTTCGCCATGCGACATCACCCTTCTTGTCGAAACCGGGGTTCGTGGCGCGCTTGGTCGGCACCGGTCACGAGGACCGGGTCTCCTCCACGGCGGAGAGCCGCGCGTTCACGACGACGAAGGATATCAGGCCAGCTCAGCGCACCGTGAAGGTGGCCTTCCCGGCAACCACCGCCGCCTCGGGAGAACTCGATGACGGCGTTTTCACGCTGGTGAAACGCCTGTTCAGCCGCCCAGGATGGAGCGCGTCAGCGACTGTCTTTCGTCCATCAGCTCGGCCAGCGCGGCTGCGATCGTGGGTTCGCCCAGCCGCACGCGCTCAACGCCGGGTTGCTCGTCCAACGCGAGCAGCGTCGCCCGCCGCACGAGCTCCTTCACGAACGACGCCGTGACGCCCTCGCTCGCCGCCACGATCGCGGAGGCGTCTGGAAGATCGAGATCCGTGCGGGACGCGTAGAGCCGCAACAGCCGTTCGCGGGCGTGCGCGTCGGGCAACGGCACCTGCGTCGCGAGGTCGATCCGGCCGGGGCGCTGGGCCAGGGCCTGCTCCATCACGTCCACGCGGTTCGTGGTGAGCACGAACGTCACGTCCGCCTCGGAACCGACACCGTCCATCTCGTTCAGCAGCTCGAACAGTGCCGGGTTGCCGAACTCGGTGTGCCGCCGGTCCTCCGCGATCAGGTCGACGTCCTCGACGACCACAACGGACGGCGCGAGCTTCCGCGCCATCGACGTCGCCACTTTCAGGAGTTTGAACATCGCGACGCCGCTCAGCACGATCACCGTCGAGGACTCCAGCCGTCCCATCAGGTACCGGATCGTGTGTGTCTTGCCGGTGCCTGGCGGGCCGTGGAGCAGCAGCCCGCGTTTCAGGTGTTGCCCGTGGGCTCTCAGCCGTGCGCTTTGTTCGGCCGTGCGTACGACGTGGCGTTCGATGGTGTCGAGCACACCGTCTGGCAGAACGACGTCCTCAGGTCGCAACGACGGTCTCGGCAGGAACGTGAGCAGCTGGTTGCGCCGGTGCTCGCTCAGTCCGAACGCCATCACCTTGCCCTGGAACAGGTTGTGGCGGGCGATGTGTCCTTCGACCGCCTCACGCGTGGCCGTCGCTATCTCTCTCGACCCGGCGAGCACCTGCAGCGAACACTGGGAATCGCAGTCCTCGCCCGGACCCTGCAGCGCGATCACCACCGGATCGCCGTCCGGTGACCGGGAGAGGACCAGGCCGAGCTGCACTGCCTCGACCGCGGTGTCGGGGCCGGTGGCCACCGTCGCGTAGTCGACGGGACCGAGCCCGAAGCTGCCGTCGTGGACCGCTCCGCTCAACATGTCCACGAGGTACTGGAACGCGCGCCTTCCCGCTATGCCGAACCACTCCGCCCCTGGGGAGTGCTCGGCCAGGTACGTCTCGATCCCGCGGTGGACGTTGACGTGTTCCCAGGCCATGAACTTGGCCGTCACCGTGGGAACCTGTGCCATCGGAATGCCTATGTGCCCGGAGACCTTCCGGACCAGCGTCGACTCCGCGCCGTCGGAGACCAGTTTCCTGGCCTCCTCCAACAACCCCTGCAGAGCCGACGCGAGCGATCGTGCGTCAGATGTGTGGAGATCCGTCATCGATTCCACCGTACGCACTAACCCTCTGGCCCGGCCTCCGTGTTTTCCTCAGGATTCTTCGGTGGCCTGCCCCGACGCGGCATTTTCTTTGCCTCATTGGGCAAGCGGCCGGCCTCCGACAGCGCACGCCGCAGCAGGAACTCGATCTGCGCGTTGGTGCTGCGCAGCTCGTCGTTCGCCCACCTGCTCAACGCGTCGTGCACGGCCGGATCAAGCCTGAGCAGAACGCTTTTGCGCTCGGCCATCAGGTGTAGAGGGACCCTGCGTTCACCACGGGCTGGGTGGATCGGTCACCGCACAGGACGACGAGCAGGTTCGACACCATCGCCGCCTTGCGTTCCTCGTCGAGCTCGACCACGTTCTGCTCGGAGAGCCGCTGCAGCGCAAGCTCCACCATGCCGACGGCGCCCTCGACGATCCGTGTCCGTGCCGCCACGACCGCGCTGGCCTGCTGCCGCTGCAGCATCGCGTGGGCGATCTCCGGCGCGTACGCGAGATGTGTGAGCCGCGACTCGATCACCTTCACGCCCGCGGACTGCACCCGCGCGGCGATCTCGATGGAGAGGGTCTCGGTGATCTCGTCCGCGTTCTCCCGCAACGAGAGCCCGGCTTCCTCGTGGTTGTCGTACGGGTAGCTGTTCGCGATGTGCCGCACCGCGGTCTCGGTCTGGATGCCGACGAACCGCACGAAGTCGTCGACCTCGAACCGTGCGCGCGCAGTGTCCTCGACCTGCCACACGACCACGGCGGCGATCTCGATCGGGTTGCCGTCCGCGTCGTTGACCTTGAGCGCCGACGTCTCGTGGTTCCGGATCCGGGTCGAGATCTTTTCCCGCGTGTTGAACGGGTTCACCCACCGCAGACCGTCCGTGCGCACCGTGCCCACGTATCGGCCGAAGAACTGCTGCACCCGCGCCTCACCCGGCGCCACCGTGAAGAGGCCCCGGAACACCAGCGCCCCCGCCAGGAACAGCAGGATCCCCACGAGCAGGAGTCCCGCTGACGGCTCGTCGTTGGCGGCGGCCCTGAGTCCCTCGACGAACGTCCATGCAGCCACCGCGACCAACACCACCCCTCCGAAGAACATGGGCAGACCGGGCAGGTCCCGTGCGTGCTTCTCCCGCACCACGGGCGCCGGCATCTGCACTGTCGTGTCCACAACCGCGCTCATTCAGACCCCCTATCGAAGTAGTATCTAAGTGATATCACTTTTCCGAGGTGATCGCCAGTTAGGCTTGATCGCATGAGGGCGAAGAAGCAGCGCGTGGCGGCGTACGGGGTGTGCATCAACGAGCGCGACGAGATCCTCCTGGCGCGCTGGCTTGGCCCAAAGGGCAAACGTTGGATCCTGCCGGGAGGCGGCATCGACCACGGCGAGCACCCGTACGACGGGGTCATCCGGGAGATCGAGGAGGAGACCGGCTACCTCGCCGAGGTGGTCCGCCTGCTCGGCATCGACTCCGAGTTCCGGGAGGACCCCGACCGCGACTACCACGCGCTTCGCATCATGTACGAGGTGCGGATCGTCGGCGGCGAGCTGCGCAACGAGGTGGACGGCACGACCGACCTCGCCCAGTGGTTCCCTCTCGCAGACATCGGACAACTTGAGCGAGTGCCGTCGCTGGATACGGCCCTCGGTTTGTACCGGACTACCCCACCTGCCGGAATCCTGCGCTAGCTTGGGTCCACCGCCGCCGATGACCCAACACCGGAGTTGGCGAATGATCCGATCACTGGCCGCAGTCGGCGCGGCCGCCCTGCTGTCGTCCTTCGTCCCCGTGCCGGCCCACGCGGCTGTCGTGAGCGTCTCGAGCGTGTCCTCTCTGCAGGCCGCCCTCGACACCGCGCGAGCCGGTCAGCGCATCGTGCTGGCCCAGGGCCGGTACACCGCCGACCAACCAGTCAAGATCACCAAGTCGGGCATCACCGTCGCCGCGCAGACCGTCGGCGGCACGGTGTTCACCCGCGGCGGCTTCGAACTCGGGGCCGTTCGAGACGTGACGATCGAAGGCTTCGTTTTCAACGGAACCAGCACGCTCTCGGTCCCCGCGGCAGCGCGGGCCACGCGCATCACCCGCAACACGTACTCGGGGAACAAGAACGGTGCTTCGCTCAGCGTGAGTGCCGACGACGTCCAAATCGACCACAACACGTTCCAGAACCGGACCAACGCGGGTGTCTACCTGCAGATCACCGGCCCCGGCAGCCAGATCGCCAAGCGGTCGTGGATCCACCACAACTACTTCTACAACCACCAGTTCACCGGTGCGAACGGCGGTGAGTCGATCCGGCTCGGCTACAGCCACAAGCAGTCGAAGTCGGCGAACGCGATCGTCGAGTACAACCTGTTCGAGAAGGCGAACGGCGACGCCGAGGCCATCTCGATCAAGTCATCGGACAACATCGTCCGCTACAACACGATCCGCAACAGCAAGGGCTACATCGTCCTGCGCCACGGCCACCGCACCACGGTCGAGGGCAACCTGCTGTTCAACAGCGGCATCCGGTTCCACGGCAACGACCACAAGGTCATCAACAACTACGTGGAGACCACCAAGGACCGCGCGATCGTGTTCGGCTCGGGCAAGGAGGCCGACAGTGGCCCCGACTCGAAGCTGCACGACCGGCCGGACCGCGTGACGGTCGCGTTCAACACGCTGATCGGTACCGGTGCGGTGGTCGACAGCGACGGCGGTGCTTTCAAGCCGAAGGACTGCGTGCTCGCGAACAACGTCATTCGAGGTTCGTCGGGTGGGGTCGTCTCCATGCACGCCGGTTCGACCGTCAAGTACCAGGGCAACGTCATCTGGGGCGGCACCGGCGGCAACATGCCGTCGTCCGGTTACAGGTCCGTGGACCCGAAGCTGGTGAAGGACGCCAACGGACTGTTCCGGCTGTCTTCGGGTAGCCCGGCGGTCGACACTTCGGCCGGCACCTACTCCTATGTGACGCGTGACTTCGACCTGCAGTCGCGCTCGGGCAAGCCCGATGTCGGGGCAGATGAGTACAACTCCTCGGCGGTGCGGAAGCCGCTGACGAAGGCCGACGTCGGGGTCTCCGCACCCTGACGAACGCATTTGTCCTGGTGATCGCACGTGTGGCGGTCACCAGGACCCCCCGATTTGGAGATCGAAACAGGCCCGTGTAATGTTCTCCATGTCAGAGCGAAGCGGGCCGGGAAATACAGACCGGAACGAGCCTGGCAAAAACCGGAGAGATAAAGCCTCCTAGAGGCCGATTTGACACCGGCGAGCAGGACCAAATAAGCTTCGCAACACAAGCCCCGGAAGTAAGTCAGCGAAAAGCTGATGTGACTGCGGTGTGCGCGTGTTCTTTGAGAACTCAACAGCGTGCCGAAACACAGCCAGTAATATATGAATACCTCCTCGTCGAGGTATTCCTTTGAGAAGATAGATGCCAGACATATTCCGTCTGGAGCGATCACACAATCCTTATTGGAGAGTTTGATCCTGGCTCAGGACGAACGCTGGCGGCGTGCTTAACACATGCAAGTCGAGCGGTAAGGCCCTTCGGGGTACACGAGCGGCGAACGGGTGAGTAACACGTGGGTAACCTGCCCTGTACTCTGGGATAAGCCTTGGAAACGAGGTCTAATACCGGATACGACACTGGATCGCATGATCTGGTGT
>NZ_FNET01000034.1 GCF_900100275.1 Lentzea albidocapillata subsp. violacea
TGTAGGGTCTCACCGCTGATGGCACATTCTCAATGATCTTGGCACCTGGATGACACTTGTGCCATCGGTATGAGACTTGCCGCTGGCCGTCATCGTTGTTTTGATCTTTTGGGCCGTCTGGGTGGTGTCGCCGACTGGCCGCCCTGTCTCGCGACGTCGCTGGCGCGTGTGGTGTATCCCTGGCCGCTCTGCCGCTCACCGACCAGCAGCGGGAGGACGAGCCCATGATGGTTGCAGCCGAGCCTTGCTCGGTGTCGATCCATGTCCGGAGATTCGCGCCGGAGGCGGAGCTCGTGTGCCCGTGGACGGAGGTGGACGTCGGCGTTTTGATCTCCGCACTGCCGTGGCGGACTTTCCGCTGGCACAAGGGGCAGAAGCATTACCCGGGTGCCTTCTGGTCGTCCACCGAGCGGGATCTGGTGATCTACGAATCTCGGCTGGAGTTAGCGCGTTTACTGTTCGCGGATTTCGACAGGTCCGTAGATCATATTGTGGCACAGCCGTTCCTGCTGCGCGCTGCGGTTGGTGGGGTGTTGCGCCGGCACATTCCGGACTATCTGCTGTTCACCAGCGCCGGGCCGTTGGTGGTGGACGTCAAGCCGCGGCATCGGGTGGTCAAGCCGGAGAATGCGTTCACTTTCGCCTGGACGCGGCGGGTGGTGGAGTCACGCGGCTGGCGGTACGAGGTGTGGAGCGAACCGCCCCGTGCTGAGTTGGAGAACGTGCGGTTCCTGGCCGGGTACCGCCGGGACTGGCTGTTCGATCATGAGCTTGTTGCTGAGCTCCGCTCTGCGGATCTTGACGGTGCCACACTGGCGGCGGCCTGCCGGTCTTTCCCGGATCAACCGGCCGCGATGGTGAGGTCTGCGGTCCTGCATCTGTTGTGGCAACAGCACTTCCAGGTCGATTTGACCCGCCCGCTCAGCGGCGCCCATGTGCTGAGGAGGGTTGCTGCATGAGCAGCGCGGCGGTGCGTGTTGGCGTCGGCACGCGCGTCTGTTACGACGGTGAGGTTGTCGAGGTGGTGGAGTTGCTGGCCACCATGGCCGGCAACGAGGTCGTGCTCAAGTACGCCACGGACCAGCGGATCGTGCGGGTGTCGGTGCGGGAGTTGCTGGTTTCGGAGCGGGCCCAGATCATCCCGACCTCTCCTGGTCCCTGCGCTGATGACCCGCTGGAGTTGGCGAGCGTGCTGCTGGCCGAGCTGACCGATTCCGAACGGCAGCAGGTGTTGGAACGGGCCGCTCATGTGCGTGAGGTCTTGACTGGTTACCGCTCTGGAACTGCGGAACTGGCGGCCGCTGGTGAGCCCCGTCCCGAATACGCACCTGGCCTGTCGGCGACGAGCAGATACGAGTCGAAGGCTGCTGAGCTGGGGATTGGGTTGCGGACTGTCAAACGCTGGGTCGCTGATTACCGCCGCCATGGTGAAGCGGGACTGGCTCCGAAGAAGGGCCGCGCAGCGGGTGGGCCGCTGGGGCACACCGACGAGCGGTGGGTGGAGACGGCGTTGGCGGTGATGGTCGAGCACACCGGGGAGTCGAAGCCGTCGCGGACGATGGTGATCGATCGGACCGACGCGCGGGTGGCCGTGCGGTTCGGGTCGGGCGTGGTGAAGGTGCCGAGCCGGGCGACGGCGTTTCGGGTGTTGGAGGAGTTGGAGCGACGGCATCCGACGTTTCGGTTGAGCGCCAAGCGGAATCGGGATATCGCCGACCGGCCGGATGAGGTTTACGGGAAGTTGCGGCCGACGCGGCCGGGCGAGTACGTGCTGATGGACACCACCCGGCTGGACGTGTTCGCGCTGGACCCGGTCACGTTGCGGTGGATCAACTCCGAGCTCACGGTCGCGATGGATTGGTATGACCGGTGTGTCGTCGGATTACGGCTCACGCCGGTGTCGACGAAGTCGGTGGACGCGGCTTCGGTTCTCTACCAGGCGTTCCGGCCGCGGCCGGCTGGGCGGGATTGGCCCGCGCATGCGGTCTGGCCCGAGCACGGGATTCCTCGGTCGGTGCTGCTGGATGCCGATGCGGTCGAGCGGCCGGGTGCGGCGTCGCCGGCGGTGGTGCCGGAGACGATCGTGGTTGATCACGGCAAGATCTACGTGTCGGAGCATCTGACCAGCGTGTGTCGTCGGATGGGGATCTCGATACAGCCAGCCAGGTTGCGGACGGGCCGGGACAAGGGGCCGGTGGAGCGATTTTTCCGTACCCTGCGGGAAGATCTGTTGCAGGCGCTGCCTGGCTACAAGGGCCCGGACGTCCATTCTCGGGGTCTGAATCCCGAGGCGGACGCGTTCTTCTTCCTCGACGAACTCGAAGCGATCATCCGCGAATGGGTCGCGACGGTCTACCACCACAAGCCACACAGCGGCCTGGTTGATCCGCACCTGCCGAAACTGCGGATGTCGCCGGCGATGATGTTCGAGCATGGTGTCGCGCGGGCCGGCTATATCGAGGTTCCGCGCGATCCGGACCTGGGCTATGAGTTCCTCAAGACCGAGTGGCGCACGATTCAGCACTACGGGGTGGAGATCGACGGCCGCCGCTACAACGGCCCGATCCTCACGGGCAAGGAGAACGAGACCAGCCCCTACACCGGGAAGGCCAACGGCCGCTGGCCGTTGCAGGTCGATCCCGACGACATCACCCGCGTCTACTTCCGTGACCCGGCCTCCCGCAGATGGCACACGCTGGCATGGGAGCACGCTCCGTCGCTGACGATGCCGCTGAGCGAGGACGCCTTGCAGTTCGCGCGCAAGCTGGCCGCCGCGAAATACACCTACCCCGACGACAAGATCGCGGTCGCCGACCTGTTCCAGCGCTGGAACATCGGATTGGGCCAGACGCTGCCAGAACGGCGGATGGCGCTGCGGCTGTCCCGCGAACAGGCCGCAATCGGGCTGCCCGAGCAACCACGGGAGCAGGCGGTGTCGGTCTTGCCGTCAGTGGCCCGAGTCCTGGCGGCCACCGCAGCCTCTGGCGAAGTCCCGGCCGACGAGCCGGTGGCGGAGATGGGCGACGACGACATCGACGACCTGGAGGCCGTCGACGCCGAGGACGACTTCTACGCCGATGCTCTGGAGGACGTGTGACCGACACACGTCGCGAGCAACCTTCACCAGGCGCAGAACGAGCAGCGGATCGCCCCGCGGGCCTGGATAACCTCACCTTGGCGCGCAAGGAAGGCTGGCGCAGCTTCGTCGACGCCCCCGCACGCAGCCAGCCCGAACCACTGACCACAAAGGACCTGCGGCGCCTCGGGGACGACGCGCTCGCTGACTACAACCAGCGGCGGCGGGTCTGGCACGCCAACCTCGGTCCGATCAAGACCCCGCAGCTGGCCGGGCTGCACGAGGACTTGTGGGACATCGTGGACAGCAACGTCCAGGACGGGGACAAGGCCAAGGGCGCGATCGCGATCGACGCGTTCCCCGGGCTGGGCAAGACCACCTCGGTGCTGGCGTTCGCCAAACAGTTCCACCTCCGCGAGATCGCCGAGAACGGCGCGTTCACCGCGGACGGACACGAACGCTGGCCGGTCTGCCGGGTCGGGTTGACCGGCAACACCGGCATGAAGGACTTCAACCGGGCGATGCTGGAGTACTTCGGTCATCCCGGCCATCAGCGGGGCACGACCGCACAGTTCGCGCACCGGGCTCTGGATTGCATGCTTTCTTGCGCGGTCCGCGTCTTGATCGTGGATGATCTGCACTTCCTGCGCTGGCGGGCGACATCCGGCATCGAGGTGAGCAACCAGTTCAAATACATCGCCAACGAGTTCCCGGTCACGCTGGTGCTCATCGGCGTCGGTCTGGCCGAACGCGGCCTGTTCTCCGAAGGCGACTCCTACACCAACGCCGTTCTCGCCCAGACCGGACGCCGCACTACCGCGTTGGACATGCGGCCGTTCACCGTCGACACCGACGCAGGGCGGCGGGAGTGGCGGCAGATGCTGCTGGCCATCGAACAACGCCTGGCGCTGTCCGAGAAACACCCCGGGATGCTGGCCGATGAGCTGTCCGACTACCTGTTCGCCCGCAGCACCGGGCACATCGGCTCGCTGATGACTCTGATCAACCGCGGCTGCCAGCGCGCCGTCCGCACCGGCTGCGAGCACCTGAGCCAAGATCTGCTGGACGGCGTGAAGAACGATGCCGCCGCGGAAACGGCTCGCCGCGAACTGGACGCCGCGATCCAGGCTCGCCGGCTGTCGACCCGCGTCGCCCCGGCCCGCTGCCTCGCCGGATGAACCGCCCGCGCACCCTGCCGATCCGGCTGGCACCGCTGCCCGGCGAAGCACTGGACAGCTGGCTGGAAGCACTGGCCGAACGCCTGCACACCAACGTCTTCGACCTCTTCCGGTTCGCGGGGGTGACCACGCGGTGGAACACCGCGAGAAGCCGCAAACCCTGGGTGCGCCACCTCGACGCCGACCAACTCACCGCGGTGAGTATCGCCACCGGGGTCCCGGCCGACACCCTGGCCGCCCTGACCCTGGACCGCTATTCCGGCACCGGGCTGATCATCGACCGGCCCGCGCGAGCAGGCAGCCGTCCACGCTGGTGGCGCGGACTGAGAGGATCACGGTTCTGCCCCAAGTGCCTGTCCGACAACGGAAATCGGTGGATGCTGTCCTGGCGGCTGGCCTGGAGCTTCGCCTGCACCCGCCACCACACGCTCCTGCTCGACGCCTGTCCGGCCTGCGGACGTCGCCACGTCCGGACCCGCGCCCAGCCTGCCGGCTCGCCCTACCTCGGTGATCTGGGGCTCGCTCTCCTCGAGCACTCGCCGCACGGCGGGCCACCCGCCTGCACCTACCCGTTGTCAGAGGCCGACGCGGTCCCACTCGACGCCGACAGCCCTGTGCTGCGGGCCCAACGCCACGTCAACACCACCATCGCCGCGCTGCTGGCCGCCCGGCGCACCCCGGCCGCCTTGGCCGCCTTGGCTGCACCGCAGCAGATCCTCGATGACCTGCACGCCGCCGCCCGCGCGGCACTGGCCGCTCTGCGAACCCCTGCCATACCACCGCAATCCATCGCGGCGATCATCCGCGATCTGGTCGCCGACCACGGTTTCTCCGACAACGCCCACGACGATGACGCCGCCCACGTCGCGGTCGGCGCAACCGCGGCGGACCTCATGCTCGCCACCGGCTCCACCACACCGGACCCGGTGATCACCGGCTGGCTCGCGCACACTCCCACGGGCGGTTCGAAAGCCCACCTCTCCCGCCTGCTGGACCAATGGAACAACGCCAGCCCCGGACTCCAAAGCTCACTGCTCACCTGCATCGGTCCTCGTCTCAACCCCGCGCACCAGCTCCGCTACGGCATCGCGACCAGCACCCCACGCCGCCCGCGATCCGGGCACGGCACGGCACGAGCGGCCAGCGTCCCGAGTTTGTTCTGGCGAGGGTGGGCGCTGCGCCTCAACCCCCAGGGCCTGTTCGACCCGCTGCCCTACCGCCAAGCGCTGAGCATGCTGTTGCAGATCGCCGGACTCGGCGACGTCGACTACACCACCGCCCGCACACTGCTTCAGCTGCCTGCGGCCAGCAACGCCGTCTGCCCCCACTTCACCAAGACACTCCGTGAGGCCGGCGCCTGGGAACCCGTGCTCGCCGTGCTCGGACAACTCGCCCGCGCACTCGACGATCAACCCGCACCCATCGACTACGGACGCCGCCGCCGATGGCGCCGCATCTGCGCCGCCACCCTCGACAGCACAGCCTGGCGGGCGACTTGCGCACAGATCTGCCACCGCTCGTCCGAGCGCCAGGAACGCTTCGCGCGACTACACCTGATCGAATTGCTCACCGGCAGCCACCCCTACCACTACCCGCAGCCGCTGACGCTGTCCCCGGAACTCGACGGCGAGCACTACACCGCCTTCGTCTTCCACCTTCCCGCACAGCTGTCCACGCATCTGCACCAGCAAGCCCAGACCCTGCTGCGGCGCCTGCACATCGACGAACCCGTCACCTGGGAACCGCCGTTCGACCACACCGGCACCGTCTCCTGGCCCGGCCCCCACCCCGACGACGTTCTCCCACAACAACTCTGGGACCTCGTCCAGACAGGACTGACCCGCAACGAGATCGCCGCCCGCCTGCACACCACACCCGAACACATCCACCTGGCCGCCGTCCGGCACCCACAACCCAGGACCCCACGACACCAACCCGCACCAGGCACGAACAGCCCGCCCACAGCCCTGCCCAACGAGCACGATCTACGCGCCTACGTGAGCCAGGGACTCCGTCCAGGTCAGATCGCGAAACTCACCGGCCACAACCACCAACGCATCAACGAACTCCTCACCAGCAACGGAATCGGACCACCAACGCCACGAGAGGTTCTCCGCACGGTCAACCCAGCCTGGCTGCGCGAGCAATACGAAGACAACCACCGTTCCTTCGCCGACATCGCCGCCGATCTGGGCATTCCGGCGGCCAATCTGGCTCGGCACGCCCGCGAACTCGGACTCGCGATCCGCCACGGCGTCGCTGCGCACAAGCACATCCTCAGCGCGCACGGCGGGCCGGACGCGTTCTCCGTCACCATCTGGACCGTCTTCGCCACCCGCGGAGCCGAACAACGCGTCCGACGACTCCTGGCAACCGCCGGACACCCCAACCTCGACCACGCCGCCAGACACCTCGGCACCAGAAAAGCCGTTCTCAGGCACCAAATCGACCAACTCGAACACGCCATCGGCGCCGCACTGCTCGAAACCACGCCTGACTCCGGCGGCATCAGACTGACACCCGCCGGTGCGAATTTCGCGCAAGACGCAGTGCCAGTTCTGACGATCCTCGACCGAAGCGGCAACAGCGACAGGGCCACAACGCGCCGGACCGCTGAGGAAATGCCACGACACTGAGGCCGATCTTGGTGAGACTGCAGTGAGACAAGCCGAGAAACCGCAGGTCGCGCAAGATCGACATGCCGTCGGCGGTGAGGTCCTACAAGATCATTTGGGAATCCTGGTGAGCTGAGCAGCCGAACCGCTCGGTGAGCAGTGCGTGGGCAGTGGTCAAGCCACCTGAGCATTACTCGGCGGGGTGTCCAGACTGCCGCAGGCGCCGGCGGTTCAGGGTTCAGGTCGGTGGTCAGTCATAGTCGAGCCCGGCGGCCGGTTGCTAATGGTTGTGAGCACTCGACCCTGGTTCGTAGTCGCCGTCGAGCCAGCGTAGGAAGTAGGCGGTTCGATCCACGTAGGTGCGTATCGAATTCTCCTTGAGGCCAGCCGTCCGCAACTCTTCTTCAAAACGCATAAGCTCAACTCTGAGTTGGTCGGTGGTTCTGCTCTCCATCTCTTCACCCGCCTTTGCGTTTTGGTCATCAGTTGCCGATTGCTCGTCGGGCTGGATACTGGGAGCGGTGCGGTAGACACCCCGTCCGATTCTGTCGATGCGACCTCGTTGCCATAGGTCGTAGGTCGTTACCTGGATCTCCGTCTTGGGGTCGTTGCGGCCGACCGCCTGAAGTGCCGACCAGATCTCCACAGGTCGCATCGGCCGACCTTGATGGACCAGGACCCACTCGATTGCCTTGGTGCGGGGAAGGTTCATCACGTCGACGGCACCGTTGTCGGCTGCCGCAGGGGGCGCGGATCCGCGCTCAATCAGGCGTTCGACGCGCGCCAGCGCGACACTGAGCCCTGTCCTGAGCTCCTGGAGGTCTTCGACGGCAGCCACAGAACTAAGTTACAACGTTAGTACCACTAAAACAAGGCGTGCCGGGCCAAACTCATCGACACGATCGTTCACCCCGACCCTGGGACCGGCAAAGACCTTGGTGACGTCCTGCGGAAGGTCAAGGGAACGTGGAACTGGGCCGTGGTCGAAGGTCCTGCCACAGTCTCAGTCGATGCAGGTGACTGAACTCGGCAACGCTACGACCCGGCGGCCGGCCACCCGGTCAGATCAGCGGGTGACCGAGAGGCCTTGCAGGCAAGCACTGGTCTCGATCAGGTTGCACAGCAGCGAGTTCCATTTGACCGACTTTTCCTGTTCGGCCGGATCGTTCTCGGCGATCATGCCCTGGTTGCCGAACCGGATCCTGGCGGAGAACCCGTTGTAGGACCTGAATCGTGGCCCAGGTCAGGTCACTCACGCCGGGGAGAAATTCGCACAAGACGCGACTCCGGTCCTGGCTGTGCTCGACCGAGTCGGCAACGGTGACTCCGCCGCAAACACGCCAGAGTCCACCGAACCGCCGAGGAAATGCCACGGAACTGAGATCGACCTCAGATGACATCGCCGTGAGACAATCAAGAAGCCGCAGGTCACACAAGATCAACATGTCACGCGCGCTGAGACCCTACAAGACACAAACGGCGCGCTGTTGATCTACTAGCCCGCAGTGGTCGCGGGATCTCTGTCACCTGGCCGACACGTGAGTGACGGATGCACATTCTGTGGTATTGAATGCGGTCCGCTGAAATGTCCGCGAGCTCTATACCCACCGCTCAAGGTATGACCACGTTCGATCCGTGAACGGGCAACGAGCGAGGCATTCAGAGCCAGGCCTTGGTTCGGACGTAGCGCCGGATGGACCTGGCGGGTGTCTGTTGGGCAGGCTCGCGGAAAAGACATTACCGCGGTCGGTCACCTATTGCTTACTCCGGCGGCGGTTTCTGCCGCCCAGAGCTCGGCTCCGCATCAGCTGAGTGGAGGAATGCCTAGCTTTGAGCGAGCGTACGCAAAGGCACAGGGACTTGGTCACCAGCCGAAGTCGATCGACGGCGACGGTTGTCGGCCCGAGATCCGCTGACTGCGATCCCTCGCGCGGAGATCAGCTGGCCGCGGCGTTGCCGCGAGCCGGCCGTCGAGTATTGCTCCGGCGTTGGAGGAACTCGGCGAGGTTGAGGGTGTCGCTACCTGGGCACTGACCAATGTCCTCAAGGGTCGTGGTCAGGAGTGTGAGGGTGCGCGGGATCGCGGCGTGCTGACCGAGCCGGGCCTGGAATCGGATGATGTCGCGGTAGATGCTCTCGTTGTAGCGATCGAGCTTGCGAGTGCGCTCGAGCAACGCGAGTGCGGTTTCTGGCTCGCTGTCGCTCAAGGCTCGGATCAAGGCGCCGAGTGCGTCAAGTACGTCGCGGCGGACGGATTCCCTGAAAGGCTCAACCCAGGACGCTGTCAGGTCTTCTGCGAGGTCGCCTAGGTAGAGCTCGACTGCCTTGGTCAGTCGAGCCTGTGCTTCGCGGTCGACAGGTCGGGAAGCCTGAAGGGCATCCTGGAGTTGCCAGAGGTCGACCGCGACCAGCTCGGCATTGAGTTGGTAACGGCCATCGTCGTTGACGACGACATCGGTCAACGCGCCGTCGGTGGCGCTGCCCAGCGCGCGACGTAGGAGCGAGAGTGTGTTGTGGAAGCTGTTGTACGGCCGTGGCGGCTTGCTGTCGGGCCATACGGCGTCGTTGAGAGCTTCACGCCGCACGCCCTCAGGGTGCAGAGCGAGGTAGAGAAGCACTTCGCGCTGCTTGGGGGTGAGCGCGCTGTCGAGTTCGCGCTCGCCGTAGTCGTGCAGGATGAGTTGGACACGACCCAGGACACGAACAGCCAGCGGCAGCCGCGGTGATGCCAGCTCGTCGTTGACGGTTTGGTGATGTTCGTTGGCCCGCGATGACGAGGCCCTTGCAGTCCCCGCATCCTGGTCTTCGGTGCCCAGGTCGTCGTCGCATCCGATCGGCGCGGCTGTCGGTGTCTGATCGAGAGGACCGGGCGCGGCCTGGAGGTCGTCCTGCTCTGATGCTGACATTGTGGTGTTGTGGACGGCGTCCGGGCGATGGATCTCGTCGTTCACCATCCCGCGATCGTGGCTCGGTACCCGAGGATCGGGACCTTCAGCGTCGCGGAGGACTCGGAGCAAGTCGTTCGCATCGGTGGATGGCAGGGTGAAGAGCCGCGTGTCGGCAAGGGCGGTGCCGAGGCCGGGACTGGTCGCGCTGACGGTGCCGTCATGGCGAGTCCGGACGGTCGCACCTGGCCTCCACTGGCCGAGCAGGATGCCGGCCAAGCCAAGGGCGGAGCCGTTGTCCAGGACAGCCTGCAGGCGGCGCTCAGCGTGCGGGGCAGGGCTGGCGAGTAGCACGAGCGAGCCGAAGGTGGTCAGCGAGGCGGCCTCGTCGATGGCGTGGCGGGTCCGGGTGAGCAGGGTAGTTTCCATCTCTTCGAGGGCGGCGTCGAGGGAGTCGACCACCAGAACAGTGGATGGAAGCTTCTCGACGCTTGTGCCATCGAAGACGAGCAGCAGATCACTGGCCGGAACGATCACGCAGTGAGCGCTGGCCGGTTGCCCAGGCGCGGTGAGCAGGTGCAGCAGCAGCGCGCGGGCAGCGGCCATCGCGCCAGGCCCGGTCAGGCCAAGTCCGCGGGCGCTGGCGAGGTTGAGTGCGAGCTCGCGTCCGCCGCGCACGCCGACCCGTGCCGAAACTGGTGCCGGTTCATCGACGGGTTCGACGCCTCCGGCAGCGGTGATGTGGATGCGTGGCGGAACGGGCGCGAGGTCGACGACCTCCATGTCGTCAATCGGTCCTGAGGCGTGCCCCTCGCCGTCGGGTTGATGTGCGGCGTGTAGGGCGCGGACCACGGGCGCGATGGTGCGCTGCAGGTCGGCGCGGTCGCCACTACCGATGCGGTAGCGGCGTCGGCGCCACAGACGGGCAGCCGTGACAGCTGCGGTGATCGCCGCAGCCAAGCCGAGACTGACGAAGGCGCCATTAGTCAAGTTCAGCCCTGGTTCCGCTTGGCCAGCACCGTGTTCGTCTGCAGCCTCGCCTGGTGTCGGTGGGGATTGCGTTGAACGTGGCGTACTCGTCGGCGGCGCCGGCTGCTCGGTTGGAGCCTGCGGCTGGTGTTCGTCCGGTCGATGTACGTCGGGCGGTGCGGGAACGTAAGCAGTGATCTTCCAGCCAGGACGCACGAGGTTGGGGTTGGTCAGTGCATGGCCGTCCGACTGCTCGACGCCGCGGTTGAGTTGGAACAGCTCAGGCCAGCGGGGGCCGCCTCCGGGGCCGTAGATGCGTTCAGCGACGCGCCACAGGCTGTCGTAGATCCCATACCGCGGGAGCCGGACTTCCTCACTGGCCTGAACCATGCCTGGCGGTGCCGGTGCTGCCCGGTCGATCACCAAGGTCGTCTGCGCCGTGACGGCCGCCGCTGTCTCGGCGGAGGTGGCAGTCACGCCTGGAGTCAGCGGTGCACTGACAGCGACTGGCGCGAGCCCGTTCGTCAGAGTGGCCACCGCTGGCGCCATCGCGGTGTAGGGGGTGCGGTTGCCGAGCAGAGTGAGCACGATGCTGCCGATCAACGCGGCGGCAATCCCGTGCAGCGGGCCCGGCGGGCGGACTTGTGGCCAGGTGAGGCCTCGCGCGGCGTCGATGGCACAGCGGACGACGTCGAGTGTGAAGAAGAACCAGACGATCCAGCACAGCACCGCGAGGCTGTTGAGGAGGAGCTGGGGGCTCATCGGGTTGAGCAGTGTCGCCTGGATTTCGTCCCAGGTCGGCATGTGGTCGGGCAGGGTCCAGCCCACGAAGTGCACAAGAACCCGCGGAAGGCCGATGACGAGAGCCGCGAGAACGAGAGTCGCAAGGATTCCGCGGATGATCCGCACGACAGATTGCCACGCCGCAGCCGGTGTCCAGCCAGCCCGGCGGCCAGTGTTGTGGTGCCGAGTCGGCTTCCGACGAGTGGCGTGTGCGGTCACGACGTACTCGATTCCTCGGTAGGAACGGTTCTATCGCTCGCCGATCGCTTCCGTGTGGGTACGTTCAAAGCTGAGCGCCACAAGGAGCGGAGGCGTCTGTCATGCCACCTCTGCGGGGACACGCGCGGAGACTTGCAGGGCGTCGGCCTGACTTGGCGCGCGCTCTGTCGACGTGGGCAGTTGGCTCGTCGACGGAGTGTCCGTTGTGGTAACGCCTTGGCGCGTATCGCTCTTCGCGGTGGACGTGCCAGCGGTCGCCCGCTTGCGCTTCGGACGAGTCGCCTTCCGGCTGTTGAGCCACTGCGTGAGATCCGCGGCCGGAACGTCAGTAAACCGTGCCAGCTCGTCGATCTCGATGACATCGCTGGACTCAGCGATCACGTCGCCGAGTTCTCGGTCGATGCCAGCCAACTGCTCGGCGACGGCGGCCCGTCGCTTGGCGAGGTCGCCGACCCTCGCAGCTGTTGCAGACCGCTTGGCGCCGCGGGCGGCATCAGCTTCCTCGACGCGACGCTGGATCTCCTCTGTAGTAGGCATCGTGGCCTCCTTCTGCGTTGATGCTTGCGCTTGGTTCGAGCAGTGAGCCGGGTTATGGGAGAACTCCGGATATACCGCGTTGCGGTTGGGCTTGCCCGGTCCCGGTGACTGTGATCGATCCGACGCCAGCGAGTCCGAGAAGTTGGGTTCGCTCGTTGACGGTGACCGTGACGTTGATCGTGTTGCCGTTGACCGACACAGTGCCGCTGTGCCCAGCGGCGGTGAGATAGTTGCGGGCGGCTGCGCTGGCCTGTTGCGGTGCCAACCGCAGACTTCCGTGCGCGCGATAGGCGGCTAGGTCGATCTCCTGAGCTCCTGCCCGCGCGGCCTCCTGAGCCTCACCGATCGCTCGAACCTTTGCCGCCAAAGCAAGTCCGCCGTCGAGTACGAGGCCGGCGAACAAGAGTGCCGCAACGGCGATGATGACGACGAAAGCTGTCACCCTGCCGTGCTGGTCTTCGCGCAACCGGTCCATTCGCTTGCGCACCAACGTGATTGGCTTCATCAGACGTCTCCAGTGCGGTTGAGTGACGGGGTGCCGCGCCATACATCGACTGGGGAGGAGAAGCTGGAGTGGAAGGTCCTGGTTCCCGGCACGCCCAGCGCTGTGAGGTCACTGAAGCCGACGCTGCAGGACACTGTGACGGTCACCGTGGATCCAGGCTTGAAGCCATTCACGTCAGTGGACACCGACAGCGCCTGACAGCTGATCCCAGCGGAGGCCAGCGCGGCGTTGGCAGTGGCTTCGGCGTTGGCGATTGCTTGCGATGATGTTCGAGCGAGGGTTGCGGCACGAGCCGCTTGGTGTGCGACATCGTTGATACGCAGTTTGGTCTCGGCCAGTCGACCGCAGAGCACGACGAACAACAACAGCAGGATCAGCAGTGGCGCCACGAGGGTGAGCTCAACTGCGGCGGAGCCTCGCTCCTCCCTCCGAAGCGCCAGGAACCTGATACGCACTACGCGGGCGAACGCAGACTGGTATACGAGTTCGGTCATGGTGCTGCCACCTCGTCACCGGTCGGGGCAGTGAATTTCTCCACGGGACCAACGGCTTCGGCTTGCACCGAGAAGGTGGTGAGCGGGATCAAAGCGATCACCGTTCCGGTCACTGTCACAGACGCTCGAGTCGGTCCACGTTGAATGTCCATCGACGTCTCCCTCAAAGGACCGCTCCCCAGTTGAGAAAGAACCTGCTGCCCCTTGATGTGCCCATCTGCAGCGCTGCCGCCTGAGACGCGAGCCGCGGACAAAGCTTGTGCGGCAGTGGCTTGGGCAATGTGCGTGGCGTGCATGTAGAGCGCGAACTGTGCGCCAAGTAGGAGCAGCAGGAGCAGCAGCGGCATGGCGATGACGAGTTCAACCGTGCCGGTCCCACGCTGATCGGTCCGCAGTCGACACAATCCGCTTCGCGAGTACATCCAGGCTGAGCGCACGCGCGGCGTTCTTTGGCCGATTCGGCGATTGCCGTGAGGCATGGTGGTCACCGACCTAAAGGTTGATGCTGTTGGCTTTCTGGATGGCTTTCACCGCTAGGACGGCGACGGCGGCGAGAGCAAGTGAGACCAGCAGCGCGGTCACTACAACGGCTTCGGTCGAGTAGCCTCGGTCGTCGTTCCGCAGCCGCTCCAGCTCGACGCGGATTTGTGCGACTAGGATTTGCACCTCTGTAAACATCTTCTTCTCCCTAAAGAGTCCTATCTCGACAGATCACTGCATCAGAGCCCTCCCAGCACGCTTGCCAGTGCTGGGAATCCGATGAAGATCAAGAAGGCGCCAAAGAGGATCACTACGGGTAGGCTCATGCGCTCAGTGGCGGCCTGACCTTCTCCTTCGGCGTCAGTGAGTTCACGCGTGCGGAGCGCGGCCGCTTTGGCTGCGAGACTGAGGCGCACGCGAGCTCCTTCGGTCCCCGCGAGGCTCACCGACGCAGCCAGCTCCGATAGCTGGTGCACATCGAGTTCAGTGCCGAGCTGACCGAGCACGGACCAAGGCGTAGTTCGGGTTAGTTTGGCCGTGACCAGTGCGCGACGAAGCTGCTGGAATGCCCATCCTTTGCCGATGCCGACCGCATCGGACAACGCGCCGTCGACTCCCGCGCCACCGGCCAGCAGGACCCGGATCAGGTTGAGGTAGGCCGACAATGCATGGCGGAAGGTAGAGCGGCGTCGCTCGGCCTCCTGTCGAACGCTGAGGTCCGGGAACAGGAATCCGCCAAGGGCGAAGACGAGGCTCGCGACGGCCGGAACCTTCCAACCGAGCCCTACGCCAGCCACAGTGCAGATCAGGTAGATCAGAGTCGGCAGCAGCAGCCCCGTCAGCGCCAATGTGGCCTTCTCGGCGAGATGGTGCTCAATGCCCTTTCCGGTGACCGTTAGGTCGTTGCGCAGCTTGCGGTTGGGCAATCCGAGCATGCCCAGCGGCTTGACGAACGGGCGGCCAACGCGCAGAGCCCATCCGGTGGAGTCCGCGGTGAGGATCGGTGGCGGCGCGGGCATCGTGTGCAACCGGTCGACCAGGGCTCGCAGCGGCGGCCGCGGCGGGAAGGCATAGATCGCCAACGCCCACAATCCGACACCAAGCCCAGCTCCCCACAGCAACGTGCTGATCATGACGTCGCCCCCTTGCCGGTGAGCAGGTCGTCGACGTCCACCTCGGTGTCGTGCTGTCGGATCGCTCCCAGCTCGGTCAGGAACCTCTCGGATCCGCGCAGGCGCGCAATCCTTGCCAGCCAAGCGAAAGCAGTAGCGAACAGCGCGCCTACGAGCAGCAGCATGATTTGCCCGAACGCGGAGTCGTACGGCGCGAGATAGCCACGGTTGAGCAGCACCAAACCGACGGCGAAGGACAACGTGGTGATCACGATGACGCGCACACTGGTTCGAGTGCGGGCGCGGCCGGCTTCGACGTGCATCCGCATCGACGCTTGTTCGCGTGCCTCGCTAGCGAGTTCACCAAGCAGGTCGGCCAGCTGGCGGGCCTGGTGCTCTGCGGCGAGAACGAGCGCGGAGATCACCAGGTCGGCTGTTGGATCGTGCAGCTGGTCGGCGAGATGGCGGAGGGAGGGTGCGAGGCGTTCGCCGCGCTCCAGCCGGACGGCGAGCTCAGTGATCTCGTCGCGGATGGCCACGGGACAGGCTGGGGCGGTGGCGAGGATGGCCTGTTCCAGACCTGCCGCGGCCACGAGGGTGTCGCGCAGCATTTCGGTCCACCCTGCGATCGCCTCGATGCGTTCGAGGTGGTGCTTGTGGTCGATGTTCGAGCCGAGGATCCGCGGTAGGCCGACGACTGCGAACGCGGTCAGGACAGCACCGATCACCCACTCGGTGACCGCGCCGACAGCCAGGCCGGCGAGGACAGCCACGACCAGCCAGCCGACTTGCTTGCGGTCGGGGCGCGCAGCGAGCCAGACGCTCAGCCGCGACGAGGCAGCCGCGCCCACAGTGCGACCACGCATTCCTGCCACGATGAGCAGGGCACCTGCGGCTGCGCCGGCGCCGAGCAAGCAGAACAGGGCAGCGGTCGCGGTCACGGTGTCCACCACCCGTCGCGCCGCTCGAACAGGTCAGGGTCGTAGCCGCGCTCGACGAGCAGGTCGAGGGTGTCGGTGCGCAGCGGAGCACCTGGCACCGCGCGCAGATCCGGGCCTGGTCGCCAGACCTCGTTGCTGATGATCTGGGCGCCGTCGGCTCCGACGACTTCGCGGACGGAGGAGACGACGCGTTTGCTCGAGTCGTCGCGTGGCTTCTCGAGGTGCACCACGAAGTGCAGTGCGGCGGCCACCAGCAGGTTGGTTGCTTCCATCGGCAGCCGTTCAGGACCCTGCACCGCGTAGGCGGCCAGCTTGGTGAAGGCGCCCTGGCTTGAGCTGCTGTGCAGGGTGCCCATGCTGCCGTCGTTGCCCATGGACATCGCGTTGGTCAGCGGGATGACCTCGGGGCCGCGGACCTCGCCGACGATGACCCGGTCCGGCGACATTCGCAGGGACTGCCACACCAGGTCGGACAGCGAGATCGCGCCCTGGCCCTCGATGTTCGGTTCGCGTGCTTGCAGTGCCACCACGTCGGGATGCGCATCGGTGTCTTCGTCGAGGCCGAGTTCGAAGACGTCCTCGATGGTGATCAATCGCTCCCACGGCGGGATGGCCGATGCGAGGCCGCGTAGCAAGGTGGTCTTGCCGATGGCCGTACCGCCGGTGACCAGGATGTTGCGCTTGGCTCGCACGAGTGCCGCCAGGAAGCTCTCCAGGGCGAGGTCGATGGTGCCGTTCCCCCGCAGCTCGGCGAGCGTGACCGTGGTGAACCGGTGACGGCGGATGCTTACCGACGGCCGTGTGGTCACCGCCATGACGGCTGAGACGCGCTCTCCGCCGGGAAGTTGGAAGTTCACGATCGGGCTGCCGCGGTCGAAGCGCCGTTCCTCCACGCCGCTGCGGGTGGCCAGGTCTCGGATGAGCTCGATCAGCTCGGTATCGGATCCGACGACCGGTGGCAATCGATGGCGGCGACCGTCAGCGCATTTGATGAAGACGCGGTCGCCGTTGATGTTGATGTTCTCGATGTCGGTGTCGGCCAGCAGCGGTTCCAGTCCAGCCAGACCGAAGACTTCGTCGAGAACTTGGTGGATCAGCCGCTGTTCGACGTCGGGCGGCACGAGCATGCCGCCGGTAGCGGAGTTGCGTAGCTCGGCCTGAGCGTGCGCCTCGGCAGCATCGGTCAGGATTGCCTGGGCGAGCTGGCGGCGATGCGGACCATCGATCGGTGGCCGGCCGGCGGACTCGTCAGTACGAATGCGTTGAGTGAGCTGGGAGGAGAGCTCACGACGCAGGTGCTGGCGCAGTCGTTCGATGGCCGCGGTCTCGTCGACCGACTGGTAGGGAATCTGCGCGGGCCCTGGCACGTGTTGTGTCGTGAGCAGGTTCGGGCCGGCGCCGCTGGCCGATGTGGTCAGGCGCGGGTCGCCGAGCTCGGAGCGGGTCATGGTGCCACCACCCCGTTGCCGGAGCTCGGCGCGAGCGACTGCGGGGCGACACTCAAGGCGACTTCCTCTGGACGTGCCGGCCGCAGGTGCGATGCGTAGGTACCGTTGTGGATCGGCTGTTGTGAGGTCACGTGGACGTTGAGCGCGATCTTGGCGGCGGCACGGCCGAGCGCGGACCTGCTGGGGGCACGGCCGCTAATGCTCTGACCGCACAACGCAGCCGCACCCTTGATATCGCGAGGCACACGAGCCATCACGGGGATGCGGAGGGTCTGGGACACCTCTGCGGTTGGGTAGCCGTCTCCGACCAGGACGAAGCACGGGCGGCGCGACCACTGCTGGGCAGTCTGCAACTTGAGTGCGACGTGTGCGAGCTCGTCATCGTGAGGACGAGCGACGAGCAGCATCACGTCAGCGCTGCGGATGATCGCGAGCACCGGGGAGTCTGGGTCTACCCGGCCGCAGTCGGCGATGACCGTGCTGCCAGGTTGGTCAGCGGCGCGGCGCAGCGGTGACGACGGACCCGACGCCAGGACGCCGAGGGCCGCGCGAGCTTGTTCAGCACCAACAGGTCCGAGCACCACTCGCAGTCCCCCAGGCAGGAGCTGGGTGTGCTGGGCAACCAGGTTGGGGTCGGTACCGCCGCGGCGACGGGTTGCTGCAGCCAGGCTGACCAGACCAGGTGTGTCCCGCAGTCGGAAGCGGGCCATGAGGTCACCGCCGGCTGGGTCGACTTCGACAACGATCGGGCTCTCCTGGCCCGGCCAGCGGGCGCCGAGCGCCGTGGCCAGGGTGGTCACGCCTGGCGATCCTTTCAGTGAGCAAACGGCGATGAGCATTAGCGGACTCCTCCTGCGATCACGACCAGACTCAGCTGACCTGCTGGGGCAGCAGCCAGGGCGCGTGCGTCCGATTCGGACAGATGCAGGGACACCACGGTGGTCTGTTCTGTCTCGAGCGTCGCGACGCCAGCCACCACTGCGGTCCATGACGATGTCTGCCCGGTTCCCGTTGCCGTTCCGGGTGTCGTGTTCTGCCCCTGCGTGGTCAGCACCGTCACCGTGGTTCCGGGTGACAGGTCAGGTGGAAACTGGCCCGGCTTGAGTCCCACAGCAGCGATGGCCTTGCCAAGTACGGGAATCAGCGGTGCGCCGAGAACGGAACGGCTTAGCAGAGAACCGGCGGGCAGGCTGAATGCCATGGGCTGTCCCACCACTGCGGACCTAGCCGCTGCGGGCACGAGGTCCATGCCGCTATTCCTCGGCATGCCGATTTGCTTGAGGTCCTGCGCAGACAGGATCTGGCCTACGGCAACGGGGCGGGCCAGTGCAAGTACGGCCTCGCGGTCACCCAGCTGCATGCCGGTGAAGACGCCTCCGGCCGCGCACACGAGAACCAGGAGGACACCAAGCAAGAGATACGGCACGCTGCGGCGCCGAGCACCGCCGGTCAGACGCGAGGAAGCCTTGCCATCACGGCCAGCCCACGCGTTCGACGATGCCTTCCGCGGCGCCGTATCTGTGCTGGTCGAAGCTGCGGTTGTTGTCACCGCCTACCTCCTTCAGGCATGACGCCATCGCGGCGCGTCGACTGAGGTGTCAGACGTGCCTTGTTTCCAACCGGGTATTCGTTGCGTGCGCCCGCCGTCGTCGGGCGGGGGCGTCGTTCAGCCGGCCGCGATCCCCTGGCTTTCGGCCACTCGCAGGGCCACTACGGCTGAGGTCGTCATGTTCGGGAACGTCCCGGCCTGTCCTGCACCGGACCACGTCACGGTCCAGTTCACCGTTGCGGTGACAGAAAATGCGTCGGCAGGTTGCCCTGCCGAAGACGTCCGGTAGGTGTAACCACAGTCGGGCGACGTGCTCTTCGGATCGCGATCTGCGGTGTAGGGAGTGCCTGAGGTGCTGCAGGTGGTCGAGCCGCCATCCCCCATGGACCAGGTCACCGAGACGGGCTTGGCCACGGCGGTCACGGACACGCCCGGCACAGACGCAGTGGCCGAGACCGGCGTCCATCCGTCTGAGAGCCACAACCACGTCGGGAGGTTCACCAGTTGGGTTCCGCCCGGACTTGCCGAGATAGTGGGCCGCGGCATCTGCAACCGCTTCCGGGCGATCTGTGCGACCTGCTCAGGTGAGAGTGTCGCGGGACGCTGTGCGCCAGCGGGAATCCAGACCGGACCGTGCGAGTCAGGATCTTTGCCATCCGGCGAGCAAAGAACCATGTACCAACCGCCAGACTCCTTCTGCTGACCCTCCGGCGGCTGACCGTCGACTGGTACATAGCGGCAGCCGAAACCTTCGTCGCCAGAGGCATCGTTGCCGCTGGTGTTGTTGTGCCCGTGGCTCGTTGAGTGGTCGGGGCGAGTACCTGCCGAGACTTCGCATACCGGAGATGGCGACTGGTTGCAGTTCGTGCCGCCCCAGATGTCGTCGGCGAGTGCCGTCACTGTTCCCGTGCACAGTCCTATCGTTGCTAGCACTGCCACTGTTGTAGTTCGTCGCATCACTTACACGTCCCCAGGTCATGGACGCCGAAGTCGGTAACCTTCCACTTCCCGTCCGCTTGTTTCTCCACGATGGCGTTGATGAGTCGCCTGCCACCTGGCACGTCGTCGGCAGGCTGACCGTTGTCCTTGCGGTACTTGAGTGCGTTTGTCGAATCGCCGCAGTCGGTGATCGTCACTTTCAGAGGATCACTCGCTGGGTCCACAGCGGACACTTGAGGACTGAGGGTTGGACTTCCCTTGGTGACCAGACCCTTGTCCTGATCCGCGCGCAAGCTGCGCGTCAGCTTGTCCAGTGCGATTCCTGTTGCGTGCTGCCCCAACGCGGGAGACTGCCAATCAGACGTCTTCCCCGCCGTGGCGAAGGCAGACCACATCTCCCGATAGGCCGAGACCGCATGATCTCGAGCGACGTCAGCAGAAACTCCCGTTGATGACGACGGTGGCCGAGACACCGAACCATCGTTTGCACGGTCGGCGGCGCGTTGATCGCATGCCGTCAGTGTGCTCACCACGCCTCCCAGAATGAGAAGGCTTACAGCCCTTTTCATCGCGGCCTCCAAACGGGATACGTGAGGGGTGGTGTCGAGGTGGCCCCTCGAGAGGGCGCGGGGCCACCTCGACCGGTACACCCGGCGTGAAGCTGATGTCCGGGCGGAGGTAGTCGGCGAGGGCAACCTCCACGGTCAACATGAAGATCGTGGTCGCGCGGTGCAGCACCCGCAGTGCTTCGTACGCGGTGACGGGGTTGTCGCCTTTGAGCAGCAGACACATCACGCCACCTCCATCACGCGTGAAGAATCGTGTAAATGGACCCCACGATCAGCGCAGGCCCAAGAGCAGTGCGGTCGCGGGACTCGATGCGCCTCGAAGCGAGCAGAGCCAGGTTCGAGATCGCCGCGAGAACGAGGCCTGCCGTGAGTCCGAATAGGACGTACGGCCATCCGAACCATCCGAGGAAAGCCGCACACGTCGCTGCGAGTGTGACATCGCCGAACCCAAGGTCCGCACGAAGCCGAAGGTAGATCACAAACCACACCACGAACACCACCACCGCGGCCGCACCTGCACGAGCAAGCGGTCCCACACTGCGCTCCGCGACTCCAAGGAGGCTGAACTGGACAAGTCCGCCAGCAAGCAGTACCGCGACGACGCGGTGTGGCAACTGGTGGCAACTCCAATCGATCAACGCAAGCAGGAAGCCGAGGATCACCAGCCAGGCTACGACCGCCACTGTTGCGGGAGGCACCACCCGAATCACGTAGATCAACGTGGCGCTGAGAAATGCTCCCGCCAAGAGAAGCGGCACCCAGCCGATCATCGCAACGAGATCCCACGACAGCGGTTTGTCGCGTGCTATCGACTGGCTGAGGATCAAGGCAGTAGGCCCCGCGACTGCTCCGAGCAAGCCACAGAACAGGAAGATCGACATGCTGCCTTCCGGCGATGTCAACGTCCACACGGGACACCTCCTCCTGCTTCTGGAATCTGAGACTTGGAGCTGTCTCCAAGGTCTACACCGTGACCCCCTACGTGCTTCAACGTGCGTAAGGCGCTGACTTTGAAGTCAGTATGAGAGTCCAGGAGGAGCGATCACTCGTTCGGGTCAACGCTGAGCTGTTCGGGACAGGACAGCGGCACCACCGTGGTAACGCCCTGCCTAGTTCCTGCCGCCGGCTACGAACTCGGTCGCGAGGACGCGGGCCGTTCGTCGGCGGTCAGAGGAGGTTCGATCCGCGCACGCCGTCGCGGGCCTAGCAAGGTGCCCAAAAGGACGCGAGGAGTCAGTAGACGGCTGGGAGGTCCCGAAAGGGTGTAGACATCCAGTTGCGCGGCAGCGACGGCCGGGCGCGCGGTTGCTGCCGACATCACGCGATCCAGGAACCGTTGTTGCAGGCGGGCCACGGGGCCGGGACGCGGCCCGAGAGTTGTCGGGTAACGCAGGTCCTGGCGGGTGGCCATCTCCCAAGCGAGGTCGGCTTCGTCGGCGATGTCGCGTTGGATGTCATGAGCGCCGTTCCCGATGCCGTGCCGTTGAAGTCCGGCGTCGAGGGCGAGTGCGCCGCGGGCGGCGATCGCCATGCCGTGTCCGTAGATGGGGTTGAAAGTGCAGGCGGCGTCGCCGAGTACGACAAGTCCGTTCGGCCAGTCCGGTAGATCGTGGAAGTGGCGGCGCCGGTTGCCTGGGATGCGGAAGCCGCGAGGTGAGGTGAGTGGTCGGGCCGTGCCGATGAGGTCGGCGATGATGGGGTGGCGCAGGCTTCGGGCGTACGCAGCGAACCCGGTCTCGTCGGTGGGCGGTTGGTGGTCGCGGGTGCCGACGAGGGTGACGATCCATTGACCGTCTTCGATGGGTACCAGCACCCCGGCTTTGACGTAGTCGGTGCGGGCCGGGTCGGACATGATGTTGATTTCAGGGAATTCGTCCCTGGCGGTATCTGGTGCTTGGTACAGGCGGGTGCTGTAGAAGACCTGCGGATCGATGTGCACCTCGGCCGGTGCCGGTACCCCGAGCGCAGCGAGCCACTGCATGACGGCGGAACCATGGCCGGTGGCATCGACGACAAAGTCGGCTTCGATCTCGCTCGTCTGCCCGGTCGGCCGGTCCCGAACGCGCACTCCGGTGACTTGCTTCGGACCTCCGAGCAGACCGACGGCGTCGGTGGCTTGGCGAACGTTGATGCAGGGGTCGGAAAGGACGCGGCGGCGGACGACCCAGTCGAGCAGGCTGCGGCTGCAGGCGATGAGGAACTGCATCTCCCCGAAGCGCTCGTACCATCCGCTCGAGACCAACGTGAGCAGGCGGTTGGGCGCGCCGATGTGCTGCGCACCGTGATCAAGCAGTTCTCGGGTAGTGCCAGGCAACAGCTCATCCAACGCGCGGGCGCCACCAGAGACCAGTACGTGGGTGTGGTGGGCTTGTGGTGTGCCACCGCGGTGGACAGGTCCGTCGGGCAGTCGATCGCGCTCGATGATGGTGACCACGTCGGCATGACGGGCCAGCACAGTCGCAGCAAGGGTGCCCGCCAGCCCGCCTCCCAGGACGACTGCGTGCAATGGCTCTCCGGTGGGCATGGGCGAGCGTCCTTCCCGAATGGCTGCCAGGGCTTAGGGATGCGGCTGTGCGCGCATGGAACGAGTTGTCTGGGATGCGGCCAGGACGGCCTCGTCGCTCAGCGGACTGGTGAAGGCACGGGCGATGAGAACGAGCCGTCGACGTTCGCCGGCGAAGGCATGTCCGGCGTCGTCGGTGTCGTCCGCGTGAGTCTGATTTGGACGGTTGGTGCTGCTGCCGCCAGCCGTTCGGGCCAGCAACGCGGTCTTGAGATGGACGGCTTCCTCCAGGGCTGCGGTTTGCACGTCGTCAAGGTCAGCTTGGCGTGCTTTCCGTCGAGCAGCGGCCGTCAGATTGGCATCGCGCTGCGAGGAGAGCTGATGGAGCCAGTCGTTGATCTCGATGACGCGCCAGAACAGTCGCCTTCGAAGGCTGAAGCGATCGGCCAGTGAACCGGGCGTGTGCACCATCTCCGGCTCGACGCTCCGCAGGGCCCGCCACAGGTCTGCGAGCGCACGGTAGTCGCGAAGGTCGGCACCGAGATGCGTGACGCGACCCCATACCGACGATAGGCCGGGGCCCCAGGCGGCGATGCTGTTGCCGACGATCACCAAAGGCACGCCAAGGACGGAGAGCGCCGGCGCGATCTCGCTGCTCCAGGAGTCCAACTCGGCACCGAACCAGCTGCCGATCACCGCGGCCAAGCTGATGACGCCATAGGCGACCGGGAACAGGATGCCCACTGCCGTCAGGCGCAGTCCTCGACGCAACCAAGGTCGGTCGGTGGTTTCAGGATGATGGGACCACTGCCAGCACAGGCGGACGACGTTGGCCACGCCGACTGCATAGGACAGGAAGTACAGAACCAGCAGTTCTGCCAGGTAGGGCTCGCCTGCATAGGCGGCAGCGAAGTCGAGGTGACGCTCGGCAGGACGGTCGCCGAGGAAGAACAGCACGATGATCGCGGCCGCAACGCTCGTGTATGTCAGCACCAACCACCGCGAGGTCCGCCACGCTGCCGCCGGTGGGTGCAGCCAGTAGACGAGCATGGTTTGTACCGAACACACAAACCCCAGGGCAAAGCAGAACCCCAGCAAGATCGAGAGGCTGTGGACACCGGTCACTCGGTCGAGGTTTACACCGATCGCTGGTGCGGCCAGCAGCACTGCGGGAACGGCAAACAGGCAGGAAACACAGACGGGCCGAATCGCCGGTTTGCGATCGGCCGGAGCGTGGCGCAGCGCTTGGTACTTGTACAAGCCCAACGCTGCGATGCCCAGCGCTGCCACGAGGAAGAAGGCGTCAACCATGGCGACCTCGCGGGGAGTACCCGAGGGTGTACCAAGCTCTGGTGGCCAGGTCGTCACGGCCAGGTTCGAAGGGAGGGGTGTCCTGCCGCTGAGCCCAGTCGATCAGCCCTTGCGTCAGTGCGCCGGCGACCTGGTCGGCCTCACGTTCCTCGGCGCGTGAAAGCGTGGTGCGTCCAGCGAGGATGCGCAGCATGTCCGGAGACAAATCGGGATAGAACAACGCACGAGCTTCCTCCGCGGTCAGCTGCATGGGTCGGTGATCGCAGAGCATGTGCGCTATCTCGTGCAAAAGAATCAGCAGCCGGTGCACCCAGCTGCGCGCGGTGGTCACGATGACCACGTGAACATCGTCATCGGTGACCGCCCACAGGCCGCTCACACCGGCGCCAAGATCGTCGAACCGCAGTCTGACCTCGCGCTGCAGGCGCTGAGCCATCACCTCACACAGGCGGAGGCACACGGTCTCGGTCGTCGCCGAGGGTGCAAGATCCAAATCGCGGATCAACTCGTCGCGTAAACCTCGCAGGTGCCGAGCTTTCATAGCCGCATCACCGCCCTCCCCAGCTCCGGCGCGGCGCCACAGCGAGATCGCAGGCATCAGTCGGCCGCTTCATCACGAATCACCTCAGGCTTGCTTTCGCCACGAGCGCCGAACGGGTCAAGAGCGGGCTGCTCCAGCAGCCGCCGTAACTCCTCGGACTCGACCTCTGGCCGCAACGCGCGCACCAGCGCGAGCACCACCTTGGTCCGCACCTCGGCCGAAGGGGATGTCGCTGTCGCCCTCAGGATGACTTCGTTGACCCCCAGGCGTTCCATCGTTTGATGGGTCTCCAACTGCTCCTCCACACGGACAGCCAGCTCCTCGTCGAAGAAGTAGGCGGGCTCCGCACCGAAGGCGACAGCGAGGGCGATCACGTGCTTGAGCTTTGGGCTGGGGTTCTTGCCGCTGCGCAGGTCGCGAATGGTGTTCGGTGCGATCGTCCAACCGTCGTCGCCAATGGCCTCCGCCCTCCGGCGCACCGCGGTCGCCACGGCCTCAGGCGTGATCTCGCCCTGGCCAGGCGGATGCACCAGCGAGAACAAGCGGTTGAGCTTGACTGCGAACGGACGGCCAGGCAGGTCTGGCGTTCGATCACGGCGGCCTCCGACGAAGAACGCCGGGTGCACGTCTAACGCCTCAGACAAGGCGAGGACGGTCTGCAATGTGGGCTCGCGGCGTCCTTTGCGCAGATGCGCGATGTAGCTATGGGTGACGCCGATGGTTTGCCCAAGTTCGACGTTGGAGTACGGCCGACCGGTGTCGGCTCGTTGAGTGGAACACAGCTGGCCAAGGACATCGGCGAACGAAGGCCATGTCGCTGCGTCCATACGCCCCACCCCGCCAAGCTTGTACCGGATTGCTGCTCCTTCACCAGATCGGCGCATTCTGGTTGAAGTCTTGCTCTTGTCAGCCTAATGTCACGAGCACTCGCCTTCAACCGCCCTGAAGGGTGACAAACCTGAATCAGCAATCCAGTACAACTCCGGTGGGTGACGCCGGGTAGAACCGTTCGGGGGACCGTCAGGATGACTGCGCCAACTACAGCCACAGCCACATCGTCACGACCGTGTGAAACGCCACCCCGGCAGTGCGCATCGTGCGGGCAGCCGCACGGGAGCTGGGACCGGGACCGACTGACAGGCTTGCTCAATCGGTGGGGCTGGGACGTTCACGCCCCACACGCCCTCGACGAGGCCATACGCCGTGGTCGGCCGGTCACGCTGCTCATCATCGACCTCGACCACTTCAAACCCGTCAACGACGAGTTCGGTCACCCGGCTGGTGACGCCGTCCTGCGTGCAACCGCCCAGGTGCTACGAGACGCCGTGCGCGACTCCGACCTGGTGGGGCGCTTCGGTGGCGACGAGTTCGTCGTCCTGGTACCTGGCGCAGACACCGAACGTGCCTTCGCCGTAGGGCGACGCATCCATGCAGATATCGCCGCGATCAGCCTCGCCCCCGCCGCTGCCACCGGTATCAATGCGGGCCTCAGCGGATTCAGTGCATCCATCGGCATCACCGTTCACGCACCAGGTGCGGATGATGTCGACGTCGACAAGCTGCTGTTCGAGGCTGATGCTGCCCTTCGGCGCGCCAAGCGCGTGGGACGCAACACGATCCGCATCGCCTCGCCGGCACTCGATACCGAACTCGACGACCCCGACGAGTTGCACAGCAAATCCGGATCGTCTCGGCACGACTACGTGCCTCTGCAGCGACCGACGCCGTGCATGACCTGCCGCACAGTCGTTCCAGCTCGAGAACCGACGTACTGGTTCGGCCTGTACAAGCTGCTCCAGCTGCTGAAAGGCGAATGGGTGCCGGCCATCCTCGGCGCACTCGCTGACGGCCCTCAGCACTTCTGCGAGATCTTGGCGACCATTCACAACACCGCGATCGGGCAACCCGACTCGGACCGGTGGTTGCACGACAGCATCCTGACTCGGACCCTGCGCAGCATGGAGGACAAGAAGCTCGTCGTGCGGCACGAGCAACCGGCACGGTTTCCGAAGTCGACTATGTACGAACTGACCCCGTTGGCTGCGACACTGCTGGCGGTCCTCGCGCCAGCCGTGCAGTGGGGTTCCACCCGAGATGCCCACGGACACTCTGCGGATACGACCGGAACCCGCGGCACCGATGAGCTACCTCTGCGCTCCGCTGTCTAAGAGGTCCTAACAGAATGATCAACGTGCTGGCGTGCAGCGCGTCCGATATGGATCATGTTCGGTCGTGAGGAGGGGTCAGTCGCCGCCGTGGATCGTCTCGGACGGTCTGTGGGAGCGGATCGAGCCGTTGTTGCCGGTGGTGCCGCGCAGGCCGCGTAATCCTGGTCGTAAGCGGGTGCCGGACCGGCAGGTGTTGTGCGGGATCTTGTTCGTGCTGCATACCGGGATCCAGTGGGAGTTCCTGCCGCAGGAGTTGGGGTTCGGTTCCGGGATGACCTGCTGGCGGCGGTTGCGGGACTGGAACGAGGCGGGCGTGTGGTCGCGGCTGCATGAGGTTCTGCTGGCGGAGTTGCATGCGGCGGGCAGGCTGGACTGGGACCGTGCCGTGATCGACACCTCGCATGTCCGTGCTGCTCGACGCGGCCCAAAAGCGGGCCGAGCCCGGTCGACCGCGCCCGGCCGGGCTCCAAGCACCACGTCCTGACCGACGGCGGTGGCATCCCGCTCGCGGTCCTGCTCACCGGCGGCAACCGCAACGACGTCACCGGTCTGGAACCGCTGCTGGACGCGGTGCCCGACGTGCGCGGCAGACTGGGCCGGCCGCGCCGACGCCCGACGACGGTCTACGCCGACCGCGGCTACGACCACGACAAGTACCGCAGACGCCTGCGCGCCAGGGGAATCACGCCTCGGATCGCCCGCCGAGGCGAGTCCCACGGCTCCGGCCTGGGCACAGTCCGCTGGGTCGTGGAGCGCACGATCGCCTGGTACCACGGCATGAAACGCCTACGCATCCGCTGGGAACGTCGCGACGACATCCACGAAGCCTTCCTCGGCCTCGCTACCTGCATCATCTGCTACCGCCACGTCCAACGATTCTGTTAGGACCTCTAAGACGTTCCCGACCTAAATGTGTTGCTGGTCCAGGCCTGCCGTTGGCCGCATGGGCGCGGCAAGATCCATGAGCGCGTCCTGGCGCAGGATCTGCGCGTCACCACGATGACTCGTTGATCGTCTTTGTCGGGCACCGAGGCGTTCAGCAGCAAGTAATCGGAGGATCTCAACGTATGCCTGTGCACGACGACTCAGCGGCGGCTTCGGCGATGAGTTCCAGCGATTCGCCGGGGTCGAGTGCGAGCTGCTGCAGGCTCATGAACCGCTGGGCACATTGCTCGGTCAGCACCGGGTCCTCGACGTACTCGCCCTTGATGAACGTCTCCAGGTACGCGACGTCGTTGTGTTGGCGGTGTGGAAAGTCGAGCAAGGTGAAGGGCGAGCCCATCGCCGGGTAGGCCCCAGCGCCGTACGGCACTACCTGGACGCTCACCGTCGGATGCTCGCTGATCTCCATCAGGTGCAGCAGCTGGGCCTTCATCGCTCGTGGCCCGCCGATCACCTGCCTCAGCACGGACTCGGGAAAGACCGCCTGGACCACGAGTGGATCTTTGCCGTTGAGGCGTGTTGCCCACGCCTCGCGCACCGTGGCCAACCGCGCGGTGCGTACCGGGTCATCGTTCTGCATCACTGCGTTGGTGTATCGGGGAGTTTGAAGGACCGCAGGAATAAGATCGGTCGTGAACGCGCGCAGCCTTGACGCCTCGAACACGAGATTCGCGAAGTCTGCGGCCGAGTCGAAGTTCAGCGCGTTGTTGAGCGCGCTCGTGCGGACTCGTTCCGCGTGCTGTGCGCGCAGCACCACGGCCTGCCATTCCGGAGTGGGCACCTTGTAGACGTACCCGAGCGCCATGACGTCCACGGGCGCCGAAGGCTGCACCGCGTTCTCCATCATGGACAGCTTGGCACTGCTGAAGCCGACACGCTGGCCAGCCTCCGTGAGGCTGAGCTCGCGCTCGTTGCGCCACCCAGCCAGCTGGCGCCCTACAGCGCGTTCGAGCGTTGTGGCCCGGAAATCCTTCGGCATAAGAGATCTCAGTCTTGATTCGTGGCTGCGACGTAGAGGCCGGCCTTCAGTGCGTCCTCACGCTTCTGCATCAGCCACACCTGGTCGAGGAGGAAGACTCCCAACGACAGAAGAACTATGAAGAGAGCCGCAGCCACCCAACTCCCCGTTGTGACCCCCCACAGGAAGCCCCAGGCTCCACACGCCGCGAGCGCAAGCAGGACCACGATTGCCGACGCGAGTGGCAGGCGCGACGGTCCAAAGCGGATCAGTTGGTCGACCTCAGCTCGAACTTCTTGCCTCAGGCAACGGTCCTGCCGCCTTCCCTTCTCCATTGCTTCGTTGAGTCGTGTGGCCACGGCCTCCACCGCGGCAGCATCGAACAGGCGCACTCCAGTCTCGGTCATCGCCTTGTCCCTTCGCCCTCGCAACTCGGTTCGCGCTGTCCTGCCAGCTCTCGCAACCTCGTGTGCAGGCGGTCGATGAACTCGATCGACTTCTGCCTGTCCAGGCTCACCCTGTCGAGTTCGCGAACCACCGCCTCGTAGCCTGTGATCGACTCTGCCTTCTCGATGAAGAGGCTGGAGTTCTCGACCTCCACCCAGACGACCGGCTCGTACTTCGTGGACTTCAAGTGCCAGAACGGACCGGCGACGCCCGCGTGGGCCCCGACCTCGGCGGGCACGACGCGGATCTCGATGTTCTTCCAGTTCGCCATGAACATCAGGTGATGTATCTGGTCGGCATGTGCCGCAGGTCCGCCGACTTGAAGCTGGAGAGCGAACTCGTGGATGAAGAAGGTGCAGGCCAGCCGGTTGCCGAGCAGTGCCCTCAACTCGGACTGCGCATGCAAGCGATCCTCAAGCTCATCCGCCGGCGCAGTGGCGGACGCGACCAGCAGTTCACGCATGTAGGCGTCCGTCCGGAGGAAGATCGGCACCACATGCGGCTGCCAGCAGACCAGAGTCTTCGCCTTGGCGACGTGCGCGTGCGCAGTGCTCGGCCGGATCGGTGCGCACGCTCCGTGTTGCTGCCACCAGCCCTGAATTTGCCTCACTGGGAACAACGCGAGGAGGCGATCGCGCTCAGCGGCCTCGACCCTGCACACACCCAGCAACAACGCGACTTCGAGCTTGCTGACGCCACCCTTCCCGGTCAACACGTTCGAGACTTTGGCCTCGTCCCAGTCCAGCAGCTCGGCGACCTCGCGTGCGCTCAGGCCAGCGTTCGCGATCGCCTTTCGCATACCCTCACCGAATTCGCGACCACGTGCGGTCGAGAGCCTCTTTGGCATATCCGAGTTCCTTGCACTGGTAAGAAGATTTCGAGGGCGACCTACTTCAGTCCAATGAGGACGTTCGTAACCTGTGCCGCCGCGGCGAACTGGAGCAGGCGCGTGTTGTCGCCATCGCCGCCCCGACGGCGATGTGCACGTTGAGCAGCATCCGGCACGGCGCCGCCACCCTGCGCCAGAACGGTCCGCTGCGGCACTTCCTGCAGCAGCCGTTCTCATCCGGCTGATGCTCGTCGGCCAGCACCCGCAGCGCGGCCACCAGACCTGGAACGTCCTGCCGCATCACCGCCAGCGCAGATCCGGCATCACCATCGACGGCGACACGCGATACCCGCTCAAGGTGATCGTCGAGACTTTGACGAAGTCCCGCGAACAAGACCAGGTTGCTCATGGCCTCCAGCCTTTCGATGGCTAGCCGGCACGGCGGCGAGGCCGATTGACCGGCCGCAGCTGTTCGGTCGAGTGGTGCGTCGTGTCGTTCGATACGGCATGCGCGACGGCTTGGCGGAACATGAGCAGCCCTTGTGCGGCGGCGTTCGCGTCCTTGCAGTCCAGTGCGGAAGTGACCACCACCGCTGCCCTGGCGAGCACTGCGGCTTGCAACAGGGTCAGGTTCACGACAACCGGAACTGTGGCCTCAAGTGGTGTCATGCGTCGGAACCCGTCGATCCGATCGACCGGTGACACGGAGATCGATACCAGCGACGGTGCGCCGCCTGCGCGATGGACGCTCACGACGTCCATCAACCGCTGTGGCGACTACGGTGATCATCGCAGCGACGGTAATCTGTGTACTCATGTTCACCGGTCTCTCGTGGTTATGGACCTGCTACCGCGCAACCAACCATAACTTGTGTACACAGATTAAGGTTGTCGCCGATTGGGTGAATTGCGTGCACGTTCCGCAACCGGACACCCTGTGGAGGTGAACGACTCTGTGACGCAGCACCTGCAGTTGCCGCCGCCTGTGATGAAGGTCGTCCTCGGCAACCAGCTCGCTCGGCTGCGCGAAGCCGTCGGCGTGACCCAGGACGACATCGCAGCGGTGCTCGGCTGCACCCAGCAGAAGATCGCCCACATCGAAGCCGGAAGCGGGATCAAGTTGATCGAGCTGAATGCGCTGCTCGATCACGTCGGCGCCAACGAAGCCGACCGGGCGTATACGCGAGACCTGCAGGCAGAGAGCAACCGCCGCACCAAGCGCGGAGCGTTCAGCACGCGGTTTCGCCAGTATCTTCGGTTGCTGGTCGACATGGAGCCCAGCTGCAACCGGTACTTCTCGTACCAGGCCCTCATGATCCCCGGCTTGCTGCAGGCCGAGGAGTACATGCGGTCGAACGCCCGCGCGTGGCGGCCATCGTTGACGGTCGAGGAGATCGACCAGTCGACAGCCAATCGACTGGGACGACAGCAGGTGTTGGACAACCTCGACCAGCAGTTCTGGTTCATCATCGACGAGGCGGCGCTACGCCGAACCGAGGGTGGCCAGGTCACGAAGAAGCAGATCATGAAGCTGGTCGAGGCCATCGACCGGCCGAACGTCGAGCTGCAGGTCGTGCCGTTCGATGTCGGCTACTACATGGGCCAAGGGCATGACTACACGATCTTCGGCTATGACACGAAGCCCTTGGTTGACATCATTTACCTTGAGCAGCATGACGGCGGTGAGTACGTCGACAACAGCAAGCGCACGGCGCGGTACCTGACGCTCTGGGATTACCAGAAGGCCGTGGCCAGTGGGCCCGAACAGACCCGGCGCATGTTGCTCGACATCGCCGCGTCGTTGTAGCCGCTGGCGCGGCTGGAGATCGGGAGGAGTACGGCCACTGATGTACATCCAGGACACCCACAAGAGCCACCTCGACACCAACTTCGTCGACTGGCAGAAGTCGCCCCTCAGCGGCCCGCCGGACAACCAGTGTGTCGAGGTCTCCTTCACCTGCGACGCCGTCGGTCTCAGGGACAGCCGGAACCCGGACGGAGCCGTCCTGGTCTTCGACCACGGCGAGTGGGAGGCGTTCTGTGGCGGAGTAAGGCGGGGAAGCTTCCGACTGCCGCAGTAGAGCGACCGGGCGGCGAAAGACTCGCTGCCCGCATGTCGGCACCTGCAGCTCCTCGCCCACGATCGTCAACGCCCCCGAGGTTCGCGCCTGGTAGTTGTCCACCGTTGATCAAACCTCCAGACGCTGCGTTTGACTACCGTCCACGAACCGTCCGTTGCCCGTCCATGGCTCGACCAGCGTCGCGAAATGGCGGTGTCGGCTCCTACGCTCGGGCACGGTGAGACATCGTCAAGTCGACCGAAGGGACATGAGGTGGGATCACGTCGGACGTCTGCCCCCAAGCACCCGCCGAACACCCGGTTGACCTGGCAACGCCTCCAGCGTGGGTGGAGTCGCGAGGAGCTGGTGGAGCAGATCAAGCGGAGCATGAAGCAGTGCGACGAGGCGGGGCCGGGCCTCAACGCGGATGTCGTTCGGCGATGGGAAACCGGGGACCGCAAGCCTGAGCCGCGGTACCGGAAGCACCTCGTGTTGGTCTTCGGAATGCTCGCCGACGAACTCGGTCTGCTGTCCGAGGAGGAGTCGGCGATGTGTCCGACGCACCGACCTGGCCCGAGTGCAGCGACCTACATACCCATGAGCGAGCAGCTCGTCGATGCGGTGGCGGAGAAGGTGATCCTGGTGCTGCTGGGCGGCAAACCCGAGTTTGGCCGACACGTGTTCCTGAAGGGGCTGCTCGGTTTGAGCTTGGGTGCGTTGCTGTCGAACGGACTCGCGATTCCCGACGGCGTCGATGCTCTGGCCAAGGAACAGCGGACTCGGCTGGACCCGCAGTCAATCGAGGCGTACTCCGCGATCACCGCCTCGCACCGTGAGCTCTACTGGACCACCCCGGCATCGGATCTCTTGCAGTCCGTCGCTGCGCACGTTCAGCTCGGCGCCGGCATGCTCGAGTCGGTGTCGGACGTCGATGGACCGTTGCCTAGGCGACTGGCCGCCGCTGTGGCGGAGTCTTCCCTTCTCGCCTCACGTCTCAACTTCTTCGATCTGAACCGTGCCGATGCCGCAGGACCGTTCTTTCAGCTGGCAGAGGACGCCGCCTTTGCGTCACAAGATCACGCTCTGGCGGTCGCGGTGCTGGCCCATCGAGCGTTCGTCCCTGGCTTCGCCGGGCAGGAACAACCTGCGCGCGGCTTTCTCAAGGCCGCGCATGCGCACGCGCGCTACGGCACCGGGCCGTTGTTGCGCTCGTGGCTGCACTGCGTTGATGCCGAGGTATCCGCCCGCACCGGCCAGCCGAAAGCGAGCCTTGCACGTATTCGCTCGGCCGAGGACGCGCTGACGACGGCCGGAACCGATCCGGTCTGGCTCGACTACTTCGATGCTTCTCGACTCGACGGTTTTGCCGGCAACGCATTGCTGTTGGCGGGCCAGAACCGCGGTGCCGCATGCAGGCTGGAACAGGCGGTCGACACCCTCGCCGAGACCGCCGGCAAGCAACAAGCCGTCCTACTGTTCGACCTCGCTGCAGCGCAGGCGCCACTCGACGCTGACCGAGCGCTCGCCACGGCGCAGCAGGCGTGCGACGTGGTCGGCCGTACCCACTACGCCACCGCGCTCCAGCGTGTACCCGAGTTGCGTGCCGCCCTGAGCACAGCGCACCACGTCGAACTGCTGGACGAGCAGGTCCGCGCGCTGGCCAGCGTGGGCGAGAGAGCCTGACTCAGCTGTGGTCGGCGTTATGAGCCGCCACCCGAGCAGGCAACTCGGCCAAGCTGTCGAGGAGGAACAGGCACCGCTCTTCGACTTCGGGCTTGCGGAGGATGTGTCCCCATGGCCCACGGCGGACGAGAGCCGTTGCGATGCCAGCGTCCTGAGCCGGACTGATGTCGTTGTCCAGCCGGTCTCCGACGTACAGCACCGAACTCGCGGGAACGCCGGCCTCTTCGACCACCCGATCGAAGAACTCCGGTGACGGCTTTTCGACTCCCCAGCCGTCGGATGTGCCGATCACGTCGACCGGCAACTCGAGTGCCTTGAGAATCTGTTCTGCCCGTGCGGTCTGGTTTCCGGCGAGACCGACGCGCAGGCCGGAACTCTGAAGGGCCTGGAAGCAGGGCCTCGCATCGCTGTACAGGTTCTCCTCGGAAAAGCTCTCCGGCTGCCCTGCTGCAGCCCTGAGTTCGCGTTCTACAGCGAGGTCGAACCCCGGCCTGAACACCTGGAAGGTCTCGCGGTAGTCCTTCCCTTGGGCGATCACGGCGCCGAACACGGCGGAGAACGTGTGGCGCGGAACTCCGAGCCAGTCTGCCCAGGTTCCGTATTCGCGGGTCTCGTCGATCAGTACCTCGCCGACGTCGAAGAAGACCGCTTCGATCCTTGCCACCCGGAGTTCCTCCCCCGCACGATGTGCTGCTCTCCCCCCATGGTGCCGGACGACAGTGCACGGCGTTCGGGAGGGCACACCGGATGGTGGATGGACGGGCCGTGGACGGTATCTAGTCACGATCTTGGGGTGTTGACTTTCTGCCTCGGGAGAACCACGTGCTGTGACGGAAGGAGGGATGTGCCGAACATCCGATGCGTCCGGCCACGTTGGTCGTGGTCGCCGAGGTTCGCGATTGTCGATGCTGGAGATGGCACGTCAGATTCGTTCGCGGGATTCATTCAGCCGGTGGATGCCGGGCATGCGGCGGCGGTGTGACGCATGGGCGCGATACGGAACGTCATAGCTGTGATCGTCGCAGCGGACAGCCGACTCGGGCGGGCTGCTCGAGCGGTCGATGACGTCGCTGCGCATCTGCCAGCTCCAGAGACGCCCCATACATGTCCGCTTTGCTCTGTTCAACCCTGGCCCTGCGCGCAGTTCGGCGACGCAGCGCAGCGCGCGCAAGCCATCGGACTGCGGCTTGACGATCTCGTACCTCCGGACCTACACGAGCGTCTCCGGCATTTGACCCACCGACCACCACCCCAGGCTCGGGACGGGTGGTTCGACCAGAAGCGACGCGATGGTTGACCGACACGCCCAGATCGAACCGGCGCAAACGGTTGCTGAGAGTAATCTCACGGATACGACTTGCCGCCCTCGAACGCACCGCGAGGGCGTCCCCTCTCACCGTCCGCACCGCACCAGGACAAGGAAGCCCTTAGTGACCGACAGGACGACTCACGAAGACACGGCTAGCGAGGTTGCGAACTCGGATCGCGCCGCGCAACTTCGGAAGCAGGTGGTCGATGACCTCATCGCCGAGGGCACGATCGTCTCGGGACCGGTTGAAGAGGCGATGCGCAAGGTCCGCCGGGAGTTGTTCGCTCCAGGCGGGGACCTGGACGAGATTTACCACTGCTACAACGGCTTCGTCACCAAGCGGGACGCGGAGGGGAACGCGACCAGTTCCATCTCCGCGCCGCAGGTCCAGGCGCACATGTTGGAGCAAGCGGAAATCACCACCGGCATGAGGATCCTGGAGATCGGCTCGGGCGGCTACAACGCCGCGCTGCTGGCCGAGCTCGTCGGTCCGTCCGGTCAGGTCACCACGGTCGACATCGACAAAGACGTGACCGACCGCGCCGAGCGCCAGCTCGCGGAAGCCGGCTACTCGCAGGTGAATGTCGTCCTCGTCGACGCCGAGGGTGGTGTGCCCGAGTACGCGCCCTACGACCGGATCTTGGTCACGGTGGGTACGTGGGATATCCCGCCTGCCTGGATCGCGCAGCTGGCCGAGGGTGGTCGCCTGCTGGTTCCGTTGCAGGTAAGGGGTCTGTCACGCACGCTCGCGTTTGAGCGTGCCGATGGTTTCCTGATCAGCAGGTCGTCGCGGTTGTTCGGCTTCGTGCCGATGCAGGGCGCCGGAGCACACCAGGGCAAGCAGTTGGTGATGCGCGGGGGCGAGGTCACCTTGCGCTTCGACGACGAGTTCCCTGTCGACGCGACCGCGCTGCAGGGTCTGTTCGACACGCCGCGGGTGGAGGTCTGGAGCGGGGCGACCATCGGGCGGTTCGAGTTGTGGGCCGACGCGCACATGTGGCTGGCGTCGGCACTGCCCGGTTTCTGCCGCGTCGTGCTGGATCGCAAGCTCGATTCCGGTGTGATCACCCCACCGGGGCGGCAGTCAGGGGCGTCGGCCGTCGTTGCCGGCGGCAGCTTCGCCTACGTGACGACCCGTCGCGCCGACGAGGAGAACCTCGAGTGGGGCGTGCACGCCTTCGGCCCCGACGCCGACGATCTCGGCGAGGAAGTAGCCGAACTGCTCCGGATCTGGGGCAGGGAGCACCGAGGTGGACCCGGCCCGCAGTTCCGCGTCTACCCGGTTGGCACCCCCGACGACCAGTTGTCCGAGGGACGTGTCATCGACAAGAAGCACAGCCGGGTCACGATCTCCTGGCCGCAGGCGGCGATCACCGCAGCAGGTCAGGGTGCCCTGCAACACCCAACCGAGTGAGGAGAGTGGCCTAGATGTCGGAGGTTCAGTTTTCGGGCGGCGCGACCGCGCTGGCCGAACGGCCAGCCGAGGACGACGAGTTCGCATTGGATGTGCGGGTCGTCGTGGCCTACGGCCCGGTCATGGGGGACTGCCCCACTGACGATGGCTGCGGCAACACCTGCGAGGGCGACGCCAGTAGCTGCGGTTCGTTCGCAGACGACCCGTCCTGACGGCTGCTGCTGCTGCCGGTGCCACTGTGCACCGGCAGCAGCAGGGGTCCGGTAAGAGCTCCGAGGGGGAGACACGACGTGGCCGCCACATCTGCATCACCGGTATATCGATGGTCCGGCGTGGCACTACTACGTGCCAGCACTGATCCAGGCGGACTGGACCTGCCCACGACCCTGGACTTGCCCGGCGAGGACGCCGCGAAGCAATGCCAGACGTGGTTGTCGCAGGTGTGGCAGCGCGAGGATGTTCGCGCCGCGGTTGTCCATGCCAGCCCCGCCTTGTCCCGGCAGATTGACGACCTGCTGTCCGCCCCGAGCCGCGATGCTCGGACGATGCACCGCGCCGTGCTCTCGCTGGCGTCCTATCTGGTGCGGTGGCAACAGCGCCCCACCCCGTTCGGTCTGTTCGCAGGGGTCGGCATGGCCCGGATCGGGACCGGGGCCAAGGTTCAGTGGGGCCGCGAGCACTCAGTCGCAGTCCGAGCGGACGCAAGCTGGCTCGGCGACATTCTCACCCGCTTGCACCGATGCCAAGGGCTACTGGACCGGCTGCCCGTGGTCGTCAACGACGCCGGAACCGTGCGAGGTGACCGATTCGCAGCACCAGGGTCACCACCGGTCGGAGCTGCCACAACGTTGGCCCCCGTCGAGGTGTCCGTGCGCCACAGCCGCCCGGTTCGCGCCGCACTGGAAGCCGCCCGTGCACCTATACCTTTCGCCGCGCTGCGCGCTGTGCTCCTGAGCCAGTTCGCCACTGCCAGTGAGCACCAGATCGACCGCGTGCTTCGCGGTTTGCTCGACGAAGGACTACTGATCAGCAGCCTGTGGGCGCCGATGACGGGTCTGGACGCGCTCGGCCACGCCTGCGCGGTGTTGAAGGCCGCCGACGCCCTCACCATCGCCGAGATCAGGGGCACGGTGCACGAACTGACCGCGATTCACCGGGACCTGTCCACCGGCGGATCAGCTGTGGCGCCGACGTCGGCTGTGGCCGATCGGATGAGGGCGTTGAGCACCGCCGCGAAGGTGCCACTGGTCGTCGACACGATCTTGGATTGTGACGTTCTGATCCCCGAACAGGTGGCTCAGGAAGCCTCCGATGCCGTCCGCGTCCTGCTTCGCCTTTCCCCGTACGCGTTCGGATATCCAGCGTGGCGCGACTACCACACACGGTTTCGTTCCCGTTACGGAACCGGCGCGCTCGTGCCGGTGCTGGAGCTGGTCGCCGACAGCGGGCTCGGCCTTCCGGCCGAGTATCTCGGCTCCGCACACGGGCGTGCGGCGCGCAAGGTGAGTGAACGCGACGAGAAGCTCCTGGCATTGATCCAGCGGGCCATAATGGACGGTAGCGGTGAGATCGTGCTGACCGATCAGGTGATCGAGGACCTGACGGCCGGCGACCGTGCGGATCTGGTGCACCTTCCGCCTCGTGTCGAAGTGGCCGTGGAAGTTCGGGCGGAGTCTGTCGAGGCGCTGGCGCGCGGGCGCTTCGGGTTGGCGGTGACCGGAACACCCAGGCCTGGCAGCAGCATGGCCGGTCGCCACGCCTACCTGCTGCCCCACGAAGGCCGGGAAATTCTCGCGGGTACCTACACCGCGGCCGGGCCCGGCACGATTGCCGCCCAACTGTCCTTTGCCCCGCGCCGGCGCCGCAATGAGAACGTAGCCCGCACCGGGCAGCTGCTGCCGCACGTGATCCCCGTGGCCGAACACCGCGGAACAGACGAGCACCTGATCCCGTTGGCGGACCTCGCGATCACCACGGACGAGAGCCGGTTCCACCTCATCGAGTTGTCCACCGGTCGTCGGGTCGAGCCGCGGGTCACCCACGCCCTGGAGGCCGGGGTTCAAACTCCGCCGTTGGCGAGGTTCCTCGCCGAGATCACCACCGCACGGTCCGCGGTCTACAAGGCGTTCCACTTCGGCGCCGCCGCCCAACTCCCGTACCTTCCGCGGATTCGATACCGGCGAACCATTCTGTCCCCGGCTCGGTGGCTGCTCGCCTCTGGTGATCTTCCGGGCCGTGACGCCCCGATGGCCGAGTGGCACGCTGGGCTGGATTCTTGGCGGGCCAGGTGGCGCGTACCCGATCGCGTCGCGCTGGTTGACCACGACCGACGGCAACCGGTGGACCTCGGTCACCCACTTCACCGGCTCCTGCTGCGCACCCGCCTGGAACGCGCCGACCGCCTCGAACTCCGCGAAACGTCGGCACCCAAGGACCTCGCCTGGTTGGGCCGCGCTCATGAGGTGCTCATACCCCTGGTTCTGGACGCGCCCTCGCCCGAAGTCCCCTCGTTCGTCACGAGTGCGGCCCGCACCGCCACTCGGACCGCGGGCCACCTTCCTGGGAATTCCACGGTCCTCTGTGCACAGATCTACGGGCATCCGGCACGCTTCGACGAGATCCTCACCGAACAGGTGCCGGACTTGATTGGCACCTTCAGTGACCACGTGCCGTCCTGGTGGTTTCGCCGCCATCGCGAGATGCGCCGCCCCGAAGTCGACCAGTACCTCGCCGTATACCTGCGCCTGTCCGACGCATCCGCGTATGGCTCGGCCGCCGAACGGGTTGCCACGTGGGCGGACAGCCTGCACGGAGGCCGACTGCTGTCCCGTTTCACTCTCGCCGCCCACGAACCCCAGATCGGCCGCTACGGCCACGGTTCCGCGCTGGACCGCGCACAGGACGTCTTCGCCGCCGACTCGGTCGCAGCACTCGCCCAGATCAGCGCTGCGGTCAAAACCGGGGGCCATCCACAGGCCTTTGCCGCCGCCAGCATGGTCGACCTCACCGTGCGCTTCGCGGGAACAATCCACAAGGGACTGGACTGGTTGATCATTGAACTTCGGCGAGAGCACGGACGAGTCGATCCGGCACTGCGCAACCAAGCACTGGAGCTGGCTGATCCAGACGGCGGGTGGACGACATTGCGTTCCCTACCCGGCGGAGAACACGTCGTGGCCGCGTGGCAGGCGCGCGCCGAGGCGCTGATCGCCTATCGGGAAGAGTTGGCGCAACAGCGAAACCCTCTGTCCGTCCTGGGATCACTGCTGCACCTGCACCACATTCGCGCAGTCGGCGTCGACCCGGCCATCGAACGGGTCACAGGCCGGCTCGCGCGGGCATGCGCGTTGCGCCACACCGCCCGCCGTGGAGCATCCTGAAGTGGCGGCTACGACGAGCTCCACGGCCACCCTCGCGGAAGCCTCCGAGCGCTACGCCGAGCAGATCGCGCTGCCGGGGCCGCCTCCCGAGAACGAGCCCTGGGTAGCTCAGTCCCTCACGAGAGGCGCCGCCGGGATCGCGCTGCTGCACATCGAACGCGCTCACGCCGGGACAGGGACGTGGCAGCAAGCCCATCACTGGATCGTGAACGCGGTGGCCGGTCAGATCAGCGCCACGAACACCACCGGCCTGTACCTGGGGGCACCGGCGGTCACGCTCATGCTCGACGCGGCGGCAGCGGGCAACACCAGCCGCTACCGCGAGGCCCTCGCGGACGTCGATGTGCACGTGGCCGCGCTTGCGCACCGGCGAGTCGAGTCCGCGATGGCACGTATCAGCGCAGGCGAACTTCCTGGGTTCCGCGAGTATGACGTGTTTTTCGGCTTGAGCGGGCTCGGTGCGCTGCTGCTGCGCCGCGATCCCGGCGGCAGCGCGATGCAGCGAGTGCTGGACTACCTCGTAGCGCTGACTCTGCCACTGCAGATCGACAGCCACGCACTGCCTGGGTGGTGGGTGGGTCACGATCCGCACCGCCGGTCCTCTAGCGCCTACCGCGACGGCCACGGAAACCTGGGCGCAGCACACGGGGTCGGCGGCCCTCTGGCGTTGCTGAGCCAGGCGATGCGGCGCGGGGTCACCGTGGACGGGCACCACGAGGCGATCGCCACGATCTGCGGATGGCTCGATGCCTGGCAACAGGACGGCGAGGCCGGACCGTGGTGGCCGGAATGGATCACCCTGGCCGACCTGCGCAGCGGTCACCCCAGCCAGCCTGGCCCGGCTCGCCCCAGTTGGTGCTACGGCACGCCGGGGATCGCCCGTGCCGGGCAATTAGCCGGAATCGCAACCAACGACGTGCGTCTCCAGCAGGAGTACGAACAAGCACTGGTCCGGTGCCTCGACGACCCCGCACAGCAGGCCCGAATCACCGACCCTGGGTTGTGCCACGGCTGGGCCGGGATCTATCAGACCGTGTGGCGGGCCACCCAGGACAGCCGAAGCCCAGCTCTCGCCGACCACCTGCCGCGTCTGGCCGAGAACCTGATCCCTTACACGCGATCCAGCGCTACGGCCGGAACAGGGCTTCTTGAGGGCGGGGCAGGAACCGCCCTGGCCTTGCACACCGCTGCGCACAATGTCGCGCCGATCTCCGGATGGGACGCATGTCTGCTGATCGACTAGCTCCGGAAGCCTCGACACAAGCCTCGCGTGCAATGGACGAGTCGGCTGTCGTACGCAACACCGAGCGCGCCGTGCTTACTGTGCTGACCGGGACACCGCTGGCCGAGGCCGCCTGCGCCGAGGCCCTCGACTCGGCGGAGCTCGCAGAGGCCGCCGAGGTCTACCGGCGCGCCGGACAGCACGCCCTCGAACAGCAGATCGCCTCTGGCTGGTGGCAGCTCTACATCCAGTTCACCGACTGGCACGACGCGGAACGCGCCGTCGTCGATCACCTCGCACCCCTGATCCACAGTGCCGAAGACGAGGGCGTGATCACCGCGTGGTGGTTCATGCGCAAACACCCTTGTTGGCGACTGCGCCTGCAACCAGGATCGGCCGGACGCGCCATGAGACACCGCTTCGGTACGGCGCTCGACGACCTCGCGACCAACGGCCAGATCACCGGGTGGTGGCCAGGCATCTACGAGGCTGAAACCATGGCGTTCGGTGGCCAAATGGGCATGGATCTCGCCCACGAACTGTTCTGCGCCGACAGCCGCTCCGTCGTAAATCTCCTCCGGGACGGCGGAATCGGGCTCGGCCGCCGCGAGCTGTCCCTTCTGCTGTGCACCACCCTGATGCGCGCCGCCGGGCTGGAGTGGTACGAGCAAGGCGACGTCTGGCACCGAGTCGCACAGGAACGACACCTCCCCGCTGACGTCCCGGTCTCGAAGGTGACCGCGATGGCCGGCGACCTCAGACAGTTGATGCTCGCCGACGTCTCGCCGGACGGACCGCTACTGGGCACGAACGGCCCCCTGGCCTCCGCCGCCGAGTGGGCGGACGCCTTCCGCCAGGCCGGCCGAACCCTGGGGTCCGCCGCTCGCAGAGGAACGCTGCGGCGGGGACTGCGCGAGGTCGTGAGCTATTTGGTGATCTTTCACTGGAACCGCCTGGGACTACCCGCCAGGACACAGAGCATCCTCGCCTGGGCGGCTCGCTCCGCCATCCTGGACGCCCCCGCAGCGGCCGCGGGACCACCGGCTTCACCACCTGCAGGCTCGGCGCGACAGGTGACTCCGACCGCAGCAGCCGAGGCCGCCGCGGACTTGGCGATGAGGAAATTCCCCCTGGTACTTCAGGGCCGCCGGCGCTGCGCCGAACTGGAAGCACGGGTGCGCGAAGTACGCCAGTTCGCCGATACCTGCCAGAACCCCGCCGAACCCGAGGACCGGATCGACCGGGCCTGTTCAGTCTGGAACCTGGCAGCATTGATCGCCGCCGACTGCGGTTTGCCCGGCCTGGCGGTCGAGCTGTGCGAGCGGCAGTTTCAGATCTTCCACGCCGCCTGGCCCCTATCCGGTCGCACGGCCATCGCCTCGCTCCAGCCACTGGTCAACCTCGCCCGCCTCGCCAGCAGGGCCGGCGACCCCGAAGGCGCCTACCGTGCCCTTCACGCGATCGACCAAGCCGCCCGCCACGGCGGCAACGCCACGATCCACGGCACGTCGATCCCCTTCGACGAGTTCATCTCCACCGACGGCGATCGATCCGAGCTCGATCGCTGGCTCCAGGTACTGCTGCGTGAGGACGGCACCCGAGCTCTGGCCGCCGCAGGCAAATGGACAGAAGCCACAGAACACGCGGAACAACACGACGAAGCCGAAGAGATGCTCCGTGAATCCCGCCAGACGCGCGTCATCGCGTACGCATCCAGCGGACAAGTCGACGACGCACTCAGGCTCATCGACACCAGCATGATGACCGAGCCACACGAGTACGCACTGGCAGCTTGTCTTCGCAGCTACGCGTATCTCAAGGGCGGACGCTTGAGCGTGGACGACGTTGCCGCCACGCTCGCCGCGGTCAGGCTCGCCCGAAAGCCCACCGACAGGTCAACAACGCTGTTCCGCATTCGACTCGGCCTCGCCGCATTGGACCTATGTATGGAGGCGCAGCAATTCGAAACGGACCCCCTGTGCGCCGAGCTGATCGAGGACGCCGAACGTTCCACCGATTCCTACGCCGCTCGTGAACTACTGAACCACCCGACATGCCGCACGAGAATGACAGCAGGCCAGGCCGAAACGTTGCAAGGTCTGGTGGACCGAGCCGGCCTCGACGCCGGATCAATACCGAAGTCACTGCTGGGCGCCCTCATGGCCTCCGTCGAGACTGCCGGAACCGTGCTGGCACAGGCTTTGAGCGCACCAACACCTTCTTCCGCGACGTTAGGGTTCTCGCGATCATGACCGCTGTGTGAGCGATGCTTCCGCCGGTCAAGCACTGACTTCGCTGGAGTATTGGCCTCACCGGAGGTGGGTGGCGGTGGGATGCGGGAACCGGCGCTGAACCCGCTGATTGATTCGCTCGTGCGCCAGGGCCAGACGTTGACGTAGTGAGTCGTCGTTGCCTGGGTGACGGTGTCGCGGACGAGGACCACGGCGGACAAGTCGTGGCCGCGCGCGACAACTACGGCCATCACCCTGCGCTTCCTCGGCCTGCGCGCCGTCGTGGCCAAGTCGTTCGCCCCGGATCCATTGGCATGACAACGCGTGCGGCTTCGGTCAGCACAGTGGCACGACTGTCCACATGCGACAGTATGTCCTGAGACCCGCCAGGCGATGTCGAATTGTCCAGCAGTACACGGAATGGCGTCGAACGAGCCGAGACCACGGCGACTCGCCCGGCTGCGTCGTGAGTGACATTGCACCGGTCGACCGGTTGCCGTCGTCGGGCTCAGCCACCGGTGGGGGCGTGGGTGCGGTAGAGCGCTGCGACCTCGGCGGCCGACGGGCCGAGCTTGGCGGCGGCGGCCTCCGCCGTGGGGCGTTCGTCCCAGGGCAGCTTGGAAACCACCAGCTTGGGGATGTTGATGAAGGTGCTGGTGCCGCTGCGGTGCGTGACGGCATCCAGTGGCACGAACAGGTGCTTGTCGAAGATGGCTCCCCGTTGCACGACGAGGTACGCGGGCACGCCATCGCTCGCCGCGACGACCTCCTCCACGGTGCCGACCTGGCCGCGGTCCGACCCGTACACGGTGTCGCCGGGCTGCGCACCTTCCTCGGCAGGAGTGGCCCCAGTCGCTATGGAGCCAAGGAATTCGTCGACTTCGAGCACGGCGTTGGCGATGAGGGGGAAGTTCAGGTGGATCGACGCCTCGTAGGCGGGCAGGCTCTCCGCGCCGATCGCGTCGGAGAGGAAGGTGACGTCGTAGCCCAGTTCGGTGGCGTGGCGGCCGGTGGACTCCACGCACAGGTTCGCCGTCATCCCCGCGATGACCAGGTGCGTGGTGCCCAGCCGGTCGAGGTGCTCCCTCAGATCGGTCTGCAGGACGTCGGTGCCCTTGTGCGGTGCCAGGATGATGTCGCCCGGCTGCGGCTGGATGTCGGGGTGGAAGTCGGCGCCGAAGGACCCGGCGAGGAACATCCGGTTCTCGAACATCAGCCGGTTGATGCCACTGCGGCGCTGAAGCCCCTCGTCGGCGTAGTCCTCGGCCGTGTAGGCCATGGGCCCGAACAGCACCGGCACACCCGCCGCCCGCGCGCCCTCCGCCAGCCGCGAAAGTTGCGCCACCACGTCGTTCTTCTTCACCGTCGACTTCGTCATCTCCCACGCGGCGCCCTCCTCGTGCAGGAAGTCGTTGACGGGATCGATCACCAGAACCGCCGTACGCGCCGGATCGAACGAGGTGCTGGGGTTGCCATGGGTCGACATGAATTGTCTCCTGTCTGCGGCCCGGCGGGTACCGGCATGACAGCCGGGTACCCCTGCCGATTAGGAACAGACTTCCCCGCGGCACCGCCCGCCATTCGGCAACTGTCACACAGCGGACAATCTCCGCCGGACCTTCGAGCTTGTCGCTCCCGCCGCCCAACACCGGTGGAACTGCAGGTGCGGCGAAGTTTGACGCCGTGCACGTCGGCACCGTGTGCGAGACGAGCGTGCTCGGCCTGTTTATATGCGGCGGGCCAGGACGCGCCGCCTGCAACTACAGGCGGCTTCGGTCAGGCCGAGGGGCTGTGGGCACTACGACCTCGACCGGGTGTTCACGGAGCGGGAGTTCGTGGGTTGGTGCCCTCGGCGAGCGCGGCCAGTCGGGCCTGGTCGTGAACGAGGATCTTGCCGCGGCGGAGCTGGAT
>NZ_FNET01000017.1 GCF_900100275.1 Lentzea albidocapillata subsp. violacea
ACGATCACCTCTTCGACCTGATCGACCGTGATCGACGGCGGCCGGCCCGGCCGTTGTTCATCGACCAGGCCGTCCAGCCGATCCCGCAGAAACCGCCTGCGCCACTTCGTCACCGTCGCCGGATGCACCCGCAGATCCTCGGCGATCCGCGTGCCCGGCACACCATCCGCACACGCCAGCACGATCCTGCACCGCTGCGCCAGCACCTGCGACGACTTCGCCCGCCGCGCCCACCGCTGCAACGTTTCCCGCTCCTGCTCGGTCAACGTCACCTCAGCAGGAGGACGTCCAATCCGCGCCATCACCCCACCATAGACTTACCCAGCGGATTTCAGGCGCAGGACACTAGATGCGGGCGAACAGGTCCGTGATCAGCTTCTTCGACGGCTCGACGCCCGCGGGCGACATCACCTCGATCTGGGTCTTGCCCCTGCGCGCGGCCACGGTGTGCTGGGCGGTCTCGGCCCCGCCCGCGCTGGACTCGTAGGCCTCGTCGAACAGGCCGTCGATGGCCTTGGCCTTCTCCGGCTTGCCCTTGGCGAACGTCGCGGCGGTCGCGTTGGTGGTGAACCGCACCTCGACCGGCATGCCGGCACCCACGTAGTTGCAGGTCGTCACGGCCTTGTCGACGCTCTCCCGCTGGCCCTGCAGCCGCAGGTTGAGCGCCTTGCCCACGACGGAGGAGTTGGCGTTCGCGCAGTTCGGGCCGTTGCCAGCGGGCTGCTCGACCGTCGTCTGGGTCGCGGGGGCCTGCGACGGGGCGGCCTGGGGTTCGGAGGTGCAGGCGGCGAGCAGGAACGCGGCGACGAGGAGGGTGATGCGCACATCACTTCATCGAGCCTGCCGCCGCCGCGTTACCCCGTTCAGGCGTCCAGGGTCAGCCGGAGGATCTCGTCGACGCGGGCGTTCCAGTCCACTTCCGCGACGGAGCCGTGGAGAACCGCCACCGCCGCTAGGGTCACGGTGCCCTCGACGTCCGCGGTCAGCACGGGGACCTTCGCGGTGGCGACGAACGCCGTGCCCTGCGGCGCGGGCCGTGACTCCGTGCCCGTCCAGCCCCGCACACCGGCCAACGACGACGGCAGGTCCGTGGCCCAGCCGGTGAGCTCGGCCGTCGTGCCGGGCGGTGCGCCGATCACGCGGTGGATGCGCAGCTCCTGGTCGTCCCAGACCGCCGTGACGCTCTCGATCCGCAGGCCCGGCACCATGGGCTGGTTCGCGTCGAACACCGGCCGATGCCAGGACGCGGCCCAGTTGTCCCGCGCGCCCAGCGGGTGGATCCGCCTGCGCACGCTGCGGTCACCCCGGACGACGAGGCTGATGTGGTTGTCGGCGACGTTGTGCCTCGCGGTCGGACCACTGGCCGTCGAGTAGGCGAAGCGGCTGTAGAGGGGGTCGTCCTCGGTCGCGTACTCGCCCTCGAACGGCCGCACGTGGTCGCTGCCGTGGTTGTGCAGCCGCGTCACGCCATGGTGCCGCTGGATCAGCAAGCCCGGGCCGGGCAACGCCAGCGTCCGGTCCTCGTCCAGGCTCTCCTCGGTTTCTGTCCACAGTGGATGATCGGGGCCGGCGAGCAGGCAGACGAACGCCTTCGACGCCCAGTACGGCGAGGCCGGTCCGGAGTAGGGCTGCAGACTCGCCTCGTGCGGGCCGTGCCAGCCGAGGCTGAGCAGACCGCCGGACAGCGATCCCCGGTCCAGGAAGTACCGGAGGGTCTGGCTGATGAGCTGACGGGAGTGGCCGGAACTCAGTGGCGTCTCACCGGTGAGCGCGCCCAGCGCCACGGCCGACGCGGCGGCGAAGCGGTAGGTGAGCGACCGTCCGAAGTAGAGCGGGGCGCCGTCCGCGCCGAACAGCAGGTGGAAACTCTCCAGGTGCTCGCGCAGGTGCGTGGTGACGGGACGGCCGTCGAGGTGGGCGTCCAGCGCCGGGTAGAGGTGCAGCGCCCAGCCGTTGTAGTGGTCGAACGCACGGCCGTCGCCGTCGGAGTACCAGCCGTCGCCGACGTACCAGCCTTGGAGCAGTTCCATCGCGCGGGCTTTCGCCTGGCGGGTCTCGTCGTCACCGCGTCCGGCCGACTCCAGGAACGACGCCACGGTGTACGGGAAGAAGTACCAGTTGTTGGCGGCGGGAACGTGCCGCAGTGCCTCCCGCAGCCAGGCCTCGGCGCGGTCCTGCACCGCCTCCGGGAGCTTGTCCCAGAGCCACGGCCTGGTAAGGCGCAGGCCCAGCGCCACGGAGGCCGACTCGACCATGGGCTGGCCGACGTCGAAGATCGCGGGCCACTCCCCCGCCGTACCGGCCGCCAGTCCCGCGGCGTAACGCTCCAGCCAGTTGTGCGGATCCTCGCCGTGCGCGGTGCGGAAGGCGGCGGCGAGGAACGTGCGGGCGTAGCCCTCCAGTCCGTCCGACCGGACACCGCTGCGGGACGGCCTGCCGGGCAGGTCGAGGAAGGCCTGGTCGGGGGACGCGTGCCGCCAGGCGGCGGCGAGCAGGCCGTCGGCAGTGGCCACCCAGTGCTCGCGGGTGAGGCCGGTGCGGGGGCTGAGGACGTGGTCGGGGTCTGGCAGCTTCACGCGATGTGGTCCCTTCGGTTGCCTGGCAGCCTCACGCGATCCGCTCTCTTCTCTCGCCCGGCACCGGAGTCGAGAACGGCTTTCCCGCCACCCACCGGCGGACCTCGTCCACGGCGTGGCGGCCGAGCCGGCCCCACTCGTTGCCCTGCGAGCCGGCCAGGTGCGGGGTGATGAGCACGCTGTCGTGGTGCCACAGCGGGTGGTCCGCCGGCAGCACCTCCGGGTCGGTCACGTCCAGCACCGCACGGATGCGACCGGCCTCCGCGACGAGCGCGTCCTGGTCCAGCACGGCGCCGCGGGCGGTGTTGATCAGCACGGCGTCGTCGCGCAGCAGGCCCAGCAGCTCGCGGCTCACCAGGCCCGTGGTCTCCGGCAGCAACGGCGTGTGCACGCTGAGGACGTCGCTGCGTTCGAACAGCTCGGTGAGGCTCACGGACTCGGCACCGTCCACTTCGGTCACGAACGGGTCGTGCACCAGCACGTGGAAATCGTAGGGCGCCAGCAGCTCGACCACCCGGCGGCCGATCATCGACGCGGACAGGATGCCGACCGTGGCACCGAAGTTGCCCACCGAGGCCGGCACCCCGTACACCGACATCCGCTTGGTCTCGCGGTAGTCGCGGGCGCGTTCGAGCACCCGCTTGCCGCTGAGCAGGATCATCGCGACGGTGTACTCGGCGACCGGCAGCGCGTTGGCCTGCGCGGCCGACGACACCGCGATGCCGCGTTCCCAGCAGGCGTCGGTGACGAAGCCCTTGACCGAGCCGGCGGTGTGCACGATCGCCTTCAGGCGGGGCAGCCGGGCGAGCACCTCGGCAGTGATCGGCGGGCAGCCCCAGCCCGTGACGAGCAGGTCGACGTCCGGGACCTCGGCGAAGTCGGGACCGACGCCCGCGAAGTCGCAGGCCGCCCGCAGATCGTGGAGCACGGGCGTGAGAACGGCTTCGGCGGCTTCCGCCGACATCACGCCCGCGGCCCTCACTTGACGGCTCCCGCGGTCATGCCGGCCTTCCAGAACCGTTGCAGCAACATGAAAGCGAGGATCAGCGGCAGCACCGCGAAGAGAGATCCCATGATCACCACCGGGTAGTATTCGGGAGAGACAGTGGCCGAGCTGTTCCACTGGTAGAGGCCGAGGCTGACGGGGTAGAGACTCTGGTCGGACAGCATGACCATGGGCAGGAAGAAGTTGTTCCAGATCGTGGTGAGCTGGAACAGGAACAGCGTGACCATGCCCGGTCCGAGCATCTTGAAAGCGACCCTGAAGTACGTGGCGAGGTCACCCGCGCCGTCGATGCGGGCGGCCTCCAGCACCTCGTCCGGCACGTAGCCCTGCGCGAAGATCCGGCCGAGGTAGACGCCGAACGGGTTGAACAGCGCCGGGATGAACACCGCCCAGAACGTGTTCACCAGGCCCGCCTCGGACGCCATCAGGTACAGCGGCAGCGCGAGCACGGTCTGCGGCACCATGACCGCCGCGAGCACGAGCCCGAAGAGCTTCTCCTTGTGGCGGAAGGCGTACTTGTCGAACGCGTAGCCCGCGGCGATCGAGATGAACGCGCTGACCGCCGCGCCGATCACGGCGTACAGCAGGCTGTTGAGGTACCAGCGCGGGTACAGGCCCTTGTCCATCGCGAACAGGTTCGTGACGTTCTCCACCAGGGAGAAGCCGCCGAACAGGTCGCTGTTGAACAGGGCGTCGACGTTCTTCGTGGCGGCGAGCACCAGCCACATCACCGGCAGCAGGGTGTAGAGCACCGAGATGCCGACGACCACGTTCACCGTGGTCCGGCCGAGGAGGGTCATCAGGCGGCCTTCCTGTTCGTCCAGCGGGTGACGCCGTAGGACAGCGCGACCGTGAAGGCCAGCAGGATCACCGACGCGGCCGCGGCGAGGCCGTAGTTGTTGCGGGTGAAGGCGGCGTCGAAGATGTACATGCTCGGCGAGAACCGGGCGCTGATCATCGGGGTGGACTGGCTGAGCAGCACGGGTTCGGTGAACAGCTGCAGCGCCCAGATCAGGGTGAAGATGCCGACCGTGACGATCGCGCCGCGCACCAGCGGGGCCTTGATGCGCAGGGCCTGCTTGACCGGGCCCGCACCGTCCACGACGGACGCTTCCAGGACCTCGCGCGGCACGGCCTGCAACGCGGCATAGAAGATCACCATGTTGTAGCCGAGGTTGCTCCACAGGGCGATGTTCACGATCGACGGCAGGACGGTGTCGATGCCGAGGAAGCTGATCTGGATGTCCGCCTTGGCGAACAGGTCGATGATCGGGCTCAGGCCGGGTGTGTAGAGGTAGAGCCAGATCAGCGCGGCGATGATGCCCGGCACGGCGTGCGGCAGGTAGAGGCTCATCTGCGCCCAGCTGCGCAGCTTCGCCACGCCGGAGTCGAGCAGCAGCGCGAGGGTGAGCGCGCCGGCGACCATCAGCGGGATGTAGAGCAGGCAGTACAGCACGACGGTGAGGAGGCTGCCCAGGAACGTCGGGTCGCTGAGCACGGCGCCGTAGCTGCGCAGGCCGACGAACACCGTGCTCTCCGGGCCGAAGCCCAGTCCCGGCTGGTCGGCGGCGAAGAAGCTGAGCCAGACCGCCGTGCCGGTCGGGATCAGGAAGACCGTGATCAGCAACAGGAAGAACGGCGCCATGAGGACGGCGCAGGCGAGCTTGCCCTTCACCGCGAACCCTCCTCAATGGACAGTCCGAGCGCCAACAGGTCGGGCATCGTGCCGCTCTGGGCCTCCCGCACCGCCTCGATCAGCGTGCCGGCACCGGCGCCTGCCTTCGCGAACCCGTCCTGCATGACCTTCAGGGTGGCGGTCATCCGCGGGCCCCACACCCAGCCGTCGCGGATCTTGTCCGCCTCCTGCCGGAAGAGCCGGTAGATGTCCTGGCCGCCGTAGTACTCGCCGGGGAACGCCTTGGCGCCCGCCTCGACGAGGCCTGGTGCAACGGGGTACTGGCTGCTGGTGCCGCTCTTCAACCGAGCCGTCAGCGCGTCCGGGTGGGTGCACTGCCACTCGATGAACTCCATCGCGGCCTCGGGTTCGGCGGAGTCCTTGGTGATCGCGAACGTCGAACCGCCGTGCGTGCCGACGACCTGCTCGTCCCAGACCGGCATGGGGGCGATGCGCCACCTGCCCTTCTGCGCGGGCCTCGCCCGCATCTGCGCGCCCGCGTCCCACGCGCCGCTCAGCCTGGTGATCACCCGGTCCTGGCCGATCTGCGCGTCGTGCTGCTTGCTGTCGCTCGCGTTGCTGAACACCAGGTCCTCGTCGATCAGGCCCTGCCAGTAGGTGGCTACCTTCCGGGTGGGCTCGTCGGCGAGGGACACGCGCCACCTGCCGCCGCTGGTGTCGAACCACTGCGCGCCGGCCTGCCAGGCATAACAGGCGAACTGCGTGCCGCCGTCCGTCGGGAAGATCGCGAGCTTCCTGTCCGGGAACCTGGACTTCACCGTCCTGGCGAGTTCCGCGAACTCGTCCCAGGTCGCCGGGAGCTCGAAACCGTTGGCCTCGAACAGGTCCGCGCGGTAGTGCAGGACCATCGGCTCGACGTCGAGCGGGACGCTGAACACGCGGTCGTCGAACGTCGTGAGCTTGAGCGCCTGCGGCAGCAGCTTCTGCTTCAGGCGGTCGGTCACGAGGTCGGTGATGTCCCTGGCCACGCCGTCGATCGCGTACCCCGGGACCTGCGGGTACTCGATCGTGGCGATGTCCGGTGCGTTGCCCGCACGAGCCGCGTTGCTGAGCTTGGCGTAACCGCCCTGCCCGCCGGAGGGGATCTGCTGGAAGACCACCCTGATGCGGTTCTGCGAGGAGTTGAAAGCGTCGACGACCTGCTGGCTACCGCGCAGGGCCGACCAGAACGTGATCTCTACCGGACCTCCGGCACCGCGGCGTTGCGGAGTGGAGCAGGCCGCCAACGGTGCCGTGAGGCCCGCCGCGAGAAGTGTGCGACGACTCAGGCGCATGGACCGCATCCTGATCGCCTGATCGGTTTGCCGTCAAGAAACGTTCAAACGCTCAGTCGATGAACGGATCTTCAACGTCGGCAGCAGCTCGATGCGTTCGGGGGCCGTGACCTCGCCTTTCAGCTTCCGGAGCAGCAGTTCGGCGGCGACTCTGCCGACCTCCGTCTTCGGCGGCGCGACGGCCGTGAGCGGAATGCTGCCGAGCGACGCGACCACGTCGTCGTACGACACGACCGAGCACATCCGCGGCACCTCCATCCCGGCGTGCATCATCTGCTGGACCAGCATCAACGCGTCCTCGTCGCCGTGCAGCACCGCCGCCGTGGCCCGGCGCTCGCGCAACACGTCCACGAGCCCGGTGTCCGGCGAGCTCCGCACCGTGACCGCGTCCTCCAGGTCCGCCGAGATCTCACGGAACGCCCTGCGCAGCACCCGCGCCGTCGGGCTGTCGTCGCGTGCGGCGAGCACGATCCGCCGATGCCCAAGGTCGGTCAGGTGCTTCACGGCCAGATGCATGCCGTACCAGTGGTCCGAGCACACGGAGTTCATCGCCCGCAGGCCTCCGCTCGGGCGGCGTTCCATGAGAACGGTCGGCACGCCCGTGTCCGCGAGCCAGTCGTCCTCGGCCTCCTCCTCGGACGTGCGCCACCGCGGTGCCATCAGCAGCCCCTGCACCGGCTCGGTCAGCGCCTTCTCGACGATGGGCCGTTCCGCGCCCCTGGCCTGCGGCGCGATGTGCAGGACCACCCGCATGCCGGCCTCTTCGAGGGTCTTGCGGGCGCCGTTCATCGTCTCGTAGAGGTACGTGTGGCGCTCCGGCACGACCAGCGCGATCGCCCCGTTCGTGGCCTGCCTGGGCTCCGGCTGCTCGACCGGCGTGAGCGAGCGCGCGACGCCGTGCCCGCGCCGCAGCTTGCCGAGCCGCGCGAGCTCCTCGACGTCGCGCCGGATCGTGACGATCGAAACGTCCAGTTCCCCGGCCAGATCGCTCACCCTGACCGTGCCCCGCGACGCCGTGACGGCCAGGATCCGCTGCCGCCGTACCTCGCTGGACTCCCGCATGACCGACCGCCTGTTCGTTTGAGCGTTTTGCGCGAGCATAGCTGAAACGGCTCTCAGCGACCGGGGGCTACCGTCGGCCGCGAGGGGGAACGAGACGACATGAAGATCGTGATTCCAGGCGGTACCGGCCAGGTCGGCGGCGTGCTGACCCGCGCGTTCAGGGCGGCGGGCCACGAGGTGGTGATCATCAGCCGTAGCGGGGGCGTGCGCTGGGACGGCCACTCGCTCGGCAGGTGGGCCGACGAGATCGACGGCGCCGACGTCGTCGTCAACCTGGCCGGGCGCAGCGTGAGCTGCCGCTACACGGCCGAGAACCTGCGGCAGATGATGCGCTCGCGGGTGGACTCCGCGCGGGTCGTCGGCGAGGCCATCGCGAAGGCAGCCGACCCGCCGAAGGTGTGGCTGCAGATGAGCACCGCGACGATCTACGCGCACCGGTTCGACGCGGCCAACGACGAGGAGACCGGCGTCCTCGGCGGGCGCGAGCCGGACGTGCCGGGCTACTGGGCCTACAGCGTCGAGATCGCCAAGCGCTGGGAGGCCGAACTGGACGAGGCCGACACCCCGGGCACCCGCAAGGTCGCGCTCCGAGCGGCGATGGTGATGAGCCCGGACAAGGGCGGCGTGTTCGACTACCTGTCGTGGCTGGCACGCCTCGGGCTGGGCGGCCCGATCGCGGGCGGGCACCAGTACGTCTCGTGGATCCACGACGACGACTTCGTACGGGCGGTCGCGCTGCTGATCAGGGAACCGATCGCGGGTGCGGTCAACCTCGCGGCGCCGAACCCGGTGCCGCAACGGGAGTTCATGCGCGAGCTGCGCGGGGCCTGGCACGTGCCGGCGGGCCTGCCCGCGACGAGCTGGATGGCCGAGATCGGGGCGTTCGCGATCCGCAGCGACACCGAACTGCTCCTCAAGAGCCGCCGGGTCGTGCCGGGCAGACTCCAGCAGGCCGGATTCGAGTTCCACTTCCCGAACTGGCGGGAGGCGGCGCAGAATCTGGCTGAGCGCAGGAGGTGACATGCCGAGGATGAACGACGTCGGCGGCCAGGACGGCTTCGGGCCCGTGATCGAGGAGCTCGACGAGCCGCCCTTCCACGCGGACTGGGAAGCGCACGTGATGGCCATGAACAGGGCGCTGATCGGGCAGGGCGTCTACAACCTGGACGAGTTCCGGGACGCCGTCGAACGGACCATGTCGCACGAGTCGTCGTACTACGAGAACTGGTTCCGCGCGATCCAGACACTCCTGAAGGAGCGCGGCGTTGTCTGAGCGCTACCGGACCGGCGACCGCGTCCGGACGTCCACAGTGGACCCGGACCACCACACCCGGCTGCCGCACTACGCACGCGGCCGGCGCGGCACGGTGATCGGCCACGACGGCGTCCATCCGCTGGCGGACCTGAGCGCGCAAGGAATCCAGCAGCCACAACAGGTGTACCTGGTGCGGTTCGCCGCACGCGAACTGTTCGGCCACGGCGACCACAGCGTGACGCTGTCCCTCTGGGAGGACTACCTCAGCGATGAGTGACGACCACGACGACTCCCCGATCGCCGCGCGCGTCCGGGAACTGGAAGCGATGCTCGAGGAGAAGGGCCTGCTGGACCCCCGCGAGCTGGACCAGGTGCTGGAGGCGTTCGCGCACAGGGCCTCACCCGCCAACGGGTTCCGGGTCGCGGCACGAGCCTGGGTGGATCCCGCCTTCAGGGCACGCCTGCTGGAGAACGCGAACGAGGCGTTGCCCGAGCTCGGACTGTCCATGGGCGGCGGCCTGCAGGTGCAACGGCTGCACGTCGTCGAGAACACCGAGGACGTGCACAACGTCATCGTATGCACGCTCTGCAGCTGCTACCCGCTCTCGCTGCTCGGACCGTCGCCCACCTGGTACAAGAGCACGGCGTACCGCTCGAAGGTGGTCAGCCACCCGCGCGAGGTGCTGGAGCAGTTCGGGCTGACGCTGCCCGAGACCACCAGGATCGACGTGTGGGACGCGAACGCCGAGTCGCGGTACATGGTGCTGCCGCGCCGTCCCGAGGGTACCGAGGACCTCAGCGAGGCCGAACTGGCGGCGAAGGTGACGCGCAACGGGCTGATCGGCACCGCGGCCGTGTAAGCCAACGGCCTGAACGGCGGGAGCCGCCCAACCCAGACGGCAGAGCGGCTCCCGTTCACCGCACCCTCGGATGCGATGAGGCGATGACCACCGCGGCGGCGACGGTCACCAGGTTCTTCAGGATGTACTGGGCTTCGAACGACGCCTGCAACGGACCCGACCACATCTCGCCGGGGAACAACACCAGCGGTGTCGACACCAGCACGGCATGGCCTGCCAGCAGGGCCGCGCACAACCGTGGTGCGCGGAAGCTCAGCAGAACCAACGCGATCCCGATCTCACTGATCGCGGCACTCATTCTTGCCAGATCCCCGTGGATGATCCCGAACGTCAGCGCGGAGACCGTGCGTTCGACGAGATCCTGGGCAGGGCTGCCACCGGGAAAGAGCTTCAGCACGCCGAACCAGAGGTACACGACCCCCAGTCCGATGCGCAGCAACGGAATTCCGGACTCCCGCGCAAAACGAGCCAGGCGTTCTCCGGTGCTTTCGCTGCGTGTGGTTTCTGGACTCGACATCGAACTCCCTCTCCTGTCTGACTGCCACCACCCAGTCAGACAGGACACGCGAGGAAGATCAGCTGACCGGGTCGCCCAGCGGGTTCAGCAGGTCGGCCTTGCCCTCGAAGGCGAACAGCAGCAGGTCGACCATGCGGAACGTGCTGGAGTCCGGGCCGAGGGTGGGCCGCCAGTACGGCGAGCGCACGATCGAGATCCGGCTGCCCTCCATCGCGCGGTGGAAGACCTCCGCGGTGATCCGGCCGCCGACCGGGCCCATCAGCCCGTTGCCGGCCTCGGCCTCGCGCAGGATGTAGAACCACAACGGGGTGGCGGCGACCAGCTGCGCCTTCTGCTCCTCGGACAGGCCCTCGACGACCGCGCCGCCGTTGCCCACCAGGATCTGCTCTGCGGTGAGCGGCTCCACCCCGAACAGCTCGGCGATCTGCTGCCCGGTGGCAAGCTCCATCATCGAGGCCCTGGTGAGGTTGCGGAACGCGAGGTTGCGCTCGATCTCGCGGAACTGCGTGCCGCGTCCGCCGAACGTGCCGGCCGGCAGCTGCGTCAGCGGGTCGACCAGCAGCGTGTCGATCCGCTTGGTGACGTTGCCGCCACCGGTCTCCGCGGGCGGCACCAGGTCGTCCCGCTCGGCCTCGGTGAAGTCGTAGAGCCGCCGGAAGTCCGCGATCCAGTTGCTGGGCAACGTGAAGATCGGGCCCCGGTTGACGTCGTCGAGGTCGGCCGGCGTGCCGGAGCTGGGATCGAAGTTGCCGCTCACCCCGGTGAAGGTGAACAGCGCGAACAGCGTCGCGATGCCACCGGGCCCGGTCGAGTTGAACACGCGGTTCCACTGGTACGCGCCGCGGATCTGGCTGTGCCCGAAGCGGTACGAGGCGACCGAGAACTCGATCGGCATGGTCGGCGAGTGGTCCCGGCACCGGCCGGGCACCTCGAAGAACCTGCGGCCGTTGGTGAACACGTCGTCCACGATCGCCGGGTCGATGATCCGCGGCAGGTGGTCGGTCCTGAGCATCCACTGGTAGTGCCGCACCACGAGTTCCTTGGCGGCGCGGAACAGCCGCTCGCCCGTGAGGCCGGTGAGCGCGAGCTCGTCGACCACCCGGTTGTGGAAGCGGATGAACGCGAGGTGCGTCTGCGCCACCACGAGGTTCTCGTCGTTGCGGGCGTCCGGGATCAGCGGCAGCCGCCGATCCGCCGCCGTGCCGGCCGTCCCACCGCGGCGCGGCAGGTCGAAGCCCTCGAACGGGACGTTGGTGCCCTCGTCCGGGAACGGCACCGGCGTGGTGGTGCCGACCTTGAGCTTCACGCCGTCCTGGGCGTAGAAGACCTGGTCGTCCTTGTCGCGCGGGCCGCGGCCGTAGACCGAGTCGAGGTCCAGCGCCGGCGAGCGGCCCTGCGTCAGCTCGTCGAGGTTGACGTCCTGCCCGAGCTGCGACTCGGTGCGGTCCATCGTGAGGTCGTGGTCGACGAACTGACCGAGGTAGGTGAACCCCGCCGGAACGGCCGGATCCGCCGAGTCGGGCTGCGGAACGGCCGCGGTGACGGCGGTGGCGAGGGCGACCCGCGTCTCCTCGTCCGTTCGCGGCCCTTTCGGCCCCAGTCGCGAGAACCGGAACCTGCGCAACTCCTCCGCTGTGGAGGGCTGACGCGTGATGGCCCCGCCTCTGCCGTCGAATTCCAGTACACCTTCGCCCACGACGAAGAAACTGTCGCGCACGTGCCTTTTCATGTTTCCCCCTGTTTTCCCCTCTTACAGGCGACCTGTTCTCCCCAACAAGCACCTGCCCCACCGCCAGTCTCCAGACGGACTAAATTTCCGTCGAAGCTTTTGGTCACACCCAAAATGTCGTCACACAGCGGATACGAGGTGGTCCGGAATACTCGTGAAGACCTCAAGATCGATTGTTTGCGCGGCCAGGTTCTCAGCGGCGTCGTGATATCTCCTCGTGTTCAGCACGTGCTGGATCCGTTCGGCCAGAACGGTGGCGGTCAGCCCTTTCACGTCCACCCGCACGCCTACGCCGAGATCTTGAATGCGGTCCGCGTTACGCGGCTGGTCGGCGAACAACGGCATCGCGACCATCGGCACGCCGGCGGTCAGCGCCTCCCGCACGCCGCTGTAACCCGCGTGCGTCACGAACACCTTCGCGGTGCCGAGGAGCCGTTGCTGCGGGATCTCCGGTGCGAGGCGCACGTTCGACGGGCGCGGGCCGGTCCACGCGCCGTGGCCGATCGCGACGACAGCGCGTGCGGAGACCTCACCCAGCGCCTCCACCACGACGTGCGGCAGCGTGGACCCCGGCATCAGCCACTGGGCGTTGGTGCCGAAGGAGGCGACGATCTCCGGTCCCTCGTCCTCGTCCCCCTGCTCGATCGGCACGCGGAAGTGGTGCTGGGCCGGGTGCCACGACGCAGGGGTCAGCCCGGCGGTGAGGACCGGTTCGGTCGCGCCGACCTGGAACCTGGCGCGGACCTTGTCCACCAGCTCGTCGAGCAGCGGGATCTCCAGCGGCGCGAACGGGGCGATGTCGATCAGCGCGTGCGGGATGCCGAGCACCTCGGCGGCGATCTGGCCGCCGTACTCGCTGGTCTCGCGCACGATGACGTCCGGACGCCAGGTGCGGGCGAAGTCGAGGATGTTGGCGGCGGACGCGACCACGAGCGCGTCGGACCAGAGCGGCACCTTCAGCACGCCGTCACGTTCCGGAATCCACGGTGGCGGCGGCCCGAGGTCCGACGGCGCCGAGATGTCCGGCATCACGACGGTGTGCTCGAGGTGCGCCATCGCGGGCCCTGTCGCGATCACGGCCTCGTGGCCCCTCTGCCGGAACGCCCGCGCGAGCGGCACCATCGTCGGCATCAGGTGGGAGTGGATGGGCAAGGACGTCAGAAGAACGCGCACGAGAACCAGTTTCGCGCCGGGCACCACTGGGTACAGCTGCGAAATGCTCGAAGTCATGGTGACCGAGTCGTCGCCTGCCTCCACCCTCGTCACTGTCTCCGGTGAACTCGCCGGCTCCGGTTCGGAACGACTGCTCGCGCGGCTCGACCGTCTGCTCGACGACGGCCACCGCTACGTCGTGCTGGACCTGGCAGCCGTCACGTTCTGCGACTCCAGCGGGGTGAGTGCTCTCGTGCGCGGACATGCGCGTGCCTCGGCCGCGGCGGGCGGGTTGAAGCTCTCCGCCGCGTCGGAGCAGGTGACACGGGTGCTCGAACTGTCGGGCCTGGCCAGAATGCTCGGCTTGCAGTCCACTGTGGAGGCTTAGCCACAGGCCGTCCGCATCGATCTCGCCACCGAGGTCCTGCGACCGCCAGGAGCCTCATGATCTCCGGGAGTGCCATGATGGCGGGGTGGAGTCCACGCGCATCGACCGCTGGCTGTGGGCGGTCCGGCTGACGAAGACCCGCCCGGACGCCTCTCAGGCGTGCAAGGGCGGCCACGTGCGCATCAACGACAAGCCCGCGAAGGCCTCGGCGACCGTGGCCGCCGGCGACCAGGTCCGCGTTCGTGTGAACGACAAGACCTGGACGGTAGACGTGGTGCGGGTGATCCAGAAGCGCGTGGGCGCGGCGGACGCGGCCACCTGCTTCATCGACCGCACTCCCCCGCCGCCGGTGGAGGCCCCGATCGCTCGGCGCGAACGGGGTGCGGGGCGTCCTACGAAACGGGAACGGCGCGTGCTGGACCAGTTCCGGTCACAGCACTAGACCGGCCAGCTCCGTCAGCGATCGTCCGAGTGGCAGGTCGACCCGCAGCGACGCGTGTGGATCACCGCGCGTCTCGCCCCGGTTGATGATCACGACCGGGATTCCGGCGGTGGCGGCCCGCCGCACGAACCTCAGCCCGGACATGACCGTCAGCGAGGAGCCGAGGACGAGCAGGGACCGTGCGCCGTCGACGAGCGAGTAGCACTGTTCGACGCGGGGGCGCGGCACGTTCTCGCCGAAGAACACGACGTCCGGCTTGAGGACGCCGCCGCACTCCACGCACGGGACGACCACGAAGTCCTGCACGGTCTCCTCCGGCAGGAAGACGTCGCCGTCCGGGTTGATCTCGTTCGTCGTCGCGTGGAAGTCCGGGTTCGCCTCGCGCAGGCGGCGGTCGAGGTCGATGCGCGGTGAGAGCAGCCCGCAGTCCAGACAGATCACGCGGTCGAGGCCGCCGTGCAGTTCCACGACGTCCGGCGAGCCCGCGGCCTGGTGCAGGCCGTCGACGTTCTGGGTGATGACGCCGGAGAGCAAGCCCGCGAGCCTGGTGACGGCGTGGTGGCCCGCGTTCGGCCGTGCGCGGGCGATGGTGCGCCAGCCGACGTGGCTGCGCGCCCAGTAGCGCTGCCGGCCGGCCTGGCTGGTGGTGAACTCCTCGTACGTCATCGGGGTGTGCTTGCGCAGGGACCCGCCCTCGCCGCGGTAGTCGGGGATGCCGGACTCGGTGGAGAGGCCCGCGCCGCTGAGCACCAGCACCCCACCCTCCGTGACGATCGGCACGACGTCGGTGAGGGTGGTGGTGCGCGGCAGCGCCGGGCCCGGGTTCGACCAGCTCAGAGTGGGCCTAGTTCGCACTTCACCAGCTTACGTACCACTGTCGAAGCTCGGCCTCGGCCGCCGCGACGTCGCCCGCCGACGGGGCCGTGACCAGCGCGAACTGCCGTCCCTGGCCACTTCGCAGCAGCAGCTTGCCGCCCTCGACGGACGTGGACGCCGAACTGATCACCAACGGCGAGCGCAGGGACTCGGGCAGGTGGAGTTCGGTCGGCGCGGGGCCTCCGTTCGAGTCCCAGACGAGCACGGCGAACGGCGCGGAGCCGACGAGCGTGCGGACGGCGGGCAGCGGGATCTGCTGCCAGGTCTCGTACGCGCGGTCCTCGTAGGCGAAGGCGAGCGTGGTGCCCGCGACGGCCTGCGGGTAGACACGGTCGACGATCGCCCGGTCGACGTTGAGCACCGCGTTGCCCGCCTCGTCGAGCTTGACCGCCGAGAAGTGCTCGTCGTTCATGGCGTCGCCGTCGGTCATGACCTTGCCGGGGTTGTCGTTCATCAGTTCGTGGTGACGGCCGTAGTTGGTGTCCCAGTGCCACTGGCTGCCCGAGATCACGCTGCCGCGCGGCGCCGACCACCAGCGCGCGCCCGGCGCCGTCGAGTCGAGACCCTGGTAGATCGCCTTGAGCACGGACGGCATCTTGTCGGAGGTGAAGCCCGAGACGGGGTGGCCGAACTCGGAGACGATCGAGGTGGTGCCGAGCGCCCTCGCGCGGTCGCGGATCGTGCCGAACGCCCGGGTGTACTCGCCGTCCGCCGCCTTGCCCGGCATGAGGACTCCCGACTGCGCCTTGCCGTCGTAGAAGTGCGAGTTGAACACGAACCGTTCGCCGAGGGCGGGCACGAGCGTGAGGCCGCCGGGTTCGGCGAAGAAGTCGACGTTCTGGTTCCAGAACACCAGCGGTTCCACGAACGCGGGCTTGGCCGTCCAGCCCGCCTCGTCCATCTCCGCGCGGAACCGGTGGTAGAACGGCATCAGCAGGTCGCGCTCCCACGTCTGCGAGGTCTGGCCGGCGTCGTACTTGCCGGCGTACGGCTCGTTCAACGGGTCGACACCGACGACGAGCTTGAACTCGTTGGCGGGCAAGGCTTCCCTGACGTGCTTGAGTGCCTCGCCGGCCGCGTTGACGAACGAGTCCCGCACACCGTCGCGGTTGTGCCAGAAGTCGTACGTGGCGGCGGTGACGGCGTTGTTGTTCTTCATGTTCTGGCCCCAGTGGAAGCAGAGGCCGCACGACTCCTTGGGGTACCCGCTCGCCGCCCACGCCGGTGCGCCGTCGCCGGTGTACCAGCTGTCCCTGTTGAATAGGTGGCGCGAGTAGAGGTCCTGGTGGAAGTCGAGGTAGACGCGGATGCCGAGGCCGGTGAAGGCGCGCAACTGCGCCGTCACGCCGTCGAGGTAGGCGTGGTCGATCTGGCCGCGCTGCGGTTCGATCCACGCCCAGGTCAGCAGGAACCGCACCGCGTTCGCGCCGGTCAGCTGCTTCATGGCCTGCGCGGACCTGCGCGCGTCGGCCGTGTTCGCGAACGGGAGCCCGCGGTACTCCGCGAGTTTCGCCGTGCCGGAGACGTTGAAGCCGCGCAACACCACCTCGCGGCCGTGTTCGTCGCGGAAGACCCCGCCGGACACCCGCAGCTCGGAGCCGTCGAACGACTCCGCCCGCACGGGTGTGACCGCCAGGGAGAGAAGGAAGAGGACCACCAGGAGTACCGCTCGCCGCATCGCCGCCGCCTTTGGGAACGTGAACGAGATTCGCATTGCGACCGTAGCCGGTGAACGCGCGTTCGACCAGCGTTCGACGATCAGCCCTCGTCGTTCGACGACATCAGAACGGCCTGGAGCAGCTGCTCCAGGCCGTTCTCCGAGCCCTGGGTGCGGTCAGCTGAACGTCGCCGCCACGAGCTCCGCCGTCCTGGCGAGCAGCGGTTCGTCGGCGCCGCCGGTCGGCTCGTCCTTCCTCGTCGACAGGACGGCGATCACGATCGGCGCGCGGCCGGCCGGGAACGCGATGCCGACGTCGTTGGTGGTGCCGTAGCTGCCGGTGCCGGTCTTGTCGCCCCAGCGCCACGCCGACGGCAGCCCGGCACGGATGCGGTTGCCACCGGTCGTGTTGGCCAGCAACCACTTCGTGAGCTGGTCGGAGTCGTTCGAGTTGAGCGCGTGGCCCAGCGTCAGGCGCGCGTAGCTCTGGCCGATGGCGCGCGGTGACGTCGTGTCGGTGATGCGGCCGGGTTCCGCCGAGTTCAGCTCCGGCTCCCAGCGGTCGAGGCGCGTGACCGGGTCGCCGATGGAACGGCTGAAGCGGCTGATCGCCGTGGGGCCGCCGAGTTCCCTGAGCAGCAGGTTGGCCGCGCAGTTGTCGCTGTAGATGATGGTCGCCTCGCACAGGGCCGAGACGGTCATCCCGTTCGCGAGGTTCTCGGGCTTGCCGGTCTCCGGGCCGTAGCCGGACTTGTCCACCTCGGCCTGCGTGTAGGTGATGACCTTGCCCAGCAACGTCCCGTCGCGGTCCTTGCGCAGGATCGCCGCCGCCGCGATGGTCTTGAAGGTCGAGCACATCGGGAAGAGCTCGTCCGCGCGGTGCAGCACCGTGCGACCGGTGCCGGTGTCCGTGGCGAACACGCCGAGGCGCGCGTTGTGCCGCTTCTCCAGTTGACGCAACTTGCCGGTGACCGTCGAGGCCTGCGCCGCGGCGGGCACGGCCACGGCCAGCGCCGCTCCGGCGCCCAATGTCAGTGCGGCACGTCGGTTGAAACTCAACGTCCTGTCCCCTCCTCCGGAAACCTCTCCACCGGACAGGACGCGCGAGAGATCAACTGGTTGTCACGCGATCCGGCGCCAGCACGCGAGGTACGTGAGCGCGGCGATCAGCGAACCGGCCGACGCGAACGTGCCCGCTCCCAGGTAGATCACCCACTCGTCCGCGTTCAGACCCTCGTTCGCCAGCGAGAACCCCCACAGGATCCCGCCCAGGGCCAGTGTTGCGGCGGCGATGAACGACCAGAACACCACCAGGACCACCCGCCCGGCTCGGCGCGGTCCCGTGTAGGGCTGCAGGGAACCCTTGCGCTGCAACCACCACGCGGCGAGGGCGGCGACGGCGAGCGCGATGCTGTCGGCGGCGAGGGTGTCACTCAGGCGGTGCCACTTCGCGGTCAGCGTGTACTGGCCGATCGCGGTGGCCCACGGCAGCACGAAGAACAACATGACGCCACGCCACTTCCACGGCACCACGATGATCGCCGCGAACAACACGGTCATCGCGATCGTCGTGTGTCCACTCGGGAGGCTGTTGTGCGCGTAGTCGCCGGTCACCTCGACAAGTGCCGGACGCGGCAGGACGAACCGCTTGAGCGCCTGCACGACGAGCTGGCCCACGACGATCACACCGACCGCCGCGACGGTGAGGTCCCAGCGTTTCCTGAGCACGCCGACCAGGGCGACCGCCAGCACGGCCGCGGCCAGCGAGTAGACGGTGATCTGGCCGAGCGCGTCCCAGGCGGCGTCCGATTCGGTGACGTTGTCCTGGTCGGCGCCGCGCAGGGCCGCGTTCTCGATGGTCTGGCCGGCCTTCGTCAGCACCGCGAGGACGTACACGACCGCCGCGAAGACGAACCCCGCCGCCGCGACCACGGGCCACCGTCGATGGTTCACGCGGCGAAGTCTGCCGCCATCCGGCCTAGCGCGCTGACTGAAGATCAATACGCGTCAGCACGGCCGTGACCGCGAGGTCCACCGTGTACTCGAACTCGGCCTCGCGGTCGAACTCCGCCAGGTGCGGCGCCGTCCGCACCACCGCGGGGAGCCCCGAGGCCTGGAGTGCTCCGCGGCGTGCGCCGTCGTCGCCGCCGAACGTCGGCGCCGCCGACACCTCGCGCAGCAACGTGCCGATCAGTGTGGCGAGCAGCATCCGCAGCAGGTGCACGGACTCCTGAGCCGAGGCGCCCGCTGCCAGCAGGACCTCCAGCACCGCGTCCACCGGAGCGAGGCCCTCCAGCGACGACAGCTGGCGGGTGAGCACGAGCGGCGCGGCTCCCGGATGGGCCAGCGCGCGGGCCCGGAACGCCTGCGCGATCGCACGCAGGTCGCGGCGCGCGTCACCGGTGGACTCCGGCAGGACCAGGCCGCCCAGCAGATGCTCGGCCACCGCGTCGAGCAGCCCGTCCTTGCCGTCCACGTGGTTGTAGAGGCTCTTCGCGTCGACCCCGAGCGCCCGCGCGACCGACCGCATGCCCACGCCCGCCACGCCTTCGGCGTCGATGACCTGCAGCGTCGCCGCGACGATCGACTCGCGGGACAGCAGCGGCGTGCGCGGACGGCCTCGGCGCGGTTCAGTCACGCGGCCATTGTGCCTTGCGGATATCCACAGCGTGGGTTTAACCTCGAAATTAACCCACAGCGTGGGTATTGGAGGGGACGATGAGCTTCACCAGGATCGACACGCTCGACCACATGGACGTCGAGGGCGGGCCTGGCGCACGGCTGCGCGTCGCCCGTGAGCGGGGCGAGGCGTTCCGGCGGGAGTTCGCCACGACCGGCACGCCGGACGGCATCGTCACGCGCGACCTGGTGACGCTGCCGTACCCGACGCGGTTCGGCCTGTTCAGGGCCTCGCGGGCGATCGCGCCGTTCCTGTCGATCACGAACCGGATGCTGGTGATCCGCTGGCACGACGACGGCCGCGAGCGCATCCTGCTGTTCGAGCCGAGCGACCACGAGTACGGCCGGTACACGCCGTACTTCGAGGACCTGTCTGGACGGACCCCGGACGTGATCGAGCGGCGCATGGTCAAGGTCCACGGCACCGTGCCCGGCCACCTCGAACGGCTCGGCATCGCGCCCGAGGACGTCGACTACCTGATGTTCGACCACCTGCACACCCAGGACCTGCGGCGCTGGATCGGCGCCACGCCGTACTTCCCGAACGCCAGGGTGATCGTGCAACGCGACGAACTGGCGGCCCTGAGCGAACTGCACCCGTTGCAGAAGCCCTGGTACCAGCCGGCGACCTACCGCGACCTGCCCGCGGAGGCGTTCCTGCCGATCGACGGCTCGGTCGTGCTCGGCCCCGGCGTCGCGGTGGTCAAGACGCCGGGTCACGTGTTCGGCAACCAGAGCCTCGTGGTCAACACCTCGACCGGCATCTGGGTGAGCAGCGAGAACGTGATCGCCGCCGAGGCGCTGACACCCGAGCACTCGAAGCTGCCCGGCCTCGCGTCGTGGACGCGCCGGTGGCAGCAGGAGGTCGTGCTCAACGCGAACACCGTCGAGACCACCGCCGACCAGTACAACTCGATCATCCTGGAGAAGACGCTCGCCGACCGCAGCCAGGCCGACCCGCGGTTCCTGCAGTTCTTCCCCTCCAGCGAACTCACCGGCGCCTGGACCAACCCCGGCACCAGGCCCACGTTCAGCCACGGCCAGATCGTCCACTGAGGAGTGTCGATGTCATCCCGTTTCGTCCTGCCGTCCGAGGAAGTCCTGCGAGCCCGCGAAAAGCTGGTGCTCGACCACTTCCGCGACGAGGTGGCGCACGACTGGGACGCCACGCTCTCGACATTCCCGCACCCGCACTACGAGGTCATCGCCCAGATGGTCGTGCACGACGGCGACAGCGCCGTCCGGCAGTACTACACCGACACGCGCGTCGCGTTCCCCGACCAGCACCACGAGCTGATCTCGTTCCGGCACAGCGTCGACGCCGTGATCGTGGAGTTCTGGCTGATCGGCACGCACCTCGGGCCGTTGGGCAAGATCCCGGCGACCGGCGGCAAGCACCGCACGCGCATGAACGCGTACTTCATCTTCGACGCCGACGAGAACCTGGTCACCGAGCGGATCTACTTCGACCAGCTGTCCGTGCTGAAGCAGGTGATCGGCGGCATCGACCGGCGCAAGCCGAGCGGGCTGCGCAAGCTGCTGCAGGTGTTGCGCGGGATGCTCGCGATGTCCGGCAGCCGGCCGGATCAGCGGCTCACGAAGACAACGCCTCCGAACATGGACTAAAGCCGGATCAGCTTGCGCTCGACGGCGGTCGTCACGGCCGCCGTCCTGGTGTCCACGCCGAGCTTCACGAAGATCCGCACCAGGTGCGTCTTCACGGTGGCCTCGCTGATGAACAGCTCCTTCGCGATCTCCCGGTTCGACAGGCCGCGGGCGAGGTGCTCGAGGATCTGCACCTCGCGTTTGCTGAGCTTCGGCGCGGGGCCACGGACTTGGCGCAGCAGCCGTTGCGCGATGTCCGGCGAGAGCACGGTCTGGCCCGTCAACGCCGTGCGCACCGCCTTGGCCAGGTCCTCCGGACCGCAGTCCTTGAGCAGGTAGCCGATCGCGCCGGCCTCGACCGCGCGCACGATGTCGGCGTCCGAGTCGTAGGTCGTCAGCACCACGACCTGCGGCGGGTTCTCCAGTGCCCGGATCCTGCGAGTGGCCTCGACGCCGTCGATGCCCTTGCCCAGCTGGAGATCCATCAGCACGACGTCCACAGTGGACGCCCTGGTCACCGACTCCTCACCGGTCGCGGCCTCGATCACCTCGAAGTCGCGCGACAGCAGGCCGACGAGCCCGAACCGGACCACCGGGTGGTCGTCCACCACCAGCACCCTCATGGCGTCGGCACCGTCACTGCCACCGCGGTCCCCTCCCCCGGCGCGCTCTCCACGGACACGGTGCCACCCAGCTCGGTGATGCGCCCGCGGATGGACGCCAGCCCGTAGCCACGGCCGTCCGCCGACCTCACCTGCGCCGGGTCGAAGCCGCGGCCGTCGTCCACCACGTCCAGCGTCACCGCATCTCCCAAGTACGACAGGGTGATCGCCACCCGGCCGGCTCCCGCGTGCTCCGCGACGTTCGCGACCGCGCCCTGTGCGACCCGCAGCAACGCCACCTCCGTCTGCACGCTCAGCGCGTACGGATCGCCGTCCACCTCCACGTGCGGGCAGAGCCGGCGCAGCGCGTCGACCAGCGTGCCGTGGATCGGCGACAGGTCGCGGACGAACCGCCGCGCCTCGCCCAGGTTCTCCCGCGCGACCTCGGCGGCCTTCTCGGTCTCCCCGAGCGACAACAGGAGGTTGATGCTGGAGAAGCCCTGCGCCAGGGTGTCGTGGATCTCGCGGGCGAGGCGCTGGCGTTCCTCCAGCACCCCGGCCTCGTGCAGCAGGCGGGCGCGGTCGAAGAACACCGCCGCCGTCAGCACCGCGACGCCGACCGGGCCGAGCACCAGCGACCAGTCGAACGTCGTGGCCAGCCTGATCTGGGCCAGCACCACGGCTGCCGTCAGCACGGCCGCGATCGGCAGCGCCACCCGTGGCCTGAGCTGGCGCAGGCACTGGAAGAACAACGGGATCGCGCACCAGCCGAAGCTCGGCGCCAGCCACACCAGCACCAGCCACACGGAGAGCACGACCGGCAACGCCCGCGTCCACCGCACGCTCGCGGGATAACCGAGGGCCAGCGCGAAAGCGAGACCGAGCACGACGAGATCGGCGCCGTGGTACGCGACGTACCGCGCCGCCGACGCCGTCAGCAGCACGTAGAAACCCGCGTGCATCGCCCTGTGCAGCCACACGTCGGCGACTGTAGGCGAGAGGCGCACCGCCACGGGTCAACCGATGGGTTGAACCGAGGTTCAACCGTCACCACCATGGCACGCAGCCCTGAACAGGGAACCGTAGTGGCCATGGACCTCAAGAAGATCGCAATCGCCACCCTCGTCGTGCTGAGCATCGGCGGCGGTTACGCGGCAGCCGACCAGCGCACCACCACCCGCACGGAGAAGGTGCTGACCATCGACGCGGCGATCAAGGCCGCCCAGGCCACGCTCGACGCCGCCGAGAAGGAGAACCAGCGCGTCACGGTCGCCGTCGTGGACCGCAGCGGCGACGTCGTGGTGCTGCTCGCCGGCGACGGCGCGGGCCCGCAGACCGAGGAGTCGGCGCGCCGCAAGGCGTTCACCGCGGTGTCGTTCAACGCCCCGACCTCGGAACTCGCCGGCCGCGTCACGGGCCAGGGCGCGACGCTGCGGGACATCCCCGGCACGTTGTTCCTGGGTGGCGGCGTGCCGGTGGCGGTCGACGGCACGTCCGTCGCGGGCATCGGCGTCGGCGGCGCGCCCAGCGGCGACCTGGACGAGAAGTACGCGAAGGCCGGCCTCGCGACCCTGAAGTGAGTCTCGGGAACCGATCGGCGCCGGTCAGCGGCGCCGGTCGGTCGCGCTCCAGCCGGGAGGAGCGATCCGCTCGGTCGCCTCGGGGTCGATGGCGTGCCGGGCCACGTGCCGCCCTGGCTTCGGCTTCCGGCCCATCAGCATGAGGGCGACGGCCACGATCAGGCCGATGGTGGCGAGACCGGCGGCGACGGCGCGGGCCGCCGGGTGTTCGAGGATCAGGGTGCTGATGGTCAGGGCGAGCACGAGCGCGGCGATCGGGCCGATGACGGCGAGGTCGGAGCGGTCCTCGGGTTCCGGGGCGGGCTCGGCCTGCACCGGCACCTGCGCGACGGGCGCGTACACCTCGATCGTCTCGAAGTTCCCGCGCGGCTGTTCGTAGGGCGGGGGCCGTAAGCCGGGAGGGACCGTCACCTCAGCCATGCTGCCCGAGGAGGGCGCGTCGCCGCAAACCTCCCGTTCCGGTCTGCTACGTGTTCCCATGTAGTGCTGGGCGTTCAGGAGGTTCGACATGTGCAGGTGGCTCGCGTATTCCGGTTCGCCGGTCCTGCTGGAGGAGTTGCTCTACGCGCCCGAGAACTCGCTCGTCATGCAGTCGAAGCACGCCCGGCTGGGCGCGACGGCCGTGAACGGTGACGGGTTCGGCATCGGCTGGTACGGCAGCATGAGCGCGCCCGGCCTCTTCCTGAGCACCGAACCGGCGTGGAACGACCGCAACCTGCGGGAACTGTCCGCGCAGATCACCGCCGACCGGGTGTTCGCGCACGTGCGGGCCTCCACGGGCGGGGCGGTGCAGCGGTCGAACTGCCACCCGTTCCGGCACGGGAGCTGGTTGTGGATGCACAACGGGCTCATCGCGAAGTTCCCGCTGGTGCGGCGCGAGCTGATGCTGGCGATCGACCCCGTGCTGTTTCCGCTGATCGAGGGGTCGACGGACTCGGAGATCATGTTCTACCTGGCCGTCAGCTTCGGGCTGGAGCAGGACCCGCCGGCCGGGGTGGCGCGCATGGTCGAGTTCGTCGAGGACGTCGGCCGGCGAGCGGGGGTGGAGTATCCGGTCCAGATGACGGTCGCGGTCACGGACGGCTCGACCACCTGGGCGTTCCGGTACTCGAGCCGGGGCAAGTCGCGGTCGTTGTTCCACAGCACCGACGTGTCGACGCTGCGCCGCCAGTACCCGGACAACCCGGCGCTGCACGACCTCACCGACGACTCGCGGCTGATCGTGTCCGAGCCGCTGGCCGATCTGGTCGGGGCGTGGCAGGAGGTGCCGGAGTCGACGTGCGTGGTGGTCAGGACCGGCGTCGAGGAGGAACTGCTGTCCTTCAAGCCATGAATCGTCAGGGAACCGTCAGGCGCATCGCCGCTACCGTCTGAGGCGGCCGCCGCCCACGACTCCTCGGAGAGGTTCCCCATGCTCACCACGGCAGCGGCAGCACTCGTCGCCCTGTCCGCTCTGGCACCGGCCGGGCAGCCGGCGCCGTTCCTCGAAGTCGTCACCGTCAACGGTTCGGGCTGCCCGGCCGGCGACGCCGACGTCGAGACGGACGACAGGACTTTCACGATCGGCTACCACACGTTCCTGGCGCGGGCGGGCAGTGGCTCGTCCCCGCTCGACCAGCGCAAGAACTGCCAGGTCAACCTGCGGGTGAACGCGCCGCAGGGCTACACCTACGGCCTGGCGCGGACCACCTACGAGGGCTACGCGCACCTGCAGGACGGCGCGACCGGGCTGAGCCGGGTCAGCACCTACCTGCAGGGCACCTCGCCCACCGCGACGGTGACCCAGCGGTTCACCGGACCGTTCAGTGACAGCTGGCAGACCCGCTACCGCCCGGACGCGACCGAGATCCAGTGGGTGCCGTGCGGCGAGCAGCGCAACATCAACATCAACGCCGAGGTCCGCGTCACGCTCGGTGCCGCGGACCCCGACCGGCTCAGCTTCGTGATCGTCGAGTCGAGCCGGGGCTTCGTACGGACCAGGCGCTGCTGAGTCCGGACCTGGCGGTCAGCACGACGAGCGCGCCGATCGCGACCCCAGCACCCGCGCGCGAAACACCAGTGCCAGGAACGCCGGCACGCACCAGACCCGGTGGTGCGACCAGGAGACCGGCGAGCCGAACAGTCCCGCCGTCGCGATCACGGTCAGCGCCACGACCTCGTCGCCCGCCTTGTGCGCCGCTCAAGGCGGGCGCGGTCATCGGAACCAGCGCGATCGAGATACGGGTCGTGTCCGGCATGGGCGAGCCGTACTGACGATCAGGTCGCGAACTCCTCGGACAATGACCTTCCGCTCGACGGGCGATGTCACAAACCGGCGCGCTGCGTGGTCTTTCTGACATGAGCGAACTTCCGCACCACCCAGCGGCCTCGGACGGCCCGCCGGCGAGGGTCGAGATCCTCGCCGAGACAGCGGCTACCGCGCCCGTGCCCGAGGGCCTGGTGGGCCGCACGATCCTGGTGTCCTTCCCGCCGGGCAGCCCTGGCGCGCCACCGCACCGCCATCCCGGCCCGATCTACGGCTACGTCGTGAAGGGCGCCATCGCGTTCCAGCTGGAGGGCGAGCCGGAACGGGTGATCAAGGCCGGTGAGGCGTTCTTCGAGCCCGGCGGTGACGTGATCCACCTCAAGGGCGCGAACCTCCTTGCCGACGAGGAGTCCGCGCTGGTCGCGACCATGATCTGTGAGCCGGGCGCACCGGTGCTCACGTTCGTGAGCGCCGAGGAACTGAAGGCACGGGGGCACCTGGAATGAGCCGCGAACACGGCGACCTGCCGGTGATGCCGGAGCGCCGCGATCGGGTGGAGGCGTTGAAGGACAGCGCCTTCCTGTTCACCACGGCGTTGCGGCTGCCGTGACGAGTGCGTGGGGCGGGGATGGCTCCCCGCCCCACGGTGGTCACTCGACCAGCTTGCCGGCCGTGTCGACCTCCCGCATCAGCGACGCGATCTCGTCCGGCACCGGAGGGATCTCCTCCCGGACGACCCGGCCGGGGCCCGCCCAGACGAGGTTCACCTGGTGCGCGGGATCGAGGTCCGGGTGGTCGGACCGGTTGTGGCAGCCGCGGGTCTCGCGGCGTTCGAGCGCGCACTCCAGGGTCGCGCGGGCGGAGAGCGCCGAGGCCGACAGATCGAAGGCGTGGGCGAGGTCCTGGAACCCGGCGAGGTCGGGGTGCACGCCGACGTCGCGGATGCGGTCCTCCAGCTCGTCCAGCTCGGCGAGTCCCTTGCGCAGACCGGCTTCGTCGCGGACGACGCCGGCGTGCTCGGTCATGGTGTTGCGCAGCGCGCGTTGCAGGGCGCGGACGTTCTCCGGGCCGTCCGCGGCGAGCAGGTCGTCCACTTCGGACCGTGCTTCGCCGAGTGCGGCGTGCGAACGTCGTTGTGCGTCCAGGGAAGCCGAGTACTCGGCCGCCGCCTCGCCGACGATCCGGCCGTAGACCAGCAGTTCGATGAGCGAGTTGCCGCCGAGCCGGTTCGCGCCGTGCAGGCCGCTGGACGCCTCGCCGATCGCGTACAGGCCTTCCACGCCCGTCGAGTGGTCCGCGGGCGACACCCACACGCCGCCCATCGAGTAGTGCGCGGTCGGGGCGATCTCGACGGCCTCGCGGGTGATGTCCTTCATCTGCAGTTCCAGCAGCGTCTGGTAGACCCTGGGCAGCCGTTGCATGATCTGCTCGCGAGGCAGGTGCGACACGTCGAGCCACACGCCGCCGTTCGGGGTGCCGCGGCCCTCCTTGATCTCCGTGTACGCGGCCAGCGCCACTCTGTCGCGTGTGGACAGTTCCATCCGTTGCGGGTCGTAGCGGGCCATGAACCGCTCACCGGACGCGTTGGTCAGGACGCCGCCCTCACCGCGCGCGGCCTCCGAGACCAGGGTGCCCGCCGCGTTCTCCGGTTCGAGCAGGCCGGACGGGTGGAACTGCACGAGCTCGGGGTCGCGGATCCGGCCGCCCGCGAGCACGGCCAGGCGGAACGAGTCGCCGGTGTTCTCGTCGCGGCGGCTCGACGTGCGGCGCCAGATCCGGGTGTGCCCGCCGGCCGCGAGGATCACGACGTCCGCGTGGAAGACGTACCTCGTGCCGGTGTTCAGGTCGAACCCGTACGCGCCGAACACCACGTTGTCCTGCACCAGGATCCGCGTGATGTAGCAGGTGTCGTGGATCGGGATGTCGAGCTGCGTGGCCCGGTTCACGAGTGTGCGCTGGATCTCCAGGCCGGTGTAGTCGCCGGCGAACGACGTGCGGCGGAACGTGTGCGCGCCGAAGAACCGCTGCGAGATGCGCCCGTCGGCCTCCCGCGCGAACGGCATGCCATAGCGTTCGAGGTCCTGGATGCCGCGCGGTGCCTGCTCGGCCACGACCCGCACGATCTCCGGGTTGGCGAGCAGGTAGCTCTCCTTGATGGTGTCCGCCGCGTGCTGCTGCCACGTGTCGGACGGGTCCATCGTCGCCAGCGCCGCGTTGATGCCGCCGGCGGCGAGTGCGGTGTGCGCGTCGGCCTTGGGGCGCTTGCCCACGACCAGGACGTCGACGCCTCTCTCCGCGAGTTCGATGGCGGCGCGCAGTCCCGCGCCACCGCTGCCGATCACCAAAACCGAAGTGGCTAGCTGATGTTCAGTCATCACGGCCTCCGTTGCCCGTCTCTTCCATTAAGTAGGACCGGGCAGCGCATCGGCTTGTGACTGTTAGCTGCGCGACAGTGCGTTCGTGGCCACATCAGTAGGATCGGTGGTGTGTTCGTGAAGCTGTGCGGTCTGCGCACCGAGTCCGATGTCACCGTCGCGGTCGAGACGGGGGCCGACGCTGTCGGGTTCGTGCTCACGACCAGCCCGCGCCAGATCGACGTCGAGCTGGCCGCGCGGCTCGTCGCCGAGGTGCCGGCGGACGTCCTCACCGTCGCCGTGGTGCGCGGCATCTCCGCCACCGAGGCCGGTGAGATGGCGCTGAAGACGGGCGTGCGCGCGTTGCAGCTGCACGGCGACTATCCGCGCGAATCGTTCGACGAACTGGCCGAGTTGCCGTTCGGACTGGTGAGGGCCACGGCGCTCGGGCCGGAGACCGACGTGCGCACCGGAGCGTTCGGCGAGGAGCTGCTGCTGATCGACTCCCCCGTCGCGGGGTCCGGCGAGCAGTGGGACATCACGCGGCTCGCCGAGAACCCGCCCACCGGCACGTGGGTGCTGGCGGGCGGGTTGTCGCCGGAGACGGTCGCCGGGGCGATCAGCGTCGCGCGGCCGTGGGGCGTGGACGTGTCCAGCGGCATCGAGTCGAGCCGTGGCGTGAAGGATCACGGCCGGATGCGCGAGTTCGTGCTGGCCGCACGCGGTCAGGCCGCGCGGTAGCCGGGGATGTCCTCGATCCGGTGGTAGACCGGCAGTCCGCGCTCTCGCGCGATCCGCACGTCCTCGTCCGCACCGGTCGACTCGCCGGGCAGCCGCAGCACCGCCTCGCAGTGCCGTAGCAGGCGTTCCGCGGTCGGGTACATGATCTCCGACGCGATCGGGTCGGTCGGCGCGCTGCCGCCGGCGCCGCGCAGCACGGGCAACGCCACCCACTCGCCGATCATCGGCACGTGCCCGCTGCGGAACAGCGGCCACGCCGCCTCCTCCAGCCGTTCGAGGTTGCGCGCCATCAACTCGGGGTCGTCCCCGGTACCGGACCGGTAGGGCCCGGCGATCAGAATCAGCATGCGACCGACCATAATGTGCAAGACTCGGCAAAAACAAGGAGAAACGTGCATGCTCGCCGCCCAGCGCCGTGACCTGCTGCTCGAACGACTGCGCACCGACGGCCGGGTCGTCGCCAAGGACCTCGCCGCCGAAGTCGGCATCTCCGAGGACACCATCCGCCGCGACCTGCGCGATCTCGCGGCGGCGGGGCTCTGCCAACGCGTGTACGGCGGCGCACTGCCCGTATCCCCCGCTATCGCCGACTACGCCACGCGTCAGGGCGTGCAGGTCGATGGCAAGCAACGGGTCGCACGGGCGGCGGCAGCGTTGATCGAACCGGGCAGCACCGTGATCCTCGACGGCGGCACGACCACCCTTGCCGTCGTGCGCGCGCTACCGCTCGATCTGCACGCCACGGTCGTCACGCACAGTCCGACGATCGCGAGCGCGTTGGAGGAGCACCGGGACGTGGAGGTCTACGTCATCGGCGGGCGGCTCTTCAAGCACTCGATGGTCGCGTGCGGTGCCGCTGCCGTGGAAGCCGCACGGGGCGTGCACGCGGACCTCTTCTTCCTCGGCGTCACGGGCGTGCATCCCGAAGCGGGCCTCACGACCGGTGACGCGGACGAGGCCGCGATGAAACGCGCGCTCGCCCACCAGGCAGCGGACACCTACGTGCTGGCGAGCTCGGAGAAGATCGGCACGGCGTCAAGGTTCTCCGTGCTGCCGTTCACCGAAGTCGCCGGCGTGATCACGGACGCGGACAACGAGATCGTGCGCGCGCTGGAGGTGCCCGTCGTCCAGGCCTGATGTCAAGGATCGTCCGAAGTGGACCGAATGGGCGAGACCTTGACTCGCGGCGGCGTACTGGGCACGCTGCGAACCGTGACGAGCCTGGCTGAGGAGCACGTCAAACCGGCGGTGCGCTGGAGCATCGGCCACGCGCTGCCACGTGCCGTCCTGCGCCTGGCCGCCCGCCGCGGCGACCTGCAGGGCCGCATCACCGTCGAGGCTTCCACCGGCGCCGACCTGACGGGCCTGTTCGACGAGATCCGCGCCCGAGGCCCGCTCGCCGCCACGAAGATCGGCCACACCACCACGCGGCACGAGGTCGTCAGGGCGGTGCTGTCCGACGACGCGTTCGTGACGGCCCGTCCCCGTTTCGGCGCCGGCATCCTCGGCAAGCTCGCCGCGTGGTCCGCCACCGACGTCATGCATCCGGTCCAGCCGCCGTCGCTGCTGGCCGTCGAACCTCCGGCGCACACCCGCTACCGCAAGCTCGTCACCCGCGTCTTCACCGCCCGCGCCGTCGAACAGCTGCGCGTCCGCACCCAGCAGATCGCCGACGACCTGCTCGACGGCCTCGACCCCGCCAGCCCGGTCGACCTGATCGAGACCTACTGCGGCCTGCTGCCGGTCACCGTGATCAGCGAGATCCTCGGCGTGCCACCACAGGAACGCGCCACTGTCCTCGCCCTCGGCGCCGCCGCCGCGCCCAGCCTCGACCTCGGCCTGTCGTGGCGCGTGTTCCGCGACGTCGAGACGACGCTCAGCTCGTTCGACACCTGGCTCTCCCGGCACCTCGACGCCCTGCGCGCCAACCCCGGCGACAACCTGCTGAGCCGCCTGATCACCGCCCGCGAGGACGGCGCAGGCCTGTCCGAACGCGAGCTGAAGGCCACCGCGGGCCTGGTGCTCGCCGCCGGTTTCGAGACCACCGTCAACCTCCTGGGCAACGGCATCTCGTTGCTCACCAGGCATCCCGCGCAACTGGACCTGCTCCGCGCCCGCCCGGAACTGTGGGGCAACGCCGTCGACGAGGTGCTGCGCCACGACCCGCCGGTCCTGCTGACCGGACGCATGTGCGCCCGCGACACGACGGTCGCCGGCATCCCCGTGCGCCGCGGTCAGCTCGTCACCACGGTGCTCGCCGGTGCGAACCGCGACCCGTCCGTGTTCGAGGACCCGTCGGTCTTCGACGTCAGCCGCGCCAACGCACGCGACCACGTGTCGTTCGGCGCCGGCCGCCACTACTGCCTCGGCGCCCAGCTCGCCCGCATGGAGGGTGAGATCGGCCTGCGCACGATCTTCGACCGCTTCCCGGACCTGGCACCCCTTCCGGGCGCACGCCGCCGTCCGACCCGCATCCTGCGCGGCTTCGAACGCCTGCCTGCCAGCCTCACTCAGCCGGACGCATCCTCGACAAGACGAGCCTGATCTGCGCTTTGCAGCGACCGGCCAGGAATGACCGGTCCCCTGGCCTGGTCCTCCGGCCCGGCCGACCAGGATGATCAAGGCATGTCAGTCCGCATGATCGCCGCCGTGACCGCCGTGATGGCGTTGTCCAGTCCCGCCGCCCAGGCCACCGAGGCGCCACCGCGGTTCGCCGACGGGTTCGGCCTCACCGTCACGAGCCAGCCCCGCTGGGTGGACGCGAACCGCCGCACCTTCATCTTCAGCGTGTCCACCGCCCAGGTGCCCACGCCGACCCTCCTGGACGGCCAGGAACCCGGCAGGCACGCCATCGTCGTCACGCTGCCGGACGACTACGCCCAGACGACCAGGAGCTACCCGGTCCAGTACTACCTGCACGGCCATCCCGACCGCCCGGACGCCGCCTGGAACCAGCGGGTCGTGGAGAGGGCGACGGCCGGCATCGACCTGATCACCGTGCAGCCCAACGGCAGTGGCCGCGGCTGGTACTCGAACTGGGTCAACCCCGGCGACGCGGGCCCGCAGAACTGGGAGACCTTCCACCTGGAGCAGGTGATCCCGTTCGTGGACGCCAACCTGCGCACGAAGGCGGCCAAAGCGGATCGCGCGATCGTCGGACACTCCATGGGCGGGTTCGGGGCGTTGCGCTACGCCGAGCACCGGCCCGACCTGTTCGGCTACGCCGGCAGCTTCTCCGGTGGCCTCGACCTGCGGAACTCCGAGATGCGCGCGGCGATCACGGCCACCCTGGTCAACCCGGCGAGCGGCACGCCGACGGTGAACGCCGACGCGGTCTTCGGGCCGCCGGTCTGGCCGTTCGACGGCGTCTGGAACGCGCAGAGCCCGGCGCACCACGTCGCGTCGCTGAGGGGCATGGGCGTCGCGCTGTACACGGGTGATGGCGGCGATCTGACGGTCAACCCGATCCAGGCCGTGCTGGAGAACCGGGCGCGCGAAACGGCGCTGGTGACGGCGGCGAACCTGCGGGCCCAGAACATCCCCTTCCACTTCTCCGACTACGGCGACGGCAGCGGGTGGGCGCCGGGCTGCACGGGCAAGCACGCCGACGAAGAATGCGTGCAGGCCGACCTGAACCACTTCGTCGGACTGTTCATGCGCCACGCCTGACGTGCGACGTTCGTAGTGAGCCGAACGGCGCATCTTGAAAACGCCGCGTCCCGAATGCCGTCCTGGCTCCTCTAAGGACTCTGACGGGCCCCTGCACCCGCGCGAAGTGCGCGGGCATCGCCCGCTTAGGAGTTGGAGGAATCCGTGTTCCTGGGTTCACGATCTCGCCTGCGCGCCGCGGTCATCGCCGCGGCCGTGGGCGCCGGTGTGCTGACGGCGGCCACCCCCGCCGCTGCCGCACCTGCCGCGGGTACGCGTGCTTACCTGGTCATCACCGCGCCTGGTGCCACTTCCGGCGCCGAGACGGCTGTGAGCACCAACGGTGGCACTGTGTGGACGAAGTACGACGCCATTGGTGTCATCGTCGCGCACTCCGCTGCCACTGACTTCGCCACCAGGATGCGCACCGTCAGCGGTGTGCAGAAGGTCGGTGCCACGCGCACCAGTGACATCCCGACCGAGGCGGCGAATCCGCCGATTCCCGCCGCGCCCTCGCAGGCCGCGCAACCGAACACCGAGCCGTTGCGCGCGGACATGAGCCAGATCGGCGCCAACAAGGCGTGGGCGATCAACACGGGATCGTCCAGCGTCACGGTCGGTGTGCTCGACACGGGCGTCGACGACCAGCACGCCGACCTCCAGCCGAACTTCGACACCACCAACTCCGCGTCCTGCGCCTACGGCAAGCTCGACACGCGTACCGGTTCGTGGCGTGACACCGGCTCCCACGGCACGCACGTCGCCGGCACCGTCGCGGCGGCCAAGAACGGCAGCGGCATGGTCGGTGTCGCTCCCGGCGTGAAGATCGCCTCGGTGCGCATTGCCGAGAATCCGAGCGGGCTGTTCTTCCCGGAGAACACCATCTGCGCCATGGTCTTCTCCGGTGACCGCGGCTTCGACGTGACCAACAACAGCTACTACACCGACCCGTGGCTGTTCAACTGCCCGGACAACGCCGACCAGGACGCGATCCTGGAGGGTGTGAAGCGCGCGGTGGCCTACGCCGAGGGCAAGGGCGTGCTCAACGTCGCCGCGGCGGGCAACGAGAACTACAACCTCGCGAACAAGACCCGCGACGCGACAAGCCCCAATGACTCCACGCCGGCGACGCGCACCATCACCAACGCCTGCCTGAGCGTCCCGACCGAGGTCACGGGCGTCGTCAGCGTCTCGTCGATCAGCTCGACGAACAGCAAGTCGTCGTTCTCCAACTACGGCACCGACAAGATCCACATCGCGGCGCCCGGCGACAGCGTCTACTCGACGGTCCCCGGTGGCCGCTACGGCTCCAAGTCCGGTACGTCGATGGCCTCCCCGCACGTCGCGGGCGTCGCCGCGCTGCTCAAGTCCGCCAACCCCACCGCCACCCCGGCCCAGCTCCGCACCCTGCTGGCGACCCAGGCGGACGACCTGGCCTGCACCGACAGCCGTTGCGCCGGCACCACGGCGAAGAACAACTTCTTCGGTGAGGGCCGCGTGGACGCGCTGGCGGCGGTCGGCGGCACCCCGCCCGGCGGCAAGGAGTTCGAGAACACCACCGACGTGGCCATCCCGGACACCGGCGTGGCCGTGACCAGCCCCATCACGGTCTCCGGCATCACCGGCAACGCCCCGGCCACGCTGAAGGCCGACGTCAACATCGTGCACACCTACCGAGGTGACCTGGTCATCGACCTGATCGCCCCGGACGGCACCGCGTACCGGCTCAAGGCTTCCAGCAGCAGTGATTCCGCCGACAACGTCGTGACGACCTACACCGTCAACGCCTCGGGCGAGGTCGCGAACGGCACCTGGAAGCTGCAGGTCAAGGACGTCGCGGCGCAGGACGTCGGGCACATCGACTCCTGGCAGCTGACCTTCTAGGACGGCATTCGGAGGAACCTCGGCGGCCACGGCTAACCAACGTCCCTGCCTGCAGCGATAGCAGTGACGTGGAACCCGATCTGTGGTCGTCGGCCGCCGAGGCCCTCGACGAGCACGAACACGCCCTCGTGATGGCCCGGCTGGCAGGCACGATCGTCGGTCCGGGCCAGACCGAGCGCCTGGCCAGGGGCGAGCGCGACGTCGTGTTCCTGCTGCCCGACCGGCTGGTGCTGGTGCGGCCGGAGCCGTTCTGGTCGGGCTCCTACGACCGCGGGCAGATCGTGCGCATCATGCTCGCCGCCGGGCACGTCCAGTTCGACGTGACCGGCGGCGACAGCCTCGAGTTCTGGATCGACACCGGCCTCTCGCCCGCCGAGCCGTTCGTCGAGCAGGCCCAGAACTGGCTGGCCCCGCGCAGGAGCTCCGCCAGCGGCGCGGTCATCGGGTTCGGTCTCGCGATCATCCTCGCTTTCCTGTTCGTCCTCGGGCCGGTGGACCTGATGCCGTCGGACGACCGGCTCACCGTGAAGTCGAGCTGCGGCGACTTCCTCCGTGCGGGCGTCGACGAACAGGTCGAGCTGCTCAGACGGCTCTTCGGGCAGGCCGGCACACCCGCCGAGGCGGACAGGCCGATGACGCTCGACGCCTCCCGGCGGCACTGCGGTGAACACAACGGCGCGACGCTGGACTCGCTCGTCACCGGGAAGTGACGCCCAGGGTCTGTATCGAAGTCTGGTTCGATGAGAGCTGCGCTTGAGGTGGTTCCTGGTGGTGCGGCCGGACGGCCCGCATACCGGTCGCAAACCAGACTTCGATACAGGCCCTAAAGTGCGGGAGTGTTCGATACCCGCCAGCTCGAGGTCTTCGCGACGGTGGCCAGGACCGGCTCGTTCAGCGCCGCCGCCCGGCTGCTGCACTGCTCCCAGCCCGCTGTCAGCCAGCAGATGCGCACGCTGGAGCGGCAGGTCGGCGGGCCGCTGTTCGTGCGGACGGGCCGGGGACTGCACCTCACCGAGGCCGGCCGGATCCTGGCGGAACGCGGGTCGGACCTGCTGGACCGGCTGGCGACGACCCACCAGCAGGTCAGCGCGATAGCCACGCACGACATCGGCACGATCCGGATCTGCGCCTTCCCGAGCGCCAACGTGTCACTCGTGCCCGCGGCGGCGGCGATCCTGGCCGAGGAACGGCCCCAGCTGCGGCTCGAGCTGGTCGAGGAGGAGCCGCCGGACTCGTTCGCGCTGCTGCGGCGCGGTGAGGTCGACCTGGTGCTGAGCTTCAGCTACCTCGACGAACCGCAGGACGAGGCCACTGTGAACGGCATGTTGAGCGTGCCGTTGCTGCGGGAGCCGCTGGCGTTGCTCGTGCCCGCCGGTCATCGGCTCGCCGGCCGTGAGCGCGTGTCGCTGACCGAGACGGCTGAGGAACGCTGGATCGCCGGTTGTGTGCGGTGCCAGCGCGCGCTGCACCAGGCGTGCGCGGCGGCCGGGTTCGTCCCGGACATCACCTGCTCGACCGACGACAACCTGGCCATCCAGAGTCTCGTCACCGCTGGTCTGGGCGTCGCGCTGGTGCCCAGGCTGCTGCTGTCGTTCCTGCAGCACCCCGGTCTGACCGCGGTCGAGGTGGAGTCGGCGGCGCAACGGCTCACCTCGCTCTACACCTGGCCGGACCTCATCCAGCTGCCGATCATGCGCGCGACCGTGGACGCGTTGATCTCCGCGTCGGCCAAGGCATAAGCGCGCCTTATGGACCTCCAAGAAATGGTCATCTACTGCGCATAGCCCGCGCTGGCCATCGTTATCGGTATGGGCATCGTCAGGACGACCCCGCGCACGGCCGACTCGGTGTTGCCCGGCCTCGCGCTGGTCGCGGCCGGTGTCGCGGTCGCGATGGTCGTGTCCTGGCTGCAGCCCTCGGTCAGCGCGCTCACCGTCGCCGTGCTGCTCGGCGCCGTCGTGGCCAACGTCGTGACGCTGCCGCCGTCGGTCACTCCGGGGATCAAAGTCGCCGGACGCCGCCTGCTGCGCCTGGGTGTCGTGCTGCTCGGGTTGAAGCTCGTGTTCCAGGACGTGCTGAAGCTCGGCTACGAGATCCTGCTGCTCGCCGTGATCGCCGTGGTCGTCACGTTCGTCGTGACGCGCTGGCTCGGGCGGGTGCTCGGGGTCGGTGAGGGCCTGTCGTTGCTCATCGCGACCGGGTTCTCGATCTGCGGTGCCTCCGCGGTGGCCGCGATGAACAGCGTCCGGCAGCAGGACGAGGAGGACGTGGCCAAGGCGCTCGGCCTGGTCACTCTCTTCGGCACCGTCGCGATGTTCGCCCTGCCCGCGCTTTTCCCGCTGACGGGCCTCACGCCCGCGCAGTACGGGGTGTGGGCGGGTGGCAGCGTGCACGAGGTCGCGCAGGTCGTGGCCGCCGCCGGACCTGTCACCGGGGCACTGGCCATCGCGGTCGCGGTGAAGCTGACGCGGGTCGTGCTGCTCGCGCCGATGCTCGCCGCCGTGAGTTTCGCCGAGCGCCTCAAGTACCCGGCTTCCGGGCAGCGTCCGCCGATCGTGCCGTTGTTCGTGCTCGGTTTCCTCGCGATGGCGGCGGTGCGGGCGACCGGCCTGCTGCCCGACGTCGTGCTGTCGGCGGCGACGTTCGTGGACAACGTGCTGCTGGCGGCGGGCATGTTCGCGCTCGGCACGGCGGTGCGCCTGCGTTCCCTGATCCGTTCCGGCCCGGCGGTGCTGCTGCTGGGCCTGCTCTCGACCACGGTGATCGTCGTCCTGGTGCTGACCGGCACGGTGTTGATCGGCTGATCTCCGCTTTCCTCAGAGGAGGACCCGCTCATGACGCACAGCCTGCTCTCCCCCACGGCCACGCTTCTGGTGGGCTCGCTCCGGGCCGCGATCGCCGGCGGCGGCGATGACCGGGCCGTCGCCGCTCGGGTGGCGCGGACCCTGGAGGGCCACCTCACCGACCCGTTCCTGCTGAGCGCGGCGCAGCGGGAACCCGACCCGAACGCCTACCGCCAGCACGTCCTGCACGTCGAGCCGGACGGCAGCTTCTCGGTCGTCGCGCTCGTGTGGTTGCCGGGTCAGGAGACCTGCATCCACGACCACGTCTCGTGGTGCGTCGTCGGCACGTACGTCGGCGAGGAGGAGGAGACCACCTACCGGCTGAGCGGCGATCGGCTGATCCCGTTGCGCGTCAACAAGACCCCGGAGGGCGTGGCGTCCTACCTGGTGCCGCCGGGCGACATCCACAAGGTGTGCAACAACTCCAGCTCCGTGGCGATCTCGATCCACGTCTACGGCGCGGACGTCAGCATCCTCGGCACGAGCATCCGGCGGCGCTACGACCAGCCCGTCAGCGGGCGATGACGCCCCGCTCGATCGCACCGGTGGCGAACTCGACCAGCTGAGCCGGCTTGACCCGGTTGACGCGGGCGCCCTGCAGCAGCAGGTCGTCCGCGAGGCCGATCAGCGAGTCCCAGACCCAGTGCGGCAGCGCGGGATCGTCGATCAGCTCCTGCCCGCACGCCTCGGCGGTCTCCTTCAACGCCTTCGCGAGCGCCTTGAGCGTCTTGCGGTAGTCCTGGGCCGATCCGGCGACCTCCCTGCCCCTGCGTCCGCCGGAGAGCACCTTGGCCTCCCACTGCGCGGCCGACCGCCCGAACCGCCGCCACAGGTCGGTGATCTGCGGCTCGACCTCCCTGAGCACGCCCGCGATGCCGAGGCCGCGGTCGACCGTGGCGAGAGTGCGTTGCAGCTCGTCCAGACGCCGTTCCATCAACGCCGCGAAGACGTCCTCCTTGCCGGAGAAGTACTGGTACACGGTGCCGGAGCTGACGCCCGCGCCGACCGCGATCGCGCGCATGGTCAGGCCCGCGTAGCCCTGGTCTTCGAGGATCAGCTCGGCGGACGACAGGATGTCGCGCCGCCTGCCCTCCGCGTCCCCCCAGGCCGTCTGTTCGGTGCTCACGGCGTTCAGCCTACTTTGAACAACGTTCAAAAGCATATTGAACGTTGTTCGGTTTGGTCGCTACTCTCGGGTGCATGGCGGAGACCGACGCGGAACCGGCGGGGGTGCTCACGTGAACCACCTCGACCGGCTGGAGGCCGACAGCATCGACATCTTCCGCGAGGCCGTGGCGGAGAGCGAACGACCGGTGCTGCTGTACTCGATCGGCAAGGACAGCTCGGTGCTGCTCCACCTGGCGCGCAAGGCCTTCTACCCGTCGAAGCCGCCGTTCCCGTTGCTGCACGTCGACACCACGTGGAAGTTCCGGGAGATGATCGAGTTCCGGGACGCGACGGCCGCCTCGCTCGGGCTGGAGCTGATCGTGCACCGCAATCCGGACTGCGTGGCGGAGGGCATCAACCCGTTCGACCACGGTTCCGCGCGCCACACCGACCTGTGGAAGACGCAGGGTCTGCGGCAGGCGCTGGACGAGCACCGCTTCGACGTGGCGTTCGGCGGCGCGCGGCGTGACGAGGAGGCCTCGCGCGCCAAGGAAAGGGTGTTCTCGTTCCGGACCGCGCAGCACCAGTGGGATCCGAAGAACCAGCGGCCGGAACTGTGGCGGCTCTACAACACGCGGGTCGCGCCCGGCGAGAGCATCAGGGTGTTCCCGCTGTCGAACTGGACCGAGCTCGACGTGTGGCGCTACGTCGAACGCGAGCGGATTCCCGTGGTGCCGCTGTACTTCGCGGCCGTGCGACCGGTGGTCGACCGTGACGGCACGCTGATCATGGTCGACGACGACCGGATGCCGTTGCACTCCGAGCCGAGGCAGGAGCTGGTCCGGTTCCGGACGCTCGGCTGCTACCCGCTGACGGGCGCGGTGCGCAGCGAGGCGCGCACGGTCGCGGAGATCGTCGAGGAGATGCGGGCCGCGACGACGTCGGAGCGGCAGGGCCGGGTGATCGACCACGACCAGAGCGGGTCGATGGAGCGCAAGAAGCGGGAGGGGTACTTCTGATGGAGCTTCTGCGGTTCATCACCTGCGGCAGCGTCGACGACGGCAAGAGCACGCTGATCGGACGGCTGCTGTACGAGTCGAAGCTGCTGTACGCCGACCACCTCGCGGCCCTGGAGGCGGACTCGCGCCGGGTCGGCACGCGCGGCGGCGAACTGGATTTCGCGCTGCTCGTGGACGGGCTGGCCGCCGAACGCGAGCAGGGCATCACGATCGACGTCGCCTACCGGTTCTTCGCGACCGAGGCACGGCGGTTCATCGTCGCGGACACCCCTGGGCATGAGCAGTACACGCGCAACATGGTCACGGGCGCCTCCACCGCCGATGCGGCGGTTCTGCTGCTCGACGCGCGCAAGGGTGTGCTCAGTCAGACGCGCCGGCACGCGCGGATCGTGTCGCTGCTGGGCATCCGGCACGTGGTTCTGGCCGTGAACAAGCTCGATCTCGCGGCCTATTCACGGGAGGTGTTCGAGGAAGTCAGCGCGTCGTTCGCGGAGTTCGCCGCGGAGCTGGCCTTCACGGAGATCACCTGTGTGCCGATGTCGGCGACAGAGGGCGTCAACGTGGTCGGCCGCAGCGAGCTGACGCCCTGGTACGACGGGCCGACCCTGCTGCAGTGGCTGGAATCGGTCGAACCGCGGCCGAGACGGGACGTATCGTCCCGCTTCCTCGTGCAGTGGGTGAACAGGCCGGACGCGACGTTCCGCGGGCTGTCCGGGCGCGTACTGGGCGGGACACTCCGGCGAGACGAGACGGTCCGCCTCGGCAACCGGACCACCAGCGTGGCCCGGATCGTCACGATGGACGGCGACCTGGACGAGGCGCCGGCCGGATCGTCGGTCACGGTCGTGCTGGCGGACGACGTGGACGCGAGCAGGGGCGACGTCCTGGGCGCCGCGCAGGACCCACCGGGCATCGCGAGCGAGTTCCAGGCGCGGCTGGTGTGGCTGCACGAGAACGGGTTGCTGCCCGGCCGCCAGTACCTCGCGAAGATCGGCGCGCGCACGGTCGGCTTCACCGCGACCAAGGCCTTGCACCTCAACGAGATCGGCGTCGACAACGTGCACTTCGACGCACCCGTGCCGTTCGAGAGCTACCGCACCAACCGCGATCTGGGCTCGTTCGTGGTGCTCGACCGGCTGTCCAACGCCACGGTCGGCGCCGGGATGATCGATTTCGCGTTGCACCCGGACAATGTGCGCCGGCAGACCCTCACCGTCGACAAGCAGGCCCGGATCGCACGCAACGGGCACCGGCCGTGCGTAGTGTGGCTGACCGGGTTGTCCGGCGCGGGCAAGTCCACGATCGCCGACCTGGTCGAGAAGGCGCTGCACGCCGAAGGCAGGCACACGTTCCTGCTCGACGGCGACAACGTGCGGCACGGGCTCAACTCCGACCTCGGGTTCACCGACGCCGACCGCGTCGAGAACATCCGGCGCATCGCCGAGGTCGCCGCGCTGATGGTCGACGCGGGACTGATCGTGCTGGTGTCGTTCATCTCGCCGTTCCGGGCCGAGCGGGCGCTCGCGCGAGACCTGGTCGGCGAGAACGAGTTCTGCGAGGTCTTCGTGGACACACCACTGGCCGTGGCCGAACAGCGCGACCCGAAAGGCCTGTACCGCAAGGCTCGCAGGGGTGAGCTGGCGAACTTCACCGGCATCGACTCACCCTACGAACCACCGCGACGACCCGAGGTGCGGCTCGACACGACGGCGTTGGGCCCGCAGGCCGCCGCCGAGGTCGTGCTCCAGCGGCTGCACGCGCTCGGCGTCTGTTGAACGTTGTCCAAAATCGTGTACGTTCAGCTAGAACACGTTCTATATTCGGGAGGCATGCAGTGCCGGATCAGGCGTGGTCGCAGTTCTGCCGGGCGTTGGAGAAGGCCGGTGAGGTGATCCTCGCCGACCAGGCACCGGACACCCCGCTCGACCGCGCGGAGGGCTACCGGTACCTCTCCCGGCTCACCCGCGAGATGCTGTACTCCTGCCTGGACAACGCCGATCCCGACTTCCCGCGCTTCCACGAGCTCGACCTCGTGAAGATCGGCGCGGACAACCCGGACAACGTCTACCTGTCCGCGAACATCCGCGGCGACCGGACGTACCGGATCACCGGGACGCGCGGCACCATCGCGTACTTCAGCATCGGGTCGAAGGCCAACCGGTACGCCAGGGACGGCACGATGGCGTCGACCGGTGAGTTGTCCGACGCCGACCTCACGATCGCGCCGGACGGCACCGTGGAGATCATCGCCAGTGCCGAGCCCCGGGCCGGGAACTGGCTGCCGCTCGCGCCCGACTCCACCGGCCTGGTGGTGCGCCAGACCTATCTCGACCGTACGACCGAAACACCGGGCCAGTGGCACGTCGAACAGATCGGCGGGCCCGCGGCACCCGCTCCCCTGACCCCCGAGTTCCTCGCCAAGGCGTTGCAGCGGGCGGCTTTGTCGGTGCACGGCACCGCCGCCACGTTCGCGCACTGGACGCGCACGTTCATGGCGCGTCCCAACGAACTGCCCGACTTCGGCCAGGAGATGTTCCAGCGGGCCGGCGGCGATCCGGAGATCTTCTACCTGCACGGCTACTGGACGCTGAAGCCCGGTGAGGCGTGGGTGATCGAGACCGACGTGCCGGACTGCCCCTACTGGAACTTCCAGCTGGGCAACTGGTGGATGGAGTCGCTCGATCATCACCGCAGGATCACCGTCAACAAGCACACGGCGTCGTTGTCCGGCGACCGGCTGACGATCGTGGTGGCCGCCGAGGATCCCGGTGCCGGCAACTGGATCGACACCTGCGGCCACAGTTCGGGTACCGCGTTGCTGCGCTGGCTCGGCGCCGCCGTCCACCCCATCCCGAAGTGCCGCGTGGTCCCCCTGGAGGAGGTTCGATGACGGTCACGACCGCGCTGAACGTGCCGGAGTTGCTGGACAGGGCCTGTGCCAAGACCGGACTCTCGGACTTCGGCGACGACTGGTTCCGCGAGCCGCTGGACGTGCTCGTGCGCAGCCTCAACACCGAGGCCGCGCTGTCACCGCTGGGCTTCGAGCTGACGAAGCACCGGCTGACCGCGCTGCTGTCCGACCGCCTGCGGTTGCGGGAGCTCCAACGCTCGAACCCGGAGGTGCTCGACGTCGAGGTCCGGGTGGCCGCCGAGATCTGCGGCCTGCCGCGCACCGGTTCGACGTTGCTGCACCGGCTTCTCGCCGCGTCGCCCCAGGTGACGTCCACGCTGTCGTGGGAGGTCGCGTACCCGCTGCCGTTCCCCGGCGAGGGCCCCGGCGCCGGGCAGCGCAAACGCCGTGCGCAGGAACGCATGCGGGTGTTCGCGCAGCTCTCCCCCGACTTCGGCGACCTGCACACCGTCGTGTGGGACGGGCCGGAGGAGGACGTGATCCTGCTGGACCGGACGTTCGTGTCGATGAGCTTCGACTCGTTCTACTGGGTGCCCGCCTACGGCGACTGGTTGCGGTCGGCCGACCAGCGGCCCGCCTACCGCGAGTTGCGCGAGTGGCTACAAGTGTTGCAGTGGCAGAACTCTTCCCGCTCGGTGCCGTGGGTGCTCAAGTCGCCGCATCACCTGACCGCGGTCGACACCGTGCTGGACGAGTTCGCCGACTGCAAGATCGTGATGACGCACCGGTCCCCTGTCAGCGCCGTGCCGTCGTACGCGTCAATGGTGCGCGCGATGTCCTCGCAGTACAGCGAGAACGTCGATCCAGTCCTAATCGGACGGTACTGGTCCCGCAGGTTCGCCACGACGCTGGAGGGTTTCGCGGCGGCCCGGTCCGCGCGTCCGGACCGGTTCGTGGACGTGCGGTTCGCCGACACCGTCAGCAAACCGCTGGAGGTGGCCCGGCAGGTGCTGGACGCGCTGGGTCTGCCCGCCGGCCCCGCCGACGACGCCGCGTTCGAGGCCTACCTGGCGCGCAACCGCACCGAACGGCACGGCTCGCACTCCTACGCGCCAGCGGACTTCGGGCTGTCCGAAGACCAGCTGCGACGGGATTTCGCCTTCTACTCGGAGGTCTACCTGTGATGCTGCAGGACGAGGTCGTGGTGATCACCGGCGTCGGTCCCGGCCTGGGCTCGAAGCTCGCCGTCCGCGCCGCCGCCGAGGGCGCGAAGGTCGTCATGGCCGCCCGCTCCGCCGACGTGATGAAGCAGGTGGAGAAAGACGTCGCCGCGGCCGGTGGCGAGGCCGTCGGCGTGCAGTGCGACGTGCGGCGGCCCGAGGAGGTGGCACGGCTGGCCGAGACGGCCGTCGAGCGGTTCGGCACGATCACCGGGCTGGTGAACTCGGCGTTCGGGCACCCCGGCTGGTTCGACCTGCTGGAGACGCCCGAGAAGGCGGTCCGCAGGTCGATGGACATCATCCTGTTCGGCGCGCTGAACGTGACCCGTGCGGTGGTGCCGCACATGAAGGCCGCCGGGCGCGGTTCGATCGTCAACGTGGGCACGATGACCACCCGCAAGCCCATGCGCGGCGAGGGCGGGTACGCCGTGGCGAAGGCCGCGATGGCGACCGCGACCCAGTTCCTGGCACTGGAACTGGGCGAGCACGGCATCCGCGCGAACCAGGCCGTGATGGGCTGGCTGGACGGACCGGGCGTGCGCTTCTACCTCAAGTTCACCGCCGAGGCGCGCGGCATCAGCGAGCAGGACGTCTACGACGAGATCGCCGCCCGTAACCCGCTGGGCCGCATCCCGACCGACGACGCCTGTGCCGGAGCGGTGCTGTTCCTGTTGTCCCGGCACGCTTCCGAGGTCACCGGTGCCGTGCTCGACGTCAACGGCGGGGAGTACATGCCGGCATGAGCCACCTGCCCGAGAGCCATGTGATCGAGTCCGTCGTCGTCGAGATCGACGCGCCCGCCGCCTTCGTGTGGGACGTCCTGCTCGACTACCCGCACTATCCACAATGGAATCCCTACACGCTGGCGGTCGCCACCACGCTGGCCGTCGACTCTCCGATCGACCTCACACTGCCGCGCCCGGACGGCGGCGAGGGGACGTTCGTCAGCCGCGAGTACATCCGAGTGGTGGAGCCGCCCCGATTGCTGCGGTACGACACCGGTGACACGTTCCCCGGTCTGCTCGGGGTGCGTGACCAGCTGATCACGCCGCTCACCGCGGACCGGTGCAGCTACCGGACTTTCGAGACGTTCACGGGCAAGTACGCCGACGCCGTGTTCGCGGCCCAGGGCGCCTATGTCAAGCAGGGCTTCGATTCGGTGGCGCACGCGCTGAAGGAGCGAGTCGAAGCCCTGCTCGGAGTGTGAGTAGTTGTACCGATGCCGTCGCGGACCAGCGGCGGCACTCTCGACGTGTGACCGAAATCGACCGTGGCCGCCTCGCCGCACTGGCCGGATTCGCCACCACCGCCGTCCTGCTCGTCCTGACGGTCGTCGCGTTCCTGAACGACGCCATGGACTCGTTCGGCTGGCAGGGCGGCGAATACGCCTACTCGTTCATCTGGATCGCGCTCGGCTCGGCCGTCGCCGGCCTCGTCGTGAAGGTGGCCGCGCCCGCACCGTGGCGGTCCGCCGGGACGGGGATGGTGCTGGCCGGCACGGTCGGCGTGGTCGTCGTGATCACGCTGGTCATCGTGTTCATGTGGGCGCTCTCGAACCTCTCGGTGTAGCCAGTGGTGTGCCCGGAACGTTGCCGGGGGAATTCGCGGTCGGACGGGTGCATCGTGGTGTCGCCCCCACGTCCTCGTACTGGTGGCGGATTCCAGGGGCGTGGGGGCGGGAGGCGCCCTGCTGAGCGTGAATTACCTCGCCAACGGTCCGGGTCGCGCCACCAGCACCTGCGACAGACCGCGCAGCGCGTCGGCGATCTGCTCGCGATGCCCTTCGAGGGTCTCTCTCGTGACGCCGTCCGCCGCGGCCCTGGCCACGTCGTCGGTGGCGACCTTGAGCACCGCACTCATGGCGGCGGCCTGCACCCTCACCTCGATGGCGTTCCGCGGCAGCCCCGCTCGTTCGGCGAGCACGTCCGCGAGCACGTCCTCCGCCCGTTCGCGCACCATCAGATAGGCGGCGCGCAACGCCCGTTCGCCTTGGGTCAGCCGCACGACGGCGAGGACCGCTTCGATGTCCTCGTCGGACGCCGCGTCCAGCAACGGGCTGTAGGCCTCGCGCAGGTGGTCGATCAGCTCGAGTTCGCGCGGCCAGGCACGCACCACCGCGCAGAAGGCATCGACCATCTTGGTCAGCAGCGGTTCGACGCAGCTCTCCTTGTGCGGGAAGTGGCGCCAGAACGTGCGTTCGGAGACGCCCGCGGCCTGCGCGATCTGCTCGCCCGACGTGGCGGCGACACCCTGCTCGGCGAACAACCGGACCGCGTGCCGCGAGAGGTCGAGGCGCTGACGCTGACGTTGCTCGTCGCTGACCGGCGGCCGGCCACGGCGAGGCTTTTCGGTCGCAACGTCCGTCATCGGGCGATTTAAGCACGTCGCCCGGCAGGCAACATTTATTGGCACCGTCTGCCATTAAGCGCTACGGTCGGTGCATGAGCATTGACGCAGAGCGCCTGAAGCTGCCGCTGGCCAGGCCGAACGTCCTCGACCTCGCTCCGCTCTACGAGGTGCTGCGACGCGACGCACCGATCGCGCCCGTGACGACGCCGGCGGGCGACCCCGCCTGGCTCGTGACCCGGTACGAGGAGGTCCGCCTCCTGCTGGGCGACAAGCGCTTCGGCCGTTCCCACCCGGAGCCGGAGAAGGCCTCCCGCATCTCGACCGCCGCCGTACAGGACGGCCCGACCGGCGAGTACGCGACGGAGGAGGCTGACCACACGCGCATGCGCCGCCTGCTCACGCCCGCGTTCTCCGCCAAGCGGATGCGGATGCTGGGCGAGAACATGGAGGAGCTGGTCGACAGCTGCCTGGACGCGTTGATCGCCGAGCACGAGCAGACCGGCGTGGTCGACCTGCACCGCGGGCTCGCGTTCCCGTTGCCGGTGGCCATGATCTGCCGCCTGCTCGGCGTCCCCGAGGAGGACAACGAGCTGTTCGCGTCGCTGTCCGAGCGCATGGCGGGCACCGAGATCGGCGAGGAGGCGCACAAGGCGCGCGAGGAGTTCTTCGGGTACATGGTCGGGCTCGTCGAGTCCAAGCGTGGCGCGCTCGGCGAGGACGTGATCTCCGACCTCGTACGCGCACAGGCCGAGGACCCGTCGTTCGACTACGTAGAGATGGTCCGGCTGTGCGTCGGACTGCTGTTCGCGGGCCACGAGACCACGGTGAACCGCATCGGCCTGGGCGTGCTGTTCCTGCTCACCGACCGGTCGCGCTGGGACGCCCTCGTCGCCGACCCGGACGGCCGCGTCGACGCGGTGGTCGAGGAGGTCATGCGCCTGGGCGCACCCGGCGACCTCGGCCTGCTGCGGTACGCCCGCGAGGACGTCGACATCGCGGGCGTGACCATCAAGGCCGGTGACGCGCTGGTCCTGTCGATCAACGCGGCCAACCGCGACGCGTCCGTGTACTCCGCCGCCGAGGAGTTCGACCCCGACCGTCCGGAAAGGACACACCTCGGTTTCGGCCACGGCGCGCACTTCTGCATCGGCGCGTCGCTCGCCCGCACGGAACTGCGCGTGGTGTTCGCCGCGCTCGCCAAGCGCCTGCCGTCCATGCGGCTGGCCAAGGAACTCGACCAGCTGCAGGTCCGCGCGACGCTCACCGGCGGCGTGGCGGAGCTGCCCGTCACCTGGAGGTCGGCGTGAACATCGTGGTGGACCAGGGGAAGTGCGTCGGGGCCGGGCAGTGCGTGCTGGCCGCGGACGACGTGTTCGACCAGCGCGACGACGACGGTCTCGTCGACCTGCTGGACGCGAGCCCGCCGGCGGAGCGCCTGGCCGATGTCCGGCACGCGGCGGCGGTCTGCCCGGCCTCAGCGATCGCGGTCTCGGAGTGACGCAGGTGCCGGACCGGGCCCCGGTCCGGCACCGCTGAAGTCAGGCGCGCTGCAGCGCCCTCGGGTACAGCCAGCTGCCAGGCGTGTCCTCCGCCGGGTTCGTGTAGTAGTCGCGCACGGCCGTCACGTACTCCTGCACGCTGATCGCGCCGTCGCCATCGGTGTCGAGGTGCGCGAACGCCCGGCCGCACTCCTCCGCCGACAGCCCACGCGCCTTGAGCAGGATCCCGAACTCGGACGCGTCCACCCGGCCGTCGCCGTTCGTGTCCATGAGGTCGAGCAGGGACTGGACGACCTCGAGGAAGTCCATGTTGATCGGGCCACCCTCGACGAACGCCTCGTTCATGGCGTCGCGGTACTCCACCGGGCCGATCCTGCCGTCGCGGTCGGTGTCGCAGTGCTCGGCCAGCATCTCCCAGAACCGGTCGTAGGCCTCCACGAGCTCACGGCCGCGCTCCGAGGACGCCGGTTCGCCGAACGCCTGCAGCAGCCGGTTGGCCAGCGCGTAGATGTCCGCTAGTTCGATGACGCCGTTGCGGTTGGCGTCGTAATGGGCGAAGGTCGAGTCGATCCTGTGCTGCAGCACCTGCTTCATGACCAGGCACTGTGGTGATGTGTCCGGGTCGGCGCAACGCGCGTCCCCCTCCTGGGTGGTGTTGTTCAGCCGTCTCCGCGAAGCCGGTATAGTTATACCGGCACCCGCTGATGGAGGAACACGTTGATCGAGCTCAAGTCGCCCGCCGAGATCGAGCGCATGCACGTCACCGGCCAGTTCATCGCGGAGGTGCTCGACGAGCTCTCCGCCAGGGCCGCGGTGGGGGTGAACCTGCTCGACCTCGAACACCACGCGCGCCACATGATCGAGGAGCGCGGCGCGGTGTCCTGCTACTGGGACTACTCGCCGTCGTTCGGCCGCGGCCCGTTCCGCAACGTGACCTGCCTGGCCGTCAACGACGCGGTGCTGCACGGCCTGCCCAAGAGCTACGTGCTGCAGGACGGTGACGTGCTGACCATGGACATCGCCGTCACCATCGGCGGGTGGGCGGCCGACTCGGCCATGACCGTCATCGTCGGCACGCCCCGCGAGGAGGACCAGCGCCTGGTCCGCACCACCGAGGTGGCGCTGGCGGCGGCGATCGAGGTGGCGCAGGTCGGCAACAAGCTCGGCGACATCTCGGCGGCCATCGGTGAGGTCTGCGGTCAGTCCGGCTACACGCCCAACCTGGAGTTCGGCGGGCACGGCATCGGCCGCACCATGCACGAGGCCCCGCACGTCGCGAACAACGGCAGGCGCCGGCACGGCATGAAGCTCAAGCCCGGCCTGACCATCGCGATCGAGCCGTGGCTCGCGGCGACCACCGACCAGATCATCTACGACGAGGACGGCTGGACGCTGCGCTCGGCCGATGGTTCGCGCACGGCCCACTCGGAGCACACCGTCGCGATCACCGAGGACGGGCCGCTCGTGCTGACCCGCCGCAAGAGCGAACTCAGGGCCCAAGCCGATTCCGGCGCGTCACAGGCGCGCTTGCCCTAGCCACGCGGACTAGTGGCGCGGTGCCAGCATCGTGCGGACGGCGGAGGCGATGCGCTCGGACGGTGAGCCGGTGCCGTACGGCGACGGGATCTCGCGCAGCGCGGCCCGATGCCCCTCCACGTCGTCCAGCCACGCCAGCACCGAGCTGCCCACCAGCGGACCGGGCGGAACGAGCGTGCCGAACGTGCCCTCGATCTCCGGCCGTTCGGTGCTGCGCCGCACGACCACGACGGGCCGCTTCAGCACGCTCACCTCCTCCTGGATGCCACCCGAGTCCGACACGATCACCGCGGCGCCGTGCGCCAGGGCCAGGAACGGCCGGTACGGCTGGGGTTCGATCACCTGGAGGCCGTGCAACAGCGCTTCCAGGCCGAACGCGGTGATGCGCTGTGCGGTTCGCGGGTGCAGCGGCAGCACGACGGGCAGCGGCAGTCCGCCGAGCTCGCGCAGGATGGTCTCCAGGTTGGCCGCGTCGTCCACGTTCTCCGGACGGTGGATCGTGGCCAGGACGTAGCGGTCGGGCTTCAGGCCGAGCTCGCCCAGGACCACGTCCTCCTCGTCCGCGGAGGGCAACGCGTGCGCCAGCGCCTCCACGACGGTGTTGCCGGTGACGGCGATGCGGCTCGGCGCGACGCCTTCGCCCAGGAGGTTGCGGCGGTTCAACGGCGTCGGCGCGCAGCAGAGGTCGGAGAGGTGGTCGATGAGCACGCGGTTGTGCTCTTCCGGCATCGCGCGGTCGTAGCTGCGCAGGCCCGCCTCCACGTGCACCAGCGGCACGTCGCAGGCGTTGGCGGCCAACGCCCCCGCGAGTGCGGACGTCGTGTCGCCCTGCACGATCACGGCGCCGGGCCGGTCCGCGGCGAGCACCTCGTCCACGGCCGAGACGGCGCGGCCGAGCTGGTCGCCCCGGCGCAGGCCGCCCAGCCGCAGTTCGTGGAAGGCACCCGGTTCCGGCACCTCGCGGCGGATGCGCGAGTACATCGAGCGGTCGTAGTGCTGGCCCGTGTAGATCATGGTGCACGCGCTGCCGAAATGGTCGACCAGCGGCGCGAGTTTGATCAGTTCCGGCCTGGTGCCGCAGACGATCGTGACGATGTTCGTTTCCCGCACCGCGGCAAGGTACTTCATCGATCTTGACGAATCCGGGCGAATCCCGCACACGTTCACTCGAAAGAGTTGCCTCGGATATCGCTCAAAAGTGTTGCCACACAAGCGTGTCGTAGTGTCCGCGCTCATGTCCGGTCATCTGGCACTTGCGGTGTCCACTGTGCTCTACGGCCTGGGGATAGTCGCGCAGACCGTCGCCGCGCGAAGGGCCGATGAACGTCCCGGCACCGGCGTGGGGCTGCTCGCCCGCCTCGCCGCGGACCGGTTGTACCTGCTCGGGTTCACCGGGCAGGTCGGCGGGTTCCTGTTCGCGTTCCTGGCTCGCGAGGACCTGCCCCTGTACCTGGTGCAGGCCGGTTCGTCGTGCGCGGTCGGCCTCGCCACCGTGATCGGCGTGCTGGTGCTCGGCTGGCGGATCCGGCGCGTCGAGATCGCCGTGCTGGTGGTGATGGCGTGCGGGCTGCTGTTGCTGACGGGTGCGGCGGCGCCGTCCACGGCCCGTGAACTCCCGCTGGTGCCCGCGCTCGTGGTGCTGGGGCTGTTGACGCTCGCGGTGCTGCCGCTGGCACGGGTGTTCAAGGCAGCGACGCCGGTGCTCGCCGGTGTCGCGTTCGCCGTGGTCGCGGTGGCCGCGCGCAACGTCGCCGGCAAGCCGGTGCTCGACCTGCTGCTGCACCCGCTGACCTGGGTGATGGTGGTCGCCGCGTTCGTCGGGCAGGCCTGCCTCGCGACGGCGTTGCAGCGTGGTTCGGCCACGTCCGCGGTGGCGTCGATGGACGCGACCACCGTGGTGATCGGCTCGGCGGCCGGGCTCGCGGTGATGGGCGACCAGATCGCGGCCGGGCGTGAGTGGTGGGTCGTGCTGGGCGTGCTGCTGGTGGTGTCCGGCGTGCTGGTGCTCGGGTCCGCCGCGAAGCCCGCGCGGGAACTGGTCCCCGCCAGAGGTGAGCGGTGAAGCCCGTCGCCAGTGTGTCGCTGGACCTCGACAACCTGTGGGCGTACCTGCGCACCCACGGCGATTCCCGGTGGGAGAGCAGGCCGAGCTTCCTGCCGTCCGCGGTACCACGCCTGCTGGACGTCTTCGGCGAACAGCGGTTGACCACCACGGTCTTCGTGGTCGGCGCGGACGCGGAACGCGACGACGGCGCCGAGGCGGTCGCGTCGATCGTCGCGGCCGGGCACGAGATCGCGAACCACTCGTTCTGGCACCAGCCGTGGCTGCACCGCTTCTCCGCCGAGGAGGTGGAGAAGGAGGTCATGCGCGCGGAGGAAGCGATCATGGCCGCCGGGGCGCCCCGGCCCGTGGGCTTCCGCGGTCCCGGCTACAGCGTCACGCCCGCGTTGCTCGACGTCCTGCGGCGGCGCGGTTATCGCTACGACGCCAGCGTCCTGCCGACATGGATCGGGCCGCTGGCCCGCGCGTACCACAACCGCTCGGCAGGGTCGACGGACGGCGGCGAGGACCTGTTCGGCGGGTTCGGCAAGGTGCGCGCTCCGAACACCGCGTATCGCTGGCGGGACAACGGACTGGTCGAGCTCCCGGTGACGACGATGCCGTTGCTGCGGGTACCGATCCACGGCGCGTACCTGTTGCAGCTGCACCAGATCTCGCCCCGGCTGGCGCGCGGGTACTTCCGCACGGCGTTGCGCCTGTGCCTGGCGCGCAAGGTCTCCCCGTCGTTGCTGCTGCACCCGACCGACGTGCTCTCGGGTGCCGAGGCGCCCGGAATGGAGTTCTTCCCCGGCATGGCCGTGCCGGGCGCGCGGAAGGTCGAGCTGCTGGGCTGGGTCCTGTCGTTGCTGCGCAAGCACTTCGACGTGGTCGGCACTGGCGAGCACGTCGAGCGGATCGCGGGTTCTCCGTTGCGTGAACGGGATCCGGTCGCATGTGGCTGACGGTCCTGCTGCGCGTCCTGGCCTGCGGCACGGTGGCGCTGGCGCCCCTGGAAGGGTATCTGCTGCAGGCGCACGGGCAGTCGGCCAAGGTGCTGCCCGCGCTGCTGATCGGCGGGTGGCTGTTCTCCCTGTACCGGCAACGACGTCTGCCCGCGCCGCACCCGCTGCACCTGGTCGTCGCGTTGCTGGCGGTGGTGCTGCTCACGACCTCCGCGGTGCACGAGGCCGAGCCGTTCACGCTCGAGTACCTGGTGCGGTGGGTGCCGTTCCTGGTGATCACGGTGGTGCTCGCCGACGTGGCCGCGCGGGAGGTGCCGGTCCGCGCGCTGCTCGCGGCGACGGTCGCCGGTGCGGTCGTCGCGGCGGCGGGCGGGCTGCTCAGCCTGGCCGGTGGTTCGTTGCGTGCCACCGGGCCGTTGGAGGATCCCAACGACCTGGCGTTCTTCCTCGTGGCGGCGCTGCCGTTGCTGGTCGCGCTGCCGGCCAGGGGTCGTTCACGGATCGTGTTGTTATTGCTGGGCGCGGTGCTGGTGGCCGGTGCCGCGGCGACGTTCTCACGCGGCGGCGGGATCGCGCTGGCCTGCGCGCTGGTGTGGCTGATCGTGCGCCGGGCCCTGCCGGTCCGCGCGGTGGTCGTGACGGCCGCTGTCGCCGGTGTGGCGGCGCTGGTGTTCGCCTCGGCGGCGCAGGCCGAGCTGTCCCGGGCGGTGCAGGAGAAGAGCCACATCGCGGGCACCAACGCCGACACCCGGATGCTGCGCTGGCAGGCGGCCTCACGGATGCTCGCCGACAACCCGGTGCTCGGCGTCGGGCCCGGCGGGTTCCGCCAGGAGTACGCGGCGGCCGGGCACAACGCGGAGATCGACGAGCAGACCCCGGTGGCGCACAACATGTTCCTCGAAGTGGCCGCCGAACTCGGGGTGCCGGGTTTCGCGCTGCTGATCGCGTTCGTCGCGGTCGGCTTCATGGCCGGCGAACGGGCGTTGCGCCGCGTGGCGGACCGGCGTGAGGCCGTGGCCGTGCAGGCGGCGCTGATCGCCGTGCTGATCGCCTCGATCTTCCTGTCCGAGCAGTACTACCTGCCCCTGTGGTCGCTCGTCGCCCTCGCGGTCGCGATCGAGCGGCGTTCCCAGAAGGAGTCTCGATGCGCGTTCTCCACGTGATCAGCGAGATGGGCGCGGGCGGTGCCGAGGCGCTCGTGGCCGGGATGGCCCTGGCGGGCGGGGACGTCGGCTGGGAGTCCGCGGTGGCCAGCGGTGGCGGCTTCCGCGCCGACGCGTTGCGTGCCGGCGGTGTCTCCGTTTTCGACGTGCCGGTGGCCCGGCGTTCGCCGCTGGGTGTGGTGCGCGCGGCCTGGGCGGTGCGGGTGGCCGTGCGCCGGTTCCGGCCCAATGTCGTGGTGGCGCACAACGTCTCCGCGTCGCTCGTCGCGCGCATCGCCTCGCCGCGACGACCGGTGGTGACGGTGTTCCACGGCGTCGCCGAGGCCGACGTGCCCGGTGCGGTCAAGGTGCTGCGGCGGGTGTCGACCGTCGTGGTGACCGTGGCCGCGGCAGCGTCGGCCCGGCTGCGCGACGCCGGGCTCGGCTCCGTGGTCGTCATCCCGAACGCCGTCTTCCCTTCCGCACCCACGACCGACCGGGCGACCGTGCGGGCCCGGCTCGGCACACCGCTCGACGCGCCCGTCGCCCTCTGCCCTGCCCGGCTGGAACCGCAGAAGCGGCACGACGTGCTGCTCGACGCGTGGTCCCAGGTCCCCGGCGACTGCGAACTGTGGCTGGCCGGCGACGGCAGCCTGCGTGCGGAACTGGAGGCGCGTGCGCCCGGCCGGGTCCGGTTCCTCGGCACCCGCACCGACGTGCGCGACCTGCTCGAAGCCGCGGACGTCACCGTGCTCACCAGCGACTGGGAGGGCATGCCGATCGCGCTGCTCGAATCACTGGCGGCGGGCCGGCCCGTGGTCGCGTCCGATGTGGACGGTGTGCGGGAGGTGCTGTCCGGCGGTGGTGGCGTACTGGTCCCCCGCCGCAGCCCCGGGCAGACCGCGAAAGCGTTGCGCGGCCTGCTCTTCTCCCCCACCGCGCGTTCGGTGGCCGCGTCCCACGACGGCTCGGCCGGCGCGCACACCCTGATGAAGTCCTACGACGAACTGCTTCGTACCGTCCTGGAGGGACGATGAAAGCTCGCAGAGCTGTGCTGGAAGGCGTGCTGGCCGCCGTGCTGGTCGGTGCGGCCGTGCTGCTGGCCGTCGCACTGCGCGACGGCGTGACCGAGGGCAGGCTGACCCTGCTCGCCACCCCGTCCGCACCGGACAGCACCCAGTTCGGCGAGGTCACGTCGCTGGCCGCGCCGGCGGTCGTGCAACTGGTCCGCAGCCCGTCCGTGCTGGACGCGGCGGCCGGCGCGGCGGGCACGACGCCGGACCGCCTGGCCGACGCCATCGCCGTCGAACTGGTCCCCGCGTCCGGCGTGGCCCGCATCTCGGTCCGCGCCGACTCGGCCGAGCACGCCGCCTCGGCCGTCACCGCGGTCGCCCAGGCGGTGATCGCGGCCGACCTGCTGGCGCCCGCCGCCAGGTTCCGTCTCGTGGACCCGCGCCCCGAGACCACGCAGGTGACGCCGGACTGGCGCCTCGCCACGGGTCTCGCCCTGGTAGCCGCGGTGATCGCGGGCGTGGCGGTGGTGGCGGTGCGCCGCCTGCGCGCCAACGCGGTGGGTGCGGCTCTGTCGACCGCGGGCATCAGGCACCCGGTCGTCGTCGCTGCCGACGACGACCCCGACCTGACCGAACGGCTCACGGCGTTGTGCGTGGCGGCGGCCCGCCCGGTACGGGTGCTGTCGGTGAGCCCGGCGCTGGCAGCACGTGCGGAGGAACTCGCGCGGGCGTTGCCGGACAAGGCTTCCGAGCCTGCGGACGGCACGGCCGTGATCGCCGTCGCGTCGAACGACCGCGCGCGGCGCAACGACCTGGCGACGGCCCTCGCGGTGCTGCCGGCGTCGTCGGTGCTGGTGGCGGTGGTGCTGGCGTGACGATCTCCTCCCGCTGGGCCGCCCTCGTGCGCCAGGTGGACCTCCGGACCGCACTCACCGTCGCCGGCCTCGCCACCCTCGCCGCACTGGCCGCGGTCACCGCGGTGGCCGCGACCTCGATCGTGATGGCGGTGCTGCCGGAATGATCACCGCGACCAGCCGTGCAAGCCTCGCCAAGACGATCGGCATCGCCCTCGTCGCCCTCGCCGGCGCCCTCAGCGCATTCCGCGCCCTCAAGCCGTCGTGGGAGGTGCCGCTCCCCACCGAGGCGAACCTGCCGGAAGAACGCATGCAGGACTTCCGGGACGCGCTGTACTTCCCGATCCGCGAGTTGCTGGGCGGCGGCAACCCGTACGACCCGGCGGTGATGTTCGAGCACTGGCCGGTGCGCCAGAACTTCAACCTCTACCAGCCCTACCACCTGGTGCTGCACCTGCCGTTCGCGCTGCCGGAGTACCGGGTGAGCGCGGTCGCGTTCGCGCTGGCGTGCCTGGTGCTGCTGGTGGGTCTCGCGGTCATGGCCGCGGGGCGGGCGAAGCTGCCCTTGGTCGCGGGCACGGTCGTGATCAGCACGCTGCTGGTCACGAGCCAGGTCGGCAAGGCCCAGCTGTACGTGGGGCAGGTCAACCCGCTGATCGCGGTCGGCGCGGCCGGGGCGTTGCTGCTGCGCACCAAGAGCCCGGCGTGGGCGTCGGTGGCGCTGGCGCTGGCCTGGCTGAAGCCGCAGTTCGGGCTTCCGCTGGCGTTGCTGCTGTTCGTGCGCGGTGATCGGAGGGTCGCGCTGCTGGGTACGGTGATCGCGGCGGTGGCCAGTCTGCCCGTGGCCGCGCTCCTCGTCATCAGGGGCGGCGGGATCGGCGAGTTCCTCGACGTGATCTCGCGGAACCTGGAGTGGGCCGGCAGCACCGGGTACGGCGCGGTCGACTCCATGACGGCGCAACGGGTCGACCTGCCGGCGGTGTTCTTCCGCACGACCGGGTGGCTGCCGCCCGCGGCGGAACTGCTGGCGCTGTGCGGGGTTCTCGCGGTCACCGCGCTGCTCGCTCGCAGGCTCGACCGCACCGCGAACGGGTCGGAGGCGGCGGATCTGCTGACCTGCCTGGGCGTCGTGGTCGCGCTCGTGCACCAGCCGGGCGACGTGCTGATCGCGGTCCCGGCGATGACGGCGCTGGCCGTCGTGTGCTGGCGGCGGCGCAGGGACAGCCACTGGCGGTGGGCTGGAGTGGCCACTCTGCTGCTCGTGGTTCCGTTCGCGCACCTGTACTTCGTCGACACGGCCATCAAGAGCGTTCTGGGAGCGCGGGCCGCCGTCACCCTGGACGGGGTCGCGGTCGTGGCGGCCTGGCTTGTCCTCACGGTGTTCGCGACACGGCACGTCCGGCGCGCCGCATGACAGACGTGGCGGTGCGGGGGTCGCTGTGGCTCTTCGCGGTCAACCTGGTGAGCAAGAGCAGCCAGATCGTGGTGACCCTCGCGCTCGCCCTGTTCCTCACGGAGGCCGACCTCGGCGCGGTGGCGCTGGTCGTGTCGGTCGTCAACATCGGCCAGGTCGTCCAGGCCATGGGCGTCTACGACATCGTCAGCCGCACCGCCCTGGATCCCCTCAGGACGGCGGGGACCGTGCTCACGATGAGCGTCGTGACCGGAGCGGCACTCACTGTGGTCATCATCGCCGCCGCACACCCGATCGCCGCCGCACTCGGGGCACCGGAGGCCGCCGGGATGCTGCGGCTCGCGGCGCTGACCCTGCCGTTCACCGCGGCGGGCGGGGTGCAGATGGCGTTGATGCACCGCGACCTCGACTTCCGGCGGCGCATGCTCCCCGACGCGGGCGGCATGCTCGTCGGCGCGGCGGTCACGGTCACGCTGGCGGCGAACGGAACCGGGCCCACGGCGTTGGTCCTGGGCCTGCTCTGCACGGCGGTCGCGCAACCCGTGCTCGCCGCTGTGGCCGGAGCGCGGATCCGTCCGGTCTGGGACCACGAAGCCGCGGCGGAAGCGGCGAAGTGGCTGGCAGTCGTGGGTCCTGGCGCGTTGATCGCCGTGCTGCTGATCAACGTCGACTACCTCGCGATCGGGCACGTCCTCGGCCCCGAGGCGGTGGGCGGGTACTCACTCGCGTTCCGCATCGCCTGGGTGCCGTACATCATGATCGCGGTCGTGCTGGGCGGGGTGCTGTTCCCGATCTGCGCCGAGCTGGTCCGAAGTGGACGGAAAGACCGGCTGCCCGCCACCCTGCACCGGTTCACCATCGCCACCCTGGTGGTGACCGGCGGCCTGTACGTCGTGGTCGCGCTGTCCGCGCAGGGAATCGTGGTCCTCGGCGAGCAGTGGGCGGACGCGGCCGGGTTGCTGGTCCTGCTGTGCGGCTACGGACTCGGCCTGAGCCTGCTGCACGTCTGGTACCAGGTGATCAGGGCCGCCGGGCACGCCCGCCAGTACCTCGCCCTCGAAGCCGCCCACCTCGTCCTGCTGCTGACCGCGCTGGTCTTCACCACGCAACGGGGCCCGGCGGCGGTCGCCCTCACCCAGGTGACCGTGGTGTGGCTGCTGGTGCCGGTGACCTGGCTGGTCCTCGCCCGCAACGGCCTCGTGTTCCCCGTCCCGCTGCGCGCCCTCGCCGGCGTCGCCGGAGCGGCGGCGGCCTGTCTCGCCATCAGCACCGTCCTGCCGGACAGCACCACCCTCACCGGGCTGATCGCCACCGGCCTGCTGCTGCTCGCCACCTACTGCGCGATCGCCCTGCCGCTGAACCGCACCGTCCTCATCGGACTGAAGGAGCGCGCGTGAAGATCGTCCACGTGACGCAGCCGGTCGAGGCCGGCGTCGCCGTCGTGGTCCTGGACCTGGCCAAGGCCCAGCAACGACGTGGCTGGGACGTCAGCATCGCCTGCCCGGCCACCGGCTGGCTGCCGGAGGAGGCCGCCAGGGCCGGGATCCCGCTGCACCGCTGGCAGGCCACCCGAAGCCCCGGCCCCCGCACCGCGCTGGAACTCTGGGAACTCCGCAGGACCCTCAGAAACCTCAAGCCCGACGTCGTCCACCTGCACAGCTCCAAGGCCGGTCTGGCCAGGCTCGTCCTGCGTGGCCGCATCCCGACGCTCTTCCAGCCGCACCTGTGGTCGTTCCGCGTCGCCACCGGACTGCTCAGCCGAGCGTGCCGGTTCTGGGAGGCCCGAGCCTCCCGCTGGACGACCCTGCTCCTGTGCGTCAGCGACGACGAACTCAAAGCCGGGCGCGCCGCACAGGTGACCGCACGAGCCGAGGTCGTCTGCAACGGCGTCGACACCCGACGCCTGAGCCCGGAACCCAAGCCCCACGACACCCCCACGGCGGTGTGCGTCGGACGACTGGCCTTCCAGAAAGGCCAGGACCTGCTGCTCGAAGCCTGGCCCCAGGTGCTCGCGAAGGTCCCGGACGCCGAACTCCTGATCGTCGGCGACGGCCCGATGGCCGCACAGCTGCGTGCCACCGAACCCCCGAGCACCCGCTGGCACGGCCACAGCGACTCGGTCGCCGGCTTCTACGCCGAGGCCGACGTGGTGGTCCTGCCCTCTCGTGCCGAAGGCATGGCGCTGGTGCCGCTGGAAGCCATGGCCTGTGGACGCTCCGTCGTCGCGTTCGACGTCGAAGGCGTCGGGCAAAGCCTCGGCGACGCAGGCGAAGTAGTCCCCTCAGGCGATACGAAAGCCCTGGCGCAAGCGATTGCGCTCCGGCTCGCCGACCCGGAACTCGCCGCTGCCGAAGGAAAACGCGGCCGGCTCCGGGCCGAGACCCTGTTCGACCGCGAACGCATGACCGGCCGGATCGCGACGCTCACCGCGCGACTGGTCACCGAGGAAGGACGACGATGACACGGATCGCCTACCTGCTCACCCAGGACAGCGGTGGCCCGGTGGACGTGACGGTGCGCCTGGCCGCCGCGCTGGCCAAGTCGGGCGACGCCGAGGTGCGGGTGTTCGGCCCGCGGCCCCGGCGCGGCGCGGAGCTCATCGACCCGTACTTCGAAGAGACCCTGGTGACGCGCAAGGGAGACGTGGCCGCCGCACGGCAGGCGCGGGCCGCGATCAAGGCCTGGCGCCCGGACGTCGTGCACGCCCAGGACCGCCGGTCCGGACTGGTCAGCGCGGCACTCGCGACGACCGGCACCAAGATCGTGCACACCTACCACGGCGTGCCCGACGAGGTGGCCGAGCCGTGGTTCCGCAACGTCCGCGGCGCCACCCCTCCCCCGGCCTACACCAGGGCGGTGCTGGCCGCCGACGCCGCCGTCGCGCGTGTCGTGCACCGCACCGTGGTCCCGGCCAGGGAGATGGGCCGGTTCCTGCGCGAACGGCTCTACGTGCCCCCGCACCGCATGACCCACATCGACAACTGCGTCGAGGTCGGTGCCGCGAGCCCGCCCGCCGAACCCGTGCGCAAACTGGTGTTCGTCGGGCTTCTGGTGGAACGCAAAGGTCTGCTGGACCTGCTGGACGCGCTGGAGACCACCATGCCGGAGGACGCGACGCTCACCGTCGTCGGCGACGGTCCACAACGGACCCAGGCGGAGGGCCGGGTCACCCGCCGCGGCCTCGCGAGCAGGGTGACGTTCCTGGGCTTCCGCACCGACGTCCCCGCTCTGCTGCTGGAGCACGACGCCCTGGTGCTGCCGTCCACAATGGAGCAGCAGCCGCTCGTCGTCGCGGAGGCCATGGCCGCGGGCAAGCCCGTGGTCGCCACGGACACCGGCGGTGTCGCGGACATGCTGGGCGTTCCCGGCGACGACTGCCCGAAGCCCGGCGACGTGCCGGCGCTGGCCGCGCGGCTGCGCGCACTGTTCGCCGACCCCGACCCCGCGAGCACCGGACACCGGCTCGCCACGAGGGCACGGGAGCGGTTCACCCCGGAGGTCTGTGCCCGCAGGCACCTGGACCTCTACCGCAAGCTCACCGCTTCGGGCCGTTGACCAGCACCACCGCGTCGGCCGCCGGCAGGTCGAGCTGGGCCGGCACCGGTTCGCCCTTGAGCGTGACGAGACCCGGTGGAGGCGTCAGCAGCACGGACGTCTTCGTCGGGTTCACGGCCACCCAGCCACCCGAGTAGCGGCGGTTCCACACCCCGCTCGGCAGGCGGTTGGCCGTCTCGACCGCCTCGCCGAGCCGCGCGTCCTGGTACAGCGACCAGTACGGGTTCTTGTAGTCCGGCACGGCCCTGGTCCAGCACGTGTGGGGGCTCGCCAGAAGCGCGGCGGAGGCGTACCCGACGCGTTCCTCCTTGTCCGACTTCGTGTGCGTGATCAGCAGCAGCCAGGACTCGCCGAGCGCGGCCTGCGCGCGCTGCTCCTTGAACTGGTTGCCCTGGAACGTGATCAGCTCGCCGGTGCCGTCGTCGCCCCGCAGGCCGAAGTTCTCCTCCATCGCGCCCGCGTACCGGGAGTGCGCCGACCAGCGGCCGGGGGTCAGCTGCGACTCCGACACGTTGGGGATCAGCATCTTCCCGGACTTCTCCAGGGCGTCACCGGTGAGTTCGAGCATGGCGTCGAGGCCGTCGCGCAGCAGCCGGTCGGACCCGGCGGCGTCGGCGGTGCCCGCGATCACCGCGCTCGAGTAGTACTTGAGCGAGCTGAAGTCGTTGTCCGCCAGCACGCCGTCCCAGCCCTCGCGCAGCACCTCGCCGACGACCGCGTCCGCCCAGGCCTTCTGGTAGGCCGGGTCCCAGACCGTCATCTGCCAGTGCTTCGGGTAGCCGTCCCACTCGATGCGCTGCCCGAGCGTGCTGATCGCGAACCACCCCGGCTGGGTCCGTTCCGCGGCGTGGTACCCGATCCCGGTGGGCAGGTACCTGGCGTCGCGGTCGCCCTCGACGGCGCCGGAGTAGTTGCGCGTACTGGAGAAGTCCTTGTACACGAGCACTTTGACCTTGGGGTTCAGCTCGTGCAGCTTGCGCATGGCTGCCGTCTCCCACGCGTTGAGCACGACGACGTCGTAGTGCTTGGCGGCGGACCTGATCTCCCACTGCGTCGGCGAGTCGCCGATGCCGTACCACCACGCGCAGGGCGCCAGCGGTTTCGGCACCGGCCCGGTGACGATCGGGTCCGGGTCCGCCGCACTGACCATGCACGCACTCGAAAGAAGTACGAGAGCGACAGGTGCGAATCGACGTATCAGCGATTTCTCCGACAACACAACTCACCCGCTGTCATCAGTAGAATCCTCAGGTCGAGCCACAACGACCAATTCGCGATGTAGTAGTTGTCGTATCGAGACCTGTCGGCGATGGAGGTGTCACCTCGCAGACCGTGCACCTGGGCTAGTCCAGTCAAGCCGGTCGGAACGCGATGGCGCGCCCAATATAGCTCGTGAATAGCCGAAAACTCGCGAACGAAACCGGGACGCTCCGGGCGTGGCCCCACGACGCACATGTCGCCGCGCAGCACGTTCCAGAGCTGGGGCAGTTCGTCGAGCGAGGTGCGGCGCAGGAACCGGCCGACCGGACCGACCCTGGAGTCGCCGACGACCGACCACTTCACCTGCGAGTCGTCCTCGCCGGACTGCCGGACGCTGCGGATCTTGTAGAGGGTGAACGTGCGGTCGTCCATGCCGACGCGGACCTGCCGGAAGAACAGCGGCCGGCCGCTCTCGACCAGCACCGCGAGCGCGCACAGGCCGATCACCGGCGACAGCACGACCAGGGCGACCGCCGCCAGCAGCAGGTCGGCCGCGCGCTTGATCCACCAGGTGGGCCTGCTGGTCGGCGCCGTGCCGAGGCGCATCAGCGGGTAGCTGCGCAGCCGTTCGATGCCGGGCCCGTCGGGGTGCAGTTCGTACATGCGGGGCACGACGAGCGTCGAGCAGCCGAGCCGGTGCGCGGTGATCGCCGCGTCCACCAGCGGCGAGTCGCGGGTGTGCGAGAACGCGAGCACGACGGTGCCCGCCTTGAGCCGCACGATCGCGTCGGCCAGGTCGCCGTCGACGACCTCGAGCATCGGCGGCTGCCGGTCAGGGTCGGGGCCGGAGTCGGCGAACGCGACGGGCCGCAGCCCGAACTGGGGGTGCTCCAGCATGGTCCTCGCGAGGTTCACGCCGACGTCGCCCGCGCCGACGATGATCGTGCGGTCGCAACGGTCGAACCTGCGCCGGCACCACCGGCCGAACGCGAACACGCACCACCGCACCGGCTCGATGACCAGCGCGAACACGATCATCGCCCACTGCGCGGCGGCGAGGCCGGCCTGCTCGGTTCCACTGATCAGGCCGATGCCGGACAGCAGCGCGAAGGCCAGTGCCGTGCTCGCCGCGGACCTGGGGAGGTCCTGCAGCCACGACAGCCACAGCCGCCGCCGGTAGAGCCGCCAGGTTCCCCTGATCGTGACCACCGCGGCCAGGACGGCGCCGCTCCAGCCCCAGCCGAGACCGCGCTGCGCGCACAGCACGGCGAGCGTCACGGTGTCGGCGAGGACGAGCAGCACCGCGACCGCGTTCACCCGGCTGAGCAGGTCCCTGCCCACCGACGACGGCTTGAGGGGGCGCTGCGGCAGGCGTCCGGGATCAGCCTCGCGCGCGTGAAGTGGTCCAGCTGGAACGGCAACCGCCGAGAATCGCCTCATTGAAAGATCATCCGATCGAAGGAGTTATGGTCGCAGGAGTGCACGAAAGAGTGAATGAACTCTGAGAAATCATCTCTTCGGGTATCAACATCCCTCTTCAGTGTCCCGCGCGAACGCAATTAGTGAGGTTTCGACGTTGTTCCTGCCCTGAACTCACCCAGGGCCGCACTCAAAGCTTTAGCACGCCGTGTCAATAATTCATGCCACCATCCACGAGCCACCGAAGAGGGGGCGCCAGAGTGAGAGTCGACGAACACGGCATCCGGCATTCGGCCGGTGAACCGGTCGCGATCGTGCAGAAGCCGATCCGCACGTGTGGCGACGTGCACGTCGTCCTGCCCGCCTACAACGAGGCCGTGGCGCTGCCGTCACTGCTGGCGCGGATCGCCCGCACCGACCTCGCCGACCGGATCACGGTGTGGGTGGTCGACGACGGCTCGTCGGACGGCACCGGCGACAGCGTGACCGGCGTGCACGGGCTCGACGTCCGCCTGGTGACCCACCCGGTCAACCTCGGGCTCGGCCAGGCCGTCCAGTCCGGACTGCGGGCGGCGCTCGCGGTGGCCGCTCCCGAGCACGTGCTGATCGTCATGGACGCCGACGACACGCACGATCCCGGCGTGTTCCCCGCGATGCTGGCCGAGATCAAGGCCGGCGCGGACGTCGTGATCTGCTCCCGTTTCGTCGAGGGCGGCGACGACTCGACCGCGCCGCAGTGGCGCCGGTTGCTCTCGCGCGGCGCCCGCGTCGTGTTCGGCAAGGTGCTGCACTTCGACGGGGTCCGCGACTTCACCAGCGGCTTCCGCGCCTACCGGGTGAGTCTGCTGCGCCGGGCCACCGCGCACTGGGGCGAGCGCCTGGTCGAGGAACGCGGTTTCGCCTGCATGGTCGAGCTCCTGCTCAAGCTCCGGCACTGCGGGCCGATCGTCAGCGAGATCCCGCTGCACCTGCGCTACGACCGCAAGCCCGGCGCCAGCAAGCTCCGGCTCGGCCGCACGCTGCGGCAGTACCTGCTCCTGCTCACGCGTGACCGCCTCGCGCCCGTGCCGTTCCGGAAGCTCTGATGCCCCAGCGCGTCGTCGTGATCGGCGGGGGCATCTGCGGCCTCGCCACCGCGCACCGCCTCGCCCGCGAGGGCATGGCCGTGACGCTGCTGGAGGCGAGCGACCAGCTCGGCGGCCTCGGCACGTTCTTCACCTCGCGGGGCCGGTCGGTGGAACGCTTCTACCACTGCGTGATGCCGACCGACACGGCGTTGCTGGCGTTGCTGGACGAGGTCGGCCTGCGCGAGAGCGTCGGCTGGAACCCCACCTCGATGGGCATGATCGTCGAGGGCGAGCACCGCTCGTTCAACTCCGCGCTGGACCTGCTGCGGTTCCGGCCGCTGAGCCTCGTGAACCGGATCCGCTTCGGCGTGGTCTCGTTGCTGCTGCGCAGGCTGGGCAAGGGCAAGGACCTCGACGGGATGCGCACCGAGGACTGGCTGCGCGGCCTGTACGGCGACAGGATCTGGGAGCTGCTGCTCGCGCCGCTGTTCGGCGCGAAGTTCGGCGCCGCGTTCGGTGACGTGCCCGCGCTGTACGTGTGGCAGCGCCTGGGCCGCGAGAGCAACGAGTCGGTGCGCGGCTATCCGGCCGGTGGCTACGAGAGCGTGATCGACGCGCTGAGGGCGTCCATCGAGGCGCACGGCGGCGAGGTCCGTACCTCGGCCCCGGTCGGGCGGCTCGAAGCCGGCGAGGACCGGGTGCTCGTCACGCTGTCCGGCGGCGAGACGATCGAGGCGGATCACGCGGTCTCCACGGTCCCGCTGCCGGCGTTGCGGGCCATCGCGGACCCCGATCTCGTACCGCTGCTGCCCGACGTCCAGCTGCCGTACCAGGGCGTCGTCAACACGTTGTTCTTCCTGCGCAAGCCGTTGTCCGGGCACTACTGGGCACCGGTGATCCGCTCGGGCACGGACTTCGACGGCGTGATCGAGATGACCCCGCTGACGGGTTCCGAGCGGTACGGCGACCGGCACCTCGTGTACGTCATGCACTACACCGATCGCGAGTCCGCGCTGTACCGCGAGGACTCCGAGAGCATCGCCCAACGGTGGACCGAGCAGCTGCTGAGCCTCCACAAAGGACTCACGGCCGACGACGTCGACGAGGTGCGCGTGTTCAAGGCGCCGTTCGTCGAACCGGTGTACCCGCTCGGGTACCTCACGAAGCGCCCGGCCGTCGAGGTGCCCGGCACGCGGCTGCTGCTCGCCACCACGGCCCACGTCTACCCCGACGTCACGAGCTGGAACTCCAGTGTCGAGCTCTCCGGCTCGGTGACGGACACGCTCCTGCGCGCCGCCAGGAGTTCCTCGACCCAGGAGAACGCCGCATGGTCAGCAGATTCGGCGCGGTGATCGCAGCACTGGCGATCACCGCGGTCAACCTCGTCTCCTCGCAGCACGTCCAGGCCGATCCCGCGCCGCTGCTGCCCGACCTCCGCCAGGCGCCCATCGGCTGCCCCGGCGGCCACGACGGCTCCCCGCTGCTGTGCCGGGCCTGGGACGTGTGCCTCGTGGAGGACGCCTCGGCGCCGCGCGGCAAGTGCATGTTCCGCGGCGGCAGCGCACAGGCCGTGCGCCTGAGGTTCACCACCTCGATCGACAACGTGGGCGACGGCCCGTTGCTGCTGCACGCGCACCGCGACAGCACCGCCACACCGACGATGAACGTGCGTCAGGCCATTCAGTCCGGTGTGGACGGTTCGATCGCCGGGTCGTACAACGAGGCGCGCCGCGAGACCAGGTCCAGCGCCTACTACGAGCCCGCTCCCACGCACACGCACTGGCACCTGCTCAACTTCGAGTACTTCCAGCTGCGTGCGCCCGACGGCAGCGTGGTCGAGACGGACCGCAAGAACGGTTTCTGCATCGGCGACCGCTACACCGTGTCCGACCGCCTCCCGCGCCGGCCCGAGGATCCGGAGAGCCCCGAGGGCAAGCTCGCACAGCGCCTGGACGGTCACATGTGCGAACACCACAACCCGTCCGCTTTGGACGTCATGTTCGGCATCTCGGTCGGTTCCGGCGACGACTACAAGCACGAGGTCGACTTCCAGTGGCTCGACCTGACCCACGTGAAGTCCGGTGTGTACGACGTCGTGAACGTCGTGAACTCCGACCGTGCGTTGCTGGAGAAGAACTACGACAACAACGCGTCGTCGATCGCGATCTCCGTGCAGTGGCCCGGCGGCGCGGTGAATCCGCCGGGCACGATCGACGAGGCGCCGTCGGTGCGAATGATCCGCAGTTGCCCCGGCAAAGCGAAGTGCGCGAAGCCGAGGGGCTGAACAGTTTCCGCACAAGCCCCGAACGGGGGTGTCCGCGCCGCGGACACCCCCGTTTTTCTTGGGTACCGGGACAAACGGGCGTGATGCGGACGCTTTACCACGTGGGCCGCTAATCGCACAAACCTTACTCTGCGACACCATGAGCGGCCGCGCATAGCACACCCGTACTCGCAGACGCAATTACCCGCGAGAACAGTCGAAACGGTCAAGTCAATAGACCGAGTGGTGCAATCTTCATCACAGCGCAGAGTGTCGCACGCAACCCCCTTGGCTCTTGACCTGGGCATGTGGCGGGTTGAGAGAATTCACTTCGCGATTCCACCCCGTCAGGATTGCGACCCGACCTGATTCCCCGGCCGATCAGGAGTGCCCCATCTTGAGCGCGCCAGTCGTCTCGTTGCACGATTTCGCCATTGGCCAGTTACGCAACCTCCTGCGCGCCGTCGGTTTGGCGGACTCCGCTAATACGGCGACAAAACTGCTGGGTGAGGCATTAGGCCCCGGCTGCCGGATGCCCCTCTCCGCAGTTCCCCATTGGCCCTCATTCGTCGCCGACGACCACACTCCCGTGGAATTCTCGGTGGCTTTGGCCCAAAACGAACGGCCCGCCGTTCGCATGATCGTCGAGTCGCTCGCCGAGCAGCCCGGCAGGCAGACCAACCTGGCCGCCGCGCTCGGCGTCCTGGACCGCCTCGCGGACCGGCACGACCTGCGGCTCGGGCAGTTCGACCAGGTGCGCGACCTGTTCCTGCCGGACGACCCGCAGGGCGCGTTCGCGTTCTGGTACTCGCTGATCGTCCAGCCGTCGGGCACGCCGGCCGTCAAGGTCTACCTCAACCCCGAGGCGCGCGGCCGGGACAGCGCGACCGGCCTGGTCGCGGAGGCACTCGCCCGGCTCGGCCTGGACTCGGCGTTCCCCGTCGTCGCCGAGCACGGGTTGCGGCGCGAGGGGCTGGACCGGTTCTCCTTCTTCGCCCTCGACCTCACCGACGAGAACCGCGCACGGGTGAAGACCTACGTGTCGCACGACGACGCGATGGCAGCGGACGTGGTGCGGGCCGCGGCGGCGACCCCGGACGTCGATCCGGCGCTCCTGGCGGACGTCTGCGAGCTCGCCCGCGGCGGCGACGGGGCGTTCACCCGGCGCCCGCTGATGTCGAGCTACACGTTCCTGTCCGGCGACACCGACCGGCCCAGCGGCTACTCCCTCTACATCCCGGTGCGGGACTACGTGCAGGACGACCTGGAGGCGTGCGCGCGCGTGCTGGCGATCATGGCGCGGTGCGGGCTCGACACCACGCCGTTCGTCATGGCGCTCGCGAGCCTCGTCCAGCGGCCGCTCGGCGACGGTGTGGGGCTGATCGCCCACGTGTCCCTGCGCCTGGGCCGGCCGAAGCCCGGCGTCTCGGTCTACCTGTCCTCCGAGGCCTACGACGTCACGCCACCCCGCACCACCGCACTATCCGCTTAGGGGTCTGTTCCATCGAACGAGACCGATGGAACAGACCTCATCGCTGCACCAGGAAGGCCACCGCCGTGGAGCCGTACCGCATCAAGGTCGTCGAGCCCATTCCCATCACCACCCGCGAGTACCGGGAACGCCGCTACGCCGAAGCCGGGTACAACCAGTTCAACCTCACGGCGGAGGACGTCACGATCGACCTGCTGAGCGACTCCGGCACCGGCGCGTTGTCCGCGGAACAACAGGCCGCCGGCATGCGCGGCGACGAGACGTACGCGGGGTCGCGGTCCTGGTTCCGGTTCCGCGAGGTGACCGAGGAACTGACCGGGTACCGGCACATCCTGCCCGTGCACCAGGGCCGGGCCGCCGAACGGATCCTGTTCAGCGCCTTGCTGAAGCCTGGACAGCTCTCGGTCAGCAACACGCACTTCGACACCACCCGCGCGAACGTCGAACTGGCCGGCGGCGTGGTGCGGGACCTCCCGTCGCCGGCCTTCGCGGACCTCGACAGCGACGAGCCGTTCAAGGGCAACATCGACCTGGTCGCACTCGAGGAGGTGCTGGAGGGACCCGAGGACGTCGGCCTGGTGCTCATGACGATCACCAACAACGGCGGCGGCGGGCAGCCGGTGTCGATGGCGAACCTCAAGGCCGTGCGGAAGTTGTGCCGCAGGCACGACGTGCCGTTCATCCTCGACGCGGCCCGGTTCGCCGAGAACGCGTGGCTCGTGACGCAGCGGGAGGAGAAGTACCGCGGCCACAGTCCACGTGAGATCGCGAAGAAGGCGTTCCGGCTCGCCGACGGCTGCGTGCTGAGCCTGAAGAAGGACGGCATCGTCCACATCGGAGGGATGCTCGCGCTGCAGGACACCGACCTGGCCAAGCGGTGCGAACTCCTGCTGATCGCCACCGAGGGGTTCAGCACGTACGGCGGGCTGTCCGGCCGCGACCTCGACATGTGCGCGCAGGGCCTCCTGGAAGTCACCGATCCGCTGTACCTGCGCGAGCGCGCCGCGGCTACCGCGTACCTCGCCGACTGCGCGCGTGAGGCCGGTGTGGACAGTGTGCGGCCGGCGGGCGTGCACGCGGTCTACCTCAACGCGGGCAGGCTGCTGCCCCACATCCCGCCGAGCCGCTTCACCGGCCACGCGCTCGCGTCGGAGCTCTACCTCGCGGGCGGAATCCGTTGTGCCGAGGTGGGTTCGCTCTACCTCGGCGACATCGACCCGTCCGGCGACCTGATCACGCCCGCGCCGTTCGAGCTGGTGCGGCTCGCGATCCCGCGCCGTGTGTACACCCGCAGCCACCTGGAGTACGTGGCGGAGACGCTGGCGGGCATCGCCAAGGATCCCGAGCGGGTGCCCGGCTACCGGCTCACCGAGGTGCCGCCGATCCTGCGGCCGTTCCGGTGCCGGTTGGAGCAGGTCAGGTCGTAGCAGTGACTGAAGCCCTTGGCGCACAGCACCAAGGGCTTCAGTTCGTGTCAGGCCATCACGTCGAGCCGGTTCATCGCGTGCTCGATCACGCGGACCAGCACCGCCTTGCACGACTCGCGGTCGCGGGCGTCGCACAGCACCAGCGGCACCGTGTCGGCGACGTCGAGCGCCACGCGCATCTCCTCCGCCGTGTAGGAGTGGCTGCCCTGGAAGCAGTTCACCGCCACGACGAACGGGATGCCCCTGCGCTCGAAGAAGTCGATCGCGCCGAAGCCGGCGTCGAGCCTGCGGGTGTCGACCAGGACGACGGCGCCGATCGAGCCGATCGAGAGCTCGTCCCACAGGAACCAGAAGCGGTCCTGACCCGGCGTGCCGAACAGGTAGAGGACCAGTTCGGGGTTGATCGTGATGCGGCCGAAGTCCAGCGCGACCGTCGTGGTGGTCTTGCCCTCGACGCCGTAGAGGTCGTCGATCTCCTCGCCGGCCTCGGTGAGCAGTTCCTCGGTCCGCAGCGGGGTGATCTCGCTGACCGCGCCGACCATCGTGGTCTTGCCGACGCCGAAGCCGCCGGCGACGACGATCTTGACCGACGAGGGGACGAGGAGCTCTTCCCCGCCCTGCCCGGAACCGGGCCGATCAGATTGCACGGACACCATCGAGCACCTTCTGGAGTAGGTTCAGGTCGACCGGGGCCACCGTGGTGGCCGGGCCGCTGGTGATGACGTCGCCGCGCTGGATGAGGTCGCTCAGGAGCACCTTCACCACGACGAGCGGGGCGTGGAGGTAGGCGGCGACCTCCGCGACGGACAGCGGCTTCCGGCAGAGTTTGATGATCTCCAGGTGCTCTACCGACAACGTGCCCTGCTCCGTCGTCGTGCGCAGCGCCCGGACCTGGGTCGTCAGGGTCAGGTCCTCGCCGGCGGGCTTGGGCCTGGTGCGGCCGCTCACCATCGCGTACGGGCGGACCATGGGGCCCGCCGCCTCGTCGTACCACCAGTCGGAGGAGTTACTCATGACAGTCCGAGGGGGTTGGGCATCCTCGGCGACGCCAGTGTTCTCGGCGCCGACGAGAGGTACGCGCCGACACGCTTCACGAGCATGTTCATCTCGTAGGCGATCATGCCCATGTCCGCGTCCTCGTCACCCACCACCGCGAGACAGGCGCCCTGTCCCGCCGCGGTGACGAACAGGTGCGCGCGTTCCATCTCCACGATGGTCTGGCGGACCTGTCCCCCTCCGAAGTGCCGTCCGGTGCCGCGAGCGAGGCTCTGGAACGCGGACGCCATCGCCGAGAGGTGGTCGGAGTCGTCCTTGGATAGCTCGGGAGAGTGGGCGAGCAGCAGGCCGTCCGCGGAGAGCACCACCGCGTGCCGGGCACCGACCACTCTCGCGACGAGGTCCTCCAGCAGCCAGTTGAGCTCGGGGTGCCCGCCGGTCAGGTCGTCCACGGAAATTGCCCTTTCGGTTTCGTGATCACGGTTCCACGACGTCGTCGGCCTGGCGGGCGCTACGCGTGCCCTGCTGGAAGGCGGACATTCCGTCGCGGGTGCGTTCCGCCCGTTCCTCGGGGTCGAACTCCGCGAGTTCGGGCATCGGCCGGGGTTCGTCGTTGGCCAGCTGCGGTACGAGGTGCTGCTGGCGCCTGCGGCGGGGCAGCTCCGGCCGGGTGTTCTGACTCGTCGCCGCCTCACCTTCCGCCGGGTCGCCGACCGGCCAGACCCCGGCCAGGCGGTCTTCCCGGGGCAGCTCGATGTGTCCGCTGCTGCTGTCCAGGTCCCTGTCCGGGCCTGGGGTCAGGTCGTTTCCCACTGCCCTGCCGGCCCAGAACTCGTCCAGCTGGAAGGTCTCGGTGGACCTGTCGCCCAGCCGGGGGTCGTGCACCAGGTCGCCCTGCATCGGGACCGAGGCCTCCAGGGCCTCCGGTGACCGCGAGGCCTGCTGCAGCGCCTGCTGGCGGAACGTCGGCTTGGGCATCTGCTGCGAGTCCGCCGGATCGGCCGCGCCGACCTCGCCGACGATCAGCTCGGACGGGATCAGGACCAGCGCGATGGTGCCGCCGGACGGGCAGTCGCGCAGCTCGACGTGGATGTGGCGGCGCGCGGCCAGCCGGGCGACGACGAACAGGCCCAGGCGGGACTCGCCGCGCAGCCTCATCGCCTCGAAGTCCGGCGGCGCGGTCAGCATCTTGTTGTGCAGCTCGCGGTCCTCGGGCTTGATGCCGAGGCCGTGGTCCTCGATCTCGATGACGAGACCCTGCGGCACCTCGCTGCTGTGGATCTCGACCTGCGAGCGCGGCGACGAGAACGACGTCGCGTTGTCGACGAGCTCGGCGATCAGGTGGATGGTGTCCGCGACGGCGGCGCCGACCAGCGCGACCTCGGGCACCGGGTGCACCTTCACGCGGGCGTACTGCTCGGTCTCCGCGACGGCGGCGCGCACGACGTCCAGCATGCGCACGGGCTTGCGCCACTGCCGGCCCGGCTGCTCGCCGGTGAGGATGATCAGGTTCTCGGCGTTGCGGCGCGCGCGGGTGGCGAGGTGGTCGAGCTGGAAGAACGCGTCGAGGTGGTCGGGGTTCTCCTCCTCGCGCTCCAGCTTGTCGAGGATCTTGAGCTGGCGGTGCACCAGGCCCTGGTTGCGGCGCGCGATGTCGAGGAAGACCCGGTTCACGCCTTCACGGGTCTGGCTCTCCTTCACCGCCGCGGCGACGGCGGTGTACTGCGCGGCGTTGAACGCGTCGGCCACCTGCCCGATCTCGTCGTTGCCGTAGTCGAGCGCGGGCACCTCGGCGGCGACGTCGACGTGCTTGCCCTCGCGCAGCCGCTCGACGATGTCCGGCAGGCGTTCGTGCGCGAGCTTCAGGGAGTCGCTCTTCAGGCTGATCAGGCGGACGATCAACGCCTTGTTGACCAGCCGGTTGGAGACGCGCACCGCGACGAAGATGCCGGCGATGACCGCGATCAGGGCGATGAGGCTGCCGATCAGGACGGTGGTGAACTTCTCCTTGCCGTTCGCCATGGCGATGTTGACCGCGCCGGTGGACTGCTCCTGCACCATCGTGGTGAGTTCCTGCGACACCGCGCGGGTGGCGTTCTCGTAGTCCGCCAGCGTGACCTGCTGCCCGACGGGCCGTTCCGCGTTCTGCAGCAGGCGGTTCTCCAGGGTCACCAGCTGCTGGTACGGCGCGCTGCCGGTGAGCTGCTTGAAGTGCTCGCGCACGTTCGGCAGCGCGGTGGGCTCGATGACGTTGAGCGTGAAGTGGTACGCGCCGACCAGGCTGACGAACTCCCGGTGCTCCTCGGGCGTGAACCTGCCCGTGACGATCGCACCCGCGGCGACCGAGCTGGACCGCGACATGGCGTCGGAGGCCTGGAAGTACTGCAGCGCACCGAGTGCGCCCTGCACGGTCTCGGCGTCGGGCACGATGCGGGCCTGGGTGCCGAACAGCGAGCCACCGGCGTCGAGCACGCTGTTGTAGTAGCGGTAGACCTCGTCCTTGGACGTGGCACCGGACTCCAGGCGCTCACGCTGTTCCGGCAACTGGTCGAGCAGGCCATTGAGCTTGTTGATGCCGTCGACGATCTCCTGCGGTGCCTGGGAGGCGAGCTCCGCGAACGCCGACTTCATCTGCTCGACGTCCTTGTCGGTGTCCTGCTGCTGCTTGAGCAACGCCGACGTGCTCGAGCCGGCCCGGCTCAGGCTCGTCATGGACAGCTCGCGTTCCTTCTGCAGCGACGCGAACGACTGGACCGCGGGGATCGACGCGTCCCGCGCGCCGGAGGCGACCAGCTGGAGGTAGAGCCCCTCGAACACCGTGTAGGACGAGAACAACGCCCACATGGCCAGAAGGACGACGCTGGGAACCACCACGACACCAGTGAGCCGGGAACGAATTGTCTTGTAATTCGTCTCAGGCACGTTCTTCAGCTTCACAACGCTCCACGACCACCCGAATTGGCGACGGAAAGATAACACCACATGATCAACATGACCAACAGCGATGATCTTGAGGGGGTGAGTGCAGAGTACTCAGTCGGATGCACAACGCAACACCCCCCTTTCGTGGTTCAGTCAAGGCCGTTGTGGTGAAGGAACATGCTCTCGCGGGCAGGCCGGACCTTCGTGACCGAGCGGGCGAAAGGATGCCGAGCTGGGCTTTTGCCAACTGAACTGTGGAAACGCGGCGCTATTGACCGCGAACTTGACAGCGACGCAGGGCGTCTTCTACGCCGAACGGAGCGCAACCCGGTCGTCGCTATCCGTCACCAGCACTTATTCGGGAATTCGCATGACGATCACTGCGACCGGCCGTGATCAGCACAGGTCCACCGCAGTGGCCTCGGCCACAGCCGTACGGACGACATGTGGGGCGGCTCAGCCGCAGGGCCGGATCTGCGCGTTTCCTGCCTGATTTCTGCCCGCACCCGCCCGCGCCCAATCCGGCAAAGCGCGCGACTCTCCGATACCCGGCCGCTCGATTCCGGCGCGGGCCAAAAACTTTCGTCCGGTTCGGGCGTCTCCGGAAGTCCTCCGACGACGATGAGGCTCGGCGGTTGTCCTTCTGCCTGACCGGCGAGCACCTCGCGCGACACGGTGAATCAGCCCGCGACGGACAGTGACTACCGCTACGGTGGGTAGGTGCTTGCAGCGTGGGGGGCAGGCAACGATCGCGGGGCGCGCGTTCACCGCGTGATCCAACCCCTCTCACGTGGCGGGCGTGCTGCTCGACGCGGCGGCCGTCCATCCTGGACGGAGCGGCCGGAGTCAGCTGCGGATGGCGGCGACGCTGTCCGGGGTGCCCGCTCGCCGGGCCGACGAGGTGCTGGGGCCGGCCGACGCCGCCACCCGCAAGATCGGCAAGTACAGCCTCGGCATGCGCCAGCGGCTCGGCATCGCGCACCCGCTGCTCGCCGATCCGCCGTTGCTCGTGCTCGACGAACCCATCAACGGTCTCGACCCCGAAGGCATCCGCGCGGTGCGCAACCTGTTGCGGGGGCACGCTTTCCGGGGCGGCACCGTGCTGCTGTCCAGCCACTTACTGTCCGAAGTGGACCAGACGGCCGACCGCGTGCTGGTGATCGGCGGCGGGCGCATCGTGGCGGACGGGCCGCTGGCGAGCCTGACCACGTCCTCCCGTTCCCGCGCGGTGCAGGCCGTGAGAGCCGCGATGCAGGCCAGTAGTGCGGTGTAACGGATCGTGCGCGTGCCCATGCCGCTCAGTTCAGCACGTCCGTGATCTTCCGGCCCCGGTTCGGCGCGGTTGACCGGGTGCACGACCGGGTGACGCGTGATCAGGAGGGCGCGCCCGTCCAGTCCCTGTTCACTCTTCGGTTCCTCTTCTCCCCGTTTGTCTGTGGCGGCAGGACTGAGCCCCCAGCCCCGGCCTGCCGCCACACCCCCCAGAAACCGGACGACGTGTTCCGTGCCGTCCGGAACCAGCATGTCCCGCAACGGTTCCGCGGGGCAGGGGTCTCCCGTCTCCCGATCACGAAGGCGACGGGAGACGCCTGGGATTCGGCCGGGCGGCGGATCAGACTCGGAGGCGGCCAGGCGTCCGACGACGCCGGCGCTCCGGGGGACTGGGCCTGCGACCAGTGGCTCAGTAGTCTGCAACGGTCGATTCACCGGCCGCCGGGAGCGGCGGTCGAGGGCGGGGACGAATGGCTGAGCAGTCGGATGTCTTTGGGGTGGAGCTGCGGCGCCTGCGCACCGCGGCGGGCCTGTCGCTGGCGGCGCTGGCGCAGCAGGTCCACTACAGCAAGGGCTATCTGGGCAAGATCGAGACTGGCTTCAAACAACCAGGTGTTGATCTGGCCCGGCGCTGCGACGCGGTTCTCGGAGCCGGTGGACGTCTGGCAGCCCTGGTGGACCAGCCCGCCCCCGCGAGCCCGCTCGCTGCCGTCGAGGCCGACGGCGACGGCGAAGTGTGGGTGATGAGCATGGCTCCGGACGGGTCGAGCTGGATGGTTCCGATGCCTCGGCGCGAGGCGATCGCGACGGGCGCCGCCTCGTTGCTCGGGCTGACGCTCGGGACTCCCCGCGCCGCCTCCGCGAGCGCGGCCCACGACGGCACGCTGACGGCGTTCCGCTCGCTGTTCACCGAGGTCAGGAAGCTGGGGCAGACGACGAGCCCGAGTGTGGTGCTGCCGATGGTGACGGTGCACACCCACACGTTGCGCGGCATGGCCAACGGCGCGCCCACACCCGTTCGCGAGCAGCTGCTGGGGCTTGCCGCCCGCTACAGCGAGTACGCCGGGTGGATGGCCCAGGAGGCCGGTGACGACCGGGCCGCGATGTGGTGGACCCGCAACGCCGTCGAGATGGGCGCCGCGGCCGGTGACACCGAGATGGCCACGTACTCGTTGATCAGGCAGGCGTTGATCACGCTCTACCGCGAGGACGCCGCCGGCACCGTCGACCTAGCCCAGCAGGCGCAGGCCGCACCGGGCACCTCCGCCCGCGTTCAGGGGCTGGCCGCGTTGCGCGAAGCCCAGGGCCACGCGCTGGCCTGCGACTACGACCACTGCAGGCGGGCGCTCGACCGTGCCGCCGTCCTGCTCGCCAGGGCGGACACCGCCGACGGCATGGTCATGGGCTCGGCCTCGGTCAGCGGCGCCGACCTGATCAGCCTCGTCGAGGCCTGGTGCCTGCACGACCTGGGCCAGTCCCGCCAGGCGGCGGACGTCTTCGACCGGCAGCTGGCCCTGGTGCCGGACAGCGCCCACCGCACCCACGCGCGCTTCGGCGCCCGCCGCGCCCTGGCCTACGCCTCGGCAGGCGACATCGACCACGCCAGCGCGTTGACGGCGAAGGTCCTCGACGCCGCGGACCTGGTCGACTCGGCCACCGTGCGCCAGGACCTCAAGCAACTGGCCCGCCTCCTCGGCCGCGAACGCAGGCACGCCGCGGTCAGCGAGGTCTACCCCCGCCTCAACACGGCGTTGCGCAGTCAGCTCCACTGACGATTCACCGAACACCAGCACGATGGGGGCGTCGAAGTGTCCGATGCGGCGATTTTCCAGCGCAGGTTCGAGGCGCTGGCCGCGAACGTCGAGGACTTCATCCGGGGCAAGCCCGAGGTGGTCAGGCTGGCACTCGTGTGCCTGCTCGCCGAGGGACACCTGCTGATCGAGGACGTACCGGGCGTGGCGAAGACCTCGCTCGCCAAGGCGATCGCGCGGTCGATCGCGGGCGCGGAGGTGAAGCGGATCCAGTTCACCCCCGACCTGCTCCCGTCCGACGTGACCGGCGTGCAGGTCTACGACCAGGGCCGCTCGCGCTTCGAGTTCCGCCAGGGCCCGGTCTTCACCCACATCCTGCTGGGCGACGAGATCAACCGAGCCTCCCCCAAGACCCAGTCGGCACTGCTGGAGGTCATGGCCGAGGGCCAGGTGACCGTCGACGGCCGCCCGATCCCCGTGCCCTACCCGTTCCTGTGCATCGCCACCCAGAACCCGGTCGAGCACCAGGGCACCTACGCCCTGCCGGAAGCGCAGCTGGACAGGTTCATGATGCGCATCAGCATCGGCTACCCCGAGAACCTGGCCGACGAGATCAGCATCCTGTCCTACGGCGTCACCCGCCGCCGCCCGGACGAGCTCAAGTCCGTGATGGAACTCGACGACCTCCGCCTGATGATCCGAGCCGTCCGCGAACAGCGCGTGGCCGACGACCTCCGCGAGTACGTCGCCCGCCTGGTCCGCGCCACCCGAGTCCACCCGGACGTCGAACTGGGCGTGAGCCCGCGCGGCGGCATCGCCATGATCACCGCCGCCCAGGCCTACGCGCTGGCCGCCGGCCGTCCGTACGTGACGGCGGACGACGTGAAGGCCGTGGCCGTGCCCGTGCTGAACCACCGCCTGCTGCTCACCCCGGAAGCCCGTATCCAGCAACGCACCCCGCAGTCGGTGCTCGGGGACGTCCTGGCGACCGCGCCGGTGCCGGCGGGCCGATGAGCGCCACTTCCCGGCTCAGCAGAATCGGGCTGACCTCGACCGGGGCCTGGATGGCGATCGCCGCCGTGTGCCTGGTCGGCGCCGGCACGTGGGCGAATTACCCGGAACTGGTGACGCTCGGTCTCGCCGCGGCGGGCGCCCTGCTGGTCGCCGCCCTCTGGCTGGTGGCAACACCCCGGCTGACGGCCGTTCGGGAGGTGCGGCCGAGGCGCGTGTTCGAGGGCAGCGCCGCCCAGGGCACGCTGACCGTGACGAACGTGGGCAAGCGTGGGAGCCCGCCGTTGGTGATCACCGAGACGCTCGGGGAGAACCGCGCGACCGTCACGGTGCCCCCGCTGGCCGCCGGCCACGACTGCACGGTCAGCTACCCGCTTCCGGTCGGGCGGCGCGGACGCTATGTGATCCCACCTGTGCGGCTCGGGCACTCCGATCCGATGCGCCTGCTGCAGCGCGGCCGCGCGGCCGGGGGCGAACTCGTCGTGCACGTCTACCCGCGCGTGCACCTGCTGGCCATGAACACGCTCGGCGGAGCGCAGGACGCCGAAGGCCACACGACCAGCAACGCTCCGCTGGGCGGGGCGGCGTTCCACAGCCTGCGGGAGTACGTGCCGGGCGACGACTGGCGGCGCATCCACTGGGGCGCGACGGCGAGAACCGGCACCGTCATGGCGCGCCACGTGGTGGTGCCCGACGAGCCGCGCCAGCTGATCGTGCTGGACACCAGTTCCGCGCCGTATCCCGGAACGCTCTTCGAGGACGCGGTCCGCGTCGCCGCGTCGTTCTGCGTCGCCGCCGAGGGATCGAGCCTGCCACTGCTCCTGCGCACCACCGGCGGGGCGGAGCGGGAGTCGAGCGGTACCGCGCTGGAGCTGCTGTCCACCGTGCGGCGGGATAGCACCGATCGGGGACTCGCCGCGCTGTCCGATCTGGTGCGGGACGTGGTCACCGATACCCAGGGCGTCGCCCTCGTCGTCGTCACCGGTCGCGTGGACGCCGAGGCGGCCCAGCTGCTGATGTCGTTACGTCCCCGATTCCTCTCGGTCAGCCTGGCCCAGCTCGTCTCGCCGGACGCCGCGGTGCCGGCCAGGCCGCGCGGTGTGCTCGCGGTCGCCGCGGCGAACAGCGACCAGTTCGCCACGAACTGGAACCGGCTGGTGCTGCGATGAACTGGCAGAGGTTCACGCCGGGCAGCACGGCCGAGGTAGCGCTCGCCTTGGTGGCCGCCGCGGCGGGAACGCTCGTGTACCAAGGGTTCTTCGCCACCGCCGGCTACCTCCCGGTGCTCGCGCTCGCGTGCCTCGTCGGCGCGCTGACCGCCGCTGCAGGCCACCGGCGCATGTGGGCGACGGCGGTGCTGGGCTCCCTGGGACTGGCCCTCGTCATGGTCTACGGAGTGTTCGGCGGCGCAGCCTCCGCCGTCTTCAGCGGAACGCGCGGCAGCTGGAACCGCCTGCTCACCGTGACCGCCCCCGCCGACACCTGGCCCGAACTGCTGGCGGCGCCGGCGCTGCTGACGTGGGCGGCGGCGTTCTCATCGGTCCTGCTCGTCCTGCGGACTCGGCACCCGCTGGCACCGCTCGCCCCACCGCTGGCCGGCTTTCTGTTCGCTCTCCTGGCCGTCGGCAACCAGGCAGGCGGCCACCTGACCGCCACTGTCGTGTTCCTGCTCGCCGCTCTGCTCCTGGTCGCGGTCCGCACGCACCGAGGGAGCGCGGTGCGCGCCGCACGCCCGTCCGGCAGGCCGGTCATCGCCCTCGTTCTCGTGGCCGCGATGGTCGCCGCCAGTGCGTTGTCCGGTGTGGTGGGCGGGCAGGTGCTGCCCTTCGCGTCCGGCGATCGCCGCTTCGACCCGCGCGACGTGCTCGCCCCACCGGTCCTCGGCACCGACACGCTGACCCCGCTGGCAGAGCTGAAGAAACAGCTCAACGAGACCCCGCCGCGACCGTTGTTCGTCGTGCGAACGGACGCCGCGACCGCCGGGAAGGTCGACAGGGTCCGCACCGCCGCCCTCGACCGGTTCGACGGCACCACCTGGACCGCGGACGACACCTACCGCGTGGCCGGGAGCCACCTCACCGTCGACCCCGACATGACGAAACGCAGACAGGTGAAGATGCGGGTCGAGCTGCAGGAGCTCGCCGGTCCGTACCTGCCCGTCGTCGGCTGGCCGTCCCGGTTGGACGTGCGCGCCGGAACCGGTGGGAGGTTCGGGTTCGACCCGGACTCGGGCGTGGTCGTGCGAACCGGTTCGATCACGCCGGGATTGCAGTACGACCTCACGGCCGAGACCAATCAGGGGCACATCGAATGGGGACGGTTCACGCCGACGGCGAACCACTCGGCTCCACTTCCCGACGGCATTCCCGATTCGCTGCGCTCGCTGGCGACAAAAGGTCACGAACTCCACGCGCACGCCCGTAGCGACTGGCTGCTCTTCCTCGAGACTGAACTGAGGAGGTTGCTCTACCGGCTGGATCGGCCGCCGGGGCATTCGTACGCGGCCATCAACCGTGCGCTCATGGGTGGAGCCGGCGGGTACGCGGAGCAGTACGCCGCCGCGTTCGCGGTGGTCGCCAGGATGTGGGGATTCCAGGTCAGGATCGCGGTCGGCTACCGCCTGCGGTACCCCAAGGACGGCGCCTTCCACGTCACCACCGCCGACGCCCACGCCTGGGCCGAGGTGCACTTCACCGGACTCGGCTGGGTCAGGTACGACCCGACCGGTAGCAGCACCGCGAGCACGCCGCAGCCGCAGGAGCCACCCCGCGTGGTCCCGCCGCAAGCCGCCCCACCGACCGGAACTCCAGAGCCCGCGCCACAGGCGGAGGCGGAGGCCACCATCGCGCCGGAGGCGTGGGCGCTGCGCTGGAGCGACGTCCTGAACGGCACCCTGGTCCTGGTGCCGGCAGCGGTTCTGATCCTGCTGCTCGCCGGCGCGCTGGTGGCGCTCGGCAAAGCCGGCCGCCGCCGACGGAGGCGCCGCGGCGCGGACGACGCGGCGCGGATTCTCGGAGCATGGCACGAACAGCTCGACCGGCTGGCCGAACGCGGCGTCTCGCCACCGGTCTCGCTCACGTTCCACGAGGTGGCTCAGCACGTGCGAGGCAGTCGGGGCGACGTGGCGAACCCGATCGCCGCGACCGCTCAACTGGCGACCACGGCGATCTACGCACCGGAACTCCTCGGCCGGCCGGAATCGGACCAGGCCTGGGAACACGAGGCGCGGCTGAACGCAGGGCTCCACCCGCGACGCCTGTCCGCCGCACGGGTTCGTGCGGCGGTCGACCCGCGTCCACTGTGGACCTCGTGGAGCGTCGCACGGCGCAGGCGACGGGCAGGCGAAAGTCTGGAAATGGGGCGATACCGATGAAACCGAGACACGTCCGAATCCTGCTCGCCGTCGTCGCCGCGCTCACCGGCGCAATTGTGGTGGGAGGTCCTGGGTACGAGACCTCCCAGGCGCGGATGTACTCCGGGGCGGTGTGGCTGGCGTCCGAACGAGTCGGCCAGGCGACGCTAGTGGACGGCGCCTCCGCCGAGGTGAAGGCCCAAGTGGCGGTCGGTGATCCGAGCACGGCGCTGAACGTCACCCAGCAGGGCGACGCCGCCCTGGTCCTGAACGAGAAGACCGGTGCGCTGCGCCGAGTCGACAGTGCCACTGAGGAGGTCTCGCCGCCGGTGTCCGTTCTGCCCGCGAGCGACGGACTGGTCGTACTGCTCTCGCCGGACGCGCCGCGGGTGATCGACGTACACAGTGGAATGACCACGGCGGTCGATCCCGTGACACTGGCGCCGACCGGCGAACCCGAACACCTGGCCGACAGGATCAGGCCGGGCAGCGGCGTCGTCGACGGCGAAGGCCGGGTGTGGGCGATCGACGACGAGACCGGCGACGTGGTCTGGCTGAGCAAGGGCAAGCGGCGAGTGCGTGCCGCCGCCACCGGCAACGGCCGTCTCGCGATCACCAGGGGCCTGCCCGTGCTGGTGGACCCCGAGCACGGCACGGTCCAGCTGATCCACCCCGAGAGCGGGGGCGTCAGCCGATCACTGCGACCGGAACTCCGTCCCGACGACGACGTGATCGTCAGCGGCTCCCCCGGCATCGCCAGGGTGCTGATCGTGGTTCCTTCTCGCGGTGAACTGATCACGTGCGCCTTCGACGCCGGTTCCTGCGCCGCGCCCGTGAAAGTCGCTGCCGCGGGTGCCGACCTCGGCGCCCTGGTCGAGGCCGACAACTACGCGGTGGTGCCCGACCACTCGACCGGGCAGGTGACGATCGTCGATCTCGGCACGTCACGCGTGGTGGCCCAGCGCAGGCTGTTCGACCAGCCGATCCCGTTCGAGCTGGTCACCCGCGACGACATCGTCTTCTTCAACGACCCGGAGGGCAACAAGGCAGGCGTGCTCGACCTGTGGGGCGACGTGCGCACGATCACCAAGTACGCCGACGACCCCGCCACGCCCGCCCTCTCGCTGGTGCCCGAGAGCAAGCCGTCGGACGACGTGCAGCAGACCGGTCGGCAGAGGCCGGACGCCGGTCTGGGGCTGCCCGGCCTGACCGGCGATCCCAGCCAGAGAATTCCAGGCCCCGCGGCGTCCATCCTGGTCAAGCCCGGCAATCGCGGTGCGGTCGGCGACGAGTTCGAGCTGAGCTTCGTGCTGCGACCCGCCGTCGACGCCACAGTCCGGTGGTCGTTCGGCGACGGAGCCGACGCGTCCGGCTTGTCGGTCCGGCACAGGTGGACCGAGCCGGGCACCTTCACCGTCCGCGCGACCGCCACCTTCAGCACGGGCAAGCGTGCCGAGGCGGAGACGAGGGTGGTCGTGGACCCCCCGGATGCCCCACCGGCCATCACCGCGCTCGACATCCGGCGGCCGAAACCGGTGATCGGCGAGTCGGTGCGCTTCAGCGCCGACACCACCCGCGATCCGGACCGGTGGGAGTGGACCGTCACCAGGTCCGGCCGGTCGGAACCCGAAGTGACCGCGCGGACGGCCGAGTTCGCCCACGCGTTCGCCGCAGCAGGCCGCTACGTCGTCACGCTCACCATCACCAAGGGATCCCGGACCGCGCAGTCTTCGCGGCAGTTCAGCGTGGGGCGGGGTGCCGTCAAGGGCTGGGGTGACGAAGACAAAACCCTCCAGTCCGACATTCCGGAGGAGGCGGAGAGCGGTGTGATCGCGATCGACGCGGGAGAGAACCACAGCGTGGCGTTGAAAGCGGACGGCCGCGTGATCGCCTGGGGCGACGACACACACGGCCAGTTGAAGGTGCCCTCGCAAGCGTTGAGCGGCGTGATTGCGATTTCCGCCGGGGCGGCTCACAGTCTGGCGCTCAAGGCCGACGGCTCCGTCATCCAATGGGGCAGGAAGGACAACGGAGAGCGGGACGTACCGGACGAGGCACAGCACAGCGTCGTCGCCATCTCCGCCGGGCAGTCGGAGAGCATGGCGTTGAAGAACGACGGCCGCGTGATCGTGTGGGGTGGCGCCCAGATGCAACCGGTGCCCGAGGCGGTGACCAACGGTGTGGTCGGGATCGAGGTCGGGAACCAGAAATTCACAGCGTGGAAGGCGGACGGCTCCATCATCGTCTGGCCCTTCGGCGAGGACGCGGGCGGCCGGCTGGACGGTGGAGTACGAGCAGCCGGCTGGTCGGACTCCGTCACTCTGGCGTTGGGAGAAAACGGCTCGGTCACCAGTTGGGGCTTCCCCATGACCTCCCTCTACTTCGTGCCTGAGGCAGCCAAGAGCGGCGTCGTCGCGCTGAACTGGGGTCGACAGCACGTCCTGGCGCTTAAAGAGGACGCCACCATGCTCGGCTGGGGCCTCGGATACGACTTCAAGCCCCCGCCGCCGCCCGAGTACAACCGCGGGGTGATGGCAGTCGCGGCGGGCGAGGGGTTCACCCTGGTCCTGCTGGACGGGATCGACTGACCGATGCGACCGCGGCCGTTTGCTGGTGGGGCCCTGCTAACACGCGGACCAGGTGCGCATGCGCACCGGTACGGTCTGGCTCGCGTCCGGTCAGACCGGTGAGGTGACGCTGGTGAACGGTGCCGCCGCCGAGACGGTGGCCCGGGTGCCCGTCGCCACTCCGGCACGGACGTGGTCGACGTCCACAGTGGAATGGCGGTTGCGTACGGCCTGGCGGCGGTGGAGTGATCCGCGCTGAGCGGTTACAAGTAGCGGGCGCGGGTGGCCTGGCGCAGCTCCCGCCAGGCCGCGGCCACGTTGTCGTGCTCTCCTCCGAACGCCCCGGCGCGCAGCAGTGCCGAGTCGGCGTCCAGCCGCGCGACGTTGCGCTGGTAGATGACCGAGTCGTCGTGGTCGAGGCGCACCGCGAACTCACCCAGCGACGAGAACGGCGCGTCGTGCAGTTCCAGCAGGCTGCGCAGGAACTCGTAGTCGGCGAACGCCCAGTCGAACGCGCTGCCGTCCACGACGTTGAAGAAGACCCGGCTCAGGACGTGCCGCAGTTGCACACTCAGCGCCTGGTGAGGAGCGGCTCCTCCCCACGTGGGGAGCGCTGCCGCATGCCGGGGGTCGACCACGTTGCGCAGCGCCAGTTCCCGCAGCACCGGCGTCGTGCGGCCGTCTGCATAGGTGGCCGAGGTGCGGCACAGCAGGCGGTGCAGGAGATCCTCCCTGCCCGCCGCCACGGCGGCGACGCCGATCACGCAGGTCAACAGCAACGCCGGGTACGCGGAGGCGTTGACCCACACATCCTGCGCTCCGTGGTGCCGCGGCCTCGGGCGGAGGAAGCGTTCGACCAGACTGGTCCACACCTCGTCGTGACGCCGGTCGCCGGAGCGCACACCGATGGCGACCAGGCGCAGTAGCGGCGCCAGGTCGTGCTCGTAGCCGGTGAGCCGCTTCTCCAGGTCGGCGGGCAGGTCGCTGTCGTCCAGGTGGCCGGTGACGGGGTACCGCGACTCCGTCAGCAGTTCGAGCGCCGCCGACGCCGCAGCCTGGACGCGTTCGTACACCGACTGGCCCAGCGGCTCGGACAGGGCCTGGCGGAACTCGGTGATCGGGCTGCGCAGTTCGCCCTCGGCCGGGCGGCCGGGGCGTGGGCCGGACGACGAGCGCGGTGCGACGAGTTCCGGCACCAGTTCGACCAGTTCGTCGACCAGGCGGGGCAGGTCCAGGTCGTCGCTGCGGTGGTGGATGCGCAGGTACTGGCAGCGGGCCACGCGCTGCAGCGCGTCGGGCAGGTCGGCCTCGCGCAGCGGGTCGATGCCGTCCATCAGGACCGGGATGACGCGCAGGCCGCAGTCGAAGGCCTCGAGGATCTCGCGGCGCACCCAGTCGTCGGGCTTGTCGAGGCGGCGGACGCCCTCGCGGTCGACGGCGTGCACCCAGCGGGGGCCGATGAGGGCCAGCAGGACCTCGCACCGGCGCAGGCCGCTCAGGATCTCGCGGGAGAAGTCCTCGCCGAGGCGGATCGACTGGCTCGCGTAGAAGACCTGGTCGCCTCCGAAGCGCGCGCTCAACTCCCGCTTGACCAGGGCAGCCGCCCATTCACCGTCACCGGTGCGGTAGTTGACGAACACGCCAGGCATCGCCCAAACCCTCTCACGTGAGGCTGTGACGAGGAGATTACTGACCGCCTCCAAAGCGGTTTGCCACCCGGCGCTCTTCGCGGGCCTGCTCTACGCGTTCCTCCAGGGCCGCGAACCACTCACGGCCCTGGGTGCCGCAGTGGTCGCGGATCTCGTGTTTGAGGTCGGCGGTGTTGGCGTTCAACGTGCGGACCATGCCCAGTCCCTCGTCCACGTGGGTCCGCAGCTCGCCCTGGGAGCGGTCCAGGTGGGCCGCGGCGGCCCTCATCTCGGCGCGGGCCCGTCTGCTCACGGTCAACTGGTAAGGCGCGCGCCGGGCGTGGCGGACCAGGCTCGCCATCGTGCGCAGCGAGGTCTGGGCGGAGTGGTAGGCGAGGTGGGCGGTGTCGGCGCACTGGTACGACTCGCGGTGGAACACGCGCAGGGAGTGGAACTCCACTTCGGGCCGCTCCGAGCGTTGGAGTTTCTCCACGCGTGCGCGCACTTGCTGGGCCTGGCGGCGCACGCGGTCATTCTGGGTGCGGACGCGCCGCAACGCCTGGTCGGCCTCGGCGGCCGCCGCCCGCACCTCCTCGACGGTGACCCTGCGGGCGCGGCGGTCCCAGAGCCTCATCGCGACCAGGACGGCGACTCCGGTCAGTGCCGCGGCGAAGAGCGGTGTGCCGGCGTCGATGACGTGGTCGCCGGGGAGGGAAGGCTTCTTCCGCAGGAACACGAAGGCGTTCACAGCAGCCAGCAGCACCAGGCCGCGCAGCAGGAACCCCGGCCAGCGGCGCACCAGTGGGGAGCGGCGCAGCCGGCCGTGGCGGTTCAGCGCGAACCGGACGACCAGCGCGGCCAGCGGCACCGACACGGCCGAGCCCCAGAGCCACTCCTGCAGGTGAACCGCGTGTTCGGGCAGGCCGTCGACGACGATGCGTGCCGCGACCGCCGGTGACACCAGCACGATCGCCAGCGGCATTCCGAGGAACAGGGCGAGGAACGCGAACGCGCAGCCGCGCCGGTTGCCACTCACCGGGTGCGGCGCGGCTTGCGGCGGGCGGGTGCGAGCGCGGCGGCGCCGGATCCGTTGAGCACCTTGTCGATGACGTCCGCGACGCCTCCGGTGAGTTCGGAGTGGTGCTGCACGAGCATGGTGGTGAAGTGCCGGGTCAGGTCGATGTAGGCGCGGCGCTCCGCCAGCTCCAGTCCCGGCTTGACGGTCGCGCGCTGCATGTTGACCATGCATTCCCGCAACGCCGCCGCGCTCTGGCCGGCCCTGCCCAGCTCCTTCTGCATGCCGCGCAACGTGGCGGTGGACTCCCGGCGGCGCTGGTCCAGCACCGCGAGCCTGAGCTCCTTGTCCTCCACGGCCTTCGCCTCGCCGAGGCGGCGAATCTCGGTGGCCAGGGCGTACGACTCGGCGACGCACCGGCCGGCGTCGCCCAGCGGGCTCAGCTGCTCGGCGACACGTGACAGCGCCTCGGTGAAGCCGACGTGGCGACCCTCGACAGTGACCAGACCCATGGATCTCTCATCCCACCGCCCGCGCGGAGCGTTACACCCCCGGAAAGCACCTGGCCCGCAACGGGTTCGGCGGACATGACACCGCTATTCCGCTGTGCCGGGAATCCGTGTCCATGAATTGTCCATTTTGGCCTCCTACAAGGATTTCCGCTGGTCATGAGATCCTGAAGTGACCGAACATCACTCATCGTGCCGAAATTCCCGGTGGTGGCGCAGATGGAGCAGCACCCATGTACGCGAAAGGATCTCCCATACACCAGGCCGATTGGGCATGATGCAAGTGACATCGGTGTCACGGTCGGTAGTCGGGAGGGAACCCGTGGAAGAGGCTCCAGAGGTGAACTGCGCGCTCGTCGACCTGACAGGCATCTGCCTCGACGAACTACGGCACACGACCGACGGGTCGGTGGCCGCGTCGGTCCGCGCGGTGCTGCTCGACGTCGCTGATCCGGACGCCCGGGCGGCGCGGATGAACGACTCCGGCGGCAACAACGACTGCGTCGGGAGTCGGGTGCCCGAGCGCCGGGGCAAGCGGAAGCCGGTACCGCTGATCACGTGCTGACCCCGCACCGGCTGCCGCCCCGGTTCGTCGACCAGCTCGCCAGGGGCGGTGGTGACGACGCGGTCCTGACGTTGCTGAGCGACGGTCAGTTCAGCGCCCGGCTGGTCGCCCTGCGCGCTCTGCTGGACGAGGTCTCGGGCCGGTCGCTCCTGCTCGAGGTCGGCGAAGCGTGGGATCTGCTCGTCGAGGCACAGCGGAAGTCTCCTGGCCTCGTGCGGGAAACCCTGTTGCTGCCCCAGGTCGGCGTGTGGCTCACCGATGTGCTGAGAAGCCTGCGCGGGACCATCGAGTCCGCGGCGCCGCTGTGGGTGGACGTCGGCCACCTGAGGTGCGTGGCCGTGGTCGCGGCCCACCTGAGCGATCTCGACTTCTCCCTCGACGTCCCGGTGAGCCGGGGGGTGATCTCGCTGCCCTCACTGGGTGTCGCGACCTTTCCGGAGGTGCGCACGTGGGCCGTCGCACGAGCGGAGCGCCGCGCGGGCGTGCTGTCCCTTTCCCTCGGAGCCCGCACGATTCGCGTCCCTGACGACGAGGACTGGCTGCCCGTGCGGCGGATCGGCGCCGGTGGCTTCACTCCCCTGCTGGACGACGTCGAGCCGCACCGCGACTACCGCGCCGCGTCAGGACTGCACCGGTTGACCGACGCCGAGGTCGGGCACTGGGAACAACGGCTGCGGGCAGCGTGGCCGTTGCTGCGTGCCGAACACGCGGAGGCGCTGCGCGAACTGGTGAGCACGATGGTGCCGGTGCCGCCGAGGAACGGCGGCACTCCCTACAGCGGCTCGTCCGCGGACGCGTACGGGGCGGTGCTGATGTCGGTACCGCCCGACTCCTTCGCGTTCGCCGAAACGCTCACCCACGAGGTGCAGCACACGAAACTCGCCGCGCTCACGACCATCGAACCCCTTTGCACCGTGGGCGGAAGCGCGTACTGCTACGCCCCGTGGCGCGACGACCCGCGACCGGTGAGCGGGCTTTTCCAAGGGGTGTACGCCTTTCTCGGCGTGACCGACTTCTGGCGGGCGCACCGGGAGACGGACCCGTCGGAGCGAGCCGACTTCGAGTTCGCCTACTGGTGCGGGCAGACCCTGCACGCGGCCCGGTTTCTGCGCGGCTGCCGCGAGCTGACCGCGCTCGGGCGCCGTTTCGCCACGATCGTGGCGGCGAGACTGGCGTCGTGGAGCCGGATCCGGGTCGGCGCCACCGCCGCTCACACCGCGCGCGTCGCCGCCCGGGACCACCGCGCCACCTGGCTGGCCCGGCACCTGACACCGGAGCCCGCCGCCGTGGAGAGGCTCGCGGAGGACTGGCTGGCGGGGCGGCCACGCGGAGAGCTGCCGGTCTCGGCACTGACGCCCAGGCCGGCGTCCCCGTTGCCGCGCATGGAGTTGCGGCGCCTGCTGCCGCGAACACCGTCCGGCTTCACCGGTGCGACGGCCGCCGATCTCCGGCACCTGGCGGGCGACCAGGACGCCGCCGCGCGCCTCTACGCCGCCGACATCGCCGCGAATCCGGACGACGTGTCCGCGTGGATCGGCCTCGGGCTCGCCGATCCGTCGGCGCGGGCCCTGCTGCGCGTGCCCGCCGTGGTCATGGCGGTGCACGCCGAGATCCTCCGCCGTACCGGCGAGTTCCCCGACCCACGCGTGCTCGCCGCGTGGGTCGGGAGGTGATCGCTCAGCCCGTCGGCAGTGCTTCCAGGTCGCAGTCCGCGCGGGTGCTGCTGGCGGCCGCGACGGTCGCCGGGTGGTTCTTGCCGAGTGCGCGGCGGAACCTGCTGATCACGTCGATCTGGAGCGACTCGGCGTCCGCGGTGCGGCCCAGTCCGCGGAGGTCCAGGACGATGTTGGCGAGACACGCCAGCGTCGACGGGTGGTCTTCACCCAGCGCCCGCTGGGAGCGTTCGAGCACCCTCTGGTTGAGCGCGTAGGACTTCTCGAAGTCGCCGGACGCCGCGTGGTCGCTCGCCCTGTTCGTGGCGCAGACGAGCGTGAACGGGTGGTCGTAGCCCAGCGCGTCCTGCATCGTGACGAACGCGTCCTCGTTGAGCTCGGACGCCCTTTCGAGCTCTCCCATGAGCCTCAGGGTGACCGCGAGGTTCGTCTTGGCCGCCAGCACGTACGGGTGGCACTGGCCGAGCGTCTCCGCGTACCCCGCGAGCACCTGCTCGCCGAGTGCCCTCGACTCGGTCAGCGCACCGGCCTGCCGCAGGTCCACCGCGAGGTTCAGCGACGCGGCCAGCGAACCGGGGTAGGTCTCGCCGTACCGCTTCACGTACCTGAGCACCGCTTCCTCCGAGAGGCGCAGCCCACCGGGGTGATCACCCGCCTTGCGCCGCGCGACGGCGAGGTTCTTGATGGCCCTCAACGTGTCCGGGTGGTCGTCGCCGAAGAGCCTGCGGTGTTTCGCCACCGCGGTCTCGAGCATGTCCCTGGCCTGGACGTACTCACCGCACTCACGGATGTCCAGGCACAGGTTGTTGAGCATCGACAGCGTGAACCGGTGCTCGTCACCGAGGATGCGGGCGCGGTGCTCCCAGGTCGCCTGGTCGATGTCACGGGCCTCGGCGAACCGCCCGACGAGCCGCAGCGCGATCCCGAGGTTGTCCGCCGCGGCAAGAGAAAGACCGTCCTCCTCGCCGTAGACCGCCTTCGCGGTGCGGTACGCGCCATCGCTGAGCTGCCAGGCCTTGGTGAACTCACCCAGTGCGCGCACGTCCTGAGCGACCATGTTGGCGAGCACGAGGGTGTTCTCGGACTCCTCACCGAGGTTCTCCCGCGCCACCGCGTACGCGCGCTCGTCGACGGCGAGCGCTTCGGTGTAGCGGCCGAGCGCGCGCAGGCAGACGCCGACCTGTTTCGCCGTCGACAACGTGTCCGGCTTCTCCTCGCCGAACCGCTCACTCCAGTACGCGAGCAGTTCGCGTCCGTAGTCCAGACCGCCCTGGTCGTCGCCCCACGCGGCGAGGAACACGGCACTGTGCAGGGCGGTGCGCCGGACCCACGGGTCGTCGCATTCCTGCATCTTCGACGCACGCACGTGCGGCAGGAGTTCGATGTACTTGGCCCAGTTGTTCTGGGTGGCGGGACCACGTGGGTCGTCCGTGGCGAGCAGCACGTGGGCGGCATGGCGCATCTGCGCGCGTTCCTGCGGTGTCATGCGGTCGAACAACGCGCCCTGCACCAGCCTGTGCAGCAGGATCGTGCCCTTGCTCTGGTCGATCTGCGCCAGGCTGTACCTGTTGATCTGCCGCATCGCCTTGCCGAGCAGCAACGGGTCGCGCAGCGCCTCGCCGAGCTCGTCCGGCACCGGGATTCCCTGCAGCTCGATGAAGAGGCTGCGGCTGATCGGCTCGGGAGCGAAGAACGCGCACACCTGCAGCAGCTGCAGGGCCGCCGGGTTCTCCACGCTCAGGCGGTCGAACGACACGTTCCACGCGGCGGCGACCGGCACGTGGTAGTCCACGGGCAGTCCGGCTTCGAGCAGTTCCGCGCGTTTGCGCGCGAAGAGCGAGAGGTACTCGCCGGCGTTCATGCCGGTCTCCCGCAGCCAGGACGCCGCCTGTTCGATCGCGAGGGGCAGGTCGCCGAGCACGTCGGCGACCTGTTCCGCGTCGGAGTCGGTCAAACCCTGGTTGCGCCGTTGCAGGAGCTGTTTGCTCTCGGATCGGCTGAAGAGGTCGACCTCGACCGTCTGCGCGACGCTCGACCAATGCGTGTTCCGTGAAGTCACCAGGATGTGTCCTGATCCGCCGGTGGGGAAAAAAGGTCGGACGTCCTCGGGTTTGTCCGCGTTGTCGAACACCAGCAACCAGCGCCGATAGGGATGTCCGCGGCGCAATGATTCCCGTACCGCCGCAATGACGGAGTTGACCGCGCCGGTGTTGGGGATTCCGAGCTGTGCGGCCAGCTCCACGAAAACCGAACGGATGTGCGTCGGGTCTTCCGAGGGAATCCACCAGACGACGTCGTAGTCGTCCGCGTGCAGATACGCGTACTCGACCGCGACCTGCGATTTCCCGATGCCGCCGAGGCCGTAGAGCGCTTCGGGGAGCACCGCGGTCGGGTTCGTGTCACCCGAGGTCAAACGGGTGTTCAGGGCCGCCAGCATGGCGGTTCGGCCGGTGAAGTTGAAGTTGCGCGGAGGGACGGACCACGCGCGTGGCGCGTCACCCTGATGACTCAGGATCGTGGACGAGGCCTCATCTCGTACCGTCACTGTCCCTCCTGGGTCAGCTGCATTGATTGGCAATATTTGTGAGGGAGATTCCTCTTCGGCGGGAGCAGACACGCGCGCGATTGAATCAGCGGACTCGGTCTCCGGTTCGACCCGGTCGGCCGTGAGATCCGTGATCATCGCCCTGATACGATTAGACCGTTTGGCGTACGGCCCGCTCATCGCACGAAAGATCACCTGTTGCAGGCGCAGATGAGGGAGACTTTCCGGAGTCGCGTCCGAAATGGCGGAGTCCGGATCGTCGAGTGCTTCCTTGAGGTCACGAGTCGCCTCGCTTTTCGGGAGCAGGTCGGCCACCGTGCGCAGAACGCGGGCCGTGTCGGCGCGTGAGCAGGTGGAGAGCAGTTCCTGGCGCAGTCCGTCCCGGAACTCGTAGGTGCCGGGCGAAGAGGTGCCCTCGTCGCGTTCGATGAGGCCGCCGAGCAGCACCTCGGCCAGGTGCGAGAGGTTCGTGCCGGGCAGCACAGTCTGGCGCACGGCGCTCATCACCGGCAGCTTCAGCGGGACCGGGGTGGCGGCGAGCAGGCCCGCGAGGGCGAACGCCGGCGGGGAGGCGATGGTGCGGAAGCGGCTCACCCGGTCGGCCGGGCTCAGGTGCGGCAACGGGTCGACCTCGAACGTGCTCTCCTTGGCACTCGGGTCGGCGAACAACGTGGTGAGGCGGACGGCGGGGCCGTCGCCGGTGACCAGCCGGGTCCAGTGGCCCAGCCAGTCCGGGCGCAGTTCCAGGACGGGCACGGGCACGGCGGTGTCCGGTGGGCGTTCGTCGGAGGGGTCGGCGAGCCGGTAGCGGATGCGGGCGTTCGGCGCGCCCGCATCCGGCATCCGCAGCTGCACCCTCGTCGTCACGAGGCCGGTCCAGCTCCACAGTTCGTGCGGGAGCAGGTGCACCACGGACACGTGGATCGAACGGCCCCAGTAGCCGATGACGCGGTCCGCCGCGCCGGTGTGCCACGCCCTGCCCACGCCGTCCGTCACCACGAGCACGAGGCGGCCCCCGGACGGGTCGAGCAGTTCCGCCGGACCACGGGAGGGGCCGTTCGGGGCGCCGACGCGCACCAGCAGGTCGCCGGCGCTCTCCTGGTCGAAGTCGACGAAGTAGAGGCGGACCGTGCGGAACGCGCCCTGTGTCTCCAGCACCGCGCGGAAGTCCGCGATCTCGCGCTGCCAGATCTCCAGCGACGCCGTGTCCACGACGAGCGCGATCTCGAACGGCCGGGTGAGCGCGGGGAGGAAGGCGGGCAGCCACACGCCGGTCTCGGCGACGCGGAGCGCGGTGGTCTCCTCGTCGAACTCCACCTCGTGGCCCGAGGGCACGAGTCGCGCCAGCGGTCGCAGTGCCCGGGAGATCGCGCGGGTGTGCGGCAGGTTCTCGGTGACCGGTCGTGCGGCGCCCGGTTCGTGCCGCGGCGGCGTGCCGAGGACAAACCGCGGCAGAACGTCCTTTGTGGACTTCACCACCTCGGGGGGAACGTGCGGAGGTGTGGTGGACCGGAGAGCCGGTGGGACGTCCTCGGGAGGCGGAAGTGCCATCGGCAGAACGACGTGCTGTCGCTTCGGCGTGGCCGGCACCTCCGCCGGTCCCGCCACCTCCCTGCTCGCGTTCCACACCTGGCTCGCGAGCCACAGTGCGTCCGCCAGCTCTCTCGCGGTGAGGTCGCGCTCCGCGGCGCTCATTCGAACCCCGTCGTGGAAAGCCGGTGCCACAGGGCGTCGCGCAGGCGTTCCCACGCGATCCGGTCCGCGGTGAGCCCGCTCGACGACGCGAGCTGGATAGTGTTCAGCAGCTGGTCGATCGCGAGCCCGCCCTCGGACTCGCTGCGGCGCAGGAACTTCCGGATCAGTTCGGCCGAACCGCCCGACGCGTCGCGGAAGTGCGCCGCGACCATGCTCGCGAGCTGTTCCTCGTTCGGCGGCTGCATCTCCAGCTGCAGCGTCCTGCGCAGGAACGCCGGAGGGAACTCGCGTTCCCGGTTGCTGGTGAACACGATGAACGGGAAGGCGCGGCACACCACCCGGCCCTCGGTGATCTCCGCGCTGCCACCGGGGTCCGCGGTGTGCACGACGACCTTCGGCGTCCGGCGTGCGACGCGGGCGAGCTCGCGGATCAGGAACTCACCGTCCTCCAGCACCGCGAGCAGGTCGTGCGGCAGCGAGAGGTCGGCCTTGTCCACCTCGTCCACCACCAGGACCCGCGGCAGCTCGTACGGCAGCAGCGCCGTTCCCAACGGTCCTAAGTGGATGAAGTCGCCGATGTCCGTCGGCTCGTCGAGCACACCGCTCGCCCTGGCACTGGAAGCGTGCACGCGACCGATCGCGTCGTACTCGTACAGGCCGTCCTGCCGGAGCTTGGTGCTCGACGTCACCGGCCACGTCAGGACCGGTCCCAGCGAGAGCTCCCTGGCCACCCGGAACGCGAGCGACGTCTTGCCGGTGCCGGGCCCGCCGGTGACGAGCAACGGCCTGCGCAGCAGCAGGGCGGCGTTGACCATGTCGATCTCGTGCCGGTCCGCCGGGTAGGACGTGTCGGCGCCGGGCGCGCCGATCCGCCGACTGTTCTCGTGCTCCCCGCCGACCGGCAGGGGCAGCGCGGGACCGCCCTGGAACACCCGCCACGGCGGCGGTTCCGGCAGGTCGGTGCGCAGGTCGACCTCGGCACGCGGTTGCCCGGTGCCGGTGTAGATGTGCCAGTCCTCGGTCCGCGTCAAGGCGCGACCACCTCCTGCGGCAGGGGTTCCACCTGCCGGGCCGGGTCGTCCCACAGGACGCTGATGTGGCTGCCGGGGTGCGCGTCGCAGTCGTCGGCGTACTGGGCCTGGCCGCGCAGCTTCTTCACGTTCTCCAGCAGCTTGCCGAGCCCGCCGTCCGCCAGCAGGTCGTCGACGGCGGCGCGGAACGCCTTGCCGGCGCAGTCCTCCCGGTGCCAGATCACCACGGGCACGCCCGTCTTGAGCGCGATCGCCACCTCCATCCTGCCGACGCTGTCGCGGGCGGACGGCGGGTCGGCGAGCACGAGCAGCACGACGTTCTCGGCGAGTGCGAGCTTGGCACCGAGTTTCTGCAGGTGTCTCGGGCCGTCGAGCCGGCTGCGGTGCACCGCGTCGTCGATGGGACTGTCCCCTGCCTGGAGATGGCTCTGCAGGTGTGCCCATCGCCGCTTCCACCGGCGGTGTTTCGCCTTCTCCCTGCTCCGTTCCAGTGATCGCAGGGACACCAGGTAGTCGACCCCGATCGGTGTCGCCACCTCGTCGGAGAACGAGATCCACTGGTCGACGGGCAGGTTGAGCAGGTCCTTCGGCAGGATCATCTCGATCGAGACGCTGCTCGCGTTCTCCGCCCAGCCCTCGATCCGGCCGACCAGCTCGCCCACCCGCACCCGCAGCTCGGCGAGGCTGCCGGTGTAGTCGCGGCCGCGCTGCGGGGTCCACGTCGCCGAGTTCACCTGGCACCACTCGGAGAGCAGGTAGCGGCCGGGTTCGACGCCGTGCGGCTGCAGCCGCAGCACCAGGGACGCCTCGGCGGGCGCGACCGTCTCCGTGGTCTCCACCGAGATCGACCCGCGCAACGCGAGCAGGTCCGCGTGCAGGCCCATGGCCCGTGCCTGGTCCTCGGAGAACTGCCAGAGACGCTGGGAGAGCACGTCTCCCGCGTGCAGTGCCAGGTGTTCGAGCAACGCGAGCGCGGGTGGGACGCCGTCGGGCCGTGCGTTCATCCGCTCCAGCCGGTTCAGCACGTCGACGGTGTCGTGCCGGCCGGGCGGCAGGGGCGCGGCCTGGCTGCCCGCCGCGACCCGGTAGCACTCGGCGAGCTGCGGGAAGTCGGTGTCGCGTAACAGTTCGGTGATCGTGCGGCGGTCCTGGTCACCGAAGAGCTCCAGCGTCGCCATGTCCTCGACGAGGCGACTGATCCGGTGCAGTTCCTGGGCTTCCGGCTGCAACTGCCGCAGGGCCCGCAGCAACGTGCGCACGGCTCCCGGCCGGCGTCCGCAGGCGAGCACGATCGCGAAGACGTGCAGCCGGGCGTCGTCGAACTCGGCGACCCGCAGCCGTGGTTCGAGCGGGTCCAGCGCGCTGTTGACCAGCTGGAGGCACAACCTCCGGCCCTCGACCCGTCCCATCAACGGCATCCTGGCGATCAGCTCGGCCAGGACGCCGAGCGACTCACCGCCGCCGGCCACCGCCCCGTCGTCGATCTCCGCGGATGCCACCGGGGCCGGCGCGGGCGCGGCCGTGGCGTGCATCGACTCGGCCGACAGCCGGATCCACGCCGACGTCCTGGTCTCCTTGACCGCGACCTCGATCTCCCGGTACGCGAGCGGTTCGGCCGCCGGGTCGTGCCACAGCACTTCCTCGTAGAACGCCCTCGACACGATCACCGCGAGCACCGCGGACGAGCCGGCCAGCGCGGACTTGAGGGGGTCGGCCTCCAGCAACCGGAACGTGAGGTTCACGCAGTCGCCGACCGCGCCCTTGGCGTTGAACGTGACCTCACCGAAGTGCAGCGCGATCCGCAACCGGATGCGCGCCTCCTGGGTGACCGTGGCGTTGTAGCGCAGCAGGTTCGCGATCAGCCGGCGGAGCAGGAACTCGGACAGCACCTGCTTGGGCACCTCGGGGGTGAACAGGAACATCGCGCCGTCACCGCGGTCCTCCTGGTGCCAGGAGCGCTCCTCGATGTTGCTTTCGCGCAGCGCGGCGTGCAGCGCGTCGTAGAGTCCGCCGTGGGCGACGAGCTTGTGGTGGTTGGTCCGGCTGGGGTCGCTGAACTTCTCCACGTCGACAGCCAGCACGGCCCGCGGCTCGGCGCGTGGTGTCTGTTCCACGGGTTCTCCCTACCGGCATGGGCGATGGTCCATTATCCGGAGTTGATCTGAATATTGGTGCATTCCGGCCTGATTTAGATCAATCGGGGCAGTCAGGGGCGTGCGGTTGCCGGAATCATGAGAAGCATGATGATCGACCGGTCTTTCTGGGGGATGCTCGACGAGGCCGATCGCACAGCGTTGCGGAACACCGCGACTCGTGTCGAATTTGCATCCGGTTCGGTGATCTGCCATCAGGGGGACCAGTCGCGCAACGTACTCGTGGTGTCGCGGGGCAGGGTCCGGGTGAGCCGGTTCACCGTCACCGGCGACGAGACGGTGCTCGCCGTCCGCGGCCCCGGCGAGATCATCGGCGAGCTCTCCGCCGTGGACGGCCGCCGTCGTTCCGCCACCCTGACCGCGGTGGACGCCGTCCATGGCCTGGTGATTTCCCCTCGTGCGCTCAAGTCGCTGTGCCACGCGCGGCCCGGCATCACGTGGGCGATGCTGCGCGTCGTGGCGTCCCGCCAGCGGGCCATGGCAGGCCAGCAGGACCTCCGCACCGGACCGTCGTTGCACCGCGTGGGCGCGATGCTGCTCGACCTCGCGCACCGGGAGGCGGACGACCTGATCGCGACGGTGCCCCTCACTCAGCGCGAGCTGGCCGGAATAGCAGGCATTTCCCGTGAAACGCTCGCCCGCACGTTGAAAGTCCTGCGCGAAGGCGGAATCGTCCTGACCCGGCGCAACGGCATAGAAATTCTTCGTGAGGACGAATTGCGCGCCCTCTGCGGGATCTGACGCTGTGTGGCATCTGACGCAGACATCCGCGACCCGTGCCGTTTTCCTGGAGCCACAGTTCGCCGAGCCCGCAGGAGCCGACATGAAGCGCCGTTCACTGCCCGACCCCGACTCGCGTACTCAGGTCCTGCGGGCGCGTCGTAAGCACACGGAGCAGGTCGTGCTCGCGATCGTCTTCACGGTCATCGAGCTGTGGGCGATCGTGGCCGTCATCGTCCTGCTGGAGGCCCGCGGCGTGCTGGCCGTCGCCGTCGCCCTGGTGCTGTCGGCGTCGCTGATCGCCCTCTGGGACACCTGGCGCACGTTGCTGATGTTCGGCCGGGCGTTGCGCTCCTGGCTGCCGGACGAGGTCCCCGCCGCGGGCGCCGAACCACCACGACGACCGTCGAACCTGGTGCGGCTCTAGGGTCTGTATCGAAGTCTGATCCGCGATAGCCGGGCCCGAGGCGGCCCCTGGCGGCACGGCCGGACGACCCACATACAACACCGGTATGCGCGCCGTCCGGCCGCACCACCAGGAACCACCTCAAGCGCGACTCTCATCGCACCAGACCTCGATACAGACCCTAGGTGCCCGGCGTGGCCCCGGCGAGGGGCGGGGCCACGCCACTCCAGGGTGGCGTCAGGGCGTGAGGATCGCCCTGCCGCGCACCCGTCCGTTGTCGAGGTCGTCGATCGCGTCCTGGAACCGGTCCAGCGGGTACTTCTGGGTGTGCAGCGTGACCTTGCCCTGTGCCGCCAGGACCATCAGCTCGCACAGGTCGTTGTAGGAGCCGACCAGGTTGCCGATCAGGTTGATCTCCGTGGAGATGATGTCGATCGTGGGCACGTCGATGTTCTCGCCGTAGCCGACGACGTGGTAGTCCCCAGCCCTGCGCAGCATCGCCACGCCGTCTCGGGTCGCGCCGCCCTCGCCGACGAAGTCGATCACCGTTTCGGCGCCGTTCCCGCCGGTGAGGTCCAGCACCGCCGCGACGTGCGAGCCGTCCGCGACGACGCCGTGGTCCGCGCCGATCGTCTCGGCGAGCTTCACCGCGTCCGGGTTGCGGTCGACGACGACGATCTCGGCCGCGGTCAGCGCCTTGAGCACCTGCACGCCGATGTGCCCGAGCCCGCCCGCGCCGATCACCACGCACCGGTCCCCCGGCCGCAGCCTGCGGGCCGCCTTGGCCGCCGCGTGGTACGCCGTGAGGCCCGCGTCGGCCAGCGCGGCCACGTCGGAGGGTTCCAGCGCGTCGTCGATCTTCACGACCGAACGCGCCGAGGTCTTCAGGTACTCCGCGTAGCCGCCGGCGGTGTCGATGCCGGGGAACTGCGAGGCGGTGCAGTGCACGTCGTCACCGCTGCGGCAGGCCCGGCACAGGCCGCACGTGATCAGCGGGTGCAGGATCACCTTGTCGCCCTCCACGACGTTCGTGACGGCCGCGCCGACCGCGTGCACCCAGCCGGCGTTCTCGTGGCCGATCGTGTACGGCAGCGTGACGCCGGACTTCTCGGCCCACTGCCCTTCGAGGATGTGCAGGTCCGTGCGGCACACGCCGGCGCCGCCGATGCGCACGACGACGTCGAACGGGCCGGTCACCTCCGGTTCGCCGACCTCGGTGAGCTCCAGCCGCTGGTGGTAGCCGACTACCTGGACGGCCCTCATGCCGTTTCCTCCATTGCGTAACGGGTGCGGAGCAGGCCACGGCAGAAGTGCGCGTTGCCCTCGATGGAAATGCCGACGGACCTCGCGAACCGCAGGCGCAGCGGCAGGTCGCCCGGTGGCAGCGGCACGCCGTGGTCGTCGACCAGGACCAGCGCGTCCGGCGCGGTGCCGAAGCCGAGCGCGGACCGCCTGCGCCGCAACGCCTCCGTCGCCTTCGACTCCGGAAGGTCTTGCAGCGTCAACGTCCTCAGCCGTTCCAGCGGCACGGTGCGCACGGCCCGTTCCATCGCCGCCGCGTGGGCCTTGCGCTGGAACGTCAGCCGCAGCTCTTCCAGGTCGCGGGACGCCTCCGCGCCGTAGGTGCCGACGAAGCCGGCGTCGGCGGCGACACCCCGGTTGATCATGTCCGAGTCGTGGTGGTCCTCCAGCACCACAAGCACGTGCGGGGCCAGATCGCGCAGCACGTCCTTCGCGTCCGATGCCATGAGGTACGCGAAGTTCGGCGAGCAGAACGCGGTCGGCAGTCGCAAATGGACGGTCAGCACGTCACCGTCCAGCACCACGGACCGGACGAACCCGAGTGTGGTGATCGGCTCGTCCAGCTCGGGGTCCATCACCTCGTCGAGCGCCTTCCAGGCCTGCATCATGCGACCGACACCGCCTCCTGCTCGACCGGTGCGACGTCGAGACCGGCGGGCACCGGGATGTCGTACATGCGGGCCGCGTTGAGGCCGAGGATCTTCTTCTTCTGCGCCACGGTGAGCGGCGCGTACTCGGTCATGTCGGCGGGGATCTGGAAGTCCACGAACCGCTCGATCAACCAGCGCGGCGTCCACAGGGCGTAGTCACTCGAGAACTGGATCCGGTCCTCGTTCAGCCAGTACAGCAGTTCGCCGATGATCTGCGCGAAGTAGCGCGGCCGGGTGTGCATGAACGGCATGGCGACCGCGAGACCCGCGTGCACGTTCGGTTCCTGCGTGGCGATCCAGCAGAAGTCCTCCAGGCGCGGCAGCCCGCAGTGCTCGATCACGAAGTTCAGCTCGGGGAAGTCCGTCGCCGCGTGGTCCACGTCCGCCACGTCGAACGCGTCGCGGTCGAGCGGCCGGATCGTCGGCCCCTTGTGGATGTGGATGTTGCGGATGCCCAGGTCCTGCGCGGTCTCCAGGTACCGGTAGCTCCACGGGTCGTCGAGCCGCCAGCCGCGCGAGTCGCCGTACCACTCGGCGGTGTAGAGCTTCACGCCCTTGAGCCCGAACCGTTCCGCGTCGCGCTTGAGCTCGTCGAGCCCCTGCTGCTCGCGGCGCGGGTCCCAGCAGTGGTTGTAGGTCAGCTTGTCCGGGTGCTTCGACGTGAGCGCGAACGCTTCCTCGGTCTGCCCGAAACCGTTGCGGTAGAAGGCACCCAGGTGCGCGGGCTGGAAGATCGCGTGGTCCACGTACCCGTCGTCGAACAGGTCCTTCATCAGGCGTTCGCCGCCCTGGTACAGGTACTCCTCGTACGACCAGACCTCCTCCTCCGGCGAGAGGTTGCGGTGGTAGTCGTAGAAGCAGTCGATGAACTGCTTGCCGTGGATGTTGCGCTGGTTCTCCGGGCGGGCGTCCCAGAGCGCGACGTGCGCGTCGACGATGAAGTAGTTCTCGCCGTCCTTCGAGTACATGGCCGCCTCCTGTGGTGGTTGGGACGACCGTAGGAAGATCGGCGCAGCTCAGGCACCCACCCGGTGTCTCACTTTGAGACATGCGCCGCCGCGGCCCCCGCCGCTTCGAGTCGTACTCTGGGGTCCGGACGTGCGACGAGGAGGTCGACGTGGACGACCGGCAGCTTGCCGCGATCCCGCAGCGCCTGCGGGCGTCGTGGCTGCGCAGCGAGGGTTACGGCGTGCCGGAGGACGAGGTCCGGCCCGTCTTCACCGGCACGGTCGACACGACCTCGTTGTTCTACGAGTGCGGCCACGAGGTGCTGCGCGGCCTGCACGCCACGCTGTCCAACGAGCCCATCAGCCTGATGATCACCGACAGCGAGGGCCTGGTGCTGACCAGGCTGTGCACGGACCCGGCCATCGTCCGCTCGCTCGACCGCGTCTACCTGGCCCCTGGCTTCTACTTCGCCGAGACCAACGCCGGCACGAACGGCCTGGGCCTCGCGCTCGCGGACCGTACCGCGTCCCTGGTCAGGGCCGACGAGCACTACTGCACGGGCCTGCGCGGCTACACGTGCGCGGCGGTGCCGGTGCTCGACCCGGTGTCCGGCGCGCTGGCGGGCAGCGTGAACCTCACGACCTGGTCCGACCAGTCGTCCGACCTGCTGCTGGCGCTGGCCCAGGCCGCCGCGGGCACGACGGCGGCGTTGATGCTGGCCCGTGCCTCGGGCCGCAAGGTCCGTCCCTCACCCCGCGGTGAGGTGTTCCGCGTCTACGCGGACAGGGTCGCGCCGCCCCGGCTGTCGGCGGCGTGGACGTCCGCGGTGGCCACGGCGGTGGAGGCCATGCGGAACGACCGGGTGGTGGCCGTCGTCGGCGAGCCCGGAGCGGGCAAGACCGCGCTGGCCACCCTCGCCCTGCGTACCGTCCGCCCCCGCGAACGCCTGCTCAACGCCCGTCCGCCGGCCCCCGACGACGTCGGCTCGTGGCTGCGGCTGTGGACCCCGGAGCTCGGCAAGACCGACACCTGCGTCGTCGTCTCCGACGTGGACGCGCTGCCGGCGTGGGCGGCCTCGTCACTGGCCCCGCTGCTGACCGGCTTCGCGCTGACCGCGACCGAGGCCCTGCCCGAGGCCCTGGCGCCCCTGGTGGACGTCGTGGTGGAGGCCCCGGCGCTGCGCTTCCGCCCGGACGACGTCCTGCCGCTGGCCCACTACTTCGCGCACCGCGACCGAGGCCGCGAGGTCACGTTCACCTCGGCCGCCGTGCGCGCGTTGCTGTCCTACGAGTGGCCGGAGAACACCCGGCAGCTGCGCCAGGTCGTGCGCGTCGCCGCCGCCCGTTCGGACGTGATCGACGTGCAGCACCTGCCCGCCGAGGTGTTCACCAGCGTCGGCCACCGGCTGAGCAGGCTGCAGGCCCTGGAGCGCGACGAGATCGTGCGCTGCCTGACCGCGCCGGGCGCGACGATCGCGCAGGCGTCCGCCGAGCTCGGCATCGGACGGGCGACGATCTACCGCAAGATGGCGCAGTACGGCATCAAGGCCGACCAGCTGCGGGGCGGTGGCGTGGCCCGGAACGTCGCCGGGTGAGTGCCGGCCCCGCTCGCGGCAGGGCCGGCACCGCGCCGGCCGAGTCACGGCCATGGCGCTGGCCCCCGCGCTCGCAGCAGGGCCAGCACCAAGCCGTTCTACCGCTAGCGAACCGCGCGGACGCCGTTTTCGAAGAACGCCAGCCGGACCTCGCGGTCCATCGCCCGCTCCGGGTGGTCCATCAACCCGAACGCCAGGCCGTCGGCGCTGGTGATGCCCGCGATGTCCTCGAACGACCCGTCGGGGTTGGAGTCCTTCTCGTACCGCAGTGCGACGCGGTACCCCTCGGTCTCACTGCCCGGGTCGAACCGGCCCTCGCCGTGCGCGCACGGGAAGGACAGGGTCTGACCGCCCAGGCCGGTGAGCCACGGACTGTCGTTGTCGGCGTCGACCACGTGCCGCTGGTTCTCCTCGTTGCGGAACGTCCCGGCACTGTTGACCTTCAGGCCGACCTTGCCGAAGCAGCCTCCGCGCAGGGCGATCTGGAAGCCGTTGCAGATGCCGATCAATGGACGGGTGCGGCAGGCCTCGAACTGGTCCGCCAGGCGGCTGCGCAGCAACGCCGCCGCCACCGCGCCACCACCGAGGTGGTCGCCGAACGAGAACCCTCCGGGAATACAGAGGATGTCGGCGTCGTCGAGCCGTTCGGTGCCCGCCAGCATGTCGGCCGCGAACCGCATCCGCGGCTGCGCCCCTACCTCGGCGAACGCTCGGACGGTCTCCTCCTGGCAGTTCGTGCCGGGCAGGTACAGGACGTTGACGGTCGGCTTCATGCGATCCTCGCCGTGAACGAGTTGAGCCAGCCGTCGCGCGCGGCCGGGGCGAACAGGTCGATGCCTTCGAGCACGATTCCGGTGCCCTCCAGCGTGCCTTCGAGGACGCCGAGGACGACCGGGTTCAGCTCGGCGGGCAGGGCGGCGACGTCGCCGGGGGCGACCTCGACGACAGCGCCGACGCGGTGCTCGGCGAAGAGCGACTCGGTGGTCGCGGACTCCAGCCGCACGCCGATGCCGCTGGCCAGCACGCCCTGGGCGAGCGTGGCCGCGACGCCACCGGCACCGATGCGGGCACCGCTGCGCACCAGGTTCCTGCTCGCGGCGAGCGCGTTCAGGTAGCTGTCCACATCGGACAGCGCCAGGTCGTCCAGCGCGCCCGTCGGCAGGCTGAGCTTGCGCGCGGCGACCGTGCCGACCGGAGAGCTCGTGGCCAGACCGACGCGGACCAGCACGTTGCCCGGCGTGGTCCACTGCTCGCGCAGCAGGCCGTCGGTGTGCGGCACCTTGCCCAGCGCGCTCAGGAACACCGCGGGCGGCACGCTGACCAGGCCCTCGTCGGTCTGGACGGAACCCGCCGACGAGTCCTTGCCCGAGATCAGCGGCACGCCGAAGTGGCGGACCAGCACGGCGAGCTCGTCGACCATGCCGACCAGCCACTCACGCCAGTGCGGCGAGAGGTGCGGGGTGTAGAAGTTGTCGCACATGCAGACGTCCTTCACGGCGACGCCGGCGAGCACCTGGCCCGCGAGCACCGAGCAGAACATCTGGCGCGTCGCGGCGACCGGGTCGGCGTCGAACATCCACGGGTTGAACGCGGTGTTCACCACGGCGGCGGCGGGCGAACCCGCGACCGGCGTGCCGGCCCAGTAGGCCGTGCGGACCGAGTACTCGGTGCCGTAGTGCGGGCCGTACCAGGTGTTGCCCTGGACCGTGGAGTCGTACTGCGAGTCGGCGAAGTGCTGCGAGGCCACCTCCGCGTCGGCGACGACCTCCTCCAGCAGCCCGGCGAGCTGCGTGGGCGCCAGCTCCGGCCACTCGACCACGTCGGCCGGACGCGGCGGCGGACCGACCTCGAACCGTTCGACCTCGATGTCGAGCAGGTCGTACGCCACGTCGAAGCCCAGTTCGCCCTGGTGGGCGGGCACGACGTCCGGGGCGCCCGCGATCAGGGCCTCCTCGGTCAGGTCCGGGGCGTGGAACACGTGGTAGCGACCCGTGTCCGCGAACCGGCCGATGACCGTCGAACGCACCATGTGGCGGTCGAGGATCTTCTTCGCCCGCTCCTGGTGCTCCGGCGGCACGGCGAGCAGCATGCGTTCCTGCGACTCGGACAGCAGGATCCGCCACATCGGCAGCGCCGCGGTCTTCAACGGCACCAGCGCGGTGTTGATCCAGACACCGCACGCCTCGCCGATCTCGCCGACGGCGCTGTTCAGGCCCGCGCCACCGACGTCGGTGAGCGCGCTCATGCAGCCCGCCTCGCGCAGTTCGATCAGCGCCTTGCGGAACTTGACCTGCTCCAGCGGCGCGCCGATCTGCACGGCGGCCGTGTCCATCACCGCACCGGCGGAGCTCGCGGACGCGCCGTGGATGCCCTCGTTGCCGGTCAGGCCACCGATCAGCACCACGAAGTCACCCGGCCGCGGAGTGCCGCGCTGCGCCGCCGACACGGGCAGCAGGCCGATGCTGCCACCGAGCGCGAACGGCTTGGCGCGGTACGCGGGGTGGAACGTCATGCGCGACGACATCATCGGCACGCCGAACGTGTTGCCGTACTCCTTGATCGCCCGGATCGTCTCGCCGGCGAGCCTGCGCGCGTCCGGCCGGCCCTTGATGGGCGCGGGCGCCTCGGGCTCACCGATGGCGGTGTACTCGAAGCTGCCGATCGGGTCGGCGGAGAGCCCGGTGCCGAGGATGTCGCGCAGCACGCCGCCGAGCTTGGTCAGCTGGCCGAAGTAGCCGGAGATCGCCGACGGCCCGTTGTGCGTCTCGGCCTTGATGGCGATCGCGTGGCCGTCGTAGAAGTCCCAGACGCCGGCGTTGTCGTGGAACATGCTGAGCACGTTCGGGTTGTCGACGTCCTTCGCGGCCTGCACGAGCCGGCCGAGCAGGCTGCCGAGCGACTTCCACGTGGTGTGCGCGCAGTGGTCGCTCCACCGGGCGTCCAGCGCCTCCAGCAGGACGTCCGTGACGAACTCGTCGCCGAGCGTGTTCTGCACGTGCTGCACGTGCTTCATCTGCGCGAGCGAGAGGTTGCGCCCACCCGCCGTGCCGAGATCGGCGAGTGCCGCGTCGTCGAGCCCGCGCAGGTCGTACTGCACGGCCGACTCGTAGTGCCCCTGTGGCACGAGGGTGTCGTAGTGCGGTTCCTCGTCGTGCAGCTCTTCGATCGTCGCGTTGAACCGCGTGGCGACCACCAGGTCCCTCAGCGCGGGCGACGCGGACTTGTAGCTGGTGGCGACCTTGCCGGCCTTGGCCTCGACGCCGAGCAACCCGCACACCGTGATGATCGAGTCGCTCTCGTTGTCGACCACGCCGCGCTTGTAGGCGACCTGCACGGCGCCCGCGTCCAGCGGCTGGTCCAGGGAGACCTCGACGTCGAGCTGGTCGCCGAGCACGGCGGCCACCCCGGCGAGCGCGGCGGCATCGGGCGAGACCTCGAACTCGACGTAGTAGTCGCGCCACACTTCGAGGTCGTCGAGCTCCCACGATCGGCCGAGCTCACGGATGTCGGGCTCCGCTACCCCCGCGGAGCGAACCGAGAACTTGTGGATCAACAATCCTCCTGGAGCTGAACGGTCGGGGGCGATTGTCCCCGTCAGCGACCGCGCTCGTGGAAGCACCCAGGCAACCGGGCGAGGCCGCACTGCGACACATGCAGCACCCTAGGCGTTGAGCCCGCTCCAGCCCGAATCGGCGGAGGGCGACGCGCGTCACTCGGACGCGCGAAAACCTCCGCTCACCAGAGCCGGATCATCCCTCCTGCGGGCGCATCGGACGGGTCACCGGTTCGAACGGCGTGGTGCGCTCCGCGGCTCCTGGGGCGGCCGGCCTCGGACCCCCGTGGTGGCGGAACCACTCGCCCAGCTCGCGCTCGCTCTGCCTGCGCGCCTCCTCCGACCAGCGGCGAATGGCCTGCTCCGCGATGGCGGCCTGCTGGTCCACGAGCATCCGGTTCGCCTCAAGTCCCGCCTCGAACTGGCGTTGTGCCTGGTCGTGTTCCAGTTCGGCCTGCAGTTCCGCGTAGTTGTCGGCGATGTGCTCCTCGCGGGCGGCGTTCCTGGCCGCCACGCGTTTCGCGTCGGCCTCCATGCGGTCGATCAGCTGGTCGTAGGTGCTCGGAGGACCTCCGAGCTGGAGCAGCTTGGCGATCACCGGCAGCACCTCCAGCGACAGGAAGAGCAGGAACAGCACGAACTGCGCGAGCCCCAGGCGGGGACGCTTGTCCGACAGCGAGTTGAGCGCCTCGATGCGGGACAACAGGCCCTCGGCCTGCTGCAGGCGCTCCTTGAACAGCGTGCGGTCTCGTTCCCGGTCGGCGCGGCGTTGCTCGACGTCCGTGCGCAGCCGCTCTGCCTCCGAGCGCGCGGAGACCGACGCGGCGGCCGCTCCTTCGCGGGCCTTGGTCTGGGCGCCGTCGAGCTTGCTCTTCGCCGTCTCGTAGTCGGCGAGCGCGATGTCCCTGGTGCGCCTGCGTTCCTCCGCGGCCTGGGCGACGCCCGGCACACCGGTGCCGCACGTGCCGTCGATCTCGCACGTCGCCGCTTGCTGCGCGGTGTCGTAGGCGGCGCGTGCGCGCTTCACCTCCGCTTCGGCCGCCACCACACCCGGATCGGCGGCGACGGTGGCGTCCGGGCTGCGGTCGGCGACGGTCTGCTTGTCCGCGAGCTGCTTCTCGAGGTCCGGAATGACCTGGTAGCGCGGGTTCGCCTCCAGTTCGGTCGCGTACTGCGAGTTGCGCTCGTTCTGCAGGGCCTTCAACTCCGTGTCGATCTCCGGCTGGAAGATGCGCAGCACCAGCGGAGTCGAGATGACGGTGCCGAGCAGAACGGCGAGCGCCACGCGCGGCAAGGCGCCGGCGATGTTGCGCCACCAGCCGGCCCTGCGGGTCATGCCGACGATCAGCAGACGGTCCAGGTTCAGGATCACGACGCCCCACAGCACGCCGGCGATCAGCGCCGCCCACCACGGCAGGCGGACGGCCATCCGCAGCGCGAACGCGGCCGACACGGCGGCGACGGCGGCGGTGGTGAGGAGCACGCCACCGGTGGCCGTGTACCGAAGCCGATCGGTCGGCGTCTGTTCGAGGACGTCGTACCTGCCGCCCGCGAGAGTCACGAGCCACTTGCGCAAGATCACTGAGAAACTCCTCGGAATAGCCTGGTTCCCAGGCGCCGCAACACCGGCCACCGCGGTACCGGCGTCAGCCACCTGGTGTGACCCGCCCAGCGGGGCCGTCGGGGAGCCCGCTGCGGCACCACGGACGTCAACCCGGTCGGCGGTGTCGCCCAGCCGGGTCGCGGTGGCGCGGTGGCACGCTCGAGCGGTGCCAGGTCGAGCACGCTCCGTCCACGTGCGACCAGCGCGGGCGCCAGACCGGTGGCGCCGACGAGCCGGAGTCCCGTGCGGCCGAACAACGGCATCGGCGCATCGGTGAGGCCGGGCATCGGCACCGGCACGAACTCCGGCGGCTCGAACACGGCCACCTCGCGGACGACGGTGACCGGCGCACCCGATCCGTACGCGGTCGCGGTGACCGCCCCGGAAGTGGTGACCACAAAACGGAACTCGCCGGGGCCGCGAGCCGCGTCGAACTCGTAAACCATTCCATCCGGCAAAGAAACGACGACGTCACTCGCATTTTCGGTCTTCCACCTGGCCACCACGGATTCACCGGCCAGCAGCGCCACTCGGTCGAGCTGCATTTCGGTGAACCTGGGCAGGGCGGACGGCATCGACATCGGCACTCCGAGCGCGGGAATCGTTGCTGCGCCCCGGTTACGGCGGCACATTCAGCTTGTCGATCCGACCGTGCCGATCGTTACGGGGCTAACGAACTCGTTCTCGAACGCGATCGGTGCGTAGTGGCGAATTGTGCGGAGGGTCGATGAGCACGAGCGAGAATGGGAATCGCGAGCAGGAAGAACCTGTTGCGCTGCCCCGTTTCCAGAGCGCGTTCAACGCCGTGGGCGGATCGCCCCGGAAAGGCGAGGTCGCGGAGGAACTGCGACCCATCACCATCGAACCCCGCCTCAGCCTGCTGCCGAAACACCTGTACGGCCGGGACGCGGTGAAACCGGAGCTGGTCAAGGCGCTGAGGGAACGCGACGGCAAGATCTGGGTGCTGCACGGCATTCCGGGCGGCGGCAAGAGCACGCTCGCGCTGTGGCTCGCACGTCAGGCCTCCGACCAGGGTCGCAAGGTCTACTGGGTCGGCCACAGCGACGTCGAGCGATCGATGCACGCGGTCGCCCGGAATCTCGGTGTCGACCAGGGAAGACTCGGCGACGCGAACGCGCGAACCGTGGTGTGGCAGGCGTTGGAGAAGTCCGCCGAACCGTGGCTGCTGGTCTTCGACAACGTCGACGACGTGCATCGCGAGGACCTTTTCGGATCGTCGGGGCCCGAGCTCGACGGCACCGGGTGGATCAGGGCGAGCCGCACGGGCATGGTGGTGGTGACCAGCCGCCGCAGCGACCGCGCGCCGTGGGGGGAGCACGCCGAGTTGCGCCGCGTCGAATGCCTGAGCCACACCGACGGCGGGCTCGTGCTGTCCGGTCTGGCGCCGGGTGCCGGCACCGAGGCGGAGGCGCAGGCACTGGCGGAACGACTCGGCGGGTTGCCCCTCGCGTTGCGGCTCGCGGGGCGCTACCTGGCCGACGACCCACCGTTCAACCGCACGTTCGTGACTTATCTGCACGCTCTGGAACGCGACCTGGACCTGCTCGACGCGGCGGAACCGACCCAGCCGGCGCTGTCCGACGAGGAGGCCGCTCGCAGGTCGATCCGGCTGACGTGGGAGCTTTCCCTCGCACTGCTGGAACAACGCGAGCTGCACGCGGCACGACCGGTGCTGCAGCTGCTGTCCTGTTTCGGCGCGCCACACCCGATCCCGGTGGACCTGCTGTCCGCGGAACCCCTGCGGCTGCCGGCGTTCGACCGCGGTGGCACGCCCCTGACCGAGACCCACCTCGGCCGGGTGGTCCGAGGCCTCACCTCGTCCGCGTTACTGGACCAGACCGTCGAACCCGAGGACGAGGCGGTGTGCCTGCGCCTGCATCCGTTGCTGTGTGAGGTGATCTCCGCGTCACGGGACGCGTCAGCCGACGGTGGCGTGATCTGGTCGACCGCCGTGAGCCTGCTCGCCGCGTCCGACCTGCGTTCGGCACGGATGCCCGCCATCTGCACGTCGGTCGTCACGAACGTGCCGGTGGCCGACCTGGATGTGCTGGCCCACGCGGTGGACACCACCGACGAATGCGCCTCGCACCTGCTGCACTCCGGCGCGATCCGCGCGTCGCACGACATGAGCCGGCTGGCGCTGGAGCGGGCGAGTGTCCTGGAACCGCTGCACCCCGTGCGACTGCAGGCCAGGCTCGCCGTGGGACTGATCGGTCGCACCGAGGGGCACGCCACGGCCACCGAGGAGCTCGCCACGCTGTACGGCGACGCACAGCAGGTGTTCGACCAGGACGGCGAGTTCATGGTCACGCTGCGACAGCAGCTGGCACACGCCGCGTGGAACAGCAACGAGTACGACCTCGCAGACGACCTGTACGAAGATCTGATGGAGGCGCACGACCGCGGAGTGTGTCCCGGCCTGCGCAAGGCGACCCGGTTCGGGTACGCGCAGATGATGACGCGGCGTGGCGCGTTCGACGTCGCCGAACACGAGTTCCTCGCGGTGCTGGAGGAAGAACGCGCGACCTGGCCGGACGACCCCGACCACCCGGACATCCTCGTCACCAGGGCGATGCTCGCCGACGCCTGGGCCGGCAAGGGTGAGCTGGTGAAGGCGCGAGACGAGCTGAAAGCCGTTCTGCACGCCCAGGAACGCGTGCACGGGTCGGACAACCCGCTGACGCTGTCCGCCCGCGTGACGCTGATGGGCGTGCATTCCCTGCTCAGTGAGCAGGGAAACGCCGAGGCACAGCTGAACCAGATGCTGCGGATCCACCACAACGCGCTCAACCCGGAGGATCCGCTCGCCCTGCTGGGCATCGCGACGCTGATCAACATGCGGGCGCACAGCCAGGCTGCCGACGCCGACCCGCGACGCGATGCCGAACGGTTGATCCACGTCGCGGTCACCATGGCCAGCACGCTCGGGGACGACCATCCGTTCGTGCTGTCCACCCGGCTCGGTGCCGCGGTGCAGCGCCACCACTTCGACCACGCCGGCGCGAGAGAAGAGGTCGAGACGGTCCTAGATCTGCAGCTGGACACGCACGGCCCGCTGCACATCGCCACGTTGAGCACCCGGCTCGTCTACGCGCAGATGCTGGTCGAGTCCGAACAGGACAACGCCCAGGCCGAAGAGGAGCTGCGCGACCTGCTGGACGCGCAGATGCTGGCCTTCGGGCCGGACAACCCGCACACCTCCATGGTGCGGTCGGCGCTCGCGAACATCTCGCTGCTCAACGGCGACCGGGAAGGCTGCCAGGAACTGCTGCGGCAGTCGCTGGAGTCGCTGGAACGCCTGCACGGCCCCGACCACGACGACACCAGGGAGACACGGGCGGCGCTGGCCAGGTTGCTGGCCGAACTGCGCCGGTTCGCCGCCGCCGAACAGGAACTGCTGCTGCTCATCGAATCGCTCGGCAAGGACGGCCCCGAGTCGGACGAGACGCTCGGCGCGCGGCTGCTGCTGGCGCTGGTGCACTGGGCCGACGAGCGACACGCGACCGCGGAGACGGAAGTGCGGGAACTCCTCGCCGTGCTGGCCCGGTTGGAGGAGGACCACCGCTACGACATCGCCATGGTGAACACGGTGCTCGCGGGCATCCTGCGCGAGGGAAGCCGGCTCGGCGAGTCGGAGGCGCTGCTGCTCGGCGTGATCACGGCGTTGGAGGAGCTCGGCGATCCGGACGACGACATCGTGTACGTGCGACTGGCTCTGAGCGAGGTGCTGCACGAACTCGGCAGGCTGCCCGAGGCCGAACACCACCTGCAGCTGCTGCTGGCGAACGTCGACGCGGAGACCCATCCCGAGGAGGAGGACAAGGCCCGCCTGCTGCTCGACGTCGTCGCCGAGCAGCTCAACGCGCCCGCCGCCGGCACGCCCGCAGCCGGCACGCCCGTCGCCGGCACGCCCGCCGCCGTGGTGGCGGAGCCCGCACCCGCGGCGGATCCACCACCTGCCGCGGAGGACTCCGCGCGATGGCGGGCGTTCCTCACCGGGTCCGGCGCGGCACCGCACCAGGTCGCTCCGGCACCGCCACCCGTACCCGTCCAGACCGAGCAGGAGGTCGTGCCGCCTGCTCCGCCGCCCCGGACCGAACCCCTCGCCGCGCCGGCCGATCCGTTCGGCGCCGCGATGGCGTTGCTCGACCGGGGGCAGGCCGATCAGTCGGAGCACGCGCTGCGAGGGCTCCTGCGGACGGCGGACTACCGGGTGCCGCTCGCGCTCGCCAGGATCTGCCGGGCCGGCGGCAGACTCGCCGAGGCCGAGCGGCTCCTGTCCGCCGCGCCCGAGCACGCCGAGATCGCGGGCGAGCGGGCGGAAACGGCGCGGGAGCGACGAATCACCCACGCGGACGACCTCAGGCTGGCCGGCGCCCTCGCGGCGCTGCTGCGGCGGTCCGACCTGTCCGAAGTGGTGCGGACGGCCGTGCGGCGAAGATACGCGTTGGTGCTGGCGGACCAGGGTTTCCTCGCCGCGGCGCACGGCCAGCTGGCAGGAGTGCTCGCCGCGGTCCGCAGGCTCGGGCAGCCATCGTTGCCGTGCCTGGTCGATGTAGCCCTGGTGCGCCCTTACGACGAAACGACGGCGGCCCATCTCGACCGCACCTACCAGACCGTGGTCGACCAGGTCGGCGACGAGCACGCGCTGGCGCTGCGGGTGGCGCAGGAACGTGCCGTGCTGCGGTCGGAACAGGGCGACGTTCCACGAGCGGTCGAGGAACTGAACGCCGTGCTCAGCGCCAGGATTCGGCTGTCCGCCTCACCGGACCGCGTCAAGTCGGTGCTCCGGCGGGCACTCGCGGTGGCGTTGCGGCGCGGCGGTGACCTCGCCGCCGCACGCGACCTGCTCGGTGAGGTGCTCGGCGAACTCCGTCCCGCGCTCGGCCCCGAACATCCGGAAGTGCTGCGCGCACAGGCGGAACTGGGTGCCGTGACGAACGGCGAGCTTCGCCCGGTGCTCGCCGCCCAGCTGCGCAGGCGTGGCGAGTGGCACCCCGACGTGGCGGTGACCAGGCACCACATCGGTGTTCTCGCGGCCGCCGGGGGTGAACGCGAGACCGCACGGGCAGAGCTGGCCCTCGCGGTGCGGATCAGGGCCCGCAGCCTCGGATCCACGCATCCGGCGACGCGGGCGAGCGAGATGGAGCTCGCCCGCGTCTGACCGTCAATGCGTCGCGTTCCGGTGATATCGGAACACCACGCCGTAGAGATCGAGGTCGCCGGCATCCGGCGGGCACATGCGGGACTGTCCCGCCGTACCGTCGGGTTTGAGGTAGGTGAGCACCGGCGTACCACGTGGCGCGGTCGCACCGCGCACGCGGAACCGACCGCCGAGCCCGCCTGCTTCCGGGCGGGGAAACGTCACCCGGCGCGAGCCGTGCAGCGGGATGCGGTGGGTCGTGTCGTCCCCGCCGATCGCGACCAGCACGCCGCGCATCACCGGGTTGCGCCGCGCCCAGAGGAGGAACCCGGTCAGCGGCAACGTGATCAGCGCCACGAATGCGAACAGGAGGTAGAGCCAGCGCACACCTTTGGTCAGCACACCGTTCCACGTGCCGCCGGCACTCGCGGCGGGATTCTCGAGCCGTACTCCGAGATCGCGCTCCAGCACCGGCCGCCACGACGTGCCGACGTCCGCGGCGAACCTGAGGTCCGCCCGCACCGGGTGTGCGACACGACCGATCCCCTTCCAGGCCGGCTCGGTCGAGCTCATCGTCAGCTCCAGCTCACGCCGTTCGCCCGCGGCCAGCTCGACGCGGTCGGGCAGGCCGCGGACTTCTCCCGGCAGGCCTTGGGTTTCCACCCGCAGGTTGCGCAGTTCGAGCGGCATGGCCCGCGCCGTCGACCTGAGCACGAGCTTCGCCGCGACCGGGTCGGCCAGGTCCGCCCCGTCCGGCACCGACCAGCTCACCTCGACCCCTGAGGTGAGGTCGTCCCCCAGCGCACGCCGGGCGTTGCCGCGCTTGACCTGTTCCTGCAGCCGGCTCAGGAAGTCGCCCACGCCCTCGGCGTACGGCAGCAGAACGGTGCCGGGCACCACCGACCTCATCTGGTCGGTGCCGGACTCGCCGGACGCGACCGGCACCACGTAGCCACCCGTCCGCGACGCGAGACCCCGGCCTCGTGCGGCCAGCTCGCTCCACGCGGGACCTCCCTGCTCGTGGTACCGGCTGGCGGCGGGAGGCCGCGCGATCCCGTCCGTGATCAGCACGATCGCCCCCGACAGCCCCGGTTTTCCGCCCTCCAGCAAGGACACGGCGAGCTCCAGGGCAGCGCCGATGTCCGTGGCGGCACCTCTGGGCACGACGGGCATCGCGTCGACGGCGGCGACGGCGCTCTTCGGGGAACCGCTGTGCACCATGCTCGGCACGACGTCGAACGTGACCAGGGTGACCAGGTCGCGGTCCCCCAGCTTGCCGAAGAACGTGCGCAGGTTGGTGCGAACGTTGTCGTACCGCTGGTGTTCGGCCATCGAACCGGACGTGTCGACGAGGACCACGTAGTCGGTGGGCGCGTCGAACACCCCCAACGCCCGGTACACGTCCTCGGCACCCGGTTCCGCTGCCGCCGGGCTCACCATCGTGACCAGGAACGCGATCACCGCCGCAAGCCTCACCACGGCAACACCTTGCGGTTCTGCTCGACGAACTCGTCGTACCGCACCAGCGCGTCACCGAGCGCGGTCTCGACCTGGTCGAGCGTCATCCGCACGTCTGCCAGCAACGCGCGCACGCGGTCGAGCGCGCCGCCTTCACTCACCTCGCTGAGCCTGGCGAGCAGATCCTGGTCGCACTCGTGCTGTGCGGCCACCGCCCGCAGCAGGCCGTCCCGTTCGGCCTTCAGCTTCTCGTACTCGACGTTCTTGTCGGCCAGCGCTGTCGTCTTCTCGGCGAACTCCGCGTGCAGCGCCGCCCATCTCGCCTCCGTCCGGCTGAGCCGGTCGAGCTGGTCTCTGGTGCGCTGTCCGAGATCGGCGACCAGTTCGTCGCGGAGCACTACCACCTGATGAGCGGTGTCGGCCAGTGCCTGTTCCGCCTGCGCCGACTCGGACGTCATCGTCTGAAGCCGCCGCTGCAACGTCTCGTGCTGCGCCCGGATCTCCGGCAACGCCTCGGACAGCCGCCGCAGCCGGTTCAGCTCCTCGACCTGGGCGCCGATCCTGTCGTGCTCCTCGCCGCACGCCCGCAGCTCCTCCTCGACGGCGAAGAGCGCCTCGTGCTCACGCCGCAGTGCCGCGACGCGCTCAGCCAGCTCGGTCAACGCCGACGCCTGCCGCGCCAGGTACGCGGTGACGGGTACTCCGGCGACTCCCGCGTCCGCCACCGCGACCACGTGTTCCACCAACGCGTCGACCTGGGTGAGGGCGTCGTCCAGCACGATCACCAGCTCGATCACGGCCGGATCCGTGTGGTCGCGCGGATGTGCGGACGCCACCGCCCGCGCCGACCACGCCAGGGCGTGCCGCAGCACGAGCAGCGCCGTGTGCGGTCCGTCGTCACCTTCAGCCGCGGCGAGCAGTGCGGCTCGTGGATCGTCGTTCACCTGAACTCCAGTCGGCGGAAGGCTGGTCGTTTACGGCCAGGAGGAGCCGGTCCCGGCTTGTGCGGCCTGCGCGGCGGGCCGTCAGTCGGGATGCTTCTGCTGGTCGATGTATTCCTTGATGAGTGACAAGGGCGCGCCTGCGCACGACCCGGCGAAGTAGGCGGGCGACCAGAAGTGCTGCCTCCGCAGGTGCCGGCGGATGTGTGCAGGGAACTCCTGCCGCAGGCGTCGGGAGGAGACGCCTTTGAGACTGTTGACCATTGTGGACAGGGCCAGACTGGGCGGTAGTGCACGAGCAGGTGCACGTGGTCGGTCTCGCCGTTGAACTCGCGCAGCTCCGCGCCCAGGCCGGCGCACACGTCCCGCATGATCTCCTCGCAGCGGCGCAGGATCTGATCGGTGAACGCGCCACGCCGGTACTTCGTGACGAAGACCAGGTGGACGTGAAGGTCGTGGATGACACCGCGTCCCCTGCGTACGTCGGGGTCGGGTTCCCATCGCGGTGACATAGACCGACGCTATGGTGATCAACGTGAAGCAGGTTGTGCAGGTGCGGTTGCTGCCGACGCCCGAGCAGGCGTCGGCGCTGGGCGATACCCTGCTCGCCTGCAACACGGCAGCTTCCTGGCTGTCCGAGCGGATGCACACCGACCAGGTGTTCCGGAAGTTCGACGTGCAGAGACGCCTCTACACCGAACTGCGGGAACGGTTCGGGCTGGCCGCCCAACCGGCGATCCGGGTCATCGGCAAGACCGTGGACGCCTACACGACACTGCGGGCCCACCTCAACGCAGGCAATTACGGGCCGCCTGGGTCGCAGCGGCGCCGAAAGGCCGAGGACACCCCGATCAGGTTCCGCCCGCAAGCGGCGCAGCCGTTCGACGCCCGCTGCCTGTCCTGGCAACTCGGTGACGCGGGCCGCGACGGGACCGTGTCGATCTGGACGGTCGCCGGTCGGCTCCGCACCGTGCGGATCGTCGCAAACCCCCGGCATCTCGCCCTGCTGCGCTCCCGACCGGCGATCGGGGAAACCGACCTGCTGCACCGGGACGGGGTGTGGCTGCTGCACGCCGTCGTCGACAGCCCCGAGGCCGCCCGGCGAGAACCGGTGAACGGGTTCCTCGGAGTCGACCTGGGCATCGTCAACATCGCGACCACCTCTGACGGTGACCGGTTCTGCGGGTCGCGTCTGAACCGCTACCGCAAGCGTCAACTGCGACTGCGGAAGCGGTTGCAGGCCAAGAAGACCTCCTCCGCGCGACGGCTGCTCAAGAAACGCCGCCGCAAGGAGGCCCGGTTCGCGGCCGATGTGAACCACCGGATCAGCAAGAACATCGTGGCCGAGGCTGAACGCACCGGACGCGGGATCGCCGTCGAGGAACTGACGGGAATCCGCGCCAGGGTACGGCTTCGCAAGCCCCAACGGGCCGCGCTGCACTCCTGGGCGTTCGCCCAGCTCGGTCAGTTCCTGACCTACAAGGCCCAGCAGGCTGGAGTCGTGCTGGCGAAGGTCGATCCGGCCTACACCTCGCAGACCTGCCACGCCTGCGGGCACGTCGACAAACGCAACCGCCGCAGTCAGGCGGTATTCCATTGCGGCCGGTGTGACTTCGTTGGGCACGCCGACCACAACGCAGCACACAACATCGCGGCACGCGGTGTCGTGTGCTGGGGCGAAGTCATGCGCCCAGACGCAGCGCCTATCCTGGCAGCCAGCTAGGACGGCAGCAGCAAGCCTGAAAACCGCCGCTCGCGGCGATTGGCAAGCTCGTCCCTTCAGAGACGAGTTCATGATTGCCGGCCTCTCTTCAACTCGTGCCGTCGAACGCGGGCCCGGCCTCGGCGCCCAGCGGCACAACGATGTCGGCGCCCGGTCCGGCCGGGCGCAACAGCACAGCTCCCAGGCCGCCTCTGCGACCCAGCGCCGTGACGCGATAGGTTCCGCGCGGCACCCGCACCGGATCGGCCTGCCCGGCCTCGCGCCAAGGCCCCTGCCCGTCGATCCGCACGCGCACGGGCAAGTGTCCGAAGTGGTCGGTCTCGACCTCCACGGTGATCGGCACACGTCCGTCGACCGGCATCGTGACGGACTCCAGCAGTCCACTCACGACCTGCCGCACGCCGATGCCCAGTTCGTGCGGGTACCCGTCGAGCGCGGTGGCCGCGCCCGTCGCGATCCGCCACGCCCCCACCGCCGCCTGTTCCGGTGCCAGCACCCGCACCGGCCGTGTGGCCGCCGCGCGCACCGCCGCCTCGACAGGACCGAGGACGTTGCCACCGGTGAGCAGCACGAGCTCCACCGGTTCCCCGACCCGCGCCAGCACCGTGCCCACGACCTCGGCCGCGAGCGTCGCAAGTGGACGGAGGACGGACAGGGCGGCCTCGGCCGTGACGTGATCACGTCCGTACAGGTAGACCGGAGTGCCCAGATAACGCTCGTGGGTCCGTGCCCGCTCCAGCACCACGGCGGCGCGCCCCGCGGCGTGGCACCGGTGATCCTCGAAGGCCGCGGCCTCGGCAGGATCGACACGCGCCGCGCGCCGCAGCGACTCCCGCACCGCGGTTTCGGCGCTCTCGCTGTCGAGGAGCCGCGACGTCGTTGCGTCGCAGGAGTAAACCGCGGCGGTGACCGAACTTCCGCCGACGTCGCACACCAGCACGCAACCTGACGTGCCGCCGTGCGCCGCGACGACGCACTGCGATGCCGGCACGAGACGAACCGAGGCGAACCCGGCACGTTCGGTGAGCACGCGAGCCAGCTCGGCGCCCTCCGCCGTGCGTTCGACCGCGCCTGTCCACATGCCGTCCACGCCGGCCGTGGTCCACCTGTCCGGCACCGCCACGACCACAGCGGCCGCACCCGGTTCGGTTCCGAACTCACGCCTGGCCACCTCCGGCAGGACGCCGGCGGCGTCGGCGCTCGACGGTCCGTGCCAGACCTGGTCGCGGCACGCCACCTTCGTGCGCACCGAACCGATGTCGATCCCGAGCTCAACGGTGGTCACGGTGACCATCGCCCGACCGGAACATCCTGCCGAGCCACCCCTTGGGCATGATCTCCCTGATCCGCCGCACCAGCTGCTCGAGGAGTTTGCTCAGCTCGTCACCGCTGCCCGCCACCTGCTGCACCCGGAAGGCCTCGCGGCAGATCTCCACGGTGAGATACCCCTGCTGCATCATGAAACGCGGCAGGAACTGGGTCACCTCGCGCCGCGTCTGCTCGCCGAAGTCGCCCCGCATCAGCGCGTGAACGAACTTCGTGCAGAGCTCCGGCCCGCGGTCGTCACCCATCCCGGCGAGCCGGATGTTGAGCACGCTGAGGAACTCCGCCCAGCCGTGGGGACTGGTGCTCCACCGGTGGCTCAGCACTTCCACGACGTCGTTGGCGGACACGATCTTCCCGTGGAGGATCTTCGCCACCAGGACCGCGACGTACGCCGCCGCCCGATCCTGCTGCAGTCCGCGCAGCTGGGCCATCAGCACCAGGCTGTGCAGCTCGGGATCGACCTCGAACCGGGGCAGCCACGCGTTCAGGCGAACGTCCTCCAGCCGCTGCGGCGCTCTGCGGACCTGCTCCGCGATCGACCTCATCAGCGCGGGTGTCAGCACCTCCTGGCCGCCGAGGGCGTCCGAGAGCTGCCACAACGCGGCCATGATCTCGAAGAAGCGACCTGACTCGTTCCCCCAGGCGTGGCCCAGCCACACGGCCAGCGCGTCACCGCACTGCCGCCGCTGCTGGTCGTCGGCGAACGAGGCACGCGCCGCCTCGACCAGGCCCGTCCAGTAGGTGGCCCCGGCGCGGCCGAGGTCCTGCCCCGGCGCCTGTCCTCGCAGGCACAGCGCGACGTCGACCCTCGCCCGTTCCGAGGGCTCCATCGGCTCGAGTCCGTTGCGCAGCAGCTCGATCCACGACTGGGAGATGACCCTGCACCTGCGGACCAGGTCCAGGAACCACCCCAGCAGCTGCGACCACCACCCCGGCTCCGCACCGAGCCGGGCGTTGCGCATCACGTCGGCGACGGCATCGGGATCGATCTCGTTGAGGGCGCCGAGGTGCTGTTCCTCGATGTGTCGCGGGTGCAGGTACGGTCTGCCGTAACGCTCCCAGCTGCTGTTCGGGTAGTCGGCGTGGAGAAGGGCCAGCAGGGCGTTGCTCACACCCGCGCCGTCCGGCAGCGCCGCCCTCATCACCGCGACGGCGAGCTGGTCCGAGTGTGCGATCACCGGGGCCAGCGACGCGCTCCAGCCCGCGTCCCTGGCCAGTGCCGTCACGAGTGCGCCGAGCGAGGCTGACCTGCGTTCGCCCGCCCACCAGCGCAGTACGTTCGCGAAGCTCTCCCGCGCATCCACCTCGGCGGCGAACTCGGCGGCACCGAGAAGGTGCCCCGCCGACCAGGTGCCACGGTGCAGCCGCTGGCGGACGAGGTCCTCGAACCCCTTGCCGAGCCGCGGCCGCCAGTTCTCCGCCAGGACGGCGCGGTCGAGCCTCAGGTCGTCCGCCGCCGCGAACTCGAGGTACGTCGCGAGCACCGTCTCCCGATCGGACTCGCTCATCCTGCGGAACCGGGCCGCGCCGAGCCTGCGCAGCATCACGGGCCTCAGCGTTCCGTCGAACGCGGCCTTGAGCAGCGCATGCTCCTGGTCCAGGTCCCGCAGCGCGACGACTGCCTCGGCCGCGCCCCACTCCCGGCTCTGGGTCAACGTGGCCAGGTGCGCGCGGACGGCATCCGCACCATGACTCGCCACGAGTTCTCGCAGTGCCGAAGCGTAAGCGCCTTGGACCTGTGGTGCTGTGCCTCGCAGGTCGACGCCCAGCGAGGGATCGCGCGCCTGAGCGGCGAACCCGAGTCGCAACGGGTAACTCGTGGCGAAGTCCGTCCATCCTCCGGCGGTCAGCCATGCCTTCGCCCCGGCCGGCAGGAACGCCATCACCTCGTCCAGCACGGCGATCCGGGCATCGAGCGAGAGAGGCCCGCCGATCAACCCGACCTGCCGGTCGAAAACGGCCCCCGCGGCGGCGATGGCGTGGCCGTCGCTGAGGACGGGCGGCTGTGGCGAGGCGGGTTCCACCACCAGCCGGACGGGAGCATCCGGGAGCCCGGCGTGCAGCGGAACCCGCAGCGCGGCCCGGTAGAAGTCCGAATAGGACAGTCTCGAGGCAAGCAGGTCGTCGGTGCGCAGGCAGAAGAACCGCGTGGACACGATCGGCCTGTTGGTCGCGTCCAGATCGTTCGACCACTCGCTGATCGACAGGCACACGTAGGAGACGTCGTCCACTCCCAGCGCGAAGAACCAGGCCCAGGGCATGGCTCCAGGCCCGGTCTCCTGGACCGACGGCGGGTTGCCCGGTCCGCGCTCCACCACGAACTGACGAATGGTGCGCGGGGTGAACGGATCGCGGCTCGCGGCGAGCACGGCGTAGTCTTCATAGCTACCAGGGGTTTTGCCGATCAGTGCCCAGCCGGCCTCGACAGTGCTCATGGCCGGGCCGGGAGGATGCTCTCGTACAGCCACAGCAGCGGCTCCAGCACGTTGATGGGGTAGATCCTGCCCTTGATCCGGACCCCCTCGTGGCCCGGACCGACACGTTCCACGTTCATCGAGTCGTGCAGCCGGAACCTGTTGCCGGGCACGTAGAAGCCGATGGACGACGTGATGAAGTAGTTCAGGGTGTTGAAGTGCTGCCGCAGCCCCTTCTCCACGAGGTCGCTGTTGCTCTGCGGGTCCGAGCACAGCAGCTTGAAGAAGTCGGCCGCTCCCTCGTTGGGTACGCGCGGCAGGAACGGTGGTTGCTCGTCCGACACCGTGTAGCCCTTGACCTGGGCGTGCCGATGGATGTTCGGCTGGTCGAACTTCGTCACGCACACCGCCACGTGATGCGGCAGCTTCGCACGGCTGATGTGCGACTGCGACATCATCCTCTCGGTGAGCCGGTTCAGCACCGGGTGGAAGTAGCGGAACGCGTCCTGCTCCAGTGAGTCGCGCTCCGGGTCGAACAGGTAGACGATGCCGTGGCACATCTGCAGGTGGTCGATCAGGCGGTTCTCCTGCTCCATCAACGAGAGCGGAGGCGCGTGCTGCCTGTCCGCGACCGGGGGGCCGCCTGGCCCAGGTACGTTGACGTGCTGTTCCTGGCCCTGTTCCCGGCTGGGGTTGTCGTACATGGCACCGGGTACGTCGAGCACGTCGAGCTCGAACGCGATCGGCTCCATCTCGACGAGTCTGCGGCCGATCTTGCTGCGGCGCACCACCTCTCGCTCACCGGTGAACCGGAAGAGCATGTTCGTCTCCTGCTGGGTCGCCACCGGAAACGTGCGCTGAGTGGTCAGCTGGTGCGTCGAGCGGTCCAGGAAGCTCGTGGAGACGTCGTCCAGGCCACTCATGATCCAGCTGCCGACACCGTCAGGGCGGCGCGTCGTCGCGACGTTGAGCGCGGCCAGGTAGGTCGTCTTGCCACTGCCGGGCGGCCCCCACAGCCCGATCCGCAACTGAGTCGGCGGCGCCGGTCGGCTGTTCTGCGGCATGGTCATGGATCTCCTCAGTTCTTGATCGCCAGGGGGAAGAGAAGGGACGCCTGCGGTCCGGCGTCACGGACGGCCTTGGCCTCCTTGACGACGAACGCGGCGTCGACGTGGTGGAGCAGCATCGGTCTCTGCGGACTGGCGAGCGCGTGCCAGGCCTGGGTGGCGCGCCGTGCCTCCGGGTTGCCGCGCTCGGTCCAGTCCGGCCGGTCCCAGATCGCCGCGTGCACGACGCGATCGGATTCCAGCTGCCGCAACAGGAACTGCCAGTCGTGCTGGTTCGGGCACCTGCTGATGGCGGCGTCCGCGGCCGGATGAGGTGGCCTGCCACCGACCAGGACGAGCCTGCGCGCGACGGGCAGCGAGCGCCACGGAAGCCCGCGTGCGACGGCCAGCGCGTCCTCGACGGGAGCACCTCTCGGTTCGATCGCCGGGCTGGGCAGGAGGGCGGCCGCGAAGTCCTCCGCGTCCTCCAGCGACACGAAACCGGACGTCGTGTGCAGCACGTTCCGCGCGCGGAGGTGGTCGTCGTAACCGATGACGGCGGCTCTCACGGCCGCGGGATCGGGGTGGTGCGCGGAGAGGTGCGCCAGCACGTCCACGACCAGCTTTCGCCTGGGCGCCACCGCTTCCGCCGCACCGCCCAGTTCGACCGCGATCGCGAAGTCGAGTGCGTCGGCGTCGCTCTGGTAGCGCGGTGGCATGTCGTCGAGCAGCTCGGGCCACCGGTTCGCCGTGGCGTCGTCGGCGCTACCTCCCGGCCGCACCAGCGTCACCTCCCCCGGGCCGTCCAGCCGGAACTCCAGCTCGTGCCGCTGGGAGGGGCGCAGTTCGCAGCGCACCACGGAGATCGGCGCGCACTGGCGTGGCGGGGTGCCGGCGGGCCCGCTCACCACCGCCAGCACGAGCGGCTCACGGCCTCCCGCCGGGGCGTCCACGGTCAGCCGCGCCACCGGGAGCTCACGCGCCGTGGTGCCCGCGGTGAACAGAGTCCTGGTCATCGGGTGCGTGACGCCCTGAGGGTCCACGTCGACCAGCACGAGGCTCAGGTCGTGGTGCAACGGGGCACGCGCCACCCACGAGGCGATGACGCGGTCGTCGAGCGCCGGTTCGGTGCGGGCCACCAGCCACACGTCGGTGTACCGCGAGACGAGGGCGTCCGGTACCGGCAGACCCGGAAGCCGGTTCAGCACCAGGACGTCACCGTCCAGTCCGAGGTCGGCCAGGCCGGTGTGCCGCGTGGCCTGCCCGAGACCGGCACCTCCGGCGAGCACGATTGCCAGCTCGTCCGCGTCCTGCGGCAACGTGGGCATCAGCTCGCGCCACGGGTGCAGCCGCACGGGTCCGGTCAAGCCCGGAACGTGCCGTTCGCCGACATCGATGCGGGCCACCGCGACGCCGTCGAGACGAACGTCCACCACCGCCAGTGCGCCGTGGCGTGCCAGCCGGGACAACGCCGCGGCGCCCGCCACCGCCAGCGGTTCGGTGCGGTGCCGCGCCGAGGTCCGCCGTGCATCGGCCAGTTCGGCCTCCTTCGGCGCGCCGCCCCTGAGGAGTTTCAGGAGGCGCGCCAACAGCTCCTGGTCCCCGCCGGCCGCCAGCACCGCGGCCGTCAGGTCGAACCTCCGCCGGGCCGCGGTCAGCTCGGCGTGGAACTCGAGCCGCCGGTCGTCCGCGGCGATGTCGACCCACGGACCGCCGAACAGGACCCAGCCGCAACGGCCGCAGGACGGGTCGGGTGGCACGACGTGCGTGCACACCGGGCAGGCCACCTCGGTGAGAGCGGTGCTCACGACGCCTCCGGATCCGGGACGTCGGCGCCGATGACGAGACGGGCCTTCGCACGGCGCTCCTGCACCGGCAGCTTGAGCACCCGCACGGCGAGCCTGCGTTCCACCGTCGCGACCAGGTTGCGCACGGTGCGGGCGTTCGCGAACTCCCTGCCCTGGCGGGCCATCAGCGCCCGGTCGTGTTCCAGCCAGCGCACCGCCCGCGCGGGCACGGCCGGTTCGTACTCGTACCCCATCTCCTCGACCATGGCGATGAAGATCGAACGGAGCTCCGGGAGCTCGTAGTCGGCGAAGTAGAGCCGTTCCGCCCTGGACAGCACGCCGCTGTTGCTGCGGACGAAGTCGTCCATGCGGTCCGGATAGCCCGCGGCGATCACCACGAGCCTGCCCCGGTACTGCTCCATCAACGTGATCAGCTCGGCGACCGCCTCCGACCCGAAGTCGTTGCCCTCTCCCGCGAGCTCGTACGCCTCGTCGATGAGCAGTACGCCGTCCAGCGCCTCCAGCACCTTCGCCCTCGTCTTCGGCGCGGTCTGGCCGACGTACTCCCCCACCAGGTCCCCGCGCGTCGTCGTCACCACATGACCGCGGTAGAGCAACCCCAGCGAGGCGAAGGCCTTGCCGAGCAGGCCCGCCACCGTCGTCTTGCCGGTGCCCGGCGAGCCGAGGAACAGCATGTGCGGTGCCGCGACGCCACCGGGCTCGTGTTCCTGCAGCTTGCGCAGCTCCAGCACGGCGGCCAGCTCACGCACGGTGTCCTTGACCGTCTTCAGCCCGGTGAGCTGGTCGAGCTCGGCCAGGACCTCGTCCAGCGGTTGCTGCTCGGCGAGGTACGAGCGGTAGTGCGCCGGCACGTCCTCCGCGGTCGCCGGCATGATCTCGCCGTCGCGGGTCAGCCTGGTGCGACCCGCCCACTCCCTCCGGATCTCCGCGGCGAGCTCGCGCATGGTCCGCGCGTTCGCGAAGTCGGCGGACTTGGTGCGGTACAAGGCGTTGGTGACCGTGCGCAGCGCCGTGACGAGATCGTCGGCGCACTCGATGCCCTGCCCGCGGAGCCGGCCGAGCAGGATCTCGTGCAGCTCCTCCGGGGTGTAGTCGGGAAACACCAGGCGGTTGCCGCGCGGGAACCTGCCCGAGAGGCCCTGGTTGGTGGCGAGGAAGTCGTCGATGCGGCCGGCGTAGCCCGCGATGATCACGACCAGCCTGTCGCGGTGGTTCTCCATCTCGGTCAGCAGCACGTCGATCGCCTGGATGCCGAGACCGTGCGGGTCCTCACTGAGCCGATACGCCTCGTCGATGAACAGCACTCCGTCGAGCGCCTCGCGCACCCGTGCGGACGTCTGCCGCGCGGTGCCGCCCGGGATCGACGACACCAGGTCCTCGACCTTCGCCTCGACCACGTGCCCCCGCCGCAACAGTCCCAGGTCCCGGTACAGCTCGCCGACCATGCGCGCCACCACGGTCTTGCCGGTGCCGGGGTTTCCGGTGAACGTCAGGTGCAGCGCGGCGGGTTCGGCGTCGGTGTCCACACCTCGAGCCCGCAGCGCGATGCTCGCCTCCAGCACGTACCTGTGCCGTGCCAGGAACTCCTTCACCGAGGTCATCCCCACCATCTCGTCGAGCTTGCGCCACACGTCACGGGCGTCGGCGACCGCGACCTCCGCGACTCCGTGCTCCCGCAGCACGTCGACGGACAGCGCGGAACGGCCGGCGATCCGGCGCAGCACCCGTTCCCACACCTTGACCGGGATCTCCTGTGCGGCCATCACGCGCAACAGGTGCGGCAGAGCGTTCCAGTCGGAGAGGCGGAGACCGTGTCTCAGCCGGATGCCGTGCAGGAGCCCGGCCAGTTCGGCCTCGTCCGGAAACCCGAGATGTCCCGCCACCCGTCCCGACCGCCTCGCCTCGAGCGCGGCCAGCTTGTCGGTGAGCTGCGGCAGATATCGCTGGCCGCGCACGAACTCGACGATCGCGCCGAAGTCGGGCTGGCTGAAGAGCAGCACGCACACGTTGCCGCCGCCGACCACACCGGCGCTCCAGCGTCCGATCATCTCCGCGAACGGGCGGCGCATGTCCGGCTGGATGTTCTCCAGCCACGTCTCCGCGTTCGGGACCACCACGGCACTCGAGATCGCCGCGTCGACCATGATCCCGTCGAGCATCCGCACGCGTTCGGTGTCGGTGGAGGCGGACGGGCGGCGTGGCCGCGCGGGAGGTTCGGACAACAGCATCGTGTCGCCGAACGGGCCGCGGAAGTGCCGCATGGCGTTGCGGCGCCTGGGCTGCCGCGCCGAGTCCTGTTCCGGTGCCCGCGTCAGGTCGCGTGAGGCGTCGTCGCGGAAGTAGACCGCGTCGCGGTAGCCGCTGAACACGATCCGCTCGTAACCGGCGGCGTGCAGCACCTCCCACAGCATCTCCTCCGCCGACCGGACGTGCATGTCCGCGCCGACGAACCTGTCGTCCACACCGGGACCGTGCAGGATCCACAGCGGCTCACCGGGCCGTGGTCCGCGCGCACCGGTGAGCCGCGCCGGCACGGCGCCAGAGGAATCGATGGTCATCCGGTTCTCCGGTCAGGCGCGTCCGCCGGTCTGGCCCGGCGTCGGCCGGACGGTGCCGCGGGGTAGTTCCGCTCCGGCGGCGAGCAGCGGTTCGATGTCGCGCTTGCGGTCGTCGGGCTCCGCGAACTCCTCCGTGGCGCGCAGGTCGATGCCGCTGTGCTCCAGGACGTTGCGGTGGATCGACTTCGTCCGCGCGGCGCGTTCCGCCTCGGAGGCGCCGTCCGCGTCGAAGTTGTGCAGCCGCACCAGTGGCGGTGCGTCGGCGCGTTCGCCCGGCTCGACCTCGATCACGATCTCGCTGCCGCTCACGTGGTGCACGGACTTGGCGAGGAAGGTCTCCCGCTGGTCCTCGCTCGCGAACCCCGCCGTGGTGACCTGGTAGTGGTGGTGGTGGTCGAGAGCGCCGGCGATCAGCTCGGCGAGGTTGGTGCGTAGCTGAGCCGCCTGCATCGCCGTGACCGCCTGCGTCACCACGGTTTCCAGCCGCTGCTCGTACTCGGGCACGGTGTCGACGACGACGAGGAGCGCCTCGGTCGTCATCGGTTGCGCGTCGTCGCGGACCTGGGCGAGCAGCGAGTCGACCTCGGTGGCGAGCCTCGACAACGCGCCGCGCGACCAGTGGTCGACGTCGGGCAGATCGGTCGTCGCGAGTCGTCCCCTCAGCTCGATCTTCTCGTTCTGGGCCAGCAGCTCGCGCAGGCGGACCAGGTCCCGTTCGGCCGCGATCCGGCACGTCCGCCACTCCTGGTCGAGCCGGTCGAGGTCGAGGCGCAGCTCGCTGAAGGACAGGCAGAGCTCCTGCGCGGCGCTCAGGCTGTGAGCACCCAGACCGCTGTCCACGTTGGACAGGAGCGTGGTGAGCCTGGCCTCCAGCGAAGTGAACCTGTCCGGCAGATACCGCTCGTGCGGGTACTGGGCCACCTGGTCGCGCAGGACCTTCGCGTCGGAGACGTACTCACGCGCGATCCGTTCCGCGCGGTCGTGGTGGGCACGCATCACCTCGACCTTCGCGCCGATCTCCGCGTGCTTACGCTCGCGTTCCCGCCGTTCCCTGTCGATCGCCCTGGTCAGGTTCTCCTGCTGCTGCCGCAACGCCTCGGACGTCTCGGCACGCAGCTGCTCACCCTGCGCGGCCATCTCGCGGTGCACCCTGTCGCTGTTCTCCCGCATCCGGCGGGCGGTCTCGCGCTCGACCTCGCGGGTGTGCTCACTCAGCTCGCCCATCGCCTGTTCGAACCGGGCGTGCCGCTGGTCGACCTCCCGCATCGAGGTCTCGATGTCGGCCTGCGTCCGAGCGCGGATCCGATCCACGATCTTCGGCATGTCGCGCTTGAGCTCCGCGAGCTTGCCGGCTTCCTGGCGCAGGCGATTCCATTCACCTTCATCGACGTAAATACGCTTTCTACCGCTCACCGAGCCACCCCTAGACGCACACCACGGAACAAGCACCCGTCTTGTCACCGAAGAGCAGAGATTCGTTACATCGATCGCACGTAGAGCTGTTCGGGAAGGTTCCGGCATTCCCCGTCAGTGGTGCCGACCTCTTCCACGGCCACTCTGGCGGCCGCACCGAGTGAACGTACCGAGCTTTGACTCAGGTGCCTGTACATCGCCGCGGAGAACGCGATCGCGCAGTCGTCGTCGAGGTCGTTATTCCACGCGACGACGGTTTTCGCGAGGCCGTCGAACAGGCCGGCGAACTCGGCGCTGCGGCACGCGGAAATGACAAGGCCCGAAAGAGTGAAATCGGCATGGTCGCGATATGCGCGCAGCCGTTGCGCCAGTGCGGCCGCCGGAATCGGGTGCGGATCGCCGTCCGGGTCCTCGAACTGCAGCAGGCCGTCCACGGCGTGGCAGCAGAGGTGCAGCACGTCCGGCTTCTCCTCCAGCACGTCGGCCAGATCGGCGATGGTCGCGGCGATCCTGCTGACGACGCGCAGCACACCCGGTCGTTCGGCTCGTTGCACCGCACGGAACTCGCGATCCGCGCGCAGCCGGTCGAGGTCGATGTCGAAAGGGCTGGCACCGAGAAAGAAGATGCTGGTAGCAGGCTTTTCGGCACGCTCGCGCTCCGCGCCGGACGGCTGGGCGTACACCGTGACGGGACCTTCGGCCCGCTCGATCACGACCATGTCGCGGTCGGCGCGAAAGGTCCTGCCCGTCTCCTGCCGCCGCTCGCCGAAGAGCGGGCTCCCCGGATATCGCCTGCGCACGACCTCGAGCAGCCGGCGCCGCCCGGCGATCATCACGCCGTCGGCGAGCCGTGCCGCGGCCGTCGCCCAGAACGCCCTGGCATCGCCTGAATGCGGGATGCCGAATACCACCTCGCGTGGCATGCCGCATTCTTCGAGAACCGCCCGTGCCGGCTCCTCGGATGCGTACAACCGCGCGAGCTGGTCTACCTCGGCAGCCGAGAGCTCATCACCCATAGCACCTCAGATCACTTTCCGACCTCGGTTTCGGAGCCTGGAGGGAACGCGGGAGGATCGGCGTCCGCGTCGAGCACCGGGAAATCACTCTGCGTCCGCTTCTGACCGCGCACGCGACGCGCTCGTGCTTTCTTGCCGGACCCGGCGTCCGGAGCCCGTGCTGAATCAGCCATGGTGATGACCTCGTGTTCGGCGGAGGCGAAGTATGGCATGGTTACCGCGTGCCGTCGACGTTGCTGGGCCTTCTCGTATTCGCGGTGTGCATGACACCTGGCCTGATGTTCGCATTGGCCCGCCAACGCGTCGCGCCACAACTCCAGGCGTCACCGGTCCGGGAAACCGCGCGGCTGGTGTGCGTGAGCCTGGCGTTGAACGTGGTCGTGCTGATGCTCTTCGGCTCGGTGCGCGCCATCTGGCCGTCGATCACCCCGGACGTGGGCAGGCTCGTCCGCGAGCCCGCGGCATATCTGAAGGAGTCGTACCTGGCGGTCACCTGGTGGACGATCGGCCTGCTCGGGCTCGCGACCGCCCTGGCCGCGGTGATCGGCTCGATCCGCACCCGCCACGTCGCCCCGCACGAGTCGGCGTCCTCCGCCTGGTGGCTGATGTTCGAGGAGAAGCCAGGCCGGCGCATCCACGTCGGCTGTGCGATGGAGGACGGCTCGTTCATCTCCGGACTCCTCGCGTCCTTCAACACCTCGATCGACGAGACCGGTGACCGGGACCTGGTCCTGGCCGCCCCGATTCGCTTCCGGGCCGGCAACACGGCCGCCCCCACGACGCTGACGGACACCAGTGGAGTGATCATCAGTGCCCGCCGGGTCATCTCTCTCTTCGTGACCTACCAGGCCCACCCAGCACAGGAGCGAGACGCTTCAGCAGATCAGCCGTAGGCACCCCGACGAGCGCCACCTCCCGCTCCCCCACCCGGACCTCCGCCGTCCGCGGGCGGCCTTCGAAGTCGTAGCCGACGTCGGCGAGCCGTCCGGTGAGGTGATGCACCACCTGGTTCGTGCTTCCGCGCAACCCGAGGCCGTCGTCGCGTTCCCGCACGTACTGACCGTCGATCAGGACGTCCACCTCGGACAGCAGCTCGGCCACACCGGGCAGTCCGCTTTCCTTCAGCCGCGGCAACGTGAACCCGGTGAAGCAGACGACCGACACGTCGCGCACCTCCCTCGCGGCCCGAGCGAGAGCGGCGAGTCCCTCAGCCTGAGCCATGGGTTCCCCACCGCTGAACGTGAGGCCGTCCACCCGCTCGTCGGCCAGCAGCTCGCCGGCCAGCTCGCCGACCCCTGCCAGCCGCGCGGGCACGTCGGGAATCCATTCGGGGGCGACACATCCCCGGCAGCGGAACGGACACCCCTGCACCCACACGACCGACCGCCATCCCGGCCCCAGCGCCGGGGTGCCGACACACGTGGAGGCGACGTTCAGCCTGAGCACCATGCCCCGACTGTCGCCAGGTACCCAAACGATCGTTACACCCCGCCCCGGCACACCACGGTGAACGCCGTGCCGTGGTCGTCCGCCGTCACTCTGTGAGGCGATCTTCGACACGATCCGGGAGATTTGGGCACTCCGATGCTGGATGTTGGGGCCCGCCGGTGTACGGTATTCACATCTGTCATGGTTCCGAAGTACCGTTCGCCCGTGATCGCAGGTCACGGGCGTTTTGCTGTTCAGCGTCTCCGGCCATGACGGATCACCCGGCCCCGCACAGTGCGGGCGCCAAATTCATGCTTGGAGTGCACCATGGCCACCGGAACCGTCAAGTGGTTCAACGCTGAAAAGGGCTTCGGCTTCATCGAGCAGGACGGTGGCGGCGCTGACGTCTTCGCCCACTACTCGAACATCGCCGCTCAGGGCTTCCGTGAGCTCCAGGAGGGCCAGAAGGTCTCCTTCGACATCACGCAGGGCCAGAAGGGCCCGCAGGCGGAGAACATCGTCCCCGCCTAGTCCCCACTGCCGTTAGCGGCACGCAGGACTGCTGAAGCCCGGCCGGATGATCTATCCGGCCGGGCTTTGTCGTGCCTGGACGACCCGCAACGCCTCAGATCAGGTTGTGCGTGCCGGAAGTGAGCGCGCTCAGCTGGTCCGCGTACTCGATGCGCGCGACCCAGTCCGCCGGCCAGGCGGCCAGACCGTGGGCGGCGCCTACGAACGCTCCGGCCAGCGCGGCGATCGAATCGGAGTCGCCGCTGGTCCGGGCGCCCCGGACCAGGCATCGCACCGGGTCGCCGGCGTGCCGGATCGCGCAGTGCAGACCGCTCGCCAGCGCCTCCTCGGCGATCCAGCCCTCGCCGGTGGTGAGGCACACGTCCAGGCCGTCGTCAGGCCGGGCAAGAGCAGCCACCAGCCGCTCGAGCACCACGACGCACTCGTCCCAGCCGCGGGCGATGAAGTCGGCGGGTGTGGTCGCGCCCGGCAGCTGCCACAGTGATCCCAGCCACTCCTCCAGGTAGACGGAGCGCCGTTCTGCACATCGGGCCAGCAGCGCGGCGGGCACGTCGGCCAGGTCGGCGCCGTCGACCAGCAGCCGCGTGGCGTAGGCGGTGAGCTCGGACGCGGCCAGTGCCGTGGGATGGCCGTGGGTCATCGCGGCCTGTAGCTGCGACACCCCGGCGAGCACGTCGAGGTCGAGTCCGGGCACCAGACCGACCGGGGTCACGCGCATGTTCGCGCCACATCCCTTGGATCCGGCGACGGTCGCCTCCACCCACGGCGCGCCCTCCGCCAGGCCGCCACACGCGCGCAGACACGTCATCCCAGGCGCACGGTTGTTCTCCGGACTGTGCGCCCAGGCCACGAACCGCTCCCGCAACCGCGGCTCCAGCACGTCAGCGGTGTACCGGTCGACACCGTGCAGCGCCCACGCGACCGCGAGCGCCATCTGCGTGTCGTCGGTGACCAGTGCGGGATCACCCACCAGGTCATCCGGCCCGGCAGGACCGAACCTCCGGTCGATCTCCGCAACGGTCAGGAACTCCGTCGGCCGGCCGAGCGCGTCCCCGAAAGCCAGCCCGTACAACGATCCCGCGATTCGATCCACGGCGCGACCCTAACCGAGCCCGGGAAGGGTGCATCCGCGAACGCACGTACCCTTCCCGGGTCCGCGGGTCACTTCTTGAAGACGTCCTTGACCTTCTCGGCCGCCTCCTTGAGGTGGCCCTTCGACTGGTCGGTCTGGCCCTCGGCCTGCAGACCCTGGTCGTCGGTCGCGTCGCCGACACCTTCCTTGACCTTGCCCTTGAGCTGGTCGGCCTTGGCGTCGAACTTGTCATCGGTGCCCATGTCGTCCTTCCCCGGCACCTGAGTCTCAGGTGCGACATCCACCTACGGATGCCCACGCGACCGAGCCTCAATCCTGGATCGCCACGCTCACGGCTAGACCTATTTGGTCACGAAGTCTTCAGGATGGCATCGATCGCCTTGCCGAGCTGCGCGTACTTCTGCGTGTAGAGGACGGGAAAGACGCCGGGCGGGTCGGCCGGCCGGGCGGCGTCGGCGTAGTCCATCCCCAGGTTGCCGAACACGACGACGATGTACTCACGCTTGTCCTTGCCGGGCAACGACTTCACGATGCCCGCGTCGGACCCGGCGGTGGCGGTCCAGCCGGTCTTGTGCGCGAACGTCACCTCGGCGGCCTCGTTGCACGGACGCACGTCACGGTCGTAGACCGCGTCGCCGACCGTCACGGTGCCGTCCGGCTCGATCCAGCGTGATGGCACCTGCTGCGGGATGCCCTGCACCGGGTAGTCGCGCCCGCACCAGTTCGCTGTGGACAGCATCTCGTTGTGGCCCTGGGCCGCCAGCGTGTCCAGGAAGAACTTCCGTGACGACGGCGAAAGCTCGTTGGCGGTGACCGGCTTGCCCTCGTTCGTCGTCCACAGCACGTCCGCCCCGCCGTTGATCAGCAGCAGGAGCTTGGCGGTGTCGAGACCGCTCATGTTCGCGCCTCCCCAGCCGCCCCCGTTGCCGGGAATCGTCCCGGTGACCATCAGCGTCGGCATGCCCAGGTCCGCGAACGTCCGGTTGACCTGGTCCCACGCGTTCAGGTCGTGGAGCAGCTTCACCAACGCGCAGGTGGACTCGTTCTGCGACTTCGTGATCATCTCGTCGAAGTGCTGCCGGACCCTCTTCACCGACGGTCCGCCGCACGCCTCACGCGCCGGGCTGGGTTCGAAGACGTAATCGGCGTCGAGATCGATCCTGCCCAGATCCACCAGCCGCAGCACACCGAAGCCCACCAGCAGCTTGAGCACCGACGCCGGGTACGGCGAGGCGAAGTCGATCGGCGCGTGGTCTCTGCCCGGCAACACGTCCCGCGTGCCCACGCCGCCGTTGGTGTCCCACTCAGCGTCATCCCACCAGCGATAGCGGACCTGGTCGGTGGACAACGCCTGGGGCTGGACCGGCACAACCACGCCGTGCGGGTGCTGCGGGCTGAGCAACACGTTCGCCACCGCCGCCGGCCGTCCGGCGGCGTCGAGTTCGATGACCGCCACGTCCAGGTTCGGGGTCTGGTGCAACGGTGTGCCGCCGGGACGCGTCCGGGCCCGGCTCATCAGCTCGGCAGGCGGAGCGTCGTACTCCTCCTGCCTCGCCGGGCGCGTGCCAGGCTTCGGCGGGGTCAGGTCGATGACGTCCCTGAAGTTCTGCGCCACGACCGCTTCGCGCAGACGCTCGGCCAGCGGCGGGCCTTCCGCACCGGCCACCGGCGTCGTGGCGGCGGCCGTCACCGTGAGCGCCGTACACAACAGGCTGATCCGCTGGAGCTTCATCCCGGCCCGCTACATCGGACGTCGATGGCTCGGCGGACCGGCCGGATCGAGCGAACCGGTCACGGCGCTGCCGCAGGCGGGCAGCACGTCGTCGGTTTCACCTGGCCACTGCGGAACTTGCGCACCTCTCGCGGGTGTGTCCACGTACTTGGCGTAGAGCTCGTCGAAGATCGGTGTCCTGGTCATGCGCACAATGGTGATGAGGCGAGATCACAGATCAGAAAAAAACGGGCCTAAACCGCTAGAACGGGTGATCCCGGCATTACCCGGAAACCCTTGTGGCGCAACAACAATCGGATACGCACGAAGCGCCCTGCTGCCAGTGGCAGCCGGGCGCTTCGCGAGATACAGGTTGTCCAGACCATCAACACCACGTGCGGGCCGCGTCAGGCGTACCGGCCCCCGAAGTGATCAACCGGTAGGAGCCAGTTCGTCGCCGACTTCACGTGATGTGCCGCGAGTCAGCGGTCCGAGTCGTCCCCGTGGTGGTGGTGGTGGTGCTCGATGTCGAGATCGGGGTTCGTGCACGGTCCGCTGTCGTTGTTGGAGAAGAGCGGCACCGCGATGACGTTCACGTCCACGTGGCAGACGTTGATGTCGCTGAGCAGCTCGGAGTCTTCCATGTTCACGAGGCCGACCTGGTGGTCGTGCTCGTACTTCGTGGCGAGATCCATCATGTCATCCATCGCGCCGCCCTGAGTCGCGAAAGCGGGCGTGCCCATCATCAGAAAACCCGCGCCAAGAGCGGCCACGGCAAATGCCTTCTTCAGCATGACGATTTCTCCTAAGAGCCAGTCGTTGATCTGCACGTGCAACAAAGAGAGGAACGGAGCCGGCACCCTGTGCCGAACTCCGCTCCCCACGAAAGAACGGCGCGCCGCCGCAGCGTGCGCCGCCTTACGTCACTTGTCGTCGGGGTTGGCGCACAGGCCGCTGTCGTTGTCCGACAGCACCGGCACCGCGATGACGTTGACGTCGATGAAGCAGGCGTTCAGATCGCTGACGACCTCGGAGTCGTTCAGGTCGGCAACGCCGACCTGGTCCGTGATGTCCAGCTCAGGGGAATCGGCCAGCGCGGTGGAACCAAAACCGAGGAATGCGCCCGCGATAGCGACGGCCGCCCCTGCCTTCTTCAGCACAGAAATCTCCTTGTTTGACCTGTCAACAAAAGGTTTGCTTCGGCAACATGCCAGCCGGAAGTCCGACAGGACCGTATCCAAACAATCGGAGAAGACCAAATTAGCAATCACGCGATGGTGTGAACACCGCAGCCGCGCATCACACCATCGGGTGATGCTCCAATATTGATGTTTAGAACAATCTCATCGGATGAGCAGGGCAGAATCCGCGTATTCCACGTCCGCATCCTGCTATGGGGTGAATGCCCGCCCGCCCGGCGCCCGAGTCTCGGCCCAGTGATCAGCAGGGCCCTTGCCCCGGCGGGCTCGCTACCACGCTTGAACAGCGCTTCGTCTCGCATCGAGCGAACCTCCGAAGCGGTGGCACGCGCCCGTCACCTGGCTCTGGACCAGCGCACGGGTGCACAGCGCAGGAGTGCGCACCCTTGTCGCCGGCGCCGAGAAGCAATACGGTCGCTCTATTCCACCGGAGTTTGGTCGAGTTGAGCCGGCAGCTCGGAGTCGCGCTGGAGACCGAGGATGCGGCCGGGCGAATGCGAATAGCGATGGTGTCAGTACAGGCAGGCCCACACCCTGAAAGCGCGGCGCAGGCCGCGCACGTCGCGGAGCTGTGCGCGGGATTGAGCGCTTCGGGACATGAGCTGGTCGTCTACACCCGGCGTGACGATTCCACGTCACCGACAGCTCTCTGCTCCGACGACGGTTACGACATCGTGCGTGTTCCCGCCGGACCGGCGCGCGCACTCGCGGAGAACGAGGTCGTAGGCCATCTCGGTGATTTCGCCGAGTTTCTCGCCGAGCAGTGGCAGACGCGACCTCCGGACGTGGTGCACTCGCATCACTGGACGTCCGGGCTGGTATCGGTAATCGGCGCGCATCGCTTTCGGATTCCGGTGGTGCACTCCTATCACGGGTTCGGCGAGACCGAGGTGGAACAGCGCTCCGACGCCGAGGCGCTAATCGCGCGCCGGGCGGCGTGGATCACGGCGACGAGTTCCGCGGAAGCGGCGCAGCTGTGGCAGGTGGGCGTGCGGCGCACCCAGGTGTCCGTGGTTCCCAGCGGTGTGAACTCGGATTTCTTCGACCCGGAAGGTCCGGCCGCCGTCCACGATGGACGAATGCGCGTCGCGGTTGCCGGAGAACTGGCTTCGGGTACCAGCTCTCTGGCACTGGATGCCGTCGTGTCCACTGTGGATCATATCGAGCTGGTGGACGCGAACGCGGTTCCGCGCACCGACCGGCCGGCGATGTTGAGGTCAGCCGACGTCGCGGTGTGCGCACCGGCCGTCGAAAGGTACGGCACCGCGGCACTTGAGGCGATGGCCTGCGGTGTCCCGGTGGTGGCCACGGCGGTCGGTGCGCTGAGCGACATCGTGCTGCCGGACGTGACCGGCCTGCTGGTCCAGCCGCAGGACGGCCGACGGCTGGCGCAGTCGCTGAAAGCGTTGCTGGCCGACGAAACGCGACGGGAGCAGTTCGGCATCGCCGCCCGCGACCGCGTGCTGGGCCGGTACTCACGAAGCCGGCTGGCGAAGGAGGCGATGGCCGTGTACGAGCGCGCCACGCTGGCGGAGCCACCCGCGAAGGCACACCGTCCACGAAGGCCAGCCGCAACGGCCGGCCTTCCCGCTCGAACCCGGCCGTGAACTCGGGCACAGGTCGCCCGCTCACCCACCGTCCACAGTGGTGCCTGACGACGCTCCGGTCGTCCGCTCACCAACCCGTCCACAGCGGTGCCTCACGACGCGCTGGTCGCTCGCCCACCAACCCGTCCACAGCGGTGCCTGACGACGCGCCGGTCGCCTGCCCACCCACCCGTCCACAGTGGAGCATGACGACGCTCCGGTGGCGCGCTCCGACAACCGAATCAGGTGGCCAGCAGCGCCTCCAGTGCCACCGCGGTGTCCGGATGACGGCTCAGCAGCACCGCCCCGCCCGGCGCGGCCTGCCAGGAACCCCCGCAGCCCAGCAGGTCCGCCACCGCGTCACAGGTCGCCGGATGAGCGGCCAGCAGTGCGAGGCCGGTTCCGGACGTCGTGCGCGCCGCGAGCGGTGCGGGCTGGTCGAGCCAGGGCGGGACCCACTCGTCGAGCGCGGGGAGCCGGCCGGGGAACAGCCGGCCTGCCTCCCGGATGAGCAGCGGGACGAACTGCGCGCCACGGGAACGCAGGGTGCTGATCAGGGTGGGCAGCCACGGCAGCAGCAGCGGGTCCGGCAGGTGAGCGAACGCGTTGGACATCGTCTCCACCACGAAGTCCACCAGGCTCGGCACCGGGTCGAGGGCGTGCACGAAACCGCTCAGGTAGCGCGGATAGCTCGGCAGCGACAGCGGGTTGCCCAGCAGGTCGTCGCACCGGACGCGCAGTTCGGCCCGGGACAGGCGGCCGAGGTGGACCCGGGCGGCCCACAGCAGGGCCACCTTCGCCGGCTCTTCCGGGTGGGACTGGGCCACCGCGAGTTCCAGCTGGGTACGGTCGCAGCCCAGGGACAGGGCCAGGGACTCCATGCTGAACAGGAAGCCGAGCATGGCGGCCACCTGGTCGACGCCTGCTTCCTCGTCGGTGAACGCCGTCGGCAGCAGGGTGCAGTAGTGGGCGTAGCCGGTGCGGACGAAGGACTCGATCCATTGCGGTAGAACGGGTTCGTTCGTGCGGTAGTAGGCGAGCAGGCGGCGGGACCGGCGCAGGACCTCCGGCGCGCCGTCCACCGTGCGTTCGCCGGCCAGCACCTCCAGCGCTCGGGTGCCCAGGTCGCCCGCCAGGCGTGGGCTGTGCAGGTAGCGGACGGCGTCCTCGACGGCTTCGAGGACGCTCGCCGTGGTGGCCTGCGGGTCGTAGGCGCTGCGGCGGAGGCGTTGTTCCACGACCTGTTCGACGCTGACGCCCTCGTAGCCCAGTTCGATGAGGGCCCGCTGGTGGGTGCCGAGGGCGAGGTCCCACGACTCCTGGATCGGGCGTTCGCCCAGCTTCCGCTCGCCCATGATCGGACGGGCGGCGCCGCGTGGCAGCAGGTAGCGCAGCATCCACAGCAGGTTCGAGCAGGGTTCGAGCTCCGGCCGGGAGGCGATGTCGAGCAAGGCGCGCTGTACGCCGCGCTGCTGGAGCTTGAGGTCGAGCGGGGCGAGGCGGTCGTGCACGTCGCGGGCCAGGGGTGGCAGCGCGTCGTAGCCGACCTGGCCGATGCGGTCCCCGCCCATCATGATCTCGACCAGGCGCCCGACGTCCCGGCGTCCGGGGACGACGTCCTTCTCGATGCAGGTGACAGCGGCGTCCTGGAAGTCGTACGGCGTCGGCCGGGCCCGGTCACGCATGCCCGCCAGCAGGATCGAGGTCTCGAAGACCGCGATGGCGTCGGCGGTGGAGGCCAGATAGCCGTTGCGGCGGGCCGCGCGCACGATCTCCACGGACCAGCCGAGCAGCTCGGCCTCGTCGAGCCGGTCCAGCACCGGCGAACGGCGCAGGAAGCCGGAAAGCTGGTCGGCCGCGGCGAGTTCCGGGCCCGGACCGGGCAGCGCCGCGGGCTTGCGGGCCTTCTTCCCACCGGCCTGCCCGGCGAGCTGGCACGGGGTCACCCTGGTGCGCCGCAGGTTCTTCGCCCACTCGGTGGCCGCGATCGACACCGAGCCCGCCGCGAGGCCGAACTGCGCCTCGATCGCCGCGTGGCTCGACGGGATCAGGCCGTGCTGCCACACCGTCGCGCTGCGCGGGCTGATCACGAAGCCGTCGCTGCCGTCGACGCCGAACTCCGCGACCCGGCTGGCCGCGTGGAAGGCGCCACAGACGTACAGGCAGTCCGCCGGGTCCGCACCGCTGACGGCCAGGTGCTCGCGCATCCGCGTCCACATGTACCGCTCACGGTCCTCGTCGACCCGTACCCGGCGCGGATCGCCGGGGGCGAGCCGCCGGAACAGGCTGCCGATCAGGAACATCACCTGGCGGTAGGTGTCGTGGTCGCTGTCGCCGAGCGGGAGCTCGACGTACTGGTGCCACCACTCCGACCAGTGCCGCACCTTGCCGTGGTGCAGCAGGTACTCCTCCAGCTCGGCGAAGCGCGGCCGCAGATCACCGATCTCCACGCCGACCGCGTCGCCGTGCAGTGCGTCCTCGTCCGCCGGTCTGGTCTCCGGTGGCTGCCACTGGAACACGTGGTCCGAGGAACGGTCCACCAGGACCAGCTCGACCCCCGGTGTGTCCAGCGCGTAGGCGATCGCCTGGTACTCCGCGGACGCCTCGGTGATCGGCGCGACCACCGACAGCGGCGCCCACTCGGCCGGGAACCCGTCGACCTCGCTGGAGAACGCCTGCACCGCAACGGGAAGACGGCAGTTGCGCAGCTCGGTGAGCAGCGGCGCCATGTCCTCGCAGAGCTCCAGGTAGATCACCTTGGGCTGCTTGTCCCGCAACCGGCGGGCCATGGCCACCGCGGAGGCCGGGGAGTGGTGGCAGACCGGGAAGATCTCCAGCGGTTCGGAGACCGCGCGGTCCACGTCGTCGACCATGCCGAGCAGGATGCCCTCCAGGGCACCGGGTCCGTCGGCGAAGGTCGTCGCGGCCTGCTGCAGCTGCGTGCGCAGCGACTCGAAGCTCACGAGAGGGTGGCGATCGTGTCGCGGCCGCCGGCCAGGAACTCCGGCCACAGCCCGCCCTCGTCCTTGCCCCGCGGCTCGACCACGCCGTGCAGGTACTTGTTCATGATCGCCAGGTCCTCTGGCGCCCGCCGTGACAGCGACCCCACCAGCGAGGAGCCGAGCGAGCGCGCGGTCAGCTCCCGCTCGCCGAAGAAGTTGCTGTGCAGGATGGCGTCCTCCAGCACACCGATCTGCTCCGCGGTGGACAACGCGGACTCCAGCTTCTCGTCGTCGCTGCCCGCCGCCGCCGATGCCGCGCGCAGGTCGGCGAAGCTGCGCAGCAGCACGTCCAGCAGGGTCGGCGGCACGTCCAGCTCGATCTGGTGCCGGCGCAGCAGTTCCTCTGTCCGGAACCGGACGATCTCGGCCTCGCTCTTCTTGTTCGTCACCACCGGGATGCGCACGAAGTTGAACCGCCGCTTCAGCGCCGAGGACAGGTCGTTGACGCCGCGGTCGCGGCTGTTCGCGGTGGCGATGATCGAGAAACCGGGCTGGGCGAAGACGATGTTGTCGGTGTCCAGCTCCGGCACCGAGACGTACTTCTCGGACAGGATGGAGATCAGCGCGTCCTGGACGTCGCTGGTGGAGCGGGTCAGTTCCTCGAACCGGCCGATGGTGCCGGACTCCATCGCGTTCATGATCGGCGACGGGATCATCGACTCGCGGGACTGCCCCTTGGCGATCACCATCGACACGTTCCACGAGTACTTGATGTGGTCCTCGGTGGTGCCGGCGGTGCCCTGCACCACCTGGGTGGAGTTGCGGGAGATGGCGGCGGCCAGCAGTTCGGCCAGCCAGCTCTTGCCGGTGCCGGGGTCGCCGATGAGCAGCAGACCGCGGTCGGACGCCAGCGTCACGATGGCGCGTTCGACGATGCTGCGGTCGCCGAACCACTTCTGCGCGATCTCCCGGTCCAGGCCGTCGGACCGCTCGGCGCCCAGGACGAACAGCCGGATCATCTTCGGCGACAACCGCCAGGAGAACGGCTTGGGGTTGTCGTCGACGGACTCCAGCCAGTCCAGTTCCTCGGCGTACTTGAGCTCGGCGGGGGCGCGCAACAGGTCGGACATGTCTTCGTGGTGCCTTTCGGGGAAGTCGGCAGGGACAGAAGTCAGATGGTGAGGAAGGTCTTCAGCTCGTGGACGAGCTTGCGGATGTGGCCGGAGATCACCGGCGTGCCCAGGTCCTTGAACCGCTCGCGGAACCACGGGTTCACGCTGCCGCGGCCGGAGCTCGTCACCGAGCCGACCGGGATGAACTTGGCCCCGGAGCGGTGGATCGCCGCCATCGAGTCGTAGAGCTGCTCGCAGTGGCTCTCGTAGAAGTCGGAGATCCACACCACCACGGTGTTGCGCGGCTCGGCGATCTTCGGCTGGGTCAGCGCCATCGCCACCGTGCCGTCGGTACCGCCACCGAGTTGGGTGCGCAGCAAGGTCTCGAACGGGTCCGCGACCCACGGGGTCAGGTCCAGCGCCCTGGTGTCGTAGGCGATCAGGTGCACGTCCACCTTGGGCAGCCCGGCGAAGATCGAGGCCAGGATGGTGCAGTTGACCATCGAGTCGACCATGGAGCCGGACTGGTCCACCACCGCGATCAACCGCTGCGGTGTGGTCTTGCGGGCGGTGTGCCGGTAGTAGAGGCGGTCGACGTAGAGCCGTTCCTCCTCCGGGCTCCAGTTCGTCAGGTTCTTCCAGATCGTGCGGTCGAGGTCGAGGTTGCGGAACACCCGCTTCGGCGGCACCGACCGGTCCAGCGCGCCGGCCGAGGCCTTCTCCACCTGCGTGCGCAGCACCTCGGCCACCTCATCCACGAAGCGGCGGATCAGCGACTTGGCGTTGGCCAGCGCCACCCCGGAGAGGTTGTCCTTGTCCCGCAACAGCTGCTCGATCAGCGACATGCTCGGCGTGAGCTGGGCGGCGAGCGCCGGGTCCGCGAGCACCTCGCGCAGGTGCATGCGCTTGACCAGATCCGCTTCCAGGGCCCCGAGTTCAGGACCGATCCGCGGGATCAGGTTGCTCAGGTCCGGCGTGCCGGAGCCCGTCCCGGTGCCGGTCTGGCCGGCCTGCCGGCCACCACCACGCAGTTGCCCCGGCCGGCAGCCCAGCGCACGTTCCAGCCAGCCCGCGTCGGCCTGCCACCGGGACAGCTGCCCGGCGGTGACGGTGCCGGACCCGGTGGCGAAGACGTTCAGCAGCACCTTCGACACCAGCGCGGCCCGCCGCACCTCGGCCGCCTTGTCCCGTTCGTCCCCAGTCTCGGGAACCATCACGCCGTCGAACTCGGCGGCGAGCCCAGGGTGGCGCTGCACGATCGAATCGACACCGGCCTGCGGGTCCAGCAGTGCGGGCGGCAAGCCGATGTCCTGCAGCACGGCCAAGCTCGCCGACTCCAAAGTGGACTGTTCCTCGTGGTCGAACAGCCGGGACAGCAACCGCCAGTAGAGGACCTGCCGGCGGTTCTCCTGTGCGTCGGTCATCTGCGCAACAACCTTCCGGCACGCTCGCGCAGCACCGTCGCGGCGTCGGTCGCGGCCTTCTCCGCCTTGACACCCGCCTTGTCCACCGCGCCACCGGCCCACGCACCGGCGTGCAGGGCCACGACCTTCTTGCGCGCGGTGGTCTCGACGGCGAGCGGCTGAACCCGGAACATGCCCGCCTCCCAGCGCAACAGGCCGATGCACGCGTTCGACGTCGCCACCGCTTCCGGCGTGAGCGGCCCGGCGGCCGGCACCCGGTCGGTGTCCACGGCGACAGGCTGCCCGGCGAGGGAGAAGGTCAGCGTCTCCCCCGGCTGCTCGGCGCTGTGGCCCTCCAGGAACACGGGCACGGCGATGCGCGCCGGGTGCCGGTCCAGCGGCGCCGTCGGCAGAGCGCTCGCGGCCGGCAGGACGACCCGCGCGGTGACGAACGGATCGGCCGGCTCACCGAGCCTCGCGTGCTCGTCGCGCCACACCAGGTCACCCTCGCCGGTGATCGGCATGTCGGTGAGGTCCATGGACCTGCCCTCGCTGACGGCCGTCAGCAACGACAGGTGCGGCCGCAGCAACTGCCAGATCCCGGCACCGATGATCGTGTCCGGCTTCGGCGCGGACACGCTGGCGCGCACCAGGAAGGGCGTGCCGCCAACCGGCTCGAACACCGCGTGCACCTGGGCCTGCGCGGCGGTCGCGTGCTCGTGCAGGTCCACTCCCAGCGGCAGCAGCCGCCCGGTCACCGTGCTCGCAGGAGCCTCCGTCGCACCGGGCAACGTCAGCAGCATCGCGCGTGACCACAGATCTCCCCAGCGGCGCAACGGAATCCGCTCCAGGGCGGACCCGGGGCACGAGGCGGCCAACTCGGCCGCGAACCCGTCCAGCAGCGCGGCCAGCCTGCGCAGCCGAGGTTCGGGCAGCAGCGCGGAGATCACCGGTTCGGCACCGGAGACCAGGTCGTGGTCGATGCCCTGCCAGCCGGCTCGAGCCAGGTCGGCCAGCCAGGACCGAGCCGCCAGCACCAGGTTCTCGGCCTGACCCCCGCCCGGCACCGGCACGCTCGAGCCGCCCTGAGCCCGTCCGGTAGCCTGCTCGACCCGCACCATCAGCGCGTCGTGCACCGACCCGAGCAGCGCGGTCCGAGCCGCCGCAAGGGAAAGGAAGTGTTCCTCGCCCGCAGCGCCGGCCGCCGCCTTCTCCACGGCCTCCGCAACCCTGGCACTCAGCGGGGACCCAGTCACCGCGTCGGCCAACGCGGCCAGCCCGGCGACCTGGGCAGGCTGCGGCCGCAACAGCCCGGCGGCCAGCGCCTGATCAACGCCGGCGACGGCCACCAGCACCTCGTCAAGCCCGTCGACGGGATCTGCCAGCAGATCGGCGCGCATCACACCACCACCCTGGTCGGCGGGAACCACTGCATCTCCGGCAGCGGGTCAGTCGTCGCGGGAAGCTCCACATAGGCCAGATGACGCAGAAAGCGACTGAACACCTGTGCCGCGGCGGCACTGTCCGCCTGCGACGGCCGCGCGCCCATCATGAGCGCGTAGATGGCCTGCGCGTCCATGTCCGCGGCGTCCACTCGCAGGTACCGCGCCACCCGTTCCACCCCGTACTGCAGCACCGCCTCCGTGATGAGGGCGAAGATGTGGTTGCAGAACGACCCCCGCGCACCACCACACGGCCGGTTGTTGTTGGTGCTGCAGGCAAACTCGTAACTGCCCGCGGCGACCGAAGAGACATACACCCGCTCGATGTCCGACCCACTGGACACCACCCCCTGCAACCGCCCGTCAGCCAACTCGACGAACGGCACCTTGGCGAGCTTGCGCGGGCGTGCGGGTGGCAACACCCGCGCCGTGCTCGCACTTTCCCAGTCTGACAACGATCCCTCTCCCTGCCCCCGAGCGAGTCGATCCGCCGGTCCGGCGGCGCAGGAGAGACGTTAGCGCCGAGCACCGACAATTTTCGGCGGCCAGCGCCGGCCGGCCGAAACCCGCAGGTCGACGAGGCGGCGTCACCGCGGGCACTCGCTGGCTGCACCCGAAGGGCGCAATGACCTTGCGCCATCTCGCTTGGAGTCATTCCAAGCAGTAAGACGAGCAGCGAAGGATGCTCGATGCGCCCAAGCTGAAGGAACACGCTGAGCTCGCATCTCAGCAAGGCCGACGCGCAGTTCCGGGTGTGGATGCACGAAAATCTCAGACGAGTGGTGGGCCGAACTACGCAGAACGAGCGAGTCGACCACGTCAACGCCGACCAAGCCTAGGTCACCGGCCGGATACAGCAGCAGTTCGGGAACTGGGTGAACCCCGTTGTGCGCGAATGGGAAACGGTGCACGGCGATCTGCACTGGGCGAACCTGATGGGCCCGAAGTTCGGTCTGCTGGACAGGGAATCGTGGGGCCGCGGTCCAGCAGGAACGGACGCGGCCACCCTGCTCAACTACAGCCTTCTCGTACCGCAGACCGTTGAGCGAGTGCGCGACACGACCGACGCCGGACTGCCCGCCCAGTTCTACGTGGCCGCCCGGCTGCTGCACCGCGCAGACAGGGGCGATCACCCGGATCTCGTCGCGCCGCTCAGAAGGCACGCCGACAGCTGGTGACGACTTCGTTCGGCAACCCGGAAGGGGAGTCTTCGCATCGCCGAAGCGCCGCGAAGATTCCCCTTCCGGATCAGATCAGGCGCTCGGAGCCAGGTACAACAAACGGTTCGGTGAGCCCGACCCGGCACCGGTGACCTTGCCCGTGGTCGCGCCCGAGGTCAGCGCGCTCGACACCTGGGCGGGCGTTGCCGACCGGTTGTTCTGCAGGTACCGGGCAACCACGCCCGCCACGTGCGGGGCCGCCATCGACGTGCCGCTGATGGTGCTCGTCGCGGTGTCGCTGGTGCTCCAGGCCGACGTGATCGAGGAACCGGGTGCGAAGATGTCCAGCACCGAACCGTAGTTCGAGTAGCTGGCACGCGCGTCGGTGCTGGTCGTAGCGCCCACCGTGATCGCGGCGGCGACACGGGCCGGGGAGTAACTCGACGCGTTGGCGTTGCTGTTGCCGGCGGCGACCGCGTAGGTCACGCCGGCGGCGATCGAGCGGTTCACGGCGGCGTCGATGGTGCTCGACGCGCCGCCGCCCAGGCTCATGTTCGCCACCGCGGGCTTGATCGCGTTCGCGGTCACCCAGTCGATGCCCGCGACGACACCGGCGGTCGTGCCGCTGCCGTCGTCGTCGAGCACGCGAACCCCGTACACGGTGGCCGCCTTCGCGACACCGTAGGTGCTGCCGGCGATGGTGCCCGCCACGTGGGTGCCGTGACCGTTGCCGTCCTGCGCGACCGCGTCACCGTCAACGAAGTCGTAGCCGTTCCTCGCCCTGCCACCGAAGGTGGAATGGCTGATCCGCACGCCGGTGTCGATCACGTACACGTTCACGCCGCTGCCGGTCGAGGTGTAGTTGTAGGAACCGCTCAGCGGACGCGACGCCTGGTCGATCCGGTCCAGCCCCCACGACGGCGGGTTGCTCTGGGTGGTGCCGGCGCGGAAGACCTGGTCCTGCTCGACGTACTCGACCGCGGGGTCGGCGGCGAGGCGCTTGGCCTGCCGCTCGGACAGCTTCACCGTGAAACCGCGCAGTGCGGTGCCGAACACGCGGTCGACGCCACCGCCGTTGCGGGCCGCCACGGCGTTCGCGGTGGCTTCGGTGGCCGACACCGATGCCGGCGTGTCCTTCAGCTTCACGACGTAGCTGCCCGGCACCTTTTCGGCGGCGTCGGCGGAACGGATTTCGCCTTCCGCGGCCTGAGCGGGCACGGTCAGCAGGGAAACAGCGACGGTGCTCACAATTCCGACTCCGACCAGGAACCGGACGTTTCGTGACTGTTGCATCAGGGTTTTCCATTCTCGGACAGTGACGAATGGCGCGCCCACGCAGGTCTGCAGGGGCGGGACGCGTACCCGTCACTTGTTCGGCTTCACTCAGGACAACAGCGCCCTCAACTCGTTCGCAGAGCGTAAGTATTCGAGCCGCTCGATGGAAAGCCATGGAAATTGCCAGTTTTGACGAGTGTCAAAACAACATTCCTGTGCGTTTTCTGTGAGCAAACTGTGAGCGGCTTACCCAGCGGAAACATTGCGGAAATCGGACTGATACAGAAAGCACTCCGGTGACCGTGTACGTGACGGGACTGGCGGTCACGCGGCCGTCGTGCCCGAACCACCGGTGCCACGGAGCCCACGGCAGCGTCGACGAAGAGACCAGCTCGGGCTGCGTGGGCCTGCGGACCGCGGGCCGTAACGGACCGCAAGAAACTGCGATATGAGCACTACCAGAACACCCGAAAAATACGGAACCAAGCGAACCCGAAATACCAGAGGATTCCACACTCAGAGGAGCATTAGGGCCTGCCGGACGCCGATCAGCCAGGCTTTCCATTGGCGCCGCAAGGATCGATACGCTACGGACGATCAACTCTCGTGGCCAGCTCAGGAAAGGAGCTGACGTGGACTACTGTCCATTTGACATCGTCTCACGCGAAGACACCTTCGGACTGGAAGCCCGCAGCGTCCCCACCCACTATGGATCCATCAGAGCCAGGGTGAGCAAGACCCAGAATTCGGATTCGGCCACCCTCTACATTCACGGGGTGGGCGCCGACTGGACCACCTGGACACCCATGATCAGGGCCGAGGCCGCCTGCGGCTTCCGCACGCACGATCAAATATTCATCAATATGCCGGGATTCGGCGATTCCGACAACCGTCTCGACAAGCTCGACATAGCCGACGTCGGCGACACCATTCTTTCGGTAGTGGCAACGCTCGGCTATTCGAGCGTCAGAGTCGTCGGCCACTCGATGGGCGGTTTCCTGACTCTCGACATGGCGAGCCGGCGGTCTGACCGCATCACCTCGATTCACCTTATCGCGGGCCCCTACTTCTCAATTTTGACCAGCATCCAACATCCGCTCCTCAGCTTCGGACACGATCCGATTGTCGCGGCGACTTTCGGCGCCCAGTATCTGCTCGCCCGAGCCGGCAGGCTGCAGACCAGTTTGCTCGCGCTCAGCTACCGCATTGGGTTTGCACGTGCACTCCTGGCCCCTTTCGTCACCCACCCCTCAGCCTTGAGGGACTCCATAGTAAAGAACCTCTGCCAGCAGAGTAACCCTCGCGGCTTGATCCTTACCGCCGCAAATGGCGATGGATACGAAGCCGACGAGCAGTGGTCAAAGATATCCTGCCCGATATGGGCCGTTTTTGCCGATAAAGACAACCTTGTTCCACAGAAGGATATGAAGAGATTTCTAAGATGCCAACCCGGTGCGCACTGCACCACAGTGGAGGACGCAGGACATCTGTTGCATCTGGAGCGTCCGGTACCCGTACTGAAGTCACTTGGCCTTTGGACGTAAGAGCACATCGAGATATCAGAGACACCGGGACGCCTCATGGAATCCGAGCAGGTGCAGGACAAGATTGAAGTTCAGCCTTCAGCGGAAGGCAAGGTTCCAGATGCACGACACACATCCATCACAGGTGCCATGTCCAGATCCTGGGCATCCTTTCGGCGCGGCCTGAGCCTGACAGTCGAGTTCGCGAGACGGTTGGACCCCCTCTCGGCGACCGGCAACGTAAGTGGCAAGCGGGAAATTTTTCTACTTTTCTTCATACCGGTACTCTGCTTCTGCGGCGTACTCACCGCAGCGTGGCTCGCCGGCGTGGCCTACGCTCCAGGCTGTAACAGCGCAAGCAACTTCATCGCAAACTTGTTCTTTCAACCGACTCGGGATTCCACCTGCCGGTTTGTTCCTTTCCTGTCGGACGTACCGATGATCATCCTGTCGATCACGAGCCCGTTTGCGTTTGTTGCCTATCGACTTCTCAGACGAAGACTCGCCTCACTGTTCAACGCCCTGAAGTCGACCGGACTTTTGCTCAACTCGCACGAGTCGACATCCAAGATCTCTGGTGGTATCGAACGACTCGAGCGGGTCGTCGACCTGTCCCCCGTCCGGTGGATCGGCATCTTCAGTGCCTCGGTCGCAATGACGACGTGGCTCTATTGGAGGAACCTCCGCGAGGGCGACCTGTTCAATACGCTGGCGACCACCGCCGCCGACGGATCGACCAACACGGCGCAGCTACGCGACTCCTGGTGGGCGAACTACCACCATCACCCGCTGTTGGCGGCTCTCTGCGTCTTCATTGGCTCGATCGGTGTGATGTACGCCTTACGAGCCGGTTGGCTGTACCTGCGACTCGGCTTCGTACTGTGGGCGACTCGAAAAACCACACCGGAGGATCTTCCGATTCACTACGTCCCTCGATGGCAGGACAAGAGCTACGGCTGGAGTCCCGTCACCGGCGTACTGATGTTGGTCTACGTTTCCACCATCAACTTCGGAATATCCATGGTTTCGGTCTTTGACATGCTGCGGAACGAAAAATGGACGCTGGCCGTTGCCGGAGCCTTCACCTTGCTGGGAATCGTGTCGAACCTGACGATCATCTGGACATCGATCCATCGCATCCTGGCGGCACACAGCGCGGTCGGAGTTCGGCTCCGCAAGGAGCTGTCGGACCGAACCGCGCCACCTACTCTCACACCAGAGGAAGCGTTCTTCGCACGCCAAGAGCTGGCTACCTGGCGCCGGATTCCGGTAGCGAGCTTCGTCGGTAGCGCCATCAAGATCCTTCCTGGCCTGTACGCACTCGTCCAGTTCGCTCGAATCTTGTTCACCTAGTCAACCGATGCGTGAAAGGACCGCGAATGCGACGAACCGAACATGCTGACGCGTTAGATCTCGATTGGCCACACCTCCGGCCGCGCGGGGCAAACCCTCTGCGGGCCTACGTGGCACGTCGCATGTTCTTGTGGAGTGTCCGCAAGCTGCCCCTCTCGGTTCTTCTGCCCAATGGCGAGAGACATGGCGGAGGCAATGGCCAGTTCAAGCATGGCGGAGATCCGGCGCTACTGATCTCCGATCCTGAAACCTTCTTCAGCCGCTTGGGTTCGGATGGCGCACTGGGCTTCGGTGAGTCGCACCTGCTGAATTCCTGGACAAGCGGTTCCTCACCCGAGATCAACCAGATCGCCTACGACGAACTGGCGGCCTGGCTGGCGATCTACGGACGCTGGCTGAGGAAGAAGGAATCGGCACTCACCTATCAAGCTCGCGCTATCTGGCAGCTCGGGTTGCCGAGATCTGAAGCCAACAGCAGACTGGGTGCGAGGTCCAATGTTCGCGCACACTACGATCTCGACTCCCGCTTGTTCGAGCTGTTTCTCGACGAGTCCATGACGTACTCGTCGGCCTGGTTTGAACCGGGCGACGACTTGGCCACGGCGCAGCGGCGCAAAATCGATGCGATCCTGGACCTGGCCAGAGTCGGACCGGGTAGCCGGCTGCTGGACATCGGTAGCGGGTTTGGGGCTCTGGCATGCAGAGCAGCCAGCGAACGCGAAGCGAACGTAGTCGGGCTGACGCTGTCATCGAACCAGCTGAAGCATGCGACAACGCACTCGGAGGAGCGTGGAATCGGCGAACTCGTACGCTTTCGACTGGAAGACTATAGGGAACATTCCGGCTCGTACGATTCCGTCGTCAGCGTCGAGATGATCGAGGCAGTCGGGTCGGAGTACTGGGAAGAATACTTTCAGACGGTGGATCGACTCCTTCGGCCGGGAGGCTGGTTCGCACTTCAGGCGATCACGTTTCGCACCGGAAGATGACGTCGTCCCGTCGCGACTTCAGCTGGGTTGACCGCTATATCTTCCCGGGCGGGCAGCTTCCCAGCCTGCGGGCCATTTCCAGGATAGTTCGATCGTCCACCACGCTTGAGATCACCGAAACCCGACGACTGAGCGACTCTTATGCGCAGACCCTGAGGGAATGGCGACACCGGTTTACCGAGGCACTGCCGACGGTAAAAACGCTCGGATTCGACGAACGGTTCTGCCGCCTGTGGAATCTTTACTTGTCCTACTTTGAGGCATCCTTCCGGGCACGGTACTGCAATGTATGGCAGATCGGAATGCGCAAGCGAGCCTGATGCCTTTTCTCGAGCCTCGACGGACGCCGCCGTGCTCGACCGCGTCGTCGAGCACGGTGGCCTGTTCAGCCGATCGGCGCTGTCACCTAACGACAAGCGGACTTGACGCAGGCGGCGACCCGGTCGGGGTCGATCTTGTTCCGTTCCAGGAGCCGGCGCACGCCGTCGTTCTCCAGCAGGCAGAGCAGGAACGCGCAGCCGTCCAGATCGCGGCCGGGCCGGGGACGGGGGTCGATCACCAGCGGAGGCGCCTGGTCACCGCGCGACCAGACGGCGAAAGTGCGGAGCTCCTCGCGAGTGAACGCAGTGCCGCGCAGATCCGCGCCTCTCGCCCGGACCAGCACCCGGTACACCCCCGGCTCCGCGGTGGGAATCGAGACGGCGAACATCCCAGGCCCGGACAGCGGCATGACCACCTGGCCTCCGCTGGGACCGGTCACCACGGCACTCACGGCCGCGGAGGACAACGGGATCCCGCTGTCCGTCAAGGTCGCCGTCAGCAGCGCCGGAGTGCCAGGCAGCCGCGAGCCCTGGCTCAGCGCCACGCCGAGCCGCAGTGCGCTGCGGGCCTGCACCGACAACGTGAACGGCACGCCGTGCGCCTTGATTCCCGTCACGATCCGCTCGAACAGCTGCCCGCCGCGTTTGCGGTCAGCGAGGCGCTCGCGCAGTTCGGTGATCCAGCCATCAAGCTCGCGCCCCTCCACCGACAGCACCGCCTGCCACTCCCCCGCCTGACCTGCCACCCGCAGCACGCGGTAGGCCTCGCCGACGACCTCCACCGGGCTCGCGGTGGAGCCGTCCGGTGCGATGAGCTCGACGCGCAATGCCCGCGCCGTCTCACCGAGCACCAGCACGTCCGCGCGGATGTCGGCGGCGGTGAGCAGGAACGGGACGACGACCTTGCCGCCGACCGGGACGAAGCCGTCGGGGTCGACCACGATGGCGGCGTTCGTCGCTCCGGCCAGCACCTGGGCGAAGTACTTCTGCAGCAGGAGCTGGTCGTCCGCGCCGGGGTTGCCGGTGAGCAGGAGGTAGCCGCCGGTGCCGTTGGCGATGTCGGCCAGGGCGCCGGGGTTGAGCTGGTCGGCGGTTCCGAGGCCGATGGCGAAGACGCGGCTGTGCACGGAGGACGCGGCGGCGGCGATGGTCTTGTCTGCTGTTTCGTGGCCGTCGGTGAACACCACGGTGGCCGTGTGGTCGTAGTCCATCGTGATCGGTGCGAGCTGGGCGGCGGCGCTCTCCAGGCCGTCGCCGATGGCGGTGAGCCCGCTCGGGTCGGTGAGCGTCCCGGTGATCGCGGTGGACGCGGCGAGACGGCCGGCTCCGCCGATCATGGGACCGGCGTCCGCGACCGGTGCGGCTTCGGCGGCGTCGGTGTCGAAACGGACGACGCCGATGGCGTCGTTGTCGTCGAGCAGCGTGACGAACAGCGGCGCGGAGTCGTGCAGCACGTCCATGCGGGTCTTGCCCAGCAGGCCGGAGCTGAGGCTCATGCTGCCGGAGCGGTCCAGGACCAGTGAGGTCGCCACGGTCGGGTTCCCCACCACCGTGGCGGTCACCGGGACCACGAACACGTCACCGGTCTCGTCGATCGTGACCGTCAACGTCCCGGAGTCCGACGAGCCCTCCGCGCCTGGCGTGTAGAGCACCCAGACCAGCAGGTCGGTGGCCTCGAAGCCGTTGGGGTGCGGCGAGGTGACCGAGGCGGACAGGACGGTGAACGGGGCGGTCACCGACGCGGTGGCGGTCACCTCGGTGCAGCCGCGGACACGCAGCCGCAGCGCGCGGGCGGTCGGCAGGTGCTCGATGACGTCGAGGAACCGGATCGGGTCGCCGGCCACGGGCGAGAGCTGTTCCACGGTCAGCGGGAGGGTGTCGTAGCAGGGCGGGCGCACCACGGACGGGTGGCGGCAGTTCTTGCTCTCGACCGCGGGCGATGCGCCGACCCACGGGTCGAGCGGCGCGCCGAACTGGACGGTGCCGTTCCAGGGCTGCATCGGGTCCAGGATGCTGCCGGGTCCGGTGGTGTTCGACTGGTCGCCGTACACCTGGTCCGGATCGAGCCGCCAGTCCTGCCCCGGCTGCGCCTGCCACATCGCGAACAACCGGTCCACGTTGCTGTGCAACAGGAACACGAACGGATCCTCGAACGCCTGGTGCTGGCCACCGATGTCCCCGCCGACGTAACCGTGCGCGCTGCCGTGCCACCCCTCCAGCTCGTTGCGGAACGCTTCCCACTGCTCGGCCTGGGGAAGGCCGTCGGCGCTGCCGATGATCGCCGCGTCGGAGTCGATCCCCGGTGCGCCGAGACCCGCGTCCCGCTCGACGGACTGGGGAGGATCGGCCGGGTTTCCGGTCTGTTCGCGGCTGCCCGCGAGCACGCCACCGTTGTGCAGCGCGGCGAGCGGTCCGTCGACCATTCCGTTCATCGTGCCGTAGAGGGTGCTGGAGGAGAGGTCGACGGTGCCGCCCTGACCGTCGGACGCGGCGCGCGGGTCCTGCGTCCAGTCCCAGTAGTGCAGGGCGACATCAGGGTTCGACTGCTGCAGCAACGCCTCGAACCGGTTGCAGAGCTCGCGGTGCCACGGCAGGAAGGAGTTGCCGCCGTGGTTGTGCGTCGACTGGTGGATTTCGTCCTGCTTGTCCCAGTAGGACACTCCTCCGGGGAAGGCGTGCAGGTCGGCCTGCAGCAGGGCGTCGATGAACGCCTGCCGCTCGGCGGTCGTGAGGTGAGCGATGTTCCGTCTGACCGGTCCAGCCATCGTGGGCCCCCTTCGTGCGGATAACTCGCGGAGGGCGGGCGGCGCGCGCAAATACACCATCGCCGCCCGCCTTCGTGAGGCGGGCGGCGAACCGAGGTGGATGATCAGACGCCGGCAGGCTCGCGCTCGGCGTCCCGGGCAGCCGCACGGCTGCCGCGCAACGTCCCGGCCGCGATGAGCGCGCCCGCCACCGCGATGCCGGCGGCACCGATGAACGCGGCGGACACACCGGTGGTCATCGCGGTCGCGTCACCGAGCTGACCGGCTCCGAACGAGGCGGCCAGCGCGGTCATCGCGGCCAGGCCGAGCGCGGACCCGATCTGGTAGCTGGTGTTGACGATGCCCGACGCGAGGCCGCCTTCCTCCGGACGTGCGCTGGAGATGGCGGTGCCGAGCGAGGGGATGAACGCCAGCGCCATGCCGGTCGCGGCCAGCAGCGACGCGGGCAGCACGTCCACCCAGTAGTTGCCGTCCGGGCGCACCAGGGCCAGCCACCCCAGACCGGCGGCGAGCACGACGAGCCCGGTCACCACCATCGGCTTGACGCCGAACCGCGCGGTGAGCCGAGGCGCCACGACCACCATCAGCACCATGATCGCGGTGGTCATCGGCAGCAGCGCCGAGCCGCTGGCGAAGGCACCGAGACCCAGCACCT
>NZ_FNET01000008.1 GCF_900100275.1 Lentzea albidocapillata subsp. violacea
CGACCAGGGCCTGCACTACCAGCACCCCACCTGGCGCGCCATCCTCGACAAAGCCCGTCTGCCCCAGTCGATGTCCCGCCGAGGCAACTGCCTGGACAACGCCATGGCCGAGAACTTCTTCGGCCACCTCAAAGCAGAACTGTTCCACCACACCAAGTTCGACACCGTCACCGAGCTCACCACCGAACTCGACAACTACATCGACTGGTACAACACCACCCGCATCTCCACCACACTCGGCGGCCTGAACCCGGCCCAATACCGAGCCCAGAACCAACCCGCCTAACCTCCACTTAGCCAGTCCAACTTCCGGGGACCAGTTCAGGGCAGCGCCCCCAGGGGAAGCACGCAACCCAACCAGGCCGCCCGCAACCCAACCACCCACCAAAGCCAGCAGATCAGTAAGCCCGAACACCCTTCCCCAACACCGTCACCCCAGAAGCCGAAACCGTGTACCGCTCCCGATCCATAGGAGCATCCACACCAATCAAAGCCCCATCAGGCACCACAACGTTCTTGTCCAAAATAGCCCGCCGCACAACAGCACCCTTACCGATCCGAACCCCAGGCAACAAAACAGACCCCTGAACCACAGACCCGACCTCGACAGTCACATCGGACGAGATCACCGACCCGTGGATCTTCCCGGAGATGATCGACCCAGGCCCCACCATCGAATCCTCCGCAGACCCCCCAGCGATGAACTTGGCAGGAGGCATCGGCGGAGTAGCAGTCCGAATAGGCCACAACTGGTTGTACAGGTTGAAAATCGGATGGACCGAAACCAGATCCATGTGCGCGTCGTAGTAGGCGTCGATAGTCCCGACATCCCGCCAGTACCCACGATCCCGATCAGTAGCCCCGGGCACGTCGTTGTCCTGGAAGTCGTAGACGTGCGCCTTCCCCCGGTCCACCAGCATGGGGATGATGTCGCCACCCATGTCGTGGTCCGAGTCGGGGTTCAACGCGTCCCCGCGCAAGGCGTCCAGCAACGCCTCGGTCGTGAACATGTAGTTGCCCATCGACGCGAAAGTCACGTCCGGGTCGTCCGGCACGTGCGGCGGCTCGGACGGCTTCTCCAGGAACCGGGTGATCTTTCCCGACGCGTCGCTGTCGATGCACCCGAACGCCTTGGCCTCGTTGCGCGGCACGCGGATGCCGGCGACGGTCACGGCCGCGCCCGACTCGACGTGCTGCGAGATCATCTGGCCGGGGTCCATCCGGTACACGTGGTCGGCTCCGAAGATGACCACGTGGTCGGGCTTCTCGTCGTGGACGAGGTTCAGCGACTGGAAGATCGCGTCGGCCGAGCCCGTGTACCAGCGGGGGCCCAGGCGTTGCTGGGCCGGGACCGGTGTCACGTACTGACCGAGCACATTGGACAGGCGCCACGTGGTCGAGATGTGGCGGTCCAGTGAGTGCGACTTGTACTGCGTCAGCACGCAGAGCTTCGCGAGCCCGGCGTTGACCAGGTTCGACAGCACGAAGTCGACCAGCCGGTAGTTGCCCCCGAAGGGCACAGCCGGTTTCGCGCGGTCGGCCGTCAGTGGCCACAGGCGCTTGCCTTCACCACCGGCAAGCACAATTCCGAGAACGTGCGGCTGCCCCTTCACGGTATGTGACCCTATCCGTGCGATCGTTCTCGAACCAGACGCAAAGCGGTTCGTCCCAACCCCTACCGCCGTGATCTACGGTGGGTGCGTGCGAGTAGCGCTCTTGACCCGGGAGTATCCGCCAGAGGTGTACGGCGGGGCTGGCGTGCACGTGGGTTTCCTCGTGCCCCATCTTCGCGAACTCGTGGAGGTCGACGTGCACTGTTTCGGTGCACCGAGATCGGACGCCACGGCCCACAACGCCCCGCACAGCCTGGAGCAGGCGAACGCGGCTCTCACGACCCTCGCGGTCGACCTGGAAATGGCTTCGGCGATCTCCACGGCCACGCTGGTCCACTCGCACACCTGGTACGCCAACATGGGCGGCCACCTGGGCAAACTTCTGCACGGCATCCCGCACGTGGTGACGGCGCACTCGCTGGAGCCGCGCCGGCCGTGGAAGGCGGAGCAGCTCGGCGGCGGGTACCGGATCTCCTCGTGGGCCGAGCGGACGGCCTACGAACACGCGGACGCGGTCATCGCCGTGAGCGAGGGCATGCGGGCCGACGTGCTCGACGCCTACCCCGCTCTCGATCCGGCGAGGGTGCACGTCGTCCGGAACGGAATCGACAGCAAGGCGTACCACCCCGTCACCGAATCGGACGCCCTGACGTCCCGTGGAATCGATCCCACCAAGCCGATCGTGGCGTTCGTGGGAAGGATCACCCGCCAAAAGGGTTTGAGCCACCTCGTGGCCGCCGCCCACCAGATCGACCCGGAAGCGCAGATCGTGCTGTGCGCGGGGGCACCGGACACGCCGGAGATCGCCGAGGAGATCAAGCAGGCGGTCAGCGAACTCGCGCAGGCACGGCCGGGCGTCTTCTGGATCCAGAAGATGCTGCAGCCCGCCGAGGTGCGGCAGATCCTGAGCCACGCGGCGGTGTTCGTGTGCCCGTCGGTCTACGAGCCACTGGGCATCGTGAACCTGGAGGCGATGGCGTGCGCCACCGCGGTCGTCGCGAGTGACGTCGGCGGCATCCCCGAGGTCGTCGTGCACGGCGAGACGGGCCTTCTCGTCCACTACGACGAGCATGATTTGTCGACATATCGACACCAGCTCGCGGAATCGATCAACGAACTGATCACGGACCCCGAGCGCGCGAAGCGTTTCGGGGCCGCCGGACGCACGCGGGCTGAGCAGGAGTTCTCGTGGTCCGCGATGGCCGAGCAAACCGTCGAGGTCTACCGCAGCGTGATTTGAGACACACTCGGCCGGGGCAACCCGGAAGAGTGAGCGCCGCCTTTAACCAGTAGTGACGTTGTGACTTCAACTGGTGAGGGGCGCGAGGACTGTGCGTTGTGCGGTGCTGGGTCTGACGGTCCTCCTCGCGGTGACTGGATGTGCCACAGCCCCCGCCGCGCAACCGGCGGCGGTCCAGCTCACGATGGACGGCAAGAAGCTCGCCGATGCCTCTGAACTGCAGGCCAACGCCGAGGCGCAGCTCGCCTACACGCTGGACTATGGCTATGTGGCACGGGCCGGCGCCGCCGCGGTCAGCTGCTGGTTCGCGAAGACGGGCCTGGAGTCCGAGGTGGACAAGCGGCTGTGGTGCGGACCGGTCCAGGTGCCCGGCACCGGCGCCGGCACCGACTGGGTGCCCGTGCCGCTCAAGGAAGTCACCAAGACGGATGACGAGGTCCGTTACGAAGTGCAGTCGCCGCAGGTGCCCGAGAAGGGCAACCGCAGCACGCCGATCGGGACGCTCGTGCGCACCGACGGCAAGGAGTTCGACCCGTCGAAGCAGCAGGACCTGACGGCGGGACGGGACTTCCTGGCCGTGCTGCCCGACGACGGCAAGCGCTCGAACCACGAGCTCGGGCTGGGCGACGCCGACATCAAGCTGCGCGACGACCTGCTCGGCACCGCCGTGACCGGCTGGGCGAACCCGGACATCTGGTACACCTCGGAAGGCACGCTCCGCGCCGAGCCCGGGTCACGGCTGCGCGTCGTGAGGATGAAGGTCGAGAAGCTCAACGAGACGGACAGCGGTTTCCACCGCACCAACTGGCAGGGGTTCGCCCCGCAGCCGTCCGAGCTGGCGCTGGAGGTCCCCGGCAAGCGCCAGATCCTCCCTGCCGACCGGTTGCCGGCCAACGGCTCGGTCTTCGTCGTCTACACCGTGCCGGACCCGCAGGAGGGCACCGAGCACCTCATGCTCGGCACGCTCGGCGCCAAGTCTCTGGAACAGCGCGCCGAGGTGCCGTCCGGCAAGCGTTCCGACAACGCACCGCAGGTGCTGCAGCGCGCCTCCGCCCCCGCCCAGTTCGCGGAGCAGACGCAGAAGATCCGGTTCAACGACCACGAACTAGGCATGAAGATCACCGGGGTGCGGCTCGGCCGCCAGCGCCCGGTCAAGCTCGGCGAGAGCCAGTACGACGTGGCCACGATCTCCGCGCCGGACAAGGCGTTGCTGGAGGTGCGGGTCGAGGCGACCGGCGACCTGCCCGACACCGCCGGCGGCCTGTGGACCAAGGACCTGATCACCGTCACGCTGCCGGACGGCTCGGCCGCACGGCAGGTCGGCGCGCGCTACGACGGGGGCCCGCTGCCGTTCGCGATCGTCGTCGAGGTGCCGGCGGACACCCGCTCGGTCTCGGTCGGCATGGTCGACGGGCTGCTGGACCTGCCGCGTCTCGGCAGGACGACGATCGCGCCGGTCGACTCGCGCGCCACCCTCGCCCTGGAGTTCTGACCGAGCATCGCCGCGAGGGCCAGCCAGCCCAGGAGCACCAGCACCAATCCGCTCCAGCCCCACTCCTCGTACGCGGTGGCGCCGGACGTCCCGCCGATGCTGCTACCCAGGTAGAAGCCGGCGAGGTAGAGCCCTGAGGCCTGGCCGCGGGCGTGCGAGGGGGCTCGCGCGGCGACCCAGCCGCTCGCCGTCGTGTGCGAGGCGAAGAACCCGGCGGTGACGATCGCCAGGCCGAGCGGCACCCACACCAGGCTCGCCAGGGCACCAAGAGCCAGCACGCCGATGCACAGCAGCAGCACGCGGCCGCGGCCGAACCGGTCGGCGAGCCTGCCCGCGAACGCCGCCGCGGTGCTGCCGAACCCGTAGAAGAGGAAGACCAGCGTCTCCAGCCACGCAGGGCCGGTGAGCTGGAAGCCGGCGACGTTGTAGAACGAGATGAACGTCCCCACCAGCAGCACCGCGACCACGTACATGGACAGCAGCACCGGGTCCTTCAGCGCGGCCTTCATGCCGCTGGGCGCCCGCTTCGGCCGGTGCTGGGCCCTGGGCAGGAAGAACACCACGACCAGGGCCGCGACCAGCCCGAACACGCCGGCGAGCAGCACGGAGCCGCGCCACCCCAGCCAGTCCGACGTCATGCCGGTGACCAGCCGTCCCGACATGCCGCCCAGGCTGTTCCCCGCGATCATCGCGCCCATCGCGGCGCCGAGCTTGCGCTTGTCCAGTTCGTCCGCGAGGTAGGCCATGGACGCCGCGGGCACCCCGGCCGCCGCGACGCCCTGCAGCACCCGCAGGACCAGGAACACCTCGTAGTTCGGTGCGAACGGCAGCACGAGCCCCAGCAACGCCGCCACCAGCACGCTGACCACGATCACCGGCCGGCGCCCGGTCCGTTCGGACAGCATCGCGATCGGCACGACCACCACCGCGAGCGCCAGGGTCGCCGCGGAGAGCGCGAGCGACGCGCTGCCCGGCCCCAGTCCAAACTCGGCGGCGATCTGCGGCATCACGGCCTGCGGGGTGTAGAGCAGCGCGAAGCAAGCGAACCCCGAAGCGGCGATGGACGCGGTCAGCCTGTTCACTCATCCGACGCTAAGCCATACGTCCAATACGGAATTGCGGCAAAATCGATTCGTGGATGAATTGGACCTGGCACCGAAGCTGGCGGTGCTGAAAGCGCTTGCCGCCGACGAGCACGTGACTCGTGTCGCAGAACGCGTCGGGCTCCCCCAGCCCACCGTCAGCCGCTGGATCGCCGAGCTCGGCGAGCAGCTCGGCGCGCCGCTGCTGGTGAAGACCGGCCGCCGGGTCCGCCTCACCCGCACGGGCCGGTTGCTGGCCGAGGCCGCGACGCGCTCGCTGACCGCGCTGGAACCCGGCCTGCGCGAGGTCGAGGAGGAGCTCGACCCGGAGAAGGGCCGGGTCGTGCTGGGCTTTCTGCACATGCTCGGCCGCGCGATCGTGCCGGAGCTGGTCCGCGGCTATCGCGCGGAGCACCCGCACGTGCGGTTCGGCCTGGTCCAGAACGCCCGCCAGGCCGTCGTCGACAAGCTCCTGAGCGGCGAGATCGACCTCGCGCTGGTCGCCCCGCCACCGGAGGGGCCCGAGTTCGAGTCGGTGGTCGTGTTCGAGCAGCCCCTGATCGTGGTGGTGCCCGCCGGGCACCGGCTGGAGTCCCGCAGGGCCGTGCGGATCGGGGACCTGGCCGACGAGGACCTGATCACCCTGGAACCCGGATACGGCCTGCGTCAGATCACCGACGACATGTGCGCCGCGGCGGGGGTCACGCCGCGCTACGTGTTCGAGTGCCAGGAGATCGAGACCGTGCGGGGCCTGGTCGCGCACGGTCTCGGCGTGGCACTGCTCACCCACGCCGAGTTCGCGCCGCCTCCCGGACTGCGGGAGCTGTCACTGACCCCACGGACCGGCCGGATCTTCGGGCTGACCTGGCTGCGGGACAACCCGCTGCCACCCGCCGTCCGCGCGTTCCGCGATCACGCCCTGAGGACTCACGGCGTCCAGCGCTGAGTGCCCGACCACGTCCGCAGGTACGACTCGGCGCCACCGAGCATGTCCTGAACGAGCTGGTCGCCGCCGAGCTGACGGACCTTCTCGACCCAGTCCGGCAGGAGTCCGATGTGCGCGCCGCCGTCGACGTTGATGTCCCAGACGCGCTCGCCGGTGCGCTGCCGGTCGACCAGCGGGCCGTCCGGGTAGGTGCGGAACGGGTAGGTCACGCCGGTCTGCGGTGCCGGGTGCGAACCGACGCCGTTGTAGTCGGAGCCGAACCCGATGCCCACGTCGTACTTGCGCCGCAACGGTTCCGCGGCGGCCGCCTGGGCGACGTAGGACTCGGGGCTGTTCTCGTAGCCCGCGATGAACCCGCCGAGCTGGTAGACCTTCTCGGTCCACTGGGCGTCCATCCAGCTGTGGCTGGAGATGATGCCGGGGTAGCGCGCCTGCGCGGCGAGGTCGAGCGTGCGACCGGCGGCCTTCACGCTCATGTGGTCGATCTCGATCATCATGTGCCGGCGCATCATGCCCTGCACCGCGTACTCGCCCAGCGACGTCAGGCCACGCACGTTGCACCGCTTCGCCGGGTCGTACGCCGGCGCGACGGCCGAGGCCGGGATCAGCGCGTTCGGGCCGACGGTGCCGATCGGGTTGTCCTGCTGCGGGCCCTTGCACTGCTCGGTCTGCCACCACTGGCCGGTGCGCAGGAACTGGCCGGCGTTGATCACGCCGCCCTGCGTGCCCGAGTCGAACCGGACGCCGCACAGCGCGTTGTCGAACTTGTGGCACAGGAACGCGCTGCGCACGCCGAGCGCGTACATCTCGTCGAGGCTGCGGTCGATGTCGCCCCTGTTGCACAACGGGATGTCGAGGAACGTCCGGCAGCCGAAGAGCTCGGAGGTCTCGACGCCGAGGATCACCGCGAGCTTGCCCTGGGTGATCACGTCGCGGGCCTGCTCGGCCGACGTGACGATGCGGAACCAGCCCTTGCCCGCGCCACCGAACTGCCTGTCGACGAACGCCTGCAGCTCGTAGGTGCGCTGAGCCTGCAACCGGACCGACTGCATCTCGTCGCAGGGCTTGTCCTTGAACGGGTGGATGATGCACAGCATGGCGTTGCTCGTCAGGTCCTGGACCAGCACGCGCTGGCCGCCACGCCACGCCCGTTCCAGCCAGGCGTAGTAGTTCTGCTGGTGCGAGACCGTCGTGGACGACGGCCAGTCCTTGAACGTCGGCCAGCCCACCGGGTCGTGGCCGTCGAGGTCGCCCGTCACGATCGCCTCGAAGATCGCGCCCAGACCCGCCGGGTGGTGCTCGGGGCAGTCCTTCAGCGCGTCCGCGATGCCCTGCTCCGAGAACGGCTTGCCGCAGATCAGCTTGCCGCCGAAGCCCTCGTTGGTCATGAGGTGGTTGTGCGCGTCGACGAACCCGCGCACCCTGCCCTGGCCGTCCGTCCCCTTGAACGGCTCACCGGTCACGTTGATCTGCGAGTCCACCGCCGGCCGCGCCACCGGTTCCCACCAGGGCGTGCTCGCGGTGGCAGGACTTAGGGCCGCTAATACCAACGAGACGGCGAGAGCCAGGCGAAGTAACACGAGAGCTCCTCTACGACGGTGTGAAGGCGCTCACATCATGCCGTGGAACTTCGCCGTCTCGTATGGGCAGATCGGGTGCTAACGCGAATATTTTTCAGCCAGCTCGACCAGCGTCCGCGCGCCGAAGCCGGTGGCTCCCGCGACGACCTCGTCGTAGACCTTCTCCGAGCGCGCCGGGCCCGCGATGTCGAGGTGCGCCCACGGCACGTCGCCCGCGAACTTCTGCAGGAACAGCGCCGCCGTGATGCCACCAGGGCCGGGCGGGCACTGCTTGTAGTCCGCGATCTCGCTGGCGACCGCGCTGACGTGCTCCTCCAGCAGCGGCATCCGCCACCACTTCTCGCCGACGTTCGCCCCGGCCTCGACGACCTCGGCCGCGATCTCGTCGGACGAGCTGAACACCCCGCCCGTGCGCAGGCCGAGCGAGACCTTCATCGCGCCGGTCAGCGTCGCCACGTCCACGACGAGGTCGGGCTTCAGGTTCTGCACCGCGTACGCCAGCGCGTCGGCCAGGACCATGCGGCCCTCGGCGTCGGTGTTCGTCACCTCGGTGGTCGCGCCGCCGTAGTGGCGCACGACGTCGCCCGGCCGGTACGCCGAGCCGCTCACGTGGTTCTCCGCGCACGGCACGAGCCCGGTGACCCTGACCGGCAGCTGCCTGCGCGCCACGGCCAGCAGCGCGGCGATCACCGCGCCACCGCCCGCCATGTCGGTGCGCATGAGGTGCATGCCGTCCGCGGGCTTCACCGAGATGCCGCCCGTGTCGAACGTGATGCCCTTGCCGACGAACACCAGGTGCGGGCCGGTGGTGCCGTACGTCAGCTCCAGGAACCGCGGCGGCCGGGCGGATCCGCCGCCGACCGCCAGCACGCCGCCGAAGCCCTGCTGTGCCAGCCACTTCTCGTCGCGCACGGTGGCGCTGAGCCCGTCGACCTTGTCCGCCATCCTGGCGGCGGTCGTGGTGAGCCAGCGCGGGTCCTTGACGTTGGACGGGGTGTTGGCGAGATCACGTGCCAGCGACGTCGCGGTGGCGAGCGCGTGGGCCTTCAGCGCGGCCGACGTCAGCACCTCCTCGAACCCGTCGTCGGCCGTGATCAGCCGCAACGAGCCGACGCGCTTCGGGGCGTCCTCGCCGGTGACCTTGAAGCGGTAGCCGCCGAGCGCCACGCCCAGCACCAACGCGCGCACCTTGGCGGCGTCGAAGTCCGGGGTCAGCAGGACATCGGCGGTCTTCGGCGCGTCGTCGCCGCTCAGCGCGCGCACGAGACTGGCGCCTGCCGCGCGGTAGTCGGCGAGCGACCCGGTGCCGACACCGAGCGTCCAGGTCTCGTCGTGCCGCACCGCCTCGCCGGCCTTGCCGGTCAGGTCGGAGACGTCGATGCCGTCGCCGCCCGGTCCGAGCGCCGGTCCCGTGGCCACGAGCACGACCGCCGGGACGTTGCGGCGCGTGGTGGTGGCCACCTCGACGTCCACGAGCTTGGTTGGCACTGCCGGCACCGTCGACGCCACGGTTGGACCTCCCCTATTGCATTAACGACCGTTCATTCTCACCCAGTGCTGTGATCGTCGTCGTTTGCCCCGTGTTTCGACGGTCAGACGGGTGCATCGTGGTCCCGCCTCCGCGTCCTCGTACTGGTTGTACGGGGGCGCGGGGGCGGGGCCGCGAGGTGCCCTGCTGAGCGCCGAAAGACGCGGCGATCGCCGGCGGTCACAGCACTGCTGTGATCGTCGTTCGCCCTGGGTGGGAACGAAGCGATGCCCCGGTCTCCACTGTGGAAACCGGGGCTCAACACTGCTTCCTCGCCGGGATGCCTCAGCCGGCGGCGGCCCTCAGCGCGTCGCCCAAGGCGCTGGCCTCGTCCGCCGACATCTCGACGACAAGGCGCCCACCACCCTCGAGCGGCACGCGCATGACGATGCCGCGTCCCTCCTTGGTGACCTCGAGGGGACCGTCGCCGGTCCGGGGCTTCATGGCCGCCATCGCGTGCTCCCTCCGTCAACATCTTCCCCGTCCGGCCAGGCCGGATCTGCTCCATTCTCCCCTATGGCGACTCAGGGGCGAAACCGAACCGATCTTTTGGCGAGTCCGGGTGACAGTTGTCGATCTTGGTTTGTGCCTGATCAACACCTGTTTTCGCGACAAGGCAACACTTTTGCCACGGTCGGTCGTGTCGCGTCGGTCTTGGCCCTCGACCGCGGCCGTCGCGGTCTGAACGGCCTTGGTCGTGTCGTGACAGACTGGGCCGGGTGCGAGCCCGTTCCGCGCTCTTCGACGTCTACGGCGGCCACCTGCGCGAGCGCGGTGGCGCCGCCACCATCGCCGCGCTCGTCCGGTTGCTCGAACCCCTGGGTTTCGCCGCGCCGGCCGTCCGCACGGCCGTGTCGCGCACCGTGCGGCAGGGCTGGTTGCAGCCGTCCCGGTTGCCTGACGGGCCCGGATATGCCATGACACCTCGCGGGGAACGCAGGCTCGACGAGGCCGCCGCCCGCATCTACCGCACCGGGCCGTCCACGTGGGACGGTCGCTGGCACGTGGTGGTGCTGGAGGAGATGCCGGGCCGCGACTCGCGCGACCACCTGGCGTCGGAGCTGCAACTGCTCGGCTACGGCGCGCTCGGTCCTGTGACGTGGATCGCTCCCCGGCCGTCCCCGGAGCTGGCAGACGTGCTGGCCGCCGAGGAAGTCGCGGCACGAACTTTTCACGGTTCACACGACGGTGGCGACGCCGAGCTCGCGGCGAAGGCGTGGGACCTGGCCGAACTGGGCCGCGACTACGCCGCGTTCGTCGCGCACTGGCACGAGAAGGTGTCCGTTGTGGACGAAACGGACGACGCGGCGGCGTTCGCGGCCTCACAGCAGCTGCTGCACGCGTGGCGCAAGTTCCTGTTCCGCGATCCCGGTCTTCCTGCTGAACTGTTGCCACCGGACTGGCCCGGGCACGCGGCAGCGTCGTTCTTCGACGAACAGACACTGCGGCTGGCACCGGGCACGAGTCGTTTCGTGGACGAGTGCCTGCGGCCGGTGCGCAACGTTTCCACTGCTTGATGGAGGTCCAGTGTCCGAGCTCCTCGTCGACGACGCCGATGGTGTGCGCACGCTCACGTTCAACCGCCCCGAGTCGTTCAACGCCTTCACCGTCACGCTGAAGGTGGCGTTCCTCGCCGCGCTGAAGGAGGCGGCGGCGGACGAGTCGGTGCGCGCGGTGGTGATCACGGGTGCGGGCAGGGCGTTCTGCGCGGGCCAGGACCTCAAGGAGCACATCGGCCTGCTGCAGGCCGGTGATCCGGCGCCGCTGCACACCGTCGAGAAGCACTACAACCCGATCGTGCGCGAGCTGATCGGCATGCCGAAGCCGGTGATCGCCGCGGTCAACGGCAGCGCGGCCGGTGCGGGCGCCTCGTTCGCCTACGCCGCGGACCTGCGCATCGCGGGCACGTCCGCGAAGTTCCTGATGGCCTTCGCGAACGTAGGCCTGACGGCGGACTCCGGCGCGTCCTACACGCTGCCGCGGCTGATCGGCCACGGCCGCGCGATGGAGATGATGCTGCTCGCCCAGCCCGTCGGCGCCGAGGAGGCGTTGCGGGTCGGCATGGTCAACCAGGTCGTGCCGGACGCCGAACTGCTGTCCACCGCGCACCTGCTGGCCGCTCGACTGGCAGCCGGGCCCACGACCGCGTACGCGAAGATCAAGGAAGCGCTGGCCGCGGCGGCGGACGGGACGCTGGAGGACGCGCTGGAGGCCGAGCGGCGCACCCAGGCCGACTGCGGCGCGACCGAGGACCACCGCGAGGCGGTCGACGCGTTCGTGAACAAGCGGGCGCCGAAGTTCATCGGGCGGTAGCCCGCCATCGGTCCGCGCCGCCGCCTTCAGCGCGGCGCGGATCTCACTTCGTCACGTCGGAACCACGGGTGTACCCGGACGCCAGGTCGATCACCGTCTCAACGGCGAGAACGACCGCCGCCGCCTCCGGATCACCGTCCAGCAGACCGGGATCACCGTAGTTCGAAAGGTCTCGGGCGCCGATCACGTCCTCACACCTCGACACGATCAGGCGGTCCTTGACGCACCGGATGACGACCGTCATCGGGTCGTGCCACGCCGCATGGCGCGCATTGCCCTCGTTCTCGAAGTTGCCCACCACCTCGCCCGCTCTGCTCGCGACCCGATGGCCGACCGCGGCCCACTGGATCGGGGCCGTCTCGCGGGCGATGTCCTCGACGTTCTTGATCTCAGCTCGAAGCCGCACGATCAGTGCGTGGATGTCGGTCATGACCGACCAGCTGAAGTGGTCGAAGGCTGGGCACGGAAGCACGTCGCGATGTGATCGTCGACCATGCCGGTCGCCTGCATCAGCGCGTAGCACGTGGTGGGGCCGAGGAACTTGAAGCCGCGCTTCTTCAGTTCCCTGGCCATCGCCCTGGACTCGTCCGTGATCGCCGGCACGTCCGCGAACGTGGCGGGCCGCACGTGGCCGGTGGGCGCGAACGACCACAGCAGCGCGTCCAGGTCGACGCCCTCCGAGACGATCAGCCGCGCGTTGTGGATCGCGGCGTCGATCTTCAGCCGGTTCCGGACGATGCCCGCGTCGGCCATCAGGCGTTCTACGTCGGCGGGGCCGAACTCCGCTACCAGCACCGGGTCGAAGCCGCCGAACGCCGCGCGGAACGCCTGCCGCTTGCGCAGGATCGTGATCCACGACAGCCCGGACTGGAACGCCTCCAGCGACATCCGCTCGTAGAGCTCGGGCGTGCCGTGCAGCTCCACGCCCCACTCGGTGTCGTGGTACTCGGCGTAGTCCGGGGTCGAGTCGCCCCAGGGACAACGGGAGATCACCGGTACTCCTCCGCGAAACGAGCGAACCGCTGCAGCGAACGGCGCAGCATCAGCACGAACAGCGGCTTCACCAACGGGTAGAAGAACGGCACGTCGAGGCGTTCCGTCCACACGAAACGGCTGCCGCGCACCGCAAACACGGCGGTGCCACGAACCACACGACCCAGGTGCACGACCTCGACGGCGTGCGGCGGGTCCCAGCGGGTGATCCGCATGCGGTCGCTGACGCCGAACGTCACGGCGTCGATCTCGCTGCCGACCGACCTCCCGTCACCCTCGACGACGGAAACGCGCGTGCCGAACACCCACTCCGACTGGCGTTCCCAGTCGGTCATGGCGCGGAAGATCGTGTCCGGCGGCGCCGCGACCTGGACGGTCAGCTCAAGCTCGGTGCTCACAGCTCTCCAGCTCCTCGAGCTCGCGCACGCGCGCCCGCAACGTCTCTACCTCGGTCGCGAGCCGCTGCAACGCCCAGTCGACCTCGGTCATCTTGTAACCGCGGAAGACCTGCTGGAACTTCAGCTCGCGGACGTCGTCCTCGGTGATGTCGTCGGAGGGCAGCCGCGTGGGCGACGCTCCGGGCGGCAGCGGCGCGAGTTCCTCGCCGCGCCCGAACACCAACGCCGCGAGCAGGAACACCACGGCCGCGACGGCGATCATCACGATCAGGTAGATCAGGGCGTTGTTCACACGACGATCGTGGCACAGCTCAGGCAGCGGCGAGCGAGCAGACCGAGCCGGACGATCACGATCCAGGTGATCGCGGTCGCGACGACCATCGGCGACGACTGCACCAGCCGGGACGCGTCGAGGTGCGCGGTCGCCAGGATGATCGAGATGTTGCCGAGCAGCACCACGCCGACGGCGACGATCGCGATGGCCGCACCGATCCTGGCGAGCAGTTTCGTGTCGTATCCGCGGGCCAGGAACCGGCCGAGGATCAACGCCACCAGCGCCACGCCGGACGCGGCGCCGCTGGTCAGGTCGTTGGCCTTGGCGATGAACAGGTACCAGGCCGGCGGCATCGTGGCGAAGTCCTGCCACGGCCCGATGAGCAGCATCCGGCCGTACTCCCACGCCATGTGCATCAGCGGCAGCACGATCGCGAGCCAGACGAGCGTGCGCGTGCCGTACGCGACGGCCAGTTCGGCCTGGTACTCGTTCGCGATCTCGCGCACCGGCCCGAACTCCTCGACCGCGCGCTCCTGGGCCTCGCGCTCGGTGAGACCGCGGTCCACGTGCGCCTCGGTGGCGTCGGTGAGGCTGTCACGGGTCTCGGTGAGCAGGTCGCGGACTTGCTTCTTCGAGCCCTGCAACCGCGACCCGAGATCGGTCACGTACCTGTCGATCACGTCCTCGCCGGTCAGGACTGCGCCCACTTGCCACCTCCCAGCACTCCGTCGATCACCGTCGTGAACTCGCGCCACGCGTCGCGTTCGGCGTTCAACGCGCGCTGCCCCGCCTGCGTGAGCTTGTACGTGCGGCGCTTGCGGCCGCCGACCGTGCTCCAGTCACTGCTGACGTGCCCGGCCCGTTCGAGCCTGCGCAGCGCCGGGTAGACCGTGCCCGTCGGGAGGTCCAGCGCACCCCCGCTGCCCTGCTGCAACGCTTCGATGATCGCGTAGCCGTGCAGCTGCTCGCCGTCGAGCGTGGCCAGCAGCAACGCGTCGAGGTGGCCGCGTAGCGCGTCGGGCTTCATGGGTAGCGACTCTACTGATCCGGGCCCTGCGAGTGGTCCCTGAAATCTTCCGTCAGGGTCAGCCCTGAGATCCCCCTGAGATGCGCTTTCGGGCCTTAATAAGTAGGCGAGCTACACATACCGTCCCTACCCATGAGCGCAGTAGACCTCGCCCGGCTCCAGTTCGCGACGACCACGTCGTTCCACTTCCTGTTCGTGCTGCTCACGCTGGGCCTGGTCACCCTGCTCGTGGTCATGCAGACGAGGTTCACGATCACCGGCGCGCCCGTGCACGAGCGGATGACGCGGTTCTGGGGCCGGATCTACGTGATCAACTACGCGCTGGGGATCGTCACCGGCATCGTGATGGAGTTCCAGTTCGGACTCAACTGGTCCGGGCTCGCGACCTACGCCGGTGACGTGTTCGGCGCGCCGCTCGCGATGGAGACGCTGATCGCGTTCTTCCTGGAGTCGACGTTCCTCGGGTTGTGGATCTTCGGCTGGGGCCGGCTCAACCGCTGGCTGCACCTGGCGCTGCTGTACCTGACGGCGCTGACCGCGTTCGCGTCGGCGTTCTGGATCATGGCGGCGAACGGGTTCCTGCAGCACCCCGTCGGCTACCGGGTCGACGGGAACGTGTTGCGGCTGGACGACTTCGGCGCGTTGCTGACCAACCCGACCTTCACCTCGGCGCTGACGCACGTGGTCTTCGCGGCGATCACGGTCGGCGGCGTGTTCATGACCGGGGTGTCGGCGTACCACTTCATCAAGCGGACGCCCGAGGTCGACTTCTTCCGGCGCTCGTTGCGGATGGGCGTGGTCACCACGGCGCTGGCCACTCCGGCGTTGATCGGGGCAGGGTTCGCGCAGTTCCCGGTGATCGCGAAGTTCCAGCCGGACAAGACCGAGGCGGCGCCGTGGATCGGCGCACCGCTCGGGTTCATGATCCTCATCGGGATGGGGCTGACGATGGTCAGCTGGCTCACGCTGCCGTTGCTCGTGAAGGACGCCGTGATCCGGATGCGTTTTCCGTTGTACCTCATGGTGATCGGCATCCCGTTCCCCTTCGTCGCGGCCATCTTCGGGTGGATGTTCCGGGAGATCGGGCGGCAGCCGTGGCTGGTCTACGGCCTGCTGCGCACCGAGGACGCGGTGTCCCATGTGGACGCTTCGCAGATCCTGTTGTCGCTCATCGTGTTCACGTTCCTGTTCCTGGTGCTGGCGTGCGTCGACTGGGTGTTGATCGCACGTGCGGTCCGCCGTGGTCCGGACGTGGCGCCCGCTCCCGTTTCGCCGATGGTGGTGACGCTCTGATGGAAACTCTCTGGCTGACCGTGCTCGGTGTTCTCACCGTCGGGTACTTCGCTCTGGCCGGCTTCGACTACGGCACCGGACTTCTGCTGCCGTTCCGCGGACGCGAGGTCTCCCTGCGGCGGATGAACCCGTTCTTCCTGGGCAACGAGGTGTGGCTGGTCGCCGCGATCGGCGTGCTGTTCGCGGCCTTCCCGCGGCTCGAAGGCGAACTGCTGTCCGGCGCGCACAGCACGTTCACGCTGGTCCTGGCCGGGCTGGTGCTGTTCATGGCGGCCGTGCAACTGCGGCTGTGGTGGTGGCTGGTGTTCACGGGCGCGCTGATGGTGTCCGTGGGCTGGGGGCTGTTCCTGGCGCACCTGCTGCACGCCCCCTGGCCCGTCGCATTCGTCATGCCGGTGCTGTTCGCGGTGCACGGCTGGGTGTTCCAGACCCGGCGCTGGAAGCTGTTCCCCGTCACCGCGCTGCTCTGCGCGCTGCCGATCCCGCTGGCGTTCAGCTCGATCGACGTCACCGGCCTCATGGCGCACGACGACACTCTCGGCCTGCTCGCGTGGGTCGCGATCCCGATCATCCCGCTGGTGGTGCTGGTGCAATGGTCGATCGTCGCCATCTCCTCGCGCTGATCCCGATCCCGCTCCTGGTGCTCGCCCAGGCCGAACTCCTGGCGTCGGTGCTGAGCGGCGGAACGGGACTTCTCCTGCTGTGCCTGGTGATCGGCGCACGAGTGCTGGTCTGGTGGGGGCACCGCGAGTGGGCGCACCGGGCCGCCGAACGGACTCGGGCGCGGCTGCGGGAAGCGTTCCTGCGTTCGCCCGGCACCAAGGCCGGCGAGGTCGCCACGCTGGTCACAAGGGGCGTGCACGACGTGACGCCGTATGTCGTCGGGTATCTGCCGCAACAGGTTCTGGCGGTGGCCGTGCCGCTCGCGGTGGTGATCAGGCTGGCGTTCGCGGACCTCACGGCCGCGTTGACGATCCTCGCGACCCTGCCGTTGATCCCGATCTTCGGCGCGCTGGTCGGCGCCCACACCCGTGAACGGACGGCCCGCCAGTGGGACGCGCTGGCCACCCTCGGCGGGCACTTTCTGGACGTGGTCAAGGGAATCGGCACGCTGCGGGCGTTCGGGCGGGCCGAGGCGCAGTCCACGACCGTCCGCACGCTGGCCGCGCGGCACCTGACCGAGACGATGTCGGCGCTCAGGGTCGCGTTCCTGTCGGCGTTCGTGCTGGAGCTCGTGGCCACGATGTCGGTCGCGCTCGTCGCCGTGCCGGTCGGCCTCCGGCTGCTCGGCGGCGGAGTGCCGCTGCACACCGCGCTCCTCGTTCTTCTCCTTGCCCCGGAGGCATTTCTGCCGCTCAGGGCCGCCGGCGCCCAGTACCACGCGAGCGCCCAGGGCCGCGAGGTCCTCGCCAAAGTGCCGGCACACCGGGAAACCACGGGCCAGGCTCCGCCGGACCTCGCTCAGGCCGAGATCGTGATCGACGGCGTGAGCGTCCGCAGCCTGAAGAACTTCTCGTTGCGCATCCGGCCCGGCGACCGGATCGCACTGGTCGGCCCGAGCGGTGCGGGCAAGAGCACGATTCTCGGGCTGCTGCTGGGTTTCGTGCGACCCGACCACGGCCGCGTGCTCGTCGGTGGCGTCGACCTGCGCGAGATCGACCACGGGCAGTGGCTGGCGGCGCTGTCCTGGGTGCCGCAACGGCCCACTCTCGTCCCGGCGAACCTCTCGTCCGGTGAGCAGCAGCGGGTCGCGCTGGCCAACGCCCTGGACCGGCGTCAGGCAGGGCTCTTCCTGCTCGACGAACCGACCGCACACCTCGACGCGGAAACGGAGTCCCTTGTGCTCGAAGCAGCCCGCGAGTTCACCCGAGGCCGGACCGCGGTGATCGTCGCGCACCGGCCCGCACTGCTCGGCGAGGTCGACAGGGTGGTCGCGGTATGAAGCTCGCGATCCTCGTCGGCACGCTCGCCGAACTCGCCGGCGTCGGTCTCACCGCGACCGCGACGTGGCTGATCATGCGCGCCGCCGAGCACCCGCCGATGCACGCCCTGACCGTGGCGATCGTCGCGGTCCGCACGCTCGCGCTCGCCAAGGGCGCCCTGCGCTACCTGGAACGCCTGACGAGCCACAGGGCCGTGCTCAGCGAGGCCGTCGAACTGCGCGGCCGGGTCTACGACGACCTCGCGCACCGCAGGCACATCCCGTCCGGCACGGCCCTGACCCGCATCGTCACGAACGTCGACCAGCAGCTCGACACCAGGCTCCGCGCCACGCTCCCGTGGATCACCGCCGCGCTGGTCGGCACCATCGTCACGGCCGCTTCGGGCTTCTCCCTGCCACTGGTCGCCGGTCTGCTGATCAACCTCGCCCTGCTCCCGTGGCTCGCCGTCCGCAGGCCACGGGACCTCACCCCGTTGCGCGCCAGGCTGACCGAACAAACCACCGAACTGGTCCACAGCAAAGAAGAACTCATCGCCTACGGCCTGTTCGACGAAAAACTCCGCGCCGCCACCAAGACCGCGAAGGAGCTGTCCCGCAGGGAACGCACGAGAGACCTGACGCCGCTGGCGATCGCCGTCCAGTTCGGCGCGGCACTGCTGATGCTCGCCCAGCACGAACCGGCCTGGCTGGTCATGGCCGCCGTCGCCACGTTCGAGATCACCGTCCCGCTCGCAGCCCTCACCAAGCCCGTCCCGGAACCCACCGACGAGCCCGAACCGGCCCACAGCCCGGAAACCCCCGAGCTGACCGGCAGAACGGCCATCGTCGGCCCGAGCGGTTCGGGCAAGACGACGCTCCTCAACGCCATCGCGCGGAAACTCGAACCGAGCAAGGGCGCGCTGGCCGACGCCCACGTCTTCCACACCACGGTCCGCACGAACGTCCTGCTGGCCAAACCCGATGCCACCCAGGAACAACTCGACAGGGCAGCCAGGATCACCGAACTGGATCTCGACTGGGACCGGGTCGTCGGCGAACGCGGTGAGGAGATCTCGGGAGGCCAGCGACAGCGCCTGATCCTCACCAGGTCGGTGCTGGCGAACCCGGAGATCCTGCTCATGGACGAGCCCACCGAAGGCCTCGACCCGGACCAGGCCGACCGCGTGCTCGGCAAGGTCCTGGACAACTGCCAGGGCACCGCGCTGGTCGCCACCCACCGGGAGGAGCAGCTAGCCCTTTTTGATCACGTGCGCCATCGGGGGCCGATCGGCCACGAGCACGTCGGTCGAGTCGGGTAGCCACTCGCCGCCGACCTGCACGAACTGCGTCAACGGACCGGATTCCGCCTCGACACCGCAGCGCGCCAGAGCCGTCCCCATGATCTGCGACGACATCGCCCCGAGCTGCAGCAACGACCGGTTCCGGTGCTTGCGCACACCCAGGTTCACCTGCGCCAGCGCGGAAAGGCCGTGCATCCGGTGCACGTCGAGCAACAGCCCGATCTCCACGCCGTACCCGGCCGCGAACGGCACGGACTCCAAAAAGGACCGGGTCGCCGCGTACTCGCCACCGAGTGGCTGCACGACACCGGAAAGCTCGGGGCGCAACGTGTTCAGCAACGGCCGCGCCACCAGTTCGGTCACCCGGCCGCCGCCGGAGCTCTCCAGCCGCAACGGCCGCCGGTAGAACCCCTTCACCAGATGCACGCCGCCATCCAGCAGCAACGGCCCCAGCAACGCCGTGACGAACGCGGTCTCCGGGTCCACCAGGTCGGAGTCCAGGAACACGATCAGGTCCCCGGACGTCGCGGCGAGCGACCGCCACAGCACCTCGCCCTTGCCCGGCAACGGCGGAAGCCACGGCACGACGTCCTCGCGCAGCACGACCCGCGCACCGGCGGCGGAGGCGACCTCCACCGTCCGGTCGGTCGAGCCGGAGTCCATCACCACCAGCTCGTCCACGAGCGTGCCAAGCAACGGCCGGACCACGGAGACCACGTCCCCGACGGTCTCCTCCTCGTTCAACGCGGGCAGCACGACGGACACGGTCCGGCCGCGCTTCAGCGCGACCAGCTCGGCAGGAGTCCACGACGGCTGCTGCCAGGTGTGCGAGGCGAACCAGGCTTCGACGGAAGGCAGCATCAGGCGAGCGCCCGCATCGCACGGGCCGGCGGACGGGTGCCCCTCACGCTCGCGACCATCTCCACGACCTTCCTCGCCTGCCGTACGTCGGACGCACGAACGGCGCGTGCTCCGGACATCGCAGCCACTGTGGCAGCCGCGAGCGTGAAGTCCTCGTCCCCTGCGGGGATGGTCACCACCTCCACCGTCCCGGTCAGCGACGGCAGGTCCAGTTCACCGGCGAACTCGACGATGTCGGCGCCGTCAGCCATGGCCTGGTCCAGGACATCCGCGCTGGTCAGATGCGCAACGACCAGCACTCGGTCTTTCGGCAGGTCAGTGACGCGGAATCGGTTCACACCCTCCAGCGTAAACAGTGACCTGACTCACAGACGTTGCTACTCACGAGTAGGTAGCTGGTTTACTCCCCGGTAACACCCCTGTGTGATCTACGTCATGGTCAAGGAGGACCAGAGTGCGACGGTCACTTGTTCTAGTGCTGGTACTCCTCTCAACCCTGCTCGGTACTCCGGCTGCCATCGCGGCCCCCGGACACCAGATCTCGTACGAGTCGATCACCGGCGTCGGCGGCACCGCCCTGAAGGCACTCGTCGTCGAACCGACCGGACAGGGCAGCGGCCCCTTCCCGTTGCTCGTCATGCCGTCCAGCTGGGCGGTCCCGAACATCGAGTACGTCGGCGCGGCGGCCAAGCTCGCCAAGGAGTCCGGCTACGTCGTGGTGAGCTACACCAGCCGCGGCTTCTGGGACTCGGGCGGCCAGATCGACGTCGCCGGACCGGACACCGTCGGTGACGTCAGCAAGGTCATCGACTGGGCCATCGCCAACGCGCACGCCGACGGCACCAAGGTCGGCGCGGCCGGGATCTCCTACGGCGCCGGGCAGTCGTTGCTCGCCGCCGCCGTCGACAAGCGCATCAAGGCCGTGTCGGCGTTGAGCACCTGGACCGACCTGGCCCGCTCGCTCTACCCCAACAACACCGTGAACAAGCAGGCCGTCGAGTTGCTGCTGGCCGCGGGCAAGGCCACCGGACGTCCCGGACCCGTCCTCGTCGAAGCCGAGGACGCCTACCGCGACGGCAGGTTCGCGGACGTCCTGCCGATCTCCGAGGGCCGTTCCGCCGCCTCGAAGATCGCCCAGATCAACGCCAACGGCACCGCGGTGATGATCGGCAACGCCTGGAACGACGGTCTCTTCGCGCCCGGCCAGGTCGCGGACTTCTACGGTCGGCTCACCGGTCCCAAGCGGCTCATGCTCTCGCCGGGTGACCACGCCACCGCCGAACTGTTCGGCGCGGCGGGGCTGCCCAACGAGATCTGGGAGTCGACCGGCCGCTGGTTCGACCGCTACGTCAAGGGCACGGCCAACGGCATCGACGCCGAACAGCCGGTGCAGCTCAAGCCCAACAACGGCGGCACGTGGAAGAAGTTCGGCGCCTGGCCGAACGGCAACGCGGACACGGTGCAGCTCGCCGGCAAGAGGATCCACGCCGGCTGGGGCACCGTCGCCGACAGCGGCACGCTCCTGCTCTCCGGTGCGCTGCAAGGGTTCCTGAACATCCCGACCGGGGTGTCGCTGCCGTTCGTCGACCGCAACGTCGCGGGCGTGTGGGGCGGACCGCAGTACCCGGGCGGTGCGACGCTCGCCGGCACGCCGAAGCTCAGGCTCCAGGTCACACCGAGTGCGGAGACGACGACGTTGTTCGCGTACCTGTACGAGGTCGGGCCGCTGGGTCTCGGCGCGCTGATCACGCACAAGCCGATCAAGGTGACGGGTGCGGGCCGCACGCAGACGCTCGACGTGGAGCTGGAGCCGACGGTCTGGAACGTCGGCTCGGGCAACCGGCTCGGCCTGGTGATCGACACGGTGGACCCGCGTTACCAGACGGAATCGACGCGTGGCTCAACCGTCACCTTCGGACCGTCGAGCCTCACGGTTCCGAAGGCGTAAGAATGTCCGGGTGGACCTCACCCGGAAACAGGTGCTCCTCCACCGGATCCATCAGCACGAACTGGACCGGCGGATCAGCGACGCGGCCGAGCTGGCGGTGTTCTCCCTGGGCGTCCAGGACAACACCTCCGGCTCGGCCCTGCTGAGTCTCGCCGCCCGGCTGGACGCACCGTCGACGGCGGACTTCACCGTGACCTGGTCCGTACGGGGTGCGCCTCACCTGCACCGGGCCGGCGAGCTGAAGGCGTTCGCCCGCGCGCTGTGGCCGTGGAGCGACGCCGACGCCCGTGCCCGCGCCGCACGTCCGAAGGTGGACGACATGGTGGCGTCCCTGCGGCACATAGCCACCGCCATGAGGTCGATCGTCACGAAGCCGATGACCAAGGGCGAGGTCAGCAAGGCGCTCACGCCGTTGGCTCCGAAGCAGACGATCGAACCGTGCCGGGGCTGCCAGACCGAGCACGTGAGCGACCCGATCTTCCGCCTCGGCGCACTGCCCGCGGGTCTCCGGATCATCCCGGAGGAGAAGACCGTGACGTTCGAACGCATCCACGGCTGGCCGGGCGTACCGCGCAGGACCGCGGGCTTCGACGAGCTGGTGCACCGGTACCTGACGCTGCACGGCCCCGCCGGACCGTCCGAAGTGGCCGGTTACTTCGGCACGTCGACCCGTGAGGTCAAGAAGCGATGGCCGCAGGAGGGCCTGGTCGAGGTCACCGTCGAGGGTGAGAAGGCGTGGCTGCCGGAGGAGGTGGAGATCGCCGGCGCCGAACCGCCGGCGGTCAGGCTCCTGCCGCCGACCGACCCGTACCTCCAGGCACGCGACCGCGACCTGCTGCTGCCGGACAAGGCGGCGCAGAAGGACATCTTCCGCATCCTCGGCCGGCGCGGGGCGATCCTGGTGGACGGCGAGATCGCGGGTTCCTGGCAGGGCAGGGTGGTGTCCGGCAAGCGGTTCGAGGTGACGGCGACGCCGTACCGCCCGCTGCCGGACCTGCTGCCGGAGACCCAGGTCCTGGCCAGGGCGAAGGGGCTAGACGACGCAAGCGTCAAGGGCGACTGACACGTCGTCCGTGACGATCAGCGACTTCAGCGCGGCGTGCGAGACGAAACCCTTGTCCCGCAACTCCGTCAGCCACTCGACGAGTCCCTTGTAGTGGTTGTCGACGTCCAGCAGCACGACGGGCTTGCCGTGCATGCCCAGCACGCCGGCCGTCCACACCTCGAAGAACTCCTCGGCGGTGCCGATGCCACCCGGCAGCGTCAGGAACGCGTCCGCCTTGTCGTCCATCATCTTCTTGCGTTCGCGCATGGTGTCGACGACGTGCAGCTCCGTCGACTCGTGGTCGGCGATCTCCCTGGTGGCCAGGCCCTTCGGGATGACGCCGTAGGTGTGCGCGCCGCCGGCCCTGGCCTGCCGTGCCACCGCGCCCATCATCGACGTCTGCCCGCCGCCCCAGACGAGGTGCCAGCCGCGTGCCGCGATCTGGCGCCCGACCTCCGCCGCGAGGTCGATGTAGCTCTGGGGGACGGTGGCGAGGCTTCCGCAGTACACAGCTACGTACACGGTCTGAGGTTCTCACTTTTCTCGTTCGAAGGACCAAGGGGCCCGTGACGACGTCCGGGAAGTCGCCCGTGGCCCCTGAACACGAGCTTTAGTGCGAGTCCGCCCACGCCTTGTGCGCGTCCTTGACCACGCGCACCGCGTCGTCGATGTCGTCGGTCAGGTGCAGCAGCGCGAGGTCCTTCTCGCCGACCTTGCCACCCGCGAGCACCGAGCTCTGGATCCAGTCGTAAAGACCCTGCCAGTACTCGGTTCCGAACAGCACGACCGGGAACTTCGTGACCTTCTTCGTCTGCACCAGGGTCAGCGCCTCGAACAGCTCGTCGAGCGTGCCGAAACCACCCGGCAGGCAGATGAACGCCTGCGAGTACTTGATGAACATGGTCTTGCGCACGAAGAAGTAGCGGAAGTTCACGCCGAGATCGACCCACGGGTTCAGGCCCTGCTCGAACGGCAGCTCGATGCCGAGGCCGATCGAGAAGCCACCGGCCTCCGAACAACCGCGGTTGACCGCCTCCATCGCGCCGGGGCCACCCCCGGTGATCGCCGCGAACCCGGCCTCGGCCAGCGCCGCGCCCAGGTCACGCCCGGTCTGGTACTCCGGGTGGTCACGGCCGGTGCGCGCCGATCCGAAGACCGTCACCGCGGCCGGCACCTCGGCCAGCGCGCCGAAACCCTCGACGAACTCGGCCTGGATCCGCAGCACCCGCCACGGATCGGTGTGCACCCAGTCCGAGGGGCCACGGGAGTCCAGCAGGCGCTGGTCCGTGGTGGTGGTGCGGTCGTCCTTGCGGTCACGCCTCTCCACGACCGGACCGCGTTGCTTCTCCGAGGGGCGCTCGTCGACGGCGCCGTTCTTCGTCTCTTCCGTCATCACTGAGATTCTAGTGATCAGTCCAGCAAAAACCGCTTAAGCACTGCGAAACACTCGGTGATCTGCCGGACCGGCACGTTCTCCTCCTGGGTGTGCGCCAGCGTCGGATCGCCCGGTCCGAAGTTGATCGCGGGCAGGCCCAGCTCCGCGAACCGCGCCACGTCCGTCCACCCCAGCTTGGCCACCGGGGTGCCGCCGGCGGCCTGCACGAGTTCCTGTGCCGCAGGGGCGCCCAGGCCCGGCAGCGCACCGGCGGCGCGGTCCGTGACGGTGACGTCGAAGCCCTCGAACACCTCGCGCAGGTGCTGTTCGGCCTGCTCCACCGTGCGGTCCGGCGCGAACCGGTGGTTGACCGTGAGCACGGCCTCGTCCGGCACGACGTTGCCCGCGACGCCGCCGCTGATCTTCACGGCCTGCAGGCCCTCGTGGTAGTGGCAGCCGTCGATCTCGGGCTGGCGCGGCACGTAGGCCTCCAGCCTGCGCAGCGCCTCACCCAGGCCGTGGATGGCGTTGCGGCCCATCCACGCCCTGGCGGTGTGGGCGCGTTTTCCGGACGTCCTGATCTCGATGCGCATCGTGCCCTGGCAGCCCGCCTCGACGGTGCCGCCGGACGGCTCGCACACGATCGCCAGGTCGCCCAGCAACCACTCCGGGAGGTCGCGCTCGATCCTGGTGAGCCCGTTGCGTTCGGCCTCGATCTCCTCGCAGTCGTAGAAGACGAACGTGAGGTCGTGGCGCGCGTTCTGGCTCAGAGCCGCGATCGCGAGCATGACCGCGTCGCCGCCCTTCATGTCGACGGTGCCGCAGCCGTGCAGGACATCGCCCTCGCGGCGGCTCGGGAAGTTCTGGTTGATCGGCACGGTGTCCAGGTGCCCGGCCAGTACCACCCGGCGCTCCCGGCCGAAGGTCGTCCGAGCCAGCACGGAGTTCCCTGATCGGGTGATCTCCAGGTGGGGCGCGTGGAGTTCCAGCGACCGCTGCACGAGGTCCGCGATCTCCGCCTCCTCCCCGGACACGCTGCGAACATCCACCAGCGAGGCCGTCAGGTCGATCGGGTCGGCGAACAGATCAAGGGTGTCGGACACGCGGTTCACCCTACCCAGGCGGCTTGGGCGCTGAGCCGTTCAGCCGATACCGTGCTGTGCGTGATCAAGCGCACACTCCTGGTCATCTCCCTGCTGCTCATGGCTACCGGCTGCGGCGAGGCTCCCGCCGCGTGCGACCGGCAGTGCGGCGAGATCCGGACGTTGTTCACCGCGCCGTGCGGCTCGCAGCACAGCTTCACCCCGGCCGACTGCGCCGCGTGGGTCGACGACGTCAGCACCATGACCCGTCAGCTGGACCGGTCGCTGCAGGGCAGGCAGGTCCAGCAGGACGTCAGCGAGGTCCTGCCCCGGCTGATGACCGCCGTGGGCGACTTCGCGGCGCACCGGTGCGCCGAGGTGCGCGTCGACAACGTGTCCAGCACCGACGCGCGTCAGTCGAAGTGCAACGAGGCCCTCATCGCGACTCGCGGCGACCTGGGCTCGCTGTACTTCAGCGCGGAAGTGCCCGACTGACCCTTAGGACTAGGCTTGGTGGCCGTGAGCACCGCATACGGCATCGGCCTGGCCACTGTGACCCCGGACGGCACCGTCCTCGACACCTGGTACCCGTCCCCCGCTCTGGGCGGGACGGCGGAGCTGGGCACCGTGCGCGTGTCCTCCGCCGAGATCGCGGAGGCCCTGGGTGAGGCCGCCGCGAAGCTGCTCGGGGAGGACCTGGAGCGCGGCGTCGAGGTCGTCGGCGTCAGGGTCGCCATCGACCTGGAAGCGGCACCGGAGAACACCTACGACATCTGGCTCCGCCTGCACCTGCTCAGCCACCGCCTGATCAGGCCGCACGGCGCGAACCTCGACGGCATGTTCGGCCTGCTGACGAACGTCGTGTGGACGAACCACGGCCCGTGCGCGGTCGACGGCTTCGAGCAGACCCGCACCCGCCTGCGCGTGCGCGGCCCGGTGACGGTGTTCAGCATCGACAAGTTCCCGCGCATGGTCGACTACGTCGTCCCGTCCGGTGTCCGCATCGGCGACGCGGACCGGGTCCGCCTCGGCGCCCACCTCGCGTCCGGCACCACGGTCATGCACGAGGGCTTCGTGAACTTCAACGCCGGCACGCTCGGCAGCTCGATGGTCGAGGGCCGCATCTCCGGCGGCGTCGTGGTCGGCGACGGCTCGGACGTCGGCGGTGGCGCGTCGATCATGGGCACGCTGTCCGGCGGCGGCAGGCAGGTCATCAGCATCGGCGAGCGCTGCCTGCTCGGCGCGAACGCCGGCCTGGGCATCTCGCTCGGCGACGACTGCGTGATCGAGGCGGGTCTCTACATCACCGCCGGCACGAAGGTGACGCTGCCGGACGGTGAGGTCGTCAAGGCGGTCACTTTGAGCGGACAATCGAACCTGCTGTTCATCCGGGACTCGGTGACCGGCACGGTGAAGGTCAAGCCCCGGAAGGGCACCGGCGTCGAACTGAACGCCGCGTTGCACGCGAACGACTGAGCGCAAGGCGAACTCGGTGTCTGGGGCCCGGTCTGCGCAGGCAGACTGGGCCCTTGCCGGCTCTAGGAGGTGCACGTGCTGAAACAGCGACTGGAGTTGAACGCTCGCGCCGCGATCGAACGTGCCCTGGAGGGGGCGCAGTCCGAGGACTCCTTCGTGGAGTTCAAGACCCAGTGGCCGATCGACCACGGCAAGGCCGCCCGGCAGATCGCCGCGCTGTGCAACGCCGCGCGCGGGTCGGAGGCCATGTGGATCGTCGGCGTCGACGAGAAGGGCCGGCACGTCAAAGGTGCGCTGGCCGAGGAGCTGTCGAGCTGGTGGCCCCGGGTCGAGAGCCACTTCGACGGCGTGGCACCGGGTCTGACCACCGTCGCGTTCGACTGGGTGCGCGGCCGCACCGTCGTCGTTCTCAGCCTGCAGACCGACAACGCGCCGTACGTGTTCGTCACGAAGAAAGAGCCCTACAGCAGGGAAATCCCGTGGCGCTCAGGTGAACGGACCCGGTCCGCCCGCCGCAGCGAGGTGCTGGAACTGCTGGTGCCCAAGCTGGACATGCCCGGCTGGGAGTTCGTCAGCGCCCGTGCGACGTTGAGCCAGCACTCGCCGACGCTGCGGTTCGAGGGCGACCTCTACCTGGAGACGAACCAGCCGTTGTCGTTGCCGCACCACCGATGTCACTCGTACGCGACGTACGGGCTCGACAGCGAGACGGTCGACCTGGCGTTCAGCTTCCGCACCAACACGCGGGACGTGCGGGCGGTCGAACGCGTCGTGCGCGTCGCGGAACCGGCCGTGCTGCACGTCAGCGCGGACGCCGACGTGGAACTGGAAGCGTTCTCCGACCTCTGGGACCTGCACTGGCACCTCGTGCTCGGCCTCGGCCTGAGCGGCGAGGAGATCAGCACGTCGGTGCGGCTCACGACGGATGCCGTGCCACCGAACCAGTTCACCCGCAGGGTCTGGTCGGCTCTCAAGCCTTGAGTCGCTCGGCTGCCGCGCCGATCCGTTCGTCGGTGGCCGTGAGCGCGACCCGCACGTGCTTCGCGCCCGCCGGTCCGTAGAACGTGCCCGGAGCCGCCAGGATGCCGCGGTCGGCCAGCCACGAGATCGTCTCCCAGGCGCCCTCACCGCGGGACGACCACAGGTAGAGCCCGGCCTCCGAGTGCGACACGGTGAACCCGGCCGCCTCCAGCGCGGGCTTCAGGACCTCACGCCGGGCCAGGTACCGGGACCGTTGCTCGGCCACGTGCGCGTCGTCCTCCAGGGCGGCGCGCATGGCCTCCTGCACCGGCCGCGGCACGATCATGCCGGCGTGCTTGCGCAGTTCCAGCAGGCCCGCGATCAGTTCCGGGTCGCCGGTGACGAACCCGGCCCGGTAGCCCGCGAGCGACGACGACTTCGACAGCGAGTGCACGGCGAGCACCCCGTCGAACGAGTCCACAACGGACGGATGCAGCACCGACACCGGTGAGGAGTCCCACGGCAGCGCCAGGTAGCACTCGTCCGACGCCACGACCGCACCGACCGCGCGGGCGGCGGCGACCGCGTCCCGCAGCTGCTCGGCCGACAGCACTCGCCCGGTCGGGTTCGACGGCGAGTTGAGCCACACCAGCTTCGTGCCGGCGGGTGGCAGTTCCCCGTCGGCCAGGCGGACGACCTCGGCCCCCGCCAGCAGCGCGCCCACCTCGTAGGTGGGGTACGCGACGGCGGGCACGGCCACGACGTCGCCCGGCCCGACGCCGAGCAGGGTGGGCAGCCACGCCACGAGCTCCTTGGAGCCGATCGTGGGCAGCACCGCCGCCTGCGGGAGGCCGGCGATCCCGTACCGGCGCTCCACTGCGGCGACGAAGGCCGCACGCAGCTCAGGAGTGCCGTGGGTGGTCGGGTAGCCGGGAATGTCGGAGACCGACGACAGCGCGGACTGGATCACCGCGGGAACCGGGTCGACAGGGGTGCCGACCGACAGGTCGACCACGCCACCGGGGTGCTTGCGCGCCTTGGCGGCGTGGTCTGCCAGCTGGTCCCACGGGAAGTCCGGCAACGCCGGGCCCCTGCGTGAAATGATCAATGCCCCTCAGCCTGCGGCGCGAGGACCTTCACGAACTCCGGGTCGGCGCTGACCTTGCCGACCTTCGACGCGCCACCGGGCGAGCCGAGTTCGTTGAAGAAGTCGACGTTCGCCTTGGTGTAGTCCTTCCACTCATCGGGGACGTCGTCCTCGTAGTAGATGGCTTCCACCGGGCACACGGGTTCGCACGCGCCGCAGTCCACACACTCGTCGGGGTGGATGTAGAGCATCCGGTCGCCTTCGTAGATGCAGTCGACGGGGCACTCTTCGATGCACGCCTTGTCGAGCAGATCCACGCACGGCTGGGCGATCACATAAGTCACTGCGCTCTCCAACTTCATCGGTCACACCGCGCAAGCCGGAGAGTACGCGGCACGTTCGAGTATCACCCGGTCAGGCTTGCCTTAGCTGCACGGTGTGCCACGTCACAACCCCTACTCGGAAAATCTCTTCCCAACCTAGCGAGGATGGACGTGTGCACACCGTGGATCACCTGGAATCACTCTGCGCGCGAGCATGGCCCGTCCTGGCAGAAGTTCCGCTTGGAGACTGGTTGATGCGCGCCGCCGCGGGCTTCACCGGCCGCGCCAACAGCGCGCTGACCTGCGGCGATCCCGGCATGCCGATTCCAGACGCGTTGAGGGCCGTCCAAGGGTTCGCCCGCGAGCACGGCATCAAACCCACCGCGCATGTGGTCAACGGCTCACCCCCGGAGTCCGCGATCGAAGCCGCCGGCTGGCGGGTCGATCTGGATCATCCGGGCGGTGCCGAGTCACTGGTGATGACAGGCCCGCTGGAGAAGTTCGCGGAGGGCGTAGCCGAGAGCCGTGATCTTCCCGGATGGTGGGAACTCACGGCCGGACCCGAGGTGTCGGCCGCGCAACGCCACGTGCTCGGCAGCGGGAGCGGCGTCTGCTTCGCGAGCACCACCGCCGGCGACACCGTGATCGCGGCTGTGCGCGGCGCTGTGGTCGAGGACGTGCTGCACGTCGCCCGGCTCGCCGTACGGCCGTCACAGCGCCGTCAGGGCCTCGCGAGGCGGCTCATGGGCGAGGTGGCGGGCTGGGGCCTGGAACAGGGCGCCACGACGTGCGTGCTGCAGGTGGCCGAGCACAACGAGCCGGCGATCAGGCTGTACGAGGAACTCGGCTGCACCGAGCACCACCGCTACCGCTACTGGATCCCGGCGGGCTCGTAGCGGCCCGGCCGGTTCGCCGCGTTGCGCGCCATCACGGCACCCACGGCAACGGCACCGGGGAACGCGCCGGCCGCGAGCATCAGCAGCCCGCGCCAGTCCTGCAGCAGCAGCACGGAGTTGCTAGCGTTGGAGCCCGGCTCGAGATAGCCGAAGACCAGCAGCGTGAAGAACCAGACCAGCAGCGGCAGCGCGGCGGTCAGGACCCGCTGGGACAGCCCGGCCGCCCACGTCACCAGCAGGGGCGTCGTGACGCCGGCCACGATGATCATGATCGGGAACGGCCAGGCGCCCAGGTCCGGCAGCAGCGTGCCGTCGAAGCGCAGCGGCAGGAACATCGTTTCGAGCACGGCGAGCACTGCTGCCTCGACGCACAGGAGCACCAGGAAGACGACTCGCCAGCTACCTGTCACCCAAGTCCTCCGAACAGATCCGCGGCCGCACCCTCCGGCGAGCCCTTCGCGAGCACGTAGTACTCGGCACCGACCAGCGGCTGCGCGATGTCGTTCGACAACGCGTACCCGCTGTCCCACACACTGACCTGCGTCGAGTGTGCACGCAAAGCGCGGCGCTTGGCCGTCAGGTGCTCCGACACGTCGACAACCGTGGTGATCTCCTCATCCGGCGTCGCCGGCAGTTCGCCCGCCTCGGGCAGCCGGAACGCCTCGGGGACGGCCTCCAGCGCGGCCACACCGGCGTTCGTGGCGTCGCGGGACGTCACGGCGTAGAAGACCCGCTCGACCTCGGACACCTGGGCGCACGCGGCGACCGTGATCTCGTGCGCGCGGATGTGGTCCGGATGGCCGTAGCCGCCGAACGCGTCGTAGCTCACGACGACCTGTGGCTTGACCTCGCGCAGGATCTCGACCAGCTGGGCGGTCTGGTCGTCGAGCGATCCCTGGACGAACGCGCGCGGCTTGGCGTTGGACGGCACGTCGACCATGCCGGAGTCGCGCCAGCGGCCGATGCCGCCGAGGAACCTGTGGTCCGTCACACCGAGTGCGGCGCAGGCGGATCTCAGCTCACCCACCCGGTATCCACCCAGCTGGTCGGCTGCGTCGGCGGCGAGGTTCGCCAGCGCGGGCGGGATGATCTCGCCCTCTTCACCCAGCGTGCAGGTGACGACGGTGACGTGCGCGCCGGCCGAGGCGTAGCGCGCGATGGTGCCGCCGGTCCAGAGACTCTCGTCGTCCGGGTGGGCGTGCACGAAGAGCAACCGTGGTGGGGCAGTCAGCGTCACCGGAAAAGAGTAATGGTTGTGTCAGATCTGGTTACGCCGTACCCAACAACCGGGAAACGACGTGGGCGGTTGTGGCCGACAGTCCGGCCACAACCGCCCACGAGTTCACACGACCGAGCGTTCCTCGGCGAAGTGGCACGCGGACAACGTTCCTTCCGGCCCACCACGCTTTTCGAGCTTCGGTTCCTCGGTGGCGCAGATGTCCTGGGCCTTCCAGCACCGGGTGCGGAACCGGCACCCGGACGGCGGGTTGACCGGCGACGGCACGTCACCGGTCAGCACGATCCGCTGGCGCCGGCGCTCCGCCTTCGGGTCCGGCATCGGCACCGCGGACAGCAACGCCTGCGTGTACGGGTGCATCGGCCTGCCGTAGATGGCCTCGCGATCGCCCATCTCGATGATCTTGCCGAGGTACATGACCGCGACCCGGTCCGAGATGTGCCGCACCACCGAGAGGTCGTGCGCGACGAACAGGTACGCGAGCCCGAGCCGTTCCTGCAGTTCCTCCAGCAGGTTCACGACACCGGCCTGCACCGAGACGTCCAAAGCGGACACCGGCTCGTCCAGCACCATGAACCGCGGGTTCAGCGCCAGGGCACGGGCGATGCCGATGCGCTGCCGCTGACCGCCGGAGAACTCGTGCGCGTAACGGCTGCGGTGCTCGGGGTTCAGGCCCACGAGCTCCATCAGCTCGTTGACCCGCCGCTGCACGCCGCCCTCGACACCGTGGATCACCAGGGGTTCCGCGATGATGTCGTTGACCTGCCACTTGGGGTTCAGCGACGCGTACGGGTCCTGGAAGACGATCTGGATGTCCTTGCGCAGCGGCCTCAACTGCTTGTTGGTCATGGACGTCAGCTCGCGGCCCTCGAACTTCACCGAGCCCGAGGTCGGCTTGTGCAGCTGCAGGATCGCGCGCCCGGTCGTGGACTTGCCGCAGCCGGACTCGCCGACGAGGCCGAGCGTCTCACCGGGTTGCAGCAAGAACGACACCCCGGACACGGCCTGCACCGTGCCGGTGTTGCGCGGGATGATCCCCTTGCCCCGCACGGGGAACTCCTTGACGAGGTCGGTGACCTCCAGCAGTGGCGCGGTCACTTCGCCTCCTCATCTTTCAGGCCGGTGAGCAAAGACCCGTGCACGGCGGTCACTTCGAGCGACTCGTCGGGGTTGGCCGCGGCGAACGCGGCCGGGTTCTCCACCGTGCCGATCTCGTCGTGCAGGAACAGCCTCTGCGGCGTCTCGACCGTCGCCAGGTGCTCCCAGCGGTGGCACCGCGTCGTGTGGTTCGCGGCGCCGGCCTCCTCCAACAGCGGTTCCCACTCGTGGCACACGTCGGCGACGAGCGGGCAGCGCGGCGAGAACGAGCAGCCGCTCGGCAGGTTCACCAGCGACGGCGGCGTGCCCTTGATCGGGGTGAGCCGCTTGCCCAGGGTGGCCGGGTTCGGGACCGAACCCAGAAGTCCCACCGTGTAGGGCATCCGCGGGCGTTCGAAGACGTCGTCGACCGGGCCGGACTCGACCACGGTGCCGCCGTACATCACCTGCACGCGGTTGACCATGCCCGCCACCACGCCGAGGTCGTGCGTGATCATGACGATCGCCGCGTCGGTCTCGGACTGCAGGCGCAGCATGGTGTCGAGGATCTGCGCCTGCACCGTCACGTCGAGCGCGGTGGTCGGCTCGTCGGCGATGATCACGCTGGGGTCGTTGATGATCGCCATCGCGATGACCACGCGCTGCCGCATGCCGCCGGAGAACTCGTGCGGGTACTGGCTCGCACGCTTGTCCGGCTGCGGGATGCCGACGAGTTCCAGCGACTCGATCGCCTTGGCCCACGCCGCCTTCTTGGAGACGTTGTGGTGCGCGCGATAGGTCTCGGCGAGCTGCCACCCCACGGTGTAGACGGGGTTCAGCGACGTCATCGGGTCCTGGAAGATCATCGAGATGTGCTTGCTGCGGAACGGTTGCATCTGCTTGTAGGTGCGACCGTTCAGCTCCTCGCCGCGGTAGCGGATCGAGCCGTCGATGACCGCGTTCTTGGGCAGCAGGCCCATGATCGCCATGGAGGACACCGACTTGCCGGAGCCCGACTCGCCGACGATGCCCAGCACGTCGCCGGGGTTGAGGTCGAACGAGACGTTGCGCACGGCTCGGACGTCGCCGTCATCGGTCGGGAAGGTGACCGACAGGTCCTTGACCGAGAGCAACGGCGCGGTGGTGCTGGAGGGCAGGAAGTCCTCCGTCAGTTCGGAAACACTCATCAGGCACGCACCTTCGTCTGCCTCGGGTCGAACGCGTCGCGCAGGCCGTCACCGATGAAGTTGACGGCCAGGGAGAGCGACACGAGCACGATGAACGGACCCCAGAACAGCCACGGCCGGTTCATGAACTGCCCGTAGTTCTCGAGCACGATCACGCCGAGCGACGTGTCCGGGGGCTGGACGCCCAGGCCCAGGAACGACAACGCGGCCTCGGTCAGCACCGCGGCGGCGATCGCCAGCGTGGCGTTGACCGTGATGCTGCCGATCATGTTCGGCACGAGGTGCTTGAAGATGATGCGTGGCGTCGAGGCACCACAGGCCCGCGCCGCCTCGATGAACTCCCGCTGTGCCAGCGAAAGCGTCTCACCGCGGGTGATGCGGGCGATCGACATCCACGCGAACGCGGCGAGCACCAGCGCGACGACGTACCAGCTGCCGGAGAAGCCCTTGACGACGATCGCGGCGACCGCGATCTGCGGGATGATCAGCAGCAGGTCGACGAGGCGCATCAGCACCGTGTCGATGAAGCCGCGCAGATATCCCGCCAGGGCACCGAAGGTCACACCGATCGCGGTCGCCAGCGCGGCCACGATCAACGCGATCTGCAGCGAGTAGGCCGTGCCGCGCATGAGCAGCGCCAGCATGTCCTTGCCGACCTGGGTGGTGCCGAGCGGGTGGGTGCCGCTCATCGGCTGGTAGGACTTGCTGGTCACGTCCTCGTAGTCGTAGGTCCAGACGAACGGGCCGACGAACGCGAACAGCACGAGGAAGACGAAGACACCGAGGCTCACCATCGCGAGCCGGTGGCGCAGGAAGCGCCGCAGGACGAGCTGACCCTGCGTACGGGTCTTCGCGGCGTCGAACTCGTGGGAGCCAGATCCGGGAGCGCTGTTCACCACGCCGCCCTCGGCCGCCAAGTTGATGTTAGCCAAGGCGAATCCTAGGGTCGAGGATGCCGTACACGACGTCGGCGATCAGGTTGAACAGCACGATCAGGGTCGCCGTGACGGCGAGCCAGCCCATCAGCATCGGCGGGTCGAACTGCCGCACGGAGTTGACCAGCAGCGTGCCCATACCGGCCCAGCCGAACACGGTCTCGGTGATGATCGCGCCGGACAGCACGGCACCGAAGTTCAGCGAGAACAGCGTGGACACCGGGATGAGCGCGTTGCGGAACGCGTGCTTGAAGATCACGCGGCTCTGGGAGATGCCCTTCGCCCGCGCGGTGCGCACGAAGTCCGAGTGCAGGATCTCCAGCATGGAGGCGCGTTCGAACCGGCTGTAGGCGGCGAAGCTGATCAGCATCAGCGCGACCGTCGGCAGCAGGAACGTGCCGGTGTACTTGAAGATCACTTCACCGAAGCTGCCACTGAAGCCACCCGGCCGTGGGCCCGCGGTGGTGAGCCAGCGGTCCAGCCCCATCGACTCCAGGACGTTGTTGAACTGGATGCCGTAGTTCTTCACGATGACCGCGACGCAGAAGATCGGCATCGAGAACATGAGGAACGCGGTGCTGGTGGCCAGGTAGTCGAAGATCGAGTACTGGCGCACGGCGGCGAGCACGCCGACCGAGACACCCAGTGTGAGGGCGAGGAGCTCGGCGCCGATGACGAGGCGTCCGGTGGTCCACAGCGCGTCGGTGACGGCCGGGAAGACAGCGGTCTTGGCCTGACCGAGGGCGATGCTCTGACCCCAGTCGCCGGACAGGAAGTCGGTGAGCCAGTTCCAGTAACGGATGAACACCGGCTTGTCCAGGCCGAGGGCCACCTCGGCGGCCTTGAGGTCGGCTTCGGTGACGCCGGGCCGGAATCGCATTTCCGCCAAGGGGTTTCCGGCGGTGGCGACCAGGACGTAACAGGCGAAGCTGCCGATCAGCAGGATGGGTATGGAGATCAGCAGCCGTCGGATGATGTAGCGGATCACGGCGGGCTCCTAGGGGGCAACCCGGCTCGGGCGGGGCCGGACTCGTGGTCCGGCCCCGCCCGGTCAGGCGTTGCGCACTTCAGCTAAGACGATTACTTGGTCTGCCACTCGTTGGCGTTCCAAAGCGCGCCGTAGTAGCTCTGGAAGTACACGCGGTCGAGCCCCTTGAATGCCCACATGTTCGGCATCTGGAAGAGCGGGAGCGACGCGTAGGCGTTCGAGATCTCCTCGTCGGCCTTCTGGAAGAACTTGAGCGAGTCCGCGATCGACGTCTGGGACACGGCCGACTTGAAGGCCTCGTCCGCTGCCGGGACCGACACGTTCTGCCAGTTCTGGCCACCGCCGGTCTCGTAGATCGACTTCTTGTCGCTCTTGGTCGGGCCACCGGACCACGCGAACAGCGCGACGTCGTAGTCACCCTGGCTCACGCGCTCGTCGAGGAAGTTCGGGTCGGTGTCGTCCTTGATCTCGATACCGGCTTCCTTGCACTGGCCCTGGACCAGCTCGACGGTCTGCTTGCGCCGCGGGATGTCGGTGTGGCTGATCCGGAAGGAGGCACGCACGCCGTCCTTCGCGAACACGCCGTCCGCACCCTGCGTCCAGCCCGCGTCACTGAGGATCTTCTTCGCCGCGGTGGGGTCGCCCTTGGCCTTCTCGGCGTAGAGGTCCTTGTAGCCCTCGTCCTTCGGGAAGAAGATCAGGCTGCCGAGCGGCTTCGCGTCGGACTGCACCTCGGAGATCAGCTTGTCGATGATGTCCTGGCGCTTGACGCACATGAAGAACGCCTTGCGGACCTCTTCCTTCGACAGCACCGGGTGCTTCATCTGGATGTCGAAGTGCTCGAACGACAGGCCGGGGCCCGCGCCGAACGTGATGCCCTGGGCGCTGAGGCCCTTCAGCTTCGTCGCGGCGTTCGCGTCGGGCTGGGCCATGGAGTTGACGGCGACCTCACCGTTCTCCAGCGCCTGCGCCTGCGCGACGGGGTCCGGGACCGCCTTGAGGACGATCTTGGACGGGCCACCGGGCTTGCCGACCCACTTGGGGTTGCGCTCCAGCGTCACCGACTGGTTCGGCTCGAAGGCCGTCAGGACGTAGGGGCCCGCACCCGGCATGAGCGCCGCGGTGAAGCCGTTCCACTTCTCGTTCCAGAAGTCGGCGGCCTTCTGGATGTCAGCGGCCGCGCTGTCCTTGTTCAGCTTGGTGATGTCGGCGATGCCGGCGTTCTTCTCCAGGATGTGCGCGGGGAGAACGTCGTTGTTGAACAGGCCGATGTAGTCCGGGTACGGGTCGGCGAAGTTGCCGACGAACGTCTGGTCGTCCTTGCACTCACCGGTCATCAGGTCGTACCCGGTGCTGCCGGCCGGCTTGAAGTACTTGCTGCCGTCGGCCTTCTTGGACGAGTTGCTCTGCGTGAACCACGCCATGTAGAAGTCGTCGCAGTCCCAGGCCTCGCCGTCGGACCAGGTGACGCCCTTCTTCAGCTTCCACGTCACGACCTGCGGAGACTTCGAGGTGACCTCGACGCTCTCCATCACGTCCTTGTTGACGCTGTACTTGTTGTTGCCGTTCAGGATGTGCGCACCCGGCTGCGTGAGAACCAGCGCGAACGTGTTGTAGGACTGGTTGGCGTCCTCAGTCGCGTTGTTGTACGCGGTGAACGCCTTGTCCGTCGACACCACGACCTGGTCGCTCGGCTTCGTTTCCGGCGCGGTGTAGCCGTCCGCGGACTCGCCGCGTGCGACAGCCATCTCCGCGATGGTGGCGTCGCCACCGTTCGCGTCGCTGCTCCCACCGCCGCCGCCACCGCAGGCACCCAGCACGAGAGACGCGCTGGCGACCAGCGCGATCGCCGGCAGTGCTTTGGTTCTCCTCATCGACACGTGCCCTCCTAGCACTGGGCGGCTGTGGCCTGGTCGGCCAGCACGCCCATAACCGTGATGTGCCATACGCGCCCCGAACCGGCACATCGTGGGCAGCACGGTAAGAACCCGTTGAGGCGGCGGTCACTACCTAAGGGGGTGATCGTGACCCAATGGAAACAGGTTGTAGCAGGCCGCAATGGCCCGATTACCGGGCGAAAGCGTTCGTTGACCGGGCACGTGAAATTCTGTCAACGACAACGGCCGAACGTAGCAACGCGAAAAGGGCGCGCGCAACGCATTTTTCGGCCCCGACTACCTGTCGAGACGCCGCCATTCGGGTGCGTCGCTGAGCACGCCCGCGAAGGGTGCCCCGGCGTCGACACCCGAGACCGCCGTGGGAAGCACACCAAGTAGATCGACTACCTGGAACAACGGCACCGAAACGGCCTGGGCGGCGATCAACGGCTCGACCCGCGCCAGCACGTCGGCCACGAGCACCTTGCCGGTCAGCGCGGCGTCGATGTCCGCCTGGATCGCCGGGTCGCAGAAGCCGGCGGCGTTCCGCGGGCTGGGCGTCGCCCCGTCCGGAGCGTCACCGGCACACCCGAACTCACTCGCGAGCGCCGCCGCCGTGTCCCCCGCGTCGACCCGCGGCACGACGGCGATGTCGATGTCCTTCTCCGTGAGCTGCGTGCTGAAAAGGTCCTCGGCGCTCGGCGTGACGACCTCGGAGTCGATCCCGCGTTCCTTCAGCTGGACCTTGATCCGGTTCGCGATGCCGACGTACGGCTCGGTCTTCTCCGGCGCGGCGATGCGGAGCTTGAGCGCCTTGCCGTCCTTCTGCCACTCGGCGCCGGCCTTGGAGTAGCCGGCCTCGGTCAGCAACTGCTCGCTCGCCGCCACGTCGAGCGTGTTCCCGTTGATCGTCTGCACGTACCCGGCACGGCTGGGCGGCACCACGTACGAGTCGGCCCGGAACGAGGCACTCGGCCCGCTCTGCGTCCCGGACGCAATGAGCGCCTCACGGTCGAGCGAGGCCACGATCGCCTTGCGCATCTTGACGTCCGCGAGCCGCTCACTCGCCGGCCGCAACAACACCTGCACGACCTCGTTGCGCGGCACGGGTTTCGTCGTGACCTTCTCGATCTCCTTGAGCACGTTCACATCCGCGGCGTCCGCACGAAGCAGCGCGGCCTGATTGTCGCCTTTGGACAGTGACTCGGCCATCGCGCTGTGCGTGGCCCTGCGGATGACGACCCGGTCGAGCGTCGTCGGCACCTCCCAGTACCGATCGCTGCGTTCGAGCACGACCTCGCCACGCGGCTCGTCGAGGCTGCGCACCTGGAAAGGCCCCGCAGTGGCCGGAAAGCCGGTGGAGAGCACGTTCGACCACGTGCCCGGCGCGTCCTTGAGCAGGTGCGCGGGCAACAGGTTCGAGAAGAGGCTCCGCCACCCAGGGAACGGCTTGCCGAAGACGACCTCGACGACCTTGCCGCCCTCACGCGCGCTGATGTTGTTGATGAGCCGGTAACCCGCCGGATCCACCACACCGGGCTCGGCCCGCATACGCTGCCACAGGTAGTAGAAGTCCTCGGCGGCGATCGGAGCGCTGTCCGACCAGCTGGCGTCCTTACGGATCGTGTAGCTGACCGTGAACGGCTCGGCCTTCGTGACCTTCGCGCTCACCATGAGGTTCCGGTCAAGCTGCGGCGCGCCGTCGTTGCCCGGCCTGAACGGACTCGGCAGCAGCAGCGAACTCAACGCGGTCGTGATGGGACTCTGCGCGGCGAGGGCATGCGGGTTGTAACCGCCGGCCACGTCGTCCACGCCGACCACGATCTCGGTGACCTTGGGCCCCGTGGTGGTGATGACAGGCGCCTCGGACTTGGGGACCAGGGGCGGAGGCGGCGCGTTCGTGCACGCCGCAGCTGTGCCGCACAGGACGGCAGCAGCAAGCACTCCCCCGAGTCGCCTCATGGTCCTCACATTGCCAGAAGGTTGGTGGTGGCGTTCGGGCAACCCGGCTTTTGTCACCCGCGCCACTTGTGGGACGTGTGGTGGTTGTTACGGGTTGCTCGGTTGGTGGGTAGTACGGGTCACTTGGGTGGGTGGTTCGGGGGTTGGGTGGGTTGGATCCGGCGGGGTGGTGGGCTGCTGTGCGAGTGGTCGGCTTTCGGGGGGTTGGGGAGCGTGCGGGTCGGCTTGCGTGGGCTTGTCGCGTTCCAGCGGGGTGGTCACCTGCCGTGCGGGCGGTCGCCCTGCGTGGGCGGGCGGGTTGGGGGCGTGCGGGTCGGCTTGCGTTGGCCTGTTGCTGTTCCAGCGGGGTGGTCACCTGCCGTGCGGGCGGTCACCGTGCGTGGGTGGCTGGGCGGGCAGTACCGGGTCGGTGCCGGTCATCGCCGCTGCGCGTCGATAGCGATTGGGGCTTGACCTTGAGCCTCTGGCGGGATGCTTGACGGCCGGAAAAGGCCGGGCTGAAAAGCGCCCGGCCGTGCCCATGAGGGGAGCATCCCGCCCACTCAAGGTCAAGCCCCAATCGCCGGGGTTGGTTGCGTCATCACCGCTTGACCAGCAGGGAGAGGTCCACACGCCTCGGCTTCGCCATTGCCGTTGGCGGAAGGGCGGCTTGGCTTCGCCGTTGCCCTTCGCGTGCGGAGGGACGCCTCGGCTTCGCCATTGCCATTGGCGGCAGGGGAGGCTCGGCTCCGCCGTTGCCCTGCGTGTGCGGGAGGGACGCCTCGGCTTCGCCGTTGCGTTGGGCGGCAGGGTGGCTCGGCTCCGCCATCGCCCTGCCCGCGCGGCTTGAGTCCCGCCGCGCCCCAGGGCCTGGCTCTGACCGCTCTTCTGGTCAGGGCCAGCCCCACCCCTCACATCGGCCATTCCAGTCGTCCAGGCCGCCCCCAACCCTGCCTTCAGGCCGTTCCTGCCACCGGCGCCGTCCGGCTCAGGCCTCGTCCGGCCCAGATCACTCCTCCACCGCGCCCCGTCCTGCCCCCTGGCAGCACCCCGGACAAGACGAAGGGCGGCCGGGCCATTGGCCCGGCCGCCCTGTCAGGCGTTACGTCAGCGCTGGTGTCAGCCGCGCGCCTTGAGACGCGAGCGCTCGCGGCCTCGCAGGTTCGCGTCCAGGGTCACCTTGCGGACGCGGATGACCTCCGGGGCCACCTCCACGCACTCGTCGGAGGCGCAGAACTCCAGCGCCTCTTCCAGCGAGAGCTTGCGGGGGCGGGCGAGGGTCTCCATCACGTCTGCCGTGGAGGAGCGCATGTTCGTGAGCTTCTTCTCGCGGGTGATGTTGACGTCGAGGTCCTCGGCGCGCGGGTTCTCGCCCACGACCATGCCCTCGTAGGCGTCGGCGCCCGGCTCCACGAAGAAGGTGCCTCGGTCGGCCAGCTGGATCATCGCGTAGGCGGTGATGGAGCCGGTGCGGTCGGCTACCAGGGAGCCGTTGTGGCGGGTGCGGATCTCGCCCGCCCACGGGGCGTAGCCCTCGGAGACGGCGTTGGCGATGCCGGTGCCTCGGGTCTCGGTGAGGAACTCCGTGCGGAAGCCGATGAGGCCTCGTGACGGGACCACGTAGTCGAGCTTGATGCGGCCGGTGCCGTGGCCCGACATGTTCTCCATGCGGCCCTTGCGGTTCGCCAGCAGCTGCGTGACGGCGCCGAGGTGCTCCTCGGGGCAGTCGACGGACAGGCGCTCGAACGGCTCGTGGATCTTGCCGTCGACCATGTGCGTGACGACCTGGGGCTTGCCCACGGTCAGCTCGAAGCCCTCGCGGCGCATCTGCTCGACCAGGATGGCCAGCGCCAGCTCGCCGCGGCCCTGCACCTCCCAGGTGTCCGGGCGCTCGGTCGGCAGGACCTTCACCGACACGTTGCCGACGAGTTCGGCGTCGAGACGCGCCTTGAGCACGCGGGCGGTGAGCTTGGTGCCGCCGTTGCGACCCGCCAGGGGCGAGGTGTTCACACCGACGGTCATCGAGATGGCCGGCTGGTCGACCGTGATCCGGGGCAGCGCCTCGGGGGTCTCGGCGTCGGCCAGCGTGTCACCGATGGTGATGTCCGCGATGCCGGCGATGGCGACCAGGTCACCCGCACGAGCGAACTCGGCCGGGACGCGGTCCAGCGCCTCGGTGATGAGGAGCTCGGTGATGCGGACCTTGACGGGCTCGCCGTCCTCGCGGCACCACGCCACGGTCTCGCCCTTGCGCATCGTGCCCTGGTGGATGCGGCACAGTGCGATACGACCGAGGAAGGTCGAGGCGTCGAGGTTCGTGACGAGCGCCTGCAGCGGGCCGTCGACGTCGACGTGAGGGGCGGGGATGTGGTCGAGCAGCACCTGGAACAGGACGTCCAGGTTCTCCTCGTCCGGCAGGCCGCCGTCCTCGGGCTGGTTCAGCGACGCACGACCGGCGCGCGCCGAGGCGTAGACGACCGGCAGGTCCAGCACGGACTCGTCGGCGCCCACCTCGGTCGCGAGGTCGAGCAGCAGGTCGTGGGCTTCCTCGACGACCTCGGAGATCCGGGCGTCGGGGCGGTCGACCTTGTTGACCAGCAGGATCACCGGCAGGCCGGCCGAGAGCGTCTTGCGCAGGACGAAGCGCGTCTGGGGCAGCGGGCCCTCGGACGCGTCGACCAGCAGGACGACGCCGTCGACCATCGCCAGCGCACGCTCGACCTCGCCGCCGAAGTCGGCGTGGCCGGGGGTGTCGACCACGTTGATGATCACGTCGCCGTCCGGCGTGTGCCTGCGCACAGCCGTGTTCTTGGCGAGGATCGTGATGCCCTTCTCCCGCTCGAGCTCGCCCGAGTCCATGACCCGGTCGACGAGCTCGGCACGCGCGGAGAAGGCGCCAGACTGGCGCAGCATTGCATCGACCAGGGTGGTCTTACCGTGGTCGACGTGCGCGACGATCGCGACATTTCGCAGGTCAGTTCGCGTCTGAAGGACAGACACGGTGGCCGTGGGCACGCAGAACTCCTATGAGCTTCGAAGGCGTTGGAGGGGCTCGCGCCGGACACTTCGATGCGCAGGGCCACTACTGATACTACCGGCTGCGTCGCCATTACCACACAAGAGTGCCAGTGAACTGAGCCTCACCTACTCTAGCGATACGTGTCGGAGTGGAGTTCAACCAGTGGGCAAAAAGCTCAAGAAGAAGTGCTGCCGGTCGAAGCCCCAGTGCAAGCGCTGCCCGGTTCCGTTCCTGCTCAAGGAGCGTGACAAGGCCAGGAAGAAGGCCGCGAAGAAGGCTGAGAAGGCGGCCAGGAAGGCCCTGAAGAAGGCTGCCTGAGACCCACCCGGGTCCAGGCCTCCGCCAGCGTCACTCGACCGGGAACGACGGCCAGAGGACAGGTGTCGAAGCTCACCTGCCCGGCGGCGGGTCCCGGACACACGGCGCCACCCCGGTCGCCCAGCGCGGCGATCGAGTGGCTGGCCGAACCGGAGGCCTAGCTCTGCAGCACGGCCTCGTTCAGCTTCAGGAGCTCGGGCGCCGTCCGCGTCGCCTCGAACTCACAGATCTCGTACTTCACCAGTTTCTGCTCGGCCCACGGGTCCGTGGCGAGCAGCGCTTCGAGCTTGCCCCGCGGCATGGGCCGCGTGATGATCACGCCGCCCGTCCTCGGCACCTGACGCCCCGAGGCGAGGAAGAGACCTCGCTCGTACTGCTTCTCGACCCAGGCTCGATGGTCGGGCAGGGCGTAGTCGATCTGTTCCAGTGGCGCGGCGTACTTCAGCAGCACGATGAACATACGTTGACGGTAGACCTATACTCATGATCGTGCGCACGATGAACGCCTTCTGGCGGGCCGCTTTCAGGCGGCCGGAGTAGCTGTGCGCAGAGTTCACCACTGACGCAACACGAGCCGCCCGCGACGGGCGGCTTTTTTGTGCGTTTCGTCGGGGCGGTCCTGCACGAAAGGACCAACGTCATGATCCGGCTCTCCGCCATCACGCCCTCCGGCCAGGTGCACCTGGGCAACTACCTCGGCGCGCTGCGCACGTGGGCTCGTGAGGGCACCGACGACGACGTGTACTTCATCAGCGACCTGCACGCGATGACGTCGTCACACAACCCGCAACGGCTGCGATCCATGACGCGGGAGCAGCTCGCGGTGCTCATCGCGTCCGGCATCGCCCCTGCCAGCGTGTGCGTGCAGAGCGATCTGATCCGCGAGCTGGGGGCGCTGAACTGGGTGCTGGAGTGCACCTGTACGTACGGGGAGGCCGCGCGGATGATCCAGTTCAAGGAGAAGTCGCTCGGCCGCGACTCGGTGCGCCTGAGCCTGCTGACCTATCCGGTGCTGATGGCCGCGGACATCCTGCTGCAGGGCACCGCGGAGGTGCCGGTCGGCGAGGACCAGCTCCAGCACGTCGAACTGGCCCGCGCGCTCGCCCGGCGGTTCAACCACGCCTACGGCGACGCGTTCATCGTGCCGACCGCGGTGGTGCCGAAGGTGGGGGCGCGCATCAAGGACCTCTCGGACCCGGCACGCAAGATGGACAAGTCGGCGCAGAACTCCACGGGCGTCGTCTTCGTGCTCGACGACCCGGACCTGGTGCGGCGCAAGGTCCGCAGGGCCGTGTCGTCCACCGAGGGCATCGCGAACCTGACCGAGATCCTGGCCTCCTGCACCGGCAAGGACCCCGAGGACTACACGAGCAGGTTCGCCGACCTCAAGAACGTCGTGGCCGAAGCGGTGATCGAGGAACTCCGTCCCGTGCGCGACCGCACGCTGGAGCTCCTCGCCGACCCCGCCGAGCTGGACCGGATCAGGGCGTCCGGCGCGGAACGGGCCCGTGAACGCGCCCAGCACCGGCTGAACGCGGCCCTGCGCCTGTCCGGGCTCAGTTGAGGAGTTCCTGAAGGGCCGGCACCAGCACGCGGTCGGCGGGCAGCCAGTCCAGGCCGGGCAGCTCGCCGGCGGTGAGCCACCGGACAGCGTTGTGCTCCAACGCTTCCGGCTCACCGCCGGCGAGTTCCGCGGCGAAGATCCGCAGCACCATGTCCTTCTTCAACGGCACGTCCGGCCCGACCTGCTCGCCGACGACAACGGAGACACCCAGCTCTTCCACGCACTCGCGCACCAGCGCGTCCGCGGGCTTCTCGCCGGGCTCGACCCGCCCACCGGGCAGTTCCCACTGCCCCGCATGGCTTTCCGGGTAGGACCGCTGCTGCGCCAGCAACCGTCCATCCCGGACGATCGCCGCGCCCACCACGACCCTGGCCGCGCGCAGCTCCTCGCACCGCCGGGCGAGCGACGCCGAGCGCTTCTCCAGCACCCGCAACGCCATCCCGCGCCCGACCGTCACGTCCGCGAACCGGCCGACGACACCGCGTACCGAAGTCCACGAGACCCGGTCGACCACCATCGTCCCGGCGGCGGTCGCCACGAGATCGGTGTGCAGCTCCAGGAAGTCACCGGCCGCGGACACACCGGACAGATCAGCGCGCGTGACCGTCAGCCGCACCCCGAACGGCCCGGTGAGCACGTCTCCCAGGCACAGCAACGGTCCCGGGACCCCCACCCCGAACCCCGTGATCAGCGAGGTGTCCAGCAGGGCACCCGCGACAACGGGGACAGGCGCGTCGACCAGCGCCGACGCTCGCAACTCTGGCACCAGAGCTTGCTACCAGGACGGCCAGCGGATCTCCAAACGCGCACCACCGGCAGGTGACTCCGCGGCACGGACCGTCCCGCCCCTCCGTTGCACGAGGTGCGACACCAGGGCCAGCCCGAGACCGAACCCTCCGGACCGGCGGCCGCGGTCCTCCTCCACCCGGTAGAACCGGTCGAACACCTTCGCGCGGTGCTCGGCGGGGATGCCGTGCCCGTCGTCGTCCACGAGCAACCGCACGTCCCGCCCGACCGGCACCAGCGTCAGCGTGATCGTCGAGTACGCGTACCGGGCGGCGTTGCGCAGCAGGTTGTCCAGCACCAGCTCCACCTCGGAGCGCCTGGCCGACACCAGGCACGCCGACGGCGGGGCGGTCAGCCGCACCAGCAGCTCCGTGTCCAGCCGGGAGATCGCCGCCTCGGCCTCCAGCACCAGGTCCACGGCCTCGGCGCGCGGTGGCGCCGCCGTGTCCGCGCGGGCCAGGATCAGCAACGACTCCACCAGGGCGCTGAGCCGGATCGACTCCTCGACCACCGACTCCAGCACCTCGATGGAGAAGTCGGGATCCGGGTGCGCCACCGCGACCTCGGCCTGCGCCCGCACGGACGCGACCGGCGACCTCAGCTCGTGCGCCGCGTCCCCGGTGAACCGCCGCAACCGGTCCGTGGCCTCGTCCCGCCGGGCCAGCAACGCGTTCAACGCCTCGGCCAGCGCCTGCAACTCGTCGCGCGACGGCGGCACCGGCAGCCGTTCACCGTGCGGCAGCTCCCCCGCCGCGACCCGCATCCGTTCCACCGGCCGCAACGACGAGCGCACCGACAGCCACGTCGCGATCCCCACCAGCCCGGCCACCAGCACCGCCGCGACGGCCAGCCAGCGCGAGCCGAGCGTGTTGGCCTTCCCGTACCCGAGCAACGTGCTCGCGTAGACCTCCAGCCGGGGCGTCCCGTCCGCGGAGAACACCACCTGCCCGCGGAACCGGTGCGCGGACTCCCCCTCCAGCCGCAGCACGGGTTCCCCGGATCTCAGCGTCCGGATGTCCTGCGTGGTCAGCGGAAGCGGCGGCTTGCCGTCCACCGGCACGCCGGCCACGTCCAGCACCCGCGGCGGCGACTTCTCCAGCGCCTGGTCGACCGCGGTGATCTGGATCAGCCCGATCAACGCGGGCGCGAGCCCCGTGAACGCGAGCAGGCACAGCAACGCGACCCCGGTGGCCACGACGGTGATGCGGAAGCGCAGCGTGCGCCGCAACCACCAGCCAGGACTCACTTGTTGCCCAGCGCGTTGTCCAGGTCCGGCGTGGACGCGATGTACCCGTGCCCGCGGATGGTCCGCACGACCTCGCCGGCCCCCACGGCGTCCAGCTTGCGCCGGAGGTACCCGACGTAGACCTCGACGGCGTTCCTGGTCGCGGCCTGCTCGTCTCCCCAGACGGTCCGCAGCAGCTCGTCCTTGGTCACCACGGACCCCGCCCGCGACGCCAGCACGTCGAGCACCGCGTACTCGCGCGGCGACAGCGACACGTCGTGCCCGCCCCAGCTGACCTCGCGCAGCCCGCGGTCGATCACCAGGTGCCCCAGCGTCAGCCTCCGGCGCGCCCCGCCACCCCGTCGCAGCAACGCCCTGACCTGGGCCACCAGCACGACGAAGCTGAACGGCTTGACCAGGTAACCGTCGGCGCCGAGGTCCAGGCCGTCCGCCTGGTCGACCTCCCCGTCCTTCGCGGACACCATCAGCACGGGCGTCCGCACCCCGTCGGCGCGCATGCGCTGCAGCACGCGGTAGCCCGACAGCCCGGGCAGCATGATGTCGAGCAGCACCACGTCGAAGGCCCCGGTCAACGCGACCCGCAACGCCGTGGGCCCGTCGGAGGCGGTGACGACCTCCATGCCCTCGGCCGAAAGGCCACGCTCCAACGCCCGGCGCACGCCGACTTCGTCGTCCACGACCAGCACTCGAGGCTTCACGGGTCACAGCATGCCGCGCGCGGCTCTCAGCTGCGCGCAAGATCTCAGCCGACTCTCAGGAAACACCTGGGAACAGACACAAAACCGCAGGTGGGAGTAGTCTCAGCACCATCTCAGCAACCCACCGCCAAGCTATGGGTACAAGCCCTTGGAGGAGGGGACCACTGATGAACAAGCGAAAGGTGACCCTGGCCGCTGCGGCGGCCGGTGTGATCACCGGTGTGGCAGGGCTCAGCCTTGCCGCCATGCCAGCGGGTGCGGGCCAGCCGCCATCACTCCCGGACGTGTCCGCGGAGTCACTCGTCGAACAGGTGCTGACGAGCAAGCCGGGTGCGTTCGGCGGGACCGTGGAGGTCGACAACAAGCTCGGCCTGCCGGCGCTCGCCGAGATCCCGCAGCTCGCCGACGGCAAGCACAGCGCCCGGATCTGGACGGACGGCAACGGCAAGTTCCGCGCCGCCCTGCCGAACGGCCAGTCCGAGCAGACCATCGTGAACGACGGCAAGATCACGTGGTCGTGGAACTCGGCGAACAACGAGGTCACGAAGGCCGAGCACAAGGCGGACCAGCCGAAGCCGGACGAGCAGAAGGCCCAGGCGGTCGACCCGGCCGCCGCGGCCAAGCAGGTCGTCGGCATGACCAAGGAGTTCAGCGACATCACCGTCGACGGCACCGCGCGAGTCGCGAACCGTGCCGCCTACGAGCTCGTGCTGACCCCCAAGGCCAGCGAGAAGACCCTGATCCGCGAGGTGCGGATCGCGGTCGACGCCGAGCTGAAGATGCCGTTGCGCGTGGCCGTGCTGACCAACGGGGCGAGCGAGCCCGCGGGCACGGTCGGTTTCAGCGAGATCAACGTCGGCGCGCAGGACCCGAAGCTCTTCGAGTTCACGCCGCCGGCCCAGGCCAAGGTCACCACGCCGGAGGCCAAGGAGCAGAAGGACCGCGACCGCGGCCCGGAGCTCGGCCTGGAGCAGGCGTTGCAGGGCAAGGACCCGCAGATCTTCGGCACGGGCTGGGACACGGTCGTCGGCGCACGCATTCCGGCCGAGGCCATGACCCAGGTTCCCGCCGAGGCTCAGGGCCTGGTCGACAAGTTCACCAAGAAGGTCAGCGGTGCCTGGGGTAGCGGCCAGATCTTCAACACGAAGGTCGCCACGATCCTGATCGCGGACGACGGTCGTGTCGTCGCGGGTGCCGTGCCCGAGCAGGTCCTGTTCGACACGATCGGACAGGTGAAGTGACCACCTCGACCAGCGCGCCGGCGACAGCGCCCAGCAAGACAGCTGTCGCCGCGCGGACCAAGGGTCTGCGCAAGGAGTACGGGAGCACGGTCGCCGTGGACCGCGTCGACCTGGAGCTGCCGGAAGGTGCCGTGCTCGGCATGCTCGGACCCAACGGGTCCGGCAAGACGACCACGATCCGGATGCTGCTCGGGTTGGTCCGCCCCACGCAGGGGGAGATCGAACTGCTCGGAAAGCCGCTGCCAGAGGGAGCCGAGCAGGCGCTGCCGCACGTGGGCGCGCTGGTCGAGGGTCCGGGGTTCCACCCGTTCCTCAGTGGACGGGAGAACCTCGTCAGGTGTGCCGCGTTCGAGCCGCTGCTGCCTCGCAAGGAGATCAAGCAGGCAGTCGAGGACGCCCTCGAACGCGTCGGGCTCGCCCAGGCGGCCCACCGCAGGTACCGGGGTTACTCGCTCGGCATGAAGCAACGTCTCGGCCTGGCCGCGGCGTTGCTCGTGCCGCGCAGGCTCGTCGTCCTCGACGAGCCGACCAACGGCCTCGACCCGGCCGGCACGCGGGAGATCCGCAAGATCATCGCGGAACTGCACGCGGCCGGCAGCACCGTCCTCGTCTCCAGCCACCTGCTGAGCGAGGTCGAGGCCACCTGCACGCACGTCGCGGTGCTGCACCGCGGCACCGTGGTGGCACAGGGAGAACTGACCGAACTGCTGCAGGCGGGCGGTTCGGCGCTCCAGGTGATCACCCCGGACGTCGAGAAGGCGCTGAGCGCTCTCCGGCAGGCCAAGATCTCCGCCCGTCCGCTCGGCGAGGGCCTCCGGGTCGAGCTCGCCGGGACGAGCGCGCCGCAGGTGATCGAGACGCTCGTCCAGGGCGGCGCCCGTGTCTTCGAGGCGACCCGCTGGAAGACCGGCCTGGAGGAGCTGTTCGCACGGCTCACCGAGGCCGAGGAGGCCGAGCGCGGAATGTCCGCTGTGGACACTCTGGACGGGGGACGGCGATGATCACGCGGCAGTTCGGTTCCGAGGTGCGCTGGATGCTGCGCCGGCCGCGGACCCTCATCGGGTTGTTCGGCCTGATCCTCGTCCCGATCCTCATCAGCTTCGGCATCTGGACCGCGAGCGACGACGGTGAGAGCGGCGGCGGGCCTCCCGGGCTCGGCGCCATCCTGCAGGGCAACGGCATGGTCGTGCCGATCTTCACGTTGTTCCTGTCGCTCAACCTGCTACTGCCGCTGGTGGCGTCGATCTGGGCGGCGGACGGCCTCGCGGGCGAGGCCCAGCACGGCACGTTGCGCGGCCTGCTGGTCGCACCGGTGTCACGCGTGCGGCTGCTGTTCGTGAAGCTCTTCGGCCTCGCCGCGATGTCGCTGTTCGCCGTCACGCTGATGGCCGTCGTCGGCATCATCGCGGGCACGGCGTTCCTCGGCACCGACGGCATGATGACGCTGTCCGGCACCACGCTCTCGACCGCGGAGGGCCTGGCGCGCATCGGTCTGTTCATCCTGCTGGTGACGTTCCAGATGGTGGCGATCGGCGCCGTCGCCCTCGCCGTCTCGTCGACCACCGAGCATCCACTGGTGGTGCAGGCGGCGACGATGACGACGATCATCGTGTTCCAGGTGCTGGGGCAGTTCACCTCACTGGACTGGCTGCACCCGTTCCTGATCACGACGGGCTTCCCAGGGCTGATCGACGTGATGCGCGATCCGATCCCGTTGGGGCAGATCGGTGACAGCACACTGCTCGCCGGGTGCTACCTGCTGATCGGCACCGGCCTGGCGGCCATCCGCCTGGTCACGAAGGACAGCTAACGCCGGAAGCCGCCCTCGCTGTCGATCACCTGCCCGGTGATCCACGCGGCGTCGTCGGTGCACAGCCAGGAGATCAGCCGGGCGGCGTCGTCCGGCTGACCCCAGCGCTTCAACGGCATCCGCTCATTGACGACGTCGGTCAGCTCGGGCCCGGCCCAGCCGGTGTCGGTCGGACCGGGGTTCACCGCGTTGACGGTGATACCCCGGTCCGCCAGTTCGTGCGACAGCGTCGCCACGATCGCCGCCAGCGCGCCCTTCGATGCCGCGTACGCGATCTCACCCGGCATCGGCCCGAGGTTCTGCCCGGACGTCATGAACACGATCCGCCCGCCATCAGCCCTGTTCCACTGACGGGCAAACGCTTGCGCGAGCAGAATCGACGACCGTGTGTTCACGGCGTAGTGCTCGTCGAGCATGGCGGCGTCCAACGCCCCCAGCGGCCCGTCGCCACCAGACCGCGCGTGATTGCACACCAGCACGTCGACGCGTCCGCAAGCCTTCACAGCCGCAGCCATCAGCTCGTCCGGTGCTTCGGGTCGTGCCAGATCCACGCCCAGTCCCCGAGCGCCGATGTCTGCCAGCACCTCGTCCACGACATCCGCGCCCCACGGCTGCCCGGCGTCATGCGCGACGTGGTGCTGCACGAACAGGTCCGCGCCCAGCCCGGCCAGCCGCTGCGCGATCGCGTACCCGATGCCCTGCCGCCTGCTCACGCCCGTGACGAGCGCGACCCGTCCTTCGAGAGATCCCATAGGACTCACAGCTAACCGATGCGGGCGACCCCGTCCAAGTCAATTTCGAGCCGGACCCGGTCCCCGATCTCGGTCATCGGCCCCACAGCCTCGTACTCCTCGCCGTCGATCTCCACGAGCAGCCGCACGTGATCGCGGCGATGGACCCGCTCCACCACCGTGCCCTCGATCAGCCCGTCGGAGTCGACCCGCAGCGCCGTGGCCCGCAGCCCGACCCGTTCCACGTCCAGCCCGACGAACGAGCCGGGCACGAACTTGTTGCAGCCCAGGAACTTCGCGGTCTCCACGTCCACTGGCGACGACCACACCTCGGCCGGCGGGCCGACCTGGACGATCCGGCCGCGCGACATGATCGCCACCCGGTCGGCCAGCGTGAAGGCCTCGTCGTGGTCGTGCGTCACGACCAGAGCCGTGGTCGCGGCCTCGCGCAGCAACCGCGCCAGGTCGACCGCCAGCTGTTCGCGCAACGCCCTGTCCAGCGCCGACAGCGGCTCGTCCAGCAGCAACAACCGGGGCGAGGGAGCCAGGGCCCGCGCCAGCGCCACCCGTTGCTGCTCGCCGCCGGACAGCTGCGTCACCCGGCGATCGGCATAGCCTTCGAGCCCGACCAGCTCCAGCAGCGACAGCACGCGCTTGTCCCGCGCCTCGCGTTCGACCTTCTTCATCCGCAGGCCGAACGCCACGTTCCCGGCGACCGTCCGGTGCGGGAACAGCTGCCCGTCCTGGAAGACCAGCCCGAACTCGCGCCGGTGCACCGGGACGCCGGCCAGATCGGTGGTGTCCCAGGAGACAGACCCCGAGGTGGGCTTCTCCAGCCCGGCCACCGTGCGCAGCAACGTCGACTTGCCGCACCCCGACGGCCCGAGCAGCGCCACGACCTCGCCGTCCGCCACCGAAAGCGACACGTCCGACACCGCGGCCGTCTGTCCATAACGGACGGTGATCGAGTCCAGTTCCAGCGCCATCAGAACTCCCCGCTGCTCGGCACGCGCAACCGCTCGATCAGCAGCACGCACCCGACCGTCACGACCATCAGCAGCGCGCACGCCGCGTAGGCCATCTGGCTGTTCAACTCCCCCGGCCGCGACATCAGCCGCGCGATCACCACCGGCAACGTCGGCGCGTCCGGCCTGGCCAGGAAGCTCGTGGCCCCGAACTCCCCCAGCGCCACGACGTACCCGAACCCGGCCGCCGCCACCAGGGACCGCCCGACCAGCGGCAGGTCCACCTCGCGCCACACCCGCGACGGCGAGGCGCCCAGCGTCGCCGCCGCCTGCCGCAGCCGTTCGTCGACGGCCCTGAGCACCGGCAGCACCATCCGCACGATCAACGGCGTCACCACCAGCGCCTGCGCCAGCGGCACCAGCAGCGGCGACGTGCGGAAGTCGCCCGGCAGCGCGTCCATCGTGATCAGGTACCCGAAGCCGACCGTCACCGCGGACACGCCGAGCGGCAGCATCAACGCGGTGTCCAGCACCTCGGCGAAGCGGGCCCCCGACCGCCGCAACCCGACCAGCACGACGGCCGAGAACACCCCGACCACCAGCGCCACCAGGGTCGCGTCGAAGGCCGTCCGCAGCGAGTTCACCGCGGCGTCGATGCCGGTGACCGCCAGCGTGCCGCGGTCGCCGCGCGTGTTCAGCGCCACGTACCCGGCGAAGCTCCAGCCGTCCCTTGTGGACAGTGAGCGTGTCACCAGCCCGACGACCGGCGTCAGCAACGCCACCACGACGGCGAACGCGGCGAGAACCACGTACCACTCGCCACCGGACGGCCGTCGCGCCAGCTCTTCCCTGTCCCGCAACGCCAGCGCGGTCTCCCGGCGGCGCCGGGCCAGCGCGCCCAGCACCAGCACCGCCAGCACGGCGGCGAACTGCAGCAACGACAACGCCGCCGCCCCGGACAGGTCGAACAGCTCGACGGTGCGCAGGTAGATCTCGGTCTCCAGCGTCCGGTACTTCGACCCGCCCAGTACCAGCACGACACCGAAACTGGTGGCGCAGAACAGGAACACGACCGCCGCGGCCGACCCGATCGCCGGCGCCAGCGCGGGCAGCACCACCGACAGGAACGCACGCGGCCGCGATGCACCCAGAGCACGGGCCGCGTCCTCAGCGCGTCGATCCGTGTGCGCCCACAACCCACCGACGGTCCTCGCGACCACGGCCACGTTGAAGAACGCGTTGGCCAGCACGATCGGCAGCACTCCGCCGTCCGGCCAGAACGTCCGGAAGGCCAGGCCCACCACCACGGTCGGCAGCACGAACGGCACCATCACGGCGGCCCTGATCAGCCCGAGCCCGCGAATCCGGCACCGCGCCAGCACGAACGCCAGCGGCATCCCGGCGACGACCGCCACGACCGTCGACGCCAGCGCCTGTCCCAGCGTGAAGCCGACGAGTTCCCAGGTGTCGCTGTCGGACAACGCCGACAGCACACCACCTTCGCGCAGCCCGAGCGACACGATCGCCAGCACGGGCCAGGCGAAGAAGAGGGCCAGGAAGGCCAGCGGCAGCAGCGCCGCCGCCGACCACCCCGTGCGGGAACTCAGCCCTGCACGAGCTTGCGCCACTGCTCGACCCATGCCTCGCGGTTGTCCTTCACCTTGTCCGCGGGCAGGGCCTGCGGGTTCGGCGGCAACGGCGCGTCCTTGGCCCACGACTCGGGCAGCGCGACGCCCTCACGCGACGGGTAGACGTACATCTGCTCGGCCACCTGGGCCTGGAACTTCTCGCCCAGCAGGAAGTCGAGGACCTTCTTCGCGTCCTCGGGGTTCTTGGCGCCGGACAACACGCCCGCGTACTCGACCTGGCGGTAGCACGTGTCCAGCACGGCCTTGGTCCTGCCGCCCTCGGCCGACGGCGACGACGCGTAGGACACGACGATGGGCCGGTCACCCTTGGTGGCGGAGAACTCCTGGTTGTAGGCCTCTTCCCAGCCGCTCACGACCTTGACGCCGTTGGCCCTGAGCTTGGTCCAGTACTCCTGCCAGCCGTTCTCGCCGTACTTGGCGATCGTGCCGAGCAGGAACGCGAGACCGGGCGAGGACGTGGCCGGGTTCTCGACGACCAGCATGTCCTTGAACCTCGGGTCGATCAGGTCGTCGTACGACCGGGGCTCGACGCCGCCGAGCTTGGCCGGGTCGATGTTCAGGCACACGTCACCGACGTCGACGGCCTGCAGGCGGTTCGAGTCGTCAGCCTTGTAGCGCTGCGCGCCCTTCGAGGCCTCCGGCGAGGCGTACTCGGCGAACACGCCCTCGTTCAGAGCCCGTGAGGCGAACGTCGAGTCGACACCGAACGCGACGTCGCCGATCGGGTTCGACCTGGTGAGCACCAGCTTGTTCGTGAGCTCGCCCGCGTCACCGCTCGCGAGCTGCTTCACGGTGATCCCGGAGGACTTCTGGAACTCCTCCAGCACCTCCGGCTTCACGGCGAACGAGTCGTGCGTCACCAGCGTGACCTCGTGCGACTGCGGCGCCGTCGACGTGCCGGCCGAACAACCGGTCACCGCCACAGCAGCGACGACGGCAGCAAGAATCCTTCTCACAGCAAACCTCTCCCTACGCCGGTATGACCCGGATCAGGTGGACGGTCGAGGGCTTGCGAGCCCTCCTCTCAGCCCGGCGCTTCACCGGACTCCCGTGGTAACGCGCAGCCTACGTGACGTGGTGGGACGATCAGGACATGGCCGAGCTGTTGAGCGACGATCAGTTGAACGACGTGCTGCCCAAGCTGCCCGACTGGAGCGCCCAGGACGCGGCGCTGGTCCGGACCGTGGAGCTGGCGAGCTTCTCCCACGCGATCATGGTCGTGAACCGGATCGCGGAGATCGCGGAGAACGACAACCACCACCCGGACATCGACATCCGCTACAAGACACTGACATTTCGCCTGAGCACGCACTACAAGGGAGGAATCACCGCGCTCGACGTGTCCCTCGCCGAGGAGATCGACGGGGTCCTGGACGCAATGGCCTGACCTCAGCCGACCACGCGGCTGGGTTCGGCGGCTTCCTCGCCGGCGGGCAGCGGCTCGTCTCGCCGGCGCCGGGCCGCCAGCCCGATCGCGGCCAGCGTGAGCATGCCCGCGGCCGGATAACCCCAGCCGAGCAGCACGAAGTACCAGGGCCGCGGGAAGTCCCAGATGTTCGGCTGGGCGAGCAGCAGGAACGAGATCAGGTAACCGCCGGTCAGCAGCACCCACAGGCCGGCGGTGATCCTGCACAGCAGGTGTCCGCCCTCGTAGATCAGCCACAGCAGGGCGGGCACCATCCACACCCAGTGGTGGCTCCACGAGATCGGCGAGACCAGCAGGCCGAGCATCTGGACGCTGACGATCAACGCCAGCGCGTCCTTGGTCCTGCTGACCGCGAACCACGTCAGCGCGGCCACGACGAGCACGGCGACGATGTAGATCGGCCCGGTCTTGACGTCGTACCCGACCGTGCGGCTCAGGGCGCCGCGCAACGACTGGTTGATCGCGCTGCCGACCGGTCCGACCCGGCTCGCGTCCCCGAGCAGCTGGAACCAGAACTTGTCCGACTGGGACGGCGAGATGGCCCAGCCGATGCCGTACACCGCGACAAAGGCGACGAACGACCACACGGCGGCCATCCACCGCCGCTGGATGAGGAAGTAGAGCCCGGAGATCGCGGGCGTGAGCTTGATGCCGGCGGCGAACCCCACACCGGCACCGCCGACCCAGTTCCGTGCGCTGGCGAGCGTGCCGATCAGGATCGCGACCAGCACGAGGTTGATCTGGCCGTAGTTGAGCGTGGTGCGGACCGGCTCGATCCACAGCGTCAGCGCGGTCCACATCATGGCGCGGCGCGGGTCCTGCAGCTTCAGCAGCTTCAGGCTGGTGCGCACGATGTAGTAGAGGCAGCCCAGGCAGATGAGCTGCCAGATCCAGCGCGACGCCTCCCACGGCACCCAGCTCATCGGCGTGAAGATCGCGGCCGCGAACGGCGGGTAGGTGAACGGCAGCGGGAACACGTCCGCGTACTGGTCGAGCCGCCACTCGTAGAGGTCGCCGGAGAACAGGTGCGGCGACCCGTTGCGGTACACCAGCAGGTCGATCATGGTCATCTTCGCCTGGAAGGCGACCATGAACAGGTGCCCGGCGACCGACAACGCGAGCAACCACGGTGCTACGGAGAGCACACGCGCTTCCACAGCACGGAGTTTCACCCCGAAAACGTTACCCGAGGCAACGAAACGGGGTACCCCGGCGTCATTAGGACGGGAGAGATCGCAAGAGGGAGTTTTTCTGATCATGTCAGTTGATCTTGTAGTTGCCGCTGTCGCCGCTCTGGCCATGCTGGGGGTCGCGTTCGGAGTGTTCGCCGCTGCCGCACGCGCCAAGAACAACGTGTAAAGCCGTTGTGAGACACAAAGAAGGGGCAACCGTCCCCCAGTGATTGAACACTGTGGACGGTTGCCCCTTCTTCTTTGTCGTTCCGAGAGTGTTTGGTACGGCGTTTAGAAGTAGTGCGCCCTGCCGCCGATCGGCTTGCCGACCGCGCCCAGCACGGCGAGAATCGCGCCGATCACCAGCAACACCACGCCAAGCGTCGTCAGGATGCTGATACCAGCCAGCCATCCGACGACGAGCAGGATCAGTCCGAGGACGATCATGACACCTCCAGGTGGGGAATCCTGGTCTAGAGGTACCCGGCGGAGGTCGGTACAAACCTCGCTTCATGCATTCGTCACCGATACAATCAGCGTGTCCATTGTTCGACAATTACCGAACAATGCACGTAAGCAGCCTGACGGTCAGACGTTGAAGCGGAACTCCACCACGTCGCCGTCGTTCATGACGTAGTCCTTGCCCTCCATGCGGACCTTGCCCGCCGCCTTCGCGTCGGCCTTCGAGCCCGAGGCCACCAGGTCGTCGAACGACACGACCTCGGCCTTGATGAAGCCCTTCTCGAAGTCCGTGTGGATCACGCCGGCGGCCTGCGGGGCGGTGGCGCCCTGCGGGATCGTCCAGGCGCGCGCCTCCTTCGGGCCCGCGGTGAGGTAGGTCTGCAGGCCGAGGGTGTGGAAGCCGGCGCGGGCGAGCGAGTGCAGGCCCGGCTCCGGCTGGCCGATCGACTCCAGCAGTTCCAGCGCCGACTCCTCGTCGAGCTCGAGCAGCTCCGACTCGACCTTGGCGTCGAGGAACACGGCGTCGGCCGGGGCGACGAGCTCGCGCAGTTCCTTCACGCGGGCGTCGTCGGTCAGCACGCCCTCGTCGGCGTTGAAGACGTAGAGGAACGGCTTGGTGGTGAGCAGGGAGAGCTCACGCAGCAGTTCACCGTCTACTTCGGACTGCGCCGCGAACAGCGTGCGGCCCGCGTCGAGGATGTCCTTGGCCTTCTTCGCGGTCTCCAGGACGGCGCGGCGGTCCTTCTGCATCCGCGCCTCCTTCTCGATCCTCGGAATGGCCTTCTCGAGGGTCTGCAGGTCGGCGAGGATCAGCTCCGTGTTGATCGTCTCGATGTCGCTGGACGGGTCGACGCGGCCGTCGACGTGCACGACGTCCGGGTCGTCGAAGACGCGGATGACCTGGCAGATCGCGTTCGCTTCGCGGATGTTCGCGAGGAACTTGTTGCCGAGGCCTTCTCCCTCCGACGCGCCCTTGACGATGCCGGCGATGTCGACGAACGACACCACGGCGGGCACCTCACGCTCGGAACCGAAGATCTCGGCGAGCTTGGAGAGACGCGCGTCCGGCAGCGGCACGACGCCCACGTTCGGCTCGATCGTCGCGAACGGGTAGTTCGCGGCGAGCACGTCGTTGCGCGTGAGCGCGTTGAACAGGGTGGACTTGCCAACGTTGGGCAGGCCGACGATACCGAGGGTCAAACTCACGGAGAGCGAGTCTACGGCAGGGGACGGTCGTGTCCGATTTCCGCGAGCTATTGCTCGTTCCCGCTGGCAGGATCGATGGCATGGTCATTGACGAAGAACACGCGTACCGGGTGTGCTCCGCACGTGACGCCCGCTTCGACGGGTGCTTCATCCACGCGGTCCGCACGACCGGCATCTACTGCCGGCCGTCGTGCCCCGCGGTGACCCCGAAGCGCCGCAACAGCCAGTTCTTCCTGACGGCCGCCGCGGCGCAGTCGGCCGGTTTCCGCGCCTGCCGCCGCTGCCTGCCCGACGCCGTGCCCGGCTCCCCCGAGTGGAACCTCCGCGCGGACCTGGCCGGCCGGGCGATGCGCCTGATCAGCGACGGCATCGTGGAACGCGACGGCGTGACGGGCCTGGCCGGAAGGCTCGGCTACTCGGAACGCCACCTCACCCGCGTGCTGACCGCCGAACTGGGCGCCGGTCCGCTGGCCCTGGCCCGCGCCCACCGCGCCCACGCCGCCCGGCTGCTGATCGAGACGACCGAACTGCCGTTCGCCGACATCGCGTTCGCCGCGGGCTTCGCGTCGGTGCGCCAGTTCAACGACACGATCCGCATGGTGTTCGCCTCGACACCGTCCGACATGCGGGGCCGCGGCAAAGCCCCTGTCGGCACGCCGGGCCGCATCGTCCTGCGCCTGCCGTACCGGGCGCCGTTCGACGCCACGGGCCTGCTCGCCCACTTCCGGGCGCACGCGTTGCCCGGCGTCGAGGAGGTGACCGCCGACTCCTACGCCCGGACGCTGTCACTCCCGCACGGCGAGGCAACGGTCCGCCTGACGTTCCCGGCCGACCACGTCCTGTGCTCACTGCGCCTCGCCGACGTGCGGGACCTGGGCGCGGCCGTCTCCCGCGTCCGCCGCCTCCTCGACCTCGACGCCGACCCGATGGCCGTCGACGAGTTCCTGGGCGCGGACCCGATCATCGGCCCCCTGGTCCGCGAGACCCCCGGCATCCGCGTGGCGGGCAGCGTCGACGGCGCCGAGACCCTGCTGCGCCTGGTGGCCCCGTTCACCGGCGTCCCGCTGCAGATCCCGGACGGCAACCTGACCCACCTCTACGCGGCCGGAGACCACCCCGTCACCGAGGCGCTGGCGAACGGCAGACTCGTCGTGGACGTGGGCCGCTCCATGGAGGACCTGACCGAAGAACTGACCCCGTTGGCCGGCCCAGCGGTGGCCGACGAGGTGGCCATGCGAGTGCTGGGCGCACCGGACGTGCTGGTGCTCCCCCGAGCCTCACGACACCTGACTTCCCACGGCCCGGACTGGCGGCCGTGGCGCTCCTACGCCGGAGCACACCTGACGAGGAAGGCAGCAACATCATGACCGTCGCGCACACGTCCACTGTGGACACCCCGGCGGGGCCGTTCACCGCGATCGTCGCGCCGGACGGAGCAGTGCTCGCCAGCGGCTGGACCGCCGACCTGGCCCTGCTGACGCCCCAGATCCACGCCACCCTGATGCCGTCCGAGATCACCACGCGACCGGACCTGGGCGACGTCACCAAGGCGACCATCGCCTACCACGAGGGCGACCTGACGGCGATCGACACGATCGAGGTCCGCCAGAAGTCGGGCCCGTTCCTCCAGCACGCCTGGGACGTCCTGCGCACGGTGAAGGCAGGCGAACCGGTCACCTACTCCGAGTACGCCGAACTCGCCGGCCGCCCGGCCGCGATCAGGGCAGCGGCCTCGGCCTGCGCCCGCAACTCCGCGGCCCTCTTCGTCCCCTGCCACCGAGTGATCCGCATCGGCGGCAACATGGGCGGCTTCCGCTGGGGCCTGGACGTCAAGCGCTGGCTACTCGCCCACGAGAACTAACCGACGAGATCGATCTCCGGCACGGCCACCGCGGACACCAGCTCGGTCCCACACCGAGGACAAGAGCAGGCCTCCGGAGCCGCGCCGGACCTCAAGCACCCCTCGATGCCAAGCCACTCACCAACCCCGTCGTCCCGGCACGTGTGGCAACCAACGCGATAGTTGAGCTGCACCCACGGCTCCGCAGTCAGTTCCGAAGCCTGCACCTCGGGCTCCACCAGGTCACTGAACGGCGCCCACCACGACGAGATCCGGCACCGCAACCTCCGCTCGGCACCATGATCGGAGGCATCGAACGCACTGACACGCACCGGAGCCGGATGCTCGCCGCCGGAACAGAGCCCGTACGGCATGCCGTGCTGCAACCGCACAACGCGCCCGACCCGCAGACAGACAAGGCAGTCATGAACGAAGTCGAGCCGGTTCGACCACACGAAGTGGGCAGCCGGACTGACGGTGACGCGGGCGGTGACTTCCACGTGGGACAGCACGAACCGAGGTTAGAGCCGCCGCCCGACCCCGTCCACACAGGACACCGCGCACAACGGGGCTACGGGGCAACCAGTCGACGGGTGACGCGCGACGGGGCAACCAGACGACGGGCGACGGGCGACGGGCGACGGGGCGACGGGGCGACGGCGGAGCCGAGCCACCCTGCCGCCCAACGCAACGGCGGAGCCGAGGCGTCCCTCCGCGCGCGAAGGGCAACGGCGGAGCCGAGCCGCCCTGCCGCCAATGGCGATGGCGGAGCCGAGGCGTGTGAACCTCTCCCTGCCGGTCAAGCGGTGATGACGCAACCAGCCCGGCGATTGGGGCTTGACCTTGAGTGGGCGGGATGCTCCCCTCATGGGCACGGCCGGGCGCTTTTCAGCCCGGCCTTTTCCGGCCGTCAAGCATCCCGCCAGAGGCTCAAGGTCAAGCCCCAATCGCTATCGACGCGCAGCGGCGATGACCGGCACCGGCCCGGTACTGCCCGCCCGGCCACCCACGCAAGGCGACCGCCCGCACGGCAGGCGACCACCCCGCTGGAACGCGACAAGCCAACGCAAGCCAACCCGCACGATCCCAACCTCGGCCCCCAGGCCCCATCACCCCAGCGACATCTCCAAAGTCGACCCAGTCCGAGCCTTCCGAACCCTCAACCGAGTAGGAATCCGCTGCCGCAACTCCTCAACATGCGACACCAACCCCACCACCCGCCCCCCAGCACGCAACTCGTCCAACGTGTTCATCACGATGTCCAGCGTGTCCGAGTCCAACGTCCCGAACCCCTCATCAACGAACAGGGTGTCCAGCAACGCCCCACCGGTCTCGTTCGCCACCACGTCAGCCAACCCGAGCGCGAGCGACAGCGAAGCGAGGAACGACTCCCCGCCGGACAGCGTCTTGGCCGGCCGGGCCCGCCCCGAGTAGTCGTCCAGCACGTCGAGGTTCAGCCCTCCGCGGGTCCCGCGCGCACCTGCCGTGTCGGAGTGCACGAAGCTGTACCGCCCCTGGCTCATCCGGTGCAGCCGGGCGGAGGCGGCGACCGCGACCTCCTCCAGCCTCGCCGCCAGCACGTACGACCTCAGGGTCATCTTCTTGGAGTTCTGCCCTCGCCCGTTGATCACGTCGGTCAGCGCGTCCAGCTCGGCGTAGGTGGCCTCCAACGGCTCCAGGGACTTCCATTCGGCACGCAGCCGCGCGGCCAGCTCACCGACGCGCTCGAACGCCGCACGGGCACGAGCCAGGCCGGTGGCGGCCGACGAGGCCGCGGACCGGGCGGAGGACGCCGCCGCTGTCACCTCGGCCAGGTCCACCTCGGCGGCCGGGTCTACCTCGGCCAGTTCTTCCAGTGTCGCCGAGGCGGAAGCACGTGCGCGCTCCCAGGCGGCGATCTTGTCGTCCAGCGCCTGCAACTTGATCGCGGGGCGGGCGGCGGCGAGGGCGGCGTCGATGTCGGCGAAGCCTGCGGCGGCGGCCTGGCTGGCGACCAGGTTCCGCTGTTCCTCGATGCGGGCGGAGGCGCCGTCGCGGGCCGCGCGACGGTCTGCCAGTTCCACCAGGGCCTTCGACAGTCTGAGCAGGTGGTCGCGGCGGGTCAGGACGTCGTCGTGCTCGCCGCGCGCCTTGTCCAGCCGGGCGCCACGCTCCTCGACCACGGTCACCAGCGACGCGTGCTCGGTGCGCAGGCCCACCAGTTCCCGCTCGACCTGAGCCTTCTCCTCGCCCAGCTGGCGGGTCTTGGCTTCCAGGCCGACGAACTCGTTCTGGCGCTGCGAACGCGTGCGGGCCAGCTCCAGGGCCGCGCGGTACTCCGCGACGGCGGCGGCGGGCTCGTCCGAACCCAGGGCCTCCCAGCAGGCCTGGATGCGCAGTTCGGCGGCGTGCGCGGCGCGCTCCGCCTCGTTGCGGCGGTCCAGAGCGGTCTGTTCCTCCTGCGCCGCGTCTTCCTCGTCGGTCGCGCCGACGCCGCCGAGCATCGGTTGCGCGGGCGCGGGGTGTGACGGTGAGCCGCAGACGGCGCAGGGCTTGCCTCGTTTCAACGCCGCCGCGAGTTCGATGGCCATGTTCTCCAGGCGCTGGTGGCGCACCTGCTGGAGGACGTCCTTGGCCTTCTGGTGGATGTCGATCGCCTCGTGCAGCTGCTTTTTGGTGCGCTCCAACGCTTCCCCCGCCTCCGGCAGAGCGAGGGCGGCGTCCGCGCGGGACTTCAGCGACTCCAGGCGGGCCGAGGCTTCCGCCGCCGCGTCCAGCTGGAGACGGCATTGGGCTAGGCGTTCGGGCAGCACGTCCAGTTCGGCGCCGAGAGCCAGCAGACGGCGTTCGACCTGGTAGGAGGAGTTCTTCAGCACCGACAGCCTGCGCACGTCGGACTGCTGGCGTTCGGCTTCGGCGGCCAGTTCGCCCAGGCCGCCCGCCTCCTCGCGGTAGCGCTCGGCGTCCTCGCGCAACGACGAGCCGGTGTAACCCAGGCGCTCCAGCGACTCGCGCGCCTGGGCCTCGTCGCGGACGGCGAACTCGTAGGACTGCTGCAGTTTCGCGATCTCACCGAACGCCGGCACGACAGGGATCGCGCGGCGGGCGGCGTCGCGTTCGGCGAACCACGACGCCGAGTCGGCGGCCTCCACGCGGGCCAGCAGCTCGCGGGCCTCGCGCACCCGGCGGATCTGCTCGGCGTGCACGCGGGCCTGGGCCAGCAACGCGTCCGCGCCGTCGGCCACGCCCGCCGTCTCCTCCGACAGCGCACCGGCCTCCGCCACGGCGGCGGAAAGGCGCTCCAGCACGGATTCCAGCCAGCCCGGCTCACACGACGGCTCGCCGCCGGCGGCTTCCGCCACGCGGTGCATGAGCTCGTCGGCACCCTTGCGGCGTTCCTCCAGCACCCGGCCGGCGGCGACGCGCCTGTCGCGGAACCACTTCTCCACGTCGAGGAACCGCTCGGTGCCGAAGAGCTTCTCCAGCAACACCTCTCGTTCGGCCGTGTCCGAGCGCAGGAACCGCGCGAACTCGCCCTGCGGCAGCAGCACGACCTGGAAGAACTGCTCGTACGACATGCCCAGCATGTCCTCGACCGCGCGCGCCACGTCGTCGATGCGGGTGATGCCCTCGCCGTCCCAGCCCGCGAGCCAGGTCAGCGTGCACTTCGCGGGCTGCGTGGTGAAGCCGCCGCCGCGCTTCTTCGGGCGGTCGAACTCCGGCGAGCGCACGATTCGGAAGCGCCGCGACTGCACCGTGAGCTCCAGCGACACCTCCGTCGGCACCCGGGGGTCGGCGTACTCGCACCGGAGCTTCTTCACGTCGCCACGCGCGCCCGGCACCCGGCCGAACAACGCGAACGCCACGGCGTCGAGCAACGTCGTCTTGCCCGCGCCCGTGTCGCCGTGCAGCAGGAACAGCCCGTCCGCGCCCAGCTCGTCGAAGTCGACGGCCTCGGGCTTCGGGTAGGGCCCGAACGCTGTCAGTTCCAGGCGGTGCAGTCTCATTGCTCCTGCTCCCTCGCCACGGACGCGAACGCCTCGCGCAGCAACGCCTTCTCCGCCTCGGAAGGCTCGGAGCCGCGGGCGTCCGACACGAAGCAGCAGGCCACTTCCTCGTCGGAACGGCCGCGCACCCGGTCCGCGTAGGTCATGTTGTGCTGCAGACCCTGCTCCGGCCGCCACTCCACGTGCACCGCGTGCTCGAACCGCTTCTGCAACTGCCGCAACGCGTCCATCGGCCGCACGTGGTCCGTCAGCACGACCGACAGGAAATGGTCTTCCAGCGGCGTGTGCGCCGGGTCCTCCAGCACCTCGGCCAGCGTCCCGCTCACCACGGCCAGCTCCCGCGGCACCGGCAGGTCACGCCTCTCCACGCCGACGAGCCCGCCCGCGTCCAGCTCGACCAGCCACACCGACTTGCGGTGCCGCGCCTCGGAGAACGAGTACGCCAGCGGACTTCCCGAGTACCTCAGGTTCTCCGCCAGGGTCTGCGGCCCGTGCAGATGCCCGAGGGCCACGTAGTCGACGCCCGCGAACACCTGCATCGACACGTCCTGAACGCCACCCACCGCGATGGTGCGCTCGGACTCCGACGGTGCCCCGCCCGTCACGAACGCGTGCGCCAGCACCACGGAACGCGAATCCCTCGATGCCAGATCGGCGCGAATGCGCCGCATCGCCTCACCGAGCACGGGCGCGTGCCCCTTCTCCGGCACCCCGAGCACGTGCCGCGCGGGCTCCGGCTCCAGGAACGGGATCCCGTACACCGCGACGGGTCCGTGCTCGTCCTCCAGCTCGACGGGCTTGTCCAGCAACGAGATCTGCGTGCGCAGGTACAGCCCGCCCGCCGCCGCGAACTCCCCGAACACCCCGATCCGCGCCGCCGAGTCGTGGTTGCCCGGCGTGATCACGATCTTCGCCCCGGCCGCGCGGATCCTCATCAGCACCCGCGCGCACAACGCCACCGCGTCGGCGGACGGCACCGCGCGGTCGTACAGGTCGCCCGAGATGACCACGACGTCGACCTTCTCGGACGACACCAGGTCAGCGAGGCCGCCCAGCACCGACTCCTGCTCCACGAGCAGGTCGCGGCCGTGGAAAGTGCGCCCCACGTGCCAGTCGGAGGTGTGCAGGATCCGCATGGCCCCAACCGTAGAGACGGGGTCCGACAAAACTCCGGGAGGGTTCCCGGCGTGTCACCCGATCGAGTTCAACATCTCTGGGGGAGCATCATCGGTGCCGTGACCGCAGTGATCATCACCGCCTCGCTCGTCCTGGCGCTCGTCTGCGCCGGGGCGCTGGTGTTCGTCTACCGGCTCTACCAGGACAGCGTCCGGCGCACCGACGAAGCACTCCGGGCCATCGGCTCGGAACGCGCGCGCTACGACGCCCAGCAGCAAGCCCTGCAACGCTACGAAGTGGCGTTCTCCAGCGTCAGCGGACGCGGTGAACTGGGCGAACAGGTGCTCGTCGAAACAGCGCGCGCACTCGGCCTGAGGGAAAACCTCCACTACACACTCCAGACGGACGTGGCGGGCGGTGGCGCGGTCCGGCCCGACATGGTGCTGAACGTCGGCGGCGGCCGCGCGGTGCCGGTCGACTCGAAGATGTCCATGGCCACCTGGGCCGAAGCCGTCGAGACGGACGATCCGCGGGAACGTCAGGACGCGCTGCGGGTGCACGTCCGCAACATCCGCTCCCGCGCCGCCGAACTGGCCGGCAAGGGCTACCAGCGCTGGGCCGACGCCATCTACGGCACGATCATGTTCGTCCCCAACGACGGCGCGGTCGTGGCGGCCTTGGACACCGATCCCGAACTGCTGCGCTGGCTGCTCGACCGCCGCGTCTTCCTGTGTGGCCCGACCGGCTTCGCCGTGATCGCGTCGAGCGCGATGTTCGCGGTCACCGAACGCGCGCTGGCCGACGACGTCGAGCAGGTCAGGCTGCAGGCCGGCCGCGCGAACAGGGCCGCCGACTCCGCCATCGACGCCGTCAACCTCTCCACCACGCACCTGCAGCGCTTCCTGAGCGCCCGGCGCAGGGAACTCGACGCGCTGGAGGGTTTCCGGGCGAGCGTGGAGCCGCTGACGGACGCCTCCGCCACCCCCACGCCCCTGCCGCTCGTCCGAAGGGCGGACGAACAGTCCGCATAAAACGCACGCAGTGTGCCCGCAGGTTGCTTCTGGGTGAGAAAGCAGCGGACTGACGAACACCGAATGGCCGAACGGCTACCGTGTGCGTCGTGAGTGAGTTGCGCGAGCGTTCAGCAGCTTTCGATGACGACGACGTCGACGGCTACGACGCGGTTCCGTGGAACTACCGGGCCATCTTCGGTGAGTTCAAGGGCATCCCGTGGTGGGCGGCGATCCTCGCTGCCCTGATCCCGGCGTTCATCGGCGCTTTCATCGACATCAACTCCAGCAAGACCGTCGGCTGGACGTTCTACGTCGTGTTCTTCGTCGGCGCGCTGGCCGCGATCCTGCTCGTGCAGCGCCGCAGCCTGTTCGGGCCGATGGTGCAGCCGCCGCTGATCCTGGCCGCGACGGTGCCCACGCTCGTGCTGCTGACCGGCGATCCCGGCAAGGGCGGCCTGTCCGCCATGGCGCTGGGCCTGGGCAAACCGCTGATCGACAGCTTCCCCGTCATGGCCCTCACCACCGCCGTGACGGTCGGCCTGGGCATCCTGCGGATCGCGCTGCAGAAGAACCCGAACCGGCCGACCAAGGACGAGGTCCGCGAGGCCAAGGCGGAGATCAGGGAACGCGCCAAACCCGTCCGCAGGCCCCGCGAGCAGCCCGAGGAGGACGAGCGTCCGCGCCGTCCCCGCCCCGAGGGCGCCCCGGCCCGCCGCCCGCGTCCCGAGGGCGCTCCCGCGCGCCGTCCACGCCCGGAAGGTGCCCGCGCCGAACGTCCCGCGGGCCAGCGCAAGCCCCGCCCGCCCCGCGAAGACCGCTAGATCGTTGTTCGCGATCGCCCCTTAGAACGTCGTACAACGGATCACGGACAACAACCCCCTGACCAGCACGCACTCTGCCAGCATGAGTTCGATGCCTAGGGGAGAACGTCCACTGGACGAGGGTGACAGCCCGCTGCTGCGGTTCGCCGCGGACTTGCGGCAACTGCGCGCCGACGCGGGGAAACCGAGCTACCGGGAGCTGTCCCGGCGCGCGCACTTCTCGGCGAGCACGCTGTCCGACGCGGCGGGCGGCCGGAAGCTGCCGGGTCTCGACGCCACGCTCGCGTACGTCCGCGCGTGCCACGGCGACGAGGCCGTGTGGGAACGGCGGTGGCACGACCTCGCCGTCGTGATGGCGCAGAGCAAGGTCAGCGACGGGCCTTCGCCGTACGTCGGCCTCAACCCGTTCACGACGCTGGACGCCGACCGCTTCTTCGGCCGTGAGGCGCTCACGCACACATTGCTCGACAGGCTCGAGCGGCAGCCGTTCCTCGCGGTGTTCGGCGCTTCCGGCGAGGGCAAGTCGTCGCTACTCAGGGCGGGCATCGCGGCGACGTTCCCGAACGCGGTGGTGTGCACGCCCGGCCCCGACCCGGACGCGGCCCTCGCCGACGCCCTCGCGCACGGACCGGACCTGCTGGTCGTCGACCAGTTCGAGGAGCTCTTCACGCTCTGCGAGGACGAGGTGCAACGCACGGCGTTCCTCGACGCGTTGCTGGCCGCCGACTGCCGGCGGGTCATCGCCGTGAGGTCCGACTTCTACCCGCAGTGCGCTCAGTACCCGAAGCTCGCGGAAGCGCTCACGGACGCACAGGTGCTCCTCGGCACGATGACGCCGGACGAGCTGCGCCGCGCGATCACCCAGCCGGCCGCGTCTGTCGGTTGCACGGTCGAAACAGCCCTGTTGACCACCCTCGTGGCCGAGGCGGCGGGTCGCAGCGGCGTGCTCCCCCTCGTGTCGCACGCACTGCTCGAAACGTGGCACCGCAGGCGTGGCAACACCCTCACGCTCAGCGGCTACCAGGCCGCGGGAGGCATCCAGGGCGCGCTCGCGCAGAGCGCCGAGGCCGCGTTCGCCACGCTGGACGACGAACAGCAGCGGCTCGCCAAACACCTCCTGCTGCGACTCAGCGCCGACGGGACGAGACGGCTCGTCCCACGGCAGGACGTCGTCGGCGAGGAGGTGCTGGACGTCCTCGCCGACACCCGGCTGGTCACCGTCGACGAACACACCGTCGCGGTCACCCACGAGGCGCTGTTCCAGGCCTGGCCACGGCTGCGGGCGTGGCTCGACGAGGACCACGAGGGCCTCCGCACGCACCGCAGGCTCACCGACGCCGCCCGCACGTGGCAGGAACTGGGCCGCGACGCCGGCTCTCTCTACCGCGCCACCAGGCTCGCGGAGACGACCGAGTGGCTCACCCGCGCCCGGCCGGAGCTGACCGGCACCGAACGCGAGTTCATCGGTGCCTCCAGGACCCTCGAACGCCGCCGCTCCCGCCGCCTGCGCTGGGTCGCGGCGGGTCTGTCCGGCCTGCTGCTGGCCACCACCGCGACCGCAGTCGTCGCCGTGCAGCAACGCCGCGAGGTCGACCGCCTCGAACTCGTGCGCAAGTCGCAGGAGCTGGCCGAACTGTCCGAGGCGCTCTCGGCCAACGACCCCGAACGTGCCGCGCGGACGGCCGCGGAGGCGTACCGCACGTACCCGACCGCCGAGGCCCGTGGCCGAGTGCTCAGCGCGGTCGCCGCCGCCTCGCGCGGCCGTGAGATCACCGCGGACGGCGCCGGCCTGGGCCGCGTGCTGAAGCACAACGGCGCGTGGAGCATGGGGTTCGTCGGCGGGAAGATCGCGCTGGTGGGCCCCCACGGCCTCGACCTCTACGACGCCGCGAGCCTGGGCCACACCCGGCAGGTCCGGATCGGTGACAGCTCCAGCTACGTGTTCGGCTGGGACATGGCCGAGGACGGCCGCATGGCCGTGTCCGAGGGCAACGGACTGATCACCGTGCGGTCCAGCCCGGACGCCGAGCCGATGGTGCTGACGCAGACCGCTCAGCCGGCGGGCGTCGCGTTCGCGGAGGACGGCCGTTCGCTCCTCGTCGGCGGCGCGATGTACGACCTCGCGACCCGCCAGAAGCGGTTCGAGCTGCCGGTGGGCCAGATCACGGGTGCGTTCGCCTTCGAGGGCGACCGGACGCTCGCGCTCGCCACCAGTGGCTCGGTCGAGGTGTGGGACCTCGGCACGAGGCAGCGGACCGGCGGTTTCACGATCGGCACCGGGACCGTCCAGCGGATCGTCCTCATGCCGGACGGCGGGTCGGCCGCGGTGGCCACCGCGGACGGTCTCGTCCAGATCAGGGACATCACGACCGGCGCGATCGTCGCGACCCCTCCCGCCCACATCGGTCCGGCCTGGTCGCTCACCAGGAGCCCGGACGGCAACGTCCTCGTCTCGGCCGGCGAGGACGGCAAGATCCACATGTGGGACGTGGCGCGCAGCACCCTCCTCGCCACGCTCGCGGTCGGCGAAGCGGTGTACAGCGCGAGATTCACTCCCGACGGCTCCCTCGCCATCCTCACCCGCGACGCCATCAGGTTCTGGCCGCCCGGCAGCATCCCCAGGCCGGCCGATCAGACGGTGCGTGCCCTGACGGTCGACGCGGACGGGAGCGTGCTCACGCTCGACTCCTCCGGTGTGATCGAGCGCCGCGACAGCACCCTGCGCACGGTCCACCAGGTGCAGACGGGTGCCGTCCAGGGCTGGGCCGGCCAGTTCAGCCCCGACCGCAAGTTCGTCGTGACGAGCGGACCGCTCTCGGTGCGGGAGGTGGAGACGGGCAGGCCGGTCGCGAACCTGTCCACGCTCGGCTTCTCCGAGCAGGGTCGCCGCCCGGTGGCCCTGCAGTTCGACGGCCGCTCGGTGCTCGCGGTCGGCGGCGAGGTCCCCGACGGCGTGTGGCCGGTCGGCGACGGCGCGCGGCCGACGCTCATCGGCGGACTGCCCTGGGGTCAACGCTCGTCCGCGGTCTTCGGCCGGTCCGACCGGGAGATCGTGCTCGGCCGTGAGGACGGCGGTGTGAGCGTGCTCGACACCTCGACGTGGAACCAGTTCGCGTTGCGCACCGAGCACGACCGCCCGGTGCGCGCGATGGTGCTCTCACCGGACCGCAAGCTGCTCGCGACCGGTGACGACAACGGCGTGATCGCGTTGTGGGACACCACGACGTGGCAACGGATCGGCGAACTGCGCGGGCACACCCAGGCGGTGACGGCACTGGAGTTCAGCCCCGACTCGTCCCGCCTCGCGAGCGGCGGCAGGGACAGCGACGTGATCGTGTGGGACGTCGGCGGCAGAGCGCTGTGGGCGACGCTGGGCGGCCACACCCAGCCGATCACGCACCTGGCGTGGCGGCCGGACGGCACCGCTGTGGTGTCCGCGGGCGCGGACGCGATGACCGTCTGGCCGCTCGACGCCGGAAAGGCCTTGGCGGGCTTGGACTAGCGGCACGGCCGTGACTCCCGGGATGCCCCGTCGCCGAAGTCTGCGGCGACGGGGCACCCCGGAAGGTCTCAGACGAGGCTGGTCAACAGCTCGGCGAAGACCTGCGGCCGGCTGAAGTAGCCGACGTGCGAGGCGGCCAGGGTGTGTACCTGGAAGGGGTTGTGCGGGGTCAGCGCGTCCGCTTTGCCGATCATGTAGTCCTGGACGGCCGGGGTGATGCTGCGGTCCTCGGAGAGGCGGACGTAGGTGTGCGGGACACGTCCCCATCCATCGGCCCTGACCAGCGCCGCCGGCTCCAGCATCGAGTAGTTCTCGTCCGGGTCCAGGGAGTCCAGCAGCAGCCGGAACTGGTGGTCGGTGCCGTCGGCCATGATCGCGGTCTTCAACTCGGCGAACACCGCCGGGTCGGCGTGGGCACTTCGGTAGTTCAGCCGGGCCACACCGGCATCACGCACGTCCGGCACGGCGATCCGCGCCGCCGCCGCGTCCAGCAGGTTGTCGTCGGCCACGTCCCACGGCTCGGTGAGCATGGCCTGGTCGCTCAGGCACAGCGCGGAGAGGTAGACGACACGGTCGAGCAAGTCCGGTGCGGCGTTGGCGACGGCGCTGATCGTCAGACCGCCGAAACTGTTGCCGACCAGGACCACCGGACCCCACTCGGCGAGCCGGCGCAGCGTATCCACCACGTGCGTCACGTTGTCCTGCAACGTGATGCGGCGTAGTGGAGACGGCGCGGCGGCCAGTGCCGCGACGTCCTGGGGTTGCCGGTAGTAGGCGGCGGGGCTGTCGGCACGGTCGCCGTGGCCGGGAAGGTCGACCGCGTGCGAACGGAACCCGAGCAGTGCCAGTTCGTTCTGCAACGGGCCCCAGGCCCGGGCGTTGCTGGAAGCGCCGTGCACAAATACGAAAGTGGTGCGCGAAGGTGTGCGCATGGTGAAGATCCTCGTCATCCTGAGGCGAACGGTGGACGCGGGACCTGGTACCGGCCACGGCCGGCACCAAGGTCAGAACGTCGACCGGGTGCGGATCGCCTGCCAGTTGTGGATGACGGAACTCATGGCGACGACCGTATCAGGCATGTTCGTATCCAGTCGCACCAATTAATCGACAGCGCGCATGTCCCGATCAGCGGACGTGTCGAGCCTCGCCACGGCGTTGCCGGCAGTGGCGAGGCAGGACTTCTATAGCGGATTCGGGCGCGGCCGGCTTAGCGGACCAGGTCCTTGCGGAGCTCCCGCGGCAGCGAGAACGTGATGCGCTCGTTCGCCGTGGTGATCTCCTCGACCTCGCCGTAGCCGTGGGACTCAAGGAACTTCAGCAGCTCCATCACCAGCAGGTCCGGCACCGACGCGCCCGACGTGACGCCGACGGTCTCGACGCCCTCGAGCCACGCCGGGTCGACCTCCTTGGCGTAGTCGATCAGGTAGGAGGCCTTGGCGCCGTGCTGCAGCGCGACCTCGACCAGCCGGACCGAGTTGGAGGAGTTCTTCGAGCCCACGACGAGCACCAGGTCGCAGGACGGCGCCATCGTCTTCACCGCGGTCTGGCGGTTCGAGGTGGCGTAGCAGATGTCGTCGGACGGCGGGTCCTGCAGATCCGGGAAGCGGTCCTTGAGCTGGCGGACGCGCACCATGGTCTCGTCGACCGAGAGCGTCGTCTGCGACAGCCAGATCACCTTGGAGGGGTCGCGCACCTCGACGGTCGCGGCGTCCTCGGCGGTGTCGACGAGCTGGACGTGGTCCGGCGCCTCACCGGCGGTGCCCTCGACCTCCTCGTGACCCTCGTGGCCGATCAGGAGGATGTCGTAGTCCTCCTTGGCGAACCGCACCGCTTCTTTGTGGACCTTCGTCACGAGCGGGCAGGTGGCGTCGATGGTGCGCAACGAGCGCTGCTCGGCCTCGGCGTGCACGGCCGGCGACACGCCGTGTGCCGAGAAAACGACGAGTGCGCCCTCAGGAACCTCGTCCGTCTCGTTGACGAAGATGGCGCCGCGGTCGGACAGCGTCTCCACGACGTACTTGTTGTGGACGATCTCCTTGCGCACGTAGACGGGAGCGCCGTACTTCTCGAGGGCGAGCTCGACCGTCTCGACGGCACGATCAACGCCCGCGCAGTAACCACGCGGCTTCGCCAACAGGACTCGCTTGGGCATGGCCCCAGGGTACCCAGGCCCGGTCCTAGGCATTTCAGACGCGGTTGCGGCAGGCTAGTACGCATGAAGCCACTGCCACTGGGTGTCCGCATCGCCGCCGGCCTGGCGGTGACCGCCCTCGAACAGGCCCGCAAGCTGCCACAGCAGCTCGCCGGACTCCCGTTGACGGTGGTCAGCGAGGCGATGCAGCTGTCCATGCGCGTGCAGCAGCATGTGACCGAACTCGCCATCAAGGGCGACGACGTCCTCTCCGGACTGAGGCCGGTGGAGGAGGAACCGGAGTGGGCGACCTTCGACGACGAGGAGACGCCCGTCACGACTTCTCAGGAAACTCCCGCGGACGACCCGTGGGAGGAGGAAGTGCGCGCGATCGCCGAGGTTCCCGAGTTCCTGCCGATGTACGACGAACTGTCGATCGCCCAGCTGCGCGCCCGCCTGCGCAACCTCGACGCCGAGCAGCTCGAGGAGTTGCTGCGCTACGAGAAGGCGCACGAGTCGCGGCCTGAGTTCGTGGGCATGCTCAACCGCCGGATCGCGACGGTGAAGTCGCAGTCGTGAGTGAAGCGAAATCCACGCCGGAGAACCCGTGGCCGGTGCGGACGGTCGCCCGCAAGCTGCTCGACTGGATCAACCGGCTCGGCGACGTGTGGGTAGAGGGTCAGGTCACGCAGCTCAACGCGCGCAGTTCCACGGCGTTCCTGACGTTGCGCGACCCGAGCGTCGACATGTCCATGTCGATCACCTGCAACGCCTCGATGATCCGCGAGCTGCAGCTCACCGAGGGCAGCAGGGTCATCGCGCACGGGAAGATCAGCTTCTACCCGAACCGCGGCACGCTCAGCCTCAGGGCGGACGACATCCGCGCCGTCGGCATCGGCGAGTTGCTGGCCCGGATGGAACGGCTGCGCAAGCTGCTGCACGCCGAGGGCCTGTTCGACCCGCGCCGCAAGCGCCGTCCCCCGTTCCTGCCGAACAAGATCGGCCTCATCACCGGCCGGGCGTCCGCGGCGGAACGCGACGTGCTCACGAACGCGCGGAACCGTTGGCCCGGCGCGCACTTCCGCGTCATCAACGTCGCCGTGCAGGGCCCGGCCGCCGTGACCCAGGTGATGACCGCACTGTCCACTCTGGAGCGCGACCCCGAGTGCGACGTGATCATCATCGCCCGCGGCGGCGGCAGCGTGGAGGACCTGCTGCCGTTCTCCGACGAGGCGCTGTGCCGTGCGGTCTCCTCGTGCCGCACGCCGGTCATGTCGGCGATCGGCCACGAACCGGACACCCCGCTGCTCGACCACGTCGCTGACGTGCGTTGTTCGACGCCTACCGACGCTGGCAAACGGGTGGTTCCCGATGTCGCTGAAGAGAGTGAACGCGTCCGGCAGATGCGCGATCGGGGCCGCCGCGCGCTGCACGGCTGGGTCGATCGAGAGCGCAAACTGCTCGACTCGCTGCGTTCCCGACCAGTACTTTCGGACCCTTACGGCCCGCTGGAGCGCCGTGCCGAGGAAGTGCGGCGTTTTCGCGAGCAAGGTCGCCGGGCCGTCACGCAACGACTCGATCGGGAGGACGTCCACCTCTCGGGGACGAAAGCGCGCTTGACGACCCTCGGACCAGCCGCCACGCTGGCCCGCGGCTACGCCGTTGTGCAACTCGTCACACCTGACGGGCTCGACGGCGTGTTGCGTTCTGTCTCAGATGCGCCGAGCGGAACACAGCTACGGGTACGCGTCGTTGACGGAGCAGTGCGGGCCGCGGTGGTCGGCCCGGAAACCGACGGGGAAGGGGGAGGTACCGATGATGCGTGATGCCGTGTTCCTGCCCCTCACCATGGAGGCGGCCGGTTCCTGCGGCTCGGGCCTGCGCACGAAGGCGGAGGCGGCGAACCGCGCCGCGGCGGACTGCTGGACCGCCATGGTGGGCGACTGCGACACCACGGACCGCCGCACGCTGATCCTGACGTTGCACGACCTGAGCGAGGCCACCGCGGGCACCGTGCAGTACCGGCGCGTCGCGGAGGCCGAGGCGCTCATCGACGAGGCGGTGCGAGAGGGTGACGGCGAGGAGTTCGCGGAGGCCCTGGTCGGCTACGACCTGGCCGTCGCGACCGTGCTGAGTCGTCTGAGGAGCCAATCCGCGTGAGTTCGGAAACCACCCAGAAGGACACTTCACCGGGTTACGAAGCCGCCCGCGACGAACTGGTCGAGGTGGTCCGCAAGCTGGAGGCCGGCGGCCTGTCGCTGGAGGACTCCCTGGCGTTGTGGGAACGCGGTGAAGCGCTCGCCAAGACTTGTGAGCAGCATCTCGCCGGCGCGCGCGAGCGAATCGATGCAGCTCTCGCTGTGGTCGAGGAGGACGTTTCCGAAGCCTGATCCCATGCAAGGATTCAGTTGCCGATCACAAAATCCGGCACGCTGAGTAGTCGCATGGAGGCGCGCAATGGTGAACACCCCCGCGGAACGACGTCGCGAAGCCCCCGACCGGAACCTGGCATTGGAGCTCGTGCGCGTCACCGAGGCAGCGGCGATGGCCGCGGGCCGGTGGGTGGGACGCGGCGACAAGAACGGCGGCGACGGGGCGGCCGTCGACGCGATGCGCAAGCTCATCCACACCGTCTCGATGCGGGGCGTCGTGGTGATCGGCGAGGGCGAGAAGGACGAGGCGCCCATGCTGTTCAACGGTGAGGAAGTGGGCAACGGCGAGGGCCCCGACTGCGACGTCGCGGTCGACCCGATCGACGGCACCACGCTGATGGCCAAGGGCATGCCGAACGCGCTGGCCGTGCTGGCGGTGGCCGAGCGCGGGGCGATGTTCGACCCGTCCGCCGTGTTCTACATGGAGAAGCTCGCCGTGGGTCCGGAGGCGGCCGACGTCATCGACATCACCGCGCCGCTCGCCGAGAACATCCGCCGCGTCGCGAAGGCCAAGCACAGCGACGTGTCCGACGTGAACGTCTGCATCCTCGACCGGCCCCGGCACGAGCAGATCGTGCAGGAGGTGCGCCAGGCCGGCGCCCGCATCCACTTCATCTCCGACGGTGACGTGGCCGGTGCGATCGCGGCCGCACGCCCCACGTCGGGCGTGGACATGCTCGTCGGCATCGGCGGCACTCCCGAGGGCATCATCGCCGCGGCAGCCCTCAAGTGCGTCGGTGGCGCCATCCAGGGCCGGTTGTGGCCGAAGGACGACGAGGAGCGCGAGAAGGCGATCGGCGCGGGCCACGACCTGTCCCGTGTGCTCACCACGAACGATCTCGTCTCGGGCGACAACGTCTTCTTCTGCGCCACGGGCGTGACCGACGGCGACCTCCTGCGCGGCGTGCACTACCGGGCGGGCGGCTGCACCACCCAGTCGATCGTCATGCGCTCCAAGTCCGGCACCGTGCGCATGATCGACGGCTTCCACAGCCTGCACAAGCTGCGCGAATACGCCTCGGTGGACTTCGACCTGCCCGAGCACGTGCAGCAGCCGCTGCCGTAGTTCTGTGAATCTGTGAACCGTTAACGGACAGTCACCCTCCGAGTGACCCTAGTGACGAAGTCACTTTCGTCCTTAGTTTCCGACCTGACCCCGGCAACCCTGCGCCGGGTTCAGGAAAGGAAATCAACGATGAGGGCACGTTCGTTGTTCTCCGCAGTCGTCGTGGCCGCGGGCGCTCTGCTCGCCTCTGCCGCAGCGGCCACCGCGGCTCCGGCTCCCACCGCTGACGGCGACGTCTCGCCGATGATCGTCGGCGGCACCAACGCCACGCAGGTCTACTCCTGGATGGTCTCGCTGCAGAGCACCTCCGGCAGCCACTTCTGCGGCGGCACGCTGATCAAGGCCAACTGGGTCGTGACGGCGAAGCACTGCGTCCAGGGCCGGTCCGCGTCGTCGGTCCGCACCCGCATCGGCACGACCAACCGCACCAGCGGCGGCACGGTGACCGGTGCGTCCCGGATCATCAACCACCCGTCCGCAGACCTGGCGCTCGTACAGCTCAACACCTCGGTCAGCCAGGCTCCCGCGGCCGTGTCGGCCACGTCCGGCCCGGTCGGCACCGCGACCCGCATCATCGGCTGGGGCCAGACCTGCCCGACCCGTGGCTGTGGCGGTGCTCCGATCACCCTGCAGGAGCTCAACACCTCGATCGTGACGGACAGCCGTTGCTCCGGCATCAGGGCCGCCTCGGAGATCTGCACCAACAACACCGGTGGCAACAAGGGTGCCTGCTACGGCGACTCGGGTGGCCCGCAGGTGAAGTCGGTCAGTGGCCGCTGGGAGCTCATCGGCGCGACCAGCCGCTCCGGTGGCGGCGCGACCTGCGCGACCGCTCCGTCGATCTACGTGGACGTCCCCTACTACCGCTCGTGGATCAGGCAGTACGCCGGCACCGTGTGAACTGACCCGGTAGATCGGTAAACGCATTCCGAGGTCCGTCTCCCAACTGTTACGGGAGGCGGACCTTCGCGTTGCAACCTGAGCACACCTCCCGTCGTCTACTTCGGCAAGGGATGGAACAACCAGGGGGTACGCGATGCGGATGCTGCTAGTGGCGGTCGCGTTGATGTCGGTGGCGGGATGCGCGCAGGGGGCCGTGAGGGCCGAGACACCGGCGGCGCCACCGCATTCGTCGTCTGCGGCGCCTTCTTCCGAGGCACCGCCTTCCACGCCGCCCGCCCCGCCGCCACCCCCTCCTGTGGTGAAGCCGACGCCGTGCACCATCAGCGACGGCGCGTGCATCCAGCTCTCCACGAACCAGTCGTGGGTCGTCCGGGGCGACAAGATCGTCTACGGTCCGACGCCGATCACCCACGGCCGCAAGGGCTTCGAGACGCCGCTCGGCAACTTCCCGGTGCTGCGCAAGGTGAAGGACGAGTGGAGCCGGCCGTACAACGCGCCGATGCCGTGGTCGACGTACTTCACCGAGAGCGGCATCGCGTTCCACGAGGGCTCGCTGACCGATCCGTCGCACGGCTGCATCCACCTGGACCCGCCGTCGGCGAAGTACTACTTCAACAACCTTTCGATTGGCGACACCGTCCAAGTGGTCTCATGATCATCAACCATGAGAGTTCTGGCCGTCACGGCCCTGTTCCTGCTTGGCTTCGCGCTGCCCGCGCAGGCTTCCGGCTGTACCGTCCACAACGGAGCCTGCGTGCAGAAGCACACGAACCTGGCGTGGCTCGTCACCAACGGCGTGACGAGCTACGGCCCGGTCCGGATCAGCCACGGCAAGCCGGGCTTCGGCACACCCGTCGGCAACTTCCCGGTGCTGCGCAAGGTGAAGAACGACTGGAGCGTCCCCTACAACGGCCCGATGCCCAACGCCGTCTACTTCACCGCCGACGGCGTGGCGTTCCACCAGGGCGACCTGAACTCCCAGTCGCACGGCTGCGTGCGCCTCACCTGGAACGACTCCGAGGTCTTCTACAACAACCTGTTCCCCGGCGAGCGCATCCAGGTCCTTCCATAAGGTGACGATTGAAATCACCCCATAGTGGCTACTCCACTACCGAGAGGTGATGTGAGATGCGAGTTCTGATCGCGACGGTGCTCCTGATCCTCGGCTTCGCGGTCCCCGCACAGGCTCAGGCGGGATGCACCGTCCACAACGGAGCGTGCCTGCAGAAGCACACGAACCAGGCGTGGCTGGTCTTCAACGGCAAAACGAGCTACGGGCCGGTCACCATCAGCCACGGCAAGCCGGGGTACGAGACCCCGGTGGGCATGTTCTCGGTGCTGCGCAAGGTGAAGAACGACTGGAGCGTCCCCTACAACGGCCCGATGCCGAACGCGGTGTACTTCACCACGAACGGTATCGCGTTCCACCAGGGTGACACTGCCGTCCAGTCCCACGGGTGCATCCGGATGTCCGTGGATGCGTCGCTCGTGTTCTACGACAACCTGATGATCGGCGAGCAGGTGCAGGTGCTGCCGTAACTCGCCGCTGGAAGGCCTGACCGGGTTCCCGGCCGGGCCTTCCAGCACTTCGCGCGTTTCATCGTGAGCAACCGTCGTCGGGCGCGCGCGTCAGCTGCCGTCGCTCGAATGCCCCGGGAACAGGTGCGCCGACGGGTTGAGCGCCACCGCGATGTTGTTGACCGCGGTCGCCGCCTCCCCGAACCCCGTCGCGATGAGCTTGACCTTGCCGGGGTACTGCGCGACGTCGCCCGCCGCGTAGATCCTGTCCAGCTTGGTCTTCATGGTGGAGTCGACGAGCACCGCGCGGTGGTCGAGCTCGAGCCCCCACGACTCGATCGGCCCGAGGTCCGCGGTGAACCCGAGGGCAGCGACGACCGTCTGCGCGGGCAACGTCCGCGCGTCGCCACCCTTGACCTTGATGTCCACTTCGGACAGTGGCTCGCCGCGCAACGCCAGCACCTCGGCGTCGGTGATGATCTCCACGCCCAGCTCCCGCACCTGCCGCACGGTGGCCGCGTGCGCGCGGAAGCTGGCCCTGCGGTGCACGATCTTGACGCTCGCGGCGATCGGGTGCAGTGCCAGCGCCCAGTCGAACGCCGAGTCGCCACCGCCCACGATCACCACGTGCTGCCCGGCGTGTTCGGCCAGCACCGGCACGAAGTGGACCATGCCGCGTCCCAGCCGGCCGTCGCCGGCGGGCAGCGGGCGCGGATTGAACTCGCCCATGCCCGCCGTGATCAGCACGGCCCTGGTGGTGATGGAGGAACCGTCCGCGAGCCCGACCCGCAGACCGTCCTCAATGGACTCACAGGTACGTGCCTGCCGGCCGAGCAGGTAGGTCGGCTTGAACTGCGCGGCCTGCTCCACGAGTCCGTTGACGAGGTCACGTCCCCGCACGGCGGGGAACCCGGCCACATCGAAAATCATCTTCTCCGGATACATCGCCGTGATCTGGCCGCCCGGTTCCGGCAGAGCGTCGACCACTGCGACGTTCATTTCCCGGAAGCCCGCGTAGTAAGCGGCGAACAACCCCGTGGGACCAGCTCCCACGACGAGGAGGTCGACGTCACGCTCCATGAGTGGTGCCCTTCTGCCAGTGGTGGGTGGCAGTGCTGTGATCGACGATAGAGACTCGGAGGTATGTCTGAACAGGAGTACCGCGTCGAGCACGACACGATGGGTGAGGTCCGCGTGCCGATCGACGCATTGTGGCGCGCCCAAACACAACGCGCGGTCGAGAACTTCCCGATTTCCGGTCGAGGCCTGGAACGCGCCCAGATCAGGGCACTGGGCCTGCTCAAGGCGGCGACGGCCAGGGTGAACGCCCGGCTCGGCGTACTCGACGCGGACCTGGCCTCCGCCATCGCCACGGCAGCCGACGAGGTAGCCGGCGGCCAGTGGGACGCCCATTTCCCGGTCGACGTCTTCCAGACGGGTTCCGGCACGTCCTCGAACATGAACGCCAACGAGGTCATCGCCACCCTCGCCACTCGCGCACTGGGCCGCGACGTGCACCCGAACGACCACGTCAACGCCTCGCAGTCGTCCAACGACACGTTCCCGACGACGCTGCGCGTGGCCGCCACCGAGGCCGTGATGACCGACGTGATCCCGTCGCTCGAACACCTCCTGGGCGTCCTGGAGTCACGCGCCGCCGAATGGTCCGACCTGGTCAAGTCGGGCCGCACGCACCTCATGGACGCCGTCCCGATCACCCTGGGCCAGGAGGCCGGCGCCTGGGCGGCCCAGGTCCGCTACTCCGTCGAACGCCTGCAGGCCTCCATCCCGCGCCTCGCCGAACTGCCGATCGGCGGCACCGCGGTGGGCAGCGGCCTGAACGCCCCCGAGGGCTTCGGCGCGGCGGTGGCGGCAGAACTGGCCAAGGCCACCGACCTGCCACTGGTGGAGGCCCGCGACCACTTCGAGGCCCAGGCCACCCAGGACGGCGTCGTCGAGATCTCCGGCCAGCTCCGCGCGTCGGCCGTGGCCCTGTTCAAGATCGCCAACGACCTCCGCTGGCTGGGCTCGGGCCCCCGCACCGGCCTCGGCGAACTGGCGCTGCCCGACCTCCAGCCGGGCAGCTCGATCATGCCGGGCAAGGTCAACCCGGTGATCTCCGAAGCCACGATGATGGTCGTCGCGCAGGTCATCGGCAACGACGCCACCGTCGCGTTCGCCGGTTCGCAGGGCAACTTCCAGCTGAACGTGATGCTGCCGGTCATCGCCCGCAACGTCCTGGAGTCGTCCCGCCTGCTCGCCGCCGTCGCCCGCCTGCTCGCCGACAAGGTCCTGGCGGGCACCGAACCGCAGGTGGCGCGGATGAGCGAGTACGCCGAGTCGTCCCCGTCCATCGTCACGCCACTGAACCGCTACATCGGCTACGAGGAGGCGGCGTCGATCGCGAAGCAGTCCCTGAAGGAGCGCAAGACCATCCGCGAGGTGGTGCTGGAACGCGGCCACGTGCCGGGCAAGCTCACCGAGGAACAGCTGGACGCGGCGCTCGACGTGCTGCACATGGCCCGCGGCGGCCGCTGACGATCGGAGGGGAGCTGTCCACCGGGCAGCTCCCCCTTCCTAATCGCCCGTGACGCCCCACACGGCCGTCTCGGCCGGCACACCATCCACGTAGAGGGTGGTGAAACACCCGCTCGCCCGCTCGCAGAACAGTTCATCCGCCTCGTAGACCGCGTCGAACTGTTGGCGCGTCGGCGTGAGCGTGCCGAACTTCTCCTGGATCGTCGCTGCGTCCAGCGGACGCATCGCCCACGCCACGTCCTCGGCGCCATAGTGGATGTCGAAGATGTCGAGCACGGAATGCGTGCACTCCAGCGAGAGGCGCTCGTGCACCCCGTAGAGCTCCTGCAGTTCCTGGACCGAGGCCGGTCTGGGAACGCTGGGCTCCGCCCAGTGGTACATGCCCCCGGCAAGCTCCTGGGCGTGCAGCGCGTTCAGCACGACGACCGGGTCCGGGTCGTACTCCGTATAGCGGATCCAGCCAGATGCACCCATGTCAGGAGTGAATCATGAGTACATCGCGAGCCAAATGGCGATGTAGTGGCAGATCGCCGCCACCACAGTCGCGGCGTGGAAGAACTCGTGATACCCGAACACCTGCGGCCAGGGATTGGGCCACCGGGTCGCGTAGAACACCGCGCCGACGGTGTAAAGCGCCCCACCCACCAGCAGCAGCACCAACGCCGCAACCCCGGCGTGGTGCAGCAGCTCGGGCAGCACGAACACCGCGACCCACCCGAGCGCGATGTAGATGGGCACCCCGAGCCACCGCGGCGCGTGCGGCCAGGCCAGCTTCAGGGTCACGCCCAGCAGAGCGCCGATCCAGACGACCCAGAGCACGGTGCTCCCGGTCCCCGGATTCATAGCGAGTAGAGCGAACGGTGTGTAGGTACCGGCGATGAACACGAAGATCATCGAGTGGTCCATGCGCTTCATCCACGTGCGCACGCGGTCGGATTTCCACGTCACGCGGTGGTACAGCGCCGAAACGCCGAAGAGGCCCAGGACTGTCAGGCCGTAGACGGAGGTTGCCAGGGCAGCGCGCGCGGACACGGTGGACGCCGCGAGGGCGATCAGCGTCGCGCCTGTCGCCACTGAGGCGATGAACGACCAGAAGTGCAGCCATCCACGCAGGCGCGGCCGCAGTCCGGGCTGGGGAGGAACGGTCGCAGTGGTCACAGGACCCAAGGTTACGCGACCGTAGGTTTCCGACCAGTACCCAGTGATGAACCTTGCACGGCGTACGCTGTTCGGACGTGGCACTCCGCACCCGTGTGAAAGACGTCGCTATCCACCTCTACGAGTGGATTCTCCGCCGCGAACTGAGCACGACGCCACAGGCTCCCAAGCACGTCGGCGTGGTCCTCGACGGCAACCGCAGGTGGGCCAGGGAAGCCGGCTTCACCGATGTCGCGCACGGGCACAGGGCCGGCGCGCGCAAGATCCTCGAACTGCTCGACTGGTGCGGTGACGCCGATGTGGAGGTCGTCACCCTCTGGATGCTGAGCACCGACAACCTCAGCCGGGACAACGACGAGCTCGCGCCGTTGCTCGACATCATCGCGGACATCACCGACGAACTGGCGGGCGACGGCAAGCCGTGGCGGGTCCGGCACGTCGGCGCCATCGACATGCTGCCCAAGGAGCACGCCGAGCGGCTCACGAACGCCGCGGCACGCACCAGGAACCGCACGGGCATCCAGGTCAACGTCGCCGTCGCCTACGGCGGGCGGCAGGAGATCGCGGACGCCGTCCGGAAGCTGCTGCAGGCGCACGCCGAGCGCGGCGGCACCATCGAGGAGCTCGCCGAGGTGCTCGACGTCGACCACATCGCGGAGCACCTCTACACGTCCGGGCAACCCGACCCCGATCTGATCATCCGCACGTCGGGTGAGCAGCGGCTTTCCGGCTTCATGCTCTGGCAGTCGGCGCACTCGGAGTTCTGGTTCTGCGAGGCCTACTGGCCCGGCTTCCGGCGCACCGACTTCCTGCGGGCCATGCGCGAGTACGCCAAGCGTCACCGCAGGTACGGCAGCTGAGAGCAGCAAAAGGGGCGCTCACCGCGAAGGTGAGCGCCCCTTTTCAGCCTGATGACGATCAGCCGTGGTAGTGGCCGAAGTCGTCGCCGTCCTCGATGCCGCCGGCGGCGCAGGTCTCCGTGATGGAGGGCGAGTTCACCGGAACCGCGGCACCGAGCACGCCGACGTTGTTGCCACAGGCACCGATAACACCGTTCAGGTTGTTGGCGTTGCCGACGATCAGCAGCGGCTCGTTGACCCAGTGGTGGCCCGGAGCGGCCATCGCGGGGGAACCGACGGCAACGAACGCAGCAGCGACACCGAGGGCGGCCGCAACCTTCTTCAGCACGATTTTTCTCCTAATCAAGGTTTGAACGGGAAAAACGCGTCTGGGGGCGCCAGAAATGACGCCCCCAGACGTACGACCGAGAGAGAGATCAGCCCTCGTCGACGATGCCGCCGGCGGCGCAGGTCTCGGTGATCGACGGCGAGTTGATCGGCACCGCCGCACCCAGCACGCCGACGTTGTTGCCGCAGGCACCGACGGTGCCGTTGAGGTTGTTGCCGTTCAGCAGGACCAGCAGCGGGCCGTTGGACCAGTGGTGGCCGTGGCCACCGTGCCAGCCGTGGCCGTGGCCCTCGCCGGCCATGGCGGCCGGGGCGAACGCGAGCGACAGGGCGGCTGCGGCGACGACCGCGGCACAAACCTTCTTCACGTCAATCTCCTTCATGTCGGGTTTTCCCCGTCATTTCCGGAGTCTTCGGGGATCTCCGGAGCGGTGGGGTCTCCGTGCGGAAACGCTATAGGTATTGATCTCGAATGGCGGCCCGCGTGACCCCATTGTGTGACGCCAAGATCAACAACATTCCCCGATCAGGTGGTCGTCGTTTCACGATTCGGTCGCGAGCAAGACGCTGTGGTAGACGCCCTAAACTCTCCGAATCATGGACGCCGACGAGCTGGTGCGCGGATATCTGGTGCTGGGGCTGCGGCTCGGGCGCCTGGTGTCCGGGTTCGTCGACTCGTTCACCGGCGACCCGGCGCTGAGCCGCGCCGTCGACAACGAGCCGCGCCTGCACCCGAGGGCACTGGGCGACCACGCGCGGTTGCTGCGCCGGGAGATCCCCGGTAGCGCCCTCGCTGAGCAGCGCAAACAGTTCCTCGACGCGCACCTGCGGGCGTTGGAGTGCACGGCGCGCAGGCTCGACGGCGAGCGCGTCTCGTTCGTCGACGAGGTCGAGCGGTACTTCCAGGTCCGCATCCGCCCCGGCGACGAGGACGCGTACGCGCAGGCCCACCGCAACCTCGACGTGGCGCTCGCCGGGCCGGGTTCGCTCGCTGACCGCCTCACGGCCTTCCGCGCGGCCGACGAGGTGCCCGCGCGGAGGCTCCAGGGCGCCGTACAGGCTCTGTCGAGCGCGCTGAGGGACCGGGTGCGCCAGAAGTACGCGCTGCCCGAGCAGGAGATCGTGGAGTACCGGGTCGTCACGAACAAGCCGTGGAGCGGCTTCAACTACTACCTCGGCGGCTACCGGAGCCGGGTCGCGGTCAACGCCGACCTGGGCCACCGGATGGCGAACCTGCCGCACCTGGTCGCCCACGAGTCCTATCCCGGCCACCACACCGAGCACTGCCGCAAGGAGTCGGGCCTGGTCGCCAAGCGCGGCCACGCGGAGCAGTCGATCTTCCTGATCAACACGCCGCAGTGCCTGATGGCCGAGGGCATGGCCGACCTCGGCCTGCACGCCGCGGTCGGGCCGGGATGGGGCGTGTGGACGGAGCAGATCTTCTCGGACCTCGGGTTGCGAATGGACGGCGAACTGTCCGAAAAGGTCGAGTCGGCGGCATCGGGCCTGCTCACGGTGCGGCAGGACGCCGCCCTGCTGCTACACGATCGTGGTGCGGATCAGGATGACGTGGTTGCGTATCTGCGCAGGTGGCTGCTAGTCCCCGAGCGTCGCGCACGGCAGATGGTCCGCTTTCTGGCCGATCCGCTGTGGCGCGCGTACACCACGACATACGTCGAAGGCGTGCGCCTCGTGCGGGCCTGGCTCGACGTCCGAGCGCCCGGCGAATCGCTCGACTCCCGCTATCTGAGACTTCTCGACGAGCCCCTCGTGCCGAAATCACTCGAATCCCAGGTCAGGGACGGCCTGTCCTGGCTGGCGCGCAACACCCACGAGAACAGCATGTGACCAGCGGAAACACGACTGCGGTCACGTTTCGGGAAGTTTTCGGGCAGATGACAAGTCGGGATTCACCTGTGTGGCTTCGTGCAGATGGGGCACTCCCGCAGGTAACTTCGAAAGCGGCGGGACGCGACCACTGCGGACCGCGCAGGGAGGCTCTGATCGTGGCAGACAACGTCGCGAGGGGGCCGGCACCCGGCCCTCGTGGTCGGCCAGCCTGACGCCACACCGGCGGAAGGCGGGACGATCGATCAGGGTGGTGCCTGGCCCAGCGAGGAGCGGACGCGGGTGCCGCGTTCGTGAGGGAGTTGCCGTGAACGCACGACGTCCCGCGAGCCGTTCCTCAGGCTCATCGCGCAGTTCTTCCTCCCGGCGCAAGTCCGCCGCACCGGCCATCACGACATATGTGCTGGACACGTCGGTACTGCTGTCCGATCCCCTCGCCGCCACCCGTTTCGCGGAGCACGAGGTCGTGCTCCCGCTCGTGGTGATCAGCGAGCTGGAGGGCAAGCGCCACCACCCCGAACTGGGCTGGTTCGCGAGGGAAGCCCTGCGACTGCTCGACGACCTGCGCTTGCGGCATGGTCGCCTCGATTCGCCGATCCCCATCGGGGATCTGGGAGGCACCTTGCACGTCGAGCTCAACCACTCCGACCCGGAGGTGTTGCCATCAGGTTTCCGAACGGACTCCAACGACGCCCGAATCCTCGCCTGCTCCCTCAACCTCGCTGCTGAGGGACGCAACGTCACCCTGGTGACCAAGGACATGCCCCTGCGGGTCAAGGCCGGATCGGTCGGCCTGCGGGCGGAGGAGTACCGGGCACACGACGTCACCCTGTCAGGCTGGACCGGGATGTCCGATCTGGACGTTCCACAGTCCCTGGTGGACAGCCTGTTCAAGGACAACGTCGTCGACCCCACCCAGTACGAGGACCTGGAGCACGTCGGGGAACTGCCCTGCCACACCGGAATCCGGTTGCTGGCGGGCACCTCGAGCGCTCTGGGCCGGGTGACCGCGGACAAGCAGATCAAGCTGGTGCGCGGAGATCGGGAGGCGTTCGGACTGCACGGGAGGTCCGCCGAACAGCGGATCGCCCTGGACCTGCTGCTGGACTCGGAGGTCGGCATCGTCTCGCTGGGCGGGCGGGCCGGCACCGGAAAATCGGCACTGGCGCTGTGCGCCGGTCTCGAAGCCGTGATGGAACGCAGGCAGCACCGCAAGGTCGTGGTGTTCCGGCCGTTGTACGCGGTCGGTGGCCAGGAGCTCGGCTACCTGCCGGGTAGCGAGAACGAGAAGATGGGGCCGTGGGCGCAGGCGGTGTTCGACACCCTCGGCGCGCTGGTGAGCCAGGCGGTCGTGGAAGAGGTGATGGACCGGGGCATGCTCGAGGTCCTGCCCCTCACCCACATCCGCGGCCGCTCGCTGCACGACTCCTTCGTGATCGTGGACGAGGCGCAGTCGTTGGAGCGCAACGTGTTGCTGACCGTGCTGTCGCGACTGGGCAGCAACTCGCGGGTGGTGCTGACGCACGACGTGGCGCAGCGCGACAACCTGCGGGTCGGCCGGCACGACGGCGTGGCGGCGGTGATCGAGAAGCTGAAGGGCCACCCGCTCTTCGCCCACGTCACCCTGACGCGCTCGGAGCGTTCGCCGATCGCGGCTCTCGTCACCGAGATGCTGGAGGACTACGCCTCGTAGTGTCGTGAACGAGCACCGGCCCCGCGCGGCTTTTCGTTGCGCGGGGCCGGTTTCGCTTCACCATCCCCCTGGCAACGGCCTTCCTTCCGCGAAGCCGGCGGCGGACTGGATGCCGAGCACAGCCTTGTCGTGGAACTCCTCCAGCGAGTTCGCGCCGGCATACGTGCAGGCCGAGCGGACGCCGGAGGTAATCGCGTCGAGCAGGTCCTCCACGCTCGGGCGCACCGGGTCCAGCCTCATCTTCGAAGTGGAGATGCCCTCTTCGAACAGCCCCTTCTTGGCCCGGTCGAACGCGTTGTCGCTGCGCGTCCGCGCCGTCACGGCACGCTTCGACGCCATTCCGAACGATTCCTTGTAGAGGTTCCCGCGCTCGTCCCGCTGCAGATCCCCGGGCGACTCGTACGTCCCCGCGAACCAGCTCCCGACCATCACGCTGCCGGCACCGGCCGCCAACGCCAGCGCCACGTCCCGCGGGTGCCGCACACCACCGTCGGCCCACACGTGCTTGCCGAGCCTCCGCGCCTCCGCGGCGCACTCCGCCACCGCGCTGAACTGCGGCCGTCCCACCCCGGTCATCATCCGCGTGGTGCACATCGCGCCGGGCCCGACACCGACCTTGATGATGTCCGCGCCGGCCTCGACCAGATCCCGGACACCCTCCGCGGTGACGACGTTGCCCGCCGCGACCGGCACACTCGGGTTCGCTTCCTTCACGGCCTTGAGCGCCGCGATCATCTTCTCCTGGTGCCCGTGCGCCGTGTCCACGACCAGCACGTCCACGCCGGCCTTGATCAACGCCTCGGCCTTGGCCCGCACGTCCCCGTTCACCCCGACCGCGGCCGCGACCCGCAACTTGCCGTCGTCGTCGGTGGCGGGCCGGTAGACCTCGGCCCGAAGCGCGGTCAGCTCCGTCAGCACGCCGCGAAGCCTCATCGCCTCGTCCACACCCAACGCGATCTTGTGCGCGCTGTGGTGAAGCTCGTCGAACACGTCCTGCGGCCGTGAGTCGAGCGACAGCTTCAACACGTCGGTGTTCATCACGTCGCCGAGCCGCGCGAACCGGTCGACCCCCGTGAGCGCCGCCTCGTCGACCACGCCAAGAGGCCGCCCGCCATCGTCCACAACGACAACGGCCCCGTGCGCCCGCTTGTGCAACAGGTTCCACGCGTCCGCCACCGCGTCACCCGTGGTGAGCGTCAACGGGGTGTCCCAGACGGGATGCCGCTCCTTGACCCACGAGATGATCTCGGCGACGGCCTCGGTGGGCACGTCCTGCGGGATGACGACGAGCCCGCCACGCCGCGCGATGGTCTCCGCCATCCGCCGCCCGGCCACGGCCGTCATGTTGGCGACGACGATCGGGATCGTGGCCCCGGTACCGTCCGAAGTGGAGAGGTCGACGCCGAACCGCGACTCCACGGCGCTACGGCCGGGGACGAGGAACACGTCGTCGTAGGTCAGGTCGTAAGAGGGTCGATGCCCTTCGATGAACCGCACGTGCTTCCACGATACCCGCAGCGTCTCGCTTGGGCACCCGGCGAGGACGTCACGGCGTCCAGACGTAGCCGGTGGTCGTGGTCACCACGACGAATCCGAGGCGTTCCAGGATCGGCCTGCTGTCTTCCGTAGCGTCGACCTGCAAGTACTTCAGACCTCGTTCGATCGCGACGCGCGCACGGTGCGCCACGAGCGCGCGGTAGATGCCCTTGCCCCGCCAGGCAGCGAGCGTGCCGCCGCCCCAGAGTCCGCCGAACTCCGTGCCCGGCACGATCTCCAGCCGCGCCGACGACACGACCTGACCGTCCGCCTCGGCGACCACGACGACCGTGTTCGGGTCGTCCTGCTTCTCCAGCAGGTAGTCGGCGAGCCAGGTGCTGTCCCTGCCGAACACCTCCGTGGCCGTGGCGGCGAGCCGATGCAGGTCGGCTTCCTCCTTGGTCTCGCGCAGGACGATGCCGTCTTCGAGGCGGACCGGCCCCGCCATCTCCTCGGCGAGCCCGATGAGCACGGTCTCGCGCCCCTCCGAGACGAACCCCGCCAGCTCCAGCCGTTGCGGCAGGTCAGCGGGCCTGTCGTGGCCCCAGGTCTTCCACTCGAAGGCCTGGCCGCGGGCAGCGAAGAAGTCGCGCTGACGTGCGATCACCGCGTCCAGTTCGGCGCCGTCGAGGCGGAGGTGGGGCGGGCCCGCGACGAAGCCCCGGCGGTGGCCCCAGGCGACCCGGAACACCTCCGAGTCCCGCACGGCGTCGGGATACGCCTCCCACTCGGCGGAGCGGGCCTGGGTGTCGAATGCGCTGAGCAGCGCGGAAGCGTCGGTCACCGGCTTGACGCTATTGCCGGGCGCTGACGGCCGCACTCGATTTTCGAACCAGAGCCGCCCGAGCGTGAGCACGCTGACCGGCCACTTCTCGGTGAGCACCCGCTGGAGGCCGGGGTGCTCTGAGCCGGTGATGCGGGGCAGCCACTCCCCTGGTTCTCCGGCGAACGTCACCGAAGCGCCGTAAACCTCCGGCCAGGGCTCGACCACGTCGAGCAGGTGGCCCTTGGCCGTCGCGCCACTCCAGTCGCCTGCCTCGAGCTCCGCGCCGAGCCCGCTCCCTTCGTCGAAGTCGACGACGACCCAGACCTCGAACGACACCGTGTCCCCGCTGTCGAGGCTGATCGGCAGGACGACGCGGATCGTCATGCCGAAGTCCTGCACGGCGAGGACCCGGCCGTCGTACCAGCTCAGCGTCGCGCCGCGGTCCAACTCCGGCCACTGCGCGAAGTCGTCCGGCTCGGCGTAGACGCGCCTGAAATCTTCGTTCTCCCCCACGCCACCACGCTAGCGGCGGTCAGCCCTCGGGATTCGGTTGTGCGGTGGGCAGGAGTGCCCTCACCTCCTCGATAGTGGTCGCCTCCGACGGGTCCTTGTCCGGGCGATAGCGGACGACGCGGGCGAACCGCAGCGCCACGCCGCCGGGGTAGCGCGGCGAGACCTGCACGCCGTCCAGTTCGATCTCGATCACCAGGTCCGGACGGACCATGACCACCCAGTCGTTCTGCTCGGTGGCGATCTCCCGCAGGGCTTTCGTCTGCCACTTCAGCAGCTCGTCGGTGAGGCCCTTGAAGGTCTTGCCGACCATCACCGGCGGGCCGCCGTCCGGGTCGCGGGCGCCCAGGTGCAGGTTCGACAGCCAGCCGCGGCGACGGCCGCTGCCCCACTCGACGCCGAGCACGACCAGGTCGAGCGTGTGCACCGGCTTCACCTTCTGCCAGGCGCTGCCTCGACGGCCTGCCGCGTAGGGCGAAGCCAGCGACTTGACCATCACGCCCTCGTGGCCCGCGGCGAGCGCTGCGGTGACGACCTTCGCCGCTTCCTCCGGTGACGGGTCCAGCACGCCTGGGATGACGTGCTCGCCCGCCACCTGCCGCAGCGCGGCCAGGCGGTCGCGCAGCGGCTCGTCGAGCAGGTCCTTGCCGTCGAGGTGCAGGCAGTCGAAGAAGTACGGGTGCAGCAGCAGCTCACGTTCGTCCTGCGCGCCGAACCTGCTCATCGTCTCCTGGAACGGCCGGGGTCTCCCTTCGTCGGTCAGCGCCAGCGTCTCGCCGTCGAGCACCACCGACGTGCACGGCAGGCCGCGCACGAGCTCGACCAGTTCCGGCACCGTCTTGGTGATCTCGCGCAACGTGCGCGTGTAGACGTGGACCTCGTCGCCGGAGCGGTGCACCTGGATGCGCGCGCCGTCGAGCTTGTGCTCCACCACGCAGCTGCCGAGCTCGGCCAGTGCCTCGTCCAGCGACTCCGCCGGCGAGGCCAGCATGGGCCGCAGGGGACGCCCGACCTCCAGCCGGAACGCCTCCAGCACGGGGGCGCCGCCCTCCAGCGCGGCCACCGCGGTCTCCGGTAATCGGCCGGACAGCATGAACGCCCGCCGCACCGTCTCACCCGGCACGTCCGCGGCCGAGGCGATCGCGTCCAGCATCACGCCCTCCAGCGCGCCCTGGCGGAGCTCACCGGTGAGCAACCGGCGTAAGAAGTCCTGCTCCGCCTCGGTCGACCGCGCGAACAGCGCCGTCAGCAGGCCGGCCCGGCGCTGCGCCGAACCCTTGCCGGACGTCGCCGCCACCTCCGCCAGCGCGGCGTCGACCTCGGCGATCGTCAGTTCGGCGCGGGCCGCGGGCGGCACGGACAGATCGACGACCGTCCGCCAGCCCGCACCGATGCGACCCTGCCGCGGTGTGCCTATGAGGAACGACACCACCGCGACCACCACGTCTGCCGTCGCCGCGCGCAGCAACGCGGACAACGCCTTGACCTTGGCCAGGCGTGACCGGGTCGCCGCCACCGCGGCTGACGTGTCGACCACTTCGGAGAGGAGCACGGTTCAATGGTGCACCCGAGCACTGACAATTTCTGGAGGCTCGGGCTAGGCTGGCGGGGACAACCGTTCTACCTGGGGGTTTACCGCACTATGCGTGCATTCATCGCTGCCGCGCTGCTCTTCGCGGCCGTCGCCGTCACGTCCTTCGCCGGTCCCGCCACCGGAGATCGCGAACACATCCTCGGCTCTGACGCCGACGTGAGTGCCAAGCGGGAGCACATCCTCTAGTGGTGTGGGTCGCGCCGCTACGCGACCGCGACGTCGGCGATCTCCCTGACCGCCTCGCGTAGACGGTCAGGGGTGAGCGCCGCGTAACCGAGCACCAAACCGGGCCACATGGGCGTGCGCGTGTACTGCGCCAACGCCCAGACGTGCACGCCACGCTCCGCAAGCCTGCTCTTCAACGCGAGGTCGTCCGTCCCGTCGGGCATGCGCAGCACGACGTGCAACCCGGCCGCGACACCGATGGGCTGCCATGCGGGCAGGTGCTCCGCCACGGCCTCCAGTAGCGCGTCCCGCCTCTTCCGGTAGAGCGCGCGCGTACGGCGCAGATGCCGGTCATAGCCGCCCGTCCGCAACAGGTGCGCGAGCGCGGCCTGCGGGATCGTGCCGGTGCCCATGTCGTTGTACTGCTTGCGTTGCACGATGCCTTCGCGCAGACGTTCCGGCACCACCAGCCATCCGAGGCGCAGCGCGGGCGCCAGCACCTTGCTCGTCGTGCCCTGGTACACCACGTGTTCGGGCGCGAGGGCCTGCAACGCCCCCAGGGCCGGCCGGTCGTACCGGTGCTCGGCGTCGTAGTCGTCCTCGATGATCAACGCGTCCCGCTCGCGCGCCCACTCGACGAGCGCCCGCCGCCGTTCCGGGTGCAGCACCATGCCGAGCGGAAACTGGTGCGCGGCAGTGACCAGCACCGCTTTGCAGTCCGTTTTGGACAGAAGGTCGACCCGGATGCCCTTGTCGTCCACCGGAACCGGCACGGTGACGAGACCATGCGAGCGCAGCATGTTCTCGCCGCCGAAGTGGCTGGGTTCCTCGATCGCGATGCTGCCGTTCACGATCCGGGCGGTGAGCTGCAGGCCGTCCGCCGCGCCGTTGGTGATCACCGCGTCCTTCGCGACCACCGCCCGGACGCGGGAGAGGTAGTCGACGATCTCCTTGCGCAGTCCCAGAAAGCCGGCCGGGTCGGGGTAGGCGAGGTCGTCGTCGGGGAGCTCGGCGAGCGCCGCCCGATGAGCCGCCACCCACTCGGCGCGCGGGAACGCGCCCAGCGCGGGCAGGCCGGGCCGCAGGTTGTACCGCCACCGTTGCGGCGGCTCGGGCACGCCGCACGCACCGGCCGGCCCGAGGCTCGCGACCGTCGTCCCCGACCCGCGCCGCGTCGTGAGGTACCCCTCCGCGACGAGCTGCGTGTACGCCGACGTCACCGTGCCGCGCGCCACCCCGAGCTGCGCGGCCAGGTCACGGCTCGACGGCAGCCGTGTGCCGGGCAGCAGCCGCCCGTCCCGGACAGCCCGGCGCAGTTCGGCTTCCACCCCGCGACGCTGCTGGTGCTCCGGCAACAGCAGCTCGCGAAAAGTGGTCCAGTTCGTGGTCATCGAAGTGGAGCTTAAACCTGGACCAGTTCGGCGCAAGGCTCTGAGGCATGAAACTCGGGGTGGCCGCGGGAGCGACAGCGGCAACGATCGTCGGCGCGTCCGTGCCGATCACGGGCATGCTGGAGGGCTACCCGGTCCTGACCGGCCAGGCCATGCGCTACGCCCTCGGCGCGGCCGTGTTGCTGCTGGTGGCACGCCGTTTGCCGATGCCATCGTGGCGCGACATCCCACCGTTGCTCGGAGTGGTCGTCACGGGCATGCTCGGCTTCAACGCCGTGCTCATCGCCGCCCAGCAGTACGCGGAACCGGGCTTCGTCGCCGCCGTCATGGGCGGTGCGCCCATCGCACTGGCACTGCTCTCGCGCCAACGAACCGCATCCGCCGTGGTGGGCGCCGTAGTAGTGGCGGCAGGCATCGTGCTGTTGTCCGGCGGCGGCTCGTGGCACGGCCCAGGCCTTGCGCTGGCATTGATCACAATGGCCGGCGAGGTCTGCTTCACCTTGTTCGCCGTGGGAGTCGTACGGCGCCTCGGTGTACTCGGCGTAGCAACCTGGACGTGCATCTTGGCGACGGTGATCGGCGCCGTGCTAGGCACGTTCTTCGGCGGCTGGCAGATGCCGAACGCCCGGCAGGGCTTCTCGCTAGCGCTGCTGGCCGTGGTGGTGACCGCGCTGGCCTTCGGGCTCTGGTACTTCGCCGTGAACCGCCTGGGCTCCGACCGCGCAGGCGTGCTCATCGGCCTGATGCCGGTGTCCGGCCTGGCAACCTCCGTGCTGCTGGGCGCGCAGGAACTCTCTCTCGTGTCCGTCGCCGGCGTCACCACGGTCGCACTCGGGTGCGTCATCGGGCTCCGGCGCGGAACGCACGAGCCAGAGAGGACACACGATGCAGAGAAGACACACGACACAGACGGAGCCCACCACACACACGACGCGGGCCGGGTACCCCCAAAATCAACAATAGCGAACGGGTCTGACACTCCTGCTGAAGTTGTTGCGCCATAAGGGTGTCAGGAGTTGGCGACCACGACTGCCATCTGCCGGATGATCGCCCGGGAGTCGCCGGGCTCGGCACAGACCCGGTCGAAGATGTCCCGCTGCGCCGCCGTGAACCGACCCCGCTCCAGCAGCGCAACGGCAAGGCTGTGCACGTCGACGTCTGCAGAAGCGCCCTTCGAGTACCAGAACCACACGGCGTGAAGGGCGGCCTCGCGCGGTGCGCCGTACCAATGCGAAGGCTTGTTCGGGTTGGGTGCGGAAGGATGCGGCACCCGGTAACCCAGGCGCTTGGCATGCCGTCGGAGAACGCCGTAGGCGCGAAGGTCAGCCTGCCAAGCGGCGTGACTGGCGGTCAGCAGTTCCAGCGCCACGGGCAGCAAGGCCGGGTCGCGCGTGAAGTCGCCGGCCACGGACTGCAGAAAGCTGAACGACGCCTCGAAACCAAGCGGCCGATAGTGCCAAAGGCACAGGCGCAGGGCGTTGACGCGATGACCCGGCGGCAGCGAGCTGTCGAGGGCTTTCCTCGCTTCACTGGAAAAACTCACGAGCTGACCTTCGCGAGCCAGGAAGCTGCCTCATCAGCGGGCAGCACGCGCGCAACGTCGACGAGAGGCGTCATCATCGGATCGACGCGGCCCGCGTTCCACGACCGCAGGTACGCCGGCGGGTCCAGCACGACGACCCTGCGGCCCTCGAACGACGGGATGTCGGACGGCCCTCGTTCCAGATCGTGGCGCCGGACGCGTCGGAAAGCTGGAACTGGCCCTGGATTCCGCCCTCAGGTTCGAGGTCCGGGCCCACGGACGCCGCCTCCACCCACAAGGCACGGCGGCCAAAAGGCGTTCGCGGTGCGGCAGGCCGGCGCAAGGGCAGGAGAAGTGCGCGCTCCCAGGCCTCGCCTTCACCGCGTTCTGGGGCTTCCACCACGCGCAGGACCAACGGTTCGCATGTGCCGATGCAGCACAACAGGTTGCCGAGCAACTCGTGAACCTGGACGTCCGGCGACGAGGACAACACCAGGGCCGCCGCCGACATCTCGTCGGACGAACGGCCCTGGCCCTCGTTGACGAACGTTTCGAACGTGCCCGGCTCGCCCCAAACGACCGCGACCGACGTCAGATCCACGCGCAGGACACTAGGCCAGATCAGGCCCCTGCGAACGGAGATCGTCGACCTTCGCCATGGCATCGCGCAGTTCGCCGAGCCACGTGTCCGCGTGCTCGCCGACCAGGCGCACGGCCCATGCCAACGCGTCTGCGCGTGAGCGGGCCACGCCAGCGGCGACCAGCGTGTCGAGCACCTGGCGTTCTGGCTGACGCAGGCGCGTCATGACTGGCACGGCCAGGTGCGTGAACAGTTCGCGCGTGCTGCCCAGAGAGGCACCCCAGGCGACTTTGCGGCCGTAGCGGTGCTCGGCCTGGCGGGCGATCTCGATGCGTTCGTCGCGTGTCTCCTCGCGCCAGCGCGAGATGCGGCCCGACTCGGCCGCGGAGCGGGAGGCGTCGTCGAACTCGCCCTCCAGCGGCGTGAGCGTGCCGATGACCGTGATCTCCTCGCGGTCGACGATCACCTCCGCGGCGCCGGTGAACCAGCCGTCCGGGAGCCTGCCCGCGAACCACGCCGCCGCGTCGTCGGCCGGGGGCAGGTCAGCCTGCTGCCACCCGCCTCTTCCTCGCCATCCACGTCCCATTACAACCACCCCTGATTACATGATTACGTTGTAACCGACGTTACGCCTGCAATCAGTCAGGGAGTGTTCGCCGTCAGCGAAGTGACCAGGGCATCTACCGACACGACGGGCCGGTCGCACACGTAGCCGCGGCACACGTAAGCCGCAGGACCTTCGTCGACCAGCGGACGGTCTTCGAGCAACGGCACGGACGCCGGCTCTCCGGCCACGACGACGCCGCCTCCGGGCACATGGGCGACCGCCGCCGCCCACAGCGACGCACGGCGCGTGTCGTCGGCACCCACCACCGCCACCTGCAACGGGCCCGCGACCAGCGCCTCGGCGACGGTGAGCCAGTGGCCGGCGAACCGAGGTGCCCGCGCGGCCAGCAGACCGGCCCGCGTCACCGCCTCCGAAGCTGCGGTGAAGTAGCGCGAGGAACGGTCTGCGCCGGACAGCAGGGAAGCCGTCAGCAAGGCCGAGGCCAGCGATGACGCACCGGAGGGCGACGCGTTGTCGGTCGAGTCCGCAGGACGCCGGACCAGCGCCTCGGCATCGTCGGCGGTGTCGTAGTAGGCGCCGGGAGAGTCCGGCACGGCGAACCGCGCGAGAGCGGTGTCGAGCAGGCCGCACGCGAGGTCGAGCCACCGGATCGAGCCGGTGACCTGGTGCAACGCCAGCAGGCCGTCGGCGAGACAGCCGTAGTCCTCCAGCACGCCGAACGACGGGCCCGCGACGCCGTCGCGCGAGGTCCGCAGCAGCCTGCCCTCGACCAGGTGCACCGAGGCGAGCAGCGACGCCGCCTCCGAAGCCGCCGAGATCCACGACCGCTCACCGAAGAACGCGCCCGCCTCGGCCAGCGCGGCGATCGCCATGCCGTTCCAGGAGGCGATCACCTTGTCGTCACGGCCGGGCTGTGGCCGCAGAGCGCGCTTCGCCAGCAGCGCGGCCCGCACCTCCTCCCCCGGCTCCGACACGAACTGCAACGTGGACTTGCCGTCCTCGAAGTTCGGCTCGGCGGTCACGCCGAAGGCAGCGGCCGCCGAACCGAGCTCCTCGAACGACCACACGTACGTCAGGCCTTCGACACCGGCGGTGTCCGCGTCCAGCGAAGCCGCGAACCCGCCTTCGGCCGTCCGCAGGTCCCTGAGCAGGAACGAAGCCGTGTCCCTGGCGACCCGCTCGTAGCGCGCGGAACCCGTCACGCGAGTCAGGTGCGTGTAGAAGCGGAGCAGCAAACCGTTGTCGTACAACATCTTCTCGAAGTGCGGCACCACCCACGAAGCGTCGACGCTGTAGCGCGCGAACCCGCCGCCGAGTTGGTCGTAGAGCCCACCGTCGGCCATCGCGTCGGCCGTCGCGGTCGCCATCGACACTGCCTCGACCGAACCGGTGCGTTCGTGGTGGCGCACCAGGAACTCCAGCGCCATCGACGGCGGGAACTTCGGCGCGCCACCGAACCCGCCGTTGCGCCGGTCGAACTCGCCGAGCAACGACACCACCGCGCCCGCCAGCACGTCCGCGTCCACAGTAGACGGAGGCAAGGGCGAGGCGTGGCGTGAGATCTCCTCCACCACAGCGGAAGCCGACTCCAGGATCTCGCCGGGCTGCGCCGCCCAGGTCGCCGAGACGGCCTCGATGAGCTGCCGGAACGACGGCATGCCAGGACGGGGAGCAGGCGGGTAGTAGGTGCCGGCGTGGAACGGCCGCGCGTCCGGCGTGAGAAACACCGTCATCGGCCACCCGCCGTGACCGGTCATGGCCTGCGTGACCTCCATGTACACGGCGTCGATGTCCGGTCGTTCCTCGCGATCCACCTTCACGGACACGAAGTTCGCGTTCAGGAACGCAGCAATCTCGGCGTCCTCGAAAGACTCGTGCGCCATCACGTGGCACCAGTGGCAGGCCGCGTAGCCGACGGACAGCAGCACCGGCACGTTGCGCCGTCGTGCCTCCGCGAACGCCTCCTCGGTCCAAGGCCACCAGTCGACCGGGTTGTCCGCGTGCTGCAGCAGGTAAGGGCTGGTCGCGTCCGCAAGCCGGTTAGTCATGCGAACCACACTAAATGAGCAGCGCAGAGGCCGAATCTCGATCAGACTCAGGCCCGTGTTGCTCACCATGACCACGACGCACCAGCCGGCGACCGACCTGGGCCACCTGCTGCACAAGCATCCCGGCCGGGCTCAGTCCTTCACGACGAGCTCGGGCGTCGCGCACGTCTTCTACCCGAAGGCGACGAACGAGGAATGCACGGTCGCCCTCCTGCTGGAGGTCGACCCCATCGCGCTCGTCCGAGGTCCTGGCAGCACGCTCACCCAATACGTCAACGACAGGCCCTACGCGGCCGGATCGTTGCTCACGGTCGCACTCGGCAGCGTGTTCCGCACGGCCATGAACGGCCGCAGCGAGAGCTACCCCGAACTCGCCGCGACGCCGATCCCGCTGGTCATCCGCATTCCCGCGCTGCCGCACCGGCTCGCGGCGCGGCTGTTCACGCCACTCGGCTGGGCCGTCGAGACGACCGGGCACGGCGATTCGCGCTTCGGTGACGTGACGCTGACCGGCACCGTCAAGCTCAGTGACGCGCTGAAGCACCTCTACGTGCTGCTGCCCGTGCTCGACGGCGGCAAGCACTACTGGGTCGCGGCCGACGAGGTCGACAAGCTGCTCAAGGCCGGTGACGGCTGGCTGGCTGCGCACCCGGACAAGGAGCTGATCACCACCCGGTACCTGGCGCGCAAGCGACCGTTGATCACCTCGGCCCTGGAACGCCTCGCGGACGTCGACGAGGTCGAGCCGGAGGAGCTGGACAACGCGCTGGCCGAGCCGAAGATCTCCCTTGCCGCACAGCGCAAGGAGGCGGTGGTCAAGGCACTGAAGGAGGCCAGGGCCAAGCGCGTGCTCGACCTCGGCTGCGGTGGCGGGGCGCTGCTGCGCGCGCTCGTCGGCGAGCCGGAGTTCACCGAGATCCACGGTGTCGACGTGTCCGCGAAGGCGTTGCAGGAGGCCGCGCGCAAGCTGCACCTGGATCGCATGGGCGATCGTCAGCGCGAGCGGATCACGTTGCGGCAGTCGGCTTTGACGTACGCGGACCCCGAACTGGCCGGCTACGACGCGGCGGTGCTGATGGAGGTCGTCGAGCACGTCGACCCGTCGCGCCTGCCCGCGCTGGAGCACTCGGTCTTCACCGTGGCACACCCGGCGACGGTGCTGGTGACGACGCCGAACGTCGAGTACAACGTGCTGTTCGAAACGCTGCCGGAAGGTCAGCTGCGGCACTCCGACCACCGTTTCGAATGGACTCGTCAGGAGTTCCAGGACTGGGCGAACGGCGTCGCGGAACGCCGTGGCTACGCAGTGCGCTTCGTGCCGATCGGGCCGGAGGACGCCGAACGCGGCGCGCCGACCCAGATGGCCGTGTTCAGCTCGGGAGACGTGAACTGATGGAACTGAAGATCCCTGACCTGTGTCTGGTGGTGCTCGTCGGCGCCTCCGGTTCCGGCAAGTCCACGTTCGCGCGCAAGCACTTCCTGCCCACGCAGGTGTTGTCGAGCGACTACTTCCGCGGGCTCGTGGCCGACGACGAGAACGACCAGTCGGCGTCCGCGGCCGCGTTCGACGTACTGCACTACGTGGCCTCCAAGCGGCTGGAAGCAGGGCGCGTCACCGTGATCGACGCGACGAACGTGCAGCCGCAGGACCGCGCCCAGCTGGTCGCGGTGGCGCGCAAGGCGAACGTGCTGCCGGTCGCGATCGTGCTCGACACTCCGACCGAGGTGTGCCTGGCGCGCAACGCGCAGCGCCCCGACCGCGATTTCGGCGCGCACGTCGTGAAGCGGCACCGGTCGGCGTTGCGCCGCTCGCTGAAGTTCCTCGGCAAGGAGGGGTTCAAGCGCGTTCACGTGCTGCGCTCCGAGTCCGATGTGGACAACTCGACGATCGTGTACGAGCGTCTGCTCAACGACCTCAGGCACGAGACCGGCCCGTTCGACGTGTTCGGTGACGTGCACGGTTGCCGCGCGGAGCTGGAGGAGCTGCTCACCGAACTCGGCTACACCCTGGTGCGTGACGACGAGGGCCGTGCGGTCGACGCCGTTCCGCCGAACGGGCGCAAGGCCGTGTTCGTCGGCGACCTCGTGGATCGCGGCCCGGACACTCCGGGCGTGCTGCGTCTCGTGATGGGCATGGTCGCGGGCGGCCACGCCTTCAGCGTGCGCGGAAACCACGAGGAGAAGCTCGTACGGGCGATGCGCGGCCACAAGGTGACGGTCCGGCACGGGCTGGAGAAGTCGCTGGAGCAGCTCGCGCACGAGACCGAGGAGTTCCGCCACGCCGCGACGAAGTTCTGCGACAGCCTGGTCGCGCATTACGTGCTGGACGGCGGAAACCTCGTCGTCGCGCACGCCGGACTGCCCGAGCGCTACCACGGCCGTGCGTCCGCGAAGGTCCGTAGTTTCGCCCTGTACGGCGACACGACGGGCGAGACCGACGCGCACGGACTGCCGGTGCGCCTGCCGTGGGCGAACGACTACCGCGGCTCGGCGATGGTGCTGTACGGGCACGTCCTGACGCCCGAGGCCGAGTGGATCAACAACACCATGTGCCTCGAGACGGGCGTGGTGTTCGGCGGCAAGCTGACCGCGTTGCGCTACCCGGAGAAGGAGCTCGTCTCCGTCAAGGCGCATCAGACCTGGTACGAGAACGACGCGCCGTTCCCGCCGAAGGCCGTCGAACGCGCGCCGGACGTGCTGGCGCTCACCGACGTCACCGGCCTGCGCCGGATCGACACGTCGCTGATCGGTGCCGTGACGATCCGCGCGGAGCAGTCCGCTTCGGCGTTGGAGGTCATGAGCCGGTTCGCGATCGACCCGCACGACCTGATGTACCTGCCGCCGACGATGGCGCCCACCGCGACCTCGCAGCGCGACGACGTGCTGGAGCACCCGGAGGACGCCTTCGCGGAGTACCGGGCCGCTCAGGTCGGGCAGGTGATCTGCGAGGAGAAGCACATGGGCTCCCGCGCGGTGTTGCTGGTGCGCAAGGAAGGCGGCGCGATCTACACGCGCACCGGCCGTGCGTTCTTCGACGGCGCGCTGGGCACCGAACTGCTGGACCGCGTGCGTTCGGCGTGTGCCGGTCTGTTCGACGAGCTCGCCACGGACTGGCTGCTCGTCGACGCCGAGCTGATGCCGTGGAACGCCAAGGCCTCCGGCCTGATCCGCGAGCAGTACGCGGCGGTCGGCGCGGCGGCTGGTGGTGCGCTACCAGTGGCGGTCGAGGCACTGGCGGCAGCCGCGGCACGTGGTGTCGACGTCACGGAACTGTTGGCGCGCACGACACAGCGCGCCTCGAACGCCGCCGCCTACAGCGCGGCGTACGAGCGGTACTGCTGGCCCACCGACGGGCTGGAGGGCGTGCGGATCGCGCCGTTCCAGCTGCTCGCGGCCGAAGGTCAGACGTTCCACGACCGTTCGCACCTGTGGCACCTGGAGACGCTGGGCAGGCTCGAAGGACCGTTGTTCCAGCGGACCCGGCACCTCGTGGTCGACGTGAACGACCCTTCGCAGGTGGCCGCCGGCGTGAAGTGGTGGGAGGACCTGACCGCGGCCGGCGGCGAGGGCATGGTCGTGAAGCCGCTGGCGAACCTCGGCGGACGCGTGCAGCCGGGCGTGAAGGTGCGCGGGCGCGAGTACCTGCGGATCATCTACGGCCCGGACTACACGTCGCCCGAGAACCTCTCGCGGCTGCGCAAGCGTTCGCTCGGCCGCAAGCGCGGACTCGCCCTGCGTGAGTACGCGCTGGGCATCGAGGCCTTGGAACGCCTCGTGCGCGGCGAACCCCTGTGGCGGGTGCACGAGTGCGTCTTCGGCGTGCTCGCGCTGGAGTCGGAGCCGGTGGACCCACGACTGTGATCCTCGAAGCCGTGATCGGCTCGCACGCCTACGGGCTCGCGAGCGCAGAGTCTGATGTGGACAGACGCGGGGTGTTCGTCGCGCCCACGGAAGCGTTCTGGCGCCTGGAGAAACCCCCGACTTCGGTCGAGGGACCAGATCCGGAGCAGCTCAGCTGGGAGGTCGAGCACTTCTGCAGGCTGGGCCTCAAGTCGAACCCGACGGTGCTCGAGACGCTGGTGAGCCCGCTGGTCGAGGTCAGCACGCCGATGGGAGAGGAGCTGCGGGACCTGTTGCCCGCGTTCCTCTCCCGGTACGCCGTGCGAGCGTTCACGCGCGCGACGGAGATGCAGCTCTCGCGCGCGGGCCGCAACCTCAAGCCGAAGCAGCTCATGCACGTCGTGCGGTTGCGGCTGGTGGGGTTGAACCTGCTGCGCACGGGCCGTTACGACATCACGGCGGACCGCTCGTTGCTGAAGATCCGCGACGGCTCGATGGCCTGGGACGACGCGGTGGCGTGGGCGCATCGGCTCGGCGACGAGATCGCGCACGCTGAAGGCCCGCTGCCGGAGGACCCTGATCGGGCAAGGGTCGAGGACTGGCTGGTGTCGGTGCGCAGGAGGATGTTGTGAGTTACGAGGTACCCGACCTGAGTGCGGTGGTCGCCGAGCAGTCGCACAACCTGCTGTTCGCGACCGTGTCCGGCGCACACCTGTACGGCTTCCCGTCGCGCGACTCGGACGTGGACCTGCGCGGCGTGCACGTGCTGCCGCTCGCCGAGGTCCTCGGGTTGCGGCACGGTCCGGAGACCAAGGAACGGATGTGGGTGCGTGACGGCGTCGAGATCGACCTGGTCACGCACGACGTGCAGAAGTTCTGTCGGCTTCTGACCCGCCCGAACGGCTACGTGCTGGAGCAGCTGCTCTCGCCGTTGGTCGTGCACACCACGGAGGCGCATCGCAAGCTCGCTGCCCTGGCCGCGGGGTGCCTGACCTCACGGCACGGGCACCACTATCGAGGGTTCGCCGCCACCCAGTGGCGGCTCTTCGAGAAGACCGCGGAGATCAAGCCGCTGCTCTACACGTTCCGCGCGCTGCTGACCGGCGTGCACCTGCTGCGCACCGGCGAGGTGAACGCGCACCTGCCGACGTTGCTGGAGGACCTCGACGGCCCGGACTACCTGCCGGGACTCATCGAGGCCAAGATCCTCGGCGAGCACCGGGCGCTGGCCGGGGTGCCGGGCAGGCCCGCTCCCGAACGGCTGGAGGCGGACCTCGCGCACTGGCACGAGGAGCTGCGGCAGGCGCGGGAGACCAGCGACCTGCCGGTGGAGCCGCCGGCCTTCGAGGAGGTCCACGACTTCGTGGTGGACCTCAGGCTGCGCTAGTCCTTCTCCTTCGTCGCGGAAGGCTCGGCCGGGGTTTCCTTCGAGACCTCGGCCGGCTCGTCGAACGATGCGGGCAAGCCCTTGATGTGCTTGTTCATCGACTTGACGAGGAAGAACACCGCGATGAAGAAGACGATCAGCAGGACAAGGCCGACCGGGGAGGACTTGCCGAAGTCCTCGCCCTGGCCGCCCTTGTCGTCGTCGTTCGTGTTCGACGGCTGCACGGCGACCAACGCCACCGTGCTGCCGACGGAGAAGTCTGGGGAGAGCACCCCTAGACCTTAACTCCGGCGAACAGGTCGTTCTCCGGCAGCGTCGAGTCGACCAGGGAGCGGACGAGCTCGTACTCCTCGGTCGGCCAGATCTCGCGCTGCAGTTCCATCGGGATGCCGAACCAGCGGCTGGTCGGGTCGATCTGGGTGGCGTGGGCCTTCAGGGCCTCGTCGCGGACGTCGAAGTAGTCCGCGCACTCGACCTGGGTGGTCACGCGGTCCATCACGTCCGGACGGTCGGTGCTCCAGTTCGCGAGCCACTCGGTGTACGGCGACTCCATGCCGCGAGCCTCCATCGCCTCGTGGAACGCGAGGATCTTGGCGCGCGAGAAGCCGTGCCCGTAGTAGACCTTCCGCGTTTCCCAGGCCTCGCCCAGTTCGGGCTGGTAGGCCGGGTCGGCGGCCGCGTCCAGGGCGGCCATCGAGATCTCGTGCGTGCGGATGTGGTCCGGGTGCGGGTAGCCGCCGTTCTCGTCGTAGGTCACCACGACGTGCGGGCGGAAGTCGCGGATGGCCTCCACCAGGGACGGCACCGACTCCTCCAGCGGCACGAGGGCGAAGCATCCCTCGGGCAGTGGCGGCAGCGGGTCGCCCTCGGGGAGGCCCGAGTCCTTGAAGCCCAGCCAGCGGTGCTGGATGCCGAGAATCTTGGCCGCGCGGGCCATCTCCTCCCGGCGGACCTCGATGATGTTCTCGAGCACGTCCGGCCTGTCCATGGCCGGGTTGAGGATGCTGCCCGCACCACCGTCGGTACAGGTCACGACCATCACGTCGTGCCCTTCGGCGATGTAGCGAGCCATCGAGGCCGCGCCCTTGCTCGACTCGTCGTCGGGATGTGCGTGCACTGCCATAAGGCGCAGCTTGTCGGCCATGACCCCCGTGGTCCTCCTGTGTGAATGGTCCTGCGACACTCATCAACTGAACGCCGGGCACCATTGTTCCCCAGAGGCCGAGGAGGGCGCGGAGAAGTGGCACAACGCGTGCTCCCCGAGGGGCGCTACCACAAGCGGGGCCGTAAACCGCTGGCAACGTGGGCGCGCTGGGCATTACTCGCTGTAGCCGTCGCGGTAGGTGCCGTCATCGCCTTCGTCGGTTACCGAAATCTCGGCACAAAGCCGATCGAGGCGAAGCAGACCGCGTTCATCCTCCTCGGCGACGACCAGGTGAAGGTCAGTTTCGAGGTTTCTCGAGATCAACCGGAGCGTGCGGCCGTCTGCATCATTCGGGCCCGGTCCAAGGACGGGGACGAAGCGGGCAGACGTGAGGTTCTGGTTCCGCCGGGAAATGACGTCGTCGTGGAGACAACCGTTGTCCGCACCTCGAAGCCGCCGGTCACCGGCGAAGTGTTCGGGTGCTCCTACCAGGTTCCCGCCTACTTGTCCACGAGCTAGCGGCCAAGCGGGTGATCTGCGGTTTAAACGGCGAGATGGGGAACAAATCGCCGTCGCTGAACGTTGTCTACGTGTTACTATTGCCGCTCAAGCACGGCCCCGGCGCGGGCCGTGTTTTTCCGTTCCGGGCCCACGGCCCGGGAACTATCTGGGGCACACGCGTGCGCCGGAGCAAGACGAGGAGTTGGTGACCGTGAGCGACACCCAGGTGACCTGGCTGACCCAGGAGGCCTACGACCGGCTCAAGGCTGAGCTGGACGAACTCATCGCGTACCGCCCGGTCATGGCTGCCGAGATCAACGCCCGCCGCGAGGAGGGCGACCTCCGCGAGAACGGTGGCTACCACGCGGCTCGCGAGGAGCAGGGCAAGCAGGAGGCGCGCATCCGCCAGCTGCACGAGCTGCTCCAGGCCGCGAAGGTCGGCGAGGCCCCCACCACCAAGGGTGTCGCGGCACCGGGCACAGTGCTCACGATCCGCTACGAGGGTGACGACGAGACGGAGACTTTCCTCCTCGCCACCCGCGAAGAGGGCGCGCACGGCGAGATGGAGGTCTACTCCCCGCTTTCGCCGCTCGGCAAGGCCCTGAACGGCGCCAAGGACGGCGAGACCGTGTCCTACGAGCTGCCGAACGGCAAGCAGCAGAAGGTCACGTTGATCTCGGCGGTTCCTTACCAGTCGTAGTCACGCCATAAACCTGCGAAAGGGCGGTCACTTCGGTGGCCGCCCTTTCACGCGTTCCAGCAATGGCCGCACACGTGGAGGCACCGGCGTCGACAACGCAATGGAGGTCGACAGCCTCCGGACGTGAGGGACGTCGACGATGTGATCCACCACGCGCTGCAGGTCCGCATTCGACCTCGCGACCATTCGCACGAACAGATCGCCCTGTCCCGTCGTCGCGTGCACCTCGCACACCTCGCTGATCGCGGCCAGCCCCTCGCACACCTCGGCCCGGCGTCCCTGCGCGATCTCCACCGTCGCGAACGCCGTCAGCCCGTATCCCATCGCGCCGAGGTCGAGCGCCGGCGGGAACCCGGTGAGCACTCCTCGCTCGACCAGCCTGTCCAGCCGGGCCTGCACGGTTCCCCGTGCGACGCCCAGCCGGCGGGAGCATTCGAGGACGCCCAGCCGGGGCTCGTCCGTCAAGAGCAGAAGCAGCTTCGCGTCGAGTTCGTCCACGGGCTGGTCAGAGTGCTCACCCTGCTGATCCAAAGGCATAGATCACTATACAAAGTGTCCTGTGAATTCGCTGACTGTTGCTCACCCTGTCGGGTCGAATCATGCTGATGGGCATGACGCAGCAGCTTGACGACGTGAGCTACGACCAGCTCCGGCAGCTCGTGGGGTTGGTCGACTACGACGCGACCAAGGACCCCTTCCCCGTGCGCTCCATGGACGCTGTGGTGTTCGTCGCGGGCAACGCCACGCAGACCGCGTGGCTCTACCAGGTGGCGTTCGGCATGGAGCTCGTGGCCTACGCGGGCCCCGAGACCGGCCAGCGCACCCACAAGTCGTTCGTGCTGAAGTCGGGCTCGGCCCGCTTCGTGATCCACGGCGGCGTCACGCCCGGCTCCGAACTCCTGGACCACCACCGCCGACACGGCGACGGCGTGATCGACCTGGCGCTGGAGGTCGGCAACGTCGACCAGTGCATCAAGCACGCCCGCGAGCAGGGCGCCACCGTGCTGGAGGAGCCGCACGACATCACCGACGAGCACGGCACCGTCCGTCTCGCCGCGATCGCGACGTACGGCGAAACCCGCCACACGCTCGTCGACCGCTCCAAGTACACCGGCCCCTACCTGCCCGGTTACGTGGCGCGCAGCTCGTCCGTGAAGCGCCCGGAAGGCGCCCCGAAGCGCCTCTTCCAGGCCGTCGACCACTGCGTCGGCAACGTCGAGCTCGGCAAGATGGACTACTGGGTCGAGTGGTACAACCGCGTCATGGGCTTCGTGAACATGGCGGAGTTCATCGGCGACGACATCGCCACGGACTACTCGGCCCTGATGTCGAAGGTCGTCTCGAACGGCAACCACCGCGTGAAGTTCCCGCTGAACGAGCCGGCGATCGCGAAGAAGAAGTCGCAGATCGACGAGTACCTCGAGTTCTACGAGGGCGCGGGCGTCCAGCACATCGCGCTGGCGACCAACGACATCATCACCACCGTCACGGCCATGCGCGACGCGGGCGTCGAGTTCCTCGAGACCCCGGACTCCTACTACGACGACCCGGCGCTGCGTGCGCGCATCGGCGAGGTCCGCGTCCCCATCGAGACGCTGAAGGAGCACCGCATCCTCGTCGACCGTGACGAGGACGGCTACCTGCTGCAGATCTTCACGAAGCCGATCGGCGACCGCCCGACCGTCTTCTACGAACTGATCGAGCGCCACGGCTCCCTGGGCTTCGGCAAGGGCAACTTCAAGGCACTTTTCGAGGCGATCGAGCGCGAACAGGAGCGACGCGGCAACCTCTAGTGTCCTGCGCCGGAACGGTGCAGCGAGGCGCCCTGCCGAGCGTGGATGCGCCGCCGACGTGCCGAGTCACGCCACTGATGGCGATCCCCCGGTAGGCTGCCTCACGGGGGACTCACATCGGGTGGAGGTGGCATGGCATTCGCGCGACGCGTGGCCGCGGTGATTCCGCTGGTCGGAGCCGTGACCACGGCTGTGGCACTGACCGGCGCGGCGTTCTTGACAGTGGCGCACGCGGGCTGTGACGAGGCCGGCCGCTTCGTCCGCAGCGGCGAGACGATCCAGTTCGTCGGCGGCTGTGTGAACGGCGCCGACCTACCGTCGGCTCCGACAGCCGAGGCCGAGAACGTGGACAGGTTCGGCTCGAAGAAGCCGTGACAGACGCAGAAGGCCCCTCCCGCGGGAGGGGCCTTTCGCATGCCCGGAAACTCAGCCCAGCGCTTCGAGCAGGTCAGCCACCAGGTCGTCACCGGACTCGATGCCCACCGACACCCGCACCAGATCCGCGGGCACCTCCAGCATCGACCCGGCCGTGGAGGCGTGCGTCATCTTGCCGGGGTGCTCGATCAACGACTCGACCCCGCCCAGCGACTCGGCCAGCAGGAACAGCTTGGTCCGCCCACACACCTCGAGCGCCGCCTCCTCGCCACCGTCGACGATGAACGACACCATGCCGCCGAACCGGCTCATCTGCTTGGCCGCGACCGTGTGGCCGGGGTGCGACTCGAGGCCGGGGTAGATGACCTTCTTCACGCGCGGGTGCCGGGTCAGGGCCTCGGCGACCAGCTCGGCGTTGTCGGAGTGCTTGTCCATGCGCAGCTGCAGGGTCTTGATGCCGCGCAACGTCAGGTAGGCGTCGAACGGCCCGGGGACCGCGCCGGCACCGTTCTGCAGGAACGCGAACGCCGCGTCCAGCTCCTCGTCGGAGGTGATCAGCGCGCCGCCCACGACGTCGGAGTGACCGCCGATGTACTTGGTCGTCGAGTGCAGCACCACGTCCGCGCCCAGCTCCAGCGGGGTCTGCAGGGCGGGCGAGGCGAAGGTGTTGTCCACCACCAGCTTGGCGCCGGCGCCGTGGGCGACCGAGGCGATCGCCGCGATGTCACCGATGTTCAGCAGCGGGTTGGTGGGCGTCTCGATCCACACGAGCTTCGTCTCGGGACGGATGGCCGCGCGGATGGCGTCGACGTCCGAGACGGGGGCCGGCGAGTGGGTGATCCCCCACTGCGAGAAGACCTTGTCGATCAGCCGGAACGTACCGCCGTAGGCGTCGTTCGGGATGACGATGTGGTCGCCGGGCTTGAGGAACGTGCGCAGCGCGGCGTCGGTCGCACCCATGCCGGAGGAGAACGCACGGCCGTAGCGGCCGCGTTCGAGCGACGCGAGGCACGTCTCCAGTGCACGGCGGGTGGGGTTGCCGGTGCGCGAGTACTCGAAGCCCTCACGCAGGCCGCCCACGCCGTCCTGGGCGTACGTCGACGTGGCGTAGATGGGGACGTTCACCGCACCCGTGGTCGGGTCCGGGTCCTGACCGGCGTGGATCGCCCTGGTGGCGAAGCCGTATGGGGTGCTCATGTTCGAAGGGTACTCACCCATCTGGCCGCCGACCGCAAGAGTCCAGGCAGTGAAAACGGACCAGCCCCCGGCCGAGGTGGCCGGGGGCTGGACTTCGATCCACGCTTCTGGGCTCTACCAGCCCTGCTGCTGACCGCCGTAACCCTGCTGCGGAGGCTGGCCGTAGCCACCCTGCTGCGGGGCCTGCTGCTGCGGGTAACCGCCGGTGCCGGGCTGCTGCGGGTACCCGCCGGTGCCGCCGTAGGGCGACGCGGTCTCCGGGGCGTTGATCACGATGGACTTCATGATCTTGTCGGCCCAGGTCTGCTTCTTGGGCTCCCAGAGCGGGGCGAAGAAGCCCGCGTAGCACGGCAGGGCGTCGACGACGTGGCACAGCTGGCGCACGAACGTCGTACCGCCGCCCAGCGGCTGCATGGTCTCTTCACCGACCAGCTTGATCTTCGCGACCTTCTTGCCGATCGACTGACCGGTCTGGCCCTGCTTGATCACCGTGTTCCAGATGATGAAGCCGAAGTTCGCCAGCCAGATCGGGATGGCGAGCAGCGCGAGACCGGGGGCGTCGGACGCCACCGCGATGCCGACGACCACGTAGTACAGGATCAGCGTGACGACGGTCGGGGCCGCGATGTCGATCAGGTAGCCGACGAAGCGCGAGCCCCATTCGGCGTAACCGGTCGGAGGCGGCGGAGCCATGCCATAGGCGGGCTGGCCGTAGCCACCGGGCTGGCCGTAGGCCTGCTGCTGCGGCTGGCCGTACGGGTTCGGCTGCGGAGCACCGTAAGGCTGCTGCTGCGGAGCACCGTAGGCCTGCTGCTGCGGCTGGCCGTACGGGTTGGACTGCGGAGCGCCGTAAGGCTGCTGCGGAGCACCGTAGGCCTGCTGCGGAGCGCCGTAGGCCGGCGGCTGGGCGGGGAACCCGCCGGAGCCGGGGCCCTGTGCCGGGAAGCCACCCGAGGCGGGCGGCACCTGACCGGGGCTGACGACCTGGGTGGCGTCCGCGTTCTGCTGCGGTGCGGCAGGAGCGTGCCCTGGCGAGACGACCTGCGTCGCGTCCGGGTTCGGGTTCGCCGCGGACGGCTGGCCACCCCCCGGGACGATCTGCGTTGCGTCCGCGTTGGGCTCCTGCGGCTGACCGCCGAACGGATTTCCTGGCGGCTGCGGAGCGTTCATCCGGTTTCCAACCCCCTTGGCTGGGCCGTGTACGAGTGAGACTGATGATGATCTGGGGCGTCACGCTATCGGACGCACCGGCTCCTACGCTCAGCGACCAGCCAAGAACCCCAGAATGTCCTGCCGAGTTACGACTCCGGCAGGCTTTCCGTCCTCCAGTACGAGGGCGGCGTCGGCGTTCGAGAGCGCGTTCATGGCGATGCCGACCGGCTCACCAGCGCCGAGCGTCGGCAGCGGCGGCGACATGTGCTTGTCCAGGCGGTCGGACAGCTGGGCCTTCCCGGTGAACAACGCGTCGAGCAGGTCGCGTTCGTTGACCGCGCCGGCGACCTCGGCGGCCATGATCGGCGGTTCGGCGTTGACGACCGGCATCTGCGAGACACCGAACTCGCGCAGGATCGCGACGGCGTCACCCACCGTCTCGTTGGGGTGCGCGTGCACGAGGTCGGGGAGCATGCCGCCCTTGCGGCGCAGCACGTCGCCGACGGTCGCGCCGGTCGAGTCGGGCGGCAGGAAGCCGTAGGACGCCATCCAGCGGTCGTTGAAGACCTTGGACAGGTAGCCGCGGCCGCCGTCCGGGAGGATCACGACCACGACGGCGTCCTCGGGCAGGTCCTTCGCGACGCGCAGCGCGGCGGCGGCCGCCATGCCGCAGGAACCGCCGACGAGCAGGCCCTCCTCGCGGGCGAGGCGGCGGGTGATGTCGAACGAGTCCGCGTCCGAGACCTCGACGATCTGGTCGCAGATGGTCTTGTCGTAGGCCTCGGGCCAGAAGTCCTCGCCGACGCCCTCGACCAGGTACGGACGGCCGGTGCCGCCGGAGTAGACGGAGCCTTCCGGGTCCGCGCCGATGACCTTGACGGCGCCGTCCGAGATCTCCTTGAGGTACCGGCCGGTACCGGAGATCGTGCCGCCGGTGCCGACGCCCGCGACGAAGTGCGTGATCCTGCCGGCGGTCTGGCGCCAGATCTCGGGGCCGGTCTGGTGGTAGTGGCTCGCCGGGTTCTCCGGGTTGGAGTACTGGTCGGGCTTCCACGCGCCGGGGATCTCGCGGACGAGCCGGTCCGAGACGTTGTAGTAGGAGTCCGGGTGCTCGGGCGCGACGGCCGTCGGGCACACCACGACCTCGGCTCCGTAGGCCTTGAGGACGTTGCGCTTGTCCTCGCTGACCTTGTCCGGGCACACGAAGACGCACTTGTAGCCCTTGCGCTGGGCGACCAGCGCGAGGCCGACGCCGGTGTTGCCCGAGGTCGGCTCGACGATCGTGCCGCCGGGCTGCAGCTCACCGGACTTCTCGGCCGCCTCGACCATCCGCAGTGCGATGCGGTCCTTCACGCTGCCGCCGGGGTTCAGGTACTCCACCTTGGCCAGCACCGTGGCCTTGATCCCCGTGGTCAGGGAGTTGAGCTTGACCAGCGGCGTGTTGCCGACCAGATCGACGACGTGCTCGACGTACTCCACCGGTATCTACTCCCCTGCTCCCACTCTCCGAGATAGCGGAACGAAGCGTAGCTCTAGTGGCTGCGGAGGTTAACTCGAACGGCGGCGCCGACGATTCCGAGGGGAAGGGGGTGGCGCCGATGATCGGACTGCGGACGCTGCGAGCGGTGGCGATGACCGCCGCGACGCTCGGAGGGCTCTCGGGCGCGCTGGTCGGTCTGCTCACTGAGCAGGGACGACGTGCCCGCGTGGCCATCGGTGTGCTGGAGCATCTCTGGCCCGCACCGGACGGCGTGTACCTCGACGACGGCGGTGATCCGCTGCGGCTGGCGGTGCTCGGCGACTCGATGGCGGTGGGTGTTGGTGTGACCCATCCCTCGCAGATGCCGGGCGTGTTGCTGGCCCAGGCGCTGGCCGAGGAGGCAGGCCGGCCGGTGCGCCTGTCGACGTACGCGATCAGCGGCTCGACCACGCGTGACCTGGTGCCGCAGGTCGACGCGGCCGTGCGGGACGTGCCCGAGGTCGCGTTGATCATCATCGGCGCGAACGACGTGACGTCGCGGATGGGCACCGCCGAGTCGGCCCGGTTACTGGCGGAGCAGGTGGGCAGGCTGCGCGCGGTCGGCTGCGGCGTCGTCGTCGGCACATGCCCCGACCTCGGGATCGTGCGGCCGATCCCCCAGCCGTTGCGGATGGTCGGGCGCCGGTACAGCCTGCGTCTCGCGGCCGCGCAGACCGCCGCGGTGCGACGGGCGGGCGGCGTGCCGGTGTCGCTCGGGAACCTCCTCGCGCCGGAGTTCATGGCGCGGCACGCCGACATGTTCAGCTCGGACCGCTTCCACCCCAGCGCGATCGGTTACGAGGCCGCGGCCGGCGTGCTGCTGGCGCCGTTGTGCCAGGTGGCGGGGCTGTGGCCAGGCTGGGTCGCGCCCGTCGTACGGCTGCCGTCCGCGGCGGCGCTGGCGGTGCGGCCGTCCCGCGTGCCGGCGTGGCTGCAGAAGCGGCACGCTTGAGTTTCGGAATTCTCGTCACTCGCGCTGGCCGGGGTGAGCGGGCGTTAACTAGGCTCGGCGGCAACCTTGACTCTCAACGAGGAGTTTCGTGATGCCTGAGGCCGTGATCGTCTCCGCCGCCCGCTCCCCCATCGGCCGTGCGGGCAAGGGCTCGCTGAAGGACGTTCGGCCCGACGACCTGGTGGCGCGGATGATTCGCGCGGCACTGGACAAGGTGCCGCAGCTCGACCCCGCGCAGATCGACGACCTGATGCTCGGCTGCGGCCTGCCCGGCGGCGAGCAGGGCTTCAACATGGCGCGCATCGTCTCCGTGCTCCTGGGCTACGACAACCTGCCCGGCACGACGGTGACCCGTTACTGCGCTTCCTCCCTCCAGACGACGCGCATGGCCCTGCACGCCATCAAGGCGGGCGAGGGCGACGTGTTCATCAGCGCCGGCGTCGAGACCGTGTCGCGGTTCGCCAAGGGCAGCTCCGACTCGTGGCCGGACACGCACAACCCGCTGTTCGGCGAGGCCGAGGCGCGCACCGCCTCCGTCGCCCAGACCGGCGCTGCGGAGTGGGTGGACCCGCGTTCGCTCGACGTCGTGCCGGACGTCTACGTCCCGATGGGCCAGACCGCCGAGAACCTGGCTCTACTCAAGGGCATCTCGCGCCAGGAGATGGACGAGTTCGGCGTCCGCTCGCAGAACCTCGCCGAAAAGGCCATCGCCGACGGCTTCTGGGCCCGCGAGATCACGCCGGTCACGCTGCCCGACGGCACCGTGGTCTCGTCCGACGACGGCCCGCGCGCCGGCGTCACCTACGAGGCCGTGTCCCAGCTCAAGCCCGTCTTCCGCCCCGACGGCCGCATCAACGCCGGCAACTGCTGCGCGTTGAACGACGGCGCCGCGGCGCTGGTGGTCATGTCCGACACCAAGGCCCGCGAACTCGGCATCACGCCGCTGGCCCGGATCGTGTCGACCGGCGTCTCCGGCCTGTCCCCCGAGATCATGGGCCTCGGCCCGGTCGAGGCCTCGAAGCGCGCGCTGGCGCTGGCGGGCCTGTCGGTCTCCGACATCGACCTCGTGGAGATCAACGAGGCGTTCGCCGCCCAGGTCATCCCGTCCTACCAGGACCTCGGCATCGACCTCGACCGGCTGAACGTGAACGGCGGCGCCATCGCGGTCGGCCACCCGTTCGGCATGACGGGCGCGCGCATCACCACGACCTTGATCAATTCGCTGCAGTTCCACGACAAGCAGTTCGGTCTGGAAACGATGTGCGTGGGCGGCGGCCAGGGCATGGCGATGGTCATCGAGCGCCTGAGCTGAGCTTTCGCTCAAGATCTGCAAATTGAAGCTTGCAAGTGGCTCCGTATCACCCGAACGGAGCTACTTGCATGCCCCCTTTCTGCCGATGAGATGAATCGTCGCGCAATGGCGTCATCAGGCGAGGGGAAGTCCGTCCCCACTCACGAGCAAGGAGGGGTCGGACATGCCCTACGTGTGGTGGCAAAGCGAATACGACCTGCAATGTCATGCTTTCCCTCTCGATCAAGCCAACGGTTCGCGCAGCTTTTATGAGGCTGTCTGCGAACATTCGGTGCCCGACGAACGGGTGTCGCGCGCGCAGGCGGGCGCCCTCTGCATGGACTGCCTGATCAAGGTGGGCACCGAACTGCCGGACGTGCGCTGGCGGGCTTAGCGCCGCCACATCCCGATCGAGCTCGGTGCGCTCTCCACGAAGCCATGTCGTGCGTAGAGACGACGGCCGGGCGGATCGGCGAGCAGACTGACCTGAGCGCCTGGAGAGGATTCACGGATCCTCTCCAGCAGCGCGGTCATGATCGCGTCGCCGATGCCTTTGCGTTGATGCCGCGGCAGCACCGCCATGTCGATGATGACGAAGTACCAACCGCCGTCACCGAGCACGCGGCCCATGCCTGCGGTTTCACCTGATTCCACGTGAATGACACTGGCGGCGGCCCATGCGCCGTTGATGCCGTTCTCGGCTTCTTCCCTGGTGCGCGCGCTCAGCCCGGATTCCTTGCGCAGGCGCAGGTAGTCGTCGACTGACGGCGGTTGCATGACGAGCCGGTATGCGGAGTCCACGCATTCCCCCTGAAGTTGAGTTCTCCGAACTTCCCCGCAACGCCGAAGGGGCGCCCCGCCGCAGCGGAACGCCCCTCCAGCACACCCGGACGTCAGTCCGAGTTGAAGTACGACAGCAGGCGCAGGATCTCGGTGTACAGCCACACCAGGGTGACCGTGAGACCGAACGCGATCTGCCACGCGAACTTGGCCGGCACGCCGGCGCGGATCGCCTGGTCGGCGGCGTCGAAGTCGATCAGGAAGCTGAACGCCGCGAGGCCGATGCAGACGAGGCTGAAGATGATCGCGAGCGTGCCGCCCGAGCGGATGCCGAGGCCGCCGGTCGTGAAGAAGCTCATGATCAGGTTGAAGAGCATGAGGACGCCGACGCCGATGAGCGCGCCGGTGATCCACTTGGTGAACTTGGGCGTGACGCGGATCGCGCCCGTCTTGTAGACGACGAGCATGCCGAAGAACACGCCGAGCGTGCCGATGATGGCCTGGCCGATCATCACGACGCCCTGACCCGGGTTACCGGTCATGCGGTCGACCATGTTGCCGATGATCCCGCTGAACGCGCCGAGGAAGACACCTTCGACGGCGGCGTAGGCGATGACGAGCGGCGGGCTCGGCATGCGCTTGAACATGATGACAAGCGCGAGCACGAGGCCGATGATCGCGGCCGGGAACAGCAGGAACCACGCCTGCATGAGGTAGGTGACGACCGCGGTCGCTGCCACCACGGCGAGCGTGACGCCGGTCTTGGTGACGACGTCGTCGATCGTCATCGGCCGCTCGCTGGTCAGCGGCGGCGGGGCCTGCTGGTAGCCAGCCTGCTCTGGCTGGCCGAAGCCTGCGTAGCCTCCGTACCCGCCGCCGGTCGGCAGGTTACGGAAGGCCGGGTTGCTGCTCGAGCGCACCTGATCCTCCTGTGGCGTTGCTTTACGCCGTCACTGGGTTCAACGAGCACGCTCGGTGCCATGTTCCCCATCGGTAAAGGCGACTTTACCCCCGACGACGATCACACGTGTGCAAATACTGCGCCAACTCCAGAGCGTTATACGACTACGGCGTGTCGCGGCGTGTCCCACCCGAAGTGAGTAAGCCCCGTCACATTCCGATCACGTTCACACCCAGAGTAGCGAGAGACTTCCCCCTCGTGGCGGTTGTCCCCGGTGTGGGGGACCGACAAGCTCGCACGCGGGACATTCCGCAGGTCAGAGGGGATCAAGATCCATAATGGGCTGGAAACGTCTGGCCGCCGTGGCGATGGTTTCGGGGCTCGCGCTCCTGACCGTTCCCGCGACGGCGACAGCTGAAGGCGTCAAGGGCATCGGCCACAACGCGTCAGGGCTCCAGCCCAACGCCACACCGGGTAGCGAGTGGCACGGGTCATACATCTGGCAGGACCGGCAGGTGTGGTGCGTGCAGTACGCGCTGCCCGCGCCGGACAGCGGTGTCGGCTACCGCGAGGGTGACGAGCTGCTGACCAAGGCCGGCAAGAAGCTCGACGCCGGCATCGCGGCGAACATCTCCTACCTGCTGCTGCGCTACTCCACGACCAAGTCGCCGGAGGAGGCCGCCGCACTCGCGCACCTGCTGCACAGCTGGACGTCGGTGCCCGACGGCGACGTGCGGCTCGACACGACCGACCCGAAGTTCCTCGCCTACGACGCGCCCTTCTACGCCGCGCGGCTCGCTCCGCCGGTCATGGACGCGGTCGCGCGCCTGAAGGCCGACGCCGAGGCCAACCGCGGTCCGTGGACGCTCAGCGCCACCGCGCCGAAGGAACCGCTGATCATCGGCGCCGAGTCGACCTGGACGCTCGCGCTGGTCAAGGCCAACGACAAGGGCGTCACGAACGCGCCCATCACCTTCACCCTGACCGACGCCACGCTGCCGGACGGCAAGACCAGCGGCACGGCCACCACGGGTGCCGACGGCCAGCCGGCGACCGTGAAGATCGTCGCGACCGGTCCGAAGCCGTCGATCGCGGCCGTCGCGGACTCCCCCGCCGACCGGCCCGTCGTGCACTTCCCGATCCAGACGGCGAACATGCAGCGCATGGTCACCACCGGCGGCGAGAAGAAGCTGAACGCCGCCGCGAACGGCCAGGCCAGGACCGCTCCCGGAGCCGTGAGGATCACGAAGATCGACTCCGAGACGAAGAAGGCCATCCCGGGCGTCGCGCTGCGCGTCACCGCCAAGGACCAGACGACGGCGGCGAAGAAGCAGGACGACACCGACCTGGTCGGCACGGACGGCAAGCCGCTGGTGCTGCAGACCGGTCCCGACGGCACGGTCGAGGTGCCGGACCTGCGCACGCCGCAGGAGATCTGCCTCGTCGAGGTGACCGCTCCCAAGGGCTATGAGGAGTTCTTCGACCCGAAGGCGCCGCCGTCCGCGTGCGGCACGCTCGCGGCGGGTCAGACGCTCGCGCTCGAACTGGTGAACAAGCCGAACAAACCGGTCGTGCCGAGCACGATCCCCGCCGGCGCGGACGGCCAGACGCCGGTCGCCACCGCCTCGTTCGACATGGAGCTGCGTCCCGGACTGATGCTGGCGGCGGGTGGCCTGGTGCTGCTCGGCGCGGCGCTGGCAGGCTTCCTGGTGTGGCGCAGGCAGTGAGTCCCAAGGCTTTTCTGACCGGTGTGCTGGTGGCGGGTGTGGCCGCCGCCAGCGTGCTGGTCACCACGTCCGAGACCGTGGTCCTCCCCGGACGCGCGGTCGCGGACGAGATCCCGGTGGTGGGACCGGGGCCGGTCGCGGACAGCCTGAGCACCGGCCGCGGTCCCGACCTCACCGGGTTGATCGGCGGCGCGAACACGGCCAACGCCAGGCCCGCCGACCCCACCCAGCAACAGCCCGCGCCGCCCAAGGCCGGTCCGGGCTCGGTCCGGCTGCCCGCGGGCGGTTCGGCGACGCTGGTGCGCAGGGAGGTCAAGGACGGCGTGCTGCCGGTGCCCGACGGCATCGGCGAGGCGACCTGGTGGGGCACCGAGCTCGCGGGCGCCGAGGGTGCGACGGTGCTGGCCGGGCACGTCGACTGGAAGGGCGCGAAGGGCCCGTTCGCGGAGCTGTGGCAGGCGCAGAACGGCCGTGAGGTCGTGATCGCCGACAGCGCGGGCAAGGAGTTCAGGTTCCGCATCAGGCAGATCGAGACCATCCGGAAGGAGGAGCTCCCGGCACGCGCCGTCGAGTTCTTCGGCCCTCGCGGGCCGCACCGGCTGGTGCTGGTCACCTGTGGCGGCACGTGGGTCGGCGGTCAGCAGGGGTACGAGGCGAACCGAGTGGTCATCGCCGAACCCGTTCAGTGACCAATCGCGCACTTCGCGCAACCCGTTCGGGTAACCAGTCGTCTCCTAAGGTGTGAAACGGTGGGGATGGTTGACCACGGGCCTTGCTCTGGGACTGGTTCTGGCACTGGTGATGACGCTGGGGTCGCACGAGGGCCCGGCGAACCAGGCGGACACCGGCCCGTTGCCGATGGCACCGCGGCTGCCCGCTCCCAAGGACGCGGGTCCGACGCCGGCGGTCCCGGCGCCCACACCCGAGCAGGTCCAGAAGCAGCCGTGGATGCACAAGCTGACGCCGGGTGAGAAGCCGCCGCAGTTCGTGCTCTTCTCGTTCGACGGCGCGGTGTCGAAGCAGCACTGGGACAAGGTCCTGCCGATCGCGAAGGCCAAGAACGCGCACGTGACGGGTCTGCTGTCCGGCGTCTACATGCTGGCGGACCCGGACAAGAACCAGTACCAGCCGCCGGCGGGCCTCAAACGCGGCCTGTCCGACATCTCGTTCGGCGGCACCCGGCAGGACGTCGCGACCCGGATCGGTTACCTGAACCAGGTGATCGCCGACGGCCACGAGATCGGCACGCACTACAACGGCCACTTCTGCACCAGCGGCAGCCAGCCCTCGGTCGACAAGTGGGACACCGCGGCCTGGAACGCCGAACTCGCCCAGTTCAAGCAGATCGTCGACAAGGCGCGCGCCGCCGGACTCAACCTGCCCGCCGACGCCGTCCGGGGTGGACGGACGCCGTGCCTGGAAGGCGACTGGGACCAGGCTTTCCCGGCGATGGCCGCGAACGGGCTCGTCTACGACACCAGCAAGGTCGCGCTCGGCGTGCAGTGGCCGACCGTCCAGAACGGACTGTACGAGTTCCCGATGCCCGAGGTGCGCGTTCCCGCGCTGGGCAAGCAGGTCGTCATGATGGACTTCAACCTCTGGTACTCGCTCAACCAGGCGAAGGACGAACCCTCGCGCGCCGCGGACTTCGCCCAGATCGTCCTCGACACCTACAAGTCGGTGCACCAGGCCGCGTTGAACGGCAACCGCGCGCCGATCGTCGTCGGCAACCACTTCAACGAGTGGAACGGCAACGCGTTCTCGACGGCGATGGAGCAGTTCATGGAGTTCGTGTGCGACAAGCCGGAGACGGTGTGCGCCACCTACACCGAGGTGATCCAGTGGATGCAGCTGCAGGATCCGGCGGTGCTGGACCAGCTCCGCCGGATGCCCGCTGCCCGCAACTAGCCGTCGGTGGAGATGATCCGGTCGTCGTTCGCGCCCGGTGAGCCGTTGGCGTCCTGGTTCGACGTGCCCAGCCACAGCGTGCCGTCCGGCGCCGGAGCCACCGCGCGCACGCGGCCGTAGCTCGTGAACACCGCCTGCGGGGTGCCGAGCGTGGTGCCGCTCACCGGGATCTTCCACACGCGCCTGCCGGTGACGGCGCCGACGTACAGGGCGTTCTTGTAGAAGGCGATGCCGGTCGGACCGGCCTGGCTGGTGGACCACGTCTTGACCGGGTTGGTCATGCCCGGGGTGTTGCAGTTGCCTTCACACGTCGGCCAGCCGTAGTTCTTGCCGGCCTCGATCCGGTTGATCTCGTCGGTCCTGTTGTTGCCGAACTCGGTGGCGTACGCGGTGTTGCCGATCCACGTGATGCCCTGGACGTTGCGGTGACCGATCGAGTAGACGACGCTGCCGGCGCGAGGGTTGCCGGCAGCGGGCTTGCCCGTCGCGTCGAAGCGCAGGACCTTGCCGCCCAGCGAGTTCCAGTTCTGTGCGGTGCCGGTGTTCTGGCCGTCACCCGTGGTGGCCCACAGGAAGCCGTCCGGACCCCACTCGAGCCCGCCGCCGTTGTGGTAGCGGTTCTTGGGGATCCCGGTGACGATCGGCTGCGGTGTGCCACCGAGCTGGAGCTTGGCGACGCGGTTGTCGCTCGCCGTCGAGTAGTAGATGAAGACCGAGTTGTCGGTCGCGAAGCTCTTCGACACGGCGAGGCCGAGCAGTCCGCCCTCACCGCCGGTCGTCTGGGCCTGTTCCACCGTGTCCAGCTCGGTGACGGTGGTGCCCTTGATCTTCTTGATCTTCCTGGTGTCCCGCTCGGTGAAGATGCCGCTGCCGTCCGGCAGGAACTCGATGTCCCACGGGATGTCCAGCTTCGTGGCGAGTGTCCGTTCGGCGAGGACTGAGGGATCGTCCTGTGCCGATACGGGCATCGCGCAGAGGGTCGCGGCCATGGCAGTGCAGGCTGCCGCTGCTGCGATACGACGAGCACGCATGTGTGCTCTCCTTCGGGTCCGCTCGTGAGGGTCTGCGGCGGCGGCCTTGCAGGGCGTGTTTACGCAATCACAGATCGCACGCACCCGCAACAGTCGTCGGAGGTCCCGGTATTCCCAGCCGCCGGGCGAGTGAAACGGGACGGCATCGCTCCGATGACTTCAGGTCACTTTCTGTACGGTCTAGACCGTGGATGCCCTGACCACCTACCGTTGGGACGCCGCCGCGCCCCCAACGGAAAGCGCTTGCAGGCCCACTCGGGCATGCGGGCCGGACACCCGAGGAGTTGCGCCATGAACGTTGCCGTCACCACCGCCGAGACGAAGCTGCCCGAGGTCAGGCGCGAGTGGGTCAAGCCCGACTTCCGCGACTTCGAGACGCCGATGGAGGTCACCGCCTACGCGGCCCGCAGCTGACGTCAGGCATTGCGCCGGGGTTCCTGGCAGCCTGCCCGGAACCCCGGCCCCGCGCGTTCCCGGAGGAGTTCTCGCCCATGTCTGCCGTCGCCCCCGCGGAGTTCGTCGCCGAGCTGCGCGCCCTCGCACCCCGGTACTGGGACAGCCACCCGTTCCACCTGCGCATGCACGCCGGCCGGTTGAGCAAGCACGAGCTGCAGGCGTGGGCCGCGAACCGCTGGTACTACCAGCGTTGCATCGCGCAGAAGGACGCCGCGATCCTCTCCAACTGCCCGTCGCCGGAAATTCGGCGCCAGTGGCGGGAGCGGATCGTCTGGCACGACGGCACCCGGCCGGGCGAGGGCGGCGCGGAGAACTGGATCCGCCTCGCGGAGGCCGTCGGGCTGACGCGGGAGGAGGTGCTCGACGAACGTCACGTACTGCCCGGCACGCGCTTCGCCGTCGACGCCTACGTGAACTTCGCGCGCACCCAACCGTGGGTGATCGGGATCGCTTCCGGTCTCACCGAGATGTTCTCGGGTGCGTTGATGCGCAAGCGTTTGGCGGCGTTGCGGGAGCAGTACCCGTGGATCGCCGAGGAAGGCTTCGCCTACTTCACCGACCGGATCCAGGCGGTCGCCGGTGAAGGACAGGCCACTTTGGACATCGTGGTCGAGCATTCGGTCACCCGCGAGCAGCAGCTGGCTGCGGTGGCCGCGCTGTCGTTCAAGTGCGACGTGCTGCGGGCCGTGCTCGACGCCGTCGACTACTACTCCGGCAAGGGCAGGCCGTGACACCGGCCGTCGCGCTGGACACCGTGCCGCGGATCCGGCGCGGTGTGAAGTGCACCTACGACCAGATCCGTTCCGCGCACGTGGTGCTGTTCCCCGAAGGTGTGCTGGTGCTGAACGAGACCGCGGCTTCCGTTGTGGCGCTTTGTGACGGCGTTCGATCCGTCGGCGACATCGCCGTGGTGCTGGCCGACGAGTACGACGGCGTCGAGCCCGGGGACATCGCTTCGCTGGTAGCCCGCATGGTCGAACGAAGGGTGGTGGATGTCGATGGCTGAGGCGCCTTTCGGCCTGCTGGCCGAGCTGACGCACCGGTGCCCGTTGCAGTGCGGCTACTGCTCGAACCCGCTGGAGCTGGTCCGCCGCGACGCCGAGCTGTCGACCGAGGACTGGCGGCGCGTGTTCGACCAGGCCCGCGCCCTGGGTGCGTTGCAGATCCACCTGTCCGGCGGCGAACCGTTGCGGCGGCCCGATCTGCCCGAGCTCGTGGCGCACGCGAACAGCCTCGGCTGCTACGTCAACCTGGTCACGTCGGGGGTCGGTCTCTCGCGCGACCGGATGCGTTCGCTGGCCTCCGTGGGTGTCGACCACGTGCAGCTTTCCCTGCAGGACGCGACTCGTGCCGGAAACGACAGGATCGCGGGCATCAAGGCGTTCGACCGGAAGGTGGAGGCTGCTGCTTTTGTGCTCGACGAGGGCTTGCCGCTGACGGTCAACACCGTGCTGCACCGGCAGAACCTCGACAACATCGCCGGCATCATCGCGATGGCGGAGCAGATGGGTGCCGAGCGCCTGGAGCTCGCCAACACCCAGTACTACGGCTGGGCGCTGCGCAACCGCGCGGTGCTGCTGCCGACCCGTGCCCAGCTCGCGGTCGCCGACCCGATCGTGGCCGCGGCACAGGACCGTCTGCGCGGCCGGATGGAGATCGTCTACGTCATCGCGGACTACCACGAGGCCCACCCCAAACCCTGCATGTACGGGTGGGGCGCACGGCAGCTGACGGTGGCACCGAACGGCGACGTGCTCCCCTGCCCCGCCGCCACGGTGATCTCGTCGCTGGAGATCGAGAACGTGCGCGACTCCTCGTTGCACGAGATCTGGCACCACTCGCCGTCGTTCAACGCCTTCCGCGGCTTCGAGTGGATGCAGGACCCGTGCCGCTCGTGCCCGCGCAAGGAGATCGACTTCGGCGGGTGCCGCTGCCAGGCGTTCCAGCTGACGGGCGACGCCGCCGCGACCGATCCCGTCTGTTCCCTGTCGCCCGCGCGGTCCACTGTGGACTTGATCCTGGAGACCGAGATGGCGCCGTCCGAGGTACCCGCGATGGCGATGAGGAAGATGCGGTGAAGGCGGTCCTGCTCGGCACCACGGCAGGCGGCGGCTTCCCGCAGTGGAACTGCGCGTGCCCCCTGTGCGTGCGCGCTCGTTCCGGCGAGTTGCCCTCGCGGTCCCAGGACTGCCTGGCGATCAGCGGCAACGGCACCGATTGGTGGCTGGTCAACGCCTCCTCGGACATCCGGACGCAGATCGCCTCGTGTTCGTTGTTGAACCCTGGCCCTGGAGCCCGCGAGACCCCGTTGCGCGGTGCTCTGTTCACGGACGCCGAGCTCGACCACACGCTGGGGCTTCTGACGTTGCGGGGCGGCGCGGGCCTGACGGTGTGGGCGCCGGGCTCGGTCCTGCACGCGTTGAAGGACCAGTTCGACCTGCGCACCGTGATCGACGGCTACGCACCGGTGGCGTGGCGTCAGGTCGACCAGCCTTTCGACCTGGGTGGCCTGCGAGTCTCGGCGATCCCGATCAGCGGCAAGCGGCCGAAGTACGCCCGTTCGTCCACTATGGACGGCCCTTGGGTGGTCGCCTACCGCTTCGAGGATCCCGTTTCCGGTGGCGTACTGGTCTACGCGCCCTGCCTGGCGTCGTGGCCCGCCGGCTTCGACGAGGTGGTGGCCGGGGCCGACTGCCTGCTGCTCGACGGCACCTTCTACGCGGCCTCGGAGATGGGTTCGGCGACCGGCAGCTCGTCCGGACAGGCCGCGATGGGCCACCTGCCGATCACGGCGAGCCTGCCCGAGCTGCGGCGGTTTCCGGGGGTGCGGCGGATCTACACGCACCTCAACAACACCAACCCCGTGCTAGACCCGTCGTCGCCGGAGTCGGCCAAGTTGCGCGAGGCCGGGGTCGAGGTGCCGTTGGACGGCACGGTGATCGAGCTGTAGATCGGCCACAATCACCGGATGTCCTTCATCATCGGCGGCCGGCCGCTGGCGGCACGGCTCGTCACCGAGATGCCGTCGTTCGTGCGGCAGGTGATCGCGTCGCTGGTGGAGCGCGTGCCCGCGTACGCCCAGCTGCCCGCGGAAGAGCTCGCCGGCGACATCTACCGCGTCACCGAGCACGCCCTGCGCGCCTTCGCGGCCGTGCTGGCCACCGGTGAGCTGCCCACCGCCGACGAGCTGCGGTTCCTGCGCGAGTCGGCGGCGCGGCGGGCCGAGGAGGGCGTGCCGATCGACGTGGTGCTCACGGCCTACCACGTGGGCGTCCAGGTCGTGTGGGAGAGGCTGGTGCCCGAGGCGCGTCCCGAGGAGATCGCGGACGTGCTCGCGCTGAACGCGTTGGCGCTGCGGTACCTGCAGCTCGTGACACCCGTGGTGAGCGCCGGTTACCTCGACGAGCGCCAGACGATGTTCGACGACGAACGCTCCGCGCGCGCCACGTTGCTGACCGGCCTGCTGGCGGGAACCGCCGAGGCGCCAGGACCTTTCGTGGTGCTCGCCCTGGACGTGCCTCCGCATCCCGACGAGCTGCTGGCCGGCGTGGACGCGGCGGTCGCGTCCCGGCGCAAGCTACGCCGGCTGCGGACCGAACTGGAGCGGCACAGCCGGGAGCCGGTGCTGTCGTCGCTCACGCCCGACGGCGGCCTCGCGTTGCTGCCCGGCGAGGACCTGCCGCTGGAACGGATCGTGGCGGACGCGGCGCGGGCGTCCGGGGTGCCGTTGACGGTGGCGGCGGTCGCGGCCCCTCCCTCCGGGGTCGCGGCCGCCGCTGTACTGGCGCGCGAGGTGCTTCTCGTGGCGCGCGGATCAGGACCGGGCCTGTACCGGCTCACCGACGTCCTGCTGGAATACCAGCTTTCCCGGCCGAGCGCCGCCTTGGAGCCGTTGGCGGCCATCGTCGCGCCGCTGACCGACGAACTGGTGCAGACGCTGGAGGTCTACCTGCGACGTGGTTCGCGCAGACCGGCCGCCTCGGAACTGCACGTGCACCCGAACACCGTGGACTACCGGCTGCGGCGCGTAGCGGAACTGACCGGGCTCGACCCAACCCGGATCGAGCACGTCACGCTGCTGACAGCTGCCCTGGCCGCGCGGCGCGCGCGACCGTAGCCCCGAACGCCGCCATGCCCGCCGCGTTGGGGTGCAGTGGCGCCGCGATCGTCGTCGGGATCAGCCCCTCCAGATACCGGTCGGCGGGCTTGGCGCAGGTGTCGTGCCCGACGCTGACGGCCGCGAGATCAACGTAGGTAGCACCACGCTTCTCGGCCTCCGCCTTGGCCGTGGCACTGAGCAGGTCGACCGAGCCCTGCAGGTAGTCGGCGTCGCGCGCCCAGATCGGCTGGACCGGGTAGCAGCCACCGGGCCGGATGTAGGTGCCGTAGCCGGTGACGAGGATCTTCGCGTGCGGCGCCCGGCGCTTGACCTCGTCGAGGGCGGCCCCGAACTCGGGCGCCCACTCGCCGATGGCCGCGGCGACCTGGTCACCACCCGCGGTGAGCCGTGCCTTGCACGACAGTCCGACGGGCTCCGGCAGCAGGTTGATGCAGCTCAGCGCGGTCTGCACGAGCCCCACGTCGTTGCCGCCGATCGTGATCGACACCAGGTCCGTGGTGGACTTCAGCGCGTCGTACTGCGGCGCCACGAACCCGAACTGCCGCCCGGCGAAGTCGTCCGTCTTCGCCCCGGAGCACGTGACGTCGGTGAGCTTCGCGTTGAGGATCTTCGCGGCGATCTGCGGATAGTTGTTGTTGCTGCTGCGCAGGCACCACAGCGCCGGGTCCTGGTTCGGAATCAGCGGCCCGGCCGCCGCCGAGTCACCCAACGCCACGTACTCGAGCGTGTCCGCCTGTGCGGTGCTTGTTCCGGCGACCAACATCGCCGCGACAGCCAACCCGGCCACGATTCGCATCCCGATCCTCCAACGTCGTTGTCAGGTCAGCTCATCGTGGTGGCTCAGGTCACTTGTGCGGGTAGGACGTTGCCCAGAGTCATCCGGTCGTGTTTGTGACCGATCACAATGGGCGTCGTGACTCCTCCCGATCTCCTCTCGCTGGCCGCGCAGTCCTGCGTGGACGCCGCCGGTCTGCTGCGCGACATCCACGTCGACGTGTCTTCGAAGGGCACGTTCGACCAGGTCAGCTCCGCTGACGTCGAGGTCGAGGCGTTCCTGCGGTCCGTCCTGGTCGCGGGCGCGCCCGGCTCGGCGGTGGTCGGCGAGGAACTGGGTTCCGCCACCGCTTCCGTGACCTGGTACGTCGACCCGATCGACGGCACGCGGAACTTCGTGCGCGGCCTGCCCCTGTCGTGCATTTCGGTCGCGGCGGCGGTCGACGGCACGCTGGTCGCCGGTTGCGTGCTCGACCCGTTCCGCGACGAACTCTTCACGGCAGCCGTCGGCGTACCTTTTGCCGTTCAGTCGTCCGGCCTGGTGATCACTCCGGGCGTGAGCCCACGACCGTTGGTACTGACCGACATCCCGCTGCCCGGCAGCCCGTACACCGGCGAGATGGAGTTGCTGACCGACCTGCTGGCTCTGGCCGACGTCCGCCGCGTCTACTCGACGGCCCTGTCGCTCGCCTGGGTGGCGGCCGGCCGCGCGGATGCCGCGGCGAACATCGGCGTGTTCCCCTGGGACACGGCCGCCGGCGCGGTACTCGTACGTGAGGCGGGCGGGGAGTTCCGTTCGATCGGCACGAACGCTTTCGCCGCCGGCCGGGGTGAGATCGTCGACTGGCTGGCCGCACGCGTGGAGGGCATCGTCTCGTGATCGATCTCAACGGCAAGGTCGTCCTCGTCACCGGCACTTCCGGCACGATCGGCGCCGGGATCACGCAGCGGTTCACGGCCGCAGGCGCCACGGTGGTCCACCACCGCGGGCTGGACGACGGCGATCTGCGCACATCAGCCGAGCGCGTGGTTCTCCAGGCCTTCGAGCAGCACGGCCGCCTGGACGCGGTCGTCAACAACGCCGGCGTGCAGCCCGTGGAACCGTTGCCCGACATGACGACCGAGCAGTGGCGGTCCGTTGTGGACATCAACCTGACCGGACCGTTCGCCGTGACCCAGGCTGCCGTGGCGTATCTGCCTGTTGGTGGTTCGGTCACACACATCGCGTCGATCGAGGGCACCCACCCGGCACCGGGCCACGCCCATTACGCCGCCTCGAAGGCAGCTCTGATCATGCACGCCCGCGCAGCCGCGTTGGAGTACGGGCCGCGCGGCATCCGCGTGAACACGGTCTCTCCCGGGCTGATCGCGCGTCCGGGCATTGGGCAGCAGTGGCCCGAGGGTGTCGCGCGGTGGCAGGCCGCCGCGCCGTTGGGGCGGTTGGGCACGCCGGAGGACGTCGGCAACGCCTGCGTGTTCCTTGCTTCGGACCTGGCCTCGTGGATCACCGGGCACAACCTCGTGGTCGACGGAGGCGTGACGGCCCGCCCGACCTGGTAGCCCGGCCGTCACTCCCCGACGAGATACCGGTACGACACCGGCGTCAGGTTGGGCACCTTGACCTGCCACGGATGTATGACCCGCAGCGCACCACCTGAAGCCGTCGGCGGCGTGACCGAGTGGTCGAGCACGATGTGGCTGACGATCACCAGCATGTTGTTCGGGTACCTGTCCCGGTGGAGGTCGACCTCGTTCTTGGTCAGGATGATCTCGGAGGCGTCCGTCCACTTCGTCGTGGTGCCCTTGACCTCGACGTAGAGGTGCTCCTCGCCGCGCCGGGCATCGAGGTCGTAGGACTTGGTGGCACCGACGTCCTTGACCGAGAACCCCTCCGCTTCGAGGTACTGCGAGGCCAGGTCGACGGCGCGCCGTTCGATCGCGATCCGCTCCGCGGCGTCGAGCCGAAGCCCCTGCCCCCGCCGAGCCTTTCCCGCTGACCGTTCAGCCTCGACCTCCGCGTCGACGATCTCGGGGGCGGGGTCGCCAGGAGGAAGATCGACGACAGCGAGCTCGTACAACTCGCTGAGGACGGAGCAGAGGAAGACCAGATCGGCGGCGAGCACCTCGTCAGAAGGCAGCTCCTCCAACGAGTACTCGAACGCCACGACGTTCCCGTCCTCGTACGCGCGGCCCAGATTCGACTTGCGCGCCCCAAGCTCGATCTTCTCGACCAAGTCCGGACGCACCAGCAAACTCGCCGCCAACGCGGCCCGCGCCCACCCCGAGCGCTGCCAGAGGTCCTGGCGAGGCCGCGGCTGGAACTCCCCGTTCCGCCACAGGGTCGCCCCCTGCATCAACGACAGGTAGACCCGGTCGCCCCGAGCCCCGAACAGGTAGACGACGTACCAGCCCAACGTCGCGGACGGCGACAGGCTGGCCGAGTGCACGCGAGCCCAAGGAATCTCAGACTTGAGGCCCGCGCCGTCACTGCCCTCGGCGGCCCAGTCGTCGATCTCGTCCGGCACCGCCCGCTCGATGGCGGGCAACTGCGCCCGCAGCCAGTTCGCCACGTCGCGCCGAACCAGCCGGCCACGTTTCTCCATCTCGGGCGTGTTCTTGGAGTGCCACGCGGGCTGCAGCAACAGGACGTCACGGAGAAGCTCACGCATGGGGAGCGGGCCACCACCCTCACGCCGGCGAGAGGCCGACTGTTGGCACGGTCAGTGACCTCAAGATCGCATAGAGCCCCTCCAAGCGTTACGCGACAAGGCGCAGTCGCACATGCCGTACGTCGATCGCTTTCGGCATTCCGCTACAGCTGTGATCACGAACACAAGCGGCGTCGGCGACGCACCGGGGACTTCGGCATCACTTCGGCACTCACCGAACTCGGGCATCACCGCGCGTTACAAGATCATCGCCTAGCCGGGTCTCGCCTGCTCAGGCGATGGTCCGTATGAGGTGAACGATGGTGCCCCCGACGGGATTCGAACCCGTACTGTGATCCTTTTAAGGGACCTGCCTCTACCGATTGGGCTACGGGGGCGCGGTGAGCCTAGGCCTTGATCGTCCGCTTGTGTGAGCGGATGGTGGTTTCTCGCCCGAGCGGCCCAGCGAATTGGACTAGAGCGAGCATCCGGCTAAGCGTCGAACGGTCGCGAACATCAGCGTGCCCTCCCTGCGCCGAGCAGCTCCTTGAAGCGCAGCGCCACCCAGTCGTGCACGGCCGTGGAGACGTTGTTGTCGCCTGCCCTGTGCTCGAACCAGCGCCAGTCGCAGTTGACGTTGATCTCCAGGAACACGTGGTCACCACCGGTCACGAGCAGGTCGAACGCCGCCACCTGGACGCGCCAGTGCCGGGCGAGCGCCAGGAGTTTGTCCGAGAGGGACGCGGGGACCGTGGTGCGCGTGACGCGGACTGCGTCGGGATCCACCCAGAGTTGGGCCGGGTCCAGCTTGTCGACCTGGTAGGCCAGGCACTGCTCGCCCACGACGAACACGCGGAGCTCCGTCTCGGACGGCACGTACTCCTGGACGATCACTGGGGCCGGCTCTGGGGCGTCGGAGGCGCGGGAGGTTTCCAGCGGGCGCGGGAACAGGCCGTGTTGTACGCCTGGGCGTGGTTCCAGGAGGTGTCTGCCCGCCGTTTTGACGATGCAGGCGCCGCCGCCGGGGCGTGTGCGGCCTGGGCGGGTTGTTACGGCCGTGCGCGGCACACGTAGGCCGAAGGCTGACGCGTCGGAAAGCTGCGTCAGGCGGTCCAGGTGCGTCGAGAAGCGCGATGGGTTGACGTGAGCCCAGTCGGAGCGTGAGGACAGCCAGTTGGCCACTGAGGCCCATTGGTCGACGGCGTAGGCGCCGGCGAGGGTTCCTGGTTCTACTGGGACCGCGGAGAGTTCGAAGTGGCGGCGCCAGACCAGCAGGGGGCGCAGGAGCCAGCGGTCCAGTTCGAGCAGGGGCTGGTCGGTGTAGACCGAGAGCGGCAGGTCCACGCAGCGGTCGGCGTCGATTCTCGCCATCCGGATACCGCGCTCGGCCAGGGCGATGGAGAGTTCGTTCATCTCCATGTCGGCGGCGCGGGCCAGCACCAGCACGCAGGGTTGTGGGTTGCCGTCGCCCTCGTCGACCATGCCGAGGCGGTGGACCTGTTCCTGGAAGTCCAGGCACTTGGGCGGGGAGCGGAAGAGGTATTCCTGACCCTGCAGCAGAAGCGGTCTGGCAGCTTCGGACGGGGCACCTGGCACCCGCCCGTCAGCCGACCTGCTCAATCGTCCTTCTTGCTGCGGAAAACTTGCCCCGCCTGCGCGTACTCTGCGGCGTACTGCGCCAACGCGGGGTCCTCGATCTCACCGCGACGAAGCTGTGCGGCCAGCTCCTCGAGAGACATCGGGATCACCTCTCTCCCCACATGGCGAATCACGCATTCAGGTGATGCACCAGCCGTAGTCTCCGAAACACGTAACGCAATGTCAAGACGACCCTCGGAGCTTACTCCGATTGGGGGCTCAAGTTCCGCCCTGAGGTCAGACGAGTGCCCCGAACGAGGAGATCATCCGGGGCACGACGTCACTTACAGACAGTCAACCTCAGCTTTGCACTGCGCGATCGAAGTCCGACTTCGGGTCGTTGATCTGGCCGAGGGCAACGATCTCGCGGCCGTAGAACAGCGCCTGCGTCCAGTCCATCAGCACGCGGAGCTTGCGGTTCACGGTCGGCATGAACATCACGTGGTAGCTGCGGTGCATGAACCACGCGGGCAGGCCCTTGAAGCGCAGGCCGAACACGTCGGCGACGCCCTTGTAGAGGCCGAGGCCCGCGACCGAGCCGAGGTACTTGTGGAAGTAGTCCTTCGGCTGCTGGCCACGCATCTGCGCGACGATGTTCTTCGCGAGCAGCTTCGACTGACGGATGGCGTGCTGCGCGTTCGGCACGCACGTCGCCGTCGGGTCCTCCTCGGTGCGCGAGAGGTCCGGCACCGCGGAGCAGTCACCGGCGGCCCACACGCCTTCGAGGCCCTGGACCTGCATGGCGGCGGTGCACCGGACGCGGCCGCGCTCGTCGAGCGGGAGGTCCGTGTTGCGCAGCACCGGGTTCGCCTTCATGCCGGCGGTCCAGATGATCGTGTCCGAGTCGAACTCGGTGCCGTCGTCGAGGATGACGTGACCGCCCTCGAGCGACTTCACGCGGGTGTCGAGGTAGATCTTCATGCCGCGCTTCTCCAGCGCCTCGACGGTCCACGCGCCGAGCTTGGCGGACACCTCGGGCATGATCCGCCCGGCGGCCTCGACCAGGACCCAGTTCATCTCTTCGGGCTTGATGCCCTCGTAGTAACGAAGCGCATACCGCGTCATGTCCTCGAGCTCGGCGAGCGTCTCGATGCCCGCGAAGCCACCACCGATGACGACGAAGCTGAGCAGCTTCTTGCGCAGGTCCGCGTTGTTCGTGCTCGCTGCCTGGTCCAGGCGCGACAGCACGTGGTTGCGGACGTAGATCGCCTCGCCGATCGTCTTCATGCCGATGCCGACCTCGGCCAGGCCGGGGATCGGGAGCGTGCGTGAGATCGCACCCAGCGCGGAGACGAGCACGTCGTACTCGATCTCCTCGACGTGGCCGTCCGACAGCTCGGCGGTCACGATCTTGCGCGCGTGCTCGATCTTGGTGACGCGGCCGGTGACGACGTGGCAGCGCTTGAGCACCTTGCGCAGTGGAGCGACGACGTGGCGCGGCTCGATCGAGCCGGCCGCCGCCTCAGGCAGGAAGGGCTGGTAGGTCATGTGCGGCTGCGGGTCGATTACCGTCACGGACGCCTCACCGGAGCGCAGTTTCTTCTGCAGTCCGAGAGCCGTGTACATCCCGACGTACCCACCGCCGACAATGACGATCCGAGTGGGGTGCGACTTCACAGCAGCCATACACATATGGTCGCACCAGGACCGCCTTTTTCGCGCGTCCGAAGGGGCCGTTGTGACTACCGTCGCCGGGTGATGCGGGACACGATCGCGGCTGACCTGCGCCTCCGGTCGAACTCGAGCCGTTCTCCCTGAGAGAGTCGATTCAGATCCTCAGCGCGACGACCCCGATCACGACCGTCAGAGCGCCCAGTCCGAGCACCTCCACGAGCCGGATGCCGGCACCCGATGGGACGAACGCGGCGAAGGCCGTGACGGCGAATGTGATCACTTGGACAATGGCGAACCGGCGCGCCGGTGCTTTCAGCGCGGCGGGCTCGATCTTCGTTTTCGCCGGAACGACCGCCGCGAGCGCGGACGTCACGTGAATGAGGTGCAGCGCCGGAATCATGATCAGTACTCCGAGCCGCAACGGGTGCCCGTCGGCGAACGCCATCACCAGCGCGGCGTAGCCGATCAGCAACGCCGCCCCCGCGCTCCCCGGCATCAGCACGGTGAGCGCCGTCAGCACGGTGACGACCAGCAGCGGTGCGATCGACGTGGACTCCAGGTGCAGGACCAGCGCCACGGGCAACGCCGCGAGCACGATCGCCAGGCGCATCAGCATTCGCGCGTCACCGCCACCCCGTGCTCGGCCATGCGCCGCAGCCGCAGCCGGTGCTCCGCGGCGATCATCTCGGCCGCGACCTCACCCCACGGCGTCTCCGCGTCGGGTTCCAACGGCATCGGCAGCGTGTTGATCGCCAGCACGACGTGCCCGTGCTTGCGCGTCTGCACGGCCAGCTCCGCGATGTCGTCGTCGAGGAACGGCGACAGCACCACGACCACGCTCCCGTGCGGCAGCTTGCGCAACGCCACCCGCGACGACCACCCGGCGGCCTGCACGCACACGACGAGCTGCGTGCGGATGCGCATCAGGTGCCGCCGCCCGACGCCGGAACGCACGTTGAGCTGCGGCCGTGACAGGTCCATCAACGCCACCCGGTCGCCCTGCCGCAGGTAGCCCGCGGCCATCGACGCCGCCTGCCGCACCGCCCGGTCCAGGCTGCCGCCGGGCCGCGTCGTCGCCCCGTAGTGGGGAGAGGCCCAGTCCGAGACGTCCAGGCCGACGTCCGCGCGGGTGTCCAGGGCCAGCACGATCTCCGCGTCGGCCTCGGCGTGCCGTTCGCGGACGTGCACGGTGCCGGTGCGGGTCGTGACGCGCCAGTCGATGCGCTTGAGCCTGTCCCCCGGCTGGAACGCCCTGATGTCGCGCAGTTCGGTCGAGTCACCGGCGCGCGGCGACCGGTGGATGCCGACCAGCCCGGCCGGACGGGGCGGCAGCGGACCGGACGGGTGGTGCTCGACCGGTGGCAGGATCGTCCGGACGTGCTCGACCCCGACGATCGGCCCGTAGACGTGCATGCCGTCCGGGCCGGCGAACAGGTGGTCCAGCCGCAGGTCGACACCGGGACCCCACGCGTCGCGCCGGATCTCGACCGGCAGGTCGGGCGAGTGCGCCGGCACCGCGCGAGCGCCACCCGGCAGCTTGACCACGGCGATCTCCGCGTCCGCGCCGTCGAGGTGCGCGACGGTGTGCACGACACCCATGCCTGCCCCACGCGGCACGGGACGAACGTCGACCGTCGGTGTGCCACGGGGTTTCTGAGTGAGGAACACGGACAGGATCAGCGGCACGCCGAACAGCACCAGCTCCACCTGGTGCAGGAACATCCCGCCGACGACGAGCCCGACGCCCAGCCAGACGGCGCGCGTGTACGCGTCCGTCGGGTGCCAGTGCGCGCCGTGCGACTGGGCGAACGCCTCCCTGATCCTGTCCGCCCTGCTCATGAGCTGGGCGGGCCCGGAACCTTGCCGAGCAGCTCGGTGACGACCTGCACGCCGTTCACGCCGGACGTCCACGTCTCGGGCTTCATCACGAGCCGGTGCGCCAGCACGGCGACAGCGCACTCCTTGACGTCCTCGGGCGTCACGTAGCCGCGATCGTCCAAAGTGGCCAGTGCGCGGGCGACGAGCACGAGCCCTTGCGCGCCACGGGGTGACGCGCCCACCTCGACCGAGGAGTGGTTGCGCGTGGAGACCGCCAGATCGACGCAGTACCGCAGGAGATCGTCGTCCACTGTGGTCTGTTCGAGCTCGGCCTGCAGCTCGGCGAGCCTGCCGGGGGCGAGCACCGGCGCCACCTCGGCCTCCTCCCGCTGCCGCGCGAGCCGGCGGCGCAGGACCTCGACCTCCTCCTCCGGCGGCGGGTACCCGATGTCGAGCCGCACCAGGAACCGGTCGAGCTGCGCCTCGGGCAACGGGTAGGTGCCCTCGTACTCGACGGGGTTCGAGGTCGCGAGCACGTGGAACGGCCTGGGCAGCGGGAACGTGCGCCCCTCGACCGTCACCTGCCGCTCCTGCATGGCCTCCAGCAACGCGGACTGCGTCTTCGGCGGCGTGCGGTTGATCTCGTCGGCGAGCAGCAGCCCCGCGAACACCGGCCCCTGGTGGAACTCGAACTCACGGCTGCCGGGGTCGTAGAGGAACGACCCGGTGACGTCCGCCGGCAGCAGGTCCGGCGTGCACTGCAGGCGGCGGAAGTCGAGGCTGAGCGCCTGCGCGAGCGACCGCGCGATCAGCGTCTTGCCCAGGCCCGGCACGTCCTCCAGCAGCACGTGCCCGCCCGCCAGCACGGCCGCGAACGCGAGCCGCAGCGTGCGGGTGCGCCCGACGACGACCTTGCCGATCTCGTCGAGGACCGCCTTGGCCTCAAGCGAAATGGTCACTCGACCCTCCTGAGCCTCTCCGCGAGTTGCTTCGGATCCGGCATCTCGGACGCCTCGATCCCCAGTCGTGCGAACCGGGCGCGGAACCGTTCCCGGTAGCGCCTCGGGTCCTCCGCCGCCTCGGTGAGCCTGCTCGCGAGCGTGCTGGCGACTGCGGTGCTGATCGAACCGGGCGGCGGCGGTGCCGAACTCCAGACGATGTCGGTGGCCCGCGGCAGCCGCGTGACCAGCACACCGAACGCGGTGGGCGGCACGGCCAGCGCCGCGGCCCACGCCGGCGAGGCGCCGAGCCACCAGATCACGACGCCGATGATCACCCCGGCCACCAGTGCCAGCACGGTCTTCATGCGAGCTCCCGGACGATGCGGCTCAACTCTTGCCGTGCCTGCCGAGCCTGCGCGGCCGTCACGTCCTCGTGCCCGAACCGCGCGCGTTGGTAGAGGTCCTTGAGCACCACGGCATCCACACCGAGCTTCTCGGTGAACTCCGTGGGCGTCTGGTGCGGCAGCCGTTCCTCGGCGGCTTCGAGCGCGAGCCAGGCGGCGATCACAGCGTCCCGGGGCGGCCGGTTCGGGTGCTCGGTGAACTCCTGCAACGCCTTCTCGACGCGCTTCACCACCGCGGACTCCCCGATCTCGGCACCCTCGACCTCGACGCCGCGCACGCCTCCGCGACGGCGCCAGCGGGGCAGGTCGAACGCCAGGATGATCCCGATCAGTCCGAACAGGACGAGCCCGGCGAGCAGCACCAGGTACACGGTGAGCGGCACCGCGAACACACCCGGTAGCTCGGTCGGCAGCGGAACGTCCAGCTGCGGCGCGGTGTTCTGCGGCGGCGGGCGGTCGTCCAGGCGGTTGACGAACGTGACCGGCGACGTGCCGCCGGCCGCGACGACGACGATCAGCAACGCCGCCACCGCCACCCCTGCCCGCCACCACTTCATGGCGGTCAGCCTTACACGGGTCAGCGGGGTTCGGCTGATCCTTCGGCCAACTCGCTGGTGTCGGGCGGCCACTCCTGGATCATGCGATCGAACTCACGCAGCAGTTCGTCGACCAGAGCGACCATCGAAATCCTGATCTCGTCAGAATCTCCGAAGATCCCCTCCGCCTCGGCTGCGAGCTTCGGGAGCAGACCATCCGGTTCCGCCGCCAGCACACGAAGCTCCTCGGCAGCCTGTTTCGCCACCACGCCCGACAGCTCGTTCGAGACCAGATCACGCAGGCTCCGCGCCAATGCCCGGAAGTCTTCCTCTGCTCGGAGCAGGCGGAGCACGTCCAGCCCGTCCTTGGGCTTCAGACGGTGAGGCTGCTGGTGCCGCCTCTCTGCGATCTTGATGACCTTCGAGACGATGAGGGCCGCAGGACCAGCGACCTTGATCTCGAACGACCGCGAGTCGCCGGCATCCAGCGCACGAATCGTTCGAACGTCGTTGTCCACCACCGCGGCTTCCAACCCAGCTGTCCTGCGAGCGGTCATCTTGTCGTCGTGCGGTGGCTGAAGGCGTGCCGATCGGTGGCTTGAGCTCCCGCCGCACAACGCCTCGGGTGCCATCAGATCAACCGCGATCCCGCCACGTCCCAGCCAGCTGCCTGGCTGGTTGCCCGGTACGAAGCCGGCCGCACGCATGGCATCCACAACGGCGGGTTCACTCGCGAGCAGGTTCGGAATGAACGCGAGGTCCGCATCGGTCGTGGTCGGCGCGGTCGCGAAGTCGGCGGCCCCTGCGTGCAGATAGACCGCTTGCGCGCCAACGAGAACGACCGCTTCCCGGTGCGTCCCCAATCCGTCGAGCGCGTCCAACAGCACAGCCCGCGCCTGGACGTACTCCGGTGAGATCATTCTTTCCAACCTGCTTCACTGGTTTCGAGCACCGTCATCAGCTGCTGGGCCTCCTCTGCCGAACGGCCCGGCCCGGTCAGCAGATCCGCCACAACCTGTGCGGGAGCCGCGTAGTCAAGCCCTTCGATCCGTCGCGATCTCGCGTAGACGACCTCGTCATACGGCCGCATCACGAGCACGTTCATTCCTCGTTCGACGGATCTCAGGCCAAGACGGTCCATGAGTCCGACCGGGTCTTCGGCGTACAGGCTGAGCGAGACCAACGGCGACACCGCTGTCAAGCCATCCGGCAGGTACGCGCGTGCAGCAGCAGAGCCCGTCAGCACGACGCGCGAATCAACTGAAGGCAACGTCGCCAATGCATGGCTCAACCCACGCGGGTCCACTGTGGTGATGACCTCGTTGGAGGCCATGACCTTGTAGTCCTGGACCCAGCGATCGACCAGTGCTCGCTTGCGCACCGCGGTCACCGCCCCGTCCTCACCTCTCGTGAGGACCGCTTCTCGATCGAGAAGTTCGAGGACCCGCGCGCTTGTCGCGGCGCCGACCTGCGCTCGTCCGGCCAGGTCCCTCACTCCGACAGGCTCCGAGGTGTCGAACAGTTCAAGAACGACTTTTGCCGCCGCAGGGCCACGAAGAGACTTGAGCAACCGGTCAGCCGGATCACGGAACCCGTTGCGATCTGAGCCTGTTCGGTCGAGGAACAGGGCCGGCCGTTCGACTTGCAGGCGCAGGTTTCCAGTCAGGTCGAACCAGCCCACGAGGTGGTGCTGTTCCGCCTGCGCACGAGTCGTAGGCGACACGAAGGGGGCGGCCAGCATCAACCCACCGACTTCGATGCCGCGCTTTTCCGCCGCCTTGGCGTACGTTTTGAGCTGGTTCACCATCCCGGCGACATCTCTCGGCACTACGACGCTCTTGCATTCGAGCAGCACTGTTGCCTCGGCCCCATCCGGCGCCGTGATCACGAACTCGGCGTCCGGTCGGTACGCACGGCGTGAACCGCACTCGGCGACCTGCGAACCAGGTTCGACCGTCCAGGTAGATGGCAGGACGGAACGAATGGCCAGCAGAGCGGACCAGATGAGTTCCGCCTCGGTCGTTCCACGTTCTGCACCGTTCCGTGTCACATGGAACATGTTAGTTTGCGGAACACCCTCTGGGAAGCGCGTTACTGCGACACGTCTGGGTGACAGCTGACCGAACGACTCGGCGGCCAGGCGGAGGCCCGTTTCAGCACGTCCTGCAGCATCTCCTGGGTGAGCCTGCCGGTGTACGTGTTGTGCGGCGACACGTGATAGCACCCGAACACCCGCAACCCGCCCATCTCGACCTCCACCCCGTGCCCGAACTTCGGCCGCCCGGACCCCAGCAGCGGCAGGAACGCCTTCCACCCGAACCCGCCGAGCACCATGACGGACCGCAGGTTCGGCATCAGCGAGATCTCCTCCCGCAGGAACGGCGAGCACCGGTCCCGTTCCTCCGCAGTTGGCTTGTTGTCCGGCGGCGCACAGCGGACGGGCGAGGCCATGCGCACGCCGTACAGCTCCATGCCGTCGTCCCTGGCCCAGGCGCGGGGCTGTGAGGCCAGGCCGACCTCGTACAACGCCCGGTACAGGAAGTCGCCGGAGGGGTCACCGGTGAACATCCGCCCGGTCCGGTTTCCGCCGTGCGCGGCGGGGGCGAGGCCCACGATGAGCAGCGACGCGTCCATCGGCCCGAAGCCCGGGACCGGCTTGGCCCAGTAGTCCTGGTCCATGAACGCCGCGCGCTTCGTCACCGCCACGGACTCGCGCCACGCGACCAGGCGCGGGCACGCTCGGCAGGCCGTTATTCGATCGTCGAGTTCCGTAGTGTTGCTCCCATGTCCGAGGAGAAGACCGAAGAGAAGCCCGAGTCTCCCGCTGATGATCTGGTCACCACCCAGCACAGCATCGTCGTCAAGGGCCGCGAGCTGAACTACACCGCCACCACGGGGCGGATCGTGCTCAGGGAAGAAGTGCTCAAGGACGGCGTGTTCGAGGGCCACAAGCCCAAGGCCGAGGTGTTCGTGACCACCTACACGCTCGACGGCGCGGACCCGCTGAAGCGGCCCGTGACGTTCGCGTTCAACGGCGGACCGGGTTCCGCGAGCGTGTGGCTGCACATGGGACTCCTCGGGCCGCGCCGGGTCCTCAGTGGCGACGTCGGCGACCTCACCGCACCGCCGTACGGGATCGCGGACAACGAGGAGAGCCTGCTCGCCGAGAGCGACCTGGTGTTCATCGACCCGGTGTCGACCGGGTACTCCCGTGCCGCCGAGGGCGAGAAGCCCGGCAGCTACCACGGCTACCAGCCCGACATCGAGTCCATCGCCGAGATCATCCGGCTCTGGACCTCGCGCAACGGCCGCTGGATGTCCCCGAAGTTCCTCTGCGGCGAGTCGTACGGCACGCTCCGCGCGGCCGGTCTCGCCGAGCACCTGCAGAAGAAGTACGGCATGTACCTCAACGGGCTCATGCTGATCTCCTCGGTGCTGGACTTCGCGACGCTGGAGTTCAACGAGGGCCACGACCTCGCCTACACGCTCTTCCTGCCGACGTACGCGGCCATCGCCAACTACCACGGCCTGCACGGCGACCGGCCGCTCAAGGAGGTGCTCGCCGAGGCCGAGGAGTTCGCGGTCCGCGACTACCCCTACGCGCTCGCCCGCGGCAACCGGCTCAGCGACGTCGAGCGTGCCGCGACGATCGAGAAGCTCGCCCGGCTCACCGGCCTGTCCGAGGAGTACGTGGACGCGGTCGACCTGCGCATCGAGCACATCCGGTTCTTCACCGAACTGCTCCGCCGCGACCGGAGGACGGTCGGCCGCATCGACGCCCGCTTCACCGGCTGGGACACCGACTACGGCCGTGAGGGCATCTCCGCGGACCCGTCCATCGACGCGATTCTCGGCCCGTACTCGGCGGTGCTCAACCACTACGTGCACGCCGAGCTCGGCTACTCCAGCGACCTGCCGTACGAGGTGCTCGCGAGGGTCATCGACCAGTGGTCGTACAAGGAGTTCGAGGGCCGTCACGTCACGACGGCGGGCAAGCTCTCGGCGGCGATGCGGGCGAACCCGCACCTCAAGGTCCACGTCGCGTTCGGCTGGTACGACGGCGCCACGCCGTACTTCGCGGCCGAGCACCTCATCGCGCACCTGCAGATCCCGAAGGAGCTCACGGCGAACATCGAGTCGGCCTACTACCCCGCCGGCCACATGATGTACGTCCACGAGCCCAGCAGGATCCAGCAGTCCGAGGACCTGGCGGCGTTCGTGCGGAACTCCTCGAACACGTGATCCTCGACCTGTCCGACGGCACCGTCCTGCACGAGCTCTGGACGGTGCAACGGCTGGCGTACGCCGTCGAGGCCGAGCTCATCGGCTTCGACGGCATCCCGCCGCTGCACGAGTCGCTCGACGAACTCCGCGCCTGTGACGAGACCTTCCTGGGGCTCTACGACGAGGAAGGTCTCGCGGGCGCGGTGTCCTACCGGCTCGACGGGTCCACTGTGGACATCTGCCGGCTCGTCGTGCACCCGCGGGCACACCGCCGCGGCATCGCGTCGAAGCTGCTCGACGCGCTGCCGGAGGGGCCGCAGGTCGTCAGCACCGGCACCAGGAACGAGCCCGCGCTCGCGCTGTACCGCAAGCGGGGGTTCGTGGAGACCGGCACGCGCGAGGTCGCTCCGGGTGTCTCGCTCACCGACCTGAGCCGATGATCATCTTCCTCAACGGCACGTCCAGCTCCGGCAAGTCGAGCATCGCCGAGCAGCTGTTGCAGGTGCTGGACACCCCGTACTTCCACCTGGCCGTCGACGCCTTCGGTGCCATGCGCGCCGTCGAACGGACGCTGGAGCTCGACGGCCCGGAACTGGCCGAGGTCCTGCGCCGTACGAGGGCGGGATTCCATCGCGCCGTGGCGGGAATGGCGCAGGCGGGCAACGACCTGGTGGTCGACCACGTGCTGAGCGAGCCGTGGCGCCTGCAGGACTGCCTGGAGGTGCTCGACGGACTGGACGTCGTGCTCGTGGGCGTGCACTGCCCTCCAGACGAGCTGGAGAGGCGCGAACGGGCGCGGGGTGACCGGATGCCCGGGCACGCCGCCGCGCAGCTCCAGAGCGTCCACCAGCATGGGCTTTACGACTTCGAGGTCGACACGAGCGTGAACAGCCCGCGCGAGTGCGCGCTGGCGATCAAGGAGTTCGTGAGCCGGGAACCCACGACGAGGGCCTTCGACGAACTGAGGGGTCGTGCCCGCAGGCACGACCCCTCAACCGGCTGAAAACCCGATCAGACGACCGCGCGCTCCTCCGCGAAGTGACACGCGGCGGGATGACCGTCGTTGCGCACCACCAGCTCGGGAACCTCGGTCGCGCAGATGTCCTGCGCCTTCCAGCACCGCGTGCGGAACCGGCAGCCCGACGGCGGGTCGATCGGCGAAGGCACGTCACCCGTCAGGCGGATGACGTCGCGCCGGCCGCGCTGGGTCGGGTCCGGCACCGGCACGGCGGACAGCAGTGCCTGCGTGTACGGGTGCATCGGACGCTCGTAGATCTCGTCCTCGGTGCCGATCTCCACGATCTTGCCGAGGTACATCACCGCGACGCGATCGGACAGGTGGCGGACCACCGACAGGTCGTGCGCGATGAACACGTACGACAGGCCCATCTCGGACTGCAGGTCGCCCAGCAGGTTCATGACCTGCGCCTGGATCGAGACGTCCAGAGCGGACACCGGCTCGTCGCACACGATCACCTTGGGCTTCAGCGCGAGCGCGCGGGCGATGCCGATGCGCTGGCGCTGACCGCCGGAGAACTGGTGCGGGTACCGGTTGATGTGCTCCGGGTTCAGGCCGACGGTCTCCAGCAGCTCCTGGACCTTGCGCTGCCGGTCACCCTTGGGCGCGACCTCGGTGTGGATCTCGTAGGGCTCACCGACGATGTCGCCGACCGTCATGCGCGGGTTCAGCGACGTGTACGGGTCCTGCAGCACGATCTGGATGTCGCGGCGCAGCTTGCGCAGCTCCGCGCCCTTCATCGCGAACATGTCGCGACCTTCGAAGCGCGCGAGGCCCGACGTCGGCGGTTCCAGGCGCATCAGCACCTGGGCCAGCGTCGACTTGCCGCAACCCGATTCGCCCACGACGCCGAGGGTTTCGCCCTTGTTCAGCGAGAACGAGACGCCGTCGACGGCCTTGACGTGGCCCACGGTGCGCTTGAACAGCACGCCGACGCGGACCGGGAAGTGCTTGACGAGGTTCTCGACCTCGAGGATCGGCTCAGCCACGAGCGACCACCTCCTCCGCGATGTGGCACCGGCTGGTGCGGCCCATGCCGAGGTTGTGCGCAGCAGGCACCTCGGAGACGCACCGGTCGAACACGCGCGGGCAGCGCGGGTTGAACGGGCAGCCGGGCGGGATGTTGGTCAGCGACGGCGGCAGGCCCTTGATCGTCTTGAGCTCCTGGCCGCGCAGGTCCACGCGGGGCAGGGACTCGAGCAGCGACTCGGTGTACGGGTGCCCCGGCGCGCGGAACAGCTCGTAGACGTCGGCGTGTTCGACGATGCGGCCCGCGTACATGACCGAGATCCGGTCCGCGACGTCGGCGACGACGCCGAGGTCGTGGGTGATCAGGATCATGCCCATGTCGCGTTCCTTCTGGATCTCCGCCAGCAGGTCCATGATCTGGGCCTGCACGGTGACGTCCAGCGCGGTCGTGGGCTCGTCCGCGATCAGCAGCTCCGGGTCGAGAGCCAGCGACATCGCGATCATCGCGCGCTGCCGCATACCGCCGGAGAACTGGTGCGGGTAGTCGGAGACGCGACCCTTGGCGTTCGGGATCTTCACCTGGTCCAGGAGCTCGATCGCTCGCTTGCGCGCGTCCGCCTTGGACATCCCGCGGCGGACCTTCAGCTGCTCCTCGATCTGGAACCCGATCGTGAACACGGGGTTCAGGGCCGAAAGCGCGTCCTGGAAGATCATGGCGATGCCCTCGCCACGAACCTGGCGACGCTCTTCCGCCGACTGGGTCAGCAGGTCCTCACCGCGGAACTTGATCGTGCCGTTGGTGACGAACCCCGGCGGCGTGTCCAGGATGCCCATGATCGTCTGGGCGGTCACGGACTTGCCGGAACCGGATTCGCCCAGCACGGCAAGGGTTTCGCCCGCCGAGACGTGGTACGAAACGCCGTTGAGCACCTTCGCGACACCGTCGCGGGTGCGGAATTCCACGTGGAGATCCTCGACCTCCAGCAATGGCTGAGTCACAGGATTCCCCTAACGGGACTTGGGATCGAGGGCGTCGCGCACGGCGTCACCGAGCATGACGAAGGCCAGCACGGTGATCGTGACGAAGCCCGCGGGGAACAGCAGCATGTGCGGAGCCGACTGGAAGTAGTCGCGCGACTCGGAGATCATCACGCCCCACGACACGACCGGCGGACGCAGGCCGATGCCGAGGAACGCCAGCGTCGCCTCGGCGCCGATGAAGGCACCCAGGGCGATCGTCGCGTACACCAGCACGGGCGCCACGGTGTTCGGCAGCAGATGCCGGAACACGATCCGCAGCGGCGAGGCACCGAGACCGCGAGCGGCCTTGACGTAGTCCTGCTGCTTCGCGACCAAAGTCGCCGAACGCATGATGCGCATGGCCACCGGCCACGACAGCACGGCGATCGAGAGCACGACCTGCGTGATGATCTGGAAGACGCCGGGGTTCTCCGTGGGCGCGTTGAGCGTCGTCAGGATGACGATCGCACCGAGCACGAACGGGATGCCGGCGAAGATGTCGGCGAACCGCGACAGCAGGCTGTCGATCCACGTCTTCGCGTAGCCCGCGATGATGCCCACGGTCGACCCGATCAGCACGGTCAGCAACGTCGCGAAGATGCCGACCAGCAGCGACGCGCGAGCGCCGTGCATGGCACGGGCGTAGACGTCGTAGCCCTGCAGGTCGTAGCCGAACCACGCGTCACCCGAAGGTGACTGCAGTGACTTGTCGAGGTCGGCGGCGCGTGGGTCGACCGACGTGAACAGCGTCGGGAAGATCGCCATCAGCACGATGATCGCGATGATCACCAGCGAGATGATGAACGAGGGCTTGGTGCGCAGCTCGCCCCATGCGTCGCTCCAGAGCGAGCGTGGCTTCTTCTGCTTCTGCGACGAGTCGTCGATGTGGCTGGCCTGGTCGACGCCTGCCGCCGCGGACGCCTCGAGTCCGGTTCCGCCGGACACGGATCCTGGGTCACTCATAGCGAATCCTCGGGTCGAGAACGGCGTACAGGAGGTCGACGATCAGGCTCATCAGCAGGTAGACGAGGACCAGCAGGGTCACGATGCCCGTGACCATGATGCCTTCCTTCTCCTGGATGCCGCGGAAGATCAGGCCACCGATGCCGTTGATGTTGAAGACGCCCTCGGTGACGATCGCGCCGCCCATGAGGCTGCCGAGGTCGGTGCCGAGGAACGTGATCACCGGGATCAGAGAGTTGCGCAGCAGGTGGATGCCGACGACGCGGCTCTGCGGCTGGCCCTTCGCGATGGCCGTGCGCACGTAGTCCGCGCGCCGGTTCTCGACGATGCTCGACCGGGTCAGCCGGGCCACGTAGGCCATCGAGAGACTGCCGAGCACGAAGCCGGGCAGGATCAGCTCGCCGAACGTCGGATCGGAGCTGACCGAGGTGTCCATGAAGTCGAAGCCCTGCGGGCCGAGGTAGAGCCGCAGCACGAAACCGGTGACGAAGACCGGCAGCGAGATCAGGAACAGGGTCGACACCAGGACCAGGTTGTCGAGGAAGCCCTGCTTGCGCAGACCGGTGAGGACGCCGGCGATGATGCCGATGACGGCCTCGATGATCAGCGCGATGATGCCCATCTTGAGCGTGATCGGCCACGAGGTGGCGATCTGCTCACCGACGGAGACTCCGTTGAAGGTGGTGCCGAAGTCACCGACGAGCAGGTTGCCCAGGTACTTGAAGTACTGGACCACCAGCGGATCGTTGAGATTGAGCTTCTGGCTCATCTCGGCGATGTAGGCCGGATCACACGGCCGCTGGCCGCACTTGCCCGCGAAGGGGTCCTGCGGAATCGCCCAGACCAGGGCGTAGATCAGAAAAGTGGTCCCCAGGAAGACCGGTATCAGCTGCAGCAGACGGCGCAGCACATAGCGACCCATGAGGTCGGCTCCTTGCGTGGTGGGGGCGCCCAAGGTCCTGACACCGCACCGGCCCCGCGCCCGTAACGCTTGAGGGACGCGGGGCCGGACGGATCAGTCAGAACTCAGGTGTTCGGCAATCAGGCCTTGACGCGGAACGACTCCAGAGCGCCCTGACGCTTGAACGACATCTTGGCGGCGAGCAGGTTCTTGGAGCGGCCGCCGATGCCCTTCTCGTTCCAGGTCGGCATGGACGGCAGGTCCCTGGCGATGATGTCCTCTGCCTGCTGGTAGATCTTGATCGCCTCGTCCTCGTTCGCCGTCTCGTCGGCCTTCTTCAGAAGGGCGTCGACCTCGGGGTTCGAGTAGTTCGAGTCGTTCGACGAACCACCGGTGCGGTAGAGCGGGTTGAGGAAGTTCTCGATCGACGGGTAGTCGGCCGACCAGTCCGAACGGCTCATGCCGGTCAGCTGCTTGCCGTCGACGATCTGGCGGAACGCACCGAAGTTGGTGGCACCGACGAACTCGCAGTCAACGCCGAGCGCCTGCTTGATGCTGTTGCACGCCGCCTCGAGCGGCTCCTTGCGGCCACCGTCCTGGTTGGACTGGATGGTCAGCTTGGTGCCGGTGAAGCCCGACTCCTGGAACAGCTGCTTGGCCTTCTCCGGGTTGTACTTGCAGTACTCGCCGCAGGTGTCGGGGCGGTAGCCCTTGATGCCGGGCGACACGAAGCTGGTGGACGGCACGTACGAGCCGGCCAGCACCGTCTTCGTGATCTGCTCCCGGTTGATGGCCATCGAGACGGCCTGGCGCAGCTTGACGTTCTTGAACTCGGGGATGTACTGCGGGAACGCGATCGCGCTCTGGCCGAGCAGGTTGGCGTTCACGACCGCGTCACCGAGGTCGGCCTTGTACTTCTCGCCGACCTTGGCCGACGGGGGCAGGGCCTCCATGAAGTCCAGCTTGCCCGCGACCAGGTCCTGGTACGCGGTCTCCTGGGAGGAGTAGATCTTGTAGTCCAAGGTCTTGAAGTGGACCTTGTCCTCGCCCTTGTAGTCCTCGAAGCGCTCCATCTTGATCAGCGCGTTCGGCGTGCGGGAGACGAACTTCAGCGGGCCGTTGCCGATCGGCTTGGCCTCGGCGGCCTTCGGGTCCGCGAAGAACGAGTCGGCCATCGGCGCGAACGGCGTGTAGCCGATCATCGTCGTGAAGACCGAGGTCGGGCCGTTGAGGGTGACCTTGAACTCGTAGTCGCCCACCAGCTCGAGACCGGACATCTTGTCCTTGGCCGGCTTGGCGTTCTCGTCGGCCGGGTGGACGTCCTCGAAGCCCGCGATCGGGGAGAAGAACGATGCCGCCTGCTGCGCGTTCGGCGCGTACGCGGCCCAGTTCCAGGCGTCGACGAAGTTCTTCGCCTTGACCTCGGTGCCGTCGTGGAACTTCCAGCCCTGCTTGAGCTTGATCGTGTAGACCTTCGCGTCACTGGTCGTGATCGAGTCGGCCATCAAGTTGTAGGGCGCGCCGTCTTCGGTCTTGTAACCGACCAGCCGCGAGAACAGCGAGTCGGTGACCTTGCCACCGCCGGCCTCGGTCGTGTTGGCCGGGAACAAGGTGCTCTTGGGCTCGGTGCCGTAGATGGACACCGTGCCGTCCGGGTTCTCCTTGCCATCGGTGGCGTTGTTGCTACCGCCACCGCCGCCGCATGCGCTGAGCGTCATGGCGAGCGCAGTTGGCAGAACCACCCACGCAACCCGTGATCGCGACATCAGTCTCTCCCGCCTTTCCCCGGCGCCGCTCCGCAGATATTGCGTGCGCGCGCCTCCCCGGGAGGTCTCGTCCACCTCCCAAAACGTGAGAGGACGTTAACCGGGGCGTCCAGCAGTACGCGCACTGAAATCGGTCACAAAGTCGTCACGATCACCTCAAGCGCACCTTAATTCGGCGCTAGACCAGCGAAAACGCGATGCCGTCGAGGATGTCGTGCTCGCTGCACACGAGCGTGCGAATTCCCGCGCGATTCTCCAGTTCGTCGGCAATCGCACGCAGTACCACCGCTCCACCGCAGATCACATCCACTCGACCGGGGTGCATGGGTCCCAGCGAGGCACGCTCATCATGCGTCATGGAGAGGATACGGTCGGTGATTTCACGAACATTGTCAAGTGTGATGCGGCTGAGGTGAATATCGTCGCTGTTGTACACCTCCAGCCCTTGGACCAGGGCTGACAATGTCGTAACAGTGCCGGCGACGCCGATCCACGTCTTGGTCTTCTCGACCGGGACGACTTCGAATGCCTCTTTGATCGCCGCACGCGCAAACGCTTCCGCCTGTGCGATTTCGTCCGCGGCGGGCGGATCGGACGTGATGAACCGCTCCGTCAGCCGCACGCAGCCGATGTCCATCGACCTCGCGGCCTCCACCTCGGCGCCCGTGCCGAGGACGAACTCGGTGCTGCCACCACCCAGATCGGTGACGAGGAACGGTCCCTCGTCCGGGTCGAGGTCGGCCACCGCGCCGAGGTAGGACAGCCTCGCCTCCTCGTCCCCGGTGATCACCTCCGCGGGCGCGCCGAGGATCTGCTCGGTCATGCCGAAGAACTCGTCGCGGTTGCTCGCGTCACGCATCGCACTCGTCGCGACCATCCGTGCGACTTCCACGCCCTTGCGTTGCATCGTGCGCGCGTAGTCGAGGAGGGCTTGCCGCGTGCGCTCGATGGCGTCGGGGTGCAACCGCCCGGTCGCGTCCACGCCCTGCCCGAGCCGGACGATCTTCATCTCGCGCTGCACGTCCCGCAGCCACGCCGTGCCGTCGTCGCGCTTGGTCACGTCGGCGATCAGCAGCCGGATCGAGTTGGTTCCGCAGTCGATGGCCGCTACGCGCGACATGATCACTCCTCGGTGGTTCCGATGTTCCTCGGGTCGTGCACGTCCGCGGGCATGATCCCCAGGACCAAGCTTTCCAGCCCGGCGTCACCGACGCCGAAATAGGTCAGCTCCTCCATGCCGAGGAAGAACCTGCCGTGGTCGAGTTGGCTCCAGCGGAACCCGCTACTGCGCGACACCGACAGACCTGCCGGGATACCAGCCCGCACGCCTGAGCGTGCGTTCGCACTCTTCGGAGAACCTCGGGCTTAAGGCACTTTCACGAGGTGGAGGAACGCGGCCCACGCCTGCTCCGACACGGGGAGGTGGGTGGCGGGGGCCTTGCTATCACGGATGCCGACACCGTGCCCGACCTCGACGCACTCGCTTCCAGTTGCGCTGTAGCTGCTCTTGCGCCAGATCGACATCCGATACGCCTCCTCAGGACAACATGCTGTTGATCAGCCTCCTCGATTGTTCCGCGTCCAAGGCATCTCGATCCAGCCCTTTCAACGCGTCGGTGAAGGTGTCGAGCGAGCCCCTGTCCTCGAGGAACAGGCCCGCGTTGTAGTTGTCCAGATAGGCAACCGGTTCGTAGCTGTCGTACTCGATCAGGGTGAACGAGCTGGACAACCCCGCGTGCGCTCCGATCGCGATCGGAATGATCCGGAAGGTGATGTACTGCCGCACCAACATCACGTTGATGTGGTTCAGCTGCGCCTGCATGACGGCCCGGCCGCCGACCGGCAGCCGAAGCGCCTGCTCGTGCACGTAGAAGACGAACTTCCTGCCAGGCCTGACGATCGCTTGCCGTTCGAGCTTCGCCCTGATCAACGCGTCGATGTCCGCGGATTTCATCCGCGGCCACTTCTCCGCCACGGCTCGGATGTAACCGGCGATCTGCAGAAGGCCCGGCACGAGGTTCATCGACCACACGGTGATGGTGCTGGCGAGACGTTCCTGGTTGATGAGGCTGTGCAGCTGTTCCGGCACGCCGTCGTCAGGAAACTGCAGCCAGCCTCGCTGCCGTGACTCGCGGTAGAGCGCGACCAGGCGTTCGACTTCGGTGTAAGGACTGCGGCAGTTAGGAGAGCAGCCGGATCAGCTCGACCTCGGTGATGCCGCCCTTGCCGTTCACCGCGTCGGACATCTTGGCTTCCTGCCAGTCCAACAGTTCGGCGAGTCTGCGTTGGGTCATGCCGCTCTGTTCGATGGCGTCGCGGACGCCCTGACCGAACTCCCGGCCCACCACGCTTGAGTTGCGCTTCGGCATGCAGACGAAGCTAGGAGACCAACTCCCCTTCACTCCAACGTTTCTGCCCGAATCGCCCCGAACGAAGTACGAGTTGGAATCGTTCCAACCCGACACGCCGTGTCAGCTGGGCGTACTCGTTAGCAAGCTCTGCGACGTCGACGGCGCCGAACTGTTGGCGCTGCTGCCCGCGGACGACGACTGCTGCGGCGGAGTCGACGGCTCCGTCTGCGGCGGGTTGGTCGCCGTGGTCGTCGTGGTGGTGGTGGTCGTGGTCGTGGTTGACGGCGTCGTAGTGGTCGTCGTCGGGCACGTCGACGGCGGCGGCGTGGTGGTGGTCGTGGTCGACGACGTGGTGGACGAGGTGGTGCCTGTCGTCGTGGTCGGGCAGTTCGACGGAGGCGTAGTCGTCGTAGTGGTCGTGGTCGTGGTGGTCGTCGTCGGGTCGGTGGTCGGGTTGCCGGTGTTCCCGTTGCCGTTGTTCGGCGGGTTACCGGTGTTCCCGTTGCCTGGCTGCGGGTTCTGCACGTTGTTGCCGGTGTCCGGCAGCAGCGGCAGCGTGTCGACGTTCTCGCTGTACTGCTTGGCCCACTTGAGGACCGTCTCGACGTACGTCGTGGAGCGGTTGTAGCGGAAGACGGCGGCGGCGCGGTCTTCCTGCTTCGTCAGGTCGCCGCCGCCCGAGCAGAGGTAGCGGCCGGCGCCCAGGGCGGCGTCGTAGATGTTGTTCGGGTTGACGGTGCCGTCGTCGTTCAGGTCGCCGCCGAAGCTCGCCCACGTCGCGGGGATGAACTGCATCGGGCCGACCGCGCGGTCCCAGGTGGTGTCGCCGTCGAGGCGACCGCCGTCGGTGTCACGGATCGCGGCCATGCCGGGGGCACCGTTGAGGACCGGGCCGAGGATCTTGGGGTTGGCGTCGCCTACGGCGTTCACGCGGCCGCTGTTGGCGTGGTTCGACTCGACCTTGCCGATGCCCGCGAGCAGCGCCCAGTCGAGGTTGCAGCCGGGGACCAGCTCGGCCATCTTGTCCTCGGCGCGGAGGTAGGCCTCCACCATCACGCCCGGGATGTCGTGGACGCCGGCGACGTCGTCGAGCAGGCTGCCGTCGTCGAGGTCGCCCTCGTCGATGGTGCCGTCCTCGAGGTCGGCGAGCAGCGCGGCGCTCAGTTCCTCGGACAGCGGCAGGCGGCCGGTCGCGCCCAGCTCGGACGGGTCGCGGTGCAGGGCGCCGAAGACGTCGGCGGGGCCTAAGGAGACAGCGATGTCATCGTGCTTGGCGAGGTTGACCCAGTCGACGAGCTTGGTGCCGACGATCATCGCTGGGGCGAGCATCGCAGCCAGCGCGGCGACGGCGAAGCCCTTTTGCCTAGGGCTCAACGCCGACGGACCACGCAGTTTGGCCATTGCCACGAATACTCACCTCTCGTGCGTCATCGCGGCTCGCCGTCCTGCAGTTACGGCGAACGCCCCCGGTCCCACCCTGCCCCACTACGAAGCCTAGGTGTACCCAAGACGGAGTGAAGCGTGTGTTCGGTTCCGTTGACTGTTAACTCGCCGAACATTCACCTGCGGGCCACAGCCCCTGCTCGCCCAGGATCGCCAGTGCCTCGTCGCCCATGGGGTTGACCCCCGGGCCCTTCGCGAGGGCGTGTGCGACGTGCACGTGCAGGCACTTGACCCTGACCGGCATGCCGCCCGCGGTGACCTGGGTGCCCAGCGACTCGATGGCGTCGCGTTCCGCGAGGTACGACTCGTGCGCGCGCTGGTAGGCGGCCGCGAGGTCCGCGTCCGTGGCCAGGCGCTCCTGCTGCTCCTTCATCAGCCCGCCGCCTTCGAGCGTGCTGACCAGGGAGTTCAGCTTGGGACAGGTCAGGTAGTACAGCGTCGGGAACGGCGTCCCGTCGGGCAGCCGCGGCGCCGTCTGCACGACGTTCGGGTGCCCGCTGGGGCACCGCGAGGCGATCGCACGGGTCCCGCGCGGCGTGCGGCCGAGCTGCTGAGCGACCGTTTCCAGGTCAGCAGCACTTACTTGTGCGTCACCGATTCCCACAGTTCCTCGTACCAGGACCCTTCTGCCGCCTGCTTGCCCGACGGCCTCTCCGTCTCCGTGTTGCGACCTTCGTCACCCGGCAGTTGCACGATGTAGGGCGTCTCGCCCGGCCGCACCCAGTGCAGCCGCTTGCGCGCCTCGATCTCCACGTACGCCGGGTCCTGCAGTTCCGACTTGCGCTTCTCCAGCGCGGCGACCGTCTCGCGCAGCTTCTGCTGCTCGGCTCCCACGTCGCGCAGCTCGTCGCGCTGCGAGAGGTAGGTCCGCAACGGGACCGCGATGCTCAGCGCGAGTGCGCACAGCACCATCGCGAACATCGCGGCCCGCCGCGTACCGGTCATTCCGAACGCGCCACCCGTGCCCTCACTGCGCCGCGACGGCGCCTTGGGACGGGGAGGCTTCCGCGCGCGTGCGGGCCTCGCCTCCCGCTCTTCGCGGGGGCGGCGGGGACGACGCGCGCGCTCGGCCATGCCTTACAGCCTCTCAGCTCTCCGGCGTGTAGCGCGGGAACGCGAGCTCGCCCGCGTAGCGCGCCGCGTCGCCGAGGCTCTCCTCGATGCGCAGGAGCTGGTTGTACTTCGCGGTGCGCTCACCACGGGCCGGGGCGCCGGTCTTGATCTGGCCGGCACCGGTCGCGACGGCGAGGTCGGCGATGGTCGTGTCCTCGGTCTCGCCCGAGCGGTGCGACATCATCGACTTGTAGCCGTACGACGTGGCCAGCGAGACCGCGTCGAGCGTCTCGGACAGCGTGCCGATCTGGTTGACCTTCACCAGCAGCGCGTTGGCGGCGCGGCGGGAGATGCCCTCCTCCAGGCGCTCCGGGTTCGTGACGAACAGGTCGTCGCCGACGATCTGGACCTTCTCGCCCAGCTCGGCGGTCATCTGGACCCAGCCGTCCCAGTCGTCCTCGGACAGCGGGTCCTCGATGGACACCATCGGGTAGTCGCGGACCAGCTCGGAGTAGTAGCCGATCATCTGCTCGGCGGACCGCTTGTTCTTCTCGAACGTGTAGGCGCCGTCGGAGAAGAACTCCGTGGCGGCCACGTCGAGCGCGAGCGCGATGTCACGGCCCGCCCGGTACCCGGCCTTCTCGATGGCCTCGAGGATCAGGTCGAGCGCGTCGCGGTTGCTGCCGAGGGACGGCGCGAAGCCACCCTCGTCACCCAGACCCGTGGCGAGACCCTTGCTCTTCAGCACGGACTTCAGCGCGTGGTAGACCTCGGTGCCCCAGCGCAGACCCTCGCGGAACGTCTCCGCGCCGATCGGCGCGATCATGAACTCCTGGATGTCCACCTCGGTGTCGGCGTGCGAGCCACCGTTGAGGATGTTCAGCATCGGCACCGGCAGCACGTGCGCGTTCGGTCCGCCGATGTAGCGGAACAGCTCCAGGCCGGAGCTCGTCGCCGCCGCCTTCGCGACCGCGAGGCTCACACCGAGGATCGCGTTGGCCCCGAGCCGCCCCTTGTCCGGCGTGCCGTCCAGATCGACGAGCTTCTGGTCGACGATGCGCTGCTCGACGGCCTCGATGCCGACCAGCTCCGGGCCGATCTCGTCGAGCACCGCGGTGACCGCGCGCTCGACACCCTTGCCCAGGTACCGCTTGGCGTCGCCGTCCCGCAGCTCCACCGCCTCGTGCTCACCGGTCGAAGCACCGGACGGAACAGCCGCACGCTCCAGCGTGCCGTCGTCCAGCGCCACCTCGACCTCGACGGTGGGGTTGCCGCGCGAGTCCAGGATCTCGCGTGCTCCGACCTGTTCGATGACCGCCACTTGCGCTCCCTGTTTCTCCTGCGTCTCGTCTCGCGACGAGCCTACTTGGGCCAGCTGACAGGCAGGTGCTTGACGCCGTTTTGGAAGTTCGACCGCAGCCTGTCGACGCCGCCATCCAACTGAATCGTGCCAGAAAGGTCCAGGACCGCGTCGAAGATCGCCCGCATCTGGGTCCTGGCCAGCTGCGCTCCGAGGCAGAAGTGCGGCCCGTGCCCGAAGCTCAGGTGGTCGCCCTCCCGCCGCCCCACGTCGAACCTGGCCGGTTCGGTGAAAGCTCTCTCATCGCGGTTGGCGGACGAGAACCAGACGACGACCTTGTCCCCTGCCTTGATCTCCTGCCCGGACAACGACGTGTCCCGCGCAGCCGTGCGGCGGAAGTGCATGACCGGCGTCCACCACCGCAGCATCTCCTCTACCGCCGTGTCGAGCAGCGAACGGTCGGCGCGCAGGCGTGCGTACTGGCCGGGGTGTTCGAGCAGCGCGATCATGCCGCCGGGGATGCCGTTGCGCAGGGTTTCGTTGCCCGCCACGGAGAACAGCCAGAAGAGGTTCTCGAACTCCTCGATGGAGATGTCTTCCCGCATGAGGTTGCTCAGCACGTCGTCGGACGGGTGTGCGCGCTTGTAGGAACCCAGTGCGTGCGCATAGGCGTAGAGGTCGGGCATGCCATCCCGTGCGCGCGGGTCGCGGCCGTCGTCCGGGCGGAGTTGGAGCGCCTCCAACGCCATGTCGGTCATGCCGGCGGTGGAACTGGACGACAGGGCGTAGTCGGGGTCCTGGAAGCCGATCACGCGGTTGCTCCAGTCGTAGAGCAGCGCTCTGTCCTGACGCGGGACGCCGAAGACGTCGGCCAACGTCAGCAGCGGCAGGTCGGCGACGTCGTGCGCGAAGTCGCCGGACGGGTTGGCGATGATCTCGCGGGCGTTCGCGCGGATGCGGTCTTCCAGGCGCGCCACCGCGCGAGGCGTGAACGCCCTGGTCAGCATGCGTCTTAGCCGCGTGTGCGAGGGCGGGTCCTGGTTGAGCATCATGCGTTGGACGTAGGCCAGGTCCGAGGGCTGCGGGTCGCGGATCTGGGTGGCGCCGCGGTGCGAGGAGAAGACAGCGGGTGTCTTCAGCACCGTTCGGACGTCCTCGTGGCGGAAGACCGCCCAGAAGTCGTCGATGCGCACCACGTTCTTCTCACGCAGCCGGGTTAGTGCGTCGTGCGGGACTCCCGAGGTATACGTGTCCGGGTCGACGATGAGGTCGGCATCGGTCCTGGGCATAGAACGGATTCTGACGTGCTTCATGTCGAACGTGGTGGAAACGGGCCGTTGCTGGTGCTGCTGCACGGGCTGGGCGCGACCGGCGAGGTGTGGCAGGACGTCGTGGAGGACTGGGAAGGCAGCTGGCTCGTGCCGGATCTGCCTGGTCACGGCCGTTCGAACCGGCTCGGCCGGTACTCGTTCGGCTCACTCGCGGCGGCGGTCGCCGACGCCATCCCGCGCGAGCCCGTCACGGTGGTCGGGCACTCGCTGGGCGGCGTGGTCGGGCTGGCGCTGGCGAGCGGGTGGTTCGGGGTCGAGGTGACCACGTGCGTCGGCGTCGGGATCAAGGTGCGGTGGACCGACGAGGAACTGCAGAAGGCGGCCGCGCTCGCCGCCAAGCCCGGGAAGGTCTTCGCCACCGAAGAGGAAGCCGTCGAGCGGGCATCGAAGATGGCGGGTGTGCGACTGGAGCACGGCGTGTCCGAAGTGGACGGTGGATGGGCGCCGTCACTGGACATGGGGGCCTTCGGCGTGGGCCGGCCGGACATGGCCGGGCTGATCATGGCCGCGCAGGCCCACGTCGTGCTGGCGGCGGGCGAGAACGACCCGATGAGCCCCCAGGAACACCTGCGGGAGCTGGTGCCCGAGCCGGTGATGTTCCCCGGCGCAGGCCACAACGTGCACGTCGAGTCGCCCTCGTCCCTGCGGACCGTGCTGGCTCAGCTCGCGACGTAGCCGCCGTCGGCCGTGATGACCGAGCCCGTGATGAAACTGGCCTTCTCGGAAGCCAGGAACAGCACGGCTTCCGCGATCTCGTCGGGCTGACCGACGCGCTGGAGGGGAAGGTCCTTCGCGATCGCGTCGAACACCTCACCGGCTTCCGCCAGGGCCTTGTCGGTGGCGATCGGGCCGGGCGCCACGGAGTTCACGCGGACGCCGGCGGGACCGAACTCGACGGCCCACGAGCGGGTCAACGCGTCCATCGCGGCCTTGGAGGCGTTGTAGACGGAGCCGACCGGCGTGCCGACCACGGCCGCGATCGACGAGACGTTGACGATCGAGCCCTTGCCCTTGGCGACCATCGCCGGGGCGAGGGCGGCGGTGAGGAAGTAGGTGCCGCGGACGTTGACGTCGAACACCTGCTGGTAGACGTCGACGGACTGTTCGGCCGTCGGCGAGAACGGGAAGATGCCGGCGTTGTTCACGAGCACGTCGACGTCGCCGACCTCCTCGGCGAGCTTGCGGACGTCGTCGACGCCGGCGACGTCCGAGACGATGAAGTGACCGGTGCCGCCGGCCTGCTCGATCAGCGCGACGGTCTCCTTGCCGAGCTCCGCGCGGCGACCGGTGATGTAGACGGTGGCCCCCGCCTCCGCGAGCTTGACCGCGATGGAGCGGCCGATGCCGGAGGTGGCGCCGGTGACGAGGGCCTTCTTGCCTGCGAGTTCCTTGGTTGACATGTCTCCGAACTTGCCGACGCCGGATCGTCAGACCATAAATTCCGGATGAATCAGCTGGTCAGCGCGGGTGCACGCCACCCGAAGTACATCCGCACGAAATACGGCAGCCGGTACCGGCCGAGCACCAGCGGTTCGATCAGGTGCACGTCGGCGAGCGCCTCCAGCGCGTACTCGATCGAGCCGGGGTCGGCGCCCGACATCTCCGCCGCCTCGCACACGTCGATCACGTCCGCGTCGCGGCGCGCGAAGCACTGCAGCAGGTGGCGTTCCTGCTCGGTGAGCTGCTGCTCCGCCTTGATCATCGGTGCCAGCACGGCCATGCAGTCGGACGGAATGGCGTCGCCGAGCTGCGTCTCCCGCTTCATCTGGGCCAGCAGCATCGCCACGGTCCAGTTCGGGCGACCGGTGAGCTTGCCGCCGAGCACGCGGATGGGGTTCGGCAGGTACGAGATGCGCGCCAGCACCTCGTCCGTGACGCCGACCTCGACATCGGCCCTGGCGGGGTCGAGGACCTTGCGGAAGAACTGGTTCGCCTCCGCCTCGGTCAGTCCGGCGACCTTCAGCCAGGTCACGCCGGCCAGCTCGTTCCACCTGCGCACACTCGTGAAGATCATGGCCGAGCCGGGCGTGTGGAGCTCCGCGATCTGGGCGGGGTCGTGGACGTCGTCGACGACGATCAGGAACCGCTTGCCGCGCGTCTTTTCCCGCCACAGCGCGGCTTTGTCGCCGTGAGGGTTCTCGACGCCGACCGCACGCAGCAACTCGTTGGCGACGTCCTTGCCCCGGACGAAGATCTGCCCGTCGGGATAGCCGTGCTTGGCGAGATGCGCGACATGAGTGGCCAGCGCCGTCTTGCCGCTGCCGTGCATGCCGGTGATGCCGACCGTGCGCGGGAGGGTCCGCAGTGCCAGTGCGATCTCGGCCGTGCGGCCGGTGAAGTCGGGCAGGCCGGGCGGCAGTTGCTCGGGCCGGCGCGCCAGGTTCAGCTCGCCCCGGAGGATCTGCGCGTGCACCTCGCGTAACTCAGGCCCCGGTTCGAGGCCGAGCTGCTCGTTCAGGAGAGCCCGCGCCTGATGGAACTGCTCCAACGCATCGGCCTGCCTGCCGTCGCGGTAGAGGGCCTGCATGAGAAGAGCACGCGTCCGTTCCCTGAGCGGGAAGGCGGCGACGTGCTTCTGCAGTTCGAGGACGTCCATCTCGCGTTCGAGCATGGCTTCGCGGCACTGCAACCGCTCGTTGGCGATCCTGACCCGCTGGGCCTCGAAGTAGGTGCTGCTCAGGCCTTCGAGCGGCTCGTCGCGGCAGTCGTCGAAGATCTCGGCCCGGAGCGTGTAGCCGCCGTCCTTGGACTTCAGGTCGAGTTCGGGCACGGCCTTGCGGATCTTGTACATGTACGTCCGCAGCGCCATCACCGCGCTCGGCGTCGGGTCGTCCCAGACCATGCCGATCAGCTGGTCGTTGCTCAGCCGGATGCCGTTGTTCAGCAGCAACGCCGCCAGCACCGCCCGCTGTTGCCGCGGGCCCAGATCGATCTCCTCGTCGTCGCGCCAGGCTCGTACCGGACCCATCAGTGAGAAGCGCAGGCTCATGCAACGTGACAACGCCCGCGGGCATTCCGCGCTTCCCGTCTCACGAACTCGTCGGCAACGGGCGCGGCCCGATCACCTGCTTCATCACGATCGTCGAGGTCAGCCCGCGCACCCCGGGCAGCTTCGCCAGCGTCTCCTCGTACAGCCGCTGGTACGACGCCAGATCCGCGGTGACCACGCGCAGCAGGTAGTCGGGGCTGCCGAACAACCGTTGCGCCTCCACGACGTTCGGCACGTCGACCAGGGCGCTGTCGAAGTCGGCCATGGTGTCCAGGCGCACCTTGGCGAAGACGAGGGCCTCGAACCCGAACCCGAGCGCCGCCGCGTCCACCACCGCCCGGTAGCCGTGGATGACGCCGTCGCGTTCCAGTTCGCGCAGGCGGCGCTGGCAGCGCGAGATGCTGAGCTGCACGCGCTGGGCCAGGTCGGTGACGGTGATCCGTCCGTCGCGCTGCAGTTCGGCAAGAATCTTGCGGTCCACGGCGTCCATGAGCAAAGAACGCAAACACCTTGCCCCTGAGTTCCCCTAGCTTTTGCCCCATGAGCAGCGCGAATCCGTTACGTCAGCTGACCCTGGACCAACTGAGGCGCCGCACGAGCATGAAGTGGCGGCACTACCCCGAGGACGTGCTGCCCGTGTGGGTGGCCGAGATGGACGTCCTGCTCGCCGAACCCGTCGCCGAGGCGATCACCGACGCCGTGCGGCGAGGCGACACCGGCTATCCCAGCGGGACCGCCTACGCCGAGGCGCTGGCCGGGTTCGCGAAGCGGCGTTGGGGCTGGGAGCCCGCCGTCGAACGCACGGCGATCGTGCCGGACGTGATGCTCGGCGTGGTCGAGATGTTCCGGCTGGTCTCGCACCGGGACGCGCCCGTCGTCGTCAACTGCCCGGTCTACCCGCCCTTCTACCAGTTCGTCGAGTCGCTGGGACGCCAGGCGGTCGAGGCCCCGCTGGGGGCGGACGCGCGGATCGACTTCGCCGCGCTGGAGGCGGCGTTCGTGCGGGCCGGCCGGGGTGCGGTGTACCTGCTGTGCAACCCGCAGAACCCGACCGGCACCGTGCACACCGCCGCCGAACTGCAGGAAGTCGCGCGGCTGGCCCGTGCCCACGGCATCCGCGTGGTGGCGGACGAGATCCACGCGCCTCTCACCACCGCGGGCTTCGTGCCGTACCTCAGCGTCGCGGACGACGGGCTGTCGTTGATGTCCGCCTCGAAGGCGTGGAACCTCGCCGGGCTCAAGGCCGCGCTCGCCATCGCCGGGCCCGACGCCGCCGACGACCTGAAGAGGCTGCCCGAGGAGGTGAGCCACGGACCGAGTCACGTCGGGATCCTCGCCCACACCGCGGCGTACGAGAAGGGCGCCGACTGGCTGGACACCCTGCTGGAAGGCCTGCGGGAGAACCGGGAACTGCTCACCGGCCTGCTCGCCGAACAGCTCCCCGCCGTGCGCTACTCCCCCGGCCAGGGCACGTACCTCGCCTGGCTGGACTGCCGCGAACTCGGCGACGACCCGGCCAGGACGTTCCTCAAGCGCGGCAAGGTCGCGCTGAACTCCGGGATCCCGTTCGGCACGGGCGGTGCCGGTTTCGTCCGGATGAACCTCGCGACCTCACCGGAGATCATCACCGAGGCGGTTCGCCGGATGGCCGGGGCGTGGCACGAAAAGCTCGCTCCGAACCCATCCGGCTGGTAGTGCTGGGGGCCGTGCGGATCAAACCCGGCTTCGCGGCGGTGACGGTGCTGGTCTGGGCGTCCGGCTACCCGGTCGGCGCCCTCGCCGTGGCCGTGGCGCCGCCGTTCCTGATGACCACCATCCGGTTCACCGTCGCCGCCGCGCTGATGGCGGTCGTGGCCCTGGTGACCAGCGCGAGCTGGCCGCGCGGACGGCAGCTCGTGCACACCTGCGTCGCCGGGTTGCTGGTGCAGGCGTGTCAGTTCTCCGGCGTGTACCTCGGGCTGCGGATGGGCGTGCCGGCGTCCGTGACCGCGTTGGTCATCTCGTGCACGCCGGTGCTCACGGCGGTGGTGGCTGCCTGGGTGTTCCGTGTCCGAATTGGACTCAGGCAGGTCGCCGGCCTGCTGCTCGGCGTCGCGGCGGTGCTGGCGGCGTTGTGGGACCGGCTCGGGTCGTTCGGAACGGGCGCGGTGTTCACCGTGCTCGGCATGCTCGGGTTCGTCGCGGGTGGCGTGTACCAGCAGAGGTTCTGCCGCGACACGGACTTCCGCACCGGCAACGCCGTTCAGCATGCCGTGTCGGTGCCGGTGGTGGGGTTGCTGGCGCTGACCGAGAGCGCCGGCGTGACCGACTGGCGGCAACTCTGGCTGACGCTGGTGTTCCTCGTGCTCGTCAACTCGATGGGTGGGGCGTCGCTGTTCCTCGTCGGCGTCCGCACGGGCGGGGCGGCGGCGATGACCACGCTGTCCTCTGTGGTCCCGTCCGTCACGGCGTTGATCGCGTGGCCGCTGCTCGGGCAGGTGCCGACGGGCGGGGTCGTGGCCGGTCTGGTGCTCGGGTTCGGTGCGTGCTGGCTCGGCACGGCCACTCAATCGAGTTCTGTCGCCCGGACGGCAGTCGAAGAACCGGCAGGCGGTAGGTAGCGTTGATCGAATGACGGACGGCACCTTCGAGGCGTTTCGGAAGGCCGAGGCGTTGATGGCACAGCGCAGGCCGCTCGACGCGCTGCGCGAACTGCGGAAGGTGCTGGACGAGGCCGGCGAGGCGCCGTCCGTGCAGTTGCTCGCGGGCCGGGCCTATCTCGGGTCCGCGCAGCTCAACCGGGCCGAAGAGGCGTTCCGGAAGGTGCTCGACCTCGATCCGAGCGATCACTACGCGCGGTTCGCGCTCGGCAGGACGCTGCAACGCCAGAACCGTCTCACCGAGGCGCTCGCCCAGCTCCGGATGGCGGTGGCGATGAACCCGTCACCGGAGTACCAGGAAGCGCTCGGAGAGGTCAAAGCCCGGCTGGCCCTGGGGAACTGATCACGCTTCACCCCGTCGCCACTGGCGCGGAGCACGTAGCCTGGGTCCCGTGGTCCCGCCGCCCCCAGTCCAGGAATCCGCCCGCCGCAACCGCTCCGGCAACATCTTCGGCCGTATCGTCCTGGTGCTGCTGCTGATAGTCGTGGTCGCCGCAGGTGCGTGGGGTCTGGGCGCCCTGAACCGCAGGGACGCGGCCCCCTTGAGCCCACCCCCGTTCCCCGTCCCGATCCAGCAGGTGGAACCGGGCGCGGCAGCGCCGGGCAGCGCCGCCTCCCCTGGCACCACGGCAACCGCCGACCCGTTGGCCGAATGGGCGACGCGAGTGGCGTCGAAGACCGACATCCCGGCCCGAGCCCTGCACGCCTACGCGCAGGCAGACCTGGCGATGCAACGAGAGGCCCCGGCCTGCCGCATCAGCTGGGCGACCCTGGCGGGCATCGGCAGGGTCGAGTCGCACCACGGCAACATCAACGGCGCCCGCCTGCAGGAGAACGGCCTGCCGTCCCGGCCGATCATCGGCATCCCCCTGGACGGCGGTCCGGGCGTCAAGGCGATCAACGACACCGACGGTGGCCGCCTGGACGGCGACACCACCTGGGACCGCGCGGTGGGCCCGATGCAGTTCATCCCAGGCACCTGGAACCGCTGGGCGAAACGAGCGGCCGGCGACGGCCTCTCAGCCGACCCGCAGAACATCGACGACGCCGCCCTGACAGCAGCCCGCTACCTCTGCGGAGGCGGCGCGCGAGACCTGGGGACCGGGCAGGGCTGGTGGGCGGCAGTGCTCGCGTACAACAACTCCGTGGAGTACGGCCAAAACGTGTTCAGCGGAGCCGACGCCTACGCGCGGGCAAGCATCCCGCAGTAACGCACCAAACACGCTGAGGCAGGGCCCCCTCAACCACCCACGGGGGAAACCACCAACACCTCAACCAGAACCTCAGCCTCCTCAACAGGAGGCTCAGCCCGATCACAGGGCGGCACAACAGGTGAGGTGACCGGCGGCGTGACTGGCGAGGTGACCGGCGGCGTGACAACAGGCGAAACCGGATCCTCAGCCCGAGGCGTGGAAGAAGGCGGAGCCTCGACCGGCGGCGCGGAACCAGGCGACTCGGCAGGCGACTCGGCAGGAGGAGCAGGTTCCACACTGGACACAACCACGGAACTGGTGACCACCGGCGAAGCCGACGACGGAACCGGCTCTTCCTCCTCGGGCTCGCCAGGCTCATTCCGCCCAACACCAACAGACTTCGCCGAACTGACCCGAACAGTCTCGGTGACGGTGGACCCGACCACCCGAGTCTGCGTGGCAGTACGAGCAGCCCGAACCTCCCGAGCCGCCCCCTCCACCATCACGGTCTCGGTGACGGTGGACAACGAAATCCCATCCTCAAAGGGCTCGGTCCACCACTGGGAAGTAGGCCGGGAAGGCGGAGGCGCGGCCAACGGCGCCTCCGAAGGCGACCCCGTCAGCGCGATCAACGCGAACATGCCGCCCAGCGCCAGGAACGGCACGACGACCACGGCCCCGAAGCATCCACGGCCACTGCGCGGCTCTTCACGGTGACTCATCTCCAGCACACCCCCGAACGGTGAGAACTGTTCCATCTGGTTGATCGTCCACATGGAACAGTCCGTCACAGTTCTTTAGTCACACGATGGGGTGGTCATGCCAACGGCGGCAACTCCGGAGCGTGAGCTGCAGGCGAAGACGACAGGGTTTCCAGGGCCAGCGAGACGGCCTTCTCCAGCTGCGGGTCGCGTCCGGACACGCGGTCGGCGGGCGTCATGACCACCTCGATGTCGGGGTCGACGCCGTAGTTCTCCACCGCCCACCCGTGTCCCTTGAAGTAGGACGCGTACCTCGGCTGGGTGACCAGCGTGCCGTCGACCAGCGTGTACATCATGTCGATGCCGATGACGCCGCCCCAGGTGCGTACGCCGACAACCGGGCCGATCCCGAGTTCCTTGATGGCCACGTTGACGATGTCGCCGTCGGAACCGGCGTACTCGTCGGCCACCGCCACGACAGGTCCGCGTGGCGCGTCCTGCGGATAGGACTCGGACGCCGTGTACCCGCGGGCGACCGACCAGCCGATGACCTTGCGGCCGAGCTTCTCGATCACCAGCTGCGAGGTGTGCCCGCCGCCGTTCTCGCGGACGTCCAGCACCAGGGCCTCGCGAGTCAGCTCGACGCGCAGATCGCGGTGCAGCTGCGCCCAGCCGGCGCCCATCATGTCCGGAACGTGCAGGTAGCCCACACGGCCACCGGACTGCGCGTGCGTGAACGCACGGCGGTTGGCGACCCAGTCGTGGTACCGCAGTGGCTCCTCATCGGCCAGTGGCACCACCACGACCCGACGCAACTCGCCACCACCACCGGGGCGCACGGTCAGCTCGACGGGTTTGCCGGCGGTCCCGACCAGCAACGGGCCGGGGCCGGCCAAACCGACCGGACGACCGTCGACGGCCACAAGCGCATCCCCCGCGCGCACGGCCACACCAGGCGCGCACAGCGGTGAACGGGCGTGCGGGTCGGACGTCTCACCCGGAATCACGCGCTCGACGATCCAGTCCGAACCGGAGCGGACCAGGTCTGCGCCCAGCAGCCCCTGACGACGGGACGCGGGCACGTTCGGCGCCGAACTCCAGACGTAGGCGTGCGAGGTGCCCAGCTCGCCCTGCACCTCCCACAGCAGGTCGACCAGGTCGTCGTGGCTGCCCACCCCGGCCACCAGCGGGCGGTAGCGGTCGAGTTCGCCCTGCCAGTCGACGCCGCCCATGTCGGTGCGCCAGAAGTTGTCGCGCATGAGACGCCCGTTCTCGGCGTACATCTGCGCCCACTCGAGCGCGGGCTCGACGACGACCCGCACGCGGGAGAGGTCGATCTCCACGTAGTCGGCCGAGTCCTCGTCGGCCTTGCTGTCGGTCGGCACGACCCGCAGGTCACCGCGGTCCTCGACGACCATCCGCTTGCCGTCGCCGGACACCGCAAACGCTTCCGCGCTGTCCGCCAGGCACTCGGTCTTCTGCTTGCCGAAGTCGTAACGCTCCAGAGCGGTGCGCGGCGGGCGCGCGTCCGGCGAGGCCAGGTTGTCGCCCAGCACCCCGAGCAACGGCCGGCGCAGCCACAACAGACCGCCGCGAGCCGCCTTCAGGGACACGTAGTCGGCGGCCGCGACGGGCACCGGCACGACGCGGTCGGCGAGGCCTTCGAGGTCGACCTTCGTGACCGGGGCCTTGTCGTCGTCGTCCTCGGAGTCCTTGTCCTCGTCGCCGACCGGGCGCCCGCCGTGCATCGGGGCGAACGGCGACGGCGTGGTGGCGGCCAGCGGCACGAGGTGCGGACGGCAACCGGTCGGGAACGACAGGTCGAACACGTGCGCGTCGTAGATCGGGTCGAACGTCCGGATGGACAGGAACGCCAGGTACTTGCCGTCCTCGGTGAAGGTCGGCGCGAAGTCGGCGAACCGCAGCGGCGTCACGTCCACAACGGACAGATCCGCCGCGTTCACCATCTTGATGTGCCGCAACGGAGTCGGGCCGGGATCCGACCACGCCAGCCAAGCCGAATCGGGCGAGAACGCGAGATGCGTGACGTGCGCGTTCGCCCCGCGGACGACCTCGCGTACCTCACCGGAAGTGATGTCCACCAACAACAACCGGCCGTCGTGCGTGGCAACGGCGACCCGCGCACCGTCCGGCGCGGCGGCCAAAGACATGACGCGCCCCAGCGCGCCGGAAGCGATGCGGCGAGCGGTGTTGCCCGGCTCGACGCCGCCGACGGGCGCGATCTCCAGCGCCTCCTCGCCCTCGACGTCGGTCACCCACACCACGTGACCGGTCTCGCCGAGCACCTTCGGCAGCCGCGCCCGCACGTCGGAACGGTCGGCCAGCACCCGGACCGGGCCGTCGCGATGCGTCACCCAGTGCACGGAACCGCGGACCTCGACGGCCGACGCGCGGCCGGTGTGGTCGACGCTGAACGACTCGACGTTGCCGGAAGCCTTGATGTGACGCGGTTGCAGGCCGGTGCGCGGGCCGCCGAGCTTGATGTCGAGCTTGCGCAGGTCCTCCAGGCCGTCGAGCAGCCACAGTTCCCCGGCCTGGTGGAAGATCACCCGTGAGCCGTCGGTGGAGGCGTTGCGCGCGTAGAACTCGCCCTCCGAGTGGCGGCGCAGGCCGGTGCCGTCCGGCAGCACCGAGTACAGGCTGCCGACACCCTCGTGGTCGGAGAGGAACACGATCCGCCCGTCGACCCACATCGGGTTCGACAGTGGCGACTTCAGCTCGGACAGGATCCGGGTGAAGTCACCGGAGCCGTCGGCGTCGACCCACAGCTTGCCCGCCGTGCCGCCGCGGTACCGCTTCCACCACGCCGGTTCCTGCATGTAGCTGGACGACGTGACGACCTGGCCGTCCGGACCGAAGGAGACGTCGTTGACCCACCCGTACGGCAGCACCTCGGCAGGCCTGCCGTCCAGCGCGACGGCGTGCGCCTGCTTGCGGTGCCTCGACATCTGGCCTGTGGTCGACACGGCGAGCACTCGCCCGTCCGGCGTCCACCCGGACACGGCCGTCCGGGCCACGCCCCAGTGCGTCAACCGGCGTGCCGGGCCACCGTCCACAGGCGCCACGCGCACTTCCGGAGCGCCGTCGATCACGCTGGCCCACGCGAGATGCGTGCCGTCAGGGGAAAACCGGGGTGTCCGGGCCGGGACCTGATCAGCGGACGCGCGCCAGGCCCTTCCTCCGTCGACGGGCGCGAGCCACACGTCGTCCTCGGCCACGAAGGTCACCAAGTCACCGCGCAGGTGCGGATACCGCAGGTAAGTCACGAGATCGACGTTAGCCCACGCTCACCGTTTCAGGAGGGCAAAAAACGCCGCCAGTCCTCAGCCGCAAGAGAATCAAGACCTTCGGCCCGTGCCTTGGCCTCCGCCTCGCGCACGTTCGCGGCGAAACGGCGGCAGACCTGGCGCAGTTCGGTCTCCGGGTCCTCGCCCGCGAGCTTGGCCAGCGCGCTCACGGCGAACAACGTCGTGCCCGTGTCGTCGCCCTCCGGCAGCAGGTCGACGGGGAAGCCCGCGCGTTTGGTCCGCTGCACCAGCTTCGCGGCCAGCGCGACGGCCGGCTGACCCAGCGCGACACCGTCCACACTGGACTCACGTCGCTTCTCGGCCTGCTTGAGCTCCTCCCAGCGGTGCTGCTGCGAGGTGGCGTCGTGCACGGCCGGGTCGTTGCCCTCGAAGACGTGCGGGTGCCGGCCGACGAGCTTCGCGACCAGTTCGGATGCGACGGCGTCGATGTCGAACGGGTCCTCGGCGGCCTCGGCCGCGACCCGCGCGTGGAACAACACCTGCAGGAGCACGTCGCCGAGCTCCTCGCGCATCGCCGCGCGGTCGCCGTCCTCGATCGCCTCCAGCAGCTCGAAGGTCTCCTCCACGAGGTACTGGCGCAACGAGTCGTGCGTTTGCTCGGCGTCCCACGGACATCCGCCCGGCGAACGCAGCCGGTGCATGACCGCGGCCGCGTCGAGGAGCCCAGCTCCCAACGGCTCCGGCGTCGTGATCACGTGAGCGTCCGGGTAGGCGTCGGCCGAGGTGGCGATCACCACCGCGCCGGCCTCGACGACGGCGGGCGCGGGCCCGTCGACACCCAGCGCGGACCAGAACTCCAGGGGCACGCCCTCGCCCGCGTAGACGGCCTCGGCCGTGCGCAACGCGGGCAGGGCAGCGGCGGGCAGCACGGCGCCGAGCCGCTCGCTCAGGACGACGACGGTGATCAAGACTTGTTCTTGGCCTCGGTCACGCCGACGAAACCGGCCCGCTCACCGGCGTTGCCGACGACCTGCGCGTTGGTCGGGTCCCACACGCCGTAGCGGGGGTTGACCTCGATCTTCAGGTCCGCGGTCAGGAACTGCGCGATCCGCAGGCCGAACGCCGCGAGCAGCTGCGGGTCGATGCGCTCGATCAGGTCCTCCTCGCCCGGCGTCGGCGAGACCTTGTTGCGCTCCTTGACCAGCGCGACCATCCAGCTGGACTGCTGCTCGTCGGCCGGGAAGGCTACGACGGTGCCGGGCTGCACGCCCCACAGCATCGTGTGGACCAGCGACGGGTTCTCGGTGACGCGGACCCGCTGGTTCGTCGCGGACGCCTGCTGGCCGCCGGTGGTGCGCGGGGCCTCCTGCACGAACCTCGACATCTTCGAGGGGTCGGCCGTGACCTCCGCCGCCTTGTCCTTGGCTTCCTTCGGGTCCTGGACCTGGAAGAAGTCGATCACGATCTCGAGCGTGGAGAGGTTGCGGCGGGCGAGCTCACCCATCACCAGCACGTCGCGCTGACGGCGGTAGATCGTGGTCTCGTCCTGCTCGCTCTGCTTGGCGGCGGCCTCGGCGCCACCCTTCTCCCTGATCGCGTCGTACACCTTGGTCTCGTCGACCGTGATGTTCTCGCGCTGCGCCGCGGTGGCCGCGAGCCGGTGGCTGATCTCGTCGGCCAGCACCAGCTTCGAGACCTGGTCGAGCTTGCCCTGGTCCTGCATCTGCTGGGCCGCGGGCTCCTTCTTGAGCACCTTCACGGTGCGGTCCTGGACGGTCTGCAGGCCGATCGCCTGGTCACCGACGATCGCGGCCGAACTGGCCTTCGCGGGCCCGGTCGCGCATCCGGTGGCGAAGAGCGCCACAGCCACACCGACCAGCGAGAAACGCTTCAGAACAGTGCTCACGAGGATCTACCCTCTCACGCCTTGGTGACTCCGGTCACGGGAGTCCCCGCGAGTGAGTCGAGGAACGCACCGCACCAGTTCAACAGCTCCTGATCACGCAGCTGAGGTGCACCCATCCGGCCGCCGACCGCTCCCTCCGTCGGCCTAGGCAAGGTGACCGTGCCCATGGCCTGCTTGTAGACGGCCTTCGGGAACAGGCGCCGCAACCTGACCAGCTGCGAGTCGAGCAGGTCCAGCTTCGCGAACCTCAGGTTCTGACCCATCGCGATCACCTCGGTGACCCCGTGACGGCGGCAGGCGTGCCGCAGGCGGGCCACGCCGAGCAGGCGTTCGACGGGCTCCGGCGGCGTGCCGTAGCGGTCCTTGAGCTCGTCCCAGACGGACGTCAGCGCGGCCTCGTCGGAGGCGGCCGCGATCTTGCGGTACGCCTCCAGCCGCAGCCGCTCGCCCGGCACGTACTCGTGCGGGATGTGCGCGTCGACCGGGAGGTCCACGCGGACCTCGGCGAGATCCTCCTCGACCTCGCCGCCGTCCGCGCCGGCGTGCTTGCGGAACGCCTCGACGGCCTCGCCGACCAGCCGGATGTACAGGTCGAAGCCGACGCCCGCGATGTGCCCGGACTGCTCGGCGCCGAGGATGTTGCCGGCGCCGCGGATCTCCAGGTCCTTCATCGCCACGGCCATGCCGGCGCCGAGCTCGGTGTTCTGCGCGATCGTCGCGAGCCGGTCGTGGGCGTGCTCGGTGAGCGGCGTCTCCGGCGGGTACAGGAAGTACGAGTACCCGCGCTCGCGGCCACGGCCGACGCGGCCACGCAGCTGGTGCAGCTGAGCCAGGCCGAGCAGGTCGCCGCGCTCGACGATCAGCGTGTTCGCGTTGGAGATGTCGAGGCCGGTCTCGACGATCGTGGTGCAGACGAGCACGTCGTACTCGCGTTCCCAGAACCCCTGGATGAGGTGTTCGAGCTTGTCCTCGTTCATCTGGCCGTGGCCGGTCACGACCCTGGCCTCCGGCACCAGCTCGCGGATGCGCTTCGCGGCCTTCTCGATCGTCGAGACCCTGTTGTGCACGTAGAAGACCTGGCCGTCGCGCATCAGCTCGCGCCGGATCGCCGCGCCGACCTGCTTGTCGTCGTACGCGCCGACGTAGGTGAGGATCGGGTGCCGTTCCTCCGGCGGGGTCAGGATCGTGGACATCTCGCGGATGCCGGCGAGCGACATCTCCAGCGTGCGCGGGATCGGCGTCGCGGACATCGTCAGCACGTCGACGTGCGTGCGCAGGGCCTTGATGTGTTCCTTGTGCTCCACCCCGAACCGCTGCTCCTCGTCGACGATCACGAGGCCCAGATCCTTGTACCGCACGGTCTTCTGCAGCAGCCGGTGCGTGCCGATCACGATGTCGACCTCGCCGTCCGCGAGACCCGCGAGGGTCTGCGCGGACTCCTGGGCGTCGGTGAAGCGGCTCAGTCCCCTGACGTTCACTGGGAACTGGCGCATGCGCTCGGCGAACGTGTTGAGGTGCTGCTGGGCGAGCAGCGTCGTCGGCACCAGCACGACGACCTGCTTGCCGTCCTGCACCGCCTTGAACGCCGCGCGGACCGCGATCTCCGTCTTGCCGTAGCCGACGTCACCGCAGATCACGCGGTCCATCGGCACGGAACGTTCCATGTCGGCCTTGACCTCGTCGATCGCGGCCATCTGGTCCTGCGTCTCGGTGAACGCGAACGCGTCCTCCAGCTCGCGCTGCCAGGGCGTGTCGCTCGCGAAGGCGTGGCCGGGGGCGCTCTGCCGGGCCGCGTAGAGCTGCACCAGCTCGGCCGCGATCTGCTTGACCGCCTTGCGTGCCTTGGACTTCGTGTTCTTCCAGTCGCTGCCGCCGAGCTTGTTCAGCGTCGGCAGCTCGCCGCCGACGTACCGGCTGACCTCGTCGAGCTGGTCGGTCGGCACGAACAACCGGTCGCCGGGCTGGCCGCGCTTGCTGCTCGCGTACTCGAGGACCAGGTACTCGCGGGTGGCACCGGCGACCGTCCGCTGGACCATCTCCACGTACTTGCCGATGCCGTGCTGCTCGTGCACCACGTAGTCGCCGGCCCTGAGCGCAAGCGGGTCGACCGCGTTGCGCCGCTTGGACGGCATCTTGCGCATGTCCTTCGTGGACGTGCCGCCGCGACCGCCCGTCAGGTCGGTCTCGGTGAGCACCACCAGCGCGAGGTCCGGCAGCACGAACCCGTCTTCGAGCGACCCGCGCACGACCGTGACGGTGCCCGCTTTCGGTGCCTCGTCGAGTGATTCGACGCAGACGGCCGGGACTTCGGCTTCCTTCAGCCGTTCGACGGCACGCTGCGCGGTACCGGCGCCAGGCACGACCAGCACGGCCGCGCCGCCCGTCGCCGTGTGCGCCTTCAGGTCCGCGAACGCCCGCTCGACGTCGCCCTGGTAGGCCTCGACCGGCTTGACGTCGAGGTGCACGACGTCCTGGGCGTCGGTGGTGAGCTGGGTGAGCGTCCACCAGGGACGGTCGTTCGCCCTGGCGTGCTCGGAGATCTCGCCGATGCCCTGGTAGCCGCTGCGGCCGAGGTCGATCGGCGCCTTGCCACCCGAGGCGGCCGCCATCCAGGACGCCTCGAGGAACTCCTGCCCGGTGCGCACCAGGTCGGCCGCGCGCGCCCGGATCTTCTCCGGGTCGTTGAGCAGGACGTGCGTGCCCTTCTCGACCACGTCCGTGAGCAGCTGCAACTCGCCGGGGCACAGCGCCGGGATGAGCGCCTCCATGCCCTCGACCGCGATGCCGCCCGAGATCTTCTCCAGCATCTCCGCGAGGTGCGCGTCCGACCGGTGCTCCTCGGCCAGCTCCGCCGCGCGGTGCCGGACGTCGTCGGTCAGCAGCAGCTCACGACAAGGCGGCGCGACGAAGCCGGTGACCTCCTCGGGCAGCGACCGCTGGTCCTGCACCGAGAACGGCCGGATCTCGCTGACCTCGTCGCCCCAGAACTCGACGCGGAACGGGTGCTCGGCCGTCGGCGGGAAGATGTCGAGGATGCCACCGCGCGTCGCGTACTCGCCGCGCTTCTCGACCATGTCGACGCGGCTGTAGGCGTTCTCGGCCAGCCTGGTGAGCAGCTCGGCGAAGTCCTGCTCCTCGCCGACCTTCAGGTGCACCGGCGCGAGGTCGCCCAGACCCGGCGCCATCGGCTGGATGAGGCTGCGGACCGTCGTGACGAGCACCCTGATCGGGTTGCCCTCGGGGTGCTTGAGGCGGCGCAGCGTCTGCAGCCGCGCGCCGACCGTGTCCGCCCGCGGACTCAGGCGCTCGTGCGGCAGCGTCTCCCAGCTGGGGAAGAACGCCACCTTGTCCGGACCGATCAGGTCCTTGAGGACGTTCGTCAGCTCTTCGGCTTCCCTGCCCGTGGCGGTCACGGCCAGCACCGGCCTGACCGTGGACAGCGCGGCGGCGACGAGCGGGCGGGCGGCCAGCGGACCGTCCAGCTCCAGCTCGGGGACACCGGCCGAGTCGATCAACGTGCGGAGGGCTTTGTCGGGCAGGACACCATCGAGCAGGCCGAGCAGCGGCATGTGAGAAACCCCGGTCGAGTGCGGAATGGGCGCACGATGTGCGAACGCCGGACAGACCCCTGCCTGGGACGAGGGGTCTCACCACCCACCTTAGCTCGTTCCGCGACCACTTATCGGGTGGCTTGAGCGCGGCTGTGGTGGCCACCATGTGCGCGTGTCAAAGAGAGAGATCAGGGCTGACTACGACGATCAGTCCATCGTGGTCTACCAGGCCTATTCGCCCGCGATCGCCGACCCCGCCGTGGCCGCGCAGCGGTTCGTGCCGCCGTTCAGGCTGGAACGGATGACGTGGATCAAGCCGTCGTTCCTCTGGATGATGTACCGCTGCGGCTACGCCCGGAAGGAAGGCCAGGAACGGGTGCTGGCCGTCCGCATCACCCGTTCGGGGTTCGATTGGGCCGTCTCCAACGCGGTCGAGAGCAGCATCAGGGGCAAGCCGCCGGTGCGCGTGCAGTGGGATCCCGAGCGCGGGCTGAACCACGAGGCGCTGGAGCACCGCTCCATCCAGATCGGGCTGACGCGCGAAGCCGTGGACATCTACGTCAACGAGTGGACGATCGGCATCACCGACGTGACGGCCCTCGCGCGCGAGATTCACGAGAAGGTGCGTGCGCGTGATCTGGACGGAGCGCGCGCGTTGCTGCCCGTGGAGCGGCCTTACGGAACCTCCACGGCACAAAACGCATAGTTAGGACATGCGCGCACTCGTTGCTGCTGGGTTGGTGCTGGTCGTCGCGGCGTGCTCGTCGCCGGAACCGGGCGGCAACGCGCCGTCGAAGGCGCCGGCGCCGCAGGGCCTGAAGGTCGAGGAGATCGCGGGCGGCTTCCAGCACGCCTGGGACATCGGGTTCCTGCCCGACGGCTCGATGCTCGTCACCGAACGCCCCGGCGGCGTCAAGCTGGTCAGGAACGGCCAGGTCACGCCCGTCGACATCGACCTGGGCGACCTGCAGGCGCGTGGTGAGGGCGGCCTGATGGGGCTGGTGATCCACCCGGACAACGAGCGCTTCACCGTTTGCTACAACACCTCGCGGGACGTGCGGCTGGTGACGTTCCGCCTCGACGGCACGAAGGCGACCAGGACGAAGGACCTGCTCACCGGCATGCCGTCGAACTCCAGCGGGCGGCACTCCGGCTGCCGGCCGACGCTGGCGCCGGACGGCTCGATGTTCGTCGCGACCGGGGACATCGCGCAGGCCCGCAACCCGCAGGACCGCACGAGCCTTGGTGGCAAGGTGCTGCGGATCGACCCGGAGACGGGTGAGGGCGCGGCCGGCAACCCCTTCATCACCTCGGCGAACGCCAACGAGCGCCGCGTCTACTCCTACGGTCATCGCAACGTGCAGGGTGTGGTGTTCCGGCCGGGTGGCGACCAGATCTTCTCCAGCGAGCACGGCCCTGACGTCGACGACGAGGTCAACCTGGTGCGGAAGGGCGCCAACTACGGCTGGGACCCGTCCCAGGGCGGCACGCAGACCCGGTACGACGAGAGCGTGCCGATGACCGACCTGGAACGGTTCCCGGACGCGGTGCCGGCGGTGTGGTCGTCGGGGTCGACGACCGAGGCGATCTGCCAGGCGGCGTTCTGGAACGGCAAGCTCGCGATCACCGCGCTGAAGGGCTCGAAGCTGCTGCTCTTCACGCTCGACGCCGCCGGCAAGGTGCAGAACGTGAGCATCCCCGAGGAGCTGAACGACACGTACGGCCGGCTGCGCGCCGCCCGCACCGGGCCGGACGGGGCGCTCTACCTCACGTCGTCGAACGGGACGAACGACAAGCTGCTCAGGCTCACCGGGAACGGCTGAGCCCGGCCGAGCCAGGCTTCACTGGAAACCATCGCGCCGGCATCGCCGAGGTCGGCGCACTTGTCGTGATCCTCGAACGTGCACCGCGCTGAGGTGGATGCGGATGTGACGCACCGCCGGCACGCGATCATCGAACAGAGGCGATCAGAGCCACCCACTCCAGGACGTCGAGCGCGAGCGGCAGGTCGAGGACCGCTATCGCCTGTTCAACGCTGCCAGCACCGACCGAACGGCCTTCTGGTCGTCGTTCATGCCGCCGGGAAACGCCTGACACTCCACGCTGGAGCCGTCCAGAAGGAAGATGTGCAGACCGTTTCTCCACCTGGGCAGCACGTTGGGGCGCAGGTACTCGACCCGCGCGATGTCCTGCCAACGCAGTTCGACGGTCTCGATCAGGTTTCGCACCACGACGCCATCAGGACCGATCTCGACTCCGATGTGCCACACCCGCCACATGCCGAGCCCGGAGAGGGGAGCGGCGATGCACAGGAAAGCCACCTGACCGAAGCCAGGTGTGCCGAATATGACGAAGAACAGCGCCGCCAGCACCGGCATCCCGGTCACGAACAGTCCTGTGCTGCGGTAGCGCGGCTGGACGTGGTTGACCCTTTCCCCCACACCGGGACCGTACCACCGAGTCCACCGTCTAAGTGGTCGGCGACAGATCGCGATCACCAAGGCCGCTGGTGTCATCAGCTGTTGTCACGGCCTCGCCCTCGCGGCATGGAACCCCGGTGTCCGGTTCATCGAGGGAGCTTCACTACGACTGGAACAAGTACCGCACGCTGGTCCGTGACAAGAGCATCACACCCGTGATCGCCCGCCGTGGAACCGAACATGGCTCCGGGTCGACTCCGTAGTTAGGAGTTCTAGGAACGGCTGCGCAGCTTCGGCTTGTGCTCCATCGCCGACAACCCGTTCCACGCCAGGTTCACCAGGTGCGCCGCGACCTCGTCCTTCTTGGGCTTGCGCGCCTCCAGCCACCACTGCCCGGTCAGCGCGACCATCCCGACCAGCGCCTGCGCGTAGAGCGCGGCGAGCTTGCGGTCGTAGCCCTGCCTGGCGAAGTGCAGCCCGAGGATGTGCTCGACCTGCGACGCGATGTCGTTCAGCAGGGACGAGAACGTGCCGGAGGACGACGCGACGGGCGAGTCGCGCACCAGGATGCGGAACCCGTCGGTCGAGCCCTCGATGTAGTCGAGCAACGCGCAGGCGGCCTGTTCGAGCAGCTCACGCGGGTGCGATCCGCCGTCCAGCGCGTCGACGATCTGGTCCATCAGGCGCTGCATCTCGCGGTCCACGACGACGGCGTAGATGCCTTCCTTGCCGCCGAAGTGCTCGTAGACGACGGGCTTCGACACGCTGGCGCGGGCGGCGATCTCCTCGACCGAGGTCGCGTCGAAGCCCTTCTCGGCGAACAGGGCCCGGGAGACGTCCAGGAGCTGCTCTCGGCGTTCCTTGCCCGTCATCCTGACCCTGGCCATCGAGTCAGCCTACAAAGGTCACTTCCTGGCGGTGATCCTGGCCAGGCGCTGTTCGCTCGGCCAGCGGACGTGCGTCGCCCAGCCGAGCTTCTCGAACGTCCAGATCACGCGGGCCGAGATGTCGATCTGGCCGCGCCTCACGCCGTGCCGTGCGGAGGTCGGGTCGGCGTGGTGCAGGTTGTGCCATGACTCGCCGAAGCTCAGGATCGCGAGCGCCCAGACGTTGGCCGACCGGTCGCGGGCGGCGAACGGGCGGTCGCCCACCATGTGGCAGACCGAGTTCACCGACCACGTCAGGTGGTGCAGGAACGCGACGCGCACCAGGCCGGCCCAGAAGAACGCCGTCACGCCGCCCCAGACCGACCACGTGACGAGGCCGCCGAGAACGCCCGGCGCGGCCAGCGAGATCGTCGTCCACAGCACGAAGTGCTTGTCGACCCACACGATGTCCTTGTCGGCCAGCAGGTCCGGCGCGAAGCGCTGGTGGTTGGTCTTGTTGCGCTCGAACAGCCAGCCCATGTGCGCATGCCAGAAGCCCTTGGCCAGCGCCGCGGGTCCGGTGCCGAACAGCCACGGCGAGTGCGGGTCGCCCTCGCGGTCGGAGAACGCGTGGTGGCGGCGGTGGTCGGCCACCCAGTCGATGACGGGACCCTGCAAGGCCATCGAGCCGGCGATCGCGAGCGCGATCTTCAGCGGGCGCTTGGCCTTGAACGAGCCGTGCGTGAAGTAGCGGTGGTAGCCGGTCGTCACGCCGAGGCCCGAGAGGTAGTAGAACGCGACGAAGAGCGCCACGTCGACCCAGCCGAGGCCCCAGCCCCAGGCGAAGGGAACGGCGGCCAGCAGCGCGAGGAGCGGAACGACGACGAACACGTACACGCCGAACTGTTCGGCGTGGTTGCGCCGTTTTCCGAGCAGGGGTTTCGGGCCGAGGTCCGCGGCCCGGTCCATGGTCGAAGTCATCCGGAAACCTCTGGGGGGTGAGGGGTTGACGTACCTACGCGACCGTAACTTACGCAAGCGTAAGTTAGGCTCCCCTGCTTCGCTACACCCGGCGTGGAAACTCATGGACAGTTCTCAGGAACAGCCCGCTGTGTCGCCTGGAATCGAGACCTCGACCCGGCATCATCGAACGATGGCCAGCCGCAAGATCATCCGGATCACCGTGACCTCGTTGCTCGTCGTGCTCGTGCTGGTCACAGCGGCTCTGGGCGGCGTCGGCTGGTACTACAGCGGCGAGCTGCTCGAACCGGAGGAGGTGCCGCGGCGCTACCCCGAGACGGCGCTGGGGGTGGACGACAGGAACGTCGTCCTCGCCGAATCGAAGCTCACGCTGCAACGCGGCACGTTCGGCATCGTCTGGCCCGGCGGCACCGCGAAGGTCGGCGACATCGCGTCGACCAGGAACGGCCGCGTGGAGCGCCCTCTGCTGGAGGGCACCGCACCGCCCGAGGGCACCAAGGTGCGCATGGAGACCGGCGTCTACGAGGGCAACCCGAAGACGTCGCTCGGCCTGGTCTTCAGCGACGTCGCGGTGCCGGGCGAGCTCGGCGACATGCCCGCGTGGTTCGTTCCGGCGGCGAAACCGGACACGTGGGTCATCACCGTGCACGGCCGTGGCGCGTCGCGTGAAGAGGCACTGCGGGTGGTTCCGCAGTTGCACGGCGCGGGGTTGCCCGTCCTGCTGATCACCTACCGCAACGACCCCGGCGTCCCGAAGTCGCCGGACGGCCTCTACCACCTCGGCGACACCGAATGGCGCGACGTCGAGGCCGCGATCAGGTACGCGCAGGGCCAGGGCGCGCAGAAGGTCGTGCTCTACGGCTGGTCGATGGGCGGCGCGATCGTCGGCCAGACGCTCGCCCGGTCCGGCCTCGCGGCGGCCGTGAGCGGCGTCGTGCTCGACTCCCCCGTCACGAACTGGACGCAGACGCTGAACCTGCAGGCGGAGAACCGGGGCGTGCCGACGTGGCTCACGCCGGTGGCCGAGGTCGTGTCCGGCTGGCGCGCGGACATCGACTTCGACCGGTTCGACCTGGTCCGCAACCCGCCCGCGCTCAAGCCGCCGACGCTGCTCATCCACGGCTCGGCGGACGGCACAGTGCCCGCCCAGTCGTCGCGCGACCTCGCGACCGCGGCGAACGGGCTCGGGTGGCCGCTGCAGTACGTGGAGATCCCTGGCGCCGACCACACGTCGGGGTGGAATGTGGCGACGGACACGTATCGCACCGCCCTGGGTGACTTCCTGACCAGGTCAATCGGCGCGAAGCCGTGATCTTGAACTGAGCCGAGTGAGTGGTGGTTGGACACGAAGAGGACCACTCGTGACAACATGTGCCCTGAGCGGACGTGAGTTCGCTCATTCCGCCATGGTGTAAAGGCAGCACCTCTGATTTTGGTTCAGATGGTCCAGGTTCGAATCCTGGTGGCGGAGCTGGGCACGAGTCAGTGTGGTCTTTGGGAGGTGCGAAGCTGCCCGAGGAAACGGTCGACGAGCAGGGCAACGTGGGCCACCGCCATCACGAGATGTCCGACGCGTGGCTGGTGGGTCGCGCGAGCGAACTCGTCGCCGTGGCCCAGAGCAGCCACCTCGCCGCGCAACTGGACGCGGCCGCCGAGATCGACCGCATCCTCGCCGAGGCGCAGGGCCGCGGTGAGCCCCGCATCGTCGCGCAGCTGCTCAGAGCCGCGGCCGTGGTCAGGCTGGTCACGCCGGGCCTCGTCGACATGTCCGATCCGCAGCTCGACGAGATGCTCGCCCACTGCCGCCGCCACGGCCTGATCGTGCTGGAGGCGGACGCGCGGGCGTTGCGCGGCCGCCGGTTCCTGCTGGGCAACGCCGAGGACAAGGCGCTGACCGAGATCGCGTCGGCCCTGGCGATGATGCTCGACGAGGTACCCGAGGTCGACCCGGTCTTCGACAAGCGGATCTGGGACCAGCTGCTCGCCACGACGCTGCAGGACATCGCCCTGGTGCTGACCCAGCTCGGCGTCTACGAGATGGCCGACGACGTGCTGGCGGGCGCGAACAACGCGCTGCGCGAGAGCGGCCAGCCGCACCAGATCTACGTCCACCTGGTCAACCGCGCCCGGCTGCGGATCGGCTGGGGCCTGCGCCTCGAACGGGTGAACCTGCACGACGCCGCGCACGAGCAGTTCAAGGTCGCCTCCGGGCTCGCCGAGGCCGCCGAGGTGCCGTTCCGGCAGTCGCTGCACCCCGGCCGGCGTGACCTCGACGCCGCCGAGCAGGTGCCGATCCTCGGTGCCGCCCACGCGCTGACGAACCCCAGGGAAGGCCACCTCGACCGGCTGTGGTCGTTGCGCGGCCTGTCGATGTACGCGCGGGAACTGATCATCGTCGCGATCGCGCTGGCCCGGTGCCTGGTCGAGGCGAACCGGCTGGACGACGCGCTCAAGGTCCTCGACGACACGCGCACGCAGATGGAGCACGACACGTCGGAACCGTCGCTGGTGCTGTCGCTGGAGCGCGAGTACGCACACCTGCACGGTCCACACACGACGTCGGCGCTGCAGGCCTACAACGCGGCCTTGGAGCTGGAGCTGTGGCAGATGCGGGAGTCCCGCGTGGCCACGCTGCAGACGCGCCGTGAGCACGAACGGCTGACGCGGGCGCACGGCCAGATCGCGCAGCAGGCGTTGCAGGACCCGTTGACCGGGCTGCCGAACCGCCGCGCGCTCGACGACAAGATGGGCGAGCTCATCGCCGGTCAGGTCGATCCGTTCTCCATCGCGCTGGTGGACCTCGACGGGTTCAAGGGCGTGAACGACCGGCATTCACATGCCGACGGTGATGATGTTCTCCGGGTGATTGCCAGCACACTCCGGCAGGCCCTGCGGGGTGACGACATGGTGGCCCGCTACGGCGGTGACGAGTTCGTCGTACTGCTGCCGGGCGCCCCTCTGCACGCCGCGGAAGCGGCACTCGGCCGGGCCGTGGATGCCGTGGCGGGCTTGCCAATCGACCTCTCCCGGGGAGTGACGCTGTCGGTCGGTGTCATCTCGCTGCGGCCACGCGAATCCGCCAACCAGGCCCTGTCAAGGGCGGACTCGGCGATGTACGTGGCGAAGCGCCAAGGTGGCTGCCAGGTTGCGGCCGTGGCCGGGGAGCCCTCCGCGGAGGCTTAGGCTGGTCGCGGACTTCGAAACACCCAGCCTGTTAGGGAGAGCATTGATGCTCGAGGGCCCTGTCAGCACGGTCGTGCTCGCCGCCGGGGAAGGCACCCGCATGCGGTCGTCCACGCCCAAGGTGCTGCACCGGATCGCCGGCCGCTCACTCGTCGAACACGCGGTGCGCGCCGCGGCCGGCACAGACCCCGACCACCTGGCCGTCGTGGTCGGTCACGGCCGAGAAGCCGTCACCGAGCATCTGGAGACCCTCGCCGCGACGCTGGGCCGCAAGGTCACCGTCGCGGTGCAGGCCGAGCAGAAGGGCACCGGGCACGCCGTCTCGTGCGGCCTGGCCGAGCTGCCGCACGACCTGGCCGGCACGGTGATCGTCAGCTACGGCGACGTGCCGCTGCTCGACACCCAGACGTTCACCGCGCTGCTCGCCGAGCACCGGTCCGCCGGCAACGCGGTCACCGTCCTGACGGCCGTGGTGGAGAACCCCACCGGATACGGCCGGATCGTCCGCGACGCCGACGGCACCGTGCAGCGGATCGTGGAGCAGAAGGACGCCGACCAAGCCGAGCAGCTGATCAACGAGATCAACTCCGGCGTCTACGCGTTCGACGCGGCCGTGCTGCGAGACGGCCTCTCGCGGTTGTCCACCGACAACGCGCAGGGCGAGCTCTACCTGACCGACGTCCTGGGCATCGCCCGCGGCGACGGCAAGCGCGTGGGCGCGCTGATCGCGTCCGACCGCTGGCTGGTCGAGGGCATCAACGACCGCGTGCAGCTCTCGGCCGTCGGCGCCGAGATGAACCGCCGCATCGTCGAGGGCCTCATGCGCTCCGGCGTGACCGTCGTGGACCCCGCCTCGGTGTGGGTGGACGCGGACGTGCAGGTGGGCCAGGACGCCCTGATCGAGCCGAACGTGCAGCTCCGCGCGGGCACGGTGATCGGCTCCCAGGCGACCGTCGGCCCGGACACCACACTCTCCGGCGTGACGGTCGGTGCCGGTGCCTCCGTCGTGCGAACCCACGGCAGCGACTCGGTGATCGGCGACGGCGCGTCCGTCGGCCCGTTCGCCTACCTCCGCCCCGGCACCTCCCTGGGCGTGAAGGGCAAGATCGGCACGTTCGTCGAGACGAAGAACTCGCAGATCGGCGACGGCTCGAAGGTCCCCCACCTGTCCTACATCGGCGACGCCACGATCGGCGATCACAGCAACATCGGGGCAGCATCGGTGACCGTCAACTACGACGGCGTGAACAAGCACCGCACGATCGTCGGATCCCACTGCCGCACCGGCTCGGACAACATGTTCGTAGCGCCGGTGACCGTGGGCGACGGCGCGTACACCGGCGCGGGCACCGTCCTGCGCCGCAACGTCCCACCGGGCGCGCTGGCCGTGTCCGGAGGCCCACAGCGCAACCTCGAAGGCTGGGTAATCAGCCGTCGTGAAGGCACGGCGGCCGCTCAGGCGGCAGCCGAGGCCCTGGCGAAGCAGAATGCCGACGAGAACACAAAGGAGGGTCGCTGACCGTGAACCCGCAGATGCCCGGCACACCGAAGAAGAACCTGATGCTCTTCGGCGGGCGCGCCTACCCGGAGTTGACGGAAGAGGTCTCGAAGCACCTCAACGTCACGGTGACCCCTCAGTCGGCCTACGACTTCGCGAACGGCGAGATCTTCGTCCGCTTCGAGGAGTCCGTCCGAGGCTGTGACGCCTTCGTCATCCAGTCGCACACCGCACCCATCAACCAGTGGCTGATGGAACAGCTGATCATGGTCGACGCCCTGAAGCGGGCCTCCGCCAAGCGCATCACCGTGATCATGCCGTTCTACCCGTACAGCCGCCAGGACAAGAAGCACCGCGGCCGCGAGCCCATCTCCGCCCGCCTGGTAGCCGACCTGTTCAAAACCGCAGGCGCCGACCGCCTAGTGTCAGTCGACCTGCACACCGCCCAGATCCAGGGCTTCTTCGACGGCCCGGTAGACCACCTGTGGGCCATGCCGCTCCTGGCGGACCACATCCGCGGCAAGTACGCGGGCCACGAGATCACCGTCGTCTCCCCCGACTCAGGCCGCACCAAGCTGGCCGAGAAGTGGGCGGACACCCTGGGCGGCACCCCCATCGCGTTCATCCACAAGACCCGCGACCCCCTCCGCCCGAACGAGGTCGTCTCCAACCGCGTGGTCGGCAAGGTAGAGGGCCGCCTCTGCATCGTGATCGACGACATGGTCGACACCGGCGGCACAATCGCAGGCGCGGTGAAGCAACTCCTCAACGAGGGCGCCTCCGACGTCGTCATCGCCGCCACACACGGCATCCTCTCCGGCCCCGCAACCCAACGCCTGCAGGACTCGGGCGCCCGCGAGGTCGTGTTCACCGACACGCTGCCAATCCCAGCGGAGAAGCGCTTCCCGAACATGACCGTCCTGTCCATCGCACCGCTCTTGGCACGAGTGATCCAGGAAGTGTTCGAGGACGGCTCCGTAACGTCACTGTTCGACGGCAACGCCTAACCCAACGGCTTAACGCGACGCCGGAGGCGAGCCGTCCTTACCGCGCGGGCCAGGCGGTGGGGTCCCATCACGAGTCGCGCCATAGCTCTTGCTGCACCCAAGAAGGGAGGTCAACCCGACACGCTTTTCGTCCACTTGACACCCCTCCTTGCATGTGGCCCGCTCTTGGCTCGGCTCGTGATGGGACCCCACCGCCAACGCAACCCTCTAAGCAACAGGCAGCCGCCCAAAGCAACAGGCGTGCCATCAACCCGCCCGTGGCGTGGACCCCCTGATCAGATTGCCGGGGTCTGGGGCAGAGCCCCAGGGAAAGCACGCAACGCAAGGTCGCCGCCCGCAAGGTGACCACCCACAAGAGTCGCGGCACGCAAAGGTGACCACCCGCCCGGTCGCGTATCGCAGGCCCCCCCGTCCGGTCGCACGTCGCAAGCTCGCCGCCCGCAAGGCGACCACTCCCGCCCGGTCGCGCCCCGCACACCGACCACCCGCAAGGTCGCCGCCCGCAAGGCGACCACCCGCAAGCCCGCCACCCGCAAGCCCGCCGCTCACAAGGTCGCGGCCCACTAGCCGCCCACTAGCCGCCCACTCGCCGACCCCGCAAGCCCACCAATCACCCACCCCACAAACAACCCACCCCCCGACTTAGCACCCCACCCACCCCCTCACCTACACTGGTCGGGTTGCCTCGGCGAGGGCGAGCTTTCCAGCTCAACGTGATCGACGCGGTGGCTCGATGCCGCGCGTGTTGAAGTCATCCGTGTGCTGCTCGCCACCGCTGGCCACCCCCCTAGCTGATCCGCTCATACTTGTGCACCGCCCCGACGTACAAGGCCAGACTTGTAAGGAGTACCCCACCGTGTCCGAGGTCCGTCTCGCCGCTGAGCAGCGCACTGAATTCGGCAAGGGCGCCGCCCGCCGTACCCGTCGCGCCGGCAAGATCCCCGCGGTGCTCTACGGCCACGGTTCCGACCCGAAGCACCTGGCCCTGCCGGCGCTCGAGTTCGCCCGTGTCGTCCGTGAGCACGGCCAGAACGCTGTCCTCACCCTCGCCCTTGACGGCGAAGCTGAGCTGGCGCTCACCAAGACCGTCACCACGCACCCGATCAAGAACTACATCGAGCACGTCGACCTGCTGCTCGTGAAGCGCGGCGAGAAGGTCACCGTCGAGGTGCCGCTGGTCATCTCGGGCGAGCCCGCTTCGGGCACGCTGCTGACGCAGGACCTCAGCACGATCCAGATCGAGTCCGACGCCATGAACATCCCGGAGCAGATCGAGCTGTCGATCGCCGGGGTCACCGCGGGCACGCAGATCCACGCCAGCGACCTGATCCTGCCGGCCGGTGCCGTGCTGATCACCGACGCCGACGCGCTCGTCGTCGCCGTGAACGAGGCGCCGTCCGCGGCGCAGCTCGAGGGTGACGAGGCCGCTCCGGCCGAGGCCACCGAGGAAAGCTGAGCCCCATCACGTCGGGCCGAAACGACGGCGCGTCACCTCCTCACAAGGGGGGCGGCGCGCCGTTGCCGTACCTGCGGCCCGCGGACGTCCGGTCGAAGACCTTCCGCCGCAAGCGGCAGGGTTACGACCCGGACCAGGTGAACGAGTTCCTGCAGATCATCGCCGACGCCCTGGCAGGTCGTCTCCGCCTCAACCCGGACCACGTGCGCACCGTCAGGTTCGCCACGGTCCCGAACGGCTACGACCCGCTCAGCGTCGACGGCGTCCTGCATCTGCTGGAGTTCCAGGTCCGCAACGGCATCGTGCCGCCGACGGGCCTGAGCACCGGCGAGGACCTGCGCGCACGCAAGCTCCCCAAGTCCAGCACCGGTTACGATCGTGCCGAAGTCGACGCCTTCGTCATCCGTGCCGCGGCCAACCTGGACGGCCGGGGTGCCATGACCTCCACGGAGGTCCGCAACACCCGGTTCAGCACCACGTCCGGCCTGCTGGGCAAGGGGTACCAGGTGCAGGCCGTGGACACGTTGCTGGACGATCTCGAGCAGGAGTTGCGGTTCCGTGGACGCTGACCTCGCCCTCATCGTCGGGCTGGGCAACCCAGGCCCCCGGTACGAGGGCAACCGTCACAACATCGGCTTCCTGGTCCTCGACGAACTGGCCGCCCGCGTCGGCGGCAAGTTCAAGGCCCACAAGTCAGGCGCCGAGATCGTCGAGGGCAGGCTGAGCGGCCACCGGGTCGTGCTCGCCAAGCCGCGCAGCTTCATGAACCTCTCCGGCGGCCCCGTCGCGAGCGCCGTGAAGTTCTTCAAGCCCACCACCATCGTCGTGATCCACGACGAGCTGGACCTCCCGTTCGCCGCCATCCGCATGAAGCTCGGCGGCGGCGACAACGGCCACAACGGACTCCGCTCCATCACGAAGTCCCTGGGCACCAAGGACTACCACCGCGTCCGCTTCGGCGTGGACCGTCCGTCCGGCCGCCAGGACCCGGCCGACTACGTCCTGAAGGACTTCTCGACCGTCGAGCGCAAGCAGCTCGCACTGGAGATCGACCGGGCGGCGGACGCGGCCGAGGCCCTCGTGACCAAGGGCCTCGAAGCCGCGCAGAACAGCTTCCACTGAGCAGCTACACCAGAGCGGCCGCCGCCGACCGCCTGAGCTTGCCGGACGGCGTCTTCGGCAGCGTCCCCGGCGGCTGCACCACCACCGCGAACGGCCGCAGCCCCACGGCGTCCACCACCCGAGCCGTGACCTGCTTGGCCAGATCCTTCTCGGCCTCGGCGTCCCCGGCCCGCTTCGACTCCACCACGACGGCGAACCGTTCGCGCTGCGTCCCGGCGTCCAGTCGCACGGCGACGGCGTTGCCGGCGCGCACCCCGTCCACCGAGCAGGCGGCACGCTCCACATCGGTCGGATAGATGTTCCGGCCGCCCATGATGATGACGTCCTTGCGGCGCCCGCAGACGACCACCTGGCCGTCCTCCACCACGTACCCCAGGTCCCCGGTGGACAGCCACCCTTCGGCGTCCTGTGTCGCCAGTGGACCGTTCACGGTCAGGTAGCCGGGGGTGACGGCCTCGCCGCGGATCTGGAGCTCACCGACGTCCCGGACGCCCAGCACCTCACCGGAGTCGGACACCACCCGCAGTTCCAGCCCCGGCAACGGCGGCCCCAGCAACGGGAACGCACGCCCGTCCGGTGCGGGCACGGCCTTCTTGTCCGCCTCCACCGCGTCGGCGTCCACCACGTCCACCGACAGTCCGGTGAACAGAGGCGCGAAAGCCACACCCAGGGTGGTCTCCGCCATGCCGTAGGCCGCGAGGATCGACTCCGGCCGCAGCCCGAACCGCTCCCCGGCGTCCACGAACGACCGCACGGCCGCCGGGTCGATCGGCTCGGCGCCGTTCAGCGCCAGCCTCAACGAGGACAGGTCGAAGGAATCGGACGAGGAAGCGAGCCGGCGCGCCACGATCGCGTAGGCGAAGTTCGGCGCGGCCGTGATCGTGCCGCGGTGCCGGGTGATCAGGTCGGCCCACAACGTCGGGCGGGACAGGAAGTCGACGGGTGTGACCTTCACCAGTTCCAGACCGAACAGCATCGGGACGGTCAGGAACCCGACCATGCCCATGTCGTGGAACAGCGGCAGCCACGAAACCATGACGTCAGAGGCGGGATCCAGCGCCGCCGCGACGCGCATGCCCTCGGCGTTCGACATGAGATTGCGGTGCGTGATGCGCACCGCCTTCGGATCGGCGGTCGATCCACTCGTCAACTGCAGCAGTGCCGTGGCATCCTCGGGGGTGGGAACAGGAGCAGCGATCGGTTCCGCATCGAGTTCGGAGAGCAGTCTGTAGGGCACTCCGTGCTGGTCAAGGACGGCAGCCAGAGCATCGAACGGGCTGCCGAGCAGGACCAGATGCGAATCGATCATGGCAAGCACCCGCAGCGTGTCCTCGGCCCACTCGGCCAGGTCGGTGCGTGGTGTGGGTTGATGCAACATCGTGACGCTGCCACCACACAGCCATGCGGCCTGCACGGCTGGGGCGATCACGGCTGGTTCGGCGGCGAGCACGGCGATCGCGGTGCCCGGCGCCACGTCGAGCGCACCGGCCATCCGCCGGGCGCGTTCGTGCACCTCGGCCCAGGTCCGGCGGACCGGCACGGCGGGTTCACCCGTCGTCATGCCCCTGTCCCCGCCGCTGGTGGCCGTCGCCAGCATCACATCCACGAACTGACTCATGTTCGCGATCGTAGTGGCGCCGTTTGGTCCATCAGGGCGAAACGTTATGCCACATGAAACGCGATACTCCCCAGTACAGGTACGCAGGAGGAGGTCATTGGTGGATCGGGGCGGCCCCGGAGCGCAACATCGTCTACCCGCGCATCCGGCACCTCTGCTCTCCGCGCAGGACGTGGCCCTGGTCGCGTTCCACCGTCCCCCGCAAGGTCAGCGCGGGTACGACGCGGCTGAGGTGGACGCGTTCCTCGACCGGGTCGAGGGCACCATGAAGAGCAAGGACATCCTCACGCGCGAAGACGTGCTCAACGTCAAGTTCAGCACCGCGACCCGGGACCCGGGCTACGACGTGAACGAGGTCAACGTCTTCATGGAACTCGTGGCGGACACACTGCGGTCCACTCCGCAACGCCGGCAGGCCTCAGCGCCCGCCCAGGGCGCGCACGCCACGTCGCAGGCGATGAGACCCGCGGTGCGGTTGTCGCCCGACGACGTGGCCGCTGTGCGCTTCCACAAGCCGAGACCGGGGACCCGCGGCTACCACGAGGGACAGATCGACGCGTTCCTCGACCGCATCGAGCAGACCCTGCGCGGCAGGGACAACCTGACCGCACAACAGGTGCAGGACGCCGTGTTCGGCGAGACCGCGCCCGGCACGTTCGGCTACGACGAGGAAGACGTCGACACGTTCCTCGACCTCGTGGTGCTGATGTTCGAGACCGCGCCACCGCCCCGCAACCCCGGCCCCCCGACGACGCAGCTCCCGCAGCAGCAGCAACGGCCGCAGCAGCGTCAGCCGGATCCGAAGCCGCAGCAACGCACTCAGCAGCCGCCCCAGCAGCTTCCGCCCGCCCAGCAGCCCGCGCTGCAGAAGGCCATCGACTCGCCGAAGCTCACCGCGGCGGACATCCGCAACATCGCGTTCCACCGCCCTCCCCGCGGCCGCCGCGGCTACCAGGAGTCCCAGGTGGACGCGTTCCTCGACCGCATCGAGGCGACGCTGCTCGGCCAGGACAACCTGACCGCGAAGGACGTCCGCGACATCAGGTTCTCCCGTCCGTTGATCGGCCGGCGCGGCTACGACGAGACCGAGGTGGACGGGTTCCTCGGCCAGATCGAGCAGCAGCTCTCCGGACCGGTGCGCAGCAGCATGCCGTCGGTCAAGTCGTGGAAGGACCTGCGCCAGCTGCGGATCCCGCAGGCGGCGTCCGGGCAGCGCGGCTACCGCACCGCGCAGGTCGACCGGATGCTGGAGGAGATCGGCGTCGCGCTCGACGGCATGCTCGGGGCGACCGCCGAGGAGGTCATGAAGGCGCGCTTCAGCTACGCGCTGCTCTCCGGCCAGGGCTACGACACGTCGTTCATCGACGAGCTGCTGCCCCTGCTCGCCGCCGAACTACGCCGCAAGGGCAAGTAGACGCCGTCAGCCCTCGACGGCCTCGGCCGCGGCCATCCACTGAGCCTCCACGTCGGACTCCTCCGCCAGCACGGCACGGAGCTCGGCGTCGAGCTTCAGCAGCCTGGCGGAGTCGGTCGCGGCGTCGGCGAGCGCCGCGTGCAGCTCGGCTTCCTTCTTGTGCAGCACCTCGAGGCGCCGCTCCAGCCGTGCCAGCTCCTTGCGGGCGGCACGCTGGTCGGCGGCGTTCGAGGGCGCCTTGTCCGGGCTCGCGCCGACAGCGGACTCCCTGTCGCGCATCGAGTCGCGGCGCTTCAGGTACTCCTCGATGCCACCGGGCAGCTCGGTCAGCCCGCCGTCGCCGAACAGCGCGACGACCTTGTCGCACACGCGCTCGACCAGGTAGCGGTCGTGCGAGATCACGACGAGCGTGCCGGCCCACGAGTCGAGCAGGTCTTCCAGCTGCTGCAACGTGTCGATGTCCAGGTCGTTCGTCGGTTCGTCGAGCAGCAGGACGTTCGGCTCGGCCATGAGCAGCCGGCACAGCTGCAGCCGGCGCCGTTCGCCACCGGACAGGTCGGAGACCGGCGTCCACTGCTTCTGCGACGAGAACCCGAACCGCTCGCCCAGCTGCGACGCCGACATCTCGTACTTGCCGAGCACGACGCGGCGCGCGATCTCCTCGATCGCCTCTAGCACGCGCATCGACCCGTTGAGGTCGAGCAGCTCCTGCGAAAGGTGCGCGATCTTGACCGTCGAGCCCTGGATCCGCTTGCCCGTCTCGGGTTCGCGCTCACCGGCCAGCAGCTTCAGCAGCGTCGTCTTGCCCGATCCGTTGACGCCGACGAGCCCGATCCGCTCGCCCGGCCCGATCCGCCACGTCAGGTCGCGCACCAGCACCCGGTCCGGAATGGACAGTGTGGCGTCCTCGACCTCGATGACCGTGCGGCCCAGGCGCTTCTTCGCGAACGCCAGCAGCTCGACGTTGTCCCGCAACGGAGGCACGTCGGCAATCAACGCCTCCGCCGCCTCGATCCGGTAGCGGGGCTTCGAGGTGCGCGCGGGCGCGCCGCGGCGCAGCCAGGCGAGTTCCTTGCGCGCCAGGTTCTGCCGCTTCTCCTCCAGCGTGTCCGCGAGCCGCTGCCGCTCGGCGCGCGCGTAGATCCAGTCGGCGTAGCCGCCCTCGTACTGCTCGACCTTGCCGTTCACCACTTCCCACGTGCGGTTGCAGACGGTGTCGAGGAACCACCGGTCGTGGGTGACGACGACGAGCGCGCACCTGCGGGCCAGCAGATGCTCCGCGAGCCACCGCACGCCCTCGACGTCGAGGTGGTTGGTCGGCTCGTCCAGCACGAGGAGCTCGAGGTCCTGGATCAACGCCGCCGCGAGCACGACTCGGCGCCGCTCGCCACCGGACATCCGCGACACCACGGAGTCGAGGCCCAGCGCCGTGATGCCGAGTCCGTCCAAAATGGACCGGACGCGGGCGTCGGCCGCCCACTCGTGCTCGGCGTCGAACCCGAGCGGGTCGATCACCGCGTTGCGCACGGTCGACCCGTCCGGCAGTTCGGTGCGCTGCGTCACGACGGCCATCCGCAGGTCGCGCGACCGCGACACGCGGCCGTCGTCGGCGGGCTCCACCCCGGCCAGCACCTCGAGCAGTGTCGTCTTGCCACCGCCGTTCAGGCCGACGACACCGATGCGGTCGCCTTCGTTGACGCCGAGCGACACGCCGTCGAGCAGCGGCCGGACGCCGAACGACTTCGACACGGACTCCAGGTTGACCAGGTTGGCCATCAAAACCTCACGACTAGTAAGAAACTGCCCGATGCAGGCTACCCAGCGGGACCGAAGCCCTCGGTCACGCGTGTACCTCGGGCGGCGTCGGCTTGGGCTCTTCAGTCGCGATCACCCGCGCTCCGGGCACCGGTCCGTGCGCCACGCGCACCGTCCGGCACACGCCCGCACCGGCAAGCTCCGCGGCCACGCGGACCGCCGCGTCGCCGTCCTCGCACAGGAACGCCGTCGTGGGGCCGGAACCGGACACGATGCCGGCCAGCGCGCCCGCGTCGACACCCGCGCGGAGCGTCCGGCGCAGGTTCGGGCGCAGCGAGACCGCGGCGGCCTGCAGGTCGTTGCCCAGCAGCAGGGCGAGTTGCCTCGGGTCACCGGAGGACAGACCCTCCAGCACCGCCTCGACCGCGCCGACGCGCGGCGGGTCTCCGTCCGCGCGCAGGCGGTCCAGCTCGTCGAAGACGTCCGGAGTGGACAGTCCGCGGCGGTCGAACGCCAGCACCCAGTGGAACTGGTGGCGGCCCAGCACGGGCACGATCCGCTCGCCGCGGCCGGTGCCCAGGGCGGTGCTGCCGTAGAGGGCGAAGGGGACGTCCGCGCCGAGCTTCCCGGCCAGCGCGGCCAGTTCGTCGCGGCTGATGTCCAGGCGCCACAAGGACGACAGGCCGACCAGCGCCGCCGCCGCGTCCGCGCTGCCGCCCGCCATGCCGCCCGCGACGGGGATGGCCTTGCGGATGACGACGCGGACCTTGGGGTCGTCCGCGTCCTTGCCGACGTGCGTGGCGAGCAGCTGGACCGCACGCCAGGCGAGGTTCGAGGCTCCGGTGGGCACCTGGTCGGCGCCCTCGCCGTGGACCTCGACGCCTGGCTCGTCGGCGACCGCGACCGTGACCTCGTCGACCAGCGACAGCGCCTGGAAGATCGTCACCAGGTCGTGGTAACCGTCCGGGCGCACGTCACCTACGGCCAGGTGCAGGTTGACCTTGGCCGGGACGCGAACTGTGACCGGGGGAGGAACGACTGCGAGCACCATGTCAGCGTACGGGCGTTCTGGGGTCCCGGACTCCTCCCCCGGTCACTGTCGCGGTCAGACCGGGATGACCGAGCCGTTGAAGTTCTGCTTGATGTAGTCCTTGACCTGCTGCGATCCGAGCAGTTCCGCCAGGTCGCGGACGCGCTTGTCGTCCTTGAGCTCGGTGCGGGTGACCAGGCCGTTCGCGTTGGGGTTGCCCTCGGCCTTCTCCAGCGCGAGCGAGTCGGTGGCCGGCTTGAGGCCCGCGTCGATGGCGTAGTTGCCGTTGATCACGGACGCGTCGGTGTCCTCCAGCGACCTGGGCAGCTGGGCGGCCTCCAGGGGCACGAACTGCAGGTTCCTGGGGTTCTCCGCGAGGTCGCGCACGGTCGGCTGGTCGACGGCCTCGAGCTTGATCAGGCCGCCTGCCTCCAGCAGCTTCAGGCCGCGCGCCTCGTTGGTGGCGTCGTTGGCCACCGCGATCTTGGCCCCGTTCGGGAGCTCGTCGAGCTTCTTGACCTTCTTCGAGTACAGACCGAGCGGCTCGACGTGGACCGGCTGCACCCACTCGACCTTGGCGCCGCTCTCGTTGGTGAACGTCTCCAGGTACGGGACGGTCTGGAAGTAGTTGGCGTCGAGCGACCCGTCGACCAGCGCCGTGTTCGGCTGCACGTAGTCGGTGAACTCGACGACCTCGATCTTCAGACCCTTCGACGCGGCGAGGTTGTCGGCCACGTACTTGAGGATCTGGGCGTGCGGGACCGGCGAGACGCCGACCTTCAGCGTGTCGGACGCGCTGCCACCAGACGAGCAAGCGGACAGAGCGGTCAAACCGGTCAAAGCAACTGCGATCAGGGCAGCACGAATACGCATGACGTTCCTTTTGAGAAATTGCTACGGGTCAGACGGAGGCGTGCCGGCGCCGGTCGGCGGCAGCGGCGGCACGGGTGAAACCGAGCTGGATCACGGTGGTGAGCACGGCGAGCCACGCCACGGTGCTCCACAGGATCCGGTCGTTGAAGCGCTGGTAGCCCTCGCGGATGGCCAGGTCACCGAGGCCACCGCCACCGATCACGCCCGCCATCGCCGAGTACCCGATCAGGGCGATCACGGTGACGCCGATGGCGTTGATCAGCGCGGGCAGCGACTCGCGGATGAGCACGCTGCGCACGATCTTCAACGTCGAGGCGCCGGTCGTGATCGCGGCCTCGACCACGGTCACGTGCACCTCGGACAGGATGTTCTGCACGAGCCGCCCCACGAACGGGATCGCTCCCACGGCCAGCGGCACGATGACCGCCGTGCTGCCGATGGAGCCGCCGACGACGAGGCGGGTGACCGACGTGAGCGCGACGAGCAGCACGATGAACGGCATCGAGCGGCCCAGGTCGGTGACGAAGCCGAGGACCCTGTGCACCGCGGCGTTCGGCCGCAACCCACCCTTGGCGGTGAGCTGCAGCCAGACACCTACGGGAACTCCGAAAACTGTGGCGATGACGGTCGAGACGCCGACCATGTAGAGCGTCTCGCCGGTGGCCTCGACGAGGAAGCTGACGACGTCGGACCAGGGTGTTGCAGACCTCACGCAGCTACTCCCTGGGGGCCCTTCAAGGACCTCTGCACGGAGCCGCCGGCCTCACCGATCCACTCCAGAGCGGAGTCCGAGCGCTCGCCGTTCAGGCCGAGCCGGAACCGCGCGACCGGCGTCTCGCCCAGCCGCGTGAGGCCGCCACCGACGATGTTCAGCTCGACGCCGAACCGGTGCGAGGCCTCGGGCAGCAGCGCGCCGACCGCGGCGAACCCGACGAGCACGACGTCCGCGACGCGGTCGTAGCTGCTCTCGTTGATGGGGTTGAGGTCGACCGCGGGCAGCAACGCACTGCTCGTGCGGCTCGCGACGTCGTTGACCAGGTCGAGCACCTTGCCGTGCTCGACGACACGACCCTGCTCCAGCACTGCGACGTCATCGCAGATCTTCCGGACCACGCCCATGTCGTGCGTGACGACGAGCACGGTCACACCCAGCTCAGCGCGCGCACGGTCGAGCACGGCCAGCACGGAACCGGTGGTCTCCGGGTCCAGGGCGGACGTGGGTTCGTCGGCGAGGAGAACGCTGGGGTTGGCGGCGAGGGCGCGCGCCACGGCGATGCGCTGACGCTGCCCGCCGGACAGCTGGTCGGGGTACGAGGCGGCCTTGTCGGTGAGCCCGACGAGGTCCAGCAGCTCGCCGACCCTCGTCCGACGCTGCGGCCCCGGGATGCCCGCGGACTCCAGCGGCAGTGCGATGTTGCCGGCCGCCGTCCGCTGACGGAGAAGCGAATCCCCTTGCGGCACAACGCCGATCTGCCGGCGAGCGGCCCTGAGGGCCGACCCGTCGAGGCTGGTGATGTCAGTGCCGTCGACGCGGATCGCACCCGAGTCGGGCCGCTCCAGCAACGCGACGCAACGAGCGAGCGTCGACTTGCCGGCGCCGCTCGGGCCGACCACGCCCAGCACGGTGCCGGACTCGACGTCGAGGGTCACGCCGTTGAGGGCACTGACGCCCTGGAAGGACTTGGTGAGGTTTTCGACAGTGATCACGTCTGCTCCACGGCTGCGCGCGACGGCACACATTCCGTTCGTGACGGACGTGCGCGGTCGAAGGTTCTGCTCAGGTGTGTGCGCCACTCGATGACTGAGTGCGCGTCAGAGGACTTTGAGAAGGCGCCTTAGACGAGGTGGCGACGACATGCAGAAGACGAGCGACGGCACTGGTCGATGACTCGACGGCGCGTCAGCATTCGCACGGTACCCATGGTGCTCCTCCATCGGTCCTGGCGTTAGCACCTGCCCGCATCCAGCGGGTGGTTGCTGCGACGTCGTAGAGCCAGGTCTCTCAGTCGCTCCGGATGGCAAGTAGCAGTCAACCGGACGGACGTTCGGTTGCGCAAGCCAAAACCGGATTCGTTCGACAGATCACACTGTTGGCCGATGGATCCCCGGCCTAGACCTCGGCGATCCGGATGAAGTCGATCACGCTCAGCTGCTCGCCCCTGACCTGGGGATCGATGCCCGCTTTCGCGAGCAGCTCGTCGATGTTCCCGGGGTTGCCAGCCCAGCCCCTGAGCGCGGCCCGCATCGTCTTGCGGCGCTGGGCGAACGCGGCGTCGACGATCTGGAAGAGCTTCTTCCGATCCACTGTGGACAACGGCTTCTCGTGCCGCTGGAACGAAACGAGCCCCGAGTCGACGTTGGGCGCGGGCCAGAACACGTTCTTGCCGACCGCGCCGGCCTTCTTCGCCTCGGCGTACCAGGCGAGCTTCACACTGGGCACGCCGTAGATCTTGTTGCCGGGCTTGGCCGCCATGCGGTCGGCCACCTCCGCCTGCACCATCACCAGACCCTTTTGCAGGCTGGGGAGCTCGGCCAAGAGGTGCAGCACGACCGGGACCGCGATGTTGTAGGGCAGGTTCGCGACGATCGCGGTGGGTTGCGCCGGCAGGTCTTCTTGGGTGACTTTCATGGCGTCCTTGAGGACGACGTGGAGCTTGCCTGCGTTCTCCGGGTCCATCTCTTGGACCGTTTGCGGGAGGCGGTGGGCCAGGGGCGGGTCGATTTCGACTGCGACGACCTTTTTGGCGCTGGGGAGCAGGGCGAGGGTCAGGGAGCCCAGGCCTGGGCCTACCTCCAGGACTATGTCGTCTTGGGTCAGGCCTGCTGCGGTGACGATCTTGCGGACGGTGTTCGGGTCGTGCACGAAGTTCTGGCCCAGCTTCTTGGTCGGGCGGATGTCCAGCTCTGCGGCTAGACGGCGGACTTCGGCAGGTCCCAGCAGGCTCACTTGGGCATTCTCTCAGGCTTGGTGGTGGAGGGGTGGGCTGGGACCTTGCTGGTGGGCGCTGGTGGATGTCTGGGCGCCTGGCGGGTCGGCTTGCGGGGGCGGGCGGGTGTCGCCCTGCGGGGCGGGCGGGTTGGGACCGTGCGGGTCGTCTTGCGGGGACGGACGGGTGGGCATCGCGCGGGTCGGCTTGTGTGGGCATGTCACGTTCCAGCGGGGTGGTCACCTGCCCTGGGAGTGGTCGCCTTGCGTGGGTGGTCCCTCGGGCAGTACCGGGCCGGTGCCGGTCATCGCCGCTGCGCGTCGATAGCGATTGGGGCTTGACCTTGAGCCTCTGGCGGGATGCTTGACGGCCGGAAAAGGCCGGGCTGAAAAGCGCCCGGCCGTGCCCATGAGGGGAGCATCCCGCCCACTCAAGGTCAAGCCCCAATCGCCGGGGTTGGTTGCGTCATCACCGCTTCACCAGCAAGGAGAGGTTCACACGCCTCGGCTCCGCCATCGCCGTGGGCGGCAGGGCGGCTCGGCTCCGCCGTTGCCCGTTGTGTGCGGAGGGACGCCTCGGCTCCGCCATTGCGTTGCGCGGCAGGGTGGCTCGGCTCCGCCGTTGCCCTTCGCGCGCGGAGGGACGCCTCGGCTTCGCCGTTGCGTTGGGCGGCAGGGTGGCTCGGCTCCGCCATCGCCCTGCGCGAGTCTGCGAGCCGCATCCGCCTGCCGCATCTCGCCCGCCGCTTGCCCGCCCCCTCTGCCACACCTTGCCCGCTACTCGCTCTACTCCGCCGCGCGCCCGATACCCGCTCTGCCCCGCCTGATCTCGCCGTGTGCCCAGCAACGACTAAGGCCGCCCGTGGCGAACCAGGGCGGCCTCAGTCAGGGGGATGGAGAGAGCGTTTACGGCAGGCCGAGCTTTGCGCGGCAGCCCGGCCATGCGCCGTACGTGCCGCCTGCGCGGTCGCGCAGCTTGGTCGCGGTGGCGATCTGCTGTTCGCGGGTCGCCTGGTGCGGCAGCTGCGCGTAGGCGGTGCCGCCGTTCGCGGCCCAGGTGCTGGCCGAGAACTGGAGGCCGCCGTAGTAGCCGTTGCCGGTGTTGATGGCCCAGTTGCCGCCCGCTTCGCACTTGGCGAGGCGGTCCCAGACTTCGCCGTCCGGGATCGGCTTGGTGCCTACGGTGATCTTCTTGGGCTTCGGCTCCTTGGTGATCTTGCCGCCGATCTTCTCGCGGCTGATCTCCTTGCCGTTCTTCACCGTCACGCGGTAGGTGCTGGTCTGCTCGCCCGGCGTGCCGGGGTCGGTGACGGTCTGCTGGCCGCTGGCCATGTTCGGGTCGTTGGTCTTCTCGACCGGCGGGGCTACCGGCTCGTTCACGTTGATGACCGTGACGCCGGTGCGGGAGATGTAGACCTCGGCGCCCGTGGCCAGCTTGACGTCCGTGCCCGAGGCGACGGCGTCTTCCGGGCCGAGGGAGAGGTTCTCGCTCTTGAGCAGTTCGTCGACGGTCAGTGCGGTCGTCTGGACCTCGCGGACCGGGTTCGCGCCGTCGAACAGCTTGATGTTCTTGCGGGTCTTGACCTCGACGCTCATGCCTTCCAGCGGCACGTCGTGCGTGCCGGGGGCGGACATCCAGGCGCCTTCGAGCGGCACGCCGAGTTGCTTGGCGGCCTCCTCGACGGTGACGGAGCGGACCCAGTCCTCGCGGGCCTGGCCGTCGATGCTCATCTTGAGCAGCCGGCCGCGGTCGAGGCTGATCTTGCCGCCGTCGGAGATCGGGGCGTTCAGCGACGGGGACAGGGCGTCGTGCTCACCGACGACGATGCCTTCCTCCGCCAGGACCTCGCCGACCGTGCCCTCGTAGGAGTGGACGGTCTGCATCGCGCCGTCGACCTCGACGGTCAGCGACTTGTCCATCGCCATGGCGGTCACGCCGCCGCCGGAGATGGACACGAGGACCGCCGCGACGGTGCCCTTGAGGAAGCGGCGCTTCCACGTCGAGGCTGCCTTGACGAGGACCTGCGGGTCGTTGAGCTCCTCTTCCTCCGACGGGAGGACGAGGGGCGGCATGATCGTCGTCTCGGCGTTGATGAGACGGATCAGCTCGTCCACGTCGACGTTGGCCGAGGCGAGCAGGTCGTCGGCGTCCGGGCCGAGCACCTCGAGCACGTCCGCGGGCGTGATGGTCAGCGCACCGGCGGGGAAGCTCGGGTGGGGATCAACGACGCCGACGGCCGTGCCGCCGACCGGCGTGAACCAGTCGGTGTCGTCGTTGAAGTCGTACGGAGCAGCAGCTCTGTCGCTACCAGACAAGGGTCGATACCTCCATTGCGGAAGCTGTGAGGCCACCGCACAGTTGGCGTTGACAAGATCATTCGAGTTGGAGCTCGAAGGTTCCCGGCAACTCCTCCTACGTGGTCTCGCTTCTTCGCGCTTCTGGCTTCGGTCCCGCCCCGACTGCGGGCGTGCTCCGAACCGACAAGGTCGGCTCAGGTGGCACGGTCACGGGACAGTAACGGGGTCACCGACGTTGCGCAAACACCCCCGCCGATGTTGTGACCTCAGTCACCCCATGGAGGTAGGAACCCTGTACTCCGTTCGCTCTAAGTCGCATTTCAGTGCTCAAGCCCGAACACTCGTTGAGCAGTACGGGTGACGGCGACGCAGAGTTCAGAAAGATCTTCGCCACGCAGCGTAGCGAGATCGCGGACTGTGTAATTCACACAATAAGGTTCATTTGGACGTCCACGATAGGGATGGGGCGTCAGGAACGGCGCGTCCGTCTCGACCAGGAGCTGATCCTGCGGGACCAGCGCGGCCGCTTCCCGCAGCGCACGGGCGTTCCTGAACGTCACCGGGCCCGCGAACGACAGCACGTACCCCGCGTCGACGCACCGCCGGGCGAAGTCCGCGTCGCCGGAGAAGCAGTGGAACACCACAGTGGACGGTGCGCCCTCGGAGTCGAGGATCTTGAGGATGTCCTCGTGCGCGTCCCTGTCGTGGATCATCAACGGCTTCCCGACGCGCTTGGAAAGGTCGATGTGCCAACGGAAGGCCTCGTGCTGCGCGGCCGGCGGCGAGTAGTCCCAGTAGTAGTCCAGACCGGTCTCGCCGATCGCGACCACGCGGGGCAGCACGGCCAGCCGCTCCAGTTCGGCCTTCTCCTCGTCACCGAACGAAGAGGTGCGCGTCGGGTGCACGGCGACCGCCGCGTAGACCCGCGAGTCCCAAGTGGACGCCTCGGCGGCCCACTGCGCGGCCTTCAGATCGTCCGCCACGGTGATCACGTGCGAGACGCCGGCGGCCTCTGCCCGATCGAGCAGGACGGCCACGTCCGCGGCATCGGAGGCACCACACGCGTCGAGGTGTGTGTGGGCGTCGATCACCGGTGCCGGAAGAGCTTCCGGCACCGGTGGTCGTTCACGCTTGTCCGCCACTACTCGGTGACGATCGGGGCCCACTCGGGCCCGGTCTCGCCCAGCGTCACGTCGAGCTTCGAGAACAGCGGCGACGGCTTCTGCAACGGCCGGCCGACCTCGAGCGGCATGGACTCCCACTTGGCCTGCTCACCGGCGTAGTCACCGGTCAGCACCGGGTACGAGCGCTCGGGGATGTCCAGGTCGGTGACCTCGGTCATCTCCGGCTGCGCGGCCCACACGCCCGTGCCACCCAACGCCTCATGCACCTTCTGCGCCGAGTGCGGCAGGAACGGCGTCATGAGCGTGTTCGCGTCCTGCACGACCTGCAGTGCCGTGTGCAGCACCGAGTCGCGGCGGTCCAGATCGTCCTTGAGCTTCCACGGCTCCTGGTCGGACAGGTACTTGTTCGCCAGCGAGATCACGCGCATGGCCTCGCCGGAGGCCTGCTTGAACCGCGAGCGGCGCAGGTGCGCGCCCACCGTGTCGAACGCCGCCTTGGACTGCGCGAGCAGTTCGTGGTCGGCGGGGGTCAGCGCCGTGGCCTTCGGGATCGCGCCGACGTTCTTGTGCGCCATGGAGATCGAGCGGTTCACGAGGTTGCCCCACTCGTTCGCCAGCTCGAAGTTCGTCCGGCGGACGAACTCCTCCCAGGTGAAGTCGGTGTCCTGGTTCTCGGGGCCCGCGACGGAGATGAAGTACCGCAGCGCGTCCGGCCCGAACTCCTTGAGGAAGTCGCCGACGTAGATCACGGTGCCGCGCGAGGTCGAGAACTTCGAGCCGCTCATCGTCAGGTACTCCGACGACACGACCTCGGTCGGCAGGTTCAGCGTGCCGAACCGGCCGGGCTCGCCGCCCTTGTCGCCCGCGCCGTTCTGCCCGAGCAGCAGCGACGGCCAGATGAGCGAGTGGAAGACGATGTTGTCCTTGCCCATGAAGTAGTAGCTCTGGGCGTCGCCCGTCCAGAACTCCTTCCAGGCGTCGGGGTTCCCGGTGCGCCGCGCCCACTCGACGGAGGCGCTCAGGTACCCGATCACGGCGTCGAACCACACGTAGAACCGCTTCATCGGCTGGTCGCTCCACCCGTCGAGCGGGATCGGCACACCCCAGTCGAGGTCGCGGGTGATGGCGCGCGGCCGCAGGTCCTTGATCAGGTTCTGCGAGAACTTGAGCACGTTCGGACGCCAGTCCGACCGCGTGCCCATCCAGCTGCCCAGCGAGTCGATGAACGCGGACAGGTCGAGGAACAGGTGCTCGGTCTCGACGAACTTCGGCGTCTCGCCGTTGATCTTCGAACGCGGGTTGATCAGCTCCGACGGGTCGAGCTGGTTGCCGCAGTTGTCGCACTGGTCGCCGCGCGCGCCCTCGTAACCGCAGATCGGGCAGGTGCCCTCGATGTAGCGGTCGGGAAGGGTGCGGCCGGTCGACGGGCTGATGGCGCCCATCTCGGTCTTGGGGACGACGTAGCCGTTCTTCCACAGCGCGGCGAACAGGTCCTGCACCACCTGGTAGTGGTTGCCGGTGGTGGTGCGGGTGAAGAGGTCGTAGGACAGGCCGAGGCCCTGCAGGTCGGACGCGATCACACGGTTGTACTTGTCGGCGAGCTCACGAGCCGTGAGCCCTTCCTTCTCGGCCTGCACCTGGATGGGTGTGCCGTGCTCGTCCGTGCCGCTGACCATGAGCACCCGGTGTCCGGACATTCGCATGTAGCGGGAGAAGACGTCGGACGGGACACCGAAACCGGAGACGTGACCGATGTGCCTGGGGCCATTGGCGTAAGGCCAGGCCACCGCGGTCAGTACGGAGGCACTCATGGCAATAGCCTACGGAGGCGGTGCCAGGGGGTTTTCACCGAGTGGGAGGTCTGTTTGTCCGCGACCAGAATGCTGGTGCTCGGCGTGGTGAAGCTCGTCGGCGAGGCACACGGTTACGTGGTGCGCCGCGAGCTGAAGTCGTGGTCGGCGGACAGCTGGGCGAACGTGCAGCCGGGTTCGATCTACCACGCGCTGAAGTCGCTGACCAAGGACGGCCTGCTGGAGCCGGTCGGCACCGAGGAGTCCGGCGAGGGCCCCGCCCGCACCACCTACCGGATCACCGCGGCCGGCGAGCAGGAGCTGGACGACCTGCTGGGCCGCGCGCTGGCCACCGCGGACGCCGGCTACGACGAGGTCTCCGCGAGCGTGGCGATGCTCAACCTCATCCCCCGCAAACGGGCGATCGTGCTGCTGAAGAACCGGCTGGCCGACCTCGAAGGGCGACTCACCCCGACTCGGCACGGCGTCGGGTCGATGCCGGACATGGGCAAGCCCGCGCACGTCAGCGAGCTGTTTCGACTCTGGCTCGTCCATCTCGAAGGCCAGGTGCGCTGGACTCAGGAGCTGATCGAACGCCTAGAGGCCGGTGCGTACGAGCTGACGGACTAGTCAAACTTGATTAGTTCTCGCTAGCCTCTAGTCAAAGTTGACTAGAGGGGACTCCGTCATGATCAAGGCACGCGGCCTCGCGCGCCGATTCACCACGAAGACCGGTCCGGTGGACGCGGTCAGAGGGGTGGACATCGACGTCGCCGAGGGTGAACTCGTCGGGTTCCTCGGCCCGAACGGCGCAGGCAAGTCCACGACGTTGCGCATGCTCACCACGCTGCTGCAACCGACCGCCGGCGAGGCGACGATCGGCGGGCACGACCTGCTGACCGACCCGGCCGGGGTGCGGCGCAACATCGGCTACGTGGGCCAGAAGAACGGCTCGGGCCTGGACCAGCGCGTCGCCGACGAACTGGAGTTCCAGGCCCGCTTCTACGGCCTGTCCCGGCACGACGCCCGTAAGAAGGTCGCCGACCTGCTCGAACGGTTCGACCTCCAGGGCCTGGAGAAGCGCGGCGTCATCACGTTGTCGGGCGGCCAGCAGCGCCGGCTCGACATCGCGATGGGCATGCTGCACGATCCGCGGCTGCTGTTCCTGGACGAGCCGTCCACGGCCCTCGACCCGCAGAGCCGCCGCAACCTGTGGGACCACATCAGGCAGCTCAAGGCCGATGGCGTCACGGTCTTCCTGACCACTCACTACCTGGACGAGGCCGACTTCCTCAGCGACCGGCTGCTGGTGATCGACCACGGCTCGATCGTCGGCGAGGGCTCACCGGACGAGCTCAAGCACCGCGTGTCCGGCGACCTCGTCGTGCTCGGCACGCCGCAGGCCTCGATCGTCGCCTCGAAGTTCGAGAACGCCGTCGTCGAGGGTGAGCAGGTCAGCTTCCGGATCCCGAACGGCGACCGCGCGTTGCCGGGGCTGCTGCGCGACCTCGACAACATCGGCGTCGAACTGCACTCGGTGCAGGTGCACCGGCCGACGCTCGACGACGTGTTCCTGACCATGACCGGTCGTTCGTTGCGGGAGGAAGCCAATGCTGCGTGACACCTGGCTCGTGTTCTGCCGTGTGATGCTGCCCGTGCTGCGCAACCCGGTCGCCGTCGTGTTCGGGATCGCCCAGCCGTTGCTCTACCTCGGGCTCTTCGGGCCGCTGCTCGGCGACACGGGCTGGCAGTGGTTCGTGCCGGGCCTGCTGGTGCAGATGGCGTTGTTCGGCACCGCGTACGCGGGCTTCTCGCTGCTGCCCGAGGTGCGCACGGGCGTGATGGAACGGCTGCGGGTCACCCCGGTCAGCCGGATCGCGCTGCTCGTCGGCAGGGTCGGCAAGGACGTGGTGCTGCTGGTCGTGCAGAGCCTGCTGATCATGCTCGCCGCGATGCTGTTCGGCTTCCGGGCCACGGCCGGGCAGATGCTGCTCGGGCTCGGACTGGTGGCGTTGCTGGGCGTCGCGATCGGGTCGGTGTCGTACGCGATCGCGCTGAAGGTGAAACTGGAGTACGTCTTCGCGTCCGTGCTGTCGGCGTCGATCGTGCCGTTGATGCTGCTCTCCGGCGTGCTGCTGCCGATGTCGAACGGCCCGCAGTGGCTCTACTGGCTGTCGCGGCTCAACCCGCTGGCGCACGTCGTCGACGCCGAGCGGTCGATCTTCAACCCCGGCACGATGCTGTACGGGCTGATCTCCGTGGCGGCGTTGGTCCTGGTCGGCGTGTTCTACGGCGTCCGCACGTTCAACAAGGAATCAGCTTGACTTGATCGCCGCGTCGTAGAGCGTCTTCTTGCTGATCCCGGCCGCCTCCGCGACCTCGGCGGCGGCCGACTTCATCCGCTCCCCGTCGGCGACGCGCTGCCTGACCTCGGCGACGAGCGTGTCGAGGTCGGGCGTGTTCGCGACGGGAGCAGGACCGAGCACCACGGTGATCTCGCCGCGTGCGCCTTCCACGGCCCACTCGGCGAGTTCGGCCAGTGAGCCGCGCACGACCTCTTCGTACTTCTTCGTCAGTTCGCGGCACACGGCGGCACGTCGGTCCGGCCCGAGCACCTCGACGGCGTCCGCGAGCGTGTCCGCGAGCCGATGGGGTGCCTCGAAGAAGACGACCGTGCGTTGTTCGGTGGTCAAAGGGGCGAACCAACGCTTGCGCTCACCAGACTTGCGCGGTGGGAAGCCGTCGAACGCGAACCTGTCGCTCGGCAGGCCGGACAGGGCGAGCGCCGTCGTCACCGCGGACGGCCCCGGCAGGCACGTGACCGTGAGGTCCTGCTCGACGCACGCGGCGACGAGCCGGTAGCCCGGATCGGAAACGGACGGCATTCCGGCGTCCGTCACGAGCAGCACGGTCGCGCCGCCGTGGAGCGATTCGAGCAGTCCCGGCAGGCGCCCGACCTCGTTCTGGTCGTAGAAGCTGATCACCCGCCCGGACGGTTTGACCTGCAACGCGGCCGCGAGGCTGTGCAGCCTTCTGGTGTCCTCGGCGGCGATCACGTCGGCCGTCCCGAGTGCCTCGATCAGGCGTGCGGAAGCGTCGCGAATATCCCCGAGAGGGGTGGCTGCCAGGACCAGACGGCCTGAACCGGATACAGGACTCACAAGCTTCACCCTACGATCGGCGGCGTGACAGTCCTCGTGCAGCCAGGAGAGGCGCCCGTCGTCGTCGAGGAGCCGCCTACGGATCGTGCGGCGGTACTAGACCCGCCTCCGTCCGGAGACCGCATGCGCGGGTGGCTCATGACGGCCGTCGTGACGCTGATCGGTGCCGTCGTGCGCTTCTGGAACGTCGGGTATCCGACGGACAAGGGCACGCCGATCTTCGACGAGAAGCATTACGTGCCGCAGACGGCGCAGGTGCTGCGCAACGGCGGCTACGAGGACAACCCGGGCTACGAGCTGATCGTCCACCCGCCGCTCGCCAAACAGCTGATGGCGATCGGCCAGGAGCTCTTCGGCTACGACGGCATCGGCTGGCGGTTCGCCTCGGCGCTCGCCGGCGCGATCACGATCCTGCTCATCGTCCGGATCGCCCGCCGCCTGACCCGGTCGGACCTGCTGGGCGCGCTGGCCGGTGTCCTGCTCATCGCCGACGGCGTCTCGCACGTCCAGTCGCGGATGGGCATGCTCGACATCTTCATCGCGCTGTTCGTCGTGGCCGCGTTCGGCTGTCTGGTCGCCGACCGCGAACAGATGCGCGCCCGACTCGCCGTGGCCGTGCGCGAGGGCTTCATCAACAACTCGGCGTTCGGGCCGTGGATGGGCTTCCGCTGGTGGCGCTTCGGTGCGGGCGTGATGCTTGGTGCGGCGTGCGGCATCAAGTGGTCCGGCGTCTGGTACATCGCCGCGTTCGGTCTGCTGACGGTCATCTGGAGCGCGCTGGCACGGCGTGCCGCGGGCGTCGAGCAGCCGTGGCTGGGCGCGCTGGTGAAGGACGTCCTGCCGTCGCTGGGCGGCCTGGTCGCGGTCCCCGTGCTGGTCTACGTCGCGACGTGGTTCCCGTGGATGGCCAGCGAGACCGGCATCGACCGGCACGTGGTCGGCGGCAAGGTCCAGGACATCGCGTACATCCCCGACGTCCTGCAGTCGCTTTGGTACAACGCGAAGAACGTCTACAAGTTCCACGTCGAGCTGGTCACCTCGGAGACCAACCGGCACCCGTGGGAGTCGAAGCCGTGGACGTGGCCGATGGGCCTGCGTCCGATGCTCTACTACTACGACAACTCCGTCACCGGCTGCGGCGCGGCGTCGTGCCTCGGCGCGATCATGCTCATCGGCACGCCCGCGATGTGGTGGCTCGCGTTCCCGGTGATCGGCTGGGCGCTGTACCGCAGCATCGGCCGCATGGACTGGCGTTACGCCGGCGTCCTGGTCGGCTACGCCGCCGGCCTGCTGCCGTGGTTCCTCAACCTCGACCGGCAGATGTACTTCTTCTACGTCACGCCGATGGCGCCGTTCCTGGTGCTGCTGATCGTGCTGGCGCTGGGCGAGATCCTGGGCCGGCGCACCGCGGGTTCGGAACGCCGTGGCACCGGGCTGCTGGTCGTGGCGCTGTACGTGGGCATCGTGGTGGCGAACTTCGTGTGGCTGTGGCCGATCCTGAACGGCAACCCGATCACACCGGAGATGTGGCAACAGCAGCTGTGGCTGCCTAGCTGGCGCTGATCTCGAGGGCTTTCTCCTTGGTCAGGTCACCTTCGAGTCTCATGGTGACCTGACCTCGTTGCCAGATCAGGGTTTGGCCTGTCTTGTTCGGTTCCTCGGCATGCCAGTGGCCGTCGCGGTCGATGTAGAAGAACACGTGCGGGTACGGGATCCAGATCTTGTCGCCGATCTGCTCGACGCCCTCCTGGTGGACGAGCTTGCCGACAGCCGAGCTGATGGTGCCGTCGAACTGGTCGAGCCTCAGGCCGCCGTAGTGCAGGCTGACGAACCGTCCTTCGTGGACGGTGATGTGGTCCGGCGTGCCGAGCTTCGCCGGCAGGTGGATCTCGAACGGCATCTTCTTCCGGGCTTCGTCGAGTGAGACGTCCTGGCTGGGCAACGGAGGGGCGACCGATCGCGGTGCCTCCGCGCGGAACTCGACGCCGGCGAACTCCAGGAGCTGCTGCACGCCCGCCCGCACCGCCGGGGACACCGCGAAGGCGATCGCCGACGCGGTGATCGCGGCCACCAGCGCCTTGAGCCAGCGGCTTCTTCTCCGGGGCGCGTTGATCCTGGTCAACACCTGCGCGGTGACGTCCGGCGGTTCCGGCACGTGGATCTGCCGGCCCAGATCGCGGAGGGCGGCCTCTGCCCGGTCATCGATCATGGGCCACCTCCTCCAGCATCGGGCGCAGCCTGGCCAGGGCGCGCGACAGCCTCGACTTCACGGTTCCCTTGGCCACGTTGAGGGTCTGCGCGGTCTCGGCCTCGCTCAGGTCCAGCAGGTACCGGCACGTGACGACCTGGCGGTCGGCCTCGTTCAGGCTCTGGACGGCCTTCAGGAGCTTGGCGCGGGAGTCGTCCACGAGCGTGCCGGGGTCGTCGTGGTCGACGGTCTCGGTGACGGCGGCGAGTCTGAGCTCCATCAGGTTGCGCCGCCGTCTGCCGCGATGCAGGTTCTTCGTCTCGTTGGCGACGATCTTGAGCAGCCACGGCTTGAAGTCGGCCTCGGGCTTGAACGTGTGGAGCTTCCGGTACGCCTTCACGAACGCCTCCTGCACCACGTCACCGGCGTCCGCACCGGCCCCGAGCAGGTACGCCGTCCGGTGCGCGAGCGCGGTGTACCGGGCGACCAGCTCGCCGTAGGCCGCCTGGTCGCCTGCGATCGCCCGTGCCACCGCTTCGTCCGTGATGCCCTCTCTACACCGGGAACCTCACGTTGGTTCCCGGTGTATTCGCGTCATGAGGATTCTCGCCTTGTTATGCGCTTTCCTGCTGATCAGCACACCAAGTGCGCTCGCGGGCGGCTGGGCGGTCACGTACGTCGACCCGGTGCCGTCGATCCAGCCCTCCGTGACCCACACGGTCGGCTACTGGGTGCTGCAGCACGGCACCCATCCGTTCTCCGGCGACCTGGGCGGAACCGGGCTGCGCTTCAAGTCCGGGGCGGACTCACGGGAGTTCGTCGGCGTCGCGCTGCGCGAACCCGCGCACTACGCCGTGACGTTCTCCCTGCCCGCCGGCTCGTACGAGGTGTTCGGCATGCAGGGCGTGTTCCCGGAGCACCCGCTGGGCACGCTGACCGTGCCGGGCACGTTGCTGGTGAAACCCGTGGACCCGCAGATGGTGCGGGGAACGGTCGACGGTCCGTCGCCGTGGCAGGAGATCGCACCGCCACTGGCGAAAACCGCGGTCTCCGCCTCGCCCGCCCCGGCTGCCGCGGTGGTGCCTTCCGAACCTTCCGGAAAGCCCTTGCCCGTGTGGATCGCAGGACTCGTCGTCGCCGGCGCGGCCGGTGTGTTCCTGCTGCTGCGCAGGAGGTTCCGGCCAAACGCCCGGAGGTGAGTGGTGAGGCGATCGGCGGAACCGCCCCACCACTCTTCGCGTGGCATCCCGTGAGATGCCGAGGCTTTCCGGGTGGACCACGGCTTAGGTCGTTGAACGGTGAACCACCGTTACCGCCGGCCCTCACGTTCACCCGTTCGCCTATGCGTCGACCGGAACCTCCTGCGGAACCGGTATCGCGACGTCGGCGGGAACCTCCTGCCCGGGCACCGCCACCGGCCCGAGCTCGGGTCCGTCCTGGGACGACGGTGCCGTCGACACCAGCGCCACCGGAACGTCCGCAGGCGGCACGAACGTCGCCTCCGACCTGATCTTCGGCGGCGTGGCGGACCACGGCTTGAGGTTCTGCACGATCTCCTCGTAGAACGACGAGACCGCGTTCAGCACCGAGTCGATGAACGAGTTGCGCCCGGTGCCGCGTTTCGAGCCCATCTGGACCGAGATCTCGACCCTGAACCCGCGGATCTCCCTCTGCGGATCGGCGATCAGCAGCGCGGGATTCGCCCGGACCGCACCCAGCAACTCCGACGCGCCGGCCCCTCTGGCGTGCGCGACGAACGCCTCCAGCCGGACCGAGTCAGGCGCGTTCTTCAGCTGCCGGAGCAGCCAGTTGATCCGGGTCGCCGGCCGTCCTTCCCTGGGACCTTCGACGTCGACACCGCAGATCACCCTGCCTGCCCGCAGATCGGCGACGACGTGCAGCGTGCCGACCGTGTCGGGAATGCGAATCCCACCGGACAGCTTCCCGTCGGCCACCAACTGCGCGAGCTGACGGGAAAGGCGGGCCTGCGGTTCGGCGAGATCCTTGCGGGACAACGCCGGGGTGACGTCCGTGCCGAGGCGCCTGCCGAGCTGCAGTCCGGCGAACCGGAGCAGAGCCTCGAACCGGAGCACCACATCGGGTGCGATCTTGTCGGTCGTCCGCAGCGTGCGAGCCTCGACCGCGTCGCGCAGCGGAACCCACGACTGGCCCATGTCCTCGAACGCCATCGCGCCCGACCGCGGATGCTCGAGGTACCTGATCAGCTCACCGAGGATCCACGCCTGGTCGGGGTCGGCCACGCCGCGGTGTTCCTTCTGCATCACGGCTTCGCAGAGCACCTCGCTCCACGACCAGTGGTGCAGCGCGACCTTCTTGAGCTTCTTGCGGTCCACCGGCGTCGGGTGCTGGCCGGGCAACGGCGAGATCTCGTTCGAGATCGTGATGACCGCGTCGAACCCGAACTCCCGCGCGACGTCGAGGTAGTTCTCCAACTGCTCCACCTGGAGCTCGTTGGACCCGGTCTTGACCTCGACCAGCGCCGTCCACGACTTCTGCCCGCGGGTGACCCGGACCAACCCGTCCGGGATGAGCTTGCGGCCGTCGAGTTCGAACGGGACCTCGATGAAGGTCTGCACAGCGGCAGCGGGTGCTCCCAGCGGCTGGGTCAACGCCCGCCCGAACTCGCGCACCGCTGACATGACAGCCAGCAATGCCGATGTCGCCCGTCGTTCTTGTTCTTCAGCACCGTTGATGCCCGAAGTCGGAATCAGGCGTGCGGAATGCCAACTCTCTTCAGCGGTCATAGTTCCCTCGCATGGCGGCTTTGCGGTCAGGAAACAACAACGCTGTCGTCGTTGAACTCTTTATGACCGTTACCCGCCTGCGAGGTGTTCACCCGTTCGCCTACATCGGCATGTGCCTCGTGGGCGGCGGCGTCGGCTTGCTGATCATCTTGGTGACCGGGCCTTCTTTGCTCATGCCCTGCTGGTCGAGGAACTGCGACAGCTGCCCGCGCACCTGGGCCAGCGACGGACGGCGCCCCGGTTCGGGATCCATCGCCGCGAGCAGGAGCCTCGCGTGCTTGCTGTTCTGCGGCAGCTTGGTGATCGGTTCGCCCTGGGCAGCGGCCATCAGCGAGGAGATCGGGTTCTCCCGGGAGCCGCGCGGCGGGTGGCCGGTCAGGGCGTAGGAGACCGTGGCGGCCAGCTGCCAGGAGTCCGACGCCGGGGACGCCGTTTCGCCGCGGGCCGTCTCCGGGGCCAGGAAGTCCGGGGTGCCGACCATCATGCCGGTGGCCGTGAGGGTGCTGTCGCCCTTGGAGCGGGCGATGCCGAAGTCGATCAGGTGCGCGGTGCCCTGGTTGTCGACGATCACGTTGGACGGCTTCACGTCGCGGTGCAGGACGCCTCGGTCGTGGGCCGCCGCCAACGCGTCGGCCATGTTCAGCCAGAGCCGGGCGGCGAGCTTGTCGTCGATCAGGCCGTTCTTCAGGACCGTCTCGGACAGCGAGGCGCCCTCGATGTACTCCATGACCAGGGCGAGGCCGTCCGGGTCCTGGACGATGTCGAAGACCCGCACGCAGTTCGGGTGGCGGACCGCGGCCAGGGCTCGCGCCTCGCGGAGCATGCGCGCCTCGGTCTCGTTGTCCGGGGCATGCGCGAGCTTCACCGCCACGGTGCGGTCGAGCTGCTCGTCCACGGCCAGCCAGACCGTGCCGAAACCGCCGGAACCGAGCTGGCGGACGCGGCGGAACCTGCCGTTGCCGGGGTTCCAGACCTTGCCCGACTTCTGCACCGGCGCGGGCGACTCGGCGTTGGCCGCGCCCGGACCGAACGGCAGCGGACCCGGCGTGTCCGCGAGCACCGCCGGGTTCGACGGCTGCGGGGGACCCGGCTGCGGCATGACCTCGGCGACGCGGGTCGGCGGGTACTGGCGCGGCGGCTGGTGCTGCGGCTGCTGCGGTTGCGTCACGGGGCGCATCGGCCGGTTCATCGGCGCCGGCTGGTACTTCGGCACCTGCGCCGGCTGGTACGGCGGCGGGTTCTGCCCCGGGTTCTGCGGCGGCGGCTGGTGCTGCGCGGCCGTGATCGGCTTGGTCGGCGTCTTCTTCTGGGGCTGACCAGCCGGAAGCTGGTTGTTCTTCTGCTGGGGCGTGCGTGCCACCGGCTGCGGTGGCGGCGAGTTCTGCGAGTTCCGGTCCTGGGACCGGTCGCGGCCGGGGCGGTTCAGCATGGCGGTAGTCAACCCGAAAATCCGCACCACGAGTGAGCCGATTATCGCAATCGGCAGAAACCCGAGGAGCACATGGCCGACGAGCGTTACGGGGAATGCCGACGTAGTCACCAGCAGTACCAGGAACATCGGCCAGAACACCCGGCGCGGCCAGTTCGGCCCGAGCCGGAACGCCGAACCGGACTGCAGCATGACGAACAGCAGGCACAGCAGCGCGAGCGCCGCGGTGATGCCCGCGGCGGCCAGGAACAGGGGCTGCTCCGTCGGACGCTGGATCACACCGATGATCGACGGCGCACCGTCGACCAGGTAGCTGCCCTGTGAGAACGTGCCGAAGCAGGTGTCCTGGTCGAGGGACTGCGATCCGGGCGTTGCCCGCTCGGACAGCCCCAGCACGGTGCCGCGCATGACGAGCCACGGCAGCACCAGGCAGCTGGCGACGCCGAGCACGGTGAAGATGGCACCGGTCACGGGTCCGTAGGAGTTGCCGACCACGCGGCGCACCGCGATGGACAGCAGCGCCCCGATCGTCGGGAACAACCCGAGCACCGCACCGAGCGCCGTGGTGGTCCATACCCAGTCACCGGGGCAGACACTCGCGCCCACGAAGCCGTGCAGCCACGTGAGCAAGGACTCAGCGAGCCCCACGACTCACACCACCCCTTCCGAGATCACCCCCAGCCTAGGCGGTCTGTCAGCCTACGGTGCGTGATTGGTTTGCGGTTGACGCCACAGCAACCCTTTCCTTGATCACTGCGTTGTACCTCCGTCCGGCACGCGTTGAGCCTGTTGGCTCTTACACGTCGCGATGGACGGCTCCGTTGACAGGAGTCGGCCGTTCTGCGCGATTCGTTATCGAGACAGCACGAACGAACACCTGGCGAACGGGTGGAAAAAACGACGTCAGCCGGCGGAGACCTGGTGATCGGAGATGGTGCGCGAACTGCCCCTGCCCGCCGACGCGCTGGAAGTCTGCGCCGCCGGATCGAGCGCCACCGGCAGATCACCCAGGCCCGCGACGAACTCGACGGTCCACAGGTGCCGCGCGGCCGGGTTGCGCTCCGTGTAGGAGTCGCCGAGGCCGTAGGTGGCGACGCGGGTGTCCTGCTGGTCGTGCATCTCGACGGTGATCTGCGAGCCGAGCAGGCCCTTCTCACCGGGTGCGCAGGCCAGTTCCAGGCGGGCGCGGATCCACTGCGGCTCGGTGGCCGGGTCCGCTTCGAGTTCCTCGGAGACCGCGGTGCAGGCAGTGCCGTGGGCACGGAAGGTCAGGGCGGCCCGGAAGACGACGAGCTCACCGGCCGTGCAGCCGGTGAGAACGCGTGCTTCTACAGCTGTCTCCGTGCTGGAGACGACGGGACGGGCGGCCGTGCACCGGGCGGTGGGGGCTTCGGTCGACGCCGCCGCACCGCTGGAGGTGACGGCCCCGAGTAATAACGCGGCGACCACAGATCTCATAAGAGAAAACTATTTGTGGACGCCGCGTTATTCACTCAACTTCACCCCATAGATGGGTGAGCGCGAGATTTGTTGCGGGCACCGGCCTGTCAGTGGTCGTGGTCGTGCTCAGGAGCGAACGGCTGGTAGACGTAGAACATCGTGACCGGCTCGTCGCCCGCCACGGTCTCGTGGTCGACGCCCGGCGGCACGAACGCGTACGAGCCCGCGGTCGCCTCCACCCCGCCGATGCTCACGGTGCCGTCGATGACCCACGTGTGCTGCGTCGCCGACGGGTGGTTGTGGCCGACGTCGCGCGCGCCCGGCGCCATCTGGATCAGGCCGACGATGGTGTCGCCGCTGGGCGACTTCCACAGCAGCTTGTTCTGCAGCCGTTCGTCGCCGTGCAGCGGGAACGCCTTCAGCTGGGCGAGGGCTTCGGCGGACAGGACCGTGACCTTGTCCTGCGGCACGTCGCTCATGGGAACAGCCTTTCGGGAGCCGAACGAGCTTACGGCCGTTATATACGCGAAAGGGCCGCCCACATTACCGCAGACGCCCCAAAAGCATTCAAACGCGCCGTCACCTTTACAGAATGGAACCCCGACCCGACAAGCAACCTACCGGGGGTCCGGGGGCTTGCCCCCGGCTGGGGTCTGGGGGCTCGGCCCCCAGAAAAACACCGAGGGCCGAGAAGATCTGCGCTTTTTGCAGATACTTCTCGGCCCTCGGAACGAGTGGACCTGACTACACAGCATGAGAACTCTGTTGTAGCAGCTCAGGGGCCTGAACTGGCCATCAAGGCCGTTGGAGGCCGGGCCTCCGGCCGGTGACAGAGTGCTCCGAGGGGTGCCTACGTCGCCCCTCGGAGCTTGCCAGCTTGCTCTACCCCCGCAGGTTCACCAGCAGCTTTTCTGCTTCTGCCTTCGCGGGCTCCGAGAACTGCGTCGGGGCTCCACGCCTGTCGGCAATCCTTATCGCATTGGCGCAGTGCATGAGCTGCGACAACTTGCCCGATCGAGTCTGGAGATCATCGGCGAAAGCCGTCTCGACGCGCGCGAGCAACTCGGGGTCGGGCAACGATGCCTGCCACAAGGTGGCCGCGTCGTGGCCTCGCGGTGCGAGGCCCCAGTCCTGCCAGTCGATCAGCAGGCCAGACACGGTCACGTTGCCCCAGTGCAGGTCAGCGTGCGCCGTTCGCCATTCGTCCACCGCCGTGTCCACTCGCTCGAACACCTGACCGATTCGAAGTGTCAGGTGCTCCTGACTCACGCCCACACGCTCGGTCGGATGCTGGCCAAGAGAACTGAGTGACCGGTCCAACCCGCTCCACCACTCGTCCGGCAGATCCTTGGCAGCGTCCAAGCCGCCCGCCACCCTCACCGACGGCGACGAGACGAACTCCACCTCGTCGGCACGCCACACAAGGTCACGAGCCGGATCGGCCCACGTCGTGCTCTGAAACCAGCCGGGAATCGGCACGCCCTCGATCGCGGATGCAGCTTCCAGCCCAACCCACGCGGCGCTCTTGATCCGCCACGGAACACGCTGCTCGATACGTGCCCATGTTCCGCGACTGGTACGGAATCCCTCGGTTACCCCTCCGACCCCATGCACGACTGTCGTTCGATCCAACGCAAGGCCCAACGCGCGTTCGACGTGCTCCAGCACATCGTCATGCTCGTTCGCGCTCGTGTCGAAAATGGCGATGGGCCGAGCCTGAGCCGGTTGCGCTGCTGACACCGAACCAAATCCTTCCTGACGAACCGGACGACATCCTCTCGAACCTGAGGGCGCTAGTCCGAACCGGTAATCAGTTCGCGGTACTGGTCGACCGCTCCGGCATCCACGTCGAGTTGCGTCGCGCCGAACAGTTCGGCGAGGTGCTGTTCACTGCTCGTGCCTACGGCCAGTCTGGTGCACTGCGGCAGTTCGAACGCGAGCCTCACCGCCGCCTGAACCGGGGTATGAGTCTGGTCCGGTTCGAGGAACGGGGTGAAGTTGGTCGACGTCCACACAGGGTCGCTTGTGTTTCCGGCGAACGGACTCATCCCCCAACGCCGATCAGGCTTGACGTCGAACTCCCACGCCAGCCGCTCGGCCGCGTTCAGTTGTCCGGCGCTGAGGGTTAGGCCCGCACGGACCATCAGAGTGCTAGGCGTTGGACAGCCATTGCCAGCTTGCAGGACGTCGAGCAGTGGACCGGGCTCCCATGAGGAGATTCCCCAGGCATCGCAGAGTCCCAGCTTGGCGGCGCTTTCAAGCTCGGCGCAGGCATCGGCGAAGTAGTCGAACGCCTGCGCCCGGTGAAGTGGCCGGAGACTCTCCTCGGGGTTGTGCAGTAGCACCACCGCAGGCGGTACCGAGAGGTCGCACACGGTCTTCTCCATCGCTTGCCTCAGCCCCCATCGCCGAAGCGAATGGCGGCTGACGCCTCCGGCTCGGAAGAACCCCACCTTGGTCGAGATCGCGAACTCGTGGATGAGGTCGCCGGCCGCCTGCGCCAGCGCTCGATGCCCGTCGAAAGCCTGATAGTTGAACGCCGTGTCGACGTCCGTGACTCCGAGCGTCAGAGCTCGCTCAAGCAGCTCGCGGCTGGGACGAGTCCGGTGAAACCCGAGTGCAATGCGTCGGTCAGCTCTGCGCACAACCCCTCCTTCATGAAGATTTCCGCGAGGGGTGCGGCGTCGATGCCGGTCAGCTCGGAGACGCGCGAAAGGGACACGGGGTAGCCCGAGAGCAACAGCCTCGCCGCGGCCTCGGCGCGGAGGTTGAGCCGAAGTCGTTTACCGACGCTCGTCACAGTGACTTCGTTGGCGTCCACCTCGATGTCCGGGGGGAACGGGCTGACACAGACGATGTCGGTCACCGGGCCGAACAGCCCTCCGGTGTGGACGTATCGACAGGGCGGCTGTTCCGCTTCGCGTGCGGCGAGGTAGGTCGGAAGGTTGAGGGACTCGACGTGGCGCAGCATCGCGGCGTACAACGCGTTGTGCTGAAGACCTTGCTCTTCCTTCGTGCCGAAGCGGTCGAGGTCCTGGCGGAACAATAGGTCCGTTCGCGTCTTGTCAGCGAGCCAGGCCATCCAGTCCACGCCGGTGCGCTTCACGAAGCCGAACGTCACGTGAAGACTGAAACCCTTGTCGTCTCGATCGTTCCGAGTGGCGGTGTGCCAGTACCCACGAGGGATGTGCATGACATCGCCCGGCCGCATGGTGCCGGACCAGACAACTTCCTCGCTGGGGTTGGAGTTCTGCGCAGCGTCCCGATACATCGGCGCTTCGCGCGACGCACCCCGTACTTCCCAGGACTTCTCGCCGGCGAGCTGCACGACGATCACGTCGTGGTCGTCCCAGTGCAGGCCGAACCCTGCAGCGTCCGCAGTCGTGAGGTAGGTGTTCACCTGGACGAGTTCGTGCGACCACCACTGAAGCGCACGGCAGGCCGCCTCCATCGTCGGGTCGAACGTGTCCATCGCGTCCACGACGAGCGTGCAGCCGGTACGCATGAGGCGCGACAGGGTGTCCATGTTGGCCATCGGCAGGCTCTGGCCACGCCTGGTGACTGAGGACGTGAGGAACTGGTTGGGACGCAGTTCCTCACCGTTCTGGAAGCAACGAAGCTGAGGTGGTGCGAGGCTCCTACGCATCGCAGCGTCCAACAAGCGTTGGGGCGTGAGCAATCGCCTGTACAGCTCGGGGTCGTCGAACGAGCCGCGGGCGAACCCACGCCCCAACGGCGCTGCACCACTCCACCCGAGCGCCTTCTCGATCATCTCGATCAATCGGTGTTCCACGGTGACCTCCTCGGCGTCGTGAGAACCCGGTGGGGCGCCACCCGTCATGGCACCCCACCGAATGAATGGACTTCAGAACCGAGCCACGATCAGCCCGCGCTTTCGGCGGGGATGTTCAGACCGTCGCCGACGTAGCCGTCGCCGCCCGCGTCCTCCGACGCGTCGGAGTGGGAAGCGTCCATGCGACCACGCACCACCGACAGGTCTTCGACCGCCAGCACAAGCGAGCTCACGGTGTCCATGCCGTACCTCCTTTCGTTGTTGAGTAGGGACAGGCCGGTGTGGAGGTGCGTGAAGGCACCTCGTCAGAGAAGTTCGATTCGCGTGCGCGCGGCTATTCCTGCCTGTGCTTCGCGCCTGGATAGCCGCAGTACGGGGACAAGGTTGCAAGTCCCGTGACGGCTTGGTCCAGGGTTCCGACACAGCGAAAGATGACTGGCGACGGCGTGAATGGGTCTGACCAGTTCCGCTGCCTCGGTACTCGCAGCGCGACGGCGTAGTTCTCGGCCCATGCAGCCACGGTGTCGATGTGGTGAGGGAACGCCCTGTGCCAGAGAAGCCCGTCGTCACTTCCCGTCGAGTTGGGCAACGGCAAGGGTCTCAGGCCCATCTCGTGCATGCGCATGAAAAGGCCTTCGAGCCCGTGGCTTGCGCTCGTGGCCGCAAGGAGACTCATCGCCGCAACGCAGTCTGAGCGCACGCGATGACAGTCGCTACCAACGGAAGCATCGTCGTGCCAGGGACGGGGGGACAGATCCAGCGGAGGCAGTTGGAGCTGCAGATCGGATCTGGCGGCAGCTGGTACAGGGCGGCCCCGCCGTGGTGCGTCACGCCAAGCAGCTCCAAGGTTCCCAGGCTTGTGATGCTCGGCGGCTGTGCCTGACAGAAGAAGGCCCAACGGCGGCCGGTCGTCCCCGTGATCTCCAGTACGGCGGCGTCCAGCCAAAGCTGTTTCAGGGAATTGTTGACCTCACCTGCGAGGCCGCTCGGCATCGAGATGACATCCACACGCTGCCCGCACACGAGGAAGGTGCCCTCGGCGCCTTTGATGGTGGGCCAGCTGACCCCATCTGCATAGTCGTGGGTTACGAGATTCGGGGGGTGAGGTGCCACCGCGCCGCTGCGACGCACCTCACCCCCCGAGGAGGCCGGTGATGCCGCAGTCGGGGTGCACCTCACGGCCTCAGAACGCAGCACCGACCGCGTGCCCGCAGGAGGGTGGACGGCAACGCGCCTGGCGTCGGTCTGCGTGGTCATGTGAACTTCCCCGTCGTCTGTTTCCGGTGGAAGTCAGAGGTCTTGTCGCAGCCGTTGGTGATGCGCGCCACAAGTCGCTGACAGGACACAAAGATGGTCGTTTGGGCCGATCATCGGCAGATCATGAACCGATCACCTGGTGGTCATCTGCTGGTCATGACGCCGAGGAGGGCAGAAGAACTGCCAATCGCCGCTTACTGTTGAAGCGACGACGGAGGTCAGAACATGGCGCAGCCTGAACCGCGCACGCGGCTTGAGCAGCTTGTACGAGGTGCCAGCCTGACCGTGGCCGACTTCATGGCGGGCTATGCAGCCGCCGCCGTCGAGATCGGCGAGACAGCGACGGTCAGCGAGCCGCAGGCAAGACGCTGGTTGCGGGGTGGCTCATCGAGTCCACTGCCGGTCGCCCGCCGCGTGCTTCAGCACTGGTGGAAGGAACCGGTCGGCCGACTGCTCGGGCCACCTGACCACGGCACCGCGAGTGCGGTGCTGATCGTCGAGCTGAGCGAGGAGGAACAGATTGTGAAGGCTGGCCGGGATTCCATGGAGCACGCTATCCACGCTGCGTCTGCGTTGGACCCGTCCGCTCTTGAACAGCTTCACGCGGATGCGCGCCGAGCGGCACACGCCTACTACGTCACGCCACCGTTCGAGATGTTCACCGACCTGATGCGGCTGCGGAACGTGGTCTACACCCAGCTGGACCGCATCGAAAAGCCACGCCAAAAGGCAGAGCTCTACCTGATCGCCGGCCAGGTGTGCGGCCTTCTCTCGTCCGTCTCTTGGGACCTCGGTCATCCGGATGTCGCCGAAGAGCATGCCCGCGCTGCACACACTTATGGGTCAGTAATCGACCAACTGTCGTTGCAAGCGTGGGCGCGAGCACATCAGGTGACATGCGCCTTCTGGTCTGATCAGCCACGCCGGGCGGTCCGAATCGCGGAGGCTGCGTTGACCACGGCGCCGGGCGGAACCGCCCGTGCCCGCCTGCTCTCGGTTCAGGCACGGGCGCTTTCGTTGATTGGCGCGCGTGACGAAGCAGCGAGCGCACTCGATGCCGCATCGGACGAACTTGATCGCGCGGGCAGTGATCCTCTTCTTGACGATGTCGGCGGCGAGCTTGGGTTTGACCGCGCTCGCCGTGCTCTGTGTGCCGGGGCGGTCTACGTGGCACTCGGCGACGGCAACCGCGCCGAAGCAGAGGCGACAACAGCTCTTGAGCTGTTCGGTCACATGCCTGACGAGGTCAGGTGGGGTGCTGGAGAACAGGGCGCACGGATCGATCTCGGAACTGCGCGAGTTCTTCGTGGCGACCTAGCGGGAGCCGAAGACGCATTGTCGGCCGTGTTCGACCTCGGACCCGACCTCCGCACCGAAGCGTTGGTTCGGCGATTGAGCCGTCTCGGCGGCGTACTGGGCACTGGACGATTCCGCGGCGCGGTTGAAGCCGGAAGGATCGGCGAAGCCATCGAGGATTTCGCGGAGCGAAGCTTGCCGCGCACCACCGCGCGCCGTGCCATCGGTCCGTGAGCCGACCTATCGGTTGCTCCGGCGGTCGATCCATGCCCTTAGAACAGCGGCTTCTCGCTCCGGGGTGATCCCCAATTCGCCCGCGCGCTCGTGTTCAACCAGTTCGCCTTCGTGCATCCAGTTCCACGTGTCCATGACCGTGTCTCGCAGCGGCCTTGTGATGAGCCCATTGGCCCGAGCGCGTGAGGCGTCGACATCCCAGGCACCGGCGTAAGTACGCCACAAGGGGAGCTCAGTCCACTGCTTGAGGCCTTGATCGATCAGATAGTCCTCGTCGACCCACACGGGCTCGGCCGACGACTTGGTGACTTCGGCACACGCGCCCAGAAACGAGCCGAAGGTATCCGTGCCTGGGGCAGTCACGTTGAAGACGCCAGCCGGAGCAGCGAAAGCGAATTGCGCGACGTCGCGAACGTCAATCGGCTGAATTGACCGGCCAGGATCGCCTGGGCACAGAACTTGCCCGCCACGCTCGAAACGCCGCAACCACCAGGGCAACCGACCGACGTACTCGCGTGGGCCGAGGATCACGCCTGGGCGGAGAATCGTAGTCCGCTCCGCCCCGAAGGTCTCCAAGATCGCGCGCTCACAACCGGCCTTGCCGAACCCGTAGGTGGACGGGCCCGGATCACCGTCGTACCCGTAATCCGGGCCTGCGTCCGAAGGACAATCGAGCACCTGAGAGTCGTCGGTCAGTGGCTCAGTAGGCCAGCCCTCGTAGACGGACACCGTACTGATGAAGACATAGCGGGCCGCTGCGGGCTCCAAAGCCCGAGCCACCGCGAGCGCCTCACGAGGAACGTAACCAGTCGTGTCCAGCACAAGGTCCCACGGGCCTTCGCCGGCCAACTGCGCCATGTCCGCCGCGTTGGTTCGGTCGCCACGAATCAGCTTCACGCCGGATGCGCCTTCGCCTGACTGGCCACGGCGGAACGTAGTCACGTCCAGATGCGCAGCCAGCGCCGCCTCAACGAGGGCACGACCAAGAAACCAACTGCCGCCCAGCACCAGTACGCGCATACCGCCATCCTCGCGAAGATCAGCCGGTCACGTCCAGCCGTAGTCAGCGTCAGCCGAACGCTAGCTGTCCTCGGCGCACAGCTCCTGGAAGCGCCGGAACCACGCGTCGGTTGCGCGTCGCGGCATCGGAACGTTGGATTTCTGCGGATCAAGCAGTTGCGGCAGCTCGCTGACGAGGCCTCGTTGTGCGGCCAGTTCGCCGATCAGGTTGTAGAGGAACGCGGTAAGGGGTGCGCCCTGCCGGATGCGCAGGACACGGTTGCCGTACCGGTCGGTGCTGATCTTCCAGTGCGGTCTCTGGCCTGGCTCGAACGTGACGACCGGCTCCACAAAGAACATCCCCCATCTCGCGGCCGACGAGGTTGTCATCGGACCGCTTCCGTCAGCGCGTCGTCTTGTCCTCCCCGACGAGTAGACGCGCTAGATCAGCCGTCGTTGGCTGATCGTTCATATATCCGATGCTCGACACCGTACAACGGACGCCGACGCGTCCGCCCGAGCAAGCTCAGGAGGCGGTCTCAGGTGAGGGCGGGGCCGGAGCGGGGAAGGTGTTGTGCAGTGCCTGGGCCATCGCCAGCAGGGCGACGCGGCCGTCGGGGGTGAGCTTGTCGTAGAAGTCCAGGAGGTTGGCTTCTTCGATCTTGAGCGGGCGGCCTTGAAGGGGGAACTCGGAGTCGAGTGCGAAGGCCTCGCTGACCTCGTCGATGCTCGCCCCGAGCGCGGCGGCCAGGCGCTCCATCGCGTCCAGACTGAGGTTGCGGTGATCCCACTTGCCACGGACGTAGCGCGAGAGGCTGTCGTGCGGCAGGTTGTTGTCCCGCTCGATCGATCTGACCGATCGTCCGCCCGCGTACTTCTTCACGAGTCTGCCGATGTGGGTCTCACGATCGCCGGAGCTGTCTTTGCCCGGTGCGTCTGTCGTCATGGTGTTCCCCTCGCGCCGTCCTGCGCCGTGCGTCCCCTGAGGCAGTCGGCGGCACCCAGTTGCGAAGTGCGCCATTCCTACCAACCGGCGCACCCATAGGCCAATTTTTGACCATCCAGTGGACGACTGCGACCCGCCGTTGGTCTCGTGATGAACAGCTCGACCGTTGTTCGGGACCGAATCGTAGAGGAGATCGTGCCGTACTGACGGCCAGATCACCCGCCTGACCCACCTTCGCATGTCGCATGCGGCCCGACAATCTGAGCGGATGTCGCGTTTTCGCTTGACGGGCTGGTGGAGTTCGGGCAACGTGGAATGTGCAAGGTCAACTACTTCCGTCACGAGATCTTGGGGGGCCTCATGAGGAAGCGACGCGGTCGAGGACGCGTGTCGGCTGATGTGGAAGCGATGCTGTCGGCGTGGATGGCGGAGCTATCGAGGGCCGGATACCTGCGGGTGTCCGGCCGCGAGGGCCGCTGACCACCACAGCCCGCTTGCCGACCGCCCAGGGAGGGCGGTCATCGCGATGACCGAGAACAGCATCACCGTGTCCACCGTAGAAACGATCGCCCTGGACAACCAGGTGCACGACATCACCCTGCTCCGCATCGTCGAGGAGCAGATCAGCAAGCTCACCAGCCTGCGCAACACCTTGCGCGGCACCGTCAAGGACCGCCTTGGCGATCGGGAGTTCGGCACCGTCAACGGTGTTCCCGTCGTCCGCTGGTCCAACGAGTTGCGCGTGACGATCTCGCCGAAGCTGCTCAGAGCACGGCATCCTGAGGTCGCGCGTGAGTGCGAGGAGATCGCACCCGTCCGGAAGTTCTGGTTGCTGGACGCGGCGTGAGCACCCGGAGGAAGTCCGGCCGGTCACGGGAGACCGGCCGGGCTCGCCCTGGGAACGCCCCGACCGTGCTGGGTGATCTCGCTGCCGAGGTTGCCGAGCACTTGATCGGCCTGCCGCTGGACTACGGCACCACCGTCGAGCAGATCGCCGCCCTGTTGGCGGCCGAGCCGCGTAACCGCCCGAGCGTGTGCGGTGACGGCCGTGATCGTGGACGACGCGCTGCGCGACCCCTTCCGTGAGACCACCGCGAACCGTTGGCGCGCTGGGATTCCGTCCTGGGTCGCGCCTCAAATGGTCGGCGTGACCGTGCGGCGGATGGTGTCGCTGGATGTGCTGGTGCCGACCGGCCGTTACGTGCGCTCCGATGACACCAAGGGCAGAAACGGCGGGAAGCTGATGCGCGTCTACGCGCTCAACCTCGCCGCGCCCGCTCTGCTGCATCCGCGCACCGCCGCCGGGCAGCCCGCCGCCTGACGCTCTGTCCTTCGTTGCCGCGCACCGTCGCGCGGCCATCTCGTGCTGACCGCACACCATGACCTTGTTTTGGGGGACCGTTTCCGTGGCTCGTGACCACGCTCGCTTTTACCTGTCCATGTGGGACGACGATGACTTCATCGCCTTGTCCGCGCTCGCCAAGCTCGTCTATGTCCAGCTGTGCATGCAACGCAAGCTGGAGTACTCCGGGGAACTGACCGTGTCGGTGAAGCGCTGGAGCAAGGCGCACCCGGATCAGGACACCGACACCATCCGGGCGGCGCTGGCCGAACTGGACGCCGCCCGGTTCGTGGTGGTCGACCAGGACACCGATGAGCTGCTGATCCGCTCGTTCATCCGCAGTGACCAGCTCTACAAGCAGCCCAACGTCCTGCGGGCGGCGCTGCGCTCGGCGTTCGAGATCTCCTCGCCGCTGCTGCGCCGTGCGCTGGCGTCCGAGCTGCGCCGCCTGCCGGTCGAGATCACCGGCCCGGCCCCGGCGGTCGCGGCGATCGAGCTGGAGGCGGGCGCCCGCGAGCTTCCCGCGTCGGTGAAGGCCGCCATGTCCGTTCGCGGCTCGACCCGCACCGCACCAACCCCCGCACCGCCCGCGCCCGCCGTCCACGGCCATGACGACGCGCACGCCGAGCCGTTCGAGCCTGTGCCCGCACCTGCGGTGAACCCTTCCCCGAACCCTTCCGGCAACCCCTCGCCGAACCCTTCCGCGAACCCTTCGCCGCGAGGCAGGGGAGAAGGGAGTAGGGAGATGGAGCTTGGAGTAGTTCCTCTTACGCTGGTTAAAACTCAAGTGGGTGTTCCCGCGCCTGCGCCCACGCACACGAGCGCGGACATGCCCGCCCGTACACGCGAGGCCGCTCCGCTCGCCAGGGTTTCCGCCGAGGTCTCCGCCGTCGCCGGCGTGGATGGCGAACTCGAGGCGTCTTCGGTACGGCAGTTGCGCCGCCGTGAAGCCGAGAGGCTGGTGTCCACCCACTGCCCCCGCCAGCCCCGGCAGGTTCTCGACCGCTTGCGCGGCGAGGTGATCGGGCTGTTGCGGGACGACGTCGAGCCCGCGGCCATCGCGTCGGGGTTGCGGTTGTGGGCAGGAAAGCAGCTTTCGACGTCGATGCTGGCCGAGCTGGTCGGCGAGGCGATGCGCGCTCGCTGCACCGCCGCATCGCCTGAGGCGCGTCGGCGTGAGCAGGTGGCGGCGGCGAACTGGGAGGCGATCCGGGCCGATGCCATCGCCGATGACGACACGAGCCCGATCGGGCTGGCCGTGCGCGGGGAGCTTCCCGGCCACGCCGATGCCGCGACACTGGACGCGATCCTGGAGCGCGCGCTGCACCAGGCCGTAGGGCTCGACACGTCAGCAGGCGAGAACCTGGCCGATGAGCCCGCACACGACGGCGCGGAGAACGCGTTGACGGGGGCTGCGGCGTGAGCGAGCACGGAACCCAGCAGCTCAACCGCAGCGCCATGCGGGCGCTGTTGGCGCACTACCGGATCACCGCCGACGACACCGCGCCCGAGGACGTGATCACCGACTGGCTGCGAGAGCTGCGCGGGCGCAGCGTCGGCGAGTGCCACGCGGCGTTGAGCTCGATGGCACCGGGCCGGGTCCAGCGCGCCACGGCCGCCGAGGTCGCCCGGCTGATCACGCTCGCACGGTCCCGGCCGGCCGGGACGACCGCACCGGGCTCGGCGCGCCCGCCGCTGCCACGCGACCGGGCCGCCGACCAGCAGGCAGGCGCGCGGGGCGTCGGCAAGGTCTACGCGGCGATGGGCTGGAGCGGGCACGAGAAGCACACGCTCGCCCGTTCGGTGCCGTGCCCGTTCTGCAGGGCGCTGGCCGGTGTCCCGTGCAGCCCGTTGACCCGCAACCGCCTGCGCCAGCGCGAGGTCCGCGACCGGGAGACCCGGATGCACCCGTCCCGGCTCAAGGCCGCGACCGAGCGCCAGCACACCCACTCGACTTCGTCCGGCGCTGCCGCGTCCGGCACCGCCACGCAGGGAGCTTCCGCATGACCGCCGCACGCCACTTCATCGCCGACGAGGTTGTCCACACTGACACGGACGCTGTCCACACGGTTGTCCCCAGCCGCGACGAGGCCGCGACCGCGCGCCTGTCCTGGGAAGTCGCCGTGGACCAGCTCGTCCGGCCCGGCCTGCACGTCGTGCGCCGCGCGAACGGCACCACCGAGACCGCCGAGGTGCTGACCCTGCTGCGCCAGGTCGAGGAAGCCGTCTTGCCCGGCTCGGCGGTCTCCGGCAGGCCATCACAGGGTTCCCGTCCCCCGGCGAGCCTGGGCGCGCTGTCGCTGCTCGCCTCGATCCGGGCCGAGGTCAAGCAGTGCTGCCGCACCCACGGCCACGAGAGGTGGACGACGCTGACCGAGCAGGTGCAGGCATGGGGTGAGCACGCCGGGCACTGGCAGCACGCCGCACCGGACTACGTGGTGTGGGCCGCGCAGGAGTCCACGCGCTGGGTCGCGCAGGCCCGGCAGATCCTCGACCCCGAACCGCGGCTTCCGCTGCGCGGCCGGGCCTGCCCGGTCTGCCGCGTCGACGTCGTACAGGTCTGGTCCGACGACGAAGGCGACTTCGTGCGCCGCCCGGCCCTGCGCATCGACGCCGAGCACGTAGAAGCCGTGTGCGCCGCCTGCGGGCAGCGTTGGGGCCTGGACGTGTGGGCGCAGCTCAACACGATGCTCGATCAGCAACTCACCCACGAAACCCTGGCAGTGACCGGGATCACGCACGGCGAGGGTCCGGCGTAGTTGACCTTCACTCGTTTCAGTGCGCATAATGGTCGGCACTGGGACACGTATGCCCAGACCCCTTACCCGATGCCCGTCGCGCCTCCCCCCGGTGCGGCGGGCATCGTGGCGTTTCGGGACCACCTCAGGCTTTCCAGTCCACGAAGACGCTGGCGCCCGTCCCCCGCCGCCGTCTTCGTCACTGCGGGCGGTGGCGCACCGCCGCACGACGCGACCATTCCCCAGTCCCGTCGAGCGCGACGCCGCCGCCCGCACCCCTGCGCCTCGTCCCGCGAACCCATGCCGGCCGCCGCGCCCAGGCTCGTTGGTCACCGAGCTGCCCGCCGACGCAGGCCACGGACAGCCCTCGCCGACCACGCCGTGCCGACAAGATCAGCTTTCCGGCACGTGGGCAGACCGAGAATTTCTTTTCAGCACGACGACACATTTTCGCAGGTAGATAATGTGCACGAAAAAGCGCGCGAAATAGTTTTCCGCTCGCATTCCATTTCCTTGCCCTATGGTCCCAAAAGGGGGATCATGAGGGGGTAATCAGTTGTGCCGGTGGTGAGACACCGATTCAGCAGAGAACCGAAAGGACCATGGGTTATGTCCATGCTTTACCCGAGTACCGCCGTCCAAGTAAGAGGTAGTGGCCCTGACTTCCGGAGGTTTGGTGCCCAGTGCTTCTCTACTGCCTCAGTGGCCCATGTGGGCATGTTGTGCTTCAAGATCTTGGAACACCTGGACAGCATGAGCAGCAACCGGCACAGCATCCGGTTTGCCCCAGGCAATCACCTGACTCTGGTAGTGGCCGACGTGTTTATCGCAGAGCCGTCTGAAATCGAAGTCGTGATCGAGGCGGAGAACTACGCCTTCGCACTGGAAGAGTTCAATTGGGACAACCAGTTGAACCCCTACGACCGGCGTTTTCACCTGTGCCAGGTGATGATTCTGGGTCCGGCTGCCTCACAGGCAATGGAGCAATCCGGGGTGGTAATGCAGGCCACCACCGTGACCTGCCCGTCCTGTAAGAGCCCTGGCCCTGTCTCAGGCCGCTAGCCGCCCTGGTGTCCGGGGTGCTGTACCGGCATCCCGGACCCCTTGATTCACACAAGCCGGGCACACGACCGCATGGAAAAGCCCTGGCGGCTGGTGAGACAGCCCCAGGGCGGCGGTCGGGTGTCCGCCCGGAGCAACCGAAAGCAATCTCCGAGAGGACGCCTGACATGGGCGAGAGTACTCCACCGCTGGACGCGTTGTCTGCCGCCGAGGCGGGCCAACGCTACCTCTACGCGGTCAACCTGACCGACACGCAACTGACCGCTCTGCACCAAACCCTCAGCCTGGACACGCACGTGATGAACGTGCTGTGCCTGCTGTACCTGGATTTGGGGACCGACATGGTGCGGGAGCGCACCGACCCGATGGCCGTCTACCAGTGCCGTGAGTACGGCTGGGTGGTCGGCGATGGCCGACTCCAGCTCACCTCCGAGGGCCTGGCGGCGTGGTGGCAGTGGAAGAACGCCGTCACCCCGCACAGGCGTGACTCGCGCTTTCAGCAGTTGTGGCGGGACGTGACGGGATGGTGAGGAAGCCGACCGCCACCGAACGCGGCGCCGCCGTAGCCGCACTGGAGAAAGAACAGGCCGTCTACCGGGTGGCGTACCTGATCGCCAGGGGTGATGGTCGCCCGGCCGAGCTGACGCGCTTGTCCACGATGGACAGTGTCATGCAGGCGATGAGCCGGGGATGGGTGGCCGCGCCGATCACGGCCGGTTTCCCTTACCAGCTCACCGATTCCGGCCGTGTGGCGCTGGCCCGCTGGTTCCGGATCGTGGCCGACTACAGCGGCGTGGACCCGGTGTGCGCGGCGCTGTACGAGGCGGTGACGACCCCGTGACCGAGATCCCGGACGCCACCACGGCCCCGAAGCCGCACACCGACGGCATCGCGTCGATGCGGGGCGGCTTCGCGCGCCATGCGTTGGTGCGCGATGCGCTGCCCGTCAGTCCTGGTCCGCTCACCCGTGACTCGGAGGCGTTCAAACGCCTGGCCGACGATCTCCCGGTGCGTCGCGTGCTGTGGATGCTGGCCTCCGGCTGGACCTGGCCGTGGCTGCTGGACGACGCCACGACACCGGCCGCGCGGAACCGGGCGATCAGACGCGGGCTGATGGCCCCGCCTGTGGGCGAGCCGGACGCCGTACTGGTGCCGTATCACCTCACCGACGCGGGCCGCGCCGAACTCCTGAACTGGGTCGAGCGCATCACCCCGCACCGGCATCTGCCCGAGGTGGACGCGCTCTGGCGTGTCGTGACCTGGAAGTAGTCCCGCTCGGCGGCGACCAGTCCTGGCCGCCGCCGAGCTTTCACCGATCACATTTCCGTTGACGTACAAGGGGAAAGTCGTTGACTGACAGGGTTGTCTACATGCGGATCAGCCGGGAGTCCCGGCCGGGGTGTGCGTGCGGGCTGTTTCACAGCGTCGAGGCGCAGCAGACGTGGGCGGATCGCGCGGCCGAGCTGACCGGATACGGCGCGGGCGTGCACGGGACGATGGACGAGCGCGCGAAGATGCTGCGCGCACAGATCGAGCGCGACCGCAGGGCCGTGAACCTCCTGCGGCACATCGCGCAGCTCGACGGGAACGCCGTCCTGGTGAAGCTCTCCACCACAGCCGAAGACGTGATGGACCTGCTGACCCGCGACATGGCCGCCTACTGCCGCGAACACAACCGTTTCTCCGTGACGATGGTCGGCTACGCCGTCTGCCAGACATGGACGCTGACGGAGTTCGAGCTGGCGCGCATCGAAAGCAGCCTCAAGGTGCGCAAGGCAGTGCATCAGGCGTTGAAGCGGATGCGGGACAACCGCGCGCGCAACGACGGCTGATCCAGGGCCGCCCAGAGTGCTCGACAGCACACGGGTTGTCCGGCAGGATGACACGCGTTCCTCTGGGATTTGGTGACACGATTTTCACGAGGACAGGAAGGCCTGCGAACTCCGGTTCGCAGGCCTTTTCTCATTACGTGATTACTCGCGCAAGATCGAAAAAGAATACGTTAGCCCGTTCGTAGTCTCTTTGTTCAGAATTCCTCTGAATTGCTTGCAGGACAGTGGTTCACCAGTAATGTTTTTGGTGTCACCAACTCCAGCACCGAACAGCACCGTGAATGAGTGCTGTCCGACTCTCAGAGGACACAAGCAATGACCGAACCGGTTACCCCTGCCCAGAACACTCCGGCACCCGCCAAGGCTGCTCAGGTTGCCGCCAAGGCCCCGGCTTCCAAGGCTCCCGCCAAGGCCCCTGCCGCCAAGCCTGCACCTGCCAAGGCCCCGGCAACCAAGGCCGCTGCCCCCAAGGCCGCTGCCCCCAAGGCCGCTGCCCCCAAGGCCGCTGCCCCCAAGGCCGCTGCCCCCAAGGCCGCTGCCCCCAAGGCCGCTGCCAAGGCTCCGGCCGTCAAGGCTGACAGCACTAAGGCCACCACTCCGGCCAAGGACAAGCCCAAGGAGGCCAAGGCTCCCGAGAAGGCAGGGGCCAAGCCTGTCCCCGTGGTGCCGGAGCCGATCAAGCCGGGGAAGGACTCGTGGGCGCGGATCTCAACCCGCAACAACGGGTCCCGATCGATTTCCGACCTGCTGAACAAGGCTGGATTGTCCGGCTGGGACGTGAAGCCGGAAGGCGTGGTGGCCCTCGCGCCGACCGGATTGTGCATTGACTGCGAAAGGGCGGTCGGGGAGCTGCACAAGAAGGAATGCCCGAGCCTGGACGAGCCGGACGCGGAACCCCGCGTCAGCAAGGATGACACCTGCATTCCGGTCCCGATGTTCGGATCGTTCGCGCTCATGCGGAAGAACCCGGACTCGGAGTTCGGATTCGACGTGCTCGGACACACCAAGTCCGAAAGGGTTCCGGTCCCGATCGAGGTCCGGGCGGAGATGCTCACCTCGATCATGAAGGAGACCAAGGCCAAGACCGGACCGGCCGGACCGCTCTGGGAAGGACGGGGAGCGTTCGCCAGCATCCGCCTGCCCGAACCGATCATGGTGGGAGGCAAGGACCCCGTGGAACTCCGCCTGGTCCTGGTCAACTCCGTGGTTCCTGGCCGCCCGTCCCAGGTCATGATCAGCCCCGTCCGGCTGGCAAGCCAGACCACGTTCCCGTTCGACCTGGGGCAGGACTGCAAGCACGTGTACGACCTGGTTGCCGCCGATGACAAGGACGCGCGGATCTCCGAGACCAGTGATGCCCTGAGCCTGCTGCACATCTACGGCGAGCGGTTCGCCCAGGTGGCCAATGAGCTGATGGGCCGCAAGATCACCGATGCCGAGTTCTCCGGGCTCACGAACACCCTGTTCCCGTTCCCCGGTGATGCCGCACCCAAGGACAAGCGCGAGCGGCACGGCATCCTCTACGCGGGCATGAAGGCCCTGACCTACGGCAAGCTGGACGTCACCGCCGACATTGACGGGACGTGGTGGGCCGCTCTCCAGGCCGTCATGATCCTGGCCGAGCACGCGGACCCGGCCAAGAAGCTGGAGAACGGGGACCTGGACTACCAGGGCCGTGCCCTGGATGTGCTGTTCAGCTCCAAGCACTACGTACACGACGCGTTCCGCTTGGCCCGTAAGGCAATCAAGCCCGCCAAGTAGCCACCGCCCGACAACTCAACACCCGACAGCCCCAGCACACCCCGTGCTGGGGCTGTCCTCTGTCCGGGGTGAGGCCGTGCCGTCCCGTGCCGCCCGCCCGTGCACCCGTCCGGGCTGCCCGAACACCACTGCCACCGGTGGCCACTGCCCGCCCTGCCGTTCCCGTGGCCGCAGGGCCTACGGGACCAGCGCGCAGCGTGGCTACACCGCTGGCCACCGATCCCGGTTCCGTCCCGCTGTGCTGGCCCGTGACCGGGTGTGCCGCTGTGACCGCCTGGACTGTGCCGCCCACACCAACCGGCCGTGCCCTGCTCCGTCCACCGTGGCCGATCACTGGCCGCTCACCCGCAGGGAGCTGGTGGCCGCTGGCCTGGACCCTGACCAGCCTGCCCGTGGCCGTGGCCTGTGTGCCCCATGCCATGCCAAGGCCACAGCCCTGGACCCACGCACCCGAGGAGGGTGGAACCACCCGTGAGCCACGCCGCCGACGCCGCCCGCTCCGGCCGCACGCCCCACCCAGGGGGAGGACCCTTCCGCCGCGCAACGGGGCACAAGCCACTGAGGGCCGTTGGTGTCCTGCCAGGTTTTGCCGACGGCCCAACCCACGTCCGCGGAGCTGGTGGGTGAGCACCGACACCGGCCGCGACCCGGACGAATTGCTCGACGAGATCGAGCAGGCAGCCGACCAGGTGGCCGCGTGGACCGCGCGCTGGGAATCCCTTGTGCGCCAAGCCGTCGAACGCGGCGTGCCGCAACGCCGGATCGCGCCACACGCGAACGTCGACCAGTCCACGGTCTCCCGGCTCGCCGCTCGCGACCGCACCCCTGCCGACCGCCGTTCGTGATGCACCGCGCATCACGTGATGCAGCCTGCATCACGCACCTGGAGGTGACCCGCTGCCCATCGAGATCGACGGCATCGCCAGCTCGGAGCAGATCCGCGCCGAGCTCGCCGCCGACGGAAACCCGGTTCTGCTCGGCTTCAGCCGGGGCAAGGACTCGCTGGCCGCGTGGCTGGCGATGCGTGAAGCCGGGATCACCGTCGTGCCCTACCACCTGTACCTGATCCCGAACCTGCGGTTCGTCGAGGACTCCCGAAAGTTCTACGAGGACTTCTTCCAGACGCCCATTCTGAACCTGCCGCACCCCTCGCTGTACCGCTGGCTCAACGGCCTGCTCTTCCAGCCCCCGGAGCGCGCCGCGGTGATCGAGGCCGCGCAGCTCCCCGAACCGACGTATGAAGAGCTGGCCGACATGCTCCGGGAAGACCTGGGGCTCGCCGGCGTGTGGAACGCCGACGGTGTGCGCGCCGCGGACTCGCCGAACCGGCGCATGGCGATGGTCACCCACGGACCGAAGCGCGAGCAGCTGCGCAAGGTGTCGATCGTGTGGGACTGGCGCATCGCCGACGTCCGCGACGTGCTCAAGCGCCACAACTGCCCGCTACCACCCGAATACGAGTGGTTCGGCCGCTCGTTCGACGGCCTGGACTTCCGGTTCCTCGACCCGATCCGCCAGCACGCGCCCGACGACTACGAGCGGATCTTGCAGTGGTTCCCGCTCGCCGACCTGGAGGTGTTCCGCCGTAACCTCGCCGCCTGACCCCAACGCCGATCTCCTGGCACAACTCAAGTCCACCGCCGTGCTCGGCGGCCCGTCCTCGAACGCGGATCTGCTCGCGCAGCTCAACGCCGAGCCGCTGCCCGATCCCCTGGCCGACGTCGAGTACACCGGCGACCTGGCCGCCGACGCCGGCGCGGAGCTCGACGCGCTGGCGATCGGGTTCCGCGAACGCACCAAGCGCGAGGACGAACGGTTCCGTCTCGCCACGGACTCCGAGTTCTGGTTCGCCCTGTGCTTCAAGTCCCGCGACGAAAAGGATGCATTCCTCAAGGCCGCGCGCCTGATGCACATCGGAGACAAGTACCTCGACGGCCGAGCCGCCGCCGTAGTCCTCGGCGTCGACATGCCCACCACCGACATCGGAGAGGAGTGATCACCATGCGAAGCCGTATCGGCCGACTGATCGCAGGCGCCCGCCGCGCAATCTCGCGCCGCGCCGCCAGCCCCTCACGGGGCCGCAGTTCCGGCACGTAGCCACAGCTGGGGCCGTGTGTGTCACGGCCCCAGCCGTCAGTCCGTAATCTTTCGGGCATGGCCAACATCAACTGGGGCAGCGTGCCTGATTGGTTCGCAGGCAGCGGCGCGGTCCTCGCATTGTTCTTTGCCCGCCGGGCCGTGAAAGCTGCGCATGCAACAAACGAACAGCAGAATAAGCAACTCAGGCAGCTCGAAGCGGCAGAACAGCGACGCGACGACGACGAGCGACGGCGACAAGCCTCCCAGTTGGCCGTTTGGCTAGTGCGGGACGGTGATTCCGTATTGGTTCGGTTTGCGAACACCAGCAGCCAGCCTGTCTATCGATTGACGATTACTTCACCCCTCCTGACTGGTGATTTCAACCAGGTCAAGACCGTACCTGTTGTGCCTCCCACCTCTGAACCATCGACACTCCATGACACCTCCCGCGAACTCACGAGTCACCTGCAGTACCTCACCAGAGAAGTGAAGTATTTCAACGATGCCGACGGAAACCAAATAGCATCCGGAGAGTGGCGCCGCCAGGTTGCAAAAATCGTGTCCACCGCCATCGAGGAGGGCATCAACATTCACTACCTTGATTCGTCGGGAAACTGGTGGCGCCGGAATTCACACGGACAGCTACACGAAGGCGAGAAGCTCGTTATTGCGAGCCAGGAGGAAGACTAAGGCTCCAGATACGTCGGCCCCCTGACCAACGGAGGTAGGTCACGATAGGCAAGCGGGGACCTGCTGCAAAACCAACCAAACTGCGGATCCTGCACGGTGACCGCGCGGACCGGATCAATGCCGACGAACCCGAGCCGCCCGAGGAGGACGTCCGTTGCCCTGACTGGGCCTCCGACGACGCCCGTGCCATCTGGCAACGACTCGCCCCCGGCCTCGAAGACCGTGGGGTGTTGACTACGTGGGACGTGGACGCGTTCCTGGTGCTGTGTGAAGCACTGGCCCGCTACCGCTCCGCGACGCAGCTCGTGAACGGCTCGGCGCTGCTGGTGCAGGGTGGGTCGGGGCTGATGAAGAACCCGGCGTTGCAGGTGCAGGCCGAGGCCGAGCGCACCTTCTTGCAGGTCGCCGCCCGGTTCGGGCTAACGCCGTCTGATCGGCAGTCCATCAAGGTCGAGGTGGGCCGCGATGGCAACAAGGGCGGCGCGGACCGGCTCCTCTCGTAAAACTCCCAGCAGCTCGCCGAACTCGTCCCCGCGGCTTCCTGTGTGCGGCCGCGAGTTCGACGGCCGCCGCTGCCGCAAACGCGGCACCCACTTCTGTACTCCGCGCGCCGACCACGCGCAGGCCTTCGCCGAGGAAATCTGCGTCCACACCAAGGACCGATGGGCACGCAAGCCGTTCATCCTCGCGCCGTGGCAACGGGACGACATCGTCCGGCCGTTGTTCGGCGAGGTCCGCTGGGACCCTGAAGCCGCCTGCTACGTGCGGCGGTTCCGTATCGCGTGGATCGAGATCGCCCGCAAGAACGGCAAGTCCGAACTCCTGGCATTCGTCGCGCTGTACATGCTGTGCGGCGACGGCGTGGAGTCCGCGGAGATCTACGGCTGCGCCCGCGACACCGAGCAAGCCAAATTGGTGTTCAACGTCGCGGCCCGCATGGTCCGGCTCTCCCCTGTGCTGTCTCGCCGGCTGCGAGTGGTCGAGCACTCGGCGCGCATCGTGGACGAGAAGACGAACTCGGTCTACGTGGTCGTACCCTCCGACGCACTGGGCAACCTCGGCTCCAACCCGTCAGGCGTGATCTTCGACGAGGTGCTGACCCAGCCCAACGGCGACTTCTGGCACGCAATGCGCACCGGCATGGGTACCCGCCTTGAGCCGCTGCTGATCGCCGCGACCACAGCGGGCAACGACCCGACGTCGTTCGCCAAGGCCGAGCACGACGAGTGTGTGAAGATCGCCGACGACCCGGCCCGCGCACCTCACCGGTTCGTGTACCTCCGCAACCTGGCCGAGGATGCGGACCCGTGGGACGAAGCGAACTGGCACCTGGCAAACCCCGCGCTGGGCGACTTCCTCTCACTCGAGGCGCTGCGGGAAGAAGCTCTCGAAGCCCGCAATGACCCGGCCAAAGAGAACGTCTTCCGCCAGTTCAGGCTGAACCAGTGGGTGAGCCAGTCGTCCCGGTGGATGCCGATGCACCTCTACTTGCTGTGCTGCGGCACCGACTCGACGCCACCAGCCCGGCTACGCGAACTGCACGCCGGCCGCCCCGCGTGGGGCGGCCTCGACCTCGCGTCCAAGATGGACCTGACCGCGTGGTGCCTGATCGTGCCCAACGGGATCGACGGGCACGCCTCGGCGCTGTGGCGGTTCTGGCTCCCGGAAACGGCGGTCACGGCGCTGGACAAGCACACTGAGGGCAAGATCTCCCAGTGGGTCGACCGGGGCTGGATCACGGCCACCGACGGCGAGATCATCGACTACGACGTGATCGAGGACGACATCACCTCGGACACCGGTCTGGTGCGCGTCGCGGACATTTCTTACGACGAGTGGTCCGGTGAGCCCGTCCGTCAGCGTCTCGAACGCCGCACTGGCGTTCCGATGTACCCGGTTGCCCAGACCTACAAGGGCATGACCCACGGCATGACGGAACTGATGGCGCTGACCAAGTCACGCGGCTGGTCCCACCACGGCAACCCCGTCGCCGAGTTCTGCTTCGACAGCGTGGAAGTCCGCCACCCACCCGGCGAACCCGATCTCATCCGGCCGGACAAACCCGAACGCGGCAAGACCGGCAAGCGCATCGACGCTGTCCCTACGGCCGCGATGGCGGTGGGCGGCTGGAAGCTGCGTGGCGGGAAGGTCAAGAAGTCGGGACGGATGGTGGTGCTGGGATGAGAGGCAACAGCGACTGAATATCGCGCTGCGCGGCCTTTCGCAGCTCCTGGAATGTGGTGCTGCTCTCGATGAAGTGTTCTTCCGCTTCCTCCGTGAGCTCGCCTCGCTCAGCACACTCCTCCAGCACGCCGAGGTACTCCGTAACGTCGATAATCGCCTTTCTGGAGGCTGCCTCGACCTGTGGATCAGCGACCAACTCGACAACGGCAGCAGCGTCATAGACCGCCGTCACGAGAGTATCGATCTTCTGCCTGTCAGGCTCAACGGTCACTCCCGAAGCGATGTCGTGCCGCAGAGCCGACAAGTAGAGCATGAGGCCAGAAGCGGCTGTGATTACGTGAGCGTAGGCAAGCTTGCGCTCCTCGAAGAACTTCAACTCGCGATCACGTTGACGTTCGCGATGCCAGCGATCGTCCTGCGACTTCTGGTCCCGTGCCCACCGCGTGTCCTCGCGCTTAGCCAAAAGGGATCCCTGAACCCACGCTGCGATCGAAGGTGCACCAAGCGCTAGAACCGCGAGTATCACGGCCAGCCAAGCGGGAAGTTGGACGTTCGGCATGTGCCGGACGGTACATGCTGGCGTTCGCTCCTGATGGTGGTGGTCCTCCTGCACACCACCAAGTTCGAGCTGCCTCCCGATCAATGGGTGACCCGCTTGGCGCGGCTACACAACAGGCAATTGCCGGAGCTGGAGTTGCTAGACGCCTACTATGAAGGCGAACAGCCGCTGTCCTACATGCACCCCGAGCTGTTGCGGCGCTTGGACTCCCGCCTGCGCTCCGTCGTCATCAACTGGCCCCAATTGATCGTGGACAGCCTGGACGAACGCCTGGACGTAACCGGGTTCCGGCTCGGCGGCGAGGCGGCGGCCGATCGGGAGCTGTGGCACATCTGGCAGGCCAACCGGTTGGACCTGCATTCCGAGCAGGCGCATGTGGACGCGCTCGCGCTCGGCCGCTCCTACGCCATCGTCGGCAGCAACGAGAAGAACCCATCCACCCCGCTGGTGACGGTCGAGTCCCCGCTGGAGGTCCACGTTGACCTGGACCCGCGCACGCGCGAGGTCCGGGCCGCGCTGAAACGGCAGTACGAGGAGGACGGCGACGGCTACACCGAGGCCTACGCCACGCTCTACCTGCCCAATGAAACCGTCTGGTACAGCAGCGACAACGGCGGCGGCACCTGGTCGGAGATCGACCGCGACGAGCACGGCATGGGCACCGTGCCGGTGGTGCCGGTCATCAACCGGCCGCGCATCCGGCGACGTCGCACCGCGCCTCCGCGGCTCGGTCGCTCGGAGCTGATCAGCGTTCTCCCGCTGTCCGACGCGGCCTGCAAGATCGCCACGGACATGATGATCAGCGCCGAGTACCACGCGATGCCGCGCCGGTACGCACTCGGCTTCGACAAAGACGACTTCGTTGACGCGCAAGGGCGTCAGCTCACGCCGTGGGAGTCCGTGGCCGGTGTGCTGTGGGCGTCCCCGAAGTCGCCCAAGGAAGACGGCGTTGCGGTCGGCCAGTTCCCCGAAGCGAACCTCTCGAACTTCCACGACACGCTCAACACCCTGGCGCGCGTGGTGTCGTCGCTGTCCGGCCTGCCGCCGCACTACCTCGGCTACGCGACCGAGAACCCCGCGTCAGCGGACGGTATCCGCTCGTCGGAGTCGCGGCACATCAAGCGCGCGGAACGCCGACAGCGCACGTTCGGCGACTCGTGGGAACAGATCATGCGCATCGTGCTGATGGTGCGCGACGGCCGCATTCCCGCCGAAGCACTGCGGATGGAATCGCAGTGGGCCGACGCCGCCACACCCACGTTCGCCGCGCAGGCCGACGCCGCCGTCAAGCTGTACTCGGCGGACAGGCTGCTGCCGCGCCGCTTCGCTCGCCGGTCGCTCGGCTACTCCGACACCGACATCCGGGACATGGAAGCCGAGGACGCCGAGGCGTACTCGCGTGTCGCGGGTGGCGACCAGGCCGCCGAGTTCGGCCCGAAGCCCGTTCCCGAGCCACGCCGGCCGGAGCCTGCGGCCCCGTCGTTGTCGTCGCCGCGTCGTCCGGTCGGGCGGCTCGGCGGCCAGGTCCTCCCGCCACCCGCCGTGCAGTTCGAGGAGCCGGTCCTCGCCAGGAGGTAGCCGCTGGCCGTAGTTGGCCTGGCATGACTACGACATCACCGACAGCTGCGCGCTACTCGTCCTTGCCCTGACGTACCTGAGCCTCAATCCAGCGAAGTTGCGCCTCCATGCCCACGGCATGGGGAAGGGCGTCGAAGATCCATGAGTTGATCTGGACGAGGGTGTACATAATGCCCCTTGCCGTGTCGATCAGTTCGTTCAAGGTGATCGGCTGAAACGACAGATCCTTGGTGCCGCGCTTACTACGCATCAACTCAGTCTGGCCATCGAGTCCACCGGCCCATACATCATGGACGAAGCGGTTGCGCCGCTCAGACAGTCGCTTGAGTTCGCCGAGCAGGTCAAGGATCTTGGTCTTGCCCTCCGTCGTGAGATCCAGCCTGACTTCGATTAGTGCTCGACAATCCGTGATCAACTGATTCGTCATCTGCCCGGCAGCAATCACTGCGGCGTAGGGGCTACCGACCAGTGCGCAGTACAGCGTTCGAAGCTCGTGGTCAGCCTGGGAGGCCGCGCGCACAACAGCACCCAGGCCGACCAACATGCGCGCATCTTCGTCAAGATCGGGCCCGTTCAGTTGGATTCCCATCGGGACCTCGATGGTTGGCCAGTACGGCCGCTCGTCACTCATGCAGTCCAGTTTCGTTGAGACGCAGGCCAACCGGGCACGACACACCGGTGCGCCGAGCCCGCCAATCCGTTCTGACGCCGTGATCCGATGACGGTGGTGCCGTTGACCGCACCCATTACCGCTGTGGACGCCGAGTTCTACACCGCCCAGCAACGCATCGTCCGCACCACCGTCAACGAGGCACAGGCCGCCTGGCGGCAACTCGACAGCCCCGCGATCGACTCGGCCACCGCCGCCGCTCTCCGTCTGCAGGTCGTCGCGACCGTGGAGGAGGCGCAGGCCGAGGCAGCCGCGTTGGCACCGCTGTACATCGCCGCCACGCTCGCCGCGCTCGGCGCCGTGTCCAACCCGGTCGGCGCGCTCGTGTCCGCCATGTTCTCCGGGATCGCCGCCAACGGCCTGCCCTTGGCCGCCTTGGTGGACTTCGCGTTGCGCCGCTACCGGCTGGCGCTGCTCGCCGGCGTGCCCCCGTCCGAGGCGCACGCGCTCGGCCTGGCCAAGCTGCTGACCTACGTCAGCACAGAGACCGCCGACGCCGGCCGCATCGCCCGCCACACGACCGCGATCCTCGAACCCGAGCTCGCCGGATACGAACGCGTCGTGACACTGCCCGCGTGCGGGCGCTGCATCCTGCTCGCCGGACGCCTCTACACCTTCTCCACCGGCTTCCTGCGGCATCCGCGCTGTGACTGCGACATGCGGCCCGTCACCCACGACCAGTGGCACGACGACCGGCCCGGCAACAACCCACGCGACCTGTTCGACTCCATGACCACCGAGCAGCAGAACAAGGCCTTCGGCGTCGGTGACGCCGAGGCGATCCGGGCCGGTGCCGACATCTCGCGCGTGGTCAACGCCCGCCGGAAGAACGCCGTCTACGTCGCGGCCGGGCACGAGTACACCCACGACGCCACCACCGTGCGCGGTCATGGCCGTCAGCTCGGCGAGCTGGCCAAGCAAGGCGGCCAGTACAGCCGCTCCCGCGTACCGCGCCCGACCGCCGCCCAACTCGTCAACACCGTCCCCGACCGCGCCGAGCTGATCCGTCAGCTCCGCAGGTTCGGCTACCTGCGCTGACCTGAGGGTTTCCTGTTTCCTTCTCGCCCCGGAAAGGGGGTTTCTCCTCCCGTTGTCCCAGCCGACCAACTCACCCGCCACCCCTGCCGAGAACCCGCCCAACGCCCCCGCACAGGCCTCGGCCGCCCCGCCAGTCCAGCCACCAGCCCCCGTCACCGAGCCGCCCGCCGACACGTCCACCCCGGACTACAAGGCGCTCTACGAGCAGGCACAGACGAAGCTGGCCAAGGCCGAGACCACGGCGCGGGAGCACCGCGACAAGGCCAAGCGGCTGGACGAGATCGAGGCCTCCCAGCAGAGCGAGACCGAACGCGCCACCGCCCGCGCCACGGCGATGGAACAGCAGTTCGCCACGATGCGCCGCACCGCCGTGGATGCGGAGATCCGCGCCGCCGCGACCGGCTGGGCCGACCCGTCTGACGCGCCGCGCTACCTCGACGACCGCGACCGCTACCTCACCGAGGACGGCACCGTCGACACCGCCGCCATCGCAGCGGACCTCGCCGCGGTCCTCACGCAGCGCCCGCACCTCGCCCGCGTCGACGGCCCACGACGACCGGCTCCCGACCCGTCACAGGGCCAGCGCAACGGCCCGTCCGGTGTCGCGGAGCAGATCCGCGACGCCGAGGCCCGAGGCGACTGGGCAACGGCCATCTCCCTGAAGAACCAGCGGCTCGCCGCGATGGCGCGCGAGCAGCGCTGACCTGGCACAACTTCCCCTATTCACCGTGAATACTCGGCACCGCCTGACGGCGACTCTCGCGCACACGCGCACGTAGGGACGGGCGGCCGAGAACACCCACAACCACATACTCGCGATGCCGCCCGCTCTCCTGCGCTGCGGCAGGTCCCCGGACGGTGGCACGCCGAGGAATCCCCTACACCCCAAGGATTCCATGCCTGGCATTGCTGCCATCGCGAACACCTACAACAGTCCGAACTACGTCGGCGAGCTCTTCGCCCTCACCCCCTCCGACACGCCGTTTCTGTCCAGCATCGGCGGCCTGACCGGCGGCAAGCGCGCGAACGGCGTCGTGCACACCTGGTCGGTGTACGACCTGCGCCCACCGGACGCCAACCGCCAGCGCCTCGAAGGCGGAGACGCCCCGGCCGCAGAGACCCGCGTCCGTGGCCAGGACCGCAACGTCCTGGAAATCCACCAGGAAACGGTGGGCGTCTCCTACACCCGGCAGGCATCCCAGAACATGTTCGCCGGCACGGGCTCGGCGAACCCGAACGCCGCGAGCATCGGCGGCACGAACGCCGTCCTCAACGAGATGGACTGGCAGACCCGCCAGGCCCTCGTCCAGATCGGCCGTGACGTCGAACTCGGCTTCATCACGGGCAAGTTCCAGGAGCCCACCGACAACAGCACGGTGCGCAAGACGCGCGGCATCCTGGAGGCCACCAAGACCAACGTCATCACCAACGCCACCGCCAAGGCTTTGACCGAGGCGATTATCCTCGACCTGTTGCAGAAGGTCTGGGAGAACGGCGGCATCCAGGTCAGCGAGACCGCCACGTTGATGTGTGCTGCGTGGCAGAAGCGTCAGCTCACCAACGAGTTCGTCACGAAGAAGAATTATCAGGAGCAGAGCCGCAATGTCGGCGGCGTGTCCGTCTCCACGATCGAGACGGACTTCGGACGCCTCAACATCATGTTGAACCGCTACATGCCCGCCGACACCGTGCAAGTGGTCAGCCTCGACCAGTGCGCCCCCGTGCTCCTCGAAACGCCCGGCAAGGGCTTCCTGTTCTCCGAACCGTTGGCGCGCACCGGTTCCACCGACAAGGCGCAGATCTACGGAGAGATCAGCTTGGAGTACGGACCGGAGATCGCGCACGGCAAGATCACCGGCCTGACCACCACGGCCCCGGCCGGAGGTGGTGGCGCATGAGGTTCACATCCAGCGTCTACAAGCAACTCGTCGTGCACGACCTCGGCGTCACCTTCGTCGACGGCGAGGCCGAGGTCACCGACAAGGCCACCGCCGACCTGCTGCGCGGACTGCCCGCAGAGCTTGGCGTGCGCGCGGTCGGCGGTCGCCCCCCGAGGGAATCGACCAACGAATCCTGAACAGCTCGTCACTTTCGGCGAAACAGCGCCTTCACCAGTTCAGCCAGATGGAGAAGGCCCTCGGTCTTCCCGGTTTTGCGCACGATGTACCAACCGAGCGCGAGCGCGACGAGACCGAGGATGCCGAAGGTGATCGCGGCGGCGGTCAACGAGTCAGCGAGTGCAGCAGGCACGACAACTCCGAAGGTCAGTCCGTCGGTCCCGATTCCGGCAGACGCTTCGGCGGTGTGGCCGCTCTTCTCGTTGGGGTGTTCGCCAGCGGGTAACCGGGTCACTAGGACACCTATCGTGGCTACCGCCTCCGCGTTCTTCAGAGAACCAGACCCACCCCGTTGATCGGGCAACGGTAGGGCCTTTTCGCAGCTGAAGAACCGGTCGAACGAGGTTTGGTCACACTAACGGTCTCGTCCGTCTGGCTACGGCCTCGCGGCCATACAGCAGCCTCCACAACCGGGGATACTGCTGCGCGGACAAAGAGACTTGCCCCTACGGGCCTGTCTCTGCGCACCGCCCGAAAGCGATGCTTCCACGTCCAGCATACAGCCAGATCCGCCAGACCTCACCAAAGGCCGTTCCGAGGAGGTGGTTGATGCCCTCGCCACCTCCAGAGGCGCTGGCCACCGTTGACGACGTCCAGGCCCGCACCGAGCAGGAGTTCACACCCGCCGAGCGCGCCCGCGTCACGATCCTGTGCACGGACGCCTCGGCGATGGCGCGCACCCTCGTTCCCTCGATGACCGACCCACCGCCCGCCACGGCGGTCGGGGTGGTCAGCGCCGCCGTCCTGCGCGCACTCGCAACCCCGCCCGAGGGGCTGAAGGACGAGGCGATCGGCGGGCACGCCCGCACGCTCGCCCACGATGGCGGCGGCCTGTACTTCACCGCCGATGAGCTGAAACTCCTGCGTCCACCCGTCCCGGTGCCGCGCGGGGCGTTCTCGATCTGGACGTAAAGGCTGCCGTTGCCCAGGCCGTCACGCCGGCGGCGGCACCCCGCCACACCACGGCGGCGATCAGCGGCCACCACGCCGACTCGGTGACGGCGAGCAGCACATTGCCTACCGCGCAGGACAGCAACACGAGCACCGACACCACGAGCACCGCGCGTGCTCTACCGCTCGTCATATCCCGCCCGGTCATGCATGTCCTCGCCTTCCCCCTGGTCCCCGTGCATCGCCCGCCGACCTGCGCTGTTACCGAAGGAGGTGAGGGTGCAGCTCCCTCACATCGTCACACTCGTTGACCCCTTGGAGGTCGAAGACCAATACGGAAACCCCTCCCCCGCACAGGACTACGGCCCTGGCGCACCCCGTCGCGACGTGCGCGGCTACATGCAGCCCCACACCTCCACCGAACCGGTGGAGACCGGCCGCCAGCCCGTGATCACGCGCTGGCGGCTGTTCACCTACGACCAGGTCGGCCCGCGCGAGCAGGTCGAGTGGCGCGGCCGGACCTTCCGCGTCGACGGCACGCCGGAGATGTGGGAACCGGCGTTCGGCCGGACCCGGTTCTGGGTGCGGCTCGTGGAAGTGGAGGGCTGACCATGCGAGCGTTCACCGGCTTCCGCGTCGACCGTGACGGCGTCGCCGAAATCCTCCAGTCGCCTGAACTGGCCGCGCACCTCAAGGCCCTGGCCGAGGAGGTCGCGACCGGCGCCCGCTCGCAGGGGCACCGGGTCACCTCCGGCGACCTGCTGCCCGTCGACGTCCTGCACGACCCCGCACCCGATCGCGTCGCCTACACCGTGGCGGTCAAGCACCCGGCAGGGATGGGCATGGAGGCCAAGCACGGCGTCCTGACCCGCGCGGCCGAAGCGCTCGGCCTGGACGTGCACGGCATCGACACCCGCCGCGACACATGACCGGCCCGATTCCCGTCCCCGTCGACGCGGTGGAACTCGTCCTCGCGGTGCTGCGCCCGCTGCTGGCCGCCCGCCCCGAACCCGTCCTGTCCGGGCTGAAGGTCGGCACCGAGACCGGCCACGGCCAGCAGGGTGGGCCGCCGTCGCTGCCGTGGCTGCGCCTCACCGAGGAAGGCCACACCTGGCGGTGGCCCGCCGTGCAACGCGTCGTGATCCGGCTGACCTGCTGGCACCGCACCGACCACGACGCCAAGGCCGCGGCCGGTCTCGCCCTCGCCGTGCTGTGTTCCCTGCGCGGTACGCGCGGCGTTCTCGACGTCGAGCCGATCGTGGGTCCGATCGCCGCACCGGACCCGCACACCCGCAAGCCGCTCGCGACCGCCACGGCCGCTGTCCGTATCCGGACACCTGCCCGCCCCTGACTCGTCCGCTACGGAGGCCGCCGCCGTAACTCGAGACGATTCCCGCGAGTACGTACCGGGGGCCTCCTGCCCGCATCCCCGGAGGCACTCCCGCTTGAGCCTGCACCCGACCCTTGTCCGAGTCCCCGGAACCGGGGAACTGTCCCTCGCCCCACCCGGCGCACCCGAACCACCCGACGCCACCGCCGCACTGCCCGCCGCCTGGACCGGCCTCGGCCTGTCCACAGAAGACGGTGTGACGGTCAAGCGGACGATCGAGAAGTCCGGTACCACGCACTGGCAGCAGATCACCCCCGCGCGCTACATCTACACCTCCCAGGAACTTACGGTTGCCAGCGTGTTTCAGGAGTCCAAGGGCGCGGTGCTCGGCGTCTACTTCGGCGGCATGACTTTCGCCGAGGTCGGCACCGGCAGCAAGAAGTACCGGGCCGAGATCAGCTCTGTCCCCAAGGGTGATGAGCGCGCGTTGTGCGTGGACTGGACCGACCAGATCAGCGCCACCGAGATCTACCACCACCGGCTCTACGTGCCCCGCGTCGAGGTCTCCGAGACCGCCGACGCCCAGTGGACCCGCACCCAAGAAGCCCGCTGGGGCCTTACGTTCGCGGCGCTCTCGCCCGCCTCGGGGACCACGCTCGCGGTATGGCTGACCGATGACCCCGCCGTCCTGCTCGCGACTCCCACAGTCACCGCGTCCAAGACCGTGAGCTGATCCGAAGCGGTCACGTGGACTCTCTACGTTCGCCGGGTCGGCAGATCCAGCTCAGTCGCCGCCATCACCACCAGCGGCTCCCATACCCGAAACAGGCGAATCATCGCTTCCTCTGTGTCCCCGCTGTGTGCGAACGCCACCGCGTCGCGCAGTTCCGCGACCAACTCCGGGTGCAGGCCACGCAACCAGGGCTCCACCGCAGTGATCAGGATCGCGGCACGGTCCCACGCGGTGAGCTCCGCCCGAGGCACGCAGTAGGGATCGGCATGGGGCGCGCACGCCTCATCGTTGATCAGCGCCGCCAGCACGTCACACACGGCGGTTTGCAGAACCCATGCCGCCGTGCACTCGTCTTCCAGCGGAGTTGCCATCTCCGCAGCCTAACGAGCCACCACGTGGCGGGCTGCGTGACGCGTCGTCTCACCATGACATTGAAGGAGATCACTTGTGAGCAACCGCCAACGCCGTGAGGCAAACGGCCAGCCCGCGACGGCGACCAGGTCAGCGGTGATATGGCGGGGCAAGCGGTTCGGCCTGCCCGCCCCACAGGACTACCCGCTCGACGCGATCGAGGCCGAGGAACAGGGCCACACCCTGACCGCCCTGCGGCTCATCCTCGGTGAGGACCAGTACTCCACGTTCCGGGAGCTGGCCAAGACCACAGGCGATGCGGACGACTTCAGCAAGGCGATCATGCGGGAGCTGGGGCGGGGAAACCGGTAGTCGTCGGCCGCCTGCTGGCCGACGACACCACCGCCGAAGCCCTCGAAACCGACCTACTCCGGTACGGGGTCGACCTGCTCGACCTCTACCGGGGAACCCTGTCCTACCGACGCGTATGCGCGCTCGTCGCCAACCTCCCCGAGGACGCGGCCGTCTGGCGCTCGGCGGGGACCGACGCCGGCTGGACTCGCGCGGATCTCGCGCTGGCCGCGCTGGAACGCCGGGTCACGCTGCTGTGGGCCACGGTCGCCACTGCGCTCGGGCACAAGGTCACCGACACCGACGTTGTCGGCCCGTTCGACCAGCCCGCCACCTCCACCGCCACGGCGGCCGGAGGAGGTGAACCAGCCACCGAACCGACGACCATGCGCGAGATCGCGCTGTGGATGCGTGGCGGGTGATCGCCCCTGACCTACGTCGGCCACACCTACCTCAAGGTTCTGCCCAGCCTCGTCGGCCTCGGCGCGGCCGTGAAGAAGGCCATCAACGAGGAAGAGCGCGGCGCACCGAACATCAGCCTCGGCGCGCAGATCCAGACCGCGCTGGCCCGCGCGCAGCTCCAGCAGCTCGCCGCCCAGGGCGACCAGACCGCCATGCGGCTGCTCGCCCAGCTCGACACCCTGCCCGCCGAACGCGAAGCCAACGCCCTGCGCGAACGCCAGAGCCGCAAGGCGATCCAGATTCGCGCGGTCCTGGACCGCTCGTTCACCACGAGCCTTGCCGGGCTCGGGCAGCTCGACCGAGCACTCACCGGAACCACCGCCTCCATCGTCGGCAACACCGCCAGCGTCGGCGCGGCCACCCTGAAGTACGGGGCGTTCGCCGCTGCCCTGGCGCAGGCCATCAGCCTCACGGGCGGCCTGGGCGCGGCAGCGGCCACCGCGTCGGGCTCGCTGCTGGTACTCCCGGCCGTGGGCATCGCCGCGGCGATCGCGGTCCGCACGCTCAAGCTCGGCGTGGAAGGGCTGTCCGAGGCGTTCGACGCGGAGTCTGCGGAGGACTACGCCAAGGCGGTCAAGGACTTCCCGCCCGCGATGCGCGAGACCACCGACGCCGTGCGGGCGTTGCGGCCGCAACTCGACGGCCTCCAGCTCGACATCCGAGCCAGGTTGTTCGAGGGGCTTGGAAAGGAGGTCGAGCAGCTCGGCGGCACCTACCTGCCGGTGCTGCGCGGCGGCCTGGCCGACGTCGCCGGAGGCTTCAACCAGGCCGCCCGCAACGCCGCGACGTTCGCCCGCGACGGCCGCACCGTCGACGACGTCCGGCTGATCCTCGACCAGACCGGCCAGTCCGTCCGCGCCCTGTCCGGCGGGGCCGCGCCGCTGCTCCAGATCATCCGGGACCTGGCGGCGGTCGGCTCCGAGTTCCTGCCCGGCTTCGCGTCCGGTTTTGCTGACGGTGCAACGAGTCTGGCCGACTTCGTCAGCCGGGCTCGGGAAACCGGGCAGCTTCACGAGTGGATGAGCGCCGGGCTGTCTGCGGTCGGCGACTTCGTGACCACGATCGGGAATCTGGCCCGGATCGTGTTCACGATCTTCGGGGCCGCGAACACCCACGGCGCAAGCCTGTTCGCCACCCTGTCCGCCCTGACCGGGTCCATGCTCACGTTCCTCCGCTCTGCGGAAGGAACCGTTGCCCTGCAACAGTTCTTCGGCGGCCTGCACGCTGCCGCCTCGGGCCTGCTCACGCTGCTGGAGGCCGTAGGCCGCGCGTTCGCCTCCGACACGATCCCCGCTGTCGGCCAGCTCGGCACGAGCCTCGGGCAGGCCTTCACCATCCTGGCCGCCGGGGCGAAGCCTGCGGCCGAGATCCTGGGCGTGCTCGCACCTCTGGCGGGGGTCGCTGCTCAGGCGCTCGCCTCCGTGCTCGTGCCGGCATTGGGCGCCGTCTCCGGCATCGTCGCCGAGCTCGCGCCCGTCGTCGGCGAGCTCGTGCAGGAGCTCGTCGGCGGCGCGCTTGCCGACGGCATCCGCGAACTGACCCCTGACCTGCTCGAACTCGCCCGTGCGGCCAAGCCGTTGATCTCCGCTGTCGGTCAACTGCTGGTCCAGGCGCTCCGCGCGGCCGTGCCCGCCCTGTCGGCGCTGCTCGGTGCGTTGACCCCGATCGCTACCGAGCTGGGCGGCGCGTTCGTGCAGGCGATCGAGGCCGCGCTACCGCTCGTCACGATCCTGGCCGAGATCTTCTCGGACGTCCTGTTGGCTGCCTGGGAGCAGGCCCGGCCCGTCCTGCCTGTGCTGGTCGAGTCGATCCGTCAGCTCGTGACCGCCCTCGACCTGTCGGCCGCCACGCCGTCGCTGGTCGAAACCGGAATGCTGCTGGGCAAGATCCTGGCCGAGGCGCTGCGCAACCTCGTTCCGCTGATCCCGCCGCTCGCCGCCGCGTGGATTCAGTTCTGGTCCGAGGGCCTGTTGCCGATGACGCCGCTGTTGCTGCGCATCGTCTCCGAGCTGCTGCCCGAGCTGCTCCCGCTGCTCGGCGAACTCGTGCCCGTGATCACGCAAGCCTTGATGATCATGACCGTCTGGAACGCGGCACTGCTGAAGCTGGCCGCGCTGTTCGTCGAGCACGTGATCCCCGTGCTGAAGCTGTTCATCAACGACGGCGTGAAACCGGTCTTCCGCAACGCGCTGGAGATCATCTCCGCCGCGCTCGCGCTCATCCAGGGCGTGATCAACACTGGCCTCGCGCTGCTGTCGGGCGACTGGTCGCGGGCCTGGCGCGGCGTGCAGGACATCGCGTCGGCCGCCTGGCGGCTGCTGGCCTCCGGAGCGGAACTCGGAATCCGTTCCCTGCTCGGGTTCTTCGGTGGCCTGCCCGGACAGATCCTGTCCAGCTTCGGCAACGTCGGCTCCCTGCTGCTGGAGGCCGGAAAGAACCTGATTCGCGGCTTCCTGCGCGGCATCGAGTCCATGATCAGCGCCGTGCGCGCCAAGCTGCGTGAGCTGACCAACCTGTTGCCCGACTGGAAGGGGCCGCCCGAGCGAGACGCGAAGCTGTTGCGCGCCAACGGTGTGCTCATCATGCGCTCGCTCGTGGACGGTTTCGAGGACGAGGAACCGGCTGTGCGCCGCTACCTCACCGACCTGACCGACCGCATCCCCGCCGCCACGCTCGCCGTCGAGACCGGACCCGTTGCCGCGCAACGACTCGCCGCCCAGGCCACTGCCACGGCCGGCCGAGACGACTCCTCCGGTACGGATCTCGCCGCGCTGGTCGAGGCGATCGAACGCCTTGCCGCACGGCCCGTTGTGGTGCAGGTCGGCGCAACCGAGATCGCCCGCGCCACCGCCGAAGGCCAGCACGCACTGTCTCGGAGGTGACGCCGTTGGCCTCGTTGTGGATCGGCCCGCTCGGAGGACTGCGCGAGGTCCGCGACGCGGCCACCGACCTGGACCGCTCCATCAGCCTGGGCGTCCAGGAGTTCGCGGCGTTGTCGGGCGGGATCACCACCACCCGCCTGGCAACGCCACCCCGCCGCCTCGCACTGTCCTGGTCCGCGATGGCTCCGGCCGAAGCCGGGTGGGTGGAGGCGCTGGCGCGCGGCGTGTTCGGTCCCGGCCCGCTGGCCGTGATCGACCCCGCCGCCCGCAACCTGCTCGATGGCGGGCAGTCGCAGGGCTACGGGCCGCGCGCGGCCTACCTGATGTCCGGGTGGGGCACGCTCACCGAGCGGGCCGACCGGGTCATCACCGTCACCGACCCACGCGACAACGACGGCATCTGGCTCCTGCACCCGCACTGGTTCGGCTGGCCCGTCGCCCCCGGCCTGCCCGTCCACATGGCCACCAGCCTGCCCGACGTGCGCTGCGCCTTCACGTTCTACACAGCCGATCAAAGCTTCGTCGGCGAAGCCGGACCATCCTCACTGCTGACCGCCGTCCCACCCGCCGGGGCCGTGTTCGTCCTGCCGCGCCTCATCCTGCGCGCCTGGACCGGCACGAAACCCCTCGGTCCGGCGCTGCTGCGCATGGGCGACCCCGTCACCGCCGACGAGGTCGGCACCCTCGGCGACGGCTGCCCCGCCATGACCGTCACCGGCTACACCGACAAGGCCCGGCCACCACACCGCGACCTGTCCCTGACCCTCGTGGAGGTGCGCCGTACTCCCCGCTAGCCCGCAACTCACCACCGCCCTGCAGAACGCCGAGCGCACCAACACCAGCCTGACCCGGCTCGCCGGACGCGACCTCACCGACCAAGTCACCTCGTGGACCCTCGATCGCGCCTACGACTCCGATCTGCCCGAGCAGATGCGCGCCGTGAACGGCAGTGCCGCCGCGGAACTGCGGCTCGACCTGACCGGAGCGGACGGCAAGAGCGCCGCGCAGCTCTACAGCCCCTATGCGCCGCACAGCACGGGTGACATCGCCCGGCCCGGCCAGTCCGTCACCCACAGCTGGGGCCTGGCGGGCGAGACCCTGCCCGGCTTCCGGGGTTCGATCCGGGACCGGGCCGCCGACAGCGGCACCGGCACCGTGGCCGTGTCCGCGCTCGACGGCGCCGAGAAGCTCCGCGACGCCGCACGCCTGCCCGCGGTGCTCTCCGCGAACGCCAACCCCATCGCCTCCGGCACGTGGGTGGTCGACCACCTCCTACGGGAAGCGGGCATCCACAGCGCCCCGCCACCGCGCGCGGACTGCACCCTCTACGCCTCCATGCACGGCGGCGTCGTGCCGGATGTTGGGTTCTACCGCGACCACACCCACAACTCCCTGACCTACCGGCGCGACCGCGCACCGTGGGAGATCGCCGCCATGCCCGGCTCCCAGCCCTTCACCGTGCGCTGGGACCCACGCACCCGCACCACCGTGGGCGGACGCGGGTTGTTCGTGGAGTTCTGGGTGGACCGCACCAGCCTGGCCGCGTCGGGGAACCGGGTCGAGATGAAGCTGGTGTTCCAGGCGGACAACAGCATCAACGACATCTACTTCTGGTTCGACTTCAGCGAAGACCAGATGAACATCGGCGCGACCGGCACCGGCGGCTCCGTCAAGGGTGACGCCGCGATGGGCATCCGGTTCGCCAGCGTCTACCACGTCGGCGTGCACTGGACGTGGTCCGGCCGCACCCCGTCCGCCCGCTACTTCATCACCGGGTCCGCGTTCGACACCTACCGCGAGACCGACATGGGCGCGTTCACCGAACTCGGTTTCTCCCAGCTCAACTACATCGAGATGTCCTCGGCGCTGCCGATCGAGGCCGTGCAGGTGTCATTGCGCGAGAACCGCATGACCCGCCAGGAGTTCACCCAGGCCTGGACGCGCGGCGCGGTGCTCGACCAGATCACCTCCGAGTTGCGCGCGATCCCGCCCGTGCAGGGCTCCGCCTGGGACGTCATCACGAGCGTGGCCAAGGCCGAACAGGCGACCGCCGAGTTCGACCCCTACGGGGTGTGCCGCTACCGCAACAACACCCGCTTCACCACGCCCGGCCAGACGTTCAACCAGGTGACCTCCGCGCGTGAGATCGCCAGCCTGCGCGTCTCCGAGGCGATCGACTCGATCCGCAACACCATCGACGTGCCGTATCAGCTCTACACCACCGGCACGCCGGCCGAGCGGTTCACCGAAACCACGGTCCGCTCCATCGGCGCGTTCCAGACGATGACGTTCACCTACGACTACGACGTCTCCGAATACGACAGCCCACCCCCGGTCGTCTACGCCACCACCCTGCCCACCAACACCAGCCGGGTGCGGTTCTCCCCAACGCTCAACGGACAGCTCGGCATCCACGGCTCGATCGAGTCCACCACCGAACGCGACGGCGCCACCCTGCGCGTGACCTTCCGCAACCTGTCCAGCAGCACATGTTTCATCGTCACCAGCGGCGGCCTGCCGTCGCTGTCGATCTGGTCGCAACGCCTCGCCATGAACAGCCCGACCCGGCTGTCCACCCGCCGCTACGACACCACCAGCCGCACCCGCTACGGCGCCCAGGTCTACCAAGTCCCCGCAACACCGTGGATTCAGACCCTCGGCACCGCCGGACGCATCGCCAACTACCTGCTCTCCGTTGCCGCGCAACCACTTCCGGTCATCGGGGATATCGAGATCCTGCCCGATCCCCGCATCACCCTGGGCGACCTCGTCCGCGTCGTCGACGACATCGGCGCAGCCCTGGACACCTCCGCCTGGGTCATCGGCATCCGCACCAGCGGCGACAACACCGGCCGCATCCGCCAAATCCTCACCCTGCGCGCCACCACCAGCCCAGGCGTCCCCACCGACACCGGCCTATTCCCCGACCCCGCCGTCGACCCCGCCGCTCGTGACGCGCTCGTGCGCGAAGGCATCCGGGTTCCCTGACCACCCGGGACGGAGGTTCATGGACCCCACCCTGCTGCCCCAACTCGGCGTGTCCGCAGCGCTGGTGATCGTCGTGGGCTACCTGCTCACCGCCAACCACAGGTTGATGACCGCCAACCGGTCCGACCGCGCCGAGTACCTCAAAGCCCTGGCCGCGCGCGAAACCGCGCACGCCGCCGAGATGACCGCGCTCCGCGCTCGCGTCGCCGTGCTCGAAGACCGCATCGGCGAACTGGAAGACGAACTCGACCGCGAACGCGACCGCCGCCGCCAGGCCGAGGACATCGCCGCCGCCGTGCGACGCCACACCTGACCACCCACACCCCCAAAGCGAACGGCCGTCACCACCCGGTGACGGCCGTTTTTTGTTGCCCACCAACAGAAAGAGAACACCTTGGCCTGGCGTGTAGCCAACTCCCTGCTCACCCTGCGAAACCAGATCAACGCCAAGTTCCCCAACAGGAACAAGGCATCCGACGGCACCATCGGCGACGCCAACCACGACGTCACCAGCGACCACTCTCCCTGGTACGGCCCCGGCATCGTCACCGCCCTGGACGTCACCCACGACCCCCGCGCCGGATTCGACATCGACAAGTTCACCGACGAACTCCAGACCTCGCGCGACAACAGGATCAAGTACGTGATCGCCAATGGGTTGATCATGGACAGCCGCGCGCAGTTCTCGCCGTGGCAGTGGGTCCGCTACTCCGGCAGCAACCCCCACACCTCGCACGTGCACATCAGCGTCGTGGCCTCCAGCCTGTGCGACGACACCCGGCCGTGGAACCTGCCGATGCTCGGCGGCGCCAGCACCCCGCCACCGACCCGGCCGCCGACAAAGCCACGGTTCCCGCTGCCCCAGAACCACTACTTCGGACTCATCAGCGGCCCCAACGAGTCCCACGGCGGCGCGCCCGTGTCGATGGGCGGCATCCCCGATGAGCAGTACTACGTCCGCCTCATCCAAGAGGAACTCCAGCGCCGCGGCTTCGCCCCGAACACGCCCGGCTGGGCCGACGGCATCTTCGAGCAGCCCACTAAGGACGCCGTCGCCGCTTGGCAGCGCGCCCACCGCCCCCACAGCACGTCCCGGTGGGGCGAGGTCTGGTGGGACGACTGGGCCGACCTTATCCGCCCATGACCGCCGAACCGGTGCCCGCCGCGCCCATGACCGGCGGGCACTGGGTCGTCTCCCTTGCTCTCGTCGTCTGGCTGCTGATCAAGGGCAGCCGGGCCGCCGTGCTGTGGATCGAACGCCACGACGGCACCCAACCCACCCTGGAGGAACACCCCGTGACCGATCCCCGCCCCCGCCCGCTGCGCACCGTCGCGACCTGGGTAGGCCTGCTCACCGCCCTGGTCTCCTGGCTCGTCGGCTCCGGCCTGCTCACCACCGGCCAGGCCGACGCCATCACCGGCACCGCCGCCGCAGTCCTCGCCCTGCTCGGCGCGTTCGGCGTCGCCCTCGCCGGAGAGCGCAAGGTCACCCCGACCTTGGACCCGCGCGACGACGCCGGCCGCCCCCTCGTCCCGCTCGACGCCGACTAATCGAGCAGCACACCTAGCCAACGCCCACCAGCGCGGGGAGCCCCCGAGCCTCGCGCTGGCCTGGGGGCTCCCCGCGCCCACACCCGGAGAGCCCCGCGAATGCAGTCAGCAGCCCGCCAGCCCGAGGCCTGGACGGTCGACCACATCGAGACCGAGGACCTGAGTGCGGCGCAGCGCGAGGACGCGGTGAGCGCCCTCGCCACGCTCATCAATACCTGGAATGAATTGCAGCATGCCGCGTAAATCCCAGGCCTAATAAAAGGCCGCCGAGAATGCTACATTCCAGGGCATGACCGAAAGAAATACCGGAATGGGCAGAGCCTTGCCGGAAACCGCGCCTATTCACACACGTGCGGATATCAATTGGGGGATTTGTTTTGTCTAGGCGGACGAGGGCCAAGAAGGTAGGCGCCGCTGCGGCGGAGCTTGACCTCGACACCGTGCGGGTCGGGATCTACACGCGGCGCAGCACCGACGACGAGAACCAGCCCTACACGCTGGAGGCGCAGGACACCCGGCTGGAGGCCTACGTCCAGTCGCAACCGGGCTGGAAGATCGTCAAGAAGTTCAGCGATGACGCGTCCGGAAAGAACACCGACCGGCCCGGCCTGAAAAAGGCGATGCAGTGGGCAAGGTCGAACATGATTGACGTGTTGCTCGTGTATCGAGTGGACCGGTTCTCCCGCAACCTGCGTGACACCGTGACGCTGCTGGACGAGTTGGAGAGCGTCGGCGTGGCGTTCCGGTCCGCCACCGAGCCGTTCGACACCTCGACCCCGGTCGGCCGGATGATGCTTCAGCTGCTGTCGATGTTCGCGCAGTTCGAGCGGGACCTGATCGTGGACCGCGTCACGGCGGGCATGGAGAAGAAGGCCGAGGCCGGACAGTGGAAGGGCGGCTACGCCCCGCCCGGCTACATGATGGACCCGGTCACCCACAAGCTCGTCGTGGTCGAGGCCGAGGCCACCGTGATCCGGCTGATGTTCGACCTGTACACAAAGGACCGTCTCGGCTCCCGGGCCATCGCCAACGAGCTGAACGAACGCGGATACCGCACCCGAAGCGGCGGACTCTGGGCCTTCAAACGGATTCTCACCATCCTGGAGAACCGCGTCTACCTCGGAGAGATCCACTACCGCGACGTCATCAAACTGGACTCGCACCCCGGGATCATCGCCCCCGAGCAGTTCGACGAAGCCGAACGCATCATGGACTCGCGCGGCGACAGCCATTCGCGCCGCGCCTCGAACAGCTCCGACTACATGGTTACCGGCCGCCTGCCCTGCCCCAAGTGCGGCCGCGCGATGATCGGCACCAGCGCCACCGGCAAGACCAAGACCTACCGCTACTACACGTGCATGAAGCGCATGAAGTACGGCACAGACGCCTGCGACCAAGACCGCATCAACGCAGACGCCCTCGACCAAGCCGTACTCGACTCCGTCGCCAGCTTCTACGGCAACCAGCACCAACTCATCCGCGACGCCGTCGGCGCCGCCCGCAAGGTCTACGAATCCAGCCACGACACGGTGGCCGCCGAACTCAAGACCGTGAAAACGAAACTCACCGCCGTCACCGCGAAGATCGACAAGTACCTCGACGCATTCGAAGCCGACACCTTCGACGCCGACGACGACACCGTCAAGGAACGGATGCGCGGACACCGCACCACCCAGAAACAACTACAGGCACGAGAAGCCGAACTCCTGGAAGACCTGGAGAACGAGCCGACCATGCCCGACGCCGCCACCCTCACCCAGGTCAACAACAACATCCGCACCATCATCAACGCGGGCAACCCCAACCAACGCAAGGCCGTCGTAGAGACCTTCGTAGTCAAGATCAAAATCACCGGACCGGGCCGCATGGTCCCCGTCTTCCGAGTGCCGCAGGCAGCTACACAGGCCGATGTCGTGAATGCAGAAGGGGCGGAATCCGGTAGACCGGATTCCGCCCCTCTGAGTGTTCGTGCATGTAGTTCTTTGGTGGAGCTGAGGGGAATCGAACCCCTGACCTTCTCGATGCGAACGAGACGCGCTACCAACTGTGCTACAGCCCCTTGCGGTGTTACGCGAGAACTATAGCAGTCGCGGAAGGGGTGTTTCACCACCCCCTCCTATGCCCCCACAGCACCTCGGTACCGCAGCGACTCCAGTCCCTCTAACTCGACGAAGACCGGGTCCTCGTCGTCGGAGTCGACCGGGATGGTGCCCGGCCGCACGTGGTGTTCGAAGCGCGGCAGCGGCGGCAGCGCGGGCCTGTCGTCGACGACCTCGACCTGCGTGGTCTCGGGCTCTCCGGCGACCTGCCGCGGGATCTCGGCGGCGGCCGGGGTCTCCTGCTGCTGCGGGCCCGTCTCACGGCGGCGGCGCACCTGCTGCAGGCGGGCGAGCCGGCGGCCGCGGATCTCCTCTTCGATCCGCACCTGCCGGCGCAGGTACGTCAGGTAGCCGACGAGCAGCAGGTCGAGCGCGGCGTGTCCGTACCAGAGCTTCGCGTAGAACACTCCGGCGACGATTCCCGACGCCACGGCGGCGACCAGCAGGAACGCCACCACTCTGCGGCGGAACGCGTACTTGGCCTGTGCGACCAGCACGGCGGCTTCCGGGTCGTAGCCACCGCGGCCACGCCGGAACGGGCGCTCGACGTACTCCTCCTCGTCGAAGTAGTCGTCGTCGATGTCGTGGATGTCGTCGTACTCGGCGTCTGGCATGGCGTCGTACTCCTCCCCCACGCTGCGCGCACTCTCCTGGCGCTTGCGGGCCATCATGGGGACGAGGACCACGAGCCAGGCGACGACCAGCGCAACGATGATCAGCGAACTCGGCATTCCCCGTTCACCTCCCCCGGCCCACGCGTGGTGCTGACAACCACGCTAGTCACAACAGTCACACCTGTCTCGGAGGCACGCCGAACTCGGTGCGTACCAAAGTGTGGTGTATCACCCACTTTTGGGTGAAGTGATTACGACGAACGGAAGCGGATGTCAGGGAAGACGGGCCTCTCCGCGTGCGACCAAACGGTGCACTAGGCCGTCCGGGATCTCTTCGGTCGTAAGCGCGAAGCAGAGGTGGTCGCGCCACTGTCCGGCAACATCCAGATAACGCTTGAAGAGGCCTTCCTCGCGATAGCCGGACTTCGTGAGCACACGGATCGAGGCGGCGTTCTCGGGACGGACGGTGGCTTCGAGCCGGTGCAGACCAGCGTCGCGGAATGCATGATCCGTGAGCAACGCCACGGCCGCCGTTGCGACGCCGCCTCCCGCCCGATCGGCGGCTACCCAGTAGCCGATCCACGCGGACAGCAACGAGCCGCGCACGATGTTGCCGACGGTGATCTGACCGGCGACCTCGCCGTCCACGAGGATCATGAACGGGAGCGTGGTGCCGCGCCGGGCCATGCCGCGCAACGACGACCACTGCGCGGGCCAGGACAGCGTCGCGTTGCGCTCGTCCCAGCCCTCCTGCGCCGTCGGTTCCCATTGTTCGAGGTAGGCGCGGTCACGGATGCGCAGCCTCGACCACTTACCGCCGTCGAAGAATCTCGGCCCGCGCAGCTCGACGGTGCCCGCGCGCACCTGGAGAGGCCCCAGCCGGGCCGGCCAGCCGGGGTGTCTGCCCAGATCGGCGAAAACGCTCATCCACGCTGCGCAAGGAAGCTGACCAGCACCTCTTCGCCGACGGAGACCTCGGTGACGTCCTCGTCGACCATGATCAGGCAGTTGGCCTCGGCCAGTGACGCGAGCAGGTGCGACCCGGACGTGCCGAGCGGCTGCACCAGATACTCGCCGTTGTCCGCGTCGCGCAGCAGCTGGCCGCGCAGGAAGCCCCTGCGGCCCTTGGTCGACTGCAGTGGCGACAGCAGGCGTGCGCTGACGGCGCGGCGGTACGGGTTCTTCTTGCCCAGCGCGGCCCTGATCAGGGGCCTGACCAGCACCTCGAACACCACGAGCGCGCTCATCGGGTTCGCGGGCAGCAGGAACGTCGGCACGGCGTCCGGGCCGAGCCGGCCGAAGCCCTGCGCGGAGCCGGGGTGCATGCCGACGCGGGTGACGTCCATGTCGCCCAGGTCCGTGATCGCGGCCCTGACCTCGTCGCCGACCGTGCCGCCCACGCCACCGGCGATGACGACGATCTCGGAGAGCAGCAGCCTGCCCTCGATCACCTCGCGCAGCCGGCGCGGGTCGGCCGACATGATGCCGACCCGGCTGACCTCGGCGCCCGCGTCGCGTGCGGCGGCGGCCAGTGCGTACGAGTTCACGTCGTAGACCTGGCCCTGACCGGGCGTGCGGTCGACGTCGACGAGCTCCTCGCCGAGCGAGATGACGGACACGCGCGGACGTGGGTGCACGAGGACCTTGTTGCGTCCGACGGCGGCCAGCAGACCCACCTGAGCAGCACCGATGGACGCGCCGCGGCGCACGGCGACGTCGCCGGTCTGCACGTCCTCGCCGGTGCGGCGGACGAACCCGGCGGACGGCACGCTGCGGTTGACCGTCACCTTGGCCTGGTGACCGTCGGTGTATCCGAGCGGCACGACCGCGTCGGCCAGCGTGGGCAGCGGCGCGCCGGTCGCGATCCGCACGGCCTGGCCGGGCTGCAGCCTGCGCGGCTGCCGGGAGCCGGCCGGGATCTCACCCACGACCGGCAGCTGCACGGGGTTCCCGTTCGCACCGGACACGTCGACACTGCGCACCGCGTAACCGTCCACGGCGGCCTGGTCGAAGCCGGGCAACGCGCGTTCCGCCACGACCTCTTCGGCGCAGAGCAGGCCCTGCGACTCCGAGATCGCCACCCGCACGGGTGCGGGCCGCACCGCGGCCGCGATCACCCGAGCGAGCTGCTCGTCCACTGACCTCATGTGATTGGTCCTCGCGCTCAGGAGTTGTCGAGGCGTTCCCGCAACCACTCACGCAGATCGGGTCCGTACTCCGGGGTGTTGAGTGCGAAGTCAACCGCAGCCCGCAGGAATCCGGCGGGATTGCCGAGATCGTGTCGCCCGCCGCGGTGGACCACGACGTGCACCGGATGACCCTCGTTGATCAGCAGCGCGATGGCGTCGGTGAGCTGCAGCTCCCCGCCCGCGCCGGGCGTGATGCGCTTGAGCGCGTCGAAGATCGCCCGGTCGAGGAGGTAGCGCCCGGCCGCCGCGAACGTCGACGGGGCGTCCTCCGGCTTCGGCTTCTCGACCATGCCGACGACCTGCTTGACGTCGTCGTTGCCGGTGTCGCGGACGTCGAACACGCCGTACGCGGAGATCTGCTCACGCGGGATGTCGAACGCGAGCAGGACGCTGCCGCCCTTCTCCTCGCGGACCTCCGCCATCCTCTTCAGTGCGCCGGTCGGCAGGATGATGTCGTCGGGGAGCAGCACCGCGACGGCCTCGTCCTCGCCGGTCAGGTTCCCCTCGGCACAGCCCACGGCGTGGCCGAGGCCGAGGGCCTGCTCCTGGATCGCGGTCTCCGCCTTGATCAGCCTGGGAGCGCGCTGGATCTTCTCGACGAGGTCGGCCTTGCCGCGCGCGGCCAGTGTCTCCTCGAGCTCGGGGTTCGCGTCGAAGTAGCTCGCGACCGCCGCCTTCTCCGGCGACGTCACGATGACCAGCCGCTTCGCGCCTGCCTCGGCCGCCTCGCGCGCCACGTACTCGATGGCGGGGGTGTCGACGAGGGGCAGCAGTTCCTTCGGCACGGCTTTGGTCGTGGGGAGGAAACGGGTGCCCAGACCGGCCGCGGGCACGATAGCGGTGTGGAAGGCGCTGCTCATGGGCTGCGATGCTAACGACATACCGGGGGATACCCATCATGACGTCCGATCTTCGTGACCGTAAGGCCACGTTGCGTTCACGGTTGCTGGCCGCACGGCGTTCCCTGCCGGCCGAAGTTCGCGCTCTGGAGGCCGCCGCGCTGGCCGCGCACGTCGCCGCTCTGGACGTCACGCCTGATCAGACGGTGTGCGCGTTCCTGCCGGTCGGATCGGAGCCCGGTGACGCGTCGTGGCTCACCGGGCTGCGGTGCCGGGTGCTGCTCCCGGTCGTGACGGGCGACTCGCCGCTGGACTGGGCGGTGTACGACGGGCCGTCCGCGCTCGCGCCCGCCGGGTTCGGGCTGCTGGAGCCCACCGGTCCCCGGCTCGGCGCCTCGGCGATCGCTGGAGCCTCGCTGGTGCTCGTGCCCGCGCTGGCCGTGTCGGTGGACGGCGTCCGGATCGGGAAGGGGCAGGGCCACTACGATCGCTCGTTGCCGCTGGTCAAGGCCCCGCTGGTCGGCGTCGTGCGGGACTGCGAGGTGCTCGCCGAGGTGCCTGGCGAGCCGCATGACGTGCGGATGAACGGCGTGCTGACACCGTCCGTGGGCCTGCGCTGGCTGTGACTTTGACCTGGGGTGTTTGCGCTCCGGGAAGGTCCTGAGCGAAAATCGTGTTGGCACTCACAAAGGTCGAGTGCCAGAGCTAGGAGCAAACCCAGTGCCTACGTACCAGTACGCCTGCACCGCGTGTGAGCACCGGTTCGAGGCTGTGCAGTCGTTCAGCGACTCCTCCCTCTCCGAGTGCCCCGAGTGCTCGGGCAAGCTGCGCAAGCTCTTCGGCGCCGTCGGCGTCGTCTTCAAGGGCAGCGGGTTCTACCGCACCGACAGCCGGTCGGGTTCGTCCACGAGCGCGGCCGCCACGACGTCCTCATCGGACTCGAAGTCCTCGACGAGCGCTCCGGCGGCCGCCGCGTCCTGAAGATCGCGAGTTGTCCACAACTTGCGCTCAGCCCCGTCCACCCTGCCTCCGACCGCCCTACGGTCGGAGGCATGAGCCTTTCCGCGACCGTTCTGGACCGAGTCCGCACGCTGTCCCGCCGCCGCCCTTCCGTTGCGTGGCGCCGTTTTCTGGCCCTGGGCCTGGCCCTGATGGCGGCGTCGACGTTCTTCTGGCCCGACGTGGGCCATCCGGCGGTGGTCGCCGCGAGGGATCTGCCGGCAGGCGTGTCGTTGTCCGCCTCGGACCTCCGGCTGGCATCGCTGGCCTCACCCGTACCGGGGACCTTTCCCGATTCCGCCGAACTGGTGGGCAGACCGCTGGCGTCTCCGACGCGCGCGGGCGTCCCGTTGACGGACTTCGACCTCGCGAGCACCTCGGAGGAGCAGGCCTCGGTCGCCGTCCGGGTGGCTGACCAGGGCCTTGCCGACGTGGTGCGGCTGGGCAGCCGGGTCGACGTGGTGTCGTCGTCCGGCGAGGTGCTCGCCGAGAACGCGGCGGTGCGCGAGACGCGCGGCCAAGTCGTCGTGCTCACGTTGCCGAGACTTAATGCAACTCGTGTGGCCGCGATGTCACTGGATCACGCATTAGCCGTTACTCTCCGCTGATGCTGAAGGGATTCAAAGACTTTCTGATGCGTGGGAACGTCGTCGACCTGGCTGTGGCCGTGGTCATCGGCACGGCGTTCACCGCGATCGTCACCGCGTTCACCACGAGCCTCATCAAGCCGCTCATCGCCTCGCTCGGCAGCACCGAGACGAAGGGCCTCGGCTTCTACATCCGGTCTGGCAAGGAGGACACGTACCTCGACTTCAGCAACGTCATCAACGCCGCGATCAACTTCGCGATCGTGGCCGCTGTCGTCTACTTCGTCCTGGTGCTGCCGATCCAGAAGATCCAGGAGCGCCGCAAGAGGGGCGAGGAGGCCGGCCCGGCCGAGCCGACGAACGTCGAACTGCTCATCGAGATCCGCGACCTGCTCGCCGCCCAGCAGCAGACCACCCCGGCGCAGAACACCGCGCAGGACCGCCGCGGTCCCGCGATCTGATCTCCACCCGTCCGCCGAGACGAAGCGCGCACCCGCCGCCCCACCGCGCGCTTTGTCCCGGCCAAGCGACCTGCCGGCTGCCACCGCACGAGACCAAGCGCGCACCCATCACCCCACCGCGCGCTTTGTCCCGGCCAAGCGACCTGCCCGGCCGCCACCGCACCAGACCAAGCACGCACCCATCACCCCACCGCGCGCTTAGTCCCAGCCGAGCGACCTGCCCGGCTGCCACCGCACCAGACCAAGCGCGCACCCGCCGCCCCACCACGCGCTTAGTCCCAGCCAAGCAACCAGCCCGGCTGCCACCGCACCAGACCAAGCGCGCACCCGCCACCCCACCACGCGCCTAGTCCCAGCCAAGCAACATGCCCGGCTGCCACCGCACGAGACGAAGTCGAAGTCAGGCAGCAGCAACGCGTCAAAGCCCCAACAGCGTCAACCGCCGTGATGCGGTGGCCTGTTCTCGCGGTACCAGGCCTCGCGGTCGTCCGGGGAGCCCCCGCCGCCGCGCTCGTCCGACGTCGTCTCCGGGAGCACGTCGCCGAACACCTCGGCCAACCGGCGACGACGCTCTGCGGCGTCGTCGTCGGCCGGCTTCGGCGACTCACTCTTCGTCAAGACCGCTCAGCTGTTCGATCACGTAGGGCACCAGAGCCGACAGCGTTGCCATGCCGTCGCGGACCGCGGAGCGTGAGCCCGCGAGGTTCACGACGAGCGTGCTGCCGGAAACGCCGGAAAGGCCACGCGAGATACCCGCGTCGACCGCGCCCGCGGCCAGCCCGGACGCCCTGAGGGCCTCCGCGATGCCGTGGATCGGACGGTCGAGCACGCCCTGCGTGGCGTCGGGGGTGACGTCGCGCGGGGACACGCCTGTACCGCCCACGGTGACCACGAGGTCGACGCCACCGATGACGGCCGTGTTGAGGGCGGCCCGGATGTCGACCACCTCTCCCTCGACCGCGACGGTGCCGTCGACGATGAAGCCCACTTCTTCCAGAAGTTCGGTGACGAGAGGCCCGGAGTTGTCGTCCTGCTCGCCGTGCGCCACCCGGTCGTCCACGATCACGACCAAAGCGCGGCCAAGGCGCTGCGCGCTGCGTTCCATACCGATCACCGTAGCGGGAGTCTGACCTCGAAGCGGCAGCCAGGACCGTGGTTCTGAGCGTCAATTCGCCCGTGGTGCGCCTCGACGAGGCCGCGCGCGATCGAAAGGCCCAGTCCGGCGCCGGAGGGATTGCGTGCGGACGAGCCGCGGAATCCCACGTCGAAGACCTGTGGCAGCACGTCATCGGGTATGCCGCCGCACGCGTCGTCCACCCGCACCACCGCCTCGGGTCCGTCCACATCGACCTGGACGGCGACCGAGCCGCCCTCCGGTGTGTGGCGGATGGCGTTGGACACAAGGTTGCGCACAACACGCATAAGTTCCGGATCGGAGCCCTTCACGACCGGCCACGCGCGGGCATCGGCGCGCAACTCGACGCCCTGGCGCGCGGCGACCGGACGGGAGGCCGCGACCACGTCGCTGACCACATCGGCCAGGGCCACGTCGTGCATCGGCAGGTTCAACGCGCCCGCGGTGATCCGCGAGAGCTGGAACAGGTCGTCCACCAGCTTCGAGAGGTGGTCGGCCTCCAGGGCGATCTGCTTGGCGTAGACGGCGACCTCGCCCGGCTCGGCGACGACCCCGTCCTCCAGTGCCTCGGTCATCGCCCGGATCCCGGCCAACGGCGTCCGCAGGTCGTGGCTGATCCACGCCACCAGCTGCCGCCGCGCCGCCTCGGCCTCGCGCTCCCACATGGTGCGCCGCGCGATCGCCCGGCCCAGCATGATCGAGAACGGCACGGTGACCAGCCCGACGACCAGGCACGCCATGAGCGTGGCGTTGAGCATCGGCGTGAACATGAACCCGCTGACCATCAGCACGCCGGCGATGGTCGCGACCACCGGCACGATGACCATGACGGTCATCGCGGTGGTGAGGGAGACGCGGCTCAGTCGATCGAACACGGGTCATACCGGTAGCCGACGCCCCACACCGTGCTCAGCCGCCGGGGCTTCGCCGGATCTTCCTCGATCTTCTCCCGCAACCGTCGCACGTGGACGGTCACGGTCGACTGGTCGCCGAACTGCCAGCCCCACACCCGTTCCAGCAGCTCCGCCCGCCCGAACGCCTTGCCCGCGTTGCCGATGAAGAACGCCAGCAGGTCGAACTCGCGCGTCGTCAGCTGCAACGGCTGCCCGTCCAGCGTCGCGGTGTGCGCGGCCACGTCCAGCACGAGGTTCCCGTCCCGGACCACCCGCGGCTCATAGGCCCGATGCGCGCGCCGCAGCACCGACGAGACGCGCAACGCCAACTCACGCGGGCTGAAGGGCTTCGTGACGTAGTCGTCCGCGCCGATCTGCAACCCGGCGATGCGGTCTTCTTCCTCGCCCAGCGCCGTCAGCATGACGACGGGCGTGCTGCCGCGTTCCCGGATCCGCCGGCACACCTCGAGGCCGTCGATGCCGGGCAACATCAGATCCAGCACCACGATGTCCGGCTCGGCGGCGGCCATCAGCCGCAGCGCCTGCTCCCCGTCACCGGCGAGCTCGACCTCGTACCCGGCGTGTTCGAGGTAGCGGCGCACCACGTCGCGCACCGTCGTGTCGTCGTCGACGACCAGGACCCGTTCCACCACGTCACCACGCTAAGCCAAGAACGCCGGCCTGGCCCGCATCTGTCACGAGGACGTAAGAAGAGGCCTCTACCTGTGTGCGGGGCAGGTGCGCACAGCCAGAGGCCTCTCCGGGGTCGTCACGCTCGGTTTCCGGCGGGCGGCGGATGCCGGAAACCGAGCGGCCCCCGACCTATCCCACCTCGACGCCGTCGAGGGTGGCTTCCACCATCCTGTTGTCGGACAGCGTGATCGTGACCTTGTCGCCGGGAGCCTTGGACCGCACGGCGGCCACCAGCGTGTCCGACTCGTCGATGCGGCGGTCACCGAACTTCGTGATCACGTCGCCGGCCTTGAGCCCGGCCTTCTCCGCGGCACCGCCGGAGGTGATCTCGGAGATGCGGGCGCCCTGGTCGACCGACTCGACCTTCACGCCGAGCACCGTCTGCCTGGGCTTGCCGCTCTTCACGATCTCGTCGATCGTGCGGCGTGCCTGGTCCATCGGGATCGCGAAGCCGATGCCGACGGAACCGGCCTGGCCCTGACCCTGGCTCGGGCTGTAGATCGCGGAGTTGATGCCGACGACCTGGCCCTGCATGTTGACGAGCGGTCCACCCGAGTTGCCGGGGTTGATCGCGGCGTCGGTCTGGATGGCGTTGAGGACGGTCGCCTGCGAGGTGCGGTCACCTCCGGCGGAGACGGGGCGGTTCACCGAGCTGACGATGCCGGAGGTGACCGTGCCGGACAGTTCGAACGGCGAGCCGATCGCGACGACGGCCTGGCCGGTCCTCATGTCACCGGAGTTGCCGAGTTGCACGACCGGGAGGTTCGAGACGCCGTCGGCCTGGATGACGGCGATGTCGGAGCTCGGGTCGCGGCCGAGGATCTTGGCCGACGCCGTCCTGCCGTCGTGGAAGACGACCTTGATCTCGCCACCGGCCGCGGCACCCTCGATGACGTGGTTGTTCGTCACGATCTGGCCGTTGCCGGAGATGATGAAGCCGGAGCCTTCGCCGGCGCCGGACCGGGTGGTGACCTGGATCTGGACGACGGACGGCAGCAGCTTGTTCGCCACGTCCTCGACCGAACCCGCGGGCGCGTTCGAGGTCTGCGAGGCCGGGCGGGGTGTGTCGAGCGAGCTCACGGACGACGAGTCGTTCGCGAAGTTGTAGCCCAGGTAGCCGCCGAGGCCACCGGAGAGCCCGCCCACGAGCAGCACGAGCGCCGCGACGCCCGCGACGACCTTCCCGCGGCCCTTGGGGCGCTGCGGGACGGGCGGCGGCTGGTAGCCGGGCGGGAGGTAGTACTGACCCGTCTGAGGCCCCGTGAAGGGGCCCGGTTCCGCGCCGAACTGCGCGGTCGTGGCGCCGAGGCCGAGCGGGTGAGGTTGGCCGGACCCTGAAGGGGGAAGCTGCTGGCCGGGTCCGGACCCGCCGAGCTGCGTCTGGCCCGCGTCAGGTGAGGGCACCTGCGGCTGGGCCGAAGAGTAGGAGGCGGGCAGGTCACCCAGGCCCGCGGGAGCGCTGTAGGCCCCGGCCTGGCCGGATCCCCCCTGCAAAGGATCCGGCTGGCCGGGATCCGGCAGCGACGGGCCCTGCTCCCGCGCGCCGGAGTCTGTCTGACCGGCGCTCGTCGGCACGGAGTTGGACTCTTCCGGCTGCGGCGCTGGCTTGTTGCTCTCGGTCATGGGCCTAGTCTCGCGGCCCGTCCTGAGAGAACCCTTAGACCAGCCTGGGAGCTAGTTGTGTGTTCCCCGGAGGCGCTCGGCGATCTGCTCGGGCGTCACGTCGTTGATCCACACGGCCTCACCGGACTCCGAGCCCGCGAGGTACTTGAGCTTGTCCTTCGTCCTGAGCACCGAGAAGACCTGCAGGTGCAGCCACATCTCGTCGCGGCCCGCGTGGACCGGCGCCTGGTGCCAGGCGGCGATGTAGGGCAGCGGCCGGTCGTAGAGCGCGTCCAGCCGGTGCAGCACCAGCAGGTAGAGCGCCGCGAAGTCGTCGCGCTCCACAGAGGACAGTGCGGCGATGTCGGGCACCTGCCGCCGTGGCGCCAGCACGACCTCGACGGGCCAGCGGGCGGCGGCGGGCACGAAGGCGACCCAGTGCGGGGACTCTTCGATCACGCGCGCGCCCGCGCGTAGCTCGGCCTCCAGCACGTCACCGAACAACGGGCGCCCGTGCTCGGCGTAGTAGTCCAGAGCCGCGCTGAGCATGCGTTCGGTACGAGGTGTCACGAACGGATAGGCGTAGATCTGGCCGTGCGGGTGCGAGAGCGTCACGCCGATCTCTTCGCCGCGGTTCTCGAACGGGAAGACCTGTTCGACCCCTGGCAACGTTGACAAGTAGGCGACGCGGTCCGCCCAGGCGTCCACGACAGTGCGCACGCGCGACTCGGAAAGCTCGCCGAACGACTTGTTGTGGTCCGACGTGAAGCACACGACCTCACACCGCCCACGGCCCGGTGCGCGCGCGAACAGCGACTCACCATCCACAGTGGACGGCACGTCCGGCACGTTCTGGGCCAGCGAGGGGAACCTGTTCTCGAACACCACGACGTCGTAGTCGGCCTCGGGGACCTCCGTGGGCCGGCCCGGTGTCGACGGGCACAGCGGGCAGAGATCCGCCGGCGGCTTGTACGTGCGTGTCTGGCGATGAGCCGCCATGGCGACCCACTCGCGGGTCAACGGGTCCAGCCGGACTTCGGACATCGGCTGGGTCTCGGGAAGGTCCCGGGTGTCCACCGCAACTCGCGGTGGCGCCTCAGCGCTGTCGTCGAAGTAGATGATCTCCCGGCCGTCCGCCAGTTTGCCCGCGGTACGCCTCACGCCAACTCCTCGCCACTTCCCGATACATGAGCCAACACCAACTCGCCGACCTGCTCGGAGAGGATCGCCCGTGCGTCGTCGGGCAAACCCTCGTCCGTCACCAGGACGTGCGCCTCGTCGAGGTCCGCGATCGTGGAAATGCCGACCGTGCCCCACTTCTCGTGGTCCGCGACCACGACGACGCGTCCTGCCGCGTCGACGAGCGCGCGGTCCGTCTCACTCTCGTTGAGGTTCGGGGTCGTGAAGCCCGAACGCTCGGCCATGCCGTGCACGCCCAGGAACACCACGTCCAGGTGCAACGACCGCAGCGCCTGCACGGCCACGGGGCCCACCAGCGCGTCGGACGGCGTGCGCACGCCACCGGTCAGCACGACCGTGCGGTCCGTGCGCCCGCTCTGTTGCAGTACGTCCGCGACGCGGATCGAGTTCGTGACGACGGTCAGGTCCGGGATGTCGTCCAGGAACCGGGCCAGCGTCCACGTCGTCGTGCCGGCGGACAGACCGATGGCGGTGCCGGGACGCACGAGGCCCGCGGCGGCGGCCGCGATCGCCTCCTTCTCGGGCAGCTGCCGCACCGACTTGGCCTCGAAACCGGGCTCGTCGGTCGAGCGCCCGACGACGGACGTCGCGCCGCCGTAGACCTTCTCCACCAGGCCACGTGCGGCGAGCACGTCGAGATCGCGGCGCACGGTCATGTCCGAGACGCCGAGCCGCACGACGAGGTCGCTGACGCGCACCGCTCCCGTACGACGGACCTCTTCGATGATTACCGCTTGCCGCTGACGTGCCAGCACCTCACACCTCTTCCCTGAGGACGACGACGTCCCCGGCTCGCACGGTGAGGTGCCCGGAGACCTGCGCGCCGGACAACACGTCGACACCGGACGCCTCGATCTGCACGTCGGTGCCGGTGTGGTTGACGGCGAAGAGGAACGATACGTCGCCCTTGCGCCGCACGAGCTCGATCGGCGAAGGCGACACCGCCACGCCCGCGCCGGAAAGCGCGTTTTCCACCGTTCGGCCGAGACCGCCCTCGTCGAGATCGCACGCCACGTACCAGGCGACACCGTTGCCGAACGCGTTGCGCGTCACCGCCGCGACGCCGGGCAACGGCCCGTCCGCATAGGAGACAACGGTGTCAGCGGTGCGCGTGTGCAGGTGCTCCGTCCACAGTGCGGCGGTCGAGCCGTCGGTCAACGAGACCATCTCGTCCTCCCGCAGCGGATAGAACTCCTCGGACCACACGCCCAGCACGTCCCGGAACGCGCCGGGGTAGCCACCGAGCCGCACTCGCGTGAACTCGTCGGCGACACCGGACAGGTAGGTGACCACGACATGACCGCCGCCCGCGACGTAGTCCGCGATCACGGCCGCGTGCGCGTCGGACACTGTGTAGAACGCCGGCACGACCACCAGCGAGTAAGCCGAGAGGTTCGTGCCCGGCGCCACGAAGTCGACCGTGACACCGGCCTGCCAGAGCGCCTTGTAGTACCCGAGAACGTGCTTGCGGTAGTCGAAGTCGTTGGTCGGGTGGGCGTCCTGGCGCAGCGCCCAGCCGGACTGGAAGTCGTACAGGACCGCGACGGAGGCGTCCACAGTGGAACCGATGACCTCGGTCAGCCTCGCGTACTCGGCGCCGACCTCGCAGACCTCGCGGTACACCTTGGTGTCCGTACCGGCGTGCGGGACCATCGCCGAGTGGTAGCGCTCGCTGCCACCGCGCGACTGCCGCCACTGGAAGAACAACGTGCCGTCCGCGCCGCGCGCGATGTTCTGGAACGAGTGCCGCCGCTGCTCCCCCGGCAGCTTGGCGATGTTGCGCCGCTGCCAGTTCACCGCCGACGTCGAGTTCTCCATCAGCAGCCACGGCTTGCCGCCGGCGAGGCCGCGCACGAGGTCCGCGGACATGGCGAGCTCGATGTGCCGGTCCGGCGACTGGGACTCGGTGTAGTGGTCGTTCGAGACGAAGTCGACCTCGCGGGCCCACTTCCAGTAGTCGAGGTCGCCGAACGTCCAGCCGACCATGAAGTTCGTGGTGACCGGCACGCCGGGCGTGATCATGCGCAGCACGTCGCGCTCGGCCTTGTACAGCTCCAGGATCGCGTCGTCGGAGAACCTGTCGTAGTCCAGCACGTGCGCCGGGTTCGAGAACGTCGGCGTCACGCGCGGAGGCAGGACCTGCGCGAAGTCGGTGTAGCCCTGGCTCCAGAACGCCGTCGACCACGCGTCGTTGAGCTGGTCGAGCGTGTAGCGGCTCTGCAGCCACTCGCGGAACGACGCGGCGCACGTGTCGCAGTAGCAGCGCTTCACGTGGCACGCGTACTCGTTGCCGACGTGCCACGCGGCCAGCGCGGGGTGGTCGCGGTAGTGCGAGGCCATCTCGGCCGCGAGCGCCGTCGCCCGGTCGCGGTAGATGGGCGACGACGGGCAGTACGCCTGCCGTGAGCCGTGCGAGAGCCGCACACCGTCCGCGCGGACGGGCAGCATCTCGGGGTACTCGGTGGTGAGCCACGGCGGGGGCGCGGCGGTCGCGGTCGCGAGGTCGACGCGGATGCCGCCGGCGTGCAGCAGGTCCATCACGCGGTCGAGCCACTCGAACCGGTACTCGCCCTTGCTGACCTCGATCTTCGCCCAGCTGAAGATGCCCAGGCTGACCATGGTCACGCCGGCGCGCCGCATGAGCTCGACATCCTCGGCCCACACGTGTTCCGGCCACTGCTCGGGGTTGTAGTCAGCGCCCCAGCCGAGGCCCGGCATATCAGTCGGCCATGTCGTCACGGCCGCAAGCGTGGCCGACAACGACCCCAACGTCAACACAAGCAAACACAACTTCGCGTTCGAGTCTGTTCGACGATCGACCGGGAAAAGTACCGGGATCCGCCCACATACAGGCCGTGGTGCGGTTTAACAGCTGCGTAACGGGACTTGACAGGATGTGTGCCTGCGACCACATTATGCGCAACTTTGTTGGAGTCCTGTTCGGTTCGTACGAGCGAGTGTCACCCGTAGGAGCGATGATGGTTCTGCACACGCCTGGTTCCACTCCGTTACTTGGTCGGCGCGCGATGCTGCGGATCATGCTGGCCGGTGCGGGCGTCGCCGCGACCGGTGGACTTGCGGCGTGCGGCGGCGGTTCGGGCTCCGGCGGTGACGCCAAGGTCGTCACCTTCGGCAACAACCTGTCCGACCAGGTGCCGAAGGACGCGATCACCGCCGCGATCAAGGCGTTCGAGGGCCAGTCCGGCGGCCTCTCGGTCACGATCAACACCAAGCAGCACGAGCAGTACCAGGAGCAGATCAACAACTACCTGCAGGGCAAGCCGGACGACGTGCTCGCGTGGTTCGCCGGCTACCGCATGCGGTTCTTCGCCGACCAGGGCCTCACCAGCGACCTCTCCGACCTGTGGGGCAAGGTCGGCGGCAACTACTCCGACGCGCTCAAGCAGGCGTCCACGGGCACGGACGGCAAGCAGTACTTCGTGCCGTTCACCCAGTACGCGTGGGGCATGTTCTACCGCAAGAGCGTGTGGCAGGAACGCGGTTACGCGGTGCCGAAGACGCTCGACGAGATGGTCACGCTCGCCACCAAGATGAAGTCCGACGGCCTGATCCCGATCGCCTTCGCGCAGAAGCAGGGCTGGCCGGGCATGGGCACGTTCGACCAGCTGAACTTCCGCATCAACGGCTACCAGTTCCACGTGGACCTGCTGGCGGGCAAGGAAGACTGGCAGGACAAGCGGGTCAAGGACGTGTTCGACACCTGGAAGCGGCTGCTGCCGTTCCACCAGGAGAACGCTCTCGGCCGCGAGTGGCAGGAAGCCGCGCAGACGTTGCAGCAGAAGAAGTCCGGCATGTACCTGCTCGGCGCGTTCGTGGGCCAGCAGTTCCCGGACGCGGAGAAGGAGGACCTCGACTTCTTCCCGTTCCCGGAGATCAACCCCGAGCACGGCACCGACACGGTCGAGGCGCCGATCGACGGCTACATGATGGCCAAGAAGCCGTCCAACTCCGAGGGCGGGCTCAAGCTCCTCGAGTACCTGGCCTCCGCCGAGCCGCAGCTCGCCTACCTCAAGGCCGACCCGACCGCGGTCGCGACCAACCAGAAGGCGGACCAGGCCGGTTACAGCCCGCTGCAGAAGAAGGTGGCGGACACCATCAAGAACGCCAAGCACATCACGCAGTTCCTCGACCGCGACACCGATCCCGGCTTCGCGAGCGAGGCGGCCACCAACGGCCTCATCGAGTTCATCAAGGACCCGAACAACGTCGACTCCGTGCTCAAGGGCATGGCTGATCAGGCGAAGAACATCTTCAAGTGACCGCGTTGCAGGAGAAGCCGAAGGCGGTGGCCCCCAACGGGCCGCCGCCTCGTCGGCGTGGAAAGCGTGCCACGGCCCTCGCCGGCACGGACAAACTGGTGCTGGCGCTCATGCTCGGCGTTCCCACGGTCGTGCACCTGCTGTTCGTGTGGATTCCGACGCTGGGCTCGGTCGCGTTGTCGTTCAGCGAGTGGAACGGCATCGGCGGCTTCGAGGACATCGAGTGGATCGGTGTCGGGAACTACGTCGAGATCTTCACCGAGTACCCGCGGTTCTGGCCTGCGGTGCAGCACAACCTGATCTGGTTGCTGTTCCTGCTGGTCGTGCCGACCTCGGCGGGTCTGCTGCTAGCCGTGCTGCTGGACCGCGAACTCCGGTTCAGCCGGATCTACCAGAGCGCGCTGTACATGCCGATGGTGCTGTCGCTCGCGCTGGTCGGGTTCATCTGGCAGCTGATCTACACGCCGGACGGCGGGCTGCTGAACTCGGTGCTGGGCCTCGACAAACCGGTCGACTGGATCGGCGACTCGGACATCAACCTCTACGCGGTGCTGGTCGCGGCGGCGTGGCGGCACACCGGCTACATCATGCTGCTGTACTTGGCGGGCCTGAAGTCGGTGGACCCGGCGCTGAAGGAAGCCGCGGCACTGGACGGCGCCTCGGCCTCGCAGACGTTCTTCCGCGTCACCTTCCCGGTGATGAAACCGGTGAACATCGTGGTCGCCGTGGTGACGGTGATCGAGGCGCTGCGGGCGTTCGACATCGTGTACGTCATCAACAAGGGACGCAACGGCCTGGAGCTGCTGTCGGTGCTGGTGACCGACAACATCATCGGTGAGGCTTCGCGCATCGGCCGTGGTTCCGCCGTCGCGGTGATCCTGCTGACGATCTCGCTCGGCGTCATCATCCCGTACCTGTACCAGGTGTTCAGCAAGGAGAACCGGACGTGACGGCCACGCTGGAACGGCCCTCGGTGCCGGCGAAGAAGACCAGGCCGGTCACACCGGCACGGATCGCGCTGCACGTCTTCCTGATCCTGACGTGCCTGATGACGCTGGCGCCTCTGCTGTGGGCGGTCTACGCGTCGCTGCGGACGTACGACGACACGTCGGTCAACGGCTACTTCTCCATCGCGAAGTCGCTCACGTTCGACAACTTCGCGAAGGCGTGGGAGATCGGCGACCTGCCGCACTTCTACTGGAACACGTTCCTGATCACCGTGCCCGCCCTGATCATCACGCTGGTGCTGAGCTCCATGGTGGCGTTCGGGGTGTCGCGGTTCAGCTTCAAGTTCAACATCGCGCTGCTGATGCTGTTCACCGCGGGCAACCTGTTGCCGCAGCAGGTGATCGTGACGCCGCTGTGGCGGCTGTACCGGCTGATCGAACTGCCGGTGTGGATGTCGGAGAGCGAGTCGCTGATCGACTCGCCGCTCGGCGTCATCCTGATCCACATCGCGTTCCAGATGGGCTTCTGCACGTTCGTGCTGTCGAACTACATGAAGACCATCCCGTACGAGCTGACCGAGGCCGCCAGGGTCGACGGGGCCTCGGTGTTCCGGCAGTACTGGCAGCTGACCCTGCCGTTGTGCCGGCCGGTGCTCGCCGCGCTGGCGACGCTGGAGTTCACCTGGATCTACAACGACTTCCTGTGGGCGTTGGTGCTGATCCAGGACGGCGACAAGATGCCGGTCACCTCGGCGTTGCAGAACCTGAAGGGCACGTTCTTCACCGACAACAACCTGATCGCAGCCGGCTCTCTCCTGGTCGCGCTGCCCACCCTGGTGGTGTTCTTCGTGCTGCAGCGGCAGTTCGTGGGCGGACTGACGCTGGGATCCACGAAGGGCTGATGCGCAACGGGGCGGAGACCACGTGGTCCCCGCCCCTTTCGCGTTGCTCGAAGAGTTACTTCCCGCCGGTCTGCGGGTTGTAGTCGGAGATCGAACCCCAGCGCCCCACCGGGATCACGATCACGCGGGCCTTGCCGATGACGTTCGCGACCGGGATCGCGCCGTCGGCCGGCGTCGGGTCGCCGTGCTTGCGCGAGTCCGACGAGTTGTTGCGGTTGTCGCCCATCACCCACAGCGTGCCCGCGGGAACGGTGACCTTCTCGAACGAGTCCTGCTGGCGCGGGCCGCCACCGAAGTTCAGGTACGGCTCGTCCAGCGGCTTGCCGTCGACCATCACGCGGCCCTCTTCGTCGCAGCACTCGACGGTCTGGCCGCCGACCGCGATGACGCGCTTGATGAAGTCGGTGCCGCTGGGCTCGGAGAGGTTCACCATCGAGCCGAGGTCCTGCAGGGTGCCGACCACGAAGTTCGGGGGCTGCTTGCCGCCGGTCCAGTTCGGCGGGCCGCGGAAGACGATGACGTCGCCGGGGCGCGGGTCGTTGAACAGGTACGTGATCTTCTCGACCAGCACCTTGTCGTTCACGCAGCCCGTGCAGCCGTGCAGCGTCGTCTCCATCGAGGCCGACGGGATGACGAACACGCGCGCGACGAACGTCTGGATGACGACGGTCAGCAGCAGCGCGACGCTGAAGATGACCAGAAGCTCTTTCCAGAACGGCTGCTTCTTCTTCGGCTTCTTCCTGGAGAACCGCGGCGCCCCGTCTTCGTCGTGCGCGGAGGAACGCGACGCGCGGACCTCGTACGACGGAGCCGACGCAGCGGGCGAACCGGACGTCGAGAAACGCGACGTGGGTTCGGGGCCGTCTCCGGAGGGAGGGGTCGTCTCCCAGGTCGACGAAGAATCGTCGTTCACGCGATGACTCACACGCTCCACCTTACGGACGTCCGGGTAGGCGCAACGTGAACAGGGCCCCGCCGTCGGGGGCTCTGCCCGCCGTGGCCGTGCCGCCGTGCCGTTGCGCCACCTGCTTGACGATGGCGAGTCCCAGGCCGGAACCCGGCAGGGTCCGCGCCTCGGACGAACGGTAGAACCGCTCGAAAACGTGAGGTAGATCGGCATCCGCGATACCTGGGCCCGCGTCCGCCACCTCCACCACGGCGCTGCCGTCGCCCATCTGACGGAGGTTCAGCCGCACCGCCGAACCCGAGGGACTGAACTTCACCGCGTTGTCGAGGAGGTTCAGCACCGCGCGCTCCAGGGCACTGGAATCACCCAGAAGTGTCCACGGTTGCAGCTGCACGTCGAACGTGACGTTCGTGGCGCGACGGCGCGCGCGGTCCAGCGACCGTTCCACCACCTCGTGCAGGTCGACCGGCTCGTGGATGACCTGCGGCGCGTCCTCGCGGGCCAGTTCGACCAGGTCACCGATCAACGTGGTCAGTTCGTCGATCTGGGCGCGCACATCGGCCTGGATCTCCGTTTTGTCCTCTTGCGACAACGTCGGGGCGTCCGGGCGTTCCGAGGCGAGTAGCAGCTCCAGGTTCGTGCGCATGGACGTCAGCGGCGTGCGCAGCTCGTGGCCCGCGTCGGCGACCAGGCGGCGTTGCCGTTCCTGCGACTCGGCGACGGCGCCGAGCATCGCGTTGAAGCTGTGCGTCAACCGCGCCAGCTCGTCGTCACCCGCGACCGGGATCGGGGTCAGGTCACCCGTGTTCGCGACACGTTCGGTGGCTTCGGTGAGCCGCTGCACGGGCCGCAGACTCGTGCGTGCGACGGCCGTGCCCGCGATCGCCGCGAGCAGCACGCCGGCACCGCCGATCAGCAGCAGGACCACGCTGAGCTTCGCGAGCGTCGTCCGTTGCGGCACCATCGACTGGGCGATGATGATCGCCTGGCCAGGCTGGTACGCGACGGCGATGACCCGCGTCTCGGTCTTGTGGTCGGTCCAGATGAACTCCTCCCGGTCGCCGTCCGCGACGTCCCAGGCCTCCTGGACGCTGGGCGGCGGGGTGGAGTCCTTCGGGTAGATGATCTTGCCGGGGTCCGCGAGCAGCACGCCCATCTTGACGTCGCCCGCCGCGAGGAACGCCGCCGGATAGTTCGCGACCTCGTCCGGTGTGGTGACCTTCGTGCCGTTCGCGACCGTGGCGGCACGCTGGCGCAGGCCCTCGTCGAGCGCGTCGTACGTGCTCTTGCGCACGACCATGTACGCACCGAGAGACACCAACGCGACGGCTCCGGCCACGCAGAACGCCGCGAGCCAGGTGACCCGCGCCCGCAACGACGCCCGTTGCAGGCGCCCCTGTGGTTCACCGATCACGGAGGGGTCTCCCGCAGGACGTAGCCCACCCCCCGCACCGTGTGGATCAGCCTCGGCTCGCCCTCCAGCTCCGTCTTGCGGCGCAGATACCCCACGTAGACCTCGAGAGCGTTGCCCGAGGTCGGGAAGTCGTATCCCCACACGTCCTCCAGGATGCGGCTGCGGGTGAGCACCTGGCGCGGGTGCGCCAGCAGGAGCTCGAGCAGCGCGAACTCGGTGCGGGTGAGGCTGATCGGACGCTCGCCGCGGCGGACGTCGCGGGTCGACGGGTCCAGCTCCAGGTCGGAGAACTTCAGGGCGGCGGCGGACTTCTGGGCGGCGTCGTCGTCGTGGGCGGCCCTGCGCAGCAGCGCACGCAACCGGGCCAGCAACTCCTCCAGCGCGAACGGCTTGGGCAGGTAGTCGTCGGCGCCGGCGTCCAACCCGGACACCCGGTCGCTCACGGCGTCCCGTGCGGTCAGCACGAGGATCGGCAGGTCGTCACCGGTGCTGCGCAGCCTGCGGCACACCTCGAGGCCGTCGAGGCGGGGCATCATCACGTCGAGCACCATCGCGTCCGGCCTGGCGGCGGTCACCGACTCCAGGGCCTGCATGCCGTCTCCGGCAGTCTCGACCTGGTAGCCGTTGAACTGGAGCGAGCGGCGGAGTGACTCCCGGACCGCCCGATCGTCATCGACAACGAGGATGCGCATGGGGGCAGTCTTGCCGAGGGATCTGAGAAGTGCCTGAGAAGGGCCCTAACTGCGGGTGTGAGTTCGGCGTTAACCTTCCAAGCCCCGCGCGACGGGTGCGTTCCACTTCCGCCAGAGAGCGATCAGCCTGATGGTGATGATCATTGCCGCACCGGTCAGCGAGACCAGGCCTTTCGGCAGCCCTGCCCATTCACCCACCGCCACGACGACCGCGCCGCACAGCGCTGCCACGGCGTAGATCTCTCTCCTCAGGACCAGAGGGATCTCACGGAGGAGCAGGTCACGTAGTGCGCCACCGCCGATGCCCGTCGTCATGCCGATGAGGCACGCCGCGTAGGGGGTCGCGCCGAGTGACAACGCCGTCGACGTGCCGGACGTGACGAACAGGCCGAGGCCCACGGCGTCGAGCAGCAGCACGCTGCGGCGAAGCTTGGCGACGTGCGGGTGGAACCAGAAGACGATCAGGCCCGTACCGCCCGCGACCAGCAGGTACGGCCAGTGCCGCAGGCTCGTCGGCGGGTGCACGCCGAGCAGCACGTCACGGATGATGCCGCCGCCGAGCGCCGTGGTGAGCGCCAGGATGATCACGCCGAACACGTCGAGGCGAGCGCGGACCGCGGCCACCGCCCCGGAGGCGGCGAAGACCGCGAGACCGATCAACTCCAGGACGATGAGCAGCACGAACGGAGAGAGTAGTGCCGCTTATCGAGGAGGCGCCGCGCGGCGGTAACCGGCGTCCAGCCGCCCACCCGCGGACACCAGGACGGCCTCCACGACGGCGATGAACCGCTCGGCGCCCTCGCCCCGCACTAACGCCCGGTAGGCGTCCACGAGCTCGTCCTCCTTGGCGTCGCGCAGCCGGCGCAGCAGCCACTTGCCGTGCCCGAGCCACCGGTTCTGCATGACCAGGGCGAGCTCTCCCGCGCAGCTCAGCAGTCGAGCGGCAACGAACAGACGCTCGTCCTCGTCCCGTGCGCCGATCAGGTCCTCAAGCAGGTCCGTAGTGCCGTAGCGACGGTCTTCCAGCTCGGTGACCGTCGCAGGTGGAGGGCCCGCATCGAGCAGAACGCGTGCCTCGGACCGCATGCGCTGACCGGTGCCGTCGGCGTCGAGCATGAGGAACCCCTCGGCGCACATGTGCAGCAACGGAGGCCGCCGGCCCTCGGTGTCCCGGGCCACGAAGTCGTGGAACGACTCGATCGTGTGACAGAACAGCTCGACCGGCCAGCCGCGGTACCGCAGCGTCTCGCGGAACGCGCCGGGCAGGTCGTCGACGATCACGACCATGTCCAGGTCGGAGTTCGCCGTGTAGTTGCCCGCCGCCACGCTGCCGCCGAGGAACGCCGCCCTCGCGAGCGGGTACTTGACGTCGAGCAGGTCCCGCGCGACCTGCACCGGGTCCTTGTCCCAGTCCAGCGGGTGGCCGGTGACGTAGTAGTCCTCGTCGGGGTTCAGCGGGCCGAGCACGTGCTCGATGATCGGCCGGATCGCGGGGAGCACCTCGTGGAGGTCCACCAGCCACGGGTTGTCCGCGGCGTCGAAGAACGGCCTGATCGTCAGGAACTGGGCCCGCGAGATCTCCCGCACGCTGACCGGTGACCCGCTGCGGTGCCTCGCGTAGCCCTTCAGGCGCCAACCCATGTTGTCGCCGAAGGCATGCCTGACCTCGTCCTGGTCCCCCGCCACGCGTCCATTGTGACCGAAGGACAGGTGAGGATCCCGTTGTGAACGCCCGGTCGTCAGAAGAAGTCCGCGAGCCGGGGCGTGCCGGACGAGCCGGTGAGCTGGTCGAGCACCACCGCGTCGGCCGGGTCGCCCTCCAGCAAACCCCCGCGCCGCAACGCATGCGTGGTCTGCGCGCCGGAGAACCACGGTCCGAGCGCCCGCGCGTGCAACCGCACCGCGCCGGTGCCGCCGGGTTCGACGCGCACCGAGCCGTCCTCCACGACGACACGCTGGAGACCGGCATGCCACGGGGCGTGGTCGTCGATGATCTCCAGGTCGACGGCGGCGTTCGCTAGGCGCGGCCAGCCCCGGGCGGCCACGGCGGCGGGCAGGTCGACGACGCGCTGCATCCAGGTCGAGGTCCACACCGAGTGGCGCATCGGCGTACTGCCCAGGAAGCCGATCGTCGCCGGGTCGGTGATCCGCAGGTCGATCGCCTCGAGCGTGCCCGCCCACGAGGCCAGCGAGGCGAGGAGGTTGAGCTGGGCCTCGACGTCGACGCCGATGAGGTCGTGGACCTTGAGCCGGCCCATGTCGCCGCCGGGCTCGCGCTGGGCCGTCAGGTAGCCGCGCAGGCCGTTCGGGCCGGGCAGCACGCTCACCAGGTCCATCTCCAGGACCTCGTCGACGTCCATGCGCGGCGGCCTGCGGTCGGCCATGCCGTCGATCGTCCGCGCCACCTCCAGGTAGCACGCGTGCAGGGCGGGGAGGTCGCTCTTCTGCGCCGGGCGCGAGGGAATCAGCTCGGCGGGCTTCGGCACGGTGAGCAGCCGGTCCATCGGCAGCTCGACCCACTCGAAGACCCCGGCACGTTCCCAGCCACGGCGCCGGTACAACGTCGGCACGGTCGCGTAGAGCGCCGAGAGCGGCTGGCCGTGCTCCCGCATCGTGCTCAACGCGGCGTCGAGCAGCGCATTCGCGATCCCCCGGCCGCGATAGGCCCCGTCGACGGCGACACCGCCGATCCCGCCCATCGGGACCGCGGCGCCGCCGTAGAACTGCGCGTACGAGCCGATGCCGAGCACGCCCGCGACCCGGCCGTCGATCTCGGCGAGAAGTCCATGCGTACCGGGCCTCAGCAACGGTCCCGACGGCTTGGCGCCGTTGAACGCGACCTTGCGCAGCCGGAACACGGCGTCGCGGTCGTCCTCGGTGAACTCACGGATGTGCACGAACAACTATCTACCAGGAAAAGAAGCCCTGGCCCGTCTTCTTCCCCAGCTCACCCCTGGCGACCTTGTCCCGCAGCAGCTGCGGCGGATCGAACCGCGGCCCGAGCTCGGCCGCGAGGTGCTCGGCGATCGCCAGCCGCACGTCGAGTCCGACCAGGTCGGTGAGCTCCAGCGGGCCCATCGGCCAGCGGTAGCCGAGCTTCATGCCGGTGTCGATGTCCGCGGCGGAGGCGACGCCCTCCTCCAGCATGCGAATCGCTTCCATGCCGACGGCGACGCCCAGCCGTGAGGTCGCGAACCCCGGCGAGTCGCGCACCTCGATGACGGTCTTGCCCATCTGCTCGGCCCAGGCCCGCGCCCTGGCCACGTTCGCGGGGTCGACGCCCTCGTGGTGGACGAGCTCGACGAGCTGCTGCACCGGCACGGGGTTGAAGAAGTGCATGCCCAGCACGCGTTCGCCGGGCAGGCCGGCGGCGATCTCGGAGATCGACAGCGACGACGTGTTGGAGGCGAGGACCGCGTCCGGGCACTTCTCGGCCGCGAACCCCAGGACCTTCTGCTTCAGCGGCACGTTCTCCGGCACGGCCTCGACGACGAGCTCGGCGTCCGCGGGAAGCTCACCCGTGGAGAGCTTCGCGAACACCGCGTCGGCGTCGGCGAGCTTGCCCTTCTCCTGCGCCCTGCCGAGCGACCGCCGGACGGCGAGCCTGCCCTGTTCGGCGCGATCGGCGTCGGCCTCCGAGAGCGTGACGTCGTGGCCGTTCGCGAGCAGGAGGTGTGCGATGCCCGCGCCCATGGTGCCGCCACCGATGACGACGGCCTTCACGACACCACCTCGGCGCTGAACATGGCGACGAGTTCCATGCCGCCGATCTCAGCGAGGTTCGCTCCGGACGAGGCCCACTCGGGCGTCTTGAAGGCGGCCTTCATCGCCGCCTCGGACTCGAAGTACAGCTCCGCGATCAGGTGCAGCTCGGTGTCGCCGAGGAACCCCGCGAGGAACACCCGCTGCACCTTGGCGACCTCGGCGCGCACGAGTCCCGGCACCGAGTCGGCGATCGGCATGTGCGTGCCGAAGTACTTCTCGTCGAAGCCCTCGGGGTCGGCGGGCTTCTTGTACAGCGCGATGTACTTGATCATGTGACACCATCCTCCTCGACTCGCCGAGCACTGTAACGCCCGGAGCACCCGCGGAGCTGAGGCACGATGGTGGGGTGCGGATCATCCTGCTGCGCCACGGACAGAGCCTCGGCAACGTCGACGAGCTCGCCTACTGCCGCATCCCCGACCACGCCCTGCCGCTCACCGGGACCGGCGAGGACGAGGCGCGCGCCGCCGGACCGACGATCAAGACCCTGATCGGCGACAGCCCGGTCGCGGCCTACGTCTCTCCGTACACGAGGACGAGGCACACGTTCGACCTGCTCGGCATCGAGGCGGAACGGATCGTCACCGAGCCGAGGGTGCGTGAGCAGGACTGGGGCAACCTCCAGGACCCGGTGCAGCAGGAGGTGCTCAAGCACCAGCGGCACGCGTTCGGCCACTTCTTCTTCCGGCTGCCCAACGGCGAGTCCGGAGCGGACGTGGACGACCGGGTGGCGGCGTTCCTCGACGGCCTGGAGGTGCGGCTGCACCAGGACGAGTCGCATCCCAAGACGGTGCTGGTCGTGTCACATGGCCTGACGATCAGGTTGCTGTGCCGCAGGCTCTTCGACTGGAGCATCGACCTGTTCGAGTCACTGTCCAATCCGGACACGTGCGAGAACCGCGTGCTCGACCACGACGGCACGGGGTGGAGGCTGGACCGCCCTTTCGACCAGTGGCGCGACGCACCGGACGGAACGGTCCAGCAGCCCCTTTAGAGCAGCCCGCGCTTGTAGGCCGCGACAAGCCTGCGCGGCACGAGAAGCTCCTTGCCGTCCAACGTCCGCACGCGCACCAGATCCGGTGCGGTGGCCTTCCACTGCGAACGCCGGTGGCGGGTGTTGGACCTGGACGTCTTGCGCTTGGGAACGGCCATCAGCGCTCTCGCTTTCCATAGCGGCGGTTGAACTTCTCGACCCGGCCGGCGGTGTCCACGAGCCGTTGCGTGCCCGTCCAGAACGGGTGCGAGTCGGCGGTGATGTCGACGACGAGCAACGGGTAGGAGTTGCCGTCCTCCCACTCGATCGTCCTGGACGACTTCGCGGTCGAGCGGGTCAGGAACGTCTTGCCGGTGGACGCGTCCTGGAAGACGACCGGGTGGTAGTCGGGGTGGATTCCGGGCTTCATATCGCCAGCTTTCGGATCGAGTCCACGAAGGACAGTTCGTCGTCGGTGAGCAGCGCTTCGGTGAACGCCGCGGTGATGGAGTCCGGTTCGCCCAGGGTGATCGCCACGATCTGGGTGGTCCTGCCGCCGAGCGGCCCGCCCTCGCCGACGTGCAGGCCGCAGCCCGCGGATTCCAGGTGCAGCGCGACGTCCGGCTCGTCCGCCACCCAGAGCCGGCCGCGCGAGCGCACGACCGTTCCGTCCAGCAACGAGTCGAGCGCGTCGTTCAGCCGTGCCGGGTGGAACGGCCGGTCCGCCGTGAAAACCGCTGTCGAGACACCACATTCGGGCGTCAGGGGCATCAGCCGTGGCCGGGTGCTCTTGCGCACGACCACCGTCTCGGGCGTGCAGCGGTGTGCGCCCGGAGCGAGCCGGTCGAGCACGGCGAGCGTGCGTTCGTCCGCGTCTCCCTGCAGCACCAGCACATCCGCGGCCTCGGCCTGCGCGACGACGACCTGAGCCACCGTGCGTTGGTCGCTGACCATCGACGCGTCACCCAGGGCATCGTCCAGCCAGGTCGCCGCGTCGAGCACGGTGATCACGCACTCGACGTCGACGCCGAGCTTGCGGCGCACGGCGTCCGGTTCCAGCAGCGGGTCCAGGTGCAGCACGACCGTGTGGCCCTTCAGGGCGGCCAGCAGCTCGCGCAGGTCCTCCCGCACGGTGCAGGACGCACAGCCGTGCAGCAGGTCGATGTCGGTCGCAATGCCGTCGACCCAGCGCCGCACGCACGTTTCCGCAGCTACGTGACGCACGAGCACCGAACCGGGCCGGTCACGCCACACCCGCACGGCGACGTCGTGGTCGACCAGCCCCGCCACCATAACGACAACGGTTTCCATGTGAGGTACCGTAGATGAAAACGAAAGTCGTTTCAATCTGAGTCCATCTTTCTGGAGGTACTCGTGCGCTGCCAGCTGACCGGCCGTGAGCCGGGCTTCGGCAACCGCGTCTCGCACTCGCAACGCAAGACGCGGCGCCGGTGGAACCCGAACGTCCAGCGCAAGCGGTACTTCGTGCCGTCGCTGAACAGGTTCGTGACGCTGACGCTGTCCGTGAAGGGCATCAAGACCGTCGACAAGGTGGGCATCGAGGCCGCCGTGGCCCAGCTCCGCGCGCAGGGGGTGAAGGTCTGATGGCCAAGAGCACCGATGTCCGGCCGATCATCAAGATGAGGTCGACCGCCGGAACCGGCTACACCTACGTGACCCGCAAGAACCGCCGCAACGACCCGGACCGGATGGTGCTGCGCAAGTACGACCCGGTGGCGCGCAGGCACGTCGAGTTCAAAGAGGAGCGCTGAGGACGTGGCGAAGAAGTCGAAGATCGCGGCGGACCTGCGCAGGCGCGAGGTCGTGGCGCGTTACGCGGAACGACGGGCGGAGCTCAAGGAGATGCTGCGGCACCCGGAGACGCGCGCGGAAGCGTTGCAGGGCCTGCAGAAGCTGCCGCGGGACGCGTCGCCGACCCGGTTGCGCAACCGCGACGTCGTGGACGGACGGCCGCGCGCCTACAACCGGAAGTTCGGCCTGTCCCGCGTCCGGCTGCGGGAGATGGCCCACCGCGGTGAGCTGCCCGGCGTCTCGAAGGCGAGCTGGTGATGCGCGAGAAGAGGCCGCTCAAGCGCAGGGTCAACCTGCTCGCGAAGGAGGGCATCACCGTCGTCGACTGGAAGGACGTCACGCTGCTGCGCAAGTTCCTCTCGGACCGGGGCAAGATCCGGTCCCGCCGGGTGACCGGCCTGACGCCGCAACAGCAGCGTCAGGTCGCCACGGCGATCAGGAACGCACGGGAGATGGCCCTGTTGCCGTACCCGTCACAAGCGCGATGACCCGCACCGCCGCGCTGGCCAGGCAGGCCAGCGCGGCGAGCTGCACCAGCAACGCGAGCACCCAGGTCGTGTGTTCGTCGACCGTCAGATCGCCTCGAACACCTACCAGGAAGGTCGCGTAGAGGCCCCAGCACTGCAGCGCGGCCAGGCCGGCGCCGACGATCGTGGTCCGCAGCGAGACGACCACCACGACGGCGGCGAGCAGGAACAGGGCGAGCAGCGGCCAGGCGCCGGTGAACGTGGTCACGCCTACTCCGCCGCCGAATCCGAGCGCCGAGCCGTAACCGCCTTTCATTCTTCGCATCCGATCGGTGTAGCGCCTCAGGTGAGATCAGCGCCACCTCTCCAGCGTGAAGTTGGTGCTTTCGAGTGAGGCACCATCGCACGAATGAACCTGTACGACGTGGTCCACCGCCGCAGGGACACCCGCGCCGAGTTCTCCGGTGAGGAGATTCCCGCCGACGTGCTGCGCCGGGTGCTGACCGCCGCACACGCCGCCCCCAGCGTCGGGCTGTCCCAGCCGTGGGACTTCGTGCTCGTGCGCGACGAGTCCACCCGGCGTGCCTTCCGGGACCACGTCCAGGCCGAACGCAGCGTCTTCGCAGCTCAGCTCGATCAGGAACGGGCGGACACCTTCGCCCGCATCAAGGTCGAGGGAGTCATGGAGTCGACCCTCGGCATCGTGGTCACCTACGACCCGGACCGGGGCTCGCCGGCGGTGCTCGGCAGGCACGCGATCGCGGACGCCGGCCTGTACTCCGTGTGCCTCGCCATCCAGAACCTGTGGCTGGCCGCGACGGAGGAGGGACTCGGTGTGGGCTGGGTGAGCTTCTACCGGGAAGATGTGCTGCGCCGTCTGCTGGACATCCCCACCAGGGTCCGTCCGGTTGCGTGGCTGTGCGTCGGTCCGGTTCGATCACTGCCCGAAACTCCCGATCTGGAACGTCACGGTTGGCGCAACCGACTACCCCTCGATGACGTCCTGCACCACGATCGGTACGGGGCGCGACCGACCCGGTAGCCTGTGCGGGCCGCTCGGCCAGTCGGAACGGAGTCGATGAACGAGTGGAGCAACGCGATCCGCTGGTAGCGGGCCAGATTCCGCGGCTGGACCGAGAGGTCCGCGCGTTGCTCAACGCTGGCCGCTTGCCGGAGGCGAACAGTCTTTTCGACGAGGTGGTCACCAAGGTGTCCCCCGGCGCCGACCGCTGGGTTCGATCGGCGGTGCTGGTCAACCGGGCGGTGATGGCCTGGCGCCTCGGCCGCATCCCCCTCGCCCTGGAGCTGGCCGCCGAGGGGTGGACCGACCTCGACGCCGACCGTTCGGACAGCCCCGCCGTGGCCCACACGATGGGCTCCCTCGGCTATCTGATGGAGGGCATCGGCAACCGGCGCGCGGCCCTGGACATGCTGCGGCTGTCGGTGCAGGTGGCGCGTCGCGCGGGCAACACCGACGTGCTGGCCCACTGCCTGCAGCGGCTCGGCGGTTCGCTCAACTTCCGCGCCTGTTCCGGACCGCCCGCGGCCGCCCCGGCGATCTTCGAGGAGGCGCTGGCGTACCTCGACGAGGGCCTCGGCATCGTCAAGGACGAGGTGCTCCGGCGCGCGCTCCTGGGCGCGTGCGGACGGTCCCTGGCCGGCGTCGGTCAGCTGGACAAGGCCGAGGAGATGGGCGAGGAGACGCTGCGGCTGGCCCTGGACGCCGACGACCTCTGGGGCATCTCGGTCGGCAACTGGGTTCTCGCCGTCGTACGCCGCGAGAAGGGCGATTTCGACGAGGCGCGCACACTCGCGTCCCGTGCCGTGACCAGCGCCGAACGCATCAACGACACATCACTGCTGCTGCGGTTCTCGACCGAACTGGCGGACATCTGCCACTCGCTGGGTGACGCCGTGGGCGAGGCCGAGGCGTTGCGCCGGTCGATGGCCGCGTCCCGCACGGCCAGGGAGACGTTGCAGGAAGGCCTGGGCCAGGCGCTGGAGCAGCGCCGGGTGGCCGTTCAGGCGCAACGGCTCGCGGTGGCGGCGCAGGAGGCCGCGGCGCGCGATCCGTTGACGGGCCTGGCGAACCGGCTCGGGCTGGAACGCGCGGCCGCCGCGTTGCTGGAGTCGACGGCGGCCCGCGGGCGGGTGCCGTGGCTGGTGCTGGTCGACGTGGACTGGTTCAAGAACGTCAACGACGACGCCGGGCACGCGACGGGCGACGCGGCGTTGCGCGAGATCGCGGCGTTGCTGCGGCGCGAGTGCCGGTCGGACGACCTGGTGGCGCGCTGGGCCGGTGACGAGTTCGTGGTGCTGCTCGGGGACACCGGGCCGAACATGGACGTCGGCCCGAACGTGGCCGAGCGGATCCGTGCGGCCGTCGACGGGCACGACTGGACGATGGTGCTCGGCGCGGTCCGCCGCCCGACGGTCAGCATCGGCGTGGCGGCGGGACCGGCCAAACTGGACCAGCTGTTCGCGGCCGCCGACATGGCGCTCTACCGCGCCAAGCGGCACGGCCGCAACAGGGTCGAGGTCGAGCCCTCGGTGGACGAGGTGCCCGGGATCGTGTCCGGGAACTAGGGGGTCTCGGCTTCCGGGGGGTTCTCGGCGTCTAGGCGATCAGGCCGCCGCGGTAGGCCACCAGTGCGGCCTGCACGCGGTTGACCGCGCCGATCTTGCCGAGCACGGACGAGACGTAGCCCTTCACCGTCGCCTCCGACAGGTGCAGGGTGCCGCCGATCTCCGCGTTGGACATGCCCTGGCCGATCAGCACGAGCACCTCGCGCTCGCGTTCGGACAGGCTCTGGAGAAGCCTTCGGGCCGGCTCCGCCATTCGTTCGCCGTCGGCGACGGCCGCGAGAACTCTCGCCGCCACACCGGGGTCGAGAACAGCGCCTCCGCGCGCGAGATCACGCACGGCTTTGACGAGCTGTTCCGGTTCGGTGTCCTTGAGAAGGAAGCCGGCCGCGCCGAGACGCAGTGCTTCCGAAACGTATTCGTCGACGTCGAACGTGGTCAGGATGCAGACTCTCGGTGGGTCCGGCAGGGTCCGCAGTCTCCTCAGGGCCACGAGTCCGTCCGAGGTGCGCATCCGGATGTCGAGCAGAACAACGTGCGGACGATGCTGGCGTGCCAGGTCGGCTACCAGATGTCCGTCATCGGCCTCAGCAACAACTTCGATGTCTCCGACGCTGCTCAGGATCATGCGAAGGCCGGAGCGGACGAGGTCCTCGTCGTCGGCCAGCAGAACCTTGATCACGACGCCTCCCGCATTGGCGTTCCGTGCTCCCTCATGTGCGCGATCTTGGCGTACGCACGCCGAAGGTCGCGTTAATTCTCAGTTATCTCATCATGTGGTTACAGATTTTCGAGATCGGCGACGGCGTTCACAGTTACCGGAATTGAGCGCCGACTTCGCTGCGTAGGCAGGCCGCCAGGAGTCAGGAGGGGCCATCGGAACACTGAGTGACGAAACATCAATATCCCACTCAGTGGAATGTCGTACCAGAAAACAGGGATATGGCCTCGGTAATCCGATTCAGATGTCTCGTTTGATCTCGTTTCTGCCCATATGGCTCTGCAACGGGTTTCGGTATCGATACAGGTCCTGTTGTCCGCGATTGGAAAACGCGAAGGTCTTTCGCAATAGCCCTACCGGAAAGTAACGTGCATCACAACAGCCCTGCCCTGCACGGAGAGGAGCTTCGCGCGATGCGGAGAGCCAATCCGGTGACGACCCTGCTGGCGACCGCCGCCGTCACCGCCTCCCTTCTGATCCTTCCGGCGGCCAACGCCGAGGAACCCCCACGCGCGGCCGCGTTCGCCGCGGACGACTACTGCCTCGGGCAGTGCAACGACATCCTGCCGCCCGGCAACAACGGCAACGCGACGCTCGCCGAGATCCTCACGCACAAAGCGTTCGGCACCAGGCCCGCGCATTCGGCCGACCAGCTCGGTAAATACGACGCCCTGGTCGGCGGCTACGGCGGACTGACGAACTCGCAGCTGACGGACTTCTTCAACGACGCGTCGTTCGGCGTGCCGTCCGACCAGGTCGAGAGCACCATCAAGCCGCGGTCCGACGTGACGATCGTGCGCGACAAGAAGATCGGCATGCCGCACATCACCGGGACCACGCGGTCCGGCACGATGTTCGGCGCCGGTTTCGCGGCCGCGCAGGACCGCCTGTGGCTGATGGACGTGTTCCGCCACCTCGGGCGCGGCCAGCTGACCGGTTTCGCCGGTGGCGCGCCCGGCAACCGCGTGCTGGAGCAGAGCTTCTTCAACCAGATCCCGTACACCGAGGCGGACCTGCAGAAGCAGATCGACAGTGCGACGGCGAACGGCGGTGAGCGCGGCCGGCAGGCGCTGGCCGACGTCAACGACTACACCGCGGGCATCAACGCGTACATCACGCAGTCTGTCTCCGCACGGAACTTCCCCGGCGAGTACGTGCTGACCGGGCACGCCGACTCGATCACGAACTGGAACGACATCCAGCCGTTCAAGTCGACCGACATGGTGGCGATCGCGTCCGTGGTCGGTGGCCTGTTCGGTGCCGGCGGTGGCGGTGAGGTCCAGTCGGCGCTGGTGAAGCTGGCCGCGCAGAACAAGTACGGCGCTGCCACCGGCGAGCAGGTGTGGAAGGCGTTCCGGGCGCAGAACGACCCCGAGGCCGTGCTGACCCTCCACGACGGACAGTCGTTCCCGTACTCCGCCTCGCCCGCTTCGCCTCAGGGCGTGGCGCTTCCCGACGGTGGCGTCGTCACGCCGGAGCGCATGGTCTACGACGAGGTGGGCGGCGCGGGTGCTTCCGTCGCCGTTCCCGCTTCCGAGGACGTGGCGAAGGCCCGGGGGATCTTCTCCGATGGCGTGCTGCCTGCCGACCTGCTGAACAAGAAGCACGGCATGTCGAACGCTCTAGCGGTGTCGGGTGCTCACACGGACAGCGGGAACCCGATCGCCGTGTGGGGGCCGCAGACCGGTTACTTCGCGCCGCAGTTGCTCCTGCTGCAGGAGCTCAACGGGCCCGGCATCCGTTCGCGCGGCGTCTCGTTCGCAGGCGTCTCGATGTACGTGCAGCTCGGCCGGGGTGTCGACTACTCGTGGAGCGCCACCTCGTCGGGCCAGGACATCGTCGACACCTACGCCGTCGAGCTGTGCAACCCGGACGGCTCTGCTCCGACAAAGGCCTCTTCGCACTACCTGTTCCACGGCTCCTGCCTGCCGATGGAACGGCTGGAGCGCAAGAACGCCTGGAAACCCACGGTCGCGGACGGCACGCCCGCCGGTTCGTACACGCTGGTGATGTACCGGACCAAGTACGGCCTGGTGACCAGCAGGGCGACCGTCGGCGGCAAGGTCGTGGCGTACACGACGCTGCGTTCGACGTACATGCACGAGGTCGACTCGATCATCGGCTTCCAGGAGCTGAACGATCCTTCGGCGATCCGTTCGGCCGCCGACTTCCAGCGCGCGGCCAACAAGATCGGCTACGCGTTCAACTGGTTCTACGTGGACTCCCGCGACTCCGCGTACTTCAACTCGGGCCTGAACCCGGTCCGCCGATCCACTGTGGACCCGAACCTGCCGACGTGGGGCCGGGCCGAGTACGAGTGGGTGGACTGGAACGGCGACGAGAATGTTGCTGCCTACATGCCGTTCGCCGCGCACCCGAACTCGATCAACCAGGACTACTACGTGTCCTGGAACAACAAGCAGGCCAAGGACTTCACGTTCGGCAGCTTCGGCCACAGCGCCGTGCACCGCGGCGACCTGCTCGACGTCCGCGTGCGCGCTCTGATCGCTTCCGGCCAGAAGGTCACGCGTGCTTCGTTGACTCGCGTGATGGCCGAGGCGGCAGTGGCCGACCTGCGTGCCGAGCAGGTGCTGCCCGAGTTGCTGCGGGTGCTGGAGTCCGCTCCGGTCGACGCCTCCCTGGCTCCGGTCGTGCAGAAGCTGAAGGACTGGCAGCGCTCCGGCTCGTTGCGCAAGGAGACCACGAAAGGCAGCAAGGCCTACGACCACGCCGAAGCCATCCGAATTCTGGATGCCTGGTGGCCCCTGCTGGTCGAGTCGCAGTTCAAACCGTCGCTGGGTGACGGGCTCTACAACGCCCTGGTCGCTGCCCAGCAGGTCGACGAATCCCCGTCCGACACGCACGGCGCCGCGCCGCACAAGGGTTCGTCGTTCCAGTACGGCTGGTGGGGCTACGTGGACAAGGACCTGCGCAAGGTCCTCGGCGACCCGGTCCAGGGCGCGTTCCCGCAGACCTACTGCGGTGGCGGCATTCTCTCCGGCTGCCGCACGGCACTCGTGAGTTCCTTGCAGGCAGCCGTCGCCAAGCCGGCGAACGCGGTCTACCCCGGCGACGCAGACTGCGCCGCAGGCGACCAATGGTGCGCGGACACGATCATCCACCGCGCCATGGGCGGCATCACCCAGGACAAGATCCACTGGCAGAACCGCCCGACGTACCAGCAGGTCGTGCAGTTCCCGTCCCGCCGGGGCCAGACCATCACCAACCTGGCGGCAGGCCGCACCACCACCGCGTCGTCACACGAAAAGGGCTGGAACAACCTCCCGCCGTCGAACGCGGTGGACGGCAATCCGACGTCCCGCTGGGCCAGCGACTGGAACGACAATCAATGGATCCAGGTCGACCTTGGCTCAGTGCAACGAATCGGTCGCACGGTGTTGCGATGGGAGTCAGCGTTCGGCAGGGGTTACCGCATCGAGATTTCCAATGACGGCACGACGTGGCGGAACGTTTTCTCCACAAGTGCTGGCGATGGCGGCGATGATGTCGTAGCGTTCACACCACAGGACGCGAGATACCTACGACTGACGGGTACCCAACGGGCCAATCAGTACGGGTACTCCCTGTACGAGCTTGAGGTCTACGTCTCGTAGGCCTTCGAGATGAGGACGCCGATCCACCCCCAGGGGTCGGCGTCCTCTACTTATTTCAGGCCCTGAACAGGTAGTTCCGGATCTCGCCCCCGATGGCGCCGGTCGGCACCCACTCACCGCCGTGCCACGTGCTCATCCGGTATCCGCGCTCGGTGAGGAAGTCGGCGACGTCCTTCGCGTGGTACCCGAACCGCTCGACGTGCCGTTCCTCGATCTCGAGCAGGAACGCGGGCTTGAGCCGCTCGATGGTCTCCACAGCCCCTTCGAGGACCCTGAGCTCGGCCCCCTCGACATCGGCCTTGACGAAGTCGAGCCGGGTGATCCCCTGCTCCTCGACGAAATGGTCGAGAGTGTCCGTCTTGACCAGTACGTCCAGATGCTGGTCGAACTCCTCGTTGGACCCGAGCCCGTTGGCCCCCACCGTGAGGAACGACCGCCCGGTCACCGGACTCCCGTGCCGCACTGGCACGGACATGACCTCACGCCCCTGCTTCTCCGCACCAAGCGCCACCGAGTGCCTCTTGATGTTGGCACCTTCCCGCGGCCGCAACACGTACGAAAGGGCAGGGTGCGCGAACACCAGCGGCTCAACGCTGTGCACAGTCCCTTGTGGACCGACCAGCCGCGACATGGTCACCGTGTAAAGCCCCAGCGCGGCCCCGACGTCAATGCAGACGTCCCCGGGCTTGACGACCTTGCGAAGTCCGATGAGCTCTGCCTCGGCATAGGGCGTGAGCCGGGCAAGGGCCTGCAACCCGGCGACAACAGCGGCACTGCGAAGTTGGGTCAACACCCAAGTCAGCCTAGACGTGCCCATTCGCATGCCGTTCGCCCGCAGGCAACCCGACCTGGTCGGCGAACTCAGCGGCCACCCGAGCCCCGCCATAGACACTGAGCGCCTTGACCAGGTGCAGCCGCAGGTCCCGCCGATGAGCGTCCCCAAGCTCAGGCATGGCCCGCTCCACACTGCTGACCAACGACTCGGCCCAGTTCGTGGCCGGCTCCCGCTGCGCGAGCTTCACGAGCTCGGCGAGGTGATCAGCCAGCCTGACCGCCTCCGCGACCTGATACCCGTTGCGCTGCAACCACCAGATCGTCGCCGTACCGACGTCCGTCAACACCTCGTCCCGCAGGTACCGGATCTCAGCGCGCTCGACATCCCGTTCGGCCAGCTTGAACGTGGAGTTCCTGAGCAGCTCGACATGCTTCCGAGCCATCTCCAGGTCCTCGTCGCCAACCGTGATCTTCACCTGCTCGGCCCGAGCCCAGACATGCGTCCCAGGCACCTGCCGTTCGGTGGCGAGCTCATCCCCCAACTGCACCTGCAGGGCAGCGTGATGCACCAGCATCGCCTTGGCACCGATCTCCTTGGCCCGCTGCAGAACATGATGGATCGCCGCACTACGCGGCGAGTTGTGCCGCAACCCCGTAGCCAGATCAAGCCGCCACACCACGGTGAACTTGAAGTGGAAGTCCAGCCCGTACACCGCACTCGCCAGCGGCGTCTCGAACTCCTGCTGATGACTGCTGGCCGGCGGCACGAAGGTGATGTCGTCAGCACGCTTGGGCACCCTCCTGCGCCACCAGGCCTTGAGGGAACCAAGCGGGCCAGGACGGAAGTCGGGCCAGGGTCTGCTCACGCCCTCTCCCTACCTGACGTTTGTGCCCGGCAGAAGGTGGCCTGCCTCACTTCCCTCCAACGGCCGCAGCCTGGTCTACGCAGCGCTCACGGTGCGTGAGCGACCTGCTGGTCCGCGGTAGCCGGGGGCGCTGGTCAACTCGGTGGCGGCGCCCCGGTAGACTGCTGTCGCCGGCCCTAGTAGCTCAGCGGATAGAGCATCGGTTTCCTAAACCGTGTGTCGCAGGTTCGAATCCTGCCTGGGGCACCACCTTTCGCCGGGTGAAATCAGGGCCTGACATGCTGAAACGCTGTCGGGCCCTGATCTATTCGGGCAGTCACCCGCCGGCGCGGACGTGACTGATGTACGGCTCGTAGGCCGACAGGTCACGGGACGGTTCGTACCTGCTCAGGTAGTAGTAGTCGGCCACGATATTGGCCTGTTGCTCGGTGTTGAAGTCGGCGAACGTCTTCCCGCGCAGACCTTCCGCGCCGCCGTAGTCGTAGAGGCCCTTCACGAAGAACCCGGCGATCGCGGTCGGCAGGAGGCTTAGGACGCTGCGGCCGTGTTGGTACTGGTAGGCGTGCGTTAGTTCGTGGACCAACCAGCGCTCGTAACTGGCCTGGTGTTGCGGCGTGGTGAGGACGCCCTTGGGGAAGGTGACGAGGCGCGGGAGGGTGCGGGCAACGCCGAAGCTGCCCAGCAGGCCGCCTTCGGCGAGGCTCAGTGCGCTGATGTCCAGGGCGTCGCCGAACACCTCGCGGGCTATCGAGGCCTCGTGCGACTCCAGGTTGCGGCGGAACACAGGTCGGAACACCACGGTGGCTCCCCTGCTCTGGCTTCGGGCTGTCGATGTCGAGCAAGGATGTCACGGGCCCGTCGGGGTTGGCCGATTCCAGGCCGTCCGGAAGGCCCCCAGCACGTGCCGGAGTCCTGTTTGGACAATGAGATCAGCCGGTGAGCCGGTAACGGATCTCCGCCAACTCGGCCCCGCCGATGGTCTCGGTCTTGACCGTGCCATCGGCGCGGAACCCAAGCCGCTCGTAGAACCGCCGCGCCCGCGGGTTCTCGTCGAACACCCACAGCACCACGTCCTGCTCCGCCCCGAGTGCCGCACGTGCCAGCTCGTATCCCAGCGGAGTGCCCCACGCCGAGGGCAGCACGTAGAGCGCGTACAGCTCGAACGCGGCATCGGGCTCACGGGACGGGCCGACGGCGCAGAAGCCGGCCACAGCGTCGTCGACGAGCCCGACCCAGACCCCACCGCGCGGGATGCTCCGTTCCCACATCGATGTGCGCTGCTCGACCGAGATCTCGTCCAGCAAGGAGTCCGGCACCAGACCGCGATAGGCGGCCTGCCAGGTCTGGACGTGCACCGACGCAACGGCGGGGGCGTCGGAGACTACTGCTGGACGGACCGTCATGGCTTCCCCACTGGCATGATCGGACGCATGCGGATCATCGTCGACGCGGACCCCGGCATCGATGATGCCCTCGCTTTGTACTACCTGCGCGCCCAGCCGGAAACCGAAATAGTCGCCATCGGCACGGTCCACGGCAACGTGCCGGTCCAGCAGGCGACGGCCAACGCGTTGAGGCTCATCGAACGCCTGAACCTCGACGTTCCCGTGGCCATGGGCGCGGCCAAACCGCTCGCGCAGCCGCTGAGAACCGCGGAGGACGTGCACGGCCCGGACGGCCTCGGCGGCCATGCGGGGGATGAGCCGAAGACCGCGCACACCAAGGAAAGCGCCGCCGAGCAGCTGGCGGACAAGGCACGGGAAAACCCAAAAGAACTTTGCCTCCTCGCGATCGGACCGCTCACGAACGTCGCTCTCGCCCTGCAGATCGAGCCACGTCTGCCGCAGTTGCTGGACAAGGTCGTGGTCATGGGTGGCGCGCTCAACGTGCCCGGCAACATCACCTCCCACGCCGAGGCCAACTTCTGGCACGACCCGGAAGCGGCCGACCTGGTCCTCGCCGCCGGCTTCGAGGACCTCACGATCGTCGGCCTCGACGTGACCATGGAGGGGCACGCGCCGCAGGAGTGGCTCGACGCGCTGCCCGACGACTGCTTCCCGAGGCGGATCCTCGGGTTCTACGCCGACTTCTACGCCAGCTTCCTCGGCAAGAAGGGGTTCGTGCCGCACGACCCGCTCGCGGCGGCGATCCTCTGCGAACCCGCCCTCGCCACCTACCACGAGGACCGGTTCGCGATCGAGCTCACGGGCCGTTACACGCGCGGCAAGATCGTTGCCGACCAGCGGTTCCTGGCGGCGGACAGTCCGTTCGGACGTGACATCGCCACCGAACGCACGAGAGCCAAGTACGCCGTCACGGCCGACAACGCCGGATTCCTCGCCCGGCTGAGGCACGCTGTGACACAACCATGACGAACCACCGACGGGACCTGGACAAACAACGGGCACCGTGAGAAGCATGAACGTCCACTTGAAACGATGGCTCGCGGTCTCGGGGGCCGCCGTGGTCATCGCGACGGGCGTCGTGGCCGGGGGCTCCTACTGGCGGCTCGAGAGCAATCTCAAGACCGTCGATCTCGCGAAGGAGATCACTCACCCCAGGCCTCCGTCGACTCCTGGCCGCCCCCTCAACATCCTCCTCATCGGCAAGGACGACGGTCGGTCCGACACCGCGATGGTCGTCCAGCTGAACGCGAAGGGCGACCAGGCTCGCGTGGTCAGCATCCCTCGCGACACGATGGTGCCGAGGCCGCGCTGCGGGGACAACCCGCCGGTCGCGATCGCCATGTTCAACAGCGCCTTCTCCACCGGCGGCGCCGCGTGCACGGTGGCGACGGTCGAGCAGATGAGCGGCATCCGGATCGACCACTTCGTGCAGATCGACTTCAACGGGTTCCGCGACGTCGTCGACCGGCTCGGCGGCATCGACGTCACGATGCCCGAGGCGATCGACGACGAGAAGAGCGGGCTGCACGTGCCGGCCGGGCCCACGAAACTCGACGGAACGCAGGCGCTCGCTTTCGTGCGCACCCGCTACAGCATCGGTGACGGCAGCGACCTGAACCGCATCAGGAACCAGCAGCTGTTCATGCGGGCGTTGAGCGAGAAACTGGCGAACGAGAACTGGCTCGCCAGCCCGGCGAAAACACTCGAACTCGCCGACATCCTCACGAAGTCCATCGTCACGGACACCGGAATCGGCTCGATTCCGAAACTGGCGGATCTCGCGGGCAGACTCACCGCGTTGAAACCGGACGCCATCACGTACGTGACGCTCCCGACCGAGTCCTATCTTCCCGATCCGAACCGGGTCCAGCCGAAGCAACCGGAAGCGGACGCACTCTGGCAGGCCGCCTGAGCTAGCAGACGGCGCCCTGCCACTCGCCGGGAAGCGGTCCTGTGGGCCACGGCTGAGGAGACCCCCTGAACTCCTCAGCCGTGGACGTTCTGCCCCAGTCGGCCACTTTCACGCGACGATCTCCCCGCTCGTGAAGGACGTGGAGTCGAGGTTGTCAGACCACCTCGTTATGGTGGGCCTCTGACTGCCTGTGCGGTGCGTGCGCCGCAGCTCAGACGGGCGGTCCTCGTTTTCCGGTCCGGACGAGGAGGAGGCCGGTTGGGACCCCGTGGCGTCTTCGCGGAGCGCTTCGCGCTGCTCTACGCGGAGGCAGGCGACCCTCCCCTGAAGAGGGTCACTGAATCGGTCGCCCGTGCCCGCCGGACGGACGAGCAGGGCAGGCCGCTGCGAGTGCCCGCCCAGCGGGTCAGCGACTGGCGGCGCGGGCGCAACGTCCCTGCCAGGTTCAGCGCGCTGAGCGCGGTCCTCGAGGTCCTCGTCGGCGAGGCCCGCAAGCGCAGGCCCCAGCCGGCGATCGACGGCCTGTACGAACTCGACGTGTGGCGCGCCCTCTGGGAGGCGGCGCTCGCGAGCCCGGTCACGGAAACGGACACACCCCCTCAGGAAGACAACTCCGTCTGCCCGTACATGGGTCTGAGCGCATTCGGGCCGCAGGACGCGAATTGGTTCTTCGGCCGGGAAACGGCGACGAACGCACTTCTCGACCGGCTGAACGACAACGGCATCACAATGCTCGTGGGCGCGTCCGGCGCCGGTAAGTCCAGTTTGATGAAAGCGGGCGTGCTGCCCAGGCTGGACAAAGACGCCGTCGTCATCTCGCCGGGCACCGATCCGTTGAAGGAGTTCGCGCTCCAGGTGCCGGAGCTGATCCACGTGCTGGAGGCGGCAGCCGCGGACGTGCGCGACGACCTCACGCACGAGGTGCAGCTCGCGGTCGGCGACCGGGTGGTGATCGTCGACCAGTTCGAGGAGGCGTTTACCCTCGGCGGCGACGAGAACCGGTTGCGGATCTTCGTGCAGGCCCTGCACGCGGCGGCGGAGAAGAGCGCTGTGGTGCTCGGCGTGCGGGCCGACTTCTATGCCCGCTGTCTCGACTTCCCGGAACTCGCCGAGGCCCTGCAGAGCAGGCAGATGGTGCTCGGCGCGATGTCCGCGGCCGAACTGCGCGACGCGGTGACGAGCCCCGCCAAGGCCGCCGGTCTGCAGCTGGAGGCCGGTCTGGTCGACCTCATGCTGCGTGACCTGGGCACGCACAACCGCCGCGGCAAGGACGCGTACGACGCGGGCGCGCTCCCCCTGCTCAGCCACGCTCTGCTGGTCACGTGGCAACGCAGGCAGGCGGGGCGCCTCACGATCGCCGGCTACCGGGCGGCCGGCGGCATCCAGGGCGCCGTCGCCGCCACCGCCGAACGCGCCTGGTCAGACCTCGACGAACCGGCCAGGGCCGCCGCGCGGCAGCTGCTCCTGCGCCTGGTCAGGGTCGGCGACGACACGCAGGACACGCGCCGTCGCTCCAGCCGCCACAGCCTGCTGGAAGCCAGCACGAATCTTTCCGCGACGGAACGCGCGCTCGAAGTCCTCACGCACGCCCGCCTGATCACCATGGACGCCGACTCGGTCGAGATCACGCACGAGGCGTTGCTGCAGGCCTGGCCCCGGTTGCGCAGCTGGATCGACGAGGACCGGGCGGGCAACCTCACCCGGCAACGGCTCGAGGAGGACGCGGCGACGTGGTCCGCGCACGACCACGACTCGTCGCTGCTCTATCGCGGCGCACGGCTGGAGGGGGTACGGCAGCAGCGGGACGTCACCACGATCGCCAAGGAGTTCGTGCGCACGTCCGAACGCCAGCACCGCAAGAGCGTCTGGCTGCGCCGTTCGGCGGTCGTGCTGGTGTCGGTGTTCGCGCTGATCGCGGCGGGCGCTGCCGTGATCGCCGTGAACCAGCGCAACGACGCCCAGTTCCGCCAGGTCGTCGCCGAGGCCGACCGGCTGGCCGGAAGCGATCCGTCGCTGTCGGCCCAGTTCCTAATGGTCGCGCACCGCATGCGCCCCGACGACCAGGGCGTGAACGCGAAACTGCTCGCCACCCAGCAGGTCCCGCTGGCCGTGCCGCTGGCCGGGCACACCGGAGCGGTCTATCTGACGACGTTCAGCCCGGACGGCTCGCTGCTCGCCACCGCCAGCTACGACCGCACGGCACGCCTGTGGGACGTCCGGGATCGCAGTCGTCCCAAGGAGATCGCGGTCATCGCCGAGCACACCAACTGGCTCAGTTCGGCCGTGTTCTCCCCCGACGGCAAGGTCCTCGCGACCACGGGCCAGGACGCGACGATCCGGCTCTGGGACGTGACGAACCCGAGTTCCCCCAAGGCTCTCAAGACGATCCAGACCGGCAACGGCCCCTCGTACCTGCTGGAGTTCAGCCCGGACGGCACGCTGCTCGCCGCGGCGAACGAGGACCGCTCGGCAAGGCTGTGGGACGTCCGCGACCCGGCGAACGCCAAGCCGTCCGGCGAGCCGTTGCGCGACCACTCCGCCGCGGTCCGCTCGCTCGCGTTCAGCCCGGACGGCAGGACGCTGGCCACCACCGGCGACGACCAGACGATCCGGCTGTGGGACGTCACCACGAGGGCCAGGATCGGCAAGCCGATGACCGGCCACACGCTCGGCATCCACTCCGTGGCGTTCAGCGCTGACGGCAAGCTGCTCGCCAGCGGCGCCGACGACAAGATGGTCCGGTTGTGGGACCCGGCCACGCAGGAGCCGGTGGGCCAGCCACTCGTCGGCCACACCGGAGCGGTGTGGTCGGTGAAGTTCAGCCCCGACGGCCTCACGCTCGCCTCCGGCGCGGCCGACGCCACCGCGCGCCTGTGGAGCCTGACCGACCCGGCCGCCCCGACCCCGCTCGGCCGCCCGCTCGCCGCGCGGGGTGCCAACGTCTTCGCGATCGGCTTCAGCCCGGACGGCGACGCGCTCGCGACCGGTTCGCTGGAGAACGCGGTGAACCTGTGGTCGTTGCCGCAGGCGATGCTGCTCGGCCACAGCTCGCACGTTCCGACGCCCGCGTTCAGCCCGGACGGCAAGCTCGTCGCGACCGGTTCCAGCGACAAGACCGTGCGCCTGTGGGACGTCTCGGACTCGCACCACCCCAGACAGCTCGGGCCACCGCTGCTCGGGCACGAACGGACGGTCGGCCCGCCGGAGTTCCGGCGCGACGGCAAGGTGCTCGCCACGGCGGCCGGCGACAAGACGGTGCGGCTGTGGGACGTAGCCGATCCCGCGCACCCGAAACCGCTGGGCGAGCCGCTCGCCCTGGACAACAGGTTCTCGGCCCGAGCGGTGTTCCGCCCGGACGGCGAAGTGTTGCTCACCAACCACACCGACGAGTCCGTGCGGCTGTGGGACGTCCGCGACCCGGCGAAGCCGGTACCGCTCGGCGCCCCGCTGGCCGGGCACGGCGGCTACGTCAACGACGCCCAGTTCAGCCCGGACGGCCGCACGCTCGCCACCGCGAGCAGCGACAGGACGGTGCGGCTGTGGGACGTGAGCGATCCCGCCCGGCCACGCCGGCTGGGCGAGCCGATCAAGGACGAACAGATCATGCTGCAGTCGCGTTTCACCGCGGACGGCAGGACGCTGATCACCTCCGGCCAGAACAAGGCGATCCGCTTCTTCGACGTACGCGACCTGGAGCGTCCGGTGCTGCTCAGCACGCTGCAGGGCCACTCGGGCACGGTCAGCACGGTGTCGGTCAGCGCGGACGGCAGGTTGCTCGCGAGCAGCAGCGCGGACCGGACGTTCCGGCTGTGGGACATCACCGATCCCGCCGAGCCGTCCTATCTCGGTCAGCAGATCACCGGCGACTGGGCATCCGAGCCGTTCGTCCAGTTCTCCCCGCAGGGCAGGCTGCTCGCCACCGGCAACGCGGACGGCATCGTGCGACTGTGGGACCTCGACGTCGAGCACGAGATCGAGCGGATCTGCACGGCCACCCGCGGCGTGCTGACCCCGGCGCTGTGGCAGGAACGTCTGTCTCAGATGGACTTCCGGGATCCGTGCTGACCCTCACCGAGCAACTGCCTCACCGGCAGCGCCGCATCGGTTACTGTCCGTTCCATGCGTCTTCTTGCTCGGGTCGGCAGCTTGCGCGCGATCGTCGCGGTGACCGTCGGGTTCATCGCCCTCAACATGATTCTGGTGGTACTGGGCAACGTCACGGACTACGGCACGAACGAGGCGTTCGTGCAGCACGTCCTGGCGATGGACACCACGTTCGGCACGGAACTGAGGTGGCGGGCGATCACGAGCCCGGCCGTCGTCACGATCGTCTACGTCGCGATCATCCTGTGGGAGGCGATCTCCGCGGTCCTGCTGACCGCCGGCACCGTCGCCTACCTGCGTGACAAGGAGGACAGCGCGCGCAGGTTCGCGTCCGCCGGCCTGCTGATGGTCGTGGCGTTGTTCCTCGGCGGCTTCATCACCATCGGCGGTGAGTGGTTCGCGATGTGGCAGTCGAAGGACTGGAACGGCATCAGCGCGGCCCTGCGCATGGTGACCATCGCGGGCTTCGCGCTGATCCTCGTGCACCTCAACCCGCGTCGGGCCACGCAGTAGTCGGCTCGACGCAGAACACCGGCCCGACACCCGCGTCGGCGCCGAGCTCACCCCACCAGTCGCGCTGCTCGGCGTCCTCGATCGCGTCGACCACCACGATCCCACCGGCCTCGTGCACGAACACGACGAGGTCGCTGAGCACGTGCGACACCAGCTCGTCCGGTTTCTGGGAACGCCCCTTCACCCGCACGGCCCGCACGCCGAGCGAGCGCACGAGCTCGATCTCCGCGGTGGAACCCTTGAAGTCGCGCGCCCCGATGTGGATGCCCAGGTCGGCCAGCAGATCGAGGTTGTCGGCGGCCTCGCCGTCCTCGGACGCGAGCACGTGCGCGGGGAAGCCCAGCAACAACCGCCCGGCCTGCAACCCGGTGTCCGCCAGCACGCGCCGCACGTCCCGAACCAGGTCCGGGCTGTTCGCCATGCTCTCGGTCAGACAGACCGCGAGCATCTCGTCGTACCGGCACGCGGTCTCGGCGGCCGTCCGCAACATCCACTCGCCGAGGGGCACCATCAGCCCGGTGTGCTCGGCCATCGACACGCACTTCTCGTGCGGGATCAGCCCGACGTCCCGATGCCGCCAGTTCAGCTCGGCCTCGAGGCACACCCGCGCCGTCCCGTCGAGCTTCATGACGGGGTTGAACACGACCTCGATCTCGCCGCTCTCCCAGGCCCCGGGCATCACGGCGGCCAGCGCGAGGTCTTCCTGCTCCCGCTTGTCCTGCGTCGCGTCGTGCAGTCCCCACTGCCGCCGCCCGATGCGCTTGGCCCGCCGCAACGTCATGTCGGAGGCGCGTAACACCTCGGCGGGATGATCCCCGGGATGCAACCGCGGCAGCACCCCGATCGACGCCGACACCGCCACCCCGTGCTCACCGAAGTAGACGGGCTCGGCGAGCTCGTGCTCGATCATCCGAATCGTCGTGTCGACGTCCGGCGTGTCGATCCCGTTCTCCACCAGCACAGCGAACTCGTCACCCTCGAGGCGGGCGACCATCGCCTTCTCGGCGGAGAACACGGAACTGAGCCGCTCGGCGACGAGCTTCAGCACCTTGTCACCGATCTCGCGCCCGAGCCCGTCAGTGATCACCGCGAAGGCGTCGAGATCGAGGTGGTACAGCGTCACCCCGTGCTCGATGTCGCTGTGCAGCAACGATTCCAGCCGAGTGGTGAGGTACTGCCGGTTCGGCAGCCCGGTCAGCGCGTCGTGCAGCGACTGGTACTGCAACCGCCCGCCGAGCAACGTGAGCTGGCTGTCGTCGTCGATCATCACCACGTAGTGGCGGGGGTTGTCCTCGGCGTCCTTCTGCACGGTCGCCGCGAGCAACACCCGGAAGTGCTCACCATCGCGATCGATGAGCCGGGGCCGTTCCTCGACCCGCTGCAGCCGCCCGTGCCGCAACCCGGCCAGCGCGTCGTTGACGAGCGGCAGGTCGGCGGGAGCGATCAGATCAGCGAGCGTCATGCCGTCCATGCCTTCGCGCCGAAGGATGGTGCACAACGCCTCGTTCGCCCGCCTCAACTCCCCGTCGAGGCCGACAATCGCGATGCCGGTGGACGAGTGCGTGAAAATGTCCTCGAACCGCTCCTCGCTGGCCTGTAAATCCAGCTGCACAGCACGATTCGCCCGTAACAAGGCGTGGCTGATGCTTTCCTGCTGCTCCAGCACAAATGCCTGAATGGCCGCCGTGTAAGCAGCGGACACGGCACCGATCACCAGCGCGGCCTGCCGGGCGTCCGCCCCCTCCTGCACGATGAACCGCGCAAGGACCTCGACGGACTCCCGCAAACTCTCAGCGCCTACGCAGTGCATCTCGACCAGCCGGGTACCGACCCACGAGGCCACATCGGGCTCGTCGACGAGCGCCTCGGCCACCACGTTGAGCAGCTCGCGCAACTCTTCGGTCAGCTTCGCCGCGGAAAGCGGCACGTACGCGGTCCGGCTGATCTTGACTGCCCAGTCATGCGCCAGCTCGTCGCGTCCCACCGGACGTGACGGTCTCGCGTCGTCCTGGCTCGGCAACCGTTCCACCTGACCTGCTCGGCGAGCAACGGTGCGGAAGCCTACCGCCAGCAACCCTCACGGTCCCTACGCGCCGAGACGTTCCCTCCAACGGGGTAATAGCGATCTCTGAGCGTTACAACAACTACTCGCTCGTTCGGGCCAATTTTCGCACGAACCGGCCGCTTACGCGGACCCGACGATGTGCCGCAACTGGCCCAGCAGATCCGACCGGGACGTGGACCCCAACCGCTGCCGCATCCGAGCCATGTGGTGCTCAACGGTCTTGGCGGAGATGAACAACCGATCCCCCACCTGCCGATAGGTCATCCCCTCCAGCACCAACTGAGCCACCTCCCGCTCCCGATCGCTCAACTTCCCGGCGTCCTCGGCAACGGCCACGACATCGGCCTCAGCCGCACGCCGGGCGGACACCGGCCTGCCCTGCAACAACCGGGCACAGTCCAGCAACCGGACCATCGCCTGCCGATCGGAGGTCCGGATCGCGGCCTGCCCGGCCAGCCGGGACGCGTCCCACCACAATCCGACCGCGTGCAGGCTGCGAGCGGCTTCCTCGACCCGATCGGCGTCGACGTCACCGGCCACCACGTCCAGCCAGCATTCGGCCGCGGCGGACAGGATCGCGCAGTACCGGCTGCGCTCCCGATGGACCGCCAGCGCGGCGGCATGTTCCTCGGCGGCGGCGGAGTTCTCGTCGATGATCGCCGCGTGCAGCAGACTCCAGTGCAGCTGCGTTGCCCACATCGGCGGATTTCCCAACGACCGCAACAACACTGCGGCCTGGGCCAGGTGGGGCGCCAGCCGCTCCTTGTCCCTCAACCGGGCAGCGGCAGCGGCGAACTCCCCCAACGGCAGCAGGCTGAACAGGTCCACCGGGTGCCGGAGAACGGCCTCGCAGGCCTGCTCCCAGGTCCGGCGCAACGTCGCGAGATCCGAGTTCCGCCGGGCGACCCCGACCTCCAGTGCCACCGCGAAGATCCAGTCACGAGGCTCGAAAGCCCCCCGGACGGACATCAGCGTCTCGCGAGCCACCGCCAGGTTCCCGCGCAACATGTGCAGCCAGGCCTGCAACAGGCGATGCCGCACGGACATCAGCACCCCACCGGTCCCGGTCTCCACGGCCCGGTCCAGCACCGACTCGGCCACGTTCGGCTCGCCGCAGTGCACGGCGACCAACGCGGCCAGCGCAGCCGGACTGTCCGGCAACAGCACAGCCCCACCGGCCGGTTCGAGCATCGACGAAGCACGCACCAAAGTGGACAGTGCCGCGGTCTCGCCGCCGGCCACCGACTGCCGGACTCCCTGCAGCATCAACGAGGCCGCGCCGCCCAGCATCGTCGGCGGCTGCGGAGGCGTCTCCTCGAAAACATGTCCGGTACCGATCAGCCCGATCCCGGCGAAGGCAGCGGCATAGGGAGTGGCGGCCCACCGGAACAACTCGGTGCTGCGCGCCAACTGCCCGCGGTGGGCCAGCGCGACGGCCGCCACCTCGGCAGCGGTCCGCCGATGCGGCGAGTCGGCGGCGCTGATGACCTGGTCGGCAAGACGCAGAGCGCCGTCCAGGTCCCCGGCCATGGCCGAAGCGGTGGCCCAGGAGGCAGCCGTCTCGGCGGAAGGCGTGCCTCCGCCGGTCGAGGCCTTGAACAGGCGGGCGGCAAGTGCGGGATCGGAGGCCAACGCCTCACGGGCAGCCGCGACGAACACGGGCCCGCCGATTCCGGTGTCGAGCAGGGGCCGCACGAGATCCAGCACCGGACCACCGCGGTCGAGCTGCAGCTGCGCCAGCTTCTGCCGCACCGCGATCCGGCGCTCGGCGCGGGTCAGCGCACCGACCGCCCGCTGCGCCAACGGCAGCAGGGTGCCGTCCTCGGCGAGCATGCCCGTGGCGCGAGCAGCCTCGATGATGTCGCTGACCGCGTCGAAGTCCTTGTCCAGCAACGCGGACAACAGGTCCAGCCGCTGAGCGGCACCGGCCTCGGCGGCCAGCAGGAACTTCTGCAGGTCCGCGTCCAGCCAGTCGAGATCCGCACGGAACGCGCTGAGCGCGTCAGCGGATACCTCGGACACGGCCCCGAGGCGTTCGACGAACAGCGGCACGCCACCGGTCTGGGCGAACACGAAGTCGGCAACGGGCTTGGCCGCGCCGAGCAGTTCGCGGACGCCGTCACGGGAGAGCGGCGCCAGCGGCACCACGACGGAGCCCTGGCTCAGTTCGGCCAGCGCCGCACGGCGCGGCCAGGGCCGGTGGGCGAGTACCAGAAGGGGTTCCGAGGCAAGTGAGCGCAGGGAGGCGTCGTCCAGCAGGTGCGCGTCGTCCACCACGCGCACGGCGGAGTTGGTGATCTCCGAAAGCAGCGCTGTCTTGCCGTAACCACCAGGCGCCGCAACGACAACGCGCAGGCGGGTGCCCGCGGCGGCTTCGTTGATCCGGTCGAGGACGCCTCGCACTGGGGCGTCCAGCACCAACCTGGCTCGCATGGTCACGCTCAACGGCCGTCCTCATCATCGTCTCGGGATCGGGAGCCGGAACCGGAGCGGCGTCCGGCGGGCTTCAGCACGCGCGCGACGCGTTTCGCCCGCCTCGGCGGCAGTTCCAGCGGCGACACGTCCACCGGCGGGCGGGGCGGTGGCGCGGTGAACTCGTCGTCGAGGCTCGGGACCTCGCCGACGGGGAAGCGCATCAAGGCTTCGCGGGTGTGCACGAGGACCGACGTGTCGAGCGGTTCCGGCTCGGCCTCGGGGCCCAGCAGGACCCGCCGGGCGGTGACCGCGAGGCCCTTGGCGACCGAGTGCTCGGGGCGAGCCTCGGCCAGCACGCGGCAGTCGACCGCGGACGACAGCGCGTTGCCGATCACGGGCATCCGGCAGGCGCCGCCGACGAGCAGCACCGCGTCGGGCTGCACGGTCCCCAAGGCACGAACGAAGGAACCGACCAGGTGGTCGACGGACGGCCGGATCTCGTCCACGAACTCGTCGCGGGCGATCTCCACCCCGCTGACCACGACGGACGGCGCGGAGGGGCCGAACGCCCGCTTCGCCGCCTCGCACTCGGCGGACGACACGTGGCCGTCCTTGCCCAGCCGGCCGCGCACCAGCCCGAAGAGCAGGTCGTCGAAGTCGGCGCCGGTGTGATGATCGACGCCGTCGACGTGGTTGACCAGTTCGAACGTCCGGTTCTGCGCTCGCCGGACCACCGACGCGGAAAAAGCGTGGCTGCCCAGCGAAAAGACCGCCAACGACGCGTCGGGCACCACGCGAGAACGCACGGCGTGGTTCTCGGCGGCCGCCAGCGGCTCCGGCACGAGGTTCGCGTCGGACAACCCGACCGCCCGCAGGGCCGCGTAGAGCTGTCCGCGGCGATAGGGACCCCACCCGGCCGGGTGACTCACCGCCAGGTGACGGGGCTGTTCACCCTCCCGGGCGACCACCTCGCCGACGACCCACATGATCAGCAACGCGGTGAGCTCCTCGGCCGGGCACATCTCCGGGCCCAGCGCGAACGGCACCGCGTCACCGACCCGCCGGGCGAAGCCGGAGGCGGTCCAGCCGGCCACCCCGCGCTCACCGACCGAGAACGTCCCCGCCTCCGTGAGCTGCAGCGACGACGGCACCACCAGGGCGATCTCGGCATCCCGGGCACCGTCGAGGCGGCACACGGCAGCCGTCGTCCGGGTGGTCCCGACATCGACTCCGAGTACGTACGCCAAGTCTCTTCCTCACCTGTTCGCAGCAGCGACCAGTACCTACACGGGTGAACGAGAGACGCTCAAGCGAGGCCCCTAATCCCCTAGGGGGTCAACGACCGTCACCCCATCGGGGAACGGGGATTCACTGGGAGTGATCCCCGATGCCGGTCAAGGGTCCGCTCTCATAGCTTTCTGCCACACACCCCTGCCGAATCCGTGCCTCAATCAGGAGAGTTCCTTCAGATGATCCAGCCCAGCACGCTCCATGACTTCGTGCTCAACCTGCTCAGCGACCCGTCCCTCAAGGATGCTTTCGCGACCGACGCTCAGGGCACCCTGGAGCAGGCTGGGCTGGCCGACATCACCGCCGTCGACGTGCAGGAAGTCATCCCGCTGGTCCTCGACCTGCTGCCCGCCACCCCCGCTGGCCTGCCCGCCATCGACGGTGTCGACCTGACCCTGCCCGCCGGTGACCTCCTCGCGGACGGCCCGCTCGGCGCCATCAGCCAGCTGCAGGCGGTCGCGTCTCAGCTGACCTCGTCGGGCGTGAACCTCACCGACCTGCAGACCTCCTCCGCCGGCATGCTCGCGGTGAGCGAGGACGGCCTGCAGCTCGCGGCGGCGAACCAGAGCCTGGGCGAGTACGCCCGGGCCGGCCTGGGCCTCGACGGTGACTTCTCCGCCGTGACCGACGTGACGTCGGTCCTCGACCAGACCGCGTCCCCGCTCACCGGCACCGTCCTCGACGTGGCCGACACCGCCACCGCCACCGCCGACGCCCCGCTCGACGGCGTCACCTCGGCCGTTCCCGGCCTGGACGGCGCCCTCGGCCAGCTCGGCGGCGTGACGGGCCTCGGCCACGATGCGCTCGGCGTGCTCGGCGGCGGCGACCTCAACCTGGGCGTGCTGAACACCAGCGGCCTGGACGACCTGGCCAACGGCGAGGTCGGCGCGCACTCGCTCGACACCATCGGCCAGGTCACGAACACCGCGACCGGCCTCGCCGGCACGGCGACCGGCGTCGCGAGCAGCGCGACCGGCGTTGCCGGTGACCACGGTGTCGGCAACGTGCTCGGCACCGTCACCGACGTGACCCACAACGTCCCGGTCGTCGGCGACCTGGACCTGGGTCTGCTCGGCTGAGCCACCCTCCAACGCGGACCGGCCCTGTCTCTCGTGGACAGGGCCGGTTCGTCGTCTCGGTGAGCAAGGTCACCGCCCTCCCGAACAGCCCCGTCTGCTCGAACGAAAACCGGTATCGGGTTCAAGGCTTTCACCCAAGGGGGTGAACACGGCACTATGAGTCAGGTGATGGCACCGCCCTGGCTCGACGTGCTCGACGAGACGATCGGGGCCTGCGTCACGCACCGGAGGCCCGATCTGGAGGCCCGGCTGCGGGAGAAGCGGGCACAGCAACTGGACCCCAAGTTGCGCGTTCTCGTCGTCGGCGAGTCCAAACAAGGCAAGAGCCAGCTCGTCAACGCGTTGCTCAACGCACCGGTGTGTGCGGTGGGCGACGACATCACGACGACCGTGCCGACCTTCGTCCAGCACGCGGACACCCCGTCCGCGGCTCTGGTCCGCAACTCCTCGGTGGGCGGATCGATCTTCCACACCCCGACCGAGCGCATCGCCGTGCCGATCGACCAGGTGACGAAACAGGCCGCCGCGCAGCACGTCGTGCGGGCCGAGATCGGCATTCCGCGCGCGCTGCTCGACAGCGGCCTGGTCCTGATCGACACCCCCGGCGTCGGCGACACCCGTTCCGCGCACACCGCCAGCACGTTCGCGGCGCTGATGCAGGCCGACGCCGTGCTGCTGGTCTCCGACGCGACGGGTGAGCTGACCTCGGCGGAGATGACGCTGCTCAAGAAGGTCATGGAGGCCTGCCCGAACGTCACGGTGGTCGTCACCAAGATCGACCTGGTGCCGAGCTGGCGGCACGTCGTGGAGCGCAACCGGGCGTTGCTCGCCCGCGCCGGCATCCGCGCGAAGCTCATCCCCGTCTCGTCCGCACTGCGGCTGCGCGCCGCGAAGACCGGCGACCAGCGCCTCAACGCCGAGTCGGGGTTCCCGGAGCTGGTGACGTGCGTGCAGAGCGACATCGTGGCGAGCGCCGAACTGCTGGCCCGCCGCGCCGTCGCCGTCGTGGCGTCGTCGGCGATCACGCAGCTGGTCACGCCGTTGCGCGAGGAGCTGACGGCCCACGACTCGTCCCGCACGGTCGCCACGATCTCGACGCTGCAGGAGGCCCAGCGGCGCGTCGACGAGCTGCGGCGCCGGTCCGCGCGCTGGCAGAACGTGCTCAACGACGAGATGGCCGACCTGATCTCCGACGTCGAGTACGACCTGCGTGACAGGACCCGCAAGATCCTGCGCGAGGTCGACAAGACCTACGACGAGGCCGACCCCGCGATCGGCTGGGACAAGTTCGAGCAGTGGCTGGAGGACAACCTCAACGAGGCCGCCACCACGAACTTCGCCTGGCTGATGGAACGCGCGGAGTGGGTGGCCGCGAAGGTCGCCAGGAACTTCCCCGTGTACCGCGAGGACCTGATCCCGGGTTCGGTGCTGCCGGACGACCTGCTGGAGCCGGCGAGCAAGCTGGAGAAGCCGAAGATCGAGCCGTTCTCGGTGCCGCAGAAGCTCTTCACCGGCCTGCGCGGCTCCTACGGCGGCGTGCTGATGTTCGGCCTGGTCACGTCGCTCGCGGGCATGCCGCTGATCAACGTGATCTCGCTCGGCGCCGGCGCGCTGTTCGGCGGGAAGTCCATTTTGGACGAGAGCGACCAGCGACTCAAGCGCCGCCAGGCAGCCGCGAAGGCCGCCGCGCAACGGCACGTGGACGACTTCTTCATGAAGTTCTCCAAGGACGTCCGCGATTCCGGGCGGCACATCCAGCGCTCGCTGCGCAACCACTTCAGCACGCTCGCCGAGGAGCTGCAGGAGACGTTGCTGGAGTCGGCCCGCAGCGCCAAGCGCGCGGTGCAGGACGACCAGACCGAACGCGAGCGCAGGATGCGCGAAGGCCGCAAGGAGCTGGACAAACTCGTCCTGCTCTACAAGCGGGTGCAGGCACTCGGGGGTCCCGCGATGGAGCTCACCGCGTGACATTGGACCGAGTCGTCTGGTCGATGCTGCAGGAGGCGCTGGGGGTCTACCGGGACAGCCCCCGCGCCACCGCCTGGCTGCGCTCGCACGCCGAGCGCTACACCGAACCCGTGCGGATCGCGGTGGCCGGCCGGTCGCGGATCGGCAAGTCCACTGTGGTCAACGCGCTGGTCGGCGACGAGTTCACGCCGCAGAACTCGTTCGTCTGGTACCGCGGCGGTACCGAGCAACGGGCACACGTGTTCAACGGGCCCGGCCGGCCGCACGAGGTCGGGATCGGCAGGCGGGGCAGCCGCAACCACGTCGAGACGGGCCAGTTCGACCGTTCCGACCGGATCGTGGTCGACTGGCCCGCGCGGACGCTGCGCGACGTCGTGCTGATCGACACCCCGTCCGAGGCCACGCCGGAACAGGTGCTCGGAGACGCGGACGCGTTGCTGTACCTGATGCGACACGTGCAGGACGAGGACCTGAAGTTCCTGCAGTCCGCCAACGACCACCCGATCGCCAGGACCGCCGCGGTGCACACGGTCGCGGTGCTCGCCCGTGCCGACGAGATCGGCGCCGGGCGGATCGACGCGCTGTCGTCGGCCAAGCAGATCGCCCGCCGCTACCGTCGTGACCCGGCCGTACAACCGTTGTGCCAGAACGTGGTCTCGGTCGCAGGGTTGCTGGCGGTGGCCGCGAAGACGTTGCGGGAGGACGAGTTCGCCGCCCTGCGGGTGCTGTCGTCGTTGGGACGCGAGGAGCTGGAGGACCACCTGCTGTCGGCGGACCGGTTCGCCGGCGAGCAGTTCCCGCTGACGATGGAACCCGCTGTGCGGCAGGCGTTGCTGGAGCGGTTCGGGATCTTCGGCGTCCGGCTGATCACGGCGTTGATCAGGCAGGGCTTCGACTCGCAGGTGAAGCTCACCGGCCAACTGGTGCAGCGCAGCGGGCTCGGCGAGCTGCGCGACTCGATCGCGGTCCACTTCGTCGAACGCCGCGAGGTCCTCAAAGCACGTTCGGCGCTGCTGGCGCTCGACGTGCTGTTCCGGATGGAGCCGCGGCAGAACGCGCGCAAGCTGATGGCCGACCTGGAACGGGTCGTCGCCTCCGCGCACGACTTCCGCGAGCTACGGCTCGTGGCCGCACTGCAGTCCGGCCGCACGAAGCTGCCCGCCGAACTGCAGACCGAGGCGCTGCGGCTCGTCGGCGCCGAGGGCGTGGCGCCGTTGGCACGGCTGGGTTTCGAGTACGAGGCCGACGCCCGTGAGCTGCGCGAGGCGTTGCTCGACGCGCTGGTCCGATGGCAGGCGCTGGCCGCGGACGTCCACGCGACCCACGCCCATCGGAAGGCCGCCCAGATCGTGGTCCGCACGTGCGAGGGGCTACTCCCGCAGTTCAGCTGAGGCACGATGGTCCGCATGGAACTCGTGCGTTGGGAGAACGAGCACTTCGGCTACCTGCTGAGGTGGGCGTCCGACCCGCAGATGACGGCGTACGTCGGCAACGGCATGCCGTGGACCCCTGACTACGTGACCGAACGGCACGAGCAGGCGTTGCGGCACTGGGAGGTGCATGGCTTCGGCCTGCACGCCGTCGTCGAGGACGGCGTGGTCATCGGGCTCGCGCAGATGCTCGACGGCGACCTCGGCGAGATCGAGATCGGCTACTGGATCGACCCAGCGTGGTGGGGACGCGGGATCGCCTCCCGGGTCGCGGTGGAGCTGCGGGACCGGGCGCTCGCCATCTCGGACCGGGTCGTGGCCGGGACCGACGCCGGGAACCGCGCTTCGGGACGGGTGCTGGAGAAGGCCGGGCTGAGGTACTTCACCAGCAGGAACATGGGCGGAAGACTTCAGCACTGCTACGCGTTGGACCGGGGTATGAGTGACAAGGGCGTCCTGCGGTACAGCGCGTTCACGACCGATCCGGCCGGCGGCAACCCGGCGGGTGTGGTGCTCGACGCGTCCGATCTGAGCGACGAGGAGATGCTCGGGATCGCGGCGAAGGTGGGCTACTCGGAGACCGCGTTCGTGGTGCCGCGGACCGAGCGCGAGTTCGACGTCCGGTACTTCAGCCCCCAGGCCGAGGTGCCGTTCTGCGGGCACGCCACGATCGCCACGTCCGTCGCGCTGGCCGAGCGGATCGGGGACGGGCCGCTGACGTTCCACACGCGGGCCGGGGAGATCACCATCGAGACCTCGGGCCGGACGGCGTCGCTGACCAGCGTGCCGACGAGCACGTCCGCCGCGGCTCCGGCGCTGGTCGCGGACGCGTTGGAGGCGTTGGGCTACAAGGAGATCGGTGACGGGCCGGTGCACGTCGGCTTCGGCGGCGCACGCCATCTGCTGATCCCGCTGAAGGACCGCGAGCAACTGCGCGAGCTCGACTACGACTTCGACGCGTTGCGCGACCTGATGCTGGCGCACGACCTGACGACCGTGCACCTGTTCTGGCGGGAGTCCGCGGATCTGGTGCACGCCCGCGACCCGTTCCCGGTCGGCGGTGTCGTCGAGGACGCGGCGACGGGCGCTGCCGCTGCGGCGTTCGGTGGCTACCTGCGCGACCTCGAAGGGCCGCAGCGGTTCGTCATCAGCCAGGGCGAGGACATGGGCAGGCCGTCCCGCCTGGAGGTCGACGCCACCCGCGAGGATCGCCGCGTGACCGTGACGGGCGCCGCGGTGCCCATTCCCTGACGCACAGGACCGACGCCGCTGCCACGAAGCGCAGGGTAAGTGGCAGCAGCGTCGGACCGAGGGGTGCGCACCCTCCCGCGCCGGACCCGAAGGCGCTGCCGCAAGCGCCGGGCCGGAAGATCGATCGAGTGCCATGATGCCCCGATCGAAGGGTGGCGGCGCATTCAGAAGGGGGATACAAGGTCTTTATGCCCGAGCTGGAGCTCAGACACCTCCGCGCGGTACGAACCATCGCCGAGGAAGGCAGTGTCACCAGGGCCGCGACGCGGCTCGGTCTCACCCAACCCGCCCTGTCCGCCCAGCTGCGCACCGTCGAGAGACTCGTCGGCGGCCAGCTGTTCGACCGAACGCGCAACGGTTGCGTCCCAACGGACCTGGGCCGCCGGGTGCTGGGCACCGCACGACTGGTGCTCGACGAGATGGCGCAGCTGATGGCCAACACCCGCGAGACGGACCGGCGCGGACCGCTGTTCTTCGGCTGCCCCCCGATCCTGTACTTCGCCCGGCTCGTGGAGGGCCTGCGAGGGCTCAACGCGGACGTGCGCGCCGAGGTCCGCCCTTCGTCCGCGGAGATCGTGGACATGCTGGAGGCCGGACAGATCCACGTGGCGCTGTTCGAGTTCTTCGACGGCATGCACGCGCGTGACCTGGCCGGCATCGAGCTGCGGAAGCTGGTGACGGAGCCGGCGTTCGTGGCGTTGCCGGAGACGGACCCGCTGGCGGCGCAGGAGGAGGTCGACCTGGCTTCCCTGGCCGATCGGGACTGGGTCACCCCGCCCAAGCAGCACATCGGCAGCCGGACGCAGATGTTCCAGGCCTGCGCGGATGCCGGTTTCGTGCCCCGGCTCACCCACCACACCGGCGAGGCGAGCATGGCCCGCGGGCTGGTGGCCGCCGGGTGTGTGTCGTTCGCCGCCGCGCCTTCGCGGACCGGGGAGGGGATCGTGATCCGGCGGTTGCGGGGGATGCCGTTGATGACCGACATCTTCGTGGCGACCCGGCGGGACTCTCCGGTGGCTGGGCGGGCACATGAGGTGTTCGCCTGTGCGGCTGAGGCTTATCGGTCGGTGCTGGACCGGAATCCGGAGTACCGGAGGTGGTGGGATGCGCATCCGGAGGCGCACCCGGAGTTCACGTGACGCGGGTGGGCTTGCGTTGGCTGGCGCCGGTTCCAGCGGGGTTGGTCGCGTTCCCGTGCGAGAGGTCGCCTTGCGAGGGTGGGCGCGCGGGTCGTGACGGAACTGCGCGGGGTTGCGATGGGGCTTGACCTCGAGCCTCTGGCGGGATGCTTGACGGCCGGAAAAAGGCCGGGCTGAAAAGCGCCCGGCCGTGCCCGAGAGGGGAGCATCCCGCCCACTCAAGGTCAAGCCCCAATCGCCGTGAGCGGACCCGAACCGCTACCCAGCCCTGAAGGTTCAGACGGCTCGCTTCGCCTCGCCACGCCAGGACTCGTACGTGGTCGCCTTGCGTAGGCGGGTGCCTGGTGGCACCGCGCGGGTCTGTTTGCGGTGGCTGGTTCCTGTTCCAGCGGAGGGGTCGTTCAGGCGGTGACCTTGATCGGCGTCGAAGGGCGGCCGAGCAGCTTCTCCAGGTCCGGCCGGACCTCGGCGAACACGCCGTTGCGGATCGCCACGAAGAAGTCGACCAGGAACGCCGGTACGCCGGAGGCGATCAGGTCGTCGTCGCTCACGTCGCGGTACCTGTCGCCGGCCAGTTCGGGGAACGACCAGCTGGTCGAGCCGGTGAGCTCGTAGGTCTGGTTCTCGTGGCCCGTGGTGGTGAGGGCCGCGGCGGCGGCTTCGGCGAAGTCCTCGCGGGACGCGCTTGCCACCCGGCCGTCCTTCGTGGAGATCGCGACGGTGTCCGCGGAGAGGGCGCCCAGGTAGTTCTCGTGGTACATGCCGTTGCGCAGGAACGTGAACGGGACGCCGGTGGCTCGGATGATGCTCTCGGTGGCCTTGTGCGCTGCTGCCGCGCCCACCGATGAGGTGTCCGCGTCGGTGATGCTGGTGTAGAAGATGTGGCCCACGCCGTGCTCCACGGCCTTGGCGATGGCGTTCTCGTGCTGCTTGACGCGCACGTCGGTGTCGAAGTCGTCGGCCGACACGATGAGGAGCTTGTCGACGCCCCGGAAGTCGAGGGTCTCGGGCTTGCCGAAGTCGCCCTGCCTGACCTCGACGCCTTCCAGGGTGAACTTCTCCGGGGAGCGCACGGAGACGATGACCTGCTCGTCCGTGCGGTCGAGGACGTGGCGGACCACTGCGCTGCCGAGCTGGCCGGTTGCTCCGGTGATGAGGATCGTCATGCGTTCAGGTTGCGGTTAGCGCTATCCTTTGGAAAGTACCCACTTTGAAGTTGGGTACTTACGTGGAGGTGAGCATGCAGGTCACGGAGTGTCCCGAGCGGGCGATCATGGAGCACGTCACAAGCAAGTGGGGCGTGCTGGTCCTGCAGGCCCTGTTCGACGGGGCCTCCTGGCGGTTCAGCGACCTCCGGCGTGAGCTGGAGGTCGTCAGCGAGAAGATGCTCACGCAGACGTTGCGGACGCTGGAGCGGGACGGGTTCGTGCACCGGGAGGTGCATCCGGTCATCCCGCCGCACGTCGAGTACACGTTGACGCCGCTCGGCAAGGGGGCGGCCGACCACCTCGTGGCGCTCTTCTCGTGGATCGCCGCGAACCAGCCCGAGGTGACCCAGGCGCAGGAACGCTATGACGGCTCCTGAGGTTCGCCGGAGCACTGACGAGCAGACATCGGGCTGGTCACCCTTATGCGCAGTGAAAGTTCTCACTAGAACCGCCAAAATCGGGGGTAGACATCGGATGGGTCACGATTAGGGGGCGCCAGCTGGCCCCTCCGACTGGCACAATGGACCAATGGCCCAACCGTTCACCGACGAAAGCCATCCGGCTGAGCCCTATCCGGGTACTCGTCCAGACCACTGTTTTGTCCACGTCGACGAAACGGGCTGGCCAGTGCGACCGGACCTCACGATGGAGTCGGGATGGCGTGTTGAGCCGGAGAACATCGATCTAGACCAATGGCTGGCGAACCACGGCGAGCCCCCGTTGGCGGGCCGGATGCCGGTGCTCGGCTACGGGTCGAACGCCAATCCCAGCAAGCTCACCTGGCTCCGTGAAGAGCTCGGTCTCGAAGGCCCCGCGGTCGTGCTGCGTGCACGGTGCGAGGGCCTTACTGCTGTCTGGGCCGCTGGGCTGCGCATGCGCGACGGACAGCGGCCGGCGACGCTCGCGGGGGCACCCGGCGTCACCGAGGAGCACTCGATCTGGTTCGCCACGCCTGATCAGTTGCGTGTGCTGGACCGGTGCGAGGGGCGCGGGCTGCGCTATCGGCTTGTACGCGTGCACACGGGCCGCGTGGTGCTCTACAACGGCGGCGTCATCGACAGCGTTCTGGCGTACACGGCAGGCTCCAAGAAGCGGATGCCCGTGCTCTTCAACGGCCGTATGGTCCGTTGCGCGGACGTCTCGCAGCGGGGCGCGCGGGTACTGGGCGAGAGGCCTGCGATGAACGACGGACTGGACGTCACCGAGATCCACGGCGAACCGTCGGCCGACGACTGGCCCGAGCTGCTGTTCGTCTACGGCACCCTGCAGCCGGGCGCAAGCGCTTGGCACCTGATGGAACCGCACGTCGTGGAGTCCGCGGAGACCCACCTGCCCGGCACGTTGTTCGACACCGGCCTGGGCTATCCCGCGCTGCGCCCTGGCGCCGGCCTCGGCGTGCCCGGCTTCGTGCTGCGGCTCAGGTCGCCCGAGGACGCGCTGCCGCTGCTCGACGAGTACGAGGGCGAGGACTACCGCCGCGTGCGCGTCGTGCTGCCGGACGGGCGCATCGCCTGGACGTACCTCTGGACCGCGGCCGTGCAGGGCATGGCGGAACTTCCGGACGGATGGGACGTCCACCAGATCCAGTGAATTTCCGGCACGTTGTGTTGGTTGATTGAGAATCGGGCACATCCTTCGGTGGTAGGAGGTGCACCCATGACTCGACGGTTGATCGCTTGCGGACTGCTGGTGCTCGCTTCCGTGACGGCTTGCGGGACGAGAACACCGGACAACGCCTCGCAAACGCTGCCGACGGCGCCGTCGACGCCGTCGTCGACGGCTTCGTCCGCTCCCGCGTCGGACGACCCCCAGGCAGCCTCGCGCGACGGGGAGCGCTGCGACGCGGCGACGTTGAAGGGCGAGGTCGTTCCCACTGATGCCGGCGCGGGCAACAGGTACGGCAAGTTCGTGGTGACGAACAGCGGCACGGCGCCGTGCACGTTGAACGGCTACAGCGGTTTCCAGCTGGAGAACGCCTCCGGCGCCGTACCCACCAAACTCGAGCGCAAGGCCGACCCCGGTCCCACCGCTCTGACCCTCGCGCCTGGCGGAAAGGCCACCGCGAACCTGCACTGGAATGTCGTGCCCGCGGGCAGCGAGCCGGTGCAGGGGACGTGCCAGCCGGAGCCGACGAAGGTCTCGGCCATCCCGCCGAACGAGACAGCTCCGCTGTCCGTGCCATGGACCTTTGGCTCCGTCTGTTCCGGTGGCCGGATCGAGATCAGTGCCTTCTACGCTTCGTAGATGCACGTACCTGGATGGCTCGCCGTGCTGCCGCACGGCGAGCGCATCGCCTTCTCGCTGCGCACCGCGGGTGTTCCGGTCGTGGTGAGCGAGAACTTCGAAACGGTGATCGAGGCCGCTGACCGGCCGGTCGTCCTCATTGGACACTTCACCGCCGCGCCGGCCGCGGTCCGCTGTGCCCAGACGCGTTCCGGGCCGGCCGCGCTGGTGCTGATCTCGCCGGTGCTCGGCATGTGGGACGGCGCGTCGAACGAACTGGCCGACCTGATGGACGAGGTCGGCCTCGGGCCGGCGCTGGGCGACCTGCCGACGTTGTGGCTGCACGGCTCGGACGACGAGATCGTGCCGATCGCGGACACCCGCGCGGGCATCGACCGGATCCGCGGCTCGGCGTTCGAGGAGTACGTCGCGGACGGGCTGCTGACCGACGGCGAGGCCGTCACTCGGGTGCTGGAGTTCACGCGGAGGGTCATCTGACACCATTTCGGGTGTCATGGACGAAGACGACCTCGTGCTCCTGATCACCGTGGTGGTCGAGGCAGCGGACGAGCAACAGGCGCGTGCCGCGTGCGACGCGCTCATCAACCGTGCGGGCGCTCAGATCGTGGACGCCCGCGACTGTTCCGACGAAGAGCCGGGCTGCTGGGCCGTCGTGATCACACGGCCCAGCACGGAGAAGGCCACCCACAACGTCGCAGCGGCGCTGGCACGGGCCGTTCGCACGTTCGTGCGCGGGCTGGGCGAGGGCTTCTCGGCGCCGCGGGTGGCGTGCGAGCCGCCGACGGCGTGGACCGTGCTGGACGAACCCGAGCTGATCAACGAGCTCGTTCCGGGCGCCGAGCGCGTTCTGGTCGAGGTGTGGGCCGGAGATGACCCTTTCGGGGCAGGAACTTTGCGTGACAACTCGCCCTCGAAGCCGTCTTGATTCACCCGGCTGGTCGGTATGAACGCTCAACGGGCTGTAGGCGTCGTTGTGAGAGTTGCTACACGCGTGGACAAGCGGCCTGCGGCGGACTCAACTGATCATTAAATCAAGGCCCGTTCGAGTGGATTCAGGCATCCACCCGGTTAGCCGATCTTCGGTCTCAACTGTGAAAATCTGGGCACAATCTCTACTAAGGGTGGTCGTCAGACCATCTTGTTCCGGAGGGTTCGGGAGCCGACATGGCCAGCATCGAAGAGGTCCGTGCCGCAATTGCCCAGGCGATCGACAAGGCGGCTCAAAGCCAGTCGGCCCTCCAACAGGCGGCTGAGCTCGCCGAGGACGCGCAGCAGCTGCTGACATCGGTCACGCAGGGCTCCGTGCAGGCGGACGTCGAGACGACGAACGCCCAGTTCGCCCAGGTCGTGTCGGGCGTGAGCGAGCTGCAGAACTACCTCGGCGCCGGCATTTCCGGGGCCGAGGGCATCAACAGCAGGCTTTGATGGCGTCCATCGGCGAGGTTCGTGCCGCGCTCGAGCAGGCGGGCGAGATCCTGCGTGAGTCGTACCGCAACGTGCGATCAGCGCAGGAGGGCCTCGACGAGGCGGTCGCGATCCTCGCCGAGTCGAGCGAGAACCACCACGAGTCGCTGCTTCCAGTGGAGTTCGTGCGCGCGAAGGAAAGATTCCCCGATCAGCTGGAACTGATGGTGGGAACCCTAGAGCGCATCCAACGACTCACCGTGGAGCTGTGATGAGCAGGCGGGACGACCGGCGGACGAAGATCGAGACCGCCTTCGGGGAGTTCCAGCGCGCCGTTTCGGCCGCGCTGGGCTCGGTGGCGCGCGAACACCGGTTGCTCGCCACCGAGCACGCCAAGGACATGTTCGAGTTCACCGTGCGCGGCATGGGCGTCGACAGGGCGTTGCAGGACGTCGCCCTGAAGAACGTGACCTCGTTCCTGACGGTTGACGAGAAGCGCCAGAAGAACCCTCGTCAGGCGCCACTGTCGATGGCCGAGTTCGCCGAGCGGCTCGACCAGATCAAGTACGACTGGCAGCAGTCGTTCCACGAGTGGACGACCACGGGCCCCGAGCAGCTGACCGAGCTGGTGAACTCGGTCGCCGCCGGCCCCGCGTCGTTGCCGCACGGGTCGTGGCTCGGCCATCCGGGCACGCACGACGGCAGCGAGGGCGTGCCGGAACTGTGGCGGATCGGCACCGGCGTGGTGACGTCGGCACCGACACCCGTCCCGTTCCCCGTCGCGGTGCCGCTGCTCGATCAGGCACACCTGCACATCTCGTCCACTCCGGACACTCGCCACGTCGCGGACTCGCTGGTGGAGAGCCTGTTGCTGCGCGTGCTGTCGCACTTCCAGCCGGGGCTCGTGCACGTGCACGTGTGGGACGTCGGCCAGCTGACCGGGTCGTTGCCCGGCCTCTACCCGCTGACCCGCGCGAACCTGCTGACGGTGCACGATCCGGCACGGCTGCACGAGCTGCTCGACGAGATGTCCGAGCACATCCGCCAGGTGCACACCAAGGTCCTGGTCGACGGTCACCTGACCGTTCGTGCGGTCAGCGGTGAGGGCCGGCGCACCGAACCGTGGCGGATCGCCGTGCTGTTCGGCAACCGCAAGGCGTTGAAGGAAGACCAGCAGCAACAGCTGCAACGCGTGGCGCGCAACGGTTTGGCGTGCGGCGTGCAGCTGTTCATCGTGGACATTCCGATCACGATCAACTCGCCGGTGGAGACGGTGTCGTTGCGCGGCGACGGCACCGCGTTCTGCACGATGACCGGCAAGGACGTGACCGTCACGCTGGATGAAGCGCTGCCGCGCACGTTGGTGCCGCGCGCCTGTGCCGCCATCGCGGAGAAGCGCGAGGAACGGCGTTCGCGCATGAGCACGTTCGGCGACCTGCTGCCGGACCGGCCGTGGACGGAGAACTCGTCGGCCGGAGTCATCGCGCCCGTCGGCTTCGACGACGGCGAGCAGGTCTGCGTGCAGCTCGGCGACACCTCGCCGCACGCGTTGATCGGCGGGCCTTCGGGTTCCGGCAAGACGAACTTCCTCTACGCGATGCTCGGTTCGTTGTGCGCGCGCTATTCGCCGAACGAGCTGGAGCTGTATCTGCTGGACTTCAAGGAAGGCGTGTCGTTCGCGCAGTTCGCGCCGGGCCGCAAGGACCCGTCGTGGCTGCCGCACGCCCGCCTGGTCGGCGTGAACGTCAACACCGACCGCGAGTTCGGCGTGGCACTGCTGCGGTTCCTGTCCGACGAGATGCGCCGGCGTGCGGACGCGGCCAAGCAGCACGAGGTCACCAAGCTGGAGCACCTGCGCGCCGAGGACCCCGGTGGCCGCTGGCCGCGGATCGTCGCCGTGATCGACGAGTTCCAGTACCTGTTCGGCGAACGCGACCAGGTCACCGCCGCCGCGACGCAACTGCTGGAGGACGTGGCGCGCCGCGGCCGTTCGCAGGGCATCCACCTGGTGCTGTCGTCGCAGGACGTCTCGGGCATCGAGGGCTTCTGGGGCAAGTCGGCGATCTTCGAGCAGTTCACCGTCCGCATCGCGCTGCCCAAGGCCCGCCGGGTGCTGGCCGAGCCGCAGAACGACGCCGCCGTGGAGCTGCCGCGCTGGCACGCGGTGATCAACCACGAGTCGGGTGTCAAGCCCGGCAACGAGATCTGCCGCGTCCCGGACTCGACGGCCAAGGGCACCATGGACTTCCTGCAGACCGAGCTGTGGCGCCGCGAACCGGGCCGGGCACCGGGTCTGTTCGACGGCAGCAAGATCCCGCTGATCGACGCGACGCAGGACTTCCTCGACCTGCGACCGGGCGAGGCATCACCTACCGTTCTGCTCGGACAGGTCATCGACGTCGCCGGCAGCGCGGCACGTGTGCGTTTCGCCCGGACCCCGGGCCGCAACATCGCGGTGATCGGCTCCGTCGTCCAGGACGCGGCCGCGGTACTCGGCGGAGCGGCCGCGTCACTGGGCAGGCAGCACCACCCGCACGAGGCGAGGTTCTCGCTGGCCTGCCTGGTGGAAGAGGCGATGCCCTCGGCGTTGTACCTGGCCAAGCGCCTCAGCGCGGACGGGCACGACGCCGAGGTGGTCCAGATCGACGGCCTCCGCAGGCTGCTGGACGAGACGGCGGCCCAGCTGCAGTCGATCAACACGGGCCAGGCCGACGCGCCGATGCAGCCGCACTACCTGGTGCTGTACGGCGTCGACGCCGCGCAGACGTTGCTGGAACAGAAGGATCCGGCGACCCGGATGTCCGGTGTGGACAGTCTCCGCACCGTGCTGAAGCACGGCCCGGAGAACCGCACGCACGTGCTGGGCTGGTGGCGCGGTGTGCAGAGGCTGAAGGCGAGCCTCCCGCCCGGCGTCTACGACGACATCGGCGCCTGGGTGGCGTTCGACGTCCAGGGCAAGGAACTGCTGTCGCTCGGACCGGAGCAGGTGATGTCGTGGTCGCCGAGGCCACGCCGCGGCCTGTTCTTCGACCGGTTCGAGCACTCGCGACCGCAAGTGATCATCCCGTTCGACACTGGAGAAGCGTCATGAACCCGATGATGACGACGATGTTCGAGTCGGTCCCGTCGCAGCGTCAGAGCGAGGAGGTGATCGAGGTGCCGGCGATCTCCGCCGTCGAGCGCTACAAGGAGATCATCGCCATCGCCACCGACGCGGCTGCTCGCCAGCGCAAGCTGGACGAGGTGCGGTGCGCCGAGCTCGCCGAGCGGATCGCGGCGACCCAGCACGAGATCGCCGAGGTGCGCGATCGCGAGCGGGTCGTGCGGATGGGCGCCGCCCTGCACTGGGAGGCGGCGGTCGAGCAGCTCTGGGACGAGCGCTGGCTGCAGATGGTCACGTTCCCGCAGCCGGACGAGTCCGTCCCCCCGCGCCCCCAGGGCGAGTACAACCGGGTGATGGACCTCGCGTACCAGGCGCTGGAGGACTCGCTCGCGAAGCGAACCCTGTTGCGCCGCAAGCAGAAGGACTGAGTGCGCCGGTTACGCACCACCGCCGACGTGCAGGACGCCAGCGACGACCCGATGGTCCGCTGGGCAGCCCAGGCACTGTCGTCGGGCGGTGCGGCCTGGGCGCACGGTGACGCGGTGGCGGTGCATGCCCCGTCGCTCACCCGACGGCGCCGGCTGGTCCTGTCCGGGCCGGCCGAGGGTGTCGCGTCCCTGCTCGCGGCGCACGGCCGGGGTGTGGGGTTGCGGCCGTTGCTCGAACGTCCGCTGGCGCTGGAGGTGGCGTCGCTGATGCCGTCCCCGTGGCTGGAGGACAGGCCGTTCGGCTGGATGGACCGCTCGGGGGCGCTGGACCTCCCGGCCGAGGCCGCCTGGCTGCGGTCACCCGACGGGGTGGAACCCCTCCTGCGCGAGGCCAACCCGGATTCCTGGGCCTGGCCCGGCGAGAAGGGGGTGCGCCGCTGGGCGGGCGTGCACGAGGGCGGCGAGCTGGTCGCCACCGCGGCCGAGGCCTGGTCGTCCGCCGACGTCGGCTTCATGATGGGCGTGGCCGTCCGGCCGTCCTGCACGAACCAGGGGCTGGGCCGGCGCATCTGCCAGTTCGTGGCCTCCACGCTGCTCACCCTCTACGGCACCTGTGCGCTCTTCGTGGAGAACTACAACGCCCCGGCGATCGCCGTGTACCGCAAGCTCGGGTTTGCTTATCGGGACATCACGACACTTCTTCCTGCGGTCTAGGTCACATTCCGGAACAGTCGTCACCGGCGGGCGGTTGAAACGGATAACTGATCCGCATGACCTCAGACAGGGAGATGCTCAGACCATGACGAACACCGCGCTGGAGGTCCGGCTCGCGTCCCGCCCGAACGGCTGGCCGACCGAGGAGACCTTCGAGATCGCCGAGGTCGAGATTCCTGCCCCGGGCGAAGGCCAGATCCTGGTGCGCAACGTGGTCATGAGCGTCGACCCGTACATGCGCGGCCGGATGAACGACGTCAAGTCCTACGTCCCGCCGTTCCAGGTGGGCGCCCCGCTGGACGGCGGCGCGGTGGGTGAGGTCGTCGCGGTCGGAGCGGGAGTGGAGGGCTTCGCCGAGGGCGACAACGTCCTGCACGGCCTGGGCTGGCGCGAGTACGCCGTCGTCAACGCCAAGCACGCCGTGAAGGTCGACAGCTCGGTCGCCCCGCTCTCCACCTACCTGGGTGTCCTGGGCATGCCCGGCCTGACCGCCTACGCGGGCCTGCTCGCCACCGCCGAGTTCAAGCCGGGCGACGCCGTCTTCGTCTCCGGTGCGGCCGGCGCCGTGGGCCAGATCGTGGGCCAGATCGCCCGCCTTAAGGGCGCCAGCCGGGTCATCGGCTCCGCCGGTTCCGCGGACAAGGTCAAGTACCTCACCGAGGAACTCGGTTTCGACGCCGCCTTCAACTACAAGGACGGTCCGGTCGCCGAGCAGCTCGCGGCCGCCGCCCCCGACGGCATCGACGTCTACTTCGACAACGTCGGTGGCGAACACCTCGAAGCGGCCATCGAGGTCCTCAACCTGAACGGACGGATCACCATGTGCGGCGCCATCTCGCAGTACAACGAGTCCGAGAAGCCGGCGGGCCCGAGCAACATGATCCAGATCCTCGCCAAGCGCCTGACCCTGCGCGGCATGCTGGTCGGCGACCACAAGGCCCTGCAGCAGCAGTTCGTGTCCGAGGTCGCGGCCTGGATCGCCTCCGGCGAGCTCAAGTACTCCGAGACCGTCGTCGAGGGTGGCGCCCGCCAGGCCCCGTCCGCGTTCCTGGGCATGCTGCGCGGCGAGAACACCGGCAAGATGCTCGTCAAGTTCTGACGAACAGCTAGACCAGCTTGCCGGGGTTCAGGATCCCGGTCGGATCGAGCCGCTCCTTCACGGCACGCAGCACGTCGACGCCGATGGGCCCGATCTCCTTCTCCAGCCAGGGAAGGTGATCGCGGCCCACGGCGTGGTGGTGGGTGATCGTGCCGAGCCGGGAGATCGCGTCCGAGGCCGCGATCTTCGCTTTCGCCCACTGCCCAACAGGATCAGCGAGATCCCTGGGCACCAGCACGGTGAAGTAAAGCGAAGCTCCGGTCTCGTAAGCATGCGAGACGTGGCACATCACCACGGGATTCCCGAGCTCCGTGACCAACGCGTCCCGCACGGCGTCGCGCAGTTCGGAGACCCGGGACCAGTGGGTGGCGGTCTCCAGGGTCTCGACGCAGACACCGGCGTCCAGCAGGGCATCGCGCTGCCGAGGCCCGTTGAACCGCCCGTGCAGCCACGAAGCACCCATCGCCCGGCCGAGTCGCACGACCTTGGTTCCACTCATGGCACTCATGGTCGCGGCACGGGACCGGCACTCCCACCCGAGGATCACCAGGCAGGGCTGCTTCACCCCGCGCACCCGCAGGTACTTCTTCAGAAGATCGGCCTTGGACCCGGCGAGCGCCAGGGCGACCTCGGTCTCGTCCACATCGGACAGACGGGTGATGTCGGCCAGCGCCCCGGACTGGGCCAGGGACCGCACGAGCGAGGTCCCAGCCTCCCACCCGTCGACGACGAAGCCCTCGTACCGCGGCCCGTACGGCTTGGGCCGTACCCGCACGGACACCTCGGTGATGACCCCGAAGAGCCCTTCGCTGCCGAGCACCAGCTGCTTCAGGTCCGGACCGGCAGCGGACGCGGGCGCGGTCCCCGCGACCCACTCCCCCACCGGCGTGGCGATCCGGACCGACTCGACCATGTCCTCGAAGCGTCCGTAACCGGACGAGGCCTGGCCGGCGGACCGGGTGGCGGCGAACCCGCCGATCGTGGCCCGCTCGAACGACTGCGGCACGTGCCCGAGCGTGAACCCGTGCTCCCCCAACAGCTTCTCCGCCTCAGGCCCGGTGATCCCGGCCTGCAGCACGGCGACCCGGGACACCGGATCGACGGAAACGAGCCGCCCGAGCCCGGCGAGGTCCAACGCCACCACAGCGGACTTGGGCCCGCGCAGGGCCTCGACGCCACCCACCACGGACGTACCGCCGCCGAACGGCACCACGGCGATGTCGTACTCGACGCAGACCTGGAGGACCTCGAGGACTTCCTCGGGCGACGCAGGCTGCACCACGGCGTCCGGCACAGCGAGTTGCCCGTGCCCGCGATGACGCAGCAGGTCCAGGTACGACAGCCCACCGGCGCGTCCGGCCCGGTCCGCATCCTCGACGGAGACCGCGCACACGGCCTCCAGCGCGGTGAACGCGTCCTCGGTCAGCTCTGAAGGAGGCACCGCGACGGGCACCTCGGGGAGCGGCTCCCCCAGGCCGACGCGCTGGCTCAGCCAAGCCAGCGCATGCGGCGGCAACGGCACGGTTTCGGAAGTCCATCGGGCCCTGGTCACTGCTACAGTGTTACACATGACGTCTCAACGTCACACCCACGACGCTCTGCTCGACGCCACCCGTGAGTGTGTTCTGGAGGTGGGGGTCCGCCGGACGACCCTCACCGACGTGGCGAAACGGGCCAACGTGAGCCGCATGACGCTCTACCGCCGTTACCCGGACGTCGACCACCTCGTCAGAGCCCTGATGACCAGGGAGTTCGCCGCGTTGCTCGAAGAGGTCGAACGGGCGGGCGGGCACGGCAACGCGCGCGAGCAGCTCGTTCAGCGGGCCGTGGACGCCATCCGGCTGCTCGACGCCAACCCGCTGATGCAGCGCGTCCTGCAGCTCGACGCGGACCTGATGCTGCCGTACCTCACCGACCGGCTCGGCAGCACGCAGCGGCTGGTCGAGCAGTTCCTCGTCGCGCAGGTCGAGGCCGGGCACCGCGACGGCTCGATCCGGTTCGGCGACGCCAAGACGCAGGCCCGTGTGGTGCTGCTGAGCACGCAGTCGATGGTGCTCTCGACCAGACCGGCCACGTCCGGGCTCGACTTCACCGCGCTACTCGACGAGCTCGCCAAGCAGCTGGACGGAGCCCTGAAACCGTGAACACGTCCCTGAACGCCGCGAGGCGCCTGCAGGACCTCGAAGCAGCGCAACGGGAAGTCGCCGACCTGCTCGTCATCGGTGGCGGCGTCACGGGCGCGGGGGTCGCGCTCGACGCGGCTTCCCGAGGCCTCAGGACCGTCCTGCTGGAGGCGCACGACCTGGCGTTCGGGACGTCCCGGTGGTCCAGCAAGCTCGTCCACGGCGGCCTGCGCTACCTCGCGAAGGGCGACGTGCGGCTCGCCCACGAGAGCGCCGTGGAGCGAGGCATCCTGATGACCAGGACGGCACCGCACCTCACGCGCACGTTGCCCATGCTGTTCCCCCTGCACGCGGGCGCGGGCCACTTCGTCATGTCGGGATTCCGCGCGGGCAACGCGCTGCGCATCGCCGCACGCACGCCGTCGGACGTGCTGCCACGTCCCCGCCGGGTACAGCGGCACGAGGCCATGGCGCTGGTCCCCGGTCTCGACCCGGCGAAGCTCACCGGCGGTCTCCTGAGCTACGACGGCCAGCTCGTCGACGACGCGCGGCTCGTGGTCGCGCTGGCCAGAACCGCCGCCGGGCAGGGCGCGAGGATCATCACCCGCGCGAAGGTCGTGACGCTGCAGGGCGATGGCGCCGAGGCCGTGGACACGCTGACCGGCACCACCTTCACCGTGCAGGCCAGGGCGGTGGTCAACGCGACCGGCGTCTGGGCCGGCACGCTCGCCCCGGTGCACCTGCGCCCGTCGCGCGGCTCGCACCTCGTGATCGACGCGAGGAGCGCGGGCCTCACCGGCACCGCGCTGACCATCCCCGTCCCGGGCGAGCGCAACCGCTACGCGTTGCTGCTGCCCCAGGCGAACGGCCGCGCGTACCTAGGCCTCACCGACGAGCCGGTGGACGACATCCCGGACGTGCCGCAGGTCCCGGAGTCCGATGTGGACTTCCTGCTCACGACCGCTTCCCACGTCCTGCAACGAGATCTCACGAGGGACGATGTCATCGGCAGCTACGCGGGCCTGCGCCCGTTGATCGAGGCCGAGGGCCGGACCGCGGACCTCTCCCGCAACCACGCCGTGCTGAGGGCGCCGAACGGCGTGATCACGGTCGTCGGCGGCAAGCTCACCACCTACCGCAGGATGGCGGCGGACGCGGTCGACGCGACGAACCTGACGCGGATCCCGTGCCGCACCAAGGACATCCGCCTGGTCGACGACCGGCCGACGCCGACCACCCCGATCGCGCCCGGTGTCACCGAGGCCGACGTCGTCCACGCGATCCGGCACGAGGGCGCGCTGGACGCCGACGACGTCCTCGACCGGCGCACGCGCATCGGGCTGGTGCCGAAGGATCGTGAGAAGGCCGCGCCCGAGATCGAGAAGCTCCTGACGAACGCGTGAAAAACGGGGCGTCCGCGAAGGACGCCCCGTTCTCAGCGCAAGGAAATCAGTGCGAGGTCACTCGCCGATGACCGGCTTCGCCGCCTTCGGGGGCTCGACCAGGGACTCACCCTCGATCCGCACCTTGCGCTTGTGCTCGTTGCTGCCGCCCTGCTGACCGGCTCCACCGGCCATCGGAGCGCCACCCATCATGCCGCCCATGCCGGCACCGCCCTTGGCACCGCCACCGGCACCACCGGCCGCGGCGGGAGCCGCGGGAGCGGCACCACTGCCGGCCGCCATGACGCCGGCCGCGCCACCGAACTGCGTGGCCGAGGTACCACCGGCACCACCGCCACCGGCCGGGCCACCGCCGAAGCCGGCGGGCATACCGCCTCCGCCACCACCACCGCCGCCGCCCTTGGGCGCGCCGCCGCCTGCTCCGCCACCGCCGGCCGCAGCGGCCGCGGAGTCGGTGGCCGGCGGGCGGTACCAGTCGTTCGTCGTCGGCGGGGTGCCGATCGACGGAGGCCTGGTCCCGGCCTCGCCACCGGCCGTCGTGGTCGTGCCGGACTCCCAGTGACCGGGAACCCAGCGACCCGTACCGGCGCCAGTACCGCCGCCCGAGCCGGAGCCGGGCGGAACGTAGCCCCCGCCACCGCCGGCGCCGCCTCCGGTGTTGCCGGCGGCGGGAGGCGTGTAGACCGGACGCACGGCCGGACCGGCACCGACGCCCGGCCCCTGCCCGTACGGACCCTGGTAGCCGTCGGTGTTGCCGCCCTGGTAGCCGGGCCGGACGTTGGTCAGGCCGTCACCAGCGGTCGGCCGGCCACCGGCGTAACCGCCGCCGGCGCCGCTGGTGAACGTGCCGCCCGCACCGCCGGACGCGCGGGACTGGTCGTCGGCGCGGATGCCGTCGAAGCCGCCCGCGGTGTTGCGGACGGAACCGCCGCCACCGCCCTTGCCGCCGTTCGCCATCGTGGAGATCGCGTCGATGACCTGCTCGGCGACCTTGGCGATCTGCGAGACCGACTTGATCAGGTTCATCAGCTTCTGCACGGAGCCGACGAGCTTCTGCAGGAAGTCGGCCAGCTTCTTCGCGTAGTTGACCGCGGTCGTGACGATGTCCGCGATCGCGCCGGCGATGGCCGCGCCGAAGGTCAGGAACGACGCCGCCAGCCATTGGATGATCTTCATGACCATGTCGGACACGGCCTGGCTGATCAGGTCCATGATCATCTTGCGGACGGTGCCGACGAGCTCGCCCGCGCCCTTGACCGCGCCGGCGATGCCCTCGACCGACTTGGCGAGGGTCTCCAGGCCACCGGCGTGCCGCTTGGCCGCGGCGCGGTAGCCGTCGGCCGCCTTGCCTGCCCACTCACGGGTCTGGGAGACGCAGATCTTCTCGTACTCGTTCGCGATGCTGTGGACCTGCTTGCCCGCGTTCTGGAAGGACTCGGACATCTTGGCGATCGACTCGGGGCTGCCCAGCAGGACGTCGAACGGCTCGCGCAGGAAGTCGACGTGCTGGATGGCCCAGCTGAAACCGGCGGAGAGGAAGCCGCTCAGCGGGTTCGACGACATGCCGACGATGCCCATGGCCGAGTTCGCGATGCCGAGGCCCGCGTTGACCCAGTCGCCGCGCTCGATGGCGGAGTAGGTGTTCGAGATGTTGCTGATCAGCTGCTGGGTGTCGGCACCGCTGGACTGCGTCGCTGGGGCGTTCATCCCCGGCCTCCCTTGAAGCCGAACATGTTGTCGAGGTCGACCTGCTCGTACTGCTCGATGGTCTGCTTGAGACCGCCGGCCATGTCCATCAGCGAGTTGGCGGCCTTGCCGAGGCCGTCCTGCGACAGGCCTGCCTGCTGGAGGACGTTCTGGGCGAGGAAGCCGAGGAACACGCCGAACGCCTCGGTCGTGAGGGCACCCGGATCGCACGTCTCGGTGGCCTTGCGCATCCGTTCCATGAGCCGGTCCACGTTCGCGGCGTGGGTTCTCAGCTCGTCCAGGTCGATGTTGAAGTGCTGCTGCATGACTGACCCCCTCCTGCACTCAGGCCATGACGTCGGGCGGGTTGGTGAAGTACTCGTCGTCGGGCCGGACGTCCTTGCGCTCCAACTCCGACTTCGGTTCTTCCTCGTCGGTTCCGTCGCCCGCGTATCCGTTCGGCATCTGCGCCTTCACGAACTCGAGCGCGGGGCTGTCGCCGACGAAGTCCGTCATGATCTGCACGACCCGCCCGGAGGCGTCCCGCTGGGCCTTGGTGGAGGCGGTGAGCACGGCGGAGGCGATCTCGCTGGGGTCCATGCCGCGGGCCTCCGGCTTGATCTGGAGATCGGTCAACACGCCTGTCGCGTTAACTGTCACCGTGATCAGGCCATCTGGCGAGCTGGCGCTGCCACCCACACCACCGAGCTGGTCCCGGGCCTGTTCGGCGTGCTGCTTGGCCTGCTCGATCTTGGCCCCGTACTGCTTGAGCCACTGATCCGGGTCAATGGGCTGCATGGTCACCCCCGTTGAGTGAATTGGTCGTTCGTTCGATTCGCCGTAGACGCCCGTATCGTTTCACTCGTTCCCTGCTCGCCGATACTTTCAGTCCGATTACCGCCATCCGGACCAACGAAGGGGTTAACCGTGCCTGAGGGAGTGCTGGAGATCGACCGGATCTCCAAGCGCTACGGGGAGGTCGTCGCCCTGCGGGACATGTCCTTCGACGTGCGCGCCGGCGAGCTCTTCGGATTCGTCGGCAGCAACGGCGCCGGGAAGACCACGGCCATGCGCATCGCGCTGGGCGTGCTCGTGGCCGACTCCGGCGAGGTGCGGTGGAACGGCAGAACCGTCGATCTCGACACCCGGCGCAGGATCGGTTACATGCCGGAGGAGCGCGGCCTCTACCCGCGGATGAAGGTGCTCGACCAGCTGGTCTACCTGGCCGAACTGCACGGCATGAGCACCAACGAGGCCCACACGAGCGCGGAGAACTGGATCGCGCGCCTCGGGCTGCGCGACCGTCGCACGGACGAGGTGCAGCGCCTGAGCCTCGGCAACCAGCAGCGCGTCCAGCTGGCCGCCGCGCTGGTGCACGAGCCGGACGTGCTGGTGCTCGACGAGCCGTTCTCCGGCCTCGACCCGGTCGCGGTGGACGTGATGAGCCAGGTGCTGCGCGAGAAGGCGTCCGCCGGGGTGCCGGTGGTGTTCTCCAGCCACCAGCTCGACCTGGTCGAACGGCTGTGCGACCGGGTCGGCATCGTCAGCGCCGGTTCGATGGTCGCGAGCGGAACAGTGGATGAACTCCGGTCGAGTGGCGAAGCTCGCCTCGTGGTGGAGTCGCCGACGACCGAGTGGGCTGCCACCCTGGGTGGCGTGCGGGTGATCGAGAGGAACGGGACGCGGTGCGTCCTCGAACTCGCCGACGGCGTGGACGACCAGGCGGTCCTGCACGCGGCGCTCGCGGCCGGTCCCGTGCACGAGTTCTCCCGGCAGCGCCCGTCGCTGACCGAGCTGTTCCGCAACGTCGTGACCATCGAGGGCAGGAGCGCATGACGTCGGCCCGAGCTGTCTCGCTGGTGGCGAAGCGCGAGTTCGTCACGAAGGTGCGCACCAGGTCGTTCCTGATCGGTACAGCGGTGATCATCGCCGTGCTCGCCGGGTACGTGGTGCTGCAGTCGGTCCTGTTCGACGACCAGCAGCACAGCGTGGTGGGGCTGTCCGGGCAGGCCACGCAGCTCACAGACCCGTTGCGGGACAAGGCGAAGGCGTTCGGCATCGAGGTCGAGACGCGGGACGTCACGACCGCGGGCGACGCCGAGCAGCAGGTCCGCGACGGCTCCCTGGACGCGCTGGTGACCGGCGCGCCGCCGGAGCTGAAGATGATCGTCAAGGACTCCGGCAACGAGGTGCTGGCGACGGCGCTGAACGACGTGCTGCGCCAGCAGGTGCTGACCGCGAAGCTCGCGGAGGCGGGCATCAAACCGCAGGAGGTCGCGGAGAGCCTCGCGAACGCCCGCGTGGCCGTCACCGCGCTGGAACCCGTTGACCCGCAACGAGGTCAGCGCCTCGCGATCGGGTTGATCGTGGCCGCGCTGCTGTACTACTCGCTGCTCGTCTACGGCACGATGGTCGCGCAGGGCGTGGTCGAGGAGAAGTCCAGCCGCGTCGTGGAGATCCTGCTCGCGACCCTGCGGCCGTGGCAGTTGTTGCTGGGCAAGGTGATCGGGCTCGGCGCGGTCGGTCTGCTGCAGCTGCTGGTGATCTCCACCGTCGGCCTGGGACTCTCCTCCGCCTTCGACGTGATCGACGTGGGCACGCTGGGAGGTACCGCGCTGCTGACCGGCGTCCTCTGGTACCTGCTCGGGTTCTTCCTGTACGCCACCGTGTTCGCGGCCGCCGCGTCGCTGGTGTCGCGCCAGGAGGAACTGCAGTCGGTGCTGACGCCGATCAGCATGACGATCATCGTGGCGTTCGTGGCCGGCATCAACCTGATGATCGGCAGCCCTTCCGGCACAACAGTCACGGTGCTGTCGATGTTGCCGCCGTTCGCCCCGATCCTGATGCCGGGCCGGATGGCGCTGGGCGTCGCTCCGGCCTGGCAGGTGCTGCTCGCGGTCGTGCTGGCGCTGCTGGCCATCGCGGCGATCACGTGGCTGGGCGGCAAGGTCTACGCGAACGCCGTGCTGCGGACCGGCGCTCGCGTCAAGCTCCGCGAGGCGCTCAGGCTTTGATCGCCTGGTAGCGGTCGAGCGCCACCTGGCGTTCGACCGCGTGGTCCACGATCGGCGTGAGGCTCGGCGAATCCGGTGCGTACCTGCGCACGTAGGCGCCGTCCGGGTCGAACTTCTTGGCCTGCGTCAGGGGGTTGAAGACGCGGAAGAACGGCGAGGCGTCCGTGCCGCTGCCCGCGACCCACTGCCAGTTGTGCTGGTTCGAGGCGATGTCGCCGTCGATCAGGTGCTTCATGAAGTGCCGCGCGCCCCACCACCACGGCAGGTGCAGGTCCTTGACCAGGAAGCTCGCGACGATCATGCGCACCCGGTTGTGCATGAAGCCTTCCCGCAGCAACTGCCGCATGCCGGCGTCGACGATCGGGAACCCGGTGCGACCCTCGCACCACGCCTCGAAGAGCTCCTTGTCATCGTCCAGTTCCATGCGGTCGAACTTGCGGTCGTAGTTCTCGCGCGCGGTCTCCGGCTTGTGCCACAACACGTCGGCGTAGAACTCACGCCACGCGAGCTCGCTGCGGAACGTTCCGGCACAGTCCTGCAGCAGGGTCCGGGGGTGCAGCACGCCCCACCGCAGGAACGCCGACATCCTGCTGGTCGCGTCCAGGTCGGGCCGGTCGCGGGTCCTGTCGTAGTCCGCCAGCCGTTCGTCACGGAACCTCTCCCAGAGTTCGAGCGCGTCCGGCAGTTTCTCTTCGATGGCAGGGATCTTCACGCCGTACTCCGGCCTGATCCAGTCCAGAGTGGACGCGCCGGTGTCCGCGGGCTTGCGCCAGCCGTGCTCCAGCCAGGCGTTGCGGAACGGCGTGAAGACCTTGAACGGCGTTCCGTCCTGCTTGCGCACCCGCCCCGGCGCGACCGCATAGGGCGAGCCGGAGCGGACGAGTTCGATGTCCCCCAACGCTTCCTCGACGGCCTCATCGCGTTTGCGACCGTACGGCGCGTAGTCCGCGGAGATGTGGACACTCTCCGCACCGATTTCCTTCGCGATGCGCGGAACCGTCTTCACCGGGTCGCCGTGCACGACCATCAGACGGCCGCCCAGTTCGTCGTTCAGGGCGTGCAGACAGCGGTGCAGGAAATCGATTCGCGGCTGTCCGGACGGTTTCAACAACCTGTCGTCGAGAACGAACAACGCGAGTGCGCGAGGCGATCTTTCCGCTGCCGCGAGAATGGCGGGATGGTCGGATGTCCGCACATCGCGGCGGAACCAGACGACCGATGGGGAACTCACGATTCGACGCTAAAGCGAACGGGGCACGCCTGCATGACAGGCGCGCCCCGCTCGGGTGAAGCAGTGTCTGACTAGCGGTTCTCCATCGCGATGAAGTCGCGCTCGGTCGGGCCGGTGTAGATCTGCCGCGGGCGGCCGATCTTGGTGGCCGGGTCGTTGATCATCTCGCGCCAGTGCGCGATCCAGCCGGGAAGCCGGCCGAGCGCGAACAGCACGGTGAAGAACTTCGTCGGGAAGCCCATCGCCCGGTAGATCAGACCCGTGTAGAAGTCGACGTTCGGGTAGAGCTTGCGGGAGATGAAGTAGTCGTCGCTCAGGGCGGCTTCTTCCAGCTGCTTCGCGATGTCGAGCAGCTGGTCGTCGGCGCCGAGCTTGCCGAGGATCTCGTCGGCGGTCTTCTTGATGATCGCGGCGCGCGGGTCGTAGTTCTTGTAGACCCGGTGGCCGAAGCCCATCAGGCGGACGCCGTCCTCCTTGTTCTTCACCTTGTTGACGAACGACTTCACGTCGCCGCCGTCGTTCTTGATCTTCTCCAGCATCTCCAGCACCGCGCTGTTCGCGCCGCCGTGCAGCGGGCCGAACAGGGCGTTGATGCCCGCGGAGATGGAGGCGAAGAGGTTCGCCTCGGAGGAGCCGACCAGGCGCACGGTCGACGTGGAGCAGTTCTGCTCGTGGTCGGCGTGCAGGATGAAGAGCAGGTCGAGCGCGCGGACCAGGTCCGGGTCGAGGTCGTAGGCCTCGGCCGGGAACCCGAAGGTCATCCGCAGGAAGTTCTCCACCAGGCCAAGGGAGTTGTCCGGGTAGAGGAACGGCTGGCCGACCGACTTCTTGTACGCGTAGGCCGCGATGGTCGGCAGCTTGGCGAGAAGACGGATCGTGGAGATCTCCACCTGGTTCGCGTCGAACGGCGACAGCGAGTCCTGGTAGAAGGTCGACAGCGCGGAGACCGCGGACGACAGCACCGGCATCGGGTGCGCGTCGCGCGGGAAGCCGTCGAAGAAGCGCTTGAGGTCCTCGTGCAGCAGCGTGTGCCTGCTGATCTTCTGCGAGAAGTCCTCGAGCTGGGCGGCGGTCGGCAGCTCGCCGTAGATCAGGAGGTAGCTGACCTCGATGAAGTTCGAACGCGCGGCCAACTGCTCGATCGGGTACCCGCGGTAACGCAGAATTCCGGCGTCACCGTCGATGTAGGTGATCTCGGAGGAGCAGGAGGCCGTGTTGACGAAACCGGTGTCCAGGGTTACCAGACCGGTCGTCGACAGCAGCTTGCCGAGATCGATGCCGGACGCGCCTTCGGACGCCCGCACCACCTTCATCTCGAGCTCTGCGTCCCCGTGGCGCAGCGCGACGGTCTGTGGGTCGGTCGGCGCAGTCGTCGCGTCGGGCATTCAAGTCCCTCTCAACGCTCGGACGGGGTGGCGGCAGTCCACGCTGGGTCTGCCGTCGTCTCGGACCACCCCGTTGGGATCTGAGTCTTCAAGTCCACTCACGCTAGTCGGCGGAAGGCCCGCCTCGCAGTAGCGGTGTGAACCGATTCTGAGAGATGGGACCGGCATCACATCGGTAATGCCAGTTTCTAGCGCGGCTACCCCACGGTAGTCCGATCCTCCGTTTTATCCACCCAACGCAACGGTGAGTTCGCTCGCAAAGGGCGGTTCGGCACCCGCACGGGAACATGTGATCGCGGCGGCCGCACCGGCGTACGTCAATGCCGCGGTCCATTCCTCCGTGGAGAGGCCACGGATCTTCTCCGCGCTCAAGGCATCGTGGTCGTGCAGCCACGCGAGCAGGGCGCCTTGCACCGTGTCGCCCGCCCCGATCGTGTCGACCACGTCCACCTTCACGGGTGGCACGTCGACCTGTCCGGTGGCGGTGATCACGGACAGACCGTCGCCGCCCTTCGTCAGCACGACGGCGGCCGGTCCCTGTGAAATCCACGTCCTTGCGATCTCGATCACGTCGTCCTCCTCGGCGAGCCACCGCGCGTCCTCGACCGAGAGCTTCAGCAGCCCGACGTCCGGCAGCCACGACCGGAACCGCGCGCGGTAGGCGCCCGGATCGTGGATCAGGCCCGCCCGGATGTTGGGGTCGAGCGCCGTGAGCAAGCGCTTGCTCTCGCGCCGCAGCACCGTCTCGTAGACCGAGGCGCCGGGCTCCAGCACCAGCGAGAGCGTGCCGAACGACACGGCCTTCGCTTCCGCCGGCAGCGGACCGGGATCCTCGACGAGCCGGTCGGCGGTGCCGTCGACGTAGAACGAGTAGCGCGCCGAACCGTCTTCAGCCAGCCCGACAACGGCGAGCGTGGTGTTCTCCCGTCCACGTTGGACCAGCGAGGTCTCCACCTTCGACGCGTGCAGCCGCTTGATCAGCTGCTCCCCGAAGTGGTCGGTCGACACCCGCGACAGGAAGCCCGTCGGCACGTCCAGCCGCCCGAGCGCGACGGCCACGTTGTACGGCCCGCCACCGAGCTTCGGCGCGAGCGGCGTGAGCTCGTCGTCCCCCACCGGCACCATGTCGACCAGCGCCTCACCAGCAACCACGATCACGCGCTCTACTCCTTCTGGGAGACACCGTTCCGCTGGAGCCCATCCAACAACAGTTCGCCCAGTGCGGTGAACGCCTCGGCGTCCGAAACGCCTGCCCGTTTCGTGAGGACTCCCGTCTGGATGCTCTCGATGAGCAGCCCGGCCATCTCCGCGAACAACGTGGCGTGCACCTCACGGAACACGTGCCGCTCGACGCCGTCCTGGATGAACGCCTTGATGCGCTCGGCCGCAGCACGCGCGTTGCGCTCGTACGTGGCGCGCGTGGGCGGGAAGTCCGAGACGTCCGCGATGAACGCCGCCGACGCCTTGTTCAGCTCCTCCGCGGCCCCGGCGAGGTAGCTGCCGATGCGTTTGCGCACGTCATCGAGGCCCGCAATGCGCTTCTCGATGCGCTCGGCGGCCCCCTTGAAGTACCGCCCGACGACTCGGACGGCCAGCTGTTCCTTGCTGCCGGCGAGCGCGTACAGCGTCGATTTCGAGCAGCGCAACCTGCCCGCGATGTCATCCAGGGTGAGATGCCCGAAGCCCTCGGCGAGGAACAACGCCTCCAACCGGGTGAGCAACTCGGCCTGCCGCTGCGTGAGCGCCCGCGTCATGTGACGACCCTGCCACATTCACTGGCAGCTGTACTGCACAACGCACTAGAGTACAGCTACCAGTACACACCGGAGGTCGACGATGCCCGCCGAGCGGTTGCTCCCCACCCAAGAGGCCGAGGACCTGATCGCGCTGGTCAAGGAGATCGCGCGGGACGAACTGAAGCCCCACGCCGCCGACGCGGAGGAGAACGAGAAGTTCCCCCGCGACGCGTTCCGCCTGCTGGGCAGGTCCGGCCTGCTGGGCCTCCCGTACCCGGAGGAGTTCGGCGGCGGCGAGCAGCCCTACGAGGTGTACCTGCAGGCCCTGGAAGAGGTCGCCTCCGCGTGGATGACGGTCGCCGTGGGCCTCTCCGTACACGTGATGTCGTGCTACGGCCTCGCCACCTTCGGCACCCGCGAACAGCAGGACCGCTGGCTCCCCGAGATGCTCGAAGGCGAACTCCTCGGCGGCTACGCCCTCTCCGAGGTCCAGGCAGGCTCCGACCCGGCTGCCATGTCGACCAGGGCCGTCCGCAAGGGCTCCGAGTACGTAGTGAACGGCACCAAGGCGTGGATCACCCACGCCGGCGCCGCCGACTTCTACACCCTGATGGCCCGCACGTCCCCCGACGCAGGCCGCGGCATCTCCTGCTTCCTGGCCCCAGGTGAGGCCCAGGGCATCACCGCCGCCACCCCGGAACGCAAGATGGGCCTGACCGGCTCCATCACCGCACAGCTCCAGTTCGAAGACGTCCGCTTCGGCACCGACCGCCTGATCGGCAACGAGGGCGACGGCCTCAAGATCGCACTGTCCGCTTTGGACTCGGGCCGCCTGGGCATCGCCGCCTGCGCCGTGGGCCTGGCCCAGGCCGCCCTGGACGAGGCAGTCGCCTACGCCAAGACCCGAACCCAGTTCGGCCGCCCGATCATCGAGTTCCAGGGCCTGGAATTCCTGCTCGCAGACATGGCAGCAGCCGTGGAGTCGGCCCGAGCCACCTACATCTCCGCTGCCCGCCGCCGCGACCGCGGCCTCCCGTTCCGCCAGCAGGCGTCGATCGCCAAGCTGATCGCCACCGACGCGGCGATGAGGGTGACGACCGACGCCGTCCAGGTGCTCGGCGGCGCCGGCTACACCCGTGACTTCCCAGTGGAGCGCTACATGCGCGAGGCCAAGGTTTTGCAGATCTTCGAGGGCACCAACCAGATCCAGCGCCTGGTGATCGGCCGAGGCCTACGGTGATTTTTTGAACTACGGCTGGTCGCGGTAGAAGGGGTCGGCCACGACCCCTTCTCCAGCAGCCTCGTCCCACGTGTAAACCTCACGCCCCTGCACGAACACGTGCAACGCCCGGCTCATCACGTCAAGCGGATCCCCGGACCAGATCACGACATCACCGTCGAGCCCAGGCTTCAACGCCCCAACGCGGTCGTCCAGCCCCATGATGCGCGCAGGGTTCGTAGTGATCGACTGCAGCGCCACATCACTGTCCAACCCTTCCTTCACCGCCAAAGTGGCCTGGTGCACCAGAAAGTGAATGGGCACAACAGGATGGTCGGTGGTGATCGCCAACTCCACCCCGGCCCGAGCCAGGATCCCGGGGTTGCGCAACCCCCGGTTCCGCAACTCCACTTTGGACCGAGTGGTGAACAGCGGCCCGATGATGACCGGAATCTGCTTGTCAGCAATGACATCCGCGATCAGATGCCCCTCAGTCCCATGATTGAGGATAAGCCGATACCCGAACTCCTCAGACAACCGAATCGCCGTAGCGATGTCGTCGGCCCGATGCGCGTGCTGACACCAGGGCAACTCACCACTCAGCACCTTCCCCAGGATCTCCAGCGTGGTGTTGCGGTCAAAGGACTTCCCGTCAGCCTCAGCCTCGGCCTTCTTGGCAAGGTAGTCCTGCGCCTTGGTCAGCTCATCCCGAATGACCGCCGCAACCCCTTGCCGAGTAGACGGCAACTTCCCCTTGTCGCCATAGACCCGCTTCGGATTCTCACCAAGCGCACTCTTGACGCTGACAGGCTCCTTGACGAGCATCTCGTCAACCGTGCGCCCCCAACACTTGATCGCCACAGTCTGCCCACCGATGGGGTTACCAGACCCAGGCTTGATCACCGCCGTAGTAACCCCACCACTGAGAGCGTCGGCAAAGCCGAGGTCAGCGGGGTTGATCGCGTCCAGCGCCCGCATCCGAGCCCCAACAGGATCAGTCATCTCGTTGGTGTCCTGCCCAGCCCACCCCTCGGCCTCCTCATGGACGCCAATGTGCCCATGAGCCTCGACAAACCCAGGCAACACCCAAGCCCCGTCAGCGTCGACAACCTGAACACCGTCAGGAATGTCAACGTCAGCACCAACAGCAACGATCTTGCCGTCCAGAACGAGAACAGTGCCGCCTTCGACAGGTTCGCCACAGACGGGCACGACATAACCACCGGTGATCGCGATGTCCATGGTTAGCAACGCTAACGGTTACACAAGCAGCAAGCCACCCCCAACCACAGCGAAGCCGAAGGCGAGCCGTCCTTCCATACGGGCCAGGCGGTGGGGTCCCATCACGAGTCGCGCCATAGCTCTTGCTGCACCTGAGGGGTGAGGTCAAGTCGACACGCTTTTCGTCGACTTGACCTCACCCCTCAGGTGTGGCCCGCTCTTGGCTCGGCTCGTGATGGGACCCCACCGCCAACGCACACCGATACGCAACAGGCAGCCGCCCAAAGCAACAGAGAGGATGTTGTGGCGGGATCGCCTGGGCTGGTCTGACCCTCAAAGCAACTGACCAGGGTGTCTTTCGCCGGATCTGTCGTCCGGCCTGGCGGTCTCGCGTGCACGTCACCAGGCGGGCGGAAGTGACCTGATAGGAGCCTGTCTCACCAGGA
>NZ_FNET01000035.1 GCF_900100275.1 Lentzea albidocapillata subsp. violacea
GTTGCGAACCCCAGTGTCCAACCCCGACAATGAGGCCGATGACCACTTGGGTTCCCGCTGAAGTTGCTTCAGTTTTCGTGAACTCAAGGAGTTCAGCGGCGTCCGGAACACCAGCACGTCCTCGTGGCTGATGAGATGCAGCGGCAGGCCGGCGCGACGTTGTTTGGCGATGAAGTCGCGTTGGAAGAAGCTGCCGCGGGGGACGAGGTCGTGGTCGGCGACGCGGGCGAGCAGGGCGACACAGCGTTCGACCGGGATGAGTCCGGCGTGTTCGCCGCAGGCGAGGATCTGGGAGGGCAGGTCGATCAGTTCGGCGTGTTCGCGCCAGGGCCGGATGGTGATGGCGATGTGGCCGCCTGGGCGAAGGTAGGTGGCACAGCCGGTGAGGATGCGGGTGAACCCGGCGAGCAGGCGGTGGTGGCCGATGTTGGCGAGGTTGCCGCGGTCGAGAGTGTTGCCGTAGAGGTGGTGGTACTTGTGCACGCCGCCGGCTCCGGTAACGACCTGGCCGTGGGTGGACGGCCCGTACGGGGGCGACGTCACGACGAGTGCGGCTTGTCCGAGATAGCGCTGCGGCAGCACCGACGACAGGTGCCGGGCATCGCCGCCGAATACGTGCCCCTCGGTCTGCACACCGGCGTTGCGGGCGAGCTCTAGGTTGGTCTCTGCGACCTGCACCCAGTGCGGTTCGTACTCGACACCTAGCCGCATGAGCTCTGCCATCACTCGTGTCGCTGAAGAGCGATCGTGAGTGTCTTCTGCCTTGTCCGATGTTTGGCTCTTTACACCTTCACGATTTGGCGGAGTCGGCCTAAGGACCAGGGTTAGCGTTCGTCGATCTCGACGGCGATCGGCACCCTCAGTGCGGTAGCGATGGGGGTATATAGATCGATTTCTTGGTCTGGGGTACGCAGAGAGACGATGAGGCTGTAGCGGAGGGGAAGGTTGGCGCGGTCTGCCCGCTTGTTGTTCTTCCACCATCCGCCGACCGGATACACGGCGATGAGGTCACAGTCGGCCAGCTCGGCACCAGCTCCATCCCACATGTCGTGGTGCAGTGAGCCGAGATTGCGTTGATTGTTGCCCACGAGCCAGCGATCTGATCCGCTAGGCGGTCGTGAACCGGTCTCCTCGTCATGTGCGTCGTGGTTCACGCGGGCGAGGAAGTCGTCCACACGCTGCTCAAGCGGTGATCTAAGTTCGAAGCGCAGACCGTGAGAGGCGTAGGCGTAACGGCGTCGCCATCCCCTCCGGGACGCGGCGGGTTCGATGAAGTAGGACAACGTGATTCGAAGCTGGATCTGTGTATCGGCGAGGTCGCGAAGCGTTTCGGTCGGCCACGGAAGACGGTGCAGCCGGAAGCTGCGGGCACGATGCGTCGGGCCATCGAAAGGAACGAACTCGTCCTGGGTGACGAGGGTGACCGCATTGCGGCTGGAGGTTAGGACCGCTTCCTCGGTAGGCACGCCCCAGCCGTAGCGACGCAGCATGGCTTGCCGTGCGGTCTTGCCGGTGTTGTTGTCGATCTCGGCTTTCATCGCCGGGGTCCACTCGGCGGCGTGGACGAGTAGACCGCGGATGGTTTCCGGCCAGTAAGTGGGGTACGCCGCCATTGCTTTAGCGGCGAGTCGGGACGCCTGGGCGGTTGCCGCACTGGTGGCGTTGGCCGACGTCAGAGCGAGGTCGTCCCTGTGTGATGTGGTCCTCACGGTGAGCAAAGGGTGCTTGTCGTGGAAGTCCACGCCGTCCGTGAGGACGTTGCCACCCTCCATGCAGATGTCGGGCTTGAGCGGCCACGGACGGGTTCCGAACAGCAGCGACGTCCTGCTATGCGGAGAGAGATCTCCAGTAGCTGCGAGCGGTGTCCAATGCGTGAAGTTCGGATCGGACGGGATTGAGGTGAGATCGGTGTGGGCGCCAACGACCAAGGCGTTCCATGCCTGTGCGGGATCCTGGATGCCAGCAGCGTCACAGACATCGCGGTAGTCGATGCCCGACTCCCATCCGTTGACGTTGCCGGCTGAGATCAGGAACAAGCGAGCTGCCGCGGGATCAGGTTGGCCGAGAAGGCTGATTCCGCCGTCTGACTGTCCAATATCGGTGCCAACGGCGAGAGCGTCGATCGATGCTGACCACAGGGAAGGCTCCCCGAAGCGGGCCTCTGGCGGCGAAGTGATCGGCATGCAGAACACTCGTCGGCGGTCTGCTGCGGACGCCTCGGCGGCAGCGGCGGCTTGGGCGGTGACCAGACCGTAGGCGAGAGGATCGTTCACGGCTGGGGCCTCGGGAAGAATCTTGACGGACTCCAGCCGGTGTGTGAGCACAACAGGCTTGGTGCTGACGAGAACGTCGTCGAGCGGTCCGTAGAGGGCGAGCCCAGCCATCAAAGTCCCATGGCCCAAACGGTCAGTGCCGGCGCTGTCGACGACGGAGTGCACGTCCGCCGGGGCAAGAGAGGCCGAGAGCAGGACATGAGATCGGCGTACGCCGCTGTCCAAATGACAGACGACGGCAGCGGCCTCGACTGCGGCGACGGTGGTGCGGTCGACGAGATCTGTGGTCAATTCGTTCTGATCGTCAAGCGAAAGGTCCTCGATCGTGTCGACGAACTCGGGACGTCGGACCTCAGCGAGTGGAATCGCGGTGAACGGTAGAACCTGTAGATCGTCCCACCGTGCCTCAATCCATACAACGGTTCGATCAGCGAACTCCACACGTCGCGACGAAACACGCAGACCTGTTGTGTCGGCGTATGCACGCAGCAGTTCTAGACCGGAATCAGAAGGAGTGAGCCACAACTCCCACCATGCCAACCCCTGAGCGGGAGGTTCGCCGGCCGACTGCCACAAATCCCGGAGCACCGCTCGCCGGATACGACCGATGTTGGCGACGAGTTCCCGATTGCGAGGGTTTCCTGTCGGTGACTGGCGATTGAGGAAGTCTTCGAAGAGCTGCAGGAATTTTACGCGATACTCGTCGCTGACCCAGACGACGGCGCTTTCTGGTTGGCCTGCGGCAGATGGCGTGACGGACAGCAGCAGCCACTGCGGTCGTTTAGGTGTTTTGCGTTGGGGCGACATACGTTCGAGCGAGTCGAGCTTCAGCGGGAACGCTTGATCTCCAGCATCCAGCACCAAGATCACGCCCAGTGCCTTCAGCTCTTCGAGCGTGAGTTCGTCCTCAACGTCCGAGCGGTCCGCCTCTGCTTGGGTGAACGAGCTTTGCAGGTCACCACGCAGTTTGCCGCCATGAGTCCGACGCTCTACGTCGCGAATCCGCGGGTCACCACCGCCACGGCGATGAAAGTCTCGGTCTTCGGCGCGATTAAGAACGGCGAGGTGCGTCAGCGATGCTGAGGTGGGTTCACTCACTACTTCCCGCCCGGCGCGCGTCGAGAGCGGCAATCACATCCATCGCTGTGACGCGCTCTGCGTCGCGCAAGATGGCCTGCTTTGCGGCTGATTCCGCCGCCTTGACCAGCTCAGCGTGGCTCAGCTCGGTTGTATGCGAACCGACCTGCGCCCAGCGAATCCCGCGGCCAAGCGGGCCGAGGCGGGCCTTCATGACCTCGACAGCGTGTTCAGCGTCCGGCAGGCTGTACTTGATCACCACGTCGAACCGTCGGAATAGGGCGTGGTCGAGGATCGATCGGTGGTTCGTGGCAGCGACCACGATGCTCTCTGTGCTGACCTGCTCGAGGAAGATCAGGAAAGCGTTGACGATCCGGCGGGCTTCTCCCACATCGTTCCCACCTCGATGGCCACCGAGTGCGTCGAACTCGTCGAACAGGTACACAGCGCGTTGCGTCGCCGCTGCATCGAACACGGTTCGGAGCTTGCTGGCCGTCTCACCCATGAATTTGCTCAGCAAACTGTCCAGCCGAACGGTCAACAGCGGCAACGACAGCTCATGTGCAAGAACGCCCGCGGTCATCGTCTTGCCGGTCCCAGGCGGTCCCTCCAGCAACAACCGATGTATAGGTGTGTACCCATGCTTGAGTAGAGCTTGCCGCTGCCGCTGCTCATGCAGCACCCGAGCAACCGCGTCCTTCAACGTCGACGGACCGATCAGGTCACGGAGCGTCACATCCGGGAAGTCAGCGGTCAGTAGATCGGCGAGATCTCCGCGAGGGCGAGCGATCGCGGTGACCTTGTCCACCACGGGCTGACGCCGGCCTGTCTCGATCAGCTGCTTCAGGTCGCCGGCCAGCACGTTGTGTCCTTGTCGCGCTGCCTTGGCGGCGACCTGCAACGCCACGGCGTAGAAGGCTTCGTCGTCTCCAGCAGCGTGGCTACGCACCAAAGCCTTGATGTGTTCGCCTGACGCTGCCACGGCTCCTCTTCTCCTCGTCTCGACCTCATGGCCAGAGTAACGGTTCACCTGCAGAGTCGACTCTTGAGCCGAGATCGTTTCACCAACCGCGCTGGTCAGACGCGACTCGATCGGCTGGCAGTGTCGTCGGGGTTCTTGACTGATGGGTGGATCGTCCGTCGGTCCTGACGGCAATGCATCCCCCGATCGAGTGGCACAGCCTTGGGAGTGCCGGGGAAAGCAGGCTCCTGAGGTAGTTTCGCGCCTGGCTGCCGTGTTCACCCTGACCGGGCGATGGTCATCTGTGAGCTGGCCGGCGGGTCGGCGTTCCTCAATGACAGCCGCTGTTTACGACATCGTTGAGTGTCACCTTGTCAGGTTTCGCTGTGCGTCAGAGATCTAGTCAGATCTGTTGGCATCCGGTGAAGTTGCGAGCAGGAACGTACGGATGCACATGGATGAGCACTTAGGCACACAGCTGGAATTGATCTACGACACCGCGCCTGGCCCTCATCATGAGGGCTGCGTTGGCGTCGAGAATCCTGGGCCGAGTTGGTCATACCAGTGGGAGGGCACTCGCAATGGCGGCCGCTACCTCTTTGCCAGCCAGGTAAGCCGGATCGGCGGGATAGACGGTGAGCGCCGGCGTCTGGAACTCACGGCAGTAGTGCGCGAGCTGCTCCGCTGGTCAGCGCAAGAGGTACACACCGACGCGGTTACGGAGCGGCGGGCATGACAACGTCGTTCGACTCTGCGGCCACACCGTACGGCGCTGCCGTACGGACCACTGGCTTGTCGGACCTCGCGGTGTCGCCGTTCGGGATGCCGGTTTCCTTGCTGTACGGCGAAGTTCGAGTCGCCTGGCTGGGTAGAACATCCACCCACGAACGGCAAGATCCGCGGCAATCGCTCATACGGCAGCTCGAACGCTGCCGTGGGGCTGTTCCCGACGCGTGGGTGATCGTCTGTCACTTCTACGACGTCGAGTCCGGCCGTATGGAGCTCGACCAACGAGGACACGGCACCGGCTACGACCGGTTCGATATCCCGATCGCTCGTGATGGAGGCATGGCTGATCTCCTTGACGAGGCGCAGCACTCCAGCCGACGTTTTGATGTGGTGATCTGTGAGTCCACCTCACGAGTGGCACGGCGCATGTACGAGGGCCTGTCGGTTGAACGTGCATTGGACAAGGGCGGTGTGCCCTTGTTCGCCTGGAACGAGCCGATCAAGCTCGACGGCAGCCGGGCCCAACAGGTTCTGCAACGTCGGATCAACCAGGCGGTGGCCGAATACGAAGTACTCAACACCCTGGAGCTGTCCTGGGGCGGGCTGTGTACGCACGTCCGCGAAGGCTGGAACATCGGCAAACCGCCGTACGGCTACAAGGGTAAGACGTACCGCCATCCCAACCCCGCAAAGGCGGAGAAGGGGCTCACCAAGACGAGGCTCGAGCCGGACGGCGTGCGAGCGGCGACAGTCACGCAGATCGCATCGTGGCGGTACTACGAGGGTCTCGGCTATGGAGTCATCGCCGAGCGGCTCAACGCAGACCTGGCTTCCTACCCACCGCCCGAGCCTCCGGGCAAGGCACGTGCCCGCGGTTTGTGGAGCAAATCCAGCGTCAGCGGAGTCTTGTGCAACCCAAAGTACGCCGGATACCAGGTATTCAACCGACGCGCGACGCGCTCCAAGCGCGGGAAGGTCAACCCTCCGAGCCACTGGGTGTGGTCGCACGAACCCGCGCACGAGCCTCTCATTCCAAAGTGGATGTTCGACGAGATCACTGCATCCAGACAGTCCAACCGCGGCACACGGTCCGAAGCCACCCTGCAGGCCCAGCCACAGACCAAACGTGCGTACGCCCTCAAGGGCATGGTCTTCTGCAATTGCGGAAGGAGGATGCACGGCAACCAGAAACGTGGACTCGTCTACTACACCTGCTGGCCCCGCGACAACAACCGCGGACGAAAGGGCCTACATCCGCCAGGGAACGAAGCGGTGTACATCCGGGAGGAGGCGATCCTGCGGGCGGCCGCTTCGTTGCTTGCCGAGCAGGTGTTCGTTCCGGAGCTCGCGACGATGCTGCAAGCTGCCGGCGGCGAGAGTGATCAGAACACGTCGTGCGGCGTTGTGACGCAACAGGAATGGTGGCGACGTCGTATGGCAACACTGGAGCGGCAACAGCACAACCTGCTTCATCAAGCCCGCAACTGCGCGCCCGATGATCCCTTCACGGCCGCGCTCCGTACCAGTTACAACGACCTGGAGTCCCAGAAAACGGCTACGGCCGCCGAGATCGCGTCGTTTGAGTCTGTCGCCGGTCAGGAGTCCTTGCGAGAGCAGGATGTCTCGGTGGTGATCGAGCGTCTGGCGGGGCTTCGTGACTGCCTTGTGCGGGCGCCGGCGCCCTTGCTTCGGCGACTGTTCGAGGCCATCCAGCTCACAGTTCATCTGCACGACTACAACGGTCAAGCGACCATCAGCATTCAGATCCCGACACTCGCCTGACCGAAGGCTGCATGGACACTCCGCGCCTTTACCGGCACTGTGAACACCGGCTGGAGTGATCATGAGGGGGAGTGTCGTCGTGGGCATTCAGGAGCAGGCCAAAAGGCGAGGAACGCCGCTGTCACGGTTTTTGGATGAGCATCTGCCCCACCGCGACCCTGTGGTCGAGGCATGGACCACGGAACTGGCCTCCGCGAGCCGAGACGGCGCTTCCACGCCGGCAGGCGGACGCGACAGTATCGGGTGGGCGCTAGAACTTCGCATCGGACTCGATCTGGCTGATGCACCTCCGCGGCTACAGGAACTGTCCTATCTCCCGATCGACCGCTGTGCCGCGTTGCTCGCGGCGGCGGGGTTCGAGCACGCGCCGATCGGCAAGCTGCATACGAACGGAACCACAGACCCCGTGCTGCAGCGTTGGACACGTACTCACCACCCGATAGATGTGGATGAGAGCCAGCTGGCTTCGTTGTCAGCCTGTTTGCTCCTTGACTCGTTCAGTCAGCCCATGCACCGCTGGGGAACCAAGCGCACGGTTGACGAGCGCCGTTCGCTGTTCGCGAGCGCGCTGCTGCAAGAGGCGGACTTATATGGCAACGCCGAAATCCTCAACGCGTTCCACCGCTGCTGGGCTGTCTACCTCGACCGCGGCCGACAAGGCCTGCTCGCGTTGGGCGACAAGGTGATCGTCGCACCAGAGATGGCCAACGGGTACGGCGTGGTCGACTTGGTGATCGGTCGGACGTTGGTCGACGTCAAGCTCGCCATCGAACCCACCGACGACGATGTAGCCGCATGGCTGCGGCAACTGCTCGGTTACGTACTGCTCGACCGGTTCGACACCTTCCGGTTTGACGCGGTGGCGATCTACTGCGGCTGGCGCGGACAGGTTCTCACCTGGCCCCTATCGACCCTGCTGAGGTCTGCGGCCTCTGGCCCGGCGCCAACACTGGCGAACCTGCGCGCTGACTTCCACAAGGAGCTACGCGAGGATTTGGATCGCTACGCCTCTTGGGAAGAGCGCGAACGCTACAACTGATCGACTCGCAGTCGCCTCCATGCGATGGTGGGTCGGTGAGGTCGGGCAGTTAGCTGTCTGCGCCGGGAAGGGTGAACAAGAGCCGATCCAGTTGCGGCACTGTGTCTTTGAGACGTTGCTTGAGATCCCTGTACCGCTCGCGCAGTACCTGGACGTCGACCGACCGAGGCAATGGCAACAACCGCTGCGACGATGGCAGCGCCGTCTCGAGCGTGGTCAGTCGCTCACGTGCGAGCACACGTGCCGCCTCCAGCTGAACGGGTGTCAGCCTCTCAACCGCCTCGTTGAGCCGGTTCCAGTCCGTCACTGCCATCAGGGCATACGCTGCCCAGCCATCGTGGCCAGGTGGGTCTTCCGCCAGCGCTGCGGTGATCCGCCAGGCGAGAGTGATGTCTGGTTCCAGCGCTTGAGCGCGGGCGGCCATGGTCGCCGCGATCAGACGTTGGAAGGTAGCCTGCTGCCATTGTTCGATCCGGTCGCCTCCGCGGGCATGCCACACGTCTACGGCGGCGACAAAGCCGGCCATCGGAACAAGGTCGCGCACCGCGGGGCCATCGCATTTACTGCACAGCTTCCGGGGGCTCTCGAGCATCACCAGCCACCACGGCACGTGCTCCGTGAGAAGTACGGGACGCGAGCGAACCACCGTGCACCCCGGTGAGTGCAGCATCTCGCCGTTGGTGTCTCCCATTGCCACCCTGAGCCAGCCGAACAACGACGCGATGGAGCGCTCATCCTCGTCAACCCAATCCGGCAAGGCCGGCACCGGAGGCAGCAGAAGCTCACCACCAGAGGCCGCGATGCCCTCGAGGATCGCGTTGACGAACGCCACCTCGTGTTCCCCGAGCAAGCTGCGAGGCTGAGGGATCTCAGCGCCCGCGTTGCGGTGCCGATCCATCGACGCGACACGAGCGACTTCGAGGAGCTCCGCCGACCGCGTGAAGACCGACGCGACGGTGCCAGGTGTTCCAGACCGTCGGTGTGTGTCGGAAGCGAGGATGTCCCGCAGAACCGGGACCGGTAGATCCACCAGCAGCGGCCTCAGTTCATCGAGAGTCGCGTATTCGCCGAGTCCGCGTGCCTTGATGTAGGCCGTGCTGAGCGCGCCACGCTGTTCAGCCTCCGTGTCCGCTCTCGTGTGCTCGTCGTCGTACTCCTCGGGCAGGACACGCCCGGCATCAACGATCACGCGGTCGGCACGGCTCTGTTCGAGGTCGTCGTACCACGATCGCTGCGTCGCGACGCGTGCTTCCAGTTCGGCGCCGATGGATGCGGCGCGCTCGGGCCATTCTTCCCACGGGCATGCGATGTCGCGCGTGGCGACCTGCTGCTGCGCGTTGCGCTTGACCAGGCGGGCTCCCCACGCGTTTTTAGGAGGCTTCGCGCCTGGATCTACCACCCGCACTGTCACCTGGCCGCGTCCGTCGACGGAGACCACGCGGACACGGGCGGCGGTAGGTGCGGCGTCGTACGGCTTGTACGTCGGGTAGGCGTACTCGTTCCCTACATGGAGGTCAGCCTGCTTCACAATATGGCAGCGTCTCACGGGCCACCGACAATTTCGGCCCCCGCGTCACGACACGCAAGGTAAGGGTGCCGCCGTACTGAGCCACCTCGTGTTCGGTGCTTCGGCGCGCCCAGTTCGGTGCTACCGGGGTAGGCACGAGATCCCTGAGGCCGTGGTCGAACGATCGGTGTGGCACGACGTTTGCCTTGGCCGGATGTAGCGGGACTCTCACACTCAGGGAAGCCGGAGAAAACTGGAGAGTTGATGTCGTTCGAACGGTCCTGGACTGCGTTCAACGGCACCGAACGGAACACGATGACCAGCAGGTTCCGCATTGTCGCAGGTCGGAGCGTTTTGCCCCCTGGCAGTGTGAGGGTCAGGGGTTCGAGTCCCCTCAGCTCCATTCTCCGGAGAACCCCTCTGAGTTGCGATGTTCACGCAGCTCAGAGGGGTTCTTTCGTTTCTGTGATTGATCACCAGTGATCGCTTGATGATCGTTTCCGCGCCGGTTCAGTTGGTCCTGCTGGAGAAATCTGGAGACCTGATCTTGCCGCCGAGTCGGCCGGTGATCGGCGACCTGGGCCGATGATGATCTCGATGCGGATGTCCGCTGGGGTGGCCGATCGCGCGGAGATCATTTTGCCCGATTCAGCTGCGTTTCCCACCACTGCAGCGCGGTGGTGGTCATGCTGCGTCAGCGGGTGGCAGAGCCGGGTTGGTGGTTGCGCGTGCCTTGTGCCAGCGGCGTTCCAGGGATCGCATGAGGCGTCGCTCGACCTCCGGAGCGACGTGGCTGTAGGCCTCGACGATGCGGTTGTCCAGCCGGTGGCCGAGCCGGCGTGCCTGGGCGATCTCTGGGATGCCGTCGGCGATCATCCAGGTCTTGTGGCTGTGGCGCAGGCCGTGGAACGTCAAGCCTGGCTTGACCGGGTAGGTGCGGACGGCGGCGTTCGCGCGGTGCAGGTTGCCATCGATCGCGGGGCGGAAGACCCGGCGGCCGAAATCGCTGCGTCGAAGCCAACAGTTGCGTGGTGTCGTGAACACGAACTCGTGGTCGTGGGACTCCAAGTACTGGCGCAGCAAGGTGATCAGGAACGGTGGCAGGGTGATGGTGCGTGCGGACGCCGGTGTCTTGGGCGATCCGAGCCACATGCGGTGTACGGATTCGTGCAGGCATCCTGTGTCCGGGTCGATGACGATGCAGCCGTCGTCGAGGTGGGTGTTGGCGCGGCGTAGTCCGGTCATCTCGCCCCAGCGGGCGCCGGTCCAGCCGGTGGCGATGGTCAGCAGCCAGTAGTCGTGGCTGTTGCTGAGCAGGGCTGCCTGGTCTGCGATCCAGACGACCTGTTCCGGTGTGGCCCAGATCCGTTCGGCTGGCATGGGTTCGTTGTCGCGGCGACGGCCGCGGCGGGATCGGCGCCGTACGGGGTTGGCTGGGATGAGGCGTTCGTCAACGGCGTCGTCGAGCATCATGGAGAACACGGTCAGGATGCCGCCGACTGTGGAAGTGGCGTAGCGGCGACGCAGTTGCTTGGCCCACAAGGTGACCGCGAGTGGAGTGATGGCGCCGAGGCGGATGGTGCCCCACCGTGGCTGGATGTAGTTGCGGATCCGGCCGAGGTAGTTCTCCTCGGTGCGGATCTCGACGTCGAGTGTGTCGGCCCACAGGTCGGCCCACTCGGCGGTGGTGATGAATCCCGCTTTGGGGTCGAGCCAGGTGCCGCGTCGCTGGTCGGCTTCGATCTGGGTGGCGTAGGCGTCGGCGGCGGTCTTGGTCTCGAACCCGGAGATGGAGCCGTATCCGCCATCGCCGCGCAGGTAGCGGACTCGCCATGAGCGCGGGCCGATCTTCTCTGTCCAGGCCATGATCTCCTCCTTGGGGAGTGGCTGTCGGTTGTGGACAGAGATGTGATGCGCCGTGGTGTTCATGATCGCAACTCGGCTGGTTGCACGTTAGTAGGCTGATTTCGATCGGCGGGGGTCAGGGAAGCCGAGGCTGATGTAACCGGGTGCGCGTTTAGACAGTGAGGAAGCCAGGACGCCGGTGTTGATGTCGTGGTAGTCGTGGACTTCTGCAGTGGTTTTGCCTGGGTGCGCGCGCAGAACGCGTCCCACGTACTGGACCAGGCGGCCTTTGAACGCGATGGGCGCGGCCAGAAACAGCGTGTCCAGGACGGGGCAGTCGAATCCCTCACCGACGAATGGTCCTGTGGCGACGACGAGAAGTGGCGGTCCGTCTGCGGACGTTTGCAGCCGGGCGAGGGCGTCCCTGCGGGTCTTGGTGCTCATGCCGCCGTGCAGTACGACCGGGTTGAGAGACTGCTCGCGGAACTCGTTGGCCAGGTTCTCGACGTGGGTGGTCCACTGGGTGAGTACCAGACAGTGTCTGCCGCGTTTCAGTGCCGCGGTCACGTCGTCGACAACCTGGATTGTCCGGGCTTGGTCGGCGACGAGTTCGCGGTAGATGGCTGCCATTCCGCCAGGTTTCGTGGGGTCGGCGTCACCGAGGTAGCGGAACGCGGTGTCGTGCACGTGAAGCACGGGCGTCGGCGGCTGTGCAGCGTTGTCGAACTCGAGTTGGGGCGCGTTGTCGTTGGTGGTGGGAGTGGCTTGTGCGATGGTGTGGCGGACTGGGCCGAGTTGCAGTGCGATCAGGTCGTCGAGCTTGTCGCGGCGGTATGGGGTGGCGGTCAGCCCGAGCCAGCGGCGTACCGGGATTTGTTTGATGGCGTGTTCGAACGCCGCTGCGGGGACGTGGTGGCACTCGTCCACGACCACCAGTCCGTAGCCGCTGGTGAGCTGCTCGAGGTCGGTTTTCCTGGCCAGCGTCTGCAGCATCGCGACGTCGACGACGCCGCGGGTCTTTCTGCGACCGCCGCCGAGTTGGCCGGCCTTGACACCCAGCAGGTCGCCGATGCGCGTACGCCATTGGTCGGCGAGGGCTTTGCGGTCGACGAGCACGAGCGTGGACGTTGCATGGGTTGCGATCAGTGCGCATGCGATGACGGTCTTGCCGGCTCCAGGTGGCGCGACCAGCACACCGAGATCATGTTCGTGGAGGGCGTTCACGGCCTTTTGCTGTGCGGAGGTCAGCGTGGCGGTGAACGTGAACTCCTGCGTCTCTCCGGCTGGCCGTTCGTCGGTCACCTCCAGACGGCTGCCTGCCTGCTCGACCAGCGATGCCACCGTGTCCGCCAGGCCCCGCGGCACGATAAGTCCGCCATCCAGCGTTTCGTCGTAGCTGCGCAGGAACCGCGGGGTATCCCATGTGGACATTCGCAGGCGCTGACGCTCATAGAACAGCGGGTTCGTCATCGACGCCGCGTGTTTCAGCGTCGCGTGCAACGCAGGGGTCAGCTCGTCCGACTCCACACGGATCGCAGAGCTGAGCCGGGCGTGCACGATCGGGGACGCGGCGACCAGGATCCTCGTCGAGACGGGCGCATTGAGCTGGTCGATGCTCGCGCCGACGGTGACTTGACCGGCGCGGCGAGCGACCCGGCTGACCTCGGCTGGGCTCATCCGTCCGAGCGATGAAAGGAACGCCCATTGGTCTTCGTGAGGTTCCATCGTGGCCAGGTCGAGGAACACCGTTGCTCCGTCCTGGCGGGCCTTGCCGTGCAGGGGCGCGGCGATCAGGTTTCCTACGCCGCCTGCCGGTAGTACGTCTTGTGAAGGGAACAATCGGTCGTAGCTGGCCAAGTCCATGCGGCCGCGTACCGCCATCGCCTCCCGCAGCAGGGCGGTACCGAGCCGGCGGGCGGTCTCGGCGGGTATGGGAGCGGCGAAGAACACCCACGCATGTGCTCCGACGCCGGAACGTGACACTTCCAGTGCTGCTGGCACTGACCATGTCCGGGCGGCCTTCAGATACGCCAGGGCGTCCAGCATCGCCGCTTGCCCGTCGAAGTCGGCCGCCAGCCACCAGCACAGATCACTGTCCAGCAGCGGATACAGCCCGACATGCGCGGCACCGGTCAGATGGTCGCGCATAACCCCTTTGTCGAGCGGAAGGTAGTCGCGGTCCTCGTGTCGAACTCCTTTGCGCCAGCCGCCACGCACCGCCGGCAGCCATCCAGCCTTGCCGGTACGCGTGTTCTCCCACCGGGTGGCATAGATGTCGGTCCGGGCGGCGAACAGGGCGGCGAAGAAGTCCACCTTCGTCTCCGGTGCTGACTGTCGGTAGACAGGGCCGGGAGGTGCTTCGAAGAAACCGGTCTGAGCGGGGCCGGGTGGCGCCGCCTGTTTCTGCGTCAGCTCCAGCAACCGCAACAAGCGCGCGTTCTCCGACTGCAGTTGTGCGGTGAGAGCGCGCAGGCTCTCGAGTTCCTCTGCGAGGCCCGCTGCCTCTGCTGACCAGAGATCGTCATCCACGACCGATCAGATCCTGGCCCGGTCGAGGCGGTCGATGAGGCTGGGTTTGCGTGCATGGGCGTGGCGCAATGCCATGCTGCGCAGGGTGAAGGTGTCGAACCGGTCGTCGCGTTCGGCCAAGGCCTGGAGATCGCTGAGTAACGCTACGGCGGCGTCGTACTCGGCGGGCTTTCGGGTGGCGATCAGCACCTCGACCTTTGCCCAGGCGGCTTCTTCGTCGTGGGACAGGTCGTCCAGTCGCTTCTGGCGAACAAGGTTCCGTGCGTGTTCTCGGCGGGCTTCCTCCTCGGCGTGTTGTGCGGCTTCCTTGCGCTGCCGGTCGGCACGCCTGCGCCAGGCGCTGTCCAGGAGATCGGCCACGGTCCGGCGGCCGGGTGCGGCGACAGCCGGGGCGATGACGCTGCGGAATCGGCGCAGTATTTCGGTTCGCGCGGTTGCGGCACGTCCTTGGGCGACGTACAGCAGTAGCCGGTCCTTCTCGCCGGTGGGCAGATCCGCCAGCCAGTTCGCGAGCTGCTCGGGATCTTCGGCACGATCGGGGAGCGATGGGCTTGCCTCGGCTGCCACCGCGAGCAGGTCGTCGTCGAGGCGGAGGAAACCAGCCAGCGCGTGTTGTGACGCGGTGAGCGTCCGCAGGCCAGGAGGCACCAGCGGTTCGAGTTCCTCGTTCTCGTCCTGGTCGAAAGCATCTTCGTCGTCCTCCCAGGTGCCGTAGCCGGCCAACCAGGCCAGGTAGAGCGCCCGGTGATCGCCGCCAGCGAGCTCGTCGCGGATGCCGACGATGGACGACAGGGACACCTCGGGGTCGTAGTCCCAGTCGCCGGACTCGTCCTCGCTGGTCATGCTGAGGACGAGGTGCTGGCCGGCGGTCCAGGCCGTGACCTGGTCGCTGACGCAGTACTGCTCGGCGACTTCCAGGTCGAGCAGGCCGCAGGGCAGGCGGAGCATGATCCGCCGGGTGCCCCAGTTGGCCAGGTGGAGATGCGCGTCGTAGTGGCGCTCCATCAGTCGGCTTGGATCGCCGCGGAAGTCGCCCCAGTGGTACTCGTTGACAAAGCTTGTCGCGGTGATTCGCGCGCGGGTGGAAAGCGAGCGCACCTCGGCCTGCGCTTGTGCGTCGAGGGGCTGGTCGATGGCAATGAACTCGTAGTACTGGTATTCGCTCAACGTCGATCCTCGAATGGTGCGGCGTGGAAGCCCGAGTCGTCGCCCAGGTGAATGAACAGGTGTCCGGTCAGGGAGCCGTTCTCCGCCAGTGCGGCCCAGCCGCGTCCGCTGACCTGGTCGCCCTCGTCGTGGCCTTCCCAGCTGAACTCGACGAAGGGGCGGCCGTCGCGCTCGGTCCACCGGCAGTCCATCCAGCCACGGATGGCGACGAAGCCGAACTCGCCGGTGCTGTTCCTGGCGAATTTGATGAACCCTGGCTCGGTGAGGTCGACGGCGTCCTGGTCCCAGTTCGTCATCTTCACGATCCGCCATCGGCCGCTCGGTCTCTTCACGAACTCTCCCCTCGCGGTCGTAGTCAAATGGTCAGGCTAGTCACACCGTTGTACTACGGAGCGTAACGATCTTGTGCTTGAGGTCGACATGCGTCATCGATGGGTTGTCCCGGTTCTGTCGGTGCTTTCCCCTACCCTCGAGAAGGCGGACGCCGTTGCAGGCGGAAGGCAGGTGTCGTGGAGTTCGAGGATCTCGAATCGCTGCGCAAGAACAGCCCTGCCTGGAAACTTCTGCTCGCGGACAACGCGCCGTTCATCCTCAGCTTTCTGGGCAAGGTGTTCGTCGAGGACAACGTTCGGTCCATCTCGCGCGGAGAGCTGGCCGGCAGGCTGGAGGATGAGCTCCACGCACTGAACGAGCGGCTCGACCACCGGTTCCCGAAGTCGGCTGGCGCGTATCTGGACGACTGGTCTGCCCCGGACAAGGGATGGTTGCGCAAGTACTACCCAGTTGCTGCCGATGAGGCGCACTACGACGCGACATCAGCTGTCGAGAAGGCCTTGGCGTGGGTCGAAACCCTCCACACCCGGTCGTTCGTCGGCACCGAATCGCGCCTGAACACTGTGTTCGAGCTGCTCCGGCAAATGGTGTTCGGTGCGGAGACCGACCCCGAGGTCAGGCTGGCTGAACTACGTCGTCGCCGCCACGAGATCGATGTCGAAATCGCACAGGTCGAGCGCGGGGACTTCGCGGTGCTCGACTCGCCGGCCCAGAAGGATCGCTACCAGCAGTTCGCGGCGATCGCGCGGGAGCTGCTCGCCGACTTCCGCGAGGTCGAGGCCAACTTCCGGGCCCTGGATCGTGATCTGCGGGAACGGATCGCGTCCTGGGACGGTGCCAAGGGCGCCCTGCTCGACGAGGTGCTGGGGAGTCGCAACAGCATCGCCGACTCCGATCAAGGCAAGAGTTTCCAGGCGTTCTACGACTTCCTGCTTTCCCACGAGAAGCAGACAGAGCTGAGCGAGCTGCTCGAACGCGTGCAGGCACTCGATGCCATCGGGGAAGCCGACCCGAGGATGCGGCACATCCACTACGACTGGATGGACGCGGCGGAACGCACGCAGGCGACGGTCCGGCTGCTGTCCGAGCAGCTGCGCCGGTTTCTCGACGATCAGGTGTGGTTGGAGAACCGCCGGGTCATGGACATTCTGCGCAGCATCGAGTCGAACGCACTCAAGGTGCGGGAACAAGTCAACGTGGATCTCGTTATCGAGGTCGAGGGGACTGCTCCGGTAGTGGCGCTGCCGATGGAACGCCCGCTGTACACACCGCCGGAAAAGGTCGCGTTGAACAGTGCCGACATCGTCGCCTCGGACGAGGACATCGACTCCTCGCTGCTGTTCGAGCAGGTCTACGTAGACCCGGAACGACTGAGCGAGGGGGTTCGCCGGGTGTTGCGCACGCGGGACCAGATCGGTCTCGCCGAGGTTCTTGACAGGCAGCCGCTGGAGCAGGGGTTGGCCGAGCTGGTGACGTACCTGTCGTTGAGCGATCCGTCGTTCCGAGTGGTGTTCGACGAGCAGGTGCGGGAACGGGTGCACTGGCGCGATCTCGACGGTGCCGAACGAATGGCCACCATTCCTCGCGTCACGTTCACGCAGATGGTGACCGGCGAGATGGAGGGGGCATGACATCCGCTGCCAAGGACGAACTCGATCTGTCGCTGGCCGTGACGCAGCTGGTCAAGGGGGTGGTCTACCGCGATACGCATGAGAAGGCGTGGCAGCACCTTCTCCCGCTGCAGGCACAGGTGCGCGACTACGTCGGCGTCATGGGGCTCACGGTGGTCATCGACGAGGCTGAGGGGTATGCGTTTCTGCGGTCGAAACCCGATGTGGACGATGAGGACGGCGCTGTTCCCCGGCTGATCCCACGGCGAGCGCTGTCGTTCGCGGTCAGCCTGCTGCTGGCCCTGTTGCGCAAGAAGCTCGCCGAGTTCGATGCGGGCAACAGCGACACGAGGCTGATCCTCACCCGTGATCAGATCGTGGAGATGGTGCGGCTGTTCATGCCGGAGAGCAGCAACGAGGCGAGGCTGGTCGACCAGATCGACGCCCAGCTCAACAAGGTTGTCGATCTGGGGTTCCTGCGCAGGATCAAGGGGCAGGACGCGACGTTCGAAGTACGGCGGATCTTGAAGGCGTTCGTCGACGGGCAGTGGCTCTCGGAGTTCGACCAGCGCCTCGCCGAGTACGCGCGCCAGCTCGGAGGGGAGGACCGGTGAGCGAGGAGGTCACGGAGCTAGCCGGTTACCGGCTCGACCGGCTCGAGGTCTACAACTGGGGCACGTTCGACCAGCGCATGTGGGCCCTCGGTGTGCGCGGCGAGAACGCCTTGCTGACAGGCGACATCGGTTCGGGGAAGTCGACGGTCGTGGACGCGATCACGACCCTGTTGCTGCCGGCGCACCGCATCTCGTACAACAAGGCGGCGGGTGCGGAGGCCAGGGAGCGCAGCCTGCGGTCGTACGTTCTCGGTTACCACAAGTCGGAACGCAGTGAAGCGACCGGCGCGTCCAGGCCGGTGGGTCTGCGTGACCGCCGCGCGTTCTCGGTCATCCTGGGTGTGTTCACCAACGTCGGCTACGACTCCACGGTCACGCTCGCGCAGGTGTTCTGGTTCGCCAGCGCCAGCGAGGGGCAGCCGAATCGCTTCTTCGTGACCGCGGATCGGGATCTGACGATCGCTGGGGACTTCACGGACTTCGGCGGCGACATCGCGTCGCTCAAGCGGCGGCTGCGTCGCGGCGGCGCCAGCACGCACGATCACTTCCCCCAGTACAGCAAGGACTTTCGGCGACGACTGGACATCCCGTCCGAGCAGGCGATGGAGCTGTTCCACCAGACCGTGTCGATGAAGTCTGTGGGCAATCTCAACGACTTCGTCCGCAGCCACATGTTGGAGCCCTTCGACGCGGCCGACTGGACCAAGCGGCTGGTCGATCACTTCGAGGACCTGACGAAGGCACATGACGCGGTGCGCAAGGCGCGCGAGCAGCTCGCTGAGCTTCGCCCGCTGCTCGCCGAGTGCGACGTGTACGACCAGCTCGCGACCGAGATCAAGTCGCTCAAGGAGCAGCGCGAAGCGCTGCCGTTCTACTTCGCGGACCGCAAGTCCTACCTGCTTCGCGACCGGATCGCCACGCTGACGTCGGACCTCGGCGGCCGCAAGGGCGAGCTCGCCGCGGTCAAGGGCCGGCTCGACTCGTTGCGCGACAAGGAGATCGAGCTGAAGGTGGCGCGGGCGGGGTTCGGGGGCGGCAGACTGGCGGAGATCGAGAAACAACTCAGGACCGACTCCGCAGAGCGGGATCGCCGTCAGGAGCGATCCGGCCGCTTCCACCAGCTGCTCGCCGATGCGGGCCTCCTGCCGGTCGAGACCGCAGAGCAGTTCTCCGGCCGGCAAAACGACATCATCGGCGCGGGGAGCGCTCTCGACCAGGACCAGGCCGAGCTGCAGAACGGGCTCACTGAGCTCGGCGTGCGACTCAACACCATGGAGATCGAGGCAAAGGAACTCAACGAAGAACTGGTCAGTCTGCGGAACCGGCGCAGCAACATCCCGAAGCGCAGCCTGGACCTGCGCGGCCAGCTCTGCGACGAACTGGGAGTCGACGAGGAGGAACTGCCCTTCGCCGGTGAGCTCATCCAGGTCCGCGCCGACTGCGCGGAGTGGGAGGGGGCCGCGGAGCGGCTGCTGCACGGTTTCGGCCTGTCCCTGCTCGTGTCCAGCGAGCACTACACCGCTGCGTCGAACTGGATCAACGGCCACAACCTGGGCACGCGGCTGGTCTATTACCGCGTGCCCGATCGCCTCGGCCGCGAGACCGACACGGGCGCCGATCACCGCACTCTCGCCGCCAAGCTGGAGATCAAGGAATCTCCTTTCACAGCATGGCTGGAACGGGAACTGAGGCATCGGGCCGACTGCGAGTGCGTCGACACCATGGACGAGTTCCGCCGTGCCGCCAAGGCGATCACGCGTGAAGGCCAGATCAAGGGGGCGCGGGGCTGGCACGAGAAGAACGACACCCGGCGCATCGACGACCGGCGTACCTACGTGCTCGGCTGGAGCAACGAGCAGAAGATCGATGCCCTGCTCGACCAGGCGGGCAAGGTGCAGAACGAGCGAAACGCTCTTCTGGGTAGGAAACTAGGCCTGAGTGAGGACTTCCGCAGGACCACCGGACGGCAGGGCACGCTGGCGAAGCTCACCGAGTTCGGCTCGTACGCCGAGATCGACTGGCAAACAGTGGTCAACGGCATCACGGCGCTCACTGCCGAGAAGCATCGCCTCGAGCAGTCATCCGACGAGCTGCAGCGGGTGACGACGGAGCTTGAACACGTCGCGTCGGACATCAAGTCCGCGGAGAAGGACCAGGAGTCGCTGACGACCAGGATCGGCAGTCTCTCCCGAGATCGGGAAGAAGCCGAGACGGGGCTCCGCGCGGTCGAGCAGATGCTCGCAAATCCCGCGTACCCGTGGGCTCAGGAGATCTTCGACGCCATCGCACGGCACCTGGAGTCTGCGGAACCTCGGTCGTCGGCGGACTGCGACCGCTGTCAGGACGAGGTGAACAGAAAGCTCACCAAACTGGTGGAGTACTGGACAGGTGAGCAGACCAAGGCGGGCAACAAGGCGATCGCCAAGATGAGCGCCTTCCGCAAGAAGTACCCGCGGGAGACGGAAGAAGCCGACGACTCGATGCACTCGACCGGCGAGTACCGGGCGTTCCACGACCGCCTCGTCAATGACGACCTGCCCAGGTTCGAGACAGACTTCAAGACCTACTTGAACACCAACACCATCCGCGACATCGCCGGGTTCAACTCCCAGCTGAACAAACAGGTCGACCTGATCAAGCGACGCGTCGAGACGATCAACTCCTCGCTGGTCGGCATCGACTACAACCCCGGCCGGTACATCCGGCTGGACCTGCAGCCCACGATCAACGTCGAGATCCGCGACTTCCGCACCGAACTGCGGGACTGCACAACCGGCACGCTCGGCGGCGACGAGTCGGACCAGTACTCGGAGCAGAAGTTCCTGCAGGTCAAGAAGATCATTGAGCGGTTCAAGGGACGTGAGGGCCAGACCGAGGCGGACCGGGCGTGGACAAAACGTGTCACAGACGTCCGCAACTGGTTCATGTTCTCGGCCTCCGAACGCTGGCACTCCGACGACTCCGAGCACGAGAACTACACTGACTCGGGCGGGAAGTCAGGAGGGCAGAAGGAGAAGCTCGCCTACACGATCCTGGCGGCATCGCTCGCGTACCAGTTCAAACTCGACCACGGCAGAGGGAAGTCGAAGACCTTCCGCTTCGTCGTGATCGACGAGGCGTTCGGCCGCGGCTCCGACGAGTCGACCCGGTTCGCGCTCAACCTGTTCGCACAGTTGGGACTTCAGCTGCTGATCGTCACGCCGCTGCAGAAGATCCACGTGATCGAGCCGCACGTGTCCGCAGTGGGTTTCGTGGACAACAAGTCCGGGAGCTACTCGCGCCTGCAGAGCCTCACAATCGAGGAGTACAAGCAGCGCCAACTCGCGCATGCAATGCAGGACACTCCCGTGCGAGGCGAATGATGGCGGCGCCGCGTACCTGGTCGACACCCACAGATGTGGTGAACAGGTTGAAACGCCGTTGGGACAACGGCGACTTCCTGAGGATGTTCGCTGCCGGAGAGGAATGGGTTCCGCTCGAAATCCCGTTGCGCAGCCCCACCGCCAACGACCTGTCCACCCGGTTCGGCGAAGTCCAGGAGTGGGTCTCCCAGTGGCGCCAGGTCGATCAGCGCCTGCAGCGAGTCGAGACGAGGACCGTGGGCGGGAGGCTCATTGGCACGAACGAAGTGCCGGGCCGGGTCTGGATCGACTCCTACGACCAGCTCTGGTCGCTGCTGCGCCGCACATCGGACGTGCGGCGTTTCAGCGAACTGCTGCACGCGACACAGGAACTGGCGCCAGGACCGGCCGGATGGATGATCGCGAAACCTCTTGAGGCACTGAGTTTTGACCGTGTCTGGGACAAGCTGATCGCCACCGTGCTCTGGATCGACAACCACGCGACCCGCGACATGTACGTGCGCCAGGTCGACGTTCCTGGTGTCGATACCAAATTCATCGAAGGCCACCGCAAGATTCTCGGCCTCCTCCTGGACCACCAGCTTCCTGCACATCGGATCGACTCCACCTATCCACACTCGGAGTTCGCCAGCCGATATCGCTTCCGTCGGAAACCCGGCTACGTGCGGTTCCGTTGGCTCGACAGCCACGAGGGGTTCAGCGAACTGGGCGTCCGCGTCGACGAACTCGCCAGGAGACCCCTCCCCGTTTCCACGGTGTTCGTGGTGGAGAACGAAGTCACCTACCTGGCGTTCCCGCCGGTGGCGGACTCCGTCGTGGTCTTCGGAGGCGGGTACGCGCTGTCCCAACTCGAGCCGCTGACCTGGCTGTCCGAGCGGCAACTGGTGTACTGGGGTGACATCGACACCCACGGGTTCGCCATCCTGGATCGGCTGCGGGCCAAGTTCGGGCACGTTCGCTCGATGTTGATGGACCGGGCGACACTGCTGGCCCACGAAGACCAGTGGGTGAGCGAAAGCGCCCCGGTCAACGCACACCTCGGGTCACTCCAGCCAAACGAGGCCGCGCTGTACACCGATCTTGTCGAGGACGTGCTCGGTACCGCCGTCCGTCTCGAACAGGAACGTGTGTCCTTCTCGGCGCTCCAGGACGCGACACGGTGACGGAGCCTCGCTGGTGTGCCTCCCTGGCACACGATGGTCTGAAACCTGGAAGCGACACGCTGGCGATGCATCACCAAATCGGGTGATTCCTCATCATTTTGACTCCGAACAGGGCGATTAGGGGGTGTCGGGGAACAACCCAGTACGGAAAGGGATCACCGCAAATGCAAGATCGTGCTCTGTCCTGCCTCGATGTCGTCGAGCGGCGTTTCGCCGAGCTGACGACCTTCCCCAATGCCCTTGCTCTTGACGGTGTGCGGCTGGGTTGCGGACTTCCGGCGCGGCTTGAGCCGCTGGACGAGATCCGTGTGTTGTTGCTCAAGCGGCAGACCACCTGGTTGACCAAGGACGCGGTGTGGAAGGAGCTCGTTCAGCGCGCCCACAAGGAACCGGAACCATGGATCATGGCGGCCGCCGGGATGATGGTTCCCGGTCTGAAGCACATCGCCGGCAAACTCAATCCGCGGTACCCCGGTGACAAGGCTGACCTTGATTCGGAGATCCTGGAAGGATTCCTCCAGTCACTGGATTTGGCTGAGGACGACCAGTCGAAGGTGTACTCACAGCTCTACTACGGCGCCTTCCGCAAGGGCCACGAGGCCTGCAACCGGGAGAGCCGGCTTCGCCGGCAGAACGCCGCTGTCGACGACGCGATCGGGATCCGAAGGAAGGTCAATGGGCATCCAGATCTGATTCTCGCGGACGCGGTGCTCGGCAGCGCGCTGACCGAGGAACAGGCGGGATTGCTGTCTGCGGTACACCTCGACGGCGAGAACCGGCACGTGGTCGCAGGTCGGTGCGGTCTGAGCAGGTACGGGTGTCAGGAAGCGTTGGCGCGGGCAGAACGGAAGCTGCTCGGCTTCCTGAACGATCGCATACCCGATTCGGCGGCGTGAACGCTCCGACGAGCTGGGTTCTGGGGCCGCCGTTGTGCCTGCCGGCGGCCCCAGCCAGGTGTGCATGCAGCGGTACATGGGCGTTGCGGCGACCACGCGCCTGCGAGGTAGCGCCGCAGACGTTCCTCCGCTCGCTGTCGTGCTTTGTAAGTAGCCCACTGACTCATGTTGTGCTGCTCTGCCCAGTCGGTGACAGACACGTCCTCCAGGCGGGTCGCACCGATCAGATCAGCGTCGGTCTGACTCAGCACTCCATCGGCAGCTGCTCGCGCGAGCACGAGGTCGGGATGGCCAGGTACAGCCGCCACAGGCACGGCGGAAGCTTCCAAGCCCGCCGGGGTTGGCCGGTTTCGGGCCTCCACGAGAGCCGCATGGCCAACTCGGTAGGCCGCCCACTTGAGGCGAAGCATGATCCTTGGCCGTCGTAGGTCGACCGTCGCCAGGGCGGCGAGGAACCCGGTCACGATCTCGCTGTGCACGTCCGCGGTACCGCAGCCGAAGGTCGAGGTCAGCTTGGATGACGCGGAGATCAACGCGGGCAGGGCCATGCCGACCGCGGCGGTCCTCCACGCCACCTCGTCCGAGCGAGCTCGCAGAACCAGATGCGTCCACACGGCATCCCTGGTGGCTTGCGGGCATTGCCGGTCCAGCAGCATGTTGCGGACTTCCTCCAGCCGCAGTCGGCGATCAGGAAGCCCTGGGAACAGCTCGCCGTCAACGCAGATCGCGTCAGGCCCGGTGCTCAGCGCCGCGAACGCGTCGCGGGCGATATCAAGGGCGTTTCGTGAGATACGAGGCTCAGCGGGACGGAGGGGATGTTGTTTGGGCATCAGCTGACTCCAGGATTGGGTGATTCGACGTTGAGTCAAGGCCGTTCAAGGTGACTCTCACACTGGATCGGTCTGGAGAAATCCGGAGAGTCCATGCGCGCCGAACGGCGTTAGGCTGCATTCAACGACGCTGAACGGAACCGTGATGACGTGCGGTTTCTTAATCGCCGCAGGTGAAGGCTTGCCCCGGCTCACGCTGGCAGTGTGAGGGTCAGGGGTTCGAGTCCCCTCAGCTCCACTTGTAGGTAGAACCCGTCTGATCTGGCGATTGTCGCTGGTCAGGCGGGTTTCTTGCTGTTCTGCATAGATCTTAAGTGATCGTCTGTTGATCGTGTTGCGGTGACCCTATGGAGCAGTTCTGGAGCAGGATTCTCCGGCTTGGTCGCGTCCGGGTTCGTGGATCTCGGTGTTCGTGGTGCCCCTTTGACTAACGGTGTGAGGGGCAGTGGACTTGGTTATGCGGCAAGCGGTCCGGAGACGGTGGCAGGGTGATCGTGCGGGCAGACGAGGCCGTCTTCGGTGAGCCGAGCCAGCGCGTGTGGGCACTCTCGTGCAATGCACCGGTGCGTGGGTCGATGATCAGGACGCCGCGGTCGAGGTCGATGTTGTCTCGTCGCAGTCCGGTGAGTTCGCCCCAGCGGCAGCCGGTCCAGGCGGCGGTGATGATGAGCAGGCTGGCGGTCTCGCCGCCGAGTGCGGCGGCTTGTTCGGCGATGCGGAGTACTTCGGTGGGTGTTGCCCAGACGCGTTCGCGTTCGATGCGGTGGCTGCGTCGCCCTCGGCGGCGGTAGCGGCGGATGGGGTTGGTGGGGATGAGGTGTTCGTCGGCGGCGTCGGTGAGGATCATCGAGAGGACTTTGACGATGGTGGCGACGGTGGTGTTGGCGTAGCCGAGCTGCCGTAGGTCGCTGATCCATTTGTTCACGCCGAGGGCAGTGATGGCGCCCAGTGGTGTGGCGCCCCAGCGGAGCAGGATGTGACAGCGCAGGACGCTGCGGTAGTTGTCAATCGTGCGCGGGTCGAGGTCGAGCGCGGCGAACCAGGTCGTGACCCATTCGGCGACGGTGGTGCGGCCGCGGGTGGGTCGAGCAAGGTGTTGCGGCGTTGGTCGCAATCGATGTCGGCGGCGTAGTTGTCGGCTGCGCGCTGCGATGTGAAGCGGGAGATCGAGGCGGTGTGGCCGTCGCCGGTGCGGTAGCGGACTCGGCAGGACTGCATACCGATTTGTTCTGACCAAGCCATGACGACCTCCGGGTGTTGCTGGAGTGAGAGGTCTCAGTTGTGCGCCCCGAGCTTCTTGAACGCAAGCTGACCCGACAATCGGTCTTGAGGACCGGGCATCGCATCGCCCGACTCGCGGCATGAGCGGACGTGTGGCAAATCGGACGCGGCTGGTGCGCCTGGTCGATACGATGCGTGCGCCTCATGGAGTAGATCAGTGGTAGATCACCCCGCTCGGGACGGGGAGGGCGCGGGTTCGATTCCCGCCTCCATGTCCGATCAGCCGTGGAGTCCGCTGTGTCCGATCAGATCCGCATTGCTTCGCCGGAGTATGCGACCGGTCAGTTGGCGCGGGCGTTGGCCGCGGCGGTCTCCGCGGGCACCGAGGCGGACCGCGAGCGGGCGCTGCGGAAGTCGCGCCGTTGGGAGGACATCGTCAGCGGGATGGCCGGCGGCGTGCTCACGGTCGGTTCCCGCACCCCGGTCGCGGACACCCCGGCGTGGGTGACGCTCGAGGTCGCGCATGGTGGCTTCGCGACCGGCAGGTACCTGGCCGAGGTGCCGCTGTCCGAGGACGAGACCGCCCGCGTCGCTTCCCTCCCGGACGAGGTGCCGGGCAGCAACAAGCGGGAACGGCTCAACCTGTGGTACCTCGGCGACGACGGTCAGGCCGAGCTCCTGGACGCTGTCCGCGCCGGGCGATTCCGGGTCGAGCTGCCAGAGGACGCGGCGCTGCCCGTTGTGGCGTTGCTTCTGGACAAGGGCTTCCCGGAGCAGGCTCTCGACCTGGTCGCCGAGTTGCGGCCGCTGATGCACCGGCTGCGGTTGACGCCGCGCTTCGAACCGATTGCCCGGCCGTCGGACTCCGCCGTCCGGGTGGCGTCGGTGCGGGATGCCGTCGCGTCCCTGCGTGCCGTGCGGGTGCCCGAGCAGATCGCGAAGATGCGCGCCACGCTGACGGTATGGGATCCGCTGTACGACCGGCTAGTGGCGTTGTGGTGCCGCACCGTCGACGGTGAGCCACCGCGACTCGGGGAGGACGGATCCGTGCACGGCGGCTGGCCGTGCCGGACGTGGCCCGTGGACTGGGCGGAGGCCAGGGCGCGGTGGCTCGCGGACTTCGCCGACATGTGCCGCACCGTCGCGCCCTCGGGAAGGCAGACCAACCCGAAGAGCAACTTCGCGGTACTTCGTCGCGCGCTGGAGTCCTGCTCTCACGGCAGCGACGCGCTCACCGCGCGGGAGGTCGGCCGGATCCGCCGTGCCATCGCGAACACGGTGAGCAGCCGGGGCGCCCCGGCGGCGGCACAACGCAGCGCATGGCACGCCGCACAGACGGCGGCCGTCACGGCGCCGACGAACGCCGCGCTGGCCGATGTGCTCGCGTCCAGGCTCGACCGGTTCCCGGCCGACGGCGGCCTGCCGTCGCTCGACGTCGCGACGACCGCAGTGTCCGAAGCGGAGACGACCGCCGAGATTCCTTGTGGCACAACGATGCCGGACAGTCTGGTGCGCAAGGCGGCGCGGGCGCTCGAGGCCCCTGCGGACGAGTTGGTGCGCCTCGGTGTGATCACCTCGGGGGAGACGCTGGCGGTCGTGCTGCCGCAGCTCACCTCGCGGCTGCTCAGCGCGGCGATCGACGACCCGGTCGTGGCGGGGCTGCACGAGCAGATCTACACGGCGTTCCGGCGCCGCCGCGGTCTGCTCCTGCTCAACCTCGAGCACCAGGTGCAGTTCACCGAGCTCCCATGGGTCCAGGCCCTTGCGCCCTGCAGGTCACCCCAGCCGGACAATGCCGCAGCCGCACATCGCGCCCTGCGACAGATCACGATGCTGGCGCTCACCGCGTTCCCGCACGCATTGCTGCCGAACCCGCTGGTGACCGAGATCAGGACGCTGGCGAAGCAAGCGGAACTGCACCTGCCGCTCGTGGAGGAGGTGGCCGCGGACATCTTCATGGGCACGTTCACCACCAAGTGGCGCGCCGCCGCCGCGGTGGCCAGCCGTCTGCTGTCCGGCACGCTCTACGCGAACTACTACGACCTGCCCGCGAACTGGTCCGCGCCGCAGCGCACGCTCCTGCGCTGGGGCAAGAAGACCGCCGCGGACTTCACGGAGTTGTGCCGGCAGCGGGCGGGCACGTCCGGTGGCTCCGTCGCGGCCAACGGCATGCTCCTGGAACAGAGCCAGATCCTGACCACGCACAACCTCGCCGTGCTGGTCGATGCCCTGGACCTGACCGACGAGCTGCGCGAACGCGCGCCGGGACTGGCGGGGCGCACGCTCAGCTGGATCGTGCGCAGGCAGGCCCAGCGCGCGGACCACCTGCATGCGGCGCTGATCCAGGTGAAGAACACCGCGTACGCGTGGCGACAGGCCTTGTTCCTGCTCAGCTTCTGTGAACCCACCGTGCAGATGTCGCTAGCGGTGCGGTTCAGCACTGAGGTTCGCGACATTCGGCTCGTGCCCGCGGCAGAGGGGCTCCTGCAAGTGCTCGAGGGAGATCGTTTCACACCGGCGGGAACGATGCGACGCGGCAAAGGCAGGCGGTTCCTCGGCTGGGCCGAGGGAACGAATCCGTTCCTGTTCCACGCCAGTGGCAAACGGTGACCAGCCGCGCCCCGACTCGGACAGTTCCTGCCAGCACGGACACCGGCTGACCTGATTGATCACTCCACAACGGACTCGGTCGTCCTCGTGGAGGTCTTGTGAAGGTTTCACCCAGCCACCCCTGCCGGTGGCATCCTCGGATGCATGAGACATGGGGCAAGGTCCTTGCAGCAACAGCCGTTCTGGTCGGTCTGGTCGCGAGCGGTCCGGCCGTGCAGGCGTCGGAGGACCCCGGCTGCGCCGCGGGAGTGAGGTTCACCTCGAACTCCACTGAGGCGGCGTCGGGGTTGCGCGTGATGTCCGTCGAAGTCGCCAACTGCGGTGCGGAAGCGTTGCAGCTCAACGCGTATCCGCAGGTGAGCCTGTTCGACGTGGATCGGCGGCGGCTGGATGTCGTCGCGATCCTCGAAGGCACCGGCATCACGATCCTCGACGGTTTCAACGACCCGCCGCAGCCGATCACCGTGCAGCCGGGGGAGACTGCCGGCAGCGCGTTCGTGTGGCGGAACACGAACACGTCGCTGGAGCCGTCGCAGGTCGCCAAGCACGTCGAATTGGCGACCGCTCCGGGCGCAGTTCAGCAACCGTTGATCGCCGTGTCGCCGCAGCGGAGCATCCACATCGACCTCGGCAGCACGGGACGGATGGGCGTTCGCGCCTGGTACTAGCGGTGTGAGTTCAGGTGCGCGGGTCGTGTCGGGCGTGTCAGTTCGTCCGGCGCTGCGGCGTTTCCATGTCCTGATGGCACATGTCGACCACCGCGCTCCATGCGGCAGAAGAGGACGTTGCGACCAGCGCGGTCGTGTGTCGATTCTGGCTGCGGACCGCCTTGCGGTTTAGGCGTGCTCCGCGCCTGGGGTCGCAGAGCAGGCGATAGTGTGCCGAGGTGCGGTTTGCGGTCAGGAGGTATCCGCTTCCCATCAGGCCGGGAGCGAAGTGGGGTTATGGCACATCGCTGGTGGCGATTCCGGGGACTAATCGGCTCCTGTTGAGTTTGCCGTCTGGGGGTTCCCGGTCGCCGTGGTGTGTGCTGGACCTGGTCAGTGGTGTGGCCGAGCTCGGTACCGGGATGCCGGGAGATCTTCGTGCAGCGGTATTCCCCGTGGCGTCCGGGCCGGCGCAGCCGTGGGCTCTGGCGACCTTCGGCCTGTGCCGGCTAGAACTCGACCAACGGCTGCGTGTTACCGGCATTGCCCGCAAGGGAATCGGTAAGTACCAGACCGAACTCCTCGATCTCGGCCAGAATCTGCTGGGAGTCGGCCAGCGTCGAGGAAAATCATTGCTGTTGGTGTCTAAAGAGGATGGCTCGGTACGCACACGAATCCGGGTGGCCGGTGCGTGCGCCGCGACCCCGTCGATGACGGTATCGTCCGGCTGCTTGGCCCGCATTACGGCCAAGCCGCTGACCTCGATCTGGCGAGTGGCCGCATCGTCGCGCGCCATCCGTTACCGCACGGCAGTGACGCGATACACCTCGCCGCAAACGGGTCGAGCGGCTGATGCGCAGCCACGAACTGCAGGGCGCGTTCCTGCGCAAGAAGTGGCGAACACTCTCGACCCGGCGTGACCCACGAGCGGCGCCGGCACCGGATCTGGTCAACAGGGACTTCACCGCCCCTGCCCCGGACCGGCTGTGGGTCGCCGACGCCACCTGCATCCCCACCGGCTAGGGCGTGTTCTGGCTCGCCGCAGTCCGTGACGCGTTCTCCAACCGGATCGTGGGCTGGAAGACCAGCGACCGCTGCGACACCAGCCTCGTGCTCGGTGCGCTGGAATACGGCATCTGGTCCCGCGAGGTCCGTGACGGGCAGCTGATCCACCACAGCGACAGAGGCTCGACCTACATCTCGATCCGCTTCGCGCAACGCCTGGCGGACAACGGAATCCTGCCGTCGATGGGCTCGGTCGGCGACTCCTACGACAACGCGCTGATGGAGAACTTCTTCTCCACGCTGAAGATCGAGCTCGTGTACCGGAACTCGTGGCGCACCCGCGACGAGGCCGAGAACGCGATCTTCAGCTACATCGACGGCTGGTACAACACCCAGCGCATCCAGAAAGAGCTCGGCTGGCTCAGCCCCGACGAGTACGAGGCCGCCTGGCACGCCGATCAACTCACGCCATCTATCATCCCGGCATCCCCAACCGGAGCCAGGTAACCAACCCTCCGAGTTTTCGGGGGAACCTCAGCGATCGTCTGCGGCCAGACGGTGGTGATCGCGTCGGGCAGGCCGGTCAGCCCGTCGCAGACCACTATCAGCACGCCGGCGACAGACGATGATCGCGTTGCGGCGAGCCGTATCGCGGACGATCTCGACCGTGTCCTGATGAGGCTGGGCAGGTGTATCACGCCGGAGGGGGCTCCGTGCTCCGGTGCGAACACGGGCCGTCCGGTGGCCGAGTCTGATGTGCCGTTGCTTCGGAAGAGCTTGAGCGAGGCAGGGATCGAGCTCGAAGTTGCTCGTCTCGCTCGTGCGGCAGATCCGGCGCCTCCGGACAGCGTGTTCTACGCCGTGCCGCTGTCCAGTGGTGGGTGTGTCGTTGGTTTCGTCACCCACGTGCCGGGTGGTGGAGGCCAACGATCCGTGGTCGGGCAGTTGCCGGGCGGACGCTGCGCAGGTGCTTAGCCCCGGCCTGTCGATGTGGTCACGGCGTCTGTTCTGGCCAGAGGGCGATGCGCCATCGTTCGATGTCGCGGATGTTCTCGCGTTGTTCGTGGTGGCGTGCGTTGTAGGTGTCCTCGCGCCCTTCGCACGCCACCGCGCAGCTGATCGTCCCGGCGGCGGGCGCGGGCACTTCGAGGGCTGGGTGGTTTTCGGTGTCGACGAGAGCGATCGTGTTCGAGGAGCTGGTGAACGAGTACCGCGGCTGCCGGCTGAGTAGCTCCTGCGGAACGTCGGCGGCGCTGTCGAACAGTTCGAGCCTGACGTGTGCGTGGTGCTCACTGGTGACACTGTTGAGCCCGAGACCATCCCTGGCTGAGACGGCCAGGTCTCCGTCTGGCCCCCACTTCAGCCGGGGGTCCTCCTCGAGCTGTTGCGGGTAGCTCACGAGGTAGAACCGCGCGAAGTAGACAGGTATCGAGACCTCGTAGACAGCCATCGATGCTGGACTCCCTTGCCAGCGGGGGTCTTCGGAGGCGCTGCTGCCCCTGAAGACCCCGGCATGCCGAACGCGCTAATTCTGCCAACGGACTTGCTTGTGCCGTCAGCAGCACCGGGCGCCCACAAGTCGACGTTGTCGTGGTGCAGGTACCAGCGCAGCACCGGAACGGTGCCCTCGCCCCACGGGTCCTTGCCGTACGCGCCGTGGCCGTACAGGACGTCCGCGACCGGCGAGGTGATCTCGGAGAACATGTCCAGCCCTTGCCCGCGGCCTTGGCAGGCCCTGTGAAGCGGCTCGTGGCCACGTCGTAGTGGAGGCGGAACATTCGTGTCCGACAAACAGGCGCTGAAGGACGAAACCAATTCCGCCCGCGGCAGGCTCCTCCCCGCCAAGTGCGTCGCACGAGTGGTACCAGCGTGACCGCCGATGTCCACTGACGGAATGAGGGTCGCCCGGAACGGGTGGCCCTCTTTTCAGTTGAACAGGTGGCGGCGACGTGCGGCCTGCGAATTCGATTCCTCTAGGGCGGGAAATCGGCCTTCGCCTTGCCCTCGGCTCACCCTTCGGAATGGGCGCGGCCGTCACCGCGCTCGCGCTCACCGCGGGTCTGCTCGCGCCACCCGTGGCGATCGCTCAGGAGCCCATGGCCGTGCTCGTTCGGCAGCGACGAGGCGATGCGCCAGTAGCTCGCGACCGGTCCGCCGAGCGCGCAGTCACAGGGTCACGCCTCGCCCGGCGCGCAGGCTCAACCGGCCTCACGATCGGCTCAGACAGTTCCGTGACCCTGCTACCCGCACGCCGATTTCGTGAACTTGATTCATGTCACCTGACACTTAATGATTAATTCTTCCCTGCACCTGAATGGGGGCGCACCATCTGCTGATCCTTCCCTGCATAGCAAGGAGAACGTGGTCGTGAGCAGAAAGAAGATCGGATACCTGGTGCTCGTCTCCGCCGTTGCGTGCCTCACCGCAGCGGGCGCGGGGACGGCGCAGGCCGACCCGCCGCGAGGTGAGTCCGGCCGCGCGTTCACCGAGAACGTCGCCGACGGCGAGCAGTACGACCAGTACATCGTGGCCTTCAAGCCGAGATCCGAGGCGGGCAAGTCGCGCGCCGTGCGGGATCGCGAGCTGCGTGCCGCCGGTGGGCGGCACGGTGTCTCGGTGGCCGAGGTGCGCGAGCTGGCCGTCGGTGGGCACGTGGTACGCACGGACCGGAAGCTGTCGGGAGAGGAGGCGCGTGGATTCCTGCGTTCGCTCGCCGCTCGCACCGACGTCGACTACGCCGAGCCGGATGTGCGCCTGATGTCCAGCGCGTCGTGGAACGACACCAGCTACAACGATCAGTGGCACTACTGGGAGGCCACGGCGGGAATGCGCCTGCCCAAGGCGTGGGACACCGCTGACGGCGCCGGTGTGACGGTCGCGGTGGTCGACACCGGCCGGACCGCGCACTCCGACCTCGACGGCAACACCCTGGCCGGGTACGACTTCATCAGCGACTCGTGGGTCTCCCGGGACGGCGGCGGCCGCGATTCCAATCCTCAGGACGAGGGCGACTGGATGAAGACCGGCGACTGCGGCACCGACCAGAACGGCAACCCGGTGCCGCCGTCGGACCGGAACTCCAGCTGGCACGGCACGCACGTGGCGGGCACGATCGGTGCGGTCACCAACAACAGCAAGGGTGTCTCGGGTGTGGCCCCCAAGGCCAAGCTCGTGCACGCCCGCGTTCTCGGCCGCTGCGGCGGCTCGCTGTCCGACATCTCCGACGCGGTGGTGTGGGCGGCCGGCGGTTCGGTCAGCGGAGTGCCCGCCAACGCCAACCCGGCCAAGGTGATCAACATGAGCCTGGGCGGCGGCGGCGCTTGCAGCAGCACCTACCAGAACGCGATCAACAGCGCGGTGGGCCGCGGCGCGACCGTCGTCGTCGCCGCGGGCAACGAGAACCAGAGCGCCTCGAACGTCCAGCCGGCGAACTGCGGCAACGTGGTGACCGTCGCGGCATTGGACCGGCAGGGCAACCGCGCCAACTACTCCAACTATGGCAGCGCCGTCGACGTGGCCGCCCCTGGCGGGGAGACCAGCACGCGCACGGACGGCGTGCTGTCCACCCTCAACACCGGGACCACCACCCCTGGCAGCGAGACCTACCAGTACTACCAGGGCACCAGCATGGCCACCCCGCACGTCGCCGGCCTCGCCGCGCTGATGCTCGGTGAGAAGTCGATGTCGCCCGCCGACGTCGAGACCACCCTGGAGCAGAACGTGCGGGCGATCCCGGGCAGCTGCACCGGCGGTTGCGGCGCGGGCCTGGTCGACGCGGAGAAGACCATCTCCGCGCTCGGTTCCACACCGGCCCCGAGCGGTCAGCTGTTCGCCAACCCGGGCTTCGAGTCGGGTAACACCAGCTGGTCGGCCACTTCCGGCGTCATCACCTCGGACACCACCTACCCCGCGCGCAGCGGCTCGTGGAAGGCGTGGCTCAACGGCTACGGCCAGACCCACACCGACACTCTGTCGCAGGCGGTCTCCATCCCGTCGACCGCGACGACCGCGACGCTGTCGTTCTACCTGCGGATCGACTCGGCGGAGACCGAGGCCGTCGCCTACGACACGCTCAAGGTGCAGGTGCTCGACTCGAACGGATCCGTGCTGGCGACGCTGGCGACCTACTCCAACATCAATGAGAACACCGGCTACACGCAGCGTTCGTTCGACCTGAAGGGCTACATCGGCAAGAACGTGACCATCAAGTTCACCGGCACCGAGGACGCCAGCCTGGCGACCTCGTTCGTCATCGACGACACCGCCCTCACCACTGGCTGACCCAGCCGCCGAGGTGGCGGTCCGCGCCAGCGGGCCGCCACCTACTCGCGCGTAAGTTGATCCTTCCACTATCAAGGGTAGGAGGGTTACCGTGCGGCCGTGAGGAACCGGCAGGCCACATTCCCCGAGGCGTTGCGCGCCGCCATCGAACGCCGAGGGATCAGCCTGGAGCGGTTACGGGAGCGGCTGGCACGGATGGGCACGCCCGTGAGCACCGCGACGCTCAGCTACTGGCAGTCCGGACGCACCCAGCCCGAGCGGGCGGCATCCCTGGCCGCGCTGCGCAACCTCGAGGACATCGTCGGGATGCCCCTGGACGCGCTCGCCGGCCTCCTCGACCCGCCGCGGCCACGCGGCCGCGGCGCACTGCCGGGGCTGACCGTCTCAGGCAGCGCGTTCTTCGCGAACGCCGAGACGGTGGACCAGCTGATCGACGGGCTGGACATCAGCTGCGACGCGCGCCTGACCAGGCTCAGCGGGCACGACCGGATCCAAATGGGCTCCGATCGCGCCCAACTGGGGCGGTGGAGCAGGCAGGTGCTGCGCGCCGAAGAGGACGGCCCGGACCGGTTGGTGGTGATCCACGAGGTCGACATCCCCTACCAGCGCACGCCGAAATTGTCCCGTTGCGCAACTGCACGCTCGGTGCGACCGCCATCGACCCGGATGCGGGTCTCGTCGCCGCCGAACTCATTTTCCGCAGGCCGCTGAAGCGACGGGAGACCATCCTCGTCGAGCACGAGGTGCGCGTCCCACCGACGTCGGCGCCGTCGTCGTTCTTCGAGCGGCGCTTCCGCACCCCGGTGCGGGAGAACCTGATGGAGATCCAGTTCGACCCGCGCGCGCTGCCGAAGCAGTGCACGTACTACTCCGTGCTGGACGGCGTGGCGCGCAGCAGAGCAATCGACTTGGACGACGGCCACGCCGCACACGGGGTGGTTCTCGACTTTGGCCCCGGCTGCGCGGGGATTCGCTGGGAGTGGCCGGACTAGCTTGAGTTTCAACCTGTTCGGCGGAGTCGTGGGTCGCTGGACTTCTTCTTGTTGCTGCGTTTGGGTTTCTGTGTGTTTGTGCTGGTGACGGTGTGGACGTCGTGTCGTGTGGCGGGCCGGTGGTTGGGAGTTCCGCAAGGACGAGTACAGCTTCGTGCTGGAAGAGATGGTCGCCGTGCTGGATGGGTTGGAGATCTTCGGCGGCCTCCGCGACCCGATCTTCAAACCGCGCGGCCAGTGGCACACGTCCTGAAACGCGGGCGACGAACCCGCGCCTCCTCGAAGATCATCTCGGCCGCAGTGCTCGGCGAGAGGCATGCCATGTGAGAGCCACACCGAACCGCGCGGTGGGCAGCCGATGAGAGAGCGACCCGCCGAACACCTCGACCGGGCCTGGCCGGGCACCGATCGTGCCACCAGTAGACAAGTAGCCGATGACCGGGTGCTCCACACGGCCAAGTGCGCCTGGGACGGCATCGCCGAGTGGCTTGGTCTCTGCGGTCAGCAAGCGGTGGTCACGGCTGTTCCCCGTCTCGATGGACTACGCGGTAACGCAGATGTGTGGCGTCGCGGCCTTCGAGTCGGCGCACGAGCTCCAGTTCGATGTGGTCGTGTCCGGTCGGCGCGAACAGTCGCCGTCCGTCGCCCATCAGCACGGGAACAACGTGCAGTTCGAGTTCGTCGAGCTGGCCGGCTGCCAGCAACGCCTGCGCCGCACTCGCGCCGTGGACCATCACGGCTCGATCTCCCGCTGCTTCTCGGGCCTCGGTGGCACACGCGTTGACGTCGGTGTAGTACTTCGCGCTACCCGGGGGCTTGTCGTCCGGGTCGATGTGGTGTGTGAGCACGTGGATCGGCACTCCGTCGTGGTGGTCACCTTGCCATCGACCGGCTAGCTCGAACGTGCGACGTCCGGATATCACGGCACCGGTTGCCAGGGCCTCGGCGTACACCTGCCCGTTGATGCCCTCGGACATCCGGTCGTCGAGCCAGTTGAACAGCCGCCCTCCGTTGCGGCCGAGTTCCTGGCCCGGCCGGTCGTCCGGTCCGGCGATGTACCCGTCGACCGACATGGACATGTACAGCCGCAGTGGTGTCCTACCCATCTTCGAGTTCCTCTCTCTGGCCAGTCGGTGGCGATGTCGCCGGTGGGGTACCTCGGCCGCTGGACCCGCCGCTCCCACCTGCACGTCGATCGCGCGACGCCGGATTCGACAACAAGGCCCGAGATTCTCTCCAACAGATGACAAGCTCCGCTTGCTCGTTGAGCTTCACCTCGGGAGCGCCGTTCGGATGCAACACGACAAGAGCCTGCACAACCTGCTCGCACGTGATGTCGAGGTCGCTGAACCTCCCGCGATCGCGTAACGGTGCTCGTCATGGGCGCGAATACTGAGATGGGCGTCACATCCGGTGGGTCCGCTGCCGGGTGCCCAGGCGGTGAGCGGGTGGTTCCCATGGGTGAGCACGGACGTCGTTTGTGGGCGACGACGGCGGCGGTGGCGTTGGCGGCGGGGTTGACGACGGCCGTCGCGGCGCCCGCGCAGGCGGCGCCTTCGCCGTATCCGTTCCCCCTGCCCGACTTCAGCCACACGTCGACGCCGCACGCGCCGCTGTTCAAGCCGAGGACGGAGGGGCTGACCCCGTTGCTCGTCGTCTACGGCACGTTCACTGACCTGACGAACGTGACTGAGACCGTGATCGAGGACAAGTTCTTCTCGATCTTCGAGTTCGGCACGGTCGCCGACTACTACCTCACCCACGGTTTCACTGTGCTGGTGCCGGTCGTCGAGTCCTCCGGCATCGCCGACAACGGCGTCATCACCGTCGACCTCGGCAAGTCCGCCGACGCGCTGGCGCTGGACCCGGCGCAGCGGCGGCGCAAGATGATGGACCTCGCCGACCAGTTCATCGACTTCGCCCGCTATGACCGGGACAAGGACGGCACCGTCGAGGACACCGAGCTGTCCGTGGCCACCATCTTCACCTCCCGTCCCGGGACCGACAACTGCGGGCAGGCGCGCGAGGTGGCGGCGGGCAACAAGCTCGACGGCAAGACGATCGGGTTCCGCACCGGCGACGGCGGCACCGCGACCAACGTGATCACCTTCGCCCACGAGCTGGCGCACCAGACCTACGACCTGTTCGACCACTACGGCTACGGCGTCGGCTCCTGGGACATCGCCGGGCCGACCTGCACCAGCGGGGAGGTCTGGTTCGAGCCGAACCCGTGGCACAAGATGCACATCGGGACCGAGAAGCCGCAGATCGTCACCCGGGACGGGTACGTCGTCATCTCCAACGACAGCCGGATCCGCCAGAGCTACCTGCTCTACGACCCGGGCCGCGGCACCGAGGACTACTTCCTCGTGGAGGCGCGGACCCCGCGCGCGAACACCTACAACCAGAGCGTGCCGGACACCGGTGTGGTCATCTGGCGCATCGATGAGCGCAATGTGCGCAGCGGCTTCGAGCACATCCGCGGCGTCGAGCTGATGCGGCCGGACGGCACGCGCGCGCCGGGCTGCGTCGACGAGGACGTCGACGGCATGGCCAACGAGGATCCGCCGGGCGGCGGCGACAGCGACAGCGATGGCCGCACCGACGAGGACGGTCCAGACGGCCAGCTCGACAACGACAACGACGGGCAGACCAACGAGGACCCGCCCGGCGGCGGCGACAGCGACGGCGATGGCCGCACCGACGAGGACGGCCCCGACCCCGACACCGCGGTCTGTTCCGGCGGCACCGACACCGACGCGTGGGACCCGACTGACTCGAGGACCTCTGGGCGGGAGATGGCCTACCCGTGGGCGGACAACAGCCCGGCGAAGGTCGCGGTCCGGGCCATCGGGCGCCCGTTCTTCAACGACCCGGGGAACTCGGAGTGGCAGCAGGTGTACTTCGACGTGGTGGGCCCGGGCATCCTGGTCGACCCGGCCACCGCCCAGGGCAACGCCCCGCGGCCCAGCGTGGCCCTCGGCGACTCGTTCGACCTGCCCATCGCGGTGATGAACACCGGCGAGGCCACCGACACCTTCGACTTCAGCGCGCTGTTGCCCACCGGCTGGACGGCGACCACGCAGCGGATGACGCTCACCGCAGGGCAGCGGGCCACGGTCACCCTGCGGATCACGGTTCCGCAGAACACGGGCGTGCACCACCACCGCATGTTCGTGCGGGGGCAGAGCACCTCGGACGGCTCCATCCGCACCGACTACGACTTCCTGGTCGACGTCGTGAAGCGGCGGGCCAGCGTCTCCTACGTGGGTGACTTCTCGGTTGACCACTCCGACCCGGCCACGCTCTCCGCGGTGGTGACGGATCGGTCGACCGGTGCCCCGCTGAGCGGCAAGACCGTCACGTTCACGGTGTCCGACCAGGTCTTCACCGCGACCACCGGGGCTGACGGCATCGCCAGCGCCCAGTGGCTCGCCACGGTCGCGCCCGGAAGCTACGAGGTGCGGGTCGCGGTCGCCGAGGACGGCCTGCACGCGGCGACTGGCACCTTCGGGTCTGTCACCGTCGAGCCGGAGAACCTCACGGTGAGAGTGACCAGCCCGATGGTCCAGCCCGCCTCGGGCACGCTCGTGCTCAAGGCCCTGGATGAGCAGGACGGCTACCCCGCCGACCTCACCAGGGCGGGCGCGAGCATCACCCTGACCCCGACCCTGACGGCCGCACCGCAGACCTACTCGACGACATTCGACGCGGGCGGCAACGCGGTCGTCCCGCTGGGCGCCCCGGTTGATGTGTGGTCTCTGGCGGTCGCTGTCAGCGGCGACTACCTCACCGGCCCTGGCGTGACCGGCGAGCTAGTGCTGTTCAACCCGGACGGCGCGGTGTCCGGCACCGAACGCGGCACTGACACGGCAGGCGCGACGGTGCGGCTGACGACGTCGATCGTTTACCGGGACACGACCCCGGTCGGCTACGTCCGCATGGACGTGGGGACGAGCCGGTTCACGAGTGACAAGCCGCAGTGGCTCGTGGTGGTCGGCAACACGGCGATCTACCAGGCGGCTGGTGTGCTGAATGGTCAGCCGGCGGTCGTGCGCGGCAAGATCGTTGACGAGGGGAACGGCGGGGCCACCCAGGACCGGTTCACGGTGACGGTGGGCGCGTACAGCTCGGGAGAGGTCATGGCCAGGACAGGCAACCTGTTCGTCCGGATTGGCTGACGTAAGCGAGGCCCCCGCACCCACCCAGATGCGGCGGACCCACAGCGAGGACGAGGGAAGTGGGGTTCACCGAGGTGCACCCGGGACGGTTACGGCGCTGGCGGCGGGGTTGCCGTCAGACGCGCCGTCTCCCGTTCGAGCCAGCAGCGACCGGATCTGCTGCACGTGGCCGGTCACTGCCACGATCAGCTGCTCGCGGCGGGCGCCGAGATGCCGCAGCCGTCCCCAGGTCTCGTCCACGGGTTCGGGCACGGAGCAGCGCAGCTGCGCGGTCAGCCGGGCGATGAGCACCGCGTCCTTCTCGTCGGTCTTGTCCACCGTCAAGTCCTCCGCGCGTCGCGCCCAGGAACTCAGCATCGGCTGGGCACAGACGAACGGCATGCCGCGATCGGCGGCGAGTTGCCCGAGCACGCGATGACTCCCCGCAGTGCAGTCCACGATCATTGGAAGGAGGTTGGAAGTGTGCTGGAACGCGCCGCAGTGATCCAGGCGCTGGAAAGACATCCGCGCCCGGATCACCGACTAGAACGTCAGTTCAGCACCTCTCCAGACCGTGGTTCGTCGGCTCGCGGAGAAGTCCCTCGTGGTGGTTGGAGGCGTTGTACACCCAGATCCAGTACCAACCGTCGTTGACATCGATGTAGCACTCCACGCGGAGATGGTCGTAGGCTTCCGCGACGCCCTTGTTGCAGTGGGTCGCAGGGCACTGGTACAGGGTTGCGTCCTGTACGACGTACCCGTACTGACCGACGTCCTTGCACTGGATCTGCGGGTCCGGGTGCTTCAGCCGGAGCCTGTTGACGAAGCCGGTGTGCCCGTTGGCCCGGTTGTACACGAGCGCCCAACCATATCCCTCAGCGTCCATGATGCAGATCTCGCCGAGTGCCTGGCCTGGCAGCACCTCACCCTTGTTGCAGAAAAGCGCAGGGCACTGGTAAAGCGTCTGCGGGGTCTCGACCTCGTTGAAGTGGCGGGCTTGTGCCGAAACCTCGCCCGTGTTCTTGATGATGAGCTCAGGTGACTCCTGAGCCATCGCGGGCATGACCGCCCCCGCCGTCAGCACCAGCGCCGCGAACGCGACGAGCAGTGCTCTGACTGCTTTGCTAGCCATCAAAACTGCCTCCCCAAGCGGTTGATTGCTCCGTCAGAGTGGCGTCACCGGGATGTGCGGATGTTGAGCGGTTCTGCAATCCCCAGGTCAGTAAGATCCTTGGCTCCTGGGGGAGGGACGCATGACGGTGGTCAACCTGCTCGGCGAGGTGACCGTTCAGATCGATGGGCGGCAGGCGGAACTGGGGCACGGGCGGCAGCGATGCGTGCTCGCGGCGCTGGCGGTGGACGCGGGCCGGGTGGTGCCGGACGACCGGCTGATGAACCGGATCTGGGCGTCGGAGGTACCGGCGCGGGCACAGAAAACGTTGTACAGCTACGTTTCCCGGCTCAGGAAGATGCTCGCGGCCGAGCAGATCGTGCGCAGGCCGGGCGGGTATGTGCTGGCAGAGGCGGACACGGACCTGCGCCGGTTCCGCGAACTGTGTGTCCGTGCCAGGCAAAGCACGGATGCCGAACGAACGGAGCTGCTGACCGAGGCGCTCGCGTTGTGGCGTGGCGATGCGCTGACCGGGCTGCCGGGGGAGTGGGCGCAGGCGGAACGCGATCGGCTGCACCTGGAACGCCTTGCCGCGGAACAAGACCTGGTCGACGCACGGCTGCGCACCGGGCAAACGGACGGGCTGCTCGCCGTGTTGTCCGACCGCGCCGAGGCGCACCCGCTGGACGAACGCATTGCGGGCCAGTACATGCGCGCGCTGGCCGCGGCCGGGCGGGCGGCGGACGCGTTGGCGTACTACCTCGTGATCCGGGATCGGCTGGTCGAGGAGCACGGCACCGAACCGGGTGCGGTGTTGCAGGAGGTGCACAGGGAGGTGCTCGCCGGGGCGGGGCAGGTGGTTCCTGAGCCCGTTGTGGTGCCTCGGCAACTGCCAGGGGTACCGGCGTCGTTCGTCGGCAGGCACGATGCCCTGGAGCGGCTCGGCGATCAGCCCCGGATCTTCGCGATCGCAGGGCCTGGTGGCATCGGCAAGACGTGGCTGGCGTTGCATTGGGCGCATCGCAACGCGGCATGCTTCCCGGACGGGCAGTTGTTCGTCGACCTGCGCGGGTTCGCCCCTGAGGCGGCGCCCATGCCACCCAAGATCGCATTGCGCGGGTTCCTCCACGCGCTGGGCGTGGACCGGTGCCCGGCGGACCTGCACGCACAGACCGCGCTGTTCCGCAGCCTGGTGGTGGACCGGCAGATGCTGCTGGTGCTGGACAACGCCGCCGACACCGCTCAGGTCGTGCCGTTGCTGCCGGGCGGTGAGAGTTGCACGGTCGTCGTGACCAGCCGCAGACGGCTACCTGGCCTGATCGCCGGGCACGGCGCCCGGCACATCGCACTGGACAGGCTGCCGCCTCGAGAATCCCGCGCGTTGCTCACCGACCGGCTCGGCTCGGCTCGGATCGCGGCCGATCCGGCGGCGGTCGACGAGCTCATCGTTCGGTGCGACGGCTTTCCACTGGCGCTCAGCATCGTCGCCGGGGATGCGCTGGCTCATCCCGAGATGCCGTTGGCCCGCTTCACCGAGGACCTGTGTGAGCTCGGTCCGGTCGCGCTGGACGGCGACGAGTCCGAGGCGTGCCTGACCGCTGTGCTGTCGTGGTCACTGCGCTGTCTGACGCCCGAACAGGTGCAAGCCTTCGTGTTGCTCGGCGTCGCGCCGGGATCGGACATCGGACTGGCTGCGGCGGCGGACCTGTTCGGGCTCACCGCGGCGGCGGCACGTGCCGTGCTGAACCGTCTGGAAACACTGTCGCTGCTCACTCAGGACGCGCGGGGCCGCTACCGCATGCACGACCTCATCCGTGGCCACGCAGCTGTGCACGAGATTGACGAGGAAACACGCCTGGAGGCGTTGCGCCGAGTCGTCGACCACTACACGCGGACCGCGATCGAGGCCGATCGCCTCATCGATCCGTCGCACGCGTTGGACCTCTTCCCGGCAGAGTCGTCACGACTGTCCAGTGTGGAGGAGGCGATCACGTGGTTCCGCACCGAACACGCGAACCTGCTGGCCGCGCACCACATCGCGACCACGCGGGGCTGGCACCTCCTCGGGTGGGGCCTGACGTGGTCACTGCAGACCCTCCTGGCCCGGCGGTCACCGATCTGGGACCGCCACGCCGTGCTGCTGGCCGCGACGGAGTCCGTCGAGCAACTGGCCGATCCCGCGCTCCCGGTGGTGTTCGTCTGGACGCTCGGCAACGTGTGCGCGGACCTAGGTCTGCGCGAGGACACCGACCGGTACCTGAGCCACGCGCTCGAACTGGCCGAAGAGCTGCAGGATTCGTTGCAGCAGGCGCACGTCCATCGTGTCTCCGCACGGGCCGCCGCGCTGCGCGGAGACGATGAGCGGGCGCTGGCGCACTCGGTCAAGTCGCTCGAGCTGTTCCGGCTGGTGGGCGTGCCGGCGTGGACAGCAGGCGCTGCAAACAACGTCGGCTGGTTCGCCGCACTGACCGGCGACCTCGACACCGCTCGTGAGCACTGCGAGGCCGCGATCACCATGTTCGAGGAGTTGGGGGACCTCTACGGCGAGGCCAACACGTTGGACAGCCTCGGCTGGATCGCGCACCGGTCAGGTGACCACCTGGGAGCCGCCGACAAACTGCGCCGGGCCGCCACCCTGCTGCGGTCGACGAGCGGCATCCTCGAGACAGCCAACAGCCTCGCCAAGCTCGGCGACCCGCTCATGGCACTCGGCAGGTCCGACGAGGCACGCGCGGCGTGGCAGGAGGCAGCTGAGCTGTACCGGGCACAGCACTGCGCTGAGGACGCCTACCTGATGGAACTGAAGTTGTCCGGTCGCGAATTCGCTCGGCAACGTTCTGCGCCACGCGACTAGTGTGCTGCGCCGGAAATTCGCCTGCAAAAGCGTGCGAGTGACTCGAGGATCTCTTCGGCGGTCTTGGTCCAGAGGAACGGCCGGGAATGGGTGTTCCAGTCCGCGATCCAGCCCGGACGTCCTTCTCGAGTGCTTGCACGCTCTTGTGGGCGCCGCGTTTGATCTTCTGCTCGGCCAGGAACCCGAACCAGCGTTCGACCTGGTTGATCCACGAGGATCCGGTCGGGGTGAAGTGCATGTGGAACCGCGGATGCTTCGCCAGCCAGGCCTTGATCGCCGCGGTCTTGTGCGTGCCGTAGTTGTCGCAGACCAGATGCACGTCCAGCCCGGCGGGCACGGTCTTGTCGATCGTGATCAGGAACTTGCGGAACTCCGCGGCACGGTGCTGGCGGTGCAACTCGCCGATCACCGTGCCGTCAGCGACATTGAACGCGGCGAACAGGCTGGTGATGCCGTTGCGGACGTAGTCGTGCGTGCGCCGCTCGGGCATACCCGGCATCATCGGCAGCACCGGCTGCGAGCGGTCCAGCGCCTGCATCTGAGACTTCTCGTCCACGCACAGCACCACCGCCCGCTCGGGCGGATTGTGATACAGGCCAACAACATCCACGACCTTCTCCACGAACAACGGATCAGTGGAGAACTTGAACGTCTCGGCACGATGAGGCTTGAGACCGAAATCGCGCCAGATCCGCCCGACGGTCGACTTACTCAACCCGGTGCGCTCCGCCATCGACGTCCGAGACCAGTGCGTGGCGCCCCGCGGGACCTCCTCCAGCGTCGCCACGATCACCTCTTCGACCTGATCGACCGTGATCGACGGCGGCCGGCCCGGCCGTTGTTCATCGACCAGGCCGTCCAGCCGATCCCGCAGAAACCGCCTGCGCCACTTCGTCACCGTCGCCGGATGCACCCGCAGATCCTCGGCGATCCGCGTGCCCGGCACACCATCCGCACACGCCAGCACGATCCTGCACCGCTGCGCCAGCACCTGCGA
>NZ_FNET01000013.1 GCF_900100275.1 Lentzea albidocapillata subsp. violacea
GACCTTGGCCGTAGATCGAGGCAGCTGTTGCCGATCACCTGTGTGCGGGCGACATCGGTCTCGTGGATGGTTGAAGCCGCCTAATGCGGGCGATCTTCGTAGTAGATCGAGGCAGTCGTTGCCGATCGCTTGTCCGTGGCCGATTTCGGTCTCGTGGACAGTTGAAGCCGCCCCCAATGCGGAAGGCAGCCGCGCAGGCACCACTCACGTCGCAGGCGACTCGCCCTCGCGCACGGCAAAGGCCGCCTCCCCAAGGGAAGCGGCCTCAACCGTTGATCAGATCAAGCTCAGTGCTGCGGCGCTGCCCGGCGCGGACGACCCGTGCCGCGCTCGGTTCGCCCGAACGCGCGACCACCCTCGGTCCGCTCCGAACGGCGCGGTCCACTGCGGAACTCGCCGCCCTCGGTGCGGCGGCCGGAGCCACCGCGGGTGGCGCCACCGGCGGCCGGAGCGCCGAAGCGTCGGCCGGAGCCACCGCTGCGGCGGGCCGGCTTCTCGCGTTCGATGATCGGCTCGCCGGACGGCGTGCGGGCGCCGGTGATGCGGGCCAGATCGTCGTCGCCGGGGCGCACCTTCGTGCTCTCCGGACGGATGCCCGCACGTGCGGCCATGCCCTGGACTGCGCGGCGCTGGTCGTGCGTGACCAGCGTGACGACCGTGCCGGACTGACCGGCGCGGGCCGTGCGGCCGGCGCGGTGCAGGTAGTCCTTCGGGTCGGCCGGCGGGTCGACGTGCACGACCAGTGACACGTCGTCGACGTGGATGCCGCGGGCGGCTACGTCGGTGGCGATCAGCACGGGGGTGGTGCCCTCGCGGAACTCGCCGAGCACGCGGGTGCGTGCGCTCTGGGCCTTGCCGCCGTGCAGTGCGCCGGCGTGGACGCCGACCGAGCGGAGCTTCTTGGCCAGGCGGTCGACGTGGTGCTTGGTGCGCACGAACATGATCGTGCGGCCCTCGCGCGCGGCCACCTCGGTCACCACGTTCTGCTTGTCCTCGGCGGACACGAGCAGCAGGTGGTGCTCCATCGTCGTGACGCTCGCGGTGGCCGGGGCCACCGAGTGCGTCACCGGGGAGTGCAGGTACTGGCGGACCAGCTTGTCCACGTCGCCGTCGAGCGTCGCGGAGAACAGCAGCCGCTGGCCGTCCTGCGGGGTCAGGTCGAGGATCGCCCGGACCTGGGGCATGAAGCCCATGTCGGCCATCTGGTCGGCCTCGTCCAGCGCGGTGATCTCGACGGAGCCGAGGTCGCACGTGCCCTGGCGGACGTGGTCGGACAGGCGGCCCGGCGTGGCGATCAGCAGGTCGACGCCGCGGCGCAGGTGTTCGATCTGGCGCGGGAACGACGTGCCGCCGACGACGACGCGGCACCACAGGCCCAGCGAGCGGGCGTGCGGCATGAGCGCCGTCTCCACCTGCATCGCGAGCTCGCGGGTCGGAACGAGGATCAGGCCACGCGGCTTGTGAGGCACCGAGCGGCCCTTCGCGAGGCGGGTCAGCATCGCGAGGCCGAACGCCAGCGTCTTGCCGGAGCCGGTCTGGCCTCGGCCGAGGATGTCGCGGCCGGCCATGGCGTCGGGAAGGGTGGCCGCCTGGATCGGGAACGGCTCGGTGATTTCGTTGGCGACGAGCGACTTGATGAGCGCGTCGGCAAGGCCGAGTTCAGCGAACGAGGGCAACGGGCCTTCCGGCAGCGTGCTCTCGAACGGCTCGGCGACGATCGGTTCCTCGACCCGCTGCTGCGGACGCGAGGAATTGCCCTGGCGACCCGAGCGGCGCCGCGGTGACCTGCGGCTTTGCCCATGCTCGGAACGGCCTTCGGACATTGATGGCAAAACAAACCTCCGGGACATGGCACGTCTCGAGGCTGCCCCGCGAGCTACCGCGGTGCCGATCACAAGGACGGGCCCGGCGTGATGGTCACGCCGCTGATGAGTGGGTGGAAACACCGGTCAACGGCCGTCAGGCCTTCATCGGTGTACAGCACAGTCTAGCTGATCAATGGCGACGCCTCGCGCGCCCGGCAGTGTCGTTGGACACCACCGGGCGCGCGCGACGATGGGTCACCCCATGCCCGCCACGTCCAGCAGCGTCGCCACCAGCGCGGACGGGTCGCCGATCTCCGGCGGCAGGCCGCGCGAGGCGAACCAGCCGCAGATGTTGCGGACGTCGCGGTCGAGGAACTCGATACCGCGGGGGTTCGCGACGAGGTCGACCACCTGCGGCAGGTCGATCACGACCAGCCTGCCGTCGTGCACCATCAGGTTGTACGCCGAGAGGTCGCCGTGCGTGATGCCCGCCTCGGCGAGCGTCATCAGCGTGGCGACCAGCTGGCGCCACAGGTCGAGCAGTTCGTCCTCGTCGGGACGGGTCTGCGCGAGCCGCGGTGCCGCGTTGCCCTCGGCGTCCCCGATGAACTCCAGCAGCAGCTCGGTGCCGCTGCGCTGCACCGGATACGGCACCGGAGCGCCGATCTGCCACAGCTTGGAGAGCGCGGCGAACTCCGCGACCGTCCACTGTTCCGCGATCAGGTTGCGCCCGAACGCGGTGCGGTTCGCGATCGCCCGCGTCTCACGGGACTTCTTCATGCGACGACCCTCGAGGTACCCCGCGTCGCGGTGGAACATCCGGTGGTCGTTGCTGCGGTAGCGCTTGGCGGCGAGCAGGCACGACCTGTCGCCCATCGCGCGTTCCAGCAGGAAGACGTCCGCCTCCTTGCCGGTCTTCACGATGCCCAGCTCGCGGTCGACCGCGGCCAGTTCGGTGATGAGCCAGTCCGGGTGCGGTTTCGGACCCTGATCGGCATCGCCCCACGTGGACCAGCGGTCGCCGTCCTCGGGGGTGTCCGCCGAACTGAGCTGGTCCTCGCGCACTCGTGCGACGCGCAGCTTCTCTTCTTCGGTCATTCGGCCGCGACGCGTGGGTTCCGCGTCGTCGGCCTTGCGGTTGGTGCGCTTTCCCTTGCGCCGCATGGTGTCGGCGGCGCCATCGAAAGCAGATTCGTAGCGTTCGAAAACGTGCTCGCGCACGGTGGGGTCTCCCAGGTGATGAAGGTGACCGCCCCACTGGCGCTCTGCGATCAAACGATGCTGATCAGGCGCGAGGGACGGCTGGACGGGTCGCGAGTGCGGTGCCACGCCCAAAGACAGGCTCTGACATTTCGCACCTCCTCGATCCAGCTCCGTTGTCACGCTTCGGGGAGAAGCCTGCCGCACGCGTTCGGTGCGCGCAACCGAATTAACCGGTGATCAGGTCCGCGGTCTTCGCGCCGGTCGGCACCATCGTGAGCCCGGCCTTCCGCGCGAGCTTTACCAGGCCTTTCAGGTCCGCGGGCTCCGCGCTGGACTTCGCGATTGCCCGCGCGAGCAGACCCTTGTGCGCCTTGTTGAAGTGGCTGACGATCTTGCCCTCGCTCGTGACCACCCGGACGACGACGGCGTGCGGGATCCGCGCGAGGCTCGAGTACGCGCCGGAACGCAGGTCGACGACGAACTCGTCGGCCTCCTCGAACACCGGCTCCAGCACGGACTTCCACACCGTGCGCAGGCTGCCGCACGACGGGAGCGTGCTGCCGCCGGACAACCGGTACGCCGGCACCGGGTCGCCGCCGCGAACCGCCCCGAACAGCGCCGAAGCGACCGCAAGCCGCTCGTAGGCGCGTTCTTTCTCGGCCTTCCTGAGCGACGGGAAGTCCAGGTTGTCGTAGAGCACGCCGGTGTAGCGCAGCAGCGCGGGTGTGGTCTCGGACGTGCGCAGCGACGCGTTGCGGTGCACCTCGTCGACCTGGCGTTCGGAGATGTCGAGCGCCTTGAGACTCGCCGGGACGTCCTTCGCGAGATCGGCCAGCGCGGACACCAGCTTGTCGCGCACGGGGTTGAGCTCGGGGAACGACAGCGCGTCGAGGTCGAGCGGCGCGCCCTCGCCGCCGATCGCCTTGGTCTCCGACGGGGGAAGCAGCACCAGCACGGGTCAAAGGGTAGGGCAGCGGCCGAAAACCGCTGGACCTGCGTGGTCGTCGGAGCGGCAGGGAAGAACTCGGCGCTGCACCGCGTGCCTCCGGGGGCGTGGGTACCGCGGCGGGCCACACCGAAAGGCCTGTGAGCCGGGAATTCCGGCGCACTGACCCTGCCCCGTGTCGGTGGAGCGTGCCGCAGACCGACATCGGTCTGCGGCGCGTGCGTTGAGGCGCACCAGCCGAAGCTGTTGTGTCGTGCAACGCCAGCGTCGCTCTGACCGCAATCCCTAGGGTGCCTGCAACGTCAGGTAGGCCAAGCCCATCGTTTCGCGCCATCCGCGCAGGCGGTAGTGGCGGGCGTTGTCGGCCTTGGCCCTGATCTCCGCGACGTGCTCGGAGCCGGGGTTGTCGCGCAGCCAGCGTTCCCAGGCGAGGCCGTGGCCGTTCTCGAACACGTCCCACTCGTCGAGGCTCGCCTGTTCGACGGCGAGCATGCGGTAGCCGTGGCGGTGGGCCAGGTCAACGAGGTCGGCCAGCGAGCCGTACTGGTCTCGCGGAACCGGCATCGCGGCCAGTTGGGCCTCGGTGGGTTCGCGTTCCCAGAAGCCCTCGCCGAGCAGGAGCCGGCCGCGCGGAGCGAGCAGCTTCCTGGCCTCGGTGAGCGCGTTCGCCGTGTGCTGCAACGGGTCTCCGCCCCACACCTGGCTGGCGCCGTTGACGATGACCACGTCGGCCGGCCTGGCCGGGTGCCACTCGGCGACGTCGGCCACCTGGAGGCTGACGCGGCCGCTCAGGCCTCGGGCGTCGGCGTTGGCTTGGGCGCACGCGATGTCCGTCGCGTTCCTGTCCACGCCGGTGCCGGTGGCCGTGGGGGCGGCTTCCAGGGTGCGCAGGAGGAACTCCGCCCAGCCGCAGCCGAGGTCGAGCACGTGGGCGTCGTCCAGTGGCATGAGCGAGCGGATGAGGCGGGCGGCTCGTTCCTCGGACAGGGGTCCGTGGAACGTCAGGTCCTCATGCAGCGGTGCGATCTCCGGAGATGTCATCGCTCGCAGGATGGCTCTGGTGGCACGGCTCGGGCAACGCGTTATTCGGTTGTTGGGGCTATCTCCCTTCCGTAGCGTCAGTCGGCGTGGAACTCGTGTGGCGCCCGCTCACGACAGCGGACATCCCGGCGGTGGCCGCGCTCTACAACACGGCCGAGGCGGTCGACGACACCGGCGAACTGATGTCCGAAGAGGACTTCGCCCAGTCGTTCGGCCAGGCCGACCTGCCAGGTGGGTCGCTGGCCGTGTTCGCGGACGGACGGCTCGCGGCTTACGGGCTGGTCGTGTTGCGCGACAACCCCGTTGGCACACATCGCGTCCGGCTCGACGGGATGGTGCACCCCGAGTACCGGCGTGCGGGCATCGGGCTGCAGCTCCTGCCCCGCCTCGCCGAACTCGCGCGCGACCTCCACGTCGCACGGCACCCGGACCTGCCGCTCGCCGTGTGCACCATGGTCGAGAGCCGGTCCGAAGGGCACATAGCGCTGGCCGAGAAACTCGGGTTCGGCGCGGACCGCCACTTCTACGAGCTGGAGGTGGCACTGGGCGAGACACTCGCCCAGGTCCCGATCCCGCCCGGCTACGAGATCGTGCCGTTCTCCGCGGCCCGTGACGAAGAGGTCCGCCTGGTCTGCAACGCGGCGTTCGCGCAGCACTGGGGATCGGTCGAGCGCAGCCCCGAGGAATGGGCGGCGTCGTTCACCGACAACAAGCGGTTCGTTCCGGAATCCTCCTTCCTGGCGCTCTCGGACGACGCGGTGGCCGGGTTCGTGCTCGCGCGGCACTACCCGGTCGTCGAGGAGATGACCGGTGTCCGCGAGCTGTGGATCGGTGACGTCGGCACCCTGGAGGAGCACCGCGGGCGTGGCGTGGCCTCCGCCCTGCTGAGCTGGACGCTGGCTCAGGGCAGGGCGAAGGGCCACCACCGCGCGGGACTCTCCGTGGACTCGGCCAACTCGACCAGTGCGCTCGGCGTGTACGAGCGCGCCGGGTTCGAGGTGGCGCGGACCTGGATCGACTACGGGCGGCCGGAAGAGCTTTAGAGCTCCTCGCCCGCCTGGCCGACGCAGAACTGGTTGCCGTCCGGGTCGGCGAGCACCGACCACACGAGACCGGGGACGCTGTGCACCCCGACCTCCGTGGCGCCGAGCTCGACCAGGCGGGCCACCTCTGCCAGGCGATCCGGCACGTGCGAGTCGAAGTGGACTCTGTTCTTGCCCGGCGTCGCGTTCGGCACCTGCTGGATGCCGAGCGCCGGACCGGACGCGGTGTTCGGCGCGAGCACGATGAACTCACCCCAGTCGTTCTGGATCTTGGTGCCCAGAGCGGCCGTCCAGAACTCGGCGAGCTTGCGTGCGTCGCCCGTGTCGATCGTGATCATCTCAATGGTCAGCGGCATGGAACGGACGCTACTCAGGGGGTCTGACAATTCCGGTCGCCGCAGGTCAAAGCCACACCGGAGCACCGCGCGCGATTTCGGGAAACATCCAACCAGTACGCTGCTACAACTGCCCGTGAACGAGGAGTACCCACCGTGATCACCAGGATGTCGTCGCTGTTCCTGCGCACCCTTCGCGAGGATCCGGCGGACGCCGAAGTGCCCAGCCACAAGCTGCTGGTGCGCGCCGGCTACGTCCGCCGCGTCGCGCCGGGCGGGTACACCTGGCTGCCGCTGGGCCTCAAGGTCCTGCGCAACATCGAGGCCATCGTCCGCGAGGAGATGGACGCCTTCGGCGCGCAGGAGATCCAGTTCCCCGCGCTGCTGCCCAAGGAGCCCTACGAGGCGACGAACCGGTGGGAGGAGTACGGCCCCAACCTGTTCCGCCTCAAGGACCGCAAGGGCGCCGACTACCTCCTCGGCCCCACGCACGAGGAGATGTTCACCCTCACCGTCAAGGGCGAGTACAGCTCCTACAAGGACTACCCGGTCACGCTGTACCAGATCCAGACCAAGTACCGCGACGAGGCGCGTCCCCGTGCGGGCATCCTGCGCGGCCGCGAGTTCCTGATGAAGGACTCGTACTCGTTCGACCTCACCGACGAGGGCCTGAGCCAGTCGTACCAGAACCACCGCGACGCCTACATCCGCATCTTCGACCGGCTCGGCCTGGAGTACGTGATCGTCTCCGCCACGTCCGGCGCGATGGGCGGCTCGGCGTCCGAGGAGTTCCTCGCCGTCGCCGAGACGGGCGAGGACACGTTCGTGCGCAGCACCGAGTCCGGTTACGCGGCGAACGTCGAGGCCGTCGTCACGCCCGTGCCCGCCGAGCAGTCGATCGACGACAAGCCCGCCGCGCAGGTGCACCACACGCCGAACACGCCCACCATCGAGACTCTGGTGGACTTCCTCAACGCCAACACCGACCGCAAGTTCACCGCGGCCGACACGCTGAAGAACGTCCTGGTGAAGGTCAAGCACCCCGGCAAGGACTGGGAGCTGCTCGCGGTGGCCGTCCCCGGTGACCGCGAGGTCGACTTCAAGCGCCTCGAGGCAGCGTTCGAACCGGCTGAGGTCGCGATGCTGGAAGCGGCCGACTTCGCCAAGAACTCGTTCCTGGTCAAGGGTTACATCGGTCCGGGCGCCATCCAGGCCAACGGCATCCGGTTCCTCGCCGACCCCCGCGTCGTCAAGGGCACCGCGTGGGTCACCGGCGCGGACAAGGCCGACCACCACGTCGTCGACCTGGTGGCGGGCCGCGACTTCACCCCCGACGGCGTCATCGACGTCGCCGAGGTCCGCGAGGGCGACGCCTCCCCGGACGGCAAGGGCGTGCTGGTCGCCGCGCGCGGCATCGAGATCGGCCACATCTTCCAGCTCGGCCGCAAGTACGCGGACGCGTTCTCGCTCGACGCCCTCGGCTCGGACTCCAAGCCCGTCCGCATCACCATGGGCTCGTACGGCGTCGGCGTCTCGCGTCTCGTCGCGGTCATCGCGGAGCAGTCGCACGACGACCGCGGCCTGATCTGGCCCCGCAACGTCGCGCCCGCCGACGTCCACGTCGTGGTCGCCGGCAAGGACGAGACGCTCATGGGCGCCGGCGAGGACTTCGCGAAGCAGCTCAGCGCCAAGGGCCTCAAGGTCCTGCTGGACGACCGCAAGGCGAGCCCCGGCGTGAAGTTCGCGGACGCCGAACTCGTGGGCATCCCGACGATCCTGGTGATCGGCCGCGGTCTGAAGGACGGCACCGTCGAGGTCAAGGACCGCCGCTCCGGCGAGCGCGTCGAGGTGCCGGTCGCCGAGGCCGTCGAGCACCTGGTGCGGGTCGTCGCCGGCTAGAACAGGTAACTGAACGCCGGGTGGTGCGCTGGAAGTGGGCGCGCGGCCCGGCGTTCGGCGTTTCAGCGGTCGGCCTGTCCGCGGGGGAGTGGACTCGTTGCCTGCCGCCGTCCACATCGGACGGCGGCGCGCGGTAGGTCCTACGAGGTCGGCACCAGGGACTCGACCATCTTCTGCAGGTCGGACTCCTTGGGCAGCGGCGGGGTGGTGCCGCCACCGCCTCCCTCCAGGTCGCCGTTGACGGCCAGCACGTGCAGCTTGCTGCTGCCGTTGAGCACCACGACCTTGACCATGCCCTTGCTCGCCAGGCACTTGTTGCCGGTCTGCGTGACGATGGCGTCCACCTGCACGCCTTCGATGGTGACCTTCTTGCCGTCCTTCTGGGTGTGCTGGATCTTCACCGGCTTCGGCTGCGTCGTGGTGACCTTCGGGTCGCCGCCCGACGAGTAGTACTGCGCGGCGAGGGCCTTGGTGAAGTCGGTGGCCGCGGTGTTGATGTCGCTTTTCGGGAGCAGCGTGCCGCCGTTGGTGCCCTTGGTGAACGGCTTGCCCTCGCAGGTGTAGTCGCCGTAGGTGGTGATGCCGGACAGCGAGATGCCCGCGATGGCCTCCACCGGGATCTTGACGTCGGCGATGATGTCCCAGCTCTTCGGGACCTCGTAGTTGAAGCCGAGCGCCGTCTCGACGCACTGCTGGCCCTCGGTCTTCGGGCAGGCGGCGTCGGTCGGCTGGGCGGAGGTGCTGGGCGGCGGAGACGGGTCGTTCGTCGCCGTGTTGCCCGAGCGCGAGAGCAGGAACCAGGTGAGGCCGCCGCCGACGAGCAGCACCAGGACCACGGTGCCGAGCACCAGCCAGAGGGTCTGCTTGCTCTTCTTCGGCGGCTCGTTGTCGAAGCCGCCGTACACGCCGAGGCCGCCGTACCCGCCGTAGCCCTGCTGCGGGAACTGGCCCTGGTCCGGGAAACCGCCGGTCTGCGGGTACCCGCCGGTCTGGTAGCCACCGCTCTGGGGGTCACCCTGCTGCTGGCCCCAGCCCTGCTGGTCGTTCCAGCCGCCCTGTCCGCCGCCACCTGGGTAAGTCACGGGCAAACGGTACCTGGTGGGTCTGACAGCGGTTCAATTCATCACGCGTTGACTTCCGTGACGGAGGGGGCGTAGCGTTCCCGTTAAATTCAACGCCTGATGAACTAAGGGGTCCGATGATGCGCACCGTGCTGGTCACCGCCGTCGCAGGTGCTGTGGTGGCGTTCCTGCTGGGATTGCTGACGTTCGGCGTGCAGGCGACCGTGCACCCGCACGACGTTCCGCTCGCCGTGGTGGGGCCTCCGCCTATCGCGGAACGCGTCGCGAGAGCCGATTCCGCCGAGATCGACGTCCGGGTCGTGTCCGCGGACGAGGCCCGGAACCTCCTGCGGGACAAGGAGGTCTACGGGGTGCTGGAGGTCGCGCCCGGCCAGGCGACGATCCGGCTGAACCCGGCGGTCAACCCGTCCGGCACGCAGGTCGCCCAGCAGGTGCTGACCGGTATCGCGCAAGGTGCCGGACTGCCGGTCAAGGTCGAGGCCACCACCCCCACCGCCGCCGAACGCACCGCGCCGCTCGCCGCGTCCGCGCTGCTGTGGGTCGGCGGGATGATCGCCGGACTGCTGTTCGTGGTGCTGAAGGGCAGGAGGCTGAGGTGGCTGTCGGCGGTGACCGCCGCCGTCCTCGTCACCGGCTCGACCGTGGGCCTGCTGGCCTGGTGGGGCGTCACGTTCACCGCGCAGGCGCTCACGTTCATGCTCGCCGTCGCCGTGTCGTTCGCGCTTCTGCAGGCCGGGCTGTTCAAACACCTCGGCATCCGCGCGATGGGCGTCCTCGGCATCCTCTACCTGATGGCACCGGCGGTCGCGGGCCAGGTGCCCGAACTGCTCAACCCGGTCTACAAGGCGGTCCTGTGGTCGTGGACGCCGTTCCGGTTCTCGGCGGAAGGCCTGCGCAGCCTCATGTACGACGGCTCCATCAGCACCGAGTGGTGGGTGTTCGGCGGGATCGCGCTCGTCGGCCTCGTCCTGCTGCTCGTGGGCAAAGAGGCGGGTCCGCCGCGCCCCCTCGACGCGGCGGACCCTGATCGCGAGGTCAGCAGGGCTTCACTGAGCTGACCGTGTTGTTCGCGTTCGCAGTCAAGGGGCCCCGCGTACCGGGCTGACCGGCATCACGAACGCCATCGCGTTCAACGACGACGCCACCATGTTCGCGGCGTCCGGCGACGGTGCGATCCGGCTGTGGCGCAAGGAGAACGGCGACTATCGTCCGTACGCCACGCTGCGCCTCTGGGATCTCGACGAGGAACGGGTACGGCGCGAGGTCTGCGTTCGCTACTTCGAGGCCGGCCGGGCCCGGTGGAGCCGGTACGCGCCAGGAGTGCCGTCAGCCTGCCAGGAAGCTCAGCCGGACCGTGCGGACGGGATTGTCGACGTTGGTGTCGACGAGGCAGATGGACTGCCAGGTGCCGAGCGTCAGCACCCCGCCCAGAACGGGGATCGTCGCGTAGGGCGGCACCAGTGCGGGCAGCACGTGGTCGCGGCCGTGGCCTGGAGTGCCGTGCCGGTGCTGCCACTTCACGTCGTGGGGCAGGATGCGTTCCAGCGCGGTCAGCAGGTCGTCGTCGCTGCCCGCGCCCGTCTCGATGATGGCGACACCGGCCGTCGCGTGGGGCACCCACACGTGCAGCAGGCCGTCGCCGTCCTCGCTGTCGAGGAACCGCTGGCACTCCCGCGTGAGGTCGTACACGACCTCGTCGGAGCCGGTGCGGATCTCGATCTCCTCGCTGCGCATGACCTCAGATCTTACGAACCACCCGCGCGGGGTTGCCGACCGCAAGCACGTGAGCAGGCAGATCGCGCGTCACGACACTGCCCGCGCCGACCACCGTGTTGTTGCCGATGGTGACGCCGGGGCACACGATCACGCCGCCGCCGAACCACACCTTGTCCCCGATGACGATCGGTGCGGTCGTCTCCCAGCCCTCGATGCGCGCGTCGTGGTCCTCGATGGGGTGCAACGCCGTCAGCAACTGCACGCGCGGACCCATCATCACGTGGTCGCCGATGGTCACCGGGCCGCAGTCGAGGATGATGCCGTCGTAGTTCATGAAGGTGTTCGCGCCGATGCGGGTGTTGTAGCCGTACTCGATCTGCAGGCGCTGCAGGAACGTCGAGTTCTCGCCGATCTCCGCCACGAACCCCTTGAGGATGCCGTACATCCCGTCGAGGTCCTCGGGGTCGTGCGCGTTGAACCGGGCCATCTCGCGCCAGGCGCGGCGCCGGTCCGCGTCCAGCTCGGGGTCCGCCGCCAGGTAGGGCTCGCCGTTGATCATCTTCTCGCGGTTGGTTCCCATGAGGACTCAGTATCGTCACGGCATGCGCGTGCTCTTCGCCAGCATGGCCGCCGCCGGCCACACGTACCCGTTGATCCCGTTGGCGCAGGCCATGCACAAAGCCGGGCACGAGGTGCACTTCGCGGTCGGCGAGGAGATGCACCCGGTGCTCGGGAAGCTCGGGCTGCGGCCGTTCCGGCCGGGGCTGGTGTTCGGCGAGATCTACGCCGAGGACATCGCGCAGGAGCTGGAGCGGTTGCTGCCCGACCTCGTGATCGGCGGGTGGGCGGTGCCCGAGGTCGTCGCCGAGGCGCGGCGCCGCGGGTTTCCCGCGCTGTGGCACGGGTTCGGGCGGATGTTCCCCGCCGGGATCGGCCTGGTTCGGCCCACCGGCGGGCGGCACCTCGACATCTGCCCGCCCTCGTTGCAGGACGCGAACTTCCTGCGGGAGGAGCGGATCCCGTTGCGGGCGGTGCCGTTCTCGACGCCCGGTGACGTGCCGGTGCGCACGGCCGGGAAGCTGGTCTACCTCACGCTCGGCACGGCGTTCGGCACGCGGGAACTGCTCGCCGAGGCGGTCGTGGGGCTCGGCAAGATCCCCGAGGTGCAGGTGGTCGTGGCCGCGCCGCACGTCACGCTCGGCCACGTGCCGCCGAACGTGACGGTCTACCCGTGGCTGCCGCAGGCGGAGGTGCTCCGGTACGCGGACGTCGCCGTTCACCACGGCGGCAGCGGCACGATGCTGGGCGCGCTCGTCGCCGGCGTGCCCCAGGTCGTCCTGCCGCAGGGGGCGGACCAGTTCGGCAACGCGGACGCGCTCGTCGCGGCCGGTGCGGCGCTGCGGCCGGCCGCGTTCAGTGCCGGACCGATCGCGGACTGCGTGCGACGGCTGCTCACCGACTCGTCCTACCGGGAAGCCGCTGGTCAGCTAGCTCGGGAGATACGTCACACGCCCTCGCCGGAGGAAGTTGCGGACAGTCTGGCGGACGTTGTGTAACACTGTTTTGTATGAAGGCAAGCCGCCTGCGCTTCGGGATGAACCTGTGGCCGCCGTTCCTGTTCGCCGGCATCCGCGTCGTGGAGATCTCGCCGGACTACCGGTACGCACGGGTGCGGATGCGCCTGCGTCCGTGGAACCGCAACTTCTTCGGCACCCACTTCGGCGGATCGCTCTTCGCGATGACCGACCCGTTCTGGGTCTTGCTGCTGTTCAACCAGCTCAAGGGCGAGCACGTGGTGTGGGACCAGGCCGGTGAGATCGAGTTCGTCGCGCCCGGCCGCGGCACCGTGCACGCCGAGTTCCGGCTGACCGACGAGCACGTCGCCGAGGTCCTGGACCAGACCAGGGACGGCGAGAAGGCGTTGATCTGGTTCGAGACCGACGTCGTCGGGCAGGATGGGACCGTGATCGCACGGGTGAAGAAGCAGGTCTACGCGCGCCGCAAGCGCGACAAGCAGCTCGCGCATGCGTGAGGCCTTCGGAGCGGTCTTCGACGTCGAGCCCGGTTACCTGAACACGGCGTCCATCGGTGTGCCGCCCCGGCACGTCGCCGACGCGGTGGCGGCCTCGCACGAACGGTGGCGGCGCGGCCGGGACACGTCGTCCACGTTCAACGCGGTCGTCGAGACCTCGCGCGAGGCGTTCGGGCGGCTGGTCGGGGTGCCCGCGGCCTCAGTTGCCTGCGGCGCGACGGTTTCGCAGTTCGTGTCACTGGTCGCGCAGTCCCTGCCGGCCGGCTCGAAGGTCTTCGCCGACCCCGGCGACTTCACCAGCGTCACGCTGCCGTTCGTCGCGGCCGGGCACCAGATCGTGTCCACGGTGGAGGAAGCCGACCTCGTCGCCACGAGCGTGGTCCAGTCGGCGGACGGCCAGATCGCTGACCTCGCAGCGTTGCGCGCTTCGGGCAAACCCGTGCTGCTCGACGTGTCGCAGGCCGCCGGGTGGCGGCCGTTGTCGTTGGCGTGGGCCGATTTCGTCGTCGGCGTGGCCTACAAGTGGCTGATGGCACCGCGTGGCGCGGCCTGGATGGCGGTGCGCCCGGACCGGATGGCGTCCCTCAAGCCGTTGGCGGCCAACTGGTACAGCACCGGCGAGAACTACGGCACCGACCTCGTGCTCCGTTCGGACGCACGGCGGTTCGACCTCTCGCCGACGTGGTTCTCACACGTCGGTGCGGCGGTCGCGCTCCCGTGGGTGGCCTCTTTGGACCTCGAAGCAGTGCGCGCGCACTGCGTGAGCCTGACGGATCGCCTCCTGGCCGGTTTGGGTCTGCCGCCCAACGCCTCGGCGATCGTCTCCGTCGCCAGGCCACCCGTTCAGGGGGTCGTATCTTCGGTTCGTGCAGGTCGGACGCGGTATGCGTGCCACATGTACAACACGATCGAGGACGTTGACCGGGTGCTCGAAGCGCTCGCGTGACTGCCGTCCGTTACCGTGGGTCCTTGTGTCGGAACCACGCCAGTCACCTGAAGAGGTGACCCAGAACCTGCCTCGCTTCCCACCGAGGCCTACCGACACCGCGCCGTTGTATCCGGCCGACGAGCTCATGAAGCTGCAGTCGATCATGGACAACCGTCAGGGGCAGCTGCCCCCGCCACCGCCTCCGCCCCAGCGTAAGTCGACGTGGGTGGGCAAGGCGCTGGCGCTCGTCGGCGTCGCGGTGGTGTCGGGGTTCGTGTGGTGGGTGCTGCAGCCGTCGAACCCGGTCGACCAGCCGGTCGCACAACCGCAGAAGACCGCGGGGGAGTTCGAGTTCACCACCGTGCCGGAGTTGCCGGAACCGGTGAAGGACAGCGACTGCGCGGCCCACGCGACGAGCCAGACGCAGGCGTTCTTCAAGACCACGCCGTGCCTGCAGCTGACGCGCGCCTTCTACACGGCCAAGTTGCCGGACGGCCGCACCGTGTACTCGTCCGTGTCCGTCGTGAAGATGAAGACGGCGGACGAGGCGCGGCAGCTGCGGGAGCTCACCCAGAAGGACGGCACCGGCAACGTCAAGGACCTGGTGCTGGACAAGGCCATCAGCGTGCCGCCGCTGACCACGCTGGCCAACGGCGGATACGCCTCCGAGCAACGCGACGAGCTGGTCGTGATCGTCGAGTCCGACTCACCGACCAGGGGTGCCGACGCGCTCGCGCACAACAAGGACATGAAGAGGGTCTCCAACGACGCGATCAGGCTCGCGTCGTCGTTCGGCAACTAGCCCTCAGCCCGAGGCGACACCCGGCATCGTGATCGATGCCGGCGCCGAGCCCGCGGCCTTGCGCCAGCGGGTCGCACGGACGGCGGCCGTCGTCAGCGCCTCCAGCGCCGACGTCCGCAGCCCGGAGTCGTCGGTCCGCTCCAGCACACCTCGCCACGCGGCACAGGTGTCCTGCTCGACCGCCACGAGCGCGGCGAGTGCGGAAGGCCCGTCCGACACCGGTGCGGGCGGCAGGTAGGCCGCGGCGGGCGGGTTCGGGGTCGCCCCGTGGTCACGCAGCCACCGCTCCGTCGTGTCCCGGCGCGCGCGGTGCAGGGTCGAGCCCTCCGCGACGGCGGCGGCCTGCTCGTTCAGGAACGCCGACACCATGCCGTAGGTCCACAACGCCGCGTGCTCGGTGCCGAGCGCGGTCTGCACGGATTCCACGCTCATGCGAGCACCTCTCGCAGCGAGGCGCAGCCGGCGGCCACCGAGCCGACGAGACCGGCGCGGTAGGCGGGCAACGAGGTGACGGTGGCCGAGGCCTCGCGGACGGCCTCGTCGAGCGCGGTGCGCAACGCGGCCAGCGGGTCCGGCGGCGTGGGCGGCGCGGTGGGAGCGGGCGGCACGGTGGACGACTGCGGCGGGCGTTCGCGATCGACCTCGGCCTGCAGCAGTGAGGCGTGCGTCGCACGGGCTTTCGCGATCTCCGCGGCCGCGGGCACCGTCGTCAGCGCCTGGGCCAGCCTGGCGTCCGCACGGGCCTGCGCCGCGAGGGCCGAGAGCGGGTCCGGCGGCGGTGGCGGCGAAGGTTCTGCGGTGCACGCGACGGCGAGCGGCGCGGCGGCCACCGCGAACAGCACCCGGCGGCGGCTGACCGATTCGGAGATCACACGGCCCATGTTGCCAGCAGCCGTGCGGCGCGGTGGGAGCCGGGCGAACGAGATAGTCTGGTCGTCCACGGTCGCCGAAATACCGTCGGCCGGGGTTTTCATGCGTTCGAACTGAAGGAGACACCACGTGTCCAGCCCGCCGCGCGGAGAGCTTTCCGCGCAGCTAGCACCCGTTGTGCGGGAAGCTCTCGAAGCCGCCGGCTTCGACCTCGACGCGCTCGACGTGAATCAGGCTGGGCGCCGCCGTCTGGTCAAAGTGGTCGTGGACGGCGAGGACGGGATCGGGCTCGACGAGGTCGCCGAGGCGAGCCGCGTGGTCTCCGCCGCACTCGACGAGCACGACCACATCATCAACGGGCCGTACACCCTCGAGGTCACCTCGCCGGGTGTCGACCGTCCCCTGACGCGCCCGCGCCACTGGAAGCGCGCTCACCTGCGTCTCGTGAAGATCAAGCAGCCCGACCAGCCCGAGTGGTTCGGCCGGGTCGGCGAGTGCGACGAGACCGGGGTCGAGCTGCTGCACAAGGACGAGCTGCGACGCGTGGAGTACCGCCACATCGAACGTGCGGTCATGGAGATCGAGTTCAAGCAGCCGCCGGTCGAGGAACTGGCTCGGCTCACTCGGAAAGCACCGAAGGAGGAGCCGAGGTGAACGTCGACATCGCCGCCCTGAGGGCGATCGAACGTGAAAAGGACATCCCCTTCGAGACGGTCCTGGAGGCGATCGAGTCAGCACTGCTGACCGCCTACAAGCACACCGAAGGGCATGCCACGCATTCGAAGGTGGAGATCGACCGCAAGACCGGTGCCGTGCGCGTGATCGCGCAGGACCTGGCGCCGGACGGCGCGGTCCGGGAGGAGTGGGACGACACTCCGGAAGGCTTCGGCCGCATCGCGGCCACGACGGCGCGTCAGGTCATCCTGCAGCGCCTGCGCGACGCCGAGCACGAGCGCACGTTCGGTGAGTTCGCCGCCAAGGAGGGCGAGATCATCGGGGGTGTCGTCCAGCGCGACGCCCGTGCGAACGCCCGCGGCATGGTCGTCGTGCAGGTCGGCGACACCGAGGGTGTGCTGCCGCCGGCCGAGCAGGTGCCGGGCGAGCAGTACAACCACGGCGAGCGCATCAAGTGCTACGTCGTGAGCGTGTCGCGCGGTGCCCGCGGGCCGCAGATCGCTCTCTCGCGGACCCACCCGAACCTCGTGCGGCGGCTGTTCGCCCTCGAGGTCCCGGAGATCGCGGACGGCACCGTGGAGATCCCCGCGGTGGCACGTGAGGCAGGTCACCGTTCGAAGATCGCCGTGAAATCAACGGTTGCCGGAGTGAACGCCAAGGGCGCCTGCATCGGCCCGATGGGTGCCCGTGTGCGCAACGTCATGCACGAGCTCGGTGGCGAGAAGATCGACATCATCGACCACTCGGACGACCCGGCCACGTTCGTCGGGAATGCCTTGTCCCCGGCCAAGGTTGTGTCCGTACGGGTGCTCGACGAGCGTGCCAAGACGGCGCGCGTCGTGGTGCCGGACTTCCAGCTCTCGCTGGCGATCGGCAAGGAGGGCCAGAACGCCCGCCTGGCCGCCCGTCTGACGGGCTGGCGCATCGACATCCGCAGTGACGCGGAGGCTCCGGCCGCCGGTGCGGTCACCTCCGGTTCGGCTGAATGAGCTCCAGGGGATAGAATTATCAACGGTTCAACGTCGGGATCGGTTTCCCAGCACATCGGCCCTGTTCGTACGTGCATCGGATGCCGTACCCGGACGTTGCCGTCTGAGCTGCTGCGTGTGGTCGCGGTGGACGGTTCGGTGGTTCCGGACGTCCGTCGGCGGCTTCCTGGTCGAGGTGCTTGGTTGCATTTCGATCTCGAATGTCTCCGCAACGCCGAGCGGCGACGGGCGTTCTCGCGGGCCTTCAAGGTCCAGGGAGCACTCGACGTCGCTTCGCTGCGCGAGCACGTGGAGCAGCAGCAAGGGAACTTGGCCTCGGGACAGCCCCGCGGCCAACAAGCATCAAGGAAGCAGGTCGACCCGTCATGAGTCAGCCGTGAAGCTGAAGACATGAACGCGCGACGTTAAGACGAGGTCGATGGGACTTGCCCGCCGGCCTCACGACCTAGGAGAGCAGTGGCAGGCAAGGCCCGCGTGCACGAGCTCGCAAAAGAGCTTGGTGTTACGAGCAAGGAAGTTCTCAACAAGCTCGCCGAACAGGGCGAGTACGTGAAGTCCGCGTCCTCGACCGTCGAGGCCCCCGTGGCCCGGCGGCTTCGTGACGCCTACGAAGCCAAGTCCTCGAAGCCGGCTCCCAAGCCGTCCGCTCCGAAGCCGAAGGCACCCGCACCCGCTGCCGCCGCAGCGCCCGCCGCACCGGCGGACGCCAAGCAGGCGGCCGACGACAACAAGCCCGCTGCGGCCAAGGGCATGCCCGGACCTCGTCCGGCCGCCCCGCGCCCGCCGGCGCCGAAGCCCGCTCCGGCAGCTCCTGCCGCGCAGACTCCGGCTCCCGCGGCGCCCGCACCGGCACCCGTGCAGTCCGAGGCTCCGGCCGCCGCACCGGCAGCTCCTGCCGCGCAGGCTCCGGCCGCGCCCAAGGCTGCCCCGGCTCCCGGCTCCAAGCCGGGTAGCGGTCCGCGTCCGGGCCCGCGCCCGGCTCCGGTTCCGGAGAAGCAGCCTCAACAGCCCCAGCAGCCGCAGGCCCCGGCCGCGTCCGCTGGTGCACAGCCCCAGTCCGTGGTGCCGCCGCGCACGCAGGCTGCCAAGCCTGCCGGTCCGCGTGGCCCGCGTCCGGGCAACAACCCCTTCGGCGTCGGTGGCGGCAACGCTCCGTCGCCGCGTCCCGGACCTCGTCCCGGCCCGCGCCCCGAGCAGGGCGGCGACCGCCCCGCAGGCGGCGGGAAGCCCGGCGAGCCTCGTCCGGCGAACCCCCGTCCGAGCGGTGCGCCCGGTCAGGGTGGTCAGCGTCCGGCTGCCGCGCAGGGTGGCGGTCGTCCCGGCCCCGGCCAGGGCGGTCCTCGTCCCGGTGGCCCCGGTCAGGGCGGTCCTCGTCCCAACCCGGGCAACATGCCCCCGCGGCCGAACCCCGGCATGATGCCGGGCAACCGTCCGGCCGGTAACCGGCCTGGTCCCGGCGGTGGCGGCGGTGGCCGTCCCGGTGGGGGCGGCGGTGGCGGCGGTCGTCCCGGTGGGGGCGGCGGCGGTGGCGGCGGCTTCCGCGGAGGCCCCGGTGGCGGCGGTGGCGGTGGCGGTGGCTTCCGTCCCGGTGGCGGCGGTGGCGGTGGCGGTGGCTTCCGTCCCGGTGGCGGCGGTGGCGCCGGTGGCGGCTTCCGTCCCGGCGGTGGCGGCGGCGCAGGCGGCGGTGCCCCTGCCGGTGGTGGCGGCGGTTTCCGCGGTCGTCCCGGTGGCGGCGGCGGCGCTGGTCGCGGTGGTACCGCTGGTGCCTTCGGTCGTCCGGGCGGTCCGGCGCGTCGTGGACGCAAGTCCAAGCGGCAGAAGCGCCAGGAGTACATGGACAACATGCAGGCGCCTTCGGTCGGTGGCGTCCGCCTGCCCAAGGGCAGTGGCGAGACGATCCGCCTGCCGCGCGGTGCCTCGCTGACCGACTTCGCCGACAAGATCAACGCCAACCCGGCGTCGCTCGTGCAGGTGCTTTTCCACCTGGGCGAGATGGTCACGGCGACCCAGTCGGTGTCCGACGAGATCTTGGAGCTGCTCGGCACCGAGATGAACTACGTCGTGCAGGTCGTGTCCCCCGAGGAGGAGGACCGCGAGCTGCTCGAGACGTTCGACATCACCTACGGCGAGGACGCCGGTGACGAGGACGACCTCCAGATCCGTCCGCCGGTCGTGACCGTCATGGGTCACGTCGACCACGGTAAGACGCGACTGCTCGACACCATCCGCAAGGCGAAGGTGGCCGAGGGCGAGGCCGGTGGCATCACCCAGCACATCGGTGCGTACCAGGTGCAGACCGAGCTCGAGGGCAACCCGCGGCTCATCACCTTCATCGACACCCCGGGTCACGAGGCGTTCACCGCCATGCGTGCTCGTGGTGCGAACGCGACCGACATCGCGGTCATCGTCGTCGCCGCTGACGACGGCGTGATGCCGCAGACCGTGGAGGCGATCAACCACGCGCAGGCAGCTCAGGCGCCGATCGTGGTCGCGGTCAACAAGATCGACAAGGAGGGTGCGAACCCCTCCAAGATCCGTCAGCAGCTGACCGAGTACGGACTGGTCGCCGAGGAGTATGGCGGCGACACGATGTTCGTCGACATCTCGGCGAAGCAGGGCATCAACATCGACAGCCTGCTCGATGCCATCCTGCTCACCGCCGACGCCTCGCTGGACCTCCGGGCCAACCCGGACATGGAGGCCCAGGGTGTCGCGATCGAGGCGCACCTCGACCGCGGTCGCGGTCCGGTCGCCACAGTGCTCGTCCAGCGCGGTTCGCTGCGTGTGGGTTCCTCGATCGTCGCGGGTGACGCTTATGGTCGCGTCCGCCGCATGGTCGACGAGCACGGCGATGACGTCACCGTCGCGACCCCGTCGCGTCCGGTGCAGGTCATCGGTCTGACCTCGGTGCCGCGTGCAGGTGACTCGTTCCTCGTCGTCGACGAGGACCGCGTCGCCCGCCAGATCGCCGAGCGTCGTCAGGCCCGCACCCGCAACGCCGCCAACGCGGCGAAGCGCAAGCGCGTCAGCCTGGAAGACCTGGACGCAGCGCTCAAGGAAACCAGCGCTCTCACCTTGATCATCAAGGGTGACAACTCGGGTACCGTCGAGGCCCTCGAGGACGCGCTCATGAAGATCGAGGTCGGCGACGACGTCGAGCTGCGCGTGATCCACCGCGGTGTCGGTGGCATCACCGAAGGCGACATCAACCTCGCCGTGGCCGGTTCCGCCATCGTCCTGGGCTTCAACGTCCGGGCCGAGGGCAAGGCGACCGAGCTCGCGAACCGCGAAGGTGTGGACGTCCGGTACTACACGGTCATCTACCAGGCGATCGACGAGATCGAGGCGGCCCTCAAGGGTCTCCTCAAGCCGGAGTTCGAAGAGGTCCAGCTCGGCCGCGCCGAGGTTCGCGACGTCTTCAAGTCCTCCAAGGTCGGCACGATCGCGGGTTGCATGGTCCTGTCGGGCGAGATCCGCCGCAACGCGCGTGCTCGCCTGATCCGTGACGGCAAGGTGATCGCGGAGAACCTCCCGATCAGCTCGCTCAAGCGGTTCAAGGACGACGCCACCGAGGTCCGCGAAGGTTTCGAGTGTGGTCTCACGCTCGGCAACTACAGCGACCTCAAGCTGGAAGACGTCATCGAGACCTTCGAGATGCGCGAGAAGCCGCGCGCCTAGTCGGTAGGTGAAGGGTGCGGAGCCGTTTAACCGATGGCTCCGCACCCTTTTCTTCTGGAGGATCTTGCCCATGTACGTGGGTGCTCTGGAATTGGACGTGCTCTTGGGCGACGTCCACTCGTTGAAGGAGAAGCGCTCGGTGATCCGGCCCTTGGTGGCCGAACTGCGCAAGCGCTTCGAGGTTGCTGTCTCCGAGGCCGGTCATCTGGACCTGCATCGGCGCAGCCTGATCGGTGTGGCGGCGGTCGCCGCCGACTTGGAGCACGTCAGGGATGTTCTGTCCGGCTGTGAAAGGCTGGTCGCGGGACGTCCCGAACTGGACTTGCTTTCAGCCCGGACAAGGCTGGTAGGGCCCGAGGACGAGTGACCGCGGTTCGAACTGGAACTGCACTGTGCTTATTGCCTTTCGGGCCCGGACGCGATTCGTCGGGCCGGAGGACGACTAGGAAGGGGAGGCTCGTGGCCGACACGGCACGTGCCCGCAAGCTCGCCAAGCGGATCTCGCAGATCGTCGCTTCGGCTTTGGAGCATGAGGTCAAGGATCCGCGGCTGGCTCGGGTCACGATCACCGACACCAAGGTGACCGGGGATCTGCACGACGCGACTGTGTACTACACCGTTCTCGGTGAGCGCCTGGACGTGGAGCCCGACTACGTCGGAGCTGCACTGGCCCTGGAGAAGGCCAAGGGTGTGCTGAGGTCCATGGTCGGAGCTCAGACGGGGGTTCGTTTCACGCCCACGCTGACGTTCATGACCGACACCGTGCCGGACGAGGCGCGGAAGATGGAAGAGCTGCTCGCCAAGGCTCAGGCTGCCGATGCCGAAGTGGCTCGCCGGTCCGCGGGGGCGTCTCCGGCAGGGGAGGCCGACCCGTACCGGGCGCCTCGTGAGGACGACGACGAGGACTGAGTTCGGACTTTTGTGACCAGGGCGGACACGGTGATCGTGTCCGCCCTATGGTTTTCGCCGCCGGAACCGGATGGAAACTGTCTTGTCCGAGGGTGCCGCACAGCACATCGAGCCGGTCAGCAGCTAACGTCTCCCTGTGGCAGACGACCTGAGCACGACCATTGCCGAGGCCGCGCGGTTACTGGCCGGCGCCCGTGATGTGACCTTGCTGAGTCACATCAACCCCGACGCTGACACGCTCGGGAGTGCTCTGGCGGTGGGACTCGCGCTGCACCGGCGCGGTGTGGCGGTGCGGGTGGCGTTCGGCGACCCGGAGGCCGTGCCCGAGAGCCTGAAGGCGCTGGACACCGCCGGGCTGCTCGTTCATCGCGACGAGGTACCCGAAGCGCCGGAACTGCTGGTCGTCATGGACACGGGCAGCCTGGAACGGCTCGGGCCGCTGAAGAACCGCGTCGCGAACTGCCGTGGGCCCGTCATCGTCGTCGACCACCACGTGTCGAACACGCGGTACGGCACGGTGCACTGCATCGATGATCGTGCGGAGGCCACGGCGCTCATCGCCCTCAAGCTGCTCGACGAGATGGACGTCGAGGTCGACGAGCCGATCGCGCGCTGTATCTACGCGGGGCTCGTGACCGACACCGGCGGCTTTCGGAAGGCCGGGCCGCAGGCGCACCACACGGCCGCGCGGCTGCTGGAGACCGGAGTGGACGCGTATGCCGTTACGCGGCCGTTGATGGACGCACATCCGTTCGCGTACCTCGGCATGTTGTCGCGCGTGCTGGCCAAGGCGGAGCTTGACCAGAACGCCGCGCACGGCATGGGACTCGCGCACGCGATCGTGAGCATCGAGGACGCTCACGGGGTGCGTAGCGAAGAGGTGGAGAGCGTGATCGACGTGGTGCGCTCCGCCGCCGAGGCCGAGGTCGCGGCCGTGTTGAAGGAGCTCAAGCCCGGGTTCTGGTCCGTGTCGCTGCGGGCCGTGAGCCGGGTCGACGTTCGTGAGGTGGCGCAGGTCCTCGGGGGCGGCGGGCACCGGCTGGCGGCCGGGTTCACCTTCGAGGGGGCCGCGGAGCAGGTCGTTGCCGCGCTCAAGGGCGCGTTGGAACGGGTGGAGTCATGACACGGACAGGGAGCCCGCGGCTGCTGCGGGAGATCAACGACCGGGCCGCGATCGAGACCCTGCTGCGCAGCGGGGCGATGACCCGGGCCGAGCTGGAAGAGGTGATCGGGCTGTCCAAGCCCGCCACCGCCCAGTTGCTGGCGCGGCTCGAAGAGGACGGCATGGTCGTCCGCACAGGGTTGCGGGGCGGTGGGCGCGGGCCTCGCGCGCAGATGTGGGCCGTCAACGGCGGCGTCGGCTACGTGGCGGCGGTGGCGTTGTCCGCCGAGCTGATCGACGTGGCCATCGCGGACATCACCGGGTCGTTGCTGGCCGAGCACAGCGCGCCGATGCCGAAGGAGAACACCCTCCGGATCTTCCGCGAGACGGTGCAGAAGGCGGCGGCGCTGGCCGGGCTGACGCTCGACGCGTTGTCGCACGTCGTCGTCGGCACGCCGGGCGCGGTCGATCCGGCCACCGGCCAGCTCGGGTTCGCGCCGCACCTGCCCGGCCTGGTGGCCGTCGACCTGCCGTCGACGCTGCGCGAGCTGCTCGGCACGTCGGTGTCGATCGAGAACGACATCAACCTCGCCGCGCTGGAGGAGATGAGCTCCGGCCGGGCGGCAGGGGTGCGCAACTTCGTGCTGGTCTGGCCCGCGGACGAGATCGGTTCGGCGGTCGTGGTCAACGGCGTGCTGCTGCGTGGCGTCACGGGCGGTGCGGGTGAGATCGACTCGATGCAGGTGCCCGGCGGGCGCTACGGCGACCAGGTCGACAGCGAGGCGATCGTCGCGCTGGCGGCCGAGCACGGCATCCACGAGTCGTCCGGGCTCGAAGCCGTCGCGCACGCCCTGAACGCCGGCACCGAGGGCAGGGCTTTCCTCACGGCGCTGGCGCGTCGGATAGCGCTCGGGCTGGCGAACGTCGTGTGCGTGCTCGATCCCGAACTGGTGCTGCTGTCCGGTGGGGTGGCGCACGCGGGCGGCGAGACGTTGTGCGAGCTGGTGGCGGCGGAGCTGCTGAAGCTCGTCGTGCCGCGCACGCCGGTGCACCTCGCGCAGATCACCGCGAACCCGGTGCGGGCGGGCGCCTTGCACTCGGCCCTGGCGGTGGCGCGCGAGCAGGTGTTCGGGCTGCCCCAACGTTCGTGAGTGGCCGCCGTCACCGCACGCCAGCGCGTGTAGCCGCATAAGTTCGTCTGGTGGAGGATCGGGTTCCCGCTCGGCGGGTGATCGGGCTGGCGGTACCCGCTCTGGGGGTGCTGGCGGCCGAGCCGTTGTACGTGCTTGTCGACACGGCGGTCGTGGGGCATCTTGGGGCGTTACCGCTCGCTGGGCTGGCTATCGGCGGTGTGCTGCTCACGCAGGTGGCGACGCAGCTGACGTTCCTCTCGTACGGCACGACGGCGCGCACGGCTCGGTTGCACGGGGCTGGGCGGCGTCAGGAGGCCGTCGAGGAGGGCGTGCAGGCGACCTGGCTGGCGCTGGCCGCCGGTGTGCTCGTGGTGGTCCTGGGGCAGCTGTTCGCGAGGCCGCTGGCGGAGCTGCTTGCCGGGCCCGGAGCCGTGGCGGACGCGGCGGTGGAGTGGGTGCGCATCGCGTTGTTCGGCGCGCCGTTCATCCTCGTCACGATGGCCGGCAACGGATGGATGCGCGGTGTCCAGGAGACCAAGCGGCCACTCAAGTACATCCTGATCGGCAACGGCATCAGCGCGGTGCTGTGTCCCACGCTCGTCTACGGCGCCGGCTGGGGACTGGAAGGCTCCGCGGTAGCGAACGTCGTGGCGCAGGTGCTCTCGGCCGGGTTGTTCTTCAAGGCGTTGTTCGCGGAGCACGTGTCGTTGAAGCCGCATTGGGCGGCTATGCGCGCGCAGCTCGGCATGGGGCGCGATCTGGTGTTGCGGAGCTTGGCGTTCCAGGCGTGCTTCATCAGCGCGGCCTCCGTTGCGGCACGGACGTCCGTCGGCGCGTTGGGTGCGCATCAGGTCGTGTTGCAGCTGTGGACGTTCCTTGCGCTCGTGCTCGACTCGCTGGCGATCGCGGCGCAGTCGCTCGTCGGCGCGGCTCTGGGGGCGTCGAGGCGACGGCAGGCGGAGAAGCTTGCCTGGCAGATCACGCGGTACGGACTGGTGTTCGGCATCGGGCTCGGGGTTCTGTTCGCGGCACTGTTCACCGTGCTGCCGCGGGCGTTCACGACGGACGCCGGTGTGCTGGCCGAGATTCCGAACGCCTGGTGGTTCTTCGTTGCGCTGCAACCGATCGCGGGTGTGGTGTTCGCGTTGGACGGTGTGCTGCTGGGCGCCGGCGACGTGAAGTTCATGCGGACGGCGACGCTCGGCTCGGCGGTGATCGGGTTCCTGCCGCTGGTGTGGGCCTCGTACACGTTCGAGTGGGGGCTGGCCGGCATCTGGACGGGGCTGTCGGCGTTCATGGTGCTGCGGCTCGTGGCGGTGGTGTGGCGCACACGCTCGGGGGACTGGGCGGTCGAGGGCGCAGTCCGTTAGGTGCCTGTGGCCGAACTCACGGCATGAAATCGTTACCAAGAAGGTTGTTTAGGCGATGTAACTAATGTCTGCCTACCTCCAGCTTGGGAGAGTGCCGCCTTGCCGCCGGTCGATCGCGCCACCCGGAAGTCGTGGCTGATCTGGACCACCGCCGTCGTCGTCTACTTCGCCGCCCTCTTCCACCGCACCACGCTCGGCGTGGCCGGGTTGGAGGCGAGCGAACGCTTCGGGCTCGGACCCGCTCAGCTCGGTGTGTTCACCGTGCTGCAGATCGGTGTCTACGCCCTCATGCAGATCCCCACCGGCCTGCTCGTCGACCGCTACGGGCCGCGCCGGGTGCTCACCGTCGCCGCCCTGCTCATGGGCACCGGCCAGGTGCTCTTCGCCATCGCCGACTCGTACGGCCTCGGACTCGCCGCACGGGCCGTGCTGGGCATGGGCGACGCGATGACGTTCATCAGCGTGATCCGCCTCGTCGCGACGCACTTCCCGCCGCGCCAGTACTCGCTCGTCGTCGCGGTCACGGCCGCCATCGGCGGTGTCGGCAACCTCGTCGCCACGGTGCCGTTGACGCTCATGCTCGGCTCGATCGGGTGGACGTGGGCGTTCCTCATCGCGGGCGGCGTCACCGCGCTCTACTCGGTCGTGGCGCTCCTGCGGGTGCGCGACGTGCCGGCGGGGTTCGTCGCGCCGAAGCCGGAAGCCGTGCCGTTGCGGAAGATCTGGCCGAAGGTGCGGCAGGCGTGGAGCGTGCCCGGCACCCGGCTCGGGTTCTGGGCGCACTTCAGCACCATGTCGACGCCCGCCGTCATCGGTCTGCTGTGGGGGTACCCGTACCTCGTGCAGGCGCAGGGGATGTCGCCGCGTGCCGCGTCCTCCACGCTCGGGCTGCTCGTCATCGGCGCGATCGTGGCGAGCCCGATCATCGGCGGGTTGTTCTCGCGCAACCCCGAGTGGCGCATGCCGATCTCGGTCGGGTTCCTGGCGTTCGCGTTCACCGGGTGGGGCGTGCTGCTGCTGTGGCCGGGCGGGCACGTGCCGACGCCGGTCATCGCCGTGGTGTTCCTCGTGCTCACCGTGGGCGGGCCGATCTCGGGCGTGGCGTTCGCTCTCGCCCGTGACTACAACCCCTCGCACCGGCAGTCCACCGCCAGTGGCCTGGTCAACGTCGGCGGCTTCCTCGCGGTGACCGTGACCGCGCTGGGTGTCGGCGTGCTGCTGGACCTCGTCGAGGGCCTGCTCAGCCCGCAGACGGCGTTCCGCGTGGCGTTCAGCTTCTGCGTGCTGGTGCTCGTGCTGGGCAGCTGGCGGATGCTCGTCTGGTGGCGCCGGGCGCGTGCCGCGGTGTTCGAGGCGGAGGAGCGCGGGGAGACGGTGCCGGTGCAGATCCGGCGTCGCCGTTGGGACGCGTTGAACGTCGCTTAAGCTCTGTCGCCGTGAAACCCTCTGTTGCACCGGGCCTGGTCGTCGTCGACAAGCCGGACGGCATGACCTCGCACGACGTGGTGGCGCGTGTGCGCAGGATCCTCGGCACCCGCAAGGTCGGGCACGCCGGCACGCTCGACCCGATGGCGACCGGCGTGCTCGTGCTCGGCATCGAACGCGCGACGAAACTCCTCGGCCACCTCGCCCTCGACAGCAAGGCCTACCTCGCGACGATCGTGCTCGGCGCGTCCACCACCACGGACGACGCCGAGGGCGAGATGCTGTCCACTGAGGACGCCTCCGGTGTCGAGGACGACGCGATCGCCGCCGAGATCGCGAAGCTGACCGGCCCGATCCAGCAGGTGCCGTCGTCCGTCTCCGCGGTGAAGATCGACGGCAAGCGGGCCTATGCCCGCGTGCGCGCCGGTGAGGAAGTCGAGATCCCCGCACGGCCCGTGACCGTGCACCGGTTCGACGTGCTGTTCTCGCGCCGTGAGGACAAGACGGTGCTGCTCGACGTGATGGTCGAGTGCTCGTCCGGCACGTACGTGCGCGCGCTGGCCCGCGACCTGGGCGCCGCACTGGGCGTCGGCGGGCACCTGGGCGCGTTGCGGCGGACCAGGGTCGGGCCGTTCGACCTCCGCGTGGCCAAGACCTTGGCGCAGCTGGAGGAGACGCCGGGTCTGTCGCTGGACCTGGACTCCGCGGTCGCCACGGCGTTCCCGCGCCGCGAGATCGACCCGAACGAGGCTTCGGCGCTGTCTCACGGGCAGCGGTTGCGCGCGGGCGGGATCGACGGCACCTACGGCGTGTTCGGGCCGGACGGGCACGTCATCGCGCTCGTCAAGGACGAGGGTGCCGCCTGCAAACCGGTAGTGGTGCTGAGCCCGGCCGAGTGACAGCGTCCGGACCTCTTGTGAGGTGCGGGGACACCGGGCAGGGCCGGCGTCGTAGGCTGATCACCGTGCAACGCTGGCGCGGACTAGACCACCTTCCCGGCGGCTGGGGCCGCTGCGTCGTCACCATCGGCGTGTTCGACGGTGTCCACAAAGGCCATCAGGCCCTCATCGGCCGGGCCGTCGAGCTCGCGCGCGAGCGTGGCCTGCCGAGCGTGCTGATGACCTTCGACCCCCATCCGTCCGAGGTGGTGCGGCCGGGCAGCCACCCCGCGCAGCTCACCACGCTGCGGCGCAGGGCCGAGCTGGTCGAGGAACTGGGCATCGACCACTTCGTGGTGGTGCCGTTCAGCCTCGAGACCAGCAGGATGCCCGCGGACGAGTTCGTCCACGAGGTGCTCGTCGAGAAGCTGCACGCCGCGGCTGTCGTGGTGGGGGAGAACTTCACCTTCGGGCACAAGGCGGCCGGTAACGTCGCGATGCTGCGCCGGCTCGGGCAGCGGTTCGGATTCGTGACCGAGGGGGCTGATCTGGTGTCCGCAGACGACGTGACGTACTCGTCCACCTACATCCGGGCGTGCATCGACGCGGGTGACGTGAAGGCGGCGGCCGAGGCGCTGGGCCGGCCGCACCGGCTCGAGGGGATCGTCGTCAAGGGCGACGGGCGCGGCAAGGACCTCGGGTTCCCGACCGCCAACCTGTCCACGCCCAGGTTCGCGGCGGTGCCCGCGGACGGCATCTACGCGTGCTGGTTCACCGACGCCAAGGGCAAGACGCTCAAGGCCGCCGTGTCGGTGGGGACCAACCCGACGTTCTCCGGCCGGGAGCGCCGCGTCGAGGCGTTCGTGCTCGACGTGGACGAGGACTACTACGGCCAGCGCGTCGCCGTGGACTTCGTCGAAAGGCTGCGCGAGATGGAGAAGTACGACTCCGTCGAAGCCCTGCTGGAACAAATGCATCGGGATGTAGACCGAACGAGGGAACTACTCGCCGAGTCGTGACCGTCAGATTGGGCGAAGCGGGCGTCTGTGCGTCCGCGGCCTGGCAGGATGCGGGTCGGAGTGATGGCTACAGGAGAGGCCAAGGTGGAGGACCACAAGATCGTTCAGCGCAACCTCGCCCTGCAACGGGAGTGGTACGGGGAGCCGCTGGGTGACCGCGTGCGACGGTTGGTCGTGGCCTTCAACGTGTCCCAGGCGCAGCTCGCGGACGTGCTCGGGATCAGCGCGCCGATGCTGAGCCAGGTGATGAGCGGCCGGCGCGCCAAGATCGGCAATCCCTCCGTGCTCGCTCGGATGATCATGCTGGAGCGCAAGATCCTCACGCCGGACGTGGCGACGGGGGCGCCGGAGGCGTTGCAGCGCGCGCTCGACGACGTGCGCGAGTCCAGGCCGACGGTGTCGCGCGACTCGTTGCCGGTCAACGGGGACGAGAGCGTCGCGTATCCCGTGCTGCGCCGCGTCGCCGACCGGGTCGAGCTGCAGCAGGCCGCCGACCTCCTGCACGAGGACTTCCCGGCGCTCGCGGAGCTGTTCCGCCGCGCCATCCGGGCCGCCAGCAGGTGAGATTCCGCAAGCGGGAATTCATCTCCGCTTAAATCGGTTGGTACTGACAGCAGGCGCGCACCACAATGGGCACGTACCTCACGGTGGCTCGTGAGCAGCGCCGATGGCCTTCATCCGCCCGTGGACCGGGTGGGGTTGCGCACGTCAGCGCGCCGCTGAGCCGTGTGCCTGATAGCCTTCGCAGTTGGGTCTGGCTGCGGTCCGTGGCGGCCAGTACCGGCTACCCCGGCCAGCAATTCGGCGGCATGGGGCCGCACGGACCTGAACAAGTAGGAGAAGTACCTAGTGGCACTGTCCACGGAACAGAAGAAGTCCATCCTCGGTGAGTACGGTGTGCACGACAGCGACACCGGTTCGACCGAGGCGCAGGTGGCCCTGCTGAGCAAGCGCATCGCTGACCTCACGGAGCACCTGAAGCAGCACAAGCACGACCACCACTCCCGCCGTGGTCTTCTGCTGATGGTCGGCCGTCGCCGTCGTCTGCTGAACTACCTGACCAAGGTGGACATCAACCGCTACCGCGCGCTGATCCAGCGCCTCGGTCTGCGCAGGTGATACTTGCCGAGGGGGAGTGACCGGCCGGTCACTCCCCCTCGGCGCACAGCCGGGTGTATACAGAACCCCGGCTGCAAAGAGGAAAAGAATCAGGGCCCGCATCGCGCGAAACAGTTATCGCCGGTCCTCGGTAGTGGCCCCCTGGTGGAAGAGTCCCAGGGGTCTTCGATCGAAGACCGGCCTCGTCAGAGAAGCGTGTTGCGGTGTCCAAAAGACGAGGAGTAACAAGTAAATGACGGACATCGAGGTCCATGAGGCGACTGCCGTTATCGACAACGGCAAGTTCGGCTCGCGCTCCATCCGCTTCGAGACCGGGCGCCTCGCGCGTCAGGCCGCCGGCAGCGTGGTGGCGTACCTGGACGACGAAACCATGCTTCTGAGCGCCACGACGGCGTCGAAGCACCCCAAGGAGCACTTCGACTTCTTCCCCCTCACGGTGGACGTCGAGGAGCGCATGTACGCCGCGGGCCGCATCCCCGGCTCGTTCTTCCGGCGTGAGGGCCGTCCCAGCACGGACGCCATCCTCACCTGCCGCCTGATCGACCGTCCGCTGCGCCCGTCCTTCGTGGACGGCCTGCGCAACGAGATCCAGGTCGTCATCACGGTGATGAGCCTGAACCCGAAGGACCTGTACGACGTCGTGGCGATCAACGCCGCGTCCGCGTCGACGCAGCTCGCGGGTCTGCCGTTCTCCGGCCCGATCGGTGGCGTCCGCGTGGCGCTCATCGAGGGCCAGTGGGTGGCGTTCCCGACTTACGAGCAGCTCGAGAAGGCCGTGTTCGACATGGTCGTCGCGGGCCGCGTGGTCGACTCCGGTGACGTCGCGATCATGATGGTCGAGGCCGAGGCCACCGACAACGTGATCGACATGATCGCCGAGGGTGCCACCGCCCCGACCGAAGAGGTCGTGGCCGCGGGCCTCGAGGCCGCGAAGCCGTTCATCAAGGTCCTCTGCGAGGCCCAGGCGCAGCTCGCCCAGGTCGCCGCGAAGGCCACCGGCGACTACCCGACGTACCCGGCCTACCAGGCCGACGCGTTCGAGGCCGTCGAGGCTTCCGCTTCCGGTGAGCTCGCGCAGGCGCTGACCATCGCGGGCAAGGCCGAGCGCGAGTCGAAGCTCGACGAGATCAAGGCCGCCACGCTGGAGAAGCTGGCCGAGCAGTTCGAGGGTCGCGAGAAGGAGGTCGGCGCCGCGTTCCGCTCGCTGACCAAGAAGCTCGTGCGCCAGCGCATCCTGCGCGACAAGGTCCGCATCGACGGCCGTGGCCTCACGGACATCCGTGACCTCGGTGCCGAGGTGGCCGTGATCCCGAGGACGCACGGTTCGGCGCTGTTCGAGCGCGGCGAGACCCAGATCCTGGGTGTCACCACGCTGAACATGCTGCGCATGGAGCAGCAGATCGACTCGCTCGCTCCCGAGACGCACAAGCGTTACCTGCACCACTACAACTTCCCGCCCTACTCGACCGGTGAGACCGGCCGCGTGGGTTCGCCGAAGCGCCGCGAGATCGGCCACGGCGCGCTGGCCGAGCGGGCGATCATGCCCGTGCTGCCCAAGCGCGAGGAGTTCCCCTACGCGATCCGCCAGGTGTCCGAGGCGCTGAGCTCCAACGGCTCGACGTCCATGGGCTCCGTCTGCGCCTCGACGCTGTCGCTGCTCAACGCGGGTGTCCCGCTGAAGGCGCCGGTCTCCGGCATCGCGATGGGTCTCGTCTCCGACGAGGTCGACGGTGAGACCCGCTACGTGGCGCTGACCGACATCCTCGGTGCCGAGGACGCGTTCGGCGACATGGACTTCAAGGTCGCGGGCACCAAGGAGTTCGTGACGGCGCTGCAGCTCGACACGAAGCTCGACGGCATCCCGTCCGAGGTGCTGGCGGCGGCGCTGGGCCAGGCCCGCGACGCGCGCTACACCATCCTGGAGGTCATGGCCGAGGCCATCTCCGACCCGGACGAGATGAGCGCCTTCGCTCCGCGCGTGACGTCGGTCAAGATCCCGACCGACAAGATCGGCGAGGTCATCGGCCCGAAGGGCAAGATGATCAACTCGATCACCGAGCAGACCGGTGCCGACATCTCCATCGAGGACGACGGCACGATCTACGTCGGTGCGGCGGACGGCCCCTCGGCCGAGGCCGCGATCGGCATGATCAACGCGATCGCGAACCCGCAGCTGCCGAAGGTCGGCGAGCGCTTCCTGGGCACCGTGGTGAAGACGGCCGCGTTCGGCGCGTTCGTCTCGCTGCTGCCCGGCAAGGACGGCCTCGTCCACATCTCGAAGCTGGGCAACGGCAAGCGCATCGCGAAGGTCGAGGACGTCGTCAAGGTCGGCGACAAGCTCCGCGTCGAGATCGCCGACATCGACCAGCGCGGCAAGATCAGCCTCGTTGTCGTGAACGAGGACGACGCCGCGAAGCCGGCTGACGCCCCGGAGGCCGTCGAGGCCACCGAGGCCACTGAGGCGGCTCCCGCGCAGTGAGCACGACAGACAACAACGTGACGGCCGCGGGTGCATCCACCCGCGGCCGTCCGCGTACCGGAACTCCTGGGCACCTCCAGCGGCCGGGCAGCACGCGGGTGCTCGAGATGTCCGCGGGGTCCGAGGTGCGGCGCAGCATGCTGCCCTCGGGCCTGCGGGTCATCACCGAGCGCATCCCCGGCGTGCGGTCCGCCTCGGTCGGGCTGTGGGTGCAGGTCGGGTCCCGTGACGAACGGCCCGAGGTCGCGGGTGCCGCGCACTACCTGGAACACCTGCTGTTCAAGGGAACTTCGCGGCGCACGGCGGCGGCCATCGCGGAGGAGATCGACGCGGTCGGCGGCGAGCTGAACGCGTTCACCGCGAAGGAGCACACCTGCTACTACGCGCACGTCCTCGACGAGGACCTGCCGTTGGCGGTGGACCTGGTGGCGGACGTGGTGTTCGAGGCTCTCTGCGGTCCGCGTGACTTCGAGACCGAACGCGGTGTCGTGCTCGAAGAGATCGCGATGCGCGACGACGACCCCGAGGACCTGCTGCACGACGCGTTCATCGAGGCGTTGTTCGGCGGGCATGCGCTGGGGCGTCCCGTTCTCGGCACCGAGAAGTCCATTCAGGACATGGACCGGGACGCGCTCTACTCGTTCTACCGGAAGCGCTACACGTTGCCGCGCATGGTGTTCTCCGTCGCGGGCAACATCGAGCACACGCACGTGATGCGCCTGGTGCGCAAGGCCGTCGGCGACCGGCTGTCGGGGGAGGGCAGCGCGGTGGCGCCACGAGCGGGTCGCGCGCGCATCGCCGACGCCCGCAAGCTGGTGCTGCACACCGACGACACCGAGCAGGCGCACATGATGCTCGGCATGCGCGGTCTCGACCGCCACGACGAGCGCCGGTTCGCGTTGAACGTCCTGAACGCGGCCATCGGCGGCGGCATGAGCTCCCGGCTGTTCCAGGAGGTGCGTGAGCGGCGAGGCCTGGCGTACCAGGTGTACTCGTCGGTCGGGCTCTACGCGGACACCGGCACGTTCGCCGTCTACGCGGGCTGCCAGCCGGACCGGCTGGGAGAGACCGCCGGCGTCATCCGCGAGGTGCTCGTGGACGTCGCCCGCGGCGGCCTGTCGGACGCGGAAGTGGGGCGTGGCAAGGGACAGCTGCGCGGCGCACTCGTCCTGGGCCTGGAGGACACCAGTTCCCGGATGTCCCGCATCGGCAAGTCCGAACTGAACTACGGCGACCACCTGAGCGTCGAGGCGACGCTTGCGCGCATCGACGCCGTCACGTCCGACGAAGTGGCGTTGCTCGCACGTGAGCTGCTGCGCAGGCCCGTCGCCGCGGCGGTGGTGGGCCCTTACGATCACGCCGACGATCTGCCGGACCAGGTACACGAGGTGATTGCATGATTCGCGTCGGAGTTCTCGGCGCGCGGGGCCGCATGGGTTCCGAGGTGGTCCGCGCGGTCGAGGCCGCGAAGGACATGGAGGTCGTGGCGGCCATCGACGCCGACGATCCGTTGTCCGCGCTCGTCGACGCCGGTGTCCAGGTCGTCGTCGACTTCACGCACCCCGACGTGGTGATGGGGAACCTTGAGTTCTGCATCAACAACGGGATCCATTGCGTGGTCGGCACTTCCGGTTTCGACCAGGCCAAGCTGGACGCGGTCGCGGCGCTGCTCACGGACCGTCCGGACGTCGGTGTGCTGGTGGCGCCGAACTTCGGCATCGGTGCCGTCCTGCTGATGCGTTTCTCGGAGATCGCCGCCCGCTACTACGAGTCGGCCGAGATCATCGAGCTGCACCACCCGCGCAAGGCCGACGCCCCCTCGGGTACGGCCGCGCACACCGCGCGCCTGATCGCCGCCGCGCGGGAGGGCATGGACGCGATGCCCGACGCGACCACGCAGGAAGAGCCCGGTGCCCGTGGTGCCGTCGTCGACGGTGTGCGGGTCCACTCGCTGCGGATCTCCGGGATGATCGCGCACCAGGAGGTCGTGTTCGGTGGTGAGAGCGAGACCCTGACCATCCGTCAGGACTCGTTGCACCGCACGTCTTTCATGCCCGGCGTGGTGCTGGGTGTGCGGGAGATCGTCGGTCGCCCCGGTCTCGCCGTCGGCCTCGACAAGTACCTCGACCTGTGAAGGTCCGCGTCACCGTCGGCGTGCTGATCGCGGCTCTCGCGGTCTACTTCGTCCTGCTCACCGGCCGGGCTGTGGCTTTGCTGCAGACCGGTGAGGTGGCCGGGATCCTGCTCGGCGTCGGCGTGCTGATCCTGCCGTTGCTCGGGGTCTGGCTCGTGTACTCCAACCTGCGGTTTGGCTGGGAGACCGAGAAGATGGCCCGCGAGCTCGACGCGGACGGCCTGCTGCCCGACGTCTCGCACCTGCCGCGCCGGCCGTCCGGCCGGGTGGACCGCGACGCCGCGGACTCGTGGTTCGAGGAGCGGCGGGCCGAGGTCGAGGCGTCGCCAGAGGACTGGCGGGCCTGGTTCCGGCTCGCTTACGCGTACGACGTCGCGGGCGACCGCGGGCGGGCGCGCGAGACGATGCGCAAGGCCATCGAGCTGCACGCGTGAACGAAACCCCAGGCCGCCCGCCTGGGGTTTTCGCTATCCGGTGAGCACGGCCGCGATCAGCTCCGCCGCCAGGTCGCCCTTCTGCACCACCAGCACGTCCTCCAGCCCGAGCCAGTCGGCCATGTGCCGCAGCTCCGCCGCGAGCTCCACCGCCACGCGAGGCCGGTCGGCACCCTCCTCGGCCCACGCCGACTGCACCCGCAGCACCCCGGCGGCACGATCGGCCTTGATGTCCACGCGCGCCACGAGCGCACCGTCCAGCAGGAACGGGAACACGTAGTACCCGTGCACCCGGCGAGGCTCCGGAACGTAGATCTCGATGCGGTACCGGAAGCCGAAGATGCGCTCGGTCCGCGCCCGCTCCCAGATCAACGGGTCGAACGGGCACAACAGGGCGCGTCCGACCACCCGGCGCGGAGCCTTCGCCTCGACGTGCCGGTAGCCGGTGGCCTTCCAGCCCTCGACCGCCACCGGCTCCAGGACACCGTCCTCCACCAGCGACGCCACCGCGGCCTGCGAGCGGCGTGGGTCGAGCCGGTAGTAGTCGCGCAGATCGGGTTCGGTCGCCACACCGAGAGCCACCGCGGAACGCAGCACCAGCTCGCGCGCGCCCGAATCGGCGGTCCACCGCTGGGCCAGGACGTCGGGCGGGATGACGCGCTCGGTCAGGTCGTAGAGGCGCTCGAACGAACGGCGGGTGCCGGTCGTCAGGACGCCCACGCCGAAGAGGACCTCGCAGATGCGCTTGACCTCGGACCAGTCCCACCACGGGCCCTTCGCGCGACCCCGGTCGCCCATGAGGGCCTTCTCCAGGGCTCCGGCACCGATCGGGCCCAGTTCCTTCACGGCGGCGAGAACTTCGTCGACCAGCTGCGGTGAGCGTTCCAGGATCGTCTGGTAGTTCTGCCACCAGCCGCGCTTCTTGGCGCCGGAGTGGAACAGCGGCCAGTCCGCCACCGGCACCAGGGAGGCCTCGTGCGCCCACGTCTCCACGAGGAGGCGGGGCTTGCGTACGGAGTGGGTCCAGGCCGCCTCGTCCAGCAGGGAGGGCTCGTAGGAGCCCAGGCGGGAGAACAGCGGCATGTAGTGCGCGCGCACGGCCACGTTCACCGAGTCGATCTGCAGCAGCTGCACGCGGGACAGGACGCGCTGCAGGTGCCTGCGGGTGGCCGCGGCCGGCCTCAGGTCGGTGAAACCCTGGGCGCCCAGGGCGATTCGACGGGCCACGTCCGCACTCATCCTCTGCACGCCGCCGATGGTGCCACGCACCCCTGACAATTCCGCGACACGGCGTCGATAAGCTGCGTTTATGGCCGACGCCGGCGTGCACACCGCCACCGCTGCTGATCTTTCGGAGATCGTCCGCATCCATCGGGAGACGTGGCGGCTCGCCTACGCCGAGCTGCTGCCGCCCGAAGTCCTCGACGCGCTCGACACCGACGAGGCCTGGGCGCTGGCCGTCCAGAGCGGCGCGGTGCTCAAGGCGACGGAGGGGGAGTGGGTCGTCGGCTTCGTCGTGGCGAGCAAGGCCCCGGACGAGGAAGTGGCCAAGGCCGACGGGTCGTTGCCGGAGGACGCCGCGACCACCGCCCTGCTCAGCGTCCTCGTGGAACCGCGCTGGGGCCGTCGCGGGCACGGCACGCGGCTCGTCGCGGAGGCGGTGAGGCGGCTCCGCGAGACGGGCGCCACGCGGGGGATCGCGTGGGTGCCCGAGGCCGACAAGGCGTCGCGGAACTTCTACGAGCGACTGGGCTGGACGGGTGACGGCACGGTACGCACGTTGGACGCTGGCGGGCGTCCGTTGCGCGAGGTCCGGGTGTCCGGTCCGCTCGAGGTCCGACTCGCCGACTGAGATCTGTGTAACCTCGGCCGGGTGCTCGCCCTCGTTGGCCTCACCTTTGGGGTCGCGTTCGGCTCAGCCCTCGTTCCCCTGATCAGCATCGAGATGTTCGTCCTGGGACTTTGTGCGCGCTGGCCGGACGTCTCATTCTGGATCGTCGGCCTCGCCGTGGCCGTCGGCCAGGTGCTGGGCAAGCTGCTGTACTTCTACGCGGCGCGCGGCGACATCCACCTGCCCAAGTTGCTGCGCCGCAAGCCGAGCGACAAGCCTTCGCGCCTCGGGCGCTGGATCGGTCCCGGCACGCGCCTGCACCGCTGGGGCGACTGGATCCACGTGAAGTGCAAGGCGCACCCGAACTGGATGGCCGGCACGCACGGGTTGAGCGCGCTGGTCGGGGTGCCGCCGTTCATGGCGACGAGCGTGCTCGCCGGGCTCGCGGGCATGTCCACGACGATGTTCGTCGCCACGGGCATGGTGGGCCGGTTCGTGAGGTTCAGCTTCCTCGCTGCCTCACCGGCCGTGGTCATGGCCTGGTTCTAGTTAGGTGAACAAGATCGACGCCGTCACGGAGAAGGCGATCAGGACGGCGGCGACGGCGATGCGCGCTGACTCAAGCACGACCCCGAAGTTATCGAGCCGTCGCCGACGAAAGCCAGGCGCAAACGGGTGAGAGCCGAATGATCTGGCTCTCACCCGCCGTTTCACACCCGATTATTCGAGTACGAGAACTCCATCAGGCAAACCCGGGATGTCGTACGAGTGCCACATCGGACGCCAGTTCGGCAGCTCCAGCATCCGGCGCAGGTCCGCGAACCCGGACAGCCAGCCCATCCACGGCCCGAACGGCGGGCTCGCCGGGTCGAAGCCGCTCTGCACGAACGTGAGCCGCGTCTTGCCCTCCGAGCCCTTCAGCTCCCAGGACGTCACCATCCCGCCCGGGAACTCCAGCGCGAGGTTCTCCTCGTCCAGCGCGGTGATCTTCGCGGGGTTCGGCTCGTCCTCCAGGCTGCCCATCGACCACCGGCCGCCGACGTGCGGTTCGATGTCCATCCGGGCGCCGAACCACCGCGCGAACACGTCGGGATCGGTCAGCGCGTCGATGATGGCCGCCGGCGTCGCCGCGATGTCGAACTCGAACCGCTGCTCGGGCGACGTGAAGTCGCAGAACCCCAGCACGGGCCGGCCCTCGACGTGCTCGACCAGGTTGCCCAGCACCAGCGGCCAGAACGTCTGGAGGACCTCGTCCCGGTCCTCGCCCACGCCCCAGTTCGGATAGGGGGACTGCGTCGCCGCGATGAGCGTCTCGCCGTCACGCTGCTCCACGGCGAGTTCGACCGTGTACTCGGTGCCGTACAGCGACCACGAGTAGCGCACCGACGTGTCGTCGAAGCCCAGCAGCTTCTGCCGGTGGCGTTCGCCGTCGGGCGTGTAGCGCCCCCAGTACTCGTACTTCCCGCCCTCCAGGTCGACATCCGCGTGCTCGGCCAGCCACACCCGCAGCTCGTCGGCGGTGGTGAGCGCCCGGTAGACGCGGGCGGGACTGGCGGACGTGCGAACGCGGACGGTTCCGGTGCTCATCGATCGTCTCCTTTGGGGTAGCAGGCGAGCGCGATGCGGAACGCATCTCCTTCCGCGCCGCCATAACGGGTGAAGAGCTCTTGCAACGTCGTCTGCAGTTCGGCCAGGAACTGCTGCCGTTCCTCCGGTGGCACCCGGATCTCGCCGGACACGCCGACGGACGGCAGTTCGCTCGACCGGTCCAGCGCCGCCACGTCGACCTGGATCTGCTCGGCGAGGTCGACGAGGTGGCCCAGTGCCAGCTCGTCGCGCGACCCGATCCGGCCGACCAGCCGCGGTGACAGCCAGTACGACCGCGCCACGGCCTGGTAGAGGCCTTCCTGGACGCCGCGCACCTTGCGTTCGGACACCTGGGTCGCCAGGCCGGCCTTGACCAGCTGTTTGACGTGGTAGTGCACGCGTTGCGGCGTCTGATCGAGCACCTCGGCGACCTCGGTGCACGAGCGCGGCGCGGCGAGCTGCCGCAGCACCTCCACGCGCTGTGGCTTGAGCAGGGTCTCGGCCTGCTCCATCCGGTCCAGATAGATCACGTCTCTCATCGCAAAAAACACTTTGAACGTTCAAAACTATTTTGTCAATCGTCTGGACAACTATGGACTGACAGATATTGAAATCTGTCAGCTGATCGGGCAGGCTGGAACTCACCGAAGAGACGAAGGGGTTCGAAAAATGCAGAAGCGTCAGCTCGGAGCCACCGGCCCGGTCGTGTCCGCCATCGGTCTTGGCTGCATGGGCATGTCCAACGCCTACGGCCCGGCCGACCGGGACGAGAGCATCGCGACCATCCACGCCGCCCTCGACGCGGGCGTCACGCTGCTCGACACCGGTGACTTCTACGGCCAGGGCCACAACGAGATGCTCATCGCCGAGGCCATCCGGGGCCGTCGCGACGAGGTGCAGCTCAGCGTGAAGTTCGGCGGCATGAGGGACGCCGACGGCGCGTTCATCGGGTTCGACACCCGCCCGGCCGCCGTGGCCAACTTCCTCGCGTACTCACTGCAACGCCTCAACACCGACCACGTCGACATCTACCGGCCGGCCCGGCTCGACCCGAACGTGCCGATCGAGGACACCATCGGCGCCATCGCCGAGCAGATCGACAAGGGCCGCGTCCGGCACATCGGCCTGAGCGAGGTCGGCGCCGACACCATCCGCCGCGCCCACGCCGTGCACCCCATCGCCGACCTGCAGATCGAGTACGGCCTGCTGGAGCGCGGTGTCGAGCGGGAGATCCTGCAGGTCACCCGCGAGCTCGGGATCAGCATCACCGCGTACGGCGTGCTGTCGCGCGGCCTGATCTCCTCCACCCCGCTCACCCTCGACGCCGGTGACTGGCGTGGCCACGCGCCCCGGTTCCAGGGCGACAACCTGACCCGCAACGCCGCACTCGTCGAGAAGCTCGGTGAGATCGCCGCGGGCAAGGGCGTCACGGTCGCGCAACTCGCGATCGCATGGGTCGCGGCACGCGGTGAGGACGTGGTGCCTCTTGTGGGCACGACGAAGCGTGCGAGGCTGGACGAGGCGATCGGTGCCGTCGGCGTGACGTTCACCGAGCGGGAACTGCAGGAGATCGAGGCTGTCGTTCCCGTCGGGGCCGCCGCGGGCACGCGGTACGCGGCCGCGCAGATGGCGATGCTGGACAGCGAGAGGTGAGATGACGTGGCGGAGGCGTTGACCGGCGAGGCGATCCTCGTGGCGACCGAAGAGGTGCTGCGCAGGTACGGCCCGGCCAAGGCGACCGTCGTCGACGTCGCCAAGGCTCTCGGGGTCAGCCACGGCAGCGTCTACCGCCACTTCCCGACGAAGGCCGCGTTGCGCGAGGCCGTGACGCGGCGCTGGCTCGACGCGATCCACGTGGAGATGGAGTCGGTCCTCGACGCCGAAGCGAGCGCGGCGGACAACCTGAGGGCCTGGCTGCAGCACCTGTTCGACCGGAAGCGGCTCTCGCACGTCGACGAACCCGAGCTGTTCGCGACGTTCAAGGTGCTGGTCAGCGAGAGCCGCGCCATCCCCGAGTACCACATCGGCCACCTCGTGGGGCAGATCGCGCGCATCATCTCGGCGGGAGTGGAAACCCACGAGTTCGTGACGGACGACATCCAGCGGACGGCGCAGGCGGTCTGGGACGCGACGCAGGTGTTCCATCACCCGGCGCACGCCCAGGAGTGGGGCAATCCTCACATTCAGGACGCGTTCGACGCCGTCGTCTCGCTGGTCGTCGCCGGACTGCGGTACAACCGAATCCCTAGTGCCACAGGCGATGCTTGAGGGTCACGGAGGTGAACGGTGCCGCCTGACGAGTGGATCGACCTGCTGGGAGCGCCCGAACGGCGTCCTGACCCGGTTGACTGGGACGCGGTCAAAGGCCGGGCCGGCACCGCGCTGCCCAGCGACTTCGTGCACCTGGCCGAGGCCTATCCGCCGCTCATCGTCGGCGGTTACGTCCGCATCCTGCACCCGACGGCACGGGCCGGTTTCATGAACTGGATGTCGACGGCGCCCAAGATGCTGCGGGCGCTGCGGCGCCAGCCGGGCCTGCGGGTGCACCCGGACTCTCCCGGCCTGCTGCCCTGGGGCATGACGGTGAACGGCGACCACTGCCTCTGGTACACCAGGGGTGAGCCGGACGAGTGGACCGTGATGATCACGGACCTGCGGCAGAAGTGGTCCTACGACGGCAACTTCTCGAGTTTCATCAGGAAGTTCCTGACCGGCGAGCTGCGCTGCCCGCTCTTTCCGGACGACGTCCCCGGCGGCTCCAAACCGTTCCAGGAGCCGTGAGGACGCCGTCCGGCCTTACCCGACCCCCCGGTCAGTTCGAAGCGGCGGTCACCAGTGCGTTGCCGCTGCCCGTGCGGCCCGTGACCGACAGGGTGGCGTCACCCAGCGGCTCGGACGAGACGTCGAAGTCGCTGCGCGCATTGCCCGACGTGGACACCAGGTCGACCCGCGCGAGCGTGCCCTGCCGGATGCCGACGCGGATGTGGCCAGAGCCGGTGCCGAGATGGATCTCGCCGGAAGCCGCGTCGGCCACGGTCAGATCGCCGCTGCCGGTGCGGACCTGGACGTTGCCCTGCACGGCGCCCAGCCACACGTCGCCGGTCCCGGTGATCAGCGTGCTGGTGCCGCCGATCGACGACACCTCGACGTCACCGCTGCCCGTCTTGGCCTTCAGCGACGAGAGCATCGTGCCCAGGCGCACGGTGCCGGCGCCCGAGTTCACCTTGGCATCGCCGGTCGCGCGGTCCGCGGACACACTGCCCGTGCCGGTGTTCAGGTCGAGACGACCCGCACCGCCCGTGACGACGACGTCGGCCGCGCCGGTCCGTGACGACACGTGCGACCCCACGGGAGCCGTCACCACCACGGACAGCGGCACAGCACGCAACGGCAGCGCCTTCGACGACTCGATGCGCAAACGGTTGCCCAGCAGTTCGACGCGTGCGTCGCGCACGGCGTCCTCCGGACTTGACGGAGGGGTCGTCTTGTCCGGGCCGAACTGGCCGCTGACCCAGCTCAGCACGCTGGACAGGCCCTCGGTCCACGAGTTGCCCGCGTTCGGGTCGTGCCGCACCTCGACGTGCACGCCGGGGCTGTCGACCAGCTGCACCTGCACGCGGCCGCTGAGCAGTGAGATGTCGATCTCGGCGATGCCCGCGAACTCGAAGCTCTGCTGACGCACCACGCCGGTCGGTTCGGAAGTCGGTTCGCTCATGCCGCTCACCCCTGCACCCATCCGCGGACGCGCGAGCCCGAGCCGGCGTTTCCGCTCCACCCCTTGTGCTGATGCTTGTGCTTGCCGTGCACCGCGCCACCCACGGCCTGCTGGATGAACGAGTTCAGCGACACGCCCTGAGCCGCCGCGGCGGCCTCGGCCTTCGACTTGAGCTCGTTGATCATGCGCAGCGTGATGCGGCTGATGTCACCCGTGGCGTCACCTGCGCCGAAGTTCGGCATCTCGTGCCGCGGAGCGGGTTCCGGCTCCGGTTCCGCCGATCCCGTGACGACCACCTGGACGTCACGACCGGACAGGCGAACGTCCACGACCTGGCCGTCCAGGGAGGCGGTGACCTCCGCGGCCAGGTCGGACAGTGCGTTCATGATTGCCAGTCGCGCGGCTGGCTCGAGCGCTGCGGACAGTGCGGCGGCCGTTCGACGGGTGTTGTCGTCCCCCGCGGATGCGGCCGTCGCCAGGTCCTCGCGCAGTGACGCGATGTACGGCGACAGATCCATGACACCACTATGACGTCACTTTCGACATCGTGCAACCACCGACTGATGTCAGGGCTAATGTCGGCTCCATGCCGAGAGTGCGTTTGGTGGCCAGGACCGAGTTCATCGCGCCGGACGACGTGCCGTGGACGACCGACGCGGACGGCGGCGCGGCGCTCGTCGAGTTCGCCGGCCGGGCCTGCTACCAGTCGTGGGACCGCTCGAACCCCATGACGAACACCAACGCGACGTTCCTGCACCACCTGCTCGACGTCGGGCACCTCGCCGCGTTCGAGCACGGCAGCGCCTCGCTCTACCTGACCGAGCTACCGCGTTCGCTCACCCACGAGCTGATCCGGCACCGGCACTTCTCGTACTCGCAGCTCTCCCAGCGCACCGACCCGACCGACGTCGTGGAACCGGACCTGATCGCGCAGGACCCCGAGCTGCACGCGCGCTTCGTCGCCGCGACCGAGGCGAGCCTCAAGGCGTACGAGGACCTCGTGCACAGCCTGGAGAAGACCGTGAACGGCCGGCGCGCGCGGCAGATCGCACGGTCCGTGCTGCCCAACGCCACCGGCACCGAGATCGTCGTGACGGGCAACTACCGCTCGTGGCGCCACTTCATCGCTATGCGCGCGACCGAGCACATCAACGTCGAACTGCGCGAGCTCGCCATCGCGTGCCTGCGCGAACTGACGAAAGCAGCGCCCAACGCGTTCGCGGACTTCGTCATCTCGACACTCCCGGACGGCACGGAAGTTGCCTCCAGCCCACTCGTGGTTGAAGGCTGACGCCCATGAAGCGGCTCATCGTGGACGTCCGGCCCGGCGAATACGCGGTCACGCGCCTGGCGCCCGACGCTGCGGTCCCCAGCGGGCTGCTCGACCTCACCGACGTCCTGGTCTCCGTGACCAGGACCCCGGCCGAGGTGTCGATCATCGCGCCCGCGTCGTTCGTCATGGACGGTGACGCGGCGGAGAGGGGCTGGCGGCTGCTGACCGTGCGCGGGCCCCTGGAGTTCACGCTGACCGGCATCATGGCTGCTCTGGCGGGTGAACTGGCGGCAGCGGGCGTCTCGTTGTTCGCATTGTCCACTTACGACACGGACCATCTGCTCGTGAAGCAGACCGACCTCGGTCGTGCGGTGCTCGCCTTGCGTGCCGCAGGTCACGAACTGGTTGTAGCGCCGGAAGCCTAGGAACCGATCCTGCAGTCGGCGGGTCTCAAGTACCGTCAACGCCCCCGGTTCCAAGGTCGTAGGAGCGCACGTGCACGGACAGGCAGTCGAACCGCGCGTCATCGCGGGCAGGTACGCCCTGGTGGCCGAGCTCGGCCGCGGTGGCATGGGCATCGTCTGGCGTGCCCAGGACCGCCACATCGGACGCTTCGTCGCCATCAAGGAACTGCACCTGCCGGACGGCATCGCGCACGAGGAACGCCGTGTGCTCGAAGAGCGCGCTCTGCGTGAGGCGCGCACCGCAGGCAAGCTCAACGATCCCGCCGTCGTGACGGTGTTCGACGCGATCAACGAGAACGGCACGACGTACATCGTCATGGAGCTGGTCGAGGCGGCCACGCTGTCGACGTTGATCAGCGCGCACGGGCCGATGCCGCCGAACCAGGTCGTGTCGATCGCGCTGCAGTCGCTGTCGGCGCTGGAGGCCGCGCACCAGGCCGGGATCGTGCACCGCGACGTCAAGCCCGGCAACCTGATGATCCGACCGGACGGCAAGGTCAAGCTCACCGACTTCGGCATCGCCCAGGCCGTCGACGACCCGCGCCTGACGACGAGCGGCAGCCTCATCGGGTCGCCCGCGTACATGTCGCCGGAACGCATCCACGGTCACGAGGCCGGTCCCGCGTCCGACCTGTGGGCGCTGGGCGCGACCCTCTGCTACGCCGTCGAGGGCTGGAGCCCGTTCGAGCGTTCCTCCACGGCCTCGACACTGCACGCGATCATGAGCGAGACCCCGCGCCTGACCCGTGCCACGGGCGTGCTCGGTGCCGTCATCACCGGTCTGCTGATCGCCGACCCGAACGCCCGGCTGTCCGGCCCGCAGGCCCGCGCGATGCTCGCCAGCATCGGCAACCAGCCGACACCGCCCACCGGGATCGCGCCGGCGCAGACCCAGCAGTACCAGCAGGCCGCTGCCGCCGCGGACCCCGCGAAGAAGAAGCGCAACCGCATCATCGCGCTGGTCGGCGCCGTGGTCATCGCCGCGGCGGCGTTCACCGGCGGTATTTTCGCGCACAGGTCGTTCACGACGCCCGGAGCCGGCAGCGGCAGCCAGGCGCTCACCTATGGCGAGGGTGCCGAGATCCCGGTGTTCGGTCTCTACGAGAACACCTGCGGCATCGGCGAGGTCGCACCCGCCAAGCTGCTCAACTCGGACACCCGCGAGGAGTGCGACAAGCCGCACGACTTCGAGGTGTTCGACGTGATCGACACGTTGCCGATCACGTCGAACCTCCCCGACGCCGCGTATCCGGGCCTCGACTCGCTGAAGAGCCTCGGCGTCTCGCGCTGCGAGATGACGCTGAACTCGGGGTGGGTGAAGGACGGTGCGAAGCTCAAGCTCACGACCCTCGTCCCGAGCGAGAGTGCGTGGGCCAAGGACAAGGGCGGCAACGCGGAGCGCAAGGTCTGGTGCCTCGCCAGCGCCAAGGACGGCAGCAAACTCGACGGCACCATCAGCGCGAAGAAGGACAACTGAACGTGAAGAGAAGGATCGTTCCCGCCCTCCTGGCCCTCGGCTGCGTCGCCGCCCTGACGGCCTGCGGCAACAACGAGGACAAGTTCGTCTCCGAGCTCAAGGCCGCCGGGTTCAGCAACCCCGGCGAGCCCAGCACGGAGAAGGAGAAGAAGTCCAAGAAGATCGGCAAGCGCACGGTCAAGTCCTCGGAGAAGACCATCGAGGTCGTGGTGCGGGTGAAGGGCTGCGACCTGGAGTTCGCCAAGATCTCGGGACAGTCCGGCTACTGGCTCGACGAGCTGCACGTCAACGGGCAGGAACCGGAGTGGCCCGGCTACCCGGAGAACCTGAACCGCGACCAGGTGGTCAAGCTCCTCGCCGACAACTCGGCCAAGCCGGACGGCTTCAAGGGTTGCTACAAGCCCAACGAGGCCTGAGATCCGGTTGTGGTGCAATGGGGGTGTGAGCCTCGCCCGTGACGAGCGCAAAGCGCTGGTCGACCTGATGACCGAGCTCGGCCCCGGCGCGCCCACGTTGTGCGGTACCTGGCGGACCTTGGACCTGGCCGCGCACCTCGCGATCCGCGAGCGCCGCATCGACACCGCGCCCGGCATCCTGCTGCCGATGTTCGCGAAGTGGACGGAGAAGGTCCAGGAGGACTACACGCACAAGGCGTGGAGCGAACTCCTGGACCTCGTGCGCGTGCCGCCGTTCTGGATCAAGCCGGTCGACGAGCTCATGAACACCGGCGAGTACTTCGTGCACCACGAGGACGTGCGGCGCGCACAGGCCGGCTGGGAGCCACGGCCGTACGACGCGCGGCGCGAGGCGACGCTGTGGAAGCTGCTGCCGCTCACCGCGCGCATGACGTACAAGTCGTCGCCTGTCGGCGTGGCGCTGGTGCGCCCTGACGGTGAGCACGTCGTCGCCAGGCAGGGCGCGAACGGGGTGGTGATCACCGGCGAGGTGGCCGAGCTCGTGATGCTGGCGTTCGGCCGCGACGAGGCCCGAGTGGAATACAGCGGCGACGCCGACGCGGTGCAACGAGTGCGGTCGTTGAACCGAAGTGTGTGACCTCGGGTAGTTTCTGCGCATGCCAGGAAGCCCCTACGCAGGGACGGACCGCCCGTTCGGCCGCGTACTCACCGCCATGGTCACGCCTTTCGACTCGCGCGGCGAGATCGATCTCCCCAAGGCGCAGGAACTGGCGAAACACCTGGTGGACCTGGGCAACGACGGCCTGGTCGTGAACGGCACGACCGGCGAGAGCCCGACGACGACGGACCGGGAGAAGGCCGCGCTGATCACGGCCGTCGTCGAAGCCGTGGGCGACCGCGCGAGCGTGGTCTCCGGCGCGGGCACGTATGACACCGCGCACAGCATCCACCTGACGCAGCAGGCTGCCAAGGCCGGTGCGCACGGGGTGCTGGTCGTGACGCCGTACTACTCACGGCCGCCGCAGGAAGGTCTGCTGGCGCACTTCACCGCCATCGCCGACGCCTCCGAGCTGCCGGTGATGCTCTACGACATCCCGCCGCGCGCGGTCGTGCCGATCGAGGTCGACACGCTCCTGCGCCTGGCGGAACACCCGCGGATCCTGGCCGTGAAGGACGCCAAGGGCGACCTGCACGCGGGCAGCAGGGTGATCGCGAGCACCGACCTCGCCTACTACTCGGGTGACGACCCGCTGAACCTGCCGTGGCTGTCCGTGGGCGCCGTCGGGTTCGTGAGCGTCATCGGCCACCTCGCCGCGGATCGCCTCCGCGACATGGCCGACGCCTACGAGTCCGGTGACGTGGTGCGCGCGAAGGAGATCCACGAGTCGCTGCTGCCGCTGCTGCGACCTTTCCGCCGGGTTCCCGGCGTGACGTACACGAAGGCGGCGCTGCGCCTGCGCGGACTGGACGTGGGGGAACCCCGTCTGCCGCTGGTGCCTGCCGCCGCCGAGGACATCGAGGCCATCGCGGCCGAACTGGGAGTTAACGCGTGACCCACTCGACCGAACTGCCGCCCGCACTGCCGGAAGGCGGCCTCCGCGTCGTCGCTCTCGGCGGAATTGGCGAGATCGGCCGCAACATGACCGTCTTCGAGCACGCCGGCCGGCTGCTCGTCGTCGACTGCGGCGTTCTGTTCCCCGAAGACGACCAGCCGGGCGTCGACCTGATCCTGCCCGACTTCCGGGCCATCGAGGACCGGCTCGACGACATCGACGCCATCGTCCTGACGCACGGCCACGAGGACCACATCGGCGCGGTCCCGTTCATGCTGAAGCTGCGCCCCGACGTGCAGGTCGTCGGCTCCCGCTTCACGCTGGCGCTGCTCGCCGCCAAGTGCCGAGAGCACCGCCAGACCCCGCGCCTGGTGGAGGTGAAGGAGGGGGAGCGGCGCTCGTACGGGCCGTTCGAGCTCGAGTTCTTCGCCGTCAACCACTCCATCCCGGACGCGCTGGCCGTGGCCATCCGCACCTCCGCGGGGCTCGTCCTGCACACCGGTGACATCAAGCTCGACCAGCTGCCCCTGGACGGCCGGCTGACCGACCTGGCGGGCTTCTCCCGGCTGGGCGACGAGGGCGTCGACCTCTTCCTGGTCGACTCGACCAACGCCGAGGTGCCCGGTTTCGTGGTGCCCGAGCGCGAGATCGGCCCCGTGCTGGAGAACGTCATCCGCAAGGCGGACCAGCGGGTCATCGTGGCCTGCTTCGCCTCGCACGTGCACCGCGTCCAGCAGGTGCTCGACGTCGCCGTGCAGTACAAGCGCAAGATCGCGTTCGTCGGCCGGTCGATGGTCCGCAACATGGGCATCGCGTCCGACCTGGGCTTCCTGAACGTGCCCGACGGGCTGTTCGTCGACCTCGACGTCGCGATGCGGATGGAGGAGAACGAGGTCATCTTCGTCTCCACCGGTTCGCAGGGCGAGCCGCTGTCGGCGCTGTCCCGCATGGCCCGCGGCGACCACCGCCAGATCTCGATCCGCGAGGGCGACACGGTGATCCTCGCGTCGTCGCTCATCCCCGGCAACGAGAACGCGGTCTTCAACGTCGTCAACGGCCTCGCCAAGCTCGGCGCGACCGTCGTGCACCAGGGCAACGCCAAGGTGCACGTCTCCGGCCACTCACCGGCCGGCGAACTCCTGTTCCTCTACAACGCCGTGCGGCCGTCCAACGTGATGCCGGTGCACGGCGAGTGGAGGCACCTCCGTGCGAACGCGGCTCTCGCGGTCGCCACCGGTGTCGCCGAGGACCACGTCGTGATCGCCGAGGACGGCGTAGTCGTCGACCTGATCGACGGCAAGGCAGCCGTCTCCGGCCGCGTCGTCGTCGGCCACGTGTACGTCGACGGCCTGTCCGTGGGCGACGTGGGCGAGTCGACGCTGTCCGACCGCCTGGTGCTGGGCGAGGGCGGCTTCATCTCGATCTCCGTCGCCATCGACAGGGCGAGCGGGCGGGCCGTGACGTCGCCGACCATCTCCGGCCGCGGCTTCTCCGACGACCCGAAGGCGCTGGAGGCCGTCGTTCCGCTCGTGGAGATGGAGCTGGCGCGCACCGAGGCCGAGGGCATCACCGACACGCACCGGATCGCGCAGGCCGTGCGGCGCGTCGTGGGGCGCTGGGTGGCGGAGACCTACCGGCGCCGGCCGATGATCGTCCCCACGATCATCCCGGTCTGACCGTGACCCTGCTGTGATCTGCGTCCCCCTCGTCCGATAAGGTCTGATCCCAGACCATGGACGAGGGGGTTCGCCCAATGGCCGGTAATGACGTTTTCAGCCCACCGGGCAAAGACGACATTCTTCTCCCACCGATGTTCACCTGGCATGAGCCGCTAGGCCTGCCGTTCGACTTCTCGGTGACCAAACCGCAGGCCCTGCTGGTGCTGTCGGTGGTGATCATCCTGACGTTCTTCCTGGTCACGACCAGGAGCATGAAGCTCGTCCCGACCCGCTGGCAGTTCGCCGCCGAATCGGTCTACGACTTCGGCCGCAACACCATCGCGCGTGAGCAGATCGGCGCCAAGGAGTTCGCGCCGTACGTGCCGCTGATCGTCAGCATCTTCTGCTTCGTGCTGGTGAACAACGTCTACGGGTTGATTCCGTTCATCCAGTTCCCGACGTTCACGCACAGCGGGTTCCCGGCGGCCGTCGCGCTGTTGATCATCTTCCCGCTCTACCACTACGTGGGCATCCGCAAGTTCGGCCTCAGGGGCTACCTGCGCAACCAGTTCATCATCAAGGGCGTGCCGAAGCCGGTGCTGTGGGGTCTGCTGATCCCGACCGAGGTCATCCTCAAGTTCTTCTTCGACCCGGTGAACCTCGCGATCCGGGTGTTCGCGGCGATGTTCGCCGGGCACCTGCTGATCCTGGTGTTCACGCTCGGCAGCGAGTTCCTCCTGTTCAACGCGCCGATCTACCTCAAACCGGTGTCGTTGCTGGGCTTCGCGCTCGCCATCGCGCTGTTCTTCCTGGAAGCGCTGGTGCAGGTCCTGCAGGCGTACATCTTCGCCCTGCTGTCGGCGCACTTCATCGGCCGCGCACTGGCCGAGCAGCACTAAGGGCGCTGGCACACCAGGTGCAGCGACTCCTCGGGCATGGCGCCGGGGTAGGACGGGGTGAAGACCGGCCGGCTCCGGCGCACGACCCGCAGGCCGACCTCGGCCAGGTGCGCCTCGAAGTTCTCCTCGGAGAACGACGACACCTCGATCTCCTGGCCCATCCAGGGCAGAGTGACCTGTTCGACGTCGACGGCCACGGTGGCGAGGAAGAAGTGACCGCCGGGCCGCAGCCACGCCGAGATCTGGCCGAGGGTCCGGATGATCTCGGCCTGGGTCATCTGCAGCAGCGAGAAGACGGCGCAGATGACGTCCCACGAGCCGGGAGGTGACTCGAAGTCGCGGATGTCGATCTTGTGGAAGGTGGCGTCGGGGACCTGGGCCGACGCGATGTCGACCATGACCGGGGAGACGTCGAGGCCGGTGACCTTCATGCCCGCGCCGGCCAGGGTGCGTGCCACGGGAACGCCCGTGCCGCAGCCGATGTCCAGCACGCGCGAGCCCGACGGCTGCGTCGCGGCGAACCAGGCGAGGGTGCCGTGCAGTGCGGGCTGGTGCGACCAAGCGCGTTGGTACTCCAGCCCGAGCGTGTCGAATACCTCGGCCGCGTTCATGTTCCCGCCCCTCATTTCGACCCAATCCACCTGAGTGAAGTGTGGAGAACCTCTCTGCACGCCTTCTGGATGGCTTCTGGACGAAAACTGACGGTAGGTTGCTAGGTGAACGCGGACAGCGACGAAGTGAGAACACGGGTGCAGAACGAGTTGCGCGTCAGCTTGCTGGGCGCGCTCGCGGCCACGGTGGACGGCGAGGAGCTCACGCTCGGTCCGCCGCGGCAGAGGGCTGTGCTCGCCGTGCTCGCGTTGCGCGCCAACCACGTTGTGTCGCGCAGTGAACTCATCGACGCCGTGTGGGGCGATGATCCGCCCGCCAGCGCCGACAACGGCATCCACACCTACGTCGCCGGGCTGCGCCGGCTGTTCGAGCCGGACAGGGCGTCGCGGGCGCCGAGTGCCGTGCTGCTCTCCACGGACGCTGGATACTTGCTGAGGCTCCCATCCGGCAGTTCCGACGCCGCCGTGTTCCGCTCCCATCTGGACGAGGCCGGGCGGCTGCGGGACAAGCCGGCCGAGGCCGTCGCCGCCTTCGACGCCGCGCTGGGGCTGTGGCGGGGCGTCGCTCTGGACGGCGTGCCGGGTCCGTTCGCGGCGGTCGAGCGCGCGCGCCTGGCCGAGTTGCGGCTCACGGCCGTGGAGCAGCGTGCGGCGCTGCTGTTGACGGTCGGGCGTGAGACCGAGGTGGCGGCGGAGCTGACGACGCTGGTCACCGCGCACCCGTTGCGCGAGAGGCTGCACGGTCTGCTGATGTCCGCGCTGTACCGCAGCGGCAGGCAGGCGGAGGCGCTGGCCGTCTACACGGACCTGCGGCGGCTGCTGGTCGAGGAGCTCGGCATCGAACCCGGTCCCGAACTGCGCCGGTTACACGAACAGCTGCTCGTCGGCCGGCCCGACCCGCAGCCGGAACCGGTGGCGCCCGCGCTGGTGCCCGTCCAGTTGCCGCACGAGATCCGCGACTTCACCGGCCGCGGGAAGGAACTGGCGAAGCTCGCCGAGGTCGTCCCGCACGACCACTCGCCGGTGCTCGTCGCGATCACCGGCACCGGCGGCGTCGGCAAGACGGCGCTGGCCGTGCGGTTCGCGCACCAGGTGGCCTCGCGGTTCCCGGACGGTCAGCTGCACGTCGACCTGCGCGGGTTCGACTCGTCGGCGCCGCCCGTGCAGCCCGGCGCGGCGTTGCACCAGCTGCTGCAGAGCCTCGGCGTGCCGGCCGAACGCATCCCGGAGGACGTGCCCGCGAAGTCCGCGCTGTACCGCAGTGTCCTCGCGGGCAAACGGGTTCTGGTGCTGCTCGACAACGCGCGGCTGGCCGAGCAGGTCCGTCCGCTGCTGCCGGGCCGGTCGACGTCGATGGTGCTCGTGACGTCCCGCAACCACCTCGGCGGGCTCGTCGCCCGCGACGGCGCGCACTCGATGACGTTGTCGACCCTCACGCGCGACGAGGGCCTGGCGCTGCTGACGGCCGCGGTGGGTTCGGACCGGGTCGCCGCCGAACCCGCTGCCGCCGCGAAGCTCGTCGAACTGTGCGGGCACCTGCCGCTGGCGGTGCGGATCGCGGCCGAACGCGTGGTGACGCGGCCGCACCTGATGCTGGCCGACCTCGCGAGCGATCTCGCCGACGAGCACGACCGGTTGAACGTGCTGGCCACCGGCGACGACGAGGACACGGCCGTGCGTGCCGCCTTCTCGTGGTCGTACCTGGCCCTGAAACCCGACGCGGCCAGGGCGTTCCGGCTGATCGGCCTGCATCCCGGCGCCGAGATCAGCCTGAACGCCGTGGCGGCGCTCGCGGGCGTGCCGGTGTCGCGGGCGCGGACGTTGCTGGACGTGCTGGCGGGCGGGCACATGGTGGAGGAGGTCGCGCGCGGCCGGTTCCGGATGCACGACCTGCTTCGCCTGTACGCCACCGAACTCAGCACCACCGAGGAGTCGTCGGACGGCCGTGACGAGGCCGTGGCCCGGCTGCTGGGCTGGTACTTCGACACCGCGAACGCCGCCGGCACCCTCATCGCGCCGCCGGACCACCCGGCGTTCCTGCTGCCGCCACTGTCCACTCAGGACTTCACCTCGCACGACGACGCCTTCACCTGGTGCCGCACGGAGTCCTCGAACCTGCTGGCGGTGACGAGACTCGCCGACGAGCAGCATTCGCCGACGGCGTGGCAGATCCCGTTGGCGCTGTGGAACTACTTCATCGTGTCGAGCGCGCTGGACGAGTGGACGCGCACGTACCGCGTCGCCGAACGCGCCGCGGCCCGTGACGGCAACCAGGCGGCCCGTGCGTGGGCGGTGCACGGCCAGGGGTTGTCGGCGTTCCGCGGGCAGCGTTTCGCGGACGCGCTGGAACTCTTCGACCGCGCGCTCGCCATCCGGCACCAGATCGGTGACGCCGTCGGTGCCGCGTGGAGCCTCACGGGCCTGGGCATGGCGTACGGCGGCCTGCGCCAGTTCGACCTCGCCGTCGACAGGTTCGGCGAGGCGCTGAGGAGGCACGCCGAGGTCGGCTCGTGGTTCGGCGAGGGCGGCACGAGGCTGTTCCTGAGCGACATCCTGCGGTCCGCGGGCCAGTTCGAGGCGTCGCTGGCGTCGGCGCGGACGGCGTTCGAGCTGATGGACTCGCACGACGCCGTGCACGGCAAGGCGATGGCGCTGGTCAGCATCGGCTGGGCGCAGTCGAAGCTGGGCAGCAGGGTCGAGGCGCGTGACTCGTTCCGGCACGCGATCGAGTTCCTGCGGGTGCTCGGTGACCGCAAGAGTCTCGCGGAGGCGTTGCACGGCCTGGGGGAGACGAGCGCGGGGCAGCCCGACGTGGCGCGGACGCACCTGCTGGAAGCGCTGACGATCTACGAGGACTACGACCACCCGCTCACGCCGGAGATCCACGCGAGGCTGCACGAGCTCGCCTAGGGGAGATCCCTGATGTGCGCGGCTTGATACGTAGGCAAGCTACATGTCATGCAGAAGCGCGCTCGGACCCTGTTGGTGTGGCTGCACGTCGTCACGTCCGTGGGCTGGCTCAGCCAGGCCGTGGCGTTGCTCGCCCTCGTGCTCTACGGCATGAAGACGGGCGACCTAACTGCGTTCAAGATGGCGCGCTACCTCGACCACGAGGTGCTCGCGATCATGGCCAACACCAGTGCCTTCAGCGGGTTCATGCTCAGCGCCACGACGCCGTGGGGCTATTTCCGGCACTGGTGGGTGCTCGCGAAGTTCGTGATCACGGTCAGCCAGCTCTACGTCGGCATCTTCATCCTGAGCGGCAACCTCCAGGAGGCCGTGAACGGGCACGTGACCGCGTGGATGCCCGTCGGCACGTCGCTCATGATCGGCGCGATCGCGTTCCAGGCGTGGCTCAGCGTCGCGAAACCGTGGCGCCGCACGCCTTGGGCGGACCCGAAGGTCAAGCTGCCCACGGCGAGCACGGCCACGTTCGTCGTGGCGCTGGTCATCCCGGTGATCGACTTCGCGATCAGCCTGTGGCGGGGCAACCCGATGCCGTTGCTCATGCTGATCACGGTGATCGGCTACTCGGTCAGGCGGGCCGCCAGGGCGAGGCGCCGGTCGTCGGCCGCGTCGGGTCGTGGAAGCGCGGCAGATCCGGCTCGTCGAGACGCAACGGCGCCAAGCCCTCGGTGATCGCGATCATGATCCGCTCGTGGGCGCGCCGGGCGTCGCCCATCGTCTCGGCCTTCAGGCCGGACAGCTCGACCGGCTTGCCGAAGTGGACCTTGAGCGTCGGCCGCCTGCGCACGGCGCGCAGCCACGACGTCAGGTACGGCAGGAAGTCCTTCCAGCCGCCGACGCTCAGGTTGCCCCAGTACACGGCCTCGTGCGCGCCCCACTGGCTGATGGGGATCACCGGAATACCGCCGCCCAAAGCCATCCGGGCGACACCGGTCTTGCCGCGCTCCGGCCACAGGCCGGCGTCGAGGCTGATCTTGCCCTCCGGGTAGACGGCGATCGGGTCGCCGCCCTTCTGCAACGCCTCGACGGCGCGGTGCATCGCCTCGCCCGCGTTCGCCGACCGCCGGTCGACACGCAGGTGGCCGCAGGCCTTCAGGGCCGGACCCATGATCGGCGCGTCGAGCAGACCGCCCGCGAGCATGAAGCGCGGGTTGACGCCCATCTTGCGGCAGGCCGCGATGAGCACCATCGGGTCGAGGTTGCCGATGTGGTTGGAGGCGAGCAGCAACGGCTTGCCGAGCAGCTCCGGCGGGATGTCGCCCGATACCTCGAGCTTGCCAGTCAGCGCGATCAGGCCCCGGTCGACCACCATGAGCACGCGCCAGAAAAGCGGTGTGGACACGCGGGGCAGCGTACGGCGTGTCGGAACGACACCGCGGGGGTTCCGGGGGAACCATGAGGTTTCGCACGCGTCCCAGTTGCAAACGGGGCTGGTGAGACGCGAGGGACTACCTTATACACATGGCCGGGCGCACAGGGACTTCGAGAAAGACCACGTCACGCGGCAAAGCACCAGCCAAGCCGCGGGCGCGATCCACCGCGTCCAGAAAGCCCGCACCACGCAAGAGCGGCGGCGCCATCAGTGCCGTGTGGGGTGCTTTGGGCCGTGGCGTCGGCAGCCTCGTGCGCACTGTCAGCCGTACCAAGGACCTCGATCCCGAACACCGTCGTGACGGCCTGGGGCTGCTGCTGATCGCTCTCGCGGTCATCACCGGCGCCGGAGTGTGGTGGCAGGCCGGCGGCCCGGTCGGTCAGTGGGTCGACATCGCCGTGCGCAGCTCCGTCGGGTTCCCGGCGGTGATCGTGCCGGTCGTGCTGCTCGGCATCGGCGTCACGCTGATGCGCACCGACCCGAAGCCCGACGCGCGGCCGCGGCTGATCATCGGCTCGTTGCTGATGATGATCGGCGTGCTCGGCATGTTCCACCTCATCGGCGGCCTGCCGATGGACCCGCTGGACCGCCGTAGCGCCGGTGGTGCGCTGGGCTACCTGGCCGGGGGGTTCCTCGCCCAGGGCCTGACGCCGTGGGTCGCCGGGCCGTTGCTGTTCCTGATCTTCGGCTACGGCCTGCTGGTCGTGACGCACACGCCGATCCGCCAGGCGCCCGAACGCATCCGCTCGTTGCTGCACCCCGGCAGGTCGTCGGCGGACGAGCCCTCGGACGAGGAAGAGCCGGTCGAGGAGCCGAAGCCGGTTCGCCTGCGCCGCCCGTCCCGCCGTCGCCAGGCCGTCGAGCCCGTCGAGCCCGTCGAGGAGGAGCCGCAGGCCGAACTCCCGCTGGAGGAGCCCGCCCCGAAGCCCGCGAAGCAGAAGAAGCCCACCGCTCCGGCGATGGCCGTGCGCGCGGTCGAGGGCGAGTACCAGCTGCCGTCCCCGGACGTGCTGAAGGACGGCGACGCGCCGAAGACCCGCAGCAAGGCGAACGACCTCATGATCGAGGCGATCTCCGGCGTGCTGGACCAGTTCTCGATCGACGCCCAGGTCACCGGCTTCACCCGCGGCCCGACGGTCACGCGCTACGAGGTCGAGCTCGGCCCCGGCGTGAAGGTCGAGAAGATCACCGCGCTGACCAAGAACATCGCGTACGCCGTGGCGACCGACAACGTCCGCCTGCTGGCCCCGATCCCCGGCAAGTCCGCGGTCGGCATCGAGGTCCCGAACAGCGACCGCGAGATGGTGCGGCTGGGCGACGTGCTGCGCGCGCCGTCGACGGTCAAGGACACGCATCCGATGGTGATCGGCCTCGGCAAGGACATCGAGGGCCACATGGTCACCGCGAACCTGACGAAGATGCCGCACCTCCTGGTGGCGGGCTCCACGGGTTCCGGCAAGTCGTCGTTCGTGAACTCGATGCTGGTGTCGCTGCTGGCCCGCGCGACGCCCGACGAGGTCCGGATGATCCTGATCGACCCGAAGATGGTCGAGCTGACGCCGTACGAGGGCATCCCGCACCTGATCACGCCGATCATCACGCAGCCCAAGAAGGCGGCGGCCGCACTGGCGTGGCTCGTCGAGGAGATGGAGCAGCGCTACCAGGACATGCAGGTCAATCGGGTGCGCCACGTCGACGACTTCAACCGCAAGGTGAAGTCCGGCGAGATCACCGCGCCGCCCGGTTCCGAGCGCGTCTACCGGCCGTACCCGTACATCATGGCGATCGTCGACGAGCTCGCCGACCTGATGATGACCGCGCCACGCGACGTCGAGGACGCCATCGTCCGCATCACGCAGAAGGCCCGTGCGGCAGGCATCCACCTGGTTCTGGCGACACAGCGGCCGTCCGTCGACGTCGTCACCGGCCTGATCAAGACGAACGTGCCGTCCCGCCTGGCGTTCGCGACGTCGTCCCTGACGGACTCGCGGGTCATCCTCGACCAGCCGGGCGCGGAGAAGCTGATCGGCATGGGCGACGCCCTGTACCTGCCGATGGGCGCCTCGAAGCCGGTGCGCATCCAGGGCGCGTTCGTGGGCGACGAGGAGATCTCGGCGATCGTCGAGTTCACCAAGAACCAGGCGCAGCCCGAGTACACCGACGGTGTCACGGCGCAGAAGGCCGCCGAGAAGAAGGAGGTCGACGCCGACATCGGCGACGACCTGGAACTGCTCGTGCAGGCGACCGAGCTGATCGTGACGTCGCAGTTCGGCTCGACGTCGATGCTGCAACGCAAGCTGCGCGTCGGGTTCGCGAAGGCGGGGCGCCTCATGGACCTGCTGGAGACCCGCGGCGTCGTCGGCCCGTCCGAGGGCTCGAAGGCACGTGAGGTGCTGATCAAGCCGGACGAGCTCGAGAACGTGGTCTACCTGATGCGTGGAGGCGGCCCCGCCGACGAGGACTGAGATCCTGCTTTCGGGCCTTACTTCAGGCCGGCGTTCTGGATGCTCGTGGCCGTGGAGCTCGCGCTGCCGCCGAACTCGCGCACCGCCGCGTAGTACAGGTCGGCCGTGCGCTTGCAGGCCCAGTTGGAGCCGCACTGCTTGTACATGTCGGACTTGAAGTTGTTGTCGATGCGCAGGCGGTTCGTCTCGTTCCACCGGCCCTGCCGCTTGTAGTTGCGGTAGCCGAAGTCGTGCCGGTGGCAGGTCGGCAGGAACTTGAAGCCGAAGGGGTTGTCCGGCGAGTAGGAACAGCCGTCGGACGACCAGTCGAGCTGGCCCGCGTAGGGCTGTTGCGCGCGCGTTGTTGTGAACTGGCTGATGGTCTTCGAGTAGAGGTAGTCGTCGGTGACCGCGATGATGTCCACGGCGTGCGCCGGGGTGCCCGTGAAGATCAGGGCGATGGAGGCGGCGGCACCCACGAATGCCGAGCGCAGGGTTTTCGTCGACATGGCGAGCTCCTCGGAGTGTGAGCAGGGTCTCGCCAGTTGTAGCGGGTGATCGACTGTCGTCGGTAGACACGATCTGATGAACGTCAGGTGATCATGTGACCGCACGCGATCGCGGTGGCCACGCGGAGGTGGCGCGGTAGTCCCAGCGCGTGCAGCATTTCGTTGTCCACTACTCCACCGAGCAGATAGCCGCCGAGTTTCTGTTCCGCCAAACGGAGGCAGATGCTCTGCGCGGCAGCACCTACCTCGATCAAGCCGAAGCGCCCCGCGCGTTCGCCGTACTTCTCGAACGAGTCCTTGTCCGTCAACACCAGGACGATCGTCAGCGGCGGCACCTCGGGCGTGCCGAGGATCTCGGCCAGGTTCGCCGGAGCCGGGCCGATGTCCTGCAGCGCGTGGCGGCGGATGTCGTAGCGGACCGCCCGGTCGTGCACGAATGCATAGCAGCGCAACGGGTTGAGGCCGCCCGCGGACGGACAGCTGTTGTCCGACAAGGCGCCCAGCACCGTGCCGAGTTGCTTGTCGGTCAGCGGTTTGCCGGAGAACTCGCGCGTGCTCCTGCGTGCCTGGAACAGCTTCTGCAACCGGTCGTGCGGCCGGGGAAGCGCAACCGGCGCCGAGGGCAGTTCGAGCGGGTCGACCAACTCCGGCTGTGGCCGGAAGTCGCGCAGCCGGTCGCCGAGCCTGCGCTGGTGCAGCGGCGAGTACCGGCTCGCGGCCCAGAAGTCGTCGAACATCGTGTCACCCCAGCGGATGCGGTGCGGGATTGGGGAACACGCCCGGTGAGGCGTGCGGGTAGCGCCAGCCGAGTTCGCGGGCGCGGCCGCCGAGGTGCGGCCAGCGGTGGTCCGAGTGCAGCGGCGCGAGGTCGGGGGACAGGACGCGGACGCAGTGCAGGCCGACGGCCGACAGTTCCGGCGTGGTGAGCTCGCGATAGGCGAGCCGTACGTCCGCGCGGTCGAGTGCGTGCACGAGCTCGGTCAGTTCCGCTGCTGTGCCACGGGATTCGGCGTCGCGCGGCGGTTCGGTCTCGAAGCCCGTGAACCACGGCAGCGCGTCCCACTCCGCCGGGCGCGTGGCGTAGTAGACGGCGTGCTTGTCGAAGTCGGTGACGTCCTCGACGGGCTGATCGCCGTTGCGTGCCAGCCACACCTCGACGAACACCGTGCCCTGCACCCACTCCTCGTAGGCCTTCCGCACGGCCTCGGCGACCGTGGCACGGCACGCCAGGCCGAGCGTGGGCCTCGGTTTGCCGGCGATCGGCAGCGAACCCGCGACGGCGACCACCGGGTGCGGGCTGTAGGCGGGCGTGAGGTCGAACGCCTGGGCGCCGTGCGGCAGATCGGCGGCGAACCGTTGCGGTGCGATGGAATGCAGCCACGTCGTGGTGAACGCGTCACGCTCGACCAGTTCCTGGACGGCACGCAGCAACGCGCTGGTCGTCGACGGACCGGCCGCCAGACCCGACGAGGTCGCGGGCAGCCCGTGCGCGGCGTCCAGCCCGACCAGTCCGACCGGCACGCGGATCGGTTCGTTGCCGGGCAACGTCCACGCCCGCGTGTAGCGGGTGTCGACGTATCCCTTGCGATAGCGGTAGCCCGGGGCCACCCGTTGCTCGACCGTGTGCAGGCTGAAGTGCTCCAACGGCCAGCACTCGCCGTCGGTGACGATCTCCAGCGGTGCCCGTGCGGCGGCGTGCCGTTCCAGTGCCTCGGCGATCGCGGCGACCTTGCTGGTGCCGCCGGACGTGCCACCGGTGGCGAACGGTTCCGGCACCGCGGCCCAGCCCTCGACGTCCACATCGGACAGGCTGTGCGGCACGGGATGCAGCTGTGACACCACTCCCTGCCGCCAGCCGACCGCGCGCTCGACCAGCGCCTCGGCGACGGTCTTCACCGCTTGGCCCGGTAGCGGAGGAAGAGCCAGTACCCGAACAACAGCGCTCCGCAGAGGTACATCACGCCGATGACGATCGCCGCGGCCGGGACGCTGGCGACAGGCGCCAGCAGCATCAGCAGGAGGAGCGGCTCCAGACACCACAGCACGGCCCAGCCGAGCAGCCGAACCACACTTCCCACGGGATTCGGCGACCTGGCGATGAACCCGGAAGCGGTGGCCCACGCGAGCGCCGCCGCGAAGCCGCCGAGCCACCAGCCCCAGTGGACCTCGAAGATCGCGCCCATTGTGGCGAACGGCAGTACGACGACCAGTAACGGGAAGATCGCGGCGGGAAGGACAAGCAGACTGCGAGGCCTGGGGAGCTCTTTCGTCTCCTCGTACAGCGCTGCCGGGATGTGCACGGCCGCGCCGACCGAGGAAACCGCACAGCAGCAACAACAACAGCAACAAGTGGGGGTAGCGGCGTTGGCGGCGGCCGCACCGGATGAGAACTGGTCAGGTAACCGTACTGCTGTCGCGTTCATGGTTCCCCCAAGGAAGTGACACGCGCCCGAACTCGACCGTCGGGCAGATCTCGCAGTCAGCCGCGGGCAGCACGCTCTCGCGCGTCGTCGTGAACTCGTCGAGGTTGACGGTCACGACCGTGTCCAGCAGGGCGAGCGAGCCGTTCCGGATGTTCTGAACGGCTTGCAAGGCAAGGGAAATCGGGAACTCGTGGGACATCGCCGCCGGCAGCGGGGGAGGCGGCGGATCCCCCCACCGCCGCCCCGCCCGTACCGCGAGGCACGCCAGGCACGCGCCGGCACCGGGCACCACGAAGGGCCCGACGGCGGCGGTGTGGTGGTACGCGAGGTCCAGCAACAGGTGCGGGACCGTCGTTTCGCGTGCCACCTCGATCAGGTCGACCAGCGTGCCGGTCGTCCGCACAACGAGCAGCAGGTCCGGATCGTCGTTGTGCGGCAACAGCTCTACCAGCCCGGCGGGTGCCTCCCCGACGACGCGCGTGCCGACCCCCATCGGCTTGACGTCCTCGGCGGGCAACCCGGCCGGGCGGAGAGCGCCCAGGGTCCTCAGCTGGGCCACGTGCCGGCGAACCGGTTCCCCCAACCGGCTCACGTCGACCGTTCGAGCCACTCCCCTCAAAACTGGCTCGAACAGGCCGGCCAGCGCCACGGCCACCGCCCTGGGCAGGTCTGGAATCAGGTACGCGAGATCCGCACCCGCGTAGACGACAAGGCCCTCGTCCCGAACCTGGGCGTGCCAGGCGGGATCAGCGACCAGGCTCATCCTCGTCCCCCCGTTTCAGGAAGTTCTCGATCTCCTGCTCGCTCGGCAGATCTCCCGCCGGATCCATGAGGTTCTCGGCGATCGGCGGCAACGGCTGCTCGGCCCACGCGGGCTGGTAGTCGGCGCTGGGCAGCAACCCGTGCCGTGACGCGAACTCCTCGGCCGCGTCCCGGATCGACTCCCGCAGCGTCCCCACCACCGCGGTCTCCGCCGTGTACGTCAGCTCGACGAGCAACGCCCGCACGTTCTCCAGCTGGTTCTCGTCACCGGCCTTGCGTGCGAGCTCCGGCCAGAACTGCCGTTCGAACAACCGCACGAAGTCCGCCGCCACCGCGTCGGTCGCCGTGCGCAGGCGCGTGAAGCTGTCCATCACGTCATCGCTGGGCACCCTCAGGCCGGCAAGTCTGCCGCCCGCTTCGAGTGCCCAGCGACGCGTGTGCGGCCAGCCGTACTTCCACCGCACCAAGCCCAACCGCATAGCCCGGAGGAGGAGTCGCGGTTGGACATCTCCTGTCGGAATCAGGTGCTTGATGTCGCGCACCTTGATCCGAACCCAGTCGTCGGGCCCCTCGGCCTCGCTGAAGCCGAGAACCGCGGCGACCGACTCGCCCTTCTCGCGTGCCGAGATCAGTTCTGCGATCGCGGGCAGCGAGAACCCCCGCTGCTGCAACCGCTGCACCAACGTCAACCGCTCGACGTGCGAGGCGTCGTAGTACGCCACGCGCCCCTGCCGTCTCGGCGCGTGCAGCACACCCTTCGTCTGGTACATGCGAATGGTGCTGCTGGGCAGGCCGATCCGGGCGGCGAGCTCGTCGACGGTGAGCGATTCGGGCACGCCCCAGATCCTGGTGCGTGTGGTTCTTTGAGTCAAGACTCTTCGAGTAATTACTCGAAGAGTTACAACTCCAGGAGCATCCGGCTGTTGCCGAGCGTGTTCGGCTTCACGTAGCTCAGGTCGAGGAACTCGGCGACACCCTCGTCCACCGACCGCATGATCTCCTCGTAGACCTCGGGGCTCACCGGCGTGCCCTCGATCTCGACGAAGCCGTGCCTGGTGAAGAACTTCGTCTCGAACGTCAGCACGAAGATGCGCCCGAGCTGCAGCTCCCTGGCGGTGGCGATGAGCTGCGCCACGATCCGGTGCCCCACACCCCGCCCGAGCGCCATCGGCGACACGGCGACCGACCTGATCTCGGCCAGGTCCTCCCACATCACGTGCAGGGCGCCACAGCCCAGCAACTCGCCGTCCTCCTCGGCGACCCAGAACTCCTGGACCGCCTCGTACAGCGTGACCAGCGGTTTGGTCAGCAGAACCTTGCCGGCATACCCGTCGATCAACGCTTTCATGGCGCGCACATCGCTGGTGCGGGCACGCCGCACGACTACCCCACTGGTCACAACCGTCAAGTATGAGCCGCGCCCCCTGCTGGGTGACTTTCGGTGGTCGTCCCCATGAAATCCGCCGTACGGGTGCGCTTCATCCATATTTCTGCGGTTTACTTGCAGGGAAGATGCTCTAGAGCACTCTGAGAGGAGTTGGGCGGTGCTGCGCAGTTTTCGACTGGGGAACCACCGCTCGTTCCGTGACGAGCATGAGTTGCTGCTCACGCCCGCCTACTCGAAGGACAGAGACGTCCTCCCGGTGGCGGCGATCTACGGAGCGAACGCTTCGGGGAAGTCGAACCTCCTCGACGGCCTGAGGTTCATGGCCGACGCGGTGCGTGACTCGTTCGCGGTCTGGATGCCGGAGGGCGGAGTGCCGCGACGGCCGTTCAAACTGGACGAATCAGTCGGCAGGCCGTCCGTGTACGTAGTCGAACTGGTCGAATCGGGCGTTCGCTACACCTACGGCTTCGAGGTGGATGACCGCCGCGTCCGGGAGGAATGGCTGTACAGCTACCCGGAGAAGCGGAAACGAGTCCTGTTCGAACGGTCTGGTAGTGACATCAAGCTCGGCACCACGGTCACCGAAGGCACGGGCAAGGGTGAAGTGCTCAAGGGACTCCTCAGGCCTAACTCGTTGTTCCTCAGCCTTGGCGCCCAGTCCGGACTCGACGCCGTGCTTCCAGTGCAGCGGTGGTTCACGAACAGCCTCGTGTTCCAGGACGGTGAACGCTCCACGTTCGATCACGCCACGATCGCGCGCTTTCTGGCCGGCTCCGACGGGCTGACCGAGCAGTTCGTCAGCCTGCTGAAGATTGCGGATCTCGGCATCACGGGCATCGAGTACAACGTCACGCCCATGCCTGATGACGACGAGGTCTCGGCGGTGGAGCGCAAGTTGAGAACCGGCTTCTCGATCGAGCAGGTCCGCGAGCTTCTGGAGGAGATCGTTCGAAACAGGGACCGCGTCCGGCTCACCCACGGACCCAGGAACCGCGCGTTCGAGATCGGCGAGGAGTCGGCGGGAACCCTGTCGTGGCTGATGCTGCTGCCCACAGTGCTCCGCATGCTCCGCGACGGCGGCGTGCTCGCCATCGACGAGATCGACGCGAGCCTGCACCCACGCGTCACTGCCGCGCTGGTCGGTCTGTTCCGCAGCACCGAGGCCAACGTGGGTGGTGCACAGCTGGTGTTCACTACCCACGATGCGAGCCTGCTCAGCCCCGTGCTGGGCGACGAGGTGCTCACCCGTGAAGACGTCTGGTTCGTGGACAAGAACCCCGACGGCGCGTCTGATCTGTATCCGTTGACCGATTTCAAGCCGCGCAAGGAAGGCGAGAACTTGGAGCGCCGCTACCTCGGTGGCAGTTACGGAGCAGTTCCCGACGTGCAGGCAGAGACGTTCGTGTCCGCACTACTACGAGGTGTTGATGGCGCGGCGTGAGAACTCGTCTCACCGTCGACGCACGCCTTCGCGGGTTTCTGCCAGCCGTGTGCTCGTCGTGTGCTGTGGGCAGACGGAACAGGCCTACCTCGACGGGTTGAAGAGGCTGTCGAAGCCTGTGACGGTGAAACCGGTGGTCAAGGTCGGGTCGCCCGCGCAACTCGTGAGGTACGCGGCGAGAATGCGGGAGAACGACCGCGGTGGGTTCGACGAGTACTGGTGCGTCGTTGACGTCGACGACTTCGGACATCGCCGAGGCGATCGCAGCTGCTGAGTCAGCCGGTATCTCGCTGGCCGTGTCGAATCCCTGCTTCGAGGTGTGGCTGATCCTGCACTTCGCCGACTGCACCGCGGGCGTCGCCGGCCCCAAGGCCGCCGAGGACAAGCTCCGCAAGCACATGCCTGGGTACGCGAAGGGCACGCTCGACTTCGCGGTGCTGGCGGGCAAGGTCGACAAGGCGGTCGAGCGAGCCAAAGCACTGGGTGCGGGCAACCCGTCGAGTGACATGTGGCGGCTGGTCGAGGTCGTTCGGAAGCACTGAATTCAAGGTCTGGGACCTGGGCCGGTTACTCTGAGCGCCGTGTCTTCTCCCACCACTCCGCGACGCGTGTCGCTGCTGACCCTGGGCTGCGCCCGCAACGAGGTCGACTCCGAAGAACTCGCCGGCCGTCTCGGCGAGGGCGGCTGGGAGCTGGTGGACGAGGGCGCGGACGTTGTCGTCGTCAACACGTGCGGCTTCGTCGAGCAGGCGAAGAAGGACTCGGTCGACACGCTGCTCGCCGCCTCCGACACCGGCGCCAAGGTCGTCGCGGTCGGGTGCATGGCGGAGCGGTACGGCAAGGAGCTCGCGGACAGCCTGCCCGAGGCGGCCGCGGTCCTGGGCTTCGACCAGTACAACGACCTGGCCGAACGGTTGCAGGACGTGCTGCACGGCAAGCCGGTCGAGTCGCACGTGCCGGTGGACCGGCGGACGCTGCTGCCGATCACGCCGGTCAAGCGCCAGGAGGCCAAGGACGCCGTCCAGGTTCCTGGGCACGGCTGGGGGCCGACCAAGGTCCAGCGCAGGCGCCTGGACGACGCTCCCGTGGCGCCGTTGAAGATCGCGTCGGGCTGTGACCGGCGGTGCAGTTTCTGCGCCATCCCGAGCTTCCGCGGCGCGTTCGTGTCGCGGCACCCGGACGAGATCGTCTCCGAGGCCATGTGGCTCGCCGAGAACGGCGTCAAGGAGCTGTTCCTCGTCAGCGAGAACTCCACGAGCTACGGCAAGGACCTGCCGCGCGAGCAGGGCGCTCTCGAACAGCTCCTGCCGCGGCTGGCGTCCATTCCCGGCGTCGAGCGGGTGCGGGTCAGCTACCTGCAGCCGGCCGAGACGAAGCCGAGCCTGGTGGCCGCGATCGCGAAGACCGAGAAGGTCGCGAACTACTTCGACATGTCGTTCCAGCACTCCAGCGAGAACGTGCTGCGGCGCATGCGCCGGTTCGGCGACACGGACAGCTTCCTCAAGCTCGTGTGGCAGATCCGCGAGCACGCTCCCGAGGCCGGCATCCGCAGCAACTTCATCGTCGGCTTCCCCGGCGAGACCGAGGCTGACCTGCAGGAACTGGAGCGCTTCCTCACCGAGGCGCGGCTCGACGCGGTCGGCATCTTCGGGTACTCCGACGAGGACGGCACCGAGGCCGAGGGGCTCGAGGGCAAGCTCGACGCGGACGCCATCGCGGAGCGCGTGCAGCGGATCGGCAACCTCGTCGAGGAGCTGACGACCCAGCGCGCCGAGGACCGGGTCGGCAACGAGGTCGTCGTGCTGATCGAGCACGAGGAGGACGACGAGAGCGACTGCGTCGGCCGGGCCGAGCACCAGGCGCCCGAGGTCGACGGCGAGTGCATCGTGCTCGACGCCGAGGGCCTCAAGCGTGGCGACTTCGTGCGCTGCCGCGTGGTCGACTCCGAGGGCGTGGACCTGATCGTCGAGGTACTTCCGACATGACTGAGGCCCGGAAGGTCCCGCTGCTCAACGTCGCGAACATCCTCACGATGGCGCGGCTGGCGCTCGTTCCGGTCTTCCTGTTCTCCCTGTTCGAAGCGGGCGGCTTCGACACGACGTGGCGCCTCATCGCGTTCGGGATCTTCGCCGTCGCGAGCTTCACCGATCACATCGACGGCACGCTCGCGCGCAAGCACGGGCTGATCACCGACTTCGGCAAGATCGCCGACCCGATCGCGGACAAGGCGCTGACCGGGTCCGCGCTGGTCGGCCTGAGCATCCTCGACGTGCTGCCGTGGTGGATCACGATCACCATCGCCGTGCGCGAGGTCGGCGTGACGCTGCTGCGGTTCTGGGTGATCCGCTACGGCGTCATCCCGGCCAGTCGCGGCGGCAAGGCGAAAACGCTGGCCCAGGTCATCGCGATCGGGCTGTTCGTGCTCCCGCAGAACGACGTGCTGGAGGTCGTCGCGTGGGCGATCATGGCCGTCGCGCTCGTGCTCACCATCGTCACGGGAATCGATTACGTCATCCGGGCGTTCAAGATGAAGGCAAGAGCAGGCCGGGCGGTGCTGTGACAGACGTCGTCAGGTTGCTCAAAGCGAGAAACCAGACCGTTGCCACGGCTGAGTCGCTGACAGCGGGTCTGCTGTGCGCGACGATCGTCGACACACCGGGGGCGAGTGCCGTGGTCCGCGGTGGGTTGATCGTCTACGCGACCGAGCTCAAGCACGAGCTCGCTGGCGTGGATCAGCAGCTGCTCGACGAGCACGGAGCCGTGCACCCCGACGTCGCGATCCAACTGGCGGAGGGCGCGCGGAAGCGGTGCCGTTCGGACTGGGGCATCGGGCTCACCGGAGTCGCCGGCCCCGATCCGCAGGACGGTGTCGCTCCGGGAACGGTCCACATCGGCTTGAGCGGGCCTGGAGTGTCCACAGTGCGGACAATCACGGTGAGTGGCGACCGCGGCGCGGTCCGTTCGGGCGCCGTGGAGAAAGCCCTGGTCCTGCTGTCGGACCACCTGCTGATCACCGAGGACGGGAACTAATGATGACTCCGCGTTCGTTCGCCCTTGGCGGACGTGTTCGGAAGTCAGTGCCCGTTGTCGGTGTCGATCGGTAACGTAGGGACACGGCCGGCCGGAAGGAGGCGCGCGATGACCGTGCTGCTACGCGAGGCGATCGGTGATCGACTTCGCCATGCCCGCACCAACCAACGCCGCACGCTGCGCGAGGTCTCTCGGACCGCCCGCGTGAGCCTGGGGTACCTGTCCGAGGTGGAGCGCGGCCGCAAAGAGGCGTCCAGCGAGCTCCTCGCGGCCATATGTGACGCGTTGGAGCTGCCCTTGTCCGAGTTGCTGCACCACGTCGCGTCCGACATCGGCGCCGTCCAGCAGACGCCGGACACGGTGCCCGACACCGTTCCCAGCGGACGATCGGAGCGGGGCAAGCTGGAGGGTGGCCGCGTGCTGCCGTCCACGCTGTCGGACGACCTGTCCGACCTGCGCCTGCAACCCATGCTCAGTCACAGGCTCACGAGCAAGATCGGCGAGACTCCCAAAGCAGTCGTCGCGGCATAACCCATGTACTCCAGCCGGCCCCGCTCGCCCGATGGCGAGCGGGGCCGCCTGCATTAGGGTGATCCGAGTGGTCTGTGGTCCCCGCCACGTGACGGTCTGCAACAAGATTGCGTCTTCGGACGTTCAACTGACAGCGACGGCAGCGTGCTGAACGGCAGGCAACGGCTTGGCATCGGCACGCTGGGTCACCGCGTCTCCGGGCGCGGGTGCGGGCAGGATTGGCACGTCGTCAGGCGTGTACTCCTAAGTCCCGGGGTGGGTCAGGGTGTTCCCGGATATCTCCCCATGTCGGTGGATACGCCGACGCACAATTGAGACGATGGATCCAACACCGGCACCGAGAAGGCAGGCGTAGGAGATGGCCAGTCCGTTCGTAAAGTTCTGGAAGTACCTGATGGCGTCGTTCTCGTCGAAGATCGACGAGCACGCTGACCCGAAGGTGCAGATCCAGCAGGCCATCGAGGAGGCGCAGCGGCAGCACCAGGCCCTCTCGCAGCAGGCTGCGGCCGTCATCGGCAACCAGCGTCAGCTGGAGATGAAGCTGAACCGCCAGCTGGGCGACGTGGAGAAGCTGCAGGCTTCCGCGCGTCAGGCGCTCGTTCTCGCCGACGAGGCGCGTTCGAAGGGCGACGAGCAGAAGGCGACGCAGTTCGAGAACGCCGCGCAGGGTTTCGCCACCCAGCTCGTCACCGCCGAGCAGGGCATCGAGGACCTCAAGACGCTGCACGACCAGTCGTTGCAGGCCGCCGCACAGGCCAAGCAGGCGGTCGAGCGCAACGCGATGATGCTGCAGCAGAGGCTGGCCGAGCGCACCAAGCTCCTCAGCCAGCTCGAGCAGGCGAAGATGCAGGAGCAGGTCTCCGCGTCGCTGAACCAGATGAGCGAACTCGCCGCGCCGGGCAACGTACCGTCGCTGGAAGAGGTTCGCGACAAGATCGAGAAGCGCTACTCGACCGCACTCGGGTCCGCCGAGCTCGCTCAGAACTCGGTCCAGGGCCGGATGCTCGAGGTGCAGGCCTCGACCACGCAGCTCGCCGGCTCGTCGCGCCTGGAGCAGATCCGCGCCTCGATGCACGGCGGTCAGGCGAACACGCCGCAGCAGGTGACCGCGGGCAACAGCGCCGCCGCGCAGATCCAGGCCGAGATCGCGCAGCGCGTCCAGTCGGAGCAGAAGACCACGCAGCAGCAGGTCCCGCCGGCTCAGCAGAACTGAGCGGGACAGAAGGAGCCAGCAGGTGATCATGGAGCCCTGGAGAAACCGTCCCAACAACGAGATCGTCCGCAAGGTCGTCAACGAGTTGGGAGCGTCGCTCCAGGGCCACCCGCTGGCCGAGCAGGCGCGCTACCGGATGCAGAAGTGGAACGACCCGCGCGCCAAACTCGAACGCAAACGCAAGCGGACGAACGCCGTCCTCACGTTCTGGCTGATCGTGATCTCGATACTCGGCACGCTCGCCGTGCTGGGCTTCACCGGTGTGCTCGGCACGTGGGCCGCCGTCACGGGGGCGATCGGCGCGGCGGTGCCCACCGTCCTCGCCGTGCGCAGCGGGTTCAAGCTGCGTGAGCTCAAGGCGAACAAGGTGCGGCTGGAACTCGCTCCACCGCCACCGCCCCGGCCGCCGCTGCCCGCGCACATCTCGTCCGCGCGCGTGCCGATGGAGAAGCTCCACGGTGCCGAGGACACGATGAACCAGTTGCTCGTGCAGCTCGACTCGCCCGCGCTCACGTCGATGCCGGCCGAGTCCGTCCAGCACGCCCGGCAGACCGCCCAGGAGGCCTCGACGGCCATCCGTGCGGTGTCGGCGCAGCTCCAGGCCGTCGAACGGGCCCGTGACACCGCACCGCCCCTGGAGCGTGCGGCGTTGGTCGAGGGCGTGCGGGTGCTCAGGACGCAACTGGCCGACGGCGTCGACCGCTACTGTGCGTTGGTCGCCGAGGCGGGCAAGGCGCTGGCGGCGAGCACGCAGTTCCAGAACCCGGGCGAGGTCCTGGACGACGCCACGGACCACATGGCCGGTCTCGCGTCCGCTATGCGCGACGTGTCAGGCTATTCAGCGCACTGAAAGTAACGCTCCGTAGTTGCCTGCGCCTATTCGGCGGTTCTCTCTGGAGATCCTTAGGGCAATCGTGTGATTATCGGACCGTTATCTAGCCGTAGCCGCTACATGGCGTGGCAGGATTCCGGGGCCGGTCTGCGGGAAGTCCGGCTGAATTGCCGGGAGGCAGTGCATTGGCGTTGTGGACCGTGCACGGGGACGGTCGGATCACCGACAGTGAAACCGTCGCGCCCCAGGAAAGGGTGAGCTGGCCGCTCACCATCGGGTTCGGGGTGCAGCACCTCGTCGCCATGTTCGGCGCGACGGTGATCGTTCCCGTCGCCACCGGTCTGCCCGTCGCCACCACCCTGCTGTTCTCCGGCCTGGGCACGCTGCTCTTCCTCGTCATCACCAAGAACCGAGTGCCGAGCTACCTCGGCTCGTCCTTCGCCTTCGTGGCCCCGCTGGTGGCCGCGCGCGAGCAGGGCATCGCGGCACAACTCGGCGGTGTCGTCGCCGCCGGCCTGCTGGTGATCGTCGTCGGCATCGCGGTCAAGGCGCTCGGCGTGCGGCTGCTGGAGTCGGTCATGCCGCCGGTCGTCACCGGCGCCGTCGTGATCCTGATCGGGCTGAACCTCTCGCGCCAGGCCACCTCGAACTTCAGCGAGCAGCCCCTGCTCGCCGGCCTGACCACCCTGGTGATCCTGCTGGCCGGCGTGCTGGGCCGCGGCCTGGTGTTCCGGTTCTCGGTCCTGATCGGCTTCGTCGCGATCTGGATGGGCGGCCTGGCCTTCGGTGCCGTGTCGCCGGAACGGCTCGCCGCGCTGCGCGACGCGGCGTGGGTGGGCCTGCCGAAGCTCTACCAGCCCGAACTGCGGCCGTCCGTGGTGCTGCTGATGCTGCCCGTCGTGATCGTGCTGGTGGCCGAGGTCGTCGGGCACGTGAAGGCCGTCGCGGCGCTGACCGGCCGCAACCTCGACGGCAGCGCGGGCGACGCGATCATCGCGAACGGCCTGTCGACCGCGTTGTCCGGCCTGGGCGGTGGCGCCGGGACCACGACGTACTCCGAGAACATCGGCGTGATGGCCGTGACCCGCGTCTACACGACGGCGGCGTTCGCGTTCGCCGGTGTGTTCGCCACGCTGCTGGCGTTCTCCCCGAAGGCCATCGCGCTGTTCGGCACCATCCCGCCGGGCGTGCTCGGCGGCTGCACGCTGGTGCTCTACGGCCTGATCGTGCTGGTCGGCGTGCGGATCTGGATGGACCGCGGCGTCGACCTGGCGAACCCGGCGAACGCGATGGTCGGCGGCGCGGCGCTGGTCGCCGGCGTCGGCGACCTCACCATCGAGATCGGCGACCTGGAGATGGGCGGGATGGTCTGGGGCTCGCTGCTCGTCGTGATCCTGCACCCCGTGATGCGCTGGCTCCGGGCCGCACGGCACACCTGACGCTCACCTCAACGCGCGGTTGATCCTCGATACGAGTCCAGGACCCTCGTAGATGAACCCGGTGTAGATCTGCACGAGGCTCGCGCCGGCGTCGATCATGCGCTTGGCGTCGTCGGCGGACGCGATGCCGCCGACACCGATGACCGGCAGGTCGCTGTTCTTCGTGATGAACCGGACCACGTCGTTCGCGCGCTGGGTGAGTGGCTTGCCGCTGAGCCCGCCGGTCTCGCCCTTGTGCGGGCTCGTGAGGCCCTCACGGCTGAGGGTGGTGTTCGTGGCGATGAGGCCCTTGATGCCGTTGTCGACGCACACCTGGATGACCTCGGCGATGGCGTCCTCGGTGAGGTCCGGCGCGATCTTGACCAGCATCGGCTTGTCCGTCGCCGCGGTCAGGGTCGCGACGAGTTCGGTGAGCGCGCCCTTGTCCTGCAGGCTGCGCAGACCTGGCGTGTTGGGCGAGCTCACGTTGATCGCGTAGTAGTCGCCGTGGCTCTTCAGCGCGTTCAGCGAGTTCAGGTAGTCCTGCACGGCGTCCTCGACCGGCGTGATCTTGGACTTGCCGAGGCTGATGCCCAGCGGTGCCTTCAGCGGCGTCCTGTCGAGCTTCCCGGCAAGCGCTTGCGCACCCGCGTTGTTGAAGCCCATCCGGTTGATGATCGCGTCGTCCTCGCGGAGCCGGAACAGCCGGGGCTTCGGGTTGCCCGGCTGCGGGTGCCACGTGACGGTGCCGACCTCGACGAACCCGAAGCCCAGCGCACCCCACGCCGGCAACGCCCGCCCGTCCTTGTCGAGGCCCGCCGCGAGCCCCACGGGGTTCGGGAAGCGGACACCGAACACGGTGCGCGGGTTGTTCTGGTTGCGGGCGAACCTCGCCAGCGGGCTCAGCCGGGCCATCGCGTTGAGCGTGGTCTCGTGGACCCGCTCCGCGTCGCCACCGTGCATCCCGAACAACGCCCTGCGAACCACCTGCTTGTACACCACGCGCCCACCCTATAACGCCAGCTCAGGGTGGGCGCGCAGCGCCTCAGTTCCCGACTTCCGCCAGGCAGTCCGGCGCGGGGTCGCGGATCGGGCCGGTGAAGCCCAGCCCGGTGTCGCGGTCCGGCCGGTTCGAGATGCCCAGCAGCACCGTGTACCCGGCCGGGATGTCGCCGGGGCTCATCGTGACGGCGCCGTCGTCGGCGACGCGCGGAAGCACGTAGTCGCCGAGGAGGTCCATCTTGGTCTCGTCCAGCTCCGCGCAGTCGCGTGACATCGGCACGGCCTTCGCGCCGATGCCGTACTCGCGCAGCTTCGCGTTGGCCGCGTCGACCCCTTTGATGTCCCGGATGCTCACCGTGACGCTGCCGTCGGCGTTCTTGGTGACGGCGTAGGCAGGGGAGTCGCTGTTGACGATCGCGATGGTCGCCGCACCGGCCATGGCCAGCACTCCGGCGGCTGCCAGCAACGGCCGCGCGGACCTCCTGTGCCGCTCCGGCGCCCCTTCCACCGTCTGCCCGTGCTCGCGCATCAGGTCGTTGAGCAGGTTGTCCTTGAACGTCGTCATCGCTGTCCCCCGTTCGATGCCAGGTCGCGGACCTTGCCGCGCGCCCGGAAGAGCCTGATCCGCAGCGCGCCGGACGACATGCCCAGCACCTTCGCCGCGTCCTTCGGTGCCATCCCGACGAGGTCGACCAGTTCGATCACCTCGCGGTCGGCGGGACTGAGCGCCGCCATCGCCGCGATCAGCTCGCGGCCTTCCCGTTCCGCGTCGATGCGCGACACCAGGTCGGTGATCTCGTCGGTGTCGAGCACACGCCGCCCGTGGATGCGCGCCACCACGTCCCGGCCACGTGTGGTGGCCTCGCAGTGCTGTGCGAACACCCGCCGTGCGATGCCGAGAACCCAGCCTCGCGCCGTGCCTCTCGTACGGTCGAACGTGGAGAACGACGTGATGGCGGCGACGAACGTGTCCGCGGTCAGATCGGCGGCCGTCTGCGGATCGGAGGTACGCCGGGCGAAGTACGACGTGACCACGTCGAACTCAGCCTCGTAGATCTCCTCGAACGCGCGCGCCGCGCGGGTGGGAGACGGTGGCGGTGGATGTCGGGGTGCTGTCATCGGCTGACTCACGCCAATGATTGCCGACTTCCGCCGACGCCGTTACAGCGGCTTCGGCACCTTGATCGTCGCCTGCTCGTCCAACGGCATCGAGGGCTTGGTCCGGAACGTCACCGGCAGCCCCCGCAATCCGCGGCTGCCCAGCGAGACCCGCCACGACAGCGGCTGCGAGGTGTCCAGGGCCAGCCCGGCGCACCGCCCCAGCAGCGTCCGGAACGCCACCTCGCCCTCCAGCCGGGCCAGTGGCGCGCCCAGGCAGAAGTGGATGCCGTGCCCGAACGCCAGGTGCTGGCGGTCCGCCCGCTCGATGTTGAGCTGGTCGGCCCGCGGGTACCGGGTGCCGTCGTGCTCGGCGGAGGCCAGCGACAGCAGCACGACGTCGCCCGCCTGGACCTGCGCGCCGCCGATCGTCAGCGGCCTCGTCGCGAAGCGCAGCAGGTGCGAAGTCGGACCGTCGAACCGCAGGAACTCCTCGATGGCGCCCGGTAGCAGTGACGACGAGCGCTGCAGCAGTTCGAGCTGCTCTGGGTGGCGCAGCAACGCCAGCGCGCCGTTGCCCACGAGGTCGACGGCCGTGGTGTAACCGGCCACGAGCAGCAGGAACGCCAGCGAGGCCAGTTCGCTGTCGGACAGCGCTGCCTCGCCGGTCGAGCGGGCCAGGCCGCCGATCAGGTCGTCGTCACCGGACGTCCGCTTGTGCGTGACGAGGTCGCGCAGGTACCCCGATGTCTCCTCACGGGCAGAGGACGCGTCGCCGTCCGCCAGCCCGGTGACCACGTCCGCCCAGTAGCGGAAGTTCTCCTGGTCGACGGCGGGGACGCCGAGCAGTTCCATGATCACGGTGATCGGCAGCGGCGCCGCGAAGTCCGCGATCAGGTCGCAGCGCCCGGAGTCGGCGAAGTCACCGGCCAGCTGGGCGGCCACCTGCTCGATCCGGGGCCGCAGTGCGGCGATGCGGCGCGGCGTGAGCTGGCTCGACACCGCACGGCGCAGACGCGTGTGATCAGGCTCGTCGCTGTTCATCATGTGGTCCGACAGGTCGCCGAACCACCACGACGCGAAGTGCGGATGGCCGCGCAGGGGTTCGGCGAGCGCGGAGCCGTGCGAGGACAGCAGCGGGTTGTCCAGTGCGGCGCGCACGTCGGGGTAGCGGGTCACGAGCCACATGGGCACGCCTAGGGTCTCGACGCGGTGCACGGGACCTGCGTCGCGCAGGCTTTTCAGCACCGCGTACGGGTCATCGGTGAAGCCGGGGCGCAACGCATCCAGATCGACCGCCATATTGGGGGACACGGCTGCAAGAGCGTCTCGGTTCAACCTGATTGACATTTTGGGCAGAAGTACACGAATCTGCCTTCGATCTCGTCCGATCGGACTCTTGTGCCGCAACGCAAACAGGGTTTGCCGGTCCGCTCGAAAACGTAGTGCTGCACGCGCGGGTCGCCGGTGGTGCGCTGTTCGGGCCGCCACTGGTTGGCCTGCAAGAGCTTCCGTGACAACGCGACCGCACGTGACGCGTCCACGGATGACACTGGGGCGGTCGGCAGAACACGCAGCAGGAAACACACTTCCGCGCGGTAGAGATTGCCGACTCCGGCCATGATCCGCTGATCCAACAATGCGAGCCCGATCGCCCGGGAAGGATCCGCGGTCAACCGCTGAACAGCCTCAGTGGCGTCGAACCCGGCTGCCAGAAGATCAGGTCCGAGATGGGAGATGAGCCGATCCTCGTCGGCGGTCGGCAGGAACTCCAGGTCGTGCAGAGCGAATCCGATGGCCTGCCGGTCGTCCACCTCGAACACCGCGCGGGCCTGGTGCGCGGGACGACGCCAGCGCTCGCCGGGCCGGTAGAGGTGCCACGAGCCGTCCATCCGGAAGTGGCTGCGCAGGCTGTTGCCGTCGGAGAACCGGGTGAACATGTGCTTGCCGTACGTGCGCACGCCGAGCACGTCCAGACCGCTCAGGTCCAGCGCGGCCAGCCGGGGATGACGCAGTTCGCCGCGTCGCAGCGTCTTCCCGGCCAGCGCCTCGTGCATGCGATGACCGGCCAGGAAGACCGTGTCCCCTTCAGGCATCCACCGCTTCCTGGATCTCGTCGTCGTCGAAGTCGTGGTGCACGGCCCGGCGCCGGCTCCGTGAGATGCGCTGGATGCGGGCAAGCAGCAGGTTGAACGCCAGCGCCACCTCACGCGCGCCAGGGGTGCCCCACTCGTGGATCGGCATGCACGCACCCTGTGCCTGCTGCACGGCGAGACGGTCCGGCAACGCCACCGGCATCACCAACGGCCCGAAGATGTCGCGCAGCTCCTCGATGCGGAACTGGTGCTCGTGCGAACGCGGCCGCACGCGGTTCACGACGACGCCCAACGGCTGCAGGTCGGCGTTGTTGCTCTCACGTTCGTTCTGCACCGCCTCGAACGCCCGCTGCACACCCGCCACCGCGAACATCGTCGGCTCGGTGACCAGCAGCGCGCGGTCGGCCGCCACCAGCGCCGAGCGGGTCAGCTGGCCCAGCGACGGCGGGCAGTCGAGCAGCACGAGCTGGTACGGGAACTCGTCGTACATGTCGCGCAACGTGCGCAACGCGTCTTTCAGACGATGCAGCCGCGACTCGTTCGGATCCGGGTGGTTGAGCAGCTCGGCGTCCTCGGACCCGGACAGCACGTCGATGCCGTCACCCCACCGGCTCGGGCGGATCGCCTGCTCGACGTTCTCCTCGGACGGGTCTTGCAGGACGTCGTAGATGCTGGCCTTGGACTCCTCTGGCTCCAGCGTCGACGTGGCGTTGCACTGGGGATCAAGATCGATCACCAGAGTGCGGACACCACGGCGGAGGGCGGCAGAGGCCAGGCCGAGCACCACCGTCGTCTTGCCGACGCCTCCCTTGAGGCTGAGCACGGACACCGTATGCACAGACCTACTCTAGGGTCTCCTACTCTGTTGGACATGCGACCGGACGCCGTACAGAGGGTGCTCGACGCCGAATTGGCCGCCGCACGCGAGCGCAGGGGTGGGCAACAGCCCCGTGTGCTCGACGTCGGAGGCGGCAGCGGCGTCTGGGCCGTGCCCCTAGCCGCAGCAGGCTGCGCGGTCACGGTCGTGGAGCCTTCACCGAACGCACTGGCCACGCTGCACACCCGTGCGCGCGAAGCCGGTGTGACGATCAACGCAGTCCAGGGCGACACGGACTCGTTGGGCGTTCCCGCTGGTGAGGCCGATCTGGTGCTGGCGCACGGGCTGCTGGAGGTCGTGGACGACGCGCCCGCCGCCCTCGCCTCGCTGGCCGCCGCGGTGGCGCCCGGCGGCGCCGTGTCGGTGCTGGTCGCGAACCGGTTCGCGGCGATCCTGCACCGCGCTATCGCCGGCCGCATCGTCGACGCGCGCAGGCTGCTGGACGACGACGCGGGGCAGCTCGCTGGCACGCGTGACCCGTTGCAACGCCGGTTCGATGTCGCCGGACTCGAGAAACTCGTCCTGGAAGCTGGTCTGTCCGTGGAGATCCTGCAGGGTCACGGGGTAGTTTCTGACCTCGTGCCCGGCGTGGTGCTGGACGCGAATCCGGGTGTCGCCGACGCACTCGCCGAGCTGGAACTGGCCGCCGCCACGCGTTCCCCGCTCCGGGACGTCGCCGCCCGCCTGCACGTGCTTGCCCGCCGCACCGACTGAAACCCTTTGCAGCCGGACTTTTATGACCCTGATGAGTGGTCCCGAACAACTTGGCGGCGAAAGATAATGACTTCGTTGCCGACTTAGGGACCAACGCGATGGAAAGTTCCGACCTGCTGGCCTCATTGGTCAACGAGGCCGTTGCGGGTGACCGGCAAGCCATCGAACGGCTGCTGGCCTCCGTGCGCCCGCTGGTGGCGCGGTACTGCCGTGCGCGCGTCGGTCGCTACGAAAGGGCGTACGCGTCGGCGGACGACGTGGCGCAGGAGGTCTGCCTGGCGGTGCTCACGGCGCTGCCCACCTACCGCGAGCAGGGAAGACCTTTCCTGGCGTTCGTCTACGGCATCGCCGCGCACAAGGTCGCGGACGCGCACCGGGTCTCGGCGCGCAACCGGTCCGAGCCCGTGGCCGAGGTGCCGGACGGTCCGTCGTCGGCTGTCGACCCCGAGGACAACGCGCTGCTCGGTTCGCTCTCGGCGCGGCTGGGTCAGTTGCTGCGGGGTCTGCCGGACAAGCAACGCGAGATCCTGCTGCTGCGCGTCGTGGTCGGGCTGACGGCGGAGGAGACGGCCGAGGCGATCGGTTCGACGCCGGGCGCCGTGAGGGTGGCTCAACACCGTGCGCTGGCCAAGCTCCGTACGTCCGCGGGGGTCCAGGAACTGATTTGACCGCCTTCGAAGCCGACTCCTGGTGGGCAAGGCACGGTATTGGGTGATTGCTCGTCACGAATTCACCGGATTGGCGGAACGCGTGGGTTTCGGTTACGTGGAGTGGTTGCTCCATGCCTAGTATCCACCGCTGTTCGTTGCTGCAAACGGGTGACGTTTGAAGTTTCTCCCTACTTTCCGCATAAGGAGTGACGTGTCGCACGTCTCCTCCACGGGACGTCGACGAGGGGACGCTTCGAATGGAGAGTTCGGCTTTGTCCGCAGAACTGGTCAGCCTGGCCGTGCAAGGCGAGCCGAGGGCCACTGACCAGCTACTTCGCTACCTGCGACCGCTGGTGGTGAAGTACTGTCGCGCGCGTGTCGGTCGCTCCGCGACAACTGCGGACGACGTCGCGCAGGAGGTCTGCCTCGCCGTGCTGACGGCTCTGCCGAAGTACCGGGAGCAAGGCAGGCCGTTCCTCGCGTTCGTCTACGGCATCGCCGCGCACAAGGTCGCCGACGCGCATCGGGCACTGGCTCGTAACCGAGCGGAGCCGGTGGCCGAAGTGCCCGACCAAGCCGTGCGGGGTGTCGGGCCGGAGGATTTCGTTCTTCAGGACGAGCTGAACGGCGCACTCGGCCGGCTGCTGCACCTCCTGCCGGCCAAACAGCGCGAGATTCTGGTGCTCCGCGTCGTGGTGGGTCTTTCCGCCGAGGAGACCGCGGAGGCCGTGGGGTCCACGCCGGGTGCGGTTCGCGTCGCCCAGCACCGTGCGCTCGGTCGCCTTCGCAAGGAAATCGCGTCATTGGCTGTCCCGATCGGGTGACATTCGTTTGCGTTTGCTACCAGTAGTGGCGAGTGCGTGGGGTGGACGCACCCAAACGACATACCTAGAGGCAGGAAGACACCGACATAAGGACCAGGGGGCATGGGAAGTTCGGACTCAGCGCTTGCCTCCGACCGGCTGCGCATCGACGGGGTGCTGGTTCAGCACTTCCGCGAGTCAGGGCTATCCGGACCCCGCTGGGACCAGTTCCACCGTCAGCTTCTCGGGCACGGACTCACGATCGTTACGAAGCTCGTGCGGTCCGGTGCCATCTTCTCCCGCTGCGGGCGGCAGGGCCGTTACCTGCACCAGCAGGACATCGGGCGGCAGGAGGCCGAGGAACTGGCGAGCGACGCGGTGTACGAGGGGTTCGTCTACTTCCGGGACCGGGGTCTGCTCGGCCGGGAGTGGACGGTCGAGCACGGCCAGCCGTTGAATGAGTACTTCCTCAACGCTTGCGTGCTCGCGTTCCCGAACGTGTACCGCCGCTGGCAGACGCACGCACTCGGCTGGCAGGACGTACGGCTCGTGGACACGCTTGCCTCGCTCGAACACGTCGTGGCCGAGGGAACGCCCGAGGACGCGGTCATCGAGCAGGCGGCGGCGAACGCCGCGTTCGCCACGCTGAGCGAGGACAGCAAGCGGTTGCTCTTCCTTCATGACCAGGGCTATTCGCATGCGGAGATCGGTGAGTTGGTGCGACTCACCCCGCGCGCGGTCGAAGGGCGGATCCGGCGGGCGCGTCTCGCGGTGCGCCGGCGTCCAGAAGAGGAACGGTGATCTGCGTGGAGTTCACACCCGGCCTGCACCGCAAGGTGCCCGCGGAAGCCGTCCAGGGCTCGTCCGTGGGCGGGCCGGTCTCCGCATCCAGGGGGACCCTCGACGCGTTGGTCGAGCGGACCACCGGTGGCGCTCAGGAGCCGGTCGACCCGCCGGCGCCCTCCTACTACTCGAGCCGCCCGCAGAACGCGGACGAGCACGTCGCGCGCGCTGTCGCCGGTGATCGCGCCGCCATCGAACGGCTGCTCGGCACCATCCGGCCGTTGATCGTGCGGTACTGCCGTGCGCGCGTTGGATCGTTCGCGTCGGCCGACGACGTGGCGCAGGAGGTGTGCCTGGCCGTGCTGACCTCGTTGCCGTCGTATCGCGACCAGGGGCGTCCGTTCCTGGCGTTCGTCTACGGGATCGCGGCGCACAAGGTGGCGGACTCGTTCCGCAGCTTCTCGCGCAACCGCGCCGAAGCCGTGCCCGAACTGCCGGAGTCGATGGACACCGCGGCCGGGCCTGAGCAGCGCGCGATGCAAGGAGAGCTCTCGGACCAGATGGCGACGCTTCTGCGCGTGTTGCCCGAGAAGCAGCGCGAGATAGTCGTGCTGCGCGTGATGGTGGGGTTGTCGGCGGAGGAGACGGCCGAGGCGGTCGGGTCGACGCCCGGTGCGGTCCGGGTCGCTCAGCACCGGGCGCTGTCGCGGTTGCGCAAGGAGCTCAATACCGCCAGCGAGTGATGTTGGCGATCCCCTGCGGACTCGAGTCCTTGTACCGCTCCATCTCACCGCGCCGCACGTCGGCGATCGTGCCCGCGAGCTCCTGGCCGAACGCCTCGGTGAGCACGGTGTCCTTCTCGAACTCGTCGACGGCTTCCTTGAGCGACGTGGGCAGGCGCTGGACGTCGCCGAGCAGCGCCGGGTCGACGTTGAGGCCTTCGGGCAGCACGGCCTGCGTGGCGATGCCGTCCAGACCGGCCGCGACCACGCCGGCGACGAGGAGGTACGGGTTCGCGGTCAGGTCGAAGCACTTGATTTCGAGGTTGTCCCGGATCAGGCGTAGCGCCGTTTCGCGGTTCTCCTCGCCCCACGCCACGAACGGTGCGGCCCACGTGTTCGGCACGAGCCTGAGATAGCTCGCGAGAGAGGGCGCGCCGATCGCGCACAACGCGCGGAGGTGGTTGAGGACGCCCGCGCTGAACTGCCTCGCCTCGTCCTGGAAGCCGTCGAAGAGGTTCGTGCCGTCGCGCCAGAGGCTCAGGTGCAGGTGGCCGCCGTTACCCACGCCGCCGTTGACGACCTTGGGGGAGAACGACGGGCGCATGCCGTGCCGGATCGTGACGGCGCGGATGGTCTCCTTGACGAGCACGGCCGTGTCCGCGGCGGCCACCAGGTCCTCCGGCGCGGTGGAGACCTCGAACTGGCCGGCGGCGTACTCGGGGTGGAACTGGAGGACCTCGACGTCCTGCCGGTCCAGGGCGTTGAGGAGGTCGACGCAGTAGTCGGACACCTCGACCTGGCGGGCGTGGCCGTACGCGGAGCCGCTCGTCGCGGGCACCCAGTCGTCGGTGCCGGTCCTGCCCAGGCACCACTCGATCTCGAAACCCGCCTGGGCGGTGAGGCCCGCGTCGGCGAGCTTCCGGACGGCCTTGCGGGCCTGCAGGCGCTGGTCCATCGGGTAGGGGACGCCGCTCTGGAAGTGGCGGTCGGCGGGGGCCCAGGCCCAGCCCGGCTGGCCCGCGAGCACGGTGAGGCGCTCGAGGTCGGGGTGCAGGCGCAGGTCGCCGACCGGGCCGCCGGCGAACCGGCCCTGGATGATCCAGTCGTCGAACAGGAAGACGTCGAACACCGGTGACGCGCCCACGCCGTGCGCCGCCGCGTGGGCCAGTCTGCGCAGGGGGACGGACTTGGTGCGGGTGATGCCGCTGTTGTCGACCCAGGTGAGCGCCACGACGCTCACGTCCCGCGCGTTGAGCCCGTCGAAGAGTTCCGTTGCCCGCTCGAACCGCTGGTCCCGTTCCGCAGAGTCCACGATCCTAAGGTTATGGGCATCTTGCCGTTCGTCGCCGAACTAGGGCTGATAGATCACCACTGCCACGGTGTGTTGCGCACCGACAGCGCTCGTCCGGAGTTCGAGTCGTTGTTGCTGGAGGCCGATGCGGTCTCCCCGCTGGGTGGGTCGTTCTTCGACTCCGCCGTGGGGTTCGCGGTGCGGCGCTGGTGCGCGCCGTTGCTGGACCTGCCACGGCACGCGTCCGCCGACGAGTACCTCGAACGGCGGAACTCGCTGCACATCGCCGAGGTGTCGCGCACGTTCCTGATGGCGTCCGGGATCCACACGTTCCTGGTGGACGGCGGGTTCCAGCCTGATCGGCTGCTGTCGGCCGCCGAACTGGCCGGGCTGGGCGGGGGTGTCGCGCACGAGATCGTGCGGCTGGAGGTGCTGGCGGAGACGTTGAGGCCTTCGGTCTCGCCCCCGGAGTTCGTCGACCTCGTCCGGTCGCGGCTCGCCTCGTCGTCGGCGGTGGGGGCGAAGTCCGTTGCGGCGTACCGGATCGGGCTGGGGCTTCCTGGCGTGCGGCCTGCTGACGCGGAGGTGGAGCGTGCGGTGGCGGCGTGGTCGTCCGGGCGGCTGGAGGACCCGGTGGTGATCACCTGGCTCGCTTGGGAGGCGTTGGACGCCGGGCTGCCGTTGCAGTTCCACGTGGGGTACGGCGACTCGGACCTCGATCTGCACCAGTGCGATCCGTCGTTGCTGACGCCGTTCCTGCGGGCGACCGCTGCCCTTGGTGTGCCGGTGTTGCTGCTGCACAACTACCCGTTCCACCGGCAGGCCGGGTACCTCGCGCAGGTGTTCCCGCACGTGTTCTGCGATCTCGGGCTGGCCACGCACGGGCTGGGACACCAGGCGTCGCGGGTGTTCGCCGAGGCGCTGGAGATCGTGCCGTACGGGAAGTTCCTGTTCTCCTCCGATGCCTTCGCTCTGCCCGAGTTGTACTACCTCGGAGCGTTGCTGTTCCGGCGCGCGTTGTCGGACTTCCTGGCTGATGGGTTGCGGAGTGACGCGTTCGTGGAGGACGACGCGCATCGCATCGCACGGCTCATCGCGTCGGAGAACGCCTCGCGCGTGTACAAACTGTAGGATTTGCGTCGAACTGACGTTCGAAAGGGGTGTTCATGGGTCGCAGTGCGAACCTGCCACGCGGCCTGGTGGACCGGTTCCGTGCGCGTGATGGCGTCTGGCCTGACGACACGGGCTGCCGCATGCTGCACGTCGACATGGACGCCTTCTACGCGTCGGTGGAGATCCGCGAACGCCCTGAGCTTGAATCCGTGCCCGTCGTTGTCGGCGGCGTCGGTGGGCGGGGCGTCGTGAGTTCCGCGAACTACCTCGCGCGTGAGTACGGCGTGCGTTCCGCGATGCCCACCGCGCATGCCCGCCGGTTGGCGCCTCACGCCGTGTACCTGCCGCCGCAGTTCGATCTCTACCAGGAGGTCTCGCGCGGGGTCATGGCGATCTTCCGCGACATCACCCCGCTGGTGGAGCCACTGTCGCTGGACGAGGCCTTTCTCGACGTCGGTGGCGCGCTCCGCCGGCTGGGCCTGACGCCCGGCGGCATCGGGGAGTTGATCAGGGCCCGCGTGCTGGCGGACCAGGGCGTGTCCTGTTCGGTCGGGGTGTCGTCGACGAAGTTCCTCGCGAAGCTCGCCTCGGGCATGTGCAAGCCCGACGGCATGATGGTCGTTCCTGCTGCTGCTTCTCTCGAGTTCCTGCACCCGCTGCCGGTCTCCGCTTTGTGGGGCGTGGGCGCGAAAACCGCTGCGAGGCTAGAGGGACTGGGCCTGGAGACCGTCGCCGACGTGGCCGCCATGCCTCTGCCGCGCCTGCGCCGCAAGATCGGCGTGGCCCTGGCGGAGCACCTGTACACGCTGGCCTCCGGGGTGGACGACCGCGCGGTGGTGCCGGTGTCGCGGGAGAAGTCGATCGGCGCCGAGGAGACCTTCGAGGTCGACGTCGCCGACCGCGCACTGCTGCGCCGCGAGCTGCTACGCCTCTCGGAGCGCTCGGCGGGTTCGTTGCGCGCCAAGGGTCTGCACGGCCGGACGGTGTCGATCAAAGTCCGCTTCTCCGACTTCACCACGATCACCCGCTCCCGCACCCTGCCGGTGTCGACCGACGTGACCCAGGAGATCTTCCGCGTGGCCGCCGAGCTCCTCGACACCCAGGTCCCGCCCGGCGACGTCCGTCTGATCGGCGTCCGAATAGAGGGTCTTGACAACGCCGACTCCGCCCAACAATTGATCTTCGACGCCCCGGAACGAGGCTGGCGCGAAGCCGAACAAGCCGCCGACCAGGCCCGTTCCCGCTTCGGCTCGCTGGCCGTCCGGCCGGCCTCACTACTCCGCGACAGTCCAGAAAGGACAGCGGACTTCGAACCGAAGCCCGAGTGATCGCGACTTGTCCACAGCCCCAAACTTGTCCACAGATCCCGCGTCCCCCGGAATTCCCCGCCATCCCCGCCCCCACCATTGACCCATGCGCCACCCCATCGACCTGGAAGCCCTGGGCACCCTCTTCGTCCACCGAGTGGCCCCAGTGGCAGCCCTGATCCACATAGGACTGTCGTCGTCCCTGATCGACCAGCGCTGCCGTCCGGGCGGCCCCTGGCAGCGCCTCTTCCCGAGCATCTTCCTGCTGTCCAGAGCAGGCCCGTCCCGGGAACAACTGGTGCAGGCCGCCCTCCTCTACGCGGGAGAAGGCGCGATGCTCACCGCGTTCGACGCCCTCTACCTGCACGGCATGAGATCCGTCCTGCCGACAGCGGACGCCATCCACGTCCTGGCCCCACGCAACTCCGGCGCCTGGGGCCACGGCACCCTGCGCCTGGAACGAACGGACCGCCTACCCAAACCAGCCCTGCGCCGAGGCTTCCACGTGGCCCCCTTGGAACGCGCGGCGGTAGACGCGATCCGCCGAACCCGCTCGATCCCGGACACCAAGGCCATCCTCGACGAGGTGACGCACTACGTGGGCATCCAAGCCCTCAGAGCCGAGCTGGCCATGGCCCCGCGCAAGGGCACCACCCTGGCCCGCAAGCTCCTGGGCGACTCCCCAGCCCGCCAACTGGAACTGGCCGTGATGGACCACCACCGCCCCCCGTCCGTCCCACAAGCCCGAACCCCACAACCAGTCGGCTGACCCGCCCGGCCCACAAGGCATCCGGCCACGGCCAAGCACTACCTCGCACACCCCGCAAGGCAAGTCGCCCCCGGCAGCCTGCGGCCCGCCGGCTCGCTGTCCGAGGCGACAGCCGCGCCGACGCCGTCACGCGAGCAGCGGCGCCGAGCCCGACCCTGCGCCGTTGTCGCACGCCGATCCGGCAGCCCGCCCACCAACGTTGGTGGGCAGTCGGCCCGCCGATCCAGCCCACCGGCCCAGCCTGCCGAGCCCGCCTGCCGAGCCCACTGGCCGCGCCTACCGGCCGCGCCTACCGACGAACGCGCTGCCGGGCCGCACCCCGCTCACCCCGAGCTTGACCCTGCGCTGTTGTCGCAGGCCGATCCGGCAGCCCGCCCACCAACGTTGTCGGGCAGCCGGGCCACCGGCCGAGCCCACCGACCAGAGCCCTGCCGGGCCGCACCCCGCTCACCCCGAGCTTCACCCCCGCGCTGTTGTCGCACACCGATACGGCGGCCCGGCTGCCCACCAACGTTGTTGGGCAACCGGCCCGCCGGCCCAGCCCGCCGACCCAACGCCCAGCCGGGCCGCACCCCGCTCACCCTGAGTTGCTGGCTTGAACCAGGAGGTCTACGTCCTTAGTGGATACTTGCCGTGACGTCGGTCGCGTGGCCAACCACATAAGACCGCGGTTCGCGCAGGCTGAGGTCGGATATCCGCCAGCGGGTCGCCGTGATTGACACGAGACTGAGGGCTATGCGCGGGAAAGTGATGTTGCAGTTCGTGCTGCTGGCCTTGGCTTGGGGTGCGAGCTTCTTGTTCATCAAGGTGGCTCTTGACGGGTTGTCACCGGCGCAGGTAGTGCTGGGCCGCCTCGTTGCCGGCGCGGCCGCGCTGGTGGTGATCGCTGCCGTCACACGGCAGTCGCTGCCGCGTGATCCTGTTGTGTGGTTGCATCTGGCGGTCGTCGCGATCCTGTTGTGTGTTGTGCCGTTCCTGTTGTTCGCGTGGGCGGGACAGCATGTGGATTCGGGGCTGGCCAGCATCTACAACGCGACGACGCCGCTGATGACGATGATCGTTGCGTTGGCGGTGCTGCCCGATGAGCGACTGACCCGCACCAGTCTGGTCGGATTGGCGGTGGGTTTCGCGGGTGTGGTGGTCGTACTGGCACCCTGGCGAGGAGCGACGGGCAGTTCGATCGCGGCACAAACAGCGTGTTTGCTGGCGACTTTCTGCTACGGAGTGGCCTTCGTGTACGTGCGCCGGTTTGTCTCCCCGCTGAGGCTCCCCGCAGTGGCGGTGACGACCGTCCAGGTAGGCATAGGCGCGTTGATCATGCTGCTTGCAGCGCCGTTCATCGCGACTGCACCGGCGCATCTGTCCTGGCCGGTTGTGCTCAGCGTGACGGCGCTGGGAGTTGTCGGAACCGGTTTGGCATACGTGTGGAATACCAACGTCGTAGCCGATTGGGGCGCCACCAAGGCGTCGACCGTCACGTACCTGACTCCGATCGTGGGTGTGTCTTTGGGCGTCGCGGTACTAGGCGAGCGGTTGTCGTGGAGCGAGCCGGTCGGCGCGCTGATTGTTCTGGTGGGCATGGCGCTGCTGCAGAACCGAGCGAAGACGTCCGTTTCTGCGTCTGGCATCGCCCAGGTTCACGTCAGCCAGCCGACCGTGCCGCCCAGCCGGTCCGGATCCGGCTGACACGACCTCCAGGTGGTGTTGTAACCACCACGCTAGAAGCACACCTGCACCGCGCGTGACCACCGGCAGAGCGACCTTCACCCGCGCCCCGGCATCGCGATCCGGATCGCGAACTAGCCGATTCACCCAACCTGACCTGCGTATCTCAATCAAACCCATTGGTGGACAACAAGTTTCGACTACCAAGACAGCCACTGAGTGAAAGCCTGCCAACCCCGCCTGGCGCGGCACCCGAACCCCACCCGGTGCAGCGCCGAATCCCGGCCGCCGCAGCGAAAGGAGCCACTACCGAACCCTGACCCCCTTGCCCTTGGCCGCGGCCTTGACCGCGATCCCCCGCAGGCTCAAGAACTTCAGCCGAGGCTCCCCGAAGTAGTCCCAAGGCCCGGCATCCGCCAACGCCCCCAAAGCCCGGAACTGCCCCACAGCCTCTTCGAACCGCTGCAGCTCAAGCAAGGCGTAGATCGCATACCCACGGTCGTTCCGAAGCGCATGGGTGTCGGCACCCTCATCCACCAGCCGAGCCAGCAGCGCGTCCAGGGCACCGGCAACCGCGGGCGACTTCCACACGTCAGGGGAGGTGCCCTCAGCCTCGTAAGCAGCTTGCAGCGGCAGAGACAAAAGCTTGGGCGCCTTGGCGGCAGCTTCGACCGCGAACGCCAGGGCCAGCTCATCCGACCCGTGCCACTTGCGGCACCAGTACTGCAGGGCCTGCGTGTGTCCGTTGTGGTGCAGGGGATCGCGCGACATCAGTTCCGCCCAGATCGCGCGGAACTCGTCGTGCTCCACCTGCAGGCCGCGGGCGAGCGTCAGCATCGTGTTCCACGGCGTCGGGTCGTCGGGCAGCACGGCGGCGGCGATACCGGCTGCCTCGCGGGCCTCGAACAGGACGCGGTGGAAGCCCTCGAACTGTTCGCGGGTCGTCTGGGACGAGGTGGCGCTGCCTCGGATGTCCCAGGCGAGGGCGACCAGCGACATCGCGTGCACGACGATCCAGTGCGGGTCGCCTGGGCGGGCGGTCTGCCAGGCGTCCATCCAGGTGTCGTCTTTGGCGGCGAGGTCGGCCAGGGCCCAGACGACGCGCTGGCGGCGGTCCCAGTCGCCGTGGGTCGACGCGACGAGGTCGGCGGCGTTCTCCCAGTTGCCGGCTCGGACGTCGTCCTTCACGGCGGCGAGGGCCAGGTCTTCGATCGGCGAGGTGGTGGTCACCTCTGCGTCGGGGACGAGGCCGTAGCGCTCCGGGTGGGTTTTCGGCAGGACGTACGAAGCCACCACGTCGGCAGGGAGTTCGTCGATCTCCACACCCAGCCGCTTCGCTTCGCGCATCAGGCGGATGACGGTGATGAGTTCCTTGGGCTTGAACAGAAGTGAGAGCACCACGGGGTTTCTCCTGAACGCTCAGTGCGCGGGGCGGTAGTCGGGGGCCACACCGGCGGTGGCGAGCGCGGCGCGCAGGCCCTCGGTGCTGCCGTGGTCGGCGACCGCGGCGTCCAGGTGTTCGGCCATGTCGAATTCGTGAGAGGAGGTGACGAACGTGGTTCGTCCCAGCCAGTCCAGTTCCCAGCGGGCGAGGCCGGCGTCGGAGAACGCCAGTGCCACCAACGCGGACAGTTCGGGCAGCACCTCGCCGCGGGCCATCTCGCGGCGGGCTCGGGCACCGGCGTCCCTGTTGCCGGGCACGTGAGTGCCGAGGCCGGCGAGGTGTCCCGCGTCCAGCGCGTCGAGCACGGTGGTCAGTGACGGCGGTTGGTCCATCGCCGCCGCGGACGCCTCCAGCAGCCGTTCGGTGCCGCGCACGACGCGGGCGCGGGCGCCGATGTGGCCGAGCGTGGCCCAGTCGACGCGTTCCTTCGAGGCGGCGTCGGACACGAGCGTGTTGAGCACGGCGGCGTCGAGCAGCGGCATCGGGTCGGTGAGCAGTTCCAGTGCGGGGCGGTCGCCCCAGCCCGACTCGGGTTCCAGTGCCATGGCCTCGATCGCGGCGATGCGGTCCCGCAGTGGCGGGTGGGAGTCGTACGGGCCGCGGTCCGGGTCGTGCGGCTGCTGGCGGATCTCCTCCAGTTCCTCGTGGAGTTCGGGGGAGGTGCGCAGGCGGGCGAAGCCGTCGAAGAAGGTCGTGGGGAGGTAGCCGAGTTCCCACGCGACGGTGAGGTGGCGGTCGGTGAAGAGGTTCCACGCGGCGTCGATCACCGGCAGTTCGCGCCAGGCGGACGCGGCGGCGGACGAGCCGGCCAGCGTGGCGGCGACGCGGTCGGCGGCGAACTCCTGCCGGCGGCTGATCGCCCGGGAGACACGGAGGTACAGCTTGGCGTAGCCGCGGAACAGCTTGGCGATCATGCGCTGGAACCACCGCTCGGCGTTCATGTGGGAACCGGCGCGCAGCATGGCCTCACGGCCGGAGACCACGACACCGGCGAGGCGCGTGTCCTTGTTGGCGTAGTGCCCGAGTTCGTGGGCGAGCACGGCGATGAGTTGCTTCTCGGTCAAGGAGGTGAGCAGAGGTGCACCGATGAACATCCTGCGTTGGAGGACGCGCAGCCCCAGGAAGCGGGTGTCCTCGGCGACTGCGGCGTTCACCGCGGCGACGATCCGGATCTCGTCCGGCGGGCGGGTGCCGACGTCGGCGGCCAGGCGGCGGACGAGGTCCCAGAGCGCGGGCTGCTGCTCGGGCGTGACGAGGGTGCCCGGCACCTCGTCCCGCGTGCGGCGTTCCAGCGAGATCAGGCCCTTGACCAGCGCGTACACCACCGGCACGACGAACAGCGCCAGCTTCACGCCGACGAACGGGCGCTCGATCAGGGCGTACGTCTCCAGCGCGAGCAGGCCACCGATCAACCCGAAGGCGAGGACGTAGAAACCGACGAGCATCGACACCGAAATGGCAGCACGCAACGAAACACGCATGAGTAGAGCGACCTTCCCCCAAAGCCCCCAGCGCCGCCCCCAGATGACGGCAGGACGAAGTGTGCACGAGAACCCGGTCCCGACTCAATCCCGAAAGGCGGCCGGTCGATGCGGCCACGGCGTGTCAACCAGCCGATCGGCCAGTGCAAGTACCTCTGCGGGATGACATCCGCCTGTGCAGCTCCGGCCTTCAGACGGAGGTGAGGTGACGCTCGGTGTCCCTACGGTCACTGAGACAACACCTCATCGAGCACTGGAGGTAAACCAGTGAGAGCAGGACAGCGAGGTGCCCGCAGGGGGATCACCGCTCTCGCGCTGTCGGCAGGTCTCGTCACCACGGGAACGATCACGGTGACGGCGGCTGTGGCGCATGCGGAGGAACAGGCATCGGCGGGGCAGGGGGACCGCAGCGTCACGCTGATCACCGGTGACCGGGTGGAACTGGCCGGCAACCGCGTCGTGCGGGTCGTGCCGGGGCCGGGACGGGGCAGGCTGCCGGTGCGCACCTTCACGCGGGACGGACATCAGCACGTGGTGCCCGCGGATGCGATCGCGTTGGTGGACAACGGAAAGCTAGACCCGCGGTTGTTCGACGTGACGTCGTTGGCCGAGTTCGGCTACGACGACGCACGGCGCAGCAACGTTCCTGTGATCGTGCGGCCGACGGCGGGCGCACGATCGGGCATCACGGCGTTGGCGGTGAAGGGGTCGGTCGACGACCTGGTGACCGGCACGGTCGAGAAGTCGGGCAGCGCCTGGGAGTCGCTGCGCGGTGGTGCGGTGGAGAAGGTGTGGCTCGACGGCATCCGGCAGGTGTCGCTCGACCGCAGCACCAAGCAGATCGGCGCGCCGCAGGCGTGGCAGGCAGGTGTGACGGGCAAGGGCGTGAAGGTCGCGGTGCTCGACACGGGCGTCGACGAGAAGCACCCGGATCTGCAGGGCAGGCAGATCGCCGAGAAGAACTTCACCGACTCGCCGGACAACACCGACGAGGTCGGGCACGGCACGCACGTCGCGTCGACCGTCGCCGGCAAGGGCGAGCAGTACCGCGGTGTCGCGCCGGACGCCGAGATCCTCGACGGCAAGGTCTGCCAGCCGGGCGGCTGCAGCGAGTCGGCGATCCTCGGTGGCATGCAGTGGGCGGCCGAACAGGGCGCGAGCGTCATCAACATGAGCCTGGGCGGCGGTGACACCCCGGAGATCGACCCGATCGAGCAGGCCGTCAACCGGATCTCCCAGGAGACCGGGGCGCTGTTCGTGATCGCGGCGGGCAACTCCGGGCGGCCGGAGACGATCGGCTCGCCCGGTAGCGCGGAGTCCGCGCTGACCGTCGGCGCGGTCGACCGCAACGACGGCATCGCGCCGTTCTCCAGCCGTGGCCCGGCCGCGGACGGAGCGGTGAAGCCGGACGTGACCGCGCCCGGCGTCGGCATCATGGCGGCCGAGGCCGGCACGCAGGGCCACGTCGCGATGGATGGCACGTCGATGGCGACGCCGCACGTCGCGGGAGTTGTCGCGTTGCTCAAGCAGCAGCACCCGGACTGGACCGGCACACGACTCAAGGCGACCATCATGGCGTCGGCCAAGGCGAACCCGGCCCTGACGGCGTTCGACCAGGGCGCGGGCCGGGCCGACGTGCCGAAAATGCTGGCGCAGCAGGTGATCGCGGACCCCGCGAACATCAACTTCGGTTTGCAGCAGTGGCCGCACGACGACGACCAGAAGATCGTCCGCGAGGTCACCTACCGCAACCCCGGCAAGGAACCCGTCACGCTCGACCTGAGCGCGGACGTCAAGGGACCCGACGGCAAGCCCTCGCCCGCCGGTCTGTTCACCGTGTCTCCGGCGAGGATCACCGTCCCCGCCGGCGGCGAGGCGAAGGCCACGATCACCGCTGACACCAGGGTGAACGCGACGGACGGCGCCTACAGCGGTGCGATCGTCGCGTCGAACGGCCTGCGCACACTCGTCAGCGTCAACCGTGAGGTCGAAAGCTACGACACCGCCGTCTCGGTGCTCGGCGCCGACGGCAACCCGGCCGAGTCGCACAGCACGTTCTTCGTCAACACGAAGACCGGCAGGTCATATCCGGGACTGGCCAAGAACGCCCGCCTGCCCAAGGGCGAGTACCTCGTGGACAGCGGTGTCATCACCCCGGACTTCAAGGTCGCGTTCCAGGTGCAGCCGAAGTTCCAGGTGACTGGCAAGGGGTCGATCACGATCGACGCGCGCAACGCCAAACCGGTCGCGCTCAAGACCCCGGACGCCGCGGCCAAGAGCATGATCGGCACGGTCGGCTACTCCGTCCCGATCGCGGGAACGACGCTCGGGCACGGCTGGGCGTTCTTCGGCGGCTTGGCGGGCCAGGTGTCGACGGCGCAGATCGGGCCGGACACGCCAGGCCTCTCCACGACGATCGCCGAGCAGTTCCAAGGCACGGCACGCGACGAGAAGACCCCGGTCAGCTACCGCCTGATGTACACCGAGAAGGGCATGCCGACCGGGTACGAGCGCACCGCCAGGGCGAACGAACTCGCCGAGATGACGACGAGCTTCCGCAACGCCGGCAAGGGCCGTCAGCACGGCATCGCCGTGATGCCGAACCCGGTGGACGGCAGCGGCGGCTTCGGCTGGTTCACGCCGGTGCCGGAAGGCGGTCGCGCGATCGACCACGTCTCGACCGTCACCGGCAAGTGGAGCTGGGTCTACGACCGCGTCGGCCCGGACAACAACAACGAGTACACGACCCAGACGCCCACGCGATCCTTCAAGGGCGGCAAGAAGTACTCGCAGACGTTCGGCGCCGCGATCTTCGGCCCGTCCGTGCCGTCGGCACCTGGTTTCGGCCTGGCCAGGCTGGAAGACCAGATCGCCGTCAGGGTGCCACTCTTCACCGACAGCAACGGCGGCGAGGGCAGGATCAACGGCGGAACGGCCAGGACCGCGTTGTTCCACAACGGCACCAAGCTCGGCGAGTCGGACCGTCCCGCCGCGGTCTTCGACGTCCCGGCCGGCGAAGGCACCTACAGGGCCGAGATGGAACACAGCCGCGCCGCGGAGCTGTCGAAGAAGGTGAGCGGCGCCTGGACCTTCAAGGCCAAGCACACCAACGACATCACGCACCTTCCGCTCACGGTCGTCCGCTTCCTGCCGAAGCTCGACGACAAGGACACCGCGCATGGCCGCGTGCAACTGGTCCCGCTGAAGGTCGAGCAGGCCCAGAACACACCGAAGATCAAGCGCATCACCGTCGAGGTGTCCTACGACGACGGCGCGACCTGGAAGCGGGCGCACGTCGCCGGCGACAAGGTGGTCCTGCACCACCCGAAGGGCGCGAAGTCCGCTTCGCTGCGCGCCAAGACGACGGACGCTGCGGGCAACACCGGCGAGGTCACGATCATCAGCGCCTACCAGATCGCAAGCTGACCGGCCGGGCCTGACGGTCAGAACTGACGGTCAGGCCCCGGCCGTCAGGTCCGGCTGGCACGGGCGCGAGGCTGCCTTGCCGGCACGGACGGCCGGGCAGCACGGCCGGGCAGCACGGTCAGACTTGACAGCCAAGCTGCCCGCTCCGATCCGACGGTCGGAATGGATGGCCAGGCTGCCCAATCAGAACTGACCGCCAAGCTGACCGGCCGGGACTGATCGCCAAGCTGATCGGCCGGAACTCACGGCCAACCTGACCGGCCGAACCAGGCGCCCGAATCGACCGGCCAGAAACTGTCAGACCCGCTGACTAGCATCGGATTCGGGGGATCCACCCTCCGGCCACACAGGGCCCGGGACCCCCCGAATCCGAGCATACTCAGCGGGTCTGACAGTTTCAGGGACGCCGGTACTGCGCAGGCGACCCGGCAGTCGCCGGATCCTCGTAGCTCCCGGCCGTCCCCCGGTCGACGTGGAACGTGGTCAAGGTCGACACCGGCGACGAGGCGTCCCGCCGGTCCCCGATCACCTTCATGTGCGTGGTGAACCGCTGGGGCGTCACCTCGTACACGTCGTACCCGTACCTGTTGCCCTCGAAGTACTTCAGGTGCGGGTTCGCCGCTCCCATCACCGGTCCGTTCGCCGCGTTCCACTCCGGCGAGTACGCGCCCGAGGTGACCGAGTGCGCGGTGAACTCGGTGCCGATGACCGGTGACGTGACGTCGTCGAAGTCCGGCCTGATGTCGTCGACGAACGCCGAGTGCCAGTCGCCGGTCAGTACGACGAGGTCCTTCATGCCCTCGGCGGCGACGTGGCCGAGCACTTCCCGGCGTTCTGCCAGGAAGCCGTCCCACTGGTCGGTGAAGTAGTAGCCGCCGCCGGTGCGGGCGAGTTGCGACAGCATGATCGAGTTGATCCACACCTGCCACGCCTCGCGGGCGCCGGAAATGCCGTCCAGCAACCACTTTTTCTGCTCGGCGCCCAGGATCGTGCCGCCGGGCAGGTTCTGTGCGGACCGGTACTGCCGCAGGTCGAGCACCGTCAGATCGAGCAACGAACCCCATTGGCGGCGTCGGTGGATCTGTGGTTCGAGAGCGCTCCCAGAGCGGATCGGCAGGTGCTCGTACCAGGCTTGGTAGGCGGCGGCGCGGCGCTTCACGAACGGTGCTGAGCCGTTGGTGCCGCTGTAGTCGTTCACGACCTCGTGGTCGTCCCACGTCAGGTAGAAGGGGTGCGCCGCGTGGGCGTCGCGCAGCGACGGATCGCCCTTGTACAAGGCGTGGCGGCGTCGGTAGTCCGCAAGGGACAGCACGGCGGGGCCCTCGTGGTCACGCACGTGTGCGCCGCCGACCTGGCCGTGCTCGTAGATGTAGTCGCCCAGGTGCACGACGAAATCCAGCTTCTCGGCGGCGATGCCGCGGTGTGCGGCGTAGAAGCCGTCGTGGAACGCCTGGCAGTTCGCCGTTGCGAACCTGACGCGAGACACCGGGCCGACAGGGGCCGTGCGCGTGCGACCGACACGAGAACGCTTGCCCAGAGCCGAGAACTGGTAGTAGTAGGTGCGGCCGGGCCGGAGACCGTGCACGGGCACGTGCACGCTGTGCCCCAACAGGTTCGACGAAGCGACACTCCCGCATGCCACCCGCGAGCGCATCGTGCGATCGGACGCGACACACCACTCGACCTCGACGATCTCGGGCAGCGGCTGCTCGAACGCCAGCGGCTCGGGAGCCAGGCGCGTCCACAGGACCACGCTGTCCGGCAACGGGTCCCCGGATCCGAGGCCCAGCGTGAACGGCGCCGGATCCCACGACGCGCCCAGGTCCAGGGCGGCCGCGTGAGCCTCGGCGGGGGACAGGCCGGCCGACAGCGGCCACACGGTGCCGAGAGCGCCGGCGGCGGCCGCGGCGCGCAGGAGATCACGTCGGTTCAGCATCAGCGGCCTCCGACCGTGAACGAGATGTTGTCCGCGTAGCCGTCGTTCGACGTGCCACCACCGGAACGGGTCAGTTGCAGCGTCACCACGGCGGTGCGGCTGCCCGGTGGCACGGTGCCGCGCGCTGAGCGCTCGAGCAGGCCGGTGCGGCTCGAGCGTTCCTCCGCCGTCACGGGGCCGAGCACCACCAGACCGCGCGGGGTGCCGCCGGCGTCGAGGAACTCGACCGACAGCCGGGCGCCGTCCTGCTGCGCGGCGTAGCCGCCGAGCCACGCGGACACCGCGAACTGAGACGACCGGCGCGGCAGTGTCACGCTCTGTCGCAGCGTGCTCAGTGGTGTGTCGCCGCCGCCGAAGAACGACGAGCCGCGCTGCGCCGGACCGGGATCACCCGGCCCCGGATACCCCTGGCCCGTGTCGTACCGCAGCACGACGGGGGCGCCCGCGACGACGAGCCAGCCGGTCAGGCCCTGCTCGGCGGCGCCGTTGACGATGAGTTCGGTCATGCGCTGATCCGAGCAAGCGGGGCTGTCGCGCACGGATCGCGCGGCCGAACCGGGTGTGAACGGAAGGCCACAAGGGGCTGGAACAGGCCTCACGAAGGCCTCACCACTGCCCCAGGAGGATGATGGTGACAGATCAGACCGTATGAGAGGGCCGACTGGCTAGTCGCCGGGGCGCGCGGATCGTATCCTGGAAGGTGACGTCCCCAGGGTGGGTCGTCCGCCGGGTTCGGCGGAAACCGAAAACACCCGGCGCCCGCGACCGCTGTGCCGGAGGAGGAACGATGCCACTCTCCGAGCACGAGCAGCGACTGCTCGACCAGATCGAGCGCGCGCTCTACGCCGAGGACCCGAAGTTCGCATCTACCGTACGGGGCGCCAAGTTGCGGCGGCCGTCCAAGCGACGCCGCGTGCAGGGCATCGTGTTGTTCGTGGTCGGCGTGGCTGCGCTCATCACCGGAGTGATGCTCCCGCAGCTCTCGGTCGCCAGCATTCCCGTGGTGAGCGTCTTCGGCTTCCTGCTCATGTTCTTCGGTGCGCTCATCACCCTGACGACGTTGCGTCGCGGTGACCAGGTCGCCGAGGGAGCGCAGGAGGACGGCAAGCCCGCGCGCAGCCGCAGCTCGTTCTCCGAACGGATGGAAGAGCGCTTCCGCCGCCGCTTCGACGAAGAGAAGTAACCGGACCAAGAGGCCTGAAGCGAAGGGCCCGCCGCAAGGCGGGCCCTTCGGCTGTCTCGGACCTACACGCCGGCGGGTTCCCGTTCAGCCGTGTCGGCCACCGGCGCGGGCGCCGGCTTGAGCACCGACTTCGGGAACAGCCTCGCCCTCAACGACAGCGGCGCGTTCTGCCGCAACGACTGCCGAACCGCGGCCACGGCACCGGGCAGCGACGGGTCGGCGGCCGGGTTGGGGCTGTACCAGGACCGCTCGATCGCCCCGATCACCGTGCGCAGGCCGTCCTTGCCCGCGTCGTCCAGGTTGTGCTCGCGCGCCAGCCGGCGGGCGGCGATCCGGATCGTCTCGGCCACCGGCACGGGCGCACCGCGGTCGATCGACTCGGCCATGAGCTCGCTCCAGGCGGCCGAGGCCGCGCCGGGACCGAGCGCCGTCACGGCGTGCAGGTGGTTGTGCCGTCGCACGGCACGCACCAGCAGCGGCGTGAGCACCACCCCGGCGATCACCAGCAGCACCGCGAGCCACCACGACAGCAACGCGGCCGCGAGCCCCGCGCCCATCAGCCACAGCGCGGCGGCGGCCGGTATCAGCAGCTTGCGCGCCCACAACACGCCCAGCAGACCCGCGCTGAGCACACCGACCAACGCCAGCACCAGGAGGATCGACAGCAGCGCGGCCAGCACCAGCACGATGCCCAGCGCCCACAGGTGCCACGTCGGCGGCCCCTGGGAGCTCGCCGCCGGCAGCCCCTGGTCGCCGTCCGTGCCGTCGGGCGAGGCGGAGGCCTGGGCCGACCCGGTCGTGGAGGCCGAGGTCGACTCGGTCTGCGTGTCCGCGGTCGGCACCTCCTCCTGACCCGGCGCGGTCTCGCGCAGGTACGGAGGCACGATCCCGCGGCCGTCGTTGACCGGCGTCGGATCGAACGTCATCCAGCCGTAGTTCGGGAAGAAGATCTCGACCCACGCGTGGGCGTCCTCGGTGCTGATAACGCGGTGGGAGCCGTCCGCGGACGGAACGCCGGCGGTGAAGCCGATCGCCACGCGCGACGGCAGTCCCACCACACGCGCCATCACGGCCATCGCGGACGCGAACTGCTCGCAGTAGCCGATCTTGCCCCGCAGCACGAAGTCCGTCAGCGCGTCGGTCGTGATGTCGCCGCCGGTCTCGAGCTTGTACTGGAACTCGGAGGTGGGACCGTTGAAGAAGGCCGTGAGCGCGGCCGCCTTGTCGAAGTCGTTCGTGGCGCCTGCGACGATCCTCTGCGCGAGGTCCACGACCTGCTGCTCGACCCCGTCGAACTTGTAGTACTCGCCATCGACCGCGTTCGCCTGGGCCGGTGCCAGCCGCAGCGCCTGCTTCGTCGGCGTCGACATCACCGTGTCGAGCTCGTAGGACGCGGGTTCACGCTCCCGCTGCGTGTAGATCACGCCCTTCTTCGGGTCGAACTGGTAGTCGTCGTCCGGGGTGTCGATGCGGCGGACGGCGCCGTAGGTCGGCAGCCAGAAGCTCCGCCAGTCGCGCGGCTCGATGTTGATCCGGGTGGTCCTGCCCTCGCCGCGGTCGCCCGGCTGCGGCGGAAGCTCACCGCGCGCGGGCTGGCCGCCGGGAGGACTGCCGCGTTCCCAGCCCTTGTTCGGCACGTACTGGGCGAGCGTGGACGCCCGCATGTACATCGGATCGTTCATGCCGCGCACGTAGAACACCTCGGCGCTGCGGCCGCGGTTGAGCATGCCGCGCAACGACGTCATCTCGCTCAGCCCGATGCCGCCCTTGCCGCCGCCACCTCCGCCGCTGCCGGGCAGCCTGCCGACCGTGCCGACGAGCGTGAAGCCCGCGCCGACGACCAGCGCGATCACCATCGCGATCGCCGCCACCGAGGTCGCGGACCCACCGGACCCGCTGGCCGATCCGGAACCGAGCCGGCCGCGCCACGCCTCGTGCCGGTGCTGACCGTCGACCGCGAGCAACATCGCGAACGCCGCCGCACCCAGGATGAACGTCCAGAACGGCAGCATCTCGTCGGCCAGCGACGCGGGCACCGCGAACACGCACAGCAGCACCAGACCGGACGCCGCCGGAGCCGCCGCCGCGACAGCCAGCGTGTCGACCAGCACCGCGACCAGGCCGATCGCCAGCACGACGAGCGCCTGGATCGCCGGTGACGCGTGCACCGGAGGCACCCCGGTCTGCACCTGCGCGACGGACTCCGAGAGCACGTCGCCGAGTTCGCTCAGCGCGTCGGGACCAGGGATGAACAGGAAGATGCCCGACCGCGTGTGCAACGCCGTGAGCAGGCACAACAGCACGAAAACCTGGGCGATCGCGACCAGCGGCGGGGTCAGCCTGGTCGCCCTCAGGAACGCGCCGGTCACGGTGATCGCCACGATCACCACGCCGATGCGCACCAGCCACAGGTCGCCCTCGATCACGCCGGACAGCGCGGTGGACGCGCAGAGCACGGCCAGCGCGGCGATCCACGGCGTCGCCGAGGTGAACCACTCGGGCTCGGCGCCCTTCGACGGAGCGGAACGGGATCCCATCAGCCCACCTCCGAGCGAAACGACGAGCCCCGGGACCCGGCCGAGGCACACAGCTCCTGCCACACCTGCTGCATCGACGCGGACGGCTTCGCGATCGCCACGCCCCAGCCCGCGCCGCCCAGCAACCGCCGGGCGTCCTCGGGTTCCGGAGCGGCGGCGTCGGTCCCACCGGACCAGGCGTTCACGTCCAGCAACACGGCCAGGCTGCGGGTGCCGCGCGGCCGGTACCGGACCAGTTCCTCCGCCGACGCCGGCGAGAGACCGCCGAGCACCGCGATGACCTCCTGGCCAGCACCGGGGTCCATGCCGCCGCTGAGCTCACGGCGGTGCGAGCCCTGCAGTGCCGCGAGCGAGTCCAGCACCACGTGGTCGCTGTGCCCGCCGTCGGACGACCCGCCCGCGAGCACCCGCCCGTCCTCGGAGACCAGGCGCACCTGGTGGCCGAAGTGGTGCAGGTGCAGGCAGATGGACGCCGCGAACGAGATAGCCCACTCCAGCGACGCCGTGGGCCCGCTGCCGCGGTGCGCGTACACCCGGTGGTCGAGCAGCACCGTCGTGCCACCGCGCCACGGACGTTCCTCGACGCGCACCATCAGCTCATCGCGCCGAGCCGTGGACCGCCAGTGGACCTTCCGCAGGTCATCGCCCTGCCGGTACGGCCGCACCACCGCGTCGTCCTCGCCCTGACCGGCCCGCAGCCGCACCGAGCCGTCGTCGCCCGCGCCCATGCCGGAGCCGCCGGGCAGACCCGACAACCGCACCACCCGCGGCACCACGACCAGCCGGGAACGGCCCGCGAGCTCGCGGTCGAACTCGGCGAGGCCGAACGGGTCGGTGATCCGCGCCATCAGCGGGCCCACCTGCTGGATGCCGCGCATCACCGGCTTGAGCGGGTAGCGCAACGACGTCGGCGTGTTGCGGGGCAGCCGCTCCACCAGGAACCGCGGCCGCGCGCCCAGGGCGTACGGCACGGTGTCCTCCAGCATCAGCCCGCCCGTGGGCAGCCGGCCGGTGCTGCGCAGGTCGAGCTTCACCTCGGCCGCCGCACCCACCGGCACCCGGCTCGGGGCGAGGAACCGGGCGGCGTGCAACCCCACCCGAGCCCTCGTCGCGAGCCACGCGGCCAGCAGGGGCAGCGCGATCACGAAGGCGGCGACCCGCAGCAGGTCGCGTTCGTTCAGCACGGCGGCGCACACTCCGGCGGCGAACCCCGCGGCCAGCAAGCATCTTCCGCGTGTGGTCAGACCGGAGAGTGCGGTGCGCATCGTTAGCGTGGCGTCCCTGCGTTGTTGTTGTTCATGCTGCGGACGAACGCCGCGCTCGGGTCGAGTGCCGCCGTGGGCACCGGCACCCGCTGCAGCAGCGCCCTGATCAGCTCGGCGGGGGACCGGCGAGCGGCCTGCGCCTCGGCGGTCATCACCAGCCGGTGAGCCAGCACCGGGATCGACACCGCGTGGATGTCGTCCGGCACCACGAAGTCACGCCCGGCCAGCGCGGCTTGCGCACGTGCGGCGCGGACGAGGTGCAGCGTGGATCGCGGCGAGGCACCGAGCCGCAGCTCCGGCAGGCGGCGGGTCGCCGAGACCAGCTCGACGGCGTACCTGCGGACCTCGGGGGACAGGTGCACCCGGCGCACGGCCTCGACCAGCCGCAGGATCTGCGCGGCGTCCGACACGGGACGCAGGTCGTCGAGCGGGTTGTGGCCCGCGTGCTCGTCGACCATGGCCAGCTCGGCCTGCGGGTCGGGGTACCCGATCGACACGCGCGCGGTGAACCTGTCGCGCTGTGCCTCCGGAAGGGCGTAGGTGCCCTCCATCTCGATCGGGTTCTGCGTCGCGATCACCATGAACGGCGCGCCCAGCGGGTACGTGTTCCCGTCGACCGTGACCTGGTGCTCCTCCATGCACTCCAGCAGCGCGGACTGCGTCTTGGGGGAGGCTCGGTTGATCTCGTCACCGACGACGATGTTCGCGAAGATCGGGCCCGGCCTGAACTCGAAGTCGTTCTCCTGCCGGTTGTAGATGGACGAGCCCGTGATGTCGCTCGGCAGCAGGTCCGGCGTGAACTGCACGCGGCTCACGGTGCAGTCGATCGAACGGGCCAGCGCTTTCGCCAGCGAGGTCTTGCCGACACCCGGCACGTCCTCGACCAGCAGATGCCCTTCGGCGAGCAGCGTCACGAGGGCGAGGCGGACCACGTCGGGTTTGCCGACGAGCACGCGCTCGACGTTCGCGGCGATCCGCTGGACGGCGCCGTGCAACTCACCCAGAACCTGATCGACCGGCGCGTGACTGTTCGCGCTTGGGCTTCCCGGCGTCACTAAACCTCCAGCAGCCGTGTCCGGAACACGGACGTGTGAGCGTTTCACGCAGTGTGTCAAACCAACGCGAGGTGCCCTACACCTGCGGGCTACATCGGGTTCGCTCCACCAGTTTCCACGTTCCCCCACCATCTCGCCGTCACGCGCTGTTTTCGCCGAATTTTCTAGGCCGTTCGAGTGCTTAATCAGGGCTGAACTCTCACCCGCGAAGGTGGTGACGCACCAGCTCCCCCACCGTCCCCCCACGCTGTGACACGGCGTCTACCTGGGCAAACAGGTCACGACATGCTGCGCGGACAGCTGTTTCAACGTTGACTGTGGTGAAAAGTGGGGTACTGTGGCGGCCGGTGGGGCAGACGGGGGCTCCACTGCCGGTCGCGTCGCCCGGCAAGGGAGGTGGTTGCCGTGTTCCTGGGCACTCACTACCCGCGCCTCGACGACAAAGGCCGGCTGACACTGCCTGCGAAGTTCCGGGACGAACTGGCGGGAGGTCTCATGGTCACCAAGGGCCAGGACCACTGCCTGTACGTGTTTCCCCGGGCGGAGTTCGAGCAGATGGCGAAGAAGGTCGCCGAGGCGCCGTTCACCAACGACGCCGTACGCGCCTACCAGCGGTATCTGTTCGCAGGAACGGACGAGCAGCGTCCGGACGGTCAGGGCCGCGTCCTGATCGCACCGGAACTGCGCCGGTATGCCGGGCTGACCAAGGAGTGCGTGGTCGTCGGCGCGTTCACCAGGATGGAGATCTGGGACGCGGCGGCCTGGCAGACCTATCTCGACGAGCACGAGGACGGCTACGCCACCGCTCGCGAGGAGGTCATTCCGGGCGTCTTCTGATGGCGGTCAGCCGAGCAACAGGCCGGATGTTCCACACGCGATTCGGGTGCCGTGAGGCCTCGGTCCGCTCGATCATCGGCCCTGGCGCACCTTCCCCGGCGCCAGGTTCGACGGGCGGGCGGGGACCTGACGTCACCCGAAACGCGCATCAGGGGAGTAGAGGGACGATGGATCAGCCGCGGCACGTTCCGGTGCTGCTGGACCGCGTCCTGGAACTCTTCGCTCCAGCGCTCTCCGGCAAGCCCGCCGTCGTCGTCGACACGACGCTCGGCATGGGCGGCCACTCCGACGCGCTGTTGAGCGCCCACCCCGAGCTCACGCTCATCGGGCTCGACCGCGACCCGCAGGCCATCGAGATGGCGGGCAAGCGGCTCGCGCGCCACGGTGACCGCGTCCACCTCGTCAACGTCACCTACGACCACATCGACGAAGCCGTGCAGGACCTCGGCTACTCGCATGTGGACGGTGTGCTGATGGACCTCGGCGTGTCCTCGTTGCAGCTCGACGAGGAGGAACGCGGGTTCGCGTACTCCAAGGACGCGCCGCTCGACATGCGGATGTCCAAGGGCACCGGCATGACGGCGGCGGACGTGCTGAACACGTACTCGCACGGCGATCTCGCGCGGGTCCTCTCCACCTACGGCGAGGAGCGGTTCGCGGGCAAGATCGCCTCCGCGGTGCTGCGGGAGCGCGCGAAGGAGCCGTTCACGAACAGTGGCCGGCTCGTCGAGTTGCTCTATGCCGTCGTGCCCGCGGCTTCGCGGCGCACCGGCGGGCATCCGGCGAAGCGCACGTTCCAGGCGTTGCGGATCGAGGTCAACGGCGAGCTGGAGTCGTTGCGGCTCGCGCTGCCGGCCGCCCTGGGTTTGCTGGCCGTCGGCGGCCGGATCGTCGTCGAGTCGTACCAGTCCCTTGAGGACCGGATGGTGAAGCACGCGCTCGCGGAGCTGGCGAAGTCCAAGACGCCGCCGGGCCTGCCGGTCGAGTTGCCGGGCCACGGGCCAGAGGTCAGGTTGCTCACGAGGGGCGCGGAACTCGCGAACGAGCAGGAGATCGAGGAGAACCCGCGTGCGGCGCCGGTGCGCCTGCGCGCGGCGGAGCGGATCGGAGCACCGCGATGACGGCACCCGCACGGGTCGGTGGGCCGTCGCCCCGCGACCCCTCGAAGGACAAGGCCGCGCAGAACGACAAGGCCCGGCGGCGGACCGCCGGTGCCGAGCGTGCCTACGCGCGGCGGGCCCAGCGGGCCTCGAACCTGCGGGGCGGCTCCGCGAGCCCGCAGCAGAAGGCCGTGTCCAAGGCGCCGTTCGTCGTGCTGGTGATGCTCGTGCTGGGTGCGGGCATCGCCGGGATCATGTACTTCTCCACCCAGGCCGCCGCCGACACCTACCGGTTGCAGGAGGCGCGCGCTGAGGCCGAGCGGCTGACGTTGCAGATGGAGCAGCTGCGGCGGGAGGTCGCGCTGCTCGAGTCGCCGACCGACCTCGCGCGCCGGGCGAGTGAGATGGGCCTGGTCCAGCCGTCGAACCCGGCGCGGCTGCGGCAGAATCCGGACGGCTCGATCGAGGAGTTCGGCAAGCCGAGCGCGCCGACCAGGTCGACGGCCGCGCCTCCGCCGGCACCCGAGACGCCCGCACCGCCGGACGCCGGCACGACTCCTCCGGCGGGTGGCTGATGCCCGGTCCGCAGCAGAGGGGGCCGCGCCGCCCGCTGTCGGTGCGCGGCTCCCGTCCGGCCGCACGTCTGGGTGGGAACAGCAGGCTGCGCATCGGGGTCGGCCGCGTCCTGCTGATCGGCGCTCTGGTGGTCGCGGGCGTCAAGCTCGTGCAGGTGCAGGGCCTGCAGGCGCAGGAACTCTCGTTGCAGGCTCAGAAGCAGCGCACGACGCCCATCGACATTCCCGCCGAACGCGGTTCGATCCTCGACCGCAACGGCAACCAGCTCGCGTTCTCGATCGAGGTGCGCGCGCTCTACATCCTTCCGCAGCGTGCCCGGAAGAACTGGGACGACGCCCACAAGAAGGACGACAAGAAGTACCCGGGCACCTATGAGGACCGTGCGCGCGAGATGGCGAAGTTCATCTCGTCGACGCTGGGACCCGAGGTCAACGGGGAGAGGACCGACGAGGAGACCGTCTACCAGCAGCTGGTGAAGGACATCTCCTACGAGGTCCTGGTCAGCGAGGCCGAGCCGGCCAAGGCCGCGAAGATCGTCACCAAGTACCCGGCGGAGATCGGTTCGGAGTACCGCTCCAAGCGCATCTACCCCAACGGCGAGCTGGCGTCGAACATCATCGGCGCGGCGAACTGGCGCCAGGAGGAGAAGCCGCCGACCGTCCAGGGCATCCTCGGTCTGGAGAACGCCCAGGACAACGTGCTGGCGGGCCGGACGGGCCGCCGCGTGGTCGACACGATGTCGGGCGACGACACCCTCGTCATCCCGAACACCGAGCGCGAGCTCGTGAAGCCGCAGCCCGGCAAGAGCCTCGAGCTGACGATCGACATCGACACGCAGTACGCGGTCCAGCAGATGGTCAGCGACTACACCAGGAAGTCCGGCGCCAAGAACGGTTCCGCCGTCGTGCTGGACAGCCGCACCGGCGAGATCGTCGCGATGGCCAACGACAAGACGTACGACCCGACGGACTTCGGCCAGGCCTCCGAGGACCAGAAGCGCAACACCGCGGTCGCCTACAGCTTCGAGCCCGGCTCGGTGAACAAGATCGTCACGGCCGCCGCCGCCGTCGAGTACGGCCTGTTCAAGCCCGACGACGTCCTGTCGGTGCCGGGTTCGATCAAGGTCGCCGACCGGACGATCAGGGACGCGTGGAACCACGGGACCGTGCCGATGTCGTTCACCGGCGTCTTCGCGAAGTCCTCCAACGTCGGCACGCTGATCGCCGCCCAGGAGGTCGGCAAGGAGCGCTACGCCGAGATGCTGCAGAAGTTCGGTCTCGGCCGCCGCACGAACTCCGGCGTCCCCGCCGAGGAGGCGGGCCAGGTCCCGCCGCTGGGCCAGTGGTCCGGTTCGACCTTCGGCAACCTGCCGATCGGCCAGGGCCTCTCGATGACGCTGCTGCAGATGACCGGCATGTACCAGGCCATCGCCAACGACGGTGTGCGCATCCCGCCGAGGCTGGTCCGCGCCGAGATCGGTGAAGCGGGCGCGCGGTCGGAGAAGCAGCGTCCCGACGGCGTGCGCGTGGTGTCGCCGGAGACCGCGAAGACCGTTCGAGACATGTTCCGCTCGACCACGCAGTCCAACCCGCGCGACGCGAACCAGAACGGCACCGGCAAGCAGGCCGCCCTGCCCGGCTACCAGATCGCGGGCAAGACCGGCACGGCGCAGCAGATCGACCAGAACTGCAAGTGCTACTCCCAGTCCCAGTACTGGATCACGTTCGCGGGCATCCTCCCCGCCGACAACCCGCGCTACGTCGTCGGCATCATGCTCGACGCGCCGACCGGCACCCCGTTCAGCGGGTCGGCCGCGCCGCTGTTCCACGACATCGCGACCTACCTGACCCAGCGGTTCCAGGTGCCGATGTCGGCCGAGCAAACCCCCTTCGTACAACTGCAGATGTAGTTCGCACAAGTGACCTGAACCACGCCCAGGCGTGGTTCAGGTCATTCTTTATTTGACAGTGAAAAACTCTTCGTAATGAGACGCGATCCATCACGTCTAATGCTCCGAAACCGGAGTGGCAAGGCGAGATGGGGTTCTGCGTGCGTTCATCCATTGTTTCGATCTTGGCGGGAGTGCTGGCGGTGACCATGGTTCCCGCAGGTCAAGCGGGTGAGGAAGAATGGAGGGCCGAGTCGTTCTGGCTCCACATGAACAGCACTCCAGTCGATGATCAAATGATCGCCACCGAGGCGCGGCGCCGTTCGTACGTGGTGCTGAACGCCTGGGAAAGCGATCTTGCCGCGAAGTTCAAGGCGGCCAATCCGAAGATCCAGACCTTTGTCTACAAGGATCTCTCGTCGACCCGCGGTTATGCGTGCTCAAACGGTGTCGACGATTCCGATCTCCCCACCGGAGTCGGCTACTGCGCGGCTGACCCCGAATGGTTTCTTCTCGACCCGAACGGACGGCGTTTCGAGTACGCCGGCTACCACGGCCACTGGCAGATGGACGTCGGTAACGCCGCTTACCAGAACGCCTGGGCCGACAACGTGATCGCGTCCTCGGCCAAGGTCTTCGACGGCGTCCTCATGGACAACGCGCTGTTCGCCTGCGACACCTACCACGACGGCGTCTGCCCGGCCGCGTATCCGACGGACGAGTCGATGCGTGAGGCCTACCGCTCGATGCTCGCGAACACGAGGCAGAAGTTCGTGGACGCGGGCCTCAAGACCGTCGCGAACATGTCCAACGCCCGCCTGTACGACGGTGCGTGGGACTCCTACGTCGAGCACCTCGACGGCGGCTTCGACGAGTGGTGGCTGACCTTCGGCGACAGGGATCTGCTCTCCGAGTACTCGCACGGCTGGAGCCGGCAGATCGAGCAGATCACCGCCAACGAGGCCAAGGGCAAGATCACCTGGGTCCAGCCGCACCACAGCGGCGCCGAGCAGCCGTTCCGCTACGCCTTCGCGAGCTACCTGCTGGCCAAGGGCGAGCACGCGGCGATCTCGGAGATCGAGGAGACCGACCGCTACGACGACCCCTCGCAGTGGCGCGCCGAGTACGACTGGGACCTGGGCACCCCGCTCGGCGCCCACCACGAGGTCGCGAAGAACGTGCACCAGCGCGACTTCGCGTGCGGCACCGTGATCGTCAACGCCAACAGGACCGGCAGCGCGCCCGTCACGGTGAGGCTCGACGAGACCCAGACCGACGAGACGGGCGCCCCGGTCACCTTCGTGGCCCTGCCGGGCACCACCGGAACCGTGCTGCGCAAGACCTGTTAGAGCTTCGCCCGGTCGTCCCGCAACGGCTCCGGCCGGGCCACCAGCACGGGACAGGACGAGTGGTAGAGCGCAGCCCGGGTGACCAGTCCGACGCCGTCGTGCCGGCCGCCGCGCCCCACGACCACGAGGTCGGAATCCAGTTCCGCCAACGCCTCGTGCGGGTGCCGTGACTCCACCAGGACCTCGGGCGTCAGCTCGGGAGCGGTGGTGCGCAGGAACAACACGGCCCGGCGGACCGCTGCCTCGTCCCGCGGCACGGCGACGCCGTGCTGGGCCGGCAGGTGGATGTGCAGCAGGCGCAGCCGCGCTCGGCGGGTGCGACAGAGCTCGACCGCGCGCCGCAGCACGATCGGGTCCTCGCACCCGCCGACGGCAGCGGTGATCCAGCCGTGTTCGCCGCGGATCGCCTTGGGACGGCCGCGTACCACCACGACACCGCACCGCGCGCGGCGCAACACCGGGAGGACGAGGGAGCCCAGCCCCAGGCCGCGGTGCTGTTCGCCTTTGCACCCCAAGACCAAGGTCGCGCTGGAGTCCGACGCCCTCACCAGTGCGGCCACCGGGTCGTCTCCGCTCGGGCGGAAGTGGGCGGTGAGCATGGGGAGTCGTTCCAGGACCCGCTGGACCGTCGTGTCGCCGGGGTCCGCGAGGAACACCTGCAGGTCTGTCCTGAGTGACCACGCGTGCCGCGCGGCCCACTCGAATGCGTGATACGCGAATTCGGACGTGTCGACTCCGACCGTGACCGAACGACTGAAATCGGGTGCCCAGAAGGAAAATCTCCGAGGCTCTACCGCCGAGCTGGTTCTCATTACCGCCTCCTGCCGACCTCTACCTCACCGCAGCCGCGCCAACGCCCACAGGGCCCTAAGTCACGAAGCGGGCAGGAACTTGTGCGGCCGGACGGGCTCGCCCGCGAAGACCAGCGCGGCCGGCCACCCGAACGGCCCAGATCCACCGATCATCACCCGAACGCCAACGCGGCGCTCGGCCACTCTGTGTACGCCGGTAGCCTCTTGCCCGTGCCTGCCAAGCTCGAGGGCAAGGTCGCGACCGCCCCGCCCCGCCCCAACGCCATTCGCCCTGCTTCCGTGGCTGCTCTCGCCGCGGTCGCCGACGTGCACCTGACCAGGCCAGCACATGCCGACGTCCAGGTGACGGGGGTGACTCTGCGTGCACAGCACGCGGTCCCCGGAGACCTCTACGCCGCGCTGCCGGGTGCCAGGGTCCACGGTGCCGACTTCGCCGCCACGGCGATCGCGAACGGTGCCGTCGCCGTGCTGACGGACGAGGCCGGAGCCGCGCGCGACTCCCTCAAGGACGTCCCCGTGCTGATCCACCCGCGCCCCCGTGAGGTCGTGGGCCTGCTCGCCGCGCACGTCTACGGACAGCCGTCGACGAAGATCAAGCTGTGGGGGGTCACCGGCACGTCCGGCAAGACCACCACCACGTACATGATCGAGTCGGTGCTGCGCGCCGCCGGGAAGAACACCGGCCTGATCGGCACGGTCGGCACCCGCATCGGCACCGAGCAGCTCGGCAGTTCGCACACCACGCCCGAGGCACCGGATCTGCAGGCGTTGTTCGCGGTCATGGCCGAGCGCGGTGTCACCGACGTGGCGATGGAGGTGTCGAGCCACGCGCTGCACATGGGCCGCGTCGCCGCCACCGAGTTCGAGATCGGCGCGTTCACGAACCTGAGCCAGGACCACCTCGACTTCCACGCGGACATGGAGGAGTACTTCCAGGTCAAGGCGCAGCTGTTCGACGGCCGCGCGCGCAGGGAGGTCGTCTGCGTCGACGGCGAGTGGGGCGAGCGGCTGGTCAAGCCGGGCACCGTCACCGTTGCCACGACCAAGCCCGCCACCTGGACCGCGGGCGACGTCGAGGTGAGCGCGACCGGTGAGCAGACGTTCACCGCGCACGGCCCCGGCGGCGACATCCGGATCCACCTCCCGCTCGCCGGCAGCTTCAACATCGCGAACGCCCTGCTGGCCATCGCGTGCCTGCACCTGGAGGGCATCAGTGCCGAGGCGATCGCCGAGGGCCTGCGGACCGTCCAGGTGCCCGGCCGCATGCAGCGCATCGACGAGGGCCAGGCCTTCACGGCCGTCGTCGACTACTCGCACAAGCCCGCCGCCGTCGCGCTCGCGCTCGACGCCGTGCGCGCCAAGACCGACGGCCGGGTGATCGTCGTGCTCGGCTGCGGTGGCGACCGCGACCGGGCCAAGCGGCCGCTGATGGGCGAGGCCGCCGCCGAACGCGCCGAGGTGTTGATCATCACCGATGACAACCCGAGGACCGAAGACGCGTCCTCTATTCGGGCCGCCATGCTCGAAGGGGCGCTCGCCACCGCGAACCGGGGCGAGGTGCTCGAGATCGGCGACCGGAAGCTCGCGATCGACAAGGCCGTCGAGCTGGCCCGTCCGGGTGACGTCGTCGTCGTGGCGGGCAAGGGCCACGAGACGGGACAGGAGATCGCCGGCGTGATCCATCCGTTCTCGGACGTCGAGACGCTGACCGCCGCGATCAGAGAGGCGCACCGTTGATCGCACTCACGCTCGCCGAGATCGCTGAGATCGTCGGCGGACGCCTGCACGCGACCGATGGCAGTCCGGTGATCACCGGCACCATCGAGTTCGACACCCGCAAGATCACCGAGGGGGGCCTCTTCCTGGCGCTGCCAGGTGAACGCGTGGACGGCCACGACTTCGCCGCGCAGGCCGTGGCGTCGGGCGCGGCCGGTGTGCTGGCGGGCCGCGAGGTGGACGCCCCCGCGGTGATCGCGCCGCCGGTGCAGACCAGGCACGCCAACGCATATGTGCTCGCGGGGGACAAGAGCGGCGAGGGTGCGGCGGTGCTCGAAGCACTGGCCAAGCTCGCCCGCCACGTCACCGACCGCCTGAAGGACCTGACGATCGTCGGCATCACCGGCTCGGCGGGCAAGACGTCCACGAAGGACCTGATCGCCCAGGTGCTGGCGCCGGTCGGGGACGTCGTCGCGCCGCCGGAGTCGTTCAACAACGAGCTCGGCCACCCGTGGACCGCGCTGCGGTCCACCGAGGACACCAGGTTCCTGGTCCTCGAGCTGTCCGCGCGCGGCATCGGCCACATCGCGAACCTCTGCGAGATCGCGCCGCCGCGCTTCGGTGCCGTGCTGAACGTCGGCACCGCGCACCTCAGCGAGTTCGGCTCGCGCGAAGGCATCGCGCAGGGCAAGGGCGAGCTGGTCGAGTCGCTGCCCGAGGACGGGGTCGCGATCCTGAACGCCGACGACCCGCTGGTCGCGGGCATGGCGAGCCGCACGAAGGCCAAGGTCGTCCTGGTCGGCGAGAACCCGGACGCCGACGTCCGGGCCGCCGACATCGAGCTGGACGAGCAGGCTCGGGCGAGCTTCACGCTGAAGACCTCGAAGGGCGACGCGCGCGTCAAGCTGGGGCTGAACGGCTCGCACCAGGTGGGCAACGCGCTGGTCGCCGCCGCGATCGCACTCGAACTGGGCGCCACGCCCGCCGAGATCGCCGAGCGACTGGGTGCCGCGCAACGGGTCTCCGCCCACCGCATGGTCATCACCGACCGCGCGGACGGCGTGACCGTCATCGACGACGCCTACAACGCGAACCCCGACTCGGTGCGGGCGGCACTGAAGGCGCTCGCGTCGATCTCGCGCGCCACCAAGCCCGCCCGCCGCTGCTGGGCCGTCCTCGGCCCGATGGCGGAACTGGGCGACGACGCCGTGCGCGAGCACGACGAGATCGGCCGTCTGGTGGTGCGCCTCGACATCAGCAAGCTGGTCGTCGTCGGTGAAGCGGCCCGCGCGATGCACCAGGGCGCGCACCTGGAAGGATCTTGGGGAGACGAATCCGTCAGGGTGCCGGACGCCGACGCGGCGATCGCGTTGCTACAGGGGGAACTCCGGCCCGGTGACGTAGTGCTGGTCAAGGCATCCAACGCCTATCGCCTGTGGCGCATTGCCGAGGCCCTGCTGGAGGCAGGAACCAAGTGAAGAGCATCCTGATCGCCGCAGCGATCGCACTGGCAGTGTCGATCCTGCTGACGCCCTACCTGATCAAGGTCTTCTCTCGCCAGGGCTTCGGCCAGGAGATCCGCGAAGACGGTCCGCAGCACCACAAGACCAAGCGCGGTACGCCGACCATGGGTGGCCTCGCCATCCTGGTCGCGATGTGGGCCGGTTACCTCGGCACGCACCTCGTGAACTCGATGTCGGCCTCGGCGTCGGGGCAGACCCCGACGGCGTCCGGCCTGCTCGTGCTGATGCTGACGACGTCGCTGGGCGTCGTCGGCTTCCTCGACGACTTCATCAAGATCCGCAAGGCCCGCAACCTGGGCCTGAACAAGACGGCGAAGCTGGTCGGCCAGTTCATCGCGACCATCACGTTCGCGATCCTGGTGCTGCAGTTCCCGAACAAGGACGGCCTGACGCCCGCGTCGGTCAACCTGTCGTTCGTCCGCGACATCACCGTGGTCTCGTTCGGCGTCGTCGGCTTCATCGTCTTCTGCTACGCCATGGTCGCCGCGTGGTCGAACGCCGTGAACCTCACCGACGGCCTCGACGGCCTGGCCGGTGGCTCGTCGGCGATGGTGTTCGGCACCTACGTGGTGATCTCGTTCTGGCAGTTCCGCTACAACTGCTCCAGCTACGCCGTGGCGGGCTGCTACGACGTGCGCGACCCGCTGGACCTGGCGGTGATCGCCGCGGCCGCGATGGCGGGCTGCATCGGCTTCCTCTGGTGGAACGCCGCTCCGGCCAAGATCTTCATGGGTGACACCGGGTCGCTCGCGCTCGGCGGCCTCGTCGCCGGTCTCGCCATCGCGACCCGCACCGAGCTGCTGATGATCGTCATCGGTGGTCTGTTCGTGGTGGAGGCACTGTCGGTGGCGTTGCAGGTCGCGGTCTTCCGCACCTCACGACGGCGCCTGTTCCGGATGGCACCGTTCCACCACCACTTCGAGCTGGCCGGCTGGGCGGAAACCACTGTCATCATCCGGTTCTGGTTGATGGCGGGCATCTGCTGCATGTTCGGTCTCGGCGTGTTCTACAGCGAGTGGCTGACGGGCGGGTTCTAGGACGATGACCAAGCTGGCCGGTTCGAAGGTGCTGGTGGCCGGTGCTGGAGTGACCGGCCGGTCCGCCGCGGAGGCGTTGCTCGCGGCGGGCGCCGAGGTCGTGGTGACGGACTCGTCGCCGGAACGACTGGCGGCGCTGGAGACCCTGCTCGAAGGCGTGGAACTGGTGCCCGGCCTGGCGGAACCCCCGGCCGGTACCTCGCTGGTGGTCACGAGCCCCGGCTGGCAGCCGTCGAGCCCGTTGCTCGCGGCCGCGGTGTCGGCCGGCATCGAGGTGATCGGCGAGGTCGAACTGGCCTGGCGGATGGGCACCGAGCTGGCCGACCCGCCGGTGTGGCTCGCGGTGACCGGCACGAACGGCAAGACCACGACGGTCGGCATGCTGGAGTCGATCCTGCACGCCGCCGGTGCGGACGCCGTGGCCTGCGGGAACGTCGGCCTGCCGGTCGTGGACGCGCTGCTGGCCGGGCGCCGGGTGCTCGCGGTGGAACTGTCGAGCTTCCAGCTGTACTGGGCGCCTTCGGTGCGTCCGCAGGCGGGCGCGCTGCTCAACCTCGCCGAGGACCACCTCGACTGGCACGGCGGCATGGAGGCCTACGCCCAGGCCAAGGCCCGGATCCTCACCGGTGACGTGGCGATCGGCTGGCTCGACGACGAACTCGTCGGCGACCTGCTGGAAGCCTCGCCCGCGCGGGACCGGATCGGCTTCACGCTCGACGAACCCGAGGACGGCCAGCTCGGCGTGCGCGACGGCTGGCTGGTCGACCGCGCGTTCGCCGACGACGAGGCGCTGGTCGAGGTCGCGAAGATCCGTCCGGCAGGCCCACCCGGCATCGCGGACGCACTCGCCGCCACGGCCCTGGCGCGCGCGTACGGCGTGCCGTCCGAGGCCGTGCGCGAGGGCCTGGAGGCGTTCGAACCGGCCGCGCATCGCGCCGTGCTCGTCACCGTCGCCTCTGATATCCAATATATCAATGACTCGAAGGCGACGAACCCGCACGCGGCCGTGGCTTCGCTGCGGGCGTTCGACAGCGTCGTCTGGATCGCCGGTGGGCTGCTCAAGGGCGCGTCGGTCGAGGAGATGGTGCGGACCGAGGCCCGCCGGTTGCGCGGCGCGGTGCTGATCGGCGCGGACCGGGCCGTGATCGCGGAGGCTCTCGCGACGTACGCGCCGGAGGTGCCGGTGCGCTCGCTCGACCTCGCCGGCGCCGACGATCCGATGCTCGACGTCGTTCGTGCCGCGCAGGAGCTCGCGCAGCCCGGTGACACGGTGCTGCTCGCGCCTGCGGCGGCGTCGATGGACATGTTCAGCGACTACGCGCACCGGGGCCAGGCGTTCACGGACGCCGTGAAGCGCCTCACGGGTGGCCGGTAGGGTTCGAAAGGGCGGCACGCTCCAGCGAAAGGGGCGACACGCCCCAGGAATCCCCGTTCGAGCGCTTGACACAGGAGACGATGATCCGGTGACCGTCGTCGCCGACAAGCCGAGGAGCAAGCGGAAGGTTCGTCCCGCGGGCCGCATCGCGTCGTTGCGCAGCGGTATGACCTCGTGGCTCAGCCGCCCGCTCGCCGACTTCCACCTGTTGCTCGCGATCTTCGGCATGCTCACCGTGCTCGGCCTGGTGATGGTGCTGTCCGCGTCGGCACCGGGACAGGTCGCGTCGGGCGTGTCCGCGTACAGCGTGTTCCAGAAGCAGCTGATCTACGTGTGCATCGGCGCCGTGCTGTTCTGGGTGATGCTGCGGTTCCCATTGCGCAGGCTCCGGCACTTCTCGACGGCCGCGATGGGCATCGGCGTGGTGCTGCTGGCCCTCGTGCTGACGCCGCTCGGTGACGTTCGCGGTGGCGCGCGCTCGTGGTTCACGCTCGGGCCCATCTCCTTCCAGCCGATCGAGGCCGTGAAGCTCGCGCTGGCGTTGTGGGGCGCGCACGTCCTGGTGACCAAGCGGGCCCTGCTGTCGCAGTACCGGCACCTGCTGGTGCCGGTCGTGCCGGTGGCGATGCTGGTGTTCGCGCTGGTCATGCTGCAGCCCGACCTCGGCGGCACGATCACGCTCGGCGTGGTGCTGATCAGCCTGCTGTGGTTCGTGGGCGCGCCGATGCGGTTGTTCGGCGTGATCGCCGGCGGTGCGGTGGCGGGTGCCGTCGTGCTCGCGATCGGTGCCACGTACCGGCTGCAACGCGTGACGTCGTTCCTCAACCCCGACGCCGACCCCGAGGGCGCCGGTCACCAGGCGCGGCAGGCGATGTTCGCGCTCGCCGACGGCGGCCTGTTCGGCAAGGGGCTCGCGCGGGGCAGTTCGCAGTGGCGGTACCTGCCCAACGTCGAGTCGGACTTCATCTTCGCCGTCATCGGCGAGGAGCTCGGGTTCGTCGGGTGCGGGCTGGTGCTGGTGCTGTTCGGCGGGCTCGCGTGGGTCGGCCTGCGGATCGCGTCGCGCAACACCGACCCGTGGATCCGGATCGTGGCCGCGACGCTGACGGTGTGGCTCGTCGCGCAGGCCGCGATCAACATCGGCTACGTCGTGCAGCTGCTGCCCGTCACGGGCCTCACGCTGCCGATGATCTCCTCCGGCGGCACGTCGATCGTGACGACCATGATCGTGTTCGGCATCCTGGCGAACTGCGCCCGGCACGAGCCCGAGGCCGTGGCCGCGCTGCGTTCGCTCGGCCCCGGCCGCGTCGGCGGGCTGCTCAGGCTGCCCGCCCCCGAGGCGTACCGGCCACCGGCCAAGCGCAAGCCGGTCCGTCCGTCCACGCCTCCCCGCGCACCAGGCCGTTCACGCACACAGCAACTTCCGGTGGTGGACGAACGTCGTATGGCTGGACGCTCCGCTCCGCCTTCGGAGTACCGTCGCCGCGACTCGCGGCGCACACAGGGCCGTTCAGAGCAAGGCCGGTCGACCCGCGGTCGCGGGCGATCCAACTGAATTCGATCTTCAGCCAACTATCTTCGGGAGAAGTCTTGACCGGGCACCCTGCCCCCAGTGGTCCGTGCGTCGTGGTCGCCGGCGGTGGCACCGCCGGACACATCGAGCCGGCACTGGCGCTGGCCGACGCGGTCATGCGGCTGCGGCCGGACGCGCGTGTCGTCGCGCTCGGCACCGAACGCGGCCTGGAGAACAAGATCGTGCCGGCCCGCGGGTACCAGCTGGAGCTGATCCCGCCGGTGCCGATGCCGCGCAAGCCCACCCTCGATCTGCTGAAGCTGCCGCTGAACGTGCGCGGCGCCGTGAAGCAGACCCGCGAGGTGCTGGAGCGCGTCGGCGCGGACGTCGTCGTCGGGTTCGGCGGCTACGTGGCGCTGCCCGCGTACCTGGCCGCGCGTGGCCGCATCCCGATCGTGGTGCACGAGGCGAACGCCAAGGCCGGACTCGCGAACAAGGTCGGCGCGAAGTTCGCCGCGCACGTCGCCGCGGCGGTGCCGGACTCCGGTCTGACCGACGCGCAGATCATCGGCATCCCGCTGCGCCAGTCGATCACGTCGCTGGACCGCGCCGCGTTGCGTGCCGAGGCCCGCCGGTTCTTCGGCCTGGACCCGCACGCGCCGGTGCTGCTGGTGTTCGGCGGCTCGCAGGGCGCGCGTTCGATCAACGAGGCCGTGGCACCGGTCGCGGCCGAGTTCGCCCGTGCCGGCGTGGGTGTGCTGCACGCGTACGGGCCGAAGAACTCCGTTGCGGTGCAACAGGTTCCGGGCGCTCCGGCGTACGTGCCGGTGCCGTACCTGGAGCGCATGGACCTGGCGTACGCCGCCGCGGACGCCGTGCTGTGCCGTTCTGGCGCGATGACCGTCGCCGAGGTGTCGGCCGTCGGCCTGCCCGCGGTGTTCGTGCCGCTGCCCATCGGCAACGGTGAGCAGGCGCTCAACGCCGGCCCGGTCGTCTCCGCGGGCGGCGGCCTGCTGGTGCCGGACTCGGAACTGACGCCGGAGAAGGTCGCTTCGCTGGTGGTGCCGCTGATGGCGGACCGCAACCGGCTCGCGCAGATGTCCCGCGCGACGCTCGGCACCGGCCGTCGTGAGGCGGACGAGATCCTGGCCCGCACCGTTCTGGATGTGATCAAGAAATGAGCCTCGAACGCGTTCACCTCGTCGGCATCGGCGGTGCCGGCATGAGCGGCATCGCGCGCATCCTGCTGGCGCGCGGCGTGCAGGTGTCCGGATCGGACGCCAAGGACTCGCGGACCGTGCTGGCCCTGCGTGCCCAGGGCGCGCGGATCGCCGTCGGTCACGACGCCTCGAACCTGGACCAGCTCGCGGGCGGTCCGACCGAGGTCGTGGTGTCGACCGCGATCAAGGACACGAACCCCGAGTACGCGTCGGCCCGTGAGCGCGGCATCACCGTGCTGCGCCGTGCCGAGGCGCTCGCGGCGTTGATGGAAGACCATCGCGTCGTGTGTGTTGCCGGTACGCACGGCAAGACGTCGACCACGTCGATGCTCACCGTCGCGTTGCAGCACTGCCGGGTCGACCCGTCGTTCGCGATCGGTGGTGACCTGAACGAGTCCGGTGCCAACGCCCACCAGGGCACCGGCGGCGTGTTCGTGGCCGAGGCGGACGAGTCCGACGGCTCGTTCCTGTTCTTCTCGCCGTCCGTCGCCGTCGTGACGAACGTGGAGGCCGACCACCTCGACCACCACGGCACCGTCGAGGCCTACACGGCCGTGTTCGACTCGTTCCTGGAACGGATCGTGCCGGGCGGCGTGCTGGTGTCCTGTGCGGATGATCCCGGTGCCGCTCGCCTGATCGCCGAGGCGCGGGCGCGCGGGATCCGCGTGCGCGAGTACGGACGTTCGGCCGCTGACGCGCGTCTGATCGACTACAAGCCGCTGGAGTCCGGTGGCCTGGCGTCGGTCGAGATCGACGGTGTGGCGGTCGAGGTCCGGGTCGCGGTGCCTGGCGAGCACATGGCGTTGAACGCGATCGCCGCTCTGCTGGCCGGTCTGGAGCTCGGCGCGGACCAGGCAGGACTGCTCGAAGGCCTCGCGGCTTTCGGTGGCGTGCGGCGGCGGTTCGAGTTCAAGGGCCGTGGCAACGGTGTGTCGGTGTACGACGACTACGCGCACCACCCGACCGAGGTAGACGCACAGCTGCGTGCCGCGCGTCCGGTCGCCGGTGCGGGCCGTGTCGTCGTGGTGTTCCAGCCGCACCTGTACTCGAGGACCCGGATGTTCGCCACGGAGTTCGCCGCCGCGTTGTCGCTGGCGGACGAGGTCGTCGTGCTGGACGTCTACGGTGCCCGCGAGGAGCCCGAACCCGGCGTGACCGGCACGCTGATCGCCGGCCAGGTCACGGCTTCCGTGCACTACGAGCCGTCGTTCGACCGCGTGCCCGCGCTGGTGGCGTCGCTGGTGAGCGAGGGCGACCTGGTGGTGACCATGGGCGCGGGTGACGTGACGATGCTCGGCCCCGAGATCGTCAGCGCGCTGTCATGAGCGCACCGGTTCGCGGCAGGTCCACGCGAGTTCGCTCCGCGAACCGGAGGCCGAAGAGCGCCGAGTACCGGGCGCGGCGCAGGGTGATCCTGCGCCGTCGCCTGGTGGCGCTGCTGGCAGTGCTGTCCGTGCTGGCCCTGGCCTACTGCGTCTTCTTCACCCCGTTGCTCGGCGTCCGCCAGGTCGACGTCCGCGGCAACGGCGTGCTGACCGAGGACGAGGTCCGCGCCGTGGCGGCGATCGAGGCCGGCTCCCCGCTGATCCGCCTGGACCTCCAGGAGATCCACGACCGCGTGGCCGGCATCCCGCGCGTCGCCGCCGTGGAGGTGGAACGCCAGCTCCCAGGCACGGTCCGGCTGCTGCTCACCGAACGCGTCCCGATCGGCTCGGTGAAGATGCCCGACGGCTTCCACCTCGTCGACTCGACCGGCAAGGACTACGCGGTCCTCCCGGCCGCCGCGCCGGGCGTCCCCGAACTGGTGCTGACGCTGCCGTCGTCCTCGGACCCGGCCACTCGCGCCGTGGTCGGGGTCGTGAACGGGCTGCCGGAGAAGCTGCGCCCCGACGTGGTGTCGGTGGCGGCGACGACCAGTGCCGACGTGAAGCTGACGCTGTCGGGAAACCGCGTGGTGAAGTGGGGCAACTCCGACGACACGGCACGCAAAGCTGCCGTGCTGCTCGTGCTGCTCTCGCGGCCAGGCACGACCTATGACGTGTCGTCGCCGGACCTGGCCACGGTTTCCTGAGCGCTCAGCCCAGCGTCAGGTGGAAGCCCTGGGACTTCGCGTCCTGCTCGGAGTGCCAGATGACGCCCCGGTTGGCGTTGCCGATCTGCGCACCGTAGAGCCGTTGCCCCTCGGGGATGCCGCTCACGGTGAACCTGAAGGAGCACGAGCCGGTGCCGCCTTGCAGCGTGCCGACGCCGAGCACCTTGTTGTCCTGGTTGACGATCTCGACCTGCCCGCCGAGGGTGACGTCGGTGTAGCCACCAGAACCGCACTGGCCGTTGACGGTCATCGACCCGCTGATCGTGAACACGTTCGGCGCGGCCGGGCTCGTGCCGGCGGAGCGCAGCAGATCGGGACCGGTGGCCCTGCCCAGCCCGAACCCGAGTCCGCCCGCTGTCAGCGCGACCAGGGTGAAACAGATCGCGAGCCACGGTGGCCGGCGCTTCCGCGGTAACTCCGGTCCGATGGTCACTACTGGTGGAAGAGGTTCCACTTAGGTCCTTCAGTTCGAGGTCGTGCTCGTCACGGCCGCGGTACCGGTGGCCGTGACGGCGTCGGGAACCGGCGGGGCCGCCGGTGCCGAGGAATCGGTTGCGAGCACAAGGGATTCTCCTGGGGTTCGCGCTAGCCGTTCGGCCTCAGCCGCGCCATCGCGACCCGTACGACGAGGCTGCCCAGCCTGCTCGTGACGAGTTCCAGGACGATCGCTGCGACGACGAGCGAACGCACGGACGCGGGTGCGGGTGCCAAGACATGCCTCCTGGTGATGAACGACTACCGTGCTCATCGGACTACCACTCGCGGTATTAGCCGTATCGATCGTTGTCACCCGAAGGAAGTACTCACGCCGGGCTGCGATCAATGAGGTCGTCCACCAGGGACGGGTTGATGTCCGAGCCGTCGTTGGCGCGGCCTCGACGGGTTCGGTGCGTCGGTATGCGGCGAACTGCGCGTCAGACCGGCGGACTGGTAACGGCGGAGAAATGCGGTGCGTCGACCTCGCGTGCTCTCGATGCCGAGGTGTCGTTCCGGGGCGACCGGGCGATCTCGGCCCGATGGGTGCTCGCGCACGTCATCGAGGAGACCGCCCGGCACGCCGGTCAGCTGGACGTGGTCAGGGAACTGCTGGACGGAACCGCCGGCGACTAGGCCGCCGGGAGCTGCCAGTGCTGCAGGAGGCCGATCGCCGCGTACGGGTAGACGATCACGCGGTCGCCGAACGGCAACAGGTGCCTGTCGGCGTTCGCGATCGTGTAGTTGCCGAGCTCGTCACCGGTGAGCGTCCACTGCTGGTCGGGCGCGGTCGTGTCGCAGTCCGCCAGTTGCACGGAGTCGGAGGGCGCCGCCACCGCCAGGCACTTGCCACTGGCCTGGCTTCGCAGCGCGACCTTGCCGCCGCCCACGTCGATCCGTTCGAACCCCGACGCGGTGGCGCAGGGCTTCAGTTCGTTGAAGTAATTGACGCCGTCGGTCACGCAGGTGCCCTCGTAGGCGCTTCTCAGCTTCGTCACGGCGCCGAGCTGGGGCGGCGGTACCACCCCCACCTCGCGGACCAGCCAGCGCTGGGTGCTCCGCGCGGAGTCGTCCGCCATGATGACCGTGCCGTCGCCCGCGAAGAGCACGGAGTCGATGAACCTGGTGCCGGACCGCGTCGGCGCCGACAACCTGACGGTGCCGTCGGCGTCGGCCACCTCCTGGAACCGCTGGCCGGGCACGCCGTGCTGGCACTGGGTGTCCAGCACGTCGGAGCTGTACCCGTCCACGCAGTGCCCGTCCGCGATGTTGCGCAGGTACGACCCGCCCGTGGCGGTCGGGATGCGCTCGAACTGCTGCGCGGCACCGCCCGTGCAGGCGCTCATGCCCGCGCGGCTCGTGTCCGACCTGGTGAAGTCGAGGCACAGCCCGTCGGCCGCGCTCTTGATCTCGACGATCTTGTTGCCTTCCGGCGCCGCACTCGCTGGTGCGACCGTTACTGCCCCCAGAGCGATCGCGGCCAGCGCGACGCTCAGCATCTTCATCCCCATCCACCGACAGTAGCGATGGATCACCTCGAAAGGTGTGGAAGTGACGAAGGGATGGGCGAGACGATCTCCGATTCGAGGTCCGACTAGGCTTGCGGGTGCGTCGTCCTCAGGACCGTACGCGCTACTTGACGGCACGACCGGGGAGTAGTAGCGCACAGTGTTGGGACCCTACGGCGTGGCTGCTGGACCGACGCACCGCTGGTGCTTACCGTCCAGCAGGAACATATGGGGTTGACATAACTCTGGGCCTCGACGAGAGGTTGAGAGTTTCAATCCGGGTGCATCACACCCAGCACCACAGCGCGGACCACGATCAGGAAGGCGGATCCGATGACGCCCCCGCACAACTACCTCGCGGTGATCAAGGTCGTCGGCATCGGTGGTGGCGGTGTCAACGCCGTCAACCGCATGATCGAGGTCGGGCTGAAGGGCGTCGAGTTCATCGCGGTGAACACCGATGCCCAGGCCTTGCTGATGTCTGATGCCGACGTGAAGCTCGACATCGGCCGGGAGCTGACCCGCGGCCTCGGTGCCGGCGCGAACCCCGAGGTCGGGCATAGGGCCGCCGAAGACCACCGCGAGGAGATCGAGGAGGTCCTCAAGGGGGCCGACATGGTCTTCGTCACCGCGGGTGAGGGCGGTGGCACGGGCACCGGCGGTGCGCCGGTGGTGGCCTCGATCGCCCGCAAGCTCGGCGCACTGACCATCGGTGTCGTGACGCGCCCGTTCTCCTTCGAGGGCAAGCGCCGCGCCAAGCAGGCCGAAGACGGCATCCAGGCGCTGCGCAACGAGTGCGACACGCTCATCGTCATCCCGAACGACCGGCTGCTGCAGCTCGGCGACATCGGCGTGAGCCTGATGGACGCCTTCCGCTCCGCGGACGAGGTGCTCCTGTCCGGTGTCCAGGGCATCACCGACCTGATCACGACCCCCGGTCTGATCAACCTGGACTTCGCCGACGTCAAGTCGGTCATGTCCGGCGCGGGCTCGGCGTTGATGGGCATCGGCTCGGCACGAGGAGAGGGCCGAGCGGTGCAAGCCGCGCAGAAGGCCATCAACTCGCCACTGCTGGAAGCCTCGATGGAGGGCGCGCACGGCGTGCTGCTGTCCATCGCCGGCGGCTCCGACCTGGGGTTGTTCGAGATCAACGAGTCGGCCTCGCTCGTCCAGGAGGCCGCGCACCCCGACGCGAACATCATCTTCGGTACGGTCATCGACGACTCCCTGGGCGACGAGGTCCGGGTCACGGTGATCGCGGCCGGCTTCGACGCAGGCGGTCCGACCCACAAGAAGCTGGAGCCGACGGCGCTGTCCTCGCCGCCTCGGACGGCTACCGGGCCGATCGCTTCCGCCACGGCCACGCCTACCCATGTGCAGCAGCCGGTGGCTCAGACTCCGCAGCCTGTTGTCCACGCTCCCGTCCAGCCTCCGGTTCAGCCCCCGGTTCAGCCTGAGGTTCGGCACGCCCCGCCTGTGCAGCAGCCTCCTACCTCGGTGCCGCCTCAGCCTTCGCCGGCCCAGGGCAACGGGTACGTGCCCTCGGTGCCTCGGTCCTTGTCTCCCAATGGGTCGTTGCCTTCTCGGCCTGTGCCGGTTACCGAGGACCCTGATGATGAGGTGGATGTGCCGCCGTTCATGCGGCGGTGAGGTTCGGGTCTGGCCTTTTTTGGCTGGGTCTGTGGTTGGGGCTGTTGCCTGACCTGGTGGTGCCGGGTCGGGCGGTGCCGGACCTGGCCGGGCCTGGCGGTGCCGGGCCTGGTGTGCTGATCTTGTCGGACCCCCTGAGTAGCGTTTGGGCTCAGGGGGTCCTTCTATTGGGGGGACGCCTGCGTCAGCTTGGTTGGGTTGCGTGCCGCGGCCGGGTGGGTGGTCGGCTTGCGGGCGGCGAGCTTGCGGTTGCGTGCTTTCCCTGGGGCTCTGCCCCAGACCCCGGCAATCTGATCAGGGGGTCCACGCCGTGCGTAGGTAGATGGCACGCCTGTTGCTGTGGGCGGCTGCCTGGTGCTTAGAGAGTGCGTTGGCGGTGGGGTCCCATCACGAGCCGAGCCAAGAGCGGGCCACACCTGAGGGGTGAGGTCAAGTCGACGAAAAGCGTGTCGACTTGACCTCACCCCTCAGGTGCAGCAAGTGCTATGGCGCGACTCGTGATGGGACCCCACCGCCTGGCCCGCGCGGTAAGGACGGCTCGCCTACGGCTTCGCGTGGGGAAGGACGGCTCGCCTTTGGCGTCGCGTGGGTGGACGGCTCGCCTTTGGCGTCGCATGGGTGGACGGCTCGCCTTTGGCGTCGCGTGGGGAGGGACGGCTCGCCTGTGGCGTCGTCGCGCGGGGGAGGGCTGGGGTGCGTGTTCGTGCGAACTAGGGTGTGAGTGTGCGCATTCGTCGTGTTGTCACCACCCGTGCCGGTGGCGTGTCCAAGGCGCCCTACGAGTCGTTCAACCTCGGCGATCACGTTGGGGACGACGTTCGGGCGGTTGAGGCTAACCGGGAGCGGCTGGCTGCGGGGGTTGGGCTTTCGGTCGATCGGTTGGTCTGGATGGAGCAGGTGCACGGGCGCACTGTTGCCACCGTTGACGGGCCGCAGGGGGAGCCGCTTGAGGCTACCGATGCCGTTGTGACGAAACGGGCTGGTCTCGGGCTTGTCGTGTTGACTGCTGACTGTGTGCCGGTGTTGCTCGGGGATCAAGAGGCCGGGGTTGTCGGGGCTGTGCACGCTGGGCGTGTTGGTGCTCGGGTCGGTGTGGTTGTCGAGGCTCTCAAGGCGATGATGGTGCTGGGGGCTGAGCTTGAGCGCATCGAGGTGTTGCTGGGGCCCTCGGTGTGCGGTGAGTGTTATGAGGTGCCTGCCGAGATGCAGAAGGACGTCGAGAAGCACCTGCCCGGTAGCGCCTCCAAGTCGCGGAAAGGTACGCCTGCCCTGGATTTGCGGGCCGGGCTGTGGAATCAGCTGGCTGGTGCCGGGGTCGGGAAGATCGGGGTCGATCCTCGGTGCACGTTCGAGGAGAAGGACCTGTTCAGCCATCGGCGGCAGGCGCCTACCGGGCGGCTTGCGTCCGTTGTTTGGATTGAGCCGTGAGTCGGGCTGCGGAGTTGGAGGAGAACCTCGCGGAGGTCGAGGAACGCATCGCCAAGGCATGTGAGGTGGCGGGGCGGGCTCGGGACGAGGTGATGTTGCTGGCGGTGACGAAAACCTGGCCCGCCAGCGATGTGGAGATCCTTTACCGGCTTGGGCTCCGGCATTTCGCGGAGAACCGCGACCAGGAGGCCGGTGCGAAGGTCGCCCAGTTGAGACACCTCGGCGAGGCGCGGTGGCACATGGTCGGGCGGTTGCAGCGCAACAAGGCGAAGTCCGTCGTCGAGTGGGCCGACCAGGTCGACTCCGTGGACAGCGTCCGGCTGGCCGAGGCGTTGGCGAAGGCGGCGCACGCGAAAGGCACCACGCTCGACGTGTTGCTGCAGGTCAGTATCGACGGGGACACGTCGCGCGGTGGGGTTGCTGTTGCGGATGTGGCGGAACTGGCTGGCGTGATCACTCGTTCGGGTGATCTTATTCTTCGGGGTGCGATGACCGTCGCGCCTCGGACGATGAAGCCATCGCAGGCGTTTCAGGCGTTGGTTTCGGTGGTATCTCGCCTACGTGATGATCATCCCACTGCCACCCATGTGTCAGCGGGAATGAGCGGTGACCTGGAAGATGCCATCTCGCACGGATCGACCTGTGTGCGTGTCGGAACGGCGTTGCTCGGCAGCCGGCGACTAATCTCGCCGTAGGTAGTCGGGAACCTCGGGACCGTCCGCACCGTCCCTAAGAGTGGGGAACCGCCGAGGAGGGGCTGGAATGAGCGCTTTGCACAAGCTGAAGGCCTACTTCGGGATGGTCCCCGCCGAGTACGCAGACGACCCCGGCTACGAGGACGACCGCGGCCGCTACGGCGACTACCGGTCCGAGTACGCGGCCGAGGCCGACGACTACGACCCGTACCCGCGGCGCAACCGCGTGTTCACGCCGGGCCGGTCGGAGCTCCAGGGCTCCGGGTACCGGGCCGACATCGACGAGCCGGACGACTACGAGCCGGAGTCGCGGCGCGGGGGCAACCCTCCGGGCACGCGACGCTGGAGTGCCGACGCACCCGTGCACGGCGCACTCGCTGTCGAGCCGCAGCGCGAGCCCGTGAGCAGGCTGCGTCCGGTCGCGGAGCCGGTAGGCAACCCGTTGGCGCGCATCACCACGCTTCACCCCCGTACCTACAGCGAGGCGCGCACGATCGGGGAGCACTACCGCGACGGCACCCCGGTGATCTTGAACCTGACCGACATGGACGACGCGGACGCGAAGCGTCTCGTCGACTTCTCGGCCGGACTCGCGTTCGCTCTGCGCGGGTCCATGGACAAGATCACGAGCAGGGTGTTCCTTCTCTCACCGCCCAACGTTGACGTCACGGCGGAGGACCGCAGGAAGCTGGCCGAGGGCGGGTTCGGGAACCACGGTTAGAGTTGACCTCGTGGACCCGATCTGGCTCGTCATCTTCTACCTCCTGTTCGCGTTCTCGCTGTTCCTGACCGCGCGTGTCGTGGTCGAGCTGGTGCGGACGTTCGCGAGGGAGTGGCGCCCCGCCGGCGGCGTCGCCGTGACGCTTGAGACCGTCTACACGGTCACCGACCCACCGGTCCGTGCACTCCGTCGGGTGATCCCGACTGTGCGGATCGGGGGCGTCGGGCTGGACCTATCGATTATTGTGCTGTGGCTGGTCGTTATCATTCTGATGCGATTCGCAGATCCCAGGTGACGGGGAACCGTGGGATGACCGCAGCCCAGGAGTGCGAGAGGTGATCCGATGCCGTTGACCCCCGCTGATGTGCACAACGTTGCATTCAGCAAGCCGCCGATTGGCAAGCGGGGCTACAACGAGGACGAGGTGGACGCGTTCCTCGACCTGGTTGAGGGCGAGCTCGCCCGCTTGATCGAGGAGAACAACGACCTCCGTCAGCAGGTCGAGCAGCTCGACCAGCAGCTCGAGACGTCACGTGCCGACCTCGACGACGCGCGTGCGAAGGCTGCTTCCAGCCCCATGACGACCCGCATGCCGGTGGAGGAGCCGCGCCGCCTGGCGCCGGTCCCGCCGCCCTCCGTCATGGAGCAGACGTCCCCCGGTGGTGGCGGAGACCACCACGTGCAGGCCGCGAAGGTCCTGGGCCTTGCCCAGGAGATGGCGGACCGGCTGACGGGCGAGGCGAAGGCCGAAGCGGACGGCATGCTGTCCGAGGCGCGCACGAAGTCCGAGCAGCTGTTGTCCGAGGCTCGCGCCAAGGCCGACACGATGGTCAACGAGGCGCGCACGCGTGCCGAGACCATGCTCAACGACGCGCGGACGCGTTCCGAGACGCTGGAGCGGCAGGCCCGTGAGAAGGCCACCGCGCTGGACCGTGACGCGCAGCGCAAGCACGCTGAGGTGATGGGCAACATCACCCAGGAGAAGAACACGCTCGAGAAGCAGATCGACAAGCTGCAGACGTTCGAACGTGAGTACCGCACGCGACTGAAGACGATGCTCGAGTCGTCCCTGCGCGACCTCCAGGACCGCGGCCCGGCCGCTCCGTCCGAGGGTCGTTCCCAGGGCTACTCCTTCGGTGCACGCGCCGAAGCGGGCTGAACTACTGTTCGCTAGGTGCTCTTCGTAGTTCTGCTTCTGGTGCTGGCAGCCCTCGGGTTGCTCGTGCCTGCGCTGGCCACGTCCAACACGATCTGGGCGTGGTCGTCCGTGGGCGCGAGCGTGCTCGCCGCCCTGGTCCTTGCTTGGGACTGGTGGCGGAGACGGCCGGGGGACCCCGCTGCCGACGCGCAGAGTGTAGATCAACTACGTGCAGCTGATGATCAACGGGTGGTGGAGCCGGCGGTAGCCGACACGCCGTCCGCTGACGAGGAACCACCGGAAGAGGACACCGACGCGGCGGACCTGCTCGTCGTGGCCGATCTGGTGGACGAGGTGCGGGTGCTGGACGAACGGCCCCGATATCACCTGAGTTCGTGCTCCTGGCTTGCCGGGAGGCCCACGCTGGGCCTCCCGGTGCAGGAGGCACGGCAGTTGCAGTTCACGCCGTGCGCGCTGTGCACCCCGGACGCGGTGCTGGTGCGCAGGAGTCGTTCCGCACACTCCGACTGAGCCCGTCGAGCAGATGCTCGGAGCACGATCGGGCGCCGACGGCCGGACGTGCTCGGTGTGGTCCAGTTCGCCTGCCGCGGCGGCGCATCGAGGTGGAACCTCACCGGTCCAGGAACAGCAGCATGATCAGCAACGCGAGCAGCGCGAGGTCCACGACGACACCGCTGGGCTTCGAGTCGTACCGCAACCGCGTGATCGTGGCACCGACCATCAGCAGCCCGAGGCCGACGGTGGCCGCGTGCGCCACCCATTCCCACGTGACCAGACCGACGACGAGGCCCGCCGCGCCCGCCCACTCCAGCGCGCCGATGGTGCGCCACAGCGCAGGGTTCATCCGAAAGTGGTCGCGCGCCTCGAGTGACGCCTTCGCGCCGAACAGCTTGCCCGCGCCCGTCGCCACGAACAGCAGGGCCAGCACGATCGACAACGCGATGGTCAACGTCATCGGGCGAGCATACGGTTTGTGCCTCCGGTTACCCTGTAACCAACAGGCACCGATCCGGCCATCACCGGGGAGCCTCCGGAAGAACGGGTGCGCGAGCACCTCAGTAGAACCGGACGGGACCGGCCCGTCACAGCCGAAGAACGAGAGGCTCGCCGCAAGAAGGCGGGCAAGCGGGGTGGTACCGCGGCGGGCCGAGCCACATCGGCGTGTCGTCCTCGCGTGTCGCATCTGACCGCGAGGAGCAGTGAAGATGGCCTACCCCAGGGCCGGAGCGAACGAGGTCCCGGCGCAGCCGTCCTTTCCGAACCTCGAGCAGGACGTGCTCGGGTACTGGAAGGACGACGAGACCTTCCAGGCGAGCATCGACCGCAACCCGGCCGGTGAGCACGGCGAGAACGAGTTCGTCTTCTACGACGGCCCGCCGTTCGCGAACGGCCTGCCGCACTACGGGCACCTGCTGACCGGCTACGTCAAGGACGTCGTGCCGCGCTACCAGACGATGCGCGGCAAGCACGTCGAGCGCCGGTTCGGCTGGGACACGCACGGCATGCCGGCGGAGTACGAGGCCGAGAAGCAGCTTGGCATCACGCAGAAGCACGAGATCGACGAGCTCGGCATCGAGAAGTTCAACGAGGCCTGCCGTACGTCCGTGCTGCAGTTCACGGACCAGTGGCGCGACTACGTGACGCGGCAGGCGCGCTGGGTCGACTTCGACAACGACTACAAGACGCTCGACCTCGACTACATGGAAAGCGTCATGTGGGCGTTCAAGGCCTTGTGGGACAAGGGCTTGATCTACGAGGGCTTCCGGGTGCTCTGGTACTGCTGGCGCTGCCAGACGCCGCTGTCCAACACCGAGACCAAGATGGACGACGCCTACCGCGACCGGCAGGACCCGGCCGTCACGGTGGCGCTGCGCCTGGAGTCCGGCGAGAAGGCCCTGATCTGGACGACGACGCCGTGGACGCTGCCGAGCAACCTCGCCGCCGCAGTGCACCCGGACGTCGACTACGTGACGGTCGTGGGCTCCGACGGTGACAGGTACCTGCTCGCCGAGGCCCGTGTCGCGGCGTACGCGCGTGAGCTGGGCGAGGAGCCCGAGGTCGTCGCCCGCTACAAGGGCTCGGACCTGGTCGGCAGGAAGTACCTGCCGCCGTTCGACTTCTTCGTCGGCCGCGAGAACGCGCACCAGGTCCTGACGGCCGACTACGTGACCACCGACGACGGCACCGGCATCGTCCACATCGCACCGGCGTTCGGTGAGGACGACAAGGTCGTGACGGACGCGGCGGGCATCGAGGTCGTCGTGCCGGTCGGGCCGGACGGCAAGTTCACCGCCGAGGCGGCGCCGTACGCGGGTGTGCACGTCTTCGAGGCGAACAAGCTGATCATCCGCGACCTCAAGGACGCGGGCCTGCTGCTGCGGCACGAGACCTACGACCACCCGTACCCGCACTGCTGGCGTTGCCAGAACCCGCTGATCCAGCGTGCGCTGTCGGCGTGGTTCGTCGCGGTCACGCAGTTCAAGGACCGGATGGTCGAGCTCAACCAGCAGATCAACTGGGTGCCCGGCCACATCAAGGACGGCCAGTTCGGCAAGTGGCTCGAGAACGCGCGCGACTGGAACATCTCGCGCAACCGGTACTGGGGCTCGCCGCTGCCCGTGTGGACCTCGGACAACCCCGAGTTCCCGCGCACGGACGTGTACGGGTCGCTGGACGAGCTGGAACGCGACTTCGGCGTGCGCCCGGACAACCTGCACCGGCCGTTCATCGACGAGCTGACGCGGCCGAACCCGGACGACCCGAGCGGCCAGTCGGTGATGCGGCGCATCCCGGACGTGCTCGACTGCTGGTTCGAGTCGGGCTCGATGTCGTTCGCGCAGGTGCACTACCCGTTCGAGAACGCGGACTGGTTCGAGAACCACTACCCGGGCAACTTCATCGTCGAGTACAACGGGCAGACGCGCGGCTGGTTCTACACCATGCACGTGCTCGCGACGGCGCTGTTCGACCGGCCCGCGTTCAGCGACTGCATGGCCCACGGGATCGTGCTCGGTGACGACGGCCAGAAGATGTCCAAGTCGCTGAAGAACTACCCGGACGTCAACGAGGTCTTCGACCGCGACGGCTCCGACGCCATGCGCTGGTTCCTCATGGCGTCGCCGATCCTGCGCGGCGGCGACCTCGTGGTGACCGAGCGCGGCATCCGGGACGCGGTGCGCCAGGCGGTGCTGCCGTTGTGGAACTCCTGGTACTTCCTCGCGTTGTACTCCAACGCTTCCGGGAAGGAGGGCACGTGGCGCGTCGACTCGAAGAACGTGCTCGACCGGTACGCGCTGGCGAAGACGCACGATCTGGTGCGCGACGTCCAGGCGGCGATGGACGTCTACGACATCTCCGGTGCGTGCCAGCTGGTGCGTGAGTACCTGGAGGTGCTGACGAACTGGTACGTGCGCCGGTCGCGGCAGCGGTTCTGGGACGGCGAGCAGGACGCGATCGACACCCTGCACACCGTGCTGGAGGTCGTCACGCGCGTCACGGCGCCGTTGCTGCCGTACACCTCCGAGGTCGTGTGGCGCGGGCTGACCGGTGGCCGTTCGGTGCACCTGACGGACTTCCCGTCGGTGTCGGACGTGCCGGCGGACGACGCGCTGGTCGCGGCGATGGACGAGGTGCGCGACGTCTGCTCGACGGCGTTGTCGCTGCGCAAGGCGAACAAGCTGCGCGTGCGGCTTCCGTTGGCGCGCTTGACGGTGGCGTCGCCGGTGGCGGGCCTGCTGGAGGACTTCGCCGGGATCGTGCGCGACGAGGTCAACGTCAAGGAGGTGTCGCTGTCCACGGACGTCGACGCCTACGGGCAGTTCCAGCTGGTCGTCAACGCGCGGGCGGCCGGGCCGCGGCTCGGCCCGAACGTGCAGAAGGTCATCAAGGCCGTCAAGGCCGGTGACTGGTCCGAAGTGGACGGCAGGATCGTCGCCGCCGGTGTCGAGCTGTTCGAGGGCGAGTACGAACAGCGCCTGGTGGCAACGGATCCCGCCGCCACGGCCGCTCTGCCCGGTGGCGCCGGTGTCGTCGTGCTCGACACGGTGGTGTCGCCGGAACTGGAGGCCGAGGGTGTCGCGCGTGACCTGGTGCGCGTGGTGCAGCAGGCCCGCAAGGACGCCCAGCTCGACGTGTCCGACCGGATCACGCTGACGCTGGAGCTGCCGGAGGCCGTGCGTTCGGCTGTCGAGCCGCACCTGGCGTTCGTCCAGGCGGAGACGCTGACGACGTCGGTGGTGTTCGGTGAGGGCACGTCCGAGGGCACCGTCGGTGACGGCGCCAAGGTGAAGGTCGCCGTCGCCAAGGCGTGACCGTTAGACGAGTTGTGGCTGGTGCGGGCTCACCCCGAGTGAGCGCCGCACCAGCCGCACCCACGGTGACCACCGGGCGGGTGCGGCGGGTACGCGGCCTGCCGCGCGTTCGCAGGCGTCGAACAGGTCCTCCAGGCACGCGTCGTGCATCCACCGGATGATCAACGCCCACCGCAGGCGCTTGCCCAGGCTGAAATCGCCGATCAACTCGTGCCGCAGGACCGTGCCCGAGGCCGACAGGGTGTGCGTGCCGTCGCCGTCCTCGAACGCGAAGGTGATCGACTCGCCGGGGACGAACTCGGTGCAGTGGTAGCGGATCGGGCCGTGCCCGCCGTCGGCTCCCACGCCCAGCGGGCGATCGAACTCCTGCTTGCCCCAGGCGGGCGGCCAGAGCTCCTGGACGCGCTCGACGAACGGGCCGGCGGGCACGCCGAGGTCGCGGGTGTGGACATTCTTGATCATGGAAATTCCTCTCCATACGCTGCCGTATGTTCCTGGAACGTACGCTAGCGTATGGAACCGTGGCGCGGAGAAATCGTGACGACTGGACTGAGATAGCGCTGAGAGCGCTCGCCGAGGGAGGGCTTCCGGCCGTCGCGATCGAGCCGCTGGCGGCGCGGGCCGGAGCCACGAAGGGGAGCGTCTACCACCACTTCCCGAACCGCGAGGCGTTGCTGAAGGCGACGGTCGAGCGGTGGGAGCGGGAGCACACCGAGAAGGTCATCGAGCTGGTCGAGTCCGAGCAGACGCCGCACGGCAAGCTCCGGACGCTGTTCGCCATGGTGCTCGACCAGACCCGCAAGGGCTCGGTGGAGATGGCGTTGCAGGCGGGTGCCGGGAACGAGCTGATCGCGCCGGTCCTCCAGCGCGTCACCGAGAAGCGGATCGGCTACCTGACCGAGTTGTTCGAGCAGCTGGGGTTCGGCAAGGCCCAGGCGAGGAGACGCGCGCTGATCGCGTTCAGCCTCTACCTGGGCCAGGCGCAGATGTGGACGACCCTGCCCGGCCTCGTCGAACCGGTGCTCGACGAGGCCGTGCAGGTGCTCACGCAGAAATCAGATCAGGCCGCGGTCGCCCACAACGCGTAGGCGATCACGTCCGCGTTGCGGTCGAGCGCCGTGGCGTTGACGTTCGCCGTGGTGTCGCAGGAGCGGTGGTAGCAACGGTCGAAGGCCTGGCCGGCCGTGCCGCCCCACTTCCGGGCCTGAGCCGCGGTCTTGGTCTGCTCGGCGCCGGTGAACGTGCCTCCGGTCGCGATGTTCTCCAGTGCGAACGCCGCGTGATCGGAGCGGCCGCCGACCTTGATCAGCTCGGTCTGAACGCCGATCGAGGTGAAGCCCGCCTGCAGCCGCTGCTGCAACGCCACCGAACCGGAGGGCTGGTTGTCGGCGCCGTCGTAGACGAAGTAGCCCGGGTTCGGCGAGCCGGTCATGTCGAAGTTCAGGTACGCCTTGATCCTCGACTTCTCGGTGGCGGACAGCGAGGCCACGTAGGCCCGCGAACCGCGCAGTCCGAGTTCCTCGGCGCCCCACCAGCCGAACCGCACGTGCTTGGTGGGCTGGAAGTTCGTCGCCTTCATCTGGAGGGCGACCTCCAGGATCGACGCGGAGCCCGTGCCGTTGTCGTTGATGCCGGGGCCCGACCTGACGCTGTCGAGGTGGCCGCCCAGCATGACGACGTTGTTCAGGTCGCCGCCGGGGTAGTCCGCGATCAGGTTGTAGCCGGTGGCGCCGTTGTAGGTGAACGACTGCACGCGCGTCGTGAAGCCGGCCGCGTCGAGCTTGCTCTTCACCCAGTTGATCGAGGCCAGGTACCCCGGTCGTCCGTGTGCGCGGTTGCCGCCGTTGGCGTTGGCGATCGACTGGAACTGGTTCAGGTGTGCTCGGACGTTCGCGACGTTGATGTCCGGTGCCGCCAGGGCCGCGGGTGCCACCGCTTGCGCGGTGGTCGCTCCGGTCACCATCAAGGCGGCCGCCAGTGCGATGAGGATCCTCATGGTTCAACTCCATGCAGGGTTAGGGATTGAGCCACTGATCAACATGCTCCTTCGTGCATGAGCGCGGTAGAGGCGATCGTCGGATTCGTCGGAATCGGTGGTGATCAACCAGAATGGTCCAGGTGGGTGACGTCACGGTCGTTCTGGGCGTCGGCGCCGCCGTGCTGCTGATCTCCGTGATCGCGGTGCGGGTGTCGACCCGGCTCGGGCTGCCCTCACTCCTGCTCTACCTCGGCATCGGCGTGCTCCTCGGCGAGTCCGTCGTCGGTATCAAGTTCGACGACGCCGACCTCACCCAGTCCCTCGGCATCGCGGCGCTGGTGCTGATCCTGACCGAGGGCGGGATCACGACCCGCTGGAGCGCGGTGAAGTCCTCGCTGCGGCTGGGCGTCGCACTGTCCACAGTGGCCGTCGCGGTGAGCGTGGCGGTGACCGGAACGGCGTTGCACTTCCTGCTGGGCCTCGACTGGCGGATGGCGTTGCTGTGGGGCGCGGTGCTGTCGTCCACCGACGCGGCCGCCGTCTTCAGCGTCCTGCGCTCCCTGGGCGTCGGCTCGCGGCTCACGGGCGCGCTCGAACTGGAGTCCGGCCTCAACGACGCGCCGGTCTACATCGCCGTGGTGCTGCTGGCCTCGTCGGACCAGATCTCCTGGACCGCGCCGCTGCTGGTGATCTACGAACTGGGCGTGGGCGCGCTCATCGGCGTGGCACTCGGATATCTCGGCGGGGCCGGGCTCCGACGCGCGGCGCTGCCCTCCACCGGTCTGTACCCGCTCGCCACGGTGGCCGTGTGCGTGATGGCCTACACGGCCGGTGACCTCGTGCACGCCTCCGGATTCCTCGCCACGTACGTCGCCGCGCTGGTCCTCGGCAACGCCCGCCTGCCGCACCGCGCCGACACCCTCTCGTTCGCCGAAGGCCTCGGCTGGCTCGCCCAGATCGGGCTCTTCGTGCTGCTCGGCCTCTACGCCTCGCCGTCGCGCCTGCTCGACGTGCTGTTCCCCGCACTGGTCGCGGGCGTGGTGCTGACGTTCGTGGCCCGGCCGCTGTCGGTGGTCCTCGCCTCGCTGCCGTTCAAGGTGCCGTGGCGCGAACAGGCGTTCCTGTCCTGGTCGGGGTTGCGCGGCGCGGTGCCCATCGTGTTCGCGCTGATCCCGCTGATCCAGGGCGTCGAGGGTGCTCGCGAGCTGGTCGACGTGGTGTTCCTGCTGGTCATCGTCCTGACGGTGGTGCAGGGCACGACGCTGCCGTTCCTCGCGCGGCGCCTCGGGCTGGTGAAGGCGGGCGAGGTGCAGGAGGTCCAGGTCGACGCCTCGCCGCTCGACGAGCTCGGGGCCGAACTGCTGCAGGTACACATCCAGCGCGGGTCGAAGCTGCACGGCGTCTACATGTCCGAACTGCGGCTACCGACCGGAGCCACGGTCAGCCTCGTGGTGCGCTCGGGGAAGAGTTTCACGCCACAACCGACGACGAGGCTGCAGACGGACGACCAGTTGCTCATCGTCACCACCGAAGAGGCGCGCGACGCCGCTGAGCGGCGCGTACGTGCCGTCGACAGGGCCGGTCGCTACGCCAGGTGGAAGGGCGAGACCGGGGATTAGGCCCTGTTCTGCAGGTCCGTTCGATGAGAGTCACGGTCGAGAGACCCGGAGGCGGTGCCGCCGCAATGCCCTCATACCGGGCGTATTCGGGCTTTGCGGCGGTGCCGTCTCCGGGGCCCTCGGCCGCGACTATCGCGGACGAGACCTGCAGGACAGGGCCTATCGGTCTCCGAGGCTTCTCACGATGTGATCGGGTGTCGACGGGAGTGTCACCCTCCGCTAACGTCGTCGGCAGGTCATGAGAGCCAGCGTCAAGCCCAAGCTTGCTGGCCGGCAACCCTCCAACCGCGGTGGGGTGCCCTTGGTGAGGACCTGGTCCGGCGCGTGGGGCGCCGGTCAAGCGCGGGCCTTCACACAACGGGGCCCCTGGCCTCGGAGGCAGCTCGATGACGCTCGCGATCACCCCTGGAACCACCACTTCCGTTCCGGCTGTCGTCGGCGCCGACCTGCGCGTTCCCCTGGTCACCGGCGAGCGCGTCACCTACGCCAACCTTGACCACGCGGCGTCGGCGCCCTGTCTGCAGGAAGTGCGCGACGCCGTCGACGAACTGCTGCCCTGGTACGCCAGCGTGCACCGCGGCGCCGGGTTCGCGTCGCAGGTCTCGACCCGCGTCTACGAGCAGGCCCGCGACCGCGTCCGCAGGTTCGTCGGGGCGCACTCCTCCGACGCCGTCGTCTTCACCCGTAACACCACGGACTCGCTGAACCTGTTGGCGCGCAGCGTTCCCAAGAACACCGCCGTCGTGCTGTTCGACAGCGAGCACCACGCGGCGCTGCTGCCGTGGCGCGGTCCGAACGTTCAGCGGGTTCCCGCCCCATCTTCGTCTGGCGCAGCGATTGTCGCGCTGGACCGGGCGTTGGCCGCCGCCCCGGTCGGCCCTCGGCTCGTGATCGTCACCGGGGCGTCCAACGTCACGGGGGAGCTGTGGCCGGTCGCCGAGCTCGCGAAGGTCGCCCGCCGCCACGGCGCGCGCATCGCGCTCGACGCCGCGCAGCTCGCCCCGCACCGCCCGATCAACGCCCGTGAGCTGGGCGTCGACTACATCGCGTTCTCCGGCCACAAGATCTACGCGCCCTTCGGCGCGGGCGTGCTGGTCGGCCGTGCGGACTGGCTGCAGCAGGCCCAGCCGTACCTCGTGGGCGGCGGCGCGACGTCCAAGGTGACCGACCACGGGGACCGCCTCGGCGTGGCCTGGTCCGCGGTGCCCGAGCGGCACGAGGCCGGCAGCCCGAACGTCGTCGGCGTGCACGCGCTGGCCGCGGCCTGCGAGATCCTGTCGCGGCACTGGGAGCAGACCGTCGCGCACGAGCAGGAACTGCTGACGCGCCTGCGGAACGGCCTGCGCACCATCCCCGGCTTCCGCGAGCTCGCGATCCTGGCCGACGCGGACAAGGTCGGCGTCGTGAGCTTCACGATCTCCGGCTTCGACGCGGGCTTCCTCGCGGCGGCGCTGTCCGCCGAGTACGGCATCGGCGTGCGCGACGGGGCGTTCTGCGCGCACGTGATCGTGGGGCGCCTGGTCAAGCAGGCCGGATCGCACGAGGAACGGGCCGTGCGCGCGTCGGTCGGCCTCGGCACGACGGCCGAGCACGTCGATCGCCTGATCGCGGCGCTGCGCACCCTGGTCACCGAAGGTCCGAAGTGGACCTACACGCAGCGGGACGGCCGCTGGGTGCCGCAGGACGACAACCGAACCCTGCCGCCGTTCCTCGCGTAGTCCCTGTAGTGGACAATGACCTGGTGAGTGACGAGTCCAAGGCCGAGGAGAAAGCCTCCGGGATGGTCGCTGACGTACCGGCGGAAGCGCAGGTCAGCGAACCCGAGACGGTCGCGATCGTGGTCGAGGAGCCGGCCGCGGAGTCCCCCGCGAAGGTGGAGGACGACGACGAGTTCCCGATCTCCGGTTCGATCTCCGGCTCGCTGCCGGAACCGAGGACGAAGATCCTCGCGATCCTGGCGGCCGGCGTGCTGGCCCTCGACGTGGTCACCAAGGTCGTGTCCGTCGCGTTCCTCGAGGGCGCCGACCCGATCAAGCTGTTCGGCGGCGTGCTCTACCTGACGTTCGTCCGCAACCCCGGCGCCGCGTTCGGCCTGGCGGAGAGCATGACGTGGATCCTCGCGCTGATCGCGTTCGGCGTCGCCGGGTTCATCGTCTGGATCTCGCGCAACCTCCGTTCCCAGGGCTGGGCCGTCGGCCTCGGCCTGGTGCTGGGCGGCGCCATCGGCAACCTCGCCGACCGCCTCTTCCGCACGCCGGGCCCGATGCGCGGCCACGTCGTCGACTTCCTGTCGCTGTTCGACCCGTACGGCCAGGTGTGGCCGGTGTTCAACGTCGCGGACATGGCGATCGTCTGCGGTGGCGTGACGATCATCATCCTGGCGCTCCTGCAGCACGACTACGACGGGACCGTTCACAAGCGGACCGAGCCCCTCCCGGAGCAGGACGGTCTGCAGGAGTCGAAGTAGCCGCTCCTGGTAGTTTCAGCAGGTTCTGCAAGAAGAAGAAGGTCGAGGCCCCGCGTGAGCGGATACCGAACGCTGCCCATTCCCGACGGTCTGGACGGCATGCGCGTCGACGCCGGTCTCGCGAAGCTGCTCGGCTTGTCCCGCACCGTCGTCGCGTCCATCGCCGACGCCGACGAGGTGCTGGTCGACGGCCGGGTCGTCGGCAAGTCCGACCGGCTCACGGCCGGGGCGATGCTGGAGATCACGCTGCCGGCGCCGCCGCAGCCGATCACCGTCCAGGCGATCCCCGTCGAGGGCCTGATCATCATCCACGAGGACGACGACATCATCGTCGTCGACAAGCCCGTCGGGGTCGCCGTGCACCCGTCACCGGGCTGGACCGGGCCGACCGTCGTCGGCGGGCTCCTCGCCGGTGGCCACCGCGTCGCCACGTCCGGAGCCGCCGAACGCCAGGGTGTCGTGCACCGGCTCGACGTCGGCACGACCGGCGTGATGGTGGTCGCGAAGTCCGAGTCCGCGTACTCGGCGCTGAAGCACGCCTTCAAGGAACGGACCGTCGAGAAGGTCTACCACGCGATCGTGCAGGGTCACCCGGACCCGATCAAGGGCACCATCGACGCCCCGATCGACCGCCACCCCAAGCACGACTACAAGTTCGCCGTGATGCAGGACGGCAAGCCGTCCATCACGCACTACGAGGTCATCGAGGCGTTCCGCGCGGCGTCGTTCGTCGAGGTGCATCTGGAGACCGGGCGCACGCATCAGATCCGTGTGCACTTCTCGGCGCTGCACCACCCGTGCGTGGGCGACCTGACGTACGGGGCCGACCCGACGCTGGCCAAGCGGCTCGGGGTGACGCGGCAGTGGCTGCACGCGCGTCAGCTCGGGTTCCACCACCCGGCGGACGGCCAGTGGGTCTCGTACACGTCGGAGTACCCCGCCGACCTGTTCGTCTCGCTGGAGAAGCTGCGCGAAGAAGGCTGATCGCGGCTGGGCAGATCACCGGTTGACGACGTTGCGCCTGATGTCGACCGGTGTGCTCAGTCCTCGACGGTCCAGACCAGGGTGTTCAGGTCGACCTCGGGGCGCACGCTCCAGCGGACCTGGATCACCTGGGTCTCGTCGGGCAGCACGAACACGCTGTGCCCGCCCGTCGTCTCGCCCGGCTGCACGCCGAGCTTGTGCGCGGGCCGGGAGGACAGCGAGACAGGCGCCTTCGTCACGGTCTCGCCGGTCTTGGTCACGAGGACCAGGTACATGTCCGGCAGCGAGGTGTAGGGGACCTGCGAGGTGTTCGTCACCTCGGTGTGCACGACCACGGACCGTTCGCCCTCGGCGAGCTTGTAGCCGGCCGCCGTGAACAGGAAGTCGGCCGGGTCGACGACCTCGACCAGCTGGATGGTGAGGCGGGCGCCTTCGAGGCTGTCCGCCTCCAGCACCGAGCCGATCTTGCCGGTCCGCGAGACGACGGGCTTGGGCTGCGGCTGGTCCGCGCGCACCCAGCCGGCGGACTGGGGCGGACCCCAGGTGGCCTGCGGTGGCTGCTGAGCGGGGAACGGCTGGCTGACCGGGCCCTGCGGACCGTAGGGCTGCTGCTGGACCGGGTGAGGACCGCTCTGGTGCACCGCGTACGGGCCGGACGGCGGACCGCCCGTGTAGCTGCCGTAGGCGGCGGCGTTCGCGAGGGCCCTGCGCACGCCGTTCGGGTCGCACTCCACACCCACCAGCAACGGCAGTCCGCTGCCCGAGAGGGTGATCAGGCGCATGGCGGCCTCGCGCGGGTCCATGCCCAGGCGCTGGGCGATCTCGTGCACGGCGGCGCGGCCCGACTCGGCGAGAACGGCGAGCAGGCGGGCGTCTACGGGATCGGGGGGCACCACGAAAAGAACGCTACCCGGAGGTGACGATCACCGTGTCACCGCATACCGGATCGAGATCACCCCGACAGACGGCAGGTTGGTGCGTGAGTGCCGGAGCGCGGCGGGATAGGGTTGGCAGATCCGGAATTCGCGTCCTTCCCACGCGTCCGTTCGATCTCATGGAGGTACCGTGGCGGACTCGTTTGTGCATCTGCACGTGCACACCGAGTACTCGATGCTCGACGGTGCGGCCAAGGTGGCTCCGCTGTTCGAGGAGGCCGGGCGGCTCGGCATGACCGCTGTCGGCATGAGCGACCACGGCAACATGTACGGGTCGGACGAGTTCTACCAAACGGCGATGAAGACGGGCATCAAGCCGATCATCGGCATCGAGGCCTACCTCGCCCCGCACAACCGCCTGCACAAGAAGCCGGTCGCCTGGGGCGATCCCGGTCAGCGCGGCGACGACATCTCCGGCGCCGGCGCGTACACCCACATGACGATGTGGGCGCGCAACGCGGACGGACTGCGGAACCTCTTCCGGCTGCACACCGAGGCCAGCAAGACGGGTTACTACTACAAGCCCCGCATGGACCGCGAGCTCGTCTCGGAGCACGCCGACGGCATCATCGCGACGACCGGCTGCCCGTCCGGCGAGGTGCAGACCCGGCTGCGGCTCGGACAGGTCGACGAGGCGTTCCAGGCCGCGTCCGACTACCGCGACATCTTCGGCAAGGACAACTTCTTCCTGGAGTTGATGGACCACGGCCTGGAGATCGAGCGCCGGGTCCGCGACGGCCTGCTGGAGATCAGCAGGAAGCTCGGCATCCCGCCGCTCGCGACGAACGACAGCCACTACGTCACCAAGGACCAGGCGGACACGCACTCCGCGTTGCTCTGCGTGCAGTCCGGCAAGATGCTGACCGACCCGAACCGGTTCAAGTTCGACGGCGACGGCTACTACCTGAAGTCGTCCGAGGAGATGCGGGAGATCTGGAAGGACCTCCCGGAGGCGTGCGACAACACGCTGCTGGTCGCGTCGATGGTCGAGTCCTACGAGGACATCTGGACCGTCAAGGACCGCATCCCGAACTTCGAGGTGCCGCAGGGCGAGGACCAGGCCTCCTGGTTCCGCAAGGAGATCCAGCGCGGGCTCGAATGGCGGTTCGAGGGCCGGGAGGTTCCGGACGAGTACATCAAGCGCTGCGACTTCGAGGCCAAGGTCATCATCGACAAGGGCTTCCCGGCGTACTTCCTGATCGTCGCCGACCTGATCAGCTACGCCCGCAGCGTGGGCATCCGCGTCGGTCCCGGCCGTGGTTCGGCCGCGGGCGCGGCCGTGTCGTGGGCGATGGGTATCACGAACATCGACCCGATCCCGCACGGTCTGCTGTTCGAGCGGTTCCTGAACCCCGAGCGCACCGCCATGCCCGACATCGACATCGACTTCGACGACCGCCGTCGTGGCGAGATGATCCGCTACGCCAGCGAGAAGTACGGCACGGACAAGGTCGCCCAGGTGATCACGTTCGGCACCATTAAGACCAAGGCGGCGCTGAAGGACTCGGCGCGCGTGCACCACGGCCAGCCGGGCTTCGCGATCGCCGACAAGATCTCGAAGGCGCTGCCGCCGCCGATCATGGCGAAAGACATCCCGCTCAACGGCATCGTCAACAAGAGCCACCCGCGCTACGGCGAGGCCGCCGAGGTCCGGTCGCTGCTGGAGACCGACTCGCAGGTGAAGGAGATCTTCGACACCGCGCTCGGTCTCGAGGGCCTGATCCGCAACGCCGGCGTGCACGCCTGCGCGGTGATCATGTCGAAGGACCCGCTCACGGAGTCCATCCCGCTCTGGTACCGCGACGACGGCTCGTTCATCACCGGCTGGGACTACCCGTCGTGCGAGAACATCGGCCTGCTGAAGATGGACTTCCTCGGGCTGCGCAACCTCACGGTGATGGGCGACGCGATCGAGAACATCGAGGCCAACCGCGGCAAGGACGCGGTCCCGGACTTCGACAAGCTCACGCTCGACGACCCGGAGACCTACGCGCTGCTCGGCCGCGGTGACACGCTCGGCGTGTTCCAGCTGGACGGCGGGCCGATGCGCGACCTGCTGCGCCGGATGCAGCCGACGACGTTCGAGGACATCGTCGCCGTCGGCGCGCTGTACCGCCCCGGTCCGATGGGTGTGAACGCGCACAACGACTACGCGGACCGCAAGAACGGCCGTCAGGAAGTCAAGCCGATCCACCCGCAGCTCGAGGAACCGCTCAAGGTGATCCTCGGCGAGACGCACGGTCTGATCGTCTACCAAGAGCAGATCATGTTCATCGCCCAGGAGGTCGCGGGCTACTCGATGGGTCGAGCGGACGTGCTCCGCAAGGCCATGGGCAAGAAGAAGGCCGAGGTTCTGGCCAAGGAGTTCGAGGGCTTCCGCGAGGGCATGCGCAACGACCCGCGCGGCTTCTCCGACGAGGCGATCCAGGCGCTGTGGGACACGATCCTCCCGTTCGCCGGCTACGCGTTCAACAAGTCGCACGCGGCCGCGTACGGCCTGATCTCGTACTGGACGGCGTACCTCAAGGCGAACTTCCGCGCCGAGTACATGGCCGCCCTGCTCACGTCGGTCGGTGACAACAAGGACAAGTCGGCGGTCTACCTCGCCGAGTGCCGCCGCCTGGGCATCAAGGTCCTCCCGCCGGACGTCAACGAGTCGGCGCTGCGCTTCGGTGCCGTCGGCACGGACATCCGCTTCGGCCTGGGCGCGATCCGCAACGTCGGCGCGAACGTCGTCGAGTCGATCATCAAGAGCCGCCGGGAGAAGGGCGCCTACACGTCCTTCACGGACTTCATGGACAAGTCCGAGCTCGTCGCCTGTAACAAGCGTGTGATCGAGTCGCTGATCAAGGCAGGCGCGTTCGACGCGTTCGGCCACCCCAGGCTCTCGCTGATCCAGGTGCACGAGGACGCGGTCGACGCCGTCGTCCCGATCAAGCGCAAGGAGGCGGAGGGGCAGTTCGACCTGTTCGGTGGCGACAGCGCCGACGACCAGGACGACAGCAGCTCACCGCTGGCGCACCTCAAGTTCGGCACGGACGAGTACCCGCGCAAGCAGATGCTCAGCCTCGAGAAGGAGATGCTGGGGCTGTACGTGTCCTCGCACCCCCTCGACGGCGCCGAGCGGATCCTGCGCAAGTACGCGCCACGGCCGATCGCGGTCGTGCTCGACGATCCGCCCAAGGAGGGCGAGCTGATCGTCTCGGGCATGATCTCGTCGATCGAGCGCCGGGTGAACAAGAACGGCCTGCCGTGGGCGATCACGGTCATCGAGGACCTGGACGCGTCCATCGAGGTCCTGTTCTTCCCGAAGTCCTACGAGGTGCTACGCGACGACCTGGAGCTCGACTCCGCCGTGTGCGTGAAGGGCCGCGTGAACTGGCGCGACGACAAGATGGCGATCTTCGGTGACGGTGTCGTCCCGCTCGACATCAGCGATGCGGAGGCCAACCCCGGCGCGGACCCGCCGCTCGTGCTCGGGCTGCACACCAAGACGCTGACGCCCGCGCTGATCGAGGAACTCAAGATCGTGTTCAAGTCGCACGAGGGTCAGGTCGCCGTGCACCTGGAGGTGCAGAAGCGCGACAAGTCGAAGGAGATGCTGGTGGTGGACAACTACCGGGTCAGCACGACGCCGTCGCTCTTCGGTGACCTCAAGACCATCCGCGGCGTCACCATCCAGCGTTAGCCGCCTGGCCGCAGAAATAGTGGCGAGGGTTGAGTAAACGGGGTTAACTGGGTGAGGTGACGACACTCACCCAGTTGCCCGACGACTACGTCCAGAACCCGCACGAAGTGCACGACCTGCTGCGTGCCGAGGGGCCCGTGCAGGAAGTCCACATGCCGCGCGGGCTCAAGGTCTGGCTCGTGACTCGGTACGACGAGGCGAAGATCGCCCTCACCGCTCCGCAGGTCAGCAAGAACATCGCCGAGGGCGGTCACCTGATGGCCGTGCACGCTCCCGGCACCGACCAGCGCCGCGAGATCGAACCCACGCTCGCCGTGCACATGCTCAACATGGACCCGCCGGGCCACACCCGGCTGCGCAAGCTCGTGACCAAGGCGTTCACCGCCCGTCGCATCGAGCTGATGCGCCCACGTGTGCAGGAGATCGCTGCCGAGCTGATCGCCAAGCTCAACGACGGCGACGAGGTCGACCTGCTGGAGGCGTTCGCGTTCCCGCTGCCGATCACCGTCATCTGCGAGCTGCTCGGCATCCCGATCGACAACCGCGACGACTTCCGCGAGTGGTCGAACCAGCTGCTGTCCTTCGGCACGCCGGACCAGGTGCAGGCCGCCGCGTCCGCGATGGCCGGCTTCCTCTTCCAGCACGTCACGGCCATCGCCCAGGCCGAGCCCGACGACACGTTCTTCTCCGCGCTCGTGCACGCCGACGACTCCGGTGACCGGCTGAACACCGAAGAGCTGATCTCGATGGCGTTCCTGCTGCTCGTGGCGGGCCACGAGACGACGGTGAACCTCATCGGCAACGCGGTGCTGTCGTTGCTGAGGAACCCGGACCAGCTGCAGATCCTCAAGGACCGCCCCGAGCTGATCCCGGCGAGCACCGAGGAGTTCCTGCGGCTGGAGGGCCCGGTCAACGTCGCGACCTTCCGCTACACCAGGGAGGACCTCGAGCTCGGCGGCGTCACGGTGCCCGCCGGCGAGATCCTGATGGTGTCGCTGGTCGCCGCGAACCGCGACCCCGCGAAGTACGCCGATGCGGACAAGCTCGACGTGACGCGGTCCGCGCAGGGGCACGTGGCGTTCGGTCACGGCATCCACTTCTGCCTCGGCGCGCCGCTGGCCCGGCTGGAGTTCGACGTGGCGCTGACGCAGCTGCTCGACCGGTTCCCGAACCTGACGCTGGCCGCGGAGCCGGAGACGTTGGTGTGGCGGGACAGCACGCTGATCCGAGGGCTGCACACCCTGCCTGTCCGCCTCGCCTAATGTGCTGCGGGTGGACGACCTGCTGAAGCTCGACCAGGCGCACGTCTGGCACCCGTACGGCCCGATGCCGGGCACCCAGGAGCCGTTGCTCGTCTCGGAGGCCTCGGGTGTCCGGCTGACGCTCGCGGACGGCCGCGAGCTCGTCGACGGCATGTCGTCGTGGTGGGCGGCCATCCACGGCTACCGCCACCCGGCGCTGGACGCGGCCGTCACCGAGCAGCTCGGCAGGATGAGCCACGTGATGTTCGGCGGCCTCACGCACGAGCCCGCCATCCGCCTCAGCACGAAGCTCGTCGAGATCACCCCCGAGCCGTTGCAGCACGTGTTCCTCTGCGACTCCGGCTCCGTGTCGGTCGAGGTCGCGGTGAAGATGTGCCTGCAGTACTGGCGCTCGCAGAACCGGCCGGAGAAGCACCGCCTGCTGACGTGGCGCGGCGGCTACCACGGCGACACGTTCAACCCGATGTCCGTCTGCGACCCCGAGGGCGGGATGCATTCGCTGTGGCGCGGAATCCTGCCGCAGCAGGTGTTCGCGGACGCGCCGCCGGCCGAGATGGACACCGCGTACGTCCAGCACCTCGCCGACCTGGTCGAGGAACACGCGGACGAACTCGCCGCGATCATCGTCGAGCCGGTCGTGCAGGGCGCCGGGGGCATGCGCTTCCACGACCCGCGCTATCTGCACGTGTTGCGCGAGCTGGCGTACACGCACGACGTGCTGCTGGTGTTCGACGAGATCGCCACGGGCTTCGGCCGTACGGGCGAGCTGTTCGGTGCCGATCACGCGAACGTCAGCCCGGACGTCATGTGCCTGGGCAAGTCGCTGACCGGCGGGTACCTGACGATGGCCGCCACCCTGTGCACGTCACGGGTGGCGGACGGGATCAGCAGGGGCGAGGTGCCGGTGCTCGCGCACGGACCGACGTTCATGGGCAACCCGCTGGCTGCGGCGGTGTCGCTGGCGTCGATCGACCTGCTGCTGTCCCAGGACTGGAAGCGCGAGGTAGCCCGCATCTCCGCCGGTCTGACGGCAGGACTCGCGCCCGCACGCGCGTTGCCCGGCGTTCGGGACGTGCGCGTGCTGGGCGCCATCGGTGTCGTGCAGCTGCATGAGCCCGTGGACATGGCCCGTGCCACTCGCGCCGCGGTTGACGCGGGCGTCTGGCTGCGGCCGTTCCGCGACCTGATCTACACGATGCCGCCGTTCGTCAGCACGGACGACGACATCGCGGCGATCTGTCAGGGCGTGATCGCGGCGGCGAGCTGAGTGTCGGTCGGCTCGACCAGGAACTCACCGTTCGGGAGCACGACGACCGGGATCTGCTTGCGGCCGGAGATCTCGATCGCTTTGTCGCGCGCCTCGTCGTCGTTTTCGACGTCGACGTAGGTGAACGGCACGTTGTTGCGGGTCAGCCACGACTTGGCCCGGCGGCAGTCGCCACACCATTCGGCGCCGTACATCACGATCGGTTGCTCGGTCATGCCCTTACGGTAGGTGACGTCCTAAGGTGAGTGCCTGTGAGCGTGCTGGTGATCACCGGAACCGGGACCGAGGTCGGCAAGACCGCCGTGACCGCGGGCATCGCGGCGCTGGCCAGGGCAGAAGGCAGACGGGTCGCGGTGCTCAAGCCCGCGCAGACCGGTCTGCTGCCCGGCGAGCCTGGCGACGTGGCGGAGGTGGCGCGGCTGGCGGGCGACGTGACGACCCGTGAGCTGGCCAGATACCCCGACCCGCTGGCCCCCGCCACCGCGGCGAGACGTGCGGGCATGGCCACCGTGCACCCCAAGGACGTCGCCGCCGAGGTCACCGCGCTCGACGAGACCCACGACCTGGTGCTGGTCGAGGGCGCGGGCGGGTTGCTGGTGCGGTTCGACGAGGGCGGCTCGACGCTGGCCGACATCGCGTGGGCGGTGAACGCACCCGTCCTGATCGTGGCTCAGGCCGGGCTCGGCACGTTGAACGCGACCGCGCTGACGGCCGAGGCGTTGCAGCGGCGTGGACTCGAGTCGATCGGTGTCGTGGTGGGCAGCTGGCCGCTGCACCCCGACCTCGCCTCGCTCACGAACCTGGCCGACCTGCCGGAGGCGGCGGGCGCACCGCTGCTCGGCGCGCTGCCGCAGGGTGTGACGAAGCTCGGCCCGGTGGACTTCCTGACCGTCGCCAGGAGATCGTTCTCACCGTGGTTCGGCGGGGAGTTCGACCCGGAGACGTTCGCGGCTCAATTCGCGGTCCAGTGACCTACATCGCTGCACGGGGAAGGATTCAGTGAGGCACACTGGCTCGCCAGGCCACAGAGGAGGAGAGATCGTGACCGCAGCACCGGAACAGATCGACGTGCTCGACGAGGCTCGTGAGCAGGTGCTCGAACGAGGCGTCGGGCTCACCGAGGCTCAGGTGCTGAAGGTGCTGGAGCTCCCCGAGGACCGGGTCCCCGAGCTGCTCGCACTGGCGCATGAGGTCCGTGAGCGCTGGTGCGGCCCCGAGGTCGAGGTCGAGGGCATCGTGTCGCTCAAGACCGGCGGCTGCCCCGAGGACTGTCACTTCTGCTCGCAGTCGGGCCAGTTCCCCTCGCCGGTGCGGTCGGCGTGGCTGGACATCCCCGGCCTGGTCCGCGCGGCGCGGCAGACCCGTGACACCGGCGCGACCGAGTTCTGCATCGTCGCGGCCGTGCGCGGCCCGGACAAGCGGCTGCTCTCGCAGGTGCGCGACGGCATCAAGGCCATCCGCGCGGACGGCAACGACATCCAGATCGCCTGCTCGCTCGGCATGCTCACGCAGGAGCAGGTCGACGAGCTCGTGGCGATGGGCGTGCACCGCTACAACCACAACCTCGAGACCGCCCGCTCGCACTTCCCGCAGGTCGTCACCACGCACTCCTGGGAGGAGCGCTGGGACACGCTGCGGATGATCCGCGACGCCGGCATGGAGGTCTGCTGCGGCGGCATCATCGGCATGGGGGAGACGCTGGCGCAGCGCGCGGAGTTCGCCGTGCAGCTCGCGGAGCTGGAGCCGGACGAGGTCCCGCTGAACTTCCTCATCCCGAACCCCGGCACGCCGTACGAGAACTACCCGGTCGTCGAAGGTGCCGAGGCGCTGCGCACGGTCGGCGCGTTCCGGCTCGCGCTGCCGCGCACGATCCTGCGGTTCGCCGGCGGCCGTGAGCTGACGTTCGGTGACCTGGGTGCGAAGCAGGGCATGCTCGGCGGCATCAACGCGATCATCGTCGGCAACTACCTGACGAACCTCGGCCGTCCCGCGCAGCAGGACCTCGACATGCTCGAAGAGCTGTCGATGCCGATCAAGGCGCTGAGCCAGACCCTGTGATGACGGCTGTGTACTGCGCTTTCTGCGGCAAGGAAGAGGCTGACGGCGACCACGCGTTCTGCCGTCAGCGGCTGTCGATGATCGACCCGCCGCGCTACTGCCCGGAGTGCGCGCGCCGCATGGTCGTCCAGGTGACCCCGGACGGCTGGACGGCGCGCTGCAGCCGCCACGGAGAGACGGCGTCGGCTCGGTAGTAACCTCTCGCGAATGGACGAAAAAGCAGCGCCGGTGCGCATCGAACCCGTGCCGGAGCCGCCGTACGTCTACCACTACTACCCCCGGCCACGGCCGAAGGTGGTGGTGAAGCGGGATCTGCTGCCGGGCCTCGTGGTGGCGCTGACGACGTTCGCGTTCGGGCTGCCGGCCGCGTACCTCTGGTCGTGGCTGGCCCCGGCCCAGCTCAAGATCGTCTCGCCGCAGGACAGCAAGTTCTACCCGATCGGCGTGGAGAGCTACCACCGGCTCGACGCGCTGATGATGTTCGTGCTGATCGGTCTCGGCGCCGGCGTGGTCACCGGGATCTCGACGTGGCTGCTGCGGCAGCGGCGCGGGCCGGTCGTGATGCTGGGGATGACCGCCGGAGCGTTCGGGGCGGGGTGGTTCGCGCAGTTCCTCGGCGGCTCGCTGGCCGCGGCCGCGTACCCGCTGCCGTCGACGATCAAGGCGAACGACACGTTGCTCGTCGCGCCCGCTCTGGAGACGTGGTGGGGAATTCTGGCGTGGCCGCTGGGCGCCGCGCTGGCGTACGGCTGCTGCACGGCGTGGAACGGCCTGGACGACCTGGGGCGGCGCCTCGGTTAGTTCGCCGGGACGCCGCCTTCTTCGGTTACCCGACGCGGTAGGCGAAGTCGGGCATGTCCGTCACGAACATCTGACCGGGCGCGTGCGTGATCGCGAACGGCGGCTTGGACTTCATCAGCACGGCCTGAGGAGTCACCCCGCACGCCCAGAACACCGGCACGTCACCGGGTTCGTGCTCGACGGCGTCCCCGAAGTCCGGTGCTTCGATGTCCTCGATCCCGAGCATCCTCGGGTCGCCCGCACCGACCGGTGCCCCGTGCACGGACGGCATGAGAGCGGTGACCTTGTGCGCCATGTCCACAAGGGACTCCGGGATCCAGCGCATCGACACGACCATCGGGCCGTGCAGCCTTCCCGCGGGCCGGCACTGGATGTCCGTGACGAACATCGAGACGTTCTTGCCCTGATCGACGTGCCGCAGCGGCACTCCCGCGTTGGTGAGTGCCGTCTCGAACGTGAAGCTGCAGCCGATCAGGAACGTCACCAGGTCGTCGCGCCAGTAGTCGGTCGCGTTCTCGGGTTCTGCTGTGAGCTCCCCGTTCTCCCAGATGCGGTACCGCGGCGCGTGGGTGCGCACGTCCGCGTCCTGCTTGAGCGCGCTGACGGTCTCGCCCGCGTCCAGCACGTCGAGCACCGGGCACGGCTTGGGGTTGCGGTGGGTGAAGAGCAGGAAGTCGTACGCCCAGTCCCGGGGGATGGCGATCAGGTTGGCCTGCGCCTGTCCCGGCGCTTGTCCCGCGGTCGTCATTCCAGCTCCTTGTTGACCGTCTCCGGCAGCCAGATGAGTGCGACGACGGCGATTCCGTACGCGGCCGCCCCGAACAGCATCGCACCGCCGATGCCGAGCCGGTCGGCCATGAACCCGACCACACCGGGGAACACCGCGCCGAACGCCCGCCCGAAGTTGTAGGTGAAGCCCTGGCCGGTGCCCCGCAGGTGCGTCGGGTAGAGCTCGCTGAGGTAGCTGCCGAACCCGCTGAAGATCGCGCTCATGCAGAACCCGAGCGGGAAGCCGAGGAACATGACCAACGTGTTGGCGCCGTTGGGAATCTGCGTGTACGCGACGATCAGCAACGCGCTGGCGACCGCGAACAGCACGAAGGTCCTCTTACGCCCCAGGTAGTCCGTGAGGTAGCCACCGCACACGTACCCGATCCAGGCGCCGACGATGAGGAACGCGAGGTACCCGCCAGTGCCGATGACCGTGAGGCCGCGCCCCGTCTGCAGGAACGCGGGCAGCCACAACGCGAGCGTGTAGTACCCGCCCTGCACACCGGTCGCGAGCAACGCGGCGAACACCGTGGTCTTCAGGATCGGACCCCGGAAGATCTTCGGGAACGTGCCGCGTTCTTTGAGCTGTGCCTTGGCTTCCGGCGCGTCCTCGACGTTGCGGCGCACGTAGAAGATGAGGACCGCGGGCAGCGCGCCCGTCCAGAACATGATGCGCCAGGAGATGGCCGGGTCCGCGAACGAGACGACCAGCGTGTTGACGAGGACCGCCAGCCCCCAGCCGACCGCCCACGCGCTCTGGATGAACGCCACGGTCCGCCCGCGGTACTTCGGCTTGCAGTACTCGGCCACGAGGATCGCCCCGGCCGCCCACTCGCCACCGAAGCCCAGTCCCTGCAGCGCGCGGAAGACCAGCAGGGTCTCGTAGTTCGTCGCGAAACCGCACAGCACCGTGAAGAACGCGTACGCGGCCACCGTGATGACCAGCGTCCTGGACCGGCCGAACCGGTCGGCCATGATCCCCGCCACCGCGCCGCCGATGGCGCTCATCAGCAGCGTGCTGGTGCCCAGCAGGCCGGCTTCCGCCTTGGTCAGGCCGAAGTAGCCGGTGATCGCGACCAGGCTCAGGGGCAGGACCCAGTAGTCGTACGAGTCCAGCCCGTAGCCGCCGAAGGCGCCGACGAACGCGCGCCTGCCCTTCTGGCCGAGACTGCGGAACCAGGCGAAACGGCCTGTTTCCTCGGTCGTGGACGTGCTCATGGGGCACCTCGCAGCGTGGTGGAGGAGTGGTCGGGTGTGATGTGAGCCTCAGAGTAAGGATTGTTCAACAATCCCACAAGGCCACAATTCAACGATCCGACGATCGGCGCGCAGCGGATGGGCTGGGTGGCGTCGGCGGGTGCGGCTCAACGGTCCGCGCTCGTGCCACGGCTCTACGGTCCGCGCTAGTGCCGCGCCTCAACGCACGCGGGGCCCTTTCGTACTCACTAGCAGTACGAAAGGGCCCCGCGTGCGATCAGGCGACAGCTTGAGGCGACTCGTTCGGCGGTTCAGAGAGCGACGCCGACGGTCCGGCTGGCTCGTCTGGCGGCTTTAGCGGCGTGACGCCGGCGGTGCGGCTAGTTCGGGCTCGGCACGTGCCCGAACTCGGTCAACGGCACCGGCACGGCCTTAAGCGCGCTCAGGATCCCGGTCTCCCGGTGCAGCATCCGCCGCACGAGCCGCAACCGCCGAGCCGGCGACCTCTCCTCCAACAGCCGCTGCCGATCCTCCACGGGCAGCAGGCAGTCGGCAGCCAGCAGATACGACAACGCGCCGAGATCGACGTCCTCGGCGGGCGTGGACCAGTCCTCGCGATGCCAAGCGGCGCCGCAGTACCGCTCATGGGCGGCACGCGCTCCGCGCTCCAGGATCGGCACGACCTCCTGAGCCGCCTCGGGCACCGGGGCGTCGTCCAGGTAGTCGACGTGGGCCAGCAGGTACGGCGCCGTCGTCGTGTCGACGTCCAGCAGCCGGAACCGCCGCACCCCGCGCGTCACGATGTCGAAGCGGCCCTCGGGCAGCGGCCGGGCGTCCAGCAGGTCCGCCGAGCAGCCGATGTCCTGCAGCGAGTCGACGTTGTCGGCGCCCACCTCCCAGCCCTGCTTGATGCACACGACGCCGAACGTCCGGCCGAACAGCGAGCCGGTCATCAGGTCGACGACGAGCTGGCGGTAGCGGGGTTCGAAGATGTGCAGCGGCAAAGACGCCCCTGGCAACAGCACTGTGCCCAGGGGGAACAACGGAAGCGTCTCTGCCACGCGCCCAACGTTACGTCGTGCCACTCCCGCCCGCCGGACGGCCGGATCCGGGTGGCCTCAGGACGGCGAACGGATCGGTCACCAGGATTGCCTTGGCGCTGAAGCGGAACAACGCCGCCGGGCGGCCGCCGGACGGGCCGGGGGGAGCGGTGCCGCCCGTGGGTTCCAGCAACAACCGGCGTGACAGCACGCGTTGCAGGTTCGTCGCGGACACGCGGTAGCCCAGGGCCGCGGAGTAGTGGTCGCGCAGCAGCGAGATCGTGAACTCCGGTGGTGCCAGTGCGAAGCCGACGTTCGTGTACGACAGCTTCGAGCCGAGCCTGTGCCGCGCTCGATGCACGATCGAGGCGTGGTCGAACGCCATCGCGGGCAGCTTCTCCACGCAGTGCCACTCCGTGTCCGCCGGCCGCTCGGGATCGACGTCCGAAGGCACCAGTCCGAGGAACGCCGTCGCGACGACGCGGGGACCCGGAACGCGGTCCGGCGCGCTGAACACGGCGAGCTGTTCGACGTGTGACAACTGTCGCACGTCGACTTTTTCCGCCAGCTGACGGCGGATGGAGGACTCGACGTCCTCGTCCACCCGCAGCTCCCCACCCGGCAGCGACCAGCGGTGAGCGTGTGGTTCCCGAGCGCGCTCCCACAGCATGACCTGGAGTGACGCACCTCTCACCCGCAACACAGCGGCCAGAACTTCGTGCCCCACACCTGCCACCCGGCTGATACTATCGGCCACGTTTTCGACCAGCAGGCGAAAACCCCGGATCGAGGAGGCAGTGATGGTCGCTACCGCAACCGTGGAGCGAACCGCTTCAGGTGTGTACGGCGGAGTCGAGCCGAACGCCGCGTGGCGAGACGAGGTGCTGCGCCTTGCCAAAGAGCGCGACGCCGTCATCCTGGCGCACAACTACCAGCTGCCCGAGATCCAGGACATCGCCCACCACACGGGCGACTCCCTCGCGCTGAGCCGGATCGCCGCGCAGTCCGACGCGCAGACCATCATCTTCTGCGGCGTGCACTTCATGGCCGAGACCGCGAAGATCCTCGCCCCGCGGAAGACCGTGCTGATTCCGGACGAGCGCGCGGGCTGCTCGCTGGCCGACTCGATCACCGGCGCCCAGCTGCGCGAGTGGAAGGCCGAGCACCCCGGCGCGGTCGTCGTGTCCTATGTGAACACCACGGCCGAGGTGAAGGCCGAGACGGACATCTGCTGCACGTCCTCGAACGCCGTCGACGTCGTCAGGTCCATCCCGGCCGACCGCGAGGTGCTGTTCCTCCCGGACCAGTTCCTGGGCGCGCACGTCAAGCGCGAGACCGGCCGCGAGAACCTGCACATCTGGGCGGGCGAGTGCCACGTCCACGCCGGCATCAACGGCCCTGAGCTGGCCGAGCGCGCCGCCGCGAACCCGGACGCGGATCTCTTCATCCACCCGGAGTGCGGCTGCGCGACGTCAGCGCTCTACCTGAGCGGCGAGGGCATCGTCCCGGCGGAGAAGGTCAAGATCCTCTCGACCGGCGACATGATCACCGCGGCCCGCTCGACGAAGGCGACCAAGGTGCTCGTCGCGACCGAGGTCGGCATGCTGCACCAGCTGCGCAAGGCCGCCCCGGAGATCGACTTCCGCGCCGTCAACGACCGCGCGTCCTGCACCTACATGAAGATGATCACGCCGGCCGCGCTGCTGCGCTGCGTGCGGGACGGCCTGGACGAGGTGCACGTCGACCTGGAGACCGCCCAGCGGGCTCAGGGTGCCGTGCAGCGCATGATCGAGATCGGCAAGCCCGGCGGCGGTGAGTGATGGCCGCGCGCTGGGAGGCGCGAGCCGACCTGATCGTGGCCGGCACGGGCGTGGCGGGCCTGACCGCCGCGCTGCGGGCTCGTGAGCTGGGACTGCGCGTCCTGGTCGTCACGAAGGCCGCGGGAGACGACGGCAACACCCGCTGGGCCCAGGGCGGCGTCGCCGTCGTCATGGAGGACCAGCACGACCCCGGCGACTCGGTCGCGCGGCACATCGAGGACACGCTGACGGCGGGCGCGGGCCTCTGCGAGGACGCGGCAGTCGCGGCGATCATCACCGACGGTCCGGCGGCCGTCGCCCGGCTGCGCGAGCGCGGTGCCGTGTTCGACGCGAAGCCGGGCGGCCTGCTCGAACGCACCCGCGAAGGTGGCCACAGCGCGTTCCGCGTCGTGCACGCCGGTGGCGACGCGACCGGCGCCGAGGTCGAGCGAGCCCTGCTCAAGGCCACTGTGGACGGACGGGTTCCCCTGCTGGAGAACCACGTCGCGGTCGACGCGGTGAAGACGCCGCTCGGTGCCGTGGCCGGACTCCTCGTGCTCGACAGCAACGGCGTGCCCGGTGTGCTCACCGCGCCCGCCGTGCTGCTGGCGACCGGCGGCCTCGGCCAGATGTACCAGGCGACGTCGAACCCTTCGGTGGCAACGGGTGACGGGCTCGCGCTGGCGCTCAGGGCCGGCGCGCTGGCCGCGGACGTCGAGTTCATCCAGTTCCACCCGACCGTCCTCTACACGGGCCGCGGCGCCCGTGGCCGGTGCCCGCTCGTCACGGAGGCCGTGCGCGGCGAAGGTGCCGTGCTGATCGACGCTACCGGTGCCCGCGTGATGAAGGGCGTGCACCCGCTCGAAGACCTGGCCCCGCGCGACGTCGTGGCGGCCGCGATCACCCGGCACATGGCGGCGGAACCCGGTGGCGTCGACGACCACGTCTTCCTGGACGCGACGGCGCTGCACGACATGGCGACCCGCTTCCCGACCGTGTTCGCGGCCTGCGCCTCGGTGGGCATCGACCCGGCGGTGGACCCGATCCCGGTCGCCCCGGCAGCGCACTTCGCCTGTGGCGGAGTGGTTTCCACCGTCGATGGCCGCACCGGCGTGACGGGTCTCTACGCGGTCGGCGAGGTCGCCCGCACCGGTCTGCACGGCGCGAACCGCCTGGCCTCCAACAGCTTGCTCGAAGGCCTGGTCTGCGGCACCCGTGCCGCCGAGACCGTCGCCGCGGACCTCGCCATCGGCCTGATCTCGCCCGCGCGATCGGTCGAGGCCTCGCTGCCGACCGCGCCGGTCGCGGACCGCGACCTGTTGCAGCGCGTGATGTCCCGCTACGCCGCGATCGGCCGCGACGCCGAGGGCCTGGCCGTCGTCGGCTCGGTGCTCGACGTGTCCACTGTGGACAAGCAGCTGGAGTCGCGCGAACTGGTCGAGGACGCGGCGCTGACCACGGCCGCCCGCGCCCTGATCGCGGCGGCGCAGCAACGCACCGAATCACGCGGCTGCCACGTCCGCACGGACTTCACCGAACGTTCCGAAGCGTGGCGGCGCAGTCAGCTCGTCCGGCTCACCCCGACCGGTCAGCCCGTGCTGGCCGATCCTGTTCTCGCAGAGGGTGTCGCATGACCATCGACGGCAGCATCGACTGGGACGACGCGAACCGGGTCATCCAGCTCGCGCTGGAAGAAGACCTCCGCTACGGCCTCGACGCCACGACGCTCGCGACCGTGCCGCAGAAGGCCGTCGCGACCGCCGAGATCACCCCTCGCGCGGCGGGCGTGCTGTGCGGCGTTTCCGTCGCCCGCACGGCTTTCCAGCGCTACCTGCCCGAGATCGAGGTGCTCTCCGAGGCCTCCGACGGCGACAAGGCCGTTCCCGGTGAGCCCGCCCTGGTGCTCACCGGCCCGACCCGCGGCCTGCTCACGGTCGAACGCACGGCGTTGAACCTGATCTGCCACCTGTCCGGCATCGCCACGCAGACCGCCCGCTGGGTGAGCGCGATCGAGGGCACCGGTGCGGCCGTCCGCGACTCGCGCAAGACGTTGCCGGGCCTGCGTTTGCTGCAGAAGTACGCGGTGCGCGCCGGCGGCGGCGTGAACCACCGCATGGGTCTCGGTGACGCGATCCTCATCAAGGACAACCACGTCGCCGCGGCCGGTTCGGTCGGCGCCGCGATCCGCGCGGCCCGTGCGCACGCACCCGAACTGCTGATGGAGGTCGAGGTCGACAGCCTCGACCAGCTCGACGAGGCGCTGGCCGAAGGCGCGGAACTGGTGCTGCTGGACAACTTCACGCCCGAGCAGTGTGCTCAGGCCGTGCGGCGGCGTCCGGACGGCGTGAAGCTGGAGGCGTCCGGCGGGCTGACTTTGGACGTGGCCCGCGCGTACGCCGAGACCGGCGTGGACTACCTCGCGGTCGGTGGCCTCACGCACTCCAGCCCGTCGCTCGACCTCGGCCTGGACCTGCGCTAGAGCAGCCGTCGGTTCGCCAGCACCGGCAGCACGGAACGAGCTTGTTCCACCTGCGCGAGATCGAGGTCGACGATCGACGACGAGGGCTGGTCCGACAGCTGCACGACGACGTTCCCGAACGGGTCGGCGACCGTCGAGTAGCCGATCCCGGTCGGCGCGGACGAACCCAGGTCGCCGGGGTAGGCTTGCCCGCACGCCACGACGAACGACGTGCAGTCCAACGCGCGCGCCCGCACCAGCAGCTCCCACTGCTCCTTCTTGCCCGGCCCGGCGCCCCATGACGCCCCGACGAGCACGGCGGAGGCGCCCTTGTCGGCCAGGGCCGTGAACAACGAGGGAAAGCGGATGTCGTAACAAGTGGCCACGCCCAAGGTGACGCCGTCCACGTCGAAGGTCACCACGTCCGAACCCGGCGCGACCGTACGCGACTCCTGGAACCCGAACGCGTCGAACAGGTGGATCTTGTCGTAGCCCACGTGCAGCTCAGGACCGGTCACCAGCATGGTGTTCGTCACGCGGTCAGCCGAAGGCGTGAACATGCCCGCCACCACCACGACGTCGTGCTGGACCGCGATCTCGTGCACAGCGGAGGCCCACGGACCGTCCAGCGGCTCCGCGACCGGCCCGAGCGGCACGCCGAACCGGCACATCGTCGCTTCGGGCAGCAGCACGACCCGCGCGCCGTCGGCCCTGAGCACCGCGTCGCGGACGAGCTCCAGGTTCGACCGTGGATCGGTGGTCGAGCTGATCTGACTCACAGCGATGCGCATGAGCCTCACTGTAGGGTCCGGAACCGTGCGTTACCCACTGCTTCTAGTCGTGTTGCTGGCCGTCGCGGGCTGCACCGAGACCGCCGCACCCCGCCCGGACGGTGGGTCGAACGGCACATCGATCGTGCTGGCCGACCGCGACGAGCCGACGACGCTGAACCCGCTGCTCGGCTACGGCGCGCAGGGTGTGTCGAAGATCTACGACGGGCTGGTCGAGCACCGCCAGGACGGGTCGCTGACCCCGCGGCTCGCGGCCGATCTGCCGCAGCCGGCGGCGGACGGCCTGAGCTGGACGGTCAAGCTGCGCGGCGACGTGAAGTTCACCGACGGCAGCACGTTCGGCGCGGAGGACGTCGTCGCCACCTACACCGCCGCGCTGCGGAACCCGGTCAAGGACCGGTTCAGCACGCTCAAGGGCGTCGAGCAGGTCGACCCGTCGACGGTCCGCTTCACCCTCACGCAGACGCAGGCGGCGTTCCCGCACCTGCTGGTGCTCGGTGTCCTGCCCAGCGAGCAGGCGAAGCCGGACGGTCAGCCCGTCGGCACCGGCCCGTACAAGGTCACCGAGTGGAAGAAGGGCGACCGGCTGCTGCTGGAGTCCAACGAGGGCTACTTCGACGGCGCGCCGAAGATCAAGAAGGTGACGATCGTCTTCGTCACCGACGACAACCAGCGCGCCCGCCGCATGCAGGACGGCGAGTTCGACGGCACGGTGCTGCCGCCCAAGATCGCCACGCAGTTCGCAGCCAGGTCTGGCCTGCAGGTGAACTACCACCGCAGCGCCGACTTCCGCGCCGTACGGCTGCCCGCGGCCAACCCGGTCACCGGCAACGCCTCCGTCCGGCTGGCGCTGAACTTCGCCGCGAACCGTCAGGGCATGATCGACAGCCTGCTCGACGGCAAGGGCACCATCGCCTACACGCCGGTGCCGGACGCGCTGGCCGAGCACTTCGACCCGACCGCGAAGTTCCGCTTCGACAAGACCGAGGCGACGCGGCTGCTCGACGTCGGCGGCTGGGTGCCCGGCGCCGACGGCATCCGCGTCCGCGAGGGCGTCGCGGCCCGTTTCACACTGATGTACCCGCTGGGCGACGACCTGCGCGCGGACCTGGCCACGGCGTTCGCGGCCGACGCCAAGGCCGTCGGCGTCGACGTGCAGCTCGCCGGCCTCTCGTGGGAGGCGATCCGGCCGCGGATGGCCCAGGACGCGCTGCTGTACGGCGAGGGCTCGCCGTTCGACCCGGACCTGATGCTCTACGACCTGCGCGGCCAGGGCAGCCCCGCCGCCGACGCCGCCCTCGAGAACGGCCGCAGGCTGATCGACCCGGCGCAGCGCGCGGTGGCGTACAAGCTTTTCCAGCAGGCGTTCGTCGCCGCACCGTCGATGGCGGTGCTGGTCTTCCCCGAGCACGCGTACGTGATGCGCGACTCGTGGAACGGCTACCAGCCGGTGGTCGACCCGAACTCCTACGGCGCGCTGGCCTGGGGGCCGTGGTGGAACCTGGAGAAGTGGGAGCCTAAGTAGTCCTGGCGTTGATCTCGCGGACGGCCTTCTCCGGCTCGTCCGCCCAGAACTCGACGCGCTCGACCCGCTGCACGCCCGTCTTGCCGAGGTCCACGAGCTGCGGCTCGTGGAACGGCACGGACACGTTCGTCCTGGTCAGCGACTGGATGACGAGCGCGTCACCGATCACCTCGACGCTGCGCTGCCCCTTGTGGGTGCGCTCGGCGATCTGGGCGGAACCGAGGTCCGCGGTCGGGATGCTCCAGTCGAAGAACCCCAGCTGGCGCAGCCGCAGTTCGTCGTCGGAGATGGTGTGCGGCTGCTTGGTCAGCACGTAGAGACTGCCCACGCACACGACCGTGTTCAGTACACCCAGGACGATCAGCGTGATGAGCAGCCACGGGATGTCCAGGGCGAACGCGACCAGCGCGACCCCGACCACCGTGATGATCAGGAACCGCACGTACCGCGGCTTCATGCGCTTGCCGTAGGGGATCTCCACCATGCGCGTGAGCCTATTTTCGCAGCGCGCGAACCATGCCGCCGGGGTCGTCGGTCCAGAACTCGACCTTCGTCACGGCGTGCGCGCCACGCCGGCCCAGGTCGATCTCCTGCGGTTCGCTCAGCCGCAGTGAGACGTTGGTGGAGCCGGAGATCTCCAGCACGAGCGTTCCGTCCACAACGGACCGCGTCTTGTGCAGCATCCGGCTCGTCGTGCCCTGCGTCAGGTTCTCGATGGCTGCCAACGGAATCCGGTACTCGAACTCACGCGCGTACCGCAGCCACAGGTACTCGTCGTCGACCGAGTGCTTGAACTTGGTGAGCATCCAGATCTGCCACCCCAGCAGCACCGCGCCCACGACACCGAAAACGAGCAGCACGGCCCGCAGCCAGAACCACGGCACGATCAGCTCCACGAGCAGGATCTCCAGCGGTGTCACCACGATGAACACCCACAGGAACGGCCGGACCTGAGCGCTGTAACCGAACGAGCGATCCCCCATGTACTCGATCGTGGCACAGTGGTGTGAGTGAGTGATCTGATCTTCTTGGACAGCGCAGGTTCCTCGATCCCTCCCGCGCCGGTCGTGGACGAGGTGATCGGCCATCTGAAGCGGGAAACCGAGATCGGCGGCTACCGCGCCGCGGCGGAACGCCGGGATGACCTGGAGGCGGGCTACGGCGTCCTCGCTGACCTCTTCGGGTGTCAGCCTTCCGAGGTTGCTTTCACGGACAGTGCAACTCGATCTTGGCTCGCGGCGTTCGACGCGGTGCCGCTGGAACCCGGAGACCGAATTCTTGTCACCGAGGTCGAATACGGTGGCAATGCGATCCCGGTTCTGCGTCGTGCGGCGGAGGCCGGGGCGGTCGTCGAGGTCATACCGTCCGACATCCACGGACAGGTCGATCTCGGCGCCCTGCACCTTGACAACCGAGTCAAGCTGATCTCGCTCGTGCACGTGCCGACGAACGGCGGCCTGGTCAACCCGGTGAACGACGTCACGGCGGCGGCTCGTGAGGTCGGTGCACTGGTGCTGCTCGACGCCTGCCAGTCGACCGGCCAGCTCGACCTGCGTGGGCTCGACTACGACATGTTGGCGTGTACAGGTCGTAAGTGGCTGCGTGGGCCCCGCGGTACCGGTGCGCTGGTCGTGCGCGACGCGGTGCGGGAAAGGCTCCACCCACGCCTGGTGGATCTGCATAGCGGCGTGTGGACCGGGCTGCAGGAGTACCGGTTGCGAGACGACGCGCGGGTGTTCGAGCTGTGGGAGTGCAGCATCGCCGACCGGCTCGGCATGATCGCCGCCGCGCGCTACGCCCTGGACAAGGGGCTGGACGTGATCGAGGCGGAGGTCGCGGACCGGGCCAGGCGTTTGAGCGAAGGACTCCGGTCCATTCCCGGCATCACCGTGCGAGACCTCGGTGAACGGCGGTCCGGCATCGTCACGTTCACGAGCGACCGGGTGCCGGCGACGGAGCTCAAAGACCGGCTGTGGCAGGAGAACGTCGCCGTCACGGTCTCGCAGAAGGGGTCGACGCTGATCGACATGACCCGCCGGGGCCTGGACGAGGTAGTGCGGGCCTCCCCGCACTACTTCGTCACTCCGGAGGAGATCGATCAGGCGCTGGAACGGATCAGCAGGTCTGCCCGATGACCCGCTTCACACAGTCCGAGTAGCTCAGGAACAGGTCGATGGCACGGTCGTTGCGGGCGGTCTGCGCCGGGATGACCGTGTCACGCGGGTAGAAGCCGTTGAGGCCGCCGCTGCTCGGGTACATCTCGAAGGTGTACGCCCAGATCTTGTGCTGGCCCCACATCCAGTCGTCGCTGCTGCCGTCGGTGATGTACAGGTCGCTCGCCTGCTCCGGCGTGTAACCGTTGGTGGCGGCCATCTGCCGGCCGAGCGTCTGGAACGCGCGCGCCTCGTCCGCGTTGAGACCGGCGGCGGTGTCGGCTCGGGTGTAGCCGTACGGCCACAGCACGAGCTCCGAGAACGAGTGGATGTCGATGAACGTCTTGATCTGCTGGGTGCCACCGACCACGCGTGAGTTCACGAAGTCGCGGATGCGGGCGGTCTCCGGCGCGGAGAACGCCGACGGGCCGCGGTAGGTGTCCGAGGTGGTGCTGCCGCTGGAACCGCCACAGCAGCCCCACTTGTAGCCCCAGTTGCGGTTGAGGTCGGTGCCGTTGCCCTGGCGGTTCTTGCGCCAGCCGCGGAACGAGCCGGTCGCGATGTCGTACTCGGCGCCGTCCGGGTTCATCATCGGGACGATCCACACCTCACGGCTGTCGATGAGGTTCTTGATCGCAGGGGTGGCGTAGTTGTCGGTGTAGCGCTTGATGATCTGCAGGCACTGTTCGACGGTCAGGTGCTCGCGGGCGTGCTGGCCGCAGACGAGCAGCACCTCCGGCTCGCTCTCGTCGGTGGCCACGTTGTCACTGACCTTGAGCGCCCAGATGTCCCGGTTCTGGAAGCTCTTGCCGATGCTCCGCATGCTCGCGAGGCTCGGGTGGTCGCGAACGGTCTGCCGCATCTCCGCGGTCGTCTCCGCGAAGTTGTGGTAGCCCGCGTAGCCGGACGGGAAGTCCTGGGTGCCGACCTGGCCGGGCACCGGGTCGGAGAAGTCGACCTTGCCGAGGCTCTTGAGCTGCTGCTCGAAGTCGCCCAGGTACCTGATCGGCAGGCCGGTCGCCTGCAGGGCCCGGTACTGGGCCTTGTCCGCGACGACCGAGACGGTGGTGAGCTTCGTCGCACCGAGCACGTCGACGCCGATCTGGGCGACCTGAGTGCGTTCGGCGGACGTGTTCGCCGTGACTTCCAGCAGATAACGGCCGGAGTCGGCGGCGCTGGGTGTCGCCATGCCCGCGACCAGCACGGGCAGACAGATGGCGAGCACTGCGGCGATCTTGCCGCGGCGCTTAGTGAACATCGTTCCTCCATCATCAGCAGGGTTTGCGACGGAGTGGTGCTCAACCGAGCGTGGCCGTGCTGTCACAGGGTGAGGTAGCGCCGATAGCGGGCTGACCGTTGACAGATTTCTGCGGGAACTACGCTGTAGGGCATGCTGAACCGCATCGACCTGCGAGGTCGCACCACGACCCCCGCTCAGTTGCGCGCCATCGTGCCGCGCGCCGAGGTGGACGTGGACGCGGTTCTGCATCATGTGCGGCCCCTGGTGGAGGCGATCGCCGAGCGCGGCGTCGAAGCCGCCCTGGAGTACACGGAGAAGTTCGACGGGGTTCGTCCCGATTCCATCCGCGTGCCCGCCGCCGAGATTTCGTCTGCTTTGTCCTCGCTGGACCCGGCTGTGCGCGAGGCGTTGGAAGAGGCCATCGACCGCACGCGGCGGGTGCACGCCGACCAGCGCCGGGTGGACACGACCACGCAGGTCGTGCCCGGCGGCACCGTGACGGAGAAATGGGTGCCGGTCGAACGCGTCGGCCTGTACGCGCCCGGCGGCCTCGCGGTCTACCCGTCGACGGTCGTGATGAACGTCGTGCCCGCGCAGATCGCCGGCGTGGCGTCGCTGGTGGTGTGCTCGCCGCCGCAGGCCGAGTTCGGTGGCCTGCCGCACCCGACCATCCTGGCCGCCGCCGCGTTGCTCGGCGTCGACGAGGTGTGGGCCGTGGGCGGCGCCCAGGCCGTGGCACTGCTGGCGCACGGCGGTGTGGACACCGGCGGAGCCGAGCTGGCCCCGGTCGACGTCGTCACCGGCCCCGGCAACATCTACGTGACGGCGGCCAAGCGGTTGCTGCGCGGCCTGATCGGCATCGACTCCGAGGCGGGACCGACGGAGATCGCGATCCTCGCCGACTCGTCCGCCGACGCCGTGCACGTGGCCGCGGACCTGATCAGCCAGGCCGAGCACGACCCGCTCGCGGCGTCGGTGCTGGTGACGGACTCCGCCGAGCTGGCGGACGCGGTGGACGCCGAGCTGGACCGGCAGATCGGGGCCACCAAGCACACCGAGCGGATCCGCACGGCGCTGGCAGGCAAGCAGTCCGGCACCGTCCTGGTGTCCTCTGTGGACGAAGGCGTGCGGGTCGTCAACGCCTACGCCGCCGAGCACCTGGAGATCCAGACGCGCGACTCGCGTGAGGTGGCGCAGCGCATCACGGCCGCCGGCGCGATCTTCGTCGGCGCGCACTCGCCGGTGTCGCTGGGCGACTACTGCGCCGGCTCCAACCACGTGCTGCCGACCGGTGGCTGCGCGCGGCACTCGTCCGGCCTGTCCGTGCAGACGTTCCTGCGCGGCATCCACGTGATCGACTACTCCGAGGAAGCACTGCGCGAGGTCGCGGACAAGGTCGTCGCGCTGGCCAACGCGGAGGACCTGCCCGCGCACGGACAGGCTGTGACAGCGAGGTTCTCCCGATGAAGCCGGTGATCGGCGCGCGGGTGGAGCTGACCGACCTGCCCCTGCGCGAGGACCTGCGCGGCCGCACGCCCTACGGCGCGCCGCAGCTCGACGTCCCGTACCGCCTGAACACCAACGAGAACCCGTACGCACCCACCGACGCGCTGGCCGCCGACGTCGTCGCCGCGGTCGCCGAGATCGCCGGTGAGCTGCACCGCTACCCCGACCGTGACGCGGTGGCGTTGCGCGAGAACCTGGCGGCGTACCTGTCGGACGCGACCTCGATCCCGCTGACGTCGGAGAACCTCTGGGCCGCCAACGGTTCCAACGAGATCCTCCAGCAGATCCTGCAGGCGTTCGGCGGTCCGGGCCGCGTGGCGCTGGGCTTCGAGCCGTCGTACTCGATGCACCCGATCATCGCGGCCGGCACCCGCACCGAGTGGTCGCCGACCCCGCGCCGTGCCGACTTCTCGCTCGACGTCGAGAAGGCCGCCGCGGTGATCTCGGACCTGCGGCCGGACGTCGTCTTCGTGACGTCGCCGAACAACCCGACCGGCCAGTCGATCCCGCTGGAGGACCTGCGCCTGCTGATCGCGGCCTGCTCCGGCGTGATCGTGGTCGACGAGGCGTACGCGGAGTTCTCCCCGCAGGAGAGCGCGATCAAGCTGCTGGACGAGTTCGGCTCGCGCCTGATCGTCTCGCGCACGATGTCGAAGGCCTTCGCGTTCGCCGGTGGCCGCCTCGGCTACCTGGCGGCCGCTCCGGCCGTGGTCGACGCCCTGCAGCTCGTCCGCCTGCCGTACCACCTGTCCGCGCTGACGCAGGCGGCCGCACGCGCGTCGTTGCGCCACGCCGAGGAGACGCTGGGTTCGGTGGCTCTGCTGGCCGCGGAACGTGATCGCGTGTCGTCCGAGCTGGCGGCCCTGGGTTTCCAGGTCGTGCCCTCGGACGCGAACTTCGTGCTGTTCGGCTGGTTCGAGAACGCACGTGAGGTCTGGAAGTCCTATTTGGACCACGGCGTACTCATCAGGGACGTCGGAATCGCGGGTCACCTGCGGGTGACCATCGGAACGCCCGAGGAGAACGACGCATTCCTCGCGGCCAGCAAGGAGGTCAGCCGGTGAGTCGTGTCGGCAAGGTGGAGCGCACCACCAGGGAGTCGTCGGTCTACGTGGAGATCGACCTGGACGGCACCGGCCAGGTGGAGATCAACACGGGCGTGCCGTTCTACGACCACATGCTCACGGCGTTCGGCGTGCACGGCAGCTTCGACCTGATCGTCCGCGCCACGGGTGACACGCACATCGACGCCCACCACTCGGTCGAGGACATCGCGATCGTGCTGGGCCAGGCACTCCGGGAAGCGCTGGGGGACAAGAAGGGCATCCGCCGCTTCGGCGACTGCTGGATCCCGATGGACGAGACCCTCGCGCACGCCGCGGTCGACGTCTCAGGCCGCCCGTACACCGTGCACAAGGGCGAACCGGAGCAGTTCAACAGCTTCGTGATCGGCGGCAACTACCCGTTCGTGCTGAACCGGCACGTCTTCGAGTCGCTGGCCTTCCACGCCCAGATCGCACTGCACGTGCGCGTCGAGTACGGCCGCGACCCGCACCACATCGCGGAGGCGGAGTACAAGGCCATCGCCCGCGCCCTGCGCGTCGCGACCGAGCCCGACCCGCGCGTCGCCGGCGTCCCGTCGACCAAGGGCATCCTCTGATGCCGAAGGAAGTCGTCGTCATCGGCCTGCTGGCCCTCGCGGGCTTCCTGGCCGGTGGCGTCTACACCACGTGGAAGACCGCCAAGGTCCTGGCGATCATCCTGCTGGTGCTGCTCCTGGTGGCGGTCGGCGGCGCCGTTCTCTGGCTCCTCTAGCCCCTGCGGGCGAGGACCCACTGGAACGTCGCCGGGTCCGGCTCGTGCATGGTCACCAGATCGTCGGTGATGATCTCCAGGTGCTGCCCGACGAGTGCTCGGTTCTCGGTGATGTCCGGCGTGCCGATGCCGAGCGATTCGAGAACCTTCGCCCCATCGGGCAGCCGCCCGTCGAACTCGCCGAGGTAGTGCAGCCGAGGGTCGTCGGCGATCCGCGCGGACCAGTCGAGATACCGCTGCGCGATGGCGTCGTAGTCCTCCTCGACCTTCCGCGTCACGCCGTACCCAGGTAGCGCGCCGGCACGTACTGCGCGAGCCACACCCCGTTCGCGCTGAGCCGGAACTCGTGCCCGTCCGTGTGCATCGCTTTGGCGTCCACGGTAAGGATCAACGGCCGGCCACGCCGGGCCCCCACGCGCCGTGCGGTCTCGCGGTCGGGCGAGAGGTGCACGTCGTGGCGTGACATGGGCCTGAGCCCGTCACGCATGATGTCGTCGAGGTACCGCTCGACGGTGCCGTGGAACAGCTGGTCCGGCGGGATCGCGGTAGGCAGCCCGAGTTCCACCTCGACGCTGTGCCCCTGGTTCGCGCGGATGCGGTCACCGTCGATGGCGAAGCGCTTCTTGTCGTTGCGGTCGACGACCTCGCGCAGGTCGGTCTCGGAGATGCCGAGTGCGTTCAGGAGGTCGGCCACCGGCACCCAGCCCGAAGGGTCGAGGGCGAGGCCGACGCGCTCGGGCTTGTGCCGGAGCGCTTGGGACATCCGCTTCGAGAGGCGGATCATTCTTTCGTCTTCCATTTCCTGAACAGGAAACCACAGCGCGTCCACCGGTTTGCGGGTTTCATGGGCTGGATGTGGCGTCAGCGGCGGGTTCCGGGCGAGACCGGGCTGGGACTTCCTAGACGGTGCCGCCCTCGACGGCGGGCTTGAGCTTGGGAGCGCCCGGCCCGTGTGAGGCCTGTTCGTCGTCGATGTTCTGCAGGGCGCAGCTGCGCAGCGACAGGCAGCCGCAGCCGATGCAGCCGGTGAGGCGGTCGCGCAGGCGGTACAGGGCGTCGATGCGGGCGTCGAGCTCCGACTTCCACGAGCGGGAGAGGCGTTCCCAGTCGGACTTCGTCGGCGTGCGGTTGTCCGGGAGCTGGGCGAGGGCGTCGCGGACGTCCTCCAGAGTGAGCCCCACGCGTTGCGCGGTACGGATGAACGCCAGCCGGCGCAGCACCGAGCGCAGGTAGCGGCGCTGGTTGCCCGCCGTGCGGACCGAGGTGATCAGACCCCTGTCCTCGTAGAAGCGCAGGGCGGTGTGGGGGACGCCGCTGCGCTCGGCGACCTGGCCGATGGTCAGCATTTCCGGCAACTTGCTCACCGGATCATGGTAACCGCTTGACCTCCAGCTTGGTCGAGGTTGAACAGTTGGTGCCATGCAACGGATACCAGAGCTCTTCGCGAGGATGACCGGGGACGAGAAGCACGAGTGGGCTGCGGCTTCCACGATCGACGTGCTCTGGGTCCTCTACGACAAGGTCCTCAACGTCACGCCCGCGACGGCCGACGACCCCGATCGCGACCGGTTCCTGCTGTCCAAGGGGCACGGACCGATGGCGTACTACGCCGTGCTCGCGGAGAAGGGGTTCATCGACGAGTCCATTCTGGACGACTGGACGTCGTGGGACAGCCCGCTCGGCCAGCACCCCGACCGGGTGCTCGTGCGCGGCGCGGAGATCAGCAGCGGCTCGCTCGGCCACGGGTTGCCGATCGCGGTGGGCACGGCGATCGGGCAGCGGATCGCCGGCAGCCGTGGTCGCACGTTCGTGCTGGTCGGCGACGGTGAGCTGGATGAGGGCAGCAACCACGAGGCGATCGCGGTGGCGGCGCGGCTGAAGGTCGCGAACCTCACCGCGATCGTGATCGACAACGAGTCCGCGATGTACGGCTGGCCCGGTGGCATCGCGCGGCGGTTCGCCGTCGAGGGGTGGCAGACCGCCGAGATCGACGGCCGCGACCACGAGGCCGTCTTCACCGCACTGACCGCGCCGCACGACCGCCCGTACGCGGTGGTCGCCAAGATCGAGAAGAGCTACTGATGACCACCATGCGCCAGGCCTTCGTCGAGACGGTCAACGACGAGATCGCCGCCGACCCGCGGATCGCCGTGGTGACCGCGGTGATCTCCAGCAACGAGTTCCCGCAGGAGAACGAACGCGTCGTCGACGTCGGGATTCGCGAGCAGACCATGGTGGGCGTCGCGAGTGGCCTGGCGCTGGCCGGGCTGCGGCCGGTCGTGCACAGCTACGCGCCGTTCCTGGTCGAACGGCCGTACGAGCAGATCAAGCTCGACATCGGACATCAGGACGTCGGCGCGGTGTTCGTGAGCATCGGAGCGTCCTATGACGACCCGGCGTGGGGCCGCACGCACCAGTCACCGGGTGACGTCGCGTTGTTCGACACGCTTCCAGGCTGGACTGTGCACGTGCCCGGACATCCGGACGAGGTCACGCCATTGCTCCAGCAGGCGCTGAAAGACGACAACCGGGTCTACCTGAGGCTTTCGCTGCACGCGAACACCCAGGCCTATCCCGTGGGCGAAGGATTCACGACGGTCCGGCACGGAAAACGCGGCGTCGTGCTCGCCGTCGGGCCGATGCTCGACCGCGTGCTCAAGGCCGTCGATTCCGAGAACGCCGACGTCACGGTGCTGTACGCGGCCACGGTACGGCCGTTCGACGCGAACGGGCTGCGCAAGGCCGTGCAGAACACCGACCACGCCGACGTGATGGTGGTGGAGCCCTACTTGGAGGGAACTTCTTCTCATCTCGTATCAGAGACACTGCAACAAATCCCGCACCGCATTCGTTCTACAGGTGTCAAACGACACGCAGAACTCCGCAACTACGGCACGGCTGAAGATCATGACGCGGCACATGATCTCGACGTGGTGGGGCTGGGGAGTGCTGTGCGTAGTTTCTTCAGGGGGTGAAGAAATGTTCGCAGTCATGGGGGATGACTGGACCGGCGCGCCTTCTCGCGCCGTTTAGAGGTGAGGAGGTGTGCACGATCAGGCAGATCCTGCTCGTGCACACCTCACGTCTGGTGTGGACGGACGTCCGGGACGTCTTTGGCATGTCTGTGCGGGCGCGCGAGGCCGACCAGGAATGATGTCGGTCGTGAGAATGCTGATCTGGACCCCGTTGAACGCCGCCGAGCTGCAGAAGTCCATGCACAGCGGCAACGTGGGTCCCGCGGCGCTGGTTCCGGTGCAGTCCGGCACGGTCCTGCTGCCTCCGCCGGGCACCAAGCTCAGCGAGGCCGCGTACATGACGAACCGGGTGCGCAAGATCGGGCGCGGCGCGGCCCTGGCCGTGTGGAACGACGACGCCGCGCTGCTCTACATGTTCACCACGTCGCTCGGCCGCGCCTCGATGTGGGGATCGCGCGAGGCGGTGCTGCGGCTGTCTGCGCAGGCCAAACAGTCGGGGCCGGTCGGCCGGTCCTTCGACCGCGCCACCGCGGGCATGGTCGACCTGCGCGAGAAGGAGAAGTGGCAGCTCGACGCCATCGACAAGCTCACCGCGCTGTACCCGGCGGCCGGCCGCAAGGGCACGCTCGAACGCATCCGCGACTTCGGGAACGGCCGCGCGGCGATCCCGGACTTCTTCCGTGCGGCGGGGCTGCACGAGGTCGCGCGGGTCGCCGAACTCACCGAGCAGGGCAGGGCGGAAGCCGTGCTGCGGACGCTCGAACCGCCGCGCACGCAACTGTGGCCGCTCTGGCTGATCTTCCCGCTGATCGTGCTGGCGGCCGCCGCGACGGTGATCTTCGACATCCCGGCGGTCGTGTACTACCTCGTCGTCCTCCTGCTCCTCGCGATGCTGGCCGGGCTGCTGGTCGTGCTCAGGCGCCGGCTCGTGCGCACGAAACCGATCAACACCGTGTTGCCGGTCATCCCGGTCACGCAGGGTGCCGTCCCGACCGACTAACCTGGTGGGCGTGGCACGTGTCGTCGTACTTGACTATGGATCCGGCAACCTGCGCTCCGCCGAGCGCGCGCTGCAGCGCGTCGGCGCCGACGTCGAGGTGACGTCGGACCATCGAGCCGTCCGTGAGGCGGACGGACTGGTCGTGCCCGGCGTCGGTGCCTACGCGGCGTGCATGGAGGGCCTCAACGCGGTGCGCGGCGCCCGGCTCATCGGCGAGCGCCTCGCCGGCGGCCGTCCGGTGCTCGGCATCTGCGTGGGCATGCAGATCCTCTTCGAACGCGGCATCGAGCACGGCGTGCTGACCGAGGGCTGCGGAGAGTGGCCCGGCACCGTCGAGCGCCTCGAAGCGCCGATCGTGCCGCACATGGGCTGGAACACCGTGCGTGCGCCCGAGGATTCGAAGCTCTTCGCCGGACTCGACAAGGACACGCGGTTCTACTTCGTGCACTCCTACGGCGTGCGCCGCTGGGAGCTCGAGCCGGCCGAGCACCTCAGGCCGCCGCTGGTGACGTGGGCGGACCACGCGGGGGACGAGTTCGTCGCGGCGGTCGAGAACGGCCCGTTGTGGGCGACCCAGTTCCACCCGGAGAAGTCCGGCGATGCCGGAGCGCACCTGCTGCGGAACTGGTTGACTACCTTGTCGTGATCACACGACTGCTGACGGTAGCCACCCTCGTGGCTGCCACCGTTGCCGTGCCTGGGGGCGCGCACGCCGCACCGGCACCGTTCCAGGACGACTTCGATGGTGCCGTGGCCGCGGATCCCACCTACGGCCTGAACGACAACCTCAAGCAGCGTCAGGGAACCGGCGCCGTCACGTACAGCCGCGTGTCCGGCAGGTGGAACACCGGCGACGTGCCGCGCCCGTGGTACGCGCAGGTCAACCACCCGAATCACCGCGGCAAGCTGTCGATGCACCTCGGCACGACGGCCGTGCGGCTCGACGCGCCGTCCACCGGCTCCTCGATCTCGGCGACGCTGACGCCGGTGGCGGGCGACCGCACGTCCGGCGACTGGTCGTCGATCGCGCTGGCACGTTCGGCGAACAGCTGGGGTTATGTGTCCAATCAGGACATCGATCTCGGTTTCCTGGTGCGCGCCAACGGAGGCGTTCAGGTCTTCCAGGCCGGCCAGTCCGTCGCGAACCTGCCCTCGTTCGCCTCGCCCAAGTCCGACGGCTCGTTCGACGTGACGCTGACACCGGCCGGATCGACGCTTGACCTCTTGGTCAACGGCACGCGCAAGACGATCACACTGGGCACGGCGGTGCCGACCGACCGGCTGTGGATCTACCTCGGCCGCTACTCCGACAACGGCAGCACCGTCAGCCTCGTCGACGACCTGCGCATCGAACGGATGAACTCCGACGACCTGCGCAAGCTTCCCGGGTCCCAGCTGCGCTACTACGGCTATTTCGGCGCGCGGCTGAACGCCGCCGGCGGCAACCACCTGCCCGAGGTGCGCGGCCGCAGCAACCTGAACTTGGTGCAGATCAGCGACTTCGACGCCTACCGCCCCGAGGTGCTGCGGGACTGCGCCCCTGCGGGCTGCGTCGTCCACACGGGCAACGAGTTCTTCGACTGCGACGCGGCCGGGTGCCCGCTGCACCCGAACGCCGCCGAGCGCTGGGAGGTCCTCGCCGCGAAGGTGCGGCCGTACCTCGACCGCGTGGCCGGGTTCGTGCTGCAGGACGAGCCGTTCCACCACGGCGCGCGCTTCGCCGACGTCGAGTTCTCGGCCCAGCGGATCAAGAACACCTTCCCGGACAAGAAGGTCATGCTGATCGAGGCGGGTATCCGGGTCGACGACACCTTCACCGTGCCCGCCGCCGTCGACTGGGTCGGCTTCGACGAGTACTGCATCGGGTACGAGGCGCTGGACGCGCGCATGACCAAGCTGGCGGAGCGCGCACCGGGCAAGGAGCTGTTCCTGCTCCCCGAAGCCGCGCCCCAGTCGTGGTGCGCGGGCAGGACCGACGCGGACCTCGAAAGCACCCAGTACCTGTACCTGGCGCTGGCGCGGCAGCACCCCGCGTTCGTCGGAATCATGGTCTTCGGGCCGTGGACCGGCGTCGGACCTGCCGCGACCGGCCCCGGCACGCCGGTCCCGTCGAAGTTCCCGCGGACCACGGAGGCCCAGGAGCGCGTGGCCGCCCTCGTGCTGGGGGACGCTAGGCTGCTCGGGTGACGTTCACACTCCTCCCCGCTGTTGACGTGGCCGACGGTCGCGCCGTCCGGCTCGTGCAGGGCGAAGCCGGTACCGAGACGAACTACGGCGAGCCGCTCGACGCGGCCCTGCAGTGGCAGCGCGACGGGGCGGAGTGGATCCATCTCGTCGACCTCGACGCGGCGTTCGGCCGTGGCTCCAACCGCGAGCTGATCGCCCGCGTCGTCGGCGAGCTGGACGTGAAGGTGGAGCTGTCCGGCGGCATCCGCGACGACGCGTCGCTGGAGGCCGCCCTGGCCACCGGCTGCGCCCGGGTGAATCTGGGCACGGCCGCGCTGGAAGACCCGGAGTGGTGCGCGAAGGCGCTGGCGGCCTACGGCGAGAAGATCGCGGTGGGCCTCGACGTCCGCATCACCGAGCAGGGCCACCGGGTCAAGGGCCGCGGCTGGACGTCGGACGGCGGCGACCTCTGGGAGGTCCTCGACCGGCTCGACCGCGACGGCTGCACCCGTTACGTGGTCACGGACGTGTCGAAGGACGGCACGCTGACGGGCCCGAATCTGGAGCTGCTGAGTGAGGTCTGCGCCCGCACCGACGCCCCGGTGATCGCGTCCGGCGGCGTGTCCACTGTGGACGACCTGGTCGCGCTCTCGAAGCTGGCGCGCGACGGCGTGGAGGGCTCGATCATCGGCAAGGCCCTGTACGCCGGCGCCTTCACGCTCCCGGAAGCACTCGCTGCGGTCCGTTGACCACGGCTTCCACGTGAGCGGCCGCGGCCGCGTGCGTCACACCTGTGTTGTGCAGCACGTCGGCCGCGGTTCCCTCGGCCTCCAGCAACAAGCCGAGCAGGATGTGCTCGGTGCCGATGAACATGTGGCCCATCCGGAGCGCCTCGCGCACGGCCAGTTCCAGGGCCTTCTTGCAGTGCGTGGTGTACGGCTGCTTCTCCGGCCGCTGTTTGGCCTCTGAGTCGAGCCGGTTGAGGGTCGCGATGCGCGTGCTGCCGTCGCCCGACTCCAGCTTCGCGATGGTCTTGGCCGCGAGTCCGGCCGACTCGTCGAGCAGCCCGAGCAGCAGATGCTCGGTGCCGATCCGCTCGCTGAACCGCGCGTGGTGCCTCGCCAGCGCGATGACCCGTCGCGACCGCTGGGTGTAGCGCTCCGTGCTCGGCTTGCTGAGCTCCGGCGACTCCCTGGGCACGAACCGCTTCTGCGCGGCCTGCTTCGTGACGCCGAGGCTCTCGCCGATCTCGGCCCAGCTCGCGCCGCCCCGCCGCGCCTCGTCCACGAAGTGGCCGATCAGGTGGTCGCCGAGTTCGCTGAGCTGGCCACTCATCTCGACGGCCTTGGCCAGGCGCAGGAGAGCGTCGTCTGCTTCTTGAGCGACCGTGACGATGAGGTCGGTCAACTGGATCATCCGTCAACTCTAGGTTGACGCTGAGTTGCGGGTCAACCTGGAGTTGACGGTCAACCCGGACTCGATATCGACGCGTCCGGTCCACGTTGAGTCGACATGGACGCGCCAAATCAACGTTGACCTGGCTCGTCAACATGCACGGAAGACAACGTTGTCATTGGCTGATGAGTTGCTGGCAGCGTCAACTTCACATTGATTCAGGCTCTGTCGATGTTGATCCAGCACCAATCAAACGTTGAGTCAACGTGGATCGGCATCGTCAGCGTGGACTGATGGCGTAGGCGTGGATTGGGTGTCCGTCGACGTGGATCGGCGTTGTCGACGGTGGACCGACGTCGTCAAGGTTGATGAGCCGGATCAACGTTGACTCGACATTGACTGACGGGTGTTGATTGGCCGGTGTGGCGGGCGTCTACCGGTCAGCTCGCCCCGGTGATCCGGATGCCCACCGACCCGGTCCGCCCGCGCCGAAGCTTGCTGCCGAACACCGTGAACCACCCGAACAGCCCGTACTTCTTCGAGATCCGCGACCGCACGACGTCGCTCTCGTCGTCGTCCACCAGGGCCGCGTGCGCCTTGACCGACTCACCCTTCGGGTTGCCGCGGACGTCGCACGGCCCGATCTCCACGTCGCCGTTGCGGCGGATCCGCTTGACCTTGCCGGTGTCCCGCGCGCTCCAGGCGTAGATGACGTCGTCGTTCTCGCCCGGCACGACCCAGACCGGAGTGGGTACCGGGGTGCCGTCCTTGCGGAACGTCGTCAGCAGTAGGTACTTGCCCTCGCCCAACTCGGTGATCATGGCGCCGCAGCGTAGTCGCCGGGCCTGCCTTGTAGGCTTTCCCGCATGTCAGTCGCGGTCCGTGTCATCCCCTGTCTCGACGTCGACCGCGGCCGGGTGGTGAAGGGCGTCAACTTCACCAACCTCGTCGACGCGGGCGATCCCGTCGAGCTTGCCAGGGCGTACGACGCCGAGGGCGCGGACGAGCTGACGTTCCTCGACGTGACGGCCAGCAGCGGCGACCGGGAGACGACGTTCGACGTCGTCCGCCGCACGGCCGAGCAGGTGTTCATCCCCCTCACGGTCGGCGGCGGCGTGCGCAGCCCCGAGGACGTCAACAAGCTGCTGCGCGCGGGCGCGGACAAGGTCAGCCTCAACACCGCCGCCATCGCACGCCCCGAGCTGCTCAAGGAGTGCTCGCAGCGGTACGGCGCGCAGTGCATCGTGCTGTCGGTCGACGCACGGCGGGTGCCCGGCGGCACCGGCTTCGAGGTCACGACGCACGGCGGTCGCAACGGCACCGGCATCGACGCGATCGCCTGGGCCGCGAAGGGCCAGGAGCTGGGCGTCGGCGAGATCCTGCTGAACTCGATGGACGCCGACGGCACCAAGGCCGGCTTCGACCTCGAACTCCTCGAACTGGTGCGCCGCGAGGTCGACGTCCCGCTGATCGCGAGCGGTGGCGCGGGCGCGATCGACCACTTCCCGCCGGCCGTCGCCGCGGGCGCCGACGCCGTGCTCGCCGCGAGCGTCTTCCACTTCGGCCAGCTCCGCATCAGCGAGGTCAAGGACGGCCTGCGTCAGGCCGGCGTCGTGGTGCGATGAAACCGGTCGAGGTGCGGGTCGCCTCGGCGGTCGCCTTCGGTGGCGCCCTGGCGTTCTTCGTGATCGGCCTGGTCCTGTGGCGCTCGACCGGTGACGCGGACGTGCTGAAGCTGCCGTCGTTCATCGCGATCCTCGAGCTGCCCGTCGCGGCGGCGCTGCTCATCAGGCTCCGGTTCATGCACTACCCGGCGATGATCGTGTTCGTCCTCGTCGCTCTGCTGCACCTCGTCATCGTGCTGGCAGAGGGGCCGGCGTGGGCCCGCGTCGCGTCCGGAGTGCTGTCCGCTGTGCACATCTACGGAGTGGTCCTGCTCAACACCGGACCGGCTCGTGAACACCTGGGAGGTCCCCGTTGAGCAACCCGCTCGATCCCGCCATCGCCGACAGGCTCAAGCGCACCCCGGACGGCCTGGTGTGCGCGGTCGCCCAGCAGCGCGGCACCGGTGAGGTGCTCATGGTGGCGTGGATGGACGACGAGGCACTGCACCGCACCCTCACCACCCGCCGCGCGACGTACTACTCGCGCAGCCGCCGGCAGCTGTGGGTGAAGGGCGAGACCTCCGGGCACACCCAGTACGTGCACGAGGTCAGGCTCGACTGCGACGGCGACACATTGCTGCTGACCGTCGACCAGGCCGGCGCCGCCTGCCACACGGGCGACCGCACGTGCTTCGACGCCACGGTGCTGCTCGCCGACGCGTGATGCTCTAGTCCAGGTCGCCGGTGAGGTAGCGCTGGAGGTTCGGGGCGACAGTGCGGACCACCGTCTCCAGATCGGTCGACGCCAGCGGCTCGAACTGCACGACGTACCGGACGATGCCGAGGCCGACCATCTGGGTCGCGCACAAGGTGGCCCGGAGTTCGTGCTGCTCGGCGTCGAGCGCCGTCAGCACGTTCTTGAAGATCGCGTTGATGAGGAACGACTTCAGCGCGCCCGCCACCTCCGGCTGGCTGGTGACGCTGCGGATCAGGGCCGCGAACGTGCCCCCGCCGGTCGCGTCCCACACCGTCACGAAGGTGCGCACGATGCGTTCGCCCGCCTCTTCGGCCGGGCCGTCGAGGATGCGCTTGAGGATCTCGGCCGGGTCGAACGGGAGCTGCAGCACCGACTGCGCGAACAGGCCTTCCTTGCCGCCGAACCAGTGGTTGACCATCGCGGCGTCCACGCCTGCCTTGGCGGCGATCGCGCGTACCGTGGCGCCGTCGTAGCCCTTCTCCACGAACACCTCGCGGGCCGCTGCGACGAGCGCGGCCTTGGTGTCCTCGCCCGCGGCACGGCGGCCTCGGCGTTTCTGGTTGACTTGCTCCACGTGGGCCATAGTTCAACATATGTTGAATTTATGCAACAATTGTCGGCATGGTGAGCGTCATCGGGGCTGTGGCCGCCGCTGGTCTGGGGACTGTGAGTCCTACGCGTGAGGAGTTCCGCGAGCTCGCGGTCAACCGCCGGGTCATCCCGGTGGTCCGCAAGCTGCTCGCGGACGCGGAGACCCCGGTCGGCCTGTACCGCAAGCTCGGGGCCAGTCAGGCCGGCACGTTCCTCTTCGAGTCGGCGGAGAACGGGCGGTCCTGGTCGCGCTGGTCGTTCATCGGCGTGCGGTCGACGGCCGCGCTCACGGCGACGGGCGGTGAGGCGTTCTGGACGGGTACGCGGCCCGTCGGCCTGCCTGACGGCGGCGACCCGCTGGAGGCGTTGCGCGAGACCATCGAGGTGCTGCGCACGGACCCGTTGCCCGGCATGCCCCCGCTGACCGGCGGCATGGTCGGCTACATCGGCTACGACGCGGTGCGGCGGCTGGAGAGGCTGCCCGTCATCGCCGAGGACGACCTGAAGATCCCCGAGCTGGTCATGCTGCTGGCGACCGACCTCGCCGCGCTCGACCACCACGAGGGCACCGTCACGCTCATCGCGAACGCGATCAACTGGGACGACTCGGCCGAGCGGGTCGACGCCGCGTACGACGACGCGGTGCGCCGCCTCGACGAGATGACGACGGCGCTGCACACCCCCGCGCCGCCGACGGCCGCCGTGTTCTCTCGGCCCAAGCCGGAGTTCCGCCGCCGGCGCTCGCAGGCCGAGCACTTCGCGGCCGTCGAGAAGGCCAAGGAGGCCATCCGGGCGGGCGAGGCGTTCCAGATCGTCGTGTCGCAGCGGTTCGAGATCGACACGGACGCCGACGCGCTCGACATCTACCGGGTGCTGCGCGCGACGAACCCCAGCCCGTACATGTACCTGCTGCGCCTCGACGGGTTCGACATCGTCGGGTCCAGCCCCGAGTCGCTGGTCACGGTGCGCGACGGCAAGGCGACCACGCACCCGATCGCGGGCACCCGCTGGCGCAGCGAGGACCCCGAGGAAGACGCCCTGCTGGAGAAGGACCTCCTCGCGGACCACAAGGAACGCGCCGAGCACCTGATGCTCGTCGACCTCGGCCGCAACGACCTGGGGCGCGTCTGCAAGCCGGGTTCGGTGCACGTCGTCGACTTCTTCAAGGTCGAGCGGTACAGCCACGTCATGCACATCGTGTCGACCGTGACCGGTGAGCTGGCCGAGGGCAAGACGGCCTACGACGCGGTCGCGGCCTGCTTCCCGGCCGGCACGCTGTCCGGGGCGCCCAAGCCGCGCGCGATGGAGCTCATCGAGGAACTGGAGCCCACGCGCCGCGGCCTCTACGGCGGCGTCGTCGGCTACTTCGACTTCGCCGGGGACGCGGACACCGCCATCGCCATCCGCACCGCCCTGGTGCGCGACGGGGTGGCGTACGTGCAGGCCGGTGGCGGCATCGTGGCCGACTCGGACCCGCTGGCCGAGGACAACGAGTGCCTGAACAAGGCGGGCGCGGTGCTGGCCGCGATCGCCACCGCGCAGACGATGGCGCCGGCAGTTGAAAGCTAGCTCGCCGCTGTGGATCGCCGCGCTCCTGCTCGTGGGCGCGGCGGGTGCCTTCTGGGGTGCCGGCTCGGTGCCGGTCGCGTTGCTCTGCCTAGCGGCCGTCGCGGCGGTCGTCGCGCTGAGCGGGGTGACGCGCCGGGTGCTCGGCGCGTTGCTGGTCGTCGTCGGCATCGCCGGGGCGTTCTCCGGCCACTGGATGGCGATCGCCGGAGGCGTGCTCGTGGTGGCCTCCGGCGCGCTTCTGGTGGCGCTGGGGGCCCGGATGCCGAAGATCGGGGTGGGCGGGCAGAAGACCCGCGCGCACGACCCCGAGACGGACATGTGGCGCGCGCTGGAGCGCGGGGATGATCCGACCGACGATACGACCCCTGGCAGGACGGCCTCGAACGAGTGAAGATCATTCACGCACGTTCGTGCATGTGACACGTGTACGGCCTTGGTTAGCTGCGGGGACACTTGAACCCCGGTGGCTGGGGCGTTACTCCGGCGGGGTTAGCATCCCCATAGCGGGAAGGGGAACAACACTGTGACGGTTCTCGAGTCGATCCTCGAAGGTGTGCGTGAGGATCTCGCCGCTCGCGAGGCCAAGTTGCCCTTCGCCGACGTGAAGGAGCAGGCCGCCAAGGCCACTCCGCCGCTCGACGTGCTGTCGGTGCTGCGCGGGCCGAACGTGGGTGTCATCGCCGAGGTCAAGCGCCGCAGCCCCTCCAAGGGCGCACTGGCGGAGATCCCGGAGCCGGCCGAGCTTGCGTCCGCCTACGAGGCGGGCGGCGCGTCGGTGATCAGCGTGCTGACCGAGCAGCGCCGCTTCGGCGGGTCGCTGGCGGACTTCGACGCGGTGCGCCGGGCGGTGAAGATCCCGCTGCTGCGCAAGGACTTCATCGTGTCGCCGTACCAGGTGCACGAGGCGCGCATGCACGGTGCGGACGTGGTGCTGCTGATCGTGGCCGCGCTGGAGCAGAACGCGCTCGTGTCGCTGCTCGACCGCGTCGAGTCGCTCGGCATGACGGCGCTCGTCGAGGTGCACACGGCCGAGGAGGCCGACCGCGCGCTGGAGGCGGGTTCGTCGGTCATCGGCGTGAACGCGCGCAACCTCCACACGTTGGAGGTCGACAAAGACGTTTTCGGCAGGATCGCTCCGGGTCTACCCTTCGAGACGATCAAGATCGCCGAGTCTGGTGTGACCGGGCCCGGCGACCTGATGTCGTACGCCGGCGCGGGTGCCGACGCGGTGCTCGTCGGCGAAAGCCTGGTGACCAGCGGAGACCCCAAGGCCGCCGTGAACAAGCTCGTGACCGCGGGCTCACACCCCGCGTGCCCCCGGCCCAGCCGGTAGGGCACGGTTGATCCAAGCGCCAGAGGAGTTACCCGATGGGCCAGTTCACGCCCACACCGCATGATCCCGACGCGCGTGGCCACTTCGGCCCGTGGGGCGGCCGGTTCGTCCCGGAGGCCCTGATCGCCGCGGTGGACGAGTTGGCCGCCGAGTACGACAAGGCGCGGCTCGACCCGGAGTTCGTGAACGAGTTCAAGCGCCTCCTGAGGGACTTCGCGGGCCGTCCGTCGCTGCTGACCGAGGCCCCGAAGTTCGCGGAGCACGCCGGTACGCGGGTGTGGCTCAAGCGTGAGGACCTCAACCACACGGGTTCCCACAAGATCAACAACGTGCTCGGCCAGGCGTTGCTGACCAAGCGCATGGGCAAGCAGCGCGTGATCGCGGAGACCGGCGCCGGCCAGCACGGCGTGGCGACGGCGACCGCGTGCGCGCTCCTCGGTCTCGACTGCGTCGTCTACATGGGCGAGGTCGACACCGAGCGCCAGTCGCTCAACGTCGCCCGCATGCGTCTGCTGGGCGCCGAGGTCATCCCGGTGAAGTCCGGGTCGCGCACCCTGAAGGACGCGATCAACGAGGCGTTGCGCGACTGGGTCGCCAACGTCGACGACACGCACTACCTGCTCGGCACCGCCGCGGGCCCGCACCCGTTCCCGCTGCTGGTCCGCGACTTCCACCGGATCATCGGCATCGAGGCGCGCGAGCAGATCCTCGAGAAGGCCGGGCGCCTGCCCGACGCCGTCGTCGCCTGTGTCGGCGGCGGCTCGAACGCGATCGGCATCTTCCACGGCTTCATCGACGACACGGACGTCCGCCTGGTCGGCGTCGAGCCCGGCGGCTCCGGCCTGGACAGCGGCAGCCACGGCGCGACGCTGACGGCGGGCACGCCCGGTTCCCTGCACGGCGCGATGTCGTACGTCATGCAGGACGAGGACGGCCAGATCACCGAGGCGCACTCGATCTCCGCCGGCCTCGACTACCCCGGCGTGGGTCCCGAGCACTCGCACCTGAAGGACATCGGCCGCGCCGAGTACTTCCCGGTCACCGACGCCGAGGCCATGGAGGCGTTCGCCCTGCTCTCGCGCACCGAGGGCATCATCCCGGCGATCGAGTCCTCACACGCGCTCGCGGGCGCGCTGAAGCTCGGACCGTCGCTGGGACCGGACGGACTCCTGGTCGTGAACCTCTCCGGCCGCGGTGACAAGGACATGGACACGGCCGTGAAGTACTTCGGCCTCGCTGACGGGGGACAGGCCTGATGTCGTTGTCTGACGTGTTCGCCACCGCGCGGGCCGAGTCGCGTGCCGCGCTGATCGGCTACCTGCCCGCGGGTTTCCCCACGGTCGAGGGTTCCAAGGACCACCTCCGTTCGATGATCGAGTCAGGGTGCGATCTGGTCGAGGTCGGCCTGCCGTTCTCCGACCCGGTGATGGACGGCCCGACGATCCAGGCCGCCGCCGAGCAGGCGCTGTCCGCGGGCTTCCGCGTGCGGGACCTGTTCGACGTGGTAGCTGCCGTTGCCGACGCCGGTGGGCGTGCGGTCGTGATGACGTACTGGAACCCGGTGCTGCGTTATGGCGTCGACGCGTTCGCGCGTGACCTCGCCGCCGCCGGTGGGCTCGGCATCATCACGCCCGACCTCGTGCCGGACGAGGCCGAGGACTGGATGGCGGCTTCGGCCGCGCACGGCCTCGACCGCACCTTCCTGGTGGCGCCGTCGTCGACCGAGGAGCGCATCGCGATGACCGCGCGTGCCTCGTCCGGTTTCCTCTACGCCACCGCGGTCATGGGCGTCACGGGCGCCCGTGACGTCGTGTCGTCCGCCGCTCCCGCTCTCGTCGCGCGGGTCCGCGAGCACACCACGCTGCCCGTCGGTGTCGGGCTGGGTGTGCGGTCCGGTGCACAGGCCGCCGAGATCGCCGGGTTCGCGGACGGCGTCATCGTCGGGTCGGCGTTCGTGACGGCCGCAGGTGAGAGCGACGCCGCGGTGCGCGCGCTGGCCGCTGACCTCGCCCAGGGTGTGCGATCGGCTGTCGCTCCCGTCTGAACCTCCTTTGCTCCGTGAAGCCGCTCGGCCTGCCGGCCGGGCGGTTTTGCTTTGCGCTGCTTGAGAAGCCGCCTCTGCAGCGGCGGCTTCACCTTTTGGTTGTCGGGTGGCGCGGAACTGCTTGAATTGGTTGAACGCTGTGCTCGCCATCGAGTGGTTGTCGGGATGGCGGGTATGAAGTTGTCGGGAGCCTTGCCTCCTTTCGGAGCCTTTGACGTTCCTCCAAGAGCATGACATGGATTCGAACACCTGATCGAGTGAATCCTGGGTCGATTGGGGTCAAAACCCCGTTGGCTGTCGGTCTGAGCTGCGATCGTTGGGTTCATGCACAAGCCAGCCATCCGCTCGACGTGCCACACTGGTGGTACGCAGGCGGTCAACGGAGGTGATGCCCAGTGGCGGCGCCAGCCGAAGTTCAGCCCGATTTCCTGCTGCCCAACCATGAAGGGCCTTGGACGCTCAAAGACGTCCTCGCATTGCCGGAAGATCACAGTCAACGCATCGAACTCGTCGACGGGATGCTTCTCGTGAGCCCGTTGGGGAGTTACCGGCACCAGCGGCTAGTGGGCAAAGTGTTCGTTGCGCTGGATCGTGCATGTCCGGCGCAGTTCGAGGCGACTGTCGAGCTCAACGTCTCGCTGTCGACCGGCCGCTTGCTGATCCCGGACTTCACAGTGGTGAAGCCATGTGATGCAGACATCACGTTCCCGGTGTCGAACCTTGTGCTGGCAGGCGAGGTGCTCTCCAAGAGCACGCGAATGAACGACCTGGTGCTCAAGCGTCATGTGTATGCGGAAGCCGCAGTTCCCTACTACTTGATCATCGACCCGTCGAAGAAGGTTGTCGAGGCGACGCTGCTCGAACTCAACGAAGAAGGTGAGTACGTCGAGATCGCGCGCAGTAAGGCCGGGGTGCTGACGTTCGACCGGCCGTTCCCGGTCACGATCGAGCTGCCCTCCTAGCCGTAGAGCCACTCCAGCCGTTCGTGCAGGTCGGCGACGGTCCACGAGGCGAACATCGCGTCACGGGCCGCAGCCGCACCGCCGGCTGGGTGATAGACCTCCCGCCCCATCGACCTCGAGGCGTGGTGGACGCGCGCGGTCCGCTCCGAGCGGAGCGTCACGTACCGAGCAAAAGAGCCGGCCACGTCCTGAGGATCGAACACGGAGGAGAGGCAGACGGCGTCCTCCAACGCCTGACAGGCGCCCTGCGCGGCGTACTGCAGCACGGGATGGGCGGCATCTCCGAGCAGCACGACGCGTGAGTCCTGCCAGTTCGTGATCGGCCTGCGGTCGCACAGCACCCACGTGCGCCACTCGTCGGCGAGTCCCATGATCCGAGTCGCGTCGTCGCACACCGGCGTGAAGTGCTGCATCACCTCGGCGTGCTCGACGGGCTTGCCGTTCATGGGCTCCGTTGCCGCGTTGTCCGCGGTGGCCACGAGGTTCACGTACCGTCCGCCGGCGATCACGTACCAAACGACGTGGTAGCGCGGTCCCGCCCACAGCGTGACGACGTTCTCCTTCAACGACTGCGGCACGTTCCGCGAGGGAATGACCGCGCGGAACGTCGTGTGCCCGGACACCTGCGGATCCCCGTCGCCCACGAGTTGCCGCCGCACCGCCGACCGCAGCCCGTCCGCGCCGATCAGTGCCTCCCCGTGCACGAGGTCGCCCGACCGCAGCACCGCAGTGACCCCGTCAGCGTCCTGCGCGTAGGCCTCGACGCCACTGCTCACCCGGAGGTTGATCCGCTTGTCGTGCCGGCAGGCGTCGAGCAACGGGCCGAGCACGTCGTTGCGGTGCACCACCGCATAGGTGCCGAACCGCTCCCGAAAGCCCGCGTCGATCGGCAACCCGGCGATCTGTCGCCCGGACACCCCGCACCGCAATCGCAACTCGTCCACGTGCACGGCCCGAGCCCGCACCGCGGCGCCCACGCCCAGCGCGTCGAGCATGCGGAACCCGTTGGGCCCGACCTGGATGCCGGCGCCGATCTCCTCGAACGCCGCCGCGGCCTCGAGCACCGTCACCCGCACCCCGGCCCGCGCGAGCCCGAGCGCCGTCGCCAGCCCGCCGATACCGCCGCCGACCACCAGGACCGTCATGTCCGACCTTTCGGGAGTCCGCCCAGACCGCGTCCGAGTATCGCGGTTCAGCGATCACGAGCACCCGAGGATCGGGGCCAGCGGCGGGCAGGCCGCGAGCGGCAGTGATCACAGTGGCCTGCGGAGTAGACGCGGCGCTCGAACTCCGCGGTGGGCGAAGCAGAAAGCCCCGGATCGGGGAAGCGTCCCCAGCCTGGTCTCCGCGATCACTACCCGGGATCGCGAGTTCGGCCCCGCTGGACAGGCGGTCGAAGGTGGATGAACGGGCACCGTTCCGCCGTCCGACGAGCGGATCTCAGGTGCACAGCCCGGCGTCCCGGAAGGCGAGCCCAACGCGCCTATGCGCAGCTACCACACACACGCGCCAGGCCGGGTACCCCCAATTTCTATTCTAGTGATCGGCACCGACAGGGTTCGGGCTCGATAACGATCGTGCGCCCCCACGGGACGCTCACAGGCCGACCGGTACGGTGGGCGCCGTGTTGGACGCCCTTCTGGCCACGATCCCGAGTCCCGACCGCGGTGTTTGGTACCTCGGTCCGCTCCCCATCAGGGCCTATGCGCTGTGCATCATCGCCGGCATCGTCACCGCCATCTGGTGGGGTGAGCGCCGCTGGGTCGCCCGCGGCGGCATCAAGGGCGAGGTCACGGACATCGCCGTGTGGGCGGTGCCGTTCGGCCTCGTCGGCGGGCGGCTGTACCACGTCATCACCGACTACCAGAAGTACTTCGGGCCGGGCAAGAACCCGCTCGAGGCGCTGGAGATCTGGAACGGTGGCCTCGGTATCTGGGGTGCCATCGCGCTCGGTGCCGTCGGTGCCTGGATCGCGTGCCGCCGCAGGGGCATTCCGCTGCCGGCGATGGCGGACGCGCTCGCGCCCGGCATCCTCGTCGCGCAGGCCATCGGGCGGCTCGGCAACTACTTCAACCAGGAGCTCTACGGCGGCGACACGACGTTGCCGTGGGGGCTTGAGATCTATCGCCGCGTCACGCCCGATGGGCGCGAGGACGCGCTGGCGGGCGTCGCCATCGACCACACGCCGATCCAGGTCGTGCACCCGACGTTCCTCTACGAAATGTTGTGGAGCCTCGGTGTCGCGCTGCTGATCGTGTGGGCCGACCGGAAGTTCCGGCTGGGCCACGGCCGGGTCTTCGCGCTCTACGTCGCGGGCTACACGGCCGGCCGGTTCTGGATCGAGCTCATGCGCACCGACGAGGCGACGCTGATCTTCGGCACGCGCGTGAACGTGTTCGTGTCGGCGATCGTGTTCATCGGCGCGGTCGCGTACTTCATCATCGCCAAGTCCCGCGGTGAGCGTGAGGACGTCGCTGCGCTGCGCGGCACCGGCGGAGATCCCGTGGCAGAGACGGCGGAAGCGGCCGAAGCGGAAGCCGTTGAGGACACGGGCGTCGCCGGGGACAGCGAGGACGACGCCGCCGAGAAGGACAAGAAGAACTCCCCGGAATCCGTCAAACCGGAGTGATCTGTGCGCGTGCTCGTCGTCGAGGATGACGACCGGGTGGCCCGAGGCCTGCTGACCGCGCTGCGGCACGCGGGCTACGAGGTGCATCGGGTGGCCACGGCCGCCGACGCGCTGCGTGCCGCGCCCGCCGACGTGGTGCTGCTCGACCTCGGCCTGCCCGACGGCGACGGCCTGGACGTGCTGCGCGAGTTGCGGCACCGGCCGGGCACCGCCGTCATCACGGTGACCGCGCGCGGCGAGGAACGTGAACGCGTGCTCGGCCTGCGGGCCGGGGCCGACGACTACGTGGTGAAGCCGTTCGGCACGTCCGAGCTCCTCGCCCGGATCGAGGCCGTCCTCAGGAGGACGCGTACGCACCGCGCGGAGCCGGAGGCCGAGGGGCCGATCCAGATCGGTCCACTGCGGATCATCGCCTCGACGCGGATCGCCACAGTGGACGGTGAGCCGCTCTCGCTGACGCGCAAGGAATTCGACCTCCTCGCGCTCCTCGCGACCCGCAAGGGCGAGGTGGTGAGCCGCGACTTCATCGTGGACCAGGTGTGGCAGGCGCACTGGGAGGCGCCGTCGCGGACGCTGGACACGCACATCGCGGCGTTGCGCGGCAAGCTCGGCGGCCACGTCAAGATCGAGACGGTCAGGGGAGTGGGCTACCGGCTCGCCGCGTGACGAGTGTCCGAGAGACATCCACAGGCTGTTGCGGAACAATCACCACCGATGCTCCGCCGACTGCTCGTCATCACCGTTCCGCTGCTCGTCGCCCTGGTCGCGGCGCTCGGCATCCCCTTGGCGTCCGCGGTCGTGCAGCGTGAGACCCAGACGACCTACCTCGACCGCCTCAGCGACGCGAGCAGGTTCGCGGCGCTCGGCGAGAGCGCGTTGCAGTCGGACCGGCTGGAGGCGCTGAGCCAGGAGATCCAGCGCTACGACAACCTCTACGACATCCCGGTCGCGCTGGTCAGCGCCGACAAGCGGATCCTGCTGGCGTCACGGCAGGGGTTCGACCCCAGCAGCGACCGCGAGGTCACGAAGTCGCTGAACACGGCACTGAACGGCGGTGTGCGGCCCGAGCCGGAGTACACGGGCTGGCCGTGGCGCACCGGGCCGATGGTCGTCGTCGAGCCGGTCGGGCGGGACAGCGAGGTGGTGGCCGCGGTCGTCACCATCTCGCAGACGCGGGGCCTGCGGACCGAGGTGTTGCGGCAGTGGGGGTTGATGGCGCTGGCCGGGCTCGCGCCGATGCTGGCCGTGGTCGCCGCCGCCTGGCCCATGTCGCGGTGGGTGCTCAGGCCGGTCGGCAGGCTCGACGAGGCCACCGCCGCCGTGGCCGCGGGCAACCTGGACGTGCGGGCGGACGAGGTCGGCGGGCCGCAGGAGCTCCGCAGGCTCGCGCGCAGCTTCAACACCATGGTCGACGTCGTCGGCAAGGCTCTGAACAGGCAGAAGGCGTTCGTGGCCGACGCGTCGCACCAGCTGCGGAACCCGCTGGCGAGTCTCCGGCTCGCCGTGGACAACCTCGAACCGCACGTGGACGGCGACCTCGCGCGGGAAGCGCACCAGATCGCGGTCGAGGAGGCCGAGGAGATGGGGCGCGTGCTCGACACGCTGCTCGCCGCGACCCGGCTCGACAGCGCGCGGCAGACCGAGCCCGTCGAGATCGACCAGCTGCTCACGACGCACCGGGCGGCCTGGCAGGCGCTCGCGAGCCGGTCCGGTGTCACGCTGAAGATCGACGTGCCGGCGGGCCTCACCATGCAGGAACCGCCCGGCGGCCTCGGCAGCGTGCTCGACGAGCTCGTCAGCAACGCCATCCGGCTCGCCAACGCCACCGAGATCACGATCACCGGCAAGCACGGTGAGCTGCACGTCGTCGACAACGGCGACGGCCTGAGCGCCGAGGAACGCGAGCTCGCGCTGCAACGGTTCTGGCGCGCGACCAAGCACCAGAACATCGCGGGCACCGGGATGGGGCTCGCGATCTGCGCCGAGCTGATCGAATCGGCAGGCGGCACGCTCACCCTGCACGACGCGGACCCGGGACTGGACGTGAAGGTCGCCCTCAGCGCTTCACGGAACGGAACCAGCGCATAGCGCCGTCGTGCAGCGGCACGAGGCCGGTCGCGATGCCGGTGCGGACGTTGATCCGCGACGCCTCCGGGTGGCCCTCCACGATCCGCGCGGTCTCGGTGAACACCGTGCGCGTCACGACCTCCACGACGTCCGCGCTCAGCGACTCGCGCGCCAGCAACAGGTTCGGCACCGCGAACGTCTGGTTCGCCGGCACGTCCTCGTAGGTGGTGCTGGGGATCGTCGCCGGGATGTAGGGGCCCTTGTACTTCTCGGCGAGCCTGACCGCCTCCAGCGGGATGTCGACCAGCCGCACGTTGCCCTGCAGATCGGTGATCGCGGGCGTCGGGATGCCGGTCAGCGCCAGCATCGCGTCCAGTGACCCGTTCGCGACGCGCCGGGACGCCTCGGCGTGCGCCATGCGTTCGTCCATTGCGGACAGGCCGAAGAACTCCAGCATCCGCTCGGCGGTGAACTCCGTGCCGGAACCGATGGGGCCCAACGAGATCCGCTTGCCGGCCAGATCGCCGAAGGTGTGGATCGGCGACGCCGCCGGGACCGCGATCTGCATGAAGCTGTCGTAGAGCCGGCCGACCGCGCGGACGCTCTGCGGGACGTCGATCGGGTCCAAAGAGGACAGCGCGAGCTGGGCTTCACCCGATCGCAACAACTGGAGGTTCTCCACCGACGCGGCGGTCGGGATCGCGGTGACCCTCGTACCGGGCAACTGCTCCGCCAGCGCGGCCGCCAGAGCCCCTCCGACCTCGCGGAACACCGCGCCGTCAGGACCGGTCGCGAGCACCAGTTCAGCGGGTGCCTCGACCCTGCGCGGGGTGCACCCGGCGAGAGCCAGTCCGGCCCCTAGCAGAAGCGTGCGACGGCTGAGCGACACCGACGAAGCCTAGCTGTTACGTCAGGGCTGTCTGAAGTTTCCTCTGGTCGGCTTGTCGGGCCTGGTGGCGCGGCTCACTCTCTCTCCCAACACGTAGTTCAAGGAGGAACAGTGGCCACCACGACCACAGGGCGCAAACCGATCTACAAGCACCTCTACTTCTGGGTGCTGGTCTCCATCGTGCTGGGCGCTGCCGTCGGCTTCCTGTTCCCCAAACAGGCGTCCGAGATGAAGTGGCTCGCCGACCTGTTCGTGAACCTCGTGAAGGTCGTCATCGCGCCGACCATCTTCGCGACGATCATCGTGGGCATCGCGGGCCTCGGCAACCTCGCCAAGGCAGGCGGCCTCGCACTCCGCACGATCCTCTACTTCACCGCGATGACCGCGCTCGCACTGGCGATCGGCCTCGTCGTCGTCAACATCGTGCAGCCGGGTCACCACGGAGGTGAGATCGCGCTGAACGAGGCCGCGGCCCAGGACACGCTGAAGTCCGCGACCACCGCGGAAACCGGTGTCACCGGCTTCATCCTGAGCCTGGTGCCCAAGTCGTTCGTCAGCGCGTTCACGGACGGACAGCTGATCCAGGTCCTCGTCATCGCGATCCTCGTTGCCGTCGCCGTGGCGGGCATGGGCGAACGCGGTGCCAAGGTCGTCTCCGCGATGGAGACCCTCTCCAAGGTGATGTTCGGCATCATCAAGATCGTCATGTACGCGGCCCCGATCGGCGCGTTCGGCGGCATCGCCTACACGGTCGGCAAGTTCGGTGGCGGCATCCTCGGCAAGCTGCTGTGGCTGATGGGGTCCTTCTACGCCACCTGCATCCTGTTCGTCGTCGTGGTGCTCGGCGTCGTGGCACGGATCGCGGGTTTCAGCCTGTTGAAGTTCCTGCGCTACATCAAGGACGAGATCCTGATCGTGCTCGGCACCTCGTCCAGCGAGTCGGTGCTGCCGCGCATGATGATCAAGCTGGAGGCGGCGGGCGCGCAGAAGTCGGTCGTCGGCCTCACCATTCCGACCGGGTACTCGTTCAACCTCGACGGCACCTGCATCTACCTGACCATGGGGGCGATCTTCATCGCCCAGGCCACCGGCCACGACGTGTCGATCGGTGTCCAGATCGGCCTGCTGCTGTTCATGCTGATCGCGTCGAAGGGCGCCGCGGGCGTCACCGGCGCCGGCCTCGTCACCCTGGCCGCCTCGCTGCAGGCGTTCGAGGCGCACTCGGCCATTCCCGCGGTCGGCATCGCGTTGATCGTCGGCATCGACCGCTTCATGTCCGAGGCCCGCGCCATCACCAACCTGATCGGCAACGGTGTGGGTTCCCTGGTCGTCGCCGCCTGGCAGAAGGCCCTCGACAAGGACCGCCTGAACGAGGTGCTCGACAACCCGGACCTGGTCGACGTGGACGACCTGCTGGAGAAGGAGCACGCGGAGTCCGGCAGGGAGCCGGTCGCGGCTCACTGAGGCGTCCGTGGCTGGAGGCGACTCTTCCCGCCTCCAGCCATGTGACCTCAGACCTCCATGTATGCCGAGGTCCCGCTCTCCCCGCATGCGGCGCGGGGTGAACGGGGCCTCGGTCTCGTTTGGTGGGGAACAATCGCGATTTGCCTGAATGGACGGTGCGCGGGCAATCGGGTTCCGGTGACGTGAGCGTCCGCTAACTGAGACGGCAGGCGGCTGACCAGCCAGAACGTCTCCGTACCCAGCTCATCCACTGGCAAACCGGGAATGTCACGCAACTCTCATCGCGCTGGCCGGAGTTGAACGTTCGGTTACGCTTACCCGGCTGTAACGAACGCCGACGTTGGACGCAATGTCGTTCTCCAGCCGGGAATCGTTACAGTTCCATGACCTAGATCACCCATTGGCGGGTGTCCCTGGGTTTCGCGGCTGTTAAAGTCGCGTCAACACGCGGGCCATCGTCGTCCCGTGCTCCCACCTGTTGGTTCGAGGTCTGAGCACGAGGACTTTGTTCTTTAGCGAGGACGACGAAGGAGGTCTGCGCAGTGATCTTCTCCGCCATCCCCGGCCCCCAGGGTCTCTACGACCCGGCTGATGAGCGCGACGCGTGCGGCGTCGCCATGGTGGCCGACATCCAGGGCAGGCGTTCGCACGGCATCGTGAGTGATGCCCTGACGGCGCTGGCGAACCTGGAGCACCGAGGCGCCGCCGGCGCCGAGCCCACGTCGGGCGACGGTGCTGGCATTCTTTTGCAGCTGCCGGACGAGTTCCTGCGTGCTGTGGTCGAGTTCGAGCTCCCGGAACGCGACCGGTACGCGGCGGGAATCGCTTTCCTGCCGTTTGACTCCGAAGAACGCGCTACCGCGATGCAGGAGATCGAGCGCATCGCGGAAGAGGAGAACCTCGTCGTTCTCGGCTGGCGCGACGTCCCGGTCGACCCGGAGAAGGCGAACGTCGGCCCGACCGCGATGTCGGTGGCGCCGCACTTCGCGCAGCTCTTCGTGAAGGGCACGCGCGACGAGGCCGGGATCGGCCTGGACCGCCTGGCCTTCTGCCTGCGCAAGCGGGTCGAGCACGAGGGCAGCGTCTACTTCCCTTCCCTGTCGGCGCGCACGATCGTCTACAAGGGAATGCTGACGACCGAGCAGCTGCCGGCGTTCTTCCCCGACCTGCACGACGAGCGCCTCTACTCGGCGATCGCGTTGGTGCACAGTCGTTTCTCCACGAACACCTTCCCCTCGTGGCCGCTCGCGCACCCGTTCCGGTTCGTCGCGCACAACGGTGAGATCAACACCGTCCGCGGCAACCGCAACCGCATGCGTGCCCGCGAGGCGTTGCTGGACAGCGAACTCATCCCGGGCGACCTCGCCCGGCTGTTCCCGATCTGCAACCCGGACGGCTCAGACTCGGCGTCGTTCGACGAGGTGCTGGAGCTGCTGCACCTCGGCGGCCGCAGCCTTCCGCACGCGGTGCTGATGATGATCCCGGAGGCGTGGGAGAACCACGCCACGATGGACCCGAAGCGCCGCGCGTTCTACCAGTTCCACGCGTCGCTGATGGAGCCGTGGGACGGTCCGGCCTGTGTCACGTTCACCGACGGCGAGCTCGTCGGCGCGGTGCTCGACCGCAACGGACTGCGCCCCGCCCGCTGGTGGCAGACCGCCGACGGCCGGGTCGTGCTGGCCTCCGAGACCGGTGTGCTCGACGTGCCGTCCGACCAGGTCGTCGCGAAGGGTCGCCTGCAGCCCGGCCGCATGTTCCTGGTGGACACCACGCAGGGCCGCATCATCGACGACGACGAGTTCAAGTCGTCGCTGGCCTCGGACTCGCCCTACGACGAGTGGCTGCACGCCGGCCTGCTCGACCTCGCCGACCTGTCGGACCGCGAGCACGTGGTGCAGAGCCACGAGTCCGTCGTGCGCCGCCAGCTCACCTTCGGCTACACCGAGGAGGAGCTGCGGATCCTGCTCACGCCCATGTCGATCATGGGTATGGAGCCGCTGGCCTCGATGGGCACGGACACCCCGGTCGCGGCGCTCAGCCAGCGCTCCCGGCTGCTCTACGACTACTTCGTGCAGAACTTCGCGCAGGTCACGAACCCGCCGCTGGACGCGATCCGCGAAGAGATCGTCACGTCCGTCAAGCGCGTGATGGGCCCCGAGCAGAACCTGCTCGACCCCGGCCCCGTCTCGTGCCGCCACGTGACGCTCGACTACCCGGTCATCGACAACGACGAGCTCGCCAAGCTCATCCACATCAACGACGACGGCGACCTGCCGGGCTTCGCCTGCACCGTCCTCTCCGGACTGTACGAGGTGGACGGTGGCGGCGAGGCGCTCGCCGCCGCGATCGAGCGCGTGCGTCGCGAGGCGTCGGAGGCCATCGCGAACGGCGCCCGGACGCTGGTGCTGTCCGACCGCGACTCGGACCACCGCATGGCGCCGATCCCGTCGCTGCTGCTCGTCTCCTCGGTGCACCACCACCTGGTGCGCACCAAGGAACGCCTGCGCGTCGCGCTCGTCGTCGAGTCCGGTGACTGCCGCGAGGTCCACCACGTCGCCGCGCTGCTGAGCTACGGCGCCGCCGCGGTGAACCCGTACCTCGCGTTCGAGACGATTGAGGACCTGATCAATCAGGGCGCCATCACCGGCGTGCGCGCGCACAAGGCCGTGCGCAACTACGTCAAGGCGCTCGTCAAGGGCGTCCTGAAGATCATGTCGAAGATGGGCATCTCGACCGTCGGCGCCTACACCGCGGCGCAGATCTTCGAGGCGGTCGGCCTGTCGAACGACCTGCTGGACGAGTACTTCACCGGCACGCAGTCGAAGCTCGGCGGCGCCGGCCTGGAGGTGCTCGCCGAGGAGGTGGCGCTGCGCCACCGCCGCGCGTACCCGGACAACCCGACCGACCGCGCGCACCGCAGGCTCGATGTCGGAGGCGAGTACTCGTACCGCCGTGAGGGCGAGCTGCACCTGTTCACGCCGGAGACGGTGTTCCTGTTGCAGCACGCCACGAAGACGCGCAAGGAAGATGTCTTCCGCCAGTACACGGCGGAGGTCGAGCGCATCTCCCGGCAGGGCGGCACGTTGCGCGGGCTGTTCAAGTTCCGTAACGAGGGCCGCACGCCGATCCCGATCGACGAGGTCGAGCCCGTGAGCTCGATCGTCAAGCGCTTCAACACCGGCGCCATGTCGTACGGCTCGATCTCGGCCGAGGCGCACGAAACCCTTGCCATCGCGATGAACCGGCTCGGTGGCCGGTCCAACAGTGGCGAGGGCGGTGAAGACAGGGAGCGCCTGTACGACCCGGAGCGTCGTTCCGCGGTCAAGCAGGTCGCGAGTGGACGGTTCGGCGTCACGAGCGAGTACCTCGTGAACGCCACGGACATCCAGATCAAGATGGCTCAGGGCGCGAAGCCCGGCGAGGGTGGCCAGCTGCCCGGCTTCAAGGTCTACCCGTGGATCGCGCGCACCCGGCACTCCACGCCGGGTGTCGGCCTGATCTCGCCGCCGCCGCACCACGACATCTACTCGATCGAGGATCTGGCGCAACTCATCCACGATCTGAAGAACGCGAACGAGCAGGCACGGGTTCACGTGAAGCTCGTCTCGTCGATCGGCGTGGGCACGGTCGCGGCGGGTGTCGCCAAGGCGCACGCGGACGTCGTGCTGATCTCCGGCTACGACGGCGGCACCGGCGCTTCGCCGATGAACTCGCTCAAGCACGCCGGCACGCCCTGGGAGATCGGTCTTGCCGAGACCCAGCAGACGTTGCTGCTCAACGGTTTGCGCGACCGCATCACCGTCCAGGTCGATGGCGCGATGCGCACCGGCCGGGACGTCGTGGTCGCGGCTTTGCTCGGTGCCGAGGAGTTCGGTTTCGCCACGGCGCCGCTGATCGTCGCGGGCTGCGTGATGATGCGCGTCTGCCACCTGGACACGTGCCCGGTCGGCGTCGCCACGCAGAACCCCGACCTGCGCGCCCGCTACACCGGCCAGGCCGACCACGTCGTGAACTTCTTCGAGTTCATCGCGCAGGAGGCCCGGGAGATCCTCGCCGAGCTGGGCTTCCGCACGATCGACGAGGCCGTCGGTCACGCGGAGCTGCTCGACAAGGACGAGGCGATCGAGCACTGGAAGACCGAAGGCCTGAACCTGGCCCCGGTCTTCGAGGTGCCGCAGACCCCGTACCCGACGGCGAAGCGCAAGGTCCGCGACCAGGACCACGGCCTCGACAAGGCACTGGACCGCACGCTGATCCAGCTCGCCGAGGCGGCGCTGGAGGACGCGCACCAGGTCACCCTGGAACTGCCCGTCCGCAACGTCAACCGCACGGTCGGCACGCTGCTCGGCGCCGAGGTCACCCGCCGCTTCGGCGGCGAGGGCCTGGAGGACGACACGATCCGGGTCAAGCTGACCGGGTCGGCCGGCCAGTCGCTCGGCGCGTTCCTGCCGCGCGGCATCACGCTGGAGATGGTCGGCGACGCGAACGACTACGTCGGCAAGGGCCTGTCCGGCGGGCGGATCATCGTCCGGCCGCACGACGACGCGCCGTTCCGCGCCGAGCAGCAGGTGATCGCGGGCAACGTGATCGGCTACGGCGCCACGTCCGGTGAGATCTTCCTGCGCGGCCGGGTCGGCGAACGCTTCTGCGTCCGCAACTCCGGCGCATTGCTGGTGGCGGAGGGTGTGGGCGACCACGCGTTCGAATACATGACCGGTGGCCGGGCCGTGGTGCTCGGGCCGACCGGACGGAACGTCGCGGCCGGCATGTCCGGCGGCATCGCGTACGTGCTCGACCTGGATCCCCTGTCGGTGAACCAGGAGATGGTGAATCTGCAGCGCCTCAGCGCCGAGGACCTGCGTTGGCTCAAGGACGCCGTCACCAAGCACCACAAGGCGACGGGCTCTGCCGTCGCCGCGTCGCTGCTCGGTGACTGGACCCGTCGGGCCGGTGCGTTCACGAAGGTCATGCCCGGTGACTACCAGCGCGTTCTCGAGGCCATGCGCCTCGCCCGCGCCGAGGGCCGGGACGTTGACGCGGCTGTCATGGAGGCGTCTCGTGGCTGATCCACAGGGATTCATGAAGTACACCCGGTCCGACGCGCCGAAGCGTCCGAAGCCGGATCGACTGCAGGACTGGAACGAGGTCTACCTCCGCGAGGAACCTCCCGAGCGCAACGCCGCCGTGCGCACGCAGGCGACGCGGTGCATGGACTGCGGCATTCCCTTCTGCCACAGCGGAACCGCGGGCTGTCCACTCGGGAACCTGATCCCCGAGTGGAACGACCTGGTGCGCCGCGGCGACTGGGAGCTCGCCTCGGACCGCTTGCACGCCACCAACAACTTCCCGGAGTTCACGGGTCGTCTGTGCCCGGCACCGTGTGAGGCCGCCTGCGTGCTGGCGATCTCGCACGACGCCGGTGGTGCCGTCGCGATCAAGCGGGTCGAGGAGACCATCGCGGACGTGTCCTGGGAGAACGGCTACGTGCAGCCGGCCCAGGCGACGGTGTCCTCCGGCAAGCGCGTCGCGATCGTCGGTTCCGGCCCCGCCGGACTCGCCGCCGCGCAGCAGCTGACCCGCGCGGGCCACGAGGTCGTGGTGTACGAACGGGACGACCGGCTCGGTGGCCTGCTGCGGTACGGCATCCCCGAGTTCAAGATGGAGAAGAAGATCCTCGACCGCCGCCTGTCGCAGCTTCGCCGCGAGGGCACCAGGTTCGTCACCGGCTGCGAGGTCGGCGTCGACATCACCGTCGAGGAGCTGCGAGCCCAGTTCGACTCGGTCGTACTCGCCGTGGGTGCGCTGCGCGGCCGTGACGACAAGACGACTCCGGGACGTGAGCTCAAGGGCGTGCACCTCGCGATGGACCACCTGGTCCCCGCGAACCGCGCCGTCGAAGGCGACGGCCCGTCCGCGTACTCGGCCGAGGGCAAGCACGTCATCGTCATCGGTGGCGGCGACACGGGCGCCGACTGCTACGGCACCGCGACCCGCGAGGGCGCGCTGTCCGTGACGCAGCTCGACCAGTACCCGATGCCCCCGTCGGTCCGCGACGACGACCGTTCGCCGTGGCCGGTGTGGCCGCACATCCTGCGCACGTACCCCGCGCACGAGGAGGCCGGCGAACGCCGCTTCACCGTGGCGGTCAAGCGTTTCGTGGGCGACGACGACGGCCACGTGCGCTTCATCGAGCTGCAGCAGGTACGCGTCGAGAAGGACTCGTCCGGCCGCCGCAGCGTGGTGCCGCTGACCGACGAGGTCGAGGTCCTGCCCGCGGACATGGTGCTGCTGGCGATCGGCTTCGAGGGCGTCGAGCACATGCGGTTGCTCGACGACCTGGGCATCTCCCTGACGCAGCGCGGCACGATCTCGTGCGGCTCCGACTGGCAGACGACCGCGCCCGGCGTGTTCGTCTGCGGGGACGCCCACCGTGGCGCTTCCCTCGTGGTGTGGGCGATCGCGGAGGGGCGGTCCGTGGCGAACGCCGTGGACAGTTTCCTCACGGGTTCCTCGAACCTGCCTTCGCCGGTCATCCCGAACCAGCTTCCGCTCGCTGTGGTCTGACAACGGCGTCCGACCTGCGGAGAGCAGCATGACGCCCCGCGCGACAATGACGTCGCGCGGGGCGTTCGCCTTCTCTAGGGTCTGCGTTCGTGGAGGAGTTTCCGCTCGCGTTCGCGTCGATCCAGGGCGAGTTCGGCGGCACGACCTGGGACGCGGTGGCAGCGTGGTTCGACGAGCTGCGCCGGGAGAACGACGGCTTCGCCTCGCACCAGTACGTGAGGGACGTCGTCGCCAGCGTGCTCGACAGCGGCGTGGCCGACCGCCTGGGAGTGACAACGTCGATGCACGACCTCGTCGTGGTGTCGCTGGACACGCCGAACGGGCACTACGAGACGATCAAGGTGCTCGCGCCGTCACCGATGGCACCCGTCGATGACGGCTGCTTCGTGCTGACCTTCTACGGCCGCAAGAAGCGCAGACAGGGACGCCGGGTGATCGAGCAGCACCCGGTCGCCGAGGCCGTGCCCGCGTTCTGGCGGATGGTGGAGGAGAAGTTCGGCGTCACGCGCTAGCCGGCTGACCGCGCGCCTGCGGTCGCGCAACTCGAGGTGCAAACGCTCACGCGACGCTTCACCTACCTGAATCCCGTCGTCGGGATGAACTTCAGGAAACTTTCGTGGTCACGGTCGAGCAAGTCACGGATCAGTGTCGCGATCACCACATTCTGGGTCGCATGGCTGATGAAAACCCTCGCCACGACGGTCTCCTTTGGCATTCGGTCACCGATTGTGCAGATCCGGCAGGGATCGGTCGCCGGTTTTCCACTAAACGGCACATTTACAACGCGCGATGATCACTCTGCGCATGCGTACGTTTCCGTGAACCAGAAGCCCTTTCGGGTGAAATTTGGGTGTGATGCGGGCAAAGTCAGTCTCGTATATCGCGAAGGTTGTCCAGTTTGGGCGAAACTGGTAGCTGTAGAGCAACTTGGTCGGGGGGTGTGAGCATGCGCAGCGTTCTTCTCGCTGTCATCGTCGCCCTCTGCGCCGTGCTGACCCCGGCCGTGTCCACTGTGTCGGTCGGCGCCCCGCCGCCGAAGTCGAAGACCTCTGTCCCCAAGGAAGAAGCTCCGCGCGAGGAGCGCGAGACGAGCCGCCTGCGTCTGCTGGTCACCTCCGTCGACCGGTCGTCCAACGTGGCCGCTCCGTCCTTCTTCACGGTATTCACGCCGCGCGCCGTTCCCGGTGTTCTCACGCTCGTGTCCAACGCCGAACCAATAGTGGTCTGGCGAACACCCCCTGCACTGCAGGTGTTCCGTAACTGATCGGTCCCCACTTCCCGATTCAACCGAACACTTCCTTAGCAGTGAGGGACTCCCATGGACTTCCATCGCTTTGTTCAGCATGCCCGCGCACACGCCGCATCACGTTCCCGCGCGCTCGGCCGCAAGCTCGCCGCAGGCCAGCAACCCACCACGATGTTCATCACGTGTGCCGATTCACGCATCGTGACGGCCGCGATCACGGGTGCCGAGCCCGGTTCGTTGTTCGAACTCCGGACCGCGGGCAACGTGATCCCGCCCTATTCGCTGGCCGCGCCCTCCAGTGAGATGGCCACGATCGAGTTCGCCGTGCTGCAACTCGGCGTCAGCGAGATCGTCGTCTGTGGCCACTCGCACTGCGGTGCGGTCGGCGCGTTGCACGGCGGCGGCATCGATCACCTGCCCGCCATGCGCGGCTGGCTGCGTCCCGGGCGGGCGCGCAAGTCCTCCGACCCGGCGATGCGCGCGGAAGGACAGGACCACGTGCGCACCCAGCTGGACGTCCTGCTGGCGTACCCGTTCGTGGCCGACCAGGTCGCCTCGGGGGAGTTGCGCGTCCACGGCTGGTTCTACGACATCGAGACCGGCCAGGTCTCCGCGTGTGCCGAGCACGCTTTCCTTCCGCTGTAGGGGTTTCGACGTGATGAAGAAGTACTGGACCGATCTCGGCGCATCGGTCGTCGTGTTCCTCGTGGCGCTGCCGCTGTGCGTGGGCGTGGCGGTGGCGTCCGGGGTGCCGGCCGAACTCGGCATCGTGACCGGCGTGGTCGGTGGCATCGTCGTCGGCCTGCTGCCGGGCAGCACGATGCAGGTGAGCGGACCGGCCGCCGGTCTGACGGTGTTGGTGGCGGACGCCGTCTCCCGGCACGGGATCGCGGCGCTGGGCGTGATCGTGCTCGGCGCCGGCCTGCTGCAGGTGGCGCTGGGCTTAGCCAGGTGCGGACGCTGGTTCCGCGCGATCTCCCCGTCCGTGGTGCAGGGCATGCTCGCGGGCATCGGGCTGGTGCTGATCCTCGGTCAGCTCAGGCACCTGGTCGTGTCGCCGGTCGCACTGGCGCTCGGCCTGCTCACCGTGCTGATCATGCTGCTGTGGCAGCGAAGCCCGATGCGCGTCGTACCGGGCATCCTGGTCGGCGTGGTCGTCTGCACCGGGCTGGCGGCGATGTTCGCCTCGCCGGTCGACCGGATCAACGTCGGCACGTTGTCGTCGGACGTGCACCTGCCCGACTTCTCGTTGCTGAACACCGGGATCATCGGCACGGCGGTCGTGTTCGCGCTCGTCGCGTCCGCCGAGTCGATGTTCAGCGCCGCCGCCGTCGACCGCATGCACGACGGGCCGCGCACGCGCTACAACAAGGAACTGGTCGCGCAGGGCGTGGGCAACACGCTCTGCGGCCTGCTCGGCGCGTTGCCCATGACGGCCGTGATCGTGCGCAGCTCGGCCAACGTGTCGGCCGGAGCCCGGACGAAGGCGTCCAGGGTGCTGCACGGCGTGTGGCTGCTGCTGTTCGTGGTGCTGCTGCCGGGGTTGCTGACGCTCATCCCGATCGCCGTGCTGGCGGCGGTTCTGGTGCACGCGGGGTGGAAGCTGCTCGGGCTGGGCGAGGTCGTCGCGTTGTGGCGCACGGACAAGGCCGAGGGCTTCATCTTCGTCCTCACCGCAGGGCTCATCGTGGGTACTGATCTGCTCACCGGCACCGTGGCCGGCCTGCTGGCAGCGGTCGTCAAGACGGCGTGGGACGTGTCCAGGCTGTCGGTCGTCGTGACGCCGGACGGCGTGGCGTTGCGCGGCAACGCGACGTTCCTGCGGTTGCCCGTGCTGCTGGACGAGCTCGACCGCGTGGACCGGGAGCACGTCCGGATGGACCTGAGCGGGGTCCGGCACCTCGACCAGGCCTGCGGGCAGGCGATCGACCAGTGGGTGGACCAGTCCCGGCGGGCGGGCAGGACCGTGGACCTGGTCGGCAGGTAGGGACAAGGTGCCGCGGCCGCAGGGTCGCGGCACCTCTGCGCTGGGGACGGGAAACTCGTCGGGAAGAGCTGATGAACACTGGGCCGTTCGGGTGTACCGGGCTAACGGCTCTGTGGGAGATGTCGACCCTGCAGATGAACCAGTAGGGGGCGACACATGACCAGCGCAGGCTTCGACGCGAAGTTCCTCGGCACCGCCGCCGGGATTCCCGTCCTCACCGAGCCGGGAGCGGCCGACGCGGTCGAGCTCGACGGCTCGACCACGATCGACTACACGCACTTCTCGCTCGCGATGAGCAAGTCCCGCAAGTTCGCGAGCTGGGTCGCGTGGAACATCGACGGCGGTGAGATGAAGGCGCTGAGCCGCAGCAACATCCCGTTCGTCAAGGACAAGCGCATCCCGGCCGAGTTCCAGACCGGCGACGAGCTGTACCGCGGCAACAGGCTCGACCGCGGCCACCTCGCCCGCCGCGCCGACCTGTGCTGGGGGCCGAAGACCGAGGCGCAGAAGGCGAACAGGGACTCGTTCTTCTTCACGAACATCACGCCGCAGATGGACGACTTCAACCAGAGCACCAAGGAAGGCCTCTGGGGCCGGCTCGAGAACGCGGTGCTCGCGGACGTCGACGTCGACGACCTGAAGGTCAGCGTCTACGGCGGCCCGGTCTTCAACGCCGACGACAGGGTGTTCCGCGGGGTCGCGATCCCGCGCGAGTTCTACAAGGCGATCGCGTTCGTGGTGGACGGCGAGCTGCGCTGCAGCGCGTTCCTGCTCACCCAGAACATCATCCTGGCCGAGGCCCTCGACCTGGACGAGTTCCGGGTGTTCCAGGTATCGCTGACCGAGCTGGAGAAGCGCGTGAGCCTCACCTTCCCGGCCGAGCTGCACGCCGCCGACACCGCGTCGGTGCAGCTGCTGGACGAGACCGAGCGCAAGCCGCTGGACAGCCTCGCCGACATCAGGTGGTGATGATCAGACCGGGCAGGGCCTGACGCAGTTCTTCCAGGCGCGGCAACGACTCCGGCTGGTGCAGCACCAGGCGCTCCAACGCCGGCAGCGCGCGCAGGTCGTCCGCCGCCGGCAGCCCGAACACCTCCAGCGTCGTGATGGTCGGCCACCGCTGCAGCCCCGCCAGCGGGTAGGGCGGGCGGTGGTCGATCGCCAGCTCACGCAACGCGGGCAACGCCGGCAGCGCGTCCAGCCCCTCGTCGGTGGCCGAGTCGCGGATCTGCAGCCGCCGGAGCGTTCCGCCCTCCAGCGACGCCAGATCGACCCGGCTGAAGTGCAGGTGCAGCTCGTCCAGGTCCTTCACCGGCGCCAGGTCGATCCGGCCGAGCGGACGGCACCGGCTCAGGTGCAGCTCCTTCAGGGAGCGCGACAGGCCCAGCGGCGACAGGTCGCGCATGACCTCGTTCTGCCACAGTTCCAGCCGGTGCAGCGACGGCATGGCGCCCAACGGGTCGAGCGGGTTGATGTTGCCGATGCACCGCACGTACCGCAGCTTCTCCAGGTGCATGATGAACTGGATCCGGTGCCAGCCGCGAACGTCCACCCGCCGGTCACCGAAATCCACTTTGGACAGCACGGACCTGGCGTACCTCTCCGCGTCCGGCGTGTTCCGCCACGCCCGCAGCAGCTCGTCGATGACCATCGCGTGGTCCACGGCGACGAACTCCGCGATCCGCTCCCACGCGCCCTCGCCACCGATGTTGGCCAGCGTCCGCACGATGTACGCGGCTTCCTCGGATGCCTCGGGTCCTGGCAGGAGATCGACCACGAACGACCCGGCCTCGGACAACGCGTCGGCGTGCGCGAAGCTCTTCGGCGGGATCAGCGAGGCGGCCGCGGCCGTCACCTGGGCTCGTGCGGTCTCCGGTTCGATCACGTCGGCCTGGTCGAGGCACGCCAGCGCGAGCAGCCGCAGCTTGTCCCGGCCGCGCTCGTCCTTGCGCGTGTCGTCGTTGCCCGCCAGCAGGTCCATCAGCACGCGGGCCCGTTCGCGTGGACGGGCGTGCGCGACCGCCATCACCACGACGTCGTGCCACTCGTCCAGATGTGCCCTGTCCACCAACAGGTTCAGGTCACCGGCGTCCACGACCTCCTTGGCCGCCAGGTAGTCCCGGAACGTCCGGTGCACGAACTGGACGCGCTCCGAGGCCACCTCCCGCAGCAGCCCGGCCCGTTCGAGCAGCCGCTGCATCGCCTCGTCCGGGTCGATGTCGTGCGACCGCAGCCCGCGCATCGCGTTCCCGAGGCGGTGCACGGCCTCCTCGCGCGGCACCATCAACTCCCGGTTGCGCACCAGCGAGTACGCGAACCGTTGCAGCAGAACGAGTTGCTCCTCCTTGGAGAACGACGGCAGCGCGAGCCCGCGGTCCTCGTCCCACCGCACCAGCAGCAGGTCGAGCGCGGCCTCGTACAGCGACCGCCGGTCGCGTGGCAGGTGCATGTTCCGGTCCTGGTGCAACGCGCACAACAGCCCCGCCAGCAACGGACTGGACGCCAGCCGCCGCAGGTCGGGCCGTTTCGCCAGCGTCGCCACCAGCCGCGCCTCGCACTCGGTCAGCCACACCCGCGCGTCCCGCGTCAGCCCCGGCTCGTCGCTGGCGGCGGTGTGCCAGGCCTCCACGAAGTCGCGCACGCCCTTGTCGCTCAACGGCAACAGGTCGAACGCGGCGAAGTCCAGGTCCTCCAGCCAGTCCTCCGGCACCGCGGCCGGCCGGGTCGTGATCGCGTACCGGGCCTGCGGATAGGCGTTGACGAGCTGCTCCAGCCACCGCCGGGCCTCGGCCCGCCGTTCCCACACCAGCTCGTCCACGCCGTCGACGAGGACGAGCGCGCGTCCCTCCCTGAGTCGCGCGGTGACCCATCCGGACGGCTTCTCCTCCTCGATCATCGAGGCCGTCGGCGAGATGAACTCCTCCGGCTTCGGCAGCGTCGTGTACTGCCGCAGCGGCACGAAGAACGGCACCAGTCCGAGCCACTCGTTGCCCGAGGTCCGCGTCTCGCCCAAGGCGTTCATCGCGAGCCAGCGCAGGAACGTCGTCTTGCCCGCGCCCGCACCGCCCCGGATCAGCACCCGGGGCGTGTCCGCGAGCGCCGCCGCCACCGGCAGTCCGGCCCCGGTCAGCTCGTCGGTGTCACCGACGCGCGCCACCGCCAGCGACACGTACGAGGTCTCGAACGACTGCCGCCGCGGCGCCCGGCCGCGCGACACCCCGAACATCTCCAGCCCGCTCAGCGCGTGCGCGACCTGCTCGGCATAACGGTCCTCGAAGTCCCGGTGCGACGCCGTGAGCGCCAGTTGCTGCTGGTCCGCGAGCCGTGCCACGGCATCCGCGGTCGCCCTGCCCATCCGGAACATCTCGACCGCGAGCCGCCGCGCGTACTCCGGCTGCGACCACACCAGCTCCACGACCGCGAGGCACACCCGCAGCAGCAACGCGTCGTAGACCGCCGTCGCCTGGTCGGACAGGCCCGCCGCCCGCCGGATCGTCGCGGACTTCGCCATCACGTGGGCGCGCAACGACTCGGGCGTGAGCATGACCCGCAGCGCCTCTTCGGGACGCAACGGCAGCGCCGCCTCGATGGACTCCCGCACCGCGTCGACCGCGGCCCGCCACTCGTGTTCCTCGACGGTGCTCAGCTCACCGCGCGCGAGCTCGGCACTGACCCGTTCGACCAGCGGTCCCGGCCTGGTCAGCTCGCGCCGGCGCTTCTTGTCCTTGGCGCCCTTGTGCACGATGTCGAAGAGACCGATCAGCACGCGCTCCAGCACGGTCTCGAGCACCATCAGCAGTCCGGCGGAAAACGGGTCGGCCACCGTTCCAGTATCAGCACGTGATCACCGGACCCGAGGAGACTTCACCAGCTGTTCACTCCGGCAGCGCGACCTTGCGGACGTGCCCGATGTCGAACTCCCGGCTCGTGCCGTCCTCGCAGTCCGCGCTCAGCACACCTTCGAGGTGCTTGCTCGGCACGATCACGTGCGTCTCGGTCCGGCGCGGCCCGCTCGCGTACTTGATCTCCACACGGCTCCCGTCGACCAGCGCCGACGACAGCAGCACCACCTCTTCGTCGCGCAGGAAGACGTTCTGGTCGCGCAGCATCCGCGCCGCGTTGGCCCGCGGGGTGCCCCGCCCCGCGCTCGGCCGTTCCTGCTCGACCAGCCGGACCGCGAGCTGGGTCAGCTCCAGGTCGTTCATCTCGGTGCGCCACCACCGCTCCTGGCGGCGCTCGCCCCGAGCCGGCGCCCGCAGCCGTTCGACGGTCTCCACCACCGACTTCTCGCCCGCGTCCAGCCCGGTCGGCGCGTACCCGCACCGGCGTAACGCCGCGAGCGTCTCGGCCATCGGCCGGTCCGACGCCAGCACCGTCGGCGCGAGGAACCGCAGCTTCAGCGAGCCGAGCCGCTTCGACTTCACGATCTCCTGCAGCAGCAGGGGATCCGAGGCCCGCACACAGCTCGCCACGTCCGTCACCGTGAGCTGCCCGTGCCGCCGCGCCACGTCGTGCACCTGGTACTCGATCACCTGCGGCAGCGGCGCCTCCGACACGGCGTTCAGCCGCGCGAGCACCTCGTCTGCCGACAGGCCCGAGTCCAGCGCGCGCCGCACCGAGCCGGCGGACAGCCGCCACACGCGTGCCGCGTCGTTGTCCTCCAGATCCGCCACCAGGTTCAGCGTCGCGCTCAGCTCCGGCGACGGCAGCCCGTTCACGACCGCGGTCATGTCCGTCTGGAACGCGGCCTTCTCCGTCGCCGGCGGCATCAACGCGTCGGCCGCGCTGTCGACGTCACCGTCGTGCAGCACCGCCACCCCCAACGGCGTGAGCGCTCCACCGGCCACCAGGCCCAGCGACTCCATCTCACCGATCACCGCCGCCGTCGCCCGCAGGTCGTGCACGGCGGGGCGTTCCCAGGCCAGGTCCTCGACCAGTTCACCGGTGTTCGTGAAGGCCTCGGTCGCCGAGAACCGCTCCAGCGCACTGCTCCGCAGCGCCAGCCCGGCGGCACCGGTGTAGTCGCGCAACGCCGCCCGCGCGAGGTCCGGCTCCGGCCGCCAGTCCATCCGCCGCCACGCCGCGACCAGCGCCGAGAGCCGCGGCCCCGGCTGCGAGCCGAGCCACGCGTCACCCTGCTTGGTCGGCAGCAGCCGCGACCGTTCCACCCCCAGCAGCTGGGCCTCGGCCGCGAGCTCCAGCCACAGCCGCAGCACGCCGTCCGTGACCCGCAGGGCCCTGGCGACCCGCCGGATCTCGACGGTCGCGACGCCACCGGTGTAGCGGGCGTCGAACGTGTCCTGCTCGCAGTGCGCCAGCAGCCGGGCCACTCCGTCCACAGTGGACATGGCGGCGACGATCGGCGAGATCTCGGACGCCCTGCGCCTGCCGGGGGGCTTCGGTCGCAACGTCAGCTGCCCCTCCGCCGCGCCGTTCGCCCGGACCGAGTTCACCGCGATCAGCCGCGGCCCTTCCGGCCAGGCCAGCGCCCGTTGCTTCAGCTCACCGAACGCCCGCTCGAAGTCGCCGGCCGAGCACCGCAGCTCGGCGCACACCGTGTCGACGGTGCCGGTGTTGTGCTGCGCCACGATCGCGCCGAGCACGTCGAGCGCGCCCTGGTCCAGCGTGTCCTCGGCCGCGTGCACCGAGTCGGAGTCGGTCAGCTGCGTCGCCAGGTCCTTCAACGTCCGGATGTAGCGGTCGGCGACGTCACGGCGGTGCACGAGTATCGCGGCCACCTCGTCCGGCTCGAGTCGGAGGAGCCAGGTCGCGAGCGCGTTGATGCGGCGGGGCATTCACCGGATTATGGCCTGATTGTGTGTTCTCAAACGAATTTTCACGCTCATGGGCGATCCGCCTAGGCTGACTCGGTGACGTTCGACGGTTTCGGCGAGTACGCCATTGACTTCTACGACGGCCTGGTCCTCGACAACTCGAAGGCGTACTGGGACGACAACAAGGAGACCTACCTGCGCGACGTGCGGGCCCCGATGGAGGCACTGATGCTCGCGCTGGAGAAGGAGTTCGGCGAGGGCAAGATCTTCCGCCCGTACCGTGACGTGCGGTTCGCCAAGGACAAGACGCCGTACAAGGACCACTGCGGCGCCGTGATCGAGAAGGGCCGCGGCGGCGGCGCCTACTACGTGCAGCTCAGCCCCGAGGGCCTGATGACCGGCGGCGGCTCGTTCCACATGCAGTCCGACCAGCTCGCCCGCTACCGGGCCTCGGTCGACGCGCACGGCGTCCTGCTGCGCAGGATCGTCGACAGGCTGCTCGGGCAGGGCTGGCAGCTGGCCGGCGACGTGATGAAGTCGAAGCCGCGCGGGTTCGCCGACGACCACCCGCACCTCGACCTGCTCCGGCACCGGTCGATCTACGTGCGCAAAGTCTGGGAGCCGGACGACGTGCTGCACGAGCCGGGCTGCCTCGACCGGGTGCGCAAGTCGTGGAAGCAGCTCAAGGAGTTCAACGCGTGGTGCGAGGACCACGTCGGCGTGAGCGAACAACCGAGGCGATAGCCCAGCCGAGACCGATCCCGAGCACGTCCACCAGCGCGTCCAGCACGTCGCCACTGCGGTGCAGCGGCGTGATCACCTGCTGGAGCACCTCCGAAATGCCTGCGTAGGCCACCAGCCCGAGCAGAATGTGAGGAACTTTCGCGTACAGGCCGGTGAACGCGAGCATGGCGAACAGCACCGTGTGGACCACCTTGTCCGTGCCGGGCGGAGAGCTCGGCACACCTGACTCGGGGGTGAACAACACGACGACGCTGAGCGACGCCGCGATCACGAACGGAAGTACTCGACCCATCGTCAGAACATTACCGAGTGGTAGTTCGGGATCGGTCCAGGAACGGGGTCTACTCTCTCTACACGTGAGTCGACGCGCAAAGATCGTCTGTACCCTCGGTCCCGCCACTGGCACGCCGGAAAAGGTCCGTGACCTGGTAGCAGCCGGTATGGACGTGGCCAGGATGAACTTCAGCCACGGCAGCCATGCCGACCACAAGCAGGTTTACGACATGGTCCGCGCGGCAGCCGACGAGTCCGGCCGCGCCGTGGGCATTCTCGCCGACCTCCAGGGCCCCAAGATCCGCCTCGGTCGTTTCGCCGCGGGTCCGGTGGACTGGAACAACGGCGACGTCGTCCGCATCACCGTCGAGGACGTCGAGGGCACGCACGACCGCGTGTCGACGACGTACAAGGAGCTTGCGAAGGACGCCAAGGTCGGCGACCGCATGCTCGTGGACGACGGCAAGGTCGCGCTCGTGGTGGTCGACGTCGAAGGTTCCGACGTCGTCTGCGAGGTGACCGAGGGCGGACCCGTCAGCAACAACAAGGGCCTCTCGCTGCCCGGCATGGACGTCTCCGTGCCGGCGCTGTCGGAGAAGGACATCGAGGACCTGGAGTTCGCGCTCTCGCTGGGCGTGGACTTCATCGCGCTGTCCTTCGTCCGCTCGCCCGCCGACATCGACCTGGTCCACCAGATCATGGACCGCTCGGGCAGCAAGCGGCTCCCGGTGATCGCGAAGATCGAGAAGCCGGAGGCAGTGGACAACCTCGAGGCCATCGTCCTCGCCTTCGACGGCGTCATGGTCGCCCGCGGTGACCTGGGCGTCGAGCTGCCGCTGGAGCACGTCCCGCTGGTGCAGAAGCGCGCGATCCAGATCGCCCGCGAGAACGCCAAGCCGGTCATCGTCGCGACCCAGATGCTCGACTCGATGATCACCAACTCCCGCCCGACCCGCGCGGAGACGTCCGACGTCGCGAACGCGGTGCTCGACGGCGCGGACGCCCTGATGCTGTCCGGTGAGACCTCGGTCGGCCGCTACGCCATCGAGTCCGTGCAGACCATGGGCCGCATCATCGAGGCCGTCGAGACCGAGTCGGTCGTCGTGCCGCCGCTGACCCACGTCCCGCGCACCAAGCGCGGCGTGATCTCGTACGCGGCCCGCGACATCGGCGAGCGCCTCAACGCCAAGGCCCTGGTCGCGTTCACGCAGTCCGGCGACACGGTCCGCCGCCTGGCCCGCCTGCACACGCACCTGCCGCTGCTGGCGTTCACGCCGGAGCCCTCCGTCCGCTCGCAGCTGTCGCTGACGTGGGGCACCGAGACGTTCCTGGTGCCGAAGGTGGAGTCCACCGACGAGATGGTCCGCCAGGTCGACGTGGCCATGATCGAGATTGGCCGTTACTCCGCCGGCGACCTCATGGTGGTCGTCGCCGGATCGCCTCCCGGCACCATCGGGTCCACCAACCTCATCCGGGTGCACCGCCTGGGCGAGGACGACCACGCCTAGTGCTCCGGCTCTCAGCAAGGCACCGGCCCTGCTCCTTCATACTGGAGGAGCGGGGCCGTCGCCTTGCTGAGATGTTAGGGAGAGTTTCGCTGTGACTGAGGCCGCCCGTGCCGCTGCTACGAGCCCGTCGGGCCTGAGCGGACAATCCGCAGTGGACGACCTGGTCGCGTTGCTCGACCTGGAGCGCATCGAGGAGAACATCTTCCGCGGTGTCTCGCCCGCGGAGTCGCCCCTGCGTGTGTTCGGCGGGCAGGTGGCGGGCCAGGCCCTGGTGGCCGCGGGCCGCACCGTCCCGGTGGAACGCCGGGTGCACTCGCTGCACTCGTACTTCATCAGGCCCGGCGACCCGCGCGTGCCGATCGTGTACGAGGTGGACCGCATCCGCGACGGCCGCTCGTTCACCACCCGCCGCGTCGTGGCCGTGCAGCACGGCAAGGCGATCTTCTCGCTCTCCGCGTCCTTCCAGCTGGAGGAGCAGGGCGTCGAGCACTCGTCGGACATGCCGGACGTGCCGGACCCCGAGTCGCTGCCGACGTGGACCGAGTCCGCCAAGAGCTACCCGCTGGTGAACCTGAAGTTCCCGCGCCCCATCGACGTCCGCTACGTGACCGAGCCGCCGTGGGAGTCCCGTGAGGACGGTCCGGGCCAGGCCGCGTCACGGGTGTGGATGAAGGCCGACGGCAAGCTGCCGGACGACCCGATGCTGCAGCTCTGCGTGATGACCTACGCGTCGGACATGACGCTGCTGGACGGGGTTCTGGCGCGGCACGGCGTTTATTGGGGGCTGGACAAGGTTCTCGGAGCCTCTTTGGACCACGCTATGTGGTTCCACCGGGCGTTTCGTGCCGATGAGTGGTTGTTGTACGACACCACTTCGCCTTCGGCGTCCGGGAATCGTGGGCTGGCTACCGGGCGGTTCTTCACCCGGGATGGGCAGCTGGTGGCGACGGTGGTGCAGGAAGGGCTGATCCGGGTGATCAAGTCGTCGCCCGAAGGGGACTGAGTTCGCAGCTAGTCCGCACGACGTCGCCGGTGGGTAGGCCGAAGGTTCGCCGGCGGCGTCAACGCCCGCGTCTCCACCCGCTCCAGCACCACCGAACTCGTCAGGTTCCGCACCTCCGTCCGCGAAGCGATCTTGTCCATCAGGAACGCCTGCAGGTGCGTGGAGTCGGCAACGGCGATGTGCAGCAGGAAATCGGCCTGCCCGGACACGTGGAAGATCGACCGGGTCTCCGGCTGCGCCATCACGAACGCCCGGAACCCGGCCACCACGGTCCGGGTGTGCGGCCGCACGTTCACCGAGATCACGGCCTCCAGCGGCAGGCCGGTGGTAGCCGGATCCACCACGGCGTGGCACCCCGTGATCACACCGAGGTCGCGCAGTCGCCGCACCCGCTGCAGACAGGAAGAAGGCGCCAGCCCGACGATCTCCGCCAAAGCGCGGTTCGGCAGGGTCGCGTCGTTCTGCAACTCCTCCAGGATGTGCCAGTCGACCGAATCGAGTTCGGCTTGTTCGCGCATAACCGAACATCGTACTGACCTGCTGGAATTGACACGAACAAACCACCGAGGATCAGCGCTATGCACATCGCGTGGACGTCGTTCCTGCTGGCACTCGTGGTGATCACGGTCGTGCCCGGTCCCGACTTCGTACTGGTCATGGGGAACGCGGTCCGCAGCCTCCGCAAGGGCGTCGAGGCGGCCCTTGGCGTGCTCACCGGGCTGCTGATCCACGGGACGCTCGCGACGGTCGGGTTGTCCGCGCTCGTGGCGGCGGCACCGGCGGCGCTGTTGGTCGTGAAGGCGATCGGCGCGCTTTACCTGGCCTACATCGGTTTCATGACGCTCAAAGCGGCCACCAAACCGATCGAGCAGCAGCCGGAGCAGAAGAACGTGTTCCTGCGTGGCATGTTGTGCGATCTGTTGAACCCCAAGGTGATGCTCACGTTCCTGAGCCTCATCCCGCAGGCGATGGACCCGAACGCCGCGCCGCTGCCTCAGGCGGCGGTGCTGAGCGCCGTCACGGTCGGCGTGTTCGCGGTGTTCTGGGTCATCGTGGTGCCGTCCGCGCGTCAGCTCGGCCGGCTGCTGAGCAGGCCCCGGACCCGCGCGGCGTTCGAGCGGGTCTGTGGGACCGCTCTCATCGGGTTGGCTGCGTCAGTTCTCGCTACCTGAGTCCCACGTGACGGACAGCTCGTCGCGCGTTCCGAAGCGGACCAGGTGCCGTTCTACGACGTCGCGCAGGCGTGCCACGTCCTCCTCCGACGTGCACACCACGCGCATGATCAAGCCGTCGTCGGCGGCCTCGAACTCCGCCAGGCCGGCGGAGAAGCGGACGAAGCCGCGGGTGTCCTCCCAGGACCCTTCGAGGTCCTTGGCCGTGAAGTGCTTCACCAGCTGCGATCCGTACCTGGAGGCACGGTCGGTCGCCGAGCGTCCCACGCTCGTGAATTCCGTCATGCAGCCAACTTACGCCTAGCAATACGTACCGGCACGTGACGCGGTTCACCTGCCGAAACGGAGTCTGAGAACACCCTGTGACGTCTCGCGCAAAGGCGCGGAACACGGCAGGCTGTCGCCTATGACGGAAGGCAAAGCACGTATCGCGGTCACCGGTCTTGCCACCATGGGCAGCAACCTCGCGCGCAACCTCGCGCGGCACGGTTTCACAGTGGCAGTGCACAACCGGACGCCCGCGAAGATGAAGGCCCTGCTCGACGAGCACGGCCACGAGGGCGACTTCGTCGGCGCCGAGACGTTGCAGGAACTGGTGGACAGCCTGCAGACGCCGCGCCAGATCATCATCATGGTCAAGGCGGGTGGCCCGACCGACGCCGTCATCGACGAGCTGAGCGGGCTCCTGGAGCCCGGCGACATGGTCATCGACGGCGGCAACGCCCACTTCAACGACACGCGCCGCCGTGAGGCCGCGCTGAAGGAGAAGGGGCTGCTGTTCGTCGGCGCCGGCATCTCCGGTGGCGAGGAGGGCGCGCTCAACGGGCCCAGCATCATGCCGGGCGGTCCCGCGGAGTCGTACAAGCACGTCGGGCCGGTCTTCGAGGAGATCGCGGCCAAGGTGGACGGTCAGCCGTGCTGCGTGCACGTCGGGCCGGACGGCGCCGGGCACTTCGTGAAGATGGTGCACAACGGCATCGAGTACGCCGACATGCAGCTGATCGCCGAGGCGTACGACCTGCTGAGCCGCATCGGCGGGCAGTCGCCGGCCGAGATCTCCGAGGTCTTCACGCAGTGGAACTCGGGCGACCTGGAGTCGTACCTGGTCGAGATCACCGCCGAGGTCCTCAAGCACGTCGACGCCGACGGCACGCCGCTCGTCCACGTCATCGAGGACGCGGCGGAGCAGAAGGGCACCGGCCGCTGGACCGTGCAGGAGGCGCTGGAACTGGGCGTCCCGGTCACCGGCATCGCCGAGGCCGTCTTCGCCCGCAGCCTGAGCGGCCACACCGAGCAGCGCAAGGCCGTGCGGGACGCGTTCGGTGCCAGCGAGGTCGTCGCGAAGCCGGACGCCGAACTGGTCGACGACGTGCGCCAGGCGCTCTACGCGTCGAAGGTCGTCGCGTACGCGCAGGGCTTCGACATGATGCGCGAGGCGTCGAAGAACTTCGGCTGGGACATCGACCTCGGTGCGATGGCGACGATCTGGCGTGGTGGCTGCATCATCCGCGCGCAGTTCCTCAACCGCATCCGTGAGGCGTACGACGCGAACGCGGACATCGCGTCTCTTCTGGTGGACGACTACTTCCGCGACGCGGTGCAGAATGCCGAGGCCGCTTGGCGCAGGGTCGTGGTCCGTGCGGTCGAGTCCGGCGTGCCGACGCCGGGCTTCGTGTCCGCTTTGGCCTACTACGACGGACTTCGCTCCGAACGACTGCCCGCCGCGCTCGTGCAGGGACAGCGGGACTTCTTCGGGGCGCACACGTACCGGCGCACCGACAGGCCCGGTAGCTTCCACACGTTGTGGTCGGGTGATCGATCAGAGGTGGAAGCGTGAAGTTTCGAGTTCTGGGGGCGGTCGTCGCTGTGGCGGCAGGGTTTTCCCTGACGTCCAGCGGCGGTGCCGTGGCGGTCGGCAACGAGACCCTCACGGCTGATCTCGACAAGATCCTGGCCGACAACGCGCTCAAGGGCGCGGACGTCGGCCTGGTCGTGCGGGACGCCGGTTCCGGCGAAGTGATCTACACCAGGCAGAGCGGCAGGCGTTCCCAGGTGGCGTCGAACATGAAGCTGCTCACCACGACGACGGCGCTGGACCTGCTGGGCCCGGACTTCCGCTGGAAGACCGAGCTCGTGTCGAGCGGCACGAAGTCCGGGGCGGTGCTCAAGGGCGACCTGGCGCTGCGCGGTGGCGGCGACCCGACGATGTCCCGGCTCCGCTACCAGCAGCTCGCGGACACGTTGAAGGCCAGCGGTGTCACCACCGTCAACGGCGCGTTGGTCATCGACGACACGAAGTTCGACGCGCAGCCGTACGGCACCGGCTGGGCGTGGGATGACGAGCCGTTCTCCTACAGCGCGGAGACGTCGGCGCTCACGCTCTCGCCGGACGCGAAGTTCAGCGCGGGCACGGTGGTCGTGCGCGTCAAGCCGGGTGCCGCGGCGGGCGCCCCGGCCGTCGTCACGACCGAACCGGCGAACGACCACGTGCAGGTCGTGTCCACGGCGACGACCGGCAACGCCGGCCTCTTCGTGGAACGCGAGCACGGCACGAACCGGATCATCGTCAGCGGGTCGACGTCCGTCGAGACCACCAGGCTCTCGTCGGTCAAGGATCCGACGGGGCTCGTGACGTCGGTGTTCCAGAAGGCGTTGCAGGCCAGCGGGATCACCGTCACCGGCGGTGTGAAGCGGCAGAAGGCGCCGGCCGATGCCACCGTCCTCGCGACCGACACGTCGATGACGCTGCGCGAGCTGAACGTGCCGTTGCTCAAGGACAGCAACAACATGCTGGCCGAGGTGCTGGTCAAGACCGCGGGTGGCTCGTTCACCAACGGCATCAACCAGCTCAGCACCAAGTGGTCCGGTCTGGGCGTCGACCCGAACGCGGTCGAGGTCTTCGACGGCTCCGGCATGTCCCGGCTCGACCAGTTCTCCCCGGACGACCTCACGTCGGTGCTGATCAAGGCGAGGGCCAGGCCGTGGTTCTCCGCGTGGCAGGCCTCGCTGCCCGTCGCCGGTGTCGACGGCACGCTGGTCAACCGCATGAGGAACACCCCGGCGGCGGGCAACGTGAAGGCCAAGACCGGGTCCCTCTCGGGTGTCTCGGGCCTGGCGGGCTACGTGCGCACCGCTGCGGGTCGTGACCTCGTGTTCTCGGTGGTGCAGAACAACGTCCTGCTCTTCAACAACCCGAAGAACATCGAGGACAGGATCGCCGTGCGGCTGGCCGCGGAGGGCGGCACGGTCTCGCCCCAGGTCCAGTCGGTGCCGCAGCAGCGCAAGGTTCCCGCCCAGGAACGCTTCGACGTGGAGTGCTCCTGGATCGGCACCTGCTAGCAGAACGTCCCCAGTGGAGCCGCCCCGAGTCTTTTCGGGGCGGCTCCTCGTTTTCTATGCCGGCGACGGCACGGGTTCGAGCCCGTTGCGGTCCGCGTCCACCAGGTACATGCGGGCGTTCGAGATGTCGAAGTACATGCCCTTCAACGTGAGCGTGCCCGCCACGATCGCCTCCCGCACGCTCGGGTAGCCGAGCAGGTTGTCCAGCTGCTGCGCGACGTTCGCGACCGCGAGCCGGTCCGCCACCGGCAGGTCCGCGCAGCCGGGCGCCGTCGGCGCGTGGAACCTGATAAGCGACGGTTCGGCGTGGCGCAGCCACGAGCGCAGGTGCGATCCGCGCGGCGCGGACCCGCTGACCAACGCCTTCATCGCGCCGCAGTCGGAGTGTCCACACACGACGATCGTGCTGACGTTCAGGATCTCCACGGCGTACTCGACGGCAGCCCCGACCGACCTGTCGTCCGCGGACCACATCGGCACCAGGTTGCCGATGTTGCGCACGCAGAAGAGGTCACCCGGCCCGGACGTGGTGATCAGGTTCGGCACCACGCGGGAGTCCGCACACGTGATGAACAACTGCTGGGGACGCTGTCCGCGCATCGCCAGTTCGTGCAGGAACGGCCGCACCAACGGCGCGGAGCGGCGTTCGAACTCGCGCATCCCGAGCAGCATCGGGTCGCTTTCCGCCGAGGCGCGCTGGGCCGGCAACGTCACGGCGTCGGGCGTGCCCTGCCAGTGCGACCACGGCGCGAACCAGCGCGGCAGCGGGCCGGGCAACGTCTTGCGCCGCCCCGGTTTGCCCTGGTTCGCCCGGTCGAACCAGGTGTCGTGCACCTCGTCGACCCGCACCCGGCCACCGAGCCGTTCGTAGCCCTCGCGCCAGTCGTTGATCGCCTCGTAGGACGCGTGGTCCAGGTAGTCGACGTGCAGCTCCAGCACGACGGTCTCGCCCTGCGGCATCCCGCGCAGCTCGCGCACGAGCCGTCCGACTCCCAGGAACACCAACGATCCCCGCACGCACACCCGGTTGCCCTCGACGCGCACCGAGCAGTGCGTCAACCGGTACAGCGCACGCAGCAGCGCGACGACGAGCCCGGCGACCACGCCTTCCAGCAGTCCGAAGAGGACGACACCGAGGACGGTCGCGGCGTAGACCATGAACTCCCTGTGCCGCAGCAGGTTCCGCATCCGCTGGAGTGACACGAGCTTGAGCCCGACGACGAACAGCACGCCCGCCAGCGCGGACAACGGGATCAGCTCCAGGGCGGGGGTGAACGCCAGCACGGCCACCGCGATCCACACACCCTGGAAGATCGCGGCGTACCGGGTCTTGGCGCCCGCCGCGACGTTCGTGGAGCTGCGCGCCAGGCCGCCGCTGATCGGGAACCCGCCCAGCGCGCCCGCGAGCACGTTGCCGGTGCCCTGCGCGATGAGTTCCTTGTCCAGCCGGGCGCGCGGCCCGTCGTGCAGCCGGTCCGTGGCGACGGCGGACAGCAACGACTCCATGCTCGCCACCAGCGCGACCGTGACGATGGCCATGACCACCGTGCCGGCGTTGCCCTGTGGCATCTCCGGGAACGTCAGCGCGTGGCTGTCCGGCAGGTCGACGTGGGCGACGTCGAGGCGCAGCACGAACGCCAGCGCGGTCGCCAGAACCACGGCCACCAGTGGCGCGGGGACCAGCGAGGCGCGCGGAACTCGCGGCCACACCAGCAGAACCGCGATCGCCACCGCACCGGCGATCACCGAGCCCAGCGAGGCGCCGGCCAGTTCTGCCGGCAGCAGGGCGAGGTTCGCGGGCACGGACGACGCCGCCGTGCCGCCCAGCACCACCACGAGTTGCCCGGCGGCGATCGAGACGCCGATGCCCGCGAGCATGCCGTGCACGACGGCGGGGGACAGCGACATCACCACGCGGCTGATCCCGGTGAGCCCCAGCGCCAGTTGCAGCACGCCCGCGGCCAGCGTGATCGCCGCGGTGGCCGCCCACCCGAACTGCGCCACCAGCCCGGCGACGATGACCACGAGCCCGGTGCCCGGACCGCTGATCTGCAACGGTGCCCCGCTGATCGCGCCGACGACCACGCCGCCGATGACCGCGGAGATGATTCCCGCCATCAACGGCGCGCCCGTGGCGTGCGCGATGCCGAGCGACAGCGGGATGGAGATGAGGAACAGCACGAAGCTCGCGGGCAGGTCGTGCTTCAGGATCAGCGGAGGACCGTGCGGGGTGTGCTCGCCGGCGTTGGACCTGGGCAGATGGTTCACGGGTTTCCCTTTGCTGGATAGCGGCATAGCCCTGTGCGACGGAGGCACAGGGCGGGGAGGGGAACTGCGAAGGGTTGCGCTCTAGAGGTGCGCTAAGGGCAGCATGGGGCGCGGCCGGACGGCATCGAGCTCGTCGGCGCGGTCATGCGGGGTCGGCACGGGAACACCTCCGTGTCGGCACAGGCATCGAGGGTCGGGATCAGGCCGCGTCGACGTCCATGATGAGGCCGGAATCGCTGCGGTGGCAGATCTTTCAGCCAACCGTGTTGATCTTGACCGGCACTGTCACGCGAGGTGATGACCTAGTGCCGGTCGCGGCACTGGCAGGGCCGGCTCCGGTCGGGGGGTGCGGAGCCGGCCCAGGTCGGGACGGAACTGAAGAACTATCGAGTTCCGGAAATTCAGCCTACCGAGCGCAGATGCTTGCCGTGTGAAGTCTCCTGGCCGACGACGGTCAGGATCAGCTGCGCCGAGAGGTAAGCACGGCACGGTGCGGGCATCCGCCGTGAGAACCAGCCGCGCTTGCAGGTCGCGCACCGGCCGTGCTCGTCGGGCTGGTGCTCGTCGAGCAACGCCTTCACCACCGCGACCACCCTCGGCAACTCAACCCTGGCGAGTACGAGAGCGGTCTGGTCGTCGCCGCGTTCGGCGAGGTCGGTGAGTGTGGCCAGGTGCGAGTGCAGCGACTTGTCCAGTTGGCTGAACACCGTGACGGCCATCAGGCTCAGAGCTCCAGTCCCTACGTAAGCAGCCCATGCAGACTGTCGCGCCGAACCTGCGATCTGCAAGTTGCAGTACACGAATGGATGACGTCTCTTTGCGACGCGCTGGTTTGCTCTCAAACTGGGAACGACCAGGAGGTGTGGGATGTCACGGGGCAGCAGCCCGACTCTGCGCAAGCGCCGGCTCGTGAGCGAGCTTCGGAGGCTGCGCGAGGTGGCCGGGCTGACGATCGAGGAGGTGGGCGAGCGCCTCGAGTGCTCGGCTTCCAAGATCAGCCGCATCGAGACGGGGCGGGTGGGGGTGAGCCCGCGTGACGTGCGGGACATGCTCAGCGCCTACGACGCGGACGTCGCCACCCTCGAAGAACTGGTCCAGCTGGCAAGGGAAGCCCGTCGCAAGGCGTGGTGGGACGAGTTCGGCGACATCGTGCCCGGTCGATACGTGGGGTACGAGGCCGACGCGGACTCGATCAGGACCTACCAGGGGCTGATGATCCCGGGCCTGCTGCAGTGCGAGGCGTACACGAGGGCGTTGATCTCACAGGTGCTGCCGGACGCGCGCACCGCCGAGATCGACCGGCGCGTCCGGTTGCGCAAGGCCAGGCAGGCCTTGCTGAGTGAGGACGACCCGTTGCGCCTGCACGTCGTGATCGACGAAGCCGCCCTGCGCCGGCTCGTCGGCGGCGTCGAGGTGATGCGCGCGCAGATGGCGCGTCTTCTCGAAGTCGGTGCTTTGCCGAACGTCACGATGCAGGTCGTGCCGTTCAGCGCCGGTGGTCATGCCGCGATGGACGGCCCGTTCGTCATCCTGAGCTTTCCCGAGCGGCTCGACCCCGACGTGGTGTACATCGAAAGCACCAGAAGCGGCGTCTACCTGGAACAACAGTCGGACGTCCATTCCTACGCCGAGATGTTCGAGCGTCTCGTGAGTTCCGCCCAGACCCCGCGGGAATCGGCAACCCTGATTCGTGAGATCGCTCGCACTCTCGCGTGACAGCGACCGGGAGTGAACAGAGTGGAAAGCTTGCGTTGGCGCAAGAGCAGCAGGTCGTCGGCCGGTGGGCCCGATTGCGTGGAGATCGCGCTCGTCCCAGCCGGCGCCGCGGTCCGTGACAGCAAGAACGCGGACGGAGCGCGGCTGGAGTTCGGCGACGGGGGATGGGACACCTTCCTCGCCGCCGCGAAGATCGGCTCTTTCGTCAGCTGATCGGCAGGTACGGCAGAAGGCCCTGGCTGGATGATCCAGCCAGGGCCTTCGCGCGTAAGGGGACGTGGGCCGGCCGGCGTTCCGCCGCCGCGGGCTGGATGCCCCTTGCACGCCGGCCGACCCACGTCGATCATGGGGAGCAGCGGAGGTTCCGCTGTCCGGTCCAACCTGTGCCGACTCGCGGATCTCCGGTTTCCGTTGATCTCGCCGTCTGTGGTTGGTTGGACACGCTAAGCGTAAGAATGCCTTCTACAGCACGACTGGAGCCCGACTGAAGTGATCTTCAAGCTCCAGGTGGCCCACAGGCGAAGGACAGATCGGTGACGCACGGCGAGGAACCCCTTCGGTTCGAGGTTCTCGGCCTTCTCCGGGTCGTTCGCGCAGGTCAAGAGGTTGATCTCGGTGCGGCGAAGCAGCGCGCCGTCCTCGCGGTCCTGCTGCTGGCGCGCAACACGCCGGTCAGTCGCGGGCACATCATCGAGGCCGTGTGGGGCGACAACGTGCCCTCGAGTGCGGTCAACCTGGTCCAGACCTATGTCGCCGGACTGCGCAGGGCCCTCGAACCGACCCGTGCCAGGAGGGCTCCCGCCGAGCTGCTGACGTCGGTCGGCGACGGTTATCTGATGCGCGTCGAGCCCGGCGCCCTGGACCTCGACGTGTTCGAACGTCAAGTGCTGCTCGCGAACCGCATGCGTGCCGCCGGTGACCTGGCCGGAGCCGCGGTCGAGCTCGACGACGCGCTGGCGTTGTTCCGCGCCGAGCCGCTGGGCGGCGTGTCCGGTCTTCTCGCCGACGTCGAACGCGGCCGTCTCGTCGAACGCCGGCTCGCGGTGCTGGAGGAACGCGCCGAGCTCGGTCTCGCGATCGGGCAGGGCCCGGAACTGGTCTCGCAGCTGAGCCTGACGGTCGTCGAGCACCCGTTGCGCGAACGCGGCCACGGGCTGCTGATGAGGGCGCTGGTCCAGGCCGGCCGGCAGGCCGAGGCGCTGGCCGCGTACCGGGAGGCACGCGCCGTGCTCATCGAGGAGCTCGGCGTCGAGCCGGGCCCCGAACTGCGCCGCGTGCACCAGGCAGTGCTGGCGGGGGACAGCCCCGAGCTGGCCCGCGCGCCGCTCCGCGTGCCGCAGCCGGTGCCCGCGCCCGAACCCGTGCCGGTGACGGTCCCCGCGCAGTTACCCCGCGCGCCCGTCGCGCTGATCGGCCGGGACGCCGAGCTCGGCTACCTGGACGCGTTGCTGCGCGGCCACGACGGCCCGGTGATGCTGGTGACCGGACCGGCGGGGGTCGGCAAGACCGCGCTGGCGCTGCACTGGGCGCACCGCGTGCGCGAGGAGTTCCCGGACGGCCAGCTCTACGTCGACGTGCACGGGTACGACCCGAACCGGGAGCCGCTGGAGATCGGCGAGGTGCTCAACCGGTTCCTGCGTGCCCTGGGCGTGCCGGCCGGCGACACCCCCGTCTCGATCGACGAACGCTCCGCGTTGCTGCGCACGTTGCTGGCCGACCGCCGGATGCTCGTGATGCTCGACAACGTCCGCAGCTCGGCCGACCTCTTACCACTGCTGCCGGGCGCGCCGTCGTGCGTCGTCGTGACGTCGCGGCGCCGGTTGGTCGGGCTCGTCGCGCAGGTCGAGGCGAAGCTGGTCGAGCTGGACATGCTCGACCCGGACGCCGCCGTCGACGTGCTGGGCCGCATCGCCGGCCGGTCCGACATCGAGGCCGGCGCCCTGCGCGAACTGGCCGAGCTGTGCGACGGCCTGCCGCTCGCGCTGCGGATCGCCGCGGCCCGTCTCGCCGTGTCCCCTCGCCTGCGCGTCGCCGAACTGGTCGAGGAACTGCAGGACGAGCAGGGCCGCCTGGCCGCGCTCGGGCTGGAGGACGGCGAGGGCACCGTGCGAGCAGCTCTGGACGCCTCGCGCCGTGCGTTGCCCGCGGAACCGTCGCGACTGCTCGCGATCGTCGGCCTGCACCCCGGCGCGGACCTCACCCCGCACGTCGTCGCGGCGATGGGCGACGTCCCGTTGCTGGAGGCCCAACGCGCGCTGGACGCGTTGACGGCCGCGAACCTGCTGTCCGTCAGCGAACCCGGCCGGCACTTCGCGCACGACATCGTCCGCGTCTACACCAAGACACTGGCCGGCGAGCTGTCCGAGCCGGAACGCCGTGCCGCGACCGGCCGGATGCTCGACTACTACCTGCACTGCGCGGACCTCGCGGACGGCCTGCTGCCGATCAACCGCGGCAGCGTCCTGGTCGCGCCGGAGCACCGGCCCGTGCACGTGCCCGCGATCTCCGGTGCCGCGGACGCGACGGCCTGGTTCGACGCCGAGCGCGCGAACCTGATCGCCGCCGCCGAACTGGCGTCGGGCTCCGGCTGGCACGTGCACGCGTGGCAGTTGCCGTACACGTTGTCGCGGTACCTGTGGCTGCGGACCGAGCGCGAGACCTCGTTGCGCCTCACCGAAGCCGCGCTGCAGGCCGCCATCGCCCTGGACGACGCCGACGCCCGGTTCGTCATGCAGTTCAACCTGGGCGTCGCGTTGCTGCAGTTCGAACGGTTCGAAGAGGCGTTGCAGGCCCAGCAGGGCGCACTGGAGGTGGCGCGCCGCAAGGAGGACGTGCACCAGCAGGCACGGGCCCTGACGACGGTCGCCGGCACGTTGCAGGACCTGGGCCGGGCCGCCGAGGCCGAGGAGCACTACCGCGAGGCCATGGAGATCTCGCGGATCGCGGGCTCGAAGTGGGCCGAGGCCAACGCGCACCACCACCTCGGTTTGTTGTACTTGAGCACCCAGCGCTTCGACGAGGCGATGCCGTGGCTGCGGGTGGCGTTGCGGATGTACCACGAGGTCGGCGAGCAGTGCGGGGAAGCGGCCTGCCACACCGACATCTCCACGGCTCTGCTGGAGACCGGCGACACGGACGGTGCGCTCTCAGCTGCCCGTACGGCGCTGGCCGTGGCGTGCGATGCCGTCTCGCCGTACCACCAGGCGTTGGCGCACGACCGGCTCGCGGCGGTGTTCGAGCAGCTCGGCGCGGCGGGAGCGGCGGCGCACTGGCAGCGGGCGCTGGCGTTGTTCACGGAGCTGGGCGCGCCGGAGGCCGACGGGGTAAGGGCCCGGCTGGCTCGCGCACGTGCGGTGACGGTCGGGTAAGGGGTTCGGCGGGCAGGACCGCGTGATCGCCCGATGCCTGAGGTAAGGCCTCAGGACGAACCTCAGGACCATGAACGAATGGACCCCTGAGGCGATCAAGGCGGAAATCGACTACCGGCGTGGCAACGCGGTGTGCAACTGGCAGCGGTCGAACGGTCGCGGGCCGTCGTGGCTGAGCCGCGTGATGCACCGCACCTCTGGAAAACACAGCAGCACCCGCTCATGACTTGTGCAAACATGCCACTTGTGGCGCGCCTTGGTTCCGGAATCCCGTTGGTCGCGCGTGATCGTGAGTTGGACCGGTTGCGTGCCGCTTTGGCGCAGGCCGGGGAGGGCACCGCGGGCGCGGTGCTGCTCGCCGGTGACGCCGGTGTCGGCAAGACGCGGCTGATCGAGGAGCTGGCCGCCGGCGCCGACGACACCATCGTCCTCATGGGACGGTGTCTGGACGTCGGCGAGACCGGTCTGCCGTACCTGCCGTTCGCCGAGGCGCTGAGCAAGCTGAAGAGTGACGTAGCGCACCGGCCCGCGCTCGCGATGTTGCTGCCGCAGCTGGCGTTGCCGGCCGAACGCGAGCCCGGCACCGAGGGCATGATCGCGCCGAGCCTGGTCCCCGGCCGCAGGCCCGAGCAGGACGTGGGACAGCTCCAGCTGTTCGACGCCGTGCTCGGGCTGCTCAGTGATCTCTCCGAGCGGCAGCGCGTGCTGTTCGTGGTCGAGGACCTGCACTGGGCGGACGCGTCCACCCGGTACCTGCTGTCGTTCCTGTTGTCCCGCCTGCGTTCCCAGCGTCTGCTGGTCGTCGGCACCTACCGCGCGGACGACCTGCACCGCAGCCATCCGTTGCGCGCCCTGCTGTCCGAGCTGGTCCGGCTGCCCGCCGTCGACCGCCTGGACCTCACGCCGTTCAACGCCGCCGATGCCCGCAGGTTCGTCGAGGCCCTGTCCGACGACCTGCCGAAGGACGTCCTGCGGCAGGTCGCGGAACGCTCCGAGGGCAACGCCTTCTTCGCCGAGGAACTCATCGCGGTGGCCACCTGTGACGACGCCAGGTCGTTGCCGTCCGCGCTGGTCGACGTGCTGCTCAGCCGGGTCGAAAGCCTTGGTCCCGAGGCGCAGCACGTCGTCCGCGTCGCGTCGGTCTGGGGCCGCCGGGTCCGGCACTACCGGCTGCACGAGGTCGCGGGCATGGCGGACATCGCGTTCGACACGGCGTTGCGCGAACTGATCCAGCACCACCTCCTCGTCGTGAACGAGGACGAGGTCTACGCCTTCCGGCACGCGCTGGTCCGGGAGGCCGTCTACGGCGACCTGCTGCCCGGCGAACGAGGTCGGCTGCACGCCGCCTATGCCCGGCACCTGGCCCAGAGGCTGGACGAACGCGGTTCGTCGGCGGCGCTGGCCCATCACGCGTTCGAGAGCCACGATCTGCCGCAGGCGCTGAAGGCCTCGATCCAGGCGGCCAAGGAGGCCGAACGCGCCGGGGCACCCGCGGAGTCGTTGCGATACCTGGAAAAGGCCCTCAACCTGTGGAACGCCGTCGCCGAGGCGGATCGTCCGTCCGGTGTGGACGAGTCCGTGCTGCTGCGGCGCGCGTCCTGGGTCGCGGGCACGGCCGGGCAGCCGGAACGCGCGGTCGCGTTCGCCCGCAGTGCCACCAAGGCGATCAGCGCCGAGCAGACGCCGGAGGAGGCCGCCGAGATCTGGTTGCGGCTCTCGCAGGCGCTGTCGATCCTCGACGGCAACGAGGAAGAGCACTTCCTGGTCCTGGCGAAAGCGCTCCAGCTCGTGCGGGACCGCGAGCCCAGTCCCACGCGCGCGCGGGTGTTCGCGGGCAAGGCGTCTTCCCTGCGCCAGCAACGCAAGGACGCCGAAGCGCGCGAAGCGGCCGAGCTGGCGATCGCGGACGGCCGGACGGCGAACGCGCCGGGGGCGATCGCGGACGGCCTCGGCACCCTGGCGATCCTCGACGATCACGCGAACCGGCCGGAGGAGGCCAAGGCCAGCTTCGAGCGCGCGATCCAGCACGCGCGCGAGGTCGGAGCGTTCAACAACGAACTGAGGGCTTGGTACTACTACGGAATGATGCACTACGACCGCGGCGAACTGGCCGAGGCGGCGCGCGTCTACAACCTCGCGGGAGACAGGGCCAAGGAGACCGGCCTGACCTGGAGCATGTTCGGGCTGGAGATCCGCATCCTCCAAGTGCTCGTGCACTACTACATCGGCGACTGGGACTACGCGGCGTGGGCCAGCGAACCGCCCGGCATGTCGGTGTCGTCGACGGTACTGGCGCGGCTGGCGTCGGCGAGCACGCACCTCACGGTCTCGCGCGGCGACCTGGCCGAGTCCGAGCGGATGATCACGAAGCTGCGCAGCGACTGGCACCGCGACATCCAGATCGCCCTGATCAACGGTGGTACCGGCGCGGAGCTCGCGTTGTGGCGCGGCCGTCCGGAGCTGGCCGTCGAACGCGTCACGGACGCACTGGAGTGGGCGCGCAAGCTCGGCGGTCCGTGGATGCTCGCGGGCATCAGGATCGGCGCGATCGGCATCGCGGCGCACGCGGAGATCGCCGCGAAGGCGCGCCGCAAGCGCGACGCCGAAGCGGAGGCCGACGCCGTCAAAGCAGGCCATGAGCTTGCCGAGTACGTGCGGCTGACCGCGCGGAACGGCAAGCCGCGGGCGGGCACCCTCGGTCCGGAGGGACGCGCCTGGCTGGCCCGTTCCAACGCCGAGGAGTCACGGCTGCGCGGCGCGGGTGATCCGGAGCTGTGGCGCGAGGCCGTCGAGGAGTTCGGCTATGGGGTCGCGTTCGAGCAGGCGCTGTGCCGGTGGCGGCTCGCGGAGGCGTTGCTCGGAGCGGAACGCCGCGACGAGGCCGCCGAGCAGCTGCGGCTGGCCGACGAGGTGGCGACGCGGCTCAAGGCCGTGCCGCTCGCCACGGCCGTCGCGTCGTGCGCCAAGCGGGCCCGTATCAGCCTCAGGGCCGACGAACCGGTGCGCGAGCAGGTCGACCTCTTCACCCCGCGCGAACGCGACGTGCTCGGCCTGGTGGCCGCGGGACGGACGAACCGCGAGGTCGGCGAGGAGCTCTACATCAGCGAGAAGACCGTTTCCGTGCACCTTTCCCGGATCATGGCCAAGCTGGGAGCCTCGCGGCGCGCGGAGGCCGTGGCCATCGCGTACGACCGGGGTCTGCTGGAATAGCGCCGGTTGTCATACCTCAGGCTGATGCGCAACGCGTCGCGGAGTTGATGTCCGCGTACTCAGCTTCCTCATAGCTTCTTCCTCATCAAGGAACGCCCCTGTGAGGAAAGGCAAGTCACATGTCTGCACTGGTGTCCGAGGTCGGCACCCGGACCGCCGCGGCGGCCCACAACCTGGTGAAGGTCTACGGCAAGGGTGACACCGCGGTGCGGGCGCTCGACGGCATCAACGTCGCCTTCCAGGCCGGTCGTTTCACCGCGATCATGGGCCCGTCGGGGTCCGGCAAGTCCACGCTGATGCACTGCCTCGCGGGACTGGACACGGTGGACAGCGGTGAGATCCACATCGGACAGACCGAGATCACCAAGCTGAACGACAAGGACCTGACCAAGCTGCGCCGCGACCGCGTCGGCTTCGTGTTCCAGGCCTTCAACCTGCTGCCGACGCTGACCGCCGAGCAGAACATCCTGCTGGGCCTGGAGCTCGCCGGCCGCAAGCCCGACCGGGAGTGGTTCGACACGATCGTCAACGTGCTCGGCCTGCGTGACAGGCTCACGCACCGCCCGACCGAGCTGTCCGGTGGCCAGCAGCAGCGCGTGGCCTGTGCCCGTGCGCTCGTCGCCCGTCCCGAGGTCATCTTCGCCGACGAGCCGACCGGCAACCTGGACTCCCGCAGCGGCGCCGAGGTCCTCGACTTCCTGCGCATGTCGGTCCGCAAGATGGGCCAGACCGTGATCATGGTGACGCACGACCCGGTGGCCGCGAGCTACGCGGACCGCGTGGTGCTGCTCGCCGACGGCCGGCTCGCGGGCGAGATCCACCAGCCCACCACCGAGTCCGTCGTCAACGCCCTCACGCACCTGGGGGCGTGAGGTAGATGCTGAAGACCATCCTTGCGGGCCTTCGAGCCCGCACGGCGAGGCTGGTGCTGTCCAGCATCGCCATCGCGCTCGGCGTCGCGTTCGTGACGGGCACGCTCGTGCTCGGCGACGCGGTCGGGGAACAGACGAGGGACAACTTCGCCCGCAGCGCCCGCAACGTCGACGCGGCCGTGCACATGGCGGAGAACAGCGCCGACCGGGAGAAGGGCATCCCGGCCGACTTCCTGCAGAAGATCCGCAGCACGCCCGGTGTCGAGGGCGCGGACTCGCGTGAGTTCGGCAGCGCCGCGTTGCTCAGCGGGGAAGGCAAGGCCCGCAGCGCGCTGGTGCAGCCGCTGCCCACGACGGAGAAGCTGCGCGACTTCAACCTCAAGGACGGCAAGTTCCCGGTCAAGGCCGACGAGGCCGCGATCGACACCAAGACCGCGCAGGTCGCGAAGCTCAAGGTCGGCGACAAGCTCAAGCTGCTCGACGAGGAGAACGCCGAGCACACGTTCACCATCGTCGGCACCTACCAGCAGGGCGCCAGCAGCATCTCGATGTCCGGCAGCGACCACGTCCTGGTCTCGCCGGAGGGCCTGCGCACGGTGATCCCGGAGCAGCGGATCTACGAGATCGTCGCGGTCGCCAAGTCCGGTGTCTCGCAGCAACAACTGGTCGCCGACATCACCAAGGCCATCGGCCCCGGTTACGACGTGCAGACCGGTGAGCAGCTGACCCAGGCCACGCTGGCGCAGGTCGGTGACGCCGCGAGCGAGATCAAGACGTTTCTGCTCGCGTTCGCCGCGATCTCGCTCATCGTCGCGGGCATGGTCATCTACAACACCTTCACGATCCTCGTCGCCCAGCGCACGAAGGAGCTCGCGCTGCTGCGCTGCGTCGGAGCGAACCGCTCGCAGGTGTTCCGCAGCGTGCTCGCCGAAGCGCTCTTCATGGGTCTCACGGCGTCCGTGCTCGGCCTCCTCGGCGGACTCGGCGTCTCTGCGGGCCTGCAGGCGTTCATCAGCACCGTGGGCGGACCCAGCGGTGGCGAGGACGCCCCGATCCGCCTGCCGATCTCGTGGGTGACCATCGCCGCCGGTTTCGGTGTCGGCGTGGTCGTGACCGTGCTGTCGGCCGTGCTGCCGGCCCGCCGCGCCACGAAGGTCGCCCCGGTGGCCGCCCTGCGTTCGCAGCCGGACAGCTCCGACGACGTCGCCCGCACCGGCAAGGTCCGGATCGTCGTCGCGACGCTGATCGCGCTGGTCGGTGGCGTCGCCGTCTACTTCGGACTGCAGCAGGAGAAGGAAGAGCCGGCGATGTTCATCACCGGTGGCGCCACGATGGTCCTGTTGCTCGCGGTGCTGCTGCTCGGCCCGCTGTACCTGCCGCTGGTGAACCGCCTGTTCGGCAAGGCGCTGCGCGGTGTCCCGGCGAAGCTGGCCTCGGCCAACGCGGGCCGCAACCCCAAGCGCACGGCCGCGACCACGGCCGCGCTGATGATCGGCGTGACCATCGTCGCCATGGTGACGGTCGTGGCCGGCAGTGGCCGCGCGACCATGAACGAGCAGGTCGACAAGCGGTTCCCGGCCGACTACGCGGTCAAGTCGAACGTCTACAGCCAGCCGCTCACGCAGAAGTTCACCGACGACCTCGCGAAGGTGCGCAACGTCGCGCAGGTCGCGCCTGAGCTCAGGGCCTACGGCGAGTCGCCCAAGCTCGAGTACGCCGACGTCACCGGCTACCCGGCCGACGCGATCGGTTCCCTCGTGCGCCCGGACGTCGCCGCGGGCACGCTGGCCGGGCTCAAGGACGGCGAGCTCGCCATGCGGGAGAAGGAGGCCAAGGAGGCGGGCCTCACCGTCGGCTCCACCGTCCCGATCAGCGGCAAGGACTTCAAGATCGTCGCCCTGATCAAGGACAACAGCTACGGCACCGGCATCATGACGCTCAAGTCCGCCGAGTCCCTGCTCAGGGAGCCCGCGAAGGGCTACCAGAACGTGCTGGTCAAGCTCCTGCCGGGCACGGACATCACGCAAGCCCGCGCCGATCTGGAGCGGTTCATCGCGACCTCCCCGGTGGCGGTGCTCGACTCCGCGGCCGAGACCAAGGCGGAGCTGAACGGGCAGATCGACCAGATCCTGATGTTCATCTGGGCCCTCGTCGGCCTGGCGCTGATCATCGCCCTGTTCGGCATCGCGAACACGCTGACGCTCTCGGTGCTGGAACGGACCCGCGAGTCCGCCCTGCTCCGGGCGCTCGGCCTGACCAGGGGTCAGCTGCGGCAGATGCTGGTGGTCGAGTCGATCCTGATGGCGCTGATCGGCGCGGTCGTGGGTGTGCTGCTCGGCGCCGGGTTCGGGTGGCTGCTGGTCGAGGCGATCTCGAACTCGGAGTTCCGGATCAGCTTCTCCATCCCGTTCGGTCAGATCGGCATCATGCTCGCCCTGGCCGTGATCGCGGCGGTCATCGCCGCCGCCCTGCCCGCTCGCCGCGCGGCCAGGAACTCCGTGGTCGCGGGCATGGCGGAGGGGTAGGACACCCCGCCTGGCCCTGGCTGTCGGGGGCCGCGGCCGGGCGGGTTCGGGAGTGCGGAAACAGGGGCCGCACGACCGGGGGATCGGTGGAGGTCCGGTGCTGTCGGGGCACCGGGCCTCCGCCGCGTTCGGAGGTTCGGCACCTGCCGAACCGGCAGCTCCGGAAAAAATCTTCGGGAGCGCGCGTCACTTTTGGCCCGCAAGCCCCTCTACCTGGGGTGAGGGACGACCGGAGCGAGGGCCCGGTCGTCCCTCTTCGTCGTTCCGAGGGCCTCTGGTCGCCTCATCCGGGACGTTCGGCGTTTCGGTCCAGGTTTTTGTTGCCTGCCTCCACAAAGTTACGGAACGATGTCGACCGCTTGACACCCGCGCGTCTCCGGTTGAGTGTGAGAGCGCTCTCATCACAGTTAAGCGCCGCTCACGGCGTCGTCGAGGAGGACGGATGAGCACAAGACTGGTCGGCAGCGTGGCTGCGACCCTCGCGATGGTTCTGGTCGCTGGATGCGGCGGGAGTTCCGGGGCCGACGGCAAGATCGAGCTGTCGCTGGGTCTGTTCTCCGACTTCGGTTACGACAAGCTCATCGAGGAGTACATGGCCTCGCACCCGAACATCAAGATCGAGCAGCGCAAGGTCAAGATGGAGCAGCACAACACGCAGCTCGCGACGCAGCTCGCCGGTGGCCGTGGTGCCGCGGACATCGTTGCCCTCGAGGAGGGCGTGGTCTCGCAGTTCCGCGCCTCCAAGGACAAGTTCGTGAACCTGGCGGAGTACGGGGCCAAGGACCTCAAGGATCAGTGGGCCGGGTGGAAGTGGAACCAGGGCACCACCGACGGCGGTGAGTTCGTGCTGGGGCTGGGCACGGACATGGGCAGCCTCGGGCTCTGCTACCGCGCGGACCTGTTCGCGGCGGCGGGCCTGCCCACCGACCGGACCGAGGTCGCCAAGCTGTGGCCGACCTGGGCCGACTACGTGAAGGTCGCCGACCAGTTCACGGCCAAGACGCCGAACGTGAAGTTCGTCGACACCGGCCGCAACGTCTACAAGGCGATCCTCGACCAGACCGAGGAGGGCTACTTCGCGAAGGACGACTCGTACATCGCGGAGTCCAACGACAAGGTCAAGGCCGCGTTCGACACGGCGGCGGCGCTCGGCACCAAGCAGCAGACCGGTGCCCTGGAGCCGTTCAGCCAGGACTGGAACGTCGCGCTGAAGCAGGGTTCGTTCGCCACCACCACGTGCCCGGCCTGGTCGCTCGCGCTGATCAAGGCGGGTGCCGGTGACGCGGCCGCCGGGAAGTGGGACGTGACGAAGGCGCCCGGCGAAGGCGGCAACTGGGGTGGCTCGTTCCTCGCCATCCCGAAGCAGGGCAAGCACCCCAAGGAGGCCTACGAGCTGGCCAAGTGGCTCACGGCCCCCGAGCAGCAGAAGCGGATCTTCAAGGAGACCGGCAACCTGCCGAGCCAGCCGAAGGTCTACCAGGACGCCGAGGTGCTCGCGACCGTCAACGAGTACTTCAACTCCGCTCCGGTGGGTCAGATCTTCGCGTCCTCCGCGGAGTCGCTGAAGCCGACCTACCGCGGCACGAAGGACTCGAAGGTCGGCCCGGTGTTCGGCACCGCGCTGACCCGCGTGGAGCAGGGCAAGCAGTCCGCGGCTGAGGCGTGGACGCAGGCCCTGAAGGAAGCGACGGACGCCGCCAAGTGACGGTGACGCGTCAGGAGACCGAGGCGGCCCCGGCCGTCTCGGTTTCGCCTTCCAAGGAGCCGAAGCGCTTCCGGCTGAGCAGCTGGGACGCCAGGTACACGCCGTACCTGATCATCGCGCCGTTCTTCCTGGTGTTCGGGATCTTCGGGCTGTACCCGCTGGTGTACACGGCATGGGTGTCGCTGCACGACTGGCAGCTGATCGACGGCAACCAGGGATTCGTCGGTCTCGCCAACTACGTCGAGCTCTTCGGCGACAGCAAGTTCTGGAACGCGCTGTTCAACACGCTGAGCCTGTTCGTGCTCTCGACGGTGCCGCAGCTGCTGGCCGCGCTGGGCCTCGCCGCGCTGCTGGACCGGGGTCTGCGCGGGAGCGCGTTCTGGCGGGCCGGTGTGCTGCTGCCCAACGTCATCTCGGTCGCCGCGGTGGCGCTGGTGTTCGCGCAGTTCTTCGGACGTGACTTCGGCATCGTCAACTTCCTGCTCGGCTTCGTCGGCATCGACCCGATCGACTGGCGCGCCGAGACGTGGGCCTCGCACCTCGCGGTGTCCACCATGGTCATGTGGCGCTGGACCGGCTACAACGCGCTGCTGTACCTGGCGGCGATGCAGTCCGTGCCCAAGGACATGTACGAGTCGGCCACGCTGGACGGTGCCGGTCGCTGGCGCATGTTCTGGTCGATCACCGTGCCGTCGATCCGTCCCACGATCCTGTTCACCGTCGTCACCTCGACGATCGGCGGTCTGCAGCTGTTCGCGGAACCGGCGCTGTTCGACCCCGGGTTCGCCGCCAACAACTCCACCGGCGGCTCCGACCGGCAGTTCCAGACGCTGGTGCTCTACATGTACGAGAAGGGCTTCCGGTTGTTCGACGCCGGCTACGCGGCCACCGTCGCGTGGATGTTGTTCGTGGTCGTCCTGGTGGTCGCGGTGGTCAACTTCACGCTGACCCGGCGCATCGCGGGCAAGGGGTGATCGCATGAAGAACGCCAAGGCGGGCCCGCTGCTCTACGGGTTCCTGGTCGCCGTGCTCGCCGCGTCGATCTTCCCGCTGTACTACTCGTTCATCGTCGCGTCGAAGGACAACTCGGTCCTCGGCGAGAAGGTCCCGCCGCTGATCCCCGGCGGCAACCTGGTCGAGAACATCACCCGCGTCTTCGACACCGTCGACTTCTGGCTCGCCATGCAGAACTCGTTCATCGTGGCGTCGAGCGTGGCGATCTCGAACGTCGTGCTGGGCACGCTGGCCGGGTTCGCGTTCTCGCGGCTGCGGTTCCGGGGCCGCGACTCGCTGTTCCTCGTCGTGCTCGGCACCGCGATGGTGCCGACGCAGCTCGGCGTGATCCCGCTGTACATGCTGATGTCCGACCTCGACTGGTACGGCACCCTGCAGGCGGTCATCGTGCCGGTGCTGATCGGCTCGTTCGCGGTGTTCTGGATGCGCCAGGCGTGCGAGGAGACAGTGCCGTACGAGCTGATCGAGGCCGCGCGCATGGACGGCTGCTCGGTGCTGCGGACGTTCTGGCACGTAGGGTTCCCCGCGGTGCGGCCCCAGGCCGCCGTGCTGGGCATGTTCACGTTCATGACGGCCTGGAACGACTTCTTCTGGCCGTTGATCGTGCTCGACCCCAACGACAGCCCGACGGTCCAGGTGGCCCTGTCGACGCTGGCCAGCGGGTACTACACCGACTACTCGCTGATGCTCGCCGGCGCCTCCATCGCGGTGCTGCCGGTGATCGCGATCTTCGTCCTGCTGTCGCGTCAGATCGTGGGCGGCCTCATGCAGGGCGCCCTAAAGGGATGACACTCAGCAGGGCTCAAGCCACAAGGATGTGAATGTATGACGACCGACTCGGACGTCGAGGTCGGGCGGGACGTGCTGACCTTCCCGCCGGACTTCCTCTGGGGAGCGGCGACCGCGGCGTTCCAGATCGAAGGCGCGACCACGGTGGACGGTCGTGGCGCGTCGATCTGGGACACGTTCGCCGCGACGCCCGGCAAGGTGCTGGCCGGTGACACGGGGGACCCCGCCTGTGATCACTACCACCGATATCAGTCCGATGTGGACCTGATGGAGTCCCTCGGGCTGGCCTCGTACCGGTTCTCCATCGCGTGGCCCCGGATCCAGCCCAGCGGCAGCGGCCAGGTCGAGGAGCGCGGGCTCGCGTTCTACGACCGGCTGGTGGACTCGTTGCTGGAGAAGGACATCCAGCCGCTCGCCACGCTGTACCACTGGGACCTGCCGCAGGTCCTGGAGGACTTCGGCGGCTGGCGCAACCGCGACACCGCCTACCGCTTCGCCGAGTACGCGGCCATCGTGCACGAACGGCTCGGCGACCGGGTGCAGGCCTGGACCACGCTGAACGAGCCGTGGGTCTCGGCGTTCCTGGGCTACGGCAACGGAATCCACGCGCCGGGCGTCACCGACGCGGTGGCGTCCCTGGAGGCGGCGCACCACCTGCTGCTGGCCCACGGGCTCGCCACGCAGGCGTTGCGCGCGCAGGCACCGGAGTCGCACCGGCTGTCGATCGTGCTCAACTTCAGCACGATCTGGGGCGACGACGCGGAAGCCGTCCGCAAGGTCGACGGTCTGCAGAACCGCATCCTGCTCGACCCGGTCCTCGGCCGCGGCTACCCGCTCGACGTCCTGCAGGACACGACGTGGCTGGGCGACTGGACGAACGTCGTGCGCGACGGGGACATGGAGACCATCGCGACCCCGATCGACTGGATCGGCGTGAACTACTACAACCCGACCCGCGTCGCACCCGCCGACCCGGACTTCGTGCCGGCCGGTCCGCACGCGGGCCTGCGCGGTGTGTCCATCCAGCCTCCGCAGGGCGAGCTCACCGGGTTCGGGTGGGAGCAGAACGCCGACGCGTTCACCGAACTGCTGGTGCGCCTGTCCCGGGACACGGCAGGGGTGCCGCTGGTCGTCACCGAGAACGGGTCCGCGTTCCCGGACGTCGTCGACCCCGCGGGTCGCGTGTACGACGTCCAGCGGACGAAGTACCTGGTGGACCACGTGCGCGCGGTGCACAGGGCGATCTCCGAGGGCGCCGACATCCGCGGTTACCTGGCGTGGTCGCTGCTCGACAACTTCGAGTGGGCGGCCGGGTACTCGCAGCGGTTCGGGATCGTGCACGTCGACTTCGAGACGCAGCAGCGCACGGTCAAGGAGAGCGCGGCCACGTTGTCCCGGATCATCGGGCAGAACGGGCTTCCCGCGCACGGTTACACCGTTTAGCCGATAGGACGGGCCGAGGGGGCCTCAGCGCTCTCACCTGCGGATACTTGTGCCTGCAGGTGAGAGCGCTCTCTCGTTCAGCGCCTGCGCAGGACCCTCGGGTCGGCGTGCAGGTTCTGCCCGAGCCTGATGGTGATGAACTCGTTGTTGTCGGGCTTGCCCGGCGTGCGGCCCGACGACGACGGGAAGTTGTTGTCGTTGAGCACCGCGATCGTGCGGTCGTCGAGGATCGTGACGTCCTCGATCGTGACGAACGGGAACCTGAACGGGTCCGCCTGCCCGCCGACGTGCTTCGGGTTGGCGAGGTTCAGCAGGTCGGCGACCAGCGTCTTGTCGAGCTTGCCGTCGTCGTTCCGGTCCCGCTTGTCGGCCAGGTAGACGCGCTTCACGATCGCGTCGGCACCCTGGGCGCTGTCCCGCTCGATGATCAGCAGCCGGTTGGCGTCGACCGCGATGGCGTCGCCGATGGCGAAGTTCGGGTCCTCCAGCTGGTAGCGCCAGGTCCTGCCGGTGAAGCTGTTGCGCGCGATGTCGAACTCGTTGAGGCGCAGCGTGCCCGGCGTGTCACCGGCGACGGTGCCCTCCAGCAGCGCGTTGATCGTCTTGCCGTCCGGTGAGAGCGTGATGCCCTCGAAGCCCTTGCTGCCGCCCAGGTTCGGGTTGCCGGCGGGGTTCTCCGGAGCACGCACGCCCGGTAGTGGAGCCGGAGGTGCGAGCAGGCGACCGGCTCGGTCGAAGTGCAGCAGGTACGGGCCGAACTCGTCACCCATCCAGTACGTGCCGTCGGCGCCGCGGGTGACCGACTCGATGTCGATGTCGGCGCCGGTGATCACCCGGTCCTGCCTGGTCAGCGGGAACGGGATGTGGCCGTTCGGGTCGGTCAGCGTGATGCCGCCGAGCACGTCGACGGTGTTCTTCGCGAAGTCGGGCGCGATGCGGTGGATGCGCAGCAGGAAGTCCGCGCTGTTGGCCTTGGTGCCGTAGCCGTTGTCCGAGATGGCGTCGAACGTTCCGTCGCTGTTGCGGACGAGACCGCTGAAGCCCTGGATCGGCTGGTCCGCGAACGGCGGCGTGACCCCGTTGATCGGGGCCGTCCCCAGCGCCGCGCCGCTCGGTTCGCTGCCGGGCACGTAGGTCTCCGCCGGGAGGAAGGCGAAGTTCGTCAGCGTGGCCTGCCGGGGAGGCTTCTGGCCGGCCGTACCGGGAGCGGCGGTGGTGGGCGTGGCCAGTGCCGTGACGGTCAGCAAAGTGAGGCCTACGGCCAGTGTTCTCCTCATGCGGCGACCCTATGACGAGCGTTTTACCCGTGGTTCGCCTCGCGGCAACAAGTTCCATGAACTCTTGACGTCATGACGACGACCTGGCGCCTGCGCTTCGAACTCAGCGACAGCCCCGGCGCGCTCGCGCGCGTCACCGTCCGGCTGGCCGCCGCCGACTGCAACGTCCTCGCGCTGCACGTGATCCCCGTACCCGGCGGAGTACTGGACGAGATCGTCGTGCGGGCGGCTGCCGGTGTGCTCCCCGCGGACCTCGTCGAGGCGGTGCGCAGCGAGGGAGGCAAACGCGTCGGCATCACCCGAGCCGACCTGCGCGACCTCGTCGACGAACCGACCGCCGTGCTGCGTGCCGCGCGAATGGCGCTCACCGATCCGGAACAGACCGGCGACGCCCTCCGCCAGGTGCTGGCCGCCGACTCCGTGACGGTCGGCGAGGCCGCCGACGGCCAGGTCCAGCTGGGAGAGTGGGTGGCCCGGCGAGGCTGGGCTCCCTTCACCCAGGTCGAACTCACGCGCGCGCAGGCGTTGCTCGACCTCGTGGACGCCCCGGCACCTTCGATGCGCGCGGTGCTCAGCGACGACGGCGCGGCACTGGTCCTGCGTCCGGGGTCCGACACGGACGAGGACGCCGTCGCCGCCCTGCACTCCCGCTGTTCCATGAGGACGATGTTCAACCGCTACCACTCGGGCATGCGCACCGTGCCCCGCCGCTGGCTGCACCGCCTGCTCAGCCCGCCGCGCGGCACCACGGTCCTCGCGCAGTGCGGCGACCAGGTCGTGGCCATGGGACAACTCATCCACACCGGCACACCGGACTGCGCCGAGGTCTCGTTGTTGGTCGAGGACTCCTGGCAACGCCGAGGCGTGGGCGCGGCCCTGCTCGGTGCCCTGGCGTCGGACGCCCGCGCCGCCGGGTTCACGGAGCTCGTCGCGTGGTGCCTGCCCTCGGAGACCGCCCTGGTTCGCACGGCCGCACGCGCCGGCCTCCCCACCACGACACGCCGTGAAGACGGCCTGCTCCGAGTGTCGATCACGCCTCGCGCGCGTGCCCGGAAGGCGCCAGAAGCCACCGAGGTCGCCGAAAAAACACGATGAACAGCGCGGAAACCCTCCTTGGAGATCCTTTGGGGCTAAGCTGCTTAGCGGATCAAAGGTTTTCATCGAGGAGTGGTGGTGCTCGTGTCCAACCACGCGCGTCCGACGTTGGAAGACGTTGCCGCGAGGGCAGGGGTTTCCCGCGCGACAGCGTCACGAGTGCTGAACGCGTCACCGCGCGTCAGCCCGGAGGCACTGGAAGCGGTCAACGCCGCGGTAACGGCGCTGGGCTACCAGCCCAACCGAGCCGCGCGCGCGTTGGTCACCCGCCGCACCGGCGCAGTGGCCGTGCTGTTCTCCGAGCCGGAACCCAAGATCTTCGATGACCCGCACTTCGCGCGCCTGATCCGTGCGGGGGCACGGGCACTGGCCGACGTCGACGTGCAGATGGTGCTCATGCTCGTCCACTCGCTGGACGACCAGACCCGAGCGCACCGGTTCCTGGCCGGCGGTCACGTCGACGGTGCCCTGGTGTTCGCACCGCACCGCAACGACGAGCTGGTCTCGATCGTGAAGAAGCTGCCGCTGCCCGTGGTGTACGCCGGCAAGCCGTGGGGTTCGTTGCGGGGCATGCACCTCGTGGACAACGACAACGAGGGCGGCGCCGTACTCGCCACCGAGCACCTGAAGTCTCTTGGACGTCGGAAGATCGTCCATGTTTCCGGGCCTCTGGACGAACTGTCCGCCATAGACCGGTTGAACGGGTTCAAGTCCGCCATGTCGTTGGACGACAAGGGAGCGGCTCGCCTCACCGAGGACGGTGGGTTCACCCGGGAGGGTGGGCGCAAGGCCATGTCCTCGTTGCTGGCGCGGGTGCCTGCGCTTGATGCTGTTTTTGTGGCTTCCGACCTGATGGCTGCTGGTGCTTTGGAGACGTTGCACGAGGCTGGGCGGCGGGTTCCTGAGGATGTGGCCGTGGTCGGGTTTGACGATCATGTCGCTATTGCGGAGCACACTTCGCCGCCGTTGACCTCGGTTCGGCAGGATTCCGATGAGCAGGTCAAGGTGATGGTCGAGCACCTGGTGAAGCTGCTTCGGGATGAGACTGTGAAGAGGAAGCAGCAGATGTTGCCTACTGTGTTGGTGCGGCGCGAGTCTGCCTGACGCGCGGGTTTCGTGGGGTGCGCTTTGGGTGCCGCGACTCTTGTGGGTGGTCGCCTTTGCGTGCCGCGACCGGGCGTGCCGCGACCGGGTGGGTGGTCGCCTTGCGGGCGGCGAGCTTGCGGTTGCGTGCTTCCCCTGGGGCTCTGCCCCAGACCCCGGCAATCTGATCAGGGGGTCCACGCCACGCGCAGATAGATGGCACGCCTGTTGCTGTGGGCGGCTGCCTGACGCTCCTATAGATGTCAAGCAGTGAGTGCGAGGTCTTTCATGATCGCTGTGTGGGCTTCGCGGAGGATATAGCGCTTGAGGCAGCGGATGATGTCGCGTTTGGTGAGGCCTTGTTCGGTGCGTCGTTGCAGGTAGGCCTGGGTGCGTGGGCAGTAGCGCAGGCGGACGACGGCGACGATGTGCAGGACGCGGTTGGCTTGGCGTTCGCCGCCTTTGTTGAGGCGGTGGCGGTCGGTTCGTCCGGATGAGGCGGGTAGTGGGGCGACGCCGCAGAGTTTGGCGAAGGAGGCTTCGCTGTGCAGGCGTTCGGGGTTGTCGCCGGCGGTGACG
>NZ_FNET01000009.1 GCF_900100275.1 Lentzea albidocapillata subsp. violacea
ACCGCCGGCGACAACCCCGAACGCCTGCACAGCGAAGCCTCCTTCGCCAAACTCTGCGGCGTCGCCCCACTACCCGCCTCATCCGGACGAACCGACCGCCACCGCCTCAACAAAGGCGGCGAACGCCAAGCCAACCGCGTCCTGCACATCGTCGCCGTCGTCCGCCTGCGCTACTGCCCACGCACCCAGGCCTACCTGCAACGACGCACCGAACAAGGCCTCACCAAACGCGACATCATCCGCTGCCTCAAGCGCTATATCCTCCGCGAAGCCCACACAGCGATCATGAAAGACCTCGCACTCACTGCTTGACATCTATAGGAGCGTCAGGCGTGCCATCTACCCGCTCGTGGCGTGGACCCCGGCTTTGGATCAGATTGGCGGGGTCTGGGGCGGAGCCCCAGGAGCAGTGACGGCCACGCAACAGACGCGACCAAACCCCCCGTACGCTGGACCAGAACGAACCCCATCCGAGAGGACCAGCGGTGCAACCCGGTCAGTTCGACATGCAGGCCCTTCTCCAGCAGGCCCAGAACATGCAGCAGCAGATGGCGGACGCCCAGCAGCAGCTGGCCGAAACGCAGGTCACCGGCAACGCGGGCAACGGCCTGGTCACCGCGACGGTCACCGGCGGCGGCGAGCTCATCAACCTCGCCATCGACCCGAAGATCGTGGACCCGGAGGACGTGGACACCCTCCAGGACCTGGTGATCGCCGCGATCAAGGACGCCAACGCCAAGGCGCAGGAGCTGGTGGAGCAGAAGCTCGGCCCGCTCGCCCAGGGCGGCCTCGGCGGATTGCTCGGCTAATCACATGTACGAAGGCCCGGTACAGGACCTGATCGACGAACTGGGCAGGCTCCCGGGCGTTGGTCCGAAGAGCGCCCAGCGCATCGCCTTCCACCTGCTGGCAACGGAACCCGCTGACATCGAGCGGCTCCAGCAGGCACTGCAGAAGGTGAAGGAAGGCGTCGTCTTCTGCGATGTCTGCGGCAACGTGAGTGCGGAGACCAGGTGCCGCATCTGCCGCGACCCCAAGCGTGACCTGAGTCTGGTCTGCGTGGTCGAGGAACCCAAGGACGTCCAGGCGATCGAGCGCACCAGGGAGTTCAGGGGCCGGTACCACGTCCTGGGTGGCGCGCTCGATCCGCTGAGCGGCGTCGGCCCGGACCAGTTGCGGATCAGGCAGCTGCTCAACCGCATCGGCACGGCCGTCGACGGTGTCGACATCTCCGAGGTCATCATCGCCACGGACCCGAACACCGAGGGCGAGGCCACGGCCACCTATCTCGTCCGGATGCTCAGGGACTTTCCCGGTCTGTCCGTCACGCGGCTCGCCAGCGGGCTGCCGATGGGCGGCGACCTGGAGTTCGCGGACGAGTTGACGCTGGGACGTGCGCTATCTGGTCGCCGGAGCATGTAGCGGGAACTCCACCGCGGCTGGGCGAGACCCGGCTGGTCGCGGTGGACGGTCCGTCGGGTGCGGGCAAGTCGACGTTCGCGAGGAACCTGGCGCACGAGCTCGGCGCCCAGCTCATCAGCACCGACCACTTCGCCACGTGGGACGACCCCACGACGCAGTGGTGGCCACGGCTGCAACGAGCACTCGATGAGGTGGCACAGAACCGCGAGGGTCGTTACCGGAAAACCGACTGGTCCCAAGGGTTTCCGTGCATCGGAGAAGGTGACGAGGTCGTCATCACTCCACAAAGGACCATCATCCTGGAAGGCTTCTCCTCGGCCAGGAAAGCGAACACCCGGCTGAGCCTCGCGATCTTCGTGGACCATGAGGACGAACAAGCGAGGCTGGAACGCGCCATCCAACGCGACGGCGAGCACCAGCGAGCACACTTCATCCGCTGGCAGCAGTACGAACGAGGCTGGTTCGCGGTCGACGAAACGAAAACCAGAGCTGACTACGTTGTCACGTCAAGCAGTTGAGCCTGGACGACGGAAGCCTCGGGAGTCCCGATTGCGCTGAGGACCTCCAGCGACGTGGACCAGTACGACCGGGCGCCAGCGGCGTCACCCAACGCGGAGGAAGCGTCGCCGGCCAGTTGCAGCGCGCGGCCGAACACCCAGCGGTGCCCGGAGTCCGAGCCGACCGAGACGGCCCGTAGGGCGCATTCGAGGGCTTCAGCGGGGTCGAGAGTGTCGAGGTGGGTGCGGCCCAGTACGAGCAACGCCTCCATCTCGGCCAGGCGGAACTGCGACTTGCCTGCCTCGACCAGCGCCGCGGTGGCCGTCGACAGAGCTTCCTCGTAACGGCCGACCGCGCGGTAGGAGGAGGCCAGGCCGCGGCGGGCCGAGCAGATGCCCCACGAGTAACCGGTCTCCAGGCCGATGGCCAGCGCGGACGAGAACTGCTCCAGAGCGTCCTCGTAGCGGCCGCCGCCTTCCAGCGCGCGGCCGAGCAGGTTCTGCGCGTCGCAGACGCTCTTGACGTTCTCCAGGTCCTGCGCGATCTGCATGGCGGCGGACGCTTCAAGAGCGGCTTCCTCGTAACGGCCGCGCATGATCAGCGTGATGGCCATGCCCTCGTGCATGGTGTGCCCGAAGTTCCGTGCGGCCGCACGTTCGTAGAGCTCACGTGCGCGCACGAAGTAGTCCTCGCCGAGGTCCGGCTTGCCGCGCCAGGCCTGCACCTCGCCGAGTGCGCGCATCGAGTTCGCCTGCAGGATCCACGAGTCGAGGCGCTTGCCGTCCTCCAGCGCCTCCTCGAACGTCGACGCGGCGCGGTCGAGCTGGCCGAGCTGCATGTAGACGCCGCCGAGGTTGAACAGCGCGTTCGCGAGCAGCTGGGGCGCGCCCACCCGGCGGGCGATCACCAGGGCGCGTTCGAGGTGGTCGGCGGCGTGTTCGAGTTCGCCGAGGTCGATGTGGACGCTGCCCGCGTTGGACAGGACCGCGGCTTCGGCCTGGGGCAGGTCGATCTGTTCCTGCAGCACGATGGCCTGCTGGTAGTAGCCGAGCGCGTTGCGGTGCTGCCCGGTCACCCAGTACAGCGTGCCCAGGGACGACAGCATCGCGAGCTGGCCGAGCTCGTCCCTGGGCGCGCGGGCACCCAGCAGGCCGGCCTTCGCCGTCTCGCGCCACTCCGCCGTCAACGACTGCGTGTAGAAGTAGCCGCGCAGGGCGTCGGCCAGCTGCCACGGCGAGTTCTCGGGATCGCGTTCGACGGAGTGCGCCACCAGCGCGACCAGGTTGGCGCGTTCGACGTCCAGCCAGGTCAGGGCCTCGGTGGAGGTGCTGAACGTCCGCGGCACCACGCCGTCGAGCGGGGCCGGGCGGGGGAAGCGGAACAGCGTCGACTTCATCGCCGAGGTGGCGTTGTCGACCGAGCGCACCGCCCAGTCCAGCAGCCGCCGCAACGCGAGCCGCGCGTCGGCACGGCCCTCCTCGAACGCCAGGCGCTCGGCCGCGTAGTCGCGCAGCAGGTCGTGGAACTGGTAGCGCGACGGCGCGTGGTTCGAGATCAGGTTCGCGGTGGCCAGGCGGTCCAGCCGCCGGCGAGCGTCCTGAGTGGTCAGCCCGCTCAGCGCGGCGGCCATCTCGGGCGTGAAGTCCGTGCCGGGAACCAGCGACAGCACCCGGAACATCTGCGCGAGCTCGGGCTTCAACGCCGTGTAGGAGAGGTCGAACGCCGCGTGCACCGCGACCCGTTCGTCGCCCTCGACGGCCAGCGCCGCGAGCCGGTTGCCGGCCCGCAACTCCTCCACGTAGTCCGCAATGGACAGTTCCGGGCGCGACACGAGGTTCGCGGCTGCGATACGCAAAGCCAATGGCAGATGCGCGCAGAGGGCCGCCAGCTCCACCGCGGCGTCCTCTTGGGACGCCACCTCGTCCGCACCCAGAATGCCTGCGAGGAGTGACTTCGTCTCGTGCCAGTCGAGCACGTCGAGCCGCACGTTCGACGCCGCGTGCGAGACGGCCAGGCCGCGCAACGTGTCGCGCGAGGTCACCAGCACCGCGCACCCCGGCGAGCCGGGCAGCAGGGGACGGATCTGCTCGGCGGACGACGCGTTGTCCAGCAGCAACAGGACCCGCTGACCGGTCAGCGTGGACCGGAACATCGCCTCCTGCTCGTCCTGGTCCAACGGCACCTGGTCAGGCTCGGTCCCCAAGGCGCGCAGGAACCGGGGCAGCACGTCCACCGCGCTCAACGGCGGTCCCGGGGCGTATCCGCGCAGGTTGACGTACAGCTGACCGTCCGCGAAGTCCGCGCGCATCCGGTGCGCGGCGTGCACGGCCAACGCCGTCTTGCCCACGCCCGGAGGCCCGGCCAGCGTCACGACCGGCACGCCCTGCGCGGTCCGCAGCAGGGCCACGATCAGCGACACGGCCTCGTCGCGGCCGACGAAGTCGGGGATGTCCGCGGGCAGCTGCGAGGGCACGACCCGTTCCGGCTTCGCGGTCACCACGGGCGCACCGGCCGAGGCCGCCACCGTGCCGATCGACCCGGACAGCACCTGGCCGTGCACGCGCCGCAGCTCGTCGCCGGGATCGATGCCCAGCTCGTCGCCCAGCAACCGCGAAACGCGCTGGTAGGCGGCCAGCGCCTCACTTTGGCGGCCGGACCGGTACAGCGCGACCATCAGCTGCGCCCAGAACCGTTCGCGCAACGGGTGTTCGCTGGTCAGCCGGGACAACTCCGCGACCAGCTCGCCGTGGCGGCCCAGTTCGAGATCGACCTCGACCCGGCGTTCCAGCACGTGCAGGCGGCGTTCGTTGAGCCGCGGCACCTCGTCGCGGTGCAGGATCTCCGACGGCACGTCGACCAGGGCCGGACCTCGCCACAGGCCCAGCGCGGCGGCGAACGCGGCCGACGCGGCCCGAAGGTTCCCGGCGGCGCGCTCCTGCTCGCCCTGGTCGATCAGGGGTTCGAAGCGCATCAGGTCGATGGTCTTCTCGTCGACGTCGATCAGGTACCCGTCGGGCACGGTCCTGATCGGCACGGACGGCCCGAGCAGCTGTCTGAGACGCATCACATATGTCTGAAGTGTCGCTCTCGCCCGTGCGGGTGGATCTTCACCCCACACGTTGGCGGCGAGTTCGTCGACGGACACCGACGTGCCCGCGCGCAGCAACAGCGACACGAGCAACGCTCGTTGCCGGCCTGCCCTGACCAGCAGTGGTTCGGCGTCGAGGAGGACCTGGAGGGGGCCGAGCACGCGGAACTCGACCAGTCTGCTCATGGGACCTCCTCCGCGTGTCGTTGTTGTTTCTACAGCCTAGGAGAGCGTTCGACGCATCAGACGTGGTCACGTTGGGTCAGCGGGCATGCGCCGGACGTATCAGAATGCCTGGTCTAGTGGCCGGATCGTGACCTGAGTAACCCCGGAGGGGGTATCTACAACGGTTATGGTCGGCGACCACACCGTGAGATGTGCGGATTGTCCAAGGGGTGTTTGATGGTCCACTCAGTAACGGCTCGCCGCCGTTGGGTCGCCGCGATCGGCTTCCTCAGCGTCAGCGCGCTCGCCCTGTCCGGTTGCGCGCAATCCCAGCGCGACTCTGGCGGCGGCGGCAAGGAAGGCGGCACGCTGACCTTCGGCGCTGCCGGCGCGCCGAAGCTCTTCGACCCGTTCTACGCGACCGACGGCGAGACCTTCCGGGTCTCCCGCCAGATGTTCGAAGGTCTGGTCGGCTTCAAGCCGGGCACCGCCGAGGTCGAGCCCGCGCTGGCCACGAAGTACGAGCCGAGCGCCGACGGCAAGACGTGGACGTTCACCCTCAAGGAGGGTGTGAAGTTCCACGATGGCACCGAGTTCAACGCCGAGGCCGTCTGCTTCAACTTCAACCGCTGGTACAACCAGAAGGGCGCCGGCCAGTCCGACGCCGTCTCGCAGTACTGGCTGGACAACTTCGGCGGGTTCGCGACCACGCCGGACAAGCCCTCGCTGTTCAAGGCCTGCACGGCCAAGGACGCCAAGACCGCGGTGGTCGAGCTGAACGAGGTCACCTCGCAGTTCCCGTCGGTCCTCGGCTTCACGTCGTTCTCGATGTCGAGCCCCGAGGCGCTGAAGAAGTACGACGCCGACAACGTCCAGGCCGCCGGTGACGCGTTCACTTACCCGGCCTACGCGAACGAGCACCCGACCGGCACGGGCCCGTTCAAGTTCGGCAAGTACGACAAGGCCAACAACACCGTGGAGCTCGTGAAGAACGACGACTACCACGGCACCAAGGCCAAGCTGGACAAGATCGTCTTCAAGATCATCCCGGACGAGACCGCCCGTAAGCAGGCGCTCAAGGCCGGCGACATCGACGGTTACGACCTGCCGAACGCCGCCGACTGGGCCGGTCTGAAGACCGACGGCTTCAACGTCGCGATCCGTCCGGCGTTCAACGTTCTCTACCTGGGCATCAACCAGAAGAACAACCCGAAGCTGCAGGACCTCAAGGTCCGCCAGGCGCTGATGTACGCGATCAACCGCGAGCAGCTGGTCAAGTCGCAGCTGCCGGAGGGCGCCAAGGTCGCCACGCAGTTCATGCCGGACACCGTCAACGGCTACAACAAGTCGGTCCCCGAGGTGAAGTACGACCTCGAGAAGGCCAAGTCGCTGCTGGCCGAGGCGGGCGCGTCCGACCTGACGCTGAAGTTCTACTGGCCGTCCGAGGTCACCCGCCCGTACATGCCGTCGCCGAAGGACATCTTCGGTGCGATCTCCGGTGACCTGCAGAAGGCGGGCATCAAGATCGAGACGGTCACCAAGCCGTGGAACGGCGGCTACCTGACCGACGTCGACCAGGGCATTCCGGACCTGCACCTGCTCGGCTGGACCGGCGACAACGGCACCGCGCACAACTGGGTCGGCACGTTCTTCGGCCGCACCGACAACCGCTTCAACACCGGCGCGTCGCCGTGGGGCAAGACGCTCGCGGACGAGCTCGCGAAGGCCAGCTCCGAGCCGGACGAGGCCAAGCGCACCCAGATGTACGAGGACCTCAACAAGAAGATCATGGAGGAGTACCTTCCCGCCGTCCCGGTCTCGCACTCCCCGCCCGCTCTGGTGTTGAAGTCGGACATCAAGGGTGTCGTGCCCAGCCCGTTGACCGACGAGAGGTTCGGCTCGGCCTCGAAAGGCTGAGCGAACTAGCTCCCACCACAAGAGAACAACGGGGTAGCTCAAGTGCTCCGCTACACCATTCGACGGCTGATCCAGCTGGTCGGCGTGGTGCTGGTGCTCTCGCTGCTGCTCTTCGCGTGGATGCGACTCCTCCCAGGAGGGCCGGTTTCGGCCCTCCTGGGAGAGCGCGCTACGCCGGAGTCGCGAGAAGCCCTCACCAAGCAACTCGGCCTCGATCAGCCGATCATCGTGCAGTACTTCAAGTTCCTGGGGCGTGCGGCGTCCGGTGACTTCGGCGTCTCCACCGGTGTTCAGCCCGGTGACTCGGCCCTCGACATCTTCGTCCAGCGGTTCCCCGCGACGATCGAGCTCAGCTTCTTCGCGATCGTGATCGCGATCCTCGTCGGCGTTCCGCTCGGTTACCTCGCCGCGAAGCGTCGCGGCGGCCTGTTCGACAACCTCAGCGTCGTCGGCTCGCTCATCGGCGTTGCCGTGCCGGTGTTCTTCCTGGCCTACGTGCTTAAGGACGCGGCTTCGGCCGCTCTCGGCCTTCCCTCGTTCGGCCGCCAGGGCGACATCAACGCCACACGCGTCACCGGCTTCTTCACCCTCGACGGCATCATCACCGGTGAGTTCGACGCGACACTCGACGCGCTGAAGCACCTGATCCTGCCGGCCATCGCACTCGCCACGATCCCGTTCGCGGTGATCTTCCGGATCACCAGGGCGGCCGTGCTCGACGTGCTCGACGAGGACTTCGTGCGCACCGCCGAGTCGAAGGGCCTCACCGCATCGGTGATCCGCCGCCGGCACGTGCTGCGCAACTCGATGCTGCCGGTCGTCACGACGATCGGTCTGCAGACCGGCGCACTGCTCTCCGGCGCGGTGCTCACCGAGAAGGTGTTCGTGATCCCAGGGGTCGGCCAGGCGCTGGCCATCGGGTTCGAACGGCGTGACTACCCGGTGCTGCTGCTGTTGATCATCATGGCCACGATCGTCTACGTCGTGGTCAACCTGTTGGTCGACCTCTCGTACGCGCTCATCGACCCGCGCATCAGGACGAGGTGAGCGCAGTGGCACTCGGAGTCTCCAAGAAGGAAAAGATCGACGACCTCGCCGACACCGCGGGCGTGTCGCTCGCGGCCAGCGCGTGGAAGCGGCTTCGGCGCAGCCCGGTGTTCCTCATCGGCGCGACCATCATCGGCATCTTCATCATGGTGTCGCTGCTGTCGCCGTGGCTCGCCCCGCACGACCCGTCCGACAAGATGCTGATCGAACAGGTCGTCAAGGCGCGCAACGAGATCCCGCCCGCCCAGCCGGGCCACCCGCTCGGTGGTGACCTGCAGGGCCGCGACTTCTTCTCGCGCCTGCTGGTCGGCTCGCAGCAGACGTTGATCGTCGGTGTGGGCGCGACGCTGATCGGTCTCACCGGCGGCCTGATCCTGGGCACGCTCGCGGGCGCCATCGGCGGCTGGGTCGACTCGGTCGTCATGCGCCTGGTCGACGTCATGCTGTCGCTGCCGTCGCTGCTGCTGGCGTTCTCGATCGCGGCGATGTTCGCGCGGCCGAGCCAGTTCACCGTGATCCTCGCGGTCGCGATCGTGCAGATACCCGTGTTCGCGCGATTGCTCAGAGGGTCGATGCTCGCGCAACGGCACAGCGATCACGTGCTGGCGGCCACGGCGCTCGGCGTCAAGAAGGGCGCGATCGTGTTCCGGCACATGCTGCCGAACTCGCTCAGCCCGGTGATCGTGCAGTCCACGCTCGTCCTGGCCACCGCGATCATCGAGGCGGCCGCGCTGTCGTTCCTCGGTCTCGGCAACCCGGACGACCGGATCCCGGAGTGGGGGCAGATGCTCGGCGACGTGCAGAACGTCTTCGACACGCATCCGCACCTCGCCGCGTGGCCCGCGGTCTGCATCATCATCGTCGCGCTCGGTTTCACGCTCATGGGCGAGACCTTGCGGGAAGCCCTCGACCCGAAGAACAGGCGGTGAGTCGTCGTGGCACTCCTCGAAGTTCGTGACCTCACCGTCGTGTTCCAGCGTCGTGGCGAGGAACCGTTCCGCGCGGTCGACGGCGTCAGCTTCGACGTCGAGCCCGGCCAGACCGTCGGCCTCGTCGGCGAGTCGGGCTGCGGCAAGTCGGTGACCTCGCTGGCGATCATGGGTCTGCTGCCCAAGCGCGGCGCCACGGTCACCGGCACCGTGACCTACGACGGCACGGATCTGCTGAAGCTGTCGGACAAGCAGATGCGCGACAAGCGCGGCAGTGAGCTCGGCATGGTCTTCCAGGACCCGCTGTCGTCGCTCAACCCGGTCATCCCGATCGGCCTGCAGGTCACCGAGGTGCTCGAACGGCACCGCGGCCTGGCCCGCAAGGAAGCCATGATCGAGGCGAAGAACCTGCTCGACAAGGTCGGCATCCCGGACCCGAACCGCCGGCTCAAGGAGTACCCGCACCAGCTCTCCGGCGGTATGCGGCAGCGCGCGCTCATCGCGATCGCGCTGGCGTGCCGGCCGAAGCTGCTGATCGCGGACGAGCCGACGACGGCGCTGGACGTGACCATCCAGGCCCAGATCCTGGCTGTGATGAAGGAACTGGTGCAGGACCTCGGCACTGCCTTGGTGATGATCACCCACGACCTGGGTGTCGTCGCGGGCCTGTGCGACGAGGTCAACGTGCTGTACGGCGGCAAGGTGGTCGAGAAGGCCGACCGGCACCCGCTCTTCGCGGAGCCGCGCCACCCGTACACGCACGGCCTGCTGGCCTCGATTCCGCGCCTCGACGCGGCGCCCGGCGAGAAGCTGACGCCGATCAGGGGTTCCGTCGCGGACAACATCCCGTGGGCTCAGGGCTGCGCGTTCGCACCCAGGTGCCCGAACGCGCTGGACGTGTGCGTTCAGGTCACGCCCGCGGAAGAGGACCAGCTGGGTCGTCTGCTCCGCTGCCACAACCCGGTGGTGCCGGGAACTCCCGCCGCCGAGGAGGTGCCGGTATGAGCGAGACCCTGGTTTCCGTGCAGGACATGAAGGTGCACTTCCCGATCAAGCGGGGCGTGTTCATGGACCGCACCGTCGGCTACGTCTACGCGGTCGACGGCGTCGACCTGGAGATCAAGCGCGGCGAGACGTACGGTCTGGTCGGCGAGTCCGGTTGCGGCAAGTCCACCCTCGGGCGGGCGATGCTGCGGCTCAACGAGCCGACCGCGGGCAAGATGGTCTTCGACGGTCAGGACTTCTCCGCCCTCAAGGGCGAGGAGCTGCGCAGGATGCGGCGCCGGATCCAGATGGTGTTCCAGGACCCGCTGTCCTCTTTGGACCCGCGGCAGTCCGTGGAGTCCATCCTGATCGAGGGCCTGCGGGCGCACGGCCTGGACAAGGGCAAGGAGTCGACCAACAAGCGGCTTCGCGACCTGCTCACGGCCGTCGGCCTGCCGACCACGGCGCTGCGCAAGTACCCGCACGAGTTCTCGGGTGGTCAGCGGCAGCGCATCGGCATCGCGCGGGCCCTGGCCCTCGAGCCGGACCTGATCGTCGCCGACGAGCCGGTGTCCGCACTGGACGTGTCGGTGCAGGCGCAGGTCGTGAACCTGATGGAGCAGCTCCAGGAGCAGTTCGGCCTGACCTACCTGGTGATCGCGCACGACCTCGCGGTCGTGAAGCACATCTCCGACCGTGTGGGCGTGATGTACCTCGGCGGCCTGGTCGAGGAGGCCTCCGCCGCGGACCTCTACGCGGAGCCGCTGCACCCGTACACGCGGGCGCTGCTGTCGGCGATCCCGGTGCCCGACCCCGTGGTCGAGGACCGGCGCGAACGGATCCTGCTCGCGGGCGACCTCCCGTCGCCGGCGAACCCGCCCAGCGGCTGCCGGTTCCACACTCGGTGCCCGTGGCGGCAGGAGACTCGCTGCGACACCGAACGCCCGGTGCTGCGCGAGCTCAAGCCGGGTCACAAGGTGGCGTGCCACTGGGCCGAGCAGATCCAGTCCGGCCAGATCCAGCCGCACGAGGTGCAGCCGATCCTGGTGGAGGAGGGCGACGGCCTGTCGCCCGACGTCCCGCTCGTGGGACCGGCTTCGGTGACCGAAGCGCTCAACCCGTAGTTCGTGTTCTCCGGCCGGGGCCACCTCACTTCGAGGTGGCCCCGTTCGTTTCTCCAGGGCACTGCGTTGTCCTCGGTGGATGGACAGTCGTGGGTCGATCCTTCTGAGAGCTGCGGAGATCGCGTCCGTCGACGGGCTCGAAGGAGTCACGATCGGGCGGCTCGCGGTCGAGCTCGGCATGAGCAAGAGCGGGGTGTTCTCGCACTTCGGCGCGAAGGAAGAACTGCAGATCTGCGCCGTGCACACGGCCGCGGAGATCTTCGCGCGCGAGGTCGTGATGGCGGGCGGAACGCTCCTGGACCTGAGCGAACGCTGGCTCGACTACTCGAAGCGGCGCGTGTTCCCCGGCGGCTGCTTCTTCGTCGTGACCCGCTCGGAGTTCGCCGCTCGTCCCGGCCGCGTGCGCGACGCGTTGATGCTCTTCAACCTGCGCTGGATCTCACTGCTGGAACGGCTGTGCGGCGACGCCCAGCTGGCGTTCGAGGTGGACGCCCTGCTGGCGGCCGCGGACCGGTTCGCGGTGCTCTACGACGACGCCTCGGCGTACGAGAGAGTGCGGTTGGCGTTGCGCGCACGGATCGCCATGCCGATCGGGACGGAGATGAGCGTGGCCACGCCGAACGACAACAGCATCGCGAGCCACGTCTCGTCGACGAGCTGACCGCCGATGTACCCCACGGTGGCGGGGTAGAGGCTCCACAGCGCCGACCCGAGCGCCGCGACCGGCACGAACCGGCGCAGCGGCCACTTCAGCGCCCCCGTCAGCAGTGCCCCGACGATGCCACCCGCGGGCAGGAACCGTGCCGCGATGAGGATCGTCTCGCCCTTCGTCGCGAGCTGGTCGGCCGTCCAGACGACCATCGACCGCGCCTTGGCGTTCCTGTTGACCTTGTCGAGGGCCCGCATCCCCATCCGGCGCCCCGCGGTAAAGTTGATCATGTCGCTGAGCAGGCAGCCGGCCGCGGCGACGAGCACGACCAGGTAGAGCGGCACCTCACCGGACGCCGCCAGGACGCCGGCGCCGATGAGCACGGCCTCCGTCGGTGCCAGCGGCACGACGGCGACCAGGAACAGCACTACGAGGCTGGCTGCGGTGCTCATGATCGGTGAACGTACGTGACCCAGGTGAACAATCCCGACCTGGGTGTTTCTTCAGCGTGCCCACAGGTAGCACGCCCGGCTCGTCCGAACGGCCCTGTCCGTTGACCGAAAGGGCATGACTGGGCGTGACCCGGGAAGGTTTCCCGGCACCAATCCCGGTCGCCGCCGGCCTTCTCCCCGGACGGGTGCGTGATCCGTTCGAGGGCCGCACATGCCAGCAGGCCAGGTGTGATCCAGGCCATATGCGTCGAGCGGTCACGTCGTGACTGCCGATGACCGCTCGGTTCTGCCGGAAGACCTCCGACCTGTCATCGATTCATCCAGTGCTTCTGCCGTTGACCTGCGTGTTCGGCCGCCGTTAACGTCCGAACTCAATTGGAAAGCTTGTTTACCAATCCTTCGAGCCGCCGCCCTTGCCCAGGAGGAACGAAGTGATCAAAAAGCACACCAGAGCTGGTGTCGCGATAGCCCTGTTCGCGTTGGTGGTCCCCCAGATCGCCGCGTCGGGTACGGCCAATGCGGCTGACTCCCTGCTGTCCGCCAACAAACCCACCACCGTCTCGTCCGTCGAGGCCGAGACCTTCGGCGGCGCCAACGCCGTCGACGGGAACTCGACCACCCGGTGGGCGAGCCTCGAGGGCGTCGATCCGCAGTGGATCGCCGTCGACCTCGGTGCCGCCGCCACCATCTCCCGGGTCAAGATCAACTGGGAGGCGGCGTACGCCTCCGAGTACAGGATCCAGACTTCCAGCGACGGCTCGTCGTGGAGCACCAAGAAGACCCTCACCGGTCAGAACGGTGGCATCGACGACACGACCCTGAGCACGTCAGGCCGCTACGTGCGGATCTACGGCACCAAGCGCGGGACGCCGTGGGGCTACTCGATCTTCGAGCTGGAGGTCTGGGGCAGCAACCCGAACGGTGACAACACGGCGCCGACCGCGCCGTCCGGGCTCGTCAGCACCGGCACGACGTCGAACTCGGTCAGTCTGCAATGGACGGCCGCGACCGACAACGTCGGCGTGACCGGCTATGACGTCCTGCGCAACGGCAGCGTCGTCGGCACGCCCACCGGCACCACCTTCACCGACACGGGTCTGGCTTCCGGCACGGCGTTCACCTACACCGTTCGTGCCCGTGACGCCGCAGGCAACCTCGGGCCCGCGAGCAACTCGGTGCAGGCGACCACCAAGCCTGCCCTCCCCGGCGACACCATCACGGTCGTCGCGGCCGGTGACATCGCGTCGCTGACGAACAGGGAGCACTACGAGACCGCGAGGCTGATCGACCAGATCAAGCCGAACCACATCCTCACGGTCGGCGACAACCAGTACGACAGCGGCACGATCACGGAGTTCCGGAACCACTACGACAAGTCGTGGGGCAGGTACAAGAGCATCACCCACCCCGCGACCGGCAACCACGAGTGGGAGGACGGCCTCAACGGCTACAAGTCCTACTTCGGTGCCCAGGCCTACCCCCAGGGCAAGCCGTACTACAGCTGGGAAGCCGGCGACTTCCACTTCGTCTCGATCGACTCCCAGAAGATGTACGACACGGGTGCCGACTCGACGCAGATGAGCTGGCTGAAGGCCGACCTCGCCGCGAACACCAAGGCGTGCGTCGTCGGTTACTGGCACCACCCGCGCTTCAACTCGGGTGAGTACGGCGACAAGTCCAAGATGTCGACGGTGTGGAACGCCTTCGCCGACGCCAAGGCGGACCTGGTGCTCAGCGGTCACGACCACCACTACGAGCGACTGGCCCCGCTGAACAAGAGCGGATCGATCGACCGGACCAACGGCATGCGCTCCGCGATCATCGGCATCGGTGGTGACTACCTCTACTCCAACGTCAAGCCTCGTGCGGGCGTGGAGAACTGGTTCGCCGACTCGCACGGCGTCGTGAAGTTCACCCTGTCCGGTCGCTCCTACTCGTGGGAGGTCATCGACACGGCGGGCAAGGTGCGCGACAAGGCCGGTCCTTACAACTGTCGTTGATCGGTTCTGGCAGCTAGTCGGATCTGGCTGTTGATCGGAGGCCGTCGTGTACATCGCTACCGCTAGACAAGCTCCGGCATCTGGTGGCACCGGCAGGATCGCGGGGAACGTGCTCGCGTTGGGCGCGGTGTCCCTGCTCACGGACGTCTCGTCCGAGATGGTCACCGCCATCCTGCCGCTGTACCTGGTGCTGGGACTGGGGTTCTCCCCACTGCAGTTCGGTGTGCTCGACGGCATCTACACCGGTGTGACGGCACTGGTCCGCGTTGTGGGCGGTCATGCCGCGGACCGCTGGCAACGGCGCAAGTTCGTGGCCGGACTCGGATACGGGATCTCGGCGCTGGGCAAGCTCGGCCTGCTCGCCGCCGGGACCTCGGCCACCGCGATGGGGCTCGTGCTGGCCGGGGACCGGACCGGCAAGGGCCTGCGCACCGCGCCGAGGGACGCGCTGATCACGTTGAGCAGCGAGCCTTCGGCGCTGGGGCGGGCCTTCGGTGTCCACCGCGCGATGGACACCGTGGGCGCGTTCCTCGGCCCACTGCTGGCGTTCTGTCTCCTGTGGACGCTGCCGGCGCGCTACGACGTGGTGTTCGTGGTGAGCTTCTGCTTCGCGGCCTTGGGTTTTCTGGTTCTGGTGCTCTTCGTGCGTGATCACCGTGACGTGCTGCCACGCGTCGCGGTGTCGCTGCGATCGGCTTTCGGGTTGTTGCGGTCCAGGCCGTTCCGGCGGGTCTGCCTGGTCGCGTGCGGGCTCGGGTTCCTGACGCTGGGCGACGGGTTCATCTACCTGTTGCTGCAGAAGAAGCTCGACGTCGAGCTCGCCTACATCGCGTTGCTGCCCCTCGGCACGGCCGGTGTGTACCTGCTCGCCGCCGTGCCGCTGGGTTCACTGGCCGATCGCGTGGGTCGGTGGAAGATCTTCCTCTTCGGCCATCTCGCGCTGCTCGGCGCGTACGTGCTGCTCGCCGGTGTTTCGGGGATCTCCCTGCTGGTCGGCGTTCTGGTGCTGCACGGGCTCTTCTACGCGTGCACCGACGGCGTGCTCATGGCCGTCGCCGGGCCGATGATCCCGGACGAGCTGCGCACGTCCGGTCTGGCCCTGCTGCAGACCGGGCAGGTGCTCGCCCGCGCCGCCTCTTCCGTTCTCTTCGGTGCTCTTTGGACGTGGTTCGCTTGGTGAGGATCCTGATCGTGATCGCCGCCGTGATCGCGCTGGGCGCGGGCGCCACCGCCTACGCCCTGCGCGCTCCGGCCGAGATTTCCGTTGCCGTGGAACAGGGTCCGGTCGAACTCTCGTCCGGACGGCTGATGTTCGTGGACGAGGTGAGCGGCAGGGTTGCGTCGGTGCCGCTGACCGACCCGTCCGGTCCGCGGCGGGTTAGTTCGTTGTCCTGCAAGCGGTTCTTCACGGCAGGTGGGCAGGGGCTGTGCCTCGCGGACGCCTCCGGCCCGTTGCCCGGCTCGACCGCCGTGTTCGTCGACCGGGGACTGGCCGAGCGCCGCCGCGTCGAGATCGACGGCGTGCCCAACCGCGCCAAGCTGTCGGCGGACGGGCGGATGGCGTCGTGGACGACGTTCGTCACCGGCGACTCGTATGCGCAGGCAGGCACGTTCTCCACCCGCACCGCGATCTTCGACCAGCAGACGGAGGCCTACGCGAGCAACATCGAGGGCACGTCCGTCGCGGGCATGAAGACCGTCAACGACATGAACTGGTGGGGCGTCACGTTCGCCTCGGACGACCGCACGTACTACGCGACGATGAGCACCGCAGGAAAGACGTACCTGGTGCAGGGCGACGCGGTGGACGAGTCGGCGAAGACGTTGCGGGAGAACGCCGAATGCCCGTCGCTCTCCCCGGACGGCAAGCGCGTGGCGTTCAAGAAGCGCGTGCCCGGCGACGGCGCGCGACCGTGGCGCCAGCACGTGCTGGACCTGACCACGATGGTGGAGACACCGCTGGCCGAGACCCGTGGGATCGACGACCAGGTCGTGTGGCTCGACAACGACACCATCGCGTACGGCCTGCCGGGTGAGGGCATCTGGGCCGTGCAGGCGAACGGGGAGGGCGCGCCGCGGCAACTGGTGCCGCACGCGTCCTCCCCGTCGGTTGCTCTTGGCTAACGCTGTGCGCGGTTGATCGCCGACACGATCGCGCGGAACGACGCCGCGACCGTGGAGGAGTCGATGCCCACGCCCCACAGCACGCGGTCGCCCACGGCGCATTCGACGTAGGCGGCCGCGCGGGCGTCGTCACCGGCGGACAGCGCGTGCTCGGCGTAGTCCAGCACCCGCACGTCGTAGCCCACCGAGGCGAGCGCGTCGACGAACGCGGCGATCGGACCGTTGCCCGAGCCCGTGATCTCCTGCTCGTCGCCGTCGATCAGCAGCGTCGCGGTGATCTCCTCGCGGCCACTGCCGTCCGCCAGCGCCCTGTGCTTGAGCAGGTACAGCGGCACCTTGCCGTGCAGGTACTCCTCCGCGAAGGCGTCCCACATCTCCTTCGGGTTGATCTCGCCGCCCTGCGTGTCGGTGACCTCCTGGATCACCTTCGAGAACTCGATCTGCAGCCGCCGCGGCAGGTCCAGGTGGTGCTCCTGCTTCATCAGGTACGCCACGCCACCCTTGCCGGACTGCGAGTTGACCCGGATGACGGCCTCGTAGTTGCGGCCGACGTCCTTCGGGTCGATCGGCAGGTACGGGACCTCCCACAGGAAGTCGTCGACGTGCTGGCCGGCCTCCTTGGCGTCGGCCTCCAGGGCCTCGAAGCCCTTCTTGATCGCGTCCTGGTGCGAGCCCGAGAACGCGGTGAAGACCAGGTCACCGCCGTACGGGTGGCGCTCGGGTACCGGCAGCTGGTTGCAGTACTCGACGGTGCGGCGGACCTCGTCGATGTCGCTGAAGTCGATCTGCGGGTCGATGCCCTGGCTGAACATGTTCATCGCCAGCGTGACCAGGCAGACGTTGCCGGTCCGCTCACCGTTGCCGAACAGGCAGCCCTCGATGCGGTCCGCACCGGCCAGGTAACCCAGCTCGGCGGCGGCGACACCGGTGCCGCGGTCGTTGTGCGGGTGCAGACTCAGGATGATCGCCTCGCGGTTGGCGAGGTTCCTGCTCATCCACTCGATCGAGTCGGCGTAGACGTTCGGCGTGGCCATCTCGACGGTCGCCGGCAGGTTGATGATCAGCGGCTTCTCGGGCGTCGGCTGGATGACCTCCTGGACCGCGTTGCAGACCTCCAGGGCGTAGGACAGCTCGGTGCCCGTGTAGGACTCGGGGCTGTACTCGTAGCGGAAGTCGGTCTCCGGGTAGCCCTGTTCCTGCTGCTTGGCGAACCTCGCCGCCTCGACGGCGATCTTCTTGATGCCGTCCCGGTCGCTGCGGAACACGACGCGGCGCTGCAGGATCGACGTCGAGTTGTAGAAGTGGACGATCGCCTTGTTCGCGCCCCGGAGCGACTCGAACGTGCGGGCGATCAGCTCCTCACGGCACTGCGTCAGCACCTGGATCGTGACGTCGTCCGGGACGGCGCCGTCCTCGATGATCTCCCTGACGAAGTCGAAGTCCGTCTGGCTGGCCGCCGGGAAGCCCACCTCGATCTCCTTGAAGCCCATGCGGACCAGGAGGTCGAACATCTTGCGCTTGCGCGCCGGGGACATCGGGTCGATCAGGGCCTGGTTGCCGTCTCGCAGGTCTACCGCGCACCACAGGGGGGCCGTTGTGGTTTTCTTCGTCGGCCAGGTGCGGTCCGGTACGTCGATTACCTCTACCAGGTCTTGGAACGGGCGGTAGCGGTGGAACGGCATGCTGCTGCCCAGTTGGCGGTTCCAGGACTGCTGGGTGTCCGGGGCCGGGCGGGACGGCTTGCGGATTCGGCTGGTGCCTGAGGTGTAGGCGTCTGCCCCGTCTGGGGTCGTGGTGGTGAAAGCCTCGTTCGAGGTCATGGGGGTTGTGCTCCTGCGGGTCGTTTGTCGGGAACGACCGGCGGCAACGCTGAAGCCCGCGACGGGGGGCCGGTCTGATCAGACCCCGTCACGGCAGCGAAGCAGGAGGGAACGCCACACGTCGGACAGAGTAGCCACAGATCGGGGGTTGGTGGAACTTGGCGACCGGATCGTGGGATGTTTGCGGCGTTGGGGGGCTGGGGCTTGCGGGTCGCGACCGGGCGGGTGGTCACCTTGCGGGCGGCGACCTTGCGGTTGCGTGCTTCCCCTGGGGGCGCTGCCCCCAGACCCCCGGCAATCTGATCAGGGGGTAGCGCCGCCTGCGGGTTGATGGCACGCCTGTTGCGTTGGGCGGCCGCCGGTTGCTTAGAGAGTGCGTTGGCGGTGGGGTCCCATCACGAGCCGCACCAAGAGCGGGCCACATGCAGGTAGGGGTGTCAACTCGACGAAAAGCGTGTCGAGTTGACACCCCTACCTGCATGCAGCAAGAGCTATGGCGCGACTCGTGATGGGACCCCACCGCCCGGCCCCCGTATGGAAGGACGGCTCGCCTGCGGCGTCGCGTGTGGGTCGGCTGCGGATGCAGGTCAACCTGCAAGTTTTGGTTTGCTTGGACCTGGGAATCGTTCATGTATGTCCAGATTACGTACCTCCAGCGGTCGCGGCACGGCTTCCCGCGTGATCAGCGGCATCGGTGCGCTCTTCGCCCTCATCGAAGTGCTGTACATCCTGATGATCGTGTTGGGCGCGAACCAGGGGAACGCGTTCTTCAAGTTCATCGCGTCCCTCGCCGAGCCTCTCGCCCTGTTCTTCCCGGGGCTCTTCGCGACTGGCAACTACAACCTCGACGTCTTCCTCAACTACGGTCTTGCTGCCGTGTTCTGGCTGGTTGTGACCGGTTTGATCGCGCGTGCGGTATCGCGCTACTGAGTAGTAGATTCCGGCGGTATGCGGACGCGTGTGGTTGGTATCGCCGCCGGAGTCATCAGTTGGGTCGGCCTTGCGCTGGCGGTCTTGCTCGTCGTTCATGTCGTGCTGACCGTCGGCGGGGCCAACCCTGGCAACCCCATCACCAGCACGGTCAGGTCGGTGGCCGAGCCGGTGGCGTTGGCGTTCAAGGACCTCTTCTCGCCCGAGGACGCCAAGTTGCGGGTGATCGTGAACTTCGGGCTGGCCGCGTTGTTCTGGCTGGGCGTTCGAGCGATCGTCCTTAAGCTCGTTAGGCGGCTGAACTAGGTTCCTGGTCATGGCGCGCGACGACTTCTGCAGCAGCTGTGGCACTCGGTACTCCGACACGTCCGCGTACCCGCGTAGGTGCGTCGGTTGCGGGCACATGGTGTGGGCGAACCCCTCGCCGGTGGTGGTGCTGCTTGTGCCTGTGAAGGACGGGCCCCGGACTGGGCTGTTGACTGTGCGCCGGGCGATTCCGCCTGTCGGTGAGCTGGCGTTCGTCAGTGGCTTCATGGATCGCGGTGAGTCCTGGCAGCAGAGTGCCGTGCGGGAGCTTGAGGAAGAAGCCAACGTGCGCATTCCGCCGGAGGATCTGCGGCCGTTGCACTTCGTGTCCACGCCGGACGGTGGGACGGTGTTGATGTTCGCTACCGCGCCTGCGATCAATGCCGAGGACATGCCGCCGTTCGTGCCCAACGACGAGGCTTCCGAGCGCAAGGTCATCTTTGACTGCGTGCCGTTGGCGTTTCCGCTGCACAACGACGTTGCGACCAAGTACTTCTCAACTGAACTGTGACTTGCCCCAGGTGTCGGTGAAGACGGTCTCGGAGAGCGGCAGGCGCTGGCGTTCGCGCTGCTCACGGGCCTGAAGGTCCTCGGGGAGGGCGGACAGGTCGCCGTGCCTGCCCAGTGCCATGGCCACCAGCGGGCGGACGTCGGCGGGCATGGAGAACGTCTGGTGGGCCGCTTCCTTGTCGAAGCCGCCCATCATGTGCGCGATCAGGCCCAGGTCGACGGCCTGCAGAGCCATGTTCTCCATGGCGAGGCCCAGGCCGAACTCCACGTTCGGGATGTCGCCTCTGTGGTCGGTGGTGAGCACGCAGCCGATCAGCAGGACCGAGGCGCGGAAGGCCCAGGTTTTGTTGCCGCGGGTCAGGGTCTCGAAGATCGCGTCGAACGTCTCGGTGCCGCGGTGACCTGCGATGAAGCGTGCCGGTTGGCTGTTGCCGTGGGACGGGGCCCAGCGGCCCGCCTCCAGCACGGTGCGGAGTTCGTCGTCGGACACCGTCGCGTCAGCGGAGAAGGCGCGCGGGCTCCAGCGCTTCGAGATCAGCTCGTTCATCAGATCGCATACTGCCAAACGGCCAGTGAGTAGGCGCCGAACCATGCGCTGAAGAGCGTTGCCATGCCCAGGATCGTGAGGACGGTGGACGGGCGGCGGCGGGCCAGGACCAGGGCCAGGGGGAGCAGCAGGGTGAAGGCCGGGAGCAGCAGGCGGGCCTTCGAGTTCATCAGGCCGTTCGAGCCCAGGTCCATGACCAGGACAGCGAGGCCGTAGACGACCAGCGGCCACTCCAGGCGGCGCTGGAAGGCGTAGAAGACCAGGACGATCGCGAGGGCCAGGAGCCAGACGGTGCCGGTCTCCAGCAACGAGCGCGGGTTGCCGAGGTGGCCCAGGGCGAACTCCCAGGTGGCCGCGCCGCCGTCGAACTTCGAGCCCCAGCCCCGTTGCTGCACGCCGAACCAGCCCATGAGGTCGCCGGTGCGGACGGCCACCCAGCCCAGGTAGCCGAGCAGGCCGAGAGGGGCGATGGCGCCGCCCACCCAGGCCCGCCAGTCCTTCCGGTCGGCCAGCACGGCGACCAGTGCGGCCAGGCCGACGGCGACGATGAGTGCCGCCGCGGTCGGGCGGACGAGGCCTGCCGCCGCGGCGCAGACGCCGGCGAGGATCCAGCGTTTCTTCACCACGCCTACCAGCGCCCAGACGGCGAACGCGCAGAACGTGGCCTCGGAGTACGTCATCGAGAGCACGACGGCCATCGGGGACGCGGCGAACAGCGTCACGAAGATCAGGCCCGCGCGGTTCGAGCCGTCGCGGACGGCCCGGCCCAGGACGAACAGGCCGTACGCGCAGAAGAGCCCACTGATCAGGCTGACCGCGAAGGCGGCGCCGACCACGTCCACGCCCGGCAGCCCGTCGACCCACCTGACCAACGCCGGGTAGCCGGGGAAGAAGGCGAGCGGGGTCTCGGCGGTGCGGCGGCCGAACGCGTCGTACAGCTGTGCCGGGACGCCGTTGTAGCCGCCCGACGCGATGCCGAGGAACCAGTCGCCGTCCCACGACCTCAGGTTGCCGGCCGAGGTGTCGGCCTTGCCGGTCAGCTTGTTCTGGTACTCCACGACGAGCTGCAGGACGAAGAGCCCGACCTGCCGGACGAACAGGTAGATGAGCGCGGGAGCGGTCCAGAGCGCCGCCGGGTGTCTGAGCGCTTCGGCCATCCGCGAGCGCGCACTGCTCTGATGCACGGCTGCTGGGGCCTCCACGACATCGGTACTCGACGACACCCGGACAGAGTAGTCACGCGCATCACGGCTCCAGAGTCTCACCAGGTGGTCCGGGTAGGCTGCCTTCGACGTGGGGTTTTAGTCGCGCGAAGGAGGTCAGGTCGGTGGCGCTCGTCGTCCAGAAGTACGGCGGTTCATCGGTTGGAAGCGCCGAGCGGATCAAACGCGTGGCCGAGCGCATCGTGGCGACCAAAAAGGCGGGGAACGACGTCGTCGTCGTCGTGTCCGCCATGGGTGACACGACTGATGAGCTGCTCGATCTCGCCCGCCAGGTCTCGCCGGTGCCGCCCGCCCGTGAGCTCGACATGCTCCTCACCTCCGGTGAGCGGATCTCCATGTCACTGCTCGCGATGGCGATCAACACACTCGGTGCCGAGGCGCGCTCGTACACGGGCTCGCAGGCCGGCGTGATCACGACTTCGGTGCACGGCAAAGCGCGGATCATCGACGTGACGCCGAGCCGGATCCAGGACGCGACGTCCGAGGGGGCCATCGCGATCGTCGCGGGCTTCCAGGGCGTCTCCCAGGACTCGAAGGAGATCACCACGCTCGGCCGTGGCGGCAGCGACACCACCGCGGTGGCGCTCGCGGCCGCGACGAAAGCCGACGTGTGCGAGATCTACACCGACGTGGACGGCGTCTATACCGCCGACCCGCGCATCGTGCCGAACGCGAAGAAGCTCGACACGATCACGTATGAGGAAATGCTCGAGATGGCCGCGTGTGGCGCCAAGGTGCTGATGCTCCGCTGCGTGGAGTACGCCCGCCGCTACAACGTGCCCGTGCATGTCCGCTCTTCGTTCAGCAACAAGACCGGAACCATCGTGTCCGGTTCAGTGGAGGACCTTCACGTGGAACAGGCGATGATCACCGGCGTCGCGCACGACCGGTCCGAAGCCAAAATCACCGTTACCGCCGTCCCCGACCACCCCGGCATCGCGGCCAAGATCTTCCGCGTCGTCGCGCAGGCGGAGCTCGACATCGACATGGTCGTGCAGAACGTGTCGCAGGCGGCGTCCGGCCGGACGGACATCACGTTCACGCTGGCCAAGGTCGACGGCCCGCGCGCGGTGGCGGCCCTGGAGAAGTCCCGCGGCGAGATCGGGTTCGACCAGGTGCTCTACGACGAGCACGTCGGCAAGGTGTCGCTGATCGGCGCGGGCATGCGTTCGCACCCCGGCGTCACGGCGACGTTCTGTGAGGCGCTGGCCACGGCCGGCGTCAACATCGACATCATCTCCACCTCGGAGATCCGCATCTCGGTCATCTGCCGCGACACCCAGCTCGACGACGCCGTCCGTGCCCTGCACGACGCGTTCGACCTGGGCACCGACGAAGAGGCCGTCGTTTACGCAGGGACTGGACGATGACCGCCCCCGTTCTCGCGCTCGTGGGCGCGACCGGTGCCGTGGGCACCGTGATGATCGACATCATCAACACCCGTTCCTCCGTGCCGTGGGGCGAGATCAGGCTGATTGCGTCCCCGCGCTCGGCGGGCAAGAAGATCAACGTGCGCGGCCAGGACGTCACGGTCGTCGCGCTGTCGTCCGAGGCGTTCGACGGCGTCGACATCGCGATGTTCGACGTGCCGGACGAGGTCAGCGCCGAGTGGGCGCCGATCGCCGTCGAGCGCGGCGCCGTCGCGATCGACAACTCCGGTGCGTTCCGGATGGACGCCGACGTGCCGCTGGTCGTGCCCGAGGTGAACGCGGACCAGATCAACGAGCGTCCGCGCGGCATCATCTCGAACCCGAACTGCACGACGCTGTCGATGATGGCGTCGCTGGGCGCACTGCACCGCGAGTTCGAGCTCAAGGAACTCGTCGTGGCCTCCTACCAGGCCGCTTCCGGCGCCGGCCAGTCCGGCATCGACCGCCTCTACGCCGAGATCGCGGCGCTGGCGGGCAAGGAGGCGGGTGTGTCGGCGGGCGACGTGGCGCAGGCGCTGGCCGCCGCCGGTCTGTCCGCCGAGGACTCACCGTTCCCCGCTCCGCTGGTGCTGAACGTGGTGCCGTGGGCCGGTTCGCTGAAGGACGGCGGCTGGTCGTCCGAGGAGCTGAAGGTCCGCAACGAGGCCCGCAAGATCCTCGGCATCCCGGACCTCAAGGTCTCCGCGACGTGCGTCCGCGTCCCGGTCGTCACGACCCACTCGCTATCCGTCCACGCGACGTTCGCCCGCGAGATCACGGTCGAGGCCGCGCACAAGATCTTCGAGTCGCAGCCGACGATCGTCCTGGTCGACGACCCGGCCGCGCAGAAGTTCCCGACGCCCGCGGACACCGTGGGCGAGGACCCGACGTACGTCGGCCGCGTGCGCCAGGCGCTGGACTTCCCGAACACGCTGGACTTCTTCGTGTGCGGTGACAACCTGCGCAAGGGTGCCGCGCTGAACACCTACGAGGTCGCGGAAGAGCTCGCGAAGCGCCTCTGAACGACGTGAGTCGAGGGCCCCTGCCGGTGCGAAACGGCAGGGGCCTTCTACTTGTCCGCATGAGCCTGCTTGTGTCCGTCTACCTCCTCGACGAGAACGGCGACAGACAGTTCCCGGAGACCCCGGCCGCCTGCGAGGAGCTCGCGGGGTTCGAGAGCTGGCGCACCGAGGTGTGGGGCAACGAGGCCGTGCGTGCTCTTGGCGCCAGGTTCTTCCCGGTGCTGGCGGAGAACGACCTCTACGTGACGCCGGTCCAGATTCCGGACTTCATCCGGGAGACGAAGGTCCTCCGCGCGAACCTGGCCTCCTTCGCGCCGCAGGGCGTCGACGAACGCCGCACCCGCGAGTGGTACCTGGAGGGGATCTCCGCGCGCTTGGCCGACATCCAGATCGCGGCGGGCTGGGCATTGGGCGCCGGTGGCGGCATTGTCATCTGGTGACGCCGTCCGTCCGGGTATGGTCGGACGGCGATGGGGGAGATCGAATGGATCAGGCCGCCGCGACTTTCTCAGGTCGTGGCCGCCTATCAGGGTTTCGCGCACGGCGCGGGTGTCCGGACAGGACTGGTCGACCAGCTGGTCGCGTGTTCGGCAGGAGATCCGCTGACGGCGTTGGCCGAGTGGGCCACGCAGCCGTCCGTCCAACCGGACCTGGTGTCGCGGCAGGCGGGAAACGGCGTCAGATCGCAGGGGCCTGGTGCGTTGGTCTGGGCGCTGCCCGCCGCCGTCCGGCGCCTCGAGGCAGACCAGGTCCGCGAGCTCGTCGCCCTCACGCACGGCAAGGACTCGCCGGCCGCCGATGCCGTGATCATGCTGGCCGAACACCTCTTCGAGCCCGAGCAGCTCGACGCTCCTGACGCCGACCCGTCGACCGCGGCGGGGGCGTTGGCACAGGCCGTCCGGGGTGAAGGCCGAGGTGTCGCGCGGGCGATCGCGGGAGCGCTCAGGGGCGGGCCGGAGCACGACGTCCGGAAGGTCGCCGAGGAGCTGCACCGGAGGTCGTGGTGAACAGGGACGAGGCGCTCGCGATCGCCGAGCGGTGGATCCTGGAGCACCGGGGCGAGGAGTTCCGGATCGACCAGGACAGCGTGTTCCGCACGCGGGACGGCTGGGAGATCGGCTACGCCGTTCCGGGTGAGGACGGCAAGGTCCGCGCCGGTGGCAGGTGGCCCAGGCAGGGCGTCGAGGTGCATGTGCTCGGCACCACGGCCGTCATCGAGGACGGCAGCGTCAAGGACCGGCCGTGGGAGGCGCGGGTCGATCCGGAGCTGATCTCCATGCCGGGCATGCGCACCGACCCGGACTTCACCGCCGTCGCCGGCTGGACCGCCGATGGTGAGTTTCACCCGAACCCGGCGCGGATAGCGGGCCCGATCGCGGCCGGCGACCCTCTGCCGCTCACCCCGATGGAGCGGTTCCTCGACTACGTCGGACGCGGCTGGTACGGCCTGGACCAGTTGGGGCACAACGGCGTCCACGGCGAGGTCCTCATCCCCGGGGAAGTGCCGGCGACCCGGTTCGACTACCCGGAGACCCTCCCGGTCTTCACGAGGCCGGACCTGCTGCCCGCCGGCACGGCGGTGTGGACACGGGTCGCACTCAACACGTTCATCAGCAAGGTCTTCGCCGGCGACGACTTCTCCGGCACCCGGCCACAGCACCTGCACATCAACCCCGGCCTGTCCTTCGACACCGAGCTGCGGATGTGGACCTTCGTGGACGAGGCCGCCCAGCACCTCAGGATGTGCGGTTGCGCGCAGTACGGCGCGTTCAAGGTCGAGCGCTCGCCGTGGCTGAGCAGGGCGGACATCGCGACGCTGGACCACATCGTGAGCTCGGGCCCGGTCCACGCCGTGCCGGTGCGCACCGTCAAGGTCGAGTTCACGCTGGGCGTCGACGAGCAGGGTCGCAGGTTCGTCGTACGGGAGCGGGAAGCGGGTCAGGACAACGGAAAGCTGCGCGGCTGCCTGATCGGGGGTGCCATCGGTGACGCGCTGGGCGCCAATACCGAGAACCTGCCGATGGAGGTCGTCTACGAGCGCCACGGTCCGCAGGGCATCACCGACCTGCCCGACGACCCGGCGATCACCGACGACACCCAGATGACACTGTTCACGTTCGAGGCCATGATCAGGGCCCATGTGCGTGAGCGGACCACCGGTAACGGCGGGATCGTCGCGGTTGTGCAACACGCCTACCAGCGTTGGCTGCACACCCAGAAGACGCCGTGGGAGAAGGCACGCGGACCACTGTCCACTCTGGACGAGCCGGACGGCCGTCTGATCGGCCACCGCGACCTGTTCCGCCTGCGGGCGCCCGGTCTCACCGTGACGTCGGCGTTGCAGCAGTACGGCCGCACCGGCGTGATGGCCACGGCCGAGAACCCGGCCAACGACTCGAAGGGCTGCGGCGGCGTCATGCGCGTCGCACCGATCGCCTTCTACGCCGACGACGCTTCGCAGGCTTTCGCGCTGGCCAAGTGCGCCGCCGAGCTCACGCACGGCCATCCGAGCGGGTACCTGTCCGCCGGGTTCTTCGCCGTACTCGTCTGGGAGGCGTTGAGGGGCAAGGGGTTGCTCGACGGCGTCGACACGGCGATGAAAGCGGTCGTGCGGCACGAGGGCCACGAGGAGGTCGTCGCCGCCGTCGAGCACGCCATCGAGCTCGCCGCGCTCGGAGAACCGAGCGTGGCGCGCGTGGAGGAGTTGGGCGGGGGCGGCGTCGGTGACACGGCGCTCGCGATCGCGTTGTACTCGGCGCTGGTCACCGACGATCCGAACGAGGCGTTGCTGATCTCGGTCAACCACGGCGGCGACAACGACTCGACGGCGTCCCTGTGCGGCAACCTCGTCGGTGCGCTGCACGGCGTCGAGAAGATCCGCCCGGACTGGGTGGAGCGCGTGCAGTTCCGTGACGTCATCGACGAGATGGTCGCGGACTGGGAGACCGAGACGGGCCCGAACCCGCCGATGACCCAGGAGTGGTTCGCCCGGTATCCGCCGTCCTAGGGTCTGTTTCACAGGTCCGTGTTCGCGATAGCCGGGCCAGGCTCGACTCTCATCGAACGAGACCTGTGAAACAGACCCTAAGGTGTGATCCATGGCGGAGAGCGACGATCAGTACGACGCGTTGGGCGCGATCTACGAGCGCGCCAAGCACATCCCGACCGGACTGGCCGAGCGCGCGACGCTGCTGTCCGCGGTCGGTGACCTGCTGGGCCGCTCGGTGCTGGACGTGGCCTGCGGAACCGGGTTCTACGCCCGGCTCTTCCACGACCTCGGCGCGACGAAGGTCGTGGGCGTCGACTCGGCCGGGGAGATGATCGGCTATGCGCGCCACGTCGAGGAACGCGAACCGCGTGGCATCACCTACGAGCAGCACGACGCGACGGATCTGCCGGTGCTCGGCGAGTTCGACGTCGTGACGGCCGTGTGGCTGCTGGGCTACGCGGACGACGAGTCCGCGATGGACGCCATGATCGCGAACCTGACCGCGAACCTTGCTCCCGACGGCCGGCTCGTCGTGCTGGTGCCGAACCCGGACGCGGACTGGGACCTGCTCGCGCAGTACGGCCGCTACGGCTACGAAGTCACCCGCACCGGCCCGATGAACGTGAAACAGCCGGTCAGCGTGCACGTGCTGGGCGATCCGCCGTTCGACTTCGACTCGTTCTACTGGGAACGCGGCGTGTTCGACGGCGCGCTGACCCGAGCGGGTCTCGAAGTCACGCGGGAGCCCGCCGTGACGCCGGTCGACGACCGTGGCGAGGAGTTCTGGGGACCGTTGCGGCAGTCCCCGAGCTTCGCTGCCTTCTCGGCCGTGCGAGGCGTTCGGTGATCGTTCTCGCGGTGGACCTCGGCACCTCGGCGACCAAGGTCGTCGCGGTCGACGCGCAGGCTCGTGTCGTCGCCTCGACCGAACGCCGCTATCCCATGCACACCAGCGGTCTCGAAGCCACGCACGACCCGCGGCAGGTGCTCGACGCCGCGCTCGACGCCCTCCGCGAACTGGCGTCGGAGGACGTGCGGGCCATCGCGCTGACCGGTGCGATGCACTCGATCATGGGTCTGGACGCGGACCTGAGTCCGATCACGGACGCGCTGAGCTGGGCCGACAACCGTGCGATCGAGCAGACCGAACGGTTGCGGGGGACCGAGGAAGGCCGCGTGCTGCACCAGGCGACCGGCGCGCCGATCCACTCGTTCACCCCGCTGATGAAGCTCGCCTGGTTCCACGAGAACGGTGTCCGCGCCGCGAAGTGGTGCGAGATCAAGGACTTCGTGCACCTGCACCTGACCGGCGCACTGATCAACGAGCACTCGTCCGGCTCCGGCACGGGCCTGATGAACATCCACACCCTGCAGTGGCACGAGCCGTCGCTGGAGTTCGCCGGCGTCACCGCGGACCAGCTCCCGCCGCTGGTCGAGCCCACCCACTCGACGCCGTTGACGGCCGTGATCCCCGGACTGCGCCCCGGCATCCCGGTGATCGTCGGCGGTGGCGACGGGCCGCTGGGCAACCTCGGCGTCGGCGCGGCCAGGCCTGGTGCGGGCGCGGTCTCGCTCGGCACCTCGGGCGCACTCCGCGTGGCGCAGCAGGGGCCAGGGGTCGACGACGAAGGCCGCACGTTCAGCTACGCCATCGGCGAGGGCCTCTGGGTTCGTGGTGGCGCGATCAGCAACGGTGGCGTGGTCGCCCAGTGGGCCGCGGAGACGTTCGGCATTCCGGTCGGCGACCTGCTCGCCCAGGCCGCCGACGTCGACTCCGATGGGCTCGTCGCGCTGCCGTATCTGCTGGGCGAACGGGCACCGTGGTGGGACCCGACCGCGCACGCCGCGTTGCTCGGCCTCCGGCGCGAACACACCCCTCAGCAGATCACCAAGGCACTGGTCGAGGGTGTGTGTCAGCAGCTGGCGCTCGTGCTGGACGCCGTGCCGCACGTCGAGTCGTTGCGGATCACCGGCGGTGCGTTCCGCGCTCCGATCTGGGCCCAGACGCTGGCGAACACGCTCGGCATGCCGTTGCACCTCACCGAGGACAGTGGCGGTTCGGCCGTGGGCGCGGCGCTGCTGGCGTGGCGGGCGTTGGACGAGATCGAGTCGTTGACCGTCGATCTCGTGCGGCCGACGCAGACGATCACGCCGGATGAGGGGCTGGTCGAGAGGTACGCGAACGCACGGCCGTTCGTCGTGAAGGCCTACCGGGCGCTGGAAGACCTGTACGGCGAATCACATCGTTAGCAAAGAAAACCTTTTGCCATCCACGTGAGGATGGCGGTGTGGACCTCGCCCCGTTCAAACACGTCCTGATGCTGCCCAGAGTCCGTCCGTTCGCACTGCTGATGTTCTTCGCGAGGATGCCTCCGGCGGCCACGGGCGTGATCCTGATGCTGCACGTCGCGGTCACGCTGGACCGGGGCTACGGCGCGGCGGGGCTGGTCGGCGCGGCGGGCACGATCGGCATGGGCCTCGGCGCCCCGCTGATGGGCCGGCTGATCGATTCGCGGGGTCTGCGGTCGATGCTGGGCGTGAGCGTCACGGCCTCGGCGGCGTTCTGGCTGACGGCGCCGCTGATGGGCTACTGGACGTTGCTGGTGACGTCGTTCCTGGTCGGGCTGCTCGGCGTGCCGATGATGTCGATCGGACGGCAGGTGATCACCGCGCTCGTGCCGGAGAGCCGGCGCCGGATCGCGCTGTCCGTCGACTCGATCTCGGTCGAGCTGTCGTTCATGGGCGGGCCGGCGCTCGGCGTGTTCGTCGCGACGAGGTTCTCCACGAGCGCCGCACTGGTGTTCATCGGCGTCTCGATCCTGGTCGCCGGGGTGCTCCTGTACTGGGCGAACCCGCCGATGGTGCACGAGGACGAGGTCGTCGACGGGCCGCAGCCCCGCGTGTTCGAGTGGATGCGCGGACGGATCGTCGGCGTGCTGGTCGTGTGCGTCGGGGCGACGGTGTGCCTCGCGGGCATGGAGGTCTCGGCGATCGCGTCGCTGGAGCACATCGGCAAGCAGAGCTGGCTCGGCGCGGTGTTCTTCGCGATGTGCGCGGCGTCGATCGTCGGCGGCCTGGTCTACGGCGGCGTGAAGAGGGTGCCGAGCGTGCTGGTGCTGCTCGTCCTGATGGCCGCTCTGGAGATTCCGGTGGGCCTGGGCGACGGGAACGTGCTGCTGCTGTGCCTGCTCCTCGTGCCGATGAACCTCATGTGCGCGCCGTTGATCGCAGCCTCCGGTGAACACATCAGCAGGCTCGCGCCGCCTGCCGCCCGTGGCCTGGCGCTCGGCCTGCAGGGGTCGGCGTTCACCGTCGGCAACGCGATCGGTGCACCGATCGCCGGCGTCGCGATCGACCGCGGCGGGGCACCGGCCGGGTTCGCGATCGTCGGCGTGATCGGCCTGCTGGTCGCGGGCGTCGCCTGGTTGCTCTCGCGGCAGAACAAACCCGTTGCCAGCCAGGTGACGATGTCCTCGTGAACCTCGCCCCGTTCAGATCGGTCCTGGCGCTGCCGGGGGTTCGTCCCCTGATGCTGCTGATGCTGTTCGCCAGGATCCCTCCGACGGCGGCGGGCGTCACGGTGACGCTGCACGTCGTCACGACGCTCGACAAGGGCTACGCGGCGGCCGGCACGGTCGGCTTCGCGACCATGGTCGGCCTCGGGCTCGGATCGCCGTTGATGGGCAAGCTGGTCGACACCAAGGGCCTGCGGTTCGTGCTGGCACTGAGCCTGCTCGAGGGCGCGTTCTGGGTGACGGCGCCGCTGATGGACTACTACCTGCTGCTTGTGCTCGCGTTCGCCAACGGGCTCGTGGCCGTGCCGGTGATGTCGATCGGACGGCAGGCGCTCACCGCGATCGTGCCCGAACCGCAGCGCAGGCCCGCGTTCTCACTCGACTCGATCTCGGTCGAGCTGTCGTTCATGGTCGGGCCCGCCGCGGGCGTGCTGATCGCGACGAAGTACTCGACCGGGACGGCGCTGATCGTGATCGGCGTGGCGATCCTGACCGCGAGCGCGGTGCTGTTCGTCGTGAACCCGGTGCTGCTGCACGAGGACGACGTGACCGAGGGCCCGCCGCCCCCGTTGCGGCAGTGGCTGCGCGGGCCGATGATCGCGGCGCTGATCGTCCCGTTCGGCGCCACGATGGTGTTGTCCGGCATGGAGATCTCGGCGATCGCCTCGCTGGAGCGTTCGGGTCAGCAGAGCTGGCTCGGCCTGGTCTTCGTGGTGATGTGCGCGGCCTCGGCCCTCGGCGGGCTCTTCTACGGCAGCCTCAAACGGGTGCCGACCGGTGTGTTCCTGCTGGCGTGCATGGCTTTGCTGGAGATACCGGTCGGCCTCGGCGACGGCAACGTGTGGCTGCTGGCGCTCGCGTTGATCCCGATGAACCTCGCCTGCGCGCCGACGATCACGGCGTCGTCCGAGCTGATCGCCAAGAACGCGCCGCCCACGGCCCGCGGGCTCGCACTGGGACTGCAGGGTTCCGCCTTCACGTTCGGCGTCGCCGCCGGTCAGCCGCTCGCGGGGATCGCTGTCGATCACAGCGGACCCCCGCTCGGCTTCGTCGTGGCGGGCCTGGCCGGACTGCTGGTCGCCGGTGTCGGCTGGGTGCTGTCACGCCAGCGTCAGGCGGTCTCCTCCACGTCCTGAGCGGAGTTGGCCAGCGCGAAGCCGGTCCGGAGCGCACCGACTGCTTCGGACACGGCTTCGCGGAAGATCCCGCCGACGCCGAGCACGTTCGCGAAGCCGTGGAACAGGCCCTCGTGCCGGCGCAGCACCACCGGCACGCCCTCGGCGGCCAGCCGTTCCGCGAAGGCCTCGCCCTCGTCGCGCAACGGGTCGTAGCCCGCGGTCGCGATGTAGGTCGGCGGCAGGTTCGACAGGTCCTCGGCCAGCATGATCGACAGGCGTGGGTCGTGCCGGTCCTTGCCGCCGGAGGTGTACTGGTCGAGGAACCAGTCGATCTTCTCGTCGGTCAGGAAGAACCCGTTGCCGAAGATCTCCCGCGACCGGCGGCGCACCGACGCGTCCACGCCGGGGTAGAGGAGCAGCAGGAACGCGAGGTCGATCTCGGCGCTGTGGGCCGTGACGGCGGCCAGGTTGCCGCCCGCGCTGTCGCCACCGAGAGCGATCCGCTTCGGGTCGATGCCGAGGTCCTCGGCCTTCGTGACGGCGTAGCGCAGCACCTCCGCGGCGTCGTCGGCCGCGGCGGGGAACGGGGCCTCCGGGGCGAGCCGGTAGTCGGCCGCGAGCACCCGGATGCCCGCCTCCCGCGCGAGGAAGCGGCAGAGGTTGTCGTGGCTCTCCAGGCTTCCGGTCACCCAGCCGCCACCGTGGTAGAAGATCAACAGCGGGGAGCCTTCCGCGAGGCCGTCCGGCGTGTAGAGGCGCCCGGCGAACTCCCCGATCGTGAGATCGCGCGAACCCACTCCGGTGATCTTCGGACCGGAGACGAGTTTCGAACTCAACTCCAGGTCCAGTCGGCTCTCGGATGCTGTCCTCGTGCGCCAACCCGTCCCGGACAGTTGCTGGAGCCTGAGCAGCAACTGCGCCTCGGGATGCAGGTCCTGGCCGTCCAGACGGATCGGCGCACCGGCGAGGAGACGGCGCACGGGGCCGGGGAGGCCGAACGCGAAGCGCAGAGCACCGGCCAGCACGGCCGCCTGGAAGTTCGACATGTGGTGCAGGTTACTCGCGAGTAGTGCTGGATCTCCAGGTAGCTGGAGGTGAAAGGATCGTTGGCATGACGGTGACGGTGGTAGGCATCGGGGGCTCGATCAGGTCCGACTCGCAGTCCGAACGGGCGTTGCGGGTGGCTCTGGAGGGTGCTCGTGAGCTCGGTGCGCGAACGATTCAATACAGCGGCCCCGAGTTGGTGCTCCCGTTCTACGACCCGTCGGTGCCGGACCGCACGGACGTCGCCCTCCGGATGGTCGAGGACCTGCGCCGGTGCGACGGCGTGATCGTCGTGTCGCCCGGCTACCACGGCACCGTGTCCGGCCTGGTCAAGAACGCCCTCGACTACATCGAGGACCTGCGCGACGACGACCGTCCGTACCTCGACGGCCGCGCGGTCGGCACCATCACCGCCGCGTACGGCTGGCAGGCCGCGGTGAACACGCTCGCGGCGGTTCGCTCGATCGTGCACGCGTTGCGCGGCTGGCCGACCCCGCTGGGCTCCGCGATCAACTCCGCGCAGGTCAAGTTCGACGGTGACGGTGCCTGCTCGGACGCCGACGTCGACCGCAACCTGCGGATGATCGGCCGCCAGGTGGCCGAGTTCGCGTTGCGCCGTCCCATCTCGGACGTGAACTGAGTCACCCTGGGGCATTTAAGTCGTGCACGATGCGTTCTCCCTGAGTGAAAGGCTTTGATCACTCACTCAAGGGAGAGCGGAATGGAAGCGCTGTACACGGCTGAGGCGACTGCTTACGGAGAAGGCCGCAACGGTGAGGTTCGTTCCTCCGACGGTGTGATCGACGAGGTGCTGTCGATCCCGAAGGAGATGGGCGGCCCCGGTGGTGACGCGACCAACCCCGAGCAGCTCTTCGCAGCCGGTTACTCGGCGTGTTTCAACTCCGCCATCGCCGCGGTCGCGCGTGCCGGGAAGATTCAGGTCGCTTCTTCTGAGGTAACCGCCAAGGTGGGGATCGGCTCCAACGGCACCGGCGGCTTCCAGCTGGCCGTCGAGCTCGCGGTGAAGATCCCCGGACTCGACCAGGCGGTCGCGGAGAAGCTCGTCGAGCAGGCTCACCAGGTCTGCCCGTACTCGAACGCGACGCGCGGCAACATCGAGGTGGCGCTCACCGTCACCGTCTGAGGAGGCGCGTTTCACCATGGCCAAGAACCCGATCACCAGCCCGCTCGCCGACGCCGACCGCGACGCCGTCGGAGCCATTCTGCAGGCGACCCTGGTCGACCTCGTCGACCTCTCCCTGATCGGGAAGCAGGCGCACTGGAACGTGATCGGCAAGAACTTCCGCAGCGTCCACCTGCAGCTCGACGAACTGGTCGTCCTCGCGCGCAACGCAGCCGACCAGGTCGCCGAACGCGCGGCCGCTCTCGGCGTCACGCCGAACGGCACGGCGAAGACCATCGCCGCGTCGTCCGGCGTGCCCGAGATGAAGACCGGCTGGCTGAAGGAGGACCAGGTCGTCACGGCTATCACGGCTTCACTGGCGTCGCTGATCTCCCGCATGCGCTCGCGCATCGACGAGACCGACAAGCCCGACCTCGTCACCCAGGACCTGCTGATCGGCATCACGCAGGAACTGGAGCAGGCGCACTGGATGTGGCAGGCCCAGGCGGCCTAGCCGTCAGCTCGACATCAGCCGGCGGACGGCCCGTTCCTCGATGGAACGGGCCTCGTCGACTTTCCGGGCCAGTTCGTCGTAGTCGCCACCCCTGGCGATCTCCGACCAGAGCCTGCCGGACTCCTGGAACTCCTGTACGCCAGGAAGTCCGGCTTCGCTCAGGAACTCCGCGTACAGCGGCCGCGTGGCACCCGGTGCCGTGTACTCGACCTCCAGGCAGTCGTGCAGGCGCTTCTGCGGCAACGCGGGATCGTCGGCCCAGCGCTGGGCCCAGCCCTTCTTTCCCTTGTCGCGCAACTGCTCCGCGAACCTGCGCATCCCGGAGAAGCCGAAGTTCACGTCGAAGTTGTTGCCCAGCACCGGCCCGGTCAGGTGCTCGCACGTCATCCGCACCGCCGCCGCGACGTCCGGCTCGCCCCGGCGCTCACCGATGCTGATCATCTCGTGCTTGCCCTGCCCCCAGCTCGTCATGAACTCGGCGAGCGGCTGTTGGTGCGTGCCGCGGTCGTGCACCGTGACGGTGTCGCCATCCGTGCCGAGCACCCCGACCGGGTGCTTCTCCTTGCCCAGCAAGCAGATCACCGGCCCCTCAGCCGATCGCAACTGCTGCTCGGCCTTGCGCGCGGAGGTGGTGCTGGTGACCTCGTGCGCGATGCCGGCATGCATGAGCGCCGTCGGGATGAACGGCGCCGGGTGATGCCGCGCCACGATCGTCATCGTGGGCGTGTGACCCTTGTACTCGAACACGAAGTACATGAACCCGATGCCGCCGGCAAGCCCGGCCAGCATCGCCTCGGACCACTCGTCGTCGAGCACCTCCCGCAGCAGCCAGGAGTCGTGCATCATCCCGGTGGGTCGCGCGTCTTTCAGCACATGCCTGCGGGCGGTGGTGTAGGACTCGCCGGTGCGCTCCATCCGGGCGCGAACCAGGCGCTTGAACGACTTCTGCTCGGTCATGGCGTGCCTTTCGCGGACGCGCAGCAGCCGTTCCCCACGCCTGGCTCCGCTCGTCCGGGCTGCGTACGTGCACACGACTGACCGGCGCCGGGAGGACAGGAGTCCCCTTTGCCTCCGCGACGCCGGCCAGCGTGGGTGACCGATCAGGAGGTGAGGCGCTCGGCGGCGCCGTCACCAGGTTACTTCGAAAGGTGCCGCCTTGCGAAGTCCACCTCGGCCGCCGTCTGCCGAATCGTCTCGGCGACGACCAGCGAGCCGTGGCCCGCGTCGTAGCGGTACATCTCGTAGGTGTGGCCGCGAGCCGCGAGGGCGTCGAGGTAGTTGTCGATCTGCCGGATCGGGCAGCGCGGGTCGTTCTCGCCCGCGAGGATCAGCACCGGAGCGGTGACCTGGTCGACGTACGTGAGTGGCGAGCACTCCTTGTACAGCTCGGGCAACTCCTCCGGGGAGCCGCCGAACAACGCGCGGTCGAACGCCCGCAGCGGTTCCATCTCGTCCTCGTAGGCGGCGAAGTAGTCCGCGACGGGAACGCCCGCGACGCCGACGGCCCAGCGTTCGGGCTGGGTGCCGATGCCGAGCAGGGTCAGGTAGCCGCCCCACGAGGCGCCGTTGAGCACCGACTGCGCCGGGTCGGTGAGACCGGACTCGACCGCCCAGTCGTGCACGGCGGCGATGTCCTCGAGTTCGGTGATGCCCGGCCTGCCCTCGATGGCGTCGCGCCACTTCGAGCCGTAGCCGCTGGAACCGCGGTAGTTCACGTGCACGGTGGCGAAGCCGGCGTCGAGCCAGACCGCGCGGTAGGCGGAGAAGCGGTCCTCGTCGGAGGAGTGCGGGCCGCCGTGGATCAGGAAGACGGTCGGGAACGGACCCTCGCCAGCGGGCTTCGAGACCAGCGCGTGCACGTCGCCGACGAACACGTCCTCCAGCTTGTGCGACGTCGCGGGCACGGCGCCCTGCGGCTCGACCAGCACGCGCTCGGTGCCGTCGGTGGCCAGCGCGCGGATGACCGTGGACCTCTCGGCGGACGACCACGAGTACTCGATCGTGCCGTCCGGCCGCACGCCCGCCGAGCCGATCACGCCGGGCGCGGTGTCCAGAGTGGACAGCTCTCCGGTCGCGAGGTCGTAGCGGTGCACGGTGTTGCGGGCGTGATGCGTGTGCACGACCAGCAACGCGGACGCGTCCGGGTACCAGTCCGCGGCGACCTCACCCGGCAGGTCGAGGACGATCTCCTGCTCGGTGCCGGCGGCGACGTCCCAGATCAGCAGCTCCTCGCGGCCGCGGCGCTCGTGCAGCACCAGCAGCCGCTGGTCGCCACGCACCGGGCTGAACGAGATGGCGTCGAGCCCCTTGCCCTTGCCGTCCCACTTCTCGGCGATCGTCCCGCCGTCCTCCGCGTTGAGCGCGCGCAACGCCATGTGCCGGTTGTCGCCGTGCTCGGAGTGCGCGATCACGACGATCGACTCGTCCTTGGCCATCGCGGTGACGCCGGCGTCGTTGACGTGCTGGTAGAGCACCTCGCTGCGGCCGTCGCGCGTCAGCCAGACCGTGGTGCCGTCGTCCGTAGACGCGGCCACGGCCGTGACGCTGCGGCCGATCTCCAGACCCGCCGGATAACCGGCCGTCACGTCCGCGACCGCAGGCTCGGCCTTGCTGCCGTCGGCCTTGAACGGCTCACGAACCCAGACGCCGAACTCGTCGCCGTCGTGGTCGTCGAACCACCAGATCTCGGTGCCGTCCGGGTTCAGCGTGGCGTGCGACGTGCCGTTCGGGCGGTCGGTGACCTTGCGGTGCTCGTCCGTGGCGCGGTCCCAGGCGTAGATCTCCCACACGCCACTGGCGTTGGAGACGTACAGGGTGCGGTCCGGAGCGTCGTCGGCCCAGCCGGGCAGGCTCATCCGGGGAGCGGTGAACCGCTCACGCCACCGGGTCTCGGCGGCCGGGTCCTCGAAGAGCTGTTCCGGGATGTCGGGAGAAGGGTGCGTGGTCACGGTTCAACACTAGAGTCCCGGCACCTGGTCACGGGTACCAGTAGCCGCCTGCTCGCGGTGCTGAACTGGATCCTGGCCGCCGGCGAGGCACTGGAACACCGCGCCGCGTGGTTCATCGGCTGAGTCAGCTCACGTGCCGGAAGTGCCGCAGCGCCAGCGGCTGCTGCAGGTACGCGTCCTCGTCCGGGAACCCCTATTGGCGGCCGAGCTCCTCGTCGAAGATCTGGTCGACCTGCCTCGATGTGCGCGACAGCGCCCTGATCGCGACGAAGACCACGATGAACCCGACGGCCACCACGGCCGTCACCCAGGCAGAAGTGAGCATGAAAACGATCCCCAGGCACTGGAGCACCACAATTGCCTTGGCCGCAATGACGATCCACGACCGGTGAGACGGGTTGGCGGCGGAGGCGGAATCCATCACGAACATCTCCCGACATATCCACGATGCCTGAACCACTGCCTTCGTGGCACGGATCAAGGCGGCAGTTACGCAACGTGAGTTGAACCGTCAACCTTCACCCTGAGGAGTTGACGTTACGTGGTCGTTCGTAAAGTTTGGTGCGGAACGATGGCGCTGTGCCATGCAAGAACGGTCCCGTCTACGGCCGCGCGTGTCGAGCTTCGTCACACGATTGGGTGACTTATCGGGACTTGACCCCAACTTCTCCGGAAACGGCCACAAAAACAAAACAGCCCCTGTCCGCATTTCTGCGACAGAGGCTGATCTGTGTTATTCAATCGGGGTGACAGGATTTGAACCTGCGACCTCTTCGTCCCGAACGAAGCGCGCTACCAAGCTGCGCCACACCCCGGCTGGGAACATGTAGAACTCTACATCATGTCCGCGCCAGCTCCGAATCGGACCCCCTCATTGCGCCCCTGAGCAGGCGTGACGGGCCGCGGAACCAAGGTCAGCAGGGAAGCCTCGGGAGGGCAGCAGAAGCGCACCGGCGCGTACGGCGAAGTGCCCATGCCGGCGGACACGTTCATCCACATGTGCGAACCCCAGCGCGAAACTCCGCGGGCTCGGCCCCGGTCCAATTCGCAGTTCGTCACAACGGCGCCGTAGAACGGGATGCGCAGCTGGCCGCCGTGGGTGTGGCCGGCCATCACGAAGTCGTAGCCGTCGGCGGCGAACGGGTCCAGGACGCGTGGTTCGGGTGAGTGGGTGACGCCCAGCCTCAGTGCCGCGGACGGGTCCGGGGTGCCGGCGATGTCGGCGTAGCGGTCGCGCTTCAGGTGGGGGTCGTCGAGGCCCGCGCAGAAGATGGCCTGGCCGTTCACCATGACGGTCTTGCGCAGGTGCGTGAGGTCTTCCCAGCCCCGTTCGATCATGCCTGCGCGCAGGTCGCGCCACGGGAGCGTCACGCCGTGGATGCGCTTGGTCTTGGAGGACGGCAGCAGGTAGCGCACCGGGTTCTTGAGCCTGGGCGCGTAGTAGTCGTTGCTGCCGAACACGAAGACGCCCGGCTTGTCGAGCAACGGGCCGAGCGCGCGCAGGGTGCCGGGGACGGCGTCCTTGTGCGCGAGGTTGTCGCCTGTGTTGACCACGAAGTCGGGGTTCAGGTCGGCCAGGGAGGCGACCCAGCGCTGCTTCGACACCTGGTTCGGCGTCATGTGCAGGTCCGAGATGTGCAGCACGCGGATCGGCTTGGCGCCGGGGGACAGGACCGGCACCGTGGCGGTGCGCAGGGTCCAGTGCCTTCTCTCGATTCCCGCCGCGTACGCGACGGTCGCGGCGCCGAGAGCGGTCGTGGTGAGGAGGGCGCGGCCCAGCTTGTTCACACGTCAAGGGTACGGAAGGGCGGTAACTCGATCGGCGCGGCATCCGGCGGGCGGTACCGTTCTGCGTCATGGCGGACTTGAAGACGCGGCTGAAGAACGACCTGACTGTCGCGATGAAGGCACGGGAGACCGTCACGGCCGGTGCGCTGCGGATGGCGCTCACGGCCGTCACGAACGAGGAGGTCTCGGGCAAGACGGCCCGTGAGCTCAGTGACGACGAGGTCGTGAAGGTCCTCTCGCGCGAGGCGAAGAAGCGCAAGGAGGCCGCGGAGGCCTTCGACGGTGCCGGCCGGGTCGAGAAGGCCGAGCTGGAGCGCCAGGAGCTCGCCGTGCTGGAGACCTACCTCCCCAAGCAGCTCGACGACGCCGAACTGGCGTCCATTGTGGACAAGGCGTTCGACGCCGTGGCCGCGCAGCTCGGTGAGGCGCCGGGGCAGAGGCAGATGGGCCAGGTCATGAAGGCCGTCAACGCCGAGGTCGCCGGACGCGCCGAGGGTGGCCGGGTGGCCGCCGCGGTGAAGGCCAAGCTGGCCGGCTGACACGAGGGTGCCGCAGCGGCTGTGACCGCTGCGGCACTCCAGTTCAGAACGCCTTGTCCACCGCGTCCGCGAACTCGCCCATCGAGCCGAACTCCAGGTCGTAGCTGAAGTCCTCGGACGGCTTGGGCGTTGCGCCCCAGCCCGGCCGGTCGTGCCGCCGGTTGATCCACACGGACCGCAGCCCCTCACGCTTGGCCGGCACGTGGTCGTGGAACAGGCTCTGCGCCACGTGCAGCAGTTCCGAACGCTCCACCCCCAACGAGCCGAGCGTGGCGTCGAGCGCGCGGAAGTGGTTCTCGGCGGGCTTGTACGCGCCGACGTCCTCCGCGGTGATGATCGCCGCGAAGTTCCCGTGCAGGCGCCGGTTGCTCCCGGCGAACCCCTCGCGGTGCACGTTGGACAAAATGATCAACTGGTAGTGGGAAGCCAGGCGCGCCAACGCGTCCGCGGAGTCGCGGAACGCCGGCCAGTCCGGAACGGACGCACCCAGTCGCCGCGCCCACTCGTCACTCACCTCGCGGCCCAGGCTGGAACCGGCCTGCCGAAAGGCGGCGGCCAGCACGTCCGGGTACAGCGCGAACTCGGCCGTCCCCACCTCGGCTTCCGCGGTGGCGTAGGCGAGCAGCAGCTCCTCGTCGGACAGCGAGAGTCCCTGTTCCCGCGCCCACGGCGAGAGCACCGCGATGAGCCCGGCCTCCCAGTCGATGAGCGTGCCGTAGCAGTCGAAGCTGAGTGCCTTGAACGTCGTCAGGTCCATGAGGAAAACTGTAGTACAGTTCAACTGTAGTGCAACTGGTTAGACTGGCCACATGTCAGCCCTCGACGGCCTCGAAGTGCGCCGCACCACGACGGCCCAGCAGCTCGCCGACGGCCTCTCCGAACGGATCATGGCCGGCGCTTTCGGCCCTGGTGACAGGCTCAGGGAGAGCGCGATCGCAGCCGAGCTGGGCGTCGCGCGCAACACCATCCGCGAGGCCGTCCGGATCCTGGAGCTGACCGGCCTGGTCCGTTACGAGGTCAACCGGGGCGCTGTCGTCATCGCCCCGACCCCGGAGAAGATCGAGGCGCTCTACACCGCTCGCGAACGCCTTGAGACGGCGGCGGTGATCCGCGCGCCACGCCCGGAGCAGCTCGAAGCGATCACCAGGGCGTTCGACGAGATCGCCGAGGCCGCCGCCGAAGGCGACACGGGCCGGATCGTCGATCGAGACCTCGCCTTCCACCAGGCGATCGTGGCGCTGCTCGACAGCACGAGGCTGGACGAGTTCTTCACGGCGATGACCAAGGAACTGCGCTTCTACCTCACGGTGCTCTCGAAGTCCGAGACGCCGGAGGAGGTCGTGGCGCAGCACCGGGTCATCCTCGACGCGATCCGGCTCGGCGACCACGACAGGGCGGTCGCCGAGATCCGGGCGCACATCGACGTGAGCGTGGAGCAGCTCAAGCAGCTGCTCCGCCGGTGACTACTCGGGCTCCGGTTCGGTCGGCAGTGTGATCGGTGGTTGCTCGGTCGGGTTGCCGGGGGCGGGCGGCGGCTGTGACGGCTCCGGCGCCACCGGCGGCGGCACGTACCCCGAGCTCACCGACAGCGTGATCACCGTGCCGCGCAACGCGTTGCCGCGCGGCGTCTGGCTGACGACCGTGCCCTTCGGCTGCTCGGAGTTCACCGACTGCTGGCTCACCTTGTAGCCGGCCTGGTTCAGGATCCGCGTGGCGTCGTTGATCTGCTTGCCCACCACGTCGGGCACCTGGATCTCGCGGCCGCCCTTGAGGTAGCGCTGCTCCACCTGCGGCAGCTGCGAGACCGGGATCGAGGCGTGCATCCTCGTCATCGTCTCGAACCACGTCTTGGCCGGGATCGTGCCGCCGAAGATGTTGCCCTTGCCGCACAACCGGGGTGCGCCGCCGATGCAGATCGGGCGCGGGTTGGTGCCGTCGTTGAACGTCTGCACGGCGCCCGCGAAGTCCGGGGTCGCGCCGATGAACGCCGCCGACTTGTACTCCTCGGTGGTGCCCGTCTTGGCGATCATCGGGCGGGTCCACTTGGCGGCACGGGCGGCGGCCGCGGCGGTGCCGTTGCCGACGTCGTCCTTGCTCATGCCGACCGCGAGACCGTTCGCGAGCCCTTCGGCGACGACCTGCTCGCACGGGGCCTCGTTGACGGGGACGGCCTTGCCGTTGCGGTCCAGCACCTTCGCGATCGGCGTGGGCGGGCACCACTTGCCGCCGCTCACGATGGTCGCGACGACGTTCGCGAGCTCCAGAGTGGACACCGGCGCAGGCGAGAGCGTGAACGACGCGTTGCCGCCGTTCTGCTTGTAGAACTCCGTCTGCGAGATGCGGTTCTGCTTGTCCTTGGCCTTCGGGTCGGGCCTGGTGCCCTGCAGGTTCGTCGCCATCGTCTCGCGCATGCCCAGCCGCGAGGCCATGTCCACGACCGCGTCCATGCCCGTCTGCTCCTCGAGGATCACGAAGCCGGTGTTCGGCGACGTCGCGAGGGCCTGCTGCAGCGTCATCGAGGACGGGTAGCTCGAGTCGAAGTTCGACAGGCAGTACCAGCGCGTACCGGGTTCGCCGGTGCTCGGGCAGCGCTGGGCGCCGCCCTTGAAGACCCTGGACGTGTGCGAGGTCGGCGTCGGGATGACGTTCTCGATGCCGAGCCCCTTCTCCAGCGCCGCCGCGGCCGTGAAGATCTTGTAGATCGAGCCGGCACCGAACTTGTTCTCCACACCGCTGGGCAGGTCGTACGTGGTCTGACGCAGGTCGGACTTCAGGCCGTAGTCGCGGTTCGCGACCAGCGCGAGCACGTCGTGGCGTTCCTTGCCGGGCTTCACGATCGCCATCGTGTTCGCGATGCCCTCGGTGTTCTTGGGAACGCCGGCCTCCGCCGCGGCCTTCGCCTGCGAGGTGGCTTCTCTGTCCAAAGTGGTCTGAATGGTGTAACCGCCGGTGCGCAGCTGTTCCTCGCTGAAACCCGCGCGCTGCAAGTAGTTCACGACGTACGAGCAGAAGAAGCCGTTTTCCGGACCGGCGCCGACACAACCGTTCGGCGGGGTGCGCACCGGAGTCGCGAGACCCAGGCCTTCCTTCTTCGCCGCCTCACCCGCGTCGCGCGACAGCTTGTCGTTCTCGACCATCCTGTCGATCACTTTGTTGCGCCGGTCCAAAGCTTTGTCCGGATACGCTTCGGGGTCGAGTGCTGACGGACTGTTCACCATTCCGGCGAGCATCGCGGCTTGTGGAACCGTCAACTTGTCCGGAGTCGTACCGAAGTAGGCCTGGGCTGCCGCCGCGATGCCGTAAATGGTCGAACCAAAAGGAACGACGTTCAGGTACCGGGCGAGGATCTCCTCCTTGCCGAGCTTGCGCTCCAGCTGCAACGAGATCCGGGCCTCGCGCATCTTGCGCGCGATCGTCTGCTCCTGGGCCTTGGCCTGCTCCAGCTTGTTGTTCCGCGCCACGACGTGGACCAGGTAGTTCTTGACGTACTGCTGGGTCAGCGTGGACGCGCCCTGCGACACCGAGCCGCTGACCTGGTTCGTCAGACCGGCACGGATCGTGCCCTTCCAGTCGACGCCCTGGTGCTCGTAGAACCGGCGGTCCTCGACCGAGATCAGCGCCGCCTTCATGGTCGGCGAGATCTTCTCGGGCGGTGTCAGGACTCTGTACTGGTCGAACAGGTAGGCGATCGGGGCCCCGTCCTTGTCCGTGACCGTGGTGATCAACGGAGGATCCGTCGTGACCAGGTCGGCCGAGATGCTGTCCACCGTGTCGCTGGCTCTGTTCGAGACGAGGCCTGTCGCACCCACGACTGGGAACAGCATGCCGGCGAGGAGAACCCCAGCCAGCAGGCACAGGCCGAGCATCTTGAGCACGCCATTCCTGACTCGCACGCGGGTCAGCGTACGCCGTACACGAACGGGTGAAGGTGATCAGTAAGTGCCGTTACTCAGCATGAGTAGACATACGCAAGACAGGTAACAGTCGGGTGACCCAGGCTTGGACAGGGAACCGAACGGCACTACAGTCCGTCAACGTCCAAGGAATGCAGCCGTAGCTCGAACGCTACGGCATCCGTGGCAGGGGTGTGGCGGATTTCCACATTTGGACAGCACTGAGGAGTGGGGGATATGAACCAGGGGGATTGGCGTATCAACGCTTCGTGCCGTGATGAAGAGCCAGATCAGCTCTTCGTCCGCGGTGCGGAGCAGCGCAAGGCGAAGCTCGTGTGCCTGGGTTGCCCGGTGCGCATGGAATGCCTGGCCGAAGCGCTCGACAACAAGATCGAGTTCGGGGTCTGGGGAGGCATGACCGAGCGCGAACGCCGTGCTCTGCTGCGCCGCCGTCCGGACGTCGACTCATGGCACGAGCTTCTCGACAACGCACGTCAGGAACACGTCGAGGACACACGAGTCGGCTGATCACTCGCCGGCGAGTCGACGACCTATCTCTCGCAGGCCGTCGAGGTCGTGCACGTCCGCAGGCAATGCGGGCACGCCGACCAGCGAAACGCCGGGGTGGGCACGCGTGAACCGGGCCAGCAGCCGCTTCTCACGATCGGCGACTGCCACCCGGTCCGCGTGCAGCCGGAGCACTGCCGCGGCGAGCGGCGCGTCACCGGAGCGGTCGAGTTCGTCCGCTGCCGCGACCGCCTTCGCCGCGGGCAGATCGGCCGCGAGCACGGGATGGGTCCTGTTCGCGACGAGCCCGCACAACGGCATGTTCTCGGCGCCGAGCCGCTCCACGAAATAGCTCGCCTCGCGCAGTGCGTCGGGTTCTGGCGCCGCCACCACCACGAAACCGGTTCCGGGCGAGCGCAGGAGTTCGTACGTGCGCTGGGCGCGCTCGCGGAATCCCCCGAACATGCTGTCGAAAGCCTGAACAAAGGTCGACGCGTCCTGCAACAGCTGGCCACCGACGATGGTCGACACGGCGCGCGTGAAAAGGCTGAAACCGGTTCCAACGATCTTGAGCAGCCCGCGGCCGCTCGCCCGCGCCGGAGCCGACAGCATCCGGATGAACCTGCCGTCGAGCACCGTCGACAGCCGCTGCGGCGCGTCCAGGAAGTCGAGCGCCGACCGGCTCGGCGGGGTGTCGACGATGATCAGGTCCCACTCGTCCTGCGCCACCAGCTGGCCCAGCTTCTCCATCGCCATGTACTCCTGCGTGCCGGAGAAAGACGAGGAAATGGTCTGGTAGAAGGGGTTCGACAGGATCTGGTCGGCCCGGTCGCGGCCCGCGTGCGTCAGCACCATGTCGTCGAACGTGCGACGCATGTCGAGCATCATCGCGAACAGCTCGCCCTTGGGCTCGAAGCCGTCCACGACGACCTCGCGCGGGTGGTTGTCCAGTTCCCGCAGGCCCAGCGACTGCGCGAGGCGCCGTGCCGGGTCGATCGTCAGCACGACCACGCGCCTGCCGCGTTCGGCCGCGCGCAACGCCAGCGCCGCCGCCGTCGTCGTCTTGCCGACACCGCCGGAGCCGCAGCAGACCAGGACGCGCGTCTCCAGGTTGTCGAGCAGCGGGTCGAAATCGAGCTTGTTCATCGGACTCCTGCCGCGACCAGCACCTCGGCCAGCTCGTACAGCGCGGCCACGTCCACTCCGTCGGTCAGGTCGGGCAGCTCCAGCGTCGGCAGGTCCGACTCGCCGAGCAGCTCGTTCGCTTCCTGCTGTGACTGCACCCGGATGGCGTGCTCCACGGTCTCGTCGACCAGACCTTCGAGCGTGAACTCGTCGAGATCGAGTCCTGCCGCCGTGAGCCCCGCACGAACCCGTGACTCGTCGAGCCTGCCCTCGGCCGCGACCGGCAGCGAGCGGGCGGGCAGCCGGGCCGGCTGGACCCGGTTGACCAGCACGGCGCCCGGACGGAGGTCGGCTCCGTCCAGTTCGGAGACGGCGTCCAGGGTCTCGCGGACCGGCATCTCCTCCAGCAGCGCCACCAGGTGCACCGCCGTGTCGCCGGAGTGCAGCAGCCGCACGACGCCGTCGCTCTGGCCCTTGATCGGCCCGACCTTGGCGAGGTCGGCCATGGCCTTGGTGACGTCGAGGAACTTGACCACGCGGCCGGTGGGCGGCGCGTCCAGCACCACGGCGTCGTAGAGGTGGCGGCCGTCGGGCCCGGTGCGGTTCACGCACTCCTTGACCTTGCCGGTCAGCAGGACGTCGCGCAGGCCGGGGGCGAGCGTGGTCGCGAACTCGATCGCGCCCATCTTGCGCAGCGTCCGGCCCGCGAAGCCGAGGTTGTAGAACATCGCCAGGTACTCGAGGAGCGCGGCCTCCGCGTCGACCGCGAGCGCGTGCACCTCACCGCCGCCCGGCGCGGACGCGATCCGTTCCTCGGAGTAGGGCAGCGGGGCGCGGTCGAAGAGCTGGGCGATGCCCTGCCTGCCCTCTACCTCGACCAGCAGCACCCGGCGGCCACCGGTGGCCAGCGCGAGCGCGAGCGCGGCCGCCACCGTCGTCTTGCCCGTGCCGCCCTTGCCGGAGACCACGTGCAGACGGGCTCGGGTCAGCTCCTCGGTCCACGACGTCACACGTCCAGACTATGTGTGAAATCGGTCGAAGGTGGACCGGTCGGTCAATCGACCATGGTGAGGAAGAGAACGGCCATGGCGGTGGCGGCGACCAAGGCCCAGGCCACGACCGAGGGCAGCCACAGCGCGATGCTGGCCGTGATGACGACCACGACCACCAGTCCGATCAGTCCGGCCTGGACCACCGCGACGCGCTGGCTGTGCTTGCGATCACGCACCTGCGCCATGGCGACGAGCACCATCACCAGTCCACCCACCGCGAACAGGCCGGTGGCGATGATCCGCCAGGTCTCCATGTGATCAAGGTAGCTCCAACCGCACCAACCGCGCAGGCTCCGCTCGGGTGGCAAGTTAGGCTCCGCGCATGACGAAGTGGGAGTACGCGACCGTGCCGTTGTTGATCCACGCCACGAAGCAGATCCTCGACCAGTGGGGCGAGGACGGCTGGGAACTGGTCACCGTGCTGACGAATCCGACCGGCGAGCAGCACGTCGCGTACCTGAAGCGGGTGAAGGCGTGACCACCTGGAGCAACCGCCTCAAGGAACTCGGCATCGAGCTGCCCGGCGTTGCCGCCCCGCTCGCCGCGTACGTGCCCGCCACGCAGAGCGGCCAGTGGGTGTTCACGTCCGGCCAGCTGCCGTTCGTCGACGGCAAGCTGCCCGCCACCGGCAAGGTCGGTGCCGAGGTCTCCCCGGAGGAGGCCAAGCAGTACTCGGCGACGTGCATCCTCAACGCTCTCGCGGCGGTGCACGCGCTCGTGGGGATTGACTCGATCAAGCGAGTCGTGAAAGTTGTCGGGTTCGTGGCCTCCGCCGAGGGCTTCACCGGTCAGCCGGGTGTCATCAACGGCGCCTCCGAGCTGCTCGGCGAGATCTTCGGTGACGAGGGCAAGCACGCCCGCTCCGCCGTGGGCGTGGCCGAGCTGCCGATCGGCGCTCCGGTGGAGATCGAACTGATCGTCGAGGTCTGAGTTCCCGGTTCGGGTTACGGGTTCTGCTGAAGGGTGTGACATGTCGGACACGTGCCACGAACTGCTGCTGCGGCTCGCCGGGCGCCTCCCGGACGAGCTGCTGTGGCGGTACCGGGACTGGGCCGCCTCGGACGCGTACGCGGTGCTCGCGCGGTCGCTGCCGCGCACCCTTCTGCACGGACGCATCCCTCTGACCGATCACGAACTGCGCCTTTTGCAGGACGCGCTGGTGCCCTACGGGGCGGAACCCGGTGCGCTCAGTTCGGTCAAGGGACTGGACGAACTGCCCGCCACCGACTACACCTTCTCCCCGGAATCACCCGATCGGGTGCTGATGGGTGATTCCGCGACCGTCGTTCTCGGTGCCACGCTGCGAGGCCGGCACGGGGTCGGTGAGGTTCGCTCCTGCTGGCGCATCGGTCCCTCCGGGATCAACCGCGTCCTGCTGGTGGCGGCCACGACCGGCCACGCCCGGCTGACCGGTGAGTTGCAGCGCGTTCTGCGAGCGTTGGGCGAGCACGACCCGTGCGTAGAGGTCATGTCGTCCGGAATGGACCTTCCGCCCTATCACCGGGCGGCGTTGGCGGCATCCGAGCTGGTGTGCTCCGGCGCCGAGTCCGATGAGCACCTGGTGCTCAGCTAAGGAGAGTTGCCGTGACGAACGACGGTGTCGGCCTGCCGGTCCGTCTCCACGATCTCCTGTTGTCGATGGCGGGGCGCGTGGACGACGCCGCTCTGTCGCAGGCCCGCGAGTTCCTCGCGGTCGGAGAACTGGACCGCTCGATCGAGCTGCTCGTCGGCACGCTCGTCGCGGGCAGCATCCCGGTGCTGCCCGACGAGCGCGCCTCCATCACGTGGATCCTCCACGAGGTCCGCTCGGACGCGTCGCTGACCGACCGCCTGCCGGTGGTCGAGATGCTGCCGTTCGTCAGGCACCGCTTCACCTCCGAGACCGACCCGGCCTCGGACATCGCCGGCGACCTGACCCGTGCGGTGTCGGTGCTGCCGGACATCCGCTCGGTGCGGTGCGTCTGGCGTTCCTCGCCGACGGGCTCCACGCCGGGCCCGTTACCGCAGCGCGTGGTGCTGGTGGACATCGGTCCGCAGGGCTTCGCGCCCGCGACCGCCTACCGGATCGACTCGGTGCTGCGCAAGGCGGGCGTCCGTGCCGCCGTCGAGGTCCTGACGACCGGTGTGCAGGTCAGCGAGTACCACGCCGCCGCCGTGACGTCGTCTCTCGCGGTGCCGATCTCCGGTGCCCCGGCCTCGATGGCCGACCACGTCTCGCAGCAGCAGCAAGCCTGGTTCGACCAGCCCGCCGAGGAGCTTCCCGCTCCGGCGCCGGTGGCCGAGCCGACACCGGCGCCGGAGCAACTGGAAGAGACCGGCTCACGACGCACTCGTTCCGCACCTCCGGCGATGGAGGGTTCGCAGCCCTTCCCGCCCAAGCCCGTGAAGCGCATCCCGATGGCCTCCGTGGAGCCCGAGATCGAGACGCTTCCCGAGCCCATGCCGATCAACCGGGCCGAGATCACCACCGAGCTCAAGCCCGACGAGCTTGCGGCCCTGCAGGCGGCTCTGGCCGAGCCCGCCGAGCCGTCCTCGGTGGACGCGAACCTCAGTGAGCGCGAGCGGGCCCTGTTGCAGCAGCTGCACGAGGAGCTGGCGCAACGGGAGCAGACCGGGTCACCGGCCACCGACAGCGGTCGCTGGCAGATCGACCGGTCCTCGTCGCGTCAGTCGGCGTTCGGGGCCTCGAACAACGGCCACCAGCCTCAGTAACCGGTCCGCAGGTACTCCAGCTGGGCCCGCACCGACCACTCGGCGGCGGGCCACAGCACCCTGTCGACGTCCGCGTAGACGACCTCGACGACCTGGCGCGGGGTCGGTGCGCCGCCGAGTGCGTGAACGGCCTTGCGGACCTGCTCCAGGCGTTGCGTGCGGTGCGCGAGGTACATCCGGGCCGCTTCGCCCGCGTCCGCGAGCTCGGGACCGTGGCCGGGCAGGACAGCGGTGTTCTCCGGCAGTTCGGCGAGCAGCTTGAGCGACTCGAAGTAGTCGCCGAGCCTGCCGTCCGGATGGGCGACGATCGTCGTGCCGCGGCCCAGGACGGTGTCACCGGTCAGCACCGCCTCGCCGTCGATCACGAAGCACAGCGAGTCGCTGGTGTGGCCGGGCGTGCCCAGGACGCGGAGCTCCAGGCCCGCGCTGGAGATCACGTCGCCGTCGGTGAGGCCCTCTGATCCGTAGGTGAACGTCGGGTCGAGCGCGCGCACCGGTGCCTTCACGAGTTCCGCGAACTCCCGCGCGCCCTCCGAGTGGTCGGGATGCCCGTGGGTCAGCAGGATCTCGGCGATCGGGCCGATCTCCGCGATGCGCCTGAGGTGGGCGTCGTCGAGCGGGCCGGGGTCGACGACCACGTACGACGTCGCGTCCGGGGCCTTGAGCAGCCACGTGTTCGTGCCGTCGAGCGTCATCGGAGACGGATTGCCGGCCAGCAGCACGGCGGCGTGCTCGGTGACCTGGCGGAGCTCGCCGTACCGCGGGTGCTGTGCGCGGGCGCCGATCAGCGGGGAGCCGCTCACGGGAACACCACCCGGATGACGTCGCCGTCGCGGATCAGCTTGGGGATGATCTTCTCGACGCTGCGTTCCTCGGCCATGACCTTCTCGACGCTGCCGAGAGCGCCCACCTCTTCGAGGGTGCGCCAGGTGGGCGGCATGAGCATGCGGCGGCCCTCCTGCGCGTCCTGGACGGCGGCCGCGGGCGTCTGCCAGGTCGCGTCCGAGGCCTCGGTCGTCTCGCCGTCGGCCTTCTGCCCCGACGGCAGCGCGGCGACGAAGAAACGGGTGTCGTAGCGGCGGGGTTCGTCGTACGGGGTCACCCAGTTCGCCCACGGCCGCAGGAGATCCGCGCGCAGGACGAGGTTGTTCGCCGCGAGGAACTGCGCGAGGGAGAGCTCGCGGTCGACCAGTTGCTGCCGGGCCTGTGCGTAGTCCCTCGTGTCCGCGACGACCGAGGTGGCGTCGGGGCCCGCGAGCAGCACGCCGGACTCCTCGAACATCTCGCGCACGGCCGCGCACACGAACGCACGGGCCGTCGCCGCGTCGACGTCGAAGATCTCGCCCCACCACTCCGGCGGCGGACCGGTCCACGCGACGGACGTGTCGGCGTCGCGTTGATCCACACCACCGCCGGGGAAGACGGTCATGCCGCCCGCGAACGCCATGCCCTTCACGCGGCGCAGCAGGAAGGCCTCGAGGCCCTCGGCGCCGTCGCGCAGCAGCACCACGGTGACGGCGTCCCGTGCCTCGGCGGGTTGGGAAACCGGCGTTGCGGGTACCAGGTTTCCCGGCAAGGTCATGTCGTCGGGCATCCTCCGAGCGTACGACCGCGCTTACTCGAGGATGGTGTGATGGCGACGAACGTCTCCGGCTGCCTGGTGAAGGTCCTGCTGTTCCTGCTGGGCGCGGTGATGGGCACAGGCCTCACCGCGGTGGCGGGCGTGGTGATGTTCGTGCCGGACAGTACGACCATGACCAGCGTCGAGCCGACCTCCACCGCGCCGGGCATGTACGTGAAGAAGATCGAACGGGTCGTCGGCGGCACCCACTACGAGATCTGGCTCGGTCCGTCGGCGGATCGCGGCTACGTGGTGACGGTGCCCGGTGGCTGGGGCCACGAGCCGAAGCGTGAGCCCGCCGAGGACGGCGTGCGCCTGAAGTTCGCCAACGGCGGCGAGATCTTCGTCCCCAAGGCCAGTTACTCCTGAGGCAGGATGTGCGAGTGGACGAACAGCTGCGCGTAGGACTTGTCGGTGCGGGCCCGTGGGCCCAGATGATCCACGGCCCCGGAATCGCGAACCACCCCGGCACCACGCTGACCGGCGTGTGGGCGCGCCGTCCGGAAGCGGCCGCTTCGCTGGCCGGCTCCTTCGGCGCGGAACCGTTCGAGGACTACGCGGCGATGCTGTCCACTGTGGACGCCGTGGCGTTCTGCGTGCCGCCGGGCGTGCAGGGCCCGATGGCGATCGAGGCGGCGCGTGCGGGCAAGCACCTCGTCCTGGAGAAGCCGATCGCGGAGAACGCCGAGGTGGCGACGGAGCTCGTGGCGGCCGTGGAGGAGGCCGGCGTCGCGTCCCTGGTCGTGCTGACCCGCCGCTACGCCCCCGAGACCAAGCAGATGCTGGCCCAGCTGCACCGCACCGGCGGCTGGACCGGAGCCGACAGCCGCTGGATCTCCGGCGCACTGCTCGACGGCCCGTTCTCGGACTCCCCGTGGCGGCACGACAAGGGCGCCTTGGACGACGTGGGCCCGCACGCGTTCGACCTGCTCGACGCCGCCCTGGGCGAGATCACCGACGTCCTGGCCGCGAACGTCACGGACACCGGCCTGTGGCAGCTGATCCTCCAGCACTCAGGCGGCGCCACCAGCACCGTCTCGCTCTGCCTCTCGCTGCCGATGCAGCCACCGTTCGCGGACTTCACCGTCTTCGGTACCGAGGGCCACCGCACCCTGACGAACCGGGACACGCCCGCGCTGGAGTGCTTCACGAACCTGCTCGACGACTTCGTGGCGATGGTGGACAGCGGTACCACCACGCACGAATGCGACGTGCGGCGCGGGCTGCACCTGCAGCGGATCATCGACCTGGCGCGCCGCAAGGCGGGTGCCTGAGGTCACCGGGGCGCCCGAAATTGTCAGGGGTGTCCGCTAGCGTCCAGAAGCATGGACCTCACCGTCACCACAGCCGAGCTCGCCGGTGCCGCCGCGGAGGTGGCGCGGCTGCTGCCGACCCGTGTGCTCGACCCGGTGCTGGCCGGGCTTCGGCTGAAGGCCGGCACCGACGTGGAGGTCGCGGGCAGCGACCAGGAGCACGGCGTGCGCCTGAGCGTCTACGCGACGGTGCACACCGAGGGCGAGGTGCTCGTGCCCGCGAAGCCGCTGGCCGCGACCCTGCAGGCGCTCGACGAGCCGCAGGTGAGGCTCAAGGTCGAGGGGCAGCGGCTGGCAATCCGCACGCCCACGTCGAGGTTCGCGCTCCCGTTGCTCGACCTCGCCCACCACCCCGGTGTCCCGGTGCTGCCGGAGCTCCAGGGGCACCTCGACGCGGCCAAGCTCCGGATCATCGCGGCCGTGGCGGGCGCGGCGAGCAAGGACGACGCGTTACCGATCTTCACCGGCATCCGGATCCAGTCGGACGCCCACAGGCTGCACTTCATGGCCACAGACCGCTATCGCATGGCCTACGCCACACTGCCGTGGGAACAACAAGGTCAACTCGACCTGTTGGTACCTGCGAAGGCCATCGTCGAGGCGGCCCGGCAAGCGACGAACAAGGTCGCCCTGCACGCGAATGAAGACCGCATCGGCCTCGCCTGGGGCAACAACTCGATCTCCACCGCGCTCTTGGCCGCTCCGTTCCCGGACGACCGCGCGCGCCGACTCCTGGAGGCAGTCATCGACAGCACGGTGCTCGTGGACGCCGACGCGCTGGCGCGCGCCGTCCGCAGAGCCACGCCCTACGGCGGCCCGCACCAGGCCGTGACCATCCAGGTCGAGGACTCGGAGATCAGGGTCAAGGGCAGCGACCCGCAGCAGGGCGAGTCGGAGGAGTTCGTCAAGGCCACGGTCGAGGGCGACCGGCTGACCAGGACGTTCCAGGCCCGCTACCTCGCGGACGCGCTGAAGGCGTTCGCCGGCCGCCGGATCGAGCTGAAGATCCAGGACGGCCTGCGCTCGACGGTGCTGACGTCGCCGCCAGGGGAAGACGGCGTCGAGCTCACCTATCTCGTGGTGCCGATGCGTTCGGTGGCGTGACTGAAGGGCTCGGTGCGAACACCGAGCCCTTCAGCGACTGGATCTAGCGCGAGGCGAGTTCCATGTCGGACCGGGCCGGCACCTCGGCGGGCACGCCGCGCTGCACGGTGCCGCGCAGCAGCCAGACCGCCAGCGCGATCAGCAGCCCGGCGACGCCTGCCGCGACGAACGCCGGCCGCGTGCCGAAGTGCTCGATCAGCTGGCCGGACAGACCCTGCCCGATGGCGAGACCGACGGTCACCGAGGTGATCACCCAGCCGAACGCCTCCGCGGCCATGCCGTTCGGCGTGACCTGCTCGATCGCCGCGGAGTGCGCGGTCGACTGCGGCGTGATCAGCGTGCCGACCAGGAACAACGCGATGGCGAGGCCGATCAGCGTCAACGGGATCGCGAGCAGGAACGTCAGCAGCGCGAAGCCGCCCAGCAGCACCGGCAGGCGCAGGTGCATCGGGCGCGGCCACGGGCGCATGCCGTAGAGCACACCGAAGACCACCGAGCTGATCGACCACAGCGACAGCATCAGGCCACCCATCGAGGCGTGCCCCGCGGCCTTAGCGAACGCGGGCACGGCCACCTCGACGAAGCCGATGGTCACACCGAAGCCCAGCGCGGCCAGCGCCACCGTGCGCATGCCGGGGTACGCGAACGCACCGAGCAACGGGCGCGGTGCCTGCACGACCGGACCCCAGGCGCGCACAACGGGGTTGAACGCGAACCACATCGCACCGATGACCATCAGCACGGCGCCGACGATGACACCGGTGCCCGCCCACGGCGCAGCCAGCAGCAGACCGGCAAGACCCGGTCCGAGAATGAAGAAGACCTCCATGCTGATCGCCTCGTAGGCGTAACCCGCCATCCGCGTCGGCCCGGCCGGCACCATCCGCTCCCACAGCGCACGCGACGCCGAACCCACCATCGGCTCGGTCGCGCCGACCCCGAGGGCCAGCGGGACCAGCACGAACACCGACATGCCCGCCTCGACGGCGAGCACGGCGACGGTGACGAAGACGGCGAACATCCCGGTCACCCAGAGCAGAGGACGAGTCGGGCCGAAGCGGTCGATCAGCCGGCCCTGGATGACGGAACCGAGTGCCACACCCGTCAGCGCCGCCGCCGAGACCAGGCCGGCGACCGCGAACGACCCCGTCGCGCGCTCGACGTAGAGCAGCAGCGAGAGCCCGACCATCGCGATGGGCAGGCGGGCAAGCAGAGACGCGACCACGGGGCCGCGCATGCCGGGGGTCGTCAGGGCAGCGCGGTAGTCGGAGAGACGGGCGGAGTGGGACATGTGTACCAGTATGCCAAAGTTGGTACGGATGTACCAGATCAGGTGCGCAGGGTCACGATGGTTGCGATTGGGTCACAGGAATGGGATGACCGGGTGAAACATGCAACGAATCGGCCACATACGAGGTCCTTGAGGGTGAAAGGGCTTGAGTGGTCGGGGTGCCGACATGCGAAAGTTGACTCGCCGACCGAGACCAACCTCTGGCCAGAGGGTCGGGGCCTGCGTGCCAGAGGGTTGGAAGGCGTGGTTCGTCGGGGGATGGGCCGCGCGAACACGAAGGACCGGTGCGCCACGTCGGGGGTGGCGCCCGGTCCTTCTGTGTTTGTTGGCCGCTGTGCTTGTTGGCCGCGCCTCCGGCGCGGCGGCGAGTTCGCCGGGAAGCTGGCCATCCGCCCGCCGCTTCGCCCCGATTGGGCTTCGCCGAATCGAGACGAAGAGGCGAACGGACGACCAGCGCGAACTCGCGAAACTCCGCGCCCGGTCGGAGCGCCGCCGCGAGCTCACGATGCTTGCCGTGCCGGTCAAAGCTGCGTCACGAACTCGCGATGCTTGCCGTGCCGGTCAGAGCTGTGTCGCGTGCTCACGGTGCCTGCCGTGCTGGTCAGCGTGCTCGCGATGCCTGCCGTGTTGGCTGGAGCTGCGCCGCGAACTCGCGATGCCTGCCGTGCTGGGCGCGTGCTCGGGGCCTGAATGCGCTTGGAGCCCCGTCGAGTGCCCGGGGCTCCGCTGCGTTGGTGCTTGCGTTCTGACCTAGCGGGCTCGGCGCGCCAGGCGCTCCGGGTCCAGGATCAGCACGCTCTTGCCTTCGAGCCGTAGCCAGCCGCGGTGCGCGAAGTCGGCCAGAGCCTTGTTCACGGTCTCGCGGGACGCGCCGACGAACTGCGCGATCTCCTCCTGCGTCAGGTCGTGCGTGACGCGGAGCAGGCCGGCCTCCTGCGAGCCGAAGCGCTGCGCGAGCTGCAACAACGCCTTGGCGACGCGGCCGGGCACGTCCGTGAAGATCAGGTCGGCCAGCATCGAGTTCGTCCGGCGCAGCCTGCGGGCCAGAGCCCTCAGCAACTGCTCGGCGATCTCCGGCCTGTTGGTGATCCACTGACGGAGCGCGGGGCGGTCCATGGACACCGCGCGCACCTCGGTCACCGTCGTCGCAGTCGACGTGCGGGGCCCGGGATCGAAAATGGACAGTTCGCCGAACATGTCGGAGGGCCCGAAGATCCCCAACAGGTTCTCGCGGCCGTCCGGCGACTTGCGGCCGATCTTCACCTTGCCGGACTGGATGATGTACAGGCGATCGCCCGGCTCACCCTCCGCGAAGATCACATGGCCACGCGGGAACTCCACCGTCTCCAGGGTCGTCGCCAGCGCCTCTGCGGCTGCCGGGTCCACCCCCTGGAAGATGCCCGCTCGCGCCAGGGTCTCGTCCACCTCGTCCCTCCTAATCGACGCGACGGCACGCCTACCACCATCTTTGGTGGAGTCAGCGCCGTGCCGCCGATCACTGCGTTGCAGTCTAAGGGCTCACTTGTGGATCGCCGCTCGGCTCGCCGTCTTACTGGGAACAACCCACCTGGCTCGATCCAGAAGCCCAGCGAGCCAGCCTACGCCATTCGGGTGGACGTCAGCACGCGGCCATCTAGCGGACGCGCTTGCGCGGACCACCGCGGCCGCGGCGACGGAGCCGGAACATGTCGAGGGCGCGACCGATGCCGTGTCCGTAGAGCGCCTTGACCTCTTCGGGCCTGGCGGACTCCAGGAACTCCTCGACCTCGTTCTCCTGCACGGCAACGTGCCGGAGCTTCGCTTCGACGCGCTCCATGAAGAGCGCGAAGAACATGATCACGATCGGAACGACGATCACAAGCCAGGCAGTCATGATGCTCCGAAGTGTGGCGCATGAGGGATTCGAGTGCGGATCTAGGGGTCGGGTTCGGCGTGTTGACTACTCTGGATCAGTGCCCGCAACCAAGAAACCGGAAACCAGACTCGGCCTGACCCGCAGGGCCCGCCGGATGGTGCGCGTGCTGGCCCAGGGATACCCGGACGCGCACTGCGAGCTGGACTTCACCACGCCGCTCGAGCTCGTCGTGGCGGTCATCCTGTCCGCGCAGTGCACCGACAAAAAGGTCAACGAGGTCACTCCCGCGCTCTTCGCGAAGTACCCGACGGCCGCCGACTACGCCGGTGCCGACCGGACGGAACTCGAAGAGATGCTCCGCCCCACCGGTTTCTTCCGGAACAAGGCGACGTCTCTGCTTGGTCTCGGTGCCGCCCTTGTGGAGCAGCACGACGGTGTGGTGCCGGGCACCTTGGAGGAGCTGGTCAAGCTCCCTGGTGTAGGACGCAAGACGGCCAACGTGGTTCTCGGCAACGCGTTCGATGTGCCCGGGCTCACAGTCGACACCCACTTCGGCCGGCTCGTGCGCCGCTGGGGCTGGACCGACCTGGAGGACGCGGTCAAGGTCGAGCACGCCATCGGTGAGCTGGTCGAGAAGCGCGACTGGACCATGGCCTCGCACTGGATCGTCTTCCACGGCCGCCGCGTCTGCCACGCCAAAACCCCAGCCTGCGGTGCCTGCCTGCTGATGAACGACTGCCCCTCGTACGGCCTCGGCCCGGAAGACCCGGACAAGGCCGCCAAGCTCGTGAAGGGCGACGAGAAGCCACACCTGATCGAACTCGCCGAGCGGGTACGGGCCGGTGAGAAGCTAGGGGCGTGAACAACCGCACGCGCTGGCTCGTCGTGGTGCTTGTCCTCGGCGTGGCGGGTGTCGTGGCGCTGTGGCCCCGTGATGAAGCACCGGGACCGCCGCCCACGTCGTCCCGCCCTACGCAGGACATGGCCGCGTTGCGCGCGCAGGCCCAGCTCCGGCCGTGCGTGCCAGGGGCGGAGGGCGGCGTCGCCGTGACGTGCCTCGGCGACGGCACCCGGACGGCTCTCGCGCTCAAGGGCCCGCTCCTGATCAACTTCTGGGCGACCTGGTGCCAGCCGTGCCAGGAGGAGCTGCCAGTGCTGGACAGCTATGCGAAGCAACCAGGTGCCGTCCCGGTCGTCCCAGTTCTCGTGGAGAGCAGGGAGGCGGACGGCCTGGAGTTGCTCGCCCGGCTCGGCGTGCGGCTGCCCTCGGTCCACGACGCGGCGGACGAGCTGCGCAAGCAAGTCAAGGCGCCGATGACGCTTCCCGCCACGTATTACGTAGCAGCGGACGGTCAGGTCCGGCAGATCACCGATCCGCCGTACTTCACGGCACCGGAACAGGTGGAGAAGGCGGTTCGATGACGGAGGCGACAGAGCCACCCCACTGGATGCAGCGCCTGGCCAAGGCCACCGAGGAGATCGACGCGCGAACGTTCATGCGCGATCCCCGCCCGCCGACGCGTGCCTATCGCAAGGCGTCGGTGCTGATGTTGTTCGGCGATTCCGAGGAGCACGGGCCCGACATCCTGCTGCTGCGCCGTTCGGACACGCTGGGCTCGCATCCCGGCCAGGTCGCGTTCCCCGGCGGCGCGTCGGACGACACCGACGACGGGCCGGTGGGCACGGCATTACGCGAGGCTTACGAGGAGACAGGTGTACTTGAGTCAGGAGTGAGACCACTTGCAACGCTGCCGGAGCTGTACGTGCCGGTGTCCGGGTTCGTGGTCACGCCCGTGCTCGCCTACTGGGAACAGCCGAGCCCCGTCGCGCCTGTCGACCCGGCGGAGACCGCCGCGGTCGCGCGGGTGCCGGTCGCGCACCTCGCCGATCCTGCCAACAGGTTCCGGGTGCGTCACCCCGCGGGTTACGTCGGAGCGGCCTTCTCCGCGCCGGGCATGCTCGTGTGGGGTTTCACCGCGGGGTTGATCAGCGGCCTGATCGCACTCGGCGGTTGGGAACAGCCGTGGGATGCGACCGATGTGCGTGACCTTGAACTAGCGTTGCGCGCTACACAGTGAGGCGGAGGTTTCGGGTTGAACTGGGTTGACCTGCTCGTGCTGGGCCTTGCCGCGATCGCCGCGGTCTCCGGGGCCAGGCAAGGCATGGTCGTCGCGCTGCCTGCCTTCGTCGGCGTGCTCGTCGGCCTGATCCTCGGCACACAGATCGCTCCGCTGCTGGTGTCCCAGTTCGAGAACGTCGTCACCAAGGTCGTGTTCGCGGTCGGCGTCGTGGTGCTGCTCGTGGCGCTCGGCGAGACGATCGGCGTGTACATCGGCCGGACGATCAAGGCGCGGGTCAACGCGTCGCCGTTGCGCGGCGCGGACAACGCGCTGGGCGCGATCGTGCAGGGCTTCGTCGTCTTCATCGTGGCGTGGATGATCGCGCTGCCGCTGACCTCGGTCGTCGGCCTGCCGGACCTCACCTCGTCGCTCAAGCAGTCGGTGATCCTCGGCAAGGTCGACCAGACCATGCCGCAGGCCGCCCGCGTGCTGTCCGGCGACCTGCAGAAGCTCTTCGACGTCTCGGGCTTCCCGCAGGCGATGGACCCGTTCAACCGCACGCCGCTCAAGGACGTCGAGCCGCCGGACGGCCAGCTGGCGAACTCGCCGGTCGCGAACCGGCTGAAGGCCTCCGTGCTGAAGGTCCGCGGCCGTGCGCCGTCGTGCTCCCGTGCACTGGAGGGCACCGGCTTCGTCATCGCGCCGGAACGCGTGATGACCAACGCGCACGTTGTTGCCGGCACGAACGAGGTGACGGTCGAGGTCGGCCGCGGCCAGTTCGACGCGACGGTCGTCTCCTACGACCCGCGCACGGACATCGCCGTGCTCGCGGTGCCGGACCTGGAGGCCACGCCGCTGCAGTTCCGTTCGGACGAGGTGCAGCCGGGCGAGGACGGCATCGTGCTCGGCTACCCGCTCGACGGCCCGTACAAGGCCTCGCCGGCCCGGGTGCGCGAGCGGATTCCGCTGCTGCGCGGCCCGGACATCTACGACGCCCAGACGGTCACGCGTGACGTCTACACGGTGCGTGCCGAGGTCCGCTCCGGCAACTCCGGCGGCCCGCTGGTCGACCCGAACGGCCGGGTGATGGGCGTGGTCTTCGGCGCCGCGGTCGACGACCCGGAGACGGGCTTCGTGCTGACGGCCCAGCAGGTGCAGGCGATGGTGCAGAAGGCGCCGACGCTGACCAAACGCGCCTCGACCCAGGGCTGCGCGAGCTAGAGACCGTGCCTGACGGCGATGCCGTCGAGGACGTAGTCGAGACCGGTGCCGAAGACCTCGGCGTGGTCGCGGTCGGTGGACTCGTGCATGACCCTGCCCAGCAGCGGGAAGCGCCCGGTGGCGAGCATCCGTGCCATGTACGGGCCGGACGCCCGTTGCCACTGCTCCTCGGTCAGGCCGGTGGCCCGTTCCGCGCGGAGCTCCGTGATCTCGCTGCGCACGGCGCCGAAGACGTACGCCATCACGGCGCTGACCACGCCGAGCACCTGGTCGATGTCGGCGAGCCGGACCGTGGCGAGCGTCGACTCGATGTGCGTGAGCGAGTGCGGGCCCTGGTGTGGACGGCCACCGAGCAGGTCGATGAACCACTCGTGCCGCTTCGCCGCGTTCCGGATCTCGTGCGCGACGTGCTTCAGCCCGTAACGCCAGTCCGCCTTCGCCGGCGGTGGCGTGATCTCGCCGTAGACCTCGTCGACCATCAGGTCCAGCAGCTCGTCCTTGGTCTCGACGTAGCCGTACAGGCGCATCGGGCCCGCGTTCAGCGCGGCGGCGACCTTGCGGAACGACACGTCGTCGAGCCCGCCCCCGTCGGCGAGCCTGATCGCGGCGTTCACGATCAGCTCCCTGGTCAGCGGGGTCGGTGACGGCTTGCCGGGCGGCTCTGGGCGGTCCCACACGGGTTCGTTCGACATCGCGCTGGACAATACAGCGTCTCTTGCCGATACAGTGTATTGAGCGATACGCCGTATTGAGAGGGGATGGTCGTGCAGACTTCGGTGTTGGTGGTCGGGGGAGGCCTGGCGGGAACGTCGGCCGCGTTGTTCCTCGCGTGGCGCGGGGTGCCCGTGACGTCGGTGGAGAAGCATCCGGGCAGCTCGGCGCACCCGCGAGCGGTCGGTTTCAACGCTCGGGTCGGCGAGTTGCTGCGGGCGGCCGGGCTGGAGGACGAGCTGCCGCCGAGCAGGATGACGAAGGGCTTCGGCGTCCGACGGGTCAGGGCCGAGAGCCTGGTGGGGAAGAAGTTCGACGAGACGTTCTGGACGCCACCGGCCGAGCTCTCCGACGTCGAGCGCTCGCCGGCCACGGGCGTCGGTGTGGCCCAGGACCGGATGGAGCCGATCCTGCGCGACAAGGCACGCGAACTCGGCGCGGACATCCGCATGAGCACCCGGATGCTGGAGTTCACGCAGGACGACGAGGGCGTCACGGCGATCGTGCGGGGCGACGGCGAACCGTACGAGATCCGTGCCGACTACCTGATCGCGGCCGACGGGCACCGCAGCCCGATCCGGGAACGGCTCGGCATCGGCCGCACCGGCCGCGGGTACCTGCACACCTCCCGCAGCGTGCTGTTCCGCGCGCCACTGGAGGAGTACCTGAAGGACGGGATCGGTCAGTTCGTCATCGACGGCGTCGGCTTCCTGACCACCTACGGCGACGGCCGCTGGGTCCTCATGCTCGACGACCGCGAGTACGACGAGCCGGAACTGCGGCAGAAGATCTTCCAGGCCATCGGCCGCGACGACCTCGACGTCGAGATCATCACCACCGGTCGCTGGACGATCAGCGCGGCTGTCGCCGACCGGTTCTCCCAGGGCCGGATCTTCCTGGCGGGCGACGCCGCGCACACGTTGCCACCGAGTCGCGGCGGGTTCGGGGCGAACGTCGGCATCGAGGACGCGCACAACCTCGCGTGGAAGCTCGCCGCGGTGCTGAACGGCGAGTCACGACCGTCCCTCCTGGACACCTACGACGCGGAACGGCGTCCGGTCGCGACCCTCTGCCACCAGCAGATCTTCGCGCGCAACGACGGCCACAACCGGGACGGCGAGCCGGACGACGCGCCGCTGTACGACAACAACGCCATGCACTTCGGCGTCCTCTACCGCTCGGACGCGGTGCTCGGCGCGGGCCCGGAGCTCCCGCCCGCGCAGCTTCCCGAGCAGTGGAACGGCCAGCCGGGCACCAGGGCGCCGCACGCATGGATCGGGCCGGGCAGGTCCACTTTGGACCTGTTCCAGCGCGGCTGGGTGCTCGTCGCCGACCACCCGCAGTGGGAGGAGGCCGTGGCGGGCCTGGCCGTCCGGTACGAACGGATCGAGCAGCTGGAGGTGTTCGGGCTGTCCGCCAAGGGTGCGTCGCTGATCAGGCCGGACGGTTACGTCGCCTGGCGGTCGGTGGATCTGCCGGACGACCCGGCTGCCGCACTCGCGACCGCGTTCAGCTCAGTTTCTGCAGGAACTCGGTGATCAGCCTGCTGGTGGTGTGGGGTGCCTCCTGGTTCGGGAAGTGCCCCACCTCCGGCAGGTAGCGGAACTCCGACTCGGGCCCGAGCCACGGCAGCGAGTCACGTGCGGAGGACTCCAGGACGATCGGGTCCAGCGCGCCGTGGATCTGCAGCACCGGCACCTGCACCGGCTTGTCGACGGCCTCGGCGAACCGGCGGCCGTCGCTGCGCAGCTGTGAGCGCACCGCCCAGCGGTAGTACTCCAACGCGCTGTGGGCCACGCCCGGCACCGTCATCGCCTGGCGGCAGCGGCGGATGACCTCGTCGAACTCGGGCGCCGACCGCCACTTCGGGCCGGACCACGCGGACAGCAGCTTGGCTACCTGCAGACCGTTCTCGGCGGTCAGCCAGCGTTCCGGGTGGATCGGCAGCTGGAAGCGCAGCACGTGCGAGTTCGTCCGGGGATGCCTGCGGAACGTCCGGCGCGTCACCAGGGGGTGCGGTGCGGACAGCACGGAGATCGACGAGACCACGCGCGGGTGCATGGCGCCGACCGTCCACGCCGTTGCGCCTCCCCACGCGTGACCCACGAGGTGCGCGCGCGGAGCGCCGAGCGCCTTGACCAGACCGGCGATGTCACCCGCGAGGGTGAAGCCGTCGTAGCCGCGCGGAGGTTTGTCCGAGTCGCCGTAGCCGCGCAGGTCCACGGCCACGGCGCGATAGCCGGCCTCGGCCAGTGCGGTCAGCTGGTGCCGCCACGACCACCAGAACTCGGGGAATCCGTGCAGCAGCAGCACGAGCGGGCCCTCACCGAGCTCGGCGACGTGCAGGCGGATGCCGTTGGCCGAGACGTCGCGGTGCGTCCACGGACCCGCGACCCGCACGACGGACGGGTCGGGTTTGCGGCTCAGTTGTCGTCGCCCCTGCGCGTGAGGGCCGCGACCGTGTCCTTCGCGGCCGCGATCGACTTCTCCGGCGCCCTGATCTTCTTGACCTTGCGGTAGCCGAGCAGGGCGAAGGTGATGGCGCTCAGCACCATCACGACGAACACCAGGGCGAATCCACCCCAGGTGTGCCAGCCGAACCACTGCGCGAAGCCAAAGCCGAGGGTCATGAACAGGAAGAACAGAGCGAAGCACAGGATCGTCAGCGCGACGATGAAGAAGACGCCGCCCCTCACGCCCTTCTTGATCTCGGCCGCGATCTCGCCCTTGGCGAGCTCGACCTCTGCTCTGACCAAAGTCGACACGTGGGCGGTCGCATCACGGACAAGACCGCCGATCGACGCTTCGGCCGTCGGGTCGTCTGCGGTCAGCGGAATCGACGCGATGTGCTCCCTGGTGGTCACTCGGACATGGTGCCATGAGCCCGGCTACGACGAATGAGCAACACCGCGGCGAGCAGCGACGCGATCATCGAGGCGATCAGCACGGCGGCCTTCGCGGTCTCCGGCTCGTCGAGTGAGAGGTCCGCGATCAGCAGGCTGACGGTGAACCCGACCCCGCCCAGTGTCGCCACCGCCACGATGTCGCGCGGCCCCGCGCCGGACGGCCAGACCGCCGCCTTGAACCACACCGCGAGCGCCGACGCCCCCACGATGCCGATCACCTTGCCGACGACCAGTCCCACCATCACGCCGAGCGCGATCTTGTCCTCGAAGACCTTCCCCAACGCCTCGGCGCCCACCGGCACCCCCGCCGCGAACAGCGCGAACACCGGCACGGCCACCCCGGCCGACCACGGCTGCAGCCGGTGCTCCAGCCGCACGGCCGGCGCCTCCTGCTCGTACGGGTCGCGCCGCACCCGCGTCAGCAACGCCAGCGCGACGCCCGCGATCGTGGCGTGGATGCCCGACTCGTGCATGAACCACCAGGTGCCCAGCGCGATCGGCACGTAGATCCAGGGACTGGTGATCCTTTTGCGCTGCAGGAACCAGTACAGCGCCAGCAGCAGCACGACCGCGCCCGCCGCGAGCAGGTTGAACTTCGCGGTGAACAGGATGGCGATCAGGATGATCGCGCCCAGGTCGTCCACGACGGCCAGCGACAGCAGGAACACCCGCAGGCTCGACGGCAGCCCCGACGCCGTCAGCGCCAGCACCCCGAGCGCGAACGCGATGTCCGTCGCCACCGGAATCGCCCACGCCTTCTCGATCCCCGGCTGCCCCCAGCCGATCGACAACGCGACCAGCGCGGGCACGACCATCCCGCCGACGGCCGCGACGATCGGCAGGATCGCGGCCTTCACGTTGGACAGTTCGCCGACGACGAGCTCGCGCTTGAGCTCCAGCCCGGCGACGAAGAAGAAGATGGCCAGCAGACCATCCTTGGCCCAGTCGCCGACCGACAACGGTCCCAGGTGGAGGTCCCGCAGGCCGAAGTAAGAGGGGGAGAGCGGCGAGTTCGCCCACAACAGTGCGATGGCGGTGGCGATGAGCAGCACGGTGCCGCCCACGGTTTCCGTGCGCAGGTAACGGGCGAAATCGGCGACTGCGGCCTTCTTACGCGACAAAATGGCTCCTGGGGCGATCAGCGGGTACGCGAAATACTCCTGCCGACCAGACTTCCCGGCTCACCAAGATGGAATCTTAACGCGAACGGGCGCCCTCAGGTGAGGACGCCCGTCACGTTTGCAGCAGAAATCAGTCCTCGGACTTGCCCGACTGCAGACCGGCCGAGATCAGGTCCATGACCGACGAGTCGGCCAGCGTCGTCACGTCGCCGACCGCGCGGTTCTCCGCCACGTCGCGCAGCAGGCGGCGCATGATCTTGCCCGAGCGCGTCTTCGGCAGCTCCGGCACGACCATGATCTGCCGCGGCTTCGCGATCGGGCCGATCTCCTTGGCCACGTGGTCGCGCAACGCCTTGATCGCGTCCGCGCCACCGGCGTCCGCACCCGCGCCACCGCGCAGGATCACGAACGCCACGATGCCCTGGCCGGTCGTGTCGTCGGACGCGCCGACGACGGCGGCCTCGGCCACGGTCGGGTGCGACACGAGCGCCGACTCGACCTCGGTGGTCGAGATGCGGTGACCGGACACGTTCATCACGTCGTCGACGCGGCCGAGCAGCCAGATGTCGCCGTCGGCGTCGTACTTCGCGCCGTCACCGGCGAAGTAGAAGCCCTGCTCGCCGAAGCGCGACCAGTACGTGTCGCGGTAGCGCTCCTCGTCGCCCCAGATGCCGCGCAGCATCGACGGCCACGGCTCGTCCAGCACCAGGTAGCCACCGCCACCGGCCGGAACCTCGACGCCCTCGTCGTTGACGACCTTCGCGCCGATGCCGGGCAGCGGCTGCTGCGCCGAACCGGGCTTGGCCGAGATGACACCGGGCAGCGGCGAGATCATGATCGCGCCGGTCTCGGTCTGCCACCACGTGTCGACGATCGGGGCCTTGCCGCCGCCGACGTTCTCGCGGTACCAGATCCAGGCCTCGGGGTTGATCGGCTCGCCGACCGAACCCAGCACGCGCAACGAGCTGAGGTCGTACTTGGCCGGGATGTCCGCGCCCCACTTCATGAAGGTGCGGATCAGCGTCGGCGCCGTGTAGTAGATCGAGACGCCGTACTTCTGCACGATGTCCCAGTGCCGGCCCTCGTTCGGGGTGTTCGGCGTCCCTTCGTAGACGACCTGCGTCACGCGGTTCGACAGCGGGCCGTAGACGATGTAGCTGTGGCCGGTGACCCAGCCGATGTCCGCGGTGCACCAGTACACGTCGGTGTCCGGCTTGAGGTCGAACACGTAGTTGTGCGTGTACGACGCCTGCGTGAGGTAGCCACCGGACGTGTGCAGGATGCCCTTCGGCTTACCCGTGGTGCCCGAGGTGTAGAGGATGAAGAGCGGGTGCTCCGAGTCGAACGCCTCGGGGGTGTGCTGGTCGGACTGCGAGTCCACCAGTTCGTGCCACCACACGTCCTTGTCGGTCCACGCGACCTCGGTGTCGGTGCGCTTGACGACGATGACCTTCTCCACGGACGGCGCGGCGGCGACGGCCTCGTCCACGGCGGGCTTGAGCGGAGCAGGGGTGCCGCGGCGGTACTGGCCGTCGGTCGTGATCACGAGCCGGCACGAGGAGTCCTCGATGCGGGTGCGCAGCGCCTCGGCGGAGAACCCGCCGAACACGACGCTGTGCATCGCGCCGACGCGGGCGCACGCCAGCATCGCGAAGATCGCCTCGGGGACCATCGGCATGTAGATCGCGACACGGTCCTCCGCGCCGATTCCCAGCGACGTCAACGCGTTCGCGGCCTTGGAGACCTCGCGCTGCAGCTCGGCGTAGGTGATGGCGCGGGAGTCACCGGGCTCGCCCTCCCAGTGGATGGCGACCTGGTCGCCGTGGCCCGACTCGACGTGGCGGTCCACGCAGTTGTAGGCCACGTTGAGCTTGCCGCCGACGAACCACTTGGCGAAGGGAGCGTCGGACCAGTCGAGTACCTGGTTCCACGGGGTGTCCCAGTGCAGCCGTTCCGCCTGCTTGGCCCAGAACGCCTCGCGGTCGGCCTTCGCCTCCTCGTACAGCGCGGGCTGTGCGTTCGCCTGTGCCGCGAACTCGTCGGAAGGCGGGAACGTCCTGCTCTCCGTGAGCAGGTTGTCCAGAGCGTTGCCCTGGCCTGGCGACTGCGTCATGGTGCGAGACCTCCTGGAAAGTCCAGACCGGTTGGGGATGCGGGTACTGACCGTAGTGCGAGCCAGCTCACTTCCAACAGGCTCCTCCCTCAAAAGGTTCAGACCAATCTTGGGAGGTTGGTTACACGGCTGTCATTGTGTAACCCGTTTTGTCTGGTCCAGGCACGTGTGGCGCGTTGAACGGGCGCAGTTGCGCGCCCAACGGTTGGGGCAGTGAGCTGGATCACCCGTTTCACCTGGTCAGGTACTCTGCGCGACCGTGACCGATCCTCTCGCACCGCTGCTTTCCTTGCCTGGCGTGGCAGACGCCGCGAGCGCCGCCAAGGACGCCGTCTTCCAGGTGCACCGCCATCGGGTGAACCTGCGCGGCTGGGCCACGACGGCGGCCGAAGCGTCCGTCCGCGCGGCCCGTGCGTCGGCGGCTCTGGAGGGCGGTCCGACCGACATCCCGGAGTCCGGCGAGGTCTCGGAACCCGTGCTGGCAGGGTCTTTGCGGATCGCGGAGGCACTGGGCGGGCTCGTCGCCACGTGGCAGCGCGCGCCGTTGCAGGCCCTCGCGCGGTTGCACGTTCTCGCCGCCGCCGACCTCACGACCGACGTCGGACGCCCGCGTGTCTCCGAGGACGTGTCGCAACGGCTCGACATGCTCGGCTCGCTGGTCACCGGCGGCACGTCCGTGCCGGCGCCGATCGTCGTCGCGGTGGTGCACGGTGAACTGCTCGGGCTGGCGCCGTTCGACGTCGCGAACGGCGTGGTCGCCCGTGCGGCCGCGCGGATGACGTCGATCTCCACCGGTCTCGACCCCAAGGGCCTCGGCGTGCCGGAAGTGGCGTGCCTGCGCCGTTCGGCGGAGTACGAGGCCGCGTCCGTGGCGTTCGCGTCGGGGTCCCTGGAGGGTCTCGCGCAGTGGATCCTGTTCGTCTGCTCGTCGCTGGAGGCGGGCGCCCGCGAGGCGAAGAGCATCGCGGACGCCGCACTCACCGGGTGATGTCCGCCAGCACTTCGGCCGCCCTGATCGCGTCCTCGTCGGTCACGTAGAGCGGGGCGAAGCCGAACCTGAGGATGTCCGGCGGCCGGTGGTCGCCGATGACGCCGCGCGCGATCAGTTCGTCCATCACGGCCCTGGCGTCCGGGCAGCGCACCGAGATCTGGTTGCCCCGCTGCTCCGGCGTGATCACCTCGAGGTTCGTGAGCTTCTCGACGTGCTCGCGGAACAGCGCGGTCAGTGCCAGGCCGCGCTGCCGCAGTTCGGCCAGGTCGACGTCGTCCCAGACGTCCAGGGACGCGTCGAGCGCCAGCATCGACAGGATGTCCGGCGTGCCGACCCGTGCGCGGACGATGCCGGGGTCCGGCTCGTAGGACGGCTTCATGCCGAACGGCTCGCGGTGGCCGTTCCAGCCCGACAGCGGGTTCTCGAACGTCGCCTGCCTGGCGTGCGGCACGTAGACGAACGCCGGCGAGCCCGGTCCGCCGTTGAGGAACTTGTAGGTGCAGCCGACCGCGAAGTCGACCTCGAGGGCGTCCAGTTCGATGGGCAGCACGCCGGCGCTGTGGCAGAGGTCCCAGACCACCTGCGCGCCGACGTCGTGCGCCTGCTCGGTGAGCGCCTTCATGTCGTGCAGCGCGCCGGTCCGGTAGTCGACCTGGTTGAGCAGCACCACGGCGGTGTCCTCGCTCAGGTCCAAAGAGGACGGATGCGCGGCACGGATCTTCAGTCCCGTCAGCGAAGCCACCGACTCCGCGATGTAGCCGTCGGTCGGAAACGTCGACTCGTCCACGACGATCTCGGTGCGGCTCGTGCCCCTCACCGCGCCCATCAACGCCTTGAAGACGTTGACCGACGTCGAGTCGCCGACGACGACCTGACCGGGAGCGGCTCCGATCAGCCGGCCGATCCGGTCGCCGATCCGTTGGGGCGCCTCCCACCAGCCCTCGCTCCACGACCTGATCAGCCGCGTGCCCCACTGGTGCTTCACGACCTCCTGCATCCGCTCGGCGACGTGCTTCGGCGGCGCGCCGAGCGAGTTGCCGTCGAGGTAGATGACGCCTTCGGGGATGTCGAACAGCTCGCGCCTCACACGTAGCTCCTCGCGGTCCACAGCTCGGGGAACACCGCTCGTTGGGTGCGCTTCTCCAGCCATGCAACACCAGCGGAGCCGCCGGTGCCGACCTTCGAGCCCATCGAACGGCGGGTCGCCAGCAGGTGGTCGTAGCGCCAGCGCGCGAACTCCTCGGCGATGTCGGTCAGCGCCTCGCCCAGTTCCAGCAGGTCGCGGTCGTCGCCTCGGTAGATCGTCGCCCACACCTGCTCGACCTCGGCCGACGGCTCGTAGGCCTTGGTCAGGTCGCGGTCCAGCACGCTCTGCGGGATGTCGAAACCCCTGCGCTTGAGGGCCGCGAGCACGTCGTCGTAGAGCGAGGGCAGGGCCAGCGACTTCTCCAGCTGGTCGTGCATCGCCGGCACCGCGCGGTGCGGCACGAGCATCGACGCGGACTTCTCGCCGAGCAGGAACTCCATCTCGCGGTACATGCCCGACTGGAAGCCCGACCCCTCGCCGAGCGCGTCGCGGAACGAGTTGAACTCGGTCGGCGTCATCCGCGCGATCGGCCGCCACGCCGCCGAGAGCGCCTGGAGGTGCAGGTCGGAACGCCGGAGCGTGCGCACGGCGGCTTTCAGGTCATCGGCACGCAGTTCGGTCTGGGCCTGCCGCCACTCGAAGCAGAGCAGGCCGAAGTACAGCTCCATCACCTGCGTGATGACCAGGAACGACATCTCACGGGGATCTTTGGACCACTGCTGTTGAAGGGTGTGCAGCACCGACGCGTGCACGTAGTCCTCGTACGGCGTGGTGCCGCCGAAATCCAGCTTGGGGGATACGGGGCAGCTCATGGCTCAATCGTCGCCGGAACGGCCCGTCACCTGAATGGGCGACGAAAGGCGTTCGGCGCGAACTTCTTCCAATCGCAAAACGGATCGCCGAGTAGCTTTGCGTTCATGTTGGACGAGGTGGACAAGGCCCTGTTGGAGGCACTCCAAGAGGATGCGCGGCTGTCGTACAACGAACTGGCCCGCCGGGTCCACGTCTCACCGCCGACGGTCGCGCAGCGGGTCCGCCGGCTCGAGAACATGGGCGCGATCACCGGCTATCGCGCCGTGGTCGACCCCACCGTCGTCGGACGTCCGGTCGTCGCGTTGGTGCGCATGAAGTGCTACGGCCCGCGGTGCATCACCGTGCACCCCGAACTGCTCGACGATCTCCCCGAAGTGGTCGAGGTCGTCCGGCTGACCGGAGACATCTGCTCGGTGGTGAAGGTCGTCACCACGTCGATCGTCGAGTTGGAACGGCTGCTGGTCCGGCTGGCCGCACACGGGGAGACGTCCAGCGCAATGGTGCTGTCGACGCCCATCCCGTGGCGTCCGGTGTTGCCTGGATAACACGCATCTCAGATTCCAATTAAGCTATTCTCGATCTTGTGAGGCTGACCAAGAGCACCGACATCGCGCTGCGGATCGTGATGCGGCTGGCCGTTGCCGACGCCTCGGCGAACCCGACCACACGGGAAGTCGCCGAGGTCATGGGCGTGCAGTACACCCACGCGGCCAAGGTCGTGGCCCAGCTCCAGCACCTCGGCGTGGTCGTGGCCCGCCGCGGCAGGGGTGGCGGCCTGGCGCTCGCCGAGACCAGACGGTCCGTCTCGGTGGGGTGGCTCGTGCGCCGGCTGGAGGGCGAGGGCGACGTCGTCGACTGCGAGGGCGACGCGCCGTGCCCGCTGAGCACGGCCTGCCGCCTGCGCCAAGCGCTGCGCCAGGCCCAGGAAGCCTTCTACGCCTCGCTCGATCCGCTGAGCGTCGAGGACCTCGTCGCTGATCCCACCGGTCCTGTCCTGCTCAGCCTGCGGCTGAGGTGAGGAGATCCTCGATGTTGTCCCCGAAGTCGGCCGAACTTCTCGAAGCCACCCTGCCCGCGGTCGGCGCCGCCATCGGTGAGATCAGCGCGCTGTTCTACGAGCGCATGTTCGCCGAGCACCCGATCCTGCTGCGGGACGTGTTCAACCGCGGCAACCAGGCCAACGGCACGCAGTCCCAGGCGCTGGCCGGGTCGATCGCCGCGTTCGCCTCCGGCCTGCTCGCCGGTCGGACGCCCGACGCGATGCTGAGGCGGATCGCACACAAGCACGTCTCAGTCGGCGTCACGCCCGGCCAGTACGCGGTCGTGCACAAGCACCTGCTCGGGGCCGTCGCCGACGTCCTGGACGTCCCGGCCGAGGTGACGGCGGCCTGGAGCGAGGTCTACTGGCTGATGGCCGACACGCTGATCGGCCTGGAGCGGTTCCTGCCGCAGGGGCAGCAGGAGCACCGGGTGATCGCCCGGTTCCAGGAGACCGAGGACGTGGTGACGTTCGTGGTCAGGCCGGTCGACGGGGAAGTGCGCGCGGGTGAGCCGGGGCAGTACGTCTCGGTGCAGGTCCCGCTGGCCGACGGCGCCCGGCAGATCCGCCAGTACAGCCTGTCCGGACGGTCCGACGACGCACTGCAGTTCTCGGTGAAACGCGACGGCGAGGTGTCGAACCACCTGCACGACTCCGCGCCCGTCGGCAGCACCGTGCTGGTCAGCCACCCGGCAGGGGACCTGACGCTGCAGCCCGGCGACGGTCCGGTGCTGCTCGCGTCGGCGGGCATCGGCTGCACGCCGATGATCTCCATGCTCGCCGAGCTGGCCGCCACGGACTCACCCCGGCAGGTCGTCGCCGTCCACGGTGACCGCGACCAGCTCACGCACCCGTTCCGCGCGGAACTCGCCCAGCTCGTCGCCAAGCTGGAGAACGCGCGGGCGCACGTCTTCTACGAGCGGCCGCTCGGCGACTGGCCCGCCGAGCGGACCGGGCTGGTCGATCTCGGCGGGGTCGAGCTCCCGCGGGACACCATCGCCTACCTGTGCGGGCCGGTGCCGTTCCTGCGCGCGATGCGGGCCCAGCTCCTCGAAGCGGGTGTCACCGACATCCACTACGAGGTGTTCGGCCCGGATCTAACCAGCTAGCCGGTCCAGGGCGTGGCGGACGTGGCCCTTGGTGTCCTGCAGGGCAGCGGCCGCACGTTCGGTCGGTGCGCCGGAGAGCAGGTGGACCAGCGCCACCTTGAGATCGCCGTCCGCGTCCGCCAGCGCCTGCTCGCACGCGTTCTCGGGCTGGCCGGTGGCCTCGTGCAGGATCCGGATCGTCCGGCCGCGCAGCTTCGCGTTGGTGGCGCGCATGCTGACCATCAGGTTCGAGTAGGTGCGGCCGAGCTTGATCATCACCGCCGTGGAAAACGATGTCAGGACCAGCTTCTGGGCCGATCCCGCCTTCATCCGTGTGGAGCCGGCGATGGCCTCCGGGCCGGTGTTCAGCGCGACGAGGACATCGGGCGTGAAGGGCACCGACGCGTTGTTCGACACCAGCACGGTGTGGGCACCAAGCGCTTGCGCCTCCTGCAGCGCGCCGATCACGAACGGCGTGCGCCCGGACGCCGTCACGCCCACGACCAGGTCCTTCGCGGTGGCGTGGCGGCGGATCAGGGCGGCGCCCGAGTGGTCCTCCACCTCTTCGACGGCACGGACGAGGGCTTCCGGACCGCCGGCGTGGTGGGCGACGAACCAGTCGGCCGGGGCGTTGAACGTCGGTACGAGCTCAGCGGCGTCCAGCGTCGCCAGACGCCCTGACGTGCCCGCGCCGACGTAGTGCACGCGGCCACCGGACATGATCGCCGCGACGCCCAGGTCGACGGCGCCGGCCAGTTCCGGCAGTGCCTGCGCGACCGCCGCGGGGACCGTGCGGTCCTCCTCGTTGATCATGCGCAGCACGTCGATCGTGGAGACCCGGTCGATGTCCGCGGTGCGCGGGTTCCGTTGCTCGGTCGGAGATTCCACGCGCACCACCACACCGTTCCGGGGGGAGATCATTTAGTCGTCTCCCGCGGCCGCCGCCGGCCGTCTGGTCTGGCACCGAGCCGATGGCCGGACACCGCTTCGTAGGTCGCCTCCAGCGCCATCTTCGCCGTGTCCACGTGGTGCTGGGCGACGCCGATGAACAGGCAGTCGATCACCGTGAGCTGGGCGATGCGGCTCGCCATCGCGCCGGAGCGGAACGTGGTCTCGCGCGCGGCCGTGGTCAGCACGTGGTCGGAGACCTCGGTGATGGGCGAGCGCGGGAAGTTCGTCAGCGCGACGGTGGTGGCGCCGGTCTCGCGGGCGACGCGCAGGGCCTCGACGGTCTCCGCGGTCGAGCCGGTGTGTGAGATGCCCACGGCGACGTCCGCGGCCGTCAGCACGGCGGCCGACGTCAGCGCGATGTGCGTGTCGTTCCACGCGAAGCAGGTGAGCCCTATGCGGTGCAGCTTCTGCTGCAGGTCGAACGCGACGAACGCGGACGCGCCGAAGCCGTAGACGTCGACACGACGGGCGCCCGCGACCGCTTGGACGACCTTGTCGAGCGACTCGATGTCGAGCTGCTCGGCGGTCTCCTCGACGGCGCGGGCGTCGGCGAACGCGACCTTGCCGACGACCTGCTTGAGGTCGTCGCCCGGTCCGATGTCGCCACCCATGTCGTGGTTGGCCCTGACCTGGTTGCGGGCCGTGTCGGCGGCGAGCGCGATGCGCAGTTCCGGATATCCACCGACGCCGATGGCCTTGCAGAACCGCGTCACCGTCGTCTCACTCGTGCCCGCCTGCTCGGCGACCTCGGTGATGCTGCGGTGCGCGACAGTTCCGGGGTTCTCCAGCACCACCTTCGCGACGCGCTGCTCGGCGCGCGCGAGACCCGGCAGCAACGACCGGATCTTCACCAGTGGACTGGACTCGGCACTGCTTTCAGTGGACACGTGGGAAACTTACTAACCGCCACTCCAAGGGTCAACGGAGTGTGTCCGAAAGTCACCCTCTCGGCCCGGAACGGCTCACTGGACGGCGGGCTTCTTCCTGGTCGACACGGCGATCCGGTTCCACGAGTTGATGGTGAAAATCAACGCGATGAGCTGCGCGAGCTCCTCCTCGCCGAAGTGCTTCGCGGCCTGCTCGTAGACCTCGTCGCTGACGTACTCGTGGCTGCTCATGACGGTGATGGCCTCGGTGAGCCGCAGTGCCGCCTGCTCCTTCTCGGTGTAGAGGTCGCCGGCCTCCTCCCACGCGTTGAGGAGGTAGATGCGGGCCTCGGACTCGCCGCCCTTGCGGGCGTCCACGGTGTGCATGTTGAGGCAGTAGGCGCAGTGGTTGAGCTGGGAGGCGCGGATGCGCACAAGCTCGGCGAGCTGCTCGTCGAGACCCTCGCGGGCGGCGGCGTCGAGGGCGATCATGGCGCGGTAGACCTTCGGTGCCTTCTTGGCGAGGTCGATGCGGTTCGTCATGGCTCAAACCTATGGCGCTGATTGGCCCTGTGCATGGTGCAATCTGATCGTGGAATCGTGGGCCAATCTTGACTTCCACCTGGACCTGTCCGGCCCGGGTGGTCTGCGGCACCGGTTGACGGCGTCGTTGCGGGAGGCGGTGCGGTCGGCGCGGCTGCCGCCCGGCACCCGCCTGCCGGCCTCGCGGTCGCTCGCGCTCGACCTCGGGATCGCGCGCAACACCGTCGCCGAGGCTTATGCGGAACTGGTGGCGGAAGGCTGGCTGACCGCGCGTCAGGGTTCGGGAACCGTTGTGGCGCAACGAGTCGAGCCTCCTCGTCCAGTCGCCCGCCGGGCTGTGGACGCCGAGGTGCGGTTCGACCTCAGGGTCTCCACGCCGGACGTCACCGAGTTCCCGCGCGCGGAGTGGATCCGTTCGACGCGGCGGGCGCTCACGGCGGCGCCTTCGGAGGCGTTCGGGCCGGGAGATCCGCAGGGCCGGATCGAGCTGCGGACGGCACTGGCCGAGTACCTCGCGCGGGCGCGGGGCGTGCGTGCCGATCCCGAGCGGATCGTGGTGTGCTCGGGGTTCGGGGGTGCGGTCCAGATGTTCGACCGGCTGCTGACGCCGCCGGTCGTCGTCGAGGAGTACGGGCTGGGCTTCCACCGGTCGCTGTGGACGTCGACCGTGCCGTTGGCGGTGGACGACCACGGTGCGAACACCGAGCAACTGCCGGACAACCTGCGGGCGTGTGTGTTGACCCCCGCGCACCAGTTCCCGTTGGGCGGCCCGTTGCACCCACGGCGGCGTGCATCGGCCGTGGAGTGGGCACGGCGCGTGGACGGCCTTGTGCTGGAAGACGACTACGACGGCGAGTTCCGCTACGACCGGCAGCCCGTCGGCGCCGTGCAGGGGCTCGACCCGGAGCACGTCGTGTACCTGGGCACGTCCAGCAAAGCGTTGTCACCGGCGCTGCGGATCGCGTGGATGGTGCTGCCGGACCGGTTCGTGGACCCCGTGCTGGCGTTGAAGACCGCTCGCGAACAGCACATCAGCATGCTCGACCAGTTGACGTTGGCCGACTTCCTGGAGTCTGGGTCGTACGACAGCCATGTGCGCCGGATGCGGTCGAAGTACCAGCGGCGCCGTGACCGGCTGGTGGAAGCCGTCTCGCCGTACGCGTCGGTGTCCGGCATCGCGGCCGGGATGCACGCAGTGCTTGACACGCCTCACGAAGCGGAGATCGTGCGGACCGCGCGTGAACGTGGGATCGAGCTCAGCCCTCTCTCGTGGTTCCGGCACGAGCTGAGCGACGACGACCGCACGGGGATCGTGGTGAGCTTCGGAGCGCCCGCGTTTGCACGGGCGCTCCCGCTGTTCACCGAGGTGCTAGCGGCGTGCCACTGACCAGCCTTCGGCCGTGACGTCGCCGCGTGCGTGCACGTAGACGCCGCGGCCGTCGTACTGGCCCGCCTTGGTGTAGACGAACCTGGTCTTCACGGATTCCGTTGGCACCCAACGGCGTCCGGTCGTCGTGATGGTGCGCGCGTCCTGCCAGTCCGTGCCGTTCCAGTGCTGGACGGTCAGCTTGTCGCCCTTGTCGACGTCCACGAAGACCTCGACCGGACGCTCCGCGGTGAGGGTGCCGCCGGAAGTCGTTGCGCGCCATTGCTTTCCGTGTGACTTGACGGCGAGGGCGTTCGCCAGGCCGTCGGCGGCGACGCGGCGGGCCGGGTTGACGCTGCCCCAGTCACGGCTCGGGTGCACGCGGTTCGTCAGCAGGATCGCGATCGAGCGCGAGGCCTTGTCGATGACGAACGACGTGCCGGTGTAACCGGTGTGGCCCGCGGTTCCCGGGCCGCTCAGCGCGCCCATGTACCAACGCTGGTCGAGTTCGAAACCGAGCCCGTGGGCGTTGTCGGGGAACTGCTGGTTGAAGTTCGTGAGCATCAGCTCGACCGAGTGTTCACTGAGGATTCGGCGACCTTGGTAGGTGCCGCCGTTGAGGATCGCCTGGCCGAGGATGGCGAGGTCTTTGGCCGTGCCGAACACACCGGCGTGGCCCGCTACTCCTCCGAGGGACCACGCGTTCTCGTCGTGCACCTCACCCCGGACGATGCCGCGTGGCGGTGCCGACTGGAACTCCGTTGCGGCCGTGCGGTCCTTGGCCTTCGGGTTGTAGCCGGTGTCCTTCATGCCGAGCGGCCTGGTGATGCCGTCGCGCACCGCCTGGTCGAGCTTCTTGCCGCTGACCTTGAAGACCAGCTCCCCGAGCGTGATCAGGTTCAGGTCCGAGTAGACGTACGTGGTGCCGGGCGTGGACTTCGGCTTCACGTCCATCACGGCTTTGATGCGTGACGGGACGTCGGGGTACAGCTTCCACAAAGGAATGAACGGTTCGAGGCCGCTCGTGTGTGTGAGGAGCTGCTTGACGGTGATGTTCTCCTTGCCGTTCACTCCGAACTCGGGCAGGTAGGTGGCGACCTTCTCGTCGATGCCCACCCGGCCCTGCTCGACCTGCTGGATCACCGCGATCGACGTGAACAGCTTGGAGATGGAGGCGAAGTCGAAGATCGTGTCCTTCTTCATCGGGACGCGTTCGGCTTCGGGCAACTGGGTCTGCTGATCCTGGTAGAGAACGGCGTAGCCCGTGCGGTTGTGTGTGACGATCTTGCCGTCGTGCACGTACATCGTGACCGCGCCTGCGTAGAGCGGCTTGCCGTTGGCCTGGGGTTTCGTGAAGTCGCGGAGCTGGAGCAGGGCCGTGTTGATCGGCTCGGGGTCGAGGCCGGCCCAGAACGGGTTCGACGCCCGCAGCGTCGTCCACTGGTGTGCGAAGCCGTCCTGGGGCTGGTCGAAGTGGCCGGGGACCATGGCTGTCACGAGTGCGGTGGCCAGGGCAGGGATGAGCATGGCGTCCTCACCGGTAGCGCAGGTAGGGCAGGCGGGTGCGGCGGAACTGCTGGAGCTCCTGCTGCCACGCGCCGACGACCTCGGCCAGGGGAGCCTGGGCGTCGATCATCCTGCGCAGCCGGTCGGAGCCGCTGAGCTTGTCGATCCAGTTGTCGGGGCGCCACGCGAACACGCCGGGGTACAACGACTTCACGGTGATCAGCATGGCCACGGCGGCCTTGATGGCGTCGAACTTCCGCGGGTCGGTGACGTGCAGGGTGACACCGCCGCAGGTCTTGCCCTGGAACTTGTTGAACGTGGGCGAGAAGTAGGTCTCGCGGAACCGGACGCCCCCGAGGTCCAGGGCGTTCAGGGCCTCGGCCCAGCGCCAGTCGATGCCGGGCGCCCCGACGGTCTCGAACGGGCGGGTGGTGCCGCGGCCCTCGGACAGGACCGTGCCCTCGAACAGGCACGTGCCGGGGTAGACCAGCGCGGTGTCCGGGGTGGGCATGTTCGGGCTCGGCGGGACCCACGGCAGGCCGGTGTCGAGCTGGTTCCTGCGCCAGCCCCGGACGTTGACCACGTCGAGTTTCGTGGCCAGGTCGAACTCGCCCTTGAAGTAGCGCGCCAGTTCGCCGACCGTCATGCCGTGTTGCTGCACGATCGGTTTCAGTCCGACGAAGGTCGCGTAGGCGGGGTCGAGCTGCGGGCCGTGCGCGGTGCCGCCGATGGGGTTCGGGCGGTCCAGGACGATGAAGTCCAGGTTCGGCGCGGCCTCCATCGCCACGTACATCGACCAGATGTAGGTGTAGAAGCGCGCGCCTACGTCCGCGATGTCGAACACGACCGTGTCGATGCCCGCTTTCGTGAACATCGCTTGGAGCTTTGCGGCGTTGGCGCTGTACGCGTCGTATACCGGGATACCGGTGCGTGGGTCCGCGTAGTCGCCTTCGGAGCCACCTGCCTGCGCCGTGCCGCGGAAGCCGTGTTCCGGTCCGAAGACGGCGGTCGGTTTGGCGCCGTGGGCGACCATCGAGTCGACGATGTGCGTCTGGTCCTTGAGGACGCCCGTCGGGTTCGTCAGCACGCCGACCTTGCGGCCCTTGAGCTTGCGCCAGCCGTCCTGCGCGAGCTGTTCGGCCGCGGTGGCGAGCTTCGGGGTCGCGCCGGCGCTGGCGGTGCCGGCGAGAGGGATGGACAGGGCGCCTGCCGCGAGGAAGCTCCGCCTTCTCACCAGGTCACTCCGTGTCCGAACGGGTAGGGGGTGGGGCCTGGCACGTCGACCGGGAGCTTGCCCTGCGGCTTGACCTCGCCGAGCAGGACCCTGGCCAGCGCCTCCATCGAGACCGTGGTGGTCGAGTAGGTGGCGAGCCACGTCCTGGCGCCGCTGTGGGCGACGTCGTACGGGTTGCCGGTGGCGGCCGCCACGACGGGCTTGCCGGTGGCGACGAGCTTGTTGATCAGGTCGACCTGGGCGGGCCTGGTGCTCGCGTTGTTGGTCAGCACCACGATCTTGTCCGCGTTGGCCGCCGCGGCCACCGCCTGCTGGATCTGCGCGGCGGTGGGGCTCGTCGCGGTGACGAACCTGGTGCCCTTGAGCCTGGTGGCGAGGGCCGTGGTGGTGGCGTCGCTGGTGCCGACGACCAGGGGAGCGGTGGCGTTCAGCGGGAGCGCCTGGGCGTCGTTGCGGACGACCGTGATGGTGCGGTCGGCGATGGCCTGGGCCTCTTGCGTGCCGGAACCGACGATCTGGTCGACCTTGTTCACGTCGACCTCGGCGGTGAGCATGACGCCGCGCAGGAGCTTCATCTTGAGGATGCGCAGGACGCTCTGGTCGATGCGCCGCTCGGTGATCTCACCGCTGCGGACGGCCTTGACGACGCTGTCGATCGCGAGGCCGAGGTTCGGCGGCATCAGCAGCTGGTCGACGCCCGCCTTGATGGCCAGCACCGGGATCTCGGCGTCGGAGTGCAGCTTGCGGACGCCCGCCATCTCCAGCGAGTCGGTGACGACCACGCCGTCGTACTTGAGCTCGTCGCGCAGCAGGCCGGTGATGATCTTCGGGCTGAGCGTGGCCGGGTTGCCCGACGGGTCGATCTGCGGCACCTGGATGTGCGCGGTCATGATCGAGTCGATCTTGGCGGCGATGGCGGCGGAGAACGGCGGCGCGTCGATCTGGCGCCACTGGTCGAGGCTGCGGTTCGAGACCGGCAGGGCGGTGTGGCTGTCCTCGGACGTGTCGCCGTGGCCCGGGAAGTGCTTGGCGGTCGAGGTCACCGAGGTCATGTCGAACCAGCGGCGGCCCTCGTAGCCCCGCACCTGGGCGGCGACCATGTCGGCGGCGAGCTTCGGGTCGCTCGAGAAGCTGCGCACGCCGATGATGGGGTTCGCCGGGTTGGAGTTGACGTCGGCGTCCGGCGCGAAGTTCTGGTTGATGCCCATCGCGCGGAGCTCCCGGCCAGTGATGCGCGCGGCTTCTTCGGCGTCCTCGGTGCTCCGGCCCGCGCCGAGGGCCATGGCGCCCGGCAACTGGGTGGCCGGCGGGCCGATCCGCGTGACGAGACCCGTCTCCTGGTCGGTCGAGATGAGCAGCGGGATCTTGGAGGCCTTCTGCAGGCCGTTGGAGAGCTGCGCGATCTGCTTGGGGGTGTCGATGTTGTCGCGGCTCGAGTTGTTGAAGTAGATGACGCCGCCGGGCTGGTACTTGCGCACCATGTCCGCGGCCGTCGCCACTCCGAAGTCGGTCTGGTTCTTGGGGTGCGGGACGTCGGCGGCCTGGCCGTTGACGTACGTGACGAAGAGCTGGCCGACCTTCTGTTCCAGCGACATCCCGCGCAGTGTGGTCACCGAGGCGTCCGCTCTCGCCACCGGCGTGAGGGCGACCATGGCTGTGACCAGCGTCAACGCGGCGAACTTCCGCACTTGTCCGTGCCTCCCGGTGATGTTCCCACAGGTAACTGGCGTATTTCGCAAGTTACTCACGACTGCGTGGTGGGTCAACGGGCGCACATTCTGCCGTTCGGTGGGAGTTTTTCACGCACAAGCAGACGGGGCACCCTCGAAAGGGTGCCCCGTCTTCAGCGCGGGCTTGCGAGTTACCAAGCGTGCAACTCCAGTCGTACAACCCTGGCCTCGGCGTCCGGCGTCCCGGTACGCAGGCCCTAGACGACAAGCCTCCCGCGGCGTGCTGCGCGTGGGTACTCGAAGTCCGCGCACGGAGCTTGGTCGGGGTGGATCCTGACTTCTCTTCGTCTGGCCCCTGGCCGACCCCAGGTCCGCACCACCTATTTAAGTGCGTGGGCCCGGTCACAGCAAGGGCTCGGACGGGTGCACCGGTCAAGCCACGTTCAGTAGTGAAAGTACTGGGGTTTCTGGATTTGTGAGGTTGTGTTCGTGTTCGGTACCGCCGGGCGGGCGGCGCCGGACACCCACCGGGGGCACCACGTGTGCGGCGCGTTGCCGCTACTCGCCGGTACCCGTCTCTTCTCGGTGCAATGTGGCCGCCGGGGCTTGACTTCAGTCGCGGGACCGCTTGCGGCGCAGGCCGTACCAGGCCGCTCCGGCCGCCGCGACCGCGCCGATGCCGATGGCCGTGACCGCGACCGCCTTGCCCGAGGGGGTGGGGATGCGGGAGCGCAGGCTCACCGGGTCGACGAACTGCTGCACCGGCCAGTCCTTCTCGACGGCGATGCGGCGCAGGCCCCGGTCGGGGTTCACGGCCGTCGGGTGGCCGACGACCTCCAGCATCGGCAGGTCCGTGACGCTGTCCGAGTACGCGTAGCTCTTCGACAGGTCGTACCCGTGCTCGGCGGCCAGCTGCTTGATCGCGACCGCCTTGTTGTCGGCGGCGCAGTAGAAGGCGACGTCACCGGTGTAGCGGCCGTCGTGGACCACCATCTTCGTGCCGACGCTGTAGTCCGCCCCGATCATCTGGGCAATGGGGGCGACCAGTTCCTCGCCGGACGCGCTGACGATGACCACGTCGTGGCCCTCCGCCTTGTGGTCGGCGATCAACTGTGTCGCCTCTTTGTAGACAAGAGGATCGACGATGTCGAACAGCGTCTCGTTGACGATGCTGCGAATCTGCTCCACGTCCCAGCCGGCGGCGAGCGCCGTGATGTGCGCGCGCATGCGGTCCATCTGATCCGCGTCCGCGCCGGCGAGCATGAACACGAACTGCGCATATGCGCTCTTCAGCACCGCGCGGCGGTTGATCAGACCCTCCTGGAAGAAGGGCCGGCTGAACGCCAGCGTGCTCGACTTCGCGATGACGGTCTTGTCGAGGTCGAAGAAGGCGGCGATCCGGCTCATGTGCCTCAGCTTAGGTGTACTCGCCAGTAGGCCGTTCGGGCGGCATTTCGTTCGTGTACGAAACCCTGGTGCTTCACGGTTACCGAAACTTGGCCCTCAGCTGTTGCGGAAGTTGCGCGCAGCACTGGCGCATGGGGATACAGTAGGAGAGTCCGGTTCGACGGACGGGTTCAGTCCGACCCCCCGGGACTGAACCATTGACGACCCCCGTCCCTCCCCCCTGGCGGGGGTCGTCCCATATCCGGACCCCGTTTCCGCCTCGGTGCGACTGGACCTCTGCCGCTCCTGTCCGAGCGCCGAGTGCCCAACCCTTCAGGCTCCCACACGGGTCCGACAGTTCCGGCCCGGCAAGGCTTCCAAGATCGCGACTTGTCCACAGTCGCCGTGTTGTCCACAAGTGGATCTTCACCCCGTTGTGTCATTCATCACGACCAGCCACGGTCAGTCCCATGACCCACCCCATCACCCTGCTCACGGACCAGGACCTGCTCGACGAGGTCCTCCGCGTCGCCGCCGCGGCCGACTGCCCGCTCTCCTGCGCCCCCGACATCACGTCGTTGCGCTCGCAGTGGCACACCGCCCCCTTGGTCCTCCTCGACCCCGCCGCGGTCTCCGCCTGCCTGGACGCGGGCTTCCCCCGCCGCACCGGCGTCCTCGTGGTCCACGGAGGCGACCCGCCGTGGGCACCGGCCGTGGCCCTGGGCGCGGACGGCGTCCTGGAACTACCGGCGGAGGGCCGCTCCCTGGTCTCGGCGCTGAGCGACCTGGGCGAGGGCCCGCCCTCGGACCGGGGCCGCGTGGTGTCGTTCATCGGCGGCAGAGGAGGCGCAGGAGCCTCGACCCTCGCCATAGCCTGCGGCCGCGAGGCGGTGGCCCTGGGCGGCGAAGCGATGCTGGTCGACTGCGACCCCCTCGGCGGAGGCATAGACCTGGCCCTGGGCACCGAGTCCGACCAGGGCGCCCGCTGGCCGGGCGTGCACGCCACCGGCGGCAGGGTCCCGATGTCGGCCCTGCGAGCCGCCCTGCCGACCACGGGCAACCTGACCGTCCTGGCCTGCGACAGGTCCGCCCCGGACCCGGAACCGGCAGCGGTGGCGGCAGTCCTGGACGCGGGCCGCAGGGCGGGCTGCACGGTGATCTGCGACCTCCCGCGCTTCCCCACAGCCTCCGCCTCGGCAGCCCTGGACCGCACGGACCTGACGATCCTCGTGGTCCCGGCCGAGGTCCGCGCCACCGCGGCCGCCAGCCGAGTGGCCACCACCCTCCTGACCAACGGCCGCAACCTCCGCCTGGTGGTCCGCGGCCCGTCCCCAGGCAACCTCCAGCCGGCCGAGATGGCCGACGTGATCGGCGTCCCCCTCCTGACCTCGATGCGCCCGGAACCGGGCCTGTCCGAGGTGCTCGAACGGGGCCGCTTCCCCCGCAACCCGAAGGGCCCGCTCGCCACCGCGGCCCGCGTGGTCCTGAAGGAGCTCCGCCCGTGAGCGCCCCGGAAGCCGCAGCGAGTGTCGTGGTGGCCGCCGAGGCCAAGTACTCCGCGCTCGCCACGGGAGACACCGAGACCGTGTCGACGGACTCCTTCGGCTGCGGCTGCATCCCGGTCCTGCGCGGCGACGGGGCGGAGGCCCCGCACCCCCGTTCCTCCCACCACTTCCTTGCGGCAGAGCAGGTTCCGGCTCAGACCAGCACCCGCCCGCACGCCCCTGGCTCCGCGAGACGCACCGCTTCCACGTCACCGCCCGCTGGCGTTTCGCAGCTTCCGCTACACGTCCCTGTGCCTGCGAACGGCACGGCCTCCTCCGCCGCCTCGCAGTGTCCGCCGCGCGCCCTTGTCCCTGCGGGACTTACCGCGTCCGCGTCACCCTCCTCCGCCGCCTCCCAGCTTCCGCTGCACGTGCCTGTGCCTGCGAACGGCACGGGCTCCGCCGCCGCCTCGCAGTCTCCGCCGCGCGCCCTTGTCCCTGCGGGACTTACCGCGTGCGCGTCACCCTCTGCCACTGCCTCGCAGCTTCCGCTGCACGTGCCTGTGCCTGCGAACGGCACGGCCTCCGCCGCCGCCTCGCAGTCTCCGCCGCGCGCCCTTGTCCCTGTGGGACGCACCGCGTCCGCGTCACCCTCTGCCACTGCCTCGCAGCTTCCGCTGCACGCCCCTGTGCCTGCGAGCCGCACGGCCTCCGCCACCACCTCGCAGTCTCCGCCGCGCGCCCTTGTCCCTGTGGGACGCACCGCTTCCGATCCACCCTCTGCCACCACCTAGCACTGCACGTCCCCGTGCCCGTGGAACGCACGGCCTCCGCCACTGCATCGCAGTGTCCGCCGCACGCCTTGTCTCTGTGGGACGCACCGCTTCCGCGCCACCACCTAGCAGCTTCCGCCGCACATCCCCGTCCCCGCGAACCGCACGGCCTCCACGACCCCCTCCGCCGCCTCAAAGCCTCCGCCCAGGAGCCCTCTGCCGAGTGACCGCCCGTTCAGCTGACCTCCGACCTCCAGCCGGTCTCCCCAGCCAAGCGACCCCTCCGCCCGTAGTCAGCGCCTCCGCATCCCGTTGCCACCGAAGGAGTTCCAGCCGTGATCCTGCTTCGCATCCTCGGCCGGATGCTGCGCAACCTCGTCGTCTACCGCCGCCTCTACCCGCCCCGCTACATCTTCAAGGAGGAGCCGAAGTGAACCGCTTCCTCATCTGGTGCCAGGAAACCTGGCTCCGCCTCACCGGCCGCGAGATCACCTACGGCCGTCACGCCCACCGCCCGGAGGCGACATGACCTCCGCCCTCATCGACCGGGTCCGCCACCGTCTGGCCGGCGCCGACATGGAGATGACCGCGGCCGTCGTGGCGCATGCGGTTCGCTCCGAGGCCGGCGGCGTCCTGGCCGACTCGGACGTCCTCGAAGCACTCCAGGTGCTCCGCCAGGAGTTCAGCGGTGCCGGGCCCCTCGACCCGCTTCTCGACGACCCCGGCACCACCGACGTCCTCGTCACCGCGCCGGACCAGGTGTGGGTCGACGGCACGACGGGCCTGCGCCGGACCGGCGTCACCTTTCCCGACGAGGACGCCGTGCGGCGCCTCGCCCAACGGCTGGCGGTGGCGGCGGGCAGGCGGCTCGACGACGCCTCGCCGTGCGTCGACGGGTGGTTGCCCGGAAGCGGGGTCCGGCTGCACGCGGTGTTGCCGCCCATCGCGGATCGCACGTGCCTGTCGCTGCGCGTCCTCAGGCCGGCGACGCACGACCTGCGGGCGTTGCAGGAACTCGGCACGTTCGACGCCGAGATCGCTGACGCGTTGCGGGCGATCGTCCGGAAGCGCTTGGCGTTCCTGGTGATCGGGGGGACCGGGTCGGGCAAGACGTCGTTGTTGTCGGCGCTGCTGGGTTGTGTGTCGCCGGCCGAACGCATCGTGTGTGTCGAGGATGCGAGCGAGCTGTGTCCCGACCATCCGCAGTTCGTGCGGCTCACCGCGCGGCCGGCGAACGTCGAGGGGGCCGGTGAGATCACCACCAGGGGACTGGTGCGGGAGGCCCTGCGGATGCGGCCCGACCGGATCGTGGTCGGGGAGGTGCGCGGTGCCGAGGTGAAGGAGCTGCTCACCTCGCTCAACACCGGGCACGAAGGTGGCGCCGGGACGTTGCACGCCAACTCGCCGGCGGAGGTGCCCGCGCGGCTCGAAGCGTTGGGGGCGTTGGGTGGGCTCTCACCCGAAGCGTTGCGCAGTCAGGTCGCGGCGGCGGTCCGGGTCGTGCTCCACATGCGCCGGGACGACAACAGCAGGTACCTCAACGAGATCGGGGTGTTCGAGCGGACGCCGGAACTCGCGGTCCGTCCAGTCTGGACGCGAGAAGGCGGGTGGCTCGCGAAGGAGTTGCTGTGCTGAGCCTTCTGCTGCTGGCGACGGCGCTGATCGTCTGGCCGCACCTCAGATCGGTCCGAAGACTCAGGCCGCAAAGCAAGAGAGAAGTCGTTGTGCCGCCGTACATCTGGCTGGCGGCCGCGGCGACGGTCACCTACCTCGTCGCGGGCGTGGGCGGACTGGTCGCCGGAGCGGTGCTGGCGGTGACCGGGCGGCGAATCCTCAAGCAGCACAGGCGGAACAAGGCGCTCCGGCAAGCCGCGGCAGGGTTGAGCAACGGCCTGGGCGGCGTGATCGACGAGCTGCGGGTGGGTGCGCACCCGGCCCAGGCAGCCGAAAGCGCGGCGGAGGACACGCCTGCGCCGGCGAAGGAGGTGCTGAAAGCCGCGGCGGCCGCGTCGAGGCTCGGTGGCGATGTGGAGCGGACGTTGCGCGAGATGAAGCAGCCGTTGCTCGACAAAGCCGTGGACCAGCTGGCCAGGGCGTGGCACGTGTCGGCGAAGCACGGTGTGGCGCTGGCGGACGTCCTCGATGCCACGAAGCGCGATCTCGATCAACGTGCGGCGTTCGCGCGGCAGGTGCACGCGCGGATGGCCGGACCGCGGGCCAGCGCGCTGGTGCTGGCGGTGCTTCCGGTACTGGGCGTGTTGCTGGGCGAGTTCAGCGGTGCCAGGCCGTTCCACGTCCTCACGAGCACGGCGGCCGGGCAGTTCCTGCTGGCGCTGGGCGCGGTGCTCGGGGCTGCGGGGGTGTGGTGGACGCAGCGGATCACGGAGGTGCAGCCGTGACGTTCCTCCTGCTCGCGCTGGCAGTCCTGCTGGCACCGGCGCCACGACGATCGATTGACCGGTTCAAGCCCAGGTCCCACGACCCGCCGCACGGCAGGACGAAGCCGGACGGTCCGTTCGAACGGGCGGCGACCTGGGATCTGCTGGCCGCGTGCCTGAAAGCCGGGTTGCCGGTGCCCACGGCGATCCAGGCGGTCGGGATGAAGGAACTGAGCCAGGTCGCCGAGATGCTCAGGCTCGGCGCAGATCCGGTCACGGCGTGGGCGTCCGCGCTCGACCAGCCCGCGACGGCGCTGCTCGCGAGGGCTGCGCGCCGGACGGCGCGATCGGGTGCGGCACTGGCCCGGCAGACCGCTGAACTCGCCGAACGGACCAGAGCCGAGGCGCGTGACGACGCCGAGGCCAAGGCGCAGCAGGCCGCGGTCGCGGTGGCGGCGCCGCTCGCACTGTGTTTCCTCCCGGCTTTTCTGTGCCTCGGCGTCGCGCCGGTGGTGCTGGGGCTGGCCGGCCAATTCCTCAACTAGGAGAAGCAGATGGAACTGCTCAAGGACGACAGCGGCATGAGCACGGTGGAGTACGCGATCGGGACGCTGGTTATCTGGAGGAGCCGATCCGGTGACTGCCACGTGGGTTCAAGGATCACCCTGGCGCGTGACAGCGAGATATCCGGTAGTTCTCTGGCACGTTCACTACGTTCCGGCGGTGATCTTCCAAGCCGAGCGGGCGATCTCGCCCACTGATGGCACCGTCCGCTGGACCGTCATCGACGAGGACTTCGTGATCCACGTCGAGTCGACGGCGTACCTGGCCGGTTTGCGAGCGTTGGACCGGTCGATCAACACCGAGCGGGTCTACGCGAGCAGACTGGCGTTGTACTTGTCCTATTGCGACAAGCAGGGCCTGGACTGGCGTACACCGAGCGTGCTGGTGCTGTCCCGATTCCTGCACTGGCTGGTCGCCGAACCGTTGCCGCCACGTGGGCCGAAGGCATCGACGACGAGGTACCGCTCGAAGGGCACCGCGAACGCGGTGCTGACCACGGTGTGCGAGTTCCTGCGGTTCGGCGCCGTGCACCAGTGGGTGCCCGTTGAGGTGGCCGCGCAGTTGTCGGAGCCGAAGTTCCTGAAGTTCGTCCCGGCAGGCTTCGACACCGGCGAGAAAGGCGAATTTCGTACGGTGCAAGCAAAAACCGTGCGGTTCGCGGTTGCGCAAGATGGCTACGAGTGGCTTGCGGACGATCAGCTCAACCGGCTGCTGGCGGTGACCACGCGGGCGCGGGACCGGTTCCTGGTCTCGCTGCTGGTCTGCACCGGGGTGCGGATCGGCGAAGCGCTTGGGCTGCGCCGGGAGGACATGCACTTCCTCGCCCGCGCCGACTGCCTTGGCTGCCAGGTCACCGGAGCGCACGTCCACGTCCGGCGGCGGATGAACCCCAACGGGGCGCTGGCGAAGTCCCGATTCGCCCGGTCGATCCCGGTCACCGACCTGGTCGTCGCCCACTATGCGGACTACCAGCACGAACGAGACCTGGTCTCGGAGGCCGCGGCGTCGGACATGGTGTTCGTGAACCTGTTCCGGCCGCCGCTGGGCAGGCCGATGGGCTACGACAACGCCAAGGACTTGTTCAACAGGCTCGCTCTGCGGGCCGGTTTCACCGCGCGGCCACACATGCTGCGGCACTCGGCGGCGACCTCGTGGATTCGCGCCGGCGTCGACCGGGACGTCGTGCAGCACCTACTCGGCCATGTGTCCCAGTCGTCGATGGAGCCCTACCTGCACCCCACCGACCAGGACAAACGCGACGCCGTTGAGCGGGTCGCGGCCGGTCGGGCGGGTGCCCGATGACCGCCCCCGTCGCGGCGCTTGTCACGCCGCTGCCCAGCCCGGACCTGACGCGGTGGGTGTCCTGGTTGCGTGACCAGATCGACCCGAACTGGCGGTCCGGCGAGTGGTTCGGCGAGGACTGGTACTTCGTCGGCGACCCGGACAACGAGCAGACCATCGCCTACTGGTGCCGCACCACGGCCTGCACCTCCATCAGCAACAGCCGGGGGTTCTGCACGCCCTGCATCCGTGAACAGGCAGCCACCGGGCTGAGCGTCGAGGAGTTCGCCGACACCTACGTTCCGATGCGTCGCAAAGGTTCGCCGGGCCGGTTCCAGCGCCGCTGCGTCGTCGAGCGCGACGGGACCCAGTGCGCTGACCCGTCCTACTGCCGGCGGCTCTGCGTCAACCACTACCACGCCTGGCACACCGCATCGAAACGCGAGCCAGAGCTGGACCTGGACGAGTGGCTGAGCACCGTTCCCCAGCCCCGGCCCGGCCGAGCCGGGACTTGCTCCGTCCGGCGCTGCGGCATGGAGCTCTGGGGCCTGAAAACGCTCTGCATTTACCACGATGCCAAGTACCGCCGCGAGGCCCGGCACGAACCCGTCGAGCGCTGGATCACGACACAAACGCCGTTCCTCTACGCCCACCACTTCTCGCTGCTCCCGTTGAATCCGACGCTGCGCTGGGAAGTTCTCTACGCCCTGCAGCAGCGCGACGCTCGCGGCGGCAAGGTCGATCCCACCTGCGTCCGCGCCCTGGTCAGAACGTTCACCGACCTGCCGCACATGCTTGGCACCAACCGGGCCGAGCTCCTCGCGCTGAGCGGCCACCGCAAGTCCGCCAACAACCTCGCGCACCTCACCGAACTGCACCGCGCCCTGCACCTGGGCTACGACAAGATGTGCGGGATCAGCCCCACCGACAAGCACGTGTGGGACATGGCCGCGGCCAAGATCGCCTCCGCGAACAGCAAGTCCGGGCGTCTGCGCCGGATCGCCGCAGAACCGGTCGACTTCACCACGATCTCGCAGGCATGGCTGCGAGATGTCGCGCTGGAATGGGCACGCCAGACCGATCCCACCAGCGACGCGCTCAAGGAGGCGATCAAGGCGTCGGTGATCGCCTCCCGCGCCTTGGAACGCCGGACCGGCGGCGGCCATGACGCCACCCAGCTCCGCCTGGATGACATGGACGCGGTGATGGCCGGGTTCCGCCAGGCCTGCCGCGAGGATGGCCAGCCCTACAAGAACTCCACTCTGCGCAACTACGTCGCGAAGTTCTTCCAGCTGCTCGAGTTCGGCCGCCGGGCCGGGCTCATGGACGAGGTCCCTGGAGGGTTCAGCCGACACCAGTCGCACGTCATCCCTCACGAGGAGCAGAACGAGGACGAGATCGGCAAGGCGATCCCGGAGCCGGTGATCGCGCAGCTGGACACCCAGCTCGACACGCTCGGGACTTCCTTCCCCTACGGCAAGCTGCTCGACGACGAGATCCGGCACATGTTCCGCACCGCCTACACCCTGCTGCGCGACACTGGCCGCAGGCCCCGCGAGATCTGCGCACTGCGGGTGAACTGCCTGGAGCACGACGACGGCCACAACCTCGTCTGGAACAACTTCAAGGGCAAGCGCCTCCGACGTCGGCTGCCGATCACCTCGCAGACCGCGCAGGCCATCCGCGACTGGCTGCCAGTTCGCCAGCAACTGCTCGCTCCGAAACGCACCGCGGACTACTTGTTCCCTGCCATCACCGAGGGCGCGAAGGAACCCTTCATGGCCAGCGGCTACCTGTCCAAGGCGTTGCGCGACTGGGTCGACGCGCTCCCATCGATCGACTCCAACGTCCCCGGCCGGGACGGTTCACCTCTGCCCTTCGACCGGTCTCTGATCTATCCCTACGCCTTCCGCCACTCCTACGCCCAACGCCACGCCGACGCCGGAGTGGCCGTTGACGTGCTCAAAGAGCTAATGGACCACCGCCAGATCAACACCACGATGGGCTACTACACCGTCTCGCTGAAGCGGAAACGCGAGGCGGTCAACACGATGCGCCGACTGGTCGTCGACCGCAACGGCAATCCAGCACCCGTCACCTCGGCTACCGCCTACGAAGCTCGCTCGGTCGCCGTCCCGTTCGGCAACTGCATCGAGCCCTCCAACGTCAAGGCCGGCGGGCAAGCCTGCCCCATCAGGTTCCAATGCTCCGGCTGCGGGTTCTACCGCCCCGACCCGTCCTACCTGCCCGCCATCGAGGAACACACCAACGCACTGCGCGCCGACCGCGAGACCGCGCTCGCGATGGACGCCGCGGACTTCGTCATCCGCAACCTCGGCGAGCAGATCACCTCTTTCGAGCAGGTTCGCGACACCATGCGCGAAGGCCTAGCGGCAATGGACCCGCAGGACCGGCAAGAAATCGAGGAGGCCAGCGCGGTTCTGCGCAAGACCCGCGCCGGCCAGGGCCGGACGACCCTGCCGCTGACCGTGATCCACCGGGAGGCACCCGATGGCGCCTGAGAACACCGCGGACGCGACAACAGCGGCCAGCAGAACACCGACACAGGTACTTCAGGAAGCCCGCAACCGCGACAGCAGGGTCAAACGAGCACGCGTCAAGCGCGTGATCGAAGACATGACACAAGCCGGGGACCGGATCACCTTCGCCGCAGTCGCCCGCGCGGCCGAGGTGTCCACCTGGCTCGTCTACTCGCCCGGCGTCCGCGAACACATCGACAAGGCCATGCAGCACCAGTCCGACAAGCCCGCCAGGGACGAACGCGCCGGCCTCACCGCCAGCGCGGCCAGCCTGCGCACTGACCTCGAACTCGCCCGCGAGGAGATCCGGCAACTGCGCGGCGAACGCGACAAGCTCCGGCACAACGCACGCCTGCACCTCGGCCAGCAACTCGAACAGGTCAACGCCGCCGAACTCATCGCCCGCGTCGACGAACTCGCCAGCAGCAACCAGGAACTCGCCAACCAGCTGCGCCAGGCCCTCACCGACAACGACGCCCTGCGAACGCGCACGACCGCCCTCGAAGACGACCTCGCCGCCGCACGCACCAGCCTCCGCCGCATGATCCGCAACAACAACCGGGAGCCGACGTGACGACAACATGCCTAACGTCCCTCACACCACAACAGGGCTCTGAACAGAGAAAACATCGATTAACTCCAGATAAGCGCGGCGGCGGCCGCGTTCGGCGGTCTGCTCTACGTGCTTCTCACCAGCGACTTCATGCAGGAACTGATGGAACGGCTGATACAGCGTGCACTGTCTTCGGTCTGACGACCGAGGCATGGTCACGGTCGAGGCGGCGATCGCCGTGTCCGCGTTGCTCGTGGCCATGTGGCTGGGGGCGAACGGGCTGACGGCGGTCACCGAACAGATGCGGTGCACCGACGCGGCGAGAGAGGCGGCGCGGCTCACCGCCCGCGGCGAACAGCAGCGCGGTGAGGAAGCAGCCGGGCGGATCGTGGCCGGCGCCAGCGTCGTGATCGACACCCAAGACGATGCGATCGAGGTCGTGGTCAGCAAACGCGGGCCGTTGGGCTTACCGCTCAGCGCACGGGCGTTCGCCGTGCCGGAGCCGCGATGAACGGCGAACGGTTCGGCTGCGAGCGCGGTTCGGCTGCGGTGAGCGGTGTGGTGGCGATGTTGTCGCTGATCATCGTCGTGGTGGCCGGTGCACGGATCGGTTCGGCGGTCGTCGCCCGGCACCGGGTGACCGGTGCCGCCGACCTGGCGGCGCTCGCGGCGGCCGCTCGTCTCGTCGACGGCGATGAAAGTGCTTGTGAGCAGGCAAAACGCGTGGCCTCGGAGAATCGGGCCGAGCTGACGAGTTGCGCGGTGAACGGATGGGAGGTGGTTGTGGAGGTGTCGGCGACTACGCCGTTCGGCCCAGCGAGAGCGCGAGCCAGGGCAGGTCCGGCCGAAGATCGAGCCGTTTGGAGCACGACGAGCGGTCGGCTCACAGCGGTGAGCGGACTCACACTGCCGCCGGGACATGCTGAACGGTGATCGAACCAAACGCGCGGAGTTCAGTTGCCCGGTCAAGCAAAGGACGTTCGCCGTTCCGTAGCTACCAGTTGTCGAGCGGGGGTTACGGAGGCCGGTGCCGGTGTCGTTAGTTGTAGTGGCGGCACCGACGCGGTGTCCCTACGAACACCGGCACCACGTTGATGTCGAGTCAGAGCCTAGGAAGAAGGCGACGGAAGATGGATTGGTCGGATAGCTGGCGCGGGGCCTTCCGCATCGAACTGCGTGCCGAGGCCGTGAGCCTCGCGTACCGCGGTTGGCCCGTACTGCCCGGCACCTATCCGGCCGGTTCGGAGAACGGCGTCACGAAGTGGGCGGGCCGCAGCGGCCTCGAGCTCCACGGCCCGATCCCCGTGCACCGCGACTGGGTGGACCGCGTCGGGACCCGTCCCGACCAGGTCGCCACGTGGTGGGCGGGCCGCTCGTACAGCCTTCTCGTCGCCACCGGCCACGTCGTGGACGCGATCGAGGTCGGCACCGACCTCGGCCGCCGCGCGGCCGTCGCACTGCGGTCGATCGGCGTCCCCGTGCCGATCGCCGCGACCCCGTCCGGCCGCTGGATGTTCCTCGTGAAGTCCGGCTCGACGCTCAACACCGAGCTGGCCAACAACCCTGACGTGCACCTCTACGGCAAGGGGGAGTACATCCCGCTGCCGCCCACCACCATGGCGCACGGTGTCGTGCACTGGCGGGTCAAGCCGCAGGTCTGCGGCTGGAACCTGCCGGACGCACACGTCGTGCAGGACGCGCTCGTCGAGGCCGTGCACGCCCCGGCGCGCTACGAGCTCGAAGCCGTCTGACACACAACTGAATGCGAAGCCCGGCCGTGCTGGGTGTCGTCGTGGACTCTCCCCGACAACCCCGAAGGCGATGCCCTGCACGGCCGTTCCACCAAGCCCGATCCGACGATCGGCCTCCGCACCCCGCACGTCGGGGGCCGGCAGAGGAACGGGCGAAAAGCCGAACACGCACCCCGAAGGACAGCCTCCCGCACCAGTGACCGGGCCGAGGACGTTAGTGGCAGAGCACCAGCTCTGCCGCGGTCGGTGAAGCCGGCTCCTCCCCGGAGTTCGTCAGAAGACAGTCGACACCGTCGCCTCCCGCGTGTCCTGTCGAGACGAACGAACCAGATTCCACCGATGTTCCAAGGGATCCGGTCACGAAGCGGTAGCAGGCGGGAAAACAGTGTTCGGCACGTGGAGAGCGCGGCGGGGGTACCCGTGAGCCCCCGCCGCGCCCCACGGAAAGGTGGTAGACCTAGAGCTGGAGAGTTTCCGCGTAGGAAGCGAAAGCGAAGGTCTCCTCCATGGATCCGGGCCGCGGAACCGCGTCGGCGTGCCAGCCGAGGTTCCGGTCCTGCAAGACCTGCTCGATCAGCGGGTGCCACCGCTGATCGAGCATTTTCTTCGCCCACAACAGGGCGCCGCGCTTGGACTCCACCTCTCCCGTGTGGATGGTGTAGAGCGTGCGGCAGTAGGCCGAGACGATGTAGCGCTGCGACCACGCGTTGCCCATCGGCGCCCACTCGCGAATGCCGTCGAGCACATGCGGCAACTCGGCCAGCATCGACGAGCGCAACACGGAAGCCGGTACTTCGTCGACGAGTGAGGTGATCGGCGGGCCGTCCAGCACGATGCCGTGGTGGTGCAGGATCCAGCGGGCGTGCGGGCTGTTGCAGTGCAGGTCCCACTCCAGGGTGCGCGTGCCGTGGTCGTTGAACAGCCACGGAACCCCGAGGCCTGCCACCGAGCGCAGTGACTCCACGTCGGCGTACGAGCCCTCGATCTCCGTCGACCAGTGGCCGGGACGGGTCGGGATCTCGGCGTGCAACGCGCGCAGCCCGGCTTCGCGATCGCCGGACGGCAGCTCGGTGCAGGCGACGATGAAGTCGCAGTCGCTGTGGATGTCACCGGCTCCCAAGGCGAACGAGCCTTGGAGATAAGCACCGACGTAGGTGGGGCCGAGGATCTTGTGCACGGACGCGACGAGGTCGGCGAGAAGGGTGTCGAGGTCGGAAAGGGCGTGAACAAGGCAGTCTCCAATGAACCCGTGGCCAGAAGGGACGGGCGCGGCGGGAGTGATCAGGCCCAGCCGCGCGAGAGGACACGGCGGGCTTCCGGCTCAGCCGCGCCTAGACGCGACGGGTCCGGTCGGCGGCGTAGCAGCTGCATGCGTTCACGACGCCACGGTAGCCAAGGAGCAACCACCCGGTCAGGCGATTTTGCCCAGCACCACGTCCAGCACGAGCACGGCGCCGGCCTTGTCCAGCGGATCGTTGCCGTTGCCGCACTTGGGTGACTGCACGCACGACGGGCAGCCCATCGGGCAGCCGCAGGCACTGATCGCGGCTCGGGTCGCCGACAGCCAGGCCCGCAGGGCCGAGTGGCCTCTATCGGCGAAGCCCGCGCCGCCGGGGTGGCCGTCGTGCACGAACACCGTCGGCATCCCCGTGTCCGGGTGCGCGGCCGTCGACACGCCGCCGATGTCCCACCTGTCGCATGTGGCGAACAGCGGCAGCAGGCCGATCGCCGCGTGTTCGGCGGCGTGCAGGGCGCCGGGGACGCGTTTTGCCTCCACGCCGGCGTCGAACAGCAGTGACTCGTCGACGGTGTACCAGACGGCTCGGGTCCTTAGCGACTGTTCTGGCAGGTCGAGCGGGATCTGGTCGAGTACCACGCCGGACGGCAGCCGGCGCAGGTAGCCGACGACCTGGGTCGTCACCTCCACCTCGCCCAGGCAGACCGACACCCCGCCGAAGTCGGTGCGTTCGACCTCGCGCACGACGGTGATGTCCACGCAGTCACGCGGCTGTGTGGTCCACTCCGGGTCTTCGCGGTGCACCATCGCGAGACCGCTGTCCAGGTCGAGCTCGTCGACGACGTACGCCCGTCCCTGGTGCAGGTACACGGCGCCGGGGTGCACCTGCCAGCAGGCGGATCCCGGGTCGACGGTGCCGAGCATGCGGCCCGAGTCCGACTCCACGACGGCCACCTGGTCTCCGCCGGAACCGCGGATGTCCACCCCGGCGTGCGGCCGGTCGTGTGACGCCCAGTACCAGCCGGCAGGCCGTTTGCGCAGCAGTTTCTCCGCCACCAGGTCGGCGAGCACGGCCTCGGCGAGCGGCCCGCCGAAGTCGTCCAGGCAGGCCGGTGTCAACGGCATCTCGGACGCCGCGCACGCCAGTTGCGGGCCCAGCACGTACGGGTTCAGCGGGTCCAGCACCGTCGCCTCGACCGGTCTGTCCAGCACCGCGGCCGGGTTGTGCACCAGGTACGTGTCCAACGGGTCGTCGCGCGCCACGAACACGACCAGCGCACTGTCCCCGGACCTGCCCGCACGGCCCGCCTGCTGCCAGAACGACGCCAGGGTGCCGGGGAAACCGGCCACCACCACCGCGTCCAGTCCGGCGATGTCGACGCCGAGCTCCAGCGCGTTCGTGGTCGCGACGCCGAGCAGGTCGCCCGTGGACAGCGCCTTCTCCAGCGCCCGCCGCTCCTCCGGCAGGAACCCGCCCCGGTACGCGGCCACGCGGGGAGGCAGCTCATCGTCCACTTCGGACAGGATCCGCTGGGTGCCCAGTGCCGTCAGTTCGGCACCGCGGCGCGAGCGCACGAAGGCGAGCGATCGTGCGCCCTCGACGACGAGATCGGCCAGGATGCGCGACGTCTCCGCGCCCGCCGAGCGCCGGACGGGCGCGCCGTTCTCACCCTCCAGAGAGGTCAGTGGGGGTTCCCACAACGCGACCGTGCGCGACGCACGTGGCGAAAAGTCGTCCACGACAGCGGAAACCGGGACGCCCAGCAATCGCTGCGCGGATCCAGAAGGATCAGCCACAGTGGCCGATGCCAGAACGAAGATCGGATCCGCGCCGTATTTACGCGCGACCCTCCTCAAGCGCCGCATCAACAACGCCACGTGCGAACCGAAAACGCCCCGATAGGAATGGCACTCGTCGATCACCACGTACTTCAGCCGGCGGAAGAACCGCAGCCATTTCGGGTGCTGCGGAAGGATTCCGCGGTGCAGCATGTCCGGATTGGTGAAGACCCAGTTCGCGTGCGCCCTGACCCAGTCGCGTTCGGCCATCGGGGTGTCCCCGTCGTAGGCCGACGCGCGCACCCCCTTGATGCCCAGTTCCTCGAGCGACCGGAGCTGGTCCGCCCCAAGGGCTTTGGTCGGTGACAGGTACAGCGCGGTGGCCTTCGTGTCCGCCAAAAGAGTGGAAAGCACGGGCAACTGGTAGGCAAGTGACTTGCCCGACGCCGTGCCCGTCGCGAGGACCACGTGCCGCCCGGACCACGCCAGCGCGGCGGCCTCGGCCTGGTGCCGCCACGGCTCGCGCACACCCGTCCCGACGAACGCCTCGACGACCGCGGGAGCCGTCCACGCAGGCCACTGCACGTGATCTGCCTGCCGTAACGGCAAATCACGCGCGTGCGTGAGGGGTGACTCCCCGGCGGGCACACCCGCCAGCACGCGGTCCAGCAACCGGCGTCCCTGATCCACCACGGGATCGAGCTTGGCATACACCACCGACAGTCCCGGCCGGGCCGTACTCGACTTCCTGCGCAGATAACGGTGTGTGCACGGATCGGGACGTTTCGTTGCCTCGTTGCAAGCAACCCCTAGACTCCCCGCTCATCGCATCCAATGAGGGATGCGTCACGTCGCGCTGGGCGGCTGGACTGCCTTGGCGCTGCACATGGCAACTCACCAGGAGGACGGATGTCCCGGCATTTCCTCGCGGAGGGCCTCGAGCTCTCCGGGGGTGATCGCGGCGTCGTAGCCGTGGTCGCCGTGGTCGCCCTGGCTGCTCTCGCCGTCGGGTACGTGCTGCTCAAGGAGGTGCTGGCCGCAGGCCAGGGCACCCCCAAGATGCAGGACATCGCCAAGGCGGTTCAGGAGGGCGCAGCGGCCTACCTCAACCGGCAGTTCCGCACGCTCGGCATTTTTGTCGTGATCGTGTTCGTACTGCTGTTCGCGCTACCGGCAGATGATTTGGCCGAACGAATCGGCCGATCTCTGTTCTTCATCGTCGGTGCCGCGTTCTCGGCGACTATCGGCTACCTGGGCATGTGGTTGTCCACGCGCGCCAACGTGCGTGTCGCCGCCGCCGCGAACGAAGAAGGCGGTCGCGAAAAGGCGACGCGCATCGCGTTCCGCACCGGTGGCGTGGTCGGCATGACCACCGTCGGTCTCGGTCTCTTCGGTGCGGCACTCGTCGTGCTCGTCTACGCCGGTCAGGCCCCGAAGGTCCTGGAGGGCTTCGGTTTCGGTGCCGCGCTGCTCGCGATGTTCATGCGTGTCGGCGGCGGCATCTTCACCAAGGCCGCGGACGTCGGCGCCGACCTCGTCGGCAAGGTCGAGCAGGGCATCCCCGAGGACGACCCCCGCAACGCCGCCACCATCGCGGACAACGTGGGCGACAACGTCGGTGACTGCGCCGGCATGGCCGCGGACCTCTTCGAGTCCTACGCCGTGACGCTCGTCGCGTCGCTGATCCTCGGCACCGCCGCGTTCGGCGTGCAGGGTCTGCTGTTCCCGCTGATCGTTCCCGCGATCGGCGTGCTGACCGCGGTCATCGGCGTGTACACGACGCGGGCGAAGGCGGGCGAGAACGGCCTGGCCGCCATCAACCGCTCCTTCTACATCTCCGCGGTCATCTCCGCGGTGCTGTGCACCATCGCGGCGTTCGCGTACCTGCCGAGCTCCTTCGCGGACCTCAACGGCATCAGTGACGCGGTCAAGTCGACCAGCGGCAACCCGGCGCTGATCGCGTCCGTCGCGGTGATCATCGGCATCGTGCTGGCCGGCGTCATCCTCTGGCTGACCGGCTACTACACCGGCACCGAGCACAAGCCGGTGCAGGAGGTCGGCAAGACCTCGCTGACCGGTGCCGCCACGGTGATCCTGTCCGGTATCTCGGTCGGTTTCGAGTCGGCCGTCTACACCGCGCTGGTCATCGGTGCCGCCGTGTACGGCGCGTTCCTGCTGTCCGGTTCGGTCATCGTCTCGCTGTTCGCGATCGCGCTCGCCGGTTGTGGTCTGCTCACGACCGTCGGCGTCATCGTCGCGATGGACACCTTCGGCCCGGTCTCCGACAACGCGCAGGGCATCGCCGAGATGTCCGGTGACGTGCACGGCGAGGGTGCGCAGATTCTCACCGAGCTCGACGCGGTCGGCAACACCACCAAGGCCATCACCAAGGGCATCGCGATCGCGACGGCGGTGCTCGCCGCGACGGCGTTGTTCGGCTCCTATCGCGACGCGATCGAGCAGGCCATCGCCAAGGTCGGCAACGTCGCGGGCGATCTGCCCGTGTCGTTCACCAACCTGGTGTTCAGCCCGAACATCCTCGTCGGCATCACCATCGGTGCGGCTGTCGTCTTCATGTTCTCCGGCCTCGCGGTCAACGCCGTGACGCGCGCTGCCGGCGCCATCGTGTTCGAGGTGCGCCGTCAGTTCCGCGAGAACCCCGGAATCATGGACTACTCGGTCAAGCCGGAGTACGGCCGCGTCGTCGACATCTGCACCAGGGACTCGCTGCGTGAGCTGGCGACTCCCGGTCTGATGGCCGTGCTCGCCCCGGTCGCCGTCGGCTTCGGCCTCGGTGTCGGCCCGCTGGCCGGGTACCTCGCCGGTGCGATCGCGACCGGCACGCTGATGGCGGTGTTCCTGGCCAACTCCGGTGGTGCCTGGGACAACGCCAAGAAGCTGGTCGAGGACGGCAACCACGGTGGCAAGGGCTCCGACGCCCACGCCGCCACGGTGATCGGTGACACGGTCGGCGACCCGTTCAAGGACACCGCCGGTCCGGCCATCAACCCGCTGATCAAGGTCATGAACCTGGTCTCGGTGCTGATCGCGCCGGCCATCGTCACCTTCTCCATCGGTGACAGCGCGTCCGACCCGATCCGGATCGCGATCGCCCTGGTCGCGACCCTGATCATCGTCGGTGCGGTGGTCGTGTCCAAGCGTCGAGGCACCTCGATCGCGGAGGCACCCGCGGAGACCGTCAGCAACGGCGCCGCGTAGATCCAGCTCCGGTCGGGGTACGTTCGGGTCTTCCCCCAGACGTACCCCGACCGAGGAGTCACGACATGAGGCGCAGCCTCGTCGCCACTGCCGCTGTTGCCGCGCTTGCGCTGGCCGGGTGCACCAACGGTGGCAACTCCGGCACTTCGACGACACCCACCAGCGGCGCGGCCAACCCCCAGGCCGTCGCCTACATGGACAAGGTGTGCGGTGCGGCATCCGAGTTCGCCAAGATCGAGAAGACGGCCCCCAAGCTCGACGCCGGCGACTCCAGCAAGCTCAAGGCCGAGATGGCCGCGTACATGGGCCAGCTCGCCGACGCCTTCGCGAAGTCGGCGGAGGGCCTGAAGAACGTCGGCCCGTCGCCCGTCGAGGGCGGTGAGCAGGCCGTCACCAAGATGGGTGAGACGTTCACCTCGCTCAGCGCCGTGTTCGCCGACGCCAAGGTCAAGGTCGAGCAGGCGGACGCCAACAACGCCACCGGAGGCCTCCAGGCCGCCGGAGAGGCCATCGCGAAGCTCTCCGAGCTCGCCGACCCGCTGCGTGACCTCAAAGACGTCCCCGAGCTGCAGAAGGCCACGCAGTCGGCACAGAAGTGCCAGGAGATGCAGCGCCTCGACGTCACGCCGACGAGTTGAGCGCGGCCGTTCGGAGTAACTTCCGGCCCATGCGCCGCACACTCATCGCAGTCATGGCCAGCTGCCTGCTCGCGGTCACCGCGTGCACCGGCGGAGGTTCGTCGACGCCCACCGCCAGCGAGGCGGACGTCGTGGCGTGGATGGACAAGGTCTGCGGTGCCGTCGACGGCACCGTGAAGACCATGGCCGACGAGCCGCCGATCGACATGAGCGACCCGTCGAAGCTCAAGACGGGCCTGTCGGACTGGCTCGGATCGAAGGTGTCCGTGGCCGACAGGTCGATCGCGGACCTCAAGGCGCTGGAGAACGGCCCGCACCCGAGGTCGAAGGAGCTGGCCACCGCCGCGCAGGCCGGCATGGGGCAGGTCAGGACCCTGCTCGCCGACACCAAGTCGAAGCTGGACTCGTCGACGGACTCGACCCAGGTCGTCACCGCCTTCACCGAGATGGTGGCGAAGGCGGCCGAACTGGAGAATGCGGGCGCCGACGTGCAGAAGAAGTTCGACGAGACGGGCCTCGCGGGAGCGGCGCAGAAGGCGTCGAACTGCAAGGGCCTGCAGGCGTCGCCTCCTACGCCCTGACCAGTGGGAACAAGCTCATCGGATCACCCGAACGGGTACCGTTCGGCATCCAGGAAAATAGGACGGATGAGGACACGCCTGCTCGCTGTGCTGACTGGTGCCGTCGTGCTGACCGCCTGCGGTTCGGAGGCGGACAAGCCGATCACCGACGCACAACGGCAGTGGGTCGACGCGTTCTGCGGCGGTGTCCTTCCGGGCCTGGAAGCGGGCCTTGAGCTGCGCAAACAGGACCCGGCGGACTTCGCAGCGGTCAAGACCGCCTACCTCGGCCTGCTGACGTCCAACGCCACCGCGTTCGCCGGCGCGGAGAAGAAACTGAAGGAGCTCGGCGCGCCCGAGGACGACCTCGAGAACGTGCACGAACAGCTGGTCAAGTTCGTCACGGAGTCCGCGAAGTCGTACGACGACGCGCAGGCGTCCGTCCAGGCGCTGGAACCCAATGCCCAGTTCCTGGAGGGCGCGGAGAAGGCGCTGGCCGACACCAACGTCGTGACCAGTCCGGAAGACCTCCGAGCGACCTTCCAGGAGCTGCAGAAACGGCCCAAGTACTCCGACGCGCTGGCCAAGTCGCAGCCGTGCTCGGAGATCAGGTCCAAGGGGCAGGAGGTCGGGCAGCAGTAGGTCACGCTGGTAGCCAGTTCAGGCGCCCCGGCGCTCGCTTGGGCAACACCCTGCCTGTACTGGCTACTCGTTCACTAGCACTGCTCGAACGTCTGTTCTACCCTGTTGGCCGTGGTTGGGCAGCTGTCCTTCTTCTCGGCCGAGGCGCGCACCCCGGCCAAGGCGGATCTCGCCGGCTTCCTCTGCGGGCCCGGCCAGGCCGTCAGCTTCGCGCGCGGCACGGCCGCCCGCGTGTACACCGAGCTGCGCGACGAGTGGCGGCTGCGTCCCCTCAAGCAGGCCTGCGCCGACCGTGGCGTCACCACTGAGCTGTGCGTCAACGGGGAAGGCACGCACTTCGTCCGCACGCCGTTCCGCACCGACCTCACCCCTCTGGCCGCTCGCTGGCTGGACGGATCTGCCAAGACGGTGCCGCCGGACTTCGAGCTGAACGGAGCGGTGCTGCGCGTCTGGGCGCTGGCCGCCGGCAGCTGGATGGAGTCCGCATACTTGCTCGGTTTGGACCCCAACGCACCGCAGACACACGCACCGTTGCAAAATGCGCTGCTTGCATCCGGACTTCCGTGCACCCTGGTAGGGGCTCCGGCGTTGCGGGTAACCGGTCGGCGAAGGCTGGCGCGGCTGGCCGAACTGGTCGGAAGCCCTCCGCACGGAGTGGCGATGAGCACCTGGCCGGCGGCCTGAGCGGGGCGTCCGGCATGGTTGTGTCACTCTGTCTCGTCGTACGGGCGTCGCGGAGACATGACGGATGGTGTGCTTTTCGGCCGACGCTGGGCAACACTGGCGGGCCTGGGAACCGGGTTTGGAAGAGAGCGGGACGGCGAGTGGCTGGATCGACACGGACGAAGAAGAGCAGCGGAGGCGAGGGCAGCATCCGACGACTGGTGATCGTCGAGTCGCCCACGAAGGCGCGCAAGATCGCCTCGTACCTCGGCGCCAACTTCGTCGTGGAGTCCTCCAGGGGACACATCCGGGACCTGCCGCGCGGTGCCGCCGACGTTCCGGCGAAGTACAAGGGCCAGGCCTGGGCCAGGCTCGGCGTGGACGTCGACCACGGCTTCGAGCCTCTCTACGTGGTCTCCGCGGACAAGAAGTCGCTGGTCTCCGAGCTCAAGGAAGCGTTGAAGGACGTCGACGAGCTCTACCTCGCGACAGACGGTGACCGCGAGGGTGAAGCCATCGCGTGGCACCTGCTGGAGACGCTGAAGCCGAAGGTCCCGGTTCGCCGGATGGTGTTCCACGAGATCACCGAGTCCGCGATCCAGGCCGCCGCGGCCAACCCCCGCGACCTCGACCAGGACCTGGTCGACGCGCAGGAGACCAGGCGCATCCTCGACCGCCTTTACGGCTACGAGGTCAGCCCGGTCCTGTGGAAGAAGGTCATGCCGAAGCTCTCGGCAGGCCGCGTGCAGTCCGTGGCGACGCGTCTGGTCGTGGAGCGCGAACGCGAGCGGATGAAGTTCGTCTCCGCGAGCTACTGGGACATCTCCGCGCAGATGGACGCCGGTGCCGACGCCGCGCCGCGTCAGTTCGGCGCGCGTCTCGTGGCCGTCGACGGCACGCGTCTCGCCACGGGCCGCGACTTCGGCTCGGACGGCAAGCTGACGGGCAAGTCCGACGTCACCGTGCTGGACGAGGCGCAGGCCCGCGCCATCGCCGCCGGACTGCAGAACGCGCCGGTCAAGGTCTCCTCGGTCGAGGAGAAGCCCTACACGCGCAAGCCGTACGCGCCGTTCATGACCTCGACGCTGCAGCAGGAGGCGGGCCGCAAGCTGCGGTTCTCCGCCGACCGCACGATGCGCACGGCGCAGAAGCTGTACGAGAACGGCTACATCACCTACATGCGTACCGACAGCACGACGCTGTCGGAGACGGCGATCAACGCGGCGCGCACGCAGGCCACGGACCTCTACGGCGCCCAGTACGTCTCGCCGCAGCCGCGCCAGTACACGCGCAAGGTCAAGAACGCGCAGGAGGCCCACGAGGCGATCAGGCCGGCCGGAGAGGTCTTCCGCACGCCTGGCCAGGTGGCCGCCGAGCTCGACTCGGACGAGTTCAAGCTCTACGAGATGATCTGGCAGCGCACGATCGCGTCCCAGATGGCCGACGCGCGGGGCAACACGACCAGCATCCGCATCCAGGGCCGGGCAGGAACGGGCCAGGAGGTCACGTTCGCCGCGTCCGGCCGCACGATCACGTTCGCCGGCTTCCTCAAGGCCTACGTCGAGACCGTCGACGCCGAGGCCGGTGGCGAGTCGGACGACGCGGAGTCGCGCCTGCCGCTGCTGGTCAAGGACCAGGACCTGACGATCGCGGAGCTGTCCGCGGACGGTCACTCCACCTCGCCGCCCTCGCGCTACACCGAGCCGTCGCTGATCAAGACAATGGAGGAGCTCGGCATCGGCCGTCCCTCCACCTACTCGTCGATCATCAGCACCGTCCAGGACCGCGGCTACGTGTGGAAGAAGGGCGCGGCGCTGGTCCCGTCCTGGGTGGCGTTCGCCGTGGTCGGGCTGCTGGAGCAGCACTTCGGCCGCCTGGTCGACTACGACTTCACCGCCGCGCTCGAGGACGAGCTGGACGGCATCGCCGCAGGTCGTCAGGGCCGCACGAACTGGCTGTCCGGGTTCTACTTCGGCGGCAGCATCGGTCCCGACGGCTCGATCGGCCGTTCCGGCGGCCTGAAGAAGCTGGTCGGCACGGGTGTCGAGGACATCGACCCGCGTGAGGTCAACTCGATCCCGCTGTTCAGCGACGCCGAGGGCCGCACGGTCGTCGTGCGCGTCGGCCGCTTCGGGCCGTACCTGGAGCGCGAGGTCGACGGGGTCGCGCAGCGCGCGAACGTCCAGGACGACCTGGCGCCGGACGAGCTGTCCGCGGAGATCGCCGAGAAGCTCTTCTCGACGCCGCAGGAGGGCCGCTCGCTGGGCACCGACCCGGTCTCGGGCAACGAGATCGTGGCCAAGGAAGGCCGCTTCGGCCCGTACGTGACCGAGGTCCTGCCCGAGCCGTCGGAGAACGGCACGCCGTCGAAGGCGAAGGCGCCGAAGCCGCGCACCGGCTCGCTGTTCAAGTCGATGTCGCTGGACTCGGTCACGCTGGACGACGCGCTGAAGCTGCTCTCGCTGCCGCGCGTGGTCGGCAAGGACCCGGAGACGGGCGCCGAGATCACCGCGCAGAACGGCCGCTACGGCCCGTACCTGAAGAAGGGCACGGACTCGCGGTCGCTGGTCGACGAGTCCCAGATCTTCACCGTCACGCTCGACGAGGCGCTGAAGATCTACTCCGAGCCGAAGAAGCGCGGTCGCGCCGCCGCCGCGCCGCCGTTGCGTGAGATGGGCAACGACCCGGTGTCCGGCAAGCCGATGGTGATCAAGGAGGGCCGCTTCGGCCCGTACGTCACCGACGGTGAGGCGAACGCGTCGCTGCGCAAGACGGACAGCGTCGAGTCGATCACCGACGAGCGCGCGGCCGAGCTGCTGGCCGAGAAGCGCGCCAAGGGCCCGGTCAAGAAGAAGGCTCCGGCCAAGAAGCCGGCGGCGAAGAAGCCCGCGGCCAAGAAGGCTCCGGCCAAGTCCAAGAGCTGATCAGGGGGTGGCGGTGCCGATCAACGAGTTCGGACCCGACGGGACTCAGGCCCCGCCGCCTCCCCGGCTGTACCCCGACCCGCTCGCGGGGCTGGTGACGGCTGACAAGTTCGTCGCTCCTCAGTGGACGTCTCTCAGGTCACGTGTGGCGGTGCCTACACCTCCTGAGCCGACCGAGGAACTGCGGCAGGCCGTCTGGTCGCAGATGCAGCAGGAGCAGCGCCGGCCGCGTGGCCGGGCGCAGCGAGCACCTCAGCCGGCGCACCAGTACGCGGTCCAGCAGTTCGCGCCGACGAACCAAATGTCTGCGCCACAACAACAGCAGCAACAGCAGCTGCCCGCGAAGCAGACGAGCGGCGTGGCCGCGTTCATCGGCTGCCTGGTCGTCATCGGGTTCTTCGTCCTGGTCGCGGTCAGTATTCTCGGAGCGATCTTCAGCTAGCCATGCTGTGAGTCCGGCATCCTGAGTCACCACATCCGGTTACGCTGACCGCACGGGAGTGGCGACTTAGGGGTGACTGAAATTCAGGACGCGGACACACCGGCGACCGAGGCAGGCCAGGCAGGGCAGGCCCAGTCCAGCGTGTCCACGGTTCACCGGCTTCGATCGGTACTGGCCATCAGGCCGTTCCGGCGGCTCTGGCTCGTCACCTACCTGTGCAGCGTTGGTGACTGGCTGTCACTGCTCGCGCTGACCGGTCTGGTCTCCGAGATGATGAAGAGCTACCAGTGGCAGTCGTTCGCGCTGTCGCTGGTCGTGCTGACCCAGCTGCTGCCGGGCATCCTCTTCGCGCCCATCGGCGGCGTGCTCGCGGACAAGTTCGACCGCCGCAAGGTCATGGTCATCTGCGACGTCCTGCGCGGGTCGCTGTTCATCTCGATCGCGCTGATCGGCTCGCCGATCTGGCTCTTCGTGGCGAACTTCCTGGTCGGCTGCTGCGCGATGCTGTGGATCCCGGCCAAGGAGTCGGCGGTCCCGAACCTGCTGCGCCGCCCCGACCAGGTGGAGTCGGCGAACCAGCTCGGCCTGGTGATGACCTACGGCATCTCCACGATCAGCGGTTTCGGCCTGTACTCGCTGATCGCGGGCATTCCCGCGTATCTGAACCTGCAGGGCGGGAACCTCGAGTTCAACATCGCGACGATCGCGGTGGTGATCAACGGACTGCTCTACTTCACCTCCGCGATCCTGGTCGCGACCCGCCTGCCGGAGCTGTCCGGCCGTGTCTCCTCCGCCCCGAGGAAGGAGGAGGACGGCGACAAGCCCGGCTTCGGCGCGATGTTCCGCGAGGGCCTGAAGTTCGCCGCCGCGACGCCGCTGGTCCGCGGCCTGGTCATCGGCATGATCGGCGCGTTCGCCGCGGCCGGTGTCGTGATCGCGACGGCGAAGCTCTACGCGCAGTCGCTGCTGGGCGGCGCCTCGACGTTCGGCCTGCTGTTCGTGGCCGTGTTCTTCGGGCTCGCGGTGGGCATGGCGACCGCGCCCCGGCTGGCCCAGCGCCTCGCCTACAACCGCCTGTTCGGCGTCACGATCGTCTTCGCCGGCATCTCGCTGGTGCTGGTCGCGCTGGCCCCGCACCTGTGGATCGCGCTGCTGACGGTCGCGCTGGTCGGCGCGTGCGCGGGTGTGGCGTTCCTGACGGGCCTGACGATCGTGGGTTCGCAGGTCGAGGACGCCATGCGCGGCCGCACGGTCGCGTTGATCCAGTCGTTGCTGAAGATCGTGCTGTTCGGTGCCTCGGCCGGTGCGCCGCTGCTGGTCGCGTTGCTGCAGAAACGGCAGGTCAGCGTGTTCGGCCATCCGATGGAGGTCGACGCGACCCGGCCGGTGATGCTCGGCGGCGCCGCGATCGCGATCGTCCTGGGGCTCGTCGCGTACCGGCAGATGGACGACCGCCGCGAGGAGCCGGTGCTGTCGTCGCTGTTCGCGGCGATCCGCGGCCGCCGGCACACCAAGGGCATGCTGATCGCGGTCGAGGGCGACACCCGCGAGGACACGTCGGTGCAGGCCCGCCGCCTGGCCGCCGCGTTGCGCGCCGAGGGCCTCGACGTGCTGCTGGCAGCCGACCCCGAACACGACGAACGCCGCCTGCGCACGATGCTGTCGTCCGCCGAACTGGCAGGCGTGCGCGCGCAGGCACTGGTAGCCGCCGCAGTTCGTGCCGATGTCGTCGAACGGCAGGTGCGCCCCGCGCTCGACAGCGGCTCCATCGTGGTGATGGAGCGCTACGTCGACTCGCCGCTCGCGCACTTCACCGCGACGAGCACGCTGGAACACCAGGAGCTCGAAGGCCTGGTCGACTGGGCCACCGGCCGGTTGCGCCCGGACCTGACCGTCCTGCTCGACCGCCCCGGCGCCGACGCCAAGGGCATCGGCCCGGAACACCACTGGCGCGTGCAGCGGCTGCTGAGCGAGATGGCCGCCGCCGATCCGGACCGCTACGTCGTGGTCGAGGCCGAGGGCGACGCCGACGAGGTGGCCGACCGGGTCCGCTCCTCCGTGCTCCCGCTGCTGGCCGGGCGCAAGCGCGCGGTCCCCCAGGCCGCGGTCTGATCCGTCGCTGGAAGACTGCACCCATGAGCGTGTGGGACGAGGTGGTCGGCCAGCCCGAGGCGGTGGCGATGCTGTCGGCGTCCGCGGAGGCAGCGGCCATGATCGTCGCGGGCGGCACCCCGGCACCCGGCGTGATGACCCACGCCTGGCTCTTCACCGGTCCACCCGGCTCCGGCCGTTCGTCCACCGCCCGCGCCTTCGCCGGTGCGCTGCAGTGCATCGTGGCGGACGACCGCCCCGGCTGCGGCGAGTGCTCCGGCTGCCGCACGACGTTGCACGGCACGCACGCCGACGTGCGCGTGGTGGCGCCAGAAGGCCTGTCGATCTCCGTCGCAGAGATGCGCTCCCTGGTCCAGATCTCCGCTCGCCGTCCCACGTCGGGCCGGTGGCAGGTGGTGATCATCGAGGACGCCGACCGGCTCACCGAGGGCGCGGCCAACGCGCTGCTGAAGGCCGTCGAGGAGCCGCCGGAGCGGACCGTGTTCCTGCTGTGCGCGCCGTCCGACCACCCCGACGACGTGTCGGTGACCATCCGCTCCCGCTGCCGGCTCGTGTCGCTGGGATCGCCCCGGCCCGCCGCCATCGCCTCGGCGCTGGAGGCCGTCGACGGGGTGTCGCCGGAGATGGCGCAGTGGGCGGCCGCGGTCTGCGGCGGGCACGTCGGACGGGCCCGCCGACTGGCCTCGGACGAGCAGACGCGGTCCCGGCGCGAGGCCGTGCTGCGGATCCCGCTGGCGCTGCGCAAGCCCGCCGACGTCTTCACCTGCGCCGACGAACTGATCAAGGCCGCGGAGGACGACGCCTCCACCGCCAACGAGTCCCGCAACGAGGCCGAGCGGGAGGCGTTGGAGACCGCGATGGGGGCCGGCGGAACGGGCAAGGGGACCGCCGCCGCCTCCCGCGGAGCCAAGGGCGCGTTGAAGGACCTGGAGAAGCGGCAGAAGTCGCGGGCCACCCGGACCCAGCGCGACTCCCTGGACATGGCCCTGGTCGACCTGGCCGCGTTCTACCGCGACGCGCTGGTGGTCCGGACCGGCTCCGAGGCGGCGTTGATGCACCCGGACCGGGCCCAGGACTCCCGGACCGCCGCCGCTCAGTGGTCGTCGGAGTCGATCCTGCGGCGGCTGGAGGCCGTGCTGGCCTGCCGGGAGGCCATCGAGGTCAACGTGAAGCCCCGCATCGCCATCGAGGCGATGGTGACGACGCTGCACCGCGGCTGAGGCCTTGCACCAGGCCCAGCGAGGCCGCTACCTCGTGCCCTAGGACGACCTGCGCCTGGCCGGCAGCGCGGCGAAGATCACCACTCCGGCGAGCAGCAGAGCCGTGCCGGTCCAGAACAGCGGGATCGACTGGTACGCGGCGTTCGTATAAGCCAGCGGCGGGGCCCCCTTGGGCGGTGCCGCCACCGGTGCGCCGGGCTGCTGCGGCACGGTCGTCTGCGGCGGCTGCGAGGTCCCGCAGATCACGCCACCCTGCGGTGCCGCGGCCCGCACGATCTGCTCGCCCAGCGAGATCTGCGCGAGCGCCGTAGGCAGGTTCGGCAGCTTCAACTTGTCCGTCGGCAGCACCTGCACGTCGAGCATCCGCGCGGTGGCCCCGAGCTGGAACCCGCTGAACCCGGTGCCCGTGAAGGCCGCCTTCTTCTCGTTGAGCCCCGCGATCTGCAGCTTCACCACGACCAGGTCCAGCAGCAACGGGATGTCGAGGGCCGGGTGCGCGGCGTCGAGCGTGCCGAGCTCCTTACCGTTCTGACTGACCTTCAGCACCGGCGCGGTGTAGGTGATCTTCGAGGTCGCCTCGTCCCCGGTGGCCGTGGCCGTGAGCGTCGGCGGGCTGGCGACGTCGATCTTGATGCCACCGGCCAGCTCGATGCTGACCGCGCGCATCGTCGACGTCGACTCGACGGCCTTGTTCTTGCTGCCTGGCAGGTCGACGAGCCTGACGACGGAACTCGCCTCGAACGTGTCCGGAATGCTGATCAGACTGGTCTTCACCGGCAACGGCACCTCGGCCGGCAACGCGCTCAACACCTCGAGGCCGGCCAGCGACGTCCTCGCCGTGGCCAGCGGGCTGATGCACGGCCCGACTTTCTCGTCCCACCGAGCGTGCACACTGCCGTTGAGCAACTTCAGCTTCGCCAGCGGCGTCTCCGGAATCGGCAGCCCGCCGTTCGTCGGCTGCGGGTTGTCCGGAATAGCCGTCTGCACCAGCGTCCCCGGCGACTGCGGCGACCGCCCCGCCACCGCGAACCCGAACGGATTCGCCTGCGTCACCACCCGCTCGGTACTGAGGAACGCCTCGGTGTTCACCTGCGCACTCGCGAGCCCCAGCCCGAACTCGGTCACCGACTGCTTCGGCAACTGCTCACCGAGCCCAGGCAGGATCGTGTTCGTCGGCACCCCCTGCGGCCCGAGCCGCACCACGGTGAGCCCGGTCCCGGCATCACCGACGGCATGCGCAAGGGGCTGCGGCCCGTTCGGCGCCGACGCCGGCGGCTGGTTCGGATCGCGCGGCCCCGGAACCGGAGTGGTCGGAGGCTGCGCGAGCGCGGGAGCCGCGACGAGCGCGAGCAGCAACCCGGCCAGCGGCACGGACAACGAACGGCGCATGAACCTCTCCCTGGCGGTTAGGAGGTCGTGACGTCGGTCACGGTCCATACAACGATGCCGACCCCTGTGAGTAACGCGGTTGCGGGTCGGTTATAGTTATCGCGTCTCGCCGCCTTAGCTCAGTCGGCCAGAGCAGCTCACTCGTAATGAGCAGGTCATCGGTTCGATTCCGATAGGCGGCTCGGTGAGACGGAAGGGCCAGGTCACTCGCTGACCTGGCCCTTCTGCCTTTCTCTAACCGCACGTCGTAAGCGCGTTCTCCAACGCCGAACGTTCCGCCGGTGCCACCGACAACCCGTAAGCGGCTTTCACCGTCACGTAGATCCGCCCATACGAACACGCGTACCCGGCATTGGGCGGCATCCACTCGTCGGGCGTCTTGTCGCTCTTCGACCGGTTGACCTTGCTGGAAACCGCGACAAGGTTGCGCAGGTCGTTGGCCGCGGCCAGGCGCTGTTCGGGCGCCCACGCCGAAGCGCCGCTGCGCCACATCTCCGCCAACGGCACCACGTGGTCGACCTGGATCTTCGAGACGCCGGTGACGCGCGAGCCCGTGTAGGGGTCGTCGAGCGTGCCTGCCTGGACGCCGCAGCGGCCCGGCTTGCGCTCGACGCCGGTCAGGTCGCGGGCCAGGACCTGGCTGCGCTGGTCGCAGCCGTCGCCGTCGGTGTCGAACCACGGCTGGCCGAACACGCACGCCTTGCCGTCCGTGCAGTCGCGCGCGTATCCGTCCATCCGGCCCGGAGCGGCGACCGGCAGGGCTGTGAGCGACGTGCGCGCGGTGGCGGCGTCGAGGGTGCCGGTCGGTACCCGGTCCACCTGTGGTGCGGAGGACGACAGGGGTATCGCGGAACAGCCGGTCAGCAGGACGATCAGCAACAGCCACCGCATGAGAAGGGCGTACCCGCCGTGAAAGGCGTGATGGCCGCCCAACGGCGTAACCAGGAAGCTGGATCTCATTCAAGAGCAACGGAGTGCTGTGCTGTTACGCCTGCGCAACTCCGCGAGTGACAGACTGCCGCGCATGAGAACCACCGCGGTGGTGGCCGCCCTGCTCCTGCTGGTCGCCTCCTGCTCGGGCGAGCCGGACCTGCCGCCGCGCGAGTTGCCGCCGGCCGGTGGGCAGCTCGACTACCAGCTCGGCGGCGCCTACCAGCCGGACGTGCCGGTCAAGATCGTCGTGCGCGACCGGAGCAAGATCATCGACGGTCGGCGCTACAACATCTGTTACCTCAACGCGTTGCAGACGCAGCCCAGTTCGATGGAGGGCGGGCTCGACTGGTGGCGCAAGAACCACGCCGACCTGCTGGTGACGAAGCCGGACGGTGAGGTCGCGATCGACCCGGAGTGGGCCGAGGGCATTCTCGACATCTCCACCGGGGAGAAGCGGAACAGGATCCTCGAGATCCAGAAGAAGTGGATCAAGGACTGCAAGACGGCCTTCTACAAGGGCGTCGAGCCGGACAACCTCGACTCCTACACGAGGGCCGAGGGGGCGTTCGACCTCAACGCCACCAAGGAGTTCATGAAGGCGTTCGTCAGGTACGCGCACGAACAGGGCCTTGCGGTGGCACAGAAGAACACCGCCGAACTCGGTGACGCGGGCAAGAAGGAGATCGGCTTCGACTTCGCCATCGCCGAGGACTGCCAGGCTCGCGACGAGTGCAACGCGTATGCCGACGCGTTCGGCAACGACTTCTTCCAGATCGAGTACACCGACGAGGGTTTCCGGAAGTCCTGCGCCGATCGCGGCGGACGGGTCTCGGTGATCCGCCGCGACCGGAACGTGGTGCCGTACGGGCACGCGGACTACGTCTACGAGGTCTGTCCGCCGACGGTCTGATTCAGGAACGCCTGCCACTTCTCGGCCTGGCCGGTCGCGTCACCGAACAGGTGGTGGCCGACGGCGTTGGTGCCGTGGAACCGGTAGATGCCCTCCGGGCCGCGCACGCCCAGGAAGTTGTGCTGGTCGTGCTCGACCAGGTAGTCGACGACGCCGTGGATGCCGAACGGTTCGAGGGTGACCTTGTCGCCGACCTGCGCGCCTTCGGGGATGCCGAGCGCGTTGAGCAGCACCGGCCAGTTGTCGGCCCCTTCGGGCTGCGGCGGCCACTGGGCGAACACGTACACGCCGTGCTTGCCCGCGAAGTGCTTCACGTACTCGGCCATCGTGAACAGGTACATGTCCCAGCCCTTCGACTGCTGGTCGACGAACTCGTCGCCCCAGCCGTCGGCGAGGATGCCGCTGTGCACGAACCGGAGCACGGTCGAGCCCTGCTCCCGGCTCTCGATCAGGTACTCCATCGCGTGGAACGTGCCGTCCTCGCCCTTGTCGCCCTCGTAGGCAAGGCGCTTGCCGGGCTCCCACGCCGTGATCGTCGAGGCTTCCTGGAAGAAGCCCAGGTCGAGCGACATGCGGCCGCCCAGGCGCCCGTCGACGGTGTGCGGGCCCATGAACCACGAGTCGATGCCCGGCCCGGTCGCGATGGCGTCCCAGACCTGCTCGGGAGTTCCGTCGACCTCGACTTCCTTGCTGATCTCGAACTCGTGCGTCACGACTCTTCCTCCTTGGCGTTCACGCTGGGGTGCAGGGCGACGACGACTCGGTGCGGGCGCCCTCCTTCGGCCTGTTCGTCGTGGTACTTGGCGACCAGCTGCGTCATGAACCCGGCGAGCTCCTCGGCGAACGCCGCGCGGTCCGCCGCCGTGGCGAACCTGACCTCGCCGTCCAGCGCGAAGGTCGCGAGCCGTTTCTTCGCCTTGGTCGCGCCCGTGAGCAACGTGCCGACGTCGCGCACCAGCCTGGCGGAGACCGCCAGCAGCCATCGGGCGGATAGCCGATCGGGTGACCGCGCCGGGTCCGGCTGCACGGCCGCGAGCGCCATCGGAGAGATGACGTAGGACGCGGCGGTCGCCTGCATCAGGCGCTCGTTCACGTTGCCCTTGCGCCGTTCCTCGACGAGCTCCACCAGGCCGTGCTGCTCCAGCGTGCGCAGGTGGTAGTTCACCTTCTGCCTGGGCAGCCCGACCTTCGCGGCGAGCATCGTCGCCGATCCGGGCTCCACCAGCTCCGCGAGCAGTCGCGCCCGCACCGGGTCCAGCGACACCTCGGCCGCGGAAGGATCCTCGATCACCGCCACTTCGAACATGGCCCCAGCGTCACACCGAAAACAAAATTAGTCAAGAACTGAGTTGCTGTCGGTGACTTTGCTCCACCTGGGTGGCGTTCGAGCCGGTACCGTAAGCGATGTCTCGATTGGTCGTTGCTTGTTCGCAACCCTTGAGGAGACAACATGATCATGATGCTGGCCCTGACCCTGCTGGCACTGCCCTTCGCCCTGACCGCGGCCACCGTCGGCAGACGCCGGTGGATCCGCAAGAGGGGCGTCTCGAGAGTGCGCGCCGAGCTCGACGCGTTCCACGCCGAGCTGGCACGTCAGGGGCTCAGTCACTTCTCCGGGCGTTGAAGCACCGCACTCGACGGAGAAACCCTGGTGACGACGTCGCCGTACCGGTCCAGCAGGGCGGCCGTGACGGTCTCCGGGGTGCCGAGAACGCAGAACTCGGCCAGCACCTCGTCCGTGATCAGCTCGCTCATCTCCGCCCACTGCTGCCGCCGTGACATGCGGTGCAGCTCCTCGTGCAGCGCGCCCCAGCCGTGCAGGTCCAGCACCGGCCGGTACGCGGGCGTCGACCCGTAGAAAGCGATCTGCCGCTTGACGTCGGCGATCTCCTGGTCGTTCGTCGCGGCGAACACCGGGCCGCTGATCTCGAAGCCCTCCAACGTCTTCCCGGCCTTCGCGCGGCCGCGTTCGAGCGCGGGCAGCGTGACTTCGCGCAGGTACCGCTCGGTCGTGAAGTTGTGGCACAGGAAGCCGTCCGCGACCTCGCCCGCCACCTCGGTCATCAGTCCGCCGACGCCCGCGAGGTAGATCGGCGCGGTGCCGTGCGGGTTCGGGCCGGGATCGAAGAACGGCGTCATCAGCGTGTGCTGGTAGAACTCGCCGCGGAACGCCAGCCGCTCGCCGGTCTCCCAGGCGTGCCAGATGGCGCGGATCGCCAGCACGAACTCCCGCATGCGCGCGGCCGGCCTGCCCCACGGCATGGCGAAGCGCTTGGTGATGTGGGCTTCCACCTGCGAACCCAGCCCGAGGTTGAACCGGCCCCCGGAGAGCAACTGGAGGTCGTTGGCCGTGGTCGCGACGGTCATCGGGTTGCGCGCGAACGCCACCGCGATCGCCGTGCCGAGCTCGATCCGCTCGGTCGACGCGGCGGCGCCGGCCAGCGCGAGGAACGGGTCGTGCTTGGTCTCGGCGAGCCAGAACCCGTCGTAACCCCGGTCCTCCGCCCGCTTCGCGATGGCCCCGGCCTCGCCTGGCGTGTAGTCGACGGCAGCGCTGTCCAGCTTCATGCCGCTGAGGCTATTGCCCGCCGGTCAGCGATACCCGCTGCTGTAGCGGGACTCGCAGGCGACGCCGTTGCGGTTCCCGTCGAGTTCGATGCGGTAGCCAGGCCGGCCCCAGTAGAGCGGCGCCGCGCCTGCCCAGCGTGCCTCGTCGCAGCTCGCGTAGAAGACGGGCTTCGGCTTGGGCGGCGCGGGCGGCTTCGTCGTCGTGGTCGGGGCCGGCGGTGGTGGCGGAGGCGGGGGAGTGGAGGTCTCCAGGGCGTCCTTGCCACCGCACGGCGCTCCCCAGAGGCCCATCGGGACGCGCTGTGCGGCCCCTTCGGCTTCCTTCTGGCCCGGTGTCGGCGCGCCCGCGGTGCGCCCGGCGCCGTTGCCCAGCGCGAGCAACGCGTAGTCGGTGCCGTCCGTGAGGCTGAGCGCGCCGGTCGCGCGGTCGTAACGAACCTGCTGGTTCAGCAGCATCGCCTTGGCAAAGCTGCCGGCGGCCTCAGCCCAGCACGGCCCCGGCTGTGCGAGGCCGCTGACCTCGGCTTTCGACCCGTCGGAGAGCATCACGGAACGGCCGTCGACGATCGACGCCACGCTGATGCCCAGCTGGGCGGGCGGGATCACCGCGGACGACGACGCCGTCACCGGCGCGTCCTCGGCCGGCTTCTCCACCGCAACGGGCCTCGACTGCACCTGTGCGGCACATCCTGCGGTGAGCAGGACCAGCACGACTCCGCCCACACTTCTCCACCCCGACATGACCCGGAATACTGCCTGCCCGGAGCGGTGTGGCCAAGGTTACGTATTCGGATCGGATCGGTTCACCGCGATTCCGAACTGAGATACGGAGATGCCCAGTTCAGCGTACGGGCTTCAGCGTCCAGACGACGGTCATCTCGCCGGTGGTCACGCCCTCGGCGTTGGTGATCGTGATCGTGACGGGGAACTCGGGCCGCGTGCCGGACTCCAGTTCGGCCAGCACCTCGTCCGCGGAGCGTCCCAGCACGGCCTCCGCGCGCAACGGGCCCATCGCGATCTTCTTGTACGCGATCTCCGCGCGGACGGCCAGCGGCGTGGCCTTGCCGAGGTGCGCGGCGAACGCGGCCATCACGACGGCACCGGACGCGGACTCGCCGAGGCCGAACATCATGGCGGCGTGCGGCCCGCCGATGTGGTTGTGCAGCGTCGGGGTGTCCGGCAGCGACGCGACGATGCGGCTGGCGGAGACCTCCTCGAACTCGATGCCCGTGTTCTTCACGTAAGGCACCGCCTGCTTCATGGCATCGGCGATGAACGACACGTCTTGGCTCATGAGAGCGATGCTACCGACGAGTAACCCAAGTTGCTACCCGTCGGTAACCACTACTCGGCGCGTCCGTACCACTCCGCTGTGGAGTGAGACTCGGAACTCACTTGCGTATCAGTGGACCGAGATGGATGCTTGTACCGAGCAACTAGTTGGGTGATACAAGCAACGAGGTGTCAGATGGTCGATCCGGGCAGGTGCTTCGGTACCGGCGTCGATCCCGAGCACGAGCTCGCGGACCGAGTCGGCATGGCGATGGTGCGGCTGAACAAGATGCACGCCCAGGTCAGCCATCAGATGGCCAAGCAGGGCATGGACAAGTCCGCCTTCGTACTTCTCGCGACGCTCTCCGGCCTCGGGGAGTGCCGCTCGAGTGCGCTCGCGGAGGCGGTGCTCTCCGATCCGTCCACGATCAGCCGGCAGGTGGCCGGGCTCGTGAAGGACGGACTCGTGGAGAGGCGAGCTGATCCGGCGGACGGCCGGGCCAGCGTTCTCGCGGTCACCGAAGCGGGCCGCGAGCTGATCCTGAGCCGGCGCCGGCAGCGCAACGAGGCGATCGAGCAGGTGTTCGCGGACTGGGTCGACGAGGACTTCAGGGGCTTCGCGGACCTGTTCGAACGCTTCGTCCAGGACTACGAGCGCACGATTCCGGCGCTTTTGACCGCACGCGGGATGGGGACCCGCGCAGGAGGGGAAAACTAGAAATGTCAACCACAACCGGTGCGACACCCACGCCAGGGGTTTCCCTGACGCATCGCCAGATCATGACGATCCTGTCCGGCCTGCTGCTGGGCATGTTCCTCGCGGCGCTGGACCAGATGATCGTCGCCAGCGCCATGAAGACCATCGCGGACCAGCTGCACGGACAGACGCTGCAGGCGTGGGCGACCACCGCCTACCTGATCACCGCGACCATCACGACTCCGTTGTACGGCAAGCTGTCGGACATCTACGGGCGCAAGCCGATGTACCTCGCGGCGATCTCGCTGTTCCTGGTCGGCTCGCTGCTAGCGGGCATCGCGACGTCGATGTACGAGCTGGCCGCGTTCCGCGCCGTGCAGGGCCTGGGCGCCGGCGGTCTGATGTCGCTCGCGTTCGCGATCATGGCGGACATCATCTCGCCGCGGGAGCGCAGCAAGTACTCCGCCTACTTCATGGCGGTCTTCGGTTCGGCCAGCGTGCTCGGGCCGGTCATCGGCGGCGTGTTCGCCGGTCTCCCCACGTTCCTCGGTGTCACCGGCTGGCGCTGGGTGTTCCTCGTGAACGTCCCGATCGCGCTGCTCGCGCTGTTCGTCGTCGCCCGCGTGCTCAACATCCCGCACCAGCGGGTGAACCACCGCATCGACTTCGGTGGCGCCATCGCGCTGACGGTCGGCCTGGTGCCGCTGCTGATCGTGGCCGAACAGGGCCGCGAGTGGGGCTGGGCGTCGGTGACGTCGATCGCCATGTACGTGATCGGCGCGCTCGGCCTGGTGGCGTTCGTGTGGGTCGAGAACCGCATGGGCGACGAGGCGCTGCTGCCGATGCGGATGTTCCGCAACCACACCTTCTCGCTGGGCAACGCGATCAACTTCGTGCTCGGCATCGGCATGTTCGGCGGCATGGTCTCCATCCCGCTGTACCTGCAGATCGTCAAGGGCGTCACGCCCACCACGGCCGGTCTGATGCTGCTGCCGATGACGTTCGGCATCATGTCGGCCACCGCGATCGCGGGCAGGGTCACGTCGAAGACCGGGCGCTACAAGATGTTCCCGATCATCGGCGCCGGCCTGATGACGATCGCGCTGTTCCTGCTCAGCTCCATCGGCACGGACACGCCGAGCTGGCTGGTCATGGTCTACATGTTCGTCATGGGCGCGGGCCTCGGCCAGTGCATGCAGACGCTGCTGCTGGCGATCCAGAACGACGCCGAGCCGCGTGACATGGGCGTGGCGACCGCCTCGGCGACGTTCTTCCGCCAGATCGGTGGCACCGTCGGTACCGCGGTGTTCCTGTCGATCCTGTTCACCACGGTCGGCGACAAGATCGCTTCCGGGCTGCGGTCCGCGTTGCAGACCGACGCCTTCAAGGCCGCTCTGGCGCAGAACCCGGAGTTCGCGAAGATGCTGCAGGGCGGGGGCGGTGTGGACATCAACAACACCGAGTTCCTCAACGGCCTCGACCCGGTGCTGGCCAAGCCGTTCCTCGACGGCTTCTCCAGCGCGATCGACACGGTCTTCCTGACCGGCGGCATCGTGATGATCGTGGCGTTCGTGCTCGTGTGGTTCCTGCGCGAGAAGCCGCTCTCGACCCGGTCGGGCCTGGAGCGCGTGGCGGACGCGGAGGCGATCGCGGTCTAGGGCAGGACATGAAAAAGAGGGGGTCGCTTCGAGCGGCCCCCTCTTTTCGTCGTGCTCAGTGGAACGTCTCGCCCCTGGCCTCGGCGTCCTTCAGACGCTGGTAGGAGCGCTTGATCTCGGCCTCGGCCTCGGTGCGGCCCACCCAGGTCGCGCCCTCGACGCTCTTGCCGGGCTCCAGGTCCTTGTAGACCTCGAAGAAGTGCTGGATCTCCAGGCGGTCGAACTCCGCCAGGTGGTGGATGTCCCGCAGGTGCTCGTGGCGAGGGTCGTAGGCCGGGACGCACAGAACCTTGTCGTCGCCGCCCTTCTCGTCCGTCATGCGGAACATGCCGATCGCGCGGGAGGCGATCAGGCAGCCGGGGAACGTCGGTTCCTGGACGAGGACGAGGGCGTCCAGCGGGTCGCCGTCCTCACCCAGGGTGTTCTCGATGAACCCGTAGTCGGCCGGGTACTGCGTCGACGTGAACAACGTGCGGTCGAGGCGGATGCGGCCACTCTTGTGGTCCACCTCGTACTTGTTGCGCACGCCCTTGGGGATCTCGATCAGGACGTCGAACTCCACTGGTCCTCGCTCATGTAGCCCATTCGTGACGCCCACTAGTGTGGACCACGACGCCTTGTCAACCCTCATCGGAGCGGCGGTTGGTGGGTGTGAGATTGCCCGTACCGAGCTGACGGAGGCTCTCTTGCCGGACGACCCCCAGTGGCCGACCGAGGACGACGACGCCGAGTCGGTCGCTGCCGCCTCACAGCCAACGGTGCAGGTCAACCGCCCGTCCGTGGATCAGCCGACGATGCGTCTGCCGCTCGCCGCGGTGCTCTCGGCACCGTCCACTCAGGAGCCGCCGCGCTCGTCGCCGATCCGTTCCGCCCCGAACGCCACCGGGCCGGGTCACGCCGCCCCAGGTGTGCCAACGGCCGGTTCCGGCGGTTCCGGCAGGCCTTCCGGTGACACCGCCGGTGGGAAGTCTCACGGGGCGATTGGTCCAGAAGTCGGCCAACCTCGGGCCGTCCCGGTGCGCGTCGAGCCGAAGAAGGACCAGACCCGTGTCGTGCCGAGGCCGGAGCAGAGGACCGCGGAACTCTCCGTGCCTCCCGGCAAGACGGCGCGCGTCGACCAGCTGCCGCACCTGGAACCGTCGTGGTTCGACCAGCAGGTCAGGTCCGACCGGCAGCCGCGTCCCGAGCAGACCAAGCGCGTCGACCAGCTCCAGGGCCAGGCACCCCCACGTCAGGAACCGCAGCGTCAGGAACCGCCACGTGCCGAGCCGGCCCGTCCGGTACCGCCGCCTCCGCGCCAGGAGCCCCGGGACCTACCCGTCACCGGCTACGAGGAGGAACCCGAGGACCGCCTCGCCGACGAGCCCAGGAAGAGCCGCAAGCCGCTGTTCGCGGTCCTGAGTCTGCTGGTCGTCGCGGCCCTGGCCGGCGCCACGATCTACGCGGTCAAGGAGTTCGGCGGCGCCGAGGCGATCGAGACCAGGCCCCCGGCCGCACCCGCGAACGTCCAGCCGCTGGTCAAGGCGGTCACCGCGGGCGCACCGGCACCGACCCCCGCCGGTGTGAAGCGGGCGCTGGCCGGACCCGCGGGCAACAGCGCGCTGGGCACGCTCACCGGCAGCGTCATCGACCCTGCCAGCGGCACCGCGCTGTGGCAGCAGGGCGACACCACGCCCGCGACCCCGGCGTCGAGCCTCAAGATCCTCACGGCCGCCGCGGCGCTGCTGAGCCTCGACAAGACCGACCAGTTGTCCACCAAGGTCGTCCAGGGTGCCGAGCCCGGCACCGTGGTCATCGTCGGCGGTGGCGACCCGACGATCTCCGGCGCTCCCGGCCGGTCGGTCTACCCCGGCGCCGCGACGCTCGACGACCTGGTCGGCCAGGTCAAGGCCAAGGGCCCGGTCACCAAGGTCCAGTTCGACCTCAGCCGGTACACGGGCGAGCCGCTCGGGCCGCAGTGGGAGTCGGTGGACATCGCGGGCGGCTCGGTCGCGCCGATCGTGCCGTTCATGCTCGACGGCGGCCGACTCGACCAGACCAACATCAACGGCACGCGCACCGGCAGCCCGGCCCAGGCCGCGGCGGACGCGTTCGCACAGCGCATCGGGGCACCCGCGGCCACGGCAGGCACGGCCCCGGCGGGCGCGCAGGTGCTCGGCGAGATCAAGTCGGCGCCGATCGAGCAGCTCGTCGACAACATGATGCAGATCTCGGACAACGTGCTGACCGAGGCGATCGCCCGCGAGATCGCGATCAAGACGGGCAACGAGCCGTCGTTCGCGGGCGGCGTGAAGGCCGTGCGGGACGTGCTCACCAAGAACGGTTTCGACCTCACCGGGGCGAACTTCGTGGACGGCAGCGGGCTGTCCGCGACGAACAAGATCCCGCCCAAGCTGCTCACCGACGTGCTCACCACGGCGGCGAAGCCCACGCTGGACGACGCGCGCACCGCGAAGCTGCGGCCGTTGCTGACGGCACTGCCGGTCGCGGGCGGCAGCGGCACCCTCGCCGGTCGCTACGACGGCACCGCGGCACCGGGCAAGGGCTGGGTGCGGGCCAAGACCGGCACGCTCACCGGCGTCAACGCGCTCGCCGGCATGGTCGTCGACGTGGACGGCCGCGTGCTCGTGTTCTCGTTCATGTCCGCGAGCAACCGCAACCCGGAGACCGAGGTGCGGCCCGCACTGGACGTGCTGGCCGCCGCGTTGCGGGGCTGTGGCTGTTCGTAGTGGGCCGGGCGCAGGTAGCGTCGGAAACGTGAACGGCGCGACGGAGGCAGAGCTCGGCCCGGTGGACTGGGAGCTGGCGGTTTCGACCGCCGTGCGGCTCGTCCGGCCGGGCCCCGTGATCGGCAAGGACGAGGCCGACCACGTCGTAGGCAGACTTCGTGAGCTCGCACCCCGGGCGGAGGTGCACGTCCGCGAGCTGACCGGACTCGGCCAGGGACTGCCGCTGCTGCCGGGCGAGGTCGTGGACAGGCCGGCGTGGGTCGCGGCCGCCGCGCAGGGCCTGGCCGCGCTGACAGCGCCCGCGATGCCGCGCCAGACAGGTCCGATGGCGGGCATCCTCGCCGGTACGGCCGGTGTGCAGGCGGGCGTCGTGCTGGCGTTCCTGTCCTCGCGGGTGCTGGGCCAGTACGACCCGTTCAGCCCCAATGAGCAGCTCGCCGGGCGGTTGCTGCTCGTCGCGCCGAACATCGTTGGCGCGCAACAGGCCCTGGACGTGCCGGACGACGACTTCCGCATGTGGGTGTGCCTGCACGAGTGCACGCACCGGCTGCAGTTCACCGGCGTGCCGTGGCTGCGCAGGTACTTCTCCGACCAGGTCACGGCGCTGCTGTCCTCAATGGATGAAGAGCGCGCGCCGCTGACCGACGTGATCCGCGACTTCCGCAACAAGCTGCGCGCCGGCGACGGCCCGATGGGACTGATAGAGCTCATCCAGTCGCCACAGCAGAAAGCCATCCTGGACCGGCTGATCGCACTGTCCACTTTGCTCGAAGGCCACGCCGACCACGTGATGGACGCGGTGGGGCCCACCGTGGTCCCGTCCGTGTCGACCATCCGCACCCGCTTCAGCGCGCGGCGCAAGGGCGGCGGCCTGCTCGACCGGATCCTGCGCACGGTGCTCGGCGTCGAGGCGAAGGTGCGGCAATACGAGGAGGGCGCGGAGTTCACCGAGTACGTGGTGGAGCGCGTCGGCATGGACGGCTTCAACACGATCTGGACGTCCGCCGACACGTTGCCGACCCGCGCCGAGATCGCCGAGCCCATGAGCTGGCTGCGCCGCGTGTCACCGTGAACGGACCGGTCGCCGAGATCAGGACGGCGGTCCGCCGTTTCCTCGACGAGGTGCGGCCGGAGCACGTGACGGTCGCCGTCTCCGGCGGCGCGGACTCGCTCGCCCTGGCCGCCGCCGTGGCACGGCTGGTGCCCGGCGCATCCGCGGTCGTCGTGGACCACCAGCTGCAGCCGGGATCGGGCGACGTGGCCCTGAAGGCGGCCCGGCAGTGCTCGGAGCTTGGTCTCGTAGCGCGGGTGGAGCCGGTCTTCGTCGAAGGTGGCGGCGGGCCCGAGGCCGCGGCCCGCAAAGCCCGCTACGCGGCCCTGAAGCCGTCGTCCGGCGTCGTGCTGCTCGGCCACACCCTGGACGACCAGGCGGAGACCGTGCTGCTGGGCCTGGGGCGCGGATCCGGCCCTCGCTCGATCGCCGGCATGCGCGCGTTCGACCCGCCGTGGGGCCGTCCGCTGCTCGGCGTGTCGCGCGCCGTCACCCGTGCGGCGTGTGCGGAGCAGGGCATCGAGGTGTGGGAGGACCCGCACAACCTCGACCCGTCGTTCACACGTGTGCGGTTGAGGACCGAGGTCCTGCCGTTGCTGGAGAACGTGCTGCAAGGCGGCGTGGCCTCGTCGCTGGCGCGCACGGCGGCTCAGTTGCGTGAGGACTGTGACGCACTCGACTCTCTCGCGGAAGCCTTCGTCGGCGACTGCTGTGCCGTCGACGACATCGCAGAGTTGCCCGCCGCTTTGCGACGCAGAGTGGTCAGGGCGTGGCTGATCGACGAAGGCGTGCCCGAACTGTCCGATTCGCATCTGCGCCGCGTTGACGCACTGGTGAGTGAATGGCGCGGTCAGGGCGGTGTCTGGCTACCTGGCGGCTTTGTCGTGCGGCGCGCGCATGGCAGGCTCGTTGTGGAACCACAGTCTTAAGCAGAGGGGACCTGTCCGTGTACGACGGCGACATCGCATCCGTGCTCATCACCGAGCAGGAGATCAGCGACAAGGTCACCGAACTCGCCAAGCAGGTCGCGGCTGATCACCCAGAAGGTGACTCCGACCTCGTGCTGATCACTGTGCTCAAGGGCGCCGTGATGTTCATGGCCGACCTTGCCCGCGCGCTGCCCGTTCCGGTGCAGCTCGAATTCATGGCCGTTTCGTCCTACGGGTCGTCCACGTCGTCCTCCGGCGTGGTGCGCATCCTGAAGGACCTGGACCGCGACATCGCCGACCGCAACGTGGTGATCGTCGAGGACATCATCGACTCGGGACTGACCCTGTCGTGGCTGCTCAAGAACCTGCAGTCGCGCAAGCCCCGGTCGCTGCAGGTGTGCACGTTGCTGCGCAAGCCCGACGCGGTGAAGGTCGAGGTGCCGGTGAAGTACGTCGGCTTCGACATCCCCAACGAGTTCGTCGTCGGGTACGGGCTGGACTATGCGGAGCGGTACCGGGATCTGCCGTACATCGGCACGTTGGATCCGAAGGTCTACTCCAGCTGAGTTTTTGTGTGAGGCGGGGGCGTTGCCGGGACTGGCAGCGCCCCCGTTTTGCGTTGGCGTGCGGGTCGGCTTGCGGGCGTTTGTCGCGTTCCAGCGGGGTGGTTGCGCTGGCGCGCGAGAGGTCGCCTTGCGAGGGTGGTCCGTCAGGTCGTGACGGAACTGCGCGGGGTTGCGATTGGGGCTTGACCTTGAGCCTCTGGCGGGATGCTTGACGGCCGGAAAAGGCCGGGCTGAAAGCGCCCGGCCGTGCCCATGAGGGGAGCATCCCGCCCACTCAAGGTAAAGCCCCAATCGCCGTGAGCGGACCCGAACCGCTACCCGGCGCTCTAGGTTCGGACGGCTCGCTTCGCATCGCCACGCCAGGTTTCGTACGTGGTTGCTTTGCGTTGGCGGGTGCCTGGTGGCACCGCGCGGGTCTGTTTGCGGTGGCTGGTTCCTGTTCCAGCGGAGGGTGGCTCTGCGTGCGCGCGGTCGCGTTCCAGTGGGACCCCCGCCAACGACAACGCCGGGCCTCCCGAAGGAAGCCCGGCGCTGTGCGGTCACACGAGAATCAGCAGTTCGGACGGCACCGCCGCTGCGACACGGCGTCCAGCAGCACGCCGCGGATGTCCTCCGGGTTCGGCGCCTGGTAGGCCTTGCCACCGGTGGCGGCGGAGATCGCGCGAAGCGCCTCCATGTCCACCTCGTCGCCGAGGCCGACCATGATGACCGGGACGGGCTTCGCGGGGTCGGACTCCCGCTTCAGGGTCTCGATCAGCGCGTTGGTGTCGATCGACGAGATGTCGTCGTTGCGGCCGTCGGTCATCAGGACGACCGAGTTGACCTTCGACGGGTCGTAGCCCTTCAGGACGTGGCGGTACGCGGCCAGGGTCGTGTCGTTCAGGGCCGTGCCGCCGCCTACGAGGCCTGGCAGCTGGGAGGCGCCTGCCTCCAGGCGCTTGCGGCGGGTCACGCCGGCCAGGGGTTCGCCCAGCGGGCCGATCGGGACCAGTTCGATCCAGTCGTTCGGCGGCTTCTTGTCGGTGGAGAACGCCCACAGGCCGATCGCCGTGGTGTCCGGGAGCATGGAGAGAGCGGTCATGGACGCCTGGGTGGCGGCTTCCACGCGGGTCTTGCCGTTGCCGCTCTTCTCGATCATCGAGCCGGAGACGTCGATGACCGTCAGCATGCGCATGTCCAGGCTGATGGCGCCCCACGTGCGCAGCAGTTCGGAGACCTGGTTCGCGTCCGGGGTCTCGATCAGCTTGACGTCGCCTGCCTGCACGCCTTCAACGTCGGTGCTCCACTTCGCGGGGGCGGCGCCGCCCACCGTGCGGAAGCCGGCCTCGCCGAAGCGCTTGGAGGTCTCGCCGGAGCGCAGGGCCTTCTCGAACTCGGCCGCTGCCTCGCCGATGCCCTCCGTCTCGTTCGGGCGGGAGACCCGGACCAGCGGGTAGTCGAACGAGAGCGTGCCCTCCCTGGGCGGGGCGCCCAGGACGGCGTTGTCCTTCGCCGAGCGGTTGTTGGCGACCACGGACTGTTCGGTGGCGGCGAAGAGCGGTGCCTTCTCCGCGTCGGTGGTGACCTTGCCGAACGAGTCGCGGACCGACGGGACGGCGCTGCGGCCCACGCGCAGGAGGGTGCCGACCAGCTCGGGCTTGGGCGTTCCGTCCGGGTTACCCAGCAAAGTACGGATCACGAACAGCGAGGCGAGGCCCTCGGACGTCATCGTCGGGTCGCTCATGGAGATCTGGACCTTCGGGTCCACGACCCTGGCCCACGAGACGGGGGTGATCGGGAAGCCGATCTTGGCCATCGCCTGCTCGGAGCCCGCCATCACCAGCGGGCTCGACGCCAGCGAGGGCTTGATGTCGAGCTTCGGGGCCTCCGGGCCGGTCTCGGCGGCCTGACGCTGGGCCTCGGCCGCCCACATCGAGGAGTCCGGGATCCAGAGGGAGTGGGGGTTGATCTGCGCGGTGGGGAGCTCGTTCGCCACGTCGGCCGCGTTGCGCGACTCGACCTGGACCTGGACGCACCGGCCGCGCACGACCGGTTGTGATCGCTGGTAGTCCTGCGCCGCCGCGTTCACCACATCCAGGGCGGCCGGTGTGACGGCGATCTTCAACGGCAGTGCGCCGGAGCAGTCGGCACCGCTGGTGGCACGCAGTGCCACGACCGTGACGCCCGCCGCCGCGACCACCCCGAGCAGGGCGGCCACGGGGAGGGCCACCCGCCGGAACAATCCGGGGGACGTATGACGTGCTGACATACAGTTACTTACCTTCGGTCACGTGTTCACTCTTTCGAGTGGCGGGAGAACACTCGGGGGATGAATGAGGATGACATGTGACCCGCAAACGTAATGAGATGGCGTGACCTGCGTCACTCGTCTGGACGGCCGTATTTGTTCCGGATGAACCAAACTGCGTGAACATGCGTGGTGGGGGTCACCTGAGGGAACCACGGATCGCCCCCGCCCGTTGGTTGCTCAGTACCCGGCCAGCGAGCGGTAGGCTGGTCGGACGCGGTATGTGGGTCTTCCACTGCCCGACGCGCAAGTCAGGGAGGGTCGAGGCCGCCCGCCGGCCGTAAGTGCATGGACCGCAAGCGCCTGCTTCGCAACCCGCTGCTGTGGATCGCTGCGGTGTTGCTGCTCTACTTCGTCTTCACCGTGCTCTTCGACGACGCACGCGGCTACCACCCGGTCAAGACGTCCCAAGCACTCCAACAGGTGCGGGACGGCAAGGTCAAGGAAGCCACGATCGAGGACAAGGAGCAGCGGCTCCGACTCACCCTCACCGACGGCACCACCTTCGAGGGCAGCAACCGCCTGATCACGCAGTTCCCGGCCAGCTCGACGGACGAGATCTTCACCGTCCTCGACCAGGCCGGCAACAAGCCGACCGTCGAGACCAAGGTCAGCCAGGAGTCCATCCTGATGCAGATCTTGATCTACCTCGTGCCGCTCGGCCTGTTGTTGCTGCTGCTCATGTGGATGATGAACAACGCCCAGGGCGGCGGCAACCGCGTCATGAACTTCGGCAAGTCCAAGGCCAAGCAGTTGTCCAAGGACATGCCCAAGACCACGTTCGCCGACGTCGCCGGTGCCGAGGAGGCCGTCGAGGAACTCGAGGAGATCAAGGACTTCCTCCAGAACCCCGGCCGCTACCAGGCACTCGGCGCGAAGATCCCGAAGGGCGTGCTGCTCTACGGCCCGCCGGGCACCGGCAAGACGCTGCTCGCCCGAGCCGTCGCCGGCGAGGCGGGCGTGCCGTTCTACTCGATCTCCGGTTCGGACTTCGTCGAGATGTTCGTCGGTGTCGGTGCCTCGCGTGTGCGTGACCTGTTCGAACAGGCCAAGCAGAACGCGCCGTGCATCGTCTTCGTCGACGAGATCGACGCGGTGGGCCGCCACCGCGGCGCGGGTATGGGCGGCGGTCACGACGAGCGCGAGCAGACCCTCAACCAGTTGCTCGTCGAGATGGACGGCTTCGACTCGCGCGGCGGGATCATCCTGATCGCGGCGACGAACCGTCCCGACATCCTCGACCCCGCCCTGCTGCGCCCCGGCCGCTTCGACCGTCAGATCCCGGTGTCCGTACCGGACCTGAAGGGCCGCAAGCAGATCCTCCGGGTGCACTCGAAGGGCAAGCCGCTGGCCGCGGACGCGGACCTCGACGGCCTCGCGAAGCGCACCGTCGGGTTCTCCGGCGCCGACCTCGCGAACGTCATCAACGAGGCCGCGCTGCTCACCGCGCGGCACAACGGCCACACCATCGACGGTGCGGCGCTCGAGGAGTCCGTGGACCGAGTGATCGGCGGTCCGGCCCGCAAGAGCCGGATCATCTCCGAGAAGGAGAAGAAGATCACCGCGTACCACGAGGCCGGGCATGCCCTGGCCGCGTGGGCGATGCCGGACATCGACCCGGTCTACAAGGTCACGATCCTCGCCCGCGGCCGCACGGGTGGTCACACCCTGTCGGTGCCGGAAGAGGACAAGGACCTGATGACCAGGTCCGAGATGATCGCGCGACTGGTGTTCGCACTGGGTGGCCGTTCCGCCGAGGAGCTCGTCTTCCACGAGCCCACGACGGGTGCGTCCAACGACATCGAGCAGGCGACGAAGATCGCCCGCGCGATGGTCACCGAGTACGGCATGAGCGCGAAGCTCGGCGCCGTGAAGTACGGGCAGGAGCAGGGCGAGCCGTTCCTCGGACGCTCGGCCGGTCGTCAGGCGGACTACTCGCTGGAGGTCGCGCACGAGATCGACGAGGAGGTGCGCAAGCTCATCGAGGCCGCGCACACCGAGGCGTACGAGGTGCTCGTCACCTACCGCGACGTCCTCGACGACCTCACGCTCGAGCTGATCGAGAAGGAGACCCTGCACCAGAAGGAACTGGAGCGGATCTTCGCCCGCGTCGAGAAGCGGCCGCGCATCACCCAGTTCAACGACTTCGGTGACCGCAGGCCGTCCGAAATCCCGCCGATCAAGACCCCTGGTGAGCTCGCCAGGGAGCGCGGCGAGCCGTGGCCCCCGGTCGTCGAGGACACCCTCGACGACGAGCCGGACCCGCAGCAGGCAGATCCCGCTGCCGCGGCACCGGCCACCGAGGCGCTGCCGTCGCCCAACGGGTCGAACGGTGTCCACCAGCCCGGTCAGCCTGCGAACCAGGCGGGCCCGCCGAACTACGGCGCCCCGCCCGGATGGACCCCGGCGACGGTGCCCGGCGGCAAGCCGCACAACGTCTGGGAGCCGAAGAAGGCGCAGCCCGACCAGGACGAGCGGCAGTGACCGAGCAGAACCAGCTCGACGGAGACGCCGGCCTCACCCACGACGGGGAGGCCGGCGTCTCCGCGCGGCGGGTCTTCGACCATGCGCGCGCGGAGGCTGCGGTGCGCGAACTGTTGATCGCGTGCGGTGAGGATCCGGACCGGGAGGGTCTGCGCGAGACACCCGCACGGGTGGCGCGTGCCTACCGGGAGTTGTTCGCCGGGCTCTACACCGAGCCGGACAGCGTCCTCGCGAAGACGTTCGACGAGAGCCACGAGGAGCTCGTCCTCGTCACGGACATCCCGATGTTCAGCTTCTGCGAGCACCACCTGCTGCCGTTCCACGGCGTCGCGCACGTCGGGTACATCCCGAACGAGCACGGCCGCGTGACGGGGTTGTCGAAGCTCGCGCGGCTCGTCGACCTCTACTCGAAGCGTCCGCAGGTGCAGGAGCGGCTCACGTCGCAGGTCGCGGACGCCCTGGTGCGCAAGCTGGAGCCGCGCGGCGTGATAGTCGTGATGGAGGCCGAGCACCTGTGCATGGGCATGCGCGGTGTGCGCAAGCCCGGTTCCCGCACGACGACGTCGGCGGTGCGGGGGTTGCTGCGCACGTCCGCGTCCTCACGGGCGGAAGCGATCGAACTGATCAGGGGCCGGTCGAGGTGAACGGTCTGCCTCGTCCCGGCCGCTGTGTCGTGATGGGCGTGCTGAACGTGACGCCCGATTCGTTCTCCGACGGCGGCCGCTACATCGACCGGCGGGACGCGGTCGCGCACGGCGTCGAGATGTTCGAGCGCGGTGCGGACATGATCGACGTGGGTGGCGAGTCGACCCGGCCCGGCGCCGAGCGTGTCGAGCCGGCCGAGGAGATCGCCCGCATCGTGCCGGTGATCAGGGCCCTGACCGGTGAGGGCGTGCCGGTCAGTGTGGACACCATGCGCGCTTCCGTTGCCGCGGCAGCGTTGGAGGCAGGTGCGTCGATCGTGAACGACGTGTCCGGTGGCCTGGCCGATCCAGGGATGGCCGCCGTCGTCGCCGCGGCCGGAGTTCCGTACGTGCTCATGCACTGGCGTGGGCACAGCACGGAGATGGACACGCTGGCGGCGTACGACGACGTGGTGACGGACGTTCGCACGGAGTTGCTGGAGCGCGTCGAGGCCGCGCTGGCCGCCGGTGTCGCGGAGTCGTCGATCGTGCTCGATCCGGGGCTGGGGTTCGCGAAGCTCGGCGACCACAACTGGGAGTTGTTGCAGCGCCTGGACGAACTGGTCGAGCTGGGCTTCCCGGTGCTGGTGGGGGCGTCGCGCAAACGCTTCCTCGGCACGTTGCTCGGCAACCGTCCACCGGACGGCAGGGAGGACGCGACCGCGGCGGTGTCCGCTCTGGCCGCGTTCAACGGAGCGTGGGGTGTGCGGGTGCACGACGTCGACCGGACGCTGGACGCGGTCGCCGTCGCCGCTGCGTGGAGGCGGGGACATGGCTGACCGGATCACGTTGACGGGCCTGCGGGTGCGCGGCAACCACGGGGTGTTCGAGCACGAGAAGCGCGACGGGCAGGAGTTCGTCGTGGACGTCACGCTCTGGCTGGACCTGAGCGCGGCGGCCCGCACGGACGACCTGAAAGAGACCTACCACTACGGCGAACTGGCCGAGATGGCCGCGGGCATCATCGGTGGCGAGCCGTGCGATCTCATCGAGACCGTGGCCGGCCGGATCGCCGACGCCGCGATGGCGGACTCACGGCTGCACGCGGTCGAGGTGACGCTGCACAAGCCGTCCGCGCCGATCCCGCTGACGTTCGCCGACGTGTCGGTGACGATCCGCCGGTCGCGCCGGTTGGCCGCGCCGCTGCCCAAGGAAGCCCGGTGAGCCGCGCGGTCCTCTCGATCGGCTCGAACGTCGGCGACCGGTTCGCGTTCCTGCAGTCCGTCGTGGACGGGCTGCGGCCGTTCGTCGTCGCTGTGTCGCCGGTGTACGAGACGGCGGCGTGGGGCGTCGAGGACCAGCCGGACTTCCTGAACGCCATCGTGATCGTCTCCTCGGACGACGTGGACGAGTGGGGCTGGCTGCGGCGCGGTCAGGCGCTGGAGAACGCCGCCGGACGCGTGCGGGAGAAGCGCTGGGGCCCCCGCACGTTGGACGTGGACGTGGTTTCGGTGGACGGGGTGACTTCGGACCACCCGGACCTGCTGCTGCCGCATCCTGGGGCGTTTGAGCGCGCAACAGTTCTCATTCCGTGGCTCGACGTGGAGCCGGACGCGGTGCTGGCGGGCCACGGACCCGTTGCGAGCCTGGAGTTTTCGGCCGAGGGCGTGCGGCGGCGCGACGATCTCGTGCTTTCGGGTTGGATGGAAGCGTGAAGTTCACCCGTCCCCGCGACCTTGCGGCCGTTGCGATCATCGGCGGTCTGCTCGCGCATCTGCTGCTGCGGCTCACGTACGACTCGTTGCCGCCGTTGCCTCTGCTGGCCGGGTCGACGCTGTTCGTCATCGCGGTCGTGGAGGCGGTCTTCGGGTTCTCGTTGCGGGCCAGGATCCAGCGCCGGCGGGGCGCGCGTCCGGTGCAGCCGCTGACCGCCGCCCGAGCGGTCGTGCTGGCGAAGGCCTCGTCCGTTCTGGGCGCTCTGATGTTCGGTGCCTGGAGCGGTTTGCTGATCTTCGTCCTGCCCGTTCGCGACTCGTTCCCCGCGGCCTCGAACGACCTGGTGGCGGCCGTTGTCGGGGTGATCGCGGCGGTCGCGCTGACGGCTGCGGCGCTCTGGCTGGAGCTTTGCTGCAAGACGCCGGAAGAGGGTTCCGGGAAGGATTAGATACCCGGCCATAGGTCTCAGTCACATAACTACGCGGTACCGTAGTGCGCATGACCGGGCGAGGCGCGTCGACCGACGACGAGCGAGATGATCACGGTCGTGGCTCAGGGCGATTGCTGTTGGTAGCGGCATTGGCGCTCGCCCTCGTGGCCGCGGCGGTGCTCGTGCTGAGTGACAGCGCCCGCATGCTGCGTCTGGCCGTGGTGGCCGCGTTGTGGGCGGCTCTGGTGGGTGCCTTCCTCGCTGCGAGGTACCGCAGGCAGGTCACGGAACGTGACGACGAGGTGGCCGATCTCCAGTCCGTCTACGAACTGGAACTGGAGCGCGAGGTCGCCGCCCGCCGCGAGTACGAGCTCGAGATCGAGTCGGAGACCCGCAAGCGCATCGAGGAAGAGTCGCGCGCGGACATCGAGGCCCTGCGCGCCGATCTGCACGCGCTGCGCGACAACCTCCAGGCCCTGCTCGGCGGCGACGTCCTCGTCGAACGCGTGGCCCTGCGCGCCGAGTCGACCCGCCTGCGTTCGATCGGCTCGGAAGCGGCACGGCTGGCGGCGGCGCCCGAACAGCGCGTCATCAACGCCAAGCCGATGATCACCGCGACGTCGTCCGTCACCTCGGAGAAGCCGTCCGAGCGCACCGAACTGATCGAGCGCGTGGCCCACGACGCCAAGATGCAGCCCCCGCGCCGCGAGCAGGCGCGCCCCGAGCCCGTGCGCCCGGACCCGGCCAGGAACTCGCCCCGCCCGCAGCCCGCCGTGGTCCGCCGCGAGCCGCTGAAGGCCGCGAAGCAGGAACCGGCCAGGCCGCAGCCCCGCCCCGCCTCGGCGGCGGCCGCCGTCTCGGCCAGGCTCAGCGGCGCCACCCCGGCTCCCCAGAAGGCCCCGCCGCCCCCCACCGTGAAGGCCCAGCCGGTGCAGGCGCAGGTCCACCGCACCGAACGGGTGCAGCGCCCGCCGCAGCCCCCGGCCCGCACCGAGGCGTTGTCGCGCCCGGAGCAGCCCCCGAAGGCCCCCGCGGCAGTCGCGAAGTCGGTCGAGACCCGCAAGCCCGAACCACGTTCCCGCGTCGCCGAGCGCACCGAGATGATCGACCCGAAGGCCCTGGCGGCCGGCGGAGGCCGCCGCCGGGCGGACGACCGCCCGGCTCAGACTCCGGCTCCGGTGCAGGACAGCGGCTCGTGGGAGACCCTGAAGCCGGACGCCCCGGCCCCCGGCCGCCGCTCCGACGAGCGGACACCCCGCCGCACCGCCTCCGAGGACTCGCTGGTGTCACTGCCCCCGGCAGGCCGCCGTTCCGCCGCCGAGCAGTCGTCGGCCAGGCTCCCGGCGGTCTCGCCCCGGCGTTCCCCTGCCGAGGAGGCCCCGGTCTCCGGCCGCCGGGTCGCCGAGGACTCGTCCACGCGCCTGCCCGCGGTCTCGACGGGCCGCCGCGCCGCGCCGGAAGACGCGTCGGGCGCGCATGCGGACGGCAAGTCGGTGAGCGAACTGCTGGCGTCGCTGGGCGGAGGCGACGCACCTCGTCGCCGGCGCCGGCGCGAGGACTAGGGCCGGCGGCTACTTGTCGATGTCGCCGACGACGACGGCGAACGAGCTCAGCACGGCCGGCAGGTCGTCCACCTTCGTGCCGGGCAGAAGCGCGGACAGCGCCTGAACGTTGTTGAACGACGGCGTGCGGAGCTTGAGCCGCCACGGCGTCTTCTCGCCGCGCGACGACAGGTGCACGCCCGAAGTGCCCAGCGGCGCCTCGACGCGCGTGTAGACGGAACCCTCGGGTGCCTTGATGGCCTTGGGCAGCCGGACGTTCACCGGCCCCTGCGGCAACTGCTCCAGGCACGCGCGCGCCAGCTCCACCGACTTCTGGACCTCGTCGAGAAGACACCGGACCCGCGCCGCCGCATCGCCCTCGGTCCGCACCACGGGGGAGAAGTCCAACGCCTTGTAAGCAGGCAGCGGGTCGTCACGGCGCAGGTCGAAGTCCACTCCGCTGGCCCGCCCGATGGGCCCGGTGACCCCGTACGCCAGCGCGTCCTCGTGCGGCAGCACTCCGAGTCCTTCGAGTGCACCGAAATCGATGGTCAGCGTTTTTGTATCCACAGTGGACAGGAAGGCGGCGACCCGCTCGGTCCAGCCGGCCGGGACGTCCTCGCGCAGGCCGCCGATCCTGTTGAACATGAAGTGGATGCGTCCGCCTGACGCCTCTTCCATCAGTGCCTGCACGCCCTCGCGGTACGTGGCGGCGTTGGGGGACAACGGGGTCAGGAAGACCATGTGCGCCATCAGGCGGTTCAGTTCGCACAGTAGAGCTCGCAACCATTGCGCGCGGGCCGGGACGTCCATGCCCGTCATGCGTTCAACGGCCAGTGCGACAGCGAGTTCGTTGCAGAAAGCCGAAAGCCAGTCGTGGCGGTTGGCGAGCGTCAGGACCTGCCGGTAGTCGCGTACTTCGAAGAGCTTCTCGGCGCCGCGGTGGAGGTGGCCCACCAGCGGTTCGGCGGCGGTGATCACGAGGTCCGGCGTGACGGTCAGGCGCAGGCGGTAGGCGCCGTGGGCCGACGGGTGCAGTGGGCCCAGGTCGATCACGCGGTCGACACCCAGGTAGCGGGCGCCTGCGCCTACGCCGACGGTGATCTGCTCGCTCACGCCGGCAATCGTGTCATGTCGGCACCGGCGAAGCTCACGCAGTTCGGGGTGGCAGAGCCAGGGCGGCGGCGTTGGTCAGGACGCCTGCCAGCGCGAGAAGTGCCCCGGCCGACGAGCCGGCCGCGACGGCCGGAACCGGGGAGTCCGCGCCGCCGAACGGGAAGTCGGCCCAGCCGGGGTTGACGAGCAGGAGGACGGCGGTGGTCGCCGCGGTGAGGGAGGCGACAGCGCCGGCGATGCGGCCGATGGTCGAGCGGAGCGGGACGCAGCCATGCATGGCCAGCGCGGCGGCGACGTAGACGTACCAGGCGGGAAAGCGGTAGAGCGAGACGTCTGTGTCGCCGTAGCGGGCCCACGGGAGGAAGAGCGCAAGTGCGGTGCAGCAGATTGCGGCGCCTAAAGCGATCCACTTGGGCATCGTGTCTTCTCCCCATGGGTGATCGGCGGATGAATGTGCGGGCCGCTTGTGCACGAACATTCTGATCCCGATGGGCGTCGAATCGGTCAGTCAGGCGTCGGCCGCTCAGGCATCCGACTCATGCCCTGGTGACCGCGAAGAAGAAGCAGCCGTGCGACACGCTGCGGACTTGCACCGACTCGATTGCAGGATCGTTCAACAATCCCGCAATCACACGATCGAACGATCCCGGCTCCGCCACCTCGCCGTCGACGATCTGACCTGCGGCGTTGTAGGAACGTAGGATCCGAGGATTGTTCAACAATTCAACAGGAAGACGATCCAACAAAGGCGCCTCCGGGCAGTCCACGTGCGTGAAGACCGGGCCGACCTCGGCGTACGGGCCCTTCCCGGACGAAGGCGAGTAGCGGAACAGCCACACCGGCTCAGCCTCCAGTGACTTCCGCAGACAGCAGCGCAACGGCACGCCGGGCTCGGAGGCGCGGTACTCACGGCCGGGGTCGGAGAACGAGTCGGACGGCGACACGGTGTGGATTCGCATGAAGACGACGATCGTCGTCAGCCGGTGGAAAAGCTGGCGGGATTCGGACGCCAGGGCGGCAGCTCCGGCAGCAGGTCCGCCACCGCGACCCCATTGCCGTGCAGCAGCCACCCGAAGCCACCAAGCCCAGACGGGTCACGCAGCTCGGCGATCCGCCCGGCCCGCGCGGCCGACTCCAGCCAGTCCCACCCGGAACCACCAACAGCACCGCTCAACCCCAAGGCGCGCAAGGCATCCCGCTGCGACACCAGCACGAAGTCCCCACCGGCCGCCGCAGCGCACGCGTCGAACGCGACGTGCGCCGTGATGTCGCAGGACCCGTCGAACACGGGCTCCACCTGCTGCCCGCCCCGGTACCCGGTCAGCGTGAACCGCCGCGACGACACGAGGTGCCCGTAGTCGATCGCCAACGCCGCGCCCCGCACCGACGACACCGCCGCCGCCCAAGCCTCGTCCCGGGGTGCCCCGACCTCGGCCAGGGCGCCATCGGCAAGCGCTGGCCACCACCGGGTGATCCACGGGTCGGCGGAAGGCCCGGTCACCACCGGGCAGGGGATCGCGTCGAGCCACTCGTGCCCGACCAGCAGCCCGACGCACGGGGGCACGGACGAGGTCCACCGAACCCCAGGCAGCTCAACGGGAGGACCGACCTCGACCGCGGTCACCCGAAGCCGCGCCGCCAGCGACGCGGACTCCTGCGAGCCGGACTCCTGCGACCCGGACTCCTGCGAGCCGGATGCCTGCGGGCCGGATGCCTGCGACCCGGACGTGAGCGACCCGGACGTGAGCGACCCGGACGTGAGCGACCCGGACGCCAGCGGCCCGGACGCCAGCGGCCCGGACGCCAGCGACGCGGACGCCAGCGAGCGCACCGCGAACGCCAGCTCGCCCCCTCCCGCACCCACGTCCACGAAGTCCACGACCGGGGGAAATCCGAGCGCGGCGTCCACCCGCGACAGCAACGTCAGCAGGGCCTCCGCGAGCTCCGGACCGACCAGCGGAGCCGTCCGGAAGTGCGCGGACGGCTTCTCGCCGCGGGCGAAGAAGCCACCGGGACCGTACAACGCGGCGTGCCAAGCGGCTTCCCAGTCGAACATCGGACAAGTGTGCATCTAAGGTCATTTCCCGTGACCGACGCCGACCCCATGCCGACGCCGACGAAGAAGCGCATCGAGCAGCGCCGCTGGACCGTCCTGTTCCCCGTCGTGGCGCTGATCGCGCTCGCCGCGGCCGGGCTCGTGCTGTTCGCACTGGGCACGTCGAGCATCGGCATCGAGCCGCTGCTGGTCGGTGCCGCCGCGGCGCTGATCCCCGTCGCGTTCGTGGTGAGCGCGTTCCTCTGGATCGACCGGTGGGAACCGGAACCGGCGAAGATGCTGCTCTTCGCGTTCGTCTGGGGCTCGTGCGGCGCGACCATCAGCTCGCTCGCGTTCAACCAGACGTCCAGGGTGCTGGGCGACCTGCTGACCGACGACGGCACGACGTTCACGGCCGTCGTCGGGGCGCCGATCGTCGAGGAGGCCACCAAGGCCGCGTTCCTCATCGCCGTGTTCCTCCGCCGCCGCCACGAGTTCGACGGGGTCGTGGACGGCATGGTCTACGCCGGCATCACGGCCGCGGGCTTCGCGTTCACCGAGAACATCTGGTACTTCGGCCGGGTCTTCCTGGAGAACGGTCTCGGCGACATGAGCGGCGGCGTGATCGCGCTGTTCGTGTTGCGCGGGGTGCTCTCGCCGTTCGCGCATCCGCTGTTCACGGCCATGACGGGCATCGGTGTCGGCATAGCGGCGACCACCGGCAACGCCACGGTCCGTGTCATCGCGCCGATCGGTGGCTACCTCACGGCCGTGGGGCTGCACTCGCTGTGGAACTTCTCGACCACCGTCGGCACCGGTTCGGCCTTCATCAACCTGTACTTCCTGATCATGGTCCCGGTGTTCGCCGGCGCTGTCGCGATCGTGGTGTGGCAGCGCAGACGCGAACAGCGGATCGTCGCCGGGCAGCTCGCCGCGATGGCGCAGAACCGGTGGATCGCCAACAGCGAGGTAGCCCTGCTGGCCAGTCTCAACGGCCGCCGGAACTGGCTGCGGGCGGTCAAGCGCAAGTCGGGTGAGGCGTCGGTCAAGGCCGTGAAGAGCTACCAGATCGCCGTCACCGAACTGGCCTTCCTGCGGCACCGCATCGAGCAGGGAACGGCTGGCCAGAGCGCCGAGCAACGCCACGGGGTGCTGCTCGACTCGCTGCACGCCGCCAGGACCGCCGCCCGCCGGTGAATCCGGTCACCGAGCGGGTGCACGGGCACTCGGCGGAGCTACCCTCGGCGGCGTCGTCCGGTACCCGCACCAGGGCCTGGAACGTCAGAAGGAGTTAGTCGCATGGACGCGACCCCACGTCCGGCGAGGCTCGCCGTCGGTGTCATCTCGGCAGGCCGCGTCGGTTCCGTGCTGGGCGCCGCGCTGGCCAGGGCGGGCCACGTGGTGACCGGCGTTTCCGCCGTCTCGCAGGTCTCCCGCAACCGCGCGGACGAGTTGTTGCCCGGCGTCCCGATCGCCGACCCCACCGAGGTCGCCGCGCACGCCGACCTGGTGCTGCTGGCCGTGCCGGACGACGAGCTGGAAGGCCTGGTCAAGGGCCTCGTGGCCACCGAGTCGCTGCGCGCCGGCCAGATCGTCGTGCACACCAGCGGCGCGATGGGCGTGCAGGTGCTCGAACCCGCTGCCGGGCTGGGCGCGCTCACGCTCGCGCTGCACCCCGTCATGACGTTCACCGGGCGCCCGGAGGATCTGCAGCGGATGAGCGCCGCGTGCGTCGGCGTCACGGCCGCGGACGGCGACGAGGTGGCCTGGAGCGTCGGCGAGGCGCTGGTCGTCGAGATGGACGCGGAACCGGTCAGGGTCCCCGAGTCCGTCCGCCCGCTCTACCACTCGGCGCTGGCCCACGGCGCCAACCACCTGATCACGCTGGTCCGTGACGCCGCGGACCTGCTCACCGGCTCCGGAATCGCCAACGCCGAGCGCCTGCTCGGCCCGTTGCTGTCCGCCGCGCTCGACAACGCGCTGCGCCACGGCGACCGTGCCCTGACCGGTCCGGTCGCCCGGGGCGACACGGGTACCTTGCGCAAGCACCTCGACGTGCTCGCGCGACAGGCACCCGAGATCCTTCCCAGCTACCGCGTGCTCGCCCGCCGCACCGCCGAGCGGGCCGAGGACTCCGGGCTGCTCAAGCCCGACGCGGCCAACGACGTTCGCACCACTCTTGAGGACTGACGTGACGAAGCCACTGACCAAGGACGACTACCGCCCGGACGACGTCACGGTGCACCGCGACCCGGCTCGCCTCAACAGGGTGATCAGGGCGCTGCGCAACGCCGGACGCAACGTCGCGCTGGTGCCCACGATGGGCGCGCTGCACGCGGGCCACCGGCAGCTGATCCGCGAGGCGCAGGTCATGCAGAACACGGTGGTCGTCGTGTCGATCTTCGTGAACCCGTTGCAGTTCGGGCCGAACGAGGACCTCGCGAAGTACCCGCGCCAGTTCGAGTCCGATGTGGACATCTGCCGCGCGGAGCGGGCGGGCATCGTCTTCGCGCCGTCCGTGGAGGACATGTACCCCGAGGGCGCGCAGGTCACCGTGCATCCCGGCCCGCTGGGCGCCGAGCTCGAGGGTGCTGTCCGACCCGGCCACTTCGAGGGCGTGCTCACCGTCGTGTCGAAGCTGTTCAACATCGTGCAGCCCACGTACGCGGTGTTCGGGCAGAAGGACTACCAGCAGCTGCAGCTCATCCACAAGATGGCGCGCGACCTCAACTTCCCGCTCGACGTCGTCGGCGTGCCGACCGTCCGCGAGCACGACGGCCTCGCGCTGTCGTCGCGCAACGCCTACCTGAGCCCGGAACAGCGCCACCACGCCGTGACGCTGTCGGCCGCGCTCACCGCCGGCGCGCACGTGTCGTCGCAGGGGGCGGACGCGGTGCTCAAGGCCGCGCACGACGTGCTGGCGCAGACGCCCGAGGTCGAAGTGGACTACCTGGAGCTGCGCGGGGTCGACCTCGGTCCCGCACCGGAGAACGGCGACGCCCGGTTGCTGGTCGCGGCCCGCGTCGGTGCCACCCGCCTGATCGACAACATCGCGGTGTTGCTCGGCGAAGGCGACGAAAAGGGGGAATGACATGTTCCGCACGATGCTGAAGTCCAAGATCCACCGCGCCACCGTGACGCAGGCCGACCTGCACTACGTCGGCTCGGTGACGGTGGACGAGGACCTGATGGAGGCCGCCGACCTGCTGGCGGGCGAACAGGTCGCCATCGTCGACGTCACCAACGGCGCGCGCCTGGAGACCTACGTCATCCCCGGCGAGCGCGGCACCGGCGTGCTGGGCATCAACGGCGCCGCGGCGCACCTCGTGCACCCCGGCGACATCGTGATCCTGATCGCGTACGGGCAGATGGACGACGCGGAGTCGCGCGCCTACCAGCCGCGGGTCGTGTTCGTGGACGCTGACAACAAGGTCGTCGACCTCGGCAGCGACCCCGCGCACGCCCCGGAGGGGTCCGGTCTGGTGAACGGCTCCACGAGCGCGCCTTCTTCTGAGACCGTGGAAGCGACAGCGCTGGACGCGTTGATCCAGGCCGAGAACTAAGGAAACGCAACGTGCTGCTCGCCATCGACGTCGGCAACACCAACATCGTGCTCGGTCTGTACGACGGGGTCGGCGACTCGGCCCCGCTCGTGCGCGACTGGCGGATGCGCACCGACGCCAGGATGACCGCCGACGAGCTCGCGCTGACCATGCGCGGCCTGCTCGGCGAGTACGCCGACAAGATCACCGGGATCTCCGCGCTGTCCACCGTGCCCGCGGTGCTGCGCGAGCTGCGGGTCATGCTCGGCCGCTACTACGACGCGGTGCCGAAGATCCTGGTGGAGCCGGGTGTGAAGACCGGTGTCCCGCTGCTCGTCGACAACCCGAAGGAGGTGGGCTCGGACCGCGTGATCAACACGCTGGCCGCCCACCACCTCTACGCGACCTCGTGCATCGTGGTCGACTTCGGCACGTCCACGAACCTCGACGTGATCTCGTCGCGCGGCGAGTTCCTCGGCGGCGCGCTGGCACCGGGCATCGAGATCTCGGTCGACGCCCTCGCCTCCCGCGCCGCCCAGCTCCGCAAGGTCGAGCTGGTCAGGCCCCGCAACGTGATCGGCAAGAACACCGTGGAGTGCCTGCAGTCCGGCATCGTCTACGGATTCGTCGGCCAGGTGGACGGACTGGTGCGCAAGATCACCGAGGAGCTCCAGCAGACCGACCCCGGTCCCGTGACGGTAATCGCCACGGGCGGGCTCGCCCCTCTGGTGGTCTCCGAGTCCTCGACGATCGCGCACCACGTGCCCGACCTCACCCTGCTGGGCCTGCGCATGGTGTTCGAGCGCAACATGCCCGCTACTCGCTGACGCGCACCATCCGGTAGACCTCCGAGCGCAGGGGGACGTCGAACGGCCCGTTCGACGTCTCCGGGCGCTGGCGGAGGAAAGCGAGCATCTTCTCGTTGATCGCGGCCCGCTCCTCCTCGTCGATCACGATCATGCGCGAGTACGTGTTCGTCGTGGCGATGAGCGCCTCCGGCGAGTCCCTGCGCTGCGTGTGCGGGAAGACGTTGCGCTCCACCGGCCCGAACGACGGGTGCGCCATGATCTCCGTCGGGTCGCCGCGCCGGGACTCGACGCTGCTCGCCGAGAGCTGTTCGAGCTCGCTCACCCATTCGACGTCCGGGACGGTCTCGACCCACAGGGCTGCCAGCACGCCGCCGGGCCGCAGCACGCGGGCGATCTCCGGCAGCGCCTTCTCCTGGTCGAACCAGTGGAACGCGGTGCCGACGAACACGGCGTCGACGGTGCTGTCCGGAACCGGGATGTGCTCGGCGTGGCCGGGCAGCGCGCGCACGTCGTGAACGCGGCGCACCAGCTCGGACAGCATCTGCTCGTTGGGCTCCACGGCTGTTACGCGGTGTCCCTCGGCGACCAGGCCCGAGGTCAGTTTGCCGGTGCCGGCGGCGAGGTCGAGCACGTCCAGCCGCTCCGACGTGCCTAGTGGCTCCAGGGCCCACCGGATCGCCGCCACGGGATAGTCAGGCCGGTGTTCGGCGTAGGCCCCGGCCTGCGCGCCGAACGAGTCCGCTCGCCTCGCGTGTAGATCCATCCGTCCAACTTAGGCCGTCGCGGATCCACAGGGGTATCCGGTTCGCTTTGCCTTCCCGCCTTTCCGTACCCTTCTCCGCGTGAGTGAGCAGCCGAAGCAAAACCTCGTGACCAGCGAAGAAGACCTGCCAGAGCAGATGCGCGTGCGCCGGGAGAAGCGTGCGCGGCTGCTCGCTTCCGGTAAGGAGCCCTATCCCGTCGAAGTCGCGCGCACGCACACGTTGCGCGAGATTCGCGACGCGCATCCCGAACTGGAACCCGACACCCAGACCGGGCAGCAGGTCGGCGTCACCGGACGCGTGATGTTCATGCGTAACACCGGAAAGCTGTGCTTCGCGACGTTGCGCGAAGGCGACGGCACCGAACTGCAGGCGATGCTCAGCCTCGCCGGTGTCGGTGAAGAAGCGCTTTCCGAGTGGAAGACCGACGTCGACCTCGGCGACCACGTTTTCGTGAGCGGTGAGGTCATCAGCTCACGTCGTGGCGAGCTTTCCGTGATGGCCGACGGGTGGCAGCTGACGTCGAAGTCGCTGCGTCCGTTGCCGGTAGCGCACAAGGAACTCGGCGAGGAAACCCGTATTCGTCAGCGATACGTCGACCTGATCCTCAGGCCGATGGCGCGTGACACTGTTCGGACCCGTGCGAACGTCGTTCGTTCTCTGCGCGAGTCGTTCCACCGGCGCGGATTCCTCGAAGTCGAGACGCCGATGTTGCAGACGCTGCAGGGTGGTGCGTCCGCGCGTCCGTTCATCACGCACTCGAACGCGCTCGACATCGACCTGTTCCTGCGCATCGCGCCGGAGCTGTACTTGAAGCGCTGCGTCGTCGGTGGCATCGAGAAGGTCTTCGAGATCAACCGCAACTTCCGCAACGAGGGTGTGGACTCGTCGCATTCGCCCGAGTTTTCGATGCTGGAGTACTACGAGGCCTACGCCACGTACGACTCGAACGCGGTACTGACGCGCGAGCTGATCCAGGAAGCGGCGGAAGCCGTGACGGGTTCTCAGATCGTCACGCTGGCGGACGGCAGCGAGTACGACCTCTCGGGTGAATGGACGACGCTGAGCATCTACGAGTCGTTGTCCGGAGCTGTTGGTGAGGAAATCACCCCCGAGACGCCCGCCGAGACGCTGCGCAAGCTTTGTGACCGCCACGAACTCGAGGTGAACCCGAAGTTCGGGCACGGCAAGCTGGTCGAGGAGCTGTGGGAGCACCTGGTGTGCGACACGCTCCACGCGCCGACGTTCGTGCGGGACTACCCCATCGAGACGTCCCCCCTGACCAGGCAGCACCGCAGCAAGCCGGGGGTGGCCGAAAAGTGGGATCTGTACGTGCGCGGATTCGAACTCGGCACCGGTTACTCCGAACTGGTCGACCCGGTCATCGAGCGGGAACGCCTGGAAGCACAGGCGCGTCTTGGGGCCGCCGGTGACCACGAGGCCATGCCGATCGACGAAGACTTTCTGCGATCACTGGAGTACGGAATGCCACCGAGTGGTGGTGTCGGAATGGGTATCGATCGGCTGCTGATGGCGCTCACCGGTCTGGGTATCCGGGAGACCATCTTGTTCCCGCTCGTTCGCCCTGAATGAGTAACTTTCCGGATGTCGATAGGTGCAATGCGGCACCCGTGCGCTAACCTGCCTCGCAGAAGGCTTTAGTTGGCGACGCGGGTGACCGCGCATTCGGGGTCCAGGAGGATACGCATGGCGCAGAAGGTCACGGTGACCCTCGTCGACGATCTGGACGGTTCCACCGCTGAGGAGACCGTCGAGTTCGGACTGGATGGTGTCAGCTACACCATCGACCTTTCCTCGGGCAATGCGGGCAAACTGCGGGACGCTCTTGCCGACTTCGTGGGAAGTGCACGTCGTGCGGGTGGCCGTAAGCGTCTTGGGCCCGGCCGTCCGGCCGGCAGCGTGAAGGCGCGCCCCGCATCGGCGGATCGTGAGCAGAACCAGGCCATTCGCGAGTGGGCCCGCAAGCAGGGCATGAAGGTGTCGGACCGCGGTCGGATCCCGGCCGAGGTGCTCGACGCCTACCACCAGCAGGGCTGAAATTCGGCAAAACACGAAGGGGTTCCGGGGAAGATTCCCCGGAACCCCTTCGTGCTATTTGAGTGACCGATCAACTACCGTTCGGTGCCCCGATCGTGGAACGGTGCTATCCAAACGAGATCGAGAACACTCTTGCTGCCGACTTTTTGGTTGACCCGACAACGGGTTGACTGAATATTGTTCGATGATCTTCTTTGGCTCGTTCTTCCGCCGGTGAGGCCGGTGATGTGACCGGAATCGGCGCCCTCGACCTCGGTGCGGCGAGGTGGTTCGGTTAGGCTTACCTCTCCTGTCTTGGGTTGAGGAGGGTAGGCCGTGGGTCGTAGGTCGTTCGGCCTGCTCTTCCTGCTGGTCGTGCTGGTCGCCGTGTGCCTGGCGAGCATCGCGATCGGCTCGAAGGAGATCCCGCTTTCCGGGGTGTGGCACGGTCTCTTCACACCGACGGGCGTCGAGGACGACGTGGTGGTCCGCGAGCTGCGGGTCCCGCGGACGTTGCTCGGCATCGCGGTGGGCATCGCACTCGGTGTGGGTGGCGCTCTCATGCAGGGCCACACGCGCAATCCGCTGGCCGATCCCGGCATCCTCGGCGTCACGCAGGGCGCGGCGCTGGCGGTCGTGCTCTCGATCTTCCTGCTCGGGGTCAACTCGCTGGTCGGCTACATCTGGTTCGCCTTCGCCGGCGCGATGCTCGCGAGCGTCCTGGTGTTCCTGCTCGGGTCGGCCGGGCGGGGCGGGCCGTCTCCGGTGACGCTGGCGCTGGCCGGTGCCGCGGTCTCCGCGCTGATGAACGGCCTGGTGTCGGCGATCGTGCTGCTCGACCAGCAGTCGCTCGACGCGTTCCGGTTCTGGCAGGTCGGCGCCATCGCCGGCCGCGACCTGACGGTGCTGACGCAGGTGCTGCCGTTCCTGCTGGCCGGCCTGCTCATCGCCGCGTTCAACGCGCCGGGGCTCAACGCCATGTCGCTGGGCGAGGACGTGGCGAAGTCGCTGGGCGTGAACGTCAGCCGGACGCGTTCGCTGGGCATCTTCGCCATCACGCTGCTGGTCGGCGGGGCCGTCGCCGCGTGCGGGCCGATCGGGTTCCTGGGGCTCGTGGTGCCGCACGTCGCGCGCGCGTTCACCGGCCCCGACTACCGCTGGATCCTGCCGTACTCGGCCCTGCTCGGAGCGATCCTGATCCTGTTCGCCGACATCGCCGGACGAGTGGTCGCCCGCCCGTCCGAAGTCGAGGTCGGCGTGATGCTCGCGCTGATCGGCGCTCCGTTCTTCATCTTCCTGGTCCGGCGCAAGAGGCTGGTGAAGATTTGACGACCGCTGTGAAGACTCCCGCGGCCAAGGCGCCCGCCCTGAGGCTGGGCGCGGCCTCGTTCAGGCTCCGCCGCCGGCCGTTGCTGGTGGTGGCGGCCTCGCTGGTCGTCCTGGCGGCGCTGCTGGTCGCCGACATCGTGATCGGCGACTTCCCGCTGACGGTGACCCAGGTCGTCGACACGCTGCTGGGTGGCGGCACGCGCCGCGACCAGTTCGTGGTGATGGAACTGCGGATGCCGCGAGCACTGACGGGCCTGCTGGTCGGAGGCGCTCTCGGACTCTCCGGGGCGATCTTCCAGGCCATCGTGCGCAACCCGCTGGCGTCGCCGGACATCCTCGGCGTGACCTGGGGAGCCGGCGCCGGCGCGGTCTCGGTGATCACCTTCGCCGGTTCGCTGGGCGTGGTGACCGGCAGCGCGGCCTCGATCGGCCTCCCGCTGGCGGGCCTGACCGGCGGTCTGCTCGCGGGCCTGCTGGTCTACGCGCTGGCGTGGCGGCAGGGCATCGAGGGCTTCCGGATGGTGCTGGTGGGCATCGGCATCACCGCCGTGGCCGGCAACTTCACGCACTACCTGCTGACCGTCGGCGACGTGCAGGACGCGGGCCGCGCGATGGTGTGGATCACCGGCTCGCTGAACGGCCGCGGCTGGGAGCACGTCGTGCCGGTCGCCCTGGCGCTGGTCGTGCTGGTCCCCGTGGCCCTGATCGGCGGCCATGTTCTCGGGGCTTTGCAGTTCGACGACCAGACCTCGCGCGGGCTCGGCGTGCGAGTCAACGTCGCGCGGTCGTTCCTGATCATCGTGGCGATCGTGCTGGCCTCGGTGGCCACCGCCGCGGCCGGTCCGATCACGTTCGTGGCTTTGGCATCGCCGCAGATCGCTCTACGGCTGTCCGGGACCGCTCAGCCGCCGTTGTTCGGTTCGGTGGTGGTCGGCGGTGCGCTGGTGATGTTGTCGGACCTGGTGGCGCGGACCATCTACCGCACCGAACTGCCGGTCGGTGTCGTGACCGCGGTTCTGGGTGCGCCCTATCTGATGTTCCTGCTGATCCGAAGCCGCCGGGAGGCGCGGGTATGAGTGTGCGTCTTGAGGCTTCGTCGTTGTGCGTGGGCTACGGGGAACGGCAGGTCGTCGACTCGCTCGATCTGTCGATCATCGGTGGCACGGTTACCGCGGTGATCGGGCCCAACGGGTGTGGCAAGTCGACTCTGCTGAAGGCGTTGGGGCGGTTGCTGCCTGCTCGGTCCGGTGCGGTGTTGCTGGACGGCCGGCAGATCGATTCGATGTCCACTCGGGATGTTGCCCGGGTTCTGGGGATGTTGCCTCAGGCTCCGTCTGCTCCTGAGGGGCTGACTGTGGCTGATCTGGTGGCTCGGGGGCGGCATCCGCATCAGTCCTGGTATCGGCAGTGGTCTTCTGATGACGCTGCTGCTGTTGATGCCGCGTTGGCTATGACCGGGATTCTGGATCTGGCTGAGCGGACTGTTGACGAGCTGTCCGGGGGGCAGCGGCAGCGGGCTTGGATCTCCATGGCTCTTGCTCAGGGGACTGATCTGTTGCTGCTGGACGAGCCGACCACCTATCTGGATCTTGCTCATCAGATTGATGTGCTGGATTTGGTGCAGGAGCTGCATGTTTCCATGGGGCGGACGATTGTCATGGTGTTGCATGACTTGAACTTGGCTGCTCGGTATGCGGACAACATCGTGGCCATGCGGGATGGGCGGGTCGTGTCGCAGGGGGCGCCTGTTGAGGTTTTGACTGAGCGGATGTTGTTGGAGGTGTTCGGGTTGGATGCTCGGGTTGTCGAGGATCCGGTTTCTGGGACGCCGTTGGTTGTGCCTGTTGGGTCTCGGCATCGGGTGCCGTAGGTGGGTCGCGATACTTGTGGGTGGTTGGGGTTGCGGGCGGCCTGGTTGCGGTTGCGTGCTTCCCCTGGGGGCGCTGCCCCCAGACCCCCGGCAATCTGATCAGGGGGTAGCGCCGCCTGTGGGTTGATGGCACGCCTGTTGCTGTGGGCGGCTGCCTGTTGCTTTGAGGGTTGCGTTGGCGGTGGGGTCCCATCACGAGCCGAGCCAAGAGCGGGCCACATGCAGGTAGGGGTGTCAACTCGACGAAAAGCGTGTCGAGTTGACACCCCTACCTGCATGCAGCAAGAGCTATGGCGCGACTCGTGATGGGACCCCACCGCCTGGCCCGCGCGGTAAGGACGGCTCGCCTGCGGCGTCGCGTGCGATCAGGCGGGCGTTAGTTGTTGCAGGTGGTGCGGGGGCAAGCCGTGCACGGTTCTGCGTTTGGCAGGACGTAGTGGAAGCAGCAGCTGTTTCGCTTGCGCTTCCAGCCCTCGTCGGTGAAGTGCAGGGACGAGGCTGCCACGAACGGTTCCAGTTTTTCGGGGAGGATCATCGCGGCGTCGGTTACGCCTGCGTTCTCGTCGCCGAACAGGCGGCCTGCTGCCCACGGGCCGTATTCGAGCATGTCGGTTGCTGCTGCCCAGAGTTGGCGGCGGCCGAAGCGGACCACCTGGCCGAACGAGGCTACGAACTGGGCTGCGTGTGCTGCGTAGCGGGCGCGCAGGATTGCTGCCAGGGCTGCTTCGTTGGCTACTACGGTCGCTGCTGGGTGGTTTGACGCCGGGTCGTCCGGGAGGCAGGCGAACTCGTCGCACATCAGGGCCATGCCGTCGGGGTGCGGGCGGCCTGCCGTGTTGAGGTGGAACGCCATGTCTGAAGGCTTGAGGGTTGGTACGCGGCGGGCCGTGTGGAAGAGGAGGCCTGCCAGGTAGCCGGGCTGGTGCAGGTACCAGCCCATTACGTAGCCGGCGGTCGCGCGGTCGTCGGACTCGCCGTACTGCTCGACCATCCACTCCGCGAGGTCCTTGCGCCACAGGTCGAACCGGGTGGGCTCCGCCAGCAGGTCCGAGCAGATCGTCCAGTCGTCGGGCGGGGTGCCGAAGACGATCTCGGTGCCGGTCCGCAGGCGGGCGATGGATTCGGCCAGTGGCGTGAGCGCACGCGGGTTCTGCTGTGAGACCCTCGCAGGTACGGTCAACGCGCAAGTCCAATCTCATGCGTATCAGGCTTGCCTAACCTTACCTGGGATCTCCCTTCCTTCGCCTCTTCAGGTGTGCCCGGTCACAGGAGTATCGCTCAATGGTCGGTTGTTCGCGTTGAGCGGACATCGCCCGATCTGTGGAATCCGTTGCTTCCGACCTGCGTTGATGCCGATGTCAATGTTCGCCGGACGCGGCTTGCCGCTGATGGGAGCCACAGGCCTCGGGACCGCCCACTACAGTGGAGCCACGGTGCCGCGCTCACCAGGGTAGATCGGTGGAGCCGAGGACCGCCGACGCAGCAGTCAGGGAGTGCGAATGTTCGAAAGGTTCACCGACCGCGCGAGGCGGGTGGTTGTCCTTGCCCAAGAAGAGGCACGGATGCTCAACCACAACTACATCGGCACCGAGCACATCCTCCTGGGTCTGATCCACGAGGGTGAAGGTGTCGCCGCCAAGGCGCTGGAGTCGTTGGGGATTGCGCTGGAGGGCGTCCGCCAGCAGGTCGAGGAGATCATCGGCCAGGGCCAGCAGGCTCCGAGTGGACACATCCCCTTCACCCCCCGTGCGAAGAAGGTCCTGGAGCTCTCGCTGCGCGAGGCGCTTCAGCTCGGCCACAACTACATCGGCACCGAGCACATCCTGCTCGGCCTGATCCGCGAGGGCGAGGGCGTCGCCGCCCAGGTCCTCGTGAAGCTCGGGGCCGACCTCAACCGGGTGCGTCAGCAGGTGCTGCAGCTGCTGTCCGGTTACTCCACCGAGAAGGGCGCGGCGGAGTCGACCGGTCGTGGCGAAGGCACGCCGTCGTCGTCCTTGGTGCTCGACCAGTTCGGGCGCAACCTCACGGCCTCTGCCCGTGAAGGCAAGCTCGACCCGGTCATCGGGCGGGCCAAGGAGATCGAGCGGGTCATGCAGGTGCTGTCCCGCCGCACCAAGAACAACCCGGTCCTCATCGGCGAGCCCGGCGTCGGCAAGACCGCCGTCGTCGAGGGGCTGGCGCAGATGGTCGTCAAGGGCGAGGTGCCCGAGACGCTCAAGGACAAGCAGCTCTACACGCTCGACCTCGGCTCGCTGGTCGCGGGCTCGCGCTACCGCGGTGACTTCGAAGAGCGCCTGAAGAAGGTCCTCAAGGAGATCCGCACGCGCGGCGACATCATCCTGTTCATCGACGAGATCCACACCCTCGTCGGTGCGGGTGCCGCCGAGGGCGCGATCGACGCCGCGAGCATTCTGAAGCCGATGCTGGCTCGTGGTGAGCTGCAGACGATCGGTGCCACCACCCTCGACGAGTACCGCAAGCACGTCGAGAAGGACCCCGCGCTGGAGCGCCGCTTCCAGCCGATCCAGGTGGGCGAGCCGTCGCTCGAGCACACCATCGAGATCCTCAAGGGCCTGCGCGACCGGTACGAGGCGCACCACCGCGTCTCGATCACCGACTCCGCGCTGGTCGCCGCCGCCACGCTGGCCGACCGGTACATCAACGACCGGTTCCTGCCCGACAAGGCGATCGACCTCATCGACGAGGCCGGCGCGCGCATGCGCATCCGCCGGATGACCGCGCCGCCAGACCTGCGCGAGTTCGACGAGAAGATCGCGGACGTCCGTCGCGACAAGGAGTCCGCGATCGACGCGCAGGACTTCGAGCGCGCGGCGAAGCTGCGTGACGCGGAGAAGCAGCTCCTGGGCCAGAAGGCCGAGCGGGAGAAGCAGTGGAAGGACGGTGACCTGGACGTCGTCGCGGAGGTCGACGACGAGCAGATCGCCGAGGTCCTCGCCAACTGGACCGGCATCCCGGTGTTCAAGCTCACCGAGGAGGAGACCACGCGTCTGCTCCGCATGGAGGACGAGCTGCACAAGCGGATCATCGGCCAGGTCGACGCGGTCAAGGCCGTGTCGCAGGCGATCCGCCGCACCCGCGCCGGTCTGAAGGACCCGAAGCGTCCCTCGGGCTCGTTCATCTTCGCCGGCCCGTCCGGTGTCGGTAAGACCGAGCTCTCGAAGGCGCTCGCGAACTTCCTGTTCGGCGAGGACGACGCGCTCATCCAGATCGACATGGGCGAGTTCCACGACCGGTACACCGCGTCGCGGCTCTTCGGTGCCCCTCCCGGTTACGTCGGCTACGAAGAGGGCGGCCAGCTCACCGAGAAGGTGCGCCGCAAGCCGTTCTCCGTCGTGCTGTTCGACGAGATCGAGAAGGCCCACCAGGAGGTCTACAACACGCTGCTCCAGGTGCTGGAGGACGGCCGCCTGACCGACGGTCAGGGCCGGACGGTGGACTTCAAGAACACCGTCATCATCTTCACGTCGAACCTGGGCACGTCGGACATCAGCAAGGCCGTCGGCCTCGGCTTCACCTCGGGTCAGGACACCGCGTCCAACTACGAGCGTATGAAGAACAAGGTCAACGACGAGCTGAAGAAGCACTTCCGGCCCGAGTTCCTCAACCGCATCGACGACATCATCGTCTTCCACCAGCTGACTCAGGACGAGATCATCAAGATGGTGGACCTGATGATCGCCCGCGTCGAGACGCAGCTGAAGAACAAGGACATGGCGATCGAGCTCACGGATCGCGCGAAGATGCTCCTCGCGAAGCGCGGCTTCGACCCGGTGCTGGGCGCCCGCCCGTTGCGCAGGACGATCCAGCGCGAGATCGAGGACACCCTGTCGGAGAAGATCCTGTTCGGCGAGATCCAGCCGGGCCAGATCATCCTCACCGACGTCGAGGGCTGGGACGGTGAGTCCGACCAGCACGACAAGGCGAAGTTCGTGTTCCGCGGCGAGGCCAAGCCGAACCGCGTGCCCGACGCCCCGCCCGTCGACCTCACCGCCTCGGCGCCCGCCGCCGAGTCGCAGGACGCTCCGGCGAACGAGTCCGAGTGACCTGACCAGCATTACGCGAACGGCCCCCAGGAATCCTGGGGGCCGTTTCGTCTGTGTGGAACCGGATCGGCGCCCAGTTCGTCGGATCACAACGCAGTGTGGATTTGATCGTTCCGCCTCCAAGGCGGCCGATCGTTGTCGACAATCGCTGCTCACGGTGACTATGAGAGAACTTGAGGGAGGTCTCAGAGTGTCGGCCGAGTTCGACCAGCTGGTCGCTCAGTTCGAGCGGTTCCAGTCCCAGATGCATCGCGTGGACCAGCAGTTCGCCAACATCGACGAGATGCAACAGCAGTTGGCGGACATGGAAGCCGTGGCCACGTCGTCCGACAGAGCAGTCACCGTCGTTGCGGGACCGTCCGGTTCGATCAAGGACATCAGGCTCACGGACCAGGCCATGCGCCGCCCACCGCACGCGCTGGCCGCCGAGCTGATGTCCACGCTGCAGAAGGCGGTCGCGGAAGCCGCGCGCCGCCAGGCGGGGATCGTCGAGGGTGCGCTGGGTGACGACATGCACCTCAAGGACCAGGTCCTGGAAACCCAGGCGCAGCTCTTCGGCATGTCCAAAGAGGACCTTCAGCGGGTGACCGAGGAGGAGACGGCGGCCCCTGCGCCGCAACGACCCCCGATGCCTCCGCCGCCTCCGCCCGCGCCGCAGGGAGGGCCGGTCCGCCAGGCGCCTCCTCCGCCGCCGCGCAGGCAGGCCCCGGAGTCCGGCGAGGACTTCTCCGACCAGAACGTGCTCCGCGGCGACTCGTGGCAGTCGCGGTCGCCCCAGCCGCCGCCCCCGGCGCCGCCGAAGCAGGGCGGCTACCTGAACCTCTACGACGATGAGGACGGGCGATGAGCGGCACCTTCGAAGTCAACCCCGAGGAACTGAGGGCGTTCGCGGGCAAGCTGGACGGCCACAAGGGCACGGCTGGTGAGATCGCCGGGCTCGTGGACAAGGCGGACGTCGGCCAGAAGTCGTGGGGCATCGTCGGCCTGTTCGTCAAGGACGAGTACGACCAGATGCTCGGCGACCTCAAGGAACTGATGAAGGACCTGCAGAACGGTCTGCAGTCGGCCGGCGACAAGTTCCGCGGCACCGCGCAGGGCTACCAGGACCAGGAGGACGCGCTGGAGGCGATCTTCAACGGCGTCCAGATCGAGATCAGCGGGAAGTAGGGCGTCGGCATGGCGGAAGAGGATTTCGAGGCCGGCGGGGTCAAGATCACCGTTGGCGAGAAGACCACCGGCCAGAAAGCGGCCGAGGCTGCGCCCTTCTACGGCAGCTATCTCAAGACGAAAGAGGCACTGGGCAAGAGCAACGAGACCGGAGGCAGCGCCGCGCTGGCCTCCGAGGGCAGCGCGCTGATCAGCGCGGTCGGCACCGCCGCCCAGGGCATCGCGATGGACCCGATCGGCTGGCTGGTCGGTCAGGGGCTGAACTTCCTGATCAGTGTGTGTCAGCCGCTGGAAGACGCGATCCACTTCGTCAGCGGCGACGGCCCGGCACTGTCCCAGGCGGGCGAGAACTACGGTGCCATCGCCGAGGGCATCGGCAAGCTGCGCGAGACGTTCGACTCCGACCTGTCGAGCTCCGTGCAGAGCTGGGGCGGCGAGACGTCCGAGGTCGCCAGCACGAAGCTGGGCGAGTTCGCCAACGGCATCGACGGCGTGGCTGGCCAGGCCGGTGAGCTGGCCGAGATGCTGATGATCTCCAGCATGATCATGACGATCATCGAGGACATCATCAAGGCCATCCTCACCGAGCTGATCACCTGGCTGATCATGATCTGGATCCCGGCACTGGCCGCCGCGGTACCGAGTTTCGGCGCCTCCACCGCCGCGGCCGGGGCCGCCACCGGCGTCCGCGTGGCGTCGACGGCAGGTCGCGTGTCCCGCATCGTCGCCAAGCTGCGCCAGTTCCTGCAGAAGATCATGCAGTTCCTCCGCAACCTCGGCGCCCGCCTCAAGAACGTGAAGACCGCGTTCCAGAAGTCCATGGCGGACAAGAAGGTCGCGAGCCAGGCGGCCGACGTGAAGCTCGAGGGTCTCAGCAAGCTGCAGAAGATCAAGACCAACCCGATCACCCGTCTGAACAGCAAGGACGGCATGATCGGTGAGCGGGTGCAGCAGGGTTTCGGCAAGTCGATGGTGGACGCCGCCGGCAACGAGGCGCTGGCGCAGGTCAACCCGACGCACGAGAAGGGCCTGCGCAACCAGGGCATGAACGACAAGGCCAACTCGTACGACCAGACCGGCTCTGATCACTCGAAGCAGCGCATCGAGGGCTACCTCGACATCTGATCGATCGAGGAACCGACGACATGGAACCGTGGAAGCTCAAGCTCGGACTGCTCGTGCTGATCCTGGTGGCGCTGTTGGCACTGATGTTCTGGTGGCGGTGGCGCGCGGACCGCAAGGAGGCCCTCGACCACGCGGCCGGGCTGGCCAAGTTCGCGGCGAGCATGGGCGGGACCCTCACGGTCGCGAGCGCTTGGTCCGCTGACCTGCGCCGCCCGTTCGCGCAGGAGCACGGCAACGTGCTCGGCTGGCTGCGCCGGGCGTCGGAGGCGAGGTTCGACCACGCGCTCGACTTCGACCGGCACGGCTGGCGGGTGCGGGTGACCGAGGCGTCGATCGAGCTGGACAGCGCGTCCACGCAGGACAAGGTGGTCACCCATGTCGAGCACCGGATCGAGGTGGCGACGGCGAACCTGGTGCCGCTGAAGCTCGTCTCCAGCAGTTGGGCAGGGGGCAGCGGCGCGCGGAGCTGGGTGGGCGAGATGCCCCAGACCGTCGCCGCCGGCCCGCAGCCGCAGTGGCAGGAGCTGAGGCTGCCCGCCAGCGCGGACCAGTTGTTCCTGGTGTTCACCGCCGATCCGCACCGGGCGGCCGCGATGTTCACCCCCGCGGCCGTCGACCGGCTGCTGGGTGAGTCGCGGGCGTCCAACCTGCGGCCTCTCACGGTCGAAGCGGGCATCGCCTACTCGGTGGCGGTGGGGCCGATCGATCCGAAGGTCGTGCTGCAGACCGTCGACGCGATCACCGGGCTGCTCGAACGCATGCCCGGTGCTCAGCCGACGCATCCGGAGGTCACTGCCTGAGGCAACGGAACCCCGCCATCGACCGTCTCTTGGCTGTGCACACCACACCGGAGACCGACGCGCGCTCGGGCACACTGCACGGCGTGGTCACCACCGAGGTGAAGCCGGCCCGAAGCGGTTTCGCCACGTTCCTGCTGGTCGTGTGCGCGATGGCGTTCGTCATGGCGGCGCTGGTCAGGCTGCTCGGCATCGACGGCACGCGGTACATGATCGCCGCGACGTCGCTGACCCCGTACATCACCGTCGTGGGCCTGGTCATCGGGTTGTTCGCGTTGTTCCGCAAGCGGTGGGTCATCGGGCTGACGATGACGCTGGTGGCGGTCGTGCTGGCCGCGAACGTGGCGCCGCGGGCGTTCTCCGACGCACGGCCGAACGGGGTGGGGCAGCAGGTCAGACTGATGACGTCGAACCTGCTCACCGGCATCGCGGACGCGCAGTTCATCGTGCAGGAGGTCAGGAAGCGCAACATCGACATCCTGGCGATGCAGGAGCTGACGCCGCAGATGGTGGGCGACCTCGACCGGGCGGGTCTGCGCCAGGTGCTGCCCAACCGGGTGTTCCTCGACGAACCGGGCGGGTCGGGCAGCGGCATCGCGTCCCGGTTCCCGCTCTCGCGGCGCAACCTGACGCCGCCGGGCTCGTTGCAGCAGGCCGGTGCGCTCGTCGACCTGCCGGGCAAGGACATCGAGGTCGTCTCGGTGCACCCGTTGCCGCCGGTCGTCACCGACGGACCCGAGCCGTGGCAACGAGAGCTCGCCGGGTTGCCCGCGCCCGACTCGACCGGTGCGATCAGGGTGCTCGCCGGCGACTTCAACGCCACGCTTGACCATGTCGGCCTCACGCGGCTGCTGAACAAGGGTTACGTGGACGCGGCCGACCAGGTCGGCAAGGGGCTGATCCACACCTGGCCGAGTGCCAGCGGGTTCTGGCCGCCGCCGGTCACCATCGACCACGTGCTGGTGGACTCGAAGATTCTGGTGGACACGCTGGACGTGTTCGACGTGCCCGGCAGCGACCACCGGGCCGTCGTCACGCAGTTCGTCGTGCCAAGGCTGTGAGGGCTTCCAGCGCGCCGACCGGCAGCGACACCCCGCGGCCGTGCCGGACCTCCGGCTCGCGGACGTTGATCCGGATCAACGCACCGTTCGCCGCGCTGGCCAACTCGGCGTGACGCCGCACGGTCGGCACGGCGGTGCCGGCACCGACCTCCACCACGACGAGCCTGCGCTGGTTCCTGCGCCACGCCGTCAGCTCGTCCAGCTGCCGCTGGCTGCGGTGCGGCACCCAGCCCCAGTCGCCGAACATCAGGATGTTGGGCCGCGCCAGCCCGCCGCACGACGGGCACGACGGCAGTTCGCCGGTCGCCCGCATCGTCGCCGGATCGACTGCGACGTCGAACGAGCACTCCCAGATCTCGTCCGTGCACGGCTCCACGCACTGGGCGTGGTGGATCGACCCGTGGACCTCGGCGACGTCCGCGAAACCCGCTTTCTGGAACTGTCCGTCCACATTGGACGTGAAAACGCGCGCACCCCATGACCGCAGCACGGCGAAACCCTCGTGCGGCACGGTCGCGCGGTACAGGCCGAGCCGATGGCCGTAGAAACCCCACGCCAGCGCGGGATCGTCGGCGAAGTGCACGGGGTCGGCGATCTCCTCGAACTTCAGCCCGAGCCGCTCGTAGGGCGGGTACGCCCGCCAGAAGCCCTCGGTGCCGCGGAAGTCGGGAAGACCCGAGTCGACCCCTATGCCGGCACCGGCGCAGACGAGCACGGCGTCCGCGCCGGCGATCAGCTCGGCGGCTCTGTCGTAGGCCTCCTCGATCACTTCTTGGGCTTGCTCCCCAGCACGACCTCGAACTCCAGCAGGTCGGCACCGCTCGACACGGGCCGTGCGCGCTCACCCGAGTGAGCGGCCGCACCGGCCTCACCGTCGCGCCACGCGGTGAAGGCCTCGTCGGTCTCCCAGTGCGTGACGACGAAGTAGCGGTCCTCGCCCGCGACGGGGCGCAGGAGCTCGAAGCCGAGGAAGCCGGGCTGGTTGTCGACCGCGCCCAGCCGGGCGGCGAACCGCTTCTCGAGCTCGGGGCCGTTGCCCTCGGGAACCTTGATCGCGTTGATCTTCACGACTGCCATGCCGACCAGCCTAGCGACGAACACCGACAGGCAGCAGGTACTGATCTTCCGGAATGCCCGACTCGCGGAACCACGCCGCGAAGAACCCGTCCAGCGGCTGCCCGGACGCGGCTTTGAAGTGCTCCTCGAACTCCGGCCACGAGGCGTTGCCGTCGCGGTGCTTCACCAGCCACGTCTGCAGCGCCTTGAAGAACACGTCGTCACCGACCTGCTTGCGCAGCGCGTGCATGCCCATCAGGCCCTTGTCGTAGACGCCGCGGAACTCGTTGCCCTTGCCCATGTCGTAGAGCTTCGGCGCCCAGAACGCCGCCCGGTCGCGCCGCTGCTCCACGTTGTCGCGGTAGCGCTGGTCGAGGTCCGTGCCCTCCTTCTCCAGCCACAGCCACTGGGCGTAGGACGCGAGGCACTCGTTCAGGCAGATGTCCGCCCAGTTCTCGATCGACACCGAGTCGCCGAACCACTGGTGGGCGTTCTCGTGCACGACCGTCTCCAGGTCGGCCCAGGCGGCGTAGATCGGACGGGTCTGGGTCTCCAGCGAGAACCCGATCTGGTCCGCGACCCAGATGCTGCCCGCCGCGCGCTGCGGGTACGGGCCGAACTTCGTCTCCAGGTACGCGAGGACCTCCGGTCCCTGCGACTGGATCGGCTTCTTGGTGGCGGACGTGCCGGGCGCGTACGCGTCGACGACCGGCGTGCCGTCGGGCAGCTTCGAGCGCACGACCTCGAACTTGTCGATCGCCACGGTGGCCAGGTAGGTCGCGAGCGGCGTCTCCTCCGACCAGGTGAACGTCGTCCAGCCGCCGTCGCGGGTCGCGGGGCCTTCGAGGCCGTTCGAGATCGCCGTCCAGCCGTCCGGGACGCGGGCCGCGACCTTCAGCGCCGCCTTGTCGCGCGGGGTGTCGTTGGCCGGGAACCACGTCGTCGCGGAGTGCGGCTGACCTGCGGCGAACGCGCCGCCGGTGGACGAGATCTGCCAGCCGCTGCGGCCCAGCGAGGCGTCGTTGATCGTCGTGGGCTCGCCGCCGTAGGTGACGACGGTGGTGAAGGGCTTGCTCTTCGCGAGCGGCGAGGCAGGCGTGATCACCAGCTCGTGGTCGCCTTCCTGCACGAACTTCGCGGGCTGCCCGCCGACCTTCACCTCGCTGACCTTCAGGCCCTCGAGGTCGAGGTTGAAGCGCGAGAGATCCTGGGCCGCGGTCGCGGTGATGGTGGCGACGCCGTCGAGCTTCCTGGACCCAGGGTCGTAGGTGATCGCCAGGTCGTAGAGCGTGACGTCGTAGCCGCTGTTGCCGTCCGTCGGGTAGTACGCGTCGCCCGCGCCCGCCCCTGCCTCCACCGCGGCCTGCGGCGACGTCTCCTGGCGCGCCTGCTGCGCGGGGCCGCCGTCCGGCGTTCTGAACACCACGAGCAGACCTGCGACGAGCACGACCAACACCAGGGCGATCAGGTACGGGCGGGCCTTCATGCGTTAATCATCCCTGTGTCGGTGGTGGAGTTCGGCGGAACGGGTCAAGGCGTACTGCTCCTGCACGGTCTGATGAGCAGGGCCACCGCCTGGTGGCCGGTCGCGCAGTGGCTCAGGCCGTTCGGGCGCGTGGTCGGCTTCGACCAGCGCGGGCACGGCCGCAACCCGCGGCGGGGACCGTTCCGCACCGAGGACTTCGTCGCTGACGCCGCCACGGCGATCGAGGACCTCGACCTCGGGCCCGCCGTGGTGATCGGGCACTCCATGGGCGGGCTGCACGCGTGGTGTCTCGCGGCGACCCGACCGGACCTGGTGAGCGCGATTGTGGTCGAGGACTTCGCCCCGGACAACAGGGGCAGGACGATCGACGAGTGGAAGTGGCTCTTCGACGCCTGGCCGGTGCCCTTCCAGTCGCTCGGGCACGTGACGTCGTACTTCGGCGCGCCGCTGTTCGCCGAGTACTTCGAGGAACGCGAGGACGGCTGGCACCTGATCGCCGAGATGGACGACCTGTACGAGATCGCCGGCCACTGGGGCACGCGGGCGTACTGGGACTTCATCGACGCCGTCGAGTGCCCGTCGCTGGTGATCGAGGCGGGCAGGGGCGGCCAGCTACCAGGGCAGATGGAGGAGGCAGCGCGGCGTTCCCGAGGCCACTACCTTTACGTCGAGGAGGCCGGGCACGTCGTGCACGACAGCGCGCCGTGGGTCTACCGGGGTGCTGTGGAGGCCTTCTTGAGCACGTCGATCTCGCCGGTCTGAGTGTCGACGATCGACACCTCGCGGACCTTCGCGCGGATCGGCTCGACCGGGAAGATCGCGGCGAACGCGGCCTTCATCGCGTCGTCGTCGATGTCGTGCGCGAGCGTGCAGTGCGGCACCCAGTTGCCCGGCAGGTAGTAGGCGCTCGGGTTCTTCACGTTGCTCGCCAGCACGTCGTGGATGGCGGAGTGCACGGCCAGCAGCTCGGTGTCCACCACGGCCGACAGCATCAGCACGTTGTCGGCCGTCGAGAACGTGCTGAGGGAGTGCAGGTAGAGGTCCGGCAGCCAGAGCCGGCCGAGGTCCTCTCGCAGTTCCTTGCGGACCTTGGGGCCGATGGCGCTCGCGACGGCGTAGGTGAGGTGCGGCGGGTAGTTGTGCTTCGCGCCGATGCGTTGCTGCAGGTCGCGGACCTTCTTGTCCGCCTCGTCGTCGAAGAACGCCACCAGCGCGTGCATTCAGTGCTCCCCAGGTAGCGCGAACAGGCCGTCCCGCGTTTGCTCGACCAGGCCGTCGTCCAGCAGCGAGACCAGGCACTTCTCGCGCTGCGTCACGTCGTTCCAGACGATGTCGAGCTGGATCTTGGGCACCGGCCCCGGCGCACCCCGCAGCACGTCCAGCAGCCTGCCCCGCACCTGACGGTCGGTGCCGGCGAACTTCTGCACCTTCTTCTCCGGCCCCGCATAGGCAGGCCGCCCAGCCAGCTGCCACGCGCACTCGGCGAACAACGGGCAGTCCGCGCACTTCTGGTTCTTCGCCGTGCAGATCAACGCGCCGAGTTCCATCAACGCCGCCGAGAACACCGCAGCGTCCTCCCGCGACGAGGGCAGGATCGCCTCGACGTCACGGAGATCGCGCTTGGTGGACGGCGGCCCCGCGTCCCCGGCCCCGTGCACAGCGCGCGCGACCACGCGCCGGACGTTCGTGTCGACGACGGCACACTTCTGCCCGTACGCGAACGTGGCCACCGCACGAGCCGTGTAGCTGCCGATGCCGGGCAGTGACTCCAGCGTCTCGATGTCCGACGGCACCACGTCGCCGTGGTCGCGGGCGATGGCGGTGGCGGCCTCGTGCAACCGCATGGCACGCCGCGGATAGCCGAGCTTGCCCCACATCCGCAGGACTTCACCCTGCGAGGAGGCCGCCATCGCGGACGGCACGGGCCAGCGTGCCAGCCACTCGTGCCAGATCGGTTCGACGCGGGAGACGGGCGTCTGCTGCAGCATGATCTCGCTGACCAGCACACCCCAGGCGGTGCACGAAGGACGGCGCCACGGCAGGTCTCGGGCCGCGGTGTCCCACCAGCCCAGCAGCAACTCGTGATTCATCGCCCGCCATTGTCGCGCAACGAAAAGGCCCCCCGAAGGGGGCCCTTCACAACGAAACCTCAGGCGGCCTGCGACTCGGCGGCGTCGACCTCGCGCAGCTCACCGGTGTGCACGTCGTAGACGAACCCGCGGACCTTGTCGGTGTGCGGAATGAACGCGCTGTGGCGAAGGCGGGCCATCGACCCGCGCACGCTCTGCTCGACGACCTTGAACGCCTCGACGGCCCAGGTCGGGCGAAGACCGGTGTCGGCCTCCAGCTCGTCCTTGAAGTCGTCCTCGGTCACCATCTCCAGGCCGCAGTTCGTGTGGTGCACGAGCAGGACCTCGCGCGTGCCGAGCTTGCGCTGGCTCAGCGCGAGCGATCGGATCGCGTCGTCGGTGACGACACCACCCGCGTTGCGCAGCACGTGCGCCTCACCCTGCTTCAAACCGAAGATCTCGAACACCCGGATGCGCGAGTCCATGCAGGTCAGAATCGCCACCTGCAGGGACGGCTTCGCGGACGAACGGTCTCCGGGAACCACGTTCCCGAGCTCGTAGTTCCGCTTGAGCAGTTCGTCGATCGCGGTCATGTGACACACCTCCATGGCCTACCGGCGGACCCCGCGTCGATTGGAACCGGAGTTAGCGCACGTTCACAAGGGGTTTCCGCTCAATATCACGTTCACCGGATCGAGCGATGCTCGCCTACCGCTGGATCAGACCTGGTCGAGTTACGTTCGGGCCGTGATCGAGCCCACAGGTCCGCTGTCGCCCACGGTGTACTGGCGCCGCCGTCTCGCCGCGATCGGGGCCGCGCTGGTCACACTCCTGGTCGTGATCTGGATCGTCGGGATGTTCGGCTCCGACGCCGAGACCACGCAGCCCACGAACGCCGCCGCGGCGTCGTCCTCGAACCCGCCGCCGAGCCTGTCCGAGAGTCCTGCGGCCGCGTCGTCCTCATCAACGACCCCGCCGCCCTCGCCGACGGAGACCACGCCGCCGCCCCCGCCTCCCGGACCGCCGCAGCCCTGCCCGGACGACGTGATCGGGGTCGTGGCGAAGGCGAACAAGCCCTTCTACACCATCGGTGACCAGCCGGAACTGTCCATGGACGTGGTCAACACCGGGCCGGTGCCGTGCATCAGGGACATCGGGCGCCAGCACCGCGAGCTCACGGTGCTGACCGCGGACGGCGCGACGGTGCTGTGGTCGAGCAACCACTGCCTCTCGGCGGTGGGCACGGAGACCCGCGTGATGCAGCCGAAGGAGACCTTCAACTACGGCACGAAGTGGGCGGGCTCCACCTCGAAGCCGGGGTGCGGGGCCCACACGCGCGTCGGGCCCGGTGACTATCTGCTGGTGGCGAAGCTGGCCGGGAAGGCCAGCTCACCCACCGTCTTCAGGCTCGAGCACTAGTCCTCGCGAGCACTGATCACGGCCCGAACCAACGCTCCTCGGCACCACCGCGCGGCGGCGCCGACGTCTTGCCGATGATCAGCTCGGTGGCGAGGTTCACCGACCGCGGGCGCGTCCGCTCGTTCGCGTCGAGCAGCAGCTTGCCCGCCGCCCGGCCCTTCTCCAGCACGGGCTGACGGACCGTGGTGAGCCCGGCCTCCTCGCCGGCGCGGATGCCGTCGAAGCCGGTCACGGTGATGTCGTGCGGCACGCGCAGGCCACGGCGGCCGGCCTCGGTCATGGCGCCCAGGGCGAGCACGTCCGAGGTGCAGATCAGCGCGGTGATCTGCGGGTCGCGGTCGAGGACCTGGGCCGCACCGGACGCGCCGGAGGCCGTGTTGTGGTCGAAGCGCTCGGCCACGGGCACCTGCGACCAGTCGACGCCGGCCTCGCTGAACGCCTCGGCCAGGCCGGACAGGCGGTTGCGCTGCACGTGGAAGTGGGCGGCGTGCTGGCGGTCCGGCGTCACGAAGCCGTCATTGCGGTCACGTGCGAGACGCATGCACACGACGCCGATGCGGCGGTGGCCCAGCCCGATGAGGTGCTTCGCGAGCTCGTACATCGCGCCGCGGTCGTCGATGCCGACGCGGTCCACGGTGCCGAGGTCCGGCTGGTCGCAGACGACGGTGGGCACCGGGCGTTCCAGCACGGCGGCGAGGTGCGGGTCGTCGTCCGGCACCGAGTAGACGACGAAGCCGTCGACACCGGCGCGGTGGACGGACGCGACGTCCTCGCGTTCGGGGTTGGCGGGCACCAGCAGCAGACCGGTTCCGGCGTCCTCGCACGCGAGCGCGAGGCCCTCCAGGAACCCGATCGCGGCCGGGTCGCGGAACGCGTACGAGAGGTTCTCGGTGAGCAACAGACCCACCGCCCCGGCTTTGCGCGTGCGCAACGAGCGCGCCACAGGATCCGGGCCGGGATAACCCAGCCTTCGGGCCGTGTCCAACACCCGCCGACGCAGCTCGGGAGAGAGCTGGTCGGGCCGGTTGTACGCGTTGGACACCGTTGTCCGGGAAACGCCCAGCTCAGCGGCCAGAGAGGCCAACGTTGCCGGACGTCGCACATGCATCGACCGCGCCATGAAAGGACCGTAACGGTTCAGAACCAATACGTGAAGTCAGGGTGACCTGCGTCCCTCAAATGACGCATCCGCCCTGGTTGGCCCATCTGCCTTGTTCAGAAGTTGGTCCAGACCAATTAGGGCAATCGGTCATCTCGTTTCGGAGGCGCAGACGATTCCCTGACGACGAGCCGCGGCCGGAAGACACGGGTGTAGTTGTCGGTGCTCTGCCTGCGGCGATCCGGGTCCAGACGCAGCACGAGCTCGTCGATCGCGGCCGCCGCCATCTCCTCGATCGGCTGCGCGAGCGTGGTCAAAGCGGGCGACGAATAGGCAGCCAATGGAATGTCGTCGAACCCGACGACCGACAGCTCCCCGGGTACCGAAATCCCTCTTTGGTGTGCCTCCCGCATGACGCCGAGCGCCATGTGGTCGGAGGAGCAGATCACCGCCGTCGGGCTCACCGTGTCGAGCAGTCGCGCCACGGCCTGACCGCCGCCCTCCGCGCTGAACGACGCGTGTGAGACGTACTCCGAACCCGCCGGCAGGTGGTCCTCCTCGAGCGCCGCGGCCCAGCCGGCGCGCTTGAGCCGGGACGGCAGCGAACGCGCGGGGCCCGAGACGAACCCGATCCGCCGGTGCCCGAGCTCGATCAGGTGCCTGGTCGCCATGTAGCCCGCGAGCTGCTCGTCGACCGTCACGTCGGGCACGTCCAGCGCGGGCGTGGCGCCGTTCAGGAACACCATGTGGACGCCGTCCGCCAGCAGCTTCGCGTAGTAGCTCGGCCGCGGCGCCTGGCCGAGCGGCACCTCGACGTTGGTGATCTCCGGTGACACGAACACCATGCCCTCGACCCCGCGGGCCAGGAGCATCCGGACGTACTCCTCCTCGCCCATCGGGGCGCCGCTGCGGGTGTTGCACAGCAGCGACGAGTAGCCCAGGCGCGCGGCCCGCGTCTCCAGCGCCTCGGCGAACGCGGGGAAGACCGGGTTCGAGAGCTCCGGCACGAGGAGGCCGATCACGCCGGTGCGTTGCAACGCACCGAGGCCGCGCGGGGTGTACGGCATCTCCGCGAGGACCGACAGCACCCGCTGCCGGGTCTCCTCGTTCACACCGGCGCGCCTGTTGAGAACACGGCTCACGGTCGAGATGGACACCCCGGCTGCCCTCGCGATCTCGGACAGTCCGGACACGTTGCCTCCCAGCTCAGATCAGGTTCGGCGCAAGCCTGCCGTGTTAGGAAAAATTTTGCAACGCGCGTTTGCAAGACGGAGCCGTTACGGCTTGGTTACGGTCCATGTCTTGACCTGACCATGGTTCTGGTAGTGAAATCGCCCGCAACATCTTCGCAAAACCTTGCAAGACCCTCGTCTCACTCGGAGATGAGGCCCCAGCTGGAGGGAACGGCAGCAACGATGCGACGGACAACCCTCGTGACCGCCATGGCGACGGGTGTCGCCCTCGTGCTCACCGCCTGCGGAAGCGGTGGATCGAGCAGCAACAGCGGATCCGACTCGGGCGAGGTGACCTTCTGGGACACCAGTGGTCCCAACGAGAGCCCGGTCTTCAAGAAGATCGCGGAAGGCTGTGCCACCAAGGACGGCTACAAGGTCAAGGTCGAGACGCAGGCCTTCGACGGCGCGCTCAACAACTACAAGACCGCGGCCCAGGGTGGCCAGGGCCCCGACGTCTTCCGCTCCGAGGTCGCGTGGGTGCCGCAGCTCGCGAAGCTGAGCTACGTCGCCGACCTGTCCGACACCGACCTCGCGAAGGACACCTCCGACTTCCTGGAGGCCCCGCTGGGCTCCACGAAGTACGAGGGCAAGACCTACGCGGTGCCGCAGGTGACCGACTCGCTCGCGTTGCTCTACAACAAGAAGAAGCTCGCCGACGCCGGTGTCGAGCCGCCGAAGACGTGGGACGAGCTCAAGGCCGCCGCCCCCAAGCTGGGTGGCGAGAAGGCGTTCTTCCTCAACAACGACGCGTACTACGCGCTGCCGTTCATCTACGGCGAGGGCGGCGACCTGGTCGACGCGTCCGCCAAGAAGATCGTCGTGAACTCCGCGCAGAACGTGAAGGCGCTGGAGACCGCGAAGGGCCTGCTCGACGCCAAGGCCGCCACCACGGCGCTCGACGCGACGAACTCCTACTCGAACATGCAGGCCGCGTTCTCCAGCGGTGAGGCCGCCATGGTCATCAACGGTCCGTGGGCCGTCGCCGACTACCTCAAGGGCGCCGCGTTCACCGACGCCTCGAACCTCGGCATCGCCGCGGTCCCCGGCCCGACCGCGGGCAAGGGCAGCGCGCCGGTCGGTGGCCACGACTACGTGATCCGCCAGGGCACCAAGGCGAAGCAGTCGTCCATCAAGTTCATCCAGTGCATGGCTTCGGTCGAGTCGCAGGCGACCATCGCCAAGGAACTGGGCCTGCTGCCGACCCGCAAGTCGGCCTACCAGAACCCCGACGTCAAGGCCAACGCCGTCGTCGCCGCGTTCGAGCCGGTCACCAAGGTCGCGCACGAGCGTCCGTGGATCCCGGAGGGCGGCGAGCTGTTCGACCCGCTGAAGATCGGCTACGCGGACTTCCTGGCCGGCAAGAAGGACGCCAAGACCGCCCTTGACGACGTCGCGAAGGCGTACCAGGAGAAGGTCGTCACCGAGTACTCGATCGGCTGATCGTGTTGAACGGCCGGGGCCTCACCGCCCCGGCCGTTCGCCGGAAGGAGAGTCCCGGTGCGTCGGTTCCTGGACAGGTACTGGTACGCGTACGCGATGGTGCTGCCGGTCGTGGTGGTCATCGCGGTGTTGGTGCTCTACCCGCTCGCACAGGGCGTGTTCTTCACCTTCACGAACATCAACGAAGGCAACATCGCCAACCCGATCCTCGATCGGCCGGCCACCTACGACGTGGTGGGCTTCAAGAACTACCTCAACGTGCTGTCCGGCGGCGAGTCGTACGGCGCGTTCTGGAGCACGCTGGTCCGCACGCTGATCTGGACCTTCTCCTGCGTGTTCCTGCACTACACCGTCGGTCTCGGCCTGGCGCTGCTGCTGAACCGGCAGGTGCGCGGCCGCGCGCTCTACCGCGTGCTGCTGATCCTGCCGTGGGCCGTGCCCGCGTTCATCAGCGCGTTCGCGTGGAAGTACATGTTCAACGCGCAGTACGGGATCATCAACCAGCTGCTGCGCTCGGTCGGCCTGCCCGACCCGGTGTGGCTCGGCCAGTCGGACTGGGCGCTGGTGTCGGTGATCATCGTCAACGTCTGGCTGGGCGTTCCGTTCATGATGGTGGCGCTTCTCGGCGGCCTGCAGTCGATTCCGGGCGACCTCTACGAAGCGGCCGAAATGGACGGTGCCACGCCGTGGCAGCGGTTCCGGCACGTCACGTTGCCCGGCCTGCGTTCGGTGTCGTCGACGGTGGTGCTGCTGGGCATCATCTGGACGTTCAACATGTTCCCGGTGATCTACCTGATCGCCGGACCGAACCCGAACGCCCGGATCCTGGTCACCTACGCGTTCGAGCGGTTCTTCTCCGGCGCGTCCCGCGACTACGCCATCGCGTCGACCTACGGCGTGCTGATCCTTTCGGTGTTGTTGGTGTTCGCCGCGATCTACCGGCGAGCGCTGCGCAAGCAGGGCGAGGTGTGGTGATGACGCTCGACGCATCGTCGCTGAAGGTCGTTCAGGCCGGCGGCAACCGGCTGCGCAGGACCGACCGGTCCAAGGGCGCCTCCGTCGCCCTGCACGCCACCCTGATCGTCGCGTCGATCATCGCGGTGTTCCCGGTCTTCTGGGTGTTCGTCACCTCGCTGAAGCCGGACGCCCGCGCGGTCGAGCCGACGCCGAAGCTGTTCAACGAGTCCTCTTTGGACAACTACACCCGTGTGCTGTCGGGCGAGAAGGGCGACTTCCTCGCCTGGTTCGGCAACTCCGTGGTGATCGCCCTGATGACCACGGTGATCGGCGTCTTCATCTCGGCCACCGCCGGGTACGCGGCCTCGCGGTTCCGGTTCCCCGGCAAGCGCGGCCTGATGATGTCGTTCCTGCTGGTGCAGATGTTCCCGTTCGCGGTGCTGATCGTGCCGCTGTACAACATCCTCATCGCCTTGGGGCTCAACGGAACCTCGTTCGGCCTGGTGCTCGTCTACTGCACGACCGCCGTGCCGTTCTGCACGTACATGCTCAAGGGCTACTTCGACACGGTGCCGTCGGACATCGACGAGGCCGGCCGGGTGGACGGCCTGTCGCCGTTCGGCGTGTTCTGGCGGCTGATCATGCCGCTGGCCAAGCCGGGTCTCGCCGTCACGTCGTTCTACGCGTTCCTGACGGCGTGGGGCGAGGTGGCGTTCGCGTCGGCGTTCCTGTCCGCGGCGGACGAGTCGAAGACGCTGGCCGTGGGGTTGCAGGTGTTCGTGCAGCAGAACAGGACGGAGTGGGGGCACCTCGCCGCCGCGTCCATTCTGGTCGCGATTCCCGCGATCGTCGTGTTCTACCTGGTGCAGCGGTTCCTGGTGCAGGGCCTCGCGTCCGGCGCCGTGAAGGGCTGAGAGGACGTAAGCGCTTACGTTGTCCCGCCGCGAAACGTAAGCGCTTACGTCTGTTCCCGTAAGCGCTTGCAATGCATAACGTCGCGCCCAGACAAGCGGTGAAAGGTGCGTCACATGGCAGAGGTGTCCTACGTCAAGGCGTCGCGGATCTTCTCCGGCAACCCGCCGGTGCGGGCGGTCGACGAGCTCTCCCTCGAGGTGAGCGACGGCGAGTTCCTGGTGCTGGTCGGTCCGTCCGGTTCCGGTAAGTCGACGGCGCTGCGCATGCTCGCGGGTCTGGAGGACATCGACGAGGGCGCCATCCACATCGGTGGCAAGGACGTGACGAACGTGCCGCCGAAGGGCCGGGACATCGCCATGGTGTTCCAGTCGTACGCGCTGTACCCGCACATGACCGTCGCGGAGAACATGGGCTTCGCGCTCAAGCTGCGCGGTGTGCCGAAGACCGAGATCAAGGCGAAGGTCGAAGAGGCCGCCAAGATGCTCGACCTGCAGAAGTACCTGGAGCGCAAGCCGAAGGCGCTCTCCGGCGGTCAGCGTCAGCGTGTCGCCATGGGCCGCGCCATCGTGCGTGAGCCCTCCGTGTTCCTCATGGACGAGCCGCTGTCCAACCTGGACGCCAAGCTGCGTGTCGAGACGCGTGCGAACATCGCCGCCCTCCAGCAGCGCCTCGGCACCACCACGATCTACGTCACGCACGACCAGGTCGAGGCCATGACGATGGGCCACCGGGTCGCGGTGCTCAAGGACGGCCTGCTGCAGCAGTGCGACACGCCTCGCGCGCTGTACGACCGCCCGGCCAACGCGTTCGTCGCGGGCTTCATCGGCTCGCCGGCCATGAACCTCAAGACCGTGCCGATCTCGGCCGAGGGCGCGAAGCTCGACGGCATCATCGTGCCGCTGACCCGTTCCGCGCTCGACGCCGCCGGTGGTCTGGACGAGGTCACCTTCGGCATCCGGCCCGAGGCGCTCGGCATCGTGCCGTCGGGCGAAGAGGGCATGGACATGACAGTCGAGCTGGTCGAGGAGCTCGGCGCCGACGCGCTCGTGCACGGTGCGGTGAAGATCGGCGACGCGTCGCAGCGCTTCGTCGTCCGCGTCGACGGTCGCACGCCGCCGACCCTGGGCCAGCACGTCAAGGTGGCCGTCCGCGACACCACCGAGATTCACCTGTTCCACCCCGAGTCGGGCGAGCGCCTGGAGGCGTGAGTCACTTCGAAAAGCCCCCGGCGTGACCGTCGGGGGCTTTTTCGTGTCGTAAACTGAACTCGACAACGGTTTCCATTACCTGATCGAGGGACGGCGTGATGACTCTCCGCAACGCTCTGGTCGGCGCTCTCGCCGTCGCAAGCCTGGCCGCCTGCGGCACGACGACGCCGTCCGCTGACAGCGGCAAGATCGAGGTCATCGCCTCGACGAACGTGTGGGGCAGCGTCATCAAGGCCGTCGGCGGCGACGAGGTCGACGTCAAGGCCCTGCTGGACGACCCGTCGGCCGACCCGCACTCGTACGAGAGCAAGCCCGCGGACGCGGCGCTGGTCAAGGACGCCAAGCTGGTCGTGTTCAACGGCGGCGGCTACGACGACTTCTTCGCGAAGCTGATCACCAGCGACGCCACCAGGAAGATCGAGGCCTTCCCGCTGCGCGACAACCACGCGGAGCCGCAGACCGGGGCGCCCGACGCCGACGGTCACGACCACGGCGTCAACGAGCACGTCTGGTACGACCTGCACACCGTGCAGGCGGTGGCCGAGGCCGCGGCGAACGAGCTCGGTGCCATCGCGCCGGACAAGAAGACGACGTTCGAGAAGAACACGGCGGACTTCACCGCCAAGCTCGAGGAGCTCGAGAAGAAGATCGCCGGCGTCGGCCAGGGCAAGAAGGTCGCCGCCACCGAGCCCATCGCGCACTACCTGCTCGACGAGTCCGGCGCCGAGGACGTGACGCCCGAGGCGTTCAGCAAGGCCATCGAGGAGGAGTCGGACGTGCCGGCCGCCGCGCTCGCGGAGATGAACCAGCTGGTCGAGGGCAAGCAGATCAACGTGCTGGTGGAGAACACCCAGACCGAGAACCAGGTCACGAAGAGCGTGGTCGAGAAGGCCAAGGCGGCGGGCGTGCCGGTCGTCGCGGTCACCGAGACGCTGCCCGAGGGTGTGACCGGCTACCTTGACTGGATGAGCAAGCAGGTCGACGAGCTTTCGCGGGCGCTCAAGGCATGAGCGCGATCTCGCTGCGCGGGGCCCGGCTGTCCTACGGGGACAGAGTGCTGTGGGACGGGCTCGACCTCGACGTCGAACCCGGTGAGTTCCTCGCCGTCCTGGGGCCCAACGGCTCCGGCAAGACCAGCCTGATGCGGGTGCTGCTCGGCTTGCAGCCGTTGTCCGCGGGCACGGTCTCGATCGCCGGCGGCAACCAGGCCATCGGGTACATCCCGCAGCAGCGAGCGCTCGACCAGTCCATGACGTTGCGCGGCCGTGATCTCGTCGGGCTGGGCCTGGACGGCCACCGGTGGGGTTTCGGGCTGCGCGGCCGTCAGGACCGCAGGATCCGGGTCGACGCGGCCATCGAGGCCGTGGACGGTACGCGGTACGCGGACTCGCCCATCGGGGTGCTGTCCGGCGGTGAGCAGCAACGGTTGCGCGTCGCGCAGGCCCTGGTCGGCGACCCGACCGTGATGCTGTGCGACGAACCGTTGCTGTCGCTGGACCTTGCGAACCAGCGGGTCGTCACCGAACTGATCGACAAGCGGCGTCGTGAGTCCGACACCGCCGTCCTCTTTGTGACGCACGAACTGAATCCCGTGCTGCCGCTCGTCGATCGGGTCCTGTACCTGGTGGGCGGGCGGTTCCGCATCGGTACGCCGGAAGAGGTCATGAACTCCCGCACGTTGTCCGAGCTGTACCGGACGCCGGTCGAGGTCGTGCGGGTGCGCGACCAGATCCTGGTGGTCGGCGCCGGCGCCTGCGAGGAGCAGACGCACCACCTGTCGGCGGAGGCCGCGTCGTGAGCTTTCTCGACCTGCTCGAACTGGACTTCGTACAGACCGCGCTGATCGCGGCCGCCGTGCTGGGCCTGGTCGCCGGCGTGCTGGGGCCGCTCGTGGTGACCCGCAAGATGGCTTTCGCCGTGCACGGCACCAGCGAGCTCGCGTTCACCGGTGGCGCGGCGGCGTTGCTGCTCGGCATCGGCATCGGGTACGGCGCGCTGGCCGGGTCGATCATCGCCGCGGTGCTGCTCGGGGTGTTGTCGCGGCGCGAGAGCGACCGCGACTCGGTGATCGGCGCGATCCTCGCGTTCGGGCTCGGCATGGGCATTCTGATGCTGGCGCTCTACAAAGGGCGTGCGTCCAACAAGTTCGGTCTGCTGACCGGTCAGATCGTCGGGGTCGACTCGACGGACCTCAAGCTGCTGGTGATCTCGTCCATCGCCGTCCTGGTGGTGATGGCGTTCATCTACCGGCCGTTGTTCTTCGCGTCGGTGGACCCGGACGTGGCGGTGTCGCGCGGGATTCCGGTGCGAACGCTGTCGGTCGTGTTCGCGGTGCTGGTCGGTGTCGCGACCGCGCTGTCCGTTCAGGTCGTGGGCGCGTTGCTGGTGCTGGCGTTGATGATCACGCCGGCGGCCGCCGCGATGCGCCTCACCGCGTCGCCGTTGCGAGCCACGGTTCTTTCCGTCGTCTTCGCCGAGCTCGCGGCGGTGGGAGGAATCCTGCTGTCGCTCGTACCGGCGCTTCCCGTGAGCGCCCTCGTGACGGCCGTGAGCTTCGTGATCTACCTGGTCTGCCGGGCCGTGTCCTGGCGACGTTCACGCAGTGCGTGAGGTGATCGGCTTGGTCGCCTCGTCCTGGCGGGGCGCCGGCATCAGCCGCGGCGGGATGTCCAGGCCTGCCACCCGCACCTGATTACGGCCGTTCTCCTTGGCCTTGTACAGGGCTGCGTCCGCCGAGTGCTGGGCCATGGCCATGTCCGGGCCGTTGTCCGGGATCACCGCCACGCCGATGGAGGCCGAGATCGCCTGCAGCGACTCGCCTTCCGGTTCCGGGGGCTGGATCTCGCGGCCGTAGAGCGTGACCACGTTGCGGTGCTTGTCGGTCGTCGGGACGGCCAGGGAGCCGATGGCCTCGCGGATACGTTCGGCGATCGTCACGCCCTGGGCCACCGGGGTGTTCTTCAGCGCTACCACGAACTCCTCGCCGCCGTCCCGGCCCGCCACGTCTCCAGGGCGGAGCTTTTCGCGGAGGATTCGGCCCACCTCCGCCAGCACGGCGTTGCCCGCCGGGTGGCCCCAGGTGTCGTTGATGCGCTTGAAGTGGTCCAGGTCGATGACCAGGACGGTCATCGGTTCGCCGTCCAGGCGGCAGCGTTCGGCCAGGCGGCCCGCGTACTCGGCCAGGCCGTTCGTGTTCAGCAGGCCCGTCCGGTAGTCGGTGTGGGCGTCCGCGGCCAGGCGCTGGTGCAGCTGTTCCTGCTCGCGCAGCAGGCGTTCCAGGTGGGTTCGGCGCTCGCCTGCCCTCGACAACAACGCGTTCACCAGGATCACCGGGACGGTGAGCAGCAGAGGGCCCACCCAGTGGCTCGTCATCAGCATGCCGAGCATGGCGCCGGCGCCGAGGGTGCTCATTTCGAGCATGTTGTCGACCTTGGAGCCGAGGAAGTCGAGGACCTTCGAGTTCGGCGTCACGATCTTGAAGGCGGCCGCGACGGTCATCACCTGGACGAACCAGTAGACGACCGCGGCTATCGCGAGGATCAGGACGAGGCTCAGGTCCGTCGGGATGTTTCCGGTGGCCGCCAGAGAAACACCCGACAGGTGCACCAATGCCCACGACAGAAGTGTGGAGGCGAGCATGGAGGCGGTGCCGAAGACGAAGCGGTAGGGCTGACGGCGGGCGATCGGCTGGATCAGGATGCGCATCCAGATCGTGGCGATCACGGCCAGGCCGCCGGGAAGTGCCACCGCGGCGGCGAAGGTCCAGACCGAGGTGAGGTCGATGTGGGGGCCTGAGGCCTCGTTGCGGCGTGCCTCTTCGGCTCTGCGCACGACGGTCAGGTGGATGGTGATCGCGGCGATGAGCGCGCCGAAGCGGAGCCAGTCGTCGGTCGAAACGGCGGTAAGCCTCGTCAGGAGCCAAATGGCGGCTACGGCTACGGCCGCTTCGAGCACGAAAAAGTACGCGATCGCACTAGGCGCAACGGTCCAAAGGTCCCAGTTGCGAATCGGAGTCAAGCCCAATGCCCGCGATCGCCTGCGATCAGTCAAACTGTTCTTCACCACGACCCCCTACGCTCATGGAACGTCATGAGCCAAGCCGCCGCTGACCAGGTCGTAGACCACCACGCTGCCGCTCGTCGCAACGAGGAGGTGTCCTTCCATGTGTAACCGGGACTTCTGAACGCCGCCCTTCCTCTACTCGGCTTCACTCTCGCACCTCGATCATCATGGTGCCTCTACGACGGATATCGCTATTGGTGACCGTTCTGTTTCAGATTGCCACCGCCTTCGTGTCGTCGCGACCCCGGGCACGTCGCCAGGCGAAGGTCGCCTGCGTCGCCAGCAGCAGTCCGATTCCGCCCGCTCCCGCGATCGTGGCAGTCACCGATCCGATGGAACTGGCGACGACACCGGCCAGCGCCATTCCTCCGCCCTGGCTCGAACGCAGCGCCGCGCGCCCAATGCCGTAGGCCCTGCCGCGGTACTGGTCCGGTAGCAGCCGCATCCACGCCGAACGAGCGGGTGTGTGATAAGCCCCGCCTATACCGGCGAACACCAGCAAAACGATCGTCCAGGTCAGGTTCGGGTTGAGAGCGAACAGGATCAACGGCGCCAGCGACAGGATCGCGAGCGGGCCGATGAGCCGTTCTCGTTTAGCCGGATCCCGGACGAGGCGGAAGAGCAGCGCCACGCCCAGCACGTTCGCGGCGGGTTCGATGGCGAGGATCAGGCCGACCGCCCAGACCGCGTTCAGACTGGCCGCCAGGGGGATCGCGAGGCCTTCCGGGACCATCGCGAGGCCCGCGAGCATGCGGACGCCCAGCAGGGTCCTCAGGCGCGGCTCGGACACCATCAGCGTCAGCACGCCGCGAGGTTGTTCCTCGTCGTCCTTCTTCTTGCGGCCCAGCGGGTCCGCCGCCGGGCGGTGCTTCACGGACGTCTGCACCAGGATCGCCAGGGCGGCGAACGTGACGGCGTTGACCGCCAGCGCCAGGCCCGGACTGGTGTGCGCGACGAGGAAGCCGGCGGCCGCCAGGCCTGCCATCTGCGCTATGTCGACGGACGTGCCGAACAACGCCACCCCGTCGTCGTAGCGCTTCGGCGGCAGCACGTGCGGGAGGCTCGCCTCCTGGGCCGCGAGGTACGGCGAGGAGATCGCCAGGACCACCACCAGCAGCACGATCATGGCCCACAGCGGCATGCCCGGAATGGCCATCGCCGCCATGAACCCTGCCTGCAACCAGGCCGTCGTCACCATTACCGTGCGGCGCGGGAACCGGTCGGCCACCCAGCCGAGCAACGGGCCCGAAATCAACGGCGGGAAGAGCGTCAGCGACCACGTGAGGGCGGTCGCGGCAACGGATCGTGTTCGTTCGAATACGAGCAGTGATAGTGCGACCGCCGCGAGTTGGTCACCGGCGGTCGATACCGTCGAACCGATCCACATGGCGCGGAACTCGCGCAAAGCCACGAGCTCGCGCAGGGTGCCGCGGGTCGTCATGCGGTACCTCGCGGGGTCGCTGCCCGCGCGCGGTGAATCGGCACGTCCCGATTCGTCCTACGCCGAGTCACGTCGCCCCCGCCGGTGGTAATCAATTCCTATCGACAATCACGGTAGAAGCTGCCTGACCGTTCAACGTCTGTCCTACCACAGTGTGTACCTAAACGGAGCAGGGCAGTTACCTAAAGTAGTTACAATAGCAAAACGTCTAGCTGATCTTCTTCACAGTTGACCTCGGGCTCGCCTGATTGGACCCCAAATGGTCACGTTGTGTGTCAGCTGGTGCCAAACGGGTGTCCGTTGCTCCGCCAACCGGTCCAACCAGCCCCGACTCCGGCACGGCCGGACAGGTGAATTGCGATCAAGATGAAGGTACCCGCGCCCGGGAGCGGCGCGAAATGGGCCACGCCGTTTGTCATCGCGATCAGTCGTGAAGTTCTGGCAAGTGTGGAGATCTCGTTTCCCCGCCCGCGTGACGAAACCGGTTTCGCAGGCGGGAAAACGATCACTAACGTCGGCAATGAACGCGATTGGCGTCGCGCACCGGCCGATAACGTCAGACAACTGTCGGACAAGCCCCGTCAGTAGGGTTTTCAGCCCTTGGCCGCAATACGGCGGCGGCGGGCGACCTCGGCCAGCACGACACCCGCCGCGACGGACGCGTTGAGCGACTCGACGCCGGTGGCCATCGGGATCGACACGGTCTGGTCGCAGGTCTCCTTGACCAGACGACCGAGGCCGCGGCCCTCCGAGCCCACCACGACGACGAGCGGGCCCGTCGCGAGGTCCAGACCGTCGACGTCGACGTCACCGTCCGCGTCGAGACCCACGACCATCAGGCCGGCCTCGGCCCAGTCGCGCAGCGTGCGGGTGAGGTTCGTGGCCATCGCGATCGGGATCTTCGCCGCCGTGCCCGCGCTCGTGCGCCAGGCGACCGCCGTCATCGACGCGCTGCGGCGCTGTGGCACCACGACGCCCTGCGCGCCGAACGCCGCGGCGGACCGCACCACGGCACCCAGGTTGCGCGGGTCCGTCACGCCGTCGAGCGCCACCAGCAGCGGCGGCGTACCGGCGCGCTGGGCGAGTTCGAGCAGCTCGTCCGGGGTTGCGTACTCGAACGGCGGCACCTGCAGGCCGAGGCCCTGGTGCATGGCGCCGCCGGTGATCCGGTCGAGCTCACCGCGGGACACCTCCAGCACGGAGATTCCCCGCTCGGCGGCCAGGCTCACGGCCTCGGCCACGCGGTCGTCCGAGTCGATGCCCAGAGCCACGTACAGCGCCGTAGCGGGCGTGCCCGCGCGCAGGCACTCCACGACCGGGTTGCGGCCCGCCACGGTCTCGGCGGAGGCCTTTTCCTTCGTCTGCCTGCGCTGGGTCCTGGCGGCACTGGACTTCGCCGCCATCTTGGCGTTCCGGTACGCCGGGTGGTTCGGTCGCTCGACCGCCTTCGGCGTCGGACCCTTGCCCTGCAGGCCCTTGGACTTCTGGCCGCCGGAGCCGGTGACCGCGCCCTTCTTCGAGCCCGGATTGCGCATCGCGCCCTTGCGCTTGGAATTGCCAGCCACGGAAGTCAGTCGTCCTTCAAAGTCCACTGCGGACCGTCGGGGGTGTCCTCGACGGCGATGCCCGCGTCGTGCAGCTGGTCGCGCAGTGCGTCGGAGCGCGCGAAATCCCTGCTCTTGCGGGCGTCCTGGCGTTCGACGAGAAGCCGATCCACCAGGGTGGTCAACGCCTGCCGCATGCCGAGATCGGCAGACGAGGCGTCGTTCCACTTCGGCGACAACGGGTCGACGCCGAGGATGTCAGCCATCCGGCGCACGCACTCGGCGGCCGCACGGGCCGTCTCGTGGTCGCCGTCGGCGAGTGCGGTGTTGCCCTGGCGCACCTTGTTGTGCAGTGCCGCCACGGCTTGGGGCGTGTTCAGGTCGTTGTCCATCGCCACGACGAAGTCCGGGCACATGTCGCCCTCGCGCTCGATCGGGCCGACGCGTTCCGCGACACGGCGCAGGAACGACTCGATGCGCCCGTAGGACGTCACCGCCTCCTGCAACGCCTCTTCGGAGTACTCGATGTGCGAACGGTAGTGCGGCGCCACCAGGTAGTACCGCAGCTCCTGCGCGCGGACCTTGTCCAGCATCGCGGGGATGGAGACGGTGTTGCCGAGCGACTTGGCCATCTTCTCGCCGGACAGCGTCACCCAGTAGTTGTGCATCCAGTAGTTCGCGAAGCCGTCACCGGCCGCGCGCGACTGGGCCTGCTCGTTCTCGTGGTGCGGGAAGATCAGGTCGAGCCCGCCGCCGTGGATGTCGAACGTGCCGCCGAGGTACGTCGTGGCCATCGCCGAGCACTCCAGGTGCCAGCCGGGCCTGCCGTCGCCCCACGGCGTCGGCCAGGACGGCTCGCCGGGCTTGGCGGCCTTCCACAGCGTGAAGTCGCGCGGGTCACGCTTGCCGCGCACCGCCGTCTCACCCTGCTCCACGCCGTCGAGCCGCTGCCCGGACAGCGCGCCGTACTCGGGGAACGAGCGCACGTCGAAGTAGACGTCGCCGCCGACGTCGTACGCGTGGCCCTTGTCGATCAGCCGCTGCATCAGCTCGACCATCTGCGTGACGTGGCCGGTGGCGCGCGGCGCGTACGACGGCGGCAGGCAGCCCAGCGCGTCGTAGGCGGCCTCGAAGGCGCGCTCGTGCGTGTACGCCCACTCCCACCACGGCCGGTCGTGCTCGGCGGCCTTGGTGAGGATCTTGTCGTCGATGTCGGTGACGTTGCGGACCAGCGTGACGTCAGCGCCGTCGCGGGCGAGCCAGCGGCGCAGGACGTCGAAGTTCAGGCCGCTGCGGACGTGGCCGATGTGCGGCACACCCTGCACGGTCGCCCCACACACGTAGATCGACGCCGTTCCGTTGACCTGCGGGTGGAACTCCCGCATGGACCGGCTCGCCGTGTCGTAGATGTGGAGGCTCACACGGGAATGGTACGGGCCACATCCAACAGCGCATTTGGCCGGTCACTCGTAGGAACCGGGTTGACGAGCCGGAAGGCACAACCGATCGCCTCGGCTCCGCCGTCCGCCTCCTCGCTGTCGCCGACCATCACGGCGTCGCGGGGATCGACGCCCAGCCGTTCGCACGCGGTGGTGAAGATCTTCGGGTCCGGCTTGATGACGCCTTCTTCGTAGGACAGCACGAACTCGTCCACGAGGTGCGTCAGGCCGTGCAGCTCGAAGACGCTGCGGATGTCCCAGCCGATGTTGCTGACGACCGCGACGGGGACGTCCTTCAGGTGTTCCAGCGTGGCCCTGGTGTCCGGGTAGGGCACCCACGACTCCGGGTTCAGCAGCTGGTCGTAGAACGCCTCGGCGTCCGCGACCAGGGAGTCCTTCAGGACCCTGACGTGGACCCAGCGGTGGAGGTCGGGGTCGAGGTCGCGGCGGTGCCAGGCGTCCACCAGTTCGGGGTCCATGCCGTCGGCGATGCCGACCGGGGCCGTGAGGGCACGCATCAGGGCACCGTTGGACTCGAGCTCGGGATGCTCGAGCCGGAACAGCGTGCCGGAGAAGTCGAAGAGCGCGGCGCGGATCGTCACGCCCCCGACTCTACGTGCCGAACGGCTAGGTGGTCTGGACCTTTTTGAGCTCGGCCTCGACCGGTGACATGTCGTAGGACAGGGTGAGCTCCAGATCGCCCGCACCGCGCTCGCTGGCGGCCGTGAACTCCTCGACGAACTGCTCGATCTGCTTGAGCGGCTGGTCGGGGAGTTGCGCGGCGGTGGCGTAGAGGGCGGTGAACCGGTCCGGCGTCGTGGTGCCGCGCAGGTCGGCGGACCAGTCGAGCAGGTTCTCGTACTGCTCCACGAAGCGGTTCGCCAGCAGGCGGATCTTGTCCTTGTCGCCCGGCCGGCCCGCCGGTCCGAACGCCCACTGCTGCCTGCCCGGCGAGAGCAGGTCCGAGATGGCGTTGATGATCCCGTCGAACGTCCGCGAACGCGCCGTGAAGTAGTCCAGCGCGTCGGTGTCCGTGGTGATCGTCCGTCCGGCCGCGGCGAAGCCCATCTCGTGGCTGATCCGCTTGTCCTTGAGGTTGCGCATGTGCAGCCCCACGGTGTCGGAGAACAGCTGGTACTCCCAGCCCGCCGGCGGTGCGGCGACCGCGGCGCCGACCTTCTTCGCGATCATCCCGGCCAGTTCGCGCGGGGTGAGGCGGCGCAGGTCGAGGTAACCGGTGCCGACCCGCAGCGCCGGGAGGTCGGTGTCGTCGAACCGGACCGGCAGCACGTACTCGGTGTCGGAGACCAGCGCGCGGTCGAACGCGGACTGCCGCTCGTGCTTGGTCCACATCTTCCTGGCGTAGTGCTCCGACACGAACATCACGCAGAAGCGCGAGTCGTGGCGGTAGATCTGGTCGAGGTGCTCGATGAGGTTCTTGCCCCAGAGATCGGCTTGCTCGTCGGTGTCGTAGAAGCGGGTCACGCCCAGCTCGGTGAGGTGGCGGGCCACCTCGTCGACGTAGGGGCGGTCTTCGCCGGCGAAGGAGAGGCACACGTCGTACTTGGGCACGAGGCGCATGTTAGTGGCGGGAACCACACCGCTGTGCGGGGAGTTGGGTAGGTATGAGCCTGGGGTTCCTTTTCGCGATGTCGTTACCCGCGTTGGTCGCGGCGTTGTTCTTCCTCGCGGTCATCGAGCGGTTCTTCCGCGGCAGGAAGGGGACGCCGATGTCGACGGCAGGGATCAGCGAGCTCGGCGCCACCTTCGAGGCGGGCAAGCGCGACGAACTGGAGTTCCGCAAGGAGGAACGGCAGCTGCGCGACGACGAGGGCGACCACGCACCGCCGCGCAGCCGGGTGGACCTCGAGGGCGGCACGGCCGTGCTGAAGGTGCCCGCGCAGAGGCAGCCGCGTTAGGCGGTGGTCAGGCCAGGGGGAACAGCAGGGCTGTCGCGATCGCCGCGATGCCCTCGTTTCGCCCGGTGAGACCCAGGCCGTCCGTGGTGGTGCCGGCCACCGAGACCGGGCCGCCGATCGCGTCGGAAAGCGTTTGCTGGGCCTCTTCGCGGCGCTTGCCGATGCGCGGCTCGTTACCGATGACCTGCACTGTGGCGTTTCCCACACGGAAGCCGGCCTCCTCGATGAGGCGACGCACCTCCGTCAGTAGGACCACGCCGTGCGCGCCCGACCAGCGTGGGTCCGACGTGCCGAAGACGGCGCCCAGATCGCCCAGGCCCGCCGCGGACAGCAGCGCGTCGCACAGCGCGTGGGAGGCCACGTCGCCGTCGGAGTGGCCTGCGCACCCGTCGACGCCCTCCCACAGCAGCCCGGCGATCCAGCACTCACGACCCGCTTCGATCGGGTGGACGTCGACGCCCTGGCCGATCCTCACTCCTGGCCTCCGCTGAACAGTGCTTCCGCGACCGCGAGGTCGAACGGCGTGGTGATCTTCATGGCGTGGGGGTGCCCGGGAACGGTGTGGACCGCGACACCGTTCTGCTCTACGAGAGCAGCGTCGTCAGTCGCGGCGATACCGGAGCAATAGGCGGCTTTGAGAGTCTCGGCGCGGAAACCCTGCGGGGTCTGTACGACCCGCAGCGCGGCTCGATCAGGTGTGGAGACGACCACTCCGGCCTCGTCCACCTGCTTGATCGTGTCGGCGACCGGAAGCACCGGGATGACGGCGTCGTACCCGCCGCGCACGGCGGCGACGACACCGGCGATGACCTCGGGAGGGGTGAAGGCACGAGCAGCGTCGTGGACCAGCACGATCGAGGTGTCCGGAATCACGCGGAGCGCGTGTTCGAGGGCGAGCCGCACCGAGTCGGTGCGCTGCGAGCCCCCTGGAAGCACGTGCACCGCCCCGCCGGCCGGGGCCAGCGAGGCGGTTGCGGTGTGCACTTGATCCACATCGGACGGTGGAGCGGCGATGACCACGTGCTGAACCTGGCCTGACTCGAACAGACCCTGCACTGCACGCGTCAACAGCGGTACACCGTTGACCGGCACGAGCGCCTTGGGCATCCCGTAGCCCAGACGCTCACCTCGCCCTGCCGCGGGCACGAGCGCGACAACACTCATGTTCGCGACTTACATCCGATGCTCTTGTTGAGAACTTGTCGAGAACTATGAGGCAGTGGCGAGAACTTCGTCGAGGAGAACCTCGGCCTTGTCCTCGTCGGTGCCCTCGGCCAGCGCCAGCTCGCTGACCAGTATCTGCCGCGCCTTCGCCAGCATCCGCTTCTCGCCGGCGGAAAGCCCGCGATCCTTCTCGCGCCGCCAGAGGTCGCGCACCACTTCCGCAACCTTGTTCACGTCGCCGGAGGCGAGCTTCTCAAGGTTGGCCTTGTACCGCCGAGACCAGTTGGTCGGCTCCTCGGTGTGGGGAGCACGCAAGACCTCGAAAACCTTGTCGAGCCCTTCCTGGCCGACAACGTCACGCACGCCTACGATTTCGGCGTTGTCAGCGGGAACCCGAACGGTGAGGTCGCCCTGCGCTACCTTGAGAACGAGGTACTTCTTCTCCTCGCCCTTGATCACGCGGGTCTCGATTGCTTCGATGAGAGCGGCACCGTGGTGCGGGTAGACGACGGTCTCTCCGACCTTGAAAACCATGTGTCCTCTGCCCCTTTCGATGCCTCCATCCTAACACGTCCAGCAACCCTCCGATTGCTGCTCGAAGATCCGTTAGTGCTGGTCAGGGCCATGCGGGGGGTTGACAAACCACCTGTTCGCGTGCAAGGTACGTCTCATCGAAGATCGACTGGCAGCCCGACGCGGCCTCGATTCGGGTCCCGGTTAGGCTCCTTGCCTGGTGGTTGTTCCCTAGGAAGGACGCTGGAGCCGTGAATTCAGGAGTGTCTCGCCGGTTTATCGTGACGGCAGCGCTGGCCGCTGGCCTCGGCCTGGTGGCGGTCGGCTGCAGCGCCGGTCAGGTCACCCAGACCGACACCCAGGTGGCCGCCGTCGACGGTGCGAGCGGCAACGCCGGCCCGATCGCGGTGCGCAACGCCATGCTCGCCTTCCCCGCGGACGGCAACCGGTACAAGGACGGTGAGGACGTACCGCTGACGTTCGTCATCGCGAACACCGGGTCCACCCCGGACAAGCTGCTGTCGATCAAGTCCGAGGCCTCCGACGCCGAGGCAGAGGTCGTCGGCTCGAAGGACATCCCGGCGCAGTACGCGCTGCGGGCCGAGTACGACGCCTCGAAGGCGCCGGCGAAGACCTCCGCGCCTTCGTCCTCCGCTGCCTCGTCGGTCGCGCCGACCTCGGGTGTTCCGTCGTCGTCCGGCTCGGTGCCGCCGTCGTCCTCGTCTGGCGCGCCTTCGTCCACCGGCTCGGTGCCGCCGTCCTCGGTTGCGTCGTCCGCCGCGTCCTCGACGGGCCGCCCGTCGAACTCCTCCGCCGCGCCGACGGCGGTGGACCCGGATCTTGAGGTGCTGCAGATCCGCTGCACGCTCAAGAACCTGAACCGCGAGGTCGTGGCGGCCCAGACCATCAAGATCACGTTCCTCTTCGAGAAGGCCGGCTCGCTGACGCTGGAGGTGCCCATGGCGCCGTCCGACCACAAGCGCACGAGCGAGAACCACGAGTCGGGCGGCCACTAGCCTTCCGACGCACGAAAACGCCGCCTCCTGACATCAGGGGGCGGCGTTTTCGTGCGTTCAGGAGGCCTGCAGCATCGGGCGGAACTTGTCGCGGTAGGCCCACGCGAGGCCGATCTCGGCGGCGACCACGAGCAGCGCCATCACCATGCCGCTGGGCTCCAGGAAGACGTGGAACAGGAAGATGTTCACGACCATCGGTGCCAGCAGCGCCAGCGCCAGCGGCACGAACCGGCCGACGATCAGCAGGATGCCGGAGAGCAACTGGACGCCGGACGCGAGCTGCAACATGTACCCGGTCGCGTAGAGGGCGCCGCTGAAGGCCACACCTTCGGGTGCCATCGTGCTGGGGTCCGGGGCGGGCATGAACATGATGAAGCCGTTCAGGCCGGTCGTGGCGAAGAGCAGGCCGGTCAGCACGCGGGTGACGACGGTGGCGTAGCGGCCGATGGCGAACTTGCGGGTCTTCGTCGCGGAAGCGGTTGCGGTGCTCACTGTGTCCTCCAGGTGTGTCGTGTCCTTCCACTGATGCGTCGAACGGCCCCCGTGCCGGATCGACACAGACCCTCAGAAATCTTGAGAAGTTTTCCGCGCCCACCCTGACCAGCGATCGCGAGTTCGCGACCGACTTCCCGGCGAACTCGCCGCCGTCTGCGCAGCAGCGGCAAAAATCTTGTCGTACCCGTGCTCTAACGTTCGGCTCGTGGTGAAGACAGCGCGGCCGATCTTCCGTTGTGCCGAGTGCGGGCACGAGGTGGCGAAGTGGTTCGGCCGCTGCCCCGAGTGCCAGGCCTGGGGCAGCATCGAGGAACGAGGCACCGCGCCGGTGACGCGGGTGGTGGCGGGCGCGCCGTCGTCGGTCGCCCGGCCGATCGGCGAGGTCGACATCGAGTCGGCGCGGGCGCTCCCGACGGGCGTCAGCGAGTTCGACCGGGTGCTGGGCGGTGGGCTGGTGCCCGGTGCCGTCGTGCTGCTCGCCGGTGAGCCCGGCGTGGGCAAGTCGACGTTGTTGCTGGAGGCGGCGCACCGGTGGGCCGAGAGCCACGGGCGTTGTCTCTACGTCACGGGTGAGGAGTCGGCGGGGCAGGTGCGGCTGCGCGCGGAACGCACCGGCAACCTCCACGGCGAGATGTACCTGGCGGCCGAGAGCGAGCTCAGCGCGTTGCTCGGGCAGGTCGACGAGGTGAAGCCGTCGATGTTGATCGTCGACTCCATCCAGACCATGTCGACGATGAGTGCCCAGGGCGGGCCCGGAGGCGTGACCCAGGTGCGCGCCGTCGCTTCCGGGCTGATCGCGATGGCCAAGGAACGCGGGCTGCCGATCGTCCTGGTCGGACACGTCACGAAGGACGGATCCGTTGCGGGACCGAGGGTGCTGGAGCACCTGGTCGACGTCGTCCTGCAGTTCGAGGGTGATCGCCACTCCAGTCTGCGGCTGCTGCGCGGCATCAAGAACCGCTATGGCGCGGCGGACGAGGTGGGATGCTTCGAGCTGCGCGACGACGGCATCGCGTGCGTGCCGGACCCGTCCGGGTTGTTCCTCACGCGGCGCGACAAGGCCGTCGAGGGCACCTGCGTCACGGTGATCGTCGAGGGCAAGCGGCCGATGCTCGGCGAGGTGCAGGCGTTGGTGGCGAAGACGAACCTCCCGGCGCCCCGCCGCGCGGTGAGCGGGCTCGACTCCGCGCGGATCGCCATGGCGCTGGCGGTGCTGGAGAAGCGCGGCAAGGTCAACCTGTTCCAGAAGGACGTCTTCACCGCGACCGTGGGCGGCATGCGCCTGGTCGAACCGGCCGCGGACCTCGCCGTGGTGCTGGCGGTGGCGTCGGCGGAACGCGAGATCGCCCTGCCGGCCGACCTGGTGGTGCTCGGCGAGGTGGGGCTGGCCGGTGAGATCCGGCGCGTGAACGGCGTCGGCAAGCGGCTCAGCGAGGCCGCGCGGCTCGGCTTCAAGAAGGCGCTGGTGCCGCCGGACCACGGGCCGCTGCCGGACGGGGTGCGGGCGCTGGTGGCGCACGACCTGGTGTCGGCGCTGGAGGTGCTGGGGCTGAACAGGCGGCACAGCAGCAAGGGCAGCGAGGCCAAGGGCGACGAGAGCGACACCGACGACGACTGAGCCCACCGCGCTCACGAGCGGCCGGGCGCGTGCGGCTGCGCAGGCCGTGATCGAATACGCGGGTGTTGGGGAGACACGACAGCGAGATCGGTGAGTTACTGCGGTTCGCAGCGGCCTTGGTGCCCTCGGAGGTGCAGAGCGCCGACCTGCTCGACTACCTGGACCTCGAGGAGTGGGAGCTGGTCCTCCAGCTGCTGGGGGAGTTCGACGGCCACACCTGGCAGACACCGCGCTACTGGGCCCTGCTGGCCGAGGCGGCGACCGAGATGGACCAGGACGACGCCTGGTTCCAGTGGCGGTGCGTGGAGTCGATCCAAGGCGTGCTGCGGGTCGAGCTGACGCTGGCTGTCGCCGCGGAACCGTTGCAGGCCAGGGGAGAACGTCCGATGTGGGACGTCACGGGCCAGCACCAGCGGGTGGCCGCGCTGTGGATCGAGTCCAAGCCCGTGCTGGGTCCGGGTGAACGCGCCACGGCACGGCTGAGGCCGTTCGTGCCGCCGGCGTGGGCGCATCTCATCCGCGGCGACGTGATCACGTTGCTCGGTGGCTCACCGGGCACCGCGAAGATCATCGAAAAAGTGCCGCCGCGGCCCTGAAAACAGGACCGCGGCGGCGGCGGCAGAACCTCTAAATCACTGCGAAAGCAGCTGGGCGCACCGAATCAACCCGAGGTGCGAGTACGCCTGCGGGTGGTTGCCCAGCGAACGCTCGGCGACCGGGTCGTACTCCTCGGGCAGCAGGCCGGTGGGGCCGGCCGCGTCCACCATCTGCGCGAACAGTTCCTCGGCCTCGTCGCGGCGACCGGTCAGCAGGTACGACTCGATCATCCAGGCGGCGCAGAGATGGAAGCCGCCCTCGTCGCCCGGCAGGCCGTCGTCGCGGTGGTAGCGGTACACGGTCGAGCCGGACCGCAGCTCCGCCTCGATGGCCGTCACCGTCGACTGGAAGCGCTCGTCGGCCGGGTCGATCAGACCCGACAGACCCACGAACAGCGAGGCGGCGTCCAGGTCGTCGCCGTCGTAGGCCGTGGTGAAGGACTGGACCTCGTCGTTCCAGCCGTTCTTGAGCACGTCGTTGGAGATCGTGTCGCGCAGCGGCACCCACGACGGGTCCAGCTCGCGGCCGAACTGCTCGCCGAGCTTGATGGCGCGGTCGATGGTCAGCCAGCACATGACCTTGGAGTACACGTGGTGGCGCGGCGCGTGCCGCTCCTCCCAGATGCCGTGGTCGGGCTCGTGCCAGCGGCGGGAGACGGCCTCGGCCATCGCCTGGACCATCGCCCAGTCGGCGTCCGACAACGCACCGCGCGCGGTGGCCAGGTGCACGACCAGGTCGACGACCGGGCCGAACACGTCGAGCTGCACCTGCTGGTTCGCGAGGTTGCCGACGCGCACGGGACGCGAGCCCGCGTAGCCGGGCAGCGACTCGATGACGGCCTCGGCGCCCAGCTGGGTGCCGTGCAGCGTGTACAGCGGGTGCAGCCGCTCCGGGCCGGGAATGGTCTCCAGGACGCCGTGCAGCCACAGCAGGAAGCCGTCGGCCTCCGCGTACGAGCCCACCGACACCAGCGCGGCGGCGGTCATCGCGCCGTCGCGCAGCCAGCAGTAGCGGTAGTCCCAGTTCCGGACGCCGCCGAGCTCCTCGGGCAGTGACGTGGTGGCCGCCGCCATGATCGAGCCGGAGTCCTTGTGCACCAGGCCGCGCAGCGTCAGTGCCGAACGCAGCACCAGGTCCGTCTGCACGGTCGGCAGGCGAAGGCCCGCCGCCCAGTCCGACCAGTAGCCCGCGGCGCGGTCACGGCGCACGGACTCGGGCTGGGCGTGCTCGGAGAGGTCGTCGGTGCCGCACCGCAGCTCCAGCAACACCGGCGCACCCTCGCGCGGCCGGACCACGGCGCGTGCGGTCTCCTGCACGCCGTCCGAGGTGATCTCCCAGTCGACACCGGGGGAACGCAGCACCATCGGGTCCGACGTGCCGACGATGCGCAGGCCGTCGCGCTCGCGCAGCAGCCGCACCGGCACCTGCCCGAACTCGGGGCGCGGCGCGAACGTGATCACCGCGTTGGTCGAGCCGGAGATCCGCCGGACGAGGTCCGTGCGGTGCGAGGCCAGGTCGTGCTCCAGGTAGTCCGACACCAGGAGCCGCGACCAGCGGGTCTCGACGATCATCGTGCCCGGCAGGTAGCGCTGGCCCAGCGGCAGCGACCCGTGCTCCGGCTTGATCGAGAAGTGACCCGCGGCGGGGCCGCCGAGCAGGTCCGCGAAGATCGCCGCGGAGTCCGGCTCGGGGTGGCACAGCCAGTTGACCTTGGCGTCCGGCGTCACGAGAGCCACGGACCGCTCGTTCGCGAGCATGGTCAGGCGCTCGATCGGCACGGCCTGATCGCCGTGCAGCCACGCGCGGCGCTCCTCCAGGAGGAACGCCAGCACCGTCGCCACGTCGGCGGGATCGGCCACGTAGTGCTGGGCCAGCGACTCACCGGCACCCACGCGGATGCCGAGGTCCGGGCCGTGCAGGCGTTCGAACGCCTTCTCGTCCGTGACGTCGTCGCCCAGGAAGATCGCCGCGGTGGCGCCCACCTGGTGCCGCAGGATGTCGAGGGCGTGGCCCTTGTTGGTCTCGACGACGGCGAGCTCGATGACGGCCTTGCCCTCGGTGACCTGCACACCCTCCCAGGTGCACGGGCCGGAGCGGACGGCGTCGAGCACCGCCGCGCCGATGGCCTCGCTCGCCGCACGGCGGACGTGCACGGCGATCGAGGCGGGCTTCACCTCGAGGTGCACGCCCTCCTGGCCGTCGACGATCTCTTCGAGGTCGGTCTCGATGCGCCGCAGCAACGCCTTGGCGTCGGCGTCCAGCGCGTGCACGAAACCGACGTCGAACTCGGAGCCGTGCGAGCCCACCAGGTGGACCTCGCCCGGCAGGCGGGAAAGGGTGGCCAGGTCGCGCAGCGCGCGACCCGAGATCACGGCCGATGTGGTCTCGTGCAGCGACGCGAGTGAACGCAGCGCGTTCACCGACTCCGGGAGCGGGCGGGCCTGCTCCGGGTCGCTCACGATCGGCGCGAGTGTTCCGTCGTAGTCGCTTGCGACCAGCAGTCGCGGGGTCCTGGCCAGCTGCACGATGGCACGGCGCAGTTCGGCGGGGAGGGCCTCGGCGGTCAACGCCCCTCCTGGAGCACTCGATGGGTCATGGGATCTGAAAGGATTCAGACCGAGGTCTGCGTGCCCAACGCCTCCAGGAACGACCTTGCCCAACGGTCAACGTCGTGGGTGAGGACCTGACGGCGCAGCGCGCGCATCCTACGGCGGCCTTCTGCGGGATCGATGTCGAGGGCGGCCTGCAGTGCGTTCTTGACACCGTCCAGATCATGGGGGTTCACCAGGAACGCACTGGTCAGTTCTGCGGCAGCGCCGGCGAACTCGCTGAGCACCAGAGCTCCACCAAGATCATATCGGCAGGCCACGTACTCCTTGCACACGAGGTTCATACCGTCCCGAACGGGCGTGACGACCATGACGTCCGCCGCGCTCATGAACGCGACGAGCTCCTCGCGGTTCACCGACTGGTGCAGGTAGTGCACGACGGGCTTGCCGACCCGTCCGAACTCACCGTTGATCCGCCCGACCGACTGCTCGATGTCCTGGCGCATCGTCTTGTAGTGGTCGACCCGCTCACGACTGGGTGTCGCGAGCTGGATCATCCCGACGTCCTCCGGGTCCACGCGTCCGTCCGCGATCAGCTCGTACAGAGCGCGGATCCTGACGTCGATGCCCTTCGTGTAGTCGAGGCGGTCCACACCCAGCAGGATGCGCTTCGGGTTGCCGAGATCCTCTCGAATCTGCCTCGCGCGGGCCTGGGTGTCCTTGCGCCGGGCCACCGCGTCGAGGCCCGCGCTGTCGATCGAGATGGGGAACGCGCCGACGCGCACGGTGCGGTCGCCGACCTGCACGACACCTGGCCGGGTCCGGACACCGACGGTGCCGCGGCTGGGCTCCAGGCCGACGAGCCGGCGGGCCAGCCAGAGGAAGTTCTGCGCGCCGCCGGGCCGGTGGAAGCCCACCAGGTCGGCGCCGAGCAGGCCGCGGATGATCTCCGTACGCCACGGGAGCTGCATGAACAGCTCGACCGGCGGGAACGGGATGTGCAGGAAGAAGCCGATCTTGAGGTCGGGCCGCTGCTCGCGCAGCATCGCCGGGACGAGCTGCAGCTGGTAGTCCTGCACCCACACCGTCGCGCCCTGGGCGGCGACCTTCGCGGTCGCGTCGGCGAACCGCTGGTTGACCTTCACGTAGGCGTTCCACCAGTGCCGATGGAACGCGGGCTGCGCCACGACGTCGTGGTAAAGCGGCCAGAGCGTGCCGTTGGAGAAGCCCTCGTAGTAGTCCTCGACCTCCTTGGCCGAGAGCTCGACGGGGTGCAGCAGCAGGCCGTCGTCCTCGAACGGCGGCACCTCGGTGTCCGAGACGCCGGGCCAGCCGACCCAGGCGCCGCTGTGTGAGCGGAGGAACGGTTCGAGCGCGCTCACGAGCCCGCCCGGGCTGTGTTTCCACCGCTCGGTTCCGTCGGGCAAGCGCTCCAGGTCAACCGGCAGCCGGTTGGCCACGACTACGAATTCCGCCCCGTTCTCGCCAATGTCCATGCTCACGAAAACGAGGCTAGTGCGGACCCGTGCTCTCGGCGTGTCGTGTAACCCCCGTCACAGCGAGTTTCACTCCAAACGACGCTTGCTGGGTTTGAGCGGCCCGGACATACGCGGACCTGCGAACTTACGCTCCAAACGCCCCAGTCCGGTACGCACCGGCTGGGCCAGGTACTCGCCGAACACGACACCTCCGGCCAGTGCGAGAGCAATGCCACTCGCGAAGACGAGCGTGCTCAAACCGGCCGGATCGCCCTCGGCGGTGAGCTGGAACAGGCCTCGGTAGGTGGTCCAGCCGGGCAGCAGCGGGACCACGCCGGCCTGGACGACGACGAGCGTCGGGATGCGCAACCGGCGGGTCATCGTGGCGCCGCCGAACCCGGTGATCGCGGCCGCCACGGCGGAACTCAGCAGCGCGTCGAGGCCGAGACTCGTCATGAGGCCGTACGCGGCCGTGCCGATCGCGCCGGAGATGGCGGCGGCGACGAGCGCGCGTGGCCGTGCGTAACAGGCGAGTGCGAAGAACGCACTGGTCGCCGCTCCGGCCGCGAACTGCATCGGCACCGCGGAGATCAGGGCGGGCAACGGGTCACTGAGCCGGATGTCCAGTCCGAAGTGGACGGCCGCGCGGATCGCCAGCGCGACACCGGCGATCAGGCCGGCGCTGAGCAGCACGGTCTCGACCGTGCGGCCCGCGGCGGTGACGTTGTAGCCGGAGATCGCGTCCTGCACGGTGCTGACCAGTGCGAGCCCGGACAGCAGCACCACGATGCCGACGGCCACGAGCAGACTCGGCCGCACCGGCAGCAAGCCGGTCGAGTAGATCGCCAGTGCGGCAGCCGTGCCGAGCGCGCCGCCGACGAGTTGCTGGAAGAAGAACGGCAGGTTGCGGCGGTTGAGGATGCGGCCGACCCGGTCGACCACCGCCGTGATGACCGCGGCGGTGAGCGCGAGCACGAGCCCGCCGCCCACGAGGAACGCGACCGCGGCCGCCATTCCGCCCCATGCCACGGTGGCGATCCAGCGCGGGTACGGGTGCTTGGCGTTCGTGATGTCTTCGAGCCGTGCGTGGGCTTCTTCGATCGGCCCCAGATTGCGCACCAGCTGTTCGACATCGGCGAGCCGCGTGTAGTCGAGACCGCGCTGCCGGACGACGCGAATCGACGTGATCGGCAACGCCTCCGTGCCGCGATGACACGACACGCTGATCGAGGTGTAGATCACGTCGACTTCGGTGTGCGGGAGTCCATAGCTCTCGGTGACCGAGAGAATCGTGGCTGTCACATCGGCCGCACCGGCCCCACTGGCCATTTGGACCTCACCGATCTTGAGGGCGAGATCGAGTACCAGGTGAACCGTGGTGTCATCGGGCAGAGCCGGGCCATGCAGGCTGTTAGTGGAAATCTTGGGCACCTCCGTCGTGTGATCGTGACAGGGCCTTCGACTGTTGCTGTGTCGTCTGCCACCTCCGATCGGGCGACCCGAAAAGGAGGACATGATCACTGTCTGTTGGTTACCCTCCTGACCTGGTCAAGGCGGTCATCGCGACGCACTGATCCACTCGGTTGGTTGGTCTGACTCCTGTCGGAGCAATCCGATCACACTGAGAGCAGACCGTTCGCCGCAGGTAGCACCCGCAACGGGCGCTTACGATGTTCGCGAACACTGGCCGGCCGGCGTAGCTCAATTGGCAGAGCACTCGCCTTGTAAGCGAAAGGTTAGGGGTTCGATTCCCCTCGCCGGCTCAACTCGCTCCCTGACCAGCAACGACGGTTGGTCAGGGAGCACTCTCGCTCAAGGTGCTTCCAAGCACAGCGCTCAGTGACACTCCGCTTGGAGGGTTTGAGCGTGACGAAGTCGATCATCTTCCCCGCTGGTGGCTGGGGACTCCACGCGCGTGGATGGCACCGCGCACTGAAGGCTCAGAACAAGTCCGACAACACGATCCGTATCTACATCTATGCGGTGCGTCAGCTCGGAGAGTGGGCCTGCTCGCAAGCCGAGCCGTTCGAGGCTGACGAGACCACGCCGGACCACATCAACCAATTCATCGCTGCTCTGATCGAGAAGACGTCGGCGCCGAACGGGCACACCAACTACCGAGCCTTGCGGACGTTCTTCAAGTGGATGGTCGAGTCCGAAGAAGAGATGGACCGTTCGCCGATGGACCGCACGAAGGCTCCTGACCTGCCTGAGCAGCCCGTGCCGATCGTCACCGATGGAGGCATGACGGAACTGCTGAACGTCTGCAAGGGCAAGGACTTCGAATCGGTCAGGGATACCGCAATCATCCGGCTGTACTTCGACACGGCCGCTCGACTCTCCGAAGCGGTGATCAACCTCGACGACCTCGACCTCGATGTCGACGTGATTCGCGTACTTGGCAAGGGACGCAGGCATCGAACGATCCCGTTCGGTCCCAAGACCGGTACGGCGATCACCCGGTATCTGAAAGCGCGTGCCAAGCACAAGCACGCGGGCAAGCCCGACCTGTGGCTCGGCTTGCGCGGGCCGATGACTGCGGACGGAATCAAGCAAATGATCAAACGTCGCGGTCAGCAGGCGGGGATCGGCAACATGTTCGCGCATAGGCTGCGACACACCTTCGCGCACACCTGGCAACTCAAGGGCGGAAACGAAACGGACCTCATGAGGATTATGGGGTGGAAGTCGGATCAAATGTTGCGACGCTACGGAGCCAGTGCAGCAGACGAGCGGGCGCACTCGTCTCACCGCTCGATGGGGCTCGGCGATCGGGTCTAGCCGGAAGTAGTGAGCTACCTAGGTGACACAGGTGCGCTGTGCTGATGCAGTGAGTGAGGAACTGACACCAGCACAGCGCACCTTGCGCGCCAAGCTCGGCGCCTACACGTCGTGGGCCAACACGACAAACCGTACGGCTCGCACCGACGCAGCCCGGAAGGCAGCTAAGAACCGGTTTCGGGTCCTGGCAGACCCTGACGGCGTGCTGCCGCCTGAGATGGTCGAGGAGCGCGCACAGGCTCTTGAACGCGAGCACTACACGCGGATGGCCTTCCTCAGTGCGAGATCGCGCCAGAGGGGCTCTCAGGCCGACGCGTGATGGCGGCCTGGCCGATGAAGCGACCCGCCGAGCCTCGACGAACTCGGCGGGCGCGTCAGGCAGAGGTCGACTTCGTGATGCTGGGGGATGCGACGAAACAGGCCCAAGCAGAACGATTGAAGGGCACCGTTGCTAGCTCTGGGTCGGTGGAATCGCGCACGAGCACGCCAGAGGTACCGAACCCGACCTCGACGCACGCCTCGGGATTCCCGCCGCTGTAACTCGACTTCTTGAACTGCACATGGTCCATCTAGCTGGTTACCTCCTGTGGCGAGACGCTGACAGCCGTGGCGGCGGCTGCTGCGGCTTCCGAGCAACGAACGAGGATCTTGCGAGCCTCGTCGCCCTCCGCCGCCACGGTCCACAACTCGTCCATAAGACGGTTGTAGGTCTCGATGTCGGAGGGCGTCTCGGTGTTGATCTCCGTATCGACGGTCTCAATCAGCACCCTCTCGCCGACGATCCAGAAGCCATTAGGCGGCACGACCGGGAGGCGGGTGCCCAACGGGATGATCCCGAACCGTGGTCGAAGACCGAGCAACGCGAGCAATCGGTCGATCTGCGCGACCATCACGGTTGGTGGGCAAACGTAATAGAGCAGAGCCGACTCGCAGATGAGTAGCTCGATTTCTTTCGCGTTGTCGTACAGAGCGTGCTGCCGCTCCATACGGATGCTGAGCGCCTCTTCGGTGTCGATGGGCACTTGCTGGAACGCGGCGGCGGTGTCGAAGACGTGGCGCGCGTACTCGGCGATCTGCACGAGCCCCGGCACGATGACCAACTCGAACACTCGGATGCGTCTTGCCGATGCCTCGACATGCTTGCTGTAGGTCTGTCTGGCGCTGTGTCCCTTACGTAGCTGGGTCTTCCATGACGCCTCGTCCATGACGATGCCGCGCAGCCACGAGCGCATGTGCTCGACCTCAGAAGCCGATGCCCCCGCCCCGGTCATCCAGGCGAGGACATCGGCGTCAGTGGGAGGTTGCCGCTTGTTCTCGATCTTCGAGACCTTTGTCGCACCCCAACCGAGCCGAGCGGCGAAGTCCTTGCCGTTCAGCTTGGCGACCTCGACCCGCACTCGCTTAAGTTCATCGGCGAACTCGGCGCGGCGCTCCTCTGGCGTGCTCACGGGCTCCTCGTGGGTGGCTAGGTCTTGACGAAATCCTCGTACGAGACTGCCTCAACGCAAGCAATCTTGCGCCATTGCTCGTACCGCGCCACCGTAGCGGGTTCGGTCACGATCTCCGCGCCTATGAGGCCTTGTGCCCCGTAGTGGAGTACCGCGACCTTCACCCGATCGAAGATCCAGAAGTCGTGCTCTGGTAGCCCGAGGCGCGACGCCGCAGCCTGCGTGAGCAGCCAGATTTCCTCCCCGGCTGCGAGGTTGGCTGGGGTCACCTCCATCTGCCAACGCAGGTACTCCGTCAACGGCTCGGTGAGCATCCGAACGCGTTGGAATACCTTGCCGCTCTCGGTCGCAGCCCGGATCTCGTCGAGCCAGGGGCGCAGCCAGTCGAGGTCTTGAAGGACGGGAACGCCATCCCGCCATCGTTGCCAGGGCTCGACTTCATCAGGCTGGTTGTAGGTTCCCTGCGCCTCCCACCGCCATGCCGAACTGTCGAACTCGCGGAACAGTGCGCTGAACGCCTCGCCGCTGATCAGTTCAGGCATTACACGCCCTGCGGGGCGAACTTCAGCAGCTCGACCGGGACCTCGACGAGCATCTCTCCATCGGGCAACCCGCCCTCGCGGGCTTGAGCCGTCGCGATGGCCTCGGGGTCGGTGACGACGTACCCCTGCACGACGGCGGTACCACGGTCAGTCAGGAACAAGGTCGGGCAGGACCCGCTGTTGCTGGTCGTGCCGAGGAACTCCAGTTTCATGTCTCCTCCAGAGATTGCGCGCTTGCTTGCATCCTGTTGCGCAATCTCTCTCTGAGTCAACGCCATACCGAGTGACCTCGTGCTTTGGTTGCTGCTCTGAGTAGTCATCACGTAAGCCAACTGGGGCAAGTATGCGCAAGATTGCTCGGATTGCTTGCATTCGATCAGTCGGTTCGGGATGGTGAGCAAGCGGGACCGGCGACGGGAACACGGACGCGGTCGCCGGTTCCGCTTCCACCGACGCAGTGGCCTGCGCCGGCAGTGACGCACGCCAAGCGAAGGAAACCGCGGTGACTTCGAACGGAAGTGTCGGACGCCTCCGGGCTGTCGGCTTCGACGTCTTGCCCCTGCTTGATCGAGACGGCGTCGACCACGCGTTGCAGTTCTGGCGCTGGGACCCGAACCGGCTGTACCTCGACGTTGTCGCCGTCTTTCACGATGACTACGCGGTTGCGACGCGCCTGCCTCCGCAGCGGGCGTGGGAAAGCCCCTTCACGCCGACGGCCGGGGGGCCTGTTCGCCCGATGCCACTCGAACCACTCGCCGCTGCGTTCGAACAGCGCTTCCTGTGGACCCCTCCAGGTGACCACTTGAGGTAGTGGCAGTGATGGAACCCCAACTACGCAAGGAGATCGACGTGTTCGGTGATGCTCTGCTCTTTACCGCTGTGTACGTGCTCGGCGTGTTGTCGGTGGCCGCACTCATTCTTTGGTGGGTCGTCACCGGGGCGTACGGGCGGCACGCCGGGGCAAGGAACGAGGCGGTTTCTGTTGGAGCCCTGGAAGACAGGATTAGGGCTGAGGTACAGGTGTTGGTCGATACGACCCGACCAATCTCTCCAGAGCGACTGTTCCCGAGACTGCCTGAGCCGCCGCGAGAACCTCCAGCATCAGTGTGGACGCTGCCTGAACTGGTTGCGGCGTAGGACATGGCTGCCAAGCTCCGCGCTGCCGACGATCGCTGGCATAGCGCGTCAATCCGCACCGGTGATCTGCACCGAGCACGGTCGATCAGTGGTCGGGAAGTCACCCCACTGTGTGACCGCGAGCCGTTCGTGCCGACCGTCTCGCCGAAAGAGCCGACCGATCCAGACCACGCGTGTCCTGACTGCATTGCGGCCCAACGTGGTCGAGGTGCAGGGAACTCCTAGCGCCCACATCGGGGGACATTGATGCACACGCTCATCGCGAGTCCGTTTCTGACTGACTTCGTTGTGGTGAAACCAGATGAACAGGGGGCAGTCCAAATCGGCTCCGACTTGTTCGACGAGTTGCTCGTCGCGTCGTCACGCCCGGACGCCTCTTGCCCACAGTGGCTCGTTGACGCAGCTCGTAAGCGCTGGGACCTCGATCTCACATGTGGTCCGCTCGCGCAGTCGGTCAAGGTGCGCGAGCCGTCGCCACTTGGGTACGGCCGCGCGTCCTACGAGGTGAACCTCGGCTGCAACTACAAGTGCCCGCACTGCTACCTCGGAACGAAGACGTTCGAGGGACTCGCCTGGTCCGAGCGCGAGCAGATGCTGCACACGGTCCGTGACTCCGGGGCACTGTGGTTCCAGATCACCGGCGGCGAACCGACGGTCGACAAGCTGTTCCCGCAGGTCTACACGACCGCTTGGGACTTCGGGATGATGATCACCCTGTCGACCAACGGGTCTGCCCTGCACGCGCCTCGGATTCTCGACCTGCTGACCGAACGGCGTCCGTATCGGATCACCGTGAGTGTCTATGGCGCGAGCGCGAGTGTGTACGACGAGGTCACTCAACGGTCCGGCTCGCATGAGCTGTTCAGGAAGGGCATCAAGGCAGCGCACGAGAACGGGCTGCCGCTGCGCTTCAACCTCGTGATGACGGATCGGAACGCCCACGAACTCGACGAGATGAAGGCGTTTGCCGAGGACCTCGGCGTCTCGTACCACGTGTACTCGAAGATTTCGCCCACGATCTACGGCGGCGCGGAAACGCTGCCGTCGCAGTCGTCCGAGTTCCTGCACACTCGCAAGCCGTTCACCGGGTGCGGTGCTGGACACACGCACTTTCACGTGGACCCGTTCGGCCTGGCGAGCATTTGCAAGGTCGGGCGCGACGCGCAGTTCTCGCTCGTCGAGAAGGGCCTCGATGCGCTGCGAGAACTCGCCGGAGTCGCCGACTCGCTGATGGGGCGTACCGGCGGCTGCTCCGGCTGCAAGTTGTCGGGGAGCTGCTTCACCTGCCGTCCTCTGGCGAAGCTGTACCAGACGGCGAACGCCCCCCTTGAGCGCTACTGCCAACATGGGGGGAGGTGAACACATGTCCGTGGTGATGCTCGAACTGCTGCCTCCCTCGGCTGCTCCCGACCGCGAGGTCGACGAGACGCAGGAGGAGGAAAGGCAGGCGGCGGCACAGATGCCCGTCGCACCGCGCGTCGCACCTGACGCCGTCGTGATGCTCGACGACGTCGAGGTGCTCGGCGCATACGCGCGCTGCAACTGCGAAGCATCGGACGACAACCCGTACTGATCGGGTAGTCGCCAAACCGGGTGGCCGGACGCGCGTTGCGTCCGGCCACCCTTTGTCATGTCGGCTAGCCTCGCCCCGTTCACGGGCGAACGACGATGGTTGAGGATCATGCAAGAACGCATCGAGTGGGACAGCCTTCCCGCCGGTCTGCGCAACGCGATCGGTGAGCAGGCCGGGCAGATCACAGCGGCTCGCACTCTCTCGCAGGGGATGAACTCAGCTCTCGCCGCTGTGCTGGACACCGTCGGCGGGCAGGTGTTCGTCAAGGGCATCCGCACCGATCACCCTGGTGTCGTTGCGCAGCAACGGGAAGCGACGATCAATCCGCACGTGCGGCCACTCGCCCCCGCCCTGTTGTGGCGGCTCGATGACGCCGACGGCTGGGACGTGCTCGCGTTCGAGTACGTCGAGGGACGTCACCCGAGCTACGCCCCCGGCTCGCCGGATCTCCCGGCCGTCCTGGCGGCCGTCGACACTCTGGCGTCGCTTCCGTTGCCGGACCTGCCGCTGAAGGACGCACGCCAAAGGTGGAGCCGGTACCTCGACGCAGCCGAGGCCGAGCAGCTCGGCGGCGAGACGCTGCTGCACACCGACTACAACCCGGACAACATCCTGATCCCTCAGAACGGCGCGGCCCGGATGATCGACTGGGCGTGGCCGACGCGTGGAGCCGCATGGATCGACCCGTGCTGTCTCGCGCTCCGGCTGATTGCTGCCGGACACTCTGCCGCAGAGGCCGAGCAACTCGTGAGCCGCACGCGCGCATGGGCTTCTGCGCCTCGAACGGCGGTCGGCGTGTTCGCCCGTGCCAACGTAGACATGTGGACCGACATCGCAGCCAGTGACCCGCAGCCGTGGAAACAGCGCATGGCGGACGCTGCTCGCCAGTGGGCCGACGGACAGCTCGCCTCGGCCTGACCCTGAACACGAGAGAAACGCCCCGCGCCCATGATGGGCGCGGGGCGTTCGTCGTTACGGGGTCTCGTGCTTGCCGAGGTAGCTCGGCGGCTGTGCGGAGCCGAGCAGGATGCGAGTCAGCCAGTCGGGGAGGCTCGCCTCGATCTTCCGCAGCAGCGGGTACACGACGCTGAGCACGATCGGCAGCACGACGAGGTTGGTCGCGTTGCCGAGTGCATCGGTGAGGTAGGCCGGTGCGCCGATGCTCACCAGGCCGGTGATGAGTGCGGCCCACGCGCCGGGTACGACGGTGCGAAGCCACGCGATGACGTTGTCGGACATGGTCCTCCTGTTGCGGTTTGGGTTCGCCGAGCGCGAACGTGAGCTCGGCGGTTTCGGGTCAGTCGCGGTGCGCGAGTTCTTCCTCGGCTGCGCGAATCAACTCCTCGATCTCGCCGACACGGCGCCAGGCGTGCGCGCCGAGCAGCACGAGGACCAGGGCGAAAGCGGCGATGACCGCGGTGCGCACGGCGGTCATCCGCCGAGCAGTCGGCGCCACGTTGCCGGCCCGACAACGCCGTCGACGGCGAGCCCGGCGCGGCTCTGCATGTAGCGCACGCGAGCGTCGGTGAGCGGCCCGAAATCGCCGTCGACGTCGAGCGCGGGCAGGCTCGGATACCAGGCGTTGAGGATGCGCTGCACCTCGCGCACCACCGAACCGGTCGAGCCCCGGCGGATCGTTGGCCGCTGACCGGGCGTCGGTGGCGTCGGTGCACCACCACCGCCACCACCGCCGAGAACCTGCTGCACGCCTTGCGCGGTGAGCGTGCGCGCGGAGTTCCACGAGAGTTCGACGTGCAGGTGATCGTGGTGCGGGTGAGTGCCGCTGTACGGGCGCCACCCGGCATCGGGGTAGGAGCCGGACCAGATGCGCCGGTTGTAGATGACGCACTGCACACCCAGCTCGGCCGAGCTGTTGATCAGCTTGCCGGCGAGCACCTGCGCCCATCCGGCGCCGACGGGCACGCCGAGGTCGGTCGCGCGGCCCTCGCCGTGCAGGCTGGTCGTGTTGCTGCCGGGAATCGTCGCGCAGTTGTAGATGCCGAGGTTGTAGCCGCCCTGCTTACCGTAGGCGCCGAGGAGCCACGCCATGAGCGACTGCGCGCCGCTGGTGGGTCCTCCGGTGCAGGACCTCGCTCCCTCGTATCCCCTGTAGATGCCCATGTTCAGGCCTCCTCGGTGACGGGGGTGGCGTCGGCGAACGGTTCGACGTAGTCGGCGTGCGCCGGGTCGGTGATCGGTTCGGGCGTGACGTCGGGTGCGTCGTGGCCGACGACGTCGCCGGTGTCGGGGGTCGGTGCGGTCATGCGTTCCTCTCCGGTCGGGACTGTTGAAGGGCGCGCGACATCAGCCGACGCACCGCGTGCGTCGGCTGGTCGGCGAGGCTGGGTTAGGTGCCGGTGTGCAGGCTCGGCGCGAGCTGCTCGCGCACGACGTTGCGGTCGACGGCGATCTGCTCGGCGTCGCGGGCGACGAGCGAGCGCAGCTCGGCGAGCCCGCGGTCGTCGACGATGGTCACGCTCGCGCGGATGGCGTCGATCTCGTCGGCGCGCATCCGGCGAGCCTTGGCGGTGAGGTCCTCGACGTCGGTCTCGGCTAGCTCGATTTCCTGCGTGATCCTCGCTCGCAGGTCGTCGCTGATTTCGGTGTCGCTGCCGGCCGTGGCACCGCCGAGGTGCGCCCGCGCGTACAGGGCGAACACGCGTGCCTGCTGCGCCTCGGCGGCTGTGTAGAGCGAGGCCTCGATCGTTCCTGGGGGAAGTGGTTCGCCTCGGTAGCCGTGCAGGCGCCAGTCGAGGACGATCAGCGGGTTGTCGACGCCGTACAGCTCAAGGTCGGCGGCGAGGGCCGAGCGTGGCAGCACGTACAGCTCGATCCCGAGGTCGGTTCGCTGCGTGATCCGGTAGGACGGGCCGAGGCCCGGTTCGTCGGTGATCTCGGTGCCGATGATCTCGACGCGCATTCAGGCACTCCTCACGGCTAGCCAATGGATGTCGATCTCGGCGCCGCGAGACCAGTTGAACTGAAAACCCCGGTTGTCGTAGCGGCTGACTCCCCACGTGACGCCGTCCTGCGGCGCACCAGTGATGAGGGAGCAGTGCGGGACCGGGCTGCCGACGGTGATCGCTGCGCCGTAGTCGATCCGCACCGAGAACGCGCCCGGCGCGATGTGGAGGAGACCGACGCCGATCATGCGCGTGGCGGACATGCCACGCGGCATCACGCCGTCGATGAACAGCTTTCCGCCGCCCTCGGCGTTCAGGCTCGCCGAGGCGTTGGCGTCGCCGAACTGTTTGCCCAGGAACCAAGAGCCGCCCTTGCGCAGGATCAGGTCAACGCGGCCCGAGCTGTTGCCGACCTGCTCGGCGGACAGCGCCCACAGAGTGCCGTCCTCACGAGCGTGCACAGTCGGCTCGAACCCTGGTGCCCCGGCAAGGCCCGTGAAGTGGATTCCGGGATAGCCGCCGAACGCGCTCGACGTGACGATTGCCCGGACACCAGTCGTTCCGGTGCGCAGGGTGCCCGCGATGTCGGCGGCGCCGGTCGCCCCGGAAATCTCGACGGTGCGGGTCCCGGCGGAGTTCCACGCGTGAATGCCGTCCTCGTCGAGCTGCACGCGCGGGTCGTCGGCCGAGGTGCGGAGCGTGGCGCCGGTGATGGTCTTGCCGTCGATAGCATCGGCGGCGATCTTGCTCGCGGTGATCGCTCCGGCGCGGATGGCTCCGGCGGTGACCGAGCCGACGGCGAGCTGATCGACGGTGATGCTGTTCGCGACGATCTTGTCGCCGTAGATCGGTTTGCCGACGAGGTCGGGCGGCACGAGCGGGCGCGTGCTGATCGTCGCGGGGTCGGACGCGGCCGAGGTGTTGCCGCTGCGGTCGGCGGCGATGAAGAGGAAGCGGCGGCCCTGGTTGTACGGCTGGTCGGTGACGACGATGCCCCCGGCGCCTTCGAGCTGCCCGACGCGTACCGGACCGGTCGAGGCGGGCGGCTGCACGGTGAGCGTGCCAACGGATGCCTGCGGCCATTCGAGGTAAACCCCGGCGGCCGTGCCGTCCAGCTCGGCGGCCTCGGACTCGGTGAGCGTGTCGGTGTGCACGGAAGTTCCATTGACGAACACCTCAACCGCACGGCCGCGCACCGCTAGGGCGAGCGTGAGCCCGTCGAGCGATGCCCCGGCGGGCAACGTCAGCAGTACCTCGCGGTTGCTGGTCGCAGCGTCGACGTAGAGCACAAGTGGGTTCGCCGTGTTGTTGCGGCGTACCAACGCATACACGGCCCGTTCCTTGTAGGGCCACTCCTGTGACGGTCCTGGGGCGTACCGGGCGTAGACCCCGGCGCGGTACTGCGTGCCGACCTTGAGATCAGCGGCGGTGACCGTGTAGTCCCGCGCTCCGGTATCCCTGGTCGCCAACAGGTCCGAGCCACCGGTGATGGTGAGCTTGTTGCCCGCCACGGTGTACGCGGGCGCTCCACCGCTGGAGGAGTGCAGGACCGTCCACAGTGCAGGATCGAGCTTGTTGTCGCTGTAGGTCCAGGTGTCCGACCACAGTGGGGCGTCGCTGCTCGCCTGCATCCACACGTCGACGTGTGAGAAGTCGCTCGGCATGACTTCACCTGCGGCGCCCTTGCCGTCCCAGTCGACATGGATTACGCCGAGCCTGGTCGACAGGCGCGGCGCCGATGGCCGCGGTGGTGCCTCGGCGTCGGCGGCGATGGTGACGGCGTAGGTGTTCGACCACGGGCCGATGACCCCGGCGCGGCTGATGGCGCGGACCTTGAACGCCCATTCGGTGCCGACGTCGTAGGGCGAGCTGGTCGCTGTGTTGTCGGGATGCTGGGTTTCGGTGAGCTTGGACCAGGTGAGCCCGGCGACGTTGGGCCGCTGGTACAGCTCGTAGCGAGCGACCTCGATCGCCGTGCCGTCGGTGGCCTTATCGACGGTGCCCCACGTGGCGGTGATCTGCCCTCGCGCGGCGCCGTCGGAGTCGAGGTAGGCCGAGGTCGCGACGATCAGCCCGGCCGGTGCGGCGGGGTCGCGCGGGTCCGGGCCTTCCGGTGCCGGACGGGTGCCCGAGCCGCCGCCTGCGGTCGAGCCTCCGACGATGCCCGCGGTGCGCTTGGCGAGCCGCAAGTCTCGTTCGAGGAACCGGTCATTCAAGACGAGGTTGCCGCCGAGCGTGCCCGCCTGGTCGCGGGTGAGGGTGATCTGCCGGACCCGCAGTGACGCGAGCACCCCGCCGTCGCCGGGGGCGAGCACGTAGTCGCCGGGCTGGTAGTCCCGTAGCGGCAACCACTTCGCGGCACCGAAGGACACGGCGCGGGTGATCTGCACGCGTTCGCGGCCGGTGCGGTCGAGTTCGGCCTGCGCGAGCAGCCGCATGGTGCCCTCGTCGCGCACGCCGCCTTGAGTGATGAAGCTTTCCCAACGGCCCCAGGGGGTTGGAGCGTTGGGGTTGGTGAGTTCGAGCCGGGCAGTGCCCTCGCCTTTGACGTAGACAGCGGACGCGAGTTCCTCGAACGTGCCCTCGTCCGGGGCGTCGGTGACGTCGCGACCGAGGCGCAGGTCGACGGGTGCGTCGCCGGCTGCGAGGTCACGGGCGAGCACGGTGTCGGCGTTGAAAACCCGCAGCGTGCGGCCGGTCATGACCCAGTCGACGACGCCCTGCTCGGCGAGATTGTCGAGCACGGTCAGCACGTCGATACCGGGTTCGTAAGCGATCGTGAGCACTTTCGCCCACGGCTGCCCGCCGCTGTCGGTGCTCGGCGTGAAGTCGACCGCGAGACCAGGCAGCACGCCACGGGCCTTGGCCTCGCCGAGCAGCGTCGCGAGCACGGTGCCCGCCGTCGCCGACAGGAACGGGCGCTTGCCCTCGGCGTTGTCGTGCTGGGAGGAGAACAACCGGGCCTTACGCAGCATCCACGCGTAGGCGGGCAGCTCGAACGACCGCGTCCCGGTCGGGTCAACGACGTTGCCCGTGCGTTTGATGCGCAGGAACCGCCCGCCGAGGATCTCTGACCATGCCCCGGCGGTCGGGTCGTAGGCCTCGACGGCGACCTCGACCGGGTTCGCGAGCAGGGCGGCGCCCGGTGCGCCGAGCGCGTAGGACAGCCGCAGCGAGCCGACGTCGTCGAGCGGCACGGCCACGTCGAGCGAGAGCGGCGTCGGCAGCACGCCGAGACGCGGACCGTTCGGCGCGTGTGCGACGAGACGCACGTCGAAGCTCACAGGTACGCCCTTCTCGCTCGCAGCTCGACGAGCGTGGTGTCGCTTGTGCCGGTGCCCTCGATGAGCACCTGCACACCACGGTCGTGTGCCGATGTCACCGCCCGTGGTGTGAGCGCCAGGAACCGCGAGCCCGAGCCGGGGCCACCGGTGACGACGCGCCCGGTCGCGTTCGCCTCGGTGCCGTCGAGCGACACCGACGGCGCCTCGTGCGCATCCATCCGTCCGCAGTGCACGCGCAGCGCCCGCCCGGTAGCGAGGGCGCCGGAGTAGCCGACCCATCCGCCGGTGGCGGTGTCGGTAATCCGCAGATCGGTCACCGGTCCGGTGATCCGCAGGACGGCGTCGACGACGGGCGCGGTCGCTCCGTCGAGGATCTCGACCCGCTGAACTGCGCCGATCGTGCGCGTGGTCCAGGCGGACGCCGTCGAATCGCGCCAGTACACGCCGGGCACGCGCAGCACCACGGCGAGCCGGGCACGAGCGGCACCGATCCACACCTGCGGTTCGGACGCGGAGATCACCGCGGCCTCGGCGGCGACCTCGCCGGTACCGGGTGCGGCCCGGTATCGGACGTCGAGCAGCCGGTGCCGCACCCCGAACAGCGCGTACAGGGCTTGCAGGTTGGCGTCGAGCCCGGCGGCGCCACGGTCGACGCCGTCTGGGCCGACGCCCCGCACTCCGAGGTGCAGGCCGATCGTGGTCGCCTCGACGTCCTCGCCGACCATCGGCAGCACACCAGCGCGACCGGGCACGGCGACGGACGCGGCCCGCACGCCGGGCAACGGGCGGACCTGCGTCCCGGTGAGCAACTTCCAGCAGCCCGAGGGGTGATCGAGCGTGACACCGTCCACTGTGTACGTCGCCAGGTCAGATCACCCCCAGCGCGCCCGCGTACTGCAACGATCGGTTGACCGTCGTCGAGGTCGGTTCGGCCTGCGGGTAGTGGTTGGTCACGTGCACCACCGGACCCGCAGCACGACGCGGGTCGAACGGATCCAGCGAGCCCGAGCCTGTACCGGTCGGCGTGGCAAGCCGTGGCGCCGGAATGACCACCTTGGGAATCGGCGGAAGTGCTGCCATGTCAAGGAAAGCGCGGTCCACCGCACCCGACATGCGGCCAAGTCCGACGACGAGCCCCTCGCCGACGTGCACGCCTGCCTCGGCTGCGAGCCTCGACGGTGAGCGGATGCCGAAGAAGTCCAGCACCGACCCCCACGCCGATTTGACCATCCCGAGCAGCTTGTCGCGGATGGCGCCCGCCATCGAGGAGAAGCCGTTGAGCAGGCCTCGGATGATGTTCACGCCGGTGTCGTGCAGCAGACGGCCGAGGTCGCCGAGCGCGCCGAGGATGCGCTGCGGGATGCCCCGCAGCCAGTCGACCGCCTCGGACCACTTCTGAACGATCCAGTCCTTGACCTGGCCGAACCAGGCGCCCACCTTGGCGGGCAGCGAGCCGAGCCAGCCGACCGCGTCGAGCACCCACTGCACCGCGAGCCGGACCCCGGCAACGATGAGGTCCCAGTGCTTGATGATCAGGCCCGGCAGGGACCAGTTGAGGAACAGCCACAGCAGGAAGTCGACGGCCGACTTCACGGCGTTGACGATCCATTCCCACGCTGTGCGTCCGGCTTGAACCAGCCAGTCCCAGGCGGCGCCGACGGCCGCAACGATGGTGTCCCAGTTGGTCACGATCAGCACGACGAGTGCGATCGTTGCCGCGACCAGCAGCGCCCACGGGTTGATCATCATGAGGACGTTCAGCACGCGGACGGCGACGCCGACGACCTGAAACGCTTGCGCCGCAGCGTAAAGACCGATCGCGAGCGGGCCGAGCCACACCATGTTTTCCGAGAGGAACGTCGCCAGGTCCAGCAGCAGCGGAGTAGCGACGATCAGGGCGGCGGTGAGCACCGAACCGAGCTGCGTCGCGAGCTGCGCGAAACCGGGCACGAGCGCGACGACCACCGGGGCGAGTTGCCGCAGCGCGGTCAGCACCACGCCGGTGACCACGCCCGAGACCGTGCCGAGCAGTGACGCGAGCGAGGCGAGCGCTTGCTGTCCCTCGAACGACTCCAGGAACCCGCGCACCATGCCCGTGACCCGCGTGAGCGTGTCGAGCAGGCTCGCCCCGCCGGTGTCCAACGCGCCGTAGACGGCGCCCACGATGCCGAACAGGTTGCCGAACACGTCGCCGAGCTGCCCCAGCGTGGAAATGCCGGCCGAGATCCACTCGCCGAGCCGACCGCTTTCCCTTGCCTGGCTTACGAATTCGGCCGCTGACTGTGCGGCCGAGCCGAACCCGTCCGTCATGCCGGGCAGGAACGTCGTCCCGACCGCGACCAGGTCGAGCAGGATCGACACGAGCGGCTGCACCACCGTGGTGGTGTTGCCGATCGACGTCCGGATCTGCCCGAAGATCCCCGAGACGGTCTGTACCTGGTTGGCCTCGGCGAGGAAACCGGCCGTCCCGCGCGCTGCGGTGTTGAACTCCGCGGTGATCCCCGATAGCCCGGATTTCAGCACGGGCAGGTAGCCGCTGCCGAGTGCCCGCATGTCGTCGGCGAGCCCGGCGAACAGGTTCTCTTGCGTCTCCTGCTTGACGGCCTTCCACGCCGGAGCGAGGTCCCGCACGGCGAGCGCGGTAGAACGTGCTGCGGGCGAGAGCTTTTCGAGGCTCTGCGCGAACTTCTCCGGATCGTCCATTGAGGACATGGCATCGCCGAACCCGGACATGCCGACCTTGGCGGCGAACATGCCGACACCGACCGCGACACCGATAGCGGGCAGCAGCGCCAGGGCGCCGCCGAGCGAGGCGACGATCGGCACGACCCCGTGCACGACCGACGACGCGGTCGCCACGTTGGACATTGACAGCGCGAGGCGCCCGAACGACGTGCCCGCCCGGTTGCCGACGTCCTCGACCTTGTCGGCGTACTCGCGGAGCCTGCCGAGCCCGGCGCCGAACCCCTTGCCCGAGGCCTCGCCCTCGGCGACGAACCGCCCGCGCAGGTCCCGCAGGCGGCCGTTGGCGTCGCGGCTGAACTTGTCGAGGTCGCCTCGGCTCTTGGCGAGGCCTCGGTTCCAGCCGCTTCCGTCGATCTTGAGGAACCCGACCAGTTCGCCGATGGTCAACGCCACGGGGCATCACCCCCGGCGGCTGGACGGGCGCCTACCGGTGGCGCGGCTGGTGTTCCGGGGGCGCGAACGCGCGGGCGAGCCTGGACTCGCAGGACAGCAGCCCGGCGACGCGGACCCGCAGCCACCGCCACGACCGGGCGGCGAGAATGCCCGACTCGACGTCGACGCCGTAGACCTGATGCAGGTCAGCCTCGACGAGCTGCCGGCGTTCTAGGACTTCCGCCCACGTGCGGCCGTCGCCTTCGTCGTGGTCGAGCGGGTCCGGGTCGTACCACTCGCGGAGCCCTGTCGCCGGGTCGATCGGTCCGCCGCGCGTCGCGTCGTCCGATTCCCGGCCGTCTGGTTTGGGGAGCCTGCCGCGTTCCAGTAGGCCTCTGCGGTCTCCCGGTTGAACGCGGCATCGAGCCACGCCGTCATGCCCGCGACCTTGAGCACCGGCCACGGCACCCGGTCGGCGAGCATCTCGTCGTAGACCGGGCCGAGCGCCCGCGCGAACAGGTCGGCCTCTTCGTCGTCGTCGAGCGCGACCTCGTCGGGGTTGAACGAGATGCCGGCCTCGGCGGCTTTCGCGGCCTGCGCCGCCACAGCAGCGAGCCGCTGAAACCGCAGACCGGTCTCGGCGTCCACCGGTGGCACGACGTAGGTCTTTCCCTTGTAGGGCAACGACAGATCAGCGTCGAGCACCTCTGACAGATCAACGAACGCCATCAGGCGACCTCCTTGCCCGTCTCGGCGACGCTCGTGCCCGCCGGGGCTGTTGCTGGGTTGGGGATCTCGACCGGGGCGCCCTGCCCGTTCAGGGTGAAGTTGAACGGCTCAAGGTCGGTCTTGCCGCCACCCTTGGTGAACCCGGACACCGTCGAGGTGCCCTCGTAGGCGTCGGGTGAGCCGTCCTTGCGGTACCAGCGGACGTGCAGGTTCGCGGCGAACCCGACGATGCGCGCGGCCTTGCGGATGGCTTCCTGTCCGGGGTCCGGGGTGAACGCCTGCGCGTCGGTGCGCTTGCGCTTGCCCTCGGCCTCGATCGACCAGGTCCGTTGTGTGACAACGGAACTACCCCAGCCGTCATCGTCGAACGAGCCGTCGTCTTCGGTGTTGTCGTCGGTGGTCTCGGTGAAGCTGGTCAAGCCACCGATGCGCGTCCACTGGGGTGCGGTCGCCCCTGCGGCACGGGTGTCGACTTCAAGGGTCCAATCCTTTGCCAGCAAAGAACGTAGAGCCACTAGGCAGCCTCCTAGCTGCGGTGTCGGCTGGGCCGATGGGCGGTCAGTTGGTAGGTGTCGGCGTGCTCGTAGCGGCCGGACTGGTCGCGGCTCATCGGCACCGACGAGGTGCGCATCGCGAGGTGGACCAAGGCGCCGCCGAGGTCGAGGTGAGTCGCGCCGTGCAGTAGGTCGAACACGTCGTCGAGTCGGTCGAGTGCCTCGCGCGGGTCGGGTCCGCCGCAGCGGGTGCGGACTTGCAGGCCGAGCACGCTGTCGGCCTGGTCGACGTCGTCGACCAGCGGATACAGGGAGAGCACCAGGACCCGCGCCGGTGCGGCGGGCACGGTGCCGATGACGATGCCGACCTCGGATTCGAGGTAGCTGCCGGCCCGGCGGTAGATCCCGATGCCCTCGGCGGCGAGGTGCTCGGCGAGGCCGTGCGCGAGGGTGCGCGTCCAGCTCACGTGCCGAGCGCCTTGCGTAGCTGCGCCTGCACCAGGCGGGCGACGACGTCGGCCTCGGACGCGAGCGCACGTTCGAGGTACTTCGGCCCACCGGTGCGGTGGTGGTAGTCGAGTTCCTCATGCTGCCTTGCGGCATACGGGGTGTCGTAGGAAACGGCCGCGGTGAGCGCGTCGGGGTCGTGGCTCGCCGTCGCCGAGTTCCGCAGCGCCGCCGTGTCCAGCGGCGCCAGGTCCACCGACACGCCGCGCACGTGCTCGGCGCCGAGCGCCAGGCCGCGCGCGGCGCCCTGGCGGGCCTGCTCAGTGACAGCCGCGCCGCTCCACTCGACGCGCACCTGACCACTGCCCGTGACCTCTACTGGCACGTTCTCCTCCTGCCGTGAATCTCGCTGGAAGAAGGCGCGCCGGAGGGGCATCATTGACCGATGTCGACCCCGCAAACGCCGCTGCACCAGCCGTCAATCGAGTTCTATCGGAGCTACCACTATTCGAGATGTGCCTACGTTGTGAAGAAGAGTCGCGATGTCGCGGGCGTTGAGGCGCTCTACGACACTGCGCTCAACAACGGTTTGGCGGCGATTGTCGCTAGCGCGTGGCCGGGTGACGAACTTTCCGGCAAACAGGTGAAAGCGGCAAAGGGTCTTCTGGATGTTCTTTCAGAGAAAGCGAAGAACGGTTCCACAACCGATCCGACCGAAAAACTGGATCGTTATCGGGTGCGCGTGGTTGGAATCAGTGTAGACAGCGCGGGTGTCATCACGCTTACGGTGTCGCGGTGGTCTGCGGTCGATGAGCCGAAGCCGTCTCAGATTCCGCATTGGGACAGTTATCCTCCGCATGACGTGGTGAAGATCGACACCGTGACCCTGCGTGCTGCGATCGAGATCGTCTACCCGGTACGTCATGGCCGACTTTCGAAAGGCGAACTCAACATATCCCACGTTGAGGCTCTCGTCGCGCTGTCCGAACACCCGATATTGGGCGGATTCCTAAACGAGGAAATTGACGACCAGTTGCTAACGGAACACGCTCGTGACGCGTGGCTACAGGGCAGTGCAGCTGATTACGTGACATTCCTAGGTGACGAGGAGGTCGCGCGTAGAATCGAAACCGCTGATGACTACCTGCCGTTTGACCCAAAGGACCGGTTGACTTCCGAGCCACTTCAGGAGTGCCCGGTGTGTTGGAACGACACGATGGTATGCGGCAGCTCCGACGTGTTTGGAATGGGAATCGGTGCCGGTACCTGTGTCGTATGCGGCTACACGCGAAGTGCTGCTATCGCCGACGACGAAGCGATGAACTGGAAAATGCAAAACCTGCCCGAGGACTGATTCGTCGGTCGCGGTCACGACAGCGCGATCTCGATGTGCGACCACGTCGACAGGTGTTCGAATACGCTCGTGGTGATCACGCGCCCGGTGCGTTCGAGCGGTGTTCCCTGCCAGACGGTGACTTTCGAGCTGACCGGGATGCGCACGCCCGGTCGCGTGCGCACGGTGGACTCGCTCACGAGTTCCTCGCCGGACTGGTTGCGGACCAGGCGGCGCCGGTCCTCGACGAACACCTCGCGGACGACGACCGGGTCGCCCCACACGTCGCCGTAGGCGCCGGTGCCGAGGTAGGGGCGAACGGTGACGGTGTGCGGGAGCAGCACGGCGGGAATCTGCACGGCTTCACCTCGTAACCTGTTGTGTCACAGTGGTTTTCCGTAACCAGTTGCCCACCGATCCGGCGCGATCGGGAACTGCGAGAGCAACCCAGCCGTGGTGAGGATGCGCACCGCGTTCGGTGCGATGTCGGACGGCACGGCGGGGTCGGCACGCTTGAGCCGAACCGTGCCGATCTGCGACTCGCTGTACTGCCCGGCGGCGCCGACCGGGTCGCCGGTCTCGTGCCACCACTCGACCACCGCGCAGGTCGCGCGGCGCAGCGCGTCGCGTTCCTCGGCGCCGGTCGGGTAGCCCTGCGCGTCGACCGCGTACACGGCGGCGAGCAGGTGCGAGTCGACCAGCTCCGAGGCACGGGCGAGGCGTCGCGGCGAGTCCTCGGTGACCACGTGGGCGCCCGCGTAGTCGCGCAGCTCGTCCACAGTGGCGTACACCCGCACGGCTACGCCTCGGGTTCGGCGTCGGGGTCGTCGAGCAGCCGGGCGAGGTCGTCGCGCGAGAGGCTCTCGGCGTCCTCGCGGGTGTAGCCGCGCGTCAGGGCGTAGGCGACCCATTCGGACTTGCGGGCGCTGCGGGCCGGCCTCACCGGGGGCAGGGTGCCCTCGACGGACTCGACGGGCTCCCACACCTGCGGGAGCCCGTCGAGCCGGTCGGCCATCCACGAGCCCGGTTCGGGCACGTGCACCTCGCCGGTGCGGCGGTTGCGGTAGGAGAGCATCAGGCACCCGCCTTGCGCTTGATCAGAACGGCGCGCTTGGGGTCCAGCGTCTTGACGCCCATGAGCGCGTCAATGCTGACGACGTCCTGCTTCTTGCTCATGTCGTAGCCGTAGATCACCCGCAGGCCAAGGCCCTTGTAGTTCACGACGGAGCCCTGCCCGGCGCCGATGCCTCGCGGTAGCGCCATCGTGCGGGTTGCGAGGGCGAACGCCTCGCGCCGGAACGCGACCGAAACGTCGTCCTTGATGTTCTGGCTCATGTAGTTGTCGAAACCACGCTTGCGGCCGATCGAGGCCTCGCGCAGCGCGGTCCCGTCGTCGCCGACCTGCTGCGCCTGAACAAACAGCGGGTCCTTTTGGAACAGTGCCGTCAACGTCGGGCTTTCGACCGCCCGGCGCTCAGCGGTCGGAACGTTCGCGCTGTTGAGGATCAGCCCGGCGTCCACCAGTACATCCGACGGGTTAGGTGCCGTCGCGTTGTACTCGACGGTCTGCGTGATGTCGGCGCGCAGGCCGAGCACGAGCCGGTCGGCGTACTGCGCAATGGCCTCCATCGCAGGCTGTAGGAACTGCTCACGGAAATCGGTAATGCGCATCGTCCAGTCCTCGGACGTGACCGCGAACGACACGTCGGGGACCTTGTCGAGCGTGAGCGTGGTCGAGCCCTCGCGGGCCTCCTGCAACTGGATTCCGGTCTGACGGTTGAACTCGTTGACCTGGAACACAGCAGGCTTGCGGATCGTGATCGTGTCACCGCTGTTGCCCGTGAAGTCGCCTTCGTAGTCACGGTGCACGAGCCCTGCCATGACGGTCTGTTCGTACAGGGTCGCGATCGCTTCGCGGGCGATCACGTCCACGGTGAGAAGCTGGTTGGGCAAGGTCAGTTACCCCTCTTCCGGGTGCGCTTGATGTAGTCCTCGACCGACAGCGAGCCGAGGTCGTCGGAGGTGGTCGGCGAGCCGCCGGTGATCTCTCCGCCGCTGCGCTGCGGAGCGGCGGGAGTTGTTGCGAGCCTTGGGTTTGCCTTCACGGCGTCGGCGATGGCGGCGGCGACCTGCTCGCCGAACTTCGCGTCGGCGGGGTCGAGGTCGGCGACGCGGCGCCGGAACGCGGTCGAGTCGAGTAGCGCGTCGGGGTCGGCGTTCGCGGCGGGCGCGGCTCGGAACACGGCCAGGTCGACCGCGCGCTCGCGCGCCTCGGTCTGCGCGGCGGTGAGCTGGTCGGTGACCTGCTCGACGGTCGGCGGGGTGCCCGCGGTGCCGATGCCGAGTGCGGCGGCGATCTTGTCGACGACGCCCTGCTGCCCCTCGGCCTTGCTGCGCCACTCGTCCAGCTCAGCGCGCAGCGCCTCGACGTCCGGCGCGTTCTGCTCCGGCGGCGTGGTCGCTGCGCCGGTGCCCTCGTCGCCAGGCGGCGGGGCGATCGGGTCGCCGGTGGACTCCGGCAACGTCTCGGTCGGGGCACCCTCGCCGGTCTCGGCGGAGACGGGTGCGGACATGGGCAGACCTCCTAGGCCAGCAGTGGGGAAGGGGAGACAGTGCGCCGAGCCGAGCGGCGGGCGCACCACAAGATGTGGTTGATACCCAGGGGTATTGACCACATCTTGTGGGGAGAAAGCGGTCGCGCGGCTAGGTCGCGTAGTCGACGGGCAACGCGGCGGTGATTCGGCGGAACCCGGCCCGCCACGCGATAGCGAGCGATCGAGCGGGAGCTCGAGTTGCCCCCTCAGCGGTCCGGTACGGGTTCGAGGCTGGTCGCCGTTGCTCGGCGGCGAGCCGTCCGGCGTCGTAGGCGGCGAGGACATCGGCGGTGCGGGTCACTGCAACCAGTCCTCCCCGCCGGTGCGGCGCCCGGCGTCGCGGGCGATGGCGGCGTTGCCGAGCAGCCATGCGGCGTACTCGTCGAAGGACATGCGGCCGTGGTCGTCCCACCAGCCGAGCAGCTCGTCGGATGCCCACTTGCGCGCCCGGCGAACGGGGCCGGTGAACAGCTCGCGCGGGTCGACGCCTGCGGCCTCGCCTGCGTTGTTGAGCAGGTAGCCGTTGGTGTCGGCCTCGGCCTGCCAAACCTGTTCGGCGACGTAGTCGCGATACGCGGCACGGGCCAACTCGTCGAACCCTCGTCCGGTGTAGCCGTCGGCGCGTAGTCGCCGGATGGCGTCCTCACGGTGCAGCTTCTCGACCGTGGTGCCGGTGGCCTGCGCCCACGCTTGTTCGTCGTCCATGCCGTCGGCGACAAGGCGTTCGTACTCGGCGAGCTGCTCGGCGCGGCGTTGCTCGCGCTGCTGCTCGCGTTGTTCCCGGTCGCGTTCGCGGCGGGCCTCGGCGGCGTCGGCCTCGGCCTGTCGGCGGTCCATCTCGGCGAGCACCGCGTCGACTGCGTCCTCGTCGTCGGCGACCTCGGCGAGTCGGGCGTCGAGGTCGTCGTCGGTGAGCGCGGCCAGCTCGGTGGCGAGCTGCTCGCGCGCCGCCTGCTCGGCTTGCTCAGCGGCGAGGCGTTCCTGCTCGCGTCGCCGTGCCTGCTCGGCTGCGACGGCGTCGAGTCGCGCCTGCTCGACGGTGCCCTCGGCGACCTGCTCGTCGACGGACTTGCGGCGGGCGCGGGCTGTGCCCGCGGTGCCGTGGCCGAGGTTGGTCTGCTCGCGGTAGCGCTTGCGGTTCAACCCGGTGGCGTCGACGTGCTCGCGGATCTCGGCTTGCAGCTCGCGGATACGGGCCTGCGCCTTGCGCGCGTCGGTGTCGTCGAGCGCGCCGGACTCCTTGCGCTTCTCGCGCCGTACCTTGCGTTCCAGCTCGCGCAGGTGCTCGCGTTCGTCCTCGGCGGCCTGGTCGTGCTCGGCCGGTGCGGCGAGCCGGGTCACGCCGGGGATGTACGGGAGCAGCGTGTGCCTGCAATTGGGATGGAACAGCCCGGCGGCGCGGGCCTGCTCCACGGTGGCGGCGACCTCGACCTCGATCGGCTCGCCGGTGAGTTCGTTCTCGACGGTCCGCCGGCCTGCATCGCCGGCCCTGGCAAGGATTTTTCCTTGCCACACAGAGCACAGCTCGCACCCGTCGGTGGTGTTCGAGACGGTGACCAGCTCGACACCGAGCTGCTCCATGCGCGCGAGGTGCCCGTCGTTCCACGCTCGCGCGGTCGCGGTCCGGGTGGCCATCTCGGTGTAGCTCGCCAGGTTCCACGCACGGCCGGACCGGTCAACGAACCCGGTCACGCCTTGCGCGGCCAGCCGGTCCCAGGCGGAGCGTTGCGCCGAGCGGGTCGTCGCCATGCCGAGCAACTGCAACGGCGCTGCTGCGGCTACCGCGACTTGGTAGGCGTCCTGCGCCCACCGCAGCACCCGCAGATACAAGGCGTCGAGGCGCGACGTCAGGTCGGCCGCGAGCAGTGCGGCGGCGTCCATGCCGGGGATCACGTCGCGCAGTGCGGCGAGCTGCGAGCGGTCGAGTGCCCCGGCGTCGGCGAGCTGCGCGAGGCCTGCGGCGGCGCCCGCGCGCCAGGCGGCGAGCACCGCCTCGGCGGCGGCCGTCCCGGTCTCGGCGCGTAGCTGGGTGAGCATCCGCTCGACGGCGAGCCGGACCTCGCGCACCGCAGAGGCTTTCTGAGCGGCCCACTCCGGTACGTCGTGCCCGATGCGGGCGCGGCGGGCGATATCGGCGAGCAGCCGCGCCTCGGCCTCGGTGAACACGGCGAGGATGTCGCGGGCGAGCTGCTCGACGACGTCGCGCGGGTCGGCCTCAGGCGACGGTTCCCAGGCCATTAGCGCCCCCGTCCTGCGGGCCTCGCCAGGTGGCGGGGTCGGGAACGTTGCGGCCGGTCTCGGTGAAGATCCGGGCGACCTCGGCGTCGACCTGGTCGTCGTCCCAGTCGGGGTGCACGATCCGCACCCGCACGTCGGTCGACGCGGCCTCGGCGGCGAGCAACGCCTGCGCGGTGCGCGCCAGGTCGCCGACGTCGGCCTGCGCCTGGTCGCCGAAGCTCACGACCGGGTCCTCGTCCAGGGCGACGCCGGGCGTGCCGAACACGTGCCGGTCGACGTCGAGCAACGCCGCGGTGATCTGTGCGAGCGCAGCTGACCAGTAACGCGACTTCTTGTCGCGAGTGGTCTCCGAGAGTTCGCGCCGGTCGACGACTTCGGTCGCGGTGACCCCGGTCGCGCGGCCGTTGGTCTCGCCAAAGCTGGACGGCGAGTACCCGGCGGCCCGCAAGATGTCGTGCGTGATCTGCTCGGCCGTGTCCTTGTGCTCGGCGACCCTGATCTCGAACTGCGTCGCGGTGATCGGCTTGGACTCGCTGCGACCGGTGAGCATGTTCAGCTCGGTGAACACCTCTTGGTCGTCGTCGAACATTGCGCCCTGACCGGGGCCGAGCGGTTGCAGGAATCCGGCTGGCACGATCAGCCGTGCGCGGGCGAGCCGGACGTCGCGGACCCATGACGAGTAGACCTCGTCGAGCACGTCGAGCAGCGGCTCGACGCCGTCGAAGTCACTGCGCCCCAACGGACGCAGCGCGGGCACCGACCGCCATTCACGTGACGGCCGGATGTTCGGGCAGTAGGCCGCAGTCAGTCGGCGTGTGCCGGTCTCGATCGCCCCGTTGGCGTCGACCAGCTCGGCGGCCCACGCCGTCGATGGGTGCTCGGTGAGCGGGATCGCGCGGCCGAGCTCATCCTCGGTGCCCAGGTGCAATGCGTGCACGATGCGGCCCGCTTCGTGCCGTTCGAGGTGGCGCAGCACCTCGGCGCCGTCCGACTGTGCGACGGTCTGCCAGAACGTGACCGCGTGCAGCGTCTTCCAACGCCACTCGGGCACGGCGGCGTCGGCGTCGACCGCGTCGAGCATCGCGTGCGGGCGAACGTCGCCGTCCCACACCACCCGCAGGTACGCCCCGCCGAGCGCGGCGGCGACCTCGGCCGCTTCCAACAACGCGCTGTGCGTCTGCGGGGTGTTGATGATCCGGTCGAGCCGCGCCTGCGCGCTGGAGTTCTCGACGCGCACGCGGGGCGGCTCGGCGAACAGCAGGTCGGACGACATGGTTGCCAGGTCCGAGGCGAGCGGGATGTGCACGCGGGTTCGTTGCTGGCCACGCGGTGAGACCGGGCGCCCCCAGAAGAAGCGGCTCACCGCACCGACCAGGCCACCCCGGTACTGCGACGGTCGCGAGTGGACCACCGGGCCATTGCCGTAGTGCGCGGCGAGGTCCTCGGCCTTGCCCACGTACCAGGCGTTCCACTCGCGCATCTTGGTCGCAGCCTGATCGAAAGGCTTAGGCGGCCATGAGTTCACCGTTCACCCCTCCAATCTCTTACTAGGAGGAGGTGAACGTGTGATTCAGTATTCAGTTGTCTTTCTTGGTTTTTCCTCTATTGAGGGTTCGAGTCACGCGGGCAAGGCCGGTGTTTCCAGCCTGCGATCTTCGTGCTTTGAAAGGTAGTAGACGCGCGTCTGCTGCAACACGGCGACATCGACAAGTGGCGGATTCGTCCCGCCGTTCCGGATCCTCCATCCCGCCAGATCACCGGGGATGTTCTCGACCGGATAGGCCCACAACTCGATGGCCCAGCGGTCGATCACTCCCTCGTCATACGGATCGCTGCATATCACGTGGCCAACGGTCTTCGCTGCGTCTGTGTTGCCTCCCTTGCGCGCGTCCCACGCTGCGGCCCACTCGTGAAGCGGCTTTGAGATTGTCAGCCTGAACTCGCAGCTTTCGCCTGGATTCAAGAAAACAGTGATGCGACCTGAACCGGGCGTGATGTTGCCGCCCTCAGGACGGAGAAGCTCGGTGTCGCCATCGATCCAGACACGCTGCGAACGATCTCCCTCGTTCTTGACATCGACTTGAGCGCCCAAGATTAGTTGCTGAAAGTCGTCATCCGTCCGGCGAAAGCTTCGCTCTGTTGGCCACGGCTGTGGAAGTCCGCTTCCACCATGACCCATGACGACCTCATTGCGAGTCGACGCTGCCCTGACCCAAAGACGCGGTGCGCGGGCATCGAGGCGGGCCTTCGTCGAATCGACTGCGACGCCTTGTGAAACCTCAAGTGAGCGACGGCCGACCTCGACCCCGGCATTACCTGCCTCGGCTGTTCGCCTCGTTTCCTTTGCTTGCCAGGCGATCAACCCAGCGCTCAAACCCGTCACAAGCGCTCCGGCGCCAGTAGCGATGGCACCAACTTGAGTCCAGTCCGTCACTGGAACACTCCCACGGCTCTACATCGACTTGGATCGACGGAAGATAGCCGATAGGTCTGACAGTTCGACGTGACGGTTAGGCGGCGAGCGCCAAGGTTGCTCGCCACAGGTTCTCAGTGGTGGTGATGGCGTAGCGACCGGCGTCGAGCGAGTGGTCGGCGACCTTGATCGGGCGGTCCTCGCCCTTGGTAGTCGCCTTGTCGTCCCACGCGTAGCCGGGCGCCTCGGCGACGAACCCGGTACACCGGTCAGCGACCTTGAGCCGCTTCTCGGCGAGCAGGCTCGATACGACGCGGATGCCGTATGCGACGTCGTTGTCGGCGGCGGCCGTGGTGACGCCGTCGTTGTGGAGCTGCACCCGCAGCGACGCGGCCGACGGGTCGGCAACGATCCACTGCGGACGCAGCGCACTCGGGCGCGGCAGATGCGGAAGCGTGAGCCAGTCGCGCAGCCCGGCGGACAGCTGCGCGTCGGTGAGCCGCGCCTGCGCGTGCGCCGGGTCGTGGCGCCACTCGTCGACCAGGTACAGCCGATCGTCGATACCCTCGCCGAGCAGAATCGCCGACGTCGGGTTCGTGGTGCCGTAGTCGATCCCGACGGCGAGCAGTCGGGCCATGTCGGGCAGCTCGGCCCACGGCACGACGTGCTCGGCGGGCGACCACATGTCGAACACAGCCCCTTCGGCCGCGACCCATTCGCCTTTGACGAACCGCCGGAACCACAGGCCCGTGTACTCGCGGCGGATCGAGTCTTTGTAGGACTCCGTCAGCGCTGGGTTGTCGTCGAGCGTGAACGCGAACGATCGCCAGTCGGGCAGATCGGCGAGCCGGTCGAGGTAGCGGCGCCGCACCCAATGGGCCGGCGAGTCAGGGTTCGTCGTGGCGAAAAGCTGCGCACCGGGGACGCTCATCCGGCCGAGCAACTGCACGAAAAACTCTTCTGAGATAACGGTTAGCTCGTCGACGTAGGCACCGCAGCACGTCAGGCCGCGCAGCACCTTCTCGGCTTTCGAGTCGCTCGCGCCGAGCACGTACACGACGCGGTCGAGGATGCGCGCGGTAGGCGCCCCCGGCGTGTAGTGCACAAGATCGGCGATCGGCCCGAACAGCGACGGGTCCTGCAGCGGTGCGAACACGTTGCGCGCCACCGAGTCCCGCGTGCGGCCGACGACTACGAGCTGACCACCACGCGGCGCGTTCGCGACGTAGATCAACCAGCGCAGCAGGCTTGCGATGGTCTTGCCGCTGCGGATAGCCCCGGACCAGATCGACACGCGCGTCGTCGACTCGCGCAGCGATTCGAGCTGTTTCGGTGATAAAGGTGAGTCGACCTGCAACGACTCACCTCACCGGCCTTACCTATCGGGTTCGGTCTCGGGCGACATGAAGGCGGCCGGATCGAACGACAGATCGTCAGACGGACCGAGGATGTCGTCGATGATCTCCTCGGCGAGAGCGCGGCAAGCCTGCTCGATCGTCTCGACGTCGACGAGTCCGCAGATCATGAGGCGGTCGGTTCCGGTCGCGACGCGGAGAGACAGACGACTACCGGGCAGGCTGCGCAGCGAGCTATTGCCGGTAGGACCAGGCAACGCCTCGTCACCGGTGAGCACAGCCTCGTCGAGGTGTTCGAGGCTGTTGCGCACAAGGCGCATCAGCCGGTCCTCGGTCGGGCTCACCTCTCCGCGCGCCGTGAGCATTCGTCCGGCCCACTTGTGGAACTGCTGAACGGCGACGGCGAGCAGGTGCTGCTCAACCCACGCAGCGCCGAACACCTCGGCATCGTCGAAGGCGTCGAGGTCTCCAGCCTGACCACGTGCGAACGCATCGTCGAGCGCGGAAGCCCGCTCGACGGCTGCACGAAGTCGCTGCACCTGGCGGGCCGTGCCCTGCGCCCAACTTTGTGCGAGGTCGCGCGCGGCCCAGTATTCAGAGCTTCTCTCCTGATCGGCGGTCACCCGCGAACCCTACGGCGCGGTGACGATTCCCAGGGCCACGGCGAGCCCGCCCAACATGCTCTTGGCGCCCTCGCTGCCCTTCTCGGCGTCGATCGCTTCGAGCCGGGCGGCTGCGCCGAGGTGCGTCGACAGCGCGCTCGCGAGTGACTTCTCGTCCTGCGCGGGCACGTGGTCGAGGGTCTTGGTTTCGATGCCATGCACCGTCGTCGCGGTGAACTTGTAGCCCGGCGACTCCAGTCGGGCGAGCACCTGTTCGGCGCGGCCGTAGAGCCTGCTGGTGATCTCCGTGCGCCGGGCGCGGTTGTCGATCTGCCGGGCCTGCGTCGCGGCGGCCGTCTTGCTGCGGTCGAACGACAGGCCCAACTCGCGGGCGATCACGGTCACCGTCGATGCCGAGCGCCCGGTTACACGGGCGATGTCGTTGCGGCTCTTGCCTTCCGAGTGCAACTCGCGCACGCGGTCGCGGTCGGCGTCGGTGACCAGGTTGCGAGGCAAGGGAAATCACCTCGCCTGCGGCCAGAAATGCGACGGCCCCGAGACCGGGGGAGGTGGGTCTCGGGGCCGTTGTGCCGGGAGATGGGCACAGTTCACCCGCTGCGGTTTCGCAGTTTAGGCACATGAAGACTCAGCGCGGGTGACACGCGACCTCGTCGGGGTCGCGAGCGCGACGTCGATCACCTCGCCGACCAGGTACCGGGGCTGGCCCTGCGCGTCCGGCGCACGTCGAGTGAGCTTGCCGCTTCGTGCCCACGTGCGCAGCGAGTTTGCCGACAGCTCGCGGCCGAGCAGCTTCGGCAACGCGCGGGCGATCTCGGCGGCCGTTCCGAGGTGCCCGCGCGCGGCATCGAGCAACTCGGCCCGCAGCGCCTCGACCTCGTGTCGGGTTTCGCACTCGCGGCACCGAACCGTCTCGCGGTCCGGGCGCGCGTAGAGATCGGCGCCGCAGTCCGGACACGGCCCGCAGTAGACCCGTGCCGGAGCCAGGTCGACCGCTCGGCGGGTCCGCTCGACGGCGTCGGCGATCTCGTCGACCAGCTCGCCGCCCGCAGGGTGGTACTCGATCCATGACGGGTGGCGCCGCAACCACGCGGCCATCTCCGCGAGGGTGTCGTCGAGGTCCAGCGGGTCCAGCTCGGTCGCCCTGGTCTTGTCCGCGGTGATGACCACGCGGCGTGGCCCGTGCGTCTCCCACAGGTCACGGACCCAGGTCGACAGAACCGACCGCAGGTCGCGACCGACCTCGGCGGCGCCGTCGTTGTACGGCAGCCCTACCTCGGCACTGCGCGAACCGACGGGCATCCCGGTTCGCGCCTGCCGGGCGATCGTGGTGTCGAGTTCCTCGGCGAGGTCGGCCACGTCGGCGAGGTCGCCGTCGAGCCTGCCGAGACACACCCCGCACACGTAGGCCTCGGGGTCGGTCGGGTGCTCGCAGGTCGGCGAGGTACAGGTGATCACCCTGTGACCGTCGCCCGCCGATGTCACCGGCTCGGAGGTCGTGACCTGCATCGACGAGGACGTGCGGCCGTCGCCTTAGTCCGGTGTGGATAACCCTTTGGCGGTGCCGCTCTGCGGTGCTCTGCGGTGCTCTGCGTTCAATTGAACAGAGGTCGTCCCGGAGTTTCGAGTTACGCGAAACTCGAAACGTTCTGGGTTTCGTCCGAACGAAACTCGGATGGGACCCCGGTTTCGTGGGCACGAAACCCCAACACTAATCTGCTGTGGTCAGATCGTCGACGGCAGAGGGAGGTGGAATGGGAAGCAAACCCAAGGAGTGTTGCTGCGTCGAGGTGCACCGAACGGTGCGGCTCGCGCTGGTCCTGGCGGGCGCCCTGGTGTTGCAGGGCTTCGCGCTGCTAGGACAGAGCGGCTACCCGCTGGTGGCCTAGCAGCACGAGCGCTTTCCTGACGGGGGCGGTGACCGGTCTCGGTCGAGGTGATGCAACACCTCGGCCGGGAGATGTCCGGTCGCTGCCCCCTGTTGCTCAGAGCGGAAACGTTACGGAACCTCCGAGACGGCATCACACTACCGCACCTATTAATGGCGTGATGTTATGAGGTCAAGTTAGGTGCGATGTTATTACGCAGCTTTTGACCAGCGATGAAGTCTGGACAGACGTCATGATGTCTGTCCGTCAAGTTAGAGATGGGGTTAGAGATGGAGTTGTCTAACTTGATCGGCAGGTAACTTAGTCATCTCTATCTGTGGCTGCGAAGCGATCAGAACGGCGGGACGTCGTCGCTCTCGGCCCTAGGACGCAGGAAGTCGCGTGCGACCCAGTGACGCACCCAGTCCTCGCCGAAGAACGGCACACCCGGTTGGTACGCGGTCAGGCCCATCCATGAGTTGTTCGCGACTCGTAGCCACCGGTGTACCTCGCCCTTCGCGAAGCCCTGCCCGTCGGTCACGGCCAAGGCTCGCGGGCTGAAGCCTCGATGTGCGATCAGGCTTGTCGGCCTTCCGACGGCTTGCCCGATCGCTCTCTTGTGGACCTCGGCGACGTCGACCCACACCAGTTCGGGCGGATCGCACACACGCCACAGCGGTGAGGGCTGCTCCGCTTGGACGTCGACCATGTGTTCGATACTGCGTTCCGTGTGCTCTGTTCTGCAAGCTCGACGCCGTCGTACGCCTCTACGTCGTCGGGTACGGGGGTACCCTCGTGGGTGCACGCGCAGTACGGGATCGTGCCCGAGTCCCAGCGTTGCAGGTACCCAGGACCCTGGAGCCATTGCAGTCCCAGCACTACGAAGCCGGATCGGCAGGCGAGGCGTAGGCGGCGGGACACTCCATCCGTCCTGGGAGTGTCCATGTTGCTTCTGTCCCTGCTGGTCGCCTGCGTTGTCTTTGTCATCGCGGTGAGCGGCTGTGCCGCCCGCGTCGCTCTGTCCAATTCGGACAAGCAACGCCGAGCGGACGCCGTGAAGGTACTCAAGTTGGTGTGGGGTACTACGGGACTCGCTGGCCTTGTCCTCGCCGTCGTGAAGCTGCACGAAAGCGGTGTGTTCTAACTGGAGACAGTGCCGTCCGCAGCTTGTCGCGGACGGCACCGCACCGGTTCGGCTCACGCTGCCGAGGCGAGCAGCTCGACGGGCTCCGCCTCGCGAGGCCTCGGCACGCCGGGAAGGGGGAGCAAGAGTTGCCCGGCGCCCGCCCACACGCGACCGATCCGCACCGCCTCGGCGAGCATGATCGGCTCGGGTTCAGGCTCGGCCCGGCGACGGCGTAGGGCTCGGCGGGTGCGTTCGTAGTCGGTGTGGGCGGTGCGGCACAGGTCGCAGCGGCACCCGTGCTTGGCGTAGCGGGGGTTCGTGCCGTGCGCGGGCAGCACCGCGGGCAACTCGTGCCCGTCGCGCTCGGCGACCCGCAGGCGTTCCTCGGCGTCGAGCCCACCCCACAACCCCCAGGCCTCGCCGGACGCGAGCGCGGCGGTGAGGCACTGCTCGCGCACCGGGCACCCGGCGCACAGCGCGCGACACTTGGCGTCCTCGGCGGGCGACTTCGGCTCGATAAAGTCGAGGTCAATGCGGCCCTTGCACGCCGCTCGGATCTGCCACTCAGGCAGTCGGGGCAGCATCGAGCAGCCTCCGCACGATGTCGAGCGCGTCGTCGATCGCTTGCGTGATCGGGGAGTAGGCGACCAGCCGCGCGAGCGCGACCTCGGCGTCGTGCCGGTCGCGGGCCTGGTGGTGGGCGAGCGCGCGGTCGAGGGTCTTGGCCACGCCGGTGAGCGCGGCGCGGGTCTCGTCGGTCATCACGCGGCCTCGCCTGCCGGCTCGGCGAGCGCGGCCAACAGCCACGGCAACGCCGCCGAAACCTGTTGCGGCACAACGCCATTACCGAGAATCCGCAGCGCGGCACTGCGCGAGATGCCGGGCACAGCAGTTACCCAGCCCGGTTCAACGCCCTGCATCCACTCGACGAACGCCGGGTTCAGGACCCGGTCGGCTCGTCGTCCGTCCACAGTGGGTGCAGGGGCGACTCGTCCGAGGAGGTGTTCCCATCTCGCGATGGCGGGTGCGTAGCCGCCGAAATCCACGCGGCCGGAACCTGGTCCCAGCTCGTGAACTCGTGCGGCAGCGTCCCGGCGGCCAGTTCGAGAGCCTGTTCGAGGCTCGCCCCCGAGGCGCCGCCCTGCTCGGCTGGACGCTGCGCCCACCGGACCCCGGTGCGCTTGGTCGCCGTGCGGGGCGTCGGCAGAAGCGGCGTCGACGCGACGAACTCGCGAGCGATCGTCTCCAATGACGGACGCACCGCCGCGCCGGGCGTCGGCGACTGGTTGGTGCCGTAGGGGGTGGCGCTCGCGGTCGGCAAGAGCTGCACCATCGTGCGCAGGTTCGGACTGCCGTCCCCGTGGTGTCCCGGCCCGAAGCGATCCGACGAGGTCGGAGTCGGCAGCAACGACGAAGACCCGGAAGCGTTCGTGAGGGGCGCCCACCTCGGCAGCGCGTAAGCCACACCACGCCGCGTCGTACCCGAGGTCGGCCAGGTCCGCGAGAACAACGCCGAGTGCCCGCATAGCTGGGCCTGCGTCGTCTCCCAGACACCACGTGCAGGGTTCCACCTGGCTATGGGCTCGCGCACTCAGTAGACCTCGCACGTTCTCGGCGATGACCAGCCGAGGACGCAGGACGCTCACGGCGTAGACCATCTGGGACCACAGCCCCGAACGGTTGTCCGGGCGCAGGCCTTCCCGCCGGCCCGCTGCGCTCAAGTCCTGGCAGGGGAACCCGCCGAGCAGCACGGCGACGCGCTCGACCTGCTCCCAGTCCACGCCCGTGATGTCACCGAGGTTGGGCACGCCCGGAAACCTGTGCGCGAGCACCGCCGAAGCGTCCGGGTCGTTCTCGACGTGCCACGCGATGGTGCCGCCGAGCGCGGCCTGCACGCCGAGGTCGAGCCCGCCGAACCCGGAGAACAACGACCCGATCGTCGGGTTGTCGCCGAGCAGATCGACGTTGCCGAGGACGCTCGCCGAGCCCGTTCCGGTGGGTGTTTCTGGCCTCCGATAAATGAGGCTTACCGGCGGCCAGACCTCGCGCCGAGCAGCGTCGCCGACGTTGTCTCGTCTCACCGAAGTTGGCGCCGGACGTGGTGAATCTGGCGAGGCCTCGTCGGGCTGCGGCGATGCCAGGTTCGGTGAGACCGCGCTCGCGTGCGCGCGGAGCGGCCCGCGACCGGTCTGCGCCGCCGCCCCAAAATCCTTGTGCGTGTCCATCTCGTCCCCCAGGTCGTGAGTCATCGCGCGGCGGTGAACGCCTCGGCGAGCCGGGCGTCGTGCGCGGGTTGCTTGGTGAGCGGCTTGCCGCCCGGTCCGGTGCAGCGGGCGCCCGGCTGGGCCTTGCACCACGGGCAGGGCACGGCGAGGTACACGCGGCGGGCCTCGGCCTCGGCCTCGACGTGCTCGGGATCAGCGCCACGGGCGAGGGCGAGCGCGGCGGTGACGCGTGCGACTCCGGAGCGGATCGAGCGCACGAGGTCCTCGGGCCGCTGCTCAATGCTGCGGGCGCGCAGTGCGGCGTTGTGCTCGCGCTCGGCGTCCTCGCGTCGGGCGTTGCGCCACGACTCGACGATGTCGGCGGGCATCACGGTTTCGGTGCTACGGCGGTAGTGCTCGCGCAGCGCTCGCTCGGCGGCCGAGTACGGCACGTCGTCGAGCACGTGCGCCCACGTCCGCACCTGCATCGTGCTTCCGGCGCTGATCTTGTTGTCGAGCGTTGAGGCGATGCCGAGCAGCCGGGCGACCTCGGCGGCGTTCATCGCCGAGGCCCGTCGAGCATGAGCAGCGTGCCGTCGACGACGTGCCCGTCGTCCTGGCCCTCGTGCTCGAATTCGGCTGCGAGCGCGAACCACCCGGCGGCCTTGGCATCCCGCTTGGACAGTCCGGCGGGCGGAGGCGTGGTCTCGACGTGCCGGGTACGGACGGCGTCGGCGTACAGGTGGGGCAGCAGACCGGGCGCGGCTCCGGGGCGGCCGTGCCACAGGTCGAGCGCGGCCGTGACCGTGTCGGGGTCGGCGCGGTCGGCGAGCAGCCCGTCGACCTGCTTACCGAGCGCCCGCACGGTTTTCGTCGGGTACGGGGTGCCGACCGAGCTGTGCCACCCGGCGGTGAGCCGGTAGGCGTCCGGGCGCACGGCGGTCGCGGCGAGAGTGCCCGCGGTGACCCCGGCGCCTCGCGTGCGTGTGCGCGCGTGACGCTTTTCTTGAGTTGGTAGTGAGTCTGGGTGACTACTCCCCTTACCCCCTACCCCCGCGTTTGACGGGAACCCTTCGGCGAAGGGTTCTGCGAACCCTTCCGACGGAGGTTCATCAGGGGTAGGCGAGGACGGGTTCGAACGTGAGCTCGTGGGTTTCGTCTGGTGGTAGGTAGAGGTGCCGTCGAGGGTCTCGGCGACCGCGTCGGCGTGCACGTGGTCGAGGCGACGAAGCTCGTCGGCGAGCACGGCGCGCAGCCTCGGCGACTCGACCGCGAGAGCGAACCGGAACGCAGCCTTGAGCACGTTGGGTTGCTTGGCTACGCCGTCCTTGCGCATGAATGCCCGCACGAGCACCTCGTCGGTGTCGGCGTCGACCACGACGAACCGGGTGCGGTCCAGCTCGGCGAGCGCGGCCTCGATGTCGGCGACGTCGGTCGCCGAGCAGCCGCGCGCCCACCTGCTCACCGTGAGCGGCAAGACTCCGGCCTGGTTGATCGTCGGCTGCGAGAGCAGCAGGAAGTACAGCCGCTGTGCCTCTGGCGAGAGGGCGCGAAAGTCGTCGTCACGCCAAATCGCCGTGAGGATGCGTGCGTGTTCGCGGCTCATGCGGATGCACCTCGCGAGTGGTGCGACGCGGTGCTGTTGCCGGCCCAGCGAGCCGAAAGTGTGCGGGTGCAAGCGGCTCGGCGGCGCAGGATGCGCGTCACCTCGGCGACCTCGGCGGGCGCCAACTGGTCGAGCGGACGACGGCCGACGAGAGCGGCCTCGACGGCGAGCGCGTCGAGCAGCCTCGGCTCGGCGGGCACGCCGGTAGAGCTGATGGTCACGGTGAATCCCCCAGGAAGCGGCGAGCGCGGGCGTGCGCCATCGCGCCCGCCGCAAGACGGCGACGGACTTCGTGGTGATGCGGGGTGGGACTGGCTACGCGGCCGACTGCGCCGGGTTCGCGACCCAGACGCGGTTACGGCTTGCTCGCCGACTACGGCGTCGGCTGCGGTACTCGCCGCAGGGCACGATTAGGCGTCGGGCGGCCCAGTTGCCGATCAGACTCGGCAGCACGTTCGGCGAGTGCGGCTCGATCCCCGTAGGGACACCACGGCGGATGTCCTCGGCGGTGAATGGCTGACCCGAGGCGACCAACTCGTCGAGCACGATCTCAGCGGCTTCGCGGTAGCGGCGGTGCGCGGCCACGGCGGCGGCGAGGTTGGCCTCTTGTCCGCGTTTGCGGTCGGCGAGGCCGAGCTGAAGCTGATCAGTCACGAGGTACCTCCCATCGCGGCGGGTTGTGGTCGAGGTAGCGAGCCCACTCGCCAAGGTCGGCGAGCAGGCGGTGATGCCGGGCGACCTCGACGGCCCGCTCGGCGGGGTCGAGCCCGGCGAGCACAGGACAGCTCGGGCACTCGGGGCAGCAGGGGCACGCAGTCGACGGCCGCGCAGCAGCCGCCGGGGCGGTGGTCGCCGCAGCACGCGACGACCACCCCAGCAGGAACAAGACCGGCGGTCACGCGGCACCTGCCCGCATGGGCGATGGGCGCAGTGATGGCGCCGCGCCGTTGCGACCAGGCACCCGTATCGCCACCGACTCACCGTCGACCAGTGCGCGCCGGTGCCGTCCGAGCGCGTCGAGGACCTCGGACGTTGCTCGCAGCTTCGCGGCCTCGGCGCGCTTGTGGTCTGCGACCGCAGCCCGGTATTGCTCGGCGAGCCCTGCCTCGATCTCGACCTCGGTGTCGTCGATATCCGGATGCAGTTCCCGCACCGCCCGATGCGTCGCGGCGTGCTCGTCGATCTCCGGTCGCACACCACGGTCGACCGAGTCGAGGAACTCACGGGCGGCGGCGCGCAACTTCTCGGCCTCGGTGAGGTTCCATTCGACGAGGTACTCGCGGAACTCAAGGTTCGTGGTCAGCACCGCGACGTGTGCACGGTTCAAACCGAGCGCGTCGAGCTGCCACATGACCTGACATCGGACGTAATCCGGCACCTCGTCAGTGCCACGCCTACCCCACTCGAACAGGTCGGCAGCGGTCTTGACCTTCAGCACCGAACGCTCGGCGAGCCCGGTCAGCATCCGGTCGGGCGTCGCGAGCTGCCACGGCCGTTGGCGGTTCGCCCACATGCCCGTGCGGCGCACGCGGTACTCGGGGTGCTGCTCGGCGAACCACTCGGCGACGACCGACTCAAGCCGATGACCCCGGCGCATCGCGTCATTGCTCGGCGCCGGGGTGATCAGGCCCCGTTTCCTATTCCATAAGGAGAACGCTGATTCGTACGGTGAGATATTCATAACCGCAGCGATCTCCGAGCCCCCCAGGCCCATTGACCGAACTGCATTCCATTCGCGAGAACCAGGCTCGAACGAACCAACACGTACAGCGGATGCCTTCACGCGGCGGCTCCGCTGTCCGTCCCATCAACCTCGAACACGTCCTCAAACGAAACATCGAGCTTGCTCAAGGTGGCGGCGATTAAGGAGTTGCCCGGCAACTGCTCTCCGTCCAACACGCGACCAACGGTCGACTGCGACACGCCAAGACGCTTGGCGAGCGCGTACCTTGATTTGAGCCCTTGTGCAATCCCGATTCTCTCCAGCGCGTCCGGGCGGACACGCACGTGCGCAGACATTCAACCCCCCAGGTCGATTCGTGTACGGAACGTTCCCGTTCACGATCACGACCCTACGTGCGCATCTGGACAGTGCTCAACGATTGCGTTAGTGGAAGCATCTGACGAAACGGACCGAGGACGCACGTACTCGCGTAACGGACTACGCCGAATGGGTCGAGCTGTGTGCGGCACTCTCTGTGTCGTGTCGATGACAAGGAGCGAGACATTGCCGCAGCGTAACCGTAAGGGAGGCGCTTGGTTGAAGCGTCAAAGATCATGTGACGCAACGGGAAGATCGTGACTGCGTCCCAGATTCTAGGACTTGTCGACAAGTCGTCTGCGTTCGAATGACTACATTGTGCTTACTTGCGTGCGCGGCACGGTTAGTCAACCCTTAGCGGGAATTGACCTCATTTGTAGCGGCTACATCGAGCAGATGCAGTGACGCAAAACACAAGACTGACTCGTTTACCTCGGGCGGTTTGCGTGCTGCGACTCGTGCGAGTTGTAGGGGATAATTGTTGTCGTCGCTAAGTAATGCCTGCCGTTAGTTCGGTGTACGAGCGTTCTTTCTTTGGGTTCGTCGGCGTGCATCGTCGCGTGGGCTCGTGATTTTTGGTTGCTCGGGCGAGGGCTTCATAGGTGACTCTGGGGTGGCTTTGAAGATCCACATCTCACCCCTCACACATGCCACTTGCGTTCGTCTGTATGCTGGCGTTTGACCAGGTAAGTACAGCGCTAGTGCTGGTACGCCTTGTAAGCGAAAGGTTAGGGGTTCGATTCCCCTCGCCGGCTCTATTGGGGAAGAGGGTTCGCCCAGGTGGGCGGACCCTCGTCTCATTTCCGGCGGCACGGTCGTCAGCTTTTGCGAACGAGTCCGGTAAAGCCCGCGACACTGAGCGTGGCGAACGACCAACCCAGGATCTGCACGACCCAGCCTGCTCCGGTCGCCCACTGTCCTGCTGGTCCGTTCGCCAGTTCGCATCTCGGTGTGCCACCGAGCTTCACGAGCGGGATTGCGAGATCCGCCGCAAGACTGATCCTGTTCACAGGTGAACAGGAGTTCGCGGGGCGGTCCTTGGCCGGTGTCAGGCCGTTATGGGCGTCGGCCGTCCACACTAGACAGAGTGCGAGCAGGAACGTGACGAGTAGGCCAATCACCGCCCGGGAGGGCCGGTAGCCGTAGCCGAGCGTGACGCCCAGGAACCAGTGCCACAGCCTGTTGCCGGGGTCGCCGCGGTGGCGGAGGTCCTCCTGCTGGGCGATCAGGACGCGCCGTGCGGTGTGCTCGTGGCCGGCGGCGCGGTGCACGGCGGCGAGTTGCTGGTACGGCTGAGCTTCGTACTTGAAGTTGTGCTTTCGCAGCATGGTGAGCCATGCGTCGGTGTCGTTCGGGGGTTCCGGGTATGTCAAACCGTTCACCGTCACGGTGAAGACGTCGGTCTGCACCAGCTTGGGGACGTTGAAGACGAGCAGATCGCCGACCTCGGTGCCGGCCAGGCTGAGCTCGTAGCCGTCACCGTGGTTGACCAGCTTCTCGGGCCAGAGGATCAGGTTGCCGCTCACGTCGGTGTCGTCGATCTCCACCGCGGGCCGCTGGGCAGTGGCCTCGAGCACGGTGTCGCTGATGTTCAGCGTCGCCCCGATCGCAGCCTTCTGCACGATCACGGCCGGGCCCTCGTCGTTGCGGATCGACCCCTGGACGAGGAGGCTGCCGCCGATCCGGGTGTCGACCATCCGGATCGTTGCGAGCGGGGCCCGCGTCGAGCGCGCGTCGAAGCCGTCGTTGAGCCGTACGTCGGCCTGGAACCGGCTGCCGTCGAGGCAGATCCCGCAGTGCGCGGCGGTGCGCACCACCGCGCCCATCATGTGCAGAGCACCGGCGCTCCCGTCGAGCATCAGCACTCCGCAGTCCCCGCCGGTCGCCTTGACGAAGCTGCTGTCGAGATGGATGTCCCCGCCGACGGTCGCGTTGTTGAGGACCAGGGCAGTCTCCGAACCGTTGACGATCACCGCCCCCTGCAGATGCAGGTCGCCGCCGATGTCGCAGCCGTCGAACCGGACCTCTCTGGCGTGGAGCCCGGCGGCCTTCACGTTCCGGGCGACGCGCAGGCCCTTCGCGTACATCAGCCCGACGCTGGTGTCCCCGAACAGGAAAGTGCCGTCGACGTGTGCGTTCTCGAGATCGACCACTCCGGCGCAGCGGGCGTCGTCCATCGTGAGATAGCGGGTGCGCAGGTTCTCCGCGTTCAGCTCCGGCATCGTGGACCCGTCAAGCGACAGCGCGGGCAGATCGGTGTCGTGGAGTGAGAGCGGCTCCTCGAAGAGGCAGTCGTCCAGCTGCAACGCCGTTGAGGTGCTGATGAAGTCGAGGTTGAGTTCGCCGGTGACGCGGGCGCCGACCACTCGGAGACCCCGCGGGTCGACGATGCCCGAACGGAGCAGATCGCGGATTGCCGTGGCGCGCACCACGTTGTTCCCACGGCGTGAGAGGTCGAGCACCTCACCGGACTCGGCGGCCCGGATCATGTGCTGCTCTGTCTCGTTAGGACGTGACATTGTGGGACCCATGTCCTATCTCGCGGATAGCGCGCGCTACGACCAGATGACCTACCGGCGGACGGGACGCAGCGGCCTCAAGCTGCCCGCCATCTCGCTCGGTCTTTGGCACAACTTCGGCGGTGACCGGCCCTACGAGCTGGGCCGCGGAATCGCGCGGAGGGCGTTCGACCTCGGTGTCACGCACTTCGACCTCGCCAACAACTACGGTCCGCCGTACGGCTCGGCGGAGATCACGTTCGGGCAGATCCTGAAGGATGATCTCAGGCCGTACCGCGACGAGCTCGTCATTTCCACGAAAGCCGGCTACGACATGTGGGCCGGGCCGTACGGGGAGTGGGGCAGCCGCAAGTACCTGCTCAGCTCGCTCGACCAGTCGCTGACCCGGATGGGCCTCGACTACGTCGACATCTTCTACTCCCACCGGTTCGACCCGGAGACGCCGCTGGAGGAGACCATGGGCGCGCTTGTCTCCGCGGTCCAGCAGGGCAAGGCGCTCTACGCCGGCATCTCGTCGTACTCGCCGGCCAAGACCCGCGAGGCCGCCGAACTGCTCCGGTCCGCCGGTGTGCCGCTGCTGATCCACCAGCCGTCGTACTCGATGCTCAACCGCTGGATCGAGCCGGAGCTGCTGGACACGCTGGAGGAGGTCGGCGCGGGCTGCATCGCGTTCTCGCCGCTCGCGCAGGGCATGCTGACCGACCGCTACCTCGACGGCGTTCCCGAGGGATCGCGCGCCTCGCAGGGCAAGTCGCTGTCGACGGGCCTGCTCACCGACGAGAACCTCGCCCGCATCCGGTCGCTCAACGAGATCGCCCGGTCGCGCGGCCAGTCGCTCGCGCAGCTCGCGCTGACCTGGACGATCCGCGACCCGCGCGTCACGTCGGCGTTGATCGGCGCGTCCTCGGTGGGGCAGCTGGAGCAGAACCTCGCGGCCCTGCAGGCGCCGCCGCTGACCGACGACGAGCTCGCCGAGATCGACAAGCACGCCGTCGAGTCGGGCATCGACCTGTGGGCCACGTCGTCCCAGGCGGACTAGTCCGAGTGCCGGGGGAGGCGGATCGTGAAGACCGTCGACCCCGGCCGGCTGGACAGCTCGATCCTGCCGTCGTGTGCCTCCACCAGCGACTGGACCACGGCGAGGCCCAGACCGCTGCCGCCGCGCTGGCGGGTCCGCGAGTCGTCCACCCGGTAGAACCGGTCGAAGATGCGCGCTTGGTCGGCCGCGGGGATGCCGGGCCCGCTGTCGCTCACCCTGATCACCGCCCAGCCGTTCTCGGCCGTCACCTGCAACGCCACCGACGTGCCCGCGGGTGTGTGCACGGCCGCGTTGGCCAGCAGGTTGTCGAGCACCTGCCGCAAGCGCGTCGGGTCCGCGGTCATCGTCACCGTGTCGGCGTCGACGTCCAGCACGTGCGACGGCCTGCCCGCGCGGAACGCGTCCGCCGCCGCCTCCGCGATCACCGACAGGTCCAGCTCCTCCGGACGCAGCGGTGGCTCGGTCGCCGCGGAGTCCAGGCGTGCCAGCAACAACAGGTCGTCGAGCAGCACGCTCATGCGTGACGCCTCCGACCGCAGCTTCTCCAGGTGCTTCTCGCGTTCGCCCGGCTCGTTCGCCGCCGCGTACTTGAAGAGGTCCGCGTAACCGCGCAACGAGGTGAGAGGCGTCCTCAGTTCGTGCGAGGCGTCTGCGATGAACCGGCGCAGGCGTTGCTCTGCGGCCGTGCGCGCGACCAAAGAAGTGTCGATGTGCGCGAGCATCTTGTTGAACGCCTCGCGCAGCTCCTCGACCTCGACGCCGCCGCCCCGTTTGTCCACCCGCACGGCGAGGTCACCCGAGTCGGTCAGGTCGTGCGACGAGATGTCGTGCGCGGTGTCGGCCATGTCCGACAGCGGCTGCATGCCCCTGCGGATCAGCGCCTGACCGCCCACCACCAGCGCGACCAGGGCAGCCAGGAACGCGATCACGCTGACCGTGATCAACTGCGAGATCGTGCCGTCCCTGTCGTCCAGCGGGGCGGCGCTGACCAGCACGATCTCGTTGTCGACGATCTCGCAGGCACGCAGCCGGAACTTGCCGTCGCCACGCAGGTAGTCGGTCGCGAACAGGTCGCCGTTCAACGCCTTCTTCGCGATGGCGTCGAACTCCTCCCGATCGGCCGGCTGCTGTTCGCCCGGCTGGGGTCGCAGCTCGCCGTCCTGCATCTTGTAGACGACGGCGAACCAGTCCGGGGGAAGCTTGCTGACCTTCCCGTAGCGCTCGACCTCCTTCGCCGCGCCCGTCTGGCTGATCGCCATCTGGTCGTCGAGGCGGCGGTCCAGGAAGTCCTGCATCGACGTGACCATGACCCAGCCGACGATGACGAACACCGTCAGCGCCAGCGCGCCGAGGGCCAGCGCGAGCCGGGTGCCCAGCCGCCACTGGCCGAGAGGCTTCATTGCGCTGCTCGGCGGAGCACGTACCCCACACCGCGCACGGTGTGGATCAACGGCTCGCGGCCGTCGTCGAGCTTGCGGCGCAGGTGGGAGATGACGAGCTCGACCACGTTCGAACGGCCGCCGAAGTCGTACTCCCACACGTGGTCGAGGATCTGCGCCTTCGTCAGCACGGCCGGCGAGCGCCGCATCAGGTACCGCAGCAGCTCGTACTCGGTCGGCGTCAGCGTCACGAGCTTGCCGCCGCGACGGACCTCGCGGGTGTCCTCGTCCATCAGCAGATCGGAGACCTTCAGGACCGAACGCTTCCACGACGGACCCGTCGAGCGGCGCAGCACGGCCCGAAGCCGTGCCATCAGTTCTTCGACCGAAAAAGGTTTCACGAGGTAGTCGTCGCCGCCTCGGGTGAGCCCCGCCACCCGGTCCGCGGTGCCGTCGCGGGCCGTCAGGAAGACCACCGGCACCATCGCGCCGGCCGCCCGCATTCGATCAAGAACGGTGAATCCGTCCAGGTCAGGCAGCATGAGGTCGAGCACGACGATGTCGGGTTGGAACTCGGCGGCCTCTCTGAGGGCCTCTTCGCCGCTGAGCGCGGTCGCGGCCTGCCAGCCCTCGTAACGGGCGACCGTCGCGACCAGGTCAGCGATGTGCGGCTCGTCATCTACGACGAGCAATCGAACCGAGTTCCCCTTGTCCACGTGCTCATGGTGCGTCACCTGATGGCTCTCCCGCTCGATCGACAGGAAGTCGACAGCGGAGGCAAAGCGGAGCCACAGCTCGAACGCAAAGGATCGAGACCGACCGCCAGAGACCGCCCTGACCGAGGAGCCCGCCGTGACGACCACCCTGCAGCCCCCCGTGCGACCGGCCCCGGCCGGCCGGGCGACGCCGCACAAGGTGCTGGCCAAAGCCGGCCTCTACGTGTTCCTCCTCGCCAACGCGGCCTTCGTGACGTACCTGTTCAACGCGGCGGGCGTCGGCTCGAACAAGCTGGTCAACTTCGGCCGGCTCGCGGGCCTGTACGGCGCGCTCGCCATGGCGTTCCAGCTGCTCCTGGTGGCGCGGCTGCCGTGGCTCGACCGGCGCCTGGGCATGGACAAGCTCACCTCGTGGCACCGCTGGGTCGGCTTCACGATCTTCTTCACGCTGGTCGGCCACCTGGTCTTCATCGCGCTGGGCAACGCGGGCGCCGACGGTCCGGTCGCCGAGATCGTCCGGCAGGCGACCGAGCTGGAGGGCATCCTCCGCGCGCTGGTGGCGTGGGCGATCATCATGGTCGTCGGCATCGTCTCGGCCCGCTTCGCGCGGCGCCGGCTGGCCTACGAGACCTGGCACTTCATCCACCTCTACACCTACGTCGCGATCTTCCTGGCTTTCTCGCACCAGGTCGCGGTGGGCAGCACGTTCCGCAAGTCCGCACTCGCGACCGGCTACTGGTGGGGCCTCTGGGCGTTCGCACTCGGGTCCGTCCTGATCGGACGCGTGGTGCTCCCGGCCTACCGCAACTGGAAGCACCAGTTCCGCGTCGCCGCCGTGGTGCCCGAGGCGCCCAACGTCGTCTCGGTCTACATCGAGGGCAAGGACCTCGACCGGCTCGGCGCCAAGGCCGGCCAGTTCTTCCTCTGGCGCTTCCTGACCAGGGACCGCTGGTGGCAGGCCAACCCGTTCTCGCTGTCCGCGGCGCCGAACGGCAAGTACCTGCGCCTCACCGCGAAGGCCCTGGGCACCGGCAGTGCGGACATCCGCAACATCAAGGTCGGCACCCGCGTGTTCGCCGAGGGCCCGTACGGCGCCTTCACGACCATGCACCAGACCAAGCCCAACGCGCTGCTCGTCGCGGGCGGTGTCGGCGTCACGCCGGTTCGCGCGCTGCTGGAGGAGATCAAGGGCCACGTCGTGGTGCTCTACCGGGTCAGCGACCCGCGCGAAGCCGTGCTGTTGCGTGAGCTCGAAGGTCTCGCACGGGCCAAGGGCGCCGTGCTGCGGCTGGTCACCGGTTCCTCGAAGGCCATCACCGCCAACGGTCCGTTGCTCGGCCCGGAGAACATCGTCGCGCTCGTGCCGGACGTGCAGGACCGCGACGTGTTCATCTGCGGCCCCGGCGGCATGACCGACGCGGTGATCACCAGCCTCGACGAACTGGGAGTGCCCAGCAACCAGATCCACGCCGAGCGCTTCGCGCTGGCCAACTGAAGGGGTCCGACGACGTGAAAAGGGCAATTCCCGTTCTGGCGCTGAGCGTGGCCGGCCTGGTTCCGGTCTGGATCTACTCGCCGGGCGCCGCGCACGAAGGCGAGCTCAGCGAGGTCGCCGCGCCGCTGGCCCAGGAACAGACGCAGCAGCAGGCGGCACCACAGACGACTGCACCGCAGACCACCGGCGCCGCGCCGAAGACGACCCAGCAGCAGGCCCAGAACCGCACCGTGTCCGGGCCCGCGGTGAACACCTCCGAGGGCACCGTGCAGGTGCAGGTGACGTTGCAGGGGACCAAGATCGTCGACGTGAAGGCGTTGCGGGCGCCCAACAGCAACCCGACCAGGATGGCGCTGCCGCTGCTGCGCGAGTCGGCCCTGAAGGCGCAGAGCGCGGACATCGACACGGTGTCCGGCGCGACCGCGACCTCCGAGGGCTACAAGCAGTCGCTGCAGGCCGCGATCGACGGGGCGCAGTAGTGGCGGTGCGGCGCGTCGAGCACATCATGGGGCTGCCGATCTCGGTGGACCTGCGTGACGGCGACGCCGCGCTGGCCGAGCGGGCGTTCGCCTGGCTGCGCGAGGCAGACGCCCAGTTCTCGCCGTTCAAGCCCGGCAGCGAGGTGTCCCGGCTCGACCGGGGTGAGCTCACCAGGGAAGAGCTCACCCCGGATCTCGTCGAGGTGCTCTCGCTGTGCGACTGGTACGAGCAGTCCACGGGCGGCGCGTTCACGGCACGGGCGCCGGGCCGCGGGCTCGACCCGTGCGCGGTCGTGAAGGGCTGGGCCGTGCAACGGGCGGCGGACATGCTGCGCCAGGGCGGAGCCACGTCGTTCTGCGTCAACGCCGGCGGCGACGTCGTGACGGCCGGCGAGCCCGAACCCGGAAAGCCTTGGCGCGTCGGCGTTCGGCACCCCGACCTCGCCGACCAGCTCAGCGTCGTGCTCGGCGTGCGGGACGGAGCCGTTGCCACGTCAGCGTTGTACGAACGTGGGCAGCACATCCTGGACGGCCGTACCGGTCAGCCGGTCTCCGGGATAGTTTCGGTCACGGTTTTCTCCGATGACCTCGCGATCGCGGATACCACTGCCACAGCAGCGTTTGCGCTGGGCAGGGATGGGATCGAGTGGGCTGCCGGGCAGGAGGGCTGCGAGGTTTTTGTCGTCGACGAAGATCGTCGCGTGTACTCGAGTCCTGGACTTCCCGTACACATCTGTTAACATGCTCGCCCAACGGAGCCTTGACTCCGGGGCATGATTTCGTTGATCAAGAGCTGGATCGGAGCTCGCGCTCGGGGCAAGACCCGGCCTGCTGTCGACCAACTACTCGTGCGGAAGAGCCTGCTGCAGCGCGAATTCGGGAGCGCACTGCAGCAGGCTCTTTCTGTGTTTATTGGTCGCTGCTTCGCAGACTCCGGCTCGTTCGCCGGGAAGCTGGTCGTCCGCCCGCCGCTTCGCCCCGATTGGGCTTCGCCGAATCGAGACGAAGAGGCGAACGGACGACCAGCGCGAACTCGCAAAAGCGCGCGCTTGGCTGCTTGGGCCAGGACTTACGCGTAGCGGTCCTCGTTGAAGTCCAGGTTCACGGCGGACATGCCCAGGTCGCGGCCCATCGCGTCCAGCACGTCCACCATCTCCAGCCCCATCAGCCAGTCGCGGGGCAGCGCGTCGGTGCCGTGCAACGCGCCGAGCACGTTGCCCGTCAACGCCGCCGTGGCGTCGCTGCCGCCGGAGTGGTTCGCGGAGGCGCGCATGGCGTCCACGAACTGCGACGGCTTCGGGTGCGTCAGCACGGTGTAGACCGCGATCGCCAGCGCCTCGGGGCCGGTCCAGCCGCTGCCGAGCCGGTCGACGCGCACGGACGACGAACCGTCGTGCTCGTCGGCCAGGACTACGGCGCGCGTCAGCACGGTCGCCGTGTACGTGTCGTCGCGCAGCACGCGGCCGATTACCTGGTCGATGGCCTCGCGCAACGGCCTCGCCTTCACGGCGAGCAGGTGGACGAGCAACGCCAGTGCGCCGCCGGACACCCAGCCGCCCGTGCCGCCGTGCGTCAGGGCCGCGAACCGGCAGCCGAGGTCGTACGCGATCGCCGCGGACGGGGCGAAGCCCGCCGGTGCGGTGCGGGTGACGCCGTTGCAGCCGGACGACTCGTTGTGCGGGTTCTCCGGAGTGGACGGTGTCTCGGCGGCCAGCGCGCGCAGGCACGTGAGGCCCGGCGAGCGGCTCTCGTACAGCCGTTCGTCGGCGAGCAGGCCGGTCGCCCCGCGTTCGGGGGCCGGTTGCTGCTGGGTGATCAGCCAGCGTCGATAGCTGTGCCAGACCATCTGGGACGGTTCCCACTCGCCGGTGCGCTTCCCGCGCACGAAGGCGCGCAGGTAGCCGTCGGCGGTGAACAACGTCAGCTGGGTGTCGTCGGTGAACAGCGCGGGCTTGGGTGGCCCCAGAACGCCCTCGGGACCGTGCTCGCGCTGGATGTCGGCCAGGCCGAGGTACTGCACGGGCGCACCGAGCGCATCACCGAGAGCGCCGCCGAGAAGGCACCCGGCGCCGCGGTCAACCACGGAATTCCTGTCTCGCGGCACGCGTGAACAGTAGCGTCCCGCGAACTTGGGCCGTACTTGTATCTGAGACTCGGGCTTGCGCACCTGTTGAAGTGACGAGGTCAGCGCACCTGAGGAGGGGCATGCGGAGCAAAACCGGACTCGAGTTCGGCGTGCTCGGTCCACTCCAGGTGCTCGCGGACGGACGGCTCGTCCAGCTGGGCCGTCGTGGCATGCGCGGGTTGCTGGCCATGCTGGTCGTCGAGGCGAACCGACCCGTCTCGATCGACCAGATCGTCGACGCGCTGTGGACGGACACGCCTCCGGCCACCGCGCGGACGATCGTGCACGGGTACGTCTCGCGGTTGCGGAAGGTGTTGGAGGAGTCCGATCCCGCGGGGTCCGCGACGATCCGCACCACGCCGACGGGCTACCAGCTGACCGTGGATCCCTGGCGCCTCGACCTGCATCGCGCCAAGCAGCTCGTGGCGTCTTCTCGCGGCAAGCCCGCCGCCATCAGGGCGGGCTTGCTGCGCGAGGCGCTGGGTCTGTGGCGCGGGCCGGTGCTCGCGGACGTGCCGGGCGACCCGATGACGTTCGACCTGGAAGAGCTGCGGCTGTCCGCGTTGGAGGAACGCATCGACGCCGAGCTCGAACTCGGCCGCCACCTGGAGCTGGTGGGCGAGCTGCGCGGGTTGTGCACCGAGTACCCGTTCCGGGAACGCCTGGTCGCGCACAGCATGCGCGCGCTGTACCGGGCCGGGCAGCGTGCCGACGCGCTGGAGGCCTACCAGCGGTTCCAGCGCCGTGCCGTCGACGAGCTGGGCATCGACCCCGGCCCGCAGCTGCGCGCGTTGCACGAGCAGGTGCTGCGCGACGACCCGTCGTTGAGCGTGGTCGGTCCGGTCGAGTCGCGTCCCGTCGCGCCGCGCGCGGGGATCGTGGCACCGGCGTTGCTGCCCGCTTCGGCGTCGCGGTTGTTCGGCCGGGACGACGACAGGTTGTGGCTCGACACCGTGGTGGGGGCGCGGAACCTGCTGGCGACGTCGGTCGCCGTGCTGACCGGTGCGCCCGGTGTCGGCAAGAGCGCTCTCGCGATCACGTGGGGGCACGAGAACTCCGAGCTGTTCCCGCACGGCGTGCTGTTCGCGTCGCTGGGGGACACCGAGCCGGGCGAGGTGCTGACCCGGTTCCTGGTGGCGATGGGCGTGCCGGCGGACGGCGTGCCGGTCGGCGTCGAGGACCGCGTCGGGTTGTACCGCTCGCTGCTCAACCGCCGCCGCGTGCTGGTGGTGCTGGACGACGCGACGGCGTTCGACCAGGTCCAGCCGTTGCTGCCGCCCGGTTCGGGTTCGGTGGTGCTGGTGACGTCGCGGTCGCAGCTGGAACGACTCGTCGTCACCAACAGCGCCCGCGTGCGCAAGCTCGGCCCGTTGGACGACCCTTCGGCGCGTGCGCTGGTGGACGACGTGCTGGGCAGGCCGTTGTCGAGGGAAGACCCGGTGGCTTCGCAGAAGCTGGCTGAACTGTGCGGAGGGTTGCCGCTCGCGCTGCGGGTGGCCGCCGCGAAGCTCGTGATCAGTCCGGAGTGGACGGTCGACGAGCTGGTGGGGGAACTGGCCGACGACGGGCACCGGATGCGCGGCCTCGACCTGCCGCAGGCGGGGATGGGGGTGTCGCGGGCGCTGGACCTCTCGACCCGTGATCTTCCCTCCGAACTGGGCGAGGTCTTCCAGTCCGTCGGCCTGGCGCCCGGCCGGTGGATGTCGCCGCACGCCGTCGCCGCGCTGACCCGCGTCCAGGTCGAGTCGGCCCGGTCCCGGCTGGTTCAGCTCGTCGGGGTGAACCTGCTGGTCGAACCGTGGCCGGACGGCTTCACGATGCACGAACTGGTGCGCCTGTACGTGCGGGGAGCCGGCCATGCCGACCTGGACTCGTTGCGGCGCCTGGTGAACTACTACCTCGTGGCGTGCGACCACGTGCGCCGGGCCATCCGCCCCGCCCGTGACGGCCTGGACTTCGCCTTGGCGGACAACGGTTCCACGGCCCTACCGGCGTTCGGTGACCCGGTCGACTGGTTCGACCAGGAGTGGCCCAACATCGTGGCGGTCGTGCACGCGTCCGCCGAGCGGGGCCTGCACGACCAGGTGTGGCAGCTGGTCCGGCTGCTGCACCACTACGCGACCGTGCGCGCGCTCACCGGGGAGTGGGTGGCGCTGGTCGGGTTCGGCCTGGCCGCGGCCGAGGTGACGGGGAGCCGCCTCGGCCAGGTCCTCATGCTGGACACGACCTACACGACGAACGCCCGGCTGGGACGGTCCGTCCTGCTGCCGGACGCTCGCCGCGCGCACCGGATCGCGACGGAACTGGGCGAGCGCCAGTACCTCGTGCTGACGCTCGCCCAGCTCGCCGACGTCCTGTTCCGGCTGGAGCAGCACGACGAGGCGCTGCTGCATTTCTGGGAGTCCGTGCAGCTCGCCCAGCAGTCCGGGGACGTCGTCGGCGAAGCGCACGGCCTGAACAACGTGGCACAGGTGGAACAGGCCCGCGGACACGTGGAAATCGCTCTGCAGCACCAGGCTCACGCCGTCGAGGTGTACCGGCGCTCGGGCGACACCGTCGCGCTGATCCGCGGTCTCGCCAACCTGGCCGAGCTGCACCTGGAAGCCGGCGCGCTGGACCAGTCCGAGCTGCTGGCCCGCCAGGTCGTCGACCAGGCCGCCGTCGCCGAGGTGACGTACCTCGAGGGCTTCGGCCGGCACGTGCTCGGCGGCGTGTTGCTGCGGCGGGCGGAATGGGCTGCCGCGGCGGCGGAACTGACGGAGGCGCTGCGCCTTTACGCGCAGGTCAATTCGGCCCGTGCGGTCGAGGTCCGAACGCTGCTGGACTCGCTCTCGTCCGAGGTTTAGCGGACGTTTAGTCGTCTGGTCCCAAAGCATGGGATGTTGGAGCAGCAGGCCGCCGAGTGGGGGATTACCGAGGGGGTAAGGCGCCTGCAACTGGAGGGCCTGACCGGCATTCGGGGGAGAGTGCCGGTCGGGCCCTCCTCTTTGGTCAGTTGACGACGTGGCTTTCGTCGCTGCAGCGCGCCATGGGCAGCAGTTCGGGCCGCTTGGGCGCCAGGCCGTCGCCCATCGACTCACCCCTGATCGTGCGGCCGATCCACGGCACCACGTGCTCGCGCGCCCACTTGAGGTCCGCCTTGCGCTGGGTGACCCAGTCGGTCTGCTGCAACGCGGGCCACGGCTCGTTCCAGGACTGGTCGTCGATCAGCCCGAGCACCTCGGCGGCCTTGAGCGCGACGCGCTGGTGCCCCTCCGGCGAGAGGTGCAGCCGGTCCTCACTCCACGCGCGACGGTCGTGCAACGGGTGCATGGCCCACAGGTCGACCATCCGGCAGTGGTAGCGCTCGGCGATCGACCACAGGTGCGTGTTGTAGATGGCGACCTTGCCGCGGATGCTCCTGAGCAGCGGCGTGGAGCGCGTGTCGAACCCGGTGAAGATCACGACGTCGCAGCCGGCGGACCTGAGGTCGGCCACGGCCACCTCGTAGACCTCGGCCAGCGCGTCCGGGTCGCTGTTGGGCAGCATGATGTCGTTGCCGCCGCCGCAGAACGTCACCAGGTCCGGCTTGAGCGAGATCGCGAGCGGTACCTGGTCGTCGATGATCTCCTGCAGCATCTTGCCTCTGACCGCGAGGTTGGCGTACCTGAACTCAGGCGCCCGCTGGGCGATCATGCCCGCCAGCCGGTCTGCCCAGCCCAGGTAGGTGTCGCCGGGCCCCGGGTCGTCCATGCCCTCGGTGAAGCTGTCCCCCAGGGACACGAGACTGTTCCATCGCAGCAGCACAACATCCCCCTTGCTCGTACGACCTCGCCCGTCCTGCCATTCGCCTTCGGGCTCCCGACCCGAGGCGACCTGTCAGCTTGCACAACGAACCCTTGGTTACGCCACCGTCGGTTACGGCATCGTAGGTTTTGTCGCTATGGGTGACGATTCTTTTACCACTCGATCGAGGGAAGCTGGAGGGTGATCCGGGGGATTCGTCCTGACCTGTCGCTAACTTCTGCCGGGTGCGTTCTGATTTGCCGCTTCCGTTCCTTTCCGTCGGTGTCGCGCTTGTCACAGCCCTGGTGCTGGCCTGGGTCGCCCTGAGCGGGCCGGCGTCGCCCGGAGCCGGCGGTCACCTCGTGGTCACGCCACCTCCGCATTCCAACCCCGTGGTCACCCCGGAGGTCGTGCCGCCCAGGGAAAGCGTGGTCGGGACGACGGTGATGCCTCCTCGTGCGCTGAACGCCGAAAACCCCCGCGACGACCTCGGCGCGTGAGGTCGTCGCGGGGGTCGTTGGGCCTTTCCGAGGAGCGCCGCCGCCGGGACTTGCCCCCCGGAAAGGGGTGAGGACCACTGCTCGGGACGCCGCCGCCGATCTGCCCCGAGCAGTGGGGCTGGGACCGTCTCAGGGGGCACCGCCGCCGATTCGCCCCCTGAGACGGGGTCTGGTTGGCCTAGCCGCTCGCCGCCACGTCCAGTGTGGCCGCCGGGACGTGGTCGTTGTAGGCCGAGCGCAGCCTCAGCTCTGCGCCCGGCGAGGCCCCGATGTGGTCGAGGCCGAGAAGAGCCGCACCCACCACGGGTGGCACGTCGACCAGGCGGACCTGGGCGAGTGGGGCGGCTTCCACGATCTGCCGGCGAACCGGGCCGACGACCGTGTCGCCGGTATGCGTCAGGACTCCGCCGCCCAGCACCACGTCCACGGGCTCGTTCATCAGTTCGAGCTTGCGCATGGACACCGTGGCGAGCAGCACGATCTCCTCGATCAGGCGGTCGATCTGTTCCAGTGCAACGGAATCGCCCTGCTCGGCCACCTCGAACACCAACGGGCAGAGGGCGTGCGGGTCCAGTCCGATCTCCTCGAAGTGGATCTTCTCGACCACCTTGGCGATCGACTTCTCGCCGTAGTGCGCGAGGAGCGCGTCCAGCAGCAGGGTCGGCCTGCCCCGGCCGTCCTCCGCCCGCACCGCGTGCCAGAGCGCGTCGTTGCCGAGCTGGCCACCGCCTCCCCAGTCGCCGGAGATGGCGCCCAGTGCGGGGAAGCGGTGGGTCCGGCCGTCCCTGGCCACGCCCACCGCGTTGATGCCCGCGCCGCAGACGACCGCCACGCCGCCGGCGGCAGCGGTGCCCGCCCGCAGCAGCGCGAAGGTGTCGTTGCCGACGAACGTCGTTGTCGACCAGCCCCGCTCGGTGATCGCCCGCGTCAGGTCCTCCTCCTCGCGGGGCAGATCCGCACCCGCGAGGTAGGCGGACGTGTGCGTGGCGATCGGCTCGTCGGGGGACAGTCCCGCCTGAGCTGCGGCCTCGCGTGCCAGTCCCTCGAACACGTCGAGTCCGCGCTTCATGCCCACGGTCTGAGGCGGGGCACCAGGGCCGCGCACCTGCGCGAGCACTTTGCCGTCCGCGTCGACCAGCAGCACAGCGGTCTTGCTGTTCCCACCGTCGATGGCGAGCACCCGGTCCGTCATCGTTGTCAGTTTCCCTTCACCCACGGCAGCAGGTCGCGGTTCTGCGCGATCAGCTCGTCGGCCAGCTGATCCGCGATCGCGTGCTGGCCGATCAGCGGGTGCGCGAGCAGTGCGTTCGCCACTCGGTCCCGGCCGCCGTGCTTTGCGGCTTCCAGCGCCAGGTACTCGTACGCGGTGACGTGCGAGATCAGGCCGGAGATGGACGGTTCCACCGGACGCACCGGCAGCGCCCTGCCGCCGTTCGCGTCCACAGTGGACGAAACCTCGATCACGGCGTCGTCGGGCAGGAAGGGCAGCGAGCCGTTGTTCTGCACGTTCACCACGTGCTTCTCCGCGCCCTCACCACCGGTCAGCGCGTGCACCAGCTGCACGGCCGCCTCGGAGTAGTACGCGCCGCCGCGTTGCGACAGCTGCTCCGGCTTCGTCACGACCGACGGGTCGCCGTAGATGTCGAGCAGTTCCTTCTCGACCGCCGCGACGATTTCGGCGCGCGGCGGTGAGGTGAGCTGCTTCTTCACCACGGCGTCGTGGTTGTAGAAGTAGTTCAGGTAGTACGACGGCACCATGTTCAGGCGCCGCATCAGCGAGCCGTCGATGCCGATGTGCTCGGCGAGACCGTCGACGTGGTCGGCGAGGAGTTCCGGCAGGCGGTCGACGCCGTCGACGTACACGCCGCGTTCCCACGTGAGGTGGTTCAGGCCGACGTGCTCCAGCTCCACAGTGGACGGATCCACGCCGAGCAGTGCGGACGTCCAGCGCTGGAACGTGATCGCCACGTTGCACAGGCCGATCGCCTTGTGACCCTCCTGCAGCAGCGCGCGCGTCACGATGCCGACCGGGTTCGTGAAGTTCACGATCCACGTGTCGGGACCGGCGAGCCGGCGCACCTTGTCCGCGATGTCCAGGACCACCGGCACGGTCCGCAGGGCCTTGGCGAGGCCTCCCGCGCCGGTGGTCTCCTGGCCGACGCACCCGCAGGTGAGCGGGAACGTCTCGTCCGAGGCACGCGCCTTCTGCCCGCCCACACGCAGCTGCAGCAGAACCGCGGACGCGCCCTCGATGCCTTCTTCGAGCGACGTGGTGGTGCGCACCGTCGCCGAGTGACCCGCGTGCTCCAGCAGGCGCTGGCTGAACGGGCCGATCAGTGCGAGGCGGTGCTCGTCCGGGTCGACGAGGACGATCTCGTCCACCGCCAGGCTGGTGCGACGGCCGGCGATGCCGTCGATCAGCTCAGGTGTGTAGGTGGACCCGCCACCGACGACGGTGAGTTTCATCCTTTGACTCCCGTGAACGTGATTCCCTTGACGAACGACTTCTGGGCGAAGACGAAGAGGACGACGGCCGGGATCATCGTCAGGAACGTGACGGCCATCGAGGAGTTCCACTGGACGATGTGCATGCCCTTGAACGTCGCCAGTGCCAGCGACAACGTCCACTGGTCCTTGACCTCACCGGTGTAGAGCAACGGGCCGAAGTAGTCGTTCCAGGTGAAGAGGAAGCAGAACAGCGCGGTCGCCGCGATGCCGGGCTTCGCCATCGGGATGATGATCCGGACCAGCGCCTGGAACTCCGAGCACCCGTCCACCCGTGCCGCATCCACATAGGACTGCGGGATGGTGAGCATGAACTGGCGCAGCAGGAAGATGCTGAACGCGTCGAACAGGAAGTACGGCGCGATCAACGGCACCAGCGTGCCCGTCAGGCCCAGCGAGGACCAGGTGTCGTACAGCGGCACGGCGACGACCTGCGGTGGCAGCATCATCGCGCCGATGACGAGGAGGAACGCCACGTTCCGGCCGCGCCACTTGAGCTTCGCGAGCGCGTAGGCCGCGGGGATCGACGAGATCAGCATGCCCAGGGTCGCGAGCAGCGAGTACGTGAGGCTGTTGATCAGGTACTGGAACAGCGGGGCCTTGTCGAAGACCTCGACGAAGTTGCCCCAGTGCCATTCGCGCGGCCAGAGGTTCGAGGTGAACGCCTGGTCGTCCGACATCACCGCGGTGAGGAAGACGAACACGACGGGTGTGGCGAACATCAGGCCGAGCGCGAGGCCGATCGCATGCGTCGCCACCCAGTTCAGGATGCCTGCGACGTCGCGCTTGCGGCGCGGCTGCTCCGGTTCCGCGGGGACGTCGACCGGTGGTTTGGTCAGCGTGGCGGTCATGCTCCCGGACCCCCTTCCTCAGCGGTGGAGTTCTTGCGCATCCGCTGCACCAGAACGATGGTCACGGCGAACGAGATGATGAACAGGACCGTGGCCATGGCGGCCGCGTAGCCCATGTCGAAGTAGCGGAAGCCTTGTGTGTACAGGTAAACCGGGAACGTCAGCGTGGAGTTGTCCGGGAAACCGAGATATTTGGTCGATCCCGTCGCGTCCGCCGCTCCCGAGCCGGCCGACCCCGCGACGACCGCCTGTGTGAAGAGCTGCAACGCGAGGATCACCGAGTTCACGATGCCGAAGAGCAGCACCGGTGAGATCGTCGGAAGCGTGACGTGCCACCAGCGCCGGATCGGGCCTGCGCCGTCGAGTTCGGCGGCCTCGTACTGTTCCTGCGGCACGTCGAGGATCGCGGCGAGGATGATGATCATCAGGTCGCCGGAGATCCACAGCATGATCGCGGTGATGCCGGGCTTGGCCCATGCCGGGTCCGAGAAGAACAGCGGTGCGTCGACACCGAACCAGCCGAGCACGCTGTCCAGCGGACCGCCATTGGGACGCATCACCATGAAGAACACGAGTGTCGCGGCCACCGGCGGTGCCAGTGAAGGCAGGTAGCAGAGCGTGCGGATCAATCCGACGCCCGACTTCAGGCGAGCGATGACCGATGCCACGCCCAGCGCGAACACGGTCCGCGCGATCGTGAGCACCACGACGAACCACAGCGTGTTCGTGATCGCCTTGATGAGCAGGGGATCCTTGAACATGAACGTGTAGTTGTCGAGTCCGTTGAACTCCGGCGGGTTGATCAGGTCGTACTTCGTGAACGAGAGCACGACCGTGGTGACCAGCGGATAACCGAAGAACAGGACGAAGCCGATGATTGCCGGGGCCATGAACCCGAGCACGGCGAGACGGTGGCGGGACCTTGCCCGCCCCCTGCCGGGGGCGGGCTTGGCGCCGAGCGTGGCGGTCATCTTGCGAATCCCCTACTTGCCGCTCTTGGCGATGAGGTCGTCGATGTTCTTGTCGACTTCCTTGAGGCCTGCCGCCAGGTCCGGGACCTTGCCGGACTGGTAGGAGACCGAGAAGTCGGTGACAGCCTTGATGTGCGCGTCACCGATCGGGGTGACCGGGTTGCCCTTGAGCTTGTCGCTCTTGGCCAGGTCGATGAACGTCTTGAACTGCTCGTCCACCTCGAGCTTGGGGCTCTCCATGGCGGCCTTGGTGCTCGGGACGTTCTTGATGGCGTTGGACAGGCCGACGATCGTGTCGGTGTCGAACGTCAGGTGCTTGATCAGCTCCCACGCGGCGCCGGGGTTCTTGGCGCCCTTGGGAATGCCCATGATCGTGCCGGTGGTGAACGCGGTGCCGTAGTCGGCGGGCTTCCAGGTCGGGAACGGAGCCGTGCCGAACTTGATCTGCGGCGCCTGCGCCTTGAGGAAGGCGGTGCGGTACTCACCGTCGACCATCATCGCGATCTTGCCCTGGTGGAACGCGTGGTCGGCCGAGTACTCCTGGCCGAGACCCGCGCGGAACCGCTCGAGAGCGTCGTAGCCGTAGAAGTCGACGAGCTTCTTCTGGAACGTCATCATCTCGGTGAAGCCGGGGGAACTGGCGAGACCGGACTTGCCGTCCTTCTCCCACTCCGCGCCGAACGTCGGCGCGAGGATGGTCGGGCGGTTGGCGTAGAAGCCCATCGTGGGCAGGTAGCCCGCGACCTCGATGTCACCGTTCGGCGCCTTCTTGGTCGCCTTCACGGCCGCGTCGTACAGCTCGTCCAGCGTCTTCGGCGGGGTCGTGATGCCGGCCGCCGACAGCATGTCCTTGTTGTAGTACATGGCGTAGACGTCGGTGAGCATGGGCATCGCACAGCGGTTGCCCTTGTACTCGGTGTACTTCTGCACCGCGGGGGTGAGCTGGTTCAGGTCGACCTTGTCGCGGTCGATGTAGGCCTTCAGCGGCTGGAACGCCCCGGAGGAGCAGAACTGGCCGATGTTGTCCGTGGTGAACGACAGCGCGACGTCCGGCGTGTTGCCCGAACGGATACCCGCGGTGATCTTGTCGTCGTCCTGCGAGCCCTCGTGCTTGATCTCGATGTTCGGGAACTTCTGGTTGAACGTCTTGAGGGCCTTCGTGACTTCTTCGTACTCACGGTCGGAGTAGTTGCTCCAGACCGTGAGGGTGAGCTTGTCGTCCTTGCCAGGAGCAGCTGCGGCGTCGGAATTGGCGCCACCACCCTTGCCCGCCGCACATGCGGTGAGGGTCAGCGCTGCGGCGACACAGAGCAAGGCAGCACGTGTGTGCTTGCGCATGTGCACTCCTTCTCGATCAACGTGGGGACCCGGCGACCACTGGGCCGCGGAATGGAGCCGTGGTGGCTGCCGGGAGGCCGAACACCTGTTCTCGTGCCACGGCCAGCGCCGAGTGCAATGCGCCGCTGCGCACTGGTTTCCCGGTCACCAAGGCCAGCTGGATCGGTGTTCGCGGCACCACCAGTTGCCGCAGTTCCGCGGCAACGAGGTCGTTCAGCGTGGTTCCGCCTGCCTGCGCGATGTCGCCGGACAGGAGGATGAGTTCCGGGTCGAGCACCGCGACGACGCTAGCCACGCCCGTGGCGATGCGCCTGGCGAGATCGACCATGAACTCACGGCCCGCCGGACCCGCGGCCAGCGCCTTGCGCACGGCACTGTGGCCGTTGCGCGCGGCGAGCCCGTGGGCGCGTGCGAGCTTGCAGATCGACGTGCTGCTGAGCAGTTCACCGAACGTGCCGCCGGAGCGGTCCGTGTCGGTGTCGGCCGCCGCACGGTCCGGGATCATCAGGCCGTCGATCTCGCCCGCGCCACCGGAAGCGCCGCGCAGCAGCGATCCGTTGACGACGACGGCGGCACCGACGAGATCCGCGGGCCAGATGACGACGAAGTCGCTCACCTTGGTGGCCCGTCCGGCGACCATCTCCTCCAGCGCGACGAGGTTGACGTCGTTCTCGACGCTCACCGAAGTCGCGAGCTGCTCCCGCAACCGGCCGGGCATGTCGAAACTGCTCCAGCCGGGCAGGTGTGGTGCGTAGGCGAGCTCACCGTTCGCGGGGTTCACCGCTCCCGGACAGCCCACCACGACGTGCAGCAACTGGTCGGCGCTCAGACCTGCCTGTCCGCAGGCCTTGCCGACCGCGCTCACGAACGCCTCCAGCACGCCGTGCTTCACGGGCATCGGCGCCTTGTGCTCGGTGAGCACGGCACCGGAGATGTCCGCGATCGCGATGTCGACCGTCTCGGGGGTGAGATCGACAGCGGCGATGTGCGCAAGCGCCCCGTTGACCGACCACAGCTGGGCACGCGGCCCACGGCCACCGCCCCGCAGTCCGTTGCGGACCACGGAGTCGCCGGCTTCCAGCCGCGTGAGCAACTGTGCGGTCGCCGGCTTGGAAAGGCCGATCAGACCTTCCAACTCCGACCTGGTCAGCGGCCCGTTGCGCAGCAAAGCCTCGATGGCTGCGCGGTCGTTGATCTCCCGCAACAGTCGTGGGCTTCCGGCACGCATTAGGTCCGCTCCTGTCTGTTAACTTTCCAGACGATTTCGCCAGACGGTAGTGACCTGGTTCACCGGGGTCAATCCCCGATATAGGTCCGTTACCTGAGTTAGGTTCGCCTAAGGCACCCTGGAACCATGACCGACGTGCGCCAGGAGTCGCTCGCATCACTGCTGGGAGGCCGAGGCGGCGCCCTCGACGCCTCCCTGCCGCCGTTGGCGTTCGTCGCGGGCTGGCTGCTGTTCGGGCACTCGATCGGCGCGGGCGCGATCGCCGCCGTGCTGTGCGGCGTGGTGATCGGCATCGTGCGCTTCGTACGCGGCGAGAAACCCCGCGCGGTGATCCTGTCCGTGCTGCTCGTGGTGGCGGCCGCGTTGGTGGCGCTCTACACCGGGCGCGTCGAGGACTTCTTCCTCATCCAGCTGCTGTCCAACGTCGCCTCGGCCCTGGCGTGGGCGGGCTCGATCGCGGTGCGCTGGCCGTTGCTCGGCGTGGTCGTGGGGACGCTCCTCGGGCAGAAGACCCGGTGGCGTCGCGATCCTGCCCTTTTGCGCGCCTACTCGGTCGCGTCGTGGGCCTGGGTTGGGCAGTACGTGCTGCGTGTCGCCGTGTTCACTCCACTGTGGCTGGACGCGCAGATTTACTGGCTGGCCACTCTTCGGCTCGCCTTGTCGTGGCCGTTGCAGATCGTCTGCATCCTGGTGTCTGGGTGGGTGCTGCGGCGGGCGCTGCCTGCGGACCACCCCGGGTTCCGGCATCCGCGGGTGCCGGAGTCCGCCTCCTAGGTCTTCCACCTGTGCGGGTGTCGAGGTCAGCGGGGAGGTGCTGCGGCCGACTAGAGTCGCCCGCGGAACCATTTGTAGCTCGGCGACCGGGGTGGACATGTACGTCTCGCAGGTGAAGCTGCGGAACATCAAAGGGTTCCACGGTGCGCGCGAGGTGGATCTGACGCTCACGCGCCCAGACGGTTCTCATGCCGGATGGACTGTTATCGCGGGCCGGAATGGTTCAGGCAAGTCCACCCTGTTGCAGACCATAGCTCTGACGCTAGGCGGTCCGCGCGCAGTTTTCGCGGTCATGCCGGACTATGAGAATTGGTTGACTCACGGAAAAGATGGAGCCGAGGCAATCCTACGTGTCTACTCGGACCCAGATTTTGATCCTGTCGAGCCAGAGATAACCCTCTTTGAACAGGAGCGGGTCGAGCTCACACTTTCATGGGGCGCTCAGTCGGTCGCTGGGCTGAGGCCAAGTGGCCTCGACAAGTCTCAGCCGGGTGGGTGGCTATATGCCGCGTATGGCCCGTTCCGTCGACTCACGGGTGCAGTCCGTAAGACACATTACCGTGTTGCGAACATCTTGAGCTTGTTCAACGAGGACGCGTCACTCGCGGAGGGCGTCAGCTGGCTGATCCAGCAACATCTGAAAGCACTCGAAGGTGAATCGGGTGCAGATGACCTGAAGCAATCCGCACTCCGCCTGTTGAGCGATGGTCTGCTCCCTGATGATCACAAGGTCGAGGACGTCACCTCGGACGGACTTTGGGTTACCTGCGGCGGCAACAGGTTCCCGTTGCGTGAGACCAGCGATGGGTACAGGACTGTGACCGCCCTGGTGGTGGATCTGCTCAAGCAGATTCACGACGCTTACGGGAAACTTGAGGTGGAGGGCAACACGGTCATCGCGCCTGGCGTCGTGATCATCGACGAAGTCGACGCCCACCTGCACGTCTCCTGGCAACAACGCATCGGTGGCTGGCTCAAGGCGCATTTCCCCAACATCCAGTTCATCGTGACAACCCACAGTCCGTACATCTGCCAGGCCGCAGATCCTGGCGGACTGATCCGGTTGCCTGGGCCTGAGGAGCAACTGCCTCCGCACGTGGTCGACCAGGATCTGTACGAGCGGGTCGTGTACGGCAGCGGCGACGACGCGGTGCTCACCGAACTGTTCGGCCTCGACTCGGCCTACTCGGCGCGGGCGGAACAGTTGCGCAAGCAGCTCGTCGAGCTGGAAGTCAAGGTCATCGCCGGCAAGGCTGATGAGAAAGAAGTCCAGCGGTACAAGGAACTCAGGGAGAAGCTCACAAGCTCGTTGACTGCGCGCGCCGATGAGGTGGCGGCTCGATTGCACGACGCATGATCAGAATTGTTCGATCTGATCTCTCGCCGAGCACGCTGGCCCGCATGAACACGTTGACTCAAGCGATCAACGTGGCGCCATCCGACGAGCGGTGTGCAAAAGCCCGTGAGTCCTGGCGCAGTTCGACGGTTCGGAAGCCGATCAGAGCAGCGCTAGGTGACATGGCGGCAGGGCTTGAGACGTGTATGTACTGCGGCGAGAGCCGTGGCACGGACATCGATCACTTCGATCCCATCGCCCGTAACCCGTTGCGCGCCTTCGACTGGCTCAACCACCTTCTGGCTTGCTCGACCTGCAACAGCCACCAGAAGCGCGACCGGTTTCCGGTCGACGAGGACGGTAACCCGCTGCTGGTCGACCCCACGTCCGAAGACCCGTTCGACCACCTGCTGCTGACGCTGTCTCTGGGCATCTACAGCCCCTTGACCCCGAAGGGCAAGGCGACCATCGAGGTGTGCGGACTCAACGATCGCGGGCTGCCAAGGGGTCGAATGCAGGCTCGCAGAGTGGTCGGGCTCGCACTGCGCGCGTGGAACGAGGCGTGTGAGGGCAACCGCTCAGGCGAGATGCTGGAACACGTTCACACGGTACGAGAACAGCCGTTCGCGGACGTGTGCCAGTCCATGTTGCGGCAGGCATTCAGTCCGGGCGCTGATGTCGTGTTCGGCGACTCTCCGGATCTGCTCGCGCTCCTGCGGAAGCCAGAGCTTCGCGAGGCGTTGCTGAGATAGGTCAGCGCTTCTTCCGCTTCTTGCCGGAGCCGGGCACCGTCCCGGTCTTGGGCGGCAGGGGCGGAGGCTCAGGGAAGGCTTCGAGCGAGTCCTGACCCTCCATGAACTCCAGGAAAGCCTTGTAGCAGAACCGGTAGGCGAGGTAGAGGAAGGCCACGGTGACGAGCCCGAGGCCGGCGACGATCACCTGTTCCTGCTCGTCCAGCCCGCCGACCGTGCCCCAGTCCTTCTGCAACTCCGGTGAGCCCGTGACGAGCGACAGCGTCATCATCGTCAGGATGTAGAGCGGCATGAGCAGGAACGCGCCGACGAGCAGGAGGATGTACGGGCGGCTGTCGGTTCGGTACTCCCAGTTCGCGGGCCGGAGGTCGCGCTTCCTCATGCGACGGTTCGACCAGATCCGTCTCTCGACCACCTCGATGCCCTCTGAACGTGCTCGAACGACCTTCAACGCTGTCCTGCCGATGTCTTCGGTCACCGGGATCAGCAGTTCTCGTGCTGTGCCGATGACGTGGAGAGCAGGACCAGGAGTGACATCGAACGTGCGCGGCCTGCCCACGTCGCCGTCAGCGTGGATGATCACTTGGCAGGTCATCTCCTGCTCGACCTCGACCAGTTCGATCGACCGCATCGCCGTCCACGGCACCGCGACCACGTCACGCGACCGCTTCCGGCGTGACACCAGGCTGTCCAGCACCAACCGGTCCTCGCGGACGCACAGCCGGGCCTTGAGTCCTCTGGTGGGGAACGGGATCTCCAGCTTCGACCGGATCAGAGCAGGCGTTACGGGCCGAGTGGCCACCAGCACAGCCAGTTCGCCCAGCGCCCAGCACACCACCACGAGACCTGCCCCGATGGCCAATGCGATCCGCTGGTCGTGATCACCGAAGATCTGCAGGCTCTGGAAGAGCGCTGTGAACACACCGGGGAAGGCCGCCCACCGAGCCCACACGCGCCACATCGGCATCCGTCGCCGGTGCCAGATCAGTCCAACGATGGTGATGCCCCAGAATGCCACCGCCCCTTCGGCGATTTCACCGACGCTTTTCGGCTGGACCGATCTCCGGTTCGCGAGCGCGCTCTCCCACTCTCCCAGCCGAGCGGCCACGACGAGCGCAAGGACGGCGGCGAACACGATCAACGCGAGTGCTGCTGTCCGTCGGAGGAACCGTTCGATCACAGCTCTCCTGCCATCCGCTGCTGTTGCCAGTACTTGCGCCACTCCTGGTCTCGCTCGTTCTGCTTCACCTGGGCATCAGCTTCGCGATGGGTCTGGTCGCTCCACTCCTGAGCCATGGCGTTGCCGAGGACTTTGGGGGCGAGCGGAACGGAGAAGCCGGGGAACTCCTTGCCAGGAAGCCCGAGGTCGTCGTTCTTCCCGAACCTCGGCACGACCTGTACGTCCAACAGGTCGTTCAGCTTGTCCAACCGACGATCGCCCAGGCCCAGGCTGTCGCGGAGGTTGTGGTTGACGTTCTCGCCCAGCTCTCGCTTGACCGACGAGTGGTCGTGCTGCAGCTTCCTTCCCTGCTCGCCGAGTTCCCGGATCCGGTCGGCGTCGCCGGCGTCGAGCTTGCCCGCCTGCGCTTTCTTTGCCATGTGCAGCGCCTGCTGGGAGTGCTTGACGGCGTCCTGGTTGTATTTCTTGACGGTGCCGTCGAGGTTGCGGGTCGTCCCCTTGATCATGTCCCGGGACTTCTTGGCGTCGTCCGCGACTTTCTCCAGCTGCTTCACGACCTTGCTGATCTTCTTGGCGTTCTTGCCCGCCGTGATCGTGCCCTGGACGACGGTGTCCGCGATGAAGGCGGCCTGCGAGGCACCGAAGGTGATCGGTGTCAGGGCACTGGCTGCCGCGAACTTGATGATCGCGTTGGAGACGAAGCTCGCGATGGCGTCACGGACGGCGCCGCGCACGACACCGACAGCCGATGCCGCGACCGTCATCGCGGAAGCAGCCGAGGTGGCATGGCTCGCGCCGCCCGAGACGACGTTGGAGAAGTCCTGGACGGCCTTGCGGTAGCCGTCGACCGCGGCGCCTTGGGACTGGCTCAAAGCATCGAGGGTGCCTGAGTACTTGTCGGCGGTCTCCTGCATGCGCTTGGCGATGTTGCTCCACGTCAGCGCCATCGCGTTCACCGCATCAGGGTCGCCCGCGAGGAAATCGAGACCCTCCTTGAGAAACCCGATGTGCTCGATCAACCAGCCGATTCCCGCAGACAGCAGGCTGCCCATCGGGTTCGTCACGAAACCGAGCAGGTCCATGCCGAACGCCGCCGCGTCGCCCGCCATGGCGCCCCAGTCGCCCTTGATGCCGTCGTAGATGAGGTTGGCGGAGCTGCTGAAGATTCCGGCCGCGTCCCAGGATTGCGTGGGGCTGTCGAAGTTGGACGGCTGTGCCATGCTCGCCGGGTCGAAGGCTTCGGTGGCGTTGAGCGGGTTCTGCGGCTGGTCGCTCATGGCTGCACCCCGTCAAGGCCCTCGCGGAGCTTCTTGAACGACTGCGCTATCGCCTCGTCCTGCTCGGCGTAGGTCTGGCGCATGCCGGCGAACCTCTCGACCACGTCGTCACCTGCGGCTTTGACGGTGTCGACGTACTCGCGCGCGTCGTTTGTCCACCGCTCCATGATCTGGGCGAAGAACATGCCCACGATGCCCCAGGCCTGTGGGTTGCCGACGTAATCAGCGCCCGCGTCGGCCGCGGAGGGCAAGCTCGCCAGGAGGGCTTTGAGCTCTCGCTCGTGGGCCTCCAGGGCTGCGAGATCGACTTGGAAGCCCGACATCACCAGCCACCTTCCTTCTTGAAGAGGCTGCGCTGGTCGTAGTCGGTGTCGTCGTCCTCGGCAGGGCGGCGCACCGGGCGAGGTGCGGGCGGCTCGGCAGCGGCCGCGTCCTGCTGTTCCTCGTTCACCACGAACTGTTGCGGTGCCGCAGGCGCGGGCTCGTCCGGGACTTCGATCGGTGGGATCTGGGATTGGACGAACTGCATGGCCTCGCTGTTGTCGCCGATGAGCGGCGCCATGATCGTGGCGATCTGGCCCACGGCCTGGGCCTGGGCGCGTTTGGCCGTGGACATCACGAGCGCGGCCAAGCGGTCTTTGGGCATGTCGTCGGCCTTTGTGCCGAACGACAGGTTCAGCAGCGCTCCCCCTGCGCTGACGCTCACCGTCACGGCGCCGTCTGTGCTGGTGGCGGCGCCGGTCAGGTTCGCGATCTGGGACTTGGCTTCTGCTGCCCGTTCGAGCAAGGCGGCGGTGCGCTGCTCGTAGTCCTCGATGAGCTGGTTCGGATCGGTCATGGGGTCCCCCTTGCACGTGCGTGAGAGGGACGTTACCGAGGGTTACTGCGCCGTGCTGGGGAAACGGGCCAAGCGCAAGAACGCCGACCAGGCGGCCGGCGAGACGCGGATGTGAGCGCTCGGCGCCTTGCTGTCCCGGATGCCGACGCCGTGGCCGACCTCGACACAGTTGTTGCTGCTGCCGCTGTAGCTGCTCTTGCGCCAGGCAGTCATTGGAGGCCCTCCAAGATGTTGTCGATCACCGCCCTCGATTCTTCCTCAGACAGAGCGACGGCCGCGAGAGCCGTCAGGATGTCCTCGTGGATCTTGATGGTCTCCGGGTCGTCGAAGAACAGGCAGTAGTTGACGCTGTCCGCGTAGACGACCGGCGGGTACTTCGGGAACTTCATCAGGCAGAAGTCACCGCAGGTGCCCGCGTGCACGCCTGCTGACCGGGGAACGATCCGGATGCTGATGTACTTCCGCACCGACATCCGGAGGAGGTGGGCCAGTTGTTCGCGCCACACCTCGATGCTGCCGACCGGAAGTTCGAGTGCCTGTTCGTGCACCAGGAACACGAACTTCCGGCCAGGTTCGAGGATGGTCGCGCGAGCTGCCCTGGCGGCGGCGACCGCCGGGACGTCCTCGGCCTCGATCACGGGCGAACGTTCGGTGACGATGTAGCCGTAGTCCGGCGTTTGCACCAGGCCGGGCACCAGGATCATCGACCAGGTGATGATCTCCTCGGCGATCTGCTCGTGTTCGATCAGCGTGCGCACCTGGTCCGGTACGCCGTCCTTCGGCATCTGGAGCCAGGCGTTGCCCGACTCGTGGAACAGCTCCAGCAGGTACTCGCGTTCCTCGACCGTGGCCTGGCAGTACCCGAGCAGCAGAATGACGTCCAACTCGGTCACGCCGCCCTTGCCGAGCGTCATGTCCGAGATCTTGGCTTCCTGCCAGCCGAGCAGTTCGGCGAGCCTGCGGTGGGTGAGGCCGGTCCTGGCGATGATGGCGCGAACGAGGCCGCCGAACTCCCGTCCGGCCACGCTGGACGATCTTTTGGGCATGCGGGAAAACTAGGCCCGGTAGGTCAATCTTCTCCATTGTTTCCGGCCAAATGCGCCTGAAGGTAGGACGCATGGAGCGGCTCCATGTTTCGGATGATCTTGCCGCTCGACGTTCTGGGCAGGGTTTCCATGACGTGGATTCGGGCTGGGAGCTTGAATTCCGCGAGCCTTTCCGTGCACCACTGCGACAGCGCCTGTGCGGTGAGCGTGGTGCTTCGAGTGCCCACGTAGGCCCGGATTTCCGTCCGTCCCACCGCGACGACCTCGGTCACCTGTGGGTGTCCACGTAGGACGTGTTCCACCTCGGTCAGGTCGACCTTGTTGCCGCGCACCACGACCAGCGAGTCGGCGCGGCCGAGCAGGCGCAGTTCGCCGTCGGCGGTGAACTCGCCGCGGTCGCCGGTGCGGAACCAGCCGCCGGAGAAGCGTGCCGGGTCGTTCTCGGCCAGGTAAGGCGTTTCCGGCAAGGCGACTTCCACCAGGCCGTTGCGCACTCGTGCGGTGATGCCTTGCATCGGCCTGCCGACGGACGGGCGGACCGTGCCGGAAACCGCGATGGTCAGTGCGCCGGTTTCGGTGGTGCCGAAGCATTCGCCGACCGGGAAGCCATACGTGGCAAGGAACCTGTCGGCCACGTCCTGCGGCATCATCTCGCCGCCGGCGAACGCGCCGCGGACCGTGCGCAGCGCGTCGCGGTCGGGTGAGGAGGCCAGCAGGTCGAAGTGGAACGGCAGGCCGGTGACGAAGTCGACCTCATGAGTTCGTGCACAGGAAAGAATGTCTTCCGCGTTCGGGCTTGCGGCGAACACGAGGTGCACGCCTGCCGCGAGAGAGTGCAGTAGGCCGCCGATCAGGCCGAAGCTGTGTGCGGGGGAGTTGAGCAGCAGCAGGCGTTCGCCGCGTCGCACCATGCCGTCGGAGGCGGAGAAACGGGTCACCTCGTCGATGAGCGACGACGTGCTGCGGCCGATCACCTTCGGGCGGCCGGTCGAGCCGGAGCTGAACTGGACGAGTCGGTGCGGAGAAGCAGCGGGGAGGCCGTCGACCCGTTCGGCCACGAGTCCGTACCGCTCCTGGAAACCCTGCGCAGGCGTGCCACCGGGGTGGACGAGGAACTCGGGGCGCGTCAGCTCGTGCAGGACGTGGGTCTCGGCCGGGCGCAGGCGGTGGTCGATCGAGATCACCTGTGCGCCGATGCTCCACAACGCCAGCACGGCTTCCAGCTGGCTGAAGCTCGGCGGTACCTGGACGGCTACCGTACTGCCGTCACCGATTCCGACGGCGGCGAAACGAAGAGCGTGAGCGGTGACGTCGGCGCGTAGTAGGCCGTGCGTGACTGTGTTGCGATGGCTGAAGATCGGCACCTCGTCGCCGTGGCGGTGCAACAGTTCGGTGATGAACGCACGCACTTCATGACTCCTTGCAGAACTCGCCGATGGGGAGGCCAACGTGCCGTTGCTCGGAAGCGATGTAGCCGAGCAGTTCGTCGCCGGGCTGTAGTTCGGTCACGTTGCGGACCTTGCCGCCGGGCGCGAGGACTCGGACGTGCCAGTCGTCCTGGACCATCAGGTCGACCACGACGTTCTCCGGCGAGCGCGCGGTGATGGTGAGCATCGGGCGGGACTCGAGCTTGGCCCTGCCTACGGTGAGCTCGCGGGTGCGGCCGTCGGCGTCGACGGCGAGGACCTTGCTGCCGGAACGCAGTTCGGACAGGTAGTTGGTGCGGTTCGCCGGGCCCAGCACGTACGAGTGCAGCGCGCCCGCGTTGACCCGGAACGGCCGCGTCGGCATGTACGGCAACGGATGCGTCTCGCTGCAGCAGAGGATGAAGCCCGACGAGAACGAGCCGACGAGGATGCCCTCGTCCTCCCGGAAGTGCGAGGCGGTGTCGACGCAGACGCGATCGCCGAGGCCGTTGTGGGCCAACGCTTCCACGGTGAGCGTGGTCAGGGTCAGCGGCGGGGACGTCACTTCCAGCAGTCGCGCCAGTTTGAACACGTCGGTCGCGTCGCGCGGGGCCATCAGCACGCCGTCCGAGCCGTGTTCCAGGACCTCCAGGACGATCGCGGCCTCGACGAGGTCGGCGACGACGGTGACCAGCTTGCCGGGTGCGCCGTCGGCGGCCGCGATCACGATCTCCAGCGGGATCTTCGTCGGGTCGGTGAACGCGACGACGGTGTGGTCGAGCCGTTCCGCTGCGGCACAGGCGAGTTTGAGGGTGCGGTCGTCCCTGACCGTCACGAACGCGGAACCCGAGGACAGCCGGTCGAGCTGGTCCTGGTCGTGCACCGCCACGGTGACGAGATGGGGGCTGTCGACCGGGCCGTCAACGAGCAGCACGCGGGTGACCGTGGGCGGCAGGTCGTCGAGCAGGGACGGGTCGTCCGTGACGACTCCGATCCGGCTGTGCACGGCCGCGTCGATCACGGCGGTCCAGTGCGCTTCCGGGACGGTTCTGAGGTCGATCCAGGCGAACTTCACCGGTTCTCCAAGGTGGCGGTCAGGGCGTGGATGAGACTTGCGTCGGTGGGCGCGTGCACGATCGACGCCAGCTCCGCGACCAGGTGCATCGGCGTCGGCGAGGTGAACACCCGCCGTCCGACGGCGAGGCCGGCGCAGCCCGCGTCCATGGCCACTCGGGCGTGTCCGGCGAGGCTGTGCGCGGAGGCGGGACCACCCGCGACGACCACGGGGATCGGGCAGCTGGCGACCACGTCCGCCATGTCCTGCGCCGGGTGCGCGAGGGTGGTCTTGACGATGTCCGCGCCGAGGTCCGCCGCGATGTTGACTACGTGCGCCAGCAGGGCGGGGTCCCTGGGATCGCCGATGCGCGGGCCGCGGGCGTAGGCCATCGCGACCAGCGGGACGTTCCACGAGTCGCACGCGGCCGCGACTGTGCCGAGGTCGGTGAGCTGGCGGGACTCCGTGTCGGAGCCGATGTTGACATGCACGCTCACCGCGTCGGCACCGAGCCGCAACGCCTCGTCGACCTCGCCGACGAGCACCTTGGCGTTGACGTCCGCCATGTGCGCGGTGCCCGCGCTCAGATGGACGATCAGCGCGCATCCGCCCAGCACAGCGGGTTCGATGGTACGCACGCGTCCTTTGTGGACGATGATGGCGTCGGCGCCGCCCAGCACGACGGCGTGGATCAGGTCCTGCCACCGGTCCCGCGGCACCACTGGACCGTCCGAAACGCTGTGGTCCAACGGCACGAAGAGGTACCTGTCGTCGTGCGGACGGGAAAGGCGTCGCAGCCGCAACGCTTTCCTCATGGCGCTCACACCCCCTGCGATCGTTTGGTGTCAACAGCAGCGTGGTGCAGTCCGCGCACGCAGCGGCAGGTGTGAGGTGCCGATAATTCGCGAGTTATCGGCCTGACAGAGCAACCGCCCTTGCAACGGCGACGGAGCGTCATCCGGTGCCACCCGCGTGGCCGTGTTCGTTGGTGCGCAACTGTCCTAGGCTTCCTCAGTGCGAATGGAGCTGAGGCATCTGCACGTGGTGCTGACCGTGGCGCGGGCGGGCAGCATCAGCCGGGCCGCCTCCCAGATGAAGATCGCCCAGGCCGGGCTGACCGCTCAGGTGCGCAGGATCGAGGCGAGTCTCGGCGGGCCGTTGTTCCTGCGCCGCACCGACGGCGTCGAGCTGACCGAACTGGGCCGCCACGTCGTGCTGCGGGCCCAGGACCTGGTCGAACGGTTCGACGACCTGCTCGTCAGCTCGCGCAAGCTGGCCGAACGCGGCGACTCCGGCATCCGGCTCGGTGGTGTCGCGGGCTCGCCGACCGCGCTGCTGGTCGGGGTGGTCAGGGAGATGCTGCCGAGCCTGCCGCAGACCACGCACATCGAACGCGGCGGCGACGTCGTGCTGGAACTCGTGCGCACCGGCGACCTCGACCTGGCCCTGGTGGTGGAGTTCCCGCGCAGCCCGTTGCGGTTCCCGGAAGAGGTCGGCCTGCGCGGCGTCGTCACGGAACGCATGCTGATCGGTGTTCCGGCCGGCCATCGGCTGTCCGGCCGCAGCGAGGTGCTGCTGTCCGAACTCGCCGGCGAGGAGTGGGTCGTGCCGGACGAGAACCACGGCGGGCGGCTGAACCTCGACCTGGCCTGCGAGGCCGTCGGGTTCACGCCGAGGTGCGCGCACTTCGGCGTCGATCCGGTCGTCGCGGCCGACCTGGTGCGGTCGACCGGTGCCGTGGCGGGGTTCTTCCCCGGTCACGACCTGCCGGGCGTGCTGCTCAAGCCGATCATCGGCAACCCGCTGCACCGGCGGATCACGCTGGTGTGGAACACCGACGCCGCCGAACACGTGGACGACGTGCACGCCGGTCTGCTGCGCGCGTACCACGAGCGGACGCCGCACTCGGGCCGGCTGCTGGCGTCATGACCCGCTGGGCCTCGGCGCGTCCGGCCCCAGCACGTCGACCGCCGCCAGCCAGGCCGCTCCCGCCGCACCCTCCGTCGCCATGATCACCGCAGCGTTGCAGCGGGTGAGCAGTTCCTGCTTCAGGTGCGTGCCGACCGGGGTCTTGATCAGGCTGCCGACCAGCACGATCGGGGAGGTGTCGGACGGTTCGCGGACCGCCGTGGCCGTGTCGGCGAGCAGGCGGGCGGCGGACGCCACGATCGTCAGCGCCTCGGGATCGCCGTGGTGGTAGGCGGAACTCACCAACGGCGCGAACTGGGCGAGCGCGATGGGCGCCGCCGCGTTGACGGCGGTGATCAGCTGGCCTCGGTTGCGAGCGCCCGCCGCGGTCAGGACCGCGGTGGCCAGGCCTTCCAGCGGTGCGTCCAGGTCGAGCAGCTTCACCGTGGCGCGGACGGCTTCGCGGCCCAGCCAGAACGCCGAGCCGTCGTCGCCGATCAGCCAGCCGTAGCCGCCGGACTGGCCGACCATGCGGTGGCCCGAGATTCGGCCCGCGATGGAACCGGTGCCCGCCACCAGAACCGTGCCGTCCGCCGACGAGGTGCCGGTGGCGAAGGCGGCCTCGCAGTCGGTGACCACGCGCATCGGGCAGTGCAGGCCCGCGCGTTCCCAGGCTCCCTGGAAGAGGTCCAGGACCGCGGGGTCGGTCATGCGGGAGGCGCCCGCCATGCCGAGGACACCGCAGCGGACCTTGCGGGAGTCGAGACCGTCCAGCGCCTCCGCCAGCGCCTCGCCGATGTGGGCGGCGGCGACGGCGGGTGGGTGCGAGTTCGGGTTCGCGCCGCCCGCGAGGCCCTGACCCAGGCGGGCGCCGTCGAGTCCGAGCACCAGGGCCCTGGTGGACGTGCCGCCAGCGTCGAGTCCCACGACCAGATCCATAACGATCGAGTATGCCGAGAGACGCGCAGCTGAGGCACACCCAACCGGGTGTCACCTGACGAGAGCACGGTTACCGCTTGCGTTGTGGTGGAAGAACACCAACGATCCAGCAGGAACTCGATCACCCGGACGTACCACTGTGGACAGTGCGGGAACGATCAGGCTGTAGTCGAACGTGGCCGCGGGGGCGACGTCGACCAGGTCGTCGGTGTCGGCGGGCGCGGTGTAACGGCTCCGCACTCCGGCGGTGTAGGTCACCGGGCCGGACGGCAGAGCCGACCGCGCGACCGGCAGGACCACGACGTCGCTGTCGAACAGGTTCGTGTCGGACGAGCCGTCGAGGCCGTTCAGCGGCTGCTCGTCCACCACGTCCTCGGTGCCGGCCACCACCGTCCGGGCGAGCCAGATGTCGGCCGTCACTTCGCCTTCGGGGTTCGTCGGCTTCTCGGCGGTGGTCACGAAGTCCTTGCCGCCCACCGAGAACCGCACCTCCGGCTTGGTGTTGCTGCCGATGTTCGCCCAGGTGCTCCAGGTCGCGACGCCGAACGCCAGCAGGTCGGCGGTGGCCGTCGCGCCCACGTACCGCAGGTCGCCGCCACGCGCGGTGCGGTTCACCGCGCAGTCGTCCTGCACGCCGGGACCGCAGTCGGGCAGGCGGTCAGAACTCGCGCCGAGTTGGAGCACGGTCATCCGCGACTGGTAGCCGGGCTGGTCGAGGCCGCGCCCGGTGACGCGGTCACCGGCCACGGTCAGGCGCGACACCGGCTTCGGCGCCGCGTAGACCGGCACCCGCAGCGATCGGTCGCCGGTGAACGTCACCAGGCCGGACGCCTCCGCGAGGAACTGGCGGCCCTCGTCGAGCGAGACCGTGGGGTCGGGCGTCTTGCGCAGTGCGCGGGTGTTGGAGATCCGCAGTTGCACGTCCACCGAGGCCGAACCGCCCGGCCGCAGCACGACGGAGGGCGCGGTGACGTGGAAGGACACGCCGGGCACGCTGGTGATCGGCTCGTAGCCGGTGCGCAGCCGGACGGTCCGGGAGCCCTTGTTGACCAGCTCGAGAGTGCGGCTCATCCGCACCGGACCGCCCACCTCGACCGTGCCGAACGACGCGTCGCCCAGCACCAGCACGTCCGACGACAGGGCGGCGAGCCCGTCCACCCGGCCCGCGCCGACCCGCATCGGCGCCTCGCGCACACCCGACGAATCCCTGATCACGCCGGAGGCGGTGTTCATCAGCGCCGCCTTGACCTCGGCGACCGTCCACTCCGGATGGACCTCGCGCAGCAGTGCGGCGATGCCCGCCACGTGCGGCGACGCCATCGACGTGCCGCCCAGCGACACGCCGTCCGAGGCTGTCCCGGAGGCGGCGGAGAAGATCGTGTCACCCGGCGCGGCCACCGCGATCGACGAACGCGAGCGCGACGACGACGGCGTGATCGTGTCCGCGATCGACGGCTCGACGGAGGGCACCGCGACCTTCAACGCCGAGGTCAGGCGCGCGGTCAGCGTTCCGGCCTCCAGCGCCGGGCGCAGTGCGGACGAAGCCGCCGCCGTCAGCTGGAACGCGGGGATGTGGGCATTTCCGGCGATTCCGGCCGCGAACACCGGCAACGTCGTCGGCAGCAGCACCCCGGCCGCCCCGGCCTTCCAGGCGTTGTCCGTGCGGGCACCCGAACCGCAGGCGCGGGTCGCGTCGCTGTCGTCCCACTCCAGCCAGACGATCTTCCCGGCCAGTGGCTCCGAGATCGGCTGACAGCCATCCATATTGGACGAAAGCCGCACAACGGGCAGGGTGAGGTCGAAGGACTCCTTGAAGTTCTGGCTGTACTGGCCTGCCCACCGCTGCCCGGCGACCTCCAGCCCGTCCAGCATCGAGAACGAGTCGCGGCTGTTCGCGACGGAGATCGCCTCGGGGGTGTTGCCCGGCGAACCGGACACGTCGTAGAAGTCGCCGCCGTTGCCGGCCGCCGCGACCACCACGACGCCGTGCTCGACGAGCTTGCGCACGAACAGCGCGTCCGGGTCGTCCGGAGCACCGAAGTCGCTGCCCAGCGACAGGTTCACCACGTTGAGCCTGTCGGAGAAGTCGCCGTCGCCGTTGGGGTCGAGCGCCCAGTCCAGCGCCTGCGCGGTGAGGTTCGTGCCGCCCTTGCAGCCGAACACCTTCAACGCGTAGAGCTGCGCTTTCGGAGCCGTGCCCGGTCCGATCCTCATCGCGTCCAGGTCGATCGAGGAGTACGAACCGCGGTAGGTCGTGCCGTCGGCGTTGACCCCGAAGCCGGCCGCGGTGCCGGCGACGTGCGTGCCGTGGCCGTCGCAGTCCACCGGGTCGGCGTCCGGCTCCGGCAGGGACTCGGACGTGCCGGTGTAGGCGTCGCCCGCGAAGTCGTACCCGCCGACGACCTTGGCGTTCGGGAAGGTGCCGCCGCCGAAGTCGGCGTGCCGGTAGTCGATGCCGGTGTCGATCACGCCGATCCGCACGCCGTCGCCGAGCCGGCCGAGCGACTTCCACACCTCGGACGTCCGGGTGAGGCGGACGGCGTGCGCGTTCGAGAGCTTCTTGGGGACCATCCGGTGGATCGCCCGCACCTCGGGCATGCGCGCCAGCGCCGTCAGGCGCGACCTGTCCGCCGACAGCACGACGCCGGGCACCGCGTTGGTCGTTCGGGCGACTTCCCGGCCCCCGGACCGGGAGACGACCCGTGACGCGTGCTCCGAGGTCCGGTCCCGGGCTGAACGCGCCTGCGCAACGGTGCGTGACTCGACCGCTGCGGTCGAGGTCAGCTCGACGAAAACGGTTACAGTGTCGACTGGGCCGACCGGCGCGAGCAGTGCGCCCGTCAGGAGTGCTGCGGTCACCAGATTCATGATCAACTCCTCTTATTCATCGGACGACTTCGCGCTCAGCCCTAGACGCAGGCGGTATCGCGGGGCTATACATCCGATGTATTTCGTAGGGTGTGAGCAGAGGAGGAACGGCCGTGCAGTTCTTGCGCCTGGGGCCGGTCGGTGACGAACGTCCTGCAGTCAGGACCGACGACGGGACCACATACGACCTCCTGCCGATCACTCCGGACATCGACGGGGCGTTCCTCGCGAACGACGGCGTCAACCGCGTGCGCGCCGCTCTCGAAAGTGGTGAGCTCGAAGCCCTGAGCACGGAGGGCGTGCGCGTCGGGTCGCCGCTCGCGCATCCGGGCAAGGTCATCTGCATCGGCCTCAACTACCGCGACCACGCGGAGGAGACCGGCGCGGCCATCCCCGGCGAGCCGGTGATGTTCCTCAAGACGCCCGACACGATCGTGGGCCCGTACGACGAGGTGCTCGTCCCGCGCCGGTCCGTGAAGACCGACTGGGAGGTGGAGCTCGGCGTCGTCATCGGGCGCACCGCCCGCTACCTGGAGTCCGAAGAGGACGCTCTGGCGTGCGTCGGCGCGTACGTGCTCTCGCACGACGTCTCCGAGCGCGAGTTCCAGATCGAGCGCGGCGGGACGTGGGACAAGGGCAAGAACTGCGAGACGTTCAACCCGCTCGGCCCCTTCCTCGTGCCCGCCGACGAGATCGCCGACCCGCAGAGCCTGGACATGCGGCTCTGGGTGAACGGCGAGATCAAGCAGAACTCGTCCACCAAAAACATGATCTTCCCGGTGGCGGAGATCGTGCGCTACCTCAGCCAGTTCCTTGTCCTTCGTCCGGGTGACGTCATCAACACGGGTACACCCGCTGGTGTCGCGCTCGGCCAGCCGGAGCCGAAGCCGTACCTGCGCGCCGGTGACGTGGTCGAGCTGGAGATCGAGGGTCTCGGCAGGCAGCGTCAGATCCTCGGGCAGGCGTGATGCCCAAGATCACCGCGTTGGACGTGCTGGACATCAGGTTCCCCACGTCCCGCGAGCTCGACGGCTCCGACGCGATGAACCCGGACCCGGACTACAGCGCCGCGTACGTGGTGCTGCGGACCGACGAGGGACCCGAGGGGCACGGGCTCGCGTTCACCATCGGCCGTGGCAACGACGTGCAGGCCGCCGGCATCAAGGCGCTCGCACCGCACATCGTCGGCAAGGACGTGCCGGAGAACGCGAAAGCGCTGGCCGAGCTGTACTTCGAGCTGATCGGCGACTCGCAGATCCGCTGGCTCGGCCCCGAGAAGGGCGTCGCGCACATGGCGATCGGCGCCGTCGTCAACGCGGCCTGGGACCTCGCCGCGCGCCGCGCCGGGCTGCCCGTCTGGCGGTTCCTCGCCCAGATGTCGCCCGAGGAGATCGTCAGCCTCGTCGACTTCCGGTACCTGAGCGACGCCCTGACACCCGACGAGGCGCTGCAGATCCTGCGCAAGGTCGAGCAGGGCAAGGCCGAGCGCGTGGAAACCATTGCCCGCGAGGGATATCCGGCCTACACGACGTCACCGGGCTGGCTCGGCTACTCCGACGAGAAGCTCGCCGGTCTTGCCCGCCAGGCCCTCGCCGACGGGTTCGACATGATCAAGCTCAAGGTCGGCGGCAGCCTCGACGACGACGTCCGCCGGATGAAGCTCGCCCGCGAGGTCGTCGGCGAGGACACCCGCGTGGCGGTCGACGCGAACCAGCGCTGGGACGTCGACACGGCCGTGCGCTGGATGCGCGAACTGGCGCCGTACCACCCGTACTGGATCGAGGAGCCCACCTCCCCGGACGACGTGCTGGCGCACCGCGCGATCGGGGACGCGCTGTCCCCGATCCGGATCGCCACCGGCGAGCACGTGCAGAACCGCGTGATCTTCAAGCAGCTGCTGCAGGCCGGCGCGATCGACGTGCTGCAGCTCGACGCCTGCCGGGTCGCGGGCGTCAACGAGAACATCGCGATCCTGTTGCTGGCCAGGAAGTTCGACGTCCCGGTGTGCCCGCACGCCGGTGGTGTCGGCCTGTGCGAGCTGGTCAGGCACCTGTCGTTCTTCGACTACGTCGCGATCTCCGGTGAGGTCGGCGAGCGCGTGATCGAGTGGGTCGACCACCTGCACGAGCACTTCCTGGACCCGGCCGTCGTGGAGAACGGCCGCTACCTGGCACCCTCCGCGCCGGGGTTCTCCGCGCAGCTCAAGGACGAGACGCTGGCCGACTACGTCTACCCCGACGGTCCTGTGTGGACGGCACTGGAGGCCGAGAATGACTGACTTCGAAGGACTCGTCGCCGTCGTCACGGGCGGCGCGTCCGGCATCGGCCTCGCCACGGCCGAGCTGCTGAGCAGCAGGGGAGCCACGGTCGTCGCGCTTGACCTCATCCCGGAGGTCGCGGACCCGCTCGTCGGCATTCGCGCGGACGTGTCGGACGACGAGAGCGTCAAGGCCGCCATCAACGAGGTCGTCGAGCGGTTCGGACGGCTCGACGTCGTGGTGAACAATGCCGGCATCGGTGCGCAGGGCGACGTCACGGCCAACGACGACGCCCAGTGGGCCAAGGTGCTCGACGTGAACGTGCTGGGCATGGTCCGCGTCTCGCGGGCCGCGCTGCCGCACCTGCGGAACTCGCCGTCCGCGGCGATCGTCAACACCTGCTCCATCGCTGCCTGGGCCGGGCTCCCGCAGCGTGCTCTCTACTCGGCCAGCAAGGGCGCGGTGTACTCGCTGACGCTCGCGATGGCAGCCGACCACGTGCGCGAAGGCATTCGCGTCAACGCGGTCGCCCCCGGCACGGCGGACACCCCGTGGGTGGGCCGTCTGCTCGACTCGGCGCCGGACCCGGCCGCCGAACGAGCGGCGCTGGAGGCACGCCAGCCGCACGGCCGGCTCGTCTCCGCCGATGAGGTCGCGGGAGCCATCGCCTACCTGGCGAGCCCGCTTTCGGGTTCCACCGCCGGCACGATCCTCGCGGTCGACGGTGGCATGTACGGCCTGCGCTTGCGTCCCAAGCAGTCATGAAAGGCAATTCAACGATGAAGCGTCGCAACCTCACCGCCGCGGTGTGCCTCGCGCTCGCCGGTGCACTGACACTGTCCGCGTGCGGCGGTGGTGCCGCCGGCACCGGTGCCGGTGGCGTCGGCCCGATCGGCGCCGACCACCCGCGGGCCGACTCCGACTTCTGGAACTCCTACATCAAGTACTTCCCGGACAAGGCCAAGGAACTCGGGATCAACCTGCTGAACCCGACCAACTCGCAGAACAAGGTCGAGAACCTGGTCGCCAACGCGCAGTCGTTGCAGTCGCTGGGCGCCAAGGCGATCGTGATGGCCCCGCAGGACACCGGCGCGATCGCGTCCACTTTGGACCGGCTCGACAAGGCCGGCATCCCGGTCGTCACCGTCGACACCCGTCCGGACAAGGGCAAGACCTACATGGTCGTGCGCGCGGACAACAAGGCGTACGGCGAGAAGGCCTGCAAGTTCCTCGGCGACAAGCTGGGTGGCAAGGGCAAGGTCGTCGAGTTCCAGGGCGCGCTGTCGTCGGTCAACGGCCGCGACCGCTCCGAGGCGTTCGCCGCCTGCATGAAGCAGAACTACCCCGGCATCACGGTGTTCGAGGAGCCGACCGACTGGGACGGCGCCAAGGCGTCCGCGGCCCTGCAGACCAGGCTGAACCAGCACCCGGACATCAACGGCATCTACATGCAGGCCGGTGGCGTGTTCCTCGCGCCGACGCTGCAGGTGTTGAAGCAGAAGGGGTTGCTGGTCCCGCCGAGCGACCCCAAGCACGTCTTCATCGTCTCCAACGACGGCATCCCGTCGGAGCTGGAAGCCATCCGCAAGGGCGAGATCGACGCGACCGTGTCGCAGCCGGCCGACCTCTACGCGCAGTGGGCGCTCTTCTACGCGAAGGCCGCCGTCGAGGGCAAGAAATTCCAGCCCGGCCCGACCGACCACGACTCCACCATCGTCGATGTCGGCGGTGGCCGGCTGGAGGACCAGCTCCCGGCTCCGCTGATCACCAAGGAGAACGTCGACGACAAGGCGTTCTGGGGCAACCAGATCTGATGAACGAGTACGCAGCTGTCGCGCGGGGCGTCACGAAGCGGTTCGGGCGCACGCTCGCGTTGGACGACGTGGGCATCAAGATCCGGGCCGGTGAGTCGCACGCGCTCGTCGGTCGCAACGGCGCGGGCAAGTCGACGCTGGTCTCGATCCTGACCGGCATGCAGACGCCGGACGCGGGCGAGGTCAGCTTCTTCGGCGAGCCCGCGCCGCCCGTCGCCGACAGTTCGGCCTGGCGCCGTCACGTCGCCTGCGTCTACCAGAAGTCGACGGTCGTGCCGGAGCTTTCGGTCGCCGAGAACCTGTTCATCAACCGGCAGGACCTCGGCGGCGGCCTGATCAGCTGGAAGAAGCTTCGCGCTGAGGCCTCATCGTTGCTGGAGACCTACGACGTGGCGGTGAACCCCGAGTCGTTGGTGTCCACGCTGACCGTCGAGCAGCGGCAGCTCGTCGAGATCGCGCGGGCGTTGTCGATCGGCTCGCGCTTCGTGATCCTCGACGAACCGACCGCGCAGCTCGACGGCCCGGCGATCGAGCGGCTGTTCGACCGGATGAGGTCGCTGCAGGACAAGGGAGTGACGTTCCTGTTCATCTCCCACCACCTGCAGGAGGTCTACGAGGTCTGCCAGACGGTGACGGTCTACCGCGACGCGCGGCACATCGTCACCGCTCCAGTGGCCGAGATGTCGAAGCCCGACCTGATCGAGGCGATGACCGGTGAGGCCGGTGGGCTGAACGTGCCCAGCGGCGACGACAGGCCGTCGTCTGCCGAGGAAGTGCTGACCGTGTCGGCGTTGAGCGGGGACCACTTCTCGGACATCTCACTGTCCGCGCGGAAAGGCGAGGTCATCGGGCTCGCGGGCAGTGCGTCGTCCGGCAAGCACGAGTTCGCGGAGACCGTCTACGGGCTGCGCAAGCCGTCTCTTGGCACGATCTCGGTGAACGGTTCGGTGGTGCGTGGAGGCGATGTTCCGGCCGCTCTGAAGGCGGGAATCGGCTGTGTACCACGGGATCGGCACCATCAGGGGCTCGTGCTGGACCTGTCGATCGCGGAGAACGCGACGATGAGCACCGCCGGTGCGTTCGTGTGGCCGTCCGCACAGCGATCGGCCGGCAGCACGGCGATCGCGTCGTACGACGTCAAGGCCGCCGGTCCGGACCAGCCGGTCTCGGACCTGTCCGGCGGCAACCAGCAGAAGGTCGTGATGGCGCGGGCGCTGGCCGGCGATCCGTCCGTGCTGGTGCTGATCAACCCGACCGCGGGTGTCGACGTGAAGTCCAAGGAGTCGCTGCTCGGGGTCGTCGACGCGCAGGCGCGCCGGGGCAAGGCCGCGATCGTCGTCTCCGACGAGCTCGACGACCTGCGGGTCTGCGACCGTGTGCTGGTGCTGTTCCACGGCCGGGTCGTGCGGGAGTTCGCACGCGGCTGGCGCGATCAGGAACTCATTGCGGCGATTGAAGGAATGAGCTCAGAATGACCAAGGCCATGACGCCGGTCGCGGCACCCGCGCCTGAGAAGCAGAAGCTCCGGTTGGCGCGCTACCAGGACCTCGCGCTGGTCCCGGTGATCATCCTCCTGCTGATCATCGGGGCGATCCTGTCGCCGATCTTCCTCACGCCGAACAACCTGATCGCCGTGCTGACCCAGCAGAGCGAGCTGTCGTTGCTGGTGCTGGGCCAGGCGATGATCCTGATCGTCGGCAAGATGGACCTGTCGCTGGAGTCGACGGTCGGTCTCGCGCCCGCGCTGGCGGTCGCGTTGATCATTCCGTCGACGGCCGGTGGGCTGGACGTAGGGTTCGCGGCGTGGCTGGCGTTGCCGCTGTGCCTGCTGATCGGCGTCGCGATCGGTGGCCTGAACGGGTTCCTGATCCTCAAGGTCGGGCTGTCCGGGTTCATGGTGACGCTGGGCATGCTGACGTTGCTGCGCGGTCTGCAGCTCGCGATCACCGAGGGCAAGTCGCTGATCGACGTGCCGGAGTCGTTCCTGTACCTGGGTTCCACGACGTGGCTCGGGCTGCCGGCGGCGGTGTGGATCTGCGTCGTCTGTTACGCGGCGGGCATCTTCGTGCTGAAGTACCTGCGCGCCGGCCGTTCGCTGTACGCGATCGGCGGCAACTCGGAGGCGGCGCGGGCCGCCGGTATCCGGGTCGACCGCGTGGTGTGGACCGTGCTGATCATCGGTTCGGTGCTGGCCGTGATCGCGGGCATCCTGATGACCGGACGGCTCGGCTCCGTTGCCGCCACGCAGGGCGAGGGCATGATCTTCCAGGTCTTCGCGGCCGCGGTGATCGGCGGAATCTCGCTGCAGGGCGGCAAGGGCACGCTGTTCGGCGCGTTGTCCGGCGTGCTGATGCTGGGGCTTGTGGAACAGATCCTGCGGTTGCAGGGTGTTTCCGGCTTCTACATCAAGGCCTCGTACGGCGCGGTGATCATTCTCGCGCTGATCGTGACCCGGTTCGCGACCGGGCAGAAACAGGAGTGAGCGTTGGAGACCGTTGCGTTGCACACCCGGCTTCGCGAGGGACGCGAGGCCGACTACGACCGCATCCACGCGACGATTCCCTTGGAACTGGACGGGGCGCTGCGCGAGGCCGGGGTGTCGTCGTGGCGGATCTGGCGTTCTGGGCGCGAGCTGTTCCACCTCGTCGAGGTCGATGACTTCCGCGCGATGCGCGCCTATCTGGCCGAGCACCCCGCCAACGTTCCATGGCAGGCTCGGATGGCCGAACTGCTGGAGGTCGAGGACGACTACTCCGGCGCCGAACCCGCTGTGCGACTCGTGTGGGAGCTGCCGTGAAGGTCGCTGTTTCTCGTCTTGGCTTCGGTGCCGCGCCGATCGGGAACCTGTACCGGGAGACGCCCGATGCCGATGCCCTCGGTGCGGTGGAGGCGGCATGGGCTGCCGGCGTCCGGTACTTCGACACGGCGCCGCACTACGGGCTCGGGTTGTCGGAGCGCCGGCTCGGTGAGGCACTGGCCGGCAAGCCGCGCGACGAGTACGTGATCTCGACGAAGATCGGGCGGGTGCTGGAGCCGTTCGACGGCACCGGGCTCGACGACGAGGGCTTCGCGGTGCCGCGGACGTTCCGGCGGATCCGGGACTACTCGGCAGATGGTGTTCGCCGATCCATCGAGTCCTCTTTGGAGCGTCTCGGAACCGACCGGGTGGAGATCGTTTATATCCACGATCCGGACGACTACTGGGATGCGGCTTTCGGCGAGGCCTATCCGGCGCTGGAGGAGTTGCGGTCGCAGGGCGTCGTGGGCGCGATCGGCGTCGGGATGAACCAGTGGGAGATGCCGGAGCGGTTCGTCCGCGAGACCGACATCGACGTGGTGATGCTGGCCGGGCGGTACACGTTGCTGGAACAGCCTGCGCTGCCGTCGTTCCTGCCCGCCTGCGTCGAGCGAGGTGTTTCGGTGGTGGCCTGCGGGGTGTTCAACTCCGGCCTGCTGTCGAAGCCCGTCGTGGCCGCCGACGCCAAGTACGACTACGAAGAGGCTCCTGCCGCTCTGGTGGCGCGGGCTCGGGCGATCGCGTCGGTCTGCGAGCGGCACGGGGTGACGTTGCCCGAGGTAGCGATCCAGTTCGCGCTCGGGCATCCCGCCGTGGTGTCGGTCGTGATCGGCTCGCGCAACGCCTCACAGATGACCTCGAACGCCGCCTACTTCTCGGCTTCGATCCCGGCCGGCCTGTGGGAGGAGCTGAAGTCGTTGGGACTGCTGGGTACGGAGGTTCCGACGCCGTGATCGTCGACGCTCACCACCACCTGTGGGATCTGTCCGTCCGGGACCAGGGCTGGATCACCGATCCCCCGATGGGCGTGCTCCGGCGGTCGTTCCTGGAGCCGGATTTCGTCGCCGCCGCACCCGCGGTCTCCACATCCGTGCTGGTGCAGACGGTGTGCGTGCCGGAGGAGACGCCGGAGTTTCTGGCCATCGCCGCGTCTTCGGACGTCGTCGGCGCGGTGGTGGGCTGGACGGACCTGACCTCGGCTGCCGTCGGCGACTCGTTGGCCGCGTTGGTGGACAGTCCCGATGGTTCGTGGCTGCGCGGGATCCGGCACCAGGTACAGAGCGAGCCTGACCCGGAGTGGTTGTGCCGCAAGGACGTCTGGCACGGACTGGCGGCCGTCGGTGCTGCCGGGCTGGTCTACGAACTGCTGACGGTGCCGCGCCAGATGCCGGCCGCGCGCCGGACCGTGGCGGCGTTGCCGCAGGTCGAGTTCGTGGTGGAACACTGTTCCAAGCCCGCGATCGGTGCCGATCCGGGGGAGTGGGCCGAGCTGATCCGGTCGCTGGCGGCGCACGAGAACGTGACGTGCAAGCTGTCCGGCCTGGTCACCGAGGCCGACTGGAAGTCGTGGGACGTGGCAACGCTCCGGCCGTACTTCGAGGTCGTGCTGGACGCGTTCGGGCCTGAGCGGCTGATGTTCGGCTCGGACTGGCCCGTGTGCCTGCTGGCGGCCACCTACGAGGAATGGCTTGGTGCGGCTCGGGAGCTGGTCGCCGAGCTGTCGCCCGACGAGCAGGCCGCGATCTTCTCGAGCACTGCTCGCCGGGTCTACGGGCTCTAGAACAGCGCCTTCAGCTCGTTGATCAGCTCGGGAGTCGCTCCGGCGAGCGGTTCGCGGACCGGGCCCGCCGGCAGGCCGAGCAGGGTGAGCGCGGCCTTGACGGCGACGGCACCGGGTTCGCGGGTCATGATCGCAGTGATCACCGGCAGCAACGCCTGGTGGCGGCGCAGGGCTTCCTTGTTGTCGCCCTCGTCGTAGGCGTCGAGCATCGCCCTGATCTCGTTGCCGACGACGTGGCCGACGGTGCTGACCGTGCCGACGCCGCCGATCGAGTACAGCGGCAGGATCAGCTCGTCGTTGCCGGAGTAGAAGTCGAGGCCGGTCTCGGCGATCACGCGCGCGGTCGCGAGCAGGTCGACCTTGCAGTCCTTCACGCCGACGATCCGCGGGTGTTCGGCGAGCCGGAGCAGCGTCTCGGTCTCGATCGCGGTGCCGGTGCGGCCGGGGATGTCGTAGAGCAGCGCCGGGAGGCCGGACGCGTTCGCCACCTGCCTGAAGTGGTTCTCGACGCCTTCCTGCGTGGGCTTGCTGTAGTAGGGCGTGACGACGAGCAGGCCGTCGGCGCCGTTCTCCTCGGCGCTTCGGGCGAGCTCGATGGTGTGGCGCGTGGAGTTGGTGCCGACGCCCGCGAGGATCTGTGTGCGGTCGCCGACGGCCTCCTTGACGGCCCTGATGATCTGCGTCTTCTCGGTGTCCGTGGTGGTGGGCGCCTCGCCGGTCGTGCCGTTGACGACCAGCCCGTCCGCGCCACCCTTGTCGACGAGGTGCGCCGCCAGCTCCTGCGCACCCTTGAGGTCCAGGTCACCGTCGGGGGTGAACGGGGTGACCATCGCTACCAGCACTCGTCCGAACATGACTCCAGCGTGACTCCAGTCTTCGCAAAGTTCCAGTTAGAAGTTCTGCCCGGAACGTTAAGCTGAGCTTTGTGTTGGATGTGCGAAGGCTCCGATTGCTCCACGCCCTGTCGGTCCACGGCACGGTCACCGCCGCCGCGGAGGCCCTGCACGTGACCTCTCCGGCCGTGTCCCAGCAGCTGGCCGCGCTGGAACGGGAGGCCGGCGTGGCCCTGGTCGAACGGGAGGGGCGCCGGCTGGTGCTCACCCGCGCCGGGCACGTGCTGGCGGCACACACCCAGCTGGTTCTCGACCAACTGGCCGCGGCGGAGGCGGACCTGGCGTCGCTGCGCACGTCCGTGTCCGGCGCCGTGCGCGTCGGCGCGTTCGTGTCGGTCGCAGCCTTGCTGCCGCGCGTGATCCAGGTGCTGCGGTCGGCGCACGGGTCCGATGTGGACCTGTTCGTGCACGAGATGGAACCCGAGGCGTCACTGCCCGCGTTGCGGCGCGGGGACATCGACATCGCGGTGATCCACTCGTACAACATCATGCCGCGCTCGCTGCCCGAGTCCTGCGAGTCGTTCGAGTTGTTCGTGGAACCGGTCAACGTGGCGCTGCCGTTGAGCGATCCCTTGGTACAGCAGGATTTGGTGGACCTGTCCGTGCTGGCCGACCGGCCGTGGATCATGCCGCGCACCGACGCGTCGTGCCACGAGCTGACGCAGCGGGCGTGCGGTGCCGCCGGGTTCGTGCCCCGGGCGCAGGCCTACTGCGACGACTTCGGGGTGATGTGCGGGCTGGTCGAGGCCGGGCTGGGGGTCGCACTGGTGCCGTCCGTGGCCCGGCGGCCCGGGGTGGCGTTGCGGCCGTTGAAACAGCAGATCTTCCGGACGGTCTCGGCCGTGGTGCGGAACCGGGCGGACGGTCAGCCAGCCGTTCGGGTGGTCTTGGAACAGCTCCGGCAGGTCTAGGCGTAGTGAGAATCTCAGATTCCAGATCACGCCGATACCGTTTCATTCGTGTCCGAACCCACGTTCCGGCAGAGACGGCTAGGCAGGGCTCTTCAGTTGCTGCGCGAGAGGGCACGTCTCAGCCAAAAGGACATCGCCGAGCGGCTGCGCTACAACATCGCGAAGGTCAGTCGCATCGAGAACGGCCAGGTGCCGGACTACAGCGCGTTCGAGACGATGCTCGACGTCTACGGCGTCATCGCCGACGATCAAGAGCCATACGTCGAGATGTGGCAGCTTGCCGAAGAGAAGGCCTGGTGGCACCAGTACCGGCTGGAGGATCAGGGCTACATCAGCCTTGAGCACGACGCCGCGGTGATCCTGACTTTCCAGGCGAGCTACGTCCCTGGCCTGCTGCAGACGAAGAGGTATATGCGTGCGCTGTTCGCCAGCGTGCGGTCGCCGCGGTCGAAGAAGTGGGTCGAGGACCAGATCGCGATTCGAACACGCCGACGGCAGCGCCTTGAGAGTGACAAGCCGGTCCGGTACCACGCGATCATCATGGAATCCGCGCTTCGCCACGCAGACCGGGAACAGCTGTCGTACATCAACGAGGTGGCCGGGCTGCCCACCGTCACAGTGCAGGTCATCCCGGACTCCGTGGGTCTGCACGAGGGGTACAACGGTTCGTTCACCCTGCTGGACTTTCCTTACCCCAGCGACCCCCGCGTGCTGTACGTCGAGCACACCGAAGGGTCGATCCACATCGAGGATCCGGCTCGGGTGAAGTCGGCTACCCTTACTTTCAAGCACCTCTCGAAGCTGGCGTTGATCCCCGAAAAATCCGCCGCGTTGATCGGGAGGCTGGCTGCCGAGAGGTAGGGATCGAAGTGTCCGTCGTGTGGCGCAAGAGCAGTCGCAGCAACAGCGGGGGCAACGGCGACTGCGTCGAGGTGTCGCTCGGCAGCTCCACAGCGTTCGTGCGTGACTCCAAGAACAAGCCATCGACCATCGCGGTTCCCGGCTGGGATGCGTTCCTGGACGCGGTCAAGCGTGGAGACCTAGGCCAGGTCTGACAGCCACTGCTCGACGCCGGCCACGTGCACCGTGGACCAGCTGCGCGCGAGTTCCGGCTGGTGTGCGGCCAGCGCGTCGACGATGGCGCGGTGCTCGGCGACCGTGCGGTCCACGGCGTTCGACTGGGTGATGCCGCGCCAGATGCGGACGCGGACGGTCGGGCCGGCCAGCGTGTCGAGGAGCTGGGCCAGGTAGGCGTTGCCCGAGCACTGGGCGATGGCGCGGTGGAAGTCGAGGTCGTGCTCGACCAGTTCCTCCACGGACTTCGCGCCTTCGGCCGCGTCGCAGAGGGCGCGGAGCTTGATGATCTCCTCCGGGTCGACGCGCTGGGCGGCCATCGCGGCCGCAGCGGGCTCGAGAATCCGGCGTACCTGGAGAACTTCCAGCACCGAATCTTCGCCGCGGTGCAGGTCGAGCACGAAGGAAAGCGCGCCGAGCAGGTCGTCCGCGCGAAGTGACGAGACGTACGTGCCGTCGCCCTGGCGGACGTCCAACACCCGGACGAGTGACAGTGCCTTCACGGCCTCGCGCAGCGAGTTGCGCGACAGGCCGAGACGTTCTGCCAGGTCAGCCTCACGCGGGAGGCGGTCGCCGGGCTTGAGCTCGCCCGAAACGATCATCTCCTTGACGCGCAGGATCGCATCGTCAGTGACTGCCACGGCACCCTCAACTCGTCGTAGACCTCGGATGTCTGGGGGCCAGTATGCGCCACGGATGGTCATCTTCGTGGCATCCCGGTCTTTTCGGGCCTGATTCACCAGGTGCTATGTAAGATGGTTATCTCTTAACGAAGCGTGACGCGGACCTCTGTTGTGGCCATAATGGTCTGGACCATTCAAGGAGGGATCTTGGACGCCGTTGTCGCAGCACCGCGCGCATTGCTCGGTCGCACGATCGTCGGTCCTGCCTCGGTGCGGATCAGGGACGGCCGCATCGTCGAGGTGACCACCGGTGAAGCACCACCCGGCGCGGAGGTCCTGTCCGACGGCCTGCTGACACCGGGCCTGGTCGACGTGCAGGTGAACGGCGCCGTCGGCGTCGACTTCGCCGAGGTGGACGCCGCCGGAATGCGTGCCGTGGCCGAAGCTCTGCCGTCCACCGGTGTGACCCGGTTCTTGCCCACGTTGATCACCGCACCGGTCGACGTGGTCCTGAGGCAGGCGCGGGCGGTTCTGGCCGCCTCCGCCGCTCTGCCGGACGGAGTTGGTGCCCGCCCCCTCGGCGTGCACCTCGAAGGCCCCTTCCTGTCGCCCAAAAGGGCAGGGGTGCACGACCCGTCGTTCATGGTCGAGCCTGGTCCTGACCAGATCTCGGCCCTGCTCGACGACGAGCTGATCCGCCGCGCCCTGCGGATGGTGACGATGGCTCCCGAACAGCCCGGTGGCCTGGAGGCGGTACGCCGTCTCGTCGAGGCCGGCGTGCTCGTCGCGGTGGGCCACTCCGACGCCACGGGTGAGCAGACCCGCGCCGCCGCCGACGCGGGTGCCCGCATGGTGACGCATCTGTTCAACGCCCAGCGTCCGCTGGGGCATCGCGAACCTGGGGTTCCCGGGGTGGCGCTGGTGGACGAGCGTTTCACGCTCGGGCTCATCGCGGACCTGGCCCACGTGGGCCCGGACGTGTGCCGCCTTGTGTTCAACGCCGCCGGGGCGCGAGTCGCACTGGTGACGGATGCCGTTGCCGCCGCAGGGATGCCGCCTGGGCGCTACCACCTCGGAGGGGCGGACGTACTGCTCACCGAGGAAGGGGTGCCCCGGTCGCCGGAGGGCACGATCGCGGGTTCCGCGCTCACGCTCGACCGAGCGGTGCGGAACATCGTGTCCGTGGGTGTTCCGGTGGCCGACGCGCTGGCGTCGGCGACGATCGTGCCCGCCGAGGTCATCGGTGAGTCCGGTCTCGGCCGGCTCGCGCCGGGGGCCGTCGCGGACCTGGTGTGGTGGGACGACGACCTGCGGCCCAGGAAGGTCTGGGTCGACGGGCGGGTCGTGTTCGACGCCGAGGTGCCCGTGGCACCGGTCGTGGCCGGGTACGCCACCGCAGGACAGTGAGCAAAGGCCCGCTCGGCGACAGCCGAGCGGGCCTTTCACCGGGCGAAGAAAGAGCCCGCCTGGGGGGACCAGGCGGGCTCTCGTCCTTGCCGGAACTACCGGGTGCGCGTGACCTTGTTCAGGCCGCGCGGGCTGTCCGGGTCGCCGCCGCGTGCCAGTGCCAGGCCGTGGGCCAGGCGCTGCACGGGGAGGATCTCCAGCACCGGCGCCACTTCCTCGGCGGTCTCGGGGATGGCGATGGCGAGCGTCGCCCCCATCTTCTCCGAGGCCGAGCCGACGGCCACGACGTCGGCACCGCGCTGGTGCACCACGTCCAGGGCGTCGCGCAGCGAGTCGCCGCCCTTGCCCAGCGACGTGATGGCCAGGACCGCGGTCTCGCCGTCCACCGCGGCCACCGGACCGTGCAGCAGGTCGGCGCCGCTGTAGGCGCGGGCCGCCAGGTACGACGTCTCCGCGAGCTTGAGGGACGCCTCCAGTGCCGTGGCGTAGGAGTAACCGCGGCCCGTGGTGAGGACGCGGTCCACGAACCGGTAGCGGCGCACGGCCTCGTCGACGGTCGGCGCCGCCTGGTCGAGGGTCACCTGGGCGAGCTCGCCCAGCGACGCCGCCGCCTCGCCGTTGCCGCCGCGAACCGCGTCGATCAGCAGGTAGAGGGCCAGCAGCGTGGCCGAGTAGGTCTTGGTGGCGGCCACCGCGTGCTCGACGCCCGCCGAGACGTCCACCGAGAGTTCGGCGGCCGCGTTCAGCGGGGAGTCCGCCGTGTTGGTCACGGCCACGGTCAGGGCGCCGCGCCTGCGGTAGGAGGCGGTGACCTCCAGGAGGTCGGGCGAGCCGCCGGACTGGGAGACCGTGACCAGCAGGACGTCGCGCAGGTCGGGCTCCGCGCCGTACAGCGTCGTCGTGGACGCGGAGACCAGGCCCGCGGGGAGCTGGAGCAGGATCTCGGTCAGGTACTTCGCGTAGATCGCGGCGTGGTCGCTGGAACCGCGAGCCGCGAAGAGCACGAAGCGCGGGGCGCGTTCGCGGATCACGGCGGCCACCTCGGCGATCGCGGACCGCGAGGCGTAGAGGTCGGAGAAGATCGACGGCTGCGCGGCGATCTCCGCTGCCATGTGCCGGCCTGGCTGGGGCGTGGTCATGTCGTGCCTTTCAGGATCAGCTCGGCCGCGGCTCGGAGGCTCACCCGAGAACCGCCGTGGGTGTCGACGCGGGCGACGCTGCCCAGGTCCGGACCAGGCACGCCGGTTTCGACGTGCACCACGTCCAGCTGCAGATTAGTTAAGTTTGTTACCAGTTGTCGAGCGGCGGAGTGGCGGTGGGCGTCGCGCGTGACGACCACAATCGTGCGGTCACCAGCGACTTTCGCAACTTCGCCGGCCGAGATGTCGCGTGCCGCGATCACCTCGGTGCCGGGAAGTACCTCCTTGAGGTACGGGCCCAGGCCCCACGGGACATCGCCGACCGCGATCGAGGAGTCCACCACCAGGTCGACGACCACCGGGTCCGTACCGACACTAACCCGGCCACGTGCGGAGACAGCGCGTCGAGCGGCTGTGAGACCGATCTCGGCGTCGTGGGCGTCGACGGTGGACGGCGGGAGGCCCAGCGCCAGGGAGCGGGCGGCTGCCTGGGTCAGGCGTTCCTCGGACAGGTCGCCGGACTTCACAGCCGCGACGATCGAGTCGATCAACCACTGCAGGTCGTCGTCGTCCAGGGCCATGCCGCCCAGGCACAACGAGTCCACCCCGGCGGCCAGGGCCCGGACGGCGCCGACGGCCAGGTCGCCGCCCACGGCCTTCATGTCCAGTCCGTCGGTGATCACCGCGCCGGTGAAGCCCAGCTCGGTGCGCAGCAGGTCGATGGCGTGCTTGTTCAGCGTCACCGGCGCCGGACCCCACTCGGGGATCACGAGGTGGCCGGTCATGATCGAGCGGACGCCCGCGTTCACGGCCGCCCGGAACGGGACGAGCTCCACGGCGCGCAGTTGTTCCTCGGTGCGGGGAAGCACCGGGAGCTGCTCGTGGGAGTCCTCAGTGGACGCTCCGTGGCCGGGGAAGTGCTTGGCGCAGGCGGCAACGCCCACGGTCTGCAGGCCCTCCACCCACGCGGCGACGTGCCGGGCGGCGAGCATCGGGTCCGAGCCGAACGCCCGGACGCCGATGATCGGGTCGTCCAGCGTCAGCACCAGGTCGGCGGACGGCGCCAGGTTCAGCGAGATCCCGCACTTCGCCAGCCGCGCGCCGATGGACGCGGCCACCGAGCGCGTGAGGTCCAGGTCGTTCGCCGCGCCCAGGGCGTGGTTGCCCGGTACCTCGGAGCCGCGGCCCGCGTCGAGACGCGTGACGTCGCCGCCCTCCTCGTCGATGCCGATCACCACGTCCGGGCGCACCGAACGCAGTTCGGTGCACAACCTGGTCACCTGGGCGTCGTCGACGACGTTGCGCCCGAAGAGCACAACGCCGCCGAGACCGTCAGCGACCCGCCGCAGCAACCAGTCGGGGGCGGTCGTTCCGGTGAAGCCGGGAAGCAGAACGGCAGCGGCCAACTGATCCACGCGTCATCCCTTCACTGCACCGGCGGTGACGCCGGCGACCATCTTGCGTTGCACGATCAGGAAGAACACCAGCGCGGGCACGGTGAACAGGACGGACGCGGCCATCGCGCCACCCCAGTCCGTGCCGAACGCGGTCTCGAACCCGGACAGCCACACCGGCAGAGTTTCCTTGTCCTGGCTGCGGATCAGCACCTTGGCGAACAGGAACTCGTTCCACGCGGTGATGAACGCGAACACCGAGGTGGCCACGAGGCCCGGTCCCAGCAGGGGCAGGGTCACTTTCTGGAACGCCTTCCAACGGCCGCAGCCGTCGACCATCGCGGCTTCCTCGAGCTCCACCGGGATGCCGTTGACGAACCCGCGCAACGTCCACGCGCAGAACGGCAGCGTCACCGCGAAGTACACGAGGATCAGCGACGAAAGGTGTTCGTAGAGCTGAAGATCCCGCATCATCAGGAACATCGGGATCAGCAACGCCTCGAACGGCGCCATCTGCGCGACCAGCATCAGCAGCACGAAGCTCTTGCGGCCGCGGAACGCGAAGCGCGACATGGCGACCGCGGCGGTGATGCCGATGACGATCGCGGCGACGACCGCGGTCAGCGTCACGATGAGGCTGTTGCCGAGCGAGGACAGGAAGCCCGGCTTCGTCCATGCCGTCACGAAGTTCGTGAACGTCACCGAGAACGGGATCAGGTCGTAGTCCGACGTGATCGTCGAACCCCTGGGCTTCAGCGCCGTCGTGATCATCCAGTACGTCGGGAAGAGGAAGAACAGCGCGAGCGCGAGACCCGCGATGTTCGCCGCGGACTTCTTGAGCATCAGAGCTTGCCCTCCTCGGTCTGCAGCAGCTTGCGCAGGTACTGGAACGTGATCAGGCCGAGGATGACCATCATCAGCACGGAGATCGCGGCCGCGACGCCGAAGTGGCTCTTCGCGATGCCTTCCAGGTACTGCAGCACCGGCAGCGTCGTGCTCTCACCGTTGGGACCGCCCCCGCGGAACACCCAGATCTGGGCGAAGACCTTGAAGTCCCACAACGTCGACAGGAACGTCACCATCATCAGCAGCGACCGGATCTCCGGCCACGTCACCGCGCGGAACGTCTGCCAGCCCGTCGCGCCGTCGATGCCCGCTGCCTCGTAGAGGTCCCGGGGGATGCCGACGAGTCCCGCGTAGAGCGAGAAGGCGAGGAAGGGGATCGCCTGCCAGATGATCAGCAGGCCGACCACGGACAGCGTCGACGTGCCGGAGGAGAACCACGAGTAGCCGGCGAACGAGTCGAAGCCCAGCTGCACCAGCGTCTTGTTCAAGATGCCGTAGTTCTGGTCGAACATCCACTGGTAGACCGTGGTCGACGCGAGGATCGGCATGGCCCAGGCGCAGAGCATCGCGATCTGCAGAGCGATTCGCACCCACGGCGTGAGCACGCGCATCAGCAACGCGATCCCGAGGCCCATGCCCACCGAGGCGACGACGACGGAGACGGTGAACACGACGGTGCGCAGCGAGACTTCCCAGAAGCGCTCGTCCTTCAGCACCGTCACGTAGTTCTCGAAGCCCGTCCACACGACCTCACCGCGAACGAGCTCGCCAAGGTTCAGCTGTTGGAAGCTCGTCACGAAGACGGAGACGACCGGCCAGCCGATCAGCCAGAGGATCGCGATGAGAGCGGGAGCGAGCAGCAGGTAGGGCAGCGCCCGGTCGAAGGCGCCGCCCCGGCGGCGGCGCTTGCGCGCCCCACCCGTCACGGCAGGCGGCAGCGCCGGGGGGATGTTCCCCACCGGCGCTGCCGTTTCGGTCGTTTTGACGGCCGTCATCTCAGCTTGGCTAGGCCATGGCCTTGGTGATGGCGTCGCTCGCGTCCTTCGTTGCCTGGTCCAGCGTCTTGGCGCCGGTCAGGTACGCGGTGAGAGCGTCCTTCAGCGGGTTCTGGCCCGCCTCGACGGCCGCCCACTTCGGCGTCACCGGGGTGACCTTGCCGTTGGGGGAGGAGGCCGCGAGAGCCTTGCCGACCGCGTTGGTGGCCAGCTTGGCGGTGTCCTTCGAGGTGCCGGGAACCGCGCCGCCCTCGGCGAGCATGTCCTGGTACTTCTTGGACGACAGCAGCGCCAGGTACTTCTTGGCCGCATCGGTGTTCTTGCTGGACGCCGGGATGGCGAGGTTCGAGCCGCCCAGGAACACGGGAGCGGACGAGCCGGCCTTCTTGGACGGGATCGGGAACGCCGAGGTCTTGTCCGCCAGGTCCGGCTTCGCCTTCACGGCGCCGCCGAGCTCCCACGGGAGGCCGACCATCATGCCCACGTTGCCCGTGCCGAAGACCTCCATCTGCTGGGGCTTCGCCTCGTCGATGTCAGCCGGGACCTTCTTGGTGGCCGACGCCTCGTAGATCGCCTTGTAGGCCTCGAAGCCCGCCTTCGCCTGCGGGGTGTCGAGCGCGCCGGTCCACTTGCCGGCGTCCTGCTTGGCGATGTCGCCGCCCTCGTCCCAGATCAGCGAGAGCAGGAAGTACCAGGACTGACCCGGCAGGTACAGGGCCTGGAAGTCCGGGTTGGACGCGTTGGCGGCCTTGAGCTTGTTGATCGCGTCGATCCACTCGGCCCGCGAGGCAGGCGGCGTCGTGACGCCGGCCGCCTGGAGCAGGTCGGTGCGGTAGATGACGGTGCGGTTCGCGGCGTAGAACGGAACGCCGTACTGCTTGCCGTTGAGCGTCAGCGAGTCCTTGAGACCACCCAGCCACTCACCGCTGTTGAACTGACCGGCGTCAGCGGTCAGGTCGGCCAGCGTGCCCTGGTCGGCGAAGCTCGCCGTCTGGGTGTTGCCGAGCTCGATGACGTCCGGCGGCGTGCTGCTCGCCAGCGCCGTGGTCAGCTTCTCCTGAATGCCGGTCCACTTCTGGACCTCGTACTTGACCTTGATGCCGTTCGCTGACTCGAACTCCTTGTTCAAGGCGTCGGTCAGGGTCGGCGCCGCTGAGCCGTCCATGAGCCACACGGTGATCTCTTTGGTCTCCGTGCCGCCACCGCTCGTGCTCGTGCCACAACCTGACACGGCCACTGCCAGCGCGGCGGCACCGACAGCGAGTCCTCTCCAGCCCTTCACAGTTCGCGCCCTTTCACCAAGCCCGGCACTCGGCCGGAACGTCCAAGTGGTGTAGACCAATGCGGAACAGCGTGTGCTGCGTCACCGCGTCTGTCAAGCGCGTTGCCAAGACGTTGCGAAGTCATCGGACGAATTTCGAGGCGGATGTAGGGGGTTCGGACGCACGAATCGACACGGACAAGGCATCCTTGTGATGCGTGACATGGAGTGCGAGGAGGAGGCCATGCTGGAGACGACGCCTGCATCAGGCGTGGACGCCAGGACACGGGCGCAACGCGAACCCAAGTACTGGGGTCTCAAGCGGCACCTGCTCGACCTGTTGAGGGCGTTGCCGCCCGGTTCGCCGATCCCCACGGAACGGTCGCTGGCTGCGGAGTTCGACGTCTCCAGGACGACCGTCCGCCAGGCGCTCGCCGAGCTGACGGTCGAAGGCCGGCTGCTCCGAGTGCAGGGCAAGGGCACCTTCGCGGCGGAACCGAAGGTCGCCCAGAGGTTGCAGCTGTCTTCGTACACAGAGGACATGAGAGCCCAGGGCCGCGTGCCGTCGTCGAAGCTGATCGAGGCTTCGGAGATGCCGGCGGAGGCCGAGCTCGCCCGGTACCTGGGCGTGCGTCCCGGTGCCAAGGTCCTGCGCCTGCACCGGCTGCGGCTCGCCGACAACGAGCCGATGGCCATCGAGACGACGCACCTCGCGCTGGGCCGCTTCCGCGGGCTGCGCCGGTACCTGGCGCCCGGTGCCTCGCTGTACCAGGTGCTGTCCGAGCGGTTCGGTGTCGAGATGGGACACGCCGAGGAGACGATCGAGACGGCGCTCGCCTCGCCGGAGGAGGCGGAGCTGCTCGGCGCCGACATCGGCCTGCCGATGCTGCTGCTGTCGCGGCACTCGTTCGACACGGAGGGCAATCCGATCGAGTGGGTCCGGTCGGTCTATCGAGGTGACCGCTACAAGTTCGTCGCCACGCTGAACCGGCCCTCTTGATCGCCTGGGGCACGCCACGCGCCCGCTGGGTGCTGACGACGACGATCCTCGGCTCGGGCATGGCCATGCTCGACGGGACGATCGTCAACGTGGCGTTGCCCCGGATCGGCGCGGAGTTCTCCGCGTCGGTGACGGACCTGCAGTGGATCCTCAACGGGTACCTGCTCGCGCTGGCCTCGCTGATCCTGATCGCCGGTTCGCTCGGCGACAGGTTCGGCCGGCGGCGGGTCTACGTGATCGGCGTGATCTGGTTCGGCGTGGCGTCGTTGCTGTGCGGCGCCGCGTGGAGCGCGCCGGTCCTGGTGGCGGCACGTGTGCTGCAGGGTGTGGGTGCGGCGTTGCTGACGCCCGGCGCGCTGGCGATCCTGCAGTCGTCGTTCAACCGGGAGGACCGTTCGCGCGCCATCGGCGCGTGGTCCGGACTGTCCGGTGTGGCCACGGCGGTCGGGCCGCTCGTCGGCGGGTTGCTGGTGCAGGCCTGGTCTTGGCGGCTCGCGTTCCTGGTGAACCTGCCGGTGGCCGCGCTCTGCGTGTACCTGGCGCTGAAGTTCGTGCCGGAGTCCCGCGACGAGTCGGCCGGCCACCCCAACTACCTGTCCGCGCTGGTCGGGGCCCTGGGGCTGGCTTTGTTGACTGGTGGGATCGTTGAACAATCCTACATTGTGACAATCCTCGGATTGCTCGCCATGATCGCATTCGGCCTGCTGCAGAAACGGTCCAGCGACCCGCTCGTCCCTGTAGAATTGTTCAACAATCGAACATTCCTACTTTCCAACGTTCTGACGTTCCTCGTCTACGCGGCGCTGGGCGGCGTGATGGTGCTGCTCGTGCTGCAACTCCAGATCTCGCTCGGCTACTCGCCGACGGCGTCGGGCCTGGCCAGCGTGCCGATCACGATCATCATGCTGCTGGCGTCGTCGACGTCCGGGAAGATCGCTCAGCGGCACGGCCCGCGCCTCCAGCTGATCGTGGGGCCGATCCTCGTGGGCGTCGGAATGTTGTTGCTGCGCAACACCACACCGGGCGCGTCGTATGTCTTCGGCGTGCTGCCCGGCGTGCTGGTGTTCGGCATCGGCCTGGCGATCGTGGTGGCTCCGGTGACCGCCACGGTGCTCGCCTCCGCTCCTGATCACCACGCGGGTGTCGCGTCCGGGGTGAACAACGCCGTGGCGCGCACCGGCAGCCTGCTCGCGATGGCCGTGCTACCCGCGGCCGTGGGCCTGACGGGCGACGACTACACGAACCCGGCAGTCATGACCGCCGGGTGGGAGATGGCTCTCGTGCTGTGCGCGGTCGCGGCGATCATCGGCGGTGTGCTCGCGATCGGCGTGGACAACCGCGTGCTCGACGCGGCGCCTGAGCAGCACGACGCACCGCACCCCGGCGAGTGCCTGCACTGCGGCGTGGAGGGCCCGCCGACGCACATCCGGTCAGGTGGCGAGAAGTCGCACCAGTAGCGCTCAGGCCACCAGCAAGCGGGCCAGCAGTGGTCGGGCTGACAGCGAGCGCGCCAGTAGCGGTCGGGCCGGCAGCGAGCGCGCCAGCAGTGGTCGGGCCGGCAGCAAGCTCGCCAGGCACGCTCAGGCCGCCAGCAAGCAGGCGAGCAGTGGTCGGGCTGTCAGCGAGCGCGCCAGTAGCGTTCGGGCCGCCCGCAAGCAGGCCAGCAGTGGTCGGGCTGTCATCAAGCGGGCCAGTAGCGTTCGGGCCGCCAGCGAGCGCGCCAGTAGCGGTCGGGCCGGCAGCAAGCGAGCCACCAGCCAAGCGGGCCAGCAGCGCTCAGACCGCCAGCAAGCGCGCCAGCAGCGCCGGGTCCACATTGCCGCCGGAAACCACCGCGACCCCCGCCCCACCGAGCTTGGCCTGCGCCGCCACCGCGACGGCCCCGCTCGGCTCGGCGATCAGCCGCGCCCGCCGGGCCAGGCCGGTCACCGCCGCGAGGATCTCGTCCTCCGACACGGTGATCACGTCGTCCACGTACGAGCTGATGTGCGCCCAGGTGAGAGCCGAGGGCTCGTCCCGGAGAGCGTCAGCGACCGTCCGAGCGCGTGTCAGTGGATCCCAGCGCACCAGTTCGCCCGTTCTGAGCGATTCCGCGATGTCCGCGGCCAGTTCGGGCTCCGCGCCGAGCACGCGGACGTCCGGGCGCAGCGACTTGATCGCCGTGGCGACGCCGGAGATCAGTCCGCCGCCGGACATCGGCACGACGACCGCCTCGACGTCCGGCAGGTCGGCGAGGATCTCCAGGCCGATGGTGCCCTGGCCGGCGATCACGTCGGGGTGGTCGAACGGCGGGATCAGCGCCGCGCCGCGTTCGGCCACCAGGGCCTCGGCGCGTTCGACGCGTTCGGTGATGCCGACGATGAAGACCTCGGCCCCCAGCGCCTTCGTGGCCTCGATCTTGACCGCCGGGGTGTTGTCCGGCATCACGATCGCGGCCGGCACTCCGTGCAGGCGCGCGGCGAACGCCACGGCCTGCGCGTGGTTGCCGCTGGAGTAGGCGACTACGCCGTTCGCGCGGTTCTCCAGGCGTGCCAAGGCGTTCAGCGCGCCCCGGAGTTTGAACGCGCCGACGGGCTGCAGGTTCTCCGGTTTGAGCCAGCCCGGGCCGAACGGCAGCAGCGGCGTGCGCACCACGTGCGGCGCGATGACCGCCGCCGCCGAACGGATGTCTGGGAGCGCGATCATCCGAGGATCGACGCGAGCAGCTCGGGTTCGATGTTGCCGCCGGAGACCACCGCGACGGCCGGACCGGCCGGCAGTTCGCGGTTCAGGTACGCCGCCACGGCGACGGCACCGCTCGTCTCGGACACGACCCGCGCGCGGCGGGAGATCTGCCTCACCGCGTCCCGGATCTCGTCCTCGGAGACAGTGACGACGTCGTCCACGTACTCGCGGATGTGCGCCCACGTCAGTTCGGAGGGCTCGGCGCGCAGTCCGTCCGCCCCGGTCCGGGCGCGATCGTGCGCGTCCCAGCGGACCAGCTCACCGGCGGCGAACGACGCGGCGGTGTCACCGGCCAGCTCGGGCTCGACACCGATTACCCGGACGTTGGGGCGCAACGACTTCACCGCCGCCGCGACGCCCGAGATCAGTCCGCCGCCACTCACCGGCACCAGGACCGTCGCCACGTCGGGGAGGTCGGCGAGGATCTCCAGGCCGATGGTGCCCTGGCCGGCGATCACGTCCGGGTGGTCGAACGGCGGGATGAGCGTCGCCTTGCGCTCCTCGACCAGTTCGTAGGCGCGCGACTCGCGTTCGGTGATGCCGACGACGAACACCTCGGCGCCGTGCGCCCGCGTCGCGTCGATCTTGAGCTGCGGCGTGTTCTCCGGCACGACGATCGCGGCCGGCATGCCGAGGATCTTGGCCGCGTAGGCGACCGCCTGCGCGTGGTTACCGCTCGAGTACGCCACGACACCGCGCGCCCGGTCCTCGGAAGGTATGCGGGACAACGCGTTCACCGCGCCGCGCTGCTTGAACGCACCGATCGGCTGCAGCGACTCTGGCTTGATCCACAGGCCGGAGTCGAAGGACAGCAACGGGGTGTGGACCACATGCGGGGCGATCGCGGCGGCGGCCGCGTGGACGTCTTCGAGAGTCACCAGGCGCATATGTCGATGATGCACGTCACCGGGGCACAACCGGTGAACTGTGCCCAACGTCCTACGTGTGTCATGTCTGAGAAGGAGAAGATCACCCCCGTCAAGCTCATCGCGAGTGTGCTCGCCGCCGCCACCGCGGCCGTGCTGAGCCTTCGCCTCAACGTCGTCGGCACCATCGTCGGTGCGATCCTCGCGAGCGTCGTGACCACAGTGGGCGCCGTGTTCTACCAACGGTCGATGGAACGCGAGAAGCGCTGGCAGGTAATCGCCGTCGGCGGAGTGCTCGTGTTCGTGGTGACCGTCCTCACAGCGACGAGCGTCCAGCTCGTCACCGGCAAACCGGTCACGGCCGATCCCGGTCAACCGTCCACAAGCACCCAAACCGAGACGCACACCGAGACGACGAAGACCGAGACGATCACCGTCACGGCCCCTCCGAGCACGTCGGGTCAGTCTCCGTCCGAAACCACGACGACGACCGCGCCCTCGTCGACGACAGGATCGCGACAGCCGACGGACAGCTCGACGCCGCCGTCGACCTCCGACCCCATTGGGTGATCACGTCACTACGTTGAGCGACAGTTAACTGTCAATTGCTACGCGCTGGAGTTGATCCGTCGTGAGCTGTGACACACTTCGTTCACGTTCGAGGTGGGGCGTCATAGCCGATAGGTCCGCAACTTCACTCGAACGGGCGAAATGATTCGGTCCGAAAGAGACCGGGAGGAGGCGCAATGAGGCTCGTGGCACGTCCGCTTGAGCCCGGCGCCTTCGGTGGAGGACACAGCGCCTGCACCGGATTAGAGAGGCAACTGTGGACGGGAGGGGTGGGGCGACCCCTGCCGCCGCCCCACCACCCGTCCCCCTAGAGCCCCCGAGAGAGGTCCCTGCAACCGATCTCTCGGGTACCCCTGCACCCGAAAGTGAGGGAGACGTCTGATGAACCGCACGAGTGCGGCCCGTGTAACCGGTGCCCTGATTCTCGCCACCGGAGTCGTCACTGCTCTCAGCGTACCGGCGTTTGGCGCCCCTGCCGCACCGGTCACCGGATCCGGTTCCGATACGGAGAGCTACCCGGCCGAATTGCTCCAAGCGGTCCAGCGTGATTTGGGCCTGAACGCTGACCAGGCACGCGTCCGGTTGGCCAATGACGCCCAGTCAGGCCAAGTCGCGGAGTCCGCGAAGGCCTCCCTGGGCGACGCGTTCGGCGGAGCCTGGATCGACCAGGCGAGCGGCAGACTGACGGTGGCGGTGACCAGGCCGGGACTCTCCGTGACCGGCGCGGACACCAAGGTCGTCACGAACTCGCTCTCCCAGCTGACCGGCACCAAGTCGGTCCTGGACCTCATGAACGCCCCTTCGGCGATCACGAGCTGGCGCGTCGACGAGCAGTCGAACAGCGTCGTCGTCGAGGTCAACAAGAACGTGCGCGACGCGGCCGCGGACCAGTGGATCGCGACCGCCAAGTCGATCAGCGGTTCGGTCCGCGTCGCCGAGGTGACCGAGAGCCCGACCCCGCTGTACGACCTGCGCGGCGGTGACGCCATCTACATGGGCGGCGGCCGTTGCTCGCTCGGCTTCTCCGTGTCCGGTGGTTACGTCACCGCAGGTCACTGTGGCCGCACGGGCACCGCTGTGTCCGGTTACAACCGCGTCGCACAGGGCACGTTCGCCGGCTCGGTGTTCCCGGGCAACGACTACGCGCACGTCCGCACGAACGCGAACTGGACGCCGCGGCCGTGGGTCAACCGCTACGGCGGCGCGAACGTCATCGTGCGCGGCAACACCGAGGCCGCCGTCGGCGCGCAGATCTGCCGGTCCGGTTCGACGACCGGGTGGCGCTGCGGCACCGTCCAGGCCAAGAACCAGACCGTGAACTACCCGCAGGGCTCGGTCCGGGGCCTCACCCGCACCAACGCCTGCGCCGAGGGTGGCGACTCGGGTGGTTCGTGGGTGGCGGGCTCCGGCTTCGGCCAGGCCCAGGGCGTGACGTCCGGCGGTTCCGGCAACTGCCGGACCGGTGGCACCACGTTCTTCCAGCCGCTCAACCCGATCCTGTCGCGCTACGGCCTGACCCTCACGCGCGGCTGATCTAGCTGAACTGAACAGACCGTTTCGAGAGCCCGTACCAGAAGCCTTCAACGCTGGTACGGGCTTTCTCGTCGCTCGCCGCGCCCAGGGCCACGAACAGCGGCGCGAAGTGCTCAGTCCTCGGATGTGCGATGCCGGCGGCCGGTGCCTTCAGCTGGAAGTCGAGCAGCGCGTCGACGTCGCCGTTCGCGAGCTGCTGGTCCGCCCAGTCGTCGAACTCCTTCGACCACGACGGCGGCTCGTAGTCCGGTCCGGCGGGGAAGTTCACGCAGCTCAGGTTGTGCGTCATGAACCCGCTGCCGACGATCAGGACGTTGCGGTCCCGCAGCGGCGCGAGCTTGCGGCCGATCTCGTGCAGCTCGCGCGGGTCGAGCGTGGGCATCGACATCTGCAGCACCGGCACGTCAGCGTCCGGGAACATCTCCTTCAACGGCACATAGGCGCCGTGGTCGAGCCCGCGCTGTTCGTCCTGCTCGACATGGCCGCCGAGGAGCTTGCGCACGTCGTTCGCGAGCTCGGGTGCGCCCGGCGCCTCGTAGGTGACCTCGTAGTAGCGCTGCGGGAAGCCCCAGAAGTCGTAGACCAGCGGCACGGTCGTCGTCGCGCCGATGGTGGTCGGCGCCTCCTCCCAGTGCGCGGAGACCATGAGCACGGCCTCCGGGCGCGGGAGGGTGGCGGACCAGTCCTTGAGCTCTCTGGTCCACGTCTCGTCGTCAGCCAGCGGGGGAGCCCCGTGGCTCAGGTACAGCACAGGTGCGCTCACGTCTTCGAGAGTACGCCTATTAGTTCAAATTTCAACTAGTAAGTTCAGTTTTGAACGACTCGGCGGCCTTGCGGGGGTCCTCGGCGTCGGTGATGGCCCGGACGACGACCACTCGGGTGGCTCCGGCGGCTTTCACTTCGTGGAGGTTCGTGAGGTCGATGCCGCCGATCGCGAACCACGGCCGGTCGGTCCTCGTGGCGCGGACGAGGTCGAGTCCCGGTGCCGGACGGCCCGGCTTGGTCGGCGTCGGCCAGCACGGGCCGGTGCAGAAGTAGTCGACGCCGGGTTCCGCGGCCGCCTCGGTCATCTGGGCGACGTCGTGCGTGGACCGGCCGATCACCACCTCGTCGCCGACGATCCGGCGGGCGAGCGCGACGGGCAGGTCGTCCTGGCCGAGGTGCAGCACATCGGCTTGTACGGCGTGCGCGATGTCCGCGCGGTCGTTGACGGCGAGCAGCCTGCCGTGGCGTTCGGTGGCCTCGGCGAGGACCTCGATCGCCTCGATCTCCTGCTTCGCCTCCAGTGACTTGTCCCGCAACTGGATGATGTCGACGCCGCCCGCGAGTGCCTCGTTCGCGAACTCGGCCAGATCAGGCCGGTTCGGCGTGCAGAGGTAGAGGGTCGCGTCGGCGAGTCGTTGCCTGATCAGGTTTCCGTCGAGTCCTGGCACGCACGCACGTTAACCGTTATGTTGAAGTCGGTCCGCACGGGAGCCTGGAGAACACCGGGCTGAGAGGGAGCGTGGTTCGCTCCGACCGTCGAACCTGATCCGGGTCATGCCGGCGCAGGGAGCGTGAATGCCTTGAGCAGTGTGGAAGTGGCCGTCCGGGGTGGCGGTGTCATCGGGCTGTCCGTGGCCTTGTTCGCGGCGCGTGCCGGGTTCTCGGTGTCGTTGTGCGATCTCGGTTCGCCGCATGCGGGCTCGCGGGTCGCGGGCGGCATGCTCGCGCCGGTCAGCGAGGCCTGGCCGGGTGAGGAAACCGTTACCGCGCAGGGTGTTGAGGCGTTGGCGATGTGGCCGGAGTTCGCCGCCTCGCTGAACGTAGGATTGTTCAACAATGGAACGATGGTCGTGGGTGTCTCGCCCGGCGACCTCGACGACCTTCGTAGAATTGCAGGATTGTTCAACGATCCGAGTGTAGGATTGTTGAACAATCGGGCGATCCGACAACTCGAGCCCACCCTCGGGCCTGCCGTGCGCGGCGGGATGCTCGTCGCCGGAGATCTGGCCGTCGACAACCGCGAGCTGCTTTCCGCGCTGCACAAGGCGTGCGCCGAGGAGGGCGTGACCTTCCAGTCCGATGTGGACGCCAAGGTCACGGTGATCGCCGCAGGCGCCTGGAGTGGCGAGCTGCACCCGGCGCTGAAGAACGTGATCCGCCCGGTGAAGGGCGAGATCCTGCGCCTCACCCACCGTCCTGGGGCGCTGCCGCCACCGTCACGAACGATCCGCGGCTCGGTCCACGGCCGATCCATATACCTGGTGCCGCGCAAGGGCGGCGTGGTCGTCGGCGCGACCCAGTACGAGGCAGGGTTCGACACCGACGTGTCCGTCGCGGGCGTGCGAGACCTGTTGCGGGACGCGGAAACCGTGCTGCCGGGCATCGCCGAGTACGCGCTGACCGAGGCCGCCGTCGGGTTCCGCGCGGGCAGCCCGGACAACGTCCCGATCGTGCGCTGGCTCGAACCGGGCGTCATCGCCGCGACCGGCCACCACCGCAACGGCCTCTTGCTGGCCCCGCACACCGCTCGTCTCGTGGTCGAGCTGATCGAGGGAGGAAGTTCGTGAAGGCACAGGTGAACGGGACTTCCCGTGACTTGGCCGAGGGCACGTCGGTGGCCGCGGTCGTGACGCTGGTGGGAGCACCCGACAAGGGCGTGGCCGTCGCGCTCGACGGTGCCGTGGTGCCGAGGGCGTTGTGGGACAGGACGATCGTGCCGGACGGCGGCGTGGTCGAGGTGCTGACCGCGGTCCAGGGAGGCTGACGTGGACGATCCGCTGATCATCGCGGGCCGGGAGTTCCGGTCCAGGCTCATCACCGGCACCGGTGGTGCCGCGAACCTCTCGGTGCTGGAACGGGCCCTGGTCGCGTCCGGCACCGAGCTGACCACCGTGGCGATGCGCCGCGTCGACGCCGCTGGTCAGACCGGCGTGCTGGAGTTGTTGCGGCGCCTTGGAATCGAGGTCCTGCCGAACACGGCGGGATGCCGCACGTCCGCCGAGGCCGTGCTGACGGCCCAGTTGGCGCGTGAGGCGCTGGAGACGAACTGGGTCAAGCTCGAAGTCGTGCACGACGAGGAGACCCTGCTGCCGGACCCGGTCGAGCTGCTCGACGCGGCCGAACGGCTGGTGCACGACGGCTTCGTCGTCCTGCCCTACACCAGCGACGATCCGGTGCTGGCGTTGAAGCTCCAGGACATCGGGTGCGCGACGGTCATGCCGCTGGGCTCTCCCATCGGCACGGGTCTAGGCATCCGCAACCCGCACAACATCGAGCTGATCACTTCCCGTGCTTCTGTTCCAGTAGTTCTGGACGCGGGCATCGGCACGGCCTCGGACGCGGCCCTGGCGATGGAACTCGGCTGTTCAGCGGTGTTGCTGGCGACCGCGGTCACCCGAGCCCAGGACCCGGAACGGATGGGCGCCGCCATGCGTTGTGCGGTCGAGGGCGGACGGCTGGCAAGGCTGGCCGGACGAATTCCGCAGCGCTTTTGGGCCCAAGCATCTTCGCCGGGTCTCTGAGTCGCTACCTTGTGTACTCACGTGTTGGGGGATGATTGAGCACTACCTGAAATCCGCCGAGGAGGACGACTAGCCGTGACGGCCCCCATTGACGCCGAGGTCGAGGACGCGACCGCGCGTCTGTACCTGGCGATCGGCCGGCTGGCCCGGTTGCTGCGACGCACCGGTTCCCCCGGACTCGGCCCGGGCGCGGTCTCCGCGCTGGCCACCCTCGCGCGCTGTGGCCCCATGCGCCTGGGAGACCTGGCGAACAAGGAGGGCGTGGCACCCCCGACGTTGTCGCGCATCGTCGCCGCACTGGTCGAGGCCGGGTACGTGAAGCGCGAACCCGACCCGCAGGACGGCCGCGCCTGGCTCGCCACCCCCACGCCCGAGGGCGAGACGATGGTGTCCGGCGTGCGGTCCGCGCGGGTGCGCGAGTTGCAGCGGCGGATCGAACAGCTCACGCCGGAGCACATCTCGGCCCTGGTGGGCGCTCTCGACGCGCTGGAGACGCTGGTGGGCGAGGAGCCGAAGTAGTCGGTTGCTGAACCGGTGTCGTGCCGGTTCAGCTTTCCTCGTCGAGCCTCCACTCGACACATGCAGGTCGCTGGCCGGTGCGCACGTACTCCTGCACGGCCTCATGAACCAGGTTGATCTGCACCTCGCTGCCTGGCGGGAAACAGAAGTGGTGGCTGTCCCAGGTGAAGTAGTCAGCATGGTCCAAGTTGGCGCCGGCAACGGGCACGAATCCTTCATCCTGCTCGCACCACATCAGCGCACCCCGGTCACGCCGCATGCCCACGACCAGGCTGGGAACAGCCTCGTCCGGAGAGTTCTGGAAGAACCACACGAACCCGCTGGAGTTGGTTTCGGCCTGCCGGACGAACTCACTCATGTCGGAGATCAACTCGTCGATGTCGGACACCTCGACCGCGTAGACCTCTTGCCGCTGCAGCACGGACAACGCTGTCATGCCTGTCCCTCATAGGTTTGTGAATACGGCTGTCCCTGCTGAGTGGTGCCGTGAACGACCAACGTATACCCCTTCGGCAGGTACGGCCTGAGCACGTCGTGACATCCGGTTGACTGGCGCAGGCCGGAGCGGCATGGGACGTGGTTGATGGTCACGTCGCAGCGGCGTAGTCCTTGCATCACCATCATCGTGGCGACCTTCATCTCGACATGTGCGCTGAGGAACCGGCGGCTCCTCAGCGAGCCGATGCCAAGCTCGTGCATTCTTCGCACGATCTCGGGAGTCCATGTGTCGTCTTCGCCGGACACGAACTTTCCGGGTGCTCCAGAGACGTATCCGACGGTCTTGCGGTTGGTGCGCTCGATCACCCGTGGTGGCAGCAAGTCCGCACACCAGCCTGAGTCGACCGGGTAACGCGATCCGTCTCGTGCAAGTACGCCTTGGAGGAGCGCTGGCTTCACCGAGCCGGAGTGGTCTCCGGACAGTTGGGCGAGGTGCCCCTCCAGCCGTTCGGCAAGGCCGATCAGTTCGTCCGACACCACGGCGAACCGCTCGCGCACGAGGTTGTCCAGCTGAGCCAGTTCTCCCGCCTCAGTCATCTCCGACCCGACCAACGCGCTGGCCAGTTGCTCGGCCGCATCGATCCACAGCGACTCGGCTGATGCCAGCTGAAGTGAAGCGTTCGAGACTTGGTTCAGTGCCTGGACCACTACCGCGATGACCTCACCGAGTGACGTCACGTGCCCCCGACCACTCCGAACAGCAGCGCAGAAGCCTGCTCTGCCGCGTGTGGGTTCAGCCGATAGTGGAAGTGGGGACGACCGGCTGTCTCCTGGTCCGGTAGGTCGCGTGTGACGTAGCCGGCTTCGTAGAGGTCTTGCACACTCCGGCGTACGGCGACGTCCTTGCGGCGGATCTTGTCGCACAGTTCGGCCACGGTGAAGGATTGCCGGGGCTCGTCGTGCAGGACCTTGAGGACTCGCTGGTAACGCGGCAGACCAGGTAGAGGCGCTATCGGACGCGTTTCACCGTTCTGTTCATTCGCGAGGAAAGCTCGAACGACGTTTTCGGTGCCTACCGTCAGCCGGTAGTGGGCAGCCCTGTTTTCCACATCCTCATGCGTCACCACACCTACGCGCTGGAGCGCTTTCAACGCGTACCAGACAGATGCGAAAGTGCGTCGAGGTCCGCCGCGAGCGGCTTGTGTGGCCGTCAACGACTCCGGTGCGCTGTCGAGAAGCCGAGCGAGAAGGTGTCGCTTGAGCGCCAGCCCTCCAGGGGACAGCCCATCCAGCGCGGATGCAATACGTTCGGTCACAGTTGAAGCATCGACAGGCTGACATGGCGATGGCAGACGACAACGACGGACATGGGAGGACATGGGCGATGTCCAGCGAGGCCGGTGTGACCAGTGAGGGAAAGCGGGCCACGCCCAACATCGTGCTGATCGCCCGGCGTCAGGCCAAAGGGTGGGGACGAGAGCGACTCGCGAGGGAGTTCGAGAGGCTCGGTCGGCTTCTGGATCTTCCGACGCCGGAGTTGAGCGCCATGACAAAGGCCATCTACCGCCACGAGACAGGTCGTGCCGCTGTTAGAGACGAGGTCTACATCCGGCTCTACTGCGCTGCGTTCGAGACCAACTCACACGACCTGTTCGGCACTCTCAGCGGAGATGTCCAGGCCGACGGGTCGTGTGGGCTCACCAGTCACAAGTTCGTACCCGTGTACCTCGGGTCCGAGTTGCTCCCTGTTCTCATCGAGGCAGCGCGCCTCGCACCCGGTGCTGTGCAGTGGGCGGGCTGCCACGTCGGGCAGGTCGAACATCCCGCAGGGGTTTGCACGCTGTACGCCTTTCCTTGGGGCGTAGGGGTCTTTCACCTGGCGGAGGATCTCTCCGTGCCGAACATCGCCAGTCTCGCGGTCTGGCGGCGACAGACCTATCGCGATGCTCGCCAGTGGGCGACCGACTGGCTCCGCGAGGCCACCGGGTCCGAGATCCCGGTGGCGCACTACGTGTTGTCCGCATATTGGGTGCACGAGCCGCCGTGGAGAGGTCGTGAACTGACGATCGCGCTTCGGTTGCTGAGCATGCCGCGAGTGTTGCTCGATCGGGGAACCGATGACGCTGGACCATCGCTTCACCACGCTGAGTTGGTTGAGCAGGCGCTGCTGCGGGACGGATTCCACGATGGACGGATCGACGAGTTCGGGGTCGGTGGTTTGTCCATCGGGTGTGCCAGTTGGGCCGGCCTCAGCTACTACCCGCAAGCCCCAGGGCGTGCCCTGCAGGTATCCGATCTGATCGAGTGCGAGCTGCTGGTGCAGGCGTTGTGGTCCTACTGCCATCACGTGCACGAACAGGTTGAACAAGGACATGATCCCGTTGTTCCTGCTGAGTACGGGTGGCGCTGGGTTCGGGCTGTCAGGTCTCGCCTGACTGTCACCAGACCGCAGGAAACGGCTCAGCACGCCTCCATGCGCAGCGCGGTGCTGGAAACCAGCGAGCTGGGAAAGCACCTGACCACCGCGCTGGAGTTGTTGCGCGACGTGGACGGAGAATGAAGCAGTGGATCTGGTCAAGAGCGTCCTGGTGGTAGTCGACGTGCAGAACGGCTTCGTGTCCAGCAAGTCGGCGCCCATCGTGCCTCGTGTCGCTGATGTGGTGCGGCGCTGGGAGCAGTTGGGTGGAGCGACCCTGTTCACCAGGTTCGTCAACTATCCGGAGTCACCGTACGAACGGCTGATCCACTGGTCACGGATGCAGAAACCTCCGGAGATCGACATCGTCGGCGATCTGGTCGAAGCATCGCAGCGAGCAGTCGGAGTCCTCGACAAGCCGATCTACTCCTTGTTCACCGATGAGGGCACCGCGGTCGTCGCTGATCACGGTTGGACCGACATCGTGATCGTCGGCATCGCCACCGAGTCGTGCGTTCTCAAGACGGCCTGCGATGCCTTCGAACGCGGTCTGACGCCTTGGGTGATCACGGATGCGGTCTACAGCCACGCGGGAGAGGAGCCGCACGAGGCAGGGCTGCTGGTCACCGGTCGGTTCATCGGCCGACGGCAGCTCGTCGACGCTGACACGCTGTTCACCGAGAAGTTGGTCGTTACCGCGTGAGTCGCCCTGTAGCGGTCCTGGACATCGATGGAACCGTGGCCGATGTCCGGCACCGGCTTCACCTGCTCGACTCGGACTCACCCAGCAAGTGGGCGGACTTCTTCGACGCCGCCGGTGATGACGAAGTACTGCCGCAGGGTGCCGAACTCGCCCACAAGCTGGCCGCCGATCACGACATCGTCTGGCTGACCGGCAGGCCTGCACGGATCATGGAACTCACCCGGCGATGGCTTGCCGAGCAGGGCTTGCCGCCCGGCGCGTTGCTGATGCAGCGCGAGGGCGACAAGCGGCCGGCTCGGGTGGTCAAGCTCGAACGGATCCAGGAACTCCAGTACCGCCACACAGTCGTCATGATCGTGGACGACGATCCGCGCGTGGTTCGCCATCTTCGAGAAGCTGGGCTTCCCGTTCACCAGGCAACCTGGTCACCTTGGACTCCCAGGCACGGCAACGAGGACGAGGTAGCGCCTGGTGGCGCTCGCTACCTGTCGAGCTTCCAGAACGGCGACACCGGGCCGACGCCGCCACCCAGCGGGTAGGACGCCGCGACCGACCGAACGATGAAGTCCTTGCCGAACCGCACGGCCTCCGGCACCGAAGCACCACGAGCGAGCGCAGAGCTGATCGACGACGCCAAAGTGTCGCCGCTGCCGTGCGTGTTCTCGGTGTCGTAGCGCGGGCCGGGCAGTTCGATGAACTCGCGGCCGTCGTAGAGCAGGTCGAGGCACTCCGGGTCGTCCCACATGTGGCCGCCCTTCACGAGCACCCACTCCGGACCCAGGGCGTGCAACGCCTCCGCCGCCACGCGCTGGTCCACGCGGTCCTTCACCTCGATGCCGGTGATCAGCCGCACCTCGTCGAGGTTCGGCGTCACCAGCGTCGCGCGCGGGAACAGCAGGCCGCGCAACGCGTCCAGGGCGTTGTCGGCGAGGAGTTGGTTGCCGTGCATGGACGCCGAGACCGGGTCGACGACGAACGGCGTCCTGCCCGAGCCGATGCCGACGCGGTCCAGGGCCGGTGTGATGGCCTCGATGATCGCCGCCGACGCGAGCATGCCGGTCTTCGCGGCCTGCACACCGATGTCCTCGGCGACCGAGATGATCTGCGCCGCGACGACGTCCGCCGGGATCTCCGAGACTCCCGTGACGCCCAAAGAGTTCTGGACCGTCACGGCCGTCAGCGCGACGCAGCCGTGCACTCCGCACGCGAAGAGCGTGCGGAGGTCGGCCTGGATACCCGCACCACCGCCGGAATCGCTTCCGGCGATGGTGAGGACCCTGGGTGGTGGTTCGGTCACGAAGTCTCCACGACCGGGAGATAGACCTTCTTGCCCGTGTCGACGAACTCGTCGGACTTCTCCGCCATGCCCGCCTCGATCGCCTCCACTGTGGACAGTCCGCGTTCCTCGGCGTAGCGCCGCACGTCCTGCGTGATCTTCATGGAGCAGAACTTCGGCCCGCACATCGAGCAGAAGTGTGCCGTCTTCGCCGGTTCCGCGGGGAGCGTCTCGTCGTGGAACGAGCGCGCGGTGTCCGGGTCGAGCGACAGGTTGAACTGGTCCTCCCAGCGGAACTCGAAGCGCGCCTTGGACAACGCGTCGTCCCAGTCCTGGACGCCGGGGTGGCCCTTGGCGAGGTCCGCACTGTGCGCCGCGATCTTGTACGTGATCACGCCGATCTTCACGTCGTCGCGGTTCGGCAGACCCAGGTGCTCCTTCGGCGTGACGTAGCAGAGCATCGCGGTGCCCAGCCAGCCGATCTGCGCCGCGCCGATCGCGGACGTGATGTGGTCGTACGCCGGCGCGATGTCCGTGGCCAGCGGCCCGAGGGTGTAGAACGGCGCCTCGCCGCACCACTCCTCCTCGAGCCGGACGTTCTCGGCGATCTTGTGCATCGGCACGTGGCCGGGGCCCTCGATCATGACCTGGACGTCACGGGCGCGTGCGATGTGCGTGAGCTCGCCGAGGGTCCTGAGCTCGGCGAACTGCGCCTCGTCGTTGGCGTCCGCGATGGAACCCGGCCGCAGCCCGTCGCCCAGCGAGAACGTCACGTCGTAGGTGCGCAGGATGTCGCAGAGTTCCTCGAAGTGCGTGTAGAGGAAGCTCTCCTTGTGGTGCGCGAGGCACCACGCGGCCATGATCGCCCCACCGCGCGAGACGATGCCCGTGACGCGCTTGGCCGTCAGCGGCACGTACCGCAGCAGCACGCCCGCGTGCACGGTCATGTAGTCGACGCCCTGCTCGGCCTGCTCGATCACGGTGTCGCGGTAGACCTCCCACGACAGCGCCGCCGGGTCGCCGTTCACCTTCTCCAGTGCCTGGTAGATCGGCACGGTGCCGATCGGCACGGGCGAGTTGCGCAGGATCCACTCGCGCGTCTCGTGGATCCGTTTGCCGGTGGAGAGGTCCATGATCGTGTCGGCACCCCAGCGGGACGCCCACACCATCTTGTCGACCTCGTCCTCGATCGACGACGACACCGCGGAGTTGCCGATGTTGGCGTTGATCTTCACGAGGAACTTCTTGCCGATGATCATCGGCTCGGCCTCGGGGTGCTTGCGGTTCAACGGAATGACCGCACGCCCGATGGCCACCTCCTCGCGCACGAACTCCGCGTCGAGGTTCTCTCGCACCGCGATGTAGCGCATCTCCGGGGTGATGATCCCGGCCTTCGCGTACGCGAGCTGACTGACAGCTCCGTTGATCGGTTCCCGTTCGGCGATCCACCCCGACCTCAGGTCAGGAAGTCCACTGTGGACGTCGATGGTCGCGTTGTCGTCGGTATACGGACCGGAAGTGTCGTACAGATCGACATGTTCGCCGTTGGTCAGTTCCACCCTGCGAAAAGGCACACCATCGCGGTACACCTTGCGAGACCCAGAGATCGGGCCGGTGGTCACACTGGGCTTGACCGAACGGTCGTCAAGTGCCGTCACGACATTCCTCCCTACGCCGGCATTACCCGGTCAGGTTCAGGCGGTCGGTGACGCCGGCACTACTGCCAGTCACCCTCTCAGCCCGCTTTGGCGCGAGCTCCCGCGTTGTGTTGAGTTGTCGAGAACCGACCATAGTCAGAGCGCGCCGTAGCTGCCAAGGGCGTCGTTTGCCCCTAATCTCTTCCTCGTGGCTGATCACCAGCCGTTCCCGCCCGGCGCGCGTCGCGGTCAGCGCCCCGCCGTGGTCTCGGCATGCCCTTCCTGCGGGGAACTCGCAGGTCGCGGCTACCCCGACTGCGGCTTCTGCGCGGAACTGCTCGACCAGTTCTGGCTCGCGGACTGGGAGGCGCTGCGCACGTCGTCCCAGCTGGCGGACCGCGAGCTGGCCGAACTGGTCACCTCCGCGGACGTCGGCCAGTACCCGTGGACGTGCGTCGACTGGGCGATGACGCTGCTGGCGTGCTCACGCTGCGGAGCCGAACTGGGCACCGGGCCGGTCGAGTGCGTGCGGTGCGCGGTCACCGAGGAGCGCCGGTGGAGCTGGGATCACGCGGCGCACCCGTACACGATGAGCGCGAACGAGCACTTGCTGCGAGTCGCCCGCGCGGCCCTGCGCGCACCTCACCGGCGTCGTCCGGCCGTCGTGCAGGCCTGGCAGCTGGTGCTGCCGTTCCTGATCGCCGGTGAGGTGATCGAGTTCGGCCGTCTGGACCGGATCCGCGCGCACGTGCTGGCCGGCGGCTACGCGTCGATGGCCGCCTGCCACACCTTCGGTGAGCTGGCCGGGTTGCCGGAGCTCTTCTGGCGCCGCGGCAACCCGATCTCAACGCGGGTCGAGTACCAGCCGGATTCCGAGCGCCAGCAGCACGCCGCCCGACAGCTTCTCGAGCGCGGGACGGACGCGCGGCCGGCCGAGCCAGCCCCTGATCGTGTGCAGGATCGAGACGATGATCAGGTACCAGACGGTGTCGATCAGCACCCAGCCGATGGCGAGGAAGAGCAGAACCCCCTGGCCGGCCTCCCCGGCAGGCACGAACTGCGGTAGGAACGAGATCGCGAACACGCCGAGCTTCGGGTTGACCAGGTTCACGACCAGGCCGCTGCGGAACGCCTGGCTGGCCGGCGGCGGCGCGGCGTCGGGCAGGCTCCTGCTGATCAGGGCCTTGATGCCCAGGTAGATCAGGAAGAGGGCTCCCGCGATCCGGAGCGCGTGGAAGGCGATCTCGGACGCGGTGAGCAGGACGCTCAGGCCCAGGGCGGCGGCGACGGCCCAGCAGGCGACGCCGACCTCCATGCCGAACACCGTCGCCAGTGCGGCTTTTCGCCCGTGCACCGACTGTCGCAGGACCATGGCCGTGCCAGGTCCGGGCGACAGTGCGATGAGGAACGAGGCCGCGACGAAGGCGACGATGTTGTCGATGGGCATGCGTTGATGGTCGCCGACACGAGCAACTTGTTTCTTGACCTGGAGCGCGCTCCAGGATGTTCGGTAGGCCCATGACCTTGGAACTGGGCAAGCTGGGATTCGGCACGTGGGCCATGGGTGGACCGTTCTCCGGCCCGGACGGCCTGCCGGTCGGCTGGGGACCGGCTGACGACGGCGAGTCGGTCAAGGCGTTGCGCCGGGCGGTGGAGTTGGGCGTGACGCTGTTCGACACCGCGGACGTCTACGGCTGCGGGCACGCGGAGACCGTGGTGAGGCAAGCGCTTGCGGACGTGCGTGACCAGGTGTTGATCGCCACGAAGTGGGGCTGCGGTTTCGACGCCTCGTCGAGGCGGATGACCGGGAACGAGGGGTCGGTCGAGTACCTGCGCCGCGCCGTCGAGGGGTCGTTGCGGCGGCTGGGCACCGACCGGATCGACCTCTACCAGCTGCACGTGGGCGACCTGGGACTGGAGGAGGCGGCGCTGCTGCGCGACGAGTGCGAGGCGCTGGTCGCGGCCGGCAAGATCCGTGCCTACGGGTGGAGCACCGACGACGTCGAGCGGGCGCGGTTCTTCTGCGAGGGCGAGCACGGGATCGCGGCGCAGGCCGACATCAACCTGCTGTTCGACAACCCCGCGATGTACGCGGGCGACTTCGCGGTGCTGTGCCGGAGGCCGTTGGCGATGGGACTGCTGGCGCGGGAGACGTTCCCGGAGTTGCCTGCGGACGACGTGCGCGTCACGAACCCGTCCTGGCTGCGGTTCTTCGTCGACGGCCGGCCGTCACCGGAGTACTTCGCGGCCCGTGAGGCCGTTCGTGACGTGCTGACGTCGGGTGGCCGGACGTTGGTGCAGGGTGCGCTGGCGTGGTTCTGGGCGCGTTCTCCCCGCCTGGTGCCGATTCCGGGCGTCCGGACGGTGGCTCAGGTCGAGGAGAACGCGGGTGCTTTGGAGTTCGGTGCTTTGACGGTGGACGAGCTGGCACAGGTGGAGTCGGTGCTCCGGCCCCAGTCCTGAGTCCTAGTCCTCGTCGTCCTCGTCGAAGTTCGCGGGATCGGTCGGGTCCCACGAGAGGCCCGGCTGGTTCCACTCGTTGTCGCGCAGCATCCGCTTGGCTTCCTTCCGGTACCGGCCGATCAGGCGGTCGGTGTAGAGGAAGCCGTTGAGGTGGTCGGTCTCGTGCTGCAGGCAGCGCGCGAAGAAGCCGGTGCCCTCGACCTCGAACGGCTGCCCGTCGAGGTCCTGGCCGGTCACCTTCGCCCAGTGGGCGCGTCCGGTCGGGTACGCCTCGCCGGGCACGCTCAGGCAGCCCTCGAAGTCGTCGTCCGGGTCCGGCATGGTCTCCGGGACCCCGGAGGTCTCCAGCGTGGGGTTCACGATCGCACCGCGGTGCTGGACACCCTCGTCGTCCGGGCAGTCGTAGACGAAAATCCGCAGGTCGACGCCGATCTGGTTGGCCGCGAGCCCCACTCCGCGAGCCGCTGCCATCGTCTCGAACATGTCGTCGGCGAGGGTCTTCAGCCCGGTGTCGAACTCGGTGACCTCGCGCGTCGGGTTGTGGAGCACGGGGTCGCCGGCGATGCGGATGCGGTGGACGGCCATGGCTGAACTTTATGCGGTCCAAAACTGTCGGTGTCGCGCGGTAGGTTGGAACGATCACGTGATTGAATTGCCCGCACCTGAGATGGTGTGGCTACCGTGGGGAGCCAGATGGATCACGCCGAGACGCTCACCTCTGCTGACGGGCTGACCAGCCGCGAACGCACGATGCTCGCGTTCGAGCGTCAGTGGTGGAAGTACTCGGGATCCAAGGAACAGGCCATCAGGGAACTGTTCGACATGTCCGCGACCCGCTACTACCAGCTGCTCAACGCGCTCGTTGAATCCGAAGCCGCCCTGGCTGCCGATCCGATGCTCGTCAAACGGCTGCGCGGCGTCCGGACAGGCCGCCAAAGGGTTCGCGCCCGCGCCAGGAGCACCGAGGACCGATGACCTCCCCCGAGTCCGCAAGCCCGTCCCGTCCGGCCAAGGCCGCCGGCTTCGCCCTGCTCGGCGTCGCCGCCGTCGCGTTGGTGATCGGCGTTGTCAGCCTTTTCAGCGGGGGGTCTTCTGACACACCCCCTGTTGCCGGAGGGGCCTCCACAACGCCTCCTTCCGTGGCTACTACTTCCGCTTCCGCGCAGGCCTCTTCTGAGCCGCCTGTGTCGTCTTCTGCTGTTGGCACTACCTCGGCTTCGCCTACTGTGCCGGCTTCTTCTGTTGTGCCGCCTCCGCCTGTTACCCAGCCTGGGACGGTTAAGGCTCCGGTTCGGATTTACAACAACTCTACTATCACCGGGTTGGCATCCAGGGCCTCTGATGAGGTTCGGGCCAGTGGGTGGACGGTTGAGGGGACTGGGAACTACTCCGGTGGGACCATTCCCACCACCACCGTTTACTTCCGGCCCGGGACTGATGAGGAGGCTTCTGCCAAGGAGCTGGCCTCGGTGTTGCGGGCTCGGGTTGAGCCTCGGTTCGATGGGATCCAGTCTTCTGCTGCTGGGATCATTTTGATTGTCACCAATGATTATCAGGGTGTTTCTAAGAGTAAGTAGGGGTCGCGGGTTTTGTGGGTGGTTTGGTTGCGGGCGGGCTTGCGGTTGCGTGCTTTCCCTGGGGGCGCTGCCCCCAGACCCCCGGCAATCTGATCAGGGGGTCCACGCCGTGCGTAGGTAGATGGCACGCCTGTTGCTTTGGGCGGCTGCCTGACGCTCCTATAGATGTCAAGCAGTGAGTGCGAGGTCTTTCATGATCGCTGTGTGGGCTTCGCGGAGGATATAGCGCTTGAGGCAGCGGATGATGTCGCGTTTGGTGAGGCCTTGTTCGGTGCGTCGTTGCAGGTAGGCCTGGGTGCGTGGGCAGTAGCGCAGGCG
>NZ_FNET01000023.1 GCF_900100275.1 Lentzea albidocapillata subsp. violacea
GATCGACAAGACCGTGCCCGCCGGGCTGGACGTGCATCTGGTCTGCGACAACTACGGCACGCACAAGACCGCGGCGATCAAGGCCTGGCTGGCGAAGCATCCGCGGTTCCACATGCACTTCACCCCGACCGGATCCTCGTGGATCAACCAGGTCGAACGCTGGTTCGGGTTCCTGGCCGAGCAGAAGATCAAACGCGGCGCCCACAAGAGCGTGCAAGCACTCGAGAAGGACGTCCGGGCCTGGATCGCCGACTGGAACACCCATCCCCGGCCGTTCCTCTGGACCAAGACCGCCGAAGAGATCCTCGAGTCACTCGCACGCTTTTGCAGGCGAATTTCCGGCGCACGACACTAGTGGCGCGACCCGGAACGTCGGCGAGGTAATCCACGCTCAGCAGGGCACCTCGCGGCGTCTGAACGCGAATTCCCCCGGCAACCTTCCGGGCCACACCACTAGAACGGTTGGGCGTTCGGCTGGAAGACCTGACCGTTCGCGGGGGCGGTGAGGTCGACGAGGTACCTCGTCACCGCCGCGTCGGCGCCGGCCGAGTCACCGAGGATGCAGTGACCGAACGCGTCGACGCTGATCAGGCGCGCGTTGCCGAGTTGCTTGGCCATGCGCTCCGAGAACAGGTACTGCGTCGCCGGGTCGTAGTAGTTGCCCACCACGACGATCGGGTTCCTGGTGTGGCGGTTCCACGGGCCGATCCAGCGGTCCGGGTTGCGGTCCGGCCACGTCGGGCAGGTCAGCAGGTCGGACGCGGCCTGGTAGCGGCCGAACGTCCTCGACTCCTGCTCCCACCTGTCCGCGGTCCGGGCCCAGTGGCGGTTCGAGCGGGAGAACGGCTTGTCGATGCAGTTGACGGCGTAGTAAGAGTCGTCGCTCGTGTACGGCGTCTCCGGCAGCACCCGGACGTCGGCCCTGCCGCCCAGGTTGTTCAGCATCGGAACGTCCACAATGGACTGAACACCCAAGGCGGACGGATTCTGGGCGGCGTGGATCGACTGCAGCCACGCCGTCAGCGCCTTGAACGTGGTCGGGCTGTACAGGTTGCTCGCCGTGCGCCCGACCAAGCCGGTCAGCGTCACCTGGGTGCCGTTGGGCAACGTCGTGGGGCCCTTGCGCAACGACTCGCGGATGTCATCGAACTTCTTGCGCGCGTCACCGGCGAACGCACACCGCTCGACACCGACGGAGTCGCAACGCTTCAGCATCGCGTCCAACGCGATCTCGAAGCCGCGGGCGCGCTCACGGTCGTACTGCGCGCCGTTGGTCAGCCGCAGCTGCGGGTCGACGTTGCCGTCCAGCACCAGGGCACGTGACCGGTGCGGGAAGATGTTCGCGTAGGTCGCGCCGAGCAGCGTGCCGTACGAGAAGCCGACGTACGTGAGCTGCCTGTCCCCCACGGCTTCGCGCATCATGTCGAGGTCGCGTGCGACCGCTTCCGTCGACATGTGGTTGAGCAGCGGACCGGCGTTGATCTTGCAGTAGTCCGTGTAGACCTTGGACTGCCGGAGGGAACTGGCGATCTCGTCCTTGGTGATCGGCAGCGCGTACCAGCCGACGTTGACCGCATCGGCCTCTTCCTGGGTGCGGAAGCAGCGCAGCGGCGCGCTGCGGCCGACACCGCGCGGGTCGAAGCCGATGAGGTCGAACTTCTCGAGGATCTCCGGCGTGAAGAAGCTTCCGCCGTACGCGCTGTAGATCAGCCCGGCGCCACCGGGACCGCCGGGGTTGATGAACAGCGAACCGATCTTCTTCGCCGGGTCGCCGGCGGGGCGCTTCATCATGACGACGCCGGTCGAGTCACCGCGCGGACGCGAGTGGTCGACCGGCACCGTCTGGACCGCACAGCTGACCTTCGTGCGTTCGGCGGCGGGGATCTCGGCGAGCACGTCCGCCGCGCACGGCCCCCACGCGGCGGGTCTGACGGCGGAGGTGGCTTCGGGCTGGGCTGACGCGCTGCCCAGACCGGTGATGACGGTGCCGAGCGCGAGGACACTGACAAGCGCCACGCGCACGGCACGCGTTGATGCAGGAGTCATCGAGCCAGCCCACCACTCACGGTGAGCCGCCAGTACCCGCCTATCGTCGGGTTGTGACCTGGGCTACACCGCTTGGGCTAGCGAGACCGCGAACCGTCCCTCGGCGTCGGTCCACCAGCGGTGCAGCGAGAATCCGGCGTCCTCCAGCTCCTGCCGCACGCCCTCCCTGCGGAACTTGGCCGACACCTCGGTGCGCAGTTCCTCGCCCTCGCGGAACTCGACGACCAGGCCGAGCTCGGCGAGCGTCACGCTCATCGCCCGCTTGGCGCGCAGGCGCATCTCGATCCACTCCTGCTCGGCGTTCCACAACGCCACGTGCTCGAACGCCTCGACGTCGAAGTCTCCGCCCACCTCGCGGTTCAGCACGTTCAGCACGTTGCGGTTGAACTCCGCCGTCACGCCCTGCGCGTCGTCGTACGCGCGCACCAGCGTGGCCGGATCCTTGACGAGGTCCGTGCCGAGCAGCAGCCACTCCCCCGGATCCAGCACGTCGCGGACCGTGCGGAGGAACTTCTCCCGTTCCTCCGGGATGAGGTTGCCGATCGTGCCGCCCAGGAACGCGACCACGCGCGGCGACTCACCGGGCAGCAACGACAGGTGCTGCGTGAAGTCGCCGACCACGCCGTGCACCCGCAGGCCCGGGTAGTCCGCGATGATCGCGTGCGCGGCCTCGGTGAGCGCCGACACCGACACGTCCTGCGGCACGAACTCCTTGAGCGTCCCGTGCTCGCGCAACGCGCTGAGCAGCAGCCGCGTCTTCTCCGACGAGCCGGAACCCAGCTCCACCAGCGAATGCGCGCCCGTCGTCGCCGCGATCTCGCCCGCGCGCTCCGCGAGCACCTCCCGTTCGGCACGGGTCGGGTAGTACTCGGGCAACCTCGTGATGTCCTCGAACAGCGCACTGCCCACGGCGTCGTAGAACCACTTCGGCGAGACCCACTTGGGGTCCGCGGTCAGTCCGGCCCGAACGTCGGCACGTAGCGCGTGTGCGGCGTCCTCCGGCTTGAGATGAACGTCCAGCACCGGCTCGGTCATTAGATGCCCTCCGAGGAGACCCCGTCCGTCCGGGCGGGGAGAGATCGGACCCCTGCGGAGCAGGACCTGGACAGGCCCACCGCCTGGAGCCACACAGCGATTCAGTAGGTTGCGAGCTGTGAATCGGCAAGTGAAGCGGGCGTTCCGGTACCGCTTCTATCCGACCGAGACACAGGCAGAAGAGCTGTCGCGCACGTTCGGGTGTGTCCGCAAGGTCTACAACTTGGCACTGCAGGTCCGAACGGAAGCGTGGACGCAACGCGGAGAACGGGTCGGCTACATGGCCACGTCGGCGCTGCTGACCGCCTGGAAACGCACTGAGGAACTCGCGTTCCTGGGCGACGTATCCGCAGTGCCGCTGCAGCAGGCGTTGCGGCATCTGCAGACCGGGTTCACGAACTTCTTCGCCAAGCGTGCCCGGTATCCGCGGTTCAAGTCGCGGAAGAAGTCGCGTGCCGGCGCTGAGTACACGCGTTCGGCGTTCCGGTGGCGTGACGGCGAGCTGATGCTGGCGAAGATGGCCGAGCCGCTGGACATCCGCTGGTCCCGGCCACTGCCCGAGGGCGTGGCGCCCTCGACGGTGACTGTGTCTCGGGACGCGGCCGGGCGGTGGTTCGTGTCCCTGCTGTGTGAGGATCCCGGCGTGCGGCCGTTGCCCACCACGGATGCGGTGGTGGGGATCGATGTCGGTCTCGATCAGCTGCTGGTCCTGTCGACCGGGGAGAAGATCGGCAACCCCCGGCACGAGCGCCGGGACCGAACCGCGCTCGCGAAGGCACAGCGCGCCTTGTGCCGCAAGCAGAAGGGCAGCAGCAACAGAGACAAGGCCCGCGTCAAGGTCGCCCGTGTCCACGCCCGGATCACTGATCGGCGCGCGGACTTCCTGCACAAGGTCACAACTCGGCTCGTGCGTGATACCCAAACGTTCGTGATCGAGGATTTGGCCGTGTCGAACATGGTCGGCAACCGGCGCCTGGCCCGTGCGATCAGTGATGCGGGATGGCGGCAGTTCCGGCAACTGCTGGAGTACAAAGCGAGCTGGTACGGGCGGGACGTGATCACCGTGGATCGCTGGTTCCCATCGTCCAAGCTGTGTTCGGTCTGTGGCGCACTCGCGGCAGCGATGCCGCTGCACCTGCGCACCTGGACCTGTGGTTGCGGCGCGACCCATGACCGGGACGTGAACGCGGCACGCAACATTCTGGCCGCCGGGCTGGCGGTGACAGTCTGTGGAGCCGGTGTAAGACCTCAACGGAACACTCCGGGCGGGCAGTCGGCGACGAAACAGAAAACCCTGCGGCGCAAGCTGTAGGAATCCCACTCGTTCACGAGGGGGAGGAAGTCAAATCGGTCGAACCTCCACAGTGGATGGTACGGCGGTGACCACGTGCCGGTCGGGGATCTCCCGCCAGCCAGGGTCGTCGTCGAGCGGCTCGGACGCGAGTGTCACGCCCTCACCTTTCTGCAGCACCCACAGGGCGTGTGTCCACGTCGTCCCCACGAGCACTTCTCCGTTGGTCAGCAGGAAGTTAAGGCGCGACTTCGGCGCCGCGTCCACAACCTCCCGCACGAGTTCAACAAGCGTTTGTGCCGGGTTCTTCCCGGTCTCCAGCCGACGTCTGAGGACCGTCCACAACAGCGCGGAGTCGGTCGGCGCGTCCATCGTGAGCAGGTCGGTCACGTCGAGCGTCTTCGCCAGGCCCGCCACGGTGTGCGGCCAGCCGTCGACGCGTCCGTTGTGGCTGAACAACCACGTGCCGTCGGTGAACGGCGCGCAGGCCGCGTCCGCCACGGGCATCCCCGTGGTCGCGGACCGGACCGCCGCCAGGAAGGCCGTCGATTCGGTGCCCGCCAGCTGACGCAGGTTCGGGTCGCTCCACAACGTGCCGGCCCGCCGGTAGCGCACCGGGCCGGGGAACCAGCCGACGCCGTACCCGTCGACGTTGACGGTTCCTCCCGCCCGCATGTCGCCGGGCGCGTAGGACTGGCGCTCCAGCGAGTGCGGTGCCTCGTAGAGCGGACCGCCGATGGGCACGGCGGTGCCCAGGTAAGCCAGGTGGCGGCACATCTGTCTAGGCGTCCCTGGCGCAGCGGAAGCCGGCGAAGATCTGCCGTCTGATCGGGTAGTCCCAGTTGCGGAACGTCGCGCGGATCGCCGACTTGTCGGTGCCGAACGAACCTCCGCGCAGCACCTTGTAGTCCGGGCCGAAGAAGACCTCGGAGTACTCGCGGTACGGGAACACCTCGAAGCCCGGATACGGGCCGAAGTCGCTCGACGTCCACTCCCACACGTCGCCGATCAGCTGGTGCACACCGGCCGGGGACGCCCCCTCCGGATACGCGCCGACCGGGGCCGGGCGCAGGTGGCGCTGGTTGAGGTTCGCGTGCTGCTCGGCCGGTTCCTCGTCGCCCCACGGGTAACGGCGGGTCTTGCCGGCGGCGGTGTCGAACCGGGCCGCCTTCTCCCACTCGGCCTCGGTCGGCAGACGCTTGTGAGCCCACGTCGCGTACGCCTGCGCCTCGTGGAAGCACACGTGCACCACGGGTTCGTCCGGCACGATCGGCTCCGTCACGCCGAACGCCGTGCGCACGAACGAGTTCTCCTCGCGCTGCCAGAACCTCGGCGCCACGAGCTTGGCGCTCGTCCGGTGCTGCCAGCCCTCGTCCGTCCACAGACGACGGTCGTCGTACCCGCCTGCCAGGACGAACTCGGCGTACTCGCCGTTCGTCACCGGTGTCGTGTCGATGAAGAACGAGTCGACGTGCACGGCGTGCGCCGGACGTTCGTTGTCCAGCGCCCACGGTTCGTCCGACGTGCCCATTTCGAACGGTCCGCCCGGAATGAACGCTTCCGTTGCGGGAACCAGGTTTCCACCAGGTGGCAACGGTGCGTGCAGCACCGGTTCACCCGTACGTAACTGGTGCGTCGCCAGCATCGTCTCGTCGTGCTGCTGCTCGTGCTGCACGATCATCCCGAACGCGAAGCCGTTCTCGACGAGCCGGCGCCCCTGCAGCGGCACCTTCTCCAGCACGTCGAACACCTTGCCGCGCACGTCCCCGACGTACTGGCGGGCTTCACGAGGGTTGAGCAACGGCAACTCCGGCCGCACGCTGCGGGAGAACTTGAACGCGTCGTAGTACTCGTCGATGTCGCTGCGCACCGGTTCACGTCCGCCGACGTCGCGAACGAGCCACAGCTCTTCCTGGTTGCCGATGTGCGCCAGGTCCCAGACCAGCGGCGACATCAGCTTCGAATGCTGCCGCACGAGGTCGTGCTCGTCGACGGCGTCGGTCAGGGCGGTGGAACGCGCGCGCGAGCGCAACAGTTCCCCCGCCACCTGCTCGCGGAGGTCGTCTCCATTGATTTGGCGGGTCACAGCTTCCCCTCAAGCTCCCGGCCGATGGCGCCGATCTGGTCGTGGGAGAGTCCGGTGCGGGGCAACGCCTCGATGCCCAGCGCCACAACGTCTTTCGCGGCACGCGCGATGCGTTCGTCCGCCAGTCCGTGCCGCGCGGCGACGAGCCACCGCCCGGCCGCCCGTTCGGTCGCCGCCAGCACACCGTCCACAACGGACGGATCGCTGAACAGCGCGACGAGCAGCGCACTCGGCGCGATCCACCCGCCCGGAGCGGGTGTGTCCAGGTATCTGATCTCCATGTACCCCCGCGGCCGCACCGGCGGGAACATCAACGACAGGTGGTAGTCGAGGTCGTCGCTCGTGGGCGCGCGATCGTGCGCCCCGTCCAGCCACTCGGCGAACGTGAACCTGCGCGCCGGAATCCAGTTGGGACCCGGCCCGCGCACGACGATGACGGGTGTGTCGACGACTCTTCGTGCGTAGGCCTGAGCCGGATCGGCGCACACAGCACTGGGTCTGGTGCGCACGGGATCACAGCCGTAGAGCGTGCGCATGCGCGCGGACGCCCAGTCCTGGTGCATGCCACCGATGCTCGGCGAGTTCGCGAACAGCGCAATCATCACCGGCCCGAGCTGGTGCACGGCGGCCCATCTGTCCTGCAGGTACTTCTGCTCGCCGAAGTCGAGGCACACCTGCAGACCGGCGGTGTTGCACATCATCGAGATGCCGTCGGCGCCGAGCCCGCCGAACGCGTGCTCCATCGCGGCGTACCGCGGCACCTGCAGCAGGCGGGTGGGACGTCGATGCAGGTCAGCGCCCTTGTCGCCAAGCACGAGACCGTGGTCGGCCAGCATGGCGGTGAGGTAGGAGATGTCCTGGGCGACGGTGGAGAAGAGGTCCGGGAGGCTGGTGCAGGGAGGAGTGGAGATCTCGACCTGCCCTCCCGGTTCGACGGTCAGCGGGGTGCCGCTGGGAAGCGGCCTCTGCGGGCTGTCCGGAACGAGAGTGGGTGGTGCGTGTTCGCCGAGAGCGACGGCGAGCCGGTGTTTGTCGAGGACCTGAACAGGGTCTTCGGCGTGGTGGACGGTCCATTCCAGCTCCACGCCGAAAAGCCTCGGAGGCCCGTGTTTGAAACAGACCGAGGCCACATAAGCCTCGGCCTCGGCGCGATCGGCGAACCTCGCCGGCGCCGGTTGATTACGCAACGCAGTCACGCTGCCACACTCCCCGTGATCGTCTGGCCGATTCGACGCTACACGCGGGGTCTGACACTCGCAGCCCTCAAATCCTTACGAAACAAGTGAAATGCCCGTGTGCACGCGTGCATGCAGGGGTTTTTGACACAGTTCCTTGGAGGACCTCCAACTCGTAAGGTAATCAAGCAAACACAGAGGATCACCACGGGGGCCCTGATGACAGACCCGCTCGCACCGGTCAGCGGGCAGTTCGCGCTGGCAGGCTCCACCGGCACGATCGACGCAGGCGCGATGCCCTCACCGGACGGCGTCAGACCCTGGGGACTGCGCCGCGCACACCCGGCTCGCCCGGTACCGGTCTCCGGCGAGCCGACAGCGCTGACGACGTCGAGCGTCGACGGTGAGGACCCGCCCAGCGCCGAAGACTGGATCAACGACTGATGACGGTTCTCGTGCTCGCCGCGGACCGGGATCCCACAGCCGATCGAGTCATCCGCACCCTGCACGAGCGGGATGTGCCGCATGTCCGGTTCGACACAGCGCGATTCCCACTGGAAGCAGCCATCGACGCGGAGTTGCGGCAAGGCCGGTGGACCGGACGGTTGCGGACGAACGGGAAGATCGTCGCGTTGGAGGAGCTGCGATCGATCTGGTACCGCAGCCCCGCCGCGTTCGAGTTCCCCGGCACGCTGTCCGCGACCGAACGCCAGTGGGCGACGACCGAGTCCAAGCTGGGCCTCGGAGGAGTCCTGGCAGCTCTGCCCGTGTGTTGGGTGAACCATCCGGCACGCAACGCGGACGCGGCGTACAAGCCCGTACAGCTGGTCACCGCCGCTCGATGTGGCCTCCAGGTGGCGGACACACTCGTCACGAACGAAGCCGAGGCCGTTCGCCGGTTCGCCTGCGGCGGCGAGGTGGTGACCAAAGCGTTCGGCTCACCTTCCATCCGGGAGGAGGGAGTCCGGAAGGTCACCTTCACCGCGCTCGTGACCGAGAGCGATCTCGCTGACCTGCGTGGAATCGAGGTCAGCGCTCACCAGTTCCAGCGCTGGGTCCCCAAGCTGTGCGACGCGCGGGTGATCGTGGTCGGCGATCGGCTGTTCGCCGCCGCCATCCACGCTCGGACCGAGGAGACCCGCGTCGACTGGCGCAACGACTACAGCGCCCTGCGGTACGAACGGATCGAGCCGCCGGGCCAGGTCACGAACGGTGTGCGCGGATACTGCGCCGCACTCGGCCTCGTTTACGGAGCGTTCGACTTCGTCATCAGACCGGACGGCGCGTGGGTGTTTCTCGAGTGCAACGCGGGCGGCCAGTACGGATGGATCGAGGACGAGATCGAGGCACCGATCAGCGAGGCGATCGCCGACGTTCTGGAGGCCGGATGACGGCCTGGCAGCAGCTGGCCCGCAGGCTCGCGGACGAGGTCGAGGCGGACGGCGCCACCGCCTGGCGGGATGCGCTGGAATCGGTGCCACGGCACGTTTTCGTGCCCAGGTTCTACGTCCAGCAAGCCGATGGGGCGTGGACTGAGACGACGTCGCGGGACGACGGCTGGATGACCGCCGTCTACCGGGACCGGCCGCTGGTCACCGAACTCGCCACGACGCCGGAAGGCCACCGCGTCACCGTCTCGTCGTCGACCAAACCGGGACTCATGGTCCGCATGCTCGAAGCCCTCGACCTGCACGCAGGTCATCGAGTGCTGGAAATCGGCACCGGTACGGGCTACAACGCCGCGCTGCTCGCGCACCGGCTCGGGTCCGAGCACGTGTTCTCAGTCGACATAGGTGCCTTGCTCGTCAACGCCGCCCGTGCACGGCTGACCGGACTGGGACTTGCCCCTACTCTCGCGGCCACGCACGGCGCTGATGGCTGGCCGCAGCATGCTCCGTTCGACCGAATCATCGCGACGTGCTCGCTACCTCAGGTGCCAAGGGCATGGGCAGAACAAGTCAGCGAAGGAGGCCGTGTCCTCGTGGACCTCAAACCGAGCGTCCACGCCGGCAACCTCGTGTCGCTCACACGTCACGCCGATCGCCTCGAAGGAAGGTTCCTGCCTCGATGGGCGGGATTCATGGCGATCCGCGATGAGGACAGCGCACCGGAAACCCTCGTTCCAGCAGTCGACCTCGATGAGGAAACGCGTTCGGCCACACGGCTGGATCCTCTTCCATGGTCGTCCCTCGTGCCGTGGTTCCTCGCTCAGGCAGCTTTGCCGGGCAAGGTGACGTTCGGCTACCGCGGAGACAAGGCGGTCTTCAGCACCAACGACGGCTCGTGGGCCTCGGTCGGATTGAAGCCGGACGACACGGGGGAACGTGAAGTGCGCCAAGGCGGTCCAGTCCGGATCTGGGACGCGTTCGAAGCCGCACAACGAACGTGGGACGAACTCGGCCGGCCGAACTGGGACCGCCTTGGACTGACGGTCACACCCGATGGCCGCCATCGCGTCTGGCTCGACGCTCCGGCGAGCGGCATCGGGTGGGACCTCAGGTGAAGCTATGTCCTGGCATTCGAACGGCCGCGCAGCACCGTGGCCGCGACCGACGCGTTCTTGATCGCCGTCTCGATCTGCGCCATCGACGAACCGGAGGTGATCCCCGGAACCGTCGCGGTGTTCAACGCGTACAACGTGAACGTGTACGGGTTGGTCGAGCCGCCAGGGCAGGGCCCGAAGTACTTCAGGGAGTTGGCACCGGATCCCATCGCCTTCTGCTTCGCCGCGCCCTGGCCCGGCACGGCGAACCCGGACCCCAGGTTCTCCGGCAGCGAACGGGAACCACCCGGAATGTCCCAGATCGCCCAATGGAGCTTGTTGCCGTTGTTCACGCGGTCCGCGAACACGATGGCGTAGGCCTTCGCCCCGGCGGACTCACCCCACGCGAACGACGGCGACGGGTCCTGGCCCGCGACACCGTCACCGGCGCACGTGTGCTTGGCCGGGATCATCGCGTCGTCCGCGAACGCCGGGGACGTCAGCTTGAAAGCACTGCCGCCGCCTTCGTAGACGATGTCGATGTGCAGGACCCGGTCGTTGCCGGCCGAGCCGTCCTTGTCGGTCGTCGTGGTCAGCCAGATGTCGCCCTCCCGGTCCACCTCGACCGTGCGCAGGCGGTTGTAGGTGCCCTGGAAGTAGATCTGCTGGTCGACGAGGTTGCCGTTGGCGTCGATGCGCATGCGGTAGATGCGCTGGCCGACGGTGGTGGCGACGAAGACGTAGTCGTTGATGATCGTCAGGCCGGAGGGTGAGGCCTGCGAGGTCGACCAGGTCTTCTTCGGCGGGACGGTGCCGGCGCAGTCGCCGATCGTGCCCTCGCAGGGCCGCCAGCCGTAGTTGCCGCCCTTGGTGATCAGGTTGACCTCGTCCTGCCGCGAGTTGCCGAACTCCGTGGCCCACAGGCGTCCCCGCGAGTCGAAGTCGAGGCCCTGCACGTTGCGGTGGCCATAGCTCCAGATCGCCTTGCCGGGGAACGGGTTGTCGGACGGGATGGAGCCGTCCGGGTTGACCCGCAGGATCTTGCCCGCGTTGGTGTTCAGGTTCTGCGCGTTGTTCTCGTTCTGCGCGTCACCGGTCGAGATGAACAGGTACCGGCCGTCCGGGCTGAACCTCAGGCGCCCGCCGTTGTGGTAGCGGTTCTTCGGCACGCCGTCGAGCAACGTCGTCCAGCCGGTCAGCCGCGTGCCGTCGAACTGGGCCCTGACCAGGCGGTTTCCGCCGCTGTAGGTGTGGTAGACGTACACGAACCGGTCGGCGGCGAAGTTCGGCGACACCTCGATGCCGAGCGCGCCGCCCTCACCGTTCGTGCCCATGGCGCCGGGCACCTTGCCGACGACGGTCTTGGCGCCGGCCTCGGTCACGCGCAGGACGTTGAACGTCTCGCGCTCGGTCACCAGCGCCGAGCCGTCGGGCAGGAACGCGAGACCCCACGCCACGTCGACGCCGCCGGCGATCTGCTTGACCGTGCCGGGGTTCGGCACACCGGTGCCGCCGCCGGCCGTCGGCTTGACGGAGATCTCGTTCGAGAACGGCGAGAGGTTGCCCGCCGCGTCCTTGGCGCGCACCTTCACCGCGTACGTCTGGCCGGTCACCAGGCCGGCGACGGTCGCCGACGTGGCCGAACCGTCCGCGGTCTGCTTCAGGGCACCGTCGAAGTGGATCTCGTAGCCGGTGACGGCCACGTTGTCGCTCGAAGCGCCCCAGGCGATGGCGACGCTGGTGGAGGTGGCGCCGGTGGAACGCAGGGTGCCCGGAGTGGTGGGCGCCTGGTTGTCCACGGGCGCGGGCTTGGTGCGGCCCGGCACGTTGTTCGACGCCTGCGAGACGTTGCCGGCGCGGTCCTTCGCGAACACGGTCCAGTCGTACTCGACATCGGGACGCAGGCCGGTCGCGGTCGCCTCCAGCACGTTGCCGACGCTCGTGACGAGCTGGCCGTGCTGGTAGATGTCATAGCCGGTGACGCCCACGTTGTCGGTGGCCGCCTCCCACTTCAGCGACACGGAGTTGTGGGTCGAGCTGACGAACTGCAGGTTGCGCGGCGGCGTCGGTGCCTCGTTGTCCGGCGGGCCGACCAGCACGGCGGTCAGTTTGTCCGCGTTCGGGCCGCCGTTCGCGGTCGTCGCGGTCGCCTTGATCCTGTTCGCGCCGGCGTGCAGCGTGACCTTCGCGGTCCGCGTCCGCCACGTCGTCCACGCGCCCGTGCCGGGGAACGAGACGGTCTGCGCGTGGGCGCCGTCCACGGTCACCGAGACCGGGCGGTCGGCCGTCGTCCCGTTGGCGTAGCGGAACGTCAGGTCGTGCTCGCCACCGGACTCGGCGTTGATCGTGTACTCGACCGACGAGCCGATGACGTTGTTGTAGTTGACGAACCCGCGGCCGGAGAAGCCCGCCCAGTTGGACTCGACCACGCCCTGGCTGATCGTCGCGTCCTCCGCCTCCTGCTCCAGCGCGGGAATGGACGCGAGCTCCTCGACCTCCAGGTAGTCGAGGTTGGGGCCACCGGTGGCACCGGTGGACGTGAGCTTGATCTTGTTCGAGCCCGCGTTCAGGTTCACGGTGTTCTCGGCGGACATCCACGTCGTCCACGCGCCGGTACCGGCGAACGCGCGCTCGTCGACGGCGAGGCTGCCGTTGACGCTCACGTCGACCGGCCGGTTGGCCGTGGTTCCGTTGGCGTAGCGGAAGACCAGCTTGGCCTGGCCCGCCTTCGACGCGGTGACGGTGAACTCGACCGAGCTCCCCGCGACGTTGTCGGCGTTCACGAACCCGGCCCCGGAGAACCCGGCGTGGTTCGACTCCACCACGCCCTGCGAGATCGTCGCGTTCTCCGCTTCGTACCGCACCGGTGCCGCGAGGGCCTCCGGTACCGACATCACTGCGACGGCTGTTGTGCAGGCAACACCCATCGCGCCGAACGCGCGAAACGTCCGGCTTCTACTCGGTGCCACTGTTGTGCCTCCCACGAGACGGGTAGGGGGTTCACGACGGAGCGGCGGCGGATTCAGTTTTAGACAGGAAAGTTTCTTGACTGTCGCGCAGATCACACCACCGCGCGAGAGCTGAGTCAACCCCGTCCCGATTGGGCCGGAAAGCGCTTACCTGTCCCGGTTCTCCGCGAGGGCGGCGATGAGATCCGAGACGGACCGGCTGAGCAGCAGGTCGATCATGTGGACACCTGTGGACTCACGCCGCTGCCATCCCAGGCGCTCGGCGAGCGTCGACAGCTTGATGATCTCCTGGGTGTCCATGGCGGCAGAGGATATGGGCAGCGCCTCGCCCGTTCGCGCAGGCCCGGCCGATGATCCACACGAAAGGGATCATGGCGAAAGATCACACCGATGGACCTGTCCAATCCGTACGTACGGATTGGATTTCCCACCCTGTCCCTGCGACCATCTACCGGTGCCCAGGGTCAGCCAGGACCACCTCGACGCCCGCCGCCGTCAGATCCTCGACGGTGCGCGTGCCTGTTTCGCGCGACACGGCTACGAGGGTGCCACGGTACGCCGTCTGGAAGAAGCCACGAGCCTCTCTCGCGGCGCGATCTTCCACCACTTCCGTGACAAGGAGTCGCTCTTCCTCGCACTCGCCGAGGACGACGCGCTCCGGATGGCGGACGTCGTCGCCGAGCAGGGCCTCGTCCAGGTCATGCGCGACCTGCTCGACGAGCCGGAGAAGCGGACCGGGGAGCACGCCGCCGACTGGCTCGGCACGCGCCTCGAGGTCTCCCGCCGGCTCCGCACCGACCCGGATTTCCGGGCGCGGTGGGCCGAACGCAGCGAGCAGCTCACCGCCGCCACCCGCCAGCGCCTCATCCGGCAGCGCGAAGCCGGCAACCTGCGCGACGACGTCGACGTCACGGTGCTGACCAGCTTCCTGGAACTCGTGCTGGAAGGCCTCGTCTCGCACCTCGCGATGGGGCTCCCGGCCGACGACATGGAACCCGTTCTCGATCTCGTGGAAGAAACCGTGCGGCGACACCGCCGCAACTCTTGAGAGTTCTTCACGTAGACCGCACTGTGGACACATGTCCCAGCTGAAGACCACCGCCCAGTTCTTCGCGCTGCGCACGCTCGTCCGCGGCTACGCGCTGATCGGTGACCCGTACGCGGGTGTCATGGCCTCGCCGCCGGACCGCGACCCGTACGCGATGTACGAGAAGGTGCGCGCCAAGGGCGACATGGTGCGCAGCCGCATGGGCGCCTACGTCACGCCGAGCCGCGAGATCTGCGACTCGGTGCTGCGGGACAACAGGTTCGTCACCGCGACCTTCGACGAGGCGTCGATGGTGCCGATCACGTTGGTCAGGAACGGCGAGAAGATCGTCAACCCGGTGCAGGACTCGTTCCTGATGAAGAACCCGCCGGACCACACCCGCCTGCGCAGGCTCGTGCAGCCGTTCTTCACGCCAAGGGCTCTCAAGGACCGCACGGCGTCCATCCAGAAGATCGTGACCGACCACCTCGACCGGCTGGGCGACCGCTTCGACGTCGTCACCGAGTTCGCGTCGCAGGTGCCGATCCAGGTGATCGCCGATCTGCTGGGTGTTCCTGACGACCACAAGGACGTCTTCGCCCGCTGGGGCAGCGCCCTGGCGGAGACGCTCGACGGCGTGTGGTCACACCGGCAACTGAAGGACCTGCACGCCACGATCATCGAGTACAACGACTTCATCGACGTCCTGATCGACGAACGCCGCCGCAACCCCCAGGACGACATCGTCAGCCACCTCGTGACGCAGCACGAGGACCTCAGCCGCGAGGACCTCGTCGCCACCACCGGGTTGCTGCTCTTCGCGGGCTTCGAGACGACGGTCAACCTGATCAGCAACGGCGTGCTGAAGGCGTTCGAGAACCCCCACACCGTGGCGCCGCTGGCCCAGAGCCCCGAGTACGCCGAGGGGTTCGTCGAGGAGGTGCTGCGGCTCGACCCGCCCGTGCAGTACACGATCCGCTGGCCAGGGGAACGCCTCGAGCTGGCCGGGGTGTCGCTGCCGAAGGGCATGCCGGTGATGCTGCTGCTGGCGGCGGCGAACCGCGATCCGAGGGTGTTCGAGGACCCGCTGAAGTTCGACCCGACGCGGTCCAACGCGCGCGAGCACCTCGCGTTCAGCGCGGGCATCCACTACTGCATCGGCGCGGGCCTGAGCCGCATCGAGGGCTCGCTGGCGTTGCACGAACTCTTCAAGCGCTTCCCGAAACTCGCGGCGGACGGCCCGATGACGCGCAGGCGCTCGAAACTCATCCGCGGCGCGTTGCGACTTCCGGTACGGGCCAACGAAAGCAGCCGATCACTGACGGTGAAGTAATGCTGACCTGGGGCTAATTTCGTTGCGGCGAGTGCTCGACTTCACCCGGCTGGAGCAATGTTCGTGCCCCAATGACACATCTGCGTAGTGCATTCTTAGAAGTGAGAGGGAGACCCGCCGCACCGCCGCCGCGACGGGCCTCCCTCTCACCTTGTCGAAAGCCCTATTCGACGCCCGACATCAGCTTCTTGATAGTCGGTGCCGCCACGGCCAGGCCGCCACCGAGAACGACGGCGGCGCCGCCCAGCGTGAGGAAGTAAGCCGACGGGCTCGTCGTGTAGAACTTCACGAGCTGCGCGGCCACACCGGTACCGGCCGAGCTCGCCAGGAACCACAGACCCATCGTCTGCGACGCGAACGCCTTGGGCGCCAGCTTCGTCGTGACCGAGAGACCGACCGGCGAGAGCATGAGCTCACCGGCGGTCATGAACAGGAACATCACCACGAGCCAGAGCGGCGTCACCTTGCCGTCGGCGGCCGAGTTGCTCGCGAAGTACATGAGCACGAACGACAGGCCGACGAGCACCAGCGCACCCGCGAACTTGCGCGGCGTGGACGGCGCGCGGTTCGCGAGCCTCACCCACAGCAGCGCGAACACCGGCGCCAGCACGATGATCATGATCGGGTTGATCGACTGGAACCAGGCGACCGGGAACTGCCAGCCGAACACGTGGTTGTCGACGTTCGAGTCGGCGAACTCCGCGATGACCGACGCGCTCTGCTCGAAGATCAGCCAGAACATCGCCGCCGCGATGAACAGCGGGATGTAGGCGACGACCCGGGGACGCTCGTGCGGCAGCGTCTTCTTGCTGCGCAGCATGACGGTGAAGTAGCCGATCGGCAGCACGATGGACATGATGCTGATCATCAGGATGACACCCTCGACACCGCCGAGGAAGAACGCCAGCACACCCAGCCCGACGATCGCCGCGGCGATGAGGCCGATCAGGCCGTAGATGCGGCCCTTCTCCTGCGCGGGCAACGGGTTCGGCGCCACGGCGGCCGAGCCGCGCAGGTTCCTGCGGCCGTGGTGGTACTGGACCAGGCCGAGCGCCATGCCGACCGCGGCCACGCTGAAGCCCCAGTGGAAGCCGAGGCCGTCCGCGAGCGCGCCGGTGATCAGCGGCGAGATGAAGCCACCGATGTTGATGGCCATGTAGAAGATCGTGAAGCCGGCGTCACGGCGGTTGTCGTGCTGCTCGTAGAGCCCGCCGACGACGGTCGAGATGTTCGGCTTGAGCAGGCCCGTGCCGAGCACGATGAGGACCAGGCCCGTGTAGACGCCCGCGAGGCCGATCGGCAGGGCCAGCGCGATGTGGCCGAACATGATCAGCACGCCGCCGTAGAACACCGACCGCTGCCCGCCCCAGACGCGGTCGGCCAGCCAGCCGCCCGCGACACCGGACATGTAGACCGCTGTGCCGTAGATGGCCACGACGGACAGGGCGAGCGCCTTGTCGACGCCAAGACCTCCCTCGGACACGGCTGTCCACAGGTAGAGGCCGAGGATGGCCTTCATCCCGTAGAACGAGAACCGTTCCCAGAGTTCGGTGAAGAACAGCGTGGACAGGCCTCGGGGGTGCCCGAAGAATCCCTTGTCCTGCGCGGAGATGCTGGCGCTTGGAGCGCTCACGTCATCGTCCTCTCGTGTCAACGATGTCACGGCGGATCTGGTCGAGATTACGCCGAACGCGCGTACGGTTTGAAATCAGGGTTGCGCCCAAGTGGCTTAACTCTCACGCCGGGGTGCGCACTTGGGCGAGATTTGATGCACTGCTGGGATGGACTTGATCCAGGCGCACGGTGTGGCGATGACGGAGTTCGACCGGCGGGTCCGGCAGATCGCCCCGGACCAGTGGTCGCTCGGTACCCCCTGCCGGGAGTGGTCGGTCAGAGACCTCGTCGGCCATCTCGTGTACGAGCAGCTCTGGGCGCCGGAACTGCTGGCCGGCTGCACGGCGGAACAGGTCGGCGACCGGTTCGACCACGACAACCTGGGCGACGACCCGCTCGTGTCCTGGGTCGTGGCGGCCGCGGCGGCGCGCGAGGCGTGGCTCGGGCCGTTCGCGCTGGCGAAACCCGTGACCGTGTCGTCGGGAAAGCTGGCCGCCGACGAGTACTGCTGGCAGATGACCACGGATCTCGCGGTCCACGCCTGGGACCTGGCGCGCTCGATCGGCGCCGACGAACGCATCGATCCCGATCTCGCGTCGACCGTCCTGAAGTACGTCGAGCGGAGCATCGGTGAGTGGAGTGGTTCGCCGATGTTCGACTCGCCCGTTCCGGTGCCGCCGGACGCGGACGACCAGACGCGCCTGATCGGACTTCTGGGACGGAAGCCCTAGATGCTTTCCGAAGCGTCCCGCACCGCATCCCCCTGTGCCTCCTGCGGTGCGGGACGCTCCTCCCCCGGCAGCGATCACCGATCCCCCTCAGACCGCCGATCGCACCGCATTTCTACAGGTAGAACGTTGTCCGGTGTCGGCGCCGGAAAAGCGGACAACGACCTCCGGACAACGGTTTGGTCTCCCTCAGCACATCAGACGACCTTCTGCTCCAGCGTGACGCACCTGATGCCGACGGCGTCGAGGTGCTCGCTGACCCGGACGAACCCGGCGCTCTCGTAGAACCCGATGTTCCCGTCGCTCTCGGCGCCGGTGAACAACCAGACGACCCGCACCTGCGCGGGCGCCCGCTCGCTGATCGCCTCGAGGAGCCTCCGCCCGACCCCGCCGCCCTGCACGTCCGGTGCGACGGCCAGCCGGGCGACCTCCATCCGCTCGCCGTCGACGCGGCTGCGCACCGACCCGACGAGCCGCGCCCCGTCGAACGCGCCGAACGCCGGCGTGCCGTCGCCGAGGTGGCGCCGGATCTCGTCCAGCGTCTCGACGAGCGGCGGCAGGTCCCACGCCCCGTACCGCCGGGCCTCGTCGAGGTACGCGGCGCGCTGGACCGTCATGACCTCACCGGCGTGCCCCCGTGTCAACGGTCCGATGTGGACGTTCACGGCCCGGTGACCCCCGGCGTCCAGCTCTCCGGCAAGCCGCTCTCGGTGAGGATGATCTGGTGGTCGTGGAACCCCTCCGGCGCGTCCGGCTGCCACGGCCACTGCCCCTGCGGTGTCGGCACGATGATCTGCAGCGCCGCGAAGTCCGACCCGTCGTAGAGCAGGTACGCGCTCCCGAAGAACTCGGGGTAGAACCCCTTGTAGACCCGCTCGAACGCGACGGGCACCCCGTCGAAGAAGTCGTCGTAGAGCTTGCCGGGCTGGAACCGCTCGCCACCACTTGCCCGCTGGACGTACATGTTGATCAGGTTCTCGCCCATGCCCTGCGGCAGCCCGATCACCACCGCCTCGGCCACGCCGAACCGGCGCCAGGCGCCCACCGAGAACACGTATCCCGCGCCCTCGGCGTCCGGGTTCACAACGATGTTGGTGTGGCCGAACCGGTCGGCCGCGGAGAGCAGGCGGGCGCGCAGCTCGATGTCTTCGTCGGAAAGCACGGCACCCAGCCTACGGCACCTTCCCGGCGCCTTATGCCTGCTTGGAGCTGTTCCAAGACTCCCACCTTCAGGCATATTTGACCGGAAACGATAGAGCTTTCGCGGCGCTGCCCCTACCGTCCGTCCATGCCCAAGAGATCGTCCAGCGTGGTGGGCCGCGAGTTCGGCAACGGCGTCCGAGCCGCCATCGAGAGCACCGGCCTGACCCAGCGCCAGCTCGCCGAGGCGCTCGGCTGGCAGGAGGCCAAGTTGTCCGACATGCTCGCCGGCAAGGGCGGCGTCAGCGAGTCCGAGGTCCGCGAGCTTCTCGCTTACTGCCGCACGCCGCTAGAGGAACGCGAACGGCTGATCGAGCTGTTCCGCGAGCAGGGGAACGTCTTCCTGCAGGTACCCGACGAAGGCGTGCCGGACCAGGTCCGCACGCTGATCAACCAGGAGAAGGAGGCCATCGAGATCATCGACTGGTCGATGATCCTCGTGCCGGGCCTGCTCCAGATCTACGAGTACATCGAGGCGGTCACAGCCAAAGCCCAGACCGTCTCGGAGGAGAACATCCCGAGGACCGTTGCGGCACGAGCCGCCCGAGCGGAGATTCTCGAATACACCCGGACATTCACGTTCTTCGTGCACGAGCAGGCGTTGTGGCTGCAGGTCGGCGGCGAAGAGGTGTGGCGTGAGCAGCTCGCCCACTTGCTGCGGTTGTCGGTGCGGAAGTACATCAGCATCCGGATCGTCCCGAGATCGGTCGGCATGCACGCAGGTACGTGCGGCGACTTCCGGTTGATGAAGTTCCCCAAGTATCCGCCGGTCGTCTACATCGAGAGCGTCCGCTGCTGCTTGTTCTTCGATGACAAGGAGACCGTCGACACCTACGAGAACATCCTGACGGACCTCGCTGCCGTCGCCCTGGATCAGGAACAATCCAGGGAGGTGATCAACAGCATCTTGGAGGGCCTCCAATGACCAACTGGCTCAAGAGCAGCTACAGCGGCGACGGCAACAACTGCGTCGAGGTCGGCCACGGCGTCGGCATCCGCGACAGCAAGGCGCCCTCGACCCACCTCTCGGTCTCTTCGGACGCCTGGGCGGCGTTTCTGAAGGTCGTTCAGGCGCAGTGACGCGAAAACGCCGGCCACGCTGCTGCGTGACCGGCGTTCGTACCGCTGGTGGTCAGCCGACCTCGGCCATGACCTCGTCCGACACGTCGAAGTTGGCGAAGACGTTCTGCACGTCGTCGCAGTCCTCCAGCGCGTCGATCAGCTTGAAGATCTTCTTGGCGCCCTCGGCCTCCAGCTGCACCGACACCGACGGCATGAAGCTCGACTCGGCCGACTCGTAGTCGATGCCCGCTTCCTGCAGCGCCTTGCGGACCGGGATCAGGTCGCCTGCCTCGGACACGACCTCGAAGGCCTCGCCCAGGTCGTTGACCTCCTCGGCGCCGGCCTCCAGCACCGCCAGCATGACGTCGTCCTCGTTCGTGCCCGCCTTCGGCACGATCACGACGCCCTTGCGGCTGAACATGTACGACACCGAGCCGGGGTCGGCCATCGAACCGCCGTTGCGGGTCATGGCCGTGCGGACCTCGGTGGCGGCGCGGTTGCGGTTGTCCGTGAGGCACTCGATGAGCACCGCGACCCCGTTCGGGCCGTAGCCCTCGTACATGATCGTCTGCCAGTCGGCGCCGCCGGCTTCCTCGCCGCCGCCGCGCTTGCGGGCGCGCTCGATGTTGTCCAGCGGCACCGAGTTCTTGCGGGCCTTCTGGATCGCGTCGAACAGCGTCGGGTTGCCATCGGGATCGCCGCCGCCCGTGCGGGCCGCCACCTCGATGTTCTTGATCAGCCGCGCGAAGAGCTTGCCGCGCTTGGCGTCAATAGCGGCCTTCTTGTGCTTGGTGGTCGCCCACTTGGAGTGGCCGCTCATTTCTCCTCCGTCGAACCGCGAACCATGTCAACGAACAGTCGGTGAACACGCTCGTCACCCGTGAGCTCCGGGTGGAACGCCGTCGCCAGCACGTTGCCCTGCCTGACCGCGACGATCCTACCGGCGGCGTCTCCCGCCTCAGCCGTAACGGGAACCGTAGCGAGAACCTCGACCTCGCCGCTCACCGCCTCCACCCAAGGTGCCCGGATGAACACGGCGTGCACAGTCTCCCCGGCCAGGTCGAGGTCGGTCTCGAACGAGTCGACCTGCCTGCCGAACGCGTTGCGCCGGACCGTGACGGCCAGGCCGCCGAGCTGCTCCTGGTCCTCCCGGCCGTCCAGCACCTTGTCGGCCAGCAGGATCATGCCCGCGCAGGACCCGTAGGCGGGGAACCCGGCCTTGATCTTGGCGCGCAGCGGCTCCAGCAGCTCGAAGTTCACCAGGAGCTTGCTCATGGTCGTCGACTCGCCGCCGGGGATGACGATGCCGTCGAGTTCGTCCAACTCCTCGGCGCGGCGGACGGGGCGCGCGGTGACATCGCACTTCGCGAGCGACACGAGGTGTTCCTGGACGTCGCCCTGGAGGGCTAGCACGCCGATGACGGGTGGGGCAGCAACCATGCTCACCAGCATATTCGAGGTCCACGACCCCGCTGCGCAGCCCTCCGGGCGACGCCAGGTCAGTCGACGGTGACGAGTTCCTTCTCCTGTGCCTCGCGCGACTTCACGAAGCGCCACCCGAGGAACAACACCAGTGCCAGCACCGGAATCGACCAGAACGCGATCTTCTCGGCCGTCCCGGCGAACGCCATCTGCCCGATCACCAACGCGAGGAACGCCAGCGTTCCGTACGAGGTGTAGGGCGCTCCGGGCATCCGATAGGAGGGCCGCTGGATCTCTCCTGCCAAGGCCTTCTTGCGCAACCTCAACTGGCAGATGATCAACGTGGCCCAGGTCGACACGACACCCAGCGACGCGACGGCGATCGCGATGTCGAACGCCTCCTTCGGCACGATGTAGTTGAGCACCACGCCGAAGAGGTAGGCGACACCGGTGAAGAGGATGCCGCCGTAAGGCACGTGCCGGGAGTTCATGCGACCGGTGACCGCGGGCGCCTCGCCCTTCTGCGCCAGCGACCTCAGGATGCGGCCGGTCGAGTAGAGACCCGAGTTGCAGGAGGACAGTGCGGCCGTCAGCACGACGGCGTTCATGATGTCGCCGACCACCGGGATGCCCAGCGCCGAGAACACGGTCACGAACGGCGACTCGGTGCCGGTGAAGTGGTCCCACGGCAACAACATCGTCAGCAGCAGCACCGAACCGACGTAGAAGATCGCGATGCGGTACACCACGCCGTTGATGGCGCGCGGCATGACCTTTTCGGGGTCCTTGGTCTCACCGGCGGCGATACCCACGAGTTCGATGGCCGCGTAGGCGAAGACGACGGCCTGCAACGTCATTAGTGCGATGCCGACGCCTGCCGGGAACAAGCCGCCGTGGCCGAGGGTGTTCGAGACCGAGGCCGTCGTACCGCCGATGTCGGCGTTGCCGATGACCAGGCCGGCACCCACGACCAGGAAGACGACGATCGCGGTCACCTTGATGACGCTGAACCAGAACTCCAGCTCACCGAACAGCTTGACCGACAGCATGTTGATGGCGACGAGCACGACCAGTGCGACCAGCGCGGTGATCCACTGCGGCAGGTCGGGGAACCACTTGTGCATGTAGATCGCGATGGCGGTGATCTCGGCGATGCCTGTCATCGCCCAGTTCAGCCAGTAGAGCCAGCCAGAGGTGAAGCCGGCCCACGGGCCGATGAACTCGCGGGCGTATTCGACGAAGCTGCCGGACACGGGCCTGTGCAGCACAAGCTCGCCCAGCGCGCGCATGACGAAGAACGCCGCGAGGCCGCACACCGCATAAGACAGGATCAGCGACGGCCCCGCTGTGGCGAGGCGTCCGCCCGCACCCAGGAAAAGGCCGACGCCGATCGCGCCACCGATTGCGATCATCTGCACCTGGCGCTTGCTCAGCGCCTTGGTGTAGCCGTCCGCATCAGTTTCCACAGAACTCACGAGGAGGTTCCTTCCGAAACGGAAAAATGCTCGCGTCGGAACCTCCCGCGCCCCGACGCGCTGATTCGGGGAACCCTAGCGAGTGGCGGTCATCACCAAGAAATCACCTGGGGAAGACTTAACGTAAGCGACGTCACAGAGCGCTGCGTTCAGGTCATCCCAAATGTCCTCGACGTGCTCGAGTCCCACTGAAATGCGCAGCAAATTGTCCGGAACGCCAGAAGCACGCAGTTCTTCTCCGGGAACCAGGCGGTGGGTCAAAGCCGAGGGGTGCTCGATAAGTGTGTCGACCGAACCCAATGAGACGGCCGGCGTGATGAGCTTCAGCTTCCGCACCACCTCGACGGGATCGCCGTGCACTCCGAACGCGATCATCGCGCCTGTTCCGCGCATCTGCCGTGACCGGGACGGGTAGCGCACGAACTCCACGGCGTCGTGCTCGGCCAGCCGCGTAGCCAGCACCGCCGCCGAACGGGACGCCGCCTCGACGCGCAACGGCAGGGTGGCCAGCCCGCGGTGCAGCAGGTAGCCGCCCAGGGGGTGCAGGACGGCGCCCGTGATGATCCTGACCTGCCGCAACGCCGCCGCGAGCGACTCGGAGCAGGCCACGACGCCGCCGAGCACGTCACCGTGCCCGCCGAGGTACTTGGTGCCGGAGTGCAGCACGTAGGAGGCGCCGTGCAGCACCGGGTTCTGCAGGATCGGCGTCGCGAAGGTGTTGTCGACCATCACCGGCACGGAGCCGGCCTGGCGCACGACGTGCTCGATGTCGACGAGGTCCAGGTTGGGGTTGGCCGGGGTCTCGACGACCACGAGCCCGGTGTCCGGCCGGATCGCGGAGGACACCAGGCCCGCTTCGACGTACGTCGTCGTGACGCCCAGGAGACCGGACGACAGCAGGTGGTCGGTGCCGCCGTACAACGGCCGCACGGCTACGACGTGCGGTTTCCCCGCCATCACGCAGGCGGCCTGGATCACGGCGGTCACCGCTGCCATGCCGCTGCCGAACGCCACGGACGTCTCGGTGTGCTCGAGAGCCGCGAGCGCCTGCTCGAACCGGGCCACCGTCGGGTTGTGCAGCCGCGCGTAGACGGGCGAGCCGGCCCGCGCGGCGCCGGTGGCCCACTCACCCAGCGCTTCCCCGCCGAGCGCCTGGTCAGGCACGGGGTAGGTGGTGGACAGGTCGATGGGGGGAGCGTGCACGCCGAGCTCCGCGAGGTCGTCGCGGCCGCCGTGCACTGCGATGGTCTCGATGCGCGTCATGGCCCGAATGGTGGAGACTTCCTCGGCACAGTGGGTGCAAGACCGCAGTTGATTCGGTGGAACGGAGAAGAGCCGTGCTGGATTCGATCGACGAGGCCATCGTGCGGGAGCTGCGGAAGGACGCGCGGCTGCAGAACAAGGACCTGGCCGAACGCGTCAACGTGGCGCAGTCCACGGCGGTGGTCCGGCACCGGGCGCTGCGGGAGCGGGGCGTGATCACCGGCTACCACGCCGAGATCGATCCCGGCGCGGTCGGGCAGCACGTCCAGGCGATGCTCGCGGTGAAGATCCGCCCGCACACCAAGGAAATCGTCGACCCGTTCATGGCGTACGTGCTGTCGCTCCCCGAAACGCTCGCGCTCTCACACGTGACGGGTCCAGAAGATTTCCTGGTGCACGTCGCGGTATCGGACGTCGGTCATCTCCAACGACTCGTGCTCGACAAGTTCACGAGCCGCAGAGAGGTGACGGAGGTTCACACGAATCTGCTTTTCTCGCACGTGAGAAAGCACTAGGCCACACCGGCGAACCTCAATCCCGCGGTGGTGACCGCGGCCAACACGATCACCGCGACAAAAGGCAGTTTCCGCCATGCCGCAAGCCCGCCGACGGCGACTCCGGCGGCGAGCGCCCAGCCGCCGAACTGCTTGCCGTTCGTCAATGCCGAGACCGCCACCAGCGCGAGCAGCAGCACCGTCGCGGATGCCGACATCAGTTCGCGCACCCGGTCCGGCAGGGTCACGCGGTCGCGCAACAACGGTCCGGCGAACCGGATGGCGAAGGTGCCGGCGGCCAGGATCAGGACTGCGGTGACAGACACGGCTCCTCCTTCTTCTTAGTAGTGCGAAACGCGAACAGTCCGGCCAACGCGAGCAACACCGGCACACCCGCGGGCAGGAACGGCGTCGTAGCGAGCGCTATCGCCGCACCCACGAGTGCCGCGTTGCGCGTAGCCGCGTCCTTGAGCGCCGGCAGCGTGAGCGCCAGAAGGGCCGCCGGGAACGCCGCGTCCAGCCCGAACGTCATCGGGTCGCCGATCGCCTGCCCCACGAGCGCACCGATGAGCACACCCGTGTTCCAGCTGAAGAACAGCGACACGCCGCACGCCCAGTAGGCCGCACGCGCTCTCGCGGGGTCCTTCTGCGCCATCGCGAACGCCGTGGACTCGTCGATCAGCAGGTGGCTGCCGACGATCCGGGCGAGCGGGCTCCTGCCCAGCACGTCCCCGATCGCCAGCCCGAACGGCAGGTGCCGCGCGTTGAGCACGAGCCCCGCCAGCACCGCCGCGGCAGGGCTGCCACCAGCGGCGACAATGCCCACAGCCATGAACTGCGAGCCGCCCGCGAAGATCACCAGCGACATCAGCACCGGCATCCACCACGGCAGGCCGGAGCCCACCGAGATCGCGCCGAACGAGGCACCCGTCACCGCGGCACCAAGTGCGACCGCGGCCACGTCACGCAGAAGCACACCATCAAGAGTTCGCCAGATCGAACGCACCACCCATTAAGATGAACACCTGGGACTGGTGTTCGTCAAGACGAACGGATGGACTTCTGTGTCGAACGCACCACTCGACCTCATCGCGGCCAACCTCCGCCGGGAGCGCGATCGCACCGGCATGTCGCTCTCCGAGGTCGCCAAGAAGGCCGGCGTGGCGAAGTCGACCCTCTCGCAACTGGAGTCCGGCGCCGGAAACCCCAGCGTGGAGACCCTGTGGGCACTGGGCGTAGCGCTGGGTGTCCCGTTCAGCCAGCTCGTCGAACCCGCCATACCGCGCGTGCAGGTGATCCGCGCGGGCGAGGGCCCGGTCATCCACTCCGAACGCGCGCACTACTCGGCGACACTGCTGGCCGCGTGCCGTCCGGGCACCAAGCACGACATCTACTGGCTGGCCCTCGAACCCGGCGGAGCCCGCGAGTCACTGCCCCACGTGCCGGGCAGCATCGAGCACATGATCGTGGCGACCGGTCGCTGCCTCGCGGGCCTGGCCGACGACCCGGTCGAACTCGGGCCCGGTGACTACATCGTCTATCCCGGCGACGTGCCGCACATCTGCAAGGCGCTGGAGCCGGGCACGACCGCGATGATGGTCATGGAGCACACGGTCTAGTTCAGCTGGCTTCGGAGCGTGCGCAGCCATGGCTCCGTGAGCGCGGGCTCGCCGTCCATGGCGCGCGCGATCATGCGCCGGACCTCCTTGGTGCGGCCGAGTTCGACCAGCCGCACCGCCTCGGCCAGCGCCATCCGCGTGTGTTCGTCCCGTTTGGCCTCGCGCAGGTACTCACGCCACCGGTGCAGCTGATAGGGCCAGGTCAGCTTGATCTGGTCGTTGCCGAGGTAGTCCCAGACCTGCGGGTCGAGCGACACGTTCAGCACGGACGCGGCGGGCAGGCGGCGCGTCCAGTCGGCGTCCTGCTGCCAGCGCCGGACGTTCGGGCTGGTCGCCGTCCGGCTCGTCACGCCGACGAACCTCAGCTTGCGCCGGATCGCGGGCCAGGTCTCGCGTTCCTCGGCGATCCAGTCGTCCAGCAGGCCGAACAACTTGCCGAAGGTCCCGCCCGCCCACACGACGTCGACGAAGGTCACCGGCCGATCGCGCCGGGCCAGCGCCGCGGGTGTGATGCCGATCTCCGCAGCCAGTTCGCGGGCGCGCGGGACGTCGGCGTGGGCGATCTCGCGTGAGCGGTCGAACGACACCGGCAGCCGGTGCAGGACCCGGCTGGTGCCCTCCAGCGCGCCGCCGAGCAGGTCGAACATCGAGTCGAGCGAGCGTCCGACGAACACCAGGTCACCGTTGCCGCTGCGGGCCAGGACCCTGCCCGCGCACTCCGCCAGCTCGGCCAGGTACCACGTGTCGGGTTCGACGACGTCGTCCAGCAACGACCCGAGCTGGTCGGGCGTCACGAGGTCCCAGCGGAACGGCAGGTTCACCCGGCCATGATGACGAGCGGGGATCTGCTACGCCAACGAGTTGCCTCGCGGGTGCGATTCTTCCCACCTAACCGTATAGCAGACAGGGGGCCTTGCCACAAGGCCCCGTGCATCGTTCACACTCATCGCCTCAGCCAGAACACAGGCGCACTGGGGAGCACGTGGGTTACGAAGAAGAACTGCAGTCCGAGCGTGAGTACGTGGCAGATCTCTACGCACGGCTCGATGGGGAACGCGCGCGCGTGAAGGCCGCGTATCTGTCGGCGCTGGGTGGCACCGGCGAGACCGCGATGGACCGTGACAACGAGGTGCGCGCCCGGCACCGCGAGATGAAGCGCCTGAACGTGGCCGACTACGGCCTGTGCTTCGGCCGGTTGGACAGCGTCGACGGCGAGCGTTCCTACATCGGCCGCATCGGGCTGTTCGACGAGGAGAACGAGTTCGAACCGGCGTTGCTCGACTGGCGGGCGCCGGCGGCGCGGCCGTTCTACACCGCCACCGGGGCCACGCCTGAGGGCATGCGCCGGCGCCGTCAGTTCCTCACCCGCCGCCGTGCCGTGACCGGTTTCACCGACGAGGTGTTCGGCAAGCTCGGCGAGGAGCAGGGCGACGTTGCCCTGCTGGAGGCGTTGAACGCGCCGCGCGGCGAGGGCATGCGCGACATCGTCGCGACCATCCAGTCCGAACAGGACGCGATCATCCGGCTCGACCACCCCGGCGTGCTGGTGATCGAGGGTGGCCCCGGCACCGGCAAGACGGTCGTGGCGCTGCACCGCGTCGCGTACCTGATGTACACCCAACGAGAGCGCATGGAACGGCACGGCGTGCTCGTCGTCGGCCCGAACCCCGCGTTCCTCAACCACATCGGCCGTGTGCTGCCGTCGCTGGGCGAGTCGGATGTCGTGTTCTCGACCGCGGGCAGCCTGCTGCCGGGTCTGGTCGCGACCGCCGAGGACACTCCGGACGTCGCGCGGATCAAGGGTTCGCGCGCGATGGTCGACGTGCTGAAGGCGGCCGTCGGGGCCCGGCAGCGCGTTCCCGCCGAGCCGATTCCGATCGGCATGAAGGACGTCGTCGTGCAGGTCGGCGCGGACGTCGCCGAGTGGGCCCGGCAGGAGGCGCGCGACAGCGGCCTGCCGCACAACGAGGCCCGCGCGGTGTTCCGCGAGATCGTCACGTACGTCCTCACCGAGCGGGCAATCGGCCGGATCGGGAAGGGCTGGATGTCCCGGTCGGACAAGCAGGCCTGGGAGGACATGCGGTCCGGCCTCGTCAAGGACCTCGCCGACGACGAGAGCTTCGTCGCGGCGCTGGACTTCCTGTGGCCGATCATGACGCCGTTCGAGCTGCTGGGCGAGCTGTACTCGTCGGCGGAGGCACTCGCGGCGGCGGGCGCGGACCCGTCGCTGCTGCGCGCCGAGGGCGAGCCGTGGACGATCTCGGACGTGCCGTTGCTCGACGAACTGCACGACCTGCTGGGCAAGGACGGCACCGAGCAGGCCGACGACCAGGCCGCGGCGGCGGAACGCCGGGCCGAGGCCCGATACGCGGCCGAGGTGCTCGACAGCATGGTCGGCCGCTTCGACCACATGGACGACGAGGACCACCTCTTCGCCTCGGACATGTTGTTCGCCGAGGACCTGGCCGAGCGCTTCGAGGACCACGACCAGCGCACGCTCGCGGAACGCGCGCTGGCGGACCGCGCCTGGACCTACCGGCACGTGGTGGTGGACGAGGCGCAGGAACTGTCCGAAATGGACTGGCGCGTGCTGATGCGCCGCTGCCCCGGCCGTTCCTTCACGGTGGTGGGCGACCTGGCGCAGCGGCGCGCGGCGGCGGGTGCCACGTCGTGGGGCCAGATGCTCGACCCGTACGTGCCGGGACGCTGGGAGTACCGGTCGCTGACGGTCAACTACCGCACGCCGGCGGAGATCATGGCCGTCGCGGCACAGGTGCTGGCCGAGTTCGCGCCCGACGTGAAGGCGCCCGATTCGGTGCGCGCCAACGGCGTTCAGCCGTGGGCGCGACGGGTGACCGAGGACGAGCTGGCCGGCGCCATCGAGGAGTTCACCAAGCAGGAGGCGGAGTTCGAGGGAACGAGCGTGGTGATCGGGCCGCCCGGCGTGCCCGGCACGGTGCCCGCCGCCGAGACCAAGGGCCTGGAGTACGACTCGGTGCTCGTCGTCGCGCCGGAACGGATCCTGGCCGGCGGGCCGCGCGGTGCCGCGGAGCTGTACGTGGCGCTGACCCGTGCCACGCAACGGCTCGGCGTGCTGCACCACGAGGCGTTGCCGGCCGCTCTGTCCGGTCTGACTGAGACCGTCCGCACGACGAGCTGAAACGACGAAGGCGCACCGCTTCGTGCGGTGCGCCTTCGGAACTCAGGAACTACCAGCCGCGCTCGGAGAGGCGGTGCGGCTCCGGGATCTCGTCGACGTTGATGCCGACCATGGCCTCACCCAGGCCGCGCGAGACCTTGGCGATGACGTCGGGGTCGTCGTGGAAGGTGGTGGCCTTCACGATGGCCTCGGCGCGCTGGACCGGGTTGCCGGACTTGAAGATGCCGGAACCGACGAACACGCCCTCGGCACCGAGCTGCATCATCATCGCGGCGTCGGCCGGGGTCGCGATGCCGCCCGCGGTGAACAGCACGACGGGGAGCTTGCCGTTCTGCGCGATCTCCTTGACCAGCTCGTACGGCGCCTGGAGCTCCTTGGCGGCGACGTAGAGCTCGTCCTCGGGGAGGTTCTGCAGGCGGCGGATCTCCTGGCGGATCCTGCGCATGTGCGTGGTGGCGTTCGAGACGTCACCGGTGCCGGCCTCGCCCTTGGAACGGATCATCGCCGCGCCCTCGGTGATGCGGCGCAGGGCCTCACCCAGGTTCGTCGCGCCACAGACGAAGGGAACGGTGAACGCCCACTTGTCGATGTGGTTGGCGTAGTCGGCCGGGGTCAGCACCTCGGACTCGTCGATGTAGTCGACGCCGAGCGACGCGAGGACCTGGGCCTCGACGAAGTGGCCGATGCGGGCCTTCGCCATGACCGGGATCGAGACGGCGTTGATGATCCCGTCGATCAGGTCGGGGTCGCTCATGCGCGCGACGCCGCCCTGGGAGCGGATGTCGGCGGGCACGCGCTCGAGTGCCATGACGGCTACGGCGCCCGCGTCCTCCGCGATCTTCGCCTGGGTGGCGTCGACCACGTCCATGATGACGCCGCCCTTGAGCATCTCGGCCATGCCGCGCTTGACGCGGGCGGTGCCCGTGACCTGATCAGTGCTCACCGGGGTGACCTTTCACGAGAGGAAGTCTTGGTGAACTCACCGTACGTCCGCTGTGGCCCTCTCGCCCAAGCCACTGGAGCCGCGATCCAGAAGGCCACTTTCCGATCAACCGCAGGTCGTGAGCCCCGTCACTGGGGCACGTCCGTGAAACATGTTCGCGAGCCGGCGGGCATCCGATCGGGCCAGCGGGGTTGTCCCGGGAGGTGAACGGGTGTGAGATCGAACACTACGACTTGACGGAGGTCGCCATGGGAAGCAAGCACTCCGACAACGGCACATCGGCAGGCGCGGTCGCTGTGGACGACCCGGCCAAGGTCCGCAACGTCGTGCTCGTGGGGCCCTCCGGGGCGGGCAAGACGACGCTCACCGAAGCCCTGCTCGCCGCCACCGGTGTCCTGACCCGCGCGGGATCGGTCACCGAGGGCACCACGGTCTGCGACCACGACCCGGCGGCCGTGCGACAACAGCGATCCGTAGGCCTCGCCGTGGCTCCGATCCACCACGGGGACATCAAGATCAATCTGATCGACACCCCCGGATACGTCGACTTCGTGGGTGAGCTCAGGGCAGGACTTCGGGCCGCGGACGCGGCCCTTTTTGTTGTCAACGCTTTCGAAGGCGTCGACGCGGCCACCATCTCGTTGTGGGAGGAGTGCGCTCTCGTCGGCATGCCTCGCGCCGTCGTCATCACACGCACCGACCATCACCGTGCGAACTTCGGTAACGAGGTCATCGAGTGCCAGGCGGCGTTCGGCCCGGGCGTCGTGCCGTTGTACATGCAGGAGGGCGACTCACTCGTCGGGCTGCTGACGTCCGGTGAGAACTACCCGGACGAGCGCGCGGCGTTGATCGAGGGAATCATCGCCGAGAGCGAGGACGAGACCCTCATGGACCGCTACCTGGCGGGCGAGGAGATCGACCAGGACACGCTGATCGCCGATCTGGAGACCGCCGTCACGCGCGGCTCGTTCCACCCCGTGATGCCCGTGTGCGCCGCGACCGGCATGGGCCTGGTGGAGCTGATGGACGGCATCGCGCGCGCCTTCCCGTCACCGCTGGAGCACGAGCTTCCGGCCGTGACGTCGGTGGACGGCATCCCGCAGCCCCGCCTGGCCGCCGACCCGGACGGGCCACTCGTCGCCGAGGTGGTCCGCACCGCGGTGGACTCCTACGTCGGCCGCGTGTCGCTGGTCCGCGTCTTCTCCGGCACCCTGCGCCCCGAACGCCCCGTGCACGTCTCCGGCCACGGCATGGCCGACCGCGGCCACGAGGACCACGACGCCGACGAACGCGTGGCCCACATCTACTCGCCGCTGGGCTCGTCGCTGCGCGAGGTCCCCTACTGCGTCGCCGGCGACCTGTGCGCGTTGACGAAGCTGACCACCGCGGAGACCGGTGACACCGTGTCCGCACCCGAACAGCCGCTGCTCATGGCGCCGTGGAACATGCCGGAACCGTTGCTGCCCATCGCTGTCGTGCCACGCACCCGCAGCGACGAGGACAACCTGGCCCGCAACCTGAACCGCCTCGTCGCGAGCGACCCGACGCTGCGCCTGGACCGCAACGCCGAGACGCACCAGATGGTCCTGTGGTGCATGGGCGAGGCGCACGCCGACGTCGTGCTGGCCCGGCTGCGGGCCGGCGGCGCCGAGATCGACACCGAACCGGTGCGCGTCGCGTTCCGGGAAACCTTTGCCGGGCCTGCGAAAGGCCACGGCCGGCACGTCAAGCAATCTGGAGGTCATGGCCAGTACGCGGTGTGCGACATCGTGGTCGAACCGCTCCCCCGCGGCGCCGGCTTCGAGTTCGTGGACAAGATCGTCGGTGGCTCGGTCCCCCACCAGTTCATCCCCTCCGTCGAGAAGGGTGTGCGCGCACAGCTGGAGCGAGGCCTGCACGACGGCACCCCTGTCGTCGACGTCCGGGTGACTCTCGTCGACGGCAAGGCACACTCCGTCGACTCGTCGGACGCGGCCTTCCAGACCGCCGGTGCGCTGGCGTTGAAGGAGGCCGCGTCCGCTGCCCGGACCCAGTTGCTGGAGCCCATGGACGAGGTCATGATCCGGCTGCCCGACGAACACCTGGGCACCGTGCTGGGCGATCTGTCCGGACGGCGCGGGCGGGTGCTCGGGACCGAGGCGGACGAGGGCGGGCGCACGGTGATCCGCGCCGAGGTGCCGTCGTCCGAACTGCTGCGGTACGCGGTCGAACTGCGGTCGCTGACGTCGGGGACCGGCACGTTCACCCGCCACTTCTCCCGGTACGACCCGCTGCCGGAGGCGTTGGTGGCGCGCGCGGCGAGGTAGCGCAGGGGCGGGCCGCGGCGTGCGGCCCGCCCTGCTCCGCTAGGTGTTCTGCGGGAACCCGAGGTTCACGCCACCGTGCGACGGGTCGAGCCACCGCGACGTGACGACCTTCGAGCGGGTGAAGAAGTGCACGCCGTGCGGCCCGTACGCGTGTGCGTCGCCGAACAGCGATTCCTTCCAGCCACCGAACGAGTAGTAGGCCACCGGCACGGGGATCGGCACGTTCACGCCGACCATGCCGACCTCGATCTCGTTCTGGAACCGCCGGGCCGCGCCACCGTCGTTGGTGAAGATCGCGGTGCCGTTGCCGTACCGGTTGCGGTTCACCATCTCGACGGCGTCCTCGTAGGTGTCGCAGCGGACGACCGAGAGGACCGGGCCGAAGATCTCGTCGGTGTAGATCGTCATGTCCGTGCCGACGTGGTCGAAGAGCGTCGGGCCGAGCCAGAACCCGCCCTCGTCGCCGTCGATCGGGTGGTCGCGGCCGTCGACCGCGAGGACGGCGCCCTGGGAGACGCCGGCGTCCAGATAGGACGTGACCTTGTCCCGGTGCACGCCGGTGACCAGCGGTCCCATCTCGCACGACGCCCCGGAACCGACCTTCACGTCGGCGATCCGGGACTTGATCCTGTCGACCAGCGAGTCACCCACCTCACCCACGGCCACCACGACCGAGATCGCCATGCACCGCTCGCCGGCCGAGCCGAAGCCCGCGGACACCGCGGCGTCCGCGGCCAGGTCGAGGTCGGCGTCGGGCAGGACGACCATGTGGTTCTTGGCACCGCCGAGTGCCTGCACGCGCTTGCCGTGCGCGGTACCGGTCTCGTAGACGTAGCGGGCGATCGGCGTAGAGCCGACGAACGAGATCGCCTTCACCGTCGGGTGTTCGAGCAGTCGGTCGACGGCCACCTTGTCGCCGTGCACGACGTTCAGGACGCCGTCCGGGAGCCCGGCTTCGGCGAACATCTCGGCGATGAAGATCGCCGCCGACGGGTCCTTTTCGGACGGTTTCAGCACCACGGTGTTGCCGCAAGCGATTGCCGTCGGCACGAACCACAGCGGGACCATCGCCGGGAAGTTGAACGGCGAGATCACGCCGACCACGCCGACCGGTTGCTGGATCGAGTAGACGTCGACGCGGGTCGACGCGTTCTCGCTGAACCCGCCCTTGAGCAGGGTCGGGATGCCGCACGCGTACTCGACCGACTCCAGCGCCCGCTGGATCTCGCCGCCCGCGTCGGACACGACCTTGCCGTGCTCCGCCGAGACGATCTTCGCGAGGTCGCCCTTGCGGTCGTTCAGCAGCTCGCGGAACTTGAACATCACCGTCGAGCGCTGTGCCAGGGACACGTTGCGCCACGACGCAAACGCTTCCGCGGCGGCGTTGACGGCAGCGTCCACTTCGGACACTGACGCGTAGGCGACCTGCTGGGCCACCTTGCCGGTCGTCGGGTCGTAGACGTCGCCGAGCCGTTCCGGAACGTCGTCCCAGGGCTTGCCGTTGATGTGGTGTTTGATCACGCCTGTTCCACCGCCTGAGTGAGAATCCCGAGAGCCTCTTCCAACTCGTCCTCGGTCAGGGTCATCGGCGGTGCCAGGCGGATCACGTTGCCGTACAGGCCGCCCTTGCCGACGAGCAACCCGCGCGCCTTCGCCTCGGCCAGCACGGTCGCGGCGGCACCGGCGTTCGGTTCGCCCTCGGGTCCGACGAACTCGACGCCGACCATCAGGCCCTTGCCGCGCACGTCACCGATCACCGGATGCTTCTCGGCCAGTTCGCGCAGGCCGCCGAGCAGCCGTGAGCCGAGCTTGGCCGCGTTGGCCTGCAGGTCGTGGCTCAGCAGGTAGTCGACGGTGGCGAGCGCGCCGGCCGTGGAGATCGGGTTGCCGCCGAACGTCGAGATCGAGTTGGCGTTGATCGTGTCCATCAGGTCGCCGCGCGCGACGACACCGCCGATCGCGAGACCGTTGCCGAGGCCCTTGGCGAACGTCATCGCGTCCGGCACGACGTCGTGCGCCTGGATGCCCCAGAAGTGCTCGCCGGTGCGGCCCCAGCCCGTCTGCACCTCGTCGGAGACGAACAGGATCCCGTACTCGTCCAGCACGTCCTTGAACGCGCGGAACAGGCCGTCGGGCGGGGACGTGAAGCCGCCGACGCCCTGGATCGGCTCGGCGATCATGCACGCGACGTCGCCGGACGTGGTGGTCTCGATGATCTCGCGCAGGTCCTCGACACAGGCCCTGATGTAGTCCTTGTCGTCCATCGCCCTGAACGGCGAGCGGTAGCGGTAACCGCCGTGCACCCAGCTGACCTTGATCGGCGACAGCGCGGACGCCGACCAGCCGCGGTTGCCCGTGATGGCGATCGTGGCGAACGCACGGCCGTGGTAGCTGTTGCGCAGTGCCAGGACCTGCTCGCTGCGGCGCGCCTGGGTGGCGAGCATCAGCGCGGTCTCGTTGGCCTCGGTGCCGGAGTTGGTGAAGAACACCTTCGCGTCCGGGATGCCGCTCAGTTCCGCGATCTTCTCGGCCAGCTCGACCTGCGACCTGATCAGGTAGAGCGTCGAGCTGTGCAGGACGCCGGTGTCGAGCTGCGACCGGATCGCGTCGCTGATCTCCGCGACGTCGTAGCCGATGGCGTTGGTCAGGATGCCGGCGAAGAAGTCCAGGTAGGTCGTGCCCTCGCGGTCGGTCACCCGGCGCCCGGAGGCGCTCGCGATCTCGATGGGCTCGTCGTAGTAGAGGGCCAGCCACTTCGGCATGACCGCGCGGTGTCGTGCCAGCAGCTCCTTGTGGGCCATCTCGTCCTCCAGGGGTCTGACGCCTGCCTCGGAGTCTGCTGGCGCGCCGGGTGCGCCGCCATGCACAACCTGTACCCGGATCGGCTGGTTGGCATTACGTTGTGTCCATGTACCCGACGGTCGCCGAAGTCGTCGCTCTGCCGGTGATCCGGCAGGGAAAGCCGCGTCTGGTGGCCGGAGCGGCCGGCCTCGGCCGTCGCGTGCGGTGGGTGCATGTGGCGGAGATCGCAGACATCGCGCCGTTGCTGCGCGGCGGTGAGCTGGTGCTCACGACCGGCGTGATGCTGCCCGAGTCCGGCCTCGCCCAGTACGTCGAGGAACTGGCCGCCGTCGGGTGCGCGGGCCTCGTCGTCGAGCTGGGGCGGCGGTGGCGCGACGACGTGCCGGGCGCCCTCGTCACCGCAGCCGAACGGCACGGGCTGCCGCTGGTCACGCTCACCGAGGAGACCAAGTACGTGGCCGTGACCGAGGCCGTCGTGGGGCTGATCGTGGACGCCCAGCTGGCCGAGCTGCGCGCCGCGGAGCAGGTGCACGAGACGTTCACGGCGCTGACGGTCGCGGGCGCCGAACCCTCCGAGGTGCTGCGCGAGGTGGCGCGGACGTCCGGGCTGGCGGTCGTGCTGGAGACGCTCGGCCACGACGTGCTCGCCTACGACGCCGCCGGGCACGATCCCGTGATGCTGCTGGACGACTGGGCGGCGCGCTCGCGGGCCGTCACGGTGACCGAGCGGACCGCCTACGACACCGAGTCGGGCTGGCTGATCACGATCGTCGGGGCGCGCGGCGCGGACTGGGGCCGGCTCGTGATGGTCTCGCCCGAGCCGCCACCGCACCGGCACGTCGTGGTCGCCGAACGCGCCGCGTCCGCGTTGGCGGTGCATCGGCTCGTGGCGCGCGACCGGGAGTCGCTGGAACGGCAGACGCACCGCACGTTGCTGGCCCAGCTGCTCGGCCAGGCACCGCAGTCACCGGACCTGGGCGCGCGGACGGCCGCGCTGGGGGTGCCGCTGGAACGGCGGCAGCTGATCGGCGTCGCGGTCCGGCCGGTGTCCGTGCTGCAGGGGCAGACGCTGGCCACCCAGGAGGTCCTGCGTGATCTCGCGGAGGCGACGGCGCTGGCGGCCCGGCGGGTCACGGTCGCGGCGCTGGTCGGCGTCGTGGACGACACCTCGGTGCGCGCGCTGCTGTCGGTGCCGATGACCATTGGCGTGGAAGGGGTGCTGCGCAAGGTCGCCCGCGAGATCCACCGGACGGCGGCGTCCTCCGTGGTCATCGCCGTCGGCACGACCGTGACGTCCACAACGGACGTTCGCCGCTCGCTCGGCGAGGCCGCGCACGTGGCCGGGGCGGCGTTGCGAGCACCGGGATCCCAGCTCTACCACCGGCTCGACGACGTGCGGCTGCGCGGGCTCCTGCACCTGCTGCGCGAGGACGAACGCGTGCGGGCGTTCGCGGACCGCGAGCTCGGACCGTTGCTGGCCCGCGACTCGGCCCAGGGCTCCCGGCTCGTGGAGCTGCTGCGGTGCCTGTGCGAGAACGGCGGCAACAAGTCGGCGGCCGCGGCGGCGGCCCACCTGTCCCGGACGGCGTACTACCAGCAGCTGGGACGGATCGAGCAGGTTCTCGGCGTCTCGCTGGAGGACCCGGAGTCCGTGCTGTCGTTGTACGTCGCCCTGCTGGTACACGAAATGGGCCCGTGAGCGCGCACGGGCCCATTTTCGACGTGTGAACTCAGCCGTTGATCGTCGGGAAGGTACCCGAGAGAACGGTCGTGTTCGGCACGACGTTGTTGGTCGGCAGGTCGGACAGCGACGGCGACGGCAGGTTGCCGAAGCTCGCGGTGCCCGGCAGGTCGCGCGGGTCCGGCAGCCCGGCGACCTCGCCGACCTCGGCCGCGATGGGGTTCGGAACCGAGCGCTCCTGCGCGACGGCGGGGAGAGCGGGAACCGGCAGGTCGGAGGCCACGGGCGCGCCGACGTGCGGCAGCTGGACCGCGCTGGCGGCGTCGAGCGGGTTGGCGAGCTGGGTGGCGCCGGTGACCAGCTTGTCCGCGCCGACCTCGGGAACGCCGGTGTTCAGCTGCGGCAACTCGGTGGCGCTGGCCGAACCCGCGAGCAGCGGAGCGGCGCTGGCGGCGAGCAGAGCGGCGGCACGGAACAGTCCGGAACGAGACACAGTTTTCCTCAATCTGGTTTGGGGACCGATCTTCGTATTCATCGGCGCGTTTGGTTCGCGAATTGACCCGCTCGATCGTGTGTTCAGGGCTTGCACCTCACGCCACGGGAGGGCCCACGGTCTCGATGTGACCCGTTGGAGCACCGGTGACCTGGCCAAAGCGACCGTCCGCACGCTGCACCGCCGCAACGAGATCGGACTGGTCGTCGCCTCCGAGCGCACGCCCTCCGCTCACCTTCGGTACACACCGGACGACGTCCGCCACTTCTATCAGGTGAGATCGCTGCGTCAGCGGCCGCAGGAAGTCCGAACGGGACAGTTCTGATCGGATTTCAGTCCCGGCTGAGGTAGAAGTGGGTCATGCTTTCCGATGACCGACGTCTGCAGGCCGCCAACCCGACCGGCTGGTTCGAGGACCTCTACGCCGAGGCCGAAACCGGCACGGCCTCCGTGCCGTGGGACATCCCGAACCCGCAACCGCACCTCGTCGAGTGGGCTTCCGGAGTCGACGGCACCGGTCAGCGCGCTCTGGTCGTGGGCTGTGGCTACGGCCGCGACTCGGAGTTCCTGGCCTCACTGGGCTTCGAGGTGACCGCGTTCGACATCTCCCCCACCGCCGTGGCCGCGGTCCAGAAGCGCTACCCGTCGAGCCCTGTCTCCTACGTGGTCGCGGACCTGCTGGACCCGCCCGCCGAGTGGCACCGCGCGTTCGACCTCGTCGTGGAGAACATGACGGTCCAGGCACTGCCCGTCGCCCTGCACGCCGAGGCGACCGGGCGGGTCTCGTCGCTGACCGGCTCGACGCTGCTGGTACTGGCGGTGGCGCGGGACGAGGGCCCCGAACCGGACGGTCCGCCGTGGCCGCTCACGCCCGCGGAGATCGAGGCGTTCGCGGGCGACGGTCTGACGCCGCGTTCCGTCAGGCGCGACAACGGCAGGTGGGTGGCGGAGTTCGGGCGGCAACTGGCCATGAACTGACCACCTATGCCGGACGTCCGGCCTTTAGCGTGAATCATGCTCGTTCGTCGGCTGATCGCCCGTCTGCTCGACTGGCTCCTGGTGCTGGTCGTGACCTGGCCGTTGGTCCACGAACCCGTGCTGGTGGTGCTCTGCGCGGCGGTGTACGACGCTCTGCTGCTCCGGCTGAACACCCTCGGCAAAGCCCTCACGGGGCTGCGGGTCGTGGGCCCCGCGTCCGGCCTGGGCCTCAGACGGGTGCTGGCACGCACGCTCGTCACGACCGCGCTACCCGGCGCGGGCGTGGTGCTCGTGCTGACCGGTCTGGGCTGGCGGGAGCCGGCGCTGATGGCGGGCCTCGGCTGGCAGCAGCCGTGGGTCGTCATCGGCGAGCACGCCGGCCCGGGGTCGGCGGGCTGGCTCTCGTCGTTGCTGCTGGTGGGCGGGTTCGTGCTGCTGGTGCTGTCCGTCGTGGAGGCGCTCGACCTCCGCGGCACGCGGACGTGGCACGACCGCAAGGCGGGCACGGCCGTGGTGCGGCTCAAAGTCGCTGCCCGATGAACTTCAACGCGTCCGGCAGCACGCGGCGCCAGTAGCCGATGTCGTGCCCACCGTGCTCGAACCCCCGAGCGGCACCCATCCACGCACCCCACGGCATGGGCTGAACGGGTACAGGTTCGACGGACGGCACCACGCCGGCGGGGCCCGTCCAGCCGAGTAGGACGGCTCGCCGAGATCCCCATGGCCGCCAGTGGAACACAATGTGCGCCGATCATGACAAGCGTGGACACTCTGACACTGCCAGACCTGCGGCGGCGGACCCAGGATTCCGGGATGGAATCCGACCGGGTTGACGTTGTTTCAGCAGCGTAACAGGGGGTTGTCCGTTGGCAGTCGAGTCCTCACCGCCCCAGGTCACACGTGATGGCCGCGTCGAACTGAGCGACGCAGGTCCCATCAAGGACAGCAGGTTCTACAACCCCGAGCTCGCGCCCGTGCCCGTCGAGCAGCGGACATGGACGACGTACAACTTCTTCGCGCTGTGGATGGGCATGGCGCACAACATCCCCAGTTACACGCTCGCGGCGTCGCTGATCGCGATCGGCATGGACTGGGTGCAGGCCTTCGTCACGATCACCCTGGGCAACCTGATCGTGCTGGTCCCCATGCTGCTCAACAGCCACGCGGGCACGAAGTACGGCATCCCGTTCCCCGTGTTCGCCCGCGCCTTCTACGGCATCCGCGGCGCCAACCTGGTGGCGTTGCTGCGCGCGTTCATCGCCTGCGCCTGGTTCGGCATCCAGACCTGGGTGGGCGGCAAGGCGCTGCACGTGATCATCGGCCGGCTGACCGGCGACGGCTGGACCAAGGCGTCGCAGATCGGCGGGCAGCCGTGGACGTTGTGGTTGTGCTTCTTCGGTTTCTGGGTCGTGCAGATGCTGGTGATCTGGCGCGGCATGGAGGCGATCCGGCGGTTCGAGAACTGGACGGCGCCGCTGGTCAGCATCGGGTTCCTGATCCTGCTGGGCTACGTGCTGGTGAAGGCGGGCGGCTTCGGCCCGATCCTCGAGGCGCCCAGCAAGCTCGGCTGGGGACCGGACTTCTGGAAGGTCTTCTTCCCCGCGCTGATGGGCATGATCGCGTTCTGGTCGACGCTGTCGCTGAACATGCCGGACTTCACGCGGTTCGGTGGCAGCCAGAAGAAACAGGCGATCGGGCAGCTCCTCGGCCTGCCGACCACCATGTCGTTCATCGCCATCGTCGCGATCCTGACGACGTCGGGCGCGCAGGCTCTGTACGGCGAGGCGATCTGGGACCCGGCGGACCTCGCATCCCGCTTCGACAACACGTTCCTGGTGGTCATCGCGCTGGTGTCGCTGGTGCTGGCCACGATCTCGGCGAACCTCGCGGCGAACGTCGTCAGCCCGTCGTACGACTTCTCGAACGCCTTCCCGCGCAGAATCACGTTCGCGATCGGCGGCCTGATCACCGGTGTCATCGGCATCGTGATCCAGCCGTGGCGGCTGATCTCCGACCCGAACATCTACATCTTCGCGTGGCTCGGGTTCTACGGCGGGCTGCTGGCGTCGGTGGCCGGTGTGTTCGTCGCCGGGTACTGGGTGATCAAGAAGACGCACCTGGAACTGGCGGACCTCTACCTCGACGGCAGGGGCGCGTACTGGTTCAACGGCGGCTGGAACTGGCGGGCCGTGCTGGCGACGCTCGTGGGCTCGGTGCTCGCGGTCGGCGGCGCCCATGGCGGGCCGTTCCCGGTGGACGGGCTGATCCCGTTCCTCAAGCCGCTCTACGACTACAACTGGGTCGTCGGCTTCGCGGCCGGCTTCCTGGTCTTCCTCGCTCTGAAGGACAACACGGCAAAGGAGACGACCAGGTGAGCAACATCATCCGGGCGGCGCTCGTCCAGCAGAAGTGGACGGGCGACAAGGAGTCGATGATCGCGAACGCGGTCGAGCACATCCGCGCCGCCGCCTCCCAGGGCGCGCAGGTGCTGTGCCTGCAGGAGCTCTTCTACGGGCCGTACTTCTGCCAGGTCCAGGACGCGGACTTCTACTCCTACACCGAGTCGATCCCGGACGGCCCGACGACGGCGCTGATGCAGGAGGTCGCCGCCCAGAACAACATCGTGCTGATCGTGCCGATGTACGAGGTGGAACAGCCGGGCGTCTACTACAACACCGCGGCCGTGATCGACGCGGACGGCACGTACCTCGGCAAGTACCGCAAGAACCACATCCCGCAGGTGAAGGGGTTCTGGGAGAAGTTCTACTTCAAGCCCGGCAACCTCGGCTATCCGGTGTTCGACACGGCGGTCGGCCGGATCGGCGTCTACATCTGCTACGAACGCCACTTCCCCGAGGGCTGGCGTGCTCTCGGTCTCGCGGGCGCGAAGATCGTGTTCAACCCGTCGGCCACCAGCAGGTCGCTCAGCGAGTACCTGTGGAAGCTGGAGCAGCCCGCCGCGGCCGTCGCGAACGAGTACTTCGTCGGCGCGATCAACCGCGTGGGCGTGGAACCATTGGGTGACAACGAGTTCTACGGCCAGACGTACTTCGTCTCGCCGCGCGGCCAGCTCGTCGGCGACGCCGCGTCCGACACCGAGGAAGAGCTCGTGGTACGCGACCTCGACCTGGACCTGCTGACCGAGGTCAGGGACACGTGGGCGTTCTACCGCGACCGCCGTCCCGACACCTATGAGGGCCTGGTGACCCCGTGAGCACTCTGATCCGTAACGGCCTGGTCATCAACGCGACCGGCTCGCACGCCGCCGACGTGCTGATCGACGGCGAGCACATCGCCGCGCTCGTCACGCCCGGTTTCGCTGTTCAAGCCGATGAAGTCATCGACGCGGCAGGGAAGTACGTCATCCCCGGCGGCATCGACGCGCACACGCACATGGAGATGCCGTTCGGCGGCACCCAGTCCGCGGACACCTTCGAGACCGGCACGACCGCGGCGGCCTGGGGCGGCACCACCACGATCGTCGACTTCGCCGTGCAGCCCAAGGGAAGCAGCCTGCTGTCCACTCTGGACAAGTGGCACAGCAAGGCGGACGGCAACTGCGCGGTCGACTACGGCTTCCACATGATCATCTCCGACGTGACCGACGAGTCGCTCAAGGAGATGGACTCGTGCATCGCGGCGGGCGTGAACAGCTTCAAGATGTTCATGGCCTACCCCGGCGTCTTCTACGCGACGGACGGCGAGATCCTGCGCGCCATGCAGAAGGCGCGCGAGACCGGCGCCACGATCATGATGCACGCGGAGAACGGCATCGCGATCGACCAGCTCGTCGCGCAGGCGCTGGCCTCGGGACTGGGCGACCCGGTGCAGCACGGCCTGACCCGGCCGCCGGAGCTGGAGGGCGAGGCCACCTCACGCGCGATCCAGCTCGCGAAGGTGACCGGCTCCCCGCTGTACATCGTGCACCTGTCGGCCTCGCAGGCACTCGACGCCGTGACGGCGGCGCGGGACACGGGCCAGAACGTGTTCGCCGAGACGTGCCCGCAGTATCTGTACCTCTCGCTGGAGGACCTGGCCCGGCCGGGCTTCGAGGGCGCGAAGTACGTGGCGTCGCCCCCGTTGCGGCCCAAGGAGCACCAGTCGTCGCTGTGGCGCGGGCTGCGCACGAACGACCTCTCGGTGGTGAGCACCGACCACTGCCCGTTCTGCTTCAAGGACCAGAAGCAGCTCGGCGTCGGCGACTTCTCCAAGATTCCCAACGGCATGCCCGGCGTCGAACACCGCGTCGACCTGCTGCACCAGGGCGTCGTGAAGGGCGAGATCACCCGCGAACGCTGGGTCGAGATCGTCTCCACGACTCCCGCGCGGATGTTCGGCATGTACCCGCGCAAGGGCGTGATCGCACCGGGAGCCGACGCGGACGTGGTGATCTACGACCCCCAGGCGTCCCAGACGATCTCCGCCGAGACCCACCACATGGCCGTGGACTACTCGGCCTACGAGGGCTTCGAGGTCACCGGCAAGGTCGACACCGTGTTCTCGCGCGGCCGCAAGGTGATCGCGGACGGCGCGTACCACGGTTCGACGGGCCACGGCCGCTTCGTCTCCCGCGACCTCAACCAGTACCTCGTCTGAGAAAGGCGGTCACCCGTGGACTTCGGTGTAGTGCTGCAGACCGACCCGCCGGCGCGGGACGTGGTGGAAGGCCTCCGCGCGGCCGAGGACTGCGGCTTCCGCTACGGCTGGACGTTCGACTCCTGCGTGCTGTGGCAGGAACCGTTCGTCATCTACTCGCAGGTGCTGGCGGCCACCCGCGACCTCGTCATCGGCCCGATGGTCACCAACCCGTCGACCCGCGACTGGTCGGTGACCGCCTCGCTGTTCGCGACACTCAACGACATGTTCGGCAACCGCACGGTCTGCGGCATCGGCCGCGGCGACTCGGCCCGCCGCGTGATCGGCCAGAAGCCCGCGACACTCGCGACACTGGGCGACGCGATGCACGTGATCAAGGAACTGGCGGAGGGCCGCGAGGTCGAGCACCACGGCACGCCGGTGCAGATCCCGTGGGTGCGCAACGGAAAGCTCGAGATGTGGATGGCCGCGTACGGTCCGCGCGCGTTGAAGATGGTCGGCGAGCAGGCCGACGGCTTCATCCTGCAGACCGCCGACCCGGACATCGCCCGCTGGACGATCGGCTCGGTCCGCGAGGCCGCGGCGGCCGCCGGGCGTGACCCGTCGGCGATCACCATGTGCGTGGCGGCACCGGCCTACGTGGGCACGGACCTCCCCCACCAGCGCGACCAGCTGCGGTGGTTCGGCGGCATGGTGGGCAACCACGTCGCGGACCTCGTCGCGCGGTACGGGGACTCGGGCGCCGTGCCCAAGGCCCTGACCGACTACATCAAGGACCGCGAGGGCTACGACTACTCCCACCACGGCAAGGCGGGCAACCGTTCCACCGACTTCGTGCCGGACGCGATCGTGGACCGCTTCTGCCTCGTCGGGCCGGAGTCGGCGCATATCGAGCGGTTGCAGGAACTGAAGGAGATCGGTGTCGACAACTTCGCGCTGTACCTGATGCACGACGAGAAGGACAAGACGCGCGACGCGTACGGATCGGCGGTCATCCCGGCGGTGTAGCTGGATAATGGTCTTGATGCCTGACGACGCCGACCTGCCCACCCAGTCCGTGGAGAACACCGTGCACGGAGACGTGCACGGGATGGTTCTGCAGGTCGGCGCCGTCACCGGCGACTTCCACCACCACCAGCACCCCGGTCCGGCTCGGGCCACCCTGCCGCTGCGGTGCGGCCTGGTGCCTCCGCGCGCGGCCGCGTTCCAGGAACGGTCCGCCGACCTCGACGCTCCGGTGACGGTGCTGTCCGGGCTGCCGGGGGTGGGCAAGAGCCAGTTGGCCGCCTGCCACGCCGAACGGCAGTGGGCCGCCGGTGAGGTCGACCTGCTGGTGTGGATCACGGCGACCTCGCGCGAGGCGATCGTCTGCGGCTACGCCGAGGTGGCCGCGAAACTCCTCGGCGTCGATGATCCGGAGCGGGGCGCGCGCACGTTCCTGGAGTGGCTGGCGGGCACGCACGAACCGTGGCTCGTGGTGCTGGACGACCTGCGGACGCCCGCCGACCTCGACGGGCTGTGGCCGCCGGACGGTGGCCAGGTGGTCGTGACCACGCTGCGCCGGGACGCCGTGCTGCGCGGGCACCAGCGGCGGCTGGTCTCCGTCGAGGCGTTCACCGAGGCCGAGGGAATCGCCTACCTGCGGACGGCGCTGGCCGACCAGCCCGCGTTGCTCGACGACGACGGGCTGGTGCGCGAGCTCGGCGGGCTGCCGGTGGCGCTGGGCCAGGCGGCGGCGAACATGCTGGACAACCACCTGTCGTGCGCGGAGTACCGCGCTCTGCTGCCGGAGCGGCTCGACCCCACTGCGGCGACCTGGTCGCTGGCGGTCGAGCAGGCCGACCGGCTCGCGCGCACCGGGGTGGTGCGGCCGCTGCTCGACGTCGCGAGCGTGCTGGAGCCCAACGGGATTCCGGTGGCGGTCTTCACGACGCGGACGATGCTCGACTTCCTCGGCGTGGACGAGGCCGATGCGCGGGACGGGCTCGGGTGCCTGCACCGGTTGAGTCTGGTCACCTTCAGCGAGGGGTCACGCGAGGTGCGGGTGCATTCGCTCGTGCAGCGCGCCACCCGCGCGGCGTGGTCCGACGAACGGGCCGCCGTGGTGGTCAAAGCCGCCGCGGACGCGCTGGAGCAGGTGTGGCCGGCCGTCGTGACGGATCCGTTGCTGGGCCAGGTGTTGCGGGCCAACGCCCAGGCGCTCGCCGACGCCGGTGGCGTTCACCTGTGGCGTCCCGAAGGTCATTTCCTGCTGTTCCGCGCCGGCAGGAGTCTCGGCGAGGCCGGCTACCACGCGGAGGCCGTCCGCTACTTCGACGACCTGCAGGTCACCGCGACCAGGCAGCTGGGTCCTGATCACCTCGACACCCTGCTCTGCCGCTCCAACGCCGCCGGCTGGCGTGGCAGCGGAGGCGACGCGGCCGCGGCGGCCGAAGGGTACCGGGCCCTGCTCGTCGACGTGACGCGGCTGTTCGGGCCGGACCACGTCGAGACGCTGAGAGTCCGCAACAACCACGCCCACTGGCTCGGTGTCTCGGGCGACAGGGCCGGAGCGGTCACAGCCCTCAGGGACCTGTTCTTCGACCAGATGCGGGTGCTCGGCCCGGATCATCCGAGCACGTTGACCACCCGCCACAACCTCGCGTTCGCGCAGGCGAAAACAGGGAGCCACGACCGCGCGGTGGCGTCGTTCGAGGCGTTGGTGCGGGACCTGGAGCGCATCGTGGGCCCGGATGATCCGAGTGCGCTGGAGGCACGCTCCGGTCTCGCCGCCGTCCTGGCCGACGCAGGCGAAGCAGACGACGCGGCCGACGAGCTGGAAGACCTGCTGGAGGACCAGATCCGGGTGCTGGGCGCGGACCACCCGCGCACGCTGTGGACCCGGTGGAGCCTCGCCCAGTGGCGGGCGCTGACCGGTGATCCGGCCGGCGCGATGGAGGAGTTCGCGGTGCTGCTCGCGGACCAGACCAGGGTGCTCGGCGAGCACCACCCCGACGTCCGCGCGACCCGCGAGACGCTGGAGCACTGGCGCGGCGTCAGCGAACCGGACGAGCCCGGCCGTCCCAGTCCTTCGTGAGCTCGGGCAGCAGTTCGGCCAGCTGCACCGGATACACGGTGTCCTCTGTGGACTCCAGCTCCCCGGCGCTCCACCAGCGGTAGCCGGAGATGCTGGTCTCCTCGACGTCGTTGAAGCCCGAGGTGTCGACGGTCAGGTCGCCCTCGACGGAGGCGTGGAAGAACCACTCCTCGGCGTCGAACGTCTCGCCGTCGAAGCTGAACACCGCACGACGGCGCCAGATCGGGCCGATCAGCTGCTCCGGCGCGAGCTTGAGACCCGTCTCCTCGAACGCCTCGCGCACGGCCGCGTCCCGCAGTTCCTCGCCCTCCTCGACGCCACCGCCGACCGTGAACCAGAAAAGTTCCTGAGGGCGGGCGGGATCGAAGCCCTGGAAGAGCAGCACGCGGCCTTGGGCGTCCGTGAGGACCACGCGCGCGGACGGCCGGGGTGTGAGCAGCACGGCGTCCGACGGGGCGGCCGGCTCGGCGATCTCGAAGTACGACGGTTGCGGCGCCGTGCCGGCCAGGCGCAGCCAGCGGACGACGCGGCGGCGGCGTAGCAACAACGCGTCGCGCACGGCGTCGTTGTGCACGCGGCGGGCGAGCATGACGCGTTCCTCGGCGTCGGACAGTTCGGCGGCCACCGCCGCGGGAAGAGCGGACCGGTCCAGGGCGCCCAGCAGCGCGGAGAGTTCGTTCTCGAAGAGTTCGCGGTCGGCGCGCGAGGCGGCCTCGGCCTTCGACGCGGCGGCGGAGAGTTCAGGGTCCAGCAGCGCGCGGACCACGACGGCGCGGCGGGCCAGGGCGGCGTCGACGGCGGCCCAGGCGGCGTCGGTGCGGACGTGCAGGCGGTCCAGGCGGTTCGCGATCGAGAGGACCCAGGCGGCGAGCAGCAAAGCCAGGACGACGACGACCAGTGCGGTGGTCATGCCTCGCTCACCCGGCGCGGATCGGCGGCGATGGCCGTCTCGTACACGCGCAGCACCTGCGAGGCCACGACGGACCAGTCAAAGGCCTGCACCCGTTGGGAGGCAACGGCGACGTACTCGGCGCGCAGTGCCGAGTCCCGCAGCACCGGGCGCAGCGCGTCGGCCAGCGCCCGCGCGTCGCCCACCGGGAACAGCACGCCCGCCTTGCCGTCCTCCAGCACGCGCCGGAACGCGTCGAGGTCCGAGGCCACGACCGCGGTACCGGCGGACATGGCCTCGGTCAGGATGATGCCGAACGACTCGCCGCCCGTGTTCGGCGCGACGTAGACGTCCACGGAACGCAGCATCCGAGCCTTGTCCTCGTCGCTGACCTGGCCCAGCAGGTCGACCCGGTCGGCGAAGGGGCCGTCGAACGGGTCCTCGCCGCGGCCCACGACGAGCAGGCGCAGGTCCGGGAACTCGTCGGCGATCAGGCCGAACGCCTCCCACAGCACCGGCATGCCCTTGCGCGGTTCGTCGTAGCGGCCGACGAAGCCGAGCGTGCCACCGGGGCGCGGATAACCGTCCAAAGTGGACGCGGAGGCGAAGAAGTCGACGTCGACGCCGTTCGGGATCTCCACCGCGTCACCGCCGAGGTGCTCGACCTGGACGCGGCGGGCCAGCGCCGAGACGGCGATGCGGGCGGTGACCTTCTCCAGGAACGGCTGCAGCACGCCCTGGAACGCCGACAGCATCTTGGAGCGCGGCGTCGAGGTGTGGAAGGTGGCGACGATCGGGCCGTCCGCGACCACCAGCGCCAGGAACGACAGCGACGGCGCGGTGGGCTCGTGCAGGTGCAGGACGTCGAACTGGTGCTCGTCGATCCAGCGGCGGACCCGTGCGTACGAGACGGGACCGAAGCTGAGACGTGCCACGGAACCGTTGTACGGGATGGCGACCGCACGGCCCGCGGACGTGACGAACGACGGCAGCGCCTGCTCGTCGTCGGCGGGCGCGAGGACGTTCACCTCGTGCCCAAGTCCGATCAGGGCGCGCGCGAGGTCGACGACGTGGGCCTGCACTCCCCCGGGCACGTCCAAGGAGTACGGGCAGACGATGCCGACCTTCACCGCGAAAGCCTCCGGGAAAGGGCGGCGCGACGCTTCTCGGGCAGGTCGGCGAGCCAGAGCTGCTGCAGCATGTGCCAGTCGGCCGGGTGCGCGGCGATGTCGGCGGCGAACACGTCCGCGACGGCCTGCGTGGCGGTCTGGACGTTGCTCACCTTGATCGGCGGGTGGATGCGGAAGTGCCAGCCGTCCTCGGTGAACCAGCAGCCGACCGGCAGCAGCGCGGCGCCCGTCGTCGAGGCCAGGTGCGCCGGGCCCGCGGGCATCAGGGTCTGCTCGCCGAAGAACGTCACGGGCACGCCGGACGACGTCAGGTCGCGGTCCGCCAGCAGGCAGACGACCTTGTTGGCGCGCAGGCGTTCGGCCAGCACCGTCGCGGGTGGACGGTCGCCGCCGTTGAGGGGCAGCACCTCGAAGCCCAGCGTCTCGCGGAACTCCACGAACTTGCGGTACAACGATTCGGGCTTGAGCCGCTCGGCCACCGTCGTGAACGTGCCGGAGTGGCCGACGAGCCAGACGCCCGCCATGTCCCAGTTGCCGCTGTGCGGCAGGGCGACGACCGCGCCGGTGCCGTTCGCCAGGGCGGCGTCGAGGTTCTCCACGCCGGACACCTGCGAGTCGCACTTCTCGTAGGCCGCGCGCAGGTCGATCGACGGCAGCCGGAACGCCTCGCACCAGTACCGCGCGTACGACCGCAGCGAGTCGCGCACCAGTTCGTCGAGCTCGTCCTCGCCCGCCCGCGGCACGACCCGGCTCAGGTTGCGGCGCAACTGGTCGATGCTCGGGCCGCCGCGCTTCACCGCGTAGTCGGCACCCGCGCGGAACAACCCGCGCGCCCACGACTCCGGCAACAGGCGGATCAGCCGCCACCCGGCGCTGTACCCGAGGGTCGCGAGGTTCACGCGGCCTCCCGCGCCGACTTCGCGACCGCGAAGATCCGCTGCAGCACCGTCGCGACCGTCATCGCCGCGAGCAGCCACAGCGAGATGGCCATCAGGTGCGGCACCCCCAGCCCCTGCACCCCGGCGCCGATCAGCGCGATGATGAACCGCTCGGCCCGCTCGGCCAGCCCGCCGTCGGCATTCAGCCCGGTCGCGTCGGCACGCGCCTTGACGTACGAGATGACCTGCGAGGCCACCAGGCAGATGAACCCGGCCGCGGCCGTCCACCGGTCGCCCGTGTCGAACGCGTACCAGGTGAGCGCCGCGAACAACGCCCCGTCCGCGATGCGGTCACAGGTGGCGTCGAGCACGGCACCGAACTTCGTGGGCCCCTGCGCGCGGGCCATGGCGCCGTCGATCAGGTCGAGCAGCACGAAGAACGTCACCAGCGCGCAGCCCAGGAACAGCTGCCCGCGGGGAATGAACCACAGAGCACTCGCGACGGCACCGATCGTGCCGGCCACGGTCACGGCGTTGGGCGTGAGGCCACGCGCCAGCAGCCACGCCCCGACCGGATCGGTGACGCGCGAGACGGACGCGCGAGCGAAGATGTTCAGCATGGCAGGTCGCAGCCTAGCTGGACTGCCGAAACACACCCTTCGCGGCCCTTGCCTGGTCGCACGCGGGGGAGCTTTCGTGCGGATCGGGAGGACGAAGGTCCCCGCGTGCGATCAGCGGGCGGGGAGCCTTCGTGCGGTCGGGAGTACGAAAGCTCCGCGCGGGCGAACAGCGGGCGGGAAGCCTTCCTGCGGTCGAGAGTACGAAAGGTCCCCGCATGCGATCGGCGGGCGGGGAGCCTTCGTGCGGTCGAGAGCACGAAAGCTCCGCGCGGGCGAACAGCGGGCGGGGAGCCTTCGTGCCGTCGGGAGTACGAAAGCTCCGCGCGTGCGGCCTACCCGAGCCGCCGGTGGTCCTCGGCGATGCGCTTGAGCAACCCCTGCAACTCCTCCCCTCGCACCGCCAGCCGCTCCAGCCGCCCGAACAACGCGAGGTACTCGCGCACGTCCAGCGGGTCGGTGATGGTGGCGTTGCCGGTCAGCACGCTGACCGTCACGACACGCTCGTCGTAGATGTGGAAACCGTGCAAAGCGACCACGTTCGCGTCCGCCGACCACGGCACGACGGCGAGCCGGACGTTCGGGCGGCGCTGGATCGCGGCCAGGTGTTCCACCTGTTCCGCCATCAGCTCCGCCGAGCCCATCCGCCAGCGCAGCGCGCTTTCGGAGAGCACGAACACGAACTGCTTCGCCAGGTCGTCCATCCGGGATCGGCGGGTGCGCAGGGCGGCCACCGCGGCCTCCTGCTCCGCATGCGGCATCGTCCCCAGCACGATTCGCAGGTAGGGCTCGGACTGCAACAGCGCGGGCACCAGGTTGACCTGGAAGAACCTCGATGTCGCCGCCCGCGCCTCCACGCGGCTGATCGTCTGCTGGTGGCGGTGCGCTCCTCGGTGCAGCACGACGCGGCGGGTTTCCGCCTCCGCGTGCAGCGACCTGGCGAGTTCGACCAGTTCGATGCGCGTCTCTCTCGCGGCGGCCAGTTCCGCCACGAGACGCTCCACATCCGTCACGGACGGGAGCAGCATGCCGTTCTCGATCTTCGACAGCTTGGACTGGCTCATCCCGGTGGCACGGGCGGTGGCCGTGCCGGTCATCTTCGCCTCGGTGCGCAACCGGCGTAGTTCACGCGAAAGCCGCTCTCTCGCTAATCGCGAACGCTCAGGTGCGGTCATGTTCGCACCGTAACCATTCGCACACGGTGAGACGATCGGCCATAGGCGGGGACTTGACTCGCAGTTGACACCTCCAGGTGGGTGATCTCACCTACCTGGAATCGCTTTGTGCTGCTGTTACGTCTCGATCGACTGGAGAAAAACACCCGAAAGGTGCAACCGAAACTCATTCCGTCCCACGTGGAAACACCCTTGATTGTCCAGTGCAGACAACTTGGGTGGTTTTTGTCACTCTTTTGTCCAACAATTAGTACGGCTTTCAATCACGGGCACGCTGACTAAACGCCTCGTTTAGCCCGCAATACCGCGCGAACACCAAGGCCGATGGCACCGAAAATCAGCACGAACCCGATGAGCCCGAGACCCGGAGCGTCGTCGTACTGGGCGTACATGATCGCGCCGACGCCGAGCGCGACGAGCAGGACGCAGCCCATCAGGGGCAGCAACAGTCGAGGCATGGATCGACTATCGCTCGCGATCTATCGAAAGTCAACAGATAGACACTGCGAAACGATCAGTCGACTGCCTTCCAGCCGTCGGCCAGCAGCTGCCGGGTCTCCCCCAGCAGCTGCGGCAGCACCTTGGTGTGCCCGATGACCGGCATGAAGTTCGCGTCCCCACCCCACCGCGGCACCACGTGCTGGTGCAGGTGGGCGGCGATCCCCGCCCCGGCGACGACGCCCTGGTTCATGCCGATGTTGAACCCGTGCGGCGCCGCCACGTGCCGCGCGACCTTCATGGCCCGCTGCGTGAACGCGGCGAGCTCCGCGGTCTCCGTGACCGTCAGCTCCGGGTAGTCCGCCACGTGCCGGTACGGCAGCACCATCAGGTGACCGGGGTTGTACGGGTACAGGTTCAGCAACGCGAAGACCTCGGCCCCGCGCGCGATGATCAGACCGTCGGCGTCGGACAGGTCGACCACGCGGCAGAACGGGCAGCCGGCGGGCTCGTCGCCGTCGGCCTTGCCCGCGCCCTGCACGTACGACAGGCGGTGCGGGGTCCACAGGCGCTGCAACGCGTCGTGGACCCCCACACCGGCCTGCTCGGAGAACTCAGGCGTCACGAGAGCAGTTCCGCCGTGGGCGAGGCGTTCTCGCGACGGCCGACCCACTCGACGATCTGCTCGACCGCCCGCTCCACCGGCACGCCGTTGATCTGCGTGCCGTCGCGGAACCGGAACGACACCGCGTTCGCCTCCACGTCCTTGGCGCCGGCCAGGAGCATGAACGGCACCTTCTGCATGGTGTGGTTGCGGATCTTCTTCTGCATGCGGTCGTCGGACGCGTCCACGTCGACCCGGATGCCGGCCTTCTTCAACACGTCGCGCACCGCGAACAGGTGGTCGGCGTTCTCGGACGTCACCGGGATGCCCATGACCTGCACCGGCGCGAGCCACGCCGGGAACGCGCCCGCGTAGTGCTCGGTCAGCACGCCGAAGAAGCGCTCGACCGAGCCGAACAGCGCGCGGTGGATCATGACCGGGCGCTGGCGGGAGCCGTCCGGGCCGGTGTACTCCAGTTCGAACTTCTCGGGCAGCATGAAGTCGAGCTGGATGGTCGACATCTGCCAGGTGCGGCCGAGCGCGTCCCGCGCCTGCACGGAGATCTTCGGGCCGTAGAACGCGGCGCCACCGGGGTCGGGCACGAGCTCGAGACCGGACTCCTCGGCGACCGAGGCGAGCGTCGTGGTCGCCTCCTCCCAGATGTCGTCCGGGCCGACGAACTTCTCCGGGTTCTTGGTGGAGAGCTCCAGGTAGAAGTCGTTCAGGCCGTAGTCGCGCAGCAGGTCCAGCACGAACGTCAGCAGCGACTTCAGCTCGTCGCGGACCTGGTCGCGCGAGCAGAAGATGTGCGCGTCGTCCTGCGTCATGCCGCGCACCCTGGTCAGGCCGTGCACCACGCCGGACTTCTCGTACCGGTAGACGCCGCCGAACTCGAACATGCGCAGCGGCAGCTCGCGGTAGGACCGGCCACGCGCCTTGAAGATGAGGTCGTGGAACGGGCAGTTCATCGGCTTGAGGTAGTAGTCCTGGCCGGGCTTGCGGACCGTGCCGTCCTCGTTGAACTCGGCGTCGAGGTGCATCGCCGGGTACATGCCGTCCTTGTACCAGTCCAGGTGACCGGAGACCTCGAACAGCTTGCCCTTGGTGATGTGCGGCGAGTAGACGAACTCGTAGCCCTCTTCGGTGTGCCGCTGGCGGGAGTAGTCCTCCATGGCCTTGCGGATGATGCCGCCCTTGGGGTGGAACACCACCAGGCCGGAGCCGATCTCGTCCGGGAACGAGAACAGGTCGAGCTCGACACCGAGCTTGCGGTGGTCGCGGCGCTCGGCCTCGGCCAGGCGCTCCAGGTAGAGGTCCTGGGCCTCCTGCGACTCCCACGCGGTGCCGTAGATGCGCTGCAGCTGCGGGTTGTTCTCGTTGCCGCGCCAGTACGCGGCGGCCACGCGGGTCAGCTTGAACGCCGGGATGTGCTTGGTGGTCGGCACGTGCGGGCCGCGGCACAGGTCGCCCCAGACCTGCTCACCGGAGCGCGGGTCGAGGTTGTCGTAGATCGTCAGCTCGCCGCCGCCGACCTCCATGATCTCGCTGGTGTCGACGTCGCTCTTGATGTCGACGAGTTCCAGCTTGAACGGCTCCTTGGCCAGTTCGGCCTTCGCGGAGTCGATCGACTCGACGACGCGGCGCGAGAACCGCTGCGAGGACTTGATGATCTGCTTCATGCGCTTCTCGAGCGCCTGCAGGTCCTCGGGCGTGAAGGGCTTCTCGACCTGGAAGTCGTAGTAGAAGCCGTCCTTCACGGGCGGGCCGATGCCGAGCTTGGCCTCGGGGAACTGCTGCTGCACGGCCTGTGCCAGCACGTGCGCGGCCGAGTGGCGGACGACGCTGCGGCCGTCCTCGGTGTCCGCGGCCACGGCCTCGACCTCGACGTCGACCTGCGGGGTCCACGACAGGTCGCGCAGGTGGCCCTCGGCGTCGCGCACGACGACGATCGCGTCGGAGCCCTTGCCGGGGAGACCGGCTTCGCGCACGGCCGTGCCCGCCGTCGTCCCAGCCGGAACCACCACGCGCGGCGGGTTCTGGGCGACTGCTGGGCGCGACTCGGACACGGTGACTCCTACGTTCGAGATGGTGGGGTGTTCGGATCAGATGTTATCGGTGCTCAATACGGACATGACGATCGCGTCGTGGAAGACGCCGTCCCAGAGCAGGGCGTCCCTCAGCCGGCCCTCCTCGCGGAAGCCGAGCTTCCGGTAGACGTGGATGGCCCGGTCGTTGAAGTCGTACACCTCCAGATCGACCCGGTGGAGCCCTCGCTCGTGAAACGCGTGGTCGAGAACGTGCTTCAGCGCGAGCGAGCCGTAGCCCTTGCCGAAGCCGTCCCACAACGCGATCCGCACACCCGCCGACCGGTTGTGCGGATTGATCGTGAGAACGACCTCGCCGAGGAACTTCCCGTCCTCGGTAATCGCACGGGTGTAGCGGTTCGGATCGTTCAGCGTCCGCTCGATGTAGGCCTCGTAATCCTCCAGCGTGAACGTCGCGTGAGTACCGGTCAGCCGGTTGACCTCGTCGTCGTTCGGCCGGGACGCGGCCATCTCGGCGGCGAACTCCTTGCGCAGAGGTACGAGTTCCATGCACCGATTGAAGCCGGTGCGCGCAAGCGGATTCCGGCCGCGATACCTACGTACACGCTTCTGAGTGGTTTTTCGGATGCGGTCGAGCGCCCAGGGCGAGCACTCTGTTGTCTCCCGGCCCGCCGAATGGAGCATCGATCATGTCCGACCTGGTCGTCGAATGCCCGGTACGCCTCACCGAGTCCAACCGGGACGAACTGCGCCTGCTCTACGCCGATCTCCGCGACCACTACGCACGCCGCGACGCCCGCAACGGCACGCGCACGACGTTGCACTTCCTGTGGACCGGAGTCCTGGACGACGAGCTCTTCGGCGCGACCTATGCCGACCAGCGGCACGTTTTCGCTGGCTCCAGGCCCGTCATGAACTCAAGGCGCGACTCCGAAGGACTTCAGGAAACGAACAGGTGGCTGTCAGCCCCAGCTCAGCCGAACGGCGCATCGTTGAGGACATGAGCGAGCAGGGACAGACGCCTCCACCGCAGGAGCCGTCCAGCGACGAACCGCAGGCCGCCCAGCCTGCACCGGACCAGGCAACGACCCCGCTGCCGGCCGACGCGCCGGCCACGCCTGGTCAGCAGCCCACCACACCGGCGGCCACAGCAGCGGAAGCACCGACCCCACCTCCAGCGGCCGCCGTGCCCGCGGGTCCAGGCCGGGGACGGCGTTTCGTGCGGCACCGCGCCACGCAGCTGGTCGCCGTGGGCCTGCTGGGGCTCGTCCTCGGCGGCGGCATCGTGGGAGCGGTCGCCGCCAACCGCTTCGACGACCGCGGCGGCCCGGGCCACATGCGGATGTACGAGCGCGGCGAACGTGGGCCCGACCGCGGCAACGACCGGTTCGAGCAGCGCGGCCCGTTCAACGACCGAGGCGACCGCTTCGAGCGGTGACCGACCGAGCGCACGCCCAGCGAACATCCGATCCCCGACGGCGCTGGGCGTGCGCTCCCCAAAACCAGGAACGCGCGTCACGGACGGATTAGTCCCCCTCGTTCAGCCGTGACGTGCGTTCCGCCCACTGCCTAGTGGGCCTGCGGCCCGAGCCGGATCGCCAGCAGCTGACGCCGCAGCACCTTCCCGGTCGCGTTGCGCGGCAACTGCGGCACCACGACGACCTCGCGCGGGACCTTGTGCCGAGCGAGCCGGGTGCGCACGAACTCGCGCAGCTCCCGCACGTCGATGCGCGCCCCGGCGACCGGCACCACGAACGCGCGCAGCCGTTGCCCGTACTCGGGATCCGGCACGCCGAGCACCGCCGCGTCGCGCACCCGGTAGTGCGTCATGAGCAGGTTCTCGACCTCGACCGGGTACACGTTCTCGCCGCCGGAGACGATCATGTCGTCCTCGCGGCCGTCGAAGTAGAGACGGCCGCTGGGGTCGAAGTGCCCGAGGTCGCCGGTCGCGACGAGCCCGTCGATGGACTCCTTCTGCGTGCCGTCCGTGTAGAGGTCGACGGTGAGCGATCCGCGCACGTAGATCTTGCCCGTCACGAACGACCGCGTGATGCGGTTGCCCTCGGCGTCGTAGATGCGCACGACGCAGTTGTGCGGTGGCAGGCCGACGCTGGACGGCGCGGCCGCGAGGTCCTCCGGGGTGGCGATCGTGGCGACCGCGACTTCCGTTGAGCCGTAGAGGTTGTAGAGCACCGGTCCCAGCACGGCCTGGGTGCGTTCGACGAGGTCCGTCGTGATCGGCGCGCCCGAGGAGAACACGACGTTCAGGTGCGAGAGGTCGAACGAGTCGATCACGTGCCGGTCGAGTTCCATGATCCGCTGCAGCATCGTCGGCACCAGGACGAGCGTCGTACAGCGCTGGCCCTGCACCGACCACAGCGTCTTGCGCGGGTCGAAACGGCGGTGCAGCACCGCGCGCGAACCCAGCGACATCGCGAGCGTCAGGTGCGAGTAGCCGACGGAGTGGAAGATCGGCGCGGCGATGAACGTCGACTCGCCCGAGCTCATCGGGATGCGGTCGAGGAAGTCCGACGCGGTCAGCACCGACTTGATCTCGCGGGCCGTGCCCTTGGGCGTGCCGGTCGTGCCGGACGTCAGCTGGATCACGACACCCGGTTCGCGCGGCGGTTCGAGTTCGCCGCGCGGCGCCTTGGCCACGAGCTGGTCCAGTGTCGGCGTGCGACGGTCCAGTCCGTCGCGCGACCACGAGAGCCAGCGCGGAATCGACGGCGGCAGCTGGTGGAACAGCGGCGTGAACTCCTCGTCGTGAATGACGAGCGACGCGCGTTCACGTTCCAGGAGGTCCAGGACGACCGGGGCGGCGAACCCGGTGTTCACCAGCAGCACGCGGACGCCGAGTTTCGCGCACGCCAGCAGCGACTCGACCATGCCGCGGTGGTTGCGGCACATCAGCGCGACGATGTGCGTGTGCTGGATGCCCAGCGAGCGCAGGCCCTGCGCGATCGCGGTCGAACGCCGGTCGAGCTGGCGGTAGGTGACGGATCCCCGTTCGTCGACGACGGCGATGCCGTCCGGGTTCAGCCGGACGGAACGGCGCAGCGCCGTGACGTTCGGCCCCCAGACCTTGACCTCTTTCAACGCCTGCACGGACATCTTGAAGTTCGTGAGACTCACCATGCCCGCGGCGGACAAGACACGGAGTGAGTGCACCCGGCCCATGGCGTCGCGAAACACCTTGCGCAACCCTGGCATCAACAGCTCCTCGCGCTGCAAGTCCCCGAGGTATTCGGACGGTAACTGTCCGCAAGGCTCTCGCCAAGGGTTGTTCGATGCGGAATCTGCATGACAACACGACATTCTACCCTGCAAACGTTTACACGGACAGGAAGCCGCGCAACAACGAAGCCGTGCCGTCGAGGTGTTCGGCCATCGCCTGCCGGGCCGCGCCGGGGTCTCCGTCCAAAATGGAGGCGATGACGCGTTCGTGCTGGGCGTTGGAGTGCGCGAGGTTCGGTTCGAGCAGCGGGATGTGGTCCAGCAGCTCGTTCGCGCGCATCCGCGACTCGGCGACGGCGGCGGTCAGCGCGGCGGACCCGGTGACCTCGGCGATCGCCAGGTGCAGCCGCGAGTCCTTGCGCCGGTATTCCGCGAGCGTCGAGGTGGAAGCCTCTTCCAGCCGGGCGCGCAGCCCCCGTCGTTCGGCGGGGCCCAGGGACCGTCCCGCCGCGGTCTCGGCGGCACCGGTCTCCAGCACCCTGCGCAACGTCAGCACGTCGTGGAGGTCGCCGAAGTCCTTGGCGGGCGCGGACTTCGGCAGCACCTCGTTGACGAACGTGCCGCCGTACCGCCCCCTTCGGGACTCGACGTAATGGTTCTCCTGCAACGACCTGATGGCCTCGCGCACGGTCACCCGGCTCACGCCGAGCCGGGTGGCCAGGTCCCGTTCGGACGGCAGCCGCTCACCCGGCGCGACGACGCCGAGCCGGATGGACTGCATGAGCCGTTCGACGGTCTCCTCGAAGGCGTTGCCCGCCCGCACCGGGCGGAACAACGCCTCCTGCGCGTGTTCGGCCACGGCTAGAGCGGTGTCACGTACGCGCCGGCGATGCCGCCGTCCACGAGGAAGTTCGACGCCGTCATGAAAGACGAGTCGTCGGACGCCAGAAACGCGACGGCGGCGGCGATTTCCTCGGGTTCGGCGAACCGGCCGAGCGGTACGTGCACGAGACGCCGTGCGGCCCGCTCCGGGTCCTTCGCGAACAGCTCCCGCAAGAGTGGGGTGTTGACAGGTCCGGGGGAAAGCGCATTCACCCGGATGCCCTCGCGCGCGAACTGCACGCCGAGCTCACGTGACATCGCGAGCACGCCGCCCTTCGACGCCGTGTACGAGATCTGCGACGTCGCCGCACCCATCGTCGCCACGAACGACGCGGTGTTGATGATCGACCCCTTGCCGCCTGCCTGCATGTGCGGGATGGCGTACTTGCAACACAAATAAACCGACGTGAGGTTCACCTTCTGGACGCGCTCCCACGCCTCGATGCCCGTGGTGAGGATCGAGTCGTCGTCAGGCGGCGAGATACCGGCGTTGTTGAACGCGATGTCCAGCTTGCCGTAAGTGTCCACAGTGGTCTGGAACAGAGCTTTGACCTGTTCCTCGTCGGTCACGTCGACCTGGACGAACAGCCCGCCCGCCTCGTCCGCGGCCGCCTTGCCGCTCGCGGGGTCCAGATCGGCGACGACGACCTTCGCGCCCTCGCTCGCGAACCTGCGCACGGTCGCGAGTCCGATGCCACTGGCGCCACCTGTCACGACGGCCACGCGGCCTTCGAGTCGCTGCACCATCTTTGTGTCTCCTTGGATCAGGTTGCGATGAAGACGTTCTTGACTTCGGTGAAGGCGTCGAGCGCGTCCGGTCCCAGCTCGCGACCGAGCCCGGACTGCTTCACGCCACCGAACGGCGTCCAGTAGCGGACGGACGAATGCGAGTTCACCGACAGGTTTCCGGCCTCGACGGCCCGCGAGACGCGGATCGCGCGACCGACGTCGCTGGTCCAGATCGACCCGGACAGCCCGTACTCGGAGTCGTTCGCGATCCGGATCGCGTCGGCCTCGTCGGTGAACGGCAGCACGACGACGACCGGTCCGAAGATCTCCTCGGTGACCGTCGCGTGGTCCGCGGGTGGCGTCAGGACCGTGGGCGGGAACCAGAATCCGGGCCCGTCCGGCGCCGTACCGCGGAACGCGACGTGGGTGTCGTCCGGGACGTAGGACGCGACCTTGCCGAGGTGCGCCGCGGTGATGAGCGGCCCCATCTCGGTCGCCTCGTCGCCGGGCTCGCCGACCCGCACGCCCTGGACCGCGGGCTCCAGCAGTTCCATGAACCTGTCGTAGACGCTGGCCTGCACCAGGATCCGCGAACGGGCACAGCAGTCCTGCCCCGCGTTGTCGAACACCCCGGACGGCGCCGTGGCAGCGGCCTTCTCCAGGTCGGAGTCCGCGAAGACGATGTTCGCCGACTTGCCGCCCAGCTCCAGCGTCACCCGCTTCACCTGGTTCGCGCAGCCGGCCATGATCTGCTTGCCGACCTCGGTCGAGCCGGTGAAGACGACCTTGCGCACCAACGGATGCGTGACGAACCGGTTGCCGACGACGCTGCCCTTGCCCGGCAGCACCTGGAACACGCCCTCCGGCAGGCCCGCCTCCAGCGCGAGCTCACCGAGCCGGATCGCGGTCAGGGGCGTGACCTCGGCGGGCTTGAGCACGACCGTGTTGCCGGCGGCCAGCGCGGGCGCGAACCCCCAGCCCGCGATGGGCATCGGGAAGTTCCAGGGAACGATCACGCCGACGACGCCGAGCGGTTCGTGGAACGTGACGTCGAGCCCGCCCGCCACCGGGATCTGCTTGCCGAACAACCGTTCCGGCGCGGCCGAGTAGTACTGCAGCACGTCGCGGACGTTGCCGGCCTCCCACCGCGCGTTGCCGATGGTGTGGCCGGAGTTCTCGACCTCCAGCCGTGCCAGTTCCTCGACGTGCGCGTCGACGACCTCCGCGAACTTCCGCAGCAGCCTCGCGCGATCACCGGGGGCAACGTTGCGCCAGCTCTCGAACGCGTTCTGCGCCCGGCCGATCGCCGCGTCCGTGTCACCGAGGGTGGTGTGCGGTACGGACCGCACGATCTTCTCGGTGGCGGGGTTGATGACGTCAAAGGTCACGACGATTTGCTCCTTGCCGCTTCCACGAGGGCTTCGAAAAGCCTCAGGTCCTCGATGTCCTGCTCCGGGTGCGACTGCACCCCGACGACGAACCGCGCGCCTTCCAGCTCAACGGCTTCCACGGTCCCGTCGGGCGCCTTCGCGGTGACGCGCAGCCCGTCCGCCACGCGGTCGAGCGACTGGTGGTGATGGCACTGCACGGTCGTCTCCGGGCCGATGATCGTGTAGAGGTGCGTGTCCCGCAGGACCTCGATCTCGGTGCTCCCGAACACCCCCGGCGCCTCGTTGTGGCCCTCGACGTGCTGGTGCAGCGTGCCGCCCAGCGCCACGTTGAGCACCTGCATGCCCCGGCACACGCCGAGCACCGGCAGGTCGAGCTTCAGCGCGGCGTCGACGAGCGCGAACTCGGCGTCGTCGCGGGCGCGGCTCGGTTCGCCGGTCTTCTCGTGCCTCTCGGCACCGTAGGCGGCGGGGTCGATGTCGGCACCGCCAGCGATCACCAGGCCGTCCAGGAACCCGATCGTCTCGGCGTTCCAGGTGCCGACCGGCGGCAGCATGACGGGGTTGCCCCCGGCCTCGACCACGCAGTCGAGATAACCGCGGTAGAGCACCGCGGCCTCCACGTCCCACAGCCCGAAGCGTGTGCGCTCCAGGTACGTGCTGATGCCGATGAGCGGCTTAGAGGCGCTCAAACCCGCGCACCTTCTCCCAGTCCGTGACCGCCGCCTCGAACGCGGTCAGCTCGACCTTGGCCGCGTTCAGGTAGTGGTCGACGACGTCCTTGCCGAACGCCTCGCGCGCGATCGTGCTGTCCGCCAACAGGTCCGCCGCCTCGCGCAGCGTCGTCGGCACCGTCGGCCGGTCGGACGCGTAGGCGTTGCCGACGAACTCGTCCTCCAGCTCCAGCTCCTGCTCGACGCCGTGCAGCCCGGCCGCGATCAGTGCCGCCACCGCGAGGTACGGGTTCACGTCACCGCCGGGGACCCGGTTCTCGAACCGCAGCCCGTGGCCGTGGCCGACGACCCGCAGCGCGCACGTGCGGTTGTCCCGTCCCCACGCGACGGCGGTCGGCGCGAACGAGCCCTTCACGAAACGCTTGTAGGAGTTGATGTTCGGGGCGAGGAAGTAGGTGAGCTCCCGCAGCCCGGCCAGCTGGCCCGCGAGGAAGTGCTTCATCAGCTGCGACATGCCGTGGCCCTCGGCGAAGACCGGCTCACCGTCCCTGGAGCGCAGGGAGAGGTGGATGTGGCAGGAGTTGCCCTCGCGTTCGTTGTACTTCGCCATGAACGTGAGCGCTTTGCCCTGCTGGGCCGCGATCTCCTTGGAACCGTTCTTGTAGATCGCGTGCTGGTCGCACGTGCGCAGCGCCGTCGTGTACTTGAACGCGATCTCGTGCTGGCCGGGATTGCACTCGCCCTTGGCGGACTCGACGACCATGCCGGCACCTGTCATGCCGTTGCGAATGGCGCGCAGCAACGGTTCCACGCGCGCGGTGCCGAGCAACGAGTAGTCGACGTTGTACTGGTTGGACGGCGTGAGGTCGCGGTAGCCGGCGTTCCAGGCCTGCTCGTAGGAGTCGTCGAAGAGGATGAACTCCAGCTCGGTGCCGACGTAGCAGTCCAGGCCGAGCGCGGCGAGCCGGTCGAGCTGCCTGCGCAGGATCTGCCGCGGCGAGGCGACGACGGGGTCGCCGTTCTCCCAGACGACGTCGCACATGACGAGGGCGGTGCCCTCCTGCCACGGCACGCGGCGGAGCGTCTCGATATCCGGTTTCATCACGAAGTCGCCGTACCCGCGCTCCCAGCTCGACATCTCGAAGCCGCTGACCGGGTTCATCTCGACGTCGACGGCGAGCAGGTAGTTGCAGCCCTCGGCGGAGTGCCCGAGAACCTCGTCGAGGAAGTACCGCGCGGCGCACCGCTTGCCCTGCAGGCGGCCCTGCATGTCGACGATCGCGACCAGGACGGTGTCGATCTCACCGGTGTCCACGGCTTCGCGCAACTCCTCGACGGTCAGCATCCCGCGTTCCTCCAAAGGTATGTCTGCGAGCCATTGGCTGCACCATCTTGACACCACCGGGTGACGAGCGCCACCCTCAACCACTGCTTAAAGGACTATTAGGAGTCCATATGGCCAAGCACGTCGAGTACGAGAAGGTAGGCAGCGACTACCTGGAGCACCGTCAGCTCAAGCGTGGCGCAGCGGGCTGGGTCCTGCTGGCCGGGCTGGGTGTCTCGTACGTGATCTCCGGTGACTTCGCCGGGTGGAACTTCGGCCTCGCCCAGGGTGGCTGGGGCGGGATGCTGGTCGCCACGATCCTGATGGCGACGATGTACACCTGCATGGTGTTCGGTCTCGCCGAACTGGCTTCAGCCCTCCCTGTGGCGGGCGCGGGCTACGGTTTCGCGAGGCGCGCGCTCGGCCCGTTGGGCGGGTACGCCACAGGTATCGCCATTCTCATCGAGTACGCCATCGCTCCCGCGGCGATCTCGGTGTTCATCGGCGACTACGTCAAAGCTCTCGGTCTGCTGGACGCCACCTGGCCCGTGTACCTGGTGTGCTACATCGTGTTCGTCGGCATCCACCTCTACGGCGTCGGCGAGGCGCTGCGGGTGATGTTCGTGATCACCGGTGTCGCGGTCGTGGCCCTGGTCGCGTTCGTGGCGGGCATGATCCCGAAGTTCGACTCCGCGAAGCTGTTCGACATCGGCGACGGCTCGTTCCTGCCGATGGGCGTGACAGGGGCGTGGGGCGCGATCGTGTTCGCGATCTGGTTCTTCCTCGCGGTGGAGGGCGTGCCGCTGGCCGCCGAGGAAGCGCGCGATCCCAAGCGGGACATGCCTCGCGGCATCATCGGCGCGATGGTCGTGCTGCTGGTGTTCGCGGCGGCCATCCTACTGGTCGCACCCGGCGGTGCGGGTTCAGAGGCGCTGAAGGCGTCGGGCAATCCGCTGCCTGAGGCGGTCCGCGCTGCCTATGGTGGCGACACGTTCCTGGCGCAGCTGGTCAACTACGTCGGCCTCGCGGGTCTGGTCGCGTCGTTCTTCTCGATCATCTACGCGTACTCCCGTCAGCTCTTCGCCCTGTCCCGCGCGGGTTACCTGCCGCGCTGGCTGTCGAAGACGGGCAAGCGCAAGACGCCTTATCTGGCCTTGATCGTGCCCGGCACCATCGGGTTCGCACTGGCCACGATCATGAAGTCGGTCGACCCGGTGACGGGTGGCGCGCGGCTCATCAACATCGCGGTGTTCGGTGCGGCCCTGTCCTACGTGCTGATGATGGTGTCGCACATCGTTCTGCGTAAGACGGCTCCGGACCTGCCTCGCCCGTACCGGACCCCTGGCGGTGTGGTGACCACGAGCGTGGCGCTGGTTCTGGCCGTGGCCGCGGTCATCGCGACGTTCTTCGTGGACGAGATCGCTGCCGCTGTGACGGCGGGCATCGTGTTGGTCGCCGTTGCGTACTACTGGTTCTACAGTCGCCATCACCTGGTCGCGAACGCTCCGGAGGAGGAGTTCGCGGCGATCGCGAAGGCGGAGGCCGAACTCGACTGAGCGAGCGGCGGCACGGCTTCGTCGGCCGTGCCGCCGCTCGGCGTCCGCGGTGCCCCTAACGAGGTTCGACATTCCCCTAACGGGTGACCTTCGGCCCCTAAGGAGTTCAGCCGCCCGAAGTACGGGGATCACACCCGATGTCAGGGGGATGTCGATCTCTCTACGGTTCCTGGGACATCCCCCGACCCGCCGTAGGAGCTCCACTCCCATGATGCAGCAGGACATTCAGCCGGCCACCCCGCAGCAGCCCGTTCAGCCCGCCGCGCCCGCGCCCGCCGCGCCGCAGGCGACCGCCCCGGCCACCCCGGTGGCCGTGCCGCAGGAGGCCGAGCCGGCGACGCTGCAGGAGTTCGCCCTGAACCTCCTGAACGACCCGGCGGCCATGTCGGCGTTCGACCTCGACCCCGAGGGCGTCCTCAGCTCCTGCGGTCTGAGCGACATCACCCCCGGTGACGTCCAGGAGATCCTCCCGCTGGTGCTCGACGCCGCCTCGATCGCGGACGTCGACGGCCTCTCGTCCTACAGCGCCCTCACGGGCCTCGCGAACCTCGACGCCGCCAACGGCTTCGCCGGCGACATGTCCGGCCACTGCGACGTGTCGAGCACCCTCGACGGCGTCACCGGCCTGGGCAACGTCACGGACCTCGGCAACGTCACCGACCTGTCCGGTGTCACGGGCCTCGCCGACACCGGCGACGTGCTCGGCGGCGTGACCGGTGTGGCGGACGTCAACGGCGCCCTCGGCACCGTCACCGGCGTGACCGACATCGTCTCCGTCGACGGCGTGCCCGGCGTGCTCGGCGCCGTCACCACCGACGTCACGACCGTCACCGACGTGGTCCACGAGGTCGTCCCGGACGTCGCGCCGGTCAGCGGCGTGCACGACACCGTCCACGGCGTCGTCGACGGCACGGTCGGAAACGCGCTCGGTGCCGACCTCGACCTGCTCGACGGCGTCGGCGGCCTGACCGAAGGCCTCGACCTCGGTCTCTGACCTCGTTTCGAGCAGGTCGTGGCAGGATCGGTCACGTGAGTGACATTCAACGTGTAGGAGTCGTCGGTTCCGGCCTCATGGGCTCCGGAATCGCCGAGGTGAGTGCTCGCGCGGGCCTCGACGTCATCGTCGTCGAGGTCAACGCGAGCGCGGCCGAGGCAGCGCAGGGGCGGATCGCCACCTCGCTCGCCAGGGGCGTCAAGTCCGGCAAGCTCAGCGAGGAGGACCGGGACGGCGCTCTGCGGCGCATCCGGTTCACCACCGACATCGGTGACTTCGCCGACCGGCAGTTCGTGGTCGAGGCGGTCGCCGAGAACGAGCAGATCAAGACCGACGTCTTCACCGCGCTCGACAAGGTCGTGAAGGACGACGACGCGATCTTCGCGTCCAACACGTCGTCCATCCCGATCATGAAGCTCGGCATGGCCACCGGTCGCCCGGAGCAGGTCATCGGCGTGCACTTCTTCAACCCGGTGCCGGTCCTGAAGCTCGTGGAGATCGTGCCGTCGCTGCTGACCGGCGCCACCACGCAGGACCGCGCGGAGCAGTTCGTGCGCGAGACCCTGCACAAGGAGGTCATCCGCTCGCAGGACCGCGCCGGCTTCGTGGTCAACGCGCTGCTGATCCCCTACCTGCTCTCGTCGATCCGCATGCTCGAGTCCGGCTTCGCCTCGGCCGACGACATCGACAACGGCATGGTGCTCGGCTGCGCCCACCCGATGGGCCCGCTGCGCCTCACCGACCTGATCGGCCTCGACACCACGAAGGCCATCGCCGAGTCGATGTACGACGAGTTCAAGGAGCCGCTGTACTCGCCGCCGCCGCTGCTGCTGCGCATGGTGGACGCGGGCCTGCTGGGCAAGAAGTCGGGCCGCGGTTTCCACAACTACGCGAAATGACGCGACGGCCCGCTCCTCGGAGCGGGCCTTCTCACTAGACGGCGGCCAGCCGGTTCATCGAGTGCTGGATCAGCTCGACCAGCACCGACTTCGACGACTCCCGGTCCCGCGCGTCGCACAGCACCACCGGGATCGCCTCGTCCAGGTCGAGCGCGTGCCGCACCTCGTCCACCGTGTAGAGCTGCGACCCGTCGAAGCAGTTCACGGCGACGACGAACGGGATCGCGCGGTGCTCGAAGAAGTCGATCGAGGGGAACGAGGAGTCGAGCCGGCGCGTGTCCACCAGGACCACGGCGCCGATCGCGCCGGTCGCCAGTTCGTCCCACATGAACCAGAACCGGTTCTGGCCGGGCGTGCCGAACAGGTACAGCACCACCTTGGTGTTGATGGTGATGCGACCGAAGTCGAGGGCGACGGTGGTCGTGTCCTTGCCTTCGATGCCGGCGAGGTCGTCGACGTGCACACCGGCCTCGGTGAGCAGTTCCTCGGTCCGGAGCGGCGGGATCTCGGACACCGACGCGACCATCGTGGTCTTGCCGGTGCCGAACCCGCCCGCGATGACGATCTTGACCGCGGTCGGCACGGTCAGCTGGCCATCAGATCCCACGAACACCATCCAGTACGGCCTGCAGGAGATTCCGGTCGGGAATCTTGGGGGACGAGTTCTGCACGAGCACGTCACCACGCTCGATGAGGTCCGACAGCAGGACCTTCACCACGATGAGCGGCACGTCGAGGTAGGCGGCGACCTCGGCGATCGAGAGCGGGCGTGCGCACAGGGCCATGATCTCGCGATGTTCGACCGTCAGCGACGTCTGGTCGGACGTAAACGCGGAAGCTCGGACCTGCGTGACGAGGTGTAGGTCAGGCGCGTTCGGCCGGGTGCGGCCGCGCACCATCGCGTAGGGCCGCACCAGCGGCCCCGCGGCCTCGTCGTACCACCAGTCCTCGCGCGAGGTCATCAGCGCGACTCACGCGCCGAGGGCACTGTCGCGGTCTCCGCGCGCGGAGCCGACGAGAGGTACGTGCCGACGCGCTTCACCAGCATGTTCATCTCGTACGCGATCATGCCCATGTCGGCATCTTCCTCGCCCAGCACGGCCAGGCAAGCCCCGTGACCCGCGGCGGTCACGAAGAGGTACGCGTGTTCCATCTCCACGATGGTCTGCCGGACGGCGCCACCGCCGAAGTGCCGTCCGGTGCCGCGGGCGAGCGACTGGAACGCCGACGCCATCGCGGACAGGTGCTCCGAGTCGTCGCGGGACAGCCCGGCCGAACGGCCGAGCAGGAGTCCGTCCGCCGACAGCACGACCGCGTGGCGGGCGCCGACCACTCGCTGGATCAGGTCCTCCAGCAACCAGTTCAGTTCGCCGTGCTGGCTTGCGTTGTGCTTCATGACGAGGGGGCTCCTTCTGATCTCCAGTCGTCGGTCAGCCGGGCGTCACGGGTACCGCGCTGGAACGCGGCGAAACCGTCACGGGTCCGCTCGGCCGACCTTTCGCCGGTCACCGGCTCGGCGTGCGGCGGCTCCTCCGAGGGCTGCATGAGCTGCGGCGCGAGGTTCTGCCGCTTCTTCCTGCGGGGAAGGGGTGCCTTCCCGTCCTTCCCCGGAGGTGCCGCGGAGGTTGCTTCTTCCACCGATGCTTCTGCGGCGGACACGGCCGCTGGGGCAACTGTGCTCATATCAGGTTCTACGAGCGCCCTCAGCCCCGCGTTCAGTGCCGCGTGCACTTCGGGATTCACCTTCACGGGGAAGCTCGGGTGTTCCTCGACGTGCCCGTGGTACGTGTCGTGGAACGACCGCACCGGCATCTGCGTGGTCTCGGTGATGTCGCCCGCGGCGCTGTGCGGGGCGACGATGTTCGGCGGCAGCACGCACAACGCGACCGTGCCGCCGTTGGGCGAGTCACGCAGCTCCACCTTGATGCCCCGCCGTGCGGCCAGCCGGGCGACGACGAACAGTCCCAGCCTGGACTCGCCGCGGAACGCCATCGTCTCGAAGTCGGGCGGGTTGGAGAGCTTCGCGTTGGCCTGGAGGCGCTCCTCCTGCGTCATGCCGAGGCCGTGGTCCTCGATCTCCACCACGAGGCCGTGCGGCGCGGCGCTGGAGTGGATGACGACCTCGGAGCGCGGTGACGAGAACGCCGTCGCGTTGTCGACGAGCTCGGCGAGCAGGTGGATGGTGTCGGCGACGGCCACGCCCGCCAGCGCGCGGTCGGGCACCGGGTTGACCCTGACGCGGACGTACTGCTCGGTCTCGGCGACGGCGGAGCGGATGACGTCGCTCAGCCGCACGGGCTTGCGCCACTGCCTGCCGGGCTGCTCGCCGGCGAGGATGATCAGGTTCTCCGCGTTGCGGCGGGCTCGGGTCGCCAGGTGGTCGAGCTGGAACAGCTGGTCGAGCTGTTCGGGGTGCTCCTCCTCGCGTTCCAGCCTGTCGAGGATCTTGAGCTGCCGGTGCACGAGCCCCTGGTTGCGGTGCGCGATGTCGAGGAAGACCCGGTTCACGCCCTCGCGCGCCTGCGTCTCCTTCACCGCCGCCGCGACCGCCGTGTACTGGGCGGCGTTGAACGCGTCCGCGACCTGGCCGATCTCGTCGTTGCCGTAGTCCAGCGGCGGCATGTCGCGGTGCACGTCCACCTGCTCGCCGCCGCGCAGCCGGGCCACGATGTGCGGCAGCCGTTCCTGCGCGAGCCGCAGCGTGTCCTCCCGCAGTGACGCCAGCCGCATGACCAGGGCCTTCGACACGAGCCGGTTCGAGATGCGCAACGCCAGCACGATGCCGACGACGACGGCGAGCAACGCGATCAGGCTGCCGATCAGCACCGCGGCGACCCGGCTGTCGGCCTTGTCGAGGCCGAGGTCGGCGGCGTTGCGGGCCTGCGTGACCGCGAGGCCGACGAGGTTGTCGTGCACGGGGCTGGCCACGCCGCGCCACTGCACGTCGGTGACGGTCGCGTCGCCGTTGATGATCCGGCCCTCGAGGTCGAGCAGCGTCCGGTACTCGGTGCTGCCGCGCAACGAGTCGTACTGCGTGCGTGGCTGCTCCAGCGCGAACGGGATCGTGGAGTCGAGGCCCGAGTGGTAGGCGCCGGTCAACCGGGCGAACTCGACCCGTTCGGGCGCGGTGAACGTGCCGTTGAGCAGCCCGCGCGACCCGATCGTGGCACCACGCGAGAGCCAGTCGGCGGCCTGGAAGATCGTGACGGCCTGGACGCCCGCCTGGCTCGCCTCCGAGTCGGGCACGAGCCGCGCCTGCCGGGACAGCAGCGCGACGCCCGAGTCGAGGAGGCCGTTGTAGTAGTCGTAGAGCGCCTGCGGGTTCGCCGACCCCGCGTCGACGCGCGAACGCTGCTGCGGCAGTTCGTCCAGCACGGAGTTGAGCGCGTTGATCCGGTCCACGGTGTCCTGCGGCGCGCTCTCGGAGAGTTCCGCGAACGCGTCCCGCATCTTGCGCACCGCTTCGTCGGTGACGCCGCGCTGGCGCCCCAGCCCACCCCGGTCGACGCCCTCGGCGTTGCTGAGGACCTCCAGGGTCAGCTGGCGTTCCTTCTGCAGGCCGGCGAGCGCCTCGACGGACGGGATCGCCGCGCCCTTCACCCCGGCCGCGACCGACCGCAGGTAAAAACCGTCAAAAAGGGTGTAAGAGGAGAAAACGGCCCACATGACCAGCAGCACCACGCTGGGAACGACCACGACACCGGCCAGCCGCGACCGAATGGTCCGGTAGTCGGTCGGTGTGTAACCGCTCTTCTCGTTCACAGCGCTCTCACGGTCTCCTGTGTCCTGCGCCGCGGGCTACCTGAGTAACTCCTTCGGCTGTAATCAGGTTACGGCGAGAGATCATCGTTACCCAATGACAGCGATCACACGTAGTACGCGGTTGGCAGGCTACCCAGTCGAGTGAGTGAAGCAACACCCGGTACGGGGGTTCTCACGAGGCAAGAACCCCCGTACGGGCTAGTTCTGACGCTCGTTCTGCTACGGCCGCTCGACCGCGACGACGGTGTAGGTCGTCTCGGGCGTCGGAGGCGTGCTGAACCGGGCATTCGGCAGGTAGAGGCGCTTGCCGAACGCGGCGACCGTCGTGGGAACGTCGAACCGCGCGTCCGTGCGTTCCGCCGCCAGCGTCGCGCCATCACGGCTGAGCGTGTAGCGCGCGACTTTGTTCAGCCGGTTTTGCACCACGTACAACTGACGTCCCTCACGCAACAGACCGTCGCCATTGGTAAGTGTTTGACCGTTCAAATTGATCTCGGTCGATTTCCCGCTCCGGGGATCGATCCTGAACAGCTTTCCGGTGTTGCTCTGCACGACGATCAGGCCGCCGCCGAGCCCGGTGACGATGCCGTTGAGGTTGACCGCGCCGGGGGTGACGACGAGGTCGCCGGTCAGCGCGAGCGTGCGGTGCGGTTTCAGGTTCAGCGGCACCTCGTAGAGCACCGCCTTGCGCGAGTCGGTGAACCACGCCGACTTCTCGGTGAGCACGACGTCGTTGACGAACGTGTCCGCGGTCGCGAACTGGAACGTCGCCAGCAACTTGCCGGAGCGCGTGTCGTACACCCGTGCGTCACCACCGACGCCACCGGCGACCCACAGCCGTTTGCGGTCATCGACCTTCATACCGAGCGACGGCGTGCCCGGCCCCTTGGCGAGCACCTTGCCCTTGCCGGTGCGCAGGTCCGCCGCGTAGATCGACCCGTCGGCCCGCGACCCGAAGTAGGCCGTCGTGCCGCTGATCGCGATGCCTTCCGGTTGCCACCCGTTGGGCAGGGAGAACTCCGTGGGAAAGTGCCTGGAACCGTCTGCGGTGGCCGGCGCCGCGGCGATGAGCGTGACACCCAGGACCGCCGCGAGCAGGACACCGAATCTGCGGTACATGCCGCCTCCTTGCCAGAGGGGATATCTCGGATTGAGGTGCTCCCTGATCCTTCCCCCGCTGGGCGGCGAACAGGAGTTTTCTCAGGAACCCGACATCTCTACAGGTCAGCGGCCGTCACTACGCACCCACGATCGCGGGCCAGGACTGCCACTCGACACCAGTCGGCAGAGCACCCCCGGTCTGCATGAACTCGGCACACGCCTGCAGCACCACGTCGACGGGGTAGTGCGCGCTGGCCGGGAACTCACGGTCACTGTTCATGTAGTAGTACAGCACCACTTCAGCCTGATCAGGCACCTGGTTCGGATTCCTGCTGTACACACCGTCAGGATGTTCGCCCCCTGCGTACCGCAGCACGCCGAGGCCGTCGTGCAGTCCCACGTTGAAGATCACCCGGTACGGTGAAGCGGCGTCGAGAACCTCCAACAAGATCGGGTAGTCGGCTGCCCGCGCCTTTTCCAGGAGTGCCTCGAACTCAGCGGAAGTGCGCACCAAAGTCGCTTCTTCGGTGCCCTCTTCGCCCCAGACCTCTAGCTCCACGGCGCCGCTGCCCCTCCTGTGTAGGTCTTCTGCATGATCCGGCCGTCTGGAGTGACTCCGTGAACGGTCAGGCTGCTGCCTTCCGGAAGCACTGCCGGAACCAGCGTGTCACATCCGAATCGCCCCTTGCAGGGCGTGTTGTTCAAGACGACCGTCGCGTGCCGAATGCCATTGCGCGCCATGTGCACCGCAATCTTGATCTCGACATCCACGGCGGTCACAGGCGTGCCAGGCATCCCCATGTCGCGGAGGTGCTGTTTGGCAGCCAGCCCCAACTCGTCATGACCACTGGCCAACTCCCTCGCAGACGTGCCAGGTTCATCAAGGCCCGTGAACCAGCGCCCATGGGTCTTCTGCCCCGATCGGGGCTGCACCGGCGGCGGGAGAGCCCGACGCAACCGGTCAACACGTTCGCGAACACCTGGTTGAGGCAACGGGACTGACGTCGATGGTGAGGGTGGCGCCGCAGGACGAGATGCTTTGGCGCTCCTGCCGAGCTCGAGGCCATGCAGGATCTTCTGAGTTCCGTCGACTGCGGCACCGAGCTGCTGATGAAGATGGGCTATGCCCTCGACAGCCTCGGCGAACTGAGCGTTCGACACCTCGACATCCGCTTGCAGGCTGCCCCCGCCGGCCGACTCCAGGAGGTCCCGCGCATCTCCAGCCAACTCCGCTGCGGTTCGGAGGGCGGCGCCGGCCTCCGCCGCCTTGTCGAGCACCCTGTTGAGACTCTCGCCGATCTCTCTCAGCGAAACCACACCGCAGCACCACCTCCATGCCGTCCCGACATCTCTACAGGTCAGCGGCGGCCTCGGCGATGAGCTCCAGCGACTCCCCGGTGCCCAGCGCGATCTTCTGCAGCCCCGCGAACCGCTGCGCGCACTCCTCGGTCAGCCCCGGCTCCTCGACGTACTCGCCCTTGATGAACGTCTCCAGGTACACCACGTCGTTGTGCTGCCGGTGCGGGAACCCGAGCAACGTGAACGGCGACCCCATCGCCGGATACGCGCCCGCGTCGCGCGGCACGACCTGCACGCTCACCGTCTCGTGCTCGCTGACCTCCATCAGGTGCAGCAGTTGTGCCTTCATCACCCGCGGCCCGCCGATCACGTGCCGCAGCACCGCTTCCGGGAACACGGCCTGCACCGTCAGCGGGTCCCTGTCGTTCAGGCGCGCCGACCACGCCTCCCGCACCAGCGCGAGCCGTGCCGTCCGCACCGGGTCGTCGGACTGCAGGACGGCGTTCGTGTAACCGGGGAGCTGGAACACCGGCGGAACCAGATCCGTCGTGAACGCGCGCAGCGACGTCGCCTCGAAAACCAGGTTCACGAAATCCGCCGCCGGGTCGAAAAGCGGCCCGCTGTACACCGAACGCGTGCGCACCTGTTCCGCGTACTGCGCGCGCAACACCACGGCCTGCCATTCCGGGGTGGGCACCTTGTAGACGTAACCGAGCGCCATGACGTCCACGGGCGCCGACGGCTGCACCGCGTTCTCCATCATGGACAGCTTGGCGCTGCTGAAGCCCACGCGCTGGCCCGCCTCGGTGAGGCTCAGCTCGCGCTCGTCGCGCCACCCGGCCAGCTGCCGCCCGATGGCGCGTTCGAGAGTCGTGGCCCGGAAATCCTTCGGCATGACGCGAAGGATATGACTGATTCGGATTCCCGAAAGGAACGGGTCGGTGTGGATAACCGTTCAGCGCCAACAAAGTTCGTTCAACGGAGCGCATTGCGTTAAACGCCCGTGGACCCTATTTACTATTGATAGCGCTTTGCGCGCGCATGGGCACGCACGAGGTCATGAAACCGAAACCCGTCGTCCCCCACCTCGGTCAGCAACGACTTCTCCACCAGGTCGTCCAGCGCGTCCTCGACGTCGCACTCGGACTCCCCCGCGATCGCCGCAGCCACCGGTACGCCGAACGTGTCCGGCTCCCACGCGCAGAGCCGGTAGAGCCGCGCCTGCCGTTCGGGAAGCTCCACATAGGACCGGTCGAGCAACGGCCCGAGCCGGCCGTCGTCGGTGAGCGACCCGACGGCGATCTCGTGCGCCTGCGGCAGGTTCAGCCTGACCCGGCTGGTCACGAGCACCGTGCCCGACGGGGGCAGCAGCGGCGTCACCTGCTCGGCCGAGTCCGCGTTGTCCAGCAACAGGGTGAACTGCCGGCGCAGCACGAGGCTGCGGAACACGGCACGTTCGTCCTCGGGCTCGGCGCTCAGCCCGAACGCCCGCAGCACACGCCCCAGGTCGTGCGCGGCCAGATCGAGGTACAGCTGATCGCCGGATCCCCTCTCCCGCAACCACTTCAGCGCCAGCGCGGTCTTGCCCGCCCCGCCCGCGCCGTACAACACCGTCACCCCGGCCCTGATGCTCGCGAGCTCCGCGTCCCTGCCGACGAAGTGCCGCGGCGGCGCGGGTGGCCGGAATCGCGGCGGTACGTCGTTCCTGCCCCTGATCACTCCTGTGGCTCTGACAGCCAGCACGTCACTCATCAACCCGTACCTCCCCGACACGTTGAAGCTACGGGCTTTCCCCGTCTTACATCAGACGGCCATCGAGTGATCGCACGTGAGTGCCGCGCCCGTGCTCGACGTCGACGACCGCACCTGCCGGCCGTTGATGATGATCTTGCAGGTGAGCTCGCCGTGCACTCCCTCGAGCCGCACGACGACCCGTCCCTTGCGGTTGCCCATGCGCTCGAACGGCAGATCGGGGTTGCGCAGCGTGCGTTCCTCCTCGCCGGGGAACGTGTACGTGAGCCGATCGGTCGTGCCCGTTCCCTCGACCACCACACGGATGCTGGGCGCTGCCGCACAGCCGGTGATCCCGGCCAGCAGCAGGCCCACGAGTAAGGCGGCGGTCTTCATGCCCCGAACAGTAGGAAGCGGGGGCGTCTCCGAGCATCAGCCTGAAGGCTCAAGCGGTATCAGCCATCAGACTGACAGGCCGAGATCCCTCAGTCGGTCCTCGACCCGAACCAAACTACCCCGCCTGCAACGCCAGGAAGAGGTCCACGCGCGCCTCGAACTCCGCGAGGTCGACGCCGAGCAGTTCCTCCACCCGCCCCATCCGATACCGCAACGTGTTCACGTGGACGTGCAGCTTGCCGGCCGCCGCCGTCCACGAACCGGAGCAGTCCAGGAACACCTTCAACGTGCCCACGAGATCCGACCCGTGCTCGGCGTCGTAGTCCAGAACGGGCCCGAGGAGCCGACGGCGCAACGAGGTGCGCAACTCCTCCGGCACGCCCGCGAGCAGCAGTTGATGCAGCGCGATCTCCTCGCCCGCCACCACACACGTGCGGCCGCCACGGCGCTCTCCCAGCCGGCGCGCGTGCGTGGCTTCCTCCGCCGCGCCGCGCAGGCCCCGGGACGTGACGGGTGAGCTGATGCCGACGAGCACGCGGGACGAGCCGAGGCCCGGTTCCATCACGCGCATCGCCTCGCGGAGGTCGTCGGGCTGGGCGTCACCCGCCACGGCCACCGCGTAGACGGCGTCGCCGACGGGGGTCACGAGCGCCTGGGGCAGCGCCTCCTCCAGCACGGCCGCCGCGAGGTCGGCGCGCTGGTCGGACGTCACCGCGCTGATCACCCGCAGCTGGGCGCGTTCCAGGCCGGCGGCCGCCAGCCGTGACTCCAGGTCGGCCGAGCCGCTCAGCACCGCGGACACGAGGGGTGCGGCGGTGCGGTTCTCGATCTGCCTGCCCTGCGCCTCGCGCAGTCTCTCCAGCGCGACCAGTGACGCGAGCTCGGCGGCGGCCTCCGGTTGCACGGACCCGCCCACGACGAGGATCCAGCTGGTGAGCCGGTTGCCGCCGCGTTCGGAGACCGGCACGAGGGTGACGCCCTTGACCGTCTTCGGAAGGCGGTCGGCCTGCAGGAACTCCTTGACCAGCGTGAGCCGGTCCGGCAGTTCGCCGCCCGCGACGACCCGGCCCGCCGTGGACAGCACCCAGCACGAGGCGCCGAGTTCGTGGCCGCCGGCGATCAGCAGCGCGGGGAGGCCAGAGCCTTCCGCGACGACGTTCAGCAGGCGGCGGTGGCGGGAGAGCCCCACCAGTTCCATCGAGACGCGTTCGGTGATGGTCGCGAACGAGAGGTCGATGGGAACTTCGAGCAGCGGCACGTGGTGGCGGACGCAGGCGTCGACCAGGTCGGCGGGCAGCGCGCGGTTCTCGGTCTCGGACGCGGCGAGACCGGCGACGCGGGCCGCGGCGAGTGAGTGGACGAACGTCTCGGAGTCCTGCGGGCCGTGGTGCCAGAGCAGGCCGGACAGCACGAGCTCCCCTCCGGACAGGTACCGGCTGGGGTCGGGCAGCTCCGTTCCGTACACGCGCGTGACGGTGCGGTCGAGCTGGTCTTCACCGGTGTGCAGGCTCAGGCGCAGTTCCGGCATCTGCAGCAACGTCCGCAGCAGCAACATGACAGGTCACTTTCGTCCATTCGTAGCCAGAATGGGTGACGTTTGTAGGAAAGCACAAATTCACGGTGTGTAGGAGCCTGGCGATTCATGTAACGCGGCCGTAGCTCAAGGACACAGTGGGTCTGTGTACTGGCTCACAACCAGATGGGAGGGCGAGTGACGATCTCCACGCACGTGCTGGACGCGGCGCGCGGCAGGCCGTTCGCCGGCATCGCCGTGTCGCTGCAGCGCCGCGACGGGACAGAGGTAGCGAACGCCGAGACGAACACCGACGGCCGGATCACCGGATGGGGTGAAGGCCTGGAGGCCGGGGTGTACCGGCTGGTGTTCGACACGGCGGAGGCGGCGCCGTTCTTCCCCGAGGTCGTGCTCACCTTCGACTACTCCGATCCGGCGCAGCACTACCACGTGCCGTTGCTGCTGTCGCCGTTCGCCTACTCCACCTACCGAGGTAGCTGACGATGGACTTCCTTCGACCGGAAACGCTCGCGGAGGCGTTGGAGCTGAAGGCCTCCCGGCCGGACGCCGTGCCGATCGCCGGCGGCACGGACGTCATGGTGGAGCTGAACTACGACCACCGCCGTCCCTCCGCCCTGCTCGACCTGACCCGGATTCCCGAGCTCCAGCAGTGGTCCGACGGACTGCGGGTCGGCGCCGGTGTGCCGTACGCGCGGATCATCGACGAGCTCGGCACCGAACTGCCGGGGCTCGCCATGGCCTCCCGGACGGTCGGGTCGCCGCAGATCCGCAACCGCGGCACGGTCGGCGGCAACCTCGGCGCGGCCTCCCCCGCCGGGGACACGCACCCGGTGCTGCTGGCGTCCGGCGCGGTCATCGAGGTGGCCTCCGTGCGCGGCACACGGATGATCCCCGCCGCCGAGTTCTACCTGGGGGTGAAGCGGAACGCGCTGGAGCCCGACGAGCTGATCGTCGCGGTTCACCTGACGCCTGCCAAGGGGCCACAGCAGTTCTCCAAGGTCGGCACGCGCAACGCCATGGTGATCGCGGTGTGCTCGTTCGGCATTTCGCTGTTCCCCGAAGAGAACCGGGTGGGCGCGGCGGTCGGTTCGGCCGCTCCCACACCGCGCCGGGCGCACGAGGCCGAGCAGTTCCTGGCTTCGACGCTGGACTTCAAGAACCCGAGGCCGTTGCTCGACTCGGTGAAGCGCGAGTTCGGTGAGCTGGTCTCGCGGGCGGCGTCACCGATCGACGACGTGCGCGGGTCGGCGGCGTATCGCAAGCACGCCCTCGCGGTGATGGCACGCAGGACGCTCGGCTGGGCGTGGCAGGAACTTCTTGCCAAGACGAATGGAAGCGAGGAGCGGCCATGCGCGTGAACGTGACGGTCAACGGCGAGCAGCGTCAGGCCGACGACGTGTGGGAAGGCGAGTCGCTGCTGTTCGTGCTGCGGGAGCGGCTCGGGCTGCCCGGCTCGAAGAACGCCTGCGAGCAGGGCGAGTGCGGCTCCTGCACGGTGTACCTGGACAGCGTGCCGGTGTGCGCGTGCCTGGTCGCGGCCGGGCAGGTGCAGGACCGGGACGTGCGGACGGTCGAGGGGCTGGCCGACGGGGACACCCTGGACCCGGTGCAGGAGGCGTTCGTCGAGGCGGGCGCGGTGCAGTGCGGGTTCTGCACGCCCGGTCTCGTCGTGGCGGCGCACGACCTGCTCGACCGCGTGCCGAAGCCGTCGGATCCGGAGATCCGCGAGGCGCTGGCCGGGAACCTGTGCCGCTGCACGGGGTACGAGAAGATCCTGGACGCCGTGCGACTGGCGGCGTCACGCCGATGATCGTCCTCGACCGCTGTGCGGTGTCCACTGTGGACGAGTCGGGGACCGAGCACCCGTCCGGGCACGTCGTGATCGACGGCGGGCGGATCCAGTCCGTCGGCTCCGGCCCGGCACCCCGGCCCTCCGAGTCGCACACGTACGTCGACGCGTCGTCGTGCCTGGTGACGCCGGGGCTGATCAACACCCACCACCACCTCTACCAGTGGGCGACGCGCGGTCTCGCGACCGACGCCACGCTGTTCGAGTGGCTGACCGCGCTGTACCCGGTGTGGCGCGGCCTGGACGACACCGTGACGCACGCGGCGGCGTCGGCCGGGCTCGCGCGGCTGGCGTTGACGGGCTGCACGCTGGCCGCCGACCACCACTACGTCTTCCCGTCCGGTGGCGGCGACGTCTTCGACGCGCTGGTGTCGGCGGGACGCAGGATCGGCATCCGCCTCGAAGCGATCCGCGGGTCGATGGACCGCGGTCAGTCGCACGGCGGGCTGCCGCCGGACAACCTGGTCGAGGAAACCGAGGCCGCGCTGATCGCGACCGAGCAGGCGATCGGCGACTACCACTCGACCGCCGACGACGCGCTGGTCCGGGTGGCGGTGGGGCCCTGCTCGCCGTTCTCGGTGTCGCGCGAACTCATGACCGGGGCCGCGTCCCTGGCTCGCCGCCACGGCGTCCGGCTGCACACGCACCTCGCCGAGACGATGGACGAGGAAGAGCAGTGCCTGGCGGAGAACGGGTGCACGCCGACCGAGTACGCCGAGCAACTCGGCTGGCTCGGGCCGGACGTGTGGCTCGCGCACACCGTGCACCTGAACGCCGCCGCGGTGAAGCGGCTCGGGGCGACCTCGACCGGATCCGCGCACTGCCCGACGTCGAACGGGCGGCTGGGCACCGGGATCGCACCGGTACGCGACCTGCTCGACGCCGGCGCGCCGGTCGGCCTCGGGGTCGACGGCGCCGCGTCCAATGAGGACGGTGGCCTCGTCGTCGAGCTGCGGTCGGCCCTGTACCAGGCACGGCAGCGCGGCGGACCGGGTGCGATGGACGCCCGCAGGGCGTTGTGGATGGGCACGATGGGCGGCGCGCAGGTGCTGGGCCGCGCGGACTCGCTGGGTTCGATCGAGCCGGGCAAGGTCGCGGACCTCGCCGTGTGGGATCTGTCCGGAATGGACTACGCGGGGATCGCGGACCCGGTGGCGGCACTGGTGCTGGGCACTCCCCCGCCGTTGAAACTGTTGGTCGTGGGCGGTGAGGTCGTGGTGCGGGACGGGGTTCTGCTCACGGCGTCGACCGACGAGCTGGCGCGGGACCTCTCCGCGGCCAGCCTGAAGCTCCAGGAGGCAGCGCGATGACCCTCACTCCCGCCGAACTCACCTCCGCGGTGTCGGGTGGCATCGGGACGTCGCCGCAGCGCCCGGACGGCAACCTGAAGGTGCGCGGCGAGTTCGCCTACTCGTCCGACCTGTGGCACGAGGACATGATCTGGGGCGCGACACTGCGTTCGCCGCACCCGTACGCGCGCATCACGTCGGTCGACCTGACGGAGGCGTTGAAGGTGCCGGGTGTGTACGCGGTGCTGACGCACTCGGACGTACCCGGCCGCAACCTGTACGGGCTGGAGCACAAGGACCAGCCGGTGCTGGCCGTGGACGTCGTGCGCTACCAGGGCGAACCGGTCGCGCTGGTCGGCGCCGACCACCCGGAGACCGCGCTGCGGGCGATGAAGAAGATCGTCGTGACCTACGACGTGCTCGAACCCGTCGTGGACATGGAGACCGCCGCGGGCGACACCCCGTTGCACCCCGGCGGCAACCTGGTGCGGCACGTGCCGATCCGGCGCGGCTCGCAGGACGTCGAGGCCGACGTCGTGGTGACCGGGCGGTACGAGGTCGGCATGCAGGACCAGGCGTTCCTCGGGCCGGAGTCCGGGCTCGCGGTGCCGGCCACCGACGGCTCGGTGGACCTCTACGTCGCGACGCAGTGGCTGCACGTCGACCGCGACCAGATCGCGGCCGCGCTGGGCCTGCCGCAGGAGCAGGTGCGGCTGACGCTGTCCGGTGTCGGCGGCGCGTTCGGTGGCCGCGAAGACCTGTCGATGCAGGTGCACGCGTGCCTGCTGGCCCTGTACACCGGCAAGCCCGTGAAGATGGTCTACAACCGCGAAGAGTCGTTCTACGGGCACGTGCACCGGCACCCCGCCGTGCTGTACTACGAGCACGGCGCCGACCACACCGGCAAGCTCGTCTACGTCCGTTCTCACATGTATCTCGACGGTGGCGCTTACGCCTCGTCGACGCCCGCTGTCGTGGCCAACGCGGCGACGCTGGGCGTTGGCCCGTACGAGGTCGACAACGTCACGATCGACGCTTACGGCCTCTACACGAACAACCCGCCGTGCGGCGCCATGCGTGGATTCGGTGCTGTGCAGGCAGGTTTCGCCTACGAGTCCCAGATGGACAAGCTGGCGGAGGCGCTCGGCATGTCGCCGGTCGACGTCCGCATCCGGAACGCGATGACCGAGGGTTCGGTGATGCCGACCGGCCAGGTCGTCGACTCGGCCGCGCCCGTCGCGCAACTGCTGAAGCTGGTGCAGGACAAGCCGTTGCCCGCAGGGAGTTTGACGGACATCCGTGAGCTGCCCGGTGGCGTCTCGAACACCACGCACGGCGAGGGCGTCGTCCGTGGCGTCGGCTACGCGGTCGGCATCAAGAACATCTGCTTCTCCGAGGGCTACGACGACTACTCGACCGCACGCGTCCGGGTCTCGATGGTCAACGGCTCGCTGGCCGCGGCGGTGCACACGGCCGCCTGCGAGGTCGGCCAGGGCCTGGTGACGATCATGCAGCAGATCGTGCGGACCGAGCTCGGCATCGAACGCGTGACCGTGCTGCCGATGGACACCACGATCGGCAACGGCGGCTCGACCTCCGCCTCGCGCCAGACGTACGTCACCGGCGGTGCGGTGAAGGCCGCCTGCGCTCTGGTCCGCGATCGGCTGGCCGGCCGCACCGACATCGGCGACGAGGTGATCGACGAGACCACCGAGTGGCGTCACCGCGCGACCGAGGCTCTTGATCCCGTTACCGGGCAAGGCAATGCGCACGTCCAGTACGGCTTCGCCGCCCACCGCGCCGTCGTCGACGTGGACGTCGACCTCGGCCTGGTGCGCGTGGTGTCGCTGGACTGCGCGCAGGACGTGGGCAAGGCGCTCAACCCGCAGGCCGTGCTGGGCCAGATCCAGGGCGGTTCCGCCCAGGGTCTCGGCCTCGCGGTGATGGAGGAGATCCAGACCTCCGGCGGCAAGGTGCGCAACCCGTCGTTCACCGACTACCTCATCCCCACCGTGCTCGACATGCCGCCGATGAGCATCGACGTGCTCGAGCTCGCCGATCCCCATGCCCCGTACGGCATCCGGGGCGTCGGCGAACCGCCCACCATCTCGTCGACCCCGGCGATCGTGGCGGCGATCCGCGCGGCGACCGGCCTGGCGCTCACCCGCGTCCCGGTCCGCCCGGAACACCTCACCGGTACCTGACCTGTGCTTGATCTCCCTGGAGTTGTTTGCCGTGAACGCACATCTGCTCGCCACCATCGACCTGGCCACCCGCAACGTGGCCTCCGGGGGCGGCCCGTTCGGCGCGATGATCGTCCGCGACGGCGAGGTGATCGCCACCGGCGTGAACCAGGTGACGCCGAACCTCGACCCCACCGCCCACGCCGAGGTCGTCGCGATCCGCGCGGCCTGCCAGGCGCTCGGGGACTTCCGCCTGACCGGCTGCACCTTGATTTCCTCGTGCGAGCCGTGCCCGCTGTGCCTGTCCGCCGCGCTGTGGGCGCGGGTGGACAAGGTGATCTACGCCGCCGACCGCCACGACGCGGCGGCGGCCGGTTTCGACGACCGGGAGTTCTACGAGCTGTTCAGCAAGTCCCGCTCTGAATGGGACTTGCCCGTGCACCAGATCTCCACTGGCGAGGACAACGCCCCGTTTACCGCGTGGACATCCCTCGCAACTCGGATCGATTACTAGGGCCACAAGCCTGCCTAGCTGACCGGAGCTTGCATCGCACAAACGCGTTCCAGCGTTGGAACGCGCCCACCGGCATGGGAAAGGCCGTCCATCAATGACCCAGTTACGGAGCCGGGCGTCGACATCGCCGCTCGACCAGTTCTTCCGCATCACCGAACGCGGCAGCTCGTTGGGCCGTGAGGTGCGCGGTGGCATCACGACGTTCGTCGCGATGTCGTACATCGTGCTGCTGAACCCGTTGATCCTCGGTGCGTCCGCGGACATCACCGGCGCCAAGCTCACCATCGCCGAGATCACCACGGCGACGGCGCTCGCCGCCGGCGTGATGACCGTCCTCATGGGACTCGTCGGCAACGCTCCCCTCGCCATCGCCGCCGGTCTCGGCGTCAACGGCGTGGTGGCCTTCCAGATGGCGCCGACCATGACGTGGGCGCAGGCCTTCGGTCTCGTGGTGCTGGAAGGCGTCTGCATCGTGATCATGGCCGCCTCGGGTGTCCGCGAGCGGATCATCAACGCGATCCCGGAGCCGTTGAAGATCGCGATCACCGTGGGCATCGGGCTCTACATCGCGTTGGTGGGACTGGTCTCCGCCGGTTTCGTGACCCGCACGCCGGACGCGGCGCAGTCGACGGTGCCGGTGCGGATGGGCCTCGACGGCCACCTGAGCGGCTGGCCGATCGCGATCTTCTGCCTGGGCCTGCTGCTGATGATCGTGCTGCTGGCGCGCGGCGTGCCCGGTGCCGTGCTGATCAGCATCGTGGTGGCCACCGTCGTCGCCATCGGCGTGAACGCCGCGTTCGACGTCCAGGGCTGGGGTCTCGTGACCCCGTCGCTGCCGTCCTCCGTGGTCAGCTCACCGGACTTCGGCCTGTTCGGCCGGGTGGACCTGTTCGGCGGCTTCGTGTCCGCCGGCGTGATCGCGGCGACGATCTTCCTGTTCACGCTGGTGCTGTCCGGCTTCTTCGACGCCATGGGCACGATCACCTCGGTCTCCGACGAGGCGGGTCTGACCAAGGACGGCAAGGTCGAGGGCATGGGCAAGATCCTCATGGTCGACGGTGCCGGCGCGATCGCCGGTGGCGTCACGGGGTCCGCCCCGAACACCGTGTTCCTGGAGTCGGCCGCGGGCGTTGGCGAAGGCGCCCGGACCGGCCTGGCCTCGGTGGTGACCGGCGGCCTGTTCCTGGTGGCACTGCTCTTCACGCCGCTGGCGACCGTCGTGCCCGCGCAGGCGGCGGCCCCGGCGCTGGTGGTGATCGGCGGCCTGATGATGACCCAGATCCGCCGGATCCCCTGGCAGGACACGGACTTCACGATCCCCGTGTTCCTGACCGTGTCCATCATCCCGTTCACCTACTCGATCACCAACGGCATCGGCGCGGGCCTCGTGTCCTACGTCGTGCTGCGCATCTGCAAGGGCCGCTGGCCGGGCTGGCTGATGACCGGCCTCGCCCTGATGTTCGCCGTGTACTTCGGCGTGGATCTGATCAGCGGCAAGTGACGCGGCGTCCCGGCCGGGCGGCCACCCGGCCGGGACCCTGAAAGGAGTGTGCGATGCGTGACCTGGCGTCGACCCTGCTGTCGTGGGACCGGTTCGCGGTCGCGTCGGTGGTGGCCGTGCGGGGCAGTGCGCCGCGCCCGGTCGGCGCCGCGATGGCCGTCGGGCCATCCGGCGAGGTGATCGGCAGCGTGTCCGGCGGCTGCGTGGAGGCCGAGGTCTACGACCTGGCGTGCCAGGTCCTGGGTTCAGGTGTGCCCGCACTCGCGTCGTTCGGCTACTCCGACGACACGGCGTTCGCGGTCGGCCTCACCTGCGGCGGCTCACTGGACGTGCTGGTGCAGCGCGACTCCCCCGCGTTGCGCGCGGCGCTCTCGGCTTCCGTTGCCGGGCATCCGCTTTCCGTGCGCTTCGAGGCGGAGGGCAGAGTGTTCACCGAGTCGTGGCTGCCGCCGCCCCGCCTGCTGGTGTTCGGCGCCATCGACCACGCCGCCGCCGTGGCCGAGATCGGACGCTTCCTCGGCTATCACGTGACCGTGTGCGACGCACGGCCCGTGTTCGCCACTCCTTCCCGTTTCCCCGCAGCGCACTCGGTGGTCGTCGACTGGCCACACCGCTACCTCGCCTCCACCCATACCGACTCGTCCACCGCCGTCGTGGTGCTGACGCACGACCCGAAGTTCGACATCCCCGTGCTCGTGGAGGCCCTGTCCCGGCCGCTGGCGTTCGTCGGCGCCCTGGGCTCCCGCCGCACCCACGCCGAACGGCTCGCGCGCCTGCGCTCGGAGGGTGTTCCGGAGGCGTCGCTGGCGCGCCTGCGTTCTCCCGTCGGCCTCGACCTGGGCGGCCGCAGCCCGGCGGAGACCGCGGTGTCGATCGCGGCCGAACTCGTCGCACTCAAGCACGGCGGCACCGGCCTTCCACTGACCGCGCTGTCCACCCCCATCCACCGAACCCTGGAGAGTCATGGCACTGATCTTCCTCAACGGCGGCGGCATGCGGGGCGGTCCGCTGCACGCACAGCTCCAGGGCACGCCGATGGTGTGCCGGGCGCGCAGTGCGCCCAAGTACCGGTACTTCTCGGTGCGGGGGAAGTTCCCCGCGATGCACGAGTCGGGCTCGGCCTCGGTGGCCGGTGAGCTCTACGACCTGCCGCTGAAGGTCCTGCGCGACCACCTGGTGCCCGCCGAACCGGCGGAGCTGGAGATCGGCGTCATCGAACTGGAGGACGGCAGCGCCGCGCTGGCGACCGTGCTGCGCGACGCGATGGTCGACCCGTTGCTCCGATCGGGTGACATCCGGGACATCTCGTATCTCGGGGACTGGCGGGAGTTCCTTCATCGCGAGGGGTGAGGGAGTGGCATCGGGGGGTGCCACTGGCAAGGGGGAGTTGCCGCAGGCGGCGGGACCAACCGAAGTGGTCCCGCCGCATGGTCCTCGCCTTGCTCGGCGAACGGCGATCGGTGGATGCCGGCGGTTCAGCTGATGGGCTTGTCCAGCCCGTACACCACCTGGTCGAGCAACGTCCGGATGACGGCCTCGTTGTGCTCGGTGCGACCCGGCGTGATCATCCGCGACGTCGCCTCGACCATCGCGTGCACGAGCATCGCCCGCAACGGCGCGCGTTCCACCCCGGCCGTCCGGAAGACGCCGACCAGCGGCGCCAGCAGCCGTTCGTGCTCGGCCCGGATCTGCTCGCGCGACGAGTCCGGCAACGTGTGCGCGGACAACGCCACCACCGCCCCGTGGCTGCCGTCGGTGATGATCGCGAGCTCGGTGCGCAGGTACGCCTCGATCTTCGCCGGCACGGAGGACGCGCTGTTGACCGCGTCCTCCAGCTTGTCCGCCCACTCCGGCAGCGCGTCGGACACGATCGCGGCGACCAGCTCCTCCCGCGACCGGAAGTACTCGTAGAGGCTCGGCCGCGACAGCCCGACACGTCTGGCGAGCGACGCGAGCGTCAGCGCCTCCGCCCCCTCGGTCGCCACGATGTCCCGCCCGGCGTCCAGCAGGGCACGCAACCGGTTCGCGCGGTGTTCCGCCACGGTGTCTGCGCTGATCCTCGGCACATCGGGATCGTATCGCGCTTGATTTCCCGACGGGGAGTTGGAATAGTTCCCGACAGAGCGTCGGGATCAGGAGGCCAGCATGTTCATCGCGACCAACCGGATGTTCGTGAACGCGGACATGTCCGAGGAGTTCGAGCGGTACTTCCGCGGCAACATGCGCACCCACCTGCCCGGAGTCCCCGGCCTGCTGCGCAGCACGCTGCTCAAGCCGACCCAGGACGACCAGCCGTACGTCTCGGTGAACGAGTTCGAGTCCGAGGAGGCCTTCCGCGCCTGGGTCGCCTCCGACGCGTTCCGCGAGGCGCACAAGGGCCACCGCACGATCGCACGCCTGGTCACGGGCAACGAGCCGGAGCGGTTCACGCACGCCGAGGACATGGTGCTGCCTCGGCAGCGCACCGAATAGGCGATACTTCCCCGCGTGGGGGACGTCCGCTTCCTTGTACTCGGCCCGCTCGCGGTCGAGGTGAGCGGGCAGCCGATCGTGCTGCCCGCAGGCCGCGGCCGGGACCTGCTGGCGCTCCTCGTGGCCCGCGCGAACGAGGTCGTTCCCCTCCACGAACTCGGCGACACCCAGGCTCTGCGCACCGCGATCAGCAGACTCCGGCGAGCGCTGGGCGGCACGGACTTCATCCGCACCTACGAGACCGGCTACCTCGCGCACGTCACCGACTCGGATCTGCTCGACTTCCGCGCGCTGCGCGACCAGGGCAGGCACGCCGAGGCGCTCACGTTGTGGCGCGGCGACCCGTTCGAGGGCATCAACGCGGTCCGCGAATTCGCCGGGGAACTGACCCGCGAACGCAAGGCCGTCGAGGCGCTCGTGCCGGTGCCGCGCCAGGTCCCCGCGCCGCTCGCCCAGTTCGCCGGCCGTGATCGCGAACTCGCCGCGCTGGCCCGCTCCGGCCCGGTCACCCTGCTCAGCGGCGTGGGCGGCGCCGGCAAGACCACCCTCGCGCTGCAGTGGGCGAACCAGGCACACTTCCCCGCCGGGCAGCTGCACGTGAACCTGCGCGGCTTCGACCCGACCGCGCCGGTACGTCCCGAGGAGATCATCCGCAGCTTCCTCGGCGCACTCGGCGTGCCGCCGGACAGCATGCCGCCGAGCACCGACGAGCAGGCACGGCTCTACCGGACGTTGTTGCGCGGCAAGCACATGCTGCTCCTGCTCGACAACGCCCGCGACGCCGGCCAGGTCCGCCCGCTGCTGCCGGACGACCCCGCCTGCCGCGTGGTGATCACCAGCCGCGACCGGATGGACGACCTCGACGGCATCACGAGAGTGCGGATCGACGTGCTGAGCCAGGCCGAGGCGCGACAGGTGCTGACCCAGCGGCTCGGCGCCCGTGCCACCGCCGAGCCCCGGGCCCTGTCGAGGCTCGCCGCACGGTGCGGCGGGCTGCCGCTCGCACTCGCGATCGTGGCCGCCCGCGCCGACCCGCAGCACTCGCTGACCGCGCTCGCCGACGACTTCGCGGACGACGACGTGCTCGACTTCCTCGACACCGGCGAGGAGACGACCAGCGTCCGTTCGGTGTTCGACTGGTCCTACCAACGACTTTCCGGTTCCGCGCAACGGCTCTTCCGGTTGCTGGGTGTCCATCCCGGACCGGACGTGTCCGCGGCGGCCGCCAGGAGCCTCGCGGGCACCACGCCCGCGCTGCCGGAACTCGTCGCCGCCAACCTCGTCACCGAGACCGGCGACGGTCGCTTCGTGCTGCACGACCTGGTCCGCGCGCACGCCCGCGACCTGGTCGACGACCTCGAAGGCCGCGACGCCCTGCGGCGCCTGCTCGACCACTACCTGCACAGCGCCGCCGTGGCGGCCGTCGAGCTGCACCGGTTCATCACCGAGGTCGACATCGGCCTGCCCGCCAAGGGAGTCGTACCCGAGCTCGTGCACGGCCACCACGAGGCGCGACGGTGGTTCGAGACCGAGATCGACGTGGCGGCGACGCTGAGCGAAGTCGCCATGGCTACAGGGTTCGACCGGCACGCCTGGCAGCTCGTCTGGAGCATTCGCAACTTCATGGACATCGCCGGCCACTGGCACCACTCGGTCGCGTTGATGTACGACGCGCTGAAGGCAACGCACCGGCTGGGCGACGAGCGGGCCGCCGCACTGCTGCACCAGTTGCTCGCACACACCGAACACCGGCTCGGTGACATGGCGGCCGCCGAGTCGCATCTCGCCGAAGCGTTGCGGTTGAACGAACGCACCGGGAACCTCGACGGCCAGATCCGCGTGCACCGCAACTACGCGTTCTACCTGGAGGCAGAAGGCGACCTGGTCAGCGCACTGCACTACGCGCGGCGTGCCGTCGAGCTGAGCGAACGGGCGGGCGACGTCTCCGGTCTCGCCGGCTCGATGAACCAGGTCGGCTGGTACGTCGGCCTGCTCGGTGACCGCGCGAAGGCCCTCGAACACTGCCGCGCCGCGCTCACCCTGCTGCGCGAGTGCGGCGACCGGCTCGGCGAGGCGAGCACACTCGACAGCATCGCCTACAACCTGCACCACATCGGCGACTTCCCCGGCGCGATCGAGCACTACCGGGAGTCACTGGCGGTCTTCACCACGATCGGCGAGCAGTTCGAGATCGCCACCACCCTGGTGAACCTCGGCGACACCCACGCCGCCACCGGCCAGGAGACCGAGGCGCGGCACGCGTGGGAGCAGGCGCTCGAGATCTACGAGCGCCTGGGCCACGCCGACGCCGCCAAGGCCCGCGGCCGTCTCACAGCTCTGTCAGCAGCTTCTTCATCCGGTTGATCTCGTCGTCCTGCGTGGCCACGACGTCGTCGGCCATCTCCTCGACCTGGATGTTGGTGCCGGCGCCGCGCACGTCCGTAGCCATCTTGATCGCACCCTCGTGGTGCTTGATCATCAGCTCCAGGAACATCCGGTCGAAGTCCTTGCCGCGCGCCGCGCCGAGGGCGTTCAGCTGGTCCTGCGTGGCCATGCCCGGCATCGACGAGTGGTCCCCGTGCGTGCCGATCGCGTTGAACGTGCGCTGCCACTGCTTCATGGCGCCGATCTCCGGTTCCTGGCTGAACCGGATGCGGTCGGCGAGGCCCTTCACCGTCTCGTTCTGCGCGCGGTCGGGAGCGAACCTCGTCATGGCGAGCGCCTGCTCGTGGTGGACGATCATCATCGCCACGTACTCGCGGTCGGCGTCGTTCGGCGGCGGCGGGATCACGCTGCTCACGTCCGAAGGCGCGACAGTCGGCGCCGACCCGCCAGGCGTGTCGGGCGCGATGACCGGAGCTGCATCCGGCTCCGATGTACAGCCTGCCAGCAGGGCGAATGCCGCCACGATGACCAGAACCCCAGAGCGCATGCGTCGCACAATACCGTTCACTGAGCGTGAGCCGTCGCCTCGCGGCGCGGCGTTGACCAGGTAGGTCTTCCCGTGGCAGTACCCGCTGCACCGCAGGGCGGTGACTCACATGGGTTTCCAGCGGGCTCGTTTAACGTCACGGTGCAACTCACCGAAGACGAGCTCTCAACAAGAGCAGCCAGGTTGCGCGCGGCGTTGAGATCCCGGTCAACGATCAACCCGCACGCCTGACAGTGGTAGGTCCGCTCGGCGAGACGCAGTTTGGCTTTCACCACGCCACAGCCCGAACACATCTTGGAACTGGGAAACCATCGATCTGCGACATGGAGACGCGTCCCGGCCCAGGCGGTCTTGTACTCGAGCTGACGCCGCAGTTCAGCCAGACCGATCCCGGCGACGTGGCGCGCGAGCCTGCGGTTGCGCAGCATTCCTGCCACGTTGAGGTCCTCGATCACCACAGTGCCGTGTGCACGAACCAAGTGGGTCGTGAGTTTGTGCAGACCGTCGCGACGTGCGTTCGCAACTCGTGCGTGCAGCCGCGCGATCCGGGCCTGCGCCTTGCTCCACCGTACAGACGGACTCCGGCCGATCCGTCTGTCCGGCCCCGTTCGGCGCGAAGCTCGCCGTTGCAATCGACGTAGCGTTCGCTGGGCGGCCTCGAGCCGCCTCGGGTTGGGCACCATCTCACCCGTGGACAGCACCGCGAGCATGTTGATTCCCAGGTCGACGCCCACGACCGAGTCCGCCGACGTGGCCTGGGCGCGCTGGATCTCGACGGAGAACGACACGAACCACCGACCCGCGCGCAACGAGACGGTGGCAGACCGGATGCGGGCACTGCCTCGCTCGACGTGCCGAGCCAGTTTCCGGGTCGACTCGTGGGTGCGCACCGTGCCGATCCGCGGCACCTTCACGTGTCGGCGGTCGTAGTCAACGAGTCCGAACGCACCGGTGGTGAACCTGCACGACGACGAAGTGTGCTTACCCTTGAATCGCGGAAACCCGAGTTGGCGGCCCTTGCGCCGACCGTCGCGCGAAGCAGTCCAGTTACGCAGCGCCGTGGCGAGGTTGGCCAGTCCCGAGGAATAGGCCTCCTTGGAGTTCTCACTCCACCAAGGCGCCACTTCCTCCTTGGCCAGGTTCCAGTCCTTCCTCAGCCCGTAGGCAGACCAGTTCACCGGAGGTGTGAGTTCGGGGCCCTCCAGATCATAGGAGCGTTCGGCAGCACGTTGATCGAGATTCGCCTTCACTCGCGCCAGCCCCCAGTTGAAGGCGAACCTCTGCGCGCCACAGTGCGAGCGCAACATCGCGACCTGTGCAGACGTGGGTTCGAGGGCGTACCGATACGCCTGCAGGACCACACTCATCAGACGATGCTATCGAACAGGTGATCGACGAGGTTTGTCCGGCTCTTCGACTGTGGACAAGTGTGCAGAACCCTCCGAAAGACGCTGGCCCTTAGCAAGGCGAAGGGGTCATACTCCCCCACACCAACCCGTACTGAGGGGGTAAAGCTGTGACTTCACGCGCAACGGCCCGGCGGCGCAGAGCGCCGTTGGCGGTGCTGGGGGCGCTCGCGCTGACGCTGTCGACGTTGACCGCGCCCGCGTACGCCGAGCCCGACCTGCCGGCGGACGGCAAGGGACTGAGCGAGGCTCAGCTCGAGTCGCAGGCGGAGGGCGTCAACGGCATTCCGGGCGTCGACGAGATCAGCCGCAGCCGCAACATGGTCCCGGTCGCCCACCTGGACAAGCAGGCTCCGCTCAACTCGACGCAGACCGACATCGCGTTCCAGGACAACTACGCGTTCGTCGGCAACTACGACGGCTTCGTCATCTACGACATCCGCAACCCGAAGAAGCCGACGATCAAGAGCCAGGTCCTGTGTCCCGGCTCGCAGAACGACATCTCGGTGTACGGGAACCTGCTGTTCCTGTCGACCGACTCGTCGCGCAGTGACAACTCCTGCAGCAGCGTGTCCCAGTCCGCGACGATCAAGGAGTCGTGGGAGGGCATCAAGGTCTTCGACATCAGCGACAAGAGCGCGCCGCGCTACGTCGCCGCCGTCGAGACCGCCTGTGGTTCGCACACCCACACGATGGTGCCGAGCAAGAACAAGAAGGACGTGTACCTCTACGTCTCTTCCTACTCGCCCAACGCCGCGTTCCCGGACTGCCAGCCGCCGCACGACAAGATCTCCATCGTCAAGGTGCCGGTGCGCAACCCGGCCGCGGCCTCGCTGCTGAAGGCCCCGGTCCTCTTCCCGGACGGCGGCAACAAGGGCAGGCCCGGCAACATCGAGACCGGCTACACCTCGGCCACCTCGGGTTGCCACGACATCACCGTCTACCCGCAGATGGACCTCGCGGCCGGCGCCTGCATGGGTGACGGCGTCCTCTGGGACATCTCCGACCGCGAGAACCTGGTCGAGATCAACCGGGTGCAGGACGACAAGAACTTCGCGTTCTGGCACTCCGCGACCTTCAACAACAGGGGCACCAAGGTCGTCTTCACCGACGAGCTCGGTGGCGGCGGCGCGGCGACCTGCAACGAGAAGATCGGCCCGACGCGGGGTGCCAACGGCATCTACGACATCGTGGGCAAGGGCAAGGACCGCAAGCTGGTCTTCAAGTCCTACTACAAGATCCCGCGCATGCAGGGCGACACGGAGAACTGCGTCGCGCACAACGGTTCGCTGATCCCGGTGCCCGGCAAGGACATCATGGTGCAGTCCTGGTACCAGGGCGGCATCTCGGTGTGGGACTTCACGAACTCGGCCAAGCCGCGTGAGATCGGCTTCTTCGAGCGCGGCCCGATGCCGAACGGCTTGGGCGGCGGCACGTGGTCGACCTACTGGTACAACGGCTACATCTACTCCTCGGAGATGGGCCGCGGCTTCGACGTCATCGACATGCGCGACCCGCGCACGTTCGTGGCGAAGCTGTTCCGCACGGACGAGCTGAACGTGCAGACCCAGGGGAACTTCTACCGCGGGTAGTAGCTCCCTCTCAGATCAGCGCGGCTGCCGGCGTTCGGCAGCCGCGCTGACTGCTGTCAGGACCAAGGTCACCGCGACGCCGCCGAAGACCGCCCAGATCGGGGAGCCGACGTCCATCGCCCACGCGGCGACGACGGCCGTGAGCCCGTAGCCCGCGCCCGTCACGGCGTACATCATCGAGAACCCGGCCGCGTGCGCGCCGACGGGAAGCCGTTCGCGCAACGCCAGGCTGCGCGTCACCAGCACGCCGGACTGGAACAGCCCGGCGGCGAGCAACGCGCCCGCGATGCCCGGCAGGTTCGGGAACAACGCCAGCGCGCCGACGCACGTCGCCGTGACGACGAGCAGCACCAAACCCTGTGCGCGCAACGATCCCGGCCACGGCCGCAGCCCGTACAGCACCGCGCCCAGCGCGCTGCACGCCGCGAAACCCATGAGCAGCGGCCCGATCCAGCCGATCCCGATCCCCCGGTACTCCAGCAACGCCGGCAGCACCAGCTCCGCGACCGCCAGCTGCGCCAGCGCCGCCGCGCTCACGAGGTAGATCGGCCAGGCCGACGCCACCACGCGAGGTTTCGCCGTGCCGGACCGCGACGTCACGTGCCCGCGCGGCAGGATGAACACCAGCCACGCCGCCACGACGACCAGCGACACGGACACGACGACGGGCGCCCGGTGGTCGACGCTCAGCGCCAGCACCGTCACCAGCGCGGGCGCCACCGCCCACACCACCTGCGTGATCATGGCGTCGAAGCCCATCGCCTTGGGCACCAACGCGTCCGGCACCAGCCCGAGGAGCATCGCGCGCAACCCGCCGGGCGTGGTCGACGGCCCGGCACCCGCGACGAACGCCGCGATCGCCAGCACCGTCACGTTCAGCGTCAGCGCCAGCGTCGTGAACGCCCCGGCGCCGACGAGCAGCCCGACCGACAGCTGCCCGCGCATCCGCGAGGGGTCGAGGAACAGCCCGAGCAACGCGGCGCCGAGGATCTCGCCCAGCACGTAGACGGCGACCAGCGACGCGGCCAGCACGTACCCGCCGGGCAGTCCCCTGGTCAGGAACACCATCATCAGCGGCGTCATCGACATCGGCAGCTTCGCGGCGACCGTCACCACGGCACACGCCAGCACGTCCCGGTTCGCGAGGTCGCGGTACCCGGCAGCGGAGATCGTCATCTACTCGCCCAGCTCCTGGAACAACGTCAGCTGCAGCCCGGCCGGCGCCGCCAGGCGGGCGTTCAGCGAGTTCCACGGCGTGCGAGTCGGTTCCGCGATCACCTCGGCCCCGGCGGCCTGCAGCGCACGGGTGGTCACGGCGGAGTCCTCCACCTCGAAGGCCACCCGCACGTGCCCCGCGACGCGCCGGCCGACCTCGACCTCGTCGATGAACGCCGCGTGCGGCGGGTCGGTGATCTCCAGCGTCGCCCGCCCGGCTTCGAGGATCGTGACCCTGCCGCCGTCGGACGTGAACGCCGCCCGTTGCTCAAGCCCCAGCACGTCTCGGTAGAAACGCAGGGCCTCGTCGTAGTCGTCAGCGGTGACGACCAAGCGGAGTTCACGGACACCGGTCATGGCGACGATCATCGCACCACCGGTGTCAGAACGAGGCGAACCCGCCGAACTCCCCGCCCTGACAGACCCTAGACCTCGACGCGCTGAGCCTGCCCGAGCGCGAGCCGCGTCAGGACCGCCAGGACCAGCGAGATCCCGGCGGTCACGTGGATCGGCGCCGGTCCGAACGTCGCCGCCAGCACCGCCACCGACCCGATCGGCAGCAGGTACTTGCGCACCCCCGCCTGCCCCGGACAATCCTGCACGTACCAGACGCACAGGAAGAACACGGCCAGCGGCACCGTCGTGAACGCGGCGACCGTCGTGCCCGGCGCGTGCGAGACGTGCAGGTCGTAGTCGACCGAAGCCGCGAGTCCGGCGCCGAGTGCCGCGATCGAGCCGAGGACGAACAGGTGCGCGTACCCCCACAGGAACGCCTTCTTCAGGTTGTGCAGGTGGGCCGGCGCCTCGAAGTAGATCCACCACACCGAGAACACGATGACGAGCGAGGCGGCGGCGAGCGAGATGAGGTTGACGCCGCTGTCGAAGCCCTTCTGGAACGCGAGCGTGGCCGCCAGGATCGACTCGCCGAGCACGATCAGCGTGAACAGGCCGTGCCGTTCCGCGATGTGGTGCGGGTGCCACGTCGTCGCGCCCGACTTCTCGGCCCAGGCCGGCACCAGCAACTCGGCGAGCATGCCGAGCACCCACAGCCCGAGCGCGAGGCTCGGCGGTACGAAGAGCCACAGCACCCACAGCACCTGCATGACCGCGATGCCGCCCGCGTACCGGTGCGCGCACGCCTTGTGCGACGGGTTGTCGCGCGCGGCACGCAGCCAGTGCGTGACCATCGCGAGCCTGATGACCACGTAACCGCCGACGACGATCCGGTAGTCCTGGTGCTCGAAGACGGCCGGGATGCCCGCCGCGATCACCAGGACACCGGCGATCTGCACCATCGTGATGATCCGGTACAGCGTGTCGTCGTTGTCGAACGCGCTGGAGAACCAGGTGAAGTTCAGCCACGGCAGCCACAGCGCGAAGAACGCCATGCAGAACGCCAGCAGGCCGGCGCCCGCGTGGTTCTCGGTCACGGCGTGGTGCAACGAGGCGGCGGCCTGGGCGACCGCCACCACGAAGCTCAGGTCGAACAGCAGCTCCAACGGCGTCGCGACCCGGTGGGTCTCCGCCGTGTCGCGCGCGAGGAGCTTCTTGATCATCCCGCCACCACCATGATCCTTGATTCGCTCAGGTCGAGTGCGACCCGCGTGCCCGGCTGGTACGCGGCGGCGGTGTTGGAGGGCTGGTCGATGCGCAGCACCTGCTCCCCGACCCTGACCGAGATCCGCGTGACCGGCCCGAGGAACGACTGGGTCAGCACGTCGCCCACGATCTTGCCGTTGGTGTCGCCGTCGTGCGCGGAAACGCCGATGTCCTCCGGACGCACGATGACACGAACGTCGCTGCCGGACGGCTGGTCGTGCGACACGGCGACGGTCACGCCGTTCACCACGACGGTCTGGCCCTCGGCCTTGGCCTGCACCGAGTTCGTGACGCCGACGAACTGCGCCACGAAAGCCGTCTTCGGTTCGCGGTAGACGACGGACGGCGTGTCGAGCTGCTCCAGCCGGCCGTGCGACATCACGCCGACCCGGTCGGAGACGGCGAGCGCCTCCTCCTGGTCGTGCGTGACGAACAGCGTCGTCATGCCGAGCTCCGTCTGGATGCGACGAATCTCGTCCCGCAGGTTCACGCGGACCTTGGCGTCCAGCGCGGACAGCGGCTCGTCCAGCAGCAGCACGCGCGGCTGGATCGCGAGAGCGCGCGCCAGTGCGACGCGCTGCTGCTGACCACCCGACATCTGGTGCGGGTACCGGCCACCGAGATGGGTGAGACCGACCAGTTCGAGCAGTTCGCCGGCCTTCTTGGCGTCGGCCTTGCGCATCTTGAGGCCGAACGCGACGTTCTGCGCCGCGGTCATGTTCGGGAAGAGGCTGTAGGCCTGGAAGACCATGCCCATGTCCCGCTTGTTGGCCGGCACCTTCGTGATGTCCTTGCCGCCCACGGTGACCGTGCCCGAGTCGGACGTCTCGAAGCCCGCGACGATGCGCAGCGCCGTCGTCTTGCCGCAGCCCGACGGGCCCAGCAACGACACCAGCTCGCCCTCCGCCAGCTCCAGATCAAGACCGTCCAGCGCGACGTTGCCGCCGAAGGACTTGCGCAGTCCCTTGAGTTGCAGGTGGCTCATGGTCTCAGTTACTCCCCTGCAGAATTTCTTCTTCGGCAACGGTCTGACGGCGTCGTTGGCCGACGTAGGAAAGTGCGAACAGAAGGACGAACGCGAAGATCAGGCACAGCAGCGACACCGCGATGGACACACCCGCGTTGCGCTTGCCCAGCAGGTTGACCTGCACCTGCAGCGTGTCGAAGTTGAGCAGCGACGCGATGGTGAACTCGCCGAGCACCAGGGCCACCGACAGCAGCGCAGCACCGATCAGTGCGACGCGGATGTTCGGTACAACGACCTTCCACAGCACCGTGAACCACGACGCGCCGAGGCTGCGCGCGGCTTCGGCCAGCGTCTTCAGGTCGATGGCGGCGAGTCCGGCGTCGATCGCGCGGTAGGCGAACGGCAGCACCAGGATGGTGTACGCGAACGTCAGCGTCAGCGCTGAGTCGCCGAAGAAGTAGTTCACCCACGCGTAGAGCGGCGCCATGCCGACCACGAGCACGATGGCGGGAATCGCCAGCGGCAGCAGGCACAGGAACTCCACGAGCCGCTGCAACTGCGGAAGCCGCAACCGGATCCACGCCATCGTCGGCACGAGCAGCACCAGCATCAGCACCGCGGAGGTGACCGACAGCAGCAGCGAGTTGACGAGAGCTTCCATCAACCCTTCGTCGTCGACGATGGACGTCCACGACTCGAGGCTGCGCGTGTCGTTCTTGCCACGCGTGGAGAACTCCGCCATCGCGATCAACGGCAGGATGAAGTAGACGCCGAGGACCAGCAGGATGATCGTGCGCAGGACGCGCTGTTTCACTAGCGAACCCACTTGGCCACCCTCTTCTGCAGCAGCACGTTCACGCCCATCGCGATGCTGACCACGATCACCATGCCGAGGCCGAGCGCCTTGCCGAGGTTCTCCTGGCCGAGCACGACCTCGCCGGTGAGGAACCCGCGGATCTGCAGCGGCACGATCGGGCTGCCCTGCGAGACGAGCGCGGCGGCCGTGGCGTAGGCGCTGAAAGCGTTGGCGAACAACAGGAGCAGCGCGCCGAGGAACGGCGGCGTCAGGATGGGGCCGCCGACGTGGCGCCAGTACGTCCAGCTCGTGCCGCCGAGGCTCGCGTTGGCCTCGCGCCACTGCGGGCGCAGGCCGTCGAGCGCGGGCAGGAACACGATCACCATCAGCGGGATCTGGAAGAACGTGTAGACGAGCGTCAGGCCGGGCAGTTCGAACAGCCACGCGCTGCCGGCGAAGAGGTCGATGCCAACGTTGTCACGCAGGAACTTCGTGACAAGACCCTCGAAGCCGACCGTCGCGAGGAACGCGAACGCCAGCGGCACCCCACCGAACTGGGCGAGCACACCGCTGCCCGCGATGACGGTCCGGCGCAGCATCCCGTCGGGGTTGCCGACCGCGATCGCCCACGTGAGCAACGCGCCGAAGATCGCGCCGATGACCGCCGTGAGCGCGGAGAGTTCGATGCTGCGCACGAAGGCATCGAAGACGACGCCCGTGAACAGGCTCGTGAGGTTGTCGAGCGTGAACGCGCCGTTCGAGTCCTGGAAGGCACCGAACAGCACGAGCACCGTGGGGTAGACGAGAAAGGTGCCGACGAACGCCAGGAACGGCACCGCGACGAGCCAGGCGGCCACAGATGGCCGACCGGCGGCCCTACCCCTGGAGGGGGTGGGACCGCCGGGCTTTGCCGCCGCTACCGGAGCGACTGAGGTCATCCGATGGCCTGGGCCCAGGTCGCGGTCAGGACGGCCTTGGCCTTGTCGGCCTGGGCCTGCGTCTGGAACACCTGCTTGCCGTCGGTCTTGGGCAGCTTGTCCTTCGCGGCCTTGTCCGCCTTGTCGCCCATCTTGTCCAGGCGCACCGGGCGGGACATGCCCTTCAGGTAGAGGTTCTGGCCCTCGTCGGAGTAGAGGAACTCCTGCCACAGGCGGGCGGCCGCGGGGTGCGGCGCGTCCTTGCTGATGGCCTGGTTGTAGTAGCCGCCGATCTGGGCCTCGGCCGGGACGACGACCTTCCAGTCGAGCTTGCCCTTGAGCTTGTCGGTCTGGGCGGCGTTCGTGTAGTCCCAGTCGATGACGACGGGCGTCTGACCGGACTCGATCGTCGCGGGCGACGGGTCGACCGGCTGGAAGTTGCCGGCCTGCTTGAGCTGCTTGAAGAACTCGACACCGGGAGCGATGTCGTCGGCGCTGCCGCCGTTGCCCAGCGCCGCCATGACGACACCGGAGAACGCGGCACCGGCCTGCGTCGGGTCACCGTTGAGCGCGACCTTGCCCTTGTACTCGGGCTTGAGCAGGTCCTTCACGCTCGTCGGCGCCGGCACCTTCGCGGCGTCGTAGCCGATCGACATGAAGCCGCCGTAGTCGCCGTAGTACGCGCCGTCCGCGTCCTTGAGCTCCGCGGCGATGTCGTCCCACGTGCTGACCTTGTACGGGGCGAACATGTCCTTGTTGGCCAGCGCCACGTTCAGGCCGAGGTCGAACACGTCGGGCGCGCGGTCGTTGCCCTTGAGCTGCTTGGCGGCGTTGATCTCTTCCTGGCTCGAGGCGTCCGGCTGCGCGGAGTCGACCTTGATGCCGTACTTGGCCTCGAAGGCCTTGATGATCTCGCCGTAGTTCGCCCAGTCCGGGGGCAGCGCGATGACGTTGAGCTTGCCCTCCTTCTTGGCGGCCTCGACCAGCTTGTCCATGCCACCGAGCTCACTCGCCGACTTCGCGGTTCCGGCGGCACCAGCCGGCGTCTCCTTGGCGGGCGGGGCGCCACAGGCGGCCACCGCCAGCACCAGCGCACCGATGCCGATCAACTTCGTCGTGACGTTCCCTCGCTTCAGCACCAGCGGAGGATTGGCTCGGGATGCTTTCGTTGTCAAGCCAGCCGCGCCGGTTGAGACCTTCTCGACTCCAACCGTGAATTCTCGGCGGCCTACGGGTTGCCGATGAATGCTTTCCGTGCCTCGTCCAGGTGTTGTGTGGTCGAAAACGCGGGTTGCTGTTCGTATAGGGGCATGTTCACCGACGAGGAGATCGCCTACCTGCGCGAACAGCCCCTGGCCCGCCTCGCGACCGTCAACGAGGACGGCCAGCCCGACGTGGTGCCGCTGGCGTTCGAGTACGACGGCACGCACATCTGGGTCGGCGGCGCGGGTGACCAGGTCAGGAGCACCCGCAAGTTCCGCAACATCACCGCCGGCCGCCGCCGGGTCTCGCTCGTGGTCGACGACCTGGTCTCGTTCACCCCGTTCGTCGCGAGGGCCATCCGGATCTACGGCATCGCCGACGACCCGGCCGAACGCACCGGCGTCGTCGGCCCCGGCGTCTACAGCCGGATCACGCCGACCCGCGTCTGGGCGTGGAACATGGCGGGCGAACCGGTGGGCGAGACCTGGTACGAGCCCCGCCGGTCATGAGGCCCTGCGGTCATGAGGCCCTGCGCGCCGAGCACACCGCCGCGCTGCCCCACCGGGCGCCGTAGAGCAGTCCGGGCAGCAGCCGCCGGAACCGCAGGTGGATCTCCCCCGCCCGGTCCACCGTCTGCTGCGACCCGGCCGGCTCGGCGTCGGACCGCTGCACCAGCACGCCGTCGAATGCCCGCACGAGCCGCTTGCGGTCGTGTTCGAACCGCACGCGCAGGTCGAACACCTCGCACGGCCGTTCGGGCACGTGCAGCACGCACGGGTGCATGGCGTCGCGGTGCGACATCCGGTAGCGGATCGCGAAGTCGTGGGTCTCGCCGCGCACCAGCGGTTCGGCCGGGACCAGCGTGAAGCCGGGACGGCCGCCGTCGCCGCGCTCCCGCAGCGTGCCGCCGTAGAGCAGGTGCACGTCCACGTCGCGCCGGCGGACCGGGAAGACCGAGGTGAGGTCCAGCGAGTCGACGCCGTCCTGGTCGACGACGACCTGGTAGCGCTCCAGCACCTCCGGCTGCCCCTGGTCCAGCGCCACGGCGACGCTGAGCTCCGCGGTGTGCCAGCCGCCGCCCGTGCGCGGGGAGGTCGTGGCGGCGAGTTCGGCCAGCTGCTCCACGGCCTCGTCCACGCGGCGGCGCACGGTGCGGGAGTCGCGGTCGATCCGCGCGGCCACCCAGGTGACGCGTTCCTGGTAGAGCGGCTGCCGGACGTCGGCGATCAGGCCGAACGCCGCGCGCGCGGCGAGTTGCAGGTCCTCCGGGAGTTGCTCGACCAGCTCGGTCAGCCGGGTGACGAGTTTCTGCTTCGCGGCGACCGAGCCGTCCGCGCTGGTGATCCCGCAGGCGGTGGCCAGCGACGGGCCGATCTTGTCCGCGATCCGTCCGGCGTGCACGCCTCGTCCTTTACGGAGGGTCTTCAGCTCACGAACCAGGTTCTTCAACATCTCCGCTCTCCTCCCCTTGCTCGCTCACGTGCGGCGGAGTCAGGTTGCGGCGGGCGTGTGGACGAGAAGTGGACACGCCGTGGATCGGTCAGACGTGCTCCGGCCGCAGGACGGTCCGTGCCACCGACGAGGCCAGCGCGATGCCCAGGCGCACACCGTCGCAGCCGAGGAAGACCCGCGAGCTGCCGATGCGGCCGAGCGCCCGCTGGTCGACCGCTCCGAGTCCGAACGCGACCATCTCCGGGCACAGCGTGGTGGCGGTGAGCCTCGCGAGCGCCGCGGGCCACGCCGGATCGGTCGCCCTGCCGTCGGAGACGAAGAACAGCAGCGGTCTTCGCACCCGGATCCGCTGCGTCTTGAGGCGGTGCACGTCGCGTTCGATGATCGTGCGCACGAGGGTGAATGCGGAACCGAAGTCAGAACCCGACTCCTCGCGCGGCGTGATCTCCTCGGCCGGGTCGAGCGCGGGCAGCAACGGCCGCACGACCAGCGGGCTTTCCGCGAAGACGACCACGCAGAGCCGGATCTGGGCCGTGGCGTGCCGATCCGCGTGCACCACCCCGCGGAACTCGCGCATCCCGGCGTTGACCTCACCGATGTGGTCGCTCATCGAGAACGACACGTCGCACACGAGATAGCACGGCAACACATCGAGAACCATCCGACTTCCCCCTCAGCGCGATGCCTGGTGCGGACACCGTTACCGGATCGCGTTGATCAAACGTGGACAAAAAGCTGATTCGCTGACACGCCAACGGGCCTTTGCGCGACATTCCACCCAGATGGCAGCTCGTGCACCGGGAGGACCACGTGGAATTTCGTATGCTGGGTCCGTTGGAATGTTGGCACGGCAGCACTTCCGTGCCCCTGGGAGACCAGCAACAACGCTTCATCCTCGTCGTTCTGCTCCTGCACGCGAACAAGCCCGTGTCACCCGAACGGCTCACCGAGATCGTGTGGCCCGAGCAGCCGGAACGCCGGACGCTGGTGCGCGGGTACATCAACAAGCTGCGCAAGACGTTCGAGCACACCGACGCGGAAATCGACACGACACCGACCGGATACGTGCTGCGCGTCGACGAGGACCAGATCGACACCGTGCGGTTCGACCGGCTGCGAGCGTCCGCCGCGCAAGCCGTGCGGGACAACGACAAGCGCCTGGCCATCGATCTGCTGCGCGCGGCTGTGGCGTTGTGGCGGGGCAGGTTCCTGGAGGACATCGACATCGACAGGGTCGGCGGCCCCGAGGTGATCCCGCCCGACGAGAGCCACCTCGACGCGCTCGGTGACCTGGCCGAGTGGGAACTCCTCGTCGGCGACCACCGGTCGGCCCGCGACCGGATGCGCCGTGCCGTCCGCAGCGCGCCGGACAACCAGAAGTACGCCGAACTGCTGATGCGCGCGCTGATCGCGGGTGGCGACCGCGTCGGGGCGATCCGCGCCTTCGCGGCCGCGGCCGACGCGCTGGGCGAGCTCGGGATCGAGCCGGGAACGGTGCTGCGCAACCTCGCGGAACGCGCCCGCCGGGGCGAACCCGTCAGCTCGCTGCCGTCGCGTCCCGGCGGGTTCACCGGCCGATCCGGCGAGCTGGACAAGATCGAGGCGGCCGCGGCGGGCTCGGACGAACGACGCGCGGTGTGGATCAGCGGCGCGCTCGGCGTCGGCAAGACCGGCCTGGCCGTCGAGGCGGCCCACCGGCTGCGTCCCCGGTTCCCGGACGGCCAGCTCCTGTTGCGGCTCAACGGGTTCACCCCGAACGTGGCACCGATGTCCGTGTCGGACGCGCTGAGCCAGCTGCTCACCGAACTGGGCGTGCCGGCCGAGCAGATCCCGGACACGGTGGGCCGCAAGGCATCGCTCTACCAGACCCAGCTCTACGGCACGAAAACGCTGGTGGTGCTGGACAACGCGGCGTCACCCGAGCAGATCCGGCCGCTGCTGCCCGAAGCGCGCGACTGCTTCGCCATCGTCACGAGCCGCAGAATGGGCGAGCCGGACATCAGCGAACACGTGCGGCTGGCCCCGATGCCCGCGGACGACGCCTCCGCGCTGTTCCGGAGGCTGACCGACCCGTTCCGGGTGCGCGGCAGGGCGGCGGACATCGCGGGCCTGGTGAAGCGCTGCGGGTACCTGCCGGTGTCGATCACGGTCGCGGCGGCGTTGCTGCGCAGGCACGACCGGTGGTCGCTCGACCACCTGCTCGGCCTGATGGACGAGGAGGGGCCGCTGCGGGAAGACGCCGCGGTGCTGGCGTCCTACCGGCAACTCGACGACCGGCAGCAGGAGCTCTTCCGGCTTTTCGGGCACCTCCCTGGACCGGACGTCGACCTCGTCGGCGCCGCGGCCCTCGCAGGCCTCGACATCGCTGTCACCCGCAAGCTGCTCGACGACCTGCATGAGGTCTGCCTGCTGGAGGAGGTCGCGCCGAACCGGTACCAGATGCTCGACCCGATCAAGGAGTTCGCCGCCCTCGAACCTCCACCCGCGGGCGCCCTGGTGCGCCTGCTCGACTTCTACCTCGTGTCGCTGAGCAGCGCGGTGAGCGCGGCCTACCCGTTCGACCACACCGTCCAGCCGCCGGTGGACCGCATGAGCCCGCTCGGGCTGCGGTTCACCCGCGAGGACAAGGCGCTGGCGTGGATCACCTCCGAGCGCGACAACCTGATGGCCGCCATCAGGTGCTCGGGCCCGGACCACGCGTGGCGGCTGGCCGCCCTGATCTGGCGGCACTTCAACACGGCGAACCGGTTCGAGGACTGGATCGAGGCCGTCGACTCCGTTCGCGCGGAGGACGACCACGGCCAGGCGCACGTGCTGCTGCGCCTCTCCACCGCTCACGACCGGCTCGGCAGGCACAGCGAGGCGTTCGAGTTCGCTGAACAGGCGCTGAAGAGGTGGTCCCGGCTCGGCGACGTGGCGGGCGAGGCGGCGACGCTGTGCGCGCTCGCCCTGTCCGCGATGCAACTCGGCGCCCACGACGAGGCGGTGCGGTGCTTCGAAGCCGCGCTGGCGAAGTACGAGCGGTGCGGGGACCTCCGGGGCCGCGCCCACGCGCTCAGCATGCTGGGCTACCTCAACGAACAGCACGGCAGGTACGACATCGCGTTGCGGCAGCACGACGACGCCGTGGGGATCCTGCGGGAGATCGGCCACCTGCAGGGACTGGCACACGCGTTGAACAACCGCGGCGCGAACCGGCAACACCTCGGGATGCTGGAGGAGGCCATTCCCGACCACCTGGAGGCGCACGAGATCGCGGTCGAGCTCGGCGACGACTGCGTGGCCGCCTACGCGTTGACCAACATCGCCGACGCCCACCGGCTCGCCGGCCGGCTGGGCGAAGCACTGCACCATCACGAACTGGCCTCCGCCGCCGCGGCGGGACTGGCGGACGCCGACCTGCGCGCGAGGCTCTTCCACGACCGGGCCGCCACGGCGCGCGACGGCGGCGATCTGGCCGGCGCGTTGCGCCTCTACCAGGCGTTGCTGGACGTGGCCACCGGCACGGGCAACCGCACGCACCAGTCGCACGGCGAAATCGGTGTGGCGCGGACGATGCACGCGCTGGGCAGGCATTCCGGCGCGGTGGCGCACTGGAACGCGGCCGAGGCGGTGTTCGCCGAGCTCGACCAGCCCGAGGCGCAGGAGGTGCGGGCCGAGCGTGCGGCGATGACCTGTGCGTGCGGTCAGCGGTGAGACAGGAGCCGTTTCAGGTCGGGGTAGACCTCTCGCACCGCGGCGTGGTTGTGCCACCTGCCCAGGGTTCTGGCCAGTTGCCGCAGATCCGTCCGGACGGTCGCCGAGTCGACGTGCGCCGCGTCGTCGATCGTGGCGGCGAGCGTCCGGCAGCTCTGGTCGACGTCACCGGACAACGCCTGGGCGAGCGCCTTTCGTGTGCCGAAGCGGGCCCTGGTGCGGCGCGACGTGACGGGCACGAGCGCGAGCTGCCGGTCCAGCACGACGGCGGCCTCGGCGTTGAGCCCGAGGTCGCTCAACGCCCATCCCCTGGCCAGTTCCAGCGGATCGGGCGCGCTGGGGCCGAGCGCCGGATAAGGGCTGTCCGGCTGCGCGGAGTCCATCAGCCGCACGGCACGGTCGAACGCGCTTTCGGTGGCGTAGCGGTCTCCGGCGAGTGCGTGCCCCTGTGCCTCGCGTCGTGCGGCCAGCGCGAGGACTCGTGAGCCCGCGTTGCCGATCCACTGCGCCTGCTGGGCGAGGTTGACCGTGCTCCGGGCGTCCTGCCGGTAGAACGCGATGCCCGCCTCCCGCACGAACGAGTAGCTCGCGATGTCCGGATCCCCGGCCGCGCGCGACAGTTCGGAGGCCTGCCTGGTCCACCACAGCGCCGCCTGCTCGTCACCGGCCTCCTGGCTCATCCAGCCCGTGTACTCGGAGAGACGTGCGGCGAGCCTCAGCAACCCGGTGCCGATCGACCCGGTGTTCTCCCGTGCCATCCCGTGCACCGTGTGCTGCAACGCTTTCAGCGGCTCGATGAGCACCATCGGGCTGGTGCGCAGCCCCAGTGCCCGCAGGTTCTCGAACGAGGTGCGCATCCCCGCGACCACCTGTGCGTCCGGGGCCGGCCGGAGCCCGCTGCCGGCGAGCGCGCCGACACCGAGCATCGTGCCCGCCACCAGCACCTGACGGCGGGCGAGCGCCGGGGTGCCGTGCAGCGCGGCCTCGATCAGCCGCCCACCCACGCCGAGCACACCGTCACACAGGCGGGCCACCGTCGGCGTCGGCGGTTTCAGGTCGTTCTCGATCTTGCTCAGATAGCCCTTGCTGTAATGAATCAACTTCGCCAGCTGTCCCATCGACAGCCCCGCGGCGATGCGGTGTTCACGCAGCAACTCACCAAAAGTTCCGGCCACGATTTCCTCCCGCTCCGGCGTCAGCCGAGTACATCACCAGAATCTGCCCGGCGCAATCGCCCTGGCCATGACAAAAAATGGCCAGGGCGCATTTGCTGCTATGTCATCCGTGCCACGGGTTGCCGCCGCCGTCCTGGGTTTCCGTGGTGGTGGTCGTGGTGGTGGGAGGCGGCGGCGGGTTGTCGTCCGCGTTCGCCGTGCCGCCACCGGAAACGACGGCGGCGACGGCGAGCGCGGTCACCAGGGTGGCGGCACCGGCGACGAAAGTGGACACGATTTTGGACATGACGAATCCTCCGAAGGAAATCGCAATTGATTTCGGGATTTCGCCCGCCGTTCTGCGGGCTACTTCGAGGATTCATCTTCGGAATTCGCGATAACAGGTGTTTCCCGTTGCCCACCGAGGTGGTCAACACGTCCACTCCTCATCCACTTCTGGTCAACACGCGACCTGGATGCTGCGCGCACCCGGCCGACGTGCGGCCATCACCCGAGGAGGTTGGAGTGACCGAATCCGCGACCTACGACATCGCCGTGTCGTTCGCCGAAGAGCAGCGCGCCGTGGTCGGCGAGGTGGTCGAGGCGTGCCGGCAACGCGGCCTGACCGTGCTGGAGGACAACGACCTGCCCGAGGCCCGCGTGCGCTTCTTCGTGCCGTTCGTGTCCAGTGTGGACGAACTGGCGGTGAACGGTGACGAGCACGTGCTGCCGGTGCTGACAGGTGACGCCCCCGCGCCGTCGTCGTTCCTGCGCACGGACGACGGACTGGTGGACGCGCTCGTCAGCCGGGTGGAGGCGGCCGAGACCGCTGGCAGGGAACGGGTGTCCGTCGCCGAGATGGCGACCACGGCCGAGACCGAACAGCCCGCCACCACCAGCCCTCTGCGTTCCCTGGCCGAACAGTTCGCTGCCGGCGCCAAGCGCGATCTCACCGGCACCCTGCACCTCGGCGACACCACGATCGCCGTCCGCGTCGAACGTGCGGGCGACACCGTGTACGCGGTGGAGGTCCGCGACGACACCGTGAACTTCGTCGTCCTGGGCGGCACCACCGAGCTGCTCTCGACGCTGCACCAGCGGATCGAGGACATGCTGGCCTCGTGACGCGAAAAGGGCGGTGCCCCCGTGGGGGACACCGCCCTTTCTCACTGCCTGCCGGCTCGCTCGACCACTTCCTCGAGCCGCAACGGGCTCGGCGGGTGATGACTCAGACACAACGGCGCCCGCATCCGCCTGAACCCGAACGTGTCGCCCGTGACGTAGAACTGCCCCCGCTCCAGCCGGGAGATGTCCGCGATCGAACTCCCCTTGGCCCGCGCCATGTCCGTGGCCGCGGCGATCTGCGCCGGACTGTTCAACCGCCCGAAGAACTGCGTGGTCGCGTTACCGGTGACCTGGTTGTGCACACCCTTCGGCGCCTGGGTGGCAAGCAACAACCCCAGCCCGTACTTACGGGCCTGCGACGCCAGCAGGATCGTCGTCTGCGTGCTGGCCGTCGCCTGACCGGACGGCGCGATCGTCTGCGCCTCGTCCATGACCATCAGCCCGCCGAGCGGCCGGTCGGCCGCGGGGTTCCGCTTGATCCAGGCGAACACCTCCAGCTGCAACTGGCTGATGAACCCCTGCCGCTGCTCGTCGGACGGCAACCCGACGAAGCTGATCACGGAGATCCGCGCCTTCTTGCCCAGAGCCGGCTCGAGCAGCACACCGGGATCCGTGGGCTCCCCCTGCCCGGCCAGCAGAGGATCGTTGACCATCGCGGCCCGCAACGTCTCCGCGAGATCAGCCGCCGTGGCCGCCGCGGAGTGCAACTTGCTGACACCCTCCGGCAACTCCGCCAGCAGGTCCACGAACCCGTTCAGATCCCGCCTGTCGTCACGCGCGTAGTACCGCAAGGCCTCCTTGAGCACAGCCCGCCCCCGAACAGCGAACTTCGTCCCGTTCGCAATCCGCGCATGAGGCAACAGCCGGGCCACAGCAGCCTCGACCGCCGCCCCGAACTCGTCCTCGTCCCCGCGCACCAGTGCGAAATCGGGCAGGGGATGAAAACTCAACGGCCGCCCACCGGACCGTCCGGGCGTCCACACGACGACCTCGGTACCGGCGAGGTACGCGGCGGCCCGAGCCTCGTCCCCTGCCCGCCACTCCCCCGGCACCTCCGGCCAGGCATCGCCCAGCCGCGCCAGGTCGTTGTTGGGGTCCAGCACGATCGCCGAAACCCCTTGCAGCGCACACTCTTCGACGATCCGGCGCAACAGCACCGTCTTGCCGCTACCGGACCCGGCGAACACGATCGCGTGCTTGCGCAACGACTCCAGCTCGATCCGGATCTCCCCGTCCATCCCGAGCACGATCGCGCCCTCGCCCTGCTCCTGCGGTGCTCGCTGCGACTGGGACTTCGTCACCTCGGACCGCGGCGGAGGACGTGTCTCCTGGTGCCCGCTCCTCGCGGCGGTCCGCCCCGGAGCAGGCATGATCTGCCGCAGGAACGTGGTGCTGCTGGCGGGTTTGCGTGCGGCCAGCCACGCGAACAGCTGATAGCTCTGCGTCGACCACATCTCCTTGAGCGCACCGAAGGTCCGCAGGTCGTCGTCGGAGACGTCGATGCTCCTGCCGCCGGCGCGTTCGAACTCCGCGACCTCACCCCGGGTCTTGGCGCCGGTCCACCCCTTGGAGCCGTTGCGGATCAGGATCAGGTGGCGGCCCCGGACGTTCGCCGCCGCGGCACGGGCGTCCCTCAACCTGCGCAGCACGCGGTTGCCGTGGCTGCTGGCGATGAGCCGGAACACCCAGCGCTCCTCGACGTCCTTCTCCTCGTCCACGGTGTGGCGCAGCCCCGCGTGCAGGCTGTTGTCGTCGGCCTGAGGTTCCGGATGCCAGGTGAGGTCGTCGTTGCCGATCTCGGTGACCCACGACTTCAGACCGGCCAGCAGCAACGCCGGCATGACCTCGTCCTCGTTGTGCGGCTTGACGTCCGAGGCCGCCAGGCTGGCCAGCGCGCGCAGTCTCTCGAACTCGGCGTCGAGCTCGGCCAGGTCGTCGGGCTCCTGCTCTGGGGGCGTGACGGAAGTCTGATCGGGCTTCTGGGCCGTCTTCTGGGCCGGCTGCTGCTGAGGAGGCTGTTCGTCGAACGAGCGCAGTTCCCTGATGTCGCCGTGGAAACAGCTTTCCGCGTGCGCGTGGATGCGCTTGAGCAGCTCTCGTGGAGTCATCGGCTGCCAGGAGCCGAACGCCTCGGGAGCCACTGGCCACGTCGGGTGCGGTGGCGTGATTCCCTTGCGCTGGTAGATGGTGCCCAGCCACTTCTCCACGAGCACGCGGGCGATCCCGGCATCCGTGATGGCGACGAGGATCGGGGTCGTCGTGAAGCGGTCGCCCACGGTGTCGCTCGCGATCGACCCGAGCCTCACCCAGGTGTTGGGCAGGCACGCCACGACCGTCAGCGTTCGCCTCGTGGTCTCACGGAGCTGCATCAGCCCGTCGGAGATGAGTGCGATCTCCTGAGCCAGCTCGCTGTTGGTCGTCTCCTCGTCGAAGGCTTCCTGGCTCTTGTTGACGAGCGTGTCCAGCTGGTCGACGGCGACCACGCACGGACCCGTCATGGCGAGGATCCGGGAGATGTCCCGCACGAGCGTCTGCGGGCGCTTCGGCTTGACCGGCAGGCCCCAGTGACGACGTTCGTCCTGCGACTCGTCCAGTCCTTCCAGGTAGGCACGACCGACGTCCGCATGCTCGGAGGCGTACAACACGAGCGCTTTGACCGTGTCGCCGCATTCGACCGCGATCCGGCCGTCCACCTGGCGCAAGCCGTTGAGCAACGCGCGGAGGTCGTCCGGAATCAGCGGAGCCTCGCCGAGGACCGCCCGAGTGATCTCCTCCGAGGCGTTCGCCTGTCGGCACAACTGCTTCAGCAACACCGTCAGCTGGAACTCGCCATCGTCGTTCGTCCTGAGCAGCTCGCTGCGCATCGCGTCGGCGACGTCGTCCCAGAACATCTGACCGGACGTGAGCTCGATCAGGAAGAAGTACCCGCCTTCCCGCTGCACCATGCGGCGCACCGAGCCGAGCAGGTGGGTCTTCCCGATACCCTTGCGTCCCTGCAACGCGAGCCCGATGGGGCTGGGACCGTTGCTGGCCTTGGCATCCGCGATACCGGTCCTGATGCGGTGCTCCGCCCTCGGGTGCAGACCGTCGACGTGGGACGGCGGGGTCTGCCAGACGTCGTCGGGCGTCTCGGCGGAGTTGAAGCGCAGTGCCGCCAGCGCTTCCCGCAGCTGGGCGGTCATGACGACTCCTCGATCGCGATGAGGTGCAGGTCCTCACCACCGATCCGAACCGCCGAGGCACGGTCTTCCGCGGTGAGCATCTTGGTGTTCGAGTCCGGTGCCAGGTGGACGGTCCCTGTCTTCATCATCTCCAGCAGCACGTCGTCCACCTCGTTCTTGCCGGCGCCGTTCAACCGGGGACGGACCCGGGCCAGGCGGATCCAGTCCTCCGGCGCGGTGGCCAGATCGGCGTAGGCAGCGCGGATCAACGACTCCAGGTCGCCCGAACGAACCGCCTCGGAGAGCAGGCCACGCCGGTGGAGGAACCCGATGACACGGCGGAGCATCTCGGCGTGTGCCCGCGCCAACGGGCCCGACGGCGACGGCGGCTCGCCGCCCACGAGGTCGTTCATGCACCACTCGACACCTTTGTCGGTGATCTCGTGCACCAGCCTGCGGCCCTCTTTCGAGGTCGCCATCAACTCGTCGTCGTTCAGTGGACCGCGCTCCTTGGGCGGCAGCTTGATCTTGAACCGGTCGGCCATCTCCTTGTGCTCGATGGCGCGGTCTTCCAGCATCAGCTGCATCAGTGCCGCCCGTGCTTGAGGGCCGTACGTCTCCGGCATCACGCCGCCTTTCAGTTCGTCAACGCGTTGATTCGTCGATCGATCCGGGTGAGCAGGTCACCCACCTCGGCACGTAGTCGCGCCGGCACCTCGATCCCGGCCCCGTCGCGGTGGGACTTGCTGAGCAGCAGAAGGTCGGCCGATCGGTCGCGCAGCAGGTCCATGTCCCCGTCGTCGAGCGCTGAGGTCATGCCGAGCACCGTCTCGTCGATGAGTGCGAACCTGCCCGCGTACGGCAGCAGTTCGGGCAGCTCCCGCAGAGCCGCCTCCGCACCGCGCAGCGCTTCGAGGTCCGGTTCGGTCTCGGGGGCCGGCGTCGCTCGGATGAGGTCGTGCAGCTCCCGTGCCACCCGGACAGGACGCGAGGCCGGGTCGAACTCGAGGTGCCTCAGGTTGCGCAGGAAGCCGGGCAGCCGCTCGCGGTCCGTGCCGCGGGTCAGCAGGCAGAACATCTGCCGCTGGGCACCGTCGGGGCGGAGCGTGCGCCGCACGAACCGTTCCGCCTCGGTCAGCTGCCACCGGCTCAGCTCGCCGTCGACCACGAGGCAGAGATGCTCGGCGGGGTCACCGGTCTGGTCGAGGAACTCGGGATCGCCCGACACCGACCTGTCCGCCGTCAGCCCCAGCAGCCGCAGCTCGGTGATCAGTTCCGTTCCCGTGCGCCACAGCGTCCGCGGGCTGGACACGAGGAGGTCCCAGTCGAACTGGCGCCGCCGCGAGCGAGCGCCCGCGACATAGGCGTCACGGTTGTCGGCCAGCAGGTCGGTCCGATCGAACTGGTGCGCTATGACCGCGGCGACGGTCTCGAGCGCGAAGGAGATCTGGTCCGGTGACGGAGGACGCTCGTCCATCACGGGGAGCAGTTCGCCGAAGCTCCAGTAGGAGATGTACGGAACCGTCAGGTGCCGCACCATCTGTTCCGGGGTGACGCCCTTGACCAGCCAGTTACCGAACAAGGGGGCGACGACCCCGACGCATTTCTGCTGCCACTCCTCTGCCCGCTGGTACTCCATCCGGTTGTCGAGCCGGGACAGCACCGGCATCACCTGGTGGCGCGGCCGGTCGTAGGGCAGCCGGTCCCTCGCCATGTCCGCGAGGTGGGCGATGTCCACCACCTCGTTGAGGTTCTGCTCGTTGGCGGTGAACACCACCACCAGCCGGTCCGGCAGCTGCGCGGTGCAGATGCCGGCGATGTCGGAGACACCGGTCCGGCTGTCGATCAGCACGAAGTCGTACTTGGCGGTCCACTCGTCGCGGCGGTCTTCCAGGAACGCGGCGAACCCCTGCTCGTAGAGGTCCGACCAGTCGATCTGCTGCATCCGGTACGTGTAGGAGGCGTCGAGCTTGTTGCCCACGACCTTGCCGGCGGCCATCAGGTCGAGCACGCCGCCCTCGACGTCGACCCGCACCGTGTGCGGTTCGGGCGCTTCGACCTTTCTGATGAAGTCGTATGCGAGATCGACCACGCCGCTGTCGGGCATCTGGGAAAGGTGCGGGCGGAAGTAGAGATGAAGACCCGGTGCCTCCAGGTCCCAATCGATGGCGAGCACCCGGTAACCCCAGCGTGCGAGCAACACCGCCGTGTTGGCCAAGGTGAAGCTGCGCCCGACGCCGCCTTTGTAGGAGTAGAACGTGATCACGGTTCCGGACATGGCTTGAACCTCGGTAAGGGCGGTCGCGGAGTGACGATCGGGTCAGGACGCTCGACGATCGGCCAGTCGGGTCGCCAGTCGGGAACCTGGTCCGCCAGTTCGACCAGATCGCGCGCCAGCTGCTTCACCTCTTTGTGGAACTGGAAGTAATGGACGGTCTGCTGGTAGACCGGATCGGGATGCGCGTATTCCTTGAAGTCGTGCCATTTGCGCATCCGTTCCTCCATCGGGAAGTTCTCCGAATCCGAGTAGAGGATCGGGTAGATCAGGCCCTGGGGGATCTGGGTGCTCGCGAAGCCGAGCATGTTCTCCCGCGCCCGCATGCTGTAGAGCTCCGCCATGCACCAGCCGGACGTGAAGTAGTGCGGCGTCATGACCTGGATCATGATCTTGCTGCGCCGCAGCGAGGTCTCCAGGTTGTGCGACCACTCCACCGCCTTCGGCATGAACCGGTCCATGTAGACCCTGGGCGTGGGCGCGCACTCGTCGGCGAGACACTCGACGAGTTTGTTGTAGAAGTGGTTCAGCAGCCATTTCTGCACACTGCCCTGGCGGCTGTAGCTGATGAAGAAATCGAACTGATAGCCGGACACAGCGACCAACAGTAGATGCGACTATGCCGCAATAAAAGACAAAAAAGTGGGCATTTTCAGCCCTTCTGACCAATAATTGGACAAAAAGTGGGCGGACGCGGCGTTGCCGTGAACAGCAGGAAGCCCTCGATCATGTTCGATCGAGGGCTCCTGTGATGAGTGGACGATACAGGGATTGAACCTGTGACCCCTACCGTGTCAAGGTAGTGCTCTCCCGCTGAGCTAATCGTCCGAGCGGATGACGAGACTCGAACTCGCGACCCTCACCTTGGCAAGGTGATGCGCTACCAACTGCGCTACATCCGCGTGCGCCCCGGTTTCCCGTGGTGCGAGAGGAACTTTATCCGACGGTCCCCCGAAGCTCCAAATCGGCTGATCTTCAGGGTGACAGGCCCGCCGGCAGGCCGTGAACGACAGTGGGGCCAGGTGCGCTGTGCACCTGGCCCCACTGTCTATCCAGAATGGACGATACAGGGATTGAACCTGTGACCCCTACCGTGTCAAGGTAGTGCTCTCCCGCTGAGCTAATCGTCCGAGGCGGAGACGGGAATCGAACCCGTGTACAGGGCTTTGCAGGCCCTTGCCTAAGCCACTCGGCCACTCCGCCAGGAGCATGACCCCACGGCAAGACACCGTGGAACCACAGAGCGGATGACGAGACTCGAACTCGCGACCCTCACCTTGGCAAGGTGATGCGCTACCAACTGCGCTACATCCGCGTACACCACTGACTTCATGATGTTGAAACGAAGCTTATACGAGGGGTTCAAGCGAGTTTCACCGGGGTGCCCGCTTCGCCATCGCGGACCCCCTACCTCGGGTTATTCAGCTCAGGTCGTTCGAGATGAGGTGCGTGAGCGCCTCGTCGACGTTGACCCAGAGGTGCTCGTTGCCCGGCACGACGACGTCATAGGTCCGATCGAGGAAGTCGGCGAGTTCCTGGGCGGACGCCTCGAACATGGCGTGCCCGGAAGGCGAGCTCAGCTCGATCACGACGACCTCGGGGTCATCGGCGGCGGGGCGGATCCGGACGTCACCGTCGCCGGCGTCGGCGATGAGTCCGTCTGCGAGCAGGTCGCGGGCGTACACCCACTCGACCCAACCGGCGCGGCCGGTCCGGAACGCGGCGACGACCGCGTACGGGTCCTTCGTGTCGTATCGAAGCTCCACCTGAACCGGGACCGCAGGGGTCCTCGGTGCCAGCAGGTCGAAGACCGCTGTCGAGCGGAGCGTCACGTGATCGTTGCGCATCGTCGTTACCCTCTTCTCCCTTCCCGGTCAATGAAACGACCGAGCACCTTAGTTGTGACGTGCATGTGGCGAGGAACGCTCGCGAATCGGGTGCAGATCACCCCATCGGGTCAGTCTGACTCCGTAACGCGACCGTTTGCACGCGCTCCGTGGCCTCCTCGCTCGTCAGCCGGCGTTCAGCGACCCCTATCTTGCTGGGTCTAACCTGAACCCGGTACCGGCTGTTGCGCGAATGTTGGACGTGAGGACATCTCTGGTGGCTGACTCGCCCGGCCCAACCGTTGCGTCGAGCGACGGCCGGCCGACCGATTTCGAGCTCGTGCAAAGACTCGCACAGGGCGATCGGTCGGCGTTCGGTGAGCTGTACGACAGGTACGGCACACCAGCATATTCGCTGGCCAGGCGCATCTGCGTGGACCCGGAACTGGCCGAGGACGTCGTCCAGGAAGCCTTCCTCGCGCTCTGGCGGCACCCCGCCAGGTTCGACCCCGCCCGCGGCAGTTTCGGCACCTGGTTGATGACTTTGGTGCACCACCGCGCGGTGGACGCCGTACGTAAAGAGAACACCCAGCGTCGTCGGACTGTTCCCCTCACCGACGACATCTCCCCTCCTGCCGAAGGCTCCGACCACGCAGCGTTGGTCAGCGTGGTGAGCGCCGAGGTCAGAGCGGCCCTGCACACACTGCCGGAAGAACAGCGCCAAGTAATAGCGCTCGCCTATCTCGGCGGCTACACGCAGTGCGAGGTGGCAAAGCTGACAGGCGTCCCGCTGGGGACTGTGAAATCGCGCACGTTCGCGGCGATCAGACGTCTGAGAGGCACGTTGGGGAACTTGTGGGCCGGCGAGACCGGCGAGACGACAGGAGTTCACCGGTGAACGGCGACCTGTGCGCTCACGAGGAGCTCGCCGTCGGCTGGGCGTTGCACTCCTTGGAGCCAGACGAGGAAGCAGTGGCCCGCGACCACGTGCAGACCTGCGACACGTGCCAGCGCACCGTGCAGGCGACGCAGGAGGTGCTGGCGGGCATCGGCGGCGCGGTCCCCGAGGAACAACCACCACCCCGCCTGCGCGCGAAGCTGATGGAACAGATCGAGCACATCCCCCAGGAAGTGCCCGCCGCCCAGCACACCCCGCGCCACGCGGCACCGATCCCACTGCGCCCGCAACACCGCCGCCGCACCGGCCGCGTCCTGCTGGCCGCCGCGGCAGCGTTGGCCGTACTGGCAGGCGCCGGCTACCTCGGCGTGCGCGTGAACCAGCTCTCGAACCAGGTAACGGCCTCCGAGGCCCGCACCAACGACCTGAACAAGGCCCTCTCCCTGGCCGCCGACCCGGCCACGAACAGGGCGGTCCTGCGCACGAGCTCAGGCAAGGAGGTGGCCGTAGTCCTCTCGAACCCGACCTCGGCCGCCGTGCTGCCGAGCAACCTCAAGCCGAACGACTCGGGTCACGTTTACGTAGTTTGGGGCGCAAGCACCAAAGCGCCGGTACCGTTGGCGGTGTTCGACGTACGAGCCGGTTCGACCGACCCGCAACTGCTGGCCTGGTCCTCCGACGCGCACAAGCACACGACCTTCGCGGTGTCGCTCGAACCAGGCCGCCAAGCACCGCCGAAACCCTCGGAAGTGCTAGCGGGAGGCCAGGTTGCACCCGCCTGAATCCCAACAGGATGATCGACACATGACGAAGCCCGACGTGAAGCCCGAAGAGCACAAGGGCTGGCGCCACTGGTTCCACCGGAACCCGGCACTGAACCTGGCCTACCGAATCGGCGTGGGCGTGATCGGCGGCCTGGTCCTGATCGCGGGCATCATCATGATCCCGTACCCAGGCCCGGGCTGGCTCGTGGTCTTCGCGGGCCTAGCCATCCTCGCCACGGAGTTCGAGTGGGCAGGCCGAGTCCTCAAGTTCGCGAAGCGCTACTACGACCGCTGGGTCGCCTGGCTCAAGCGCCAGCCGTCCTGGGTCCGCGGCATGGTGATGGCGGGCGTCTGCGCCATCGTCCTCGTAACCTGCTACTTCCTCAACGTGTTCGCGCTGGTAGGCGGCTGGTTCGGCCTCGAGTGGAGCTGGTTGCAGAGCCCGATTTTTGGTTCTCGTTGATGATGTTGTAGGCTATGGCCACACCGCGAGAGCGGTACAGCACAACAACAGAACACGGGCGTTTAGCTCAGCGGGAGAGCGCTTCGTTCACACCGAAGAGGTCACTGGTTCGATCCCAGTATCGCCCACAGTGTGTTTTACCTAGTCAGACGGCCTGTCGATGATTTCATCGGCGGGCCGTTTGCGATGCATTGGGAGCAAATTGGGAGCACGGGCTCCTGAACACATTTTGCGATACCTAAGTGTTCACACCGCTTCGTCTCGACCTTCCATGATCCAGGACCACCCGCCGTCCTCCTCCCAACGACGCTGCAACTGCTCCAGCATCCGGCTGATCATGGCGTCCGTCACATGCGAATAACGGTCGTGGACCTCCTTGCGCTTGTGTCCCAGCCGTTCGAGTCGCAGCACGTGCGGCACGCCGTCCTCGATGAGCCACGTCTCGTGCGTGTGCCGCAGATCGTGAAAGTGCATCCCCTGCTTGAGCGGCACCCAGCCGAGAGCTTCGTTGCCAGCGAGAGCTGGCAACCAGACGCGCTGTCGGAAGTTCGATCGCCGCCGCAACGCACCCCGCGCACCGGGGAACACGAACCTCGAGTCGGGGTTGCGCTCGTGATGGGCGAGCAACTCGTTCACGAGGAACGGCGGCAGGTGAACGTCGCGCACGCTCGCCGGGGTCTTCGGCGGGCCGAGAACAAGCTCCTGCCCACGAACCTCGTGCAGCGCACCGAACTCCGGATCCACCGCGATGCGCGGGTCCGAATCCAAGTAGGTCCTGATCCACTGCAGCCCGGCCAGCTCACCCCAGCGCAAACCGGTGTACGCGGCGGTGATCGTCAGCAACCCGTCGTCGGGATGCATCCTGCCCGCCAACGCGTCCACCTCGTCGGTGCTGGCGTGAGGCCGCTCGGCGAAGCAGCGAAGGTGATCCGCAACTTCCGGCACGGGTTCGAACCGATCAGCCCTTCGTCGACCGCCTCGCCGATGATCTGAGAGAACAACACGAGCACGTCCTTCGCGCTCTTGTCCGCGAGCTTCGACCGCAGGGTCTTGTTCACCCAGCCCTTCACCTTGATCCGCTCGATGTCACCGAGCCCGGTACCAGACCAGAACGGCAGGATGTGGTCGCACAGATGCGAGTCGTAGGTCGACCACGTCATCGCGGTCACGCCGTGCGCGTCCGCCCACTTCCGGATCCACTCGTCGATCGTGGTCTTCGCCAGCCGTGGATCGGCGAACCGCTTCCGCCGCTGGTCGGACTCCACGTCCAGCGCGCGCTCCTCGGCTGCCGCCTCAGTCGGGTACCCGTTCTCCGAATAGACCGTTCCGTCGTCAAGCCGATAGCGGACGCGCCAGTCGCATCCATGTTGCTCAACCCAAGCCATTACTTCTCCCTTTTCGAAGACTGCCGAACGTGCCGGAATCGACACGCCCAGATGAACGCTCGTTTCGACGAAAAGGGCAAATAAATGTGTTCTCCGCCCCCAAAGGCGCTAGCGCCTTTCTTACGGCGGCTCGTTTTGACGCTCCGCCTGCGACTCCGCCGGACCGACGAACCACGGCCGGTCGCCGCCGGCCGCGCAGCACCGGAGGCGATCTGCTGAAGGTCCTCGGAGGAGAAGCGCAGGTGCTTGCCGAGGAAGGTGCACGGCACCGCCCTGCGCGCCACGCGACGCCGCAGCCAGGACTCCCGCACCTGCAACAACGCCGCAGCTTGGGCAGGGGTGAACAGGATCGGGGCAATTTCGGCCGCTTGATCACCCGCTGACGGCCGGGCGCCGTCACGACCACCCCATGTCCCGTCATGACAGGGCTCGGCGGCCACAGGGGCTGAAGAAGATGAACACGTCTGGGTTGGATCGGGCTGTGACACGATGCCCCCTTGCTGGATGGGAAACGCTCACCGCGAGGTGAAGCGACGCCGACATCCCTTAACTCCGAGAGGACGCGTCTCCGGGGACACGTGACAGGCGATTTCTTTCTGATCCCCGGAGGCGTCGCACAGCGACTTTCTTCCAGGGCTTGTTTGGTCGCGCGACACAAGCTCGCGGCTCCGGCAGAATCCGGAGCCTCTGTGGCAGTACCAAAGCGGCAACCCCACGGAGTGGCACGACTTCCTTGAGTTCCTCGAAGAGGACGACACAAGCAACTTCACTCCGATCACGGACATCCCAGACGTCTGGAGCGGTTCGGTTCTGGCTTGCCCCGCCGAATGGGGCGGGCTGTTGGGCACCGCAGTCGCCTCTCACGCAGGAGTATCTGAAGCACCAGCTCCAGCTCGATCGGGCGTTCGCACTGCTCTACGACCATCGCACCGGCGAGCTGTTGAGCACCTTCTACGACAACCGACTGCCTGGGCACGATCCATCCCTCGACGCACTTGGTAACCGGCTAGGCCTGAGAGGGCCAGAGGCGTTCCAGAGCGTGCCTCCACCACACCGGCCGCGGCGTCGGTAGACCGACCGACGACAGGACCACTACAGCGCGAGACACCCGGCCCTCGCAGCCTCGGGGAGTTGGCGGCCGAGGGCCGCAGCCGCCTGGAACACGGGATTCAAAGCGGATACTGGACTTGACCGCGGAGGTGACCATTTACTGGATCGCTCGCGGCTGACGCCAGGCCCTCCGCTATAGCGATATCAGTCGTCGCGGGAGGCCAGCCGGTCAGTCAGCTCGATGGTCGCCATGTACCACCAGAACACCCAGTCGAGGAACGCCTCGTCGTAGTCGGACTTCTGCGCCTCGTTCTGGTGCCGCAGGTCGAACTGGTTCGCGATCATGAACAGCGCGCCCTCGTCCTTGCGCAGCAGCTTGGTCTGCAGGAGGTCGCGTCGGCCCTCCAGGATGCGGGCGAGGGTGACCACCGCCGACCGCTTCTGGTGGCGGTCCGCACCCCGCGCTCGAAACAGAGCCACGGCGTGCCGGATCTGGTCACCGGTCTCCCCCTCGGTCGCCACGAGCGCGTCGACCAGCTCGTGGCGGGCGTCCGCGGTCACCGTGACCATGCGGCCGATGTCCTCGCCCTCCTCGGCCAGCCGCAGGCCCAGATCGCTCTGGGCCAGCAACTTGTTGACCTGCCACCGGTAGACGCTCCTGCCGGCCTCGATGGAGAAGTCGCTGTGGTGCCAGCCGCATCCGCTGTACGAGTGGAAGGTGCGGTCCGCCGGCCGGGCGACGAGGTCGTGCAGCACCTCGACCACGTCGCAGAACAGGTCGAGGTCGTCGCGCAGCTGATCAGCCTTCAACGGCCACAGGTCACCGGCCCCGATCGCGCGCTCGATCACCGAGGAGGGATCAACCCGTTGTAGCGGTCGTCAACGCAGTCTTTCCCGAAGCGTTTCTCGAAGTACCCCTTGCGCTCCAGCTCCTCGACCAGCTCCACGAAGCCGCGTACGACCACGCCCTGTCGTGCGAGCTCCGCACGCATTCCGTTCTTCCGCTGTGACCAGTAGGGCTTGCGGTGCGAGGCGTCCTCTCGCAGCAGCTCGGCGTTCTGCATCAGGTCGCGCAGGAACCGCTGCTTCGAGGTCAGCTTCGACGGCACTGCCTTCTGCGGCTCCGTGTCCCACGGGTGCTCGACCGCGATCTCCTGGAACTCGCTCAGCGGTCCACCGCTCATCCCGCCGACGAACGCGTCCTCCAGCAGCAGCTCACAGCGCTGGTTCCAGTCGTCGAGGTCACGCTTGTTGAGCAGCCTGGACGACTCCTCGACGAACAGGGCACGCGGCCACAGCAGCTGGTAGTCGGCCTCGTCGAAGCGGGTCTTCACCCCACGATTGTCACTCACCGCGGAAGCGAGATTCAGGCACCGCCAACCGTGTCGTGCCGGCGCTGGTTGGCCGCGGCGGCGATGTGGCGTGCGGCTTGGTCGACCTCTTCGGTGGTGGTCCAGCGGCCCAGCGACAACCGCAGTGCGCCCAGGCCTCGATCAGCAGAGGTGCCCATGGCGGTGAGCACCGGGGATGGCTGGTGGTTGCCGCTGTGGCAGGCCGAGCCGGTGGAGGCGGCGATTGCCGTTGTGGCGTCGAGTAGTTCGTGTCCGGCGATGCCGTCGATGCTGATGTTGAGGGTGTTGGGCAGCCGGGCCGTGTCGGGGCCGTTGAGGTGGACTCGGCCGGGCAGTGCGGTGGTGAGCTGGTGGTGCAGACGGTCGCGCAGCTCGCGGATGCGGGCGTGGCCGTTCGAGGCAAGGTCTTTCGCGGCGAGTTCGGCGGCGGTGCCGAGTGCGACGGCGAGGGCGACGTTCTCGGTGCCCGCCCGCAGGCCGTGTTCCTGGCCGCCGCCGTACACCAGCGGTTCCAGCGGCACACCGGGCCAGACGCACAAGGCACCGATTCCCTTGGGGGCGTACATCTTGTGCCCCACAACTGTCACGAGGTCGAGCTCGGTCGCGTCGAACGGGATCTTGCCGATCGCCTGGGCGGCGTCGGTGTGGAACACCACACCGTACTCACGGGAAACGCGGGCCAGATCGTCGATCGGTTGCAGAGCACCGGTTTCGTTGTTCGCCGCCATGACGGACACCAGCACGGTGCGTGGAGTGATCGCCGCCGCGAGATCGGCCGGGTCGACCAGACCGTCGCTGTCGACGGGCAGGAACGTCACCTCCGCGTTGTGCAAGCGGCGCAACGCCTCGCACGCCTGCAGCACGGCGGGATGCTCGGTGGGCTGGGTGATCACGTGCGGCCGGACCACGCCGGAGGCCAGCACGGTGCCGCGGATGGCGAGGTTGTCTGCCTCGGAGCCGGACCCGGTGAACACGATGCGCTCGGCCTCGACACCTAGGAGCGCGGCGACCTGATCACGGGCGTGATCGAGTGCGATGCGGGACTCTCGGCCGTAGTGGTGGGTGCTGGACGGATTGCCGAACTCCGCGGTCAGGTACGGCAGCATCGACTCTGTCACCGCGGGGTCGATCGGTGTGGTGGCGTTGTAGTCGAGGTAGATCGGTCCGTCGAGAAGTCCACGTGGGACGGTCACGCGCTGACCTTCCTGTTGGAGTGGGTTTCGTACATGCGTACGGCGACCACGATTCCGGACAGCGCGGTGAGTGCGGCGACCACCCACACCGCGGCGCGCAGGCCCCAGAGGTCGGCGACGATGCCGCCGAGCAGGGCGCCCACGGCGAAGCCGCCGTCGCGCCAGAGCCGGTAGACGCCGACGGCTCGCGCGCGCCACGCCGGGTGCGCGACGTCGCCGATCGTCGCCAGCAAGGTCGGATACACCATGGCGGTGCCCGCGCCCAGCAGCACGGCCGCGGCCAGCCACACCGTGAAGGTGTCCGCGACCGCCACGAGTGCCAGCGCGGCGGCCTGGATCAGCATCCCGGCGGTGATCAGGTGTTTGCGGCCCCAGCGATCCGACAGCGGACCGGTGACTAGCTGCCCCAGACCCCACACGGCCGGGTAGACCGCGGCGAGGATTCCGATCTTGGCGACCGACAGGCCGGCGGTGGCGAACAGGATCGGGAACAGGCCCCACGCCAGTCCGTCGTTGAGGTTGTTCACCATCCCGGCCTGGCTCGCCGCCGACAGCGCGGGCTCCCGCAGGCTCGTGCGGGTGAAGATCTCCCGGTCGCTCGGCATGCCCTCAGCGGCAACAGGGTGCTGTGTCGCTTCAAGCCGCGCGTGTTCTCGGGTCTCCCGCACGGCGAACACGGTCAATCCGATCCCGAGGACCACATAGGACAGTCCGAGCAGGAACGGTGCCGGGCGCAATCCGTACCGTGCGGCGAGGTATCCGGTGGCGAGCGCGGTGACTGCGACGGCGATGTAGCCGGCGGCTTCGTTGAGGCCCATCGCGACGCCGCGGCGGGACGGCCCGGCCAGGTCGATCTTCATGATGACGGTGGTCGACCAGGTCAGGCCCTGGTTGACGCCGAGCAGCACGTTCGCCGCGACCACCCAGCCCCACGACGGCGCCCAGATCAGCATCAGCGGCACGGGGATCGCGGCCAGCCAGCCGGCCAGCAGCACCGGGCGTCGTCCGAAGCGATCGGACCAGGTGCCCGCGAAGTAGTTGGTGGCGGCCTTGGTCAGACCGAAGGCGACCACGTAGGTGAGCAAGAACGTGTAGCCGGTCAGACCGAACTCGTCCTTGGCCAGCAGCGGCAGCACCGCGCGTTCCTGCCCGAGCACACCGCCGACCAGCGCGTTGACCGCAACGAGCAGGCTGAACTGGGCGAGGTTGGCGCGCAGGCCGAGTTGGAGGCTCACCGGCCGCTCTCCAGCCGTCCGCCGGTCGCGTCGGCCCAGTCCTGAGGTCCGCCGGTGAGTACGGCGACGTCGCGGTGTCCCGCTTGTTCGAGGAGGCTGGCTGCGCCCATGGCACGTTCGCCGTGTCCACACATGACCACGAGCGGCTCTTGCGGCACCTCGTCAACGCGGCTGGGCAGGTCGCCGAGTTCGACGTGCTGCGCGCCCGGCAGGTGTCCGGAGGCGAACTCGGGTTCCTGCCGAATGTCCAGCACCGGTCCGCTCACCTGATCCGGGCCCACCAACCTGGTTGTGGCCGTGGGAAGTTCCGCGGCAGTCCATGCATCCATCCCGCCGGCGAGTTCGCCTGCGAGGTCGAGGTAGCCGATCTTGGCTGCCTGCCAGGCGATCTCCGCGGGGTCCTGGTCGGCGCCGCGCACCACCACCAGCGGCTGGTCGTGCGGTGCCAGCCAGCCGAGCCACGATGCGAACACCGGCCGCAGCGGAATCGACAGCGCGCCAGGCACGTGCCCGGCGGCGAACTCCTCGACCGACCGGACGTCGATCAACCGCGCGCCGTCGGCCAGAAGCCGCCGCACCGCACCAACCTCCAGCGGCGGTAGCTCAGGCGTTCCCACCAGAACGCCCTGGCGGTTGATCTCGCCGAGCCGGCGGAAATACGGCGGATAGCTGCCCAGCGAGCCGAGCAGCTCCTTCACGAAGGCGTCCTCGTCAGCCGCGCGCAGCAACGGGTTCGTTGCCTTCTCCCGGCCGATCGTGCTGGTGCGGTCCGCGCCAGGCGGGGCGGAGCAGAAGGATCCGGCGCCGTGCGTGGGCCAGACGGCCACGTCGTCGGGCAGCTCGGCAAGCCGGCGCAGCGACGCGTACTGAGCGCGAGCGAGCTCTTCGGTCCGGTCGGGTGAGACGAGGTCGGTGCGGGCGGCGGCGCCCACGATCAGCGAGCCACCGGTGAACACTCCGAGCGGACGGTCGCCGTCGAGCAGCAGGAAAGACAGGTGCTCGTCGGTGTGGCCGGGGGTCCCCAACGCCCGCAGGCGTAAGCCGCCGAGGTCGACTTCGTCGCCGTCGCGCAGCCCGTTGTGCGCGAACTCGCGGTGCCCGGCCGCGGAGGCGAGCACGCGGGTGTCCTCGGTCGCGGACAGCTGACGAGCCCCGGACAGGAAGTCGGCGTGCAGGTGCGTGTCGGCGGCGAATGCCACGCTCAGCCCCCGTCGCCGCGCCGTGCGGCCGACTTCCCTCAGATCGAGGCTGACATCGACCACCAGCGCCCGGCCGTCGCCCAGATCGACCAGATACGCGGAGTTCCCCAGACCCTCGTCGACAAGCGCAAGCACCTCAGCCATGGTCATCGTCTCCTTCCACATCCAGTGTTCTACACTATTCCAAGGATGATTGGAGAACCATGGGTGACCGGGATGCCAAGAACGCGTTGTTCGACCAGTTCGCTCGGGTCGGCAAGGCCCTCGCGAGCGGCAAGCGACTGGAACTGCTCGACCTGATCGCTCAGGGCGAGCGCACGGTCGACGCGCTCGCGAAGTCGGCGGAGCTGGGGCTGACGACCGCGTCTGCGCATCTGCAGACCCTCAAGCAGGCCAACCTCGTGGTCACCCGCCGCGAAGGCACGAAGATCTTCTACCGGCTGGCAGGAGACGACGTCGCCGCGTTGTTCGCACTGCTGCGCACCGTCGCAGACGACCGGCTGCCCGACGTCCGCACCGCACGCGAGGCCTACCTCGGCGACGACACCGACGCCGTCAGCCGCGACGAGCTCCTCGAACGCGTCCGGTCGGGACGCGCGACGGTGATCGACGTGCGGCCCGCCGAGGAGTACGCCGCCGGGCACATCCCCGGCGCCGTGTCCGTTCCACTGGACGAACTGGCGGACCGGCTGGCCGAGCTCCCGGCCGACCAGGAGGTCGTGGCCTACTGCCGCGGCGCCTACTGCGTGCTCTCCCACGACGCCGTTCGCTTGCTCACCGCGCAGGGACGAACCGCCCGGCGCCTTGCCGACGGCATGCTCGAGTGGCGCCTCGCCGAACTCCCCGTCGCGGTCTGAGGAATGGACACTGTGAACACCCTGATCACGCGTCACCCTGCCCAAAGACGCATCCTGACGGTGCTCGTCGCAGCCCAGATCCTCAGCGGCGCCGGACTTGCCGCGGGCATCACCGTCGGAGCGCTGCTCGCCCAGGACATGCTCGGCGCCACCAGCGCGGCAGGCTTACCCGCGGCACTGTTCACCATCGGCTCCGCCCTCGCAGCTCTGCTGATCGCCCGCGTCTCCGGTCTGCGCGGCAGACGCGCCGGTCTCGCCGGCGGCTACCTCACCGGCGCCGTGGGTGCGCTCGGCGTCGTCATCGCCGCCGCCACCGACAACGCCGTGCTGCTGTTCGTCGCGTTGTTCGTCTACGGTGCGGGCAGCGCGACCAACCTCCAGGCCCGCTACGCCGGCGCCGACCTCGCTGCCCCGCAACGCCGAGGACGCGCGGTGAGCACGGTGCTCGTCGCCACCACGCTCGGCGCGGTGCTCGGCCCCAACCTCGTCACGGCGACCGGCGACCTGGCCACGAGCTGGCACGTCCCGGCGCTCGCCGGACCGTTCATCCTCGCGGTCTTCGCCTACGCCGCGGCCGCCATCGTGCTGTGGGTACTGCTGCGACCCGATCCACTTCTCACCGCGAGGTCCCTGCCCGCGATCCCCGTGGCCAGCCGCGACTCTCGCGGCGACGCGCGGCTGCTGCTGATCGGCACGACCACCATGGTGATCATCCAGCTGGTGATGATCGCGATCATGACCATGACCCCGGTGCACATGCGCCTGCACGGTCACGGACTCGCGGCCACCGGGTTCGTCATCGCCGTCCACGTGGCCGGCATGTTCCTGCCCTCACCGCTCAGCGGCTGGCTCGTGGACCGGATCGGCAGGCTGCCCGTGATCGCCGCCTCCGGCATCACCCTGCTCGCGGCCGGCCTGGTCGCCGGGTTCGCCCCTGCCGAGTCGACTCCGCTGCTCACCCTCGCGCTCGGACTGCTCGGGCTGGGCTGGAACCTCGGGCTGGTCAGTGGTACCGCGCTCATCACCGACGCCGTGCCGCTCGAAACCCGCGCCACCGTGCAGGGCCGCATCGACATGGCCATCGCCGTAGCCGGTGCGACCGGTGGCATGGCCTCCGGTTTCGTCGTCGCGAGCAGCAGCTACCCCGCCTTGTCGTTCGCGGGCGGCATCATCGCGCTCGCTCTCGTGCCGCTGGTCGTCGTCCGTCCCCGGCTCAGGGTCTGATTTTCTGACCGGGCGTGTCGAGTTCTGGTGGGGTTCGATCGTCTTCTACTGGACGGGATGACCGATCTGGCGGAGGTGTGTGATCCGACTCGACGTGCTGGACCACGGGCACCGGCTGCGCGTCCGGCTGTTCTTCTCCTTCGCAGAGCTGACCTCGCGGGTGCCGATGTCCGACGTGCCGAAGACGTTGCTGTACCGGCCGGAGTTCCTCGGCGCGCCACTGCTCGACCTGTCCGCCGAGATGATGCGCGGCCCGTCGTTCTGGACCGCCGGTGAACGCGAGTACATGGCGATGTTCACCGCCCAGCTCCTGCAGTGCCCGTTCTGCATCGAAAGCCACACCGAGATGACCAGGATCGCCTCGCACGGTGAGATCGACGCGGCCGATCCCGGCTCGGCGCGTCCCGAGCTCACCACGGTGCTGGCGCTGCTGGAGAAAGTCACCACCACACCGGGTGACGTGAGCGCGGCCGACGTCCCGCAGGGTGTGGGGCGCGAGGCGGTTCTCGACGCGCTGCACGTCAACCTCGTCTGGAACGTCGTCAACCGGTTGGCCAACGCGTTCGGCTTCCAGCTCGACTCCGATGAGCAGCTCCTCAAGGGCACGAAGTCGCTGCACCGCTTCGGCTACCGCTTCCCCGGTTTCCTCACCGGCCCGACAAACGGCGCCAAGACCGGTGATCGGCACGACCGACTGGCCGGCAACCTGCGCACGACGGTGTTCGACTCCCCCGCCAAGACGGACCCGGCCACACGGCTCGCTGCGGCGAGCGGTGAACCAGCGGACGCACCGTGGGCGTCGTATGCCGCGAAGGTCCGCGACTCGTCGTACCTGGTAACCGACACCGACATCGCCGATCTCAAGGCCGCCGGTCTCAGCGAGGACGAGATCTTCGAGATCACCGCCGCCGCGGCCGTCAGCGCCGCACTGCGCAACCTCGACGCCGGCCGTCGCGCTGTCCCGCAGGGCTGATCGAAGTTCCTCGCGGTCGATGTCGTGGCAGGCTCGGTGCCGGTCGTCTTCTGGTCAGGAGGTGTCGAGCATGAAGTACGTGCTGATGTTCTGCGAGACCGAGCAGTGGGAGAAGGACTGGGAGGCGATGGACCAGTCCGAGCGCGACGCGGGCTTCGCCAAGGTCGGGCAGTGGATGGCCGAGCACGCGGACAAGATCACACACAACCGCAAGCTCGCCGGACCGGAGACCGCGACCACCGTGCGGCTGGAGGACGGCGAGCCGATCATCACCGACGGCCCGTTCATCGAAGGCAAGGAAGTGGTCAGCGGCTACGTCGAAGTCGAGGTCGCCGACCTCGACGAGGCTCTGCGCATGGCCAGAACCTGGCCCGCCTGCCCGTTGGTAGAAATCCGACCGGTCCTGATGTGACCTCACCGGACGACGTGCTGGCCCGCGTGGTGCGTGAGCACGCGGGCCGGCTGGCCGCATCCCTGGTGTCACTGCTGGGCGACTTCTCCGCCGCCGAAGACCTCGTCGCCGACGCCGTGGAAACCGCCTTGCGGCGCTGGCCGGTCGAAGGTGTCCCCGATCGGCCGGACGCGTGGCTGTTCACGGTGGCCAAGAACCGCGGACTGGACGTGCTGCGCCGCCAGGCCCGCTACCGCGAGAAGCTCGCCCAGCTGCAGTGGCCCGTGCAGCCCGAACCGGACGACCGGCTGCGGCTGATCTTCACCTGCTGCCACCCCGCGTTGTCCCGCGAGGCACAGATCGCGCTGACGCTGCGCGTGGTGTGCGGGCTGACCACCGCGCAGATCGCCCGCGCGTTCCTCGTGCCGGAAACCACGGTGGCGCAACGGTTGACCCGCGCCAAGCGCAAGATCACCGACGCGGGCATCCCCTACCGGATTCCCGCACCGGAGGAGCTCGGCGAGCGGCTTGCTCAGGTGCTGCACGTGGTCTACCTGATGTTCAACGAGGGCTACCTGTCCAGCAGCGCGGACCGCGTGCAGTCACACGACCTCGTAGCCGACGCTGACTGGCTCGCCTCGTTGCTGCACGGGCTGATGCCGCGCGAACCCGAGATCGCCGGCCTGCTCGCCCTGATCCGACTGCACCGCGCCCGCACGGCGGCCCGCTTCTCCCCCGAAGGCAACCTCGTGCAGCTTCAGGATCAGGACCGGTCACGGTGGGACCAGCAGATGATCGGCGAGGCCGTGGAGTTGCTGACCCGCGCTGCCCACCATCGCCGACCAGGCCCGTATCAACTCCAGGCGGCGATCGTCGCGTGCCACGCGGAGGCGAAGTCCTGGGAGGACACCGACTGGCCACAGATCGTGATCCTCTACGACATGCTGCTGTGCCTCGCGCCGTCCCCCGTGACCCGGCTACACCGGACGATCGCGCTGCGGTACGTCTCCGGCGCGGAGAAAGCGTTGGCCGAACTGGATTCCCTCGGCCTGGACCGCTACCACCTCTACCACGCCACACGCGCCGAACTACTCCGCGACCTCGGCCGTGACGACGAGGCACGCGAGGCAGATCAGCGCGCGTTGGAGCTGACCGCCAACCCCGCCGAACAAGCACTGCTGAAACAGCGGCTCAGGCCTTGACCGCGGCCACCCGCTCGACCATGCCGAGCTTGAGCCGTTCCTGCCGCTGCACCACGAAACCGGCCTGCTCCACCAACGGCAACGGCCGCCGGGTCTGGTAGTCGCCGCACATCCGCACACTCAGCTTCTCCAGCAGCGACTGCACAAAGTGGACGACACGGTGCTGGCTGCCGACGTGGTCGAGCAACAACAGCTTCCCACCAGGCCGCAGCACGCGGTGCATCTCGGCGATCGCCGCACGCTCGTCCGG
>NZ_FNET01000024.1 GCF_900100275.1 Lentzea albidocapillata subsp. violacea
GCTATGGCGCGACTCGTGATGGGACCCCACCGCCTGGCCCGCTTGGTAAGGACGGCTCGCCTTCGGCTTCGCTGGTGGGGTGGCTGCTCGTTACTTACTTTACCGGGCTGGCGGTGGGGTTCCTGGCTCGTTTAGTGATGGGATTTTTGCCTTGAAGGCCTTGATCATGGCGTCTCGGCCGATTGAGTTGAACTCTTTGCCCAGGGTTCGCATGATCGAGTTGGCTGTGGGGCGGTATAGGCCGGTTTTGTAGTAGCGGGCACCCTCTACTGGGGCGATCACGCCGCCGTCTGGGGAAGGTTGGCCCAGGTATTCTGACCACTTGGCGCCGGTTGGGTCCTTGGTTACGTTGATTTCTCGTGGTTCTGTGCCCGTGTAGTTTGCGTACGGGTAGTCGTATTCGTCGGCCAGGCCTCCGATTGAGTGGCCCAGCTCGTGGATTGCGATTTGGCCCGCTTGTGCGTTTGAGCCTGCGGCTGTGGCTACTGAGCCGCCTGCGCCGCCGTACTTTGTGGTGTTGCCTAGTGCGATTACCTGGTCTGACTGGGGGGCCAGAGCCGCGAATTCTTTTGCCTTGGTTTCGTTTACGCAGAGTAGGCGTTCTGTGTTCGCGTCGCGGCCTTGGCACCAGAAGCCCATGTCCAGTGCTGTGTTTTTGAGCAGGCCCTTTGTTGGGTCGTGGTCTACGCCGGACTCTGCGGAGATCACGTTGACCTGCCAGACGTTGAAGTACTGCTTGTAGGTGGCGAAGGGCTCTACTGCCGAGAGTTCTTCCCACTTGCTCTTCACGTTCGCGGCGTAGGTTGCCAGGTCGTCGGTTGTGTAGCCGTCGCCTACGAAGACGAGGTCGAAGCGGTCTGCTGAGTCGCCGGTTACCTGGACCGGGATCACGTCTGCCGCGGCCAGGGCTCGGAGGTCCGTGGACTTCTCGGCTGGGGGCTTCGGGGTTAGGGCTTGGGTGATGGAGCCGTCTTCGTTGAAGACCTCGCGCCATTCCATCGCCGGGGCAGCGCCGCCGGCCGGTACCTGCGCGAACAGTGCCAGTGCTGACATGGTCAGCGCTGGGAGGAGCAGCCGGGAACGGTGCATGTGCTTACGCTAAGCAACCGGGTTGTCACCCACAAGCTGCAATTGTCGGTACTTTTGGCCCAAGCCTTGTGTTGGGGCAAAGCCATGCCGGTGGTCGCGTGATCTGGGCAACTACCTACTCTGAGGTCTGTGAACCCCACCGATCTGGCGATCTCCGGGCCGTTGCTGCTGGCTACCGGGGTTGCTTTGCTCGCGGGTTTTGTCTCGTTCGCGTCGCCGTGTGTGGTGCCGCTGGTGCCCGGTTACCTGGCCTATCTTGCTGGGCTGGTCGGTGCTGAGGCGCCTCGGGTCGAGGCGAACGAACCCGCTCGGCAGGGGCGGTGGCGGGTGGCCGGGGCCTCGTTGCTGTTCGTGCTTGGGTTCACCGTTGTCTTCGCGTTGGCCTCGATGGCCATTCTTGGTGCTTCGGATGCGCTGTTTTTGAACGCTGATCTGTTCCAGCGCATCGGTGGTGTCGTCACGATCCTGATGGGACTGGTGTTCCTCGGGTTCGTTCCGGCGCTGCAGAAGGACGTGCGGTTCCACGCCAAGCCTGGCGCCGGGTTGCTTGGGGCGCCTTTGCTTGGGGCCGTGTTCGCGCTTGGGTGGACGCCCTGTCTTGGGCCGACGCTGGCCGGGGTGCTTGCTGTCGCGCGTAGCACCGAGGTTGGGTCGTCGACTGTGCGTGGGGCCGTGCTGGTGCTTGCGTACTGCTTGGGGCTCGGGTTGCCGTTCGTGGTTCTTGCGCTTGGTGCGCGTTGGGCGTTGGGCGTGACGAAGTGGCTGCGCACGCACGCTCGGCATGTGCAGATCTTCGGTGGCGTGCTGCTGATCCTCGTCGGGATCGCGCTGGTCACCGGGCTCTGGGGTGAGTTCGTCGGGTGGCTGCGCTACTCGTTCGTCGACGTCGTGAGGCTGCCGCTCTAGTGATCGCCTTCCTCCGCAACACGTGGCGCGGGCTCACCTCGATGAGGACCGCGCTGACCCTGCTGTTCCTGCTCGCGCTCGCGGCTATGCCCGGTGCGTTGCTGCCGCAGCTGTCGCTGAACGCGGCCAAGGTCGACGAGTACGTCGCCCAGCGTGGCTGGTGGGGGCAGTTGCTGCTCAAGCTCGGGTTCTTCGAGGTGTATGCCACGCCGTGGTTCGCCGCGATCTACCTGCTGCTGTTCACGTCCCTCGTCGGGTGTCTGCTTCCCCGGACGTGGGAGTACTTCAAGCAGATGCGCGCGAAGCCCGTGCTGACGCCGCGCAATCTCTCGCGCATGCCGCACCATTCGCAGGCCGAGCTCGACGTGACGCCGGACGAGGCTCTCGCGCGGGCGAAGAAGGCCATGCGTGGCTGGCGGATGGAGACCGGTGAGGGCACGGTCAGCGCGGAACGCGGGTTCCTGCGCGAGACCGGCAACCTGGTCTTCCACTTCGCGCTGCTGGGCCTGCTGGTGTCGTTCGCGCTCGGCAAGATGTTCAACTACGAGGGCCAGGTCATCGTCCAGGCCGACGGCGGCCAGTTCTGCAACGGCGGCATCTTCAACTACGACCAGTTCCGGCCCGGCCTGCGGGTCGACGGCACTGACCTCACGCCGTTCTGCGTCGAGATCGGCAAGTTCACCGCCGACTACCTCGACAACGGCCAGCCCGTCGGCTACCAGGCGGACATCCGCTACCAGTCGGGCGACGATCTCACGTCGAACACGTGGAAGCCGTACACGCTGCAGGTCAACCACCCGCTGCGCACCGAGGGCGACCGGCTCTACCTGCTCGGCCACGGGTACACGCCGACGTTCACGGTGACGTTCCCCAACGGCGAGAAGCGCACGCAGGGCATCCAGTGGCTGCCGACCAACCAGCTGACGCTGGCCTCCGAGGGCGCGACGAAGTTCGACCCGCCCGGCGTCACGGACTCCGAGACGCGGCGCAAGAACCAGATCGCGGTGACGGGCCTGCTGGCGCCGACGCCGTTGCTGCACGGCAGCATCCTGAACTCGAAGTTCCCGGCGCTGAACAACCCGATGGTCGCCGTCGACGTGTACCGCGGTGATCTCGGTGTGGACGACGGCCGCGGCCAGTCGATCTTCTCGATCGACCAGAAGATGGTCGAGCAGGGCCGGTTGGCGAAGGTCGCGCGCAAGAACCTCGCGCTGGGCGAGGAGATCGTGCTCGACGACGGAACGAAGGTGCGCTTCGACGCCGTGAACGACTGGGTGTCGCTGCAGGTTTCGCACGACCCGACCCAGGGTTACGTGCTGGCGTTCGCCATCCTGATCATTCTCGGCCTGGGGGTCTCGCTGACCGTCAAGCGCCGCAGGGTGTGGGTGCGTGCGACTCGTCTGGAGGACGGGCGTACTTTGGTCGAGGTCGGTGGGCTTGCCCGTACTGACCAGGCAGGATACGGCGAGGAGTTCACGCGGCTGGCCCGCGCGGTGCTGAACGAGGAGAAGTCCTGATGCCGGTTGACGAGACCCTCGCGACCTACAGCGACTGGCTGTACCGCAGCGCGTTGGGTGTCTACCTCTTCGCGGTCCTGCTCTACGCGGTCGAGCAGGCTTTCGCCCGCGCGCCGCGCAAGGCGATGGCCGGGGCCGGTGGGCCGGACATCCTCACCGACGCGCCGAAGAGCGAGCTGACCAGGACCGAGCGCATCGGCCGCATGGGTGCCGCGATGACGGTCCTCGGCGCGGTGCTGCACCTCGGGTCGCTGGTGATGCGCGGTCTGTCCGCCGGGCGGGCGCCCTGGGGCAACATGTACGAGTACATGTCGCTGCTGTGCCTTGCGGCCGTGGTGACGTGGATCGTGCTGATGGCCAAGTTCCCGATCCGCCGTCTCGGCGCGTTCGTGCTGACGCCGATCCTGGTCCTGCTGTTCCTCGGTGGCACCGTGCTCTACGCCGAGTCCGCGCCCGTCCAGCCGGCGCTGCGGTCGTACTGGCTGGTGATCCACGTCTCGGTGATCTCGATCTCGTCCGGCATGCTGCTGATCCCCGGCGTGACGTCGATCCTCTACCTGCTCAAGGACACGAACTCCGACCGCTTCCCCAAGCTGCCGTCCGCCGACGTGCTCGACCGCATGTCCTACCGGACCACCGTGCTGGCGTTCCCGCTGTTCACGGCCGGGATCATCCTCGGGGCGATCTGGGCGGAAGCCGCGTGGGGCCGGTTCTGGGGCTGGGACCCGAAGGAGACGGTCGCGTTCGTCTCGTGGGTGGTCTACGCGGCGTATCTGCACGCACGCGCGACGGCCGGATGGCGTGGCCGTGGGGCCGCTTGGATCAACATCGCGGGCTTCGCCCTGAACGTGTTCAACCTGTTCTTCATCAACTTGGTCACCAGCGGGTTGCATTCGTACGCGGGTCTCTAACGAGTTAGCCCCCATGTCGATGGAACCGTTGCCGGTTGCGTACCGTCGCAACCTGGGGGTCGGGGAAGTCTCGGTCCCTCTTGCTCAGGGAGGGCCACAGCGGTGACATGGCAACCACCGGGTGAGGAACAGGGCTCCGGCCCGCAGTACGTCGACCCGCAGGCGGCGGCCTACCTCGACCCGCAGCAGTCCGGCCCGCAGCACGTCAGCGGCGGCCAATCAGGCCCGTACAACCTGGCCGGCCAGTCAGGCGCGTACCAGGTTCCCGGCAACGCGTCCGGTCCGTACCCGGTGCCCGGTTCGCAGTCCGGCGCCTATCAGGTGGGCGGTGGCCAGTCGGGTCCCCACAACACCGACAGCACCGCGCAGTACGGCCACTTCGCCGGCCAGCAGTACCCGAACAACTTCCCGCAGCAGCAGTACCGCTCGCAGGCGCAGGAAGTCTCGTCGCAGCAGCTCATCAAGAAGGAGAAGCGCCCGCCGACGTCCGGCTGGCGCAAGTCCCTGCACTCGATCAGCGGCGGCGCCATCAATCTGGGCGAGAGCCCGGCTGACGTGCGGCGACGCGAGCTGATCGCGCGGATCAACCAGCCGCTGCGCGGGTGCTACAAGATCGCGATGCTGTCCCTGAAGGGCGGTGTCGGCAAGACCACGACGACCACCACGCTCGGGTCGACGTTCTCGTCGCTGCGCGGTGACCGGGTGGTCGCCGTCGACGCGAACCCCGACCGCGGCACGCTGGCGTTGAAGATCCCGCGGGAGACCACGGCGACCGTGCGTCACCTGCTGCGCGACGCCCCGCGGATCAAGAAGTACAGCGACGTGCGCGCGTACACCTCGCAGTCGCCCGCGCGTCTCGAGGTGCTGGCGTCCGAGCAGGACCCGTCGGTGTCGGAGGCGTTCAGCGAGGACGACTACCGGCGCACGGTGGAGCTGCTGGAGCACTTCTACAACATCGTGCTGACCGACTGCGGCACCGGCTTGATGCACTCCGCGATGAAGGGCGTGCTGGACGAGGCGGACTCGCTGGTCCTGGTGTCGTCCGGCTCGGTCGACGGCGCGCAGACATCGGCCGCGACGCTCGACTGGCTCGAGGCACACGGCTACCGCGACCTGGTCGCGAAGTCCGTCTGTGTGATCAACTCGGTGCGCCCGAGGTCGGGCAAGGTCGACCTCGACAAGCTCGCAGCGCACTTCCAGCAGCGCTGCCGTGCCGTGGTCCGCCTGCCGTTCGACGCGCACCTCGAAGAGGGCGCCGAGATCGCGCTGGACCAGCTCGCGCCGGAGACCCGTCTGGCCTTGCTGGAACTCGCCGCGGTGGTCGCGGACGACTTCCCGCACTCCTGAACGGGTTCTCGACAGTGGCGGAAAGGGGTCCTGAGGTCAGGGCCCCTTTTCCGTTCACTCGTCGCGCTTGCGCTGCTCGTCGAGCTTGCGCAGGAACTCCGGGTCGTCGTCGGGCGCGATCACCTTGCGGCCTGGGGTGTACTCCGAGTGCTGCGGGGCGAACGCTCGCCACACGAGCACAGCCACGGTGAGCGCACCGATCACCGCCAGCAGGTAGATCATCGTGTCGCCACCTCCCTTTGCCACGAGATTACCCGCGGCACAGGGATTACTACGGTTTCAGTGGCGGACGGGTTCAGTTGCCTCGGTCGTGAGCTCCGACAGCAGAGCCTTCACCTCGGTCTCACGGAACCTGCGATGTCCTCCAGGGGTGCGGATCGACCCGATGCGACCAGCGGTGGCCCACCGGGTCACGGTCTTCGGGTCGACCCGGAACAGATTGGCGACTTCCCCAGGCGTCAAGAGCCGCTCGGTGGCTGCAGTCACTCGTCCTCCTCAGATCAGACGTTCCGGTCTGATCGTGGCATCTGACCCATCAGGTACTCGAACGCTTGTTTTTTGGTAAAGAGGTAGTAAGGGACGACAGGGGCGAACCGGACAGTGCTTGTTGGCCGCTGCTTCGCAGACGGCGGCGAGTTCGCCGGGAAGTCGGTCGTCCGGGCCCCGCTTCGCGCCGAATCGCCTGCGGCGGTTGACACGAAGAGGGACCCGGACGACCGACGCGAACTCGCGGCTCACGTGGCCGCTGGTGCCTGGGCGGACGCGTGGGGCATAGGGTGTTTTAGGTGGATGCTCTTGATCGGCAGATCATCGCCGCCCTGCGGGCCAACGGACGGGCCACGTACGCGGACCTCGGCAGGCAGGTCGGCCTGTCCGCGTCCGCCGTGCACGAGCGGGTCGGCAAGCTCGAGTCCAGCGGCGTGATCGTCGGGTACCACGCGGTCGTCGACCCCAGCGCGGTCGGCCTGGGCGTCACCGCGCTGATCGGCATCCACCCCACCGACATCGCGGACGACAACGAGGTCGCGGTCGCGCTGGGCGAGCTGCACGAGGTCGAGTCCTGCTACCGGGTCGCGGGCGACGAGTCGTTCATCGTGAAGGTCAGGGTGTCGACGGTGGACGACCTGGAGCGCGCTCTCGGGCGGCTGCGGCGCATCCCCGGCGTGGCCCGCACGCGTACGACCGTGGTGCTTTCCACACGGTTCGAGGGGCGCCCGAACACCGGTGACGAAGAAGGCGACGTAACCTGAACGGGTGCTCGCTCGTGATGTGACGCTCTACGTCCTCGCCCGCCTCGGCCTCGTGGTCGTGGTGATGGGCGCGCTCATGTTGGTCAAGGTTCCTTTGCTGCCCGCCCTCGCCGTCGGTGTGGTCGTGGCGTTGCCGGCCTCGTTGTTCATCTTCAAGGGGCTGCGGCAGCGGGTCGCGGCCGGCTTGGGCGAGCACCAGGCGGCGCGTAAGGCCGAGCGCGACAGGTTGCGCTCCGAACTGCGTGGTGACGAAGGTCCTCTCACCCAGGCGTAGGCCGTTCGCGCGGTTATCGTGCGGCTGTGAGTACCTCCGTTGACCGCGTTTGCAGCAGGACCAGGCACTGGGTGTGCGAGGCCGTCGGGATCATCGAGGCGGACGCGAACCGCAGCGCTGACACGCACCTCCTGCGCTACCCGTTGCCGCTCGAATGGGGCATCGACCTCTACCTCAAGGACGAGTCGACGCACCCCACCGGGTCGTTGAAGCACCGGTTGGCGCGCTCGTTGTTCCTCTACGCGATCTGCAACGGCTGGATCACCGGCGGCACGCCCGTGATCGAGGCCTCCTCCGGTTCGACGGCGGTGTCCGAGGCGTACTTCGCGCGGCTGCTGGGGCTGCCGTTCATCGCGGTGATGCCCCGCTCGACCTCGGCGGAGAAGGTCGCGCTGATCGAACGCCAGGGCGGCAGGTGCCACTTCATCGACGAGCCGTCGGCGCTCTACGACGAGTCGCGCCGGCTGGCCGCCGAGCTCGGTGGCCACTTCATGGACCAGTTCACGCACGCCGAGCGCGCCACGGACTGGCGGGGCAACAACAACATCGCCGAGTCGATCTTCGAGCAGATGAGGCTGGAGCCGTCGCCCACGCCCGACTGGATCGTCGTCGGCGCGGGCACGGGCGGCACGTCGGCCACGATCGGCCGGTACATCCACTACCAGAAGCTGAACACGCGCCTGGCCGTCGTCGATCCCGAGCACTCGGTCTTCTTCGACGCGTGGCGTGACGGCGACCGCGACCTGGTGGCCACGAGGGGGTCCGGCATCGAGGGCATCGGGCGGCCGCGGGTGGAGCCGTCGTTCATCGGCGAGGTGATCGACCGGATGATCAAGGTGCCGGACGCGGCGTCCGTCGCGACGATCCGGTACGTCGAGGACCTGCTCGGCCGCCGGGTCGGCGGTTCCACCGGGACGAACCTCTGGGGAGCGTTCCAGATCGTGGCCGAGATGCGGCAGTCTCGCACTCGCGGGAGTGTGGTGACCCTGTTGTGTGACGGTGGCGAGCGTTACGCGAACACCTACTACGACGACACATGGGTAGCGGCACAGGGCATGCACCTCGCCCCGTGCCTCGAACGCCTGAACAACTTCCACCGCACGGGGAACTGGTGACGAGAGTTGTGCGTCACAGCGTGACCTGAGCACCTGAGTCCGCAGGGGGGACGCTGTGTCGTCGCTGTTCACCGACGCGGCCGAGCTGCGCGCGTACGCCGAGTACCTGCGCACCGAGGCCCAAGAGTTCGACACGATCCGTCAGTACGTCCACACCACGGCGTGCGACAAGGCGGGCTTCACGGGCCTGCTCACGTTGCTGCAGCCGGGCGTGGACATCGTGCGGGCGCTGTTCGACGAGTCGCTCGACTTCGGCAAGTCGAAGCTCGAGGGCGCGGCCACGGCGGTGGACGCGACGGCGAAGGCCTACGAGGACATCGACGCCCTCCAGCGGCGCATCTTCGAGGGGCTGCTGAAGTGACGACGGCCTACCAGTCCCCGCGACCGGTCACCGCGTCCCTCAAGCAGCCCGAGGTCGACACGGCGTCGCTCAACGACGTCCTGCGCGACCAGGGCTGGGGCGTCCAGGCGGTGAACTGGGTGTTCGAGGCGGTGACGGGCGAGAGCCTGGTCTCCGCGATCATCACGCCGATCACCGGCGACTGGTCGAAGATCCGTGCCGACGGCGACGCGTGGCGCATGGTCGGCAACGCCATGAACGACGTCTCGTACAACCTCACCGACGCGGTGGGGAAGGTGCGCGGCCACTGGGACGGCGACGCGGCCCGCGCCCACGAGAGGTACATCGCTCTCGGCTGGAAGGCCGGACTCCTCGCCGAGATGGGCGTGGCCCAGCTGATCGCGAAGGGCTTCGACACCGTCGCGTCCGGCGCCGAGGCCCTCGGCAAGCAGGCCGCGCGCCTGCTCGACTACCTCGTCAACAAGCTGCTGCAAGCCGCCGCCACCGTCTGGATCCCGGTGGCCGGTTGGATCAAGGCCGCCGAGATGGTCTGGAACGCGTACCAGATCTACCGGCGCGTCATGGACATCATCGACACGGTCCAGAAGCTGATCTCCGACGTGAAGGCGCTCTTCGACGCCGTCGGCCGCGTCTTCTCCGCCATCGGCAAGCTGAAGGACGCCGACTCCCTGGCCGAGGCCATGAACGCCACCCAGGAGGTGGCCGAGGCGGGCCGCGACGTCCGCAACGCCGTGAACGACATCCACGACGACTTCTCGTCCATCAAGGAGTCGGCCACCGAGATCGCCGACCGCGGCAACGACATCGGCTCGAAGGTCCGCGAGGTCTACACCCCGCCAGGCGGCACGGAGGACACCAAACCCGCCGCCGTCTCCGCGGCGGCACCCGGCGGCGCCCCGGTAGCCGCCCCGCCGACCCTGCCTACTTCCACAGACGCCCCGGCCACCACCCACGCGGCAGCCACCGCAGGCCCCGCCGCGTCAGCACCGCCCTCGCTGGGCGGAGGCGGAGGCGGCGCGCCGACCGGCTCAGGTGGCGCTCCGGCCGGAGGCCCTTCCGGCGCCCCGATCCGCCCTGACACCACACATGCGGCAGGCGCGGCCCCCGCTGCAGCGCCGCCGTCGTCCCACCAGACCCCCATGGGCGGCGCGATGCCGATGGGCGCCCCGATGGCCCCGGGCGCGGGTGGCGGCGACCAGACCAGGAGCTCCGGCTCCCGTCCGGGCGCAGGCGGCGTCCCGGCGTTCCCGAGCGCGGGCACCCCGACCGGCACCCCCAAGCCCGCCGGCCTGCCGACGCCTCCCGGTAGCGGTTCAGGTCTCCCCACCCCGCCCAGCCAGGGAACGCCACCCGCCGGCGCCCGCCCCGGCTCGGGCCTGCCCACGCCGCCCGGTCCCGGCACCTCGGGCAGCCACCCAGGTTCCGCAGGCACGCACCCGACGCCCAGCTCGCACTCGACCCCAGGCACCCACCCGACGCCGGGCTCGCACTCGACCCCAGGCACCCACCCGGCTCCGGGGTCCGCGGGAACGCACCCCGGCGGTGCGGGCCTGCCGACCCCGCCGAACCCCGGCCCCCACCCGACGCCCGGTGGCAGCGGCCTCCCGACGCCACCCGAACACCCGAGTGCCAGCTCCGGCACGGCAACGGCCCCGCCTGCCACGAACACCGGCGGCGGCCTCCCGTCGCCTCCCGGCCACCCGACTCCGAGCGCGGGTGGCGGCCTGCCGTCGCCTCCCGGACACCCGAGCCCCACCGCGGGTACGGACCACTCGACGCCGTCCGGCACCACGCCGGCCGACTCGTCGCCCCCGCGTCCGCACGACACCACGCCCAACGGGTCGACGGACACCAAGCCCCACGACGCACCGGACAGCACCAGGCCGCACGACGCCGACGCCAAGCCGCACGACACCGACACGCGCGCCGACGACGCCAAGCCCCACGACAGCGACCCGAAGCCACACGACACCGACCCGCGTCCCGACGACACCAAGCCGCACGACACCGACGCGAGCGGCGCCGAAGACGTCCGGCCCACCGACCCCCAGCCGGACCACGACAACACCCCGGCCGGCCACGACACCGACCCCAAGCCCGGCAACGAAGACGCCACCCCCGGTCACAACGGCGACGGCGGCAGCAACCCGCCGCCTCCCGCCGGCCCGGACCTCAAGGGCCACTTCGACGCCGCCGCGATGGCCGCGCAGGGCCAGGGCTACCAGCACCAGCTCGACCAGATGCTGCCCAACCAGGCCGATCGCGACCGCTACGTCGAGCTGAGCCAGAAGCTGTCCACCGAACTGAGCGCGGACGAGGCCCAGCACGTGGCCGACGTCCGCAACCAGATCAAGGTCGACACCGGCGACATCGTCACCAAGGCCCTCAACCAGGGCGCCCTCAGCACGTACCTGCCCGACCAGCCGCACGCGCCGGGCAGCCAGAAGGAGACCTGGCAGAACCAGATGGGCGGCTCGATCGCCCGCGGCCAGGACGTGGTCGACGTCAACACGCCGCAGGGCCTGCGGGACGGCCTCGCGCTCGACGACAAGGGCAAGGGCTGGACGCCCATCCCCGAGGGCGCGCCGAACGCGATGCAGCTCCGCTACGAGGTCACCGACCAGAACGCGGGCGCGCACAACGTGCCGTTCGGCGGGCCGAAGAAGGACACGCCGGACTTCACCCAGCCAGGACCGTACCCGGCGGACCAATACCAGTCGCCGCAGGAGAAGGCGCACTACGAGGCGTCGCAGCAGCAGATGGCGGCGGCCGGTGGTGCGGCGAAACCGTACGACGGCTACGACCCGTTCACCGGCACCGGGTCCACGATGGGCGGCATGCCGGAGTGGCGCGTGGACGGCGGCACACCGTTGCCCGATCGTGCCGAGATCTGGCAGGTCAACGCGGACGGAACTGAGAAACTGCACGCCGTGTACGACCGCAAGTTCGGCTGGACGAAGCTCTGATGACCCACTACTCCCAGGAGATGGCCGAGTACCGCGGCGAGGTCTACTTCGCGGGCAGCGAGGGGAACGACGTCTGGATCCGCAAGATCCCGGGCGTCACCTACGCCAACGCCGAAGGCTTTCAGACCTACGGCAACCGTGAGCTCAAGACGGTGGCCGTCCACGACCTCGATGCCTGGTACCGCGAGACGATGACGGCCACCTGGCGCGGGCAGCCGTTCAACGTCGTCCGAACGGACGGCGGCAAGGCGGAGGCCGGGTACGCGGGCGGCGAGTACGTGTGGGCCGCGCAGAACGGGCTCGAAGGCGACCAGTACAACGGCTACACGGCCACGCTCGACGCAGACGAGCTGGAGAACGTGCAGGTCGACCGCACCGACTTCCTGGCGCGGTGGAAGGAGAAGAACCCGGGATGAGCACCCCTCAGGCCGTGCGCAAGGCGGCCGGCATCGGGCCGGAGACGATCCTGCAGAAGATCGTCCACCCCGCGATCGCGCAGCTCTACCTGGGCAACGTCGTGGTGCCCGGCAAGTTCGAGCCGCACCGGGCCGCCGGGTTCGTGACGCGCGGGCAGGACTTCCCGCAGGGCACCTCCGAGGAGTTCGCGGAGGCGTTCGGCGTCGACAAGGTCGCGGACTGGCCGAAGGGCACGCAGTACCTGCTGCGCTTCCTGGCCCACACCACCGAGCTCTTCGACACGAGCTTCGGCGGCCCGACGCTCGATGGCGCGCAGAAGATGGGCACCACCCGCGTCTACCCGCTCCCGTTCACCGGCACGGGGTACACGCCGAGCGCCAACCCGATCCCCGAGTACGTCATGGAACTCGCGGAACTCCCGGCGGGCACCGAACTCTGGCGCTTCGAACCGGACGGCACCGGCCGCAGCGTCGGCAAGTACCCCAACCGGCAGACCGGCTGGATCCCGACCGGTGACGTCGGCTTCGGGCCCGGAAGGTACTGGCCGGCACCGGTTCCGCATCGGCCGACCGTCCGTCGTGGACTGATCGGGAAGTACCGCGGCCAGGACTTCGACATCGACTTCGGGCCCGCGCCCGGATCGGTTCTCCTGCACCCGCTCGCCGGGCACCCCGCGCCGCCGGACTTCACCGAGGAGGGCGGCGCCCGGTTCCTGGAGGTGCCGGACGCGGTCGTCGAGGACCTCCAGCTGGTCCGCACGCTCTGCGCGTACCGGGGCGCGGAGTTCGAGATCGTCGGCGTCTTCGGCGAGCAGGCCGTGCTGCACTTCGTCGGCGAGAACCACGAAACGGCCGAGCGGCTGGGTCTGTCCGAAGTAGACTTCCGGCAGTGGCGCACCCTCGCTCAGCGCAACGAGGTGAGTGACATCCGCGGTGACGCCAGGCCGATCCAGCGCGGACTCTTCGCGAGGGAGAACTGAGATGACCACGCCGAACGACAGCTGGAAGTCCGCCGAGCTGCGGGCGGCCGAGGCGCAGGTCGACGCGCGCTTCAAGGAGGCGCAGGATCTCGCGAACCGCCTCAAGGAGACGCCGCTGCCGCCCGTCCCGCCCGTCGACTTCAAGGCGATCGCCCAGCAGGTCGAACGGGCCGCGCAGGAACGGGACGCGCCCGAGCAGCTCAAGGCGTTGAAGCGCAAGGTGGACGCGGGTGAGTTCACCTGGGAGGACGTCGTCTCCGGCAAGGCCGCGCAGGATCCCGACGTGCAGGCCATGCAGCAGGAGAACGTCAACAAGATGAAGCAGGCGTTCCAGATGCTGCAGGAGGGCATGACCGCCGAGGAGATCATGGAGGCGCAGCGGCCGCGCAGGGACGGGGACGACGATGACCAGCTCGACCCCGACATCTTCACGGAGGACAAGTGGTGATGACGGCCTGGCGGACATCGGACATCCTCGCGGCGGAGAACTTCCTGACGAGCGCGGTCGCCGAGGCGGACCGCGCGATGCGCACCGCCCAGCAGGGGCTCCGGGGCAAGGAACCGTCCACTGAGGACATCCGCAGGGTGATGCAGTTCGCCAAGTCCAGCGAAGCCTCACCGGCGATGCGGCAGCTCGCGGACCGCATCGCGCGCGGCGCGGGTCTGAGCTGGCGTCAGGTCCTCACCGGCGAGGCGGCCCACGATCCGCTGGTGCGCCAGGCACTCGACGCCGACCGCGCCCGGCTGGACGAGCTGATCAAGGGCGAGTCGGCCCCGCCGCCACCCCCGCGCAAGCCCGCGCGAACGGACGACGACGAACCTCTGCAGTTCACCGAAGACGCCTGGTGACCGGACTCAGTCCAGCACCAGACCGGCGCTGACCAGCACGGCCCAGGCCAGCATCGCGATCCCGGTGAACTGCAGCACCGGGATCAGCTCCCGGCCGCCCCGCCCGGCGGCCACCCGCCGCACGGCGGGCAGCAGCACCGGCGCCGCGAGGAACCCGAGCAACGCGTACGGCACCCGCACGACCATGCCCAGCGCGATCAGGAACGGCACGGCCACCAGCGCCAGGTACAGCCTGCGCGTGTCCTTGTCGCCCAGCACCACGGCCAGGGTCCGCTTGCCCGACACGGCGTCCGTCGGGATGTCGCGCAGGTTGTTCGCCACCAGCACCGCGGCCGAGATCGACCCCATCGCGATGGACGCCCCGATGCCGATGCCGGTGATCTCGCCGGTCTGCACGTACAGCGTGCCCAGCACCGCGGCCGGGCCGAAGAAGAGGAACACCGCGATCTCGCCGAGGCCCGCGTAGCCGTACGGACGCTTGCCGCCCGTGTAGAACCACGCTCCGAGCACGCACACTGCGCCGAAAGCGAGCAGCCACCAGTACCCGGACATCACCACCAGCACGAGCCCGGCCAGCGCACCGACGCCGAGCGAGATGAACGCCGCCAGCCGCACCTTCGACGCCTCGGCCGCACCGGACCCGGTCAGCCGGAACGGCCCCACCCGGTTGTCGTCTGTGCCGCGGATCCCGTCGGAGTAGTCGTTCGCGTAGTTCACGCCGACCTGGAACGCCACCGAGACGATCAGCGCGAGCACCGTGTAGAGCACGTTGAACTCGTCGATGTGGTGCGCCGCAGCGGCTCCCACGACCACCGGGGCGATCGAGTTCGGCAGCGTGCGCGGGCGGGTCCCCTGGATCCACTGGACGACTGAGGCCATGCCCCACATCCTCCGGTATGACTCCTGAGGACCCGCCAAAGGGGTGTATCAGCAGGCAGTGGCGCCTGAGACGCCCGCCACGTACGCCTTCGCGATGTGCTTGCCGGACGCGATGCGGTACCAGACGTTCGACGTGCCCTGCGTGCCCGTCACCGACTGGCCGGTGAGCTGGCAGGTCACCCTGACCTGGGCGTAGTTCGCGGCCAGACCCACCTGCGACGTCGCGGAGCTCGTGCCGCTGCGGACGTTCACCGTGCCGTTCGCCGCGGCGGTGCGGACCGTCCCGACAGGCCCGGAGCCGGTCCACAGGTACGTCACGGTCACCCACGCGTTGGTGGTGAGCTTGAGGCCGTCCCAGAACGTGCCGTCGGCGAGGTCGATGCCCGCCGGGTTCGCGACCTCGCGCCCGAACTGGTCCTTGCCGCCGTTGTAGTTGTCCTGGTACGCGGCCTGCGCCTCGGGCTTGCCCTGCGGCAGGTTCTTCCACATCTCACGGGTCGCGGACGGGTTCCAGTAGTCGTCCTTGGTGTTCCAGGGGCCGACGTCCCACACGGGCGCCCACTCGCAACGGCCGTTCGACGCGCACACCTGCACGCTGTAGTTGCCGGAGTTCCTGCCCGCCAGGCCACGCCGCGACGGCAGTGCCGCGAAGTGGTCGCGCGAACGGATCACGTGCCCGTTCGCCGTGGTGCCACCGACGAGGCCCTCCCGCGTCGCGAACACCCGGTACGAACGTCCAGCCGCGGCAACGGAAACGTCGTCGGCGGCCACGGTCGCGGGCGCCTGCGTCGCGGTCAGCTTCACCCGCGATGCCCTGCCGCTGCTCAAAACCACGCGGGTCTCGATGGTGGACGTGGTCACCGGCAACGTCGCCGGCGCCTCCAGCCACTCGGTCCACTGACCGTCCGCGCGCAGGCCGCGCACGTCGACGACACCATCGCCGGTCACCGCCGCCGTGACCGCGTTGGCGGGCTGGGCGAGTCTGTGCGAGCCGAGCTCGATCAGGCCCGTGCGCGGGGAACCGCCCCACGTGACGGCACGACCGCTGACGTCGGCGGTCCACTCGTTCGAGGCAGGGGCCGCCTGGGCGGGAGACGCCAGTCCGGCCACCAAGGCGGCGCCCGTGACCAGCGGTAACAGGTAGCGCATGAAGAAACCCCCATCGCTAACGCGCGCGGCCAGAGTTTCCGCACGCTTCGCGGCGAGGGTTGTCCTCAGCGGTAAAGGTTCACCTAAATGAGGCGACCACAGCCGTTCGATCGACTTTGCCGGGCCCGCACAACGGCAGCTCGTGCACGAACCGCACCAGCTTCGGCGCCGCCGCCCGTCCCACGGCCTCGACGACCGCGGCCCTCAGCTCATCGACCGAAGGCTCCACCCCGCGCGCGACGACGGCAGCGGCCACGACCTGGCCCCACTCGTCGTCCGGCACGCCGACCACACACGCCTCCAGCACGCCCCCGACGGTCGCCAGAGCGCGTTCCACCAGCACCGGAGGGATTTTCTCGCCGCCCGTGACGATCACGTCGTCCGCGCGTCCCAGCACCTCCAGCCGCCCGTCGCGCAGCCGCCCGAGGTCCCCGGTGCGGAACCACTCGCCGAACGGCTCCGCGCTGCCGCGATAGCCCAGCGCCAGCACCGGCCCGCTGATCTCGATCACGTCTTCGGTGCGCAACGAGACGCCCCGCAACGGTTGGCCGTCGTACACGCACCCGCCGGACGTCTCGCTCATGCCGTACGTCGTGACGACCTGCACGCCCTGAGCGCGCGCCTGCTGCAACAGCGTCGGCGGGGTGGCGGCCCCGCCGATCAGCACGCCGTCGAACTGCCGCAGCGCCTCCAGGCCCGGCCCCTCACCCACGACGAGCCGGGAGAGCTGGGTCGGCACGAGCGCCGTGTAGTGGCGTCCCGGCTGGGCCAGCACCGGCCGTGCGGCCTGCGCGAAACCCATGGCGCGGAAGCCCTTCGACATGTCGAGCACACCGGGCGTGGTGCCGGCGACGATCGACCGCACCAGCACCTGCGCCCCGGCGATGTGGCCGGTCGGCAACGCCAGCAGCCACGTGCCGGGGCCGCCCAGCCGCTCGTACGTGGCCTCCGCGGACATCGTCAGCGCGTCCGCGTCGAGCAGCACGGTCTTCGGCTCGCCCGTCGACCCGGAGGTCGGCACGCCGAGCACGGCCCGCTTCTCCCAGCCGTCGAGTGGGCCGTCGACCAGGGGTTCGCCACCGGCCAGCGCCGCGCGCAGTTCGTCGAGCATGGGCACCTGCTCAGAAGTAGTACGGGTAGTTCGACCAGTCCGGGGCGCGCTTCTCCAGGAACGAGTCACGGCCCTCGACCGCCTCGTCGGTCATGTACGCGAGCCGCGTCGTCTCGCCGGCGAAGATCTGCTGTCCCACCAGGCCGTCGTCGATCAGGTTGAACGCGTACTTCAGCATCCGCTGGGCGGTCGGCGACTTGCCGTTGATCTCGCGCCCCCACTGCAGCGCCGTGGTCTCCAGCTCGGCGTGCGGCACGACCTCGTTGACCGCGCCCATCTTGTACATGTCCTCCGCCGAGTACGTGCGGCCGAGGAAGAAGATCTCGCGGGCGAACTTCTGCCCGACCTGCCGGGCGAGGTAGGCCGATCCGTAGCCGCCGTCGAACGAGCCGACGTCCGCGTCGGTCTGCTTGAACTTGGCGTGCTCGGCGCTCGCGATCGTGAGGTCGCACACGACGTGCAGGCTGTGCCCGCCACCCGCGGCCCAGCCGGGCACGACCGCGATGACGACCTTCGGCATGAACCTGATCAGCCGCTGGCACTCCAGGATGTGCAACCGGCCCGCGCGCGCCGGGTCGACGCTCTCGGCCGTCTCACCGGAGGCGTACTGGTAGCCGCTGCGACCGCGAATCCGCTGGTCACCGCCACTGCAGAAGGCCCAGCCGCCGTCCTTGGGGCTGGGGCCGTTGCCGGTCAGCAGCACGCACCCGACATCGGACGACATCCGCGCGTGGTCCAGCGCCCGGTACAGCTCGTCCACCGTGTGCGGCCGGAAGGCGTTGCGCACCTCGGGCCGGTTGAACGCGATGCGGACGGTGCCCTGGTCAAGCGCGCGGTGGTACGTGATGTCGGTGAAGTCGAAGCCTTCGATCGGCTTCCACAACGACGGGTCGAAGAGCTCCTGATCTGCCACGGCCAAGACTCTAAGCCCGCGCACCTGAGACCAGCGGGCGACCTCTCAGCGCGGTCCGGTGACAATTGGGGGATGAACCCGTCCACGACGCAGGCGAGGGTGATCGTCGACGAACTGGTGCGCAACGGCGTGCGTCACGTCGTCCTGTGCCCCGGTTCGCGCAACGCCCCGCTGTCGTTCGCGCTGCACCAGGCCGAGCAGAAAGGCCTGCTCACGGTGCACGTGCGCATCGACGAGCGCAGTGGCGGATTCCTCGCTCTGGGCCTCGCGAAGACCGGTGAGCCGGCCGTGGTGACGTGCACGAGCGGCACCGCCGTCGCGAACCTGCACCCGGCCGTGATCGAGGCGCAGCTGACGAACGTGCCGCTGATCGCGCTGACCGCCGACCGTCCGGTCGACCTCTACCGCACCGGCTCCAGCCAGACGATCAACCAGCACGACGTCCTGGGCATCCCGACGCTGCACATGCCGGAGGGTGCCGGCGAGGCCGTGACGCGGTCGTTGATCTGCCGTGCCATCGCCACGGACGGCCCGTCGCACGTCAACGTGCCTTTCCGGCCGCCGCTGACGCCGTCCGACGAGCTGTGGCCCACCTCGGATCGCGGCGCGTGGACGGAGACGGACCGTACGTTCACCGTCGAGACCCGGCCCTCCTCGCTGCCCGCCCGCACGCTGGTGCTGCTCGGTGACGACCGCCCGGAGCGGCTGCTGAAGGCCTCGCGGCTCGGCTGGCCGGTGATCGCCGAGCCGACCGCGCCCGGTGGCCTGCGGCACGGTTCGCTGCTGCTCAACGCCGGCCTGCCGGAGCACCTGCGGCCCGACGCGGTGCTCGTCGTCGGCCGCGTCACCCTGTCGAGGGGTCAGCAGGCTGTGCTTGGAGCGGCTCCAATCGTGCACGCAGTGGGTGACCAGGCCCAGTGGCCGGACGTGCCGTTCACCGCCACGCGGGCCTCCACCTGGCTGCCGGAGCCCGCCGCGCCCGACGGCGAGTGGCTGCTGGCGTGGCAGAGCGCGGTGAAGAGCGTCAGCGTGGCCGTCGACGACCTGCTGGACACCGCGCCGTGGCCGACCGGCCTGCACGTCGCGCGCGATCTGATGCAGGCGATGCCGCCGGGTTCGCTGCTGTTCGTGGGCTCGTCCAACCCGATCCGCGACGTCGACTTCGCGTCCGAACGCCGCTCGGACGTCGCCGTGCACGCCAACCGGGGTGCCGCCGGCATCGACGGGAGCGTGTCCACGGCCATCGGGCTCGCCTGGCAGCACAAGGGCCCCGCGTACGCGCTGATGGGCGACCTGACGTTCCTGCACGACAGCAACGGCCTGCTCGCCGACCGGATGCCGGACCTCACGATCGTCGTCCTCAACGACGACGGGGGCGGCATATTTTCGTTGCTCGAACAAGGCGCTCCGGAGTACGGCGGAAGTTTCGAGCGAATTTTCGGTACTCCGCACGGAACTGATCTGACCGCTTTGTGCGCGGGCTACCGAATTCCGCACTCCACAGTGGACGGCCAGGAGGAGTTCCGTAGCGCGATTGCGTCGCCGAAGGGCCTCCAGGTGGTCGAAGTCCAGGCAAAACGTGACGAGCTGCGGGCGTTGCACCGGCGTCTCAAGGCGACTGTGTCAAACGTTTTCGCCAGATAGGAAACCTACGTAAGTCGGTGGCTCGTTCTTGATCGTCTGGATACCGTCCGCCGCATGTCGATCAGAACCAAGGCGACGGCCGCGGTGGCGTCCGCGGCCGCGATGACGCTCTTCGCGGGGACGGCGCTGGCGGCGTCTCCAGGCGCTCCCGGCGTCGACGATCCGTACTTCCCGACCTACGGGAACGGCGGGTACGACGTCTCCCACTACGACATCAGGCTCAACTACAACCCGAACGGCGACAAGCTGTCGGGCACGACGACGATCCTGGCCAAGGCCACGCAGGACCTCACGCAGTTCAACCTCGACTTCCTGCTCAAGGTGAAGTCGGTCCGGGTCAACAACGCGCGGTCCTCGTTCGTCTCCGACAACGGCGAGCTCACGCTCACCCCGCGCGGAGGCGTCCGTAAGGGCCAGGACCTGACGATCGTCGTCACGTACGCCGACTCGCCTTCCACCGTGAAGGACCGCAACGGCTTCACGGCGTGGACGAAGACCCCCGACGGCGCCCTGGCGATCGGCGAGCCGGAGATCTCGGCGTGGTGGTACCCGTCCAACGACCACCCGACCGACAAGGCCACCTTCGACGTCAACGTCGCCGTCCCGAACGGCGTCGAGGCGATCTCGAACGGCAGGTTCGTCGGCCAGACCCGCCAGATCAACGGCTACACGCGCTGGAACTGGCGCAGCACCAAGCCGCAGGCGACGTACCTGACGTTCCTGTCGATCGGCCAGTTCGAGATCCGCCAGTCCACGGCGCCCAACGGCCAGCCCGTCGTGAACGCCTACTCCGAGCGCCTCGGCGAACACACCGACGCGGCCAAGGCGAGCATCGAGCGCACGCCCGAGGTCACCGAGTTCCTGGCGGACAACTTCGGCCCGTACCCGTTCGAAGCGCAGGGCGGCGTCGTGACGCCGGACCTCGGCTACGCGCTGGAGAACCAGACCCGCTCGACCTACGACGACGCGTTCTTCCGGCGCGGCGCCAACACCTACGTCGTCGCGCACGAGGTCGCCCACCAGTGGTTCGGCGACTCCGTGTCGGTCCACCACTGGCGGGACATCTGGCTGAACGAGGGCTTCGCCTCCTACGCCGAGTTCCTGTGGTCCGAGCACGTCGGTGAGGGCACGGCACAGGAGAACGCCGACTTCGTCTACGACTCCTACCCGGCCGACGACCCGTTCTGGCAGGTCCTGCCCGGCGACCCCGGTGCGTCGAACGTGTTCCACAGCGCCGTCTACGACCGCGGGGCGCTGGCCGTCCACGCTCTGCGCGTGGCCGTCGGGGACGAGAAGTTCTTCGAGATCCTCAAGGCCTGGGTCGCGGAGAAGAAGTACTCGGACGCCACCGTCGAGGAGTTCGTCGCGCTGGCGGAACGGGTCTCCGGTCAGCAGCTCGACCAGCTCTTCCAGACGTGGCTGTTCACCAAGGGCAAGCCGGCGGAAGCTCCCGGCCGTTCGGCCGACGTGGCGTCGAAGACGCTGTCCGTCGCGGCGGAGCCGAAGTCGCGCGCCAAGATCAAGCTGACGCACGAACTGCTCGACGCCCACAAGTAAGTCGGTAGCGCACAACGCCGGTGACGAGCACGATCAACGAGTGAACCCTCGTATCGCGCTCGTCACCGGTGCCGGCTCCGGAATCGGTGCCGGAACAGCAAAAGCCCTGGCCGCTCTAGGCCACCACGTAGCCGTGGTCGACCTCAACGACCGCGCGCATGCCGTCGCCGCCCAGATCACCGAATCCGGCGGAACAGCCCTGGCGGTGCTCGCCGACATCAGCGACCCCGACGCCGTCACCCAGGCCGTCGACGAGGTGACGACCAAGCTGGGCCCGGTCGCGATCCTGGTCAACAACGCCGGCTTCGCCAGGGACAACATGGTCCTCGACATGCCGCTGGCCGACTGGGACGCCGTGATGAACACCCACCTGCGCGGCAGCTTCCTGATGCTCAAGGCCACCGCCCCGGCCATGCGCGCCGCCGGCTGGGGCCGCGTCGTCAACATCTCCAGCATCTCCGCACTGGTCGACGACGACCGCGCCAACTACGTCGCCGCCAAGGCGGGCCTGGAAGGCTTCACCCGAGCCACGGCCCTCGACCTGGCCCCGTTCGGCATCACCGTGAACGCGATCGGTCCCGGCGTGGTCGTGACCGAGATGACCAAGGTGTCCGCCGCCCGTGCGGGCCGCACCCTCGACGAACACATCGAGGTGCAACGGAAGTCGATCCCGCGCGGCCGCGTCGGCACGCCACACGACATCGCGCGCGCCGTGCTGTTCTTCGCGGCGGAGGACGCCGACTACGTGACCGGCCAGGTCATTTATGTCAGCGGAGGGCCGCACGGTTGAGCCAGGACGTTCCGGCCTGGGCGGCGTTCGTGGCTAAAGCCCTTCAAGAGCCTCACGCATAGGCCGCATCTTGGCGTGCGCTTCCTGCACCTCGATGTCGGGATCCGAGTCGGCGACCAGCCCGCACCCGGCGAACAACCGAGCCGTCGACCCCGAGAGCTGCGCACACCGCAGAGCGATCCCGAGCTCACCGTCGCCGTTGCCGTCGATCCACCCGACCGGCCCGGCGTACCGCCCGCGGTCCATCCCCTCCAGCTGCGAGATCAACCACGTCGCGTCCATCCGCGGCGTCCCGCCCACGGCGGCGGTCGGGTGCACGGCTTCGCCGAGGTGCAGCAACGAGGTGGAGGACTCGAGGGTCCCGATCACGTCGGACGACAGGTGCGAGACGTTGGGCAGCCTCAGCACGGAAGGTCCCTCGACCGACATGGTCGCGCAGAACGGCCGCAGGGTGTCCGCGAGAGAGCGGACCGCGTAGTCGTGCTCTTCGAGGTTCTTCTCCGACGACATGAGTGCCGCGGCGAGTTCCTCGTTCGAGATCCCGTCGTGCGGCCAGGTCGTGCCGGCCAGCACCCGCGAGTCCACGACCGAGCCGGTTCTGCGCAGCAGCAACTCGGGCGTCGCGCCGACCAGTCCGTCGACGGCGTAGGCCCAGCACTCCGGGTAGCGCCGCGCGAGGCCCTGCAGCACGAACCGCTGGTCCAGCGGCTTGTCCGTCAGTGCCACCAGGTCGTGTGCCAGCACGACCTTGTCGAGGTCGCCCGCACGCATCCGCACGACGGCCTCGCGCACGGCTTCGCGGTACTGCGTGACCGGCAGCTGTCCGTTCGCGTAACGCACCGAGGACGGGCGCGAGAGAGGCTCGACGTACGGCGCCGGGTCCGAGGCGCCGATCGTGGTGACCCACTGCTCGCCGTTGCGCCGCCCTACGACGACCTCGGGCACGATCAGCACCGAGTGGCCCGGGGAGTCGGCGAAGGCCATCGAGACGAACGCCACCGGGCCGCTGCCCGGCACGCCCAGTTCGTCGTCCACGTCGAGATGTGCGCAGAACTCCTGCCACCACCTGTCGGCCTGCGCGAACCGGTCCGGGCCGCTGACCTCCAGACGAGCTGCCTCGCCCCAGCCGACCAGGCCCGACCCATCGCGTACCCAGGCCAGGGCGTGCTCCGGGGTCGGCAGCAGTCCGAGCAGGTCACCGGCGGTGTCCCGCTTCGACCGGACGCGGATTCGCTGCCGTGCTCGCGATGTGGGTGCTGAGGTCACGCTTCGACTGTATGGACATCAACCTGAAAGCGCGGCATCCGCCCGGCTCTAGACTTCTCAGTTGTGGTGGAGGACGCAGTGACCAAGACGCCCCGCGGTGTACGCGTCCGCCGTGCGGTTTGCAGGGCTTTGTTCGTCGTCGGTGGCGTGATCACGCTCGTGTGCGTGCTTCTGCCCATTGCCTGCTGGCGTGACGACGTGGCCATCGAGCGGTCGATGGGACAGGCGGTCGCGCAGGTCGACTCCGTGTCCTTCAACCGGACCGTTGTGCGCTACGCCACACCGGACGGGCGCGTGATCATCCCGTCGCAGGGCGTGCTGTACCCGGCAGGACTCAACGTCGGGGACAACGTGCGGGTCGAGTACGACCAGACGAACCCCGAACTCGCGCGCGTCGCCGGCCGGACGGCGGTGCTGAGCCTGCTTCCCGTCGGAACCTTCCTCGTGTCCGTCTGGATCGTCATCGCAGCGGTTGTGACAGTTCTACGCAGATTCGGCACTCGGGTGTAACATCGATGCATGGCGGATGACCTGGAGCGGCGCTTCGAGCGCACTGTGCAGTCCGAAGCGCGCATCGAGCCGCGCGACTGGATGCCCGACGGCTACCGCAAGACCCTGATCAGGCAGATCGCCCAGCACGCGCACTCCGAGATCATCGGGATGCAGCCGGAGGGCAACTGGATCAGTCGCGCGCCCTCGTTGCGGCGCAAGGCGATCCTGCTCGCGAAGGTGCAGGACGAGGCCGGGCACGGCCTGTACCTGTACTCGGCGACCGAGACGCTCGGCGCCGACCGCGAGGACCTGACGCTCAAGCTCATCGAGGGCCGTCAGAAGTACTCGTCGATCTTCAACTACCCGACGCTCACGTTCGCCGACGTCGGCGTGATCGGGTGGCTGGTCGACGGCGCCGCGATCTGCAACCAGGTGCCGCTGTGCCGCACGTCCTACGGGCCGTACGCGCGCGCCATGATCCGCATCTGCAAGGAAGAGTCGTTCCATCAGCGTCAGGGCTACGAGCTCCTGATGACGATGATGCGCGGCACCCAGCAGCAGCGCGACATGGTCCAGGACTCGGTGAACCGCTGGTGGTGGCCGTCGTTGATGATGTTCGGCCCGCCGGACGCCGAGTCCACGAACACCGAGCAGTCCATGGCGTGGCGGATCAAGCGCGACACCAACGACGAGCTGCGGCAGAAGTTCGTGAACATGAGCATGCCGCAGGCCGAGGCGCTCGGCGTGACGTTCCCGGACCCCGAGCTCAGGTGGAACGACGAGCGCGGCGAGTACGACTTCGGTCAGCCGGACTGGGACGAGTTCTGGCAGGTCGTCAAGGGTGGCGGTGTCTGCAACGAGCAGCGCATCGCCCACCGCCGCAAGGCGCACGAGGACGGTGCGTGGGTCCGTGAAGCCGCAGTCGCACACGCTGCGAAGCACGCACGTAAGGAAGGTGCCGCGTGAGCACGTCTTGGCCGCTGTGGGAAGTCTTCGTGCGTGGCAAGCGCGGGCTGAACCACGTGCACGTCGGTTCGTTGCACGCGCCGGACGCCGAGATGGCGCTGCGCAACGCCCGTGACGTCTACACGCGTCGCAACGAGGGCGTGTCGATCTGGGTGGTGCCCGCGACGGAGATCACCGCCTCCTCGCCGGACGAGAAGGACCCGTTCTTCGCGCCCGCGGGGGACAAGGTCTACCGGCACCCGACGTTCTACGTGATTCCCGAGGACGTGCCGCACCTATGAGCTTCGACAACGCATACGAGTCATTGCTGGGCGGCGAGGACGCGCACTGGGCGTTCGGGACGGGCTTCTCGGAGGCCCTCTCCGGCGTCAACCGCGAGTTCCCCGCGGGTGTCGACCGCGAAGCCCTCGCCGCGTACTGCCTGATGCTCGGCGACGACGCGTTGATCTTCTCGCAGCGGCTGTCGGAGTGGTGCTCGCGCGCTCCGGAACTGGAAGAGGACATCGCCCTCGCCAACATCGCGCTGGACCTGCTCGGCCAGGCCCGCATGCTGCTGACGCGCGCCGGTGAGGTGCTCGGCCGCGACGAGGACGCCCTGGCGTACCTGCGCGACGAACGCGAGTTCCGCAACGTCCACCTGGCCGAGATCGACTGCGGCCCCGGCCCCGGTGGCGACTTCGCAGCGACGATCGCGCGTCTGCTCGTGTTCTCGTCGTGGCGTCTCGCGCTGTTCTCCCGCCTGCGTGGCTCGGCCGACCCGGTGCTCGCCGCGATCGCCGAGAAGGGCCTCAAAGAGCTGGCCTACCACCGTGACCACGCCGCCCAGTGGACCGTTCGCCTCGGCGACGGCACCGACGAGTCGCACCGCCGCATGCAGGCCGGGCTCGAGCGCGTGTGGCCGTTCGTGGACGAGCTGTTCGCGACGCACGCGGTCGAGGTCACGCTGACCGGTGTCGCGGTCGACCCGGCGTCGCTGCGGTCCGAAGTGGACGGTGTGCTGGAGGCGGTGCTGAACGCCGCCGGCCTCACGCGCCCCACCGACACCCGCGCCGCCCGTGTCGCGGGCATGGCGGGCCGCGACGGCGTGCACACCGAGGCCATGGGCTACCTGCTCGCCGAGATGCAGCACCTGCACCGCTCGCTGCCGGGAGCGGTCTGGTGACGACGGCACTGGAGGTCGCGTCGGCCGTGCGGGACCCGGAACTCCCGGTCCTCACGCTCGCCGACCTCGGCGTGCTCCGCGACGTCGCGGAAGAGGACGGACGCGTCGTCGTCACCATCACCCCGACCTACTCGGGCTGCCCCGCCATCGACGAGATGGGCGCTGACCTGCGCCGATCGCTGGTCGGCGCGGGCTACCCGGACGTCGAGGTGCGCCTGTCGCTGTCCCCGGCCTGGACCACGGACTGGATCAGCGAGGAAGGCCGGTCGAAGCTGGCCGCCGCCGGCATCGCGCCACCGTCCCGCATCGGCCCGACGGTCGCGGGCCCGGTGCCGCTGAACCTCGTGCCGCCATCACGCCAGGTCGCGTGCCCGCAGTGCGGCTCGCTGAACACCTCGGAGATTTCTCGGTTCGGCTCGACCGCGTGCAAGGCCCTGCGCCGCTGCCACGCCTGCGCCGAACCGTTCGAGCACGTCAAGGAGATCTGAGTTGTCGTCGCGCCGAGCCGCCTTCCACAAGCTCACCGTCGCCCGCGTCGACCGCCTCTGCGACGACGCCGTGGCCGTCACCTTCGACGTGCCCGGCGACCTCTCGGACGAGTTCGCCTTCGCGGCCGGCCAGTACCTGACCCTGCGCCAGGGCGACGAACGCCGCTCGTACTCGATCTGCGCGCCGGCGGGCGCTGCTCCGCGAATCGGCGTGCGCCGCGTCGACGGCGGCCAGTTCTCGACCTGGCTAGTGGACCGCGTAGCCCCCGGTGACGTGCTCGAAGTCCTGCCCCCGCTGGGCAAGTTCACCCCGTCCGGCACGGGCACGCACCACGGCCTGGTCGTCGCGGGCTCCGGCATCACCCCGGCCCTGTCGATCGCCGCCACGGTCCTGGCCACCGGCGCCCGCGTGACCCTGATGTACGGCAACCGCAGCACCAACACGGTGATGTTCGCCGACGAACTGGCCGACCTGAAGGACCGCTACCCGGCCACGTTCCAGCTGATCCACGTCCTGTCCCGCGAACCGCGAGACGTAGAACTGTTCACCGGCCGCCTGACCGCCGCAAAGCTGACGGCCCTCTTCGGCAGCGTCGTCCCGTTCGACGCCATCGACGAATGGTGGCTGTGCGGCCCCTACGAGATGGTGCAGGACGCCACGTCCGTGCTGCGCGATCGCGGCGTCGCGCCAGACCGCGTGCACCACGAACTCTTCTACGTGGACGAACCGCCGCCCCCTCCGCGCCGCGCGGAGGCCGTCATCGACGCCGCCGCCTCGGTCACGGTGGTGCTGGACGGCAAGTCGACCACGCTGCCCCTGCCCGCCGGTGAGCCGATCCTGGACGCGGCCCAGCGCGTCCGCGCCGACCTGCCGTTCGCCTGCAAGGGCGGGGTGTGCGGCACGTGCCGCGCTTTGGTGACCGAGGGCAGCGTCGAGATGCGGCGCAACTACGCGCTCGACGAGTCCGAGGTGGCGGCCGGGTTCGTGCTGACCTGTCAGGCGCTGCCGACCAGCGAGTGCGTGACGGTCGACTTCGACGCCTGATCGGAGTAGCGCGTTACTCCTTTGAGACCATATGGTCCATGTGGCATGGATTCTTGGACGAGTCGCGTCGAGGTGCGACCTACCTCGTCGCGGTAACGCTCGTGCGTTCACGGGACCTCGACGGGATGCGATCGGTCATGCGGGGGCTGGTGAAGCGCGGGCAGCGGCGAATCCACTTCAACGACGAGAGCGACCGTCAGCGGAAAGTGGTGCTGGCCCAGATCAGCGCACTCGGCGCGCGTGCCTATGTCTGGACGTGCAAGCACAACAACGATGCCCTCGCGCGTTCCGCATGCCTGTTCGACATGATTCCCCGACTGGTGGAGCTTGATGTCTCTCGCCTCGTGCTCGAAAGCTGCCAGCACCAGGATGCTGCTGATCGCCGCGTGCTCGCGTCGGGCATCCGCAAGTTCGGTGGGGCGTTCATGTACGAACACCTCAAGCCGACCGAAGACCCACTGCTGTGGATCAGCGACGCGATCGCGTGGTCGTACGGCGCGGGTGGCGACTGGCGCAGGCGGGCCGGTGACCTGATCGGCGAGGTGTCGGAGGCAGAAGCCCCATAGACAGCGCGAAACCCGGCAACCCGTCGTCCGGCGGGTGAACCGGGTCCACTTCCGGCTCCTACTGGAACCGGCACGACAATATTAGCACGACATGAATCTGCCCCCACGCACATTCGTGACGTGGCACGATCGCCGACATGGGGATCGTCGTCCGCTCAGCGCTCTGGGGTGCCGCAATCGGCACCCTGCTGATGGGCGCCTTCGTCACGGCGGTCGACCTGGCGGTCCCGAGCGACAAACCGCCCTCCTCGGCCTTCATCACGATCCTCGCGATCCTGGTGGTCGCCTTCATGACCGGCACCATCCCCGGCGCGGTCGTCGGTACCGGTGTCGGCTTCATCCGCCGCTCCGTCCGGCAGCCCCGCCAGATGCCGAGGCCGATGCACCCGCCGGTCCCGCAGCAGCCCTACGACATGTGGTCCGACCTGGTCGAGCGCTGCGCCGCGTCCACGCGCAGGGTCGCGGCGGCGGTGCAGACCGTGCCGAACTCGGCGGCCAAGGACTGGCTGTGGAGGATCAGCGGGCAGCTGACCAAGGAGCTCGACGACGTGCGCGGCATCGCGCAGCTCGGGCGGGCGCTCGGTGCGGTCGACCGGCAGCACCCGGTCTACCAGCGGTTGCTTCAGGCCACGCACGACTTCCACCAGTTCGAGAACGAGGTCGGGCGGGTGGCCTTGCAGATGTTCGATCATCCCGAGCTGGACGAGGCGCGCACGCACCTCGAGGTGCTGGAGAAGCAGCTCCCTCAGCTCTCGGCCTGAAGCGCCGACTGCCACCAGCCCAGAACCTCGTCCGCTGCTTCAGGAGCGGCTACGAGCAGTCCGTCCACGGGTAGTTGGGCGCCCTCGCCGCGTCTGTCGAGCACGACCGCACCCGACTCCACGGCTAGTGACACCGCTCCGGCGACGTCCCATTCGTGGTAGCCGTGCAGCACGGCGGCTGCGACGTGGCCCAACGCCACTTGTGCGACGGCGAGCGCTTTCGAGCCGAGAACGCGCACACCCGTGCCTGCTATCGCTGCCGTGGAGATGAACTCGCCCATGCCCGGCCACGGGCCGGAACGTGTCATCTCGGTGCACACGACGAGGGAGTCGCCTTGGCGTTCGGTCAGGCGGACCGGCGTGCCGTTCGCACGCATGCCACGGCCGCGTGCGGCGGCGTAGATCTGCGAGCGGTACGGGTCGGCGACGACGCCGACGACAGGTCCCCAGCGGTCCACCAGAGCGAGGCTGTAGGCGCACCAGGGCATGCCCGCCGTGTAGTTCGCGGTGCCGTCGACGGGGTCGACGACCCAGCGGAACTCCGAGTCGCCGGGAACGTCGATGTCGGAGTTCTCGCAGAACACCGGGATGTCGGGGAACTCGGCGGTGAGCACGCGCCGGGTGTGGCGTTCCAGGGTGCGGTCGGTGTCGGTGACCCAGTCGAACGGTGACTCGTCGGAGTCGGGACGCACGCCGCGGCCGGCGGTGGCCATGATGACGTCCGAGGCGTCGTTCGCCAGGCGACCGGCCACTTCCAGCGCGATGGACACCAGGCCGGGCTCTACCGGGTGCGCGGGGCGGGACGACAAGACGGTCATGCTGGCCTAGTTTCACCGCGCCGGATGTCCGGCAGCCCAAGCGGAGATGACGAATCGACGATCACCTGGCCACGACGTGAGGTGTTCCGTCCGCGTCAAATCTGAGGTCACGCGGACTTCATACGGGCACCTCATGGTGTCCCTGTGCGCGTAGCGATCGTGACCGAGAGCTTCCTGCCCCAGGTGAACGGTGTCACCAACTCGGTGCTCCGGGTCCTGGAGCACCTGCGCCGCAACGGACATCAGGCGATGGTCGTTGCGCCGGGCGCGGGTGCCGACGAGCACCACGGCACGCCCGTCGTCAGAGTCTCCTCCGTCGACGTGCCGATGGTGACGAGTCTTCCGATCGGTGTGCCGAGCCCGCGAGTGCTCCACGCCCTGGCCGACTTCCAGCCCGACGTGGTGCACCTCGCGTCGCCGTTCGTGCTCGGCGCGTACGGCCTGAGAGCCGCGCGCAAGCTCGACGTGCCCACGGTTGCGGTCTACCAGACCGACGTGGCCGGCTTCGCGGGCAACTACGGCCTGGGCCTCACGAAACGCGCCGCGTGGCGCTGGACCAGACGCCTCCACACGCTCGCCGACCGCACGCTCGCCCCGTCGAGCTCGGCGGTGGAAGCGCTGGAACAGCATGGCGTCCCGCGCGTGCACCGGTGGGGCAGAGGCGTGGACATCGACCTCTTCCACCCGCGTCCGAGGCACAACGACGAGCTGACCATCGGTTACGTCGGCCGCCTTGCGCCGGAGAAGCAGGTCAACCGGCTCAAGGAACTGCACGACCTGCCGGGCGTGAAGCTGCGGATCGTCGGTGACGGGCCTGACCGCGAGCAGCTCGAGAAGGACATGCCGAACGCGGAGTTCCTGGGCTTCCGCACCGGGCAGGAGCTTGCAGAGGCCTACGCGTCGTTGGACGTCTTCATCCACACGGGCCCGCACGAGACGTTCTGCCAGGCCGTGCAGGAGGCGCTGGCGACCGGCCTCCCGGTACTGGCACCGAACGCCGGCGGCCCGCGTGACCTGGTCAGGCACGGCCGCACCGGGTACCTCTTCGAGGAGGACATCGCCCAGTACGTGGACCTGCTGCGAGACCCGATGCTGCGCAGGCGGTTCGGACTCGCGGCCCGCAAGTCGGTGCTCACCCGCACCTGGCCCGCCGTCTGCGACCAGCTGATGGGTCACTACGCGGCAGTCATCGGACTCACTCACCAGGCGGCCGCTTGAGGATCGTTCAGCTCGCCAACTTCTACGGCCCCAAGTCGGGCGGCCTCCGCACGGCGCTGCACCACCTGGGCACCGGTTACGCGCAGGAGGGCCACGAGGTGGTGCTCGTCGTGCCGGGCGACCGCCACGCCGACGAGGAACTGCCCGGCGGAGTGCGCCGGATCACCCTGCCCGCGGTGCAGGTCCCCTACACCGGCGGCTACCGGGTGGTGGACCCGTGGCGGGTCAAGTCGCTGGTGGAACACCTGAGGCCCGACCGCCTGGAGGTCTCCGACCGGCTCACCCTGCGCGGCATGGGCGCGTGGGCGAGCGAACGCGGCATCCCGAACGTCGTGATCTCCCACGAACGCCTGGACCGCCTGCTCCGGTTCGTGCTGCCCGCCACCCCGGCCGAACGCGGCGCCGACTGGGCGAACCGCCGCATGGCCGCCTCCTACGACACCGTCGTCTGCACGACGGCGTTCGCCCGCGAGGAGTTCGACCGCATCGGCGCCACGAACGTCACCCAGGTACCGCTGGGCGTCGACCTGGCCACGTTCACCCCCACGCGCCACTCCGCCTCGTTGCGGCAGGACCTGTTGCAGGGCAAGGACAACCTGCTCATCCACTGTGGACGCTTGTCGCCGGAGAAGCACGTCGAACGCTCCGTCGACACCCTGGCCGAACTCCACGAACAGGGCCACTCCGCACGCCTGGTGATCGCCGGCGACGGCCCGCGCCGCTCGTTCCTCGAAAAGCGCGCGGCGGGCCTGCCGGTGACGTTCCTGGGCTTCGTGAACTCACGCCTCGACGTGGCCTCCCTGCTCGCCTCGGCGGATCTGTCGCTCGCACCGGGCCCGCACGAGACGTTCGGCCTGGCCGCCCTGGAGGCCCTGGCCAGCGGCACCCCGGTCGTCGTCAGCAGGAGCAGCGCCCTGAAGGAGATCGTCCAGCCGTCCTGCGGCGCGGCCGTCTCCGACGACGCTCCCGCCTTCGCCTCGGCCGCCCGGCACCTGCTGGAATCGGGTTCCCGGGAGGCCGCACGGGCCCGCGCCGAGGAGTACCCGTGGCACGCGGCGGTCGACGGCATGCTCACCGCCCTGAAGGTGCCCTGAAGAAGATCTCAGCCAGGCTGACTTAGTCTTTAGTCATGTCGCGAGCCGGCCTGGACAAGAACCCCCGCGAGGTAGCCGAGATGTTCGACGGCGTGGCCAAGGGCTACGACCGGACGAACTCGGTCATGACGCTGGGCTTCGACCGCCGCTGGCGGGAGTGGAGCAGGCGCGTCCTCGACGCCCGCCCGAACGAGAAGGTCCTCGACCTGGCCGCCGGCACCGCGGTCTCCACCGTCCAGTACGCCGAGTCCGGCGCCTGGTGCGTCGCCGCGGACTTCTCCGTCGGCATGCTCGCCTCGGGCGCCCACCGCCGAGTCCCGAAGGTGGCCGCGGACGCCCTGCGCCTGCCCTTCAAGGACAACTCCTTCGACGCCGTCACGGTGTCCTTCGGCATCCGCAACTTCAGCGACACCGTGGTGGCCCTGCGCGAAATGGCGCGCGTCACCAAGCCGGGCGGCCGCATGGTCATCTGCGAGGTCTCGACGCCGGTCTGGAAGCCGTTCCGCTTCGTCTACATGCGCTACCTGCTCAAACTGCTCCCGCTCATCGCGAGGTTCGTGTCCTCGAACCCCGCCGCCTACTCGTACCTGTCGGAGTCGATGGCGACCTGGCCGGACCAGCGCACGCTCGGCGAGCTCATCTCGCAGGCGGGCTGGGAGGACGTGGCCTGGTTCAACCTGACCGGCGGCATGGTGGCCCTGCACCGCGCGACCAAGCCCAAGCCGAAGGCCGAAGAGCCCGCCGAGTCGTAACCCGCTCACAGGGCAGGGCGACGGCCGGCACGCCAGACGACCCCGCCGCCGGAACGGCAACCACCCGCCCCCCGGCAACCCCAGCCCCCGGAACCCTCAGCAACCTCCGGTTAGAGTCGCCAGCAGAAGCTGTGACCGGTACACGCAGGGAGTCTGGATGAGCAGGCGCGGGATCAACGAGGACGCCGACGTCATCGTAGTGGGTGCTGGACCGGCGGGCTCGACCGCGGCCACCTACCTCGCCAGGGCGGGCCTCGACGTCCTCCTCCTGGAGAAGAGCACCTTCCCGAGGGAGAAGGTCTGCGGCGACGGCCTCACGCCCCGGGGCGTCAAGCAGCTCATCGACCTGGGCATCGACACCCGCGAGAGCAACGGCTGGCTCCACAACAAGGGTCTCCGCGTCGTGGGTGGTGGCGTGACGATGGAGCTGGACTGGCCGGACCTGGCCACCTTCCCGAACTACGGCGTCGTGCGTCCCCGCCTGGACTTCGACGAGATGCTCGCGAACGCCGCGAAGGCCGCCGGCGCGCGCATGCACGAGCACACGACGGTCACCAAGGCCATCGTCGAGAACGGCCGTGTTGTGGGCGTGGAGGCGAAGCAGGGACCGGAAAAGAACCCGGTCACCTACAGGGCCCCCATCGTCGTCGGTTGTGACGGTGTGTCAGCACGCCTGGCACTGAGCATCGGCCTGCAGAAGGACGACGCCAAGCCGATGGGCGTGGCGGTCCGCCGCTACTACAACAGCCCGCGCACCAAGGACGACTACCTCGAGTCGCACCTCGAGCTGTGGGCGCCGGACGGGCAGTTGCTGCCCGGCTACGGCTGGATCTTCGGCATGGGCGACGGCAGCGTGAACGTCGGTCTGGGCATTCTCAGCACGTCGAAGGCCTACGGCACCACCGACTACCGGCAGCTTCTGCGCAGCTGGCTGGACGGCACGCCGGAGGAGTGGGGCTTCCGCGAGGAGAACGCGACGAGCCGGATCGGCGGCGCGGCGCTGCCGATGGGCCTCAACCGCAAGCCGCACTACCGTGCCGGGCTCGTCCTGGTCGGCGACGCCGGCGGCATGGTCAACCCGTTCAACGGCGAGGGCATCGGCTACGCCATGGAGTCGGCGAAGATCGCGTCCGAGTCGATCGTCCAGGCCCTCGCGCGCACCGGCGTCAACCGTGAACGGGCGCTGCACGGCTACCCGGTTCGCATCGAGGAAGCGCTCGGCAGTTACTACCGGCTCGGGAACGTCTTCTCGAAGCTCATCGGTAACCCGGCGATCATGCGGACCGCAACGAAGTACGGAATGCCGCGGAAACGCCTGATGAAACTCGTGCTCAAGCTACTCGCGGGCCTCTACGACCCCAAGGACGGCGACTCAATGGACCGCCTCATCGTGGCCGCCACGAAGCTCGCTCCCAGCGCCTGAATTACTCCGAATAGGGGACGGCACCGGCTCAATACGAGCCGGTGCCGTTTCGTATGTGTCGGGCATGTTAAACCCCCTGGTCAGACCCTGTGATCCACGTCATTTACAGGCGTTCTACACTGGCCTGCGACCTTGTGAATCACTTCACAACAGTGTGATCAAGCTTGTGAACTGTTTCACAAGCGTTTGTTAGGTTCGCCTAACAAACGCGCCGTGCAACAACACCCTTAGGGTGCGGGCGACCGCGAGGAAAGGACGACGGAGCGTGCTTGACCCTTACCTCCCCCTCGTATTGATGTTCGCGCTCGCCGGGGCGTTCGCACTGTTCTCGGTGACCGCGGCTCCCTACATCGGACCGCGCCGCTACAACAAGGCGAAGCTCGACGCGTACGAGTGCGGCATCGAGCCGAGCCCGCAGCCGGTCGTGGGCAGTGGGCGCATGCCCGTCGCCTACTACCTGACGGCGATGCTGTTCATCCTGTTCGACATCGAAATGGTCTTCCTCTACCCGTTCGCCGTAGCGGCCGACAAGCTCGGCCTGTTCGGGCTGGTGGAGATCGTCCTGTTCGTCGCCACGGTCGGCTTCGCGTACGTCTACGTGTGGCGTCGCGGCGGCCTCGACTGGAACTGAGGAAGTCATGGGTCTCGAGGAGAAGCTCCCGAACGGCATCCTGCTGGTCAGCGTCGAGAAGCTGGTCAACTGGACCCGCAAGTCCTCGCTCTGGCCTGCCACCTTCGGCCTGGCCTGCTGCGCCATCGAGATGATGACGACGGGTGGTCCGCGGTACGACCTGGCCCGCTTCGGCATGGAGGTCTTCCGGGCCTCACCGCGCCAGGCGGACCTGATGATCGTGGCCGGCCGCGTCACCAACAAGATGGCGCCGGTGCTGCGGCAGATCTACGACCAGATGCCCGAGCCGCGCTGGGTGCTGGCCATGGGCGTGTGCGCCAGCACTGGCGGCATGTTCAACAACTACGCGGTGGTGCAGGGCGTCGACCACGTCGTACCCGTCGACATGTACCTGCCGGGCTGCCCGCCGCGGCCGGAGATGCTGATGGACGCGATCCTCAAGATCCACGCCAAGATCATGGACGAGCCGCTGGGCGCCGTGCGCGCCAAGGCTCTCGCCGACTCGGGCTACCGCACCGATCTCATCCCGTCGTCCGAGCGTTTTGCGAGGAAGAAGTGACCGAGCCAGGGGGAGAGCACTCCAGCGCCCAGCGCGCTGTCGAGGGCCTCGAAACCAACGGCGCCGAAGCCAAGGCGCCGATCTTCGCGGGCAAGGAGCGCCAGGGTCTCTTCGGCGTCTCCGGCTCCGGTGACACGTCGGGCTTCGGCGGTCTGCGCCTGCCCGCGCACGTGTCGGCGCCCGCCGAGCGCCCGTTCGGCGGCTGGTTCGACGAGGTCGCGGACGAGCTGTTCGCCTCGATCGCCGACAAGGGCCTGCCCGCCGACACGGTGCAGCAGGTGACGGTCGACCGCGGCGAGATCACCTTCTACCTCAGGCCGGAGACGCTGCTGGAGGTCGCGCGCATCTGCCGCGACACCCCGTCCCTGCGCTTCGAGCTCTGCAGCTCGGTGTCCGGTGTGGACTACGGCGCCGACGTGCCGCAGCGCCTGCACTCGGTCACGCACCTCACGTCGATGACGTACCGCCGCCGCATCCGGCTGGAGGTCGCGGTCGACGTCGAGCACCCGCACGTGCCGAGCCTGATCGACGTCTACCCGACGGCGGACTGGCAGGAGCGCGAGACCTGGGACATGTTCGGGATCATCTACGACGGTCACCCCGGACTGACCCGCATCCTCATGCCGGACGACTGGGACGGACACCCCCAGCGCAAGGACTACCCGCTGGGTGGCATCCCGGTGGAGTACAAGGGCGCGGAGATTCCTCCGCCGGACCAGAGGCGGTCCTACTCATGACCGAGCGGCTTTCGGACGTCACCACCGGCACCGACACCAGTGCGACCGGCAGCGACAGCACGGACGACGTCGACACCACCCGTGCGCGCGCTGAGGCGGAGATCGCGGAGTCGCGCAGGACCACCGAGGGCACCGTCTACACGGTGACCGGCGGCGACTGGGACGAGGTGCTCGCGGACGCGGTCCACGACGAGCGCATCGTCATGAACCTCGGCCCGCAGCACCCCTCGACCCACGGCGTGCTCCGCCTGGTCCTGGAGCTCGAGGGCGAGACGGTCACCCACGCCCGCAGCGTGATCGGCTACCTGCACACCGGTATCGAGAAGAACGTCGAGTACCGGAACTGGGTGCAGGGCGTCACGTTCGTCACGCGCACCGACTACCTCGCGCCGCTGCACCACGAGGCCGCGTACTGCATGGGCGTCGAGAAGCTGCTCGGCGTCACGGTGCCGGACAAGGCGCAGGCCATCCGCGTGCTGCTGATGGAGATCAACCGCATCAGCTCGCACCTCGTCGCGCTCGCCACCGGCGGCATGGAGCTCGGTGCCCTCACCGGCATGACCTCCGGCTTCCGCGAGCGTGAGGAGGCCCTGCACCTGCTGGAGCACCTCACCGGCCTGCGGATGAACCACGCGTTCATCCGTCCCGGCGGTCTCGCGCAGGACCTGCCGGACGACGCGGTCGAGAAGATCACCGCGTTCGTCAAGATCATGGAAAAGCGGCTGCCGGACTACGACAAGCTGCTCACCGGTCAGCCGATCTGGCGCAACCGCATGGCGGGCGTGGGTTACCTGCCCGTCGACGCGTGCCTCGCACTCGGCATCACCGGCCCGATCCTGCGTTCCGCGGGCCTCGCCTGGGACCTGCGCAAGGTCGAGCCGTACTGCGGCTACGAGAACTACCAGTTCGACGTGCCGACCTCGAACGCGGCGGACTGCTTCGCGCGGTACCTGCTGCGGCTCGAGGAGATGCACCAGTCGCTGCGGATCATCAAGCAGGTCGTGAAGAGCCTGCCGACCGGTCCGGTGATGGTCGAGGACGCGAAGATCGCGTGGCCGGCCCAGCTCACGATCGGCAGCGACGGCATGGGCAACTCGCTCGAGCATGTCCGCAAGATCATGGGCCAGTCCATGGAGTCCCTGATCCACCACTTCAAGCTGGTGACCGAGGGCTTCAAGGTGCCGGCGGGCCAGGTGTACGTGCCGGTCGAGTCGCCGCGCGGTGAGCTCGGCTACCACATGGTCTCCGACGGCGGCACCAGGCCGATGCGCGTGCACCTGCGCGAACCAAGCTTCGTGAACCTCCAGTCGATGCCCGCGATGTGCGAGGGCGGCATGGTCGCCGACGTGATCGCGTCCGTCGCCTCGATCGACCCCGTGATGGGTGGTTGCGACCGATGACTCAGGCACAGGAAACCGCTTTCGACCAGTCCACTGTGGACCGCGCGCAGGCGATCGTCGCCCGCTACCCGCAGGCCCGCAGCGCGCTGCTGCCGATGCTGCACCTCGTGCAGTCGGTCGAGGGCTACGTCTCCCAGGACGGCATCCGGTTCTGCGCCGGACAGCTCGACCTGAGCGAGGCCGAGGTCAGCGCGGTCGCGACGTTCTACACGATGTACAAGCGCCGTCCGTGCGGTGAGCACCTCGTCAGCGTGTGCACGAACACGCTCTGCGCGGCCTTGGGCGGCGACGAGATCTACTCGACGCTCAAGAGCCACCTCGGTGTCGGCCACGAGGAGACCGCGGGCGAGCCGGGCACGCCGGGCTCGATCACGCTGGAGCACGCCGAGTGCCTCGCCGCGTGCGACCTCGGCCCGGTGCTCCAGGTCAACTACGAGTTCTACGACAACCAGACGCCGGACAAGGCGCTGGGACTCGTGAAGGCGTTGCAGTCGGGGGACAAGCCCGCCCCGACGCGCGGCGCGCCGCTCACCGACTTCAAGCAGGCCGAGCTCCAGCTCGCCGGGTTCTTCGAGGGTCGCGACGCCGACCTCGACGGCCCGTCGGCGGCGCCGGAGACGCTGGCCGGTGCGCAGATCGCCAAGGAACGCGGCTGGGACGCTCCCGCGACTCCCAAGAACGCCGAGTTCCCTGCCCTGCCGGAAAAGAAGTAGGGGAACCATGGTTGACCCGCTGACTCCCGTTCTCACCAAGCGCTGGACTGAGCCCAAGTCCTGGACCATCGAGACCTACGAGCGCACCGGTGGCTACACCGCCCTGCCCAAGGCGCTGACGGCCCACCCGGACCAGCTCATCCAGCAGTGCAAGGACTCCGGACTGCGCGGCCGCGGCGGCGCGGGGTTCCCCACCGGCATGAAGTGGGGCTTCATCCCGCAGGGCGACGGCAAGCCGCACTACCTCGTCATCAACGCCGACGAGGGCGAGCCCGGCACCTGCAAGGACATCCCGCTGATGATGGCGGACCCGCACTCGCTGATCGAGGGCGTGATCATCACGTCGTTCGCGATCCGCGCGAACTTCGCGGCGATCTACGTCCGCGGCGAGGTCCTGCACTGCATCCGCCGCCTCAACGCGGCGGTGCGCGAGGCGTACGCCAAGGGCTACCTGGGCAAGGACATCCTCGGCAGCGGGTTCGACCTCGACGTGGTGATCCACGCCGGCGCCGGCGCGTACATCTGCGGCGAGGAGACCGCGCTGCTCGACTCGCTGGAGGGCAAGCGCGGCCAGCCCCGGCTCAAGCCGCCGTTCCCCGCGACCTCGGGCCTCTACGCGTCGCCCACCGTGGTGAACAACGTCGAGACCATCGCCTCGGTTCCCTTCATCGTCAACGGTGGCGCCGACTGGTTCCGCGAGATGGGTCGCGACCGCTCGCCCGGTCCGAAGATCTTCTCGCTGTCCGGTCACGTGACGCGGCCCGGCCAGTACGAGGCGCCGATGGGCACCACGCTCCGGCAGCTGCTCGACATGGCCGGTGGCATGAAGGACGGCATCCCGCTGAAGTTCTGGACGCCGGGTGGCTCGTCCACGCCGATGTTCACCGCCGAGCACCTCGACGTGCCGCTGGACTTCGAGGGCGCCGCCGAGGCCGGTTCGATGCTGGGCACCACCGCCCTGCAGATCTTCAACGAGACCGTGTCCGTGCCGTGGGCCGTCATGAAGTGGACGGAGTTCTACAAGCACGAGTCGTGCGGCAAGTGCACGCCGTGCCGCGAGGGCACGTACTGGCTCGTGCAGATCCTGCAGCGGATGGTGGCCGGCAACGGGACGGCGAGCGACATCGACACGTTGCTCGACGTCTGCGACAACATCCTCGGCCGCTCGTTCTGCGCGCTCGGTGACGGTGCCGTCAGCCCGATCACCAGTGGCATCAAGTACTTCAAGGACGAGTTCCTCGCGTTGTGCGACACGAACTCCAAGGTCCTGGCTGGAGCGAACGCATGACCATCGCGCCTGACAAGCCCACCGAAGCCGAAGTCGTTGTCCCAGAAGGACACGTCAAGCTCGTCATCGATGGCGAAACCGTAGTCGCGCCCAAGGGCGAGTTGCTGATCCGCACGGCCGAGCGCCTCGGCACGGTCATCCCGCGTTTCTGCGACCACCCGTTGCTGGAGCCCGCGGGCGCCTGCCGCCAGTGTCTCGTCGAGGTGGAGATGGGCGGCCGGCCGATGCCGAAGCCGCAGGCCTCCTGCACGATGACGGTCGCGGACGGCATGGTCGTGAAGACCCAGCTGACGTCGCCCGTCGCGGACAAGGCCCAGCAGGGTGTGATGGAGCTGCTGCTCATCAACCACCCGCTGGACTGCCCGGTCTGCGACAAGGGCGGTGAGTGCCCGCTGCAGAACCAGGCGATCGCCCACGGCCGCAGCGACTCCCGCTTCCACGAGCACAAGCGGACGTTCCCGAAGCCGATCAACATCTCCACGCAGGTGCTGCTCGACCGCGAACGTTGCGTGCTCTGCCAGCGCTGCACCCGGTTCTCCGCGCAGATCGCCGGCGACCCGTTCATCGAACTGCTCGAGCGCGGCTCGCAGCAGCAGATCGGTGTGGCGCAGGACAAGCCGTTCCAGTCGTACTTCTCCGGCAACACCATCCAGATCTGCCCGGTCGGTGCTCTCACGTCCGCGGCCTACCGCTTCCGCGCCCGGCCGTTCGACCTCGTGTCGACGCCGAGCGTCTGCGAGCACTGCTCGTCGGGTTGCGCCGAGCGCACCGACTGGCGACGCGGCAAGGTGCAGCGCAAGCTCGCCGGCGACGACCCGCAGGTCAACGAGGAGTGGATCTGCGACAAGGGCCGGTTCGCCTTCCGCTACGCCACCGCCGACGACCGCATCAAGCGGCCGATGGTCCGTGACGCGGAGAGCGGCGAACTGCGCGAGTCGTCCTGGACCGAGGCGCTGCAGGTCGCGGCGGCCGGTCTGGCGGCGGCACGGGACGCGAACGGCGTCGGTGTCCTCACCGGTGGCCGGCTGACCGTCGAGGACGCCTACGCGTACTCGAAGTTCGCCCGGATCGCGTTGCACACCAACGACATCGACTTCCGCGCCCGGCCGCACAGCGCCGAGGAGCTGGAGTTCCTCTCCGGCACCACGGTGTTCACGAACCCGGACAACGGCGTCACCTTCCAGGGCATCGAAAAGGCACCGGCCGCGCTGCTGGTCGCGTTCGAGCCCGAGGAGGAAGCGCCGATCGTCTTCCTGCGCCTGCGCAAGTCCGCTCGCAAGGGCACCACGAAGGTCTTCCACCTCGGCCAGTTCACGACCCCGGCCGTGGAGAAGACGTTCGGCACGCTGCTCGCCTGCGTGCCCGGTGCCGAGGCGAACGCCATCAACGCGTTGCCGGAGCACGCTTCCGACGTCGTCGAGCTGCTGTCCAAGCCCGGTGCGGTGATCCTGGTCGGCGAACGCGCCGCCGCGATCCCCGGCGCGTTCACCGCGGTGGCCCGCCTGGCCGAGCGCACGGGCGCTCAGGTCGCGTGGATTCCCCGCCGTGCCGGTGAGCGCGGCGCGCTCGCGGTCGGTGCCACGCCGAACCTGCTGCCCGGCGGTCGTCACGTCGCGAACGCCGTGGCGCGCACCGAGGTCGAGCGGACCTGGGGCGTCGAGGAGGGTTCGCTGCCCGCGACGCCCGGCCGTGACACCACGGGCATCCTCGAAGCCGCCGCGAACGGCGAGCTGTCCGGCCTGCTGGTCGGCGGCGTCGACCCGTTCGACCTGCCGGACCCGCGACTCGCGGAGAAGGCGTTGGCAGGGGCCGGTTTCATCGTGAGCCTGGAGCTGCGGCCGAGCGCGGTCACCGCGCACGCGGACGTCGTGCTCCCGATCGCCCCGGCGGTCGAGAAGGCCGGCAGCTACCTCAACTGGGAGGGCCGCCGCCGCGAGTTCGGCACGACCCTCGACGGCACCAGCGCCCTGCCGGACTGCCGCGTGCTCGACACCCTCGCGGTGGAGATGGACGCGGACCTGTTCACGCAGACGCCCGCCGCCTCGGCCGCCGACCTGGCCCGGCTGGGCGAGGGCACGCCGAGCGGTTCCTCGCTCAACGTCGCCGCGCCGCTGCAGACCCCGGCCGGTCCCGGCAAGGCCGTGCTCGCCACGTGGCACCGCCTGATCGGCAACGGCTCGCTGCAGGTGGACGAGCCGCACCTCGCCGGTACGGCCCGCCCGGTCGTCGCGAAGGTCGCCGAGGCCACCGCGCAGCAGTTCGGGCTGGAGACCGGCGGCTACGTGACGGTCTCCACCGACCGAGGCGCGATCACGCTCCCGGTCGAGACCGACGACCTGCCCGAGGGCGTCATCTGGCTGCCCACCAACTCGGGTGACGTGACCGTCCGGGCCACTCTCGGCGCGGGCCACGGCTCGATCGTCTCCGTCAGCGGAGGAACTTCCTTTGGGGTGAAGTCATGACCCAGCACCTCTACGCGGCGGAGATCGGCGAGACCGCCAAGCTCCTCGCGGACGACCCGTTCTGGCTGATCCTGGTCAAGGTCGTCGCGATCTTCGCGTTCCTCGTGGTCATGACCCTGTTCATGATCAACTGGGAGCGCAAGGTCGTCGCGCGGATGCAGCAGCGTCCCGGCCCCAACCGGGTCGGCCCGAACGGCTGGCTGCAGTCGCTCGCGGACGGCCTGAAGCTCGCTTTCAAGGAGGACATCCGCCCGGTCCTCGCGGACAAGTGGGTGTTCTTCCTCGCCCCGGTGATCTCCTGCATCCCCGCGTTCCTCGCGTTCTCGGTGATCCCGCTCGCGGGCGAGGTCAGCCTGTTCGGCGAGCAGACCGCGCTGCAGCTCGTCGACCTCCCGGTCGGCGTGCTCGTGGTGCTGGCCTGCTCCTCGATCGGCGTCTACGGCATCGTGCTGTCCGGCTGGGCCTCGGGCTCGCCGTACCCGCTGCTGAGCTCACTGCGCGCGGCAGCGCAGGTGATCTCCTACGAGATCGCGCTGGGCCTGTCGGTCGTCGCGGTGATCATGTTCACCGGCTCGCTGTCGACCGGCGACATCGTGGGAGCGCAGGCGACCACCGTGCTCGGCGTGCTGCCGGGCTGGTTCGGCATCCTGCTGTTCCCGAGCTTCGTCATCTTCGTGGTGTCGATGGTCGGTGAGACCAACCGCGCGCCGTTCGACCTCCCCGAGGCCGAGTCGGAACTGGTCGGTGGTTTCCACACGGAGTACAGCTCGCTGAAGTTCGCGCTGTTCTTCCTCGCCGAGTACGTCAACATGGTCACCCTCTCGGCGATGGCCACCACGCTCTTCCTCGGCGGCTACCACGCCCCGTGGAGCGGTGAGTTCATGAACACCGGCTGGTGGGGCCTGCTCTGGTTCATCGGCAAGACGCTGGGCTTCCTGTTCCTCTTCATCTGGCTGCGCGGCACGCTTCCCCGCCTGCGCTACGACCAGTTCATGAAGCTGGGCTGGAAGGTGCTGGTCCCGACCAGCCTCGTCTGGATCATGGCCGTCGCGGTCATCCGCACCGGTGCGATCCAGCAGCTCTCCACGGCGCAGCGGCTCATCGCGCTCGGAGTGGTCGTCGGCCTCGTGCTGCTGGTCTCGTTCCTGCTGCCGGACAAGAAGGTCCAGGACACCAAGGGCGTTCCGCTCGCGGGCTCCGGCTTCCCCGTGCCGCCGCTCGACCTCGTCGTTCCCAAGGCCGCGCCCAAACGCAAGGTCAAGGTCGCCAACATCCCCGCGGACAAGGCAGCCGTCACCACCGGTAAGGAGGCTGAGTAGGGATGTTCGAGTCCCTGAAAGGCTTCGGCGTCACCTTCGGCACCATGTTCAAGAAGGTGGTGACGGAGGAGTACCCCGAGGTCAAGAAGGTGACCGCGCCGCGGTTCCACGGCCGTCACCAGCTGAACCGGCATCCGGACGGCCTGGAGAAGTGCGTCGGCTGCGAGCTGTGCGCGTGGGCCTGCCCGGCGGACGCGATCTTCGTCGAGGGTGGCGACAACACCGACGAGGCGCGCTTCTCGCCCGGTGAGCGCTTCGGTGCCGACTACCAGATCAACTACCTGCGCTGCATCGGCTGCGGCCTGTGCATCGAGGCCTGCCCGACCCGTTCGCTCACGATGACGAACGAGTACGAGCTCGCCGACGACAACCGCCAGGACCTGATCTTCACCAAGGAGGACCTGCTCGCCCCGCTGCTGCCCGGCATGGAGCAGCCGCCGCACCCGATGCGGCTCGGCGAGACCGAGCAGGACTACTACGTGAACGGGCCGCGCCTGGCGAAGGAGGCTCAGCAGTGAACCTCCTTACGTTCATCGCGCAGCAGCCGGAGCCCGTGCAGCGCGTGGTCGACACCGTCACCACCGGCGAGACGATCGCGTTCTGGGTGCTCGGTCCGCTCGCGCTGGCCGGTGCGCTCGGCATGCTCTTCGCGCGCAACGCGGTGCACTCCGCGCTGTGGCTCGTCGTGACGATGCTCAGCCTCGGTGTGCTGTACATGGTCCAGCAGGCGCCGTTCCTCGGCTTCGTTCAGATCATCGTCTACACCGGCGCGATCATGATGCTGTTCCTGTTCGTGCTGATGATGGTCGGCCGCGACAGTTCGGACTCGGTCGTCGAGGTCATCCGCGGCCAGCGACTCGCGGCCGCGTTGCTCGGCATCGGGTTCGCCGTCCTGATGGTCGGCTCCGTCGCCCGCGCGCTGACGTCGGTCGAGCCCCGCGGTCTGGCGGAGGCGAACACGACCAACGGCGGCAACGTCGTCAACCTCGGCACGAAGCTCTTCACGGAGTACCTGTTCGCGTTCGAGCTCACGTCGGCCCTGTTGATCACCGCCGCCCTCGGCGCGATGATCCTGGCCTTCGTCGGCCGCGACGGGAAGCCCGCCAAGAAGACGCAGAAGGAACTCGTCGAGGAGCGCTTCCAGGACGGCAGCCGCGTCGGCTCGCTGCCCGGCCCCGGCGTCTTCGCCACCGCCAACTCGGTGGCCACCCCCGCTCTGCTGCCCGACGGCAGCGTGTCGGAGGAGTCGCTGTTCGACGTCATCGAGGCGACCGACAGGTCGACGCTCGCGGACGACGTCGCCGACGTGGCCGGCACCGGGCACCAGCCGGACTCGCACGCGCTCAAGGGAAGTGAGTCGTGACTCCCACGTACTACCTGCTGCTGTCGGCACTGCTGTTCAGCATCGGCGCCGTCGGCGTTCTGGTGCGCCGCAACGCCATCGTGGTCTTCATGTGCGTCGAGCTCATGCTCAACGCGGTCAACCTGAGCCTCGTGACGTTCGCGCGGATCAACGGCTCGCTCGACGGTCAGGTGATGGCGTTCTTCGTGATGGTCGTCGCCGCGGCGGAGGTCGTCGTCGGCCTCGCGATCATCATGTCCATCTTCCGGACGCGTCGCTCGGCCTCGGTCGACGACTCGAACCTGCTGAAGTACTGAGGGGTCACCGGTGACGGAACCTGTTGTCGCCAGCGGGGTCGCGAGCTTCGCCTGGTTGTTGCTCGCGCTGCCCGCGTTCGGTGCGGTGGTGCTGTTGGTCAGTGGCAGGCGCGCCGACAAGTGGGGCCACCTGCTCGGCAGCGCCACGCTGCTGGCGTCGTTCGGCTACGCGCTCGCGCTGTTCTTCTCGACGCTCGGAGTCTCGAACCCCGAGGGCCGCGTCCAGAACCTGAAGCTGTGGGACTGGATCGACGTCAACGCGCTGACCGTCGAGTTCGGACTGCGGATCGACCCGCTGTCGCTCACGTTCGTGCTGCTGATCACCGGTGTGGGCTCGCTGATCCACATCTACTCGGTCGGCTACATGGCGCACGAGGAAGGCAGGCGGAAGTTCTTCGCCTACCTCAACCTCTTCGTGTCCGCGATGCTCCTGCTGGTGCTGGGCAACGGCTTCGTGACCCTGTACTTCGGCTGGGAGGGCGTCGGTCTCGCCTCGTACCTGCTGATCGGCTGGTACCAGTACAAGCCCGAGGCGGCATCGGCGGCCAAGAAGGCCTTCCTGATGAACCGCGTCGGTGACCTGGGCCTCGCCATCGCGATCTTCCTGATGTTCAACCGGCTCGGGACGACGCAGTACACCGAGGTCTTCAGCCGCGTCGGCGAGTTCTCCTCGGCCGAGGTCCTCGCGATCACGCTGCTGCTGCTCCTGGGCGCCTGCGGCAAGTCCGGTCAGTTCCCGCTCCAGGCCTGGTTGCCGGACGCGATGGCCGGCCCGACCCCGGTGTCCGCCCTGATCCACGCGGCGACGATGGTCACCGCGGGTGTGTACCTGATCGCCCGCTCCAACCCGCTCTACAACCTGAGCGCGGACGGCCGCCTGGTCGTGATGATCATCGGTGGTGTCACGCTGCTGATCGGTTGCATCATCGGTTGCGCCTACGACGACTTCAAGAAGGTCCTGGCGTACTCGACGGTCTCGCAGATCGGTTACATGATCCTGGCGGTGGGCCTCGGCCCGATCGGGTACGCGCTCGGCATCATGCACCTGCTGACGCACGGCTTCTTCAAGGCCGGGCTCTTCCTCGGTGCCGGTTCGGTCATGCACGGCATGAACGACGAGGGCAACATCCGCCGGATGGGCGGGCTCTACAAGTTCCTGCCGATCACCTTCGTCACCTGGACGCTCGGTTACCTCGCGCTGATCGGCATCCCGCCGTTCGCGGGCTACTTCTCGAAGGACGCCATCATCGCGGCGGCGTTCGGCGCGGAGGGCTGGCGCGGGTACGTCTTCGGCGGTGTCGCACTGCTCGGTGCCGCGCTGACCGCGTTCTACATGACGCGCCTGCTGATCCTGGTCTTCCTGGGCAAGCCCCGCTGGAAGGAACTGAAGGCGGAGAACGGCAACGACTACAAGCCGCACGAGTCCCCGCTGACGATGACCATCCCGATGATCATCCTGGCGGTCGGGTCCGTGGCCGGTGGCTGGTTCCTCTCCTCGGGCGGGCGTCTGGCCGGGTGGCTGGAGCCGTCGCTCGGTGAGCTGCAGGAGTCGCACGGCGTCCTGTCGCACGGCATGGTCGGGATCCTGACGGTCGCGCTCTCGCTGGTCGGCGCCGGCCTCGCGTTCCTGCTCTTCGGCCGCGGCAAGCAGCCGGTCGAGCGGCCGGCGCGGGTGTCGTTCCCGGTGCGCGCGGCCCGTGCGGACCTCTACGGCAACGCACTGAACGAGGCCCTCTTCGCGCGGCCGGGCACCTGGCTCACCCGCGCGCTGGTGTTCCTCGACCTGAAGGGCGTCGACGGTCTGGTCAACGGGACCGCGGCGCTGCTCGGCGGTAGCTCCGGCCGGTTGCGCAGGCTGCAGACCGGGTTCGTCCGCTCCTACGCACTGTCCATGCTGCTGGGCTCGATCTTCGTGCTCGGGGCGCTCCTGGTGGTGAGGTTCTCGTGACCTGGGTTCTGATCGCACTGCTGGTGGTGCCGCTGGTCGGCGCGCTGGTGGTGGCGTTCCTGCGCAAGGACGACAGGAAGGCCAAGCTCGTCGCGCTGGCTTTCTCGCTCGTCGAGCTCGTGCTCGCAGTTCTGCTGTGGACGGCCTACGACCCGAACGGCGACCGCATCCAGCTCGCCGCCGGCGTGGACTGGATCCCGGCGTTCGGCGTGCGGCTGCAGTTCGGCATCGACGGCATCGCGCTGGTGATGATCGCGGTCATCGCGCTGCTGATCCCGCTGGTGATCGGTGCCGGCTGGACGGAGAAGCTGCCCGCCGGCCGTTCGCAGGGCGGGTACCTCTCGCTGATCCTCATCCAGGAGGCCGTGACGGTCGCGGTGTTCGCCGCCACCGACGTCTTCCTGTTCTACGTGCTCTTCGAAGTCATGCTGATCCCGATGTACTTCCTGATCGGCGGCTACGGCGGCGCGCGCAGGCAGTACGCGGCGGTCAAGTTCTTCCTCTACTCGTTCCTCGGCGGCCTGATCATGCTGGCCTCCGCCATCGGCGCGTACGCGATGGCGTCGGACGAGCTGGGCAAGGGCACGTTCGACTGGGCGACCCTGGTGACCGTGGTCCGCGACGCCGACACGACTACGCAGACCTGGTTGTTCCTCGGCTTCTTCCTGGCGTTCGCGATCAAGGCGCCGCTCGTGCCGTTCCACACCTGGCTGCCCGACGCCGCGGCCGAGGCGCCCATCGGCGTCACGGTGATCGTCGTCGGCATCCTGGACAAGGTCGGCACGTTCGGCATGCTGCGCTACCTGCTGCCGATGTTCCCGGAGGCGTCCAAGAACCTGGCGCCGTTCGTGCTCGTGCTCGCGGTGGCCGGTGTCCTTTATGGATCGCTGCTCGCCACTGGCCAGCGGGACATGAAGCGGTTCCTGGCCTACGTGTCGATCGCCCACTTCGGCTTCATCGCGCTCGGCATCTTCTCGTTCACGTCGCAGGCAGGCGTGGGCTCGGTGTCGTACATGCTCAACCACTCGATCTCGACCGGCATGCTGATCCTCGTGATCGGCATGGTGATCGCGCGCGGTGGTTCGTCGCTGATCTCCGACTACGGCGGCATGTCGAAGGTGGCGCCGCTGCTCTCGGGCATGCTGCTGCTGGCGGGTCTGACCACGCTGTCGCTGCCGGGCACGAACTCGTTCGTCTCGGAGTTCCTGGTGCTGATCGGCTCGTACCCGACGCAGCCGGTCTTCACGATCATCGCGACGGTCGGCATGGTGCTCGCGGCGCTCTACGTGCTGTGGCTCTACCAGCGGATCATGACCGGGCCGCTGCGTGGCGACGCGCTGATCGGTGCGGCCGCCGGTCCGGGAGCCGTCGGCGACCCTGAGAAGAAGACGGCCATCGGCGACCTCTCGAAGCGCGAGATCGCCGTGCTGGCACCGCTCGTTGTCATCGTGCTGGCACTCGGGTTCTACCCGCAGCCGGTGCTCGACGTCATCACCCCGACTGTGGGGGCGACGCTGACCGAGGTCGGCGTGACCGACCCGGTCACCGTGCAGGAAGGCAAGTGACGTGAACCTTCTCGTCGCTCAGGCGCAACAGATCGAGGCGCCGGAGATCGATTACGGCGCCATCGCGCCGCTGCTGATCGTGCTCGGTGCAGCGTGCATCAGCGTGCTGCTGGAAGCGTTGCTGCCCAAGCACCAGCGGTGGGCCGTGCAGCTCGTGCTCACGCTCGTGACCCTGGTCGGTGCGGTCGGCTCGCTGATCCTCTACGCGACGTCGGAGCGTCCCGAGCAGGGCGTGGCGACGCTGGCGGGAGCGATCGCGGTCGACTCGCCGGCACTGTTCCTGTGGGCCACGTTGCTGGTGCTGGGCTTCGGCTCGGTGCTGTTGATCGCCGACCGCTCGGTGGAGCCGGGTGGCGCGTTCGTGGCCCAGGCCGCGATCCGTCCCGGCACCGTGCAGGACCGCGCGCAGGCGACGAAGACCGGCATGCAGACCGAGGTCTTCCCGCTCACGCTGTTCGCGCTCGGCGGCATGATGACGTTCGTCGCCTCGAACGACCTGCTGACGATGTTCATCGCGCTGGAAGTCCTGTCGCTGCCGCTGTACCTGCTGTGCGGCCTGGCTCGCCGCCGTCGCCTGCTCTCGCAGGAAGCGGCCGTGAAGTACTTCCTGCTCGGTGCTTTCGCGTCCGCGTTCTTCCTCTACGGCGTGGCTCTGCTCTACGGCTACGCGGGTTCGGTGAAGCTCTCGGCCATCGCGACCGCCGCCGGCGGCACGGACCGTTCCGACACGCTGCTGTTCGCGGGCTTCGGCCTGCTGGTGGTGGGCCTGCTGTTCAAGGCCGCCGTCGGCCCGTTCCACTCCTGGACCCCGGACGTGTACCAGGGCGCGCCGACGCCGATCACGGCGTTCATGGCCGCGTGCACCAAGGTCGCCGCGTTCGGCGGCATCCTGCGCGTGCTCACGGTGGCGTTCGAGAACACGCAGTGGGAATGGCGTGGCGTGCTCTACGGCGTCGCGGTCGTCTCGATGGTGATCGGCGCGATCCTCGGCCTCACCCAGACCGACGTGAAGCGCATGATCGCGTACTCCTCGGTGGCGCACGCGGGCTTCCTGCTGATCGGCTCGATCGCGTTGGTGCCGGACGGCACGGGTGTGAGCGCGACGATGTTCTACCTGCTGGCGTACGGCTTCACCACGATCGCCGCGTTCGGCGTCGTGTCGCTGGTCCGCAACTCGGACGGCGAGGCGACGCACCTGTCGCAGTGGGCGGGTCTCGCGAAGCGGTCGCCGATCGTGGCGGCCACCTTCACGTTCCTGTTGCTGGCACTGGCCGGCATTCCGCTGACGTCCGGCTTCATCGGCAAGTTCGTCGTGTTCAGCGCGGCGATCGAGGCCGGCCTGATGCCGCTCGTGGTGATCGCCCTGGTGGCCTCGGCCGTCGCGGCGTTCTTCTACCTGCGGGTGATCGTGCTGATGTACTTCAGCGACCCGGCTCCGGACGGCCCGACCGTGACGGTGCCCGGCGCGTTCACCACGATCGCGATCACGTTGGGTGCGGTGGTGACCTTGGTGCTCGGTTTGTGGCCCACGTTCGTGCTCGATTGGGCGGGTACCGGCTCCTTCCTCAGCTAGGTGTACGTACTCTGCTGGTGTGACCAGTAGCGAGCATGAGGGACCGGGGTTCGCGTTGGTGGACCCCGTGCTCACCGTGGTAGTCCAGGACGGCCTGGCCGAGGTGGAGCGCATCCTGCACGACGTCGTGCAGAGCGAGTTCCACCCGGTCACGGAAACCTCGCTTCACCTTGTGGAGGCGGGCGGGAAGCGCATCCGCCCGCTCTTCACACTGCTCGCATCGCAGTTCGGCGCCGACTGGGACCGGGAAAAGGTCATCAAGGCGGCCGCTGTGGTCGAGCTCACCCACCTCGCGACGCTCTACCACGACGACGTCATGGACGAGGCGACCATGCGGCGCGGAGCGGTCTCCGCGAACGTCAAGTGGGACAACAGCATCGCGATCCTGACCGGCGACTTCCTCTTCGCCCACGCATCCCGCCTGACCGCCGATCTGGGCACGGACGCGGCGCGGATCATCGCGGAGACGTTCTCGGTCCTGGTGACCGGTCAGATGCGCGAGACCGTCGGCCCGAAGCCCGGCGAGGACCCGATCTCCCACTACCTCAAGGTGATCGAGGAGAAGACGGGCGTCCTGATCGCCACCGCGGCCAGGTTCGGCGGCATGTTCTCCGACGCGACCGAGGAGCAGACGGACGCGCTGCGCCGCTACGCCGAGGTGATCGGGGCGGCGTTCCAGATCTCCGACGACGTGATCGACATCGCGTCGCCGTCCGTCGAGTCGGGCAAGACCCCCGGCACCGACCTGCGCGAGGGCGTGAAGACGCTGCCGATGCTCTACGCGCTGGCGGATCCGTCCGAGACACGCCTGGCCGAGCTGCTGGCGGGTCCGATCACGGACGACGAGCTGGTGGACGAGGCCCTGGTCCTGCTGCGCAAGTCCTCCGGCATGGACAAGGCCCGCGAGACCCTCGACGACTACGCGGACCGCGCCCGCACGGAGCTGGGCAAGCTGCCTCCGTGCGCCGCACGGGACGCTCTCGAAGAGCTCGCCACCTACGTGGTGGAGCGCTCCCGATAGTCAGCTGACCGGCGCGAGCGCCTGCTTGCGCCGGTTCTTCAGCGCGTCGAACGTGAAGATCGCCAGGGCCAGCCACACCAGCGCGAAGCCGATCCACCTGCTGGGCGGCATCGGTTCGTGCACGACGAAGACGCCCCATGCGAACTGCAGGACCGGTGCGAGGTACTGCAGCATGCCCATCGTGATCAGCGGAATCCGTTGCGCGCCCGCGCCGAACAGCACCAGCGGGATCGCCGTGACGATGCCGGTGCTCAGGATCAGCAGGGTGTGGCCGGTGCCTTCGGTGGTGAAGGTGTTCGCGCTGCCCAGGACGAGCAGGTAGATCAACGCGAACGGGACGATCACGATGCTCTCCGCGGTGAGGCTCGTGATGGCGTCCAGCGGCACCTTCTTCTTCAGCAGCCCGTAGACGCCGAACGAACAGGCCAGGACCAGCGAGATGACCGGCAGCCTGCCGTAGTCGACGGTGAGCACGATCACAGCGACGATCACCACAGCGATCGCTACGGTCTGCGGCAACCGCACGCGTTCCTTCAGGAAGATCATTCCGAGCGCCACGCTCACCAGTGGCGTGATGAAGTAGCCGAGCGCCGCTTCCACGACGTGGTGGCTGTTGACCGCGTAGATGTAGGTGCCCCAGTTCACCGTGATCAACACGGCCGCTGCGGTAACGATCAGCCAGCCTTTTCCTGATAGTTCGAGGAAAGGCCGCCACCGTCGGAGGATCATGACGACGATGGCGAGCGTGACGAACGACCAGACGATCCGGTGTGCGAGCACCTCGACCGGCTGGGCGGGTACGAGGAGTGGCCAGTACGCCGGGAACAAGCCCCAGAGGACGTAGGCGAGTGCGCCGTACGTGAGCCCTCGCCCCTGGGTGTGAACTTCTGGCGAAGTGATGGCCGAGGTTGTCAGAGGGGGCACAAAATCCCACTCTACGCTGGGCTTTCCACCCGTTATTTGCGCTGAACGGCGTAGTGACGGAGCATCATCAAAGGCACTGTAGTTTGGCCGTGCTCACCCTTCCGAGTGAGCTGGGTCGGTGTGGTCGTAGAAGGGGCTTACCCGTGAACATCTTCGGGCAGGTCTGGCTGTGGAGCCTGCTGTCCTTCGTTGCGGGAGTACTGCTCACCTGGTTGGTGATGGTGCGCCCCGCACGTAAGCAGATTGCCGACCTGGATGATCAACTTCTTGACGCGCGCCGGAGCGCCTCGCCGGTCGCGGCGCCCGTTCCCGTCGACGACTTCGTGGTCGACGAGTGGGACGCGCCGCCGCCGCGCTCGCTGAGCGACGAGGTGCTGACGCCGTCCACGGCCGTGCCGGCGCTGCCTCCCGCTCCCGCGCCGTACCAGGAGCCGCCCGCCTACTTCGGTGAGCCCGTGCAGGCTCCCGACCCGGCGCCTCCGGTCGTCGAGGAGCCCGAGCAGGCGCCTCACGAGCAGGCCCCGTACGAGCAGGCCCCGTACGAGCGGGAGCCGTTCGAGCAGGCGCCTTACGAGCGAGAGCCGTTCGAACGGGAGTCGTTCGAGCAGGAGTCGTTCGAGACGACCACCTTCGAGGCCCAGCCCGAGCCCGAGGAGGAGTCGGCCGCACAGGTCCGCCAGTACCTCGAGCCCGACGAGTCGCAGCGCCGCTTCGAGGAGCAGCTGGCCGAGCAGAAGGCACTGGCCGACGCCGAGGACGATCGCCCGCGTTCGCTGTTCGAGCGACTCGCACCGGGGGAGGTCCCTCCCGAGACCCCGGCCGAGCAGACGACGGTCCTGTCGCAGTCCGGGCTCGAGGCCGCGGACTTCGACGAGGAACCCGAGCTCCCGGCCGAGCAGACGTCGTACGTGCCCACGGTCGAGCCGGTCGCCGAGCCCGGTGCGCCGGCCCGCGTGCCGACCGCGGGGCCGGAGGTCGACGAGCAGGCCGACGACTTCATCTACCAGCCCCGCGAGGTCTGGTCGCAGGACGAACCGGAGACGTACCTCGACGAGGCCGCCGAGCAGGAGGACGAGCCCGCCGGCACCCGCTCCGAGCAGACGTCGTTCATCGCCGTCGAGGAGAGCAGCTGGCCGGACAACGACCTCACCGGCGAGTACCCCGGCCTGCGCGACGAGATCTCCGGTCAGCTGGACGGGTTCACCGAACCGCAGTCCGAGGTGGAGCCGGAGTCCCCGGCCGAGCAGACCGGGCTGATCGAGCCGATCGACCTGGACGCGCCGAGCGTGCGCAACGGTGTCTTCGAGTCGACGCTGGCCGAGGAGCAGGAGCCGTACACCGAGCCTGAGCAGGAGCCTGCGCACGAGGAGCCCGAGCGGGTCTTCGAGGAGTTCGTCGAGCCCGAGTACACCGGGTCGTTCTCCCAGCAGCCGTTCATGTCACCCGGTGCCCCGCCGCCCGCGCCGTTCTCGGCGTTCGAGCCGCGGGTGGAGTCCGAGGAGCCCCAGGAGCGTTCGGTCCGTGCCGTCGGTGCCGCGTTCTCCCACGGAACCGAGGCCCCCGCCGCTCCGGCAGCCCCTGCCCCGGTCGCCGACCACCCGCGTTCGCTGTTCGAGCCGCTGCTCGACGCCGACGAGCCGTTGCCGGCGCTCGGCCAGACCCGAACGCTGCCGGACACGACCGACGACCAGCCGTTCGTGCCGACGTTCGTGCCGAGCGACGAGCCGCTGCTCGCCGCCCCGCCCGAGCCGGAGCCCGAGCCCGTCGACCTGCCGCAGCGCCACACCGAGGCGGGCCTGCCGATCCGCGAGGCCCGGCGCACCACGCCGCAGCGCCAGCAGAGCTTCCCCGCGTTCTCGGCGTTCGAGCAGCCGAAGCAGGAAGCCCCGCCCGCGCCGTCGCTCCCGCAGCGCCCGCGTCCGGTCGGCTTCTCGCCGTCCACCGGCGGCCGCCCGAACGGAACGCCCGCGGGCTCCGCGCCGGCGCGGTTCCAGCAGCCGGAGGGCTTCAACCCGCGCTCGCCGTTCGGTCCCGGCTCGGTCCTGCCGAGGTCGGACGGCCACGCGCCGGCCGCGGACTTCTCGGTGAAGGCCACGCTCACCGGCCGTCGTTACTACAGCGAGGGTTCGGTGAACTTCGGCGACACCCGTGCGGACGTGTGGTTCCGCACCGAGGCCGACGCGGAGAAGGCCGGGTTCCGCCCGGCCCCCTGAGCGCTCGCACCACAGATGCCAAAGAGGCCCCCACCGCGTTCGGTGGGGGCCTCTCGGCGGTTCCGGGGTCAGCCGACCACGGTCCAGGTGTCCTTGCCGTGCAACAGCTTGCTCAGGTCTGCGGCCTTGGCTGCCTTGGCATCGTCGACCTGCGCGCGCACTCCGTCGTCGTACGTCGCGCGGTCCGCACGGCGGAACACGCCCGTGACGGTGTGCGTGAGGTCCTGAGTCGACAGCCGCGAGAGCGCGAACGACAGGTTCAGGTCTGACGCGTCGTGCACGACGATGTCGCTCGCGTCCACGTCCGCGGACTTGGCGACCGCGAGCCCGAAGCCCTCGCGGATCACGCAGTACTCGCCCTCACGACCGAACCGGATCGGCTCGCCGTCGACGACGTGGATGATCCGCCGCTGTGCCTCGTCCGCGTCCTTCAGCACGTCGAACGCGCCGTCGTTGAAGATGGGGCAGTTCTGGTAGATCTCCACGAGCGCCGAGCCGCGGTGTTCCGCCGCCTGGCGCAGCACCGAGGTGAGACCGGCCTTGTCCGAGTCGAGCGCCCGGCCCACGAACGACGCCTCCGCGCCCAGTGCCAGCGACACCGGGTTGAACGGGTGGTCGACCGAGCCGATCGGCGTCGACTTGGTGACCTTGCCCGGTTCCGAGGTCGGCGAGTACTGGCCCTTGGTCAGGCCGTAGATCCTGTTGTTGAACAGCAGGATCTTGAGGTTCACGTTGCGGCGCAACGTGTGGATCAGGTGGTTGCCGCCGATGGACAGCGCGTCGCCGTCACCGGTCACCACCCACACGCTCAGGTCCGGCCGCGCCACGGCGAGACCCGTGGCGATGGCCGGCGCACGGCCGTGGATGGAGTGCATGCCGTACGTGTTCATGTAGTACGGGAAGCGGGACGAGCACCCGATGCCCGAGACGAACACGATGTTCTCGCGCTTGAGACCCAGCGACGGCAGGAACGACTGCATGGTGTTGAGCACGATGTAGTCGCCACAACCGGGGCACCAGCGGACCTCCTGGTCCGACTTGTAGTCCCTGGCCGTCTGCTTCTCGTCGGTGGTGGGAACCCCGGTCAGGCCGGGGAGTCCGATGTCGATAGCGGTCACGCCGACACCCCCTTGATCACGTCAGCGAGCACGTCCTGCAGCTCCTCCGCCTTGAAGGGAAGGCCCTGCACCTTGGTGTACGACACGGCGTCCACCAGGTACTTCGCCCTCAACAGCAACGCCAGCTGTCCCAGGTTCATTTCCGGCACGATGACCTTCTCGTACGACTTCAGCACGTCGCCCAGGTTCTTGGGGAACGGGTTGAGGTGCCGCAGGTGCGCGTGCGCGACCGGGAGGCCGAGCTTGCGAACCCGGCGTGCCGCCGCGCCGATCGGGCCGTAGGACGAACCCCAGCCCACGACCAGGACCTTCGCGTTGCCGTCCGGGTCGTCGACCACGACGTCCGGTACCTCGATGCCGTCGATCTTGGCCTGGCGCAGGCGAACCATCTTGTCGTGGTTCTCCGGGTCGTACGAGATGTTGCCGGTGATGTCCTGCTTCTCCAGACCGCCGATGCGGTGCTGCAGACCAGGGGTGCCGGGCACGGCCCACGGACGTGCCAGCGTCTCCGGGTCACGGGAGTACGGCTGGAAGTTCTCCGGGTCCGTCGCGAACTCGACCGTCAGGTCGGGCAGCGTCTCGACGTCCGGGATCATCCACGGCTCGGAGCCGTTCGCGATCGCGCCGTCGCTCAGGAACAGCACCGGGGTGCGGTACTTCAGCGCGATCCTGGTCGCGTCGACCACGGCGTCGAAGCAGTCCGAGGGGGACTGCGGCGCCACGATCGGCACCGGAGACTCGCCGTTGCGGCCGAACATCGCCTGCAGCAGGTCGGCCTGCTCGGTCTTCGTCGGCAGACCGGTGGACGGGCCACCGCGCTGCACGTCGATCACGAGCAGCGGCAGTTCGGTCATCACGCCGAGACCGATGGTCTCGGACTTCAGCGCGATACCGGGGCCGGACGTCGACGTCACGCCGATCGCGCCGCCGTAGGACGCGCCGAGGGCGATGCCGATGCCCGCGATCTCGTCCTCGGCCTGCACCGTGGTGATGTCGAAGTTCTTGTGCTTGCTCAGCTCGTGCAGGATGTCCGAAGCCGGCGTGATCGGGTACGTGCCGAGCACGACGGGCAGCTTCGAGAGCTGGGCCGCCGCGACGATGCCGTACGCCGTCGCCGTGTTGCCGGTGATCTGGCGGTAGGTGCCGACGTTGAGCTTCGCGGGCGCCACCTCGTAGGTGACGGCGAAGGCCTCGGTCGTCTCGCCGTAGTAGAAGCCGGCGCGGAACGCCAGGACGTTGGCCTCGGCGATGTCCGGTTTCTTCGCGAACTTCTCGCGCAGGAACCGTTCCGTGCCCTCGGTCGGCCGGTGGTACATCCACGACAGCAGGCCGAGCGCGAACATGTTCTTCGCGCGTTCGGCGTCCTTCTTGCCGAGGCCGGTCTCTTCGAGGGCGCCGATGGTCAGCGTCGCCATGGCGACCTTGTGGACCTGGAACCTCTCCAGCGAGTCGTCCTCGAGCGGGTTCGAGTCGTACCCGACCTTCGTCAGGTTCCGCTTCGAGAACTCGTCGGTGTTGACGATGAGGATGCCGCCGTCCGGCAGGTCGACGACGTTCGCCTTGAGCGCGGCGGGGTTCATCGCGACGAGAACGTCGGGACGGTCACCGGGCGTCAGGATGTCGTAGTCGGCGAAGTGCAGCTGGAACGACGACACACCGGGCAGGGTCCCCTGTGGTGCGCGGATCTCGGCGGGGAAGTTGGGCTGCGTGGCGAGGTCGTTGCCGAACGCCGCCGCTTCCGACGTGAACCGGTCTCCGGTGAGCTGCATGCCATCACCGGAGTCGCCGGCGAAGCGGATCACAACGCGATCCAGCTTGCGGGTCTCAGTGCTCATTCCTACGCCGATACCTCTCTCCAAGGGTGGCCGTGCCCCACCACGAGGGTAGTCGCCAGGACCGCCTGCGAGACGGGCCGTGTACCACCAGGCGAGACGAACTGTCCCATCTGCCGCAACGGGTCCTTAACGCAACGGTAAGCACACCACTACCAGCGGATACCCGAATGCGGCAGACGTCACCCTCGATACCTGTTACCCAAGGTAACACTTACCGTCCGCTGATCCGAGCCTTCATCGCGGCAAGCCTCGCAGCGAACTCTGGAGTGTCGATCGAAGCGACCTGTGGGATCAGCTCGAGTTCGACCGCTTCCGCGTGGTCGTGCATTGCATCGGTCGCCCGCATCGTCGCCTTGATCGTCCGGACGAGTTCCGCCGGCGCCTCGGCAGAGGCCCTCGCCAGCTCTTTGGCCACCGCCAGTGGGTCTTCGGCCCTGGCGTAGGCGAGTCCGTGCGCGACGGCCTGGTCGGCGTCCAGGATCTGCCCGAACAACGTCATCGCCGTGGCGGTCTGAGGGCTGGTGATCCGCTGCAACATCCACGTCATGCCGCCGCCGGGATGGATGCCGAGCTGCAGGAACCGCGCGTCGAACCGCGCCTTGGGCCCGGCGATCCGGACGTCCGCCGCGAGCGCGAGGTTGAGCCCGGCACCGACCGCCGCACCGTTGACCGCGGCGATCGTCGGGATGGTGGCGTTGGCCACCGCGAGGAAGCCCTGGTAGATCTTCTTGAGGCCCTCGTCCTTGGAGTTGCCGAGCTGGGTGAGGTCCGCGCCGGCGCAGAACGCGGGCGGCGCACCCGTGATGACCAGCGCGTTGGCCACCCGTTCCGCTTCCCCGACCTTGTCCGCGAGCTCCTGCGACAGGTCGATGGTCAGTGCGTTGCGCCGCTCCGGATCGTTGATGGTGATCACGGCGACGGAATCGTGGTGCTCCAGCAGAACCTCAGCCATGCCCGAACCCTAAGGCGCCAGCGGCCGGTCCAGGAGCCGGGACAGCACGACCGTCGACACGGTCCGGTCGATGATCTCGACGGCCCGCAGCCGCTCCAGCGCCGTCTCCAGGTGGTGGATGTCCGCAGCCCTCAGGTGCACGATCGCGTCCGCGGCCCCCGACACCGTGTAGGCAGCGCTGACCTCGGCCATCGGCTCCAGCCGGTGCTGGATGTCGTGCGGCGCGACGTTCCCCTTGCAGTGCACCTCGACGAACGCCTCGGTACCCCACCCCAGCGCCTCCGGGTCCACCACCGCCGTGAACCCCCTCAACACCCCCGTGTCCAGCAGTTTGTCGACCCGCCGCTTCACCGCGGGCGCGCTCAGCCCCACCTCCTTGCCGATCTCCGCGTAGCTGGAACGGGCGTTGGCCATGAGGCACGAAATGATTCGCTGGTCGATGCTGTCCACACGCAACATTCTGCCCTAGTTAACGCAATGTCGCGGCGTTGTTCGATGGTCTAACTGCCGTTTACATTTCGATCCATGACCGTATCCATCTCCGGGCCCGGCGAGCCGATCACGCTCGACATCGCCGCACCCCTCACGGCGGCACAGGATCTCCTTCCTGGGCGCGTGCCCACGACCCGTCGGTACCTCATGTGCCCGCCGACGTACTTCACGGTGGAGTACGCCATCAACCCGTGGATGGATCCCACCCAGCCCACCAGCACAACGCTGGCCGTGGAGCAGTGGACCGCGCTCAAGGAGACCTACGAGCGCCTGGGCCACGACGTACAGGTAATCGAGCCGGTACCGGGCCTCCCGGACATGGTCTTCTCAGCGAACAGCGGCACCGTCATCGACGGCAGAGTCCTCGGCTCCAGGTTCAGAGCCTCCCAGCGCTCGGCCGAAGCCGACCACTTCCGCAGGTGGTTCCTGTCGTCGGGCTACAAGTCCGTCGTCATGCCCACCGCCGTGAACGAGGCAGAGGGCGACTTCACCTGGACCGGCTCCCTGCTCCTGGCCGGCACGGGCTTCCGCACCGACCCCGGCGCACACGGCGAGGCCCAGGAGGTCCTCGGCGTCCCGGTCGTGTCCCTGCAACTGGTCGACCCGCGCTTCTACCACCTCGACGTGGCGCTGTTCATGCTCGACGACCAGTCCCCGTCCCCCCTGGTCGCCTACTACCCGGAGGCCTTCTCGCCGGGCTCACAGCAGGTACTGCGCCGGTTGTTCCCGGACGCCGTGATCGCCAACGACGACGACGCGGTGTGCCTCGGGCTGAACGCGGTGTCCGACGGCAGGCATGTCGTCATGCCGGTTGAGGCGACGCATTTGGCTGAGCAGGTGGCGCGGCGCGGGTTCGAGCCCGTGTTCGTGGACATCTCGGAGCTGCGCAAGTCGGGTGGTGGCCCGAAGTGCTGCACGATGGAGCTGCGCGGCTGACCTCGCCCACGCAGTCGTCGCCGAATGCCCCCGTCAACGACGCCGGGGGCATTCGGCTTTGTTGGCTACTCCTCGTCCTCGTCGGACGATTGTGAAGATGTGTCCGCGCCGCCAACCGGGTCCTTTGACTCCGCACGGGCGCCCTGGATTGTCTTCAACGCCCCGCCTTCCTTGCGCCACATCGCCAGAGCGCTGCGGTAATCGCGCTTCTCCGGATAAAGGATCGCGTAGCCGGGCAAGGCTGTCGCTTGCCAGCCGTGTGGCAACGCCTCGACGGCAAGGCTCAGCAATTTGCTGGCGGTCAAGGAATCCGAAGGCACCTGAACAATGATGTCCGTCAGCTCACGTACGTTCTGGTCGAACCGGAGCAAGTATGGGAGAGCCAATTTCACCGCGTCGAGGAACTCGTCGATCTTGTACGGTCGTACTTCCAGCCCATGGACATCTTTCATGAGGTCGATGGGGTACAATGCGTCGAAATGCTTCGCTGCTACCAGGGAACCGTCGCGATTGCGTCCCGGATCTTTGTTGCCGAAGCCGTTGGTGTTCCACGGCACTTCGCCAATCTTTCGATACTTTTTGATCAGCAATGTTTCGGGTGCGGCGGCTTCCAAGTCTTCGTCAACGTACAGGCACAAGAACCCGATCGTAAGCGGGTCTATGCCTGCCCTTCCTGAAAGTTTGATCAGGTGGTTGCGGAGCCGTGTTCGCAGATCCTTGCTTGCCTTACCCACGTAGACACGCTTGTCGCCTACGTAGAGTTCATACACCCCGGGACGGCTTTGGAGGGTGTCGACCTGTCCTGCTATGAGGGGTGCTGGTTCAAGTAGTGACAAGGCTTCGGCAAGCTGGTCAGCCAGCGCGCGTGTGATGCTGAGCTTGAACTCCGCACTGGCATTGGGGAACAAATCGCCGGTCATGTTCGGAATCTACCGCACGCTGTTGGCGATTCAAAGTGCAGCTGGTATCGGCGAGTCAGACCTTGTGCAACCGCAAGTGTGGTCGATCATCTTCTATGGCTCGTCATGGAATGGAATCTCGGCAGTAGACACGTGGCGATAGTCCGGAGCATTTACGCCAATTCGACGCAGTTCGGCAAGAAATCTTTCCTCGTCGGACACGAGTAGCCGCTTGTCTCGAGTGCCGCGTTTCGGGAGACCCCATATCACCGGTGGCTTTTGCTCTCTCAGCTCGACAATTGCATTATCTCGATCTTCACTCTCGTTCATTAAGGAGATCTCGACCCCCTTGCGAACGCGTGCTCGTACTTCATCGAGTGTCAGTTGTCGGTTGGGCAATTCGCCGGCACGTCGTCGGCCTGGATGCATGGTGTCCCAGGTCGACTTGGGGTTCTTCCTGGCTTCGCCAGAAGGGTTCGATCCGAAGCCGTTGATGACGGAGTTCCACAACACTGGCCGATAGGTGCGAAGGAGCGCGCGCTCTCCTAGTACGATCCAAGCATCCTCCAGCGGAAGATACCTGACTTTGAAATCTTCTTGGCGCAGATTGCCGTTGATGGATGCTCCGACTTCTCCTATCGACCTCGCGTGCTCCCTAATACGCTGATACAGTTTATCGGAGCCATAATCAGGCTCGTACCCGTAGCTGCTGGTCTCGGCTGCAGCCTTTCCGACATAAACGGGAATCTTATGATCGTTGTAGTAACTCTCGACGAGTGGTCGGTACTCGGGAACGCGATCTCCCACGTAGTACAAGGCGTACAGTCCAGCGCCTGAGAACCGCCGGGGTGGGAAATCTTCTGGTTCCTGCTGCTCGAGGCGATCGCGCAAGATCGAGCCGATCGCGATTGGGTCCAGCGGGTTGAACGGGTCCGTCCTTGGCGATTGTCTGGGCTGCGATTGAGGCACGGGTCACCTTTCAACAGATCGCTGAATGAATCGGCTGTGCTGCGGAAGTATGTCGGCGACGCTTGGTGTGGTAGTGGTTGCGACGGATGCCGGACTGCCTGGACGTGAACTCGCCGCACGAGCGTCGGCTCGGTGGTTGTGTTGATCACTGACAACAACCCTATGGCGTTGCCCACTCGAGGTCGACCCGTTTGAGTGATCTGCTTGGATATCGGTGATCTCCGCGGTATGATTCCAGCATGGTTGACCAGCCAAAAGAAGCGTCGCAGCCTCGCACCAGTGTTGAACTTTTCGCCGGTGGGGGCGGCCTTGCCATGGCGGTCCACCAGGCAGGCTTCCGCCCCTTGCTCTTCAACGAGTTCAACAACCGTGCTTGCGAGACGCTCGTCGCGAGCGCGAAGAAGACGCTTGGGGTCGATGGGCTTGAGCGCAGCTTGGAAACCAAGCCGAGCCCTCCGGAGGAGGGCAAGCCCGCCCCGCTTTACCCCGGCGATGTTCGCGACCTCGACCTAAGTGCCCTCCAGGGCAAGGTGGATATATTGGCTGGCGGACCACCATGCCAGCCTTTCAGTGCTGGAGGCATCGCCAAAGGTGATGAGGACAAGCGCAACATGTTCCCCGCCGTGTTCAAAGCAGTGCGCGAGATGCGTCCCAAAGCGGTCATCTGTGAGAATGTCCGGGGGCTGTTGAGGCCATCATTCGCGGAGTATTTCCAGTACATCCAGAATGAGCTCCGTCTACCGTTCGAGAAGCGCAATGATGAAGTCTCGTGGCAGGAGCACAACTCCCATCTTACGAGCATCCTCGGCAAACTGGCAGATGAAGATGGGAACCCTGATCACTACAAGGTGGTCATGGTCCCCGTGAACGCGGCGAATTATGGCGTGCCGCAGGTTCGCAACCGCGTCGTCCTGGTGGCTTTCAGGTCTGATCTTGGCGTCGACGTGGATGCTTTTGAGAAGGATGTCAAGACCGAGCGCTTCTCCGAAGCCGCACTTCTTCGGTCCATGCGCGATGAGGACGGATCCTACTGGCAGCGGCATGCGAGTGTGCCGGATCATGTTCGCGAGAAGGTCAGAGCACGGATTCCTAAGGTAATCAGAGAAGATGACTGCCGACCGTGGCGGACGCTCCGCGACGCGATCCAGGGATACGGCACAGATGTGAAACTTCCTGCGCTTCCTGCTGTTGATTTGGCGCGGCTGGACGAGAAGTTCGACTTCGGCAAGGAGATCGATGTGGTTGATCACATCGGGTGGCCAGGCGCTCGTATCTACAAGGGCCACACACCCAACGACCTGGATCGACCCGCGAAGACGGTCAAGGCTGGCGTGCACGGTGTCCCCGGTGGCGAATCGGTGATGCTGCTCGACGAGCGAGTCCGCGACACCTCGGTAGAAGGTGGCTGGACCTACCTGCATCGCTACATGACCGTGCGCGAGACCGCCAGAGTGATGAACTTTCCTGATGAGTGGCTTGGATCGGGTCCTCGTGGCGAGCAGATGCGTCAGCTGGGAAATGCAGTTCCTGTACTTCTCGGCGAGTTCTTTGCCAAGGCAGTAGCAGACGCACTGGCTGCTGCAGGGCACTGATCGGCATGTCTGAGAAAACTCCGGGAAAAGGCTGGAAAGAGCGATTTCCTCCAGAACGCGCGTACAAGCGCAGGGCCGATGCTCCGTCTCCCGCCATCGAGCAAGATCGAGCCGCCGGCGGTCGTCATCGGCGAAATGTCGAGTTGGGCGACGGACAGCACGCGTGCGGTTCGATGACGCTGCGTCTGTATCGGCGAACCAGGCGCATCCGTGCCTATCTTCGGTGGTCTTTCGAAGGAAAGACGCAGGAGAAGTACGTGTGCGAGGTGGAGTTTGACGCCCGCGGGAAGAACTTGACTGAGGCATGGCGGCAGGCGCGCCTGAAAGGGTTGCTCGCGGACGAGGTTCTGCCGCCTGGCTCGAAGGCCTCTTCTGTAGAGGTCCGCGCTTCGATGCGAGGGAATCGAGGTAAGGACACCCGGCCTGAGTTGATGCTCCGCAGCCTTCTTCACCGGCGTGGCCTGCGCTATCGGGTCGATGCGCGGCCAATCGCGGATGTGCGTCGCAGGGCCGACGTCGTCTTCCCCGGTAACCGCGTCGCGGTCTTCGTCGACGGTTGCTTCTGGCACGGTTGTCCAGAGCACCATCGCCCAGCCACGAAGAACGCGGACTTCTGGCGGGAGAAGATCGACGGCAACAAGTCCAGGGACGTCGAGACGACGAGGACCCTGACGGACGCGGGCTGGACCGTCATCCGCGTGTGGGAGCACGACGACGTGGAGCAAGCGGCAACTCAGATCGAGGAAACCGTTCGTCGAACACGTTTGTGATCAGACCTCCAGCGCCCACCGCACGAAGCGCATCGCCGAGGTGAAGCCCGCTCGCTCGAAGATGCCGAACGCCCCAGTGAAGTTCTCCGAATCCACGCTCAGCAGCGCGCGGTCATAACCCTGCTCGGCGGCCGCCCGAAGCGCATGGCCAAGCAGAGCGCTCGCAACGCCACGGTTCCGATAGGCAGGCAACGTCCCGATGACCATGAAGTGCGCGTCACGAACACCGGTGGCCTCGGTATCTGCCTCCCAGTTCATCGTCACCAACAGCCCAGCCGCCACCCCGCCACCATCGCGCAGCAGGAAGCTGGCGGAGGGCCGGAACGTCTGGTTGGTGACCTTGTTCCTCCAGAGCTCCACTGGCATCGGCGTCGAGCCCCAGTTCTCGCGGTACGCCTCGTTGCGCACACGCCGGAACTCCTCGTCGGTCGCCTCCGACCACGGTTCGATCCGCGGGTCTTCGGACAGCCCGACGTTCAGGAGCGCGTGCTCCATGCGCTGGAAGTAGCGGACCGGGGTGAATCCGGCAGCACCGAGCAGTTCCGGCACGCCCGAGATGTGCTCGGCCTTGTGGACGTTGATCGCGAGCCGAAGCGTCGGGTGGTGCAACGCGTGCAGGACGCGGGCCGACTCGATGCCGGCCTGCACCAGCCGGGTGCCGATGCCCTGGCGGCGATACGTCGGGTGGACGCCGCCGTCCAGGGAGACGCGGTGGACCTCTGAGGCGGTCGGCCGGTACTGGATCTTCATGTAGCCGACCATCACGTCGCCGTCGAAGGCCGCGAGGCTGCCGCGTTCCAGGTCCGCGTACGGATCGACCAGCTCGGTGAGGGTGTCCTCCGCCGTGTAGTTCTCACCGATCTTGTCGACCGCCTCGATGGCGTTGAGGAGGTCGGCCGACGTCTCGGCGTCATCGCGGCTGAGGGCGCGCCAGGTAAGGCTTGCGATCACGCGCCGAACGTAATCAGGCCCGCGCGGGCCGTCTCCCGAGTTTGTGGTCGGCAACTGGTGGCCTCAGTAACTTCGGACAGGTGCCCAACATCCTCGTGATCGGCTTCGATCCCCACACCATCCCCGGCTTCGACCCGGCCCCGGTAGCCGCCGGCATCGAGCACGCCAGCAGGGCGTTCGCCGAACTCGGCCTCACCGAGGACCTGTTCCTCGTCGACTTCGCGGAACTGGACGGCCGAGCCCAGGCCAAGCTCATCGAGAAGCTGGAGAACAAGCAGTACGACGCGGTCGTGGTCGGCGGCGGCATCCGCAAGGGACCCGGTCTGCTGGAGCTCTTCCAGGTCGTCGTCAACGAAGTGCACTGGCGCCAGCCGGACGCCGCGATCGCCTTCAACGACAGCCCCGGCGACAGCCCGGACTGGGTCCTCAAGGCGCTAGAGCAGAAGCGCAAGAGTTAACCCACAACATCGGGTGAACCGGACGGGCAGCCTCTCCGTACCCCTCGTCAGACCCAGAAAAACGCTGTCCAGCGATCAAGTCCCCGCAGGTCAGCACCTCACACCCCAACACAACTACGAAGCGTGACAGCACCACTCGATCGAGTGGTCGTGGACGTAACCCATAACGAGAGCCGGACCAGTACCGAACTAACAGACAGCTCCGCCAGTTCGTCAGGAGGCAACGATGAACTTACGCAGGACGCACACGGCTTGTTGACTGTCTGTCAGCAACGGATAGCCCAGCTCATCGGAAACGTGACGAGAGTCACCCAACGGGCGCTCAAGCTTGCCTGCGCTCGTGACGCGAGGTTACGTTCTCGCCCGCCGATAACGGTTTGGTCACCGGCAGGACACAGGACCAGTAGTACCTAGGGTCCAAAGTCCGGCTCGGAATCCCCCGCCGAGACAGCCCGGTGGCCAAGCTCCCCGACGCAGGAGGCTCCCCCTTGGCCCGGCACAGCAAGGCCGATGGCCGAACCGTGTACACGGTCGTGCCCAAGCAAGAAGTCAAGCCCGGCGCTCATCGCGTCGAGGACGACAAGGTTCCGCTTGCCCACCGTGTGAGCGCGATCGTCGTCGCCGCAGGTGTCGCCGCCGGCACCGCGGCCATCGCCAACGCCGCCACCAGCGGTACTCCGACCGACCTTGCCGCGGGTGCGGCCGAGCTGGGCGCTCTTCCCGACCAGCAGGTCAAGACCATCCAGACGGTTCACGACGTGAACCCTGGCAGCCAGGTCGGCCGTCTCCTGCAGTTCCAGCAGATGTACGCGCAGCAGACGTTCGAGCAGGCCACGAAGGTCGCCGCGGACGCGCACGCTCAGCGTGAGGCGGCTGCCAAGGCCGAGGCCGAGCGTCAGATCGAGATGCGCAAGCCCGCCAAGCAGCGCGAGGTCGAGGCCTGGATCAAGGACGCCATCAAGATCCTGCAGGCCAACGGCACCAACATCGACAACGGCTCCGTCGACGAGATCTACACGATCATCATGAAGGAGTCGAACGGCAACCCCAACGCCGTCAACAACTGGGACTCCAACGCGATGCGCGGCACGCCGTCCAAGGGCCTGATGCAGTGCATCGACCCGACGTTCCGTGCGTACAAGCTGGCCGGCTACGACAACATCCTCGCGCCGGTCGACAACATCATCGCGGGCGTTCGCTACACCTACGCGCGCTACGGCGGCTTCCACAACCACCCAGGTCTGGTCAACATGAACCTGGGTGGCGGATACCTGGGGTACTAAAGGACCCGAATTCGTCGTGTCGGGGTGCGGGAAACCTATCGGCGGACGATGCTGTCAAACAGGTTCACCCACAAGCATGGCGGCCCTAGCGGGCACACGCCCGGTAGTGCTCCCATCGAACGCGATCCCCGAACGCAGGGAGTGGCCGATGAACGAGCAACAGGCACGCGACGACGAGCTGGAGAAGATCCGCTCGGAGGCGACGAGCTGGCTGGCCAAGATGGCCAAAGCCCAGCACCGTCCCAGCGTCGAGCAACGCAGGCCTGAACACGACGCCATGACACCCGCGAAGAAGTAGTCAGGAAAACGACGGAAGCGCCCCGGTCACGACCGGGGCGCTTCCGTTTTCTCCGAGGCAGCGCCAGGCGTTCACAGGGGCGGAGCCTCCCGCTCGAACGCGGCCCACAGGAGCTTCAGCGGGTGGTCCGCCGGGTGCTTCGCCAGCGCGTCGGTCCGCGCGAACACGCCCACGAGCCGTTCCAGCGAGTCGTCGACGAGCTGGACCACGCGCAGGCCGCTGCCCTCGCGCAGCTCGTTGTTCGCCGCCACCACCCCGAGGCCGGACGTGACGATCATGGCGCCCTTGACGAGGTTCGAGCGGAGCAGGGAGATGCCGTACTGGATCTCGTCGATCTCCGCGGCGATGTCGAGACCCTGCCGGTAGTCGGGGCCGAACCAGCCGCGCAGGAACTCGGCGATCAGCCCGGCGCCCGGCACGACCAACGGCACCGACCGCAACGCGGGCACGCGCACGCGGTCCCCGACGACCGTCTCCGGCAGGTTCGTCAGCAGGGCGAGGCCACCACGCCGCCACTGGATCACCTCGAACTCGGGGCGCTCCCAGCCCTGGCCTGCCCGCGTCACGACGCTGCCGCAGACGACGTCGACCTCCTGCGTCTCCAGCTTCGTCCAGATGTCCTTGGTGCGGATGTGCACGACCTTGAGGTCCACGTCGCGCTCGCGGAACTCGTCCGCCACGTGGTGCCACGCCTTCGCGAGCGTGTCCAGCATGTATCGGGTCGTGCCCACGGTGACCGTCGTGCCGAGCTTGCGGCGGCACTCGTGAATTCCGTCCAGCCACTCCGCGAGCGTCTCCCGCGCCAATTCGACGATCGACTCACCAGTCGGCGTGAACAGCACGTCTTTTCCGCGGCCCTGCTTCACCACGAGCGCTTCGCCGCACAGTTCCAGGAAGTTCCTGTTCAACGTGTCGAGCTGCTTCTGCACGCTCGACTGCTCTCGTCCCAACGCCCTGGCCGCGCGTAGGGCCGAACGGGTCTCATGCACCGTGAGCAGGGTCCTGAGCTGGTCCATCGTGGTATCCAGTAGTGCACCGGGCATGTTCAGCAAACGGTGCAGCGAGGTGCTGGTGGGAAGCACCAACTGGGACGAGCCGGACATCGAGACCCTCTCTTGTGTTCTGTCGATCAGCTGAACTGAACTTGACCACATTTCGCCGACAAATTATCTGCAGATCCTGTTGGCAAATCCCTGGACACTTATGTCGCGGTGTACAAAGCTATCGGCGGCGACCACGCGTGGGAGCCGATTCCGGGGGGAATCATTGGGGGGTGGGGGTCCGCAGGTGCAAGCCGGCGGGCCCCCAAGTATTACCCTCGGCAGTTGTGACGGCTTCCGCTCGCCTGGAATGGGGCACCACCTACCAGGTCACCGTGCTCGAACTCGGCCTCGCCTGCTGCGGGGTCGAAGTGATGGCAGCTCTCGACCGCCTTCCCGACCTCGGCGTCACGCCGGTCGACGGCGCGGGCGAGGCGCACGTTCTCGTTGTCTCCGGCACCGTCACGGACGTCATGTTGCCCGCTGTCCTCCGCAGTTACGAGGCCATGCCCGAACCCCGTTACGTGATCTCCGTGGGCGCGTGCAGCAACACCGGCGGCCCGTACTGGGATTCCTACAGCGTCACCAAGGGAATCGACCAGGCCCTGCCGGTCCACGTCGCCGTTCCCGGTTGCCCGCCGCGGCCAGAAGCACTGCTCGAAGGCCTGAAGGCACTGCACCGGCTGGTGAACGCATGACGACCCCGAAGACGGCGTTCGGCCAGACCGTCCACCACGTGGAACTCGCCGACTGGCTCGCCACGGCCACGGCCCACCACGCCGACGGCTACGTCATGTTCGACTGGCTCGGCGTCGAGGACGCGGGCCGGCCGGGCGCCGCAGGTCAGCGCCACGCGGTGTTCCTGCACGTCATCAACCCGCAGACACGCGAGGGCGTGATGCTGCGGACCGAAATCGCCGAGGCCGACGCGCTGCCGAGCATTGCCCACCTCTGGAAGGGCGCGCAGTGGCACGAGCGCGAAGCGGCGGAGATGTTCGGCGTCACGGTCGACGGCAAGCCTGAACACCTGCTGCTCCCGGACAGCTTCGAGGGCCACCCGCTGCGCAAGGACTTCGTGCTCGCCTCCCGTGTCGTGCGCCCGTGGCCAGGCGCTCTCGAACCGGGCGAGGACAACACGAGCGCCCCGAGCCGCCGCCGCACCGCACCACCTGGCGTTCCGGACCCGTCCTGGGGCCCGCGCCGCGAAGAGGAGCCGCAGTCGTGACGAACCTTCCACCGCGCACGAGAGGCGTCATCGCGCTGCTGGAGGCCAACTGCACGGTCTGCATGATCTGTGCGCGCGAGTGTCCCGACTGGTGCATCCACATCACGTCGCACACCGAGGTCGAGCAGCAGCCCGGCAGCGCCCGCCCGCGCAGCCGCAACGTGCTCGACCGGTTCGCGATCGACTACGGCCAGTGTCTCTACTGCGGCATCTGCGTCGAGGTCTGCCCGTTCGACGCCCTGCACTGGGCGCCGGAGTTCGGCTATCCGGGCACGGGCTCGATCGACGGCGAGGGTGCCGTCGCGGAGCTCGTCCACGAACGGGACGTGCTGTCCACATGGGTCGAGAAGGTGCCGCCGCCACCCCCGCTCGACCCCGCCGCGGAGGCCGCGCCCGAAACGGCCACCGGAACCGGACGGCGGCCTGGTTCGTTGAGGGGTTGGACGTAAACCCGGAGGCGAAAACCGTGCACAAGCACTTCAACGGGTTGAAGACGGCCGTGTTGCTCGGCGGGATGAGCGCGCTGATCGTTCTGGTCAGCAGCCTGTTCGGCCGGACGGCACTGGTCATCGGCCTGGTGTTGGCCTTGGGCGTGAACGCCTACGCGTACTTCAACTCGGACAAGCTCGCCCTGCGCGCGATGCGGGCGATACCCGTGTCGCAAGTGGAGCAGCCAGTGCTCTACGCCATCGTGCGTGAGCTGTCGCAGAAGGCGCGCCAGCCCATGCCGAGGCTCTTCCTGAGCCCGACGATCGCGCCGAACGCGTTCGCGACGGGCCGCAACCCGCGCAACGCGGCCGTGTGCTGCACCACGGGCATCCTCGACCTGCTCGACGAACGTGAGCTGCGTGCCGTGCTCGGCCACGAACTCGCGCACGTCTACAACCGAGACATCCTGATCAGCTGCGTGGCCGGCGCGCTGGCCGGCGTGATCACGATGCTCGCGAACCTGGCCCTGTTCGCCGGGATCTTCGGCGGCGGCGACTCGGACGACGACGGCCCCGGTCCGCTCGGCCTGCTGCTGATCGCACTGCTCGGCCCGATCGCGGCGGCCGTCGTGCGCCTGGCCGTGAGCCGCTCGCGCGAGTTCCAGGCCGACCAGTCGGGTTCCGAACTCACCGGCGACCCGCTGGCACTGGCCTCGGCGCTGCGCAAGATCGAGCTGGGGACGCGGGCGGCACCGCTCGCGCCGGAGCCGCAGGTGGTGTCGCAGAGCCACCTGATGATCGCGAACCCGTTCCGCACCGGGGAACAGTTCTCGAAGTGGTTCTCGACCCACCCGCCGATCGCCGACCGCATCCGCAGGCTCGAAGAGATGGCGCGCAGGGCTGGTTAACGCCCTGCCTTCGCCACGGCCATGAGGTACTCGCCGTACCCGGACTTGCCGAGCTTCTCGCCGAGCGCGTAGCACTCCTGCGCGGAGATGAAGCCCATCCGCAGCGCGATCTCCTCGGGACACGCGATGCGCACGCCGGTCCGGTGCTCCAGCACCTGCACGAACTGCCCGGCCTCGAGCAGCGAGTCGTGCGTGCCGGTGTCGAGCCACGCGAACCCGCGGCTCAGTTCCACCAGCTGCGCCCGGCCCTCGTGCAGGTAGGCGAGGTTGACATCGGTGATCTCCAGCTCGCCGCGCGGCGACGGCTTGAGCTTCCGCGCGATGTCGACCACACCGTTGTCGTAGAAGTAGAGCCCGGTGATCGCCCGGTTCGACTTCGGCTTCGCGGGCTTCTCCTCGATGGACAGCAGCCTGCCCGTCGCGTCGACCTCGCCCACGCCGTACCGCTCGGGGTCCTTCACCTGGTAGCCGAACAGCACACAGCCGTCCAAAGAGGACGCGTGCTGCTGCAGCGTGGTGGCGAAACCCTGGCCGTAGAAGATGTTGTCGCCCAGGACCAGCGCCACGTCGTCGTCCCCGACGAAGTCCGCGCCGATGACGAACGCCTCCGCGAGCCCGTTCGGCGCGGCCTGCTCCGCGTAGGAGAAGGCCATGCCCCACTGGGACCCGTCACCGAGCAACCGCCGGAACAGCGGCAGGTCGGTCGGCGTCGAGATGATCAGCACCTCGCGGATGCCGGCGAGCATCAGCACCGACAGCGGGTAGTAGATCATCGGCTTGTCGTACACCGGCAGCAACTGCTTGGAGACGGCCTGCGTGATCGGGTGCAGACGCGATCCACTGCCACCGGCGAGGACGATGCCCTTCACCGGTAGTTGGTGAACTGGAGGGCGATGCCGAAGTCAGAACCCTTCAGCAGTGCGATGACTTCCTGCAGGTGGTCCTTCTTCTTGGCGGACACCCGCAACTGGTCGCCCTGGATCTGCGCCTGAACGCCCTTGGGCGCCTCCTCGCGGATCTTCTTGGCGATCTCCTTGGCCTTCTCCGACGTGATGCCCTGCACGAGATTTCCGGTGACCTTGAACACCTTGCCGGAGATCGCGGGCTCACCCACCTCGAACGCCTTCATCGAGATGTTGCGCTTGACCAGCTTCTCCTGGAAGACGTCGATCGCCGCCTTGCAGCGCTCCTCGGTCTCGGAGGTGAAGGTGATCGCCTCCTCGCCGGCCCAGGCCACTGTGGTGTTGGTCCCGCGGAAGTCGAAGCGGGTACTCAGCTCCTTCGAGGCCTGGTTGAGCGCGTTGTCGACCTCCTGCCGGTCCACCTTGCTCACCACGTCGAACGACGGGTCCGCCACGACTTCACTCCTCAACGCTCTCGGGATCACAGCCAGCGTCGATGCTACTGGGGGACCCCGATTTGGGGCCTCCCGGCGGGGTTATGTATTGTTCTGCCCGCACCGTTACGGCGGTGTGGGGCGGGTTGCCCGAGCGGCCAATGGGAGCGGACTGTAAATCCGTCGCGAAAGCTACAGAGGTTCGAATCCTCTACCCGCCACAACAGCACAAAGACCCCCGTGACCAGGCATGACAGGTCACGGGGGTCTTTGCGTGTTGTCCGGCTGTGTCCGACCGATTCCGGCGTTCTCCGAGTGGCTGTACCGAGGACGTACCGAAGTTATGCGGCGGTCGGTCCGCCTAGCGCAGCCTGAACGCGCTGCCGCGCCGTCTCCTCTCCACCATCAATGCACTTGGCGTACGTGCGCAGCAGCACATTCAGGCTGTGACCTGCCCACGCGGCGACCCGAGGTGCCTCAACGCCCGCGTTCAGCCACATAGACACACAGGCATGGCGCAGGTCATACGGCCTCTTGGCGAGCGGTGACGCGGCGACCGCAGGCGTGAACGCTGCCTCACGCGCCAGTGCCCACGTGCGGCCGTAGGTCGAGCTGCCGATGCGTCCGCCGCGCTCTGCAACGAACAGCCGGCCGCCTGGCGCGGTGGCGAACTCGTCGAGGTGCGCGTGAAGGATGAGGGCCAGTTCGGGGGAGCAGGGCACCGGACGGCCCTCGGTGTCCTCGCGGTGCTTCAGCCCGCGTTCCTCGTCGCGTTCTCCGCTGTCCGTCCATTGGGGTCCAACTTCCGGCGCGGCACCGTCGAGGTGGATCTCTCCCCAGTCGCGCACTTCCCAGCGGCCAACCGACTCGTTCCACTCGCGAGGCGGTAGCGCCAGGTGGCTGCGCCGGACGTTGCTCACTTCCTCCGGTCGCAGCCCAGCGAAGTACATGAGCGCGAAGAACGCGACGAGCTTGCGGCCGGTGCGCCCACCGTTCGGCACCTCGCGCAGAACCGTGCGGAACTGAATCGGGTTGGCGACCGATCGCCGGTCAACCTGGTGAACCACGGTCTTGCGCTTCTTCAACTTCACCTCGGTCAGAGGGTTGTCAGTGAGTGCCTTCCTTTCGACGGCGTAGTCGAGCGCGTTGCCGAACGTCGTGCGACGCAGCCGAATCGTGTCTGGCGCGGCACGCTTCCCGTCGAGCTTCTTCTCGTACTGCGTGGTGACTTGCCGCAGAACGTCCGGCTTTGCGAGGTCGGAAACCGGCCTCGTGTTCCGCGAGAGCCACTCCAGGGCCGTTGCGATGTCGTTCGGCTGCGTCACCGACCGCTGATTGGTGTTGAGAGCGACACGGAGCGCTCGACGCAGCACCGAGTGTTCCGGCCTGCCTCGATCGGTCGTGAGCATTGCCTCCGTTACCGGGGCCAAAGCGTCCGCGATGGACTTGCGGTGCGTCGGCGCAGCATCCGGCCACTTCATGTCTACGAACGAGCACACGAGGTCGAACCACGACATAGCGGTTGTGTCCTTGCGAAGCATGGAGACCGGTAGGCCGGTTTCGACGCAGAACGCCTCACCCTTGTTGGCGGCGGTCAGCAGCTCGGCACGGACGCTGCTGGCGAGCGCGTCGGTCTTAAACGGCTTCTTGAACCGTTGACCTGCCACCGACCACTGAACCCAATGAGTGGTCGTGCGCTTGCCCTTGTACACGTCGATCACGTAGATGCGGACGTCATAGCTTGTCGTCGTCACGCTGCCACCTCGCAAGAGCCGTACCAGGATTCGATGTCCGAGCGGTTGAACCGCAGTTGGCCGTTCGGCAACTTGGCGTGACGCGGTGCGAGACCCTTTGCCAACCACTCGTAGAGGGTCGAGCGCGACACCTTGAACTCCTTGCAGAACTCGGCAACCGTCAGCAATTCGCGTCGGCTCATGGCTGTTCCCCCTCCGAGTTCTCGTCTGCCTTCGTCTCGGGCAGGTAGCGCGCCCATGCGTCGCCCAGCCCGTGAGCGCCGTCGATGACGTAGCCCTTGAATGTCTTGGCGCCGTTCTTGAACGCGGTGACCTTGACGCCGTAGGCGCTGAGTTCCGTGGCCAGTTGGCGGGCGTTGATGGGCCGGCCGTAGAAGTCGCCCCACGGTGCTTCTTCCATGCTGTGCAGGACGGCGAGGATTTCGACGGTGCTCATGCGGGAGACGCCACGGTCGGCGAACACGGTGCGGAGATCGGAGAGCAGCCGGATTCGGTCGGACGTCGGGTTGGTCTGTGCGGCTGTCACGAAGTGCAGGCACGCGGCACGCGCGGTCTCTGGCCAATGCCCGCCCGCCATGTCCGCGATTGCGAGTAGCGGTTCCCAGATTTCGGCTGCGCGGTCGGTGACGCCCTCGGGCATGTCGGGGTAGGCCGCGCCGACGCGTTCGCCCACCACTTCCATCCACGTGGCCAGGGCCTCACGGATCGGTGCGGACTGTTCCTCCACCTTCCGTTCGCGGAACGCCTCGACTCGTTCGTCGGGACGTCGCCGGCGCATGTGGATGGTGATGGCGCGGGTGGTGATGGTGTCGGGCATGTTCCCGGCGATGCCCGCCAATGCGGCGGGGGCGTAGACCGGGAACCGCTCGATCACCATGTTCCCCGCGTCGCCCTTGCAACGGGCCACGGTCGCGGAGCGCTTGTAGCCGGCGTTGACCAGCGCGCGGAGGTCTTCGTTGCCGCCACCCTTGTTGTCGAAAATGGCGTCGACCTCGTCGAACAGGATGGTGAGCGGTCCGGCACCGACCATGCGGAACAGCGCGGCGGGCGTAGCCGAGAACGTCATCTCCGGCGTACGGACCAGGTGACGGGCGACCTCCAGAACGCGGGTCTTACCCGAGCCGGGCTCCGCGCTGGACAGCACAACGCGCGGCGTGATGTAGAAGTGCTCGGCTCCCCAGGTGTGGGCGTACCAGAGCGCGAGCATGGGCGCGCAGTGCTCATCGGGGAAGGCGTTGAACCGCGACAGAAACGCCTGGACGTCGTCGAGGATCTGCGCGCCGTTGAGCGTGGTCGTGGTCATGCCGCGTGCCTCCAGTTCGTGTCTGCGGTGACGATCAGGCGGCCGACGAGTTCGGCGACGTGGGGGACGACGGCGTTTCCGAGGGCGCGCAGACCGGGGGCAACCACCCGCTTGGAAAGCCCATGAGCCACTCGACCCACTGCGGGTTCAGGTATCCACCGCTCTGGCCGCGCATAGCCACGCGCTGTTCCAGCGCCGGCGCGTCCGCCCTGTACTGAGGCCTGTAGGTGCAGTGGTTGTTGGCCATCGACGCACGCGGGGTGGGCCAGTAGGAACAGGCGGTCACGTGCGTGTGGAGCACCCACGGAGCACGCGGAAACAACTGTCCACTGCGCATCGAACCCGAGCTGGTGAAGGTCACCGAGCATCCATGCGAAGGCGTCTCGATCTCGAACGAGAGCTGAGACGTTTTCCACGAGGACGTAGCGGGGTCGAACCACGCGTACGACGTTGGCCATCCACGGCCATCCCCAGCGTTCGTCGTCGATGCCGAGTCGACATCCGAGTTTGCTGAAGGGCTGGCAGGGAAAGCCGCCGGCGACGAGGTCGACGCAGGGCCGTTGCTGGGACTGCCACCACTCGGGGGCGGTGCGGACGTCGTCATGACGGGGAACCTCCGGCCAGTGTCGGGAGAGCACTTCTCGGCAGTAGGGGTCGAGTTCGACCTGTCCGGTGACGGTCATCCCGGCGCGTTCCAGGCCGAGTTCGAGACCGCCGATGCCGGAGAACAGCGAGAGGACGTTCACGCCGCACCTCGCGCGTCGAACATGGGCGTGGCGGCCGGGGCGGGACGTTCGGCGCCCGGCATCTGACGCGGCCGTGCGGTGCCCTCGGTGATGCCGTTGCGGATGCTGCGGCGCACCTTGGCCTCGGTGCAGTCGCACTCCCCGTTGATCAGGGGCGCTGCGGCTGCCACGAGGTGAGCTTCTGCTGTAGCCGGAGGGAGAACGCCCGCGCCGACGAGTTGCCCGAGGGCGATGCCCGCGACGAACGCTGCCCTGTCGTGACCGCCTGAGACGGCCGTAGAGAGCTTGCGGCACTCTCCGTCGACTGCGGCGGTGACGTAGCGGGGCAACCGTTGTGAGGGCACCACAACGGGCGCTGAGACGGCCGTACGCGGCCTGGGAGTGAGGCAGTGGACCAACCACACCGGGAGGGGCAACGGCGCGACGTCGTTGGTCGGCCAGTACGTGCCGTCCGAGGTGGTCGAACCCGGAGCGACGACGTAGCCGCCGTGCGCGCGGGTGTCGACCTTCCATCCGAGGCCGTTGCCGTGCTCTCCCTCGGTGTTGCGCAGCTCCACAGTGGACGGCTCACGGAAGTACAGATGCGTCCCGCCACGGGCGGTGCGGACCGTCCGGGTCTCCCACGGGACGTCTTCCCGTGCCTCCGCGCAGAGGGCGGCGAACACGTCGTGGCCGTCGCGAATCCCCTCCCGGCTCCAGCGTGGCGGAGGGACGTCGGTGGGTGACTTTGGGGTGTCGAGGTCGATCACGACCAAGCCGCTCGGTCCGGTGGCGATGCCGATGTTGAATGGCCCTGCCGACCAGCACCGCTCGATCACGTCCAGGTCGACGGTCGCGCGCTGCTCCCACCCGAGGTGCCTGGCGCGGCACACTCCGGTCCGGGGACACCGCTCCGCGCTGTGCAGGGCGGGGCGCTTGGTCTTGGCGCGCAGAGGGAAGACGTAGAGGCCCGTCTGTGCGGCGGTGAGTGCGTGGTGCATGAGCCTGTCGCGGTCTCGTGAAGCGCTGCTCATCACATCTCCCGAGGTGACTGTGCGTAGTCGCATGTGGGTGTGCGAGGGGGAGGCCTAGGACCCGCGAACGAGTCCAGGCCGTGGCTTTGGGGGTGTTTTCGCTGGTAGGGCGTTCCGCGGACTAGAGGTGCTAGTGCGCAGGCCAACCGATGTGCGCGGCCCTAGTGGCTGCCCCTAGGGCTAGGGTCGGTGACGGCTAGAAGTCAGCCGATCCCTAGCCCGGAGCATGTTCACCGTGCGTGATCGATGCGGGCCGACTGGGCGGCCACGACGGCGTCGCGCTTGTAGCCCTGGCGGTTCTTCTTCTCGCCCTCGGGCGTGGTGCCCCACACCTGCGTCGGCTCGACCCCGTAGGCCTTGAGCGCGCCGGCCAGCGTGCTGCCCGTCCACCCGTCGTAGAACTCCGGCCGCATCTCCGCGAGCCGCGCGAGCACGACCTCGGTGTGCGCGCCGGCCGCGTTGCCCGCCACGGCGGTGAGCGCGTTGGCCACGTCGTCCAGGACGCTCCCGGTCGTCTCCACGGTCGGTGCCTCTCCGGCCGCCATGCCCTTGAGCAACCCGAGCGCGGAGCGCAACGCCCGTCCCCGGTCGCACATGACCTCCACATCGGCGGAGGACAGCAGGTGCGTGCGAGTGATTTGGCCACCCTGCTCGGCAAGCTCCGAGTCGTCCGACCCGAGCAGGATGCCAACACCCTTGTGGGAGCGCGAGAGCTTCGAGGCGTCCATACCGGCCTGGTAGCTGCCGGCACCGAGGATGGTGTCGGAGGCCTGCCACGTCATGACCTTCATGGCGAACCGGGAGCCGATCTGTCCACGCAGGCTGTCCGGGATGACCTTCCCGTCCGGCTTCTGCGTCGCCAGGATCAGCATGTACCCGGCCGCCGGGCCGACCTTGACCAGATCCGTAAGCAGCGCAAGGACTTCCGCACCGTACTCGGGGTGCTCCAGGTACCGCTGAACCTCGTCGATCGAGAGCACCGTGAGCGGCATGTTGAGGCGCTTGTTGCGTGCCATCGCCGGCGTGAGCTTGGCCTCGGGGCACACGTCGACCGGGAGCTTGGCCATGCGCTCGAACCGGTCGTTCATGTCCGCGACCATCTTGCGCAGCGTCGTGACGAGTAGCTCCATCACCTGGTCACGAACGCCCGCGCCGTAGGCCACGGCGACCTTCTCGAACGCCCGCCACGCGCCGTCACCCTTGCCGTTGAACACGAAAAGCTCGACATAGGGGTCGAGCGCGGCAGCGGCGGTCGGGATGCGGGCGCTGAACGTCTTGCCCATGCGCGGGATCGCGCCGACCAGCAGCGACGACCAGATCAGCGGCAACGTCACCTTGCGGTCGCGGGCGTCCAGGCCGAACGGGATCGGCTGCCAGAAGTCGAACTCTTCCATGCCCGCCAACGGAGACGTCACGGGCTTCTGCGCAAACACGTCCACATCAGACACCCACAACCGCACACGACGTGCGGAGACCTGGTCAGGATCGATGAACACCGTGATCGGGTTGACGTTCAGACCAGAGGCGAGCGACTCGCGCTTGCCGACAGCCTGAGCGGCATGCTTGCCGTACGGAAGATCGACCACGGCCAGCCAGCCGCGTCCGTCGCGCTGGATCGGCTGCGCGAACGTGACCGGGGTGTCCTCCTTGCACAAGCCAGCACCGACGAACGCCCGCACCACCACGTCCGGCGTGAGCTTCGAGGCCTGCTGACCCAGCACAGCGGTCTTGACGATCGGCTTGTCCTCACGCCGTCCGAGCAACCCGAACGCGATGATGGAGACCACGACCGTCCACATGAGGACCGTCTGCATGGCCTCGGGGTACATCAGCCACACCACGCCCAGCCCGAGGGCGGACAGGAACGCGGTGACTGCGCTGACCCGCAGCCGCGTCCGCACGTGGTCGTCACGCTGCCTCGACAGCGCGAGATAGGCGGACGGGTCGGCAGCGTCGATAGTGGACTGACGCAGCGCGCGGGACTCCGTGTCGAACGCCCAACGCTGCCACGTCATCACCGCGCGGCCCATTCCGCGGGGAGACGCTGCGGTGAGCTTGAGCGTGTACAGCGGGACCCGAACAGCGTGGTAGCGGGCCGTGTGGTGGCAGTAGGTCCACGCCCACCGCACGGTCGCCTGGAACTGGTCGCGGTCGGCAAGCCACGCCGGGATGATCGGCAGCAACTCACGGCGGGCAGTCCCCGCCAGCACCGCCGGCACACCCGCGTTCGGTGCCTCGTCCTCGTCGACGATCTCGCCGTCGAGCACCTCGACCTCATTGGCCTCGGTGATCTCGACCAGCGCACCCGAGTCCTCGACCTCGTCAGCGTCGGTCTGCTCGGTGGAGGGAAGGGGGAAGGCAACCACGTTGCTCACCTCCGTGTCGTCGGTCAGGTCGGTGTCGTGGGTGGGGTGGCTCATCGCTGCGCCTCCGTGTCGTCGTCGTTCAGGAGGTGGGTCAGCGCAGCACCACAACCGAGCACGACCACCGGAAGGCAGGAGACGAACGTGGTGATCCACCACGGAGCCGTGGTGACGCCGGCCGCGACCATGAGGTGGTAGGCCACCTGTCCGGCCGCACCGAGGATCAGAGAGCCGATCGCGGACCAGCGGGCGAACCTGCGGGCCTTGTTCGACCGGGTCCGCCCGGACAGCCAGACCCGCAGGGCGTACGCGGCGTAGGCCTCGACACCGATCGGGAGCGTGATCGCGGAGTTGATGACGAACGAGTCCGCGATACCCGGCAGCAGCCGGATCGGACCGAACCCGGTCAGCTCACCCAGACCCACCCAGCCACCCCAGATGGCCACGAACGCACCCGCCGCGAGCAACAGCAGCGGCCACGACCGAACCGGCTTCGCTGGCGCCGTAGCCACCGCGTCGACCGTCTCGCGCTGCTCCACAGGAGCGGGAACCGGGTCCGCAACCGCGCTGACCTCGACAACGGACGCGGCCTCGACCACGGGGGCGGGAACCGGCTCGTCTACTGCCACGGGCTCGGGCTCCGTGCTGGTCTCCTCGACCCGAGCGGGCTCGGAGACGACCGGGGTGGGCTCGGTGGCGGGCACCGAGTGCAGGCGGACCACCGGGGCCACCGTGTCAGCCGCGTCCGGATTGGTGGGGTCGAACCCAGCCTCCTCCAGCGTCGCGAGCACGGCGTTGGCCTTGGGCGCGCCCACCTTGAACTCGGTCTTGATCCGGTTGCGGGAGGGGATCTCGCCCTGCTCGATCGCGAAGGCCTTCACGCGCTCGGTCAAGTCGTCCACGTTGATCGGGTACGCGCTGGTCATCGCTTGCCTCCCTTGGCATGGGCGTGCTCGGTGGTGGTGACGGTCAGGGTCCGCACGACTCGCGCGGAGGTGACGAACGCGGGCACGGCCAGCACGACCGCGATCACCCGCCAGTCAGTGGCGTTGGTGAGAATCAGCCACTGCACGCCACCGATCACGGCCGTGCCCAGCAGCGTCCGCAGCACGTTGCCGCCCGTCCGCGACACCTGCTGCGTCTTGCGCACGGTCTTGGCGGTCGCGCGCATCACGGCGATCAGGGCGAGCACCCCGAGAACGAGGGCTACGAGCATCCACGGCTCGATCCGATCCACGATGGTGTTCACCGCCCGTCCTCCTTGCTGCGCAAGCTGATCGCGGTCTGAGCGGCCTTGGCGGCGAAGTGCCGCGCCTGGTCGTGCTCGGGGTGGTCGGGGTCCTCGGTGATCGGCCGCAACAGCTCGGTCTTGAGCTCGAACCAGGCGGCCACGACGTCATCGGCGGCCGACACGTCCGGGGTCTTCTCGGTCCAGACGGCGAGGATCTCCGCCAGTCGCGGCGGCTGGTCCGCCATGTCGTCGTGTGGTGTCGTGATGGACACTGGTGTGGCCTTTCGGTCTGGTGATCGATCGGTGGAACCCGAATCGGCGGTGTCTCTTGCCGGAGTTGGCCGCCGGTTCGGGCAGATCAGAAACGCGAGTGGATAGGACCCTTCGGGCACGGTTTGCCCTGGTCGTACGTCTCGTCGTAGGCGTGGTCAGCGGGAATCAAGATCTCGATGTGCTCACCACGCTCGGCGGGGTCACGGGCGAGATCGCTCTCGACGACGCACACGACGGCGTGCTGTCCGCTGCCACGGGAGTAGGTCACCGACAGCACCACCCACGGCTCAGTCGTCTCGGTCGGTGCGGGCTGCACGGGCGTGCACGCTGCGAGTGCGGCCGTCACGCCGATCAGGCACGCGGCCAGGGTTCGGATCGACATCACGCACGCTCCGTGCGGTTGCGCACCCGACCGGACACCGTGCGCGTGTTGGACGCGACCAGCACGCCGCGTTCGGCGCTGATGCGGATGTCACCGGAGACGGAGTTGGCGTCCACACTGGACGGAGCTACGGCGTGAACGCTGATGTCACCGGACACCGAGCGCACGCCGGCGGTCTTGACCAGCTCGGCGACGTCCACGTCACCGGAGGTCGTGTTCACCACGACGTCGTCGGACGCGCCCAGCTCGACATCACCGGAGATCGTGTGCACGTGGGCGGTACGGACGTAGGCGACGCTCACGTCACCCGAGGTCGTGTCGACGTCGACCAGGTCCACGCGGTCGGCGGTGAGGTCACCCGAGGTGGACCGGAAGCGCAGACGCGGCAGGCTGCCCGTGGTCACCACGGACGCCGTCTCCGACTCCACCGACAGCGTCGACCCCAGCGGCAGGCGAACCTGAACGCGGACACCGCCAGCGGACGCAAACACGCCCCCACCGGAGACGATCTGACCGTTGACGATCGTCGCGCCCACCACGGTGCCGCCGAAGTGCACGTCACCGAACGTCTGCGAGACGACCACACCACGGCCGGACCGGACCACAGTCATGCCGCCACTGGACGCGCCACGCGGACGCGGCAGCCTCACCGAGAGCCTGTCGCCCGACTCGGTCACCGCCACGTCGGCGATCAGCCGCGCGGCCTCCGTGTCGCTCGGCTCCAACGGCGACAACACGATCTGAGCGTCCTCATAAGACTCAGACGCCCACACCTCTACGGAACCGTGAGCAACGTCCAACGCCAGGTCAACGCGGCCGGAGTGAGTGATGGTGTGCATCAGGCGGCCTCCGTCCCGAACGGCACGGACGTGACAGCCTGAACCCGCAGAACGCGGACCCTGCTGCTGAGCAACCTCTTGGCCTCGCGGCGCTCCTGGCGGTGCTCCCGCTGCTCCAACGCCGAACCGTCCAGCAGTGCACTGGTCGGACGCGGCGCGTCGGCGGCGAGTCGTTCGGCGAACATCCACCTGATCTCGTAGGCGGTCAGCCCGTCCGGGCTGAACCTGCCCTGGCTGTCCGTCTTGAAGTCCATCTCGTCGAGCTGTTGCACGCTGTCCTCCGGCGCCTAGTCCTAGAGACGTTCAGACGTCTGAACGTCTGGAACACAAGCTAGGGCGCGTGCGTTGGAGTTGTCAAGACGTCTGAAGGACTTATGCTGAAGACGTCTCTACCTCGATCGATGGGAGGCGGGCGTGGCCGCCAAGTACGACCGGATTGCTGCGGACCTGCGGACGCAGATCCTCGCGGGCAAGCTTCAGCCTGGAGAGCGGATGCGGGCTGAGGATGAGTTGGTCGGCGAGTACAGCGTGAGTCGGAACACTTTGAGGCAGGCGCTTGCCGCTCTGGAGTCGGAAGGCCTGATCGTGCGAAAGCACGGGACCGGAACGTTCGTCCGTATGGCGCGGCAAAGGATCTGCCGCACTACGGATCGGTATCAGTGGGAGAAAGATCGCGTTCTGCTTTCACAGGAGGAACGCGGATCGACTGGTGCGACTGAAAAAGATACTGGCCTCGAAATGAGTGACCTAAAATTCAGTGCGGTCTATTCCGAATTGGCTGCGCCGAATGATCTAGCGAAGGTGTTCGAGGTTGAGCTCGGTTCAAAACTGTTGCGACGCGTGTACACCACGCGCAAGCATGATGAGAAATCGCCGCTCAGTGTAGTGACGTCCTACCTCGTGCATGACGTCGTGGCACAGAATCCGGATCTGCTGAAGTCTGAGAACGAACCGTGGCCTGGCGGAACTCAGCATCAGTTGTCGACTATTGGGATTGAGCTCGACCGGATTGTCGACAACGTGACGGCTAGGCCGCCGACGGCTGAAGAGGTTGAGTCGCTTGATATTGGAGTAGGCGTAGCGGTCATGGTGATGCGGAAAGTATCTGTCGATACGACTGGGCGAACCGTCGAGGTTTCAGACATCGTGTGGCCTGGTGACCGAATTGAGCTGCAGTACACGACGCAGCTCACGCCTTGGCCCAAGCGTCCGAAGCGTTCACGTGCTCCCGGTTCGAAGAACTGAGGTCTTTTCATGCCGGTTGTGTCGATTATTACGGCTGCGTATGCGCCGTCCGCGCAGTTCCTCGGTGAAACGGCGCTGAGCGTAGCTGCTCAGGAAATGCCGGATGGCTGGAGCGTCGAGTGGATTGTTCAAGAGGACGGTGAGCAGCCTGAGCTGTCAAGGCTCTTCGATGATGTGCCGAACGCGAGGTATGAAGCGAATGGTGGGCAGCTCGGGCTTGCGGTGACCCGCAACCTAGCGCTTTCTCGGGCTACTGGTGGACTTGTGCAAGTGTTGGACCACGACGACTTGCTACTGCCTGGAGCTACCGCGTTGCTTGCGTCGAGGTTCGTTGAGAACCAGATTCATTGGGCTGTAGGGCAGGCGGACGACTTGATGCCTGATGGTGCAAGGCTTAGCTATCCGTCGGCACTCGGATTTGGCATAGTCGCTGCCGGGGTGGCGAATGACTGGGCTGCTGAGCGAAACGGCAACTGGCCCATTCACTGTGCTGGCCTGATGATGAGAACCGAATCTGTGCGCGTATTGGGAGGATGGGCGGGCCTTCCGGCGGAAGACGACATCTCGCTGTTCGCCGCTTTGTCAGAGGTCACGGACGGCTATTGCGAAGAGAGCATGACGTGGCTCTATCGGCAACACGCCACACAGACCTACCGGTCCGAAGCATGGCGGTCACGAAGTGCTGTTGGTCGGCGTGCCGCGCTTCAGCGAGCACGCGCTATGCGATCTGCACGCGTGCAGATCGGTGCGGTGTCGTTGGAGCGTGAGAGTGCTCCCGACGTAGAAGTGGGTCGCTCAATCAAGACACCGCGTCAGCTTTGACGCTCCCCAGGACTGCTGTAGCCGGGAGGGGGTTCCGGAACGTCGGTAACTGCGGTAACTGCGGTAACCGAGCAGGTCAGACGGTTACCGCAGAGGGGGCGGTTACCGATCGCTGCGGTAACCCGAGTGCCTTGACGGCGTGCAGGGTGAGGCGCCTCGGTAGGCATTGGTACTTACCGCGGAAACCGTGAATCCGCTGGCCGGCACAACTGTCTTCGCTGGTGAATGGATCGCGGGCCACTCGGATGCTGCCGCCGAACATCGCCATTGGTTCACCCCTCCCCGGCTTCAGCGGTTGTGTCGTTGTGTGACATGGGAGCGACGTCGCTGGTTACCGTTCCGATCGGTAACCGCACCTCTATCGGTAACCGCCTGACCTGCGCGGTTACCGCAGTTACCGCAGTTACCGATGTCTGAGAGGCAGAGGAGCGGCTACAGCAGCGCGAGGAACTCGGCGGGTGTCAGCCCTGCCTGCCGGATGATCGAGGCGAGCGTTCCGCGCTTCACGGTCCCGTGCATGGGCACGATGACCGTGCGGCCATCGTCATGCCGGTAGACGGCGTGGCTGCCCTTGGTACGGGTGTGCTCGAATCCGAGCGATTCCAAGACGCGGGTGACCTTGCGGACGGCAACGTCCGACAGCGCAGGACTCACGCGGCCGTTCCCGGTACCTGGAACGAGGTCACCAACGGCGTTGCGGTGACCGGAGGCTCGGGCACCTCGGACAGGTACAGCTCGACTGCTTCACGGAGGTTGCTCAGCGCTTCCTCGATCGACTGACCCTGACTGGCCACGTCGATCTCAAGACACTGAGCGATGTACCAGTCTTCCTCTTGGTGCACCGCTGCTGTCAGCGTCCGCTGTTCGCTCATGGCTCCTAGTGTGCCTGGCTGCGTTCGGTTTCGGCACCGCGCAAACCGAACGGGTGCCGTTGTCGGCGGATGAACGTCGAGCCTGGTACGCACGGGCCTCGTGAGGCTGATGTGGCCGAGAACGCGACTCATGGACGTCTGAGACGGCCGCAGACGCGCTAGCGGCGAACCGGTGGTGTGTTAGTAGGGGACGAACCGCAGAGGGCCACTGAGGGCCACGCCTACCGAGAGGCGTGCAGCGAAGTTCGAGCCACACTCCTACCGAGGACGTACCGAAATTGGGCGCAGTGTAGGTTGCTCCGCAGGTCAGGGCGGGTGCTCACGCGAGTCTGTAAATCCGTCGCGAAAGCTACAGAGGTTCGAATCCTCTACCCGCCACGCAAGACTGATGGGCCTCTGACCGGACAGGTCAGGGGCCCATAGTCGTATCGTCGTAGCGGGCCGAGGGGATCTCAGTGCGTACGCAGATGGCAACAGAGGCCGGCAGAACGACGGCGCCGAGCGAGGACCGGGCACTGGTCGGCCCGAACCTGCTCGCCGTGCTAGACGGTGTGACGGCGAAGCCCGAGACCGGGTGCGAGCACGGTGTCGGCTGGTTCGCCGACCAGCTCTCCGGGGAGATCCTGCGGTTCGCGCACCTCGAACCGGGCGTGGCGCTCGCGAAGGCCGTCGAACAGGCCGCTGAGCTGCACTCCGGCACCTGCGACCTCGATCATCCGGACTCGCCCAGCGTGGCGATCGCGATGGTGCAGACCAAGGACGACGTGCTGCGGTACCTGGTGCTTGGGGACGCCACGGTCGTGGTCGACGCCAAGAGTGAGTTGCTCGTGGTGAGTGACACGCAGACGAAGCGCACGGCCGGTGCGAAGGTCGCTGACGTCGGGCATGCGTTGACGGGTGAGGTGCCGTTGCGGGACGTGCGGCGCGTCGCGATCCTGTCCGACGGGGCCGCGCGGGCGGTCGAGTTGTTCAATCTCTTCGATTGGCGTCAGGCGCTCGAACTGATGGCGGCGAACGGGCCGGACGACCTCATCCGCAGAATGCGCGCGGTCGAAAAGGAAGACGTCAAGGCCGTTGAATGGCCGCGCAAGAAGATTTCCGACGACGCGACTGTCGTGTTCCTCGACCGCTAGCGCTCCACGACGCGTCAATGCCTGGGTGCGGGCTCGACGCCACGGCGGTGCGCGATCGCAGCCATGTTGTCCTCGCCCCAGTCGCCCAACGGCAGCAGCGCCTCGTTCAGCCGCACGCCCAGCGGTGTCAACGAGTACTCGACGCGCGGCGGCACCTCGTGGAACACCTCGCGGTGCACGATCTTGTCGGCCTCCATCTCGCGCAGCACCTGGATCAGCATCTTCTCGCTGATGCCGGACACCAGCCTGCGCAGTTCGCCCGTGCGCACGGGGCCGTGGTGCAGCGCCCAGAGGATCAGGGCCTTCCAGCGGCCGCCGATCACGTCGATGGCCGCGTCGAGGCCGCACGAATACTGTCGTGGCTTCATGCTGGATCCTTACCGAAAGGTGGGTACCTGACAAAATAGTAGGTACTTGTCGATCCGCCAGTGTCAGAACGAGTATTCACGGCATGGGGATCAAGAAGACCGTGAGCGTGCTCGGCCTGGGCCGGATGGGCAGCTCGCTGGCGAAGGCCCTGGTCGACCAGGGCTACGAAGTGACCGTGTGGAACCGCACGCCGAAGGAACTGCCGAACACCAGAAGCGTTGCCACGCCACAAGAGGCGTTCAAGAGCGACGTCGTCATCACCTGCCTGTCCACGTACGACGCTCAACAACCGTTGCTCACCAACGAGATCAAGACGCTCGTCAACCTGACGTCCGGCACGCCGGAGCAGGCCCGCGCCACCGCGCGGTGGGCGAAGGACAACGGCGTCGAGTACGTCGACGGCGTGATCATGGCTGTGCCGCAGCAGATCGGTACCGAACAGGCGAAGATCTTCTTCAGCGGCAGCGAGAACCATCATGTGCTGCAAGCGTTCGGCGAACCGGTGTACGTCGGCGAGGACGACGCTGGGCTCGCCGCGCTGTACGACCTCGCCCTGCTCGGCATCATGTGGGCCATGTTCGGGGGCTACCTGCAGGCGGTCGCGTTGGTGGGCAGCGAGGGCATCGCGCCGGAGCGGTTCACGCCGATGGCCATGAGCTGGCTGAACGAGATGAGCACCCTCCTGCCCGAGATGGGCGAGGAGACGCGGACCAGGCAGTACGAGACCGACGTGTCCGCGCTGGACATCAACGTGGCCGGACTGCGCATGCTCACCGAGGCCAACCGCGAGCAGGGCCTCGACACCACCATCCCGCAGGCCCTGCACGACCTGTTCGAACGTGCCCAGCGCCACGGCCACGGCACGCACAGCATCGCAAGCGTCATCGAGGAGATCCGGAAATGAAGTACCTGGGGAAGAAGGCCGTCGTCACGGGCGGCACGCACGGCATGGGCCGCGCGGTGGTCGACAAGCTGATCGAGGGTGGCGCCGAGGTGCTGCTCACGGGACGCAGCACGGAGAAGGCCGAGGGCATCAAGGCGCACGCCATCGCGTCGGACGCGGCGAACCTCGACGACATCGTCAAGCTCGGAACCGAAGTGCGGGAACGACTGCAGGAGATCGACCTGCTCTTCGTCAACGTCGGCTACTCGACGCTGACACCGTTTCCCGACGCCACCGAACGCGACTACGACCGCACGTTCGACATCAACACCAAGGGCGCGTTCTTCACCGCGCAGCAGCTTGCTCCGCTCCTCAAGGACGGTGGCGCGATCGTCTTCACTACCAGCGTCGCCACGGAGCAGGGCGCGGAGGGGCTGACCCTGTACGCGGCCGCCAAGGCGGCTGTGCGGTCCTTCGCACGGGGATTCGCCGCGGAACTCGCTCCGCGCGGCATCAGGGTCAACGTCGTCAGCCCCGGCTTCATCGACACCCCGTCCATGGGTGTCGTCGGTGCTCCGCCTGAGGTGCTGCAGCAGTTCAAGGAGATGGGCGACCGCATCACGCCCCTCAAGCGCCACGGCACGATGGACGAGGTTGCGGACGCGGTGCTGTTCCTGGGGTTCGACGCCACCTTCACGACCGGTGCCGAACTCGCCGTCGACGGCGGACTGGGCCAGGGGATCAGCGCCTAGGAAAAATCTTCGGACGACCTGTCACACCTTCGTCGCCTGCCGGGTCGAGAGAGTGGAAGACGACGAAGACAGGGAGAACGAAGATGAGGATCGCCAACCCGATCATGTCCGTGCCCGGCGCCATGAAGGCTCTGCTGGATCTGTCGGAGGCAGCGGGGAAGACGGGTCTGGACAAGGACTACGTCGAGTTGATCTGCCTGCGCGTCAGCATCATGAACGGCTGCGGCACGTGCATCGACTACCACACCAAGCTGCTGCGTCAGGCGAACGTGGCGGACGAGAAGGTCTACGCCGTCGCGGGGTGGCGGGACGTGCCGTACTACACCGACGCCGAGAAGGCCGGGTTCGCGCTGGCCGAGCAGATCACGCGCGTGCACGTGAGCGACGACGTGTGGGACGAGGCGGCGAAGCACTACACCGAGGAGCAGCTCGCCGGTCTCGTGATCGCGATCGGCGCGATCAACCTGTGGAACCGCATGAACGTGGCCACGGGACAGAAGGTGGCCTGAGCAAAGGTTGAAGCCGGCGCGCAAGAGCTTCCTCTCTCTTGCGTGCCGGCCTCAGCGCGAGCCTACCCCATATCGAACAAATGTTCGATCACTGGGCGATCGACACGCGGATCAACTCGCGGCAAGTGCCGCCCGGCCGTCGTCGGTCAGTTCGGCGCAGACGCGAAGGCCGAAGCTCGTTGGCTGCGAAGGGCGCAGCAGTCCCGCGTGCACGAGGTCGTGCGTCGCCATGCGGTCACAACAGGGCAGCCCGTCGACGTACAGGTCGGGCTCCGTGCCGCCGGTCACCTCGGCACGTCCTGCGGCGACAGCCCGCAGCATCGCTCTCGCTCTTCCGCTGAGTTCCATCTCGACCCCCAGGTGTGGCGTCCGAATCCACTTACCCCTTTGTCGAAATAGAGGCCGGATTCGTTCCACAAGTACGGGTTCGTTTGGGTTCTTCGCTTGTGTGAACGGGTAGATCATGTCCCACTAGGCCGTTCGGGTTGCGCCGACACGCCGGAAGAAGAGCGCAGCGCGGGGCGGCGAACCCACAGCGTCCACCGTGGCCGGTAGCCCTGCGAGTACCAGAACGGCGTGGAGCGCGGGTTCGGCAACGCGTGGTGGAGCAGCGTCGATGCCACTCCGGCCGCGTCCAGGACGCCGTGCGCGTGAGCCGCGAGAGCGCTGCCCGCACCCGTGCCGCGCACATCGGGCCGCACGCCGAGATGGCCGAGATAGGCGAACGGCCGCGCCGACGCGTACTTCTCCATCCACCCCGCGTCCTGCGGCATGTCGACGTAGACCATGCCGACGGGCGTGTCGCCGCTCAGCGCCAGCCACATCGCCTCGTGGTCGCGGTCGAGCACTTCGGCCAACGCCGTGCGCAGGTGCTCCGCGGTGTTCGGGCGCTCGGTCACCAGACCGAACTGGGCGTCGTACCGGACCGTGTGCAGGTTCAGTTCGACGGCGACGTCCAGGTCGGCGCGCGTGGCGGGGCGGATGCTCACCCCGGACGGCCGCGGCGCGGGCGAACGGCCGGCGAGGCGTTCGGCGACCACCGTGAGCGGCGCGAAACCCCGGTCGATCAACGTCCGTGCGCCGACCGTCTCGTGGCTGGGCAACTGCACGATCGCCGCGGTCTCCGGGTCGTCCAGGCCGGTCAGGCGGGCGTCCCACTCGTCGAGCAACGCCGGCAGGTCGCAGCCCGGCTGCCAGGTCAGGCCGTGCGTGCGCAGGGGTCCCCAGGTGAGGAGCAGGGAGTCCGGATCGGTCTCGCGGTAGGAAAAGATCTCGCTCACATCCCATCTGACCATGGCAGGGTCGGGCGTGTGGAGATCTACGTCGTGGACTCGTTCACCAACAGGCCCTTCGCGGGCAACCCCGCCGGAGTCGTGCTCCTCACCGAACCACGTGACGACGCCTGGATGCAGCACGTCGCCGCCGAGATGAAGCACGCCGAAACGGCCTTCGTCACCCCGGACAACCACCTCCGCTGGTTCACGCCGGAGGTCGAGGTGGACCTCTGCGGGCACGCCACCCTCGCCACCGCGCACGTGCTGGGCGGAGAGCAGGCGTTCACCACGCGTAGTGGGGTGCTCACATGCGCAAATGACGATGGGTGGATCCGGATGGACTTCCCGGCAGACCCTCCAGAGTTGACTGACCCGCCAATCGGTCTAGCGGAAGCGCTGCCACATGCGACGATCAAGTCCGTGTCGCGCGGGCGGTTCGACTTCCTGATCGAGTTGGAAAGCGCGGCGGAAGTCCGATCCCTGCGACCTGACGTCCAAGGATTGGCACAAATCCAGTCACGCGGAGTAATCGTGACGGCTGTCGGAGACGGCGACGCGGACGTCGTCAGCCGGTGCTTCTACCCGGCCGTCGGCATCCCGGAGGACCCCGTCACCGGATCGGCCCACTGCACCCTTGCGTCCTATTGGGGGTCTCGGCTCCAGTGCGCTGACCTGCTGGCGGAGCAGGCATCGCCGCGCGGAGGGTTCGTCAGGACGACCCTCGCCCAAGATCGCGTACTGCTCTCGGGGCAGGCCGTGACGGTGCTCCGGGGGCACTTGAACGTGTAGCCACGTCTGGGTGAATCAAAGTCACTAGGGGTGCTCGACCTGCCATTTCGTCCCCCGAGCGGGGTACATTAGTGCCCCTGGAGGGGTCCTGATCGCGAAGTGCGGGACCCCTCAGTCACGCCTAGAGGCCCCCCACCCAGGCCGACGAGGAGGCTGGATGTCCGACCGAGCGTCGGCCCCCGTGTCGGACTCGGCCGCCTGGTCGGCCAAGTCGACCAACCGTGCGTTCAGCGCGTTCGCCATCACCCTTCTGGTGGCCGGCGTCGTCTGCGCGGGCATGGTCGCGGCCTGGCTTCCGGAGAAGGAGAACGTCTCCCTCTTCTGGATCGGCCCACTTCTCGTCGTCGGCTTCCTGCTGGCGGAGCAGCTCGCGATCAACGTCGACGTCCGCAGCGGCGTCGCGTGGACGATCTCCTTCACCGAGATCCCGCTGGTCCTGGGCCTGCTCGTGGCCCCGTTCGAGATCGTGCTCGCTGCGCACGTGGTCGCCGGCGTCGGCACGTTGCTCGGCAGGCGGATCCTCGACCGGGCCGTCTACAACGCGGGTCTCATGTTCATGGAGATCTCCGTGGCGTTCGCCGCCGCCGAGGCCGTGAACCGGATGATCGGCGCCGGTGGCCCGTTCTGGGCGGGCGCGTTCGTCGGAACGATCACCGTGCCGCTCCTCGCGAGCGTGCTGGGCCTGTGCGCGTTGCGCCTCATGGGCAAGTCGATGCGGGTCAGCAACAGCGCCCGTCTCGTGCTGCAGACGCTGGTCGTGGCGCTGCTGAACACATCGGTCGGACTCGTCGGCTTCCAGATCGTCGCCACCACCGAGTGGGGCGGCGTCCTGATCATCCTGGTGCTCGCGGGCATCGTGGCCACCTACCTCGCCTATTCCGGGCTCCTGCGCGAACAGCGCGACCTGGAGGCGTTGAGCGAGGTCAGCCTCCGTGTCGCGAGATCGGGACAGCACGGCACCGGCCCGCGCCAGCCCGACGACGACCTCACCACGGGCGTCGAAGAGGACGAGTGGCAGCTCATCGCGGAACGCATCCGCGAGCAGCTCAACGCGAACAGGGTCGTGCTGCGCCTGCGCACCGACCCACAGGAAGCCATGATCACCCTCGTCGCCGGCGAACCGCTGCCCGACGAGATGACCGCGACGGACCCTCGTGCCGTGCGCGAGGACCCGGTACTTCAGTTGCCGGGCACGCACGTCCGCTACTACCGCGTGGCCGATGCGACCGAGGACGTCACCGAGGCCCTGCTGCGCCGCGACGCGCAGGAAGCCCTGGTCGTCCCGTTGCGCGGCGCGACCCAGCTGCTCGGCGCCGTCGAGGCGCACGACCGGCTGTCGCGCTGGCGCGGTTTCGGCAGGGCGGACATCCAGCTGCTGCGCACGCTGGCCTCGCACCTCGCGACGGCCGTCGACAACCGCCGCCTGCTCGCCCGCCTGCGCCACGACGCCTACCACGACCCGCTGACCGGCCTGCTGAACCGGGCGGGCCTGCGCGAGGCGTGCGCCGAGCCGTTGCGCGAGTCCCGCAGCGGTGTGGTGCTGCGCATCGACCTCGACATCCTGTCGACGGTGTCCGATGCGCTGGGCCAGGCCTGGGGCAACCGGATGGTCGTCGCCGCCGGACGCCGGCTGCGGGACGCTCTCGGAGCGGACGTGCCGCTGGCGCGCCTGGAGGGTGGCTCGTTCGCCGCGTACCTCGACGACGAGCGCGCTCAGACCGCCCACGAGACCGCGGAACGGTTGCGCGCCGGGCTTTCCGTGCCGTACCCGGTCGACCGCCTGACCGTCGAGGCCTCCGCGGTCGTGGGTTACGCGTCCAAAGCGGACTCCGAGACCGAGGACCCGGACCCCGACGTGTTGCTGCAGCGGGCAGATGTCGCCGTGCGTGCGACGTCCGAGGGCACGCCCGTGAAGGCCTACGCGCCGTCGATGGGCCACCTGTTCCTGCGCCGCTTCCAGCTCGTGACGCAGTTCCGCCAGGCCGTCGAGACCGGGCAGATCTCGGTGCACTACCAGCCGAAGGTCGCCCTGCCCTCACGCCAGGTCGTGGGTGCGGAAGCGTTGGTGCGCTGGACACATCCGGAGTTCGGCCGCGTCGACCCGGACGAGTTCGTGCCGGCCGTCGAGGCCACCGGTCTCGTGGACGTGCTGACGGACTTCGTGATGGACCGCGCTCTGGAACGCGTGCGCCGCTGGCTCGACCGCGGCCTGCGGATGTCCATCGCGGTGAACCTCTCCGTCCGGACGCTGGGCGACGAGGACTTCCCGAACCGCGTCGAGGCCGCCCTGGAGCGCCACGACGTGCCGTCGGGGCTGCTGACCTTCGAGCTCACCGAGTCGGGCGTCATGGCCGATCCCGAGCGCGCTCTGCCGGTGCTGCGGCGCCTGCATGCGATCGGCGTCGTGCTGGCGGTCGACGACTTCGGCACCGGCTACTCGTCGCTGGCGTACCTGCGGCAGCTGCCCGTGGATGAGGTGAAGATCGACAAGTCGTTCGTGCTCGGGATGGGCTCGGACCTCGGCGACATGGCCGTGGTCCGGTCGATCGTGGAGCTCGGGCACTCGCTTGGCCTTGTGGTGGTGGCCGAGGGCGTCGAGGACGACGCCGCGCGCGACCAGTTGGTCGGGATGGGCTGCGACGTGGCCCAGGGCTACCTGATCTCCCGGCCGCTGTCCGAAGATCGCTTCGAGGCCTGGCTGCGCGCCCGAACGGTGCAGGTCAGGGGTGCTCGTGATGAGACGGTGCTCACGCTGGTGCACTGAGGCACCCCCCGGATTTCGTTCTTGGTTGCGAGGTGTTGTAGAGTTCTCCTCGCTCGGCAAGAACGAAAGAGCAAGCCCCTTTAGCTCAGTCGGCAGAGCGTCTCCATGGTAAGGAGAAGGTCTACGGTTCGATTCCGTAAAGGGGCTCCACTACTGGCCGCAGTGCTGAGCGCTGCGGCTGTAGTTGTGTAAAGCGGTGTAGCTCAGTTGGTAGAGCAAGCGGCTCATAATCGCTGTGTCGCCGGTTCAAGTCCGGCCACCGCTACTTCACAAGATCCCCGCCAGGCGGTAAGCCCGCACTGGGTGTTCGGGGCCCGTGTGCTCTCAGGAAGGCAAGGACCGTGGCTGCAACCGACGTACGCCCGAAGATCACCCTCGCGTGCGAGGAGTGCAAGCACCGGAACTACATCACCAGGAAGAACCGGCGCAACGACCCGGACCGCCTGGAGATGAAGAAGTTCTGCCCGAACTGCAAGACGCACCGCGCGCACAAGGAAACCCGCTGAGCGCGTAGCGACTCTTCGACGAGGCCCGTCCCACACCGTGGGGCGGGCCTCGTCGCATATAGGCTCCTCCGGTGCCTCTCGACCCCGCTTTCATCGGACGTAGTTATCCGCCGTCGCAGCCGTACGACGTGAGCCGCGAGAAGATCCGCGAGTTCGCCGGGGCGATCGGCGCGACCAGCCCGGCCTACCTCGACGCCGAAGCAGCGAAGGCCTTGGGGCACAGGGACGTCATCGCGCCACCGACGTTCGCGATCGTCGTGTCGATGAAGACCAACGAGACGGTCATGTTCGACCCGGAGCTGGAGCTCGACTACAGCCGCGTCGTGCACGGCGACCAGAACTTCACCCACCACCGGCCCATCACCGCGGGCGACCAGCTGGTGTGTGTGGCGCACATCGACGCCATCACGTCCCGCATGGGCAACGACATGGTGACCGTGCGGACGGAGATCAGCACGGTCGGCGGCGAGCCCGTCACCACCGCCAGGTCGATGCTCGTCGTGAGGGGAGAAGACGCATGACGTACGAGGTTGGCACTGAACTGCCGGCGCTGTCCGTGCGCCTCAAGCGCGACGACCTGGTGCGTTACGCGGGCGCCTCGCTGGATTTCAACCCGATCCACTGGAACGAGAAGACGGCCAGGGACGTCGGCCTGCCGGACGTGATCGCGCACGGGATGCTGACCATGGCCGTGGCCTCGCGGATCGTCGCGGAGTGGATCGGCGACCCCGGCGCGATCGTCGAGTACGGCTGCCGCTTCGGCCGGCCCGTCGTGGTGCCCAACGACGACGAGGGCGCGCTCGTCGAGGTGACCGCGAAGGTCACCAAGGACCTCGGGGACGGAACTGTGAAGGTCAACATCAACGCCGCTTTTGACGGCAAGTCGGTGTTGACGGGCGCCTTCGCGCGCGTGCGGATCAGCTGATCTTGTGATCAAGAACACCACCGGACGACCTGGTCCGGTGGTGTTTGCGGTGTTCACGGGAGATTCGGAGCAGGTCGGAGCAGTGGTTGCCCGACCCTGATTCGTCTTCTCGGCTCGCATATGGGTAGGCTGTGTGACAGGCCGCTCGGCAAGTGCTTGAGCGGTCTGGTTGGAATGGACGGGGCAGGCTCCCGTACACTTCCTGCTTGGCCAGGGGATCCCACTCGGGATCTCAAAGGGGTGTAGCTCAACTGGCAGAGCAGCGGTCTCCAAAACCGCAGGTTGCAGGTTCAAGTCCTGTCGCCCCTGCTGTCGAAGCGCGTCATGGGTGGAGTGGAGGCACGGCATGGTCGAGGGCCGCGAGCAGGACCAGCCGGAGGAGCGCGAAGGCGCTGTCCGGCCGTCCACTGCTGCGGCGCGACGTGAGCGTCGTGCCTCCTCTCGCCCGGCCGCCCGCAAGGACGGCAGCAGCGCTGAGTCGAAGAAGAGCGTCGCCAAGTCCGAGGAGTCGGACGAGGACGCGAAGAAGGGTCGCCCGACCAAGACCCGTGATGGGCAGGAGAAGCGGCCCTCGCTGATCGGGCGGGGCTTCCGCTACATCCGCGAGGTCGTCAGCGAACTCCGCAAGGTGATCTGGCCGACGCGCAAGCAGCTGATCACGTACACCGGCGTCGTGCTGGTCTTCGTGGTCGTCATGGTTGCGATGGTGTGGGCTCTCGACCTCGGCTTCGGCGCGGCTGTTTTCGAGTTGTTCGGCTGAGCCGGACAGCTGCCGCTGCAATCAGGAAGCGAGATCCACAGTGACCTCCGATAACGGCGTCGACGCCCAGGAGAAGACCGACCTCATCGACGACGAGGTGTCCGAGGACACCGCGGCGGACGAGACGGTCGAGTCGGAGGCTGTGGACTCCGAGGACGTCGCGGACGAGAGCGCCGAGGAGTCCGCGCAGGACGCCGACGTGCTCGCGATCGACGAGACGCCGATCGACGAAGAGCCCGAGGACCCCGCCGAAGAGCTGCGCCAGGCCCTGCGCCGCGCGCCCGGCGACTGGTACGTCGTGCACTCGTACGCCGGTTACGAGAACAAGGTCAAGGCGAACCTCGAGACTCGTATCCACACGCTCGACATGGAGGACTACATCTTCCAGGTCGAGGTGCCGACCGAAGAGGTCACCGAGATCAAGAACGGCCAGCGCAAGCTGGTGCAGCGCAAGGTGCTGCCCGGCTACATCCTGGTCCGCATGGAGCTCACCGACGCGTCCTGGAGCGCCGTCCGCAACACGCCGGGCGTGACCGGGTTCGTCGGAGCCACCTCGAAGCCTTCGCCCCTCACGATCGACGAGGTGCTGAAGTTCCTGCTCCCGCAGCAGGAGCAGAAGCCGGCCGAGGGCAAGAAGGCCGCCGCCACCACCACGTCGAAGCCGACCATCGAGGTCGACTTCGAGGTCGGCGAGTCGGTCACGGTCATGGACGGCCCGTTCGCCACGCTGCCCGCCACGATCAGCGAGGTCAACGCGGACGGCCAGAAGCTGAAGGTCCTGGTGTCGATCTTCGGCCGGGAGACGCCGGTCGAGCTGTCGTTCAGCCAGGTCTCCAAGATCTGAGCGGTTTTCCCTGACCGGAAGGCCGATCGGCCACGCTGCGGCTGGCAGAGCCGCGCGCGGACACTGCAATAACAGGAAGTACGGACAATGCCTCCCAAGAAGAAGAAGCTGTCAGCGATCATCAAGCTGCAGATCAAGGCTGGTGCCGCCAACCCGGCGCCTCCCGTTGGTCCCGCGCTGGGTCAGCACGGCGTCAACATCATGGAGTTCTGCAAGGCCTACAACGCCGCGACCGAGTCGCAGCGTGGTCAGGTCGTGCCGGTTGAGATCTCCGTGTACGAAGACCGTTCGTTCGACTTCAAGCTGAAGACCCCTCCGGCCGCGCGACTCATCCTCGCCGCCGCTGGTGTCGACAAGGGCAGCGGCGAGCCGCACCGCGTCAAGGTCGCCAAGGTGACCATGGAGCAGGTGCGCAGCATCGCGCAGGTCAAGATGGTCGACCTGAACGCGAACGACATCGACCAGGCGGCGAAGATCATCGCCGGCACCGCCCGTTCCATGGGCATCACGGTCGAAGGCTGACCACACCCTCTTTCTAGTAAGCGTGGGAGAGCCGAGCGCGGCTCATTCACCACGAACTGATCCACGGTAAGGACAGAGCATGAAGCGCAGCAAGGCCTACAAGGCCTCCGCAGAGCTGGTGGACCGGGAGCGGCTGTACTCGCCGCTGGAGGCCACCAAGCTCGCCAAGGAAACGTCCAAGGTGAAGCTCGACGCCACCGTCGAGGTCGCGATTCGCCTCGGCGTCGACCCTCGCAAGGCCGACCAGATGGTCCGCGGCACCGTGAATCTGCCGCACGGTACGGGCAAGACCGCCCGCGTGATCGTCTTCGCAACCGGTGACAAGGCCGCTGAGGCCGAGGCCGCCGGTGCGGACGCTGTCGGCTCCGAGGACCTGATCGAGCGCATCCAGGGGGGCTGGCTCGACTTCGACGCCGCGATCGCGACCCCCGACCAGATGGCGAAGGTCGGTCGCATCGCCCGCATCCTCGGCCCGCGTGGCCTGATGCCGAACCCGAAGACCGGCACCGTGACCCCCGACGTCACGAAGGCCGTCAACGAGATCAAGGGCGGAAAGATCAACTTCCGCGTTGACAAGCAGGCCAACCTGCACTTCGTCATCGGCAAGGTGTCGTTCGACTCCGAGAAGCTGGTCGAGAACTACGCCGCCGCGCTGGACGAGATCCTCCGCGTCAAGCCGTCCGCGGCCAAGGGCCGGTACCTCAAGAAGGTCACCGTCTCCACGACGATGGGCCCTGGCATCCCGGTCGACCCGAACCGCACCCGCAACATGCTGGTGGACGAGGCCTGAGCCTCCCGGTTCGCAGCTAGCCTTTGAAAAGGCCCCCGGTTCGCCGGGGGCCTTTTCGCATGTCAGGCCTGGTGCCGCGGGAACGCCTGCCGGTAGTCGCTCGGCGATTTCCCCACCTGCTTGAGGAAGTGGTGGCGGAGGTTGTTCGCCGTGCCGATGCCGCTCAGGGCCGCGATCTTCTCCACGGACAGGTCGGTGGACTCCAGCAACGCCTGCGCCCGCGTGATGCGTTCGTTGAGCAGCCACTGCAGCGGTGTCGTGCCGGTGGTGGCGTGGAGTTTGCGGTAGAAGGTCCGCGGGCTCATCGCGGCCTGGCGGGCCAGAGCCTCGATGGTCAGCGGTTCGTCGAGGCGGGCGCGGGCCCAGTCGAGCACCGGGGTCAGGCCCTGTTCGTCGCTCGCGGGGACCGAGAGGTCGACGTACTGGCCCAGGTTGCCGGGGCGATGGCCGGGGACCACCATCCGGCGGGCGAGCTGGTTGGCGACGTGGGCGCCCAGGTCGCGGCGGACCAGGTGCAGGCAGAGGTCGAGTCCGGCGCTCATGCCCGCGCTGGTCAGCACGTCACCCTCGTCGATGTAGAGCTTCGAGGAGTCGACCTGGATCTCCGGGTAGCGCTCGGCCAGCAGCGCGGTGTGCATCCAGTGCGCGGTGGCCTTCTTCCCGTCGAGCAGTCCGGCTTCGGCCAGTGCGTACGCGCCGACACACGCCGACACGATTCGCGCGCCGTTGGCGTGCGCCCGGCGCAGGGCGGAGACCAGCTCGGGCGGGACGGGCGCGTTCTCCTCGAAGACCTCGTCCGGCACCCACGACACGATGACGGTGTCCGCGCGCACGATGTCTTCCAGCCCGTGAGTGCTGTGCAGGGTGAAGCCCGGCATGGTGTCGCGGCTGCGATTTCCGGTGCCGCACAACCACAACTCGTACCAGGGGTCGGCGAGGTCGGGCTGCGGCGTGCCGAAGACGGCGGCGGGAATGCCCAGCTCGTAGAGGTCCGCGACGCCGAAGTCGCTGGGCACGACCAGGGCGACTGATCCAGCGCTCATGCGATCCAGCCTATGGCAGGAATTTGGCGGAAGGGGTCATTCCGGTCACTGGCCGAGTTGATCACGTGCCGCGAGGCTGGAGCCATGACATCTGAAGCGATCACCGTGCTCGGCCTCGGCAACCTCGGACGCGCGCTGGCGGAGGCGTTCCTGCGGGAGGGCCACCCCGTGACGGTCTGGAACCGTTCTGCCGCAAAGGCTTCCGAACTCAAGGTGCCCGGAGCCGTCGTGGCCGGGACCGCGGCGGAGGCGGTCGCGGCCAGTGGGCTCGTGATCGTGGCCGTGCTCGACCACCAAGCGGCGCAACGGGTTCTCAGCGGCGCGGACGTGCGCGGACGGGCGTTGGTGAACCTCACCTCCGGCACTCCCGGCGAGGCTCGTGAACTCGCTGACTGGGCCGCCGCGAACGGAGCCGAGTACCTGCACGGCGCGGTGTACGCGGTGCCCCAGACGATCGGCACCGACGCCTCGTCCATCATCTACAGCGGCTCCTCGGCCGTGAGCGAACGTTGGCAGAAGCAGTTGGCACTGCTGGGAAAGGTCACGTTCCTGGGTGCCGACGCCGGCCGCGCCTCCGGGTACGACGTGGCGATCCTCTCCGGGATGTACGGCCTCATCGGCGGCTTCCTGCACGCCGCGGCGCTGGCACGGACCAACGGCATCAAGGCCGCCGAGCTCACGCCGATGTTGTTGTCCTGGCTGACGGACATCCATCCCGCGCTCTCCACGTTCGCCGAGGAGATCGACGGCGAGAGCTACGACAACGCGGAGTCGAGCCTGGCGATGAACCAGTCCGGGCTGGCCACGCTCATCCGGGCGGCCACGGCGCAGGGCGTTCCGTTCGCCGCGCTCGACTCGCTCAAGGCGCTCGTCGACCAGCAGGTCGGCGCCGGGCGCGGACAGGAGAGTCTCGCCCGCGCCGTCGAGTCGCTGGGCGTTGCGTCACAACGGTTTGCGGGCTGACCGCAGGAAGATCGTCACCGAGGCCTGGAAGCCGCCGTCGCGCAGTTCGGCCAGCCGGCCCTCACCGTCCGCACGCTCGATGGGGGGCACCTCCAGTGCGTTTGCCATGCACCCCAATCAACCACAGGTGCTGGGCGACCAGTCGGTGATGACCCAGCCCGCGCCGACCTTCTCCACGACGAACGTGCCCAGGCGCGGGCCGCCCTCGACGGTCAGCGCGCAGGAGTCGATGGTGACCTTGGTGGTCGTCGGGGTCTTGAGCATGTCCGGCGGGAACATCACCTGCTGGTACCTGTCGACGCTGGTGACCTTGGTCTTCAGGTCGTTGACCGCACCGGCGCAATCGCTTGCGCCATAAGCGTTCGCGAACTTCTGACGGGTGTCGTCGCGCAGGAAGAGCGTGCAGGCACGGGTCGTGTCGGCGAACGACACGTGCTTGTAGAACATGCCGACGGTGCCCTGCAGCCCGGCCGGTGCGGAGAGGCCCTGCGCCGCGCCCGTCACGCCGCCGCTGTCCTGCGCGATGTCGCCGGGGTCGTCCACGCCGAAGAAGTGGTTGTAGGCCCACACGGCAGAGAAGACGACCAGCAGGAAGAACAGCGCACGCCAGAAGATGCCGCTGCCGAGCACGACGAGCCACCAGCGCTTGCCGCCGGGTTGCTTCGGGGCCTGGCCCGTCGCCTCCTGGTAGCGCTGGAACTCCTGGAAGCGCTGGAACTCCTGGAACTGCCGCAGCTGCTCCGGGTCCACCGGCGGGGTCGGTGGCTGCGGGGCAGGCGGCTGGCGGGGCGCGAGGTCCTTGCCGGGCTCGTCGGTCACACGTCACATCATGCCGATTTGGAGCGGCAGTACACAGTCGAGTACTGTTTTGGATGGTTCTACCGAAGACCGCAGGTTTTCTCCGTGAGGAGAACGAAGGCCCCGTTGCAACACGGGCGGCCCGCGCAGGGAGGACGAGGCTCAGTTCCTGTGTGACGCCCCGTGCTGCTTGTGCGCGAGGGCGTTTTTGTTGTTTCGGGACCTTCTCCAGGCCGGCGGTCTAAACCCAGCCCAGAGAGGAGGCGATCATGGCGAAGCCCACGAAGGTTACGGCGGTCGCTGAGCTTGCGGATCAGTTCCGCACCAGCTCGGCAGCGGTTGTCACTGAGTACCGTGGCCTCTCCATGGCGCAGCTCACGACGCTGCGTCGCGCTCTCGGCGCGGGCACCAAGTACACCGTCGCGAAGAACACGCTGGTCAAGCTGGCCGCTGCGGACGCCGGCGTGGAGGGCCTCGAGGCCCTTCTGTCCGGTCCGACCGCCATCGCGTTCGTCGAAGGCGAGCCCGTCGACGCCGCCAAGGCGATCCGCGACTTCGCGAAGGACAACAAGGCCCTGATCATCAAGGGCGGCTACATGGATGGCCGCCCGCTCTCGGTCGAAGAGGTCGCCGCTATCGCGGACCTCGAAAGCCGTGAGGTGCTGCTCGCGAAGCTCGCGGGCGCGATGAAGGGCAACCTGGCCAAGGCCGCGGGTCTGTTCAACGCCCCGGCTTCCCAGGTCGCTCGCCTGGCCGCTGCCCTGCAGGAGAAGAAGGCCGCTGCGGCTCCCGCCGCCGAGGCCGACGCTCCCGCCGAAAGCTGATCACCCAAAGACACGCCCGACGCTTTCGCGCGGGAGATTAGAAAGGACCGCCGATCATGGCGAAGCTCAGCACCGAAGAGCTGCTCGACGCGTTCAAGGAGATGACCCTCCTCGAGCTGTCCGAGTTCGTGAAGCAGTTCGAGACGACCTTCGAGGTCACCGCCGCGGCGCCCGTCGCCGTTACCGCTGCCGGCCCCGCGGCCGCCGCCGAAGAGGCCGAGGAGCAGACGGACTTCAACGTCGTCCTCGAGTCCGCGGGCGAGAAGAAGATCCAGGTCATCAAGGTCGTCCGCGAGGTCGTCTCTGGTCTGGGCCTGAAGGAGGCCAAGGAGCTCGTCGAGTCCGCTCCGAAGGCGATCCTCGAGGGCGTGGCCAAGGACGTCGCCGACGCCGCCAAGGAGAAGCTCGAGGCTGCCGGCGCCAAGATCACCGTCAAGTGATCTCAGCCCCTTTGGGGGCTGGCGTTTTGCCTTGTAGTGCTTGAACGGGCGTGCATCCCTGTTGGGGTGTGCGCCCGTTTTTGTGTTTTCTGAGGCGCGGCTTGTGCTGTGGTCGCCTTGCGGGCGGCGTGGTCGCCTTGCGTGCTTCCCCTGGGGGCGCTGCCCCCAGACCCCCGGCAATCTGATCAGGGGGTCCACGCCGTGCGTAGGTAGATGGCACGCCTGTTGCTTTGGGCGGCTGCCTGTTGGTTAGAGAGTGCGTTGGCGGTGGGGTCCCATCACGAGCCGAGCCAAGAGCGGGCCACATGTGAGAAGGGGTGTCAACTCGACGAAAAGCGTGTCGAGTTGACACCCCTTCTCACATGCAGCAAGAGCTATGGCGCGACTCGTGATGGGACCCCACCGCCTGGCCCGTTCGGTAAAGACGGCTCGCCTACGGCTTCGCGTGGGGGAGGACGGCTTGCCTTCGGCTTCGCGGTGATCTGTGTTTGGGGTCACATGGGTCTCGTAAATCTCGGTTGGTAGGCCGTGGTCTAGGTCTTCGTGACCGTTTTGCGAGGTCACCCTGTGTGGTGTTATCTGAACGCAACCGCCGTTAGGCCAACTGGTGAGTAACCTGCCGCGAACGAACTCGTTGCCCAGGTGTGACGCCGATCGCTGCGGCGTCCTCGGGCGTGTGCGGAGGTGCGGATGGGCGTCGAGGTGGTCGTCGAGGGTTTGACCAAGTCCTTCGGCAAGCAGACCATCTGGCAGGACGTCACGCTCACGTTGCCGCCGGGTGAGGTCAGTGTGATGCTCGGGCCGTCCGGTACTGGCAAGAGCGTGTTCCTGAAGTCGTTGGTGGGGTTGCTCAAGCCGGAGCAGGGCAAGATCATCATCAACGGCACGGATCTGGTTCGGTGTTCTGAGCACCGGTTGTACGAGATTCGGAAGATGTTCGGCGTGCTGTTCCAGGATGGTGCGTTGTTCGGGTCGATGGACCTGTACGACAACATCGCCTTTCCGTTGCGGGAGCACACTCGCAAGACGGAGGCCGAGGTTCGGCGGATTGTTCTCGAGAAGATGGAGATGGTCGGTCTCGTCGGGGCGGAGAAGAAGCTGCCCGGTGAGATCTCCGGCGGTATGCGCAAGCGGGCTGGTCTTGCCCGTGCGCTGGTGCTCGACCCCGAGATCATTCTGTGCGATGAACCCGACTCCGGGCTGGATCCGGTGCGCACGGCGTACCTCAGTCAGTTGCTGATCGACCTGAACGCACAGATCGACGCGACCATCCTGATCGTCACGCACAACATCAACATTGCTCGTACGGTGCCGGACAACCTCGGGATGTTGTTCCGGCGCGAGCTTGTCATGTTCGGGCCTCGCGAGGTGTTGCTGACCAGCGACGAACCGGTTGTCGAGCAGTTCTTGAACGGGCGGCGGCTCGGGCCCATCGGCATGTCCGAGGAGAAGGACACGGCCACGATGGCGGCCGAGCAGGCTCATGCGGATGCCGGGCACTCGGACGGCTCCACGTCGGAGGACGTGCGGGGGATCATTCCGCAGATCGAGCCGACGCCGGGGCTGCCGTTCCGGGACGCTGTCCGGCGGCGCAAGGACCGGGTCATGACGATCATCCACCAGCTGCCGCACCAGGCTCAGCAGGGGATCATCGAGAGCCTCACGGCTGAGGAGCAGATGCGGTACGGCGTGCATGCCGGGGCGTCCACGCCCAGCCCGTGGCCTCGGCAGGGTGGTGTTCTGTGACCACACAGGCCTCGTTCCCCGGTGCTGGTGCGCTGCGGGAGACCGGGAAGCTGTGCCAGCTCGGGATCGACGTCGTGCGCACTACGTTCCGGCGGCCGTTCCAGCTTCGCGAGTTCATTCAGCAGAGCTGGTTCATCGTCAGTGTGACGGTGCTGCCTACGGCGCTGGTGTCCATTCCGTTCGGTGCGGTCATCGCGTTGCAGCTCGGGTCGCTTACGCGGCAGATCGGTGCGCAGTCGTTCACGGGTGCGGCCAGTGTGCTCGCGATCATCCAGCAGGCCAGTCCGATCGTGACGGCGCTGCTGATCGCCGGAGCCGGTGGCTCGGCCATCTGTGCGGATCTTGGTTCCAGGAAGATCCGCGAGGAGATCGACGCGATGGAAGTGCTCGGGGTGTCGCCGATCCAGCGGCTTGTGGTGCCTCGGGTGCTGGCGGCGATGCTGGTGTCCGTGCTGCTCAACGGCATGGTCAGCGTCGTCGGTGTGATGGGTGGCTACTTCTTCAACGTGATCATGCAGGACGGCACGCCCGGCGCCTACCTCGCGAGCTTCAGCGCGCTGGCCCAGCTGCCCGACCTGTGGATCAGCGAGTTGAAGGCACTGATCTTCGGGTTCATCGCGGGCATCGTCGCCGCTTACCGGGGCCTCAACCCGGCCGGTGGGCCCAAGGGCGTGGGTGACGCGGTGAACCAGGCCGTGGTCATCACGTTCCTGCTGCTGTTCTTCGTCAACTTCGTCCTCACCACGATCTACCTGCAGGTCGTACCCGCGAAGGGGAGCTGATGGCGAACAAGGTGCTGTCCACCCTCGACGGTTTCGGCGACCAGCTGTCGTTCTACATCAAGGCGCTGGCCTGGACGCCGCGCGCGCTCAGGCGGTACTCCAAGGAGACGATGCGGCTGCTGGCCGAGGTCAGCTTCGGGTCGGGAGCGCTCGCGGTCATCGGCGGCACGATCGGCGTGATGGTCGGGCTGTCGGTGTTCACCGGAACCGTGGTCGGCCTCCAGGGCTTCACGGCGTTGAACCAGATCGGCACGTCGGCGTTCGCCGGGTTCGTGTCGGCCTACTTCAACACCCGTGAGATCGCGCCGCTCGTGGCCGGGCTGGCGTTGTCGGCGACGGTCGGGTCCGGGTTCACGGCGCAGCTGGGTGCGATGCGGATCTCCGAGGAGATCGACGCGCTGGAGGTCATGGGCATCCCCAGCCTGCCGTTCCTGGTCACCACGCGGATCATCGCCGGGTTCGTCGCGATCATCCCGCTGTACGTGATCGGCCTGCTGACGAGTTATCTGGCAGCCAGAACGATCACCGTGGAGTTCTACGGGCAGTCGGCGGGCACGTACGACCACTACTTCAATCTGTTCCTACCGCCGATCGACGTGCTCTGGTCGTTCGGCAAGGTGCTGATCTTCGCGGTCGTGATCATCATGACCCACTGCTACTACGGCTACCGCGCGTCCGGCGGTCCGGCCGGCGTCGGGGTCGCGGTCGGGCGTGCGGTGCGGACCGCGATCGTCACGACGGCGCTGCTCGACTTCTTCCTGAGCCTCGCGATCTGGGGCGCGACGACGACGGTGAGGATCGCGGGATGAGGAAACGCGTGTTAGGCATCGCCTTTCTCCTCGCGATCGCCATGTTCCTGTCGCTCACGGTGGCGCTCTACAAGGACGTCTTCAGCGACTACGTGAAGGTCACGCTCAAGACCGACCACATCGGCAACCAGTTGCAGACCGCGAGCGACGTCAAGGTGCGCGGGCTGATCGTCGGGTCGGTGAAGGCCATCCGTACCAGCGGGGACGGCGCCGAGCTGGAGCTGGCGCTGGAGCCGGACAAGGTCGACCAGATCCCGGCGAACGTCAGCGCGCGCCTGCTGCCCAAGACGTTGTTCGGCGAGCGGTACGTGAACCTCGTGCTGCCGCAGCAGAAGAGCGCGGCCATCACCCAGGGCGCCGTCATCGAGCAGGACCGGACGAGCAGCGCGATCGAGCTCGAACGCGTGCTGGGCAACCTGATGCCGGTGCTCCAGGCGATCCAGCCGGAGAAGCTCGCGACCACGCTGACGGCGTTGTCGCAGGCGCTCGACGGACGGGGCAAGCCGCTCGGCGAGACGCTGGTGTCGCTGGACGCCTATCTCGGTGAGCTCAACCCGCAGCTGCCCGCGCTGAAGGAGAACATCTCCAAGCTCGCGGACGTCGCGAACGTCTACTCCGACGCCGCGCCGGACCTGTTGCAGGCGCTCAACGACATGACCACGACGACCAAGACCGTCGTCGACCAGCGCGAGAACCTGCTCGCGCTCTACGGCTCGCTGACCACGACGTCGCAGGACGTCACCAGCTTCGTCACGGTCAACAAGAACAACATCATCGCGCTCGCCGACACCAGCCGGCCGACGCTGGAGCTGCTCGCGAAGTACGCGCCCGAGTACCCGTGCCTGCTCAAGGGGCTCGCGGAGTTCGAACCGGTGATCAGCAAGGCGTTCGGCGAGGGCACCAACGAGCCGGGCCTGCACATCACGCTGGAGATCACGCAGAACCGCGGCAAGTACAAGCCGAACCTCGACGAGCCCGAGTACAAGGACAAGCGCGGACCTCGTTGCTACGACCTGATCCCGCGGCCCGACCCGTTCCCGCAGTACCCGCCGGAGGGTCCGGTGCAGGACGGGGCGAGCACGCCGCCGCCCGCCCGCGTCGCGAACGACGGGATCCTGCCGCCGGCCAACGCCGGCAACGTGACCGTGCCGCAGTCCGCTGACGTGCTGCGGCTCGCCAACTCGCCGGAGGAGGCCAGGTTGATCGCGGCGCTCTTCGGACCGCGCGTCGGCGTCGACCCGCGGGACATGCCCGGCTGGTCGAGCCTGCTGCTCGGGCCACTGGTTCGCGGAACGGAGGTGACCGTCAAGTGAAGGGACTGCTGGCCCCGCTGCTCAAGCTGATCGCCTTCGCGGTGGTCACGATCCTCGCCACGTCGTTGCTCGCGGTCACCATCGCCAACGTGAACCTGGCCAGTGCCACCGAGTACAAGGCCCAGTTCACCGACGTCACCGCGCTGAACGAGGGTGACGACATCCGCATCGCCGGCGTCCGCGTCGGGCAGGTCGACGGAATCAGGGTCGTCGACCGCAAGACCGCCGAGGTGGCGTTCTCCATCGACGGCGACCGCAAGCTGCCCGAGGCGGTGACCGCGACGATCAAGTACCGCAACCTGGTGGGGCAGCGGTACATCGCGCTGGAGTCCGGCACCGGTGACACCAGGGCGGTGCTGGCCGAGGGCGGCACGATCCCGTTGGAACGCACGAAGGCCGCGCTCGACCTCACCGTGCTGTTCAACGGCTTCAAGCCGCTCTTCCAGGCACTGTCGCCGGAGGACGTGAACAAGCTGTCGTTCGAGATCATCCAGGTGCTGCAGGGAGAAGGCAGCACGATCGACAGCCTGCTGCAGCACACGGCCTCGCTGACCAGCACGCTGGCGGGCAAGGACAAGGTGATCGGCGAGGTCGTCGACAACCTCAACACCGCGCTGGAGACCGTGAACTCGCGCGACGAGGACTTCAACAACCTCGTGATCACGTTGCAGACGCTGGTGTCCGGACTCGCGCAGGACCGTCAGCCGATCGGTGAGGCGATCACCGCGCTCGGTGACCTGACCCAGGCCACCTCCGGCCTGCTGGAGCAGGGCCGCGAGCCGTTGAAGAACGACATCGCGCAGCTCGGCATCGTCTCGAAGACGCTGGGCGACAACGAGGTGCTCGTCGACGGGATGCTGCAGCGCCTGCCCAACAAGCTGGAGACGATCACACGGACCGCGACCTACGGTTCGTGGTTCAACTTCTTCCTCTGCGAGGGCACCGGCCAGATCGCGGTGCCGCCGGTCATCCCCGACCCGATTCCGATCACGGCGCTGCCGGTGACCCAACAGAGGTGCCGCCGATGAGGACGAGCAACCCGATCAGGACCGGCGCGGTCAGCCTGACGCTGATCGTCCTGCTGTTGCTGGCCGCGTTCTACTCCGACGACCTGCCGATCGTCGGCGGCGGCACGAGCTACGCCGCGGACTTCAGCGAGGCCGCGGGGCTGGTGCCCGGCAACGAGGTCCGCGTCGCCGGCGTGAAGGTCGGCAAGGTCACCAAGGTCAAGCTCAACGGCGACAAGGTGCGGGTGACGTTCAAGGTCAAGGACGCCTGGGTGGGCGACCGGACGACCGCGATGATCCGCATCAAGACGTTGCTGGGGCAGAAGTTCCTGTCGCTGGACCCACAGGGCACCCAGCCGCTGTCCCCCGGCGACCCGATCCCCAAGGAACGCACGCTCGCGCCGTACGACGTGAACGAGGCGTTCAACGGGCTCGCGACGACCGTCGGCCAGATCGACACGAAGCAGCTCGCGGACAGCTTCACGGTCCTCTCGGACACCTTCAAGAACTCGCCGGAGCACGTCCGGGGCGCGCTGGACGGCCTGTCCGCGTTGTCCAAGACGATCTCCTCGCGCGACGAGCAGCTGGCGAAGTTGCTGGACAACACCAGGCAGCTGACCAGGACGCTGGCCGACCGCAACGCGGAGTTCGAGAAGCTGCTGGCGGACGGCAACCTGCTGCTCGGCGAGTTGCGCAAGCGCCGCGAGGCGATCAGCGCGCTGCTGACCGGCACGCGGAACCTCTCCCGTGAGCTGAGCGGACTCGTGACCGACAACCAGAACCAGCTGGGGCCCGCGCTGGAACAGCTCGGCCGGGTCACCACGATCCTGCAACGCAACCAGGACAACCTCGACCGCAGCCTCGCGCTGATGGCGCCGTTCTACCGGGTGTTCGCGAACACCCTGGGCAACGGTCGTTGGTTCGACACCTACATCTGCGGTCTGCTGCCGCCCTCGGTGAACCTCGGCGTCGTCGGGTTCAACGAGGAAGGCTGCCTGCCTCCGGGGGTGCAGCGATGACTACAGCAGTGAACAGCAAAGTCGGCCGGTTCATCGCGATCGCGTGCGTTTTCGCGCTGGTCGTGACGGCCGGGCTCTGGTGGGTCTTCAACGGCATGAACGGCCGCAAGGTCACCGCGCACTTCGCGGCGGCCGTCGGCGTCTACCCCGGCGGTGACGTGCGGATCCTCGGCGTGAAGGTCGGCACGATCGACGAGGTCACGCCGGAGGGCAAGACCGTGAAGGTCGTGTTCACCGTCGACCGCGACGTGCGGGTGCCGGAGAACGCGCAGGCCGTCGTGGTCTCGCCGAGCGTGGTCAGCGACCGGTACGTGCAGCTCGCGCCCGCCTACACCGGCGGGCCGACGCTGGGCGAGAACGCCGTGATCCCGCGCGAGCGCACCGCGACGCCGGTCGAGCTGGACGAGCTGTACTCGTCGCTCGACAAGCTCACGACCGCGCTGGGGCCCAACGGCGCGAACGCCGACGGCGCGTTGGCGGACCTGCTGAACTCGGCGGCTCGCAACCTCGAAGGCAACGGCCAGGCGCTCAACGACACGTTGAAGAACCTGGGCCAGGCGACCCGCACCCTGTCCGGGTCCAAAGAAGACCTGTTCGCCACGGTCGACAACCTGCAGAAGTTCACCGCGATGCTCGCCGCGAACGACAGCCAGGTGCGCGACTTCAACTCCCAGCTCGCGGACGTGTCGAAGATGCTGGCCGACGAACGCGGTGACCTCGGCGCGGCGCTCTCAGAGCTCGCGACCGCGCTGGGGCTGGTGCAGGGGTTCATCAAGGACAACCGCGAGGTGCTCAAGTCCAATGTGGACAAACTTGCCTCGATCACGCAGGTGCTGGTGAACCAGCGAGCAGCGCTGGCGGAGACGCTCGACGTCGCTCCGCTGGCCCTGGGCAACCTGCAGAACTCCTACAACGCGGCGTCCGGCACGCTCGACACCCGCGCGAACATCAACGAGCTGAACCAGCCGCCGATCGTGCTGATCTGCAAGCTGATCCAGCAGGCGTCGCCGAACAACGTGCCGCCGATCCTCGCGCAGACGTGCAAGCAGCTGGAGCCGATCCTGACCGGCGTGGTACCGCTGAAGCCGCCGGCCGAGGTCATCAACGACCTCAACGCGGGCAAGCTGCCGTTGCCCCTGCCGCTCGCGGGGGTGCCCCAGTGAGGAAGCTGGCCGTGGTTCTTTCCGTGCTCCTGCTCGCCGGCTGCGGCTCGGGCGGGTTCGACGGCGTGTACAACATGCCGTTGCCGGGCGGTGCCGACATCGGTGATCACCCGTACCGGGTCAAGGCGCAGTTCAAGGACGTTCTCGACCTGGTGCCGCAGGCCGGTGTGAAGGTCAACGACGTGCCGGTCGGGCGGGTCGAGAAGATCGACCTGGGTGCCGACGGCTGGACCGCCGAGGTGACCATGCTGGTCAACGGCGACGTCCAGTTGCCCGCCAACGCCTTTGCGAAGCTGCGCCAGTCCGCGTTGCTCGGTGAGAAGTTCGTGGAGCTGGGCAAGCCTGCCAAGAATGATCGATCACAGCCTGCGGAGGGCAAGCTCGCCGACAACGCCGTGATCCCGCTGGACAGGACGAACCGCAACCCCGAGGTCGAAGAGGTCTTCGGGGCGTTGTCGATGTTGCTCAACGGCGGTGGCGTCGCGCAGTTGCAGAACATCACCAAGGAGCTCAACGCGGCGATGGAGGGCAACGAGAAGGAGATCCGCTCGTTGCTGGGCAACCTCAACACGTTCGTCGGGGAGCTCGACAAGCACAAGGCGGAGATCGTCCGCGCGCTCGACTCCATGAACCGGTTGGCGGGGACCCTGGCGCAGCAGCGCGACAAGATCGCGGTCGCGCTGACGGACCTGGAGCCCGGCCTGAAGGTGCTGGCCGAGCAGCGCACGCAGCTCGTGACGTTGCTGCAGTCGTTGGACAAGCTCTCCGACGTCGCCACGGACACGATCAACAGGAGCCGTGACGACATCGTGGCGGACCTGAAGGCGTTGCAGCCGACGCTGACGAAGCTCGCCGAGTCGGGGCAGAACCTGCCGAAGTCGCTGGAACTGCTGCTGACCTACCCGTTCCCGGACGCGGCGGTCGACGGCATCAAGGGCGACTACACGAACCTGTACGCCGATCTGGACCTGAACCTCGGCACGATCCTCGACAACCTCGGGCGCTCGCGGCAGTCGCCGTTCGACTCGCTGGTCCCGAGCCACGGCACGCCGTTGCCGATGCCGAACATCCCGCTGCCGACCCCGGGGCACGACACCGGGTCCGGGCTGGGCGACGTGCTCGGCGGTCTGCTGGGAGGTGGTCGCAGGTGATCACGCGCGGAACCAAGCTCAAGATCGGCGCGTTCGTGGTCGTCGCGTTGCTGGGCGTGTCCTACGTCAGCGCGACGTACGTCGGCCTGTTCAAGTCGTCGGCGACGGTCGTGACGATGCAGCTCGCCGACTCCGGTGGCATCTTCACCAACGCCGAGGTCACGTACCGCGGCGTTCCGATCGGCCGGGTCGGTCAGCTACGGCTGACCTCGGACGGCATCGAGGTCGACCTGGAGCTGGACGCGGACGCGCCTCGCGTGCCTGCCGCGACCGAGGCCGTGGTGGCCAACCGGTCGGCGGTGGGCGAGCAGTACGTGGACCTGCGGCCGAAGAGCGACGGTGCTCCGTACCTGGAGTCAGGTTCGGTCATCCCGCGCTCGGCCACGAAGACGCCGCCCCCGGTCGACGGACTGCTGTCGAACCTGGACGCCTTCGCGTCGTCGGTGCCCACGGACTCCTTGAAGACCGTGGTCGACGAGCTGCACACGGCGTTCAGTGGGACCGGCGGCGACCTGCAGGTGCTGATCGACAACACCGCGGCGTTCACGGCCGCCGCTCGCGAGCACCTGCCGCAGACCACGCGGCTGTTGCAGGACGGGCGGATCGTGCTGGCCACGCAGGCCGCGTCCGGTGGCGCCATCCGGTCGTTCAGCGGAGACCTGCGGTTGCTCGCCGAGCAGCTCAAAGCCTCCGACGGCGACCTGCGGCGGTTGATCGTGGCCGTGCCGCCGGCGTCCGAGCAGGTGTCGGCGTTGCTCAAGGAGAGCGGGCCGAACCTCGGGGTGGTCTTCGCGAACCTGCTGACCACGTCGAACATCCTCGTGACCAGGCGTGATGGTTTGGAACAGATCGCGGTGACGTATCCCATCGCCGTCGGCGGTGGGTTCTCCGTGGCGCCGGGTGACGGGACGGCGCACTTCGGGCTGGCCTTGAACGTGTTCGACCCGATGCCGTGCACCGTCGGATACGAGGGCACGACGATTCGTTCCGGTAACGACACTTCTGCCGCACCGCTGAACACGCAGGCGTACTGCGCTCTCGCGCGCGGGTCGGCGACCTCGGTGCGAGGCTCGCAGAATGCGCCATATGGTGGAACACCGACCACGCCGGTCGGCAGCGCGACGACACAGCCGGGTCAGGAGCAGACGGGACAGACCGCCGGGCCGGAGGTGCCGTTGCTGACGTCGCTGGGCCAGCTGCTGGGCTTGCCGGAGGGAAGGAAGTAGTGCGGATCTTCACGGTGATCGCCGCGGTACTGGCGGTGCTGACGTTCGGCTTCGCCGCGTACTCGGGCGTGGCCTGGTACTCGGCGGCGCACTCGTCCGAGGCGTCGTTCGCCGCGGTGCGCGACGAGGCCCTGCGGTCGGGCCAGGTCGGCGTCACGAACTTCCTGACCCTCGACTACCAGAAGGTCGACGAGGATCTGCAGCGCTGGCTCAACTCGTCGACCGGGGACCTGCGCGCCGAGATCGACAAGGACAAGGACTCGCGCAAGAAGCAGCTGGTCGACGCCAAGTCCGTGACGACGTCGAAGGTGCTGGACGCCGCGATCACCGAGCTGGACGACCGCGCCGGCAGCGCGTCGATGATCGCCGTGGTCGAGAGCACCGTGACGCCCGACGGCGGCCAGAAGGTCACCAAGATCAACCGGTACCTGACCAAGCTCACCCGCACCGAGGACGGCTGGAAGCTGAGCCAGCTCGGCCCGCTGCGGTCAGGCGTCTGATCCGGCCAGAGCTGATTGGAACGAGTGCACGTGCCCCCATCCCGCCGCCGCCCCATCCCCACGCCGCCCGCCGGAGGCCGTCCCAAGGTCGCCGGCCTGAACCGGCGCGCGTCCGGCGAGCCCGCGGCAGAACCTGCCGTGGAGCCCGCTGCCGAGGCCGTGGTCGAGGAAGTGACGCCGGAGGCCGTGCCCGATCCGGTGGAGGCAGACCTCAAGGCGCCGGAGGCCGTCGAGTGGACGCCGCCGCCCGCGGACGAGGCCGAGCCGGTCACCGCGAAGACCAGCCTGCAGGACGGCTGGGTGCTTCCGGTGGCGCTGCTCCTGGTCGCGGTGCTGCTGGGCGGGCTGGGCACGTTCTTCCTGGTGAAGTCGCGCTCGGTGTCCTACGACGCCGCCCTGGTCGACTCGGCCACCACCTCGGAGGTCAACGGCCAGGTCCGTGAGGCCGTGGAGAAGTCGTTCTCGTACAACTTCGCCGACGTCGAGTCCACCGAGAAGGCCGCCAGGGAACTGCTCACCGGCAAGGCCCTGTGCCAGTACAACGCCGTGTTCGGCCCCGTGAAGGAGGTCGCGCCGCAGCAGAAGCTGGTCGTGACCGTCCGTGTGGTGTCATCAGCCGTGTCGTCGCTCAAGGGCGACCGCGCCACCGTGCTCGTGTTCGCCGACCAGGTCACCACCCGCACCACCGACAACCAGTCGGGCGGCGGCACCGCCATGCTCCGCGTGAGCGCGGTCGACGACGGAGAACGGTGGAAGATCGACAACATGGAGATGTTCGGCGCCACGGCGGATCAGAACCGCCAACTCCAGGGCTGCTGACCGCGATCGTTTGGCTCGGGCCGGTGCCGGGTACCTGATCTTCGTCCCCTAAGATCAACTTCGTCGCGAGGACGTCACAGGAGCCCCGGATGCACCGTGGACACGTCCTCCGCCACCCCTGACACGCGTGATCTCGATCACACAAATCTTGTGGCGCTCTGTAAGTCCACTTGAGGCCGTCAACTTCCCACCAAAACGGCCGCACACGTGTTTGTGCAGGTCAAATGGGTGACGCCAAGTAAACAGCGCTCCATCCAGAGGGTGGATCGAGCCGCAACATCTTGACTGCGCGCTCATGCAGGGTCACTCTGTCGGTGAGCAACAGGAGGGTCCTTCCAGGTGCCTCTCGACAGTCGCCGTGCGCGTGGCTAGACTGCCCCTTTGCGCTGCCCATTTTCCGCTTGCCCTTCGCCGAGAGCGTGGATTAGTCGAGCAGCGCCGCACCCTTGACAGCCGTGCTAGTTCGCTCTAGCCAGCTATTTGTCCCTGGAAGGACGCATCTTGGCGATCTCTCGCGCGACCAAGGCCACTGCTGCGACCAACTCCACGTCGGGGATCCCTGGAGCGCCGAAGCGGGTTTCGTTCGCGAAGATTAACGAGCCGCTTTCGACGCCCAACCTGCTTGACCTGCAGATCCAGTCCTTTGAGTGGCTGACCGGCGACGAGGCGTGGTTCCAGCGCCGCGTCGACGCCGGCGACGAGACCCCGACGGGCGGCCTCGAAGAGGTCCTCAACGAGATCTCGCCGATCGAGGACTTCTCCGGCTCCATGTCACTGTCCTTCACCGACCCACGCTTCGACGAGGTCAAGGCCTCGACCGAAGAGTGCAAGGACAAGGACATGACGTACGCGGCACCGTTGTTCGTCACGGCGGAGTTCACCAACCACACCACTGGCGAGATCAAGAGCCAGACGGTGTTCATGGGTGACTTCCCGATGATGACGAACAAGGGCACGTTCATCATCAACGGCACCGAGCGCGTGGTGGTCTCCCAGCTCGTGCGCTCGCCCGGTGTGTACTACGACACCGCGGTCGACAAGACGACCGACAAGGACGTCTTCAGCGTCAAGATCATCCCGTCCCGGGGTGCTTGGCTGGAGTTCGACGTCGACAAGCGCGACACCGTCGGTGTCCGCATCGACCGGAAGCGTCGCCAGCCGGTGACGGTGCTGTTGAAGGCTCTGGGCTGGAGCACGGAGCAGATTCGCGAGCGGTTCGCGTTCAGCGAGACGTTGCTGACCACGCTCGAGAAGGACCACACCGCGGGTACCGACGAGGCGTTGCTCGACATCTACCGCAAGCTGCGTCCGGGCGAGCCGCCGACGAAGGAGTCGGCGCAGGCCCTGCTGGAGAACCTGTTCTTCAAGGACAAGCGCTACGACCTGGCGAAGGTTGGCCGTTACAAGGTCAACAAGAAGCTGGGTCTGGACACCGAGATCAACACCGGTGTCCTCACCGAGGACGACATCGTCACGACGATCGAGTACCTCGTTCGCCTGCACGCCGGTGAGACGATGATGGACGCCGCCGCCGGTGGCGACGTGCCCGTCGAGGTCGACGACATCGACCACTTCGGCAACCGTCGTCTGCGCACGGTGGGCGAGCTGATCCAGAACCAGATCCGCGTCGGTCTGTCCCGCATGGAGCGCGTCGTCCGCGAGCGCATGACCACGCAGGACGTCGAGGCCATCACGCCGCAGACCCTGATCAACATCCGTCCCGTCGTGGCGGCGATCAAGGAGTTCTTCGGCACCTCGCAGCTGTCGCAGTTCATGGACCAGACCAACCCGCTCGCGGGTCTGACCCACAAGCGCCGCCTGTCGGCGCTGGGTCCCGGTGGTCTGTCCCGTGAGCGCGCCGGCATGGAGGTCCGCGACGTCCACCCGTCGCACTACGGCCGCATGTGCCCGATCGAGACGCCGGAAGGCCCGAACATCGGCCTGATCGGTTCGCTCTCGAGCTACGCGCGGGTCAACCCGTTCGGCTTCATCGAGACGCCGTACCGCAAGGTCGTCGACGGCCGGGTCACCGACAAGATCGACTACCTCACCGCGGACGAGGAAGACCGCTACGTCAAGGCGCAGGCGAACTCGCCGACCGACGACGAGGGCAACTTCACCGACGACCGCGTCCTGGTTCGCAAGAAGGGCGGCGAGGTCGAGTTCATCGACCCGACCGACGTCGACTACATGGACGTCTCGCCGCGCCAGATGGTGTCGGCCGCGACCGCCATGATCCCGTTCCTCGAGCACGACGACGCGAACCGCGCCCTGATGGGTGCGAACATGCAGCGTCAGGCCGTGCCGCTGCTCCGCTCCGAGTCGCCGCTCGTCGGCACCGGCATGGAGCTGCGTGCCGCCGTCGACGCCGGTGACGTCGTCGTCGCGAAGAAGACGGGTGTGGTCGAGGAGGTCTCCGCCGACTACATCACCGTCATGGCCGACGACGGTGCGCGCAACACCTACGCGCTGCACAAGTTCCGTCGCTCGAACCAGGGCACCTGCATCAACCAGAAGCCCATCGTCAACGAGGGCGACCGGATCGAGGCGGGTCAGGTCCTGGCCGACGGTCCCTGCACCGAGAACGCCGAGATGGCGCTCGGCAAGAACCTGCTCGTGGCGATCATGCCGTGGGAAGGCCACAACTACGAGGACGCGATCATCCTGTCGCAGCGCCTCGTGCAGGACGACGTTCTCACCTCGATCCACATCGAGGAGCACGAGATCGACGCCCGCGACACGAAGCTCGGCGCCGAGGAGATCACCCGGGACATCCCGAACGTCTCCGAAGAGGTCCTGGCCGACCTGGACGAGCGCGGCATCATCCGCATCGGTGCCGAGGTCCAGCCCGGCGACATCCTCGTCGGCAAGGTCACGCCCAAGGGCGAGACCGAGCTGACGCCCGAGGAGCGCCTGCTCCGCGCGATTTTCGGTGAGAAGGCGCGCGAAGTGCGCGACACCTCGCTGAAGGTGCCGCACGGTGAGTACGGCAAGGTCATCGGCATCCGCGTCTTCTCGCGTGAGGACGACGACGAGCTGCCTCCGGGCGTGAACGAGCTCGTCCGCGTCTACGTGGCCCAGAAGCGCAAGATCCAGGACGGCGACAAGCTCGCCGGCCGCCACGGCAACAAGGGCGTCATCGGCAAGATCCTCCCCGCGGAGGACATGCCGTTCCTCGAGGACGGCACGCCGGTCGACATCATCCTGAACACGCACGGTGTGCCGCGGCGTATGAACATCGGCCAGGTGCTGGAGACCCACCTCGGGTGGATCGCCAAGCAGGGCTGGAGCATCAACGGGGACCCGGACTGGGCGAAGAACCTGTCCGAGGACCTGATGGATGTCGAGCCCGGCACCAAGACCGCGACCCCCGTGTTCGACGGCGCGAAGGAAGAGGAGATCACGGGCCTGCTCGGCTCGACGATCCCGAACCGCGACGGCGAGCGCATGGTCAAGGAGAACGGGAAGGCACAGCTCTTCGACGGCCGCTCCGGCGAGCCGTACCCGTTCCCCGTGTCGGTCGGCTACATGTACATCCTGAAGCTGCTGCACCTGGTGGACGACAAGATCCACGCGCGTTCGACCGGCCCGTACTCGATGATCACGCAGCAGCCGCTGGGTGGTAAGGCGCAGTTCGGTGGTCAGCGCTTCGGTGAGATGGAGTGCTGGGCGATGCAGGCGTACGGCGCCGCATACACCCTGCAGGAACTTCTCACCATCAAGTCCGACGACGTGCTTGGCCGCGTGAAGGTCTACGAGGCCATCGTCAAGGGCGAGAACATCCCGGAACCCGGTATCCCGGAGTCCTTCAAGGTGCTGCTCAAGGAGCTGCAGTCGCTCTGCCTCAACGTCGAGGTGCTGTCTTCGGACGGTGCCGCGATCGAGATGCGCGACGGCGACGACGAAGACCTGGAGCGCGCGGCCGCGAACCTCGGCATCAACCTGTCGAGGTCCGAGTCGCCCTCCGTGGACGACGTCGTCAACTAGTCACCTCGCAGGCCGGTGTTGGGGATGCCTCCCGCGTCCCCAACACCGGCCCTCCGACCAGCTCCTTTTGCCACCGATCCAAAAAAGGGGAAGAGAGTAGACGTGCTCGACGTCAACTTCTTCGATGAGCTCCGTATCGGTCTCGCGACCGCGGACGACATCCGCCAGTGGTCCTTTGGCGAGGTCAAGAAGCCCGAGACCATCAACTACCGCACGCTCAAGCCGGAGAAGGACGGCTTGTTCTGCGAAAAGATCTTCGGTCCCACCAGGGACTGGGAGTGCTACTGCGGCAAGTACAAGCGTGTGCGCTTCAAGGGCATCATCTGTGAGCGCTGCGGCGTCGAGGTGACGCGTGCGAAGGTGCGTCGTGAGCGCATGGGCCACATCGAGCTCGCCGCTCCGGTCACGCACATCTGGTACTTCAAGGGCGTCCCCAGCCGGTTGGGCTACCTGCTCGACCTGGCCCCCAAGGACCTCGAGAAGATCATCTACTTCGCCGCCTACGTCATCGTGGGCGTGAACGCGGAGCTGCGCCACAACGACCTGCCGACGCTCGAGAGCGAGATGCAGGTCGAGCGCAAGCGCGTCGAGAACCGCCGCGACGCCGACGTGGAGGCCCGCGCCCAGAAGCTCGAGGCCGACCTGGCCGAGCTCGAGGCCGAGGGTGCCAAGTCCGACGTGCGCCGCAAGGTCAAGGAGGGTGGCGAACGTGAGATGCGCCAGCTCCGTGACCGCGCCCAGCGCGAGCTGGACCGCCTCGACGAGATCTGGTCCACGTTCACCAAGCTGGACAAGGCCCAGCTGATCGCGGACGAGCTGCTCTACCGCGAGCTCTACGACCGCTACGGCGACTACTTCACCGGTGCCATGGGCGCGGAGGCCATCCAGCGACTGCTGGGTGACTACGACGTCGACGCCGAGTCCGAGGTCCTGCGCGAGACGATCCGCAGCGGCAAGGGCCAGAAGAAGCTGCGTGCGCTCAAGCGCCTCAAGGTCGTTGCCGCCTTCCAGGCGACCCGCAACAACCCGCAGGGCATGGTGCTGGACTGCGTCCCGGTCATCCCGCCGGACCTGCGCCCGATGGTGCAGCTCGACGGTGGCCGTTTCGCGACGTCCGACCTGAACGACCTGTACCGCCGCGTCATCAACCGCAACAACCGGTTGAAGCGACTGATCGACCTCGGCGCGCCCGAGATCATCGTCAACAACGAGAAGCGGATGCTGCAGGAGGCCGTCGACGCGCTGTTCGACAACGGCCGCCGCGGCCGTCCGGTGACGGGTCCGGGCAACCGGCCCCTGAAGTCGCTGTCCGACCTGCTCAAGGGCAAGCAGGGCCGGTTCCGCCAGAACCTGCTCGGCAAGCGCGTCGACTACTCCGGCCGTTCGGTCATCGTGGTCGGCCCGCAGCTCAAGCTGCACCAGTGCGGTCTGCCCAAGCAGATGGCCCTGGAGCTCTTCAAGCCGTTCGTGATGAAGCGGCTCGTCGACCTCAACCACGCGCAGAACATCAAGTCCGCCAAGCGGATGGTCGAGCGTGCGCGCCCGGCCGTGTGGGACGTGCTGGAAGAGGTCATCACCGAGCACCCGGTGCTGCTCAACCGCGCACCCACGCTGCACCGCCTCGGCATCCAGGCCTTCGAGCCCCAGTTGGTCGAGGGCAAGGCCATCCAGCTGCACCCGCTGGTCTGTGAGGCGTTCAACGCCGACTTCGACGGTGACCAGATGGCAGTCCACCTGCCGCTGTCCGCCGAGGCGCAGGCCGAGGCCCGCGTGCTGATGCTGTCGTCGAACAACATCCTGTCCCCGGCGTCCGGCAAGCCGCTGGCCATGCCGCGTCTGGACATGGTGACGGGTCTGTACCACCTGACCCGGCACAAGATCGGCGACATCGGCGAGGGTCACTCGTACTCGTCGTCCGCCGAGGCCCTGATGGCGTTCGACCGCAAGGTCCTGGGCCTGCAGTCGATGGTGAAGATCCGCGTCTCCGACAAGAACCCGCCCAAGGGGCAGGAGCCGGAGGGCTGGGAGCCCGGTCAGCCGTGGCTCGCGGAGACCACGCTGGGTCGCGTGCTGTTCAACGAGATCCTGCCGCAGGACTACGCCTTCATCAACGAGGTCATGCCCAAGAAGCGGCAGGCCGTGATCATCAACGACCTCGCCGAGCGGTACCCGATGGTCACCGTCGCCCGGACGCTGGACAAGCTGAAGGACGCCGGTTTCTACTGGGCCACCCGCTCCGGCGTGACGGTCGCGATCTCGGACGTCCTCGTGCCGGCCGCGAAGCAGGACATCCTCGAGGAGCACGAGCGCCTCGCGGACGCGGTGGAGAAGCGCTACCAGCGCGGTCAGCTCTCGCACGACGAGCGCAACTCCGAGCTGGTCAAGGTGTGGACCAAGGCCACCGAGCAGGTCCACGAGATCATGGAAGACAACTTCCCCGAGGACAACTCGATCCGTGTCATCGTGCAGTCCGGCGCCGCCGGCAACATGACGCAGGTCCGTTCGCTCGCGGGTATGCGTGGTCTCGTCACCAACCCGAAGGGTGAGTACATCCCGCGCCCGATCAAGAACTCGTTCCGCGAGGGCTTGTCGGTGCTGGAGTACTTCATCGCGACGCACGGTGCCCGTAAGGGTCTGGCCGACACCGCGCTGCGTACCGCCGACTCGGGTTACCTGACCCGTCGTCTGGTGGACGTCTCGCAGGACGTCATCATCCGCGAGGTCGACTGCGGCACCACCCGTGGTGTGCAGATGATCGTCGGCGAGCAGCTGGGCGACAAGGTCGGCCTGCACGAGTTCGCGCAGACGTCGGTCTACGCCCGCACGGTCGCGGACGACATCACCGACGCCCAGGGCAACCTGGTCCTGAACCGCGGCGACGACCTCGGCGACCCGGCGCTCGCGTCGCTGGTCGAGGCCGGCATCCTCCGCGTGAAGGTCCGCTCGGTGCTGACCTGCGAGTCTGCGGTCGGCGTGTGCGCGTCCTGCTACGGCCGCTCCATGGCCACCGGCCAGCTGGTCGACGTCGGCGAGGCCGTAGGCATCGTCGCCGCCCAGTCGATCGGTGAGCCCGGCACGCAGCTGACGATGCGTACGTTCCACCAGGGCGGTGTGGCCGGTGACGACATCACGACCGGTCTGCCCCGTGTCCAGGAGCTCTTCGAGGCCCGCGTCCCGAAGGGCAAGGCGCCGATCGCCGACGTCGACGGCCGCGTCCGCATCGAGGACGGCGACCGCTTCTGGAAGATCACGCTGATCCCGGACGACGGCTCCGAGGAGATCGTGTTCGAGAAGCTGTCCAAGCGTCAGCGTCTCGCCAACACGGCCACCGGCCCGCTGCAGGACGGCGACCACGTGTCCGTCGGCCAGCAGCTGCTGGAAGGTACGCCGGACCCGCACGAGGTCCTGCGTGTCATGGGCCCGCGCGAGGCGCAGCTGCACCTCGTGGGCGAGGTCCAGAAGGTGTACCGCGCCCAGGGTGTGGCGATCCACGACAAGCACATCGAGGTCATCGTCCGGCAGATGCTCCGCCGGGTCACGATCATCGACTCCGGCGCGACCGAGTTCCTGCCGGGTTCGCTGGTCGAGCGCGCGGACTTCGAGTCCGGCAACCGCGCCGTCGTCGCCGAGGGTGGCGAGCCGGCCGCCGGTCGTCCGGTGCTGATGGGTATCACGAAGGCGTCTTTGGCCACCGACTCGTGGTTGTCTGCCGCCTCGTTCCAGGAGACCACTCGCGTTTTGACGGACGCTGCCATCAACGGGCGTTCGGACAAGCTCATCGGTCTCAAGGAGAACGTGATCATCGGTAAGTTGATCCCGGCTGGTACGGGTATCAACCGTTACCGCAACATCCAGGTTCAGCCGACTGAGGAGGCTCGCGCTGCTGCTTACGCGATTCCTTCTTACGACGACGGGTACTACACGCCTGACGTCTTCGGGACTGGGACTGGTGCTGCGGTGCCTTTGGATGACTACGACTTTGGGCGGGATTACCGCTAGGTGAGTTGAGTTGCTTGACGGCCCTCTGGAGCGTTTGCTTCGGGGGGTCGTTTTGCGTTTGCGCGGCTTGTGGTGTGGTCGGTTTGTGGGCGGCGAGCTTGCGGTTGCGTGCTTCCCCTGGGGGCGCTGCCCCCAGACCCCCGGCAATCTGATCAGGGGGTAGCGCCGCCCGTAGGTAGATGGCACGCCTGTTGCTGTGGGCGGCTGCCTGTTGCTTAGAGGGACGCTCCTATAGATGTCAAGCAGTGAGTGCGAGGTCTTTCATGATCGCTGTGTGGGCTTCGCGGAGGATATAGCGCTTGAGGCAGCGGAT
>NZ_FNET01000027.1 GCF_900100275.1 Lentzea albidocapillata subsp. violacea
CCACACCAGATCATGCGATCCAGTGTCGTATCCGGTATTAGACCTCGTTTCCAAGGCTTATCCCAGAGTACAGGGCAGGTTACCCACGTGTTACTCACCCGTTCGCCGCTCGTGTACCCCGAAGGGCCTTACCGCTCGACTTGCATGTGTTAAGCACGCCGCCAGCGTTCGTCCTGAGCCAGGATCAAACTCTCCAATAAGGATTGTGTGATCGCTCCAGACGGAATATGTCTGGCATCTATCTTCTCAAAGGAATTACCTCGACGAGAGGTAATTCATATATTACTGGCTGTGTTTCGGCACGCTGTTGAGTTCTCAAAGAACACGCGCACACCGCAGTCACATCAGCTTTCGCTGACTTACTTCCGGGGCTTGTGTTGAAGCTTATTTTCGTCAGGCCCGTTCCGGCTTGTTTCCCGGCCCGTGTCGCTCTGACTTGGAGAACATTACACGGGGCACTTTCGATCTCCAAATCGGGGGGTCACCTAAGCCTCAGCACCGCCGCTGACCTGCGCGTTCGTCACCGCGAAGACCGGATGGCGGTCCGCCTCGGCCTCGAACGCCGAGACGGGGTCGCCGACCCGAGCGTCGAAGAAAGGCCTAGTCACGGGCTCTTTGCGCACATAAGCGGCCAGCACGGGCGCCGCAACGGCCGCGGAAACCTCGTTCAAAACGACTTGACGTGACCTGCGTCCCCTTCGCAGGACCGCCGAACCGGCTGCCCGTGCGTTGTGCACCCAGTCCCGAACGCCATACGGCGCGACGAGCCACTCCTGGCCGTCGTGCTGCATCAGGCGAATGGGAATCGTCCGCTCAGCACCAGTGCGGCGGCCACGGATGGTCAGCAGCACGTAGCAGGAGGGCGCGATGCCGAGCGAGACAGCGCGACTGATGACGACGTTGCCGATACGGCGGACGAGGTGCTGACGGTAGGTCTTGGCCACAAGGTCAATCATGGACCTCATGGCGTTCGACGTGGTGGTGATTGGCGGAGGTCCGGCCGGCCGTGCACTCGCACGGGCGTGTGCGCACGAAGGCCTCCACACAGCGATAGTCGACCGTCGTCCGGACCGTCCGTGGACGGCGACGTACGGCGCGTGGGCCGACGAACTCCCGCCCGACACACCGACCAGGTCTGTGAGCACCACGGTTCGCGCGTACGCGCGCGAGGAGCATCAGATCCAGCGCACCTACGTCGTCCTGGACAACGCCAAGCTCCACGAACTGCCTGACACGGTCGAGGTACTCCAACGGCCAGAGGCAGCGCGCTACACGTTCAACGCCACAGGTGCGCGCAAGGGCCGTGCCGAGCAAACAGCTGTAGGCACGGTCATCGAGTCGGACAGCACCGAAACCACGTTGATGGACTGGCGCGGCAACGGCGACACGTTCCTCTACACGGTCCCGCTGGGGGGCAACCGGCTGCTGGTGGAAGAGACCTGTCTGGCGCGCAGGCCCGGCATGCCGTTGCAGGAACTCCGCGAACGCCTGCACGCTCGCCTCGCCCCAGGTGAGGAAGAGGAACGCGTGCGCTTCCCCCTCGACGCGCCGAGGGCCACGGACCACGCGTTCGGCGCCGCGGCCGGCTTCATCCACCCCGCCACCGGCTACAGCGTCGCCACCTCACTGCAGCTCGCGCCGCGGGTCGCCGGGGCGATCAAGGCGAACGAGGACCCCGGGCAGGTCATCTGGCCGAAGAAGGCACGCATCGTGCACGCCATGCGCAGGAGGGGCCTCGAAGCGCTTCTCCGCTTCAGCCCGGACGAGACGCTGGACTTCTTCGAGGTGTTCTTCCGGCTCGAGCCGGAAGAACAGCGCGCCTACCTGTCCGGCCGTGAGGACGTCAAAGGCACAGCAGCCGCCATGCTCGCGTTGTTCCGGACGACGCCAGGCCACCTGAGGTGGAAACTCCTGCGCTGAACTCCCAGCGTGAGGGCCACGTAACCGAACGCACCGCTGGTGTAGCAATTGGCCGCCAACCTCATGAACAGCTGGTAAACCCACTTGGAGCCGCTCGTTCGCACCGGCACGATCGGGATGTGCCCGCATTGCTGGATGACGTCAGGTTCGCCTTCCAGCCGCTGTTCAACCTGAACACCGGGGGCGTCGTCGCGATCGAGGCTCTGGCCCGGCCGCACGACGGCAGCGTGCAGGATCTGCTCCAGGCCGCCTTCCGGGCGGGCCTGCTGGCCAACGCCGACGTCGGACTGGCCTGCCGCGCCATCCGGTCCGCGGCCGACTTCGATTTGATGCTGCCCCTGCACGTGAACCTGCTCGCGATCACGATCGCGGACAAACCCGAGGTCATGAGCCCTCTCTACGGCGCTCTCCGGGACACGGGCCGGTCGCCGGGCAGCGTCGTCATCGAGATCGGCGAACCGTACTCACGCGCCAACCGCGGCCGTCTGGCTCATGGCATGCAGACGCTGCGAAACAACGGTTTCCGCATCGCGCTCGACTGCGTGGGCGAGGGCGACGTACCGCTCGGTCTGCTGACCAGCGCCTCGCCGGACTACCTCAAGCTCGACCGCGAGATCGTCCGCTCGCTGCCCGACGACGCCGCGCGGGGTGCGCTGGTGAAGTCGCTGGTGCACCTCGGCGAGTACACGGGCGGCCAGGTCGTGGCCGAGGGCGTGGAGACCGAGGCGGAACTGACCTACCTGCGCAAGCTGGGGGTGGGGTATGCGCAGGGCAAGTTCCTGGCGCCGCCGCAGCGAAGGCCGGCGGTGAACGCCCGGATCGCGCCCGAGGCGGTCACGGAGACCGGGGAGATCCGGCGCGGCAACACGGGTCCCCGGATCACGGCCTTCCTGCACCCCGCCACGGTGCTGCCCGAAAACGCCACGAGCGAGGAGGTGCGTGAGGTCCTGGCCTCGCAGCCTTCGGTCACGGGTGTCGTTCTCGTGGACGACGAGGGCCGCCCGAAGTGGTCGGTGGACCGCAACCGGTTCCTTCTCGCGGTGACCGGTCCGTACGGGCATGCCCTGCATGCCAAGCGTGAAGCCGCACGGCTCGCGGACAAGCCACACGTCATCGGCACCGATGCGTCGGCGCTCGACCTTCTGGACTTGGTGACGGGTGCGAACCGTGAACGCACGAACGACGACCTCATCGTCGTGGACCACAACGAGCGGTGCATGGGTGTTGTGCGCGTGGCCGACGTTGTGCGCGGTGTCGCCGAGCTCAAGGTGGAGCAGGCGGCCGCACTGAGTCCGCTCACGCGCCTTCCCGGTAGTGACGCGGTCGCGAAGGAAGTGGACAGGCGTATCGAGCTCGGCGAGATCTTCGCGATCTCCTGGCTGGACGTCGACAGCTTCAAGCTGGTCAACGACACGGTCGGGTTCGCGGCGGGCGACGACCTGATCCGCGCCATCGGGTACGACCTGGCGGACCTCGCGCACGCGTTCCCCGGCACGCAGGTCGGGCACGTCGGCGGTGACGACTTCCTCCTCCTCGCCGGGCTCGACGAGACAGTGCCCCTGAGTGCTCGTTTGCTGGACAAGCCGTACACGGCAGAGGGACGACACGTCACCCTCTCTCTTGCGACCCTTATCTGTGCCCCGGGATCAGTCGGGTCGTATCGCGAGGTGTCGCGGTTGCTGGCGCCAGTGAAGGAGCACGCGAAGTCGCTCGCCGGGTCCAGCTGGGTCATGGGTAGGCCGGGCACCGAACGACGCGACGTGCTGCGTGGTGTCGCGCAACGCGCGGTGAGTTAACAAGTACAACCAAACGCCTCCTGCGCCGCGCGCTGATCACTCATAGCATCGAGAGTGCTACTCAGTGCACAGGAGGTTCGGCGTGCAGGTCGGCAGCAGAACTCAAGCGGTACCCGCGCAACGCAGAAGCTTCGACGGCCTCCTCACCGTTGGCGTGGAAGAAGAATTCGTTCTCGTCGAAGCTTCCACCGGCCATTTGGCCAACCGCGCCACGGAAGTGCTTGCCGGAGCCGACCGGTTCGAGGTGGACCTGCAGCCGGAAATCGCGCAGTACCAGGTGGAATCGGCCAGCGGCATCTGCACGGACATGGCCGTGCTGCGCGAGCAACTGGTCGTGGCGCGCCGGGCGTTGATCGAACGGGCCGCGCGTCACGACGCGAGGCTCGCCGCGACCGGAACACCGGTGCTGGGCCTCACGATGCCGACGCCGCTGACGAACTCGCCGCGCTACCACCGGATGGCGCAGGAGATGGGCGCGCTCACCAACGACCTGGCGATCTGCGGCTGTCACGTGCACGTCGGCCTGCCCGACGACGAGTCGAAGATCTTCGTGAGCAACCACCTGCGGCCGTGGCTGCCCACGTTGCTGGCGCTGGGCGCGAACTCGCCGTACTGGCTCGACGGCGACACGGGGTACGCGAGCTGGCGGTACGTGGTCTGGAACCGCTGGCCCACTTCGGGTGCGCCGCCGCACTTCGACTCGGCGGCCGAGTACTACGCGGCACGGGAGGAGATCGTCGCGAGCGGCGCGGCGATGGACGCCGGGATGCTCTACTGGGACGTCCGGCTCTCCGCCCGCCACCCCACGCTGGAGTTGCGGGTCTCCGACGTCGCGCCGACGGTCGAGGAGGCGGTGCTGATGGCCGCTCTGGTGCGCGCGATCGCCGCCACCGCACTGAGTTCCGGTGCCGCGCCGGTGAAGCTGCCGCCGCACCTGCTGAAGGTCGCGATGTGGCGGGCCGCGCGCGACGGCCTGGAGGGCTTCGGCATCGACCCGGTGACGGGCGCGCCCACGCCCGCGTCGTCGATCGTCGCGTCACTGCTGCGGTGGATCAGGCCGGCGCTGGAGTTCGCCGGTGACCACGAGATGGTGACCACCGCGATCGACCGGCTGCTGCTCGACGGCACGGGCGCGGTGCGGCAGCGCCGGGCGTTCGCACGGCGCGGCAGGCTGGACGACGTGGTGGGATTCCTGGTGGCACAGACCTCACCGGTCTGAGCCGTTCACTCGATCGGGTACATGTCGAGCCGGCTTGGTGTGCCTCCAAGCCGCGATCCGGTAATCAGTCCCCGTGGCGACCCCCATCTGGGCACCGGGACTGAACGGTGCGGAGCTTCCCAACACCGCACGGGTCAGGGATTACTGGCTCGGCGGCACGCACAACACCGAGGCCGACCAGGAACTGGCGGCCCACCTCGTGTCCGCGGCACCGCACCTGCCGTACCTGTGCCGCACGCACCGCGCGTACCTGGGCAGGGTGGTCAGGCGACTGACCGCCCTCGGCGTGCGGCAGTTCATCGACCTCGGCTCCGGCCTGCCGACCGCGGCCAACGTGCACCTCGTCGCGCCGGACGCGAGCGTGGTCTACGTGGAGATCGACCCGGCGGTGGCGGCCGAGGGCCGGGCGATCGTCGCGGACGAGCCGCGGGTGGAGTACCTGTGCGCGGATCTGTGCGATCCGGAGAAGGTGCTGGAGTCGCAGGAGATCCGCTCGACGCTGGACCTGTCGCAGCCGGTCGCGGTGCTGGTGCTGGACGTGCTGCACTTCGTTCCCGACGAGGCCGAGCCGCACAAGGTCCTCGCCCGGTACCTGGACGCGCTGGCACCCGGCAGCTACCTCGGGCTCTCGCACACGTGCCGCGACCCGTTCATGCTGGCCGCCGTCGGGCTTTTCGGTGCCATGTACGGGAATCAGCCGTTGCCGGCGTTCACGTTCCGGTACCCGGAGCAGGTCGTGCGGTTCTTCGACGGCATGGAGGTCCTCGCGCCGGGCGTGGTGCCGATCCCGTTGTGGGAACCGGATCCCGGCGAGGTCCAGGACCGCAATCCGGAGAACTTCCATGGATGCGGCGGTCTCGCGCGCAAGCTCTAGGCGAGCAACGGGATCGCGGCCAGCACGATCGTCGACACGACGGCCATGGACATGCCGTAGCGCAGCTGCTGCCTGGCCGTCGGCAGGTCCCGCGCGAGCAGGAACGCCGAGCACGCGACGACCCCGACGGCGGCCCAGAACGGCCCGAACCGGAACCACAGTCCGCCGCCGACCAGCAGCAGCCCGCCGACGGTCAGCTGGGTGGTCGCGTTGACGGCGTGACGCGTGCCGTACAGGACGGCCGGCGTGCGTGACCCGACGCGGGCGTCGCCGGCCCGGTCGGGGACTGCCCACCAGAGCGCCCGGCCCGTGGCGAGGGCGGCGACCCCGGAGAACAGCAGCCACACCGCGGGATCGGCCTGGCCCCCGGCCGCCGAGTAGGCCGTCACGCTCGGCAGCAGCCCGGCGGCGATCGCCAGCACCACCGGACCCGCGTACCCGCGCCGCTTCAGCCTGATCGGTTCGAGGTTGTAGGCCAGGTACAGCACCAGAATCAGCCCGACACCGATCGCGACCTTCCACGACACGGCGACGGCCAGCGCGAGCGCGAAGATCATCTCGAAGATCGCCAGCGTGAGGACCTTCCGCGCGCCGATCTCCTGGACCGCCCGCGCCAGATGGCGTTTGTCCGCGGTGTGGATGTCGTTGCGGACGTCGGCGTAGGCGTTGAGGGGGTTGCCGGAGATGATCGCGACGAAGTTCGCGAGCACCGCGAGCACCACGGCGAGGTCGAATCTCGTCGCGTAGCAGGCACCCCAGGAGGCGGCGCACGCGTAGTGCACGCCGAAGGGGTGTTCCAGGCGGTGGAGGTAGGTCAGCGCCGGCAAGTGGCCACCATCGCGAGGCTCGGCGGCGGCGCCATCGCGGCGCCGCGCAACTGGGGTGTGCAGGTCGGGGAGCTGAGCTTGATGCGCTTGTGCCGCAGCAACGCCGTGACGATCAGGCGGATCTCCAGCAGCGCCAGGTCCCTGCCGGGGCAGTGCCGCACTCCCCCGCCGAACGGGAAGAACGCGCCGGGCGGCGGTGGCCGGCGAGCGGGGTCGAAGACGTGCGGGTTCTCGTAGGTCGCGGCACGGCGGTGCGCCAGGTAGATGCTCGGGGTGATCACCATGCCGTCGGCGCTCATCCGGTTCCCGGCCAGCGTCGCGGGCGGCGACAGCCTGAGCGACTCCCTGATCGTGGCTTCGAGCAGGTCGTCGTCGAGCCTCTCGGCCAGACCTGGCGTCCGGCTGATCCAGTACAACGTCCACGCGGTGGCGCTCGCCGTGGTCTCGTGGCCCGCGAACAGCAGTGACACGACCTGGTCGCGCAGGTCCTCGGGTGGCAGGAAAGCCGCAAGGGCCGGAGGTTCGGCGGTGCGCGCGCGGTGCAGCAGCATCGCGTCGAGATGCGGGTCGGACCTGGTGCTGTCCGGGGTCAGGCAGCGGTGCGCGAGGGTGCGGACGCGACTGCCGAGGCGGCGGTCCAGCCAGCGGGTGAACGCGGCCAGCAGCTCGTCGTCGTCCACGCCGAAGACGATGCGGCCGATGATCCGCAGGGTGAGCTTCCTGGTCCACTCCGGGAGGCTGGTCGGGCCGCTCGGCAGTGCGCCGATCGAGCGTTCGACCATCTCCTCGATCAACGCCTGGTAGCGGGTCCCGCGCAACGCGGGAGTGAGCGTGCGCCGGTACGCGGTGTGCTCGGCGCCGTCGAGCCACAGCACGGATCGGCTGCCCAGCAACGGGCTCAGCGTGCGGCTCGGTGGGTGCCGCAGGTCGCGGTCGTTGCGGAACAGGGCGGACATGACGTCCGGGTGCCAGACGAGCCAGCGCCGGTCCCGGAGCCTGACCATGCCGTCCTCGAGGCTCTCCACCGAGTCGAGGAACGGGATCAGGCGCAGCCTGAAGCCGAGCTCGGTCCGGTTCACCGGCTCACCGCGCAGGCGAGGTGGAGCGCGGCCATGCCTTCCGCCCGCACGATTCTCGTTGGCGTGTAAAGGTCCTTGTCGTGCCACAGCGGCGGGTGCTCGCGCTCTCCCCACTCGTGCATGAACTTCGCGCCACGGCTCATGGCTCTCGTGACGTCACGTGCCGAGTGCGCCAGGATGCGGATGGCGTAGGCGGTCTCCTCATAGGTGCCTTCCCACCGGCCCCACGAGCCGTCGTCGTGCTGCGTGCCGAGCACCCAGTCGACGGCCTTTTCGTTGCCTTGCAGGGCGTTCGTGACGCACGCGGTGGCGTAGTAGGGCGAGGCGTGCCACTTGTCGAGCCAGTTGCCCGCCGGTTCCTGCATGTCCCGCAACCACTCCTCCAGTTCGCGGTCGTGACCGATGGCCTGCAGCGCGTGGGCGTTCGTGCTGGTCGACGGCGTGCGCTCGTCAGGGAAACAGGCGAAGTGGCGGGCTTCCCGGTAGCGGTCGAGGGTGTCCACGGGCCCAGGGCTGTCACATAACGCGAGGGCGTGCAGTGCGGTGGCCGTGTCGTCGGCGTCGGCCGGGAGCCCTGGTCCGCCCGCCGCTCCTTGGGCACCGAGCGCGGCTTTGATCTGGCCGGCCACGGCTTCGGGAACGTCCAGGCCCGCGGATCTGAGGGCGACGACGATCCAGGACCGTTCGAACAGCGGGACCGGGACCCCGGCGGGGACAGGACCATTGTGCCGGCCTTGGACGGCTTCCAAGTAGTCGAGGCTCGCGCCCGGTAAGGGGCCTTGGAGCTGCGCTGCGGTGGCGGCCGGGCTGGCGGCGACGATGCCGTCGACCGCGGTGACCTCGGGACGGGGACCGAAGATCTCCAGGGTGTGCCAGAGTTTCTCCGGCAGCGGGCGTCGCCGCAACGCGTGCAACGGACGGGGGTCGAGCGGTGTGCGCAGGCCGAGCCTCTCCGCGAGCGCGGGCACGATGAGCTCGACGGCGACCGTGTCCGGCAGCTTCACCGGCAGGCTGAGCAGCCTGCGCAGCGCTTCGAGACCTCTGCGCGCCGCCGGGTGCAGGCCGAGTGCGTCGACCGCGCTCAGCGTCGGGACCAGCGCGTACTCACCGGGACCGCCCCACGTGCCGTCGGCGTGCTGGGTGTCGAGAAGGTACCGGACCCTGGCGTCGTGACCGGCGAGCCACGGCGCGAGCGCGACGAGCCGGCCCGTCTCGTACACGGACGGTGAAATGCCGCCCCAGGGATCGTCGGTCAGTCGCGCCAACAGCCTCATCGCGGGCCCCCGGAGATAGCAACTGCGTAACCCTAGGAACACAGAGAGTAGCACTCTGCGCCATTCGCACCGCAACGATTTAGTCCGTTCAGCGGACCACACTGCGGAGTGGGCAGGGCGGGCGGATCCTGGGTGAAAGGCCGGAAGGAGGAGGTTGTGACGACAGCGCGCGACATCATGCACCCCGGAGTGCGGTGCGTGGACGAGGACGCGAGCCTCGTCGAGGCCGCCCGCATGATGCGGGACCTCGACGTCGGTTCCCTGCCGATCTGCGGCAAGGACGACCGGCTGCACGGAATCATCACCGACCGCGACATCGTGATCAGGGCCGTGGCGGAGGGCATGGACCTCGCGACGACCCGCGCCGGCGAGTTCGGCGGCCACGTCCACTGGGTCGACGCGGAGGACCCGCTGGAACACGTGCTCGAGACCATGGGCGAGCACCAGATCCGGCGGCTGCCGGTCATCGAGGACCACCGGCTGGTCGGCATGGTGTCCGAGGCGGACCTCGCGAGGCACCTGCCGGAGGACCAGCTGGCGGCGTTCGTCGAACGGGTCTACGCCTGACGCGACCTGCCGTGCTCCAGGTACCGGGTCTCGCCTGATTCCCTTGCTCGCAACGCTTCCGCGACCCTGCGGGCGAGCCTGGGGATCAGGCGTTCCCCGGCCTCGGTCGGGGGCACGAACTCGTACGACCTGAGCTCTTCGGCCTGCAGGCGGATGCGGTCGCCGGCGGTGAGCAGGCCGCCTTCGAAGACGAACAGGACGCGGTCCTCGCCGTCACGCGGTGCCCAGTCGGCCACGAGCAGGCGGCCGGGTTCCCTGACCAGGCCCAGTTCCTCCTCGATCTCACGGCGGCAGGCCTCGCTCGGCGTCTCGCCGTGCTCGATCACCCCGCCCGGGATCTCCCAGTGCGGCTTGTAGGTGGGCTCCACGAGCAGGAGGCGCCCTGCTTCGTCGAAGAAGAGGGCGCCCGCGCCCGAGAGCGCTCTGCTGCTGTGTTCCACAGTTCCTTTGTACGGTGGTCGTCCGGCCAGGGTTCGAACCTGGGACCCTCTGCTTGTAAGGCAGACGCTCTTCCGCTGAGCTACCGGACGGTGGTCGTCCCGCCAGGACTTGAACCTGGGACCTACCGCGTATCAGACGGACGCTCTCACCGGACTGAGCTACGGGACGGAGTGGAAGACGAGGGTGTCGAACCCTCCGGGGCGATCTTGCAAGGATCACCTGCGCGCCGGCGCGTCCCCCGATTCAGTTGTGTCGTGCCCCAGGCAGGATTCGAACCTGCACTGGACGCGTTCTGAGCGCGTTGCCTCTTCCGTTGGGCTACCGGGGCGTGCGGATCCGGGGAGTCGAACCCCGACTGTCATGGCCCTCAACCATGTGCCTCTACCAGTTGGGCTAGATCCACTTTGCGGCGAGCGGCCGGAGGGCATCGAACCCTCTGCTTCGGTTTGAAAGACCGACGTGTCCGGCGAGTTCACCACGACCGCATTGTTTTCGAGCAGCACCGATGGAAGGAGTCGAACCCTCGGGAAACGGGTTTGGAATCCGTTCCGCTACCAAAGCTCATCGGCATTGGCGGGACAAAAAGAAAACCGCCCAGGGTTTCCCGTGGGCGGCTCCGAGGTCATGACCTGGGGATCAGGTCATGGCGTGGAGCCCCACGCCATCGCCAGCAGACCGCCGGCGACGAGGGCGAGAATTCGCCATCCCGCGAGCTGAGTCTTGGCAAGCATGTCTTCCTCCGGTTGATCTCTGTTGTTCGTGATGGGATCAAGCTATGCGACCTTCTCGCACGCTCGCAACGCATTTAATTCTCTCCCAGGAACTGGGAATCAGCCGCCGAGAGGTCTACGAATCTCTGCGGCGCGCGCCGCGCCGTACTGTGCCGTGAGTGCCTGGGTGAGCACCTGGTCGACGGTCGTGCCCTTCTGGGCCGCCACCTCCTCCAGTGCCGCGGTCGCCGTGTCGGCGAGGGACGTCGGGTCGGCCTTCCACCTCTCGCCCTCGCGCACGAACGTGAACTTGAGCGGCTTGCTGCTCGGCGGCCCGCCCGGATCGTCCGAACCGATCTCGGCGGTGGCGGTGTCGGCGCCAAGGATCAGCTTCGTCAGCACGGGATTCGACTCGGTGACGGTGCTGGTGCCGTCGGCGTACACGAGCTTGGTCGACGTGTTCAAGGAGATGAGGCCCTGCTGGACCGCCGTGATCAGAACGGTGCTGCCGTTGCCGGCCCGCAGGACGGCTGGATCGACGGTCGCGCGCAGGCCGTAGACGGTGGCGCGTTGTCCAGCCGGAAGCGCCGCAAGCTGAGCCTCGGTGCTCTTCAGCGCATGCAGCCGGTACTCCTCCCAGCGGGAGATGGCGGTGCTCGCCATCACCGCCAGCGCGATCTCGCCGTCCTTGGTGCGGAGGGCTTTCACGTAGACGGCGAAGACGATCTGGATCTCCTCCGACTGGTCGAACTTCCGCGACGTGGTCGTCGGAGGCGGCGAGGAAGACGCGGACGTGGACGTCACGGGGGGCGGCGTCGAGGAACACGCGGCCAAAGCCAGGACCACCAGCGGAACCAGTCGCTTCACGGCCGGAGCGTAGAGCAAACGGCGCGCATCCCGTGGAGGAATCGCGCCGTTCGAACTCGGGTGACGTCAGCCTTGGGCTCGAGAAGACCGGCTTGTCTCAAAGCTCAACGCCGTGCTCCAAGTAGAGGGTCGTCCCCTTCCTTCGAGCGCGTACAGCTGACGCCACTCGGCGCGCGAGTCTGGGGGATCATCCGGTCGGCCGCTGCCGAGAGAGCGACGAACTCGAGTTCAAGCAGCGGGACGATCCACTGCCACACCGTGAGAAGCTCACCGCCGCAGCATGGATCTGGGCCAAGCACCGACTCAGGCTGGTCTGAAACGGCAACGGCGCGCATCCCAGCGGGATGCGCGCCGTTCGAGAACAAGCCGATCAGACGGTGAAGCCCAGCGCGCGCAACTGGTCGCGGCCGTCATCGGTGATCTTCTCCGGGCCCCACGGCGGCATCCACACCCAGTTGATGCGGAAGTCCGACACGAGGCCGCCGCCCGTGCCGCCGGTGAGGGCCGCGCGGGTCTGGTCCTCGATGACGTCGGTCAGCGGGCAGGCCGCGGACGTCAGCGTCATGTCGATGGTGGCGACGTTCTTCTCGTCGACGTGGATGTCGTAGACGAGCCCGAGGTCGACGACGTTGATGCCGAGCTCCGGGTCCACGACGTCGCGCATCGCCTCTTCGAGGTCGTCGAGCGCGGCGACGTCAGCTTTGGGCTCGAAGACCGGCATGCCTTCGGCTCCCCGGACGACTTCTTCGGTGCTCATGCTGCTCCCTGGCTTCGTGCTACTGCGTCTTTGAAGGCCATCCAGCCCAGCAGCGCGCACTTCACGCGTGCCGGGTACTTCGCGACACCGGCGAAGGCGATGCCGTCCTCGAGGATGTCCTCGTCCGGCTCCACCTTGCCGCGACCCTGCATCAGCTCGACGAACGCGTCCAGCTTCTTGAACGCCTCGCCCAGGGGCTTACCCACGACGAGGTCGGTCAACACCGACGTCGAGGCCTGGCTGATCGAGCAGCCCTGGCCGGCGTAGGAGACGTCCTTCACCATGTCGTCGACCAGGTGGACGCGGAGCGTCACCTCGTCGCCGCAGGTCGGGTTCACCTGGAACGACTCCGCGTCGAACGGGTCGCGCAGGCCTCGGCCGTGCGGGTTCTTGTAGTGGTCCAGGATGATCTCCTGGTACATCTGCTGGAGCTGCATCAGGCCACCCCGAAGAACTTCTGCGCCTCGCGGACGCCGTCGACCAGTGCGTCGACCTCGTCCAGCGTGTTGTACAGGTAGAACGACGCGCGCACCGACGACTGGGCGTTCAGGCAGCGGTGCAGCGGCCACGCGCAGTGGTGGCCGACGCGCACGGCGATGCCCAGGCTGTCGAGCACCTGGCCGGCGTCGTGCGGGTGGACGCCCTCGATCTCGAACGGCACGGCACCGCCGCGGTCGACGGCATCGGCGGGGCCGAGCAGCCGGACGCCCTTCACCGAGGAAAGACCTTCCAGCGCGGCGACGGTCAGCGCGTGCTCGTGGGCGTTGACGCGCTCCATGCCGACGATGCTGAGGTAGTCCACCGCCGCGCCCAGACCGACGGCCTGGGACGTCATCGGCGAACCGGCCTCGAAGCGCTGCGGCGGCGGGGCGAACGTCGAGCCCTCCATCTTGACAAGCTCGATCATCGAGCCGCCGGTGATGAAGGGAGGCAACGCCTCCAGCAGCTCACGACGTCCATAAAGGACACCGATGCCGGACGGGCCGAGCATCTTGTGGCCGGAGAACGCCGCGAAGTCGACGCCCAGCCTGCGGAAGTCGACCGGGCGGTGCGGAACGGACTGGCACGCGTCCAGCACCGTCAAAGCGCCCACGCGCTGAGCCGCCGCGACGAGCACGTCGACCGGGTTGATCACGCCGGTCACGTTCGACTGGTGCGTGAACGCGACGACCTTGGTGCGCGGCGTGATCACGCTGTCCACATCGGACAGGTCGAGGCGACCGTCCTGGGTCAGCGTGAACCACTTCAGCGTCGCACCGGTGCGGGAAGCGAGCTGCTGCCACGGAACGAGGTTCGCGTGGTGCTCCATCTCGGTCACGACGATCTCGTCGCCAGGACCCACGACGAAGCGCGCGGCCTCGGGACCCGAGGTCGCGGCGTTGCCCATCGCGTACGCCACGAGGTTGAACCCCTCGGTGGCGTTCTTGGTGAACACCAGCTCGCCGAAGTCGGCGCCGACGAAGTCCGCGATGCGCTGACGCGCACCCTCGTACGCGTCGGTCGCTTCCTCCGCGAGCTGGTGGGCACCCCTGTGCACAGCGGCGTTGTGCTGCTGCAGGAAAGCCTTTTCCGCGTCCAGAACCTGCGTCGGGCGTTGCGAGGTGGCGCCGGAGTCCAGGTAGACCAGGCGCTTCCCGTCACGAACGGTGCGAGACAGGATGGGGAAGTCCGCCCTCAGGGCGGTTACGTCCAGTGGTGCTGCGGTGGTGGTCACAGCGCCTCCTCTCAACACCTTGAACACTAGGAAAGTGCGGCAGCTTCCGTCTTGCCGGTGTACTTCACGTAACCCTCGGACTCGAGCACGTCGGCCAGCTCACGGCCACCGGACTCGACGATCCGGCCGTTCGCGAAGACGTGCACGAAGTCCGGCTCGATGTACTTGAGGATCCGGGTGTAGTGCGTGATCAGCATGACGCCGACCTCACCGGAGGCCTTGTAGCGGTTGACGCCCTCGGACACGACGCGCAGGGCGTCGACGTCGAGGCCGGAGTCGGTCTCGTCGAGGATCGCGATCTTCGGCTGGAGCAGGCCCAGCTGCAGGATCTCGTGGCGCTTCTTCTCACCGCCGGAGAAGCCCTCGTTCACCGAACGCTCGGCGAACGCAGGGTCGATGTCGAGGTCTGCCATCGCACCCTTGACCTCCTTCACCCAGTGGCGAAGGGCCGGGGCCTCACCGCGCACGGCGGTGGCGGCGGTGCGCAGGAAGTTCGACATCGAGACGCCGGGGACCTCGACCGGGTACTGCATGGCGAGGAAGAGGCCCGCGCGGGCGCGCTCGTCGACGGTCATCTCGAGGACGTCCTCGCCGTCGAGGGTGACGGTGCCCGAAGTGATCGTGTACTTCGGGTGACCGGCGATCGCGTAGGACAGCGTGGACTTGCCTGAGCCGTTGGGGCCCATGATGGCGTGCGTCTCGCCGGCCTTGATCGTCAGGTCGACGCCCTTGAGGATCTCCTTGGGAGCGTCCTCGCTGACGACCGAGACGTGCAGGTCCTTGATCTCAAGGGTGGCCATGACTTGCCGTTCTCCTGGTGGTGTAGCTAGAAGTCAGTTCTTGGTGACGGTGACGTCGACGAAGACGTCGCCGTCACGGATGTCGACGGCGTAGACGTCGACCGGTTCGCTGGCGGGCGGCGAGGAGGGCTTGCCGGTCTCCAGGTCGAAACACGACCCGTGCAACCAGCACTCGATCCCCTTGCGGGAGACCTCGCCCTCGCTCAGCGACACCGCGGCGTGCGAGCAGAGATCCGCGAGTGCGTGCACCCGCTCGCCGTCGCGCACCAGTACGACGTCAGTTCCGTCGACGTCGGCGGCGAACGGCTTGCGGTCGTCCAACGAGGACAGTGCACACACCTTGATCACGTGCCGACCGCCTCGAGCTCTGCCTCGATGGCGGCCTCGAGGCGCTCGCGCACCTCGGGGACGGCGATCTTCGCGATCAGCTCCTGGAAGAAGCCGCGCACGACGAGACGCCGTGCCTGGTCCTCCGGGATGCCGCGCGCCTGCAGGTAGAACAGCTGCTCGTCGTCGAACCGGCCGGTGGCGCTGGCGTGGCCCGCACCCTCGATCTCGCCGGTCTCGATCTCCAGGTTCGGCACCGAGTCGGCACGCGCGCCGTCGGTCAGGATCAGGTTCCGGTTCAGCTCGAACGTCTCGGTGCCCTCGGCAGCGACACGGATGAGCACGTCGCCGATCCACACCGCGTGCGCGCCCTCGCCCTGCAGCGCGCCCTTGTAGACGACGTTGCTGCGGCATTTCGCCTGCGCGTGGTCGATGAACGGCCGGTGCTCCTGGTGCTGGCCCGCGTCCGCGAAGTACAGACCGAACAGCTCGGCGTCTCCGCCGCGGCCCGCGTACTGCACGACCGGCGTCACACGCACGACGTTGCCGCCGAGCGTGACCACGGTGTGCTTGATGGTCGCGTCGCGACCGAGCTTCACGTGGTGCTGCGAGACGTGCACGGCGTCGTCGGCCCAGTCGTGGATGGTGATCACCGTGAGGTGAGCGCCGTCCGCGACGAGGAACTCGATGTTGTCCGCGTACGCGCCGGAACCACGGAAGTCCAGGATCACGGTGCCCTCGGCGAACTGCGAGGCCTTGACCTGGATGTGGCCGTAGGCGACGGCATCCACGCCGGCACCGGTCACCGTGACGGTGGTCGGCTCGGACTTCACGTCACCGGGCAGCGTCACGATCGTGGCGTTCTCGAAGGACGAGTACGCCTGCGCCGCGACGCGGTCACCGGGGACGCCGGCCTTGCCGAGGCGCTCGTCGTCGCGACCGACGGTCTCGACGGTGACACCTTCAGCGGCGTTCACCTCGACGGCAGCGGAACCCGTTGCCGCAGCGCCGGAGTGCAGACCGGCAAGACGCTTGAGAGGCGTGAAGCGCCAGATCTCCTCACGGCCGCCGGGCACCTCGAACGCGTTCACGTCGTAGGACGTGAAGTGCTCCGCGCGCGACGTGACCGGAGCGACGGCTCCGTGGGAGTGAGGTTTCGTAGACAGGGCGGCCATGTCAGCCGACGGCCCCTTCCATCTGCAGTTCGATCAGGCGGTTCAGTTCGAGGGCGTACTCCATGGGGAGCTCACGCGCGATGGGCTCGACGAACCCGCGCACGATCATCGCCATGGCCTCGTCCTCGTTCAGGCCGCGCGACATCAGGTAGAACAGCTGGTCCTCGGAGACCTTCGAGACCGTGGCCTCGTGACCCATCTGCACGTCGTCCTCGCGGACGTCGACGTACGGGTAGGTGTCCGAGCGGCTGATGGTGTCGACCAGCAGCGCGTCGCACTTCACCGTGGACTTCGAGTGGTGCGCCCGCTTGTTGACCTGGACCAGGCCACGGTACGACGTGCGGCCACCGCCACGCGCCACCGACTTCGAGATGATCGTCGAAGAGGTGTGCGGTGCCATGTGGACCATCTTGGCGCCGGCGTCCTGGTGCTGGCCCTCGCCCGCGAACGCGATCGAGAGGACCTCGCCCTTGGCGTGCTCGCCCATCAGCCAGACCGCCGGGTACTTCATGGTCACCTTGGAGCCGATGTTGCCGTCGACCCACTCCATGGTCGCGCCCTCTTCTGCCTTGGCGCGCTTGGTGACCAGGTTGTAGACGTTGTTCGACCAGTTCTGGATCGTCGTGTAGCGGCAGCGGCCGCCCTTCTTCACGATGATCTCGACCACGGCCGAGTGCAGCGAGTCCGAGGAGTAGATCGGCGCGGTGCAGCCCTCGACGTAGTGCACGTAGGCACCCTCGTCGACGATGATCAGCGTGCGCTCGAACTGACCCATGTTCTCGGTGTTGATCCGGAAGTAGGCCTGCAGCGGGATGTCCACGTGCACGCCCTTCGGCACGTAGATGAACGAGCCACCGGACCACGTCGCGGCGTTGAGCGCCGAGAACTTGTTGTCACCCGCGGGGATGACGGAGCCGAAGTACTCCCGGAAGAGCTCCGGCTGCTCCTTCAGGGCCGTGTCGGTGTCGAGGAAGAGGACACCCTGCTCCTCCAGGTCCTCGCGGATCTGGTGGTAGACGACCTCGGACTCGTACTGGGCGGCGACACCGGCGACGAGGCGCTGCTTCTCGGCCTCCGGGATGCCCAGGCGGTCGTAGGTGTTCTTGATGTCCTCGGGCAGGTCCTCCCAGCTGGTGGCCTGCTTCTCGGTCGATCGCACGAAGTACTTGATCGAGTCGAAGTCGATCCCAGAGAGGTCAGCGCCCCAGCTCGGCATCGGCTTGAGGTCGAAGAGCCTCAGCGCCTTCAACCGGTACTCGAGCATCCACTCGGGCTCGCTCTTCTTCGCCGAGATGTCGCGGACGACATCCTCGCTGAGACCTCGGCGAGCGCTCGCGCCGGCAGTGTCCGAGTCGGCCCAGCCGAACTCGTAGTTACCGAGAGACGCAATCGTCTCTTCCTGCGTGAGCGGAGACTGCACCGTGGTGGGCGTGCGCTGCTCGGCAGCGGCAGTCATGCGGGCTCCCCTCCATCATCTGGGTTGAGCTTTCCGGCGGAGCCGGGGGAACTGGGTGAAATGTTCGGGATGTGCGTCGTGCACACGGCGTGGCCGCGTGCGATCGTCGCGAGGCGCTGCACGTGGGTACCCAGAAGAGCCGCGAAGGTCTCCGTCTCGGTCTCGCACAGCTGGGGGAACTCGGCGGCGACGTGGGCGACCGGGCAGTGGTGCTGGCACAACTGCTCGCCCGTACCCACATTTCGCGCCGCCGCAGCGTAGCCTTCCCTGCTCAACGCGGTCGCCAGGGCCTTGGCCCGTTCGGCGGGCGTGACCTGGGCCACGATCGTCGAACGATGACCGTCCACGAGTGCGTCGACACGACTTTGCGCGAAGGCGCGCACTGCCTCTTCCCCACCCGTCTGGGCGAGGAACCTGAGGGCGGCGACCGCGAGGTCGTCGTAGGCGTGGCCGAACCGGGCGCGTCCGGCGTCAGTCAGCAGGAAGAACTTCGCGGGACGGCCACGGCCACGTTGGGTCTGCCGGGGTGCGTCCCTCGTCGTCGCCTCACCGTCCGCGAGCAGCCCGTCGATGTGCCGACGCACGGCCGTGGGACTGATGCCCAGCTCCTCGGCGATACCCGCCGCGGTGACCGGGCCCTGCTCCAGGAGGAGCCTGGCGACAGCACGCCGAGTCCTGCCGTCGTGCTGCGGCACGGCGTCAAGGTGGGTCTCGGCGTTTTTCACAACACCAGTGTTGCGTATTTCGCCGGAGGTCGCAAAGATCGCGGTCACAGGGTGACCTGACTCACGGCTGAACGTGGCTCGATACGCTCCTGGCATGTCCACGAACGGCGGAGCTGTAACTCCGGAGAGCGACCTCTTGAACGGTCGGGAGCGACGCCAGCTGGACATCGTCCGTCGCTGGGGCACCATCGGCGCGTTGCTGCTGACCGTCGGGTCCCTGGGTGGCGGCGCCGCACCGATCTACTCGCCGCTCTACGGCGTGCCCGTGCTCGGGCTCTTCTCGAGGATGCCCAGTGTCGCGATGGGGGTCGTCTGGACCGGCATCTTCATGATCGTGTCGGCCTGGCTGGCGCTGGGCCGGTTCGTGAAGCCCGGCCGGCCGAGGCTGATCTCGCGCGGCCAGATGGACCGCACGCTGCTGATGTGGACCGTTCCGCTGGTCTTCTGCGTGCCGATGTTCTCCCGCGACGTGTACTCGTACCTGGCGCAGAGCGAGATCGCGGCGCGCGGGCTCGACCCGTACGAGCTGGGGCCCGCGAACGCGCTGGGCGTCGACCACGTGCTGACGCGCGGTGTGCCGAACATCTGGCGGGAGACGCCGGCGCCGTACGGGCCGTTGTTCCTCGCGTTCGGCCGGTTGACCGCGATGCTGACCGGCGACCACGTGGTGTCGGGTGTGTTCGTGCACCGGCTGCTCGTGCTGGTCGGCCTGGGGATGATCGTGTGGGCGCTGCCCCGGCTCGCGGCCCGGTTCGGGGTGCCGCCGGTCGGCGCGTTGTGGCTGGGCGCGCTGAACCCGCTGGTGCTGTTCCACATCGTCATCGGCGTGCACAACGACGGCCTGGCGCTCGGCCTCATGCTGGTCGGCCTGGAGCTCGCGATGCGCGGGCTGGAACCGTTGAAGTGGACCTGGATCACGCTGGGCGCCGGGGTCATCGTGTGCGGCGCGATGGTGAAGATCCCCGCGATGGCCGCGCTCGGGTTCCTCGGCGTGATGGTGGCGCGCAAGCTCGGCGGGCAACTCAAGCACCTGGCGATCGTGGCCGGGATCATGGCCGCCATAGCCGCGGTCGGGGTGGTGGTGATCTGCCTCGGCACCGGGTTCGGCTTCGGCTGGGTCGAGACGCTGAACGTCGCGTCGACCGTGAAGTCGTGGATGTCGCCGCCGACCGCGCTCGGGTTCCTCGGCGCCGGCACCGGCATCCTGCTGGGCCTCGGCAACCACACCGAGGCGATGATCTCGCTGACCCGGCTGCTCGGGCAGGCCGTGTCCGTGGTGATCACGGTCGGACTGCTGTGGCGCAGCTTCAAGGGCCGGATCAAGGCGATGAACGGTCTGGGCGCGGCTCTGGGCGCGATCCTGGTGCTCGGGCCGGTGCTGCAGCCCTGGTACGTGCTGTGGGCGGCGATCCCGCTGGCCACCGCCGTGGTCGGGCCGAAGTTCCGGATGTTCGCCATGGTCACGTCGGCGATCATCGCGGTCATCCTGCCGCCGACCGGGTCCGCGTTCGACGGGCGTGCCTACACCGTGCCGCAGGCGGTCGCCGGTGCGGTGATCACGTTCGCGGTCTGCGTGCTGGTCGCGCGCAAGCGGGTCGGGCCGTTCCTGAAGTCCGACCCCGCGGGCGGAGGACAGGTCTGAGCGGCCGGTAACCCCGAACCTCCGGCGAACGAGAAACCAGCAGGGGAGGATCGTCGCCGGAGGGGGTGACGTGGCATGTCCGAACAACCCATGTCGCGGGAAGAGGTCCGGTTCGCCGTCGTGCTCAACGGGGGCGTGAGCCTCGCCGTCTGGATGGGCGGCGTCGTGCTGGAGCTCGACCGTCTGACCAGGCCGGGATCGGTGTACCAGCCACTGCTGGACCTGGTCGGCTGCACGGCGAGAGCCGACGTCATCGCGGGCACGTCCGCGGGCGGCATCAACGGCGCCGCGCTGGCGTTGTCGCAGGTCAACAAGCAGGCCGACCTGACGAGGCTGCGTGACCTCTGGGCCGAGCAGGGCCGGATGGAACAGCTGCTGCGGACGCCGTTCCGCGGCCAGCCGGGCTCGCTGCTCAAGGGTGACGAGTTCTTCCTGCCCCGGCTCCAGGAGGCACTGGCCCGGCTCACCGCGGACTTCGAGCCGACCGAGCCGGACGAACGCCCGATCGACCTGCGCATCACCACCACACTGCTCGGCGGCGTTCCGGCGGTCACCTACGACGACCTGGGCCAGCCGCTGACGCAGTCGGTGCACCAGGGCTCGTTCTCGTTCCGCCGCGACCCCTACCACTGGGTCAGCGAGGAGACCAGGGACGACTTCGCGGCCGCGACGCTCAACGACCGCGTGCTGCAGCTCGCGCTGGCAGCACGGTCGAGCGCCAGCTTCCCGTTCGCGTTCGAGCCGAGCTTCATCCCGGTCGGCGGTCAGTCCACGCCAGATCGCCCGGACATGGCGGACGTCGCCAGCTGGGCCAACGGCGGCGACCGCAGCAGGTTCGCGGTCGACGGTGGCGTTCTCGTGAACACGCCGACGAAGGAGGCCCTCGAAGCCATCGACCGGATGCCGGCGGACGGGCCGGTGCGGCGGGTGATGCTGCTGGTCTTCCCGCACGCCGAGCCGCTGGGCTCCGAGCCGGTGGCCGACACCTTCGAGAAGGGACCGACGACGGTCGGGTCCGGCGGCAGGCTGCTGGGCGCGATGTCCAGCCAGGCCGGCCGGACCTACGTCGAGAAGATCGAGGAGCACAACCGGCGCGCCGCCGGCAGCAGGGGCGGCCGGATGGCGTTGCTGGAGCGGCTGCACACGAGCGGCGAGGACGTCGTCGGCGAGGTGTACTCCCTGGCGGACAAGCTCTTCGGCCACTACGAGGACGTCGAGATCCGGCTCGCGGCACGGCAGGTGACGGCGCAGCAGTTCGCGCTGCCCGGCGGAAATCCGGCGAACTGGTCGTTCGAACGGGCGCGCCGGGCCGCGGAGACCGCACAGCGCAAGTGGAAGAAGCTGCACGGCGTCCTGCCGTACGTGCCGGGCGTGCGGCTGCCGGGCGTCGTGTGCCGCGAGGACGTGGGCTGGGAGTGGGGCATCACGATGGCCGAACGCCTCGGGGCGTCGGCGCTCGACCTGCTCAAGCGGCTCGTGTGGGTGGTGCCCGAGGCGCAGGCCGGCAAGGTCACCACGGCCCGCCGCGAACTCCACCGGGTCCGCGCCGAACTGCGCAGGCTGCGGGAGGAACTGTTCGACTGGAAGCCGTCGGACTCGCTCGGCGAGACCTACTGGACCGGCAGGCTCGCGAGCTACCACGAGCACATGATCGACGGGCAGATCGGCCTGCGGGTCAGGGCACAGGTGGCCGAGATCGGCCGGGTCGTCGGCGCGGCGCAGCAGGTGATCACCGCGCTAGACGAGCACCGGCTGAAGCTCGGCGGGCTGGTCTGCTGGCACGCGCTGCTCGACGCCCCGGCGGTGGCGTCCGAGGCCGGGCTCGGCGACGGCGAGCGGTGGCTCAGTCGCCTGCTGGCACTGGAGATCGCCGGCACGTGCCTGTCCGACGACGCCTCGACGGGGATGGACTCCCCGGTCGAGCTGGTGCAGGTGTCGTTGCAGACGCGCAACGCGTTCGCGCAGCAGTCGCTCACGGCCGACGACAAGGCCGGCGGTGCTTCGCTGTCGCGGTTCTCCGGGTTCCTCAAGCGGTCGTGGCGGGTCAACGACTGGATCTGGGGCCGGCTGGACGGCGCCACGATGCTGTGCCGCGTGCTGTTCGACCCGCGGCGGTTGCGGCGCATGGACCTGCTGGGCCGGCCGGCCGATGATCGCCGCACGGCGGAGGAACGCGCGCAGGCCGTCGTCGACCAGGTCGTCACGGCGATGTTCGGCCTGGAGCTGCCGGTGCAGGTCGCCGCGTGCGCCGACGAGGCCAAAAAGGAGCTCACGGGCATCTACGAGACCGAGAACGAGCTGTCGCCGTCGTCGATGAAGCTCGCCGAACTCGCCGCGTGGGGCCTGCACTGGCGGATCATCTGCGAGGAGCTCCCCCGGCTGCGGGCCGCGATCATCGCCGACCGCGGTGACGGCGCGGACAGGCGTTCGCGGGGTGAGCTGTTCCTGGAGGAGCACGCGGACCTGTTGCGGCGCCTGGAGTATCCGCAGGGGCACACGGTCACGCTGGGCATGTCGGCGCTGAACGCGTTCGACCGCGCGGGCATCGGCCGAGAGCCGCTGACCCAGGAGGCGGCGTCGGACCAGATGATCCGCACGGCCGCGACCGCCGCCGCCGTGGCGGTCACGGTCGCCGACTCCGAACGGTCCGGGCTCGCCGCGGTGAGGCCCGTGACGCGGGTGCTGCGGGGTGCCGCCCTGCTCCCCTACTGGACGATCACCGGCCTGACCCGTGGCGGCAAGCTCGCGCAGTTCCTGGGCCTGCTGGGCCTCGCGGTCGGTGGCGCGCTGGTCGTCATGGCGTTGTTCGGCATGCTGCCGGCGTGGGCCGCCGGTCCCGGCGCGGCGCTCGGCGCGGCCGGTCTGCTCGGCGCCTTCGGTTACGCGGCACTGCGCAGCGGCACGATGCTGCACGGCCTGGTGCTGTTGTCACCTGTGATTCCGTTGGTGGCCATAGCCGTCGACAGGCTGCCCGACGAGTCGGCGGAGATCACGACCGGCACGATCACGGTCGCCGGTGTCGCGTTCGTCGTCGCGGCGTTGCTCGTCCTCGGCTCGCTGCCCTCCCCGATCCGCACACCGCTCGCCGTGCTGGCCGACTTCCGGCCGTTGCGGATCATCAGGCGGCGCTGGAAGCAGGCGGCGGTGGTGCTGGTGGTGGCGGGGATGGTCTGGGCGGTGTGGCAGTTCGAGCTGCACACCAGGCCGTGGCTGGTGATTCCCGCATCGATCCTTTGTGGAGCGTTCGGTGTGTACATGGCGCTGACGGGCGGCAATTCGCTGCAGCGCTGGCGCCGCGTCGAGGGCGTGTGGGGCACGGAACGCGCCGAGCCTCCCGCCGCCGCGACCGCCGGGTGGGCCGTGGTCTACGGCATCGGCTACCTCGTGATCGCCGACGTGCTGCTGGTCATCGGGCCGCGCGGGTGGGGCTGGCAGGCGGTGATCGGCACGGCGCTGGCGTTCGGCCTGGTACTGCTGCTGATCACGCCCTGGTACGTGCCCCGCATCGAACGCCGGCGGCTGCGCGACCAGCTCGTCGACGAGGCCGTTCCGGCGGTCTACCCGCCCGGCTGCGACGTCGCGGCGACGTTGCGCGAACGGCTGGAGGGGCACGCCTCGCTGTACCGGTTCCTCATCCGGGGAGACGGCGAACACCCTGCAGAACTCACCCTCTCCCCGACCGGACTGGCTGTGGCGCAGCGGATCGAGGCAAAGCTCAGGACCACCGGCCCGGCCGCGTGACGCGGCCGGGCCGGTGGGTCTCCCCCTGAGCGGTCAGGCAGCCAGTGCGATGACCGGCACCGTCTGACCCATCGCCCGCGCGTACAGCGCCTCGAAGCGCTCCAGCGTCGTGCCCAGCGCGTGGTGCGAGATGATCTCGCTGCTGGCCGCGCCCATCCGCGCCCGCATCGGCGCGTCGTGCACGAGCGTGTGCAGGCGCTGGGCCAGCTGGTTGACGTCGCCGGGCTCGAACAGCCAGCCGTTGCGGCCGGAGTGCACGAGGTGCGGCAGTGCCATGGCGTTCGCGGCGATCACCGGCTTGCCCGCGGCCATCGCCTCCATGGTGGCGAGGCTCTGCAGCTCCGCGACGCCGGGCATGACGAACAGGTCGCAACGGGCGTAGGCGTCGAGCAGGTCGTCCTCGGAGACGAAGCCGTGGAACCGCACGCGGTCCGTGATCTCCAGGTCGCGGGCCAGGAGCTCCCACTCCGCCTTGCAGGTGCCGTCGCCGACGATCTCGCCGAACGCGCCGGGCACGCGGGCCAGGGCACGCAGGAACTCGTCGACGCGCTTCTCCTCGTCCAGCCGTCCCACGAACAACGCGGTCGGACGGTCGTTGTGCGTCACGGAACGCTGGTAGCGGGCGATGTCGATGCCGCACGAGACGGGCACCGCGGCCGTGGGGAAACCGCTGTCGTGCAACAGCTGCACGGCGCGCGGGGTCGGCGCGGTCACGACGTCGGCGCGGCCGAAGACGCGGGCCAGGTCGCGGTAGGCGAACTTGCGGGCCATGCCCTGCAGGAACGCCGGCACGTGGGCGTGGCTGAACAGGTTCTCCGGCATGAAGTGGTTCGTGGCGAGCGTCGGGATGCCCTGGGCGACAGCGGAGTTCAGGACGAACCGGCCCACCACGAAGTGCGCCTGCACGTGTACGACATCGGGCTTGAGCGACTTGATCAGTGCGTCGGCTTCCTTGGAGGCCTGCCACGGCAGGCAGAAGCGGAAGTCCGGGTAGAACGGCAGCCGGTGCGACCGGAGCCGGTGGACTGTCACGCCGGGGATCTCCGTGGCCTTGGGCGAGTCCGGGGCGATGACATGGACGTCGTGACCCTTCTCGGCGAGGCCGACCGCCAGGCGCTGCGCGAAGCGCGCGGCACCGTTGACGTCCGGCGGGAACGTGTCGGCGGCGATGACGACGCGAAGCGCGCTGGAGGTGTTCACGAGAAGCTCCGTTCGGATGTTTTCACGAGGTTGACGAGCAAGTGCGAACACGCCGCAAACGGCGGCGAGAGCGCAGGCGAACAGCGCGACACCGGTCAAAGGAGACAGATGCGCGGCCTCGCCGAGCAGGAAGGCACCGAGGCCCACGGCGACCAATGGGTCCACCACGGTCAGGCAGGCGACGGCGAGATGAGGGGGTCCGCCGGCGTAGGCGTGCTGGACCAGCCAGCCGCCGACGGCGAGTGAGAGGGCGATGCCGAGCACGGACGCGAGGTGCGAGAGCCCGAAACCGCCTTGCTGCACGGACTGGGAGACGGCGCGCATCAACACGGACACGTAGCCGTATGCGACGCCACCGGCTGAGGCGAACGCCACAGCGCGAACGCGTGCGTTCGACGTAAGGGCTGCGATCACGCCCGGCACCGCGATCAGGCCGAGAGTCACGAGTCCGGCGGTGAGTTCGATGTCCGGCGCGACCTTCGTCGCGGTCGCACTGCCCGAGGCGAGCAACACGAACGCACCCACGCCCACGGTCGTGAGCAGGATCGCCGGCAACTCACGGAAACGGCGGTCCATCAACGCGGTCATGCCGATCGCGAGCACGCCGATCGGCTGCACGACCGTCAACGGCGCCATGCCCAGCGCGGCGGCGTGCACTCCGGCACCGGCGATGAGCAACGCGAGGCCGCCGAGCCAGCGGGGCTGCCGCAGGACACTGGCGCGGGCTCCGGTCGAGGCGATCGCGTCGTGCTGCAGGCGGGCCGCGAGGGCGAAGCACACGGCACCGAACACGGCGAGCGTGATGGCGATCATGGTCATGAGGTGCGCCTCACCTGTAGTGCCGCGATGGCGAAAAGGAGTCCGTAAAGTGAAGCGAACAAAACGCGTTCCGTAAGTCCGCGTGCCTCGAAACCCGCGAAGGAAACGTGGCTGACCAGAAAAGCCGCGCTGGAGACACTCGCCGTTATTGCGACACCGAGCAGGGCCGGAAACTTGCGGGCGATGAGCACACCGGCCGCGGGCAACGCCATGAACATGACCGCGCCGGCGTACCGGTGGATGTAGCCCGACATGGACGTCGGCGCCCCCGTCGGATCGGTCGGGAAGATCGTCGACACGGTCAGCCCTGCCGACCAGATGCCGATCAGCCACTGCGCTGACCTGCCTACACCGTGCAGGTTGACGGCCAGCAAAGCTGAGACGGCCGCGAGACTAAGAGACGTCGCCGCGAGCCAGCCCGTGCCGTTGTCCACGAACACGTAGTCGCTGATCACGTCCGTGACCGGGTTGAGCTGACCTGCCGACATGACATGCAGGTAGAAAATCGGGACCAGTGAGAACACCAGGCCCCCGACCACCAGTCCCCGTCTTTTCTCCCCCGCTTCGATCACGGGAAAAGTCTCTTCCGAATGCCGTGATCAACCAATGGGGAACTCCCCCGAGCGAACCCTGAGGTGTCCCTGAGTCACCGGGGTAGGGCTAGCCCCACCTTTTTCAGCTCTGCTTCAGGAATAGGCCGATTGACCCAGCTGCGTGCGGGTCGCCCGGACCGCCTAGGCTGCGTGCTCGTGAGCCCGAATCCCCAGCCTGCGGTGGAAGTGTCGGGGCTGGTCAAGAGGTACGGCTCGAAGACCGCCGTCGACGGCCTTGATCTCGTTCAGCAGCCCGGCACCGTGCTGGCCCTGCTCGGGCCCAACGGCGCGGGCAAGACGACGACCGTCGAGATCTGCGAGGGCTTCCGCACGGCCGACGCCGGTTCGGTGCGCGTGCTCGGGCTCCCGGCCGGCACCGAGGCGCTGCGGCCCCGCATCGGCGTGATGCCGCAGGGCGGTGGCGGCTATCCCGGCATCCGCGCCGAGGAGATGCTGAACCTCGTGGCCGCGTGCGCCGCCCATCCACTCGATCCGAAGTGGCTGATCGAGGTCCTCGGGCTCGGTGGCGCGGTGCGCACCCCGTACAAGAGGCTCTCCGGCGGCCAGCAGCAGCGGTTGTCGCTCGCGTGCGCGCTGATCGGCCGTCCCGAGCTCGTGTTCCTGGACGAGCCGACCGCGGGCATGGACCCGCAGGCACGCCGTCTGGTGTGGGACCTCGTGGGCGCTCTCAAGGAAGACGGCGTGTCCGTGCTCCTGACGACGCACCTGATGGACGAGGCCGAGTCGCTGGCCGACGACGTCGTGATCATCGACGAGGGCCGCGTGGTCGCGCACGGCTCGCCCGCCGAACTGACCGCGAACCGGCCGGACGACCAGCAGCTGCGGTTCCGCGCCCGGCCCGGTCTCGACACCACGCTGCTGTCCGCCGCACTGCCCGAGCGGTTGAAGGTGCGCGAGGTGACGCGGGGCGCGTACGTCGTGGAGGGTCTGATCGACCCGCAGGTCGTCTCGACCGTCACGTCGTGGTGCGCGCAGCAGGGCGTGCTGGCCGAGGAACTGACGGTGGCCAAGCGCAGCCTCGAAGACGTTTTCCTGGAGCTGACCGGCAGGGAGCTGCGCTCGTGACCACCTTCGCTCCCGGCACGTTCAAGCCCTCGCCCGGCCGCGGGTCGCTGCCACGCATGCTGTTCGTGCACGCGCGCACCGAGGCGACGCTGACGTTGCGCAACGGCGAGCAGATCCTGCTGACGGTGATCATCCCGCTGGCGTTGCTGGTGGCGTTGTCGTTGATGTCGGTGATCCCGATGCCGGAGCCGCGCGTGGGGTCCGCCACCGCGCGGATCTTCGCCCTGGCGATCATCTCGTCGGCGTTCACCGGGCAGGCCATCGCGCTCGGCTTCGACCGGCGTTACGGCGTGCTGAAGCGGCTGTCGGCCTCGGCGCTGCCCCGCTGGCTGCTCGTCGCGGGACGGGTCTGCGGCGCGCTGGTCGTGGTCGCGCTCCAGATCGCGTTGCTGGCGGTCACGGCGCTGTTCCTGGGCTGGCGCTTCCCGCTGAGCGGCCTGCCGTGGGTGGTGCTGCTGATCGTCCTGGGCACGCTGACGTTCGGCGCGCTGGGTGTGCTGCTGGGCGGTTCGCTGCGGGCCGACATCGTGCTGGCCCTGGCGAACATCATCTGGTTCGTGCTGCTGATGGTCGGCGGTGTGGCGCTGTCCGTGCCGGTCGGGTTCGTGCACCTGCTGCCGTCCGCCGCTCTGGCTCAGGCGCTGGAAACCTCTGTGGTGCACGGCACGGCACCGGGTGTGGGCCCGGTCGCAGTGCTCGTGGCCTGGGGTGTTGTGGCGGGTGCGTTGGCTACCCGGACGACAAAGCTCACCTAGCGAGACCTACCATCAAGGCGTGTCGAAGCTGACCGCCTTCCTCGTGTCCTGGCAGCGCGCTTTCGCGATTGCCGTCGTCATCGCGCAGGCCGGAATCGCGGTCACCGGGTCGATCGTCCGCGTGACCGGCTCCGGGCTCGGCTGCCCGACGTGGCCCGAGTGCGTCGAGGGCAGCGTCGTCCCGGTGGAGCACCCCGAGGTCGCGGCGCTGCACCAGTGGGTCGAGTTCGGCAACCGGACGCTGACCGGTGTCGTCGGCATCATCGCGGGCCTGTGCGTGCTGGCGGCGTGGTTCCACCTGCCGCGACGCAGGCGGGTGCTCGTGCTCTCGCTCGTCCAGCTCGTCGGCGTGGCCGTGCAGGCGGTCGTCGGCGGCATCACGGTGCTGACGGGCCTGGCCTGGTACACCGTCTCGATCCACTTCATGATCTCGATGGGCCTGGTGTGGATGGCCGTGCTGCTCGTGAGCTCGCTGTCCGAGGGCGACGGTCCGGTCAGGCTGAAGGTGCCGGCGCCGTTGATGAAGCTCCAGGTCGTGATGGCCGTCGTGCTGGGCGCGTTGCTGCTCGCGGGCACCTGGGTGACGGCCGCCGGGCCGCACGCCGGTGACGCGTCGACGCCTCGCCTGGGCGTTGAGGTCGAGACGCTCGCGCAGATCCACGCGGACCTGCTGTTCCTGTTCCTGGGCCTGCTGATCGCGGTCGGGTTCTTCACCCGCACCCGCACCTACTGGACTTTGGTCGGCGTCGTGCTCGCTCAGGGTGCGCTGGGCATGGTCCAGTACTGGACGGGTGTGCCGGAGGTGCTCGTGTCGATCCACGTGCTCGGTGCCGGCGCCGTTGTCGTTGCCACGGCGGCACTCTGGACGTCGTCGCGCGAACGCACGCACGAGGTCGAACTGCCCGCTTCCGAGGATCAGGCGCTCAGCAAGGCCTGAGCCTCACCCTGGTCGTTGTGGCCGGCCCAGTTCGCGGGCGTGGCCTCGAAGTTCACGTCGGTGATGGTCCGATCGGCACCCGCGTCGAGCAGGACGCGGATGACCGGCAGGTGGCCGCGTTCCGCCGCGAGGTGCAGTGCCGTCACGCCCTCGCCGTGCATCGGCCCGCCGAACGTCGTGCGCTGGTTGGGATTCGCGCCCAGGTCGAGCAACGTGCGGGTGGCGTTCTCCAGCCCGCACCAGGCCGCCCACGCGAGCGCCGTGCCGCGGTAGACGTCCGCGTCGATCCTGGCGCCACGTTTGAGCAGGTCGCCCAGGATCTCGGTGCGGTCGTTGCGGGCGGCCCACGACAACGCCTCGTCGAGCACCTCCTGCGGGTCGTTCGTCGGCCACCAGCGCGGGAACCCGCTGTGCGGGCGGTAGTAGCCGCGCCTGGCCTCCGGTTCGGCCGCCAGGTCCAGCTCACCCAGACCGGCGGCGGTGCGCAGGTTCGGCGGGTGGACTCCGTGCTGTGCCAGGAGTTCGGCTGTTGTGACGTTGCCCCAGAACAACGCGACCGTGAGCGGTGTGCCGCCTTCGCCCCGTGCGTCCAGATCGGTGCGAGCACCTCGTTGCAGGAGCATTTGTGCCAGTTTCGGCAGGTTCGAGTAGGCCGCCTGGTGCAATGCCGTCCAGCCGTGGACGTTCTGGTGGTCGATGTCCGCGCCGTCGTTGAGCAACACCTCGACGAGGCGTTCGTCGCACTTGGCCGTCGCGAGGCCGAGCAGGTCGTTTCCGTTGGTGCCACTGGCCTTCACGAGCCACGGGTCGCGCGTGATGATCGCCTTGAGCTCACCGGGGTTCTGCATTTCGATGGCCTGGTAGGCGCGGGCGAACGGGCGCGGCTTGCGGATGTTCGCCCTGAGCGCCTTCCAGTCCTCGCAGCCGTGGGCCCTGGCGAGCACCATGTGCGCGCCCTCGTCCGTCAGCGGCACGTCGTCGAAGACCTCAAGCGCACCCGGCACGCCATCCCACGCGGAAGCGAGCAGACCCCTGGCCCGCTCCTCGTAGTACTCGATGTCATCACGAAACGGGTGCCACATGGCACCACGCTACTTCGGTGCGGCAGGCCTGCGCTCCCACAAAGCGGGGAGTTCCTCCGAGAGCCAACCGTAGAGTTTGTCGACGGTCCTCAGCCGCATCGACCGCTCCGGATCGCCACTGAGCAACCGCATGCCGTCGTCGGTGAGCGTCTGGACGCTGGCGATCGCGTCGAACTTGCGCTGGATGAAGTCCGTCCAGGCCTTCTCGTTGATCCGGTACTCGGCCGCCTGCCGCCCACGCCGGGTCCGCTTGGTCACCAGCCCGACGTTGACCAGGTACTTCAGGTTCGTGCTGATCGACCCGCTGCTCGCCTCCAGCTCCTGCGAGAGCTCGGCGGCGGTGCGCTCGACCGGCTGGCACACCAGCAGGTAGCCGAGGATACGGCCACCGATCAGCGGGATGCCCTCCTCGGCGAAGTGGGCCGCGAACCGCTCGATCCAGGCCGACAGGCGGGTCTCCCGTCCGACGCTCATCTCAGTGATCCCTTTCGGTCGACACTGAAACTATCGTAGCGATCTTGTCAATACATGCAACCCGGCGGTTGCAATACAGGACAGGAAGTGCAACCATCGGTTGCACTTCACCTCCGACATCGACAGGGACGTACCGATGGACACGACCGCACTTCGCAGCGCCTACAAGAAGTTCCTCGACGTGGCGACGACGCCCGGCCTCGGCGAGGCAGCGGACGGAGGCTGGAACGCCGACCAGGTGCTGGCCCACGTTCTCAGCGTCGACGCGGCGGCCGCCGCTGTCGCACTCGGCGTCGTGTCCGGCGCCCGCCCCACCTTCGACAACCGGATCTGCCTCGACCGCTGGAACCTCGACCGGATCATCGCCGAGCATTCCGGCCGAGCCGGCCTGATCACCCACGTCCGCCACCAGGCGGCCGTCCTCTGCGACATCGCCGATCAGCTCAGCGAGCAGACCGCCGCGGTTCTGGTGCCGTCATTCCTAATGTCCGGCGACGAGCTCGTGCTGGACCAGCCGCTCGCACTCGCCGATCTCGTCAACGGTCTTGCCGAGAAACACGTACCCGGGCACACCCGGCAATTGGCCGACCTGCGGCCTTAGACCGCCGCCGGCACCCGATTCACCGTGGCGAGGAATGCCGACCAGGCCTGCGCTGACACCTGCCGGTTCGCTCGGCGACGAGGCTTGTGGAGATCGGCTGGATCGAAGGTGACGGAGATGGTGCCCGCGACGAGCACGGGTTCCTATTTGCCGGTGCCAGCGTCCACCATCACAAACGGAGGCTAGAAGGCCAAGCCCTCCCAGCCTCCGCTACGTCAGCAGATCAACCAGAACATGTAAGCGCTTGGACAAAGCCCAAGTCAGCAGACAGGCGCGAGCGGAGTCGTCTCGTCGCTGGCCACTAGAAGACGTCGAACTCCTGCCACTGGACGCAGGTGGGGCGCTCGGCGGTGCGCATGAACTCGTGCAGCGCCTCCCGCAATTGAGCCAGCGAAACCACGGAGTCGGACGGGAACGCGACGTCGGCGTCGCGGTCCAGCCACAGCGTGGCCGTCGCCGGCTCGGACTTAGTGGTCCAAGCGCGGCGAGCCTGGGCGTCCATCAGGTAGAGGGCGGCGGTGCCCGATTCTCTGTCCGTGGCGAACTTCAGCTGGTGGTCCGGGAGGCCCAGCGCACCCACGGTGGGTCGCCCGTCGGCGACGACCACCGTCGGATGCGGCTGGTGGTTGGCAAGCACGTCGTCGAGGAGCGCGTCGAGCGCGGTTGCCGTGTACACGGCAACCGGCTCGTCGTCATCGTCGACGTCGCGGAAGTACCAGACGCTGAGCGAATTAGTCACCTGGCTTCCTTTCCTCGGTGAACCCGTGTTGCCCGTGGGTCGTGAATCACGAGTGTTTGGCCTGGTAGCAGTATCTCTTGCAGCAGCTTGGTGCAGGAATACGGCCCCCTGCACATCGGGTTGTTGATGACCAGTTCCACCCGATCGACACCGCCGGCGCGCATTCGCCACGCCACCTTGGCCTCGACGTGGACCCCCAACGTCACCCGTGCTCCAGCCGGTCCAGGCGGATAGCCACGTGCGAACAGGAACTCGGCGATCTCGTCGTGTTCGCCGTCAGGCTCATATCCGCTACGAACCGAATCGGTGTAGCCATCCGGATCGACGTACTTTCCGGTGGTCTTGCCATCATAGGCGGGGAGCGTCGCCCGCTGTTGCGCCGACCAGGAAAGATCGGGTGGAACAGGCTCTGCGCCTGCGCCTGCGCCTGCGCCGAGAAGCGACCTCAGATGGTCGGCAAGCCGTTCAGACACCTGTTGCGCTTGGGTGACCAGATCACCTACACCGACGTGCGCGTCGTTCCAGTGCCGCAGGACAGCGGAGTAGTCGTCCTCGTGCCGGCTTCCGCGGCCGGCAGGACCGAGCAGCTCACAGGCGTCCTTGGCCAGACTCTCGGCCTGCCGCAGCGCGTTGATGAGCTGCTCTGCCTTGAGCAACACCTCACGCAGGCGCTGCCCGACCTCCCCCAGGGACACCACGAGCCAACGGACTCCTAACGGGCAGAATCGCCCTTCACGTCGGTGAGGAACGCGGTCCACGACTCCGCCGACACCGGCAGATGTGTGGCCGGAGCCTTGCTGTCCCGAACGCCGACACCACGCCCCACCTCGACACAGTTGTCAGCGGTGCTGCTGTAGCTGCTCTTGCGCCAGTCGGTCATTGGAGGCCCTCCAAATGTCGTCGATCACCGCCCTGGATTGTTCACGATCGAGGGCGACGGCGGCGAGGCGCTTCACCCTGTCCTCGTAGAGCGCGACGGTTTCCTTGTCGTCGAAGAACAACCCGCAGTTCAGAGTGTCCAGAAAGACGAGTGGCGGGTACTTCGGGAACTTCATCACCCGGAAGTCACCCGACACCCCGGGGTGCGCGCCGATCGACCTGGGGATGACGTGGAAGTTGATGTACTGCCGCACCGACATCCGCAGGAGGTGCGCCAACTGCTCGCGCCACACCTCTTCGCCGCCTACAGGCAGCAAGAGCGCCTGCTGATGCACGTAGAAGGTGAACGTCCGGCCTGGCCGCAGAATCTCCGCTCGCGCCATCCTCGCGGCCACGACCTTCGGGACGTCCTCCTTCTCGTGAGGTCCGGCCTGGGCGACGGCGTACGCATAGTCATGGGTTTGCAGCAGGCCGGAGACGAGGTTCATCGACCACGCGACGATCGCGCTGGACTCCTTCTCGTGGTTGATGAGCGTGCGCAGCTGGTCCGGGACGCCGTCCTCGGGAAAGAGGATGAACCCCTTCTCCCCCGCCTCCAGGAACAACGCCATCAGATGCCGTCGTTCGGCCAGCGACAGGCGGCAGTAGGCGAGCAGCACCTCGACCTCGTGCGCGGTGACGCCACCCTTGCCGTTGACGAGGTCGGACAGCTTCGACTCGTCCCAGTCGAGCTCTTCGGCCAGCTGGCGTTGTGTCAGGCCGGTTTTGGCGTTGGCGGCGCGGAGGCCGTTGCCGAACTCGCGGTCCACGACGTTCGACTCTCTTTTGGGCATGCGAAAACGCTAGGAGGCGAATGCCTCACAGCTCCATCGTTTCAGCTCAAAAAGCCCTGAAGGAGATCTGCTTGGAGAATCTCCAAGCCAGGAACGAAAGCCCTGATCAGCGGCATCTTCGCGAGAGATCCGCTGGATCGAACGTGACCCAGGCCGTGCTGGTGATCGCCACTGTCCCAACGGTACCGGACGTCAGCGTCGCGACATGGGAATAGACACCGTTGGACAGCCGGTAGCAATAGATGGCCAGACCGTCTTGACCGATCATCTCGACGCGCCAGTAACCTTCCACGCCGGCAGCCGCGAACGCCGCCGGCTTCTCCAGCCTGTCGGTCTTCTTCGTCGGCGGGCTCACGACCTCGACGATCAGCGTCACGTCGCGGACGTCGACCGAGTCTGCATCGATGAACTCGGACGTCACGACGACATCGGAGATGTAGCCGAGCATGCTGTCGACGCGGACGCCGATCGCAGTCAGCGCTTCCATGCCCTCACGCGCGACAGCCGCGTCGAGGAGGGTCTGGAGCCGGTCAGCGACCCGCTGATGCCTCATGGCGGGCGTGGCGTTCACGACGAACCGCCCGTCGACCAGCTCGATGCGGCGGCCTTCCTGGGGATCGAGGCTCTCCCAGTCGTCCAGGGTGTAGCCCTCCAGCCGCCCGGCATCGGTCACATCAGCGTCGACCATCATGAAGCGGAGGCTAGAAGGCCAAGGCCTCCTGGCCTCCGCTTCGTCAGCAGATCAACCAGAACGTGTGAGCGCTTGGACAAAGCCCAAGTCAGCAGACAGGCGCGAGCGGAGTCGTCTCGTCCGGCCCAGCCCGCCGCCGCCACCGGTCCAGCTTCGCGTGCTCGGTCAACGAGATCAGCGTCTCCCGCACGGAAAGCCGCACGCGCGGATCGCAGTTCACGACCGGCACGTCGGGCGAGATGCCCATGCCGCGGATGATGGCCTTCACGTCCGACCGGACCGAGGAGTGCACGTTGTTCAAGGCGAGCACATAGGGAATCCGGTGGTCCTCGAAGTACCGCATCGCGTCCACGGAGTCCGCGGGGCGCATCACGTCGAACAGCACCACGGCACCCACGGCGCCGCGCACCACGTCGCCCCAGCCCGCGCGCGCGTCCTGCCACTGCGGCGCCACGAAGAGGTGCAGGGCGAGGCCCGGGTCGAGCCACACGCGGCCGAACTGGATGCGCACCAGTTCCGTCACGGCGCCCGCGCGTTCCGGCGGGAGTGCGTTCATCGTCAGGAGATCGTTCTCCACGATGGACCTGATGAAAGTGCTTTTGCCCACGCCGAAGCCACCGGCGACGACGATCTTGGCCGAGGTCAGCTCCCGACCGGGTGGCCCAGGAGGGCCGAATTCGGGAAATCTAGAGCCGACGTAGTCCACTAAGCACTCTCTCCATCAACCCGAGGTCCGGCGTACCACCGCCTGCGGAAGCGGTCTGGTGCACGTCCACCAGGCCTCGTTCCGCCATGTCACCGAGCAACACCTTGACGACTCCCAGCGGGAGACGCATCAGTGCGGCCACTTCCGCGACGGATCGCGGGGCGTGGCACAGCTCGACGACGCGTTGGTGCTCAGCCTGCAAGATACCTGCAGACCGCCGACTCTGATCATTGGCGGAGACAAGTGTCTCGATCTCGAGGTCGATGTTGGACCGAGTGCGCCCACCCGTCCAGGCATATGCACGAACGATCGAGGCGTCGTGACTCTCCTGAACGGAGGACTCGAAGGCCCGGACATCTTCTTGCGGTACAACGGGAGTCGCTTCCCGCGCGGGCGCCTGCTCCGGTGTTGGCGGCCGCTTTCGGCCCGAGTCCAGGGAAAACCCGTTCATCAGGTCGGCGAACGTCTGCTCGGCGGGCGTTTCGTCCCGCCTGCGCCGTCGGTGTGCGTCAGAGGAGGAGCTCATGGATCACCTCACGCTGTGCAGCTGCGCTCGCAGTTCGGGAGTGAGGATCTGGCCTACCTGCTCGACGACCACGGTCATCTCGTAGGCGACTTGGCCGACGTCGCTGTCGGGAGCGGCGAGTACCGCCAGACAGGACCCGTCTCGAATGGACATGAGGAGCATGATCCCGTAGTCCATCTCGATCACGGTGCGCAACACTCCGCCACCTTCGAAGCATCGCGAGGCGGCCATGGTGAGGGCCGCGACTCCCGACGCGATGGCGGACAGCTGGTCCGCGCGGTCCGGCGGCAGACCTGTCGACTTGGTGAGCAGCAAGCCGTCCACCGAGATCACGATCGCGTGGGCGACACCGGCCACGCGATCGGTGAAGTTCGTGATCAACCAGCCGAACTGGTCGACCTGGCGCGACTGAGGCGTGCTCATGCCTTCTCCCCGTTGTACTGGCCGTTCCCCTGGCCGTTTCCATTCCCGTTGCCGCCGAGCGGCGCCTGGCGCAGGCCCGTCTGGTAGCTGGCGAGAAAGCCTCGGGCCCGTTCCGGATCGCGCTTCTGGCTCACAGCGGGACGTGCGCTGTTCTCGGAGTGTTCCGCGAGGTCGGGTAGCAGGTTCTTACGCGGCGCCCGTTTCGGCAACCCGGCATCGGTCTCCCCTGCGTCGGTGACGGGGTCTCCGGCCTGTTCCCAGACCGTCCCTCCGGGCTTCCTGCCGAACCAGGATGCCACTACCGACGGTGACGACGCGGGTGAGGGTCCGGGGTGGGGCCGGGCCGGCGAATGATCACCGTTGACCGGTTCGCCCGAGATCGGGCCCCTGAACCAGGAGGACGTCGTCTCACTTGGTGACTCGGGCGGCACGCCGTTGTGCTGTGCCGACGCGGGCCTGGGTGTGCGCTGGGGCAGCGACTCGTCGATCGCGGCGCCGCGGAACGACGTCCACTCGGCGGACTCGCGCGGGCTGTCGATGGCCGGCGCGGGTACGGGTGGCGGCGCCAGGTTCGGCGTCTTCACGACGACGTGCGGCTGCCTGGGGAGGGCTGACTTCGGCTGGGGCAGCGCGGCGTGCCGCGGCTGGGACGGCGCCGGGGCCTCCTCGTGCGAGCGCACGAGGTCCGCGGGCACGAGCACGAACGCGCGCAGGCCCTCGCGGCCCTCTCCCGCGCCGCGCAGCCGGACGGTGATGCCGTGGCGGCCCGCGAGCCTGCCGACGACGAACAGGCCCATCTGACGCGAGACGGGCACGTCCTCCTCGGTGCCGGTCGAGAGCCGCTCGTTGGCCTCGGTGAGCTCGGCCGGGCCCATGCCGATGCCCTGGTCGGCGACCTCGATGAGCACGGCGCCCTGCTGGTCGACCCGCGAGCCGATCATGACCTGGGTGGTGGGCGCGGAGAACGCGGTGGCGTTGTCCAGCAGCTCCGCGACGAGGCGCACGAGGTCGCTGGCCGCGTAGCCGACGATCTCGACCGACGGCGTCGACTTCACGACGACCCGCTGGTAGTGCTCGATCTCCGACGCGGCGGCGCGCAGGACGTCCGCGAGCGGGACGGGCTGGTGGAACCGGCGGGCCACGTCGGTGCCGGACAGCACCATCAGGTTCTCGTTGTTGCGGCGCATGCGCGTCGCGAGGTGGTCGAGCTTGAACAGGTTCGCGAGCTGCTCGGGGTTCTCCTCGTGGCGCTCGAGCTCCTCCATGAGCTTGAGCTGGCGCTCGACGAGGCCCTGCGAGCGGCGCGACAGGTTGACGAAGATGTTCTTCATGCCCGACCGCAGCGACGACTGCTCGACCGCGCCGCGGATGGCCTGCTCGTGCACGGCGTCGAACGCGCGGGCCAGCTGGCCGAACTCCTCGCTGGTGTGCACGGGCACCGGTTCGATCTCGGTGTCGGGCTTGCGGTCGGCGCGGATCGCGGCGACGACCTCGGGGAGGTGGTGGTGCGCCACGTCGAGGGCGGAGCGGCGCAGCTCGGACAGCGAGCGCAGCAGGTAGCGGCCGATGACGAAGCCGAGCGTGCCGGCGATGAGCAGCATCGCGAGCAGGATGACCGCGGCGGCGCCCGCCTTGTTGGACGTGTCGTCCTGCAGGGCACTGGCGGTGTCGGCGAGCTCGTCCTGCAGTTCGCGGACGACCTGTTCCATCAGCCGCGCGGTGGTGCCGGACGACTTGTTCCAGTCGTCGACGGCGATGCCGAACTCCTGCGGCGGCTTGGGCTGGCCGGGGCGCGTCGCGGGCGGCGGGGTGCCGTCGGGCTGGGTGAGCGCGCGTTCCACGAGCGCGGAGCGGTTCGCGACGGCGGCACCGGTCACGGTCTGGTCGTAGGTGCGGCGCTGCTCGGTGGTGCCGGTGGCCTGGAAGTCGTTCAGGCGGTCCTGCAGGCGGATGTCGGACTGCTCCAGCGCGCGGACCTCGGGGCCGAGGAGCTTGCCGCGGCCGATCCCGGCTAACACGAACGCGTGCTGCAGCGAGACCTGCTCCTGCGCGATGACCATGCTGTGCAGGGCCGCCGCGGTGCCCGAGATGGCGCTGTCGTTGAACTGGCCGACGAGCGCCTGTTCGAAGTCCAGCAACGACTTGATGATCGCGGTGTAGCCGTAGGTGCCACCGGACGGGTCGCCGCCGTCGCCGCCCTGCGCGACCTTCTCCCGCAGGTTCTTGAGCGTCTCCAGCTGACCGCCGACCTCGGCGAAGCGCTGGCGGGAGACGTCGCTGACGCCGTCGGTGCGGTCGATCCGGCGGCGCACGGTCGAGGCGGCGTTGTCGGTGGCGCTGATCTGGTTCTGGTAGGCGCCGACGCCGGACCCGCTGGTGGCGCTCTGCGCGGCGAGCGTGCGTTCCTGCTGGACGCTCGAGATCAACGGCGCGAGATCCGCCCTGAGCCGGACCAGGCCCTGTATCTGCACGTAGTTGTCGGACCGGTCGACGTAACCGGAGATCTGCAGTGCGCCCGCGCCGACGGCCACCGTCACCGGGACGAGCAGCACGACGCCGAGCTTGACGGGCAGGCGCCAGTTGCGCCAGTCGCTGATCTTTCTCCACTCGACATTCACGAAATGATCCCCAAGGCGCGTTCGAAGTGCCCCACTATCGGCTACCTCCTGGCCTGGCGAATCCCCGCGAGTCGATGTCCCCGCAGCTCGATATCTCCATCAGCCGTATCGGGTGTGAGCGGATAGTAGGCCAGAGAGCGTGACGCGACAACGACCTGAGGCGTGCACGATCGATCACCCAGGGTGACACCGGACCTTTTGGGGTGGTCCTGCGGGCTCCAGGGATTGACTCGCCGCCACGCGTGGTTACGCTTGCGCCTCCCAACCCCGGATCGGACGCGCCGTGTGCGCGGAGCCTCGCCGGGCACTCCCCGTAACGAATGCGAGCGGTTGATGACGAAGGCGCTGCCCTCCGTGTCACGCCCGGCCACCCCCGGTTTCGCCACCTTTGACGAGCCACATCACTCATTGCTTATCGATGGTGACGGTGAGCCTGATTTCGATGCCATCCAAACGAGTGACGATTTCCTCGACCTGAAGCGCCGGGTGAAGCGTTTTATCGTCCCCGCGACGCTGCTGTTCCTCGCTTGGTACGTCACGTTCGTATTGCTTTCGGCTTACGCCGCCGAGTTCATGAGCACTCCGCTGTTCGGAACGGTGAACGTCGGCCTGACGATGGGATTCCTCCAGATCGTCACGACCGTCATCATCACAATGGCGTACGCGCGTTACTCCAAGCGGAAGCTCGACCCTCAGGTCGACAAGGTGCGCGCGCTCGTGGAAACCGACGAGGAGCTCGCGTGACCGGGGCGAACACCGCGATCAACCTGTCCGTCTTCGGCATCTTCGTGCTGCTGACGCTCTACGTCGTCTACCGGGCGTCGACCCGGAACGTGAGCGCGTCGGACTACTACGCGGCGGGCAGCAGTTTCACGGGCACGCAGAACGGCATCGCGCTCTCGGGCGACTTCCTGTCCGCGGCGTCGTTCCTGGGCATCTCCGGCGCGATCGCCGTGAACGGCTACGACGGCTTCATGTACTCGATCGGATGGGTCGTCGCCTGGCTGATCGGTTTGATGCTGATCTCGGAACGGCTGCGCAACACCGGCCGTTTCACCATGGGCGACGTCATGGCGTTCCGTATGCGCCAACGCCCCGTGCGCGCGGCCGCGGCGAACTCGACCCTGGTCATCTCGCTCTTCTACATGATCGCGCAGATGGCCGGCGCCGGCGGTCTGATGGCACTGCTGCTGGACGTGCACAGCAAGATCGGCCAGGCCATCATCATCGCGGTCGTCGGCATCGTCATGGTGCTGTACGTGCTGGTCGGCGGCATGAAGGGCACCACGTGGGTGCAGATCATCAAGGCCGTGCTGCTGCTCCTGACCGTGTCGCTGCTGACGATCTTCCTGATCGGCAAGTTCGGCTTCGACTTCTCCTCGATACTCGACCGCGCGGCGCAACGGTCGCCGCTGGGCGAGGCCGTCCTCTCGCCGGGTGTGAAGTACGGCGCGTCGGACCTGTCGAAAATCGACTTCATCTCGCTGGCCCTGGCGCTTGTTCTCGGCACCGCATCGCTCCCCCACGTGCTGATGCGCTTCTACACGGTGCCGAACGCCCGTGAGGCGCGTAAGTCCGTCGTGTGGGCCACGTGGATGATGGCGATCTTCTACTCGTGCACGCTGGTCATCGGCTTCGGCGCCATGGCGCTGGTAGGCACCGACAAGATCAACAGCGCTCCCGGCGGCGAGAACTCGGCGGCGCCGCTGCTGGCGTTCCAGGTCGGCGGCACGGTCCTGCTGGGCATCGTCTGCGCGGTGGCGTTCGCGACGATCCTCGCCGTGGTCGCGGGCCTGACGCTGACGGCGTCGGCCTCGTTCGCGCACGACGTCTACGCCAACGTGATCAAGCACGGCGAGGCCGACCCGCGCGAGGAGGTCCGCGTCGCCCGCATCACCGCCGTGTGCGTGGGCGTGCTGGCGATCGTCGGCGGCATCGCGGCGAACGGCCAGAACGTCGCCTTCCTGGTCGCTCTGGCCTTCGCCCTGGCCGCGTCCGCGAACCTGCCGACGCTGCTGTACTCGTTGTTCTGGAAGCGTTTCAACACGCGCGGCACGCTGTGGAGCATCTACGGCGGCCTCACGTCGTGCGTGCTGCTCATCGTCTTCTCGCCCGCGATCTCCGGCTCGAAGTCGTCGGTGTTCCCGGACGCCGACTTCGCGTTCTTCCCGCTGTCGAACCCCGGCATCGTGTCGATCCCGCTGTCGTTCCTGGCCGGGTTCCTCGGCACGATCATCGGCGGCGAGAAGGCGGACCCGGCCAAGCAGGCGGAGATGGAGGTGCGCGGCCTGACCGGTATCGGCTCAGGTCTGCGCTAGCAGGTCTTCGACCGCCTTGTTGAAGAGTGCGGGGCGTTCCAGGTTCGGCATGTGGGCGGCGCCGTCGACCACGACCAGTGTCGAACCCGGAACGCGCTCGCTCATGTACTCGGCCGCGCTGACCGGCGTGTACTCGTCGTCGCTGCCGACGATCACCAGCGTCGGCACGGTGATCCCGGTGAGGGTCTCGGTGTAGTCGGGCCGTTCCGCGCGGCCTCGCAACGCCGCCGCCGCGCCCTCCGGTGGCGCGTCGTGCATCAGCCCCGCGACGAACTCGCCGACCTCCGGGTTGTGCGGCGCCACCATCTTCCACTTCACCTCGGTGGCGTAGCCGGACATGCCCTCGCGCAGCAGCCGGTCGGCCATGTCGTTGCGGTTGCGGCGGCCGTCCTCGGTCTCGGCCTGCGCGAACGTGGCGGCGAGGATCAGGCCGCGCAGGCGCTCGGGGAACGTTCGCGCGAACTCCATGACGATCTGCCCGCCCATCGAGAGGCCGCCGAGCACGACCTTCCTGATGCCGAGGTGGTCGAGCAGCCCCGCGATGTCGGCGGCGAAGACGTCCAGCGGCGTGCTGCCGGGGACGACGGTGGTCTCGCCGTACCCGCGCAGGTCCGCGGCGATCACGCGCCAGCCGTTCGTGCTGAAGTGCTCGACCTGCGGCCGCCACATCGTGCGGTCGAAGGGATGGCCGTGCACGAGCACCAGCACGTCGTCACTGGTGCCTTCGTCGTCGTAGCCGATGCTGATGCCGTTGACGCTCGCGGTGGTCATGCTTCGACCTTAGCCGCGGGAGGCGGCCTCCTGGATGACCTTGCTGAACCGGGCGACAGCCTCGCCGGTCGTGAGCTTGAAGCCCAGCGACGGCTCGGTCAGCTCCAGTTCGAGCAGCAGCGGTTCGCCGTCGGGCCCCTCGACGACGTCCACGCGGGCGTAGAGGAAGTCGCCGCGCCGCAACGAGAGCAGCTCTGCGGCGACGTCGAGCACCTGCTCGGCGAGCGCGACCTGACGCGTAGTGGGCTCGATGCCGGCCAGCCGCTCCTCGACGTAGAGCCCTGACTCGGCCTCGGCGAGGCCCTGGGCCAGCATCGGTCCTTTGTGGAACGAGTGGGAGTAGTCGCCGGCGAAGAACACCAGCGCCGTCTCACCGTGGGCGTCCACACTGGACTGGTACGGCTGCACCAGCGCGGTCACACCGAGGGCTTCCAGGTGCGCGCGGGCCTCGGCGTGGCCGGTGAACCGGCCGGCACCGCGCGAACCCGCGCCGACCGCCGGCTTCACCACGAACTCGCCGTCCGGGAAGACCGGCTCCTCCCCCGGCCGCACGACCGCGGTGGGCACGACCGGGACTCCAAGCGCGGCGAGCTCGGCCATGTACGACTTGTCGATGTTCCAGCGGACCACCGGCAGCGGATTCGCGAGCGTGGGCACGCCGGCGCACCACGCCAGGAACTCGTCCAGGTGGTCGGGGTAATCCCAGGTCGTGCGCAGGACCACGAGGTCCGCCTCGACCTCGCCGCCCCACGGCTGCCACTCGACGTCGACGCCGTCGCGCTGGAGGGCGGCGACGAGCGACTCCTCGTCACCGTCTCCCAGGGGCAGCCGGTCACAGGAGGCGAAGACGACCTTCACGACTGCATCCGAGCCATCTTGCGGCGGTGCGCGGGGCCGATCGTGGTGGCGGCGGTGGTCTCGCGGTCCCATTCGGCCTGCTCGACGCCGTCCGCGGCTTCGACGGCCGTGGTGGCGGACTCGACGTCCTTCACCATCACGTCGCCCATGGCGCCGTCCGCGCCGACCAGCACGATCCGCGCGCCTGCCCGGCCGATCGGTTCGACGACGGCCCGGACCGGCGTGCCCTCCTTGCCGTGGGCCTTCACGAACTCGGCGATGCGCTTCTGGGTGGTGTGATCAGACATCCCCACACTGTAAAACCAGCGGGTAGCTTCGGTCGGGTGACCACCGACACGCTCACGTCGTTCCTCTCGTGGTACTTCGACCACCACCCCGCCCACGCCGCCGGAGCCGGCTCGCTTCCGCACTACTCGACGTTCGGGGACTTCTCCGCGGCGGCGTTCGAGCAGCGGGCCAGGGAGAGGGAGACCTGGCTGGCACGGCTGGAGGCGACGCCGAGGTCGGTGGACCGCGATCTCGCCGTGTCGGTGCTGCGCGGGGCGTCGGCGATGGAGGCGTGGCCGGGCTGGCGGCGGGACCCGCACGAGTACACCGGGATGATCTTCTTCGGGTTGCTCGGGCCGTTCCTGCACGGGTTGCTGCCCGAGGCCGAGCTCGTCACGTCGACCGTCGCCAAGCTGCGCGAGGTGCCGTCGGTGCTCGCCGCCGCCGAAGCGAACCTCGACGCGTCGCTGGCGTCGTCACTGGTCGTGCTGCGCACGCTCGGTCAGGTGCGGACGGGGCGCGCGTTCCTGCTGGACCAGCTGCCGCAGCAGGTGTCGTCACCCGAACTGCGCGCGACGCTGGTCGCGGCCGCCGTCCCCGCGGCCGACGCGTTCGACCGGCACGCGGTGTTCCTGGAGGACCTCGCCGTGCGGGCCGGCGGCGACTGGCGGATGGGCGAGAAGCTCTACTCGACCCTGTTGCAGGACAAGGAGTTGCTGGGCTACGGAGCACCGGAGCTGCACCAGCGCGGGCAGGACGCCTACGCGGCGCTGGAGGCCGAACTGGCCGAGCTGGCGGGGTCGCCGGACTGGCGTGCGGTGATGAGCTCGTTGCAGGACGACCACCCGCCGACCCTGGAGGCGATGCGCGCGGAGTACGAGGCGGAGACCTCACGGGCGCGTGCCGCGCTGATAGAGCACTCGCTGGTGACGATGCCCGAGGGCGAGGACTGCCAGGTGGTCGGGTCGCCGCCGTTCCAGCGGGCGCTCATGTCGGTCGCGAGCTACCTCGGGCCGCCGGCGCTGACCTCGAAGCGGACCGGTTTCTTCTTCGTGCCGTTCACGCCCGACGGAGCGTCGGACGAGCAGATCACGCAACGCCTGCGCACCAACTCGCGGTCGCAGCTGCCGACGATCTCCGTGCATGAGGCCTATCCCGGCCACCACTGGCATTCGGCGTGGCTGGCGGCGCAGGGCCCGGCGCACCCGCTGCGCAAGGTGTTCCGGACGTCGTACTTCTCCGAGGGCTGGGCGCTGTACTCGGAGAAGCTGCTGCGCTCGGTCGGGTACTACACGTCCCGGGGCGCCCTGATGAGCCACGTCGAGGCGCGGCTGTTCCGGGCAGCCCGGATGATCGTCGACACGGCGCTGCACTGTGGCGACATGACTCCCGCCGAGGCCGAGTCGTTCATGGTGACGCGCACGGCCCTGACGCCGGGCACCGCCACCGGCGAGGTGAAGCGGTACTGCGCGTGGCCGACGCAGGCGCCGTCGTACCTGACCGGGGCGTTGGAGATCGACCTGATCCGCGACGAGTACCTGGCCGCGGGGCTGGGGTCGTTGCGGGACTTCCACGACCGGATCGCGGGGTCCGGCGCGCTGCCGCTGGGGCTCGCGCGCCGGGTCGCCCTCGGGGAGGACTAGGCGGGTGCGTAGGCGCGGCCCGCCGCCGTCAGCGCCGTGCCGGTGGACAGTCCGGTCGGGCTGGTCCTGCTGGACAGCGTGAACCACGCGTAGCGCTCCACGAAGGACAGCCCGTTGAGCATCCTGGTCGACGCGGTGATGAACGCGGTCTGCTGCTGCTGGCTCGGGTAGACCGCACGGCCGGAACGCCAGTCGATCAGCGCGTACTCGGTGAGCCAGATCGGCTTCTGGTAACGGTTGTACACGTTGCGCAGGTACGACTCCAGGTGCCCGGTGGCCCTGTCGGAGAAGTCCTGGCCGTACCAGTGGATCGGGATGAAGTCGACGCGGAGGTTGCGCGCCTTCGCCCCCGCCATGAACCGGTCGAGCCAGCCGCCCGCGACGTCACCGCCGAACGCGACCCCCGGCGCGCCGAGCCTCAGGCCGGTGCTCTGCAGGCGTGGCCACAGGTCCAGCGCGCGTTCGACGGTCATGTTCGCCTGGCCGGCCATGTCGGGTTCGTTGAACCCCAGCAACTGCCGGCCGTTGGCCTTCGCCCTGTTCAGCTCGGCGTCGGTGACGCTGGCCGCGCCCCAGATCATGGGGACGAACTCGGCGTTGCTCTGGATTCCGCGCCGGTCCGAGGCCCAGGTGTAGTACCAGCGGGCGTCGAGCGCGGTCATGGCGGCGCCGGCCGGACCGGGGTCGTCGGCGGCGTTCACGCCCTTCTTGGCGGAGGCCGCGTGGGATGGAAGCGCTCCCACCAGTAGCAGCAATGCGATCAGCAGCAGGGATGTTTTTCGCATGGACCGGTCGTACCAGCGCTGAGTGCGGTCTGTCGCTGTGGGTACACCGCACGCGGGCGGAACGGGCCGGCTGCCGTCATGCTGGAGGACGGCGGTGGGTTCCCAATCGGTGGGAGCGGGAACATCGGGGCCGAGGCCTGGGTTGACCGGGTTGAGTCGATCAAGGAGGACAGATGCCCAAGGCAGTGGTGGTGCGTTCGGCCGGTGGCCCCGAGGTGCTGGAGCACACGGACGTGCCGTCGCCCGTGCCCGGTGACGGCGATCTGCTGGTGAAGGTGAGCGCCGCGGGCGTCAACTACATCGACACCTACCAGCGCAGCGGCCAGTACCCGCTGACGTTGCCCACCGCCCTGGGACTCGAAGGCGCCGGCGAGGTCGTGGCGAGCAACTCCCCGGACTTCGCCGCCGGCGACAAGGTCGCGTGGATGGGCGTGCTGGGCAGCTACGCGTCCGAGGTCGTGGTGCCGGCCGCGTCGGCCGTGCGGGTGCCGGACGGGCTGGACGTCGAACTGGCCGCGGCCTCGCTGCTGCAGGGCATCACGGCGCACTACCTGACCCACTCGACGTACGTGGTGAAGGAAGGCGACCGGGTTCTCGTGCACGCGGCGGCCGGTGGCGTCGGCCTGCTGCTGACGCAGTGGGCGAAGTCGAAGGGTGCCACCGTCGTCGCGACGGTGTCGACCGACGAGAAGGAGGCGTTGGCCCGCGAGGCCGGGGCCGACCAGGTGCTGCGGTACGGGGACTTCGCCTCGCGGATCGAGAAGGTCGACGTCGTCTATGACGGCGTCGGCGCCGACACGTTCGACCAGTCGCTGGCGTCGCTGAAGCCGCGCGGCATGCTGGCGCTGTTCGGGGCCTCGTCCGGGCCGGTGCCGCCGGTGGACCCGCAGCGGCTCAACGCGGCCGGGTCCGTGTACCTGACGCGGCCGTCGACCGGGGCGTACCTGCTCGACCGCGCGGAACTCGACTGGCGGGCGTCCGACCTGTTCGGCGCGATCGCGGCGGGAACGCTGAACATCAGGATCGGCGGCCGGTACAAGCTGGAGGAGGCGGCGCAGGCGCACACCGACCTGCAGTCGCGCCGGACGACCGGCAAGCTGCTGCTCCTGCCCTGAGCCCAGACCAAAACGGGCCCCCGGTGCTCCGGGGGCCCGTTTCGCTTTTCGGATCAGGCGGCGGGGGTGACCTTCACGCCGTCGATGACGAAGACGAGCGTCTCGTTCGCCTTGATGCCCTGGCCGCCGGGGCCGTAGCCCTTCTCCGGCGGCACGATCAGCAGGCGGCGGCCCTTCTCCTTGAGGCCGACGATGCCCTCGTTCCAGCCGTCGATGACCGGCGCCTGGCCGACGTTCTCGACGTCGAACGGCGCGCCGCGCTGGAAGGAGCTGTCCTTCACCTTCTTGTCGGAGAAGGTCGTGAGCTGGTAGTTGACCGTGGCCGTCGTGCCCGCCGTCACCTCGGCGCCGGTGCCCACCACCAGGTCCTTGATGATGAGCTCGCTGGTGGGCTTGCAGCTCGGGATCTCGACCTTGGGCGCCGACCCGAAGTCGCCGGTGACCTTGAAGTCGTCGGCCGTGCAGGGGTTCGTGGGCGCGGCGGCGGCCGGCGACGATCCGCCGGCCGAGGGCTGGGCCGACCCGGCGCACCCGGCGAGGCCGGTGGCCGCAAGCGCCACAGAAGCGATGAGCAGGACGTTACGCATGGTGGGTGAGGGTATTCGGACGGGTGTGAGCGGCGTGTAGCAACCCTCGCGGCCGTCCGGACCAGGACACCCGGCATGGGTGCATGTGGGTGGGGTGGTCACGCTCGTCCGACCCGTTCGGAGGCGGCGGCGACGGCGCGTCACCGAAGTGCACGAGTACGGGCCGACGACCGGGCTCAAGGGCACTTATTCCGGTCCTGAATGTCGCACGAATAGCAGCTTCCTTATCTTTTGACCGACGCGTACAGTAACTCCTCGCACTTGATCGCACACCCAGCGCATTCGTCCGTTCGGGTAGCGGCCAATCTGGTGACTCGGGAGGTGGCACACGTGTCCGCGGAGGCCGGAGGCATCCGCAGCAACCTGATCCAGGAGTTGTTCTGGACCCGGACCGGGTTGCTCCTCCTCATACTCGTCGTGACGTCGGGTGCGTCGCTGGCCATTTCCAGTCAAATGGATTCCGGTGCAGCGAGAAACCTGCTGACGGCAGTGGGTACGGGCACGCTGATTTCCGCGGTGGTGAGCTTCACGCAGACGTTGATCACGTCGAAAGCGGCGCAGAAGGCACTGCTGGCTCCGGTCATCGAGGAGAGCCGCAAGGCGCTCAAAGAGCTCACCCAGGAGTATCGGGCACTCGATCGGGAGTTCTTCCCCAGTCACGTGTTCGAGCCGACCGCGAAGCCGGACCCGGTGTTCAACCAGCTCATGATGCAGGACCTGGAACGCACCCGGCTGTACTGCTTCCGCGGGTTCGCCGGCCGGTACGCGGCGGGCAGGGTGCTGCTCAGCCAGACGGAGTGCGAGCTCAGGGCCGTGCTGGCCGACCCACGCGATGACAACGCCATCAGCGGGCGGGCGCGGTACCTGCTGCGCAACGAGGGCGCGGACGGCGACTACGACGAGATCCAGGAACGGCTCAAGGAACAGATCGGGATTGGACTCGTCGGGCTCTACGCGGCCCGCAGCCGCTGCACGAGAATCGACGTCACGATCGTTTCGGATCCGCCGCTCGACCGGCTCGAGCTGTTCGACGACTCCGCGTGGCTCACGCTCTACAGCAACACCGCGGGAGTGCTCAGGCCCTATCCGCGCACGCTCAGGTTCACCGAGAGTTCGTTCCTTTACGCGATGGAACGCGCGGAGTTCCTGCGCATCAGCAATTCCAAAGCCGGCTACCACTTCACCATCACGCCGGCGACGACGCGGAACGACTTCATCGCGCTGTTCGAGAAGATCACCGGCGAGACACTCACCCAGGACGGTTTCAAGGAACTCCAAGGCAAGTTCCACGCATTCCGTCGCGAATTCTCCGCATCTGCTCAGTTGAGGAGCTGATCGATCTTGCTAGCCGAGTTCACCGGGTTGTCCGCGCTCGAGGAGCTCGCCGCCCGGGTGAAGCGCGCCGAATTTCCCGTCGTGGACCATTGGGCCGATGTCGGCACGTGGTTCACCGAATGGGCGGCCCGGCCCGAGCTGCGCAGAGAGCTTCGCGCGTACATCGACGCGCTCACCCCCCAGCAGGCGACCTGGGTGATCGCGCACTCACGCGAGACGACGACGCACTACGCGTGGCGCCTGAGGGACGAGGCGGACGAACCGTTCACGTTCTGGCTGCACGAGTACAAGCCGCTGGCGGACTGGCGGGCCGGCTACGCCGACTCGGTGCACAACCACCGCTACCACTTCTGCACCACGATCCTGAGCGGCGCCTACCTGCACGAACGTTTCGACGCCCGGCTCGGCATCGGCGGCCGCACCATCGTCGGCACGGAGCTCACGAACCGCACCCAGTGCACCGAGGGCGCCACCGGGATGATGCTCGCGCATGAGTTCCACCGCATCCCGCGAGCAGCAGACGGAACCATGACGTTCCTGGTCAAGTCACGTGCCGTGAACCCGTGGAGCCTCAGCTACGACCCGGACACCGGAATCAGCCACCGCCACGTGCCGGTGGAGGACCGACTGGAGGATCTGACGAACCACCTCTGAAGCCCCGCTGGTGGCGTGGCTCAGAACGTTGCCGAGCGGATTCGCGGTCAGGCGGGTGCATCGCGGTACCGCCCCCACGTCCTCATACTGGACGTATGGGGGCGTGGGGGCGGTGCCGCGAGGTGCCCTGCTGACCGCGAATTCACCGCCAAGGTTCTGAGTCACGCCACCATGCCGCCGCGACACGCCTACCATCAGCCCACCTTGTCAGGAGGGCTGATGATGCGTACGCGCACGATGATCCCGAGGTCTGTCATAGCGGACGTGGAGCAGCGCGTGAGGCGGCTGTGCGAGGACCTGGCCGCGAAGCTGCAGTTCCACGGCTGGCACCACGTGAGCTTCGTCCGTGACAAGTCCGTGCACTTCGCCGAACGCAACGGGGCCGCACGGGACGTCGTGGAGGTCGCCGCACTGGTGCACGACCTGAACTACATGGTCCGCCGCAACTCGCTGCCCACGGACGGCGCGGCGCTGCGCCGGAAGGTCCTCTTCGTCGCCGGCGTCTCGCAGGGCGACATCGAGTGGATCGAGCGGATCGTCGTCGAGGCGGAGATGCGCACCCGCTCCCGTGACATCTCACTGGAGGCGCAGGCGCTGTCCGACGCGGACACGCTGTTCAAGGCGCTGCCGGTCACGCCGGTCGTCCTGGCGCACAGGTACCTCCAGGAGAACGGCATCACCCTGCGCGAGCTCGCGTACAAGATCGTGGGCGAGCAGGTGGGCAAAGCCGACGAGGGCTACTACTTCTACGACTCGGAGGCCGCCGCGACCTACACGAAGTGGGCCGAGACGAACCTCCTGTTGTGGCAGTGCATCGTCGAGTCCCTCGACGACCCGTGCGTCGAGGACCTGCTGAGCAAGATGGCGTCCTGAGCACGTCTGAAGGTCAGCGAGCAGGCGTGAGGCCCACGGTCTGCTGCAGAGGCATCGTCACGCCGACGGCGGTGAACGCGAGTTCGCGAGCTGCACGGCGCACGGTGAGCACGCCGAGATAGGAGTGCACGATCGAAGCGCGCCGCAGGTCGACGTACGCCTCGACAGCGGCGTCGACGATCAGGTCGCCCGCCACGCGATCACCGAAGCGGCGAACCAGTTCGTCGACCGCCTGCCGCAGCTGGGCTTCCGAGTTCAGCATGCCCAGGTAAACGCCCAGTCGCCGCCCGCGGTTCAGCGCGCCCGGAGATCGGCACTTCCGTGCAGCGCGTACGCGAGCCCCATGACGTTGCCGCGGCTGAGCATCTCCCACCGCACCTGCCGCAACGCCTCACCGGCGCTGATCCCGGCGGCCAGCCGGGAGAGCAGCATGCCCGTCACCCAGCCGGCCATGTCCTGCGGTACGGCGACCTCGGGACTGATCACGCCCGACGCGCCGTGCTCGACGAACGAGCGCACCAGGCCGTTCATCGGTGTCGTCCCCACGATCAACGGCTTGCGCACGGGCCAGTGCGGCTGCGGCCACACACCCTCGCTGTGCCACCGTGCGATCTCCTCCGCGTCGAGGAAACCCTCGCGGAAGTGCAGGTGCACGACGTCCATGACCTCGTCCGCCAGCGCCCTCCCCAGCTCGGACGGACTGACGTACGCCGACGTCACGGACTCCGGCGGGACCTGCGACATCAGCTCCGTCACGTGCCGCTCGGTCAGTGCACGGTCCATTCCGGCATCGACCGCCATCGCCACCTCGAACGGCCACGGGCGCGGCAGGATCCGCTGCACCAACGGCCCGACGGGGTGCTCCAGCACGCTCGACAGACCCCAGAAACCGAAGGGGCACAACACGTTCCCGCTGTGATCGGGCACCGGACAGTGCGCGGGCACCTCTCCCCCGGCGCCGAACGGCCCGAACTGCCCGACCGACGGGCACAGCCGGTGTGGCCCGTCCGCGAACGGCAGGTCGTAGATCATCGGCCACCGCACCGGACCGGAGGCCGCGGACGCCACCATCACCCCGGCCGGACGTCCCGTCACCCGTGCCGTGTGCCGGACGGCGTCGGCCGGCCCGCGCTCACCGAACAGCCGCGAGTACGCCGCCGCGCCCTGCCGGGCCAGGAAGGCGAGATCGGCGCAGTAGGCCGGGAAGTCCTTGCCGTACCAGGGATCCAGCCCCGACGACGAGGGCAGCGACAGCGCGGGCCCGGCCAGGCTGGTCCACGACGGCACGCCTCCCGAAGCGACGAGCGCCCGGTCGCCGAGGTCCAACACCGACACCGCGCGCGCCGCCGGGAGATCCGCGAACGTCCGGGAGAGCTTCCACCGCGGCAGTGCACGCGGCTCACCCGCGCCGACCGGCAGCACGACCTGCTGGACGTGCACCGGCACCACACCGTGGTAGACGACCAGCTCACCGGTCCACGGCACGGCGGCGTACGGCGTCGTGACGTCGAAGCTCACCCACGAGCTGGGCCCCTCGGCCGGCAGCACGAACGACTCGGACAGCCCTGGCCGGCCCGACATGCTGAGCACGGCGCGCAGCTCCAGATCGCCCGGCAGGACGACGGGATGAGCCCCGACGCGCGCCCACACCTCGTACTCGGCGCCCGGCCGCAACGCCCCGGCGATGCCCTCGGTGGCTCCCGGCAGCGCGACCATGACCGTCACCGCGCGATCCGCGACCACAGGCGGTGCGGGCAGGGACGTGTACGTCATCCTCCCCAGCCGCTCCAGCTCCCGGAACTGCCAGAGGACGTCCTCGACCCGTGCCTCCCCCGAACCGCGTGGCGCGGCGAGGACGACGTGCGGCGCGCTCCACCCCACCATCACCGAGGCAGTGTCCACACCGGACACCCAGGTGTGCACGGCGGTGAAGAGGACGACCGGCCGGCCGAGCGCGCGCAACGACGCGACCACCGGAGCCGAGTCCCACGAGCGCGTGTCGTGCAGCGCCACCACGTCGCCGGGCACGTCCGAGAGCGGCGGCAACGACGAGGCCGACGAGAAGTGCCGGAGGTCGAGCACCGCGAACCTCAGCACCCGAACCCGCGTCGGGACCGCGGTGGACGCGGCCGATCCGACGGCCAGCCCCCGGCTGACCTGCTCCCACCCGGCCGGATCGGTGATCACGACGAGCGAGGACGCGGGCGTCAGGGCGGCGACGAAGTCCAGTGGTGAACCTTCACCACCGGTGACGGTGAACTCAACGGGCGCCACAGCCGTACGACTGGAGGTGCAGCTAGAACGGCCAGCCAAGCACCGGCAACCCGACCACGGCGTCCACGGCGAGACCGCAGAACACGAACATCAGGTAGAGGTTCGACATGTGGAAGAACTTCATGGTGTTCGTGGATCCGCCGCGCCGGACAACGTTGTGCAGCTTGTGCGCGAAGACCGCGAACCACAGGCCCGAGAGGGCCGCCACCGCCACGTAGATCCAGGAGGTGACGGGGGCGAGGGCGAGCGTGCAGACGACGGTGATCCAGCTGTAGATCACGATCTGCCGCGTCACCTGCGCAGCTGTGGCCACCACGGGCAGCATCGGCACGCCTGCTCGGGCGTAGTCCTCCTTGAACTTCATCGCGAGGGCCCAGGTGTGCGGCGGGGTCCAGAAGAAGATCACGCCGAACATGACCAGGGCGGGCCACTCGACGGTGCCCGTCACCGCGCTCCAGCCGATGATCACCGGCATGCAGCCCGCCATGCCGCCCCAGATGATGTTCTGGGAGGTGCGGCGCTTGAGCACGAGCGTGTAGACGAAGATGTAGAAGAGGATGGTCGCCACCGCGAAAGCGGCCGACATCAGATTGACGAAGATCCACAGGAACGCGAACGAGACGACTCCGAGCACGATGCCGAAGATCAGGGCGTTGCGCGGCGGAATGGCGTTGTGCGCGAGCGGCCGGGCCGCTGTCCGCTTCATGATCGAGTCGATGTCGGCGTCGACGAAGCAGTTGAGGGCATTTGCCGACCCCGCGGCGAGGGTGCCGCCGGTGAGGGTGCAGGCGATGAGCCACAGGGGCGGCAGGCCGCGCTGGGCCAGGAGCATCGCGGGGATCGTCGTGATCAGCAGGAGCTCGATGACCCGCGGCTTGGTGAGCGCCACGTACGCGCCGACAACCTGGCGAGGCGACCTGGAGGGGGCCTCGGCGACGAGACTGTCGGCACTCATCGGGTGAACGCTCCTCGTGTCGAAACAGGTGTGAAAACCAGCGACTGATGGTAACCGCGCAAAGAATTCACAGCCCGTTCGGGTGCTGGTGTGCCCCGGCACACACGTGCCTGGGACCTTTCAGAGCAACTTCTGAATCTCTCCGGACTAGGCTGGCCGGAGGACGTGGGAGAGACGCGGGTGAGGCTCTTCGGGATCGATTCCGAACGAGCTGGGCACCCGCCCTAGCGACAAGTTTGGAGCTGTAAGTCCGTGACCGTCACCGACGACATCACCCGGCTCACCAAGGCCGATCTGCCTGACGACTGGACCGACCTCGACAAGCGCGCCGTGGATACCGCGCGCGTGCTCGCGGCGGACGCCGTGCAGAACGTCGGCAACGGCCATCCCGGTACCGCGATGAGCCTTGCCCCACTCGCGTACACGCTGTTCCAGCGCATCATGCGGCACGACCCCGCGGACGCGGACTGGGTCGGCCGCGACCGGTTCGTGCTCTCCGCCGGGCACTCCAGCCTGACGCTGTACGTCCAGCTGTTCCTGTCCGGTTACGGCCTGGAGCTCGACGACCTCAAGCACCTGCGCAAGTGGGGCTCGAAGACGCCGGGTCACCCGGAGCACGGCCACACCAGGGGCGTCGAGATCACCACCGGCCCGCTGGGCTCGGGCCTGGCCGCCGCCGTGGGCATGGCGATGGCCGCCCGCCGCGAGCGCGGCCTGTTCGACCCGGCGGCCGCGCCGGGCGAGAGCCCGTTCGACCACCACATCTACGTGATCGCCTCCGACGGTGACATCGAGGAGGGCGTCACCTCCGAGGCCTCGTCGCTCGCGGGCACGCAGCAGCTGGGCAACCTCGTCGTCTTCTACGACGACAACAAGATCTCCATCGAGGACGACACGACGATCGCGCTGTCCGAGGACACCGCGGCGCGTTACGAGGCCTACGGCTGGCACGTCCAGGTCGTGGAGTCCGGCGAGAACGTCAAGGGCATCCTCGAGGCGGTCGAGAAGGCCAAGGCCGTCACCGACCGGCCTTCCTTCATCCTGCTGCGCACGATCATCGGCTTCCCGGCGCCGAACAAGCAGAACACCGGTGCCGCGCACGGTGCCGCGCTGGGCGTCGACGAGGTCAAGGCCACCAAGCGAATCCTCGGCTTCGACCCCGAGCAGACCTTCGAGGTCGCCGACGAGGTCCTGGCGCACACCCGCGAGGTCGTGAAGCGCGGCGAGCACGCCAAGGCCGAGTGGCAGAAGTCGTTCGACGCGTGGGCGTCGGCCAACGCCGAGGCCAAGGCGCTGCTGGACCGCCTGGTCGCGCGCGAGCTGCCCGAGGGCTGGGACGCCGACCTGCCGGTCTACCCGGTGGACGCCAAGGGCGTGCCGACCCGCAAGGCCTCCGGTGAGGTCATCAACGCGCTGGCGAAGCACCTGCCGGAGCTGTGGGGCGGTTCGGCCGACCTGGCCGAGTCGAACCTGACCACGATCAAGGGCGCGAAGTCCTTCGGTCCCGAGGAGATCTCCACGGGCATGTGGAGTGCCGACCCGTACGGCCGCGTGCTGCACTTCGGTGTCCGCGAGAACGCCATGGGCATGATCCTCAACGGCATCGCGCTGCACGGCCCGACCCGTCCGTTCGGTGGCACGTTCCTCGTGTTCTCCGACTACATGCGTCCCGCGGTGCGCCTCGCGGCGATCATGCAGGCCGCCGTCACGTACGTGTGGACGCACGACTCCATCGGCCTGGGCGAGGACGGCCCGACGCACCAGCCGATCGAGCACCTCGCCGCCCTGCGCGCGATCCCGGACTTCGCCGTGGTCCGCCCCGGTGACGCCAACGAGACCGCGTTCGCGTGGAAGGCCGTCATCGAGCAGCTCGGCCCGGTGGGCCTGGCGCTCAGCCGGCAGAACGTCCCGACGCTCGAGGGCACCTCGGCCGAGGGCGTGAAGCGCGGCGGTTACGTGCTCTTCGGTGACGAGAACCCGGAGATCGTGATCATCGGCACAGGCTCCGAGCTGCAGGTCGCCGCCGAGGCAGGGAAGGTGCTGCAGGGCGAGGGCGTTGCAGTACGTGTGGTCTCCATGCCGTCCATCGACTGGTTCGAGAAGCAGGACGCCGAGTACCGCGAGTCGGTGCTGCCGCCCTCGGTCAAGGCGCGCGTCGCGGTGGAAGCCGGCATCGCGCAGCCGTGGTACCGCTACGTCGGCGACAACGGCGAGATCGTCTCGATCGAGCACTTCGGTGCCTCGGCCGACTACCAGGTCCTGTTCAAGGAGTTCGGCTTCACGACGGAGAACGTCGTCGCCGCCGCCCGCCGTTCCCTTGACCGAGTGAGGGGTTAATCCAGTGAGCAAGCCGAATCTTGCCGCCCTGTCCGGCGCCGGTGTCTCCATCTGGCTCGACGACCTGTCCCGTGAACGGCTCACCAGCGGCAACCTGGACGAGCTGATCCGCGACTGGAACGTCGTCGGCGTGACGACGAACCCGACGATCTTCGCGGGCGCCCTGTCGAAGGGCGAGTCCTACGACGAGCAGGTCCGCGAGCTCGCGAACCGGGGCGCCGACACCGAGGCGACCATCCGCGAGGTCACGACGACCGACGTGCGCAACGCGTGCGACAAGTTCCGCGACGTCCACAGCTCGACCGGTGGTGTGGACGGCCGCGTCTCCATCGAGGTCGACCCGCGCCTGGCGTTCGACACGGACAAGACCGTGGCCGAGGCGCAGGACCTGTGGAAGACCGTGGACCGGCCGAACCTGCTGGTGAAGATCCCGGCCACCGAGGCGGGCCTGCCGGCGATCACGAAGACGATCGCCGAGGGCATCTCCGTCAACGTGACGCTGATCTTCTCCGTCGAGCGGTACGAGAAGGTCATGGAGGCCTACGTCGCGGGCCTCGAGCAGGCCAAGGCGAACGGCCACGACCTGCGTTCGATCCACTCCGTCGCGTCGTTCTTCGTGTCCCGGGTGGACACCGAGATCGACAAGCGCCTGGGCGCGATCGGCACGGACGAGGCGGCCGCGCTGAAGGGCAAAGCCGCTCTCGCCAACGCGTGGATCGCCTACGGAGCGTTCGAGAAGACGTTCCAGGGCGAGCGCTGGGAGGCTCTCAAGGCGGACGGCGCGCACGCGCAGCGTCCACTGTGGGCGTCGACCGGCGTGAAGGACCCGAGCTACTCCCCCACCCTCTACGTCGACCAGCTCGTCGTCGCCGACGTCGTGAACACGATGCCGGAGAAGACGCTGCACGCCGTCGCCGACGCGGGCAGGATCACCGGTGACACGGTCACCGGCCGCGCCGCGCAGGGCCAGGAGGTGTTCGACCAGCTCGCCGCCGTGGGAATCGACCTCCCGGATGTCTTCAGGACCCTGGAGACCGAAGGCGTCGACAAGTTCGAGAAGTCCTGGGAAGAGTTGCTCGAGACGGTGACGAACCAACTGGCTCAACTGAAGGGCTGATACCCAAGTGACCTCCGTCGAAATCGTGAGGTCACCGAACGCCGACCAGGTCAGCACCATCGCTGCTGACCTGGTCGCGGATTCGGTGCCGAGCAAGCTGACCGCGCAGGACCCGACCCTGTGGGGGCCGGAAGCCGAGTCCGAGGCGAGCATCCGCCTCTCCTGGACGACGTTGCACGAGTCGTCCCGTGCACTGCTCCCCGAACTCGTGGCACTGCGCGCCGAACTGCACGCCGAGGGTGTCGACCGCGTCGTCCTCGCCGGAATGGGTGGCTCGTCGCTGGCCCCCGAGGTGATCACGCGGACCGCGGGCGTCCCGCTGGTCGTGCTGGACACCACCGATCCCGCCCAGGTCGTCGACGCTCTCGCCGGTGATCTCGAGCGCACGGTGATCGTGGTGTCGTCCAAGTCCGGTGGCACCGTCGAGACCGACAGCCACCGCCGGATCTTCGAGAAGGCCTTCACCGACGCGGGCATCAACGCCGCGTCGCGCATCGTGGTCGTCACCGACCCCGGCTCGCCGCTGCAGAAGGCGTCCGAGGAAGCGGGCTACCGCAAGGTGTTCCTGGCCGACCCGAACGTCGGTGGCCGGTACTCGGCACTGACGGCGTTCGGCCTGGTGCCGTCCTACCTGGCCGGCGCCGATGTCGAGGCGCTGCTGGACGACGCGGCCGAGGTCGCGAAGGTCGTGTCGCAGGACTCCGTGGACAACCCGGCGGTGATCCTGGCCGGCGTCTTCGGTGCCGCGCACGCCCATGGCGCCGAGAAGATCATCTTCGCCGACACCGGGTCCGGCATCGTCGGATTCGGCGACTGGGCCGAGCAGCTCATCGCGGAGTCGACCGGCAAGAACGGCACCGGCCTGCTGCCGGTCGTCGTCGAGGGCCCCGGCGCTCCCGGTTTCGTGGACGCGCGGACGGATGCCACGACCGTCGCGATCGGACCGGCCACCGGGTCGGCGAACATCGCGGTCGAGGGCAGGCTGGGCGCGCAGTTCCTGCTGTGGGAGTACGCGACCGCGCTCGTCGGCCGGGTGCTCGGCATCAACCCGTTCGACCAGCCCGACGTCGAGGCCGCGAAGAAGGCCTCCCGCGCGCTGCTCGACGCGCCGGCCGTCGCCGCCACGATCCCGTCCTTTGTGGACGGACCGGTCGAGGGTCACGGCACCGGCTGGACGCAGCGCAAGGTCCACACGGTCGCGGAAGCGCTTGCGGCGATCGTTGAAGTGACGCCCGAGCACGGCTACATCTCGGTTCAGGCGTACTTGGACAGGATCGACGACGCGTCGTTCGAGCTGCTCCGTGCGGAGATCGCGAAGAGGACGCACCTGCAGACCACGTTCGGCTGGGGTCCGCGCTTCCTGCACTCGACCGGCCAGTACCACAAGGGCGGTCATCAGAACGGCGTGTTCATCCAGATCACCGGCGAGTCGGGTGACGACCTGGAGGTGCCCGGCCGTCCCTACACGCTGGCGCAGCTGCAGCTCGCGCAGGCGCTCGGCGACGGTCAGGTCCTGGCCGAACACGGTCGCCCGGTGCTGCGTCTTCACCTCGAGGACCGCATCGCCGGCTTGGCCCAGCTCGTCGAGGCAGTCCAGGAGGACGGTTCGTGACCACATCCGCCAAGTGGCACAACCCGCTGCGGGACGCGCGTGACAAGCGCATGCCCCGCATCGCGGGCCCAAGCGCGCTGGTCATCTTCGGTGTCACCGGTGACCTGTCGCGCAAGAAGCTGATGCCCGCGATCTACGACCTCGCGAACCGGGGTCTGCTGCCGCCGGGCTTCGGTCTCGTCGGCTTCGCCCGCCGCGACTGGGCCGACCAGGACTTCATGAAGGTCGTGCACGACGCGGTGAAGGAGCACGCGCGCACGCCGTTCAACGAGGCCGTGTGGCAGCAGCTCGCCGAAGGCATCCGGTTCGTGCAGGGCACGTTCGACGACGACGCGTCGTTCGACAACCTCGCGTCGTGCCTCGCGACTCTGGACGCCGAGCGCGGCACGGGCGGCAACCACGCGTTCTACCTGTCGATCCCGCCGGGCGCGTTCCCGACGGTGGTCAACCAGCTCAAGCGCGCGGGCCTGGCGCAGTCGCAGGCCGACCAGTGGCGCCGCGTCGTCATCGAGAAGCCGTTCGGCCACGACCTGAAGTCCGCCAAGGAACTGAACCGCACGGTCAACGAGGTCTTCCCTGAGGAGTCGGTGTTCCGCATCGACCACTACCTCGGCAAGGAGACCGTGCAGAACATCCTGGCGCTACGGTTCGCGAACCAGCTGTACGAACCCATCTGGAACTCGAACTACGTCGACCACGTGCAGATCACCATGGCCGAGGACATCGGTCTCGGTGGCCGCGCGGGCTACTACGACGGCATCGGCGCGACTCGCGACGTCATCCAGAACCACCTGCTGCAGCTGCTCGCGCTGATCGCGATGGAGGAGCCCGTCTCCTTCAAGCCGTCGGACCTGCGGGCGGAGAAGGTGAAGATCCTCTCGGCGACGCGTCCGGCGGAGCCGTTCGAGGAGACCACCGCGCGCGGCCAGTACACCGGTGGCTGGCAGGGCGGCCAGAAGGTCCTGGGTCTGCTGGAGGAGGGCGGTTTCTCGCCCGAGTCGAAGACCGAGACGTTCGGCGCGATCACCTGCGAGGTCAACACCCGCCGCTGGGCCGGGGTGCCGTTCTACCTGCGCACCGGCAAGCGCCTGGGCCGTCGCGTCACCGAGGTGGCCGTCGTGTTCAAGCGGGCGCCGCACCTGCCGTTCGACGACACGGCGACCGAGGAACTGGGCCAGAACGCCCTGGTCGTCCGCGTGCAGCCGGACGAGGGCGTGACGATCCGGTTCGGGTCGAAGGTGCCGGGCAACACCATGGAGGTCCGCGACGTCACCATGGACTTCGGTTACGGCCACTCGTTCACCGAGTCGTCGCCGGAGGCCTACGAGCGGCTGCTGCTCGACGTCCTGCTCGGTGAGCCGTCGCTGTTCCCGAAGAACGACGAGGTCGAGCTCTCCTGGGAGATCCTCGACCCGATCCTCGACTTCTGGGCGCGCAAGGACGAGCCGGCTCTGGAGAAGTACAAGGCTGGGACCTGGGGTCCGCCCTCGGCGGACGCGATGACCGCCAGGACCGGAAGGCACTGGAGGCGTCCGTGATCATCGACCTGCCCTCGACCACCACCTCCCAGATCAACTCGCGGCTGGTCCGGCTGCGGGACGAAGGCGGTGCGACGACCCTGGGTCGCGTGCTGACCCTCGTCATCGTGACCGAGGACGGCCAGCGCACCGACGCCGCGATCGACGCGGCGAACGACGCTTCGCGCGAACACCCGTGTCGCGTGATCGTCGTGGCCCGCGGTGCTCGTCAGGCGGCACCTCGCCTGGACGCGCAGATCCGCGTCGGTGGCGACGCCGGAGCCTCCGAGGTCGTTGTTCTGAGGCTTTATGGCGAACTCGCCAAGGAAGGCGCCTCGTGCGTCATGCCGCTGCTGCTGCCGGACACCCCGGTCGTGGCGTGGTGGCCGTTCGACGCGCCGGTCTCGCCGTCGAAGGACCCGATCGGCCAGCTCGCGCAGCGTCGCATCACCGACGCCGCGGCCGAGAAGAACCCGATCAAGGCCCTGGAGTCCCGGCGGGCGCACTACGCGCCGGGCGACACGGACCTGGCGTGGACGCGGCTCACGTTGTGGCGCGCCATGCTCGCCTCGTCGCTGGACCTGCCGCCGTACGAGAAGGTCCTGGAAGCGGACGTGACCGGTGAGGCCGACTCGCCGTCCACGGACCTGCTCGCCGCGTGGCTGACCGACCGGCTGAAGGTGCCTGCCAAGCGTTACAAGGCGACGTCGGGTGAAGGCATCGTCGAGGTACGGCTCGGCCGTCCCTCCGGCGACGTCGACCTGCTGCGCCCGGACGGCAAGGTCGGCACGCTGACCCAGCCCGGCCAGCCTTCCCGCCGGGTGGCGCTGCAGCGTCGTTCGGTGCGCGACTGCCTCGCCGAGGAGCTGCGCCGGCTCGACCCCGACGAGGTCTACGCGGCGGCGCTGAGGTCGCTCGCGAAGGTCGTGAAGGGCCGCACGCCGTCGCCGAAGGACGAGGCTCCCGCCGCCGTCACGGAAGCCACCAACGGTTCCGTTCCCAAGAAGTCGAAGGCGAAGGCTGGTTCGTGAGCAACCCGCAAGTGGTGGTGCACCGCGACGGCGACCTGCTGGCCGCCGCCGCGGCGGCCCGCCTGGTGACCCGCATGGTCGACGCCCAGGCCGCGCGCGGCTACGCGTCCGTCGTGCTGACCGGCGGCCGCACCGGCACCGCGGTCCTGGAACACCTGAACCGCAACGCCGCGCGGGACGCGGTGGACTGGTCCCGGGTCGACCTGTACTGGGGCGACGAGCGGTTCCTGCCCTCGGGGCACGCGGACCGCAACGAGACCCAGGCACGTGCCGCGCTGCTGGACCACGTTGCGGTGGATCCGTCGCGCGTGCACGTGATGGAGCCGTCGGACGGCAAGTTCGGCGACGACCCCGAGGCCGCCGCCGAGGCCTACGCCGCTCTGCTGGCGTCGGTCGCGCGGCCGGAGGACCACGGCGACGTGCCCGCGTTCGACGTCTGCATGCTGGGCGTCGGCGAGGAGGGGCACGTGGCGTCGGTGTTCCCGGATTCGCCTGCTGTGCACGAGAAGGAGCGGACGGTCGTGGCCGTGCGCAACTGCCCGAAGCCGCCGCCCACGCGCGTGTCGCTGACTCTCGCGTCGGTGCGGTCCGCGCAGGAGGTCTGGCTGATGACCACCGGTGAGGCCAAGGCCGCCGCGGTGGCCATGGCGCTGAGCGGTGCCGGCGAGGTGCAACTGCCCGCCGCCGGTGCCACCGGTCGCCGCCGGACGTTGTGGCTGCTGGACACGGCGGCCGCCTCGGCGGTGCCGGCCTTGTTCAAGCCGCCGCTGGCTTAGGGTCTGTATCGAGGTCTGGTTCGATGAGAGTCGCGCTTGAGGTGGTTCCTGGTGGTGCGGCCGGATGGCCCGCATACCGTTGTTGTATGTGGGTTGTCCGGCCGTGCCGCCAGGGGCCGCCTCGGGCCCGGCTATCACGGACCAGACCGCGATACAGACCCTAGTTCCGGCCCCCAGGCTTCGGCCTGGGGGCTTTTTTCGCTCAGTCCACCAGTTGCTCCATCACGCGCACCGGCAACGACGGGTTCGCCGCCGCGGCCCCCGCCGTGAACTCACGCCGCAGCAACTCCATGATCATCGACACCGGCAGGTGCGGATGAGCGGCCGCGAGGTGCCGGGCCCGGACGTCTTCCAAGCACAGCAACAAGGTCTCCCCCGAAGCGTGCGGATGCCGGGCAACTGCCCTCCAGGTCTGCTGCGCCGAAGCAGCCCGCAAAGCCATGTGGTGCAACAACTCCGCAGGACACAAAGGATTGCGCGCAACCTGCGGGTACAACCGGGGCCCGTGCCGCGAGGCCAGTTCCCACAGCTGCGGCACGGTCGCCAGAGGATGGACGACCACGGCACCGGCAACGCCCGGATCGGCGTCCCGCACCAGGCCGGCGAAGAGATCCGGCGGCAGATCGGCACGTGTCGCCACCATCATCCGCACCTGCGTGACGGGAGACGCGGCCAACGCCCGGAGTTCCGCGGGAGAAGCGGAAGCGATGCGGGGCAACGGATCGGGGCCGATCCGTGCGGCCGGGGCCAGTTCCTCCAGGAGGTCCAGCGGGATCGCCGGGTTGCGCAGGAGCACGAGGCGCAGGGCACGGGTTCCGGTGAGCTGGCGTAGAACCGGAACGGGGACCGCGGGGTTCGCGGCGAGTTGCGACAGGATGCCGGGTTCGAGTTCCGAGGCGAGCTGCTCGTAGACGCTGGGAGGCAGGTCGGGGCGCCCGGCCAGGAAGTAGCGGGACGCGTGGTGTGGCAACAGGTCCGCCGCCACGGCGGGCGGGGTCGCGGAGTTGGCCGCCAGTTCGCGAACCAGGGTGCCGGGCCGGAGCAGCGCCAGCACCGAGGCGGGGGTGTGCGGGCTGGAAGCCAGTGCGCGCAGCACGTCGGGGCTCGGATGGTGGCTCAGCGACTCGGCCAGGGCGGGCGGCAGCGCGTGGAACAGCACCAGTTCGGCCACCACCTCCGGCTCGGGGTCGCGGGCCAGCAGGGTGACCACGTCGGCGGGCAGGGAACAGGCCGATTCGGGCAAACGTGCACGGATGGAACGGTCCGGGTGGAACGCCAGTGCGCGGGCCAGCGCGGGATCGGCGTCGGCGCGGCCGGTCAGCACCAGGGCCACCGGTTCGTTCACGATCGGTACGTCCTCCGGAGCGACCATCCCGTTCTCCAGCAGCCGGTACACGGCCGAGGAGTCGCCGTGCGCGAGCAACGCGCGCACGTGCTCCGCTGTCAGGTCTGGACGGTCGGCCAGTTCGGCGGCCAGGCCGGGGCGGGTGACCAGGCGGTCGAGGAGGTAGCCGGGCAGTGCGGGGTTCGACGCCAGGCCCTCCAGTACAGCGTTCACCAATCTCCCAGGTAGCACGGCAGGCATTCCCCCCGACAACGCGTATCATCCCCAATCGCGTTGAGTAGCGGGGGTTTTGTGGCAGACGGCAGTGCGATGCGACGTCCCACCATCGGGATGATCACCGCTGGCCCGCTCATCGAGCTCGCGGGCGAGCAGTGGCGTGGTGTCAGCGACGGTGCTCAGCGCCTCGGGTGCGACCTCGTGTGCTTCGTGGGCAGTGAACTGGATCATCCGGATCCGCTCAAGCGTCGTGCCAACACGGTTTACGACCTCATTTCGCCGAACCGCATCGATGCGCTCGTGGTGTGGACTACGCGCGTGGGCCAGCTCATCGGCTCCGATGGCATGCAGGAGTACGTGAAGCGGTACGCGCCCATGCCCCTCGTGAGCGTGGAAACAGGCCTTGCTCAATGGCCAACGATTTCGATGGACAACCGTGACGGCATGAAGCAGGCCGTCGACCACCTCATCGAGGTGCACGGCAAGCGCCGGATCGCGTTCGTCCGGGGACCGCAAACGCATGCGGGCGCCCGAGAGCGGTTCCTGGGGTACGCGGACTCGTTGCGCAACCACCGAATCCCGTTCGATCCGGCGCTGGTCACGATGCCGGGCTCGTTCATCTGGGAACCCAGCCGCGCGACCGAGGCCGTGCGCAAGATGCTCGCCCGGATCGAGGACCCACCGGACGCCATCGCCGCCGCGAGCGACGACTACGCGATCGGGGTCGTGTCCGCGCTGGAGGAACTGGGTTTCCGCACGCCGGAGGACGTCGCCGTCGTCGGGTACGGCAACCACACGAACGTCCGCACGCACGACCTCGGTTACCACGCGGGCAGTCAGACGTCGAGGGTGCGGCGCGAGGTGCACGCCGACGCGGCGACGCCCGCGTTCACCACCGTCAGGGCGCCGTTCCACGAGATGGGGTTCCGGGCGGCCGAACTCGCGGTGGCGCTGGTGAGGGGTGAGCCCACGCGCCGGCGGCAGACCATGCCGACCGAACTGATCGTGCGCCGGTCGTGCGGCTGCCTGCCGTCCGGGCTCGGCGATCACGCGCCCGCGCACGACCGGCTGAGCATCAACGAGTCCGCGACCGCGTCCACCGTGGCCGACCACCTGCGCGACTCGCTCGGGCAACCCGCCGCGAAGCTGCCGGAGGGCTGGGCCGAGCAGTTGGTCGTCGAGCTCATGGCGGCAGGCCGCGGCGAGGTCGAGGGCGCGGAGTTCCTGAAGCTGCTGGCCGAGTACATCCGCGGGAGTGCGCGCGCCGGATGCGAACCGGCGCAGTGGTGGCCACCGCTGTTCGACCTGCATCGGTTCGTGACGGCCCGCATCAGTGACGCGACGATCATCAACGACCTGTGGCTGCGCGTGCAGTTGCTTCTGGGCGATGCGTTCGCCGCGGACGCACGGTTCAAGTACCTGTCGCACGAGCGTCACGACCAGACGGTGCGTGAAGCAGGGCAACGGCTCATCGCGTCACGGGACGTGGACGAGCTGACGAGCGCACTGGCCGAGGAACTCCCCCGCCTCGCCATCCCCGGCTGTCACGTCATGGCGTACGACACGCCGGGTACGGCGCGCGCGCTCGTCCGGTACGAGCACGGCGAACTCAAGACCCCGCCGGACACTCCGTTCCCCACCATCAACCTGACGCCGTACCAGTTCCGGCGGAACACCCCGTTCAACGCGCTGATCGCCCCGCTCTACACCGACGAGGACCACCTTGGGTACGTGATCTTCGAGGAGGGCCCGGAGCCGGGCTGGATCTACGAGGCCGTGCAGCAGCAGCTCAGCAGCGCGTTGCGCAGCATCAGGCTGATGCAGGAGCTGAAGGACGCGCGCGCACGGCTCGAAGAACGCGTCGGCGAGACCGAAGCGCAGTTGCGGCACGCACAGAAGATGGAGGCCATCGGCCGGTTGACCGGTGGCATCGCACACGACTTCAACAACATCCTCACGGTCGTGAACGGCAACAGCGAGATGCTGCTGCGCCGCACCCTTCAGGACGATCCGAGGCGCACAGCGATCGAGGACATCAGGCACGCCGGCGAACGAGCCGCGAACCTGACGAGGCAGCTGCTCGCGTTCACCCGCCAGCAGGTCCTGCATCCGGAGTCGTTGGACCTCAAGCACAACCTCACCCAGGTCCACTCGATGCTGCGCACGCTCGTCGGCGACCACATCGAACTGGAGATGCACCTGCCCGACGGCGTCGCCAGGGTGTGGGCGGACGCGGGCCAGGTCGAGCAGATCCTGTTCAACCTCGCGGTCAACTCCCGCGACGCCATGCCCGGCGGCGGCACGCTGAAGGTCTCGATCGCGGACAGGAAGCTCGGCGGCGGCGACACCGGCCGGATCGTCGGCGTGCGGCCCGGCGAGTACGTCGTCCTGCGCGTCCAGGACACCGGTGCCGGCATGGCCCCGGACGTGCAGGCGCAGGTGTTCGAGCCGTACTTCACCACCAAGCCGGTCGGCAAGGGCACGGGTCTCGGCCTGTCCACGGTGTTCGGCATCGTGCAGCAGTCCGGCGGGCAGATCGAACTGAAAAGCGCACTGGGCGTGGGCACGACCGTGGAGGTCTATCTGCCCGTGCCGCACGAACGCGACGGCACGCCCGAAGCGCCGTGCGCGCGCCGCCCCACCACGCATCAAGGCGCCGGCACCGTGCTGCTCGTGGAGGACGACGCGCAGGTGCGGGTCATGACCAGGCGCTCGCTGGAGATCGCGGGCTACGCGGTGATCGAGGCGGGCGACGGCCAGGAGGCGCTGCAACTCGCCACCGCGCACCGCAGCACCATCGACCTCGTGCTCACCGATGTCGTGATGCCGAAGATGGGCGGCCCGGAACTCGTCCGGCTGCTGCGCTCGACCGGTGCCGCGCCCGCCGTGATGTATATGTCCGGCTACACGACCGACGAGGTCCTCGACGACGAGGTGCTGATCACCAAGCCGTACGTGGAGTCGGTGCTGCTCGAACGCGTCCGCGAAGTACTCGCTCAGGACGCCTGAGCGCGCTTGGCGAGCACGGCGCGGATCGTCTCGTCCAGCGTCTCCAGCCGGAACGGCTTCTGCAGGTAGGCGGCGATCTCGTGCCCCGCGAACCGCCGCTCCAGCGACGGGCGGTCGTAGCCGCTGGTCAGCACCACCGGCACGGTCAGGCCCTCGCGTTCGAGCTCCGCGAGCACCTCCTCGCCGGACAGGCCCGGCATGCTGTGGTCGAGCAGCATCGCGTCGATCTCGGTGGACCGCCGGCGCAGGAGCGCGATCGCCTCGATGCCGTCGATGGCCTGCAGAACGGTGAAGCCCAGCTCCTCGAGCAGGCTCACGGTGTACCTACGCACGGGGTCCTCGTCCTCGACGACGAGCACCAGCCCAGCCAGCGACATGCGGGCAAGTATGCCGGAAACTATTCGTGTCCTCAGCACCAGGTCGCCGTCTATTCTCGGTAATTCTTCACGAACTGCTCCATCAGTGTGACCTGGGCCATTTGGATCACACCATTGGTTGAGGCTCTGCGCTAACCTTCGCGACACCGCTGCCGCGCCACGCTGAGAAAGAGGCACCAGGAAAGGCCAACTCCATGCGTAAAGCGACGGCAGCAGCCGCTCTGGCCGTGCTGTTCACATTGTCGTCAGCACCCGCGCACGCCGCGACGATTCCTTCGGAGCGCGTGACGATCGACGTGGTGACGGTGAACGGTTCCGGGTGCAAGCAGGGCACCGCCGAAGTGATCGTCTCACCGGACAACACCTCGTTCTGGGTGATCTACAGCGACTACCTGGCCCAGGCGGGCAAGGGTGCCGGTGCGACCGAATTCCGGAAGAACTGCCAACTGACCCTGCAGGTCAACGTCCCGCAGGGCTTCTCGTACGGCATCGCCGAAGCGACCTACGGGGGCTACGGGTACGTCCGGCCCGGCGCGGTCGGGTACCAGTCGGTGAATTACTACTTCCAGGGTCAGTCGGCCACCACGACGTGGAAGCACATGTTCAACGGCCCGTTCGACGACAACTGGTCGATCACCCACCGGACCGAGTTCTCCGAGATCGTCTGGGCACCGTGCGGCGAGAAGAAGAATCTCAACGTCAACAGCGCCCTGCGGGTCGACAAGGGTACCTCGGACGCTGATACGAACAGTTTCATGACGATGGACTACCAGCGCGGAGAAGTGCGCACCCTGCACCACTTCTCGTGGAAGCGCTGCTGATTTTCGGAAAGGCCGCCGCCACCGAAGTCCAACCGCCGCCACCCTCCTGCGAGACGCGTTTGGAAAGGTGCCTCATGCTCAACGCGGTTGCCGCTGCCCTGCTGGCCTCGGCCATCATCATCCCGCCCGGCGCGCCCGGCGACACGCCGCCGCCCGACCACATCACCATCGACGTCGTCACGGTCAACGGCTCGGGTTGCCCGGCGGGCACGGCGGCCGTCGCGGTGTCCGAGGACAACAAGGCCTTCACCGTCACCTACAGCGACTACCTGGCCCAGATCGGAGTCGGCGCACGACCGACAGACTTCCGCAAGAACTGCCAGCTCAACCTGCGGGTCAACGTCCCGCAGGGCTTCACCTACGGCATCGCCCAGGCCGACTACAGAGGGTTCGCCCACCTGGAACGCGGGGCGTACGCCATCCAGAAGGCCAACTACTACTTCCAGGGCATGTCGCAGAACGACTCGGCCTCACACCGGTACAACGGCCCGCACAGCGACGACTGGCAGGCCACCGACCAGACCGAGCTCGCCGCCATCGTCTACTCACCGTGCGGCGAGAAGCGGAACTTCAACATCAACACCGAGCTCCGCGTCTATCCCGGCTCGTCCAACACGGCCACGACGACCAGCTTCGTGTCGATGGACTCCACGGACGGTGCCATCGACACGATCTACCAGTTCAGCTGGAAGACATGCCCGTAGTAGTGCTGTGACTACCGCACGCGCTCGCACGAGCGTGTGCGGTAGCACATATGTGAGCCGACAGCCGTACAGATTCGCGTGTGACGGCGTCTTACTCCCATGACGGGGCAGGTCGGGGTAAAGGGGCAGCCAATGCCATCCGCCGCATACGCGCAGTACGGTGAGGATCGCAAGGCTCACAGGGGAGGTCGGATACTGACCACGACGCTGCTCCCGGCCAGACGGCCGGCGACGACCGCGGCCGGCTCGCGCTGGCCGCTCAGTGGTGACTACCGTCAGGTCCTCGCCGACCTCGCGTTGCTCTTCTTCGCCGCGCTCGACGTCTGGCTGTACGGGCTGTGGCTCGAAGCCGACCCGATCACGGACCTCCCGCCGATCGAGAACTACCAGCTGTGGCTCAACTGGCTCGGGGTCGGCGCGCTGGTGCTGCGCCGCCGGTTCCCGTTCCTCACGCTGGTCCTCACCATCCCCGGCTTCTTCGTCGGCTGGTCTCAGCTCGCCGCGATGATCGCCCTCTACACGGTCGCCCGCCGCTACATCGGCGGCTGGCAGACGGGTCTCGCGGCCGCGCTGGTGTGGCTCTGCCGGTTCGTCGCCTGGCCGTTCGAGGAACTGATCGAACGGCCCGCGTCGGGTCACTTCCACTCGGCGATCTACGGCTTCCTGGTGGCGGGCCTGCCGATCGCTATCGGCCTGCTGGTGCACGCGCGTCAGGAACTCTCCGACCGCATCTCCGAACTGGCCGAGTCACGCGAGAGAGAGCGTGTGCTCCACGCGCACGCCATCCGTGCCGACGAACGGGCAAAGCTCGCCCGCGAGATGCACGACGTCGTATCGCACCAGGTCAGTCTCATCGCGATGCAAGCGGGCGCGCTCCGCATGGCCGTGGCCGACGCCGAGCACAAGCAGGTCGCCGGCACCATCCGCATGTTGTCGACGCGCACGCTCGATGAACTCCGTCAGCTCGTGTCCGTCCTACGCACCACAGACGACACCCAGCCGAGCCTCGACGAGCTGCCGGAACTGGCCGCCGACGCGGGCTTCGAGGTCACCATCCAGCTCAAGGGCCCCGTAGAGGACCTCTCCGCACCGGTGTCCGGCGCCGTCTACCGGACGGTGCAGGAGGCCCTGACGAACATCCGCAAGCACGCCGTGGGCGCGAGCGCGACGGTGTTCATCGACGCCCAGTACGACGACAACGTGCTGGTCGAGGTGCGCAACACCGCCTCGTCCAGCCCGTCGTCGACGCTGCCCAGCGGCGGTCACGGCCTGGTCGGCCTGCGTGAGCGCGCCACGTTGCTCGGTGGCGAGTTCTCGGCGGGGCCGACCGAGGACGGCGGCTTCCTGGTGTCGGCGACGTTCCCGAGGGAACGCGTCATCACCGATTGAAGCGCTTGAAGGCCTGGTACGACTTCTTGGGCTCCAGGCGGTAGGGCGAGTTCTCGTCGTCGAACCGCCTACGGATCGTGCGCAACAGGCTGTACGAGGCCATGTCGTAGTCACGATCGCGACACGTCGGGTTGTGCGGCGAGTCCGGTGAGATGACCGAGTACAGGTGCGATCCCTCGACGTCGGGCTGTGCGTCGAACACGCGCAGCATGCGGGCGATGTGATCGGCCTGTTCGCGTTCGTTCCGCTCGAAGCCGGGCTTGATCACGGGCGGGTCGGCCCCGTAGTCGACGATGTCCCAGCCCATCCCACCGGCCTTCGCCGCGCCCGTGAACGTGCAGCAGCCGTACTCCAGGATCATCAGCGGCTTGCCCCAGCGCCGGTATTTGTCCAGGTCAGTCGTGTACTCGGTGTCGGTCTCGAAGTGCGTGTAGTAGTCGAGGCCGACGAGGTCGAACAACGACCAGTCGTTCCACTCCGCGTCCGCGCCCGCCGCCGCGCCGTAGGTGATGCGGCCGTGGAACTCCCTGCGCGCCACCTCGACGGCCTTCGCCATGAACTCGCGGAAGCGCCGGACGACCGCCGGCCAGTCCGTGATCGACGGCATGTGCGCGATCCGGTCGAGGAACGTGTCGCCGGGGATGATGCCCGGCGTGAACAGGAAGTGCTCGCAGCCGGTGACGAACGTGATGTCGTCGCCTTGCCGCTTCCGCTCGGCCGTGCACGCGGCCTCCGCCATGTGCTGCAGGATCTCCTCCTGCGGGTGGTCGTAGAGCCTGGGCTGCACGAAGACCCGCATGCCGTGGCGCAACGCCGCGTCGGTCGTCTCGGCGAGGCGGCCGAGGTCGGTGCCGAACGCCGTGATCGAGGGGCAGCGCAGGTCGTCCGCGATCAGCCGGATCTCCCGTTCCAGCTGCGGACGGCTCCAGCGCACGCGGCTCAGCGGTTCCCCTGCCGCGTGCAGCACACCGGTGTCGTAGCAGACGCCGCCACGCTTCCGCGGCGCCGCTGCCGCCGTGCCGCCCCCGATACTCGCCAGCGCCGCGGCACCGGCGACGGACTTCAGGAACACCTTTCGACTGATCATCGTTCCCCCTGACTGGTTGCTCTCCCCGAAGCACTGCTTCTTCGAGAACGCTCGTCAGGGGTCGAATTGTCGCGTCCGAAAATCGGTCAGGCGCGCCTGGAGGCCAGCGACGCACTCAACGCCGCCGCCGCGCCGAGAACACCACAGGTGAGCGCGACGGACATCGTCGGCTCGTGCTTGAGCAACACCGACACCAGCAGCCACACGGCCAGCCCGAGGCCGAGGCCGAGCGGCACCGACGCGATCACCGCCGCCATGCCGGTCTGCCGCCGCCGCAACGCCCGCAGGTTCGACTCCAGGTACGCGAACGTGAACAGCAGCAGCAACGCCGAACCGGTGCCCATGAGGCTCAGCCACGGCGTCCGGCTGGACTCCAGCAGAAACGGCGGCTGCTCGTCGACCTGGGCCGTCACGACGCCGCCGATGATCCACCGCGCCGCGCCGGGCAGCACGAACCCTTCGGGCCCGGGCGCCGGCACGTCCGCGAGCGGAATCCCGGCCGCCGTCACGACCAGATGCGTGCCTTCGACCTTCACGGGATCCGCGAGGTCCATCTCGATGGTCGTCGCGGGCGGGTTGCCGGTCGCCACGAACGGCACCACGGCCATCGCGATCAACGCGAGCGCCGCCACCAGCCACAACGCCCACGGCGTCGACGGCGGCTTGATCACCTGCGAAGCGGGTACCAGCGTGCTGCTGCCGCTCAGGCGCGCGGCGGGGATCGGGTCGACCAGCGTGGCCCGGATCCGCTGTCCCGTGAGCGTGACCGTCTCGCGTTCCGGCACGGGCCGCAGCGACGGACGTGTGGACGACGCCGACACCTGCGGTGCGAGGTGCACGGGAATACCCAGGCGCACGAGCCAGTCCGGGCCGAACAGCTGGCCCGCCGCGCCCGCCAGGTCGATCGCGAACGTCTCGGCGTTGCGGTAGCGCGCGTCGGGCTCCCGCGCGATGCTGCGCATCACCACGCCGGCCAGGGGTTCCGGCACCTTCGGCAACGGCCGCGGTTCCTGGAACACCCGCTTCTGGATCATCGCGATCGGGCCGCCGCCGCGTTCGAACGGCAGGTCGCCGCACAGCAGTTCGTAGAGCATCGTGCCGGTCGCGTAGACGTCGGCCGCGGGCGACAGGGCGTTGCCCATCGCCTGCTCCGGCGCGATGTAGGCGGGCGTGCCGAGCACCGCGCCGCCGTGCGTCACGAGCGTCGCACCCTCCGACACGACCTGGGAGATGCCGAAGTCCGCCACCTTCACCACGCCGTTCGAGGTGAAGAGCAGGTTTTTGGGCTTCACGTCGAGGTGCAGCACGCCGGCCTCGTGCGCCGCGTGCAGCCCGGACAGCGCCGCCAGCACGATCCCGCACGACTGCTGCGCGGTCAGGCCGTCACCGGAGAACCGCGACCAGACCGTGCCGCCGTCGAGGCGTTCCATCACCAGCAGGTGCTCGCCCTGCTGCCGCACGTAGTCGTAGACCGGGACGATGTGCGGGTGGTCGAGGCGCGCCAGCAACCGCGCCTCGTGCTCGAAGCGCTCACTCATCCGCGGATCTTCGGCCACGGCGTGCGGCAGCCGTTTGATCGCCACGGGACGCCCCAGCTGACGGTGCAGACCGCCGTAGACGACACCCATGCCGCCCTCGCCGATCTGGTCGCCGACGGCGTACTGCGGCAGGGCGGCGACCACACTGGACAGAGTCACCGTTGAATCCTCACGGTATCCATTTCGGACGGTGGCCGTTGCTCACCGGGGTGCGGCGTCACGTAACCGAGCACGAACGCCACCGCGGCCGCACCGATGATGAACGGAATCTCGGCCGTGGGCGACGGCGCCACGAGCCGCAGCACCGACAGCGAGATCACCGCGATCAGCCCGGTCCCGATACCGGCGGGCAGAAACCGCATGGCCCGCTGCCACCGGTTCGCGGGCAGCCTCCTGCGCGCCAGCGCGATCAGCGCGCCCGCCCACGACAACGCCGTCAGCACGAGCACGCCCAGCCCGAACGCCCCGTAGACCGACCAGAGCGAGCCCCGGACGTCACCGGTCGTCTCGACGGACGCGATGCTCTCGCGTTGCACGTCGATGACCTCGACCGTGACCGGAAGGAGACCGATCGCCTGCGAGCCGAGGTCGGTCGGCTCCAGCGGGAACGAACGGGTCTCCGAGGTCTTCGCCGGCACGTCGAAGGGAACCGTTGTGTCGTAAGCGAAGAAGGTCAACGCCAGCGCGGTGCCGCTGATCCGCACGGTCTTCACGCGCTGCAGGGTGTTCGTGTTGTTGCGGACCGTGACCGAGACCTTGGCAGTCTGCGACGGGTCCAGCACCAGGTTCCCTACTCCAACCGGCCTACCGTCCACATCGGCCTCGAGGATCACAGACCCGTCCTGTGCGGAAGCCGCGAAGGGAAGCAGCATAATTCCGCACCACAGCAGTAAACCTGCACCGGCCATGCGACGTCTCACTAGCGCACCTTAGGTTCTGATCCGGGGAGTTGGAATGCGGTCTTTAGGTCTACTCGTGGCTGTAGCAGCCGGTGTTACGGTGCTGGTCGCCACACCTGCGACCGCTCAGCAGCAGACGTCGGTGACCGTGAACCCGACCAGCGGTCCTGCGGGCTCTAGCGCGACCTTCACCTGGTCAGGCTTCTACAGATGCAAAGGCACCATGCGCATCAACTGGGCGGGAAGCGTACTGGCCACCGCACCGTGGGCGGCTAACGGTTCGGTCACCGCGACCATCCCGGCCGGTTCCAAGCCAGCCACGTACAGCTACAACGCAACCGACGAGTGTGGCCGGACCGCCTTCGGCAGGTTCACCGTGACCCCGCCGCCGCCGGTCACCACGACGCGGCCGCCCGTCACCACGCAGCCTCCCGTCACCAACCCACCGGTGACCAAGCCTCCCGTGACGACCCGTCCCCCGGTCATCACGACCACCACGACTCCCCCGGTGACGACCACGACCACCACCACCACCACGGACTCGTCGACCCCGCCGTCCTCCTCCACGACCGACGCGCTGACCGACCCCGATGACGGCGTCCTGATCCTGGACAAGGACAACATCCAGCCCGGCGACGACCTGACCGCGACCGGCACCGGCTGCCCCAAGGGCGCGAACGTGACGCTGAAGTCGCTGGGCCAGGACGTCGGCAGGACCACGGCCGACGAGAACGGCGAGTTCCGGTCGCCGGTGCGGTTCGAGAACATCGAGCCCGGCCGTCACAAGGTGCGCGCGGAGTGCGGCATCGTGCTCGTGGGCAACGTGGACGTGACGCTGTCGAGCTCGTCCGGTGGCACGACCAGCACGCTCGTGGTGCTGTTGTTCTTCCTGCTCGTGGGTGCCGCGATGCTGCGCCGTCAGTTCGCCGGCCTGAGGCGATAACGAGAAACGCGAAAGGTCCCCTCTCCGCAGTAGAGGGGACCTTTCGCGTGACTACCGAAGATCTGAGCCTTACGGCTCTTCGCGCTGGCGGCGCAGCTTGGCGAGAGCCTCTTCGAGGATCGCCTCGCCGTCCGCGTCGGAGCGCCGCTCCTTCACGTACGCAAGGTGCGTCTTGTACGGCTCGTTGCGCGGAGGCGCGGGTGGCGTCTGCTCGTCACGACCTGCCGGCAGGCCGCAGCGCGGGCAGTCCCAACTCTCCGGAACGTCCGCCTCGACCGCGAAGGAAGGCCGGGACTCGTGACCGTTCGCGCACCAGTACGACACCCGACGACGGGGCGCGGACTCGCCGCGCTCCGACTCACCCATCGGGCCTGCGCCGACGCGGGTACCGCGAATCGCGTTACCACCGGACATCGACCGTTACACCCCCACCAAGTGGTTACCCCAAGCCCCTGAGGGCTTCTGCCGCTGAACGGAAGATCAGGCTCCGGGGAGCTTGATCAGCAGCCCGATACCCACGATGGCGATGACCCAGATCGCGCCGACGAAGAGCGTCAGGCGGTCGAGGTTCTTCTCGACAACGGAGGAACCGGACAGACTCGACTGCATGCCGCCGCCGAACAGCGAAGAAAGGCCGCCACCACGGCCGCGGTGCAACAGCACCAGCAGCACCAGCAGCACGCTGGAGACGATCAACAGGATCTGCAGGAACAGGATCATTTCTTCCTCGCTGTCAGGCAGCCGACGCCATAGAGTACCTGTTCGACTGCCGAACGTGTGCATCCGGTGGGATTAGGGATTAAGCCAGATCAACTTAGGGTAGAGGCCCGCCGGCAGCCAATGCGCACAGCTTGGTGAATTCGTCCGCCTGAAGGCTGGCACCGCCCACGAGAGCGCCGTCGATGTCCTTCTGCGCGATCAGTTCACCGATGTTCGACGACTTGACCGAACCGCCGTAGAGCACCCGGACGACCGCCGCGGTCTCCTCGCCGTACTTCTCCGCCACGAACGAGCGGACCAGTGAGCACACCTCCTGCGCGTCCGCGGACGACGCGGTGCGGCCGGTGCCGATGGCCCACACGGGCTCGTAGGCGAACACGATCTTGGCGACCTGCTCGGCCGTGAAGCCCTGGAGACCGGTCTCCAGCTGCTGGCGCACCAGCTCCAGGTGACCCTTGGCCTCGCGGACGTCGAGCTTCTCGCCGAAGCAGAAGATCGGGGTGACCTCGACCTTCAGTGCCGCCTTGACCTTGGCGTTGACGATGGCGTCCGTCTCGCCGTGGTACTCGCGCCGCTCGGAGTGCCCGACGACCACGTAGTGGCAGCCGAGCTTCTTGATCATCAGGCCGGAGACCTCACCGGTGTAGGCACCGGAGTCGTGCTGCGAGATGTCCTGCGCGCCGTACTTGATCAGCAGCTTGTCGCCGTCGACCAGCGTCTGGATGCTGCGGATGTCGACGAACGGGGGAAGAACGGCGACCTCGACCTTGGCGAAGTACTTCTCCGGGAGGGAGAAGGCGATCTTCTGCACGAGGCCGATCGCCTCGAGGTGGTTGAGGTTCATCTTCCAGTTGCCCGCGATGAGCGGGAGCCGGGCTGCCATCAGGACTCCAAAACGCTGATGCCGGGGAGTTCCTTGCCCTCAAGGAACTCCAGGGACGCGCCACCGCCGGTGGAGATGTGCGAGAAGCCGTCCTCGGGCAGGCCCAGCGCACGCACCGCGGCAGCCGAGTCGCCGCCGCCGACGACGGTGAACGCGTCGGACTTCACGAGCGCTTCGGCGACGGCACGGGTGCCGCCGGCGTAGGTCTCGATCTCGAACACGCCCATCGGGCCGTTCCAGAACACGGTCCTGGCGTCAGCGAGCTTCGACGCGAACAGCTCGCGCGACTTCGGGCCGATGTCGAGACCCATCTTGTCGGCGGGGATCGAGTCGGTGCCGACGACGTCGTGCTCGACGTTGCCGAACTCGGCCGTGACCAGCACGTCGACCGGCAGCACGAGCTCGACGCCGCGCTTCTCGGCCTCGGTGAGGAAGCCCTTCACCTGGTCGAGCTGGTCTTCCTGCAGCAGCGACGTGCCGACCTCGTGGCCCTGGGCCTTGAGGAACGTGTACGCCATGCCGCCGCCGATGAGCAGCCGGTCGACCTTGGCCAGCAGGTTCGCGATGACGCCGAGCTTGTCGGACACCTTCGCGCCGCCGAGCACCACGACGTACGGGCGCTCCAGGTCGTCGGTGAGCTTCTTGAGGACCTTGAGCTCGGCTTCGACGAGACCGCCGACGTACGCGGGCAGCTTCTGCGCCACGTCGTAGACCGAGGCCTGCTTGCGGTGCACGACACCGAAGCCGTCGGACACGAACGCGTCCGCGAAGGACGCGAGCTCGTCGGCCAGTGCCGAACGCTCCGCGTCGTCCTTCGATGTCTCGCGGGCGTCGAAGCGGACGTTCTCCAGCATCACGACGCCACCGTCGGTGAGCGCTCCGACCACGGACGTGGCGGACGAGCCGACCAGGTCGCTCGCGAGCGCGACCTCGGCGCCGAGCAGCTCACCGAGGCGAGCGGCGGCCGGGGCCAGGGAGAACTTGGGGTCCGGCTCGCCCTTGGGGCGGCCGAGGTGGGCGGTGACGATCACGCGGGCACCCGCGTCGGCCAGGGCCTTGATCGTCGGCACCGACGCGCGCACGCGGCCGTCGTCGGTGATCTTGTCGCCGTCGAGGGGGACGTTCAGGTCGGCGCGCACGAGGACGCGCCGACCCGAGACACCCTCGGCGAGCAGGTCGCTGAGAGTCTTCACTGACTGTTCGCCCCTGCTCAGATCTTGGAGGCGACGAGCTTGACCAGGTCCGCGAGGCGGTTGGAGTAGCCCCACTCGTTGTCGTACCAGCCGACGACCTTGACCTGGTTGCCGATCACCTTGGTCAGCGGCGCGTCGTAGATGCACGAGTGCGGGTCGGTGACGATGTCGGCCGACACGATCGGGTCCGTCGAGTACTTGAGGATGCCGGCCAGGGGGCCCTCGGCGGCGGCCTTGTACGCGGCGTTGACCTCGTCGACGGTGACCTCGCGCTTGAGCGTGACGGTCAGGTCGGTGGCCGAGCCGGTGGGGATCGGCACGCGCAGCGCGTAGCCGTCGAGCTTGCCCTTGAGCTCCGGCAGCACCAGGCCGATGGCCTTCGCGGCGCCCGTGGAGGTCGGGACGATGTTCAGCGCGGCGGCGCGGGCACGGCGGAGGTCGCTGTGCGGCGCGTCCTGCAGGTTCTGGTCCTGCGTGTACGCGTGGATCGTGGTCATGAGGCCCTGCTCGATGCCGAAGCTGTCGTTCAGCACCTTGGCCAGCGGCGCGAGGCAGTTCGTGGTGCAGGACGCGTTCGAGATGATCGTCTGCGAACCGTCGAGCTTCTCCTCGTTCGCGCCGATGACGACGGTGAGGTCCTCGTTCTTGGCCGGCGCGGAGATGATGACCCGCTTGGCGCCGCCCTCGTCCACGTGCGAGCGCGCCTTGGTGGCGTCGGTGAAGAAACCGGTCGACTCGACCACGACGTCGACGCCGAGGTCCTTCCAGGGCAGCTTGCCCGGGTCGCGCTCGGCGAGGGCCTTGATGACCTTGCCGTCGACGGAGATGCCCTCGTCGGTGACCTGCACGTCGGCGTCCAGACGACCGAGGATGCTGTCGTACTTCAGCAGGTGGGCCATGGTGGCGACGTCACCGAGGTCGTTGAACGCGACGATCTCGATGTCGTGGCCGCCGGCCCTCACGGCGCGGAAGAAATTGCGCCCGATCCGACCGAAACCGTTGACACCTACACGAACCGTCACGACTGACTCCTTGCGTTCAGCTTGGTAGGAACAAGCCCACCCTATCTGCCGAACTGCGTCCCTGGTCACAGGGATAGTGAGTATCTCTTGATCGAGCCAGAAAATCGGCCCCTGACTAGGCCGTTCGGCGGCGCAGCGCGCGGAGCATCCAGAGGTACGCGCTCAGCTCCTCCGCGGCCTCCGCGGCAGTGCGGCAGGCCTCCGGACCGGTCTCCTGCGCGTCCCCGCCGACGACGGCCGTGATCCGGGCGAGCCACTCGTCGACGACGGCCCGGTCCTGGGGCGGCACGAGCGACGCCGCCGGTCTGTCCTGTGCTGTCATGGACCGATCCTGGCGACACCCGGGAGGACCGTTCAATACCCCGAAACAGCGGGTGTTACGGACCGTTACGCGCCGGGTACGGTCAATGGTCATGACGGCCACCGCCGCCTGCGTGACATGTGGAAACCCGCTTCCCGAAGCGGTCGCGGGCCGACGCTACTGCTCCAACGCCTGCCGTCAACGCGCGTACCGCGAACGCAGCTCGGCACGCGAGGACTCCCCGCACGACTCGGCTCTCCCGGCGCCGCTGGACACGTTCGTGGGCCGCCGCGAGGAACTGGCCTCGCTGGCACGCGAGACGGCACGTCTCGTCTCGCTGGTCGGTCCGGCGGGCGCCGGCAAGACCAGGCTGGCCGTCCAGCACGTGGCCAGACGCGCTGACCAGACGTGGTGGGCGGCGTTGGCGCCGGTGTCCGACGCGGTCCAGGCCGTCTACACGGCGGTCGGCGCCCACCCGTTGCCGAACCGCTCGGTGCGTGACGCGGTGGTCGCCGAGATCGAGCGGCACCGGCGGCCGTTGCTCGTGCTCGACAACTGCGAGCACCTGCTGGCCGACGTCGCCGGCGTGGTGTCGGAGCTGCTGGCGTCCTGCCCGCGGCTGCGCGTCCTGGTGACGTCGCGGGAGCCTCTTCGCCTTGCCGGGGAACAGGTCTTCGCGGTCGGCGAGCTGGAACTGCCACCCGCCGAGGCCGACGTCACCGAGGCCCTGCGTTACGACGCGGTGGTCCTCTTCCGCGATCGCGCGGTGTCGGTGGACCGCTCGTTCGAGGTGGACGCCACGAACGTCGCCGACGTCGTCGCAGTGTGCCGTTCCCTGGACGGCATGCCGCTGGCGATCGAACTGGCCGCGCGGCGCATCACCGTGCTCTCCCCCGCAGACATCCTTGCCCGCCTTGGCGACCGGCTCGCGTTGCTGACCGGCGGGCCGCGCGCCGCCGAGGACCGGCACCGCACGCTGCGGACCGCGATCGGCTGGAGCTACGACCTGCTGTCGGAGGAGGAGCAGGCGGCGTCACGCCGGCTCGCCGTGCTGGGCGTGCCGTTCGACCTCGGGGCGGCGAGCGCGGTGTGCGGTGTTCCCGACGCACTGGAACTGCTGACCGGTCTCGAGCAGAAGTCGCTGCTGGTGGTCGACCGGGTCGGCGGCCACACGACGTTCCGTCAGCTCGAATCGGTCCGCCTCTACTGCCACGAGCGCGCTATCGCGCACGCCGACATCTCTCTCGTGGCCGACCGTGTCGTCGAGTGGGTGTGTTCGGTCGTGGAACCGGAGATCTCGTCGTTCTTCCCGTCACCGCCCGTCGTGCTGCGCTTGGACCGCAACGTCGGCCTGCTCGCACTGGCCGCGAAACGCACCGCGCAGACCGGCGACTGGTCGCGGCACGCGCTCGCGATCGTCGCGACGGCCTGGACCTCGACCCCGCACGGCCCTCGCGGCGCCACCACCGAACTGCTGCACCAGGCACTGTCCCGGCCGATGCCACAGGCGTACCGCAGCGTGCTCGCGGTGCTGGCGGCGATGCACCACCGGGTGCGCGGCGGCTGGCACGTGACCCGCCGGTTCGCCGAGGAGTCGCTGGCGATCGAACGCGCCGACGCCCGCCGCCCCGGCACGACGGCCCGCGCGCTGGAGGTGCTCGCGTCCGCCGAAGCCCACACCGGCAACCCCGAGCTGGCCTGGCAACTGTTCGACGAGGCCGCCGCACTCCTGCACGAATCGGACGACAAGCTCGCACGCGCCATCCTGCTGAACTCCTACGGCTGGACGTTGGTACAGCACGGTTTCGCGGACCGGGCCGCTCCGCTGGTCCGCGAGGCGCTGACGCTGACCCGCCTGATCGGCCTGCCGCACATGCTGAACCCGGTCCTGCACACAGCAGGCGCGATCGCGTTGGCGCGCAACAGCTTCGCCGAGGCAGTCGACCTGTTCCGCGAGAGCCTCGAAGTAGGTTCCGAACACCCGATGGACCAGTACTACGACCTGGAAGGGCTCGCACTGGGCTTGGTCGGCGTCGGTTCCGACGACGAACGCGCCCTCTCACTGCTCGTGTCGGCCGCCGCCGTCCGCACCCGCTACGACTTCCGCGCCGAGCCGTACTGGCAAACGCTGCTGGACGAGGCACGAGCCGTGTGCCGCGAACGCATCACGGCGGCGCGCCTGCGCGCCGCCGAGTCGGCGGGCGAGCGGATGTCGTTGGCACAGGCCATTTCCTACGCCCTGACCGCGCGCCCGCACGCCGGTGGCGACGGGCTGGTCTCCGCACGCGAGCTGCACGTGGCGACGCTGGTGGCGGAAGGGCTGACGAACCGGCAGATCGGGCAGCGGCTCGGCATCTCACCGCACACGGTCGCCCGGCACGTCACGCACGCGCGGTCCAAGCTGGGGCTGCGGTCGCGGGCCCAGCTCGCCGTGTGGGCGGGCCGTCAGACGCCCTGATCAACTAAAACCCCAGGCCAGGTGGCTTCGGTTACAAAAGGTCATCAACTGGGGCTGCAGTTGCCGTGACCGGGTTAGCATCCGCGCCTCGAACGCGGAACCGTTCCGCAGCACTCTCCACGAGGAGTCACCTGTGGCGACGATGTCCGCTGAGCGGGCGGCCCTGGCGCCCGATCCTCAGCGCCCCCAGCACGCGCTGAGAGGGGACATCCAGGGCCTGCGCGCGCTCGCCGTCGGCATCGTGCTGCTCTACCACCTGCGGCCGGCGTGGCTGCCGGGCGGTTTCGTCGGCGTCGACGTCTTCTTCGTCATCTCCGGCTTCCTGATCATCGGCACACTGACCGGCGAAGTGCGCCGCTCTGGCACCGTGAGCCTGCGCGACTTCTACGCGCGCCGCATCCGCCGCCTGCTGCCCGCCGCGACCGTGACGCTGCTCGCCACCGTGGCCGCCGTCGTGCTGCTGCTTCCCCAGTCGCAGTGGCCCAAGATCATGCGTGAGGCCGTCGGCTCCGCGCTGAACGCGCAGAACTGGCTGCTCGCGTTCCTGTCCAACGACTACGGGCACGCCACCGCGGGCGCCTCGCCAGTGCAGCACTTCTGGTCGTTGGCGGTCGAGGAGCAGTTCTACCTGGTCATCCCCCTGCTGCTGATCGCGAGCGCCGCGCTCGCCCGCCGGTTCGACAGCCGCGCGGTGCGGTACGCGGCGGTGGCCATCGCCGTGGTGACCGTTGCCTCGTTCGTGTTCTCGGTCGTCTACACCCGCATCGACCACGGCGCCGCGTACTTCGTGACGCCGACCCGCATGTGGGAGCTCGGCGTCGGCGGTCTGGCCGCGATGGTGCTGCACCGCGTGTCGCTCGGCCGCGCGGCCCGCGAACTGCTCGGCTGGCTGGGTTTCGCCGCCGTGGCGTTCAGCGCCGTCTACTACACGACCGACCTGCAGTTCCCAGGCTGGGTGGCGGCGGTGCCGGTGCTCGGCACGGCGGCCATGCTGATCGCCACGGACACGCTGCTCGGACGCATGCTGGGCATGCGGCCGGCGCGCTACCTCGGCGACATCTCCTACAGCCTCTATCTGTGGCATTGGCCGGTCATCGTCGTACTGCTCGAACTGAGCGACAACGAGCAGCTGTCCAAGAAGGAGATGCTCGTCGCCGCGGTGCTGAGCCTCGCGTTCGCCGCGGCGTCCAAGCGGTTCGTCGAGGACCCGTTCCGCCGCAACAGGTTCGGCCGCCGCCGTGGCACCTACGCCTTCGGCGCCGTGCTCGTGGTCGTCTCGGTGGTCGCTGCCTCGGTCCCCTGGTACACCTCCGTGCGCACGCTGGACCGGCTCGCGGGCACGTCGGCGCTGGACGCAGACCACCCCGGCGCCATGGCGCTCGATCCGCGCGACCCGGTGCCGGCTCCGGCGCGCGTGCCGCTCGTCCCCGACCCGGCCATCGCGAACGAGGACGGCCCGTACCGCGGCCGCGGCGACTGCCACGTCTACCTGCTGACGTTCCCGGACAACGCCTGCTCGTGGGGTGAGGCGACGGCGCCGAAGACCGTCATACTGCTCGGCGACTCGCACGCGGCGCAGTACAGCACCCCGCTGATCGACTTCGCCGAGGGTCACGGCCGGGGTCAGTGGAAGGTCAGGACCATGACCCGCAACGGCTGCCCGTTCACCACGGTGCCGCCGTCAGAGGCGGGCTGGCCGTTCACCGTCTGCTCGGACCAGAACCTCGCCGTGCTTGAGCGGGTGAAGGCTGCGAAGCCGGACCTCGTGGTGTTGTCGGGCATGACCCGTGAGGCCTACCAAAGCGACCTGAAATGGACCTGGGCCTCCCGCGAGGAAATGCTGCGCGGCTACCGGGAGATGCTGGGGTCGCTCAAGGCCGCGAACATCCCGGTCGCCGTCGTCAAGGACCTGCCCCGGCCGGACGGCCAGGTCCCGCGATGCCTCGAACGCAACCGCAGTGACGTGGCCGCCTGCGGGACTCCTCGCGCCGAGGCGTTCGCCGGCGCCGGAGACCCGCTCGTGGAAGCGGCGGCCGGGTTCCCCAGCACCAAGATCGTCGACCTGACGCCGTGGTACTGCCGTGACGAAGTCTGCCCCGCCGTGGTGGGCAACGTCGTGGTGTACCGCAACAACCACGTGACCAACATGTACTCGCGCACGCTCGCCACGCCGCTGCTCAGCCAGCTCGGGATGATCTGACCCGAGCCAGCCGAACGCGGCAGACCCTAGACCTCTGCTTCGAGCATCTCCGCCGTGACCGCGGACTCGGTGTCCGGCAGCCCCAGGTCCTTGGCCCGCTTGTCCGCCATGGCCAGCAGACGCCTTATCCGGCCTGCCACCGCGTCCTTGGTCATCTGCGGGTCCGACAGCTGACCCAGCTCCTCCAGCGACGCCTGGCGGTGCGCGAGGCGCAGCTGCCCGGCGGCGGCCAGGTGGTCCGGTGCCTCCGGGCCGAGGATCTCCAGCGCACGGGCGACCCGTGCGGCCGCCGCCACGGCCGCGCGGGCCGAGCGGCGCAGGTTCGCGTCGTCGAAGTTCGCCAGCCTGTTCGCGGTCGCGCGGACCTCACGCCGCATCCGGCGTTCTTCCCACGCCATCACGCTGTCGTGCGCGCCGAGCTTGGTCAGCATCGCCCCGATGGCGTCGCCGTCCCTTATCACCACGCGTTCGGCTCCGCGGACCTCGCGCGACTTGGACGAGATGCCCATCCGGCGTGCCGCGCCGACCAGCGCGAGCGCCGCCTCAGGGCCGGGGCAGGTGATCTCCAGCGACGAGCTGCGACCGGGTTCGGTCAGCGAGCCGTGCGCCAGGAAGGCACCGCGCCACGCGGCTTCGGCGTCGCAGACGCCACCGGACACGACCGGCGCGGGCAGGCCGCGCACCGGGCGGCCACGCGGGTCGAGCAGACCGGTCTGCCGGGCGAGACCCTCGCCGTCCTTGACCACGCGGACGACGTACCGGGTGCCCTTGCGCAGGCCGTTCGACTGGATCGTGAAGACCTCGGCGTGGTGGCCGTAGAGCGCCTGGATCTCCTTGAGCAGCCTGCGGGCTGCGGAACCCAGGTCGAGCTCGGCCTCGACGACGACCCGGCCGGACACGATGTGCAGGCCGCCGGCGAACCTGAGCAGGGAGGACACCTCCGCGCGGCGGCAACAGGTCTTGGATACCGCGAGCCTGCTCAGCTCGTCCTTGACCGCCGACGTCATCGCCACTGGCCAGTCCCTCCCACTCCGGTCTCCACGACCACTTGCCTCAGGCAACCGGCAAGTGCCTCCGGATCATGCCGTTCTGCGGCGTCCGGTGCGGCGATCTTGGCCAGATGCGTACGCGCACCCAGTGCCGAGGCGGCTCGCGTCAACCGGTCCGGGGTGGGGACCGAGTCGACGTCGGCGATCACCGCGTCCACCTTCAGCTTGGGTGCGTGTTCGCAGACTACGTCCAAATGCCGCTCCGGAGAGAAACCAGCGGTTTCACCCGGTTGGGGGACGAGATTGAGCACGAGCACCTTTTTGGCCCGCGTGTGCACGAGCGCGTCGTGCAGTTCGGGCACCAGCAGATGCGGCAAGACGCTGGTGAACCATGATCCGGGGCCGAGTACCACGACATCGGCGTCAAGTACAGCCTGTACTGCTTCCGGACAGCCGGCAGGTCGCCCGTTCGGGGCTGTCAACCGGATGCGCTGCACCAGTCCCGGAGTGGTCGCGATGGCGACCTGCCCCCGGATCCGCCGCACGTCCGTCTCGTCCTCGTCCAAGCCGACGACGTCCGCCTCGATGTCGAGCGGATCGTTCGACATCGGCAGCACCCGGCCTGTGACGCCGAGCAGCCTGCTGGTGAGGTCGAGCACCGCGACGGGGTCGCCGAGCTGCTCGAGCAGCCCGGCGATCACCAGGTTGCCGACCGCGTGCCCCGCGAGCGCCCCGGTGCCGCCGAAGCGGTGCTTGAACAGCGACGTCCACCGCCGGCTGGCCTCGTCGTCCCCCGCCAGCGCAGCCATGGCCTTACGCAGGTCACCGGGCGGCAGCAGGTCGGCGAGCTCGCGCCGCAGCCGCCCCGACGACCCCCCGTCGTCCGCGACGGTCACCACGGCCGTCACGTCGTCGGTGACCTGCTTCAACGCACTCAGCGTCGCGTGCAGCCCGTGGCCGCCGCCCAAAGCAACAGCTTTCAACTTCGTCATTCACGTCCCAGATCCCTGTGCACGACCTTCACGGCCGTGCCGTCCTCGCTTGCCAGCCGCCCGGCCAGCTCTTCGCTCAGGGCGACACTGCGGTGCTTGCCGCCGGTGCACCCGATCGCGAGCGTCAGGTAGCGCTTGCCCTCACGCCGATAGCCGGCACCGATGAGCCTGAGCAGCTCGTGGTACCGATCAAGGAACTCGTCCGCGCCCTCCTGGGACAGCACGTAGTTGCGCACCTCACCATCGAGCCCCGTCTGTTCCCTGAGCTCCGGGATCCAGAACGGGTTCGGCAGGAACCGCACGTCCATGACGAGGTCGGCGTCCATCGGCAGCCCGTACTTGTACCCGAAGCTCAGCACCGTGACCCTGGTCCGGCTGGCCATTTCGCTGCCGAACGTGTCCTCGATCTTGGCCCGCAGCTGGTGGATGCTCAGCGCGGACGTGTCGACCACGAGGTCGGCCTCCTGCTTGAGCGGCGTCAGCAGGATCCGCTCGGCCTCGATGCCGTCCTGCAGCCGCCCGTCCCCCTGCATGGGGTGACCGCGCCGCACCGCCTCGAAGCGCCGGATCAGCACGGCGTCGGTGGCTTCGAGGAACAGCACGCGCGGCTTGTACCCACGCGCGTCGAGGTCCTTGATGATGGCGGCCAGGTCCTCGGTGAACGCGCGGCTGCGCACGTCCATGACGACCGCGACCCGGGTGATCGCCCCGCGCGCCTGGGCGCCGAGCTCGACCATGGTGGCGATGAGTTCCGGGGGCAGGTTGTCGACGACGAACCAGCCGAGGTCCTCCAGGCACTTGGCCGCGGTGCTGCGGCCCGCACCGGACAGCCCGGTCACCACGGCGACTTCGATGCCGGACTTCTCCGCGTTCACGACTACGACTCCGTTACCTGTTCATGAGCGCGACTGTGCCGCTCTCGTTTGGGCAAGCTCGATGTTGGGTCACGCCACGACCGGACGCGCCCTTGGAGAGTCTCCACCGGAACGACCCTCACGTGCCGCAGGTTCCCCGGTTGACGGGGCGCGTCGTGGTCGTGGTCACGATCCTCACCCGGTCCGCGGAACGTTCGCAGTGCGAGCGTGACCGGTGCGGCGGGTGGGGCGGGTGAGAGGCACCGCGCTCACCCCGCGACCGGGTAGCTCGACCGGAACGCCGAACACGATCTGCGTGTCCACGCGAACCGAGCCAGCCGCTCCTCGGCCCCGCTCGCTGCAGCTCGTGGCCCGCCGACTCGTGCACCGAGCCCGGACCGGACAACTCGCTTAGGGTGCAACATCGTCCCGGTGTCGTGGGTGGCCGCGCCGTACACGGCCCGCAGATGCGCGACCGGGCGCGGCGCAGCCTGAAGCTCGGTCAGCAACTCCTCGACGGACGTGGGCAACGGCCGCAGCGTCACGGCTTCGGCCAGGCCCTCGAACTCGGCTGCCACCGGCGCCGGACCTCCCGCCTGCTCCGTGAAGCGAGCCGGCTCCTGTCCCATCAGGAGTTCCCGCCCGACGAGGCCAGCGTCGCCACCACGGCCTCCGCGGTGCGACGGCCCACCCCCGGCACGTCGCTGATCTCGTCCACTGTGGCCTGTCGCAGCTTCCGCACCGAGCCGAAGTGCTTGAGCAGCGCGGCTTTGCGGGTCTCGCCGAGGCCCGGTACCTCGTCGAGGGCCGAGGTGGTCATGCGCTTCGAGCGCTTCTGGCGGTGGTAGGCGATGGCGAAGCGGTGGGCCTCGTCGCGGACTCGTTGGAGCAGGTACAGGGCGTCGCTGGTGCGCGGGAGGATCACCGGGTCCTGCTCGCCCGGGACCCAGACCTCTTCGAGGCGTTTGGCCAGGCCCACGACTGCCACGTCGGTGATGCCCAGTTCGGCCAGGACGTCGGAGGCCGCGGCGGCCTGCGGGCCCGCGCCGTCCACCACCAGGAGGTTGGGCGGGTAGGCGAACTTGCGGAGTTTGCCGGTGTCCGGGTCTATGCCGGGGTTGGGGCCGCCGGACGCGGTTTCGCGCAGCATGGCCTGGAAGCGGCGGCGGACCACCTCGGCTATCGAGGCGACGTCGCCCTCGGTGGCTGCCTCGCGGACGGCGAAGCGGCGGTATTCGGACTTGCGGGCCAGGCCGTCCTCGAACACCACCAGGGACGCCACCACGTCGGTGCCCTGGACGTGGCTGATGTCGATGCACTCGATGCGCAGCGGCGCGGTGTCCAGGGACAGGGCGTCCTGGATTTCCTGCAGTGCGGCGGAGCGGGCGGTGAGGTCGCCCGCCCGGCGGAGCTTGTGCTGGGCGAAGGCCTCGGAGGCGTTGCGCGCCACCGTTTCCATCAGGGCCCGCTTGTCGCCGCGTTGCGGGACGCGCAGGACCACTCGCGAACCTCGTTGCTCGGACAGCAGGGCTTCCAGGGCCGGGGCGTCGTCCGGCAGCACCGGGACCAGCACCTCGCGCGGGGTGTTCTCGGTGTTGTCGCCGTAGAACTGCATGATGAACTGGTCGACGAGCCCGCCGTCGTCGAGGGCCTCCACCTTGTCGAGCACCCAGCCCCGCTGACCGCGGACACGGCCGCCGCGCACGTGGAAGACCTGGACCGAGACCTCCAGCTCGTCCTGCGCGAACGCCATCACGTCGGCGTCCGTGCCGTCGCCCAGCACGACGGCCTGCTTCTCCATCGCGCGGCGCAACGCGCCCAGGTCGTCGCGCAGCCGCGCGGCGCGTTCGAACTCCAGCTCATCCGACGCCTGCAGCATCTCGCGCTCCAGGCGGCGGACCATGTGGTCGGTCTTGCCCGCCAGGAAGTCGCAGAAGTCGAGCACGATGTCGCGGTGCTCGTCGGCCGACACCTTGCCCACGCACGGCGCCGAGCACTTGTCGATGTACCCGAGCAGGCACGGGCGGCCGATCTGGTTGTGCCGCTTGAAAACGCCCGCCGAGCACGTGCGCGCGGGGAACACGCGCAGCAGCAGGTCGAGCGTCTCGCGGATGGCCCAGGCGTGGGCGAACGGCCCGAAGTAGCGCACGCCCTTCTTGCGCGGGCCGCGGTACACGTGCAGGCGCGGATAGTCCTCGTGCAGCGTGACGGCCAGCACCGGGTACGACTTGTCGTCGCGGTACCGGACGTTGAAGCGGGGGTCGAACTCCTTGATCCAGTTGTATTCGAGCTGCAGCGCCTCGACCTCGGTGGTGACCACCGTCCACTCGACGGAGGCCGCCGTCGTCACCATCTGGCGCGTACGCGGGTGCAGCCCGGCCAGATCCGCGAAGTACGAGTTCAGCCTGCCGCGCAAGCTCTTCGCCTTGCCGACGTACACGACCCGGCCACCGGCGTCGCGGAACCTGTAGACGCCGGGAGCCTCCGGAATCGTGCCCACAGCAGGGCGATACGTCGAGGGATCTGCCACGCCGTCCAGACTATCGACGCGGTCCGACAAAAACAGAAAGGGTCAGGTCAGGACCACTTGGTCGCCGTCGACCTTCACCGAGACCGCACGCAGCCCGGTCGTCGCCGGCCCCTTCTTCACCGCGCCGTCGGAGGCACCGAACTGGCTGCCGTGCGAAGGACAGGTGATGGTGCCGCCGGAAGGCTCCGCGACCATCGAACCCTGATGCGGGCACGTCGCGTCGTAGGCCTTCACCTCGGTGGCGGAGATCCGGGCGACGACGATCTTCTTGCCGCCGGGTGCGTCGACGACGGCCCCGCCGCCCTCGGGCACGTCGGCCAGGGCGACGAGCGCGGTGCCGCTGGTCCCGGCGGATCCCGTCGGGGTCGAACCGCCCTGGGTGGGTGTGGTTCCGGATCCGGTCGAGGTCGGGGTGGAACTGCACGCCGTCACGAGTCCGCTGGGCACGGCGAGCGCAACCGCGATTCCGCACAGCGCCGCGCGCCTGCTGACCAGGCTTTCGGTGTTCACGACCGATCCTCCGTGGTGGTGGGTGTTCGGGGTCACACCACAGCATTACGCGAACAGGTCCGCGAGAGTTCAGCGAGAAGCCGGATGCACAGCGAACGCACAGGTCTCAGCCGAGCACCAGATCGTCTCCGGAACGGACGAGGGCGACCTCGGCGAGACCCGATTCCGCGGGTCCTTTGCGGACAGCGCCGGTCGAGGCGTCGAAGGTGCTTCCGTGCAACGGGCAGGTGATCACGCCGCGGGCAGGCGGGTTGACCATCGAACCCACGTGCGGGCAGGCCGGGTTGAAGGCACGGAATTCACCCGATCGAGGTTGCACGACCAACAGCTGGGCGTTGCCGGGCATGTCCACCAGCACGCCGGAGCCGTCGGGCACCGAGGAGACGGCGACGACACGGTCTCCTGGCCGGGCGGTGCCGGCACCACCCGTCTTGCGAGGAGCGGGCTCGCCACAGGCGCTCAAGGCGGCAGCGAGCCCACACAACAACACTGAACGACGATCCACGAGGACCGATTATCGGCGCTGGTCCTCCGCGGCGGCCTGCCGGGCCAGCGCCAGCACGGCGGTGAACGGCGGGAACCAGTGCCGCGAGTGCGACGGCGGGTTCGCCCAGCGCAGCGATCCGTACCTGGTCATCGTCGGCGGGAGCGCGATCCGGTGCGGCGATCGCACGAACTGGACCTCCGGCGGCGCCTTCAGGTGCGTGGGCAGCAACGCCACCAGTTCGGCGAGGAAGATCCAGTGTTCGCGGGGGCCGGGGATCACCGTGACCGGTCCGGCGAGCATCCGCGACTTCAGGTCGGCCAGGACTCGCGACCCGATCCGCGCCGGCATCGCCAAGGCTGTCGTGGCGGGACCCAGGGGCAGGAACACACCCTGCTCGGTGACGGTCACCTGCCAGCCGAGCAACCGGTAGCCCGCGACGGCCTCCCCGATCGCCCGTGCGTGTCCTCTGTTCTGTGGGATCCCGGCCGTGCCGGTCTCCGCGGTCGTGAGGCTCATCGGCGGTTGTCCTCCCCGTTGGTGGGTCAGGCACTGGTCAAGCCACGGGGATCCACCCGCAGCCTGACGTTGTGCAGGGTCCTTCTCACTTCCCGCCAACACCACTCGCCTGCTGCATGGGCCCCATGCAGCGGACGTATGAAGCTCATCCACCGGGTGGAGGTACCCGGACTGCGACACGCGAACCCATTACGTCTTATGCATGAGATGGATGGACTGACGATCACACGTCCGTACACTGGGGAAACGCTCAGTGACGGGGGCGAGGCCGATGGATGCAGCGAGACCCAAATCCAGACGCGCTTGCCCGTGTGGGGCGTTCATCGCCGCCGACAACTCCGATCGGCTGTGTCACCGGTGCCGCCGCAACGCTCGTGCGGACGTGCACGGACCACCTGAGGTCCCCAACGACTTCTGGGACCACCCCGCGATCGCCGCCGCATGCAACGACCGCGACATGGGTGCGCTGATCTCCGCGTACCGGCACCACCCCCGGCACCTCAGCCGGGTCACGCAGGACCGTATGGCGGCGTGGCTCGGCATCAGCCAGGCGCAGCTCTCGCGTTACGAGTCGGGCGAGAACCAGATCGACCGGCTCGACCGGCTGCGCCACTTCGCGCTGGTGCTCGGTGTACCGGGCGAACGACTGTGGTTCGACCGCGTCGTCATCCCAGCTCAGGTGGGCTCACCCGATACGGGCCCGCCAGACGTGCTCGCCGCCCCCTGGGAGGCGACGAGCATTGCCCGTTCGGTCGAGGAGACGGCGAGGAGCGACTTGGCGATCAGCAGACGAGCGGCGCTCACCGGAGCCGCCGCGGTGACGGTGGGTTCCGCACTGGTCGAGCCGCTGCAGCGGTGGTTGCACCCCCTGCAGAACCTGTCGAAGTGGTCGTCGCACTCGGCGATCAGCGAGGAGGAGCTCTTCGCGTTGCAACGCGTGGCGGACGGGCTGCGCGGCTGGGGTGGCCGGGGCGGCTACGGACTGGCCCGCAAGGCCGTCCTGGGTCAGCTGGACGAGCTGGCCGAACGCCTGGGCCGGGCACCGTCCGGCCCGACGACGGAACGCGCGTTCTTCATAGGCGCGGAACTGTCGAAGGTGGCGGCGAGTATGTCGTTCGACGCCGGCCTGCACAACGCGGCCCAGCGCTACTACGTGCTGGCCATCCGCATGGCCAAGGCCGGCCACAACGACGGCTTCGCGGCGCTGTGCCTGGCCGCCATGGCGCGGCAGATGTTCGACCTGGGCCGCCCCGAGGACGGCCTGGAGCTGGTCCAGCTGGGCCAGTACGGCACCCGCCGCACCGGCACCCCGACGCTCAGGGCGCTCCTGCTCACCCGCGAGGCCTGGGCCTACGCGAGCATGGGCAAGACCCGTGAGTTCCACCAGGCCGTGGGCATGGCGCAGGAGAGCTTCGCCCAGCGGGTCGCGGACAACGAGCCGCGCTACCTGCACAACTTCGACGAGGCCGAGCTCGAGGGCGTCATCGGCGCCCGCTGCCGCGACCTCGCCCTGCACGACCCGTCCCAGGCCGTGTTCGCCGAACAACACATCCGGCGGGCCCTGGCACTGCGGGACCCGTCCAAGGTGCGCAACCGCGCCTTCGACGTGATCGGACTGGCGCGCACCAAAATGGTCGCGGGAGACCCGGAGGCAGCGTGCGGGTTGATCAACGAGGTCCTGCCGACGGCGGCGAAGCTCTCCTCGGGCCGAGTCCTGCGCAAGCTCGAGGACTTCGCGAAGGAAGCGGCACGGCACCGCCACATCCCCGCCGTGCAGGACACCAGGGACGCGATCAGAGCGATCCGGACCGCTTGATGCGCGTAGGCATCACCGGGCACAGCAACCTGGTCCCGGAGTGCGTCCCAGCCGTCCAGGCCGCCATCACGGAGGCCCTGGAACGGCTGGGCACCACCCTGGTGGGCGTGACCTGCCTGGCCCCGGGAGCCGACCAGGTCTTCGCCAGGGCCGTGCTGGCACTGGGCGGTGAGGTGGAGGTGGTCCTGCCCGCTCTGGACTACCGCGACCGCCTGAAACCGCACCAGGTGGCCGACTACGACGAGCTCCGCGCCGCCGCCACGGTCGTCAGCGTCCTCCCGCACATGTCGAGCGGACGGCAGGCCTACGTGGCGGCCAACGAACGCATGCTCGCCTCCGTCGAGCTCCTGGTGGCGGTGTGGGACGGCGTCCCGGCCCAGGGCAGGGGCGGCACGGCGGACGTGGTGGAGCAGGCCCGCGCCTCCGGCGTGCCGATCGAGGTCGTCTGGCCGGACGGGGCGCGCAGGAAACCCTGAGGATCGTTAGGCCGAGTGAGGGAAGTTGATCCGGCAACCGGACCAACTCCCCTCACAGGCCTAGCCCCGCCCACCGAGCTTGATCACGATTTCGGGGCATGGCAGCCGATCAGTTCGCTCGCCTGGCCGACCGCCAGCAGTCCCTGCGAACAGCCCTGCGAGTCCTTCGGTCCGCAGGCCCTGGCAGCCCGGACTTCCAGTCCCTCCTCACCACCACGAACGCCGAGGTGGAAGCGGTCATGCAGGCCCGCAGGGACGTCGAGGCGGCCAGGCTGACCACCCCGAACCGCGCGATCGCCACCGCCACCACCGCCGCGGCGCTGATCGTCGCCGTGGGCTGGTTCGACGCCTGGTCGCTGCTCTCGCTCCTGGTGGCGGTGGCCACGGCCGCGTCGGTCCTGGTGGATCCGGCGGGCCGCCGGATCTTCGAACCGCGGGCCAGGACCACCGCGATCACCGCGGCGCTGGGCGCCACCCTCCTGACCCCGCTGGCCGGCGGCTGGGCGACACTCATCACCGCGGCGGGCATCGCCTGGTGGGCCTGGAGGACGCTCAGATGAACATCGACCCGGTCAAGGCACTGGACGGCAAGGTCGAGCGGCTCAAGAAGGAACTGAAGTCGCTGGAGACCCGCATCGACCACGCCCAGACCGACGCGGCGCACGACCAGCTCAGCCAGGCGAACCAGCTCAAGGACACCGCGCGCAAGCTCACCAGGACCGACGACCGCGTCACCGAGCTCGCGGAGAGCGTCCACCGCCTGGAACGTCTTCTGGTGGCACTGAACCGGAAGGTCCGGGCGGGCGAGACCCGGAAGGCGAACTTCGACGACTGGCCCGAGATCGACGAGGCACAGCTCGCCAAGATCCTCAAGGGCCAGGAAGCCTACGCCCGCAGGGCTTTCACCCCGCAGGAAGCCAAGGACACGCGCAAGGCCATCGCCGAGTACGACCGGCTGGCCCTGCAGGCGATCGACGCGGCCGAGGCCCTGACGCACCTCCCGCCCACGGCGGAAGCGTTGTGGCGCAAGAACTACAAGCAGTGGCGGTCCATCTCGGACCGGAAACGCCCGGAAGCCCCGGACGACGACACGCATGCCAAGGACACCGTCGCCAAGTCGGCCGGCAACGAGGCCATCGCGCACACACGACAGCTGATCCGCGCGCGCATCGAGGACGCGGTGGCACGTGATCTGCTGTTCCCCGCGTGGTTCGAGAACATGCTCGGACCCGCCGCGCCGCCCGGCAAGGCGGACGATTGGCTTTACACCGCAACGGATGTCGTGCTGTACCGGCTGTTGCACGACGTCACCAGCCCAGCGGACGCGCTCGGTCCGGCACCCCTCGAAGAGGGGCACCGCAAGACCCTGCACGACCGCCTGACCGGCGAATGCGCGGACTACCGGAAACCGTGAGAAAGCCCGGGCAGGGCGCCTCTGCCCGAGCACTCAACTCACGCCAGCTCCAGGCTGAACCGCTGCTGCTCGGCGTCCACCGCGAGCACCTTCACCTGCACCGAAGCACCGACCTCGGCCTGCCGGCCGTGCAGGAGCCCATGTGCACCGGCGGGGTGCTCGATGAACGAACCGAAGGGAACGGTCGAGACGACCTTCCCCGAAAAGACATCACCAACGTTGGGAAGCATTGCGCATCACCTCCTCTCCCTGAGCGCGTATCCCACAAAGCAGATAGGCGCGGGGCTGGAGGGGCCCTGATCAAGTCAGGGCCGGGCAACCGTTCCGCTCACGGCACAAGGCCGACCCGGCAGTCATGACGAGAACCTTAACCACCGCAGGCCGTTGTCCGCAACGGAATCTAGACTTCCCCACATGCTGGAGACGTCCGCACGACTGCTGAAGCTCCTGTCCCTGTTGCAGGTGCGGCGTGACTGGACGGGCCCGGAGCTCGCCGACCGGCTCAGCGTCGACGTGCGCACGATCCGCCGCGACGTGGACAAGTTGCGCAGCCTCGGCTATCCCGTCACGTCACTGCCCGGCGCGGCCGGCGGCTACCAGCTCGGGGCGGGCGCGGAACTCCCGCCGCTCCTGCTCGACGACGACGAGGCGGTCGCCGTCGCGGTCGGACTGAGGACGGCGGCGAACGGTTCCATCGCGGGCATCGAGGAGACGTCGATCCGTGCCCTCACCAAGCTCGAACAGGTGCTGCCGACGAGGTTGCGGCGGCGCGTGCAGGCACTTCAGGCGCACACCACCGCCCTGCCGGCCGCGGGCCCCACGGTCGACCCGGAGACGCTCACGATCATCGCCGCCGCCTGCCGCGACCACCAGCAGCTGCGGTTCACCTACGCCCCGACGCAGGGCGAGCCCGCGAAACGGCTGGCGGAACCACAGGGCCTCGTGCACACCGGCCGCCGGTGGTACCTGGTCGCCTGGGACGTGTCCAAAGAGGACTGGCGGACGTTCCGGGTGGACCGCATCACCGAGGAACCCGCGCTCGCGGCGAGGTTCACGCCCCGCGAACCGCCCGCGAAGTCGCTCGGCGAGTTCGTGTCACGGCAGGTCGCCTCCAGCGTCTACACCTACCAGGCGGTGCTCACGATCCACGCACCCATGCAGGCGGTCGCGGAACGCACCACGCCGATGTCCGCGGCGCTGGAACCGATCGACGACCAGTCCTGCCTGATGCGCACGGGCGCCGACGCGCTCGAACGGATCGTGTTCCACCTGCTGTTCCTGGGCTTCGAGTTCGACGTGCACGAACCGGCCGAACTCAGGGACTACATCGAGATTCTCATCGGCCGGCTCCGCAACGCGATTACAGTGCGGGAGTGACAGTGGACTTCGCGACGGCCGCGGACCCGTTCAGGCGGGAGCTTCTCGCGCACTGCTACCGGATGCTCGGCTCGCTGCACGACGCCGAGGACCTGGTGCAGGAGACGTACCTGCGCGCGTGGAAGGCGTACGGCCAGTTCGAGGGCCGCTCGTCGGTCCGCACCTGGCTGTACCGGATCGCGACGAACGTCTGCCTCACCGCCCTGGACGGCCGCACGAGACGCCCGCTGCCGTTCGGGCTCGGCACCCAGGCGGCCACCGAGGCAGACCCGCTCACCCAGGACCACGAGGTCCCGTGGCTGGAGCCGTTCCCGACCGATCCGGCCGCGATCGTCACCGAACGCGAGTCCACCCGGCTGGCGTTCGTCGCGGCGTTGCAGCACCTCCCGCCGAGGCAACGGGCGGTGCTGATCCTGCGCGACGTGCTCAAGCTCAGCGCCGCCGAGACCGGGGACGAGCTGGACATGACGGTGGCGGCCGTCAACAGCGCCCTGCAACGGGCGCACGCTCAGCTCAAGGACCTCACCGAGGACGAGGTCGTCGAACCGGCGGAGGCCAAGCCGCTGCTCGACCGGTGGGTGAAAGCCTTCGAGGCCAAGGACATCCCGGCGATCATCGGCATGTTCGCGCAGGACGTCGTCTGGGAGATGCCGCCGTACCCGCAGTTCTACCGGGGCCCGGACATGGTCGCGTGGCACCTCGCGAACCAGTGCCCGTCGGTCCCCCACGGCGCCAGGATGATCGTCACCGAAGCGAACGGCCAGCCCGCGTTCGGGCTCTACCTGCGCGCCGAGGACGGCGTGTTCCGGCCGTTCAACCTCCAGACACTGGAGATTCGCAAGGGCCGGATCACGCGCGTCTCGTCGTTCTTCGACCTCAGTCTGTTCCCGCGATTCGGGCTGCCCTCGACCGCATGAACTCGGCACGGTCCAGCGGCCGGTTCACGATCCGCATGTCGCCGATCCAGCCGTGCAACGACTTCTCGACGACCTTGTCGTACGCGTAGGCGCCGACGAGCCACGGGTCACCGGCGGTCGAGATGCCGCGCGCGGGCGTGGACGGGTTGCGCAGCAACGGGGATCCGTCGACGTACAGCGTGGTGTGCACGCCGTCGTTGACCACGGCGATGTGCCACCACGTCTCGTAGTCCATCTCGTGACCCCAGTTCGTGGAGATGCCCGGCAGGTTGCGCGGGAACACCGCCCACTGCAGCTGGCCGCCACCGGCGACGTTCAGGGTCGCGATCGGCTCGCTCGGGTCGTCCCCGGTCTTGCCGGCCGCGGCACCGGGCGCGAGCTTCGTGAACAGACCGCACCACGGATGGTTGAAGTCCGTGGGCAGCTTGAGGAACAGCTCGATGGTGTAGCCGCGCTCGAACGTCTCCCTGTTCACCGGCGCCGAGTCCACTGTGGACAGGTGACCGTCCTTGCCGAAGTACAGCGAACGGTGTGACGGCGCGAGCCGGCTGTGGTCGTCCGAGGCGGTCAACGAGCCGGTCTGCCGCAGGTCGTTCCCGTTGCCCGACAGGTCCTTCAGGCCCTCGCCCAGGCGCCAGTACGCGACCGTGCCACGCACCAGCACGTCACGGACGGGCTGCGGCGCGGGCAGCACCGGCGGGTCGAAACGGGCGAACCGCTGCTCGAAGTCGATCGGCACGCTGAACCGGTCGGCCGGGCCGGTGAGCTCGGTTTCCTTGCGCTCCAGCGGGTTGAGCGACTTCTTGCCGAGCAGCCACGGCGACAGGGTGCGGACGTCGATCACACCGCGGTCCAGGTCGAAGTGGTAGAACCGGATCATCGCGCCGCCGCCGTAGTAGCGGTCCTGGTAGTTCGCGATGTGCACGTGCACGTCGTTGCCGGCGGTGTTGCGCATCGTCGTCCGGGCGGGCGGCCAGAAGTGCCCGTTCAGCGTCAGGAAGATCTGGTCGTTGTCCTTGATCAGCTCGTTCCACAGCCTGCGGCCGTAGTCGGACATCGCGGCGGTGCCGTCACCGCCGTCGTAGACCAGTTCGTGCGTGGTGAGGATGACCGGCAGCTTGGCGTGCTGCTGCAGAACCGAGCGCGCCCACTCGAAACCCTTGGCGGACATGCGCCAGTCCAGCGCGAGCACCAGCCATTCCTGGCCGGCCGCGCGGAACACGTGGTAGGTGTTGTAGCCGTCCGCGCTCGCCCCGCGGAACGTCGGCGAGTTGCGGAACCGCCGCGGCCCGAACCTGTCGAGGTACGGCGTGCGGCCGCGCTGGTCGTCCAGCCGCGAGTCCGGCACGTCGTGGTTGCCCGCGAGCACGCTGTACCCGATCCGGCGGCGGTCGAGCACCTCGAACCGCTCGCTGATGTCGTCGATCTCGCTCTGGCGTGCGTTCTCGACGAGGTCGCCGAGGTGGCTGACGAAGACGATGTTCTCGGACCTCCGCCGGTCGATCAGGTACTGCAGCGTGGCCTTCAACGGCGCCGAGTCGCCTCGGTCGAGGTCGAACATGTACTGCGTGTCCGGGATCACGGCGAGCGTGAATCGCCGCGACTCGGGGTCGGGACGGCCGCCGACAACGTTGTCAGCGGCGGCGGAACCAGGCGTGACCAGGGCGGCAGCGGCGGCGGTCGCACCGGTGCCGAGCAGGAAGGAACGACGGGACGCGGTCATGGCGCGGAGCGTAGGTGCGCTGGGCCAACGGCAGGCGAACAATGGTCGATAGCATTGCGAACTATGTCTTGGGGGTTGCTGGCGGTCGCCGGCGTGGTCGTCGCTTTCGGAGGGTTGCTGCAGGGCCTGATCGGCTTCGGACTGGCCCTGGTCGCCGTGCCGCTGCTCGCGTTGCTGGACCCGGCGCTCGTCCCGGTGCCGGTCCTGGTCATCGCCTGCGCGCACGCGGTCATGTCGCTGGCCAGGGAGTTCGGCCACGTGGACTGGCGCGGCGTCGGCTGGGCGATGCTCGGCCGCCTGCCGGGCACGGTCGTCGGCATCTGGATCGTCGACTCGCTGGACCCGAAGAGCTTCGGCGTGGTCGTCGGCGCCGCGGTGCTGGCGTGCGTGCTGCTGTCGATCACCTCCTGGCGCCCCCACCCCACCCCGCCGTCGCTGGTCACCGCCGGCGTGGCGAGCGGCTCGTTCGGCACGGCCACGTCGATCGGCGGCCCGATGGTCGCGTTGCTCTACCAGAACCAGGCCGGGCCGGAGGTGCGGGCGACGCTGGCGGCGTTCTTCACGCTGGGTTCGGCCGTCTCGATCCTCGGCCTGACCGTCACCGGCAACGTCGCCGCGCACCAGCTGTGGAGCGGTGTGCTGCTGATCCCGTTCCTGGTCGCCGGATTCCTGCTTTCGGGGCCGTTGCGCGCCAAGTTCGACGCGAAGGGCGTCCGGACTCCCACGCTGATCGTGGCGGGGGCGAGTGCCGTCGTGCTGATCGTGAGGAGCGCACTGCTGTGAGGGTGGCGGTGCTGCACGAGCACCGCCACCGCTTCAGGCGAACCGGTCAGGCGAACGGCTGAACGTTCGGCTGGAACACCTGGCCGTCGGCCGGCGCGACAAGATCCACCAGGTACTTCGCGACCGCCGCGTCCGTGCCCGCCGAGCGGCCCAGGATGCAGTGACCGAACGCGTCGACGCTGATCAGGCGCGCGTTGCCGAGCTGCTTGGCCATGCGCTGCGAGAACAGGTACTGCGTGGCCGGGTCGTAGTAGTTGCCCACGACGACGATCGGGTTCTTCGTCTTGCGGTGCCACGGGCCGATCCAGCGGTCCGGGTTGCGCGTCGGCCACGTGGCGCAGGTCAGCAGGTCCGCGGCGGCCTGGTAGCGGCCGAACGTGGGCGACTCCCGCTCCCACTTCGCCGCGGTCCTCTCCCAGTTGCGGGTGGTGCGGGAGAACGGCTTGTCGGTGCAGTTGACGCCGAAGTACGAGTCGTCCGCGGTGTACGGGGTGTCGGGCAGCGGGTCGACGTCCATGCGGCCGCCGGCGTTGTTCAGCGGCGCGGCCAGCTCCACAGTGGACTGGACGCTGAGGGTCGCGGCGGACGGGTTCAGCGCCAGGTGGACGTTCTGCAGCCAGGCGGCCAGCGGCGCGATCCGGACGATCGAGTACAGGTCGCCGGCGACGCGGCCCACCAGGCCGGACAGGGTGACCTGCGTGCCGTCCGGCAACGTCGCGGGTGCCTTGCCCAGCGCGACCTTGAGAGCCTCGAACTTGCCGCGGGCGTCACCGGCGAACGCGCACTTGGCGGCACCGACGGAGTCGCAGCGCTTCAGCATGGCGTCGAGGGCGATCTCGAAGCCGTCGGCGCGCTGGCGGTCGTACTCCGCGCCGTTGGTCAGGCGGAGGCGCGGGTCGACGTTGCCGTCGATCACCATCGCCCGCGTGCGCTGCGGGAAGATATTCGCGTACGTCGAGCCGATCAGCGTGCCGTACGAGAAGCCGACGAAGTTGAGCTGCTTGTCCCCCACGGCCTCGCGCATGACGTCGAGGTCGCGTGCGACCGCTTCGGTCGACATGTGGTTCAGCAGCGGGCCGGCGTTGATCCTGCAGTAGTCCGTGTAGGCCTTGGACTGCTTGATGGTGCTCGCGATCTCGGCCTTGGTGATGGGCAGGGAGTACCAGCCCTCGTTGACCGAGTCGGCCTCCTCCTGGGTGCGGAAGCAGCGCATCGGCGCGCTGCGGGCGACGCCGCGCGGGTCGAAGCCGACGACGTCGAACCGGTCCAGCACGGACGGCTGGAAGTAGTTCTTCGCGACGGCGCCGCGCAGCAGGCCGGAACCGCCGGGGCCGCCGGGGTTGAGGAAGATCGAGCCGATCTTGCGCGACGGGTCGTTCGCGGGGCGCTTCATCATGGCGATGCCGGTCTTCTCACCGCGCGGGCGCGAGTGGTCGACGGGCACTTCCTGAACGGCGCAGGTGAGCTTCGCGCGCTCCTCGGGCGTCACGGAGGCGGGCAGGGTGGCGAGGATGTCGGCCGCGCACTGCCCCCAGGCAGCGGGTCTGACGTTCGACGAGGCCTCGGTCTGGGCGCTCGCCACGCCCAGGCCGGAAACGATGGTGCCGAGCACGAGCGCGCTCGCGAGCACGGCACGTGCTGAAGATGATGACGTCACGAATGCACCCCATCACCGACCGTGCACCGTTTGTACCCGCCTATCGTCGGGTTGTCAGGCGACAGGCGGGCTTCAACGAACTAGTGTCCTGCGCCTGAAATCCGCCAGGTAAGTCTATGGTGGGGTGATGGCGCGGATTGGACGTCCTCCTGCTGAGGTGACGTTGACCGAGCAGGAGCGGGAGACGCTGCAGCGGTGGGCGCGGCGGGCGAAGTCGTCGCAGGTGCTGGCGCAGCGGTGCAGGATCGTGCTGGCGTGCGCGGATGGTGTGCCGGGTAAGCAGATCGCCGAGGATCTGCGGGTGCACCCGACCACGGTGACCAAGTGGCGCAGGCGGTTTCTTCAGCATCGGCTGGACGGCCTGGTCGATGAGGAGCGGCCAGGCCGGCCGCCGTCGATCACGGTGGATCAGGTCGAGGATGTCGTGATCGCGACGCTGGAGGAGACTCCGCGGAACGCGACGCACTGGTCGCGGGC
>NZ_FNET01000043.1 GCF_900100275.1 Lentzea albidocapillata subsp. violacea
GGACGGTCCAGCTCCGCCGCAAAGAAACTGGCCGCTGACTTCAAGATCTGGTTGGCCCGCCGCAGCTCACGGTTCTCCCGCTCCAGCTGCGCGAGCCGCTCCGCGTCACCGCTCGTGGTGCCCGGCCGGTCCCCGGCGTCGGTCTCCGCGCGCTTCACCCAGGTCCGCAGCGCCTCGGGATGGATCCCGAGTTGGTCGGCGATCCGCTTGATCGCACCAGTCGCGGCCGCTGGATCCCGGCGCGCCTCCACGGCCATCCGGGTCGCCCGCTCACGCAGTTCGTCTGGGTACTTCTTCGGTGGGGCCATCAGTCCTCATCATCCAGGCTTGAATGTCTCCATCAAACCCGGTACGGAACAAGGCGTTGAGCCGGGGGAACGCCACATCAGGCGACCCGATCTGCAAAGGCAGCACGAGATTAGCGAAACCGAAGGCCACCGGCGTCGCGAACAACAGCAGCATGACGGTGCCGTGGATGGTGAACAGCTGGTTGTACTGCTCGTTGGACAGGAACTGCAACCCCGGCCTGGCCAGTTCGCCGCGCATCAGCAACGCCATCACGCCGCCGATGCAGAACAGCGCGAACGTGGTGACCATGTACATCGCGCCGATCTTCTTGTGATCGGTGGTGCGCAGCAGCCCCAGTAGTACCGATCCCTTGGCCGCGCGCTGAGGCCGCACGAGCACCGGTTGCGGAACGGGCTTGGTAGCTGTCATCGACAGGCGCTCCTCACTCCTACGGCATGCCTGCGGGGCGCCGTGGCCGAGTCACCGCAGGCGCGCGCCTGCATGCGGCTTCCCGCAGACTGCTCCGTCAAACGTCCTTCCCGACTTTCACTCGATCAGCCGGGCCGGTGCGTGCTGATTGCGGTCCGTGACAGTGCGCTGGCGATGATCAGGCGCGAGCAGCCAACCGTGCCCGCAACTGCCTGCCCTTCACTGGAAGTCGCAGCAGCGGGCCGATCAGGCAGAAGTCGAACACCCCAGCCGCAACGGGCAGCAATCCCGCCGCGGCGAGGACCAACCAACCGCCACCGGCGAGTGTCCCCACGGTGATCATGACGAGTCCGAGAACGACGCGCAGCGCACGACCTGCCTGGCTGCCAAGGAATCGAACGAGTCCCACGATGTACTCCTTTTAGGAATTGCCCGCCGGGAAAGACGGGATGTCTGTGACAACACAGGCCACGGCGGCGGACGGCGGACTGACGGGCTGACGCCGCAGCTGCAGAACCGCCCCGACTCCGATGCCGTAGACGAGGTGCACCAGCAGGCTCGGCCAGACCCCTGAGATGCCTCGCGCCCACGGATGGTCATGGCCGAACAACACCGGAAGCGCCAGCGCGTTGACAGCAAGCCAGTAGCCACCGCCGTAGAGCAGGCTGAGCGCCAGTCGACGAGACAAGCTCTGCGGCCAGAGACCGGCCAAGGACAACCAGACCAGGGGAAAGGCGCTGACGATCCCGATCAGTAGATGCAGCGCCAGCAGCACAATCCCACGGTCGGAACCCGTCACCACAAAGGCCACGAGTCGGCCGTAGCGGTTGACTTCGAACCCCATCGCCGACACGACGAGTCCAATCGGGACCATCGCCAACGCCGCGCTCACGCCCGCCACGACCGAGTCGGTCGCAGCCACGGACGGCCAGCCATGCCGCGGTCGGCACCGTACGCGCCACGCCCACACCATGGCGGCCGCGATCACCACGAGCAGCGCCGCGGCCACGACCGCCGCCAGCCATGACGGCAACTGCAGAACAGGAGCCATCGAGTCCTGCGGACTCGTTCACCCGGTGCCGGCGCCCAGACTGGACAGGGCGGCATCCAGGCGGCGTGCCGCGTCGGCGGCCACGGGGGCCAGATCGGGCAGACCCGTCAACTCGACCATCGTGGCCGGATCGAGTGCCTGCACCAACGTGCCGTCGCCGTCGGCCCGAACCACGACGTTGCAGGGAAGCAACAAGCCTATGGCCCGGTCGACGTCCAGGGCCTGCCGGGCCAGCGGCGGGTTGCAGGCTCCGAGGATCAGGTATGGCTCCATGTCGTGATCAAGTTTGGCCTTGAGGGTGGCGGTGACGTCGATCTCGGTGAGCACCCCGAACCCCTGCTCTGCCAATGCCCCGCGCACCGCCTCCACCGTGTCGGCGAACCCGGCGTCCACTCGCACGCTCCGGTCATACCCCACTGATCTTCCCGCCTTTCGCACCCAGCTGTGTCCACTCGTCGACTTCGGGGTACCCCGTGGCGTATTAGTCGCTAACCGCAAATCTGCGATCTACATACCCCCGGAGGTATCCGGTAGGGTGAGGATACCCCTATGGGTATCTTGAGGCGAGAGGAGGACTCCAGTCGTGTACTTCGTCGAGACGATCGAGGTCGAGGGCCTGGGCAATCGGCACTACCTCGCGGGTTCGGACGCGGTGGCGGTGGCGGTGGACCCGCCCCGCGACGTCGACCAGGTGCTGGCCGCGGCGGCCCGCAAAGGAGTACGCATCGGATGGGTCGTGGAAACCCATGTGCACAACGACTACGTCAGCGGCGGGCTGGAACTGGCTCGGCTGACCGGCGCTCAGTACGTGGTGCCCGCCGGGGCGCGAGTGGCCTTCGACCACACCGCGGTGTCCGATGGTGAGGTCATCGACCTTGCTGACGGGTTGGTGTTACGGGCTGTGGCCACTCCAGGCCACACTCCTCACCACACCTCCTACGTGCTGGCTGACACCGGCCGCGATGTCGCGGTGTTCACAGGAGGGTCGCTGCTGATCGGCACCGTGGGCCGTCCTGACCTGGTCGATCCCCGGCTGACCGAGTCGCTCGCGCGAGCACAGCACGCCTCGGCGCACAGGCTTGCCGACGAACTCGACGACTCGGTGCCGGTGCTGCCCACTCACGGGTTCGGCAGCTTCTGCTCGTCGTCGCAGGCCCAGGGCGAGTCGACCACCATCGGCGCGGAGAAGCAGTCCAACGAAGCGCTGACCAGCGATGTCGACACTTTCGTGACCCAACTGCTCAGCCAGTTGGACGACGTGCCCGCCTACTACACCCACATGGGGCCGATCAACGCCACCGGCCCGGCCCCAGTCGATCTCACTCCCCCGCGACGCGCCGACGCCGCCGAGATCGCCGAGCGGCTCGCGGCAGGGGAATGGGTCGTCGATCTCCGGTCGCGGATCGCGTTCGCCGACGGCCATGTCGCAGGGGCGGTCAACATCGAAGGCGACGGCTCGCTCGCCACCTACCTGGCATGGCTGATGCCGTGGAACAAGCCGGTCACCTTGCTGGGCGAGTCCGCCGAGCAGGTCGCCGCGGCCCAGCGCGAACTCGTGCGGGTAGGCATCGACCGGCCGGCCGCCGCCGGAGTCGGTGCCCCGCAGGACTGGGTGCCCGACGGCGACAAGCCCGTTTCCTTCCCCAGGGCGAGCTTCGGTGATCTGGCCGCCGCGCTCTCCGGTGGCGAGCGCCCGGTCGTGCTCGACGTGCGCCGCGACTCCGAACGGGACCAGAGCCGTATCGACGGCACGGTGCACATCCCGATCCACTCGCTACCGCAACGGGTGCACGAGGTACCGCCGGGGCGGGTGTGGGTGCACTGCGCCAGCGGCATGCGCGCCTCCATCGGCGCCTCCCTGCTCGACGCCGCAGGTCGTGACGTGGTCGCCATCGACGACGACTACAGCGCCGCAGGCGACATCGACGGCCTCACCATCCGCACCGACGAGCGGAAGCGACACGCCCGATGACCACTCCCCCGCCCCACGGCGCGACGACGCCGGACGAAGTCGACCCGGCATTCGCCTACCAGCACGTCACCGCCAGGACCGCAGTCCTGCTCGACGTCCGTGAAGACGACGAGTACGCCGCCGGCCACGCCCCTGGCGCAGTCCACATGCCACTGTCGCAGTTACGTGACGGAGCTGAGCTGCCCGTCGATCTCCGTCAGCGGTCCGTCCTCGCGATCTGCCGCTCCGGGGCCCGCTCCGGCGTGGCCTCCCGGATCCTGGCCGAGCGTGGCCACACCGTCTTCAACGTCGTCGGCGGGATGCAGGCGTGGCAACAGGCCGGGTTGCCTGTTGTCGACGAGCGGGGCGGGAACGGCACGGTCGCGTGAGTGCCTTGATCCTCGCCCTCGTCGCTGGAGCGATCGTCGGCCTCGCGCTCGGCGCGCTCGGCGGCGGAGGCGGTGTACTCGCGGTTCCGGCGTTGGTCTACCTGCTGCACTTGGAGCCGGCCGCAGCCGCTACCACGAGCCTGCTCATCGTCACCGCCACCTCGATGACGGCCCTGATGCGCCAGTACCGCGAAGTCGCTTGGCGCACCGGATGGCTGTTCGCGATCGCCGGCCTGCCCACCGCGGTCGCCGCCGGGATCGCAGCTCACCGCATCCCGGCACCCGCACTCACCGCCGCGTTCGCCGTGATCGCCGCCCTGGCCGCCATCACCATGCTCCGCGACAAGACCAACGCCTCTCCAGGCGATCGCGATCACGCCGACGATCGGGGTGAAGGCGCCGTGGCGACCGCCACACGCACCAGCACCACCAAAGCGTTGTCGGCCGGGGCCGGTCTCGGCGCGGTCACCGGCCTGCTCGGCGTCGGCGGCGGCTTCCTGGCCGTACCGGCCCTGATCGCCACACTCTCATTGCGCATGCGCACCGCGGTTGCCACCAGCCTGCTCGTCATCGTGGTCAACTCGGCGGTCGCGCTCACCACCCGCCTGGTGACCACCCCAACCGCCCTCAACTGGGGCGTTCTGGCCCCTTTTGCCGCCACCGCGATCCTCGGCGCCTGGGACGGCAAGCGCCTGGCGTCGAAACTGTCCGCCCGCGCGCTGCAGCGCGTCTTCGCCATCGTGCTGCTCGCCGTCGCGGCCTTCATGCTCACCGAAGCGGCCATCAACACATTCCGCTGAAGTGAGGACGTCAGGCCAGCGACAGGAACAACTTCTCCAGCCGCTTCCTCATGTCCTCGCCGTCAGGTGTCTGCCCCTCGGCGATGCACTTCTGCAATCCGGTCGCGATGATGGCGAATCCCGCCTTGTCCAACGCCCGCGACACGGCCGCCAGCTGCGTCACCACCGCCTCGCAGTCACGCCCCTCCTCGATCATCCGGATCACCCCGGCGATCTGCCCCTGAGCTCGACGCAGCCGGTTCAACACCGACCGCAACTCCTCACCGGCCAGCTCCAGATCCACGACTTACCTCCGATGTCGACATACCCCCTTGGGTATCATACCCGGACACCGGCCCCAGCCCGATCCGGACAACTAGGCACTGCCTATGACGGACGACACCACGAAGAGCCAGCTGAGCTGTCCGAAGACACAAGAGATGTGCAGTTGCACATCGTGATGCAGAGGTGTCTTTGCCGGCCTGTTCTGGCCCCACCCGTCCGGTGTGTCCGGCGAGTTTTGGCCCCACCCCGTCCAGTCGGAAGCCGGGTGCCCAGACCGGCCACCACCTGGCTCTTCCGCCCGTCCTTGCCGTCTTTGGAGCCGACCACGTGGGGCCAGAACTGACCGGACGGGTGGGGCCAAAACTCGTCGGCAAAAACACAGAGGCTATTCGATCTTCGTGACGGGCTTCTGCATGGCCAGCTCTGCGAGTGAACTCCGCGTGGTCAGCGTCAAGTACCTACGTTCTTGCGTAGCGACTGCTCGACCTCGGGGTCCACGACAGCGGTCCTGGTGTCCCGGCCGAGTTGCGTGAACGGATCTTTGAGCGGTTCGCGCGGTGACCGGGCCGGTTAGCAGGGGTACGGACCCCGGCAGCGGGCTGGGCTCGCCCTCGTCGCAGAACACGTGCGTCGGCACGACGGTCGCGGATGGGCACAGGCCTGTCCCAGCGGGGGCGCGCGATCTGTCGTCGAGAATCCGAAGGCCGCGGCACGATGAGCCGGACATTGTTGGCTTTGCTGATTATTTGCCTCACGACCGGCTGCGGCGTGTCGGCGCAGAACGAGCCCGTCCTGATCACCTCAACGCACTCCGCCGAGCCCACCCCTACCATCACGATCAAGTCCACAGTGGCGCCGGCCACCACGTCGAGTTCGCCGACACCGGCGACCAGTGCCGCGCGCGACAGCCAGGAGAGGTGATGACAGCCGAACCACCGGGCCAGGAGCCCGACTACCGATTCACACTCGCCAACGAGCGCACATTCCTGGCCTGGATCCGCACGGCACTGGGGTTGCTCGCGGCCGGGGTCGCGGTACGTCAGTTCGTACCACCGTTCGACTGGGCCGGAGCCACCACCACGCTCGCGCTCGCGTGCATCGTCCTGGCCGCGATCGTCGCGGCCACCAGCTTCCCGCGGTGGCGGCGCGCTCAGCAGGCCATGCGAGCGGGAGCCGCACTGCCGCCCAGTCCCATGGTCGCGGTGCTGGCGGTCGGAGTATTGGCGCTCGCCCTGCTCGCCGCGGTTCTGGTGATCGCCGGATGAACCGTGACGCCGGCCTGCAACCGGAACGCACGAACCTCGCCTGGCACCGCACCGCACTTTCCGCCGCCGCCTGCTCGCTGCTGCTCGTGGGCGTCGCGGCGCGACACGGCTGGGGCCTGGCGACCCTGCCCGCCGTGTGCACCGCCGGGGTGTCAGTGACGCTGGTTCTGCTCGCCCGGCGCGGACAGCTCACTGCCCGCCCGCGAGTCCTGCTCGCCCTCGCCGCCCTCGTCCTTGGCGCTTGCGTGTCCGCCGTCCCCCTCGTCGCGGGCAACGGGATCTGACATCAGCACCTCACGGTCCCCACGACGCCGGGCCAGCACGAAGTACGCGACCGCTCCGAGGAACACTAGGATCGACATCCAGACGTTGATCCTGACCCCGAACACGTGCGTGGCGTCGTCGGTGCGCATCAGCTCGATCCAGCACCGGCCCAACGTGTATCCGGCCACGTACACCGCGAACGCCCGGCCGTGACCCAGGCGCAGCTTGCGGTCCAGTACCACCACGACGGCCGCGACCAGCAGGTTCCAGATCAGCTCGTACAGGAAGGTCGGGTGCACGACCATGATCGGCGTGTGGTCGACGGCCACGCCGGTGAGCATGTCCACCACACCGTTCTCGGTCTCCCTGCGGTAGATCTCCAGACCCCACGGCAGGTCCGTCGGAGCGCCGTAGATCTCCTGGTTGAAGTAGTTGCCGAGCCTGCCGATCGCCTGCGCCACGACGATGCCGGGCGCGACCGCGTCGGCGAACACCGGCAGCGGGACACCGCGACGACGGCAGCCGATCCACGCACCCACTCCTCCGAGCGCGATCGCGCCCCAGATGCCGAGACCGCCATCCCAGATCTTCAACGCGTCCAGCGGGTTCTTGCCCTCGCCGAAGTACCGGTAGTAGTCGGTCGCCACGTGGTACAGACGGCCGCCGACCAGGCCGAACGGCACCGCGAACACCGCGATGTCGGCCACGGTGCCCTTCGTGCCGCCACGGGCAACAAGCCGGCGATCACCCCACCAGATCGCCACCAGGATGCCCGCGATGATGCACAGGGCGTAGGCACGAATGGGCAGCGGACCCACGTGCCACACGCCTTGGTCCGGGCTAGGGATCGTCGCGAGCATCCCGCTCACCGCACTCGTCATGCCAGCCACCGTATTCAACGGCCTCAGACCGCCGGCGACCAGCCTCGATCGTCAGGCTTTCGCAAGGAAGAACCGCCATTACGTCAATAGTTCTATCGATAGCCGCCGCACAGCTGCAGCCGAAGGAACGACCCATGCTGACCGCGACGGACAGTAGCGGCTCTCGCGCTGACCGCGCTCACTCAGCAGACGTCGCCGACACACCTCACGGACACCATCCGCTCCGGCCGCACCCGGCGTTCACCCGACACAGAGTCCGGCATGATTACGCCGCCATAGCGGGTGTGTCAAACACGCGCGGCTCTGGCTCGTAATCGGTGGTGACGTGGAGTGGTCGTCAGGGCAGCTCGTCAACGACCTCGGCATCGCCCTCGTTGATGGCGACGATCAGGTCGAGGCCGATGACGAGTCCACTGTGGAGGCGCTGTGCGACGCATCTGCGAACTCTGCCGTGAGCGTCGTGGGGCGGCTGGCCGCCGAACTACCCGACGCAGATCTGAACATCGCACCTGACGCGTCAGAGCACGCCGGCCTGCTGCACGACCATCGCGAGCAGGAAGCACACAGCGATCGCCGCCACCAACAGCGCAAGGAAGACGCGGTATGCGTCGGCGCGCTGTTGCTCGGTCGCCGCCGAGGCAGCCTTATGGCCGGTGTAGGTGAGAAGCAGCGCGACCAACAAGATAGCGCCGCCGACAAACCAAGCCCACATGGACAACTTTCCCTTCAACCCAATAGGGACAGGTGTTGAAGGGGGATCGGAGCTGCGGTTATCACCCTGCGCATTCGCTTCGTGACGATGCGTTCACGCATATCAAGTGGACCTCGAAGCTCCCCACGCCCAATCCTGCCAGACGGCAGCAGCAGGCCAGACAGGTGACCCGCTCGGCACTCCGCAGGCCGGACATGAAACCGCTACCTGCGAGCAGGCCCGAGTACCACCACCCCGAAGACAGAACAGCCCGTGACGTGGCTGATCAAATTCACGCCGCCGTCCAGGTGGCCTTGTCACGCCAACTCAGTTGGTCGGGCGCACTACCTAGCGCATGCTGGAGACGTGAACAGGACGGGCGATCCGGCCGAAGCTCGATTCGAACACTACCTGCGCGAGCGTGGGTACGGGTTCGAGCACGAGCCGGACCTGGCGACCGGCAAGCGCCCTGACTATCTCGTGCGTGCAAACCCGCACGAGTTCGTCTGTGAGATCAAGTCGTTCAACACCGCGGGTACTTGTGGATCAGGGCGAGTCGGGGCGCTGTCGCAGGCGGAGGTTCTCAAGCCGATCCGGAAGCACATCACGACGGCGGCCGTGCAGCTCAAAGGCATCCCGGACCGGCCGCTCGTCGTCGTCTTGGCAAATCCGAAAGGGTGTCCGATTCCCCTTGATCCGTTCTCGGTCATGGCAGCCATGTACGGGGACGTCGGAGTCGAGTTCTCGGTGACCGCCGACGGGGACGGCGGCGACGTTTCCTGGACAACCGGCTTCAACCGCAAGTTGGCGGTCGTGAATCCGGAGACCGGGGAGCGGATCGGTGGCGACCACGAGTACGTCAGCGCGGTCGCGGTCTTGCGTCGGGAGGACTTGGCGTTCCAGGAGTGGTCGCGCCGGTGGCGCGTGGAACACGGCGCCGACTTCCCGTGCGGCGCCACGACGAAGGCCGCGGTGGCCTTTCTCGAGGCGGCGGCCGGAGATGATGGTGTGCCACACAGCGATGATGTCTTCCTGGACGTCTTCGAGACCGTCAGTAGCCAGGCGGTTCCGTTGCCCCGGGATGTCTTCAACGGGCCCAACGACCGTCGTTGGGTTCCCGATAACTCCCGCACCGCGCTTGTTCCGTTCCCTTGAGCGGCCGGGATGGCCAGTCCCCTGGCTCCCGCTCAGCCAACGTTGCTGCCGCGCCTTCACATTTCACCCGCACCAGATGGTCATGGTTGGTGCTGTCAGCGCGATGACCATCGTGGTGGAGGGTTGCGGTAGTGGCGTGGGTATTGAGGTGTCGGCGGCACTGGGCGTCGATACGCTCGGTTCAGCTGACTTGGCACACTAGAGATGGGAACTCAGTGCGCTACACCGACACCGTGCTCTCCAATGGTCCTTCATTCGGCGACTGGTTGCCTTCTCGTCTCGGTGAAGCCGACATGGCAGCCATGCGGACTGGGTTTCTGAGCCTTCGCGCCGTCGAGGATGTGGCACCGCAGCTCCTCGCACTTCTCCAGCGTGGAGGACAACTGCTCATCGTCGCGGGTGGAGCACCCGACCAGGCCGATCCCGACGCGCTGATTCGGTTGAGCGAGCTGCTCACCCCTTTCGGCGACCAGGCGACGCTTCGGGTCGTTGTCCACCCAGACGAGTTCCAGAACGCCAAAACCTACTACACGCACTTCCCAGACGGCCACGCCGAGGCATGGATAGGCTCGGCCAACCTCACTCGCGGGGGCCTGCACACCAACCATGAAGCCGCGGTCTTCTTGGATTCACGGGAGCCGGCAGAGGCCGGGATCATCGAGGATGTCCTGAAAGGCATCGAGACGTTCCGCGATCGTCCGGGCACGACAGGTGTCTCTGAGGAGACTCGCCTAATCCTCACCGCTCGCCAAGTGAAGCTTCGGCAAGGGCGCCGGCAAGGTGCGACGATGCGGTCGACTCAGCGGTGGGCGGACTTGCTCCAGCCCACAATGGACACAGTCGACGCGGTTGCCTCAAGCCCGGACGTGATGCTCGGCGTGCCGACAGGCTTCGCGGACCTGGACCTGATCACCAACGGGCTCCCAGCTGGGTCGCTGACGGTGATCGGGAGCCGGCCGGGAGCAGGGCGAAGCACACTGCTGCTGGGCTTCGTCCGGAACGCCGCGATCAAGCACTCGTTGCGGTCGGCCTTGTTCTGCTTGGACCAACCGGGTGTCGACGTGACCCAGCGCATCCTATGCGCCGAATCGGTAATCCGGCTCTCCGACATGCGCGGCGGCTTGATGTCGGACGACGCCTGGACCAGGTTGGCCCGCCGGATGCCCGAAATCAGCGAAGCGCCCCTGCTCGTCAACACAACCCCGGCCGCGAACGTTGATGCCCTGTGCGGCGAGATCGCCCGCCTGGACCAGGAGGAGCCGTTGAGTCTGGTGGCCATCGATCCACTCAACATGGTGCAAGCACGCACGGAACCCGGCGCGAACCGCGAACGCGAGGTGTCCACCGTGGCCCGCCGTCTGAAGACGCTGGCTCTGGAACTGGAGGTTCCGATTGTGGTGACTGCGGAGATCGGCCGTACTGTCGAAGCGCGAGTAGACCAGCGGCCCCTCCTGGCCGATCTTCGCGAGTCGGACTCTCTGGCACAGGTAGCCGATCTCGTGATCTTGCTCAATCGACCTGATCTCAACGAACGTGATAACCCTCGCGCTGGCGAAGCGGATCTGATCCTGGCAAAGCACCGCAACGGACCGACGGCAACCATCACCGTTGCCCACCAGTTGCACTACGCCAGGTTCACCGACCTCGCCAGGTGAAATGCTGTCATGTTGATCAAATCCTCGGCAAAGCAAACACGCCTCCTCAGGGCGCCATCGCGATCGGTGACGCCAGCGCCCTCCGGGCCGACACTTGATCTGTACCAGGCCTCCAGGATCAGCTAGATCCGTGCAGCCGGCAGCCAGTCCACCTACCGAGTAGCTCGAGGACGAGCATGTCCGCACCCAAGAAGCATCACTACGTGCCACAGTTCTTGCTCCAGCTCTTCGCCGACGACCGTGGGCGGCTTCTGATCCACCGCACCGACCGCGTCGCCTCCTATCCATCGAACGTGCGGGACGTCGGGCATACCAACCTGGGGCACAGCCTGTATTGGCCCAGCCGCGAGCCGGACCACGTCACCCTCGAACAGGGCATGAGCGGGATCGAAGGTGCTGCCGCCGAGGTGATCAAGACACTCCGCAGCACGACCACCAGAACGGTCACCGAGTCTCAGCGTGAGGTACTCGGCTTCCTGATCTCGCTGCAATGGGCTCGCAGCCGGTTCTTGCTCACTACCGTCCGACGCAGCGTGACGGGTGATGTTCCGGTGGACGACAGCAATCGCTCGGCAGGGCTGCTCCCCATACTCATGAACGTCTTGAGCCCGTGGTGGGCTCGTGCCCGAGACGAGTTCAATCTAAAGGAACGATCCAGCTACGTCGTGGACTGGCTGCAGCACGGGCCGTGGACCTGGCGGCTGTACCGGCCAACCTCCGCCAAGCTCGTGATCGCCGACAACTTGGTCTGTATGTGGGGCGTGGCCGACGGCGAAACCAGCGACATGCCAACGGCTTGGACTCATCATGGCGTCGCTCTCGGCTTCGGCAACTGTGCACGCATCACCATGCCACTGGCGCCAGATCTTGGATTGATCATCGCCCGCGATCCGTACAGAAACCGTCGGCTCAGTGCCTCAGACTTCAACCGGGCCACGGTGTTCAACTCAAGAGAGTTTGTCGCACTCCACCCTGACGGTCTCGCTGACGACCCGCTGCGCCGAGCGCTGGACGACGACATCCAGACGCAGCGCTGGATCCTTCCGATCATCTGGGGCGCCACGCTCAGCGCTGCAGACAAAGACGCCCACGAGTTCGCAGCCCTACCCGATCCATTTGACCCGTTCGACGGCGTCGACGGCTGACCGTGAGCACCGACGCTAAGGCCAAGACAGTGCCACAGAAGATGATTTGTCTGTCGTGTGACGACCTACGTGTGGGTGTGCTGGCTCCACGCGGACCGACAGGCCGACGACTGACCTCGCCGGTTGTAGCGTGAATCAGCCACGCTTGTTACGTCATCTCCGCCGCGGTGTCGAACGGGACGTCGCAGGCGACATCTCGGTAGCCCCTCCCCCAGTGACGCTGTTCAGCTGTCCAGGCGTCAACTGAAATGCAGGTGGCGAGCCGCTTGGATCGCTGGTGTCACGACACTGTCCAGATACGGCGTCGAAAACGATCTTCCCCAGTTCTGTGGTGAGTTGCGGCCCTGCTGATGTGGGTGCATGAACGATGCGAGGTACACCGGGACGCCGGCCAAGTGGACGTGTTCGAGGTTCGAGCCCTGGAGTCGCACCTGCGTCACCAAGGAATCGATCCCGGCTCGCGCAGGGCCGCTTTGCAGGATGCACAGCGTCGGCGCCAGAATGCGCACCGTGGCGGCCAGGTGAGGCAGGCAGTTCGTCGTCATCACCGGAGTTCCCCGCGACGACGTGGTCCCGGTGGCTACCGCCGAGCAGAGCCGCATGTTGACCAGCGCGTAGGCATCCATGACGTGTACCGGCTCCGGAGTATTGGCCAGTTCGAGCAGCTCTCCACGCCGATCAGGACCTGGAGTGCGCCCAAAGGCGAGCCGCAATGCACTGGCGGTGCCTTTCATGTGTGGCTTACGACCGCGCGGATCACCGCTGATCACCGGCTGCTGCTCCAGGCTGCGTTCGGCCAACGTGACCAGCTCGCGTTCCCTTCCGGTCTCCATCCCCAGTACCAGCACCCGCCACGGCCTGCCGTTCTCCACCAGGTCGTAGTGCTGTCCGACGTGCGAAAGCTGGCCGCGCCAGAACGATGTCCCCTGACGCCGCAATGCCGACGCCCGACACGCCGACTCCCGTCCACAGCAGAACCCATCATCACCCAATACATGAGAACTCATGTACTGGGCCAATTCCGCGATCCGAGATCGCGTCTGCTCGGGCTCGCTGTACAGCACCATTCGCAGCACGCTACGACACACCGGTGTCGAAAGAGCGTGACCCTGGCCTCCGTGCGGAAGGCCATGCCGTCCCGTCCCGTCGACTCCGTCCGCGCCCGGCGCCTACCGGACGTCGCGCCTGAGAACGGCTATGCCCGCTTCACCGCCGCAGCCGCCTGCCCCGTATTCGGCGGTACAACGGGTCACGTCGTGCTTGGCGTTTTGTGGCCCGCCGGCGGGGAGACGCGAGCACCGTCGAAGTCCTCACTGAGTGGAGGCAAGGGATTGAGCGGCTTGTCACGCGGCGAGGCGCCAGGTGCTGTCGATGTCGACGGGTGCGTTGATGACGGCCTTGTCCCAGCGCTCCTGCAGGCGTTGCAGCAGGCGGGCTTCGACGGCGGCGGCGACGTGGGAGTAGGTCTCCTGGACCTTGTCGGGCATGACGTGGCCGAGGCGGAGTGCTTGGGCGATTTCGGGGATGCCGTCGTCGATCATCCAGGTCTTGTGGCTGTGGCGGGTGCCGTGGAAGGTCAGGCCGGGTTTGGCCGGGTGTAGCCGGATCCTGGGGTTGTCGACGTGGAGGTTGCCGTCGGCGGCGGGGCGCTGGGCGCGGCGGGCGAAGTTGCTGCGCCGCAGGAGTCCGCCGTCGGGGCCGATGAAGACGTGCGGGTGCTTGTGCGTGGCGAGTTGGATGCGCAGCAGTCGGACGTTGAACGGGACGAGGCTGATGGTGCGCGCGGATGCCTCGGTCTTGGGCGGGCCGAGCCACAGTTTGCCGGAGGCGGATTCGTGCAGGGTGCCGGTGTCGGGGTCGATGACGATGAAGCCGGTGTCGTCGTCGAACAGGTGCACGTTGTGCCGTTGCAGGCCGGTCAGTTCGCCCCAGCGGGCTCCGGTCCATCCGGCGGTAACTTCCAGGATGGCGCCGCTGGGTCCGTAGCAGGAGGCGATCTGGTCGGCGACTTCGAGCAGTTCGGCGGGTTCGGCCCAGACCTTCTTCTTCGGGCGCTGGCCGTGGCGTCGGCGGCCCCGGCGAGGTGGCCGGATCGGGTTGGCCGCGATGAGTTTCTCGTCGACCGCGTCGGACAGGATCAGTGACAACAGCTTCGTGATGCCCTGCACCGTGACGGCGGATAGTTGTGTGCGGAGTTCTTTAGCCCATGCTTGGATCTTGAGGTTCTTGAAGTCAGCGAAGGCGGTGTCTCCCCAGCGGGGTTCGATGTGTTTGCGCACGATGCTGCGGTAGTTCTCCTCGGTGCGCAGGTCGACGTCGATCGCTGCCCAGAAGTCGGGGAGGAAATCGCCGAGGGTGGTCTGGCCGCCGACGGGGTCGAGCCAGGTTCCTTTGCGCTGCTCGGATTTCATGTCGTCGATGTGGTCCTGCGCGGCTTGCTCGGTGGAGAATCCGGGGATCGAGCCGATGGTGTCGTCGCCGCGGCGGTAGCGGACGCGCCAGGTGTTGTCGCCGCACTGTTCTGCCCAGGCCATGTTGACCTCCTCCGAGGTGGTGGTGTGGGGGTCACGGATGTGACAAACACATGGACGCTCGATGCTCCGAAAAGGGGAAGCATTGACACACAAGAACTTTGGACAGTCCGAAGAGGTCCGTTGTCATCGATGTATTGAGCTCATCCGTGACGTCGAGGCGGTCGTGTCCGGGTGCGGGTGGTGCGTTGCGCGGACGCGACGATCGCTTCCAGATCGGCGTGGGAGAACCTCAGGTGCTTGCCGAGGTGCGTGGACGGGATCCGGCGTTTCCCTGCTTGCTTGCGCAGCCAGGACTCCTTGACCGCGAGGATCACCGCGGCCTGGCCGGGCGTGTAGAGCAGCTGCGCCCCCGGCGGTTCGGGGAGTTCCGGTTGCGCCGCCGCGGGCATCTGCGCAAGATCCTCCTCGTACGCACGTCCCGTGACTGACATACGTGCTGGTCGTGGCCCTTGCGGATCAGCCAAGCGTGCTTGGTCGATGTAGTTGTGCGGAGTCATGCGGCATCGACTGCGCTGGTTGAGTGTGGGTAGCGGAAGCGTGGATGGACGGCGGCGAACTCGGCCGGCGTCACGACCGGGGGATGCACCCAGACCTCCGACCAGACCCATTCGGATCGCGGCACCCGTTTGCCGTGGTGCGTGCGTCCCCAGACCTGACAGCCGAGGTACTTCGGGTTGTGCAGGATCGCCTGGACGGCCGCCACCGTCCACACGCCAGGCTGACCGGTGTCGGCGTCGAGTGGCGCGGGGTAGCGCGACGCGGCGAGTCGGCGGCGGATCTCCGAGACCGACAACCGGTCTTCGCCTCGCCACACGAAGATCATCCGGACTGCAGACGCTTCGACCGGCTCGATCAGCAGCCGGGTGCGCCAGCGCGGCCGTCGGCCGGTCGGGGTGACCCGGACCCGTCGGGCTCGGTAGCCGTACGGCACGTCTCCGGTATTGAAACCTGCGCGTACCAGTTCTTCGGATCCGGCGCGGGCGGTGGCGAGATTGCTGGCGTGGTAGTCGTGCAGGACGCGTTGCCGAACGCGCCACGACAGCTCGGTCTCTTCGTTGTTTGTGTCCTCCTGTGAGCGGAACAACCTCGCCCCCAGGATTGTGAGGCGCTGCCGCAGGGTGTGACGGCCGTCGGTTGCGACCCAGCGCGGGGTGCGGTCGTCGGACTCATCGCGTGCGGCGGTGTTCGAGTGCATGGCAGTCTCCGTTTCGTGAAGGCGGGCTATGCCCTGGGCGAGTTCTGTGCGCGGGTCGCCGTCCGGCTGCGGGCGCGGCGCACGCTGAGTCAGGGCGGGTGCGTTTCGCTTTCTCGGCGCGCGCACGCGATCCGTTGGCATGTGTGGAAGTCGGCACGCAGTCCGACTGGGTGCCGGGCTCGTCGATACGCAAGGAGCGCAGAAGGCGGGCATGCCAGGCCATTGCGAAGGGCAGGCAGTTGGATTCGCTGCGGTGGGTGGGCGAGCAGCCGGGAACGTATCGGCCACGCAGACTCCACGATGCCGAGTCGCTGCTGGAGATCGCGTCGGCATAACGTGCCAGCCCTTGGACCTTCGCCCCGAAAGCGTGCAGGCGATACCCGCGGGCGGCCAGCGACCGCATGATCTGCTCGACTTCCGCGGTGTGCTGGCGCCGGCACACACTGCCCACCCCGACCAACGGCAGCGCGGCCAGATCGACGCCGTGCCGTTCGTAGAAATCCGCGCACCTGTTGTAGTCCGCAATGGACTGACCTTGCAGCACCGGGATGATCGGCAGCTCAGGCGCAAGATCGCACAGCCGCAGGTAATTGACGACAGTGCGGTGCTGGTGCACGCGCACCGTCGCGCCGGTGCGGGCCAGAATGTGCTGCTCCGTCATGTGGTCCATCGGTGCGGCCCACGCGAGATTGCCGATCTCGGTGGCGTAGCGGCGAAGCGCCGCGACGTAGCCGCGTTCGTTGATGCGCCATCGGCCGTGCATCGATAGTTCCGTGAAGCCGCCGGAGTCGCACGCCCACGGCCCGGTCGCGCGCGGCAGGCTGCGCCGGTCGGCCAACCTTCGGTGGGAGACCAACAGCGGGACACCGAGATCGCGGGCAAGCCACGACGGCTGGTGGGTGCCCAGATAGAACCTCATCGCGGCACCGCCCGGCACCGGCTTCGCGAAGCGACCCACAGCAGCGGCAACGTGACCACCGTCGCGGCCGTTTTGCCTGCCACCTGCCCCGGCACGGCGGCGAACGAACCGAACGCGAGCGGCACGAACAGCAGGCTGTCCACGATCATCCCGAGCAGGTTCGATCCCAGTACCGCGCGCAGCCGCGAGCCCCGGCGCAGCACGGCGTAGAGCACGGAGTCGAGCGTCTCGGACACGGCGAACGCCACCGCGCTGGCGACCGCGATCTGCGGCGTGGCCAGCAGCCACGACAGCCCGGCGCCGGCCGCGACTCCTGCGAGCACGCCCGGCGTTCCCAGTGTCTCGTGCAGCAGGTCGCGCAGAGTCAAGGTCACGCCCGACCACAGTGTCCCGGCCGGAATCACCAACGGTCCGAGAACCGCTGCGGGCCAGTGAACGGAGGCCCAGTTCGCGGTGAGCACTGTGCCAACGTAGGCGGCGACGACTACCAGTCCAGCCATGGTCACGGCGCGGGCGGACCGGTCACCACCACGATCTGCTCCCGCTGGCAACGAGTGCGTGGACAGGGCCGGCATGCCGCGTGCTCCACGACGACGCCCGTGCCGCAGCGGCGCCACCACCGCGAGATCTCGTCCGGATCGGACTGCCTCGCAGGAACGGCAGCACCGAGCGTCAGCTGCCGCGCGGTCCATCAGCGGGGTGATCTTGTGTCCAGTAGTGCGTATCCCTGCCTCGTTCGACAGGTGAGGTTGTTCTGGGCCCGACGGATTCATGGCGCGCCTCGTCCGTCGCTGGACCGCGGGGTGTCGTCGGGTGTCGATGGCTGTGCGTGCCATCGGCGGGCGCGGCGTGGGTTGACGGAGGTGGTGGTGACGCCGTCGGCGTTGACGGTGACGAGGTGGGCGTATTCGGACGCCCAGCGGCGCCGGATCCAGCGGATGACCGTGCGGATCAGCATGCGTGCGCCGAGGAACACGAATCCGGCGAGGTAGACGCCGACTGTGGCGATGATCGCGCAGGCGAGCCAGATCGCGGCCAGCATGCCGGCGGCCATTGCGAAAGTCGGCAGGAAGTCGTGGACGAATGTGCTTGCGAGCGAGCTGGAACCGGTTGGCTCGGAGGCGGTAGGTAGCGGCGACATCGTTAACCCTCCGGCGGGTCGAGAGTGTGGGCGACGGTCTGTTGGTCTTGGTTCGGGGGTCTGTGATCGAGGTAGAGGGAGTTCTGGCTGATCGCCTGGCGCTGTGTTCTGTGCCGGGCGCCGTGGTGTTCGGTACGGAGGAGGGAAAGTGCTGAGGAAATTGACGTCTTCGATCCCGCTGGCCCGGCCTTTGCTCCCCGCGCGTTCGCGTCGGGCGAACGTGCGAGCCGACGACCACGCCCAGCCGTGACCGGACCGAATCCGGCCGTGGATCACCGCGTCGATTCACTCGGACACGGCGCTCGCGACAGCGATCTGCGGGCGCGGCCGACGGCCAGGGCAGCCGCGCTGCTCTGGCCGTCGGCGCCGAGCGAAAGGCACCGCGAAACCGGACCGACGTCATGCGCGGAAGGTGGACCGGTTATGCCGCGTTGGCCTCCGTCCCCGAGCAGGAGTTCTCGGTGCAGTCACCGCCGAGCAGCGCGACGAGATCGGTGAGCAACAAAGCGACGGCATAGGTGGCTTGTTGCGGGACGACGCCGTTGCCCAGCGCGCGCAGCTGCGCGGTGCGCGGCAGCGGCAGAGCTGTTACCCAGCCCGGTTCCAGACCTTGGAGCCATTCGACGAAGGCCGGGGCCAACACAGGACGGCCATGGACGCCGGGCTGAGTGGGGCACGGTGCTGGCCGCCCGAGTACCTGTTCCCATCGACGCACGGCCGGCGTGTAGTCGCCCCAGTCCACCTCGGGAAGCGCCGATACCGGCGACGCGGGATCCGGATCGGTGACGGCTACGAGACGCCGTCGTCCGTGCCGGGGACCAGCAGGCGTATGACCGCCGACGGCAGCATCAGGTCGCCCTTCGACCCCCGCTGCGCCGGACAGCCCTTCGTCCCGTCGGTCGCCCGAGGCGTCGGCAGGAACGCCTCGGGGTCCACCAGCGGGAGCACCTGCTGCGACAACGGCGGCCGGAACCCGGCCCCCGCCTGAGGCCCTGCCGTGCCGGTGTCCGACGCCCTCAGCGTCGGCAGCAGCCGCGCCTGGTCGGGCAGCGACGAACCTCCACCCTGCTTCCTGTGGGTGCAGTTCTTCGCGTCCGATGCCGTCGGTGTCGGCAGCAGCCGCAACCGGTCCAGCAGCGACGGGCCGCCCTGTCTGCTGGCCGCCGAGATGCCGTTGGAGGAACCGTCGTGCGCGGTCGGCGTCGGCAGCATCTCCGGTGCCGCTGCCGACACCACCGGGGCGTGGCCATGCGCACAAGAACACGCGTTCTCTGCGGTGTGCGGCACCGACGTCGGCGGCGCGAACGCTACGCCAGAACGCGTCATACCCTGCTTCGGCCAGGTCGCCGAGTACACGGTGGAGTCCTCCGTTGCGCCAGCGAAGCGCGGCGACGTTCTCCAGCACGCACAACGCTGGTCGTAGTATCCGAAGACAAACCAAGATGTCGGTCCACAGGCCACTGCGTCGGCCTTTCTCGATGCCCGCGCGCCGCCCGGCGGCGGAGATGTCCTGACACGGAAACCCGGCGGTGAGCACATCGACCGGCTCCACCGCCGTCCAGTCGACGGCGCGGAGGTCGCCGAGATTCGGCACGCCCGGCATCCGCGCGTCGAGGATCGCGCGGATGTGCGGATCGGGGTCGGCGCACCAGGCGATGCGGCCCCCGCCGAGCGCGGCCAGCACGCCGAGGTCCAGTCCGCCATAACCAGTGCAGAGGGACCCCACGACCGGACCGGGGCTGCCGAGGACGGACAGCGGTTGCGGTGTGACTGCCGCCCCTGCCCCCGCAGCCGCGCGCACGGGGAGGCAGCGGCGGGGTACCGGCGTGGGCCGTGTCCCGTGCCGGGTACGGCGTGTCTGGGCGCTCATGCCACCCTGCTCCCGGACTTGCCCGAGTGCACACTCGGGTCCGCGGCGTGTCGCGCTCGGCCGCTGACGTTGCGTCGGGAATCCTGGTGAACCTCCGCGATCGCTGAACTCGAACCCCGGCGCGACAATCCGACATCACTTGAGTTCGATCGGGCCTCAGGTCGTGGTCGGCTGCTGACCCAGTACTTCGTCGCTCGATCCGAGAGGATCGGCGTGTTGAAGTTGCTTCGGAATTTCTGAAGTGATGTCATCTTGGCTGAACTCTCTGCACGTTGTCCGAAGACAAGGGGCGTGGGTTGGCCGTCGCACCGGTTCGGGACTTGCGGGCACGCCGCGTGGTGGCGTCGCCCGAGGAGCTCGAGCGGTTCGAGGTCGATGTGATGGCCGGGCTGGTGCTCGCGCGGTCGTCGGCGGGTCTGGCGGACGGCACGGTTCGCGGCGATGTGAGCAACCTGGAGCAGATCCGGGACTGGTTCGGCCGGCCGTTGTGGGAGATGGAGCCGCAAGATGCGGACACTTACTTCGGCAAGGTGATGCGCGCAGCGCCGAGCGGAACCCGGCTGGCCCGCGCGGGAGCGCTGTCGGTCTACTTCGAGTTTCTCGAGCTGCGGCACAAGGTCGAGCTGCACGCGATGACCGGCCGGGTCGTGCAGTGCCCGCTCGACGAGATGAACCGGCCGCGCGGCAACAAAGACGCTCGGCTGCGGATCCCGCCGCTGGAAAGCGAGATCAACACGCTGTTCACTGGCTGGGCGCAGGACCTGGCGACCTGCCGGAAGTTCGCGCCCTCGGCGCGCAACTATGCGGCGGCACGACTGATGGCAGGCGTCGGCGTGCGGATCAACGAGGCCCGGCACCTCGACCTGGCCGACATCCGCTGGGAGCTGGGCCGGTTCGGCAAGCTGCACATCCGGATGGGCAAAGGCGCGCGAGGCTCCGGGCCGCGCGAGCGGATGGTGCCGTTGCTCAACGGTGCTGATCGCACTTTGTGTTGGTATGTCGAGGATGTGTGGGGCCAGTTCGGCGACGATCACACCCGGCACGGTGCGCCGTTGTTCCCTTCCGAGCGCACGAACCGTGACGGATCGCGTTGCCGGGTCGGCTATGACACGTTGCGCGCCGGGCTGGCCGAGGCGACCGTGACGCACCTGCCGCAGTGGGCGGGCCGGTTGTCGCCGCACGTGCTGAGGCACTACTGCGCCTCGCAGCTCTACCTCGGCGGTCTCGACCTGATCTCCATTCAGGAGATGTACGGCCATGCCTGGGTGGCCACCACGATGAAGTACGTCCACGTGCACCGCAGCCGCATCGAAGACGCCTGGATCGCTGGGCAGAAACGCGCCGCCACGCGGCTGGAAGGACTGATGTGAATGCGGTGGAACCTGCGTCTGGTCGCGGCGAACCGCGGCATCTGGCAAGCCTCCGAGTTGCAGCGGCGACTCGCCGAATACGGCTTGGTCATCTCGCTGGGCAAGATGTCCAACCTGTGGTCCGGCCAGCCCGCGTCGCTCAAGCTCGCAGATCTGGATGTGATCTGTACGGTGCTCGGCTGCCAGATCGGGGAACTGTTGATTCCCGAGCCGGACAAGGTTCGTGGCCCGAATGCCGACAGCGAGCAGTCCGCTGCCAACGGGCCGGCGAAGCCGCCGCGCGTGGTGCCGCGTCGGCGGGACGGCCGGTCCTTGCCGCCTACCTGATCGATGGTCGCGCGTGACGGTGTCGGGCCGAGGGTCGCTCGGTCGGTGACCAGCTGCGCGGACTGCCTGGCGTGGGGGCAGACCTACGCACAGGGTGTGTGCCTGGCTTGCTACAACTTCGCCGCTGCCCGTTTCGGCCAGCACGTCGGCGAGTGCGGTGCGTGCGGGCGTCGCGTGCGGCTCAAGAAGGGCTACTGCCGGTTGTGCTGGTGCCAGGCCCGCGAGGATCGCGCCGTCGCCGCCGAGGATGCGCGCGGGAAGGTCGTGCTCGCCCCGTTCGTGGCAGCGGTGCAGTGCCACCAGTTGTTCCTGGCCGACCTGTACCGCCCTCGTGCTCGCCCGCGCACGGCTGAGCGGCGCCGCGGAGCGAAAGGACGCCCCGCCAAACCGCCACCGCCGGTGGCGCGTGGTCCCCACCTGGACTGTGCGCAGCTCGTTCTGTTCGCCGACCTGCCCCGCACCTACCGCTATGGCCACGTCGACCTGAGATCCGGCTCCGCGCCGGACAATCCGTGGCTGGCGTGGGCGCTGCATCTCGCGCACACGATGGCCGAGACACGCGGATTCGATCCGATCGTGCGACGCACCCTCAACCGCAACCTCGTGATGCTGCTGGTCACTCACACCGACGGCGACACGGTGCGAGTCTCGGACTTCCAGCATGTGATCCGCAACCGGGGCGGCGGCCTGGTCCACGTCCTCGACGTGCTGGCCGCGATGGGCATCCTGCACGACGACAGGCCGTCGGTGTTCGACACCTGGCTTGAGTCCAAACTCGACAATCTCGCACCCGCGATCGCCCACCACGTGCGGCGCTGGGCGCACGTGGTGCGCGACGGCGGACCTCGCCGCCGACCACGTCGGCCCGAGACAGCCATGACCTACGTCAATGCCGCGCGACCCGCACTGCAGATGTGGTCGGGCACCTACGACCATTTGCGCGAAGTCACTCGCGACGATGTCATCGACTACCTCGACCTCTTGCGCGGCGAGCCGCGGGTGCACGCCTTGGTGGCGCTGCGCTCGCTGTTCACCTGGGCCAAACGTGAGGGAGCGATCTTCCGCAACCCGGTCGCCCGAATCCGAATCGGGAAGTACCCGCCGCCTGTCTGGCAACGTCTGTCCGATGAGGACATCGCCTGCGCGGTCCAAGCCGCGACCACACCTCAGGCCAAGTTGTGCCTGACACTGGCGCTCGTGCACGCGGCCCGCCCCGGTCAAATCCGTGCACTGCAACTCGGCGACGTCGACCTCGCCAACCACCGGCTCACCGTCGCCGGCCGGACACGCCCGCTTGACGAGCTGACCTACCGCGCGCTGGTCGAGTGGCTCGACCACCGACGCCGCCGATGGCCGCACACCGCCAACCCACATCTGTTGATCAGCAAGGAAAGCGCGCTTCGACTCGGCCCGGTCAGCGCCGCGTTCATCCTGAACCTGCGAGGACTCCCCGCGAACCTGGAACGTCTGCGGATCGACCGGCAACTCGAGGAAGCCATCGCCTGCGGCGCCGACCCGCTGCACCTGTCGGCTGTGTTTGGCATGGCCGCGCAGACCGCGATCCGCTACGCGACCAACGCACGCCAACTGATTGAGGACGTTCACGCCGCCACGTCCTCGGGTTCGTTGCGAACCCCAGTGTCCAACCCCGACAATGAGGCCGATGACCACTTGGGTTCCCGCTGAAGTTGCTTCAGTTTTCGTGAACTCAAGGAGTTCA
>NZ_FNET01000028.1 GCF_900100275.1 Lentzea albidocapillata subsp. violacea
TGAGACAGTTCGGTCCCTATCCGCCGCGCGCGTAGGATACTTGAGGAAGGCTGTCCCTAGTACGAGAGGACCGGGACGGACGGACCGCTGGTGTGCCAGTTGTTCTGCCAAGAGCATTGCTGGTTGGCTACGTTCGGAAGGGATAACCGCTGAAGGCATCTAAGCGGGAAGCTCGTTCCAAGATGAGGTATCCCACTCTTCGTGAGTTAAGGCCCCCAGCTAGACCACTGGGTTGATAGGCCAGAGGTGGAAGACCGGTAACGGTTGGAGCTGACTGGTACTAATAGGCCGAGGACTTGTTACAAAGACGCTACGCATCCACTGTGCGGTTCTGGAAGAACCGAGCGGCATTCCGATCGCCGCAGGTACATCTCCATAGAGTTTCGGTGATCATAGCGTTGGGGAAACACCCGGTCCCATTCCGAACCCGGTAGTTAAGCCCTTCTGCGCCGATGGTACTGCACTGGTTACGGTGTGGGAGAGTAGGTCGTCGCCGAACATTATTTCCAGAAGACCCCTGAGGGTCGAGCACTTCGGTGCTCCCCTCAGGGGTGTTTTGCGTGCCCGGATTCTCGCTTGCGCGCTCTGATCTGATGGACCCATGGACGCCGTCGTGCACGCCACGCTGGAATCGTTCGACGCTGCCACCCACGATCGGCTGTCAGCCGATCCGGTGCGAAACACCGTGGCACTCACCTCGCTGGACCGCATCCGCCGGTCACCGGCCACCGAACAACCACCGATCCTGATCACCTTCCACGAGAACGGCGAAGTGATCGGCTCGCTGGTCCGCACACCACCCTGGCCGTTCCAGGCGGCAGACCTCCCTCTCTCCGCGGTAGAGCTGGCGGCCGGCCTCGCCGCGAAGATCGACCCGGACGGTCCAGGGGTGACGGGCCCGCGGGACAGGTCTGAGGCATTCGCCACCGCGACCGGCAAGAACTACACCGAATCCCTCACCACCAGGCAGTACCGCCTGACCACCCTCGCCCCGCCATCGGTCGGCGGCACCAGCCGCATGGCCACCGAGGACGACGTGGAGATCCTCGGCGCCTGGCGCGAAGCCTTCCTCAGCGAGGCCGTTCCCGAGGCGCCGGCCGCACCGACGACCGAAGCCATGCGCACCTCGCTGCGTCTCGGCCAGGGCCACGCCCTCTGGGTGATCGACGGCACGCCGGTCGCCTGGGCCGTGGCGAGTCGCCCGCAGGCCGGCATGACCAGGATCGGCCCGGTCTACACCCCGCCTGAGCACCGCAGGCACGGCTACGGGGCCGCGGTCAGCGCGGTCGCCACCCGGTGGGCACTGGACCAGGGCGCCACCGACGTACTGCTCTTCGCGGACCTGACCAACCCGACCTCGAACTCGATCTACCAACGCATCGGCTTCGAGCCACTCGACGACTGGGCGGAGTTCTGGTGGAAGCACTGAGCCACAACAACATCAACGACTTCCTCGCCGTAGCGGGCGACTTCCTCAACGCCGACCCCGTGAACAACAGCGTGCACCTGACCAGCGTGGACGCCGCAGTACAGGGGCGCAGGACACCGACAGCGTTGATCTCGTTGCACGACAACGGAACCGTGGTCGGCGCGGTGACCCAGATGGACGGTCGTCCGCTGCACGTCGCCGCGATGCCACCGGCCGCGGCTCCACTCGTCGTGGCAGCACTCAAAGACAGCGAGATCAACGAGGTCACCGGAACGCGGGAGCGGGTCGACGCCTTCCGCACGCTCTGGCGGGAGGGTGGCAAGGAGCTCTACGCCCTGCGGCTCTACCGGCTGGGGGACCTGGTCGTGCCGGACGTCCACGGTGAGCCGAGGCCGGCCACACCCGCCGACGACGACCTGATCACCGACTGGTGGACCGCCTTCGTGGCCGAACTGGACGGACTCCCGCGAGCCGAGGCCGAGAAGCGGGCGGCGGACAGCCGATGGATGCCCGCCGGGCACGTCGTGTGGCAGGTCGACGGCGTCCCGGTGTCGTGGGCGGCGAGCACCACCCCGATCGGCGGGGTGTCGCGGGTCGGCCCCGTCTACACCCCGCCCGAGCACCGCCGTCACGGCTACGCGGCCGCAGTCACCGCCGCGGTCAGCCAGTGGGCGTACGGCGAAGGCGTCGACCATGTCGTCCTCACCGCGGACCTCGCCAACGCCACGGCGAACTCCGTTTACCAGGGAATCGGCTTCCGCGCCGTTTCCGACTGGTCCGAGTACAGCTGGGTCTAATCGAGCAGGTCGGGTGACAACGGGCGGTTGCGGACGTGGGAGGAGAACACGAGCGAGGTCGTCGTGTCGCCGTAACGCTGCATCACCTCGACGAGCTCCTCCAACTCGACCATCGTCCGGCAGACGACCCGCAGCAGCCAGCAGTCGTCGCCCGTCACGTGGTCCGCGTCGAGGATCTGCGGCAGTACCAGGACCTGTGAACGGAACCGAGGCGTGTCGAGCGACCGCACCCGCACGCGCACGATCGACTCGATCGGCAGGCCCAGTCGGGAAGGCGACACCACCGCGGTGAAGCCCGTGATCACGCCCAGCGACTCCAGGCGCCGCACCCGTTCGGTCACCGCCGGCGCGGACAGCGACACCTCGCGGCCCAGCGCGCTGAACGACATCCGCCCGTCCTCCTGCAGCAGCGACAGGATCTTCCAGTCCACGGCATCGAGTTCCACCTGGAAATCATAGGGAGAACGTCCCGAACACCTGGACTTCCGCATGTCCGAAAGAGCACGGTCCCAGCAGGATCGAAGGCATGACGAACGCACTGCGCTTCCCCGCCGCCGACCCGCGCGCCGCCGCCGCCCACTTCGCCGCCGAGCTCGCGTTCGAGGCCGACCCCGACGACGTGCACCGCGACATGACGGACGGCAACACCCAGGACTACGTCCTCGTGGAGACGCGCGCCCCGGAGGCGTTCGCGCAGGCCCGCATCCCCGGCGCGATCAACCTGCCCTACCGCGACCTGCCGGAGCGGCTCGACCTCGACCCGGACCTGGTCTACATCTGCTACTGCGAGAGCTTCCAGTGCAACGCGGCGACCAAGGGCGCCCTCGCGCTCGCCCAGCGGGGATACCGCGTCAAGCGGCTCTCGGGCGGGATCACGGCCTGGCGGGAGGCGGGGTATCCGGTCGAGTCGGACCAGCTCGCCGGAGCGGGCGTATCGAAGGTCGCGTGTCACTGCTGACCTCACCCCACCTAGGCTCGGTCGTGTGAACGCACCACGCCTGCTCGTCCTGCAACCCTCGCAGTCAGACCCGCTGGCCAAGCTCGGGGACTGGCTCGAGGCCGAAGGCATCGCCATCGACCTCGTGGCTCTCAAGAACGAGCCCGCGCCGGAGAACCTCGACGGCTACCAGGGCGTCGTCTGTCTCGGTGGTGAGATGGGCGCGCTCGACGACCTCGACCACCCGTGGCTCGCGGACGCCCGCCGACTGCTGTCGAGCGCCGTGTCGAAGCGGCTGCCCACCCTCGCGATCTGCCTCGGCGCGCAGCTGCTCGCGGTCGCCACCGGCGGCCAGGTCCGCAAGGGTCCGCAGGGCCCGGAGGTCGGCGTGCTGCTGGTGGCGAAGCGCGACGCCGCGGCTAGCGATCCGCTGTTCGCCGACCTGCCGTTCACGCCGGACGTGCTGCAGTTCCACAACGACGAGGTGCACCTGCTGCCGCCCGGCGCCGAGCACCTCGCGGCGTCCCCGAAATATCCGAATCAGGCGTTTCGGGTCGGGGAGAGTGCTTACGGCCTTCAGTTCCACATCGAGACGACGCCGGAAATCGTCCTGAACTGGGTGGTCAAGGATCCTGATTCGGCTTCCTGTGCGCGAGCTCACCACTTCGACCAGGAGTTCCTCGAACAGGCACACCGCGACTTCGAAGAGGTGTGGCAGCCGTTCGTCGGCAGATTCGCGAAACTCGTTCGGGGAGAACTGTTGCCCGCACTGGGTTCGGGCACACGACTTCCGTTGGTGTGACGTTACTTTCGTAGGTTTTTAGACATCCTCCGTTAGCGGTACCGTAATCTCCTGGACAGCTTGTTCGATCCAGCCGGAGGATCACTGTGGATCCCGCTCTTGTAGTGATCATCGTCGTCATCACTGCTCTCATCTTCGACTTCACCAACGGGTTCCACGACACGGCCAACGCCATGGCCACCTCCATCGCCACGGGTGCGTTGAAGCCCCGCACGGCGGTCGCGCTGTCGGCGGTTCTCAACCTCGTAGGCGCCTTCCTGTCCGTTGAGGTCGCCAAGACCATCTCCGGCGGCATCGTCGACGACGCGCAGATCACGCCCGCCATCATCTTCGGCGGGCTGGTCGGCGCGATCATGTGGAACCTCGTCACCTGGTACATCGGCCTGCCGTCGAGTTCGTCGCACGCGCTGTTCGGCGGCCTGATCGGTGCGGCGTGGGTCGCGTCCGGTGTGGACGCCATCCACTTCGCCAAGGTCGTCGACAAGGTGCTGGTGCCGGCGATCGTCGCGCCGCTGGTCGCCGGTCTGGTCGCGGCCATCGCCACGATCGTCGTCTACCGGCTCAAGAAGGCGGCGGACCCGCGCGTCGCGCACACCGGCTTCAAGGTCGGCCAGGTCGCGTCCGCCTCGCTCGTCTCCCTCGCGCACGGCACGAACGACGCGCAGAAGACGATGGGCATCATCACGCTCGCGCTGATCACGTCCGGTTCGCTCGCCCCCGGCTCCGGCCCGCCCACCTGGGTGATCGTCAGCGCCGGTCTCGCGATCGCGGCGGGCACGTATCTCGGCGGCTGGCGCATCACGCACACGATGGGCCGCGGCCTGACGACCATCGAGCCCGCGCAGGGCTTCGCGGCGCAGACCTCGACGGCCACGGCGATCCTCGCGTCGTCGCACCTCGGCTTCGCGCTGTCCACGACGCACGTCGCGTCCGGCGGCATCATGGGCTCCGGCCTCGGCCGTGACCGCCGCGGTGTCAACTGGGGCACCATGGGCAAGATGGCCGCCGGCTGGCTGTTCACGCTGCCCGCCGCCGGCCTCGTCGGAGCCCTCGCGGGCAAGTGGGCGTCGACCGGCAGCGTCGGCATCATCGGCGTCGCCACCATCGGAATCGTGGTGTCGCTGGGCATCTGGATCCTGGCGCGGCGCGAGCCGGTCAAGCCGGAGCACATCGTCGACGAGGTCGCGGCCCAGGCCGAGCTGCACAAGGTGGCGGCATGAAGGTCGACTGGACGGCGCTGCTCCAGGTCTTCGGCGCCACGCTGCTGGCCACGGTCGTGGTCGTGACCTTGTTCGTGCTCGGCATCCGCGCCCTTTCGGGTGACAAGAAGGTGCCCGCGTACGCGAGCTTCGCCGGTTGCGTGGCGGTCGTGCTCTACGGACTCTCACTGATCGTCTTCTGACCGTGTGAACGCACGCATTAGGGTTGGCTCACGATGAGCGAACCAGTGCGCCACGCGTCGCCGGCACGATTCGGGCTCACCGAGCCGCGCAGCGAGGAAGTGCTGCGCGGACTCGGTCTGTGGGCCGACCGCCGGCCCACCGAGGGCTCCGAGGCGGTGCTGTCCGCGCTGTCCCGCTGCCCCGATCCGGACCTGGCGTTGCGTGGCTTGGAGCGCCTCCAAGCCGTCGCCGACTGGGACGCCCTGTCGGCCGCGCTGCACAAGGACGTCGTGGTGCGCGGGCGTCTGCTCGCCGTGCTCGGCTCGTCCACCGCGCTGTCGGACTTCCTCGTCGCGAACCCCGGCCGGTGGCGTTCGCTGACCGACGAGGTTGACGTGTCGTTGGACCTGGCGGACGGCGCCGTGCTCCGCACGGAGTACCGGGCGAAGCTGCTGCTCGTTGCCGCCAACGACCTTGCGCACGTCGTTGAGCCCGAGTTGCTGTTCGTCCCGTACGACACGGTGGCGGCGCAACTGTCCGATTTGGCCGTGTCGGCGCTGAGGGCGTCGTTGAAGCTCGCCGCAGAGCGGGTGAACGGCGCTGACCGCTGCCGGCTCGCCGTGATCGCGATGGGCAAGTGCGGCGCGAACGAGCTGAACTACGTGAGCGACGTCGATGTCGTGTTCGTCGCCGAGGGCGATCTGGGCGTGGCGACGCGGCTGGCCGGCACGATGATGCAGATCGCCGGCCAGTCGTGCTTCGAGGTCGACGCGGCGCTGCGGCCGGAGGGCAAGGCGGGTGCACTGGTCCGCACCTTGGACGGGCACGCGTCGTACTACCGGAAGTGGGCGCGGACCTGGGAGTTCCAGGCGCTGCTGAAGGCCCGGCCGGTCGCCGGTGACGCCGAGCTGGGGCAGGCGTACCTCGACGTCGTGCGGCCCTACGTGTGGACGGCGGCCGAGCGCGAGAACTTCGTCGAGGACGTGCAGGCGATGCGGCGCCGGGTCGAGGACCACGTGCCGACCGGGCTCGCCGACCGTGAGCTGAAGCTCGGCCGCGGTGGTCTGCGTGATGTCGAGTTCGCCGTGCAGCTGCTGCAGCTCGTGCACGGACGCTCCGACGAGGACCTGCGCATCCAGGCGACGACGGCCGCGCTGGCCGCGTTGGGCCAGGGTGGATACGTCGGGCGCGAGGACGCTGCGGAGTTCGGGCGCTCTTACCGGTTCCTGCGCACGTTGGAGCACCGGCTGCAGTTGCAGCGTTTACTGCGCACGCACCTGTTCCCGGCCGACGACGACGTGACGGCGTTGCGGTGGCTGGCGCGTTCGGTGGGGCTCGCCGCGGACGGGCGGAAGTCCGAGGGGCAGGTGCTGCTCGCGGAGTTCCGCAAGCACGCCAACCAGGTCCGGCGGCTGCACGAGAAGCTGTTCTACCGGCCGCTGCTGCAGTCCGTGGCGGGCGTGCCGACCGAGGCGTTGCGGCTCACCACCAAGGAGGCCGTGGCGCGGCTGGCGGCGTTGGGCTACACGTCGCCGGACGGCGCGTTGCGGCACATCCAGGCGTTGACGCACGGGATGTCGCGGCGCGCCCGCATCCAGGGCGCCCTGTTGCCCGTGCTGCTCGACCTCTTCGCCGGCACGCCCGACGCCGACGGCGGGCTGCTCGCGTACCGGAAGGTGTCCGAGGCGCTCGCGGAAACTCCTTGGTACCTGAGGCTTCTGCGTGACGAGGGCGCTGTCGTCCAACGGCTCGCGGTGCTGCTGGGCACTTCTCGCTTCGTGCCCGATCTGCTGGTGCGCGCGCCGGAGGTGTTGCGGCTGCTCGCGGACACCGAGGCGTTGGTCGGCGGTGACCCGCACTCGATCGGGAAACCCCTGCGCAGCGCCGTTTCCCGGTACGGCGACGCGGCGCGGGCCATCGCGGCCGCACGATCGTTGCGGCGGCACGAGATGTTGCGGATCGCCGCCGCGGACCTGTTGGGGTTCATGCCGTTGGAGACGGTGTGCGCCTCGCTGTCCGAGGTGTGGGGTTCGGTGTTGCAAAGCGCGCTCGACGCTGCGGTGCGTGCGTCCGGCGAGTCCGTGGCCGCGCTGTCCGTGATCGGGATGGGCCGGCTCGGCGGCCATGAGCTCGGCTACGGCTCGGACGCGGACGTGTTGTTCGTGTGCCGGCCGCACGAGGGCGTGTCCGACGCCGAGGCGGTGAAGTGGGCGAGCGGGGTCGTGGAGAAGATCCGGCGGCTGCTCGGCGCGCCGTCGCAGGACCCGCCGTTGCAGGTCGACGCGGACCTGCGGCCGGAAGGCAGGCAGGGGCCGCTGGTGCGGACGCTGGACTCCTACCGCGCGTACTACCGGCAGTGGGCCGAGATCTGGGAGAAGCAGGCGCTGCTGCGGGCCCGGTTCATCGCGGGCGACGCCGCGCTGGGGGCCGAGTTCGAGGAGCTGATCGAGCCGCTGCGGTATCCGGCCGCCGGTCTGGACGCGGCGTCCGTGCGGGAGATCCGGCGGATCAAGGCACGGGTCGACGCGGAACGGCTGCCGCGGGGCGCTGATCCGAGCACGCACACCAAGCTCGGGCGCGGTGGGCTCGCGGACGTGGAATGGACCGTGCAGTTGTTGCAGCTGCAGCACGCTGGCGCCGTACCCGGCCTGCGCACACCGTCCACAATGGCCGCGATGGCGGCCGCCGTCGACGCCGGCCTGCTCGCCGCCGAGGACGCCACCGCGCTGAGGACCGCGTGGAACCTCGCGACGCAGGCACGCAACGCCGTGACGCTGGTCCGGGGCAAGGCCTCCGACCAGCTGCCGACGTCCGGCCGCGATCTGGTCGCGGTCGCGTCGGTGATGGGGCACGAGCCCGGCGGCGATCCGGGTGAGTTCCTGGAGGAATATCGCAGGACCACTCGTCGTGCACGTGCGGTGGCCGAGCGTGTCTTCTACGGTGAGAAACCGTGAAAGCGATCGCGTACACCCGGTTCGGCGATGCCGACGTCATGTCGTTGCAGGAACTGCCCGACCCGCTGATCGGGCCTGATCACGTGCTGGTGGACGTGCGCGCGGCCGGGGTGAACCCGGTGGACTGCAAGATCAGAGCCGGGTACCTGCAGGGTCTGCTGCCGCACCACCTGCCGTTGATCCCCGGCTGGGACGTGGCGGGCGTCGTGCGGGCGGTCGGCGTCGGCGTGTACGACTGGAAGCCGGGCGACGAGGTGCTCGCGTATGCGCGCAAGGACCACGTCCAGTTCGGCACCTGCGCCGAGTCGGTCTCGGTGCCGGACCGGATGATCGCGCGCAAACCGTCCACCGTGGACTTCGTGACCGCGGCTGCGTTGCCGCTGGCAGGACTGACGGCGCTGCAGTCGTTGAAGGCCGTCGGCACCGGTCCCGGTGACGTCGTCCTGGTGCACGCGGCCGCCGGTGGCGTCGGCCATCTCCAGGTGCAGATCGCGCGTGAACTGGGCGCCGCGCGGGTGATCGGCACCGCGTCGCCGCGCAACCACGAGTTCGTGCGGTCGCTCGGGGCCGAACCGGTCGCCTACGGTGACGCGCTGGTCGACTCGGTCGCGGAGCTCGTCGGCGGCGACGGCCTGGTCGACGCGGTGGTCGACAACGTGGGAGGGCTCGCGTTCGACCAGTCGTTGCAGCTGGTGCGCGACCGGGCGCGGATGACGTCCATTGTGGATGGAGCGAGGGCGCTGGAGAACGGTGTGGTCAACACCTGGGCGCGGCCCGACGCCGGGCAGACGCAGTGGCTGGTGGACCTGGTCGCGGCCGGGAGGCTGCGCGTCGAGGTGCAGCAGACTTTTCCGTTGGCAGAGGCCGTGAAGGCGCACAGGTTGCTCGAAGGTGGCCATGTGCGAGGAAAAATTGTACTGACCGTCTGAAACCTTCAGGTATTTCTTCAGGTTCGGGGGCACACCTCGCGGTGTGCCCCACTTCTGGACCTGCTCAGTCCTCGTCGGAATCGGGGTCCACCGCCGGAGCGCTGGTGTAGACCTCGACCACCCACTCCTCCTCCAACGCTTCCGCGTCGTCGGCGTCGGGCACGAGCCGGTTGTAGACGCGGACACCGAGGTCGAGCACGTCAGCGGCCTGAACCGCTTCGAGAGCATCGGGTGCCGAGTCGAAGATGTGGGTGGTGAGCAGCTGCGGAGCCGTGAATTCGGCGACATCTTGGGACACGCGCGGACCCTAGCGCATTGACGTTTCACCCAATCGAGATGAGACTGGGGCGCGCTCAGGGGGGAGCTGTGGTTCACCGGGGGTCTAAGCAGAGGAAGTCATGCAGCATCGCAGGGTCACGCGCCGAGGAAAGACCGTGATCGCCATCGCGGGCGTGGCTGCCGGTGTGCTCGCACTACTCGGTGTGATCGAGTATGCACTGAGCGGCAACAACTCCGCCGCGCAGCCCAACGTCACCGCCACGACGACCACGTCGAACGGCTTCGAAACCCCTGATGGCGCACTGGAAACAACCGAGCCGTCAGCGGACGTGAAGGTCGCGACGGGCTCGTTCAAGCAGCAGCGCGGCATGCTGACCGTGGAGGTCACCCGCGTGGAAGCCGCGAACGGCCGCGTGAAGCTCTTCGTGACGGCCACGAACGCCTCCCAGGCCAGGATGACCCTCCCCGTGGTCGGCATCGCCGTCGTGGACGATCTGAACCGCACCTACGCGGCGTCGAGCAGCAAGTGGGACGGCCTCGTCACCCAGGGCACCACCACCACGGGCACCGTCGTGCTCGACGAGAAGCTCGGCACGGGTGTGAACTCGCTCACCCTGACGTTCTCGTCGATCTCCGGCCAGTTCGCCCCGACGGGCGCCGCGATCTCGATCGCCGGAATCCCGCTGCCGAAGTGATTTCCCGGCGGTACCGGGTACGCCTGATGCATGACTCAGCGCGAAAGTGACCAGCATGGCTTCGTGAAGGACGACCACCTGAAGAAGGAGGTCGAGAACGAGCTGCGCGCCAACGGCCCGACCCGGTCCGAGCCGTGGCGCGAGCCGGAGATGCCGGAGCCAGGCGAAAACCCCGAGGAACCACGCGACTAGGTAGCTAACCTGTCGCCTGTGAAGTACTTGTTCTTCTGGGGACACCAGCCCGAACGTGACGGCGGCATCGGCAAGGGCTGCCTGTCGCAGTGGTGGCCGTGCTCCTTCTCCGCCGACGGGCAGGATTTCCCGTCGGCCGAGCACTACATGATGTGGCGCAAGGCGTTGCTCTTCGGCGACGCCACCGTGGCCGCACGCGTGCTCGCCGCCCGCACACCGGCCGAGGCCAAGGCGCTCGGCCGTGAGGTCGCGGGCTTTTCCAACGCCGAGTGGGTATCCGCCCGGCTGGAGATCGTCGTCGAGGGCAACCTGGCGAAGTTCGGCCAGGACCCCGCACTGCGTTCCTACTTGCTGGGCACGGGTTCCCGCGTTCTCGTCGAGGCCAGCCCGCAGGACCGCGTGTGGGGCATCGGCCTCGTCGAGTCCGACCCGCGTGCCGCCGACCCCGCCCAGTGGCTGGGACTCAACCTGCTCGGCGAGGCCCTGATGGAGGTCCGCTCCCGTCTCGCGGCGTGAGTCCATTTCGGATCATCAGGTGAACCCCGTGGTCGTCCCGCACGTGTGTTCAGGCGTCAGGGAGATCCGGCAGGGGAGAACTGATGTTCAGCTACTCAGGGCCGGCCCGGCTCATCTACGCGGACGGCAACGCGGTCGTGATGGACCGGGTCGATCTGATCGAGACCGTCAACGACGGCGTCTGGCAGCTGTCCGGTGCCGGCACGGCCACCGGGGCCCTCACCGGCGGTGAGGCCCGGATCAAGCTGCCGACCGGCGGTGAGGCCGACGTCCTCGTCTCAGGCGTCCGGGTCAGCGGGTCGTCGTCGACCGTGACCCTCCTCGGCACCTAGAGCGGCCGAAGGCCCGGCGGGACGTCCCGCCGGGCCTTCGACGCAAAGCTCAACCGATCACACGTCGTGGGTTAGTCGGCGCTCCGTGATGAACTGCGGTTCGCGCTACCGCACCCACTCTGACCTGCTGGTTTCCTGTCGGCGTTTGTCGTCGTTGACCAACGCTGATCCAGATCTGACGGCCTGGAGACGGCCTGATCTTGAGCAAGGCTCCGTGCGCTGGCGCCTGTGACACCAGCCGTCGCGTGATACGGAGCACATGGGTCGTTAGTCTGGACCGTCCGATGGCGGAGCAAGGGAGAGATTGTGGCAGCTCGCCGATCGCCAGCTGAGCAACGCGAGCAGCTGGCTGCGCAACGGCGCAAGGTCGACTTCGATACTTATGACATTACTGTAGATGAGCTTCTGCGTCGCGTGGGCAAGCGTCGGATCGATATCGCTCCAGTCTATCAACGGCAGTTTCGATGGGATCAAGAGCGGCAATCTCGACTTGTGGAGTCTGTCCTCCTGGGAATCCCCATTCCTCCACTCTTCATGGCAACCAATGCGGCGGTTGACGTGGGGCTTCAATGGGAAGTTGTCGATGGGCTGCAGCGGCTTTTGACGCTTGTGCATTTTGCTGGTGACGACGCTGCTCGCGAAGTCGCCGGAATTGGTGCGGATCCCCTGGTTCTTCGCAAACTGGATAAGCTCGATATGTTCGAAGGCTCATCCTTCGGTAGCATGCCGCATGATATCCAGCGAACGTTTGAGGATCGTCCTCTTAAAATTATCGTATTGAATGACAAGAGTGAACTTCAGGTGAGATATGATCTATTTGAGCGCCTGAACACTGGGGGTATTGCGCTCACTGCGCAAGAGATTCGCGAATGTGTTTACAAGGGTGAGTTTGTTGACCTGCTGACTCGTCTTGCTGTCGACGAGTCATTCAAGTCGGTTGTCGTCCTTCCTGAGCCTCGATGGAAGGATGGTACGCCTCAGGATTTCGTTTTGAGGTTTTTCGCCTTCTATGACCGGTATCAAGAATTTGAGCATTCGGTCGGCGAGTTTTTGAAGGACTTCGTTGATTATGCTCATCGTGAGCCGCGTGTGGACGAGAGGGCAGCGCTTTTTGGTGCGACCTTCGAGTTTCTCGCGGAGTGCTTTCCTTCCGGGGTTCGTACCAGGAAGGGGCAGACGCCGGTTAATCTGTTTGAAGGGCTGGCTGTTGGAGCGGCGCTGGCTCTCAAGAAGAAGCCTAACCTCAAGCCGACGGTCGACCCTGTATGGACCTCGTCCCCTGAGCTGAAGAAGTTCACCACTGGCGCTACCAATAGTAGGCCGCGTGTTGCAGGAAGAATTGAGTACTGTCGCGACGCGTTTTTGGGGAAGCATGCTTAGTTGTGCTATTCACCGTGCTGAACTGAAGCGGAGACTTGATACGGTTGTTTCGCTATTGGATGCAGCGCATGGTTTGCCTATCGTCGGCGTAGCTGCGCCGGTCGCGGATATTTCAAAAGAGGTCCGCGGTCTATCGATCGTCCTGATATATGCGTCGTACGAAAATCTTCTGACGAGCCTCTGTCGTTCATTACTTGAGGCGGTGCAGCAGATGCGGGTAGGAAATCGCAGGCTTCGGCCAGGGCTGCAGCTGGTGGCTGCGCACCCAAAGCTGCAGGCGATTGCGGGCTCCAAATCAACCGCAATTTGGAAGTCTGGTCTAGATGTGGTTGACGTGCTTTCGCAGTCCAAGTCCTGCACAGTTTCTCCGTATGTCTTTCCTAACGATGGGACGAACTTCAGGACATCGCAAGTGCGGACCTTTTGTGATGTCTTTGCGCTAGGTGACCCTGCCCCGATCCTGAGGGAGGTTTGGCAGCGGATCGACACTATCGTTGTCGAGCGAAACTCTGTGGCGCATGGTGAAAAAACGCCGGACGATATAGGGCGAAACTACTCAGAGCAAGATGTTCGCAACCTTGTTGCACTGTGGCAGCTGCGTTGGGGTGAGTTCATCACATGGGTGGAGAACGCGGCGGCGTCCAGAGATTTCTTTAGAGCTCCACGCTAGACATGTGTTCGCGATATTCGTCGGCAAGGCGGCGAAGCCGTCGCGGCAGTCGATCGCCGTTACCACTCGTTCAGGTTGACCGGTTGGCGATCGTCCATCTGGTGTGCCTGTCAGCAGCTGATGAGACATCCTCGCCGACGGCGGCGCGCTGCCACGCCCATAGATGCCGCGCCGCCGTGGCCGGCGGGCGGAGCGAAGCGGGAGCCCGACGTGCCCGGATGGATGCTGGCCACGCTGGTAGGCGACTGGCCCGCCGCGCGCCGCCGACGGCGGCGCCTTGATCCCATAGAGCTGAATTCAGCAGTGCTCCTGCTCGGTGACGTCGCCGACGCCACTCGGCTAAAGCACTGACTGGACGAGCGACAGAAGTTCTTCGGCGATGCCGGGTGCTGCGGCGATCGTGTGCGCGGAAGTCATCGTGTGGTCATCGCCTGAGCTGTCCAAGACAAGTGCCCCGGCCTCGCGCGCGATGAGGATGCCTGCGGCAAGGTCGAGGGTCTTGTTGGACATGACCACCGCGCCGTCAACGCGCCCCTCGGCCAACCACGCAAGATCATGTGCGGCGGATCCGAACATCCGAACGCGCTCGACCTGGGCGGCAAGCTCGGCGGTGAGGGCGATCCTCTGGCGGTTCTTATCGGCGGCGTCCTCGCCCAGCGCGTAGTCGCCAATCGCCACGATCGACTTGGACAGTTCGGCCGTCTTGCTTGCTTCGAGCTTCTTCCCGTTGACGAACGCGCCTCCGCCCAGAACGGCGGAGTAGTGAAGATCCAAGTAGGGAAGCGAGATCACTCCGATCACTGTGCGGTCGCCCTGGAGCAGCGCCAGAGAGACGCCGCACAGGGGCACGCCATGAACGAAGTTAGCGGTGCCGTCGATCGGGTCCAGTCCCCATACGTACGGGCTGTCGGTGCTGGCGTCGCTGCGGCCCTCCTCCTCACCCACGAAACCGATCTCCGTCGTCGCCTCGGCGATGGTGGCCGGTTCAAGCGGGTGACCCGCACGTCCCTGGCCGTGCTGAGTTGCTCATGCAGATGGTTGCTCAACGACTCAAGTGGAAAGCGGAGTACGACCAGCCCAAGACGTTCTTGCCGCTCTTGCTCGACCTGCACCAGATCTTTCAGCAACTTCGGCAGTAGCGGCCTGATCCGGGGACCTCATGTCGAACGTCGAACCGCTATGGACAGTGGAAGACACTCGGCCTTCCTCGGGGTGCCCGTGCACTCGATTCGTGGTTGGCGGACCAAGAACTATGGCCCGCCTGCGCGCAGGGTCGGCAAACACCTCCGTTGGGATCCGGCCAAGGTGCGCGAGTGGTTCAACAGCGCTGAAGCGGCCTGACAGAACTCACATTCGGACAAGGGGAGAAGACTGTCATGGGCCACATCCAGGACCGCTGGTGGACCGTCAAGGACGGCGTGCGGGAGAAGACTTCATTGTATGGCAAGGGATTGCGCTACAAGGTGCGCATCCCGCTGCCGGGTGGCGGTGAGCGAACGAAGTCGTTCCCTGATCGCCAGAAGAATGCGGCGGAAGCCTTCCTCCACGAGATGGAGAACGACAAAAACGAGGGGACGTACCTCGACCCTGATGCGGGCAAGATCGCGTTCAGGAAGTACGCGGAGGAACACTGGCTCGACGAGCAGATGTTCGATGAGTCGACGCGTGAGCAGGTTGAGGTTCGGCTCAAGCTCCACGTCTTCCCGTACTTCGGTGACGACGAACTGCGCGTGATCTTGCCGTCCACGATCCAGACGTGGGACCGGAAGCTCTAGAAGAAAGGCCTGGCGGAGACCTACCGCCGAACGATCTTCGCCAACGTTTCAGCAATCTTCGCGGCGGCAGTCGATGACGAGCGCATCCGCAAGAACCCATGCAACGCCAAGTCCGTCAAGAAGCCGCGCGGCGAGTATCCGAAGATCGTTCCCTGGGAGCCCGAACGAGTGCACGCGGTTCGGTCTTCGATCGGGGAGCGGTATTGCGTAGGCATAGACCTGGGCGCGGCTGCCGGTCTACGGCAGGGAGAGGTCTTCGGCTTCTCGCCGGACGACGTGGATGAGCTGGAGGGTGTCCTCCACGTCGTGCGGCAGATCAAGATCGTGCGCGGCAAGATGATCTTTGCTTCGCGGAAGCATGGGAGGACTCGGGGCGTCCCTCTGGCCAGCAGCCTGGGGGAGTCAATCGACGCACGTTCAGAATTTCGAGCCGCTTCCGATCACGCTGCCGCGGGTACTCCTGACGGCAAGCTCGTGACGGTGCCACTGTTGATCTACACCGGGAGTCGAAGCAGATCTATCGGCACTCGTTCAATCATCATGTCTGGAATCCTGTGCTTATTCAGGCCGGCGTGCTGGCGCCTGGACGTGCGGAATGCTTCCATACACTTAGGCACTTCTTTGCGTCGATGCTCTTGTAACAGGGCATCAGCATCAGGGCGCTGGCTGAATTCTTGGGTCACGCTGACCCGGCTTCACGCTTCGTGTCTACACTCACCTGATGCCGTCGAGCTTCGAGCGGGCACGGCTTGCTATCGATAAGGGTCTATCTCTGGCCTCAGTGGTCCGGGCTCAGGTGATCTTTGATAGATCGTTGCACATCTCGCTGGCAAGATTGTCGAGTGCGTCAGGGATCTCGGCAAATTGTTCAATCGGTGAAAACTCGCGATCCTTGACGATCTTGTTTGTAAATCTATCGAGCTTTTCGACGCAGTCTCTTGTGGATTCCCAGATTTCTAAAGAAACGAGGCGTAGTCTCGCGAGGATTAGGTAGGTATGTTGGCGATGTTGAATGGGGATGCTAGGCGCGACGACCCAGTCAACCCATGGTTCAAGTTTTTCGATGGCGGGGTCATTTTTCCACACCTCGACGTGGACAAACGCGATCTTGAGTTCCCTGTGCCACTCATCGAGATGGGCCAGTGTCTCGGCGTACAGCTCGCGCTTGTGATCGGCGAAACGGTGGAAGTTTTCGTGGCGCTGCTGCTCGCGTCGGGTCGCAAGTTCCCGCCTTGTTTGCAGCCACTGTCCATAATGGACGCCAATCAAGGTCAGGAGCGCGGCGATGACTGTTGCGGCGGCGCCGGCGAGCAGAGTCCAGGGGTTAGACATGTGCCTACGGTAAGAGCGCCATCAGCAAGCGGGTTGTACGACACAACAAGCGAGGGCTGGGTGACTGAAGTAGTCACCCAGCCCTCGGCCTGTGGTTGATCAGGCGGCCTCTCCACGCTGGACGGCCTGGAGGCGGCCTGGCTGGGCTTCAACCCGGTGAAACGCCCGGTCAAAGCCCCGCGCCGGTCACACGTCGTAGTAGAGCGCGAACTCGTAGGGGTTCGGGCGCAGACGCAGCGGGTCGATCTCCTGCTCACGCTTGAACGAGATCCAGGTGTCGATCACGTCCGGCGTGAACACGCCGCCCTCGAGCAGGAACTCGTGGTCCGCCTCGAGGTTGTCGAGCACGGCGTCCAGCGTCGCGGGGACCTGCTTGACGTCGCGGGCCTCCTCGGGCGGGAGCTCGTAGAGGTCCTTGTCGATCGGGGCCGGCGGCTCCATCTTGTTCTTCACGCCGTCGAGGCCCGCCATGACCATCGCCGAGAAGGCGAGGTACGGGTTGCCCGAGGAGTCGGGGCAGCGGAACTCGATGCGCTTGGCCTTCGGGTTGTTGCCCGTGATCGGGATGCGGACGCACGCCGAGCGGTTGCGCTGGGAGTAGACCAGCGAGACCGGGGCCTCGTAGCCGGGGACCAGGCGGTGGTAGGAGTTCACCGTCGGGTTGGTGAAGGCCAGCAGCGACGGCGCGTGGTGCAGGATGCCGCCGATGTAGTGGCGGGCGGTGTCGGAGAGACCCGCGTAGCCGCTCTCGTCGTGGAACAGCGGCGTGCCGTCCTTCCACAGCGACTGGTGCGTGTGCATGCCCGAGCCGTTGTCGCCGAACAGCGGCTTCGGCATGAAGGTGACGGACTTGCCGGCCTGCCACGCGGTGTTCTTGATGATGTACTTGAACAGCATCAGGTCGTCCGCGGCGTGCAGCAGCGTGTTGAACTTGTAGTTGATCTCGGCCTGGCCGCCGGTGCCCACCTCGTGGTGCGCGCGCTCGACCGTGAAGCCCTGGGCCTCCATGTTGAGGACCATCTGGTCGCGCAGGTCGGCGTAGTGGTCGTTCGGGGTGACGGGGAAGTAGCCACCCTTGTACTTGACCTTGTAGCCGAGGTTGCCGCCCTCTTCCTCACGGCCGGTGTTCCACCAGCCGGAGATCGCGTCGATCTTGTGGAAGCTGGAGTTCGCGGTCGTGTCGAACTGGACCGAGTCGAAGATGTAGAACTCCGCCTCGGCACCGAAGTACGCGGTGTCGGCGATGCCCGAGTCGGTGATGTACTGCTCGGCCTTGCGCGCGATGTTGCGCGGGTCGCGGCTGTACGCCTCACGCGTGAACGGGTCGTGCACGAAGAAGTTGACGATCAGCGTCTTCTCGATCCGGAACGGGTCGAGGCGCGCGGTGTACAGGTCGGGCAGCAGCAGCATGTCCGACTCGTGGATGGACTGGAAACCACGCACGGAGGAGCCGTCGAAGGCGAGTCCCTCTTCGATCGCGTCGGCGTCGAACGCCTTGGCGGGCAGCGTGAAGTGCTGCATCACGCCCGGCAGGTCGCTGAACCGCACGTCGACGAACTTGACGCCCTCGTCGGTGATGAACTTCAGCACCTCGTCGGAATTCTTGAACACCCTCGTCGACTCCTTGACTATGGACAACGGCTGGTCATCGTGAGTGACGGTATGTCGGCGGTGTTGCCCGTCCGTCACTCCGATGTTTCGCCAGTGTTAACGGGGCCGCCCAAGTGGGCAAGACGACCTGCCAGTGCTCACCCGTTGAGCACGGCTTTACTCTGGTGGGGTGAGCAGGTGGACCGGTTCGTGGCTGTCAGGACCCAATTCGGTGCTGTCGCCGGGTGAAGACTCGAACGACGGCACGCAACAGCGCTGGCGTGGTGAGCGTCATGGCTTCCCGAAGGAGGGGCCGGGCTCCATCGCCTCGATCGGGCGGCGCACGCTCGCCATCCTGGTCGACTTCCTCCTCTCCGCGGGCGTCGCGGCGGTCTTCACCCAGCCTGACCTGCCGAAGAACTGGAGCCTGCTGGCCTGGTTCGTGATCACGGTGGTCGCGGTCGCGTTCTTCGGGTTCACCCCGGGACACGCGCTGCTCGGGCTGCGGGTGGCGCGCATCGACGGCAAGACGTTCGTGCACCTGCCGCGTGCCCTGCTGCGCACCGTGCTCATCTTCCCGCTGATCCCGGCGCTGGTCTGGGACGCGGACGGCCGCTGCCTGCACGACAAGGCCGCCGGCACCGTCGTCATCAAGGTCCGCTAGCCGCTGGTCCGCGAACGTGAAGAGGCCCGCCGCACGTGCTGTGCGGCGGGCCTCTTCGTGCTGGTGGGGGCGGGGTTCGGTCAGCCCCGGCGGCGCATGGCGCGCTGGACGTTGCGCATCTTCGCGCCCGCCGGCATCGGGCCCTTGGGCAGGGCGGCGCCGCGGCTGGCCAGCGCGGCGAGGCGGGTCTCCAGCGAGTCGACCTGGGCGGCCGTGATGTTGCGCGGCAGCTTCATCAGCTTCGACTGGAGCTTCTTCAGCGGGACCTGGCCCTCTTCGGTGCCGATGATGAAGTCGTAGATCGGGGTCTCGCCGACGACGCGGGCGATGCGCTTCTTCTCCTGGGCGAGGAGCGGCTTGACGCGCTGCGGAGCGCCCTCGGCGACCAGGACGACGCCCGGCCGGCCCAGCACGCGGTGCACGGCGTCGAGCTGCGTGGTGCCCGCGACGGCGGGCGTGACGCGCCAGCGGCCGCGCAGGTTCTCGAGTGCCCAGGCGCCCGCGCCCGGCTGGCCGTCCGCCTTGCGGAAGACGTTGCTCTGGACGCGGCGGCCGAAGATGATGACGGCCAGCAGCGCGCCGAGCGCGACGCCCAGCGGCACGAACATCCACACGGCGTTGAAGACGATGCCCAGGACCACGGCGATCGCGGTGACACCGAGCAGGGCGCCCAGCATGATCGGAACGAGCGCCTTGTCCTCGCGGCGCTGCATCTTGAACGCCTCGAAGATCTGCTTGCGCCGCGCGCGTGAAGCCGCGCGACGAACCTTCGCCGCTTCCTTCGCCGCCGCCTTGTCCTGCTTACCAGCCATACCCACAGGATACTGGCCAAAATAATCGAACACAGCGGGAGCCTGACTTAGCACAGCGCGGCCATCTGCGAGACTGCCGGGCATGGACGCGTTGCTGGAGGGTCTTGATCCGGAACAGCGCGCCGCTGTCGAGGCCCCGCGCGGTCCCGTGTGCGTGCTCGCGGGTGCCGGTACCGGTAAAACGCGCACCATCACGCACCGCATCGCCTACCTGTGTCAACGCGGCCACGTCGCTCCGTCGCAGGTCCTCGCCGTCACGTTCACCAAGCGCGCCGCAGGGGAGATGCGCACACGTTTGCGTTCTCTGGACGTGCAAGGCGCACAGGCCGTGACGTTCCACGCCGCCGCCTCTCGCCAGCTGCGTTACTTCTGGCCCAGGGTCATCGGCGGTCCGCGCTGGGAGCTCGTCGACCAGAAGATCCGCGTGGTGGCCCGCGCCGCGTCCCGGCTGGGGATGCCGACAGAGTCGGACGCGCTGCGCGACCTGACCAGCGAGATCGAGTGGGCGAAGGCGTCCCTGCTGATGCCGGAGGACTACCCGGCCGCCGCCGCTCGCGCCGCGCGGGACATCCCGGCGCCCGCCGAACAGATCATGAAGCTCTACACGACCTACGAGCAGCTCAAGAACGAGGCGCAGCTGCTCGACTTCGACGACCTGCTGCTCTACACGGCGGGCGCGCTGGAGGACAACGCGGAGGTCGCGCAGGAGTTCCGCGACCGCTACCGCTGCTTCGTCGTGGACGAGTACCAGGACGTCACGCCGCTGCAGCAGCGCGTGCTCGACTCATGGCTGGGCGCCCGCGACGACGTGACCGTGGTCGGCGACGCGAACCAGACCATCTACTCGTTCGCGGGCGCCTCGCCGCAGCCGCTGCTCAACTTCGGGCGGCGGTTCCCCGAGGCGGTCGTCGTGCGGCTGGAGCGCGACTACCGGTCGACACCGCAGGTCGTCGAGCTGGCCAACGACGTGATCAAGTGGGCGCGCGGGCGCCCGGCCGGCTCGCGGCTGCAACTGATCGGGCAGCGGCCGGACGGCCCGAAGCCGCGGTTCCACGAGTTCGACGACGAGCCGAGCGAGGCCGACGCCGTCGCGGGCCGCATCAAGACGCTGCTCGACGAGGGCGTCGCGGCATCCGAGATCGCGATCCTCTACCGCGTCAACGCGCAGTCCGAGGCGTACGAGCAGGCGCTCGCCGGGCTCGGCATCCCGTACCTGGTGCGCGGGGGCGAGCGTTTCTTCGAGCGCGCCGAGGTGCGCCAGGCGATGATCACGCTGCGCTCGTCGGGCAATCCCGAGGGCAGCCTGCCCGAGGTCGTGCGCTCGGCGCTCGGCCGCGTCGGGCTGACCGACGAGCCGCCGACCGGTGGCAGCGCGCGGGAACGCTGGGAGTCGTTGCTCGCGCTCGTCGAGCTCGCCGAGGAGTTCGCCGCCGCCACGCCCGAGGCCGACCTGCCGGCGTTCTGCGTCGAGCTGGACGTGCGCGTCGAGGCACAGCATCCGCCGACGGTCGAAGGCGTGACTCTGGCGTCGCTGCACGCGTCGAAGGGCCTCGAATGGGACGCCGTGTTCCTCGTCGGACTGGTCGAGGGCACGATGCCGATCCAGTACGCCGAGGGCGACGAGGCCAAGATCGAAGAAGAACGCCGCCTTCTATATGTAGGTGTCACGCGCGCGCGTGAGCACATCTGGCTGTCGTGGGCGCTTGCGCGCGCCGCCGGTGGACGCAAGTACCGCCGCCGTTCGCGGTTCCTCTACAGCCTCGTTCCCGAGAACCACCCGGCCGCACGGGTATCCGGCGGCGTGCAACGGCCTCCTCTCATGAAGAAGGAGAAGCCGACCTGCCGGGTGTGCGCGTCGACGCTGGTCGAAGCGCAGTCCGTCAAGCTCGGCCGATGCAGGTCCTGCCCGTCCGATGTGGACGAGGAGCTGCTCGAGTCGCTGCGCCGGTGGCGTGCGGGACGGGCGCGGGAGCTGAAGGTGCCCGCCTACGTCGTGTTCACCGACGCGACGCTGATGGCGATCGCGGAGCAGCGACCCACGGATTCGGCCGGACTCGTCGCGATCTCGGGCATCGGCGCCTCGAAGCTTGATAAGTTCGGTGACGACGTGTTGGGCCTGGTCCGAGCCGGTGTCGGGTACTCCGCCACCTGATCGGGACAAGTTTCGTTAAATAGGTTGCGAGCCCCAGGTACGGGGTCATAACCTGCTCATGCCGGGTCCGGAGGACCCGTCTGGGGAAGAAGAACTACTACTAGCTCTCGATGCAGAGCTCTCTCGTTCGGAGGAGGTGACCCGTTGTGAAGATCTTCAGCACCTCGCGCGCGGTCAGCCTCCCGTTGACCGAGAGCTTCTGCACGTCCGCATCCACTCAGGCCATGTGGCACACCTCTGCCCACAAGCCAGTGGCACTGCTGGGCCGCGAGCGGGGCACCGCTCTGCGCGGCACCGCTCTGGCCGGCGCCGACGTGCGCAACGAGCAGCCGATCGCGCTGCCGGTCATCGATGACGTCGACAACTACACGAATGCGCTGTCCGCGCATCAAGTGAGAAGGCTCCTGCCGACCCCCTAGAAGGGGTCGAAGGACCACCAGGCTCACGAAAGCCGCGGACTCGTACAGAGTCCGCGGCTTTCGTGTTTTTGCAGTACCCCACACAAGGAGAAAACCCTGATGTTGACCGCGACTGTCCCGCTCACGGGCGAGGCACTTCCGGACCTCGCGGAGGGGCTCGACATCCCCTGCCGCACCCACAACCCCGACCTCTGGTTCGCTGACGCGCCTGCTGACCTCGAGAAGGCGAAGTCCTTCTGCGGGACCTGCCCGGTCCTCGCGGAGTGCCTCGCCGGCGCGATCGCACGTCACGAGCCGTGGGGCGTCTGGGGTGGAGAGATCTTCGAGCGCGGTGTCGTCATCGCGCGCAAGCGGCCCCGTGGCCGTCCGCGCAAGGACGCGACCGTTGTCACTGCCAGCAAGACGGAGGCGGCGGCGTGAACACCGTGCAGCTCAACCACAGCGCAATGCCCGCCTACCTGAACGAGGCCCTGACTCCCATGTCTCTGAACGAAGAACTCGTGCGAATACGAATACAAGAAGCCCAGAGGTTCGCTGAAGAGCAACGCCTGGCGAACCGCCTCGCGTCAGCGCAACGTTGGCGCAGGTTGTCGCGATGGGCGGGACGCAGAGCGGCTCGCTTCGACCTCTGACAGTCTCGAGCTGAGGCCGTCATCCACGAGAAGGTGGATGGCGGCCTCGGCCGTTCCTCCGTACCGTCCCCTTTGTGCCGCACCACACTCACGACGGAATCGACTGGTCATCTCGCCTCCACGCGATGAGGCGCTACGGCTCGCTGCAGGCGGAGGCGCTGTCCTCGGTCGCCCGCAGACTGGTCGAGCCCTTGCCCGACTCACCGGTCGTGATGGACGTCGGCTGCGGTGCCGGCTCCATGAGCGTGCCGCTCGCCGCGGCCCTGCGAGACCACGGCGGAGGCGTCCTGGTCCTGGTCGACGCCACCCCCGAACTGCTGGACGCGGCCTGCACCGCGGCCCGCGCGGAAACCGACGGCGCCGTGTCGGTGAAACCGGTGCTCGCCGACCTCGCCACCGAGAACCCGCTGTCGTTCGCCGGCCCGGTCGAGCTCATCTGGGGCTCCCGGGTGATCCACCACCTCCCTGATCAGTTGCGCGGAATGAAACGCCTGGTAGAAGCCCTGGCCCCCGGCGGCTGGCTGGCCCTCGCGGAAGGCGGCCTCGAAACCCGCTTCCTCCCGTGGGACCTGGGCGTCGGCTCGCCCGGCCTGCAGGAACGCCTGGCCGCGGCCCGCGCCTCGTGGTTCGTGTCGATGCGCGAGAACATGACGGGCTCGGTCCGCCTCCCGGTCGGCTGGAACGTCGCCCTGGCTGACGCGGGCCTGGGCGAGATCAGCGCCTTCAGCTTCGTCGTCGACCACCCGGCCCCGGCCAAGCAGCTGGTCCGCGACTGGGCGGTCGACCGCCTGACCTGGCTGACCGAGATCACCGGCGCCCACCTGCACCCCGCCGACCGCGACGCACTCCGCCGCCTCCTTAACCCCTCCGACTCGGAGTACGTCGGCGCCCGCGAGGACGTGTTCCTGCTGGAAACCGACACCGTTCACGTGGGGCGGCGCCGGTGACCGCTGGTTCGGAGCCGACAGGTGGGGCGAAGTCGGTGGCTGCTGAGGTTGGGCCAGTGGCTGCTCAGGGTGGGCCGGTGACTGCACAGGTTGGGTCGGTGACAGCTGAGGCAGAGCCGGTAGCCGCTGGTGTGGAGCTTGTGACGGCTGGATCGAAGTCGTGACTGGTGGGGGGTCGGCAGCTGAGCTGTGTCGGTCAGGGCTGCGGCTCATTCGTCGGCTGGTGCAGAGCCAGCGACCGATGAGGCGGAGCCGATGACCGCTGGGGCGGAGCCGGCGCCCGCTTGCCACAGATGCGGGCGGCTGCGTTCCTCCGTTTCTGACCTGGAGTTCCTGGCCTGGTCGGCGGAGCGGACCGGTGGGTCTCTCCGGTGGTTGTGTCAGGTGTGCTCGAAGACCCACCTGCGGGACATCGAGGGCAAGCTGCCGGACGAGTACTGGCGTTGACTCACCTGGAGTTGCGGGTGAGGTGTGGCGTGGGTGTTGAGGTGGCGCCGGGTTGGGGTGGCGCCGGGTTGGGGTGGCGCCGGGTTGGGGTGGCGCCGGGTTGAGGCGGCGTCGGACTGGGGTGGCGTCGGACTGGGGGGGCGTCGGACTGGGGTGGCGCCGGGTTGAGGCGGCGTCGGACTGGGGTGGCGTCGGACTGGGGCGGCGCCGGGTTGAGGCGGCGTCGGACTGGGGCGGCGCCGGACTGAAGTGGCGTCCGGTCAGGTCGTGGGGGGCCTGAAGCGCAGCCGCCGAGTTGAGTGGCGCGAGCTCGTGAGGGTGAGCCGCTGGGGCCAGCACGCGGGTTCGCAGCCTCCGATGACCCGGCTCGGATTGCCCAACTGCGTGCGCACGCAGTACCCGGCACGCCCGCTGACCTGCAGTGTCAGGGGCGCAGGGAGTCGAAGAGCCGACTCGTCGCTAGGCAGGAAAACCTCCTTCCAACGCTCATGCGCAGGGCGCGCCCAGCACGGGCCTGCGGTCAGGTCGGGTACAGGTGGCACAGGGCCTGTCTGACCAGGGCCGTTCCTCGGCGGCTGCTCACCCGTAACTCCTCCCGCAGGTCCGCCGGCGTGCACAACCGCGCGCTCACGACGGCGTCGAGGATTTCCGCGATGGCGCGCGGGTTGAGTTCCCGCCGGGCCATGTCTAGAGCGGCCCGCGCGGCAGCGGCGAGCCTCAGGCCGTGGCGTTCCACCACGGCAGGTGGGCGGGTGGTGCGTTCCAGCAGAATCCACGGATTCGCTCTTCGCACATTGCTTCCCGCGAGGACATGAATGTGCCTGGGAAGGGGAAGTGCGGCTCCTTGGCGAACGAGCGCGTCGGCTCCTGTGATCACCGAGGAAGGTCCGGCGAAGGAAAGGACGGCGCGCAGTCTGTCTAGGCGGGTGGCCGGGGACGGTGTGGTCAGAACTACGCCGGGCAGCAGCCGCTGCCATGAGCCGGCGGGGGTGCAGTGGCGCAGGACCTCGCGTGAGGAGATCCCGGATTTGCGCAGCTCAGCGGTGGTTGCGATGGGTGCCATGGGTTTAGCTTGGCGTAGTCGGCGGGGGGCGAAGGGGGCTGAGGGCCAAGCTGTGGATAACTTCGCCTGGGTTCACTCGGACGAGTTAGTCGGCGAATCCCGGTTGCCACCGTGAAACGATTTCGTGCGCGGTCACGTGGGCGTCGAGTTGGCAGAGAATGCCCGTCGCGCCCATTGTCACGCGGTGAATCAGCAGGTACTGGGGCGGCAGGTTCAAAGAGCGGCCCGTCTGCGAATCCGGGCTGCGCAGGTCGCCCACGCGTTCGGCCTGTGACTGCAGCCAGCGGCGGGTGAAGTGGAACGACTCGGTGCGCAGCGGCTCCACGAACGGTGTCAGGTAGCCGAGCACGTCCTCGCCGTGCAGTTCCATGCCCTCGCGGATGAAGTTCTCGGTGCGCAGCAGTTCGACGAGGTCGTCGGAGCGGCCGTCGAGGGCCAGCCTGGTCATCAGGCCCAGCGTCTTGGGCAGGCCGTCGGGCAGGCGGGCCACGGCGCCGAAGTCGATCACGCGCAGGCGGCCGTCGTCGCCCAGCATGAAGTTGCCGGGGTGCGGGTCGGCGTGCAGCAGGCCGGAGCGGGACGGGGCCGAGAAGTGGAACTCGGCGAGCAGCTGGCCCGCCAGGTCGCGGTCCTCGGCCGAGCCCTCGCGGATGATGTTCGACAGGCCCACGCCGGAGGTCCACTCGGTCACCATGACCTTGGGCGCCGAGGCGATGACGCGGGGGACCAGCACGTGCGGGTCGTTCTCGAAGGCCTTCGCGAACGTGCGCTGGTTCGTGGCCTCGTCGCGGTAGTCGAGCTCCTCCAGGTACCTGTCGCGCAGCTCCTCCAGCAACGGGCGCACGTCGGCGCCGGGCATGATCGCCTGCAGCAGGCGGCTGAACCGCAGCAGCTGCTTGAGGTCGGCGCGCAGGGCCTCGTCCGCGCCGGGGTACTGGACCTTCACCGCCACGTCGCGGCCGTCGTGCCACACCGCGCGGTGCACCTGGCCGATGGACGCCGACGCGGCCGGTTCGTCGTCGAACTCCTGGAAGCGCTTCGTCCAGGACGCGCCCAGCTGTTCGGCGAGCACGCGGTGCGTGGTCCGGGCGGGCATCGGCGGGGCCGCGGTCTGCAGCTTTGTCAGCGCCTCGCGGTACGGGGCCGCCAGCTCGTCGGGGACCGCCGCCTCGAACACGCTCAGCGCCTGCCCGAACTTCATGGCGCCGCCCTTGAGCTGGCCGAGCACCGCGAAGACCTGCTCCGCTGTCTTGGCCGTCACCTCGGCGTTGACCTCGTCGGCCGCGCGTCCGGTCAGTCGCTTCCCCCAGCCGCCGACAACCCGGCCGGCCACCCCGAGCGGGAGGCTCGCCAGCTTGGCGGTGCGCTGCACGGCCTTGCGCGGAATCTCGGTCACTCGGCCATGTTATGTGCGGAGCACTGACAGTCCGGGTGCGGATACCAGCTTCGCCTCTCAGCAACACCGGACATGAGGTCGAGCTCGAGAGTGGCGTTCACCACGGGCGGAGGGACCTGGTCGCGGCCGCGGACGTAGCTCAGCGACTCCAGGATCTGTGCCACCGCGAGCGCCGCCGTTCCCGACGCGAACAGCACGTCGGTGGAGGCCGGCCGGCCGACGAGCTGCGCGGCGATGACGGGCCACGCCGGATCTTGGTCGGTGCGGTGCAGGTCCGCGCAGTTCAGGCACGAAGAACGACCGGGCAGGACCAACGGCCCCACGATGCCCACGCCCTCACGTACGCGCACGGCCAGATGCGGCGTCCGGAACGCCATCAGCGTGCTCACGAGGTTCGGATCGGGGACGAGCGTCGCCGCCAGCACTGTCAGATCGGCGTTGTGCGCGAGCTGAACACCGGATTCCGCTAGAAGCGAAGTAATTGAAAGCGCAAGGTGTCCGGACCCGTGCACGGCGGCCGTCCCACCCCTCGCCGGGGGACCGTCGTCGAGCAGGCCGGCCTCTTCGAGCGAGGACAGAACTTCACCCAGCTGGGTGGGGTCTCCACCGCGGCTTTTCAGCCTTTCACCCAGTTCAGCGACAGTGTGCCGGCCGTCGAGGGTGATCAGTTCGTCGATCAGCGCCTCGGGCAGCGAGTCGATCACGACGGCGTGCTTCGGGTCGGTGCCGACCTGGACGACGCCGGGGGCTCTGCGCACCACGGCCAGTCCTGCGCGCACGCGAGGTCTTGTGTCCACGTCGGCAAGACTGGCAGGGGGCGTGGCCCCCTGCCAGCGCAAACGTCAGACCTTGGCCTTGCCGAGGATCCGCGTCATCTTCGTACCGCAGACAGGGCAGGTGCCCTTCGCCATGCGCCGCCCATTGGTCTCCTCGACGTTGCCGTCGAAGTCGCGCTTCTCGCGACACTTGACGCAGTAGCCGTTGTAGGTGTCGGCCACAGCCCCTCCCTTGCAGTTGTGAGTGCGGACACACTCGGGGACCTTGTCGCGACGGTACCTCCGCAGGCGTGCGAAATCGCGCATGTCGACCCCGCGCGTGTCCAGCCGCCGTTCGGTGGAACTTCACCCGCCGGGTGCGCGCCTGCCGCCGGTTGGGGGCCGAAAATTGTCGGTGACGCCGTTTACGGTGACTGCATGGCCGAACCGCGGGTGGAAGTGCGGCGGAGCCCCCGGCGCCGCCGCATGGTCAGCGCGTACCGGGAGGGCGACACCGTCGTCGTCCTTCTGCCGGCACGGATGACCAAGGGGGAAGAGAAGCACTGGGTGGCGGAGATGTTGAGCCGCCTCCAGCGCAGTGAGACGCGCAGGAAGTCCCCTGCGCGCACATCGGACGAGGCGCTGATGGCGCGGTGCGCCGAGCTTTCGGCGCGCTACCTCGACTCGCTGGCGGAGCCGGTGAGCGTGCGCTGGGTGCCGCCCATGCGCACGCGCTGGGCTTCGTGCACGCCGACAGAGGGCACGATCCGCGTGTCCGAGCGGCTGCGCGAAGTGCCGCCGTGGGTGCTCGACTACGTGCTGGTGCACGAACTCGCGCACCTGCTGGTGCCAGGGCACGGCAAGGACTTCTGGGAGTGGGTCCACCGCTACCCGAAGACCGAGCGGGCCATGGGCTATCTGGAGGGTCTCTCGGCCGCCGCAGGCCTGAAGATCACAGAAGACTGAGCGCCGGATCGGATCTCATGGGAAAGGTGTGCTCGAGGGGTGCGCTCGCCGGATTCGTTCCGACGTGTCTTCTGGGGGCCGAGCCCCCAGACCCCGCGCCGGGGGAAGCCCCCGGGCCCCATGCGGGGCCGTGCGCTCAGCCCCCGCGCCGGGGCTGAGCCTTTGGACGCTGAAAGCGACGCGCCCGGCCAGGAAGTCCTCGCCGGGCGCGTCGTTCAGGTGCCGGTCAGGGCTTGTCGGACTGGCCGCCGTCCTTGCCCTCGTCCTCGCGCATGGTGCGCTCCAGCTCGGCGATCGGGTCCTCCAGCGCCTTGCGGGTGTTCGTCAGGCGCTCCGCGAACTCCAGCGGGTCGTCGAGGTCCTCGGCGGTCGGGACGAGCTCGGCGTGCTCCCACACGCTGTCGCGCACCTCGACGCCGTGCTGGTCGCCGACCAGCTTCCACAGGGCCGAGGCGGCCCGCAGCTTGCGCGGGCGCAGCTCCAGGCCCACGAGCGTCGCGAACGTCTGCTCGGCCGGGCCGCCGGAGGCACGGCGGCGGCGCAGTGTCTCGCGCAGGGCCGCGGCGCCGGGCAGGCGGTCGGAGACGGCGGCGTCGACCACGACGTCCACCCAGCCCTCGACGAGCGCGAGGAGCGTCTCCAGGCGGTTCAGCGCCGCCTTCTGCTCCGGGGTGGTCTGCGGTTCGAGCAGGCCCGAGCCCATGGCCTCCTCGATGGAGGCGGGGTTCGACGGGTCGATCTGGCCGGCGAGCTGCTCCAGGGCCGAGGTGTCGACCTTGATGCCCTTGGCGAACTCCTCGACGGTGTCGAGCAGGCGCTGCCGCAGCCACGGCACGTGCGTGAAGAGGCGCTGGTGGGCGGCCTCGCGGGCGGCGAGGAACACCATGACCTCGGATGCGGGACGCTCCAGGCCCTCGGTGAACTTCTCGATGTTCGCCGGCAGCAGGGCCGCGGTGCCCTCGGGGCCGAGCGGCAGGCCGACGTCGGTCGAGGTCAGCACCTCGGCGCCGAGCTGTGCCAGCGCGTTGCCGAGCTGCGAGCCGAACGCCATGCCGCCCATCTGGCCGAGCATCGCCAGCAGCGGGCCGGCCGCCTGCTTGGCCTCGGCGGGCATCGCCTCGACCCAGGCGCCGGACATGCGCTGCGCGACCGGGTCGCACAGGCGCTGCCAGGTCGGGATGGTGCGCTCGATCCAGTCGCGCGCGGTCCACGTCTGCGTTGTGCGGGTGCCGGCGGGCAGCGACGTGACCGGGTCGAGCCACATCTCGGCCAGGTGCACGGCGTCGGTGACCGCGCTCGACTGGTCGGCGGCGAACCCGATCGTGGTCGTCGACGAGGACAGCTGCTGGAACGCGATCTGCTTGGCGAGGTCGTAGTTCACCGGCCCGCTCGACGAGCCCGCGTTGCTCAACATCGAGCCCAGTTGGCTCAGCATGTCGCCCAGCTGGCTGAAGTCGAACGGGTTGTCTCCCGGCTTCCCGCCCTTGTCGTCGGGGTCGTCGGGGCGGAACCCGAACGGCACGTCACTCATGCCTCTACCGTACGCGGACAGACATGGTCGTACGCTGTTCAGCCGTGAGTGAAACCGTCACGACCGCACCCCCACCCGCGCCCCCGCCGAGGGAACGCGGACTGACCCGCCGGACGTGGACGCTGATCGTCAGCTTCCTAGTGGTGGCGGCGCTCGGACTGCTCGGCGGTTTCGCCAGAGTCCCGTACGTCGCGCTGGGCCCCGGCCCGACCTACGACGTGCTCGGCCAGGTCAAGGACGCCGACGTGGTGTCGGTCGAGGGCCAGGACACCTTCCCCACCAAGGGGACCCTGCGCATGACGACGGTCTCGCTCACCGACGACGTGTCGCTGTTCGGCGCGCTGGGTCTGTGGTTGTCCGGCCGCTACGCGCTGGCGCCGCGCGAGGAGTTCTTCAAGCCCGGCGAGTCGGAGCAGCAGGTCCAGGAGAACAACGAGCGCGCGTTCAGCGAGTCGCAGACCGCCGCCGAGGTCGCGGCGCTGAACTACCTCAAGTATCCGGGCATGGTGATCGCGAACCAGGTCACCAAGGGCAGCCCGGCGGAGAACGTGATCCCGCTCGGCGCCCGCATCATCTCGGTCAACGGCAAGCAGGTGCAGAGCGCCGCCGACGTGAGCAGCTCGCTGGAGAACACCAGGCCCGGCGACCGCATCGAGGTGGCGTTCGAGAAGGACGGCACCTCCCAGTCGACCCAGCTCACCCTCGGCACCCGCGACGACGGCCGTCCGGCGGGCTTCATCGGCATCTCGCCGGTCGACCGCGCCGACGTGCCGTTCAAGATCAAGATCAGCCTCTCCGACGTGGGCGGCCCCTCGGCCGGCCTGATCTTCGCGCTGGCGATCGTCGACAAGCTGACGCCGGGCGAGCTCAACGGCGGCAAGGCCATCGCGGGCACCGGCGAGATCACCGGCGACGGCACCGTGAAGCCCATCGGCGGCATCGCCTTCAAGATGGTCGCCGCCAAGGAAGCGGGCGCGACGGCGTTCCTCGTGCCGGCCGACAACTGCGCGGACGCCAAGCAGCAGGCCCCCGCCGACCTCAAGCTGATCAAGGTCGAGAACCTGACGGACGCCGTGTCGTCGCTGGAGGCGCTCAACGCCGGCAAGGACACGCCGAGCTGCTGACTCCGGTCGGCGCTGTCCGCTTGCCGCGAACATCAGGCAACGACATCACAACCCCGGCGCGATCACGTGCCGGGGTTGTGCCAGCCTGGGGAGATGACGACTAGGGCCGCAGCGTGGCGAGCAGGGCGTCGGTGAGGTTGGGCGCCAGTTCGGGGTGCTCGACGAACTCCTCCGGCACCTCGACCGTCCCGCGCAGCCTCAGCACGCAGGACACCGAGCCGTCGCGCAGCACCGCCGCCACCAGGCGCGCCTCGCGGCGGGCGGGGTGTTCGGCGGCGAAGCGGCGGGCCGCCTCGTCGTCCAGTTCGCCGTGGCTCAGTTCCGTCTCGGCCTCCGGCGGCAGGACGACGATCTCCTGGGCCAGGGCGCACCCGGTGACGGCCGGGGGCCACTCGATGCCCAGGAGCGCGTCGCCCAGATCGCCCGAGAGCTCCTCCTGGGCGATCGGGGTCAGCGGACTCGACTCCGGGTCGAGCTGGTTCCGCAGCTCCGGCTGCTGGTCGAGCAGGTCTGAGGTGGCCACTAGGGCGAAGAGTTGCGGAGGCTGCTCCCAGCCGCCTGCCGCTACGAACTCCTCAACCTCGCGGGCGACCGTCGGGAGGATGACCGCTGGCGTTTCACTCGCTGACACGCGTGTCATCGTAAGACTGCGGGCTTCACGGGAACCCAGGGCGTCGTCCGTAGAGTTGGACTAAACGTACGTATCGATTTACCGCGATCCAGGAGCGTGCCTCGTGGCCACACGGCCTCCGGTCGGACTGCCGAAACTGTCCCGGCGCAGCCGAATACTGCTCATCGTGGGTGTTGTGCTTTTGTTCGGTCTCATCACGGGATCGCGGCTGCTCGACACCTACGTGAACTGGCTGTGGTTCGGCGAGGTGAAATTCCGCGACGTCTACAGCACAGTCCTGCTCACCCGCCTGTCGCTGTTCGTGGCGGTCGGGGCCGTGGTCGGCGGCATCGTCGCGCTGAACCTCTTCCTCGCGTACCGGGCCCGGCCGGTGTTCGTGCCGGTGTCCGGGCCCGATGACCCGGTGGCGCGCTACCGCACCGTCGTGATGGGGCGGGTGCGGTTCTTCGCGATCGGCATCCCCGTGTTCGTCGGGCTGATCGCGGGCGCGTCGGCGCAGGCCGACTGGCAGCAGATCCAGCTGTTCCTGAACTCCCAGCCGTTCGGCGTGACCGACCCGCAGTTCGGGCACGACATCGGCTTCTACGCGTTCCAGCTGCCGTTCTACGAGTGGCTGCTGTCGTGGCTGTTCATCACGGTCGCGGTGTCGTTCATCGGCGCGGTCATCGCGCACTACCTCTTCGGCGGCATCCGGCTGGCCGGTCGCGGCGGCCAGCTCTCGGGCCCCGCGCGGCTGCACCTGGCGCTCGTCGCCGGCACGTTCGTGCTGCTCAAGGCCGTCGCGTACTTCTTCGACCGCTACTCGCTGCTGTTGCACGAGAACGAGAAGTTCGTCGGCGCGAGCTACACCGACCTCAACGCGGTGCTGCCCGCCAAGCTGATCCTGCTGTGCATCGCGGTGTTCTGCGCCGTCGCGTTCTTCGCGGGCGCGTTCATGCGCAACGTGCAGCTGCCCGCCATCGCGACCGTCCTGCTGGTGCTGTCGAGCGTGCTCGTCGGTGCGGCGTGGCCCGCGGTGCTGGAGCAGTTCTCGGTCAAGCCGAACGCCATCCAGAAGGAAGCCGAGTCGATCAGCCGCAACATCGCGGCGACACGGCAGTCGTTCGGGCTGACCGACGACAAGGTCGAGACGAAACCGTACGAGGGCAAGCAGAACGTCACCAACGACCAGGTCAAGACCAACGACGCGGCGACGCTGGGCAACATCCGCCTGCTCGACCCGGCGGTGCTCTCGCGGACCTTCACGCAGTTCCAGCAGCTGCGGCCGTTCTACGGCTTCCCGAACAAGCTCGACGTCGACCGGTACACACTGGAAGGAAAGCTCCGCGACTACATCGTCGCGGTGCGCGAGCTGAAGCTCGACAGCCTGCCGCAGGGCCAGCGCGACTGGATCAACCAGCACCTCATCTACACGCACGGCAACGGCTTCGTCTACGCCGAGGCGAACAAGGTGAACGCGGTCGCCGACGAGTCCAACGGCGGCTACCCGGACTTCAAGACCGGTGAGGTCAAGTCCAACGGCGACGTCGGCAACGTGCCGAACGGCATCCAGGTCGACCAGCCCCGCACCTACTTCGGCGAGCTGTTCGGCGTGAACGACTACTCGATCGTCGGCGGCCGCCCGGCCGGCTCGGCGGCGGAGTACGACACGGACGCCAAGTCCTACACCTACACCGGTAGCGGTGGCGTCCCGATCGGCAGCCTGTTCAACAAGCTGGCCTTCGCGGCGTACTACGGCGAGCGCAACATCCTCTTCAACCAGTCGATCGCGGACGAGTCGAAGATCCTGTTCAAGCGCACGCCGCGCGACCGCGTGCAGGCCGTCGCCCCGTGGCTCACGGTCGACAGCGACCCGTACCCGGCCGTCGTCAACGGCCGCATCACGTGGATCGTCGACGGCTACACCACGCTCGAGAACTACCCGTACGCCCAGCGCACGCAGCTCGGTGACGCGACGAACGACTCGCTCACCGCGGACGGCGTCGTCATCTCGCAGGTCAACAAGCCCGTCAACTACATCCGCAACTCGGTCAAGGCCACTGTGGACGCTTACGACGGCTCGGTGAACCTGTACCAGATCGACGACAAGGACCCGGTCCTCAAGGCGTGGATGGGCGTCTTCCCGAACACGGTGAAGCCCGGCAGCGAGATCTCGGACGCGCTGCGCGCGCACTTCCGCTACCCCGAGGACCTGTTCAAGGTGCAGCGGCAGATCCTGTCGAAGTACCACGTCTCGTCGCCGTCGGACTTCTACTCCGGTGTCGCCTACTGGGCACCGCCGCAGGACCCGACGATCGACAACGTGACGACGGCCGACGCCCAGCGCGACGCGGCGAGCAAGCGCCGTGACGCCCAGCCGCCGTTCTACGTCCTCGCCGGTGACCCGGGCGACCCGAGCAAGGTCCGCTTCCAGCTGACCAGCCCGCTCGTCCGCGAGAACCGGGAGTTCATGGCGGCCCACGTCTCGGTCGGATCCGATCCGGACAACTACGGGAAGATCAGCGTCCTGCAACTCAGCCAGGACGCGAAGGGCCCGCAGCAGATCCAGACACAGTTCCTCACGTCGGACAACGTCAGCCGTGAGCTCAACCTGCTGACCCAGCAGAAGACCACGGTCGTCTACGGCAACCTGCTCACACTGCCCGTGGGCGGAGCGCTGCTCTACGTCGAACCCGTCTACATCGAACGCGCGTCGAACAACACGTCGTACCCGCAGCTGTCCAAGGTGCTCGTCTGGTACGGCGACCGGGTCGGCTACGCGTCCACGTTGAACGAGGCGCTGGACCAGGTGCTCAGCGGAGCCGGCTCGGTCGTGCCGCCGCCGAGTGACAACAACGGCAACGGCCAGAACACCACGCCGCCGACCACGCCGCCCACCAACAGCGCGCTGAGCCCTGAGCTGCAGAAGGCGGTCAGCGACATCGACGCGGCGCTGGCCGACATCAAGAGGGCCCAGCAGAACAGCAACTTCACCGAGCTCGGCCAGGCGTACGCCAAGCTGGACGACGCCACCAAGAGGTTCAAGCAGTACAACACCGGGGCACCGGCCGCGCCGCCGACGGGCCAGTCGTCGGTTGTGCCGAGCCCCACACCGTCCGGCTGACCTACCGATTTGCATTCTCCGCTCCACCCCGCGTAGAGTTCCAATTACCGACGCGGGGTGGAGCAGCTCGGTAGCTCGCTGGGCTCATAACCCAGAGGTCGCAGGTTCAAATCCTGTCCCCGCTACAAAGTTGGGAAAGTCCTGTCTGCGGAGATCGCAGACAGGACTTTTTCGCATTTACATTGGGGGCAGAGCCCCCAAACCCCACCCCGGGGGCAAGCCCCCGGACCCCCGCCTGCCTTGCCTTCGGCATCGGCAGGCCACCCTTCGCGTCAGCTTTCCCCGGCCTTGCCTTCGGCGTCGGCTGACAAACACCTCGCGCTCGGTCGCCTCGCCTTCGACTGGCGCAAATGCTTCGCCTTCGGCGTTGGTTGGGGCGGAGGGGGTTTGGGGGCGTTGACCTGCGGTTATGGTGCTTAAGGGGGGTGGGTGAAAAGGGGTTTTTGGAGGGTGTAGAGTTCTCCTTACAACAGCAAGACAGCAACACGGTTAGACAAGCTAGAAGCGGCGCGGGGTGGAGCAGCTCGGTAGCTCGCTGGGCTCATAACCCAGAGGTCGCAGGTTCAAATCCTGTCCCCGCTACTAGATTAGACAGAAGGCCGGAGCCTATTGGCTCCGGCCTTCTGTCTTTGCTGGTCTTTCAGGTCATGTTCTCGGCCCAGTACTGGGCGCACAGCATGCTGGAGCAGATGCGGCCCTCGCCGTTGACGGTGCGGTGCTTGCGGATCTGTTTGCCGCACACCATGCACTCGTCCTTGCCGGCCTGCTCCGGGATGCCCCCCGTCATCCACGCCCTCGTGTGCGCCGCCACCTTCTTATGGTCCAGCCACTTCAAGTTCAGGTTCTTCATGGTCCCCGACCTCCGTGTTCAACCGCGCCAGCCTGGCAATGATCATTTTCCCGGAATGTCCGGCCTGGGAAAGGGGTCTGCGCGGACATCACCAGGTCGTGCGACGCCTGCCCCCGACCGTCCATTCGGGTGGCTCCGGCCGGTGAGAGTCGTACCGCCGATCGAGTGAGAGCGGGGGACTTTCGTTTCTGCGAAAGGACTTTTCCATCCGGGATGGACACAGACGGTCAAGAGGCCAAACGCGTGAGGCTCGAAAACTGCCGCTTACTCAGCGAGACTTTTCGTTGCTCCGCATGGCCCATCAGACTAGCCCGGTGATCAGCCACTGTGGACAGAACGGCTGACCATTGTGGACAGCTTCCCCCGGACGTGGGAACGTTGTCGTTGTGTCAGACCTGAATGCGACCGCAGCCGCCCTGCTCGGGCTGCTGCACGACGGACCCAAGACCGGTGGCCAGTTGGTGGCGGAGGCAGGAGACCGCTTCGGCGCGTTCTTCAGCGTGACCCGCTCCCAGGTGTACCGCGAGCTGCCCGCGCTGGCCGACCAGGGCCTGCTGCGCCTCGGCAAGCAGGGACCGCGGTCCAGCCAGCAGTACGTGCTGACTGCCGCGGGCAAGAAGGCCTTCAAGAACTGGCTGCTGTCCGAGCCTGGCCCGGACCATCTGCGCAGCCCGCTCATCCTGCGCCTGGTGCACGCCGGCTCGCTGACCGCGAAGCAGCGCGAGTCCCTGATCACGACCGCACGTTCGACGTACGGTCAGGAACAGGAGAGCGCGAAGAGCGCGGCCAAGACGGCGGAGGACCCCTACGCCAAGGCGGTGGCAGAGTTCGGTCTCGCTCACGCGAAGGCCGTTCTCAAGCTGCTCGACGCGATTCCGACCGCGTAGAAACCGCTTCGAAGAGAGCGCCAGCACGCACCGGTCGCGACTGACGGCCGGTGCTGGCGTAATCTTTTTGCGTGAACCCGGACGTCGAAGCAGACATCAAGGACCTCTCCGCCACCCTTTCGAGCATCGAGGCGGTGCTGGACCTCGATGCGCTGCGCGCCGCTGTCGCGGACCTGGAGGACCAGGCTGCCCGCCCTGACCTCTGGGACGACCAGGAGAAGGCGCAGAAGGTCACCAGCGCGCTCTCCCACAAGCAGGGTGAGTTGCGCCGCGTCACCGGCCTGCGTGAGCGCCTCGACGACCTCCCCCTGCTCTACGAGCTCGCGGAGGAGGCCGAGGACGCGGACGCCAATGCCGACGCGGACAACGACCGCGCCAAGCTCCGCGAGGAGATCGCGAGCCTCGAGGTGCGCACGCTCCTGTCCGGCGAGTACGACGAGCGCAACGCGCTGATCACCATCCGCGCCGAGGCCGGTGGCGTCGACGCCGCGGACTTCGCCGAGATGCTGCTGCGCATGTACTCGCGCTGGGCCGAGCGCCACAACTACGGCGTCGACGTGTTCGACACGTCCTACGCCGAAGAGGCCGGCATCAAGTCCGCCACCTTCCGCGTCAGCGCCCCGTACGCCTACGGCACGCTGAGCGTCGAGCAGGGCACGCACCGTCTCGTGCGCATTTCGCCGTTCGACAACCAGGGCCGCCGCCAGACGTCGTTCGCCGGCGTCGAGGTCGTGCCCGTCGTCGAGCAGACCGACCACGTCGAGATCGACGAGAAGGAACTGCGCGTCGACGTCTACCGCTCGTCCGGCCCCGGCGGCCAGGGCGTCAACACAACGGACTCGGCGGTGCGCCTCACGCACATCCCGACCGGCATCGTGGTGTCCTGCCAGAACGAGCGCTCGCAGCTGCAGAACAAGGCCACGGCCATGAACGTCCTGCAGGCGAAGCTGCTCGAGCGCCGCCGGCAGGAGGAGCAGGCCAAGATGGACGCGCTGAAGGACTCCGGCTCCAGCTGGGGCAACCAGATGCGCTCCTACGTGCTGCACCCGTACCAGATGGTCAAGGACCTGCGCACCGAGCACGAGGTCGGCAACCCGTCCGCGGTGCTCGACGGGGAGATCGACGACTTCCTCGAGGCCGGCATCCGGTGGCGCAAGCAGTCCCAGCAGGCCTAGGGCCTGAGCCGAGGAGCACGTTCTGCCCCGAACGAGGGTGGAACGTGCTCTTTTCGTGGACCGATCGTGCCTGGTCGGATACACCGCGTCGAGGTTCGAGCCGCCCTTCCGGGGCTGGAAGTTAACCGGAACGGGGGCTTTACCCCGGCCATGAGTAGACTCGCGCCTCGTGATTCGTCTCGAACACGTTTCCAAGGTCTACAAGACCTCCACGCGTCCTGCGCTCGACGACGTGTCCGTCGAGATGGAGAAGGGCGAGTTCGTCTTCCTGATCGGGCCCTCGGGGTCCGGCAAGTCGACGTTCCTGCGCCTGCTGCTGCGTGAAGAGGTGCCGACCAGGGGCCGCGTCTACGTCTCCAACTTCGACGTCGCCAAGATGTCGCGGCGCAGGGTTCCCCGCCTGCGGCAGTCGATCGGCTGCGTGTTCCAGGACTTCCGTCTTCTGCCCACGAAGACGGTGGCGGAGAACGTCGCCTTCGCGCTCGAGGTCATCGGCAAGCCCCGCAACACCATTGTCAAGGTGGTGCCGGAGGTGCTGCAGCTGGTGGGCCTCGACGGCAAGGAGGACAGGTTCCCGACCGAGCTGTCCGGTGGTGAACAGCAGCGCGTCGCGATCGCCCGTGCGTTCGTGAACCGCCCGCTGGTGCTGATCGCCGACGAGCCGACCGGAAACCTGGACCCCGACACGAGCCAGGACATCATGTTGCTGCTGGAGCGGATCAACCGCACCGGCACGACCGTCATCATGGCCACCCACGACCACGGCATCGTCGACTCGATGCGCCGCCGCGTGGTGGAGCTGTCGTACGGCAAGGTCGTCCGTGATGACGCGCGCGGCGTTTACGGCGTTGGCCGCTAAGCGTCCCTAAGCCCCCGAACCCCAAGGAACCCCGCCCCCGATGCGTACCAGCTTCGTGTTCAGCGAGGTCATCACCGGACTTCGCCGGAACGTCACGATGACGATCGCGATGATCCTCACGACCGCCATCTCGCTCGGGCTGCTCGGCGGTGGCCTGCTCGTCGTCCGCATGGTCGACAAGATGCAGGCCAACTACGCGGGCAAGCTCGAGGTCTCCGTGCTGCTGACGAACGATGTCAGCGCCAACGACAAGGACTGCACCCAGCAGCCGTGCGCGGGCCTGCGGTCCGACCTGGAGGCGACCTCCGGCGTCGAGTCCGTGGTGTACCAGAACCGGGACGAGGGCTTCGAGCGGTTCAAGCGCATCTTCGAGGCCCAGCCGGAACTGCTCAAGCTCGCGCGTCCCGAAGCCATTCCGGCGACGTTCCGCGTGAAGCTCGAGGACCCGGAGCGCACCGACGTCATCAAGCAGGCCTTCGAGGGCAAGCCCGGTGTGAAGGGCGTCGACGACCAGGGCAAGTTCCTGGAGCGGTTCTTCGAGGGCCTCAACGGCATGCGCGACGTCGCCCTGATCCTCGCGCTCATCCAGGCGTTCGCCGCGCTGCTGCTGATCTCGAACACCATCCAGGTGTCGGCGTTCACCCGCCGCGTCGAGGTCGGCATCATGCGCCTGGTGGGCGCGACACGGTGGTACACGCAGTTGCCGTTCCTCATCGAGGCGGTCGTCGCGGGCATCATCGGCTCGGTCACCGCGGTGGGCGGCCTGGTGCTGTTCAAGGCGTTCTTCCTCGACCGGATCACCAGGAACCTCACCGAGTCGGGCATCATCCCGCCGATCGGCTACCTGGACATCCTGATCGTGTCGCCCTGGCTGTTCCTCGTCGCGATAGTCATCTCGGCGACCACCGGCTACGTGACACTCCGCCTCTACGTGCGCCTTTAAGAGCTTTGCGCACCATTTAGACTGGTCGTCATGGTCAAGGAACGCGGGCAGAAGGTCATCGCGTCGAACCGCAAGGCTCGGCACGACTGGTCCATTCTGGACACCTACGAGGCGGGCATTCAGCTCGTCGGTACCGAGGTGAAGAGCCTGCGCATGGGACGGGCGTCCCTGGTGGACGCCTTCGCCCAGGTCGACGGCGGCGAGATCTGGCTGCACGCGCTGCACATCCCGGAGTACGTCGCGGGCACCTGGACGAACCACGAGGTCCGGCGCAAGCGCAAGCTGTTGCTGCACAAGAGCGAGATCGAGCGGTTGATCGGCAAGACCAAGGAGTCCGGTCTGTCGCTCGTGCCGTTGCAGATGTACTTCAAGGACGGCTACGTCAAGGTCGAGATCGCGCTGGCGAAGGGCAAGAAGTCCTACGACAAGCGCCAGGACCTGGCGAAGCGCGACGCGAACCGCGAGATCGCCAAGGCACACGGCAGGGCACTGAAGGGTCGCTACTGATGGCACTGGTGGACGTCCACGTCCACTTCATGCCGCAGAACGTCCTGGACAAGGTCTGGGCCTACTTCGACCGCGTGCGCGAGTCCGGCGTCGACTGGTTCATCCAGTACCGCACCGACGAGAACGCCCGGCTCACCGCACTGCGGGAGCTGGGCGTCGTCGCGTTCGCACCGCTGCTCTACCCGCACAAGCCGGGCATGGCGCCGTGGCTGAACGAGTGGGTCGCCGACTTCGCGGCACGCGTCCCCGAGGCGGTGCCGACGGGCACGTTCTACGCGGAACCGGGCGCCGAGGCGTACGTGCGCAAGGCCCTGGAGGCCGGTGCACGGTGTTTCAAGTCGCACGTCCAGGTCGGTGGCTACGACCCGCGTGACGCCCTGCTGGACGGCGTCTGGGGCCAGCTGGCGGAGGCCGGCGTGCCGGTGGTCGTGCACTGCGGCGACGGGCCGATGCCGGGAGAGTTCACCGGGCTCGGCGTCTTCGAAGAGGTGCTGAAGAAACACCAGCGGCTGACCGCGGTGATCGCGCACGCGGGGATGCCCGACTACGCGGGCGCGTTGGACCTGGTGGAGCGCTACCGCAACGTGCACGTCGACACCACGATGGTGGGCGTCCCGTTCACCGAGCGGATGGTGCCGCTGCCCGCGGACTGGCGGGCGCGCATCGCGGGGCTCGCGGACCGGGTGGTGCTGGGCACAGACTTCCCGAACATCCCGTACCCGTACGAGGTGCAGATCGACGCCATCAGGTCGTGGGGCCTGGACGCCGCCACCGAGCAGGCGATCCTGCACGACAACGGCGCCCGTCTGCTTCAGCTGTCGAGATAGGCCAGCACGGCGCGCACGCGGCGGTGCTCGGAGTTCGACGGCTCCAGGCCGAGCTTGGCGAAGATGTTGCCGACGTGCTTCTCGACGGCGCCGTCGGACACCACGAGCGTGCCGGCGATGGCCGTGTTGGACAGCCCCTGCGCCATCAGCCCGAGCACCTCGCGTTCGCGGGGCGTCAACTTGTCGACCGGGCTCTTCTTGCTGCGCACCATGAGCTGCGTGATCACCTCGTGGTCGATGCTCGTGCCGCCGTCGGCGACCCTGCGCACCGCGTCGACGAACTCCTTCACGTCCGCGACCCGTTCCTTGAGCAGGTAGCCGACCCCGCTCGCGCCGCCCGCGAGGAGTTCCACGGCGTAGCGTTCCTCGACGTACTGCGACAGCACCAGCACCGGCAGCCCCGGATAACGGCGGCGGCACTCGATGGCGGCCCGCAGCCCCTCGTCGGTGAACGTCGGCGGCATCCGCACGTCCACCACGCACAGGTCGGGCCTGTGCTCGGTCACGGCGTCGAGCAGGTCGTCACCGTTCTCCACCGCCGCGACGGTCTCGATGCCCTCGTCGGCGAGCAACCTCTGCACGCCCACCCTCAGCAGCACCGAGTCCTCGGCGATCACCACGCGCACGGCAACTCCGCTCGAATAACGGTCGGCCCACCAGCGGGGCTGACGACGACAACCACACCGTCGATCGTGGCAGCCCGGTCCGCGAGTCCGGCGAGCCCGCCGCCCGGTCGCAGTTCCGCGCCACCCTGACCGTTGTCGGTGACCTCGACCAGCACTCCCGTGTCCACCCTGTTGACCCGTACGGTCGCCTTGGTGCCGTTGGAGTGCTTGGTGATGTTCGTGAGCGCCTCGCCGACGGTGAAGTACGCGGCGCTCTCCACCGACGTCGGCGGCCGCGGTTCCACGTCGACCTGCAGTTCGACCTCGATCGGGACACGGGCGGCGAGCGCGGACAGCGCGGCGTCGAGCCCCCGGTCACCCAGGACGGACGGGTAGATGCCCCGCGCCAGGTCCCGCAGTTCCTTGATGGCGAGCTTCGCGTCCGCGTGCGCCTCCGCGATGAGCTCCGCCGCACCCTCCGGATCGGTGTCCATCTTGGACTTCGCCCGGCCCAGCCCCATCGCCACGGCCACGAGCCGTTGCTGCGCGCCGTCGTGCAGGTCGCGTTCGATGCGCCGGCGCTCCGCCTCGGCCGCCTCGACACCGCGGGCCCGGCTGGACGACAACCGCTCCGCCTCGATCGCCAGTGCGTCCGCACGGGTCGGTCCGAGCATGCCGCGCGCGAACTTGCCGTGCACCGACCCGAGCCACCGGGTGCCGAGCGCCGCGAACGGGATCAGCGCCAGCCCGATCAGCGAGACGGGCAACGCCGACGCGAACGAGTCGATGGTCCAGAAGTCGCCCACGATCACCGCGAACGGCGCGGAGCCGATCCAGAACGGCACCACGATGAACGCCGCCGCGACCGACCACATGGCGACGACGGAGACGAACTCCAGGATGCCGACGGGCAACAGCAACAGCAGGTAACCGAAATCACGCCAGGTCGCCGGATCGGTGAACTGGGCCCTGAACCGCTGCCACAACGTGCCGGTCGGTGGCTCGCGATACGGCCTGGGGATGTCCGTGCGCAACGCCGCCCTGACCCACGCCCGCTCCATCGTCGCGCCACCCCGCACGACCGCCATGGCCGACCACAGGATCGGCAGACCGACCCAGATGATCGAGGTGGCGAACCCGACGACGGTGAGCACGACGATGAGGGTGAACCAGAAGATGCCGGTCACCAGGTTGGTCAGCAGGTAGAACCCGGCTGCGAGCGCGTTCGGTTTCCTCATGATGTCCATGCTGTCGTTCTTGCTGGTCAGAGACCATCTGGCCAGCCATCCGGTCGGAGGTGGGGACAGCCCTACCTGCCTCGGGAAGAACTCGGTGGCCGCAGTCGTTATGCTATGCGTACCACTACAAGGGGGTGAACGGTTTCGACTGTGGACGTTGATTCAGGGGAAGCGTGTCGGTGCAGGCGAGAGACCACCGTTAAGCGTCATCGCAAACCAATAAGCGCCACGTCTAACGACAAGCGCACCGCGTACGCTCTCGCTGCCTGACAGCGGAGCTAGCGGTTGTCGGCCTAGGAGTGCCTTCGGCCTAGTTCCCGGCATCAGCTAGAGGGCTTACCAGCAGTCTCGGTCGCGGAGACTGCCCGGGAAACTCACAGCGACTGGGCCCGTCACACCTGCTCGTTCGCGTGACTGGTGGGGCCAAGCAGAGACATAGCGGACTGCGCACGGAGAAGCCCTGATGAACCGGCACAGGACCCGGGTTCGATTCCCGGCACCTCCACTCGTGGGCGAGTGCTGCTCGTGGAGCGCACTCGCCCTTTCTCGTTCCGCGTAGCCTCTGGGGGCCGAGCCCCCAGACCCCCACGCCGGGGGCGCGCCCCCGGACCCCCGGCCGCCTCGTCGCTTCGCGACATCGGCTGGCCCATCAGGTGTTCAGGGTCGTCAGGAAGTCTTGGGCGTCGAACATCGCGCCTGCTGAAGCGACTCCCGTTACGTTGAAGCGGCCGGTTAGTAGGCGTTCTGTTGCTTCTACGGCTAGTGGGGCGGTTGTGGCGTAGATGTCCTTGCCTGAGGCGGTCAGTCTTCGTTCTTCTCCGGCCCTGCGTACGCGTACGTCGATTTCGAACGTTTCTGGCTCCTGCCTGGGCTGGGCGGCCTGTAGGCCGGTGGCTGCTTCCGTTGACATGTAGTTGGTCACTGAGGTGATCCGTAGGTGGTTTGGCACCGTGACTACGTCGGCCATGGAGAACTCGCTGATCACTTGGCGGGTGCCGGTTGGGAAGTCCCAGTCGAGGACCTGTGCGGTGTCGTTGTGGTAGGTCAGTTCTCCGTTCTGGAAGCGGATGCGTTGGCCGTTGCGGCGTTTGTGGGAGACCTGACCTGCGGTTAGGGTGCCTGCGGTGGGTTGCCAGCCGCTTAGTCCGTAGGCGATGTGGGCCTCGTCGGCGTGGTCCCAGTCGGCCATCGCGGCGGTGACCAGTAGGTCGCCTAGGCCGCCGAAGAACGCCATTGCGGGCACCACCGGGATCGAGGCGCCTCGGGCGAAGGTGTCGGCGTTCGCCTCTATCTCGGCTGCCACGTCCACGTACGGGATGCCGGCGCGTTCTGCTGCGGCGATCAGCGGGCCTGCGGTGATGGCGAACGGACCGGCCGTGTTGATCACGGCCTCCGCGCCTTCGAGGGCGCGGTCCAGGGCGGTGGGGTCGTCGGCAGTGGCCTGCGCGCGGCCGAACGGCAGCGGGTCGTGGCCGCGCTTCTTCAGTTCTGCCAGGACGAACTGTCCCGTGGTGCCGGATGCGCCGTAGACCGCGATCTTGTGTGCCATGTGGGCCAGTCAAGTCGTTGGGCAGGTGTGCCTGCCAGTGTCTGGAACGACATGATGCGTACAGTTTCGGACATGCTTGCGTTTGCTGTCACCGACCGGATGCTGCACTTCGAGCTGGCCGCCACGTACGAGATCTTCACCGCCCCGCAGCTCGACTACCGGGTCGTGGTCTGCGGGGACGGGGCGGTGCGCGTGGGGCGGTTCACGCTGGAGCCCGACCTGCCGCTCGATCGGCTCGACCTGGCGGACACCGTGATCGTGCCCGCCATTGCGGACGTGGACGAGCCGCTTGATTCGGCGTTGGTCCAGGCTGTGAAGGCGGCTCATGACAACGGGGCGCGGGTCGTGTCGTTGTGTACGGGTGCGTTCGTGCTGGCGGAGGCGGGGCTGCTCGACGGGCTTCGGGCTACGACGCACTGGGCGCACACCGACGAGCTTGCCCGGCGGTATCCGCGTGTTGAGGTTGATCCGGACGTGCTCTATGTCGACAACGGGCAGGTGTTGACCAGCGCGGGCAAGGCTGCGGCGATCGATCTGAGTCTGCACGTGATCCGTGGCGACTATGGCACCGCGACGGCTAACACGGCGGCGCGCCGGCTTGTCGTGCCGCCGCATCGGGACGGTGGGCAGGCGCAGTTCGTGCTGGCGCCGGTGCCGTCCGGTGAAGGGCATCCGCTCACCGAGTTGTTCGACTGGGTCTCGGCGCGGTTCGACCGGATGATCACCGTCGAGGACATGGCGCGGCAGGCCGGCATGAGTTCGCGGCACCTTGCGCGGCTCTTCCGGGCGGTGACGGGCACCACGCCGTTGCAGTGGCTGCACACCCAGCGGATCCGGCGCGCGCAGGAACTGCTGGAGATGACGGACGACAGCGTGGACCGGATCGCGGAGGCGGCCGGGATGGGCACCGCCACGACGCTGCGCCGGCACTTCCACCGGACCGTCGGTGTGCCACCGGACACATACCGCCGCACGTTCCGCCCCGGTGGTGGCCGCTAGGTCTGTTGGTGGGCGTTAGGTTGTCCTGATGAGCAACCAACAGCGCATCGGGGCGCAGGTGTTGCGGCGCAAGCCGATCGACCAGCTGACTCATCCGGGTAGCGAACTCAAGCGCACCATGGGTGTCGGCCACCTCACCATGATCAGCATCGGTGCCACGCTCGGCACCGGCATCTTCGTGGTGCTGGGGGAGGCGGTGCCGCTTGCCGGGCCCGCCATCGTGCTGTCGTTCGTGCTGGCGGGCATCACCGCGTTGTTCTCCGCGCTGTCGTACGCCGAACTCGCGGGCCTGATCCCCGCGTCGGGCTCCTCGTACTCCTACACCTACGCGACTCTCGGCGAGATCGTCGCGTGGGTCTGCGGCTGGTGCCTCGTGCTGGAGTACGGGGTCTCGGTCGCGGCGGTCGCGGTCGGGTGGGGGCAGTACGTCAACGAGTTGCTGCACCTGGTGACGGGACTGCGGATCCCGGACGTGCTGAGCCAGCCGCCGGGGGCGGGCGGGATCGTCAACATCCCCGCCGTGCTGGTCGTGGTGATCGCGATGCTGGTGCTGCTCGGCGGCGCCAAGGGCAGTGCGCGCACGAACACCATCCTGGTGTGGATCAAGGTCGGCGCGCTGCTGATGTTCTGCGCGGTCGCGTTCACCGCGTTGAAGGCGGGCAACCTGCAGCCGTTGTTCCCGTTGGGGCTCGCGGGCATGAGCGCCGGTGCGGCCACGTTGTTCTTCTCCTACATCGGGTTCGACGCCGCGTCGACCGCCGGTGAGGAGGCCAAGAACCCGCAGCGCGACCTGCCGCGCGCGATCATCATCTCGCTGGTCGTGATCACCGCGCTGTACTGCGCGGTCGCGCTGGCCGCCGTGGGCGCGATGCCGTGGCAGACGTTCGAGGGCACGGAGGCGGCGCTGAGCCGGGTGCTGACCGACAACGTCGACGGCGCGATCTGGCCGATCCTGCTGTCGATCGGTGCCGTCGTGGCGACCACCTCGGTCGTGCTGACCGTCCTCTACGGACAGACGCGGATCCTGTACGCCATGTCCCGTGACGGGCTGGTGCCGTCGATCTTCGCGAAGCTCAGCCCGCGCACCGGTGTGCCGTTCGCGAACACGGTCATGGTCGGCCTGTTCATCGCCGTGCTGGCCGCGCTGGTGCCGCTGGGATCGCTGGCGGACGCGACGAGCATCGGCACCCTGTTCGCGTTCGGGCTGGTCAATGTCGCGGTGATCATCCTGCGGCGCACGGAACCGGATCGGAAGCGCAGTTTCCGCGTGCCGTTCTCGCCCGTGACGCCGTTGCTGGGCCTGGCGTTCTGCCTTTACATGATGTTCAACCTCGGACTGGACACCTGGATCGCGTTCCTCGCCTGGATGGTTCTCGGGTTCGTGATCTACTTCGGTTACAGCGTCAGGAGGGCACGCCTTGCGGTTCCAGGTGATCAGTGACGTCGCCGGCATCGCCCGCGTCGCCACCTACTACGCCGAGGTCTGGGACACCACCGAGGACGTGCTGTCCTCGGAGACGTTGCACTGCATCCGGCACGCGGGCGGTGCGACGATCGGGGCGTTCGACGGCGACGCGCTGGTCGGCGCCACGACCGGGCTCTTCTGCCCGGACGGGTCGGTGTACTCGATGATCGCGGCCGCACGGCCAGGCACCGGGCATGCGCTGAAGCTCGCGCAGAAGGACTGGGCGGTCGGCCTCGGCGCGAAGTCGATGCGGTGGACCTACGACCCGCTGGTGGCGCGCAACGCCCGGTTCAACCTGGTCAAGCTCGGGGCGATCGTCACCGAGTACACAGTGGACTTCTACGGGCCGATGCGCGACGGCGTGAACGACGGCGACGAGAGCGACCGGCTCACCGTGCGATGGGACCTCACCGGGTCCCGCGAACCGCACGAGTCGGTGCCCGCGGGTGAGGTCACGAAGATCGCGCCGGACGGAGAACCGTTGGCGCGCACGGACGGCGAACGGATCTGGTGCCGGGTGCCGCGCGACGTAGTGCAGGTGCGCAAGCAGTCGCGGGACCTCGCGCGGCAGTGGCGGGAGGCGGTTCGCGACGTGTTCGTGGACGCCTTCGCACAGGGCTACGTCGCGACGTCGATGTCCCGTGAGGGCTGGTATGAACTGGAGCGCCAGAAGGAAGTGTCACGGTGAGGATCGAACGGGTCGAGCTGCTGCACGTCGCGATTCCGCTGGTGTCGCCGTTCCGCACGTCGTTCGGGACGATGACGACGAAGGACACCTTCCTGCTGCGGGTCGTCACGGACGCGGCGGAGGGCTGGTCGGAGTTCGCGGCCGACCCGGAACCGCTGTACTGCTCGGAGTTCGTCGGCGCCGCGGAACTGGTGCTGCGCCAGCACCTCGTGCCACGGGTGACGCCCGAGGTTACGGCCGCCGAGGTCGCGCACCGGACTGAGGCGGTCAAGGGCCACAAGCTCGCCAAGGCCGCGCTGGAGACCGCGATCCTGGACGCGGAGCTCCGGTCGTTCGGGATGTCGATCGGCACGTTCCTCGGCGCCACCGCCGCGAAGGTGCCCGCAGGGGTGTCGGTCGGGATCAAGAACTCGATTCCCGAGCTGCTCGGCGACGTCGAGGGCTACCTCGCCGAGGGCTATGCGCGGATCAAGCTCAAGATCGAGCCGGGCTGGGACGTCGAGCCGGTGCGGGCCGTGCGCGAACGGTTCGGCGACGTCCTGCTGCAGGTCGACGCCAACACCGCGTACACGCTGGCCGACGCCGACCACCTGCGCCGGCTTGACGAGTTCGGCCTGCTGCTGATCGAACAGCCGCTCGACGAGGACGACATCCGCGGGCATTCGCTGCTCGCGCAACGGATCCGCACGCCGATCTGCCTCGACGAGTCGATCACCTCGGCCAGGGACGCGGCCACGGCCATCGCGCTGGACGCGTGCCGGATCATCAACGTCAAGCCCGCCAGGGTCGGCGGTTACCTGGAGGCGCGCCGCATCCACGACGTCGCGGTCGCGCACGGGATTCCGGTGTGGTGCGGCGGAATGCTGGAGACCGGCATCGGACGCGGGCCGAACCTGGCGCTGGCCGCGTTGCCCGGCTTCGTGCTGCCCGGCGACGTCTCGGCGTCACGGAGGTACTTCGCCGAGGACCTCACCGAGCCGTTCGAGCTCCAGGACGGCTTCATGCGCGTTCCGACCGGGCCGGGCATCGGCGTCGAGCCGATCCCGGAGACCGTCAGGCGGTTCACGACGGCGACGAAGGTGCTCTACGCCAGGGACTGAAGCTCGCGGGCCAGGTTGGTCCGCGCGGCGTCGTCCCACCGCTGCCGCGCGGGTTCGGTCACGAACAGCACCTCGCGGTCGAGCAGTGTCTTCAGCACCTTCGCCCGGCCCGCGCGCCACGTCGCGTCGTCGTACCGCGCGTACTCCTGGCGCACGGCCTGGCTGTAGCGGTCGTAGTGCTCCGGCTGCGAGCCGAGGATGGCCAGGTCGGCGTCGAGCAGCACGTGCGCCAGCGGGTCGTCGGACGAGTGCGTGATCGTGGCCAGCACCAACGACTCCACGCGTGCGACGTGTGCTTCTTCCAGGCCGGCCAGGCGTTCGCGGGCCCACGCGGCCGATGCGCGTTCGTCCTCACCGGGTTCGCTGTCGTAGATCACGTCGTGCGCGCAGGCCGCCAGCGCGAGGACCGCGCGTTCCTCGACCGTGAACGCGAACGCGTCTGCCAGCGCCGACGAGTCGCGGACGACGGACACCACGTGGAAGGCGTTGTGGTAGGTCCGGTGCGGCTCGGCGTAGCGTTCCATCAGATCGCCCGCGTCCGGCGCGCCGCCGAGCGCACGCACCGCGTCGTCCCAGATCCGTCTCACCGCGCCAGTTCCTCCTCGACGACGTCCGCGGCGAACGTGCTGCCGCCCGCCAGGTGAATCATGCGCCGCATGTCCTTCACCCGCGCGGAAATCGCGGAATCCGACGCCAGCTGACTTACCAACGAGCGCACGCCCTCCACGGTCACCGTGTCGAGCAGCACACCGAGCCCCAGCTCCTCGATCCGCTGGCCGTGCAGCCGCTGGTCGGTCATGTGCGGTACGACGATCATCGGGACGCCGTGGTGCAGGGCCTCCATCACCCCTCCCATGCCGCCGCGCGTCACGAACACGCTGGCGTGCTTCAACACCGCGAGCTGCGGCACCTCGTCGTGGGTCTCGACGTTCATCGCGGGACTCAGAACCTTGCCCTTCGTGACAAGGTGCCACGGCATTCCCCGCGCGGCGTCCGCGCAGACCTGCGTGCCCGTCGTCGCGAGCACCACCGGCCTGTCGGGCGGAGGTTCCCACGTGTCCTGGAATGCGCGTTCGGTCAGGCACGGCCCGGTGAAGGCGACGTGCTCGCCGAACGTGTGGCCCTCCGGCTGGAACTCCCTGGGGAACAGGGCGATCCGGCGGCGCGCGCCCGAGACGAACTCCGGCAGCGAGCAGCCGAGGAAGCCGTGCACCCTGGTGAAGAACCCGATCGCGGCCCGGTCGAACCGGCGCGGCGGCACCACCGCGGCGCCGAGCGACCAGTGCGTGTTGCTGGTCAGGAGCATTTCCAGCAGCACGTTCGGCACGTCCAGCCGGTGCGCGATGACGCCGCCGGACCAGGCCGCGATGTCCCACACCACCAGGTCCGGCCGGTCGGCGCGGAACGTGGGCTCGAGCTGGGGCAGCGCCGACTCGGCCTCGGCGAGCGCGAGCTGTGCGGCCTCGTAGAGCGACGCCGGCAGCGCGTCAGGAAGCGTTGGCTCGTAAGGGATCGCGGTCGCGCCGCACTCGGTGACGGCGGGGGCGAACCGGGTGGGCGCCGGGCAGCTCACCCGATGGCCGCGGCGCACGAGTTCGGCGATCACCCCGAGGGCGGGCAGGACGTGCCCGCGCTCAGGCATGAGGAAGATCGCGATGTGCGCCACAGAAGAGACTAACGCTGGTCGATTCCCAGTGGTTCAAAGAGCTTTGTTTGTCCTACCTTTTGTCGTAGGGCCGTTCCGGCCAGTGGTGCTTGGGATATCTGCCCTTCAGCTCACTGCGGACCCGCAGGTAGCCGTTGCGCCAGAACGACCTGAGGTCGCTGGTCACGGCGGTGGGACGGCCGGCGGGGGAGAGCAGGTGCACCACCACCGGAATTCCGGCGATCTGCGGCGTGTCCGCCCATTTCATGGCGTCCTGGATGCGAACGGAGAGCACGGGCTGGTCCTGCGTGTAATCGACCTTGCCCTGACCGATGCGTTCCGGGGCGAGTTTGTCGAACTCCGCGGCCTCGGGCCACGGCAGCAGACTTCTCAGCAACGCCGTCGTGTCGATCTTGGCCAGGTCGGAGCGTTTCTTCGCCTTGCCGAGGTCGAGCGCGCGGATCAGGTGCTCGTCGTCGACGCTCGGCCAGTCGCGGGTCCGGTGCAGGAACGCCATCCGCTCGCGCAGGCGGAGGGCGGTGTCGGTCCACTTGAGCAGGCTCAGGCCCTCGGCTTCCAGGCCGAGGCGGAGTGCCTGCTGCGACTTGGCGAGATCGTTGAGTGGGCGTTCGTCGAGGGTGATCGCGCCGAGCTTGCGGACCTCGTTCGCGATGACGTCGCCGTTCCACCGTATGTCGTCGACCGTGTGCACGAGAGCCTGGGCCGCGGTGACGGCGAGTTCCTCGTCGGCCGGGGCAGCGAGGCGGATGCGGCCGTGCTTGCTGCCCGGCTCGCGGTCGGCGATCGCGACCGCGAGCCACTTGGCGTGCGAGTCGGTGTGCTCGACGGCCGTGCCGTTCGCCATCAGGTAGACGTTGCTGTTCTTGGACCGGCGTTTCGCCAGCCGTTCCGGGTAGGCGAGGGCGACGACGAGCGCGGGGTCGCCGTTGCCTGCCGGGTTCGTGCCCAGCTTCTCCAGCTTCTTGGCTTCCTTACGCCACTTGCCCGGTGCCTTCAGCGCGGTCGCGAGGTCGCTCGTGGAGGGGTGCGTGCTGTCGTCGAGCAGCGCCACGACCTCGGCGGCGGTCCGGTTGCCCGCGAGCGCGCTGCCGTCGATGAGCGCACGGCCGAGCCGCGGGTGCAGGCCGACGCTCGCGATGCGGTCGCGGCGGCCGGGTTCGAGCGCGCCGATGGCGTCGAGGGTCTCCTGCGCCGCCTTGAGCGCGCCCTCCGGAGGGGCGTCCCACCAGTTCAGGCCGCTGCCGTCCGGGGTGCCCCACACCGCCAGTTCGAGGGCGAGCCTGGTCAGGTCGGCGGTCTTGATCTCCGGTTCCGGGTAGCGGGGCAGCGTCGAGTGCTCGTGTTCCGGCCAGCAGCGGTAGACGCGGCCCGGCGCTTCACGGCCGGCACGTCCGGCTCGTTGCTCGGCGACGGCCTGGGAGACGCGGATCGTGGCGAGACCCGCGAGACCCCTGCGGTGGTCCACGCGCGGGACTCGGGCGAGTCCGGCGTCGACGACCGCTCGCACGCCGGGGACGGTGAGGCTGGACTCGGCGATGCTCGTGGCGAGCACTACCCGTTGATTGTTGCCGCGTTTGAGGGCCGCGTCCTGGGTCTGGGCGTTGAGCTGGCCGTGCAGGACCACGGTCTCGGCCCTGAGCAGGCTCGCGGTCCGGTTGATCTCCCTGACGCCGGGCAGGAACGCCAGCACGTCACCATCTACTTCGGACAGTGCTTTGTTGATGGCCCTCGCGACCGTGGTCTCGATGTGCTCGTTGCGCGCGGGCGGGACGTAGGTGATCTGCGTCGGGAACATGCGCGACTCGGTGTGCAGGACCGGGGCGTTGAGGAGGTCCGAGAGTCGTTGTGAGGCAACGGTCGCGCTCGTGGCGAGGAGTTTGAGGTCCGGGCGCAGGCCGGCCTTGGCGTCCAGGAGGAGCGCGAGCAGGAGGTCGGCGTCGAGGTGGCGTTCGTGGCACTCGTCCAGCAGGACCGTGCCGACGCCCTTCAGCTCCTGGTCGTGCTGGAGCCTGCGGACGAGAAGACCGCTGGTCACGACCTCGATGCGGGTGTGCCTGCTGGTCTTGCGGTCGCCCCGGACCGAGTAGCCCACGGTGTGGCCGACCGGTTCGCCCAGCAGGCTCGCCATGCGTGCCGCGGCGGCTCTCGCGGCGATCCTGCGTGGTTCGGCGACGACGACCCTGCCTTCGAGCGCGAGGGGGACCAGCGTCGTCTTGCCTGTTCCGGGCGGTGCGACGAGCACGGCTGCTCCGTGTTCGTCGAGTTTCTCGATGAGCTCGGGGAGAACGGATTTCACCGGGAGGTCAGGCAGGTCCACATCGGTGAGTGTGTCAGGGTGGGAGGTATGTGGAAGGACCACCGCGTTGGTTGACCCGTTGCGCGACCCGGACGACCCGGAGCTGCTCGACCCCTACCAGTCCCGCTCGCTGGCGATTCTGGTGGAGGGAGCGCGGCTCGCGTCCGGTGCCGTCCGGTACGGCAAGGTGGGCAAGGTCGGCAGCGCCGCCGTGGTGGTCAACCGGGAGAACCCGCTGCCGTCGGGCAACTTCGCGTGCGCGCTGGACGGCTCGTCGGTCGAGGTCGCGTCGACGTTGCTGCAGCTCGAACACACCTTCGCCGCGGTCGGGCGCGCGGAGGCCGTCGTGTACGCCTCACCGACCACGGTGGACGAGATCGAGGGCATCGCCGACGACTCGGGCTGGTACGCGGTCGAGGAGTTGCTGACCGTGGTTCACCGCGGGCCTGCTTCGGTGGCGGAGGGAGTGCGGCCCGCGGCCGACGCGGACATTCCCGGGATCGTCGAACTGCTGTCCGACGAGCTCGTCGGCAACCGTGAACGGCTGGGCCGCTGGCTCGGGCATCGATTGGACGACCCGCGGTGTTCGATCCTGGTGATGGAGGACGGCGACCGGATCGGCGGATTCGTGTCGGGATTCGCTGAGCGCGGTGTGGGTCTGGTCGAGCAGTGCGTGGTGCGTCCGGCGCGGCGGCGCCGGGGTGTCGGGCGGTCACTGGTGGTGTCCGCTGCCGCGGTTCTGCGTTCGTCGGGCGCGATGTTGGTCGCGTCACAGGTGGACGAGGGTCCGGGGGAGCGGTTCGCCGAGGCGTGCGGGTTCGTTGCGGCGTATCCGGTGACTGCCTATGTACGCAGAGTGGATGAGCTGCTCGACTGAGTTACTTAGTTGCCGCGTGACATATCCTTAGCAGGGCTAAGGGGAGGCTTTGTGCGCGAGCGGTTGCCGGTCGAGGTGTGGGTTCTGGTCGCGGCGAGTTTCATCATCGCCGTGGGGTTCGGGATCGTGGCACCCGTTCTGCCGGTGTATGCGGCCTCGTTCGGCGTCGGTCATACCGCTGTCGCGGCTCTGATCAGCGCTTTCGCGTTCGTCCGGCTGGCGTTCGCGCCGATGAGCGGCAAGCTCGTCAACCGCTTCGGCGAGCCTCGGGTGTACATCGTCGGGATCTTGATCGTGGCGGTCGGAACCGCGATGTCCGGGTTCTCGACGAGCTACGCCGAGATGCTGTCGTGGCGCGCGCTGGCCGGTGTCGGGTCGACCATGTTCACGGTCGCCGCTCTCGGGCTGCTGATCCGGATCACGCCGGCGCCGATGCGCGGGCGGGCGTCCGGGATGTGGGCGGCGGGGTTCCTGGTCGGCAACATCGCCGGTCCGATCGTCGGCGCCGGGCTCGTACCGTTCGGGCTGTGGGTGCCGTTCGTGTCGTACGGCGTGTTGCTGTGCGTCGCGGCGCTCTTCGTCTGGATCTTCCTCCGGCGGTCGACGCTGGTGGCACTGGACAGGACCAACACCGAAGTGCCCATGACGGTGCGTGAGGCGGTGCGGCACCCCGCTTACCGGGCGACGCTGGCGTCCGGCTTCGCGAACGGCTGGGCCGTGTTCGGTGTACGGATCTCGCTGGTGCCGGTGTTCGTCATCGAGGCGCTGGAACACAGCGCCGCCGTGGCGGGCATCTCGATGTCGGTGTTCGCCGCCGGCAACGCCGCGATGCTGTTCCTGTCCGGCAGGATCGCCGACACGCGCGGCCGCAAGCCCGTCGCCATCGCCGGCCTGATCATCAGCGGCCTCGCCACCATCTGGATGGGCTTCACCGGCGACCTCTGGACGTTCATGGCGGCGTCGCTGATCGCGGGTGCGGGCGCCGGCCTCCTGAACCCTCCGCAGAACGCCGTGGTGGCCGACGTCATCGGCGCGCGCGGCAAGGGCGGACCCGTCCTCGCGGGCTTCCAGATGGTCACGGACCTGGGCGCGATCATCGGACCGATGGCCGCGGGCCTGCTGGCCGACTCGTTCGGCTTCGGAGCGTCGTTCGCCATCACCGGCGCCTCCCTGCTGCTGGCGGTGGGCTTCTGGTTCGTCGCCCCCGAGACCCTGCCCACACATGAGGAGGAGCACACGGCCGCCGCGGTGGCGCCGGAGTGCGGCTGCCTGGACGAAAGCGCCGAGATCCCGACCGGCGAACGGGTCGGCGGCAAGCCACGTCACCCAGAAGCGTGATTGCGCGCTCAGCTTTCTTTTAGTTTGTGTCGCTACCCTCGTCGCCGTGGGTGGAGCAGAGCGCAGTGCGCGGAAGAAGAAGCAGGCCGCGCGTGAGGTGGTCCAGGCCCGTTCGTCGGGCTCCGACCGCACCAAGGTAATCGCGGGCATCGCCGTAGTGGCGGTGCTGGCCGTCGCCGTCATCGGCTACGTCGTCTTCCAGCAGATGAAGCCGTCCACATCAACGACGGACGCCATCCCGCTGGCCCCAGCGGACCACACGATCTCGGCCCCGGCCGTCCGCGACGGCGGCACCGTACTCGTCGGCAAGGACACGGCCACCGTGACCATCGACGTGTACGAGGACTTCCTGTGCCCGATCTGCGGCACGTTCGAGAAGACCTACGGCACCGACATCAAGAAGGCCGTCGAGGACGGCAAGGTCAAGGTCCGCTACCACATCCTGCCGATGCTCAACCGCCTCTCGTCGCCGGAGGGCTACTCGACGGACTCGGCCAACGCCGCCCTGTGCGTGGCCGACGACGGCAAGTTCAACGCGTTCCACGCGGCGCTGTTCAACAAGCAGCCAGAAGAAGGCGAAGCCGGCTACACCAAGGACCAGCTCATCAAGCTGGGCAAGGAAGTCGGCGTCACGTCAGCCTCCTTCGAGTCGTGCGTGCAGAACCAGACCTACAAGTCGCAGCTGGACGAGCTGATGTCCAAGACCAGCAACGACCCCGCCCTCCGCGACGCCGAGTCGGGCCGCTTCCGCGGCACGCCCAGCGTCGCCTCCGGCGGCAAGCTCGTCGACCTGGACAACAAGAACTGGCTTTCCGACCTGGCCAAGTAAGCCCTTCGTTGCGGCGCCTGGTCCCGGTGTGTCCGGGGCCGGGCGTTGTCGCGTTTTGTGCCGCACGTTCGATCTTCGGGGTGGGTGGTGCTGCTTGGGTTCCACCGGGTCCTACCAGGCCGGATGCGCCTTGGATACCCCCGATTTTTATCTTGTGGCACGGGTGTTGTACGGTATTGCCACACGAGAACGACGGGGAAACCCGGCGGGAACGTGGACCTTCAAGGGGCTGTGGCGCAGCTGGTAGCGCATCACACTGGCAGTGTGAGGGTCAGGGGTTCGAGTCCCCTCAGCTCCACAATTTAATACAGCATACGAATCGCCCACTGACCTGCGCAAACAGGCTCGGTGGGCGATCTTGTTTTTCTGTCCCAAGTGGACGGTGGTATCGCCAACTGGAGCAAAACTGGAGCACGGTCCCGATCTGGGCGAAATAGGGTCACGTGTTTGCTCCAGGTCCGGCCACCCGGTCGGGTGGTAGTCCACAAACCTTTTGCTCGCCCGCTGACGCGTCGGTGATGCCGTCTGGTATGACGCCGATGCCGTGCCCGTCACATGCGGGCACCGTGCGTTTGCGGGCTGGCGCGTGCGTGATCGTGGCGGGCGGGCGTTGTCATCCGACGTATCGCTCGGTGTCGACTGAACGGGGCGACTGCCGTCCTGTCCTCATGTTGCTTGGAAGGTGCGATTTGCGCCGGTAGCTGGTGACCAACTTGGTCCCAGCCTTGTGGTGCCCTCGGCAGGGCTATACACAGACGGTCCCGCGCCTGACCAGCGAGTTTCCGGCGGAATGCTGGTGATCGAGGGCAGTTTCCTGGTTGATTACCCTGGAGGCGGTGCCTGATGGCCAGCTCAGGGCACATCTCGGTGACGGGCACAGACGTCGTCGTGCGGGCCGTCACGGTGATCATGGGGACGGTCGTGGGGCTCACCTTCCTGTTCGGCTTCGGCAACGTGCTGAGCTTGGGCCTTCGGCTAGGGGTGCCGATTTGGGTGGCGCCGCTTGTCGCCCCCGCGGTGGACCTCTCGATCCTTGGCCTCTTGCTCGCCATCCGGCACCTCGCACTCGCTGGAGCCTCCGACGAAGTTCTACGTCCAGCACGTCGCTTGTTGATGTTCGCGAGCGCGGTCACGTTGGCGTTGAACGTGGCAGACCCGGTCGTGGCTGACGAGTACGGCAAGGCGGCGTTCGACGCCGTCGGGCCCCTGCTACTGATTGGTTGGGCAGAGGTTGGCCCCAGGGTGCTGCAGGCGATCAAGGTCGCTGCCCCGTCGATTGATGCTGGTTGTGCCGGCGTCGACTGCCAGCGCAACCAGCTTGAGGAAGCGGAGGAGCGTGGCTCGCAGTTGAACGAAGTCGAGCGCGTAGAGCCGGGTCCCGAGCAGCCGCGTGCGCGGGCGACTCACGGTTATCCGATAGAGGCGTACCTCGACAGGGCGAGAGTCGAGGATGCAGATCATCGTGCCCTTCATCAGAAGCCGATCTCTGCCGACAACCTGCGGGCGCGGTTGCGGATCGGTGCCGCTCCTGCCCGGCAGCTCGTCAAGATCGTCCGAGACGAGTTCGACGAGCAGGTGCGTAGCCGCATCAGTGAGGTTGGCGCAGCCATCGAGGCGCTCGATTTCAGCAGGGAGAACCTTCAGCTCCGTCGACGCGAACGGGTCTAACGGTGTTCGAGTCGAGGTGGGTGTTGCAGAGAACGGAGCTAGGCGGTTTCGTCGCTGACGAGGCCGTACGGCGGTTGATCTTCCTTGCGGGAGAATCGCACCACCACGTCGGAATCCGCACTTGCTGGTGGTGAGTTGTCCACCACGAACACCTGTGCACCTCGTCCCGGCCCAGCCAGCCAGGTGTGGAGGTGCTGGTAGAAGTCCGCGACGGCAACGCTGTCGGCGAACTCCGCGTCCCGGTTTCCACCTTGGCCGAGGTTCTTCTGGGGGCTGTCGATCATGAGGAATCCGGGATGCGCCGCGCTCGTCTCCCAGGCCACTTCGAAGATCGCAAGCATCCATGCGAGCGAGATCAACGTGCGGCCACCGGATGACGCGACCTCGTAGGTGTCCCCGCGCATGTGCGGTACGAACTTGGTGTCGATGAAGGCTTCCCCGATCTTGGGATACCTCCAGGCGGTGAGGATGCTGGCGTAGCGTTCGCTGATCCGGCGGATGATGCTGTCGCGATCAGGCTGGACCGCGGTGTCCTGGAGTTCGTCGCGCAGAGCGCTGACCTGGGTTTCGAGGCGTGTGACGGTAGCCGCGCGACGGTCGACGCTGTCGAGGAGCTTGATTCCGGTTCTGGCTCGTTCGAGGCTGGATGTTGAGGCTTCCTTACGTCGCATCAACTCGTCACGCTGGCTGAGGAACGGGCTCACGGCGTCGAGGGTCGCTCGGTCCAGCGCTCTTGCTGCTACGGCTTCCGCCCGACTTGCGCTGTCTGCGGCAGCGCGCAGCTGCGGGAGTTCTGCGTCAAGCGCCTCGACGTACTGCGTGATCTCGGTGAGACGTGCCTTCGTGGCGCGAAGTTCGGAACCGACGTCGAAGGTCGGCTCCGTCTCCGCGTCTTCGCCGAGGTGGGTGCTGTTGGTAGGGCGAGAGCCGTTCGCGCTCGCGTTTTCTCCGCTCTGGGCAAGAGGAAGCACCCCGCTCGCACAGAGGGAGCAGTGGTTGTCGGTGATGTGAGGTGCGTCAGCAAGTCTGTTGAGACAGGCCGGGCACACTTGTAGGCGGAGGGGATCGAACAAGGTTCGAGCCTCGGCGAGCATCGTCAACTTGCTGATGTCGTCGGCGTACTGGGCCCGCAGGGGAATCATGCGGCGTAGCTGAGTGTCGCGGTCGCGCAAGATCGCCGCGGCCTGCCGGGCGCGGAGGGCAGCCTCCTGATGCCTGCTCCGGAGGCCAGTAGCGAAGTCTGATGTGGCACGAATCTGAGCGTCCAGATCCGCCAGAGTCCGACTGATCTCGACAAGGGCGGTCTCAGCTTGGTCGCGAAGGAGCTCGACCTGCAGGCGCGTACCGAGCTGTTGTTCATCGACGAACGCCTGAGCCGAGGTGTACTCGGTGCGGGCGTGAGACAGCCTCCTCTCAAGCTCTTTGACCCGCCGGCCGAGTTCAACTGAGCGATCGTCGTGCACGTCGAACACGACGTCGATTACCTGGCGGAGCTTGAGGTTCTTCATGTGGGCGCTCTCGAACAACAAGTTTTTGTCGTCGAGTCGCTCGTTCGGGAGGAAGCACAGCCACATGAGGTCGCGGAAGCTGAGCGGGTCGGTGTCCGACTCCGATTTGGTTGGTGCCTCCTTGAGCTGCACTCCTTCCAGCTTGCAATGAGACAGCAGCAAGCTGGACAGGCTTCGGGGATCGCCAGGCGGCCGGATCGGGCGCCGCTCCATCGGGGGGACTTCGATCTCGTCGAGCGACCCGGTCCGGATGAACGCGTGCGAGGACGGGTCGCCTACTGCGCGTTCGATCACGTGAGGTTCGCCTGACAGCTCCACCTCCAACAGCGCGGCTCGGACCTTGCGCAGGATTTCAGGGTGGCGCGGATGAGCGCTGCTGCCCAGGCAGTAGTCGACGAACTCCAGCACGGAGGTCTTGCCAGTGCTGAACGCGCCCGCCACCACTGACATCGAGCGCGGCAACGACGTTTCCGGGTCCCTGAAGTCGACCTCGTAGTCGATCTCCGAGCCCCGCAGGCGCAGCCGCACGATCCGGATTCCCCTGGTCGGCGGCTGGATCTCTTGCAGCTCAGACGTTTCGTCGCTCATGACCGCGGGCCGTTCATGTCGTGGGAGTCGCCTTCATGGTGTTGGGCGGACTCCGATGCGGGGGCGAGGTCGACAACGTCGAGTAGATCTGTGGCTCCAGGCCGAGTGGACCCGGACGAGATCGTGATCCACTTCTGGACGTCTTCCCGGAGCCTCTTGTCGCTGGCACGAGCGAGGCGGCGCACCACGATGTCTGCCGACGCGCGATATGCGCGGGCATATGCGGCTGTGAACTGCGCAGCGAGGTCTCTGCCGGATGGTGTGACGGCGTAGAGCACACCGCGGTCGACCGTCGGAGCGGCCAAACCGTAGGCGACGAGGAGTGCGAGGTCGTGCTGCAGCCGCTCTCTTCTGCTGGTGAAACGGTGGGAAGGGCTCGCGTAGCTCAGGGCTCGTCCATCGAACCCGGCGAGCAGCAGGCGGGTTCGGTCGGGGTCGGCCTCATCCGTCAGCATCAGCAGCGGGTTGGCCGTCAGGAAGTCGTAGTTGCCGAGTCGCTCCAGGGTGGCACCGTGGATTCCCTTGTCGTGCAAGGTGGTGAGAAGCAGGAGCAGTTGGGCGAGCCGGAAGATGACATCGTCCTCCGGCACTATGACGGGTGGGCGTCCGCGGGAGGTCGTGGCTCCACTGTGAAGGCCGCTCATCGGTCGGCTTCCACGGCGGTCAGTTGGGCGACTGGAACCTCATCTGTTTCTCCTCGTGCGATGTCGATCGGAGCGACTTCCGCGGTTTGGGGATCTGGAAGTTCTTTCGTGTCAACGGCTTCGTCGGCAACCTGGCGCCAGTGTTTGACCCAGCCGGCGCGACGATCGTCGACAACGCGGTGCATGAGCCCACATGAGTGGACGACACCACCTGGAAGGCCAGAGGCGAACGTGTTGTGCTGCGTTCGGATGTCCGTCATGACGGTGGTGTGCAGACCAGGTAGTTTCGGATCATCCTGAGCTTGGCAAGCGTCGTTGAAGCGGTTTTCCCACACGCTGTGGACCGTTGCGTCGGCTGTCGTCAGGGCGGCGACCTCCCACGGCACTCCCTTGTCGACGACCTCGCGAGCCATGAGCTCGGCGTTGAAGAACTCCCGCTTCGCCGCCGTCACCTCAGCATGCCCGGCTTCGCGCAACTGGCGGACGAACAGGGCGCTCTCCAACTTCTCGTCCTCGTCTGGAGGCAGCAGTTGCGCGACGGCGGTTTCCGCGGGCGTCGGCCGAACCGATGGCTGAACCCTCGGCGACTCGTAGTAGTGCCTGCGAACGTGGTCCGCGTCGGGCGAGATGAGCTGGGTCCGCAGCTCCGTCTCGTCCCACAGTTCAATCTGAACCTTGTACTTCTGCTGCTCGCGCTTCTTCCAGCTGTCCCACCAGCTTGCGGTTGGCGGATCCATGCTCGACGGAACGCACAAGATCCACTGGTTCAGCTTGTAGCCGTGCTTCTCGGCGTTGGTCCGGGCCGACTTGAACGAGTCGCGGATCTCTTGCTGGTGTGATTCCTTCACCAGCGGGAAGAAGTACTTCGACTGCCAGATCGCCACGAGGCCGCCGAGGTCGCCCACCAGGACGTCGATACCCCAGTCGCCCGGGTTGGCGGCGATCATCCTGGCTCCAGGCCTGGTAGCGCGCACGAGCAGGCTCAGCATGTTCTCGAAGTCTTCGCGCGCACCCTGCATGCCACCGGCACGGACCTGGTGAGCGGCGAAGTTGATCGGAGGCTCGCCGGACACGACTCCGCCATCGGCCGGTGCACCGGTTCCTCCGCTGTGCAAGGCGCTTGCCTCCCGTCGAGCTTCGTGAGGGATGTATGTCGCTATCACACACGTCGACCCGTAGATCATCAAAGCTGGTCACTCGAACAGGTCATCGGGAGCGCGCCGTCGTAGTGTTACCAGCCTTGCCCGTCAAGCTCGCCAGACGTCCGGTGTCGCCGCTTTGAGCTGCGAACATACGCCTGACTCAAAGTGATCAACCGTGTCGTAGGTCGCCGCCGGCTTCGAGAACGAGTGGACGTGAGCCGCGAGCGATGAGGCCGCAGCGACGCCGGATTCGCTGGTGCCGATGACATGGCGTTGTGGCTGCCCATGGGCATCTGGAAGTAGCCGTCGTCGGGCTGGTGGGTTATGGGTGTCTAGCTGGTAAGAAGGCGGTGTCGCGCCACACCCCGGGGTGTGGCGCGATGCGTTCGCGGACGCCAAGGGTGCGGAAGCCGGCGGCGTGGTGCAGGGCGAGGCTAGCGCGGCTCGCGGGGGAAGATCGAGATCTGCGGCGCGGTTGTCTTACTTCGCCCGCGCGTCAGTTGATGACCGCGACGTGCACCGGGATGCCGTACGTGGTCAGGGTGTTCCACGCTGAGACGAGGGTCGATCGCGCGAAGGTGAACAGGCTGTCCGCGGTGAGCGGCTTGTCCGATCGGTGGATCGCGAACACAACGCTGCCTGGACGTGGCCCCATCTTCTGGGCACGTGCGGGGTTCTGCTTGGCGACGAGCTGCCGGAACTTCTCCCACGTGTCGGCGTTGGTGAAGCTCTCGGCGGCGACGAGGCCCTGGGCGAAGAGGTGGCTCAGCGGGCTGGATCCGGTGCTGGAACTGGTCCTCTTGACATGGACGAGTGAGTCGCCGGGGCCTAGGAGGTCACACGCTTCGAATCCGCGTGGGTGTGCGCGTGTGGTGACGAGCTTCTTGTCCATGCACACGAACCGCTTCTTGCCGGTGTTGGCCACGTGCTTGTTGTAGTCGTCTTCGTGGATCTTGCCGTCCTTGTTCGGCGGCGCGTCGTTCCATGCGGGCAGCGACCAGGGTGGTGGGCTGGCGAAGGCCTTGCGCACCACGGAATCGACGTGCGAGACGTACTCCTCGCCGAGGGCGAACCACTCCCCGTCCAGCAGGATGTGCCTTCCCTGGTTGAGATTCACCTCCGCGGCGATCCACTGGAGTGCCGACATGCCGTCACTGGAGCTCTTCCCGTGTTCGTCGTAACCGTCGATGTGTCCGCTGCGCAGGCTCGACAGCCGGGTCTGCGGCGGTGCCAGGTGCAGCGGCCGTGAGATGTGCTCGAGGGTCAGTTCGTCGGTGTCAATCACGGTGCCGTTGATCGAGCCGCGGTAGCAATGCACGTCTGGTCCCTCGAAGTACTTCGCAGGGTAGGAAATGCCGACCTCGCCGCCGATTGTTCCGTTGCCCGCCAACAGCTCCGCCACCGCGAGTTCGAGCACCTCCCGGCGCTCGTCGCCGGCGGGAACGCGCTTGACCCACTGCAAGGGTGCGAGCGCGTCGACGACCGGATACTCGGCGAGCACCTTGTTGATCTCTCGGAGGTCGGCCACGAGTCCGGTGCCCTCGACACTGAGTGGCAGCTTGAGCCCGTCGCGGCATTCGAGGCGCAGCCAGGGGTTGCGCCTGTGCGGCTTCGGGCGCAGGTGGGTCAGCTGAACCGGGAGGTCCGCGCGTGCCTTCGCGACGAGCTCGCGCACCAGCTCGGCGTGCTCCCGCAGGCCGAAGCTCCACAAGCCCTGGCCGCTGGGCACAGCGTTGCGATCGACCCGTGACTTCGAGCTCAACGCCCAGCGTGTGAGCTGCTGGATCTCGTCGTCGTCCACGACGCGTACCGCGAAATCGATGCCGAACGCCCGGTTCACGCGGCTGTCCCTGATCAGCCGCCATCCGTGGTTGAAGGTGACCACGTAGATGGTGCCGTCGACGTCGACGAACACCGCGGCTGAAGCCACCCGGCGTTCGTAGCCGAGGTCGACACCGGTCAACGTGTGCACCATCGAGTTCCAGCCGATCTCCTCGGGCTCGGACCAACCGTGCACCAGCAGCCCCGGACGGTTGCCTACCCGAACGAACTCGACCTCGAACTCGTTGTCCTCCTCGAGAACCTTCGGCGCGACGCACTCGCGGAGATCGCTGGTGCCGGTCAGCTGGTAGAGGCTGACCCTGCGTGTTTCGGCGGACGGCTCAGCCTGGTCGTCATCTGAAGGACTGTTCGACTCCACGCCGTGATGGTCTGTGCCATTCGGTCCAGTTGTCATGGGCCGAATGGGTAGGCCATCTTCACGAGTGGGTGTAACTAGCGTTCAACGCTCACTGATCGTTGTCTGCAACGGCGTCGTGGGTGGACACTGACGACGTGGACAAACCGGCTGTTCACGCCGAACTGGAGGAAGCCCGAGCGGTCTTCCACCTGCTCCTCGACGCAGCGAGCGAGCAGGATCTACGCCGTCCGTCGGACGGCACCAGATGGACCAACCGGCAGCTGCTGTTTCACATGCTGCTCGGCTACCTGATCATGCGGGCGCTGCTGAACCTGATGAGAGTGGTCAGCCGGTTGCCCACGGGTGTCGGCAAGGCATTCGCTCGCTTGCTCAGCGCAGTGACCGCGCCGTTCGACGTAGTGAACTACGCCGGTTCCTGGCTCGGCGGCACGGTTCTCGGTCGCGCGCGTATGGCCGGGATGTTCGACCGTGTGATCGCCAAGATGCATCGCAGGCTCGATGCCGAGTCCGAGGCGGGGCTGGCCCGCGGCATGCACTACCCCACGCGGTGGGACCCGTTCTTCCAGGACTTCATGACCATGGCCGACCTCTACCGCTTCCCCACGCAGCACTTCCACTTCCACCGGGATCAGCTCACCCTGCACAGCACCCGGTGAGATCGTCGCAAGTGGTGGGTGGCCGACGGCGAACGCGTGCGTTCTAAAGTGGTGGCCATGACGGGCACCCCACGTCGTCGAGCCGCGCGAGGTCATCTCGGCCGGCTGCTCGCCGTGGTCGCGGTGCTGGCGGGTGTCGCGCTCGGCTTTGGCGTGCAGTGCTCGGACGGCATGGCCGCTACCGCGTATGCCAGTCCGCCGATGGTCGGCATGCAGGCTCACGAGCCGGTGCCGGCTGGACTTGACGCGCTCGGTGCGTCGCACGGGGACGAGGGCTCCGTGCCGGACGGGATGCTGATGACCTGCCTGGCGTTCCTCGTCGGCGTGGTCGTGTCCGTGCTGATCGCCCGGCCTGTCGCGGTGTCCCGCGCCGGATCGCTCGTCGCGGTTCGGGTGTGGGCGAGGGAGATGCCTCGGCCGCGCGCGCCCAGTCTCGCTCAACTCTGCTTGCTGCGGACGTAGGAGGAGTCTGCCCGCTTCACGGCGGGCCTCCATCGACGTGCACTCCGGCCGCGCCGGAGCGCTTCGGCATCCTCGTTCCGCATCTTCAGGAGTTCCGTTGAATCTCGCAGCTGTTCTGGTCACCGGGTTGTTCGCCGGTGGTGTCTCGTGTGCCGCCGTGCAGGGCGGCCTTCTCACCGGCCTCGTCACCCGTCAGCGCGTGGCCGCCACCCGCTCGCCTGGCGACGACCTCGTGCCGGTCGCCGGGTTCCTCGCGGGCAATCTCGTGTCGCACACCCTGCTCGGCGCGCTGCTCGGTGCGTTGGGTGGCGTCGTGCAGCTGTCCGTCACGGCCCGTACGTGGCTGCAGATCTGTGCCGGTCTGCTGGTGATCACCTTCGGGCTGGCTCAGCTCGGTGTGCCTGGTTTCCGGCGCATCGTGGTCGAGCCACCGGCGTCGTGGATGAAGCTCGTGCGCGGCCGGGCACGCTCGCAGGCGGCAGTGGCGCCGGCGTTGCTCGGGTTCGCGACGGTGCTCGTGCCTTGCGGCGTCACGCTGTCCGTGGAGGCACTGGCACTGAGCTCTGGCTCGGCACTGGCCGGAGCCGCGACGATGGCGGTGTTCGTGATCGGCACCGCGCCGCTGTTCGCGGTGCTCGGCTACCTCGCCCGCAAGGCCGCGACCGCCTGGCGCGGACGACTGGCCGTGGTCACCGGACTGGTCGTGCTGGCGATGGGACTCTTCACCCTCAACGGCGGGCTGGAGCTCGCGGGCTCACCACTCGCGGTCAGCAGGCTCGTGAACACGGTGGCACCCAGGGAAGCGCAGGCGCAGGCCGCGGCACCGCCGGCCGAGGACGGCCGCCAGACCGTGGTGATCACGGCCAGCGCCGGTTCCTACAGCCCGGCCTCGGTCGAAGCCCGCTCCGGCGTCCCGACCACGCTGCTCGTCAAGTCTGACAACGCACAAGGCTGCGTCCGGTCGTTCCTCATTCCGGACCGCGACATCGACAAGATCCTGCCGGTGCGAGGCGAAACGAGCATCGACCTCGGCGTGCTGCAACCCGGCCGGATCGGCTTCTCGTGCGGCATGGGCATGTACACCGGCACCATCACCGTCATCTGAGCCGGGAGTCCGCAGTGGATACCACGACGCATGTGTTCCAGGTCGGCGGCATGCATTGCGGCAGCTGCGCGATGCTCATCGACGACGCCCTCGAAGACCTCCCGGGCGTGCGCAACACCCAGACCACGATGAAACACCAGCGCAGCACCGTCGAGCTCGACCGCACGCTCACGAGCACCCAGGACGTGATCGCCGCCATCGAAGGGCTCGGCTACCAGGTGGTGGAGCTGTGACGGCCGGGACGCCGGGCATGGCCACGAAGGAGGAAGTCGCAGACCGCGGAGGTGGAGACGCTCCAGGTCATGCTGGCTCAACGCGGGGCCCGGCCAGTGTCCTAGGGTTCCGGCACCGGATGGTTGATCTTCGTGAGGAGACCTGTGGAACTGGGGCTGGTCGGGCAGGCGGTGGGCATGTTCGCGGTGACCAACGTCGACGACATCGTGATCCTGGCGCTGTTCTTCAGCCAGGCCGAGGGACGTGGCGGAGCCGCGCGGCTGGTGGCCGGCCAGTACCTGGGCTTCCTCGCGATCCTCACGGCCGCGATCCTCGGTGCGCTCGGCGCGGGACTGTTGCCGGACAACGTGATCCCGTATCTCGGCCTGCTCCCGCTCCTGCTGGGCCTCCGCGCGGCGTGGCGAGCCTGGCGTGAGCGCCACGCGGGCGATGACGAGCCGGTGTCTATCGCGGCGCAGGGGCCGGGAGTGCTCGCGGTCGCGGCGGTCACTTTCGCCAACGGCGGCGACAACATCGGTGTCTACGTACCGGTTTTTACCACCGCCGGGACTGACGGCCTCGTCGTGTTCGCGGCCGTGTTCCTGATCCTGGTGGCAGTGTGGTGCGCCGCCGGCCGGTACTTCGCCACGCGGCCTGTGATCGCCCGCGCGCTGGCGCGCTGGGGCGACTTCGTGCTGCCCGCGGTGTTGATCGGTATCGGTGTGTTGATCCTCGTTGAAGGCGGGGTGTTCGGATGAGCGCGAGTTCTCGGGGGAAGCGATGCACAGACGCGGACGAGCCGCCGGTGTGCAGGTGCCGGTCGAAGTGATCGTCTGCTGTGGACGGCCATTGTGGAGTCGAGTCAGGTCAGCGGGGTCACCGTGCGGTATTTCCCGCCGGAGGTCTGCTGCGGTGGTTCGCCAGCATGGGTGACGGTGACGTGGTCGAGTTTGTGGTCGGTGAGCAGTCGGGTGAGCTCGGTGTGCACCGCTTGCCAGACCTGGTGCGGGTCGGCGCCATATGTGGTGTGCAGGCGGATGCCGAGGTTGGTCGGTGTGGTCTGCACGATCTGGAAGAGCTCGACTCCGGACAGGCGTTCGAGCGCCAGGCTGAGGGCCAAGGGCGCGATCGTGACCGGTTCGCCGCCACGCGCGGGGAAGGTGAGCAGGTCGGCGGTGCGGCCCTGGACGTGGATCGCGGGTAGTGGGTTGCCGCAGGGGCAGGGGGCGGGCCGGAGTTGGACGGCGTCGCCGAGGTCGTAGCGCAAGATCGGTTGGGTGCGGTTAGCGAGGTTGGTGAGCAGCGCGGTGTGCGAGCGCTCGCCGGGCGGAACGGGTTGGTGGTCGGCGTCGACGGGTTCGAGGATGGCCCAGTCGCTGTTGACGTGCAGCCACCCGTGGTGGCAGCTGTAGCTGAGGAATGTGCATTCGTTGGCTGCGTAGCCGTGGCGAACTTTGGTGCCGAACGCGGTGGCGATCCGGTCGTACTCACCTGAGGGGAGCCCTTCCGCGGACAGGATCACGAGAGCCGGGTCGATGTGCAGGCGGCCTGCCTGCTGTTCGGTGGCCAGCAACGTGCCCATGCTGGCGTAGGGGCGAGGATGGCCGGGCGGAAGGCGTTGAGCGCCTCGACGAGTCCGGGCATCGGGGTGTGCGCCGCGAAGGCCCTGATTCTGTTGCGGCGCAGTCGATTCTTGCGCAGCGCCGCCGCGGCGGTGGCGGAGGCGAAGTGGCCGCCGGTGGCGATCAGCATGGTGATGCGCCCGCCTCGCGCCGCGACTCTCATGACGTCAGTGGCGGTGAGCCAGGAGCCCAGCATGCGTGCGCTGAGCGCGGCGGTGACGGCGAGGGTGCGCTGGTCGGCCAGGAAGATTCCGGGGACGCCTGTGGTCCCTGAGGTGGTGGTGACGGTGTAGCGGCCGAGGAACTTCTCGCCGATCTGCGTGGGGTCGTCGACGAACGCCCGCACTGCGGCGAGGGTGACGGCCGGGTCGGTGACCCACTCGTCGAATCGTCCCGGTAGGACGAGCCGGACAGTCCACTGTGGTCGACCACCAGGCGGATCTCGTTGCGCAGGTCCCTCAGCACGTCCAACGCGGCCTTGACCGGGTCGGTGACGTTGCCACCGCGTGCCTGACGCAGATCATCGGAAAGCGGTCGCCGCAGCCATGTGCCGAACGCCTGTGGGGAGGAGAACTTGCGGTCGGCGTGGGGCCTTGCGATGCGGTCCCAGTCCCAGCGGTCGGAGAACCCGATGCCGAACGCGTCGAGCAGGGAGGGCACACCGGCCTGGTCCGTGTTGACGTAGTGCGGCCCGAACTCCTCGGCGGCCTTCGCGCCGCGACGGGCACGCAGCAGCGTGGTGTAGTAGACGAACTGCACTTCGCGCGAGACCAGCGGCCACACGTCAGCGCGGAAGCCGACGTTCTCTCCGCGGGCGGCACGGGCGCGCAACCGCGATATGACCGTGTGCGTGAGGAATATCGGCTCGTGCCTGCCCGACACACCTTTCTGGTTCTCGCCCGGGAGTGGTAGGGCACGCCGCGCCGGGATCCGGCGTAGATGTCGGGCTCGTGGCCCGAAGGCCGGTACACGAGGCGCCCGTCAGGGGCGCGTTGGAAACGCCCGCCGCGATCAATGGTGAATCTTGCCAGGTAGTCGAAGAAGTTGAGTCCCATGCCGCGGACGGCCACGACCTCACCGGCGCCGATCTCGTCCAGGCCGACCTCCGCGGGGTTCGCGGGTGGCTGGTATCGAAGGCCGTGCGCATCGGCGAACCGGCTCAGCCGTTGTTCGCTCTCACCCAGCGGCATGTCGATGTGTCCTTGCGCGAGCACTACCGCGCCGAGTCCGGCCAGCCTGGTCCCGTCGGTCAGCGTCACGATCTGCCGTGTGATCGCGCCGGTTCTCCGCGGCATCGTCCACCGCGATCGCGGACTGCTCGTGCAGCCTGATCGTCACCCCTGCCGGTGCTGTGCTGCACAGTCTTCTCAGCACCCAGTTCAGATAGTGGCCGTAGAGCGCTCGGGTGGGATAGGAGTCCGGAGTCAGCGCACGGGCCTCGCTGCGCACCGCGACGGGGTAGTCGTCGAAGGGCTCCATGAGCGCCAGCATGCTGGCCCACTCGTACAGGCTGGGACCGGGCACGACCGGGCCCGCGCAGTCGACGCTGTCGTCGGTGAACATCGAGACCTGCGAGGCCGCGGCGCCGATGTGCCCGGTGTAGATGAGGCGGCCAGGCGAAGGCCGTGCTGTGCCCTGCGGTACGTCAACTCCCGTGGGTCCGGTGGATTCGCCCGATACCGGGCAGGAACCGGCCGACGCGCGCCGCGTAGTCGGTGTAGGCGCCGGCGTGCGTCCGGCGCAGATAGGGCTCCTCGACTGTGCGTACCTGGAGCTCGACGCCGGCGAGCATGATGAGGAAACCACCCAGGGCGACCGGGTTGGGCACCATCAAGGTCAGCCCCAGGAAGCCCACGAGCGCCGCACTGAAGATCGGGTTGCGGACGAGCCGGAACGGCCCGTGCGTGACCAGCCCGGTGTGCTCGGTCTCGTCCACGGCGATGCGCCACGAACCGCCCATGGCCATCTGGGCGGCGAAGGTGGCCAGCACACCCAGCATCGCGAGGACCACGCCGAGTACCTGAACACCCGGATGATCCAGCACCGCGAGTGGGCGCAGCGCGGACAGGCCGCCGATGGGCGCGCCCACGCCGGTGATCAGGACGCCGAGGTTGAACGTCCAGTGTGCCCACCACTGCGTCGATCCGGGCTGGATAGTCCACTGTCGGGTTCCGGTGTCACCGGTGCGCTGCCGCTGGATCAGCACGCGTGCCGTGGAGAGCAGGACGAAGGTGCCGAACAGGACGAGTGCGGTGACGGCCATCACTGTTCACCCCCGGTCGGCTCGGACTTGGTGGCGACGCCGAGCAGGTAGTCCCCGCCGACGCGGGTGCGCCACCGGTCACCGACGTGCAGGCCGTGGCGGGGTAGCTCGGCCAGAAACTCCCCGGCGGTGAACCGGTCCTGGCCGGGGTGGTCGAACAGCAGCCGGTAGGTGGGTCGGGCGAGTGCGGTGGCGGTGACCTCGTCGAAGAAGAACCGTCCGCCGGGCTTGAGCACGCGGGCGACCTCGGCCACGGCGTCCCGCCAGTTCGGGATGTGGTGGATGATCGCGAAGTCGAACACCGCGTCATAGTCGGCGTCCTTGCCGCCGCCGGCTCCGGAGAATGCTGCGAGCAGGTCGGTGGCGCTGCCCTGCGCCAGCAGAACGCGGCCGGCATAGCGGCGGAGCCGCCGGGTGGCGCGGGTGATCATCGCCGGGTCGAGGTCGACCGCGTCGACGCGGGCCGCGCCGAACTGGTCGAGGATGAGCTTGGTGCCGTAGCCGGAACCGCAGCCGACCTCCGCCACCCGCGCTCCAGGAGTCCGTCCGCCCAGCCTGACCAGCGCATGTGCCTCGTAGTGCTGCAACCAACGGCGGGGCGGTGAGTTCACCAGCGCGGTTTCGATCGCGTTCATCAGCATGGTCAAGTCCTTCGATCGCAGATCCACTATCGGAGTTGCGCGGCGCCATCGCCATCCGACGATGTAACTAGAAACGACGATATCATCGTCACAAGACGATGAAAACCACCGGCCGTCTCCAGGTCGTGTCTTGTTCATCCCGAGTTCGAGAGCGGCGCACAGACTGGCTCGTCCGGTTCGAGCGCCGAGAGGGGTAGACCATGAGCGATTCCGAGGGTCCGCAGGTTTCACGACGTCAGCTGGTCAAGTTCGCCGGTGTCGGGGCCACGTTCGTTGCCGCCGGCCCACTGGCAAGTGGCACGGCACGGGCGGATGACGCCCAGGAAGCGCAAGGACACGGCGACGGCCGCCACCGCGCGTGGCGGGCCGGTGACCATCACATCCACTCCGAGTACAGCGGGGACTTCGACACCTCGGTCACCCCACCGAGGTTCGTCAAGGGTGCCGATGCGGTGTATCCGATCGTCACGAACGCGATCATGGCCAAGAACTTCGGCCTGACCTGGGCGATGTGCACCGACCACGGTGGGCCGACCCACTCGAAGGTCAACCTGGAGCTGGCCTACCCCGACCTGTTGCGCTCCCGCAAGCTCGTGCCCGAGGTACTGCAGTTCTGGGGGCATGGAGTTCGACACTCCCGCGCAGGATCACCACACGCTGATGATTCCGCGCCACGACGACGAGGCGCGGCAGCTGTTCGAGCTGGAGAGCCGTTTCGCCAAGCACGACGCCTTCCCTGCCGATCCCGGCCGGGACACCGAGGCGAAGATGATCGAGTTCCTGAAGGCTGCCAAGGACATGCGGAACAAGCCGCTGGTGATCGCCCACCACGCGTCCCGCTCGGCCCGTGGTCTCGGCGTGTACGGGCAGGACACGCCACGAGAGTTCCGCAACGGCAACAACATCGCGCCGGACGTCTACGTCGGCTTCGAAGGAGCACCGGGCCACCAGGCCGGGCCGCTCGTCGGTGGCGCACGGGGCGCGTACAGCAGCTACCCCACCCACGGCGGTTTCGACCAGATGACCGCGCGGGTGGGCGGGTTGTGGGACTCGCTGCTCGGTGAGGGCCGGAAGTGGTGGATCACCGCGACCTCCGACTCGCACGTGCACTGGACGCGCGGCGGCGCGGACTTCTGGCCCGGCGAGTACAGCAAGACCTACGTGCAGGCGCGGCAGGACTACGGCGACATCATGGACGCCCTGCGCACCGGCCGGATCTTCGTCACGACCGGCGACCTGATCACCACCCTCGACCTGACCGCACGCAACCGGGACCGCTCAGCCGCAGTGGGCGAGACGCTGGTGGTGCGCCGTCGCGACCGCAACGACGTCGACATCGAGATCAGATTCCGCCCGTTGCAAGGAAAGAACGCGAACGGCGACCAACCACAGGTCCGGCGGGTCGACCTGATCGTCGGCAACATCACCGGCCCGAATCCCAACCTGGACGCCGACACCAACCCGACCACCAAGGTCGTCGCGCGGTTCGGCCCGAGCGACTGGCAGCGTCGCGGGTCCGAGTTCGTCATCCGGCACACCCTGCGCAACGTCGAGAACGACCTCTATGCGCGGGTGCGCGGCACGAACACCGACGAGGCTGAGCCTCTGCCGGACGCCAAGGAGAACCCGTGGACGGACCTGTGGTTCTACTCCAACCCGGTGTTCGTGCGCCTCGGGTGAACCCAAGGTAGCGAACGCGGCCCGCGCGGGGCGGGCCGCGTTCAGGAAGGTCAGGCCGTCTCCGAGCGCTCCGTCCGGAGCGCTCTGCCGGTCAGCCCGTCGCGCAGTGTCGCCCACATCGCCCGGCGGTTCCGGACGATCAGGATCACGGCGAGCAGCAGGTACAGCGCGCCCAGTCCGATCCGTTCGACCGCGGCCAGGTCGGGCGGCAACGTCCAGGCCAGCGCGAACTGGGCCAGGAACAGCCCGAGCAGGGTCCACGCTCCGCGCCGGGACAGCGCTCCGGCGGCGACCAGGGACACCGCGAACATCGACTGGGCGGCGGTGAGGAACAGCTCCTCCCGCTGCAGCGGGTCGATCGGCAGCCCGGACAGCGACCCGGCGGAGATCGCGAAGACCAGCGGCAGGATGCCGACCAGCAGCGTCCACTGGTTGATCTTCGAGGAGATCAGGGCGCCCAGCGCGGCGGCGCCGCGCAGCTTCCAGGCCAGCAGGAGCACCGCGATGAACTCCGGGGTCTCCGATGCCAGTGGGGCCACCCACTGGACCAGGAGGAACTGGCTGACCCCGAGTTCGGTGCCGGTCTCGACCAGGCTCTCGGCGAACGGTTCGGCCACGGCCAGGATCACGGCGGCGGCGAAGACGAGCATGCCGACGGCCGACCATCGGCGGATCCGGGCCGGGCCGGTCGCGATCCGCGCGGCCGGCCCGATCAGCTCACTGCCGTCCTCGTCCTCGTCGTCGTCCTCGTCGACGCGGCTGACCCGCACCAGGTACAGCCCGAAGATCGCGAACAGGACGACCGCGTCGAGCACGTTGAGCGTGTCGCGCAGCGCGAAGGTCAACGCGTACAGGCTGGCCACCGCCAGGTAGGCGACCTCCACGGTCTGCACCGGCTCCAGCCGCACAGTCGAGCGGTCCTCGGGGCGTGTGTCGGGAGCGCGGCGGCGCCGCGCGGCCAGCGCCGCCAGCACGACCAGCGACCAGCCCACACCGATCAGCAAGCGGTTCGCCCCGGTCATGTTGGCCAGCGCCAGCGGAGCGTAGGTCGCGGGGTCCTCGCCGGCCTTCCAGGCGAACACCACGTCCACCGCGTACTCGGGCAGCACCGCGATCAGTGCCAGCAGCGCTAGCGCGAGCCCCTGCCCGATGTCTCGTTCGACCAGCTCGGTGCCCCAGCTGAGGAAGAACGCGGCCCCCACCACGGCCGTCCCCAGCAGCAGCACGGCGAGCACCGCCGGTATCGGCGCTCCGCTGAACCGCAGCACCACTCCTGGGATCGCGGCCAGCACCGGCAGGGCCAGTGGCCAGTTCCGTCGCACCATCCCGCCCGCGGTCACCGCTGGCCCCTCGAGCCGTGCAGCCCCGAGCTCGCCTCAAGGCGCCGCCTGCCGTCCATCGCTCCTCCAGAAGGATCGTCGTCCACCGTTTACATCGTTAGACGACGATGGATACCACCCCTGCGGGGCGGCCGCCAACCGAGAGCCCGGATTCAGTGACGACTCGCACATAGGAGGCGATTAACCGAGTCGGGGCGCTATCATCGTCGTATGGCGATTGAATCGGAGGCTGTCCTGCCGGAGCAGGGGGATCTGTCGGCGGCCGTGGCGTTGTTCCACGGCCTGTCCGATGGCACCCGGTTGGCGATCGTGCGGCGTCTGGCCCACGGCGAGGCGCGGGTGGCGGACCTGGTGGAGCAGCTGGGGTCGGCGCAGTCGACGGTGTCGGCACATGTGGCCTGTCTGCGTGACTGCGGCCTGGTGGTCGGCCGGCCGCAGGGGCGGCAGGTGTTCTACAGCCTGACCCGGCCGGAGCTGATGGACCTGCTGGCGAGCGCGGAGACGCTGCTCGCGGCCACCGGCAACGCGGTGGCGCTGTGCCCGAACTACGGCACCGACATCGGTGCGACCACGACGGATGAGACGAAGGAGACCCAGGGATGAGTGACGCGTGCGGCTGCGAGGGCGACGAGCCCCGCGGCGAGGAAGCCGAGGAGCACGAGCCGGAGCGCCTGTGGGAGGTCAGCGAGCTGCGGTTCGCTGCCGTCTCCGGAGTGTTCCTGCTGGCCGCGCTCATCGCGGGCTGGGCGGGCGCGACACGGCCGGTGGAGCTGACCCTGGAGGCGCTGGCGCTGCTGATCGGTGCCTGGACCTTCGTCCCGTCGACGGTGCGCCGGCTGGCCAAGGGCAAGATCGGCGTCGGCACGCTGATGACCATCGCCGCCGTGGGCGCGGTGCTGCTGGGCGAGGTCGGCGAGGCCGCGATGCTGGCCTTCCTGTTCTCCATCAGTGAGGGCCTGGAGGAGTACTCCCTCGCACGCACCCGCAGGGGTTTGCGCGCGCTGCTCTCACTCGTGCCGGACCAGGCGACCGTGCTCCGCGACGGTGACGAGATCGTGGTCGCCCCGGCGGAGTTGCGGGTCGGGGATCTCATGCTGGTCAAGCCGGGGGAGCGGGTCGCCACCGACGGCGTCATTCGCGAGGGCCGCACCGCGCTGGACGTCTCGGCGATTACCGGCGAGTCCGTGCCGGTCGAGGCCGGACCCGGCAGCGAGGTCTTCGCCGGGTCGATCAACGGCACCGGCGTGCTGACCATCGAGGTCACCACCACTGCCGAGGACAACTCGCTGGCCCGGATCGTGAAGATCGTCGAGGCGGAGCAGTCCCGCAAGGGCGCCAGCCAGCGGCTCGCCGACCGCATCGCGAAGCCGCTGGTGCCCGGTGTGATGATCGCCGCCGCGCTGATCGCGGTGGTCGGCAGCCTGCTGGGTGACCCGCTGGTATGGATCGAACGTGCGCTGGTGGTGCTGGTAGCCGCCTCGCCGTGTGCTCTGGCGATCTCGGTGCCGGTCACCGTGGTCGCCGCGATCGGTGCCGCGTCCAAGCTCGGTGTGCTGGTCAAGGGCGGAGCCGCGCTGGAAGCCCTGGGTGCCGTGCGCGGAGTGGCGCTGGACAAGACCGGCACGCTGACCGCCAACCGGCCCGCCGTGATCGAGGTGGCCACCGCCGGCGGCGCCGACCGCGAGCAGGTGCTGGATGTGGCCGCCGCGCTGGAGGCACGCAGCGAGCACCCGCTCGCGCGGGCGATTCTCGCCGCCGTGCAACAGGTTCGGCCCGCCTCCGAGGTGGAGGCGGTGACCGGTGCCGGGCTGGTCGGCCGCCGCGACGGTCACGCCCTGCGGCTGGGGCGTCCCGGCTGGCTCGAGGCCGGAGTGCTGGCCGCGGACGTACGACGGATGCAGGAAGCCGGCGCGACAGCGGTACTCGTCGAGGAGAACGGGCGGGTCATCGGCGCGATCGCCGTCCGTGACGAACTGAGGCCGGAAGCCGCCGAGGTCGTCGCCCAGCTGCGTCGCGATGGCTACCACGTGGCGATGCTCACCGGCGACAACCACGCCACCGCCGCCGCGCTGGCCAAGGACGTGGGCATCGACGCGGTGCACGCGGAACTCCGGCCGGAGGACAAGGCCGCGCTGATCAGGCAGCTGGGCGAGCAGCGGTCCACGGCGATGGTCGGCGACGGCGTCAACGACGCCCCCGCGCTGGCCACCGCAGACCTCGGGATCGCGATGGGTGCGATGGGCACCGACGTGGCCATCGAGACCGCCGACGTGGCCTTGATGGGCGAGGACCTGCGCCACCTGCCGCAGGCGTTCACCCACGCCCGCCGGGCCCGGTCGATCATGCTGCAGAACGTCGGCCTGTCCCTGGCCATCGTGGTCGGCTTGATGCCACTGGCCCTGTTCGGCGTACTCGGCCTGGCCGCCGTCGTGCTGGTGCACGAACTCGCCGAGGTCGTCGTCATCGCCAACGGCGTCCGCGCCGGCCGCACCAAACCACTCGCGATCACGGCCGCGGACCCGCAGGCGGCTGTGGCCCGACCGGCGTCGGTGGCGGCGTCCTCGTGATCGCACCCGCCCACACCACCACGGTGACGCGCGCACGGCTGGTGCTGGTGGCCATCGCGCTGGGGCTCGCCGCGCTCGACCTGGGCCTGAAGGCCTGGGCCGAGCGCGGCCTCACCGACGGCCGGTACGTGGACCTCGGCGTGATCCAGTTGCGGCTGGCGTTCAACCCAGGCGTGGCGTTCAGCCTGGGCGACACCCTGCCCGCCTGGCTCGTGCTCACCCTCACCGGTCTGATCATCACCGGGCTGGCCGTCTACACCTGGCGCACTGCTCGCACCGGCACCCGGCCCACCCGACTGGCGCTGGGCGTGGTGCTGGCCGGCGCGGTCGCCAACTTCGTCGACCGCGCCAGGGACGGTGTGGTCACCGACTACCTGCACACAGGCTGGTTTCCCACCTTCAATGGCGCCGACGTGTACATCACTCTTGGTGCGATCACACTGATCCTGGCCACCCTGCACGCCGAACGCCGCGCCACGCATCGCACCGAGCGAGGCGCACCGTGACGGCACGCGGTGATGACGACGCCGGGGAGCGCCCACCCCAACACCTCACGGAGTCGTGATGCACACCCTGCGTCTCCTGCTCGACGCGCGCCGCGCACACCAGCAGGGCACCGAGGCATTGCTGGCCCGGCAACGAGATCGCCTCGCCGAGATCGTGGCCCACGCGCGCAGCCGGTCCGGCTACTACCGCGAGCTCTACCACGGGCTGCCCGAGCGGATCACCGACCCGGCCCTGCTGCCGGTCACCAGCAAGAAACAGCTGATGCCCCGGTTCGACGACTGGGTCACCGACCCCGCGGCCACCCTCACCGACGCCCAGGCGTTCGTCGACGACCCCGCCCGAATCGGGGAGAAGTTCCTCGGCCGCTACACCCTGCTCACCACCTCGGGCACCACCGGTACCCGCGGCCTCTTCCTGCTCGACCGAGACTCCCTGGCCGTGACCACCGCGCTGAGCACCCGGATGCTCGGCGCCTGGATCACCCCCCGCGACATAGTGCGGATCGCCGCCCGAGGTGGGCGGATCGCCATGGTCAACGCCACCGGCGGACACTTCGCCTCCGCCGTGGCCGCGGCCGGACTGCGCAAGAACCCGTTGCGGCGCCGCCGCATCGGCGTCTTCCCAGTCCAGCTGCCACTGCCCGACCTCGTGGCCCGGCTCAACGCGTTCCGGCCCGCCATCCTCACCCCCTACGCCACCACCGGCGCGCTTCTGGCCGGCGAACAACAGGCCGGACGCCTGCACATCGACCCCGTCCTGGTCGTCCTGTCCGCCGAAGGCCTTCCCGCCGCGGAGTACGACCGCATCGCCACCGCGTTCGGCGCCACCGTCCGGCAGGGCTACGCCGCCACCGAATGCCCGTTCCTCACCTACAGCTGCCGCGAGAACTGGCTGCACGTCAACAGCGACTGGGCCATCCTCGAACCCGTCGACGCCGACCACCAGCCGGTCCCGCCCGGCACGCGGTCCCACACCACGCTGCTGACCAACCTCGCCAACCGCGCCCAGCCGATCCTGCGCTACGACCTCGGCGACGCCATCCTGCTCCGGCCCGACCCCTGCCCCTGCGGCGACCCGCTGCCCGCGATCCACGTCCAGGGCCGCACCGCCGACCTGCTCACCTTTCCCACCCAGGGCGGCGGATCGGTCACCATCACCCCGCTCACCCTCAGCGCGCTGCTCGACCACGTCCCCGGCATCGAACTCGTCCAGATCGTGCAGACCTCACCCACCGACCTCCGCATCCGCCTACAGGCCACCGCCGACGCCGACCCCGAACACGTCTGGCACACCACCCGCACCGAGATCGACCGCCTGCTCACCGGCCACCACCTCACCCACGTCACCCTCACCCGCGCGACCGAACCACCCCAGCAGACCGCGGGAGGCAAATACCGCACGGTCATCCCGCACACCGGATCGCCTCGCGACAGCGGAACACGGCCGTGAGCGCGACTGTTCGTCCTCGGTGAACCGGCCGCCCGCGTATCGGTCTGCCGGACCAGGACGGCTCCGGGTCCGGAGCATTCGCTCGCACGCGTCCCTATGCGGTCACCTGCCGTCGCCGTGCCCAACCAGCGTCTGCCAGCCCGCACAGCCCGCACAGCCCGGAAGCGACCATGATCCACTCCCGGAGTGGTCCCAGATGGTCGGCGATCGTGATGCTCGTGCGCAGCGCCCTGCGAATCCCAGCGGCGCCACCCACCACAGCGGACGGGCTGGAAGCTCAGGTAGAGCAAGGTCCAGCGTGGCGGGTAGGTCCGGGCCGATCAGGGTCACCGAGTCATGAGGTTGGATAGAAACCCGAGCTTGTCGGGCCCGCATCACACAAGGAGCCTTGCCGCAGGGCCAGATCAGTGACGGGTGCGAACACCGCGACGAGCCGCACGAGACCCACTCGTGCGGCCGCCTGTGTGACCACGGTGCCAGGCAGGTCGGCAAGGCCAACCTCGCTCCGGCGTGCCCATCCGCGGGCCCGTTCGTTGGCCCTGCGAGGACAGAAACTGCTGCAAGGCACTCGCGGTTACTGATCGGGTGGGGACCGGCGCACCACGGCCGCCTGAACGACCTTCGCAGCCGCCTTTCCCTTGGCGGCTCACCACAACTCGCATCGATGGAACGCCTGTCAGGCGATGAGCCAGGTCTTGTTGCTGTGGGCTGCACGATGTCGGAGATGGCACCGCTCGCTCAGCAGTCCATCTGTGCTAGTGGTGGAGATGTCTGCGGCGCGTGTTGTTGCGTTGGCGCGACGAAGCTGCGAGGGGGAGTCTATGGATTCGGTGGTCGTCGACGGCGTCAGGATCGGGTTCGACCGAGTGGGCACTGGCGCTGCCGTACTCCTCGCGGGAGGTACCGGAATGCCGCCGATCGCCTGGCAGGCATGCGGATTGCGCGACGCGTTGACCGACGCGGGTTACGAGGTGATCAGCTACGCGGCTCGCGGAGTCGCGCCCAGTGACGCACCACCACCGCCCTACACGATCGAGCAGATGGCCGGTGACGCCGCCGGACTGCTCGACGCGCTCGACGTGCGCGACGCGGCATTGGTGGGCTACTCGCTCGGCAGCTTCACCGTCGAACTGCTGGCCCGGACCCGTCCGGATCTGGCGCGCTGCGCGGTTCTGGTCGCCGGGGCCGGACCTGTCACCCCACTGCTGAGCGCGGTGCTCGCGATGGAGGCAGAGCTGATCACCACAGTCGGGCACATTCCGGACACCGCCGCAGCGTTCCAAACCCTCATGACCGGGCTGGCTCCTACCCCCTTACGCGACGACGAGGGTCTGGTGAGCCAGTGGGTGCAGATGCTGGGCTACCAGAGGCAGATGTGGACCTCGAAGGACGGTGAGAACGGCCAGTCCACCGCCGCTTGCTCGTGGCTGCACGACGAACATCGCATGGCCGCGCTGCGCAACATCACCATCCCGGTCCTGGTCGCGTCATTCGAACACGACGTGCTGTTCCCGCCCCGCACCGGCCGGATCGCCGCCGAAGCCTTGCCACACGGTGAGTTCACCGTGGTCCGTGGCGCCGCCCACGCCGGTGTGATGACCCATCCAGGCGAGACCATCGAGGCTGTCATCGGCTTCCTCTCACGAACATGACCTGCTGAGCACACTCCGATCCGCAGCCACCAGGATCCGCACGACTGTCGGCTTTCCGCCGCCCCGACCAGGCACCGCTAGAGCGACCACCCCGCCACGATCTACTTGCGGGCAACCGGCGTCGGCGTCACTCCTGGGCGTAGGGCTGCGCGTCGATCCAGAGTCGCTCCGCCAGGGTGGCACGGAAGGCGGGACAGGCGGTGATGTCCTCGTGCTCGCAGTGCACAGCGCAGTCGATCAGGTCCAGCGACACCTGCGCCTCGCCGATACGACGCGCGAGCTCGGCACGATGGCGCACCAGGATGTTGCGGCGCGTCGCCGGGTCCTGTGTAGTGATCATGTCCCGGATGTCGTCAAGACCGAATCCCGCTTCCTTGGCGCGCAGGATCACCGCCACCCGGTAGAGATCGTCGCGGCCGTACCGGCGGCGCGAGCCCTGCGCGCGGGCCGGGGAGAGCAGGCCGACGGACTCCCAATGGCGCAGGACGTGGGTGGCCAGGCCGAAGCGTTGCGCGACATCGCCGATGCTCAGCACGGGACGGCCTTGGCTTGACTTCATGTCGACATTAAGTCGCAGGATCGCGGCCATGTCCAATGAGACGACGAACCAGGCCGACGCCGATGGCCGTGTCGCGCTGCTTGATCGGGCTGACAGCCTTCCCGGTGCCGCCGCGTTGCGTACCCGCTCCTATGAGCTGCTCGGTTGCGGCCGCGGGGCGGTGGTGGTCGATGTGGGTTGCGGCACCGGCCGAGCGGTCGCGGAGATGACCGAACGAGGTGCGACGGCGGTTGGGGTGGACATTGGCGAGCATCTCATCACTGTTGGGCGCAGCCGCTGGCCGCAGGCGCGGTTCCAGGTCGCCAGCGCCGACGAGCTTCCCTTCGCGGATGGCGAGGTGGACGCTTACCGGGCGGACAAGGTGTTCCACGAACTTGACGATCCCGCCGAGGCGCTCCGTGAGGCGCGTCGTGTACTTGGTCCTGAAGGCAGGGTTGTGCTTCTTGGTCAGGACTGGGACACGTTCGTGATCGACTCCGATGATGCCGAACTGACGCGGATCATCGTGCGGGCTCGCGCCGACACGGTCCCCTCGCCACGCGCCGCGAGGAGCTACCGGAACCTCTTGCTCGACGCGGGTTTCGTCGATGTCACCGTTGAGGTGTACACCGGCATCTTCACCGACACGGCCATGCTGCCCGTGCTCCTCGGCATCGCCGAGGTCGCCCGCGCCGCTGGGACCATCACCCAGGAGCAAGCCGACAGGTGGGCCGCGGAGCAGACGGAACGAGCTCGGGCGGGCCGGATGTTCTTCGCATTGCCGCTGTTCGTGGCATCCGCACGCCGCTGACGTGACGCAGCGAGAGAGCCCGCCAACGGGCCACTGGCTTCTGTGAGCGTTGGCAGGCAATCGGTCAGAGTGGTGCCGCATCGGTCCTGCGCTCGGCCTGTGCCTGCGGTTGTGGCTCGTCGGTGGTGCAGGCGCTGGGCCGGAAGGGCTTCGACCAGCGGCTGCGGCTTGAACAGACTCGCTGACCTCACGGCACCGATTCGGACCACCGCACGCTGTTTGCGAGGTGTGAGGGAGTGAGGCCGAACATCTCGGTGGCCTAGTCCGGCGCAGGGCCGGTCGTCTCTGCCGTGGGTCAGCCAAGGCCCTGGAGCAATACCTACGGTCGCAATGAAGGGCACGAGATCGTCTCCCAGCGGAGTCTCCATCGATGACGCCGCCACTGGCGGGTTGTCCGGCGTCGCCTACCAGGCGACCATCACCCGATGAGTTACCAGACAGGCGTCCGCTGGAAGTCGCTTCCGTTCGTCGTGTTCGGCTTCGTGATGCTGAGCTGGATCGTCTTCGATGCGTCCGGCGTCATCGACTTCGACGGCGTGGTGCAACGGATGCGGGCGGCCGACCCGGTCACGACAGCGGCAGTGATCTTCGCGCTGTTGCTGGTGGACGTGCTCCTCCCGGTCCCGAGCACGCCGCTGTTCGTTCTCGCCGGCACAGCGCTCGGCGTGCCCGGCGGGGCGGCACTCGTGATCGCGGGAGCGATGGCTTCGTCGGCGGGAGCGTACGTGCTGGGTCGCTGGGCACGCCCGGTGCTGGTGCGCCGCGTCGTGTCGCTGGAGGACATGGCCGAGATGCACCGCTGGTGGCGCACCTACGGCCCGTGGCTCTTCGGCGTGGCCCGAGGCGTGCCGATGCTCGTCGAGACCGTCGGTGTCTCCGCAGGAATCAGCCACACCCCGTTCCGCTCCTTCTTCGGGTACACGCTGCTCGGGACCGCGCCGATCTGCACGGCGTACGTGATCGCGGGCACCTACGCCGAGACCGTCGAACAGATCGTGATGATCTCTGTTGTCGGGTTCCTCGTGACGGCCGGTGTCGCCTACCTGCTGCGCAGAAGGCTGCGGTGATGACGGCGTGATCTCCCAGCCGCCCCACGGTCGCATGACGGGAGGTCGCGGCCGATCGGCGTCGTGATGGCCTCCCGAGGGGCTTGCGGTCCGCACAGCGGGCTCTCCGTGGCTGTCGGTGGGTGTGCGGATCAGTGCGCGCAGTGTGGGCGGCAGGCGCCGGTGGCGGACGGCGAGCAGGGTGAGTCCGGCGCCGAGGAAGTAGGCGATGGGCAGGCTGCCGACCAGCAGGGTCCATTAATTGACCTTGCTCGACAGCAGGGCGCTGATGCCGTCGTGGCGCGTGCCGTCTCGGCCGCCACCATCAGCTGTGCCAGATCGTGCACACCGCGCCAACCCACCTCAGCATCAGGCCGTAGGGTTGTTCCCCGGCGCCAATCCACAACACGTCTGGCACGCGGTGTACGCCGAGATCACCCGGCTGCTCACCGGCCATGGCTCTTGGACCGACGGGCGTGGCACCCTATCGCCACCCCACCCGCCTCTCACGTCGAGGAGATCCAGTGCGCAACGCTCCACCTCGCCGGCAAGTTCGTCACCGAACGGCCGCGATCGTTCTGGGCGCGATGCTGGCGGTCAGCGCGGTCGCCGTGCTCGTGGCCACGGGCGTGTTCGGCTCGCTTCAGGGCTCCGTGATCGATCCCTGGACGATCGGAATCGTCGTCGTCGCTGTCATCGGCGCTGTCATCGCGCGGGTACGGCCAAGCCGCAGCGACGGAAAGTCCGGCGCCAGAGGCTGCGGATGCTAGCCGGCCCGGCCTCTGTGGGCCTCCCCCGACACGGTTGATCAACAGAGCCGAACTCCGCGGCAGTCCGCACTGGGACCGCATGGCGATGCCGCTGATCTGAGCGGGCGGCGGTTGTGCGCGACAATGGCGGTATGTCCCACCTGCGGATCGCGCTCGCACAGGTCAACGCCTGCGTGGGTGATCTAGAGGGCAACGCCGGACTGATCGTCGAGTGGACCCGCACGGCAGCCGAGCGCGGCGCGCACGTGGTGGTGTTCCCCGAGATGGCGCTCACCGGCTACCCGGTCGAGGACCTGTGCCTGCGCACGTCGTTCGCGCAGGCATCCCGGCGACTGGCGGACGATCTCGCGCGGCGGTTGGAGGAGGCCGGCTGCGGGGAGATACTCGCCTATGTCGGTTATCTCGATCGCGACGAGGCCGGACCGCGCAACGCGGTGGCCGCGCTGTACCGCGGCGTGGTGGTGGCCCGGCAGTTCAAGCACCACCTGCCCAACTACGGCGTGTTCGACGAGCACCGCCATTTCCAGCCCGGCCACACGCTGGATGTCGTGCGGCTGCACGGGATCGACATCGGCCTGGCGATCTGCCAGGACCTCTGGGAGGACGGCGGCCCCGTCACCGCCCTCGGTGCGGCCGGCGTCGACCTGGTGGTCGCACCCAACGCGTCACCCTACGAACGGTCCAAGGACGATCTCCGGCTACCGCTGGCCGCCCGGCGGGCGCGTGAAGCGGGCGCGCCGCTGGTGTACACCAACCTGATCGGCGGGCAGGACGACCTGGTGTTCGACGGCGACTCTTTCGTCGTCGCGGCCGATGGCGCATTGCTCTCGCGCGCCCCGCAGTTCGTGGAACACCTGCTGCTGACCGACCTCGACCTGCCCGCCGGAGGGCACACCACGGAAGGAGAGTTCCACGGGCTGCAGGTGCGGCGGCACGTGCTGAGCGGCGAACCCTTGCCGCGCAACGAGCCTCTTGCCGCACCGGCGATCAGCCAACCGCTGCCCGACGAGGCCGAGGTGTGGTCCGCGCTCGTGCTGGGCCTGCGTGACTACGTGCGCAAGAGCGGGTTCCGGTCGGTGATCCTGGGACTGTCGGGCGGTATCGACTCGGCCGTGACCGCGGCGATCGCGGTGGACGCGCTCGGTCCGGACGCAGTGCACGGGGTGGCGATGCCTTCGGCGTACTCCTCGCGGCACTCGCTGTCCGACGCGGCCGAGTCGGCGCGGCGGCTGGGCTGCCACTTCCGGGTGGAACCGGTGGCGGACCTGGTGGAGGTCTTCGTGAACCAGCTGAAGCTGGCCGGTTCCGGGCTCGCCGAGGAGAACGTCCAGGCCCGCGTCCGCGGCGTGCTGCTCATGGCACTGTCCAATCTGGACGAGCATCTGGTGCTGGCGACCGGGAACAAGACCGAGCTCGCGGTGGGTTACTCCACCATCTACGGCGACGCGGTCGGCGGCTTCGCGCCGATCAAGGACGTGTTCAAGACCCAGGTGTGGACCCTTGCCCGGTGGCGCAACGCCGAGGCGACCAGACGCGGCGAGATTCCGCCCGTCCCGGAGAACTCGATCGCCAAGCCGCCCTCGGCGGAGCTGCGTCCAGGGCAGCTCGACACCGATTCGCTGCCCGACTACCACCTGCTGGACGACATCCTGGACGCCTACGTGGAAGGCGACCGCGACCACGCCGACCTGATGGCGGCCGGGTTCGAGCCGGGAGTGATCGACCGGGTCGTACGCATGGTGGACCGCGCCGAGTACAAGCGTCGGCAGTACCCGCCCGGCACGAAGATCACCCACAAGGCGTTCGGGCGGGACCGCAGGCTGCCGATCACCAGCACGTGGAGCCACGGTGGTTGACCTGAACCTGAATGGTCGTGTCCGCGCACGCAGGGGGTGATCACAGCGGTCCGCAGAAGGGATGAGGGATGCCCACCATCCCCTCGCGACAAGGCGGCCGCTCGCCTGGATACGTCCGCATCAGCACGGTTGCGCCTGCGGGCGGTGATGCTCGGGGCATGGGTGATGACACGGCCGGGCTGAACCTGCTGGCGCTTCCCCAGCCTGGGCACGACGACTTAGAACGGCTCAACAAGAGTCCGCGCGTGGCTGAGCACCCATCACGTCGACACGCCGACTCGGTCCATTATGGACGGTTCGGTGCGGATGTGTGCCGGTCGGCCATGCCGTTGCCGAAGTCGGCATCGGCGGGATCTTCGCGGGTCCGCGCCTGCACTCGAGCTCGGGGACGGGGTCGGAGGGAAGACCGATCCCCTTGGCGTGGTTGCAGGCGCCGGGCGTCCGGATCGGATGATCCGGGCGTGACACGGACACCGGTGTCGGTCGTTCACTGTGCCGCAATGAGATTCGCAGGCTACGACTCAGCCGATCGACCAGCTCGTCAGGTGGCGGCGCTAGGCCTTGTGTACCACCAGGGTTGCGTTGGCCGGCGCGTGTGCGAGCACGTCACCGGACACGGCGATGAACTCCTCGCCGTATCCGGCCTGGTCGGTCCGCGCGAGGCCCCCGACCTCGACCAGGGTGCGCCCATCCCCGTTCGGCGTCGCACGAACCCACACCCTGCGTCGCTTGATGGTCAGCGACAGTCCCAAACCGGCGACGATGAGCACGGAGAACACCAGCACCCATCCTTGGGTGGGATCGTGGGAAACCTGAAGTGACACCCAGTCGCGGACACCGTCGAAGCGGATCACGGTGCCGTCGTCGAGCCGCAGTTCCTCACCGACACGCAGGTTCTGACGGGCGGCCTTCACCAGTCCACCGGCCGCGACCATCTTCTGGTCGATCGAGAAGATGGACTGTCCCCGCCCGGCGTCGGTGCCGAGGTCGCCGCGGTAGACGTCGACGGCGACCGCCGGGTCGTTCGCGGCGGGGAACGCGGACACCAGCAGCTTGTCGCGGAACGAAGCGGTCGGCGCCAGCATGCCGGTGATCGCGAGCTGGTTGCGGCGGCGCTGCTCGGCATCCGGCATGCTGGGTGGGTCGAACTTGGTCGCACCCTCGGAGGCCAGGGTGATCGGGTCGACCGGCCGCCACTGGGTCGCGCCGGTGCGCACTTCGCCGTTGGGGAAGGTGACCGTGAACAGCGGCGTGTAGCCGTGGCCGAGCAGGTAGACGCGGTCACCGGCGGTGCGCAGGGGACTGTTGACCTTGAGCGCGTACGGTCGCCAGACACCGCTGTCCAGGTCCGCGCCCGACTGGTAGCCGATGTCCGCGCGGAAGCTCTCCGGCTGGCCGTTGGACAGGTAACTGGCGGTGAAGCCATCGACCTTCACGCACAGAGGAGTCAGTTGCGTGCCGTCCACGCGCAGACCGGGCCGGAACCAGTCGTAGTTGTAGACGCCGGAGTTGCAGAACTGGCCACCGTTGGCCTGGATGATGACCTGCCCCTCGTAGTTGAACATCTTGCCCAGCGCGAACGCCACGAGCAGGCCGACGAGGGAGAAGTGGAACACCAAGTTGCCGGCCTCGCGCAGGTAGCCGCGCTCGGCGCTGACGGTGCGCACTCCGCCAGGTTCCTCACGCACCATGCGTCGCCAGCCCTTGAGCCGGTGCTCGACGTGAGCCACGACATCCTCGGGTGTCCGTGTCGTCTCGCCGCTGGCGTGGTGTGGCATCCGTGCCAGGTTGCGTGGCGTGAGCACGGGCCTGGCCCCCATCTGCCTGGCGTACTCCCAAGTACGCGGCAGCAGACAGCCGATCAGGGAAACGAACAGCAACAGGTAGATGGCGGAGAACCAGTTGCTGGCATAGACGTCGAAGAACTGCAGCCGATCCAGCAGTCGGCCCCACCAGCCGTTCGCCGCGATGTAGTCGTCCACCTTCACAGCGTTGAGGTTGCGCTGCGGCAGCAGAGCACCCGGCATCGCGCCCAAGGCGAGCAGGAACAACAGGGTCAAGGCGGTGCGCATGGCTGTGAGACCACGCCACGTGTTGCGCAGGAACGCCACAGAGGCGCCCAGCAACTTCGGCGGCATCACCACGGCCACATCCGGTTGCCTGCCATCAGTTTGCTCCGACTGACGACGAGACTTGACAGCATCTGCGGAACCAGGCCGACGGTGGCGTTCACGGCTCGAGAGTAAACGGGCGGTCACCGGCATCCGCACCAGGATCGCCACCTGCGCACAACTTGATGCCTGAACAGGTGCGGCACAAGGGACTTCGTGCCGGTCGCGGCACGATCACAGCTCAGGCAGTGACCTGCACCCCCTGGGTACCACCAGCCCAAGGGTATTGCCAAGATCGAACTGGGATCCCCTTATCCTGACGAACGTGCTGCTGAGCGACGGACGTACCAGTGTGGTGACGCGAGCAGGCGCCGTGCGCCTGGTCGCGGCTCTGGGTGTCCTGCTCGGGCTGTTGGTCGTGCAGGGCGCCGCCTGCCTGGATCGGGTCGACGCGCCGTTCGGGCACGACCTCATGCCTGCCGTCGCGATCGCCGCTGTCATGTCCGGTGACGCGTCGATGGCGAGGGGCCAGGCGGCGACCGGTACGGACGCACTGGTCGAAGGACAACGTGGTGAAAGCTCTGTTGGTCCCGTCAGTGCCGGAGAATATCTCGCCTCTACGACGCCGCTCGGCGCGCCGCTCGGAGTGGTCGGTCTCTGCATCGCCCTGCTGACGGTCGTGCTGCTCGTGGTTGCGGGGCTGGACGGGACGAACCGGCTGATCGCCGTGCTCGTCCGTCCCCGGACCAGGTGTCCCGCAGTGCAGCGCTGTCACCCGTCACCCGGTCTGGCCGTTCTCTGCGTGCTGCGCGTGTAAGCCGAGTCACCCCGCGCTCCTCTTGCGTCCGCGCTTCGCGGCGTCAAACGGGTGCGGGTCGTGTCCGCCTTTCCGCGTTGCCCGTCGTTTCCGGAGGCCAGAGCCCGTGGTACCCGCTGCCATCACCCCGTCCAGGTCAGCCCGTTCTCGCTCGTCACCGTGCCTGCCTGGTGCCCGCCGTGGTCGGCTCGCCCTGGCCGTCGCCACTGCCCTGCTGATCACAGCGGGCTGTGCCACCGGTGACGACGCCGTCGTGCCAGGGTCGTCCTTCGAGTTCGTCGCGCCCGGCGGGCAGACCAGGATCTTCTACGATCCGCCCGCCCAGCGCGGCGCGGTGACCGGCTTGTCGGGTGAGAGCCTGACCGACCCAGGCAGGCAGATCACGCTGGCCGACTACAACGGTCAGGTCGTGGTCCTCAACGTCTGGGGATCGTGGTGCGGACCGTGCCGTGCCGAGACCGACGACCTGGAAGCGGTGTACGCCGAGACCAAGGACACCGGTGTGCGGTTTCTCGGGATCGACGTGCGCGATGACCGCAGCGCGGCCCAGGACTTCGTGCGCAACTTCGGAGTCACCTATCCGTCCCTGTTCGATTCCTCCGGGCGTTCTCTGCTGGCGCTGAAAGGGTTCCCCCGCAACACGGTGCCCTCCACGATCGTTCTCGACCGCCGCCATCGGGTCGCCGCGGTCTTCCTGACCGCCCTGGTGCGTGAGGACCTGCTTCCCGTAGTGCAGCGAATTGCCGCGGAAGAACCGGCACCGTCGGCCGGCCCGTCCGGTACTCCCACGACTGGCGGCTCTACCGCCGCCGAGTCGACGGCGACCGGCGGGGCCACCCGATGAACCCGACCGACATCGCCATCTCCGGCCCGCTGCTGTTGGCTGCGCTGGTCTCGCTGGCTGCCGGAACGATCTCCTTCGCCTCTCCCTGCGTCATCCCGCTGGTGCCCGGCTACCTGGCCTATCTCGCCGGTCTCGTCGGCGCCGAGGCCCCGGCCGTGGACACCGAGCCTGTCCGCGCCCGCAGTGGCCGCTGGCGCGTCGCGGGCGCCGCCTTGCTGTTCGTGGCCGGCTTCGCCGTGGTGTTCGGCGCTGCGGTGCTCACCGTCCTGGGGGTGTCCGACGCGCTGCTCGCCAATGAGCAGTTGTTGCAGCGCATCGGCGGCGTGGTCACCATCGCCATGGGCCTGACCTTCCTCGGCCTCGTGCCCTCGCTGCAACGTGAGGTCCGCCTGCACCACCGGCCGCGACGCGGACTCTGGGGCGCCCCGGTGCTCGGCGCGGTCTTCGGCCTCGGCTGGACGCCGTGCCTGGGGCCGACATTGGCGGGAGTGATCGCTCTGGCCAGTGGTACCCAGGCCGGGCCGCCGGTATGGCGGGGCCTCACCCTGGTCGCAGCCTATTGTCTCGGCCTGGGGCTGCCGTTCGTGCTGCTCGCCGTGTCCGCCCGGTGGGCGATCACCACCGCGGGCTGGCTCAGGCGCCACACCCGCGCGGTGCAGATCACCGGTGGAGTCCTGCTGCTGGTCGTAGGAGCGCTGTTGGTGACGGGCCTGTGGGGCGAGGCGATTGCGTGGTTGCGCGGGCCCATCTCGGGCTTCAGCACCCCGCTGTGACTGTCGCTGCCGAACAACCACCGACTACCGAGGAAGTGGCGGCTGGTGCCGCCTGAACCGCTTGAACGGCTCGTCCGAACGGCGTGTGCCTGCAACGCTTTCCCAGGGAGACGACGAAGACCCGACGGACATGGGTTCCGTCGGCTCACGAGTGCGGAATGGTGCTGCCGAGAGGTGGACGACTTCCCGGGTTGTACTCGCGCCAGAGCAGAACGAGGCCACCGATCGCCATGATCACGACGATGAACATGATCGTGCCGCCTGTGTTCGAGCCCGCGGCGCGGGTGATCTCGCTAGAGGCCCGAGGCAATGGCTCCGGCTGGTCGACGGGGGCATCTGAGCTGGGAGTAGCGGAGGCGCCCGACACCGTGTCGGACGGCAACGCCCGAAAGTCGACCAGACCTGTCTTCTCCAGTTGGGTGATGTGGTCGGACACCGCACGCTGCGGACCATCTCGTCCAGTGCGCCGTGTCGTCGATTCGCCCCTGTCACAATGGTGCCCACGTGCGGCGACCGGCGTGGGCAGGGGAGGCTGATGGCGGACGACACCTGGAGCGGTGGGTTCGGCGTCATCCGGCCGGGGTGGCAGCTCTACCTCGGCGCGGTCGGTCAGGCGGCCGAACACGCGCACCACGCGATCCAGATCGTCGTCGCCGACGGCCAGGTCGAGCTCCAGGACGGCGAGGGTGGTAGTCCACAAAACCTTTTGCTCGCCCGCTGACACGTCGGTGCCGCCGTCTGGCATGACGCCCATGCCGTGCGCGTCACAGGCGGGTACCGTGCATTTGCGCGCTGGCATGTGCGTGATCGCGGGCGGACGGGCCGTCGTCACCCGCCGCATCGCTCGGCGTCGACTGAACGGGCGCTGCCGTTTCGATCCCATGCTGGTTGGTAGGTGCCGAGCGCAACCGGTAGCTGGTCACCAACCTGTTCCCATCCTTGTGGTGCCCTCGGCAGGGCTACACACGGACGGTCCCGCGTCTGACCAGCGGATTTCCAGCGGCATGCTGGTGATTGAAGGCAGCTTTTTGATTGACAACCCAGGCGGTGATACCTGTTGGCGTCTTCAGGCCACGGTTCGGCACTGGAGCTGTCGAGCGACGCGGCGGCCATCGTGCGGGTTGTCACGATCATCATGGGCACGGTCGTGGGTCTCACGTTCATGTTCGGCTTCGGCAACGTGCTCAACCTTGCCCTCCGTCTGGGAAAGCCAGTCTGGGTGGCACCGCTCGTCGCGCCCGCCGTCGACTGTTCCGTACCGGGTTTGATGGAGACATTCAAGCCTGGATGATGAGGACTGATGGCCCCACCGAAGAAGTACCCAGACGAACTGCGTGAGCGGGCGACCCGGATGGCCGTGGAGGCGCGCCGGGATCCAGCGGCCGCGACTGGTGCGATCAAGCGGATCGCCGACCAACTCGGGATCCATCCCGAGGCGCTGCGGACCTGGGTGAAGCGCGCGGAGACCGACGCCGGGGACCGGCCGGGCACCACGAGCGGTGACGCGGAGCGGCTCGCGCAGCTGGAGCGGGAGAACCGTGAGCTGCGGCGGGCCAACCAGATCTTGAAGTCAGCGGCCAGTTTCTTTGCGGCGGAGCTGGACCGTC
>NZ_FNET01000029.1 GCF_900100275.1 Lentzea albidocapillata subsp. violacea
GCGTGTCGAGTTGACACCCCTACCTGCATGCAGCAAGAGCTATGGCGCGACTCGTGATGGGACCCCACCGCCTGGCCCGCGCGGTAAGGACGGCTTGCCTGCGGCGTCGCGTTTGATCTGGCTGAACCAGTAAACCTGCGATTAACAGTCGTGTCTGTATGCGAAAGGGCGGCTCGCGCTTGTGTGCGGGCCGCCCTTTCGCGCTTGCTGACTTACTCGGAGAGCTCTGCCAGCTGGGCCTTCACCCTGGCCAGCTCGGCTTCCAACTCCTCCATGCGGGTGCGGTGCTGGTCGCGCGCCGCCTCTAGCACCGACTCGATGCCCTCGGCGATGTCCTCGTGCAGCTCCTTGGCCGCCTTCGCGACGGCGATGGCCGGGATGACCAGGCCCGACACGACGCGCTGCGTGCCGTGGACCAGGTCGGCCTGCCATTCGCCTTCGGCGGTGCCGGTCACCGTGAGCGTGAGCTCTACGGTGCGCGTCTTCTTCGCCGTGCTCTTGGGACGGCCGGCCTTCGGCTTCTCGGGCTTGGGGGCCTCGGCCTTCGGAGCCTCGGCGGGCTTGGCAGCCTCGGCGGGCTTCGGGGCCTCGGCCTCGGGGGCCGCCGTTTCCACGACGGTCTCCTCGACTGCCTGCACCTCGGTGAGCGTGTCCGACACGATCAGGTTTCCTCTCTCCGCAACGACGTGACCCCGCGCACAGCATAGAACACGTGTTCGATCAGCCGCCGATGGGGTCAGCGCGAAGCCTAGTCAGTACGGAGGGAGCTGCACGCGCCACTGCCGTTCGACATCTATGACGCCGGGTACCGCCTGCAGGGCCGGGATGGCCCTGACCTCGGCGGTGCCGGTGACCACGCCCAGGGCTTCCAGGACCGTGTCGACCACCAGGCCCGCCTCCCGCAGGTCGTCGAGGACCTGCGGGAGGCTGCCCTCCGTCACGGAGACCATCACCTGGTCCACCGAAGCGGTCATGGCGCCTGGACGAGTCCGCTGCCGATGTCGGTGGACGGCAGGGGCAGGCGCAGTGCGGTGCCGACTAGGCGAGCCCACAGCTCGTAGCCGCGGGCGCCGGTCTTCTCCGCGATCAGGACTGCCACGCCGGCCACGTGCGGGGTCGCCATCGAGGTGCCGCGCAGGCGGCGGTGCTTCTCCGGGAGCTTGAACGACGAGTAGACGTCGACTCCCGGCGCGCACACGTCGATCTGGCCGATCTTGTCCGCCGAGCCCGAGGAGAACGACGCGATCGCGCGGTTCACGTCGATCGCCGCCACCGCGATGATGCTGGGGCAGCGGGCGGGGTGGCCCACCGGCGCGATGCGGGCCGGGCGTGAGGACGCGTTGCCCGACGCCGCGATGATCAGCGTGCCCTTGGCCATCGCGCGCTGGGCGACGGTCTCGTAGATCTGCGAGTACGGCGTGTTCACCGGGACGTCGGCGCCCAGCGACATCGAGATGATCGCGCAGCCGTTCGCGACCGCCCAGTCGATGCCCGCGAGGATGCCGCCGTCGGAGCCGGAGCCCGCGTTCGACAGGACCTTGCCCGCGAAGATCTCGGCCTCGTGCGCGACGCCGTAACCGGGCAGCGTGGCGGGCTTGCGCGGGCCCGCCGACGTGCCGATGCAGTGCGTGCCGTGGCCGTGGCCGTCCTGCACGTCCTCGCCGGTGATGAACGACTTCGTGGTGATGGCGCGGCCCGCGAAGTCCGGGTGGTTCTTCTCCCAGCCGGTGTCCAGGACCGCGATCTTGATGCCCTTGCCGGTGGCCGTGCTGACGTCCGCGCCGACCGCCTGCAGCCCCCAGGTCAGCACGGATTCGTCGGCCGCGGCCTCCGGCGCCTCTTCCTCGACCGGTGCCGCGAACACGTGCACGACGCGTTCCGGCTCGACGATCTGCACCGGGCCCGGGCGCTCGGCGGCGCCGTTCAGCTCGGCCAGCAGGTTCGGGTCGGCGGTCACGACCGCGACACCGAGCTCGGGGAAGACCTGCACGGCCTCCGTGTCCAGATCGCCGCTGTTCGGGTCGAACCCGGCGATGCCGCCGAGCTCGGCCAGTCCCTCTTCGATGGCGTCTTCCTGCAGCAGCACCAGGAACCGGCCGGTGGTCTCCACTTCCGCGGGTTCGGTCATGACTGTTCGCCCCTACTCTCCGTCTAGCCCTCACTAGAGAGTCGTCACATCGGGGCAGTTGTTTCAGGCCATTTGCCGTCTGCGCTGAAAGAATTCACCGATTGGCTCAACGTACTTGGCCGCGATGGGCCCCAGGATGGCCATCAGCAGCACGTACGCGGTGGCCAGCGCCGCCAGGTCGTTGTGCACCTGGCCGGACGCCACGGCCAGTCCGGCGATGACGATCGAGAACTCGCCGCGCGCCACCAGCGCCACGCCCGCACGCATGCGGCCCATCTTGCCGATGCCCTGACGTTTCGCCGCCCACCAGCCCGTGAAGACCTTCGTCGCGGTCGTGACGGCGGCCAGCGCCACCGCGATGCCGAGCACCGGCGGGATCGAACGGGGGTCGGTGTTGAGTCCGAACACGACGAAGAACATCGCCGCGAACAGGTCCCGGAGCGGCTCGAGCAGGCGCGTCGCGTTCTCGGCCGTCGATCCGGAGATCGCGATGCCGAGCAGGAACGCGCCGACCGCGGCGGACACCTGTAGCTGCGAGGCGATGCCCGCGACGAGCAACGCGGAGCCGAGCAGCTTGAGCAGGAACACCTCGTGGTCGGGACTGTCCACAATGGCCGAGATGAACCGGCCGTACTTCAACGCCACCACCAGGACCACGGTGATCGCGAGCAACGAGATGCCGACCGACGTGAGCCCGCCGAGGAAGCTCACGCCCGCGAGAACGGCCGTCAGCACCGGCAGGTACACGGCCATCGCGAGGTCCTCGAACACGAGCACGGACAGCACGACCGGCGTCTCGCGGTTGCCCAGCCGGCCCAGGTCGCCGAGCACCTTCGCGACGATGCCCGACGACGAGATGTACGTGACGCCGGCCATCGCCAGCGCCCCGACCGTGCCCCAGCCGAGCAGGTACGCCGCGATCGCGCCCGGTGCCGCGTTCAGCACCAGGTCGAGGACACCGGCCATCCAGGACTTCTTCAGCCCAGTGGTGAGCTCGGACGCCGAGTACTCGAGGCCGAGCAGCAAAAGCAGCAGCACGACGCCGATCTCGCTGGCGAGGTGGGTGAACTCCTCGATGCCATGTAACGGGATCAACCCGCCCTCGCCGAACGCGAGCCCGCCGATCAGGTAGAGCGGGATCGGGGAGATCCCGGCACGGCGAGCCACACGACCCAGCAGGCCGAGGCCGAAGAACACCGCGCCGAGCTGGATCATGGCAACAGTTGTCTCATGCACTGTGTCTTAACCGCCGTGGAAGATCTGAGCGGCGGCGTCGAGGCCCTCCGCGGTGCCGACGACGACCGCGAGGTCACCGTTTTCGAAGATGAAGTCGGGGCCGGGCGACGGATGGGCGTTGCCCGAGCGCACCACGGCCACGATGGACGCACCGGTCCTCGTGCGCAGAGCGGTCTCGCCGAGAGTGTGGTTCGCGAACGCGGTCACGGGCAGCTGACGGGTCGTGATGCCCGTGATGTCGCGGTGCTCCTCGCGCAGGTGGGCGACGAGCTGCGGCGCGCCGAGCAGGCCCGCGAGCGTGTTCGCCTCTTCCGGCGAGAGGGGTATCGAGGCGGCGCAGGAGTCGGGATCCGTCGCTTTCGACAGGATCAGCTCGAACCGGCCGTCCCGGTAGGTGATCACGCCTACGCGACGTCCGGCGCGGATCGTGAAGTCCTGACGCGTCCCGATGCCCGGAAGGGGCGTGATCTCTACGTTCACACAGATCATGATACGTGCATGTCACTGCGTGTACGTCCCGTGCGTCGCGGCTGGGTGGTGCGTGAAAGCGTGCCCGGTCCCGACGTCGACGAGTTCGCCGAACCCGGCCAGGTGATCGGGGCGCTCGCGAGAGCCCCGCACGGCACGTTGCTGGCCGTCCAGCACCCCCACCGCACGCCTGCCGCGCTGGCGGCGGGCACCGGGCTGCTCGCCGCGCTGCCCCACGCCAGAGCAGAGCTCGCGGTGCTGATCCGGCGGGCGTACACCGAGGTCACCGACGTCGTGGCGCCGTACCGGGTGGACGGGCCGGACGGGACGGCGTGCGGTCTGCTGTGCCTGGTCGACCCGGACGGGATCGAGCACACCGAGGACGTCTACCCGGACGTGGTCGCCGAACGCGGGCAGGTGCTGGCGTCGCTGGGCATCGCGACGAGCGCGGCCATGCTCATCCCGATCACCCCGCACGACGGCCTGACGGACCTGGTGCTCGGCATGACCGAGGAGCCGGCCGTGTCGCTGGTGGACTCGGGTGGACGGCGGCACTGGGTGTGGCTGGTCGGGCCGGGGGAGTCGCAGGAGCGGTTCCTCGAAGCGGCGGGCGCGCATCCGCTGCTCGTCGCGGACGGCAACCACCGGGTCGCGGCGGCGCGGGAGGCGGGCCTCGAAGGCCTGCTCGCGCTCGTCACGTCCGGACCTGGCCTGCGGGTCGGGCCGATCCACCGCGCGATCAGCGGCAGCGGGCTGACCACGTCCGATCTGGTGACCGCGTGGGAACGGGCCGGGCTGGTGGTGTCGTCGTTGCCGTACGTCGTCGATCCGGAACCGGGGGTGGTCGTGGTGCGCTGCCCGGACGCGGTGCTGCGGGTCGAACTGCCGGTGGGACAAGGGATCGACCACGCCGTCGTGGAGTCGTTGCTGCTGGACCAGGCGCTCGGGCTCGATCCGGAGAGCCCGTGCGTGCGGGCGGTCGTGGACCCGTCCGTGGAGGCCGAGGCGGTGTTGCTGATCGCGCCGGTGCCGTTGCGGGAGGTGCTGGCCGGTACCAAGATGCCGCGCAAGAGCACCTACTTCACCCCGAAGCCGCGTAGCGGACTTCTGCTGGCCGACCTGTCACCGTAGGGCCCTGTCCGGCGGGTTCGTTCGGCACTGTTCGTGTGCCGGGCACGCGTTGAAAATCTTCCCATCGCCTGCTGTCTCCCGACTCGTGAGGCACCCACGATGGAACCCCGGCCAGACTTGTTGGAGGTGCGTCGCCACGGCGCGTTGGTGACGCTCACTGGCGAGGTCGACCTGAGCACCAGCGACCTGCTGCGCGCCGAACTCGCGCTGGCCTGCTCGTCCGGGGACGGTGACGTGGTGGTCGACTTCACCGCCCTGACGTTCATCGGGTCGAGCGGCCTGCACGTGCTGATCGAGACGGCGTCGGCACTGGGCCAGCGGCGGCTGGTGCTGCTCGGCGGCGGCTGGGGCGCCTACGTCGTGAACCTGCTCGACCTCACCCTCAAGTTCCCCAACATCGTCGTCGACCGCTGAAGTCCACTGAGGACCGCTGCTAGGGTCGATCGCATGGCGGTACGAGCGATCAGGGGAGCCACGCAGATCGCCGCGGACTCGCGGGACCTGCTGCTGGAGGCCACGGCCGAGCTGGTGCGAGAGGTGTTGGCGTGCAACGCGTTGACGTCCGACGACCTGATCAGCGTCGTGCTCACCGCGACACCCGATCTCGTGTCCGAGTTCCCCGCCTACGCCGCGCGCCTGGCCGGTCTCTCGGACGTGCCGCTGCTGTCCGCGACCGAGATCGCGGTGCCGGGCTCGATGCCGCGCGTGGTCAGGTTGCTGGCGCACGTCGAGACCGATCTGCCGCGGTCGTCGGTGAAGCACGTCTACCTGCGCGGTGCGGCGGCGTTGCGGACCGACCTCAACCACTGAAGGCGGCGCTGACCGCGTCGACGTGCCGATGGTCGGTGCCGCAACAGCCACCCAGCACGGTCAGCTGCGGGAAGCGCGCCTTGAGCTTCCGGTAGTCGTCCGCGAACTCCGCGGGATCACCCCGGTCCAGCACCTCGGCCTCGTCGAGCTCGGCGTGGCTGAGCTTCGACGCGTTGGCCCTGATGCCGCGCAAACGTTTGGTCCACGCGGCTTCGGGGTCGAGCGCCGGTGCGATGTGCGTGGGATGCGCGCAGTTGACCATGTAGTAGGCCGGGTGGCCGTCCGTGTCGCGGTCGACGGCCTGGATCGCGTCGCCCAGCGCGTCCCCGCTCGGCAGCCTGCCGTCCGTCTCGACCGTGAACGAGATGACGACCGGGACCTCCGCTTCTCTGGCGGCGTCGATGATGCCGGTCGCCTCGGGGATGTTCGTCAGCGTCATGGCGGTGACGAGGTCGGCCTGGGTGTCGGCGAACGTCCGGATCTGCGTCGAGTGGTAGTCGCGTGCCTCGTCGCGGCTCATGATCGTCTTGGGCCGGTAGGCGTCGCCGCGCGGTCCGACGCAGCCGCTGATGACGACCGGGATCGCGAACCGCTGCCGCACGTCGAGAAGCAGGTCGACAGCCTTGCGGTTGGCTGCTTCGAGACGTTTCCCGTCGTAACCCCTGCGCGTGGCCCAGTCGGGGTTGGCGCGCCAGGTCGCCGTCTCCAGCACGATGCCGGCGCCGTCGCGTTCGGCGATGCTCGCGTAGCGCTCGAAGTAGCGGGTGAGCGCCGCGTGGCCGTCGGCATCGTCGAGCAACGGAAACGCGGCGAAGTCGGGCAGGTCGATGCCGTCGTCGAACACGAGGGTGGTCTCGGCGCCGCCGTCGGTGAGGAAGAGCGGGGCATCTAGCTGGGGCAGCTGCATCATCGGGTGCCTTCAGGCCGGAGGGCTCAGTGTGCGACCGGGACGACGGTTCTGCCCGCTAAGATGAACCGATCACTGGGGGTGATCGCATGGTTCAGCCATATCTGGCCGAGTACCGCTACTACGCGTTGTTCGAAGACGGGCACGGCATGTCCGATGTCGGCAACGCCCAGGGTCTCTACCGCAGCCTCGGCGTCTACGACGAGCAGAAGTACGACGGCCACGGTGTGTGGAGAGACAGCGACGGCCTGTCGAGAGCCGGCGACCGGGACTCCTATGACGACTACCGCGAGGTGAGCGTCGCAGAGTCGGAGAGGCTCCGGCAGCTGGCCGACGACCGGGGGCCCGCGCGGGCGGAGCGGCGGGACGGCTTCCAAGGTGGTGGCTTCGCGGTGTTCCGGCGCGAGGCCGACCTGGCCGACCTGCGCTCCGCGTACGCCGTGGTCGACGAGTTGCTGCCGGAGCACCGTTTCTCGTTGCCGCTGCTGCCATCCGAGCGTGCCAAGCTGGCGGCGATCATCGTCCTCCTCGCGGCCAGGCGGCAAGCCGAAGTGGTGGACGGCCACCACTACTTCGCGGTGTTCGACCGCCTCAACGACTTCGTGGCCCTCGACCGAGCGCACTCGCTGATCCGTTGTCCCGCCAACGGTGACGGGCAGTGGGAGACGTTCCTGCACGAGAACCAGTGGGTGCGAGGGGAAGAGCCGCGGCGCGAGCACGTCCTGCCGGTCAGCCGCGAGGAGGCCCGGCGGATCAGTCGGCTCAGGGAGACCGCGGGGATCAGGTACTTCGATGTCCAGCTCGACTCCAGGAGGCAACGGGAGATCGTCCGTCGCACCGGAACGAGCGACGAGGCCGTGGCCGATCTCGGCTGGCGGCCCACCGACGTGCTCGGGCGGTTGCAGCCGCACTGGGTGGTCGAAGAGCTCGGTGAGCGCGGCTTCGGCAGCGCGCGCTACGTCTGTGTTCTTTCGGCGAGGTCGGAAAGGTTTCGCGGCCGGCCCCACGACTACCAGGCGATCTTCGGCGGGGACGATGTCTACGACTTCGGCAAGGTCCACTACCTGGCCAGGAAACTGCCGACGTACGAGCTCGAGTACGAGCTGTGGACGCCGGACGGCTGGGAGTGGACCGCCGGTGGGCCCGGCGGGAGGTCGCTGCCGATCTCCGAGGAGGAGTTCCAGCGGCTCGCGGCGCCCCGCCCGGACGAGCGGGGCCCCGGCGACGTCAGGCGCTGAACTCCTTGCCGGGCAGCCACCCGTTGGGGATGTCCGTGACGCGCCACGTCGGCACGGACACGTTCACCGTGCGGATCGGCGTGGCGAGGAACGGCCCCACCTCGGGCACCTTCGCGACGAGCCGCTGCCGCACAGCCTCGTCCTCGGCCCCGTCGACCACCACGGCCGTACCGCGGGCCTTGTGCGCGGCGAGCGTGCGATGCAGCAACGCCTCGACATCGGCGTGCTGTTCAGCGGTGGTCACTCAGTCCTCCAAGAATTCGGTGGTGCGCACACCAGATCGGCCGGGAGGGTTGGCGCCTGTTGCCGATTCCACCGATCGGTACCGCCGTGCCGTGCCGATCAAGCGGGGCTGGAACCGTCGTGGACTGTCCCGCCTGCGGTGTGAGCGTCCGCACCAGGCACAATGTGGCCGTGGGTGTCTCGGAGGGAGCTGCTGTGGGCCAGGGTCAGTTGCGCGGTGTGGTCGCTCTCGACGGACCGGCCGGCACCGGCAAGTCCACCGTGGCCAAGCGCCTCGCGACGGCGCTGGACGCGCGCTACCTCGACACCGGCTCGATGTACCGGGCGATCGCGCTGGCGGTGCTGCGCGCGGGCGTCGATCCGACGGACGAGGTCAAGGTCGCCGCGGTCGTGGACAACGCGGTGCTCGTGGTCGGCACCGACCCGCGCAGGCCGGGCATCACGCTCGACGGCGACGACGTGTCGGCCGAGATCCGCGGGCCCGAGGTGTCGCTGGCGGTGTCACCCGTCTCCGCGACCGGGCACGTGCGCGAGCTGCTGGTCGCCCAGCAGCGGGCGATCATCGCGGACGCCGTCGACCACGTCGGCGGGATCGTCGTCGAGGGCCGTGACATCGGCACCGTCGTGTCGCCCGACGCCCCGTTGAAGGTCTACCTGACGGCGTCGGCGGACGCGCGAGCCGCACGCAGGACCAAGCAGGACAACGCCGCCGGGCGTCAGTCCACTGTGGACGCCGCGCTGGCCGACGTGCAGCGCCGCGACAAGTACGACTCGTCGCGCGCGGTGTCGCCGTTGAAGGCGGCCGACGACGCGGTGGAGCTCGACAACACCGACCTCGACCTCGTGGGCACCGTGCACGCGTTGCTGGAACTCGTGGACCGGCGCGGACTGCGGGTGACCGGGTGAGCGTTCCCCAGGGGACGGTGCCCTGGCTGTTCGACCTCGGCCGCTGGATCGGGCGGGTCCCTTATGCCTGGCAGTTCCGGATTCGGGTGCACGGGCGCGACCGCGTACCCTTGAGCGGCGGCGTGGTCGTCGTCGCGAACCACAGCTCGATGGCCGACGGGCCGATCCTGTTCGGGGTGCTGCCCCGGCGCGTGACGTTCCTGATCAAGCAGGAGATGTTCAAGGGCGCCGCCGGCTACCTCCTGGCCAAGATCGGGCAGATCCCCGTCAAGCGCGGAGAAGCCGACCGCACTGCGCTGACCAGCGCGTTGTCCGTGCTCAAGGCCGGTGGCGTGATCGGGATCTTTCCCGAGGGAACGCGCGGCGAGGGCGACGTGGCGAGCGCGCAGAACGGCGCCGCGTGGCTCGCCAAGACCTCCGCCGCGATGGTGCTGCCGATCGCCTGCCGCGGGACGTACCAGGCCAAGGGCTGGCGGCCCGAGGTCGACGTGCTGATCGGTGAGCCGTTCCACCTCCCCGAGGGGAAGGGTCGAGCGGCTCTGGGCGTTGCCACCGAGCAGGTGCGCGATCGCCTGGCGACACTGGTCGCCGAACTAGATGGACATCGCAAGAGTGAGGGAAGACGATGACGGACCTGGACGGCACCTGGGAGGACGAGGCCGACTGGTCAGCCTTCGACGACCTCGACGGCTCTGGCGGCGAGGAAGCCGCGCCGCCGCAGCCGGTGCTCGCGGTGGTGGGACGGCCGAACGTCGGCAAGTCCACACTGGTCAACCGCATCATCGGCCGGCGAGAGGCCGTGGTGCAGGACGTGCCGGGCGTGACGCGTGACCGCGTCGCGTACGACGCGCTGTGGAACGGTCGCAAGTTCACCGTGGTCGACACGGGTGGCTGGGAGCCGGACGCGGTCGGGCTGCAGGCCTCCGTGGCCGCGCAGGCCGAGCTCGCGATGGCGACCGCCGACGTGATCCTGCTGGTCGTGGACGGGTCGGTGGGCGCGACGTCCACCGAGGAGGCCGTCGCGAAGGTCCTGCGCCGGTCGAAGAAGCCCGTGATCCTCTGCGCGTCCAAGGTGGACGACGACCGGCTGATGGCCGACATCGCATCGCTGTGGTCGCTGGGCCTCGGCGAGCCGTTCCCGGTGTCCGGACTGCACGGCCGCGGCTCCGGTGACCTGCTCGACGTGATCCTCGAGAGGCTGCCCGAGAGCCCGCGCGACGACTTCGGCGGCGGCCACGGCGGTCCCCGCCGCGTGGCGCTGGTCGGCAAGCCGAACGTCGGCAAGTCGTCGCTGCTGAACCGGCTGACGGGCGAGGACCGCTCGGTGGTCGACTCCGTCGCGGGCACCACCGTCGACCCGGTCGACTCGCTGGTGGAGCTCGACGGCGAGATCTGGCGTTTCGTGGACACCGCCGGCCTGCGCAAGCGGGTGAAGTTCTCCGGCGGCGCCGAGTACTACGCGTCGCTGCGCACCAAGTCCGCGATCGAGACCGCCGAGGTCGCGGTCGTGCTGCTGGACGCGCACGAGCCGTTGGCGGAGCAGGACCTCCGGGTGCTGACGATGGTGGTCGAGTCGGGCCGCGCGTGCGTGCTGGCGTTCAACAAGTGGGACCTGGTCGACGAGGACCGCCGCAACGAGATGGTGCGCGAACTCGAGCGCGGCCTCGTGCGCGTGCCGTGGGCGGACAAGGTCAACATCTCGGCCCTGACCGGCCGCGCCGTGCACAAGCTCGCCCCGGCCCTGCGCATCGCGCTGAACTCGTGGGACACCCGCGTGCCGACCGGCCGCCTCAACCAGTGGCTGACCGAACTGATCTCCGCGACCCCGCCGCCCGTGCGCAGCGGCAAGCAGCCCAAGGTCCTGTTCGCGACCCAGGCCTCGACCCGCCCGCCGACGTTCGTGCTGTTCACGACCGGGTTCCTCGAGGCGGGCTACCGCCGGTTCATCGAGCGCAGGCTGCGTGAGGAGTTCGGCTTCCAGGGCAGCCCGGTCCGCATCTCCGTGCGCGTGCGCGAGAAGAAGAAGGCCGGTTCCTCCAAGAAGTAGTTCTCCGGGGGCCGACCCGGCCGATCTGGTTGCCCTTTGCCATGGGGTGCGGTTGGTTGGGTTGGTGGCCGTACGCGTGGTGCTAGCCGACGACGAGGCCCTGCTGCGGCGGGGCCTCAAAGTTCTCCTCGAAGCAGACGGACGAGTGGAGGTCGTCGGCGAAGCAGCCGACGGCGCCGAACTGGTAGAGCAAGTCCTCGCCCACCTGCCGGACGTGGCGCTGGTCGACGTCCAGATGCCGGGAGTGGACGGCCTGGAGGCGGTCCGCCGCCTGCGAACCTGGGCCACCCCGCCCGCGATCGCGGTGCTGACCACGTTCGACCTGGACGACTACGTGGCAACAGCCCTGGACCTGGGCGCCCAGGGCTTCCTGCTGAAGGACGCCGAACCGGAAGCCCTGGTCCGAGCCGTGGTAGACCTCGCAGCCGGCGGAGCCGTCCTGGACCCGAGAATCACCGCCCGCTTGCTGCCTCGCCTACGGGGCTTCCGCGCGAACCGGCAGCTGGATTCGTTGTCCGCCCGCGAACGCCAGGTCCTGGAACTGGTCGCGGCCGGCCGCTCGAACCACTCGATCGCCGAGGAACTCTGCCTCTCCGAAGCGACGGTGAAGAGCTACGTCTCCACCGTCCTCACCAAGCTGGGCGTGGAAAACCGGGTGCAGGCGGCTCTGGTCGCCCACCAGGTCGGTGTGTGGTGAAACCCGCCCTGCGCGAAACGCTCACCGTAGGCATCACCACAGGCGTCGTCCTCCTGACCGAGGACCGCCCGTTCACCTGGTCCCTCTGGACCGCGGTAGGCGCCTCCCTGCTCCTCTCCCTCCGCCTGCGCTGGCCGTGGCTGGCGTCCCTCCTGTGCGTCCCCGCGGTAGCCGGCGGCCTCGGCTGGGCCCCCGCCCTCGTCGCCCAATACCGCCTGGGCAGCAAGGAGAAGTCGATCCCGGTCCAGGCCTTCTGGGTCCTGCTGATGACAGTCGCCTCGATCGCCCCGGTCCTGCTGACCGAGACCATCCCGATCGGCCCGTTACTCCTGGCCACCGCCTTCGCCTTCGGCCTGGCAGCAGCCCCCACAGCGCTGGGCGCCCTCCTGACCACCCGCAAGGAACTGACCCAGTCGCTCTACGAAACCCGCAGAGCAAGAGCAGCAGAACTAGAAGCCCAGGAAACCTCGGCCCGAGCCGCGGAACGAGCCCGAATAGCCCGCGAAATCCACGACGCGGTAGGCCACCACGCCACCCTCATCGCCGTGGAATCCGCAGCCCTGGCCGCCACCGCACCAGACCCGGCAGTCCGCGAGACAGCACTACGCCTACGAGCGCTGGCAAAGGAATCGCTGTCCGAGATGCGAGCAGCCCTAGGGCTCCTGAACTCCGACACGACCTACCCGTCCCTGCAAGAACTCGTGGACCGAGCCCGAGTCGCAGGCGTCTCCGTAACGCTGTCGGAAACAGGCGACACCCCCCTCTCCCCAGCGGTCTCCAGAGCCCTCTTCCGAGTAGTCCAAGAATCCCTGACCAACGTGACAAAACACTCCCCGGGCGCCACGGTGACAGTGACGGTGGACCGATCCTCCCCGGTCCGAGTAACAGTCGTGAACGGCCCAGGCGACCTACCGTCCCCCGCAGACGGAGGAGGCGCCGGCCTGCACGGCCTCTCCGAACGGGTACGCCTGGCAGGCGGCACCCTGACCACCTCGTACCGAGCAGACGGCGGCTTCAGCGTCAGCGCCGTCCTACCACCCGGTAAGTCGAAGGTTGACGGACAAGACTCGACTTTCGGAGGTGGCGCCCGAGACGCCGCCACCGCATAGTTCTGGTGTCGGTCGAGGATCGGGGGATCGGTCGGACCGAGGGACGCGGGGACCCGAACTTCGGGTCCCCGCCGTATTTCCGCAGCTCGTGGCCTGTTGCGGGGGCCGTTTTTGATCTCTGTCCGCGGTGTTGTAGGATTTCCCATGCACGCCGGGGAACCGGAAGTGTGGCCGGGACGTGGCGCAGTTTGGTAGCGCACTTGACTGGGGGTCAAGGGGTCGCAGGTTCAAATCCTGTCGTCCCGACGGTCGAAAAGACCCGCTGACTTAGGCATAAAGCCTGGTCAGCGGGTCTTTTTCATTGTCGCCGTCGATCATGCGATTGATCTTCTGTCGTCTCACAGAGGCGTGTGAGTGACTAACTGAGTGACAACAGTTCTAGCTAGCCCTCGGGAACAGCCGGTCCATCGTCGTTGCACCCTCCTGCATCACGGGCACGATCTGGTGTCGATAGACCGTTTCCGTCACTGTGGTGCTGCTGTGGCCGACCAGCCTCGCGATGTCTTCGAGCTTCACACCCGAGGCGGACAGCACCGACACGAAGCTGTGCCGCATCTCCCGAGGCGTCCAGTCCTTCGCGGCGAGGCCAGCAGCCTTGACCACCCGGCGGAACGCACGGCGGACGTTGTGCGAGTCGAGTTCGGTACCGACTTCCGACGCGAACACCAGGCCGTGTTCCTTCCACCGCTTGCCTGCGAGCTTGCGCCTGGCGTCCTGGTGGACGCGGTGCGCCTCCAGCGCCTCGACACACCGCGTTGGCATGGCGAGCGTTCGCCGCGACTTCTTGGTTTTCGTGTCGCCACCCTCACGGACTGACCGCCACACCGAGATCGACGGCAGTACGACCGGGACGGCGTCCGGCTTGCCGAGCAGGTCGACATGGTCCCACGTCAAGGCGCGCAGTTCCTCAGTGCGAGCGCCGATCAACAGCGACAGCACGACGTACGCGTACAGCGGGGAGTCCTCCGCTGCCTTGAGCACCGCTTCGAACTGGCCGAACGTGAGCGACTTCGACGGGCGTCCGTCCTGACCATTCGGCACTTCGCACAACTGGACCACGTTGCGCTTGACCTTGTCGCGCTTCTGCGCCATGCGCACCGAGCGGTTCAGAATGGAGTGCACCAACCGCAGGGTGCGCGTGGAGAGCGTGAGCGAGAGTTCTTCCAACCAGTCGTCCACCTCGTCAGCGGACAACTCGCGAAGGTTGCGCTCACCCAAGCTGGGGATGATGTGGCCGGCCGCGAGGTAGGTGTAGTTCTTCACCGTTTCCTTGCTGCACCTACGCAATCCGTACTTCAGGAATGCCGTGACCGCTTCCTTGACCTTGTACATGTGAGGCGTGGCGGGCAGGCCGTCGTCCAACTCGCGTTGGATCTCCTTGAGCTTCTCCTTGGCCCCGGTGAAGGTCTCGGCGCTCCGCCTGATGGTGTCGCGCTTTCCGTTGGCTTTGAAGCCAATGTGCACCGTGGCAATCCACCTCTGGCGCGACTCGTCCCAGTGAATGCCGCCGTCCCCCCGGCTACGCCGCTTCTTCTTGTCCTCGTCGTCACGCGGTTTCGCCATAGTGCACCCCCGCTTCCCGCTCCAACAGCGCCACGTAGTCCCGAATGGCCGACGCCGGAACGAGCGTCGCCCTGCCCTGCTTCACGAACCGGAGTCGCCCGGCGCGAATCTGCTCGTAGATGACCGACCGGCTCAGGGAAAGCAGCAACATCGCTTCCGGGATCTTGTAAAGGAACTTCGTCAGTTCGATGACGTCGTCGGTGGTGCTCATTTCTCCCCCTCAGCGTCCACATCAGACGGCGTGGTCGGCGCGGGCAGGTAACGCGCCCACGCGTCGGCGAGACCGCTTTGCTCCACCTGGCGAACGGTGGGATAGGTGACGTAGCCCTTCGCGTTGCTGCCGTTGTTGTGCTTCACGGTCAGCGGTGCCACCTGGTAGAGGCTGAGTTCCTTTGCGAGTCGTCGTGAGTCGAGCGGCTTTCCCCATGCGTCCTGCCATGGAGCGTCTTCCAAGGACAGCAGGCGCGTCAGGATCTCCGTCGTGTGCATGCGATCCGTGCCCGTTTCCATGAAGAGCGTTCGCAGGTCGGCCAGCAGCCGCACACCGAGTGACGAGGCACCTTTCTTGCTCGCGTTCACGAAGTGCGTGCACGCGGCTCGCGCGGTGGCGGGCCAATGACCACCCGCCAGGTCGGCGATTGCAAGCAGCGGTTCCCAGACCTCGGCCGGCCGGTCGTCGACACCGTGCGGCATCTCGGGTTCAGCTTCTACCAGCCTTTCCCCGATGCTGGTTGCCCACGTGCTCAGCGCATCCCGGACCGGCTCAGCTTGCCGAACGACCTTCGATTCCCTGTAGGGCTCCACACGCTCGTCGTGACGGCGCTTGCGAAGGTGGATGGTGATGGCGCGGGTCGTGATGGTGTCGGGCATCCTGCCGACGAGTCCAGCCAGCGCGGCGGGCGCGAAGATGGGCAGGCGGTCCACAGTGAACCCGGTCGCCGGGTCGCCCTTGGCCTTCGGGATCTTGGCGCTGCGCTTGTAGCCAAGGTTCAGCATCTGGCGGACGTCCTCATTGCCCGTTCCGCCAACACCGAACACGGCGTCAACCTCGTCCATCAGGATGGTGATCGGTCCGGCCGCGACCATGCGGACGAGCGCGGCGGCGGAACCGCCCGCCGTCATCTCCGCTTCCCTGGTGAGGTGCTGAGCGATCTCCAGTACCCGCGTCTTGCCCGATCCCGGTTCCGGGGACGACAGGATCAGGCGCGGCGTGGTGTAGAAGGCATCGGCGACCCACGTGTGGGCATACCAGAGCGCGAGCATCGGCGCGCAGTGCTCGTGAGGGAACACGGAGAACCGCGCCACGAAGTCACGGACCTGGTCCAGCACTTCGTGTCCGGGCAGGGCGGTCGGGGTCGGGAGGACCCTCAGTGCGGCGGTCATGCTGCGTTCCTCTCGGCGATGGCTCCGGCGGTGATCAGTCGGCCGATGTGCTCTGCGACGGCGGGGACGACGGCGTTTCCGAGTGCGCGACGTCGGTCCACCCCGTCGGGAACCCCATGAGCCACTCGATCCACGTCGGGTTCGGCGGGCCACCCACCGCGTCCCCCAGGTCCACCGCTGTGCGGCTGGTGGCCATGCTGCGGTAGATCGCTTCCTCGGTCATGCCGCCACGGACAGCGTCCTTCGCTTTCGGCGTGGGCCAGAACGAACATGCGCTCACGTGCGTGTGGCGCACCCACCGCACAAGCTGAGACCAGTCCGGCACGGGCTCGGTACCCGGCTCGTCGGAGGTCACGGAGAACATCGGCAAGGCCTCGCCGGTGCAGACCGGGCACGTTCTCGGCGACGACCCAGGTCGGTCGGAGCGCGGCGATGACGTCGAACATGGCCGGCCAGAGCCAGCGTTCGTCTTGCTGCGCCAGTTTGAGACCCGAGTCCGATACGGGCTGACAGGGGAAACCTCCAGCGACAACATCAACGGCTGGTCGTCGCTGGGAGCGCCACCACTGGACTGCGGTGCGGACGTCGTCATGACGGGGAACCTCCGGCCAGTGCTTGGCCAACACCTGTTGGCAGAACGGGTTGATCTCCACCTGGCCGACGACGGCCATTCCGGCGCGTTCCAAACCGAGCGACAAGCCGCCGATGCCCTCGAACAGTCCGAGCACGTTCACGCCGCCACCCCCAACCGCGTCACCGCAGGCGTGGAACCGTGCAGCGCCAACGGCTTTGGCACGGCGGGGTGCAGGTGCTCGGGGCAGCGCACCGACGAGAGGTCCGGCAGACGCGCGGCCAACTCGTCGGGCAACGGGTGGACGAACTCCACCAGCACCCGGCAACCGGTGTGTCCACACGGGATCGAGCTTCGGAGCAGCCGGCGACGCGCCAACTCCCGATAGGTGGGGCCGATCGCGCTGCCCCAGGCCTGCGCGGCGGACATGTCGTGCGAGGCGCTGCGAGTGCGTTCCCGGCAGACGCGTTCGGTCTCGTCGTGTTGTGCGGCCAGGCGGGCGCTGATCGCGTTCGGGGTGTTCTCCTGCAACCTGGTGAGCGCGGCGAGCACCACGGCGGCGGCCTTGCGCGGGTCGGTGTCGGGCAGCGCGCACCACGTCCGGCTTCCGGCGGGCGGGATGATCCCGGTGGCGTTGGCGCGGGTGAGCAGCGGAGCGGCCCAGAGTCGGACGGCGTTCGGGTCGCAGAGCGGGCGACGGTCGGTGGTCATGACCTGTCTCCTGTCACGTTCTGTAGTCGAACACGGGCGTGCGGAGGGAAGGCGACCAGCGGGAGGCCGGTCGGCCGGTGGCAAGCGGAGGGGTGATCGAGCCGGGTTAGGTCCGTCAAACCGGGTTAGCTTCCTAACCGGGCGGTGAGGTCCGGCCGATCATGATGTTGAGCTGCGAAGAGTTAGCAGGTGAGGTGAGTTAGGCGGTGTCGCGTGACCTCGTCAGAGCGTCGTTTCGCGTGGCCGGCCGGGTAGCGCATCGGCCTAACTCACCCCGTCGTGAGGCTAGTTCTCGTCGTCCAGGTCGGCCGTGGCGCGCTTGGCCAAAGCCTCACGGATCGTGACCGGGTCGACGGGGTAGCGGTTGCCCGTGGACGGCACCTTGACCCCCAGGCCGGCCAGCTCAGCGCGCAGTTGCTTGCCGGTGAGCTTGCGGTACGGCGCCCAGTCGGGTGCGTGCTTGGCCAGCAGCGCGGGCACGTCGGCGACGTTGACCGTGTCGTAGCCGAGCACCTCGGCCAAGTCCTCCAACAGGTCCCGCATCACGGGCTCGCTCACCTCGCGCTTCGGGCTGCCGACCGGCACCGCCGGGTGCACCTTCTGCATGGCACGCGCGATGACCTCGGCCGCCGCGTCGTAGCCGCTGTCGTCAGCCTCGATGTAGAACCACTTCAGCAACTCGAACGTCTCGTCCGTGGTGCCTGTCGTGACCGCCGTGCCCCGGTCCACCTTGTACCGAAGCTCCGTGGCGCGGACGCCGGACGCGAACGAGCCGTCACCGAGGAACCCGTCGTTGTTGCGCCAGGTCTTGACGTAGAAGCACACGTTGACCGCCACGTTCTCCACCAGCGCGGGCGGGATCGCCGCAGCACGCGAGGACTGCGTGTCGAACGCCAGGATCACGCCGGTCTTGCGGCCACGCTTGACCACGTTGACCGCCACCTCACCGGCCTCCTTGCCGAACTCCGGGTGGCCGAACAGCTCGTGGCACTCACTGAACCCGGCGACGACCGGCCGCAGGTCGGGGTACTTCTCGGCCAGCGCCCGCGTGACCTTCTTGACGCCCAGCTCCGCGAGCCGCGCCTCACGACGGTCCACCTCGGCGTACAGCTCCCGCAGCGCGTCCAACGCCGCTTCGGCCACCTCGGGGCCGGTGCCGCGCTCGTACTGCGCCAGGCGCGGCTGGTAGGCGTCGAAGTCGCCGTTGTTGGCGAACACGAACACCCGCAACTCGGCCAGCGGATCGAGCGCGGCACCGAGCATGACCACGCGCACCGCGTTGGACTTGCCTTGACCGGGCAGGCCACCGAACACCATGTTGGCCTCGACCAGCGGCGGCGCGATCACGTCGCCGCGCTGCGAGACACCGAACGGCACGGCCTCGAACACGTCCACCACACCGGAGTCCAGCAGCGGGTAGGCGGGCGCGGGCTTGCGACCCGAACCGGGGTCCGACACCCACAGGTCCACGTAGCCGGCGCGCTCGGCACCGGTCGGCCACACCTCGATCGTGTCGCGGTGCAGGTTGCGCGCCAACACTTCCCGCTTGTCGGCGAGCATCTCCGTGGTGACACCGAGCGGCAGGGAGAACACCGCCTGGTAGCCGCGATTGTTGACCCGCACCGGCGGGGTGGCGAACTCCACCGTCCACCCGTCCTTGATGGCCCGGTTCAGCGCGGGGATGCCGAGGTGTGCCAGTGCCGCGCCGATCCCTGCCGGGGTGACGACCACGTTGGTCTCCTGCCGCTGTGCCGCCGTCATCGCCCACCCCGGCATGGTCGCGGCGTTGGAACCGGCACGGTATGCCGCGACCAGCCACGCCACCGGCACCGCGAACACCGACACCTGCAACGCCACCATGAACGCGATGCCGAGCACGTTGCCGGTACCGGCAACGAAGCTCCACCACTCGTCCCACGTCCAGCCGCCGTCCCACAGCCACACCGTCACGCCGATGAGGAACAGCAGTGCCGCCAGGATCACCACGACCAGCAGAGCGGCAACGACACCGGCAACGATGGTGCGCGGCGCCTCCATGATGCGCTGCCGCCGTGTGGCCTTGGCGTCCTTGAGCCGGTCCTGCCACTCCGCCAGTGCCGCGACGTCGCCCTGAGCGCGGGCGGCATTGATGCGCTCCTTGTAGTGGGCGAACGTTGCCGCCTGCAACAGGCGAGCGAACCAGGTGCCGTGTCCACGCCACACCTTGTATGCGGCGCGTGCCGCCGTCATCCCTGCCGTTGCCGCGACTGCCGTCACCTGGCGTCCGTGCGGCATCAGCTCTCCGGCGCGCTGCCGCAGTGCCGGAAGGTTGCCGGTGCCGTCCTCGTCGACGAGTTCGCCGTCGATGACCGTGCCGACCGGTTCCACTGCCGTGCCGGGCGTGTCGGTCGCTGTCGTGTTGGCGGCACTGGGGAAGGGAAGGACGGTGGCGTGCCGCTCGTCGCCGTTGTCCGGCGTGGGGCCGGTTGCCGTGGTGGTGCTCATGCCGCCGCTCCCTTCGTGCGCATGCTCATGGCGAGCAGAGCGAAACCGGAGATGACCATCAGGCCGTCCAGGACGAGCGGGCCGACGTGTGCCGCCAGAACCCCGTAGCCCCACGCGGCAAGCAGGTCCCGCAGGTGCCCATAGGAGATGACGGCAGACCCGAGCGCGACCGTTCCGGCACCGCCGTAGCGCGCCAGGTTCCACCAGAAACCGGACTGCCACGCGACACGGGACAGCACCTCGACCGACAACAGCAACCCGATCGGCCACACCGCCGCACCGATCTGAGAAGCGATGCCAGGCGTCCAGCCCTCCGGCATCGTCGCGGCCGGAAGCCACGTGTGGAGCACGTTCGCAGCGACGGACATGATGCTGCCGAACACGAACCCCACCCACGACACCAGCCGACCACCGGACGGCGTGACCACGGGCGCGGGAGCCGCCACGTCCGGCGTGCGGGGAGCGGGCTTGCGCTCCGCGACGGGCGCCGCGGCTTCCGTCTTCACGCTCGGGACGGCGGTCGCCTTCACGGTCGGTGCCTTGGGCTTGCGGGCCGTGGCCGGCCGCGCCGTGACGGTGTTACCCGTGCCCTTCTTGGCCTCCGCGATGCGGTCGCGTCCCCACCGCTCGCCACGCTCGAACATCTCCCCGAGCGCTTTGCCGCTCAGCGGCTGGTCGGCGGCCACGCTGTCCCGGTAGGCCTGCCGGGCCTGCTCCTGGACGTCCGCCGGTTCGGTCACCTCGGCGGCCTGCACGCCCATGTCGGCGGCCGGCTGGTCGAACTCGTCCAACGTGATGGTGGGCAGCGTGGTCACGGTGCCGTTCGTGCTCGTGGTCATCGCCGACCGCCCTTCGACTTCGAGTGGACGTGGTGGGTGCTGGTGAACATCTGCACGAACTGCGCGGCGGAGAACAGCGCGGGCACACCGAGGACGGCGGCCCACATGCGCGGGTCGCTGTTGTGGGTCAACAGGAACCACTGGAGTCCGCCGATGACGAGCGTGGCCACCAGTGCCCGACCGGCGTTACCGCCCATGCGGGTCACCACCTTCGTGGCCTTGGCAGCGCGGCGACGAGCGCCACGGACGACCATCCAGAGGACGAGCAGGGCGACGAGGCCGCCCGCGACGAGCCACGGCGTCAGCTGATCGACGTTCATGCCGCACCTCCGGCGCGGCCGGCCGTGGTGACGAGCACCGGGCCACGGGCAACGGCGCACGCGGTGGACCCGGCGTCGGCCAGGCGCTCCGCGACCTCGGCGACCAGCGCGGCGACCAGGCAGACCACACGGGCCAGCAGGGTCAACACGGTCAGCAGCACGTAGGCGATCGCGGCCGGGACGGTCATCTCCCGCAACGTCCGGCGGGTCTGGTGGCTCATCGCACACCGCCCGTCGACTCGTCGCCGATCACGCGGGGGAGGTGGACGTGCAGGTGCCGCACGGTCACGCGGTACTCCATCGTCCGCAGGTCAGCAGCGGCGATCTCGGCCAGCGCGACGGAGCGGTGACGACCACCCGCGCAACCGAACGCGATGACGCACCGGTGCTCGGCAGGGAAGGCGAGAACGAAGTCGAGCGCGGTGTCGATCGTCTCCGGCGCTCCCCAGGTGTCGAGCACGACACGGCGAACCTCGTCGTCGCGGCCGTCGCAGTCGAGCAACCCGGTGTCCCGCACGGCGGCGGGGTCACTGAGGTAGCGGCGCACGTCGAACGTGGCGTCTGCCTCTGGGGTGGGGCCACCGTCCAGGTGCAGGTAGCCGAACGTGATGATCTCGACGTCGCCCACGGCCGACAGGCCGGTTTGAGGGGGCGTGGTCTTGTCGGACATGCTGATGGTCTCCTGACTCATCTGATGGGTGCTGGAGACCCGGACCTGCGGTGTCTTCTTGCCGGAATCGGCCGCAGGTTCGGGGCAATCAGAAACGCGAGTGGATCGGACCCTTCGGGCACGGCGTGCCCTGGTCGTAGTCGTAGGCGTGCTCGGCAGGGATCAAGATCTCGATGTGCTCACCGCGCTCGCTGTCGTGGCGAGCGAGATCGCTCGCCGCGACGCACACGACGGCGTGCTGCCCCTTGCCACCGGGCTGGTTCTCGCCGCGCGGACCGGAGTAGGTCACCGAGAGCACCACCCACGGCTCAGCCGACTCGGTCGGCGCGGTCTGCACGGGCTTGCACGCTGAGAGCGCGGCGGTGACTGCGATCACGCACGCGGTCAGAGTTCGAGTGAGCATCACGCGGCCTCCGTCCTGGCGGTCGCGGACATGTGGCCGTAGACGTGCAGCACGCGCACCGTGCTGCCCAACGTCCGCTCGATCACGCGGCGGTTGCGGCGCTTCCGCGCGGTGCCGTCGAGCAGCGCGGACGTGGCCGGCGGCAACTCCGCCAACTCGTCCGCAACTTCGCTGATCAGGGCGTCAATCGACGCTTCGTCCAGCCCGTCCGGGCTGAACTCCCTGAGGTCATGGGGGTTGAGCATTGAGACTCCTCCAGCTTGGCTCACCTGGCTAGTCAGGCGGTGCGATGTGGATGAGCTTGGCCTACCTGGCTAGTCATGTCAAGCGGTTGGCTGGAGAAAGACTGTCTTGGCTAGTCAGGGGCTGTATGCTGGGCCGCATGACCGACGCGTTGCAGCATCTGACGGACCTAGACCCGGACGATCCGCGCACAGAGTCGCAGCAGATTGCGAACAAGCTGCGCGCCGCGATCCTTACGCGGAAGCTCCAGCCGGGGGAGAAGCTCCCCTCTCAGCCGGAGCTTGCGAGCCGGTACGGAGTAGCGCGAGAGACGGTAAAGGCGGCGCTACGCGTGCTGACGAACGAGCGCCTAATTATCAGCAGGCAGGGGAGCGGGACGTTTGTTCGTGCTCAGACGGAGCGGCCTGTTGGTCTTCGGCCACATGTAGAGGCGGCGTTCGAGAGCGCTCACGTCGCGATTGATTTCGCGGGCTTCGGCGCCGAGACGCTACGGAATACTCTGTCCGAAGTGCTCGACAAGGTTCGGGCGGGGCGACTGACTCCCGAATCGATTGCCGTGCGGATCATGGTTTCCGACATGGCCGTACCAATGGCTTTGCCGTGCCGAGCTGATACGGCATCTGATGACCCTGCCATCCGGAAGCGTCAAGGTAGAATCACGAGGCGCGCAATTGAAAGCATCGTGGATGACGTAGAGGAACTTGCTGATCTGGGATTGGTTAAGTCGGCCACTGCTCAGGTCCGTATTCACGGAGCGGCTCCGCTGTTCAAGCTGTATATCTTGAACAATGAGGAAGCGTTCTTTGGGTTCTATCCGGTAGTGCAGCACGATGTGACTATTGATGGTGAGGCTGTTTCCATCTTTGACCCGATGGGGAAAGATGCGACCCTGTTTCAATACTCGATCAGCGCGGAGGATGACACATCTACTGCGGCTGAGTATGTGATGCAGGCTCGTACCTGGTTTGATTCTCTCTGGAACACCATCTCTCGGGAGTATGCACGTGACTAGTCTCGATGGCTTGCTACGCGCCGTCGAGGCAGTCTTCTTTGACTTCGATGGTCCGATTTGCAGTGTCTTCTCTGGCTATCCAGCTCCGAATGTGGCAGCGGACATGCTCAAGGTGCTCAGTGCTGAGGTGGGCGTCCTGCCATCGGAGATTGCGGAAGAAACGGATCCGATGGAGGTGCTTCGGTGGACCGATTGGAACTGTCCTCACCTGGTGTCGCCCATCGATGATGTGCTGTGTGCAGCGGAAAATGTCGCGGTTGAGAGCGCCGCACCAGCACCATTCGCACATGCCGCGATTGAGGCGGCGCAGCGGCGTGGTCAATGCACGGCGATCGTGAGCAACAACTCTGCTCCGGCGATCGAGAAGTATCTCAGAACCCACCGTCTGACTTCGTTCGTCGACTTCGTCGCGGGGCGGCCCTACGCTGACCCAAAGCGCATGAAGCCAAACCCGGACTCCCTGATTCGGGCCGCTAATGCCCTGGGTATCAAGCCTGAGGCGGCTTTGCTTGTCGGCGACACGGTCACAGACATAGAGGCGTGTCTTGTCGCGGACGTGCGGCCGATCGGATATGCCACGACGGCTAGGCGACGTACCGACCTAGAAAACGCGGGTGCCGCAGTAGTGATTGGCAGCATGGACGCTCTGCTGGTCACACGCTGAGATTGGTCTGGGAGTGCGTGCGGTCGGCGCTCTTGGAGAGGGTTCCTCTTAAGTCCGTAACGTCCGTAACTGCCGTAACCGCGCTGGTCAGGCGGTTACGGCTGACTCATGGGTTACGGATAGCTTGCGTAGACCCGTGGATGCGGTTGCGGCAGACGTCCGTAACCGGCGACCTAGCCGTAACCGTCTGACCTGCATGGTTACGGCAGTTACGGAAGTTACGGACTTCTGGAAACAGGGAGCGGCGGGGGAGTCCGGCGCTGCTCAGTCGAGCGCTGGTTGCCGGCTAGCGTGCTGCCCTTGCTGACCGTCGAACCGGTAGGCTCTGCCCTCATGGCGAGTCCGGTGGAGATCGAGCGCAAGGTTCGGCAGCTCGACAACGACGTCCAGTCGATCTATGAGCTGCTGGCGACGATCGACGCCACGCAGAAGCGGCAGGGCAACCGGCTGAACGAGATCGCGGCGACCCAGGCGGAGCATGGAGACAAGCTGGACGCCATCTTGGAACTGTTGCGCGGCAACCAGCCCGGATAGGTCTGAGCTCGGGAGATTGGCGCACAACACGCCCTGAGACGGCCGTAGGCGCGCTGTCGCGCAACGGCCCGTGTGGTTGGTACCCACGAAGTCCGCTCAGTGCCGCTCAGGGGCTGTCCATAGTGGACAATGCGGGTGAGTGACTGAGTGACTATCTGAGTGACAATCGCCCCGTATTGCGGTGGACGTCTACGGACGTTGGCGCACAAGCGATGCAGGTCAGCGGATCTGTCCATGCTGGACGATCAACGCTGCAAAGTGCCTGGGGGTCAAGGGGTCGCAGGTTCAAATCCTGTCGTCCCGACGGCCAATGACCAGCGGGTTTACCTTTTGAGGTAAGCCCGCTGGTGTCGTTTTTGCCCGATTGTGATCGCAAAGTGGTCGCGCTACGCCGCTTCAGCCTCTTTCAGGGCCGTCTCAATCGCCTTCACCGCATCGAGAGCGACATGCCGAAGCAGGTGACCGTAGATCTCTGTCGTCGTCGACAAGGTCGAATGGCGCAGCGTCTTGGACGCCATGGCCAGCGGAACCTGCGAGCTGAGCATCGTGGTCGCGGCGAAGTGACGCAGGTCGTGGACGCGGATCCTGGGCAGTCCTGCCTGCTCAGTGAGCCGATGGAACCGATGTAGGACGTATTCCGGGCGTAGTGGTTGTCCTCCGCGTCGGGTGAACACCAGCGCGCGGTCGGGTTGGCGCTCCGCTTGGTTCTGAAGCGCGGCGGCCACCCTGTCGGAGAGCCCGACCCAAGCGAGGCTGCTCTTGGTCTTAGGGGTCGTGAAAACCGGCGTGGAGTTGTTGACGTTGGACAACGTCTGGCGGACGAAGAGCACGTGCTCATCGAAGTGGACGTCGGCCCAATGCAGAGCGAGCGCCTCGCCTTTGCGCATGCCGGTGCCGATGATCAATTCGAAGAGGTTGGTCAACGGGTCGTTGTGGTCAGCGCAGTACTTGAGGAATTTCGCAGCCTCGGCGGGCGACCAGCACACCGGCTCGTACTTTGTAGGTCGGGTGACAGACACGTACTTGGCCGCGTTGTATGGCAGGCGGTGCTGCCGTACGGCGTCGCCCAGCGCGCTGGACAGTGTAGCGAGGCAGCGGCGCAGGGTGGTATGTCCGCGGCCGGCTTCCAGTTGGTTGCGGACATAGAGCACGACGTGCTGGTGGGATAGATCTTCAAGTCTGATCAATCCGATGTGCGGGATCAGGTCTTTGTGGACGTACGCGTGGTAGTTCGCCATCGTGGTCGGCTTCAGCGTCAATGCCTTGGCACGCAACCAACTCGCAAGATAGTCGGCGACCGTCTGCCGATCGTCGATGACGATGCCGGTCCGTTCGTACTCCAGGACCCTGCTCAGCGCCGCCTGAGCATCCGCCTTGGACACGAATCCGCTGCGGCGTCGTGTCCGCCGCTTGCCGTCGAGCGTAGGTAGGTCGACTGCGTAGGTCCAGGTTCCGTGCTTGCGGTTGGTCAGCTTCGGGCAGCGGGCGCCGAACTGCCGACCGTCGGCGCCGCGGCAGGCACAACGGCGGTAGACGCGGCCACGGTTCGGGTTCTTCATGACGGGTTCCTCCGGTCTCGTTGCTTGTCTGCTCCTGGTGAGCAGCGCAGGACCGGAGCATGGGCCGGATGCGACCACCATGCGACCACAGGCCGCATCGTTGCTGGTCTGCCCGATGTCACTTGTGACCATGTCAAGCCAGGCTGCCGCGCTCCTGCTTCATGAGACCATTGGTGACCGCTCTGCTCAGCACCTCGGCGATTCCGCCGTCGTCCTCGTTTACATAGACGCGCGCCTCCAGTTCGGCACGGCTGAGTGCGAGGTACAACAGGGAGAGGAGCCGAGTGCGCTCGCTCGGGGTGGTTCTGGTGGGCTCCATGTCCGGGACGCCCGCGACCAGGACGGCGTCGAACTGAAGGCCCGCCAGGTACTCGGCGGGGCCGACGACGAGGCCCCGTTTGCGATAGCGGAACCCTTCGACGTCAGACCTCCCGGTGATCGTCGAGACGTGGAACCTCCCCGACGTGCTGAGACGGGACGCGAGCTCGCTGAAGCGGTTCCACTGCCGGTTGTCCACGACGGCGAGTGCGATGCGGCCGCGGGAGTACAGGCTATGCATCGCCTTGACGATGTCGTTCTCCTCGGCGGCACGTGTGGCGCCGACGTTGAGGAGAGGGAGAGGTCCTGGTTCCCGCGCGGACTCCACCCCGTTGATGTTGATCTGCCAGTCTTTGCCGAGGTCTAGCGTAGGGAACTCGTGGTGGACGTGCTTGATTAATTCCAGGATCTGGGGCGTGAACCGGTGCACCGTGGTCAATTCGAGGTTGGTGACGTCGCCGATCTCTTCCTCGAACGAGGACGAGGAAGATCGGGTGTCATCGGCCGCGAAGCCAATGAACGCCTCGGACGGAGACTGGCGAGGATCGACCGCCATGAACACCCGCGGGTAGACGCTGACGTCTCGCGATAGGTAGTGGAGCACCTGCCGTTCCAGTGGGCTGAACATGTGGAACTCGTCCACGAAGATCAGGTCGTAGCCCTGGGTCTTGCGGGCTCGGTTCCACGCGTGTGTCTCCAGGTGGCTCAGCAGGTCGGCCAGCACCTGGTCTGACGTCAGCGTCGACCGTGCTTCGAGGCTCTCCATGTACTTGGTGTAGACGGCGAAGACGACTCGCATATCGTTCCGGCTCTGCAACGGCAGCATCCACGTCGCCCTCGCCTGCTGGAAGTACTTCGACTCCGCGCCGGCGCCGGGGAAGATCGCGGCGGCGCCGATGACGGATCCGAACTCCACAAGAAGATCCCAGGCCAACGCGTTGCGATCGTCCTCGTCCGAGGAGTCGAACCTGGCGCGCAGGCTTTCAGTGACGCCTGCGCGGTAGGTGATCCAGTCACCGGCGACGAAGTCGCTCAACACCTCCAGGATCTCGTCCAGCTGAGCCCTCTTGCCGCTGAAGCTGTCGTCGCCAGCCAGGCTGAACCCGGAGTCGTCCTTGGCATATTGCGGCGAGATGGTGGTCGCGATCTCGAGCAATGGGAAGACGTCGATCTCCTGCAGTAGCCCCATGCCCATGGAGTCGAGCGAGTCGGCGATCTCTGTGGCCAGCGACCAGCTGTGGGTCACCATCAGAACACGCGGTTCGCCACCCGCTTCCCTTGCGCTCAGGACTTCTCTCATCGCCTTGAGTGTGAGAGCCAGCGTCTTGCCGGAACCCGCCGGTCCACGTAGCCGGATGGACTTGGTAGCCGGAGCTTCCACGAAGGAGCGTTGATCGTCGGAGATCTTCCCCATCCACTGGTCGTACGACCAGCCTTTCGTCGTTGACTGCTCCAGGGGCGTCAGCTCGATCTCGACATCGGCCGGCCGAATGCGCTTAGCTTGCTCGACCCGTTCGGCGCAAGCTGTGACAGCCGCGTCCCAGTCCTTTTCCCAGCCAAGCGGAAGGGCGGGCTTGCCCGACTCGAACTGCTCTAGCGTCGTTGTCCGGTCGGACGACGTCATGCCCCAGAGGACGATATCGGGGGGCTCGCCCGGCAGCAGTTCCGCGATCCACCGCCGTGCTTCGGGGTTGTCACGCGGGGTTGTGAAGAAGGCGACCAGGTTGTTGTGCTTGTACTGGTGCCAACTGCGGGGCAGTGTCAGCGACCCTGTGGTGCGAGCGCGCTCGGCGAACGACGCCGCTCGGCTGAGCACGTCGGTCGTCAGATCCGTGATCCTGTCAGGCGTGATGCGGTCTCTTGTGTCCGAACTCCGCAGCACGATGATCCGCTGCTCGTCGGACTTGTCGTCCACGCTCAGCAGGACATCGGCAGCGTCCCCGGAATGCTCGAATATCCGCGGAGACGAAGGGATGGCCTCAGGTGACAACCCCGTGGCCAGTTCTTTGAGCGCTTCCACCGTTGTGACGAGCGGCTTCACTTGTACATCGCCCCCAGGTACTCGGAGTGGAGGTCTCGCACGTCCTCGTACGCCGAGGGGAGACCGATCGCCATGAACACGTGCGCGAACCGCTCCGCCAACGCGTGGGTGTACCGGTCCTGGAGGCGGGAGATGCGCCGATACCGTGACGCGCTCCTGTCCGGGCCGAGCGCGATCTCGGTCTCCGGAACCTGTTCCAGGTGACGTAGATAGGCGAAGTATCCGAGGCTGTTGCGGGGAGCGATCGACGAGAGGAACAACGCGTCCCCCGGAGGGTTCGAGTAGGCGTTTCTGAACTTGTTGACGATCCCGTCAACGATCTTGTCCCGCTTCTGCGGGTTGGGGGCACCGACTTGCGAATCGATCAGGAGCTTGACCGCGTCGTCCAGCGTCTCCGCCTTCCGGCTAAGCAGGCGGATGGACTCGCAAGCAGCCTTGACGTTGTCTGCGCGCCGGCCGCTCAGCCCGAGCGCCGTGACGATCTCATCGGGTTCTTCTTCGCAGGGCCATGCTCTGAGCCGCTCATCGGTTATCTTCGGGGCCGCGGGCGGAAGCGCCTTGCGCAGTTCGTCGACAAACTTGTTCATGGCCTTGTCGCGAAGGCCGGGATCTGCATTTCCAGCAGGTACTCATGCTCGGTGAGCACCGGAACGCACGTCACGCGCCCGTGATGCTTCGCCCGCGCCAGGTCACAGTCGGCTGTGAGCACGACGAGGTGCCTTTGCCAGAGCGATGCTGCGGGATCGGCGGCTTCGAGCACGTCACCCTGCCTGAGCGGGTCGACGACGCTGGTGTCCTGGTACTCCGCGAACGAGACGGTCATCTGGTCCTCCGGCGGTCGGAGATGCCGGCCGCTGATCGTGGTGTCAGCTTGGGCGGCACGGCGTCACTTGCTGGTCCGTGTTCCGCACATCGCCCATTTCGTTTGAGGGTGGCCGACCGTTACGCAGGGCTACAGCGCGAGCGACGAGCCTCCCAGGACATCGCTGAGAAGCTGACGGGTCGTTCATGCGTTGTTGTTCATGGCGTTTCGCTGCACCAGCTCGCAGCGCTGAGCATCCGTACCCCCAGCGCAAACCACAGCTGGACGAGTGGCGACGGCTCGGTCAGCATCACGGCGGCGCTGGGCGTCCGCGCTCGCTGAGGACTGCAACACGAGCCTCGGGCTACCTCTGGTCCGCGGCATTCGCGTACAGCGTTGATCGGGGAAGTCCTCGAGTTCAGCCGGGGCCTCGTCTTCGGCGCGCACTACATCGGTTCCGGCGTGGACGCAGCTCGGCGAGGTACTCCGCGCGCGAGCCGAACTTCCTGACCATCGCGGACCATCGGCGCATCGGCTGGTCGAGCACCCAGGCGGGGTCTCTTGTGGACATTCCGTCTGGTGGGGCGAAGAGCGAGGTCCTCGCGGTCGTGTGCACGTCGGCCTGCGAGGTCCGGGTCCGTCGCCGGGTGTCTCGGGGTACGTGGGTTTCGCCTTGCCTCCGCACTGGAACGGTGACGACGGCCAGTCCCTCGGGAACACCGTTGAGGGCGAGCGGGGTCCTCCCGCCATGCAGTCGAGTAAGGGGAGGTAGTTCTCGTACACGGATTGCTTCTTGTTTCTCGAGGTCAATTGAGGCCGCTGGGGATCTTCACCCAAGGGGATTGAAAGATAACAGGGAGAGGCGGCTAAAAACATGTCAATAACTGGACAATGGACTGACTATGGGGCTGCGAGGGCGTCGAGCGAGATCGGCTTCAGATTGAGCTAGGTGATCTGACCTGGGGTAACAGGTAGGATGCTCCTCCCCTGGTGGGTTGAGGTTGTTCGATGTCGAAGGGGCAGCGTCGTTGTTCGGCGTGAGATCGGGGTGGCTTGATTGTCTGGACCAATTTCGTCGTGAGGAGCGGAGTTCAGCCTCGGTTGCTTGTAACACTGGCTGGCCGAACGGCGAGAAATTCCACGGGGCGCGGCGTGAAAGCGCCACGAACATGCGGTGCTGTCTCTTCGCAGCTCATAGTGTTTGGAGAAAGTCGGTGCGTATCGAGTGCATCCGGGTGACCAACTTCCGGAACCTCGCGGACCTGTGCGTGGCGATCCAGCCGGGCACTGTCATCGTTGGTGAGAACCGCGCGGGCAAGAGCAATCTGTTGTACGCGTTGCGGCTCGTTCTGGATCCCACACTGTCACCGTCCGACCGACACCTTGGGCGAGAGGACTTCTGGGACGGTCTGTCGGACGGCAGCGACAACTGGGATCCCATGGATGCGCGCGAGGTCATCGAGATCTCCGTGGATCTGGCCGACTTCGAGGACGACAACACCGTGTTGAGCACATTGAGCGATGCGTTGGTGCAGTCGGATCCGCTCCGTGCGCGACTGACCTACCGGTTCGCACCGCTGGACACCGGTGTCGCCGGGCCGGGAGCGAAGGTCAAATACAGGTGGACCATCTTCGGAGGCGAGGACGAAGAGAACCAGATCGACGCCGATCTGCGGGGCTACCTGTACTTCGTGTTTCTCCGTGCGCTGCGCGACGTGGACGCGGACCTCTCCACGTGGCGGCGCTCCCCGTTGCGAGTTCTGCTGACGGCTGCGGCCAAGGCCATCGGCGACGACGATCTCAGCCGCGTACGCTCGGCGATGAGAGAGGCGAACGCGCAGCTCAACGACCTGGCGGAGATCAAACGGGTCGGCACGAGCATCAGCGACCGCATGATGGAGATCCTCGGTGCGAATCAGGCGCTGGAGACCGAACTAGCTGTGGCGGCAGAAGATCCGCTGAGACTGATCCGCACCATGAAGCTGTTCGTCGACGGCGCCGCGCACCGGCATCTGAGCACGACGAGCCTCGGCACTCTGAACGTGCTGTACCTCGCGCTGCTCGAGCTCGGGCTGGAGGAACGCCTTGCGGAGCAAGACATTGCGCACGTGGTGATGGCGATCGAGGAGCCGGAAGCGCATCTGCATCCCCACATGCAGCGGCTCGCGTTCCGGCGGCTGCTGGCTGATCACCGCACGAACCGTTCGATTCTCGTGACTACGCATTCACCCCACATTGCCAGCGTCGCTTCCCCTCGCAGCCTGGTGGTGCTTCGTGATGCGGGCGGGAGAACGGAAGCGGCCGCAGCCAGCGACGCGGCGCTGACCAACGCCGAGTGGGACGACATCGCCCGATACCTAGACGCCACCAGGGCGGAACTGGTGTTCGCGCGTCGTGTTCTGCTCGTTGAGGGGTATGCCGAGCAGGCCTTGCTGCCATCGATGGCCGCGGCCGTGGGGATGGACCTCGACAAGCTCGGCATTACCGTTTGTGTCGTGCACGGCACGCACTTCACGTCGTACGCCCGGTTCTGCGAGGCACTCGGCATCCGGTGGGCCGTGATTACGGATGGCGACGGCGACGCGGGACCGGCACGTGCCGGTCGCCTGCTCGCCGCGTTGTCCTTGAATGGAGATCCGGGGGAGCACGGCATCTTTGTCGGAATGTCCACTTTCGAATACGACCTACTGAACGCGCACCCCAGCAATGCCAACCCTTGTTTCAGCACACTCTGGGAGCTGAGCGCAGATCGGGTGCGGACCACCATGGAGACATGGGTTTCGCAGTGGCCCGAGATCGGCACCTATCTGACCACGATCGACAAGGCGGGTGGCAAGGGACGGTTCGCTCAGCGTCTTGCGTCACAACAGATCTGGCCGCCGGACTATGTCCACAGTGCCTTGAGATACCTGGCGGGATGATGGGCCCGCTGACCCAGTCGATCAGGGAGCTGTCGGCGAACGAACGCCAGTGGCAAGTGCTGAACCGGCAAGGCCATTGCATCGTCCATGCCCCGCCGGGCAGCGGCAAGACCAAGCTGTTGGTCACCTGTCTTGCCTACGACCTGTTCAACAGGATTCCCGAACCTCATGGCGCGGCATGCATCACCTACACCACGGCCGCGGCCGAGGAGCTGCGCAGGCGCTTGGCGTCGTTGGGGGTCTCCGCGCGGCCGTCGCTCTTCGTGGGAACGGTGCACAGCTTCGCCATCAACCGGATCATCGGCCCTTTTGCGGCCCTGCTCGGCAACCCCGAGCTGGTCAAGGCGTCGATCGCGAGCGACGAGCAGCAGGAGGAGATCTACCGGATTGCAATCGGCTCGCGGTTCGGATCGTCGTGCAACTGGAAGGAGAAGCGCAAGCAGATCGAGTTCCACAGGCGTCGTCTGTCCACTGTGGAGGAGTGGAACCGTGGTGGAGAAGGACTTCTGGAGGCCTGCTCGAGCTACGAGTCGTTGCTGCGCGGTGACGGTCTGATTGACTTCGAGGGGGCGGTGGCTGTCGCCGTGGATCTCGTCGAACAGCACGAGGTTGTGCGGCGGGTGCTCTCGGCGCGATATCGTCGCCTGTACGTTGACGAGTACCAGGACCTCGCGCCGGGGCTCGATCGGCTGGTGCGAGCCCTCTGTCTTCGACCCGACTCGGACGTCGAGCTACTAGCCGTCGGGGACCCAGGGCAGGCGATCTTCAGCTGGAACGGCGCGCGGCCGGAGCTGATCAGCGAACTGAGCTCGCTTCCCGGTGTGAGCACCGTGCACCTGGAGCACAACTACCGGTGCGGCGAGGAGATCATCCGAGCGTCGACGCGGGTCGAGCGCGTCGGGCGGAAGGTTACGGCCGTCCGCGGTGGCGGCGAGGTGCTGGCTGTCTTCTGCCCTGCGGGCTTCACCGAGCAGTGCCGCCAAGCTGCTGCTGCGGTCGGACTGGCGCACAGGCGCGGGGTGCCGCTACACGAGATCGCGGTGATCTGTTCGCTGAACGCTCAGTGCCGCGAGGTCGCGGAGGTGCTCCGCGGTGCCGGCCTGGCCGTTGCCGTGCCAGGAGTCGAGTACCCGCGTGCTCCGGTCACGTTGTTCGTCGAGTCGTGTGCGGCGTGGGCCATGCTCGGGCGTGAGCATAGTGGCCACCGGCTCGGCGCCATCCACCGGCGATGGCGGAGGTTGCTCGGTCCGACGTGGACACGCGACACGGACGTGCGGTTGACCGAGCTGTTGGTCGGTTACCGCGACAAACCCGTCACCTACGCCCGCAGGATGCTCGCGGACCTCCTCGGCATGGGGCTGCGTCGAGCCATGGCACGCCCGGCCCAGTCCGACAACGCCAATGCGCTGGACCGGATGCAGCACGCGGTGGAACTCGGAGCGTTGGCGGACGCGACTGTCGTGGATCTGGCCAGCCGGGCTATGAGGCGCGACCGGGTGAACGTCACGACCATGTCGTCCAGCAAGGGGCTGGAGTTCGAGGTCGTATTGCTCCTCGGCGCGGACGAGGGGCTGATGCCCTACTGGAATTCGGCCAACGATCCGGCCAAGCTTGAAGAGGATCGCAGGAAGTTCTACGTCTCGGTCACGCGTGCGCGCAGCACCGTGAAGATTTTCTACTCGCGTTCGGTGGCCACCTCCGCCGGGCGGGCAAAGCCCGCTGAGCCGAGTCGGTTCCTCTACGAGATCGGCCTGCTGCACCGCTAACGGCATGGTCGTGAAACGCGGCGTCGTTCGAGCGGGCGGCAGGTGTCGTTTGTGATGTGCAGCGCCGCTACACGGGGGGTGAGGTGCCGCCATGCTCAGCCACCGCGTGTTCGATGCTTCGGCGTGCCGTGGCCTCCATCCGCTCGTAACAGCCTGTGGACAGACGGAATATTTCTACGTATCTTTCCTGGAATGACGGCTCACCTTGTGGCCGGAGACGGCAACCCCGAGCTCCTGGTCGCCGCGCGTGAAGCACTCGGATGGACCCAGAGACAGCTCGCCGAAGAGCTGACCCGCCTGTCCAAGGCTGATCCCGAGATCAGCCAAGGCTACGTCTCCAGGGTGGAAAAAGGCTCCCTGTCGGTCTCCGCCGACCGTCTTGAGCTGTTCAGTGCGGTGCTGGAGGTGACCCCGGACTTCCTGGCCGGCGAGGGGAAGCTGTGGTCACTCGGCGACGGGTGCGTCTACCACCGCAACCGCAAGTCGACGAAGGCCTCGACGCTGCGCACGCTGCACGCGCAGGTCAACCTGCTACGTCTTTTCCTGCGCAGGCTTGCGGCTGGCTCTACCGTGACCTTGCGGGAGTTCAATCTTGTGCCGATGCAGGTTGGGGGTCTGGATGGCCCTGAGGATGTGGCTCGAGCGCTCCGTCGTGAGCTCGAACTCCCGGAGGGGCCGATCGAATCCGTGACCGAGGTGGCGGAACGGGTCGGCGCGCTGGTGGTGCCGATGTCGCTGGGAGGGCGAGAGGTGGATGCGACCAGCCTGCACCCGCCCGGCGAGGCCCCGGTGTTCGTGATCAACACCGATGCTCCGGCGGACCGCCAGCGGTTCACGCAGGCGCACGAGCTGGGACACATCGCGTGTGCGCCCGCGCTCGATCTCGGCGCCGAGGAGATGGCGCAGGCCTTCGCGAGCGAGTTCCTCGCTCCAGCCGCACAGGTGCGACCCGACCTCCAGGCTGCTCCGATCACCCCGGCACGGCTCCTGCAGCTCAAGGCACGGTGGCGGATCTCCGCTGCGGCACTGCTGCGGCGAGCTCTCGACCTCGGCGTGGTCACGGACTCGCGCTACCGCACGCTCAACACGCAGATGTCCGCCCTGGGCTGGAAGACGGCAGAACCCGAGCCTCTGCCGCCCGAGGTCGCGACGGCTGTACCCACCTTGCTGAGGGCTGCGGTCGACGCCGCAGGTGGAGTCGAGGCCGCTGCGGCCCTGGCCGGTACGACAGCCGCCAAGTTGCGCGCGATGCTGGGCGATCAGCTTCTGGGGGTTCTCGATGACTGATCTGGAAGGCGTCAGCACCTCGCCGAGCGATGACGCACGGGGAGCACTGGCGCAACTCGCTGACCGCCCCTCGCCACAACGTCCCGCCGGCAGCGTCGGCGTTCTGCACAACCGCATGTTGGTCTACGCGCGCCCGAACCAGGTGCCGAACATCGAGCCGCACGTGAGCTTGGCCCGCAGCGGATTCGTCCTCGCGGGCGCAAACACAAACGGCCGCATGAGGTTGCTCGAAGACTCGGGCTACAACGGCATTGTGCTCGTGGACCCGGCCGCCTACGAGAAGCACCTCGCCACTCCCGACGCGCCGTTCTGGTCACCTGAGGACCAGCTGCTGCCTATGACGCTGGAAGACATGCTCAACCAGCAGCTGATGGCCGGGGCCAGCGCGGCGATCACGCCGACCAAGTTCGTGCAGGCGGGTGACACCGACTCACTGAGGGCGGCGGCCCGCCAGGTGAAGGAACTGGGGCGCAACGACGTCATTTTCGCGGCACCGCTTGATGTCTCGTTACTCGACCGCAGGCACATCCGCCAGGTGACGACGATTCTCGCCGACGTGGGGTGCCCGATCGGTCTGGTGCTGGGCAAGCAGCTGGACCCGCTGAAGCAGGCGGCGAACCGGATCATCCAGAACCTGCGGATGCTCGCGGCCTCGGTCGAGCTCTTTCCCATGCGGACCGACTTCAACGCGTTCGATCTTGTGGCGCACGGGGCGTTCGCGGGGGCGATCGGCACTGGCGGCGCGGTTCGCCACACTGTCGAGCCGCCGAATCCGTCGAAGGCGATCGTGCTCGATCCCTCGCCGAGCGTGCTGATCCCGGAGCTGATGTGCTGGTGGAAGGGCAGCAAGCTCATGAAGATCTTCGGTGCCCGGCAGAACCTGGTGCCGATGTGTCCCTGTGCGGTGTGCGGTGGGCGACGGTTGTCCCGCTTCCAGCGGAGGACCGACTCGAACGAGGCGATGGCGCATGCGGTGGCCACGTGGTCGCAGTACGCCGCCGACATGCTCGCCGCGCCAACAATGCGCCTGCGCGCGCAGTACTGGCAGAACATCTGCCGCAACGCGGTCGGCTACCACGAGATGTTCACCAAGCAGCTCCGGCGCGCGAAGCCGATCAAACCTCAGGAGCCGCTCAAGGTGTGGGCGAACCTGCCGTTGTGGCTGACCGATCAGACCTGATCGACCGTGTGCCGGTAGACCTGCTCGCAGAACCACCACCACCCGGTCGTGGGTTGCCAGTCAGCCAGCGGCTCCGGTTCGAGCACCATCGTCGGTGCCGCCTGCGGACCAACCGCCACGCCGACGCCGTACCAGGACGCCTCGGCCAGCGCTTCCTCCGAGTTCGAGGGCGCTTCCGGCACGACGAACATCCGCGGGAGGTAGGACGCGAACTCTGAAGCGCGTTCCAGACCGTCACGCCATTTCGACGCGTACACCACCGCGAGAACCGGTGTGACGGCTGGCGACGCCAGGCGGGTGACCGAGGCACTGTCGATCTGCACGATGCCAGCGGGGGCGCGGAGAAGTACGCGAAGAACTGCTGGGCTCAGCGACGGCCTAGGTACCGCGATCTCGTGGGGGAGGTCCAGCAGTACGTCGAGCAGCTCCGTCGAGTTGATGTCCGCCAAGCCGGCGCGCCGCCGCCGCTCGTGCTCGGCCTCGTCACGGCGATGGACGATTGTCGCGGTAGTCCCGAAGATCCGCACCCGCGCCGAATGCGCGTCCTGCAGGTTGAGTGCCGTGCCCGATTTCACCTGCACCGTGTTCGCCAGCGGAGATGTCATCGCGACCGGCTCGATGCGGCGTAAGGGAGGTGGGGGGCGGTTCGCACGGCGTGATCCTTCCCTACCGGCTCTGGCCTCGCCCGCTCAGGGGACGGAATACTCGATGACCTGGGCCGCACGCTGCAATCGAACACCCGTTCGGCGAGAGTTGCAATACGTCGTCAGGCGCACTCGCCGGATGCCAGTCGCGATCGGATCGTCCGGACACTCCCCACAGCGCCGCTCGGAGCCTGGGCTCGGCTTGGGTGACCGCGCTCAGCGCGACGATCTGCCGGACATAGCTAATTGATGAGGCTGTAGGTGCCATCTTCATGGCGTTCGAAGTACGCGGTGTACCCACCGGGATTGCCTCGACGGTGCTTCGGCAGGAACACCCCGTAGGTCTGCTCGGCCCAGCCGGGGCACGCTGCGCGGACGTCTGCGGGCCGGAATCGTGCGGGCAGGTCGCCGCGTCGTGCAGCGCTGCGGATGTCGTTCATGAGGCGGCTCATGATTCCTACCCTGCTGCTTCGTGCACGGAGATCGCTGTCGCGTTCGCGTGACTTAGTCATATGGCCGTGCGCCGTCACGCTTCTGCAGACGTTTGATCGCGTCGATGACGGCAAGACGTTACTGGTGGCCTGAAACGAACAGGCGCTCACGCACGAGATCATGGTGTGGCCATGTTTGAACACTGCCAAGGAATGAACCGGTGACGGCACTCCGAGTCGAAGTCGCCGAACCCGCGTGGTGCGAACCAGGACTCGAGTCGCGGAGTGGCCGGTACCCGCTCGCGGTCGAAGCTCCGGTGATGGCGATGGTGGACACGCTAGTACCTGGTGTTTCGACCCTGACCCGGCTGGTGCGGTTCTACTCGCTGTACTGGGCGCTGGCGGCACATGCTGATGAGCGTGGGCTCGATGCCACCGAATGCCGAACAGTGCTGCGCCGGGCCGAGGTCGGGCTGGCGTGGGTGTCGCTGGTGCATGACGACCCGCCTCTCGCTCACGGTGCGGATCGGGTCAAGTCGTTGTGGGACAAGGGCAGAGTTGAGGCGATGGCGGAGGTCGGCAGGGGTTCGTACTCGCCGCGGCCGTGGGGATTCTGGTCGCAGTACGGTGGGCCGAGCATCACGATCGGAACGGTCCGGCTCAACGGCGGAGTGTTGAGTGCCGGCAGGCACATCTGTCCCGAACCGGTGCGGCGGATGTACCAGCCGTTGTTCGACCTCGTCTCTCGGCGACCGTTTACTGCGAGCGATATCGCGGAGTTCAGGGCGCTGGCGCTGGACGCACCTGCCACGGCGGATCTTGGGCCATTGAGCGAGCTGTTCACGGCGATGCGCCCTGGTGTCGGGGAGCAGGACGAGTGGAATGGGGATGATCGCACCCGCCGGTCCACGCTGCGGGTGCTGGCGAGATCTGTTCAACTCCACCCCGATGCCCCGGACTGGGTGAGTGCGATGAGGACGTGCGTCGCTTACGGGGCCACTATCGAAACGGATCCGTTGCTGCGCAACGAGGAGCGTGCGCATGCATGGCGTGGAGTGCTGCTCAGACGCCTGTCTGTCGGTGCGTGGCGCCGCTTGTGGGCTGAGCTGGTCGACGTCGTGATAGCTGCGGCGGGTTCGGCAACACGCGCTGACCTGCACGAGTGGGTCAGTGGTGAGGTGCCGTCGATGACGGTGCGCGACTTCCTGCGTGAATGTCCATCCACAACAGATGAAGACGGCCATCCGTTGCCCGCGGAGGAACAGGTCGAACAGGAGCGGACGAGCGCGGTCGAGATCGATCTGGCGGTGTTGCTGCTCGGAGCGCGACGGCTGGACCAGTTGACCGGCAAGAGCCTGTCGGCGTTCCTGGGTCGCCGCTCACACGGACGCGGGCAGTTTCTCGACCCCAGCTGGGTCGGGCATCGCCAGCGCGAACACGAGGATCGCCCGCTGGGAGAGCTAGCCCGTGCGCTCGTCGACGACATGCTCGCGCAGTCTCGCCGCGTCTCACTGCGCAAGCTCCAGGTCGACGAGCGCGGGAGCATGACGCTGTTCACGAAGCTGCACGAACGGAACGGCCACTACTTCGCTGATGTGCCCGAGGGCGCGGGGAACGTGGGCCTGCGGCTCGCGCAGCTGGGGACCATGTCGCACCAGCTGGGCTTGTTCGGCGGTAGCACTCCGAGTTCCGGCGTCACAGCACTGGGCACTGCGTTACTGGAGCTGCCGATATGAGCGACGTGACGTATGCTTTCCACTCCCCGCTAACTCTGCTGTACGAATGGCGTGATCGCGGCGACGGTGCGCGCCTGCGCGAGTTCCTCGTCACCGGCTACACGCTGGACCTAGTGTTCTTCGAGCGGCACTGCGTGTCGACGGCGCGTGCGTTAGGTGCGCGGATCACCGTTCTCGGTGATGCGGATCAAAGCACGCACGAGCCGGTCGACGTACGGCACGCGGGTCGCGCCTACCAGCACGGCCACGTCGTCTGTGCGGGCGCATTCCACCCGAAACTGGTGATTCTGGTGGGAGACGAGGACGTCTGGGTCGCGGTTGGCTCCGGCAATCCGACGATGTCGGGGTGGGGGCACAACCGCGAACTGTGGCTGGTGGTCCGGTCGACTCGCCAGGTCGGTCCGGCAGCGCTGAGCGACCTCGCCGCGTGGCTGGTCGACCTGCCGGCCGTGGTGGCGATGCCGTCGTGGATCGCCGAGACAACTGCCCACATCGCTGCTTCGATCACTCCTGCCCAGATCGACCACTCGTTCGCGAACTTGCGGATCTTCGGCAATCTTCGGCAACCGATCCTGGGGCAGCTCACCGCGGGGCCGGTAGAGGTGCTGGGGCTCACGGCACCGTTCTTCGACGCCAAGTCGCGAGCAGTGCGAAACCTGATCGCCAGGCTCATTCCCGACCGGGTCGACATCGCCGTGCAGCCAACGCTGTCGCAATACGACGGCAAGTCGTTGACCGAGGTTACGTCGACTGTGCCGCACGTGGAGTTCTGGCATCTCGGCGAGGAACGTACGAGCCACGGAAAGCTCGTCGAGTGGACTCTCGACGGCAGCACCACGGCGTTGGTCGGAAGTGCGAACCTCAGCGCCGCGGCTCTGCTCAACTCCACCACGGGCGGCGGGAACTGCGAGCTGGTCGCCTCTTATCCCGTGGCCAACAGCCTGTTACCCAGGGAAGAGTCGGCCGCGCGCCATGTGATCCAGGCTCAGAACACCATCCCGAAGGACGACGGATCGCGGCGCCAGAAATCCTTGGACCTGCTGGGCGCACGTCGCCGCGACGACGTGATCGTGGTCGAGCTGGTCACCGACATCCGCGTGCCGATCGCCATCGAGACTTCACCCGACGGCACGCCAGGAACTTGGACGACCGGCCTGATGTGGACCGCCGACACCGATCTGCGCTCAACGCTCCAGTTCCGGGTTCCCGAACAGGTCGGCGGCGCCGTCCGTGCGCGCGTTGAGATCGACGGCGAGCCGATCATTTCGCGGGAGGTGTTCCTCACCGACACGGTCCGTTGCCTCCCCAGGAACGATGAAGCGGCGGATCGCCCTCGTCTGGTGCGCGACTACGAGCTGGACGACGTGTTCACCGATGCCACGTTGGCCGCACGGTTCCACGCCGACTTCCTCCGGCTGCTGAGCGAGGTTCGCGAACATCAAGCTGCGCATGCAACGCCGCTGCGCATCAGCAATTCCACAGTGGACGCCGTGTCGTCGGACGATCGCTGGGGTGCATGGCAGCGGGAGGTGGAAAGCACCCTCGGGCCATCCTTGACCGGCCTGACCTTCCCCGGTGCACTGGCCATGCCTGGGAGTGGCCCGAGCGGCTGGTCGGTGAGCGGCGAGATAGACGAGTCGGCGCTCACCGACGACGAGGACGATGACGTCGCCGAGTCGCTGCCCACCGCTACCGCCCGCGTGCCCATGTCCCCGACGCAACGGCAAAGGTGTCGAACGTGGGCACGGCGCTGGGTCAATGCCATGTCCGCACCCCCGCGGTTGTGGCCGGCACTGCGCATGGCCGTGGCACGCGTCCATCTGACGATGCTCGCCGCGGGCGTGTGGGGCACCGACGAGAGCTGGCGCGCTGAACTGCGAGATCTGGTGCGTGCCCTGGTTCCCAGCGACGACGAGGAACGTGAATCGCCTGGCCAGCTGCTCGGCTACCAATCCTCGATGATCGCGGTGTGTCTGGCGTTATTGTTGCAGGACGCAAGTCTGCACGGCGGCAGCGAACACGACGTGGTGGCCAGATCCGCTTGGGACGCCGCAGGAGACTGGGCGGCTTATGCGGAACCGGAACTCGTCGAGGAATACCTCTATGTGCCTGATCAGCCTTACGCACGGGTGGCGAGCGCGGTCGAGGTGGCCGCGGTGATCGATCTAGCCACGGCTGTGGTCGATGATCCTGACGCCGAACTCCGCGACGCTTTCGAGCGCGAAGGTCTGCCGGCGCGGAAGATTCGCGGTGTGTGGGTCGTCGACGGTGAGTTTCGAAATCCTCGTCGTGTCGCGGCTCAGGTGGCGACCATGGCGGGTGCCCGGTGTGTGGTACTCGCCCGCAACGTCACCAAGGCCACCGTGGTTGTCCGCCACGGTGCAACCTTGGCGATCACGGAGTCGGCCGCGCCGCGCTGGCGAATCTATCAACTACCGACGCTGAGTACGCCGCTTTCCCTGCTCGGTGGTACGGAAGGACTTCCCAGCAGCGCAATGCAATACTCGCTTGAACCGGTGCCGCCCAAGGTTCGTGAGCTGGCAGAGGATGCTGAGGTCGATCTGGCCGAGCTCATCGCCGCTGTTCAAGCTCGGTGATCGACGACGTTGGTGTCGGTGCAGCCTCGGTGTTGAGCGCGGCACTGGCTGATTGCCCTCAGTACTACGTGGCCGCCAGATCAGTCCACCTTGGGTGCCGGTCATTGTCAGTCTTGGTCGGTACAACGGATGCAGTTGGATCCGTCCGAAGTACCGGTAACTGAACACGTTCGGCATGTTGGGCAGACATAGCGACTTGGGACTGTGCGCACCCAGCATGGTGAGGCGAGGGCGTCTTGACCCAGGATCCGTTCAATCCAGCCAGGTCCGGTTACATCCGGGTTGCGGATCTCACGCTCAGGCTCGATGAATGGGATTCGGCCCCGGCACTGCCCACATCGCTCGTGTCCCCAACGGGCGTTGCATGACTGGCAGGTCACCAGGAGGATGTCGCCCTCTCGTTGCACCCGCATCGGACTGGCCTCGGTCCCGCACGCTGGGCAGGCTAGGAGCGGTCGCACAGCGGTGTCGGCAGCGGTGACCGCGTTGCTGAGGTTTGCGATCTCACGCGCGAGGTCGCGCTCCCAGCCGGGAGAGTTCGTGCGGGCAGTCAACTGTCGGACAACCTGGCCGAGCTGCTTGAACTCGTCAGAAGTCAAAGGTCGGCGGAGCTGGAGCTGGTCTGGGGCAGGGCGGTGGAAAAGTTGCCCCAGACCTTGTTGTGTGATGTTGGCGTCCATGATGTAGTCGATCAGGCGTCTTGGGATTTTTCCCGTGGGCAGCGTGATCGTGACGGGATAGGCCGTCAGTGCTGACGCCTGGACAGCGATGGCAACCGCTCGGGCCAACCGCTCGAGACTGGTCGTCTCGAGCGGGGACACCGGCACCGCCGTAGTCGACTTGTGGGTGTTAGGCATGTCGAGCCCGGCGGAAGTCAATGGTATGGCCAGCGTGCTCGGCAGGCGACGAACTGAGTCGAACGCGGCGAGGTACACCACAACGGTGGGGCACGTTGCCGCTTCTCGGACCGACTGCCAGCGTTCGGCGACGGTTTCGGGCCCGTCGTCGGGGCCGATGAGGTCCAGCAATGGCACGAATCTCGTGTCCACGCCGTGACTGTGCACAGTGAGCACGCCGGTGCTGTCTCGATCGAGGGTGACTTGCCCCCATGGGCCGAGTACGGCGGCAGGGAGGCCGTCGCCGGGCAGGTGATCGGCGACTGGCTGGTAGCCGAGTCCCCGGAGGGCACGCACTACGAGGCCGAACACGTAGTTGTCAAAAGACCTGTGTCGACGCAGGATGCGGTGGCGACGATCTTCTGGCGTCTCGTGGACCTGCGGGTCCGTTTCGAAGGCGGCCCAGATGAGCCCAGCGGCACGATAGTGCTGATCGTTGTCGATGACGTTGGTTCGCCGGAGGGCCCGTTGACCAGTGCGGCGGCCCCGTATGAGCCGGGCGAGCGTGCTTCCGCGCAGGCTGCTGATCCACGCGGCCAGAGCTTCCAGGGTGCGCAGAGTCTCACCGACCTGGTTCGACGACGTCACAGCGCGTTCCGCGTCGGCGCCCCAGAACGTGTAGAGCCGAGTCCGTCGGAGGTAGGTGCCCTCGTCCTTGGCCCTAGTGAGATCCGCGAGGTCAGCCTGCACTCGGCGCAGGTGATGGATCCGCTGGGCCAGCGCCGTGCTGAGGATCGGGTGGACGAGCTCAGTGACCATGCGGTTCTCGTAGAGGTCGGCGTCGCTTTCGCGGGTGATCGCCATGGCTCGCCGGGGGACTGGTCCGGCGAGCGTCCGGCCGGCCCAGTCCTCGGTGTGTGAGCCGAGACGTTCCAGCGCCCGTCGTGCCGGCCGGCGCACCCTGGAAACCGGCAGCAGCTCGGCTCTTTCGCCGAGACGTGTGACAAAGCGTTCACAGATGCGTGCGATGGACGCGATGTGGGTCTTCAGGTCGCGTTCGCGTTGGTGGAGATCCAGAGTCGCCGGGTTGTGGCCCGCGAGCAGCGCTGTGGCCTCGAGCTCTTGCCAGGACCCCGAACCGACGGCGGCACCGAGTGCCTCAGCCAGCTTGCTCAGGGCGTTGAGGTCGTCGGACTCCGTTTCGTCCCGGGACACAGGTGTGCCGGCGGCCGAGCTGGTGTCGAGCTGGTGGTCGACGCCGACCATCCAGCGCCCGGTCCAGCCGGGTGGTGGTTCACCTGGCGCACCGGAAATGCGGTCGAAGGGTCCGGTCACGAGCCGTAGCCCCTGAGCAGCCGCGACGCCTCGCGACGGATCCGGGTCAGCGTCCTGGCGGGCGGACCGCCGTCCAGGTCCCAACTGAGTTCGATCTCCTCCGCGAGCCGGTTGAGCTCCTCGGGACGAACGCCGAAGCGGTCCTCGAGCTTGCGCACCAGCTTCGTCGCGACCAAGTGGTCGACGGCCTCGGTTGTTGTACCGCCGGCACCGAGTACAACGGGCACGAACGACTCCAACTGGCGTTCCAGCCGGTTTCCCCAGCCCACACCGAGTTTGGCGAAGTTGTCGTGGAGGTTCTCGTCCAGGAACGACTTGACCTCGTCGACGACGCCCCTGAACTCCCTCGCCGCCGCGTCGAACGAACGTTGCAAGGCGCTGAAGGAGACAGGGCGGACGCTACCGGAGTGCTGGGCCGGGAACTCCTTGTGCCGAGCGGGAAGCTCCTGCACGTGTGCTCGGTCGTAGGTCTTGTCAGCGAACGCCACCGTGGTCTCGTCATGGTTCGCGGTGCCGACGAACCAGACGTTGCGCGGCAGAGGAAGCCGGGCCCCTTCGAATTTCGCCGGGAGACCAGGTAGTGCGCTGGTGAGCAGGTCCAGGTAGCCCTTCTCGACGACCGCGTTCTCCAGGATCGACAGCATGGACCCGAAGTACTGCTCGGGATGCGCGAGGTTCATCTCGTCCAGCACGATCACCATCGGTCGATCCGCGTTCGCGGGCAGCAGCGCCCGGTAGAGCGCCTTGGTGAACTCGCTTTCCGCGAAGCGCTTCTCGAAGGCGTTGTAGTAGCCGAAGAGGTCGTCCTTGTCCCGCCATCCTGCCTGGACCTCGACTATCTGGGCGGCGCCCGCTCCGCTCAGAGCCTTGAAGAACTCACGGGGCAGGCTCGTCTTCCCGGTTCCGGAAATTCCCTGCAGGAGGTGGAGCCGGCTTGACGCCAACCCCGCCAGAAACAACCTGACGTCGGTCTCTTCGTAGTAGAAGGCGGGGTCACCGGAAGCCATTCGGCTACGTACTTCTGTCACGAGATCAGCCAGCGAATCGACTGGGTGCGTGGCTGTGGGACGGTTGAGCGCGCTGTCGCGGTCGTAGGCGGAACAAGCGGGGAACGGTTCCTTGGTGGCTTCCTTGGCCTGCAGCTCTGCCCATTGAGCGCGCTGTTGTTCGATTGCCTGGCGCAGGGTCTCCCGTTGAGCGGCGAGTGTGTCGCGTTCGTCGCGCAGCACTTCCAGCTCACCGACACTCATGAGCTGGTAACGCAGGCGCTGGTCGATCGCGTCGTGTTGTTGCCGCCAGTACGCCGCCTGACTCTCCGCCTCTGTCACCTGCGTGGCCCTGGCTCGGAGCTCGGCGATCTCGGCCTCCGGTGGACGGCGGGACATCTCATCCCGCAGCTTTGTCACCTGCGCGACCAACTCGTCCCTCTGGCGGATGAGCGCGTCGGGGTCGTCGCCGTAATGCGCGAGCTCTGCCTGCAGCTCGCGGATCCGTTCGTCCCGCGCCCTCCGGCGTTGGCGTTCGGCTTCGAGATCGTCGCGGAGGTCCGCCACCTGTTCGCGCTCATCGGCGATCTGGACTTCCAGCTGCCTAACCTGCTGCCCGGTCAGCATCGCGTTCTTGACCTCGGCGAACTCGAGATCCGCCTCGACCTTTGCCTCTCGCCGACGGAGATTCGTTTCGCGCGTCGCGAGTTCCTCCGTCAGCGCGACCAGACGTTCGCGTTCGGCGTGCGTCTCCTCGTGTGCGGCGGACAGAACCTCAGCGGCACGCTTCCGTGCTTCCTCGGCAATGTGCAGAGACTCGGCCAGCAGTTCATCGCGGTGTTGTACGGCCGCGCGAGTCAGCTCTTTCAGGTCATCGGCGAATCCTGCCCTTGCGGCAGACCGCTGGATCTCCAGATCGGCTTCGGCACGGGCTGTCGCCATCTCCCGCTCGGCGATCCGTTCAGCGCGCTCGACCAGGGCCTGCCGGTCCGCGGTCAGCGCGTCACGGTCTGCCTGAAGTGCCTTCTCCGTTGCTTCGGCCCGCTCCTTGGCCCTGATCCAGGCGGCTTCGCGAGTCTTCACCTGGATCCAGACGTTCTTCACCCGTGTCGCGGTGAGCTGCTTCTCTTCGGTGATCTTGAGGTCTGCTACTTCGGCCGCGATGTCGTCGGGCACCGAATTCGTGTCATCGAGTCCGGCTTCGACTTCATCGAGCCTCGCGGCATCCTGGTCAGAGCCACGATTCTTGGAACCCTTCGCGGCCATTCAGCTCTCTCCGACTTCGACTAGTTGATTGCACAAGGTGGTGGTCTCGGTGGCCAGTGCTTCGAGGAGGCGCGGCTGCATCGCGCCGTTGGACAGCGACGTCCAGCGGACCGCCAAACGCACCAGCATCACCAATGCGCCGGTATTGACGATGCCCTCGGCCGACGGAGGACTGGCTATCGCGAGCACACCGACGAGTGCGGTCAGACTGCCTGGTGTTGCAGACGCGAGCTGCTGGGCCGTGTTGGAGTCGAGTTCGAGTCGCTCGCTCAGCTCCCCCGCCGTGTCCTCCGACCAAGTGGGTGCGGCGGCGGGATCGATGCCCGCCACGTACCAGCACTGGTCACAGTAACGACGCAACGCGAGCTCGATCCTGCTTAGAACGATCAGAGCGGTCTCGGCGCGCCGGTCATGACGCCACTCCGCCAGGACGTCGTTGAGATCGTCGACCGCGCCCCGAAGCGGGAGACCGCTCCCGCTCTCACCGGAGAAGTGCGGCACCGATGTGAGCCAGCGGGCCACCCACTCCTGCTCAGCGGCTTTCTTGGCAAGGTAGCGACTGAGACTGGGGTGCGGTGTGCCGCGCGTGGTGGTCACCGCGACACCCGTCGGGGTGGCTGCGAGGGGACTCGCGACCAGGCACGGTTCGCCACTGCTCACGATGACCGTCCGGCGGTTCGGGTCGTTGGTGGCCCGGCTGAATCGGGCGAGTTCGAGCATCGACGGTTCGGCTGACTCGTGTGGATCAGGTTTGAGCAGCAGGCAGTTGACACGCACTGGCCGACCCGCTGTTCCGCTCTGGAAAGAGGCACGATTACGACCGATGAACCGAAGCGGGAGTGGTGTTGACTCCAAGCCGGGGTCAGGCCAGAGCTCGTCCGTCGCGACATCGCGGTAGACCCACGCCACCTCGGTGCGACCAGCATGGATCGTCCCGTCTGCGGACGCCCGAAGACGCTGGGTGGTGGCCTGGACGAGCAGATGACGCACCAGGTCGACCGGTAACTGCAGCAGGTCGCTAATGCGACCAGGGGACTCCTCTCCGGCCTGTCGCAGACGTAGTACTGCCTCCAGAAGCACGTCGTGGGCCAGCGTGGTGGTCCTTTCCATCACGACGCGCCATCGAACCGCAGGACTCAGCAGAACATGTTCATTCCTGGGCGACAGGTCAGCGAGCGCGTAGGCGGGCAGATCACGTGGACTTCCGGAGGCCATGCTCACCCCCCGTCAGGTCGTGGAGAGCCGCCAGGGCGGGAACGGCCTCACGTCCCTCGGGCGAGGTGAACATCGCGGCGTCCCCTACCGCCACCAACAGCCGTCGTTGACGGCTCATCGCTACGCACAGACGGTTGGACAGCACCAGGAAGCCGAAGTCGCGGTGGCCGCGTTCGCGCTTATTCGATCGGACGGTCGAAAGGAAGACCACGTCGAATTCCCGGCCCTGGAAAGCGTCGACTGAGCCGATGCGCACCCGCGGAAGCCCTCGATCGGTGTAAAGCCAACTCACGGAAGGGTTCAGCGTGTAGTCGAGCCCTTGGCGGACCGCGAGACCTGCGTCTCGCATTGCCTCCCACAACGCGTTGACCTGTCCTGAGTAGAACGTGATGACCCCGAAGGTGAAGTCGCTCCGGGACTCGCGCAGACCCTCGAAGAGCTGAGTGACGATGACCTGCGCCTCGGCCGGTCGGGCGATGCTCGTGCCCGATCGCTGATCACGGCCTTCGGTCGCCGGCACGTCGAACCAGGCGCAGACGGCGTTTTTGTAGCCAGTGAGGTGGTGGGCGAAGGCGCGTGGATCTTCGATTCCGTTGAAGAGACGTTCCTGGAAAGGAGCGTAGAACTGCTCGCTGATGAAGGTTCCCAGAACCGGATGCGTCCTGAACTGACGGTCGAGTGTGATGACTCGCGGAGTGCCGTCGCGCACCTGGAGCTCCTTGAGCTTGATGAACAGGCGCTCGAAGAGAGATCTGCTCAGCACGGTGTCGACGATCTTGCCGTCATGACGCTTCGACAGCTGGGGCACTAGACCCTCGTCCAACAGCTGCGGCAGTTGGCGGTGGTCACCGACGAGAATGATCCGGCCACTGGCAAGGCTCACCGGGATCATCAGGTCGAGCGGATTGGCCCTGGCGGCCTCGTCCACGATGACCGTGTCGAAGGGGACCGTCTGGGCATCACGCATCCGGCGGGAAGCCGACTGTTGGCACGTCGCGGCGAGCGCACGGGTGTGGTTGCTGATCGACCGGCGGATCGCGTCCGGCTGCGACGCCACGGCATCGCGGAAGTACTCGATCGCCAGGTCGACTGGACTCGTTGACGCGCGCACTTCGCGCTCGGCCGACTGCATTGCGCGGTAAAGCAGGGCTTCGACCTCCGGCATGGTGGCGACAACACTGCCGCGTGCGCGACCGTCCAGGATGCGGTCGAGGACATCGCGCTTGAGCACCGCAAGCTCTGCCGCCGCGACGTCCGGGGCCGAAACACTTCGGGCAGCTCGCTCCAGGCTTTCCCGTTGCGCATCGTTGAGCAGGTCGAAGAACTGCTGAGTGGTATACGCGCGGGCAGCGGTGTTGGGACCGTCGTCGGCATAGCCCTCCGAGCTGGCGCGCAGACGACGGGCGAGCACCATCAGTTCGTCGCTGCGGCGACTCGCGCCTCCTGCGAGGTCGTACTCCAGCTTCCTCGCCAGTCGCCGCGCTTCGCGCGCGACGTCAGCGCCCACCAGGTCGACCTGGTGGGTCAACCAGGTCAGCAGTTCTATCGTGCTCGCGACGTCGAACGGTTGATGCCGGTAAGCGGTGGCACGGTCCTGGAGTTCACGTTGACCGCGGACGAACTCGTTCGGGCGGACACGTTTGTAGCGGTGGTCCAGCCTTGCCGATAGGTCGGCCGTCCACGCCGCCAGGTATGCCTCGTCCTCTTGATCCTCTCCTCGCCCCAGCTTGACCGGAGGGAGAAGGCCGTCGTTCGCTGCGTTGATCAGATTGCCGACGGCGTCGTGCTGGTAGCTCGTCAGCAGCACGCGCTTGTCGAGTGCGGCCGACTTGTCGTGGATTTCGCTCAGACGAGCTTGGATCGCGGTGATGACCCGTGTTTTCCCGGTTCCCGGGGGGCCTTGGATGAGCAGGAGGTCGCGCGAGTTGACGGCCATGTCGATGGCCTGCAGCTGGGCGTTGGTGGGCGTGCCTCCCAGGATTTCGCGCACTCTGGCCGACATCGGTTCGTGGCGTTGCGCCCGGCCGACGTCATCAGGGCGTTGATCACCGAGGATGAGCGCCAGCTGCCGGACAGGGAAGGTTGCACCCGCCGCGACGGCGGCCTGGGCGAAATCCCGCCGGTCTATGCGGACCTTGTCGAGGGTGTACGCACCGGCCAGCCGGCCGCGCTGCGGCAGCGTGCCCCGTTCGTACGGCCGCGCCGGTGCCAAGACAATCGTTCCTTTCGGCGACACGATTGCTTCGCCGATCACGAACGCGCCGGCACTGTGGCCTCCGGTCTCCTGGAACGCGACACCTTCACCTGCCTCGATGCCTACCCGTTCGCGTCCGATGCGTTCGCGGAAGGCGTCTGAACGGTGGTGCTGGACGAGGTCGAACTCCAACCGGTTGTCGGACCGGACCGTGAACCGGTCGTAGTCGGCCCAGCCGATTTCACTGGCCGCCTGCTGTGCCGCCGCCCGCTCCAGCGAGTTGTACTCCTCCCAGATCGCCAGGTAGGCGTTGTCAGCCTTCGAGAGGCGTTCCACCTCTTCGCGTTCCGTTGTCGTGAGCTGGCCGAGACGGGTGGCGTCGACGAAGGAGATCTCGCCCCGCACGAGCATCAGACGGTCCTGGGCGCGGGGTCTCCGGCGAGTCAGTCGTTCGAGGAGGAGCCGGTCGCCGATCAGTCGGACGTCCGCGGTGATGGTGGCACCGACCAGCCGGAAGGCGGTTTGGTTCACAGTGGCGCCCGCGCCGACCGCAATGACCGCGAACGGCTCGCCCCCGTCCAGCCGGATCTGCTCGGTTAGCCATCGGATGACCTTTTCCGGCGTGTCCTTCGACTTCGCGTGCCGTCGAATGTCCTCGACCGCTTGGTCGTCAACGCCGATGCGCCGCCCATCGGGCCAGCGCTCGAACCGGTCATAGGTCAACACCCTCAGAGCCACGTTGGGCTCGGTCGCCACGATCTCGGCGATGTACGCATCTGACGCCACCACCGTCACGAGCCACTCGGCGTCGTCGGAGTCGGGCAGCGCGCAGCTGGCGACCACGTCGCCGGCGGTCAGGACGACACCGAACGGCGAGGACGTGACACGAACGGAACTGCTGGTTCCGAGGGGGAACGAACCGACCGGCCGCAACCACACGGTGCGTTCCTGCGCATGGGGTAGCTCTCTGATCTTCATGCTGTCGGCACCGATCGGAGTGCGATCGTGCGGTCCGGCCTGCCCGGGGTGCTGAGAAGAACTCGGGAGACCTGGTTGCCGACGGGTTTCGCCATCCTGGTCACCCGCTGGCCTGTGGCGTTGGTGATCACCGTTTCGCCGTGCGCTGTCAGTTCGTATCCATCGGTTACCGGGCGCACGGTGAGGATGGCGTCTGCCTCGTCGTAGCGGCCCCACAGATGCCGGGGCAGGACGCTGGTCACGGATTCCGCCACGACCAGCGAGTCCCGGGCGGACAGCATGGTCTCCGGCCTGCCGGGGTAGACGGTCAGCATGGTCGTGGGACCTGTCCTCCCGTTGCACTTGGGGCAGTTGGACATCAACCGGTAGTAGGTCCAGCCACATCCCCGTGGACACTCGATCACGTTGTCCAAAGCGGTGAACAGGACTTCGCGCCAACGACTCGATCCCGGTCGCGACAAGGGCGTGAGACGACCAGCGCCGAACGTCCGCTGACACAGCCGGCGAAGCCGGCCGCTAAGCGCCAACGACAACAGCCCCGCGGGCAAGGAACTCGGCAGGAGTCTGTTCGTGTCGTCGTCGGGATCATCGACGTAGGGGAACTGGCCCAGGTCGATCCCGAGATCGGCGGTCTTGCCCTCGGTTCCGAACGTGGCGGCTCCCATCAACGGATGGGAGAGCACCAGCATGCGGAACACGATGATGCCGAGGCTGTACGCGTCCGCGAGCGTCGTGGGTGGACTGCGCCGCTTGCGTTCGGGAGCGACATACCCTGGAAACCCGACGATGTCCCACGACGGTTCGGTCATCGAGGTGAGGTTGTCTGTGTCGATGAGCCAGGTCGCGTCTCGAGTCAGGTCTTCTGACACCATGACGTTGCCCGGATTCAGATCCACGTAGGCGAGACCTCTGGCGTGCAGTCCCGCCACGGTCGACGCCAAGTTCGCCGAGATGGCCAGACGCCGCCGCAGTCCGCCGGTCGCCAGGTACCAGTCGGCGTCCTCTCGGGGGCCGAACTCCCGGGGAAGGTACGGGTTGCGGAGCGGCTTCATCTCGTTGGCGAGCCGCATCACGTAGCCCGCTCCGCCGTTCCTCACCAGGGTGATGGGCGAGGCGACGGCCAGCCCGTCCAGCGGGAGCCTTCTGACCCGCTCGATGCGCTCCAGATCCTGTGGACGGGTCAGCAGCTTGATCGCGAAGTCCGGATAACTCGCCACCCGGTAGACAGTCCCCTGGGCGCCCTCGGCGATCTTCTTCCCGAGAAGGAACTCGACTCCCGCGTCGTCGGTGACTCGGGTTCCGTCAGAAGGCGTCGTCACTCTGCAGCCTGAGGATCGACTCTTCGCGGTCGCTGGTTGGGCTCACATCGGGAACGAACTCGCTCAAGGTGACCTGTGAGACGGTCGTTGTCACGAAACGGAGGAACTTGCGGATCTCCGTTGCCTCGCTCGCCTCGTGCGGCTTGTCACCGCTGAACTTCGCGAGTAGCTCAAGGTCGGCGTCGGCCCCGATCGCCAAGGCGAAACGGGTCGCCTTACCTCCCCGCTCGCTCGTGAGGAGGGCGTCGAGTTCCTGCTTCCAGTCCCGGTCGGTTGGAATTCCGTCCGAGACGAGCGCGATCGTTGGCCGGTACGCCCTCGAAGGGAGCGCTTCGCGATCCTCGATCAGTTCTCGCGTCAGCTTCAACGCCTCGCCGAGCGGTGTCCGGCCGTTGGCTCGCAATGAGCTGAACTCGACATCCGCTATGGGTTTGTGTGCGACAACGACGTTCGCTGACTCTCCACCGAAGGTGATGATACTGAGGGTGATGGATCCGTGGCCGGCGTCCACTTCGGTGAGTTCTTCGATCATCTCGGTGACGCTGTTGTTCAGGATTTCTATTTTATCGTCTTCGCGCATGCTGCCGCTGGTGTCCAAGAGGAGGACGACAGGAAGCGTGCGGGCTGGAATCGGTGCGAATGAATCAAGCAGTGACATTTTCCTGGTTTCTCTCGTCAGCCTACTCTGGAAGCCACGGCGGAGTGGTGAGGTCCGGAGCGTAGAGACCGCGCGCCCGTTTGCGTCCTGACGGCCGAATTCGCATCGTGTCGCGCGCGATGCTGAGCTGCTCGTCCCTCTGCAGCGTCTGGAGCACAGCGGGGATCAGACCGGCCATGTCGCCGGTGGAGCGAACGATCTTCGTGCCGTTTTTGGAACCGAGCTCCTCGGCCTGGAGCTTGCCCGCGTTGTTGGTCAGTCGCAGGTGGTCGCGGCTGACCAGGTTGGCGTGCTGCTCGTCGAGCAGACCTCGCACGTCGTACCTGTCGAGCCGTCTGCCACGTCCGATCGTGAGTGTCGTGTCCTCGGCGATCGGAATCCGATCGGTGATGTGGCCATCTAGGAGGACAACGACTTCGCGGGTGTTTGCGCGGAGGCCGACACGTTTGGCTGCTTCTCCGCACTCGGGGCAGCAGACCCGTCCATCCTGGTAGAGCGGGTCATCGCCGATGAGCGCGACCGCACCCCACTTGCATTTCTGATTGGCGCACGACCATTCGCTTAGCAGTGCGTTGCGGGCTTCGGGGCTGGTGATTCCCTTGGGTTTGAGGTTGGCTTCCTCGATGCGCCACGAGACCTCGTAGTCAGGAATGGGTGAGTAGTCGAGTTGTGTGAAGCGCACGTTACGGCCCTCGAAAGCCGGGGCGTGGAAGCGCTGACTTCCCTGGAGCCAGGGGTGTTCGCGGCGGTGGTCACGGTAAAGGTCGGTGGTGATGACGGCGGCCTGCGGGTACTTTTCAGCAAGTTCGATGATCTCGGGGTCTGCCCACGTCGTCGATCGCGCTTTCTGATCTCGCTGCCACCGTCGGAGACTGTTCTTTCCGTAGTCGTCCATGGCGTGCCAGAGGCTGTTGTCCGCTACTCCGTAGAAAACGGCGTGAGCGTCTCGTTGCTCACGCCATCCTTTTACCACGAGCTCGACATGACGCCAGTCATTCCCGCCGTTGAGGCGCACGACAGGAGAGAGATCGATGATGACTGTTGGTAATTTCATGCCCGCCCCAGGGTTCCTTGTGCCGCCAGATCGGAGGATAGCGTGTCTGGACGCTCGTTGTCCGGCATTGGTCGCAAGTCGAGGGCGCCTCTCAATTGCCTGTCCGTCTGGGGGCATGGGAAATCGTCATGTTGAGCAACACTCCAGCGTTGGCGAGCCCTGCTGCGGCTTTGGTCTGGTCGACATCGTGGTCTGCCTCCGCGAGTCACCAGATCGATCAACGGCCGGAACATGCGGCTGGCAGTCCCTAGGGGCGATGCTTGAACCGTGGTGCTGCGACCAAGGATGCTGAGAGTGAGACCAGTGCGACGAGCACCCTGGGTATACCAAGAGAGGAGGAGTGCTGATGCCGCAGTGACTTCATGGTGTCCGTGCCATCTTCTAACAGGGCGTCGTCGTGAGATGCCCAGGCCCGAGCCAGCTCGACTTCTGTGCAGTGCATCGACGTTCGACACGCCGTGGCGTCGAGATCGGGATCGCACCACAGCGGTCCGCTCACCTCAGCGGGGATCGGTGTTCCACCTGTCAGGGCTTCGATACCGTGCACCTCGTACTGATCGTTCAAGGCCGCGTATTCGTTTCAGCAGATGGCTGACGGCTTCGGCCAGGTACGTGCCGGGATACTGATTACCACCCGAGACCGCACCTCCCGGCTGCGGATCGTCTGATCGGTGTGGAGTCTGAAGTCGATCTGTGGGGAGTCATCCAGTCGCTCGTCGGACTGGATCGCTTGGGTCAGCGTCCTGGCGCATCTTGATTCGTTGCGGTCAAAGCCCTTGAAGTTGAGCGACCATGGCATGGTCACCCACCATTGGTTCTTTTCGGGCGAACGGCTGACGGTGGGAGTGGGAGTCAAATGGGAGGATCCATTGTGCGCCAACGGTGTTGGACTGTGTTGAACGGCAGTCAACGGCACCGGTGCCACCTGCAGTTTCAGTGTTTCGGCTGGCCGTGCACTTGATCGGGCGGCCCTGGGGGTCAAGGGGTCGCAGGTTCAAATCCTGTCGTCCCGACGGCCAAGAGGGCTTTCGCAGGTCAGACACTGCGGAAGCTCTCTTTTTATGATCTTGCCGAGTTCTGCCATGGCGAGCACGACGCTCATCGACCCCTTTACTCCGGTAGTTGTGCCTGTATTTCGTTGTCTTTCGCGCGGGCTCGGCGGGCAGGACGAGGCATCTTCATCCGATAAGAAAAGCCATGGACCCCTTTACCGGCCACGTGGCAGCAGTCAAGGGGGCACGCCCTGCAGCCGCATGACGTTCATAGGGAGAGTCAGGCGGTGGCTGACCTGTGCCGTTCGGTGGGTTGGGATTAGGGCCGACAGTTTCTTGGACCGGACCGGACCGGACCGGATGATCATGATGGCCCGCTTCGCGGCGACTCGCATGCATGTCGTACTGAGCCGTGTCGCCGATCCGAAAGGTGGACACGAACTTCGGAACCTCCTTGAGGCGCATGGCCTGTTCAGTCGCGATTCCGGTTCCTGTCGACCAGTCGTTGCCGTGGACTCAAGCGGTTCGCGATGCTCATTGGTTTGGTCGTGAACCCGCCATATCAGGATTACGTGATTGAGCTGCATGGCGCAGCACGGTCCGTTACTCTCTGCTCGCGTTGAGTAAGAGGTGACCCTGGGGGACACATGATCGATCCTGAGCAGCTGCTCAGCCAGTACGAAGGCAAGCTCGCGCAGGCGCAGGCCAAGAGTGATGCCATCCGCGAGAACCTCGCCCACCTGCAGGTTACGGAGCGCAGTCCTGACGGGCAGATCACGGTGACGGTGAATGACGCAGGCAACCTGGTCGCATTGCAGCTTGGCCAGGCGTTGCAGCGCAAGGACGGTGCAGCCGTCGCACAGGACGTCATGCGCACCCTGCAGGCGGCGCAGAGCCGTATTGCGAGCGTTGTCCAGGAGTCGATGGCACCGCTGCTGGGTGCCGACTCCGAGACCATGCACTTGATGATGGACAAGCTGCGCAGCGCGCAGCCACCGCCTCCTCCGCAGCAGTACGTGCCGGGAAACGGAGGTTGGGGTCCGACAGAGCCCCGCTTGGGCTCCATTGAGGACGACACGCCACCACCGCCGCGGCCGCAGCAGGCTCCTCGTCCGTCGCAGCATCGTCCGATCGATGACGACGACTTTGGCAACGGGAGCATCCTGCGATGAATTACCGCATCGATCTCGCCGAGATGGACGCTCACGCCAAGCGTGTGGACGAGATCGGCGGGCGCATCGGCACCGCCATCGGAGCGGGCAACGCGGCCTCGAACCCCGAGGCGTTCGGCCTGCTCGGAATTCCGCTCGCAGCCCTCTGCTCGGCCGCGCAGCACATGGCGATGAACACCCTCAACGACGCCGCCGAGGCCGCGCTCGACCACCACAAGCGGGTCAAGGCATGGCGTGAGGACGTCAAGAACAACGAGGAAGAGCAGACCAGCCGCTTCAAGACGGGCGATTCATGAGCACTCCGAGCATTGGGCCTGCTCCGGCCCCCGCCGAGAACCCGTTGATCCGCAAAGGCCAGGACACCCCGAAGACCGAGGGTGCCGGGCTGTTCCACGATGTGACCGAGGCCGTGAGCGGCTTCTCCGATGGCAACTGGGCCGAGGGCCTGCTCAACCTCGCCAGCGCGGCAGGTGACATCGGCAAGATGCTGACCGATCCGCTGGCATACCTGTTCAGCGCGGGCTTCGGCTGGATGTTCGAGCACATCAGCTTCCTCAAGGAACCGCTCGACTGGCTGACTGGTGACCAGCAGACCCTCGACGGCATGGCGCAGACGTGGTCGTCGGTGTCGAGCTATCTCGACGAGATCTCCACCGACCTCAAGAACGCCGTCAACAGCGACGCCGGGCAATGGGTGGGCAGGGACTCGGCGAAGTACCGCGAGTTCGGTGCTGACCGTGCGGACACCTACGGTGCCGTCGGCACGGCGGCGCGTGGGATGTCGATCCTGATCACGATCTGCAAGACGATCCTCAAGGTGGTCCGCGACATCGTGCGCGACCTGATCACCGAGGCGATCGGCAAGCTGATCAGCATCTGCATCCGCTGGGCGCCCGCCATGGCGGCGCTGGGCGCGGGTATCGCCGGCGCCGTCGCTGAAGGTGTCCCCGTCGCGGTGCGCTACGCGCAGAAGTGCATCGAGTGGTGCCGCAAGCTCACCAGCGCGTTCGGCAAGGCGGGCGGTCTGTTCAAGAAGCTCGACGACGTCCTCGCCAACGCCAGCGTCAACCTCGCCAAGCGCGGCGACGACTTCGTGACCGTGCTGAAGCGGGGAGCGGACGCGGACATCGCGCGGGCGATGAAGGACTTCAACGTCGGCGCCATGCTCAGGGACGCGGGAGCCGGCGCGAAGAAGGTCGTCGTTGATGGCGTCACAGGCCTGCCGAAGGACATCGGCCCCGCCATGGCCGAAGAGTTTCGCAAGGAAGGTGCGAAGATCGTCGACAACCGAGGCTGGAAGGACTGGCGCGAGCTGAAAGCAGACCAGGAGAAAGAGGAGCGCGGCGGGTGAACGCCGTTCGGCGCGTCCTCGTCGCCTTGATCGTTCCGCTGCTGGGCTACCTGCTCGGCGCCACGATCTTCAACCACTTCTGGAACCAGGTCGAACCAGGCGACCTGGCGAAAGCCGATCTGGTGGCCACGGCGAAGTCCTGCGAACGCCGCGGCCCGGTGGCATTGCGGGGCTTCGGCTTCTACTACGAGTGCCGGGCCGAGGTCCGGGTCAGGACCAGCGGAGAGACGTACACGTCGACCGTGACGGGGTGGCTCACGCCCGAGGACATCGGCGAGCAGTACGCCGTCCACACCGTGCGGCACGGTAGGCCGTTGCAGCCGGACGTGCGGTCGCAGGGTCAGGCTTTCCTGGGTTGGTTGTGCACCTTCGCCTTCGCGATCGCGTTCCTCTTCCTGAACGTCTGGATCGCACGTCACGTGTGGCCCGATGCTCCTCGACGCAAGCGCCGCATGCCGATCAGATACGAGCCGCCTCAGCCGTGAGCAGTCACGTCGGGTCGATGCGGACGGCAGCGCTAAGCGTTTGTCAGGTGACCGAAGCAAAGCCGCGAGACCGTTTCTCGTCACTCAGGCGGCTGCTGCTCGCCGACCAGCTGGCTCCGAGTTTGCTCGTCCACAGGACCCCACGAACTGAGTAGCTGCCAGGGTGACCGATCTGCGTGCGGAGCTGGACACTCAGTGGCCGTTTCCGGTGTTGTCCTCGGCGAGAGGTGTCGCGCGAAAGCTCGAATCGTCACCCATGTGGAAGAACAGGTGTCCGGAAAGTGTGCCATCCAGGGCCAGAGCGGCCCAGCCTCGCCCGCTTACCTGATCGCCCTCGTCATCCCCATCCCAGCTGAACTCGACGAACGGTTGGCCGTCACGTTCCGCCCACCGGCAGTCCATCTGCCCGGTTACGGCTATGAAGCCGAAACGGCCTGTTCCGTCATTGGTGAACTCGATGAATCCAGGTCTCACGAGGTCGATGGCTTCCTGATCCCACATCTCCATCTCAACGATCCGCCACCGCTCGACTGGCCTCTTCACGAGCTCCTCCTGTTCTTGAGTGGCTGTCGGGATGACTTGTGCTCGACAACGTTGCAACGTGCTGGCTCTTCCAGCGTGTGCAGCACGTACCCGCCCGAGCGCCGCCCGTAGTCGGGAGAGGTAGCTGTCGGCCGACACCATGCGGTTCACGTCGAGTAGCAGTGCGGCGAGCATGGTGCGCACCCGTGCGTGCCTGAGCAGGACCGGCTGACCGGCCACTGTCACGCCTACCTCCCGAGCAGCTGAAATCGCGCTCTCACGATGTTGTGCCTCCCCCGCCGATGTGCCTACAGACTCATGCCAGGTCCGTGCAAGGTCCGTGCAAGGTCTGGTGGGCACTGTCTCCCCTCGGAGCTGTGGACGTCTGAGGGGGACGCCCAGTGGGCCTGGGGGATGAGATGCACAGAGAAAGCAGATGTGTCGTTGCCGCGAGCCGTTGGCTGGTGGCCGTTCGCGGACGACCCGTCGTCGTTGCCATCGCCGGCGCGGGACCGCGAGGTGCCCTGGAAGTAAACCGGCGACGGCGTCTCGGCAATCGATCAGCGCGGGCAGTCCAGCGGTGCGGAGCCACTCGACTGCGGGGCGCCTCGCCCAAGATCTCGGACTGGCCGATTGTGGACTACTGGGGGACACGATGAAGAGACCGATGCTGCGGGCGGCCGTTCAGGTCGTGCTCGCCTTGCTGCTCGCGACACTGGTCCCACCGTTGGCGGCCGCGGAGGTCCGGAGCCCGGCCGCGGCGGCGCAGCGCTCACCTGACGAGCTGCTCGGCCAGGGGTGGCAGGGATCTCGTGACCGGATGTGGACGACCACCGGTGACGCGACCGGGTTTCACGTCCTCGTCGCCGAGGCCAGTACCGGTTACGCCTGGCGCACCGCCGCCACGCTGACCAGGCCGGGCGTCGAAGCCGACCAGTGGATCGGCAACGCGTGTGCGACCGTGTCCGGGCGGAACCTCGTCGTTGTGTACGCGCCGCGGTCCTTCACCAACAAGGCGGACCTCTTCGACCGGGGTGGCTTCACCTCGGTCGTCGACCTCATTACGGGCCGGACGCGGCACCTCGCCGTGCGGACCTCGCTCGCCTACTTCAACCCCGGTTGTGGTCATGGTGAGTCCGCTGTGCTGACCCAGGGAGGGGATGAGGACCTGGGCAAAACCGGGCTGATCACGGTCGACGCCGCGACCGGCGCACTGACCAAGCGCATCGAGGTGCCCGGCCAGCTCACCTCGGCGGTGCCGACGAGCGAGGGGATCGTCGGCGCTGACCGCGACGCCGTCGTCCGGGTGGCGCGCGATGGGGTGCGAACCGTGCTCGCGGACAGCGCCGGTGTGCCGTTCGGGCTCATGACGGACCACGCGGGCGGTCTGGTGTTCATGGACCGGACCTCAGACGAGGTGCGGGTGCGCCGAGCTGCGGCGGTCGGCAAACCGGGGACGAAACCCGCCGTCGCGATGCTCGCCAGGGGCAAGTCCGGCGAGCTCGGCGTCACGGCCACTGCGGACCGCAAGGTCGTCATCACCGGCACGGCGGTGGAGACGAAGCAGCTGCCGCAGTCAGTGGTGAAATCGGATGTGCCGGTGCACGCCCAGCCGTCCACCACGGGCGAGGCCGTGGTGACCGCCGTGGCACCGGCCCGCACAGCGGATCCCCGGCTGCGGGCGGTCGATCCGGCCGAGCCACAGCCCGTGCGGATCGAGGGCAAGAGCGTCAAGACCGGCAAGGCGCTGACGTTCGACGTCATCCCGGAGAGTTCGGCAGGTCCGGAAGCTGCCGCACCCGCCACTGCCGGCGAGATGTCGGCCCAGGACCGTCCCGACGACGCCGGCCGGTACTGCGCGGTGCCTCGCAACGACCCGAAAACCCAGGTGTACCAGCCGAAGCCCAAGCAGGTGGAGTGGGCCGCGAACATGGCGGTCAAGGGACACCTGACCGTGCAGCGACCGGCGAACTGGCGGAGCAACGGCCTCGGCGCCTACACGCCGCAGGGCATGTTCCCGCCGATCCCGTTGAAGAACACCACGAACGGCCAGGTTCCCGCGCAGATCCTGCTCGGCATCCTCGGCCAGGAGTCCAACCTGTGGCAGGCGACGAGGCTCGCCTATCCCGGTGAGACCGGCAACCCGTTGGTCGGCAACTACTACGGCACCGACATCTACAACAAGCTGCCCAACGGCGCGCCGGACACCTCGGACGACTGGGACATCCGGTGGAACAAGGCGGACTGCGGCTACGGGGTCTCGCAGATGACCGACGGCATGCGCCTCGCGGGCCACGAGAAGCCCGGCGAGACGTCGTTGCCGTGGCACCAGCAGAAGGCGATCGCGACCGACTACACGGCGAACCTGGCCGCCGGACTGCAGGTGCTGCAAAAGAAGTGGAACGAGTTGCAGGACGCGGGCATCAAGGTCAACAACAACGATCCGGCCCGGATCGAGAACTGGTTTCTCGCGACGTGGGCGTACAACTCCGGCTACCACAGGCCGGGCGAGCCGAACTCGGCAGGCGCACACGGGCTTGGCTGGCTGAACAACCCGGCGAACCCGAAGTACAACCCGTGGCGGGAGAACTTCGGCAAGTACCCGACCGACTTCGCCAAGCCGCAGGGCTGGCCGTACCCGGAGAAGGTGCTCGGCTTCGCGTCGTTCCCGCCCTCCGGGTTCGAGGCGCCCGGTGTCGAGGCGCCGTTCTTCCGGGCCGCATGGTGGAACTCCGACGACGCCCGTACGGCGGCACGGCCGAAGACGAACACGTTCTGCAACAGCAACGCCAACGACTGCTGGTTCGGCAACAACTCGCACGTACCGGACTACCCGGGCGATCCCGGCACCGGCGCCGGCAACGTCGTCGGCGAACCCGCCGGGCCGTGTGCGCACAAGAACGGCCCGTACTACGACCTGAAGTGCTGGTGGCACGATTCGGTGACGTGGAAGGAGAACTGCGCGCGAGACTGCGGCAACGAGTTCATCCGCTACGACTACCCGCAGTACGCCGCGGAGCCCGATAACGGCACCAGCTTCCCGCCGAACTGCACCACCGCAGGGCTGCCCTCCGGGGCGCTGGTCATCGACGACGTCGGCGGCGACGTACCCGCGGTGCGCGGACCGTGCGCACGTCCGGCGAACGCGGGGTCGTTCGATCTCGGCTTCGGCTCGGACTCCGCACGGATCGACCTGCACCAGCTCGGCGGCGGGTTCGGTGCGCACTTCTGGTTCTCCCACACCAACAAGACCGACACGCCGCTGGCCACCCGGCTGAACGTCACCGGCACGTGGACGCTCGACCGGGCCGTCAACGGCTGGGCCCGGGTGCTCGTGCACATCCCGGACCACGCGGCGCACACCCGGCAGGCGCGGTACGAGATCGACCTCGGCAACGGCGGAAAGCGGTTCCGCACGGTGCCGACGCGGGTGCTCGCGCACAAGTGGGTGTCGCTGGGTTCCTTCCCGTTCGCGGGCACGCCGAAGGTGCGGTTGAGCAACCAGACCGCGGACGGGGCCGGCGTGGAGGACGTGGCCTGGGACGCGATCGCGGTGGTGCCGTTGCCCGGAAAGCCCCAGCACATCATCGCGTCGCTCGGTGACTCCTATGCCTCCGGCGAGGGTGCCTCGGCGCCGCACGGCGTGGACTACTACCGGGAAACCGACGTCGACGGCAAGGGTGGCGAGTGGCGATCGGCCTGCCACCGCTCCACGAAGTCGTGGTCGCGCACGATGACGCTCGCCGGCTCCGCGACACCAGTCGGCGTGCGGGCGGACAACCTCGATCCGGCGGTGGACCACCGCATGGTGGCGTGCTCCGGCGCGCGCACCAAGAACCTGTTGTCCGCCGACGGACCCACTGACGCCTGGGGCCAGAAGGGCGAGTCGTCCTACCACGAAGTCGCGCAGCTGGACTCCGGCTGGGTGGACGCGGACACCACGCTGGTGACGCTGTCCGTCGGTGGCAACGACGCGCGGTTCGTGGACGTGCTCAAGCACTGCATGTACGGCTCGGGCGCGCAGGATTGCCAGCACACCACGATGGGCAATGATCCGGAGCCGCTGGGCACATACCAGCCCAAGGTGATCGCGGACCAGGTGCGCCGGTCGGTCGAGACCGTGCTGGAGCAGATCAGGCAGAAGGCGTCCAGCGCGAAGATCGTGCTCACCGGCTATCCGTTGCTGTTCTCCAAGACCGACGTTTGCATCGTCGGCATCGGCAACGAGGAGTCGCTCTGGCTCAACGACATGGGCCGAAAGCTGAACGAGCAGTTGGAGGCCGCGGTGCGCAATTCGGTGGGCCGCGGCGTCAACGTGAAGTTCAGCAATCCGCAGCAGGACTTCACGGGCAAGGGGGTGTGCGGCCAGCCGGAGAACATCCACGGCATCGTCACCGACCTCACGCCCGGCGACAACCCGGCGTTCGAGTACTGGCCGGGCAAGGGAATCGTGTCCGCGCAGGGGATGCACCCCAAGATCGAAGGCGCGGCGCTCTACGCGCAGATCGTCACCCGCACACTGCGCGAGTTCGGTATCTGACTGGAGGAAAAGTGTTGTCCATCAAGAAGTTCGGCGCCGTTGTCGCGGCGACCGCGATGTCCGTCGGCCTGCTCACCGTGCCCGCGAGCGCCGAAGCGAGCAAGGCGTGCCGCAACATCGGCAACGGTGACCTCTGCGTCGAGGTGGTCAAGTTCTACTCGATCGCCAAAGTGAGCTACCGCAAGACCGCGGGTGCGCCGTACACCGGCGAGCTCGTGCTGTGGGACCGCTTCGGCTGGCAGCGGGCGAACAGCACGGCCACCTGGTATGTGGGTTCCTACTACTCGCAGGAGTTCCACACCGACTTCATGCACACCTGCATCACCGCGGGCATCCACGAGCCACCCGCCGGCGACAACATCTGGGGCGGCAAGCTCTGCTTCTGATCGACCGATCGACTGGGGAGAGGCAAAACATGAGAACAAGACTGAGGTTCGTCGCCGCAGCGGCACTGATCATCACCGGCCTCACGGCCGTCCCGGCGCAGGCGGAGACGTCAACGTTCTTCCACAACCAGAAGACCGGGTTGTACATGGACGACAACTTCCAGGACGGCCTGCGCGCGTTTCCCTTCAACGGTGGTGTCTATCAGAAATGGGACCCCAGGGGGTGGGCCGACAACACCTGGCAGCTGAAGAACCGCGCCACCGGCCGTTGCATCGACGACAGCATCGAGTACGGACTGCGCGCCTACCCGTGCAACAAGTCGAAGTACCAGAGCTGGTACTGGCGAATCTGGGGTGACGGAACCTACGAGTTCAAGAACCAGCAGACCGGTCGCTGCATCGACAACTTCGGGGGGCTGACGGCCCTCCGGTGTACCGCGTCCGAGACGCAGAGCTGGTTATGACACGGCACGAACGAAGAGGGGACAACGAGCAGTGAGAAGAAACTGGGGGAGGACAGCGCTGTGTGCGCTGTCCGCGCTGGTGCTGGTGCCCACGCCGGTCGCTCAGGCCGAACCGGTGGCGACGGCAACGAAGGAGTCGTCGAGCGTCACGCCCGCCGAACGGGACGAACTGCTCGGCAAGGGATGGCAGGCCTCTGGCGACCGGTTGTGGACCACGACGGGTGACTCGGATGGTCTGCGGCTGCTGGTGGCCGAGGCGAAGACCGGTTACGCATGGCGCACCGCCGCGACCTTGAGCCAGCCAGGTGTGGAGACCGACCGGTGGATCGGCAACGCGTGCGTCACCGGTTCCGGTCAACGGGCGGTCGTCGTCTATGCGCCGAGGACGTTCACGAACTCCGAAGAGTTGGCCACGCGCGGTGGTTTCACCGCAGTGGTCGACCTCAACAGCGGTGCGGTGACGAAGCTGCCGATCCGCACGTCGCTCGCGTACTTCAACCCGGGCTGCGGCACCGCGGAGACCGTGGCGCTGACCCAGGAGGGGGACATCGACCTCGGCAGGACCGGGGTCACGGTGCTCGACGCGGCCTCCGGCAAGCTGGGCAAGCGCACCGAACTGGCCACGCAGGTCACCTCGGCGACGCCGGTCGACGGCGGCTTTGTCGTCGCCGACGCCATCGGCGTGCTCCGGGTCGGTAGCGACGGTGCGAAGCGTCGGATCGTGCAGGAGACCGGCGGTGTGCCGCGTGAGCTGCGTGCCGACGCAGACGGTGGTGTCGTCTACATCGATCGCGACGGAGCCAACGACCGCGTGCAGCGCATCGCGGCTGCGGCGACCACCGCCCAGAAGCCGTCCACGCTCGCGACCGCGCCATCAGGGCAGGTGGCGCTGGCACGAGGCGTGCGCGGCAAGGTCTTCATCACCGGCACGCCGTCCAAAGTGGAATCGTTGCCGGGTGCGGTCAGCCGACTCGACGTGCCGGCCCACGCCGAGGTGTCGACCACCGGCGAGGCGGCCGTGACCGACGTCAAGACGGCGCTGCCCTCGTTGTTCGAGCGGAAGAAGGCCTCCGACCCGATCCGGATCGAGAGCAAGAGCCTGCGCAGCGGGAAAAAGCTCGGCTTCGTCGTCGATCCTGCCGCCGCGCTGACGCCGCGGTGGGACGAGACCGTCGACCCGAACCGCGTGTGCTCGGTGCCGCGCAACGATCCACACCTGCAGGTCTACCAACCGAAGCCCAAGCAGGTGGAGTGGGCCGCCAACATGGCGATCAGCGGCCACCTCGATATCTCCCGGCCACGAAACTGGAACAACAACGGCCTCGACGCCTACCGCCCGCAGGACACGTCGATGTTTCCCCGGGTCGGTCTCACCGGCGGCGGTCAGGTGCCCGCGCAGGTCCTGCTCGGTGTGCTCGGCCAGGAGTCGAACCTGTGGCAGGCAGACCGGCGCAAGCTGCCAGGTGAGTTCGGCAACCCGTTGATCGGCAACTACTACGGCACCGCCATCTACAACGCCGATCCCGCCGATGACTGGATCATCCGCTGGGACAAGGCGGACTGCGGCTACGGCGTCACGCAGATGACCGACGGCATGCGGCTGCCGGGCAAACCCAAGCCGGACAAGCCGAACGACGAGCCGATGACGTTCCACCGGCAGCGCGCGATCGGTACCGACTACGCGGCGAACGTGGCGGCCGGTCTGCGCCTGCTGGAGATCAAATGGAACGAGATGCAGGCCAGCGGCATGCGTATCAACAACAACAATCCGGCACGTATCGAGAACTGGTTCTTCGCGGTGTGGGCGTACAACTCCGGCCTCCACCCGCGGGGTGAGGCCGGTGCGAACGGCGCGTGGGGCGTGGGATGGCTGAACAACCCGGCGAACCCTCGTTACCCGTCGATCCGCCAGCGGTTCGGCAAGGATCCGAAGGACTACGCGAAGCCGCAGCAGTGGCCCTATCCGGAGAAGGTGCTCGGCTTTGCCGCCAACCCGCCCAGCGGGTACGAGGCGCCCGGCGTCGAAGTCCCGTTCTTCCGCGCGGCCTGGTGGGGCGGCGCGAACCCGACGGCCAACCGGGACGCGTCGGTGCCCCCGCTGAACCAGTTCTGCACCACGTCCAACGACTGCCGCTGGGGCCAGCAGATCAAACCGACCGCGCCCGAGGTCGCCGACGAGCCGGCTGGCCCTTGCGCCCACACGAACGCGGCCGGGCAGACAGACCTCAAGTGCTGGGTGCACGAGTCCTCCTCGTGGCGGCTCGACTGCGACAAGGACTGCGGTCACGAGTTCATCCGCTACGACTGGGACGTACCGGAGTACCGGGCTGAGCCGGCCAACGGCACGAGCTATCCGCCCAGGTGCACCAACGTCGGGCTGGAAGACGACGCGGGCATCGCCGACGACGTGACGACAGCGACCAAACCGGTGAGCAACCCATCGTGCCCGATCAAGGCGAACATGGCGGGGGCGAGCTTCTCGCTCGACTTCGGGGGAAAGAACGGCAACGACGCTTCCGGGCGCATCGACCTGCACCAGACAGGCGGCGGCTACGGCGCGCACTTCTGGTACGGCCACACCAGGTCGGACAACGCCGAGGGGCGTGCGCTCGCGATCAACGCCACCTGGAAGTTCGGCAGGATCGACGGACTCGCGACGGTGAAGGCGCACATCCCCGACCATCTCGCGAACGCGGTCGTGGACTACTACGTCGACACCGCGGCCGGACCGAAGAAGGTGACGATCGACCAAGGCGCGGGCACCGGCTTCAACCGCTGGGTCACGCTGGGCACGTTCCACTTCTTCAACGAGCCGACGGTCCGGCTCGGCACCATCCGGGAGGGCGCCGACGGCACGAAAAAGGTCGCGTTCGACGCGGTCGCCATCGAGCCGTTCCGCGGCCTGCATCTTGCCGGCAGCAGAATCCCGGTGCAGATCGCGCAGAACAACAACAACTTCTGCATGGTGTTGAAGGACAACAACCCCAACAACGGAGCCGTGGTCGAGGCACGCCCGTGCTCGACTTGGGGCAGGGACTACTGGACGCTCTTCAAGGTCGGGGAGACCCCGCCGAACGGGAACGAGCCGACCGTTGCCGTCCAGATCATGGACAACGTGACCGAGAAGTGCCTCGAACCGGTCAGTCGGGGACTGCCGGGCAGCGGTGTCCACGAAACCACCTGTGACAAGAACAACAAGGCACAGTGGTGGCTCGTCCACCGTTTCGACCGGACCGAACCGCTCGGGTTCGAGGTGCTCATGAACTATGAGAGCTCGCTGTCCATGCGTCTCTCCGTGCCCTCGAACCCACCTGGCTCCGCAGCGGTGCCGGTCACGTTGTGGAAGCGGGCTCCAGGGGAGGAACCCACCGCACCAACCTTCTACTGGAGCTTCCTCTGAGGGTTCAAGCCTGGTCCTCGAACCAGGCTTGAACAGCACCTCAACGCCGCTGCAGGGGCGGGTCTGAACCTCACGGGGGGAGGGAACACGCCCGACGGCGCGCAGGACATCAGGAACCAGGCGCACGGGTTGTGCTTGGACGGCCACAAGTTCCTGTACGCCTCGCTGAGTACCACGTCTCGGGCGCAGAGCTGGTTCTGGCCGAGTGATCAACGGCCCGGTGGCGCGCCACCGGGCCGTTGACGTCGCCGGAGCCTGCGCCACACGAGGGTGGATCCGGCGACAACGAACAAGACAGCCACAAACGTCCATACCCACCAAGGAGTTCGAGGCTCCTCACCATCCAGGGCGGCCACCGGGTCGACCACGCCGTAGCCGTACTGATCGTCTCTTCCAGCCGGTCCGGCATCCGTGGCGGTGCGGGTAAGCCTCCCCGCTGTCTCGGTGGCGTCCAACCCAGGAAAACGTGATCGCACCAACGCGGCGACGCCTGACGTGATCGCGGCGGCCTGACTGGTGCCCGAGGTGGCCGGCCGGTCCGCGGTCGCGATGTCCACACCAGGTGCCGCGAGCGCCACCTCAGGTCCCTCGACGCTCACCGCCTCGGCGAACCGCCCGTTCCCGTCGACCGCGGAGACCGCGAGAACACCCGGCCGGTCCGCCGGGCTCGTGACCGTCCGGTCGGTTGATGCGTTGCCCGCCGCCGCCACGACCACGGCGTCGTGCTCGGCTGCGTACCGCAGGCCGTCATCGAACGCCGCCGAACCGCTGACGCCGGAGCCGACCGACAGGTTGACGATCGTCGCACCCTGGTCCACGACCCAGCGGATCGCCGCGTTGGCGTCACCGCCACCGTTCAGCCGGGCGGGCAGGATCTTCGCCTCGGGGGCCACCTCGTGCACGAGCAGCGCCATCGTCGTGCCGTGACCGCTGAAGTCGGTCGCGCCCTGGCCGAGGTCGGGAAACTCCGCGCCGGACAGCAGTACGTCCGCCAAACCGGGCGCGGCCGGATCGACGCCGGTGTCGACGAGCCCGATCGTCACCCCCGCGCCCGTCGACGACCGGTGCGCCTGATGGAGGTGCATGCGCGCCACCCACTCCCCGCCCCCCGCGCCAGTCTGCATCCGGTGAGCCTGGTCGAGGTGCAGCCGCCCCACCGAGCCAGCCTCCCCTGCCAGCGCGAGCACGCCCGCCAGCAGGCCGATCAACCAAACGCTCACCCGAGACACACCCCCGACCAGTCCGTGCGATTGCTGTGCACAGCATGCCCGCTCAGGTCGACAGATCGGCCGTGGCTGTGACCACAGCCGCGAGACGATTCGCGGCCGCCGGGGAACGGGGCATCCCGGAGGCATGTCCGTTTCTGTGGTCGGGCGCTGTCCGTGCGCGGATCGTCGTGTTGGGGTCAGCTGGCCGGTTTCATCCTGTCGAGGCCTTCTTGTTGCCGATGCGGAGGATCCGTACTTTGGTCACCTCATCCTTTTGCCTGGCGCGGTACGCCCACTCCACACCGATGTCCACCTTCCGCTCCTCCGTCCAGGTACGGGTCCATGCTCGCGGTCATCTCGCATGATTGCGCAAGATCGTTGTGTTGAGCGGGCGCCTTGGCCGTCAGCGGCCAAGTTTCGCCCGTCAGCGGCACCACCGGACCCGAAGGGCAAATCAGCGCGGCCAACAAGTGCGGCGGACAGGCTGGCTTGCCAAGCCGCAGGTACCGGCGGAGGGATGGGGCGTGGCGGGGCTCCCGTCACGCCCGTGCGTACAGGCTCTTCTCCCACGCTCGCTGGGATCTTGACTCGCTCTGGTCGGTCACTTTGGTGCGCGGACCGCAGATGGCCGGGGCCATGCTGCTCGGCGGGTGTGCGGCATGGCACGAGGGCGCCTCGTTGGACCATTTGGCGGTGGGCGTAACCGCCCAGCGAAACGACACGATAGGCGGATCGTGACTTACGAGTTTGACGAAGACCGGTGGGGCCTGCGTCGCATCGAGGCGCCTGCCCGGAGGATTATCGATGCCGGACTGGGTGAGAGCAGGTCGGCGATCGAGCCGGAGGTGCTCGCCTGGGACGCCCCGGTGGTCGTAGAGCTCCGAAGGCGGATCGTCGACAACGCTGATGCCGGGCGTGGGACATTCCTGAAGAAGCTGCGTGAGCAGTTGGCTGGCGCGGACCGCGAAGTCGTGCTGCTGATGGCGGAGTTGCTCGCGTTGCACGCCCTGCCGTTGGGGAATCTCAGCGGGGCGGTGAAGACAGGCAGGGTCACCACAGTGTTGTCGTGGAAGGAACCGCCTGCTGTGGTGCCCGAAGACATCAGCCTGGGCCTCGAGGGGCCAGGCGTGTTTCACGGTGGCGTGGGATTTAACGTTCAGATCTGGCAACAGCTCGGCTGGTTGCTGTCGTTCGTCGAGCAGTGGCACGAGCTCAGCCCATCCGATCGGCAGACCGCCCTGGGGGAGCCGTGGACGTTCCGGGAGTTTGTTGACCGTCAGGACACCGGCCAGCTGGCCATTCGGAACTCGTTGCTGTACCTGGCGTTTCCGGACACCTTCCTGCCGATTGCCCGCCAGGCGGACAAGGTCGCGATTCGCAACGCCTTCGAATCGGAGATCGGTGGCCGGACCGGCGCCGACGCCGTCGCTGTTGACCGCGATCTCTCCGCGATCTATCGCGCGCATCGAGAGCAAGCAGGTGGTGAGCGTGTTCACTACTACAGCGATGGGTGGGAACCGAAGTGGCGCAAGCAGAAGCGCAAGCACACCGACGATTCCTCCCGAGCTTGGCTCGTGCGCGATCCCGAGAGCGGTCAGGCCGAACGCATTTCGATCGCCGCTGATCACCTGGGTGACCTGGATCCCTCGGTCGACCGCGAACAGCTCGACGCGGCGGTCGAGGAGGGGTACCAGCACCTCGATTACGCGCAGCGCCGGGCGCTGGCGACCGATTACTTCCACTTCCTGTCCACGATGAAGGTCGATGACCTCGTGGCGGGGATCGCCGATGACCACGTCTACACCGGCGTGGTCACGGGTGAGCCAGAGCGCATCGGTGGGATGCTGTGCCGTGCGATTTCCTGGTCGCCGCAGAGCGTCGCGAGTGTCCATGCCCTGCCAGTGGACCTGGCCAGGGAGTTCGAGCAACAGGGCGCGGTGGTGGACATCACGGGAGCATTCGCTGCGCTCACCAGCCTCGCCGGCGCTCCCGACGCGCCCGAGGAGGTGCAGTCGGTCGGCGAGCTCTCGCTGGGCGCGGTGACCAGCGCGTTCGCTGGCTCGTTGCACTTTGATCAGGAGTGGTTGCAGAAGGTCGTGTCGGCGTTGCAGGACCGCAAGCAGGTCGTCCTCTACGGCCCGCCAGGGACCGGAAAGACGTATCTCGCGCGGGAACTGGCCCGTCACATCACTGACCCGACGGCGATCCGCCTGGTGCAGTTCCACCCGTCGTACGCCTACGAGGACTTCTTCGAGGGCTTCCGTCCGCGCTCGCGTGGCGAAACCGTCAGCTTCGAACTGGTACCCGGTCCGCTGCGCCGCCTTGCCGCGGCTGCCGAGGCTGACAAGGGCCGCCCGTACGTCCTGATCATCGACGAGATCAACCGCGCGAACCTGTCGAAGGTGTTCGGGGAGCTGTACTTCCTGTTGGAGTACCGCGACGCGACGATCGACCTGCAGTACTCCCCAGGAGACCGGTTCAAGCTGCCGCCGAACGTGTTCATCGTCGGCACGATGAACACCGCCGACCGCTCGATCGCGCTGGTGGACGCGGCCATGCGGCGGCGATTCGCGTTCTTCGAGCTGCACCCCGACCACCCACCGGTCAGCGACCTGCTGGCGCGCTGGGCGACGGCGAATGCCAAGACCGACGACCGGGCCGAGCTCCTCGTCAAACTGAACAGCGCGATCGGCTCGGACCGTGAGTTCAAGATCGGTCCCTCGTACCTGATGAAACCAGATGCCGACCGCGGGCTCGAGCTGGTGTGGGAGCAGTCGATTCTGCCGCTCTTGGAGGAGCACTACTACGAGACGTTGAGTCGGCAGAACGTGCACGAGAGGTTCGGTCTCGACGTCATCCGCGGTATGCAGTGATCGTTCTGAAGGAGAACGCCTCCACGGGCCCGACTGTGCCGCTCACCGCGGCACAAGCCGCATACCTGCGCGGCAGCAAGCTTGTCACGATCCGCGGCACCGGTCCGTACACGATCATCCCCAAGATGAAGCAGGTAGGCGCCTTGCACGCGCATGGCCTGGACGTGGTGGTCACGCCCAAAGTGAGCATTCAGCGCTTACTGTTCCTGCTGGGCTATGCGGCCAACCCCGGTTTCCTCCCCGAGGACGTCGATGGCGTCCAAGCTGACGGCCTGTGGCCGATCGTCGCGGAAACCTTGTGCCGCAACGCCGAACGCGCATTGGCCGGCGGGGTGCTGCAGGGTTACACGACCGATGAGACGACCAGCAGTGTGTTGCGCGGCAGAGTCCGAGTCGCCGACCAGATAGCCCGCCGCCCCGGCCGGATGATGCCTCTGGAGATCATCCACGACGAGTACACGGTGGACATAGCCGAAAACCGCCTGCTGCTCGCAGCGGTCCGGCGGATGTGTCGGGTCCCCCGAGTTCCCCAAACGCTGCGCGCTCGCCTGCGTCACCTGGACAACCGCCTGGACGGAGTGTCGACGTTGCGTGCGGGCGCTCCGCTGCCACGGTGGCGTCCGCACCGGCTCAATGCCCGCTATCACCCGGCATTGCGCATCGCGGACCTGGTGCTGAACACCCTGTCATTCGAGGTCGGCGAGGACGGTCTGGCCATCGCCGCGTTCGTGGTCAACATGGAGCGCGTCTTCGAGGACTTCGTGACCACCGCACTGCGTGAGGCTTGGCGCGCCGATCCGGGACGCACCCACAGTCAGTACGCGGCCACCCTCGATGCCGGCGGCGCTATCAACCTGCGGATCGACGTGGTGCACCTGGTGAACGACAAGCCCCGATTCGTGGTGGACGCCAAGTACAAGCTCGAGAGCCGCTCCGGCGGCTACCCGAATGCCGACATCTACCAGGTGCTCGCGTACTGCACAGCGCTGCAGATCGACCGTGCTTGGCTGGTCTACGCGAGCGGCACCGGAGGCTCAGCGCCGCGGGCGATCCGCAACACCGGCATCACAATCACCGAGTACCCGCTGGACCTCGATGCCGCGCCCCATGATCTGCTCGCTCAGGTCAACCAGCTCGCGCGCTCGGCCTGGATCTGACAAGGATTCCAGCGGTCGGGGTGGTGCTCGATCGGCCGGTGGGCGGTAGTCGGGCGGTCGCCCGGCTGGCACCCGGTAGCAGTGAACTGCTACCGGGTGCCGACAGCGCGCCGGATTCGTTACTTGAGCACGAATCGGGCCGTGCGCTTCGCCGCCAGAGTCGTCGACGGTGCGTGCCAGTACGAGTCGTGTGTGAGCTCAGCCATGCTGATCATCGCGGCTCTGCCCTCGTTCGTGGTCCACACGAGGTCGGCCGAGGTGATCAGGCTGCTCGTGTCGCACACCGGATCTATCGACAGACACACTTGTCGTCACCGGGCGGAACACGGCAGGAACGTCGGCCAGCACATTCGGCGCCACGCATTGCACAACCGGCAGGAGGAGCTGGCACATGCCCATCGACTTGTTCGCAGCCGTGCCGAAGTCGAACACCTTGGTGTTGTCGTCCCTGACCACAGCGTCGCCGCTCACGGCTTCCTGCAGGAACTGGTGGATGACGAGGGCTCCCTGCGAGTACCCGGCAAGCGCGACGGCCTGACCGAGACAGTCCTGCTGCGACTTCCGGACGACCTCGCGAAGCCTTTCCACGCCAACGTTCTTGCCTTCGAGGTAGCGGGGCACGTTGCGTTCGATCATCTCTCGCGGGGCGGAGAAGAACCCGCTGTTCTCGAACAGTGTGGCTACCGCCGGCGCCTGGTAGCCGAGCACCTTTACGGCGTCGGTCCTGCGCCGCTCCAAGGTCTCGTGGAACGCGTTGTAGGTCTGCATGAGTGGTTGAGACGGTCACTTCTCTGGTCTCTCGTGGAAGCCGGGGGACCGGCTCAGGTGAACCCGGTCCATCACCAGGCCTCGCTCCTGAAACAGACGTTCTGCACCGAGTGCAAGAACTGGATTCCCAACCTCGCTCCGTCGGCGCACGCCCTGACCTGCTCCCATCACCCCAGCAAGCTCAAGCCGGCCTGCCGAGCCTCTTCGCCACCCTCCCGCCGGCTCAGCAGAAGCCGGAGGCCTTGTCGGAGATCGTGAGATCCTCAAGCGCTACGCGGACCTCACGCCGTGCGCCTCCTGCGGTGTCCCGGTCAGCAGCCCGACCGACAGCCGGCACGCCCCTGGCTGCGCGCCGCCCCGCGCGTCCTCCCAGCCGATCCCTACCAGGACTTCCTCCAGATTCGGACAGGTCCCCAGTGGTGCTGAGCCGGACGAGTTTCCTCCGTCCCGGCCCTGATGTCTGCCTGGAGTGCGGCCGGGTCATCACCAAGAACGGATCCTCCGAGACGGGTCACAAGCTCACCTGCCGGAACGGCCCCATCGCATGTTTGTGCGCCTGCGGCGTCTTTGCTGTTCGCGTGCTGGACGGCGTGGATGCCTGGCAGCCGGGATCGGCGAGCGAACCCGCCGATCCCGGCCAGGCGGTCCCCAGGGCACCCGCACGTACCCGATGAGCAGAACCTTGCTGTGTGCCACGGGTATACGGCCAAGTGCTCGATCAGCTCGTGCGTACGCGGATGCCCAACGCCTCGTCGTAGAGGTCGGCGACGCTGAAAGCGTTGCGGGTCGCGCCGTCGACGCCGCACCCGCCCTTGTGCGAACCGTAGGCCGTGAAGTTGAACGACCAGCCGCCGCCGCTGTCGCCACCGATCGTGGTGCGCTTGGCGTTCATTGCCACGAGGCGGTCGTTGAACACACCGCTGTTGGTGCAGGAGATCGAGGTCCGGAACACGGTGTCGCTGCAGTCGCGCGAGTTGGACGAGCGCCCGTAGACGCAGATCGTCTCGCCGACGGTGATCGAGGCGCGCGGCTCCACCGCCGCCACGTCCCGCACCTCCGACGCGGTGGCGAAGAAGTCGTCGGGCTCGATGTGCGTGGAGGTCTTCCACTCGATGTCGCCCCACTGGCCGCGGTGCTCCGCCTGGTGGGTCAGCGTGTGGGTGCCCACGCCGGGCTCGACGATCTGGTTGACGCCGTCGCAGTGTCCGGCCGTGGTCACGCCGGTGGTCCCGGAACTGATGTTCTGCACGGCCCAGCCGCTGGTGCACTCGAAGACACCGTCGTCCCGCACCGACATCCCGCCGTAGGCGTGCTCGTCGGACGCGACGTCCTCGTCGGTCAGCATCAGCCGGACACCCCGCGCCTCTTCGGCGGACAACCGGGAGAGGACCTGTTCGGCCTTCGCGGGCAGGTTCGGCCTTCTGGTTGCGACGGCCTCGACCGTCGACGTCGTCTCGTCGAAGGACGTGACCACGTCCTGGAAGCCGATGCCGACCAGCCGGTGGTTGAGCCGGATCGACCGTTCCTCGAGCTCGAGCCACGAATGCGGCCGGTTGTCGGCGATCTCGACCGCGATGCCGGCGCCGCGGACCCGCGTCAGCAGATCGTCGTCGGCCTTGCCCTTGACGTAGAGCGTCGGCGCGCCGCCTGGCTTGTCCGCCAGCTTCGCGCCCGCGTAGGCGTCCGGCCGTTTGGTCGAGATCTCCTGCTGTACCTTGCCGAATGCCTCCGCCACCGCGTGCTGTGCGGCGGCCTGGTCGACCGTCCAGCCTCTGCCCTTGGCGACCAGCGCCAGGTCGGTGGCCAACGCCGCCGGTCTCGTCGGACCTTCGGCGACCGTCCGGTCGTTGTTCGTGACTGGCGAATCGGCGGTGGCCGGTGCGGCGAATACACTGCCGACGAGCGCGCACGAGGCGATCGCTACTGGAATCTTCAAATACTTCACGGCGGCTCCCCTGACGTTGGCTGAGGAAAGGACATCCTCGGCCAGGAATCCTGGCAGACCGCATTGCCGTCAGGTACCGCCTTACGATGCACGACAAAGTGGCCGGAAATCACTCGAATGCGATGTATTCGAGTATCTCCTGTACGCCGGGAGAAGAGAATTCGCTTGATGAGACGAGTATCAGCGTGGCGCCACCAGACTCGCGTCGTGGACGATGAAGACATCGCGACTGCAGCTCGCGTCCGGTTCCGCGACCCAGCGGACGTCGCGGACGACCGGCTCGTCACCGGCGAGGTCCTCGCCGCTGACGGTGACCGAGTCACCCGCTTTGATCGTCAGCCGCTCGCCGTTGGCCGTGGTGAACGCGATTGTGCCCGATGTCCACTCGACCTGAGCCGACCGCCAGGCGAGCAGTCTGCGGGCGCCGGTCTCGGGCAGCTCCAGCTCCACGCATCGGTCGCTGACGTGCAGCCGGCCGGTGCCGCCCAGGCTCGTCGACTCGCCCCGCGCCGGGTCTTCGAGCACGGCGAGCGGGCCGTCTGTGCCGGCCTTCCGCGCCGAGTCGGTTTTGGTCGCACAGGAACTGATCAGCAGCATGGCGACACACATGACGCAGGAAAACAGGTACCCAGTTCTTTCGGTTTTCATGTCGATTCCTTCCTCCGGGTGACCACGGTACGACTCCACGTCGAAAGGACGGAAATCGACGTCGATCCGGTTGCCTGGTGCCGGCGCGCCTGGAATCGCTCCACCCCGAGCAGGTCGCTGACCGCCATCTGGGGCTGATCGGCGCCGATCAGCGGACCTGAAATTGAGTCCCCGCCAACGATGCGAGTAGCTTCGTCGAAGCGGAAGCCCTGCTGCTGACTCCCGCATTCTTGTCGCTGGTCGTCGGCGGTTTCTCGGGTGCCTTTCCGGCCATTTCACAGCGTCGAAGAGAGGGCGGTATGGAGCGTCGGGAAGGTATCGGGCGGCGCACGTGGGTACGCAACGGATCAACCGTTCATGATCAACTCGCTCAGCGTGATCCTTGCGCCAGCAGCGGAATACGCCCGCCCGCCAGCACAGCATCGGCCTGGGCGGGAGAGAGCCGGTGCCGGACGCGGTACCGCTCGTTCTTGGTCTGGTTGGTGACGGTGAACTCCCGCCCGGCCCTGAGGTCCGGTGGGTCGAGCTGGAGGGTGTCGCCGGTGTCGATGCGGTCGTAGTCGTGCGGGTCGGTGAACTCGCAGGCGAGCACGCCGAAGTTGGCCAGGTTCTGCCAGTGGATCCGGGCGAACGACTTGGCCACGACGGCCCGCAGGCCGAGGTAGCGCGGGGTGATGGCGGCGTGTTCGCGCGACGAGCCCTGGCCGTAGTTGTCGCCCGCGACCACGACGTGTCCGCCGTGGTCCCTCAGTTCGGCGGCTCGTCGCGGGTAGTCCGGCGCGATCGGGGTGAAGGTGAACTCGGCCAGCTTCGGCACGTTCGACCGGTAGGGCAGGGCGCGGGCACCGGCCGGGGAGATCTCGTCGGTGGACACGTCGTCGCCGACCTTGAGCAGCACCGGTGCCTCTACGTGGTCGGGCGGCGGCGCGAAGTCCGGCAGCGAGGAGATGTTGGGGCCCTTGACCAACGGCTCACGCTCGGCCTGCGGTCGTGGCAGCGGGGGCACCAGCATCGATTTGTTGACCGACGCTCGTCGCAGCACGGGCAGTTCCGGATAGCGGATGCCGAGGGTGCGGGGATCGGTGATGACGCCGGTCAGTGCCGAGGCGGCGGCCGTTTCCGGCGAGCACAGCCACACCGAGTCCTCGCGGGTGCCGGAGCGGCCGGGGAAGTTGCGCGGGAAGGTACGCAGGGAGTTGCGTCCGGAGGCCGGTGCCTGGCCCATGCCGATGCAGCCCAGGCAGCCGGCCTGGTGGATCCGCGCGCCGGCGGCGATCAGGTCGAAGGTGGCGCCCAGCCGGGTGAGGTCCTCGAACACCTCGCGTGAGGACGGGTTGACGTCGAAGCTGACCGCGTCGCTGGTCTGCTGCCCCTTCACGATGGCCGCGGTGATCGCGTAGTCGCGCAGTCCGGGATTGGCCGATGACCCGATGACGACCTGACTGATCGGCTCGCCCGCGACCTCGCGGACCGGCACCACGTTGCCCGGCGAGGAGGGACGCGCGATGAGAGGTTCCAGCGTGGACAGATCGATCTCGTCCTCGACGTCGTATGCCGCGCCGGGATCGGCGTGCAGTTCGGTGAAGTCGCGGCCGCGGCGTTCGGAGTCCAGGAACCACCGCACCGCCTCGTCGGACGGGAACACCGTGGTCGTCGCTCCGAGCTCCGCGCCCATGTTGGCGATCACGTGCCGGTCCATTGCGGACAGACATGTCAGTCCGGGGCCGTGGTACTCGATGATCCGGCCGCGGCCGCCATCCACCCCGTGCCGGCGCAGCATCTCCAGGATCACGTCTTTGGCCGACACCCACGGCGGCAGCTCGCCGGTCAGCCGCACGCCCCACACTTCCGGCATCACCAGCCGCAGCGGTTCGCCCGCCATCGCCAGTGCGACTTCAAGCCCGCCGGATCCGATCGCCAGCATGCCCAGTGCTCCGGCGGCGCAGGTGTGCGAGTCCGACCCCGCCAGTGTCTTTCCCGGTACACCGAACCGCTGCATGTGCACGGGATGGGAGACACCGTTGCCGGGCTTGGAGAACCAGATCCCGTAGCGGCGGCACGCCGAGCGGAGGAACTCGTGGTCCTCGGCGTTGCGCTCGTCGGCCTGCACCAGGTTGTGGTCGACGTACTGCACGCTCACCTCGGTCCGCACCCGCTCCAGGCCGAGTGCTTCGAGTTCCTGCATCACCAGCGTGCCGGTCGCGTCCTGGGTGAGGGTCTGGTCCACCACGAGCCCGATCTCCATGCCGGGGGTGGGCTCGCCGTCGACGAGATGGGTGTCGATGAGCTTGCGGGCGACGGTGCGTCCCACGGTGCTCACAGCCGCTCTCCCTTCTCCTGGCCACGACGCAGCACGGCGACCGAACACGGTGCGTGGTAGACCAGTGCGTGGCTGACCGATCCGAGCAGCGCGCGGCGTACCGCGCCACGCCCGTGGCTGCCCACCACCAGCAGCACGGCATTGGTGGCCTGGTTGAGCAGCGCCTGTGCGGGACTGTCGAACGACACCGTCCGCGTCACCTTGACGTCCGGATAGCGCTCACCATGACCGGCGAGCGTGGCGGCGAGGACCGTGTCGGCGTGGTCGCGTATCTCGCGCCACTGCGCGGTCTCCGTCGCCAGATCCATCGGCCGATCCGTGACGGCGTGCACCGCGAGCAGGTCGCAGCCGTGGCGGGCGGCGAAGTCGAAGCCGAAGCCGATCGCGGATGCGCTGACGTCCGAGCCGTCCACACCGACCACCACCTGGCCCTCGTCGATCGTTTCGTCGCGTGCCACGACGACCGGCGTTGTGGTGGTGTGCACCAGATCCGCGGCGACCGAGCCGAGCAGGGCGCGGGTCAGCCCCGTGGTTCCCACCGGGCCCACCACGAGCAGGACCGCTTCCTCGGCAACCCTGCTGAGCACCTCGGTGGGATGGCCGTAGACGACATGCGGCCGCACGTCGATGTCCGGGGCTACCCGCGCACACTCCGCCACGACAACGGCCAGCTCGTGCTCCGCGCGCTCGAGCGGCGCCTCCTCGGTTACCGCACCCGGCAGCGCCACGGCGCCAGGGTTCACCGTCAGCTCGGGGTACGCGCCGCGGATCGCGTTCACCACGACGAGTTCGCGCTGCCGGTTCGCCGCCTCCCGCGCGGCCCACAGCACCGCCTGGCGCGCCTGCGATGAGCCGTCGAACCCGGCGACGACCGCGCCGCGACCGGTCGCGGACACAGGTGTGGACATCAGGTGTTCCCAGGCGCGGCGCTGACCTTGCCCAGGACGGAGTCGGGGCCGGTCACGATGCGCGGTGTGGTCGTCAGGTCTCGGACGAGTTGAGCCATGACAGTCTCCGTTGCTCCATCAGACGGCGTGCGGGTAGCTCTCCGGGACTTCACCCTCCTCCCAGCGGGCGGTGCGCTCGAGTGGGTCGAGCGCGCTGGTCTCGTCGATGTGGATCACGGCGTCGAACTGGTCGGCCAGGCGGGCCCGGAAGTAGTGGCTGACGCGTTCGGTGTGCGGCCGGTAGATCACGCCGATGGCACGTTCCAGCCGGGCCGAACCGAGGACGTCGGCCGTGTTGGGCGCGGCGGCCAGGTCCAGGAGGAACTCCTTCTGGCCGGTCTCGTGGAACAGTCTCTCGACGCTGCCCCGCAGTGCGGGCCGCACGTGCTTGCGGTCGGCCGGTGCGCCCCAGTCGTCGGCCGCGGTGACGGTGCCGGTGTAGGTGGTGAAGCCGATCAGCCGGCTCTCGCCGGGATGCCGTTCGCGGACCAGCTGGCCGACGTTGAACTCGCCCTGGGCGGAAACCTCGGTGGCGGCGGCGTCGCCGAGGTGGGAGTTGTGCGCCCACACCACGATCTTGGCGGGCTCGCCGCGCTGGTCTTCGAGATGCTCGGTCAGCGCGTCGAGGGTCTCGGCCATGTGCTCGTCACGCAGGTTCCACGACGACACGCGTCCGCGGAACATGGTGCGGTAGTAGCGTTCCGCTGCCTGCACCAGGCGGGCGTTGCGCTCGGCGTGGAACGCCTCGTCCTCGGCCAGCAGACCGTCCCGGCGGGCGAACTCGTGGGCGTGGCGTTGCAGATCCAGCAGTTGCGCGACGACCTGCCGTTCGCACTCCTCGCCCGCGCCGAACGCGGCCGCCCGGCCGTAGGCCTGTCCGTCATCACCGTGGTGGTCCAGGCACGAATAGCGTTCACGCGCGCGCTCAGCGGCCTGCGGGTCGACAGTGCGCAGGTAGGAGACGACCTCGTCCGCGGACCGGTGCAGGCTGTACAGGTCCAGCCCGTAGAAACCGGCCTTGTCCGGTCCGGCGCCGCGGTCGTTGTGCTCGCGCAGCCAGGTCACGAAGTCGAGTACGTCGGTGTTGCGCCACATCCACGCCGGGAAGCGCTTGAAGCTCCGCAGTGACTCCTCGGCGGTGCGGTCGTCGCCGCGTGCCCGGACGTAGCGGTTGACGCGATAGGCGTCCGGCCAGTCCGCCTCGACCGCGACAGCGCGGAACCCCTTGTGCTCGATGAGATAGCGCGTCATCGCGGCGCGCGCGGCGTAGAACTCGTGTGTGCCGTGCGTGGCTTCGCCGATCAGCACGAGCCGCGCGTCACCGACGATGGCCGACAACACGTCCGCGGAAGGAACCCCGTTCTCGACCGGAACCGCCGCCGCGCGCACAACCTCCACTTCGGACTCGCCGCCCGCGCCCAGTCGTGGACTGGCCAGGAGCCGGCGGACCTGCTCGTCGCTGGTCTGGGTGAAACTCCAGTACGCCTGGCCCACGGCGAAGAACGGCGAGGGCGTCGTCGCGCACACCACCTCGTCGACCTCACGCCTGAACTCCGCGCAGGTCGACGCGGACGCCGCCGGCACCGCGACCACGAGACGCGCCGGCCGCAACGCGCGTACCGCCTGGACCGCGGCACGCATGCTCGCGCCGGTCGCCAGGCCGTCATCGACCAGAATCACGACCTGCCCGGCCAGGTCGATCATCGGCCGGTCATCGCGGTAGACGCGTTCCCGCCTGGCCAACTCGCGGCCCTCGTCCTCGGCGACCTCGCGGATCACCTCGGCAGGCACGTCGTGGCCGCGCACGACGTCGTCGTTGAGCACCGTGACGCCGCCACTGGCGATAGCGCCCATGGCGAGTTCGGGGTGCTCGGGCAGGCCGAGCTTGCGCACGACGAACACGTCCAGTGGAGCGTCCAGCGCGGCGGCCACCTCGTAGGCGACCGGTACACCGCCGCGGGGCAGGCCTAGGACGATCACGTCGTCACGGGCGTGATAGTGGCCGAGCAGGCCGGCCAGCACCCGGCCCGCGTCGCTGCGGTCGCGAAATGAACGAGCCATACCAAACGGCTACCCGTCAGCCGCAGACGAAAACGGCGCTCGGCGGGCATGCGGCGTGTGGCCCGGTGGGGCCGGCGGGTAACCCGGTCGCATGACGACGACGGCGCAGGCTGCTGCCGACACCGCGCGCCGCTACCGGCGCGCCTGCGACTACGCCGCGGCGGCGATGATCTACCTGAAGGACAACGTGCTGCTGCGGGAGCCGTTGCGGCGGGAACACCTCAAGCCGAGGCTGCTGGGCCATTGGGGCACCTGTCCCGGCATCACCTTCCTCTACGGCGGCCTCAACGGCCTGGTACGGCGGACCGGGCAGCGGGCGCTGCTGGTCACCGGTCCCGGCCACGGCGCGCCGGCCGTGCACGCGAACCTGTGGCTGGAGGGCACGCACGCGGAGCTGGACCCGGCGCTGTCGCGGGACGGCGCCGGATTGGCGGAGCTGGTGCGCCGGTTCTCCTGGCCGGGCGGCTTCCCCAGCCACCTGTCCCCGGAGGTGCCGGGAGTGATCCACGAGGGCGGGGAGCTGGGCTATGCGCTGGCGACGGCGTTCGGCGCGGCCCTGGACAAGCCGGACCTGCTGGTGGCGTGCCTGGTCGGTGACGGTGAGGCGGAGACCGGTCCCACGGCCGGTGCGTGGCACGCCGGCAAGTACCTGTCCCCGCGCACCGACGGCGCGGTGCTGCCCGTCCTGCACGTGAACGGATACAAGATCTCCTCGCCCACGATCTACGGCTGCATGGACGACGAGGAGCTGGTGGCCTACTTCAGCGGCGCCGGCTGGTCGCCCTACGTGGTGGACGTGACCCGGACGGACGACCCGGACGCGCTGCTGACCGAGACGTTGGACTTGGCGCATGCCGAGATCGCCGCGGTGCGGGAGCGGTGGCGGCCTGGCGAGCGGGCGGTGTGGCCGATGCTGGTACTGCGGTCCCCGAAGGGCTGGGGCGTTCCCGAGCACGACGCCGAAGGGAAGCCGCTGGAGGGGACCTTCCGCGCTCACCAGGTGCCGTTGGGCGGCGTGCACGAGGACGACGCGGAGCTTGCGCTGCTCGAGCGGTGGCTGCGGTCCTACCGGCCCGAGGAGCTGTTCGACGCCGACGGCCGCCCGCACGACGACCTGCTGGCCGAGCTGCCGCCGGAACAGCTGCGCCTGGGGCGGGTACCCGAGGCCAACGGTGGCCGGCTGCGCCGGGACCTGCCGCTGCCCGGCGTGGCGCGGTTCGCCGTGGAGGTGCTCAAGCCGGGCAGCGGGCCGGCGAGCGCGACGGGAACGGCGGGGGAGTGGCTGGCGGAGCTGGTGCGCGCCACCGAGGACCGCCGCGACTTCCGCGTGGTGTGCCCCGACGAGCTGGAGTCCAACAAGCTCGGCGCGCTGCTGGACGCGACCGACCGGGCGTTCACCTGGCCTCTACCCGACACCGCCGAGCACGTCGCGCCCGGCGGGCGGGTGATGGAGGTGCTCTCGGAGCATCTGTGCCAGGGCTGGCTCCAGGGTTATCTGCTGACCGGGCGGCACGGGCTGTTCCCGTGCTACGAGGCGTTCGCCTCGATCGTGGACAGCATGGTCAACCAGTACGCCAAGTTTCTCAAGATGGCGGGTGAGGTGCCGTGGCGGGAGCCGGTGGCGAGCCTGAACTACCTGCTCACCAGTGAGGGCTGGCGGCAGGAGCACAACGGCTACAGCCACCAGGGCCCCGGCTTCATCAACAACCTGCTCACCAAGAAGGCCTCCACGGCCCGGATCTACCTGCCGCCGGACGCCAACACCCTGCTGGTGACCCTGCGGGACTGCCTTGCCTCCACCGATCGGATCAACCTGGTGGTGGCGGGCAAGAACGCGGGCGCGCAGTGGCTGGACCTGGACGCCGCGGAGCGGCACTGCGCGGCGGGCGCGGGCGTGTGGGAGTGGGCTTCGACCGGCGGTGACCCGGACGTCGTGCTGGCGTGCGCGGGCGGCATCCCCACCGTCGAGGTGCTGGCGGCGGCGTCGATCCTGCGCGATCGCGCGCCTGCCCTGGCCGTCCAGGTGGTCAACGTGGTGGACCTGCTGTCGCTGGCGCCCGCCGACCGCCACCCGCACGGTCTGTCCGACGAGGACTTCACCGCGTGCTTCGGAGAGGACGTGCCGGTGGTGTTCGGCTTCCACGGTTATCCCTCCGCGGTGCACGAGACGCTGCACGGCCGCCCCGGCACGCAGCGGTTCCACGTCCACGGCTACCGGGAGGAGGGCACCACGACCACGCCGTACGACCTGCTCGTGAGCAACCGGATGAGCCGCCACGACCTCGCCGCCGACGCGCTGCGCCGCACCGGCCACGACGGCGACCAGGCCGAGCGCCTGCTCGCCGAACGCGACGAACTGCGTGCGGCAGCGCATCGTGACGGCGTGGACCCCGAGGAGATCACCGACTGGCGGTGGGGCGCATGAGCACGGTCCTGACCGTCAACGCCGGTTCGAACAGCCTCAAGGCGCACCTGGTCGACACCGGCTCCGAAGAGGTCCTGGACTCCGTCGACGTGGAGGGCCCACCGGACGCCGACGAAGCCCGCCGCGCTCTGGACGACCTGCTGGACGGCGCGGACGACGTCGTCGCGGCCGGCCACCGGCTCGTGCACGGCGGCCCCGGCCTGCGCGCGCCGACCCTGGTGGACGACGACGCCATCGCCGCGGCCCACCGCGCCGAGGCGTTGGCGCCGCTGCACGTGCCGCCCGCGCTACGGCTGCTCGAGGTGCTGCGCGAGAGGTTGTCCGGCGTATCGCACGTGCTGTGCCCGGACACCGCGTTCCACACCGACCTGCCGGAGGTCGCCGCCACCTACCCGCTGCCCGCCGAGTGGCGGGAGCGGTACGGCCTGCGCCGCTACGGCTTCCACGGCCTGTCCTACCGGTGGGCGCTGGACCGCGCCGCCGTGCTGCTGGAGCGGTCCGCCGACGGGCTCAGCGTGCTGATGACCCACCTGGGCGGTGGCTGCTCGGTGTGCGCGGTGCGCGACGGGCGCAGCGTCGACACCTCCATGGGCTTCACGCCGCTGGAGGGCGTGCCCATGTCGAAGCGCTCGGGCAGCGTCGACCCCGGGATGCTGCTGTGGCTGCTGCGCAACGGGATCGACCTCGACGCCCTCGAACACGGCCTCAACCACGAGTCCGGCCTCCTGGGGCTGTCCGGCGGGCGGTCGGGCGACACGCGCGACCTGGTCGCCGCCGCGGGGGAGGACCCGGCCGCAGCACTGGCGCTGCGCGTGTTCGCCCACCGCGTGCGCCGCGAACTCGCCGCCGCGGCCACCTCACTGGACCGGCTCGACGCGCTGGTGTTCACCGGCGAGATCGGCTGGGACCAGCCCGAGGTCCGCGCCGACGTCGTGGCCGGCCTGTCCCTGCTCGACATCCCGCGAGACCTGACTGCCGGAACGGACGGTGACGGGCCCGTCAGCCCGCCGGACGCCGTGGTTCCGGTGCTCGTGGTGCGCCCGCGCGAGGAGTTGCAGCTCTGCCGCGACACCCTCGCCGCGCTGTGATCAGCTTTTCTCGACCAGGTAGCCCAGCGAAGAACTCCGTGCCCGGCCCGCCGCAGTAATGCAGCGTGAACCAGATCCCGAACGCGATCCGTCGGTCAGCATCCAGGTGAGGAAGCTGACGTCGAGCTGAGCACTCATGTCACCTCCCGGCGCCGAGGCACTCGCTCCGGCGGATCACGGGTACCCGGTCACGCGGTGCCGGCCACACACGAGACGGTGCGGTGTCAGCTCGGCGAACAGGTCAGCAGCATCAGCGCGAACATCGCTGCGGACGCGGTGACGACGGGCAGTGCCATGGCGGTGATGCTCGCGATTCCGCTGGAGAGCAGCCTGCGCGTGCGGTTCGGCATCCGGCTGCGCCACCGCAGGCGGTCCAGCCGGATGTCCAGCGCGTCCCTGCTCATCGCGAGCGCGGAGTCGGGAGCGCCATGGCACGACACCCGCAACAGCGCGGCGCGGACGGTGTCGGCGCCGTGGGTGCGCGCGGCGGCCAGGTCGGCGGACATCTCGACGAGCTCACGGATCGAGCTTGCCGCCCGCGTGAACAGGGGGAGGATCGGCAGGGCGGCGGCTACCGCGTCCGCGGCAGCGACCAGCAGGTGATGGCGTCCGTTGAGGTGTGCTCGCTCGTGGTCGAGGACGGCATCGACCTCTTCGGGCGTCAGGTGGCGGCGGAGTCCTTCCGTGGCGACCACGAGACCTGGTTTGCCGGGGAGGCTGAACGCGAGTGGCCGGTCGTGGTCGAGCCACACCGTGGGATGTGCTCCGGGTTCACGTCGTCCGGCGAGGCGCAGCACCGAGCGGTGTTCCTCGCGGGCGTGGGCTCGTTGCCGGGCGCTGCGTGCACCGACGATCGCGAACCGAACGAGCAGAGCGGTCAGCAGAGCGCCGCCGGTGAGGCCGCTGATCACTTCGATCGTGGGTGTAGTGCCGTGGCGCACCGACTCCCAGCAGTTGTGCAGGGTGTCGAGG
>NZ_FNET01000041.1 GCF_900100275.1 Lentzea albidocapillata subsp. violacea
CCCTCTAAGCAACGCAACTCCGCCCAAAGCAACAGGCGTGCCATCAACCCACGCATGGCGCGGGCCGGTCTTTGATCAGATTGTGGGGGGTCTGGGGGGCGGAGTCCCCCAGGAACCAGCCGCCACACAAGTACGCAACGCGCCCACCTACGAACAACAAACAGGAACCCGCCAGCGCACCAGGGAGACAACCCACCCCAACCGACGCGTCAACGCTCCAACGTACGAACCCGCCGAGTCGCCTCAGCCCGAGCCGCCAACTCCCCATCCCCAGGGAAATCCACCCGCACCAACGACAACCCGTGCGCCGGAGCCACAGTCACCCCACTGGCCCGCCCAGACAGCGACAAAAGCCCAGCAGGCCACTCAACCGCCTTCCGCCCCTCCCCAACAGCCAGCAACGCCCCAACGAGCGACCGAACCATCGAGTGGCAGAACGCATCAGCAGAAACGAACGCCGTGACAACCCCATCCACCTCAGACCGCACCAGCTCAAGCCGCTGCAGCTCCCGGATGGTCGTAGCCCCGTCACGCCGCTTGCAAAAGGCGCAAAAGTCGTGCTCCCCCAACAAAAGCCCAGCAGCCACATTCATGGCGGAAACGTCCAGCGGACGAGGCCAGGCAAGGGTGTCCAACCGCCGCAACGGATGCGCCCCGAAGTCAGCATCCGCAACCCGGTACTCGTAGTGCCGCCGCAAGGCAGAGAACCGAGCGTCAAACGCAGCAGGCACCACCCGAGCAGAAAACACCCGGACATCCGACGGCAACGCCCGAGCCAACCGCTTCGGCAACGCACCAACATCAACAGAACCAGGCAGATCGGCGTGAGCGACCTGCCCGGAGGCGTGCACCCCCGCATCGGTGCGCCCGGCGACGGTCAGCGAGACGTCCTCGCGCAGCACCATCGACAGCGTGTCCTCTAGAACGCCGCAGACAGTCCGCCGGGAAGGCTGCCGGGCCCATCCGGAGAACTCAGTGCCGTCGTACCCGAGGTCGAACCGCACACGAACGAGCCCGCCGCCCCCAGCAAGGGGAGCGACGGGCTCGTCAGCAGGAGAACTGCTCAGGACTCGTCCTTCTTGTCCTTGGCCTCTTCTGCCTTGACGTCCTCGGCCGACGGCTCGCCGTCAACCTCGACAGCGCCCTCGGCGGGCTCGTCGGCGGCGTCCTTCGTCGCGGACTCGGGCGCGTCAGCGTCCTGGTCGACGACCTCGGCGGCCGGCTTCTCGTCCTTGGCGAACTTGGTCTTGCGCGCAGCCTCGGCCTCGGTGGAGACGAGCTTCTGCTGCACCAGCTCGATGATGGCCATGGGGGCGTTGTCGCCCTTGCGCGCCAGCGTCTTGGTGATGCGGGTGTAGCCACCGGAACGGTCGCTGAAGAACGGACCGATCTCGGCGATCAGCTTGTGCACGACGTCCTTGTCGCGGATCAGCTTCATGATCTCGCGACGGTTGTGCAGGTCGCCGGCCTTGGCCTTGGAAATGATCTTCTCGGCGTACGGACGCAGCCGCTTCGCCTTCGTCTCAGTGGTCTTGATCCGGCCGTGCTGGAACAACGCCGTCGCCAGGTTGGCGAGCAGCAGCCGCTCGTGCGCCGGAGACCCACCGAGCCGGGGGCCCTTGGTAGGGGTGGGCATCGCTTGCTCCTGTAGTTACTAAAAGAGATCCTCTAGCTCTGAATCAGAGCGTCAGAGCTGCTCGGTCTCCGCGTAGTCCTGACCGTCGTCGTGCGGGTCCAGGCCGGTACCGGCGCCCCAGCCCGTGTCACCGGGGTGGTAGTCGGCAGCAGCCGCGGACGGGTCGAACCCAGGAGGCGAGTCCTTCAGCGCGAGGCCGAGACCGACGAGCTTCATCTTGACCTCGTCGATCGACTTCGCACCGAAGTTGCGGATGTCCAGCAGGTCCGCCTCGCTGCGCGACACGAGCTCGCCGACGGTGTGGATGCCTTCCCGCTTCAAGCAGTTGTAGGAACGGACCGTGAGGTCCAGATCCTCGATAGGCATCGCGAACGCGGCGATGGTGTCAGCCTCGGCCGGCGACGGGCCGATCTCGATGCCCTCGGCGTCGATGTTCAGCTCGCGAGCGAGGCCGAACAGCTCAACCAGGGTCTTACCCGCGGAGGCGACTGCGTCCCTCGGAGTGATCGAGGGCTTGCTCTCCACGTCGAGGATCAGCTTGTCGAAGTCCGTACGCTGCTCGACACGAGTGGCCTCGACCTTGTACGTCACCTTGAGAACCGGCGAGTAGATCGAGTCGACGGGGATGCGGCCGATCTCGGCGCCCGCCTGCTTGTTCTGGACAGCCGGGACGTAGCCGCGACCGCGCTCGACGACGAGCTCGATCTCCAGCTTGCCCTTGCCGTTCAGGGTGGCGATGTGCAGGTCGGGGTTGTGCACGGTGACACCGGCCGGAGGCACGATGTCGCCCGCGGTCACCACACCGGGGCCCTGCTTGCGCAGGTACATGGTCACCGGCTCGTCCTCTTCGGACGAGACGACGAGCTCCTTGAGGTTCAGGATGACGTCGGTGACGTCCTCCTTCACCCCGGGAACCGTGGTGAACTCGTGCAGCACGCCGTCGATGCGGATGCTCGTGACAGCAGCACCGGGGATCGACGAGAGCAGCGTGCGGCGAATCGAGTTGCCGAGCGTGTAACCGAAGCCCGGCTCCAGCGGTTCGATGACGAACCGGGAACGGGTCTCGGAGACCGCTTCCTCGGCGAGCGAGGGGCGCTGGGAAATCAGCACTGGGTTCTACCTTTCCGACAACGACGCCCGCTATTTGACGCCGCCAACTTCAGCCAGCCACGAGGACCGGCAAACGCACTCGGCACACCCTTCGCGCCGATGCGGGACCCGACCCGAGCCACCGTCCACAAGAGACGGTGGCTCGGAGAGGATCACTTCGAGTAGAGCTCGACGATGAGCTGCTCGGTGACAGGCGTGTCGATCTGCGCGCGCTCGGGCAGCTGGTGCACGAGGATGCGCAGGTTCGAGGACACGACCTGCAGCCAAGCGGGAATCGGGCGGTCACCGAAGGACGCGCGAGCAGCCTCGAAGGGCAGCGTCGGCATGGACTTCGGCTTCACGTCGATGATGTCGAACTTCGACACCTGGTAGCTCGGGATGTTCACCTTCTGGCCGTTGACCAGGAAGTGACCGTGCGCGACCAGCTGGCGAGCCTGGCGACGCGTGCGGGCGAGGCCCGCGCGGTACACCACGTTGTCGAGGCGAGCCTCGAGGATCTGGAGCAGGTTCTCGCCGGTCTTGCCCGGGCGGCGAACCGCTTCCTTGTAGTAACGGACGAACTGCTTCTCGAGCACGCCGTAGGTGTAACGAGCCTTCTGCTTCTCCTGGAGCTGCAGCAGGTACTCGGACTCCTTGACCCGGCCACGACCGTGCTGGCCGGGCGGGTACGGACGGCGCTCGAAGGCCTGGTCCCCACCAACGAGGTCAACCTTCAGACGACGCGAGATGCGCGTCGCGGGTCCCGTATAACGAGCCATTAGTTCTTACTCCTCCCCGTGCCTCAGACCCGGCGCCGCTTGGGCGGGCGGCAGCCGTTGTGGGGCTGCGGGGTCACGTCCTGGATGGTGCCGACCTCGAGACCGGCGGCCTGCAGCGAACGGATCGCGGTCTCACGGCCGGAGCCGGGACCCTTGACGAACACGTCCACCTTGCGCATGCCGTGCTCGGCGGCCTTGCGGGCGGCGTTCTCGGCAGCCATCTGCGCCGCGAACGGCGTGGACTTGCGCGAGCCCTTGAAGCCCACGTGGCCGGCGGACGCCCAGCTGATCACGTTGCCCAGCGGGTCCGTGATGGACACGATGGTGTTGTTGAACGTGCTCTTGATGTGCGCCTGGCCGTGCGAGACGTTCTTCTTTTCCTTGCGCCGGATCTTCTTGACCCCGGCGCCCGTGCGGGACTTGGGTGGCAAAACGAACTCCTAAGTTGAGGGCAGCAGACGCGAGGTCTTACTTCTTGCCGGCCTTCTTCTTGCCGGCCACGGTCTTCTTCGGACCCTTGCGGGTACGGGCGTTCGTCTTCGTGCGCTGCCCACGAACGGGCAGGCCGCGACGGTGCCGAAGACCCTCGTAGCAGCCGATCTCCATCTTGCGACGGATGTCGGCCGCGACCTCACGGCGAAGGTCACCCTCGACCTTGTAGTTCGTCTCGATGTGGTCCCGCAGCTTGGCGAGGTCGTCGTCCGTCAGATCCTTCACCCGGAGGTCCGGGGAGATCTCCGTGGCGGTGAGCAGCTCCTTGGAGCGCGTACGACCGATGCCGAAGATGTAGGTGAGCGCGATCTCCATCCGCTTTTCGCGGGGGAGGTCGACGCCAGCGAGTCGTGCCATGTGGCGATTAACTCCTGTCGGTTACTTCCAGGTCTGCTCCTCGCCCAATTCCGGTGACTGACTCGCTGTCTGTCGTTCCGGCTGCTCTCACAGCCGGCGTCCCGGCCCCGGCCTGGAATCCGGGGGTGTCCGCACGCATGGAGCCCGTGCGGTAGGTGCGAGGAGTTTCTCGTTACTGCGTCATCGAAAGACCTCGACGAGCGCGAGTGGAACTGCTCAGCCCTGGCGCTGCTTGTGGCGCAGGTTCTCGCAGATCACCATGACCCGGCCGTGACGGCGGATCACCTTGCACTTGTCGCAGATCTTCTTGACGCTCGGCTGAACCTTCACGCCTGAGATCTCCTGCTACTGGAGGTCACTTGTAGCGGTAGACGATGCGCCCGCGGGACAGGTCGTAGGGCGAGAGCTCCACGACAACCCGGTCCTCAGGGAGGATGCGGATGTAGTGCTGTCGCATCTTGCCGCTGATGTGCGCGAGTACCTTGTGACCGTTCTCCAACTCGACCCTGAACATCGCGTTGGGGAGCGGCTCGACTACGCGGCCCTCGACCTCAATGGCCCCGTCCTTCTTGCCCATGTCCTCCGCGTTTCGTGACGGTGATATTAACCTTTGGACGCGCGCCACCCCGGTTCGATCTGACCTCGGAGGGCACGACTGAACCGGCGCGACTGGTGCGCCACCTGACCAGTGTACGCAGCTCACTGCGGCAACCCAAATCGGGTCCTCTCAGCGCCCGTGGAGGGCTGCATACCCCGTTCGAGCACCGGCTTCAGGCGCACGATGTCGTTGATCTCGGACTCGTGCCTGCCGAGCACCGACTTCAGCGTCCGCAGGCGCTGAGCGGCGGTCCTCGACCCGTACCCGGTCTCGTCCGAACAGTGCTGAGCTGCGTTGTTGAGCGCGGCGTCGCCGGATCCGACGCCGTAGCTCTCCGGACTCGGATCGCCTGGCCCCCGCTGCGTGAACCCGGCGCGGTCGAGGCAGTGCAGCAGCGTCGCCCCGGTGGCCCGCGTCTCGGCGGCCTCCGGCCCGGACCGGAGCAGGACGTCCCACTCCCGTACGACGACGTCGTGCAGCGCCGTGATGCGACTCACTGCGTCCACGTACTCCCACGAGGCGGCGGCACGAACACTTCCCCCGCACCCGCCGTCGACGGCCGGCGGCGGACTGACGAAGTTCGGACGCCGCACGATGACGTCGGAGAACGGCGGTCGGCAGCCCTCCGCCGCGGCGATGGCGTCGGCCAGGAAGATCCGGTCGGCGATGCGCTCCGCCGGCACGTCCTGGTAGGTGAGATCGGTGGCCGGCTTAGAGGCAGCACAGCCTGCAAGTGGAATCAGAAGGGCGGACAGGACGAAACGGGTTACCCCCACAATGCCCCCAAGCATTGGACTCGCTCGTCAACCTCGACCGTATCGGGCCTGACAAACGAAATAGCCCCGTTCACCGCAGGGCGAACGGGGCTACGTCCGAAAACGTTGGGGCGCTTGGCTTTACTCGGGTGCGGTGAGCACCCAGGGGCCGTCCTCGGTGATCGCGACGCTGTGCTCCCAGTGGGCGGCACGCGTGCCGTCGAGCGTGACGACGGTCCAGCCGTCCTCCAACTCCTGGGAGTCGTCCGTGCCGAGCGTGAGCATCGGCTCGATCGCGATGGCCATGCCGACCTTGAGCCTCGGGCCCTTGCCGGGCTTGCCGAAGTTCGGCAGGAACGGCTCCATGTGCATCTTGGAGCCGATGCCGTGGCCGCCGTAGTCCGCGACGACGCCGTACTCGATGCCGTCGCGCTCCCCCGACTCGATGGCGGAGGACTCGATGGCGAACGAGATGTCCGTGAGCCGGCCGCCGGGCAGCGCGGCCTCGATGCCCGCGAGCATCGACAGCCTGGTCGCCTCGGACAGCTTGTGGTCCGCGGGAGACAGCTCGCCGACGCCGACCGTGACGGCCGAGTCGCCGTGCCAGTCGTCGAGGATCGCGCCGCAGTCGATGGAGATCAGGTCGCCCTCGGCCAGCACCTGCGTCTTGCTGGGGATGCCGTGGACGATCTGCTCGTTCACCGACGCGCAGATGCTCGCCGGGAAGCCGTGGTAGCCCTTGAAGGACGGGACGGCGCCGGCGTCGCGGATGGTCTGCTCGGCGATCTCGTCGAGGTCCCAGGTGGACACGCCGGGCTTCACCGCGTCCACGACGTTCTGCAACGCCCGTGCCACGACCAGGCCGGAGGCGCGCATGGCCTCCAGCTGGCCGCGGGTCTTGATCTCGATCTTGCTCATGCCTTCACGATCTGTTGCACGTGTGACGACGGAACGGAGCCGGTCGACCAGCCCGCCGGTCACTTCTCGTTCAGCGCGGCGAGTGCCCGTTCGCTGATCTCGTCGATCTCGCCCACCGCGTCGATGGAGATGACCTTCTCCGCGTAGTAGCTCAGCAGCGGCGCGGTCTCGTTGCGGTACACCTGCTGGCGGTGACGGATGACCTCTTCCTTGTCATCCGTACGGCCACGCGCGAGCAACCGCTCCACCACGACGTCCTCGTCGACCCGGAACTCCAGCACCGCGTCGAGCGAGTGGCCACCGACAGCCAGGAACTCGCCCAGCTTGTCGGCCTGGGCGACGTTGCGGGGGAACCCGTCGAGCAGGAACCCGTCCGCGGCGTCGGACTCGGCCAAACGCTTGCGCACCATCTCGTTCGTGATGGAGTCCGGCACGAGAGCGCCCTCGTCGAGGATGCTCTGCACCTCCAGCCCGAGCTCGGTCTGGTTGCTGATGTGTGACCGGAAGAGGTCGCCCGTCGAGATGTGCGGCACGCCGAGCTTGCGGCTCAGAACTTCGGCCTGGGTGCCCTTGCCCGCACCGGGCGGGCCAACGAGAACGAGTCGCATCTAGCGGAGGAACCCTTCGTAATTGCGCTGCATGAGCTGGCTCTCGATCTGCTTCACGGTGTCGAGACCGACACCGACCATGATCAGAACCGCGGTGCCGCCGAACGGGAAGTTCTGGTTCTGGCCGTCACCGGTCAGGTCCAGGAACAGGTTCGGCAGGATCGCCACGATGCCGAGGTAGAGCGAACCGGGCAGCGTGATGCGGCCCAGGACGAACTTGAGGTACTCGGCGGTGGGGCGACCGGGGCGGATGCCGGGGATGAAGCCACCGAACTTCTTCATCTCGTCAGCACGCTCGTCCGGGTTGAACGTGATGCCGACGTAGAAGTACGTGAAGAAGACGATCAGCAGGAAGTACGAGGCGATGTGCACCCAGCTCGACTGCTTGACCAGGTAGGTCTGAACGAACGTCGAGAACCAGTTCTGCTCGGTGGAGGTGCCCTGGGTAAGGCGCACGACCAGGTCCGGCAGGTACAGCAGCGAAGAGGCGAAGATGACCGGGATGACGCCGGCCTGGTTCACCTTGAGGGGAAGGTACGTCGACGTACCGCCGTACATGCGGCGGCCGATCATGCGCTTGGCGTACTGCACCGGAATGCGACGCTGAGCCTGCTCGACGTAGATGACGCTCGCGATGATGACCAGAGCGGCGACGCACACGAGCGTGAAGGTGAGGCCACTCTTGTCGAGGATGTTCTTGCCCTCGGCCGGGATGCGGGCGGCGATACCGGTGAAGATCAGCAACGACATGCCGTTGCCGATGCCCTTCTCGGTGATCAGCTCACCCAGCCACATGATGACCGAGGTACCGGCGGTCATGGTGATGACCAGCACGACCAGCGTGAAGATGCTGTCCTTGTTCGGGATGACGTCCTGGTCGCACTCACCGAACAGCTGCCCGCGCACGGCGAGGGCAACGAGGCCGGTCGACTGCAGGATCGCAAGCCCGATCGTCAGGTACCGCGTGTACTGCGTGAGCTTGCCCTGACCAGCCTGGCCTTCCTTCTTCAACTGCTCGAACCGCGGGATGACCACGGTGAGCAGCTGAATAATGATGCTCGCGGTGATGTAGGGCATGATGCCCAGCGCGAACACGGACAGGTTGAGCAGTGCACCACCGCTGAACAGGTTGATCAGCGAGTAGATGTTCTGGCCTTCAAGCTGCTCGGCACAAGCCCGCACGTTCTTGAAGGAAACGCCCGGCGCGGGCATGGTCGCGCCAAGCCGATACACAACGATGATCCCGAGCGTAAACAGGATCTTCTTGCGTAGATCCGGCGTCGCGAGAGCCGAGCGGAATGCGCCGAGCACGCGAACCTCCTGAGCGTTGCCGACCCCCAGGGACCGGCACATGCGGTAGTTGGCAGGCCGAGTCAGGTAGCCACGACCAAGCAACCCGGAGGACATCCGGGTTCAGCCCGCGACTCTAACAGCCCTCCAGGACCAGCCCGTACCCAGTGGCCAATCACAGGTTCCAACTCGTTGATCTCTGACGGAACCACTAGGCCATCCGGGGTAGCACACCCCACAAATCCGTGCTACGAGCAGCAATTACGCCGTCCGCGAACGTCAGCAGACGCCTCAAAGTTCCCAAAGAAATACCCGCAAAGCGAACCCCACATGATCGCAGCGAAGCCGTAGGCGAGCCGTCCTTACCGCGCGGGCCAGGCGGTGGGGTCCCATCACGAGTCGCGCCATAGCTCTTGCTGCACCTGAGGGGTGAGGTCAAGTCGACACGCTTTTCGTCGACTTGACCTCACCCCTCAGGTGTGGCCCGCTCTTGGCTCGGCTCGTGATGGGACCCCACCGCCACCGCAACCCTCAAAGCAACAGGCAGCCGCCCACAGCAACAGGCGTGCCATCTACCCACGCACGGCGTGGACCCCCTGATCAGATTGCCGGGGGTCTGGGGGCAGCGCCCCCAGGGGAAGCACGCAAGGCGACCAGGCCGCCCGCAAGCCGACCACAGCACAAGGTCGCCGCCCCAACCACCCCAACGCCAAAGGGCCCCAAGGCAAAAGCCTCAGGGCCCTTCAGACAACTACCAGCGGCAATCAGGAAGCCACGGTGGAAGACCCACCAGCAGCCGCCAACTTCTCCACAGCGGTCTTGGAGAACTTGTCAGCCGTGACATCCAGCTTCACGCTGACGTCACCGTCACCCAGCACCTTGACGAGCGAGCCCTTGCGGACCAGCCCGGCCAGCACCAGCGCGGGAACGTCCACCGAGCCGCCCTCCGGGAAGGAGGCAGCGATCGAGGAGACGTTCACGACCTGGTACTCGGTGCGGAACGGGTTCTTGAAGCCCTTGAGCTTCGGGAGCCGCATGTGCAGCGGCATCTGGCCACCTTCGAAGCGCGGCGAGACGTTCTTGCGAGCGCCCGTGCCCTTCGTACCGCGGCCGGCGGTCTTGCCCTTGGAGCCCTCACCACGACCGACGCGGGTCTTGGCGGTCTTGGCGCCGGGGGCCGGACGCAGATCGTGAATCTTGATGGTCACGACTGGACCTCCTCGACAACCACCAGGTGGCGCACGGCGTTGATCAGGCCGAGAACCTGGGGGGTGTCCTCACGCACGACCGACTGACGGATCTTGCGCAGCCCGAGGGTGCGCATCGACTCGCGGTGGTTGTGCTTGGTACCGATGGTGCTCTTCACCTGAGTGATCTTGAGCTGAGCCATGATCACACCCCCTGGCCCGCGCGAGCGCGGATCATGCCGGCGGGGGCGACGTCCTCGAGAGGCAGGCCACGACGGGCCGCGACCTCTTCCGGACGCTGCAGACCCTTGAGGGCCGCCACGGTCGCGTGCACGATGTTGATCGCGTTGTCGGAGCCGAGCGACTTCGACAGCACGTCGTGCACGCCGGCGCACTCGAGGACGGCGCGGACAGCGCCACCCGCGATGACACCGGTACCGGCCGATGCCGGGCGAAGCAGAACCTCGCCGGCGGCCTTCCTGCCCGTGATCGGGTGCGGGATCGTGCCGGCGATGCGAGGAACGCGGAAGAAGTTCTTCTTCGCCTCTTCGACACCCTTGGCGATGGCCGCGGGAACTTCCTTGGCCTTGCCGTAACCGACGCCGACCATGCCGTCGCCGTCACCCACCACGACGAGCGCGGTGAAGCTGAACCGACGACCACCCTTGACCACCTTCGAGACGCGGTTGATCGCAACCACGCGCTCGATGTGGGGGGTCTTCTCCTGGGCCGCGCCGCCGCGGCCGCCGTCACGACGGTCGCGGCGCTCTCCGCGCTCGCCCCCGCCGCCTTCGCGACGCGTACGTCCTGGCATCAGGCGTCCCTCTCAATTCCAGTGATGATCATTGTCAGAACTCCAGCCCCGCCTCGCGAGCGGCATCCGCCAGAGCAGCGATCCTGCCGTGGTACGCGTTGCCACCGCGGTCGAACACGACCGCCGTGACGCCGGCGTCCTTGGCGCGGGCCGCGGCCAGCTGGCCGACCTTGGCCGCACGGGCCTTCTTGTCGCCGTCCAGGGCACGGACGTCGGCTTCCATGGAGGAAGCGGACGCGATCGTGTGGCCCTTCAGGTCGTCGATGATCTGCACGGTGATGTGCTTCGACGAACGGTGCACGGCCAGGCGCGGACGCTCGGCGGTGCCGTTGACCTTCTTGCGGAGGCGGAAGTGGCGACGGGCCTTCGCAACACGACGCCTGGTGGAGATGTCCTTGCCCACCGGCTTGCGCTTCGTAACAGTCGACTCGCTCATGTCACTTACCCGTCTTTCCGACCTTGCGACGGATCTTCTCGCCCGAGTACCGGACACCCTTACCCTTGTACGGGTCGGGCTTGCGCAGCTTGCGGATGTTGGCGGCAACCTCACCGACCAGCTGCTTGTCGATACCCGAGACGGAGAACCGGGTCGGGGTCTCGACCGCGAAGGTGATGCCCGCGGGGGCCTCCACCTTGACGGGGTGCGAGTAACCGAGCGCGAACTCGAGCTCTGAGCCCTTGAGCGCGACGCGGTAACCGACGCCGTGGATTTCCATCTTCTTTTCGTAACCCTGGGTCACGCCGACGACCATGTTGTGCACGAGCGTGCGCGACAGGCCGTGGAGCGCGCGGTTGCGCCGCTCGTCGTTCGGGCGCTTGACCTCGAGAGTGCCGTCTTCGGCCTTCTCGACGATGATCGGCTCAGCGAGCGTGAGCGTCAGGAGACCCTTGGGGCCCTTGATGCTGACGTCCTGGCCGGCGATGTTCACGTCGACCCCGGAGGGGACAATGATCGGCTGCTTACCGATGCGCGACATGTCTACTCCCCCTTACCAAACGTAGGCGAGGACTTCTCCGCCCACGCCTGCCTTGTTGGCCTGACGGTCGGTCATGAGACCGCCAGAGGTCGAAATGATCGCCACGCCGAGGCCACCGAGAACTCGGGGCAGGCCAGTGGACTTCGCGTACACGCGCAGACCGGGCTTGGACACGCGGCGGAGGCCGGCGATGCTGCGCTCACGGTTCGGGCCGTACTTCAGCTCGACGACCAGGTTCTTGGCCACCTCGCCGTCCTCGTCGCGGTACGAGGCGATGTAGCCCTCGCGCTTGAGGATCTCGGCGATGTTCGCCTTGATCTTGGAGTGCGGCATCACGACCTTGTCGTGGTAAGCCGAGTTCGCGTTCCGCAGACGAGTGAGCATGTCTGCGATGGGATCGGTCATCGTCATGGTGACCTGGTCAACCTTTCTCGCTGCGGTTCACCGGCTCAGGGTCCAGACCCGCCCTCTCCCCGAGGGGGAGAGGACAGGACGGTCGTGTGCGGGCCTACAGCGAAGTAATGAAGCTTGGAATTACCAGCTGGACTTGCTCACGCCAGGCAGCTCACCGCGGTGAGCCATCTCGCGCAGGCAGATCCGGCAGAGGCCGAACTTGCGGAACACCGCGTGGGGGCGGCCGCAACGCTGGCACCGGGTGTAACCCCGGACCTTGAACTTCGGCTTCTTCGCGGCCTTGTTGATCAACGCCTTCTTGGCCATCGAGTCAGTTCTCCTTGAACGGGAAGCCCAGGTGCTTCAGCAGCGCCCGGCCCTCCTCGTCGTTCGTGGCGGTGGTGACGACGGTGATGTCCATGCCGCGAGGCCGGTCGATAGCGTCCGGGTCGATCTCGTGGAACATCGACTGCTCGTTCAGACCGAACGTGTAGTTGCCGTTGCCGTCGAACTGCTTGCCCGAGAGGCCGCGGAAGTCGCGGATACGGGGCAGCGCGATCGTCAGCAGACGGTCGAGGAACTCCCACATGCGGTCGCCGCGCAGCGTGACGCGCGCACCGATCGGCATGCCTTCACGCAGCTTGAACTGCGCGATGGACTTGCGGGCCCGGCGGACCTCGGGACGCTGGCCGGTGATGATCGACAGGTCCCTGACGGCACCCTCGATCAGCTTGCCGTCACGGGCGGCGTCGCCGACACCCATGTTGACGACGACCTTCACGACGCCCGGGATCTGCATCACGTTGGAGAAGTCGAACTGCTTCTGCAGCTCGGCCTTCACCTCGGCGCGGTAGCGCGTCTTGAGCCGCGGGATGATCTTCTCTGCGGTAGTCATGATCAGATGTCCTTCCCGTTACGACGGGAAATGCGGACCCGCTTGCCCTCGTCGTTCGTCCGGTAACCAACACGGGTCGGCTTGCCGTCCGAGTCGACCACCATCACGTTGGAGACGTTGACCGGAGCTTCCTGGGTCACGATGCCACCAGACTGCGCGCCCCGCTGGGTCTGCGTGATCTTGGTGTGCTTCTTGATCCGGTTGACGCCCTCGACCAGGACCTTGCCGGTCTCCGGGTAGGCCTGGATGACCTTGCCCTTCGCGCCCTTGTCCTTGCCGGCGATAACGACGACCGTGTCGCCCTTCTTCACCTTCATGGTCAGAGCACCTCCGGAGCCAGCGAGATGATCTTCATGAACTTCTTGTCGCGCAGCTCACGACCGACCGGGCCGAAGATGCGGGTACCGCGGGGCTCGTTGTCGTTCTTGATGAGCACGGCGGCGTTCTCGTCGAAGCGGATGTACGAGCCATCCGGACGACGGCGCTCCTTGACGGTGCGGACGATGACGGCCTTGACGACGTCACCCTTCTTCACGCCGGCACCGGGGATCGCGTCCTTGACGGTCGCGACGATGATGTCGCCGATGCCCGCGTAGCGGCGACCCGAACCACCGAGAACACGGATGCAAAGGATTTCCTTTGCTCCAGTGTTGTCGGCGACACGAAGTCGCGACTCCTGCTGAATCACTTACCTGCTCCTGACCATTCCTGGCCCGCCGGATTTCCGACCCGACGGGCTCGGTCTGTCTACAAAGGACTTACTTGGCCTTCTCGAGGATCTGCACGAGACGCCAGCGCTTGGTCGCCGACAGGGGCCGGGTCTCCATGAGCAGGACGCGGTCGCCGATGCCCGCCGCGTTCTCCTCGTCGTGCACCTTCACCTTGGTGGTGGAGCGCATGATCTTGGAGTAACGCGGGTGCTTCTTGCGGTCCTCGAGCGCGACCACGATCGTCTTGTCCATCTTGTCGGACACGACGAGGCCCTCACGGACCTTGCGGTCGTTGCGCTTCTCGGTCTGGACTTCGTTGCTTTCGGTCATGCCGCACCCTCACCAGTGGAATCCGGCGTAACGGAGAGCCCGAGCTCCCGCTCCCGCATCACGGTGTAGATCCGGGCAATGTCATGCCGGACCGTGCGCAGACGCCGGTTGTTGTCGAGCTGGCCCGTGGCCATCTGGAAACGAAGGTTGAACAGCTCTTCCTTCGATTCCTTCAGACGCAGCACGAGCTCTTCCTCGGTGAGCTCACGCAGCTCGGAAGCGGTAGTACCCGCTGCCATCAGAACTCACCACCCTCACGCGTAACGATGCGGCACTTCATCGGGAGCTTGTGGATCGCGCGGCGAAGAGCCTCGCGGGCCACCTGCTCGTTCGGGAAGGCCATCTCGAACATGACGCGACCCGGCTTGACGTTCGCGACCCACCACTCCGGCGAACCCTTACCGGAACCCATGCGGGTCTCGGCCGGCTTCTTCGTCAGCGGGCGGTCCGGGAAGATGTTGATCCAGACCTTGCCGCCACGACGGATGTGACGCGTGATGGCGATACGAGCGGACTCGATCTGCCTGTTGGTGACGTAGGCGGGCTCGAGAGCCTGGATGCCGTACTCACCGAAGGTGACCTTCGTGCCGCCCTTGGCAGCGCCCGACCGCTTCGGGTGGTGCTGCTTGCGGTGCTTGACCCTACGAGGGATGAGCATGACTCAGCTCTCCGTCTTCTCTGCAGCAGCCGGAGCCTCGGCCGACGCCGAAGCGTCAGCTGCGGCACGACCGGCCTCGGTGCTCGTCGCGGTGGTGCCGCTGGCACCGGAGCGACGGGCCCGGTTCGGACGCTCGCCACGGTCGCGGCGCGGGGCGCGGTCCGCACCCTGTGCGGGGGCCGCGTCGAGCGCGCGCTTGGCCGAGATGCCACCGACGATGTCGCCCTTGTAGATCCACACCTTCACGCCGATACGGCCGAACGTGGTGCGGGCCTCGAAGAAGCCGTAGTCGATGTTCGCGCGGAGCGTGTGCAGCGGCACGCGGCCGTCGCGGTAGTGCTCCGAGCGGGACATCTCGGCGCCGCCGAGGCGACCGCCGCACTGCACGCGGATGCCCTTGACCTGCGGCGAACGCATGGCCGACTGAATGGCCTTGCGCATCGCGCGCCGGAAGGCGACGCGGTTGGACAGCTGCTCGGCGACACCCTGTGCCACGAGCTGCGCGTCCGACTCGGGGCTCTTGACCTCGAGGATGTTCAGCTGGACCTGCTTCTTGGTGAGCTTCTCCAGCTCACCGCGGATGCGGTCCGCCTCGGCACCACGACGGCCGATGACGATGCCCGGCCGGGCGGTGTGGATGTCGACGCGCACCCGGTCACGGGTCCGCTCGATCTCCACCTTGGAGATGCCGGCACGCTCCATGCCCTTGCTGAGCAGGCGACGGATCTTGACGTCCTCCGCCACGTACTCGGCGTACTGCTTGTCTGCGTACCAGCGGGACTTCCAGTCGGTGGTGATCCCCAGCCGGAAGCCGTGCGGGTTGATCTTCTGGCCCACTACCGCGTTCCCTTCACGCTGGTCTTCTTGGGACGAGACTCCACCTCGATGGTGATGTGGCTCGTCCGCTTGCGGATCCGGTACGCGCGGCCCTGGGCACGCGGGCGGAAACGCTTGAGGGTCGGACCCTCGTCCACGTAGGCCACCGCAACCCAGAGGGTCGAGGGGTCCAGGGACATGTTGTTCTCGGCATTGGCCATGGCGCTGGCGAGCACCTTCGCGACCGGCTCAGAAGCGGCCTGGGGCGCGAACTGGAGCACGGCCAGGGCCTCGCTTGCGTTACGACCCTTGATGAGCTCGACGACGCGACGGACCTTCATGGGGGTGTCGCGGACGTAGCGAGCCCGAGCCACGGCGCGCGGAAACTCCTGCGCCTCAGCGTCCTTACGGGCGTTCATCGCTGCTTTTCCCTTGCTCTTCTCAGTTCGACGCCTAGCGGCGACGAGACTTCCGGTCGTCCTTGATGTGGCCCTTGAAGGTGCGGGTCGGGGCGAACTCGCCCAGCTTGTGCCCGACCATCGCCTCGGTCACGAACACCGGGACGTGCTTGCGGCCGTCGTGCACCGCGATGGTGTGACCCAGCATGTCCGGGATGATCGTGGATCGGCGGGACCACGTCTTGATGACGGTCTTCTTGCCCGCTTCGTTCTGAACGTCCACCTTCTTGAGCAGGTGGTCGTCGACGAAGGGACCCTTCTTAAGGCTGCGAGGCATCCTTCACTCCCTCCCTGCTCAGCGCTTCTTACCGGTGCGACGACGCCGGACGATGAGCTTGTCGCTTGGCTTACGGCGGCGGGTACGACCCTCGGGCTTACCAGCCGGGTTCACCGGATGGCGACCACCGGAGGTCTTACCCTCACCACCACCATGCGGGTGGTCAACGGGGTTCATGGCGACACCGCGGACGGTGGGCTTCTTGCCCTTCCACCGCATGCGGCCGGCCTTGCCCCAGTTGATGTTCTGGTGGTCCTTGTTGCCGACCTCGCCGAGCGTGGCGCGGCAGCGCACGTCCACGTTGCGGATTTCGCCCGAGGGCAACCGCAGCTGGGCGTACGGACCGTCCTTCGCCACGAGCTGGACCGAGGCACCAGCCGAGCGAGCCATCTTCGCGCCGCCACCGGGGCGGAGCTCGATCGCGTGGATCACGGAACCGACCGGGATGTTGCGCAGCGGCAGGTTGTTACCCGGCTTGATGTCGGCCTTGGGGCCGTTCTCAACCGTGTCACCCTGCTTGAGCTTCTCCGGGGCGATGATGTAGCGCTTCTCGCCGTCTGCGTAGTGCAGCAGCGCGATGCGCGCGGTGCGGTTGGGGTCGTACTCGATGTGAGCGACCTTGGCCGGCACGCCGTCCTTGTCGTTGCGACGGAAGTCGATCAGGCGGTAAGCCCGCTTGTGACCGCCGCCCTTGTGACGCGTGGTGATCTTGCCCGACGCGTTGCGCCCACCCAGCTTGTGCAGCGGGCGGATCAGCGACTTCTCCGGAGTCGACCGAGTGATCTCGGCGAAGTCGGAGACGCTCGCACCGCGACGACCAGGCGTCGTCGGCTTGTACTTGCGAATGCCCATCTCTACGCAGTCCTCGTCATCAGGCGGCAGGGCCGCCGAAGATCTCGATCGTCTTGCTGTCAGCCGACAACGTGACGATCGCGCGCTTCGTGTCCTTGCGCTTGCCGAAACCGCTCTTGGTCCGCTTGCGCTTGCCCTGGCGGTTGATGGTGTTGACGCTGACGACCTTGACGCCGAAGACCTTCTCCACGGCAATCTTGATCTGGGTCTTGTTCGAACCCGGCGCCACCAAGAAGGTGTACTTGTTCTCTTCGAGCAGCCCGTAGGACTTCTCGGAGATCACGGGCGCGAGCAAGATGTCCCTGTGGTCGGGGATCACTTCGAGGCCTCCTCGTCCACCGCGGTCGCCGTGGCCTCAGCCGAGCCGCGACCCTGCTGGGCCTTGCTGGCGAGGAACACGTCGAGCGAGTCCTTGGTGAACACCACGTCGTCGTTGACGAGCACGTCGTAGGTGTTGAGCTGGTCGGGCGCGATCACGTGCACGTGCTGAAGGTTCCGCACGCTGACCCACGCGACCTCGTCGGTGCGGTTGAGCACCACGAGAACGCGACGAGCCTGGGTGACCGACTCCAGGACCCTGCGCGCGGTCTTGGTCGACGGGGTGTCCCCGTCCACCAGGCCGGACACGACGTGGACCTGGTTGGCGCGAGCCCGGTCGGAGAGGGCGCCACGCAGAGCAGCGGCCTTCATCTTCTTGGGCGTCCGCTGCGAGTAGTCGCGCGGCTGCGGGCCGTGGACGATGCCACCGCCGGCGAACTGCGGCGCACGCGTCGAACCCTGGCGGGCACGACCGGTGCCCTTCTGGCGGTACGGCTTCTTGCCACCACCACGAACTTCGCCGCGGGTCTTCGTCGAGTGCGTGCCCTGGCGAGCGGCGGCCTGCTGGGCCACCACGACCTGGTGCAGCAGCGCGACGTTCGCCTGCGCGTCGAACACGGCGGAGGGCAGCTCGACCGAGCCGGCCGTCTTGCCATCCGGGGTGCGGATCTCAACAGTCGACATCAGGCACCGCCCTTCGCAGCAGTCTTGACGAACACCAGACCGCCCTTGGGACCGGGAACCGCGCCCTTGATGAGCAGCAGGCCGTTCTCAACGTCGATCTTGTGCACCTTCAGGTTCTGGGTCGTGACGCGCTCGTGGCCCATACGGCCGGCCATGCGCAGACCCTTGAAGACGCGACCAGGCGTGGCACAGCCACCGATGGAACCCGGCGAGCGGTGCTTGCGCTGGGTGCCGTGGCTGGAGCCGAGGCCCTTGAAGTTGTGGCGCTTCATGACACCCGCGGTGCCCTTGCCCTTGCTGGTGCCGGTGATGTCGACAACAGCGCCGGCCTCGAACACCTCAGCGGTGATCTCCTGGCCGACCGTGTACTCGCCGGCGTCCGCCGTGCGCAGCTCCACCAGGTGGCGACGGGGCGTGACCCCGGCCTTGGCGAAGTGCCCAGCAACGGGCTTGTTGACCTTGCGCGGGTCAATCGCGCCGGCCGCCAGCTGGACGGCGGTGTAGCCGTCCTTCTCTTCGGTGCGAACCTGGGTCACGACATTGGGCTCAGCCTTGACGACAGTCACCGGAACGATCCGGTTGTTCTCGTCGAAGACCTGAGTCATGCCGAGCTTGGTGCCCAGGATGCCCTTCATCTGCCTGTCAGACATTGGTTCGTTACTCTCCGCGCCCAACGCTTACTGGATGTTGACGTCGACGCTGGCCGGCAGGTCGATGCGCATGAGCGCGTCAACCGTCTTCGGCGTCGGGTCGAGGATGTCGATCAACCGCTTGTGCGTGCGCATCTCGAAGTGCTCGCGCGAGTCCTTGTACTTGTGCGGCGAGCGGATGACGCAGTACACGTTCTTCTCAGTGGGCAGCGGCACAGGCCCGACGACCCGAGCGCCGGTGCGCGTCACGGTCTCCACGATCTTGCGCGCAGACGCGTCGATCGCTTCGTGGTCGTAGGCCTTGAGCCGGATGCGGATCTTTTGTCCCGCCATAATGGCTTGCCGTTCCTCTGCTTCTCGTAACCGCTGCGGGCGGTGCCTCGGATGAGGCCTTTTACAGCCTCTTGGCGCGCTCCGCCCCTGTTGAAGTGTCATGGTGCCCGGTCCACGCGGTCGGGCGTGTCGCGCCCGGTGCGCATACCGGTCCCACTCAAGGTCTCCCCGGTGGGATTGGGCCTACCACAGCCCATGCACCCTGATGCCCATCTCCGCAAGGAGGCGTTCACTAACAGGGCGCGGACGCTCAATCGAAAGACACGGACACGCGTGAAGCGAGCCCGGCCTTCATTGAGCAACCCGTAAAGAATGCCACACGGACGTGGGGCAGTCCAAATCGGGGTGGGTGAGTCGGACCCAGATCACGTGCCGATCTTGGCCGGTGAGCCGCTGTCGTCCGTCGCATGTGGAGCAACGGCCGTGCCGGTTTCATTGTCCGGCAACGGATTCCCGACGACGGCTCTTCACCCGCGCGCCTGCGGCAGCCCGACGTGAGCTGCCGCACAATTTTTGTCCTGACGACGAAAGCCGGGCCAACGAAGATCGCTGGCCCGGCTTCACGCCGAACTGGTGAAGCTAGATCACTTGAGGATCTTGGTGACCGAGCCGGCGCCGACGGTGCGGCCACCCTCGCGGATCGCGAAGCGGAGGCCCTCGTCCATGGCGATCGGCTGGATCAGCTTGACGTCCATACCGGTGGTGTCACCCGGCATGACCATCTCGGTGCCCTCGGGCAGCGTCACAACGCCGGTCACGTCCGTCGTCCGGAAGTAGAACTGGGGACGGTAGTTGTTGAAGAACGGCGTGTGGCGGCCACCCTCGTCCTTGGACAGGATGTAGACCTGCGCCGTGAACTCGGTGTGCGGGGTCGTGGTGCCCGGCTTGACGATGACCATGCCGCGCTCCACCTCCTCGCGCTTAATGCCACGGAGCAGCAGCGCGGCGTTGTCGCCGGCGCGGCCCTCGTCCAGGAACTTCTTGAACATCTCGATCGAGGTGACCGTCGTCTTCTTCGACGTCTCCTTGATACCGACGATCTCGATCTCGGAGTTCACGTTGATGATGCCGCGCTCGATACGACCGGTCACGACGGTGCCGCGGCCGGTGATCGTGAAGACGTCCTCGACGGGCATGAGGAACGGCTTCTCGGTGTCGCGCTCCGGCTCCGGGATCGCCGAGTCAACGGCGGCCATGAGCTCGAGCACGGACTTGCCCCAGGTCTCGTCGCCCTCCAGCGCCTTCAGCGCCGAAACGCGCACGACCGGCAGGTCGTCGCCCGGGAACTCGTACTCGGAGAGCAGCTCGCGGACCTCGAGCTCGACGAGCTCCAGAATCTCCTCGTCGTCCACCATGTCGGCCTTGTTCAGGGCGACAACGATGTAGGGAACGCCGACCTGGCGGGCCAGGAGGACGTGCTCCTTCGTCTGCGGCATGGGACCGTCGGTCGCCGCGACCACGAGGATGGCGCCGTCCATCTGCGCCGCACCGGTGATCATGTTCTTGATGTAGTCGGCGTGCCCGGGGCAGTCGACGTGCGCGTAGTGACGGTTCTCCGTCTGGTACTCGATGTGCGCGATCGAGATCGTGATGCCGCGCTGCTTCTCTTCCGGCGCCTTGTCGATCTGGTCGAACGCGAACGAGGCGTTGACATCGGGGAACGCGTCGTGCAGAACCTTGGAGATCGCCGCGGTCAGCGTGGTCTTGCCATGGTCGATGTGACCGATGGTGCCGATGTTGACGTGCGGCTTCGTCCGCTCGAACTTCGCCTTGGCCACTGGATTGTCCTCCTGGACTTCTTTTTTGCTGGTCCGGCGGGTATCTGTGGCCACCCGCCGGACTACACGTCAGGGTCGGAAAGTGCGGACCCCAGGGAGTCATCCCCGGAGAGCCCGCGGTGGAACTGCGGTGCTCCGGTTGGGGACTATTCCCCGGTCGCCTTCGCGATGATCTCCTTCGAGACGCTCGCTGGCACCTCGGCGTAGGAGTCGAACACCATCGAGTAGTTGGCACGACCCTGGGTCTTGGACCGCAGGTCACCCACGTACCCGAACATTTCCGACAGCGGGACCAGTGCCTTGACGACACGGATACCGCTGCGCTCCTCCATGGCCTGGATCTGGCCACGGCGGGAGTTCAGGTCGCCGATCACGTCGCCCATGTACTCCTCGGGCGTCGTGACCTCAACGGCCATCAGCGGTTCGAGGATCGCGGGAGACGCCTGACGGGCGGCTTCCTTGAGGGCCATCGAACCAGCGATCTTGAACGCCATTTCCGAGGAGTCGACCTCGTGGTAGGCGCCGTCGAGCAGCGTCACCTTCACGCCGACCAGCGGGTAGCCCGCCAGCACGCCGTACTGCAGCGCGTCCTGTGCACCCGCGTCGACCGACGGGATGTACTCACGCGGGATGCGACCACCGGTGACGGCGTTGACGAACTCGTAGAGCGCGCCGTCTTCCTTCTTCTCCAGCGGCTCGACGGTGACGAGCACCTTCGCGAACTGGCCGGAGCCACCGGTCTGCTTCTTGTGGGTGTAGGAGTACTTCTCCACCGCACGGCGGATGGTCTCCCGGTACGCCACCTGAGGCTTGCCGATGTTGGCCTCGACCTTGAACTCGCGGCGCATGCGGTCCACCAGGATGTCCAGGTGGAGCTCGCCCATGCCGGCGATGATGGTCTGGCCCGTCTCCTGGTCGAGGTTGACCCGGAACGTCGGGTCCTCCTCGGCCAGCTTCTGGATCGCGGTGCCGAGCTTCTCCTGGTCGGCCTTCGTCTTGGGCTCGATGGCGACCTGGATGACCGGCTCGGGGAACGTCATCGACTCGAGCACGATGGGGTGCTGCGGGTCGCACAAGGTCTCACCGGTCGTGGTGTCCTTGAGACCGATCACGGCGTAGATGTGGCCCGCGATGGCCTCGGTGACCGGGTTCTCCTTGTTGGCGTGCATCTGGAAGATCTTCCCGATGCGCTCCTTGCGGTCCTTGGTCGCGTTGATGACCTGGGTGCCCGCGGCGACCTTGCCCGAGTAGACCCGGATGTAGGTCAGCTTGCCGAAGAACGGGTGCACGGCGATCTTGAAGGCCAGCGAGGAGAACGGCTCGTCGGTGGACGGGCTGCGCTTCACGACGGTCTCGCCGTCCTGCAGCGTGCCCTCGACCGGCGGAAGGTCGAGCGGCGACGGCAGGTAGTCGATGACCGCGTCGAGCATGGGCTGAACGCCCTTGTTCTTGAACGCCGAGCCACAGAGGATCGGGTACGCGGTACCGGCGGCGACGATCTTGCGGAGGCCGGCCTTGATCTCCTCGACGGACAGGTCGCCCTGCTCGAAGAACTTCTCGGTCAGGTCGTCGTCGGTCTCGGCGACGGCCTCGAGCAGCTGCTCGCGGAACTCCTGCGCCTTCTCGAGCAGATCCGCGGGGATCTCCTCGATCGCGTAGTCCTCACCCTTCGAGACTTCGCCACGCCACGTGAGCGCGCGCATCTCGATCAGGTCGACGACGCCGATGAACTCGCTCTCGGAGCCGATCGGGATCTGGAGCGGCAGCGGCTTGGCGGCCAGCCGGTCCTGGATCGTCTTGATCGTGAAGTAGAAGTCCGCGCCGAGCTTGTCCATCTTGTTGACGAAGCAGATGCGCGGGACGTCGTACTTGGTCGCCTGCCGCCAGACCTGCTCGGACTGCGGCTCGACGCCCTCCTTGCCGTCGAAGACGGCAACGGCGCCGTCGAGGACGCGCAGGTTGCGCTCGACCTCGACGGTGAAGTCGACGTGGCCAGGCGTGTCGATCAGGTTGATCTGGTGGTCTTTCCAGAAGCAGGTCGTCGCGGCCGACGTGATCGTGATGCCGCGCTCCTGCTCCTGCTCCATCCAGTCCATCACGGCAGCGCCGTCGTGAACCTCGCCGATCTTGTAGCTGATCCCCGTGTAGAAGAGGATCCGCTCAGTCGTCGTGGTCTTGCCCGCGTCGATGTGGGCCATGATCCCGATGTTCCGGACCTTGGCAAGATCAGTGAGCACGTCCTGTGCCACGGGTCTTTCCCCTGTCTTGAGCTAGTGAGCTCACTAGGGCTGGGAGAGCCCGGCCTCGCCGAGACCGGGCGTCAGATCACCAGCGGTAGTGGGCGAAGGCCTTGTTGGACTCGGCCATCTTGTGCGTGTCCTCACGGCGCTTGACGCTCGCACCGAGACCGTTGCTCGCATCGAGCAGCTCGTTCATCAGACGCTCGACCATCGTCTTCTCACGGCGCTGCCGGGAGAAGGTGATCAGCCAGCGCAGCGCCAGCGTGGTCGAACGGCCCGGCTTGACCTCGATCGGCACCTGGTAGGTCGCACCACCGACGCGGCGGCTCTTGACCTCCAGCGACGGCTTCACGTTGTCCAGGGCGCGCTTCAGCGTGACGACCGGGTCGGTGCCGGTCTTCTCGCGAGCACCTTCGAGGGCTTCGTAGACGATCTTCTCGGCCACGGAGCGCTTACCGTCGACCAGCACCTTGTTGATGAGCTGGGTCACGAGCGGCGAGCTGTACACCGGGTCAGAGATAAGCGGCCGCTTCGGGGCCGGTCCCTTGCGGGGCATTAGCTCTTCTCCTTCTTCGCGCCGTAGCGGCTGCGAGCCTGCTTGCGGTTCTTGACACCCTGCGTGTCGAGAGAGCCACGGATGATCTTGTAGCGAACACCCGGCAGGTCCTTCACACGACCGCCGCGCACGAGCACCATCGAGTGCTCCTGGAGGTTGTGACCCTCACCGGGGATGTAGGCCGTGACCTCGATACCGCTGGTCAGCTTCACGCGAGCGACCTTGCGCAGTGCGGAGTTCGGCTTCTTGGGAGTGGTGGTGTAAACGCGGGTGCACACACCGCGCCGCTGCGGCGAGCCCTTGAGGGCCGCCGTCTTCTGCTTGGCCACCTTGTCCGTGCGGCCCTTGCGGACCAGCTGCTGGATCGTTGGCATTCGCCGGCTGCTTCTTCCGTCTTTGAGGGCTCGCCTTCCGGTTCACCCTCGTGTTTCTTGATCCCTCTCTGCACCCGAGGTCGGGCGTGTCGCCCGCTCCCAAGGTCCGCAAGCAACAGTTCAACTGCCACTGCGAGTGGAGGACACCACGGCCTCGCGGGCACGCGGAGCGGCCCGACATGGGTCGGGCACAGGTAGCAAAGATACCCGCCCACGTCTACCTGGGTCAAAACGGGGGTGCCGTACGCGCACCTGCTGTAGACCTGGATCCCGGAAACCACGCTACTCGGGTGACGGAGAACGCGCTTTGAAGCTCAACCTGCTGGTCTACGGCCTTATCGCCACCATCGTCGTGGGAGCGGGGTTCTTCATTGCGAAGGACCTGCTGGCGGGTCCCGGTGTCGGCGACTGCGTCGCGCCTCAGGCGAACAGCGCCACCCTGGAGCTGAACGAACTGAAGTGCACAAGCCGCCAGGCCATGTTCGAGGTGGCGGCGATCGGTGCGGACTGCCCGGCCGGCGACTACCTCGTCACCTCCGACGGCAACGAGAAGACCTGCTTCGTGCTGGATGTGGGCAAGAACATGTGCGTCAAGCCGCAGCAGTACGAAGACAGGAGCGAGGCCGTCGACGTCAAGACGTCAGGCGCGTGCCGCGGCGGTGACCTCAAGGAGGTCACCGAGGTCATCGACGGCACGTTCGACAAGTCGCGGTGCAAGAAGCCGGAACTCTCGCTCGCCTACTCGAAGCCCGCCAGGACGATCTGCATGGACAAGCTGTGAAGACGGCTGCCGTGATCGCCGCGCCGGCGTTGCTCGTGTCGAACGGGTGATATGCGGCGCCGGGACGCGCAAAGTCACGAAGGTCGTCGACGGCAGGTCCGACCGGGCGTTAGGTGGAGCGCGTCCCGCCTGATCGGCGAACTGATTCACTGTGCGCGTGGACGACCTGATCAGGGCGATGGCCTCGCTGACCGGCTCTTCCGCCGACCCGGAGGTGCTCGGCGGCGACCGCGGTGACGTCGTGGTGGTGCGCGTGGGCGACGTGGTGGCCAAGGCGCATCCCGCGGACGCCGACGTGGAGGCGTTGCGGCAGCGGGTGGAGATCGCGGCGGCGCATCCCGAGTTGATGCTGCCGCCGCTGAAGCCGTTGCAGTTCGTGGACGACCGGCCGGTGACGGTGTGGCCGTACGGGTCGCCGGTGAGTCAGGCGGATCCCGATGGGGCGCCGTGGGAGGAAAGCGCGGCACTGCTGGCGAAGCTGCACGCGTTGCCCGTGCGAGGGCCCGTGGCCGGCACGCCGGAACGGATCGTGCGCGCTATCGAGGCGTTGTCGCCGGACCTGCCGCATGCCGATGTCGTGTTGCGCGCGTATGAAGTCTTGCCTCCGTTGGACATGAACGGCCGTGCGTTGATCCACGGCGACTGGCATCTCGGGCAACTGGTGCACCGGGGTGGCTGGCGGCTCATCGACGTGGACGATCTCGGCGTCGGCGATCCGGTGTGGGACCTGGCGCGACCTGCGGCCTTGTTCGCCGCGGGGGTTCTGCCCGATGACCTGTGGGCGCGGTTCCTCAACGCCTACCGTGAAACGGGTGGTGTGGCTCTGCCGACATCCGAATGGGAAGCACTCAACATCCCGGCCCAGGCGTACGTTGTGCAGATGGCAGCACGGGCACTCATGTCCGGGCTGCAGGCAGTGGAACCGCTGGTTGAAGCCTGTCGTCGGATCGTCGCGACGCACGAGAGCAGTGACCGCGGCTAATATCGTTTTTGTCCGGTCCCACCGCAGGAGGCTCACCACGATGCAGTGTCCCAAGTGTCATGCGAACATGCGCACGTTCGACCGCATGGGCGTCCACATCGAGCAGTGCGACGGCTGCCGCGGGGTCTTCCTCGACTACGGCGAGCTCGAGTCGATCACGCGCCTCGAGGCCCAGATGCAGGCTCCGCCGCCCGCCGCTCCGGCGCCGCCGCCCGTCGCCTACCCGCAGCCGGCCCAGCCCGCCTGGGGTGCCGCGCCGCAGCAGGTCCACCACCACCACGGCGGTCACGCGGGCTACGGCGGCTACGGCCACCGCAAGCACCGCGGCCTCGGTGGTCTCTTCTTCTCCTCCTGAACGCGCGACGGCCCCGGATCTCTGGTCCGGGGCCGTTGACGACTACCGAGAAACAGGTAGATAATCGGTAGTCAACGGGAGGAGTAGCCATGTCTGTCGCGACCGAGGCCGCCCACATCCGCGACCTCTTCGACACGATCGAGGAGCTCGAAGCCGTCGCGTCATCCCTGTCGGAAGGCGACGAACGCCGTCGCCGCCTGGACGGTGTGGTGGCCAAGACCCTTCGCCAAGCCCCGCCGGTACGTCCCGTGGTGGCAGGCGAACTGCTCGACCTCACCGAGAAGACCGTGAAGGCCTGGGCCCGCGAAGGCGTACTCGCCATCCACAGCCAGGAACCACGCATGCTGCTCGACACCGTGCGCCTGCACGAGGTCCTCCACCTGGTGTCCGACCTCCGCCGCGCGGGCAAGACCCGCGGCCTCATCGACGAAGTCCACCGCCGCCTGAGCGACCAGTCACTGCTGGACCGCCCCGACCTGGCCTCGTCCCTCGACGAGATGCGCAGCGGCAAGGGACGCGTGGTCCGCCCAGTTTGATCGAGGTAGTGGAAACCCCCACAGCACACGCCCAGGCGAACGGCCTGCGCGGCCGAGCCCGCGTCGCCTACGAACGCTTCCTGGACGAACTCGCCCACTCGGGCTGCGCCGCACTCGGCTACCGCGTGACGGGCCCAGAACCCCTACCGCGCCTCTGCGTGAAACACCTCCGAGGCGCCGACCGCGTAGTAGTCGCCTTCCCCTCACCCGAAGTCGTGTGGGTGCTCCTGGTGGGCCCACACGACGACGACCCAGGCCAGGACCTCTACGAAGCCCTCTACGAGATGGCCGGCGTCCGCCCCCGCCTCTCGGAGAAGCGCACCAAACCCCGCTGCTGCACCGACGAGTCCGGCATCCCACCCCTGGTAGACGAGCACCTGGTGGACGACCTGGTCATCCGAGCCAGAGCCCTGGCGCGCGCCCGCCGCCGCTAACCAGGCTCCCGATCCAGCACGAACCCGTCAGCCACCGGGTCGTAGTGCAGATACGGCTCCTTGCTCGGGTCGCACCCTTCAAAGGTCAACGCCACCGGCAACCCGAACGCCCGCCCCAACTCCCGCAGGAACACGCCAAGCAGGTCGAGCCGCTCCTGCCCCTGCAACTCCCGAACGTCGACGTCGAAGAGAACCTCATCCCCGACAGCCTCGAAGAAGTTGACCAGAAACCCCTCACCGGGCCAGACGTGCAACGTCCCCCCGTCAAGCTCGGACCGCCACCCCCGAGCCACCGCCAGGTCGGCAACGGCCCACCAAGCCCCAGGCCCGACCCCCGCCACGCACCCGTCGTGCAACGGCCCGTCCTCAGGGTCGAACCACTCCCGAACGTCACGCCACCGCAGCTCCCCCATGCCTTCATGGAAGCAGGCACCCACAACCCAGATTCCACCGACAAATTTTCTTGTCAAGACATCCAGGGTTGTCCTACGCTCTGTTCAACGACGAACGGAGACCACGATGTCCTTCCAGGCCTACCTCGACGGCGCGGAGAAGAAGACCGGCAAGACCCCGGCCGAACTGCTGACGGCAGCCGCAGAACGCGGCTTCGACGGCACCACAAAGGCAGGCGTGGTCCTGGAATGGCTGAAGACCGACTACGACCTGGGCCGAGGCCACGGCATGGCGCTCTACCACGTGCTGAAGAACGGCGCACAGATCAGCGAGAAGCACGTAGGCACCAACGGCAGCCACCGAGACGACTCGACAACGCTCCGCCTGGACGGCATCGCCAACCGCTGACGGCAGGCCAAAGCAGGGGTCCCCTCGGGCTCAGCGTCCCCCGCGACCCAACGTACAGAGCAGGTCTGACACTCCCGCGAGGCCGATAACGAGCCGTCTTCCCGCACGCGACGCCGATAACGAGCCGTCTTCCCCCACGCGACGCCGATAACGAGCCGTCTTCCCCCACGCGACGCCGACGACGAGCCGTCTTCCCGCACGTGACGCCGACGACGAGCCGTCCTCCCCCACGCAACGCCGAAAATGAGCCGTCCTCCCTCACGCGACGCCGCAGGCGAGCCGTTCCCCCACGCGACGCCGTAGGCGAGCCGTCCTTACCGCGCGGGCCAGGCGGTGGGGTCCCATCACGAGTCGCGCCATAGCTCTTGCTGCACCTGAGGGGTGAGGTC
>NZ_FNET01000030.1 GCF_900100275.1 Lentzea albidocapillata subsp. violacea
GTCCTGCACATCGTCGCCGTCGTCCGCCTGCGCTACTGCCCACGCACCCAGGCCTACCTGCAACGACGCACCGAACAAGGCCTCACCAAACGCGACATCATCCGCTGCCTCAAGCGCTATATCCTCCGCGAAGCCCACACAGCGATCATGAAAGACCTCGCACTCACTGCTTGACATCTATAGGAGCGTCAGGCAGCCGCCCAAAGCAACAGGCGTGCCATCTATCTACGCACGGCGTGGACCCCCTGATCAGATTGCCGGGGTCTGGGGCAGAGCCCCAGGGAAAGCACGCAAGGCGACCAGGCCGCCCGCAAGGTGACCACCCGCCCGGTCGCGGATCGCAACCCGCTGACAGGCCCCTCACGCACAGTTTCGTAGCCTCAGCACATCATTCCCAAACAAAAGGAGCGGTCGTGCCGAGGTCAGCACTGATCCTGACGCTACTGCTGGCGCTGGCCGCATGCTCCTCAACACCACCCACCCCAGTCCCAGCCCCCACATCAAGCCCCCAGCCACCAGACGACCAACAGCTCCACGTGTCAATCGGCGACTCCTACGCAACAGGCTTCGGCCCAAACGGCCCCGCCGAGAGCTTCGCGCAGATCGTAGCCAAGCAATCGGGCCTAAAACTGATCAACCTGGCCTGCAACGGCGCCACATCAGCCGACCTAGCCTCCAAGCCGGCCTGCGGCCCCGACGCCAACGGCAAGACCCAGCTAGATGCCGCAGTGGACGCATTGCGCAACAGAAAGACCGGCCTGGTCACGGTAGTGATCGGCGGCAACGACCTAGCCCCGTGCGCGCTGTCGCAGGAACCGCTGGAGTGCGCGACCAGGACCGTCGCCGACATCCAGACCAACGTCGCCGGCACGCTGACCGAACTACGGGAGGCCGCGCCGGACGTCAAGATCGTCGGCCTGACCTACCCGGACGTGTTCCTAGGCGCGTGGGTGAACCCGTCGTTCCCGAACGGCAAGAACCTGGCCAGGCTGTCGGTCACGATGTTCCAGGACTTCAACACCAGGATCGCGGCCCAGTACGGCCGGTTCGGCGCGAAGTTCGCCGACGTCACGAGCTCGACCGGCGGTTACGGCGGGCTGACCGAGCTGACCCAGGACCCCAGGTACGGCCAGATCCCGGCCTCGGTCGCCAAGGTGTGCACGCTCACCTACTTCTGCGACCGCACCGACGTGCACCCGACGCCCGCCGGGCATCAGGCGATCGCGGAGGCCGTCACCGCGGCGAGCCGCTGAGCTCGGGTGTTCTCCCGCGAACCGGGGCGGGGTTTTCCCCGTATTACCCGAAAGACTCTGTTGATCAGCCGCTCGGCCTGACAGGCTCTGGAACCGTTGCCGCACCGAGGAAGTGGTTGATGACCGTGCTCCCGCACAGCACCGACGTCCTGCACCGGCTCAACGACGCCGTCGACGGATTCCTGCGCAGCGAGCGGGAGTTCGACCTCGCCGATCCGTCGGCGCACATGCTGGTCGGTGGCCGATTCCGTACGCTCAGCACGCAGATCGGCGCCGGCGTGCTCGCGGGCGTGCCGGACGAGGACATCGCCGCGATCGTCCAGCCCGCGCGCTCGAAGTGTTCACGCTCACCCTTCACGCGCGACGAGAACGAGTGGGCGCGCGGCTACCCGAGCGACTTCCAGCTGGTCGAGCACGTGATGGCGCAGGCCAACAACTCCCAGGCGGGCACGCTCGGCTGGCACGTCGAGGCGCACCTGCAGGGCTCCGCGATCACCCAGCAGCAGCGCAACCGGGTGATGCACCAGGCCCGCCTGATCAGCGACGCCCTGACCGCGCCGCGCAACGGCCCGCGTTCGGTGTTGCTGATCGCGTCCGGCGCCGCCCCCGACCTGCGGCTCATCCCGCCCGGCATCCTGCGGCCCGGTGACCGGTTCGTGCTCACCGACGTCGATCCGGACGCGCTGGAACTGGCCCAGAAGCGGCTCGGACTGCTCAACGAGGTCACGACCGCGGTCCCCGGCAACGTGTTCCGCGCGCTGCCGAAGCTCGCCGAACTGGGGCCGTTCGACCTGGTGCTGGTCAACGGCCTGTACGACTACCTCAACGACCGCGCGGCCGTGCGGCTGACCGAGGCCGTGCTGACCAGGCTCTGCCGTCCTGGCGGCACGTTCTACTTCTCCAGCAGCACGACCGGTAACCCGTTCCGGTGGTCGCTCGAGTACCTGATGGACTGGTCGGTGGTCGAACGCGACGAGCGCGCCGTCCGCGCGTTGCTGCCGGGCTGCGACGTGTCCGCCGGCCTCGACCCGACCGGGCTGGCGCTGCTCACGCACGTCCGTACCAGGCGGTGACGACGTCCCGGACGCAGGCGGCGCTCAGCGCAGGCCGTGCGCGATCCGGGTCACGAACGCCGCCAGCCGGTCCGGCGTGAACTTCTCCGGGTCGGTGAGGACCAGCCGTCCGGACATCTCCGCCAGTGCGAGCATCGCGTGGCCCAGCAGGGCCGAGTCGAGGTCGTCGAGGCGGCCGAGCTCCTTCAGGCCCAGCGCGGCGAGGTCCTCGATCTGGGCCAGGACGCCGGCGCGGACCAGTTCCACCTGGTCGCGGAACTCGTGCGGGGTGCCCTCCGGCGGGAGCAGCACGAGGCGCCAGCGGTCGGGCGCTTCGACCACGGCGTTCACGAAGACCCGGACGGCGTAGGCGAAGGCGTCGTCCGGAGTACGGGTGGCGAAGTCCGTGGGCAGGGCGGCCAGGACCTGTTCGGTGGCACGGCCCGCCTCGCGTTCGAGCAGGGCGCTGATGAGCTCGCCCCGGTTGGCGAACAGGTCGTAGAGCACGGGCTTGGTGACTTCGGCGTGCTTCGCGACCGACTCCATCGTGACGGTGTCGAAGCCGGCGGGGATGAGGCTCAGGGCGGCGTCCAGCAGTTGCTCGCGGCGCTGCTCCGGCGGCAGGCGGCGGGCGTACTTGCGACGCGTTGTGTTCACGCAACCATATTGCTACGGTGGCGTAGCTTTCACAAAGCTACGCAGGCGTAGTAATTGGCGGAGGTACTGCGATGGAGCCGGACAACCTCGTTCTGCAGCCGCGTGACGTGCAGTTCGACTGGTCGACCCTGCCGATGCACTGGGTTCCGGACGAACCGGTGACCACGCACGTCATGAACGTCCTGCACCTGCTGCTGCCCGAGGGCGAGCGGTGGTTCGTGCGGACGTTCCAGCAGGCCGTGCCGCTGATCACCGACGACACGTTGCGCGAGGACGTGCTCGCGTTCATCGGGCAGGAGGCGATGCACGCCGAGGCGCACAGCGAGGTCCTCGACCACCTGCTCGCCAACGGGCTGGACCCGCGGCCGTTCACGCGGCAGATGGAGCACGTGTTCCAGCGGATCCTCGGACCCAAGCCGGGCCTCACCGAGGCGCAGGCACGCGAGCAGCTGATCGAACGGGTCGCGATCGTCGCCGCCGTCGAGCACTTCACGGCGTACCTGGGCGACTGGATGCTGAACGCCGACGCGCTGGACCGGGCGGGCATCCACCCGGTGATGCTGGACCTGCTGCGCTGGCACGCCGCCGAGGAGGTCGAGCACCGCAGCGTCGCGTACGACCTGATGTGCCACCTCGACCGCCGGTACGTGCGGCGGGCGCGGGCGATGCTGCTGGTCGCGCCGGTGCTGTTCTGGCTGTGGGTGCGCGGCGCACGGTTCATGGTGCGCGCGGACAGGACCACGCGGGTGCGGCTCACCTGGCGAGAGACGATGCGGGCCGGGCGGCGCGGGCTGCTGCCGAAGCTGCCGGACATCTTCCGCGCGTTCCTGCGGTACTTCCACCCCGCCTACCACCCGAAGCAGGAGGGGTCGACGTCGCAGGCGATCGCGTACCTCGCCTCCTCCCCCGCCGCCCGCGAGGCGCACTGATGCGCCGCGACTCCGCGCCGCACGGAGAGGCGGTCCGATGCTGCGGGGCCTGACTCGGTTCGGGAACCTCTACGACGCCGCGATCACCCGGTTCGGCGGTCAGGCGCGACCCGGCACCGCACGGGATGCCTTGTGGCTCAACGTTGTCGAACGCTCACAAGTCGCGGACGGCGTGGTCTCCCTGCGTTTCGGCGGGCCGGCACTGCCCGCCTGGCAACCCGGTTGCCACCTCGACCTGCACCTGCCGTCCGGGCTGCGCCGCCAGTACTCGCTGTGCGGTGATCCGGGTGAGAGCACCTACCGGATCGCGGTCCGCGAGATCGGCGCCGGTTCGCGCGAGGTGCAGGCGTTGCGGGTCGGCGACCGGATCCAGGTGCGGGGGCCGCGCAACGCCTTCCCGTTCGCCGGGATCGGGCCGGTCGTGTTCGTGGCGGGCGGCATCGGGATCACCGCGATCCTGCCGATGGTGCACGCGGCCGCGCGGGCGGGCCTCGACTGGCGGCTCGTGTACTGCGGGCGGTCGATGGCGGCGATGCCGTTCCTGGACGAGCTGCCGGTCGGCCACGTCGACGTGCGGATCGGACGCGGTCCGGCACTGCTCGGGGACGCAACGCCGCGCAGCGCGGTGTACTGCTGCGGACCGGCGTCGATGCTCGACCAGGTGCGGGCGGAATTCTCCTCGCGCTGGCTGCACTTCGAACGTTTCAGCCCGCCCCCGGTCGTCGACGGGAGGCCGTTCACGGTCGAACTGCGGCGCAGCGGGGTATCCCTCGACGTGCCGGCCGACCGGTCGGCGCTCGACGTGATCAGGGACTTCCGGCCGTCGGTCGCCTACTCCTGCCGGCAGGGGTTCTGCGGCACGTGCGACGTCGGCGGCGTGCGGATCTGTGTAGACCGGCCCACCGGTGATCGACTCGTCTTGGAGGAACTGTGAAGGTGCGTTCCGGGGAAGTCGAACTCGCCGTGCAGGTGCGCGGCACTTCCGGGCCGACGGTGGTCCTGGTGCACGGGTATCCGGACACGCACGAGGTCTGGGACCGCGTGGCCGCCCTGCTGGAGAAGGACTTCCGCGTCGTCACATACGACGTGCGGGGCGCCGGCGACTCGACGCCGCCGTCCACTGAGGACGGTTACCGGCTAGAACGGCTGGCGGCGGACCTGTTCGCGGTGATCGACGCGGTCAGCCCGGACGAGCCGGTGCACCTCGTCGGCCACGACTGGGGCTCGATCCAGTCGTGGGAGGCGGTGACCACCCCCGGCGCGCGGATCGCCACGTTCACCTCCATCTCCGGGCCGTGCCTCGACCACATGGGGCACTGGTCGCGGAAGGGGTTGTCGATCGCCCATCTCCGGCAGTTCCTCCGGTCCTGGTACATCGGCGCGTTCCACCTGCCGGTGCTCGCGCCCCTGTTCTGGCGGCTCTATCTCGGCCCACGCTGGGGAGGCGTGCTGCGGCGGCTGGAGGGCGTGCAGGTCAAGCCCGCGCGCACGATCACATCGGACGCGGTGCGTGGGATCTCGTTGTACCGGGCCAACATCCGGCAGGTCATGCGCTCGCCGCGGCAGCGTTTCGCACCCATGCCGGTGCAGGTCGTCCAGCCGGTCCACGACCGCTACATCCGCACCGAACCCCTGGACCTCGAACGCTGGGTGCCGTCGCTCACCCGCAGGAAGATCGCGGCCGGGCACTGGGCGCCGCTGAGCCACCCGGAGCCGCTCGCCCGGATGATCAGCGAGTTCGTCGAGGACTCCGCGCCGAAGCGCGAGCTCGTCGTGATCACAGGTGGCGGCAGCGGTATCGGGCGCGCGACCGCGGTGGCGTTCGCCAGGACCGGTGCCCGCGTAGTGGTGTCCGATGTGGACCTCGCCGCGGCCAAGGAGACGGCAGGCATGGTCGACGGCCACGCCTACGAGGTCGACGTGCGCTCCGAAGAGGCGGTACGGGCCTGGGCTCGGCAGGTCGCGGACGAGCACGGCGTGCCCGATGTGATCGTGAACAACGCCGGTATCGGCCACTCCGGGTCGTTCCTGTCGACCTCGACCGAGCAGTGGCAACGGGTGCTGGACGTCAACCTGTGGGGTGTCGTGCACGGCTGCCGGGCGTTCGGCGAGCTGATGGTCGAACGCGGAGAGGGCGGCCACATCGTGAACCTGTCCTCGGCGGCGGCCTACCTGCCGTCGAAGATCCTCTCCGCGTACGCCACCAGCAAGGCGGCGGTGTTCATGCTGTCGGACTGCCTGCGGGCCGAGCTCGCGCCGCACGCCATCGGCGTCAGCGCCATCTGCCCGGGGCTGGTGAACACGAACATCACCGCGACCACGACGTTCTCCGGCGTCAGCTCCGAGGAGGAACGCCGCAAGCAGGACCGCGCGTCCCGGATCTACGCCCGGCGCGGCTTCGGCCCGGAGGGCGTGGCGAGTGAGATCGTGCGCGCGGTGCGCCGCAACAAGCCTGTCGTGCCGGTGACGGTGGAGGCCAAGGCGGCCCGGCTCGCCGGCCGGGTCGCGCCGGGCCTCCTGCGCACGTTCGCCAAGCTGGACCTCGGGTAGCTACACCTCGGCCAGGTCGCCACCGAACGCGGCGGCGAGACGGAGCCAGGGCGCGGCCTCCTCGGGCCGGCCCTGCCGCTCCAGCGTGCGGCCGAGCAGCAGATGGGCGTAGTGCTCGACCGGGTCGCGGTCCACGATCACGCGGAGCCGCGCCTCGGCGTTGCCCAGCTGCGCCGAGTGGTAGTAGGCGCGGGCGAGCAGCAGGTGGAGGTCCGTCTGGAACGGCACCTCGCCGGCGACAGCGGCCAGCAGTTCCGCGGCCCTGACGTAGTCACGGGACTCGAACAGCAGCTGTGCGCGCTCCCACTTCTCGGCGGGAGTCTCGACGTGTTCGGCGTCGAACAGGCGCTTCGCCGTCACCCAGCGATCTGCCGCCACCTCACCGTTCGGCTGGTAGGCGTTGAACATCGTGCTGTCGTGCACCGAGAGTTCGTTGTTCATCGAACCTCCCTTCCGGCGCGTACAACGCCTTCCAGGGGCAGGTATTCCCACGTGTGGTCCTGCCAGATCAGCCGCGACCGCTCCTCCGGGTACGCGGTGACCTCGTCCTGGAGGTCGAACACCCGCGTCGCGCGGCCGGCGAGGTCGTAGGCGGGCCAGCCCGGATCTCCGTCCACGGCGAACCCCGTCCACGCCGCCCGCATCCGGGCGGACACCTCCCGCACCTCGGCGGTGATCTCGCCGAGCACCGCGGCCGCCTGACCCCGGTCGAGGTTGCCGAACACCAGCGGCACGTCGACCCCATGGCACGCGCGGAACACCTCGGTCGGCTCGAAGGCCACCACGTACACGTGCGCCCGGCCGCCCGCCGCCACCTGTGCTTCGGCGAGGTGCAGCGACGGCATCCGGAACAGCCAGTCCGAGCAGACCACCTCGAACAACTCCTCCGGTTCCAGGTCCGGATACGCGAGGCCGGGCGCGAACACCTCCAGCGCCTCCGACGCCTGCTCCGGCGTCACGCTGCCGACCAGGCCCTCCAGCACGGACAGCAGCCGTTGCTCGTGACGCGTGTGCCCAGCGACCAGCTCGACATCACGGCCGGTACCCGACTTCAGCGCCTCCCACGGCGTCCTCGGCAGGACGTCACCGTCGACCACGGGCGCGAACGGGATCATCTTGTGCGCGGCCTGCCCCCACCGGGTGAACTGCCGCATCCTGGCCATGACCTCGTCACCCGCGACCGGCAGCAGTTCCGGCTCCACAGGGGACAAATCGGCGACGGTGGGACGCAACCCGAGCTCGGCGGCGCACGCGGCAGCGATGTCCGCGGCCAGTTCCGGCCCGAAGAACGTGCCCGGCACGCTGCTCGCGATCGCCCGATGGAACAGCCCCGCAGCCCGTGGCATCGCTAACAACGCCGCCACCGAACCACCACCCGCGGACTGGCCGAAGACCGTCACGCGCGCCGGATCACCACCGAACGCGCGGATGTTGTCGCGCACCCACTCCAGCGCCGCGACCTGGTCCAGCAGGCCGCGGTTCGCGGGGGCGCCCGCGATCAGCGCGAACCCCTCGATGCCGACCCGGTAGTTGAACGTCACCACGACGACACCGCCGGACGCGAGCCGCGCGCCGTCGTACTCGGGCAGGCCGGACATGCCGACCGTGTAGGCGCCGCCCTGGATCCACACCATCACCGGCAGGTCGCCCGCGATGCCGGGCGACCAGACGTTCACCGTCAGCCACTCGTCACCGGCCGCGCCCATGCCGTCCATGCCGAACACCGCGGCCTGCGGTGGCGGTGGCCCGAACGCCGACGCCTCCCGCACGCCGCCCCACGCCTCGACCGGCTGCGGCGCGGCGAAGCGGAACTCCCCGACCGGCGGCGCCGCGAACGGGATGCCGCGGAACACCGCCATCCCCCGCTCGGCGGTGCCGCGAACCGTGCCGCCGGTGACTCGAACCTCGACCATGGCCGAATGGTCGGCGCACGCCCCGCGACAAAGCCAGGGAATTACCGCTGAACGGTCCGAGGCACTCAGGCCGTGACGACGACCTTCGCTCGCGCGTGTTCCGACTCGACGTGCCGGATGGCGTCGGCCACGTCGGTCAGCGGGTAGGTCCGCTCGATGATCGGCACCAACTGTCCCGACTCCGCGAGTTCCCCGAGCGCGGCCAGGTTCTCCTTGCTGGGCTTGGCTTCCAGCACCACGAGCCGCTGCCGCGAGAACGACGCGAGCAGCTTGCCCTGGATGATCAGCCGGTACGGTCCGAACAGCGCGCCGCCGGTGAAACTGCCGCCGCCGGACAGCACCAGCGTGCCGTAGTCGGTGAGCAACGCCCGCAACTCTCCCATCGACCTGTTCCCCACCAGGTCGAAGACGAGGTCGTAGCGTTGCCCGGAGCGGGTGAAGTCCGTCGTCCGGTAGTCGACGACGTGGTCGGCGCCGACCGAACGGACCTGCTCGACGTTGCGCGTGCTGCACACACCGGTCACGATCGCCTTGCGCGCCTTGGCGATCTGCACCGCCATCAGCCCCACCCCGCCGGACGCGCCGTTGATCAGCACCTGCTGCCCGGCCCGCAGTTCTTTCAGGCCCATCCACGCGGTGTTGCCCGCCAGCGGGAGCGTCGCCGCCTGTTCGAACGTGAGGTTGGGCGGCTTGTGCTGCACCAGGTTCGCGGGCACCCGGACGTACTCGGCGAAGGACCCCTCGACCTCGCCGAACACCTCGTCCCCGACCTGCACCATGCCGCCTGCGCCTGGCCCGGTCTCCTCGACCACGCCCGCGAAGTCCATCCCCCGGATCCGCGTCTTCGGCCCCTTCAACCCCAGGAACAGCCGCGCGAAGTACGGATCACCGCGCATGATGTGCCAGTCGGCGGCGTTCACCGACGACGCCCGCACCCGCACCAGCACCTCGCCGGCGGCGGGCACGGGCCGTTCGACCTCCTGCAGTTCCAACACGTCCGCGGAGCCATATCTGTCCTGGACGATCGCCTTCATCGCGGCCTCCCTCGCTTGTGCAGGAAGGTAAGCGGCGGCGACACCCCGGCACATCAGGGACGCCCCCTAGGGTCCCCCGACACCACCTTGCGGGCGAACTCCTCGGCGGCGGCGAACGCCTCGGCGTACCGGGTCAGGCGCTCGGAGCGGTAGTCCTTCGTCGGCGGGTCCCAGTCCTCGTTCTCGCCGGAGAGGTACCTGATGAGGTCGACGTGTGAGAGGAACGCGGCCAGCTCGGGACGTCCGGTCCTGATCAGTTCTTCGAGCTGGTCACGGGGAAACCCGCACGAGCTGCGATGACCGTGGTAGTCGTCGACCACGCCCAGGTACAGCGCGTCCAGGTTCGGGAACGACTCCGGCGCCACGACCTCGGCCGGCAGCGGCACGCTGTCGCGGCGGTGGTGCGCGGTCCAGACGTCCTGTTCCAGGTCCAGTTCGAGAAGTCGTTGTGCCGCGCGGGATCTGGCCAGATCGACCAGGCCGTCGTCACCGATGACGTTCTCGTGCAGGTTCAGTTCCCACAACTGCGGCAGCACCGCCCAACCAGCGAGCGCACGCGCGCCGTCGGAGCCGATGTTGTTGTGCGCCAGGGAAACGCTCTCCAGATGAGGGACGTTCGGCGGTAACAACGCCGGGTCACCGAACGCGCAGTCGTCCAGTACCAGCGTCCGGAGGGTGCGCCAGGCGGGTGCGTCCGGGAGCTGCGGCAGGTCGCCCAGCGGGTTGCCCGACACGTCCAGGAACTCGAGCGGCAGCTCCAGCACCGGACGAAGACCGGCCGGTGTGAGACCCGTGGCCGAGAGGTTCACTCGCTTCAGGCCCTTGTGCCGCGCCGCGGCCTGAGCACCCGCATCGCCGAGCGGCTGTGGCCGCACGCGGCTGTAGTGCGGCGACCCGATCGCACAACCGAAGTCGAGGTGTTCGAGTGCGGGCATGCGTGCGGCGAGCAGCCTTCGCGCGCCGTCCGGGCCGAGGTAGTTCCCGCGCAGGCCCAGGTGACGCAGCCTCGGGTACTCGGCGGCGAACGCGTCCGCGATGCGGTCGGTGGCGACGAGCCCGGTCAGCGTGAGCTTCTCGATGATCGCGGCCTCGGTGGCGCCCAGGACGCGGGCGATCACGTCGTCGCCGCCCGGCAGTTCCGCGAGGGACAGTTCGGTGAGCTGCCCGAGCACGCCGCCGGCCGCGGTCAGTCCGCGCGCACCGCCCCTGTTCATGTGCGATCCGTGCACGGTGAGGCTGCGAAGGTTCGTCAGTTGCGCGTGGGAGAAGAACTCCTCGGACGCGATCTCGTCCTGCTCGTTCGCCTTCTTGCCGCAGCGGAACCCGATCTCGAGCCGGTCCAGTGCGGCGAGTCCGTCGAATCCGGCCAGCTCACGTGCCTCGTCAACGCTCCGCACGAGCACGGTGACCGAGGTCAGGTCCGGCGCGAAACCGTTGCGCAGCAGGTGAATCAGGTCGGCCGCGAGCAGGCCGGCGTGCTTGAGCCTGGTCGGCCGCTCGATGCGCAGCGGCGGGTGGTCGAGTCCCCAGAGGCTTTCCCACACCCGCACGACCGTCAACGACTCCAGCCGGGAGACCGCCTCGCTCGCCGCGAACCGCGCCATCGGTGCCTCGTCGACCTCCCACAGACCGGCGAACTCCACCGAACGCAGGTTCTGCCAGTGGTCCGCGGTCTCGGCGAACGCCGCCACCTGGTGCTGGCCGTACCGGGCGAACTTCAGGCCGGTGACGGCACGCACCTCCGCACATGTCCGCGGGTCGGGCAACTCCAGTTCGCGCATCCCCTGGCGGACACCGCTGCCGAGGTCGAGCGAGCGGACGAGCGGCCACACCGGTTTGGTGAAACCGGACTGCAGCGCTGCGATCCAGGAGTACGGCGCCTGCCGGGTGTCGTCCGGCCAGGAGGCCAGCTGTTCCTCGCACCACGCAAGGAGATCCTCGCCGGACCTCGTCACGGCGGCACAAAGCGCGCGGAACGCCAAGAGACTCGGCGTTCCGCGCAGCGTTCTTGCGATCTCTTCGTTCACCCGCCCGAACCTACTGCGGGAGCTACTCGCCCGTCTGGTCTTCGACCATGTGCTCGGCGTACCGGCCCAGAGGTTCAGTTCCCGGCTGCCAGCCACTCCCGCAGGCTGGTCGGCTGCAGCTGCGCGCCGTCGTTCGGCACGAGCTGCTTGCCGGTCAGCAACGTGCCGAAGTACTTGGCCCGCGGGTCACCGACGACCTCGCGCGGGTCCTCGCGCTGCGTCAGCACCGTGCGGATCCAACCGTCCATTGTGAACTCTTCCGGCCCGCCGATCTCCAGCACGCCGTTGACCGGCTCGGTCGCGGCGGTCCGCGCGACCACCGCGGCGACGTCGGACGCGGCGATCGGCTGGACGCCACCGTGCGGGAGGTGCACGGCGCCGTCCAGCTCGGCGGAGTTCGCGATGGCACCCGCGAACTCGAAGAACTGGGTGGCGCGGATGATCGAGTACGTGAGGCCAGACTCCCTGATGAGCTTCTCCTGCGCCACCTTCGCGCGCAGGTAGCCGGACTCGGGCAGCTCGTCCGTGCCGACGATCGACAGCGCGACGTAGTGGCCGACGCCCGCCTCGGCGGCGGCCTTGGCCAGGTTCGTCGTGGCCGTGGTGAAGAAGTTCATCACGTCGTCGTCGGCGAACGACGGCGAGTTCGACACGTCGACCAGCACGTCGGCGCCCTTCAGCACCTCCTCGACGCCCTCTCCGGTCAGCGTGTCGACGCCGCTGTTCGGGGACGCCGGCACGGCGTCGTGGCCGTGCTCGCCGAGCCGCTTCACGACCTGGCTGCCGATCAACCCGGTGCCGCCGATGACAACGATCCTCATGGGCCCGTCCCTCTCGTGATCCCCGCCCCGTGCGGGTGTTCACGAGCTAAGACAGGACAGGGCCCGAAGTTGTGACAGGCCTACTGGAACGCGGCCAGCTTCTCCGGGTTGACCAGCCACAACACCTGGTCGATGCCTTCCGCGGACGCCGTCACGGTGATCACCGCGTAGGTGCCGTCGGCCTTGCGCAGCCGCACGGCGGTGAGCCCGTTCGCCTCGACGAACGACGCTTCCGCGCCGGCCCAGAACGACGGCGCCCAGCCCGAGATGATCTTCGCCAGCGAGGCCGCGCCGAACAGCGGGCGACCGGCCGCCCGGATCCCGCCGTTGCTGTCCGAGTAGCTCACGACGTCCTGCGCGAACAGCTGCTCGAGCGCCGCCAGGTCACCGGCCTGCGCCGCCGCCACGAACGCCTCCAGCAGCCTGCGCTGGTCCGCGCGCTCGACGGGCACCCGGCGTTCGTCCGCGAGGTGCTTGCGCGCCCGGCTGACCAGCTGGCGCGTCGCGACCTCGCTGGTCTGCACGATCTCGGCGATCTCCCGGTACGGGTAGTCGAACGCCTCGCGCAGCACGTACGCGGCGCGTTCGGTCGGGGTCAGCTTCTCCAGCAGCATCAGCACCGCGAGTTCGAGCACCGCGCCCCGCTCCGCCCCGACCTGCGGGTCCGCGGAGGTGTCGACGGGTTCGGGCAGCCACGGCCCGACGTAGGTCTCGCGGCGGGCCCGCGCGGTCTGCGACTCGTTGATCGCGAGCCGGGTGATCGCGGTGGCCAGGTACGCCTCGGGGTTGAGCACGGCGGCGCGATCCGCGAGCTGCCAGCGCAACCACACCTCCTGCACCAGGTCCTCGGCGTCGGCCACGCTGCCGGTCATGCGGTACGCGATGCCGAACAGCCTCGGCCGGGCCGCCGCGAACACCGACTCGGCCTCGTCGAGCTGCTGCGTCATCAGCCACCCCTCTCCTCACGGCAACGTTAGCGCCGCCCGCCTCACTCGAACGGACCAGGGCAAACTGATCCCGCGACCACCGAACGCCCCAGCCCTCCGATGCGCGCTGGGGCGAGCAGGTGTCGCTGCGGCTGGTGATGAACCACCTGTGCCACGAGTGCGCGGCACAACGGCCACGCGGACTTCCTGCGCGAGGGGATCGACGGCGTCACCGGGGCGTGAGGGCTGCGCGCGACGTGCCAGGTGTCCGCGTCGCGGCTCACCCCGAACGGGGGCGCTCGCCGCGCCGTGAGAAACACCGTGTGCTCGAATGTCGACTTCCAGAGGTCTCGTTCGTCCTTGGACCGACGACTGGAGGGCACGCATGCACTACATGTTCCTGATCTACAACTGCGTAGACCGGCCGCAACCCGGTGACCCGCGGTTCGAGGAGATCCTCACGCGGGTCAACGCGTTCGCCGACGAGTGCCGCCGCCGGGGCGCGTTCGTGGCCGGTGACCCGCTGAAACCCGTCACCACCGCGACCACGGTGCGGGTGCGGGACGGCAAGGCGCTGCTCACCGACGGGCCGTTCGCCGAGACCCACGAGCACCTCGGCGGCTACTACCTGCTCGACTGCCGCGACCTCGACGAGGCGCTGGAACTGGCCGAGATGGTCCCGCAGGCGCACTTCGGCTCGACGATCGAGGTGCGCCCCGTCGACCACATCCCCGGCCTGAACCACGGGGTGACGTGAGCGACCTCGCGTCGGCGGCGGTCGAACGGGTCTACCGCGAGCACCGGAGCCGGATGCTCGCGGCGTTGGTGCGGGCCCTGGGCGACTTCGAGCTGGCCGAGGACGCGCTGCAGGAGGCGTGTTCGCAGGCGTTGCGGAAATGGCCACGTTCACAAGTGCCGGACGACCCGTTCGCCTGGCTGCTCACCGTCGCCCGCAACCACGCGCTGGACCGGCTGCGGCACGCCCAGATGGCCCGCACGAAGCTGCCCACACCGCCCGCGCCGATCACGATGACGGAGAAGCAGCTCGTCGACCTCGGCGACGAACGCCTGAGTCTGATCTTCACCTGCTGCCACCCGGCGCTCGCCGAGGACGCGCGGTTAGCGCTCACACTCCAGGCGGTCGCAGGATTCACCGCCGCGCAGATCGCCAGGACGTTCCTCGTCGCCGAACCCGCGCTGGCCCAGCGACTGGTCAGGGCCAAGCGTAAGATCCGCGACGCCGGGATCACCTTCGAGGTGCCCGCCGACCACCTGCTGCCCGAACGGCTGCAGGGCGTGCTCGGCGTCCTCTACCTGATCTTCACGCGCGGCTACACGACGGCGGACACCTCGCTGCGGCTGGAAGCGTTGCGGCTGGGCAAGCTCGTCGCCACGCTGATGCCCGACGAACCGGAGGCGCACGGACTGGTGGCGTTGATGCTGCTGCACAACTCGCGCAGCGCCGCACGGCTCAACGCCGACGGTGATCTCGTGCTGTTCGAGGACCAGGACCGGACGCTCTGGAACGCCGGCGAGATCTCGGAGGGCATGGCGCTGCTCGACCGGGCGCTGCGCTTCGGCTCGCCCGGCCCGTACGTGCTGCACGCCGTGATCGCCGCCCTGCACGTGCAGGACCCGGTGGACTGGGCACGCGTGGCGGCCCTCTACGCCGAACTCCTCGCGGTGGCACCGACTCCGGTGATCGAGCTCAACCACGCGGTCGCCGTCGCGATGACCGACGGACCGCTGGCGGGACTGGAGTTGATCGACGGGATCACCGGGCTCGACAACTACCACCTGCTGCACTCCGCCCGCGCCGACCTGCTGCGGCGCCTGGGCCGGCGGTCCGAAGCCGTTGTGGCGTACCGGCTGGCCTGCGAACTGGCGGCGAACCCGGCCGATCGCCGGTTCCTCGCCGGACGCCTGCGTTCCCTGGAGGTCTCCTGACGCGGCCAGCCGCCGTCGGCGCCGCTCTCGGCCACTACGACCAGGGCCGGAAAAATCTCGGCGGCTCATGTCGAGTTCCGGCGCATTCGATCGTCCTTCGCTCGTCAGTCACGGCAACCGAAGGAGCGATCGAGATGTCCGGACAGGTCAACTGGTTCGAGCTGCCCGCCGAGGACACCGCGCGGGCACGGGCGTTCTACGCGGGCGTGTTCGGCTGGGAAACCAGCCCCATGGGCGAGGACTACCACGTGGTCACGAACGGCGCGGCCGGCGCGATCGCGGTCCGCGACGCCCAGCTCACCCAGCCGCGGATCTACTTCCACACCACGGACATCGACGCGTCCGTGCGCAAGGTCGCCGAACTCGGCGGCAAGAGCGACGACGTGCAGACCGTGCCGGATGTCGGCCGCATCGCCCACTGCGCGGACGACCAGGGCACGCTGTTCAGCCTGTACGAGCCCAAGGTCTGACCCGAGAGGCAGGCGTGCCGAGTTCGTCCTCTTCGGACTCGGCCGCCGCCGGGTTAGCATCGCCCCCATGCCCGATGTCGGCGTCCTTTCCGCGCACCTGCTTCCGGGTTCCAGAAAGAGCTCTTCACCCGCCTCGCCGAGGCTGGCCACGAGCACCTGCGCCCGCGCCACGGCGCCGTCATGGCCTACGTCGACAAGGACGGCACGCGCGCGAGCGAGCTGTCCGAGCGCTCGGGCCAGCACAAGCAGGTCGTCGGCACGCTGATCGACGAGCTCGAACGCCTCGGCTACGTCGCCCGTCGGCCCGATCCCGCGGACCGCAGGGCGAAGCTGGTCGTGCCCACCCAACTCGGCCTCGACCAGATGGCTCAGGCCAGGAGAATCGTCTCCGAGATCGAGGCACGGCTCGCCGAACTCGTCGGCCGCGATCGGTTCGGCGAGTTCAAAGCGGTCTTCACCGAGATCACGCGCGGCTGTTAGCCGGTCACCACGTTCGGTCAGGCACAGGTTCACCCCGTGCCGCGCGGTCAGACCGCGAGCAGTGCTTCGATCTCATGGGCCGCCGGATCCTGAATCCGGATGGCGAGCAGGTGAGCACGCCGCCAGACCTCGGTGGCTTCGTCGGACTCGCCGGCGGCGACGAGCTGGTGGCCGAGATGGATCCCCACGGTCACCTGGCGCGCGGTCGCTTCGACGTCCTCGGCAACCCGCAGTGCGGCGCGGTAGGCCTCGACCGCCGCCGAGTTGTCACCGCTCGCCGCGTGCGCCTTCGCGATCGTGTCCAGACCGGCGATCATGCGGGTCACCTCGCCGATGGCCTCGAACTCGTCCAGTGCCGTATGTGCGGCCGTCAGCGCGTCGGCGAACCGGCTCAGTCCGATGAGCGAGTTGGCCTGGTTGTTCAGCGCCATCGCCGCCAGCACCGCAGCGCCCTCGGCGAGAGCGATCGATCGGGCGTGCACTGTCGCGTCGAAGGCCTCGCGATGACGCCCGGCGGTGTTGTAGGTCGAGCTGATGTTGAGCAGCGAGGTCGCCCGCTGGTAGTCGTCTCCCAGCCTCTCGAAGATCCGCATCGCCCTCAGGCTGACGGCGAGGTCGTCCTCCGGCCGGTTGAGCTTGCCGTACGGCAGGGACAACCCGTTGCAGCACTTGGCTTCCAGGTACTCGTCGCCCAGCTCGACGGCGTAACCGAGGGCCGCCTCGTACGCCTCCATCAGGTGCGCGTAGTCGCCGCGCAGGTGGAAGTACTGCCAGCACAACTGAGCGATCACGATGCCACTGATCTTCCCGCCGTGCCGGTCGGCTCGCAGGATCAGCTCGAGCAGTGTGTCCCGCTCGCGGTCGAACCACGCCATCACCGCCCGGCGGTCGGCGAGCTCCAGTGCGGTCACGCCCTCCGGCGGAGGGTCGACGGGCAGTTGGTGCGGCGAGCCGGTCAGGGCGCGGTGGCAGTTGACCGCAGTGTGGATGTACCAGCTGATCAGCCGGTCGCGTGCGGCCTGTTCCTGCTCGGGGTCGCGCACGATCTCCTGCGCGAACTCGCGGAGCAGATCGTGTGGCTCGTAGCGGTCGTCGTCGCGTCTGCCCAGCATGCTGGCGGTGACCAGCTGGTTCAGGGCGGTCGTGGCGCCGGTCTCGTCCACCCCGGCGAGCGCGGCCGCGACCGGAACGCTGATGTCGTTGCCGGGGAACAGTCCCAGCAACGCGAACATCCGGGCGGCGTCCGGTTTCAGCGTCTCGTACGACCACGTGAAGAGCGTGCGGAGATCGGTGCCGGCGTCGTCAGGAAGCGACAGAGCCGCCAGCCGGCTGGGCTGGCGGCGCACCGAGTCCACCACCTTGCGCAGCGTCCACGCCGGGTGCTGCGCCGCCTGTTCGGCGGCGAGCCGGACGGCCAGCGGTAGTCCGGCACAGAACTCGACCAGCTCGGTCGCGGCCTGCCGCTCGTTCTCGACGCGGGCTGTGCCGATCACGTTGCCGAGCAGGTCGAGCGCTTCGGCCGGCGACAGCAGGTCCAGCGTCAGCAGGTGGGCGCCCTCGCGGACGGCGAGGCCACGCAGCCGGGACCGGCTGGTGATCAGCACGAAGGAGTCGTCACCCGGCAGCAACGGCCGGACCTGCTCGCTGTCCTTCGCGTTGTCCAGCAGGAGCAGCACCCGTCGCCCGTCCAGCAGACTGCGGAACAACGCGGTCCGCTCGTCAACGCCGTGCGGGATGCGGTCGACGGCCGCACCGAGCCCGCACAGCAACGACTCGAGCGCGTCTCCGGCGTTGACCGGCGCACTCGGACCGTGGCCGTGCAGATTGAGGTAGAGCTGGCCGTCCGGGAACAGGTGCTTGACGCTGTGTGCCCAGTGGACGGCGAGTGTCGTCTTGCCGATTCCACCCTGGCCGTCGATGGCGGAGATCACGAGTGGACCGCCGCTGCCGAGGGCGGTCCCCAAAGCGTCCAGAGTGGACTCACGACCGACGAAACCGCGGATCCCCGGCGGCAGCTGCCTCGGCCGCGCTGATCCGGACGGCGCCGCGACGGCACCGGTCAGGATGTCCTGGTGCACGGCACGCAAGGCCGGGCTCGGATCGGCACCGAGGGCCTCGGCGAGCTGTCTGCGGACGGCCTCGTACCTCTCCAGCGCCTCGGCCTGCCTGCCGCTGCGGTACAGCGCCAGGATCAACTGCCCGTGCAGACGTTCGTCCAGCGGGTGTTCCTCGCTCAGCCCGAGCAACTCGGCGAGCACGCTCCCGTGCTCCCCGCGTGCGAGCTGAACGTCGCAATGGTCGAGCCGAGCAGCGAAGTGCTCGGCCAGCAACGACTCCCTGGTCCGGTCGAGCCACTCGGTGTGCAGGCCTGCGAACGGCTCACCGCGCCAGAGCGCGAGCGCCTTCTCGTGATCGCCCGCAGCGACGGCGTCCCGATAGCGGTGCAGGTCGAGGCATCCCGGTTCGACGACGATCCGGTAGCCGAGCGGGCGTCGTTCGATGACCGGACCGACAAGCCGCCGCAGTCTCGACAGATAGCTCCACAACGCGGTGCTGGCGCGTTCAGGCAGCGACTCACCCCACACCCGGTCCGCCAGCTGGTCAAGCGAAACCGTCCGGTTCGCGTCCACGAGCAACGCCGCCAGCACGCACTGCCGCCGCGCAGGCCCAAGATCGACCGCCCGGCCGTCGACACGCACGACGAGATCCCCGAGCACCGCGAATTCGACAGTCACAACCCCTCCCCCGACGTCCTGTATAGCGGGACGTCGGGGGAGAGATCAAGGCGACCTGAGGCCCTGGATCAGCAGGGGCGCACCCAGTGCACCCAGCTCCAGTCGGCATCGCGGTCGTCGGCGTAAGGCGCGTCCGAGGTCCAGCGGACGATGCCGGCGTTGTCCTTGAACTGGGCCCGCGCCCCGCCCGTCTGGTTGTTGATCCATGAACCGCGGCTACCCCAGTAGATGCGCTGGTCGCGGCACTTGTACATGTCGATCACCTGTCCGGTGAAGTTGATGCCGGAGTAGGCGCAGAAGTGGCCACGGCCGCAAGCCGCGGCGGCGCCGACCTCCCCGGCCGGCGCCGCGGCGGCGGCCGTTCCCGCGGTGGCCGCAAGCGCGAGCACGGTGCCGGCCAGCGCGAGACCGGCCCGCTTGACCTTGCTGGTGTTGAACAAGGTGTCCCCCTGTGTTCGGGTTTCGAATCGAACACAGGCAAGTTCTCAGGGCGACCGTGCGCGAACCTTGGCGATTCCTTGTGTCCACCCGCTCGGCGATCGCCGGACTCACAGCGCGTTCGTCGCCCCTGCCGTACCGGAAACGGCGCTGAGCAATTCCGTGAGCGTGTGACGGTCATCCGCACGCAGACGGTCCGTGAAGGGCGCAAGAGCCGCGCGAACCTCCTCTTGCAGTCGTTCCGCGAGTTCGCTGCCCATCGGGGTGATGAACACGTCGACGACGCGGCGATCATCCGGCGACTTGCCTCGTGCCACGAGACCTCGGCGCTCGGCTCGTTCGACGAGGCCGGACATCGTGGACTTGTCCAGCCCCAGGAACGCCGCCAGTTCGGTCATACGTGGCCGGCGGTCTCGCAGGAGGCCCAGCAGCCGCAACTGTGTCAGGGACAGGTCGTTCTCCGAACCGATGCGAGTGAGCACCGCCATCACCCGGAAGGACGTCCGGACGAGAGCGTCCTCGAGCGCGTCGTCAGATTTCATGCCGCGATCCTACTTGGCATGGTTTGTATTACCAATCACCCTGACAATGGCCGCCTGAACCGGAATCAGGCTTCAGCCCGCAAACGATCCCGTGCCCATTCCGCGAAGCCGGTGAGAGGAATGCCGAGATCACGCGCGTACTGCGGGCGGCCTGCCATGCCGTTGGCGTTCATCCATTCGTGCACAACGCCCATCGCCGGCATACCGGCGGCGACGGCCTGCTCCTCGGTCATGTTCGGCGCGGACAGCGGTGCACCGAGCCCGCGGGACAGCACCTCGGCGATCTCCGTCATCGACAGGTAGTCGCTCGCCAGCTCCAACTCGATCTTGTGGAAACGCTCCGGTTCGGCGACGGCGGCAGCCGCGGCCGCGCCGATGTCCTCCACCGCGACGAGGGACAACCGCGTGTCCGGTTTCAGCAGGGTCACCAGGCCGCCCTCGACCCCGCGCGGGAACAGGAACGCCGCAGAAGGCAGGAAGTTCTCCATGAAGAATCCGGGCTTGAGCAGCGTCCAGCGCTCGAAACCCGCCTCGCGCAGCCGGTCCTGGATCTCGGCCTTGGCATTCAGCGTGGGCTTCATGAAGTCCCACCGACCTTCCGCCCAGCCGGGAACCCGAGTGTGCTGCCCCGCGCCGTCGACGGAGGTGTGCACGAACTGCCGCACACCCGCGGTCCTGGCGCCCTCGATGAGGTTGACGCCCTGCGTCACCTCCCCGGCGAAATCGACGCCGTCGGCGCTCATGGCGGGCATCTGCACGGAGAAGACAGCGCGAGCGCCGTCTGCGGCACGGACCACCGAGTCGCGGTCGTGCAGGTCGCCGGTGACCAGTTCGGCGCCGAGCGCCGCGACGGCCTTGGCCCGATCGGTGGCCGGATCACGCACGAGTGCGCGGACTGGCACATCGGCGGCGCGCAGAGCGCGCACCACGGCTCCGCCCTGTTTACCCGTGGCACCGGTGACGAGAACGGGCGCTGACGTTGCGGACATGATGCTCCTCATCGACTCGAACCCTAAACGGCGGACCCCGCCGTTTAGCTGACGCTACGATATGGCGGGCCCCGCCATTTAGCAAGCAGGAGATCGATCATGGCCGACCGTCAACGCGCCGACGCCCGGCGCAACTACGCGCACATCCTCGCCGTGGCCGAGGCGGAAGTGGCCGAGCGCGGCGGCGGCGCGTCACTGGAACAGATCGCCCGCGTCGCCGGAGTCGGCTCGGCAACGGTGCGCCGCCACTTCCCCACCCGCCGCGCACTGCTGGAAGCTGTGTCACGGCAACGGATCGAAGCGCTGGCCACCCGTGCTCGCGAGCTGACCGGCACCGGGGACAGCCGGGACGCGCTGCTGGAATGGCTGACCGAGGTCCTGACTTACGCCGTCACCGTTCGCGGGCTGGCGGCAGCGTTGGCCTACGACGGCACGCAGGCCGAGCCGGTGCAGGAGAACTCCTGCACAGCGGCACTGCAGGACGCGGCAGAACCGCTGCTGCGCCGAGCCGCGCAGCAGGGCGCCGTGGCCGCGGACGCCACTGTCACCGACCTGATCACACTGATCGTCGGCATCGTCCTGGCCACCGAGCACCACCCCGCCCCCGCGGCCCAGGCCAACCGACTGTTCCAGCTGGCCGTGACCGGCCTCGCCCCGCGAGGCTGACGAACGGCGAACGTGGCTCGAGCGGCAGAGGCGGTAGAGCGCTCCCACGGGTTCCGTGCCGCGCCGCTGTGGTTCATCTCGCAACCGAGGCCGGCCGCTTGCCGAACCGGCATCGTCTCGGTAACGTTGTGTCGCAATTGGACGGTGCGTGCCGACTGAAATAGTTCGTGCGCAAGATTCTGCCGTTCGATCGCAACGGAAAGTAGTACTAGCGCCGACTGCCCGCCCAGGCAGTTGTCTTCGGCGCGTGGGCATACCCGCACATCACGGGTTCCCGACTGCTTTTCCGTCATCGAAGCGCTCTCGGGAACCCTTTGGAGAGAGAGCCAACGATGTCCGATCTCGAACACAACAAGCAGGTCGTCGTCGACTACTACCAGACGGCGTTCAACGGCAACCCCGAGAAGGCGGTCGCCGACCACTTCGGACCGACGTACGTCCAGCACAACCCCGAGGCCGAGGACGGGCCGGAGGCGTTCATCGGCTTCGTGCACTACCTGCGTGGCGAGTTCCCCAACCTGCGGCTGGACATCAAGCGCATCATCGCCGAGGGCGACCTGGTCGTCACCCACTCCCACCTCGACCTGGAGCCGGGCAACCCGGACAACCCCGGGCAGGCACTCGCCGACTACTTCCGCCTGGAGAACGGCAAGGTCGTCGAGCACTGGGACGTCATCCAGCCCGTGCCGGTGAAGGCCGCCAACCCCAACGGCATGTTCTGAGGACGAGCTGACGACGCAGGTCGAGTTCCGGGCCGACGGCGGGTAGCCGTGGCGCCTGGCTGACAGGTCAGCACGGCATCCCTGCCCCCTCGCCGGCGAGGGGGCAGGGATTGCGGGGCCTACAGCCGATTGGGATGGTCTCAGGTGAGGATGATCTCGCCGGTGATCAGGATTTCCACTCGCCGGTCATCTCGACGTAGTTCTCGCCACGGACGTTCTTGCCGTTGTACTTGCCGGCGTAGGCCGCCGTGGCCTCCAGGTAGCCGCCCCCGTCGGGAGTCTGGATCTCCTGGTCCGGATTTCCGGTGACCTGCACGTCGAGTTCGGTCTGGAGGGCGGGAATCCTGATGCGCCAACGAGTGGGGTACGTCTGGCCGGTGGCCGGACTGGTCCACTGCCGGGAGGCGCTCTGCGCGAGCGGCTCGACGTCGACCACGTCGTAGGAGCCGTCCGGATGGAGAACCGTCGCCCAGCTGTCCTTGGACTCGGCGCCGATCGTGTCCCAGATGGCGACCTTGTCGCCGTTGGGCATGCTGAGGTTCATCCACGTCCACCGCAGCAGCGACGTCGGCATCTCGCCCCATTGCCTGTCCAGCCAGGAGGAGCCCCTGATCTGGTGCTTCCTGCCGTCGACGACGAGCGTTCCGGACGTCTGCATCTCCGGGAGTGCGAACTCGTAGTTCGGCACGCCGTCGGCCAGGTTGAAAACGCCGGTCGACGCGTAGTTCATGGCGGGACCGGTGGGCGTCAGCTGGACGTCGAGGGATCCCCAGGGCGTCTCGACCTGCACCGACTGGCGGACTGCGTCACCCGTCCAGCTCAGCCCTGGCGCCTTGATGTCGAGCTTGCCCTCGCTCCACCGATAGTCCTTCTGCTCGACCATCGCGTCGTAGTCCTTGTACCACCCGGTCGTCTTGTTGATCACCGAGAACGTCCAGCGATACGCGGCCTCGTCCCGGTTCGGGAGGATGCGCGTGTGGACCTGAAGGCCGAACTCCTGACCGTTGGCCCGCACCGAACTGGTGAAGTAGATCGAGTCGAACCAGGTCTGCTGGGGCCCCGGCGCGTGCCGGCCGAGGTCGGCCGCGGGGTCGACAAGCGCCGGGATCCCCGACGTGGCGGTCGGTGCCGCGGCGGAGACGGCCTGGACAGAAGAGCTGACGACCGCACTGAACGCTAACGTCGCCGTTGCGGCGACCAGGGCTGCCGCTCGGCGCCTGGCCAGGATTGAGGGCATGACAAGTCTCCTTGCATGAGGATGGACGAGGCGTCGGGGGTCGGCCTGAGCCGGACAGTTAGTTTGTAATCCCAACGACTTCATAATGGTTGGTAATCCAAACTATGTCAACCGCCCCGTGCACCACGTGGTCCGACGCTGCGCGGACTCGTTCTCCTCGGTGACGCCTCACCATCAGTCACCTATCGATGGAGCGACCAAAGCGACTGCGGGCCTCCTCGATCTCACCCAGATACCGCGTCGTCCAGGCGCACATCGCGTCCACGGTCGCCCGCAGCGCCTGTCCCGGCTCGGTGAGCGTGTAGTCGACACGCGGCGGCACGGTCGGGTGCACGACGCGCGAGACGAGGCCGTTGCGTTCGAGCAGCCGCAGGTTCTGGGTCAGCATCTTGTGGCTGATGCCGTCGACCTCGGTCTTCAGTTCGGTGAAGCGCTTCGTGGTGTCGCCGATGGTCTCGACGATCAGCAGCGCCCACTTGTTGGCGATGTCGGAGAAGATCTCGCGTGCCAGCGAATCCGCGCGGGCCAGATCGCCGCTGAGCTGCTTGCTCACCTTGTGGTGCCCCACTCTCGAAAAAGTGCGTTCTTCCAGGTCGGCTTTCACTCTCCTACGGTGAGTGAGTAACTGCAAGAGAGCCAACAGGAGAACCGAAGATGGCCGTCACGCTCATCAACCCCGACGCGCTGCCGCAGATCGACGTCTACCACCACGTGGCCGTCGCGAGCGGCGCGAAGACGATCTACCTGGCCGGGCAGGTCGCCTGGGACGCCACGCCGGACCTCGCCATCCAGACCGAGCAGGCCTATGTGAACGTGCACACCGCGTTGAAGGCCGCCGGTGCGTCGTTCAAGGACCTGGCCAGGGTGCGGGTGTACGTCGTGGACTGGACGCCGGACAAGATGCCGGCGCTCCTCGAGGGCATCGAGAACGCCATGAAGAAGGTCGGCGAGTCCGCGAGGCCGCCCGCCACGTTGATCGGCGTGGCCGCGCTGGACGTGCCGGAGCACCTGGTCGAGATCGAGGCCACGGCCGCGATCGACTGATTTACCACCGGATAACCGGTGCGGCGCAGGCTCCTGACCAAACGAGGAGGAGCACCGGATGCGCAAGATCCTGGCGGCGGTCGCCACAACGGCGGCCGCCCTGAGCATGACGGCCGGCATCGCCCAGGCCGAGACGAACCCCGCCTGCCCCGGCGCCACCCAGATCGGGTCGACCGCCTACGTGAAGAACGGCAGCACGACCGTCGCTTCGGTCAAGCAGTACGCGGGCTGCGGCAGGAACTACTCCTACGTCTACGTGTGGGACTCGTGGATCTCCAGCCACGGCAGGGACTTCACCCTCCGCACGTACGTGCAGACACGGCCGAACAACTCGAACGGCTACCGGACCGGTGCTCGCGGGCAGCAGGAGTTGTGGTCCGGCGGAGCGGACACGCTCGACAAGTGCACGCGCGCCCACGGTGAGGTCGACGGGAGCAGCTACTTCCTGTTCGCGAAGACCAGCGAGCGCTGCTGAGTCAGCGGCACAGCCGCGTCATCTGCGCAAGCTGATCAACAACGCCAGCACGGCCGTCAGCGCGATGAGAGCGCTGACAACCAGTTGGTTGAGCCAGACGGCCGCACTGCCACCGTCCGCCGGCATCAACGCGACGACGATGAGGCACCCCGCCAGCGCGATCGTCAGGTGCCGGATGAACGGCACGTCCAGCGGCGCCATCGCCCGCACCATGCCGAGCAGCATGATCACGACGGCCAGGCCCATGGACACCCAGTACGGGCGAAAGGCGTGCAGCGACGCGTCGAAGTGCAGGACCGGTGGTGCGGCGATCAGCCACACGCCCGCCAGGAAGGCGGTGACACCGGCCCTGCTCTCGACGGTTCGTCCGTGAAGGTCCCCCACGCGAGTGATTCTCACCTCTGGACGCCCTTCTGGGAACACCACTATTCGTTTCGGTATGCCTTCATGTTGCGCAGCAACAGATAGGTGTCCTGCAGTTGCGCGGAGTCGTTGATGCTCCGGTAGATGCCCCACTTCGGATGCGCCTGGTCACCGCCCAGCCACGTGTCGAAACCGGAGCGCGACGCGGTGACCACGGTCGTGCCGCCGTCCTTCAGGGAGTAGCGCAGGCTGCCGGAGTCGGCGACCTTGATCTCGATCTCGACGTCGATCCACCTGTTGCGCAACGGCGCCAGCGGCGTGCTGCCGAGTTTCGCCTGGCCCGCGCCGAACAGTCTCATCTCGACGGTCTCCAGCGACCCCGAGCGGAACAACGACATCGTGACCACGGGCGAGGCCACGCCGGTGTGCTTGACCTGGAAGATGTGCGAGAAGCTGGTGGTGCCCTTCAAGGAAGTGGGGATGTACATCTGGTAGCGATACCGCCAGGTCTCGCCCTTCTTCATGTCGTGCCGGGTGCTGCCGGTCCGGATCGCGCGCACCTCGTTGCGCTGCCGGTCGGAACCGTCCCGATCGGACTTGTGCATCACGAACCGGTACTGGTTGCTCTCGGCGAAGATGTGCGTGGCCGACGGGTGCGAGTTCGAGCGGTCGTCCTCGATGCCGGCGAACGCGCCGAGGCCTGCCGAACCGGGGTTCGGGGCCCACTTCTGCACGAACGCCATCGCACCCACATCGGCTGATGCCACCCCCGCGGCCAGTGGCGTGGCCGCGACGGCGAGCGCACCTCGCATCGCGGTGCGGCGGTTGAACAACTCCATCGGTCTTCCTCCTCGAACCAGGGCGGCGATTCGAGGCAGCGGTAGGCACACGATCTGCGACAGGCCTCCGGCGTGTCAAGGGCTCACGTCTGTGGAGAAACCGTGCAGATCCGGTGAAGGTGTTGCCGGGAAACGGGAGGCGGGCCCGTGATCGGATCTAGCGTCGGCGGCATGGACACCGTGGACGTGCTCGTCGTCGGCGCCGGGCTGGCCGGCCTCAACACCGCACGCCTGCTCGCCGAAGCAGGCCTCGACGTGGCCGTTTGTGAACGCAGGACAAGCCTGGAGACCGGCATCCGGACGACCGGGATCTTCGTCCGGCGCACCCTCGACGACTTCGAGCTCCCGCACCTGGGCCCGGCGGTCCGGCGCGTGCTGCTCTACCCGCCGTCGGGCGAAAATCCGGTGGAACTCCTGAGCGCGCGCGACGAGTTCCGCGTGGGCGACATGGAAGGCATCTACGCCGCCGCGGTCAAGGACGCCGAACGGGCGGGTGCGCGGGTCAGCCTGAACTCCAGCTATCCGGCGACGTCCACGAAGGCCCGCTTCACGATCGGCGTGGACGGCGCCCGGTCCACCGTCGCGAAGAACCTCGGCCTCGACGTCAACCGGCAGCTGATCACCGGTATCGAGGAGGTCTACCCGGTCCGCACCGGTTCGACGCCGACGTTCCACTGCGTGGTCGACCCGCGGCTCGCACCCGGTTACCTCGCCTGGGTCATCGACGACGGCGAGCACGCGCACGTCGGGCTGGCGGGCCGCGCCGACCGGTTCACCGCGCCGCTCCCCCAGCTGTTGCAACGGTTCCGCGACAGCTTCCCGACGCCGGAACCCACCGGCCCGGTGAAGCGCCGGGGCGGGCCGATCCCGGTCGGCGGGCTGCTGCGCCGGATCGTGTCGCCACAGGGGTTGCTGGTCGGCGACGCGGCAGGCGCGGTCTCACCGCTCACGGCGGGCGGGCTCGACCCGTGCATGCGGATGTCCGAGCTCGCGGCCTCGGTCACGTTCGACTACCTGCGCAGCGGCAACAGATACGTGCTGGAGCACTACGACGCCGCTGCGATGCGCCGCCGCTACCTGCTGCGGTCACAGCTGCGGCGCGGGCTGTCGCTCGTCCGGGGGCCCGGCCTCGCCGAGTTCGCGTTCACATTGCTGCGCACGCCGCCAGGAAAGGCCGTGGCCAAGAGGATCCTGTTCAACTAGGAGATCCACCGGGACGCGCGTCGAGCACGCGTCCCGGTGGACACAGCATGTTCTCCCCTACGGTGCCCAAGGTGAGCTGACGGCCCAGCTCACGTCCTGGTTGTACGAGGCAGGGTTGTCATACGTGTGCGCGCCGCCGTTCGAGGCGACCCAGACCTCCTCCTGGTAGTGCCGGATGTTGGTGCCGAGCTCGTTGACCGACTCCAGCCGCACGCCGCCACTCCCCTGCTGCGCGCAGAAAGTCGCGTCGCGGCGGAACAGGTCGGTGTTGTCGTTGGTGCCGAGCCGGACGCGGAAGTCCGCGTGCCGCAGGAACTGCCCCGGGATATTGCGGGACTCGAGCGAGTAGCAGGTCGGGTCGGCGAGCCCGCGCCGGACGACGAACGTCGCGTCCGCCTTGGTCAGGCCGTCGCTCGTGCCGGTCACGACGTCCGTGCGTGCCAACGAGTCCCGGTGCCGCAGGTAGCGGTCCGTGAAGCCGGGGGTGGTCACGCGGAACGAGCGGGCCTGGTCCAGCGGCAGGTCCGCACCGCTGCGCCACAACCCGGTCCCGACCGCCCACGTGGAGTCCGCGGCGAAGGAGTTCGCGGTGTCCCAGGGGTTCGGGCCACCGGAACGCGCCAGGTAGACGCCCTCGTTGTAGTGCCGCACGAAGGAACCGCGCACATTGAACGACTCCAGCGCGGTGCCACCCGAACCTTCACGAGCGCAGAACGTCGCGTCCGCCGCGATCGTGCCGTTGTTCACGTCCACACGGATGCGTCCGTTGCTGTGCCTGAGGAACTGGCCAGGGAAGTTCCTTGATTCGAACGAAAGGCAGGCCGCGTCGGCAAGTCCGGGGCGCGGGTGGAACGTGGCGTCCAGCCTGCCCAGGTCCGTGCCGATCACGTCGGTGCGGGCCAGCGCGTCCTGGTGGCGCAGGTAGCGGTTGGTGTAGCCGGTCGTGGTGACGCGCAACGACACCACGTCGTCCGGGCTGACCGCCGTGCCACGGGCGACCGCGAGCACCCTCTGGTTGACGTCCCGCACCCGCGACTCGGTCATCTTCAGCACGCGCCGGTCGTAGGTGTAGAAGCCGTTGACCTCGTTCTCCACGTCGTACGGCTCGGTGTAGACCATCGCGGAGAGCCCACGGGTGTGGATCAGCCGCTGGACCTGCTTGATCACCTCCTCGTAGCGCTTGGTCAGCGACTGCTCGTCCGGATACAGGGCGCCGTAGGCGAATCCGGCGCCGGGCTGGTACTCGTGGCCGACGACCCTGCGGCCGAGGCCACCGAACTCGCCGAGCATCGCGACCCGGCTGTTGTCCGGCGGACGCGTGTTGGCAGAGATCTGGTAGTGGTGGTCGTCGATCACGTCACCGTTGCCGGGGTCGGGATCCGAGACGCAGCAGTTGGACCCCGAGTTGTGGTTGATCAGCCGGGTGTCGTCGATCGAGCGGATCAGGTTCACGATCCGGCCGGCGTCGTACTCGCCCCAGCCCTCGTTGAACGGCACCCACTGCACGATCGACGTGATGCCCTTGAGCTGGTCGATCATCCGGCGCAGCTCGGACTCGAAGTTCGCGTGCGAGTTCGGCGCCTCGTCGATCGAGTCGACGGACGGCATGTCCTGCCAGACCATCAGGCCGAGCCGGTCGGCGTGGTAGAACCAGCGCGCGGGTTCGACCTTGATGTGCTTGCGGACCATGTTGAACCCCAGCGCCTTCTGGCGTTCGAGGTCGAAGCGCAGCGCCTCGTCGGTCGGCGCGGTGTAGATGCCGTCCGGCCAGTAGCCCTGGTCGAGCGTGCCGCTCTGGAAGACGAACTTCCCGTTCAGCAACGGCCGCATGACGCCGCCGACCATCGCCTTGCCGAGCGAGCGCATGCCGAAGTAGCCCGTCACGGCGTCCCCGCCGGCCAGCGTCACGCGCAGGTCGTAGAGGAACGGGTCGTCGGGCGACCACAGCCGGGCGTTCGGCACCGGCACCCGCAGCGCACTACCGGTCGTGCCGGTCTGCCTGCCGACCACCTGCCCGCCGCTGAGCACCTCGGCGGTGACCGGCTGGCCCGCGGTGCCCTGCACGACCAGGTCGAGCGCGCCCGCACCGACGTTCGGGGTGGTGTCGAGACGCGTGATGTGCGCCGCCCGCACCGGTTCCAGCCAGACCGTCTGCCAGATTCCGGACGCCGCGGTGTAGAAGATCCCGCTCGGATTACGGCGTTGCTTGCCGATCGGATAGCGGCTGCCGTCGACCGTCGAGGTGACGCCGACGATGATCTCGTTCGCGCCGGCCGTCAGCGCCGAGGTGATGTCGAACGAGAACGCGTCGAAGCCGCCGGTGTGCGTGCCGACCTGCCTGCCGTTGACCCAGACCCGCGTCTCCCAGGTCACCGCGCCGAAGTTGAGCTTGACCTGACGACCGTTCCAAGAGGACGGAACGGTGAAGGTGCGGCGGTAGAACATGTTGTCCTCGTGCCGTTTGATCCCCGACAGAGCGGACTCGATCGGGAACGGCACGAGGACGCCTTCGGCCAGTGGCCGGCCGATGGGCGGGTTGTTCAGGTTCGGTGCCCCGGCGAACTCCCAGACACCGTTGAGGTTCTGCCATTCCGGGCGCTGGAGTTGCGGTCGCGGGTACTCGGGCAGTGCGTTCGTCGGCGACACCTGGGAGGTCCAGGGTGTCGAGAGCGGAGGGACTTTCGGTACCCACTCCGCGGCGTGCGCTGTTGGGGTCAGGAAGGTTGCTGTGATCAGGATCGAGACCAACACGCCCAGGACGCGTCTGGTCATGGCTCTCCTATCTTCGCAATATTCGCTGCAGGACAACGACGATGAGCAAGAACACGCCGCTGACCACCGACTGGTAGTTGCTGTCGAGCGTGCCGATCTGGTTGATGACGTTCTGGATGACCTTGATCAGGCCCACGCCGATCACGGTGCCGAGGATCGTGCCCATGCCACCGGTCAGCAGGGTTCCGCCGATGACGACGACCGCGATGGCGTCCAGTTCGAGGCCCACGCCGATGACCGTGACGCCCGACTGCAGATAGGCGGCGGTCAGGGCGCCGGCGAGACCCGCCAGCGTGCCGCTCATCGTGTAGACGAGGACCTTGGTCTTCGCGACGGGCACGCCCAGCAGGACCGCCGACTGTTCGGCACCGCCTGTCGCGAACACGTTCTGGCCGAAGCTGGTGCGGTTGAGGATCATGCCGCCCAGGACGGCGAGCACGGCCGCGACGAAGATCGGGTAGCCGAAGCCGAAGACCGTGCCGCGGCCCAGTTCGACGAACGCGCTGTCCCCCGGGATCTGGTAGGTGTTGGCGCCCTCGTCGGTGATCGCCAGCAGCAGCCCGCGGGCGAACAGCAACGACGCCAGCGTGACGATGAACGGCGCCATGTTCGTGCGGGCGATCAGCAGGCCGTTGACCAGGCCGATCACCCCGCACACCACCAGCGGCAGGGTGAGCGCTGCCAGGAACCCGTACTGCGAGCCCCAGGCCGCGAGCACGCCGCCGAGGGCGTAGAGCGAGCCGACGGACAGGTCGATGCCGCCGGTGATGATCACGAACGTCATGCCGATCGCGATCACGACGAGGAACGAGCCCTGCAGGGCGAGGTCACGCAGGTTGTCGAGACTGCCGAAGCGCGGGAAGGTCAGCCAGGACACCACGACCATCAGCACGAGGGCCACGGCGGCGCCCTGGCGTTGCAGGACTTTCGTCCTCGCGTTGGTAACGGTAGGAGTCGTGATCATCGGCGCTCCCGTGCCACGTACACGGCTGCGATGATGATCGCGGCCTGGATCATCTGCGCGATCGAGTCCGGCAGGTTGTGCTTGATCAGGGTGGCCCGGACGAGCTGCATGAGGATCACGCCGAACACCGTGCCGAGCACGCGGACCTTGCCCCCGGTGAGCGGGGTGCCGCCGACGACCACCGCGGTGATCGCGGACAGTTCCATGAGCAGGCCCATGTCCGCCGGGTCGCTGGCGGCGAGCCGGGAGGTGGCCAGCACACCGGCGATGGCCGCGAGCACGCCGGTGATCGCGTAGACACCGATCAGCACCCGGTTGACCGGAAGTCCCGCGAGCGTGGCCGCCTTGCGGTTGCCGCCGATCGCGACGAGCTGACGCCCGAACGTGGTGCGGTTCGTGAGGCCCGCGACGACGAGCGCCAGCAGACCCGCGATCAGCACGCTGATGGGGATGCCGAGCACGTCACCGGTGCCGAGCTCCAGGAACGTCTCGTCGTGCAACTGGACGAGCTGACCGTCCGCGATGACCAGCGCGAGGCCGCGTCCGCCCACCAGCAACGCGAGGGTGGCGACGATCGGCTGGATGCCGACCTTGGCGACGAGGAAACCGTTGAACGCCCCCGCCAGCACGCCGATGACGAGCGCCATCGTGATGGCCATGAGCGGACCGGCGCCGAGGTAGAGCGGGATGATCGCGGCGGCCAGCGCCATCACCGCGCCGACGCTCAGGTCGACGCCCTCGGTGCCGATCACCAGCGCCATGCCGAGCGCGACGATCAGGACGGGCGCGGCCTGCACGAGCTGGGTCGTGAAGTTGCCCAGCGTCAGGAAGTTGGCCGTGAACAGGGCGTTGAACAGCAGCAGGACGGCAACGGCGACGTAGACACCGTTGTCCTGCAACCAGCGCGTCCGCGCGGCTGCGGTGCTAATGACTGTCCTGGTGGCTGCCTGCGTGGTCGTCCGAGTCATCCATCACCTCCGCCGCGATGGCCGCGAGCACGTGTTCACGGGTGAGCTGGTCTCCTTCGAGTTCACCTGCGACCGAGCCGTCGCGCAGCACGACGAGCCGGTCGGCGCCGTCGAGCAGTTCGTCCAGTTCGGAGCTGATCAGCAGCACCGCCAGGCCCTCCCGCGCGAGTTCGTCGATCAGCGCCTGCACCTCGGCCTTGGCGCCGACGTCGATGCCGCGCGTCGGTTCGTCGAGGAGCAGGATCTTCGGTTCCGTGCACAACCATCTGGCCAGCAACACCTTCTGCTGGTTGCCGCCGGACAGTTCCGCGACCTTCTGCTCCGGGCTGGACACCTTGATGCGCAGGCGTTCGATGAACGTGTCCACGATCCGGTCCTGTCTGGACCGGCTCGTCACGCCGAACTTGCTGAGCCTCGGCAGTGCGGCCAGCACGATGTTCTCGCGCACGGACAGGTTCGGGATGATCCCCTCGGTCTTGCGGTCCTCGGCGAGCATGCTGATGCCCGCCTTCATCGACGCCTTGACGTTGTGCGCCACCGGTTTGCCGGCGACGAGCACCGTGCCGCCGTCGAGCGGGAGCGCACCGATGATCGCCTTCGCGGTCTCGGTGCGGCCCGATCCGAGCAGGCCGGCGAGGCCGACGACCTCACCGGGCCGGATCGACGCGCTGACGCCGCCGATGCGCGGCTTGCTCGTGAGGTCGCGAGCCTCCAGTACCGGCTGCGTGTCGGCGTGATGACCCTCGCCGAACGCCGTGGTGCCGTGTTTCTCGATCTCCTTGACCGATCTGCCGAGCATCAGCGAGACCAGTTCGATGCGCGGAAGTTCTTTGAGGGGCCCACTGTGCACGTTCACACCGTCCCGCAGGACCGTGACGGTGTCGCAGATCCGGTACAGCTCGTCCATGCGGTGGCTGACGTAGATGATCGCGATACCCGCCTCGTGGAGCTTCCGCACGACGCCGAGCAGCGTCTCGACCTCGCGTGGTTCCAGCGACGACGTGGGCTCGTCCATGATCACGACGTCCGCGTCCGCCGCGACCGCCCTGGCGAGCGCGACCATCTGCTGCTCGCCGACCGCGAGCGTCCCGAGTGGACTGCTCACGTCCGCCGTGATGCCGTAGCCCCGCAACAGTTCCGCCGCGTCGGCGTCGCGGCGGGCACGGTCGATCAGGCCGAACCGGTTGCGCGGCTCGCGGCCGAGGAACAGGTTGGCGGACACGCTCATCAACGGAACGAGGTTCACCTCCTGGTAGATCGTGGAGATGTGCCCGTTGCGGGTGATGGCACCGGCATCCGGGGTGTGGATGCCGGTCAGCACCTTGATCAGCGTCGACTTGCCGGCGCCGTTCTCCCCGACCAGCGCGTGGATCTCGCCGCGCTGGAGCGCGAAGTCCACGTCGCCGAGGGCCCGGACGCCGGCGAACGTCTTCGTCACGCCGGCGACCTCGATCACCGGATCAGTAGGCATTGCCGAGCTTCTGCGCCGCGTTCGTGGAGTCGTACTCGTCGTCGGAGATCACGATGGTCTGCGGGATCTCGTCGCCCTTGCCGAACTTCTCCAGCGTGTCGAACGCGAGCGGGCCGAAGCGCGGGTTGGACTCGACGACGGCGGTGTAGCTGCCGTCCGCGATGAGCTGCACGGCGTTGCGCGTGCCGTCGACGGACACGATCTTGACGTCCTTGCCCGGCTGCTTGCCGGCGGCCTTGAGGGCGGTGACGGCGCCGATGCCCATCTCGTCGTTCTCGGCGTACACGGCGGTGATGTCCGGGTTGCTCTGGATCAGCTGCTCCATCACGGCCTGGCCCTTGGACCGGTCGAACTCGCCGGTCTGCTCGGCGACGACGGTGAGGCCGGGCGTGCCGGCGATGCCGTCCTTGAAGCCCTTGGTCCGGTCGACCGTGACGTTGTTGCCCGAGGCACCGAGCAGGATCGCGACCTTGCCGGTGCCGCCGGTCGCCTTGATCATCTGCTGGGCGGCGCGGTTGCCCTGTTCGACGAAGTCGGAGCCGATGAACGTGAGGTAGTCGGTGCAGGGCTTCGACGTCACCTTGCGGTCGATCGTGATCACCGGCACCTGCTTGGCCCTGGCCGCGTCGAACGCGGGCTGCAGGCCGTCGGAGTTGAGCGGCGCCACGATCAGCAGCTTCGCCCCGCGGTCGATCAGCGACTTGATGTCGCTGATCTGCTTGTTCAGGTCGCTCTGCGCGTTCGTGTACAGCAGCTCGGCTCCCCGCTTCGCGGCCTCGTCCCTGATCGACTGCGTCTCGGCGGTGCGGAACGGGTTGGCTTCCTTCTCCGACTGGGAGAAGCCGACCAGCGCGCCCTTGACGTCGACCTGCGGGTATCCGGTCGTGCTGCGCGCACAGCCGGGACCAGCGCTTTGGTTCTGCGCGGCAGACGCGGCGGGCCCTCCACTGGTCGCGGTCGTCGGGGTTTCTCTGCTGGTGCACCCCGTCACGAGCAAGGCTGCGACGGCGATGAGCAACATGCGAGACATCGTTGGCTCCTACACGGCGGGCTATGCGTGGACGCGCTCTCAGGCGCTAGATTTGCATCGTTGTTCCAACGATGTAAAGACCCGGGTTCGTCCCGGTCTTTTTCCCGGTACTTTTTCTGGAGGCTGTGTTGGCCACGCTCAAGGACGTCGCCCGGCTGGCGGGCGTCTCGGTGAAGACCGTGTCGAACGTGGTCAACGGCTACTCGTTCGTGAAACCGGACAACCGCCGCCGCGTCGAGGAGGCGCTGGAGGCGACCGGTTACCGGCCGAACCTCGGCGCCCGCAACCTGCGCCGCGGCCGCACCGGTTTCATCGCCCTGGTCCTGCCCGAGCTCTCGATCCCCTACTTCGCCGAGCTCGCCGGCCTCGTCATCGCCGCCGCCCAGGACCACGAGTGGAACGTGCTCATCGAGCAGACGTTCGGCACCCTGGCCGGCGAACGCTCCGCGCTGGCCTCCCTGGGCCCGCACCTGGTCGACGCCGCGATCCTCAGCCCGGAGGCCCTGCAGGTGGACGACTTCCAGCTGCCAGTGCCCGCCGTCCTGCTGGGCGAGCACGCCGTCGACGTCCCGATCTCCCGCGTGGGCATCGACAACGTGGCCGCCGCCCAGGCCGCCGTCCGCCACCTGATCTCGCTGGGCCACCAGCGCATCGCCGCGATCGGCGCCCACCCCCACCGAGGCACCGCCGCGCTGCGCCTGGAGGGCTACCGCCGCGCACTGGCCGAAGCCTCGCTGCCGTTCGTCGACGAACTCGTCGTGCCCGCCCTGAACTACCACCGGGCGGACGGCGCCGCCGCGATGAGGTCGTTGCTGGACCTGCGCACCCCGCCGGACGCCGTGTTCTGCTTCAACGACCTCCTGGCCATCGGCGCCATGCGGGCGGCCGGCGAACGTTTGGTGCGCGTGCCCCAGGACCTCGCCGTGGTCGGCTTCGACAACAACGAGGAAAGCGCCTACAGCTCGCCGTCACTCACGTCCGTCGCCCCCGACAAGGCCGCGATCGCCCAAGCGGCCGTCGATCTGCTGCATCGGCGCGTCGAGGCCGGGGACGTCCTCGAGAACGTCGAGACGCCGTTCTCCTTGCAGGTGAGGGAAAGTACCGTGGCCCGGTGACCGGCCGGCGTGCACCCGCATGACCATCACGACAGCGGGCAGGTCGCCACATCGGCCGGCCGGGGCAAAGTCGCGGACCGAGGCGGCTGCACCCCGTCCAGCCACCCCTCCAAAGCCACGAACGCCGCCCGATGACAAGGCGCAAGCGGCCGCAACCGATCCGGATAGGCATCCACCAGCCCATCCACGTGCGTCCCCTGCTCCACCCGGTAGTACCGGTGCAACCGATCAGGCGTCATACCCGCGTACACGTCCGAATCCTGGCTGATAGGCAGCAGCACGTCGTAAGTCCCATGCACGGTCAGCAAGGGCCGCTTCACCTTCCCGGTCAACGCGACGCGAGACACCGCAGGCCCGGCAACGCGACGCCGCGCCGCATACGAGTAGTCCGCGTCGCAGGAAGGGGTACCAGGAGCACAGAAAGGCACCCCGGCCTCCAGGTCCCCGTCGAACCCGGGATCGAACTCCTCGCGGTAGATGCGTTGGGTGAGGTCCCAGTAATAGCGGTAGTGGTAGTCCCACAGGAATTCCGTGCCGGCCGGAAAGCCTGCCGCGACCATCGCGTCGTGCGCGCCCGGTTCGCCTGCCAGGTAGGCCGGGTAGGCGCGCAGGACGGGTGGCAGGAACGTCAGGGGGTTCGGGCCCTTGACCGTCCACAGTGTCCCCTCCCAGTCGACGCCACCGTCGTAGAGGTGTGGGCGGTTCTCCAGTTGCCAGCGAACCAGGTAGCCGCCGTTGGAGATGCCGGTGGCGATGGTCCGGCGCGGGGTTCGGCCGTAGCGCTGGGAGACAACGGACTTCGCCGCGATGGTGAGCTGGGTGAAGCGGTGGTTCCACTCCTCCATCGCGCGGCCGTCGCGGTAGAACTGGACTCCGGTGTTGCCCTTGTCCGTCGAGGCGAAGGCGTAGCCGCGGGAGAGGACCCAGTCGGAGATCGCGCGGTCGTTGGCGTACTGCTCGCGGACGCCCGGTGCGCCGGTGACGACCAGGCCGCCGTTCCAGCGGTCGGGCAGTCTGACCACGAACTGGGAGTCGTGCCAGCCGTGGTTGGTGTTGGTGCGCGAGGTGTCCGGGAAGTAGCCGTCGATCTGGATGCCCGGGACCGCGGCGGGGACGGGCAGGGCGGTGCTCGTGAGGCCCGCCCAGTCGGCCGGGTCGGTGTGGCCGGTGGCGGTGAGGCCGGTCGTGGTGAGGTCGGTCAGGCGGGCGAGTTGCTGGTGTTCGGCGCCGGGGACCGTCATCGCGGACGTCGGCGGGGTCAGCGCGAGTACCAGTACCAGCGGGAGCAACATAGCTGGTCAAGCTAGTTGTACGGGCTCGGCGGCAACATGGTTGCCGCCCACACAAGGCCCGCTTTGAAGGTGGTGAAGCCGAACAGGTCGAGCACCCGGCGGACCTGGGGCTGGGTGTCGTGCACGCTGAACGACTTGCCGTTGTGGTGGGCCGTGCAGAGCAGGAGCAGCAGCGTGCGCAGGCCGCCGGCGGACAGGAACGTCACCTCGGCCAGGTCGACCGAGACGCGGTCGGTGGTGGTGTCGGTGACGCCGGGCAGCACGGCGGCGAAGAACACGCCGCAGGTGGTCATGTCCATCTCGCCCTGGCAGCTGGCCACGAAACGGGAGCCGGAGCGTTGTGTCCGTACGGTGAACGGACTGTTCTCGCAGGCGGTCATGAAACACTTCACCGCACTGCGAGTCCGGACGATAGCAGCGGAAACGAAGTCCGCGACCGGGAAAACGAAGCGCCTCAGCCTGACCGCAGGGTCTTCGACGGCAGGACATCGTACGCGGCGCGGTAGTGCGCGGCGAAGACACTCGGACGGGCGTAACCCCATCGGGCCGCGATTTCAGTGACAGAACCGTTGCCAGCCCTCAGATCCTCGTGGGCGCATGACAGACGCACGCCCCGAAGGTAGGCCATCGGTGTCGTGGCGAGGTGGCGGCGGAAGGCGAGTTGCAACGCCCGGATGGACACGCGAGCCGCGCGCGCTATGTCGGCGGCGGAGATGTCAGTCTCGGCGTTGTCCTCGATGAACGTGACCGCGCGGCGCAGGCTTCTCGGGTGCGCGTCACGCCGATCACCACGCGACGGCCCGGCGTGTGTGGTGTTCGGGAACGCGGCGAGGGTGGTGCTCACCAGCAGACGGGTCGCATTCGCCGTCACCAATGGGTTGTCGCCGAAGTGCGGCAGCACCTCGTCACGCAGATGCACGCAGGTGGACCACCACACCGCCGCGACCCGGGGCGAGACCGGCCGGAAACCGGAGAACCGGACACCGTCGGCCACCTCGTCGATCACCGACTGGGTCAGCGTCACCGTCGACAGCCGCGGGTCGAAGATCGCCCCGATGAAGGAACTCTCGGGTGGTGCGCTCAGGAACACGTCACCAGGCATCCAGAATCGGTCCTCGCCACCGGAACGGTAGTAGACCATCCCGGCGCCCGTGTGCCCGAACACGAAGTTGTTCATCGGGTCGACGCTGACTTCCAGCGCGATGCGCCCGTACAGCTCGTCGAACCGGATATGCCCGTGTATTCGTGACGACATCCGCATGTGGGGGTGCTCGATGCCGGCGTTGAGACGCATGTGACCGTACGTCGCGTCCAACACTTCGTGCGCCGCGTCCAAGTCCGCCACCTCGACGACTCGTTCCACGTGCTGCACGATCCTCGTCCGTTCAGCCGGTGTCCATCGCCAGGACGGCTGCTTCCGCTCACCCGGTGGGCGGGCGGAAGCAGCCGGCTCCCTAGATCCGGACGAGCGAGGCCAGCGCGGTCTGTCCCTGCTGGTTCGGGTGGAACACGGCCTCCGGCCCCTCCTGACCCGGCGCCAGCGCGTCGAATCCACGCAGGAACGGCGTGCCCGACTCGCACAGGGCGCGACCCTCGAACGTGCCGGGACGGGAGAACGGGCTGGCGTAAGTGGCGTGGACGCCCTTGTACGTCGCCTTGGCCACGGCGGTGCGAAGGGTGGCGTCGATGCCGTCTGCCACCTGGTTGCCCTGGCTGCGTTCCGCGGTGGTCAGAATGCCCTCGCCGCAGATCGGATCGAGCGTGGCGCCGGGCGGGTTGCCCGAAGCGGACACCTGACGGCCGTACCCCACGACGACCACTCGCGCGTGCGGGCTGCGCTTGCGGATCTCGGTGAGCAGGGCGGTGACGTTGCTGCCCATCTGCGGCAGCCTGGCCAGGATCGCCTCGGTCGGGGCGCCCGTGCAGTCCGCCTGGATGCAGATGCCGCCGTACGTCGCGTAGCCGATGTCGTTGGTACCGACGGTGAGCAGCACCAGGTCGGTGCTGCGCCGCAGGGCGTCCAGCTGCGCCGGACGGTCCTTGAACGGGCGGGAGAAGTCCGCGGTGGCGGCGCCGCTGCAACTCACGTTGGTGAACGAGCCGAGCCGGCCCGCCGCGCGCAGGCGGGCGGCCACCTGTTCGCCGTAGGAGTTGTTGCTGCGCCAGCAGTTGCCGGCGGTTCCGTCCTGGTAGGACCCCGCGCCGGTGCCGGAGGCGTACGAGTCACCGAGCACCACGAGCGACGTGGAGCGGACCGCGTTGGCCGTGGGAGCAATCCCCAAAGCAGCCAGAACCGCTGTGAGGACGACGATCGTTCTTTTCACCAGACCCCCGATGTTGATGTCATTGCCGCCCCATGGTGCCCGACCGACCACCTCGCGCGCCGCCGAACGCGATACTGCGTGATCTTCAGCCGGCCGACGTCAGGACGTCCGCGATCTCCTTCAGCAGCGGCGTCTTGCGGTCGTTCGGCAGGAACGACGCCAGCACCGCGTTCTCCGCCAGCTTCGCGACCTCCGCGCGTCCGAGGTCGAGCGCGGTGGCCACCGCCAGGTACTCGCCTTCCAGCGTCGCGCCGAAGAACGGCGGGTCGTCGGTGTTCAGCGTGACCACCACACCGGCGTCGAGCATCTGCCGCACGGGATGCGCCTCGATCGACGCCACCTGCCGGGTGCGGACGTTGGATGTCGGGCACACCTCCAGCGGAATCCCCTTCAGCGCCAGGTGTTCCAGCAACGCCGGGTCCTGGTGGCAGCTCGTGCCGTGGCCGATGCGCTCGGCCCGGAGGTCGCGCACCGCCGACCAGACGGTCTCCGGGCCGGTGGTCTCCCCCGCGTGCGGCACGCTGTGCAGGCCCGCATCCCTTGCCGCGTCGAAGAAAGGCGCGAACTGGGCACGGCCGATGCCCGCCTCCGGCCCGCCGAGGCCGAAGGAGACCAGGCCGTCAGGGCGTTCGGACAGCGCGAACGCCAGCGTCTCACGGCCGGCGACCAGGCCCTTCTCGCCAGGGATGTCGAAGCACCAGGCCAGTTCGACGCCCAGCGCCGAGGCTTCCGCGCGACCGGATTCGAGTCCCGCGAGGAGCTCGTCGCCGGACATGCCGTCCGTCAGGTGGTTGTGCGGCGTCACGGTGACCTCGGCGTACCTGACGTTCTGCCGCGCCAGTTCGCGGGCGAGGCCGACGACGAGGGTGTGGATGTCGGCGCGGCCCTTCAGCATCGACTGGACCGCCCAGAACACCTTCAGGAAGTGGTCGAAGTCGCGGAACGTGTAGAAGCGCTCCAGTTCGGCGCGCTCGACGGGCACGCCGGCCTCGGGGTGGCGCCGGGCGAGTTCCAGGACGGTGTCGAGGCCGGCCGAGCCGACGAGGTGGACGTGCAGTTCGACCTTGGGCAGTGCGTGGATGAACGAACGCATGGCAAAGCTCCCCGTGCGAGGCGAAGGTGAGAGGTGGCGGAGGAACGGACGACTCAGGGAGCGAGGTCGCCGCGTTCGGTGTCAGCGCCGTAGAGCGGCAGCTTGAAGTCCGGCACGATCTCCAAGCTAGCAGCACCGAGCGCGGTGGCGGCATTTTCGGCTCAGTTGCACGGCGAAAAACTCGGTAGCGGTGCGGGCTAGCGTGGGGCAGGTGAAGGGATTCAATCCGAGTTTCAGTCCCGAAACGGCCAAGAACTACGACAACTCACCTCGCGGCGACGAGGCCGAGACGGTCCGCTTCCTCGCGGCGTTCGGCCGGAGCGCCTTGGAGTTCGCGATCGGCACCGGCCGCATCGCGTTGCCCCTCAAGGAGTCCGGTGTCGAGGTGGACGGCGTCGAGCTCTCCCCCGACATGGTCGCGCGCATGCGGGAAAAACCCGGCGGCGACGACATCGACGTGGTGATGGGCGACATGTCCAGCGTCGGCACCGGCCGCACGTATCCGTTGGTGTACCTGGTCTACAACACGATCACGAACCTGCTCACCCAGGACGACCAGGTGCGGTGCTTCGAGAACGCCGCACGTCACCTCACCGCGGACGGCGTGTTCGTGATCGAGTGCGGCGTGCCGAGCTGGGCGGCGCGGCAACGCCACCAGTTCATCGACGTGGAGGCCGTCGAGGTCGACCACGTCGAGCTGGACGTCAACCGCTACGACCCGGTCACCCAGCTGCTCGACGAGAACCACGTGCACATCGGCGCGGACGGCATCCGGTTCGGCGCGATCCGGCAGCGGCTGTCCTACCCGTCGGAGTTCGACCTCATGGCTCGGATCGCGGGGCTGCGGCTGCGCGAACGGCACGGCGGCTGGAACGGCGAGCCGTTCGTCGCGGACAGCAGGCGGCACGTGAGCGTGTACGAACCTGACGTCGGCCGCGTCAGGAGTTGAACGCTTCCAGCGCCTCGGCCTTGATCTGGTCGAACTGTGCGGCCATCGCCTCGGACAGGGCCTGGGCGCCGGACAGCGGACGCACCATGACGGTGAACTCGTCGATCAACCCATCCTCGTCGAGGTGCAGGAAGTCGCAGCCCTGGATCTCCTTGCCGCCCACCTCGGTCCGGAACACCAGCGCGTGGTTGGGGCCGTCGATGATCTCACGTTCGTAGCGGAAGTTCTCGAACACCCGCATGACGCCGCGCAGGATCGCCGCGGTGATCGGCTTGCCGGGGTACGGCGCGAACGCGACAGGGCTGGTGAACACGACGTTGTCGGCCAGGCACGCCGCCATCGCCTCGGTGTCCCGTGCTTCGACCGCCTTGCGGAATGCGTTCACAGCGACGCCCTCACATACTCAACTTGTTGACTAGGTCGATGCACCGTAACCTGCTGCTATGTCGCTGCGCAATGCCGTGATGGCGGCCCTGCTCGACGGGGAGTCGTCCGGCTACGACCTGGCCAAGGCGTTCGACGCGTCGGTGGCGAACTTCTGGATCTGCACGCCACAGCAGCTCTACCGGGAGCTGGACCGCATGGAGGCGGACGGGCTGATCGTCGCCAGGACGGTCGAGCAGGAACGCCGGCCGAACAAGCGCCTGTTCTCGCTCACCGAGCAGGGCCGCGAGGAGCTGACGGGGTTCACGGCCGGGCCGCACAAACCCACCGCGATCCGCGACGAACTGCTGGTGGCGGTGCTGGCAGCGGACTCCGGTGACGTCGAGGGGGTGCTGGCCTCGATCCGCGAACGCAAGCAGTGGGCCGAGGCGAAGGTCGCGCGCTACGAACGACTCAGGGCCAAGTTGCTCGACGGCCGTTCGGAGGAGGACTTCCTGGCCACCGCCGAACGGGTCGGGCCGTACCTGACCTTGTTGCGCGGCTTGTCGTTCGAGCGGGACAACGTGCGGTGGTGTGCCAGGAGCCTCACCGTGCTGGAGCGGCGTGGTGTTCGGCTCGACGCGCCGGGGTGAGGTTGAATCGGGTCCATGAACGGCATTTCGCTCTTGCAGGAGGCACTCAGCGCGCCCGCGGCAGAGGCGCGCAACCGGTTCGCGGGGCGGCTCAACGGCTACCTCGACGGGTCCGGCGTCGTGCACGCCGTGCGGTTGCAGGGCTGGCTCGGGCTGGAGGTGCCGGGCCCCGGCTGTCACGTCGGCACCGGCAGCTGGGACTTCACCCGCTTCAAGGCGACCACGTCACCGGTGACGTGCGGGCGCTGCCGTTCCGCCGGGCTGCTCACCAGCTCGTTCACCGGAGGCCCGCACCAGCAGACACTGGACCTCGAAGGCATCTAGAGCGCGGCGCGGTTGCGCAGCCCCATCCCGGTCAGCGCGGTCATGCCCAGGCGCTCGTAGTACGGCCGCAACGCGTCGTCGCACGTGAGGTCCACCGAGTACAGGTGCGCGGCCTCGGCCACGATGCGCCGCATCAGCTCCGTGCCGATGCCCTGGCCCTGGAACTCCAGCCGCACCTCCAGCCATGGGACGAACGCGGTCAGCACGCCGTCGCTGATCATGTTCACGAAGCCGACGACGTCGTCCGGTGAACGCGCGATCACCACGCGATAGCTTCCGCGCAGCACGGCGAGGTGCCGGGCCGGCGACGGCGGGGTGGGCCAGCCCACGAAGAACCCGGCGAGATCGGCCTCGGTCAGTCCGTCGAGATCGGTGCGGTACGAGATCACCGCTGCATTGAACCGTTCCTGCCGGACATCCGTAGGGTGGTTTCTACCAATTCGGACGCTAAGCTGCTGGTCGTGACCCTGCCGACCGCTCCGCTGCGCCGTGCGCGCTGTGCTGCCGTCGGCATCGTCAACGGGACGCTCGCGGTTCTCGCGCACTCCAGCGCGGACGGCCGGTTACCCGACGCCGGGCTGGTCCTCTCGCTGGTCGCGCTGCTCACGTGGGCGACCGCCGGGTTCGCCCGGCAGGAGCTGACCTGGCGCAAGCTGCTCCTGCTGATCGGCGGCGGGCAGCTCGCGATGCACGTCCTGGTGTCACTCGCGGCGTTCCGGCACACGCACGAAGCCGAACCGGCGCGCATGCTCGCCTCGCATGTCGTGGCCACGGCACTGACGGTCGTCGTACTCGCCGTCGCGGAACGGACCGTCCTCGCGCTGGCCCGCGCGGTCACGTCCGCACTCCCCCGCAGGCTCACCGTCCTGCCCGCCACCGCACCCCTGGTCGTCGCCACGCCTTCGCTCGCGCCGACCTCGATCGTCTTCCTGAACGTGCTGTCATGGCGCGGTCCTCCGGCTGAACAGGCCTGAATCCCCTTCACAGGGCCGCTCACCGAGCGGTCCTGCCCCTGTTCACGCCCATTGGGAGCACCATGACCACCACAGCCGCTCCGGCACGCGCGTCGTTCGCGTGGCGGGGACTCTTCCTGCGCCTGCACTTCTACGCCGGCGTGCTCGTCGGCCCGTTCGTCCTGATCGCCGCGCTGACCGGAGTGCTCTACGCCCTGACACCGCAACTGGAGTCCTGGGTCTACTCCGATCAGCTCCGCGTTCCCGCGACCGCGCAACAACTTCCGCTGTCCAAGCAGGTCGACGCCGCGCTCGCGACCTCACCCAGAGGCGAGCTCGTCGCGGTCCGGCCCGCCCCCGAACCCGGTGCCACGACCCGCGTCCTGTTCTCCGAGAAGGGACTGGGCGAGTCCGAACGGCGGGCGGTCTTCGTCGACCCCGGCACCGGACGCGTCACCGGTGATCTCGTGGTCTACGGGTCGAGCGGTGTGCTGCCGCTGCGCACGACACTCGATCAGTTGCACCGCAACCTGATGCTCGGTGAACCCGGCCGCCTCTACAGCGAACTCGCCGCCTCCTGGCTGTGGGTGGTCGCACTGGGCGGCCTGGTCCTGTGGATCTCCCGGGCACGCAACAGCAAGCGCATCCGGACGCACGGGCTGATCGGCGTGTGGGTGCTGGCCGGCGCGTTGTTCCTGTCCGCCACCGGTCTCACGTGGTCGGCCTACGCGGGCGAGAACGTCGCCATGCTGCGCACCGCGGTCGGCTGGTCCACGCCGACCCTGAAGATGCCCGGCGCCGGGGAGAGCCACGGCGACCACGGTTCGAGTACCTCGTCCTCCGGTGGGCACGGCGAGATCGACACCGTGTCCGGGGTCGCGAAGCTGTCCGGCATCAACGCGAAGGCGGTCGAGATCAGTCTGCCCGCCACCCCCGGCGGTGCCTGGAAGGTGGCTGAGATCGAGAAGGGCCTGCCCACCCGGAACGACTCCGTCGCGGTCCACGGCGGCGAGGTGGTCGATTCACTGAAGTTCGCCGACTTCCCGCTGGGTGCGAAGCTGACGAGGTGGGGCATCGACGCGCACATGGGCGTGCTGTTCGGCTGGCCCAACCAGTTGCTGCTGTTGCTCATCGGCGGCGGACTGGTCGCTTCGGTCGTACTCGGTTACCGCATGTGGTGGAAGCGCAGGCCCACGAACGGCTTCGGCCGCCCGGCCCCACGCGGCCAGTGGCGCAGGGCCCCGCGCGGAGCGTTGATCGCACTCGGCCTCGGCACGCTGCTGGTGGGGTGCTTCATGCCGCTGCTCGGGGTCAGCCTGGTGATCTTCCTGGCCGTCGACGTGCTGCTCGGAAGGCGGGCGAAAACGGCGGCCTCCTGATCGTCCACAGTGGACAAGGCTTGCCTGATCTGGACATTTACGGCATATTAATGGTCAGGTGCGCCGGGAAGCCTGGTCGGCTCGCACGCCACACCACCGTGGCGGCGGAGAGCTGACGAGGAGCGCCCACATGACGCTCATTCCCCATGCGATCCCTCTGATCAACGATCCCCAGGTCGTCCACGCGCTCGCCGCCCGATGGCGTCGTACCAGGACGTTGCTGCTGCTCTCCGCAGGTGTCCTGCCCGTCGCCATCGGGATCGTGTGCGTCGTGCTCGCCGGGATGACATCGGCCGGGCAGCGCATCATGCCGTGGTGGTCGGCCATTCCGGCGGTCGCCGCCGCGGCGTGCGCGTGGGCGTTGCTGTCCTGGTTGCGGCGCAACGGGTTGAGCGATCCGCACTCGTGGCTGCCCGCCACCACCCTGATGACGGGCGCGCAGCTCGTGCTCGGTGTGCTGCCGGGCTCGGGCATCGCGTTGCGGCTCAGTCCCGGTGCGGCGATCGCGGTGAAGGCGTTGTGCGCGGCCGGCGTGCTCGGTGCCGGATCCGCCAGCGCACTCGCCCGGCTGGCCCACCGGTCGCTGCTCTCGGCTCCCGTCCTCGAACTCGGGTCGACCGCGTTCCCGCTCGTGCTGGACAGCAACGGCGCGCGCGTGGTGATCGGCACGGATCGCGTCGACTGGACCACGCGCACGGGCGCGCGGGTCGACGCCGGGGTCTCGTTCGCCCGCATCCTCAGCGTGACAGCGCATTCGCACGCGATCACGCTGCACACCACGTCCGGCTCGTGGACGGTTCCCGTGGCGGATCCGGCGACCGCGCAGGCGTTGCTGCGCCGCCGGATCACGTGGTGGGAGGAGCGCCGTGACGCGGCCGCCGAACGCGAGCAGCGCCGTTACCTCGACCTGGTCAATCTGCTTGCGGCCGTGAGCGGTGAGGCCACCCGCGGCGGCATCAGCGTGACGGTCGACTCGAACGGCCTCACGACGGGCATCGCACTGAGCCCCGAGGTGCGCGAGCTCGAACCGGAACTGCTCGCGGCGCAGCTGATGGCGTGCGTGCAGAAGGCGCGGGCGGACGCGCGCAGGCAGGTTCAGGATCTGGTGCTCGACCACGCCGGCGACCAGATGGTGAAAGCCAGCCACTAGTCGCTTGTCCCGCGCCCGTCGTCCTGCCTACGTTCGCCCGGAGAACTTCCGGAGATGGGGGACGACTTGCGCAGACGTGACTTCTTCGCGGCGGCGGCCGGAGTGGCCGCCGTCGTGGCCAACCCCGCGAGCGCGCTCGCGGCCAACGAGCAGCGGCCGGGCGCCTCGCACCTGCCGGACCTCGACCTCGGCGATTTCCCGGTCGTGGCGAGGGTCCGTGCCCGCAGGGCGCTGGAGCACCTCAAGGTCCTGAGTGACGGGATCGGGCCGCGCATCGGCGGCACCGCGTCGGAACACCGGGCGCGTGACTACCTCGTCCGCGAACTCAAGGCGCTGCGGTACCAGGTGACGACGCAGCCGTTCACCGTGCCGGACAAGTACCTCGCCGACGTCAACGGCAGATGGCAGGCCGGTGCCTCGCGCTTCGGCTCCCTCGGCGTCACCGTCAAGGCCCCGTTCGTCGAGGTCGCCGCCGGCGCGTTGCCCGATCTCACCGGCAAGATCGCGTTCTACGTCAACGCTCCCGCCGGCTCCGCGCCGACACACGCGGCGATCGAACGCGGTGCGGTGGCGGTGGTCCTCGGCCGGATCTCCGCGACGGCGAACAGGTCCAGCGCCTTCTCCCCCGCGCTCGACCGCAACGTCACCGTGCCGGTCATCGGCCTCGCCCAGGTGCACACGGAGAAGCTGCGCGCGCAGGACTCCGGCGAGCTGACGATCAGCACGATCCACCACCCGAACCTCACGTCCTACAACGTGATCGCGGACCGGCCGGCGACGTTCCCGTGGCGTGACAACGGGGTCGTGATGGTCACCGCGCACTACGACAGCGTGCCGGGCTCACCGGGCGCCAACGACGACGGCAGCGGCACGGTCCTCTGCCTGGAACTGGCTCGCGTACTGCGGTACCTGCCCACGCACAAGGCGCTGCGGTTCGCGTTGTGGGGTTCGGAGGAGCAGGGCCTGCTCGGCTCACGGCACTACGTCTCGCAGCTCCGGCCGGCGGAGATCGCGCGGATCAAGGGCGTGTTCCAGAACGACATGGTCGCCACCAGCCACGACCCGGCCACGGCGTACTGGCTGCTGTCCGTGGACGGCGCCGACAACGCCACGACCGCCGGAGTCCGCGCCGCGGCACAGCGGCTCGGCTACGACCCGAGGGTGCACGGACCGGTGGCGCGCGGGTCGAGCGACCACGTGCCGTTCCACGAGAAGGGCATGGCGTCGGCGAACTTCAGCTGGCGCGGTGAGGGCGGGCCGGCACAGCTGGAGCCGATCTACCACACCCCGGAGGACACGATCCGCGACAACATCAGCCCGGAACGGCTGCAGGTGTCGCTGGAGCTGATCGGGGCGGCGGCGTACCGGCTCGCCGCCCAGAAGTAGGTGGTGCGCCCCGATCAGCGACACCCCAGTTCGTTCGGACTGGGGTGTCAGAACGTCCAGACCGCCCGCTTGCCAGGACCCACCACCAGCGTGGACGAACCCAGCTTCTCGACGTGCCTCGCGACCGGGCGGTTGAGCTCGAACTCGACGCGCTTGAGCCCGGTCTGTCCCAGCGGCACCTCGTCGAACCGCATCGTGGTGCCGCCACGCGTGGCCACGACCGTGCCGGGCTCGGTCCGCAGCGAGAAGCCGCCGGCGCGCAGCAACGGCACGGTGTCGGCCAGGTCCGAGGCGGTGACGGCGAGGCGGACGAGCGTGATGTCGCGCATCACCTTGCTCTTGTACGCGTCCGGCAGATACCGCTCGCGCGTGACGTCGCCGGGGAACCGGGCGGGCCCCACCTTGCTGCGCGGATCGTTCAGGTACTCGTCGCGGTACTCCATGGCCCAGGCGCCGAACTTCTCGTACTTCTCGATCAGGAACAGCGAGTCGAACCACGGCACGGGCTTGCCGTCGCCGAAGTCGCGGGTCTGCAGGAAGTCGATCGGCTGCTGCCCTGCGGCGCGCAGCCGGGCAGCGAGCTTGTTGATGTCACCGTCGCGCTCGGTCGAGAGCCCCAGACCGGCGGAGCCCGGTTCGCCGTCCTGACCCGGCACGTCACCCGGCCCGAACACCTCCAGGTAGGTCTCGCGGCCGCGCAGGTAGCGCCCCGTCCAGACCCTGCCGTCCGCGCCGGTCGTCGTGCGCACCTCGAAGTCCGTGAAGTCCCTGAGGTAGCGCGAGTGCTCGACCGCGTCCGCGGTGGCTCGATCGAGCGTTCCCCATGCGTGGTTGTAGTACAACAACTGCCGCACTCCCGCCAATGCCGGTCCCGCACCCGACACGACCAGAACCACGGCCAAGATCATGCAAGACACCCGTCGAACACCCATACATTCGATCATAAAACGGACACGCTCAAGCCAGACTCAAGCCAGACGAGGGGAACCCCGTGCTCGACACCGCCCGGTGGACGGTTCTAGCCCCGCTGCTGCAGGCCGCCACCGCCGGCCGCGACCTGCTGGACGACACGATCCGCAGGCTCACCCCGGACGCCGTCGCCGCGGAGGTCCTGCGCGAGATCGGCGAGCACGACGTGCGCCTGGACCTGAGCTTCGACGGCCAGACCACCACCCACCTGTGCACCGACGCCGAAGTGGTGATCACGCTCGACCTGGCCGACGCCGTCCGCGGTCTCTACGGCACCGGCACCCGGCCCTGGCCGAGCCTCGCCGTCACCACCCCGGACCCCGATCTCGACGAACGCGGGATCGCCGGGTGGTTCCAGGACCGCAAGGGCGTCGCGCAGTCCGTCCAGGGACTCCTGTCCGCGCTCAAGCCGGGCGAGCGGGACCTGGGCGAACTGGCCGTGGAGCACGGCTCGGACAAGTGGGGCGACCTGCACTGGTACACGCAGCACTACGAACGCCACTTCGCCCGCCTGCGCGACGAACCCGTGCGGGTACTGGAGATCGGCATCGGCGGCTACGACGACCCGGACCGCGGCGGTGGCTCGCTGCGGATGTGGCAGCGGTACTTCCGGCGCGGCCTCGTGCACGGCCTCGACATCGCGCGCAAGAACGTCACCGGCCCGCGAATCATGACCGTGCTGGGCGACCAGTCCGACGCCGGGTTCCTCGACCGGCTGGGCCGCGAGCTCGGACCGTTCGACGTGGTCGTCGACGACGGCAGCCACCTCAACGAGCACGTGCGGACCTCGTTCCACGCGCTGTTCCCGCACGTCCGCGCGGGCGGTCTCTACGTCGTGGAGGACCTGCAGACCGCGTACTGGCCGAGCTGGGGCGGCCACCCCGAGGCGGCCGCCGGCACGTCGATGGGCATGCTCAAGTCCTTTGTGGACGGCTTGAACCAGGCCGAGGTGCGGGATCCACGCGGCGAGGGCTCCTACCTGGAGCGCAACATCAGCGGGATCTCGTTCCACCACAACATCGCGTTCGTCGAGAAAGGACTGAACGCCGAGGAGGGCGGGCCGGCCTTCCTGCGCACCCTGCCCTAGGCATGTCCACTGCAACAACGGTGTCCGTCCCGGGACACGAGTCTGCCCCGGGACGAAAACCTCTGCCGGCTACGGGATCCAGTGGTTGCCGGACACCGTGATCATCACCTGGAGCTGGATGCTCGCACCGAAGTACGTGTTCGTGTCGATCGGCGTGTTCAGCATCTTGTTCCACAACGCGTCCAGCCACGCCTGGCTGCCCGCGTCCGTCGTGGCCGCGACCGCGAACGGCGCGAAGAACGCCGCGTCGCTGCCGCTCGCGATCTGGGTGCCGCCCAGCGAGTAGCCGACCGCGATCCTGTTCGGGTCACCGCCGGTCTTGCTCTTGATCCACGAGTTCATCTTGCGGGCCGCCGTCAGCGACTTGCCGTCGCCGGTCAGCGCGGCGTCCGCACCGATGCGCCACGGGTCGCGGCACGCGTTGTACCAGTACTTGCCGTCGGTGTCGGCCCGTTCGAGCATCTTGCCGACCGCGGGCTTCACCGTGGAGTTGGTGTCCTGCACGAAGTCCGGCAACAGGCCGGTGCTCGACGCGTACTTCGACTGCAGCGTGGCGATCAGGTCCTGGTGCTTGGCTCGGATCGTGTCCCACGCCGAGTCGCCGGTGGCCTTGCGGAATGCCCGGAAGTGGTCGGACATCCAGTCGGAGGAGCGGGAGCCGTAGTAGTGCCTGCTGTTGCTCGAAGTGGACCAGTCACCCATCAGCAGCAGGTTCGTGTTCGGGTTGACCAGGCTCTTCTTGATCGCGTTGACGTTCCTGATCGCGAGCTGCTTGTAGTTGTACGTGCCGGTGCTGCCCCACTGCCGGTCGGCCAGCAGCAGGCCGTAGGCGGTGTCCATGTCGCCGTCGGTCGCGCTGTCGCTGCCGTTGACGCTCCGGCAGGAGGGGTCCTGCTCGGCGGCCAGCAGGTCGGGGTTGTTGACCGACGGGTGCGCGAGCTTGTACTTCAGCAGGCCGTCGAAGATCTTCTTCGCGTCCGGGTCCGCGCCCGCCATCTGCGCGGTGATCACCATGCCGTAGCCCTGCGCCTCGGCGACGTACGGGTGGTCGGCGTCCGGCGAGATGATCTGGTACCAGCCGTTGCCGCAGTTCTGCTTGACGAACGCGGCCTTCCATCTCTGGTAGTACTCGACGATCTTGGCGTCCATCGTGGACGTACTCCCGGACGGCCGCAGGATGCCGGCCGCGTACGGGGTCTGCCTGCTGCCGAAGGGATAGCCGAGACCGCTCGGGGGCGGAGTCGTGGTCGTCGGTGGAGTGGTCGTCGTCGGCGGGGTGCCGTCACCGACGCCGTAGACCTCGAACTCCCACAGCGAGTAGCCGTACGTCGTGCCGCGGGCCGTGCCGTAAACACGGACATATCGCCCGGAACCGGACACCGTCAAGTCGTCGATGCCACCATCGCCGGCACTGGTCGAGTACACGTCGGACCAGGCCGAGCCGTCAGGAGAGGTCTGCACGCGGTACGACCTGGCGTACGCGGCCTCCCAGTTCAGCTTCACCCGGCTGATCGTGTGCGCCGAGCCGAGGTCGACCCGCAGCCACTCCGGATCGTGCCCTTCCAGCGACGCCCAACGGGTCGACGTGTTTCCGTCGACCGCTTTGGCTGCCTCGAATCCCGGCCCCTCGAGGGAAGAGGCCGTCACCGCCTTGCCGCGGGAGACCAGTGGGTCCGCCGCCGATGCGATGGTCGTTCCCGCGACGAGGAGGCCGAGCACGAGCCCGGCCGCCCCGATCGCCGTCATTCTGCCGCCCACGGCCGCCTCCAGCAATTGGTTAACAAAGCTGTCAATGCGCGTGGTTGGCGACGGTATGCAGGTCAGACCTCGTCAACAAGAGGTGCAGACCTTTGTTGCGCGATCGAACAGTACTGGTCAGGGCACCCAGTGGTTGCCCGTGACCGTGATCATCACCTGGAGCTGGATGCTCGCCGAGAAGTAGCTGCCGCCGTCGATCGGCGTCTGCAGCATCCTGTTCCACAACGCGTCCAGCCACGCCTGGCTGCCCGGATCGGTCGCCGCCGCCACCGCGAACGGCGCGAAGAACGCGGCGGCGCTGCCACCGGAGAGCTGCGTGCCGTTGAGCTGGTAGCCGATCGCGATGTTGCCGGGGTTGTTGCCCGCCTTGGCCTTCACCCACGTGTTGAGCTTGCGGGACGCCGCGAGCGACTGGGAGTCACCGCTGGTGACCGCGTCCGCGCCGATCCGCCACGGCACGCGGCAGGCGTTCCAGTAGTACCTGCCGTCGTTCACGCTCTCCAGCACCTGCCCGGCCGGCGGGCGCGGGGAGGAGTTCGTGTTCTCCACGAAGTCCGGCAGCAGACCGGTGTTCGGCGCGTAGTTCTGCTGCAGCTGCCCGATCAGGTTCTGGTGCGCGGCGCGGATCGTGTCCCACGCCGAGTCACCCGTCGCCTTCCGGAACGCCCGGAAGTGGTCGGCCATCCAGTCCGACGACCGCGAGAGGTAGTAGTACTGGTCGCCCGCGCTGGACCAGTCGCCCAGCTTGAGCAGGTTCGTCGACGGGTTGACCTCGCTGGCCTTGATCGCGTTGATGTGCCGGATCGCCAACTGCCTGTAGTTGTAGGTGCCGGTGCTGCCCCACTGCCGGTCGGCGAGCAGCAGCCCGTAGGCCACGTCCATGTCGCCGTCCGTGGCGCCGTCACCGCCGTTGACGCTGCGGCAGTTCACGTCCTGCTCGGCCGCGAGGAGATCGCGGTTGATGGAGGATGGGTGGTCGATCTTCCACTTCACCAGGCCGTCGAAGATCTTCCGCGCGTCCGGGTCGACCCCGGCCATCTGCGCGGTGATCACCATGCCGTAGCCCTGCGCCTCGGCGACGTACGGGTGGTCGGCGTCCGGCGAGATCACCTGGTACCAGCCGTTGCCGCAGTTCTGCCGCACGAACGCGGACTTCCAGCGCTGGTAGTAGTCCACCACCGCGGCGTCCAGAGTGGACGTCGCGCCGGAGGGCCGCAGGATGCCCGCCGCGTAGGGGACCTTCCTGCTGCCGAACGCGTAACCGAGGCCGTTCGAGGGCGGAGTGGTAGTGGTCGTCGGCGGATTGCCGCCGGCCACGCCGTAGACCTCGAGCTCCCACAGCGAGTAGCCCCACTGCGTGCCACGGGCCGTGCCGAGCACCCGCACATACCGCCCGGAACCGGACACCGTCAAGTCGTCGACGCCTCCGTCACCGGCGCCGGTCGAGAACACGTCCGTCCAGACCGAGTCGTCGGGAGAGGTCTGCACGCGATAGGACCTGGCGTACGCGGCCTCCCAGTTCAGCCGCACCCGGCTGACCGCGTGCGCCGAGCCGAGGTCGACCCGGATCCACTCGGAGTCACTGCCCTCCACCGAGGCCCACCGGGTCGTTGTGCTGCCGTCCACGGCTTTCGCCGCCTCCAGCCCGGCACCCTCGACAGAGGACGCCACGACCGCCTTGCCCTGCGACACCAGCGGATCCGCGGCCGTCGCACTGGTCGTCCCCGCCACCAGGAGACCGATCACGAGCCCGGCCGCGCTCACCGCCGCCACTGCCGATCGTCTGTCCACAACCACCTCCACCCAATAGTTAACAAACCTGCCTAAAAGGGCGATCGCGGCGACGATAGGCGGGTCTGTCGACTTGGACAAGAGGTGTGGACCAGTCATCTGGGCCGGAACCGGTTGCGGAAACTACGCCCAGACCTTCCGCACGGCTTCCGCGATCGAGACGGCCTGCGCGTACCCCGCCTCCGCGGCAGGCTTGCGCCGGGCCGGGTCCAGCAGGTTCGTGCCGATGGCGGCCAGCGCGGCACGGTCCGGGCTGATCACGATCGACGGCACCCCGAGCTTCGCGGCCTGCGCACCGGGGGTCGCCGCCGGACTGGCCGACCGCGTCAACGGCGCGATGACCACCACCCGCGAGTACCCGGCGGCGAGGTCGGCGTTCGCCACGGACCGCATGCCGCCGTCCATGTACCGGCTGCCGTTGATGCTGACCGGCGGCCACACCAGCGGGACCGCGCAGCTCGACGCCACCGCGTGCACCAGCGGCACCCCGCTGTCCCGGTCGAACGCCACGAACTTTCCGCTCACGGCGTCCACGGCGGTGACCTTGAGCGGACGCTCCGGCCAGTCCTTCGTGGACAGCCGGGAGTCGAACACCGCCAGCCGGGACTCCTCGGACGGCGTGCGGGCCTTCAGCGCGGCACGGCCGAGGCGCGCCCGCTTCCGCGCCGGCGTCCCCGGCATCACGTAGGAAAGCGCGTACCTGACGACCATCCACGAAGTGAGACGGGCCGGGATCTCCCCGTCGGGCGGCGCCAGCTGGCCCGCGTAGAGCCGGGCGAGCGGGGCACCTCCCGCCAGCTCCGCCGCCACCACGGACCCGGCGGACGTCCCGACGAACAGGTCGGCACCCGTCAGGTCGACTCCCTGCTCTGCCAGTCCGTGCAGAACCCCTGTCTCCCAGGCGATTCCGGTGACTCCACCGCCGCCCAGCACCAACGCGCGTTCTCCTGTCACGGCGACCATCCTATGGAGTGGGACGGGTTCCTGGTCCATGGTCGTGGTTGGTAAACTTGACGGCGAAGCCGAGAAGCGCTGCAACGGGCCTCGTGCCTGCCACGCTCGGCCTCGCACCACCACGTAACAAGGGCGCTTCCGACTATTCGGGAGCGCGCGTGGCTGGTCTCAGGTCTCTGTTGGACTCGCGCATCGCCGTGCTCGACGGCGCGTGGGGCACGATGTTCCAGCAGGCCAAGCTCTCCCCCGCCGACTACTACGGCACGGAGTTCAGCGACCACCGCCTCGACGTCGCGGGCGACCCGGACCTGCTCAACCTCACCCGCCCGGACCTGGTGCTCGACGTGCACCGGCAGTACCTCGCGGCGGGCGCGGACATCACGACCACCAACACGTTCACCGCCACCTCGATCGGCCAGGCCGACTACGGGCTGGAGGACCGCGTCCGCGAGATGAACCTCGCCGGCGCGCGGCTCGCCCGGCAGGCCGCGGACGAGTTCGGCGGCCGGTTCGTCGCCGGGTCGGTCGGCCCGCTCAACGTCACCCTGTCCCTGTCGCCCAAGGTCGAGGACCCCGCGTACCGCGCCGTCACGTTCGAGCAGGTCAAGGCCTCCTACGCGGAGCAGATCTCGGCATTGCACGAGGGTGGCGTCGACCTGCTGCTGATCGAGACGATCTTCGACACGCTGAACTGCAAGGCCGCCATCGCCGCGGCCCGCGAGGTGGCGCCCGACCTGCCGCTGTGGATCTCGGTGACGATCGTCGACCTGTCCGGCCGCACGCTGTCGGGCCAGACCGTCGAGGCGTTCTGGGACTCGATCACGCACGCCGAGCCGCTGGTCGTCGGCGTGAACTGCTCGCTGGGCGCCGAGGAGATGCGGCCGCACGTCGCCGACCTGGCGCGGCTCGCGAACACCTACGTCGCCTGCCACCCGAACGCGGGCCTGCCCAACGCGTTCGGCGGCTACGACGAGACCCCGGACGAGACCGCGGCCCTGCTGAAGGACTTCGCGGGCAACGGCATCGTCAATGTCGTCGGCGGCTGCTGCGGCACCTCCCCCGCGCACATCAAGGCCATCGCCGACGCCGTGCGCGGCACCGAGCCCCGCGAGGTGGTCCAGCCCCGGCACACCACCCGCTACAGCGGCCTGGAGACGTTCGAGATCGGCCCCGACACCGGGTTCGTGATGATCGGCGAGCGCACCAACGTCACCGGCTCGGCCAAGTTCCGCAGGCTGATCGAGGCCGACGACCACCAGGCCGCGCTCACCGTGGCGCTGGACCAGGTGCGCGGCGGCGCGAACCTGCTGGACGTCAACATGGACGCCGACCTGCTCGACGGCGAGCAGGCGATGACGACGTTCCTGAACCTCATCGCGACCGAGCCGGAGATCGCCCGCATCCCGGTGATGATCGACAGCTCCCGCTGGACCGTGCTGGAGGCCGGGCTGCGGTGCGTGCAGGGCAAGGGCGTGGTCAACTCGATCAGCCTCAAGGAGGGCGAGGAGCCGTTCCTGCGGCAGGCCCGCACGATCCGCGACTACGGCGCCGGTGTCGTCGTCATGGCGTTCGACGAGCAGGGCCAGGCCGACACGACCGACCGCAAGGTCGAGATCTGCGGCCGCGCCTACGACCTGCTGACGAAGAAGGCCGGGTTCCCGGCCGAGGACATCATCTTCGACCCGAACGTGCTCGCGGTCGCGACCGGCATCGAGGAGCACAACGGCTACGCCAGGGCGTTCATCGACGCCCTGCCGCGGATCAAGGAGCGCTGTCCCGGCGTCCGCATCAGCGGCGGCATCTCGAACCTGTCGTTCTCCTTCCGCGGCAACGACGTGGTCCGCGAGGCCATGCACTCGGCGTTCCTGTTCCACGCCGTCAAGGCCGGGCTGGACATGGGCATCGTCAACGCGGGCCAGCTCGTCGTCTACCAGGACATCAAGCCCGACCTGCTGGAACTGGTCGAGGACGTCATCTTCAACCGCCGTGAGGACGCGACGGACCGTCTCGTCTCGCACGCCGAGACCGTCAAGGGCCCCGGCCAGAAGCGCGTCGTGGACCTGTCGTGGCGCGAGGCCCCGGTCGGCAAGCGCCTGGAGCACGCCATCCTGCACGGTGTCGTCGACTTCATCGAGGAGGACACCGAGGAGGCCCGCCAGGCCCTGCCGCGTCCGCTCGACGTCATCGAGGGCCCGCTGATGGACGGCATGAAGATCGTCGGCGACCTGTTCGGCGCGGGCAAGATGTTCCTGCCCCAGGTCGTGAAGAGCGCCCGCGTGATGAAGCGCGCCGTCGCGTACCTGGAGCCGTTCATGGACGCCGAGCCGAAGGCCACGGCGGGTGGCAACGGCAAGGTCGTGCTGGCCACGGTCAAGGGCGACGTCCACGACATCGGCAAGAACATCGTCGGCGTCGTGCTGGGCTGCAACAACTACGAGGTGATCGACCTCGGCGTGATGGTGCCGGCCGCGAAGATCCTCGACACGGCGATCAAGGAACACGCCGACGTCATCGGCCTGTCCGGGCTGATCACGCCGTCGCTGGACGAGATGGTCTCGGTCGCCGAGGAGATGCAGCGGCGTGGCATGAAGCTGCCGTTGCTGATCGGCGGCGCGACGACCTCGAAGCAGCACAACGCCGTGAAGATCGCCCCTGTCTACGACGAGCCGGTCGTGCACGTGCTCGACGCCTCACGGGTCGTCGGCGTCGTCTCCGACCTGCTGGACGGCAAGCGCGCGCATGAGCTGAACATCGCGAACCGCGCGGAGCAGGCCCGGTTGCGTGAGCAGCACGAAAACCGCAAGTCGGTACCGTTGCTCAAGCTCGACGCGGCGCGCACGAATCGGGAAGTGGTCGATTTCTCCGATCTGCCCACTCCTCAGTTCACCGGAACTCGGGTGATGACGCCTTCTCTCGCTGAACTGCGCGAGTTCATCGACTGGACGTTCCTGTTCCTCGCCTGGGAGCTCAAAGGCAAGTTCCCCGCGATCCTCGACCAGCCGGTGGCGCGCGAACTCTACGAGGACGCGACCACGTTGCTGGACGAAATCGTCGCCGGGGAACTGCTCGAGGCAAAGGGGGTGTACGGCTACTGGCCCGCGCATTCCGAGGGCGACGACATCATGCTCGACAACGGCGTGCGGATCCCGATGCTGCGCCAGCAGACGCAGAAGCCGCTCTCGCGCCCGAATCGCTGCCTCTCCGACTACGTGGCGCCCGAGGGCGACCACATCGGTGGATTCGCGGTGACGATCCTCGGTGCCGGAAAGCTGGCCGCGAAGTACGAGGCCGAGAACGACGACTACCGCGCCATCATGGTGAAGGCGCTGGCGGACAGGCTCGCCGAGGCGTTCGCCGAATGGATCCACCTGCGGGCGCGACGCGACTGGTTCGAGCCGGACGCCCAGCCGGAACTCGCTGACCTGCACGCGGAGAAGTTCCGCGGCATCCGGCCCGCGCTGGGCTACCCGGCCTGCCCCGACCACACCGTGAAGCGTGAACTGTTCGATCTGCTCGGCGCGGAGGAGGAAATCGGGATCTCGCTCACCGAGTCGTTCGCGATGAACCCGGCGGCGAGCGTGAGCGGCCTGATCTTCCAGCACCCCGGGGCGAAGTACTTCACGGTGGGCAGGCTCGGCCGCGACCAGGTGCAGGACTACGCGCGGCGGTACGGCAAGCCGCTCAAGGAAGTCGAGCAGTGGCTACGCCCCAACCTCGGTTACGAACCCGCCTGAGCGGTTCCGGAACGTGAAAGCGCTTGCCGGTATCGGCAGGTGTTATCCGGTTTGGCACCGTCCGATGTAGCATCGGCCGCTCTGGAGATCAATCACTCCTAGTGGTGTGGCCCGGAAGGTTGCCGGGGGAATGCGCGGTCAGACGGGTGCATCGTGGCGTGCTGAGCGTGGATTACCTCGCCGACGTTCCGGGTCGCGCCACTAGGTCGAGCGAGCCCGAGGTCATCCATGCGAGCTGCGGCGCTGGTGCTGGTTCTGGTGCTGTCAGCGGGCTGCGGTGCCGCCGCGGAGTCCCAGGCGTTGCCGCACGTGGGTTTCGTGGTGAAGCGCACCGGTGGTTCCTTCGCACAGGAGATGACCAGTGGCTTTCACGAGGGCGTCAGCCGCATCGGCGGGGTCAGCGCGACGGTGACGGGGCCTCCCGGACAGGACGGGCACAAGGAAGTCGAGTTGTTCCGCGATTTGACGATGGCCGCGAAGGGCGGAATCGCCGTGGCGACGTCGGAGCCGTCACTGATGGCGCCGTCCATCGGTGAGGCATTGGCGCAGCACGTCGCGGTGGTCGGCGTGGACATGCGGCTCACCAAGAGCGCAGGGGTGAAACTTCACGTCAGTAACGACAACTACGAACTCGGCGAAAAGCTGGCTGACGAGTTGATGCGCCGAATGCCCTCGGACGCGACCGGGACGGTGGTGCTGGGAAACACCGCTCCGGGACTCGCCGGGTTCGACGACCGGGCAGAAGGAATCCGGGAGCGATTCGCCGAAAAGCTACCGGGGGTAGTGGTGCTGGGCCCGTTCGACACGCAACGTGACGACTCCGCGAATCGCGACGCGTGGAAACGTCTCGTGGCGGCGAACCCGAACGCCCTCGCGTTCGTTGGTACGGGCGACTGCGACGGCGTCAACCTCGCCGCGTTGAAGACCGAGAAGTCGGCGAGGTGGCTGGTGGGCGGGTTCGGGGTCGACCCGAGAACGTTGCAGGCGGTGCGGGACGGCGCGATGGTGGCGTCGATCTCTCCCGAGCACTACCTCAAGGGCGCTGTGGCAGGCTGGCTTCTCGCGCGGCACGCCAAGGGCGGCGCGGCGCTGCCAGAGGGCTGGATCGAGACGCCGGGACTGACGGTGACCACGACGAACCTGGACCAGGTCCTGCACCGGCAGGAGTCCGAGAAGGCGCGCAGGGAGTTCTTCCAGCCTCAGATCGACAGCTTCGTCGAGGATCCGGCGAGCTGGGTGCGACCGTTGGAGCAGGCACGGTGAGCTTTTGGGAGGGCCGCGCCACCGCAAGGGTGGCGACGGTCGGGCTGACGTTCGGACTGCTGGTCCTGGCGGGACTGGCGCTGTGGAGCAGCATCAGCGCGCAGGCCACGACCGCGCACGTGCGGGAGCTCAACGAGACCAGCGAGCGGTGGGCCCGCGTGCTGGAGCACATCAACGTCGCCGACAACGCACTGCGTGACCTGCAGGTCGCGCGGACCGAGCAGACCGTCGAGCCGCTGGAGAACTCCGTCGGTTCCGCACGCGCCGAGCTGGAGTGGCTGCGCGCCAACGGCCTGCCGTCCGACGCGGCGGAGGCCGGCAAGCTGCTGGCGCTGTACGACCAGAGCACGGACATGCTGCGCGCGGTCGTCGCCGGCGCCGACCCGTTGCAGGCGGACCAGGCTGGGCTCGCGCACTCGTCGTTGCGGCGCCAGATCTCCTCGACGATCGGGGTCAAGCGCCTCGACACCACCGAGTACCTGCGTTCGGCCGACGAGAAGAACGCGCAGCTGCGGATCGCGCAGATCGTGGTGTTCGTGCTGGACGCGGCCCTGGTCGCGTTGTTCGGCATGGTGCTGCTCGGACAGCGCCGCATGATCCTGCGCCAGGCCGCGAAGAACGAGCACGAGGCCCACCACGACGCCCTGACCGGCCTCGCGAACCGGACGCTGCTCGCGCGGCGGATGGAACAGGCCGTCGACAAGGCGCGCAGGAAGGACGAGCCGCTCGCGTTGCTGATCGTGGACCTCGACAGGTTCAAGGAGGTCAACGACTCGCTCGGGCACCACACCGGCGACCTGCTGCTGCGCCAGGTGGCGAACCGCCTCTCGTGGGCGGTGCGCGACACGGACCTGGTGGCACGGCTGGGCGGCGACGAGTTCGCCGTGCTGCTGCCCGGCGTCGGCTCGGCGGAGAACGCGAGCATGGTCGCCGAGAAGATCCTGCAGGCACTGGCCATGCCAGTGACGCTGGAGGGCCTGGAGCTGGAGATAGCGGGCAGCGTCGGCGTGGCCCTGTGCCCGGCGGACTCCGGCGACGGCCACGAACTGCTGCGGCACGCCGACATCGCGATGTACGCGGCGAAGCGCGAGAAGTCCGGTGTCGCCGTCTACGACGCCCGCCTGCACGAACGCGGCGCCGCGCACCTGACGGCCGTGACGGAGCTCCGGCACGCGATCGACCGCGGCGAGCTGTTCCTGCACTACCAGCCCAAGGCGCTGGCCGACACGGGTGCGGTGTGCGGGGTCGAGGCCCTGGCCCGCTGGCAGCACCCGACGCGCGGCCTGGTGCGCCCGGACGAGTTCATCCCGATCGCCGAGGAGAACGGGCTCATCGAGCCGCTGACCCGGTACGTGATCGACGCGGCCCTGCGCCAGTGCCGTTCGTGGTCGGACGCGGGCTGGGAGGTGCCGGTCTCGGTGAACGTCGGCGCGGCCTGCCTGCACCACACCGAGTTCCCCGGCGACGTGGCCGACCTGATCAAGCGGCACGGGCTGCCCGCCCGGTTGCTGACGCTGGAGATCACCGAGTCCGCGATCATCTCGGACCCGGACCGCGCGGTGGAGGTGTTGCGCGGCCTGACCGAACTGGGCGTGCGGCTGTCCATCGACGACTTCGGCACCGGCTACTCGTCGATCTCGTACCTGCGCAGCATGCGCGTGCACGAGATGAAGCTCGACCGCTCGTTCGTGACGCACATGTGCACGGATGCCGGCGACAGCGCGATCGTGCACGCCCTGGTGGCGCTGGCCCGGAACTTCGGGCTGCAGGCCGTCGCGGAGGGCGTGGAGGACCAGGACACGTGGACGGCTCTGGCCAAGGCCGGGTGTGACGTGGTGCAGGGGTACTTCCTCAGCGAGCCGTTGCCCGCTGAGGAAATCGTTGCGTGGCTTGGGGATCGAGCCGCGGCTCACGCGTAACCTTCGGTGTCCCGCCACTGGTTGATGAACGGCTGCATGAAGTCGACCATGGCGGGCAGCTGGTCCGCGCACGACAGGTAGGCGATCACCCGGATCGCGCCGACCGCGTTGACGAACCGGAGCACCTCTTGGTCGAGCTCGCGCAGGCCGTTCTTGCGCGCACCCCGGTTGTAGGCGGCTTCGTACTCCAGGCCGAGGCCGGCCAGGTCCCATTCGACCGGGCCGTAGGTGATCAGCTCGAAGTCGGAGAACAGCGGGCCGTCCGTGCCGGCGAAGATGTTCGCGGGCGGTGAGTCGCCGTGGATGGGCTGCAGTCCGATGCCCGGGAACTTCGCCTCGAACGCGGCCTGGGAGCTGACGAGCGGCTCCAGGACCTCCCATTCCGCCTGCGCCCGCTGGAGATCCTCCTCGGTCACGATGTCGAGGCCGTGAAGTTTCCGCAGGCCTTCCCGGACGAACCGCGGCTCCGCCGACGACAGGAACTCGAGCTCGCCGGGGTAGTCCTGCAGCGCCTTGTGCAGGTCGGCGGAGAGTTCGGAGTTCCTGACGTAGTCCGGTTCCGCGGACTTGTCCTCGTCGGTGAACGGCCAGAAGGTGATGGAGAAACCGTCGCGCTGCACGGGTTCGCGCGGTACCAGCGGGCTCGGCGGGATGACCGGGGTGCCCTGGTCGTGCAGCCACTGCGCGACGTCGAGTTCCTGCTGCTGGCGCCTGGCCAGTGACTCGAGGGTGGTGGTGTGCGGCAGGACGGTCGGGATGCGGGCCACGACGGGCGACGGTGCGAGGTGCACGACGACGGAGAACAGTTCGTAGAGCACCTTGCCCTCGGTGATCTCCAGCCCGAGTTCGCGACCTGCCGCCACCGCGGCGTCTCGTGCGGCGTTGGTGCGGGCGGCGATGTTCTCGGGGGTCGCGAAGGCTGTCATGGCACGATCGTGTCACGACCCCGTGGCTCGACGCAGATCATTTACGGTGGGCGCATGGCCGACCGTCACCTGATCGACGTCCACGTGCTGCTCGTGCGCGACGGCGAGGTGCTCCTCTCCCGGCGCCGCGACGCCGACCCGCGGTTCGACGGCCTCTGGCACCTGCCCTCGGGCAAGCTCGACGCGGGCGAGTCCGTGCTCGGCGGCGCCGTGCGCGAGGCCGCGGAAGAGGTCGGGGTGGTGATCGAGCGTGGCGACCTGCGGCACGTGCACACCTTCCACGCCAACGGATCTGGCGTGGAACCGCGGCTCGGGCTGTTCTTCGAGGTCCGGCGGTGGAGCGGGGAGCCGGTCAACCGGGAGCCGGAGAAGTGTTCGGAGCTGCGGTGGTTCGGGCTGGACGCGCTGCCCGAGGACACCCTCTCCTACCCCGCCGCCGGGATCACCGGCTACCTGGCCGGGGAGTCGTTCGGGCTGCTCGGCTGGGCGCCCTGAACGAGCCCGTCCAGGACCAGGGTGATGACGCCGTCGGCCTCCGCCCGCCACCCCGGGCGGTCGTGGGCCGCACCAATGCCGTGCAGCGCCATCATGACGGCGCCGGCGCCCACGTCGCCCCGGACGGTGCCCTCCTCGACGGCGGCGGCCACCAGGTCGGTGACGGCCTCCTCCAAGGCCCTGCTGCCGTCGGCGAGCGCCTCCGAGCCGGTGGTCATGAGCGTGGCCAGCGTGCGGGCCAGGCCGTGGTGTTCGTGCAGATAGTCGACGAAGTCGCGAAGGAAGGTCGCCAAAGCCTCCAGCGGGGGTGACGTGGCCTGCAGCCGGCGAGCCCGGTCGCACAGCGCGACGACCTCCTCGCGGTAGACCGCTTCGGCCAGCGCTTCCCTGGTCGGGAAGTGGCGGTACAGCGTGCCCGTGCCGACGCCGGCCAGCCGGGCGAAGTCGTCGAAGCGCAGGTCGAAGAACTCGCCCGCGTCGAAGATCTCCCTGGCCTTGGCCAGCAGCGCCTGGCGGTTGCGCTGGGCGTCCGCACGCAGCGGCTTGGCGCTCCCTCGCGTTGACAAACGGAACCTGCCTCCATATTTTCGGAAGTGGAGATTGTCTCCACTTTCATTCTAACCCACGAGGTGGACCGTGAAGATCCTGATGTTCGGCCGCGGCGTGATCGCCACCGTGTACGGCTGGGCGCTGGAACAGGCCGGGCACGACGTCGAGTTCTACGTCCGGCCCGGTCGCGCGGCGCAGTACGGGGACACGACGAGCCTGGACCTGCGCGACACGCGGCGGCGCGTGTGGGGGCAGCGTGTCGAGCAGGAGTGGCCGGTGCGCTTCCGCGAGGAACTGGAGCCGGACCACGACTTCGACCTGATCGTGCTGAGCGTGGGGCACCACCGGCTGACCGAGGCGGCGGACTTCCTGGCACCCCGCGTCGGCAAGGCCACGGTGCTCGTGTTCGGCAACATCTGGGCCGAGCCGCTGGACGCGATCGGCGCACTTCCCGCCGAGCAGGTCGCGTGGGGCTTTCCCCAGGCGGGCGGCGGTTTCGACGAGAACGGCGTGCTGCGTGGCGCCATCCTGCCGTCCGTCCTCTTCGGAACCGTCGGCCCGCAGACGGAACGTGGGCGGGTCGTGCGGCGGGTGTTCCGCGAGGCGGGGTTCCGGATCAGGGAGGAACCGGACTTCCGCGGCTGGCTGCTGATCCACTTCGTGTCGGACGCCGGGCTGTTCTCGCAGGGGCTGAGGCTGGGCGCGCTGGCCGATCTCGCGGGACGCAGGCGCGACCTGCGCGAGGCGTTGCTGGCCGGGCGCGAACTGCTGCCGCTGGTCGAGGCACGAGGTGTCGTAGTCGGACGCCGTGCACTGCTGTTCCGCGCGCCGACCTGGCTGACGGCTCCCCTGTTCGCCTGGCTGACCGCTCATTTCGGGCCGGTGCGCGACAACTTCGCGACGCACTCCGACCCCGAGGCCGAGGAGCCGCGGGTGATCTGCCGGGACACGCTGGCGGAGGCACGCCGGCTGGGCGTTCCCGCACCGCGGCTGGCGGCGGCGGAACCGAGCTTCGCGGCGGCACCCGTTCAGTGATCGCAGCAGACGCGCTCGGCCCACTCCGGCTCGTGCCACCAATGCCTCTTCTCCGCGGACGGCAAGGGGCCCAGCGCGGCTGACATCGTGAGCGCCTGCGACTGCTGGTAGGGCGCGAGCAGGTCAGGAACCCGGTGGAGCACTCCGCCGACCATGACCTGCTCGACGTTCGCCGCCGCCTTGATGTCGGCCAGCGGGTTGCCCCGCACGAACGCGATGTCCGCGGGCGCACCGGGCTTGATCGCGCCGAGCGGCAGGCCCAGCCACTTCGCCGGGTTGCGGGTCGCGGTGATGAGCGCTTCCCTTGGTGTGAAGCCGTATTCGACCAGTGCGCGCAGGTTCTGGTGCGTGGCGGTGGCGGGGCTGTCGAGCGGCGCGTCGGTGCCGGTGATGACGAACCCGCCGCCCCGGTGGACGTTCAGCGCGAACTCGACCCAGCCCTTCAGGATCACCCGCGAGGCCGTGGCCGCCGGGGTGCCCTGCTTGGTGGCGTCGGCCAGGTTCCGCTCGTACTCCCACGGCGGGTAGAGCACGCGGGTGCGTTCGTCGGTGGCCAGCGACTTGTCGTTGTCGTACAGGGCGCGTGAGTGGAACAGTGTGGGCGTCATCGACATGCCGGACCTGGTGAACAGCGCCACCACGTCCTGATAAGCCTTGCCCTGCCTGGTGATGGTGTGGGAGTAGCCGAGCCGGTTGGTGGCGCCGACGTGTTCCATGCCGTCCATGCCGATGTTGGCGGCCGGGTACAGGTAGTGGGACGACAGCGGCAGCCGCGACCGTTGCACGGCGGCGCGTTGCAGTTCGACGGGCAGTCGGACGTAGGTCTTGATCATGTCGTAGCCGAGCTCGTGGGCGCGGCGCAGTTCGAGGTCGAGCTGGGCCCTGCTGAGCGTCGGGCGCATGAAGTTGTAGTAGACGCGCGAGCCGTCGACGGCCTCGCCGGTGGCGTAGAAACGCGGCCCCGTCAGGGTTCCCGCCGCCAGCGCCTCCCTGGTCTCGATCATCTGGTAGACCGGGTCGCCCGGTGAGCGGACGGTCGTGACGCCGTACGCGAGCCAGACGTTGCCCTGCCGCGCGCCCCACTGGCGGCCGCGCAGGTGCCAGTGGTTGTGGGCGTCGATCAGGCCCGGGATGGCGGTGAGGCCGGACGCGTCGACGTCTGCCTTGCCGCGGTGTGGGCGGATCTGCTCGACCTTGCCGTTCTCTACGACGATGTCGACGTCGTGCTTGAGCTCGTGCGCCTCGCCGTCCCAGTAGGCGCCGACGTGGATCACCTTGCGTTCCGGCGCCTTCGGCTTGCGCCAGGTCAGGCCGTGCCGGATGGTCGTGACCTTCCCGTCCAGAGTGGACTTCCGGATCCGGCCGTTGTTCAGGTACACCAACGCTTCGTTGCCGTGCCAAGCCAACGAGTCCGTGACCTCGCGGGTGATCTGGCGCGGCTCACCCTGGAAGGTGCCCTTGCCGTCGACCGGGACGACCCACGCGACGCTCTCGACGACGAACGCGAGGTGCCTGCCGTCCGGCGACCACACCGGGCCGTCGTCGCCGCGGGTGGCGATCGAGCGGAACGGCATCGGCTCGGTGTACTTCAGCTCACCGCTCACGAGGTCGATGCTCAGGATCTGGCTGGTGCCTTCGCGGAACCGGCGGGAGAACGGCTTCACCGCGGCGAGTGCGACCGTGCCGCCGTCCTTCGACCAGGTCGGGCGGCCCGGCTGGAACAGCGTCGGCGTGACCTGCCTGCGCGCCTGCCGGTCGGTGATCCACACCTGGCCGTCCTGGTCCAGGTAGGCCACCTTGGTGCCGTCCGGCGAGAACCGGGGCGTGATCTGCGCGTGCGGCGCCGGCGCGTACAGCTCGTCCTTGCCGGTGTCCAGGTCGCGAACCCACAGCTGCGCGACGCCGGTGCGATCGCTCGCGTAGACGATCTTCCTGCCGTCGGGCGAGAAGTCCGGGTCCGAGTCGAAGTACCTGCCGTCCGTGAGCTTCGTGGCCTTGCCGTCGCTCAGCACGTACAGCGCGTTCAACGCCCGGAAGGCGATCTTCCCGTCACTGGACACCACCGGACCGGCGATGCCTTTGACCGCGCCGCCGGTAAGGTTCCTGGTGCGGTGCGGCCTGCGGTTCGTGCACACCGGAACCGTGGCCTCGAACGGTATGTCCTCAGTGGACCCGTTGGCACGCCTGCGAATTCGGCCGTCCGCGGTGTAGAGCACGCTGTCGCCGTCCCAGGCCGGCGCGAACCCGAAGACGTCCTGGCCCGTGACCACGGCGGTCGTCCCGAGCACCAGCTCGGCCTGACCGGGCCGCATCCGCGTGTAGCTGGGCCGACCACCAGGCCCGAACGCCGCCCCGAACAGCTGCGTGCCCGCCGGAGCCGTGACGAGCCGCTCCCGTACGCCGCCCAGCGTCACCGTGTCGACCGCCGCGTTGCCGACGGTGAAGATGATCCGCGTGCCGTCACCCGACCACTGCGGCGCCGCGGCCTCGTCCGGCACCCCGGTCAGCTGCGTGATCGTGCCGGTCGCGAGTTCGAGCAGGTGCACGCCGTAGCTGCCGGCCCGGTCGCTGACGAACGCGAGGTGACTGCCGTCCGGCGAGAACGCGGGCTCCCGGTGGTCGTACCTCCCCCGCGTGAGTTGCCTGAGCCCCTTGCCGTCCAGCCCGATGACGCAGAGGTGGTAGTTGCCGTCCCGATAGGACTGGAACGCGATCTGCCCGCCCGGCCCGAACGACGGCAACGAGGCGTCCTGCAACTCGTCGGTGAGCTTGCGCGCTTCCCCGCCGGTGGCAGGCAGCACCCAGATGGCCGTGACGAGGTCGATGGCGAGCCACCTGCCGTCCCGCGACCGCGAGACCGAGATGTTGGTGCCCTGCGTCAGCCTCACCCGCTCGCCGGGCTCGGCCTGGGCGGCGCCGATCGTGAGCGTGGACGCGGCAGTGGCGACAGCGGCGGCTTGGCCGGAGCGGGTCAGCAGTTCACGGCGCGACAGTTCCATATCGGCAGCACTCCCCCGAATGGTGTTCCCCTAGGAACCCCACCCTGGCACTGCCAGAGCCGTGCGCCATCGGCCGTTCGGACCAGCGCCCACCGCTCGGGACGCTGGTTCCAGCCAACGGACCAAGGACCTGGCCAGACACCCAACACGAGGGCATCCCGCCGCTTCTGGCCAAGGGCCTAAAGGACGAGTGCGCCCTCGATCCGGGCCACCATCGCGTCCTCGGCCTCGACGATGACACCGTCGGCCTCGGCCACCTCGCGGCAGATCGCCAGCACGGCGCGCGGGAAGTCCCTGGCGTCCTCCGGCGACTTGGCCGTGAGGGTCTTCATCGAGGAGCGCAGGGCTTCCAGGATGACGGGCTCGATCTCCTCGTCGGTGCCGGCGGGCACGGACGGGCGGGCGCTGCCCAGGACGACGCGCAGGTCGGGTGACAGGTTCGCGAGAGCGCGCAGGCCGGCGAAGCGTTCCTCCAGCACGGGGCCGGGGTCGGCGTGGGAAACCAGCAGCATGGCGCCGTACACGGCGGTGCGCAGCGTGCGGCTCTCCTCGTCGGTGTAGAAGATCATGTGGCCCACTCTATGTCGTCGGGTCAGGCGGTTGTTCTGGCGTTGATTAGAGGACTCTCCAGCTCTCTCGCGGTTGCTTCTCAGCTGCGAAAACGCCTGTGACGGACGTCTATCGCGGACGAAGCGAACAAACTGACCGGTCTGCGCGTTGAGATGGGTTGAGACCGTCCAGCCAGGAGGATGCACGCATGACGACCACCGCTACCCGGCCCCGCATCACGGTTCGGCGGGTGGTGTTCACGCTCGTCCTCTTCAGCGTGACGACGTTGCTGTTCTGGGTGCCGTTCGAGGGGCTGTTCGCGGCCAGTGCGGAGTGGCCCGACCCGGTCCGGCCGATCGCCGCCGGCGTGTTCGTCGCGGGTGCCATCACGATGATCGTGCTGTTCACCCAGCGCGGCAGCGACCGCGCCGCGCGGGTCTCGCAGTTCCTGCTGGGCTTCGTGTGGATCGCGTTCGTGTGGACGCTGATCACCGACGTCGTGCGGCTCGGGCTCGCGCTGGGCGGCGTCGAGAACCCGTTCCGCTCCCGTTTCATCGCCGTGCTGCTCGCGGTCCTCATCGTCACCGTGACGGTCTACGGGGTGTACGAGGCGATGCGCGTGCCGCGGATCAAGCGGCAGGACGTGACGATTCCCCGGCTCGACCCCGCGTTCGACGGCCTGACCGTCGCGGTCATCACCGACACGCACTACGGCGCCATCAACCGCGCGAAGTGGTCGAGGGGCATGGTCGACGCGGTCAACGCACTCGGCGCCGACGTCGCCGTGCACGTCGGTGACATCGCGGACGGCACCGCCGAGCAGCGCCTGGAGCAGGCCACCCCGCTCGGCGACGTGAACACCGAGCACCGCTTCTACATCACCGGCAACCACGAGTACTACTCGAACGCGCAGGGCTGGATCGACCTGATGACCCGGCTGGGCTGGAAGGCGTTGCGCAACGAGCACGTGGCCCTTGAGCGCGGCGGCGCCAAGCTGGTGTTCGCGGGCATCGACGACATCACGGCCAGTCATTCCGGCGAGCCCGGCCACGCCGCCGACCTCGCGCTCGCGTTGCGCGGCGCCGACTCCACCGCGCCGGTCGTGCTGCTCGCGCACCAGCCGTCCGAGATCAAGAAGGCCGTCGGCGCCGGGGTGGACCTGCAGCTGTCCGGGCACACGCACGGCGGGCAGATCTGGCCGTTCCACTACCTGGTGCGGCTGCAGCAGCCGGTGGTCGCCGGCCTGAGCAGGCACAGCGACCGCACCCAGCTCTACACCAGCCGCGGCGCCGGCTTCTGGGGCCCGCCGATGCGCGTCTTCGCGCCCAGCGAGATCACGCTGCTGACGCTCAAAGCGAGCTGAGGTGCTCCCCGGAAAGATGGCCACTGTCGTTGAACCTGATCAAACGAGGTGACTCGCCGGTCGTGTAGCGGATGACCGTGAGCGCCGCGTGGTCGTGGTTCAGCGTCAGCCACCGCTCGGGCGGGGCGTCCAGCGCGTCCCGCACCAGCCAGCCGATCAGGAACGAGTGCGTCACGACCAGCACCGGGCCGTCGCCGGGCCGGGCGAACCGCGTCTCGGCCTCGTGGGCCAGCGCGGGGCCGCGAGTGCGTTCCGACTCCGGGAACCGCTCGAAGAACTCGTCGTGGTCAGGGACGAAGTGCGGCACGTAGTCGTCCGCCGCCGCCTCGGCGCGGCAGGGCACGCGCAGCACGTCGGCGAGGATCGACGCGGTCTCGGTGGCACGAGGCAGGGGGCCGTGGTGCACGGCCGCGAAACCCGTGCCCCGCAACCGTTCCGCCAGGGCCTCGGCCTGCTTGCGGCCACGCGCCGTCAGCCGGGACTCGTCCTTCGTCGCCTCACCGTGCCGGACCAGATGCAGATCTCTTGTCACGCCGTGCAGTCTGCCTTGAGGGCACTCGCGGCGTGATGGGCGTAGGTCGGTCCGGAGTTGTTCCAGTCCTGACCTCGCGTGACGAGCTGCACGGTCAGGTTTCCGCTGGCCTTGAACCTCCCGGCGGCGACCCACTGCCCGCGCTTGTCGACCTGCTTGATCGCGAACGACGCCATCGGGGTGCCGCCGACACCGTTGCGGTCGAAGACGTAGTACACGGTCGGGTTACCCCCGACCTCCTGCAGGCCACCATTCGGGATGTGCACGGAGACGTCACACGTGCCGGTCGCCGCGAACGTCCACAGGGCGTAGGCCGAGGTGTCGTCGCGGCGGGCGTCGCCGGACATCGGGATCGACACGAACGTCGAGCCGCACTTGCCGTCGCCGTGGTCGACCCAGCCCCTGCGGCCGTCGCGGTACGAGCCGACGCTGGTGTAGCCGCCGCAGCCGGGGCCCGTCGTGAACGACTTGGCACCGGCGGGAGGCTTGGCGGTGTCACGGGCGGGCGGCGGAACGGCGTTCTGCGTCGGCGTGGGCATCAGCCCCAGGGCGGACGAGGCGAGTGACGGGTCCAGGCTGTTCGCCGACGTCGACTCCGCCGGCAACTCCTCCGGCGGGGTGATCAGGCCGGGGATGTAGCTGTGCGAGGGGTTCGCGACGTCCGTGCCGCCGCTGCCGGAACCACCGTCGAACGTGGCGATGGCGATCCCGCCGAGAACGAGGAGCGCGACGATGGCGACGATCGCGGCGGTGCGGGGCTTGAACGGACCGGCCGGCGGCTTCTCCTGCTGCTCCGGAAGGTCACCGGCCGCGGCCCAGCGGGCGGCACCCCTGGCGCGGGCGGCCTCCATCAGCGCCTGGTCGGGCGCCAGATGGCGCTCGGTCGGTTCGTCGGGGAACTGGGTGGGCACGGAGCGCAGTGTGCCAGGGACACAGGGCCACCCGAACGTGTGGTTGTTTCACGAACGGGTTGTTTGAGTCCAATGGACCGCACGCTGTGCAGGCGGCTAGGCCGTTTCGGCTACGTACCGTCACGACGACCGGCGGAGCAGACCTTCATTACTGACTCGTGAGTCAGGCTAAGCACCGGGTCGCACCTGCGCACACCTGCCGCACCGGACCCGAAAAACCGGATCTTGTTCCGGTTGCCGTGTCACAGAACGAAAACGCCTGCAGAACGCCTTGATCTCGCTGCGTTTCGGGGGCAACAGAACCGGTTCAGCGTCTCGATCTTCCCGCGAGAACGGCGGTAGCCAAGCTCTTCGGGCGCGCCTAGGGTGCGCGCCATGCCCTCAGGTAGACAGGCCGTCGTGCTGCTTGCCGCCCTCGTGGCGGGTTGCGGCACGGCGATCCCCGGTACCCCCGTCGCCGGACCGCAGCAGTCACCTCAGACCTCGGCGTCCCAGACCGTCACCGTCGTGACGACGCCACCGCCGAGCAGCAGCGCCGTCCCCACGCCTGCTCCTCCGCCCCCGCCTGCCCCCGTCGCGAAGTTCGGCAACCCGAACGGCACCGCCGCCGTGCCACCGGCCGCCGCCGCCGAGGACACCTCGAAGCCCACCCGCGTGATCGGCACCGGCGCGCCCGCGAGTTGCACGTCGCAGGCCGTGGTCGACGCGGTCGCGGCCGGCGGGATCGTCACCTTCGACTGCGGCCCGCAGCCGCTCACCATCCCGATGGCCACGACCGCGAAGGTCCGCGCGAGGACCGTTCTCGACGGCGGTGGCCGCATCACGTTGAGCGGCCAGGGACAGCGCCGGGTGCTCGACCACAACGCGCCGAGGCTCGTGGTCCAGAACATCACCCTCGCCGACGGCAACTCGACCGGCGACACGGCCGACGGCGGAGGCGGCGGCGCGATCATGGTGCGCGGCGGCCAGCTCAAGGTCGTGAACTCCCGCTTCGCGAACAACAGGTGCGACGCCAACGGTCCCGACCTCGGCGGTGCCGCGATCCGCGTGACCGACTGGGCGGAGAAGGTGCCCGTCTACGTCACCGGCAGCACGTTCGAGGGCGGCGTGTGCTCCAACGGCGGAGCGTTGAGCAGCATCGGCGCGTCCTGGGTCGTGCTCAACAGCCTGATGAGGAACAACAAGGCCGTCGGCCGCGGCGCCAACCCGGCCCGCGGTGGCACGCCGGGTGGCGGCAGCGGTGGCGCGATCTACAACGACGGCAACACGTTCACGCTGCGCGTCGCCGGTTCCCTGATCGAGGACAACCAGGCCAACGAGGGTGGTGGCGCGGTGTTCTTCGTCAGCAACGACAACTCGGGCTCGATGTCGGTCGAGGGCTCCACGTTGCGCCGCAACCCGAGCCTGGGTTTCGAGACCGTCAAGGGGATCTTCTACCTAGGCGTGGGCGGCAAGCCGAAGGTCACCGCCTCGACGATCCAGTGAGCCCGCGACCAGCAGCAGCGCGAGGCCCGCGACGCACATAGTCAGGCTGAAGCCGTAGACCCAGCGGAACCCCAGCTGCTGCGAGACACCGAGCAACGCGCCCGCGACCATGCCGCCGACGATCTGGGTGTTGCTGAACATCGTCGTGGCGTGGCCGGGGCGGCCGGGGTCGAGGCTCTGGAAGTACGTGATGCCGACGCCCATGATCAACGAGATCACGGTGGCATGCAGGAGCTGCGCGGCCATCACCTGCCAGATGGCGTCGGTGAACACCATCAACCCGTGATAGCTCAACGAGATCGCCGCGCCGATGAGCACGAGCCGGTGCTGCGACATCCGGTTCGCCAGCGAGCCGAACCACAGCATCATCGGAATCTCCAGCGCCGCGCACAGGCCCATCGCGAGCCCGGCGTCACCGGCCGTGCCGTGCAGTTCGGTCGTGATGAACAACGGCAGGCCGCTCACCGCGAGGGCCACGGCCCCCTGCAGGAACAGGAAAGCGGCGGAGACGACCACCATGGTGCCGCCGGTCGAGCCGGCGGCCTCCTCGGCCTTCTCCTCCTCCGGCCGCGCGGGCGGCACCGGAAGCGTGAGGGCGAGGACCGCGACGCCGAGTTGCAGCACGGCGGTGGACGCGAAGAGACCCATCCACCCGGTCTGCGCGACGAGCAGCGCCGCCACCGGCGGCCCGGCGACCCAGGCGACCGACAGCAACGTCCGCAGCACGCTGACGACCATCGACGGCCCTTGGGAGACCTGCCGGCCGTACGCGAAGAGCTGCGGCAGCAACGACGACGTGATCGCGACGAACACCACGGACGTGCCGAGCAGGAACCAGTAGTCGCGCAGCACCGCGAACAGGCCGTAGCCGATCGCACCGGCGACACCGCCCACGGCGAGCAGGTACCGGCGCTGCACCCGGCCGTCGGACAGCTTGCCCATGATCGTGCTGGCGACCACCGACGCGAGCGGGCTCGCGATCAGGAAGAAGCCGAGCTGGAACGGCGTGACCTTGATTTCGCTCGTGAGGAACAGCGAGCCGAACGGCAGTGCGAACGCCATCGACACGCCCGACACGACGCTGATGCCGGAGAGTTGGAGGAACGTACGGGACAAGAACGGCGAGGATGTTCTCTCGCTGAGTGCCGTCACCCGGTAATCGTGCTCGTTGAGCGGTCAATCAGTAAACTAAATATCCCATGATGCGGGCAATGTCTCACACCACGACGATCGCACCGTCGCGACGGTGATCTGCACCACCCCTGAGCAGGCCGGATTCGGTCATTTCGACCACCTGGCAGCCGCCGAAGAACATGCTCGGCGCGCGGAATCGCGTCACCGGGAGTTCGCTTTCCGGTCGAATTCCCGGTTCGACGTGGAGGTGGTCTCCGCTCAGGTGCATGCGCGGCGCGTCGACGGCGGCCTGGGCGGGCATGCCGCGGTCGAGCACGTTCACGAGCACCTGCAGGATCGCGCCGCAGATCCGGCTGGAGCCCGCGCTGCCGAGCACGAGTCCGGCCTGGCCATCCTTCGTCACCACGGTCGGCGCCATCATCGACGGCAGCCGGTCACCGGGCGCGTGGCTGAAGAACCCGTCCGGCGACAGGTCCTCCTCCCCCATCATGTTGTTCAGGTGCACGCCGGCGATCGAGATCCCGGAGCCCGCGCCGTTCGTCGTGGTGACGCTGCACGCCGTGCCGTCCGCGTCGAGCACGGAGATGTGCGTGGTGGAGCCGAGGCGGTTCAGGTGCGCCTTCGGGGTGGCGAGCGCGCGGACGAGGTCCTGCTGCGACGGGTTGTCGGGCAACGCTTCCAGCATCTGCGTGAGCAACGCACCGCCCGCCGCGGGTGGTGGGTTCGTGTGGATGTCACGGCCGCGATGCCGCACGTGCAACGGCTCGCGACGCACGGCTTCGTAGGCTTCCAGGTCCTGGCGAGTGAGATCGCCGCCCTTCGACCTGATCCAGTCGGTGACGGCGCCCGCGATGTCGCCGGTGTAGAACGGCGCCGCGCCGTCGCTGCCGAGCCGGTCGAGGGCCTCGGCGAGTGCGGGCTGCACGAGGAGTTCGCCTTCTTCGAACGCGGTGAGGCCCGCGCTGTGGGCGAGCGGCAGCAGCAGCGACGTGACGTACGCCTGGTACCTGTTGATCCGATGGCCTTCACGGGCGTGCATCGCCGCCGTGGCCACCAGTTCGTGCAGCGGCGCACGGCCGTAAGTCGCGGCTTTCGCGGCACCGGCGGGCATTCCGTACGCGGCGACCGAGGACGGTCCCACGTGGAATTCCTGCTCCGCGTCACCGAAGTGGACGGTGATGGGGTCCAGCGGCGCGCGCTCCCCCGCCGTACCGCGTCCCGGCGCGACGGCCGAGAAGTCCAGCAGTACAGGGGTCTCCCCGGCGGGCGCGATCATCATGTACCCGGCGGAGCCGAGCCCGGTCAGCAACGGCTCGGTGACGCAGGACGTCAGCATCGCCGCGACCGCCGCGTCCACGGCGTTCCCACCGGCGCGCAGCATCGCCGCGCCCGCCTGTGCGGTGAGCGGGTGGCCCGCCGCGATCGCGCCTCGCACCGTCGACCTCCAGAAGAGAAGGCGGTCAACGGTAGACCTGGATGCGGCACGCCGACCACTCGGCCCGCTCTGGCCCGAAGGTTGAGACCCGGTGCAAAACGGGTATTTCGACGACCATGGAGTGGATCACTCGCCTGATGGAGGCGCTGGGCTCGCCCGGCGCGGGCCTCGCGGTCGCGCTGGAGAACGTGTTCCCCCCGGTGCCGAGCGAGGTGATCCTGCCACTGGCGGGGTTCACCGCGGGCCAGGGCAAGATCTCGCTGATCGCCGCGATCCTGTGGACGACGGTGGGTTCCGTCGCCGGCGCCCTGGTGCTGTACGGCCTGGGCGCGTGGCTCGGGCTGGAACGGCTGCGCAAGGTCGCGGACAGGATCCCGTTCGTCACGGTGTCCGATGTGGACAAGTCGGACGCGTGGTTCGACCGGCACGGCAGCAAGGCCGTGTTCTTCGGTCGGATGGTGCCAGTCGTGCGGAGCCTGATCTCCATCCCGGCCGGGGTGTCCGGGATGCCGGTCCTCAAGTTCACGCTCTACACGGCGGCGGGCAGCCTCGTGTGGAACACCGCGCTGATCCTCGCCGGCTACGCGCTGGGCGACAACTACGAGCTGGTCGACCGCTACCTGGGGTGGGTGTCGACGGTGGTGCTCGCCGCGCTGGCCATCGCCATCGTCTGGTTCGTCGTCTCACGCGTCAAGGCACGCCGTTCGTAGAGCACCGACGCCACCGCGATCGCGAGACCCGCCACCGACAACGCCACGCCGACCCACGCCGTCGAGGTGTAGCCCCAGCCGGCCGCGATGGCCAGGCCGCCGAGCCACGCGCCCGCGCCGTTCGCGACGTTGAGCGACGAGTGGTTGGACGAGGCCGCGAGCGACGGCGCGTCCGGCGAGGCGTCCATCAGCCTGATCTGCAGGGCGGCCGCGAGGATCTGGATGGTGAAGCCCAGCAGGAACAGCAGGAGCAACAGGAACACCGGGATGGTCGCGGTGAGCCCGAAGAGCACCAGGATCACGCAGACCGCGATCAGCCCACCGAACACCGAGCCCGCCGGCGAGCGGTCCACGAACCGGCCGCCGAACGTCGCGCCGAGCGTCATGCCGAGCCCGAACACCGCGAGGATCCACGGGACGGCACCGGCGGGCAGCCCGGCGACCTCGGTCGTCAGCGGCGCGACGTAGGAGTAGACGGCGAACATGCCGCCGAAGCCGATCATGCCGGTGAAGATCGCGAACCACACCGTCGGACGGCCGAACGCGCGGACCTCGCCCTTCATCGACGCGCCCTCGACCTTGGGCACCAGCGGCACCCAGGCCGCGATCGCCGCGGCCGTGAGGAGCGCGATCACCGCGACCGCGAGGTACGCCGTGCGCCACCCGATCTGCTGCCCCGCCGCTGTCGCGAGTGGCACGCCCACGAGGTTCGCCAAGGTCAGGCCGACCATCACGCGTGCAACGGCCGTGCCGCGCCGTTCGGGAGCAACGAGCGTGGCGGCGACAACGGCCGCGATGCCGAAGAACGCGCCGTGCGGCAGTCCGGCGACGAACCGCGCGAGGAGCAGCAACGTCTTGTCCTGCGCGACAGCCGACAACCCGTTGCCCAGGGCGACCGCGAGCATGAGGCCGATCAGCATGCCCTTGCGCGGGAGCTTGGCCCCGAGCACCGCGATCAACGGAGCGCCGACGACGACACCGGCGGCGTAGAGGCTGATCGCGTGGCTCGCCTCGTAGTCGGGGATGCCGAACGTCTCCGCGATCTGCGGCAGCAGGCCCATCGTCGCGAACTCGGTCGTACCGATGCCGAACCCGCCGAGCGCGAGAGCGGTCATGGCGCGGGTGGTGTTCAAGGCTTCCCCAATGGGTGTCAGCAGCAGAGACTAGTTAGCTACTGGAACGATTTTAGGTTCTTTCTGACGCGCTTCAGAAGAGCCTGGGACGGTGCCGCTGCTCACACGCCGTTCGAGCACCACGGACACCACTGCGATCGTCAGGCCACCGACCGCGAGCAGGGCTCCGATCCAGTTCGGGGCGGTGTAACCGAGGCCATGCCCGATCGCGAGCCCGCCCAGCCACGCGCCGGCGGCGTTGCCCAGGTTGAACGCCGCGATGTTCGCCGCCGACGCCAGTGCCGGCGCGCCCGCCGCCGTCTGCATGACCCGCATCTGCAGTGGCGCCACCGTGGCGAACCCGGCCGCGCCGAACAACACGATGGTGATCGCGGCCAGTACCGGTGAGTGCGCGGTGAACACGAACGCTGTCAGCACGGCGGCCAGCGAGATCAGGATGACGATCACGCTCTTCATCACCGACCGGTCCGCGGCCTTGCCGCCCAGCAGGTTGCCCGCGAACAGGCCGACGCCGAACAGCACCAGCAACCACGTCACGGCACCCGATGAGAAGCCCGCGACCTCGGTCATCATCGGCGCGATGTAGGTGAACGACGCGAAGACGCCCGCGAAGCCGAACGCGGTCATCAGCAGTGCGAGCCACACCTGCGGGTTGCGGAACACGGCGAGTTCACTGCGCAGGTCACTGCCCTGAGCCTGCTGGCGCGGCACGAGGAACACGATGCCGAGCAGCCCGATCACACCGAGCACGGTCACCGCCCAGAACGTCGAGCGCCACCCGAGTTCCTGACCGAGCGCCGTGCCCATCGGCACGCCCAGAACGTTCGCCACGGTCAGACCGGTGAACATCAACGCGATGGCGCTCGCCCGGCGTTCCGGCGCGACGAGGTCAGCGGCGACGACCGAGCCGATGCCGAAGAACGCGCCGTGCGCCAGTGCCGCGACCACGCGACCGCTCATCAGCACGCCGTAGGTGTCCGCGAGAGCGGAGACCAGGTTGCCCGCGATGAACAGCACCATCAGCCCGAGCAGCATCTTCTTGCGCGGCAGGCGGCCGCCGAGAACGGTCAGCAACGGCGCGCCGATCACGACGCCCAGCGCGTAGCCGGAGATCAACAGTCCCGCGTCCGGAATGGAAACGCCGAGGTCGGTCGCGACCTCGGGAAGCAGCCCCATGATCACGAACTCGGTCGTGCCGATGGCGAAGGCGCTGATCGCGAGGGCGAGCAGGGCGACAGGCATGTCACACAGTCCTTGAAGTCGTAGGTTGTCAGCGTGGACAATAGTTGCACACGCGGGTAATTGTCTGCGACTCCTGAATCGGTGAAGCACGTCACGCACAAGAGGCCGGCCCCGCAGGACCGGCCTCTCGTCGGGGCTACCTCAGATGCGCGGGACGTCCACGAACGTGCGGCCGTTGAGCGGCTGCGTCGCACGGGCGTTGCCCGCGGTGAACAGCCCCTTGAAGCGCGCGATGGTCGCGGCCGACACGTGCTGCTCGCGGGTCAGGTACCACTCGACGCCCTCGGTGAACGGCGCCGTGGTGAGCGAGCCGGTGTAGTGCAGCGTGTGGTGACCTGAGGGCAGCAACCGGTTGAGATCGATGGGCTCGATGTCGACCGGCGCGCCGCACTCGGGCGAGAGCGTCGCCAGCACGTCGTCCACGACGGAGTGCGAGCCGGCGACCAGCGGAACGCCGACCACCAGCAGCTTGCCCTCGGCACTGCGGTGCACGAGGTGCATCTCGAGCGGGGTGTTGCGGCCGCCGAACCTGTGCTCGGACGGCGTGTGGAAGTGGAACTGGACCAGGTCGTACCTGGTGCCCGCCACCGTGACGTGGCCGGATCCGGGCTCGACCTCCGCCTCCTCTGTCTCCTCGTGGTCGCGGGTCGTGCAGCCGTCGGCCTGGCCCGCGTCCTTGCGGACGTACTTCAACTCCAGTGCGGAGTGCCCGTAGGACACGTCGAGCTTGGGTGCGTGCGGGTCGAACCGGATCGCGTTGGGCGTGACGTTCACGGGGCTTTGCTTCGGCGTCGCCGACTCGGCCGCGCCATTCGCGAAGAAGGTCGCGGTGAGCACGAGTGGAAGAAGCGCCGGAAGGGATCGCTTGATGTTCATGACACTACTTTTCACCCGATCGAGTGAAATAGGGAAGAGAGTGTGGTCGCGCTCTCATTCTCCGGAAATATTCCCGCCGTTCCGATCAGGACATGCAGGTCAGACCGCTGCAACCAAGTTGCAACAACGGCGTGGGCAGTCCGTTCGTTGAGCATGCAAATTCGAATTGAGACGGCATAGGTTCGGCGTTCGGAATTGAAGACAGCGACGTTCTCGATCACTATTGTCCGAATCAAGCTGATTTGCCGAATTTGCCTGAAGTGACTCCGCTGCCGCGGCGCATGCGACAAGATGGACCGATGGTGACCGTCGCCGACATCCGCGCCGTGGCTCGCACGCTGCCGCGCACCACCGAACACCTCATCCGCGACCGCGTGAAGTTCCGCGTGGGCCAGATCGTCTACGCGGCCCTCTCCCGCGACGAGACCGTGCTGGGCTTCGGCTATCCGCGCGAGGAACGCGAAGCGCTCGTCGCGAGCGATCCGGTCAAGTTCGCGTTCCCCAGCCAGTCCGACATGCGCTTCCAGTGGGTGCACGCCTCGATGGCCGAGCTCGACGTCGAGGAGATGACCGAGCTCGTCATCGGGGCTTGGACCATGTGCGTGCCCAAGAAGGTGATCCGCGAGCGCCTCGGCGAAGACTTCATTTAGTCAACACTGAAGCTATCGAGGCTACTCAGCACAGAGACAGCCCACGCCGGGTTCGATCCATTCCCGGCCGGCCCACTCGGGATGCCGCTCCGCCAGCACCGCCGTCACCTCGGCGACGATCTCGTCGAGCCCCGCCGCACTGTCGCGCCGCCGCCAGGTCTCGTCCCGCAACTCCCCCAGGTAGTCCCGGACCCCCTGCAGCACCGCGACATCGCCCACCGACCCGTGTCCAGGCACGACCACGCGCGGCTCGCCGGCGATCAGCCCGTCCAGCACACCGATCCACGCGAGCCCGGACACGTCGGTGTCGTGCGGAGGGAACCACGGGAAGATCGCGAACTGCCCGGTCTCGGCCAGGTCGCCGGTGAACAGCACGCCCGCGTCGGGCACCTCCACCACCTGGTCCCCCAGCGTGTGCCCGCGCCCGGTCGGCCGCAGCAGCACCGTGCGGCCGCCGAGGTCGAGTGCGCGGACGCCGTCGAACACCTCGTCCGGCACCGGGATCTCGACGTCCGCGAGGCGTTCGGCGATCGCGCCGCCGAAGCCGCGGAACATCCGCAGGTAGCCGGATCCCTTGCGGCGCAGGTCATCCGCCTGCGCGCGGTTGATCAGGTAGGAGTCGAACACGGACGAGCCGAACGCGTGCTCGGGGTGGAAGTGCGTCGTCGTCAGATGGATCCGCCGGCCGCGCGCCACCTCTTCCGCGAAGTCCCGTACGAGTGCCGCGTTCGTGAGGCCGAGTCCCGTGTCCACCACGAGGATCGCCTCGGTGCCGCCGACGATGCCGATGTTGGGCACGAGGCCGACGTGCTCGTTGGGGATCACCAGCACGCCGTCGGCCACCTCGGTGACGCCCGAGACGTGGACGGCGGGGTCAGGAAGGTTCATGTCCCCACTCCACCCGCGCGGGCCGGGTGGCGTCCAAGACCATCTGCGCAATCCCGATACCGTGCGAGTATCGTGCCTGATCATGGAGCTGCGGACCCTGCGGTACTTCGTCGCGGTCGCCGAGGAACTGCACTTCGGGCGCGCCGCGCGCCGGCTCCACCTGAGCCAGCCGCCGCTGAGCCGGGCGATCAAGCACCTGGAGGCCGACCTCGGCGCCACACTGCTGCACCGCTCCCCCGCCGGCGTCACGCTGACCGACGCGGGTCACGTCCTGCTCACCGAGGCGAGGGCGCTGCTCGACCACGCCGGCCGCATCCGCGCCAAGCTCGCCAGGACGACGATCACCGTCGGCATGCTCGGTGACCACGGGGCCCGCGTGGCCGAGGCGTTCCGGCGCAGGCACCCGCATGTCGAGATCCGCGTCCGCGAGACCGACCTGACCGATCCGACCTGCGGCCTGCGCGCCGGCCACGTCGACGTCGCCCTGACGCGCGGGCCGTTCGACGAGAGCGGCTTGAAAACCCTTGTGCTGCAAGAGAACCCGGTCGGCGCGGTGCTGCGGCGTGACGATCCGCTCGCGGCCCGGGAGCGGATCACCACCGACGACCTCGCCGGTCGCGACTGGTTCCAGTTCCCGGACGGGACCGACGAGATCTGGCGGAACTACTGGAACGGCGGCAGACCGCGCAGCGGCCCGACCGTCCGCGCGGTCCAGGAGTGCGTGCAGTCCGTGCTGTGGAACGGTTCCGTGGGCCTGGCGCCGCTCGGCCACGACCTGGGCGAGCTCGTCGTGGTGCCGCTGGCCGACATGTCACCCAGTCCCGTCGTGATCGCGTGGATCTCCGACGACCCGCTGACCCTGGACTTCGTCGAGGCAGCGGCCCAGGCGTACAGAGCTGCTCAGGGCCTGTCGAGACGGCTCACGGTCACCGCGTAGTCGCCGCCCTCGAAGGGCTTCCGGTCCCACGTCGCGAACCGTTCGACCAGCGTGAGCCCGGCTTGGGCGCAGTGCTCGTCGTAGTCCTCGGCGGTGTAGCCGCGGTCCAGGCTGAACCCGGCGACCAGCACGTTCCCGACGTGCCTGGCCACGCCCGCGACGAGCGCGCCCTGCGTGCCGGGCGGGGTGAACAGCGGCACGTTGCCCGCCATGACGACCACGTCGAACGTCCGGCCCAGGTCGAGTTCGGCCAGGTCGGACCGCACCCACGTGATGTCCGGCGCCTGCTCGCGCGCGTAGGCGAGCATCGAGGCGTCGACGTCCGCTCCGACCACCTCGATGCCGTGCCTGGCCAGCTCGATCGCGACCCGTCCGGTGCCGCAGCCGGCGTCCAGGACGGAGGCCGGCTCGAACGCACGCACGAAGGTCGCTTCTCCGTGCACGTCCATCCCCGACTCGGCGAGCGAGTCGAACCTGCGCTGGTACTCCGCCCCGTTCCACATGATTCGCATCATAGATCCGAAGATCGGCGGCTAGCGGACGAGTGGGAGCGCTGCCAAGGTCAAAGCATGACGCGCTTTCTGCTGGCAGTGGCGTTGCTCGTGGCCGCGGCCTCACCCGCACAGGCCGCACCGCCGCGATGGGTGGGCACGTGGGCGACCGCGCCGTCCTCGGCGGTCTCCGGTACCGACAACGGTTATCCGAACTTCTCGATGCGCAACATCGTGCACGTCAGCGCCGGGGGCAAGGAGATCCGCGTCCGGCTCTCCAACGCCTACGGCCGCACGCCGATCCTGTTCGGCCAGGTCACGGTCGCCCGCGCGGCCGGTCCGGACACACCCCTGGCGTTGCCCGGCACGATGCGCACGCTGACGTTCGGCGGCGCCCGGTCGATCACCGCCCCGCCCGGTGCCGACGTGGTCAGCGACGGCGTGGCGCTGAATGTCCCCGCCGACTCCGACCTGCTGGTGAGCGTCTACACGCCGGAGCCGGGCGGCCCCGTCACGCGCCACCAGCTCACGATGCAGAACTCGTACTTCACCCGCGACGGCAACCACACGGCCGACGAGTCCGCCGCCGCCTACCGCGAACGCACCACGAACTGGCACTACGTCTCGGGCGTGGACGTCAGGTCGTCCAGCCTGCGCGGCAGCGTCGTGGCACTCGGTGACTCGATCACCGACGGCGCGAACTCGACGTGGGGCGCGAACCTGCGCTGGCCCGACCAGCTCGCCGACCGCGTGAACACCCGCCTGGGTGTGCTGAACGCGGGCATCAGCGGCAACCGCCTGCTGCTCGACGGCGGCGGGGCCGGTCCCAACGCGCTCGCGCGGCTGAACCGCGACGTGCTCACCCAGTCGGGCGTCCGCTCGGTGATCGTGTTCGAGGGCATCAACGACATCCAGCAGACCCCGCACCAGACCGATCCGGCCAAGATCATCGCCGCGCTGCAGCAGATCGCGTCCCGGTCACACGACCGCGGCCTGCGGGTGATCGGCGCGACGATCACGCCGTTCAAGGGCTGGCGCAGCTACACCGAGGAGCTCGAGTCGGTGCGCCAGGCCGTGAACGCGTACATCCGGACGAGCCCCGACTTCGACGCCGTCGTCGACTTCGACCGGGTGATCCGCGACCCGGCCGACCCGCAGCGGATCAGGCCCGACTTCGACGAGGGCGACCACCTGCACCCTGGTGACAAGGGCTTCGAGGCGATGGCGAAGGCGGTGCGGATCGCCACCCTCTGACACCCGATGCAGCCGGCCGCCCAGGGCGTCCTGCTAGTGGCGTGGCCCGGAAGGTTGCCGGGGGAATTCGCGGTCAGACGGGTGCATCGTGGTGTCGCCCCCACGTCCTCGTACTGGATGTACGGGGGCGTGGGGGCGGGAGGCGCCCTGCTGGGCGCGGATTACCTCGCCGACGTTCCGGGTCGCGCCACTAGTGTCCTGCGCCTGAAATCCGCTGGGTAAGTCTATGGTGGGGTGATGGCGCGGATTGGACGTCCTCCTGCTGAGGTGACGTTGACCGAGCAGGAGCGGGAAACGTTGCAGCGGTGGGCGCGGCGCGCGAAGTCCTCGCAGGTGCTGGCGCAGCGGTGCAGGATCGTGCTGGCGTGTGCGGATGGTGTGCCGGGCACGCGGATCGCCGAGGATCTGCGGGTGCATCCGACGACGGTGACGAAGTGGCGCAGGCGGTTTCTGCGGGATCGGCTGGACGGCCTGGTCGATGAACAACGGCCGGGCCGGCCGCCGTCGATCAC
>NZ_FNET01000032.1 GCF_900100275.1 Lentzea albidocapillata subsp. violacea
CCTGGTGAGACAGGCTCCTATCAGGTCACTTCCGCCCGCCTGGTGACGTGCACGCGAGACCGCCAGGCCGGACGACAGATCCGGCGAAAGACACCCTGGTCAGTTGCTTTGAGGGTCAGACCAGCCCAGGCGATCCCGCCACAACATCCTCTCTGTTGCTTTGAGGGTTGCGTTGGCGGTGGGGTCCCATCACGAGCCGAGCCAAGAGCGGGCCACATGTGAGAAGGGGTGTCAACTCGACGAAAAGCGTGTCGAGTTGACACCCCTTCTCACATGCAGCAAGGGCTATGGCGCGACTCGTGATGGGACCCCACCGCCTGGCCCGCGCGGTAAGGACGGCTTGCCTTCGGCTTCGCTGGCTGTTAGGCGTTGCTGCTGCGGTTTGCTGCGTATGCGGCTAGTGACACCAGTTGTGCTGGGTCCAGGGATGGGCGCACTACGTTTCGTGCTTTTGTCAGGTGGGTTTGTGTTACTTCTGCTGCGTCTAGTGATTCGCGCATTGCCGTTAGTGCTGCTTCTCGTACTAGGGCTGCGCAGTCCGCTGCTGAGTACATTTCCAGTTCGCCTGCCAGGGTGGCCAGGTTTACGTCTTCGGACAGTGGTGTGTTGCGGGATGTTGCCTTGAGGATTTCCGTGCGGGCCTCTGCGTCTGGTGGTGGCACGTAGACGAGGCGTTCCAGGCGGCCTGGGCGTAGTAGGGCCGGGTCGATCAGCTCTGGGCGGTTTGTTGCGGCGATCACCACTACGTCGCGCAGTGGTTCTACACCGTCCAGTTCTGTCAGGAGGGCGGCTACCACTCGGTCGGTTACGCCTGAGTCTGAGGATTGGCCTCTGCGTGGGGCGAGGGCGTCCACCTCGTCCAGGAAGATCAGGGCCGGGGCTGCGTCTGCTGCTCTGCGGAAGAGTTCTCGTACTGCTCGTTCCGACTCGCCTACGAACTTGTCCATCAGTTCGGCGCCCTTGACCGTCAGGACGTTCAGTTGGCCTGAGCCTGCCAGGGCTCGTACCAGGAACGTCTTGCCGCATCCCGGTGGGCCGTAGAGCAGGACGCCTCGTGGGGGTTCTACGCCCAGGCGGGCGAAGGAGTCCGGGTAGCGCAGGGGCCAGAGGGCTGCCTCGGTGAGGGCCTGCTTGACCTCCTTCATGTCGCCTACGTCGTCCAGCGTGAGTCCGCCGGTTTGCACGGTGTCCGAGGCGGACATGGAGATCGGGCGGACTGTGTTCAGGGCGGCCAGCAGGTCTTCCTGGCCCACTCGGGGTTCTGCCACCTCGCGTTGGCGTAGGGCGGCTCGGACTGCTGCTTCTCGGCGGAGGGCGCAGAGGTCTGCCGCTACGAAGCCTGGAGTGCGGGCGGCTACCTCGCCGAAGTCCACATCGGACTCCAAAGGGACGTCGCGGAGCAGTACGCGCAGTAGTTCGGTTCTGCCTGCTGTGTCCGGCAGGGGGAGCGTCAGTTCGCGGTCTACCAGGTCTGGGGCGCGTAGGCGGGCGTCCGCGGATTCTGCCCTTGCCGAGGTGACCACCAGGGCGAGGTTCGGGCGGGAGATCGCTGTGCGGAGCATGTCCAGGACGACGGTGGCCACCGGTGGTGGGGTGGTGGGCAGCAGGGCGTCGATGTCTGTCAGGAGCAGGACTGTGGGCTGTTCTGGGACGCCTGCGATCGCGTCGCCCAGTTGTTTGGCCATCGCGCCCGGTTCCAGGACGGCGATGCTGGGGGCGGCCAGTTCCACCACGGCGGCGTCGAGGGACCTGGCTACCGCGCGGACCAGCGTTGCCTTGCCGACGCCCTCCGGGCCGCTGACCATTGCGGCCAACCTCGCGGAGGCGCCCAGCTTCGTGAGGAGTTCTGGCTGGCGGAACATCAGTTCCAGCCACTCGGTGAGGCGGCGGGCCTGGTCGCGCTGGCCCACCAGGTCGGCGACGGGGAGTGCGTCGTGCTTCTCCTGCACCACGACAGGGGTCACCTCGGCGGCCGGGGCCTGGGCCGAGCGCCAGCCCACGACGCTCGACGGCTGCACCGCCACCGGGCCCGCCGGGTCGGTCGAGGTGATGGTGATGAGTTCGTTGGTCCACGTCATGCCGATGGCGTTGGACAGCTTGCGGCGCGTCTCGGAGAGGTTCGCGCCGGGCGGCGGTGCCAGGTCCTGGGGGAGCAGCGAGACGTTGTCGCCGACGGTGAGGACCTTGCCGGTCAACGCCATGCGCACGTGTTCCGGCGTTAGTGCTGTGGTGGCGAGGCGGGAGCCTGCGACGGTGATCGAGCGCGCGGCCGTGACCTGGACCGGGGCCACGACGATCTCGGAACCCTCGACCACGCCCAGGTTGGTGAGCGTGACGTCGTCGACCAGGACGACGCCGGGCGGTTGTTCGCCCGCCGCCGCCAGGGCAGCGCTCACGCGGGCGCCGGTCAGCTTCACCGCGTCCCAGGCGCGCAGGCCCAGGGCGTCGAGCACCTCCGGGTGGAGGCGGACTACGCCGCGCCGGGTGTCCAGAGCGGACGGGGACAGGCGAGCCGTCAGCGTGATCACGCCGACGACTCTAGTTGACCTCGTCCGAATGCGGAGTTCGTTGGCAGCGGGGGCAAAAACCGGGGCCGGACACGTTCGACGTGCCCGGCCCCGGTTGGAAGTGCTGGCGATCAGCGCTTGGGCTGGCGCCTCAGTCCCAGCTGACGCCACGAACGGCGGCGCCCGTTGGCACCGGACGCCGCGCTTTCCGCCGCAGCAGCGGTAGAAGCGTCACGCCGAGGCCGGCGCACCGCCCGCATGGCCGCACCAGCGACACGACCGTGCAAAGGCTGACGCAGCCCAAGCCGACGAGCCGCAACCCCATGCGCCCGCTTGATGGCACGACGATCAGCCCCGGTAACGGTCCACGCCTCAGGATGCTTGGACAGCCACATGTACCGGCGCACCGAGTAAGGCAGGTGCGCCAAATACACGACCATTGCGATGATCAAAGCCACCAACGGGTACGTGATGATCGCGGCGGCGAGCAGTCCGATAAGGACCAGCAAAGGCGCGACCGCACGCGGCGGCACCTTCACGGTCTTCACGGACAAAGTCGGAATCCGCGATACCAAAAGCATCGCCACGACCACAGTCCATACGCCGACGACGATCGGGCTGTTCCACCAGCCGTCACTCCGCACCTGCTCCTCGATGATCAAAGGCAGCAGCAGCAACAAGCCGCCGGCCGGAGCGGGGACGCCGACGAAGAACTCCTTCGCGAACGGCGGTTGTTCCTTCTCCAGCAACGTGTTGAAGCGGGCCAGGCGGACCACCATGCAGACGGCGAAGATCAGTGCGATGACCCAGCCGGCGCGGCTGCCCTCGAACTTCCAGAGGTAGATCGCGAGTGCGGGCGCGACGCCGAACGAGATGGCGTCGGCCAGCGAGTCGAGTTCCGCGCCCATCTTCGACGTCGCGTCCAGCATGCGGGCGATGCGGCCGTCGAGGCCGTCGAACACGGCTGCTGCCGCGATCGCGGCGATGGCCGCGCCCCACATGCCGACGTTCGCGAAGTGCACCGCGGACAGGCCCGAGCACATGGCCAGGACTGTGATCGCGTTCGGCAGCAGGCGAACGCCGGGCCCGCTGGGCGCCATCAGGCCTCCGGGAGTTCGGCGAGAACGGTCTCGCCGCCGATCGTGCGCTGGCCTGCTTCGACCAGGACACGGCTACCGCGCGGGACGTAGAGGTCGACGCGCGAACCGAAGCGGATCAGGCCGTAGGTCTGGCCGGCGGTGACCTTCTCGCCCTCGGCGACCTCGCACACGATGCGGCGCGCGACCAGGCCGGCGATCTGCACGACGACGAGGTCGTGGCCGTCGACGGTGCGCAGCAACACGGTGTTGCGCTCGTTCTCCTCGGAGGCCTTGTCGAGGTCGGCCGAGAGGAACTTGCCGGGGTGGTACGAGACCTGGACGACCTCGCCGTCCGCGGGCACGCGCTGCACGTGCACGTCGAAGACCGAGAGGAAGACGCTGACGCGCGTCATCGGCTGCGAGCCGAGGCCGAGCTCGGCGGGCGGGACGGCGTCGACCACGTGCGAGACGGTGCCGTCGGCCGGGGCCACGGCGAGGTTCGGACGGGTCGGCGTCACGCGCTTCGGCTCGCGGAAGAACCACGCCACCCACGCCGTGACCAGCGCGAGGACGACGCCCAGGCGCTTGAAGCGCAGCCGGACGAGGAGGGTCGCGATCGCCGCACCGGCGACGAACGGGCGCCCAGCCGGGTGCATCGGCGGCACCATGCCGCGCGCGAGTTCGAGGAAGTGGGAGACGGGCTTCTCGCTGCTCATCGTGTCTGTGGGTTCCGTAGCTTCCGTGGATTGTCGGGCAGCATCACGCTACGGCAACACGCCACACCGCCCATCGGGACTGCCGGAAAGACAAGTGGCCGGTCGGCCCGTGCATCCCCCGACGAATGCAGGGGCCGACCGGCACCTGCGGTCAGTGTAATCCCCGTCACATGGCGTGAACAACGTCGCTGGGTGAGCGTTCCGTCACAGTCCGTCGACGCCAAGCGCCTGCAGTCTGAAACGCACGTCAGGCACCTGGTTTGCGTCACGCACGGCGGGCGCGACCAGGTCCTCCGGATAGACCGCAGCTCCGTCCGGCATCCGCAGTACGAACAGTCCGCCCCAGTTGAGTTCCAGCGTCGCGCGGCCGGCCGTCACGAGCAGGTCAGCGACCATGCACCCGAGCAGTTCCGTCACGGCGTCGACGGCCGCTTCGTGCACCTCCTCCGTGGTCAGCGAGGCGTCCACAGGAGCTCCGGTCAGCTTGTGCAGCTCGGCCCGGGACAACGCCGCCAGCACGTCGGCCGGCGTCTCGCCGACCTTGCTCACCCTGCCCGCGTGCCGCAGCAGGTCCGCGTGCTGACGGACGAGCGCCGGTCCGGCCAGCGCGGCGAGCTCCTCCCAGGTGATCGGTGGCCCCTGCACCCCGACGAGCGCCGCCACCTCCTCGGGTGGCGTGCCGTCGAGCAACGGCCAGGACTGCCGTTCGTCGACCGCCTCGGCCACGCCGCCGGTGAACGGCGAGAGCCGCGCGATCGTCGCGACCCGCTCCCGGACCGGCGGATGGCTGTTGAACACCGACTTCGGCTCCTGCGCGGCCAGCAGCGGCTCGATCTCGCGCAGCTGGTGCACGCGCCGCGGGTGGTCCAGGTAGGCGCGGAAGCCCTCCAGCAACGGCGGCGTGCGTCCGGCCAGCACCGCCAGCGCGACGTACCAGCGCTGGTAGTCGGCCCAGGCGACGCCGAGCGGGCCGCCGCGCAGCAACGACCGCATCGACGCCTCACGCCCGGCCGCCGCGACGGACACCTCGTCGGCGAACCGCTCGTGTACCCGGCTCGCCGAGGCGGCGACCAGCGCATACAGCCTCGCCCACGCGTAGAGGACACCGCTCAGGTAACCGGCGCCCTGCTCGCTCATCATCCCGAGGGCGACCTTCGCGCGGAACGTGACGGCGGAGAGTCGCGTGTGCCCGCCGCCGTAGTGGCCGAGCTCGTGGGCGAGGACCGACCGCAGTTCGCCGATCGTCATGCCGGCCACCCATGGCAGGCCGAGCTCCAGGTACCGCGTGCCGCGGCGTTCCCAGACGCCCGCGTTCGCCTCGTTGACGAGCCGGATGTCGTCAGGACTGCGGGTGCCGGCGATCGCCGCGAGCTCGTCGACGTGCCGCCAGAGCTCGGGGTGCGTCGCGCGGGTCAGTGGCACGCCGGTCGCCCGCGGGCGCGCCCAGATCGCTCTGACCAGCGCGTACAGCGTCGGCGCGGCCAAGATGAGCGCCAACGCCAGGAGCCACGACCCGCCCTCGACGTCACCTCGGCCGAAGAGGACGGACGCGAGGACGCCCAGGCTCGCGATGATGCCCACCGCGAGCACGAAGAACCCGGCGAGCATCACCAATGCCAGCGCCGCTCTCATGTCCTGCTTCCCCCAGATCGTTCAGAACTACTGCAGGTATCTCACGGTGACCTCGGCCCCCGCAGCCAGTTCGGTCACGTCCTCGGGCACCTCGATCAGGCAGTTCGACAGCGCGAGCGCCGACAGCAGGTGCGATCCCGGACCGCCGACGGGCGTCACGACCTGGCCGGACGACGGGTCGTGCAGGCCGCGCCGGAACTGCGTCCTGCCCGCCGGAGACGTCAGCCCCGTCGTGATCCTCGCGCGTGCGGTGGGACGTTCGGTCTGCCGGTGGCCCATGGACGCCAGCAGCGCCGGCCGCACGAAGACCTCGAACGACACCTGCGCGCTCACGGGGTTGCCCGGCAGCGACAGCACCGGCACGCCCTCGTACCGGCCGGAGCCCTGTGGTCCACCCGGCTGCATCGCGACCTTGGTGAACTGCATGTCGTGGTCCGCGAGGGCGTCCTTGACCACCTCGTACGCGCCCGCGCTGACCCCGCCGGACGTCACGATCACGTCCACCGCGCCCAGGTACGGCTTCAGCGCCTGGTGGAACGCCTCGACGTCGTCCGGCACGAACCGCAGCTGGGTGGCGACGCAGCCCGCGTCCCGCACGGCGGAGGCGAGCATCATGCCGTTCGACTCGTAGATCTGGCCGAGCTCCAGCGGCCGGCCCGGTTCGACCAGCTCGGAGCCCGTCGACAGGACCAGCACGCGCGGGCGGCGGCGGACCGGCAGCTCGGGCAGGCCGAGTGCGGAGGCGAGGCCGAGCGTGGACGGGCGCAGCACGGTGCCCGCGGCCAGCACCGCGTCGCCCTTCTGCACGTCGTCGCCGCCGATGCGGATGTTCTGGCCGGGCTCCACGGCCCGGTGGATGGCCACGGTCTCGGTGCCGCCGTCGGTCCACTCGACCTGGACCACCGCGTCCGCGCCGGGAGGCAGCGGGGCGCCGGTCATGATCCGCTGCACCGTGCCGGGCTCCAGCGGGTTCAGCTGTGTGCGGCCCGCCGGGATGTCGTCCGCCACGACGAGACGGACCGTCTCGTCTCGGCGGAGGTCGGCGGCGCGCACCGCGTACCCGTCCATCGCGGAGTTGTCGAACGGTGGCAGGGCGAGCGGCGCGATGACGTCGGCGGCGAGCACGAGCCCGAGGCACTCCTCGAGCGGGAGTTGCAGCACGGGCATCGACCCGACGAGCTCCGCGACGCGCTGGCGGTGTTCGGCGACAGTGGTGGGGGACACGACTGCATACTGCCAACGTCGCGGTGGCCGTGACGATCGCTTTGCCCCGTTTCCTCCCGGAGGTGTTGTTCGTGCAGGTCCGGACCAGGCACACACCGACGTTCGGCGTGGCGAGACTCGTTCTCGCGCCCGGCGAGGCGGTGGTGGCGGACCCGCTGACCATCGCGGCCACCAGCTACGGGCTCGTCGTCGAGGTGAAGGGCGCGGGCGCCAAGGCCGTCGCGCTGTGCACGGCGGGCGCGGAGGGCGGCTGGATCGACGCGGCGCCCGTGCTGCCGGGAGACCTGCACCAGGTCGAGCTCGACGGTACGCACGGCTGGTGCCTCGCCCGGCACAGCTGGATCGCGTCGAGCAGCACGGTCGCGATGAACCCCGGGGCGCCGCCGATGCAGGCGATCTTCGGGGGCGCCGAGGGCTTCATGAACTACGCGCATGGTCAGGGAGCGATGGTGCTCGCCTGTTACGGCGCGCTCGACCTCGTGACGCTGGAAGCAGGCGAAGCGGTGACCATCAGCAGCGATCACGTCGTGGCGTTCGCGGACACCGTGCAATGCCGTCTTCGGCCCTCGGCACCGGATGGCGCGCAATCCATTCAGACAGGTGAGGGCCTGGTGTTCGACTTCGCCGGTCCCGGTGCCGTGCTGACCCAGGCGCGTGGACCCCGCAGGCTCACCACCTGGTTGCGCGCCAACGGAGTCAGCCCCTCGTTCATGACTCCGTAAGGAGGTATCCGCGTGAGATTTCTTTCTTTAGCGTTGCGTTCTGCGCTTTGCGCGAGGTGCGTGATCTGAAGGAGGACGTCTTGGCTCTCGGTACCGTCAAGTGGTTCAACTCCGAAAAGGGATACGGCTTCATCGCAACCGATGGCGGGCCCGACGTGTTCGTGCACTACTCGGCGATCCAGATGGAAGGCTTCCGGACGCTCTCAGAAGGCGACCGGGTGGAGTTCGAGGTGCAGGCCGGGCGGGACGGGCGCAGCCAGGCCTCGGACGTGCGCCGCGCCAGTTAGAACCGACCTGATCACAGCTTGGGCCAACCCCCGGCACGCCGATCCGGCCGGACGTTAGGCTGCCTCGCGTGTCGGAGGACCTGAGCGGACGGCGAATCGCCCATTACCGGATCGACGGTGTGCTGGGTCGCGGTGGCATGAGCGTGACGTACCGGGCCACAGACGTGAGACTGGGCCGGAAGGTCGCTCTCAAGGTCATCGGTGAGCACCTGGCGCCCGACGCGGAGTTCCGCGAGCGGTTCGTCGACGAGGCGCGCAACACGTCCGCGATCGACCACGCGAACATCGTGCCGCTGTACGACTTCGACGAGGTCGACGGCCTGCTCTACATCGCGATGCGGCTCGTGGACGGCCAGGACCTGTCCGGGCACATCAAGGAGGGCCCGCTCACCCCGGCACGCACGTTGATGCTGCTCGCCCAGGTGGCCGAAGCGCTCGACATGCTGCACGGCAAGGGCCTCGTGCACCTCGACGTGAAGCCGGCCAACGTGCTGGTGACCCAGAAGGAGGGCGTGCGCGAGCACGTCTACGTCGCCGACTTCGGCCTGACCCGCCGCGGCGCCACCGGGCACCGCACCCGAACGGGTGATTTCCTCGGCTCGCCGACCTACGCGGCGCCGGAGCACCTGCGCGGCGAGCCCGTCGACGGCCGCACCGACCAGTACGCCCTCGCCTGCATGCTCTTCGCCTGCCTGTCCGGCCGTCCGCCGTTCCAGGGCGGCGTGCAGGAGGTCATCGCGGGCCACCTCGGCAGCGTCGTGCCCGCGCTGTCACAGGTCGTGGCGCTGCCGCCGGCGATCGACGACGTGATCCGCAAGGGCACCTCGAAGGACCCGGCGCAGCGGTACGCGAACTGCGCCGAGCTCATCAACGCCGCCCGCGTCGCTCTCGCCGGGGTCGCGCAGAGCTCGGCTCCCGCTCAACTCGGACCGCAGTCCGGCTCGTTCCCCGCTCAAGCGCCGGTCTCCGGGCCGATGCCGGTGCAGCAGGGGCAGTACCAGGGCGGCTACCAGCAGCAGTTGCAGGACCCGGTCCGGCTGCGCCCGCCGAACCAGGTGGGCGTGAGCGCGTTCACGTCGTCGGGCAAGAAGGAACGTCCCGCGTGGTTCGCGCCGGTCATCGCGGCCGTGGCGGCGATCGTGGTGATCATCATCGTGGTGGTGATCCTTTCGCCTGGTGACGAGCCCGCACGGCAGCCCAAGAAGAGCTCCGCCCCGTCGCTGAACATCGGCGACGAGACGACCTCGAAGAAGCCGCTGCCGACCTCTGTGCCGGTGCGCACATCACGCTGAGAGTCGCCTGCGAGTCGTCCGGGTTCGCTTGCACTCGACGTGCCCGAGTGCTAAACACGAACTAGCACTCGGCTCCATCGAGTGCCAAAAAGTGAGGCTGGGACGGTGAGGCCCTCCGGGGTCGTCCGTCGCGGGCACCGAGCCTGGCCACGCGAATCGTGTTCCGCTGCGGGCAAGCGCTCGCAGTGGCCCAGAATCCACATAGGCGGAGGAACACACCGCAATGGCCAAGATGATTGCGTTCGACGAGGAAGCCCGTCGCGGTCTCGAGCGCGGGATGAACATCCTCGCTGACGCCGTCAAGGTGACGCTCGGCCCCAAGGGCCGCAACGTCGTGCTCGAGAAGAAGTGGGGCGCGCCGACCATCACCAACGATGGCGTCTCCATCGCGAAGGAGATCGAGCTCGAGGACCCGTGGGAGAAGATCGGGGCCGAGCTCGTCAAGGAGGTCGCGAAGAAGACCGACGACGTCGCCGGTGACGGTACGACCACCGCGACGGTGCTCGCACAGGCTCTGGTCCGCGAGGGCCTGCGCAACGTGGCTGCCGGCGCCAACCCGCTCGGCCTCAAGCGCGGCATCGAGCAGGCCGTCGAGGCCATTGCCGAGCAGCTCCTGAAGAACGCCCAGGAGATCGAGACGAAGGAGCAGATCGCTGCTACCGCGTCCATCTCCGCCGCTGACCCCACGATCGGCGCGCTCATCGCCGAGGCGATGGACAAGGTCGGCAAGGAAGGCGTCATCACCGTCGAGGAGAGCAACACCCTCGGTCTCGAGCTTGAGCTCACCGAAGGCATGCGCTTCGACAAGGGCTACATCTCCGGTTACTTCGTGACCGACCCCGAGCGTCAGGAAGCGACCCTCGAGGACCCGTACATCCTGCTGTTCGGCTCCAAGATCTCCACGGTCAAGGACCTGCTCCCGCTCCTCGAGAAGGTCATGCAGGGCGGCAAGCCGCTGCTGATCATCTCCGAGGACGTCGAGGGCGAGGCCCTGGCGACCCTGGTCGTCAACAAGATCCGTGGCACCTTCAAGTCCGTCGCCGTCAAGGCGCCTGGCTTCGGTGACCGCCGCAAGGCCATCCTCCAGGACATCGCCACCCTCACCGGTGGCCAGGTCATCACCGAGGACGTCGGCCTGAAGCTGGAGAACGCCGACATCTCGCTGCTGGGCAAGGCCCGCAAGGTCGTCGTCACCAAGGACGAGACGACCATCGTCGAGGGTGCCGGTGACGCCGACCAGATCCAGGGTCGCGTCAACCAGATCCGCGCCGAGATCGAGAAGTCGGACTCCGACTACGACCGCGAGAAGCTCCAGGAGCGCCTCGCCAAGCTCGCCGGCGGCGTCGCCGTCATCAAGGCGGGCGCGGCCACCGAGGTCGAGCTCAAGGAGCGCAAGCACCGCATCGAAGACGCGGTCCGCAACGCCAAGGCCGCCGTCGAGGAGGGCATCGTCGCCGGTGGTGGCGTCGCGCTGCTCCAGGCCGCCGAGGCCGCCTTCGCGGGCCTGAAGCTCACGGGCGACGAGGCCACTGGCGCCAACATCGTCAAGGTCGCCGTCGAGGCTCCGCTGAAGCAGATCGCCGTCAACGCCGGCCTCGAAGGCGGCGTCGTGGTCGAGCGCGTCAAGTCCCTGCCCGCGGGCGAGGGCCTGGACGCCGCGACCGGCGAGTACAAGGACCTGATCAAGGCCGGCATCATCGACCCGGCCAAGGTCACGCGCTCCGCGCTGCAGAACGCCGCGTCCATCGCCGCCCTGTTCCTGACGACGGAAGCCGTCGTCGCGGACAAGCCGGAGAAGAACGCTGCTCCGTCAGCACCGGACGCCGGCGGCATGGACTTCTGAGTCCGCCCGCTTCGCATCACCTCTGAAAGGCCCGGTTCGCTTCGGCGAGCCGGGCCTTTCGGCTTGCCGGGTTTCGGGTGAGCGAATGCGATGCTGTGGACAGGGGTGCGCATGGCGTCGTTCGAAGAGGTGTCCGCCGAGCTGAACCGGGTGGTCGACCAAGTCTGCAGGTGGCAGCGGCCCTGGAGCAGGCGGGACAACTCGCTGACGAGGCCGCGCAGCGCGGTGCGGCAGTGGTCAGATGTCACCACGAGAGCTGCTGAGTTGACCCAGGCCCTCACAGTGGTCCGGCGGGGCGTCGAGAGCTACCACAAGACCCTTCAGGGAGACCGGGCTTCGCCGAACCTGCCAAGCCCCACGGCACCGGCCGGGTCAACTCCAGCCTTCCCGCAGACAACGTGGATCGAGCGCCAGCGCGCGCAACTACCGGCCTACGTCACCAGCGGGTTCCATCGCGACGAGGAGCGGCACGGCGATCTGGTTCAGAGCGGCGCTGAACCCAACGGTGAGGACAGAGCCATCGCCCAGCACTTGGTCGCCATCGGCCGGGTGCGTCCGAGGACGTTCCCGACTGCGGCCCAGCACGTCGAGACCAAGGTGGGGTGGCGCATGCGGATGTCTGGTGTCCGGCGCGCCGAGGTGGTGGTGAACAACCGGCTCTGCGAGGGACCCCTGTCGTGCTTCGAGCTGTTGCCTTTGCTGCTCCTGCCAGGGCAAACGCTGGTCGTACACGATCCGGTAAGGTCCCACACGTTCCAGGGGAAAGGCACCCGGTGAGCTACACGCTTGATGTCTGGTACTACCGGGGCGACGATGTCGCCAGGCCTGCGAACGTTCCCGTGGCCGTCACCTCCAGCTCCGAGTTGAAGGAGCTGCTGGAGTACATGCTGGCGCACGGGCAACCGCATCCCTCGCAGATCGTCGCCCGTGAACGTCCAAGGGTCGGTCCGTACGACGAGCCGGACACCCTGATCAAAGTCGCCGTGGCCATTCCCGAGCGGCAGGGCGCGCTGCTGTTCCTCAGCCCGGAGTCCTGGGAACCGCCCGCAGCCGGAGACGACTCGACCGGCGTGTACGCCACCCTTGGCGACCAGCCAACGTCGGACTCGCCGACGTTGTACGTCGACACCGACACGAAGACGCCGTTTCCGAAGAACTCGGCACTCCCGATCGCCCGAATAGTCGAGGCGCTCGAGGAGTTCCGTCAGACCGGTGAGCGTCCGACCTGCGTGGACTGGCAGGAGTCGGACGTTTCCTGAGCGGTGCACCCGAGCTCGCTATCGTCGCGGACAAGCCGGAAGGCTTGGGCGAGCCACCCAACAACCAACGGCAATGGCGAAGCCGAGGCGTACAAACCAAGCCCCAATCGCAATCGTCGCGAAGCGGCGATGAATTGATCCGGCCCGTCATGACCTGCCCAGCCACCTGCGCAAGGTGACTACGCGCACGCCAGGCGACCACTCCGCTGGAACCCAAATCGTCCAGCCAAAGTCGACCCACTGAAAAACCCCAGAACCCCAGAAAGCCGCCGTAGAACCAAAAACTCAAAGCATGATCGTGGGCGTGACCACAGTCCGCCCAGGCTCTCCGCGAGAATTCACCAGATGCACCAGAATCTGGGTGGTCCCAGCCGGCACATCAGGCAACACGAACCGCCCACCATCATCAGCCCGAGTGCAGGACGACTGATGATCGGCCACCCGGACCTCGACCTCGTGCTCCCCGGCCGGCACCAGCCACCCGTCGATCCGGTGCCGTGACCCGGTCGAGGTGAAGTTCACCATCAACGTCAGGTTGTCCACGGTGAAGGTGATCGTGCCGGTCTGCCCGCCCCGGACTCCGGCGAACGAGCCGGCGCGTTCCCAGCGGGCGACCTCGACGTCCAGGGACTCCAGGGCGATCGCGAACTTCACGCGGTCCACCAGGTCGGCGGGCGGCGGGTCCAGTTCGTCCACGAGCCTGTTCAGTTCGGAGAGGACTGCGGTGTCCTCGGGGCCCCTGCGGTCGTCGCGCGGGTCGATCTCGTTCACCGCGATCCTCCTTCCGTCTCCAGGTAGTTGCGCAGCAGAGTCAGACACCGTCCCCTGGTCGGACCGATGCTGCCGTGGGGCATGGCCAGTGCCTCGGCGACTGCTCGGTACTCCGCGCGGCCCGCGAGCACGGTGAGTCGGAGCAGTTCCTGGCACCTTGTGGTCAGGCGGCCGAACGCGAGCCACAGGCGGCGGTCGCGGTCGTCCAGGAGCGTGACGTCCTCGGGCAGGCCGGTGTCGGATTCGAGCTGTTCGGCGTATTCGTCGGACAGGTGCGTTTCCCGCTTGTTGGGTGTCCAGGTTCGGCGTGCTTCACGCCTCGTCGTGACAACCAGGTACCCGACCAGGGCTTTTGGCTCGTTGATGTTCTCGATGTTCTTCAAGAACGCGAGCCACACGGTCTGCACGACGTCTTCGGCGGCAGCCCGGTCGAGGCCCTGCCCGCGGGCCACGTGCCACAGCAGCGGGGTCAGCTCGGTCACCAGGACGTCCAGCGCGCGGCGGTTGCCCTCGCGTGCCGCGGCCACGCACACCGCGTGCCGTTCGGTGCCTTCAAGCCCGTCCCACGGCGGACGGTCATCCGCCGTGTGCAGCTCGTCCATGCAGCACCTCCGATCGGCCGCCCTGTCAGCGCCGTCCGCCAACTCATGAAGGGCTAACTGGGCGGTAGATACAAAATTCACTCGATTGGAGCAGTGTCACCGCCAAGGTGACCCTCATCTTCCTCCGGGTACGCCAGCGGCCCGTGAATCCCCCTCCGAGTCACGGGCCGCCAGTGGTGGGAGCCCGCGCCGGCCGGCACCCCTCGAACCGACCGACGCGTGCTCCACGCCTGAAAAGCGCTCATCATGAAGGAGCGGAACTCAGGCGAGCAGATACAGCTTCTGACGCACCGAACGGCCCGCGCGCTCCCGATTCCCGAAAGCACACAGCGAAGAACGTTATGGTCTAGACCATGCCGATTCTCGAAGTGATCGCACTGGACGCGCAGGACGCCGTGGCCGCACAGGCCGGCGGCGCCGACCGGCTCGAACTGGTTGCCGACATGGCCTCGGACGGCCTCACGCCGTCGGTCGCCACCTTCAAGGAGGTCCTCGCAGCCGTCGACATCCCAGTCCGCGTGATGCTCAGGGACGCCAAGGGTTTCGCGCCCGGCGACCTGAAGGAGTTGCGCCGGAGCGCGGCTGAACTCAGGGAGGCCGGTGCCACCGAGTTCGTCCTCGGCTTCCTCGACGCGGGGGGTGAGATCGACGAGGGCGTCACGCTCAACCTCGCCGCGGAACTGGAGGGCTGCGCCTGGACCTTCCATCGTGCGCTCGACAACTCCAACGACGTCTTCCGGTCCTGGGCGACCGTGCAGACCCTCGGTTGCGACACCGTGCTCGCCGCCGGCAGTGCGAAGGGCGTCGAGGACGGCATCGAGAACCTGAAGAAGCTCGTCGCCCAGGCTCCGCCCGCGCTGCTCGTCGGCGGCGGGCTGCAGGCTCGGCACGTGCCGGAACTGCTGGCAGCGGGCGTGAACGGATTTCACGTTGGCAGCGCCGTCCGTCCGTCCGGATGGGACTCACCGGTCGATTCGGCATCAGTTCGGGAATGGGTCGATCGTCTGGTCTAGACCCTTGCCCTGGAGCGTTCTACAGTCACGTTGCTTCATGTGAAATGGCTGTTGCACGATACGCAATGCGGAGGGCGCGATGAGGCTGAAGGCACTTGTGGCCGTGCTGGGCGTGGGCGCGGTGGTCGCCTGCGCACCGGTGCAGTCAGGTCCGACGAGCTCGGGCACGGACGAGCAGACGGGACAGCTGCGGGTCTGGCTGTTCGACGAGGTCAACCGCGGCCCCAAGGAGGCCGTGGTCAAGGAGGCGATCTCCGAGTTCCAGGGCAAGCACAGCGGCGTCACCGTCGACGTGCAGTACATCCAGGTGTCCAGCCGGGCGGAACGCTTCAAGGCCGCCTTCAGCGACCCGAAGAGCGCCCCGGACGTCGCCGAGTTCGGCAACACCGACCTGGCGGGCTACGTCTCCGCGGGTGGCTTCTCGGAGCTCGACCTGGGCAAGTGGGACGAGTCGAAGGACCTGGTTCCGTCGATCCTCGACACGGCCAAGGTCGACGGCAAGACCTACGGCGTGCCGTGGTTCGTCGGCGTGCGCGCTCTGTACTACCGCACGGACGTGTTCAGCGAGCTCGGCCTCAAGCCGCCGACGACGCTGGACGAGATCGCGCCGCTCGCCCGGCAGATCCGGCAGAAGAAGCCGGAGCTGATCGGCATCTCGGCCGGCGGCAAGTACCTGTTCGCCGCGCTGCCGTTCATCTGGGCGCAGGGCGGGGACATCGCCAAGCAGGACGGCGGCAAGTTCACCGCCGCCATCGACAGCGCCGAGGCCAAGGCCGGTGTCGCCAAGTACACCGAGCTGATCAAGGACGACATCTGCCCGCCCGCCACCTGCGCGGGCAACGGCGGTGACGCGAGCGTCGAGGCGTTCCGCGCGGGCAAGGCCGCGATGACCATCGGCGGCGACTTCAACCGCAAGTCCGTCGACGCGTCCAGTGCGGCCGGCAAGTACGGCGTCGTGCCGCTGCCCGGCAAGACCAAGGACTCGGTCGCTCCCGCGTTCGCCGGCGGCAACCTGCTCGGCGTCATGAAGGGCACGCAGCGCAAGACGCTCGCCAACGAGTTCACGCAGCTGCTCGCCTCGAAGAAGTACCAGCAGAAGATGTACACCGCCATGGGCAACCTGCCGACGTTCAGCGACGTGCAGAAGCAGGTCGCGGACTCCGACAAGTTCCTGGAGCCGTTCACGAAGACCCTGCAGGCGGGCACGAAGTTCGTCCCCGTCACGCCGGCGTGGGCGAAGATCGAGGCGCAGGCCGTGGTGCCGACGATGCTCCAGGAGATCGTCACCGGCGCGAAGAACGTCGACACCGCCACGGCCGACGCCGCCAAGACGATGAACGCGGCCTTCACGTCGTGAGCATGACCGCCAAAGGCCAGGGGCGGACCGCGTTCGCCTACCTGGCTCCAGCGCTGCTGATCCTCGGGGGCCTGCTGGCCTACCCGATCTACCAGCTGGTGCTCATCTCGCTCTACGACTACGGCCAGGAACAGGTGAGCGGCGGCGCGCCGCTCGAGTTCCTCGGTCTCGGGAACTACCGGAACCTGCTGGGGAACCAGCAGTTCTGGGGTGTGCTCGGGCAGACCGTCGCCTTCGCGGCGGTCTGCGTGGTCGGCACGTTGCTGGTGGGCGCGTTCCTCGCGATCCTCGCCACGAGGGTCCGCACCTGGGTCCGGATGACGTTGTTCCTGGCGGCGCTCGGCGCGTGGTCCACGCCCGCCGTCGCCGGCTCGACGATCTGGCTCTTCCTGTTCGACGCGAACTTCGGGTTGGTGAACGAGGTCCTGGGCACCCAGGGCTTCTCCTGGACGTTCGACAAGTGGACGGCGTTCGGACTCGTCGCGGCACAGGTGATCTGGTGCTCGTTCCCGTTCGTCATGGTGACGCTCTTCGCGGGCATCAAGGCGATTCCGGGCGAGGTGCTGGAGGCCGCCGCACTGGACGGCGCGTCGGCGTTCCGCACGGCGTGGAGCGTCACGCTCCCGCTGCTGAAGCCGATCATCCTCGTGGTGACGATCCAGTCGATCATCTGGGACTTCAAGGTCTTCACGCAGATCTACGTGATGACGAACGGCGGCGGCATCGCCGGGCGCAACCTCGTGCTCAACGTCTACGCCTACCAGCAGGCGTTCGCGGCGTCGGAGTACGGCCTGGGCGCGGCCATCGGTGTCGTGATGACCGTGCTGCTCCTGGGAATCACGATGTTCTACCTCCGCGCGCTGCGGCGGTCGGGGGAGGTCCTGTGAGGCGCTGGCTGACCGAGGGCTTCGTCCTCATCATCGCCGCCGTGGTGGCGTTCCCGCTGTTCTGGATGGTGCTGTCCGCGTTCAAACCGGAGGACGAGATCATCTCGGCCGACCCGGTGCCGTGGACGACGCGGCCGACGCTCGACAGCTTCACGCGGGCGCTGACCGTCGCGAACTTCGGGCGCTACTTCATGAACAGCATCATCGTCGCGTTGATCGTGGTGTTCCTGAGCATCCTGATCTCGTTCCTCGCGGCGACCGCGCTGACCCGCTTCCGGTTCCGCAGCCGCACGACGTTGCTGATCATGCTGCTGGTCGTGCAGATGGTGCCGGTCGAGGCGTTGACCGTGCCGCTGTTCTTCCTGATGCGGTCCGTCGGCGACAGCGTTCCGGTGTTCGGCCTGAACCACCTGGGCTCGCTCGTGCTGGTGCACCTGGCTTTCAGCCTGCCGTTCGCGATCTGGATGCTGCGGGGCTTCGTCGCCGCGGTGCCGGTGGAACTGGAGGAGGCCGCCACCCTGGACGGCGCCTCGCGGTTCCGGTTCCTGTGGCAGGTGCTGTTCCCGCTCGTCGCGCCCGGCCTGGTGGCGACGTCGGTGCTGTCGTTCATCCACGCCTGGAACGACTTCCTGTTCGCCAAGACGTTCATCATCTCGGCCGTGGAGAACCAGACCCTGCCGCTGGCTCTCCAGGTGTTCGTCAAACCCGACCAGAACGATTGGGGCGCGATCATGGCGGGCTCCACCCTGATGACCATCCCTGTGCTGATCTTCTTCATGCTCGTGCAGCGCCGGCTCGTGTCCGGGCTCGCGGGGGCGGTGAAGGGATGAACCTGCTGCCACGCCCGGTGTCCTATGTGGACGGCGGAAGGCTTTGTGAGTACCGGGGCTGGGAGAGCGTCCTCGTCGACGGCCCTCCTGGCGGCTACCGGTTGGTCTCGTCCGACGACGGCGTGCTGATCGAGGCGAACGACGCGGCCGGCGAGATGAACGCGCTGCAGACGTTGCGGCAGCTGCTCGGTGCCCAGGCGTTCCGGGCCGCGGGGGAGAAGCCGTCGGTCATCCCCGCGTGCGAGGTCGTCGACTACCCGCGGTTCGAGTGGCGTGGCGTGATGCTGGACGTCTCGCGGCACTTCCTGCCCAAGCGGGAGGTGCTGCGGTACGTCGAGCTGCTGTCGGTGCACAAGCTCAACGTCCTGCACCTGCACCTCACCGACGACCAGGGCTGGCGCTTCGAGGTGAAGCGCTACCCGAAGCTCACCGAGGTGGGGTCGTGGCGGGAGGACTCGAGGTTCGGTGATCGGCGTTCCGCGGGCATGAAAGGCCGTCCGCACGGCGGTTTCTACACGCAGGAAGACCTGCGGGAGATCGTCGAGTACGCACGGGCACGGCACGTCACGGTGATCCCGGAGATCGACATCCCCGGTCACTCCCAGGCGGCGATCGCGGCCTATCCGGAACTGGGCGTGCACGGCGGTGGCGTCTGGACCGACTGGGGTGTCAACGAACGCGTGCTCAACACCGAGGAGTCCACAGTGGACTTCTATCGGAACGTGTTCGACGAGCTGATGGACGTCTTCCCGGCGGAGATCATCGGCCTGGGCGGCGACGAGGCCCCTGGTCACGACGGCGAGCTGGTCCGGGCGATCGCGAAGCACATCGTGCGGAACGGCCGGCGGCCCTACGGGTGGGACGAGATCCTGGAGTCCGGCCCGTTGCCTGTGGGCACGGTCGTCGCGTCCTGGCGCGGTATCGAGGGCGGCGTCACGGCGCTGGGCGACGGACACGACGTGGTCATGTGTCCTGAGCAGCACGTCTACCTGGACTACCGGCAGTCGGACTCGCCCGACGAACCGATTCCGGTCGGAACGGTGACGACGCTGGAGGACGTCTACGCGTGGGAGCCGGTGCCCGAAGGCCTCACGGGCGAGGAGCCCGGACGGCTGCTGGGCGCGCAGGCGAACATCTGGACCGAGCATCTCGACTCGGCCAGGCGGGTGGACTACGCGGCGTTCCCGAGGCTGGCCGCGTTCGCCGAGGTCGTGTGGTCCCCGGCGGAGAAGGATCCCGAGTTCGTGCGGCGGCTGAAGGACCACCACCTGCCCAGGCTCGACGCCCTCGGGGTGGAGTACCGGCCCCTCAACGGACCCCACCCCTGGCAACGGCTACCCGGCGTGCCCGGTTTCCCGCGGTGATCACATCGCAGCGTCTTCCTCGGGCATGAGGATCCAGGCGGCGACGTAGAGGAGCGCTCCGGTGCCGAACCCGAGCAGCGTCGCCGCCACGAGGATGATCCGCAGGATCGCGGCGTCCACGCCGATCATCTTGGCGACGCCGCCGCAGACGCCGGCGAGCATCTTGTCGCCGCGACTCCTGCGGAGCTTCTTGACCTGGGCTGTCGCGTCGTTGAGCACGTTGTTCGTCATGGCTCAAGAGTCGTCGAAACGACGGTCCCGCACATCGGTGACCACCCCGAACCCGACCCTGATTCCCCGGTCGGGCCCCAGGGTTCTGAACTGTTCGGTGGTGTGTGGTCGAACGTGTTCGTCTGTGGGCTGGGATGCCCCTTCGCGGCGATCCAGGCGTACCGGTTCGCCCTGGACCCCAACTCCGGCCAGGAGCAGGCGTTGCGGTCGCATTGCGGTGGTCAGCGGCGCGCGTTCAACTGGGGCCTGGCGCGGATCAAGGCGAATCTGGATCAGCGGGCCGCCGAGAAGACTTACGGCGTGGCTGAGGACGAGCCGACGCCGCCGGTGTCGTGGTCGGCCTACGGCCTGCGCAAGGACTGGAACCGAGCCAAGGACACGGTCGCGCCGTGGTGGGCTGAGAACTCGAAGGAAGCCTATGCGTCCGGCCTGGCCAACCTCGCGACCGCGCTGGGCAACTGGGCGGACTCCAAGCGAGGTGCGAGGAAGGGCCACGGGTTCGGGTTCCCAAGGTTCAAGGGCAAGCGGTCCGGCCTGTCCTGCCGGTTCACCACCGGCGCGTTCGGGCTCGCCGACGACCGCCGGCATGTGAAGCTGCCCCGCATCGGGACGGTCCGCACCCATGAGTCGACCCGCAAACTCGCCCGGCATGTCGAGCGCGGTACCGCCCGTATCCGCTCGGCCACGGTGTCCTTGCGGGCCGGGCGGTGGTTCGTGTCGTTCTCCGTGGAGATCGCCCGCACCAGCCCCGCGCCCACGCGACCCGGCAGCGTGGTGGGTGTCGATCTGGGCGTGAAGTCGCTGGCCGTGCTCTCGACGGGCGAGGTGATTGCCAACCCGAGACACCTGGAGGTCGCTCAGCGGGAACTGCGTCGCCTGCAACGCCAGGCCGCCCGCCGTAGCGGACCTGACCGGCGTGTCCGCCGGCGACCATCGGGCCGGTGGCGCAAGACCCAGGCCCGTATCGCGAGGCTGCACACCACGGTCGCGAACGCCCGTCGGGATGGGCTGCACAAGCTCAGCACCCGGCTGGTCCGCGCCCACGGCACGGTCGTGGTCGAGGACCTGAACGTGTCGGGTATGACGCGTAACCGGCGGCTGGCTCGGCATGTCGCCGGTGCCGGCCTGGCCGAGCTGCGCCGTCAGATCGAGTACAAGGCCCGGTGGGCGGGCGTGCGGGTGCATGTCGCCGGCCGGTGGTATCCCAGTTCCAAGACGTGTTCGGGCTGTGGTGTGGTGAAAGCCAAGCTGCGCCTGTCCGAACGCATCTTCCGCTGCGACGCGTGTGGTCTGGTCCTGGATCGGGACCTCAACGCCGCGCGCAACCGCACCGCGCGGGCAACGGGTACGGCCACGGGAAGACCCGCACCGGTTGGTGCGGGTCAACGCCGACGCCGCAAGGCGACGGCTGCCTGAACCACGATGAACTCACGTTCACTCACACTTCAGACAACGGTCAGTCCAGGCAGAACTCGTTGCCCTCGACGTCCTGCATGACGATGCACGACTCGTTCTCCTCGTCGGCCTCCATCACGCGCACGCACACCGCGCCGATCGCCTCCAGCCGGGCACGCTCGGCCTGGAGCGTGGCGAGGCGTTCCGCACCGACGAGCCCGGTGCCCGCTCGCACGCAGACGTGCACGCGGTTCTTGACGACCTTGCTCTCGGGAACGCGCTGGAAGAAGAACCGCGGGCCCTCACCCGTCGGGTCGGCGACCGCGGACCACGAACCGTCGCTCTCCGGCGGCGCGTCGTATCCGAGCACCTGGCTCCAGAACTCCGCGACGCGCACGGGTTCCGCGCAGTCGAACGTGATCTGGACTTTCTTGATCGACCCCATCCGTCCAGGTTAGTCGTACCCTGAGGCGCATGCAGTCCCCCGAGGAACTGGCGTCAGGGCTCGACGACGCGGGGTACCTGCCGGACGGCGGGATCGCCACGGCGGCGTTCCTCGCGGTCCGGATGGGGCGGCCGCTGTTCCTCGAAGGTGAACCCGGCACCGGCAAGACCTCGCTCGCGCTCGCGCTGGCCAAGTCGATGGACGTGCCGCTGATCCGCCTGCAGTGCCACGAGGGCATCGACGCCACACAGGCCTTGTACGACTGGGACTACCCGCGCCAGCTCATGCACCTGCGGGTGCTGGAGACGCGCGGCGAGGTGGACGAGGCGTCCCTCTACACGCGACGGTTCCTGCTGGCCAGACCACTGCTGCAGGCGTTGGAGAGCGCGCCGTGCGTGCTGCTCGTCGACGAGATCGACCGGGCGGACGACGAGTTCGAGGCGTTCCTGCTGGAGGTGCTGTCCGAGAACGCGGTCAGCATCCCCGAGTTCGGCGAGATCAGGGCGACGACGCCCCCGCTCACCGTGCTGACCTCGAACCGGACCCGCGAGGTGCACGACGCGTTGAAGCGCCGCTGCCTCTACCACTGGCTGGAGCACCCGTCCCTGGAGCGCGAGATCGCGATCCTGCGCCGCACCCTGCCCGGTCTCGACGAACGGCTCGCCGTCCGGGTCGCGGAGGCCGTGCAGCAGATGCGGGGCCTCGACCTGCTCAAGCCGCCGGGTGTCGCGGAGTCGCTGGACTGGGCGCGGGCGCTGCAGGCGCTGGGCCGCGCTGAGCCGGACGTGACGACGCTCGGAGCGGTCCTGAAGTACCGGGAGGACGCGGAACGCGTTGCCGGGAGCACAATCGTGGGATGACGGAAGCCTGCGTCGGGTTCACGCGCGTCCTGCGGGGCGCCGGACTGCAGTGCGGGCCCGATCGCGTCCAGGCGTTCCTGCGGGCCACCGAGCACGTCGACCTCTACTGGGCCGGGCGCCTCACGCTGTGTGCCGACCCGGACGACCTGCCGCGCTACGACGCCGCGTACCGGGCGTACTTCGGCGGCGCCCCGCCCCGTCCGCGCACGACGATCGAACTCGACTCCATGACCGTCGGCGTGGCCGCGTCCGACGTGGAAGTGCTGAAGCACAAGGACATCTCCGAGTTCGACGCGGCACCGCTGATCGCCCGGCTGAACCCGCTCCCGCCGCGCAGGCGCTCCCGCCGGCTCCGCAAGGCCCGTCGCGGCCGGCTGGACCTGGCCCGCACGGTGCGCGCGATGATCGAGACCGGCGGCGAGATCGCCCTGCCGCGCCATCGCCGCCGTGGCTCGAAACCACGCCGGCTGGTGCTGCTGATCGACGTGTCCGGCTCGATGGCCGCCTACTCGGACGCGCTGCTGAGGTTCGCGCACGTCATCGCCCACGCGATGCCCGTCGAGGTCCGCACGATCGGCACCCGGCTGACCCGCGTGACCCGTCAGCTCCGGGAACGCGATCCGGAACGGGCGCTGCGGGCCGCCGGACGGGCGATCCCCGACTACGAGGGCGGCACCAGGCTCGGTGACGCGCTGCGGCGGTTCAATCAGCAGTGGCGGCAACGGGGTGCGGTGGTCGTGCTGTTCAGCGACGGCTGGGAACGCGGCGACCCAAGCCTGCTGGCGACCGAGATGGCGAGGCTCAGGCGCTTGAGTCACAAGATCATCTGGGCCAACCCGCACGCGGGCAAGTCCGGCTACCGGCCCGTCCAGCAGGGTGTGCTGGCGGCGCTCCCGCACGTCGACACGATGATCGCGGGCCACAGCGTGCACGCGTTGGAAGAACTGCTGAAGGAGGTGCGCCGTGCGTGATGTCCTCTACGACCTCGCTGAACGGGTGGCGAACGGCGAGACGGTCGGGGTCGGCACGGTGGTCGCGACCTTCAGTTCCGCGCCCCGGCCGGCGGGTGCGGCGATGCTCGTGACGCAGGACGGCGAGGCGGTCGGCAGCGTGTCCGGCGGGTGCGTCGAGGGCGCGGTCTACGAACTGGCGCAGTCGTCGGACGCCCCGGTCCTACAGCGGTACGGGGTGAGCGACGACGACGCGTTCGCGGTCGGGCTGACCTGCGGCGGGATCATCGACATCTACGTCGAGAAGATCAACGCCGAGACGTTCCCCCAGCTCGGCGAGGTGGTGGAGACGGTCCGCGCCGAGGAGCCGGTGGCCGTCGCGACGGTCGTCGAGCATCCGGGCGGCATCGGGCGGCGCATGGTCGTCTGGCCCGACCGCCGTGACGGCAGCCTTGGCAGCGGACGGATCGACGACGCCGTCGCGGACGACGCGCGCGGCATGCTCGCTTCGGGACGGAGCGGCGTGCTCCAGTACGGGCCGGACGGGCAGCGGCGCGGCGAGGGCATGAGCGTCTTCGTGAACTCGTTCGAACCGCCGCCGCGCATGCTCGTGTTCGGAGCGATCGACTTCGCCGCGGCGATGGCCCGGCTCGGCGCGTTCCTCGGTTACCGCGTCACCGTCTGCGACGCGCGACCGGTGTTCGCGACGCGCAGCCGGTTCCCCGAGGCGGACGAGGTCGTCGTCGCCTGGCCGCACAGGTATCTGCAGGCCGAAGCGTCCAAGCTCGACGAACGCACGGTCATCGCCGTGCTGACCCACGACCCGAAGTTCGACGTCCCGCTGCTGGAGGTCGCGTTGCGCCTCAAGGTCGGTTACGTGGGCGCGATGGGATCCCGCCGCACCCACGAAGATCGTCTGCAACGGTTGCGGGAAGCAGGTTTGACCGAGGGTGAGCTAGGGGCTTTGGCCTCGCCGATCGGCCTGGATCTGGGCGCGCGGACGCCGGAGGAGACGGCGGTGTCGATCGCGGCCGAGATCATTTCCTTGCGGTGGAAGGGATCGGGCCGACGCCTGGTCGATCTTGGTGAACCGATTCATCACTGATCGGGTTGTTGAACCAGCAAACAGGGAGCAAGCTGGAGTGACCCTCGTCACTTAAGGCCCACCACCCTGGGAGGGTTCAATGCACATCTCGGTCAACGTCGACGGAATGACATACGCCGACGAGGTCGAACCCCGCCTCTTGCTCGTGCACTACCTACGGGAGCGACTGAGCAAGACCGGCACCGTCGTCGGTTGCGACACCGGCAACTGCGGCGCCTGCACTGTTCACCTCGACGGCCACAGCGTGAAGTCGTGCCAGATGTTGGCCGTGCAGGCGAACGGGCACGAGGTCACCACGATCGAAGGCCTCGCTCGCGACGGCAAGCTGCATCCCGTGCAGGAGGCGTTCCGGTCGAACCACGCGTTGCAGTGCGGTTTCTGCACCCCCGGCATGATCATGCAGGCCATCGACCTGCTCGCCGACGAGTCCGATCCCGACGACGAGGCCGTGCGCAAAGGCCTGGAGGGCAACCTCTGCCGCTGCACGGGCTACCAGAACATCGTGCGCGCGGTTCAGGACGCCGCCCAGCGGATGAAACCAGGCGCGGGCCCCAAGCAGGAACAGCACAGCGACGAGCACATCGCCGCGACACAGCCGGTAGGTGGCGAATGACCGCCACAGCGGAACCGGAGATCGGCAAGGCGCGGCTCCGCAAGGAGGACGCCCGGCTGATCACCGGTCAGACGAGGTGGACCGACAACCTCCAGCTGACCGGCATGCTGCACATGGCCGTGCTGCGCAGTCCCGTCGCCCACGCCCGCATCACCAATATCGACGTCAGCCGCGCGACGGCGATGCCCGGTGTGGCCGTGGTGCTGACCGGTGAGGACTTCGCCGCCGAGCAGGGCTCGCTGCCCTGTGCCTGGCCGATCACCGAGGACATGAAGTCGCCGCCCGCGCCCGCCATGGCCGTCGGCCAGGTCAACTTCGCCGGCGAGGCCGTCGCCCTCGTGATCGCCGACAGCGCCTACCACGCCGCGGACGCGCTGGAAGCGATCGACGTCGACTACGACGAGCTGCCGGTCGTGCTCGACATGGAAGAAGCCCTGCGGGACAACGATCTGGTGCACCCGGATCTCGGCACGAACAAGTGCGCGACGTGGATCTTCGACTCCGCCGAGGCCGGATCAGGGACGAACGTCGAGGACGAGATCGCGTCCGCCGAGGTCGTGATCGAGCGGACGTTCAAGCAGCAGCGGCTCATCCCGGCGTTCATGGAACCGCGGTCGGTCGTCGTGGACACGACCGCGGGCATGTTCACCGTCTGGTCGGCGACGCAGATCCCGCACATCCTGCGCTGGATGCTGTCCGCCGTCACGGGCATCTCCGAGCACAAGCTCCGCGTGATCGCGCCGGACGTCGGCGGCGGGTTCGGCGGCAAGCTCCAGGTCACTCCGGAAGAGCTGCTGTGCCTGCTGGTCGCCCGCCGCATGGGCCGCCCGGTGAAGTGGACGGAGTCACGCACCGAGTCGATGCTGTCCGCGCACCACGGCCGCGACCAGATCCAGAAGATCACGCTGTCCGCCCGCCGCGACGGCACCGTGACCGGCCTGAAGGTCGAGCTGCTCGCCGACATGGGCGCCTACCTGCGCCTGGTCACGCCGGGCGTGCCGATCCTGGGCGCCTTCATGTTCAACTCGATCTACAAGTTCGCCGCCTACCGGTTCGTGTGCACCAACGTGTTCACGAACAAGGTGCCCACGGACGCCTACCGCGGCGCCGGACGGCCCGAGGCCACGTTCGCGATCGAGCGGATGATGGACGAGCTCGCGGTCGAGCTCGGCATGGAGCCGATGAAGATCCGCCAGATGAACTGGATCAGGCACGAGGAGTTCCCGTTCAACACGGTCGCCGGCCTGACCTACGACTCCGGCAACTACGAGGCCGCGACGGCTCGCGCGATGGAGTTGTTCGGGTACGAGGAGATGCGCGAGGAGCAGGCCCGCCGCCGTGCTGACGGTTCAGTCGTGCAGCTCGGCATCGGGATCTCCACCTACACCGAGATGTGTGGCCTGGCGCCGTCGCGGGTGCTGGGCGCTTTGCGTTATGCCGCAGGGGGTTGGGAGACCGCGTCGATTCGCATGCTGCCCACCGGCAAGGTCGAGGTGATCACCGGGACCTCGCCGCACGGACAGGGCCACGAGACGGTCTGGTCGCAGATCGTCGCCGACAAGCTCGGCGTGCCGTTCGAAGACGTCGAAGTGCTGCACGGCGACACGGCGACGTCGCACAAGGGCATGGACAGCTACGGGTCGCGCTCTCTGGCTGTCGGTGGCACGGCGCTCGTGTACGCGGCGGACAAGGTGCTCGCCAAGGCACGGACGTTGGCCGCGCACATGATGGAGTGCGACGAGGCGGACGTGGAGTTCGCTTCCGGCTCGTTCGCCGTGCGCGGCACCTCGACGGTGCGTTCGCTGGGTGACGTGGTGCTGGCCGCGCACGTCGCGCACGACCTGCCGGAGGGCATGGAACCGGGCATGGACGCCGATGCCACCTTCGACCCGGAGAACTTCTCGTTCCCGCACGGAACCCATTTGTGCGCAACGGAAGTCGACACCGAGACGGGCATGGTGCGCATCAGCCGGTACGTGGCGGTGGACGACGTCGGTACGGTCATGAACCCGTTGATCGTCGACGGTCAGGTGCACGGCGGGCTCGCGCAGGGCATCGCGCAGGCGTTGTACGAAGAGGCCACGCACGACGAGATGGGCACGCTGACGACGGCGACGTTCGCCGACTACCTCGTGCCTTGCGCGGCAGACCTGCCAGCGTTCCTCACGGACCGCACGACCACACCGGCGACCTCCAACCCGTTGGGCGCCAAGGGAGTCGGCGAGGCAGGCACGATTGCCTCGACGCCTGCCGTGGTGAACAGCGTGCTGGACGCTCTGCGACACCTGGGCGTCCGGGACATCGAGATGCCGATGTCGCCGGAACGGGTGTGGACCGCGCTGCAGGGTCGTCCCGATCCAGGCACCGATGACGTGGCCGCGGGTGGGCTCGGTTCGATCGACGCACAGGGAGGACAGTCGTGATCCCGGCGGAGTTCAAGTACCTGTTCCCGTCCTCTGTGGACGAAGCCGTGCGGATGCTCGCCGAGGAGGGAGAGGACGCCAAGGTCATCGCGGGCGGGCAGTCGCTCGTGCCGGTGCTGCGCATGCGGCTGGCGGCGCCCACGGCGTTGATCGACATCGCCGGCCTGACCGAGCTGACGGGCGTGCGCGACGACGGAGACTCGTTGCTCATCGGTGCCATGACCACGCATTACGAGGTGCAGCGCGATCATCTGGTCCAGGACCACGCGTTGTTGCTCCGCCTGGTCACGGACACGATCGCGGACCCGCAGATCCGGCACCGCGGCACGTTCGGCGGCTCGCTGTGTCACGCGGACCCGGCCGGCGATCTGCTGGCGCCGGTGCTCGCCTTGGATGCCGTGATGATCATCGCCGGGCCTGCGGGACGTCGGGAGGTACCGGCGTCGGAGTTCTTCGTCGACTACTTCACGACCGCGCTGGCGCCCGACGAGATCCTGCTCGACGTCCGCGTGCCGAAGTACACGGGCTGGGGCGCGCACTACGAGAAGCTCAACCGGGTCGCGCAGGCCTGGTCGATCGTCGCGGTCGCGGCGGCCGTGCAGGTGCGTGACGGCTCGATCTCCGCCGCTCGGGTGGGCCTCACCAACGTGGGATCCGGGCCGTTGCGCGCTACCGAGGTCGAGGCGGCGCTGGTCGGGCAACCGGCTACCGCGGAGGCGATCTCCGACGCGGCCCTGCGCGCGTCCTCGGGCGACGGTTACAAGGACAACCTGGCGCGGGTGCTGACCGGCCGTGCGCTGACGGCGGCGGTCGCGGGATGAAGTTGACGCACTCGTTCACGGCACCGGCGCCCGCCGAGGAGGTGTGGCAGGCGCTGATCGACCCTGAACGGGTGGCGCCGTGCCTGCCCGGCGCCACCCTGACCTCGGTGGACGGCAAGACGTTCAGCGGGGAGGTGAAGGTGAGACTCGGCCCGGTGCAACTGCTGTACCGGGGCAGCGGCGAGTTCGTCGAGATCGACCCGGTACTGCGCCGTGCCGTCATGAAAGCCGCGGGTAAGGACACCCGCGGCAACGGCACGGCGTCGGCGGTGGTGACCTTCGTGGTCGGGGACTCGGTCGAGGTCGAGACCGATCTGGCGATCACGGGCCGTCCCGCCCAACTCGGTCGCGGCCTGATCGCCGAGGTCAGCGGCAGGCTCGTCGACCAGTTCGCGGAATGCCTGGCGAGCACGCTGGGATCCGTGGATCCTGACGAGGTGGCGCAACAGCAGCATCTCCGAGTGGTCCCCGACGAGCCGATCGACCTGATCGACACGGCAGGCGTTCCGGTGTTGAAGCGCGTGCTGCCCATCGCGGCGGCGGCGCTGGCGGTCGTGCTGTTCGTGGTCCTGCGACGCAGGCGGCAGCGCTGAAGCGTGCAGTCCGGTGGCCGGCCTTCGTGCTGGTCACCGGCTTGCTGCTGTCCGCGTGCACCGGCTCGCCGGTCGTCATCACCTCGGCGCCTCTACCGCCGTCGTCGACCTCCCAGGGCCCGCCCCCGCCGCGCTCGTTCGTGCTCACCGCGGGCGGCGACATCCTGATCCACCCGGCGCTGACCGACCAGGCGGTAGCCGACGGAGGCGCGGCCGGACGTGACTTCCTGCCGTTGTTCGCGGGCATCAAGGACACTCTGAAAGCCGACCTCTCCCTGTGCCACCTCGAGGTGCCGCTGGGCCCGAAGGAGGGCCCGTTCTTCGGCTACCCGGCCTTCCTGGCACCGCCCGAGGTGGCGAAGGGCCTGGTCGACGTGGGCTACGACTCGTGCTCGACGGCCTCGAACCACACGCTGGACCGCGGCGTCTCCGCGATCACGACAACCCTGGACGCGATGGACGCCGTCGGCCTGAAACACACCGGCTCGTTTCGCACGCAGGAGGAATCGGCGGCGCCGCTGATCCTGGACGCGAACGGCGTTCGCGTGGCCCAACTGTCGTTCACGTACGGCTTCAACGGCATCCCGCTACCGCAGCCGTGGCGCGCGAACCAGATCAACGCGGCCAAGATCCTGGCCGACGCACGCAAGGCGCGCGAGGCCGGTGCCGAGGTCGTCGTGCTGTCCGTGCAGTGGGGCAACGAGTACCAGCACGAGGCCACCGCGGACCAGAAGGCCCTGGCCCGTCAGCTGCTGGCCGATCCCGCCCTCGACCTGATCATCGGGACGCACGTGCACGTCGTGCAGCCGTTCGAGAAGATCGGCAACAAGTGGGTCGCCTACGGGCTCGGCAACGAGGTCGCCCGGCACGCCGAGCCTCGTGGCGTCACCGAGGAGGGGGTGATCGCGCGGTTCAAGTTCGAGCAGGGGGCCTCTGGGTGGGCTGTGGTCGAGGCTTCCTACACGCCCACTTTGGTGGAGCTGGGGCCGCCGATCCGGCTGGTGGACCTGACTCGGGTGCCGGCTTCGGCGCGGCGGACCGAGGCGATCAACCGGACCGAGGGGATCGTGTTCAGCCTGGGGGCGAACGAGCAGGGGCTCGCTCGGGGCAAGCCTTAGACCCAGTCCGCATCGATCCCGCGGGCACGCAGCATCTCCAGCGCCTCCTCGTTGCCGGTGTAGAGCAGCGTCATCGACTTCAGGTTGGGAAAGTGCCGCAGGTCGGCGAACTCGTCGACGTCGAACAGTTCGTCCTCGCCGTCCCAGCCCGGCGCGATCTCGAGGTAGATCTCGTTGCCGCCGTCCATCTCGATCTCGGTGATCTTCTCCGCAAACTCGACGGGGACCTCGAGCGCCTCGAAGTAGGCCAGAGCCTCAGGCACCGCCTCGAAGCTCCGGGCGTCGTAGGTGAAGCCGTGCTCGGCGGCGTACGTGGTCAACCTGAACTCCGGCAGGAGGCCCTGGTTGTACATCAGCTCCTGGACGACGGAGAGCTTGAAGTTGGTGTCCGCGAACGGGATCGACTGGCTCATGCCCGAATCGTAGGCGGTTCCCTCCGAAGATCCGGGTCGATCGACTCAACGACTGAGCTTGCTGAACACCCGGTCGTACCGGTTGATCCAAGCCTGCGTGAGCACGTCGCTCTCGAACTCCTCGACGCGGTCCGGCACGGGTGGCTTTGCGAGCACCGGCAAGTAGCCGTCCACAGGCACGAGTGAATCGCTCGTGACATCCCCGTCCAACAGCGGCAACGTCGCCAGCCCGCACGCGTAGTCGAGCTCGGGCAGAGCCGCCGCCAACGCCACCCCGGCCGCCATCCCGACCGAAGTCTCCAGCGCCGACGACACCACACACGGCAGCCCGCACGCCTCGGCCACCTCCAGTGCCTTCCGCACCCCGCCGAGCGGTGCCACCTTGATCACCGCGATGTCCGCCGCCCCCGACACGGCCACCTTCAGCGGGTCCTCGGCCTTGCGGATCGACTCGTCCGCGGCGATCGGCACGGAGACCCTCCTGCGGACGGCCGCGAGCTCGTCCAAGGTGTGGCACGGCTGTTCCACGTACTGGAGCCCGCCGGACGCCTTGTCCATGGCCTTGATAGCGGCGACGGCCGTGTCGACGTCCCACAGCATGTTCGCGTCGACCCGGATCGCGCCCCGAGGCCCCAGGGCGTCCCGCACCGCTTCGAGGCGCGCGCAGTCCTCTTCCAGCGTCGACTCGGCGACCTTCACCTTGGCCGTCGAGCAACCCGACCTCGCCACGATCTCGTGCGCCTTCGCGGGGCTGACCACGGGCACGGTGCAGTTGACCGGGATGCGGTCCCGCACCGGCGCCGGCCAGCCGTCGTTCGCGGCCTCCAGCGCGCAGGCGAGCCAGGCCGCGGCCTCGGCGTCGTCGTACTCCTCGAACGGGCAGAACTCGCCCCACCCGGCCGGTCCTTCGAACAGCAGGCCGGTGCGCTGGGTGATACCGCGGAACCGGACGCGCATCGGGATGGAGTAGGCGTGCACGGCCAGATTCAAGCGCACTTCTGGAACTCCAGCGAATGCCCGCCCCCATGCAGGTTCACCGTGCCGACGGGTTGAGCGGCGAGCAACGTGCACACGATCTGCTGCACAGCAGCGCCACTGAGCTGCGAGACGTCGCTCGAGAGGTTCACGTCGAGGCCGTTGGCGACGCGGTCCACGGTGGCCGGCGCGGCGTCGAACGGCACCTCGGTGGACAGCCCGCGGCCCTGTTCGGCGTTGGTGGGCCCCTGCGCGAGCAACGCCACGACGTCGAACCCGCTGAGGCTGCCCTCCGGCCGCCCGACCGGCACCACCCTGCCGCCGGGGGAGACCCAGTAGAGCGACGGCGAGGTGTTCTCGACGGGGCCGCTGGGCGCTTCGAGGCCCGGGATCGGGTCGGTGGGGCGGATGCCGCAGGCGGTGAGGACGGCTAGGACGAGCACTGCGAGCCCAAGCTCGCGCAGGCGTCGGCGGATTGCTGGTCCGAACTCGGGCAGGGGTCGCCGCGGTGCCGGCCCATGCTCGCGTGGGAGTCCACGCAGTGCCGGCCCATGCTCGCGCAGGGGTCCCCTCCAGGGGGTCCCCCTAATTTCATTATCCCAGGCAGCACCGACAGTTTTCGGCCTCACGACCCACCGTCCAGCGGCAGCCGCAGCGTGAACAAGGCACCACCACCCGGCCGGTTGGCCGCCACCAGCGTGCCCCCGTGCAGCCGCGCGTTCTCCCACGCGATCGCCAGCCCGAGCCCCGAGCCCTCCGACCGTCCGCGCGACGAATCGGCCTTGTAGAAGCGCGCGAACACGTGCGGCAGGACCTCGTCGGGCAGTCCCGGCCCGGAGTCCGCCACCTCGATCACCAGTGCAGGCCCCGCCACCGACAGCTCGAGCGACACCGGCGGCGAACCGTGCCGCAGCGCGTTGCCGACCAGGTTCGCCACGATCACGTCCAGCCGCCGCGGGTCCAGCCGTGCGCGCACCCCGTCCGGCAGCGCCGCGGACACCTCCGAGAAGCCGCGCATCCGCAGACAGGTCCGCACCACCTCGGCCACGTCGACGTCGTCGAGCGCGAGAGCCGCGGTGCCCGAGTCGAACCTGGTGACCTCGATCAGGTCGTTCACCAGCCGCGTCAGGTTCTGCGTCTCCCGGTTCACCAGCCGCGCCGCCTGCCCCGCCACGCCCGGCAGCGAGGCGGTCTCGGCGTCCAGCACGTCGGTCACGGCCGTCATCGCGGCCAGCGGAGTCCGCAGCTCGTGCGACACGTCCGCCACGAACCGCCGCGCGTCGGCCTCCATCCGGCGCAGCTCGCCCACGTGGTGTTCCAGCGAGGAAGCCGTGCTGTTGAACGTCGACGCGACGGAGGCCAGTTCGTCCCGCCCGCGCACCGGCACCCGAGCGGAGAGCTCGCCCTGCCCGAGCTTCCAGGCGGCCAGCTGCAGTTCCCGTACGGGGCGCAGCACGCCGCGGGCCGCCAGGAAACCCAGTCCCAGCGCCAGAAGCAGCACGGCGCCGCCGATCAGCCACGCGTTGCGCGCCAGCTCGTCGACGAACGCGATCTCCGACGTGAACGGCCTCAGCACGTACACCTCGATGCCCGACGGGGCACCCGAAGACACCCGCAGCTGCATGCCCACGACGAGCCAGACACCGTCCGCGTACGACACGCGTTGCCAGCCGACGCGCCCGGACGACACGAGCGAACGCAGCTCCGCCGTGATCACGGAGGGGTCCATGCCGCCGGCGGAAGTCCCGTTGCCGTAAGCCAATGCCTGGCCTTCACGCCCGGAAACCCGTGCGGCGACCCGGTCCAGGGTGGCGGCGTCCACTGCTCGGGCGGGCAACGGGTAGAGCTGCTCGACGCGGTTCGTGGTTTCGATGACGGCGTTGTCCTGGGCGCGCTGCACGATCGCGTCGCGCGCCCGCACGTAACCCGCACCGGCGACGGCCGCGGCGGTCACGATGGTCAGGAAGGTGAACGCGAGCAGCAACCGCAGGCGGAGCGTCACAGCGGTCCGAAGCGGTAGCCGAAGCCCCGCACGGTCTGGACGAACACGGGCGCGGCCGGGTCGTCCTCGATCTTCGAACGCAGCCGCTGCACGCACGCGTCGACCAGCCGTGAGTCGCCGAGGTAGCCCTGGTCCCACACGGAACCCAGCAGTTGCTGCCGTGACATCACGCGGCCCGGCGAGGAGGAGAGTTCCAGCAGCAGCCGCAGTTCCGTCGGCGCCAGCGAGACCGGCTTGCCGAACCGCGTCACGACGAGGCCCTCGCGGTCGATCGTCAGGTCGCCGTAGCGCTCGGCCACGACCTCGGTGACGGAGGCGGACGAACGGCGCAGCACGGCGCGGATGCGTGCCTCCAGCACACGGGCCTGGGCCGGCTTGGCCACGTAGTCGTCGGCGCCGGCCTCCAGGCCCGCGACCACGTCGATGTCGTCGTTGCGCGCGGTCAGCATGATGATCGGGAGGTCGCCGGAGGCACGGATGCGGCGGCACACCTCGAACCCGTCCACGCCCGGCAGCATCAGGTCCAGCACGACGACGTCGGGCGTGACGCTGCCCAGCAGTTCGAGGCCTTCCTCGCCCGTGCGCACCGCGTCGACGGTGTGTCCCTGGTAGGTCAGGGCGAGCGACAGGCCCTCGCGGACCGCCTCGTCGTCCTCGATCAGCAGTACGCGCGGCATGCCCTCCAGCCTTCCCGATGGGTCTCATGGGGACGTTCGTGCGACGTCATCGTTGCGTAACGACCGCCCGTGCGCAGTTGTTGCAGAGCCATCACGCCGCGCGGACACAGGTTCGACAGCCTCTGTGACATGCGAAAAGTGCTACTGGCGATGAGCTTCGCGGCCATCGCGGTGATCACCACCGCCACCCCTGCGCCGGCCATCAGAGGCGGTGCCGAAGCCCAGGCGCCCTACCCGTTCTCGGGCTCGCTGCAGCGCCCCGACTCGCCGCGCGCCGACGGCCACACCTGCGGCGTCACGCTGGTCGCGCCGGGCTGGGCCGTCACCGCGGGCCACTGCACCCGCAACAACCCCAGCCTCGCCCAGGTCGGCAGGCCGAAGAACTGGTCGGTGCGGCTCGGCACGCTCGACGCGGGCAGCGGCGGCGAGGTGATCGAGGTCGAGCGGTTCATCACCTACTCGCCCAATCCCGTCCACGACGGCGACATCGGCCTGCTGAAGCTGCGGAAGAACGCGAGGACCAAGCCCGTCACGCTGCCGTCGGCCCGGCCCGCCGAAGGCACCGGCGCGCGGATCCTCGGTTGGGGCATGACGTGTGACCGCCGTGCGCCCGAGTGCTACCCGCAGAAGCTGCGCGAGGCGGACACCGTGATCCAGCCGACTGCCGCCTGCGACGGCATCCACGCTGATCGCGAGCTGTGCATCGGCGCACTGGACGGCAGCGTCGCCGCCACGAACATGGACTCCGGCGGCCCCGCACTCGGCCGCGACGGCGACCGCTGGGTGATCACCGGCCTCGTGAGCGGCTCGGGCGGTGACGACAGGCCGGTCATGTACACCGACGTCCACCACTTCAAGGGCTGGATCGACGACGTCGTCACGGGGAAGATCAACCCGCCGGACACCCCGGTGCCGAACCTCGAGGGCGCCGCGTCACTGGCGGGAGTCTGCTCGGCGTCCGTGGTCAGGAGCGATCACGGCAAGCCCGGTGACCAGGCACTTCTGCTCACCAACGGCCACTGCGTCCCAGAGCGCCCGGCACCCGGCGAGACCCTGAGGGACGTCGCGATCAAGCTCCCGGCGACCATCGGCGACCGCCAGGGCTATCCGCAGGCCAAAGCCGAGACGAGGCGCCTCCTCTCGGCGACCATGACCGGCACCGACACCGCGCTCTTCGAGCTCGACCAGACGTACGCCCAGCTCAAGGCCAAGGGTGTGAAGATCTTCAAGCTCTCGGACAGGTCAGCCAGGCCAGGACAACGCGTCGACATCATCTCGGCGGGCAACGGCAAGCGCTTCAGCTGCACCATCGAGGCCGTCGTCCCGCATCTGCGCGAAGAGGGCTACACGCAGGACAACGCCTACCGCTACGACCCCGCGTGCACGCCGTCGCACGGCGGTTCGGGCTCGCCGATCGTGCTTCGGGACGGCGTCACCGTCGTCGGCGTGCACAGCACCGGCAACGACAACGGTGAGCGGTGCACGGCGAACAACCCGTGCGAGGTCGCAGCGGACGGCTCGGTGACCGTGCACCAAGGCGCCCGCTACGGCCAGCAGGTCAAGCACCTAGCCGCTTGCGTACGAACCCAGAAGCCTGGTCGACCACAACGACCAGAAGCAGCACCACGAGGATGTGCGTGACCATCTCGTCGAACCGGAACAGCTTGATGGACTGGTTGATCAGGAAGCCGATCCCGCCCGCTCCGGCCAAGCCGAGCACGAGCGACGACCGCACGTTCACGTCCAGCCGGTAGAGCAGGAGTCCCGCCAGCGAAGGCATGACGGTCGGGAGCACCGCGTGCAGCGCGATCTGCGGACCGGACGCACCGGTCACCTTCACCGCGTCGCGCGGCCCGCGGTCGCTCTCGTCCATCGCCTCGGCCCAGAGCTTGCCCATCACGCCGGTGTTGTGGAACACCAGCGCGAGCACGCCCGCGAACGGCCCGAGCCCCACCGCCGTCACGAAGATCAGCGCGAACACCACGTCCGGCACCGAGCGCAGGAACGACAGCACCGCACGGGCCGCCTGCTGCGCCCACGCCGCCGATGTCGTCGCCCTGGAGGCCAGAAGAGCCAGAGCCAGGGCGAACGGGATCGAGAACGTGGTGCCGAGCAGTCCGATGTAGAGCGTGATCACCGCTGCTTCCAACGACTTCCCGAGCACCGAGAAGTCCGGTGGCAACGACTCGGCGAGGAAGTCGGCCATCCCCTCCCAGCCCGCGATCAGCGCGGCGGGCGAGAACTCCGTGGCCTGCCAGGCAAGCACATGCACGACGAGGAAGACCGCCACCACGACCCACACGACGGGCGCGGGCCAGCGACGGCGAGGAACCGCGAGCTTCGGAGAAGCCGTGACACTCATGCCGCCACCGTCGCCTTCATCTCCACGACGCGATCCGCGTAGGTGCGCGCGAGCTCCGGCTGGTGCAGCACGGCCACCACCGCCATTCCGTCGCCTGCCAGGGCTTTCAGCAGTTCCATCACCTGCACCGCGGCCTGCGGGTCGAGCGCCGACACCGGTTCGTCGGCGAGGATCACGTTGGCGCGCTGGCACAACGCGCGTGCGATCGCCACACGTTGTTGCTGCCCACCGGAAAGCCGCGCGCACCGGTCCAGCGCACGGTCCACGAGCCCGACCCTCTCCAGACAACCCATCGCCTCTTCCCGGACGTCCTGCGGGAAGAAGAACGAGCGGTGCAGCGGAAGCCGTCCCAGAGCGCCGGAGCAGACGTTGTCCAACGCATTCCGGCGGCCGACCAGGTGGATCTTCTGGAACACCATCGCGGCGTTCCCGCCGACCTCGACCTCGCCTCCGTCGGGAGTTTCCAGCCCGACCACGCAACGCAACACCGTGGACTTGCCCGAGCCGTTCGGCCCGAGCAGCGCCACGAACTCACCGGGTTCGACCGAGAGGTCGAAGCCGTCCAGCACGGTGCGGCCGCCGAACGACTTGCGCAGGCCGCGGATGGCGAGCATCAGACGTCCTCTTCCTGGAGCCCCAGCGTGGTCGCGAGGTCGAAGAGCACCTTGTACGTGTCGTTGTTGACCTGCACGAGCGGTCCGGGCGGGGTGACGTCGAGGAACGCGCCGACCTTCTCGACGTCGGCCGGCGAGAGCTCCAGCAACGCCTTGCGCACCTTGTCCTTGAACGCCGGGTCGAGGTCGCCGCGCACGGTGATCGGGTCGTTCGGGATCGGCTCGGACTTCCAGATCTGACGGAACTTCGACTCGTCGAACGTGCCGGTGCCCTTGGCGGTCGCGAGCTGCTGGCTGTTGATCTCGGCTGCGTCCACCTTGCCGTTGATCAGCGACAGCATGGCCTCGGGATGCCCGCCCGCGTAGTCGAGCTTCACGTCGGCGACGTTGTGCTTCTTCAAGCCGTAGCGGGGAAGCGCGTCACCGGACGCCGACCCGACGCTGCCCAGGGCGAGCGACTTGCCGGCCAGGTCCTCGATCGTCCGCGCGGGAGAGTCCTTCGCGACCCAGATGCCGGCGGTGTAGCTGGTGAGCTTCCCGGAACCGTCCGCGAACGACACCATGGGCTCCGCCTTGGCCTTCTGCGACGCGAAGACGTAACCGAGCGGACCGAACTGGGCGATCTCCAGCTTGCCGTTGCGCATCGCCAGCACCTCGGCCGCGTAGTCGTCGACGACCTGCAGCTCGACCTCACAGCCGAGCTTGGTCGCCAACGCCTTCGCGAGCACCTCGTAGGCGGGCTTGAGCTTCGCCGGGTCCTCGTACGGCTCGACGCCGAAACGCACCTTGCCGTTCGGGCAGTCACCACCGCTCGAAGCGGAGTTCGTGGTGCCACAAGCTGTCAGGGCCAACGCCGCAGCGAGAACAACGCCGAGGGTTCTCATCACATCTCCTGGAGGAGGTCGTCGAGCACGGCCGGGGCGAGGCCGAGCGCGGTGGTCATGCCGATGCCGGAGGTGACCGAGACGGCCCTGGTGAGCGGAGCGGGCGTCGCGGTCAGGAAGGGCTCGGGGGCGGACGCGTAGATGCCGCGCCAGCGTTCGAGCACGCGGAGCGAGGGAACGCCGAGCAGCCGGGCCGTCTCGGTGAGCACCAGGTCGTCCAGGTCCTCGGACCGGTACGGGCCGACCGTGCGGCTGTAGTGGTGGGTGTCGCCGATCGTGAGCGAGCCGTCGGGGAGCTGGGTGAACATCAGGTTCAGCCCGGCTTCGACCAGCTCGGGGTGGTCGTTCGTGAGTCGTTCGCGGACTCTCTCGATGCTTGGGCACCGGGCGAACGCGTCGTAGCGCAGCATCGAGAACCCGGTCAGCACGGCCGGGTCGATCACGCCGTCGTGCGCGACGCGCAGCATTCGCAGCTGGCAGCGCTGGACCTCGCGCTTTTCGGCGATCTCGGGGAAGAACCTGTCGATGTCGTGGCCTACGGCCACGACCGCCGCGCGGCATCGGATCTCGCCGCGGGAGGTGCGGATCAGGCCCGGCTCGATGGTGAGCACGTTGGTCGACCAGTGGAACGTGACGCCGCGATCGTTCAACAATCCTGCAATCGCGTGGACGGCTTCGCGTGGGTCGACGCGGATGTCGAGGGGGAGGAAGGCGGCGCCGAGGATCGAAGGATTGTTCAACAATCCGGTCGTGGGATTGTTGAACAATCCAACCTGCGGATCGTTGAACGATCCCACGCTGGAGTTGTTGAACAATCCGGCGCGAGGATCGTTGAACGACCCAACGCCGGAGTTGTTGAACGGCCCGACCCCGGGATTGTTGAACGATCCGACGCCGGAGTTGTTGAACGATCCGACGTGGGGGTTGTTGAACGATCCAACCCGAGGATTGTTGAACGATCCCTTCGTTGGATTGTTCAACAACTCAACATCGCGGACCTCGGCGAACTCCCGCAGCACCTCGAGTTCGTCCTCCGCGCGGGCCACGACGACCGAGCCAGACTCACGCAGCCAGAAACCGGCCTCGCGAGCGAGCTTCAGCCACTGCTCGCGTGCAGTCATCGCATACGAGAACGCCACCCCGTCCTGAGCGGTAAAGCACCCGTGCCCGAAGTTGCGCACGGAAGCCCCGGCCGCGTGCTCGTCACGCTCGACCACGGCGACGGAGAGCCCCCGCTGAACCGCGTGCCAAGCGTGCGCGAGCCCGACGATCCCCGCGCCGACGACCACCAGGTCCACACTTGTCATGACAGGAACGATGAGCGGCGGCAGAACCAGAAGCAATGGCTGTTCTGATGTGTTCACTTGGAGTTCAGACTTGTTATGACATGTATCCTCAGCGGCATGGAGATGCCCCTGCACGAGCGCATCGCGGCCGACCTGCGCCGCCGCATCGCCTCCGGTGAACTGGCCGTCGGAGATCCCGTGCCGTCCGAGTCGCAGCTGGGTGCGCAGTGGAACGCCTCGCGCGCGCCGGTCCGGCAGGCGCTGACGTCGCTCAGGGCCGAGGGCATGATCGGCGGCGGCCGCGGGAAGCCGGCGGTGGTGCGCAGGCACACGTTGTCGCAGCCGTTCGAGACGTTCCTGTCGTTCTCCAGCTGGGCCGCGGGTCTCGGGCACGTGCCGGGGCAGCGAACCCTGGAGATCGCGCGCCGCCCGGCCGACGCCGACATCGCCGACGCCCTCCAGCTCGACGAGGGCACGCCGGTGGTGCAGCTGCTCAGGCAGCGGCTGATCGACGGCAGGCCGACGATGCTGGAGCGCACGACGTTCGTGGAACCGGTGGGGCGCCTGCTGTTCGACTTCGACTGCGACAGCGGCTCGCTCTACGCGTACCTGGGGGAGCAGGGCGTCGACATGACCGTTGCGCGGCACCAGATCGACGCCGTCGCGGCCGATGCGCAGGACAGCGAGTTGCTGGAAGTCGCCCTGGGGGCACCACTTCTGCGGGAACGGCGGTGTGCGTCCGGAATGGACGGACGGCCGGTCGAGTACTCCGACGACCGCTACCGCCCGGACATGGTCAGCTTTTCGATCGAGAACTCCCAGCAGGCGCACCCGGCGCTGCTGCGGGACTGGAGGGCTTCGTGAACCGGATCGACCTCGTGGTGCTGGACATCGCCGGCACGACCGTGGAGGAGCACGGGCTGGTCTACAAAGCGTTGGCGGACACCGTGATCGCGGCCGGTGGATCAGCACAGGACGTCGGCGACTGGATGGGCGCCGACAAGTACGAGGCGATCTCGGCGATGCTCGGGAAGTCCGAAGTGGACGCCGAGTTCAGGGACTTCCACGAGCGGCTCGCGAAGTACTACGCCGAGACGCCGCCGACGCCGATCCCCGGTGTGCCGGAAGCGTTGGCGCAGCTGCGGAGCAACGGCGTCAAGGTCGCGCTGACCACCGGCTTCGACAGGCCGGTCGTGGACGGGCTGCTCGACGTCCTGGGCTGGCGCGAGGGCGTGCTGGACGCGGTGGTGTGCGTGGACGACGTGAGGGCCGGCCGTCCCGCGCCGTACATGATCCACCGGGCGATGGAGCTGACCGGCGTCCGGGACGTCCGGCGCGTGCTGACCGCCGGCGACACCACGAGAGACCTGCAGGCGGGCACGAACGCGGGTGCGGCGTTCGTCGTCGGCGTACTCAGCGGCAGCCAGACGGCGGAGGAACTCGGCACCGTCCGGCACACACACCTGCTCAAAAGCGTCGCCGAGATCCCGTCACTAGTCGAGGGCGTTGCCGAGATCCCGTCACCAGTCGAGGGCGTTGCCGAGATCCCGTCACTAGTCGAGGGCGGCGGTGTGGCGTAGCTGCTCGGGCGTCGGGTCCGCGACCAGGACCCGCAACGCGTCCGCGAACTGGTCGAAGCGCCGGTCGAACTCGGCCAGCTCGCGCGACGGCTCCGCGACCAGCGCCGCCCGGCCCGGTCTGGGCACGGCGCTCGCCAGCGCGTCGCGGAGGGGCTGGGCCCGGCGCAACGCGACGAGCAGCGTCCAGAGCCGTTGCTCGATCAGGGCGACCTGCACCGGGTCGCCCGTCACGCGCTGGAAGTCCGAACGCACGGCGGTGGCGCGGCGGCGCTGGGTGGGGCAGGTGAAGTCGGCGGACCGGACGACCTGCGTGTCCGGTGCCGACCGGGCGAGTGCTTCCTCCGACCGGAACCGCCGCACTGGCGGGGTTCCGGCCGGGTTCCACATCCACCAGGACGTCATACGACCAGGTCGTCCGCGTCGACGATCTTGTACGCGTAGCCCTGCTCGGCCAGGAACCGCTGCCGGTGGGCGGCGTAGTCGGTGTCGAGCGTGTCGCGCGAGACGACCGAGTAGAAGTGGGCCTGCCGGCCGTCGCCCTTGGGGCGCAGGATCCGGCCGAGGCGCTGTGCCTCCTCCTGCCGCGAGCCGAACGTGCCGGACACCTGGATGGCGACGGACGCCTCGGGCAGGTCGATGGAGAAGTTCGCGACCTTGGACACCACCAACGTGCGGAGCTCGCCCTTGCGGAACTGGTCGAACAGCTCCTCGCGCTCCTTGTTCTTCGTCGATCCCTTGATCACCGGCGCTCCCAGTTCCTCGCCCAGTTCGTCGAGCTGGTCCAGATAAGCACCGATCACGAGCGTCGGCTCGCCGGGATGCCGCTCCAGCACCCGCTTGACCACCGGGATCTTGGTCCGGGCCGTCGAACAGAGCTTGTAGCGCTCCTCCGGCTCGGCCGTCGCGTACTGCATCCGCTCGTTGTCGGTGAGGGTCACCCGCACCTCGGTGCACTCGGCGGGAGCGATCCAGCCCTGCGCCTCGATGTCACGCCACGGCACGTCGTACCGCTTCGGCCCGATCAACGAGAAGACGTCGCCCTCCTGGCCGTCCTCGCGCACCAGGGTCGCGGTGAGTCCGAGGCGGCGACGCGACTGCAGGTCGGCGGTCATCCGGAACACCGGCGCCGGCAGCAGGTGGACCTCGTCGTAGACGATCAGGCCCCAGTCGCGCGAGTCGAACAGGTCCAGGTGCTTGTACTCGCCCTTCGACTTGCGGGTGATCACCTGGTAGGTCGCGATCGTGACCGGGCGGATCTCCTTGCGCTCACCCGAGTACTCGCCGATCTCCTCCTCGGTGAGCGAGGTGCGCGCGATCAGCTCCCGCTTCCACTGCCGGCCGGCCACGGTGTTCGTGACCAGGATCAGCGTGGTCGCCTGGGCCTCGGCCATCGCCGCCGCGCCGACCAGCGTCTTGCCCGCGCCGCAGGGCAGCACGACGACGCCGCTGCCACCGGCCCAGAACGCCTGGGCGGCCATCCGCTGGTAGTCGCGTAGCTTCCAGTCGTTCTCCTCCAGTTCGATCGCGTGCGCCTCGCCGTCGACGTACCCGGCGTGGTCCTCGGCCGGCCACCCGACCTTGAGCAGCAGCTGCTTGAGCCGCCCGCGCTCGCTCGGGTGCACGATGACGGTGTCGTCGTCGATGCGGGCCCCGAACATCGGCGCGATCTTCTTGTTGCGGAGCACCTCTTCGAGCACCGCGCGGTCGTTGGAGTGCAGGACCAGCCCGTGCACGGGGCTGTTGGTCAGCACCAGCCGCCCGAAGCGGCCCATCGTGTCGACCACGTCCACCAGCAGCGGCTGCGGCACCGGGTAGCGGCTGAACCGCACCAGAGCGTCGACCACCTGCTCGGCGTCGTGCCCGGCCGCTCGGGCGTTCCACAGGGCCAACGGCGTCACGCGATAGGTGTGCACGTGCTCCGGAGCCCGCTCCAGCTCGGCGAACGGCGCGATGGACGTGCGCGCGTCGTCGGCGAGCGGGTGGTCGACCTCGAGTAGCAGGGTCTTGTCCGACTGGACGATCAATGGGCCATCGGTCACGGCGACAAGTCTCCCTGACGACGCCAAATGCGTTCGACCTGCGTCAACTGGTGACGGCAACTGTGAGGCGACACACGAAGCCAACATGCCGTGTCGTACGTTCTCGCCCATGAGCACCGAGTCGACTGATCCCGTCGAGCCGCCGGCCGTGGTGACCCCGGAACCCGCGGAGACCGAGACCGACGAGTCGCCCAAGAAGAACAGCTGGCTGAAGTTCGTCATCGTCGGTGTGCTGGCGGTCGTGCTCGTCGGCGGCGGCGTGTGGGCGCTGACGGCACTCAACTCCACCAGTGTCGGCGACTGCGTGAGCGCCTCGCCCAAGGATGTGGACAAGCCGGACGGCGACTGGGACATCTCGTCGAAGAGCTGCGACGACGCCGCCGCGACGCACCGGGTCGCTGCCGTACTGAACAGCGCCGAGGACCAGTGTCCCGCCGAGGGCATCTACGAGCAGATGCGGTCGGGCGGTGACAAGTCGATGTGCCTGATGCCGAACCTCGCCGAGGGCAACTGCTACACGTCGAGCGACGATGGCGCCTTCAAGAAGGAGGCCTGCACCACGGACTCGCCGGTGAAGATCGTGAAGAAGGTCGACGGGCTGCCCGAGGAGGGCTCGGTGTGCCCGGAGGGCTCCAGCGAGCTGAGGTTCAGCGAGCCGGCCTCGGTCTACTGCATGGGTGTCCACGAAGGATCCTGATCGGGTGAACTCGGTTGAGTTGAACCCCTTCTGACGCCGATACCCAGGCCATGAAGAAGGTCGGCCTGGGTATCGCCGTTGTCCTTGCGCTCGTGCTGCTCGGCGGGTTCGTCGTGAACCAGCTCGGCGACGTGGCCACGGCGGCGCGGGCCGGCGACTGCGCGCGGATCTCCGGTGCGCTCGAGAACCCGACGTACCAGGCGCTCGACTGCGGTTCCGAGCAGGCGAACGTCAAGATCGCGAAGGTCCTCGACTGGAACGAGAAGGCCTGCCCGTCCGGCGGCATGGACTACTCGACGTACACCGGCGACGCCACGCTGTGCCTCATGCCGAACTTCGTCGAGGGCGCCTGCTACGGCCAGGACTCCGAGAGCGGCATCGCGAAGGTCGACTGCTCCACGAAGGACTCGGTGAAGGTCGCCAAGGTGTTCAGCGGCAAGACCGATCGCACCGTCTGCGGGGCCTCGCGCGCGGCGGTCTTCCCCGAGCCCGCGGTCACCTTCTGCCTGGAACGCGGCGACCAGAAGCAGTGACCTGCCGCACCGCGACCGCCATGTGATCCAAGCGGCCGTAACGTTTCCGTAAAGCCTGAGCGCTTTCCTGCGCCACATGGCACTGTCTGCTCCGGCTGTGTCGGGGGGCATGGGCCATCTGGGGTATTCGGAAATGAGAGAACCGCATGAGCACGACTGAATCCGCTTCGCCCGCGTCAGCGCCGGAGCCCACTCAGGAGCCCGCGCCGAAGAAGTCGAGCATCGGCAAGCGGATCCTGACCTACATCGTCGGCCTGATCGTCGTCGGTGGCGCGTTCTACGCGTTCAACTACTTCAGCAGCGACGTCGCGCAGGCGAAGGCCGGCGACTGCGCCGTCGTCTCCGGCACGTCGACCAGCCCGGAGTACAAGCCGGTCGACTGTGGTGCCGCCGAGGCGAACTACACGGTCGGCAAGGCCGGCGGCACGAGCGAGTCGTGCGGCAAGGGCTACGACGAGTACACGCAGACGCAGCGCCGTGGCCCGAAGACGAAGCTGTGCCTCGCACCGCTTCTCGCCGAGGGCAAGTGCTACGCCGAGAACACCGGCGGCGTCGGCGCGAAGGCCGTCGAGTGCGGCGGGTCGGCCGCCTTCAAGGTGACGAAGGTCGTCAAGGACACCGCCGCACCGCAGTGCGCGGAAGGCGAGGAGCCACAGTCCTTCCCCGAGGCGAAGCTGCACTACTGCGTCGGCGCGCCCGCGTAACAGGCTTGATCCAGCGAAACCGGAGTCGTGTCCCACGGCTCCGGTTTCGCTGTCTTTCGCGTGACTCATCCGAGAGGAATCCAGTGACCGACCCCAACCACCCCCAGCAGCCAGGGCCCTACGGACCGCCTCCCGGTGGACAGCCGCAGCAGCCGTACGGCCAGCCGAACCCGTACGGTCAGCCGCCCCAGCAGGGCTACCCCGGCCAGCCCGGTCAGCCCTACGGCCAGCCAGGACAGCCCGGCGACCCGTACGCCCAGCAGCCGGGCCAGTACGGCCAGCCCGCAGGTCAGCCGATGCCCTACGGCCCGCCGCCCAAGAAGAGCGCCGCCGGCAAGATCATCGGTTCGATCGTCACCATCGTCGTGCTCGTCGGCGTCGGCATCCTGGTGAAGGTCCTGATCGGCGGCGGCCTGAGCGCCATCACCGAGCCGTCGGCCAAGCCGGGCGACTGCGCGAGCCTCACGGGCACCACGTTCAAGCCGACGTACAAGAAGGTCGACTGCTCCGCGGCCGAGGCGAACTACTTCATCGCCAAGGCCATGAACTCCACGAAGGAGGCGTGCCCGAGCGAGGACTACGCCGAGTACACCGAGTCCGGCCGGCGCAGCTCCTCGCTGAAGCTCTGCCTCGTCGAGAAGCTCGAAGAGGGCAAGTGCTACGAGGAAGAACTCGTGAAGATGAAGATGGACGGCATGAAGGTCGTCGACTGCTCCAAGGGCAACAACGAGTTCGCCGTCCAGAAGGTCCTGAAGGTCGAGAAGGTCGTCCGGGCGGCCACCGCGGACTGCGGTGAGGCGACGGCCGTCGCCTACGCGGAACCCGCTCCGGGCATCACCTACTGCATCTCGGCCGCGGGCGGCCAGTGACCGCACGAAAAATGGCGGGCCGGTTCGCCGGTCCGCCATTTCTCATGCCACGAAGCAACTAGTTGGTCGTGCCAGGCGGCAGTAGCTGCTGCACGTCCAGACGCCCGGACAGCACGTCCTCGGTGTCCATCATGTCGGCGACGCGCTGGAGCCGGATCGGGTTCAGCGACAGCGGGAACGTGCCGACCGACACGAGGGCCGCGGTCGCCGCGTCGACGTCCGCGTAGCTGGTCAGCGAGTCCTGCACGGCCAGCTTGTTGGCCTGCGCGCGCTGCTGCGCCTCGCGCAGCACTTCCCGGAACACCTTCATCGTCTTCGGGTTCGCCTCGGCGAACTTCTTCGACGACGCGTAGCCGGACATCGGGAAGTCCAGTGTCGGGCCGCGGGCGGTGTCGGTGACGATCTTCGCGCCGATCTTGCGCTGCGCCTTCGTGATGAAGGGCTCGATCATGAACGCCGCGTCGACCTGCCCGGCCGTGAGCGCGGCCTCCATGTCGGCGTACGCCATCGGCCTGAACTTGATCTTCTGCTTCTCGACCGCGGCGGTGTCCAGCACGGCACGCGTGGTCAGCGCGCCGATGTCGGTCTCGCTGTTCACGGCGATCGTCGGCTGGGCCTTCTTGCCGGGGTCGTCGTAGTCCGACCGCGCGTCCGCGACCAGCGCCATCGAGTTCGGGCCGGCCTGGTAGGCCTCGCCCTGCAGCTGCAGCTCGGTGCCCTCGGCGACCGCGCGGAAGAGGCTGACGTGTGTCGCCCACGTGAGGTCGAGCGTGGTGTCCAGCTGCTTGATGGCCTCTGCCTCGCTGGGCTGGGTGACCAGGTTGACCTGCAGACCGGCCTTCTCGAACAGCTTCTCGGTCAGCGCGATCCGCAACGGGGCCACGTCGACGACGGGCAGCACGCCGATGCGGATGACATTGCGCTCCACGTCCGCGTTGCCGCCGTTCGACGAACTTCCGAACAGGCCGCAGCTCGCGGTCAGAACACACGTGATGAGCACTGCAGCAAGCCGCAGAGCTGTGGCTCGGGTAGCCATGGCACCTCTCGCCGGTAGGGCTTGGGTAGCTTCGAATTGATCAGTGAGTGTCGCCACAGACCAGGGCGTCCGCAGTCCCAACTGCGAGTTCGGACGGACGTGGGGTGTGCCGACATCCGGGGATGTTAACCACCTGAACGTATGAAACGACACCCCATCTCGATACGGTGAGTGCTTCTGGAGACTTCCCCCGGAGGTGGGGTGACCATTACCCTTCCGGCTCGGGTGGCACAGGTCGTAGTAGACCTACGTGTCTTCAGACGGGGTAGGGCGCCTCACCGGGCGAACGACCCCTGTGCTGCAATTCGGCCCGTTTGACGAGTCCATGCTCGGTCCTGGGGAGAGACCGGGACACTGCTGCTGGAAGAGGAAGCCCAGAGTGGCCCGACGTGAGAGAGGTCCCAGCCAGTTTGGCGTGGGTGACACCACACGCTCCGAAAGGCCCGAATCGGGTGACGGACTGGCTGCGCTGGGTAACGGACCGATGAGCGTGACACCGGACCCGGTGAAGCACGACGGCGGTGCCGGGCCCGGTTCGGGATCTGCCCGATCCGCGGGATGGCGCCTGCGTAACTGGCGGTTGCGCACGAAGCTGCTCGCCGTTCTGCTCATCCCGACGGTCTGTGCGCTCGCCCTGGGTGGTCTGCGAGTCCGCAGCGACCTCCAGGCCGCGACGGAGTTCAACAACCTCGCGAACCAGATCCGCCTCGAGACCGCGGTCGCGGACCTGGTGCAGCAGCTGCAGCGCGAACGCGACCTGTCGGTCAGCTACGTCGCGTCGAACAAGAAGGTCGACAGGGTCGTTCTCGAACGGCAGCTGCGCCGCGTGAACGACACCAGCGAGGCGTTCAGCAACAAGATCGCCGAACTCAGCTCCGACCTGAACTCGGCTGCCGTCGAGCGCTTCCAGGTCGCGGCCAAGCAGCTCGACCGCCTGAACAGCCTCCGCAACTCGGTGCGCGACACGCAGTACCCCGCCGAGGCCGTCCAGCGCACCTACTCGGAGTCCATCGAGACGCTCCTCGGGCTCGGTGAGCAGACGATCTCCGAGATCAACGACCCGGAACTGGTGCGACTGCACCTGACCACGAACGCCATCGCGCGCATCAAGGAGCAGGAGTCGCTCAAGCGGGCGATCCTCCTGGACGTCTTCCAGCGCAAGGCGTTCACGCCGTCCCAGCTGCGGTCCCTGCAGGCAGCGGACGCCGAGCTCGAAGCGGCCCGCAACGACTTCCGCAAGTCCGCGACGCCCGAGCAGGCCAAGATCTACGACGACACCGTCACCGGCCTCATCGTCGACAACGCGAACGACATGCAGGAATCGGCGATCAACCAGCAGGCGGGCCAGAAGGACTTCACGCAGGTCACGCCCGAGAAGTGGGACATCGCCGCCACGCTGACGGTCAACCTGACCCGTGACGTCGAGAACCTGCTGGTCGAGCAGCTGCAGACCAAGACCGACGTGCTGGCCGGCGAGACCCGGACCAGGGCGTACGTCGAGTCCGGCATCGTCCTCGCGATCCTCGCGCTCGCGTTGCTGATGGCGCTGTTCGTCGCCCGCTCGATCCTCAACCCGCTGCGCATCCTGCGCCGCACCGCCCTCGACGTCGCCGACCACGGTCTTCCCGACGCGGTCGAGCGGATCCTCGCGGACGCCAACCCGGAGGACGCGGCCAAGACCGCCGTCGAGCCGGTGCCGGTGCACACGCGGGAAGAGATCGGCCAAGTGGCGCGCGCGTTCGACGCGGTGCACGGTGAAGCGGTGCGACTGGCCGCCCAGCAGGCCCTCCTGCGTGACAACGTCAACGCGATGTTCGTCAACCTGTCCCGCAGGTCGCAGGCCCTGGTCGAGCGCCAGCTGAACCTGATCGACCGGCTGGAGCAGGACGAGCAGGACCCGGACCAGCTGGCCTCGCTGTTCGAGCTCGACCACCTCGCGACCCGCATGCGCCGCAACTCGGAGAACCTGCTGGTCCTCTCGGGTACGGACCTGTCGCGCCGCCTGACCCGGCCCGTTCCGGCCGCCGAGGTCCTCGGCGCCGCGGTCTCCGAGGTCGAGCAGTACGCCCGCGTGCAGGTCGGCCAGACCCCGGACCTCACGGTCCAGGGCCGCGCGGTCAACGACCTCGTGCACCTCATCGCCGAGCTGCTGGACAACGCCACGGCGTTCTCCGACCCGGTCACCAAGGTCACCGTTCGCACGGCCAAGACCCGCAAGGGCGAGCTGGCGATCGAGATCCAGGACCGCGGCGTGGGCATGGGCGAGCAGGAGATCATCGACGCCAACGACCGGCTGGCCGACCCGCCGGACGTCGACGTCGCCGTCTCCCGCCGAATGGGCCTGTACGTGGTCGCGCGGCTCGCCAAGCGCCACGACATCAAGGTCCGCCTGCGCGGCAACGAGGACATCGAGGGCGGCACGACGGCACTGGTGATCGTGCCGGAGACGCTCACCGCGATCCCCGGCCAGGCACCGGTCTCGACCCCGCCGTCCGGCTCCGGTTCGCTGGCCTCCGCGTTCGGCATGTCGCCGTCCGCGTCGGCACCGGCGATGCCGCCGGCCGAGCACACGACGGAGATCGGCACCACCGCGGTCAGGGCCAGCGGCATCGCCGGCGCCTTCGGCGGTGCCACCGGTACCACGGGCTTCACACCGCGGATCGACGAGTCGAGCCCGAGCAACCCGGGCATCCCGGTCAACTTCGTGCCCAGCTCGATCACGGACACCGGTGCGGGCGCGACGGCGATCCCCGTGTACAGCGACCCGCCGATCGAGGACGTGACGCCGTCCGAGCGGTGGCGCCGCGACCAGCTCGCGGCGGTCGAACCGGAGGGTTCGTTCGAATCCACCCTCTTCACGGCCTACGAGGACCGCAACGAAGAGGCCGGCGAGATCTCCTTCGAGCCCGGCTACGAGACCACCCAGTTCGTGCCGATCCCGCCGATCGAGGACGAGCCCGTCTCGTCCAACGGCTTCTCGCGTGCCTCGGCCGACGAGGGTCGTCTCGACATCGGGATGGGTCACCGCAACGGGACCTCGGAAGCCTCGCGCAAGAAGATCGAGCACGACCTGGACGCCCCGACCGAACGCCTCCCGATCTACGAGGCCGTCCTGTCGCAGTGGTTCCAGGCCGTGGGCAGCGAGACGTCCGCATCGGCCGCTCAGCCGGTCCCTGCGGCCGCCGAGGACGATGTACCGGCCGTCACCAACGGACACGTCGAGTCGAGGCTCGGCGGGACCGGCAAGCGCTCGGTCGAGTACATCGACGAACCGCCGACCGTCCCGCCGCTCTCGGACGGGCCGGAACCGGAGCTGCCGACCCGATCCCGCAAGCCTGTACCGGCGGTGGCACCCACCACGTCGGCCGCTGGTCTTCCGGTGCGCACGCCGCGCTCGAAGGTCCAGCCGGCGGCCGAGGAAGTACCCGCACCCGCCGAGCAGGAGCGAGTTGTGGAACCCGAGCCCGTTGTGGAGGAGACTCCAGCGGCGGCACCTACTTCCGAGTCGGCCTGGCAATCGCCTGCCGATGAGGGATGGCACGCGGCTCAGGCGTTGTTGAACAAGACGCCGGAGACGAAGACCACGGCAGGATTGCCGAAACGGACACCGAAGGCTCAGCTCGTGCCAGGATCTGCAGCACCCAAGCAGCAGTCCCTGTCGCAGACAGCACAGCGCCCGCCGCTGCCGCCCCGTACCGCTGACGCGGTGCGCGGACGGATGTCGAGCCTGCAGAGTGGTGTCAAGCGAGGCCGGCACGCATTGATCGAGGCATACGCTGGTGACCAGTCGAGCCGGCAGAACGAGGAGCAGGAGTGACGACCGCAGCGCAGCCAGGCAGCTTTGGTTGGCTTATCACCGACTTCGTGCGGAGGGTGCCCGGAGTGGCACATTCCGTTGTGGTGTCCGCGGACGGGCTGTTGCTCGCGGGATCCCAGGGCCTGCCCCGGGACCGTGCAGAGCAGCTTTCCGCGGTCGCGTCCGGACTGGTCAGCCTCACCCAGGGTGCTGCCCGCTGCTTCGAAGCAGGCGGGGTCAACCAGACGGTCGTCGAGATGGAGCGGGGGTACCTGTTCCTCATGTCGATCAGTGACGGTTCTTGCCTTGCCGTCCTGGCGGCACCCAACTGCGACATCGGCCTCGTGGCCTACGAGATGACGCTGTTGGTGGAGAGAGTCGGTCAACAACTCACCCCTGAGCTGCGCGCGCAGCTTCAGGGTGTGGTCCGTCGCTAGACCTCATCTGAAGTTCAGGGGTGAGAACAAATGGCTGGTAGATCTGGCGCTAGAGGCCGGGGCTTCGGTAGGAACTTCAACTACCAGGAGTGGGCTTCTGGTGGGTTCCAGTTCGACGAGCCTGACGCGATACCCCAAGAACCAGAGGAAACCGAGGACGCGCCCCACGATGAGCGGGTTACAGGGCAAGGGCTAGGCGATATGTCTCAGCGTGAGGTGGACGACTCGTCGTCGTATCCGTACGACGACGTGCCGAACCGGTTCGACATAGACGGGTACGGCTCCGGGCTGTTCGGTGGCCCCGGCGCGGACCTCTTCGGCCAGCACGTGATGCCGGAGGCGGTGCCGGAGCAACTGCCGTACACAACCGGTCCGCATCCGGTCTACAGCACTGGCGGCCAACCGGCGTACAGCACCGGTGCGCAGCCTCAAGTGCGTCCGGAGGAGAATGCTTCTGCGGAATCGGGTTCACTGGTGCGGCCTTACACACGCACCGGTGGACGCACACGACCCGACTACGACCTTGCTATCGAGGCGCTGATTTCGACCAGCGAAAAGGGCCTCGAACGGGATGCCGCAGTACTTCCCGAGCACAGGTCGATCTGCGGGCTGTGTGTGGACACGCGGTCGGTGGCCGAGGTCGCGGCACTCCTACGCTTGCCACTTGGCGTCGTGCGGGTGTTGATCGGCGACATGGCAAGCATGGGTTTGGTTTTGATTCACCAGGGCGGTCTGGTCGTGGGGGACCGGCCTTCCATGGAATTCCTGGAGAGGGTGCTCAGTGGGCTTCGCAAGCTCTAGTCCCCAGGGCGCCGAGGGCGCACGGAAGCCGACGACGTCTGCCAAGATCGTGGTGGCGGGTGGCTTCGGTGTGGGCAAAACGACGTTCGTCGGCTCGGTGTCCGAGATCGTCCCGTTGACCACCGAGGCGGTGATGACCGAGGCCAGCGCGGGGGTGGACGACCTCTCCGCCACGCCCAACAAGGTCACCACGACCGTCGCGATGGACTTCGGCCGTGTGTCGCTCGACAGCGACCTGATCCTGTACCTCTTCGGTACACCGGGTCAGCACCGGTTCTGGTTCATGTGGGACGACCTGGTACGCGGCGCCATCGGTGCCATCGTGCTGGTCGACACCCGCCGCCTGGCCGACGCGTTCGCCTCGATCGACTTCTTCGACGACCGGCAGCTGCCGTACGTCGTGGGCGTCAACTGTTTCGACGGCCTCCTGCACCACCGCATCGAGGACGTGCGCGAAGCGCTGACGATCGACGAGTCGGTGCCGATCGTGACGTGCGACGCGCGGAACCGGCAGTCGACGAAGCAGACGCTCATCACGCTGGTGGAGCACGCGATGCGCCAGTGGATGTCCGTCCGCGCGGGCTGAACTCCTTCCGCCGGAGTACGACCGCACACACAACTGAACGAGGCGAGCGCCACCTTCGGGGACGGCGCTCGCCTCGTCGTTGCGGTCTGATTCAGCTCGGTTGTCCGTCCAGGCGGTCGTCCCTTCGCCGTTCTTCGCCGCTGTCGCTGTCAGCCGATGTGCAGGCCGACACCGATGCCGATGTTGATGCCGTCGAGCAGACCGTGATGACCGTGGTGCCAGTGGTCATCCCAGTCGTCGTCCCAGTCGTGACAGTCGTCCCAGTCGTGCCAGTGGTTCCAGTGGTGTCCGGTGCTGATCCCGACGCCGAGGCCGATGCCGATGTCATCGGTCTTGGGGGCGGCCGCCGCTGTGCCGGACGAGAACAGCAAGGCGAACGCCAGGGCTGTGAAGGTGGCGGCGACTTTGAGCGCCGGCCGGGTGCTGACCATTGCGGGAATCCTCCTAAGTCGATGTGGACGTGTCTCGGGTACGTCCACATCAATCGACGCTAGGTCGCGCAACGCCCACGTAAGGGTGGCCCGCCTTCCCTAACGGGGGATGACCGGCCGTCAGGCCTCGTCCACCAATGCAGCGGACGTGATGCGATGAAGAGGGAACCTGAGCACCTCTCCGTAGCTGTGGTCGTAACCCTCCAGCACGCCACCCCCGACGACGTGCGGCTCGATCACCCGCTGTGCCGCCGTGCCGTGGGAGTCGACGAACCCGACGAGCACGCTGCGGCGCGCCCGCGCGGCCTGCTGGAGCAACGACAGGGTGGCGGACGGACCGGCGCCGAGGTGCCCCGGAACGGAGATCCGTTCACCCCGTGGTGTCGAAGCCGCACGATCACCGGCCCGGACCAGCCGGACGAGTTCACCCAGGCGGTCGTCGGCGGGCACGGCGGGTGACACCGGTTTGCGAGCACTGCGCTGTCTCGGCGTGGTCCGGCGGCCGCCCGGCCGCAGGTCGAGGACCTGGCCGTCCGGGCCCTCCGCAGCCGGGGCGAACCCGGCCGAGCGCAGCCCGTCCAGCACGTCCGCCAGCGGCAACGGGCTGACGAGCACGGTCGGGGCGATCCGGCGCAGCTCCAGCCGCCCGGCCTCGGGGTGCGCGAGGACCTCGCTGATCAGCACCGGGTCGTCGCAGCGCAGGAACGAGCTCGCCGCCCCGCCGCGCAGCCTGCCGTGGCGGCGCGCGGCGTCGTCGATCAGGTAGCTCAGCGACTGCGGGACGGGCGTGCGCGAGCGGGTCCTGAAGAGTTCCTGCAGCTCGTCGGCAGTGCGTCCGGCGTCGAAGGCGCGCCGGACGGTGGCCTCGCTGATCCGGTAGACCGTGGCGCCGCCGGCCGACTCGACGTTCGCGACCAGTGCCAGCTCGTCCGCGAGCTCCGGTTCGAGGCGGCCGGGAGCGATGACGGTGAGGTCGGCCTGCAGCAGCACGTGGTCGAGCGGCGCGGGCAGGGCGTCACCGAGGGACTTCGCGGCGTGGCCAGGACCCTCGTCGAGCAGCACGCGGCCCGCGCTGGTGATCGCACCGAGGGCGAGCACGCCGACCGCGGTGCCCTCCTCGACCGTCCAGCGCACCAGCTCGTCGCGTTGCCTGCCGCCCCGGCGCGGTGCGCGCCAGCCCAGCACGGCGGCCAGGTCCGCGGGGGTCGCCATCGCGGTGCCCTTGGGGAACGCGCCGAGCGCCTCCAGGATCCACCGCCGGTCACGCGGGGCCTGGGCACGGCGGATCTCGTCCGCGAGCGGGTTGAAGAGCTTGTCCTTCTCGTCGCGGCGGCCGACCAGAGCGGGCAGTCGGGGCAGGTCGAGCCAGGCGTGCGCGAGCGTGGCCCAGCGGACCTCGGTGGTCGCGGCGAGCCAGACGTCGGCCTTGGTCGTCGGCACCCACTCGGGTTCCGCGGCCTCGGTGTTCGCGGCCAGGTCCGCGCCGACCACGAGCTCGATCAGCAGTGCGGCGCGGCGTTCGTCGACGTCGAGGTCCTTGACGACCTTGCGCAGCTCGCGGACGCCCAGACCGCCCGACCGCAGCACCGGCGCCGGTTCGGCCGACCAGCTCGCGATGAGGTTCTCGACGTGCCGGACGAGTTCCAGGGCCTCACCCGCGCCGGTCGCGTCGACGCTGCGCTGCTGGAGCGCGGTGGTCCTCGGCTTCGGCTCGGTGACCTGGATCGGGCCGAGGGGGCGGTCGCCGCGCAGTTCCAGGGCGATCTCCCGCGGCAGTTCGACCGTGCCGGGGTCGCGTCGCAGCAGCAGGCCGCGGGCGAGCAGCCGTTGCACGGGCGTCTCGGCCTTCTCGAGCGGCACGACGCGGGAGGCGTCCTTGGTGTCGCCGATGGGCGGTCCGGCGGCGAGCTTCCGCAGGACCCGCTGCTCGCCCTCGGTGACGCCGCTGAGGTCGTAGGTCTGCCCGGTCCCGCGGCCCAGGCCACCCGGATACGGGCCGAACGCCTCGCGCGTGAGGGGAGGGACCGACAGCGCGTCGTCGTCGCCCCAGGTGAGCGCGAGGGACCTCAGCCTCGCGACCGCCTGCTTGAGCGGCCTAAGCTTCACGTCCGGCCCGAGGATCTGCGCGAGTGTGGGCAACGCCACGGGCCCGGCGTCCGCACCCTGTACGACCAGGGCCTCGAGCACGGCCAGCGTGAAGGTGTCGAGGTCCTCGCAGGCGCGCGCGATCGACGCCCTGGTGCCGACCCGTGTCGCGAGCACGGACATATCGGCAGGTGGGGGCGTTGCCAGATCGGGGCGCGCGCGCAGCAGCGCGACGAGAGCAACGTCGTCCTGGGCGCGCAGCCAGTCGGCGAGTGTGATGCCGGACATTCTCACCACGGTATATGGGTCGCTGGAGATGACATCGTGCTCTGTCACACTTGTGCCCGTCAGCAGGCACCACCGAGGAGGAGCACGTGGCGAAAGGACGCCCGGGACGGGTCGACCCGCACTGGCCGGAGGGTGCGGACGGCAGCCATCCCGTCACCGAACTGACCAGTGACCTGCAGGGTGCGCTCTCGCCGTTCGGCACGGTGACGTTCCCGCTGCCGTCGGAGGACCTCCCGTACAGGCACCCGGTGACCGAGATCAACAAGTCCTGAGTGGATTGTCAGGCCGGTCTTAAGACTCGCCGAGTCGGGTGAGTACCGCAAAGGGCCCGGGGATAGGCTCGTTTCCCGCTTGAGCTGTACTTCGTGGGAGGACGACGATGCCGGTCCCCGGCCCTGGTTACTCGATCACCGTTCGTCTGGAGGCGCCGCCGTCAGCGAGCGCCGCGGGTGACCTCACTTCGGCCGTCGGCCGCGCCGGCGGTGTGATCACGGCGTTCGACGTCGTCGAGTCGCACAACGACCGCGTCGTCATCGACCTCACGTGCAACGCGCTGTCCGCGAACCACGCCAAGGACATCACCGACACGCTGGAGACGCTGCCCGGCATCGTCGTCCGCAAGGTGTCGGACCGCACGTTCCTCGTGCACCTCGGCGGCAAGATCGAGATCGCGTCCAAGGTGCCGCTGCGCAACCGTGACGACCTCTCCCGTGCGTACACGCCGGGTGTCGCCCGCGTGTGCGAGGCCATCGCCAAGAACCCGGACGACGCGCGCCGCCTGACCATCAAGCGCAACACCGTCGCCGTCGTCACCGACGGTTCGGCCGTGCTCGGCCTCGGCAACCTCGGCCCCGCCGCCGCCCTGCCGGTGATGGAGGGCAAGGCCGCGCTGTTCAAGAAGTTCGCCGGCGTCGACGCCTGGCCGGTCTGCCTGGACACCCAGGACACCGAGGAGATCATCCGCGCGGTCGAGCTCATCGCTCCCGTGTACGGCGGCATCAACCTCGAGGACATCTCCGCGCCGCGCTGCTTCGAGATCGAGGCCCGCCTGCGCGAGAAGCTCGACATCCCGGTGTTCCACGACGACCAGCACGGCACCGCGATCGTCGTCGTCGCCGCCCTGCGCAACGCCCTGCGCGTGGTCGGCAAGGACATCAAGAACTGCCGGCTCACGGTCTGCGGCGTCGGTGCCGCCGGTTCCGCGATCATCCGTCTGCTGCAGGCCCAGGAGCCCGGCGACATCATCGCCGTGGACGTCGACGGCATCGTGCACCGCGACCGCCCCGGCCTGGACGCGAACCTGAAGTCCATCGCGGCTTCCACGAACAAGGACAACCAGTCCGGCCGCCTGCACGACGCGCTGGTCGGCTCGGACGTGTTCATCGGCGTCTCGGCCCCGAACCTCTTCGGCGCCGCACAGGTCGCGACGATGGCCAAGGACGCCATCGTGTTCGCGCTGGCCAACCCGGACCCGGAGATCGACCCGATGGAGGCCCAGCAGCACGCCGCCGTCGTCGCCACCGGCCGTTCGGACTTCCCGAACCAGATCAACAACGTGCTGGCGTTCCCCGGCGTCTTCCGCGGCCTGCTGGACGCGCACGCCCGCACCATCACGGACGCGATGCTGCTGGCCGCCGCGCAGGCCATCGCAGACGTGGTGGACGGCGACCGCCTCAACGCGTCGTTCATCGTGCCGTCGGTCTTCGACAGCACCGTTGCTCCGGCCGTGGCCGAAGCGGTGCGCAAGGCCGCGACTTCTTAGGGATTTTCGGCACGGGCCGTTTCAGCGGGCCAGGCATACGATCGCCGTATGACCAAGCAGTTCACCCACCTGGACTCCCAAGGCGCGGCCCGGATGGTCGACGTCTCCGGCAAGGAGCAGACCACCCGGACCGCCGTGGCCACCGGGGTCCTGCACACGACCGCCGAAGTGGTTGAGTTGCTGGGCGCAGACGGCCTGCCCAAGGGCGACGCCCTGGCGACGGCCCGGATCGCGGGCATCATGGCCGCGAAGCGCACCTGGGAACTCGTGCCGTTGTGCCACCCGATCTCGTTGTCGTCGGTGGTGGTGGACCTGGCGCTGGCACCGACCGCCGTGCTGATCACCGCCACCGTCCGCACCACCGACCGCACGGGCGTGGAGATGGAGGCCCTGACCGCGGTCTCCGTGGCCGGCCTGACGCTCCACGACATGGTGAAGTCGGTCGATCCCGCGGCGTCGCTGGACGCGGTGCGGGTGGAGCGCAAGGAAGGCGGCAAGTCCGGCCTGTGGGAACGCCCGTGAAGGCGGTGGTGATCACCGCGTCCAACCGTGCCGCAGCCGGGGTCTACGCCGATCGCAGCGGACCTCTGATCGTCGAGTGGCTTGAGTCGCGCGAGTTCTCGGTGTCCGCGCCGGTCGTCGTGCCGGACGGTGATCCGGTGCGCGAGGCTTTGGTCTCTGCCGTCGGTGGTGGCGCTGATCTGGTGCTGACGACCGGCGGTACCGGCATCAACCCGACCGACCGGACCCCCGAGGCGACTCGCGCGGTGCTGGACTACGAGGTGCCGGGCCTGGCCGATGTGATTCGCATGTCAGGCTGGCCGCGCGTGCCGGGGTCCGTGCTGTCGCGTGGCGTCGCCGGGGTCGCCGGGCGGACGTTGATCGTGAACCTGCCCGGGTCGACCGGCGGCGTGCGGGACGGGCTGGAGGTGTTGTCGAGCGTGCTGGAGCATGCGCTCGACCAACTGCGTGGAGGTGACCACAAATGAGCGTGGTGCTGCGGGCCGTCGTGACCGAGGAACCGTTGTCGGTGGAGGAGCACGCGGCCCTGGTCGGGTCTGACCGGGCCGGTGCTGTCGTCACCTTCTCCGGCGTCGTGCGGGATCACGATGGCGGGCGGGCGGTGCTGGAGCTGGAGTACCACTCGCACCCGTCGGCTTCGGATGTCGTGGCCGAGGTGGTTTCCGCCTTGGCTGCCAAGTACTCCGGGGTGCACGGGATCGCTGTGTCGCACCGGGTCGGGCCGTTGAAGATCGGTGATGTGGCGTTGGCCTGTGCGGTGGCCGCCGAGCATCGGGGGGAAGCGTTTTCCCTTTGTGCTGACCTGGTGGACGAGGTCAAGGCTCGGTTGCCTGTTTGGAAGAGGCAGGTATTTGCCGGCGGCGAGGACGAGTGGGTCAACTGTCCCTGAGCTCTGACGTGCGGGTCTTGTTGCGGGCGGGTGGTTGCTGTTCCAGCGGGGTGGGTCGCGTTCCGGACGTTCAGTCGCGTTGAGAGGCCCGAACCGCTACCCGGCGCCCTAGGTTCAGCCGGCTCGCTTCGCATCGCCACGCCAGGACTCGTACGTGGTCGCCTTGCGTTGGCGGGTGCCTGGTGGCACCGCGCGGGTCGGGTTGCGGTGGCTGGTTCCTGTTCCAGCGGAGGGGTCGCCTTGCGGTTGCTCGTGTCGGTTCCAGCGACCGCCTGACCCGGGAAATGCAGGCAGGGACCTCACCGTCGGGGGGTAACGGTGAGATCCCTGGTCCTGTGTCAGCCCACGTCCACGGGCCGGCGATGGTGCGGCCGATCAGATCGGTCCGAGCCTGGAGAGGCTCAGATCAGGATCTTGTGGCCCGGGAAGATGAGGTCCGGGTTCGTGAGGAAGTCCTTGTTCTTCTCCACGATGGCCTGGTAGCCGCCGGCGACCTTGTTGGCGTCCGCGATCTTGGACAGGGTGTCGCCTGCCTTGATCTCGTAGTTGCCGTTCGGGTTCGTCTTCGAGCCAGCGAGCTGCACGACCGGTGCCTGCTGCACCGGCGCCTGGCGCTGCTGCGGCGTGGCTGCCTTACGCTGCTGGGGCTGCGCCTTCTGCTGCGGGGCCGGGGCGCTCTTGCCCACGTAGGCGCCCAGACGGGCGCTGCAGGACGGCCACGCGCCGGAGCCCTGGGTGCGGAGGACGTTCTCCGCGACGCGGATCTGCTCCGCGCGGGAGGCGTTGGCCGGGTTGCCCTGGCCGCCGTTCGCGTTCCAGGTGCTCTGCGTGAACTGCAGACCGCCGTAGTAGCCGTTGCCGGTGTTGGCGGCCCAGTTGCCACTGGCCTCGCACTGCGCGAGTGCGTCCCAGTCCATTCCGGGGGCGGCGTTGGCGGTGCCAACGGCCAGGCCCAGAGGGGCGCCGGCGATGATGCCGACAGCCGCGACCTTGGCGATAGTGCGAGCGGCGGAACTCTGCTTGCCCTTGTTGCCTCGGTTGAAAGCCATGTGCCTCTCGGTCCACCTCACCTGCGGCCAGGAACTCGGGTTCGGGGCCCGGTGCGTTCCTGCGTCCCAGTCCGGCGGTTTCTCTCGCTCGGGGTATGTGCCGGAGAACCCTCGGACTGGGTTCGGTGTTCGGTCCTCCGGATGGTGCTCGTGACTGGTTCGGGCCAGCCGAGGAGCGACCGTACGTAACCGCCGACCCGCTCACCAAATGTTTCGAGCTGTGATGCACATCACAGTAACGGTTTGGAACGTTGTGGGGAGCCTACAAAACCGCAGCTCAAAGGCGTCGTTATCGGTCCGTTTCCATTCCGAGATCGACCGAGATCTATTACGGAAAGTGAGGCGTGGCTCACGCGTGTCGAGCCGTCGGAGGCGGCCGTTCACGGTCGAGCGGTGGCCGGCGGGAAGATCGCGCGGGCTCTGCCGGCGGGGCGCCGAATGCCATCTCCCGGACCGCGAACTCCGCGAGGCGACCACTGCCCGATGATGTCGTGATGGGCAGGGAGTCACGTCTGGAGACGCTGCACGGCGCGTTGCTCGCGAAGGCCGGCCAGCCGGTGCTGTTCGGCGATCTCGTCCGCGCGGTCTGGGGCGACGAACCACCGGCGGGACCGCTGCCCGCGTTGCGCAGCCTCGTGCGCAGGCTGCGGCAGTCCGTCGACGACGAGATCGTCACCGACGCGTCCGGCTACCGGCTCGTCGTGCGCAGGCCAGGTCCTGCTCAGCTGCCCGCGGACCTGCCGGACTTCGTCGGCCGCGAGGAAGAGCTCGCCGCGCTGTGTTCAACGGACTCGCCGGTGCTCGCGATCACCGGGCCTCCCGGCGTCGGCAAGACGGCGCTCGCGGTCCGGCTCGCCCACCGCGTCCGCGACCGGTTTCCCGACGGCCAGCTGCACGTCGACCTGCGCGGGTTCGCGACGGGACCGGCGGTCACCGTCGAGCAGGCGCTCGGCCGGTTCCTGCGCGCGCTCGGCGTGCCGCCCGCGAACATCCCCGTGGACTTGGACGAGCAGGTCGAGCTCTACCGGGCGAAGCTGCAGGGCCGGCGCGTGCTCGTGCTGCTCGACAACGCCACCGAGCTGAGCCCGCTCGTGCCGGACGTCGAGGGCTGCAAGGCCATCGTGACCAGCCGCAACGAGCTTCCCGGCCAGACCAGACTCGCCGTGCTGGCCGACGACGAGGCCGGCGCGTTGCTCGACCGGTTGAAGATCGACGGCACGGTGGACGACCGCGCCGAGCTGATCAGGTTGTGCGCGAACCTGCCGCTGGCGCTGCGCATCGCGGGCGCGCACCTCGCCGACCGTCACCTGCCGGACTACCTCGCCGACCTGCGCGGCGACGGCAGGCTGGACGCGCTGGAGATCGAGGGCGACGCGGCGGTGCGGGCGGCGTTCGCGTTGTCCTACAAGGCTTTACCGAGCGCCGCTCAACGGCTGTTTCGCTTGCTCGGCGCGCACCCCGGCGCGGACTTCGACCTGCCGGACGCGCTCGTGCTCGGTGATCTGTCCACTGAGGACGGCGAGTGGCTGGTTCGGGTGCTGGTGCGGTCCGGACTCGTGCAGGAGGCCGGAGAACGGTTCCAGGCGCACGACCTGATCCGGCTCTTCGCCTCCGAACTGGTGGGCTCCGAGGGACCGCCCGCGCTGCTCCGGCTGACGTCGTTCTACTTGGGCACCGCGTGCCACGCCGCAGAGCTCGTCGCCCCAGCGGTCACCCGGCTGGACCCGTTGCCGCTCGTCCTCGAAGGGCGCACCTTCACGACCACCGCCGAGGCGCGGGCGTGGCTCGACGCGAGACGCGCCGTGCTCGTGGCAGTGGTGCAGGTTGCGCCGCATCCGTTCGCGTCCCATCTCGCCGACGCGTTGCGCGGCTACCTCAACTACTGCGGCTACCGGACAGACCAAGGCACGATGCTTGTCGCGGGCCTCACGTCGGCGCGCGCGGCGGGTGACCGGGTTCGCGAAACCGCGATGCTCAACGGTCTCGGACACCTCCACTGGAGGCTGGGCGCCTACTCCCAAGCCTTGGAGTCGTACGGCGCGGCAGCCGAGCTGGCCACTTCGGACCTCATGAAGGGCACGCTGCTCAACAACATGGGGCTGGTCAAGCGCGACATCCACGACCTCAACGGTGCACTCGCGGACATGGAGGCGGCGCGGCGCGTGTCGCTGGGCCACCCGCCCCTCTACCTGACCGTGCTGTCCAACCTGGGCACCGTCCACGGTGTCCGCGGCGAACTGCGCAAGGCGATCGAGTATTTCGAGGAGGCCGTGCGGCTGTCGGAGGAGCACGGGTTCCTGATCAAGACCGCCGTCGCCCACGAGAACCTCGGAGTCGTCCACACGGACCTGGGTGAGTACGACCGGGCGCGGCGCCACCTGGAGGCCGCCTGGACCGGCTACCAACAGGCCATCTCGGCTGAAGCCAGGCCGAACGTGCTGATCAACATGGCCGAGGTGGCCGGCCTGGCCGGTGACCACGAGAAGGCCAGGACCTTGGCGTCGCGGGGGCTCGAGTTGGCACGGAAGATCGACGAGGTACGGGTCGAGGTCGAGGCGTTGATCGTGCTGGACGAACTGGACACCGCGATCGAACTGGCGAACCGGATCAACTTCCCGCTCGGACGCCGTAAGGCGCAGCTGAAGCTCGCAAGGCACGATCCGGCGCTTGCCACGGAGCTGCTGCGGGACGTGCGGGACAGCGGTGACCTGCTGCTGGAGTCCAAGGCCGTGCTCGCGCTGGCCGAGGCGACCGATGACGCGACACTCGTGCGGGAGGCGCTGGAACTCGCGAAGGCACGCGAGCAGGGCGCCGTGGTGGCGCGAGCGGAGGAGATCCTCGCTCAGCCGCCCGCGAACGGCGGCAGCACGTCCAGCTGAGAACCGGCGGGCACGCGCACCGACGTGTCGCGCACGGCGACGCCGTCCAGCAGGAAGCTCGACGCGGCGAGGACCTTGCCGAGCTTCGAGCCGTGCCGTTCGCCGATGGTGCTGACCACGAGCGCCACGGTGGGTTCGGAGGCGTCTAGCTGCAGGTCCTCGTCGGCCACCCCGGCCGCGGCCCGCGCACCTGCGAAGTAGCGGATCTTCACGGCCGTCACTGTCATCCTCCGATGGAGCTCATGGGGCGGTCGGGCTGCGAGAAGCCCGCGTCGTTGATGCCGTGACCGGCCGCCTTGGCCCACATCGTGGCACGCCAGGCGTCGGCGATCGCGGCGTCGGGGGAGCCGTCGCGCAGCAGCGTGCGCAGGTCGGTCTCGCCCTGGCTGAACAGGCAGTTGCGGATCTGGCCGTCCGAGGTGAGCCGGGTGCGGTCGCAGGCGGCGCAGAACGGCCTGGTCACCGACGCGATCACGCCGACGACCGCGGGGCCGCCGTCGACCAGCCAGCGTTCGGCCGGCGCACCGCCGCGCGGGACCTCCGACGGGGTCAGGGTGAACGCGGTCGAGAGCATCGTGAGGATCTCATCGGCCGTGACCATGTTCGTGCGCGTCCAGCCGTGCTGCGCATCGAGCGGCATCTGTTCGATGAACCGCAGCTGGTAGCCGTTCTCGACGCAGAACCGCAGCAGCGGGACGGCCTCGTCCTCGTTCAGTCCGCGCATCAGCACGGAGTTGACCTTCACCGGCTCCAGCCCGGCCGCGCGGGCGGCGTCGAGGCCGTCCAGCACGTCCGTGATGCGGTCGCGCCTGGTCAGCGTCGCGAACCTGTCCGGATCGAGGGTGTCGAGCGAGACGTTGATCCGGTTCAGGCCGGCGTCCTTCAACGACTGCGCGCGCCGCGAGAGCCCGATGCCGTTCGAGGTCATCGACATGCGCGGACGCGGTTCGAGTTCGGCCGTCGCGGCGATGACCTGCTCCAGGCCCCGCCGCAGCAACGGCTCGCCGCCGGTGAACCTGATGTCCGAGACGCCCAGGTCGACCACGGCGATGCGCATGAGCCGGATCAGTTCGGCGTCGGTGAGCAGCTCGTCCTTCTGCAACCAGTCGAGGCCCTCGGCGGGCATGCAGTAGGTGCAGCGCAGGTTGCACCGGTCGGTCAGCGAGACCCGGAGGTCCTTCGCCACCCGCCCGAACCTGTCGACGAGCAGCGGCGTGTCCGGACGTGCGGACGCGTCCGGCGTGCCCCGCACGATGGGTAGTCCCAACTCCACTGCTGTCACCTTGTTCAGCTTAATGAACAACTCCTTGTAGGTGACTCCACAAACGAGGTTTCTCACGTTCCGCCCATTTGGAGCACTCTGACAATCAAATGTCTTAGCGGCTAAGATGTTTGGCATGGAACCCGAGGTGCTGGAGAGGTTCACCTGGTACATGCGGGAGCAGAGCGCGCTCACCGTCATGTTCCACGCTCGGGTCGCCGAGCAGATGGGCCTGTCCGCGACAGACGAGAAGTGCCTCGATCTCGCCATGCGGGCGGACGGACCGCTCACCGCGGGCCGGATCGCCGACCTGTCCGGTCTCTCCACCGGTGCCGTCACGGGCGTGATCGATCGCCTCGAGCGTGCCGGATATGTCCGTCGTGTCCGTGATCCCCATGACCGCCGCAAGGTCCTGGTCGAGGTCACGCCCGGTGACCTGGACAAGCTCGGCGCGCCGTTCGAGAAGGCCCGCGACAGCCTCGTCGAGGTTCTCGGCCACTTCGACGACGACGAACTTCAGGTGATCGAGCGTTATCTCAAGCTCCAGACCGAGACGTTTCGCAGGCGCGTGATCGATACTTAGGCCCATGTGGCACTACTTGATGGACATGGACGGCGTCCTCGTGCACGAGGAGCACCTGATCCCGGGAGCGGACGAGTTCGTCGCGGAGCTGCGGGCGTCGGAGACCCCGTTCCTCGTGCTCACGAACAACTCCATCTACACGCCACGGGACCTGCGCGCACGCCTGCAACGCACGGGCCTCGACATCCCGGAGAAGTCCATCTGGACCTCGGCGCTGGCCACGGCGAAGTTCCTCGACTCGCAGCGCCCGAACGGCTCGGCGTTCGTCATCGGCGAGGCCGGCCTCACCACGGCGCTGCACGAGATCGGCTACGTGCTGACCGACCGCGACCCGGACTACGTCGTGCTCGGCGAGACCCGCACGTACAGCTTCACCGCGATCACCAAGGCCATCCGCCTGGTCGAGGAGGGCGCGAAGTTCATCGCGACCAACCCGGACGCCACCGGCCCGTCCCGCGAGGGTTCGCTGCCCGCGACCGGCGCCGTGGCGGCGTTGATCGAGCGCGCCACCGGCCGTGAGCCCTACTACGTCGGCAAGCCCAACCCGCTGATGATGCGCTCGGCCCTGCGCACCCTGGGCTCGCACTCCGAGCAGGCGCTGATGATCGGCGACCGGATGGACACCGACGTGCGGTCAGGCCTGGAAGCGGGCCTGTCGACCATCCTCGTGCTGTCCGGGGTCTTCACCGCGGAGTCCGCCGAGATGTTCCCGTACCGGCCGACGCGCGTGCTGAAGTCGATCGCGGAGCTCGTCGGTCACTCCGCGGACCCGTTCGGCGAGTGGTCCGGCTGACGATCAGGCGCCTCTTCGTCGAGGTGAGCACGTGAGGTGCGCAGAGGAGCGTGTCGGCGTGGTCCTTGGCGTCCGGGTTCCAGGGGTTCAGCGCCCGAGCGCGGTGCGGCTCGTTGAGCACCGAGTGCACCGCGGCGAGGTCCAGCAACGTCTCGGCCAGTCCGGCGCCCGCCTTGGCCCGCGCACGACCGAGTCCGGTCAACGCCGCCGCCGGATCGTCCGGTTCGGGTACGGCCGCGAGCACCGGATCGGCCCCCTGCGGACGTGCGCAGCTTCCGCGACGGCCTGTCCGGCCGCGTCCGGCTGACTTACGTGCCGGACGGCGCCCAATACTCGGCCTCGACTGCCTGAGACGGGCAAGTCCCGTGGACGGACGAAGGCGGGGCACCGGGACATGCTCCCGGTGCCCCGCCTACTGAGCAAGAAGAGTGGCCAGGGCGACTGCCCTGGCCACTCGGTCACCAGGCTTCGATCTCACCGAACTGCAGGTAGTAGTCGCCGAAGGCGTCCGCGCCGAACCCGGTCCCGGTGATCTTGAGGTAGCGGGTTGTCGAGGTCGGGATCGGGAACGACCGGCCAGGTTGCCCGGGAGTCGCGATGCCCGCTCCGGTTGCCACCGTGGTCCAGGTCTGACCGTCACCGGACACCTCGATGGTGACGGCGGACGGGAAGCCGGAACGGCCGTCAAGCTGGTCGGCCCTGGGCAGCAGGTCCACCCGGTTGACCGCGGTCGGTGCGGCGAGATCGACGGTGACCGACTCGCTGCGGTCCGCGGGCCCGCTACCGCTCGTCCACCCGGAGGTGTCGTTGCCGGTGTTGACACGGATCCCGTCGGTGGCGTTGCGACGACCCCACCCTGGCGGCGCTTCGATCGAGCTGGCCGAGGACACGGTCTTGCCGGTGGCCAAGCTCGCGCCGTAGGCCTCGATCTCGGCGAACTGCATGCGGTAGTGCCCGTTGTCGTCCGTGCTGAGGCTGGTGCCGGTGACCTTCAGGTAGCGACCGGACTTC
>NZ_FNET01000020.1 GCF_900100275.1 Lentzea albidocapillata subsp. violacea
CAGCTCCTCGTCACCGCCGGCGACAACCCCGAACGCCTGCACAGCGAAGCCTCCTTCGCCAAACTCTGCGGCGTCGCCCCACTACCCGCCTCATCCGGACGAACCGACCGCCACCGCCTCAACAAAGGCGGCGAACGCCAAGCCAACCGCGTCCTGCACATCGTCGCCGTCGTCCGCCTGCGCTACTGCCCACGCACCCAGGCCTACCTGCAACGACGCACCGAACAAGGCCTCACCAAACGCGACATCATCCGCTGCCTCAAGCGCTATATCCTCCGCGAAGCCCACACAGCGATCATGAAAGACCTCGCACTCACTGCTTGACATCTATAGGAGCGTCCCTCAAAGCAACAGGCAGCCGCCCACAGCAACAGGCGTGCCATCTACCTACGTGCGGCGCTACCCCCTGATCAGATTGCCGGGGTCTGGGGCAGAGCCCCAGGGGAAGCACGCAACCGCAAGCTCGCCGCCCGCAAGGCGACCACCCGCCCGGTCGCGGCACGCCCGGTCGCGGCACGCAAAGGCGACCACCCGCCCGGTCTCGGCCCGCAAGCCCGACCACCCTCCCGGTCGCCACCCACCCGGCCGCCGCCCACCCGGCCGCCGCCCGCAACCCAACCACCCACAACAGCCGTGCCCCAAAACAACAAAGACCCCCACACCCAAAACCGGGTGCAGGGGCCTTCGAAGGTCTAACTAGCGACTCACATGCCGCCCGACAGCTTCTCCCGCAGAGCAGCAAGCTGCTCATCGGAGGCAAGCGTGCCACCGGACTGAGCCGGCGCGCCCACGGACGTGGAAGGAGCCTCGCCACCGGAGGTGTAGTTGCCCGCACCCTCGGCCGAAGCCTCTTCCTCGGCCTCGGCGGCCTTGCGGATCTGCTTCATGTGGGCCTCGTAACGAGTGTGCGCCTCGGCGTACTGGCGCTCCCACTCCTCACGCTGCTTGTCGAAGCCGTCCTGCCACTCCTGGGTCTCCGGGTCGAAGCCCTCGGGGTAGATGTAGTTGCCCTGGTCGTCGTACTCGGCGGCCATGCCGTACTGGGTCGGGTCGAACTCGGTGTCGACCGTGAAGCCCTCGTTGGCCTGCTTGAGCGACAGCGAGATGCGGCGACGGTCGAGGTCGATGTCGATGACCTTGACCATGACGTCGTCGCCGACCTGGACGACCTGCTCCGGGATCTCCACGTGGCGCTCGGCCAGCTCGGAGATGTGGACCAGGCCCTCGATGCCCTCGTCCACGCGGACGAACGCACCGAACGGAACCAGCTTGGTGACCTTGCCCGGCACGATCTGGCCGATCGCGTGGGTGCGGGCGAACTGGCGCCACGGGTCTTCCTGCGTCGCCTTGAGCGACAGCGACACGCGCTCGCGCTCCATGTCGACGTCGAGGACCTCGACGGTGACTTCCTGGCCGACCTCGACAACCTCGGACGGGTGGTCGATGTGCTTCCAGGACAGCTCCGACACGTGGACGAGACCGTCGACGCCACCCAGGTCCACGAAGGCACCGAAGTTGACGATCGAGGACACGACGCCCTTGCGGACCTGGCCCTTCTGCAGCTGGTTGAGGAACTCGCTGCGGACCTCGGACTGGGTCTGCTCCAGCCACGCGCGGCGGGACAGGACCACGTTGTTGCGGTTCTTGTCCAGCTCGATGATCTTCGCCTCGAGCTCACGGCCGACGTACGGCTGGAGGTCGCGGACGCGACGCATCTCGACGAGCGAGGCGGGGAGGAAGCCGCGGAGGCCGATGTCGAGGATGAGACCACCCTTGACGACCTCGATGACCGTGCCCTTGACGGGCTCGTCCTTCTCCTTGAGGGCTTCGATGGTGCCCCACGCGCGCTCGTACTGGGCGCGCTTCTTGGAGAGGATCAGACGGCCTTCCTTGTCCTCCTTCTGGAGAACAAGCGCCTCGACCTCGTCACCGACCTTGACAACCTCGTTGGGGTCGACGTCGTGCTTGATCGACAGTTCACGCGAGGGGATGACGCCCTCGGTCTTGTAGCCGATGTCGAGCAGGACCTCGTCCCGGTCGACCTTGACGATGGTGCCCTCAACGATGTCGCCATCGTTGAAGTACTTGATCGTCAAGTCGATAGCTGCGAGGAAGTCCTCCTCCGTCCCGATGTCGTTGATCGCGACCTGCTTGGGAGCAGCGGCAACGGGGGCGGTGGTGGTGTCGGTGGACATTAGGTAGGTGGCTCCGGTACGGATTGGCATCGATTGGCTGGGTGGTGGTGCGCGCGCAGCGACTCAGAGACCTGGAAAGCCGGCACTTCTGGATCATGGGCAGCGCTAACCCACTACGCACGCGATATCGTACGCGGCCGTGAGACGCGCAAGCAAACCAGCCCCCATGTGAAGGAGCAGTGTGTCCAACCAGCACGCGAGCGCGGAACAAGCGCTCGGTACCGCCGGCATCGTCAAGCGCGGGGCGGACGCCGCGGAGTCGCGCGTGGCGAACCAGATCTGGTGGGACGCGGACGCCGACGACTACCACGAGACGCACGGCGAGTTCCTCGGCGCGGCGGACTTCGTGTGGTGCCCGGAGGGCCTGCGCGAGGCCGATGCCCGGTTCCTGGGTGAAATCGCTGGTCAGCGCATCCTGGAGGTGGGCTGCGGCAGTGCGATGTGCGCCCGCTGGCTCAAGGAGAACAAGGCCGACGTCACCGCGTTCGACATCTCCGCCGGCATGCTCCGCCACGCCCGCAGGAACAACGCCGAGACCGGCATCGACGTGCCGCTCGTCCAGGCCAGCGCGGACCAGCTGCCGTTCCGGGACGACTCCTTCGACGCCGCGTGCAGCGCGTTCGGCGCCGTGCCGTTCGTGGCGGACGTCCAGGAGGTCTTCGGTGAGGTCGCCCGTGTGCTCAGGCCCGGCGCGCCCTGGGTGTTCGCGGTCAACCACCCGATGAGGTGGATCTTCCCCGACGACCCCGGACCGCTCGGTCTCACCGTCACGCAGTCGTACTTCGACCGCACGCCCTATGTAGAGGTGGACGAGGAGGGCAAGGCGACCTACGTCGAGCACCACCGCACGCTCGGCGACTACGTCCGGGCGCTCACGAACACCGGTTTCGTGCTCGAGGACCTGGTCGAACCCGAATGGCCGAAGGGCCACACGCGCAACTGGGGCCAGTGGAGCCCGCTGCGCGGCAAGCTCTTCCCCGGCACCGCGATCTTCCGGACCCGCCTGACGTCGTAATCTCACCTGCCATGACCTCGGCACGCGGACTAGTGGCGGCCCAGTCAGCCCGTTTCGCCTCACTGGACCCGTTGCTTCCGCCCGCCACCGAACCGCCCACGGACGGCCACGTCATCTCGGCGGCGCTGGCGGACGGCACCCGCGTGGCCGGGATCATCAGCCACCAGAGCTTCGAGCCGCACACGACCACGCGGCTGTGGTCGGCGGCCGAGGTGTGGGAGATGCTGCCGCTCGTCGGCGAGTCCCAGGGCATGGACGCGCTGCTCACCCGCTTCCGCCGGCACCTCGACACGCAGGAAGTGCACGACGACACGGCGTGCGTCGTGCACTGGCCGAGCCGCGACACCAAAGCCGCACGGGCGTTCCTCGACCACGGACTCGTGCCGCTGTCCGTGCTCGCCGTGCGCCTGAGGACTCCGGCACAGCACATCTCGCGCACGCTGACGATGCGCCGTGCGACCCCGCACGACCTGGAGACCGTGCTGGAGCTGTCGCTCACGGAGCTGGAGTACTCCTCCTACGTCGGCTCGACGATCGTGCGCCCGAACGCCGCCCAGGTGAAACGCCATGCGCTGATCGAGCGACTCGAGAACGCGAGCCCCATCTGGCTCGCCGAGCGCGACGGCATCGCGGTGGCGCTCGCCGAGTGCGCGATCGTGTCGTCCGAACCCGGCACGGCCGCGGCCGCCAGACTCCCCCGCGGCCGCTGGGGCTATGTGAACTGCGTCTCGGTCCTGCCGGGCGCCCGTGGCACCGGCATCGGCCAGCAGCTCCTCGCCTACGCCCACCAGGAACTTCACCGGATGGGCACGGTCGGCACGTACCTCTACTACAACCCGCCGAACCCGCTGAGCAGCGTCTTCTGGCCCCGTCAGGGCTACCGGCCGCTGTGGACCGTCTGGGAAGTACGCCCCGCGTCAGCCCTTAGGTGACCTATGTCCGAGTTGCAGGGCGCCGAGGTCTGCGCGAGAATTTGTACTGACCGGTCAGTTTAAAAGGAAGGTAAAGCCGTGGAGATCCACGCAAGTCGCGCAGGCGTCAACGGGGGCCATGGTCCCCTGCTCCGGCCGACTTCGCTGACCGTGCAGCCCGGCGAGCTCACGCTGGTCGCGGGCGAGCCCGGCACCGGTCACACGGCGTTCGGCCTGCTGCTCTCCGGCCGCATCAAGCCCTCGACGGGCACCGTGTCCCCGGACGCGAAGACGCTGCGCAAGCGCGTCGTCCTGGTCGACGCCCCCGAGGTGAACGAGCCGGAGGAGGCGCTGAGCCTGTCCGCCGTCGTCGGCGAGGAGCTCGCGATGAACGGCATGCCGTCCGGCAAGAAGGCGGTGCACGACTGGTTGGTGCAGCACGCCGCCGACGAGCACGCGGACAAGCGCTTCGAGCACGTTCCGGCGCGGACGCGGTGCGCGGTGCTCCTCGAACTGGCCGCGTCACGTCCGGGCGTGACGGCGCTCGTCCTCGACTGCCCCGACCGCTACCACCCCGACCCGCGCGAGTGGTTCGCCCTGGCCCACGACCACGTGACCCCCGAACGGTCCGTCGTCGTCCTGTGCTCGAACTCCTCCGCCCACATCCTCGACATCCCGCACGCGCGCCTTGGTGAGGACAACACCAAGATGGAGATCACCGCATGAGCGCCCTACGCATGGCCTTCAACGAACTTCGCCGGGTCACGTCCGGCAAGCTGCCCAAACTCGCCGTTCTGGCACTGGCGCTCGTGCCCCTGCTGTACGCGTCGCTCTACCTGTACGCCAACAAGGACCCGTACGCGAACCTCGACCACGTGCCCGCCGCACTGGTCGTGAAGGACAAGGGCGCCAAGGACCTCAACGCGGGCAAGGACGTCGCGGACGAGCTGCTCAACGGCAAGAAGTTCAACTGGAAGGTCGTCGACGACGCCGACGAGGGCGTCCGGAAGGGCGAGTACATCTTCGCCCTCACGCTGCCGGAGGACTTCTCCGAGGCGCTCACGTCCGCGGAGCAGAACAAGCCGCGCCAGGGCGTGCTGACCCTGACGACCAACGACGCCAACAACTACCTGGGCAGCACGATCGCGAACCAGGTCGTCTCCGAGGTGCGCCGCGCGGTGACCGCGAAGGTCTCCACCGAGGCCGCGGACAGGCTGTTGCTCGGCTTCTCCACGATCCGCCAGGAGACCGCCAAGGCCGTCGACGGCGCCAAGCAGCTCGCGGACGGCAACGCCGAGCTGCGCGACAAGATCACCGAGCTGGACAAGGGCGTTCAACAGCTCTCCACCGGTGCCGCGCAGCTCAATGGCGGCACACGGGAGCTGCGTTCCCAGACCGCGCCGCTGCCCGACGGCGCGAGGAAGATCGCCGACGGGGCCCGCCAGGTCGCGAACGGCAACGAGACCGCCGCGACCCAGGCCGAGGAGTACGCGAAGAAGGCCCAGGCCCTCGTCGGCGTGCTCGACCAGGCAGACGGCGACATCGCGGAACGGTTGCGCGCCTTGGGATTCACCGAGGACCAGGTGCAGAACGTGCTGACCACGATCGGTCAGGTGCGCAAGCCGGTCGACGATGCCAACGGCAAGGTCCAGGGTGCCGCCGGCGACCTGCGCAAGCTTGCCACCGGCGCGGACCAGGTCGCCGACGGCGCCGAGCAGCTCTCGGCGAAGATGCCGGGGCTGGTCGACGGCATCGCGAAGCTCGACGACGGCGCCACCAGGCTCCGTGAGGGCCTGCAGACGGCCGCGCAGGGAACGCCGCAGCTCAAGGACGGCGCCGCGAAACTGGCCGACGGATCGGTGCAGCTGCGGGACGGCCTGTCCGGTGGCGTGGACAAGATCCCGAACCAGGACGACCCGACCCGGGCGGCCATCGCGCAGGCGATCGGCGACCCGGTGGCGGTGCGCGGGCTGTCCCAGACGAAGGCCGCCACGTACGGCGCCGGCCTCGCCCCGTTCTTCCTGGGCCTGGCGACGTGGATCGGCGCGTTCGTGCTGTTCCTGCTGCTGCGCCCGCTCTCACGCCGTGCGCTCGCCGCCGGTCAGTCAGCGCTCAGGGTCGCGTTGGGCGGTTGGCTGCCGGGTGCGTTGCTCGGCATCGTGCAGGTGCTCGTGATGTTCACGGTCGTGCGATTCGTAGTGGACATCGAGCCGTCGAACCCCATCGGCACGTTCGGGTTCCTCGCGCTGATGTCGCTGACGTTCGTGGCGATCCTGCACGCGCTGAACGCCGCGTTCGGCGCCGTCGGCAAGTTCCTCGGCCTGATCCTGCTGATCCTCCAGCTGGTCAGCGCGGGTGGCACGTTCCCGTGGCAGACGATCCCGGTGCCGCTGTACCCGCTGCACTACGGCCTGCCGATGGGCTATGCGGTCGACGGCCTGCGCCACCTGATGTACGGCGGTGACCTGGGCAGCGTCGGAAAGGACGCCCTCATCCTTCTCGCCTGGCTGGTCGGAGCCCTAGCCTTGACGTCCGTGGCGGCCTACAAGCAGCGCGTGTGGACAGCATCCAAGCTGAAGCCGGAGCTCGTGCTGTGAGCGCGCGGACGACGGCGACCAGGCAGAAGCTCTTCGACGCGGCGTTGAAGCTCGTCGGCGAACGGGGCGCGGCCTCGGTGACGGTCGACGAGATCGCCGCGGAGGCGGGCGTCGCCAAGGGCACGATCTACTACAACTTCGCCTCGAAGGACGCCCTGGTCGAAGCGCTGCTGCACCACGGCGTGGAGATCCTCGCGGGCCGGCTGCGGTCCGCGGAGGGGTCCGAGGACTCGCTGGAGGCGCTGGTCGACGAGATGCTCGGCTTCTGGGCCGAGTACCCGGCGTTCGGCCAGCTCCTCGTCTCGGAGCTGTGGCGCACACCGGGCCAATGGCACGGCACTCTCTCGTTGCTGCGCGACGACATCGTCTCGATCGTGCGCGGCCAGATGAAGCGCCTGGCCGACGCGGGCCGCCTGCCCGCGGGGGTCGAGGTCGGCACCGCGTCGGCGGCGTTGTTCGGCACGTTGCTCGTGATCGCGCTGGACTGGCAGGTGTTCCAGCCGGAGCGGTCACGGGCGGACGTGCGCGAGTCGGTCATGCTGCTGGTGCGCGGGATGCGTTCGGCGCGTTAGAGCTGAGCGCGCGGAGTCACCCCCGAACGAGCGACGCGTTTGAGCGAGCAGGGCCACCTGCCCGCCGGTACGAACGAAGACATGCCGAAACTGCTGAACATCGCCACCGCCCTGCTCGCGACCATCGCCCTCACGGCCTCCCCGGCGCTGGCCGAGCCCGAGCCGGTGAAGGCCACCGCCGACTTCCAGGAAGCGCTGTTCACGCCCGTCGACGGCGTGCTCGACCTGGAGGAGACAGCCGAGGGCATCAAGGTCAGCGGCGTGTTCCAGAAGGGCTTCTCCTCCGACGTGCCGTCGGACTACCAGCTGGTGGTCCTCGACGGCGCGGAGGTGGTGCTGGACTTCAGCAAGGACTTCCAGAAGGTCGCCGAGATCGAGGCGGCGGAGGTCGCGGAGTTCGAGTTCGTCACGGAGACGAGGCAGAAGATCGCGGACCTCCGCAACGAGGACCTGGTCGTCCGCCAGCTCGTGGACGTCGCGGCCGGCATCAAGGTGCTGGCGGAGATCGGCCGGGCCAGGATCGTGAAGACCGAGGTCCGGTAGGGCTTCAGCGGGCGTCCTCGTGGTGCAGCGAGGGCACCCGTCCCTCCAGTCCTCGTTCGACGGCCTGCAGCACCGCACGGTTCGTGCGCAGCGTGGCGTCGTGGGCGAAGTGACCGAGCAACACCTGCTGCGTCGGGTGCGGGAGCACTGGGTCGGGCACCGGCGCGGACGTGTGCACCTCCACCACCGGCGCTCCTTCTGCGAGAAGGTGTCGCACGGCGTTGAGGACGCTCACGCGATAGCTGTCGTGCACCCACGCCACGAGCAGGTTCACCAGGTGGCCGTCGAGCTCGTACTCGACCTCCGACGCGAGCTTGGCGGGCTCCGCCCAGTCCGCCCGCACCCACGTCGGCCGATGGCCCAGTGAGAGCGACGCCCGCGCCGCCCGTCCGGGACCGTCGTCGGCCATCAGCGGCTGCGTGCGTGAGGGCAGCACCACCCGCCATCCACGTGCCACGAGCTGGCCCGCGCAGCCTGCCAGCATGCCTGTCCCGCCGAGCACCAGCGCAGTTCTCACCGAGCACGCTCCTCCCCGACCGAGGCGAGCGGTCCCGAGAGCCACCGCTCCACCTGCGCCTGCCCGCGCAGCCGCACGACCACCACGTCGTCGACCAGGGCGAGCACCCTGGCCCGGTTGCGCCGGTAGCTCTTCCAGCCCCACCGCAGGATGTGCTCCGGGTCGGTGAACGCCGACCACAGCGACGACTCCCGATTACCGTTCCACAACTCCACCCCTGCCGCGCGACGTCTGATCGTGCGACTCACCAGCCGTCCCATCACCACCGGGAACCGGTGGTCGAGCCACACCACCGTGTCCGCCCTGGCGAGCAACGCGGGCCGTGCCGACCGGTACTGGTATTCGGTAACCCAGTGGTCGTCCTGTGCGAACGCGGCGACCTCCGCGAAGAACTCCGGCCGCGGCGTCCACTGCGGACCCCAGTAGAGGCTGTCCAGCTCGACCCGCCGCAGTTCGCGCTGCTCGGCGATGCGCAGGCAGAGCGTCGACTTGCCGGATCCGGCGTTGCCGGCGACGAGGATGCGCCGGGGCACGTGCGGCAGCGGATCAGCTGGTCCGAGCAACGGCATCGGGTCAGGCTAGTGGAGCGACCCGGAACGTCGGCGAGGTAATCCACGCTCAGCAGGGCACCTCGCGGCGCGTCTGACCGCGAATTCCCCCGGCAACGTTCCGGGCCACACCACCAACGAAAACCCGATGAGCACGACACGGTGCGGAGCGGGCCCGGAAACGCCCGAAGGGCCCCCGGAAAACTCCGGAGGCCCTTCGGGGTGAAACAACGTCAGAGAGCGGTGACGTTCGTCGCCTGCGGGCCCTTCTGGCCCTGCGTGATGTCGAACGAGACCTTCTGGTTCTCCTCGAGGCTGCGGTAGCCGCCGCCGTTGAGGGCCGAGTAGTGAACGAAGACGTCAGCGCCGCCGTCCTCGGGGGCGATGAAGCCGAAGCCCTTTTCAGCGTTGAACCACTTGACGGTGCCGTTTGCCATGTACTGCTTCTCCTTGATTACTGAAGAGCGAGCCGCACTGTGCGGCCACTCCGTGGTTGGTCATGAGCCTTGCCCCAACCGTGAAGAAGGAGAAGCACTCGCAACTGAAGTTAGGCGAGCGTGTAAGACACGAACACGAAACTGCAACCAACAAAGAAGTATACCCCAACCTAGCCGCGTTTGCGTTGAGGTACCGCGAACCTCCGCTGCATGATCGAGATGCGGAAGACGAGGAAGCACGCGAGCCCGCCCGCACCGATCGCGCACAACGTCGACAGGGTCGAAAACACCACGTAGAAGGGGGTGTCGAGCAGCAACGACTCGAGCACGTCGCACAGCACCATGGCGAGGAACGCGTACTGCCAGGGCTTGATCAACGGGCTCGCCACGCGCTGGGCGAACGGCACTTCGCGCTGCGCCGGGTCGCTCGCCTTCCATACCTGCGAGACCGTCCGCACGCCGTGCAACGCGATCGCCTCGGCATTGTGGGTCACACCGCGGAACCACACGATGGACGCCACGCCCGCCGGCACGACCAGCATGATGGCAAGGAAGCTCCACGACGACGAGCCGCCCTGCCAGTCGTTGATCGTGCCCCAGATCGACTCGGCGGCGACCAGCGCGATCAGGCCCATGCTGACGTAGCCGGTGACCCGGACGTCCTTCAGGTCGATGTAGGCGCTCACGACCACCCCCGGTAAGTACGGACCTGGGCGCGCAGGGTACTCGGCGAGCGGCTGGTGCTGTCCGAGGCCCGCTGGCCTGCGCCGATCTGGCGCTGAGCCGTGTCACGGCCGTGATCGGCGCACCGCAGGCTGTACCGATGCGAACTGGGGGGTTTCTGCGCTGGGTGGCACATCCGCTGACAGTCGGCGCCACCGTGGTGCTGCTGCTCAACGACCACGTGTTCAAGCAGGCGTGGCCGGGGCTCGTCACCGGCAAGCTCAGCGACGTTGCCGGACTGGTGGTGGCACCGCCGGTGCTCGGGCTGCTGGTGAGCCTGTTCCTCGCCGACCGGATCGCCGCCGGAGTTTCGGTGCTGTTGACCGGCGCCGGATTCGCGGTGGTCAAGCTGACCCCCGCGGGCGCCGAGGTCGCGTCGGCGGCGTGGTCGGTCGTCAACGGGCCCTCGGGCGTCCTGGCCGATCCGGCCGACCTGGTCGCGCTGCCCGCGCTGGGCCTCGCCTGGTGGGCCTGGCGCCGGGTGTCGGCGGCCCCGCCGCTGCCGGACGGTCTGGTTTCCAGGGTGCGGGTGCTGGTCGCGGTGCCGTTCGCGGTCCTGGCGATCGCCGCGACGTCGGCGCCCGGCGACACGGTCCCGTCGGTCGACTCCGTGACCGGCGCGGACGAGGGCGGCACGCGGGTGATGATCCAGGTGGACAGGCGGACCTACACCTCTGCGTCGGGCGTCGGCGACTGGACGCCTGTGCCGGAGACCCCGGAGAGCCTGCTGACGTCGCCACCGCAGCGTCAGCGGAAGACCGAAGCCTGCGTACCCGATGACCCCGCACACTGCTACCGCGTGCACGGCGGCGGTGACCTCTCCGGTTATGCGAAGTCGGCACGCGGGGGCCGCCTGCTCGGCGTCGACGAGACGACCGACAACGGCCGGACCTGGCGCACCGCGTGGGAGGTGCCGGCCGCCCGGTGGCCGTTCGTCCTGAGCCAGCACCGGTTTCCCCGCGGGTTCGAGCGCCCTGGCGAGGTCGCCAGTGTGGAGGTCCTGGTCCGCGCCGTCCCAGGTGGGCACGAGGTGTTCGTGGCCAACGGGGCGGAGGGTCTGGCGGTCTGCGGCGTCGACGGCACCTGGCGCCGCGTACCGGTCGTGGTCGCCGAGACCGGGCTGGAAATCCGGCCGGTGCCGCTCACCGCGTTCGGCCACGGGCTCGGGGAGGAGATCATCGATGCCGGACTGATCGCCCTGCTCGCCCTGCTGATCGGGGTGTCGGTGGCGGCCGGCCGAGCTCGTGCCCGTACCGGATATGGCCTCGTCGCCGTACTTCCGGCCGGCCTTCTCCTCGTGGGGGCTGTCCCGCTCACCGCCATGGTGTCGTTCTTCAGCAACTCCACCGCGACGATCGGGCTGGGGCTGGTGGTGGCGCTGTTCCAGGTCATCGCCGGTACCGGGCTCACGATGACGGTGGGGGTGCTGCGCCGATCACGCGTGCTGGTGGTCGGCGCCGCCGCCGTGCTGACCGGCCTGGCATTCCTAGGTCCCGTCTTCGGCTGGACCGCAGGTCAGCCGACCGAGCGTGATCCCGCCATCGGGCTCGGTCTGGTCCTCGCGGCGGTGAGCCTGGTCCTGGTCGTCGCGGCCGGATGGTGGGCCGGGCGTGACCCGGTCCAGCGGCCGGTTCCGAAGGACCCTGGCTGGCCTCCGCTGCCGTCTCCCCGGTAGCCGGCTACCTGCCGAAACCGCAGCCCAGCTCGGTGAAGGTCGCGATCTTCTCGGCCGCCCGCACGACGACCTCGTCGATGCCGTCGAGCACCACCCGTTCACCGACGCGGCGGGCGGGCAGCAGCGGTACGTCGGCCTTGCCGCACTGCTCGGCGATCGACGTGAACGCCCGCGCGGCGGCCAGCGGCGCGACCAGGGGCTCGCCGGTCTGCCGGTGCCGGATGAGGTTCTCCAGGAGGTCGACCGACGGTGCCACGGCCATGCGGTGGTCGTTGACCGTCAGCCTGTCGTCGTCGTACCACCAGACGGCCTGCCCGAGCGTCCCGTGCACCAGGACGACCGGTGGCAACGATGTCGCCGCGCAGAGCGTGGTGGCGACCACGACCGGCGGCGCACCATCAGCCGTCACCCGGACACAGGCCGTGTCGTCCGCACTGATCGTGTCGCGGCACCGGTACAACTCCAGTTCGACAGCAATGTCGGCTCGTTCCTCGACATCGGCGAGCAGCAGCGCGTTCTGCAGCGCGTGCGCGAACGGGTTGACGAGCGTCCCGTCCTCGCCCTGCCGTCCCGCCCACTCGGAGCGCTCGTAGTAGGAGTCCGAGCGCACCCAGCGCCCGGCGGCGCCGATGCCCGTGATGTCGCCCAGCGCCCCGGAGCCGATCAACGAGCAGAGCCGCCGGTACGAGCCCGTGCCCTGCGTCTGGAAGCCGATCTGGCACACCATGCCGCGGTCCAGCGCCACCGCGGAGATCTCGTCGAAGTCGGTCACCGACAGCACCGCCGGCTTCTCGACCAGCACGTCGCAGCCCAGTTCGAACGCCGCCAGCACGTGGTCGCGGTGTGTCGCGGGCGGTGAGGAGACCACGACGACCTCGGGGTGGAGCTCGGCCGCCAGCGACGGCAGATCGGGGTAGGACGGCACCGGCACGTCGACGTCCGCCACGTCGACCACGCCGACGAACGTGGCGAGCCCGTCGTGGCCGAGCCGGACCAGGTTCTCCACGTGCCGCGCCCCATGTCCCCGAGCACCGACCAGCGCAACACGCATCGCTCTCACCCTTCTCGGGCGGACTCCGCCACCAACGCGGCCACCAGCATCAGCCGAGGTGCCGGTAATTTCAATGCGCCGCGCCAACCAAGACTCGTTTGCGGCAGCATCCCGGCACCAACGGCGCCCGAAGCGTCAACACAGCCACCCGAACGGGCAATGGCGCCGGGACCACGGTGACCGCTATCGGAGGTCGAGGACGTCGGCGACGTGGACCGGCTGCCCGGTCTCGAAGCTGCGGTTGGCGGCGAACCCGGTCAGCAGGGAGAGCGTGCCGTCGTAGTGCGTCGCCTTGCGCCCGAGCGGGTCCTCCTGCCCGGCGGGGCCGTACAGCGCGTCGACCATGCGCTGGTCGGCGCCACCGTGCCCGTGCCGGTCGTACTCCAGCGGGATGTCCTCGCGTTCGGCGAACAGCCGTTGCACCGAGAGCTTCGCCCACCCCTGCTCGGGGTTTGCGGCGACGCCGTGCACAGACGGGTCCTGACCCGACACCCAGGAGTTCTCGACGACCTCCAGTTCGAGACGACCCCTGCTGCCGTTGACCATCAGCCGGTAGCCCTCCCACGGCGAATAGGCCGTGAGGTGGTAGGTCAGATTCGCCCCGCTGGCGTAGCGCACGAGCACGGACATGTCGTCCTCAATGGACACGCCGGGCTCGAACGGGTTCTGGTCGCGGCGATAGCCGTCCTCGTGCCGTGCGTCGACGTAGAGCTTCTTGAGCCAGGCGTTCTGCTCCAGATCGACATCGAACCTGCCGTCGTGCGTGTACCCGTGACGCTCGCCGTTCTCGCTGCCGTAGAAGAACAACCGGCCGTGCGCGTACACGGTTTCGGGCACCGAGCCGACCCACCAGTTGAGCAGGTCGAAGTGATGGGTCGCCTTGTGGACCATGAGACCGCCGGAGTTGGCCTTGTCACGGTGCCAGCGGCGGAAGTAGTCGGCGCCGTGCCGGGTGTCCAGCAACCATTCGAAGTGGACGGACCCGATCTCACCGACAGCGCCGTCCGCGAGCAGCGCGCGCACCTTCTCGTGGATCGGGTTGTAGCGGTAGTTGAAGGTGACCGTGACGCTGCCTTCGTTGCGATGCACCGCGTCCAGGATCTTGCCGGCCGACGGGACGTCCGTCGTCATCGGCTTCTCCGTCACGACGTCACAACCGGCGTCCAACGCCTCAACGATGTACGTGTCGTGGAAACGGTCGACGGTGGTCACCACCACCACGTCGACCCGTTGCTCGTCGAGCATCTTCAGGAAGTCTTCGGCGTCGTACGTGGGAACCGGCTCGACGCCCAGTTCCGCGAGGCGGTCGTTGTGGACGTCCATCCTGGTCCGGTTCACGTCGGCGAACGCCACGAGCTCGCAGGTGCCCGCGTGTTCGACCGCGATGGCGCGGACGTGCCGCTCCGCCCGCGCTCCCGTGCCGACCACCGCGTACCGCCTGCGCGCCATCCCGACCTCCGCTGAAAACGTTTTCTCCACGCTAGCGGCACGCGCCCCGACCTCGTCAAGATGAGGTCATGCCGACTCCTGTGGTGCTCGACTGCGACCCCGGCCACGACGACGCGATCGCGATCCTGCTCGCGGCCGGCTCACCCGAGATCGACCTGCGCGCGATCACCACCGTGGCCGCGAACCAGACGCTGGAGAAGGTCACCGCGAACGCCCAGCGGATCTGCTCCGCCGCCGGTATCTCGGTGCCGATCGCGCGCGGGTGCGCACAACCGCTGGTGCGACCGCTGTACGTGGCGGAGGACATCCACGGGGAGTCCGGAATGGACGGTCCGGCGTTCGGCCCGCTGACCGTCGGAGTGGTGGAGGAACACGCGATCGAAGTGATGCACGCCCACATGCCGGCGACCCTGGTGGCCACCGGCGCGCTGACGAACGTGGCGATGTACCTGCGGCGGTACGGGCCTGCCGCGGTGCGCGAGATCGTGCTCATGGGCGGGTCGACCGAGCGCGGCAACACCACGCCGTACGCGGAGTTCAACATCTACGTCGACCCGGAGGCGGCCGCGATCGTCTTCGGCAGCGGCGTGCCGATCACGATGATCGGGCTGAACGTGACGCACCAGGCGTTGGTCACGCCGGACATCGTGGCTCAGTTGAACGCCCTGGGGCCGCTCGGGCGGACGTGCGGGGAGCTGATGACGTTCTTCGCGGCGACCTACCGCGACGTGTTCGGGTTCGCCGCGCCACCGCTGCACGACCCGGTGGCGGTGGCGCGGGTGATCGATCCGACGCTGGTGACCTGCGTCGAGGCGTTCGTCGGGATCGAGACCACGGGGACGTTCACGCGCGGCGCGACGGTCGTGGACCTGCACGGCCGGCTCGGCCGGGAGCCGAACGCGCAGGTGGCCGTCGGGCTGGACGTGGACCGGTTCTTCGATCTCGTCGTCGAGGCTCTCAGGACACTGTCTTGTCGCTGAGCTTGGCCCACTGGCTCCAGCCCGCCTTCTCCTTGTAGAAGCGGCGGATCAGCTTGCCGTCGTCGGTGCGGGCGAAGACCTCCACGGTCTTCGTCTGCGCGTGGTACATCGCGGTCGGCGCCTCGGCGACCTTGGTGGTGCCGAGCCTGGCCCACGTGGTCCAGCCGCCGTCGGTCGCGCGGGAGTGCTCGACGATGCCGCCCTCACCGAGCTGCACGACGTCGATGGACCCGGTCGTGGAGTTGAAGACCGCCGACGGCGCGCCGGTGCCCTTGCCGCCCAACGACTTCCAGACGCCCGCCCCGTACTGCTCGACGCTGCCGGACTCCGTGCGCACGAAGACCTGGTCGACGGCGACGCTCGGGTCGCTGACGATCTTCTTGTCGCCCTGGTCCGCCCAGGTGCTGCCGTCCCACTTCACGAGCTTGCCGTCGGCGGAACGCGCGTAGACGTCCTTGTCGGCGACGGCCGGGTTGCCCTCGATCCTGCGGTCGCCGACCGGCGCCCACCTGTCGGTGAAGCGGAGCAGGAAGCCGTCCGCGCCGCGGGCGAGGACCTCGACGGCCTTTGTCTTGTCGTTCCAGAACAGCGTCGGCTCACCCGCGACGGCCGTGTCGCCGAGCGCGAGCCACCTGCCGTCGACGCGGCGGTAGATCCTGTCGTCCGTACCGCGCGCGAACACCTCGACGATCTTCGTCTGCGGGTTCATCAGCGCGACCGGCTCGCCGGCGAAGAGCTCGGGCCCGAGCTGCTGCCAGCCGTTCCAGCGGCTCGTCTTGTGGAAGTTCGTGACGATCGTGCCGTCGGCGGCGCGCGCGAAGATCTCGAGCTGCTGCTGGCCGGTGTTCGAGATCTGCGGGCCGGCGCTGACGACGAGCTTGTCCGTCACCGGCGTCTCGCTGCCGGCGCTACCGGCTTCGAGAATGTTGTTGTAGCGCAGGGGCACGTACTTGCGAGCCGTGCCGGCACTCCACACGCGCTGCACGGGCCTGCTGCCGTCCGGCCCGGCCTGCTCGCGCACGATGGGCCGCGTCTTGGCCGCGTCCGCCCAGCCGATGAACAGCGCGACGTGGTTCTCGCGGTCGTTGAGCGCGTCGCCGGGACGGAGGTCCTTCCAGTCGATGCGGTGCGCGACCTGCTCGAGGATGTGCGTGGTGTAGGAGATGCGCAGGCCCCAGGCCATGGAGACGAAGCCGGAGCAGTCGGTGCGGTAGGCGCCGTACTTGTTGCCGAAGCAGTCGCTCTGGCTGTACGGCACACGGGCGCTGATCCACGTCCGGGAGCGCGCCAGGATCTCGCTGCGCGTGATCTTGGAGTTGGCCTCGTACGTCCCGCAGACCACCCCGTCCTCGGCAGCGGCGACCGCGACATCAGGCATGGCCAGCGTCGAGCCGAACGTGATGGCCGCCGCGGCGACCGCCAACATCCCCCACGATCTCATGCGGGTCACCGTAGCAAGGCGATGTGAAGTTTTGGTCCGGTCGAACGTCCTGTCTTCCGACGGTCAACCGTGAACGCGCGGGCACCCGGGTGGATGATCGTCACGCCTCGTCGAGCACGCTCAGATACCGGCGAGGCACGTACAGCTCCGCTTCGGTCTCATAGGGATAGGCGAGGGCGCGCAAGCGTGTGCTGTATCCACCGGCTTGCTCGTAGGCCCAGTACCGTCCGGGCTCCTCCGCCCACGACGCGAAGATCACCACGTGCCGCGTCAGGTTGGTGCCGTCCGCGCGGATGACGACGTCGCCCGGCCGCAGTTCGCGCGCGGGGATCAGGCCGCTCACCGAGACCAGGGCCGGGGTGTCGAACCCGCCGTGCCGGTCGTCCGGTTTGCCGGGCAGCCCCCACGCCATCGACACGAACCCCGAGCAGTCGGCGCGGTAGATGCCGTGTTCGTTCTGATGGAACCTCTTCTGGCTGTACGGGACCGAGTCGCGCAGCCAGGAACACGCGCGCTCCATGATCTCGGAGCGGCGGATCAGGCGGCCGGCGGCACGAGCGGTGGTCACGCGGACATGGTCGGGACCTGATCTCTAAGTTCCCTGCAAACTCTCTACAAGGTCGGCGTCACTGATCTCGGCGGTGACCCAGGCGAGCGGGTAGCTCAGTTCGATCGTGTCGATCTCCCTGGTCAGCCGCACGCCGGGCAGCACCCTGCGCACCAGCGCGAGCATCGCGTGGTTGTCGGGCAGGACGTTGCCGTGCAGTTCGGCGACGCCCATCCGGGCCGCGATCGACGTCAGTTCCTCCAGCAGGAGACGGCCGACGCCACGGCGCTGCCACAGGTCGATCACGGCGACCGCGATCTCCGCACCGCACTCGCCGGTCCTGATGACCCTCGCGATGCCGATCGGCTCACCGCCGACCGTCGCGCACACGGCCGCGTGCCGTTCGCCGTCCACGTCGGTCAGCACTCGGCGCGCGGACGCGGTCAGCCTCGGCGTCGGCGAGTGGAACCGCAGGTAGCGGCTTCGCGCGGACAGTCCTGCGAACACCGCGTCGACAGCTTCCGGCGCGGTGTCGCGGTTGAGCTCGGTGACGCGCATGAGGATCGACCCCTCTGAGTTCGGAATCCGAACTGTAGCTGAGTTCGAAAATCGAACGCAAGGGATATCCTTGACTCATGCCGTACTCGAGTTTCGCGAGCATGCCCTGCACGCTGAGCCGCCCCGCGGCGCTGCTGGGCGAGCGCTGGACGCTGCTGCTGCTCCGCCAGATCTTCCTGGGCACCCGCCGCTTCGAGGACTTCCAGGCGACGATGGACATCTCGCGGAGCGTCCTGACCGATCGGCTGAACGTGCTGCTGCAGGAGAACGTGCTCAAGCGCGTGCCCTATCACGAGGATGGCCGCACACGGCACGAGTACCGCCTCACGGAGAAGGGGCGCGACCTCTACCCCGTGCTGATGGCTCTGCGGACGTGGGGCGAGAAGTGGATGGCTCCAGAAGAAGAGGAGTCGTTCCACCTGCACCACCGCGACTGCGGCGGAGACGTGCGGGCGAAGGTCGAGTGCACCGAGTGCGCCGCCGAACTGACCGCCCGCGACGTGCAGGTCACGGCCAAGCGGTGAACTTGTACTGACAACTGCCGAATCCCAGGTGAACTCGAGATCCACACCATTGCTGAATACGGTTGCAGGCAGCGAGTGTTCCTGTCATGACAAGAGCTGCTCTTGCGGTACTGCTGCCCCTCCTGCTGGTGACCCCGGCTGCTGTCGCGGCACCGGCGAAGACGCCGAAGGTGCTCGTGATCGGGCTCGACGGCGCCCGCTACGACAAGCTGGTCAGCGGTGACAACCCCAACATCAAGGCGCTGCTGAACCGCGGCTACGGCGCCCGCAGCGCGCTGTACGGGTCGGGCATGGCCCAGACCTCCAGCGGCCCCGGCTGGTCGACGATCCTCACCGGCGTCTGGCCGGACAAGCACAAGGTGAAGGACAACTCCTTCGCCGGCAACGCCCTCACGTCGTACCCGAGCTGGCTGGAGCGCGCGAACACCGCGAACCCGGCCCTGTCGACGTACGCGGCGGTGGACTGGAAGCCGATCAGCGACCACGTCCTGCGCACCGGCCAGGACCGCAAGTACGTGCTCGACGGTGACGCGGCGGGCTACACCGGCTCGGACGAGAAGATCACCGTCGACGCCGAGCGGCACCTGAGGACCGACGCCGCCGACGCGTCGTTCGTCTACCTCGGCCAGATCGACATCGCGGGCCACAACAGCGGCGCCGACTCCTCCCAGTACGCCGCGGCCATGCGCACCAACGACGCGCAGATCGGCCGTCTGGTCAAGGCCGTCGAGGCACGGCCGTCGTACGCCTCCGAGGACTGGCTGATCATGATCACCACTGACCACGGCCACACGGCGGCGGGCGGCCACGGCGGTGACTCACCCGAGGAGCGGATGACGTTCGTGATCTCCACCGGCCCGGCGCGCCCCGCCGTGGCACCGAAACTGGTCGACGTGGCAGCGTCCGCGCTGCAGCACCTCAACGTCCCGGCGTCGCTCGACGGCTACGCGCTCGGCACCGCGCCGGTCGACCCGTTCGACTCGGTGACGCTGAAGCCACGGCAGGACGAGACCGGCGTGCCCGCTTCGGTTCTCGGCTGGACACACCAGGGTCCGGCGGGCTGGACCGTGACCACCGCCTCGTCGATGCCGCAGGGCGTCGCGGAGTGGCAGGGCTGGTCGTTCACCACCGACGACTTCTGGACCCGCACCGCGCCCTCTCAATCGCGTGAGGCGAACGTGCGCGCACGTGGCGTCTTCGCCGTCGCCGACCCCGACGAGTGGGACGACAAGGGTTCGCCTTCCGCGCGCGGCAAGTTCGACTCGACGCTGACCTCGCCCGCCCACGACGTGACGGGCAGGCCGAGCCTCAAGGTCGGCTACTTCTCGCACTACCTGCAGGAGGGCACGCAGCGCGGCACGGTCAGCGTGTCGTTCGACGGCGGCCCCGAGCAGGTCGTCCGCACCCACAACACGGACGGTCTCGCCCAGCAGGTCTCGCTGACCGTGACCGTCCCGGCGGGTGCCCGCACGGCGCGCGTCTCCTGGCGCCTCTTCGACGCCGGCAACAACTGGTACTGGGCCGTCGACGCGCCTCGCCTGTCCTGATCCGGCGGTGTGGGTCGTGGAGGCTACCGCAGCGAGTCGAGGTGCCTGCGCAGCAACGACACCGTGAGCTCCCGTGTCATCCGGTCCGGGTGCAGCACCCCGTCGAGGGTGATGCCGTTGAGCAGCGACGCCAGCCGTTCGGCCTCCAGGTCGACGTCGTGCGTGGCCCCGATGGTCCCGGCCTCGGTCATCACGGTCAGCGCGCGGCGGCAGAGCATGCGCAGGCCGTCGTAGAGCCGCTCGGCGTGCGGCACGAGCGACGGCCGGGTGCGCGCGGCGGTGACGAAGGCCAGCCACAGCACGGCTTCGTCGCGGCGGCGGTCGTCGAGCGGGAGTACCTCGGAGAGCACGCGTTCGGCCGGCCGGCGCGGGTCGGTGCGGTCCGGCAACCGCCGCACGTGGGCGAAGACGCGCTGTTCCGTCGAGTGGATGAGGGCCTCGACAGCGAAGATGATCATGTCGTCGTGGCTGTCGAAGTAGTGGCGGATCGAGCCGATCGCGAGGCCCGCCTCCACCGCCACGTTGCGCAGCGAGGCCTGTTCGACGCCGTCCCGCACGACCACGCGGAACACCGCCTCGGCGACGGCTTGGCGGCGGGCGGCGGGATCCACGACTCTCGGTGACACCTCCCGTTTGTAGCATGACCCTGCTAGTTTAAGTAGCAGGGTCATGCTACATAGGGGGAAGCAATGACATATCTGCTGATCGCGGCCGGTGTGCTGTACGTGCTCGTACGCCGGTTCCGGGGAGAACCGCTCAACGCCAGGGACCTGCTGGCGCCGCCCGCGTTCCTGTTGTTCTTCGGCATCCGTGCGGTCGACGAGTTCCATCTGGTCTATCTGCTCCCGCTCGCCGCCGGCTTCGCGTTCGGGGCGATCCGGGGGATGACGATCAAGCTGTTCGAACGCGACGGCCACCTGTGGCAGCGGTACACGCCGTGGACCTTGCTCGTGTGGGTGGCGTCGATCGGCACGAGCTTCGGCTTCCTGCTGCTGCTCGACCACCACGCGCCGACGCAGCTCTCCATCGGCGTGAGCATGCTCGGCGAGCTGTGCGCCGTGGGCGTGAAGGCGTTGAACACCGGCCTGCCGTTCGCACCGGAACGGGTGTCCAATGGCAGGCATGGAACGTCGTGACTTCCTCGTGGGGGCAGGGCTGCTCGCCGTCGCACCGACCGCGTCGTCAGCCGCACAGGGAGCGGACTGGGGCGCCGTGCGCCGCGAGTTCCGGCTGGACCCGGATCTGACCAACCTGGGGCTCTTCTACCTCGCGTCGAACCCGCGCGAGGTGAGGGACGCGGTCGAGGAGTTCAAGCGCAGGCTCGACGCCAACTCGCACGACCTGATGCCCGAGCAGGCGCAGGAGGTCGCCGTCGCGCTCGGGCAGTACGTCGGTGGCGCCGCGGACGACATCGCGTTCGTGCCCAACACGACCATGGGTCTCTCGATCGTCTACGGCGGCCTCAAACTGCGCCCGGACCAGGAGTTGCTGCTCAGCGACCAGGACCACGCGTGGCACCAGCAGGCGGCCAGGCTCGCGGCGGGGCGGGTGGGCGCGAAGGTCCGGGTCGGCACGCTCTACGAGAACCCGGCGAAGGCCACCGAGGACGAGATCGCGACCCGGCTGCGGAACTCGATCACGCCGCAGACCCGTGCCGTCGGCATCACGTGGGTGCAGTCGAGCACGGGCCTGCGCATGCCGGTGCGAGCCTGCGCGCAGGTCGTGGCCGAGGCCAACAAGGGCCGCAAACAGGAAGACCGCTGTCTCCTCGTCGTAGACGGCGTGCACGGACTGGCGGCCGTGCACGACGACGCGGCGCGCATGGGCGCGGACGTGTTCGTCGCCGGCACGCACAAGTGGCTGTTCGGGCCGCGTGGCACCGGCATGGTGTGGGTGAATCCCGAGGTGCGCGGCGAGATCGTGCCGATGCTGCCGAGCCTGAGCGACCGCAGCGAGACGGCGTTGCTCGGGCCCGGCGGCTTCCACGCGTTCGAGCAGTACTTCGGGGTGCAGGCGGCGGTGCGGTTCCACCAACGCCTCGGCCGCGACCGCGTGGCGGCCCGGATCGCCGAACTGTCCGGGCGGTTCTCCGACGGGCTGGCCGAGATCCCCGGCGTCGTCGTGCACACGCCACGCGACCCGGCGACGTCCGCGGGCATGGTGTGCTTCGACGTCACCGGGCACAGCGGCCCCGAGGTCGTGGGACTGCTGGCGCGCAAGCAGATCCAGATCACGACGGCGTCCTACCGGATCCCGTACGCGCGAGTCGGCACGTCGATCCTCAACACACCGGAGGAGATCGACCGGACGGTGCGGGAGATCAGCGCCCTGGCTCGGTGATGCGGGGCAGTTCGGCCGTTCCCGGCGGTTCGAGCTGCACGCTGGTGTTCTCCGTCCTCACCTGTGGCTGGTTCATCGCCTCGTGCGCGAACCAACCTCCTCCGAGAACGAGCCCGAGCAGTCCCGCCGCGATGAACGGCGTGGTCGGAATCCGCTTCTTCTGCTCTTCCTGGCGCGGCACGGGCATCTCGACGGTGGACTGCTCGACGGGGTCGGGTTCCAGCTGTCTGGCTTCGAGGTAGGCACCCGTCGCGGCCGCACCGTCCGGAGCCCTCAACACCGGAACGCGCAGGCGTTCCGCAATCTCCAACGGAATCCGTGACGACCCACCCACGAGCAGGACGACGTCGGGCAGGCACAGCCCCGCGCTGCTCGCCACGCGTTCCAGCCGCCCGGCCGGCAACACACCTTGCTTGCGCAGCACCGTGACGTCGCATCCGGAGGCACCGAAGTCGAACACCGCCACCGTGCTGTGCTCAGGCATCTGCACATCAGCGTCGAACGCGATGGCGACGGCGTGCGGCGCGGGCACGAACAACACGTCCGCACGCCCTTCGTTGATGAGGTCCTGACGCAACTGCTCAAGATGCTCGTGCGGCCAGCACAGGGGATGCGCCATCGCGACGCGGCTCGGCGGCTCCCCGTGCCGATGCGTGAGGTCGTCGAGGACGTTCGCGATCTCCCTGGCGGCCGCCTGGTGACGCCGGCCGTGGGTCGTGACGCCACTGCCGGTGGCGACGGTGGTATGTGCGGATCCGAGATCGAGCCCAACCTGGTACGACATCGCGGGTCACCCCTCACTGCGGACACCCACCACACGTACGTCTCAGATGGCTCGGTTCAGTCCTTCCCGCCGGTCCGTACACGGCGTCGTGGTCCGGATCATCGGCCGACCAGTTGCCTCGCGAGCTGATCGGCCTCGTCCGCGGTGAACCTGCCGGTGATCTGAGTGGCGCCACCGGTGATCGGCGACTGGATGCCGGGTGCGCTGAGCACCCGTCCGTTGATCAGGATCGCGACCTGGTTCCCCACGTTGGCGGTCGTGAAGTCGCTCCAGGTCCGTGCGCCCTCGGCGTCGAACTCGGCCGTCACCACGTGGCCGGTGCCGTACTCGCTGGGACTGGCCTTCGCCTTGACGACGCGGTCACCGTCGAGGAAGACCGGGCCGAGGTCGTACTTGAACCCGTCGGCGTCGCACGTCACCAGCGGGGCGGCCGCGTCGTCGTTGCCGGTCAGCGGGTCCGGGGCACCGCAGTCCAACGTGCCGAGCGCCTGCTCGCGGACGGTGGCGTCCGTGCTCTGCCGGGTCGCCCGCGCCGTCTGGACCGCCGGGTCGCCGGCTTCATTCTGGGGCACGGGGTAACCGGACGACGGCGTGGAGGCCGGCGTGACGCTCTGCACCTTGCGGAAGGTCAGCTTGCCCGTGAGCCACGCTTCCCGCTTCGGCTCGCCCTGCGGGGTGGTCGTGCAGGCGGCGACGGCGAGGAGCAGCACCACCACGGCAAGGATCTTCATGCCGTTGACTTACCACGCGGCCACCGCCCGCAGCAGGCGAATCAGAGCGCCATCAGCCGTTCTGCCCCGTCCGCACCCGCGCGGCGATCTTGGCTGCCTGCCCGGAAGGTTGAAGTGCCTCGGCGAGCCCTAGTGGGCGGCGTCGTCCCAGGAACGGCCCACGCCGACCGAGACCTCCAGCGGCACCAGCAGCTGGTAGGCGTTGCCCATCTGGTCGCGCACCAGTGCCTCGACGGCCTCGCGCTCGCCCTCGGCCACCTCCAGCACCAGTTCGTCGTGGACCTGCAGCAGCATCCTCGAGCGCAGGCCGGACGACTCCAGCGCGCGGTAGACGCCCAGCATGGCCACCTTGATGATGTCCGCGGCGCTGCCCTGGATCGGCGCGTTGAGGGCCATGCGCTCGGCCATCTCGCGACGCTGGCGGTTGTCCGACGTCAGGTCCGGCAGGTAGCGGCGGCGGCCGAGAACGGTCTCGGTGTAGCCGTCCTTGCCGGCCTTCTTCACGATCTCGTTGAGGTAGTCGCGCACGCCGCCGAAGCGGGAGAAGTACGCCTCCATCTGCTCGCGGGCCTCTTCGGTCGGGATGCGCAGCTGCTGCGACAGACCGAACACCGACAGGCCGTACGCGAGGCCGTACGACATCGCCTTGATGCGGCGGCGCATCTCCCCCGTCACCTCGGCGGTGGGGATCGAGAACGCCTGCGACGCCACGTAGGTGTGCAGGTCCTCGCCGCTGTTGAACGCCGCGATCAGGCCCTCGTCGCCGGACAGCGTCGCCATGATGCGCATCTCGATCTGGCTGTAGTCCGCGGTCATCAGCTCCGCGTAGCCCTCGCCGACGACGAACGCCTGGCGGATGCGGCGGCCCTCGTCCGTGCGGATCGGGATGTTCTGCAGGTTCGGGTCCGTCGAGGACAGCCGGCCGGTGGCGGCGATCGTCTGGTGGAACGTCGTGTGGATGCGGCCGTCGTCGGCCACCGACTTCAGCAGGCCGTCCACAGTGGACTTCAGGCGCGTGACGTCGCGGTGCGAGAGCAGGTGCTGCAGGAACGGGTGCTCGGTCTGCTCGAACAGGTTCTGCAGCGCGTCCGCGTCCGTGGTGTAGCCGGTCTTGGTCTTCTTCGTCTTCGGCATGTTCAGCTCGTCGAAGAGGACCGTCTGCAGCTGCTTCGGGCTGCCGAGGTTGATCTCCTTGCCGATGACCGAGTACGCGTCCTGCGCCGCCTGCTTCACGCCGGCCGCGAAGTGCGCCTCCAGCTCCGAGAGGTGCTCGACGTCGATCGCGATGCCGACCGCCTCGACCTCGTCGAGCACGTTCATCAGCGGCAGTTCGAGGTTCGCGAGCAGGTCGGTGCCGCCGATCGTGACCAGTTCCTCGTCGAGGCGGTCGGCGAGCTCGGCGACGGCACGCGCGCGCAGGATCGTGCTGGTGGCGACCTTCTGGGCTTCCTCGGACTCGTCGGAGAGCAGCGACAGCTGGCCGTCGCCGGACTCCTCGGCGCGCAGCTCGCGCTTGAGGTAGCGCAGCGCCAGGTCGTCCAGGGCGAACGACCGCTGGCCGGGACGCACCAGGTAGGCGGCCAGCGCCGTGTCGGAGGACAGGCCGCGCAGCTTCCAGCCGCGGGCGCGCACGCGGCGCAACGGCAGCTTAAGGTCGTGGCCCGCCTTGGACACCGACTCGTCGGCCAGCCACGCGGCGAGCGCCTGCTCGTCGGCCTCGTTCAGCTCCTCGACGGCGACGTACCCGCCCTCACCGGTGGCCGTGCACAGCGCGACGCCCTCCAGGTCGGTCGTGATGCGCAGCGCGACGCCGACCCGCGTGTTGCGGGCGTGCTGGTCCAGCCACTTCGCGAGCGTGCCCGCGGGGATCGCGCCGCCGGAGACCTCGAAGCCCTCCTCGGCCTCGGGCTCGGCGGTCGTCAGCGTCTGGAAAAGACGGTCGCGCAGGACGCGGAACTCCAGCTCGTCGAACAGGCGGTGCACCGCGTCGCGGTCCCACTGCTGCACCACGAGACCGTCGATCGTGTACGGCAGCTCGACGTCCTTGATCAGCTCGGTGAGCTGGCGGTTCATGATGATGTTCGCCAGGTTGCCGCGCAGAGCCTCGCCGACCTTGCCGGGCACCTCGTCGATGCGGTCGACGAGCTCGTTGAGGCCGCCGAACTGGTTGAGCAGCTTGATGATCGTCTTCGGGCCGACGCCGGGGGTGTTCGGCAGGTTGTCCGAGGAGTCGCCGCGCACCGCCGCGTAGTCCGCGTACTGGTCCGGGCGCACGCCGTGCTTCTCCTCGACGTAGGCCGGGGTGAAGCGGCCCATCTCCGAGACGCCCTTGACCGGGTACAGCACCGTGACCTGGTCGTTGACCAGCTGGAACGCGTCCCGGTCGCCGGTGACGATCTCCACCTCGACGCCCTGCGCCACGGCCTGCGTGGTCAGCGTCGCGATGATGTCGTCCGCCTCGTAGTTCTCCTTCTCCATGGTCGGGATGGCCAGCGTGGCCAGCACGTCCTTGATCAGGGAGACCTGGCTGCGGAACTCGTCCGGCGTCTTCGTGCGACCGGCCTTGTACTCGGGGTACTGCTCGGAGCGGAAGGTCTTGCGCGAGACGTCGAACGCCACCGCGACGTGCGTCGGCTTCTCGTCGCGCAGGATGTTGATCAACATGGACGTGAAGCCGTACACGGCGTTCGTGACCTGGCCCGTCTTCGTCACGAAGTTCTCGGCGGGCAGGGCGTAGAACGCTCGGTAGGCCATCGAGTGACCGTCGATGAGCAGGAGCCGCTTCACGTCTGAGGTAGTCACGGGCCCGAGTCTAGGGTGGGGGTCTGACAGTTTTGCTTGAGCCCTTGGAGCCCGTGTGACCCCGGACCTGCCTATCGAGTTCGCCGACGAGCAACTGCACGTACGGATGGGCATCGAAATCACCCAATGGGATGTTCAGGAGATGATCGGCACGATGCCGGTCAAGGGCAACCGCCAGCCGTTCGGCCTGCTGCACGGCGGCGCGAACGCGGTGCTCGCCGAACAGCTGGGCTCCGTCGCGTCCGCGATGCACGCCTCCCAGTTCGACTGCATCGCCGTCGGACTCGAGCTGTCCTGCACCCACCACCGAGCGGCGCGCGAGGGCACCGTCACCGGCGTGGCGCGCCCGATCCACCTGGGCCGCAGCACGACGACGTACGAGATCGTCATGACCGACGAAGACGGCAAGCGCACCTGCACCGCACGCCTCACGTGCCTCATCCGCCCGAAGCCTCCGGGCGCCTGAGCACTGCCATCACACGAACGAAAGCGGGGCGGAGGGAAATTCCCTCCGCCCCGCTCCCACCAGCCGAACCTCAGTGAGCCTCACCCAGGTACGCGTCGCGCACCCGCTGGTCGGCCAGGAGCGAGTGCCCCGGACCGTCCAGAGTGGTCCTGCCGAGGTCGATCACGTACCCGTGGTCCGACAACGCCAGCGCGGCAAGGGCGTTCTGCTCCACCAGGAGGATGGTGGTGCCGAGCGACTGCAGCTCCTTGATGGTGTCGAAGATCTTCTGCGTCATGATCGGCGAGAGACCCATCGAGGGCTCGTCGAGCATCAGCAGACGGGGCTTCGACATCATCGCGCGGCCGATGGCCAGCATCTGCTGCTCACCACCGGAGAAGAGCCCGGCCTTGTTCTGCCGCCGCTCCCCCAGCACGGGGAAGAGGTCGTACACGCGCTGGATGTCGGCCTCGACGCCGTCGTCCTTGCGGACGTAGGCACCGAGCTGCAGGTTCTCCTCCACGGTCATCCGCGGGAAGAGCCGGCGGCCCTCGGGGCAGTGGGCGATGCCCTCTCCGAGGATCGCGTGCGCCGGGTCGTGGTGGATTTCCTTGCCCTGGAACCGGATCGAGCCGGACGTCGGCCGCAACAGACCCGAGATGGTGCGCAGGGTCGTGGTCTTGCCCGCACCGTTCGAGCCGATCAGCGACACGATCTGGCCGGCCTCGACGGTGAACGAGATGTCGCGGACGGCCTCGATCGCGCCGTACGAGACGGAGAGGTTGCGGACTTCGAGCAGCGCGGTCATGCCTGCTCCTCCTCAACAGAAGCAGCGGCGGCCTCGACGTCGTGCTGGACTTCCTCCGGGGGCTTGCCGAGGTAGGCCTCGATCACCCGCGGGTCCGCCCGCACGACCTCGGGGCTGCCCTCGACGAGCAGTTCGCCCTGCACGAGCACGGAAACCGAGTCGCACAGCCCGAAGATGAACTTGATGTCGTGCTCGATGACCACGACGGACACACCCGTGTCGCGGATGCGGAAGATCAGCTGCTGCGTCGCTTCCGTCTCCTGCGGGTTCATGCCCGCGGTGGGCTCGTCCAGCAGCAGCACCGCCGGGTCCGTCGCCAACGCGCGCGCGATCTCCAGACGGCGCTGGTCGCCGTACGGGAGGTTGCGCGAGAGCTCGTCATCGACGCCGTTCAGGCCGACGAACGCGAGCAGCTCCCGCGACCGCTCGCGAGCGGCCTTCTCACCGCGCTGGTACGCCGGGCCGTGGAACAGCGAGGCCAGCGGGCCCTGCTTCATCCGCACGTGGCGGCCGACCATGACGTTCTCCAGCACGGTCATGCTGGGGAACAGGCGGATGTTCTGGAACGTGCGGGCCAAGCCCGCGGCCGTCACCTTCGCCGGGTCGCCGTGCAGGACGTTGCCCTTGAGCAACACCTCGCCGGTGGTCGGCGTGTACAGACCCGTCAGGCAGTTGAAGAACGTCGTCTTCCCCGCGCCGTTCGGACCGATCAGACCGACGATCTTGCCTTCTTCGAGCGTCAGGGTGACGCCCTTCAACGCCTTGAGGCCACCGAAGACCATCGAGACGTCACGCGCCTCCAATACCGGAGTGCTCATGCTTTCTTCGCCTCCACATGCGCCTCTTCGGCATTCTCGTCGGCGCGTTCGACCATCTCAGCGCGCCTGTGCGCATCGGGGATCAGGCCGACCGGCCGGAACCGCATGATCAGGACCAGCGCGAGGCCGAAGATCATGAGGCGGTAGTCCTCGAAGTCGCGGAGCTTCTCGGGCAGCACGAACAGCAGCGCGGCACCGAGAACGGCGCCGGGGATAGAGCCCATGCCGCCGAGGATGACCGCCGCGAGGAGCGTGACCGACTCGAGGAACTTGAACGACTCGTACGAGACGGTGCCGTTCTTGTGCGCGAACACCGCGCCCGCGAGACCCGCGAGCATGGCACCGATGAGGAACGCGAGGATCTTCATCTTGCCGGTGCGGATGCCCATCGCGCGGGCAGCGTCCTCGTCCTCGCGGATCGCGATCCACGCACGGCCGATGCGGCTGAACTTGAGGTTCGCGAACACCGCCATCGTCGCCGCGACGAGGAGCACGATCAGGACGTAGTAGAGGACACCCGCGGGGAGCTTCACCGCGCCGATCGAGATCGACTTGTTGAACTCCGCGCCGAACAGCGACAGCGCCGGAACACCGGGGATCGCGTTGGAGCCGTTGGTGAAGCCACCGATGTCGTTCTGCGCGGAGCGGGTGAAGATCTCACCGAACGCCAGCGTCACGATCGCCAGGTAGTCACCGCGGACCCGCAGCGTCGGCGAACCGACGATCGCGCCGAAGATGCCGGCCACGACGGCCGCGATCACGGCGGCGACGGGGAACGGCAGGGCGAAGCCGAAGTACGCGGTGGCGGCACCGGAGAAGTTCGCTGCCACGAGGGCACCGATGCCCATGAACGCCACGTACCCGAGGTCGAGCAGACCCGCGAGGCCGACGACGATGTTCAGGCCGATCGCGGTGGCGGCGTAGATGCCGATGTTCGCGGCGACGGTCATCCAGTACTCGTTGCCCGCCTCGGTGAACGGCAGCAGCAGCGCGCACGCCGCCAGCACGATCACGCTGAACACGCGGTGCTGCTCGGACAGTGCCGAGAGCCAGCGGACGTAGCCGACGCCGCTCAGCGCGCCGAGCACACCGGTCGCGAACCCGAGGAACGACAGGAAGATCGCGCCCGCGTACGGGTTGGCGGAACCGACGCCACCGGTGGTCAGCATCGCGGCGACGGCGTAGAGCACCGCGCCGAACGACAGCAGCAGCACCAGGTACGCGACCGGGGTGGAGATCTTGAACTTCCACTCGCCCACCGGCTCGATGCCGATGCCGTAGCCCGCGAGGATCGTCAGCACGCCGGCGACGAGGCCGACCACGCCACCGAACGCGGTGGCACCTTCGAGGGCCGTGATGGCACCGAGGCCACCGCCCTTGACCGTGATGTACGCGCAGTTGACGAAGGAGACGAGGGTGAGGCCCCAGCCGAGCGCCCGGACGACGCGGCCCCTGGACGGAACCGGCGCGAACGCCGCGACCAGGATGAGGATGCCCAGCACCAGGACGTGCCAGCGGAACCCGGTGACACCGAACGGTGCGTCGAAGTACTGCAGCGTCGAGTTGTCCGGCCAGTTGCCGTCGTTGAGCGGGAACGTGACCCACGGCAGCAACGCCGCGACGATGCCGAGAACGCCGCCGGCGGCCGCGAAAGGCTTGCCGAGGGGTGCGAGCGCGGAGCGCTTCGCAGAAGTGTCGACCGTACTCATGCGCGCACCCTTTCCGGCTCACCGAACAGACCCTGCGGGCGGAAGACGAGCACGAGGATCAGCACGACGAAGATCCACACGTAGTCGTACTGGGTGCCGCCCGGCATGTACTGACCGGCAACGGTCTTGATCAGACCGATGATGAACGCGCCGATGACCGCGCCGCGGATGCTGCCGACGCCGCCCAGGACGGCCGCCGTGAAGGCGAAGATGCCGTTCTGGAAGCCCATGTCGATGTTGATGTTGTTCAGGTAGCCGCCGAACATGATGCCCGCGACACCGGCGAGAACGGCGCCGATGACGAACGTCAGCACGATCACGCGGTCGGGGTTGACACCCATGAGCTTCGCGGTGTCGGGGTCCTGCGCGGTCGCCCGCATCGCGCGTCCCATGCGGGAGCGGTTGATGTAGGTCTGCAGGATGACGGCGAGACCCACCGAGAGCGCGACGAGCAGGATGCCGGTCCACGAGATGTTGACCGAGCCGATCGTGAGGTTGCCCTCGGGGAACACCTTCGGGTAGGGCAGGTTGGACTTGGCGTTCGGGTAGAAGACGCGCACAGCCTCCTGCAGGAACACGGACACGCCGAGCGCTGTGATGAGCGGTGCCAGCCGGGGCGCGTTGCGCAGCGGCCGGTAGGCGAACCGTTCCATGATCACGGCGACGATGACCGCCACCACGATGCCGCCGACGAACATGAGCGGCAGGGCCACGGCGGGCGACTTCTTGAGATCGTCAGGAAGAAGCGTGAACGTGGCAAGGCCTCCGTACGAGGCCACCATGAAAACCTCGCCGTGGGCGAAGTTGATCAGCTGGATGATGCCGTACACCATCGTGTACCCGAGGGCGATCAGGGCGATCAACGCACCCTGAATGACCCCGTTGGCCAGCTGTTGGAACAGGACTGACACGACTACCTCCGTAGACGGCGGGGGCGAGCAAAGAACGCCCGCCCCCGCCGTTGCTCAATCAGTTTTTCGGTAGTCGTCAGCCGGTGAAGGTGCCGGTCTGAACGTCCTTCCACTTGGCCGAGGTGACCTGGTAGACGGTCAGCACCTTGTTCGTGCTGTCGCCGTACTGGTCGAACTTGATCTCGCCAGTGGCACCGGAGCCGCTGAAGGCACCGACGTTGGTCAGCATGCCGTCACGCTTCGACTCGTCCCAGGCAGCGCCACCCTCGAGGGTCTTGGCCAGACCACCGATGATCGCGTTCGTGGCGTCGTAGGAGAACGCACCGTAGGCGGCGTAGTCCTCCTTGCCGAACTTCGCCTTGTACGCGTCGACGAAGGCCTTGGCCGTGGCCAGGGACTCGGTCGGGGCACCGACGGAGGTGGCGAGGTCGCCCTCTTTACCGCCGAGCTCGATGAACTTGGGGTCGAAGATGCCGTCGCCGCCCATCAGCGGAACGTCGAGGCCGTTGTCCTTCATCTGCTTGGACAGCGGACCGGCGACCGGGTACTCACCGCCGTAGTAGACGGCTTCCGGGCCGAGGGCCTTGATCTTGGCGATGACGCCGGAGAAGTCGGTGTCCTTCTCGCCGACCTTCTCGGAGCCGACGATCGTGCCACCCTTCTTGGTGACCTGCTTCGACAGCTCGGCGGCCAGGCCCTCACCGTAGGTCTTGCCGTCGGTGATGATGGCGATCTTCTTCTTGCCGGCCTTCTCGACGAGGTAGTTGGCCGCGTACGGGCCCTGCAGGTCGTCGGTCGTGCAGACACGGAAGTAGTTGTCGAACTGCCGCTTCGGGGCCGTCAGGAAGTCATTGCCCCTGGTCAGCGACGGGTTCGTGTTGGCGGGCGATACCATGGGGATCTTCTTGTCCCGCAGGATCGGCTGCACGGTCTGGGCGACCGACGAGTTCAGCGTGCCGACGACACCGACGACGTTCGGGTCGGTCGACAGCTTCGTGGCGGCCTGGGCACCCTTGGCGGGGTTGGCCTCGTCGTCCTGGGCGGACACGGTCAGCTTGAAGCCCGGAACCGTGCACTTCTTGTTCGCCTCGTCCACGGCGAGCTCGGCGGACTGCTTGATGCCGACGCCGAGAGCGGACAGGTTCCCGGACAACGGGGCGACAACACCGACGGTCAGAGTGCCCTTCGACGTGTCGCAGCTGCCCCCGTTGGTGCCGCCGCCCTCGGTCTTGTTCGAGCCACAGGCTGCAAGAACAAGCAGCGAGGCGCCGACGATCGCTGCGGACTTCACAGAGTGCTTACGCACGTGATGTCCCTCCTATATCCCTGCTCCCGGCCACGCGAGATCTCCGCGCGCCGCTCCATCACCCTCTCCTGAGGGATGGCCGGAACCTAGGCGATGACTGTGACCCCAGTCATCAAAGCCAATGGGCTCGTGACCATAACGCAACGCGGCGTTATGTTTCACTTAAGCAATGTCACAGACTGTAACCTTCGTTCACTCTTTGGACGGCTGCCATAACGTGGACGTATGACTCCGCGTCGCCGGATGATCACCGCGTTGGGCATCGTGGCGGTTCTGGTCGCATCGGTGCTGGTACTGCGTGCCACCGATGATGCCTTGAAGAAGCCCAGTTCAGAGGCCGTTCGCTTAACTAAGTACACGGCGGATTTCGTCGAGGTTTCGGCTCAGCCGGCGCGGCCCAGCCCTCCGTCCACCGTTTGGAGCAGCGACGGACGGGTCCAATGGACTCCCGTGGACGGCGCGGCCGGCTACGAGGTCGCCGGGAAACTCGTCGCGTCTCCTGAGGTCGCGGGCTCCGGACGGCCTGAGGTGCGCGCCGTGGACGCCTTCGGCCAGCGATCCCAGCCGGTCAGGGCCGAGGAACGGCCGAGCGACGACAGCTGGCGCCAGAAGATCAACGGCTGGATCGACGACTTCGACGACACGTTCCTCGAACGCCGCTACCACCTGAGCGGCCGGAGGGGGTGCGTGAACCCCGGCTCGGGCTCGGGCGGCCGCCTGGTGCTGGACATGCCATGCGGGAACGACACGGCCGTGTTGCGCGCACGGTCGCTTCTGCAGTTGAACGACTCGGGCGAGCTGGGCCGCGTGGCCGTGGTGACGGACGCGGCGGGACCGCGCGGGAAGCTGGTGCTCGACCTGGTCCCCGGAACCCCCGATCGCCTCGGACCCATACCTCCTCCTGATGCGATCCGCGTGGTGGTGGACGACTCCGTGGCCCCCGGAACGCGCGGTGCGGGCGTTCTGCATCGATTCGAAGCGGTGCTGACAGATAACGATGTGCGCGTTGTGCAAGATGGCGTGCAGATCGCGACGATGCCGGTCGCGCCGAAGTGGCGTGAGGCGAGCGTGTTGATCAGCGTGACCCCGCCACCCAGCTATCCCGGGCGTGTGGAGATCGACGCTGTGGGCATCACCGGTTCGCGCGGCCCGGTGGACGAGGTGATCGAGACACCGCTGGTGGCGGGGACGTTGCGCGTGCTCGAACCCGACGAGGAGGCGCCGAGCATTGGCGTAGCGCGCGCACCGTTGCGTGCGGCCTCTTCAGCTCGATTACGAACGACGGTGCGGTTCGGCGACGGCGGCGACCCGAACGGCCTGGTCGCGCAGCTCGGACCGGCGAAGCTGCCGTTGCGGCCGGTGGTGAGCGGCTGGTCGGCGGCGGAGGACAGCGAGGTGACGCTGGCCGGGGACGTGCCCGCCGAGTTGCTCGGAGAGACCGGGACGCACGCGCTGACGCCGTTCGTGCTGCGGATGCCCGGAGCGTCGCAGGCCCAGGTGCTGGAGAGCTACCTGGAGGTGCCGGGCCGGTCGCCGGTGAAGCTGGAGAACGCCCCGGACGAGCCGCCGCCCGTTTTGCCCGTCATGACGGCTGAGTTCGCCACTACGGGCCCGAACGACACGACACTGGTGATCACCCTTGACGCCTCCACCGCACGCTCTGTGGCGCCGATAGCGGGCTTCGAGGTGTACGTGGACAGCTCTCTCGCGGCGACCGTGCCGATGCCCGGCGGCATAGGTGGCCGGCACGAGCTGCTGCTCTCGCTGAAAGGCAGCCACCACGTCGAAGTCCGCCTGCGCCCCGAGGATCCGGGGCGGCAGACGGACTCCGTGTTGCTCGAACTCAGACGCTGATCAGCCGAAGTTCTCGATGACTGCCTCTGCGACGGCCTTCATCGTCGTGCGGCGGTCCATGGCGGTGCGCTGCACCCAGCGGAACGCCTCCGGCTCGCTCAGACCCTGCTTGGTCATGAGAATGCCCTTGGCCCGCTCCACGACCTTGCGGGTCTCCAGGCGCTCGGTGAGCCCGGCGACCTCCTGCTCCAGCGCGGCCAGTTCGCTGAACCGGCTCATCGCCAGCTCGATCGCGGGCACGAGGTCCCGCTTGGCGAACGGCTTGACCAGGTAGGCCATCGCACCCGCGTCTCGGGCGCGCTCGACCAGGTCGCGCTGACTGAACGCGGTGAGGATCACGACCGGCGCGATCCGATTGCCCGCGATGTGCTGCGCCGCCTCGATCCCGTCGACCTTGGGCATCTTGACGTCCAGGATCACCAGGTCGGGGTCGAGTTCGGTCGCGAGCTTGATGGCCTCTTCACCATCTGCGGCCTCGCCCGCCACGTCGTAGCCCTCTTCGCGCAACATCTCCACGAGGTCGAGGCGGATCAACGCCTCGTCCTCGGCGACGAGCACGCGGGGGGCCTTGCGCGTGGCTTCGGACTGGGCCTCGGCAGCCTGCTGGGTCACCGGGGTCCTCCTGACGATCGTTCCTGCGGGCGAAAGCGCAGTCTACCGGCGGCCGGGCCGATCATCGGGCTGACCAGCCGTGACGGCAGACACGAACTCCTCAGGCCACGGATAGGTCCGCATGCCCTCCTCGACGTCCTCGGCCGGCGCGTCGATGCGGCGCAACGTGATGTCGCGGGTGGTCCCGAAGTCCGGGTGGCCGAGCTTCTGCCTGATCTCGTCCTCGGTCGGACCACCGGGCCACTCGACGAACCAGGCCCCGCCCATCGGGAGTGCTCGCAACCAGCTGGCGTCATGCCACAGGTGTACCCGGCGCAGCAGGGCGCTCCCAGTGGCCGGTTCCGCGATCTCGTCGTCGTTGCCGCCGCCGTCGGTGTACTCGACGCCGCGGTGCGCGTGCATCCAGCGCACGTAGCGCATGCCGAGGTCCCAGGCCTGCTCGTCGACCCCGGCCAGCACGACGCCGGCGTCACCGGTGGTCAGCTCGGCCGACCTGCGGTACTGCCGGTGCTCGAGACCGGCGACGCCCATGCCGAAGCCGCCCTCGGTGCGCGGCAGCAGTTCGAACAGCAGCGGGCCCAGAGCCCTGTCGCTCAGGTGCAGCCTCAGGGTCTCCCCCGGTTCCACCGTCCGGAACGCGTGGGCGGGCCTGACGATGCTCGCGGGTGGCATCAGCTGGAGCATGCTCGCGGCGGCGCAGCCCGCGACCAGGACCTTGGCCTCCAGCCGCCGCTGGGCCTCGGTGGTGGCGCCGGGCAGCACGGAATCCCCGTCGCGGACGGCCGGGACCGCCTGGGACAGGTTCTCGCCCGTGTAGGTGCGCCGCAGATCGGCGAGCTGGTCCGTGGTGGACAGACGTGCCATGACAGCAGTCCTCGTTTCCGCCGCCCGGCTCGGCCGACAAGGACGCATGTGTCACGCGTCTACGTGGTCAGTTCGCTTCGGTGAGCAGGAGTTGCTGAACACTGCGGCGGAGAGTGCCGCTCACTGCCGGGGAGCGGCTCCAGCCTCACGTCTGCTCGGACGCCGTCCACCACGTTACCGGACCGGCGCACCCCGTTTTCCGCCCTAGTCGGCGCCCACGATCAGCTTGTACCTCACGTCGACTTCCTTACCGTCCGCCGACCCGCGGATCACGAGCTCGTGCTCACCGGACGCGGGCGCGGGGATCCAGGCGTAGAGACCGCAGCCGACGGAGTTGATCCGCCCGGCCGAGGTGCCGTACGGGTTGCCCGCGCGCGCCTCGTAGGTGAACGGCGTGGCGGACACCTTCGTGAGCGTCTGCGTCGAGCCGTCCAGCAGCACCTCGCCCTGCGCACCCTTCATGAACGCCTCGCAGGAGGCGACGTCGCTCGCGAGGTTCACGACCGGCGCGAGCAACGGCTTGGAGGCGGGGACCCGGCACTGGCGCTCGACCGGCGCTTCGCCGAGCGACCCGGCGAGCAGCCAGACCTCGACGGGCTGGTCCCGCATGCAGAAGCGTCCGGAGGTGTCGGACACCGGGTTGCTGCCCGAGGGCTGGGAAGCCCAGGTCCACCAGCGCGCCTGGAAGTCGGCCGGCGCCAGCTTGTCCGAAGTGGACGATTGGGAGGTGGAGGGTTGTGCCGCCATTTGCGCGTTTCCGCCACAACCGGCGAGCAGAAAAACCAAGAACAGCAGGACAATCCTCACTGGTTCTCGCGTCCCTTGCGTCGTTGTTCCTCCGCGCGCTCACGGCAGCGGCGCAGGAACTCCTGATCGTCGTCAGCATCGGTGGCCGCGAACCGTCCCGGCCGGTCGTACTCGGGAAAAGCAGGAGTACCTCGTTCGTGCGCTCCGAATCGCACCCGTCCGGTCCCCACCACCGGACGGCCCGCAAGGAGCCACGCGATCGAACCCACCAACGGGAACAGCAGGACCAGGAGAAGCCACACCATCTTCGGCAGGTTGCGAACCGAGCCCTCGTCGGTCGTGATCACATCAACGACGGCGAAGATCGTCAGGCCCAGCATCAGCACTCCGAACAGCCCACCGAAGTACAGCATCTCCACCCCCAGGTCGTGCGGTCGCCGCACATGGTGGCACAACGGACCACTCCCTGAACACAGTTCACATGTCAATCATCTGAGACCAATTCATGAAGCCCGCGAATCCGCCGAAACTGGCGCGGCCGAATTCGACACGTCTTCACACGGGCCGAATTGCGTTTCACCGGATTCGAACGAGGCTTCGCGGACGGAACGTCCCAGTTGGACTGGAGTTCGTGAGGAGAGCTGAGGCTGAGCGCCAGACCTGCTGCGCACCCGTTGCCCAGGTAGTAAGCGGGCCTTAGCGTCGGACACATGCCCAGGGGTGCCGAGAGCTTGCTGGAAGTGCTGGCCGCGCACGACGTCGAGGTGGTGTTCGGGCTACCCGGCGTGCACAACCTCGCCATCTGGGAGGCACTGCAGAAGTACCCAGGCATCCGCATGATCGGCGTGCGCCACGAACAGACGGCGGTCTACGCGGCAGACGGCTACGCACGGGCCACCGGCAAGCTCGGTGTAGCGGTCGTGACCACCGGGCCCGGCGCGGCGAACACCCTGGGCGCCACGGGCGAGGCGTGGGCGTCCGGCAGCCCGGTGCTCGTGATCGCCACGGACATCCCCTCGACCCTCCGGCGGCCGGGGGTGTACCGCGGCGTGCTGCACGAGACACGCGACCAGAAGGCCATGTTCGCGCCGGTCACCAAGGCGTCGTTCGACGTGCCGTCCGCCCAGGAACTCGGCGCGTACGCCGACAAGGCCGTCCAGCAAGCCACGCGAAGCCCGCACGGCCCGGTGTACCTGGGCGTCCCGACGGACTTCCTGTCCGCCGACGTCCCGCACCACACCGTGACCAAGGTGGCGCCCACGCACGTCGTCGCCGACCTCACCGAAGCCGAGAAGCTCGTCGCCGGGTCGTCGAGGCCTCTGATCTGGGCAGGTGGCGGTGCGGCACGGTCGGGCGCGGGAGCAGCCATCGGTGCGTTGGCCGCCAAACTGCAGGCACCGATCATCACTACGTACGGCGCCCGCGGCCTGACGGACAGCCCTTACGTCGTGCGTGGTCCGGTGCACGCACCGCCCGTAGGAAAGCTGTGGGACGACGCCGACCTCGTGATCGCGATCGGCACCGACTTCGACGGCATGATGACCCAGAACTGGTTGCAGCCGAAGCCGCGCGCCCTGCTCGCCATCAACATCGACAAAGCCGAGGCGAACAAGAACTACCCCGCTGACGTCACGCTCGAAGGCGACGCGGCCGCCGTCACCACCGCTCTCGCCGCGGAAGTGACCGCCAAGCCAGGCACCGTCGACATCGAAGCCGTCAACGCCGAGGTGCGCGCACTGGCCGAAGCCGACTCCTCCGAAGCCGCGAAACTGTTGCAGGCGTTGGAAAACACCGACGCCACGATCGTCACCGACATGTGCATCCCCGGCTACTGGATCGGCGGCTTCCACCACGTCACCAAACCGCGCGGCCTCGCCTACCCGGTCGGCTGGGGCACGCTCGGCTTCGGTTTCCCGGCGGCCATCGGCGCGGCCGTCGAACACCGCACGATCGCGGTAGTCGGCGACGGAGGCTTCCTCTTCGCGTGCGGCGACCTCGCGACGTTGAAACAAGAGGGCCTGCCGCTCACCATCGTCCTCGTCGACGACGGCGGCTACGGCATGCTCCGCTACGACCAGCAGATCGCGAACCACGCCATCAGCGGCGTCGACCTGACCCGCCCGGACTTCGCCAAGCTCGCCGAGAGCTTCGGCATCCCCGCGGTCACGCTCAACGGCTTCGACGACCTCAGGTCCGCCCTCGCCGACGCCGAGGGCCCCACCATGATCGTGGTCAACGCCGGCCTCAAGCCCCCGATCAACACTTCCCCGCGCTGGTACCGCAAAACCGCCACCTGATCGGACCCACCCTGGGTACCGTCCGTCCATGAGACGTGGGCTGGGGATCGTGCTCGCCGTGCAGGCGGTGGTGCTGACCGCGTTGTCGGGCCGCTACGGCTTCCACCGCGACGAGCTCTACTTCATCGCGGCGGGCAAACGCCTCGACTGGGGTTACGTCGACCAGCCTCCGATCACCCCGGTGCTGGCCCGCCTCACGACGGAGGTGTTCGGGGAGACCCCGGTCGGCCTCCGCGTGATGGCCACCCTCCTGGCCCTGGCCATCACGGTCGTGATCGCCCTGATCGCGAGGGAACTGGGCGGCGGCTCGGTCTTCGCGGCGGCCGCCTCGGCAACGTCGACGTTCGTCCTGGCCGTGAGCCACATGCTCTCCACCGCCACGGTCGACCTGCTGATCTGGGTGCTCATCGGCTACTTCGCGATCAAGCTCCTGAAAACCGGCGACGGCCGCTGGTGGCTCGCCCTCGGCGCGACGGCCGGCGTGGGCCTGGCCAACAAGTGGTTGCTGCTCCTGTTGCTGGCGGCCATGACGATCGCACTCCTCGCCGTGGGCCCACGCAACGTCCTGCGCACCTGGTGGCCGGCCGCAGGCATCGCCGTGTGCGCCGTGATCGCCGCTCCGTTCGTGGCGTGGCAGGCGCTGCACGACTTCCCGCTGCTGACCGTCGCCCAGGGCATCAGCGAAGACGACGGCACCGAGAACCGCGTCATGTTCGTCCCCATGCAGATCCTGCTGCTGTCACCACTCCTGGTACCGGTGTGGCTGATCGGCTTCCGGAACCTGTGGCACGACAGGACCTTCCGCTCGATCGCACTCGCCTACCCGATCCTCTGCGCCCTGTGCCTGATCACCGGCGGCAAGCCCTACTACGCCGTCCCGCTGCTCCTGGTACTGACGGCCGCGGGAGCACGCCAAGCCCAAGAATGGCTGGCACGCCGCAAGACCACCGGCAGCGTCCTGGTCGCCCTGAGCGTCGTGCCGGCCTTACTGGGCTCCTTGCCGATCCTGCCGCCCAGCGCACTGGCACCGGTCATCGCCATCAACCCCGAACAGGGCGAGCAGGTCGGCTGGCGCGAACTGGCCCTGACCGTCCAGGACGCGTTCTTCGCGAACGACCACCCGACCGTCATCACCCGCAACTACGGCCAGGCCGGCGCGATCGAGGCCTACACCGAGGTGCACGTCTGGTCCGGCCACATGTCCTTCTACGACTGGGGACCTCCCCCGTCCGGCCGCGCGAAGGTGCTCCTGGTCGGGTTCGACGAGCCGCCGTTCAGCGACTGCAAGGTCGTCGCCCGGCACCACAACCCCGTGGAGAACGAAGAAGACGGCACGGAGATAAAGCTGTGCACGGCACCAACGGAACCATGGGAAACCCTCTGGCCGAAACTCCGCCACTACTACTGAAACAACACCGGCCACTTAGGACGTTGGAGAACCTCCAACACAAACCCCTCTTCGGCTGAACTTGCTCGAACCTGTTGGTATTGCCCGATGTATGGCTCTAGCTTCATTTCATGCCAAAGAGAGACTCCACGGTACGAGGACGTGAATTCGGCGCGGGCATACGCGCGGCCATCGAGAAAGCGGGCCTGACCGGACGCGGCGCCTCGCAACTCGCCGGCTGGGACCCCGCCAAGCTGTCCGATCTGATGAACGGCAAGGGCGGCATCAGCGAGCACGACCTCATCCGCCTGCTGGGCGTCTGCCGCACCCCGCTCGAGGAGTCCGACCACCTCGTGACGATGTACCGCGAGGCCGAACGATCCGGCTGGCTCCAGATCCACGGCGAAAGGTCTCCCGGTTGGCCGCGCACCCTCGGCGAGAACGAGAAGGTCGCCACCGAGTTGATCTGCTGGAGCCTGCACCTCATCCCTGGCCTGCTCCAGCTCCCGGACTACCTGCGTGCGCTGATCGAAGGAAATCCGAACTCGCCGGCGAAGGAAGCCGACGAACGCGTTGCCGCCAGGACCGCACGCCAGCAACAGCTGATCAACCGGCGGTGCGCGATGACCTTCTTCATCCACGAACAGGCGCTGCACCTTCCCATCGGCAGCCCTGAGCTGATGTCGGATCAACTGGACCACCTCTTGACCATGGGAATCCGGCCGTACATCACCTATCGGATCGTGCCCACGTCCATCGGAGCCCACGCGGGCACAGCAGGCTCTTTCACCTTCATGAAGTTTGACAAGCTGGAGTCCGTCGTCTTCATCGACGCCGAGAACCACGGCGTCTACCTCGACGACAAGGCCTCCATCGAGGCCTACTCGCGCATCCTCAAGGCACTCGATCAAACCGCGCTGGGCGTGGAAGAATCGAAGGAGTTGATCGCCAGCATCATCTCCTGAGGAGCCGATCGCGATGACCGAATGGCGCAAGAGCAGCTACAGCCCCAACGGCACCGACTGCGTGGAGATCGGGCACGGAGTCGGCCTGCGGGACAGCAAGGCTCCGGCTGCCCACATCGCGCTCGGAACGGACGCCTGGTCCGCGTTCCTCGCGGCGGCGAAGGCTGACAAACTCGCCCGGTGACCCGAACCTGGCCCGAGAAGCGCGCCACCGACGAAGGCGCGCTTGCCTGGGAGTTCCTCGACTTCCTGCGCAAGACCGCCGTGCTGAAGGTCGACGGCCTGACTCGCGACCAGGCCGCGGCGGCCCCGATCGCCACGTCCCCGAAGCTGACGGCGCTCGGCGTGCTCAAGCACCTGACGGCCGTCGAGCGGTACTGGCTCGGCATCGCGGGCGCCGGCCTCGACCTGCCGTCGCTGTGGAAGGGCGACCCGGACCCGTCGTGGAACCTCGAAGACGACGACACCCCGGCGTCGCTCATCCAGGCCTACCGCGAGGAATGGGCGAACGCCGAGGCGCTGAAGAAGCTTGCCCCCGACGCGACGGCCGCGGACGGCGAACGCACCGTGCGGTGGATCCTGGCCCACGTGGCACAGGAGACCGCGCGCCACGTCGGACATCTGGACCTTCTCCGCGAACTCGCGGACGGGCAGACCGGCGAGTAGCAGCAAGAACTGGCCCAGGCAAGCCGCCTTCACGGCTGGTACAGATGGCCGGCCACGGCGTTCTTACAGACTTCCTGGAGTGCGTTCACCGCGTCTCGCAGCAGCGGATTGGTGTTCGCGGTGCGGTGGACGGCGTGCACATGTCTGCGCACAGGCTTGTGTCGCAACGGCATCGCGTGCGTGCCTGACAGCTCCTTGTACCCGAGCGCGGGCACAAGCGCGACACCGACGCCGGCCGCCACTAGCGACTGCACGACCTCGTAGTCGTTGCTCCGGAAAGCGATCTTGGGCGCGAAACCCGCCGCCGCGCACAGACGTGTGAGACAGGTGGCACCGGAGGTGCCGTCGCGTGACGCGATCCAGCGTTCGTCCTTGAGGTCTTCGAGTCTGACGTTGTTCTTCGCGGCCTGGTGCGCGGACGGCACCATGACCAGCAGGGATTCGTCCAGCAACGGCAGCACCGTCAGTTCTTCCGGCCACGTGCGCGGAACGAGGTCGTACGCGTAGACCAGCGCGAGGTCGAGCTCGCCGGACAGCACGAGCGGCAGGACGTCGTCCGGCTCCGCCTCGTCCAGGCGGATCTCGGCGCCCGGCAACTCGGCCTGCAGCTTCGCCAGCGCCTTCGGCACGACCCGCGCGCTCGCGGTGGGGAACGTGCCGATCCGCAGGCGGCCCCGCAGGCCCTGCACCATCGCCTTCACCTCGTGCTCGAAGCCGTCGAACGCGGCGAGCAACTCGCCGCCGCGGTCGGCGATCAGCAGAGCGGCGGCGGCCGGCCTGATCGAGTGCGCCTCGCGTTCGAAGAGCGTCACGCCGACCACCCGCTCGAACGCCGAGATCTGCTGCGACACGGCCGACGACGTGTAGCCGAGCCGGCGGGCGGCCTCGGCGAAGGAACCCGTCTTCACGACCTCGACGAGCGTGCGGAGATGGACCGGGTTGAGCACCAGAGCAGCTTATGCTCGACGTCGCGAGGTTTCGTTCTGCGCCCTCTGGCGCATCCACCGCGCACCTACCAGGGTGGATGCATGCCCTACATCTCCACGAACCCGTCGAACACCTCCGACGTGGTCGCCGAGATCGAGCTCGGGACCAGCCGCGACTTCGTCGACGCCGCCCAGCGGGCCAAGGCCGCACAGCGCGCGTGGGCACACGTACCCGCGCCCGTGCGCGGCCAGGTCATCGGCAACATCGGCCGCCTGGTCGAGGCGAACTTCGAACCCCTCTCCCAGCTCGTGACCCGCGAGATCGGCAAGCCGATCGCCGAGGCCCGCGGCGAGGTGCAGGAGATCGTCGACACCGCGAACTTCTTCCTCGGCGAAGGCAGGCGCCTCTACGGGCAGACGGTCCCTTCGGAGATGGCGGACAAGCAGCTCTTCACCTTCCGCAACCCGGTCGGCGTCGCGGCGATCATCACCGCCGGCAACTTCCCGGTCGCCGTGCCGTCCTGGTACATCATCCCGGCGCTGCTGTGCGGCAACTCCGTCGTCTGGAAGCCCGCCGAGTACTCCGCCGCGTCGGCCCAGGCCTTCTACGACGTGTTCCAGGCCGCCGGCATTCCGGCCGGTGTGTTCGAGATCGTCTTCGCCGAGGGCTCGGAGACGTTCGACGGACTGGAACAGTCGCTGCGGCAGGGACTCGTCGACAAGGTCGGCTTCACCGGGTCCACCGAGGTCGGTGTGCGCATCGGCGAACTGTGCGGACGCCACCTCCAGACGCCGTGCCTGGAACTGGGCGGCAAGAACCCGATGGTCGTCACCGAGGACGCGGACCTCGACCTGGCCGTGCAGGGCGCGTTGTTCGCCGGCTTCGGCTCCGCGGGCCAGCGCTGCACCTCGCTCGGCACGGCGATCGTGCACGAGTCGGTGTACGACGAGTTCCTGACCCGGTTCGTCGAGGCCGCCGCCGGCGCCACCGTGGGCGACCCGACCGGTGATGTCCTCTATGGACCGTTGCTGGACGAGAAGTTCGCGCTGGCGTACGAGAAGTACCTCGGCTGGATCGGCGGGCACCACACGGTGCACGGCCCGACCGGCCGCATCTCGGCCACCAGTCCCCGCGACGGCTTCACTGGTGAGAACGGCTTCTTCTACCACCCCGCAATCGTTTCCGGTGTGCGCGACGACGACGAACTGTTCCTGCAGGAGACGTTCGGCCCGATCGTCGGCGTCATGAGGTACTCGGACCTGGACGAGGCGATCGAGCTCGGCAACAAGCCGGGCTACGGCCTCTCCTGCTCGATCTACACCACGGACCCGAACAAGGCCTTCCGGTTCCGCGCCGGCATCTCCGCCGGAATGGTCAGCGTCAACAACTCGACGTCCGGGGCCGAGGCGCACCTGCCGTTCGGCGGCAACGGCAAGAGCGGCAACGGCTCCCGGCAGTCGGGCATGTGGGTGCTCGACCAGTTCACCCGCTGGCAGTCCATGAACTGGGACTACTCCGGGAAGCTGCAGAAGGCGCAGATGGACACTCTCGCGATCGAGGCGAACCTTGACTTCCGACTCGCCTGAGCTGCCCGCTCAAGCAGAGGTCGTCGTCATCGGCGGCGGGGTGATGGGCACATCCATCGCCTTCCACCTCGCCGAGGCAGGAGTCCGGGACGTCGTGGTCGTGGAGAGGGATGACCTGGGGTCCGGCTCCACCTGCAAGGCAGCGGGTGGAGTGCGCGCCCAGTTCTCCGACGAACTGAACATCAGGCTCGGAGCTCGATCCATCGAACTGTTCCAGCGCTTTCCGCAGCGCCCCGGGCAGGAGATCGATCTGCACCAGGTCGGCTACCTGTTCCTCCTTTCCTCTCGGGAACACGTCACGGCGTTCGAGCGCAACGTCGATCTCCAGAACTCCCTCGGCGTGCGCAGTCGCATGCTGACTGTCGAGGAGGCCCGGCGGATCTCGCCGCTGATCGAAACGGACGGCCTGCTCGCGGCGACCTTCTCGCCCGACGACGGACACTGCACGCCTGAGTCCGTCGTACTGGGCTACGCCACCGCGGCCCGCCGATCCGGTGTCCGCTTCCACACCAGAACAACCGTGAGATCGATCGTAGGGACGGGGTCCGACAGTTTTCGCGTCGAAACCGACCGCGGGACGGTTTCGGCGGGAAATGTGGTCTGCGCGGCGGGTGCCTGGTCGCGGGAGATCGGCGAGATGGTGGGCGTTGACCTGCCTGTTTCTCCCCTGCGACGGCAGATCATGTTCACCGAACCCATGCCGGAACTACACGATCGGGTGACTCCCTTCACCATCGACTTCGGCAGCACCTTCTACTTCCACCGCGAGGGCCAGGGGCTGCTGTTCGGCATGTCCGACCCCGACGAGACACCGGGTTTCAAGCTGGACATGTCCGACGCGTGGCTGCCCCGCCTCACGGAGGCGATCGGCAGGCGTGCGCCGAGACTGCTGGACGTGGGGGTGCGCGACGGGTGGGCCGGGCTGTACGAGGTGACGCCGGACCACAACGCGCTGATCGGCTCGGTGGGCAGGTTCTTCTACGCCACGGGCTTTTCGGGGCACGGGTTCCTGCAGGGTCCCGCGGTCGGCGAGGTCGTGCGCGACCTCGTGCTCGGCCGCGAGCCCTTCGTCGACGTGTCCAGTCTGGACGCCTCCAGGTTCGCCGCCGACCAGGCACGGCCGGAACTCAACTGCGTGTGAGGAATGTGATGGACGTTCTCGAGCTCATGGACGAGTGGGGGCCGGAGAAGGTCGTCTGCGTGTCCGACCGGCGCACCGGCATGAAAGGTGTGCTCGTCATCGACAACACCGCGCGCGGCATGGGCAAGGGCGGCACCCGGATGAGCCCGCACGTGACGGTCGCGGAGATCGCCCGTCTCGCGCGCGTGATGACGTGGAAGTGGGCCGGCGTCGACCTGTTCTTCGGCGGCGCGAAGGCGGGGATCGTGTTCGATCCTTCTTCTCCCGGCAAGGAAGCGGCGCTGCGGGCGTTCGCGCGCAAGCTCTCCAACGAGGTGCCGCGCGAGTACGTGCTCGGGCTCGACATGGGCCTCACGGAACGGGACGCCGCGATCGTCCAGGACGAACTGTCGGACCGCGGCGCTATGATGGGCGCACCGGCTCAACTCGGCGGTCTTCCGTACGACGAGCTGGGCGTCACCGGGTACGGCGTGGCCGAGGTGGCGGACGAGTTGGTGGTGCTGCGCGGAAAACGCGTGGCGATTCAGGGTTTCGGCGCGGTAGGTGCCGCGGCGGCGAAGCGGTTCTCCGAACTGGGCGCTGTCGTCGTCGCCGTGTCGTCGGTGCACGGGGCGCTGGTGGATGCCGGCGGTCTGGACGTCGCACGACTGCTGAAGCTGCGAGGCGAATTCGGTGACCTCGCGGTGAAGGAGTACGGCGCCGTCCGCGCGCTCGGTGCCGAACTGCGGGTGCCGTGCGACGTGCTGGTGCCGGCCGCCCTGCAGGACGTGATCGACGCGGAACTCGCGGGCGAGCTAGACACCGCCCTGGTGGTCGAGGGTGCGAACCTGCCGACTTCCGCCGCGGCACAAGAGGTTCTCGCCGCGCGCGGGATCACGGTGGTGCCTGACTTCATCGCGAACGCCGGCGGCGTGGTCGCGGCGGCGTTCGGGATGGACGCGCGGTACTCGCCGTTCCCGGTGAATCCCGCGACGGTGCTGGAGGCCGTGTCCTCGAAGCTGAGGGCGAACGCGGCGAACATCATCGCCGAGGCACGAAGTCGTGGCACCACGACACATGTGGCGGCGCGCGAGCTGGCGCAGGAACGCGTGCTGGCCGCGATGAAGCTGCGGGGACGGGTCGCATGAGCTCCCTCGAAAGCGTGGTGACTGCGGGCCGCTCTGCGGTGAAGGCATGCACGACGGCGGACGACGAAGCGCGAAGCGGCGGCACCAGATGCGAGCCGCGGCAGGAACAGGTGCCGACCGCGGTGCAGGCGACGACGAAGCTGCGGGGACGGGTCGCATGAGCTCCCTCGAAGGCGTGGTGATCGCGGACTTCAGCCGGGTGCTGGCGGCGCCGTACGCGACGATGATGCTGGGCGACCTCGGTGCCGAGGTGGTCAAGGTCGAGCTGCCCGGCAGGGGCGACGAGACCCGCGCGTGGGGTCCGCCGCACTACGAGGACGAGGCGACGTACTTCCTGTCCGTCAACAGGAACAAGACGTCCGTGCAGATCGACCTGTCGACCGAGGCGGGCCGGGAGGCGGCGCGCGAGCTGATCGCGCGGGCGGACGTCGTGGTCGAGAACTTCAAGCCGGGCACGATGAAGAAGTTCGGGCTGGACTACGAGTCGCTGGGTCGTGCCGACCTGATCTACTGCTCGATCTCGGGTTTCGGTTCGGGCAAGGGTGCGGACCTGCCCGGCTACGACCTGCTCGTGCAGGCCGTGGGCGGGTTGATGAGCGTGACCGGGCCCGGTCCGTACGAGCCGGTGAAGACCGGAGTGGCGCTGGTCGACGTGCTGACCGGGTTGCACGCGTGCGTCGGCATCCTGGCGGCGTTGCGGCACCGGGAGGCGACGGGGCTGGGGCAGCTCGTCGAGCTCGACCTGCTGACGGTGTTGTTGTCGAGCATGGTGAACCAGAGCGCGGGTTTCACGCTGGCCGGGTCGGTGCCCAAGCCGATGGGCAACCGGCATCCGTCGATCGCGCCGTACGAGGTGTTCCCGACGGTCGACCAGCCGATCGTGCTCGCGGTCGGCAACGACCGGCAGTTCCGCCGGTTGTGCTCGGTGCTGGACGTGCCGGAGCTGGCCACGGACCCGCGGTTCGTCACGAACTCCGATCGGGTGGAGAACGTGGACGAGCTGTTCGAGATGCTCGCGGCGCGGCTGCGGACGCGCCCGGCGCAGCACTGGTTCGAGACGCTGACGCCGCTGGGTGTCCCGTGTGGTCCCGTCAACGATGTCGCGCGCGCGTTCGCGCTGGCGGAGTCGCTGGATCTCGGTCCCACCGCGACGATCGACGGCATGACGCTCGTCGCCAACCCCATCCGCCTGTCGCGCACGCCGGTGACCTACCGGCTGCGCCCGCCGAAACTGGAGCAGTGACGTGCAGGACCCGTTGGAGTTGCTGGACATCCCGTCGTTGCTGGGCGACGAGGAGCGCGACATCCAGGCCACCGTCGCGGCCTACCTGTCCGACCACGTCCGGCCGCACATCGCCTCGTGGTTCGAGGCGGGCATCCTGCCGCGCGAACTGGCTCAGGAGCTGGGCAAGCTCGGGGTGCTGGGCATGCATCTGGAGGGGTACGGGTGCGCGGGGACGTCCGCGCTCGCGTACGGGCTCGCATGTCTGGAACTGGAGGCGGTCGACAGCGGCATCCGCAGCTTCGTGTCCGTGCAGGGCTCACTGTCGATGTACTCGATCTGGAAGTACGGGTCGGAGGAGCAGAAGCAGGAGTGGCTGCCACGGCTGGCCGCCGGTGAGGCGATCGGGTGCTTCGGGCTGACCGAGCCGGACTTCGGCTCGAACCCGTCCGGCATGCGCACGCGCGCCGCGCGCGACGGCGCGGACTGGGTGCTGAACGGCACCAAGATGTGGATCACCAACGGTGGACTCGCGGACGTGGCGACGGTGTGGGCGCGGACCGAGGAGGGAATTCGAGGATTCCTCGTTCCCCGTGGCACGCCCGGATTCTCCACACGGGACATCAAGCAGAAGCTGTCGATGCGAGCATCCGTCACCTCCGAGTTGGTCCTGGAGGACGTGCGGCTGCCGGAAAGCGCTCGGCTGCCGCTCGCGACTTCCCTGCGCGCACCGCTGACGTGTCTGAACGAGGCGCGGTTCGGGATCGTGTTCGGCGCTGTCGGTGCCGCACGGGATTCGTTGCAGGCGGCGCTCGGCTACGCCGGTACGCGCATCCAGTTCGACCAGCCGATCGCCTCGTTCCAGCTCACCCAGCGCAAGCTCGCGAGCATGACGGTGCAGGTCAGCAACTCGATGCTGCTGGCGTTGCACCTCGCCCGGCTCAAGGAGGCCGGCACGCTCAAGCCCGAGCAGATCAGCGTCGGCAAGTACAACAACGTCGAGTCGGCCATCGCGATCGCACGGGAAAGCCGGACCATCCTCGGCGCGAACGGCATCTCGCTCGAGTACTCGCCCTTGCGTCACGCCAACAACCTGGAATCCGTCCTGACTTATGAGGGCACTTCCGACATCCACCTGCTATCCATCGGCCACGCGTTGACCGGAATCGCCGCTTTCCGTTGATCGTTCGCCCTATCCTGCACTCCGCAACGGGGATCGCGGGTGGGAGGACGTTCTGCCGGAGGAGACAAACAGCCGCAGTGACGCGCGTCGCAACCGCAAGCGATTGCTGGACGCCGCGACGCACGTCCTGCGGGCTGAACCAGCAACGGCGACGATGCAGTCGATCGCGCGCAAGGCCGCGCTTTCGCAAGCGACGGCGTACCGGCACTTTCCATCCGTGGAAGCGCTCGTGGTGGCCTATCACGAAGACGTCATAGCGTCGTTGGTCGAACACGGCGAACGGTCTCGCAAGACCGGCAAAGAACTGTTCGAGCATCAAGCCGCACGGTGGGTGAAGCTGCAGAACGTGCACGGCCCGGTGATAGTGCGGTTCTCGTCGCAGCGCGGGATTCTGGAACGGATGCACAACGCCGAGGAGGTGGCGGCCTTGACGTGCAGCGCGTGGGACCAGGCGTTGCGCGGCGTGCTGATCGACCTGGCGCTCCCGGACGCCCTGCTGAACGTGGCGCGGTTCCTGCACCACGCGTTGTTCGACCCTCGGGAGATCCTCGACCTGACGAAAACCGCCGGACTACCTGACGAACAGGTGGTCCGGCGGCTCTCGGACGCGTTCTACGGCGCGTTGAAGGGCTGGGCTTCTCACTAGATCCCAGGCATTAGATCCCAGGCGCTAGATCCCGAGCGGGAGCACCCACTTCAGCTCGGACTTGACGTTCGGGCGGCCGTCGAGCGGGTTCTCCCCCGCGATGCCGCCGGCCGCGATCTTGTCCAGGGTCTTCAGGCCCTCGGGCAGGATCTGGCCGAACACGGTGTAGTTGGGGCGCAGGATCGAGTCCGACTGCACGAGGAAGAACTGCGAGCCGTTCGTGTCCGGGCCGGCGTTCGCCATGGCGAGCGTGCCGCGCGGGTAGATGCGGCGCTGCCCGGTCGGGTCGTTCGGGGCGGGCCGCAGGTCGGTCGGTAGCTCGTCCTTGTACTTGTAACCGGGGCCGCCCTCACCCGTGTTGGACGGGTCGCCGCACTGCAGCACCTTCAGCGTCGGGTACGCGGTGAGCCGGTGGCACTCGGTCTGGTTGTAGAACCCGCGGTGCGCCAGGTGGATGAAGCTGTGCGCGGTGCACGCGGCCTTGGAGCGGTCGAGCACCAGCGGGATGTCGCCCTGGTTCGTCTTCACCTTGACCAGGACCCTGCCCCTGGTGAACCACGGGTCGTGCGGGATCGACACCGGACGCGCGGCCGGTTCCTCCGGGGTCGCGGTGTAGCCGCAGTCGGGCCGGGCCGTCTGAACCTCGGCGGACGCGGTGCCCGTCGTGATGAAACCAACGGCCAGCGCCGCCACTGCCAGTCCAGCTGCGATTCGCCTCATGCGCGTTTCCTAGTGGAGCCGGGGTGAACGGGCAAGGTTTAACGGATCACTCAGTTGTCCGTGGACTCGGTGATCTCGTACTCGCACTTCGCTTCCGCGCCGGCGTTCGTGATCTCCTTCTCCTTCTCCACGCGGAGTTTGCACGTCGCCTGGCCGGTCTGCGGCTTGACCGTCAGCGTGATCCTGCCCAGCGCGTTGGCGAGCATGGCCCGGTTCTTCACCGGCAGATCCACGGTCTCGGACTGGGACGCGCCACCGGGAACGGTGAGTGTCAACTCGGCCTTGCCGGTGCCCTCGATGTCGTAGAACGCCTCGTAGGTGTAGCTCTTCGGGCCGCACGCGGTGAGCGCCAGCACGGGGATCAGCAGGAGAAGTTTCTTCATGACTCGAATTCTGGTGATGGACGCGGAGCGCGGCTTCTGTCCGCAGACCGGTTGTGGGTCCTACTTTTGGCCGACCAGCCGGGATTCCCACGCCCAGGCGGCGATCTCGACACGGTTGCGGGCGTCCAGTTTGGTCTGAACGCTCGCCAGGTGCGTCTTCACCGTGCCGATCGAGATGAACAGTTCCTGTGCGATCTCGGCGTTCGTGCGGCCGATCGCGGCGAGCTTCACCACGTCCAGTTCACGCGCGGAGAGGGTGTGAGGTTGTTGCTGCGCAGGCGAGTTCATGTGCTGCAACAGCCTGACCGTGATCGACGGACTGATGAGCGCATCGCCCGTGACGGCCGCACGCACCGCCTCGATCAGCAGGTTCGGACCGGCGTCCTTCAACAGGAACCCGCACGCGCCGTTCTTCAGCGCTGTGTGTACGTACTCGTCGTGGTCGAACGTCGTGCACACCACCACGTTGACGTCGTTCGCGATCTGTTTGAGCGCTTCGAGTCCGTCCATGCGCGGCATGCGGATGTCCATCAACGCGACGTCCGGCTTGGTGCGCCTTGCCTCGGCAACGGCCTCGACGCCGTCCCGCGCTTCCGCCACGACCTCGATGTCGGACTCGGCCCCTAGAATCATGCCGAACCCTGTGCGCACCATCGCCTGGTCGTCCGCGACGAGAACCCTGATCACGCGGTCGCCCTTCCCGTCGGGAGCGCGGCGTCGACGACCCATCCGCCGTCGATGCCCGGCCCCGCCTTGATCCTGCCACCGAGCGCCTGCACGCGTTCGGTGAGTCCGACGAGCCCGAAACCGTTGCCCTGCCTCGCGGGCTTGCCGTCGTTGGAGACCTTGACCGTCACCCAGTCCGGTGTGGTCTGGATCTGGACGTCCACCGTGGTCGCCTCCTGGGCGTGTTTTCTGATGTTGGTCAACGACTCCATGACGACGCGGTGGACCGAGCCGGCCACTTCGAGCGGCAGCGCCGTGGTGTCGCCGTGGATTTCCAGGGTGGCTCGCGGTTCGGCCGCGACCAACGGCTCGATGTCGGCGATGCCCGCGACCGGTGCCACGGGGGCGTCGTCGCGGAGCATGCCGATCATGCGGCGCATGGCGGCCATGGCCTCACCGCCGGCCTCCTCGATGCGGTCGAGGGCCTGTTTGGCCTGCGCCGGGTTGCGTTCGACGATCCGGCCCGCGCCCTGGGCGAGCACGACCATGCCGGTGATGTGGTGGCCCACGAAGTCGTGCAGATCGCGCGCGAACTCGGCCTTCTGCTCGGCTTTGACCGCCGCGACTTGCTTCTCCCTGGCGTTGCCCAGCAGCCGCAGGTAGCCGACGGACGCGACCACGCCCGTGGCGACGACCGTCAGGGCCATCGCCAGGGTCAGCTCGGTGGGGCCGAGCGGGTACCGCAGCGGCTGGGTGACCAGCGCGATCACGATCCAGCCGATCAGCGGCACGTCCCGGCGCGACCTCGCCCGATGGGTGGTGACGGCCAGGACGCCGGTGAGCGCCAGCGTCTCGGCGACACCGAACTCCTTGTCGAGCGGGTTGACCAGGGTGAACGTGAGGCTCGCGGTGGCGGCGACGGCGGCCAGGGCTCGATGGGGGCGCAGCCAGGCCGACGCGGCCAGCACGATGCAGCCGAGCGCGGCCCAGCCGGTCCACGGGTGCAGGCCCGGCGACCTGAACAGGCCGTAGTAGAAGTCGACGAACGCCGCGGCGAGCAGTGCGGCGATCCCGCCGAACCTCCAGAGCATGGCCATGACCTTATGCACTTGTGCCCGGTCCGCAGATCGGCCGAAAGACAGAGGCGAACCCTGCTCGGGACCGAGGTTTTCGCCTCCACTCCGGACTTTGCTGACCATGTGAACAACTTCGCTTCCGCCGCGGTCGACCTCGTGAAGGTGTACGGCTCCGGTGCCACCGCGGTTCGAGCACTCGACGGGGTGACCGTCGGGTTCCGGCCCGCCGCCTTCAGCGCGATCATGGGGCCGTCCGGCTCCGGCAAGTCGACACTCATGCACTGCCTGGCGGGCCTCGACACGGCCACGTCCGGCGCGGCCCTGCTCGGCGGCAAGGACCTGACCCGGCTGCCGGACAACGCACTGACCAAGGTGCGCCGGGATCGCATCGGGTTCGTGTTCCAGGCGTTCAACCTGCTGCCCGCGCTCACCGCCCGGCAGAACGTCCTGCTGCCGTTGGCCCTGGCTGGGCGGCACGTCGACAAGGCCTGGTTCGCGCAGCTCGTGGAGGCGCTGGGGCTGTCGTCGCGGCTGTCGCACCGGCCCTCGGAGATGTCCGGCGGACAGCAGCAACGCGTGGCGCTGGCGCGGGCGCTCGTCACCCGGCCCGAGGTCGTCTTCGCCGACGAACCGACCGGCAACCTGGACTCGCGGTCGTCCGCGGACGTGCTGAAACTGCTGCGTCAGGCCGTGCGCGAGTTCGGTCAGACCATCGTGATGGTCACACACGACGACAGGGCCGCCTCTTATGCCGACGCCGTGGTGCACATGGTCGACGGACGGGTCGTTCAGGCGGTCGCCGCATGAGGAGGTTCCTGCCCGTCCTGTCGATCACGATCGCGGCGTTCTTCGCGTACTCGACCGTGCTCGCCAAGGACGTCACCGAACGTTCCCTGGCGGTCAGGGCGGCCCGCCTGGTCGAGGTGTTCGCACTGCTCGGCGCGTTCGTCACGGTCGCGATGATCGTGGCCGCCCTGGTCTCCACCTCGACGTTCCGGATCGTGTTCGCCCAACGGATGCGGGAACTCGCGCTGTTGCGGGCGGTCGGTGCCTCACGGGCTCGGCTGGCGCGTGGCCTGATCACGGAGGGAGCGCTGACCGGGTTACTGGCTTCGGTCGCCGGCGGCGCGCTGGCGGCGGGCGCCGGTCAGCTCGTGCCGCTGGCGGGCCTGGTGGCGCCGGGCTTCCCGCTCGCGCCCGCGTTGGTCGTGGTGTCCGGGTCGTTCGTGCTGACGACGCTTGCCGTGCTGGCCCCCGCGTGGTCCGCGGCCAAGGTCTCGCCGCTGGAGGCACTGCGCACCTCGGCCGTGCAGGACACGAAAAGCCGGATCGGCCGGCCTCGCTGGGTGCTCGGAATCCTGATGGCGGTAGGTGCGGTCGCGCTGCTGGTCCACGTCGCGATCGACGGGCTTGCCACCGCACAACGGCCGAGCGGGATGACTGAGGACCTGCTGCTGCGCACCACCATCAGCGGTGCGTTGGCGTTCGGCGCGTTGATCACGCTGGGGCCTGCGTTGATCTCACCGGTGCTGAGACTGATCGGCCTTCCGTTGCGGCGCAGCACCATCGCATCGCTCGCGGTGAGCGGTGTCGGTGGCGCGCCTCGCCGGGCCGCCTCGGTCACGGCGGTGGTGGCGCTGGGGGTCAGTCTCATCATCGCGACGCTGACGGGCGCGAACACGTTGCAGGGGCTCGGTAAGGCCGAGATGGCGAGCGCTTATCCGGCTGATCTGGAGATCGTCGGTCCGGTCGACGCCGGAACGCTGAGAGCCGCCGGGCTCACGGACGTGCTCCCCTACCGCCGCACCGAGATCACCATCAACGGCACGCTCACGATGCGCGCCACCGACCTCGACATGACCAAGCTCCGCGACCTCACGGACTTCCGCGCCGACTCCGGCGCTCTCCGGGACATGGGACCACGCAAGATCATCCTGTCGACCTCGACCGCGAGCCGGCTCGGCTTGACCGCCGGGTCACGTGCCGAGGTGAACGGCGTGCGGATGACCGTGGCGGCGACGTTGTTCGGCGGAGTCCCGCTCGGCAGCGCGTTGCTGCATTCGTCCGATGTGGAGGGTGCACCGGCCGGCGTGCTCGCCAACGGCGCCAGGGAACGCGTGCCCGCGGGGCTGGAGGTCGAGTCGCTTGCCGCGCATCGTCTTGCCCAGGAGAACTGGTTCGCCTCTTTGGTGGCGATCGCGGTAGGGCTGCTGTTCCTCACGGTGTTGATCGCCGTGGTCGGGGTAGGCTCGACCACGGCGTTGTCGGTGCTCGAACGGACCCGTGAGTCCGGTCTGCTGCGCGCGATCGGCCTGACCCGCAAGGAGCTCGGCCGCATGGTCACGGCCGAGGCCGGCCTGTACGGGGTCGTCGGCGCGGTGATCGGCCTCGTCATCGGCATTCCCTACGCGTGGCTCGCGATCATCTCGCTCGGCATCGAGTGGCCCCTGCAGGTGCCCGTTGTGTCCGTCGGCGTGGTGGTGCTCGCCCTGGCCGCCCTCACCGCGGGTGCGGGCCTGCTGCCGGCCCGCCGCGCGGCGCGGGTGAGCCCGGTCGCGGCACTTCACTCGATCCAGTGACGTGTACCGGATCCGGGACCGGGTACCCGAACTGCATAGGGAGGTAATGCAGTCATGGGATTCGACGAGTTGAAGAACAAGGCCAAGGACCTCGCGGGCCAGCACGGTGACAAGGTCGACGACGGTGTCGAGCGCGCGGGGCAGTTCGCCGACGACAAGACCGGCGGCAAGCACAGCGAGCACATCGACAAGGGCGAGGAGAAGCTCAAGGAAGGCCTTCGCAACTTCGGCGGCCAGCAACAACAGTGACAGGACCTACCGAGAGTGGGCTCCTGAGGCGGCGCGGGCGATTGGTTCGCGTGTGAGTTAAGCCTGATCGGATTCACTTCCGCGATCCCGGCGGCCCGGTTACCGTCGTTCGCCGGGATCGCGGAGGTGAAGGTGGATCCGAGCGGGGTGACAAGAGCGGCACGGCTGACTGCGCTGGCCGCGTTGTGCCTGGTCACCGTCGTTTTGCTACTGCCGGCGGCCATCAGCGTGAGCACCGGCGGGGCCGTGCCGGGGTTCATCGGCGAGTTCGGCCGGTGGTTGTGGCCCGCCGTCGGCGTGATGGTCCTCGTCGCGGTCGGCCTCGCTCTCTGGGAGCGCGGCCGCGGCCACGAGACCAGCAACCGCACCGCCGCCCTCGCACGGGTCGAGTCGCGGGTGAAAGCGCTGCTCGCCGCCTCCCTGGCCGGGCAGACGCAGATCAAGCTCGGTGTCCTGAAGCAGCCCGCGATCTCGGTGCGGGTCGACGGCGAAGAAGTCTCCTCCCAGGACCTGGAGGCCGTCTACGACCGCCTCGGCCACACGATGGTCCTGGTCGGGCCGGTGGGCAGCGGCCGGTCGACGTTGCTGCGCGAGCTGTGCCTGGTGCTGGTCGACCGGGCACGCAACGACCCGGAGGCGCCCATCCCGGTCGTCGTGGACCTGGCGACGTGGCGGGCGTACGGCACGCGCAAGCCGACCGAGTTCACCGCATGGCTGTTGCGCGAGATGAACCGCCGGTACGGCATCAGCCGCTCGGCCGGCACGATCTGGCTGCGCCGCGAGCGGGTGGCCGTGCTCATCGACGGACTGGACGAGGTGCCACGCGTGGACCGCGCGCACTGCGAGTCCGAACTCGCGCCGTTCGCCTCGGTCGTGAGCTCGACAGGTCCGATCGACAACCTGCCGTCGGTGTTCGTGGAGCCGTTGACCCGTGGTCAGGTGCTCGAGTACATCGCTTCGGTCAGCCCTCGGCTCGACAGCCTGGAAGCAGCCCTGACCCCGGAGATCTGGGAGCGGCTCGACTCGCCACTGGCGTTGAACCTGCTGGCGCTGACGCACCTGGACAAGCAGGTCGACACGATCGGCACCGACTTCGTGGGGTCCTTCGTCGTGGAAAGGCTGTCCGGCCAACGCGGCGCAGGACCCACCATCCGTGCGTTGAAGTTCCTCGCGCGGTTGGGGCGGCCGGACCTCGGTGCACCCGTGCACATGCCTCATCGCCGTGCGTGGCTTCCGCTGCTGCCGACACGCCCCTTGTGGTTGCTGTTCGTGCGCGCGGTGCCTGCGGCATATGCCGGTGGTGTGTGTGCCGTGTCGTTCATGACGGGGCTGCGCCTCGGATTGTGGCCCGCATTGGTGTTCGTGGTCGCCGCTTCCGCCTTGCTCGTGCTGGTGAACAAACTGCCTCGCGTCTTCCACCCGCCTGGACGCGCGCACGGCATTGTGACTGCCGCGCTGGGATTCCTCGCAGGAGTGCTCGCGGGATTGCTGGTCGGTCTGGCCGGCCTGTGGCTGGGCGCAATCGGGACGCCGTGGCCGTATTTGGTGGCGTACGTGTTTGTGGTGGTGGCGTCATTCTTCTTGGCGTTGGGTTTCATACCGGGCGACGCACCCGTGCCGTGGGCGTTGCTGATCGCTGCCGCGCCGGGCGTCTCGATGATCTGGACCGGTCCCTACGCGGTGCTGGCGGGCATGGGGGTCGGGTTCTCGGCCGGCGTGGCGGGCGGAATTTTTGCTGCCGCCGTGGGGCGTGTGTGGCGCACGGTGCGCCCGGTACAACAACAACGTATGCGGCAAGGGCGCCCGTGGTGGGTTCAGCCGGTCGTCCCGGTACTCGGCACGGTCGGTCTGCTGGGCGGGATCGGCGCGCTGGGATCCTGGGGAACAGCACTGGGAGTAGCCCTCGGTCTGCTGGTGACCCCGACCGCCGCCCGCGACTACGTCTGGCCGTTCGACGCGCTCGCCGAAGTCGCCGCCGAGGCCGTCACACGGCCCCTGTCGCTGGGCGAGTTGTCGTTCCGCCGCAAGGCTTTGCTGCACCTCGCACAGGACAGGCTGCTGCTCACCCGCGTCGACGGCGAGTACCGCTTCGCACACGTCGCGCTGCGCGACCACCTGGCGTCGTGCGACCCGACGGCGCTGGTTCGAGCCACGCGCCGTTGAACCTTCCCGATCTGCGGGCCGTACGGCCTGACAGAAAGGTCGGGTGTTGCGCATGCGCTGGTCGAAGGGCTGGATCGTGGGTGCCGGGGTCTTCTCGGTAGTCGCGGCCATCGGGGGAACGGCCTTCGCTCTCGCCGGATCCGGTGCCTCCTCGTCGCAGCCCGCGGTGGCGGGCAAAGAGGTGTGCACCGGGCAGCAGGTGAAGACGACGAACGTTAAGGGGCCCGCAACAGTCCTGTCGGACAAGTTCCCGGTCGGCACGCTGTTGCGAATCACGAATCCCGCCAACGGGCGGGCGATCACCGTCTCGGTCACCGGACCGTCGACCGGATGCGCGGTGCTGAACACCGCGGCATTCGATTCACTCGGGACCGGCGAAGCGGAAAGCGTTCTCCGGCGCATGCGGGTGGAGATCGTCGGAAACGCACCGGCGCCGGCACCCACCACCCGCACCTCCACGGCGCGAGTGCGGGCTTCCGGAACAGTCGGGCAGGTCGTCTGCGACGGCGCGACCGTCGGGTTGTCGGCCGTCGGCGGGGCGCCTGGGGCGTTCTCGTCACAGCTCCCGGTCGGCACCGCGGTGCGGGTGACCAATCTGGACAACGGAAAGCAGACGACCATCCGCGTCGTCGGCGTCGGGCCGGCCTGCGTCGTGCTGAACAGTGCTGCTTTCGAACTCGTCGGGGAGTCCGGGAAGAACGTGATCAAGCGGGTGCAGATCGAGAAGGTGACCTGACCCCGTCACCAGTCCATCGGCTCGTCCGGCTCGTCCGGCTCCGGCCACTCGTCCACGGCGTCGCCCGAGCCCCACGCGGCACCACCGGGGCTCGTGGCCTTCGGCTTGGGCTTGGGTGCCGCGGCAGGTGCGGCCGCCTCCGGTGCGGGACCGCCGGCCGCCACCACCTCCAGGATCTGCTCGCCGTACTTCGTGAGCTTCGCCTGGCCGACACCGCTCACCGCGCCCAGGGCGGTGAGCGAGCCGGGGCGCGACGCCGCGATGGACTTCAGCGTGGCGTCGTGGAAGATCACGTACGCCGGGACGCCCTGTTCGCGGGCCTGACCGGCCCGCCACTCGCGCAGCGCCTCGAAGAGCGGGCCCGCGTCGGCCGGGAGGTCGATCTTCACCTTGGCCGCGCCGGACGAGGAGGACGCCGTGCGCGTCGTCGAGCGGGCAGGCGTCGGGTCCTTGCGCATCTTGACTTCGCGCTTGCGGCCGAGGACCTCGGAGCTCGCCTCGGTGAGAACGAGCGTCGAGTACTCGCCCTCGACGGCCAGCAGGCCCTGCGCGAGGAGCTGGCGGACCACGCCGCGCCACTCGCCCTCGCTCAGGTCCTCACCGATGCCGAAGGTGCTGAGCTGGTCGTGGTCGAACTGGATGATCTTGGCGGTCTTGCGCCCCAGCAGGATGTCGATGGCCTGACCGGCGCCGAACTTCTGGTTGCGCTCCTTGCGCAGCCGGTAGACCGTGGACAGGACCTTCTGCGCGGCGACCGTGCCGTCCCACGACTCGGGTGGCGTCAGGCAGGTGTCGCAGTTGCCGCAGGGGGCACCACCGGGTTCGTTGAAGTACTCGAGGAGCCTGGTGCGGCGGCACGTGACCGTCTCGCAGAGGGCGAGCATCGCGTCGAGGTGCGCCTGCGAGCGGCGGCGGAACGCCAGATCGCCTTCCGACGACTCGATCATCTTGCGCTGCTGCACCACGTCCTGCAGGCCGTAGGCGAGCCACGCGGTGGACGGGAGGCCGTCGCGACCGGCCCGGCCCGTCTCCTGGTAGTAACCCTCGACCGACTTCGGCAGGTCGAGGTGGGCGACGAAGCGGACGTCCGGTTTGTCGATGCCCATGCCGAACGCGATGGTGGCGACCATGACCAGGCCGTCCTCCCGCAGGAACCGGGCCTGGTTGCGCTGGCGGACCGACGAGTCGAGCCCCGCGTGGTACGGCAGCGCGGGAATCCCATTGGCCACCAGGAACTCCGCCGTCTTCTCCACCGACGCGCGGGACAGGCAGTAGACGATGCCCGCGTCGCCCTGGTGCTCGCCGCGCAGCAGGTCCAGCAGCTGCTTCTTCGGCTCCTTCTTGCCGACGATGCGGTACTGGATGTTCGGCCGGTCGAAGCTGGAGACGAACTGCCGCCCCTCGTTCAGCTCCAGGCGCGTGAGGATCTCCTTGCGCGTCGCCTCCGTGGCGGTGGCGGTGAGCGCGATCCGCGGCACCTTCGGCCAGCGCTCGTGCAGGTGCGTGAGCGAGAGGTAGTCGGGCCGGAAGTCGTGACCCCACTGGGAGACGCAGTGCGCCTCGTCGATCGCGAACAGCGCGATCTCACCCTGCTCCAGCAGGCGCAGCGTCGCCTCGGACGTCAGCCGCTCCGGCGCCAGGTAGAGCAGGTCGAGCTCGCCGTTGACGAACTCGGCCTCGACCATCCGGCGTTCGTCCCAGGACAGCGACGAGTTCAGGAAGCCCGCGCGCACGCCGAGAGCACGCAGCGCGTCCACCTGGTCCTGCATCAGCGCGATGAGCGGCGAGATCACCACGCCCACGCCCGGCCGGACCAGCGCCGGCACCTGGTAGCAGAGGGACTTGCCACCACCGGTCGGCATGAGCACGAGCGCGTCGCCACCCGCGATCACGTGCTCGACGATGGCGGCCTGGTCGCCGCGGAACTCGGGGTACCCGAAGACGCGCTGCAGGACCTGCAGCGCGTCGCCGTGGTCGGTTGAACCCATGCCGCCGATGCTAGCGAGCAGCACCGACACTCCGTGCCGCTAGGCCCCGTCCTGCAAGTCTCGTCCGCGACAGTCGCGGCCGAGGGCCCCGGAGGGTCTCTCGACCGTGACTCTCATCGAACGGACCCGCAGGACGCGGCCTAGCCCAACGCGCCCTTCGTACCAGCGGAAACGCTGCCCGCGACCAGCGGAGCGGACGAGGCGGCCGGCACCGAGCCCTTCAGCGGGATCCGCACCGACGTGTCCGCCAGGTCGACGGTCAGTCTCGGCAACTGGCTCGGCCGCACGATCGCGGTCGAGTCGGTGCCGCCGATGACCAGGCCCAGACGATGTCCCGCCTTGACCAGATGGTCCGTTGTGGACAGTCGGAACGTCATGCGGTACTTGGTTCCCGGCGTGATCGTGCGCGGAGTCGAGAGAGACTGGTAGTTCGCGAGATCCGCCCAGCCACGCGCGATGATCTGCGCGTCGACGTTGCCCGTCGTCGCTTCCGTGTTGCGATAACAGGCGTCATCGCCCGTGCGGCTCTCTCCCCAGCACGACTCCGTGGTGAGGGTCCGGATGCCCTCGCCGGTCCGCACCGTCGCCGGCCCGTAGTCGACGAGGTACGCCGTGAGGTGCGCGGTCGGCGTCGAGGACGACACCCCCAGCGTGATCGAGGACGTGCCCGCGACGCGCAGGTCGGAGGTCAGCGGCGCCGTCGAGTAGATCGTCCTCCCGGTGTTCGAGCCGGAAAGCCAGTTCGCCGGCGTACCGCTGCCGTTGTCGGTGAACGCCGACGTGCCCGTGCCAGGCGTCGTGCCGAGTCCCGAAGAAGAGGGACGCAGCACGGTGCTGACGGTGCCCGCAGGAGGCCACGTCTGGTCGTCCGCCCACTGGTTGGGCGCGCGTTCCGCCGACACCTGCGGCTCGTTCTCGATGCCGTTCTGCACGTTCAGCAACCACCGGTCGAACCACCGGTGCAGCGTCGGGACCCACTCGCTACGCCGGAAGTCGAACGGGTCGACGTGCGCCGTCTGCGAGAACCACAGCTTCTTCGGCACCGACGCGGGCACCGCGTCCCAGAACTGGCCGTACTGCAACGTCTTCACGTTGAGGTCGTTCAGCCCGTGGATCGCGAAGATCGACGCCTTCACGTTCGACGCGTTGCGCACGAAGTCGCGCGTCTGCCACATCGCCGTGTAGTCGCCGTTGGCGGGAGAACCGTTCGTCATCTGCCTGCGCACCGCACCACACCGTGAGCGCGCGTTGGAGTTCTCGAACTGCGAGCCCAGGCCGGTCGGCGAGCTGTAGCCGGGGTACGCGACGCCGTCCGAGCGGAACCAGTCGTACCAGGAGCTGATGGCCGCGATCGGCACGATGGTCTTCAGCCCGTCGATGCCGGTCGACGCGACGCCGTTCGCGATCGAGCCGTCCCACGACTTGCCGATCATGCCGACGGCGCCGGTCGACCAGGACGCGGTCTTCGTGGTGGCGCCGGTCAGGGTCGAGTAGCCGGTGCGCCGGCCGTTCAGCCAGTCGATCACGGCCGTGCCGGAGGCGATCTCCGACCGGCCGCCGACGTCGACGCAGCCGCGCGACCGGTTCGTGCCGAGGAAGTCGACCAGCACGACGGCGTAGCCTCGTGGCACGAAGTAGTTGTCGTAGAAGAGCGGGAACTTGACCGGCACCCCGGCGGAGTCGTAGGTCTTGACCTCGCTCTCGTTGCCGCGCCCGGCGCTCTGGTAGTAGGGGCTGGCGTCCATGATCACGGGCACACGCCCGGTCGTGGACGGCCTGATGATGTCGGCCGCCACCCGATCGCGGGTGCCGTTGCCGTCGAGGTCGAGCCCGGAGTCGACGTAGACCGTCTCGCGGACCGCGTCGGCCATCGAGTGGATCGGCGCGGTCACGCCGCCGGACAGGGTGAACGCTGGTGTCGCCGCTGTGGCAGGGATCGGCGTCAGGGTCAGGGCCCCTGCTAACGCCACTACAACACGAACACGCTTCATGAAGATTCACGCTAAGGAGTGACGAAGTCGCCCCGTCAGAGCCGAAAGGCTTGACCCTCTGCTGTTGCGCCCGGCACTTCCCTCACGAATATTCGTTTCTCGTGAGCTTCACCTTCGAACCCGGCCGCGCCCGCGTCGTCTTCGGCCGCGGCACCGTCTCCTCCGTGCGCGCCGAGGCCGAGCGGCTGGGCGCGCAGCGGGTGCTGCTGATCGCGCGGCACGGTGGCGACAGGGTGGCCACCGAACTCGGCCCGCTGCTGGTCACCCGGTTCACCGGTGCGGCCATGCACACGCCGGTCGAGGTCACGGAGCGCGCGCTCGCGTCGTTGCGTGAACACGGCGCGGACTGCATCGTGTCGGTCGGCGGCGGATCGAGCACAGGGCTGTCGAAGGCGCTCTCGGTGCGTGCGGGCGTACCGCAGATCGTCATCCCCACGACCTACGCGGGCTCCGAGGTCACACAAGTGCTCGGCGAGACGGCCTCGGGGCTGAAGAAGACACGACGCGATCCGGCGATCCAGCCGAACACGGTGATCTACGACGTCGACCTCACGCTGGACCTGCCGCTCGACGTCACGGTGACGAGCGCACTCAACTCTCTCGCGCACGCCGTCGCCGCCCGAGGCAACGAGAACCCTCTGATCGACGCTGTCGCGACCAGAGCGATCGAGGGCGTTTTGCACGCTTTGAGCGGAAATCCGTCCACTGTGGAGGCGCGGACGGAACTGTTGTCGTCGGCATGGCTCGCGGGCACGTGCCTCGCGTCCGTCCCCATGGGACTGCACCACAAGCTCGCGCACGTTCTGGGCGGTACGTTCGGACTGCCGCACGCCGCCACCCACACGGCGCTGCTTCCCCACACGGCACCGTCCGATCTGGCCACCCGCGTCCACGACACGGCCACCCGGTTCGGCGCGGCGACGTCGTTGCGGGAACTGGGGATGGCGGAGTCCGATTTGTCCGGTGCCGCGGAGATCGCCGAGCATCCGGACGCCCTGAGGGTGCTGACGAACGCCTGGCGCGACGCGTCGACCGGCTGAGCGGTTGTCATTCTCCAGGCTGATGTTCACAGCTCTGGACCGAGACGAATCTCCGATGTGCTTCCTGAAGACTTCCTGAAGCATCGAGGACATGCTCAGCCCGTTGGACCTGTCCCTGATAAACGGACCGATCCCCAAGCTCGCCACGGCCGCAGCCGTGCTCGCGCTCACCTACCTGGCAATCCGGAAGAACCGGACGTGGTGGATCCGCGTGCTGCCGATCGTCGTGCTGGCGTGCGCGCTCGTCGTGACCGGGCTGGTGCTCGTCGTCGACCACGTGTGGAAACCGTGGCCGGAGCCGATGCCGGTCGTTCTGGCGGTGTGGCTCGGCGCGGTCCTCATCGCTCTGACCCTGGCGGCCATCAGGCTGCGCTCCGGTCGATGGTTCGGCCGGGTCTTCGGCGTCCTGCTGGCGCTGGGCGTGACGGCGAGCGCGGTGGTCGCGACGAACGCACATTTCGGGCAGTACCCCACCACTCGCGCGGCGCTGGACGTCTTCAGGAACGACAGGGTCGACCTGAACGACGCCGCTCCCCCGCCCACGGGCATCGTCGAGGTACCCCCGGGCCAGCAGCTCGCCGACGTCTGGAAGCGGCCGGCGAACCTGCCGGACAAGGGCGTCGTCACCGAGGCGGAGATCCCCGGCGCGTTCAAGGCGCGGCCGGCGTGGATCTACCTGCCGCCCGCCTACCACACGACCCCACGCCCGCGACTGCCCGTCATCGTGCTGATGGCGGGCCAGCCGGGCAGTCCACGCGACTGGTTCGACGGTGGCCGGATCCTCGACAACCTCGACGCGTACGCGCGTCAGCACGACGGGCTCGCACCGGTCGTCGTGGTGGTCGACCAGCTCGGCACGCCGACCGCGAACCCGCTGTGCCTCGACTCGAAGCTGGGTCAGTCGGAGACCTATCTGGCACGCGATGTGCCCGCGTGGATCAAGCACCGGCTGACGGTCGACGAGCGCCGGGAGTCGTGGACCGTCGCGGGCTTCTCCCAAGGCGCCACGTGCTCGGTGCAGCTGGCCGTGCGCGCGCCGGACGTGTACGGCAACTTCGTCGCCCTTGCTCCCCAGCCCGAACCGTCGCTGGGCACGCGGCAGGAGACGGTCAAGGCGGCGTTCGACGGCGACGAGGCCGCGTTCGTGCGGGTCAACCCGATGGACGTCCTCGCGCGCCAGCGATTCCCGCACACGGCGGGCATGGTCGTCGCCGGACGCGACGACGTCACGTACCGCAAGGCGGACGCCGAGGTGTTCGAGGCGTGCCGGAAGGCCGGAATGGACGTGCAGTGGAAAGAACTGCCGAACAACCACGACTGGAACATGGCCCGCGAGGGCCTCTTCGGGTCGCTGCCGTGGCTCGCGCAGCGAACAGGGCTGGTCAGATGATCGCCAGGCTGTTCCGCACCGCGCCTCTGACGTGCGCGTTCCTGATCGTCTTCTGGACGGCCGGGGCGTTGAGCGGGGCGATCGGCGGCGCGAGCGACGAGCTGCTCACGCAGACCGGGTTCGGCACCGGGAGTCCGTGGTGGACGGTGCTCACCTCGGCGCTGTGGTCGATAGACCTGCTGGGCTACGTCGCGACCACCGTGCTGCTGGCCGTCACCGGACCGCTGGCGGAGCGCGAGTTCGGTGCGCTGCGCACCGCGGCGATCTTCCTGACCACGCACGTGCTCGGCTCGTTCCTGGGGCTCTGCCTGGTGCTGGTCGGCGGCGACCTGCACTGGGGCTGGCTCGAGTCGCTCGTCGGCGAGTCGGCGGCCGGGCCGTCGATCGGCGGGGTCGGGCTGACGCTCGCCCTGACGTTCCGGATGCCACCGCTGTGGAGGCGTCGCGTCCGACTCATGATGATCTTGTCGGTGCTGGTCCTTACGCTGTACTCAGGTTGGCTCGAAGACCTCCTCCGACTGTCCGGTGGCGTGGCCGGGCTGGTGGTGGGAGCTGCCCTCTCCGAAAGCAACAGTCCGAAGAGCGGGCCGGTGCACAAGGCGCGTTCGCTGCAGGAGACGCGGGTGCTGGTGGCGTTGCTGCTCGCGGCGTCGGCGCTCGGGCCGGTGGTGTCGATGATGTCGCCGTACCCGAACGGACCGCTGTGGTGGTTCGCGGACGTCGTCGCGGTCGCGCAGCCGTCGCAGGACGACGTCGACGCGATCTGCGGTTCGGACGCGGTCGAGCTGTGCCGGACGATGGTGGTCCAGCTGTCGTACGGCCGGTTCCCCGCGCTCGTGATGTCGTTGCTGCCGGCGTTGCTGCTGCTCGTGCTGGCGGAAGGGCTGCGGCGCGGGCGGCGGTTCGCGTGGCGGGCGGCGCTCGTGTTCAACGTGGCGTTCGCGGCGTTCATCGGTTCGTACGTCGTGTACGTCGCGCAGTTCCCGGACGCGAGCGTGCTGGAACTGGCGGTCTCGTTCGGTGTGCCGATGCTGGCACCGCTCGCGATCACCGTGGTGTTGTTGTTGACGCGCAAGTATTTCGACGTGCGTCTACCTCGGCATGCCGTCGTGAGGTTCTGGCGGTTCACGGCGATCAGCGTCGCGTCGCTGTCGGCGCTGTACGTCTTCGGCGGGTACCTGGTCCGCGACCAGTTCACGCCGGAGCCGGGCTTCGGTGCGCTGCTCGCGGACCTGCCGACGCGGTTCCTGCCGCCGGGCTACCTCGACCTGGTGCCGCTGCGGTTCTCCGCCGAGGGGTTGGCCGGCACGCTGCTGTTCGAGTACACCGGCGTGGTGTTCTGGCTGATCGTGCTGGCCGGGCTGCTGATGGCGTCGTGGCGGACGTGGCCGTCGTCGTGCGAGAAGGAGGCAGCGCATGCCCGCGAACTGATGCGGCGCCACGGCGGTTCGTCGTTGTCGTACATGACGACGTGGCGCGGCAACCAGTACTGGTTCACGCCTGATGGTGAGACGGCCATCGCGTACCGCGTGGTGGCGACCATCGCGCTGACGGTCGGCGATCCGATCGGCCCGGCGCGGCTGGACGCCGTGCGCGGGTTCGCGGAGTTCTGCGCGCGCAACGGCTGGACGCCGTGCCTCTACAGCGTGGGCGCCGAGACGCGGGCCGCGGTGGAGGAACTCGGCTGGTCGGCGGTGCAGGTCGCCGAGGACACGGTGATCGAGCTCGACGAGCTGAGCTTCACCGGCAAGAAGTGGCAGGACGTGCGCACGGCGTTGAACAAGGCCGCCAAGGCCGGGATCACCGCCGAGTGGTGCACGTACGCCGATGCGCCGTACGCAATCACGGACCAGATCCGCTCGATCTCGGCGGAGTGGGTGGCGGACAAGGGCCTGCCCGAGATGGGTTTCACGCTGGGAGGGCTGGAAGAGCTGACCGGTGACGGGGTCCGCTGCCTGCTGGCGGTGGACGGCGACCGGACCGTGCACGGCATCACGAGCTGGCTGCCGGTGTACGCCGACGGCGAGGTCGTCGGGTGGACGCTCGACTTCATGCGCCGCCGCTCGCACGGCTTCCGCGGCTCGATGGAGTTCCTGATCGCCTCGGCGGCACAACAGCTCCAGGCCGAGGGAGCGCGGTTCCTCAGCCTGTCCGGGGCACCGCTCGCACGGCTGGACCGCGGTGAGCGGCCGCGGGCGTTGCAGCGCGTCCTGGACTTCACCGGGCAGGTGCTGGAGCCGGTGTACGGGTTCCGCTCGCTGTTCGCGTTCAAGGCGAAGTTCCAGCCGACCTATCAGCCGATGTTCATGGCGTATCCGGACTCGGCGGCACTGCCGCGCATCGCGAACGCGGTGAGCCGCGCGTACCTCCCGCACCTCAACGCGCGGCAGGGACTGCGGCTCGCGACCAAGATGATCATTCGGACGCGTGAGCGCGTGGCCACGCCTGGTCGAACTCACTAGTCCGAAAGGGTGGAGAGGTGATGCTCGTCATCACACTCCCGCACCACTAGGCGAAGATGCGCCGATGACCGTGCGGGGCGATCTGCCTGCCCAGACCACGACGTTCATCGGCCGCCGGGCGGTGCTCGCCGAAGCCGAGGCACTTCTGCGCCGATCCCGGCTGGTCACGCTGGTGGGTGCGGGCGGTGCCGGCAAGACGCGGATCGCCGCGGAGACGGGGCGCGCGCTGGCTGGGGCGGGGACGTTCCAGCACGGGGTGTGGCGGGTACGGCTCTCCGACCTCCAGGACCCGGCGGCGCTGTCCCGCACCGTCGCGGCCGAGCTCCGGATCGTCGACAACTCACCCGAGGCCGGGCTCAACCGGCTCGTGGAGTCGTTGCACGACAAGCACTTGCTGCTCGTGCTGGACGGCTGTGAGCACCTGCTGGAGGCGGTCCGGCATCTGGCGCACCACCTGTTGCGCGACTGCGAGGGGCTGACGATCCTCGCCACCTCGCGGGAGCCGCTCGGCGTCTACGGGGAGCATCTGCTGCGGGTTCCGCCGCTGAGCGTGGACGAAGCGGTGGAGCTGTTCCTGGACCGGGCGGAGGTGCCGCCCTGCTCACCCGACGTCACGACGCTGTGCCAGGCGGTCGAAAGGCTGCCGCTCGCGATCGAACTCCTGGCGGCGCTACCGGCCGACGTGGTGTCGCGGCAGCCCGCCTCTCTGGAGCAGGTGCTCGAGTGGGCGGCGCAGCAGTGCACGGACGAGGAACGGCGGTTGTGGGCACAGCTGTCGGTGTTCCGGGCGGACTTCGACCTCGCCGCGGCCGAGGCGGTGGCGGACGCGGACGTGCTGAAACCGTTGTCCGCGTTGGTTCTCCGGTCGATCGTGGCGACGACGACGAGTCCCGTCACCGGTGAGACCCGCTACCGATTACCGAACACCGTGTCGCAGTTCGGTGCCCGTCTGCTGAGGGATTCGGACGAGCCGTTACGCCGCCACGCCGTGCACTACAGCGAGTTCGTCGACGAGGCCGCCCGCTCGTGGTTCTCGCCGGGTGAAACGTTGTGGATGGGCCGGTTGTGGGAGGAATGGCCGAACATCCGCGCGGCCGTCGGGCACGCGCTCCGGACACCCGGCCTGGCCGCGGCCGGCGCGGTCGTGACGATGAACGTGCAGCGGGCGCGTTTCACCTCGTTCGCGGGAATGCTCGGGCAGGCGTGGGACATGCTCGGCGCCGCCCGTGAGGTGATCACCGAGGCACCGCTGCGGACGTCGTTGCTGGCGCACAGCGCGTACATGGCGCAGGTGCGTGGCGATTCGGCGGTGGCGTTCCCGTTGATGAGCGAGGCACGTGCGTTGCCGCGGCTGCCGGTCACCGACGTGCACCTGGTTCTGGCCGAGGCCACGCATCTTTTCTTCGTGGAGGGCTCACCGGACTGTGTGCCGTTGTACGCGCACGTCGTGGAGCTGTGTCGTCAGTACGCGTCGCCGGGCGACACCTACGTCTCCGAACTGATGCACGCGATGGCGTCGTGCTTCCTGCTGGACGCCGAAGCCGCGGACAAGGCCACGACGGCGCTCGCCAGGCAGGCCGAGAGCAACGGCGTGAACTGGTCGCACGCCTGGGGACTGTGGCATCGCGGCCTCTACGAACTGGTGCACGGCGACCCGGCACAGGTGCATCCGCTGGTGATCGAGGCGTTGCGGATCCAGCTGACGCTCGGCGACAGGTGGGGTGCGCCGTTCAGTCTGTGGCTGCTCGCCTGCGCGTGCGCCGAACTCGGGGCCTTCGACCGCGCGGCACGGCTGCTCGGCGCGCTGCGGTCGCAGGAACGGATCTCGCGGATCTCGTTCGGTGGCATGAGCCCGTTCCACCGGCTGCTGGACCGCGCCGGCCGGACCGTCCGCCGCTCCCTCGGCGACGACTACCAGGTGATCTCGACGCTCGGCGCCGACCTGCGACCGGAGCAGGCGATGGCGTTCGCGCTCGAACCGGTGCCGGACTCCGAACGCCGACCGGCGAAGCCGTTGCTGCCCGGCGGCCTGACCCGGCAGGAGTTCACCATCGCCGGGCTGGTCGCGGACGGGTTCACGTCGAAGCAGATCGGGGCACGGCTGTTCATCTCGCCGCGCACCGCGGACCGGCACGTGGTCAACATCCGGGTGAAGCTCGGACTGCCGAGCAGGGTCGCGCTCGCGGCCTGGCACCGCTCGGTCACCGGGGAGCGTTAGCGCGCCTCGAACGCCAGCTTCAGTCCCAGCGCGACGAACACGGACGCCGTCAGCCGGTCCAGCAGAACCCGCTGGCGCAACAGGAAAGCACGAGCTCGACCGGCCACCGCGACGAGGATGGGCAGCCACACCAGGCCGAGTCCGAGGTGGATGGCGACGAGCGCGGCGCCCCACGCGGGCTCACCGGCGGGCATGAACTGCGGCAGCAGTGACAGGTAGAAGACGCCGACCTTGGGGTTGAGCAGGTTCGTCAGCAGTCCGGCGCGCAACGACGCCCCCGCGCCCGGCACCGGACGGGAGTCCTCGAGGGACACGGCCTTCCGGGAGTTCCACAAAGCCTTGGCGCCCAGGTAGATCAGGTAGGCGGCGCCGAGCCAGCGGACGATGTCGTAGGCCAGTTCGGACGCCCGCAGCAGCGCGGTGAGGCCCGCGAGGCTCGCCACCGCCCACACCAGGCAGCCGAGCGTGATGCCGAGGACCACGCCCATCGCCGCGCGTTTGCCGCTCAGCAACGCCGTGCGCAACACCATCACCGTGTCCAGACCGGGCGTCAGGACGGTGAGCAGTGCGATGAGCGAGAAACTCAGGAGTGCGGCGGCCGACATGCGGACATCACATCACACGTCAGCGCGCGTCCGCCGCCGTCTTCAAGCCGAACGCGATCAGCGCTGAAGCGGACAACCGGTCCAGCAGAAGCCGTTGCCGCAGCAGGAAAGCACGTGCCCGGCCGGCCGCCGTGATCAGGATCGGGAACCACACCAGCCCGATGCCGAGGTGGATGGCCACGAGCACCGCGCCCCACGCGGGCTGGCCGACCGGCAGGAACTGGGGCAGCAGCGAGATATAGAAGACGCCCGGCTTCGGGTTGAGCAGGTTCGTCAGCAGTCCGACCCGGACGGCCGCGCGCACCGACGGCACGGGCGCGGGTTCGTCGATCTCGACGGGACGCCTGGACTGCCACAACGCCCTGACGCCCAGGTAGATCAAGTACCCCGCGCCGAGCCAGCGCACGATGTCGTAGGCCAGTTCGGACGCCTGCAACAGGGCGGTCAGGCCGACCAGTCCCGCGACCGCCCACACCAGGCAGCCCAGCGTGCTGCCCACCACGACGCCCATGGCCGTGCGGCGGCCGACCAGCAGGGCCGTGCGCAGCACCAGCAGCGTCTCGAGGCCCGGCGTGATGACCGTCAGCAGCGCGACGAACGTGAAGCTCAGGAGGGCGGTGGTCGACATGACGCCATGAGAACACGGAAGAACAGCGCCGCCAGAAGAATTAACACACCCGACACGACCTGCACGACGCCGGGGCGCTCAGGTCAGCCGGTAACCGTGCGCCGGGCGGTTCGCCATGCCGTACCGCGGCTGCACCTCCGCCTTGCCGATCGTCACCAGGTGCTCCAGATACCGGCGGGCACTCACGCGGGACAGTCCCGCCCGATCACCGACCTCCTGGGCGGACAGGTCGTTCGCGCTGTCCCGCAACGCATCGGTCACCAGCCGCAACGTCACGGCGGACAGCCCCTTGGGCATGGCCGGGGTTCGCGGCCGGTGGTGCATCAGCGAGTCGACCTGGTCCTGGTCCAGCACCTGTCCCAGCCGCTGCACCTCGATCCGCTGCGCGAGGTACTCCCGCATCCGGTCGAGGAACGCCGTGCGCGTGAACGGCTTGACGAGGTAGTTGTCGACTCCGCGGGACATGGCCTGCCGCACGGTCTCCCGCTCACGCGCCGCCGTCACCGCGATGACGTCCACGGGCGGCCCACCGCGGGCGCGCAGCCGCGAGAGCACCTCCAGCCCGGACATGTCCGGCAGGTGGATGTCGAGCAGCACCAGGTCCGGCCGCAACGCCTCCACGGCCCGCAACGCCTCACCACCGCGGTGGGCCTCGCCGACCACCTCGAACTCGGGCATCGCCTCCAGGAACCCGCGGTGGATCGCCGCCACGGCGAAGTCGTCGTCGACCACGAGCGTTCGCACGCTCATCGGTTCCCCGTTTCCGGCAGCCACACGTCGAACGACGCGCCGCCGAGCTCCGAGTCGGTGATCGCGACCCGGCCGCTGCGCCGGGTCACCACCCTCGACACCAATGCAAGTCCAATTCCTCTGCCGTGCGCGCCCTGGACGTCCTTGGAGCTCACGCCCAGGTCGAAGATGCGGCCGCGTTGCGACTCCGCCACTCCCGGCCCGTCGTCGTCCACGACCACCCGCACGCCGGTGACCGACGAGCGCACGAGCACCCGCACGGTTCCACCGGTCTCCACGGCGTCGACCGCGTTGTCGACCAGGTTTCCCAGCACGGTCAACGCGTCGTCGCCCGCACGAATGTCGACGGAGCTGCCGGGATCGAGCCGGAGCTCCACACCTCGTTCGTGCGCGGTGGAGGATTTTGCCAGCAACAACGCCGCCAGGGCGGGATCGGCGTTCGCTCCGTCGATGATGTCGGCCGTGACCGAGCCGGCGCCACCGACCCGTTCGATGTAGGCGACGGCGTCCGGGCCGCGGTCCAGGTCCAGCAGACCGCCGATGACGTGCAGGTGGTTCGAGAACTCGTGGGCCTGCGCACGCAACGCTTCCGTGACGGTGCGCTGCCCGTCGAGCTCGCGCAACGCGTCGTGCAGCTCTGTCCGATCGCGCAACGTCAGCACGACGCCGACAGCGCGTTCGTTCGTCTTGGCCGTCATCCGGTTCGCGACCAGCACCCGTTCGCCGGCGAGGACGAGCCGGTCCGCGACGTCGTCGTCACCACGGGCGAGATCCAGCAGGCCGGCGTCGAGCACCTCCGCCGCCGGACGTCCGCTCGGGTTCTCGGCCAGGCCCAGCAACCGCAGCGCCTCGTCGTTGACCAGCGCCAGCTTCTCCTGGTCGTCCACGGCGACCACGCCTTCGCGGATGCCGTGCAGCATCGCGTCCCTGGTCTCGAGCAGCTGCGCGATCTCGGCCGGTTCGAGCCGGAACGTCCGCCGCCGCACGTGCTGCGTGATCAACGCGGCACCGAGCACACCGACCAGCGCGGCCGCCGCCAGCCAGCCGATCAGCTCCGGCAGGTCCTCGGCGAGGTCGGCCGAGAGCTGGCTCTCCAGGATGCCGACCGACGCCATGCCGATGACGCGCCCGTCCTCCGTCCGCACCGGCACCTTCGCGCGGAGCGACGTGCCGAGCGTGCCCGTCTCCGTGCCGACGAAGACCTCGCCGGACAACGCGCTGGTCGGGTCGGTCGACACGCGCTCGCCGATGCGCTTCGGGTCGGGGTGGGCGTAACGGACCCCGTTGTGGTCGGTGACCACCACGTACGTCACGTTGGACGCCCTGCGGATCAGCTCGGCCAGCGGCTGGATCGTCGCGGGCGGGTCAACCGATCCGAACGCCTCGATCACCGTCGGTAGCCGCGCCACGCTTTCGGCGACGGACAACATCCTGTCCTTGTAGGAGTCGCGGATCCGGTCGCTCTGCAGTTTGGCGGCGAGCAGCCCGGCCGCACAGGTGGTCATGAGCACGATGACCACCTGCAACGCCAGAAGCAAAGCCCCAAACGAAACAGACCGACGAAACATGGATGGAATTCTGACGCATCAGCTGTGAAACGGGTCACGAACAAAACGACCAATACGGAACTTACGACCTAAGCCTTACCAGCCGCACGGCCGTTACCTAGCGTCCCCGCCCAACGTTCGCAACGAAGCGAGGAGTACTCGATGGGTACGGCATGGAGACGAACGGTGGCGGTCGCCGCCACCGGACTGGTGCTCGCCGGATGCGGTCAGGGGGCCAAGAGCGCGAGCAGTGGTGACTCCATCGCGAAGCTGGAGATCATGGCCCCCGCTGACCCCGGTGGCGGCTGGGACCAGACGGCGCGGTCGATGCAGTCGGCGGTGAGCGGCGCCAAGCTCGCCAACTCGGTGCAGGTCACCAACGTCGGCGGCGCGGGCGGGACGGTCGGCCTGCAGAAGCTCCTGAACGAGCGCTCCGAGTCGTTCCTGATGATCACCGGCCTGGTCATGGTCGGCGCGGTGGAGACCAACGCGTCGGCGGCCCGGCTGGAGGAGACCACGCCGATCGCCCGGCTGACGGCCGAGGACGAGGTCGTCGTGGTGCCCGCCGACTCGCCGCACAAGACGATCGACGACCTGCTGGCCGCGGTCGCCGAGAAGGGCAAGAGCGTCTCGATCACCGGCGGTTCGGCCGGCGGCACCGACCACATCCTCGCCGGGATGCTGCTCAAGGCGAAGAACATCGAGCCCTCGAAGCTCAACTACGTGCCGTACTCCGGCGGCGGTGAGTCGCTGGCGGCGCTGCTGGGCAACAAGGTCGACGCGGGCATCTCCGGCGTCGGCGAGTACAAGGAGCAGATCAAGGCGGGCAAGCTGCGCGCGCTCGGCACGTCCGGCCCGAACCCGGTGCCCGACCTGAACGTGCCGACGTTCAAGGACCTGGGCGTCGAGCTGATCAACTGGCGTGGCGTCGTGGCGCCCGCCTCGATCTCGGCCGAGGCCAAGCAGCGGCTGACCAAGCTGGTCACCGACATGCACGCGAGCCAGCAGTGGAAGGACGAGCTCTCCAAGAAGGGCTGGACGGACACCTTCCTGACCGGCAGCGAGTTCTCCACGTTCATGGCCAAGGAGATCGGCCGGGTGAAGCCCGCACTGCAGGACATCGGGCTCGTCAAGTGATTGCTGCAAAAGTCGAGGAGTACGCGTTCGGCGGTCTGGTCGCGGCGGTCGGGGTCTTCACCCTGGTCGACGCGACCACGATCGCCGGGCGTGACGACAACGTCGTTGGACCACGCGCGTTCCCTTACGCAGTGGGGATTCTGCTCGTCGTGACGGGCATCGCGGCGATCATCGCGACCGCCCGCGGCAAGCTCGGCCAGGCCGAGGAGGCCGAGGACGTCGACGAGAACGTCCGCACCGACTGGCTCACCGTGGCCAAGCTGGTGGCCGTGCTGATCGTGCACCTGGTGCTCATCGACGTGGTCGGCTGGCCGGTGGCGGCCGCACTGCTGTTCTTCGGCGCGGCCTGGACGCTGGGCGCGACCTGGTGGCGGGCGCTGCCGATCGCGGTGGTGCTCGCGCTGCTCGTGCAGGTGGTGTTCGCGTACGGCCTGGGCCTGTCGCTGCCCGCCGGGATCTTCGAAGGGGTGCCGTTCCTCGATGGATAGCATCACCATGCTGCTGGAGGGTTTCGCGACCGCCGCGCAACCCGAGTACCTGCTGTACGCGCTGCTGGGCGTCACGCTCGGCACGGCCGTCGGCGTGCTGCCGGGCATCGGGCCGGCGATGACAGTGGCGTTGCTGCTGCCGCTGACGTACACGCTGGAACCGACGGCGGCGCTGATCATCTTCGCCGGCATCTACTACGGCGGCATGTACGGCGGCTCGACGACGTCGATCCTGCTCAACACACCGGGCGAGTCGGCGTCCATCGTCACTGCCCTAGAGGGCAACAAGATGGCCAAGGCCGGGCGCGGTGCCGCCGCGCTCGCGACGGCCGCCATCGGCTCGTTCGTGGCGGGCACGATCGCCACGGTGCTGCTCACGTTGCTGGCGCCGGTCATCGCGGACCTCGCGGTGCAGCTGGGTCCGGCGGACTACGTGGCCCTGATGGTCGTGGCGTTCACGACCGTGGCGGCACTGCTCGGCTCCTCTCCCGTGCGCGGCCTGGCGTCGCTGGGACTCGGCCTGTTCATCGGGCTCGTCGGCACCGACACGCTGACCGGTCAGCAACGCTTCACCCTCGGGGTGGCGACGATGTCCGACGGCATCGACGTGGTCGTGGTGGCGGTCGGCGTGTTCGCGGTCGGCGAGGCGCTGTACGTGGCGTCGCGGCTGCGGCACGGGCCGATCGAAGTGATCCCCGTGGGCGGCAAGTGGATGACGCGTGGTTTCTGGGCGCGCTCGTGGAAGCCGTGGCTGCGCGGCACGTTCATCGGCTTCCCGATCGGCACCGTGCCGGCCGGTGGCGCGGACGTGTCGACGTTCCTGTCGTACGCGGCGGAGAAGAAGCTCTCGAAACGGCCCGAGGAGTTCGGCAAGGGCGCGATCGAGGGCGTGGCCGGTCCGGAGGCGGCCAACAACGCCGCCGCGGCAGGCGTTCTGGTGCCGTTGCTGACGCTCGGGCTGCCGACGACCGCGACGGCGGCGGTGATCGTGGCCGCGTTCCAGAGCTACGGCATCCAGCCGGGACCGTTGCTGTTCACCAACAACGGCCCGATGGTGTGGGCACTGATCGCGTCGCTCTACATCGGCAACGTGATGCTGCTCGTGCTGAACCTGCCGCTGGTGAAGATCTGGGTGAAGGTGCTGCAGATCCCGCGGCCGTACCTCTACGCGGGCATCCTGCTGTTCGCGGCGCTGGGCACCTACGCGGTGAACTTCGTCGTGGACGACCTGATCGTGCTGCTGGTGATCGGTGTGATCGGCTTCTTCATGCGGCGCCACGGTTATCCGGTCGCGCCGCTGGTCGTCGGCCTTATCCTCGGGCCGATGGCGGAGGAACAGGTCCGGCGCACGCTGCAGATCAGCGAGGGAAAGCTCAGCGCGTTGGTGACGAGTCCGTTCGCGGCGGTCGCCTACAGCATCCTCGTCGTGCTTCTGGTGGTCGCGGTGGTGCTTCGGTTGCGCCGCAAGAAGTCCGAAGTGACGGTCTGACCGCGCACGGCGGCAAGCGCCTGTTCGTACAGCTCGAACGCATCGGCCTTGCCGCCGTGGCGGACCCACTGTCACTTTCGGGTGAAGTCGGCCCCGGCTTCTGCTGGTAGCAGAACGGCCCCTGGTGGTGACCAGGGTGCTGTCACCATGGCGACATGGCGGAGATCCTGGACTTCAAGCGCACCCCGGAACCCCTGTGGCGTGAAGCCCTGGGCCGCAAGCTTCGCGAGACGCGGGAGGACCGCGGCGACCGCCTGGTCGACGTGGCCGACCGCGCGGGCATCTCGGTGCAGTACCTGTCCGAGATCGAACGCGGCCGCAAGGAGCCGTCGAGCGAGATGATCGCGGCGGTCGCCGGTGCCCTGGGCATCGACCTGGCCGATCTGCTGATCGGGGTCGCCGGCCAGGTCCGCCACCTGCGCGTCCAGCAGGTCAGCCACTTCCACACCTCACGCCCGGCGGGCCGTCCCTCGGGTCCCGTGGCCATGGCCTGGGCGGCTTAGCCCCGCTGGTCCAGCACCTGGTCCACCAGCCCGTACTCGACGGCGCCCGCCGCGTCGAACACGCGGTCCCGGTCGGTGTCGTGGCGCAGTTCGGCCACGGTCCGGCCGGTGTGCCTGGCCAGGATCACCTCCAGCTGCGTGCGCACCCGCACCACCTCGTCCGCCGCGAGGATGAGATCCGGGATCGTGCCACGCCCCTGCGCCGCGGGCTGGTGCAGCACGACCCTGGAGTGCGGCAGGACGGACCGGCGTCCTTCCGCGCCCGCGGCCAGCAGCACCGCTCCCGCCGCCACCGCCTGGCCCACGCAGGTCGTCGCGACCGGCGCCTTGATGTAGCGCATGGTGTCGTACAGCGCGAGCATCGCCGACGGGTCGCCGCCCTCGCAGTTGATGTAGAGGTTGATCTCCAGGTCCGGGTTGTCCGCTTCGAGGTGGAAGAGCTGCGCGATCAGCGCGTTGGCGACGCCGGAGTCGATCCCGGTGCCCAGGTAGACGATCCGCTCGGACAGCAGGTGCGAGTAGACGTCCATGACCCGCTCGCCGCGCGCGTCCCGCGTGATGACGTTGGGAATGGTGTAGGTGCTCATGCCACGGCTCCCGAGTGCAGTCCCAGCTTGTGCATGCGGACGGGGACGACCTGCCCGAGGTCGCTGACGACGTGGTCGATGAACCCGTACTCACGGGCCTGCTCCGTCGTGAACCACCTGTCGTGCAGCGAGTCCGTGAAGATCCGGTCGAACGGCTGCCCGGTGTCCTGCGCGATCAGGCCGAGCACGGTGTCCCTGGTGTGCCGCAGGTCGTCCGCCTGCACCTCCACCTCGACGGCCGAACCGCCGATGCCCGCACTCCCCTGGTGCATCAGGATCCGCGCGTGCGGCAACGCGAACCGCTTGCCCGGCGTTCCGGCCGAGAGCAGGAACTGCCCGGCGCTGCAGGCAAGGCCCAGCGCGAGCGTCGCCACGTCGCACGGCACGAGCCGCATCACGTCGCGAATCGCCAGCATCGAGGGCACCGAACCACCCGGCGAGTTGATCCACAACGCGATGTCCTGCCGCGGGTCCTCGCTCGCCAGCGAGAGCATCTGGGTCGCCAGCACCGTGCCGTTGTCGTCGTCGAGCGCGCCGTCGAGAATCAGCACCCGCTGACCGAAGAACCGTTCTCGCAGCCCTGGGCTGAAGAGCTTCTCGCTGTTCGTCATGGCACTGACGATGCCCGCCGCCCCAACGGTTGCGCCGCTTTCTCTGCTGAGGGCAGATCAGCTCACAGCAGGCACCGCGGGCTGCAGTGCCGGCACGAGGAACCGCGAGACACTGCACAGCTTCTCGCGCGTCTCCTCCAGTTCTCGTTCCGGAGTGGACTGGGCGACGATGCCCGCCCCCGCCCGCAACCAGGTCTCGCCGTCGCGCCGGAACACACTGCGCAGGATCAACGCCGCGTCCATCGCTCCGTCCGGCTCCACAGTCAGCACCGCGCCGCTGTAGAGCCCTCGTGTTCGTGTTTCCGCGCGCCGGATCAGCTCGCACGCCGGCGCCTTCGGGATGCCGGACGCCGTGACGGCGGGGAACAGGGCGGCGAACGCGTCCCAGCTCGTGCGGCCCTCCGCCAGGGTCCCGGACAGCTGCGAGGCGAGGTGCTGGACGCTGCCGCGTTCCTTCACGCTCATGAACTCCTCGACCCGCACCGACGACGGCGTGCAGACGCTGGACAGCTCGACCGCCGCGAGCCGCACCGAGATCGCGTGCTCGAAGACCTCCTTGGCGTCGCGGTAGAGCTCGTCCCGACGAGCCTGGTCGGCCTCCTCGTCACCGAAGAACGCGCGGGTGCCGGCGAGCGGCTGCGTGACGACCTGCCCGTCCGGGCTCACCCCGATGACGATCTCCGGGCTGAACCCGAGCGCCTCCCAGCCGCCCAGCCGCAGTAGGAACGACCGCGCCGGGGAGTTCTGGACCCGTCCGGTCAGGTAGGTCGCCGGCATGTCGATGTCCTCGGGCACCGGCACGACCCGCGAGAGGATCACCTTGTCCAAGGCGCCGGATCTGATCTCCGCGACGCCCAGCGCGACCGCCGCCCGGTAGGTCTCGGCGTCGTGGTCGTCCACGTCCACGACGACCCTGGCGTCGGCCGGTTCGATCCCGCCGGTCAGCACGGCTTCGGCGAGCCGCGACTCCAGAGCCTCCACATCGGACACTGTGAGCGCTCGCAGCAGCACCGACCCGTTCTCGAACCGCACCTCCCGCCGCGGGATCATCAACGTCACCACGTCGACGTCCGGCAGGTCACCGAGGTCGTGCAGCGCATAGGAAAGCTCGAACGCCGCCCACCCGTAGGCCCGCCAGTCCTCGACGTCGACCTCGGCCAGCCGGGAGGCCACCACCGACAGCGGCTCGCCCGCCCGCACCGTCACCGTGGCGTAGGCGCCCTCACCCCAGCTGATCGTGCCGTGGTTCTCGTAGAGCACGTTGTCGTCGGTCGACGTGGCCGCGAGCGTGGCCGCGACGCGCAGCGGATCGGCCGACAACGCGACCTGACGTTCCCAGTACCTCACTGCGATTCCCCCCGGTTCGGACGGTTCCAGTAGCCGAGCACGCAGACCTGGTCGCGGGTCAGGCCGCGTTCGTGCACCAGGTGCCTGCGCAGACTCCGGATGAGCGACGACTCGCCGCCGCCCCACACCTGGGCCCGACCCTGCGGGAACTCCAGGCCGCGCACGGCCTGTTCGATCGCGTCACCGACGCCCGGTTCGCGGTCGCCGCGCAGGATCCAGTGCACCTCGACGTCACCGAGGTCGATCTTCTCGGCCTCATCGCGCACCTCGATGACGGCGACAGCGCGTTGACCGGCCGGCAGCGTCGCGGCGATCGCGGCGATGGACGGCAGCGCGGTCTCGTCCCCGGCGAACAGCACCCAGTCCGCGGTCGGGTCGGGCACCCAGTGCACCCGGCTGCCGCCGAAACCGATGCGGTCACCCGGTTTCGCCGCCGCGGCCCAGCGCGACATCCGCCCGTGCTCGCCGTGCAGGAAGAAGTCGGCGGTGAGCTGATCCCCGTCGAGCGACCGAATGGTCAGGTTCGCGGTGTGCTGACGGCCCGCGTTCGCCGGGAACCGCCACCGCCCGATCTCCGGCAGCACGATCTGGTCCGCCCCCTCGGCGGGCCAGATCACGGTGATCGTCTCGGCGGGCTGGGATGGTTCGAGCTTCGGAGCGTCGACCCGGAACCGGATGCGGCGCATCAAAGGCGAGAGGTTCTCGACCGAGGAGACCTCCAGATGCCCTACGGACAACGGGAAACGACGTACCGCCGGCTGCGTCACGTTCGGGCGCCGCGCGATGACCCTGGCGTTGTGCGGGTTCAGCGCACCCGAGTCGAGCAACGCGTGGATGACCTCGTCGATGAACTTGTCCGCGTCGTCCCCGAGCGCCTCGGCCTGCGTGTGGAACGCCGCCGCCTTCAGTCCGCGCCGCAACGCCTCCGGGTCGCCGTTGCCCTCCTGCGCCTGCACGTCCGTCTCGACGTGCAGGACGTCGAGCCCCTCGGCCCGCAGCAGGTCGGCGACCTCGTCGTGCGGGTGCTGGTAGGTCGCGAACGGCGCGTCCTTCAACCGTTCCTGCCACGCGGGCCGGGCGATCACCGAGTTCACGACGTCCCGCAACGCGAAGCCGTCCGCGCGCTTCTGCCCGCAGCTCCACTGGAGCACGACCAGGCCACCGGGTGTCGTCGCGCGGGCCATGGCGCGCACGGCGGTGGTCGCGTCGCTCAGCCAGTGGATCATCCACGACGAGTGCACTACCTGGAAGCTGTTCTCCGGCAACGACAACTCGTGCGCGTCCTGCACGGAAGCCTCCACCGGCAGATCCGCGCAACGTTGCCGCGTGGCCTCCACCATGGACGGCGAGTAGTCGTTCGCGACGACCTCGAAGTTGCGCGTCGCCATCGCCTGGGCGAGCTCTCCCGAGCCGCATCCGACGTCGGCGAACCGGCCACCGGAGTGCAGGTGCGCTCCGGCCAGCATGAGCGCTTCGAGGGCGGTCAGGAACTGTCCTGAGTTGCCGGACTGATACGGATCGGCGTTCCACGGTCGGGCACGCTCGGTCACCGGTGGTCCTCCCCTGGTTAAGTAAGGCTGCCCTAAAGAGTGGTTGACGATCCACCGGAAAGCAAGGTTAGGCTTACCTATGCCTACAAGATCATTTGCTCGTGGCGCGACCCTCGCGATCGCCGTGTTCTCGCTGGTCGGAACACTCGCTGCCTGCGGCTCCAGCACGCCGGCGTCCACATCGGACTCGCCTTCCGCGTCTCAATCGGGAGGCGTGTTCCCGGTCACTATCAAGAATGCCTATGGCGAGACGAGGATCGAGAAGAAGCCCGAACGGGTGGTCGTCCTCGGCTGGAACGACCTCGCGGTCGCGTCCGCGCTGGGCGCTCCCGTCGTCGGCGCGGTCCGCTACTTCGACCCCGCGAACCCGAACCTTCCCTACATCACCCAGAAGTACGGCGAGGACGTCCTCGGTCTCGACGCGGCGAACGTGAACCTGGAGAAGGTCGCGTCCTACAATCCCGACCTGATCCTCGCCGTCACGAGCAACCAGCTGGACCAGGCCCGGTACGACAAGCTCAGCCAGATCGCGCCGACGGTCGCCTACCCGAAGTCCCTCTACGGCTCCACGATGGCCGAGGAGACGGAGCTGATCGGCAAGGCGCTGGGCCGCACCGAGGAAGCGGCGAAGCTCCTCGCCGACGCCAACGCCAAGATCGAGGCGACGAAGCAGGAACTGCCGAAGCTCGCCGGCCGGACCTACCTCTTCGGCCAGGCCCGCGGCACGGTGCTCCCGCTCGTGGTGGGCAAGGACAACCTCTCGACGAAGTTCATGAACTCGTTGGGGCTCAAGGTTCCCGACGCGTTCGCGAACGTCCAGGCCAGTGACCAGCTCGCGCCCGGAACGATCGGCATCTCCTACGAGGAGGCCGCCAGGCTCGACAGCGCCGACGTGCTGTTCATGACCTTCGCCGGCGGTCAGGACCTGGAGACGTTCAAGACCAACCCGGTCACCCGTGAGCTCAAGGTCGTGAAGGAAGGCCGTTACCAGGCGACGGAGATCTCCGTCGCCCAGCTGCTGCAGGCCCCGAACGCCGCGGGCGTCGGCTGGCTGCTCGACCAGCTGAAGCCGACCCTGAAGACGATCGGCGCCTGAGTGACCGACGTCGAGACCCGTCGTCAGGAACTGTTGCGGCGCAAGCTCGCCGCACGTGGCGTGGCCGCCGCGAAGAGCACCATTCCGCCGCGGCCGCCCGGCGCCGCACCGCTGTCGCACGCGCAGGAGCGGATGTGGTTCTTCCATCAGGTCGACCCCGCCGCCTCCGCCTACAACGTGTGCGTGCTGTGGCGGCTGAGCGACGGGCTCGACGTCGCCGCGCTGCACCGGGCGTTCGACCGGCTGGTGGAACGGCACGAGGTGCTGCGCACGATCTACGTGGCCGACGAGTCCGGTGTGCCACGGCAGGAGGTGCTGGACTCGCTACCCGTCGAGTGGTCCGAAATGGACGGTGACGAGGAGTCGCTGCGGCGGATCGCGTACGAGGCCGGGCGCGCGCCGTTCGACCTCACCGCCGCCAGTCCGCTGCGGCTGGTCCTGGTGCGGCTGCCGGACTCGTTCGCGCTGGTGATGGTCGCCCAGCACATCAACTGGGACGGCCCCGCGTTCGGCGTCTTCTCCCGCGAGCTGAGTGTCCTGTACGCCGGCGCCGAACTGCCACCGCTGCCGTTGCAGTACGCGGACTTCGCGGCGTGGCACCGGAACAGGTGGGTCACGGCACCGGACCAGGCCCAGCTCGGCCACTGGCGCCGGGCCCTCACCCCGCTGCCGGAACCGGTGGAGATCCCCACCGACTTCGAACGCACCGCGGAGGTCACCGAGGCCGGCGGCTGGCTCGTCCGGTCGCTCTCACCGGCACTGACCACGCGGATCGGTGAGCTGGCCGCGGCCGAGCAGGCGACGCCGTTCATGGTGCTGGTGGCCGGGATCGCCGTGCTGCTCGGCCGGTACGCCCAGGCCGACGACATCACGATCGGCACCGTCACGCAGAACCGCGACGAGCCCGGCCTGTCGGCGTTGATCGGCAATCTCGGCAACACCGTGCCGCTGCGGGTGGATCTGAGCGGCCGGCCGTCGTTCCGCGCGCTGCTCGGCCGCGTCCGGGAGACCTGCGCGGGCGCCTACGCCAACGCCGACGTGCCGTTCGACCTGCTGCTCGACGAGCTGAAGGTGCCCCGTCACCTCGGCCGCACGCCCCTGTTCGACGTGACGGTCATCTTCCTGGCGCAGGACATGGAAGGCCCGCGGCTGCCGGGCGTCGACATCCGGTGGGAGAAGTTCCACAACGGCACCTCGCAGACCGACCTGTCCTTCGACGCCCTGCTCAAGGACGGCCAGCTGCACCTGCAGGCCACCTACCGCACGGCGTTGTTCCGCGAGGAGACCGTGCGGAAGCTGCTCGCCCGGCTGGAGCTGATGTTCGTCCAGGCCGTCGAGCACACCGATCGCCGGATCGACGAGTTCGCGCTGCTGCTGGACGGTGAACGCCGGTACCTCGACCGCACCCGGCCGCTCGCACCGGACACGGTCGTCTCGTTGTTCGAGAAGCAGGTCGAGCTGTCGGCCGGCGAACCCGCCGTCGTCTCGGCCGACACCGTGCTCACGTTCGCGGAACTGAACTTCCGCGCGAACCAGCTCGCCCGGCACCTGGTAGCGCAGGGCGTGGGGCCGGAACGGATCGTCGGCCTGTCGCTGCCGCGTTCGGCGGACTTCGTCATCGGCATCCTGGCGGTGCTCAAGGCAGGCGGCGCCTACCTGCCGCTGGACCCGCGCTATCCGTTGGCGCACCGGGACTTCGTGCTGGCCGACGCCGCACCGGCGCTGGTCCTGGACACCCTGCCGGAACTGGACCTGCCAGGCGACGACCTCGGTCTGCCGCTGCACCAGGACCTTCCCGCGTTCGTCATCTACACCTCGGGCTCCACCGGCCGTCCCAAGGGCGTGCTCGCGCTGCACGGCGGCCTGGTGAACCTGTTCCACAGCCACCGCGAGGAGCTCTACGCGAACCTGCCCGGCCGCGGCCGGATCGGGCACGCCTGGTCGTTCTCGTTCGACGCGTCCTGGCAACCGCAGCTGTGGCTGCTCGACGGACACGCCCTGCACGTCTTCGACCACGACACCTACTCCGACCCGCAACGCCTCGCCGCGCAGATCACGGCGCACGGCATCGACTTCATCGAACTGACCCCGAGCCTGCTCGAAGAAACACTGCGGTGGCTGCCGGACCCACCGGCGGTGCTGGGTTTCGGCGGCGAGGCCGTGACTCCCGCGCTCTGGCACCAACTTCAGGGCAGGGCCGCGTTCAACCTCTACGGCCCCACCGAGTGCACGGTCGACTCGCTGGTCGCGAGGGTCGGCGAGGGCGACCCTGCCGTCGGCCATCCCGTGGCGGGCGCCCGGATCGCCGTGCTCGACCCGGCCCTGCAACCGGTGCCGCCCGGGGTTCCCGGCGAGCTCTACATCTCCGGCGCCGGTCTTGCCCGCGGTTACCTGAACCGGCCGGGCCTGACCGCGTCCCGGTTCGTCGCCGACAGGTTCGGTCCACCAGGCTCCCGCGCCTACCGCACGGGCGACCTGGTGCGCTGGCGGCCGGACAGCGAACTGGAGTTCCTGGGCCGGGTGGACGACCAGGTCAAGATCCGCGGGTTCCGCGTCGAACCGGGCGAGATCGAGGCCGTGCTGGCCCGCGTGACCGGCCTGCGTTCGGCCGTGGCCGTCCGCGAGGACACCCCCGGCGTGCGACGGCTGGTCGGCTACGTCGTCGGCGAGGTCGACCCCGGCGCGGTGCGCGACCGGCTGGCCGCGGAACTGCCCGAACACATGGTGCCCAGCGCGGTCGTCGCGTTGACCGAGCTACCGCTGATGCCGAACGGCAAGATCAACCGAAAGGCGTTGCCGGCACCGGTCGTCCGCACGTCGTCCCGTGCCGCCACGACAGGGCCGGAACGCGCGCTGGCCGCGGTGATGGCCGACGTGCTGGGACTGCCGTCGGTCGGTGTGGACGACAGCTTCTTCGACCTCGGCGGCGACAGCATCCTCGCGATCCAGCTGGTCAGCAGGGCGCGGCGGGCCGGGTTCGCCTTCTCCCCCAAGGACGTCTTCGAGCGCCGGACGGTCGAACGTCTCGCGCTGACCGCCGCGAAGGCGTTGGTGCACGAGGACGGCACCGGCGAGGTGCCGCTGACCCCGATCATGCGGTGGCTCGGCGACATCTCGTACTCGACCCAGGCCGTGGTCGTCCGGGTGCCGCTGCTCTCACCGTCCACAGTGGCCGGAGGACTGCGGGCGGTGGTGGCACGGCACGACATGCTGCGGGCGCGCTGGCACGGCGACCGGCTGGTCGTGCCGGCCGAGGTGGTGGCGCCGGAAGTCGTGGTGACGAACGAGATCACGGCGGCGACCGTGCGCACCGCCGTGGACCGGCTCGACCCGGCGGCAGGGGTGATGCTGACGGCCGTGCTCGCGGGCGACCGGCTGTTGCTGGTCGCGCATCACCTCGTGGTCGACGGCGTGTCGTGGCGGATCATCATCGGCGACCTGCAGGCGGCGATCACAGGGGAGGAACTGGCACCGGTTCCGGTGTCGTTCCGGCGCTGGGCGGTGGATCACGCCCAACGCCCGCTCGCCGACGTGGGGACCAGCGGTGGCATCGTGCTGGGCACGGTCGGCGAGGCCCACCAGGTCACCACGCGCCATCCGCGGGCCTCCCCGGAGGTCCTGCGGGCGGCGCTCGTCCAGGCGGTCGCCCGCTGGCGACCGGGCACCGTGATCGACGTCGAGGGCCACGGCCGCACCGGCGACCTGGACCTGTCGCGCACGGTCGGCTGGTTCACCTCGCTCACCCCGGTCGTCGCCGGCACCGACGACCTGGCCGCCGCCATCGCTTCCCTGCCACCACACGCGTCTCCCGGCGGGCAGATCGGATTCAACTACCTCGGCCGTTTCGACGCCACGGAAGCGGACTGGGAGCTTGTCCCGGACCTGTCGCTCGTGGACGTCCGGACGCCGATGAAGCACGCCGTCGAACTGACCGTCGTGGCGCAGGACGATCAGCTGACCGCCCATTGGGCCTGCGCGATCGAGGCGTCGGCGCTCGTCGACGGGTTCGCGGCGGCGTTGGCCGAGATCACGAAGCTCGGCGACGTGCAGCCGTTGACACCGTTGCAGGCCGACATGCTGGCATGGTCGGCGAACGATCCGGGCTCGTTCGCGACCAGCGCATCGTTCCGCATCCCCGGCCTCGACCCCGGCCGGATGCACCAGGCGCTCGACCAAGTCGTGCAACGACATCCGGCGCTGCGCACGAGGTTCACGAACGGCGTGGCCGTGGTCGGCGGGGAACAGTCGGACCTGCTGCGGTTCGGCATCGACGGCGAGCGGCTCACGATCGACTCGCACCGCGTGCTGCTCGACGGCTGGTCGGTCCCGATCGTGCTCGGTGATCTCCTCGCGCTGTACGACGGCAAGGACCTGCCGGAACCCGTGCCGTTCAAGGACTATCTGACCTGGCTCGCCCACCGGCACTCGACCGAATGGGACGAGCTGCTCGACGGCGCCCAGCCGACCAGGGTCACGCACACCCAGGCCCGAGATCGTTCCCAGGACACCTGGGGCACGGCGCCGTCGAGGTCCAGTCAGGAGGTGCTGAATGCCTGGGCGCTGCTGCTGCGCGAGCTCACCGGGCAGGACGACGTGGTGTTCGGGGCGACGGTCTCCGGCCGGTCACCGGAGGTCCCGGGCGTCGAGCGGATGGTCGGGCTGCTGATCAACACGGTCCCGGTGCGCGCCAGGCCCGGTCAGGACGCGGTGCTGCCCCGGTTCCACCACGGCCGCGTCAAGAACCCGGAGTTGTTCGACACCCTCGTCGTGTACGAGAACTTCGCGGGCGCGGACACCGGTCTGCTCGACGCCGGGTGGGACGACGCGCTGCACTACCCGCTGGGTCTCTTCGCCTACCCCGGCGGCGATGGGCTCAGGCTGCGGATGGCGCACCGCCCGGACGTGATCTCCCACGACCGGGCGGCGTACGTCATGACGAGGCTGGTGCACCACCTCACAACCGGCTGAGCACGGCCTTCTTGTCGATCTTGCCCACCGCCGTCACCGGGAAGGTGGGCAAGATCGCCAGCCGGTCCGGCAGCTTGAACCGCGCCAGCCCGCGTGCGGACAGAAAAGCCTTGAGCTCCTTGAGCTTCACCGACGCGTCCGGCACCAGTACGACCGCGGCGCACACGATCTCGCCCAGCGTCTGGTCCGGCACGCCGACCACCGCCGCCTGCGCCACAGCCGGATGCGCCAGCAGGTGCTCCTCGAGCTCGCCCGCGGAGACGTTCTCGCCGCCGCGGTTGATCACGTCCTTGACCCGGCCCTCGACGACCAGGTGGCCGGACGGCAGCCGCCGCACCAGGTCGCCGGTGCGGTAGAACCCGTCAGCCGTGAAGGCGGAAGCGTTGTACTCCGGCACGTTGTAGTAGCCGCGCAACGTGTACGGCCCGCGCGTCCACAGCTCGCCGATGCCGCCGTCCAGCACGTCCACCCCGTCACGGACCACGCGGACCTCGTCGAACGGCGACATCGGCCGGCCCTGCGTCGTGGTCACGAGGTCGTCCGGGTCGTCCAGCCGCGTGTAGTTGAGCAGCCCCTCCGCCATGCCGAACACCTGCTGCAACGTCGTTCCGAGCACCGGCCGCACCTGCCCGGCCAGTTCGGTGTCGAGTTTCGCGCCGCCGACCTGCAGCAGCCGCAACGACGACAGGTCGCGTCGATCCCACTCCACCGTGTCGACCCAGAGCCGCACCAACGGCGGCACGAGAGCGGTCACCGTGACACGCTCGCGTTCGATCAGGCCGAACGTGACGTCCGGCGAGGGCGCGGGCGCCATGACGACCCGTCCGCCCGCACCCAGCGTGCCGAGCAGACCGGGACAGGCCAACGGAAAGTTGTGCGCGGCCGGCAACACCGCGAGGTACACGTCGTTCGCCGTCAACGAGCAGACCTCCGCACTCCCGCGCGCGTTGTACGCGTAGTCGCGGTGGGTGCGCGGAATGAGCTTCGGCTTTCCCGTCGTACCACCGGAGATCAGCAGCACGGCGACGTCACCGGGGTCGATGTCCGGCAACGGGCCCGCGGGCTCCGGCACGTCCGCCAGTGCCGTGTACGGCCCGGGATCGCCGGCCACGAAGACGTGGTCCGGTGTCGGGATCTCGGCCGCGAGCGTGCGGTAGTCGAACCCGCTGTCGTGGTCCGGGATGAAGTACGCCACCGCCTGGGCGTGCGTGACGAAGTGCTCGATCTCGGTGCGCCGATGCGCGGGCAACGCCAGCACCGGAACGATCCCGGCCCGCAACAGTCCGAAGAGGACGATGGCGAACGTCGCCGTGTTCGGCAGCTGGACCACGACCCGGTCGCCCGGCCGCAGTCCCCTCGCCAGCAGCCCGGTCGCCAGTTCGGCGGCCCGGCGATCCAGCGAGGTGTAGCTGATCCGTTCGTCGCCGGAGACGATCGCCGTCGACTCACCGCTGCGTTCGGCCCACTCCGCGAGCAGCCCGCCGAGCGTCTCGTCGCGCCAGACACCGGCCTCGCGGTACCGGTCGGCGCACTCGGCCGGCCAGTTCTCAACGCCCTCCATCAACGTCCTCCAGCGCGGCCACGACGTCCTCGTCCGACAACGCCTCGACCTCCAGGTAGATCTCGGCGACCTGCGCGAGCCTGCCCTGTTCCTCCTCCGCCGCGAGCATCTTCTCGGCCAGACCGGCGACGGTCGGGGCCGAGAACAGCATCCGCACCGACACCTCCGTCGTGTCGAGGCTCTCGCGCAGCCGCGTGACCAGGGACGTCGCGATGACGGAATCCCCGCCCAGCGCGAAGAACTCGTCGGTCACGCCCACCTCGGCGACGTCCAGCACGTCCGCCCACTCCAGCGCGATGACCTTCTCCAGGTCGGTGCGCGGCGCAACGTGTTCGCGCACAACGGACTGCGCCACCTCGGCCGTGGACTCGCCGGCCCCGAAGACCTCCTCCCACGCCTCGTCGCCGGTCAGCGCGTCGACCTGCTCCTGGAACGCGGCGAACATCCCGTCCAGCACGCCGGCCGGGAACTGTTCCTCGCGGGTGTCCCAGTTGACCAGGATTCCGCCGGACACCTCGGTGATCTGCGCGTCCAGCAGCACCTGCGGGCCCTGCGACACGATCCACACCGGCGTGCCGAACGCCTTCTCCACGGCCGGGTCGAACAACTCGCCGAGCCCGAGCGCGCTGGTGAACACCACCGGCGCGAACACCTGCCTGCCGGTGCGGCGGGTCAGGTCGCGCAGCACGTCGACGCCGGAATGATCGGCGTGCGCGGCGTCGGTGTGCATCTGCTTCTGCACCTGCCTGGCGCGGTCGGCGAACGTCGCCGGGGTGCGCAGGTCGATCTCCAGCATCACCGAACTGCTGAAGTCGCCGACCACGCCACCGACGGCGGCGTGCAGCGGTTCGCGGTCGAACAACGGCACGTTGAGCAGGAAGTGCGGGGTCGCGCTCCAACGGCCGATCACCGACGCGAACGCCGTCGCCACCACCATCGCCGGCGTGAGCCCACGTCGTTGCGCGTTGGCGACGAGCAGCGCCCGATCGCCGGCCGTGATGGTGAAGTGCCGGCGAGCGACCTTCGGAGCGCCTCCGGGTCCGGACGGCAGGACGGGCGCGCCCGGCAGCGTGGCGAGACGTTCCTGCCAGTACCGCACGGATTCCGGGCGGGCGGCGGACTTCGCGAGCCGGTAGCGCTGGTAGCTGTACCCGACGGGCGCCGGTTCGTAGCCCACGTCGAGGTAGAAGCGCGCGAGCTCGGCGAGCAGGATCCGGTAGCTCACCGCGTCGGCGGCCACCATGTCGATGTCGAGGTGCAGCCGCGTCCTGCCACCGGGCAGGCGACTCAGCTCGGCCGAGAACACCTGCCCTGCCTCGATGTCGAGCCGCTGGTGCGACAGCCGTTCGCGAATCACACCAAGATCCGGGTTGTCGTGCACCACCAGGCCGGGCCACGGCGACTGCGGCAGCACGACCTGGGCGCCGTTGTCCGTCAGCTGAGCCCGCAGCATGTCGTGCCGTGCCACCAGTTTCGTGAACGCGGCCTGCAACCGGAACGGGTCCAGATCCTCGCCGTCGAACTCGGTGTAGAGGTGCGCGGCGACGCCACCGAGCCGTTGCCCGTCCTCACGGCCGATCCAGTACGCGTACTGCATGGTGCCCAACGGAAACTCGACACCTTCGTCGACACTTTCCAGCTGCGCCACGGCTTCCGGCTCCGCCTGGTGCGAGAGCAGCCTCTCCCACGCGCCCAGCGTCGGTTCCGCCGCCAGCGTGGCGAAGCTGACCTCCGTTCCGGCTCGTCTCCACTCGTTGACCAGCTTCATCAACGCGATCGACTCGAGTCCCAGCTCGAAGAGGTTCGTGCCGGGGTCGATCGAGCCGGGCTCCTCCTCCACCAGGTCCGCGATCGTCTGCCGAAGATCCCGCACGTCCATCAACCTCTCGCCTCAGCCAGTCTGCGTCGGAGCAGTTCCTTGCGCCGGTCGGCCACGCTCGCCTCGGGAGCGGGCAGGGCGGCGCGGTCGAGCTTCCCGTTGGCGGTCAACGGAAGCCGGTCGAGCACCACGACCTTCACGGGCACCATGTGGGCGGGCAGCACCGCGGCCAGGCGCTCCCGCACGTTCTCCGGAGTGCCGGCCGCGTACGCGACGAGCTGCCCGTCCCGCACGACCACCACGCCGTCGGCCACACCGGAACACTCCAGCAGCGCCGCCGTCACCTCACCGAGCTCGACCCGGAACCCGCGGATCTTGACCTGGTCGTCCGCCCGCCCAGCGAACTGCAGCCGCCCGCCCACCCGAACGGCCAGATCCCCCGTGCGGTACCAGCGCTGCCCGTCCGGCGCCGCCACGAACCGCGCAGAGGTGAGCCCAGCCCGTCCGAGATAACCGAGCGCGAGCTGCGTTCCCCCGACATACAACTCGCCGGTAACGCCACCAGCCACAGGCACAAGCTGCTCGTCCAGCAGGTGCAGCTCAAGGCCAGGCAACGCCTCCCCGATGGGGCTGCCCTCCTCGTCGCCGAGCCGCAGAAAGGTGACGTGCACGGTCGTCTCGGTGATGCCGTACATGTTCACAAGGTCCGACTGCGGATACCTCTCACGCCACGGCCCCAGCCGCGCGACATCGAGTGCTTCCCCACCGAACACCACGGTCCGAACCGCAAGGCCACCACCATCAGCGTTCATCACCTGATAAAACGAAGAAGGCGTCTGCGACAAGACAGTAACCTGCTCCCGCCGCAAAAGGTCTACAAAGGACTCAGGCGACCAGGCAACCTCCTTGGGCACCACGACCACCCGCCCCCCGGTCAGCAGCGCACCCCAGATCTCCCAAACGGAGAAGTCAAAAGCCGTGGAGTGGAACAACGTCCACACGTCAACCGACGTAAACCCAAACAAAGGCAGCGCAGCACCCATCAACGCCATGGCGTTGCCATGGGTAACCGCCACCCCCTTGGGCCTGCCAGTAGAGCCAGACGTGTAGATCACATAAGCAACACCCTGAGCCTCACTCAGATCCACATGCTCAGCGCTCGCGCACACCACCGCATCCAGCACAACCCGAGGCCCAGCATCCGAAACCATGAACGCAACCCGCTCACCCGGATAGGCAGGATCCAAGGGCAGATAGGCAGCCCCAGCCTTCAACACCCCGACAAGCGCAACCACAAGATCAAGCCCGCGCGGGAGGCAAAGCCCGACTAAGTCACCCGGCTCGACTCCGAGCCTGATCAACTGCCGCGCAACACCGTTGGCCCGTGCGTCCAGTTGCGAGTAGGTGAGCCGTTCGCCCTCGAACACAACGGCAGTGACATCAGGCGTGACCACCGCCTGGGCATGCAGCGCACGTGACAGCGTGGCGTCCACCACCACCTCCAAGTCAAGTTAGCCTAACCTAACTCGAACCCAGAGCCGTGTCCAGAACATGGCAAACCAAGGCCAGACAAAGAGATCAATGATTCCACAGAGGAATCACCCATGATCAGCTAAAGCGAAGCGAAGCGAGGCCCGCACGGCTGATTGGCCAAGCGAAGCGATGGCCAGGCGGGGGTCCGGGGGCGCAGCGCCCCGGCGGGGGTCTGGGGGCTCGGCCCCCAGAAAACACCACGGACGAGGCACGGTCTGCGCTTTCCGCAGACATACGACACCCGAAGTTCGTGCCCCCGGTGCGACTCGAACGCACACTGGACGGATTTTGAGTCGGCTAGGCACCCCGGGAGGGGGTGACGACGTGCGACAACAGGTGTCTACAGGTCCTATGGACTGGCACCCGACGGCACCGTTGCGCGCCAACTCGCACCCAAAGCCGCACCCCTAGGGTCCACTATGGACAGAAGCCTGAAGCTTGCCGGAGCAGCTCCCGACACACGCTGAGAGTGTCCCACACGGCCCCGCCGGAAGGAGGCACAATCTAGCGATGGAGCCGTGGTTGACAGGCATTGGTGGCGCGCTAGCGCTCCTCACAGGGACCGGCATCTGGATTCATTGGTCACGCCATCAAAACCGAGGATTCAACAAGCTCGCAACGCTAGCGACCTCTCTGGATGCACTCGCAGCCACACTCCTAACAACACGATGGCTCATCGCAACCACGAGCCAAGCTGCCGAGCTTCGAATAATCGGGTCCGTCGCAATTGCATGCGTCCTCGCGAGCATCTCACTCTGGACACTTTGGGGTGCACGAAGCGACAAAAAATCAGAGATGTTTGCTCTCCCCGCCGCATTCTTCACAGCACTCACGGCGCTGTTGGCAGTCATGTTGTGGCTACGCATGACCGAAGTCACAATAAATCGCTCAGAAGCACTTAAGGCTGGAGGTCTCGCCTCCGGTGCAATAGTTGCACTCTACGCGCTTTGGCTCAACGATAGACGACGCAAGGTTGAGGAGTCACGCCGCGACACCGAGGAAGAACGAAGAATTATTGAACACAAGCGACAGGAAGTGGAAAGCGCAAAAGCGGAACACGACCGAGAGCGTGTTGCAAACGAGCATTTCGCGCGAGCCGTTGAGCTTCTGGGCAACGATGCCGACCAGGTCCGAGTGGGAGCCTTACACGCGCTTTCGCACTTGGCCACCACAAGGTCAGAATACAGGCAAACAGTCGCAGACATTATTTGCGCCTACCTTCGCAGGCCGATGCCGACAGCCTCACACCTACTAGCTCCTGCGGAAGCAGAAAAACAACGGGGTCAAATATCTCGTGAGCGTCACGTCAGGGCCACGGCCGAACGCCTGCTAGGACAGCTAACCAAGGAGTCGAAATCCGCAGACACCTACCTCGACTTGGATCTAACAGACGCAGTCCTTCAAGAGTTCACTCTTGAAGAGTGTCTCATCGGAGGTCTAATCGCCAACGGCGCGACCTTCGAGAAGCCAGCTTCGTTTCTTGATTCGACATTCAAGAGCCCAGTTTACCTCAACGGCTGCAAGTTTGAAAACGACCTATCCATAAGCACCTGCCTGTTCGAGCACGTATTGCTCATGATTAACACAACAATAGCAAAATCACTTGCGATCAGCTCTGTCACTTTCGAATGGCCAACCACACTTAGCCACACACAGGTGGGCAAAAGCATCAGAATGCATAACGTTCAATTTAGCAGAACCCTTGATCTAATGCTCAATTCTCCCGTACCGGATATAGAGATGACCGCGTGTAGCGTCTCAGGTGGGGAGAATCCTAGTGTGCACCCGCCAGACGGCTACTACGCGGAAGTAGACAGCGAAACCGGCGAGATCACTATATATCGCCCCTAGGAGCAGCATCCTTCTACTTGCACCACCGCCATAGCTAGACTCCGACCTGTGACGGAGTATCCGGAGGAACTCAGGTGGAAGGTCCACGGCGAGCGGACCATCTACGACAATCGCTGGGTGAAGCTCAATCTCGTTGACGTTGAGCCGCCTGACGGCAGCCGCTTTGAGCATCATGTGGTGAAGCTCGACCACGTGGCCGTAGCGCTGCTATTGAATGAGCGCGAGGAAGTTCTAACGCTCTGGCGATACAGGTTTGCTGTCGACCAGTGGGGCTACGAGCTGATCGGCGGTCTGGTCGAAGAAGGCGAAGAGCCGGCAGCAACGGCCGCGCGTGAAGCCGAGGAAGAAACCGGCTGGCGCCCCATCGGAGAGCCTGAGCACATCGTCAAGTTTCAACCGCTGCCCGGCATCATTGATGCTCCGGTAGACGCTTACCTATGGCGTAACTCAGAGAAGGTCGGCGAGCCAACCGACGGCGAAGAAGCCGCACGACTCGAATGGATTCCTGTCGAACGCGTGCTTGAGCTGGTTCACCGTGGCGAAGTTCTCGGCTCTGGCGCAATCATCCCGCTTCTCTACTATCTAGCCTCACGCAATGCCGGCGCTTCCAACGCCGGGTAGTTCCAAGTTTACGAGTCGCTGCCGCTGGCGTTCAGATCCGATACGCGATGCAAGCTGACGAGCCAAACGCGCGTATTTGAGCGCTCCCTTGCTGTCACCAGCGGCAGCGTAAGCAAAAGCTAGGTCAACGTACATGTTGGTTTGACCTCGAATCGCCCAGTTGTCAGGCGATTCGAGGTCCTTCACTTCCGACTCTAGCTGATTGATCGAATCTGGATTCCCCAAGCGCACCAGCGCACTGCCACGCCAACGCGTCAACTGTCCATCATTCAGCAAGAGAAACGGCATCTCCGGATCAACCGGATTGGCAGGCAGCATCACCTGCGCCTCGTCGAATGCGCGTAGCGACTCGTCGTGACGCCCTGCCGCTGCGAGCCCTTCGCCGTGCGCAGCAGCCAGCCAAGCACCAAGCAACGGAGGAACGCGTTTCTCGGCCACACCTCGGGCAAACTCCAATAGCTCGACTGCCAGAACGGGTTCGCCCATGTCAAGAAGGATTACCGCCTGCTGAGCGGCGGCGTGCGCGAGAAGTTGAGGCGAGTCAGCCTCCATTGCCGAGACCTTCGCGTCCTCGTGATACTGCCACGCCTGTAGTTGCGAGCCCCTATCGAGGGCTGTCCAGCCGGCGAGAGTGCGCGCATCTGTAAGGGTTCTGGCCAACTGCTGACGATGTCGCGTGCTCACACTGAAGGAACGGATGCTCTCCATCTGGCGAACGAGCTGGTTCAGCTGATCGAGAACGACAACGGCGCCGAACCGCTGATCTGACGACCGCAAATCATTGACCTGACGTTGAAACATGTCGAGGGTATCCCGATCGACACTTCGCGCGACAACCAGGCGGTTCCTCAGTTCCTCTACCGACTCGCTCTCCAGCTCGGGAGGAAACCCAAGTTCCTCGTTGGCTCGACCGTAGAACTCTCGGAATAGTTTCCGATACCCCGGCTCGGTGACTTCAACTCCGCCGTTCTCCCAACGAGAGAGCATGATCGGCAGAGATGACTCAGAAGCAACCGATACACCAATGAGCGGCCCACGCTTGAGGAAGAACCTCACCACCTGAGCCTGTGTGTAGCCCAGCTCCTCGCGTACGGCCTGCAACCGCGTCAGCGGCGGGTCCCCGCGCCTTCGTCGCGCCACGTCTCCCCCCGTCTCTAGGGCCGTGACCTGCGGACTTAACTCCTCCTAACACGCGGCCTGCTAGCCGCTGGCAATTATTTCGACCCCCTTTCCGGATGTCTGCTGTTCCCATGACAGCGACACGGAAACACCAGAGCAGAACAGAGCTAGCCCTTTCGACGAGCCCCTTCGTCAAGGCGACTAGTAAGCGTTCCGACTTGAGCCCGGAGCCCGCGGAGTTCACGAATGATCGTGTTCAGCAGCGGAATCACGGGATCGTCGAAAGCAGTGACCGGGGAATCAACCTCCGGCGGCGTCTTTCCCTGCAACACTGCTCCCAGGTGTTGCGGGTGCCAGTCGAGAGCGATCGAAAGCGCTTCGAGCGTCCGCGGGTTTCGACGTCGCTGAATTCTCCCCTGTTGCATCTCGCGAACGATCGCGAGGGACACGCCGGATCTCTCGGCAAGTTCCTTTTGCTTCAAAGCCAGCTCGTCCGCGCGGGCATTGATTGCCTCCGCGACCGCCGACCAGTCCTCCGTCACGTGCGCCTCCGTGCTCCGCCTCAGCGCCGACATTAGCGCGCAACACAGGCAGAAAACGGATGTAGCGCTGACGTCAGCGGCAAATCGGCATGAATCAACGCCAATGTCAGCGCCTTTCCCGAAGAAATCAGTCTTCACGAAAGGCCATACAGCAATGTCTACGAACAGCACGGCAGGCAGTAACCCGCCGACCTTCTACACAGTCCCAGAAGCCGCCGAGATCCTGCGGGTTGACGCGGCGACCGTCTACCGAGCGATCCGGGAGGACGCGTTCCCGGCGGTTCGGGTGCGCACCCGCTACGTGGTGCCTGCCCAGGCAGTCGAGGAGTTGGCTCGCCGCGCCGCCGATGGTGGTGGCGTGGTCGACGTCGCACAGATGACGGCCGAACGGCGAGCGGCCCGTGACTTCGAGCGGGCGACCGGGAGTGCGTGGCGATGACGACCCCGGAGAACTACTACGAGGTGATCGCGGCCGAGCTCGACCGCTACGCCAAGGTGCCCGACGCGGTGCTGATGGAGATCGTCACGCGTGACGGCACGTGCATGTGGTTGTGGTCCACCGAGGAGCAGCCGGAGTGGCAGAGGGAGGAGATCACGGATCGGGAGTTGGCGGCTCGTCTGTGCGAGCCGTGCCCGGTGCGGAGGCTCTGCCTTGAGTGGGAGTTGCGCCTTGCTGGTGAGTACCAGTTCGGCGTATGCGGCGGACTGACCGGAGAGGACCGCCGTGCGCTCTACCGGGTGTGGCGTGCCCGCCGCGACCGGATGAACGAGGACCAGGACGGAGGGCAGTAATCGTGACGATTAACGTGACACCGACGCAACTGCTCGCCGTTCTGGGCGTGGTGCTGCTGGTGCTGTGGGTCTGGCGGGCGAGTTCCCGCCGGGCGAAGGCCGTCGCCGACACGGCCCGCAAGGGTGGCCGTCTGCTCTCGCTGACCGGGCGGGTGCTGGTGATGGCTGGGGTCATCGTGGGTGTTCAGTGGGTGGTGATCACGCATCGGGGCGACACGGTGTTGTTGCTCGTGGTGCTGGGCCTGCCCGCGCTGTTCGCCGCGTACACGCTGACCCGTGCTCTGACGATCACGGCGTGGGATGACTCGCCCCGGCGGGGTGGTCGGCGATGAACACGCTCACTCGGGTGAAGGAAGGGGTGGCCGCCTTCGGGCGGCCACCCGCCGCCCCGGCAGCCGTGCGGCTCGCCGCCGATGCGGTGGAAGCGGCCGAGTTGCGCGCGTACGCCACGCATCCAGACGTGGTGGCCCTGCGAGTCGAGCGCGTCCGGACAGAAGTCGACCGGTTGTGCTGGGCGGGGATCGTGCTCGGTCTCGGGTTCACCATGACCAACGTGCAGTCGTTCGCGGCAGCGGGCACGCCGGCGTGGTCGTTGCCGTGGCTTGCGGCGTGGCTGCTCGATCCCACGGTCTCGCTGGTGCTGCTGGCGATCCTGCGGGCCGAACAGGTGACCGCGCGGTATCAGGTGCGCACGGGTGCGTGGACGCGGCGGGCGAAGTGGTTCACGCTCGCGGCCACGTACGTCATGAACACCTGGCACTCGTGGGCGGCAGGTTCCGTCTCAGGCGTGGTGCTGCACTCGGTTCCGCCGCTCGTTGTGTTCGTCGCCGCCGAGGCCGTGACGGACTTGCGGGACAAGCTCACCGAAGCGGTCACGGCCGCCTTCAGGGAGGCGCAGCAACGTGCGGCACCGGTCACCGCGGATTTGCCCGAGGAGACCACTACCGAGTCTACGAAACCCAAGCGACGCAACAGGAAACGCTCTGGGCAGCGGGTGACGTTCGCCGACTACATGGCGGTTGCGCGTGAAGCGTGGACACCTGGTGTCGTCGTGAGTCCTGCGTGGGTCCGTGAGGTCACCACGTGCTCGCGTGGCCTGTCGTCTCGGCTCGCCGCAACGCTCGCGGCCGAACTGAACGCCGCAAACACATCGGACGGAGGTGACGCGCGATGACGAACGACGATCGGGAGGTAGCTCGCGTGGACTCCTCCCTGCCGGTGCGGGCGGTGCTCGAAGGCGAGTTCGTGAACGACGTCCCGCCGGTCGAGCGGACGCCGTGGCGTGGGCGAGTTGTAAACTGGTGGCGGCGTTCACCGCGTGTGCCGTTGTGGGCGAAGGATCGCGTTAGCGCGGTGCAGGCCGTGAAGGATGTCGTGGTGGCGGTGCTGCGTTCACCGTTCCGGTTCATGGGCGCGGTGCTACGCGGGTTCGTGGTCGCGGTCCGGTGGTGGCGTTCATGGGTGACCGTGCGGGACTACCGGGAGGCGGCCGAGCAGTCGGAGAAGCTCGCGGACAAGTTCACCGACATTCGGGAGCTGACGTTGTTCCGGTGGAAGGTCACCGGGGCGATCGTGGTCACGGTGGCGGTCGTGGTCGCGGTGCTCGATCTCGTGTACGGGCACCGGGTGTTCTGGATCGCCGGCGTCGTGGTCGCCGTGGCGCTGGCGATCCTCGGCAGGCGCAAGGACGGCAGTCCCGGGCGTAAGGCAGTGCTCGCGGGTCCCCGCACGCTCACGTGGACGATGGACCCCCAGGTGCTCGTGGACGCGTTCAGAGACGCCAAGCTCATCGGGAAGGACGAGACCCTGCGCCTGGTCGACCGGGCCACGCGCAGGGGTGAGGGATGGGCGGTCACGGTCGACCTGCCCGCGACCCGCAAGGCGGCCGATGTCGTGAAGCACCGTGAAGCGCTGGCGTCCGCCCTGGCGGTGGATGAGATCCAGCTCAGCGTGGAGCGGGTGCGCGGCAACGGCGGGCACGCCGGACGGGTGGCGATGTGGGTGGCCGATGAGGACCCGTACGCGAAGCCGCCGATCCGGACACCGCTGCTCGGTGTGCACAGGTGGGACGCATGGCGGCCGGTGCCGTTCGGCACCGACGCGCGCGGACGCCGGATCGACCTGCCGTTGGTGTGGACGTCGGTGCTCATCGGCGCAATCCCTAGGCAGGGCAAGACAATGGCCGAACGGCTCGCGGCCGCGGGCTTGATCTTGGACCCGCACACCCGGCTGTACGTGGCGGACTTCAAGAACGGCAAGGACTGGAAGGCAGCCGAGCAGGTCGCGCACCGGTTCATGTCCGGCGACGACAGCGAACACGTGCTGGCGTTCCTGGATTGGCTCGTGGAACTGGTCGCGGACGTCCAGGGCCGCTACCGCAGGATGCAGGATCTCGATGACCTGACGTGTCCCGAGTCGAAGGTGACGCCGGACATGTCGCGTGATCCGTCCCTGGACATGCCGATCACGGCGTTGGTCGTGGACGAGGTGCAGATTCCACTGGAGGACCGTACTCCCGTTGAGGTGCAGGGGAAAAAGCTCACGGCTGGCGAGTACATCGGCGAGCTTCTGACCTGGTTGGCGAAGAAGGCGCCGGCGGCAGGGGTGATCCTGGTACTCGCGACGCAACGGCCGGACAGCAAGACCATCCCGTCCAGCTTGCGCGCAGTACTCGGGTCGCGGTTCGCCTTGCGGGTGATGGACTGGCGCGACAGCAACATCATCCTCGGTGAGCAGATGAACACGCGCGGCTATGACTCCAGTCGTCTGCTGCCGTCTCACAAGGGTGTGGGCATCCTGCGGCCGGACGGCGAGACCCAGGCCGGCGCGGACGTACTCGCGCTGACCGTGCGCACGTTCTACATGCCCAACGAGGACTGGAGGGAGATATGCCTACGCGGCAGGGCGTTGCGGGAGGCCGAAGGCACGCTCACCGGACACGCGGCAGGGCAGGCCACACAGCCGGTGCTCGATCACGCGGCCGTGGCGAAGGCCATTGGTGGCGGTGCACCCGCACCCACCGCCGCCGAACGCGTGGACGAGATCGAGCTACCGGAACCGCTGGCGTCCGTTGTGGACTACCTCGCCGATGATCTCGGCAGCGACGACGGACGGGACTTCGTACCCACGGCCGAACTTGTGGACGCGTTGGGGGTAGAGCCCAAGGGGTTCGGGCTCGACATGGCCGAGTTCGGCTGTAGCCCCACCCGCGACCGCGTGCCCACCGAGGACGGCGTGAAGCAGGTACGCGGCTACGCCGTCGCCGACATCCGCGCGGCGATCCAGCGCGCTCGCGACGCCGCAGTGATCGAAGCAGAGGTGATCGACGATGACCGCTGACCCGTCACAACCCGTCCCACTAGACCCGTCACCCGTCACACACCCTGTGACGGGTGCCAAACCGGCACTCACCAGCGGAAACGGCCCGCCGTGACGGATGTGACGCGTGACGGGTAACCCGTCACAACCACGGGAAAACGGCCGTGTGCCGCGCCATCTCGACACAGGCGCGGCACACGGCCAACCCGTCACTACATGATCATCCAGAGACGCATCAGGCACCACCGGCTACGCCGAGCGGTACTGCGCTGCGAGGCGCCAACGCTGAGGACCTGGGCCAGGAACGAGCTCGGCTACTCCACGTCTCTGCAGCTTGGACAAGGCAGTTCGGATGTTGGGCTCGTCGTTACGAGCGAGAAGCTTGGCGATCTCTCGTGGAGAAACACCTTCATCGCTGTCCATGCCCGGTGCCTCCGCCACCTGACGCTGCAAGGAGCCCAGCTCGACAGCTTCGAGCGATCGTGCACCCGGATGTGCATGATGTTTTTCTAGCGTTTGGGCCAGTTCCTCCGCCGCCACGCTGACCGTGCGAAAGAACTGAGCGAATGCCAGAGCTGCGGGCGTTCCGGGATCGAGTGTCATGCTATGCAGTTTCAATGCATCCTGTAGAGTTGTCAATAGATTATGCATAGGAACTACTGCTTGCGCGTATCCGGTGGCGACTTCGGGCCTGACGAGTGTCGTTGCCGCATGACGAAGCACCGCCAACCGGTTTAGGTGATCGTGCGCCGCCGTGGCTGCGAGGCGGCACGCTGGTAGTCGTCCACGAGCCGGGCCAGAGCTTCCGTCCGGTTTCGCCACGGCCCACCATGTACGCGCGTCAGGCTCGCGGTCTGCGCCTCCCAGCGACTACTACGCCGACCGGTCACAGACAACACCGGCTCCAGGAAACCCACCAGGGCCGGAGCGTCCTCCGTACCTGCCAGCACCCGCCACCCGGTTCGTGTCGGGTCCGCGGAGCGCTCAAGCCGGACCGTGTCCAGGTCCAGCGGCGCAATCCGCGCCGGGCGCTTCGCGCGGCTCGTTCGCGGCCTGTCTTTCGTGACAGGTTCCGTGACAGGCAGTGCAGGCGGCTCGTCCGCCGGGACGGCGGGAGCAGGGGTCACGAGCCGGGCGAGTTCGGCAGCAGCGCCCGCGAGCCGACTCGCAGCCTGCGCCGTGTCGCTGTTCGCCAGTACGGCATGGCGCACCTCGGCAGCAGCCGCCTCCACAGCGGCCACGGCCACCAGCACGTCACCGTGGTCCGTGGTGAGTCGCGCGCGGCGGGCGCGCTGCCGACACGTCGCGTTGTGGTAGCGCGCGGGGCGCCCGCGCTTCGCCCCTAGCGACAACGGTTGCCCGCATCCCACACAGTCCACGACGCACCATCCGATTCGTGACAAGTTTCGTGACGTCTCCGCGAGCGTATCAGGCGGCGTCACGAAACGCGTCACGAAAGCTGGTCGGCGGCGTCTTTCAGCGACTGCGCGGCCTCGATCAGGCGCCCGATGGTGTCGTCGGCAGGAAGCGCTTCGGTCACCAGCCGCTCGAAGGTCTCGGCGTACGGCCGCCGCTCGCGCTGCGCCTCCAACCACGTGCCGCCGTGCAGGGTGTCGAGGTACACCACGTCTTCGAACTCGTCCTCACGGAATGACAACAGGGTGAAGGACGTCATCCCCGCGAACGCGCCCAGCTCATCCGGTACCAGCCACACCCGCACGCCCGGAAGCTCCGCGAACGCGGCCAAGCGCAGCAACTGATCCGCCATCACCAGCGCACCGCCAACCGGCCGTCGCAGAACCGCCTCTCCCACCACGAGATCTAGCCGCAGTGACGGCCCCTCACTGAGGTGCCGCATCACTCGCGCACGGTGAGCGTCGCCGTAGTGGCGGTGCCCCTGCTCGGACACCGCGCCCACCTGGACGCCGCGCAACGCAGCCTCGTACTCCGGTGTCCGGACGATCGGCGGCAACATGTCGAGCGCGACCGCCTGCACGTAGCTCGCTTCGGCCTCGACTTCGGCGTAGGTCCACCCGACGCAGGACGAGGCATCACCGGACAGCAGATCGAACCTCAGAGGATCACGTGCCCGTTGTGCTCCCAGCAGCACAGGTGTCCGTCGCTCGTCGCTGACCCCGTACACGAGGGCAAGCGCGACAACGTCAACGTCAACGATTGGGACAAGCGCGTTCTGCATCATGGACGTCTTCGCCGGCGACCAGTGCACGCGTTCGCCCACTTCCGCCAGACTGAAGCCGCTCTCCTTGCGCCACAACGCAAGTGCACGACCAACCGCGCGGTTCTGAAGGTTGGATTTGAAGTTCTTGGGCATAGTCGGCTCGCTCGGTACGTGGGTGAAGCTGACGCGGTGCCGCACACCGAGTCAGCTCCCCTTGCCAACCCCGGTTGTGAGACGGAGTCCGGAGGCTGGCGGCTCTTGTGTCCTTAACAGACAGACTTGTGCTTTGCCGCATCGTCGCCGGGAGGACAAATGGCGTCGTACAGACGGACAATCAGCGCTTTGGAAGCGGCCTCGTCCAAGCTCTTCGCGTCAAGCGCGCGAATGACCTTCTCGTAGCCCGTGATCGCGTCCTTCGCTTCGGCGAAGAGACTGGAGTTCTCCGTATCCACCCACACCAGCGGTTCGTACTTCGCAAAGGTCATGTGAGTGAACGGCCCCGCCATGCCCGGATGCGCGCCAAGGGCAGCGGGTACGATTCGGATCGTCGTGTTCGCCCACTTCGCCATCAGCAGGAGATGAAGCAGCTGCCCGGCGTGAACCTCGGCACCACCGACGTGCAAGTGCAGCGCCAACTCGTGGATGAAGAACGTGCACTTCTTGCCACCGCGTAGCAGCTCTTGCATCGCAAGCTGCGCCTTCACCCGCTCCTGCAACTCGGCCTCGGGCACCGTGGAGGAAGCGAGCAGCACCTCACGCATGTAGTCGACCGTCTGAAGGAGCAGCGGCACCGCGTGCGTGTGCCAGCTCGTCAGCGTCTCGGCCACCGCCAGGTTTTCGACGGCGGTGCGAAGCCAGACGGGCGCACAGACGCCGTGTGGCTGCCACCACCCCTTGACGTGCGCTACCGGATACAGCGACAGCAGGTGAGCGACCTCGGCGGCCTTGATTCGACAGGCGCCCAACAACGTCGCGATTTCGAGCTGACTCGCTCCGCCCTTACCGGTCACCACATCCGACAGCTTGGCCTCGTCCCAGTCCACGATCTCAGCAGCCGCGCGTGAAGTCAGGCCTGCACCCGCTATAGCCGCGCGGACGCCGGCGCCGAACTCTCGTCCACGCGCCGTGGAAGTCCTCTTTGGCATGTCTAGTTCCTTGCCCTGGTTCGAAGAACGGCCCGGACGCCTTCGAGTGCTTCCCTCAGCTCTTCGCGCGCCCACACGGCCTTCTGCGCGGCGTCAGCGCAGCGACGGAGGTAGTGCCTGCCGAGCAACACGACGTAGAGCGGAGGCAGCACCAGCCAGAGGAGGAACAGCAAGATCCCCGTTGCATCCCACACCACGCCCGTCACCGCCTCCGTCGACCTCAGATCCGCCAACATCAGCTTCTTGGACGGCAGATCAGGTGTAAATGACCAGGCAAAGACCTAAAGCGACTTCTCGCGACCTACACTCATCGGCGCTGACATTAGCGAGACGGAGAGGTCAGCCGATGGGTTCTTCACCTCGGAACGGGCAGCCGCGCACGTTGTTCGGTGAGCTGCTCCGGCAGCGGCGACAGACCGCGCAGGAGTTCAGCGAGGAGGCCGAGACTTTCGCGCGTGAACACGGCTTGGACGGGACGCTCAGCCCGCGCCACGTGCAGCGCCTCGCGTCCGGTGTCACGTCTGAGGGACGTCCAGTCCGGACGGTGCACCAGTCGACGCGCCGACTACTTGAGGAAATGCTCGGAGTTCCGATTGCCCGACTACTTGAGCCGGTGCGGAAGTCAGAGAAGAACTGGCAGGCTCCGACTGATGAAGACCTGGGATTGCGAGCAAGGATTGCAGCGGGGCGAACCCTCGATGCCGAGACTGTCTCTTTGCTTCGCCGCAAACTCGACATCACGCGGATTATTGATCGCCGACTTGGCGCCTCCGCGCTACTCGGCGAGCTACGCGGCCAAATCAGTCAGATCGAGCGTGTGTTGTGCGACGTTCTGAATCAGCCGGTCCGTTCGGACCTTGCCGAGGTTCTGGTAGACGCGTCCGCACTCGCCGGATGGCAGTCACTGGACCAAGGGCTTGTCGATGACTCGTGGGACCACTACAACACCGCGAGAATGGCGGCACGCGAAGCAGACTCGTGCGCTTTGGAGGCGTACGCCTGCGCAGGGCAGGCCGTCGTTCTTCTCGACATCGGAGAAACACGGCTAGCCGTCGAGCTTACCGATTACGCCCGAACAATCGCGAAGGGCCGAGTCCCGAAGCTGCTCTATTCATGGCTCACCGCGGGCTACGGTGAAGCGTGCGCGGCAGACGGCGAGAAACAGTCATGCATGCGGGCATTCGATGAGGCGTTGCACTCGATGCCGGCAACGGTCGATACCTCGGACACACCGTATCTGGTCTTTGACTCAACCCACCTTGCACGGTGGCGAGGTAATGCACTCGCTCGACTAGGAGCACGGGAAGCAATCGATGTGCTAACCGACGTGCTGCGCCGTCTTGATCCGACATTCGCACGGGCCGAGACTGCACTCAGAGTCGACCTCGTTCAGGTCCTGACGATCAATGGCGAGAAAGAAGAAGCAGCCGCACACGCAGAGCGTGCGCGGCTGCTGGCACAACAAATAGGGTCTGCGCGGCAGCGCAAGCGGCTAGCTTCGCTGCTTTCCTAGCTTCTCTTCGTCGATGTCGACGGCACGCGCTTGGGCATGCGCGAGCCGAGGATCTCGGCTGCCTTGCGGTCCGACGCAGCTACCCAGGCTGCGTAAACGCGCAACGTGGTAGCTCCGCCGCCACCGTGGCCGAGGCGCCCGGACACAGTCGGCAGATCCACACCAGCCGTCAGAAGCTCGGTCGCGGAATAGTGACGCAGGGCGTGCAGGCGAGTTTTGATCTTCAACCGGTCCGCCATGTCTTTGTATCGCTGCGTCACGGCGTTCGGCGAATACGGCGCCTTGTGGTCCGGCGTCTTCGTGCCGGTGAACACGAACAGATCATCAGTGAACTTGTTACCGAGATCGCGCACACGTTCCGCTACGCGGTCACGATGTTCGCGGAGCAACACCATCGTTTCCGTGTCCAACGCAATGCGCCGGTTCTGATGGGTCTTCGTGTCCTTCAGCTTGCCGCCAACCCAGTTCATACGTAGGTCGATCAACTCACGGTCGAAGTCGATACGAGAGAACTGGAGTCCACAGAGTTCGCCCCGGCGGATTCCGGTCGTCATGACGAGCCAGACGAGCGTTCCCCAATCGTCGTCCATGCGGAAAGCTTCCTCAGCGAGCTTTGCCGCTTCGGCCGGCGTCGGCGGGTCCGGCTCTGGCGGCTTCTGCTTAGGCTTACGAGCGACCTTCGCCGGATTGACGTCGACCCACTCCCACCGCAAAGCGGCATTCATGGTTCCGCTGATGATGGAGTGGATCTGCCGGACGGTGGACGCACCCATCCCGCTACAGACATGCCACTTGCACTCAGCAGTCTTACAGTCGTGGTCGTCCTTGGTCGCGTGCTTCGTGACGAACGGTGTTCCATCACACCGTATGCGACACCGACGCAGGTCCGTGTAGAAGTTCTCCAGCACCTGCGCGCCGACTTTTCTCGCTGGCTCGTCACCCAAAGCCGGTTTGATCGTGCGCCTGATGTACCCCTCGTACGTCTCGCGCGTGCTGTCCTCAAGTTCGCTCGTTCGCATCCACTCATCAATGGCGTAGCCGAGCGTCACCGACGACGGTGTATTGCGCTGCTTGTCGACCTGCACGACAAACTCATTGCGCTTCTTCTCGGCCTTTTTCCACGCTGCCTTGTCGGTGCCCTGAATGGTCTCGCGGAGGTAGACCCGCTTGCCCGTGACGGGGTCCAGCCCGGCGTACACGACGACGCGGAGCGTGTCCCCTCGCTGCTCGATCGACCCGCGCTTGCGGTCGGAATTTTCGCGCGCAACACCCATAGCCCCAGGCTACTCGCACCCAGGGCCGCACCCAATGATCAAGATCTGATCAACTTTTTCGGTTGTAACGCCTGGTCAGGCGTGGTGCCCCCGGTGCGACTCGAACGCACACTGGACGGATTTTGAGTCCGCTGCCTCTGCCGATTGGGCTACGGGGGCCGTAGCTGGGGTGAACTGTAGCGGATCATCCCAGCGAGTTTCTTGTGGGGACCCCTACGACTTGACGAGCCTGCCGATGGCCGCTGACGCCTCTGCCAGCTTCTCCTCGGCCACGAGACCGCCTTCCGCAGCCGCCTGCGCGACACAATGCTTGAGGTGCTCGTCGAGCAGCCCCAGGGACACCGCTTGCAGCGCCTTCGTGGCGGCGGAGATCTGGGTGAGGACGTCGATGCAGTAATCGTCGTTCTCGACCATGCGCTGGAGGCCACGGATCTGTCCCTCGATGCGGCGCAGTCGCTTGAGGTATGCGTCCTTGTCCGCGGTGTACCCGTGCATCGGCCCCTGACCTTCCCTACCCCTGGCGGGTATGTCGAGGATACCCGCACCGGATGGGGGTGCGATATGTCCGGCGCTGCTCCGTCAGCGGGAATGGGGAAGCGTCCGGCAAGCCCAGCAACGGGTCGAAGTGAGACGACTAGCAGCACATTTTGGACCCATAACACCCCTGTGGTTTACCGGGTAAATGCCCCGACCGGGGGGTTGGGGTCACATTTTAGCGGCGAAAGGTTCGCCGTTTTTCCTCGTGTGTACTACGGTGTTGTCGAAGCACGTGGTTACGTCGAGGATCCGCGTGCTATGTGAGTACCCAACGGAGGAACAGTGGCACAGCAGACCGTCGTCCAACTCATCGACGACCTCGACGGCGGAGAAGCCGACGAGACCGTGACCTTCGCACTTGACGGTGTCGAGTACGCCATCGACCTGTCGAAGGGAAATGCGGAGCGGCTTCGCGAGTCGCTGGCGGACTTCGTCGGCAAGGCTCGTCGTGCGGGTGGCCGCAAGCAGCGCAAGGGCACCGGCAAGTCCACGGTCAAGGCCACCGACAAGGCTGAGGCGCAGCGCATTCGTGACTGGGCTCGCGCGCAGGGGCACCAGATCTCGGACCGCGGTCGCATTCCGCAGAACCTGGTCGTGCAGTTCCAGGAAGCGCACGCCTCCTGACCTGCGCGAACACGCGAGGTTTCCACACGTCGGCCGGTTCGCCGGCCGACGTGTTAACCGCATAGACCCAGCACATACCTGTTCGTTCACACTATCCCCGGAACGCAGGATCAACGGCCTGGAAAGTGTGCTCCGAACAGGCGTGACACAGCAGTGGCCTTGACCGCTGTCTCCTCGAATTCCTCGTCAGGGTCGGACAGCGAGATCACCGCTCCGCCCACACCGAAAGTCACCCGGTCGCCGTTGCTGACCAGCGTTCGGATGACGATGCTGAAGTCGGCTGCTCCGTTGAGCGAGAAGTATCCGAGCGCTCCCGAGTACACCCCACGTGGACCGGCTTCCAGCCCATCAAGGATCTGCATGGTCCGGATCTTCGGCGCACCGGTCATGGATCCTCCGGGAAACGCGACTCGAACACATCGGACAGCAGAACTGTCCGGCCGAAGTCGAGCCCGCACGGTGCTCACCAATTGGTGTACGGTCGCGTAGGTCTCGACGTCGAACAACCGCGTCACCTCGACGGAACCCACTTCCGCGCACGTGCCGAGATCGTTGCGGACGAGGTCCACGATCATCAGGTTCTCCGCGCGGTCCTTGACCGATCGCGCCAGCGTTGTGCGCAACATCTCGTCGTCGGCCGCATCAACACCTCGGGGCCGTGTCCCCTTGATCGGCGATGACTCCACGACGCCATCTCGGTCCACCTTGATAAATCGTTCGGGTGACGTGCTGAGCACGGAGAGGTCACCGAAACGCAGCAACGCGCCGAACGGAACGGGATTAGCGGCGCGAAGCAGCCGATATGTGTCCCACGGGTCGAGCGAGGCACGCCACGACATCATGTTCGTCAGACACGCCTCGTACGTCTCCCCGGCCGTGATCGCTTCCTGGCACGCGCTGATCAGCTTCAGGTAGTGCGCGCGCGGATGGCGCAACGTCACGTCGGAGACGACCGGTCGTGACGGTTCGGCCATTGGTGTCAACTGGGCCAGAACAGCCGAAACCTGGTCGAACCAGCCGTCTTCGGACAACGACAGCAAATAGACGCAATCATCGGCGTGATCGATGACCACGGCACGGTCCGTGAAGACGAACGACGCGTCCGGCTGTTCCGCGCGGTGTGCGAAGTCGCCGCCGCACTCCACCTTCAGCTCGTAGCCGAGGTATCCGACCCAGCCCAGGGCGAAATCGAACGGGACGTCGGGTTGCTCGACGCTCCACGACGCGAGGTCGTCGTCCAGCCAGGAGAAGAAAGACGGGCAGGGGCGCGGTGTGCCGTCGAGCGTGAGCACCTTGTCCTGCACCGAGTACTGCGCGACGTGCGCGAGAGGCCCCTTGGCGTCTCCCATGAAGGAGAACCGCCCGCCCGGCCCGCTGTCCAGCCAGAACGCCGCCTCAGAGGCCCCGTGGAGTGCCGCGAACGCCTCCTCCGCGTTCACGGCCACGGCGAGCTTCCGGACGTGCACAGGACGTTTCTGGGGCGTTGGGCGAACCAATACCGGTTCCGGCACCGCGGCCGTCCTGGTCGGGGTGAGCGCGGCGAAGTTCGCGAGCATCTCGCGGCCGAAGTCCGTGCAGATCGACTCGGGATGGAACTGCACACCCCACGCGGGCCGGTCGAGAGCACGCACGCCCATCAGCACCGAGTCGTCGCTCCACGCGATCGCCTCCAGCGAGGGAGGCAGCTCCGTGACCGCCAGCGAGTGGTACCGCACGACGTCGAACGGCGAGGGCAGCCCCGCGAAGACGTCGACGCCCGTGTGCGTGACCGGAGAGACGATTCCGTGGCGTGGCACGGGCGCAGGCCCCACGACAGCGCCGTACGACAGGCACAACCCCTGGTGCCCCAGACACACGCCCAGCAACGGGATCTCGGCGTGGTCGATCACCGCGCGGCAGATGCCGAAGTCGGCGGGATTGCCGGGCCGGCCGGGGCCGGGCGAGATCACCACGTGGTCGAACGACCGCAGTGAGGCCAGCCGGAAGCGCGGGTCGTCGTTGTGGACGACCACGGGCTCGGCACCGTTCACCTCAGCGAGGTGCTGGAAGAGGTTGAACGTGAACGAGTCGTAGTTGTCGATGAGCAGAGTCCGCATTGCAGGACGGCACTCTACCTGCCAAAACACCCGAAAGGACCAACGAGAGAGGGCGGCCACAGAACGTGACCGCCCTGGTGTTCACCTGCTCAGCTCCCGAGGAGGAACTTCGCGTCCGTGGCCATGGTCGCGAGCTCGCTCGCCAGGAACGGGTTGCCGTCGAGCCCGGGGTAGCCGCTTCCCTCGTAGCTCGCGTTCTGGGCGATGTTCACCGTCCAGCCGTTGGGGGCCTTGTAGGACATCCACTGCATCACGCGACCCTCCTCCTGACTGGAAGCGTCGCCGACCTGCACGCCGTTGACTTCGCGCAACTTGCACGTCGCCTTGCTCATGCCCCAGAACCGCTTGGCCAGTGCACACGGCTCGACCGGATCCGACGGCTTCGGCATCGAGACCTCGGCGAGCATCATGCCGACCTTGCCGTTCTTCCGGACCGGCACGTGTGCCGTGTAGACCCAGACCTCCGGCGTCTGGCCCTTGTCGGTCGAGATCTGCGCCTGGGTGCGCTGCATCTCGCCGTTCTGGTACTCCGGCGCCTGGTACTTCAGCTTGGGCGTCTCGAACCCGCCGGCCTGGGCGGATGCGATGAGCGCGTTCAGCAGCAGCACGCCGCGCTCGGCCTGCGGACCGTTGGTGGCCGTGCGGTCGGACTGCCCGACCGGCCACTTCTCGCCCCACTGCGTGTCCGGCATGCCGGGGTTGGAGCTGCTGCTCTGCCCCGCTCCGACCAGGTAGTTCGTCGTTCCCTGCGGGTTCAGCGCGAACGCCGACCCGAGCCCGACACCGACCACGAGCACGGCGACCACGGCCCCCGTGATGGACGCCCGCCGCTTGGCACGGGCCTTGTGCGCCCTGCCGAGCGCGACGCCCGGATCCATCGAGGGAGGCGGGCTGCTCGCCACCACGTCCTGAAAAGCTCGTTTGAGGTCCTGTTCGTTCATCGAACCCTCTCCTGCTCCGAGAGCAGGCCGCGCAGCGTCTGCAGCCCCCGCGCGGCCTGGCTCTTCACGGTTCCTTCCGAACATTTGAGGACGACGGCCGTCTTCTCGACGGACATGTCCTCCCAGTACCGCAGAACGAGGCACGCACGCTGTTTCGGAGGCACCTTCGCCAGCGCCTCCAGCAACACCATCCGTTCCTCGGGGTAGGCGCCGGGCGGCGCGGCCGCGTCCGCCACGTCGTCTGTCGCCGACTCGAACCGGAACCACCCGCGCCGTCGCTCGGACAGGAACGTCCGCACCAGGATCTGCCTGGTGTAGGCGTCCAGCGCCTCGTGCCGGTCGACCCGTCGCCAAGCCAGGTACAGCTTGGTGAAGGCCTGTTGCACCAGGTCTTCCGCGCGATGCCAGTCGCCGCACAGCAGGTATGCCGTGCCGCGCATGGCGTCGGAACGGGCCGCGAAGTACTCCTGGAACGCGGCGTCCCGATCACTCATCAGGTCTCCCCCTGTCTGCGGTGCCGGGTTAGTCACGCCACCTGGGGCCTGGCGGGTTGCATGGAGATCTCGAAACGCATACTGATGTCGTGATTTTCCTTTTGCTCCTCGGCGTCCCCGTCGCCTTGGGCCATTTGTACCTGTGGCGGCGGCTGGTCGTGGACACGACGCGGCCCCACACGCTCGGGCGCCGCATCGGCGCGGTGGCGGTCGTCGGCGCGTTCCTGATGCTGATGAGCGCGCTGGTCGTGACGCGCAGGGTGCCGCCGGAGTACGGGAAGTTCTTCGCGTGGCCCGGGTTCATCTGGCTCGCGGTGCTGTTCTACCTGGCGATCGCGCTCGGCATCGCGGAGGTGCCGCGCCGGATCCTGCTCAGGCGTGCCACGCTCGCGCCGGTGCCCGTCGCCGCCGGTCCCGCGCCCGCCGAGCCGGTCGAGATCGTGCCGGACCCGTCGCGGCGGCTGTTCATCTCGCGCTCCGTGGCGATCGGATCCGGCATCGCGGCGGGCGGAGTCGTCGGCTACGGCATGACGCAGGCGCTGGGCGACCCGCAGTTGCTGAACGTGCCGGTGACGCTGGACAAGCTGCGGCCGTCGCTGTCGGGCTTCCGGATCGCGGTCGTGAGCGACATCCACCTCGGGCCGCTGCTCGGGCGTTCGCACACGGAGCGGATCGTACGGATGATCAACGAGCAGGAAGCGGACGTCGTCGCGATCGTCGGCGACCTGGTGGACGGCACCGTCGCCGAACTGGGTGAGGCCGCGGCACCGTTGCGGGACCTGGTGTCCAAGCACGGCAGCTTCTTCGTGACGGGCAACCACGAGTACTTCTCCGGACACGAACAGTGGATCGCGGAGCTCGACAGGCTCGGCGTGAACCCGTTGCGCAACGAGGGTTTGACGGTCGCCGGCGGCATCGAGGTCGTAGGTGTGAACGACGTGACCGGCAAGTCCTACAACGACGGGCCGGACTTCGACCGCGCCCTGTCGGGACGTGATCGGAACAACCCCGTAGTCCTGTTGTCACACCAGCCCGTGCAGGTGAGTGACGCCTCTTCACGCGGCGTCGACCTCCAGTTGTCCGGTCATACACACGGCGGACAGATGGTCCCGTTCAACTTCGTTGTGCCGCTGCAGCAACCCAGCACGGCCGGGCTGTCGAAGGTGGACGGCACCTGGCTCTACACCAGTCGTGGCGCGGGTTTCTGGGGTCCGCCGGTGCGCGTGGGCGCGCCTCCGGACATCACGATGATCGAGCTGCGTTCTGCTGGGTAAATCACACTCGCCTGGACTGGCTTGCGCATTCCGGGTGTCCAGGCCGTAGAGTGCACGGCCGTGCCCGCGTACGGAACGCGAGGCGGATGAAGGGGGACTCCTGGGGAAATGACCGAGAGCTTCGCCGTTGATCGGCGCACCGAGGCAGAGGCTCGTATTCGGCGTTTCCTGGACCAGGAGAACCCGTCGACACCATGTCTGGTGATCGACCTCGAGACGATTCGCGCGCGCTACCAGGCGATTCGCGCGGCACTGCCGTCCATCGACATCTTCTACGCGGTGAAGTCGAACCCGGAGTCCGACGTGGTCGGCACGCTGGTCGCGGAGGGTTCGCACTTCGACGTGGCGTCGCCCGCGGAGATCGACCTGTGCCTGGCGCGCGGCGCCGAGCCGTCGTCGATCTCCTACAGCAACCCCATCAAGAAGGCCGCGGACATCGCGTACGCGTACTCGCGTGGCGTGCGGATGTTCGTGTCGGACAGCGAGCAGGACGTCCGTTTCGTCGCTTCCCACGCGCCCGGTTCGTCCGTGCTGGTGCGGATTCTTGTCCACAGCAAGGGTTCCACGTACCCGTTCGGCAACAAGTTCGGTTGCGATCCGGAGATGGCGACGGATCTCTTGCGGCTGGCGCACGAACTTGGCCTCGTTCCTCTCGGTGTCGCGTTCCACGCGGGCTCGCAGCAGCTCTCCGTCGAGGGCTGGGACTCCGGCATCGCCGACGCGGCGCTGATCGCCGCGAAGCTGCGCGCGGAGGGCATCGAGACGTCGACGGTGAACCTCGGCGGCGGGCTTCCGGCCGTCTACCAGGAGGCCACGCCGTCCCTGGAGGCCTTCGCCGCCGCCATCGAGGCATCGGTCGCCCGGCACTTCGGCGCCGCTCGTCCCAGGGTGATGATCGAGCCCGGCCGCGCGATCTCCGCCGAGGCGGGCCTGATCCGTTCCTCCGTCGTGCTGGTGTCGCGGAAGTCCTATTCGGACGAACGCCGCTGGGTGTACGTCGACATCGGCCGCTACCAGGGCCTCGCCGAGACCGAGGGCGAGGCGATCGCGTACCGGCTGCGGACCTCGCGCGACGGTGGGCCGACAGGCCCGATCGTGCTGGCGGGCCCGACGTGCGACGCGGACGACGTGATCTACCAGCACACCCGCTACGACCTGCCGCTCGACCTGCAGGCGGGCGACCACGTGGACATCCTCCACGCGGGTGCCTACACCTCCTCCTATTCGTCCGTGTGCTTCAACGGCTTCCCGCCGTTGGCCACGTACTGCATCTAAGTCCTTCTGCAATTCACATAGTTTGGAGTGATTGATGTCCGAAGCGCCCTGTCAGACCGAGGAGACCGTCGGTTTGTTCGCGGGACAGCACGTACTTGCAGAGCTCTCGGGTGTGAGTGCCGATCTGCTCGACGACGAGCAGTTCCTGAAGCACGCCCTTGGTGAGGTTCTCACGCAGGCCGACGCAACCGTGCTGGAGGTGATCTCCAAGAAGTTCGATCCCCAAGGAGTCACCGTGCTGGCCCTGCTGTCGGAATCCCATGCGTCGATCCATACCTATCCCGAAGTGGGTTCGGTGTTCGTCGACGTGTTCACCTGCGGTACGCGTGCGAAACCCGCACTGGCCGTCCAGCTACTCGCTGACGCTCTGGGCGCTGCTCACGTGAGCACGGACCTCGTCACTCGTGGCGTCAAGGAGCATGTCGCGTGAACACGATCAACGAGCCGCTCGCCGATGGCATGACCCGCCACTGGCAGGTGGACGAGGTGCTGGTCGACACCAAGACCGACTTCCAGCACCTGGTGATCGCCCGTACGGCACAGGGGTTGTCGCTCTTCTGCGACGACGACCGCCAGTCGACGGAGTTCAGCCAGCTGACCTACCACGAGGCCCTGATGGTGCCGGCGCTGCTGCTGGCCGACACCGTCGAGCGCGTGCTGGTCATCGGCTCCTCCGAGGGCGTCGTGTGCCAGATGGCCGTCCAGCACGGTGCGACGGTCGTCGACCACATCGACATCGACGAGCAGGCCGTCAAGCTGTGCGCGGAGCACCTGCCGTACGGCTACACGTCCGAGGAGCTGGCCGAGGCGGAGAAGGGTTCCGGCCCCATCCGCGTGCAGTACATCGACGGGTTCGAGTACATCCGCACGACGTCGGAGAAGTACGACATCGTGCTGGTGGACCTGCCCGACGAGCGCGAGGAGGAGGCGCAGCACAACCGCCTGTACGGCGCGGACTTCCTGCGCATGTGCAAGGCCCTGCTGCGTCCCGGCGGCGTCGTCGTCAACCAGTCCGGTTGCCAGACGATGTGGCGCAACACCACGCTGATCCGCTCCTGGCAGCGGTTCAACGAGGTGTTCGACACCGTCGCCTACTACGGCTCGGACGAGCACGAGTGGGCGTACCTGTTCGGCCGCGCGGACGTCGTCGAGGACCCGACCGCGCTGATGGTCGAGCGGCTGAAGACGGCCGGGTACCAGCCGGAGTCGATCGACGACCTGGCGCTGCTCGGCAACAGCATCCCGCCCTACCGGGTGCGGCAGTCGCTGGCCTGATCGCAGGCTTTTCGAGAGGGGCGCTTCCCGTTGCGGGAAGCGCCCCTTTCTTGCTGTCAGGCGAGCGACTGCTTGAGGAACTCGACCTGCAGCAACAGGAGGTTCTCCGCGACCTGTTCCTGCGGGGTCATGTGCGTGACGCCCGAGAGCGGCAGCACGGTGTGCGGGCGGCCGGCGGCGAGCAGGGCGCTGGACAGGCGCAGCGTGTGCGCGGCCACCACGTTGTCGTCGGCCAGACCGTGGATGATCATCAGCGGGCGGGAGAGCTTGTCCGCGTCGGCGATGAGCGAGTTCGAGTCGTAGACCTCGGGCTTGTCGTCCGGGTGGCCCAGGTAGCGCTCGGTGTAGTGGGTGTCGTAGAGGCGCCAGTCGGTCACCGGGGCGCCGGCGATGCCCGCGTGGAAGACGTCCGGGCGGCGCAGGACGGCCAGGGCGCTCAGGTAGCCGCCGTAGGACCAGCCCCGGATCGCCACTCGGGTGAGGTCGAGGTCCGGTTCGAGCGCGGCGGCCGCGTGCAGGGCGTCCACCTGGTCCTCCAGGGTGGCGCCGGCGAAGTCGAACGCGATCGCGCGTTCCCAGGCGAGGCCCCGGCCCGGCGTCCCGCGGCCGTCGGCGACGAGGACCGCGAAACCCTGGTCCGCCAGCCACTGTGAGGCCAGGAAGGCGTTCTGGGCCGACACGACGCGCTGGGCGTGCGGACCGCCGTACGGGTCCATCAGCACCGGGAGCCTGGTGCCCGGGACGTGGCCGGTGGGCAGCAGGAGCGCGGCGCGGATGGAACGTTCGCCGAGGGTCAGCATGCGCGGGGACGCCTGGAGAACCGGCGTGTCCGCCCACGACTCGATGAGATGGTCACCGACGCGTGCCCGTGCGCCGAACCAGTCCAAAGTGGCCGATACGAGGACAACCGTGTCACCGCCCCGAACCGCGGAGTGCACACCATCCTCAGAGGACAACTTCTCGACGCTGCCACCGACCGAGTAGACGTGCACCTGCGTCGGGTCGTCGGCTTCGGAGGCGGCCACGAGGATCGAGGCGTCGGCGATGTCGAGCACCCGGCGCACCTGGAGGCCCGAGGTCAGGACCTCGTCGCCCACGCGGAGCGCGTACTCGTCGCCCTCCCCCACGATCCGCACGAGACGGCCGTCCGGAGTCCACGCCGGAGCGCCTTCGCTGACCTCGAGCCACGTCGGATCGGTCTCGACCGCGAGCTCCGTGACAGCGCCGGTCTCCGGGGACAGCGTGTAGATCCGGCGGGTGCGCTGGTCGCGGGTCTGCGTCGTGATCAGCGGGGCGCCACCGGACGACCAGTGCACGTCGTTGAGGTAGTCGAACTCCAGCAGCACCGGGACGAACGTCGTGTCGAGCGACACCACGTGCAGCGACACCGTGGCGTTGGCCGTACCCGCCGCCGGGTAGGCGATCTCGGTGGCGGCGGTGCCGGGGTTCGCTGGGTCGGCGATGTACCAGCGCTGCACCGGTGCGTTGTTCACGCGCGCGGCGATGAGGCGGTCGCCGTTCGGCTCCCACCAGTAGCCGCGGTAGCGCGACATCTCCTCGGCCGCGATGAACTCGGCGAGCCCGAACGTCACGTCCTCGCCATCCGGCTCGGCGACCGCGTAGTCCTCACCAGAACTCAGCTCGACCACGCGCAGCGTGCCGTTCGTGACGTACGCCACACGCCGCCCCGTCGGGTCGACGCGCGGGTCGACGACGCCACCCCGGGTCGGCAGCTCACGGGCGGTACCGCCCACCAGGTCGGCCACGAACAGGCGGCCCGACAACGCGAACGAGGCCACCGAGGCGTCCCGGGAGAGCGCGTAACCGACGATGCCCGCACCGGACTCACGCGTGCGCTCGCGGCGTGCCTTCTCCTCCGCGGGCAGATCCTCCGGATCGGACAGCAGCGTCGCCGGGTCGGCGAGCAGCCGTTCGACGCCGGTGGTCGTGTTCAGCTCCCAGAGCCCGTTCGCACGGCTTGTGGCCGTGGCCGGGCGCAGGAAGAAGACACGTGCGCCGTCCGCCGACACCGCGAAGGTCCTCGGTGCGCCGACGGTGAACCGCTGGGTGCGCGCCTGTTGGCGCGGGAAGGAGATGTCGTTGCCCACGCTCCAACATTAACCCGCGCACGCGTGCCGTACGGGCGCTGTGACGTGCACTGCTTCGCACGACAGGCGCCGCCGAGCCGCCGGGCAAGGCGCTGGGCAAGCTGCTCGTGGCAGGCACGGCAGGACGCCCGGCGCAGTGCCGGCAGGACGCCCAGCGCAGTGCCGGCAGGACGCCCGGCGCGGTGCCGGGCGGACGTCCAGCGCGGTGCCGGGTAGACGCCCAGCGCGGTGCCGGGCGGACGCGAGTCTGGCTGCCTGTTAGGGGCACCGCAAGACCCGGCCCGCCGCCGAAGAGACACCGCGGCAAACGCCCGTGGGAGGCACGGAGAGGCCGCCGGCACGTGCCCGGAGAGACGCTCGGCACGCCACCTGCCGAAGCACCACAACGCCCGGCACGCCACCGCAGAAACACCGGGGCGAGCCTTGTCGAAGGCACGGCCGGACCCAAGGCACGTCCCCGGAGAGACGCGGGGCAAGCGGCCGACGCCGAAACTGCGAGCGCCGCCGCACGCACCTGCCGCCGAACACCGCCCATGCGAACCTGCCGACCGCAGAAGCCGCCGGCCCGGCCATCCCGAGGCGAGCCACGCCACGTCGCCGCGCGCCTGCCAACACTCGGCCTGCCAGCACCCGAGGCAAAGCCGCGCGCCCTGCCAGCCCTCGGCCAGCCAGCCCTCGGCCAGCCAGCCCGAGCCCTGCCAGCCCTAGCCCAGCCCTACCCCACGCGACTCTTCGGAGGCAGCGGGAAGAAGCCACTGGTGCGCCGCACGTACTCGGCGTACCCAGGACGGCGCGACACGATGTCCTTCTCCAGCAACGGCTTGCCAGTGCCCTTCAGAAGCAGCCACGTCATGATCACCGGACCGATGATCGTGAGCGCGGCGAGCCACGAGTGCAACGCGAACAGGTAGAGGCCCCACCACACGACGGAGTCGCCGAAGTAGTTCGGATGCCTTGTGTAGCGCCACAAACCGCGGTCCATCACGGCGCCCTTGTTCGCCGGGTCCGCACGGAACCGGGAGAGCTGCCAGTCACCTACGGCCTCGAAGACGAAGCCGACCATCCACACGCCAGTGCCCACCCAATCTAGCACTCCGAACGGGGCCGAAAGATGCTGCGCGGCCTGGACCGGCAGCGACACGATCCACATCATCACGGCCTGGAGCAGGTAGACGCGGTACATCCGCAGGCGCGGATTTCCCTTGGCACGCCTCAACATGTCCTGGTAGCGCGGGTCTTCGTCCTTGCCCCTGTTGCGCGAGTGGAGGTGCACGCCCAGGCGTAGGCCCCACACCACGGTCAGGGCGGTGACGACCCACTGCCGAGTTGGTTCGCCCTCCGCGAACAGCAACGTGAGCACCGCGATCACGGCGAAGCCGGGACCCCACACGGAGTCGATCAGGTCGTAGCGCTTGCGGGAGTCCGCGTACAGGAAGAGTCCGCTGAGCAGCACCAGCACCACGACCAGGCTGATCAGGAAGCTCATCGGGCGGCCAGCTCACGGCGCACGCGCGGCATGCCGCTGCGGCCGTTCTCGCTCCTGCGCACCGCGAGGATCTGGTCGACGCCCATCCGGCCCTCCTCGAACGTCAGCGCGCCGCCCGCCAGGTACAGCCGCCAGACGCGCGCCTGGCCCTCGCCGACCAGGGCGACGACCTCGTCCCAGCGCTCTTCCAGGGTCTGCGCCCACGCTCGCACGGTCCACACGTAGTGCTCGCGCAACGCGTGCACGTCGCGGATCTCCAGGCCGGCGCCTTCGAGAAAGCCGGTGGTGGCACTGACCGGCCGCATGTGCATGTCCGGCGCGACGTACGATTCGATGAACGCGCCGCCGCCGGGTGCGTTGTGTCCGCGCGACATCTGCTGCAGCAGCAGGCGGCCCTCGGGCTTGAGCAGCCGGTGCAGCGTCGAGGCGTACTCGGGGTAGTTGCTCTCGCCGACGTGCTCGCCCATCTCGATCGTGGAGATCGCGTCGAACGGTTCGTCACGCACCTCGCGGTAGTCCTGCAACCGCACCTCGACCCGGCCGGTCAGTCCTTCGGCCTCGATCCGCCCGAGGATGTGCGCGCGCTGCTGGGCGGAGATCGTCACCCCGGTCGCGTGCACGCCGTAGTGCTTCGCGGCGTGGATGATCATCGAACCCCACCCGCAGCCGACGTCGAGCAGGCGCATGCCCGGCTCCAGGCCGAGCTTGCGGCACACGAGGTCCAGCTTGTTGTGCTGTGCCTGCGCGAGCGGCTCGTCCTCGGACGTGAAGTACGCGCACGAGTAGGCCATGCTCGGGTCGAGCACGAGCCGGTAGAAGTCGTTGCTCAGATCGTAGTGGTGCGAAATGGCATCACGGTCCCTGCTCTTGGTGTGCAGCGCGCCCCGCAACCGGGCTTCCTCCTTCGGCGCGTCCGGGTTGGGCCCCAGCACCTTCAGCCGCAACGCGAGCTTCGCGACCTCCGAGAGCCGCGGCCGCCGGGTGACGCCCCGCCGCACGAGCCCCCAGATCTGCGAGAGACCGGTCGCGAGATCACCTTCGACGTCGAGCTCCCCGCTCACGTACGCGCGCGCGAGGCCCAGTTCGTTCGGGCTCCAGACGAGCCGACGCAACGCGTCGCGCGAGCGGATCACGACCACCGTGCCGTCCTGCGGCCCGGCCACACTTCCGTCCCAGGCCCGAAATCCGATCGGCAACGCTGCACCCAGCACCCGTTCGGCCATTCCCGCCAGCTGACCAGCGACGACCACCTTGCACCTCCTGCGTTACCCGGCTCCGCCAGACGTTCGAGACGGGACGAGGTTCGGTTCGTTTCTGAACCGAGACGCAACCCGGGCCGTATGGCCTGGATAGAGCGAACGGATGGACGAGGAGGACATGAGTGTGATCCGACGTAACCGCATTGCCATCGGGCTCGCCGCGGGACTGGCAGTTGTGCTGGGTCTGGGTGTCTGGAGCGCCACTGGCAGTGGCACGAACTCCAAGCCGGTGGCACAAACCCAAACCGACCTGGGCGTCCTCGGCGACTACGGCGACGTGGGTCAGCCCCCGGTACTCCAGGAGCCCGCGCAGGCCCCCGAAACCCCTGTCCAGCAGCAGGCCCCGGAAGTTCCGGCCGCGCAGCCCCCGGCGGTGCAGCCCCCGGCAGCAGCCCCGGTCAGCACGTTGAAGCTGGTCGGCAAGCCCGTCGACAAGATGGGCCTCGTGGTCCAGGACGGCGACGGCCGCACCCTTTACCGCTTCGACAAGGACACCCCGAAGCCCGAAGGCAAGTCGAACTGCAACAACCAGTGCGCCGTCACCTGGCCGCCGCTGATCGCGGACACGATCCCGCAGGTCGAGGGCGTCGACGCGAAGCTCGTCTCGCTGATCACCCGCGCTGACGGCAAGAAGCAGGTCGCCATCGACGGCTGGGCTCTCTACACCTACTCGCAGGACCCGAAGCCGGGCGCCTGGAAGGGCCAGGGCGTTGGTGGCACCTGGTTCGTCATCCAGCCCGACGGCAAGCGCAACGTGGAGTGCCTGCCCCCTGGTGTCACGGCCCCCGCTGCCTAACCCCACAGCATCCCTTTAGGACGGTCCATCTGAGACACACAACACCCTGACACGGTGAAAACCCCGGCCCTGGGGAAGGGGCCGGGGTTCCCGTCGTTCCGCTCTCGGGTCACCAACGCAAGGGGCGCCACCGGAAATCCGGTGGCGCCCCTTGTCGTTCGGCGTCAGAGCGTCGAGTACAGCGGGTGCTTCGCCGCCAGCACCTCGACGCGCGCACGCAGCTCGTCGATCGCCGCACCCGGCTTCAGGGCCTCCGCGATGACGTCGGCGACCTCGGTGAAGTCCACCTCGCCGAACCCGCGGGTCGCGAGCGCCGGCGTGCCGATCCGCAGACCGGACGTGACCATCGGCGGACGCGGGTCGTTCGGAACGGCGTTGCGGTTGACCGTGATGCCGATCCGGTGCAGCACGTCCTCGGCCTGCTTGCCGTCCAGTTCGGAGTTGACCAGGTCGACGAGGACGAGGTGCACGTCCGTGCCACCGGTCAGCACCTTCACGCCGGCCGCGGCGACGTCCGCCTGCGACAGGCGCTCGGCCAGGATCCGCGCGCCCTCGAGCGTGCGGCGCTGACGGTCCGCGAACTCAGGCGAGGCGGCGTGCTTGAACGCCACCGCCTTGGCCGCGATCACGTGCTCCAGCGGTCCGCCCTGCTGACCGGGGAACACCGCCGAGTTGATCTTCTTGGCGATGTCGGCCTCGTTCGACAGGATCACGCCGCCACGGGGACCGCCGAGGGTCTTGTGCGTCGTGGTCGTCGTGACGTGCGCGTGCGGCACGGGCGACGGGTGCAGGTCGGCGGCGACGAGGCCGGCGAAGTGCGCCATGTCGACCATCAGGTAGGCCTCGACCGAGTCCGCGATGCGGCGGAACTCGGCGAAGTCCAGCTGGCGCGGGTAGGCGGACCAGCCGGCGACGATCAGCTTCGGCCGGTGCTCCTGCGCCAAGCGCTCGACCTCGGCCATGTCGACGCGGCCGTCGGAGTCCGCGACGTGGTACGGCACGACGTTGTAGAGCTTGCCGGAGAAGTTGATGCGCATGCCGTGCGTCAGGTGGCCGCCGTGCGCGAGGTCCAGGCCCAGGATCGTGTCGCCGGGCTGGAGCAGCGCGAACATCGCGGCCGCGTTGGCCTGCGCGCCCGAGTGCGGCTGGACGTTCGCGAAGCCCGCGCCGAAGAGCGACTTGATGCGCTCGATGGCGAGGCGCTCGACGACGTCCACGTGCTCGCAGCCGCCGTAGTAGCGGCGGCCGGGGTAGCCCTCCGCGTACTTGTTGGTGAGCACGGAGCCCTGGGCCTGCAGCACCGAGACGGGCGTGAAGTTCTCCGAGGCGATCATCTCGAGCGTGCCCTGCTGGCGTGCCAGCTCGGCCGCGACGGCCTCGGCCACCTCGGGGTCGTACTCCGCGAGGGAGGCGTTGAACTGGTCGGACATCTGGAGGATCTCCCTACTTGGCGCGCTTGTAGAACGGAAGTGCGACGACCTCGACCGGCTGCTTCTTGCCTCGGACGTCCACCAGCAGTGAGGTGCCGGGCTCGGCACTGGCCTTCGACACGTAGGCCATGGCGATGGAGTAGCCGAGGGTCGGGGACAGCGCGCCCGACGTCACCTCGCCCACGACCTCGTCGCCGTCGAGCACCGCGTAACCGTGGCGCGGGGCGCGGCGCTCGGGCGTCTTCAGTCCGACCAGGACCGAGTCCACCCCGGACTCGGCGACCTTGGTCAGCGCGTCGCGGCCCACGAAGTCGCCGGGCTTGTCGAGCTTCACGACGCGGCCCAGGTTCGCGTTGTAGGGCGTCAGCGACCTCGTGAGCTCGTTGCCGTACAAGGGCATCCCGGCTTCGAGACGCAACGTGTCGCGGCAGCCGAGACCGCACGGCTTGAGCTCGTGCGCCTCGCCGGCCCCCAGCAACGCCGCCCAGACCGCGGGCGCGTCGGCGGGCGCGACGAAGAGCTCGAAGCCCTCCTCGCCGGTGTACCCGGTGCGGGCCAGCAGCGCGTCGACACCGGCCACGGTGGACGGGTACGACGCGTAGTACTTGACCGTCGACAGGTCCGTGTCGGTCAGGCCGGAGAGGATCTCGACCGACTTCGGGCCCTGGATCGCGATCAACGCGTAGTCGGTCGACTTGTCCGTCACGACGGTGTCGAACCCGGCGGCACGCTCGACCAGCGCTTCGGCGACGACTAGGGCGTTCGAGGCGTTCGCGACGACCATGAACTCCTGGTCGCCCAGGCGGTACACGATCAGGTCGTCGAGCACGCCGCCATCGGCCTGGGTGATCATCGTGTAGCGGGCCTTGCCGACGGCCAGTGCCGAGATGTGGCCGACCAGCGCGTAGTCGAGGGCCTCACCGGCCTGCGGTCCGGTCAGGACGATCTCACCCATGTGTGTGAGGTCGAACAGGCCCGCGGTCGTGCGCACCGCGTGGTGCTCCGCGAGTTCGGACGAGTAGCGCAGCGGCATCCGCCAGCCCGCGAAGTCGGTGAACATCGCGCCGAGCTGCTCGTGCTCGGCGTTCAGAGGCGTAAGGCGGGACATCAGAACGCTCCTCCAGGGTGCGCCGAAGAGCCGGACGCGGCCGGCTGAGGCATCAGAAGAATGACACGGTCCATCGGAGACTCCTCACTAGAGCGAGCCTCCCCCTCTGTCATGAGCCTGAGAGCTTCACCACCGAAGTGGCTTGCACCGTGGGCGAGGCTGCTGATGAGCCTGCTTTTCAGAGTTGCCTTCGTCGCGCGGTACTTGTACCTGAGAGATTCCGGGGAGGAGTTGCTCCTTCGGCGCTCCCGCTCAGCGATCAAACACTGGGGGAAGCTCTCCCGCGCGACATCGACGGCCGTGTTCAGTTGGTAGCCCCAGACGCTAGCAGGCCAAACGTCACAGGGGCACGCCCTGCGCGGTCTTCTCGACCACCTTGCGCTCCGCCCAGAAGGACAGGAACGGGATCGTGCCGGCGAGCAGCACCAGCGCGGTGCCCTTGATCGACCAGCGCAGCTTCAGCGCCAGGTCGACGGAAATCACCAGGTAGATGGCGTAGAGGAAGCCGTGGACCGGGCCGACGACCTTCATCGCGCCGTCCATGTCCGCGGCGTACTTGAGCACCATGGCCACGACCAGGAGCAGCAGGAAGACTCCGACCACGTAAGCCATGACCCTGAACCGGGTCAACGCACCCTTCATCTGCCCGCCTTCGCTCAACGACCGTCCCGCGCGTTGAGGTCCGCGAGCATGCGGTTGTAGGCCGCGAGCTCCGCGTCTTCTTCGTCGTCGAAGTGCTCGACAGGCGCGGGTTTGACGGCGTCAACGGTAGCCACCGGGCGGGGAGCGGGCGCAACCGGCTCCGGTACGAGATCCGCGTCACGGTTCTGGCGCGCCAAACGCCGGAACCGCCACACCATGAAGAGGGGGAAGAGGCCGAACAGCGGCCACTGGAGCACGTATCCGAGGTTCTGGAACGTGCCGCTGGCGGACTCGAAGCGCTGCCACTGCCACCACGCGAGCCCGCAACAGGCGACCAGCGCCGCCAGACAGGCGAACGCGATCAGCACACGCTGGGGAGTAAGGAGGCCGCGCACGGCTCCCAGACTACTTGGGTGAGGCCTCCCAGCAGGAGGCCACCCGTGAGGGATTGCAGGGCTGCCGCCTCCGACAGCCCGGTCCAACGACCTACGCCATGCTCTTACGCCATGCCCTTACGCCACGCTCTTACGCGACGCCGTCCCGGCGCTGCCTCTGCAGACGTGCGACGCACCAGGCTGCGGCGGAACCGCGGCGAAGGTGCTGGAGAACCGTCATCGGTCCCAGGCGCCGACCGAGGTCGGCAGGAGACAGGCCGGCCGCGCGGTAGTCGAGCGCGCGCTGGTCCAACGGGCTGATGCCCGCGTCCCACCACTGCTCGGCCTCGGCGACGTCGCCCACCAGCTGCCAGTAGCTCGCCGCGGCGGCGAGCAGTGCCTCGGGTGCCTCCGGCGCCCGCTTGCGCATCGCGGCCACGTAGGCCGGATCCGCCGAGTCGACCTTGACCAAGCCACGCGACCCGCTCCTGCCTCCCCGCTGCACGGGGATGCCTGGCGCCGAGGGGGGAGCCTCCGCGAGCCATGCGTTCTTGATCCGGTTCACCTCCTGCATCTCTGCGTCATCAGACCGTTCAGCCGCCCACTGCTGCAACAGCTCGTGGACCCCGGAGTCCTCGACCATATGTGCCTCCTCGTCGGTCGGGGATCGGCCATTGCAGCGGAAGGTATTCGGTAGGTCTGACAATCGCCAGACCCTGAATCCCGAGAACACCCGTTACCAGTGCGTGATTGGCCTCATTCCACCCGTCCGGCTCAACGCAGACGGCCGAGGATCACACAGTGTCACTAGCTGAGCGGGGTGGCCGTACCGAAGAGGCTCCTGATGAAGGTGATGATCGACTCCGCGCCCTGACGCAGCCAGCCGAGCACCTGCTGCACCGCCGAGGCGGACTGCTCGGGCTGGGTGATCAGGAGGAACAGCACCAGCGCGACGCCCGCCAGCACTAGCACCTTCTTGAGGTTCACAGGTACCTCTCCGTCCGTGTGGTTCACCGGTCGAGCGGCTGACCGCCCGTGTCACCCGTCATGGTCCCTCATTCACCCTTGCGATGAACAACGACCACGCCAAACTCCTCCCAGGATCCACCAGCGGCGCACGCCTGCACGACGACCAACGTCACCCGAATGGCGGCTAAAGACGGGCGTCAGCAGCGCCGATGTCCTGGGCACGAGGTGAACACGGAACCCCTCGCATCCCACAGCTTGGAAGAGAGACTGTTGCACCGGCCCTCACCCGGATGCCGCTCGTCCCCCATCACGCACCGTCACGCCCTCGTGGCGTTATTAATGCGCACCCGAGCATTCATCCAATTACTCCAGACCGCCGCAGTTCCATAATCCGTGCGTCCGCCACACCCATGTCGGCAAGCACTTCCCCGGTGTTCGTCCCGGCCGAAACCGGAGCCGTGGGAACGGCCGTGGGAGTGCGGTCGAAGCGGGGCGCCGGCGCCGGATGCGGCGAACCGGAGACGTCCACGAAAGTGGAGCGCGCCTCGTTGTACGGATGCCGCGCCGCCTCGGCAGGGGTCAGCACCGGCGCCAGGCACGCGTCCGTGTCCCGCGCGAGGTCGGCCCATTCGTCCCGCGGCCGGGTCTTCACCGCCGCCGCGATGCGTTCCCGCAGCTCAGGCCAGTTCGCCGGATCGTTGCGCGAGGGCGCGTCCTCCAGGCCCAGCACGCGCACGAGGTCCGCGTAGAACTTCTCCTCCAGCGCGCCGATCGCCACGTACTTCCCGTCCGCGGCCTCGTAGACGTCGTAGAACGGCACTCCACCGTCGAGCATGTTCTCGCCGCGCCCGCCCGCCCACATGCCCGCGGACCGCATCCCGTGCAGGAACGTCGTCAGCAACGCCGCCCCGTCGACCATGGCGGCGTCCACGACCTGGCCACGTCCGGAGCGCTCCCGTTCGTAGAGCGCGGCGAGCACGCCGAGGGCCAGCAGCAGCCCTCCCCCGCCGAAGTCGCCGAGCAGGTTGATCGGGAACGACGGCGGCCCGCCGGCCCGGCCGAGGGGCTCCAGGGCACCCGCGACGGCGATGTAGTTGATGTCGTGGCCGGCGCGGTCGGCCAGGAGCCCGTCCTGGCCCCAGCCGGTCATGCGTCCGTATACAAGGCGCGGGTTGCGGGCGAGGCACTGCGCCGGGCCGATGCCCAGCCGTTCGGTGACGCCCGGCCGGAAGCCCTCGATCAGCACGTCGGAGCGTTCGACCAGCTGCAACACCAGTTCGGCGCCTTCGGGCCTGCGGGTGTCGATCGCGATCGAGCGCCGGTTGCGGCCGAGGAAGTCGCCGGGGATCGTCGGCACGCTCCCCGGCTTGTGCACCTGGATCACGTCCGCGCCGAGGTCGGCGAGCACCATGGCACCGAACGGCGCGGGCGCGAGGCCCGCGAGTTCGACGACGCGAAGGCCTGCCAGAGGTCCGGTCACAAGGACCTCGCGATGATTTCCTTCATGATCTCGTTCGTCCCGCCGTAGATGCGCTGCACGCGGGCGTCGGACCAGGCACGCGCGATCGGGTACTCGTTCATGTAGCCGTAGCCGCCGAAGAGCTGCACGCACTCGTCGACGACCTTGCCCAACCGGTCGCTGGCCCACCACTTCGCCATCGCGGCGGTCGGGATGTCCAGTTCACCTTTCAGGTGCTTCTCGACGCACTCGTCGATGAACGCCCTGGTCACCGCTGCCTCGGTGGCGCACTCGGCGAGCTTGAACCGGGTGTTCTGGAACTTCATCAGCTCCTTGCCGAACGCCGTGCGCTCCTTCACGTACTTGAGCGTCACGTCGACGGCCGCCTCGATGCCCGCGATGCAGCAGACGCCGATGATCAGGCGTTCCTGCGGCAGCTGCTGCATGAGCTGGATGAACCCGAGGCCCTCCTGGTCGCCGAGGAGGTTCGTGGCGGGCACGCGGACGTCGTCGAAGAACAGCTCGGCGGTGTCCTGGCCCTTCATGCCGACCTTGTCGAGCACGCGGCCGCGCCGGATGTCGTTCTCGACGACGAGCAGCGAGATGCCCTGGGCGCCCTGCGCCGGGTCGGTCTTGGCCACGACGATCACCAGGTCGGCGTGCACGCCGTTGGTGATGAACGTCTTCGAGCCGTTGATGACGTACTCGTCGCCGTCCCTGATCGCCTTCGTCCGGATGCCCTGCAGGTCGGAGCCCGCGCCGGGTTCGGTCATCGCGATCGCGCCGACGTACTCGCCGGACGCGAGCTTGGGCAGCCAGCGCTGCTTCTGCTCCTCGGAGCCGTAGGAGTTGAGGTAGTGGGCCACGATGCCGCTGTGGACGCTGTTGCCCCACGCGCTGTCGCCGGCCCGTGCCTGCTCCTCCAGCAACACGGCCTCATGCGCGAACGTGCCGCCACCGCCGCCGTACTCCTCGGGGATGCTCAGGCACAGCAGGCCGAGCTCACCCGCCTTGCGCCACAGTTCGCGGTCGACCTGCTTCTGCTCGGCGAAGCGCTCGACGTGCGGTGTGACCTCCTTTTCGAAGAACGTGCGTGCGAGCTGGCGCAACTGGTCCAGGTCACTGTCCATCCACCGCGATCGACGCTCTGCCATGCGGTCCACGAAACCACCGGCCGGTGATCCACGCCATGACCGCCGCGCCTGCACAGCCCGGAAAAACTGAGCGAAATTCCCACCCCGTTCGTCCAGACTGACGGGTATGCAGATCCACCAGGTCATGCCGGACGAGTGGGAGCTCTGGCGCGACATCCGACTGGACGCGCTGGCGAGCGACCCTGGGGAGTTCGGCTCCACGCTGGCCCGCGAGCAGGCGTACAGCGAGGACGACTGGCGTGCGCGTGCGGCGGAGGGCCTGAAGCTCGTCGCGCTCGGTCCCCGCCCGGTCGCCCTGGTCGCCGCCACCGCGAAACCCGAGGGCCTCTACCTGTACTCGATGTGGGTGCGTGACTCGCATCGCGGCCAGGGGGTCGGGGAAGCCCTGGTCAGGACGGTGCTGACATGGGCTGCCGAGAAGGGCTGGAAGGTCGTGCGACTCCGCGTGTGGGACGACAACCTGCCGGCGAGACGCCTCTACAAGCGGCTCGGGTTCGTCGACGCCGAGGAACCCGAGCACATGGAGTTCCGGGTGAGCTAATCGGTCACCCTGCACGGTCATGGCCAGCTCCTGCGCGCGGGCCTAGCGTGGTGCCATGAGCGAAGCCTTGATCTTCGACGCGGTGCGCACGCCGCGCGGCAAGGGAAAGCGCGGGTCGCTGCACAGCGTCAAGCCCGTCGAACTGGCCGCCGGTGTGCTGCGCGCGCTGTCCGAACGCAACTCCCTCGACACCTCCGCGGTGGACGACGTCGTGTTCGGCGTCGTGTCTCCGCTCGGCGAACAGGGCGGCGACATCGCCCGCACCGCGGTGCTGGCCGCCGGATGGGACCAGCGCCCGGCCGGGGTGCAGCTCAACCGCTTCTGCGCGTCGGGCCTCGAGTCGGTGAACCTCGCCGCGGCCAAGGTCGCCTCCGGTTTCGAGGACCTGGTGGTGGCGGGTGGCGTCGAGTCGATGTCGCGCGTGCCGATGGGGTCCGACGGTGGCGCGTGGGCGATCGACCCGCAGACGAACTTCGACCTGTCGTTCGTGCCGCAGGGCGTGTCCGCCGACCTGATCGCGACGCTGGAGGGCTTCTCCCGCACGGACGTCGACGCGTGGGCCGCCCGGTCGCACGCCCGCGCGTTCGAGGCGCAGAAGGACGGCCGGTTCGAGCGGTCCGTCGTGCCGGTCGTCGACCAGAACGGCACGGTGGTGCTCAAGGAGGACGAGACGATCCGTCCCGAGTCCACTGTGGAGTCTCTCGGCCGGTTGAAGCCGAGCTTCCAGTTCCACGGCGACCTCGGCTACGACACCGTCGCGATCGACCGCTACCCCACCGTCGAGCGCATCAGCCACGTGCACACGCCCGGCAACTCGTCGCAGATCGTCGACGGCGCCGCGGCGATGCTGATCGGTTCGGCGGCGACGGGCAAGGCTCTCGGCCTGACGCCCCGCGCCCGGATCGTGTCGGTCGCCGTCGTGGGCACCGAGCCGACGATCATGCTCACCGGACCGGCGCCGTCCGCGCGCAAGGCGCTGGACAAGGCGGGGCTCTCGGTCGAGGACATCGACCTGTTCGAGGTCAACGAGGCGTTCTCGTCGGTCGTGCTGAAGTTCCTGCGGGACATGGACATCCCCGAGGACAAGGTCAACGTCAACGGCGGCGCGATCGCGCTGGGCCACCCGCTCGGCGCCACCGGCTGCATGATCCTGGGCACGCTGTTGGACGAGCTGGAGCGCCGGGACCTGCGCCGCGGGCTCGCCACGCTGTGCGTGGGCGGCGGCATGGGTATCGCGACGATCATCGAGAGGGTCTGACTGTGTCTAATTCCTTGGGCACGTTCCACTACGACAAGGACGCGGACGGCATCGTCACCCTGACGATGGACATGTCCGGCTCCGCCAACGTGATGAACGACGAGTACCGGAGCCTGATGGGCGACGCGGTCTCCCGCCTCGAGGGCGACGAGATCACCGGTGTGATCATCACGTCCGCCAAGAAGACGTTCTTCGCCGGCGGCGACCTGAACGTCCTGATCGCGATCACGCCGGAGAACGCCTCGCAGGCGCTGCAAGGCGTCGAGGAGCTCAAGTCGCAGCTGCGGCGGCTGGAGAAGCTCGGCAAGCCGGTCGTGGCGGCGATCAACGGGACCGCGCTCGGCGGCGGTTTCGAGATCGCGCTGGCCGCGCACCGCCGGATCCTGTTGAACGACAACAGCATCCGTGTTGGCCTGCCCGAGGCGACGCTGGGCCTGCTGCCCGGCGGCGGTGGCGTCACGCGCATGGTGCGCCTGCTCGGCGTGCAGAAAGCGTTGCCGTTGCTCATGGAGGGCAAGCAGCTGCGGCCGGAACGCGCGCTGCAGGCCGGAATCGTGCACCAGGTGGTGGACACGCGCGAGGAGCTGATCTCCGAGGCCCGCGCGTGGATCAAGGAGAACCCGGCGCCGACCCAGCCCTGGGACGTGCAGGGCGCGGGCGTGCCGGACCTGAAGTTCGGCGACCCCAACAGTTACGGCCTGCTCGCGGCGGCTCCGGCCGTGCTGAGCAAGAAGTCGCACGGCGGGTACCCGGCGCCGGAGAAGATCATGGCGACGGCGGTCGAGGGTGCCTACGTCGACTTCGACACGGCGCTGAAGATCGAGGGCCGCTACTTCGTGGAACTGGCTTCCGGCCAGGTCTCCAAGAACATGATCACGGCGTTCTGGTTCAACCTCAACGAGGTCAACGGTCGCGCGTCCGCCACGGGACGCCGGGTGGCCAAGCTCGGCGTGCTGGGCGCGGGCATGATGGGCGCCGGAATCGCCGAGGTGTCGGCGAAAGCGGGCATCGAGGTCGTCCTCAAGGACGTCAGCCTCGAAGGTGCCCAGAAGGGCGCCCAGGGCCTGGCGGGCATCACGCCGACCGACTCCGACGACGATCTCGCGGGCTGCGACCTGATCATCGAGGCCGTCTTCGAGAACCGCGAACTGAAGAACAAGGTGCTGCCCGCGGCCGAGGAGAAGGCGTTGCCGGACGCGGTGATCGCGTCCAACACCTCGACGCTGCCGATCACCGGCCTCGCGTCGGCGGTGACGGCGCCGGAGCGGTTCATCGGCCTGCACTTCTTCTCGCCCGTGCCGAAGATGCGGCTCGTGGAGATCATCCGCGGCGAGAAGACGTCCGACGAGACGCTCCAGCGCGCGCTGGACTACGTGCGGCAGATCGGGAAGACGCCGATCGTGGTCAACGACTCGCGCGGCTTCTACACCTCGCGGACGTTCGGCACGTACGTGATCGAGGCGATCACGATGCTGGCCGAGGGCGTGGCGCCGGCGTTGATCGAGAACGTGGCGAAGAAGTCCGGCATGGCGGTCGGCCCGCTGGCGGTGTCGGACGAGGTGACGCTGTCGTTGCAGCTGAAGATCCACGACCAGACGCTCGCCGACGACCCGTCGCTGGTGTCGGAGAGCCCGGCGTACGACCTGATCCGCGAGCTGGTGTCGCTGGGCCGCAGCGGGAAGTCGACCGGCGCGGGTTTCTACGAGTACCCCGAAGGCGGGAAGAAGTTCCTGTGGCCTGAGCTCACCACCCGGTACGCGAAGGCCGACGCCGGTGTGTCCGAACAGGACGTACGGGACCGGCTGCTGTTCGTGCAGTCGCTGGAAACCGTGCGGTGCCTGGACGAGGGCGTGCTGACGTCGGTGGCGGACGCGAACATCGGCTCGATCTTCGGGTTCGGTTTCGCGCCGTGGAGCGGTGGCACGCTGCAGTTCATCAACTCCTACGGCGTGCAGGCGTTCGTGGAACGCGCGGACTACCTCGCCGACACGTACGGGGAACGGTTCCGGCCGCCGGCTTCGTTGCGGGAGCGCGACAAGTTCTAGGCCTGTCCTGCAGTTCCTAGGCGCGGTAGGAGCCGGGTGAGGACCCGGTCCACCGCTTGAAGGCACGATGGAAGGCGCTCGCCTCGGAGAACCCGAGGCGCAGCGCCAGTTCCTCGACCGACTCCCCGCCCCGCACCAGCGAGGCCACCGCCTGGTCGCGCAGCAGCTGCTCGCGCACCTCGCGGAACGACGTCCCCTCGGCCGCCAGCCTCCGGCGCAACGTCGGCGCCGACACCCCGAGCTGGGCCGCCACGGCCTCCAGCCCGGCCACCCCGCGCCCGAGCAGCCGCCGCACGTGGCCCGACGTGTCCGCGCCGTGGTCGCGCCGCGACAACAGGTCCGCCGGCGAGTGCCGCAGGAACCGCTTCAGCGCCGCCTCGTCCTGCACGACGGGCATGCGCAGGAACTTCGGGTCGAACGCGATCGTGGTGACGCGCGCGTCGAACCGCAGCGGGCATCCGAAGATCAGGTGGTACTCGGCGGCGTGCGCCGGTTCCGGGTAACCGAACTCGGCACCCTGCAACGGGATGCGGCGGCCGATGAGCCACGACGAGAAGCGGTGCCACAGCACGAGAAGCGACTCGGTGAGGAAGTGGTCGGGGTCGCCCGGGACGTGGAGCGTGAAGCGGCCGCCGTCGAGCGAGAGCTCCAGCGGCTCGTCGAAGAGCGCGTAGAAGGCCAGGCCGCGCTTGAGCGCCGATTCGAGGTCCGGGCAGTGCACGGCGAGCAGGCACATCATCGCGAACGTGCCGCGCTTCGACGGCCGCGGCCCGAAGCCCATGAACTCGTCGTCGAGGACTTCCCAGAGCGTCTGGATGAACTTCGTGTACTGCGCGGGCGTGACACGCGCACGGTCGTCCGTGAGAAGGCTCTGCGGGATACCGGCCCCGAGCAGGACGACGGACGGCTCCGGGCACGCGCGGAGTGCCGCACGCACGTAGTGGATCGCCACTGTCCTGGTGTGCACGACCCACAGTAAACGCCACCGGCGGTGACGCGGCTCCGGGGAGAGTGGGAGTCGCGTCACCGCCGCAGTGGGCCCACCCAGTGAGCCGTACTCCTCGCCAACGGCGCTTCCGCACGCCCGCCGGCAAGGGACGATGTGGTGTTCGTTGACGCTATGTGGTCTAGACCAGGAAAGTCAATAGTGAAAGAGTCGTCCGGTCCTGATGTTTCAGGCTCGTTCCAGCGGCGCGACAGCGAAGCCCGCACTGAACCTCTGGCACCAGATCACGACACTCCGAATGGTGGACACATCCACGCCCGCCGGAATTGCGTACACCTGATCGCCACGATTTCCCTTCAACTTCCCGAGACTCGTGAATCCCTGACCAAAGGTCTTCTCGGACGAGCTCGACACGTGCGGCGAGAGGTAAACGTACAGGTCAGGCCCGTCGCTGGTGTTCAACGAGGCGAACTGGACCGAATGCCCGCCACCAGGCAGTTCGATGAGGCTCGCCTTACCTGTGGTCGCGTGCTCCAGTGAGCGCCACTCGCCGGCCGCGACCTCCTTCGGCGTTTCCACAACGGGCACGGGAGCACTCGAAGCAGTCGGCTGAACGGTCGACTGAACAGTCGCCGGCGGCACAAGCAACGCGTCGCGCGTTTCGCGAACCGTGAACACCCGCCACGGCTGGAACAGGTACAACCCGACCCCGAGCGCGACGACCAGGAAAACTGAGACGGGGATCAAGAATCGACGAAGGCGCATACCGAAAATACTGGCCCAAACCGGACCGAAAAGAGCTTACGGAGTTGTTAGGGTGCCAAGCCGTGGCGACACAGGCGAGGATCGGCCAGGCCGTGCTCGGCGTCCTGATGATCGGCTGCGCTCTGACGGGCCTGTTCCCCAGACCCGTGCCACTCCTCTTCGCCATCGCAGCAGTAGGCACGGCCAACGCCGCGTTCCCCCTTATGCGCACGTTCGGCTCCGCACTGCTGGGCGGCGTGGCAGCAGCCTCGATCGCCCTCTCGTCGGTCCCGTTCGTCACCTGCTCCACGGAACGCTTCACCGAGGTGTTCACCTGCTCGGGTGACGCTCCGACGTGGCATCTGACCGGAACCGTGCTGGTGGCAGGCCTTTCCGGGGCCAGTTTGGTACTTGCCCGGATCACAGTTCAGTGACAGCGATCACTCAACCGGGGCCATCAAGGAGCCGATAAGGCAACCAGGCGAGCGTTCTCCTACCACCGGCCCAGCCGGTAATCTGCCGAAGAGCGTGATCGTCCGACTTCACACCGTGAGCATCAGAGGAGGACTGCCGTGCGCGCACTGTGGGCCGCAGGTGGTTCCGCCGTGCTCGGGTCAGCGTTGCTCGGCGTGCTGGTAGGCATGGCGATCCACGGAGCGGCCGGCGAAGACCCGCTGAGCAGAACCCCGGCATCCACCTGGATCACCTCCACCTCCAGCACCCCATCGAGCTCGACGGAGAGCTCGACCGCGGACAGCAGCGCACCGTCGAGCTCCACCAGCTCGCCCCCGAGCACGCAGCAACCACAAAAGACGACGACGCCACCCCCAGCGGCGACGAACCCGGCCGAGCCCCCACCCCCACCGGCACAAACGACGACTCCGGCGCCGTCCTCGTCCGGCTGGCCGTGCAGCCCGCTGAACCCACTGCCGCCGCCCACCTGCAAGAACATGGGCAACTAGCCGCCGAGCGCAGGCTCGCGCAAGGGTCCCCTCGCGTTTCGGCTCCCCCGCGTCCCAAGGTAGCGGCGAGGTCTGACAGTCCCGCGAGACGAGCTGACACAGCAGGTCGGGCAGCGATAGAGCTTGGCGAACCGCCAGGGCTGAGACCGCAGGCAAGGGCCGAGCAATGCTTGGCGAACCGCCAAGGCTGAGCCCCGCACGCAAGGACCGAGCAAAGCTTGGCGAACCGCCAGGGCTGACGCAGGCACATGATCGCGCGCGATGCCGTAGGCGAGCCGTCCGCCCCACGCGACGCCGGAGGCGAGCCGTCCTTACCGCGCGGGCCAGGCGGTGGGGTCCCATCACGAGTCGCGCCATAGCTCCTGCTGCATGCAGGTAGGGGTGTCAACTCGACACGCTTTTCGTCGAGTTGACACCCCTACCTGCATGTGGCCCGCTCTTGGCTCGGCTCGTGATGGGACCCCACCGCCAACGCACACCGATACGCAACAGGCAGCCGCCCAAAGCAACAGAGAGGATGTTGTGGCGGGATCGCCTGGGCTGGTCTGACCCTCAAAGCAACTGACCAGGGTGTCTTTCGCCGGATCTGTCGTCCGGCCTGGCGGTCTCGCGTGCACGTCACCAGGCGGGCGGAAGTGACCTGATAGGAGCCTGTCTCACCAGGACCCATCTCTGTTCTGTCCGCCCCGCCCGGCCCGGTGCGTGCCACCCCTGACACGGTCTGAAGCGAGCAAGG
>NZ_FNET01000036.1 GCF_900100275.1 Lentzea albidocapillata subsp. violacea
CCTTCAGCGTCGAGCTCGACATCGCCATAGACGCACAGGAACGGTTGCGGGGCGAGATCGAGGCAGCCTGGGAGGGCGGGGACGTCGACCCGCTGATCGGCGAGCTCGCGAACGCCGCCGCACAGATCCGCGCGGCGGAGAAGCGCCGGCGGCTGTTGCTCGCCTACGCCCGCGAGTTCGTCGAGCCCCGGCCGTACACCCTGGACACCCTGGCCAAAGCCGCGAGCATGTCCGTGTCCGGAGTGCGCACCGCCTACGACGACGAGGAGATCTACGTCGTCGCCAAGCGCATCGGCGCCAAGCTGCGCCGCCGCGAAGAACCGGCCGCCTCGGACGGCCCCGACTTCTTGTCCAACCCCGCGGCCGACTTCTTCGCCGCGGCGTCCGCGAAGACCGGGCGCCCGGAAGCCGAGCTCGCCGCCGAGTTCGCGAAGGGGAGCGTCGCTGGCCAGGACGAGGACAAGACTCATGGGTAAGGGACGCCGCGTACGCGCCGCACGCGCGCAGAAACGAACCAGCGGACATGAGCACCAGGGCCAGGTCGACCGCGACTCGGCGGTGCCCTTCACGTTGCCTGGTGGCTGGCAGTTCATCGACGACGACGGCGACGACCTCGACGACGTGGTGTTCCCGGACGACGCCCTGCTCGACCCGAGCAGCTGCCCAATCGGCCACGTCTGTGTCGGGTGCGGCGGGCACGAGGGCCTGGCCGCGACCACCGCGGCGTTCAGCCGACCCGGCGGCGGATTCGACGTCGCCTGTGCCACCGTCTGCCGTTCCTGCGATGGCCGCTCGTTCCTGCAGATGCTTGACCAGCACGGGCTCGACCGCGCGTTCACCCGCCACGCCGAACACGCCGTGGCGCAGCCCGGTCAGGATGGTGCCCATGCCTGAGCCCGAGCAGCCGGTGATCCGGTTGTCGTTCCCGCACAGCCGCAACGATTGCCAACTGTGCCGCGAGTGGGACGCCAGCGTCGAGGTCACCGACCAGCCCCAGGCCCGGTTCGCCAACGCACCCACGCCGCCGGAACGCCGGCGGTCACTGTGTCAGTCGTGTCTGGGCAAGTACCTCTCGATGATCGTGCACAACGCCACCGAACGCGACGACGATGTGACGATCGAGGTCACGCTCGCACTCGCGCCAGGCCGGCGCCAGAATCTCGACCACCCGCATAGCTGAGCCGTCGGATGTCGTTCGCGCGCTCGCTTACCGAGGACGACAACGGCCGCCAAGCCCTCCTGGAGGAACTTGACGGCCGCGACGAACGGCCTCACGGGCCGGTGGAAACCTCTTCTTCAGCGAGGACCTCGTCGGCTGCCATCACGTCCTCGACGAGGGCGCCGTCGGCCGCAGTCACATCGATCGAGGCGGCCATCCGCCGCAACAGGTACAGCAGCCGATCCGGTGTTCCCGCCGGCACGCACGGCACCAGTTCGAGCGTCTTCGGGTCCAGTTGGCCCCGCCACTGTCGCACGCGGCCACCAGCAACCGCGTGCCCGAGAGCCTGGCGGCGTTCCTGCTCCGCGTAGCTCATCGAGTAGCGGTTGGCCGGGAACGGGAGCATCTCGTGAGGCGCCACCTGCCGAAGCCGTGCGAACGCCTCTTCATTCCAGACCAGCAGCGGCCGGCCCAGCAGAGCGGTGTGCACCAACGGCACCGCGTCTTCCACCGCGACCGCGCCCTCCGGCACGAACTTCGCCCGCGGCTTCACCAGCCGAACCAAGACGTCGAGGATCTGTTTGCCATCGCCGTCACACGCACGCAGCCGCGTCGCGGTCATCGGCCTGGCCTTCCCACTCGGCGTCGGCTCCGGCACGACGTCGTCGACCCACAGCACTGCGAGCCGCTCCCGTGCCAGCACCTCTATCGCCCACACCGCGTGCTCCGAACGAGCCGCCGCGAGCTCCTCCTGCTTGCCCAGCAGCTTCAACACGAACCGGCACGTCGGGCACAACAGACGTGACTCGACCTTCTCCGGGGTCGAGCTCACGGTCTCGGGCCCGGCCGACAACGAGCGCTGACACCGCGCGCCACACCGTTGGCACGTCCGCTTGTCTTTCCCCCGCGCCGCCGCAGACTCCAACTGCTTGCCGGTTGCTTTCGTCGGCGGGCACGAACGAGCGTCGAACAGGTCGACGATGTCCTTCTTGTCGCGCCAGTTGTAGACCTCGACTTCGGCGACGACGGCCTGGCCGCTCGGGTCGCGCGGCAGGTCCAGATCCGCCAACTGAGTTCGGCTCATCAGGTGCGCCGGCACCCTCGACCAATGCGGATATGTGATCACTTTGCTCCTCCAGGAAGCTCCGGTCGGCCAGGAAGTCGGCGACGGTCAGCACGATCAGACGCGGCCCAGCGACGACCACGACGTGGCTCCGCGGCCACCACGGCGGTCCCAGGCGTAGCCGAGGTGGCACCGGGCAAATGGCCGGTGAAGATGTGCAGGTAGACGTCCACACCGAACCCGCCATCGCGGGGAAAGTCCCGAGGCGGATAAGCCAGGTGCAGCAAGTCGCGAGCCGCGACCAGCACCGCCATCACCTCCGGCTCCTCGCCCGTCAGCTTTAGTCGCACGGACGGCTCCGCGACTGACGCGGACGGCAACGCCAGCATCGCCTCACGCACTGCAAGCGCCGTGCCCGGTAGTGCGCGAGGCCGTGCTTCTCCGTACCGGCGCACGCCAGATGGGTTGTTCCGCATGCCGTCCTCCCGGGCCTTCAACATGAGCTCCAGCGGCCCATTCAGAGCGGCGATCAAACGCCCCACCCCGGCCTTGTCGCCCATCAGATGCACACCTACTGCCATGTCACCCACCGTAGGACCATTGTCAAATCCAAACGCCCAGGTCAGAGCGTGTTTGAAGCCTTCTAACTATATAGCTAAATGCTCCTTTCTGTCCAAACATTCCACGCTGACCAGCATATTTACGAGTGGCACGATCAGCGGTGTGGCAGGTGGTCCCAGACGCCGTGTTCCGGGCCGGGATACCAGTCGGCAATCGCGCGGTTCACCGCGGCGCGCATGACGTCGCCGGTCGTGACGACCGGGTGCATCCAGTCTGGAACCTTCTGGTGACCTGCGGCCAGATACTGGACTGCTTCTTCACTGACCTTGTGTGTGGCGCGCTGCATCTGGTCGACCAGTTGCTCGTCGATCGTCACGAGGAAGGTGGCTGGCCATTGCACAGTCGGCGAGCCCATCCGCCGGCCTCCTACCGAGCCCATCCCCGGCGCCAGCTTGGGCCACGGATGGTCCCAGCCGCGTGCCGACATCTCGTGTCTGAGGTGCGAACCTACCAGTGCCGACATCGAGTCAATCAGCTTTCCTGACCGCCGAAGTTCCGCGCGTTCGTGTGTGGCTTTCGCCAGCAGACGCCGGTACTCCTTGTACGAGCCAGCCTCTGCCTGCAGTTCATCCGTGCGCCGGCGCCACCACAGTTTGGCCCATCGGCGGAGGTGCTCTCCTTTGAGACGCAGCACTTCCGCAGGGATGAGTTCGGTGTAGACGTACACGGGACGCGTGGGCATCTTTTAACTATATAGCTAGACCTTTGCCGACCCCTGCGCGCCGTTGGCGAAGCGGGTCGAGGACTTCCCCCGCTTCGCCGTGCGACATCAAGTGCCCAAGTGCCGGCGTCCGTGGTGCTGAAGGCAGTCCGACGGTCAGCCTCAAGCTGGCACGTCGTCGGAAGCAGCGGCACGCTGCGGTGTTCCGCTCTCCGGCAGGTCTTTTGGTGAGGCAGCGCGTGGTTTGCGCGGTCGCTTCGGCGGGAGAACACCCATTGCCCGAAGGTCGTCCTGAGTCCACCCGCCTTGTTCGGCGGCACGCCGAGCGTTCCCGACTTCGTCCTTGGCGCCCTTGAGCAGTCGGTCGGCAGCGTCTTTGAGGGCTTCACCGAGCTCCTTCAGCGGACCATCGGCGAGGTCCAGCGCTTTCTTGGCAGCGGTCAGCGCGTCGTTTGCTGCGCTCTCCTGATTGCGCGCGTGCACGAGGCTCTGTACGAGGTTCACACGCTGTTGCACAGCCTGCTCGGCAAGCTTGCGTGCCGCAGTGATCGGGTCGGTCGTCATGGATCGAACGGTACCAGTGCAGCGGCGTCCAGCACCGTTAGCTGCGTGTCCAGCACCCCCGTCCGGGCGCATGGTGCTGGTGGTGCACGACGCTGAAGCGTCGTAGCGAGACGTTCCCCCTCGCGCTCCCCCAACCGCAACGCCGCGACGGCCAAAAGCAGGCCATCGCGGCGTTGCGGACGCGGACCTCGCTGCGCTCGGGCTGTCTTCGCGTAGGCGCCTGACGGCGAGCAAGATAGTAAAAAAGATATCCCCTGGGGGATTCAACTGGCCTGGGGGCCAGTTGATCGGCCACACTGGGGTGTGGCCGTCGCTGGCGCTGGAAGGGGGGAGCCGATGACCGAGGACGAGAGCCGACCGCATCGCGCTCGACAACGAGGCCGTCAGCGCGGCCAACGCCGCGAGAACCAAGTGCTGGTCAAACTCAACGACGACGAGTACGAGAAGATCAGTGGCCGCGCTGCCGCCGCAGGCCTCACGAGTGCGAGCTTCCTCGCGCTGCTCGGCATCCAGGACGTTCCCGACAGCGCCGCGCCGGCCAAGCTGACCGATGTTCAGTTGCGTGCGCTCGCGGCAGAGCTGTACGCGATCAAACGCATCCTGCGAGGCGCCGGCACCAACCTGAACCAGATGGCAGCCACCGCCAACACAACGGGCGAGATCGACCCGACCGCGCTGCTACACGCGGCCAGGGCGATCAAGACTCAGCCGCGGCTCGACGCCCTGCTCGACGAGATCAGGCAGGTATTTCCGTGGTAGTGCGGAAAGTCCTGCACGGCAGCCGCGTTCGAGGTCTGCTGGAGTACTTGTGGAGCCCCGGACGTCACGAGGAACACGAGAACCCACGTGTCGTGGCCGCATGGGACACGTCCTATGTCGGCATGGGCAGTCCCGCCGACATGTTCGAACGAGGACTGCTCGCCGCAGAGATGGATGCGCCTCGACGCATCTTCTCGGTGGACGTCTCGCGGGGGCAGGGGCACGTGTACCACGTACCCATCAGTGTCCACGCCGGCGACGGCGAGCTGACCGATCAGCAGTGGCGTGAGATCGCCGAGTTCGCCGCCGGCGAACTGGGATTCACGGAAGCTCCCGGACGTGCGGCGGTTCCGTGGGTCGCCGTCCGTCACGGCCTATCCAGCCAGGGCAACGACCACATCCACCTGGTCGCAACCCTGGTCCGGGAAGACGGTCGCATCCCAGACATGCGCGGTGACTACCGGAAGTGGTCCGAGATCGCCGCCACCGTGGACGAGCGATACAACCTGGTCCACTCACGCACCCGCCATAAGGGCGCCGGCATGTCGGGACTCACGCGCGGCGAGATGGCCAAAGCCGAACGCGAAGGCCGCCACGAGACACCGCGGCGCACCCTTGCCCGCAAGGTCAGGGCCGCAGCCACCGGAGCCCGCGACGAAGCCGACTTCATCCGCCGCGTGCGCAAGGACGGGGTGCTGATCCGGCCGCGCTGGGAAGCCGGAGGGCAGACGAACGCGGTGGGCTACTCCGTCGCGCTCACTCCCGCCACCGAGAAGGAACGCCCCATCTGGTACGGCGGCGGCAAGCTCGCGGAGGATCTCACGATCGACCAGATCCGCAGCCGATGGACAGCCCCGGACACCGAGCAGCAGGCGGACGCGCGCCGCGAGTGGCGTCCGCGTGGCTGGCGGAAGCTGCCGACCAAGACCCAGGTCGTTCACCGTCGACTTCGGGCCGAAGCACTGCACGAGGCGGGCCGGGTAACCGGTGAGGTGCGCGTCAAACTGGCGGCACTCGATCCCCACGACGTGGCCGGATGGGCGGGAGTCGCCCGCGAAACATCAGGCGTACTTTCCGCCCTGGCGCAGCGGGCCGAGCCGTTCCATCACGGACCGCTGAGCAAAGCCGCGGACACGATGTCGCGGCTCGCGCAGACCCAGCACGACGCCGAGCACGCGCGTCGTTCCCCGGACGCGCGTCCGATGGCCGGCGTCGCGCGCGTCGTGGTCGATGCCGCCATCGCCAGCCGTGGCGGCTCGATCGCAGTCGCGGTGCTCGTGCAGCAGCTCGGCCGGTTGGTGCGCGAGGTGCAACGGGCGAACGAGGTAGCGGGCCGGGTCGTCGAGGCCCGGCTCGCCGCCTCCGCAGCGGAAGCGATGCTGGAGCACGTCCGGCAGGTGCCCGTCGAGCAGGGCGCGGAGAACTCGATGGAACACGAGAACGACAGGACCGCCCCGACGACAGAGCGCGACACCGCGCGCCTGCTTCGCGACGCGGCATCCAAGACGGACAAGGAGCGAGGACATGACCGAGATTGATGAGGCTCAGCAAGCCATCATGCGCAAGTTCGCCATGCTCGCGAGTCTCGCGTTCAGCGCGGCGGACCTGGCTCAGCGCAGCGCCGCGCGCCGTGCCGCCGAGGCACTGCGGGCGTCCGCCGAACGCCAGCGTGAGGCAGCCCGGCAGATCAGGGCACAGCGTGATCTCGCCGCCGTGCAGTGGTCCCGTGCGCGCGACAGCAGCCTCTACAAGGACCCCGACCTCTTGGCGCAGGCCTGGGCGTCGGCCAAGGTCTGGGAGCAGCTCGACCCGCGCGCCGCAGCCGCACTGAAGGAGTTCAACCGGCGCTTCGAGAAAGCCGGCGTCGACCCGGACGCGGCCACGAAGGCACGCGAGACCGACGACTACGCGGCGATGGCTTTGCTGCTCAACCGCGCGGAAGAACGTCGTCAGCAGGATGCCGCCGAGCTCGACAACCTCAAGCGCGAGAACGTTGACGCCGCGACGGCGGTCGAGGTCGCCCGGGAGGAGGCGAACATCGAGCGCGTCCGCGCGGCTCTGGGCGAAGAGCGTGCCGAAGCCGTCATCGAGTCCGGTGGCTGGGACGTGCTCAACACGGCCCTGGACGAGGCGGCCGAACGGGGCTACAGCCCTGAACTGCTGTTGCGCGAGATGTACAACAGCCGGCCGTTGGACGACCGGGACCCGGACAAGGCGCGCGACGTCGGAGTCGTCTTGCACTGGCGCGTGGAGAAGCACCTCAACACGAACCCGGACCCGGAACCGCGGCTGAGCTCCACGGCGTACACCGCCGAACAGGACCAGTCAGATGCTGCCGGAGAAACCGCCCGGGCCGCCGATCGTGAGGACCGCATCCGGACTGGCGTCGACGAGCACAATGGGAGTGTCTACTCCTCAAAGGAGAGCGCGCTCGCATTCGCCGCGAACCTCGATCCGACCAGTGCGCAGGACCGTGAGTCCGCAAGGCTGATGCACGGCCAGGACCCAGACCTCGACCGTGTTCTGGCCGAGCGGTTTCAGGACACGAGGCCGCCTTGGCCTCATGCGGACGTCCCCCCGCCCGCCCCCGCGTTCGATGCCGAGACCATCACCGTCGACCCCGGCGAGCTGTACAAGGCGGGACATCTGGTCGGCGACACGCAGTTCGGATCGGTGTCGATGTTGCAGCGCAAGATGCGGGTCAGTCGCAGCGATGCGGAACAACTCATGGATGCTCTTGAGCGCTGTGGAGTCGTCGGTCCGGCGGAGGGCAACCGAGCCCGCGAGGTGCTGATCCGGCCCGGTGAGGCCGAGACGCACCTGGCGTGGCTGCGTGAGCTTGCCGTCAAGACACCTACGGTGGCCGAGCAGATTCAGCACGACGTCGACGACCTGCGTGTCGCCGCCGCCATGGTCACTGACACTCAGTTCGGTTCGACGCCGATGCTGCAGCGCCGGATGCAGATCAGCTTCGCCGAGGCCGAGCGGTTGATGGACCGGCTGCAGGAGCACGGCATCGTCGGTCCCGCACAGGGAAGCGCGGCCCGGGAGGTGCTCCTGCAGCCCGATGAGGCCGACGCCGCGTTGATGGGCCTTGCCGTCGACCCGTTGCCTGCCGAGGATCAGGTCGAGCGCGAGCCGGTCGTTGGCCGTCCGGAGCCTGTTCTCGTGGATGACCGCGCCGGCGAAGGCACGTCCGTCGCCGAGCCGGAGTTGCTGGTGTTGATCGGCCAGGTCGACGGCGATGAGCACGTCTACGTCACCGCGGACCGCGCAGCGGAACTCATCGCCGGCATGGATCCACACGACACGACGCACGTGACGATGGCTGAGACCATCTACGGCCAGAACCAGCAGCTCGACGACCTGCTGGACCTGAGGTTCCCCGGCGGGCCGGGAGTGACCGCCGACGTGGGCCAGGCCGCTGCCGGGAACGACACGACGATCGACCTCGACACCGGCCGAGTCGCCGGCGAGACCGTTCGTGAAGGCGAGGTGCCCGCTCACGACACGGACACCGTCATCGTGGACGTTCCTGCCGCCGGGACCTATGAGACCGGTAGCGAGGTCGCGCAGCTCGCCGGCAAGAGCTACCCCTACAGCATCACCGCGGCGCTTGCCAGCTCGAAGGAACGTCTTGCCCTTCCTGCAGCCGAGGCGGTCGAGCCGGTCCGGCCGAAGATCCTTCAGCAGGAAAACCTGCACGAGCAGTGAGACCGGCGTGGCCGGGCACGGTGGCCAGCCGACCAGAAATCCAGCCAACTCTATTGTGTCAGTGTTAACTGAAAACAGTCTGCGAAGCAGTGGGCCCCCGTACCGATGATCGGTGCGGGGGCCCAGTTCGTGCAGCGGCGTGATCAGCCGGTCTAGGCCGACCACCAGTCCGCCGGTGCCGCCTCGACCACGAGGGCCGCGGGCGGTTCGCGATGCTGGCCGAACAGGCAATTGCTGAACGGTGAGGTGCTGGTGTCGAACAGGAAGGTCATGTGCGGGTCGCGGTGGTCGCGTAGCCAGACCGACATCCCGGTGGTGCCGTCGAGGCGCAGGTGCTCCCACGACTGCCACAGGCCGTCGAGGCGGCGGATCGCCTCAAGGTGCTGCCACCACTGCGGGCACCAGGCGGTGCGGTTGCTGGCCTGCTGAGTGACCACGGGCGCGAGCCAGTCGGTCACCCAGGACTGCACGTCGGGGAACTGGGGCGGTGGCGGCGCGGCCTTGTCATCGTCGTCGGTCTCGTCCTCGTCCTCGGGTTCGCGCAGGTGCTCGTCCGGATGCGTCCAGCCCGCAGGAACCTCGTGCACGAGCAGAGGAGCAGGGCCGTCCTTGTGGCCGCCGGTGACGCTGCAGTTGGTGAACGGCGAGACATCCTGGTTGAACAGGAAGGTCATGTGCGGGTCGCGGTGGTCGCGCAGCCAAGCCGACAGGCCGGTCTTACCGTCGCGATGCAGGTGCTCCCAGGAACGCCAGAGCGCCTCCAGTCGCAGGATGCCCTCCGCGTGCTGCCACCACTGCGGGCACCAAGCGGTGCCGCGGCTGGCCTGCTGGGTGACCATCGGCGCGAGGTAGTCGCGGACCCAGTGCTCCACGCTGACGAACTTCGGCTGTGGTTTGGCCGGCTTGCCCTTGGCCTTCTTCTTGGCGGCCTTGTGCGCTCCCCGCACGTCCGGAGATGCGTCCGCGTACAGCGCGGTGTCCCACTCGTCGAGGTCGGTCATCACGGCGTCCCTTCCAGCGGCTTGGCGACAACCGGCGCGGCGGTGTCGTGGTGGGAGGGGTCGTAACGCGCGATGCTCTCCCGGATGGCGGCAGCGTTCTCGCGGGCCATCCACGGCACGGTCTCGATCAGGGTCGCCGGTGCGCCGGAGGCGAACACGACACCTCGGCCGCGAGGGAACGCGGCCAAGTCCGCGACCGTGAAGATCGGCCGCATCTGGGTACTGGCGGTGGTGGAGGTGTGACCGGTGCGGTCACGGCTCTGGGAGTAGGTGCGTTCGGCGTGCTCTCCGATGAGCGAGGAGAACTTGCGCAAGGTCTCGTCATCAGCCTCGCCGCCGAGGTAGATCCTCACGTTCGCGGACGAGAACAGCTTGCTCATGCCCTTCTCGCCCCACACCTCCACGCCTTGCTTCCAGCTTTGGAGGATGGCGCAACACACCATGCCCCGCGATCCGTAGTGCGAATACAGGTTCGGCAGTTCCTTGATCCTGCACACGTTGGCGACCTCGTCGAGCACGCCCAGCAGCGGCGGATCGAGCCGGGCGCCGGACATGCGCTGGGCGGCTTCCTCGCCGGCGTCGAGGACTGCTTGGGTCAGGGCGGCGACGAGCGGTCCGGCTGTCTTGCCGCCTTCGCGGGACAGCAGATACAGCGTGTCGCGACTGCGCACGAACGCGTGCGGGTCGAACTTCGGCACGGACTTGCGCGAGGGCGGGACGACCCAGCGCAGGATGACGGGGTTCTCCAGACACCGCAGAAGTTTCATCGCCGTGCCGAACACGCCCGCGCGTGTCCTGTCGGGCAGTTCGTAGAGCGCCAGGAGCCGGTAGGAGATGAGTTCGTTGACCCCGTCGAGCAGCGTGACCGGCTCGCGGTCGCGGTAGTTCACGGCCCACCTGTAGGCCGCAGTGATGTCCCGTCCGCTCTTGGCAGCAGCCAGCAGCAGGTAACTCAGGAGCGCTTGGCCCTCAGGCTCGAAGTAGGGGTCAGCCGCGGCCTCAGCGCCGATGGAGGCGACGAAGTGCTCGACCAGCTTGTCGGCTTTGGCTTCGGTCAGTCCGTCGAGCGGGTCGAACCAGAACTCGGGTTCGTCGCCGATGATGGCCTGCGGGTCGAACACCCAGATCTTGCCGTGCTGGGAGCGGGGCAGGCGGGTCGCGTCGGTCAGGTCGCGCTTGTTGCTGGTCGCGATCACCGGTCCGGGTGCGTCGACGATCAGCGGGATCGCGATCGAGGTCGACTTGCCGACCCGTGGCCCGGCGATGAGAACGACCATGTTCTCCCAGCTGGACATGAACGGCGTCTGAGTCAGCTTGATCTTGCCGAAGTAGGGACCGTGCCCAGCAGGGGTCTCGCCCGCGCCGCCCGGCCGCAGCCGCTGCGCGGACTCCTTCACCCCGGCCGGGGTGTACTCCCGCAGGTCACGATCGGAGGCCAGCAGCCGCGCGGACCCGTCGACCCTGGTCCGGCCGCGCCGACGCCGCCGCACCACCAGGACCACGACGAGCACGATCCCGACGAGCAGCAGGAGCTCGGCGGCGAGGAAGAACACCGCCCATCCGCCCGGCCACGGCACCCGGCCAGAGGCCAGGCTGAAGATCAGCTCCATCGGGTTGGCGATCAGCGGCTGGTCGTCGAGCGAGCGGGCCAGCGACACCGCGCCCCACAGCGACAGCACGAGGAACACAAAGAACAGGGTCAGGATCAGCGGCAGCCACGAGTTGCCCGGCGAGCGGTTGGTAGAGCGTTGCGCTGCCACGTTCTCCTCCTCCATACGAGAGTGCCGACCCGCGTTGATCGCGGGCCGACACGTCGGACCTGGTGTTTTAGACCCAGCGCTTGTTGGTGTTGTGGACGTTGCTGGCGAGCTCGCTGCGCGTGAGCTCGACGTGCACCGGGATGCCGGGCCGCTGCCCGACCTTGAGCATGAAATTTCCCTGCCCTGGAGGGGGCATTTCACGGCCGCTTTCGTGGTCCCAGCTCGCGGGCGTCGACCATTCGGTGATCATCCGTCGTTCGGCGCGGGAGAACGCGACGACCTCGGAGAGCTGGGCGAGCTCGCGACGCGGCAGACCACCGCACACGATCGCGCCGGCGCGTTCGATGAAACCACGGGCTTTGGCGCGGTCTTCCTCGCGGGCCAGGGATTCGGCGTCGAGGCCGGTGTGGGTGATGTAGGCGGTGCCGACGCCGTGCTGGCGGTTGACGCGGGTCAACTCGTCGGTGCGGTCGACCAGGCCGGGCACGCGCATGACGCGCCACAACTCGTCGAGCACCGCGTAGAAGCGGCGTTGGGGGGCCAGGCCCTCGTCGGCCAGGACATTGGCGGCCTCGATCGCGCCGAACCCGTCGGACCAGCACGAGAGCAGCACCGCGGCGGTGAGGCGTTCGTCGGATGCGGTGATGCCGGAGATGTCGATGCACACCGCCGGGGCGTTGACGTCGATCGGAGTACTGGTGTGCTGCGCGAAGGTGGCGCCCAGCGGCCCGTCGAGCAGGCCGATCAGCGAGCGCTGCAGCGGGTCGACCTCCTGGCGGTAGCGCTCGTCCTCGCCCCGGTCGAGGGTGACCGCGCGGACCTGGGGGTGGCCCTCGTCGAGGACCTTGAGCAGGTCCGTCAGCAGCGGCGGAGTGCCTTTGTTGAAAGCGGCGTCCAGGACGTGCAGCGCGGCCGAGAGGATCGTTTCCTCGCCGTCGCTGATCGGCCGGCGGCGGATGACGCCGATGAGCCCGGCGACCATGTGCAGCCGGCGGCCGTGCACCTCCGCGCGGACCCGGTCTTTGGTGCGGCCGGACAGCTGGGGCAGGATCGAGCCGAGGGTGCCCGCCGCCAGCGGGTTGAGCGTGCCCAGGCCGCGACCCAGGCGGATGACCTGCCCGCCCAGGGCGGTGACCAGGTCGGAGTAGTCGGGCTTGAGGTCGCCCAGGATCATCGGCACGACACCGGAGGCGGCGACGCCGAGCACGGTGCGGCGCACGAAGGTGCTCTTGCCCAGGCCCGGAAGACCCAGTACGAACATCGACGGGTTGTGGATGAGCTTGGCGCGCACGAACCAGCTGATCGGGTCGAAGCACACCGTCGTGCGGCCGCCGATCAGCGACGTGCCGATCGGGGTGCCGATCATGGGCGTGCCGGAGCCGGCGGCGAAGGGCCACAGCCCGCACACCTGCACCGAGGTGCCCCGGTACTCCGGAGGCGCCTCGACGTAGCTTGCCTTGCCGCCACCAGGACCGACGAAGCCTTTCGCGGTCAGGCGCGGAGTCGAGTTCACGGTCTTGGCCACGGTCGACGTCCCTGTTCTTCTCGGTGCCAGGTCAGATGTGCTCGGTGAGCAGTGCGGGCACGTTGCTGTGGTTGGGCAGGATCACGCCGACGCCCAGGGCACCGGCGAACGCAGCGGACTGTCCGCCGTAGACACGGCGCAGCCGGATCCGCGACGCCGCGCTCATGTTGTGCAGCAAGCTCTCGGCCTGCTGGTAGTCGGCCGGGTTGAGCACGGTCGCGGTGACCAGCAGCGAGAACCGCACGACACCGGCGCCGGCGGCTTCCTCGCGGGTGGACTGCTCGGCGGCCCGGACCTCCATCGTGTCGCGGGCTTGGGGCCGCTGTCGGCTGGACTCGAGGAACCGGGCGTTGTTGAGGTCGTTGTCCACGATGTTTGCGCCGGTGCCCCGGTCGTGCGGCCGGTAGACGAGGGTGACGCGCTTGCGGTTGAGGTCGGGGTGCGGGCGCAGCAGCTCGGTGAGCACGGAGGACAGCACGGTTCCGCGCGGGGCCTCCTCCATCGCCCACGTGATCGAGTAGCCCGAGCCGTGCGCGTAGCGGTTGCGCCGTTCCTCGTGGCCACCGTTGGGACCGGCGTTGTCCCAGTCCACGCCGTGCCCGCCGGGCTGGGATCGGGCGCGGTCGAGGTCTGCGGCCTCAGCGGGGTTGTAGGCGGCGAACACCACTTCGGACAGTTGCTGTGCGGTCATGGGCCGGGCCGCGCCCGCGCCGGTGAGCGCGAGGCTCTCGGCCAGGCCGGGCAGGCGCGTGCCGAGCTCGATGGCCATGTCCTCGACGTCGCGGCGCTTGCCCTGCACGGTGGTGGCTTTGTAGGTCAGCGCGATGCGGGTCGAGACCTGCGCCGAGCCGGACGGGTAGGTCGCCGCGGCCTCGCGCATGATCGTGCGCGCGAGATCCGGCGCGGAGGTGTCGAGCATCTCGTCGACCTCGCGGCGCAGGCGTTCGCCGAAGTCCGGGGCGGTTTCGATGGTGACGGTCACCGCGGCCAGGCCCGGTTCGTGCGCCAGCTGCGCGAGCCAGCTTCCCCATCCGGCGACCCAGGCGTCGATCTGCTCGCCGTCGACCAGCGAGGCGCCGTCGGCGTCCGCGCGCAGCACCGCGGTGTAGTGGCCCGACCAGGGCACGTGGATCATGCCGAACGGGCGGCCGTAGGAGTCCTGCGCCTGGTACATCGCCGAGGGCGCGAGCAGGCCGGGCAGCTTGTGCACGCCGCCGGGGACCAGCGACGTCGGCCCGTTGCGGTAGAGGTTCTGGCGCTTGCGGAAACCCTGACCGGACTGGATCCGCCACGCGAGGTTGGACAGGCCGGTCCGGCCGGCGCGGTCCTTGACCACCAGCGGACCCAGGATCAGGGCCATCACCACGAGCATGACGATCGCGGCGGGCCACCACACCATGTACAGGACCAGGGTGACGACGATGCCGAACAACGCGAACGCGGTGCCCGCCGTGCCCAGGCCGAACAGACCGGCCGAGCGTGGCTTGCGCCAGTGCCCGTACGTGGGCGGTCCCTGCTGGGTGAACTGCTGGCTCATTACGATCCTTCCTGGTCAGCAGCTTTTTGGGCCGCCTGCTTGATGGCCCCGGTCGCCTGCGTGCCTGCGCTGATCGCGGCTCCGATTCCGGCACCGACCGGTCCCCCGGCTGCGCCCGCCGCAGCGCCGCCACTGGCTCCTCCGGCCGCCGCGCCGGACGCGCCTTGTGCCCCGGCCGCCGACTTCGCACCAGCCGCACCTGCGGCTCCGGACTGCGCCGAGCCTTCAGATCCCTGCGTACCGGCACTTCCTGCGGAACCGTTTCGGCCGTTCGCGCCGACCAGGCCGGCGCCGCTGGGGTTCGATCCGTTGCTCGCGCCGCTGGGGGCCGAGCCCGACGACGACCTGCTCATGCCACCGACCATCTGCACCGCGCCGGAGGCGACCGCGCCACCGGCCGCACCGCCACCGGATCCGCTGGAGGTCACCGCCGACACCGCCGGGGTGAGCACCCGCATGAGCGCGGGCAGGGCCAGGATTGCGATGAAGATCAGGAAGATGCCGCTGATCTTCGTCGCGACGTCCGAGCCCTTGCCGGTGGCCAGGAACGCCCCGGCGTATCCGGTCGCCGCGACCGGCTTGTAGAACGCGAACGCCAGCGCCCAGGCAACGACCTTGTCCCTGGTCTGACGGCCGCCGGAGTTGATGCCCGCCGCGCCCACCAGGCTGAACATGCCCGCCAGGATGATCAAGATTCCCGAGCGGATGAACATCAGGCCGAGCTGACCGAGCGCAGAGAAGATTCCCAGCAGAGCCAGGATCAGGACGACGAACGACCCCAGCGGGCTGATGAGCTGCGTCAACGTGGTCAGCGGAACCAGCGTCTTCGCGAGGTCACCACCGGCGGACTTATCGATCACCCATTTCGAGTACTCGTCACCGAACTCGACCAGCAGCGACAGCGCCGCCACACCGGCCGAGGAGAGCAGCACGAAGTGCAGCAGGCCTTTCGCGGAGTCCGCCGCTGTTCGTCCCTCCCGCGACAGAGCCATGCGACCAGCGGCGATCAAGATCGAGAAGATGCCCACCACCGCAGTGAGCCACGAGGTGTACTCGCGCATCAGTGCGACTGGGCTCTGGGCGCCGTCCAGTGCCGGCGTCGGCACCTGCACCCAGAAGGTGGTCATGAGCTCGACCATCTTCCCGAAGCCCTCAGCCGAGCTCCGCGCAGCGGCTCCGAACACCGATTCCGCCGCTGCCCCAGCAGCCTCACCTGCAGCGTCACAGGCTTCGCCGATGATCGGCGCATCGCAGATTCCGGGCATGGCTACACCCCACTCCAGGCCACGAATCCGGTGAGGTCACTGACCGGCTGAGCGGTCGGGCTGCTGCTGCCGTCCTGCTGCAGGACCTGCTTCCAGTCACCGTTCGCCCACTGCACGGTGAGGTTGGTGACCTGCAGTTTTCCTGAGGCGGGGAACCGGGTGACGAACTGAATCACCGCGAGCTCCGGCGTGTACGTCACGAACCGGAAGCCAGCGGTGTTACCCAGTCGATCGTCAGGTGCCTCAGCATCGACTTTCGCGCGCGCCGCGATGTACGAGTCACGGCCAGGGCCTGGGGCGACCTGCTTCTCGACGACCTGTCGCCAACCTTCACCAGGCGTGACGAGCTTGCGGGTGTCGATCTGCTTCGCCGCGAACAGCGCACCGACGGGGTTGCGGGCGAAACCGGAGTGCACCGGCCCGTCGACAGATCGCGGTCCCACCGCCGACGATCGCGGCACCGCGACGCGGTTGACCAGGTCCCATTGGGTGTCCGGTGTGGTGGTGGGCGGTGTCTGGTCGCCTTCCGGAGCCGAGCCCGTGGTGCTGGTGGCCTGGGTCGGGGTGCTGGCTGGCGTCGTCGGTTGCGCGTCCTGGGACCCGTCTCCGCCGTAGATCGCCACGATTGCGGCGCCGCCGACGAGCAGCAGCACCAGGACCACCGCAGACACGACGAGCGCCGACGTGGACCACATCCACCCACCGCGTTTTGCCGGGGTGTCGTCGAAGGAGTCCCGCTGACCGTTCGTCATCCCTGCACCGCAAGGATCGTGCCGATGATGCCCGAGGCGGACGCGCCGACGATGGCCGCGATGAGCGGCCACATGAGGTTGGACGCCTCTTCGCCGCCGCCCATGCCGCGCTTGTGGCTGATGGCCATCTTGCCCGAGACGATCAGGATGCCGCCGACGCAGCAGAGGAACACGACCCAGGCTGCCCAGCCGAGGATCTTCAGCAGCTTGGCCGCTCCGGGTGGGGCCTCTCCGACTCCGGGGTTCGGTACGCCCGGCTGAGCGGCCAGGAACTCGCCCAGCGTGTGAGTGATCTGGTGAATCGACATTTATCTCTCCTAGTGGGGCAAGCCGACGACGGTCGCCAGCTCCGAGGCCATTGCCGTGACAGCGGGATGCAGAGGGGCACGGGGGTCCGGGGAGGACAGTCGCCACTGGTCGATCCACGGGATCTCCCAGACGCGTTCGAACGCGCCGGCGACGAGCTTGTGGAACTTGCGCACGGGAGGCGGGAGACGCCCTGGGGCGTCGGCCACCGTGACCAGGCCGACCAGTTGCATGCCGCGCGGAACCATCCCGGAGGCGTGCTGGCGGGCGAGGTCTTGGGCGTGCTGAAGGCCTTCGATGTGGGTGCGGGCGACCGCGACCACGAACGGGCTCTGCCCGAACTGCGGGCCCGCGGGCAGCATCCGGCGAGCGTCGCCGCTGATAGCTGGGAACGCGCGGGTCAGGGTGGTCACGCCCGCGCCGCCGTGGACTCCGACCCACCACCACCAGGGCGTGGGAGTGCCGCAGTCCTGCCAGGGCGGGACCGCAGTACGCCACTCCGGGATCTGGCGCCAGGCCGGGGGCGGAGGAATCACAGGAGCCACCTCAGGGTGCGTCGTGGCCTCGCGGGGCGTCGAACGTACAGCCCCGACAAAGCCGGTCTGACCGCCGGTTACGTCGGAAAAGAGCTGAGTCGTCACACTATGAGACTACAGCGAATCCGGACATATGCAAGCGTAAATGACTGTATGACAGCTTATCCGAGCGTAAACGCACGGATATCACTGTTTGGCGTTGTTTGAGGTCGCATCTAACCGTATGCTGATGGGTCAGTGCGGACAGTAAGATCCACCTACCACCGGTGAGGCGACCCAGAGAGATGGCCCATGACGCAGGACAACTCCGACGCTCAGTCGAATGTGGGGTCGCCGGCTCCGTTGACCAGGGAGCAGATCGAGGCGCTGCCCGAGGTGCTCAATGTCGAGGAGGCCGCCGCGGTGCTGCGCCTGAAGGTGCAGACGCTGCGCAAGCTCGCCACGAAGGGCGACGTGCCCGGTGGCAAGCTCGGTGGCGAGTGGCGGTTTCTCAAGTCGAGGCTGTTGTCACTTTTGGACCCCCCACATGCAGGCTCGGACTCCGAAGTGGCCGGACCGCCGTCGTCGTCCTCAGTGGACTGACGGCACTCGCGGCCTGTACTTCCTCACAGCCTGTATCCCCCGATCCAGGTCCCACTACCGTAACACCGACCGCAGCGCAAGACCCTCGTAGTTCTACGCAGATACTCCCTGCTGACCAGGCCTGCGACTCCTTCGCCGCTGCTTATCTGGCGGTCGACACGCGTACGGACAGTGGCCCGCTGGCGGCTCGCACGCGTGCCGCCCAACGGTTTGGCACCGTGGGTCTACAACAGACAGTGACCGCCGGTGAGGGCCGGGACCTCGACTGGCAACAGTGGACTCAGGCCCGCGCACGGGTGCAGGCCACCGTTGTCACCTACACCGGTGACCAGCCTCCGCCGGCGAAACCTGGCGAGGCGCACCGCGGTGCCCGCGTCGAGCGCGAGCTCGTTCCCGAAACCGGTCAGCCGAGCAAGCTGGCTGCGGTGAACGTCTACTGCACGCTCGTGCAGGCCGGCGCCGGGTGGCTGGTCGACCGCGCCGAGATCGACGTCGAGGACAGCTGATGACGAAGTCCTCCACGATGGCGGTCGGCGGCGGTGTGCTCGGGTTCCTCGGGCTCATGCTGAGCCTGGTCATGTGCGGCGCGTCCGTGCAGATCAGCGACATCAGCAAACTGGCCGGCACGGTGCCGGTCGGTGGTGAGCTCAAGTCCGGCGCGGTGCCGGAGAAATATCGTGCGCTGATCATCGCCAGCACCAAGATGTGCCCGGAGATCACTGCTCCCCTGCTCGGGGGTCTGCTGCGCCACGAGAGCGCCGGGTGGAACGAGAACGCCGTCTCCCCGGTCGGGGCCCAAGGCCTCGCGCAGTTCATGCCCTCCACGTGGGCGGCGGTGGGCAAGGACTACAACGGCAACGGCGTCAACAGCCCGTTCGACTGGGGCGACTCGATCCCCGCCGCCGGCAAGTACCTGTGCGACTCGGTCGGGCAGATCCGCCGCGCGGGCCTGAAAGGCGACGTCATCGACTTGGCGTTGGCCTCCTACAACGCCGGGTTCGGTGCCGTGCTGCGTTACGGCGGAATCCCGCCGTACCAGGAGACCCAGAAGTACGTGAAGATCATCCGTGGATATGCCGCGGAGTTCACCGCCCCGGACGGCGGACTGTCCAGCGGTGGCGGAGCGTGGGTCTATCCGTTGATCGGGACGAAAGCCGACTGCAGCAGCGGATTCGGTGCGCGCTGGGGTGAGTTCCACTACGGCCTGGACCTCGCCGCGCCCATCGGCGTGAAGATCGGCGCCGCAGCGGCCGGGACCGTGATCGCCGCCGGGCCCGCGTCCGGATACGGCCAGTGGGTGAAGATCCAGCACGCCGGCGGCGTGGTCACGATCTACGGCCACGTCGAGACCTACGTTGTCGCCGTAGGCCAGCAGGTGCAGGCCGGCACGCTCATCGCGACTGTCGGCAACCGTGGCCAGTCCACCGGCCCGCACCTGCACTTCCAGATCGATGTCGCGGGCAAACCCGTCGACCCTGAGGCCTACTACAAGAGCGTCGGCGGTCCGCCGCTGTGCAGGTAGCCGAGGAAGGACGTCGTTCCATGAGCCAGGTCGTGAAGTCCCAGGCCGAGATGCAGACGCACCTTGCCGCCGGTGAGGCCGTCGCGCTGTTCCCGGAGGGAGTGCCAGGCCCGGTCACCCTGCGGGGCAGGTGGTGGATCGTCGCGGACGGACAGCAGCACTACCAGCTCGCCGACGAGGACCAGGCCGTCATGCTCACCCGCCAGGCCGAGCGCCTGGCGGCCGCGACCGACGCGGCCCGCCAGGCTGCCAACCGCGCGCCCAGGAGCGGGTCGTGAACGCGCTGGGGTTCGCGGAGCGCGCTCTGCTGGGCGCGTTGCTCGACCGCCCCGGCCGCGTCCGGGAACTTGAGTGGCTGCACCCCACTGACTTCCGCCAGCCCGCACACCAGGTCATCTACGCCCACATCCGTGACATGGTCGCCGAGGCCGACGCGGCCGGGCCCGCCAGGCCGGCACCGCTGGACGACCTCACGGTGCCCGGCGTCGACCCGGTCACGATCTACGACCGCATCCAGGCCAGCGGTGAGTTGGGCGTCAGCCTGATCACCGCTCCCGGCCTGCACACCCTGCTGCGCCTAGCCCCGTACCCTGACCGGGCACAACCCCAGGCCTACGGGGCGATGGTGCTGGAGGCCTCGATCCGCCGGACCGTCGAGAACGCCGGCATCCGCGTCGGCCAGATCGCCGAGAACACCCCGGACCTGCAGAACATGCTCGACGCCGTCGAGGCCGCGATCAACGAGGTCGACTTCGCCCAGCAACGCTGGGAAGCCCTCACCGGCCGCCCCGCCGCAGTCCTGCAGCTGCTCGACGCCGCACCGGCCACCACGCTCACCGGCCGTTCCGTCGAGCTCGACCAGGCCGCGGCCACCGAACTGCCCGAAATGATCGAGCCCCCGGACCCCGAGCAGCTCGCCCAGGCCGAGCTCGGCCTCATCGGCGCCGTGCTCGCCACGCCGGCACTGCTCGACGAACTGAGCGGCAGGCTGTTCGCCGGAGACTTCACCGATCCGGCCATCGCCAACACCTACCGCGCCGCCCGCGAGATCCACGAGACCCGCCACACCACCGGCCAGCAGGTCGACGCCGTCACCGTCGCGTGGGCGCAACAGCGCCTGCAACTGCACAACGGCCCCGGCCTCACCCCGGACCAGCTAATCGGCCTGAGCACCAGTCTCCCCAGCCTCTCCCCCGGCCACGACGCCGATCTCGTGCTGCGCGGGTCACTCGCGCGCCTGACCCTGCACGCCGCCGACAGCGTCCAGAAAGCCGCCCAGCATCCCGGCCTGACCCCCGGCGACCTGCTGATGACCACCCGCATGAGCTTCGAAGCCGTCCGGGCGACCGCGGCCCGCATGACCGGACGCTCACCGGCGCACCTGGCGGCCGCCGCCGCACCAGTCCCTCTGCACGACGCCCTGCACGGCGGTTCCGACACGGCCACCGGCCCGGCCACCGCGCGGCAGCCCTCACGCGAGCACGAACACGGCCGATGAACACCGTGCGACACTGGGCACGGAGCGACATCTGTGGAGGTGAAGCGTGTCCACTGCTCTGCAACACCCGCTGATCGGCCCGTACACCGTCGAGGACTGGCTGGCACTGCCCACTCCCGTCGACGGGTCGCGCCTCCAATTGATCTTTGGACATCTGCACTTGACCCCAGCACCCTCCGGCGAGCACCAGCACCTCGCCTACCGCCTCACGCGGCTGATCGACGACGCCCTGCGCGCGGCCGGGCGCACCGACCTGCACGTGGTGCCCGCGGTGAACGTCAGGATCTCCACGGCCTGGCGCACCGCCCTGATCCCGGACGTCGTGGTCCTGACCCGCAAGCCCGTTGGCGCCAGCTTCGCCGCGGACGAGCTCGCCCTGGCCGTCGAGGTCTGGTCGCCGGGCAACCCGCGCGCCGAACGCGAGACCAAGATGGCCGGCTACGCCGCGGCGGCGGTGCCGTTCCTGTGGACCGTCGACCAGCCCGATGACCTGCGCGCCATACCGACGCTCACCGCATATCGCCTGGACGGCGGCCAGTACGCCGAGGAGAACGTGGTGAAGACAGCGGGCCTGGCGACCGTCACCGCCGCTCCCGTCCCGATCACCCTCGCGCTGACCGACCTCGACTCATAGCCGTTGGGACACAAGAAAAGGGGCCGCTCTCCCCCGAGAGCGGCCCCTTCTGCTGACCTGCTGTTACGAGGCCTGCGCAAGCAGGCCGGCGTCGTTCAGCATGGCGTCGCGGTCGAACTCGCCAGCGAGAACACCGTGGCGGAACGCCTCTACTTCGCCGTGGCTGAACAGAATCTGCTCAGCCGTCCGTGTCGAATGGACGATCCACGAGCCCTGGACGCCGACCACGACCTCGACTGCGCCGTTGGTGTTGCTCGGCGTTTCACGCACGACCTCGGTGAGCCATGAGCTCCACTCCGTCGGCGTGAAGGCGATCACAGGCCCCTCTGGGGCTCTGCTGTGCCGAATCTCTGTGCCTTCAGCTGTGAAGTCGACATCCACGCAGTCGACGCCGTTGCTGCTAAAGGTCGATGTTCGCCATCCGGCCCGGCCCAGTGTGGCGGTCACGACGTACTCACCTCCGACGGTGATCACGCGGCCAACCGTGCCTCGATGGCCTTGATCGTCTCAGCCCTGGAGAGGGCGGTGGCCGCCAGGAGTTCAGAACTTTTAGTGTACGCAGCGACTCGATCTTGCTTCGTCACGTAGACGGCGTCACCCGGGATCTCCACGTAGACGACAGGACCGGCTTGCCGCAGGCCTGCCGCGGACTGGAAATGGCTGATGGTGAAGCGGCCTTCCAGCCCGTCGTGCCTGCCGGCGTCGCGCGGGATGATGCGGATATCGCAGTTCGGCAGTTCCGCCATCGTCAGCAGGTGGCGCAGCTGGGCCTGCATCACGTCGTGGCCAGCGATCGGCCGGTCGAGCGCGTCTTCCTCGATCACGGTGGTGACGTGCAGGTCTCCGTCGAGAACGCGCTGCTGGCGGTACATGCGGAGATCCACGATCAGTTGCTGGTGTTCGGGTGGCACTCGCGCGCTGGGCGCCGTGGCGGCCGCCGCGTACTCCGGGATCTGGAACAGCGCGGGCACATACATCTGGACGTAGATGAACAGCCCGGCCGCGAGGCCCTCCGCGCCCAGGTAACGGCGCGTGAAGTGGTCATCGGGGATGATCTTCTTCCACCGCGCCAGCCAGCTGCGCGACTCCGGCCGGGTTGCCAGCTCGACCAGCAGGTCCGCGGCTTCCGCCGGTGCGCCGCACACCTCGTACCACTTGCGGAGATGGTCCTCACTGGGGAAGTACTTCCACTTCTCCCAGTGCCCGACAAGGCCCTGAGACACCCCAAGTGCTTTGGCGAGGGCGGTCTGGGTAAGCCCGGCCTCGTCGCGGGTGTTGGCCAGCTCGACCGCCGTCAGCCACTTGCGTGCGAGGGCATCGTCGAGGACCGCCACTGCCGTACCTCCGTCGCTCGGGTGTTCCTGGTTTCGATGACCAAGTCTGCCCTGCGTGGTCCCCGCTCGTCCCGTCAGACCACCCGATCAGGGTATTACACTAGCTATTTAAATAGCTACGATCGGAGGACGGTGCGGGAGCACCGTAGTCGCATGTGACGGCGGTTCTCCGGGCGGTCTCCCTCTCCAGGCCCGGAATCCCCCGCCGCCTCGCAGGCGCAGCGGTCGGGGCCGAGTCGTCATCCCGGATGTACTCGGCTCCGACCGCCTCTCCCAAGCCTTCGACAACCGGGGAGTCGGTCATGTGGTGGCGTTTTCCGAGGCGGGCAGTCGTTCCGCCGCAAGCACTGCTCAGCGAAGCGGTGAAGTGCGTCGACGAGGACGGCCACGAGGCCACGCTGGTGATCGGCGTGACCGGCAATGGCCAGGTCACCCTCACCACGCCCGGCGGCGAAACCTTGATGTTCGTGGGGTTGCAGGCCGGTCCGTTGCGTTTCGCACTGCGGCGCGCTGTGGACGTCGCGGGACGGCTGCCGGTCGGCGCGAAGGTCGCCGACGTGCATCCCGCTCTCGCGAACACCGAGGCCTGCGCATGAGCGGCACCTCGATAGTCGTCGACCCGCTGGACAGCAGCGTCGAGCTCGACAACGAGCTGGACGCGTTGCGCCGCCTCGGTTTCCGGCCCATCGCCGTGCCCTGCGTCGGCTACGTCCCCAGCGGTGTCGTGAACGCGCTGGCGCTGCACGAGAACGGCGTGGCGAACCTGTTCGTCCTGCTGCCCGGCGGAGACGCCCAGGTGACCCGGGCCGTGATCGTCGATGACCGCTCCCGCCCGAGCACGCTGCTCAACCAGGCGTTCCTGTTTCGCGCGGACGCGGTCGTCGTCGCGAGCTGGACGCGCGAGGTCATCGAGGTCGAGCGCCGTGACATGGCGGGCGGCTGACATGACCGAGAAGCCGAACCCGACGCGCACGACCGTCGAGCTGCAGACCGGCGACGAGGTGATCACCCCGGACGGCACCCGCCGCGGCGTGGTCCGCAAGACCTACTCGGACGGGCCGGTCAACCGCGAGCCCGGCAAGACCACCGTGCAGCTGTTCTCCGGCTCCGTGTTCTCCCGTGACGAGGCACCGTTGCCACGGCCGAGAGGCTGGATCGTCGAGGACAACGACACCGAGTGGCAGCTCCTCAAACCCTGACTGCCTCCGTTCGCACGCTCAAAGTCCACGAGGGCGCGGCCCGCACCGATCCCGATCACACCCCTCTCGGTGCGCCCCCTCCCCCCAGCGGCCCGGCTCCCCATCGCCTCCCCCGGAGCCGGGCCGCATCACGTTCACGATCAGGAGACCCATCCGATGCAGATCACCAGCGCCGAGCTCGACGTTCTCAAGCGCGAGATCGGCGCGCTCCTTCTCGCCGCGCGCAAAGCCCGCAAGTGGACCCGTCGCGAACTCCGCGACGCGATGAACGCCGGTGTCACCGGCGAAGACCAGGGTGACGCCACGACTTCCAGCGATGGCCAGGACGACGACGTGACCGTGCCGTGCACGCAGACCTTGGCCACCTGGGAACTGGGCACCCGCAACATGACCATCAACCGGTTCGTCGAGGTCTGCGCGGTGCTGGGCGTCCCCGCCGACGAGGTGTTGCGCCGCGCACTCGCCCGCATGGCGATTCCGTCCGGCCGCAGCGGCGTCATCGAGGTCGACCGTCACAAGCTGGCCCGGTCGACCAGCAGGGCGGTCAAGCCGCTGCAGCGGTGGCTCGGAATCCGCGACGGCCATCGCACCCCGCTCGACACCAGGCCCAGCCCGGACTTCGTCGAACTCCCTCCGGCTGCGCTGAAACACCTCGCCGCACTCGCCGAGGTCCCCATCCCCGAGCTGATCCGCGCACTGCGTGATCTCGTTACCGATCGGAGCTGACCATGTCGCAACAGGACCTGACACCACAGGCACGCGCCGCCCTCGTGGGGCTGGTCAGCCCACCCGATGACCCGCCCGGCGACTTCGGCCTGGACGACCTCGCCGCGTTGCTCGACGCCGGCGAACCCGACGCCTCGTTGGTGCTGCGCGAGCTCGTACAGCACGGCCTGGTCCAGCTCTGCGGCATCGGCCGCTTCACCGTCAGCAGCGTCCTGAAGGCCAGGGCGCGCAGCAACCACCTCGTGCTGCAGGCCGTACACGCCGACCTCACGCTCGACCCGCACGCACCGCGACTGGCCAAGGTCTACACGGCGCCCGGTGAACCACACTGCGCCGACAGGATCGGCGCGCTGGAGTGGTTCCTCGAGGAGCGCGAGACGCTCATGGGGCTGCTCACCGAGTTGATCGAGCGGGACTGGCCCGAACTGTGCGCCACCCTCGCCGAGGCGGTGTTCGGCTTGACCGGCCACAGTGGACACCACCGCGACCGGCAACGCGCCGCCCACCACGGCATCGTCGCGGTCAACCGCCTGCACCTCGACCCCGCACCAGCAGCAGACAAGGCCGAGCACGACGCCCGCGAACACCGTCACCACCAGCGCATGGCGACCTTCCTCGCGCGACTCGCGGACGCCCGCACCAACCTGCACGACCACGACGGCGCACTCGACGCCCTCGACCAGGCCGAGGAGCACGCCCGCCAGGCCGACGACCAGGTGCTGGCCGTGGTCCTGGGCATGCGGGGCCGCGCCCACCAGGCCGCCGGCAACCTCGACGCCGCCGAAACCGAGCTCCGCGACGCACTCGCCCTGGACCTCGCGCACGGCCACCGGCACAGCATCGTCGAGCACCGCCGGCACCTCGCGGCCGTGCTGACCGGCCAGGGCCGCCACGACGAGGCGCTCGACGAGCTCGACCAGGCCGCCACCACCCTCAGCGGTCTGCACGACCGCATCGGCCAGGCCAAGCTGCTCACCGCCACCGCCGCGGTGTTCGTCAACGCCGCGACCCCGCAGAAGGCGTTCGGGCCACTGGCCACAGCACTGGAACTGGTGATAGACGCTGACGCACCCGCCTGCCGCGCCGACATCTACCTGCAGCTCGCCCGCGCTTCTCGCGCCGGCGGCGCCTACGCGATCGTCACCGACGAGTACTTCCGCGACGCCGCCACCTTCTACCAGCTCGGCCACCGCGAGGACCTCGCCGAAGTCGTCGACGCCGAGCGCGTCGGCCAGGACTAGCCACACACGTCAGAGGGGCCCGGCATCCGAGATGCCGGGCCCCTCTCGCATGCAGTGGGTCAGCGAACGAGCTCGGCCGCCAGTTCGCGCGACACCCGCCCGACGCCGCCAGGAACCTCATCCTCACGGTGCTCGGCCAGGGCGGCGGCGATCGGCGTCGGAGCCGCCACTGCCGCGAGCTGTGAGGCCCGCCGCACGCCCGCCGCGACGGCCGGGGCGGCATCACCACAGGGCAGCGCCAACAGCACGTCAGCGACCTCCTGGGACAGCTGCGCGACGTCGCCGGGGTCCTCCGAGTCGTCGCGGTTCACCTCCGCCCAGATCTGCTCGACGGAGGCCGGTCGAACCGAGTGGTAGTCGGCATGTTCACCGTACGAACCCCACGCGTGCAGCACCTCGACGTCGGTGTGCGCGCCGGTTACATCCAGCAGCAACCCGTCCGGCCGCCGCACCAGGAAGTGATCCATGTGGCCGTGCTTCTTCGTGTACAGGCCGACAATCGGCCAGCCGGTCCGCTCGTTCAGCGTGAGAGCGAGTGCGTGGCAGTAGCCGTAGCGGTAGACGTCGGATACCGAGTCGAACCCGTCCGGGCCCAGCACGTTCCCGCCGGCGGACCGACCGGCTTCGGTAAGCCGTGCAACGAGATCCTCGTTCTCGGACATGATCCTCCACGTCTTGCCGGGCACATCCCGACCGGTCTGCGGTCAGTCAGCGGATGTCGCGACGCGTTGCGGCACAACGATTCCGAAGCAGATCATCCCAGAACGACAGCCGTCGACGCCAGCGCCGACGCAACATTCCACACCGGCCTCGCATAGTCAGACCTGCGGTTATGCACACGCCCGCAACGACGTCGAGCCGGTCCGAGTGTCCAGTTCAGGTGTCCACAACGGATGGACCACGCACGGACCAGACTGGTGGTCAGCCGACCACGAGGTCCCGCACGGCCACCGCGGGACACAGGTAGGTGCGCTGCCCCGCAGGAAGGTCTCGACCGGTGACCGTCAGCGTGAGGCCCTCCACCAGGCCGACGGCGACAGCGGGCCGCACCTGGTGGCTGTAGGCGGCCAGCACCACGTCGAGGTCGGCCGTTGGCTCGTCTTCCAGGACCACCACGGCGGCGAGGTCGTCGCGGTCGGATCGCGCACCGTTCACCAGCGGCTCCGCGACCCAGCAGCCGACCGGATGGTCCCCGAAGGTCACTTCGGCAGGTTCCCAGTACAGCAGCGTGGTGGCGCCCGCCGGCATCGGTCCGAGCCGGACATCGTCCGGGCGGGGACCGTCCCACATCCGCCACGTCGTCGAATCCATGACTGAACCCCCAAACGGCTGATGCCGCGTGCGGTGAGCACGCGGCATCAGCATTCTCTCGTGGGCCCGCACCTAGGCAGACCAGGGCGAACAGGCGTGTCGGCGCCTGGACGCGCTAGCTCCCCGTCGCGGCCGCGCGGGTGTTCACTTCCTCGCGCACCAGGGCGGCGTCGGTCTTGTTGATCCGGAAGAACGACGCGATCTTCGTCGCGCTCGGCGCGACCTCACCGGGCTTGTTGTCCTGCGACGGCACGAGCAGCTTCTCCTTCAGCGCGAACTCGGTCACCACGACCAGGTCCCGCAGACCCTCGCGCCCGGCCTCGCCGTGCAGCTTGGTCAAGATCTCCGCGTCGCCGCGCGAGATCCGGTCGTGGATCAGCAGCACCGCCGCGACCAGCACCGGAGCCCAGCCCGTGCGGACCATGTCCATCACGTCCCAGGCCTTGATCGACGGCCCGGCCGCCGCCGCCAACGAGGCTCCGAGCAGCGCGCCCTTGACCATCCAGCCCCAGAACGCCGCCGACGTCGACCGCACGATGCCGGCGAGTGCCGCGCGGCCCTCGTGGCGCATCAGCGCCATCAGCGCCACCGAGGCCAAGGCCTCCAAGCCCAGCGACAGCCAGTACAGCGGGTCGGTCTTGTCGCCGCTGGGCACGAAGTTCTTCTGCACCACGACGCCGGTGTAGGCCAGGCCGAGGACCATCAGTCCGATCAGCAGGTTGCTCCACAACGTCGCCGACCGGATCTGCGTCGCGATCCGCGCGTCCAAGCTGGTCAGCCGCTTGCGCACCCGCAGCGCCCGCTGGTGCCAGCGCCGGTCACCGGTCGCGGCGTTGTGGTCCTTGACGTCCGCACGATCGTCGAGCCACCGCCGCAGGCCGGCGGTCCTGGCCCGCCGCTTGCGAATCTTCAGGTCTCGCTCGATCTCCCACTTCGCGAACTTGCGGTCGGTCTCGCGGCGCAGCTGCGCGACGGCGCGCTCCTGCTCGACTTCCTCAAGGGTCATCGACTGGATCAGGTCGTCCTTGGAGGTCAGCTTCACGACCTCTTCCGCGACCTCGACCCGCTCGCTGAGCGCGCGAACGATCGCCCGCGGGTCCTCGACCAGCTCGCCACGACCCGGCCGGTCCACAACGTCCAGCGGGGCGGTGTCCTCCAAGCCACGGACGTAATCGCCTGCACCGTTGATCTTGGGACCCGTCACCTGCTCGGGTCCGTTCGCCCTGGTCTCCAAGGCCGTACCATTCTGCGTGGACACGTTCACTCCGATCTTGTCCGCTTTGGCTCCGGCCGGTGCTTCCATCACCGTCCGGAGCCACTTTTAGTTCTGATCAGGTTTCGGTTTCGGCAGCAGGCCGCGCCGATCCAGGTACTCATCGACCATCTGATCGAACATTCCCTGCCACGTCGCACCGTGTTGCCGGCGGTACTTGTCCAGTGCCTTCCGCCGATCGGTCAAGATCCGCTGGTTGAACTGCGCTCGCCCCGGCGGCTCATGGCTGGGAGGGGGCGGCGGAAGGTCTGTGTCCACAGATGTCAGCGTCGACACGGGCGTCTCCTCTTCACGAGTCTCCGCACCGATGCTACCTGCTTCGCTAGCTATATTGCTAGCAGATTCGCTAGCAGTCTGTTTGCCCTGGTCTGGGGCATCTTCTTCATCATCAGGCGGCGGTGGCGTGTGCGGCAGGAATGCTTCCGCCGCCTTCTCGCGCCGCGCCCACGGGTCCTCGTCACCAAGGCCGGCGGCGGGGCTCACATCAAGATCCTTCCTGCGAGACCGCGAGCGATCTCCTTGTAGTCATCCGACGCTGTGCTGTCCGGGGCGAACAGCAGAACCGGCTGTTTTTTTGCCTTCGCTTCGCCGACCTTGATCGTTTTCGATACCTCGCCGAGGTACCTCTCCCCGTAGCGGCCTCGAAGCTTGTTCTTCACGTCCTTGTGCAGCTGGCTGCCGCCCGAGTACTCGACCGCGATCACGCCACCGAGACGAAGTCCGTCGTTGACCTCGTTGGCGACGATGCGCTCGATCGTGCGTTCCAGGCGTGCGAGGGCTTCGAGTTCGTCGATGCCGGGCTTCACTGTGGCGATCACGACGTCGGCCGCGATCAGCGACATCGTCGTGCAACGGCCGAGGTTCGGCGGGCAGTCGATCAGGACGACATGTGGCTGGGGAAGCTTGGCGATGGCCTTCTTCAGCCGCCACTCGCGGCCGGGGTCGTCGCCACTCTCCTCGATCTCGATGAGCGCCTCGCTCGCCGCCACCAGCCACACGCCGGACTCGGTTTCGACCATCGCGTCCGCGAGAGTGCAACGCACCTCCGGATCGCGGTGGAGAACCTCGTACACCGTCAGCTCCGGGTCGACCACGCCCAGGCCGCTACTGGCGTTGGTCTGCTGATCCATGTCGATCACAAGGGTGCGCAGGCCATGAAGTCGCAGCGCGGCGGCCAGGTTGATCGTCGTCGTTGTCTTCCCGGTTCCGCCCTTCTGGTTCCCCACTGCGATCACCAGAGTGCGGTCGATCTCTCGTATGGGAGCTAGCACGCACGGATCGTAGAGGTTTTCCGCGCAACATCCATAGCGACATGCGTAGTGAGCTTGCTAGGGAAGTTGCTAGCAACTGTGCTAGCTTCCATTCGCTCGATCAATCGAGCAGCCACACAACCCTGAGACCGGGGGAAACGGTCCAAACGCAGCAGGGCCCGAACGGTGCTATCCCGCGAAGAACGTCACCGATCGGGCCCCTCAACTCCCGAGGGAGCAACGCATGTCTATCACCACGAGCATGGCCAACACCGAGAAGGACCACGACAGCGACACGGCGGTCGGCTGGACCGAGGTCCGCTGGTGGGTCAGCGGAAACCGTCCCCGCTCACTGACGCACCTGCTGGAGGCCTGAACATGCTCGGCGCCGTGCCCATCACGAGCGATGACGAGTACCGGGACCTGTGCGAATGTCGCTGCCCGCGCCTCCCCGGTACCCACACCGCAGGGCAGTGCGCGCAGGTCTAGGCGCGACGACGACACAACGTTCGAAGCGAGAGGGCTGGAAGACAGGACTGTCTTCCAGCCCTTTTGTGCTGCCTGGGCTTGGGAAACGGACCTGCGCGCAGGGGGTATGCGGTGGAGATCGATCGGCACGATGGCGTCACCTCGGCACCAGAAAGCATCACAGCAGACCTCGTGATGTTTTCCGCCGCAGAGGGAGATCGTGTTTGGCCCGGTCCGAGCCGATGCCAGCAGCGTTCGGAAGCTGCGAAGAAGGAAAAGTGCGTTACGCGATCTTCGGCGTGTCGCTTGCGTCAAGTGATCGTGCATCTAGCAAGATGACGATCATGCCACCGAGGAAGCAACGGCCCGACGACACGGCCGTACTCACCGTCCGTACGTCTCCGGAGCACCGCGACGTGGCGGATCTGATCAGTAACGAGCTCGTCGTCAGTCGAAGTGACCTGTTCGCGCTGGTCTTTGCCAAGGTGTGCGGTCTGGAGCGCCCAAGGGGCACTCCTGCCGTTCAGATTGACCTTGGCCAGATTGCCGAACTCGCGGCGAGGGCCGTCGAGGAGCTTGCCGAGCGGAAGGAGATGCCGAAGACCGCGTGATCATCACCCGTCGACCCCGCATGGGTCGACACGGTGCTAACTGAACATCGCGCATGAGGTAGCTGCTCAAGACACACCTCGGCCCCGGGAAGGGCCATCAAGGTGTTGGGAGGGAAAGCCGGCGGTTTGGGAAGACCGCGGGCCGTACTTCAGAGCAGTAGACGAACGCCAATTCGTCGTACCGAGTGTGCTCCTAGTTGGGAACCCAGGAGACGGGCTTGCGAGGCCGCCTTCAGGGTAGCGCACGCCCTGAGCCAGATTCCACTCACCGAAACGACACGCCGACGGTTTTCACCGCGTCGGCGGAGTCGTCATTGCCCGGTGCATGTGCGCCACAGGACACCGGGTACCCCACAACTTCCCCTCCTGATCTGGCTGTTTCCGCAGGTCCGGCGGGGTTGTCGGCGCTCCATGCGCTCGACGACTACCTGTTCGTCAACTCGTTCTTCTTCCTGGACGAGCACGGCCAGGCCCTCGACACCGCCACTCCAGGCCTGGACGGACGCCCACACCGTGGCGGTAAGCCCGCGACGCTGACGTTCGCCACGGCGGCGACGCTGCGCGAGAAGGCCGCGGAGTTCCCGCGCGCACGGGCGATGGTCGGCACGCTGCGCGAAGGCGCGTGGGCGGTCGACGTCGACCCGACCGACGCCGGCGCCGACCCCGTGTTCGGCGACGCCGCCGCAGAAGGCCTGGTCAAGTGGGCTTACGAGCATCGTCTTGAGCTGGTCGTGCGGGAGTCCGGACGACCGGGCGGCCGGCACCTGGTCCTGGTCGACGTGCCCGAGCAGCTCGTCGACGAGCTGCGCCAGGTCGCCGCGGAGCTCGCGACCGGCCTGGGCGTCGACATCACGGTCCGCACGTCCCTGCGGCTGCTCGCCTCACCGCACCGGCTGGGTCTGCCCGCGCCGATTTTGTTCAGCAACGTCACCGTTCCCGACACGTGGAGCAAAGCCTCACGCCCGAAGTCTGTGACGCTTTCCGGCACGAAGGATAAAGGGCGTTCGCCCCGGTCCGGGCGGGTGTCGGTGGCGACGGGTGGCCGGGGAGACCGGTCCGACAGCGGGGTGGAGTTCGGCCGCGCCATGCAACGGGCGCGCGCCGGGGCGTCGGTGCGGCAGGCGTTCGAGGGCGTTCTCGAGTGTCAGGTCGTGCGCCGGGGTGGTTTCGAGCAGTGGCGGCACTACGTGTGGTCGGCCGTGGTCACGACGCTGGCCGCTGAACGTGGCCACAGTGAGGACCAGGCCTGGGCCTGGTTGTGCGCGGAGGCCCCGAGCCGGGCCGAGGAGCTCGGCCGCGACGGGTGGCGGCCGCGGTGGGCCATCGCGGTGCGCGAGGCCGCCGACGTCGACCGCCCGCGCCGCTACCTGCCTTACGTTCCCGCCTCTGAAAAGGCCCCGGACCTCGACGAACACGCCGACACCGAGGACCGGCCGCCGGTAGCAGACGCGGAAAATCGGGCGGATATGACGCCCGAGCAGCGTCGTGCCGCACGGCTGGCCGAGGTCGAGTTGCTGCGCGAGACCCTGCACCAGGCCGTCACCGGCCTGCTGGCCCAGCGTCGCCCGCAGGTGGCCCGGTCGATGGCCGCTGTGGTCGACGTGTTCGCCGAGGCACTGGCGGGCACGGGCCGCATCAGCGTCCGGCGTCTCGCCGAGGCCGCTCAGGTATCCGACAACACCGTGGCCCAGCGCCGCGCCGAGCTGCTCGACGCCGGCGTCCTGCAGCGCGCCGCGACCTACCGCGCCGACGGCCAAGCCTGCGATCTCTACGTGCTCGGACCTGCGGCGATGCAGATCCGAGCACAGCTGGCAAAAACCAGTGTCAAGTCTTGTACACCCCCCCGCCCCCGCACCCAGGGGACGGCGGACCCGCTCAAGCTGCGCACCCGTCACCAGGCCCAGCGCGCGGCCTACCGACCGGCCCTGACTTCAGCCAACACTGAAGCAATCAAGAAGGCTTACCCCGCTGGTGTCTGCCACGGATCGTCGATCGCGGCGTCCCGCCTGCGGCAACGTGCCTGGTGGGAGGGCCTGCCCGAGGCGGAGAAGGCCGAGCGCATCGAGTGGATCCGCCACCGCAACGACGCGATGAGCGCCGACGACCGCGACCTCTGGTTCGGCTGGCTCGACGCCCGCGCGGCCGTCGACGAGGCGCTCGACCGCCTGCTCGACGGCACGGCGAACGCCCGCGACCGCGCCGTGCTCGACCGCGCCCCCATGACCGTCCACCACGGCCGCAGGGACCCGCTGTGGCGCGTCGGCGGCACCCGGCCCTGCCTCACCGCCAGCGTGCCTCAGCGAGCAGTACAGACCGCCCTGATGCCCACGCCGCGACGAGCCAGCCGCCCCGGTAACTTGACCTCCGCCGGATCCCGACGCCCGCCGCCCCGTGTGCAGCGCCCCTGATCTTCACCGACCGCGTTCGCCCAGGTCCGAGCACCCGCGAGGGGCTTGGACGCCCTGGCCATGACGAGCTCGGCGAGCCGGTCGACCCGCATCGAGCGCCGCCGCGGTGCGGGCCAGGGCGATCGACGCGCGGACGGCCGGGATGGCGCACGAGCAGGGGTCAGCCTGGGTGGTACCAGGGGGACTCCGCCCCCTGGACCCCCAGTGCCCGCGGCACGCCCCGCGCGATGAGCTGCGTGCTCCTGCAGCTGCGCCCGCGCGGAACGCACCACGGGTTCGCCGGCACCGTCACGAGGGCCAGGCGGTGAGCGAACAAGGCTGTGACCGAGCTGGCCGGTCAACGCCGGCACCCAGCGCACGCACCCGGTCGACGTCGGCCGGGGGAAGCGGATCTCGGAGGAGGTGTTTGCCGAGGTCCGAGCGGTGTCGGCGAGGCAGCGGCGCGACCGCCGGGCAGGTGTCGCCACCTCTCGTGCCAGCGGGACAAGGTTCACCCGTTCGGCATGCCTGAACAGCGCCAATTCTTCCCCGTTTAAACGGGGAAACCGCTAGAATTGAGGCGTAGCAAGAAAAACCGCCTGACGAAGGAGAAGCACATGCCGTACCCCACTACTACGAGGCCGGCGTCGGAGCGCGCGGCCGCCACCGTGCTGGGCGCCGTGACCGGGCTGATCCTCGGGGGCCAGGACGACGCGGCCCGCCACGTGGTCGACGGGCTCGACACCGGTCTGCTGCGTGACGTGCACGGCCTGGCCAACGAGCGCACCGACGCCGTTCTGGTCGGGTGGCTGCGCTTGCGGCTCGACAAGGCCAGCGCGGCCGCCGAGTCGCACGCCGTACCCGCAGGTCCGGACCCCGTGTACAACCCGGACGCGGACGGGCCCGTGCTGCTGGAGGAGAAGGTGAAGCGCGCGTTGCGCCTCAAACTCCCCGCGGACGTGCTGAAGGCCGTGACCAAGTCCGGTGCGTACGGCGTGCTGGTTTACCGCGTCGGGCAGGCAATGGACGCCGACGACAAGCTCACGCCCCTCGACGTGCTCAAGGAGCTCGGCGAGGCGAAGTTCGCCCTGGTCGGTGGCATGACCGACCCGGCGTCCTACCTCGCCTCGCACGTGAAGACCTGCTGGGACCTCCCCTAGCAGCAGACGCACGACGTCGGCTTCGGCCAGCGGCACGAGGGTGGCGGACAGGCCGGGCGATAACCGGCCTGTCCGCCACCACCCGTAGCCTACGAAAAACCTCCGGACCTGGACGAACACCGGGCGCGTCCGGCCGAGGAAGGATCTCGCGATGACCACGACCGAGCCCCAGGCCGGCGCCGGGCCGTCCCTGAGCGTGCAGCTGGTGACCGCGCTGGACGCGACCTGGCGAGCCATTCAGGCGCGGCACCCGGAGGTGCCTGACGTGGCGATCACCATGGGCTCGGGCACGACCGGCCGGCGCGGATCGGTCAAGCTCGGGCACTTCGCCGCACGCCGGTGGGTGCGGCGCACGGCGTCCGAGAGCGAGCGCGCCGACGTCGAGCAGCACGTGCACGAACTGGAGGTCGGGGGAGAAGGCCTGGGACGAGGTGGTCTGGCCACGCTGGAGACGCTGCTGCACGAGGCCACGCACGCGCTGGCGGAGGTCCGCAAGGTGCCCGACACCGGCGACAACGGCCGGTACCACAACATCAAGTTCGCGTCCTTGGCGCGCGAGCTCGGCCTGGACGCCGCCAACAGCGGCAACAAGCACGGCTGGAACGCCACCAGCGCCACGAAGAGCACCGCCGAGCTCTACGCGGCGCAGGTAGAGGCCCTGGACGCCGCGATCACCGTGTACCGGCTGCCCGACCCCACGAGCACACCGGGCAGCGCGACCAGCGGCCGCATGCTGGCAGCGGTGTGCGGGTGCGACAAGCCCCGCCGATTCCGCATCGCCCGCGGGGTGCTCGACCTGGGAGCGATCACCTGCAGCGTCTGCCGGAAGCAGTTCACCCTGGAGGGCGACGGGTAGCGTTTGCCCCGGTCCGAGGTGGTGCGATAGGGTTTGACACCACGGCGGCGACGTCCCAGGCGAGACCACCGGGCAGGGCTTACCGTCACGGCGAACCCCAGCACACAACTCCATACGCGAGGCCGGCACCACGGCGTCGAGCGCGGACAGCGCTCCGTTCCCGGACCCTCGCAGAGGACTTCATCCAAGAGGCCCCCCTTGCCACCACGGCGAGGGGGGCCTCTTCGCGTCTCCAATCTCCCCGTTTAAACAGGGAAAAACCTATTTCATATCATTTCATTTCACTACTGAAACGAGATGCAATGCAATGGGTTTTGTAGTACACTGGGTAACATGAGCGAGCAGCCCGTGACCGGTGGCCCGAATGGCGCAGACGGCCAGCCCGGAGCGAACCCCGTCAGCGACGAAGCGCCCAAGACGTGCGTGATGCCGACCGGCCTGGACGACACGGACCCGGAGCTGACGTTGTGCGGCCGGGCGGTGAAGCCCAAGGAGCCCGGCCAGCGCGGTCCAGAGCCGCAGTTCTGCGACAACCCGAAGCACACTCCCCTGCGGGCACATCGGCGTCGGGAGAAGGCCAAGAAGCTGCGCGCCGGTGGCCAAGTGATCGCGCCCGAGGTGCTGACCCTGAGCAAGGACCAGCCCGTCACCGACAGCACTACGGCACTGCCCGTGGTGCGTCAGCGCTGGTCACAGGTGCTCGACGAGCGCGAGCAGTTCCTGACGCGCAACAACGCCGAGCTGCAGCAGCTGCTGCTCCACGCCGCGGAACTGGCCGAGGTTATGGAAGACCCGGAGAAGGCCGGCGCCGAGATCAAGCACGTCCGGGCACAGGCCGCCCTGGACGTCAGCACCGCCCAGACCAGGGCCGAAGCCGACCGGCGGGCCCGCGTCGAGGCCGAACGTCGTACCCAGCAGGCCGAGACCGTCCGAGACGAGGCGATCGACGAGCTGGAGGCCCTGGAGGCCAGCACGACGGCGCAGCTCGACCAGGCCCGCGCAACGGTCGAGGCCACCGAGCAGCAGGCCCACCAGGACGTCGAGGCCGCACACGCCGCCGCCGCGACCGCCATCGAGACCGCGCAGGGCGAGGCCGAGGCCTCAGTGACCCGCGCGCGAGCCGAGTTCGACGAGGCCCTGCGCCAGGCCCAGGCCGACTTCGAGCGCGACGTCGCCGAGGCCCGCGAGCAGGCTCAAAAAGACGCGGACCAGCGCGTTCGGCGGGCCGAGGCCGAGGCCGACGCCAAGGTCAGGGAACACGATGCCGACGCCGCCGCAGCTCGCGCTGCTGAAGAGGAGGCTGTCGAGCGCGCCGACGAGGCGGTTGCGAAGGCCGAGGAGATGCGCGAGCAGGCCGCCAGCGACCGCCAGGCCGCCGTCGACGCGCGCGAGGAGCTCGACCGCCTCCGCCAGGAGCTCACGAGCGTGAAGACGCGAGCCGACCAGGCCGAGGAGCGTCACCGCGCGGACCTGGCCGCCGCTCAGCAGGACGCGGCGAACGCCCGCGCGCAGGTCGAGGCCATGCAGACCCGCATGGACACGGCGATCGCGCGCCACGACACCGAGACCACGCGACTGAACACCGAGATCGACCGCCTGCACACCAACCACAACACCGACCGGACGCAGTGGGCCGGGCAGCAGGAGACCGTGCGCAAGGCGTTCGAGGCGCAGATCGGACTGCTGAACAAGCAGATCGGCGACCTCACCACCGCGCTCGACACGGCCCGGACCTCGGAGAACGCCCCCGCCGGCGGGGGCAAGAAGGGCAGCACGAAGTGAGCCGCACGATCCTGATCTCCGACGAGGTCGGCCAGGAGCTCGGCCAGGAGCAGGTGGCCCGGATGCATGGGCCCGAGTGGGCCCAGCGCGTCCGCTGCTGGGAGTGCGACCAGTGGATCGAGGCCACCGACGAGGCGGCCGTGCTGATCGTGCGCGTGCCCGAGCTCGACGAAGCGACCGCAGCCGGTCTGCAGACCGCTGTGCATGCTCACCCCGGCTGCCGATCGTCGCAGGTCCTGACCCTGACACTGGCCGAGATCGACGCCATCCGGGGCGCCCGGCAGCGCCCCGACGAGGGCGGGCTGGACGCGGTCGACGTCGTGGCGACGACGTTCGAGACGCGGCGCGGCGGGATCGCGCCGGTCGTGCTGCTCAGCTACCGCGCCGACCTGACCGTGGCCGGCGCCGGGCCCGACCGCGTCGACCTGCTCACCACGTCGATGCTGGCTGTCGGCTGGCACCCGATCACCAGCGCGTCCGAGCCTCCCGGCCCAGGTCCCGACGGGTACCGCGTGCGGTTCCGGCACGACCGGCGCGATCCCGCCGCGCCAGGCGTTCTCGAGGTGCTCGATCCGCTGGGGCAGGTCGGGACCGAGGCGTACGTGCAGCCGACCGGGCTGTGGCGGCCGGCGGTGGTCCGCACGGGACGCACAGTGCTGATCCAGGGGTCCCAGTACCTCACCGACTGGCAGACCACGGGCCAGGCCGGCGTGAACCGCGCAGTCCAGGCCGGGCTGCTCACCGGCGGTGTGGTGCCGGTCGACCTGGACGGGCCGGGCAACGTCGACGTGCCGGGATCGGTGTACCGGTGAACGTGACCGGGCAGCGCTCGCACAACTACGCAGACTGCGACGGCTGCCACGAGGCCGACGCGGACCTGCGGATCCGCCTGGACGACGACGAGGGCACGGCGCGGTGGTGCTACCAGTGCGCCGGCGGTCTGCTCAGGACGCTGACGAGCGCCGGAATCGTCGTGACCGCCTCGAAACTGGTTCGGCCCGTCGAGCCAGCCGCGGACGTGCCGGAGGCAGCGCACGATCCGGGATGGACGGTCGATCTCGCGGTCGAGGTGCTGCAGGCGGTGACCCCGCAGGCAGTCCAGCTGATCCGGACCTTGGTCGAGCACGAGGGCAACACCACGGCGCAGACGCTGCGCGAGGTGCTCGGCGTGGCCCAGGTCGGTCCCGTGACCAAGTCGCTCAACACCGCCGCACGGCACCTGTGGCGCGGCGAACGACTGGCCGCCAAGGTCAGCGTCGCGACGCCCCGGCAGCAGGGTGGCCTGGGCAGCGTCGTCGAGTCTTACGAGCTCCCGGCCGGCACCGTGGCGATCTGGAACAGGGCGCTGCTGCGCCTGGACCGGGCACGTAACGACAACGAGGCCGATCAATGAGCCGCACCGGCCACACCAGAGGAGTCCACTGTGGACTATCCCGGCACTCATGACCCGAACGGCATGGCCCGGCAGAGACTGCACGACGTCGCCGCCGTCGCGGTCGACAACCCAGGCCGGGCCGATGCTCTGCTGTGGGACTGGATCGGCCGCACGCCCACCCCGGAGGGCGAGATCAAGATGCGGCAGCTCGCCTACCTCGCACCCTTCCTGGTTGCCGAGCAGGTGCGCGGTGCCGGTTGGAGCGCCGGCACCGGGATGTGGATGCTCGACCGCCCCGACGAGGGACTGCCACCCGAGACGACCGCCGCCACCCAGGCCGTAGTTCGCCACCTCAACGGCGAACCGCACGTCGCCGACGAAATCCTCGACGCCTACACCGGTTCCCGCGGCGTCCCCGGCCTGTGGGGTGTCGGCACAGCCGCACTGCGCCTGCTCACCGCGGAACTCCGCGACCAGCGCGCCGACCTCGATTCCGGCAGCAAATGAGCGTGTTCGACTCCCCTACCAGCGACTGGAGGCCCCGGTGACCGACATGCCCGAGGAGTGGAACGGGACTGCCGTGGTGGTGGTCGGAGACCGCGAAATCCCCTGCTCTGCCCGCCTACGGGTCGCTACGGGCCTGATCAGCGGCACCGACATCCCGATGGCCAGCTGGGAAGGAGCGGTCGAGATCCGCCCGGAGCTGTTCGAGGCAGACCCCGATTTGAAGGCGTTCCTGCAGAGCCAGCACTGGCAGCACGTCACTCTGCGCCTGCCTGACGGCCGCGAGGGACTCGCGACCCTCGACGGGCTGCACCTGGACCCCGCCGAACACCAGCTGGCCCACCTGTTCCCCGCCCCCGAACTGTTCCTCGACGGCAAGGCCGGAGCCCCCTTCCACGACCCCGTGGCCGCAGTGACGGACTCTGCCCCAGCCAACGACGGCCGAGCCGCTGTTCGGCTTGCCACGCAAGGGTTCCCACAGGGATTTAGTGCCGGCCTGAGCGCCGAGGCCCCCGACACCAGCGAGGATCGAGACCAGCGCGGCGGACCTGGGCAGAACAACGAGCCCGGCCTCGACCGCTGAACAGGCCGACCCGGCGATCTCACGGCCGACCACACTCCCGAGGCGGAAAACATCACAACCTCTCTCGTGATGCTTTCCGCTTCAGAGGTGTTGACCCCGATCGGCACGTCGTAACGTCAGTTCCCATGGGACGTGCCAGCGACGACATCGCGGAGGCCGAGGGCCGCCGGTGGCGGGACGCCCCTGCCTTCGCCGCGCGGCTCGCCGCCGTCGAACGCTGGCGCGCGAAGAACGAGACGTCGCCGCTGCTCGACGTACTCGGCAGGCCCGCCGGCGACGAGTGGACCGTGGGCCAGGACTACGCGCTCGGGCAGATACTCGCCCACCTACAGGCCGGTGACCTGCTGCTCACCGAGGTCAACCTGGCGGCCGCCAACACCGCCGACCCGTCCCCCGAGCTTCTGCGAGCCGCACTTCGTCCCCACGGGCACGTCCACGACACGGTCGCCGGCGGGTTGTTCGCGCGCTTCCCGATGATGCCGGCGGTGCCGGTGCGGCAGCTGTGGGCGCCGGTGCCGGACACGCGGTCGCTCGCCTCGCCGTCCACGATCCCGGTCCTACTCGGCACCGTGACGCCCGCCGCGGTGCTCGGCGCCCTGCGCGCCCAGACCGCCGTTGCGCGCTGGCCCGCCGGACATCGTTGTCTGTCTGTCCTGCTGACTCACCCGGTTGGTGCGGTTCTTCATGTCAGCTACCCGGTAGTAACACCAAGGTGAGCGCCTACTTACAGAGTGACAAGTTGTTGTCACAAAGGACTCATTCGGGCCTAGATGGAAACGCGATCAAGGTTTCTGTTCTGTGACATGACCCCCTCACAGCGGGGGGTTGCAGACGAGTCCTGTCCTACTCGCACCGAGAGCAGACCTGTGGACCGGTCAACTGGCGCCCAACCGCGCACGTGCCGGGCGTCACGCGCAGCGGGCCGGAGCCAAACCCGCAGGTCCTCCCGCTGATCCCCCCAGAGGGACTCCTCGCCTCTCAAATCAATTCCGAAATACATTTAGTCTGTGGGGTTGCAAAACTAATTGGCGTAGACATCTCAGCTGGAATGACTAGGGTCTAAACCAGTTAGGCAATTGCCGGCGCCTTGGAGTGTCTTCAAGATCGTGTGATCACGGAATAATTTGACACGATTACATTAGTACTAGGAACCCGTGCAACTTACTGCTAGCGTGGTTGACCTGCGCAAACTAATTCCACTGGGTTCCGCGAGGTTCCACCCCCCGCCGGAACGACGCAGAACGACGCAGCCTGCTACTAGGCTGTTGACCGGTGCACAGCTTCCATTCCTCCGCTGGGCCCCCCAAAGGTCCCCCCGCCGGTGCGTGTACACGGGCTGCGTTTTGCGGCGGAGACCCTCCGTGTTAGCCTTTCCACACGACAAAAAGCCCCAGGAAGTCGCTTGCCGATGAGTGCTCCCGGCTGACGTTCCTGCGGCTCAAGTCGAGCTATGTGGTTCTATCTGGCGTGTCGCAACCCCAGTATAGACAGGTCGCCCGGCGGTTGTGACCCGCCCATCGGCCTGGGCCCCACATGGCGGCATCGGCCCCCAGCAGCGGTAACGCTCTGGGGGCCGCCTGCTGTCCGGGGGCAAGGCGTTCGTTGACGCGGCATGGTGTCTCGATCGGGTGAGGCCCCTGCTCGCCACCATGTCGCCATGACCTCTACGACCGCCATCGAGCTCGGCGACCTGAGCGAGTACCTGCCCCACCAGGCCCATTCGCTCGGTTTCCTGGTGGAAGTCCACGTCGAGCGCCTCGCGGACCACCTCGTCGACACCCACCTCGATCTGCTGGACGACGACGTCGCCGACGATCTGCGCGAGAAGTACGAGGCAGCCCACGAGGTCGACTACGCGGGTGTCGAGCGTGACCTGGAGGCCGTCATCCGCACCCGGTTGCGCAGCGTCGGCGTCGACCTGGTCGACGGGCGCCTGGTCGGCCGAGTGCCGCACCTGTCCCGTGACGAGCTGCGCCCGGTGATCCTCCGGATCATCAACACGACGAACATCGCCACCCTGTTCGACCTGCACATGAGGCCGGTGTGAGCGGCCGGGTGCTGGGCGCGCTGGCCGCACGGCACGACCTCGGCGAGGCCAACACCCTGGAGGAAGCGGTACTCGCGCACCTCGGCCCGACCGCCGACGCCCACGACGTCGAGGCGATCGTGAACGAGTACCTGGAGGCGTTGAACGCGGTGCTCGACCCGGTCGGGTTGTACATCGAGGACGACGAGGTCTTCGCGGACGGGCGGGTCGACGTCGAGGACGTGAACACGGAGATCGACGACGCGTTCTTCCGCGTCGACCTGGCGGTCATCGCCGCGAGACACTGGCGCTGACCGGGCATGTCCGTGTCCGACCACCGCGAGACCTGTGCGGTGGTCCTGGTGCTCTGCGCCACCGAGACGAGGTCTCAGCGCAGCATGTCCGCCCGATCTTCGCGCTCGTTCCGGGCTTCCTGTGCGTGGCGTCGCCGGCGGTCCGCCAGTTCGTCCGCCAGCGCCCGCAGCTGCAGCGGCTCCCACGGGCCCTCGTCCGGCTCGGGAAGCTCCGCCAGGCGGGCGGTCGTCAGCACCGCGAGGCCCGCGCGAATCCGCTGGTACTCACGTTCCTCGGCCGCCGCCTGTTCGTCGGTCCACTCCCGCACGGGCAGGCCACGGGCCGCGAGTTCGTCGTTCATCGCCCGCTTGTGCAGGTCGCTCCACAGGCCTTCCTCCGGCCAGGCGGCGAGCTGGGCGTCGGTCACGTGCCCGAACGCCGAGCGCAACCGGGCGTAGGCATCTTCCTCGGAGATTTCCTCACCAAACCGTTGCGGCATCAGCCTTTTCTCTCTTCCTGTTCCTGTGTGGACTGTTGAACATCGTGCGCCGCGAAGTCCGCTTACGGGGCGGAGCGGTCCTCAACGGGTGTCGCAAGCGCGCTGACGGTGCGTGCGTGCAGGACGTCGCCAGGGCCGAGTCGGTCGGCGTAGCGCTGGGCCCCGCGCCGGTCCTTCTGTTCCAGCGCGGGCGCGAGCTCTTCCCACGTCACGCCGGCGTCGCGGGCGAGCGCGATCAGCGCGGACTCGAGGTCGTCGACGTCGGCGCGGACGAGTTGGTGCACGACGGTGAGCGCGGCGACCAGGTCGACCTGGCTGGGCATGGGTTTGGCGTTGGGCCCGTGATGGGTGGTGCGGTGCGCGTACTCGGCGCGCTTCCACACCTGCAGCGCGAGGGTGACCTGGTCGTGCAGTGCGAGCGTCTCGTCGAACCCGCTGGGCCAGCGCTGTTCGTGCTGCCGTTCGCGCAGGTGTCGCACGGCCGTGTAGGCGTCGCGCAGCGCCGGGTGCCGCCCGGTCACCGCGGGCGTCGCGTGGTCCTGGCCCTCGTGCTCGACGACGCTCACGCCGCGCCCAGACCCAGCAGCCGGCGCACGCCGCGCCCGATCGACCCGGCCGCGTCCACGAGCTCGTCGCCGAACCGGTGCGGCCGCAGCGCCTCGACCGCGTCCTGCTCGGCAACGGCGGCGGGCGCCAGGACGACGTCGCGGAACGGTGAGGCGTCGCCGCACTCGGCCTGGCACTGCCGCTGGAGATCGTCGCGGTTGAGCGCGGCCGCGAGCTCGGCGACGTGGCTTGCCCGGTGCTGTGCCGCGAGCGAGCGCTCGATGCTGATCCGGACGTCGCGCTCGTGCGCGCACCGGTCCGCAGAGGTAGTGTCCATGTCCACGGACTATAGACTAAAACGTCGGCAAATTGTGGACATACTGGCCGCTGATAAGTGGCTCTTATCAGTTTGAATACTGCTGGGTCTCGTAAATGTGGATGACATATCAACAAAGCGAGAGGCAGTCTGCGTCTGTCGCAGTCGATTACGACAAGCGTAGACAAATTGCGATCGTCGCAAATCTGTGCGTAAAGTGTTGACTATGACGCGACGAGACATTGTCAGCGATGTGTGCAACATCGTGTGCCCGCTTCCGGACAACCCCGGCGAGGACGCATCCGAGGACGCCCGAGACGCCTTCAGCGTCGAGCTCGACATCGCCATAGACGCACAGGAACGGTTGCGGGGCGAGATCGAGGCAGCCTGGGAGGGCGGGGACGTCGACCCGCTG
>NZ_FNET01000038.1 GCF_900100275.1 Lentzea albidocapillata subsp. violacea
GACGGCGTGATCGAGGAGGGCAGCTCGGCGATCGACGCGAGCATGCTCACCGGCGAGTCGGTGCCGGTCGAGGTCACCACCGGTGACGCGGTCGTCGGCGCCACGGTCAACGCGGGCGGGCGGCTCGTCGTGCGCGCCACCCGCATCGGTGCGGACACGCAGCTCGCGCAGATGGCGAAGCTCGTCGAGGACGCGCAGAGCGGCAAGGCGGAGATCCAGCGCCTGGCCGACCGGGTGTCCGCGGTGTTCGTGCCGATCGTGATCGCGCTCGCTACCGGCACGCTGGCGTTCTGGCTCGGTGCGGGCACGGGTGCCTCGGCGGCCTTCACCGCCGCCGTCGCCGTGCTGATCATCGCTTGCCCGTGCGCGCTCGGCCTGGCCACGCCGACAGCGTTGCTGGTCGGCACGGGTCGTGGCGCTCAGCTGGGCATCCTGATCAAGGGGCCGGAGGTGCTGGAGTCCACCCGGCGCGTCGACACCGTCGTGCTGGACAAGACCGGCACGGTGACGTCCGGGCAGATGAGCCTGGTCGAGGTCCACGCGGCGGACGGCGTGACCGAGGAGGAGGTGCTGCGTCTGGCCGGTGCGCTGGAGCACGCCTCCGAGCACCCGATCGCCAGGGCGATCGCCACGGGCGCCACCGAACGTGTCGGTGAACTGCCTGCTGTGGAGGGCTTCCAGAACCTGGAAGGCCTGGGCGTGCAGGGCATCGTCGGCGAGAACGCCGTCCTCGTGGGCCGCGCTCGCCTGCTGGAGGAGTGGAGCGTCCGGCTCAGCGAGGAGCTCGTCACCGCGAAGAAGGAGGCGGAGGACAAGGGCCGCACCGCGGTACTGGTGGCCTGGGACGGCGAAGCGCGCGGCGTGCTGGTCGTGGCCGACACGGTCAAGCCCACCTCGGCCGAGGCGATCGCGGGTCTGCGTGGCCTCGGACTGCGGCCGGTGCTGCTGACCGGCGACAACGAAGCCGTCGCCAGGGCCGTGGCCGCCGAGGTCGGGATCGACGAGGTCATCGCCGAGGTGCTGCCCAAGGACAAGGTCGACGTGGTCAAGCGCCTGCAGTCCGAGGGCCGCGTGGTCGCGATGGTCGGCGACGGCGTCAACGACGCCGCCGCACTCGCCCAGGCCGACCTCGGGCTCGCGATGGGCACCGGCACCGATGTCGCCATCGAGGCCAGCGACCTCACCCTCGTCCGGGGTGACCTGCGGGCCGCCGTCGACGCCATCCGGCTGGCGCGCCGCACCCTCGGCACCATCAAGGGCAACCTGTTCTGGGCCTTCGCCTACAACGTGGCCGCCCTGCCACTGGCCGCGCTCGGCCTGCTCAACCCGATGATCGCCGGGGCCGCGATGGCGTTCTCCTCGGTGTTCGTCGTCAGCAACAGCTTGCGGCTGCGAGGCTTCCGCAGCGCGAACAAGCAGACCGTCTGACCCGGTGGGCCGGCTCGCACACCCGCGAGCCGGACCACTTCCACACTGAGGGGGCAGTGATGCAGGACAGCCATGTCACCAGGGCGGGCGCGAAGATCGCCTACGAGCTGACCGGATCTGGACCACTTCTCGGCTACGCCCACGGTGTCTTCCTGAGTCGCGCGGCGGTCCGGCGACTCCATCTTCTCGACTTCGACGCCCTCGCGGCGGATCACCGGCTACTGACCTACGACCAGCGCGGCCACGGACACTCGACGGGCCGCCCGATCGCCGACGACTACCGCTTCGAGAACTTCACCCTCGACCTGCTCGCCCTCCTCGACGAGCTGGACCTCGACGAGCCGATCGACTTCATGGGCTCCTCACTGGGCTGCGACGTCGCGTTGCGCGCCGCCATCGCTCAGCCCAGCCGCTTCCGCCGCCTCGTGCTGATCATCCCGCCGGCGGCGTGGGAAGAAGGTTCCAACAAGACGAGGCAGTGGTACACCAACAACGCCGAGGTGATCGAGTCACGCGGCGCCGTGCACTGGCGGCAGGAGTGGGCGCAGAAGGAACCTCTGCCGATCTTCGCCGACTACCCGGCCTTCGACCTGACCCCGGACATCCCGGACGAGCTGCTCGCCCCGATCCTGCGCGGCATCGGTGAGTCGGACCTGCCGGCGCCCGAAAAGATCGCGGCGCTGCCTCATCCGGCGCTGATCCTCACGTGGGACACCGACCCGTTGCACCCGGTGTCGACGGCGGAACGGCTTCACGAGTTGCTGCCCGAGTCAACCCTGCACGTGTCGACAACCGTCGTCGACGTGCAGACCTGGACGAACCGCATCGCCGACTTCCTGGCTCGCTAGGACGACTTCGGTCAACCCCCGGCAGTCATCGCGCAGTCGGACTCCGCGGGCGCGTCGACGGTGACCGCCGCGACGGCTTCCTCGCGGATGTCGACGCGGATACCGCAGATTCGCGTCGGGGCGTCCAAGTCCTTGTCCTCCTTGCTCCGGCAGTCGCCACCGCAGTCCCGAATCCACGAGACGACCCGGTAGCGCCCCTTGGGCAGGTACTCGGACAGTTCCGCCGGGACAGTGCGGAACGACCGCTCCACAACCGACTTGCCGTCCGCGTTTTCCACTCGCAGGAACCGCACCGCCGAGTTCGCTCGCTCAGCCGGCTCCTCGACAACGACGTCGAGGGTGCCGACCGGACCTTTCTGCGCGCCCGGCGAATGGGACGGCACGGTCTCGGTAGCACTGCCTGAAGTCGTTGCGGCGGTGGAGGCCTGCGGGCTACCGGGTTGAGGCGATCCGCAGGCGCCAACCACCAAGGCGCACACGACAACGGGCATGACGATGCGCATAGCCATGATCACCTCTGAGCTGGTGATGCCGGTCGGCGGAGGATGCGGGTCCGTCGCCGACCGGCATCGGTTGGAGGATCAGTCCGTCCAGAGCACGGACGTCACCGTGTCACCGGTCACGATCGCGGTCGTGGAGGGACCGGAAGCCGCGGCTGCCGTTCCGTGACCGTGGTTGTACATCGAGGCGAGCTGGTTGTAGTCGTGCGTGTTGGGCGAAACGTAGGCCGGGTTGTCGATTCCCGCGTAGTCCATGCAGGAGCCGGAGTTGGTGAACTGGTGGTCGAGGCCGTAGTCGTGCCCGATCTCCTGGCACATCACGTGCCGCCGCGCGGCGCTGGTCCACGAGTACGAGTCGTTGACCTTGGTGGTACCCCAGGCGATGTGCCCGCCGGCCAGGTTGATCTGGGCGAGCCCTCGCCACCCGGTCTGGCCGTAGGTGTAGTTGCACGCCCTGACCCGGCCGGTCTAGGCGGGACAACTCCGCCGCGTCGTGGTGCTCGTGTCGCTTGCGGTGACGGTGTTCTCGAAGACCGGCGAGCGGTTCCAGTCGGCGTTGGCCTGGCTGAGGCTCGCGTCCCACGTGGACGTGACGCTGTCGAGAATCGCCAGCCTCAACACGGTCGAGGACGTTGCACGGTTCCAGTGGTAGTTGTTCCAGCTGTTGCTCGCACCGGCTGGGATCGCGGTCGTGACCATGGTGACGGCAACCAGTGCGGCAACGGAAAGCAGCCATCTGCGCATAGCAGGGACTCCTCATGGTGCAGGGATGCGCCCGTGAGGTTGCGGGCGGCGGCAGGAACCTAACCCCGCTGACAGCCCGCGCCGTACCTACTAAAGAAGGTAGTAGACCTGCCGAGGCCGGAATTACCACTTCCGATAGTACGCCCGTTCGCCCATTCGGCCGATTCCACACCAAGCGACCATCTTCTACTAAGATCCATAGTAGAAACGAGGTGGCCATCGGTGTTGACCAGAACCGCAGTCCGACGATCATGGCGGAGCCCCGCACTCGCCGCAGCAGGAGGCGGAGCGCTCACACTGGCGTTTCCGCCTGCCGGGTTGTGGCCACTCGCCGCACTGGGACCGGCGTTGCTGGTGCTGGCTGTGGTCGGCCGCAGGCCGCGTACGGCCTTCGCACTCGGCACCCTGTTCGGACTGGCGTTCTTCGGCCCCCTGTTGTGGTGGCTGAGCAACCTGGGCCTGCTGCCCTGGATCGGCCTGACGGTCGTGCAGGCGCTTTTCATCGGCGTGCACGGGGTAGTGATCCGCGCTTTGCTGGGGCTGCGGTGGTGGCCTGTGGCGGTTGCCGCGAGCTGGGTTGCCATCGAGGCGCTGCGCGGCCGGTTCCCGCTCGGCGGTTTCCCGTGGGGCAGGCTCGGGTTCAGCCAGGCTGACGCCCCCTCGCTGCAGTGGGCGAGCGTCGGCGGCGTGCCCCTGCTGAGCCTGCTCGCCGCACTGACCGGATCAGCACTCGCCTGGACGCTCCTGTCCGGTGCGCGCCGCCGGACCGCACTGGTCGTCGTGCTGGGCACGGGCCTGGTGTGGATGGGGGGAGGTTTACTTCCCGCCCCGTCCTCGTCGGACCGCGATCTCACCATCGCGGTCGTGCAGGGCAACGTGCCGCGCGGCCGGACCCTCGCCGAGCAGGTGCGCGTGCGCCAGGTCACGCAGAACCACGCCGAGGCGACCCTGAAGCTCGCCGAGGACGTACGCGCAGGCCGGGTCCCGGCGCCAGACCTCGTCGTGTGGCCGGAGAACTCGACCGACACCGACCCTCGGGGCAACCCCGTCATCGCCGAGACGATTCGCTCGGCCGTGCAGGCCATCGACCGGCCGGTGCTGATCGGCGCGATCGTGCGCCAGGACGGACGCATGTTCAACGTGGGGCAGCTGTGGCTGCCCGACCGCGGCGCGGTGGCGGAGTACGCCAAGCGTCAGCTCGTGCCGTTCGGCGAGTACGTGCCCGGCAGGTCCCTGTTCCGGTGGGTACAGCAGCTGCAGTACATCCCGCGCGACTTCAGCCCCGGAAGTGGTGACGGCACGCTGGACGCGGGCGGCACGCGGATCGGGGATGTCATCTGTTACGAGGTCGCGTACGACGGCCTCGTACGCTCCTCGGTAGTAGCCGGTGCGGCGTTGCTGGTCGTGCAGACCAACAACGCGACGTACATGTTGGACGGTCAACGTGGCGAGACGTTGCAACAGCTCGACATGGCCCGCGTTCGCGCGGTGGAGCACAACCGGCCCGCGGTAGTCGCTTCCACGACCGGTATCAGTGCGGTGGTGCGCCCGGACGGGTCGATCGCGGCCATGACGGAACCGTGGACGCAGCAGGTCCTGGTCGAGCGGGTGAACCTGCGCACGACCACGTCGGTGTGGCTCTCACCGTGGCTCGAGCTGTTCGCCGTCCTGCTCGTGGTAGCGGGACTGGGCGCGGCGGTCGCGGGTCGGCGGCTCAGACGCGCCGATGAGCCAGCAGCGCTCCGCTGACCACGCCCGCCAGGAGGAACACCGCGCCGATCAACGACACCGCGAGCGCCTGCACGCCGACGGGCTGGTCGAGAGGCTCAGCCTTCCTCAGCACATAGCTCGTGAGAAAGGTGATGGAGGCTGCGGTCATCAGTCCGAAGTGGACCAGCGCCATGCGGAACGCCTTGGTGCGTGCGGGAATCGGCAGCGAGTCGACGAATCCCGCCACCGCGGCGGCACCCGCGGCCAACAGCCCCCATCCGATCAGCGAGGTGGCCGCTCGAACATCTGGCACCGGGTCAGCGGCCGAGCGGGACGCGAAGTCCAGAACGAGGCTCACCACCCAGCAGCTGACCGGGAGAAGCCCGAGCACCGCATGCGGTCTCGTGTGCCGTCGCCACGGTCGTGACCGGCTCGTGTCCGTTTCGCCGTCGATCCACACCCGCTCAATCTACTATCTCAGACAGTAGATTGAGCGGGAAAGGGCGTGGGAGAGATCCCCAAGGCGTCCAGCACGCCGCTGGGCAACGCTGACTGTTCGATCATAAAGATCGCGCTTCCGCGCCTGTGACCAGCGCAGATGGTAGTAGCTGGCGTGATCAGCAAACGCTTGCATCGGCAGTTTTCTACAACCAACTCGTCGCACGCCAACGAACCGTCGGAAATTGACGTTGCGGGTTCTCGACGATCTGACAAAGCACTACTAGTCGGCGTCATCGACCGCCGGCAGCGTCTTCCGGTCGATCACCCGCTCTGCGAGCCGGTCCGGCATCTCCGCCTGGCCGGGCCCACCCGAGGCGACCCACGCGAGGATGTCCTGGGTCGCCTCCTCGGTGAGCACGCCACCGAACCAGGCAGGACGGGCTCCCTGCGCGCGTGCCGCCGGCGTGGGTCGCACGACCACCACGTTGGAGTAGTCGCACGAGTCGAGGCAGTCGGCGACGCGGACGTTCCCCTCTCCGACGGCCTCACGGAACGCACGCAGCTGGCGTTCGTGGTCGAAAGCAGGGTGCTTCTCCGCGGTACCGCAGCAGCAACCACGACATACCGTCAGCTTCGAGTCGGTCAACACACTCTCCAGGTCGCAAGGTCGCCGGGATGCTACCCACGACGTCAGCCGCCGCTGCGGCCGTCCTCGGAGTCGACCGCCTCGGCCAGCTTCTCCGAGGGCGCCGCGGGGCCATCGTGCCGGGAACCGCCGCCGACGTGCGCCTCCAGCCTGATGCGTTCGATCATGTGCGGGTAGTGCAGCTCGAACGCCGGGCGCTCCGAACGGATCTTGGGCAGCTCGGTGAAGTTGTGCCGCGGTGGCGGGCAGGACGTCGCCCACTCCAGCGAGTTGCCGAAGCCCCACGGGTCGTCCACCGTCACGAACTCGCCGTAGCGGTAGGACTTCAGGACGTTCCAGAGGAACGGCAGCGTCGAGGCACCCAGTACGTAGGCACCGATCGTGGAGATCACGTTCAGCGTCGTGAAGCCGTCCGACGCCAGGTAGTCCGCGTACCGGCGCGGCATGCCCTGGTTTCCCAGCCAGTGCTGGACCAGGAAGGTCGCGTGGAAACCGATGAACGTCGTCCAGAAGTGGAGCTTCGCGAGTTTCTCGTCGAGCATCCGGCCGGTGATCTTGGGGAACCAGAAGTAGATACCCGCGTAGGTGGCGAACACGATCGTGCCGAACAACACGTAGTGGAAGTGCGCGACGACGAAGTACGTGTCGGAGAGGTTGAAGTCGATCGGCGGCGAGGCCAGCAGAACTCCAGAGAGCCCACCGAAGAGGAAGGTCACCAGGAACCCGACCGAGAACAGCATCGGCGACTCGAAGGTGAGCTGCCCCTTCCACATCGTGCCGATCCAGTTGAAGAACTTGATGCCCGTCGGGACCGCGATGAGGAACGTCATGAACGCGAAGAACGGCAGCAGCACGGCGCCGGTCGCGTACATGTGGTGCGCCCACACGGCCACGGACAGCGCCGCGATACCCAGCGTCGCGAAGATCAGTCCTTTGTAGCCGAAGATCGGCTTGCGGCTGAACACCGGGAAGATCTCCGACACGATGCCGAAGAACGGCAGCGCGACGATGTAGACCTCGGGGTGGCCGAAGAACCAGAAGAGGTGCTGCCACAGGATCACGCCGCCGTTGGCGGGGTCGAACACGTGGGCACCGAGGTGGCGGTCCGCCAGCAGCCCGAACAGGGCGGCGGTGAGGATCGGGAACGCGATCAGGATCAGCACGCTCGTCACCAGGATGTTCCAGGTGAAGATCGGCATCCGGAACATCGTCATGCCGGGCGCGCGCAGACAGACCACCGTGGTGATCATGTTCACCGCCCCCAGGATCGTGCCGAGCCCGCTGATCAGCAGACCAGAGATCCACAGATCGGCACCGACACCGGGCGAGTGGATGGCGTTCGACAGCGGGGTGTACGCGAACCAGCCGAAGTCGGCCGCTCCACCGGGGGTGATGAAGCCTGACACGACGATGATGCCGCCGAACAGGTACAGCCAGTACGAGAGGGCGTTCAAGCGGGGGAACGCCACGTCCGGCGAGCCGATCTGCAGCGGGAGCACGAAGTTCGCGAAGCCGAACAGGATCGGCGTCGCGTAGAGCAGCAGCATGATCGTGCCGTGCATGGTGAACAGCTGGTTGTACTGCTCGTTGGACAGGAACTGCATGCCGGGCTTCGCCAGCTCGGACCGGATCAGCAGCGCCATCACGCCGCCCGCCATGAAGAAGGCGAACGAGGTGATCAGGTAGAGAACACCGATCTGCTTGTGGTCGGTGGTGCGGAACATCCGCAGCAGGAAGGAGCCCTTGGCCAGCCTGGGCCCGCGGGTGACCGGCACGGGAACCGGCTTTGCTGTGACCGTCATCCTGTCGCACTCCAGGGGCTTCGAACGCGTCTACTATTCGACATAGTAGACAAGCCTCGGGAGAGCTCATGAACCTGGCCGCATTGCCCAGTCCGGCGACGTCCGTGTGGTACCTGGGCCCGGTGCCGCTCCGGGCCTACGCGCTCTGCATCATCGCAGGCATCATCGTCGCGATCCTGCTCACGCGCCGCCGGATTCGGGCGGCGGGTGGTGATCCGGACGTCGTGGCCGACATCGCGACGTGGGCGGTGCCGTTCGGCATCCTCGGCGGCCGCGTCTACCACGTCGCGACGAGTCCCGAGCTCTACTTCGCGCCCGGCCGCGAGCCGATCCGCGCGCTGTACCTCTGGGAGGGTGGTCTCGGCATCTGGGGCGCGGTCGCGCTGGGAGCCGTCGGCGCGTGGATCGGCTGCCGGCGCAACGGCGTCCGGCTCACCGACTTCGCCGACGCGGTCGCACCGGGACTGGTGCTGGCGCAGGCGATCGGACGGTGGGGCAACTACTTCAACCAGGAGCTCTACGGCGGACCGACCACGCTGCCGTGGGCGCTGGAGATCGACCCAGCCCACCGTCCGGCCGCCACACCCGACATCGGGTTGTACCACCCGACGTTCCTCTACGAGTCGTTGTGGAACGTGGGTGCCGCGCTGGTCCTGCTCTGGGCGGGCAAGCGGTTCGCGCTGCGGAACGGGCGGCTGTTCGCCCTCTACGTCGTGCTGTACACGGCCGGGCGAGGGTGGATCGAGATGATGCGGGTCGACCAGGCGAACCACATCCTCGGCCTGCGGCTCAACGTGTGGACGTCGGTCATCCTCTTCGTCGCCGCGCTGGCCTTCCTTCTGGTCGCCCGCAGGCGCGGTCAGGGCGAGCCCGCGGCACCGAACTCCTCCACCGCTGCCCGGACCTGATCCGGGGTGCGGAACACCAGCGGGGCGGTGACCTGCCGCACCGTCCCGTCCGGCCGGACGACGTAGGAGACGGGCAGCAGGCGCGGGACGGTCAACGCCTTCTGGACGGCTTCGCTGGTGTCCACCACGCTCGGGTACCGGACGCCGAGCGCGATGACCGCGCCGAGGGCTTCGGACGGCAGGTCCTGGACGTTGACGCCGACGACCGGGACGGCGCCGGGCTGCCGGGCGTAATCCTGCAGCACCGGCATCTCCTCCCGGCACGGCTGGCACCAGGACGCCCACAGGTTCAGCAGCACGGTCCGCCCGGCCAGTGCGCGACCCAGCTCCACCGTGCCCGGAGCGCCCAGGCACTCCACCGTGACACCGGCGAGCGGGCCGGACGCCGGCCCCGGACCGGGCTGCGGGCAGGGTTCGAGTGCGGCCCGCTGACGCGCCTCGGCCAGTGCCGCGTCGTCCTGTGCCGGAGCCGACCGGCTCGGCCGGACCTCGGTCGCGTCGTCGCGGGGCCACAGTGCCACAGCGGTGGCCACCACGAGCACCACGACGAGAATCAGCCACCTCATCTCACCCTCCCGGAGCGGGTTGCACGGTTCCCTCGGTTCGCGAGTCGGGCCTGCGGCCGTCGAGCATCGCGTCCAGGGCTGTCTTCAGCAGGGCGGCGTCGGTCGGACCGGTGATCTTCGCCGCGATCGTGCCGTCACGACCGACCAGGAACGTCTCGGGCACCCCGAACACGCCGAACTCCAGGGCCAGCGCCGATCCGGCGTCACGCACGTACCGGTAGGCACCGGCGGGTCCGCGTCCCAGCTCGTCGAGGAACGCCGTCGCGGCATCGGGCTTGTCCTGGTAGTTCACGCCCACGAACACCACCCCGGAGTCCCGGTACGCCTCGGCCGCAGCGACCAGGACGGGATGCTCCTCGCGGCACGGCACGCACCACGAGGCCCAGAAGTTCACCACGACGACATTGCCGCGTAGGTCGGCGAGCGACGTCGAGCCGCCGCCTTCCAGGTTCGGCGACACGACCGCCGGCACCGGCTGCCCGATCAGCGGCGAGTCGACCAGTGCCGGGTCCTTCCCCAGGCGGCTGCCGAAGACGGCACCGACGGCCACCGTGACGACTACCACGGCCAGGGCAGCCCACCGGACCTTGCGCCAGCCGGATGTCGGTGCGCTCATCGCGCTTCCTTGAGCGCGGTGAACCGGTCACGTACGGCGGCAGGTATCGCCTCGCGCCGCAATACATCGTCCACAACGGACATTGCGCTCGCGCGGTCCCGATCGTCAGGTTGCCGCTGGAGCAGGATCTCCAGGTGTGCCGCGGCCTTGTCGTACGCACCGGCGCCGACGTACCTGCGCACCAACGCAAGACGCATGCCTGCCACGCCGGGGTTCGCCGCGATCACCTGTTCCATCTCCTCGTCGGTCACCGCCGACAGGTCCCGTGACGGCTGCTGGAGCACCTCGTTGCCGCTCACCGCGCCACCGGCGGGCCGATCGCCGAGCTGACCCGGCAGCAGCACCACGACGGCGAACAACGCGACCACCGCCGCGACGACGTAGGCGACGACGGGACCACGCCGTCCTCGTGGCCGAGCCCGGCGGGTCGCAGGCGATTCGAGCTGCCGGATGGCCGCGGCGGCGACCGCCTCGTACTCGTCACGGAGCCGTTGTGCCACGGCGGGCGGAATCTCGCCGGCGTCGACCTGGCGCTCAAGGTCGACGATGTCGCGCAACGCCTGGTCACGTCGCCCTTCGATGCGTTCCACGTCCTCGGTCACGGCTGTTCCTCGATCGGGTCGCGCATCCGGATCTCCTCCAGCGCGGCGGCGACCATCTCCCGATCCTCAGTGGACGGTTCCCGCGGCTCCGGCCGCCGCGTCCAGCGGAGCACGAACCACGTCGTGCCCGACGCGACCACCACGAGGGACACGATCCAGAGCGCGAGCGTGCTGCCGGACATCGGCGGGTCCAGCAGCACCCAGCCGCCGTAGCGGGCCCGGAAGTGGTCGATGATCTGGTCGTCGGTCCGGCCCGCGGCGATCTGGTCGCGGACCACCTGGCGCATGGCCTGTGCGGTGTCCGAGGGCGAGTCCGCGATGGACACGCTCTTGCACACCGGGCACCGCAGCCGCTGTTCCAGCTCGTAGGCGCGATCGGTCGCACGCCCGCCCCCGACGGCCACTCCGATCACCGCGACGGCGAGCAGTACGACGAGCAGCAGCCCGCTGCCCCACCGGATCGACGGCCTACGCACGTGCGACCACCTCCGCCGCAGCCTCCTCTGTCTTGCGGCGCGGCCGTCCGCTGACCGCCCAGAACCCGCCTGCCGCGACGAGCGCGCCACCGGCCCACAGCCACGACATCAGCGGGTACCGGTACAGGTTGAGCACCACCCGGTCGTCCTCCAGCGCACCGAGCGCCACGTAGACGTCCTGCGCGGCGCCGGGCCAGACCGACGGCTGTCCCACCGCCTGCGGCCGTCCGGCGAAGGCGTTGAGCCGCGGCTCAGCGACGCGGACCACCCGGTCTCCCTGCCTGAGCACGATGTGGGCGTCGGTGCTGGTCCGGTCGGAGAGCTCGTGGCGCTCAGTCTTCTCGAACGTCAGGGAGTACCCGGCGAACTCGGCCGACGCTCCTCGATCGAGGGTCACCGTGGCGCGCTGCGCGAACGCGCTGGAGGAGACGATCGCCAGTGCCACCACGGCGACGCCCAAGTGCGCGAGCTGGCCACCCCAGTAGGCCCGCTGGGATCGCAGCAGTCGCCACACCGCGGCAGGGCGCGGCTGCGGCACCGTGACGACCAACTGCCGGACCGTCGCCGCGACACTGCCGGTCACCAGGAACATCACCAGGACGACGCCGGGATCGCGCACTCCTGCCAGCACCATCGCCGCGGCGGCGGAACTCGCCGTGAGCAGCGGGACGCGCAGCCGCGTCCACATCACGCCGAGCGTGGCGTGCCGATAGGGCGTGAACGGACCGATTCCCATCGCCAGCAGCAGCCCGAGCGACAGGGGCACGGCCATCCGGTCGAAGAAGGGCCTGCCCACCGACACCTGTGCCCCGGTCACCGCTTCCACCAGCACGGGATAGACGGTGCCGGTGAGCACGACGAAGGCGAACACCGTCAGCAGCAGGTTGTTGACCAGAAAGACACCCTCACGGCTGGCAAGGCGTTCCGGGCGCGACTGCGACGCCATCCGCTCGCCACGCAGGGCGAAGAGTGTGAATCCGCCACCGAGCACGAGCACGAAGAACCCGAGCAGCGCAGGGCCGACCGCGGACTGCGAGAAGCTGTGCACGGACACGACGACGGACGAGCGGGTCAGGAACGTGCCAAGGATCGTCAGCGCAAACGTCGCCAGCACCAGCACGAAGTTCCACGACTGCAGCATCCCGCGCTTCACCTGCACCACGGCCGAGTGCAGGAACGCGGTGGCGACCAGCCACGGGATCAGCGCGGCGTTCTCCACCGGATCCCACGCCCAGTAGCCACCCCAGCCGAGCACCTCGTACGACCACCACGCGCCGAGCACCAGCCCACCGGTCAGAAAGCTCCACGCGACGAGGCCCGCGCGGCGGCTGCGGCGCAACCAGTCGACGCCTCCCCGCCGCAGCAGCAACGCCGACATCGCGAAGGCGAACGGCACGGTGAACCCGACGAACCCGAGGTAGAGCATCGGCGGGTGGAACGCGACCATGATGTGGTCGCGCAGCAACGGGTTCGCGCCCGGCCCGTCGGCAGGTGGGTTGGCCATGATGGTGAACGGGTTGGCCACCGTGGTGACGAGACCGAAGAAGAAGGTCCCGACCACGCCCATGACACCCAACGCCCCGGTGCCCAGCCTGTCCTCGACCGAGCGCACCTGCCGTGCCACGACGGCGGTGTAGCCGGCCAGCACGAGCGTCCAGAGCACCAGGCTGCCGCCCAACGACGCCCACGCGCTGGTGATGGTGAAGAACAACGGCGTCGACCGGGAATGCACTTCGGCCACATAGGACATCGCGAAGTTGTCCGTGAGCAGGGCTCCGACGAGGGCGCTCATCGACAGCACGCCGCCGCCGAACATGCACCACGCGGTCACCCGCAGACGAGCGTGACGTACGCGGCCAGGGTTGCGCTGGGCGCGGAAACCCAGCAACGCCAACACGATGGAAGCGGCAAGGCCGAGCATCGCGCCGCTCCAGCCCGCGGCCGGCAGGACGGTGCTCACGGTGCCGCACCTTCCGTCGCGGGTGGACGGTAGTTCTCGTCGTGCTTGACGATCATCGTGTCGGACACGAACCGGTCACCCTGCCAGGTTCCTTCGATGACAACACCGATGCCCGCCTGGAAGAGCTGGGCGGGCGCGCCGGTGTGCTCCACGATCACCGACGGGCTGGTCGCGTCCAGAGCCGAGCTCACGACGAACCGCAACCCGCCGGAGGACCGATCGACGCTGCCCTCGCGGACGAGCCCACCGAGCTGGAAACGCCGCCCGTCGGGGAAGTCCGCCCTGCGCTCCGCCGCCTCCTGCGGGGTCAGGTAGTAGACGAGGTTGCGGTTGAGGTTGCCGAAGAAGAGCAGGCCCACGAGCACCAGTACGACGCCCGCGACCGAGAGGACCAGAAGCCGGTAGCGTTTCACGAGCGGCGCACCAGACTGATCGCGTACACCGCGAGCGCCCCGTAGGCGACCACGAAGCCCAGCACGACCCAGGACCACTCACCCATCTCGCGTGACTCCTTCCAGACGAGGTGCGCTGACGGCGTCGCCCGCCAGCGGACCGGGGGTGGCGTCCGCCTCGTCGTGTGCCGCGGCCAGGCGCATCCGCGCCCGCAGGAACACCGTGAAGACGACCGTGAACGCCAGCAGGTTCATCAGCAGGGCGGCCAGCATGCTGTGGTCGATGGTGGGATCGCCCGGCCGAAGCACTGTCGGCGGCTGGTGCAGCGACCTCCACCAGAGCACCGACATGTGCACGATCGGCACCTGGACGAACGCCACCACACCGAACACGGCGGCCCGGCGGGCACGCACCTGTGGATCGAGAGTCGCCCGGCGCAACGCCAGATAACCGAGATAGACGAAGAACATCAACGCGGTGGTGACCAGCCGCGGGTCCCAGGTCCACCACACGCCCCACACCGGCTTGCCCCACACCGACCCGAGCACGATCGCGAGACCGGTGAAGAACACGCCGACCTCGGCCGCCGCCGCGGCCAGCCGGTCGTGACCAGGCTTCCGCCGCCACCACCACGCGACACTCGCGCCGAACGTGATCACGAAGCCGAGGTAGGCCAGCCAGGCGGCGGGCACGTGGACGTACATCAGCCGCTGCAGGTTTCCCTGGATGCGGTCGGGTGGCGCCGCCAGGCCGGCGGCGAGTCCGACGGCGAGCAGCACGGCCGCGACGATCGGCAACCTGCGACCGAACAGTGTCATGCCACCTCCTCAAGGTGTGGTGCGCCCAGCAACAGCGCGAGCACAGCGATCAGGTCAACCGTGAGCATGAGCAGCAACCACGGCCACGGGGCGTGTCCCAGGGCGGCCGCTCTGGGCGCCTGTGTAGCTCCGAGCAGTAACGGAACCGCCAGTGGCAGCACCAGAACCGGCCCCAGGGTGGTGCGGCCGTCGAGCCCCTGAGCCAGTGCGCCGGCCAGGGTCCCGAGCAGGCCGAGTCCTGTCGCGACGAGCGGCAGCACGACGAGCAGCCACGGCCATCCGTGCGGCGCGGGGTCGTACAGCGCGACCGTCACGGGTACGAGCAGCAACTCGAAGGCGAGCAGCAGCAAGGCGCTCGCCACCGCCCGACCGGCGAGCCGCACGACCGGGTGCACCCCGCAGAGACGCAACAGGGCAATCTGGGCGGGCGTGTCCACGGCGCTGTGCCGCAGGGTGACGAGCAGGCCGAACAACAGGACCACCACCCAGTACAGGCCGGGGCCGATCTCCCTGAGCAACGGGGTGTCGGTGCCGACAGCGAGCGGCACGAACAGCAGTGCCACCGCACCGAACGGCGTCGTGACCAGCAGAGCCTCACCCGACCGCGCCTCGATGAGGAGGTCCTTGCGGGTGATCTGGACGAGCTGAAGCCACGCGGTCATACGATCACCGCCGGGCCGACCCGCCCCGCCACGAGTTCGACCACGCGATCCGTCAGGCGCGCGACCTGGTCACGGTCGTGGGAGACCACCACGGACGCTCCGCCTCGATGCCGCACGACCTCCAGCACGTGATCCACCAGGCCCGCCGACGCAACGTCGAGCCCGGTCTGCACCTCGTCCAACAGCAGTAAGGACGGCTCGGTGACGAACACCCTCGCAAGATCCGCTCGCCGCCGCATGCCGTGCGAACAGCGGTCCGCCCGCCGATCCGCCGCCGCGGCGAGCCCGACGGTCGCCAGCGAAGCGTCCGCCACAGCGGCGTCCCGGCCTGCCAGCCCCGCGACGAACCGCAGGTTCTCCCTCAGGGTGAGCTGCGGGCAGAGCGCGGGGGCGTGGCCCAGCAGTACGACGGGACCACGTACCCGGACGGTGCCCGCCACCGGCGTGACCAGGGTCGCCAGCACCTTCAGCAGCGTGGTCTTGCCCGATCCGTTCGCGCCGACCATGCCGAGCACCTCGCCCGCGGCCACAACGAGGTCTAGCCCGCGCAGCACGGCGGTGCGCTGCACGTCGACGTGGACGCCGGTGAGTTCGGCCTGCGGGGAAAGCTGAGGATGCACGGAAGCGGACCTGCCATGGACGCGTCTACTAAGATGCATCGTAGGTTAGCCGCACGGCCGGGACGGCCCGCATCCGGGAGGAGGTCACGCTGGAACTCTTCGCACTGACCTCACTGGCACTTGTGGCCGGTGTGGTCTCGTTCACCTCGCCGTGCACGCTGCCGTTGCTGCCAGGTTACATCTCCTACATCTCCGGGCTGTCCCACGACGAGGAGGCGAGATCGCGCGCCCGCACGGTACATGCGGCACTGCTGTTCATACTCGGCTTTTCCACGGTGTTCGTCGCACTCGGCACGACCGCCTCGGCACTCGGACTGGCGCTCGCGCAGAACCTGCGAGCGATCAACATCGTGGGTGGCGCCGTGATCGTCCTCATGGGACTGACCGTCACCGGTCTCGTGCGGATTCCTCTGCTGGCACGCCAGGCGCGGTTCGACCCCACCCGGATCGGCCGCGGACCAGCCGGTGCATTCCCGCTGGGCGCCGCCTTCGCCTTCGGCTGGACACCGTGCGTCGGGCCGGTGCTGGCCTCGATCCTCACCACGGCCGCCACGACGGCCACCGTGTCGCGCGGTGCGGTGATGCTGCTCGCCTACTCGGCCGGCCTCGGCCTGCCGTTCCTCCTGCTGGCCCTCGGGTTCGGCCGGGGCGACGACCGGCTCGGCTGGCTGCGCCGGCACTCCCGGCGCATCGAGATCACCGGCGGCGCCCTGCTCGTCGGCATGGGCATCGCGGTGATGACCGGCGACTGGACGCGGTTGATGAGCGACATGCTCGCCGTCTACGCCCGGCTCGGCTGGCCGCCGCTGTGACACCTACTACCTGAAATAGTGACTCTGCGGGTCGGATACGCCCCGCCGGGGTACTCGGATGCCGTTGACCGTCAATGAAGGAGGAGTCACCATGACACAGGCGACCGAGATGCTCCGCACTTACCCGGCAGACCTGGGCGGCGTGGACCAGCAGGCACTGGCTCGTTGCATCGACGCGTGTTTCGAGTGCGCCCAGGCGTGCACGGCGTGTGCCGACGCCTGTCTGAGCGAGGAGAACGTCGCCGAACTGGTCAAGTGCGTGCGGACGAACCTCGACTGCGCGGACATCTGCGACACGACCGGACGTGTTCTGTCCAGGCACACGGGCTACGACGCGAACCTGACCCGCGCCACCCTCGAGGCCTGTGCCGCCGCCTGCAAGGCGTGCGGCGATGCATGCACAGAGCACGCGGGCATGCACGAGCACTGCCGCGTGTGCGCGGAGGCGTGTCGCCGTTGCGAAGAGGCATGCCGAGAACTGATCAACGCGCTGGGCTGAGCGCCCGCCGAGCGGGAGGTGGACCGAACATGAAGTGGTCGAAGTGTGTTGCGGCAGTGGCGGCCGGGGTAGTGCTCTCCGCCTGTTCGGTCCAGAACGCTGCGGAACAGACCAGCGCACCGACCGCCACACCACCTCCCGCCACCTCCACCGCCCGCAGGCTCGGAGATCACGGTGACGGAAACCGAGTACCGCATCGCTCTCCCGCAAACCACGCTCGCACCCGGCGCCTACACGTTCACGGCGCGCAACGAGGGCAACGCCCCACACGACCTGCTGATCAAGGGGCCCGGCGTCGACTCGGCCAGGACCGAGATCCTGCCGGGCGGCCAGGAAGGCCGCGTGACCGTCACGCTCCAGCCCGGCGAGTACGAGCTGTGGTGCTCGGTCGGCAACCACCGCGCCAACGGCATGGAGACGACGATCACCGTCGGCTGACCTCGAAAACATACGATCAAGAACAGTACTAAGCCCGCTAGTGGACGAATCGACCCACGTTCCGTAACCTGTCCGCGACCTTCAGGCCCGTAGTAGTCCGTTCGGGTCTCCAACCGGGGTCGCCGCGCCACAGAGGGCGACGACCTCCGCGATGAAGGAGGAACACGCGACGTGGTGTCGCCCCTCTCAAGGCGCACGGTCCGTGGAGCGATAGCGGCTGCGGCCGTGGTCGCGGCAGCGAGCCTGGCCCCCGCCTCCGCGGATCCGGCATTGCCGCCGAACGCCTCGGAAGCGCTCAAGAAGTACACCGACCTGGCCAAACAGGCCGAGAAGCTCAACGAGGACCATCTGCGCGCGCAGGAGGACCTCGAGGCCAGGCAGGGCGACCTGGAGAAGGCCAAGGCGGATCTCGGTACCGCGAAGCAGGCCGAGGAGGCGCTGCGCGGGCAGGTCGACGTGATCACCGAGTCGACGTTCCAGGGCGCCAGGTTCAACCAACTCTCGGCAATGCTGGTCAGCGACTCGCAGCAGGACTTCCTCAACCGGATGTCCGCACTCGGCATCCTCGCCGCCGACAACGCGGAGGCACTCGGCAAGCTGACGGACGCGGTCGCCCAGGCTGACGACGCTCAACGCCGGGCCCAGGAAGCCACTGACGGCGCGAACAAGGCCGTCGCGGACATCGCCCAGCGCAAGGCCGAGCTGGACAGCCAGGTTACGCTCGCCCGTCAGCAGTACAACCAGCTCAACGCCTCAGACCGCGGCGTGCTCGGCAGCAATGGTGACATGTCGAAGATCGCCGTTCCGGCCGGTACCGCGGGCAAGGCGCTGGAGTACGCGCTCGCGCAGCGTGGCGACCGGTACGTCTTCGGCGCCAACGGGCCCGACGCGTGGGACTGCTCCAGCCTGATGCAGGCCTCCTACCGCACGGCCGGCGTGTCGATCCCGCGTACCACCTACGGTCAGGCCGGAGTCGGCCGCACGGTGTCGCGCAACGAGGTCAAGGCGGGCGACCTGATCATCTACTACGCGGACCAGCACCACGTCGCGATGGCGGTGGACAGCGTCCGCGCGGTGCACGCCTCGACCGAGGGTGTTCCCGTGAAGATCGCCGACATCGACTCGATCGGCCCCATCAACGTCATCCGCCGCCTCGAAGGATGACACGTCGCGCCGGGCGGTCTCTCCCGAACCGCCCGGCGCGCTGGACATCGTCAGGACATCGGCGAGGCCTGGTAGCCGAGCTCTTCGATCGCGCGGATCACGTCCTCGGGAGTGTTCTGGCTCGGGTCCAGCTCGACCGTGCTGCGCCCCTGCTTGACGGTGGTCTGGGTGCTTTGGACGCCGGGCAGGTCTTCGAGAGCGTCGTCGATGAGCAGCGCGCAGCTGCCGCAGTGCATGCCCTCGACTCGGAAGATGTGCGTCGTGGTGGCCACAGTGGATCCTCTTTCAGACGATCGTGATGACGCCGGTGTACATGCCCATCCCGCAGGCGTAGTCCAACTGCCCCGGCTGCAGCACGCCCAGATCGATGCGGGTCTCGCCCCTCACCGGCAGGATCTTCTGCTCGTCGCGGATCACGAAGGACCGCACGCAACCCTGCGCGTTCTCCGACTTGACGACGAGTGTCGTCGATACACCGGAACGGACCTGAACGTTGTCGGGGCTGTAGGAGCCGCTGCGCGCGGTGATCACCACCGTTTGCTGTCCGTCCGCTTCAGACACGACAGCGGTGTTGGCGGGAGCCTCGTCTGATCCGAAGGATCGTGCGATCTTGCTTGCCGCCAAGGGTGATCCGGCCAGTTCCAGGCCGCCGTTGAGGGTGTACAGGCCCATCGCCAGCACCACCAGGCCGGTCACGAGGGCCAACCTGCCCTTCCAGGCGGTGGCCGCCTTGCGGGCGGCGTAGCCGAGGATCGCGAACAGCGGACCGGTGCCGAGCACGAACACCGCCATCGTCGCCGCTCCCGACAGCGCGGAACCGGACGCGAGTGCCAGCGCCTCCACCGAAAGTGTGACACCGCACGGGATCAGCACCGTGGCGAAGCCGAGCAGGGCCGGCGCCAGCGCGGCCTGCGAACGGGCGCGACTGCGCACGATCTTCATCCAGGAGACCGGCGGTTCGATGACGATGCCGCGGAAGCCCGGAACTCCGAGCTGTGCCAGCCCGAACACGATGATGAGCAGGCCGGCGCCGATCTGCAGCCACGTACGAAGCCCGACCGACAGCTCCACCACGCTGCCGAGTGCGCCCAGCAGCGCGCCGAGCAGCGTGTGCGAGACCAGCTTGCCCGCCAGGAAGCCACCGACCGGGGCCAGGTCGTCCCCCAGCTGGGTGCGCCAGTTCCGCCGCTCGGCGATCGCGGCGGCCTGCCTGTTCTTCCCACGACGGGCGGGGGCCACCGGTTCGGGCGTCGCCGCGCGCTGGCGGGTGATCAGTCCGGTGAGCAGGCCGCCCTGCACCGCGGCGCAGGACACACCACCGGCGAACAAGCCGGTGACCAGGACAGCAGCAAGATTCACGAAAGCTCCTCCAGATGGGATGGGAAAGGCCGCAAGCGGCGCGTCGTTGCCCGTCACCTCGGCGTCGAACCGGGATGCGGGCAGACCTCTCCTAAATCCGCAACAGACAGAGTCTCGCGAGACCTGGCGCTCGCGGCAGGACGACCGCCGCCAGCACCGCACGGGCAGGCCGCAATATCGCCGCTGAGCTGCGCAAACCAGGCAGCCTCAGCCCGGCGACGATGGCGATGACAGCCACGATGAGCATCAGGCAGGCGGCGAGCTCGCCGCCCGTGTCGCTGTCACCGGGAGCGTCCAGAGCAACGAGCATCCCGGCCGCAACGGGGCGTTCGACGGTGAGCTCGTGGCGGTCGTGTGCCATCGACATGCCGTCGGCACACTGCACACCCACCACCAAGGCCAGCCCGGCGAGCACGGCCAGAACGACGGTCAGCCGCGAAAGATGTCCTCGCGCGCCGTGCGTGGTGCGGGCCGTGCCGTTCATGGCCGACATCCTACGGAGCACCTGTCAACATCGTGTTTGCCATTGCCGGCACCTCACCCGCCGGTGAGCTCACCGGGCAGGAAGCCTGGATTCCTCGGATAGGACTGCGTCAGCACGGCGTGCACGATCAGCCGCTGCCGGTCGGAGAACTTCGGGTGGCAGGTCGTCATCGTCATCAGGCTCGCCATCTGGTCCGCGGGCAGCTCACCGCGGTAGTTCGGCACCGGATCGATCACTTCTCCCTGTTCGGGCAGGACGATCTCCTGTCCGGGCGTGTTCGCGTACGGAGCACCGTGAGTCAGCTCGAGCGGCTGGACGCCCGCGCATCGCGGGTCGCGCCCCTTGCCCTGAGCCCAACCCACTTTCTCGTTCGTCATCGGCAGCACGCGGTAGACGAACCACATCGACTCCGTCTCCACCACGACGGCGTCACAGGACTGGAGCAGGTCGAGGTCGTTGAACGGAGCCCCTTTGCCGACCCGGTGGCCGGCGACCGCGAAGTTGCCCTTCTCCCCCGGTCCGGCCGTGGCCCGGTAGTGGCCAGGCCCGACCTCCAGGTCCGCCGGGGTGGTGCCCTCGACGACGGCGAACCGGTAGTCCTCGCCGAGCGCCGGGATGTACATCTTCGCGAACGCCTCGCCCGGCACGAGGTTCGTCCTGATCGGACGTTGCGGATCGGTGGCCACGGTGTTGGCGTCCGCATCCCATTGCGCGTTCAGTTGGGCTTCGGCGTTGTTCTGCTTGCGCACGGACAGCAGGTCCGTGACGTACACCTCGTACACGACGAAGAGGAGCACCACCAGCCCAACCGTGATCAGGAGTTCGCCGAAACCGCGGACCGCACGGCGCCCGATGCCGTCACGCGGAACTGCCCTGACCCTGGGGAGCACGACGGTGTCCTCGTCGAACTGACGCCTGGTCCGCACACTCACAACACCTACTATTGATGATAGTAAGTCGGTCGGCAAGGCCGAGATCAACGCAATGCACCCCGAGGGACGATGACGTCACACGAAGCCGGCTTCCGGATCGGCTGATCAGGCCACGATCACGCCGCGAAGTTCACCTGGGCAGTGGCACTCTTCGACATCGCCGCCACAGTCCTGCGGATCGTCGGGGTTCCTCCCGTGAACCTGCACGGACCGGTCTCGTCCTCGCGTTGCTGCTGCTCGACGTACGTCAGCAGCTCAACGCCGATCTGCTGATGCAGGCGTGGCCCGGATGATCAGTCGACCCCGGCAACCAGGCGGGCGAGCTCGTGCCGCCTGCGCGGATCGGTCAGCCTGCCCACGACCGAGTACTCCAAGTGGTCGAGGAGGATCGGCGCACCGTAGTCGGACAGCATTCGGTACGTGGCCACGTCGAACTGCGTCTTCCCCACCGCGTGCAACGCGATCGCCCCGGTGAGCGTCGACTTCCCCGCGTCTGGATGGCTGATCACCGCGAACGCACGCCGCCGGGCCGCCTCGCTGCGAACGTCCGTCAGCGAGGCGGCCCCCTGGCGGGCGGCGGCCATCCTTGGTTGCTAGCTCGTGGAGAACACCACGTCAACCCAGTAGTGGTTTCCTCCGTAGGACAACGTCGGGAACCCGGAGCCGACCTGGTACACGCCGTTCGCCGCGCCTTCCCCGGTGGCAGGCGCCGACAGCGGCGGACTCGTCACCGTGTACCCGCCGAAGTAGCCGGCGTTCACCGAGTACCGACCTGTTGTCGTTGTGTAAGAGGCGATGTAGGCCGTTCCGGCGGTCACCGCGAGCGGTGCGGAGAACGTCAGGGTCTGCCAGCCGCCCGCAGACTCACCGCTGAACGTGCCGGTGACCAACCGTTCTCCGCTCGCGGACCACACCGAGCCGGTGTGGGTTCCGGTGTTGCCCGGCCCCTTGTAGAACTTGACGCCGGTGATCGTGCCGTTCACCGCGGGCACGAAGCGGATGCCGAGCTCGTAGGCACCGGTATCGTCCGCCGCTGCCGTCGTCGGCACTGTGGCCGCGCTGAACAACGAACACGGACACATCTGGCTCGCTGTCGTGGTGAAGGACCACGTGACCGCCTGCGCGGACAGGTTGCCGTTCAAGTCCGCCGCACGCACACTCGCCGTGTAACGAGTAGACGCGGCCATCGGTGCGGACGGCGTCCAGATCACCGTCTGCTGGTCGGAGGACCGGCTCAGCGTGCCCGTCAGCGTCGCACCGCGCGGATCAGCAACGGTGAACTGCGTGTTCGTCAGGTCGATGCGTTCGTCGAACGACGCGGTGACCGCGCTGGTGAGCCCGACCCCGGTGGCGTCCGTCAGCGGGGTGTGCCCGGTCGAGGTGGGCGCCGAAGTGTCGCTGTTCGGCGTGTAGACGACGTCGACCCAGTAGTTGTTGCCCTGGTAGCTCATCGTCGGGAAGCCACCCCCCGGTTGGAAGACGCCGTTGGGGGCGCCCTCCCCGTTCTTCGCCGCGGTGAGCGGTGGTGCGTTGACCCCGGTGGCCTGGAAGTAGCCGGCGTCGACCGAGTAGCCGCCGGTAGTGGTGGTGTACGAGGCGGTGTAGGTCAGCCCCGGCGACACGGTGACGGGTGTGGCGAACGTCAGAGTCTGCCAGCCAGTCGCCGACTCGCCGCTGAACGTGCCGGTGGCCAGCCGCTGCCCGGTCGAGGACCACAGCGAGCCCGTGTGACTGCCGGTGTTCTTGGCTCCCTTGTAGAAGCGGACACCGCCGATCTGGCCGCTCTGCGTCGGGCTGAATCGCACACCGAGCTCGTAGGAGCCGGTGTCGTCGGACGACGTGAGCGTGGGTTCGGTGGCACCACTGAACAACGAACACGGGCACGTCGGTGTCGTGGTCGTCGTAAAGGACCAGGTCGCGGTGTTCGCCATTGCGTTGCCGTTGGCATCGGCGATCAGCACGCTCGCCGCGTATCTGGTCGACGGTGTCAGAGCCGCGGTCGGCGTCCACGTGACAGTCCGCTGGTCGCCGGAGAGCGCCACGGTGCCGTACAGCTTCGCGCCGCCGGGATCGGTCAGCCAGATCTGGGCGCTGGCCGGGTCGACGGCCTCGCTGAACCGGATCGAGAGCGGCGCGTTCACCGCGACACCGGTGGCGTCTACGCCCGGAGCGCGAGTGTCCACTGTGGGCGGTGTCGTGTCACCGTTGAGACCGCTGCGGTACACGACATCGACCCAGTAGTTCGCGCCGTTGTAGCTCGAGGTCGGGAATCCTCCGCCGGCTCCGTAGCGGAACAGACCGTTTGGGCCGTCCGTGCCGTTCGCGAGCGCACGGATCCCACCGTAGCTCGCGGTCTGGCCGTTGAAGTAGCCACCGGTCACCGCGTAGCCGCCGTTGGGTGCGTAGTACGACACGATGTAGGTCGTGTTCGCCTGTACGACAACAGGTGAGGAGAACGTGAGGGTTTGCCAGCCTGATGGGGACTCGCCGCTGAAGGTTCCGGTGGCGAGCAGCAGTCCGGTCGACGACCACAGGGACCCGGTGTGCGTACCGGTGTTGCCGGCGCCCTTGTAGAAGCGCACGCCGAGAACTTCGCCCTTGCCGTTGAACCGGACCTTCGTGCCCAGCTCGATCGCGGACTTGTCGTCGGCGTTCTCTATCTCCGGAGCGGCGAAGTCGTCCCACACGGTGCACGGGCAGGTGGCAGGACGTGGTGACCCGGTCTTGAAGGACCAGGTCGTTTGCGCGGTTTGGTTACCGGCGGCGTCCTTGACCCGCACCGTTGCCGTGTAGGTGGTTGCAGCCGTCAGCGCCTGCCCCGGCGTGAAGGTCACCGTCTTGCCGGTGCCCGCCACCGCGGTGGTGCCCGAGACGGCACCGGCCGGACCGGTCAGGGTGAATTGCACGGACGTCGGATCGACAGCCTCGTCGTAGGTTGCGCTCACCGCCGGGGTGAGGCTCACGCTGCTCGCACTGTTCAACGGACTGGTGCTGGTCAGCTCCGGCGCGCGGGTGTCCGGGCCGGGGTCGGGTGCCCACTGCACGTCGACCCAGTAGTTGCTGTCCTGCGAGCTGCGGTCCGGGAATCCGGCGCCACTGCGGAACACGCCGTTGACGCCGTCGACTCCGGTCTGCAGACCGGTCAGCGGTTCCAGGTACCGCGACTGGCGGCTGAAGTACTCCGCGTCGACCGAATATCGGCCGTTGGGCGAGAAGTAGGAGACGACGTAGGTCGTGCCACCCGTGACCGCTATCGGTACCGGGAACGTCAACGTCTGCCAGCCGGACGCGGTCTCGTTGCTGAACGTGCCGGTGGCGAGCTGCTGACCGGTGGCCGACCACAGGGTGCCGGTGTGCGTGCCGGTGTTGTTGGCGCTCTTGTAGAAACGAACACCACGAACGTAGCCGCTGGTGTTGGCCCGCCACTTCACACCGAGCTCGAGAGGACCGCCGTCAGCCTGGTCGACGACCATCGGGGTGTCGGCGTTCGTCCACATGCCACAGGGACAGGTTCGCGCGGCGACGCCGGGTGAAGCTGTCACCGGGGTGGAGAGGTTCACGGAGTCGTCCACCGCGCGTACACGGAGTTGCGCCGACCCTGACGCGGGTGGGGTGTAGGTGTAGGTCCAGGTGGTCTTGCCGGCTTCCCAGACAGCCGGATGCCATCGGTTCCCGCCGTCGGTCGAGACTTCGACCCCGGCGACCTGGCCGGCGGCGTCGGTGACCGTGCCGGAGAAGGTGTAGGGCTGCCCGACGGTGGATTGGGCGGGAACGTTGATGATCGAGACGACCGGAGGTGTCTTGTCAGTGCTCGCCGTTGCCGCGACGAGGTCGCTCTGCAGCGTCGCCGGTTGCACCCCCATGTCGGCGAGGAAGTTGACGGTCGCCTGCTTCATCCGGATGTCAGATGTCGGCGTGTTAGTGAGGAACGCGTGCTCGTCATCCACGCCCCACGCCCACTGCACCGTGCCCGCACCGAACACCAGCGCGCCGGAAGCCGCCTTGTAGTAGGTGATCGCGTGCGTCTCGTTGCTCGAGCCGTACTGGTCGCCCCAGTTCTTCAACGCGTAGTAGCCATCGACGAACACCGTCGTGCGGGACAGTTGCGCGACGCCCGCAGGCTGGAAGCCGTTGTCCGGCACCGTGTTCCACTCGTAACCCAAGGTGCCCGGTTGAAAGGTGTACGTCGAACCCGCGGGCATGTTCGCCAGCGGCGTATTGCGCCACAAGCGCATCTTGCCGTAGGTCGCAGGCACCTGCAGGGAGTCGTCACGGCGTCCGTTGACGGTGAACCAGTTGCCCAACAACTGGTTCTCTGCCCTTCCGCCGTCCTGTGGTGGGCTGTAGCGCGGGTCGCGCCACGTGCCGGTCCAGTCGTTCAGGCCGTCGTTCTGGGTGCCCTTGGTCTCCTTGAAGCAGGCAAGCGTGCGCCAGTCCGCCTGGGAGGAGTCGATGCTCTTCTCCCAGCGGGTCTTCCAGAAGATCTCGTTGCCGGTCAGGAACGCCATGTGCACGCCAGCGTCACGGGCGGCCATCACGTTGTCCCACTGCTCGTTCGACCAGTACTCGTCGTGGCCGACGGCCATGAACACCTTGTGGTTCTTGATCAGGTGCCCGCGCCGAGCGGAGTCCACATCGGTCGTGTAGCTGAGGTCGTAGCCGTTGCGCTCCAGGAACCTGAGCATCGGGTACTCGGCGTTGAAGATGAAATTCTCGTCGCCGTCGCCGCCGGTGTACGGACGGTTGTAGCTGACCTTGTACGAGCTGCCGCCCTGGCCGGGGCCGTCACCGAAGTAGAGACTGTTGCCGCCGTAACGGTTGTACGCGACCCAGGTGGCGTCCGAGGTCTGGAAAAGGATCTTCGACGTGGACGTGTCGTCGCGGACGACGAACACGATCTCGTTCTGCACGCCGGTGTCGTTCCGTGTCGCTCGGGCATAGTAGATGCCGGACACGGCATCCGACGGCACGTTCCAGGTCACCGACACGGCCCAGTTGCCGCAGTCGATGAGCGCGGTCGGCGCGTCCCGCAGGCATGGCGGCTGGTTCTGCGGCGTGTTGCGGGAGACGGTGCCGATCTGGCGCGCACCCACGCCTCCGTACCAACCGAGCCGAAAGATGTCGAGGCGGTACGCGGGCGCGCTGGTCAGCATCTTGAACTGGACCTGGCCGCCCGGCGTGACGCTGATGTCGGTGGTGTAGCCCAAGATGGTGTCGTCACGGTAGGGCGCCTGCCAGTTCGGCGTTCCCGGCTTCGTGTTCTCACACGCGACCTTGTTGACCACCGGGGCGTCACATGGAGCCGCGGTGGCAGGCGGAGCCGTCACCAGGTTCGTCGTGACGAACGTGGCGGCGACAAGCACACAGACGACGAAGAACCGCAGGACGAGCCGCGACCGGGGCTGCTGGGCCGACATGGCGCTCCACTTCTCGAACTTCCGACCAGGGCGACGATGCCGCTCGACCGATGCGGTCAGCCCCCAAACCGCCTCGATCACCGTGACTCAGCGCAACACCGGGAATACTATTCGTCCTAGTAGGATACCGTCGTCTGCAACTTCGGTCGGCAAGACCAACTCGTTACAGCGAATGCGCCGACGTACCCAAGGAACACATCAGCTTTTCGTATGAAGCCAGGTTGAAGTCGCTACCCACGCGCACGTCGTGAGCCGGTCATGACAACGGCGACGACCGCTGCGAACGCGAGCAGCCCAGCGCCCACGACAAACGCCGCAACATAGCCATCTGTGAGCGCGTCGTCTCCCGCAGCGCCGCTCGCCGCGGTGACGGACAGCGCCACCACGTTGAGCGCCGACACACCAACCGCTCCGCCGATCTGACGCATCGCGTTGGTCAGTGCGCCGGCGACACCCGCGTCACCAGACGGCACGCCGTCCAGCGTGATCTTGGTGACCGTGGTGAGGGCAGCTCCGATGCCCAGGCCGCTCACCAGCAGTGCGGGGAAGAGCACCGACCAGAATCCACTGGCAGGGTCGAGCACGCCGAGGTAGGCCATGCCGGCCGCGCCCATCAACAGACCTGTGGTCAACACGGCTCGCGGACCAGTTCGACCAAGGATCCGGCCGGCCGCCAACGATCCCACGAAGACGCCGACAGCACTGGGCAGGAACGCGAGTCCCGTCAGCAGTGGCGAGTACTCGCGGACGAGTTGCAGGTAGTAGGTCAGGAAGAGGTAGAACGCCAGCAGCGCGGCTCCGGCGAGGAACACGATGGCGTACCCGGCGCCGCGCACGCGGTCGACCACGATGCGCAGCGGCATCATCGGCCGTTCAGACCTGCGTTCGATGACGACGAACCCGACGAGCAACGCCAGCCCGGCCAGTCCGAACGCGACGGTGGACGGATGACTCCAGCCCACGGTTTCCGCCTCGCTGAGGCCGTAGATCAACGTTCCGACGCCGAGCGTGCCGGTGATCGCGCCGGGCAGGTCGTACCTGACCACGGCGTCGCGTTGGCTTTCGGCGAGAAACCGAACGGCGGGAACGAGGACGACCAGCACCAGCGGAACGTTCACCAGCAGGCACCATCGCCACGACCCGGCTTCGGTCAGGACGCCGCCGAGAACCATGCCCACGGCCATCCCCGATCCCACCGCGGCGCCGAAGATGCCGAAGGCGCGAGCGCGTTCGCGCGCATCGCTGAACGCGGTCGTCAACAACGCCAGGCCGGCAGGAGCGAGCAACGCGGCGAACACCCCCTGCGCAGCGCGAGCCAGGGGAAGCATGACCGGTCCAACGGCAAGCCCTCCGAGTGCCGAGGTCAGCGCGAAGCCGAGCAAGCCGAGCAGGAAGATCTTCTTTCTGCCGTGCACGTCCGCAAGGCGACCACCGACGAGGAGAAAGCCTCCGAACGTCAGGGTGTACGCGGCGACGACCCACTGTTTGGCCGAGTCGGACATCCCGAGCTCGGCCTGCGCCGATGGCAGCGCGATGGTGACGACCGACGAGTCCAGAACGATCAGGAGCTGCGCGGAGACGACAACGGCAAGCGTTGCCCAGCGCCGGGGATCCGGTGCCTGGACTTCCGGGCTCTCGACAGCCGACGGCGTCGGCTTGGACTGCTGCACTGCCCCTCCCCCAGGTTCGGCAACGTGACAGGGCTACTTACTAACACCCTGTCACAAAGTTACCGCAACTCAGCGGGCAGCGCGACGACCAGCCGCTCCGTCGAGGAAAAGGGCCAGCTTCCGTTCGAACCACGCGGCGGCGGGCCCGGACACGGCGCCGACGAGCACCTCCTGCAGGCGTGGGTCGTACTGATCGATCCACGGGCCGATGAGCTCCTGCCGGCGGCGCTGAAGCAGGTCGACGGCGTCACCAGTCTGTTCCGGCGCGGCCAGAAACGCCTGGGTGACCAACTCCGCCAGCATGTCCACCACGAGCACGGCGTCGACCGGATCGAATCCGTATTCGAGAAGGTGGACTCCAGTCTGGTTGTCACGCTTGACCAGGGCAGGTCCTATGACCCGCAACGCCGTGATCTCCCTCGCCAGACCGATGTGCGCCGAGTAGAGGCGCCAATGTGCCCATGCCGTTTCCGCCAGGTAGGCACGCCAGTCCTCGCCGGGCTCCGGCCACTCGATCGCATCGACTGCTTGGTCGACCGCCGCGGCCGCTAGGTCGTCCCGGCTCCGGAAGTATCGATACACCGTGGAGTGCGAGACCCCCAGCAGCTCCCCCACCGCGGGCATCGTGAGCCGCGAGAACCCGATCTCCAGTGCCGCCCGGATGATCGCCTCCCGATCGACCAGGGGCGGCCGGCCCATCCGGACCTTCCTGTCGTCTGCGGTTTTCACACGCCGCGAACCCACATTCACCCCTTCCGGAGAACTGGGTTCAGGGTACGGACTGAGCCCACAACGGCGAGCCGGGCGAGGTGTCCTCGCCCGGCTCGCGCCCCTCACCTCACCCCTGCGGTCCGGTGGCGAACAGGTAGAGACCGTCGTCGCGGTCACTGCCCGCGACGTAGGTCTTGCCATTGCGGGTGAACGTCTCGACGCCCCAGAAGTCGTTGCCGCTGGGCGCGAGATATCCGCCGCTCTCCACCAGCTCGCAGTTGTCCGGGCTGCTGCACTGGATCTTCAGTGAGCGCATACCGCCCGCGTAGTACGACAGGTAGGCCCGGCCCGCGTTGTTGGGGTCGGTCGCGACCTCGTGCACGCTCAGGTCACCGAACCCGACCGCGTAGTTCTCGTCCATGGCCTCGGGGATGGCGAACGTGTCCAACTCGGCGAACTTCTTGTTCGCGTCCGCCTGGTTGCTGAACAGGTGCACGTAACCCCAGCCGTCGAACGCCGCGGTCGCCTCGATCCGCGCGCCGACGGTGCCGATCGCCGGCCCGTCGGGGTAGGCGAAGCTGACCGGCGTGCCGAACATCTTGTGGTACGCCTCGTGGTTCGTGCACACGCCGACGACGACGTCGACGAAGCCGCCGGAGCCGCAGAACGGCGGGTTCTCGGTTCCGCCATGCCGCTGAACGAAGACCACGGCGTCCCAGCCGGCGAGCACGGCCTCATGTGCCTTCTCACCGGGGAAGCAGGCAGGTTCAGGCGCGCTCGGGTCGCCGGTCGGTCCGCGCTGCAGCGCCACGACCTTCTCTTCGCCCGCCCGCAGCGACGCCTCGTAGCCAGGAATCGAGGCAGGCGTCGGGATCGGTGCCGATCCTGGGCAGCCGTAGCCGCCGTAGACGACCGGTCCGTTGAGCTTGTCGTCGTCGAGGACGACGATCGGCGCGGAACCGGGCACCGGCACGGACGGGTACGCGCCCGCGTTCGTACCGCTGGTGATCGAGAAGTTCGTTGCTCCGTAGGGCGCGAAGTCCTCGTCGGTTCCGATGAAGTACTGGTTGTCGGCGGTGAACTCGCCCTGGTGCCCGTTGCCTTCGGCGGTGCGCGCTGCTCCGGTCGACTCCAGCAGCTGCGGATCGGGATGGCTGAAGTCCGTGTCGCCGATCAGCGTC
>NZ_FNET01000040.1 GCF_900100275.1 Lentzea albidocapillata subsp. violacea
GCTATGGCGCGACTCGTGATGGGACCCCACCGCCTGGCCCGTTCGGTAAGGACGGCTCGCCTTCGGCATTGCGTTGGGGGTGCCGTCTTCTTAGTCGTGGTTTGCCGATGTCTCCTCGTTTTACGAGGATGATCCACGCTGTGATCGTCACCAGGGTTGAGACTGCGCCGCCGATGATGATCGGGGCTCTGCCGTTGATTTCGCCCAGCCAACCCATCAGTGGGCCGCCTACCGGGTTGCCGCCTAGGAAGACCAGCATGTAGATGCCCATCACGCGGCCGCGCATCTCTGGTTCCACTGCTAGTTGGATGGTGGCGTTGGCTGTGGTGTTGAAGGTCATCATCGCTACGCCTACCGGGATCATCATCAGGCCGGTCAGGAGCATTGTGGGCATCATGCCCGAGATGATTTCCAGGATGCCGAAGATTACGCCTGAGCCGATGAACACTGTCATCTTTGGCGTTTTTCGTTTGGCTGCCAGGGTTGCGCCTGCGAGCGTGCCTACGGCTATTAGGGTGGAGAGTAGGCCGTAGGCGTCTGCGTCGCCGCCGAAGACGTTGCGGGCCATGATTGCCAGGGTCATGTAGAAGTTCATGCCGAAGGTGGCGATGAAGAACACCAGGAGCATGACCGTCATTAGGTCTGGTCGGCTTCTGACGTAGCGGAGGCCTGAGAGGAGTTGGCCCTTTTCGCGGGGGAGGGGGTCGGAGCGCAGTAGTTGCTTTGTTCGCATCAGCCAGATGCCGCCTACTACGCCTACGAAGCTGATGGCGTTCGCCAGGAAGACCCAGCCGGTGCCTATTGCCACGATCGCCAGGCCTGCGATGGCCGGGCCGATGATGCGGGCCAGGTTGAACATCATCGAGTTGATCGCCACGGCGTTGGTCAGTTGGTCGCGGCCGACCATTTCCACTACGAACGATTGGCGTACTGGGGTTTCTACCGCCGAGAAGGTGCCTAGTAGCAGGCAGAGGAGGTAGACGTGCCAGAGTTCCACTACTCCGGTCACGTCGAGGATGCCCAGGGCCAGGGCGCAGATGGCCAGTGCTGATTCGAGCCAGAGCAGGAGTTTGCGCTTGTCCATGCGGTCGGCCAGGACGCCGCCCCACATGGAGAGCAGCAGGACCGGGAGGAACTGGAGCGAGGCGGCTATGCCGAGGGCCATGGGGGAGCCGTTGGAGAGTTCCAGGACGAGCCAGTCCTGGGCCACTCGCTGCATCCACACGCCGACCAGCGAGATGATCTGGCCCGAGGCGTAGAGGCGGTAGTTGTATATGCCTAACGATCCGAACATTCCGGTACGACGAGGTGGCGAACTGTCTGCTCCACCACCCGCGTAACCCGACACGTTCTTACCGGCCCGCCATCCTGTCGATGATTTCGGCGGCCTGTGTGAGCAGTTCCCGTTCTTCGGGGTCCAGCTCGGCCAGCCTCTTGTCCAGCCACGCTTCGCGGGCCGTGATCTCGTCTTCCAGGTACGACAAGCCTTCGCCCGTGAGCTCGACGATGGCTTGACGGCCGTCGGTGGGGTGCGGGCTTCGTGTTGCGAAGCCGAACTCCTCCAGGGCGGCGATCACGCGCGTCATCGACGGTGGCTGCACGCCTTCTTTGGCCGCCAGTTCGCCTGGGGTCAGCGGTCCGCACTTGTGCAGTGTGGAGAGCGCGGACACCTGGGTGAGCGACACCGACGAGTTGGTGCGCTGTGCCCGCAGGCGGCGGTTGAGGCGAACGACGGCAAGCCTGAGCCTGCTCGCCAGTCCGTGCTGATCGATCGCCACGTAGTTAGCATACCTCACGAAATAGTTTCCTGCCGAAAGGTCAGCCCAGCAGGCCCTGGATCGGTCCCAGTGAGAAGTAGACGACAAAAGCGGCCGCCACGATCCACATCAGCGGGTGGATTCCGCGCGACTTGCCCGTCATGGCCTTGAGCAGCACGTAGCTGACGAAGCCGGCGCCGATACCGTTCGCGATCGAGTAGGTGAACGGCATGACGACGATCGTGAGGAACGCGGGGAGGGCGATGGTGAAGTCGCTGAAGTCGATCTCGCGGATCTGCATCATCATCAACGCGCCGACGATCACCAGCGCGGGGGCGGCCGCCTCGATCGGCACGACCTGGTAGAGCGGCGTGAAGAACATCGCCAGGAGGAACAGGACGCCGGTCACGACGTTCGCGAGGCCCGTCCTGGCGCCCTCCGCGATGCCGGACGCCGACTCGATGTAGACGGTGTTCGACGAGCTGGACGCGGCACCGCCGGCGACGGCGCCGAGGCCGTCGACGAACAGGGCCTTGCTGACGTTGGGCAGCTGGCCGTCCTTGTCGATCAGGCCGCCTTCCTTGCCCAGGCCGGTCATCGTGCCGACGGTGTCGAAGAAGTCGGTGAGCACGAGGGTGAAGACGATCAGCGCGGCGGCCAGGGCCGGGAGCCTGGTCCAGGCGCCGAACGACACTTCGCCGAGCAGGCTGAGGTCAGGAACGCCGAAGACCTGGTCGGGCAGGGCGGGGTAGCCGAGGTTCCAGCCCTTGGCGTTGACGCCGGCGGACGGGCCCGCCTTGACGATGGCCTCGAGGACGATCGCGAAGACGGCCGTCGCGACGATGCCGATGAGGATCGCGCCCTTGATCCTGCGTGCGAACAGCACACCCGTGAGCACGAGGCCCACGACGAAGACGAGGGTCGGCCAGCTCGCGATCGACCCGTTGATGCCCAGGCCGACCGGCACGGTGGTGCCGGCGGCGTCCGGGAGCCGGCGGACGAAGCCGGCGTCGACCAGGCCGATGAAGGTGATGAACAGGCCGATGCCGACCGCGATCGCGGCTTTGAGCTCGTTCGGCACGGCGTTGAACACCGCGGTCCGCACACCCGTCACGACCAGCAGGAGGACGACGAGGCCGTTGACGAGGATCAGGCCCATCGCCTCCGGCCAGGTGACCTTCGCCGCCACGGACACCGCGACGAACGAGTTGATGCCCAGGCCCGTGGCCAGCGCGAACGGGTAGTTGGCGATCAGTCCGAAGAGGATGGTCATCACGCCGGCGACCAGTGCCGTCACCGCCGCCACCTGGCCGACGGGAAGGATGTTGCCGAGCACGTCGGGGTGCGCGCCGGGACCGGTCGGGGCGAAGCTGCCGATGATCAGCGGGTTCAGCACGACGATGTACGCCATCGTGAAGAACGTCACGACACCGCCGCGCACCTCGCGCGCCACGGTCGACCCGCGCTCGGAAATCTTGAAGAACCCGTCCAGCATCTGCTCTCCTTACGGTGTGTCCGAACGCGACTCCGCCCCACACCCGCCCTCGTTGCCGCACAGGCTGGCAGATCCCGTGCCTGTCGTGCTGGGTGGTACCGCCCTGTGGTTCCTCGGATTTTTCGTGGTCCTGCTCGTCGATCGTTCGAACAGCACCCTGATCTGGACGACCCTGTCCGGAAGCTCGCTCGGGATCATCGGGTACGGAGTGTTCTACTGGCAACGCCGGGCCGCGAGGCGAGGGTCACGTGGAGCCCAGCAGGGCCTCGAGGACGCGTAGCCGCGCGTGGTCCTGGTCGCCGACTGGGTTCGGCTGCTGATCGTCTGCGTCGTCTTCGTGGTCGCCGCCGGGGCCGTCGTGCGGTTCACCGGCCTTACCGCGGTGGCCCCGTTCTTCACGGCGTCCGCCCGTGCGGTACTCCAGCTCGCGGCCGTGTCGGTCGTGATCACGTTCGTCCTCACCCACCTCGGGCTCACGTGGGCGTTCCTCGTCGTGATGGCCGCCGTGGCCACCGCGACGTCCGCCCGCCGCACCGAGACCGGGCGCAAGGGCGTCTGGGTGGCGCTTGCGATCCTGGTGGGCACCGTTCCCGCGCTCGGCCTGCTGCTCGGCATCGGCCTGCTCCCGGTCAGAGGCATCGCACTGATCCCGGTGGGCGGCATCCTGATCGGCGGCGCGATGACCGCCACCACGTTGTCGGCGCGGAGGGCCCTCGACACGTTCAGGGACCGCCACGGCGAGTACGAGGCGGCTCGCGCTCTGGGCTTCGGTGAACGCGCCGCGGTCGGCCTGATCGTCCGGCAACCGGCCGCGGAGGCGTTGATCCCGGCCCTCGACCAGACCAGGACGGTCGGGCTTGTCACTCTTCCGGGTGCATTTGTCGGAATGCTGCTCGGTGGTGCGCCGGTCTGGCAGGCCGGTGCCCTGCAGATCGTGGTGCTCTTGGCCCTGCTGGCGGTCGAGGCCGCCGCCGTGGCGACTGTGGTCGAGCTCGTCGCCAGGGGGCTGATCAGGAGGGGTTCCCAAGGTAGCGAAGTTAGGCTAACCTAAGTCTCGTCGCTTCGTGGTGGGAGCGGCAGTCAGTTCGGGAACGGACGAGGCCCCCCTCTGGGCAGAGGGGGGCCTCGTCGTATTCAGCAGCAGGAGCTTGTCGGAGCATCCACTGCCGAAGCTTCAGAGCTGCAGACCGTTCTGGCCGGCCCGCGCCGCCTCGAAGCGGGCGCTGACGTCGTCCCAGTTGACGACGTTCCACAGCGCCGAGATGTAGTCGGCCTTCAGGTTGCGGTACTGCAGGTAGTACGCGTGCTCCCAGATGTCGAACGCGAGCAGCGGCGTCGTCGCGATCGACAGGTTCGAGTGGTGGTCCTTGAGCTGCAGCGTGACCAGTTTCTGGCCGATCGGCTCCCACGCGAGGATGCCCCAGCCGGAGCCCTGGATCGAGGACGCGGCGGCGTTGAGCTGGCCGCGGAACTTGTCGAACGAGCCGAAGTGCTCGTCGATGGCGGCCGCGAGCTCGCCGACCGGCTTGTCGCCGCCGTTGGGCGAGAGGTTCTTCCACCACACCTGGTGCAGCGCGTGGCCCGCCAGGTGGAACGCCAGCGTGGTCTCGAGGCCGACGATCGAGCCGAAGGAGTCCTTGTCGCGGGCTTCCTCGATCTGCTCCAGCGTGTCGTTCGCGCCCTTGACGTAGGCGGCGTGGTGCTTGCCGTGGTGCAGCTCGTTGATCTCACCGATGATCGCCGGCTCGAGGTCGCCGTAGTCGTAGTCGAGATCCGGCAGCACGTACTGGCCCATGACATCTCCTGCAATCTCTTGGTACTTGCAACTTACTAGCAACAAGAGTCAGTTAACCAGTTGCCGACGGCCTCGATGTTTCGCCTGGTGACCGCGTCGGCCTGATCGCGCCCAACGGCATCGGCAAGTCCACGTTGCCGCACCGGAACCGTCGCGCACCTGACGCGGGAGACCCTCCACGCGCACGATCGGCGGGTCGCATCGGTCATGCGGGTGGATCGCGCGATCAACGTGCGCGACCTTCTCACGTTTCCTCCTGTGAAGGGTGGAAGATATGAGTCATGACCACCGAGGAGGACTGGCCGGTCGAACAGACCTGGTCGATGCGCAACACCCACTGGCACGCCTATGTGGAGCACACGTCACTCGATCACGCCTCTCCTCGGCAGGTTCGGCTGGAACGCACCCCAGAGGAAGTGCTGACGTCGCCGGCCGAGGTCGCCGCGTGGCTGGAGGTCAATCTCCGCAGCGCGACGAGGCCCGAGGAGACCGGCAAGAAACGAGTGACGGACGAACGCGACTTCACCGACTCGAACCGGGTGCACGCCTCGCTGGCGTCGCGCGGTGAGTCGATCTACACCGGAGTGAAGGGTGAGCTGACGCTGGCGGTCGAGGCTGTGACCCCGGACGAGTGCCGGACTTCCCATGACGGTGCGGACGTCGCGCCGTTGAAGGCAGGTCGCCGCCGATAGGTTGTTCCCCGGAGATCACGCTCTGGGGTGTGTCGCGGAGGATAGGCCGGTCGCGGGGACCGGCCTATCCAACGAGTTCCAGCCGTTGGTCCGGTGGTAGGGCCTAGCCGACGTTCCACGTGTGCACGGGCTCGCCCGCGTGCATCAGCTCCATGTACCGCTTGAGCATGCCGGACAGCGCCGCGTCTCTCGACATGCCGCGTTCTTCCAGCAGTGCAACGGTTTCCCGCTGCCACGACGATCCCGTGCGCCGCGCCAGGCAGCGCTGCTCGATCACGCCGAGGTAGCGCTCGCGGGCCTCGTCGGAGACGCCGCAGTCGCGCAGGCCCTCGTGCGCCATCGGCAGGAGCCGGCGCAGCACCAGCTCGTCCGGTGGGATCCAGCCGATGCCCGGCCAGTACAGCTGGGCGTGCATGCCGTGCCTGGCGCCGGTGTAGAGGTTCTCCTCGGCCGCCTGGAACGACATCTGCGTCCACAGTGGACGCTCCTGCGAGGTGAGCGCGCGCTGGGCGCCGTAGAAGAAGGCGGCGTTGGCCATCGTGTCGAGCACCGTGGGGCCGGCGGGCAGGACCCGGTTCTCGACGCGCAGGTGCGGCACGCCGTCGACCACGTCGTAGACCGGGCGGTTCCACCGCCAGATCGTGCCGTTGTGCAGGCGCAGTTCGGAAAGTCGAGGTGCGCCACCGGCTTCCAAGACCTCCAACGGGTCCTCGTCGTCGGTTTCGGGCAGCAGGCTGGGGAAGTAGCGCACGTTCTCCTCGAACAGGTCGAAGATCGACGTGATCCACCGTTCACCGAACCACACGCGCGGACGGACGCCCTGGTTCTTCAGCTCGTCCGGGCGGGTGTCGGTGGCCTGCTGGAACAACGGGATCCGGGTCTCGTGCCAGAGCGCCTTGCCCAGCAGGAAGGCCGAGTTCGCGGCGATGGCGACCTGGACCCCGGCCAGGCACTGCGCGGCGTTCCAGTGCGCGGCGAAGTGCGTCGGCTCGACCTGCAGATGCAGCTGCACCGAGGTGCACGCGGCCTCCGGCAGGATCGAGTCCGCGTAGCTGAGCAGCTTCTCCGGCCCTTTGCCCGGCATCGGCGGGCCCTCCATGTGCAGCACCATCTCCTCGCCGCGGGCCTTGAAGATGGTGTCGTTGAGCAGCGCGTACCGCGGTGCCTCGGAGAGCCACTTGCGGTCGAAGTGCCGCTCCCGCAACGTGGGCAGCAGGCCGATCATGGCGAGGTTGGCGCCCGCGTCGTTGGCCTTGGAGTCCGCGTTGTCGAGCGACTGCCGCAGTTCCTCCTCCAGGCCGAGCATCTCACCCCCGGCGAGCTCTCGCGGGGGGACGTTGATCTCCAGGTTCTGCTGTCCCAGCTCCAGGGTGTAGGAGGGATCGTCGATCTTCTCGAGGACCTCCGAGTTCGCCATCGCCGGCCGCATCGCGTCGTCGACGAGGTTCAGCTCGATCTCGAGCCCCATCTGGCGACGGGGAAAGGAGAACGTGTCTTCGGCCAGCATCGTGGCCAGTGCGTCGAGACTCCGCTGCATCTTCTCCCGATAACGCTGGCGGTCGTCTCTGGTGAAAGTGCGGCTGGACACTTCACTTCCCATGCCGCTACCCCTTCGCTCGGCGCCGGTGGGCGCGGGCCAGGCGGAACGCCAAAAGTGACACAGCGGAATCCCCCTTTACATCGCCCAAATCGGTGCTCTCTGTCACGTGGAGGTAACAACCAGCGATCATCCGCTGGTCGGGCGTGTGCGGTTCCGCCCTCCGGCCTACCTCGCCTGTTCCACACCGGGCCGGATGCGAAACTTCCGGCGTGGCTGACGTGTTCGAGATCTACGACCCGGCTGACGCCCGGCTGGACGACTTCCGCGACCTGTCGACGGCCGATCGCAGGCCCGACCGGCCGGGAGGACGGGGTCTCGTCATCGCCGAAGGTGTCGTCGTGGTGGAACGTCTGCTGGCATCGCCGTACCCGGTGCGCGGGCTGCTCGGGGTGCGGCGCAGGATCGAGGCTCTGGACCTTTCTGACCTGGACGTTCCCGCCTACGTGACGTCAGCAGAGGTTATGGCGTCGGTCGTTGGTTTCCACTTGAACCGGGGTGTACTCGCGGCGGCCGATCGCGCTCCCGCGGTGTCGTTCGACGAGCTCGTCTCGGGTGCCCAGCGCCTCGCCGTGCTCGAAGGCGTGGGCGACCACGAGAACCTCGGATCGATCTTCCGCAACGCCGCCGCGCTGGGCGTCGACGGCGTCGTTCTGGGCCCGGGCTGCAGCGATCCGCTGTACCGGCGCAGCGTGCGGGTCTCGATGGGGCACGTGCTGCGCGTGCCGTTCGCTACCACGGATCAGTGGCCCGCGGCGCTGAACCTGTTGCGGCAAAAGGGTTATACAGTTGCCGCGCTGACGCCCCGTCCCACCGCCCTGCATCTTGCGGATGCCGGCTTGCGCGGCCGTCGCGTGGCGGTCCTGCTCGGCTCGGAGGGGCCGGGCCTCACCGACGAGGCCATCGACGCCGCCGACCTGGCCGTGCGCATCCCGATGTCGTCGGGCGTGGACTCGCTGAACGTGGCCACCGCGGGCGCGGTGGCGTTCCACGCGTTGCTTTAGAGCCTTTCGGGCCTTTTCGAGCCTTAGAGCAACGTCAGGATCAGGGCCAGCCAGGCGACGAGCACCCCGGTCACGACGCCGTACGCGACCCAGCGCCACACCGGCACGCGGCGCCCCAGCCAGACACTCGGCGCGAGACCACCGACGACCAGCACGTTCGCGACCAGGGCGAGCCACCGGCTCGTCTCACCCAGACCCAGCGACAACGACACGACGGTCACCGTGACGATCGCGGCCGTGATGACGCTGACCGTGAGCCCGGTGCCCCACGGCGTCGGCTCCGGCTCGGCCTCCGTGGTGACCGCGGCCTCGACCGGCGTCTCGGGTGCGTCGACGGTGAGCAGGTCGCCGCTGACCGGGTCGGTGTAGCTGACGGGGGAGTTCATGACCGCGGCGATCCTGCCCGCGAGCTGCTTGCCTCTGCGTGAGATCAGCGCGCCGGCCACGCCGTCGGACGGCGTCTCGGTGCGCACCACCGCGTCGGCGACCTTGGCCCACTCGTGCAGTGCCTCGGCGAGATCGGCACCGAGGGGCAGGCTGTGCGGGTCGACCTCGCGTTCACCGGAATCGTCTTCTCCGGCGAGCACGGCACGGCCGTCGCGGACTCGCAACTCCACAGAGCCCTCCTTGGTCTGGCTTTCGGGCAGAACCTATCGGACGGGGGAGGGGCGGGAGAACGGATGAGGGGTTTGGGGCGCGGTGGCGGCCTGGCGATGCGGGCGGTCGCCTTGCTTGGGCGGGCGGGTTGGGGGCGTGCGGGTCGGCTTGTGTGGGCTTGTCGCGTTCCAGCGGGGTGGTCGCCTGCCGTGCGGGTGGTCGCCTTGCGTGGGCGGGCGGGTTGGCACCGCGCGGGTCGGCTTGCGTGCGCTTGTCACGTTCCAGCGGGGTGGTCACCAATGCGGTCAGGTCGCCGTGCGTGGGTGGCTGGGCGGGCTGTACCGGGTCGGTGCCGGTCATCGCCGCTGCGCGTCGATAGCGATTGGGGCTTGACCTTGAGCCTCTGGCGGGATGCTTGACGGCCGGAAAGGCCGGGCTGAAAAGCGCCCGGCCGTGCCCGTGAGGGGAGCATCCCGCCCACTCAAGGTCAAGCCCCAATCGCCGGGGTTGGTTGCGTCATTACCGCTTGACCGGCAGGGAGAGGTTCACACGCCTCGGCTTCGCCGTTGCGTTGGGCGGCAGGGCGGCTTGGCTTCGCCGTTGCCCTGTGCGTGCGGGAGGGACGCCTCGGCTTCGCCGTTGCGTTGGGCGGCAGGGTGGCTCGGCTCCGCCATCGCCCTGGGCGTGCGGAGGGATGCCTTGGCTCCGGCATTGCGGTGGCTGGGGGAGGTGGTTTGCCATGTCTTGGCCGTGCGGTGGCCCGTGTGGTTGCCGGGCCAGGCGGGGAGTCGTGAGGTCGCGTTCGCGCCAGATCCCCATTGGCGCGAACGCGACCTTCAGGCCTACGCGAGCGAGTCGCGCCAGGCCGTGTGCAGGGCGGCGAACCTGCCCCGCTCACCGATCAGCTCCTCGGGGGAGCCGTCTTCCACCACAATGCCACCATCCAGTACCAGGACGCGGTCCGCGATCAGGACCGTTGACAGGCGGTGGGCGATGATGAACGCGGTTCGGTCGGCGAGCACTGTTTCCAGGGCTGCCTGTACGGCGCGTTCGGTGGGTACGTCCAGGGATGATGTTGCCTCATCCAGGACCAGTACCGCGGGGTCCGCGAGGAACGCGCGGGCGAAGGCGACCATCTGGCGCTGTCCTGCGGACAGGCGGCCGCCTCGTTTGCGGACGTCCGTGTCGTAGCCGTTCGGGAGGGCGGCGATGAACTCGTGTGCGCCCACCTCGGCTGCGGCGGCCTCGATCTCTGCCCGCGACGCTGATGGACGGCCCAGGGCGATGTTGTCCGCCACCGAGCCGGAGAACAGGAAGTTCTCCTGCGTCACCATCACCACGGCCCTGCGTAGGTCTGTGTCCGTCACCGAGCGTAGGTCCGTACCGTCCAGCTGCACGGAACCCGCTGACGGGTCGTAGAAGCGGGCGACGAGCTTTGCCACCGTGGTCTTGCCGGCGCCGGTTGCGCCCACCAGTGCCACGGTCTGGCCCGCCGGCACGTCCAGCGTGAAGCGGGGCAGCACCTGCCGGGACGTGCCGGGGTACTGGAACTCCACGTCGGCGAACCGGACGGCGCCCCTGGCGTGCGGCATGGCCACCGGTGACGACGGTTCCGGTACGGACGGCTGTTCCTCCAGGACGCCCGAGATCTTCTCCAGGGCGGCGGTGGCGGAGGAGTAGGAGTTCGCGAACATCGCCAGTTCGTCGAACGGGTCGTAGAAGCGGCGCAGGTACAGCATGAACGCCGCGAGCACGCCCAGTTCGATGGCGCCGCCCGCCACCCGGTATGCGCCCCAGGCCAGGACCACGGCCAGTGACACGTTGCCGATGACGCGGATCGTCGCGACGAACGTGGCCATGACGCCCAGGGCGTCGGTGTTCGCGTCGCGGAACTGGCCGTTGAAGCCCGACATGATCTGCTCGTTGCGGGGCTGGCGCCGGAACGCCTGCACCGCGCGGATGCCGTTCATGGACTCCACGAACTGCACGATGATCTTGGCGATCGCGCCGCGGGTGCCCCGGTACGCCTCCATCGAACGGCGGCGGAACCAGCGCCACAGGAAGTACAGCGGCACGAAGCCCGCGATCACGACCGACGCCAGCGGGGCGTCGAGCCAGATCAGGATCACCGCGATGCCGACCACCGACAGCGCGGCGTTGAACAGGCTGTCCAAGCCCTCTTCCAGCAGGTCCTGCAACGCGTCGACGTCGCTGGTCAGCCGGGAGATGACCTTGCCGGACGTGTACGACTCGTGGAAGCCGACCGACAGGCCCTGCGAGTGCCGGAAGATCCGGCCGCGCAGGTCCAGCAGCAGGTCCTGGCCCACCCGGCCGGAGATCCGCAGGAACGCCCAGCGCAGGAACGTCATCAGCAGCGCGCAGACGCCGTAGCCCACCACGCACCAGATCAGGATCGCCGGATCGCCGCCCACCGCCGCGGGGATGCCCCGGTCGATGGCGGCGGCGATCAGCAGCGGGCCCGCGAGCGCCGCCACGTTGCCGCTGACCACCGCGGCGATCGCCAGCGACGTGCGGGCGACGTGCGGGCGCAGCAACGAGCCCAGCAGCCTGCGCGAGCGGGCCTGCAGGCGCAGACCCGTTGAGTACGAGATCTCCTCGATCTCCTCGGCGGCGACGCCGCGCCACTCTTCTTCAGCCGCAACAGGTGCGACAACTTCACTCACGACGCCACCTCCTCTTCGATCAGGTCATCGTCCATACTGGACAGAAGACGCCGGTACTCATCGTTGGTGTCCAACAACTCCCGGTGCGAGCCGATCGCCTCGATCTTGCCGTCGACCAGCAACGCCACGCGGTCGGCCAGCTGCACGGTCGACGACCGGTGTGCCACGACCAACGCCGTCGTCTCGCTCAGCACGCGCCGCAGCGCGCCCTCCACCTCGGCCTCGGTGTGGACGTCCAACGCGGACAGCGGGTCGTCCAGCACCAGCACCGCCGGCTTGCCGACGACCGCGCGGGCCAGCGCGAGCCGCTGCCGCTGACCACCGGACAGCGACAGGCCCTGCTCGCCGATCCGGGTCGCGAGACCCCACGGCAGGGCCTCCACGAACTCCTCCGCCCTGGCCACCCGCAACGCCTCGCGCACCTGGGCCTCGGTGACGTCCGGCAGGCCCAGGCCGACGTTCTCGGTCACCGACGCGGAGAACAGCACCGGTTCCTCGAACGCCGTGCCCACTACGGTCCGCAGGTCCTCCAGCGAGAGGTCCCGCACGTCGGTGCCGTCGATGGTGATCCGGCCGCCGGTCACGTCCGCGAGCCGCGGCACCAGCGCGGTCAGCGTCGTCTTGCCCGATCCCGTCGCACCGACCAGCGCCACCGTCTCACCGGGACGCAGGTCGAGGTCGACGCCGGACAGCACCTCGCGGCCGTCCTCGAACGCGAACCGCACGCCCTCGAAACGAACGTGCCCGCGCAGCGGCGTGGGCAGCGGCGCGGGCGAGGCGGGGCCGGTGATCGCGACGGGGGAGTCGATGACCTCCCAGTACCGTTCCAGCGCCGAGGCGGTCTGGTTCGTCTCCGCCAGCAACCAGCCGATGGAGTCGACCGGCCAGCGCAGGTACGCGCTCACCGCGACCGCGGCGACCAGCGTGCCGACCGTCATCCAGCCCTGCACGATGCCGACCGCGCCGACGGCGAGCATGCCCGCGATCGACAGCTCCGGCAGCACGATCAGCACCGACCACAGCGCGGCCAGGATCGAGATCTTGTTCAGCTCGGTCGTCCGCAGTTCACGGGCCTGCGCCAGGAACCGCTTCGACAGCTCCGGCCCGCGCCCGAACGCCTTGAGCACCCGGATGCCGAGCACCGACTCCTCGACCGTCGTGGTCAGGTCGCCCGCCTGGTCCTGCGCCCTGCGCGCGACGACCTTGAACTTCGCCTCGAAGAAGTACGAGATGACGATCAACGGCAGCGCGCCGCACAGCGACACGATCAGCAGCCACGGCGAGAGCGACGCGATGATGCCCAGCCCGATCACCACGACCACGCTGTTCACGATCAGGAAGACGATCGCGAACGCCACGAACCGCCGCACGGTCGTGAGGTCGTTCGTGGCACGTGACAGCAACTGACCGGACTGCCACCGGTCGTGGAACGACACCGGCAGCCGCTGCAGGTGCTGGTACAGGTCGAACCGCATGCGCGCCTCGACCTCGGCCGCCGGGCGGGCGACGATCTTGCGCCGGATGTAGAACAGCACCGCCTCGCCGATGCCGAGCACCAGCACGCCGGCGATCAGCCACGGCAGCGGACCGGTCTGTTTGTTCTGAATCGGACCGTCGACGATGCGCTGCGTCAGCAGCGGGATGCCGAGACCGCACAGCATCGCGAGCATCGTCGCCGACAGCACGACAGTCATCCTCGCGCGGTGCGGCCGCACGTACGGCCACAACCTTCGCAAGGTCCTGATCGTCGAGTTACGTTGATCGCTCACGCGGTGAGCCCCCTCCAGGTCGTCTCCACGGTACGAAGTACGACCGACAGTCAGCATCCGGTTTTTCTCTCACCGGAGCCTCCTGTCTCGACTTAGGTCGAGGTCAAGGGCACGATGAACACCATGACGCGGTTTCTGCGAACCGAGCAGACGATGGCGTTTCCACACGGACGGCTCATCGCCTCACACGACGGAGTGAACTTCGTCCTGGCCCCGGACGGCTGGGACCGGCTCGTCGGCGCACGCCCCAGACACGCCATGCTCGTCTCCCGTGAGGACGCGGAGGACTGGTGCGAACGAGAGGGCTGGGACCTGCACCTGCTCGACGAGGTGCCGGCTACCTCTTGAAGGTGAACAGGCTGACCAGCCCGTAGGCGACGGCCGCGAGCAACGCCTCGGCGTGGTGCCGGTTGGTGAACCACCCGAGGACGGGTTCGTGCACCTTGAAGTAGAGCCCGAGGCCCAGCACGATCGGTCCGAGCAGGATGATCGGCCACACCGGCCGCACCCCGAAGACCCACAGCACCGGCCCGGCCAGCACCAGCGACGACACGAGCGCGAGCGGCAGCCCGATCAGCACCAGCAGCAGGAACGTCGACATCGACGTGCTGTCGAGCCACGACTTCAGGAAGCCCGACTCGTACGCCCACGTCCACCCGAGCACCAGCCCGGCCCCGACGGCCATCGACAGGACGACCCGGAACAACAGCCGGCGTCCTGTCCTGCCTGTCTTGCCCGTGGTGCTCTGCTCCGTCACGCCGTCCACCGTAGCCAGCGGCCACCGCGGAGCCAAGGCACTACCCGGCCGCTGCCTGCCGAACGTGGTCGCGAGCGCGAGACGTCGTCACCACCGCCCCCAGGGCGTACGCGGAGGCGGCCAGGAGCACCGTGACCAAGCGCAGCACCTCGCTCTCGAGCGAGAACATGCCGAGGACGGCGGCGTAGACGACGAACAGGGTCCACAGCAGCGAGCCGGCCGAAGCGGCGGCGGCACAGCGCCCCGTGCGCGCCAGTGCGAGCCCACCCGCGGTGAGGCCGCTGCCGACGAGCAGCCAGATCGGCAAGGTCTGCAACGCCAGCTCGGTTCGGTGGAAGATGAACTCGGACCCGGCGAACATCGCCTGGAACCCGAACCCGGCGACCGCGCCGGACACCGCCCCGGCCGCGGCACGCTTGAGCGGCACACGGTTCGTCTCAGGCAGGTGCACAACGCCGGTCCCCAACGAGGCGATCGTGTACGCGACGCAGGGCACGATCACCGTCGCGTACGCCACGAAACGCAGATCGTCCTGCCCGTGCAGATGGAAGTAGGCGGCCTCGACGTAGAGCACCGCGAGGCCCAGCACCACCCACAGCCCGCTGCCGATCCCGGCCGTCCGCCCGCCGCCTTCCTGGTACCCCAACCGGAAACCGAACGTGATCAGCACGCACGCCACGAACATCCAGAAGAAGAAGAACGACGGGAGCAGCACCAGGGCGGCAACGCCGCATTCCGTGCGGCCGGGCCCGTCGCAGAACCACGCGAACGTGTACACGGCCAGCAGAAGACCGGCGCCGGCCATCGCACCGGCCACAGCCCCGACGACAGCGCGCAGCAACATGCGCCTACAGGTACCTGATCAGGCCGCCTGAACGGGCGGGCCTTCACGAACCCTCCACAGCACCTTCACCGGTGCGCCGATCTGCGGTCGCCATGGCAGGCAGGGCATAGCCGACGGCACCTGCCAGCGCGAGCACGAAGTGTCCGCCCCGGTCCGGCCACCCGGCGCGCATGCCGATCAGCACCAGTCCGATGACGAACATCAACAGCACCACGCTCGTCGCCCCCACGAAGGCGGTAGGCCAGGCAGGAGAGAACCGCGCGAGCTTGAGCAGCCCCCAGCCCACGAGTGTCCAGACGACCACCAACGCCGGTGCCGCGATCAACAGCGTGAAGAAGGCGGCTCCGATTCCGCTGTTGCCCGTATACAAGCCGCCGGCCGGGAGGACCGACAAGATCCATCCGAGCGAGCACAACGCCCCGACCAACGCCGCCTTCAGTGCTCTCATACCCGGATCATCGGGTCGGCAACGGCCGGTTGCCATCCGCAGAACTACTCAGCGCCACGCGGCGCCGTGAGCACGGCGATCAACGCGTACAGCGCGGCGAACACCGCGAAGGCCAAGAAGGTCACACCCAGCAGCAGCACCATCGCGACCACCGCCATGAGCGTCGCGGGCACGGCGACCAGCCATGCCCGCGACACGTCAAGCGATCGCAGTGCCAACCCGCCCGCCACCGACCCCGCCACGGCGAAGATCGGTATCGAGGTCACGAAGGCCCCGAGGCAGCCCCAGTCGTCCTTCGAGCAGACAGCGCCCGAAGCGAGGAGCTCGAACATTCCCCACCAGGCCAGCCCGAGGAGTGCACCCACTCCGGCAGCCAGCGCGACACGACGTCCCACGGCGTCAGCGTCTCACTCAGCGGTTCGACCGCACGCCCAGTAAAACGTCCTCCCACGAAGGGACGATGGGGTGGTTCTTCTTGCCCCGCTTCGGAGGAGGGTCCTTGCGGACCGGGTTCTCCGCGGCGGGCTCCTGCTCCTTCTTCACCGGTGGTGCAGGCGGGGCAGGAACGGGTTCCGGCTCGGGCAGCGTCTCCTGAACCGGCTTCTCGGCCACGGCCGGAGCCGGCGCCGCCACGGGGGCAGGCGCCTGGGCCGGGACCGGCAGTGGCTCCTCGGCGACGGGGATCGGCGGGAGGGCCGGAGTCGCCTCCAGGGCCTGCCGCGCGAGCTGCGTCACCGGGCGCACCGTGCGCAGCGTCCGGTTCGGGTTCGGGTCCATCAGGTCGACGGCGACGTCGTCGAGCGCCGTGACCGTGCCGCCCTGCGCACCGGGGTGGAACGCCCAGTGCGCGCGGTTGTCCGAGCGCCCGGTCTTCCAGTGCAGCTGCACGATCCAGCGACCGTCGTCGCCCTTCCACGAGTCCCAGCTGGTGTCGGACAGGTCGTGTCCGCGCAGGCCGAACGAGTGCGCGACGACCTCGCCGAGCGTCTGCACGTCCGGGCCGTCCTCACGGACCGGGTGCGCGCGCTGGGCCATGTCGGCCGTGCGCGAACGCTCCAGCAGAACGGGGTAGGCGAAGCGCTCGATGCGGTGCGTCGGCATGCCGGAGGCGGCCGCGACCTGGTCGATCGACTCGCCGGCACGGATGCGGGCCTGGATCTCCCGGGGCCGCATCTGGGCCTCGCCGGACTCGATCTGCATCTGGCCGAGACGCGCCAGATCACCGCGCAGGGCCGCCCGAAGACGCTCGTCCGCGGGGAGCGTGAAGCGCTCGCCGCGGTTTTCGGGGTCCTCGAGGATGACGGACTTGCCGTCCTCGTCGAGCCCGATGACTCGCAGCGCTCGCATCGTGGCCTCCCTGAATTCGCACCTCGCCAGCAGACAACGTTAGGACAACGAGCCCCCGATGAGTGGGAGACTCGCCGATATCTATACGTGATCTTGCCAGTTCACGAGGGTTGCCGCACTCCCGTTTCCGGAAGGTTCACCTGGACCACGAGGCCTCCTCCCCCGTTCGGACGAGCCTTCGCCGCGCCCTGGTGCGCCCTCGCCACGGACTGCACGATCGACAGCCCGAGGCCGGATCCGGCGGTTCCGGTGCGGTCGCGGAGCCGGCGGAACGGCTCGAACAATCCGGGTACTGCCTGGGCAGGCACGGTGGGACCGGTGTTGGTGACGACCAGTTCCCGATCGAGCTCCACCGAGACGGAACCGCCCGGTTTGTTGTAGAGCACGGCGTTGCGCAACAGGTTGCCGACGAGCTGGGCGAGTAGGACCGGATCACCGTCGACCAGATACCTGCGCGTCCGAACCGCGAACGTGACCTTTTTCTCCGAAGCCAGAGCCGCACAGGACTCGATTTCGTCGTCGATCACCTCGTCAAGCCACACCAGCTCACGCGTGGCGAGACCGCGGTCACTGCGAGCGAGCACCAACAGCCCATCGATGAGCTTCTCGCTTCGTTCGTTCGTGTCGAGCAGGTGCGTTCCGAGACGCCGCATGTCGTCGTTCGCGTCCGGGGCGGCCAACGCCACCTCGATCAACGTCCGCTGCACGGCCAACGGCGTGCGCAGCTCGTGCGAGGCGTTCGCGACGAACCGCTTCTGGCTGTCGAACGACGACGCGAGCCGGTCGAGCATGCCGTCGAAGGTGTCCGCGAGCTCCTTGAGCTCGTCCGGCGGCCCGTCCAGCTCGATGCGCTGGTCCAGTCGCTCGGCCTCCAGCCGGTGCGCGGTCGACGTGATCGAGTGCAACGGCGCCAGCACCCGTCCGGCCACCACCCAGCCGAGCCAGACGGCGAGCACGGCCGCCACCAGCAACGCGATGATCGACTGCCAGAGCAGCGTGCTCATCGTGGCCGCTTTGAACTGCTCGGCGGTGAACACCCGGGTTTCGGCCGGCAGCTGCGCCGCTTCCATCGTCACGAAGTCCCCGTACACGTCGGTCGGCATCGCCCGCGCGACCGACACTCCGTCCAGCGGCATCGTCTCGGCGACCAGCCAGTAGTTGAGCCCGATCAACGCGACGCCCGCGATCAGGAACACCCCGGCGTACCAGGCCGTCAGCCTGGTCCGGAGCGTCATGAGCCGAACCGGTAGCCGGCGCCGGGCACGGTCTGGATGACCTGAGGCGCGCCCAGCTTGCGGCGCAGCGTCATCACCGCCACCCGCACGGCGTTGGTGAACGGGTCCGCGTGCTCGTCCCAGGCCTTCTCCAGCAGTTCCTCCGGACTCACCACGTTGCCCTCCGCCCGCATCAGCACCTCCAGCACGGCGAACTCCTTCGGCGAGAGCGGGAGGAACTTCCCTTCACGCATCGCCTGGTGCCGTGGCAGGTCCAGCGTCACACCCGCCCGTTCGAGCACCGGCGGCAGGGCGGGTCGCGCCCGGCGGCCCAGCGCCTGCACGCGGGCCACGAGCTCGGCGAACGCGAACGGCTTGGTCAGGTAGTCGTCGGCACCGATCCCGAGCCCGGCCACCCGATCGTCCACTTCGGCCGCTGCCGTCAGCATCAGCACCCGTGCCTCACCTCCGGTCGCGTGCACGGCCTTGCACACCTCGTCACCGTGCACGAGGGGCAGATCCCGGTCGAGCACCACGACGTCGTACGCGTGCACTCCCACCCGTTCCAACGCCGCTTCACCGTCGTAGCAGACGTCGACCGCCATCGAGAACCTGCGCAACCCCTCGGCGATCGTGTCCGCGAGCAGCTGTTCGTCCTCGACCACCAGCACACGCATGACACCTATCTTCCGCGCAACGGGCATAAGCGCCGGATAAGGCCTTTCGCTTAACGCCGCCGAATGCCGCCCTCCGTAGACCTGTCCCCATGAAATCCACCATCGCAGTGTTGCTGGGCCTGCTCCTGGCGCTCACCGCCTGCGGGTCGAAAGAGCAGCCCGGCGGAGCCCAGAAGAACGAGAAGGGCGACATGGTCAAGTTCGCCCAGTGCATGCGGGACAACGGTGTCGACATGCCGGACCCGAAGGAGAGCGACAACGGTGCGGGCATCGCGATCCAGGCGCCCGGCGACGGGGCTCCGGACATGGAGAAGATGAACGCCGCCCACGAGGCCTGCAAGCAGCACCTGCCCAACGGCGGCGAGTTCAAGCCGCCGTCGCCCGAGGAGCAGGACAAGATGCGCCAGAACGCGAAGTGCATGCGCGACAGGGGTCACAACTGGCCGGACCCGAAGTTCGAGGGCGGCGGCATGACCGAGTCGATCGAGATGCCGGACATGGAGGACGAGAAGGTCAAGCAGGACATGAAGGACTGCGGCATGGGTGAAGGCATGGTAGCGACGAGGCCCATCGGATGAAGCGCCAGGTGAACAGGAAGATCGTCGTCGCCGCACTCGTCGCCGCCGTGGTGCTCGGCACCGGTGGGGTCGTCGTCCTCACGAGAATCGCCTCCAACCAGGCCAACGCCGCACCGTTGCAGAACGACCCGTCCAAGACCGCGCCGGTCAAGAAGACGAACCTCGCGGACCAGCAGTCGGTGACCGGCCAGCTCGGCTTCGGCGCGGAACGAGCGCTGGCCAGCCGGAAAAGTGGCACCATCACCGGCCTGCCGAATCAGGGCGCTGTCATCGACCAGGGCAAACCGGTGTTCCACTCGGACGCCAAACCGGTGCCGCTGTTCTACGGCGCGATGCCCCTCTACCGCGATCTCGAAGCGGGCATGTCGAACGGACCGGACGTCAAGGTGGTGGAGGAGAACCTCGCCGCTCTGGGGTTCAAGGACTTCGGCGCCCCCGACGAGAAGTTCACCTCGTACACGGCATCCGCGCTGAAGAAGTGGCAGAAGGCCAACGGCCTGGAACAGAACGGAAAACTCGGCTCCGGTGACGTGATCGTCCAACCTGGAGCGATCCGCGTCGCGTCCTTGACCGCTCAGCTCGGCGCACCCGCCGGCGGCGACCTGATGAAGGTCACCGGCACCGAACGCGCGGTGACCGTCGAGCTGGAGCAGTCCAAGCAGCGCCTCGCCAAGGTGGGCGAGAAGGTCGAGCTGTCGATCACCGGCGGCAAGGCCACCACCGGCACCATCACCGGCGTCACCCGCAACCCCGGTGACCCGAACCAGGGCCAGAAGCCGAAGCTCGTCCTCACGATCTCCGTCGACGACCCCAAGGCCGCCGAGGGCGTCGATAGCGGCAGCGTCACCACGTTGTTCACGGTGTCGAAGAAGCAGAACGTGCTCGCGGTCCCGATCGGCGCGCTCCTCGCGTTGAACGAGGGCGGCTACGGCGTGGTCGGCGAGGACGGCAGGACCATCCCGGTCACCGTCGGCATCTTCGCCAAGGGCCAGGTCGAGGTGCAGGGCGAGGGCCTGCGCGAGGGCATGAAGGTGGTGACCACCGAGTGATCACCGTCGACCACGCGAGCCGGACGTATCCCGGTGGTGTGCAGGCGTTGCGCGACGTCTCCCTGACCGTCGGGGGCGGGGAGATGCTCGCGATCGTGGGACCGTCCGGCTCGGGGAAGTCGACCCTGCTGCACCTGATGGGCACGCTCGACAAGCCGACGACAGGGACCGTGGAGATCGACGGCAACGACATCTCCACCTTGTCCGACAACGCTTTGTCGGCGCTGCGAGCGCGGACGATCGGGTTCGTGTTCCAGCAGTTCTTCCTCACCGACGGACTGTCCGCGATCGAGAACGTGGCCGCGGGGCTCGTCTACGCCGGCGTGCCGCGTTCGAAGAGACGGTCCATGGCGATGTCCGCTTTGGACAGAGTCGGGCTGATCCACCGCGCGCTGCACAAGCCGCACGAACTGTCCGGCGGTGAACGTCAGCGGGTCGCGATCGCGCGGGCCGTGGTGAACACACCGGGGATCCTGCTGGCCGACGAGCCGACCGGGAACCTGGACACGAAGAACGGCGCGGGCGTGCTGGAGTTGCTGGAGAGTCTCAACTCCGATGGCACGACGATCGTGATGATCACGCACGACCGGGACATCGCGGCGTGGGCGCCGCGCAAGGTCGAGGTCCGCGACGGGGTGATCGTGTGATCGACCTGCTGCGCCTCGGGTTCTTCGGCATGCGGACCCGCCCGATCCGCGCGGTGTTGTCCGCCCTGGGCATCGCGATCGGCATCGCCGCCGTGGTCGCGGTCGTCGGCATCCCGGCCTCCAGCGCCGCCGCGTTGAACGAGAAGATGTCCAAGCTGGGCACCAACCTCCTGACCGCCGCGCCCGGCCAGGACTTCTTCGGCCAGGACGCGAAGCTGCCGGAGACCGCGGTGCCGATGGCCAAGCGGATCGGCGCGGTGTCGGCGGCCAGTGCCACCGGCAAGCTCTCCGCGAGCGTCCGCAAGAACGACCTCGTGCCGTCGAGTGACACGCTCGGGCTGCAGGTGCAGGCGGCGGAGAAGGACCTGCTGAAGGTGCTGGGTGCCGAGGTCCGCGAGGGCAGGTGGCTCTCGTCGGGCGAGAAGTCGGTGGTGCTCGGGGGCACCGCGGCGTCACGTCTGGGCGTGGACAAGCCCGGTGTGCAGCTGTGGATCGACGGGCAGTGGTTCACCGTCGTCGGCATCCTCGGGCCGTTGCCGCTCTCCCCGGAGATCGACAGGTCCGCGCTGATCGGCTGGGACGCGGCCAAGGAGGCGTTCGGGTTCGAGGGCAACGCGAACACGGTCTACGTGCGCACGTCCCCGGACCAGGTCGACAACGTTCGCAACCTGCTCGGCCCGACGCTGAACCCGCAGAAGTCCAACGAGGTCAAGGTTTCCCGGCCGTCGGATGCGCTGGAAGCGCAGCAGCTGGCCGAGAGTTCCTACAACGCGCTGTTCCTGGGTTTGGGCGGAGTCGCGTTGTTGGTGGGTGGCGTCGGCGTGGCGAACACGATGGTGATCTCGGTGCTGGAACGGCGCAGGGAGATCGGTCTGCGGCGGGCGCTCGGGGCGACCCGGCGGCAGATCCGGTGGCAGTTCCTGACCGAGTCGGTGCTGCTCTCAGGCCTCGGCGGACTGGTCGGCGTGATCGTGGGAATCGCGGTCACGGCTGGATATTCGATCAGTCAGCAATGGCCCGCGGCACTGCCGTGGCCGGCCCTGCTCGGGGGAGTGGGCTCGGCGATCCTCATCGGCGCCATCGCCGGCGTCTATCCCGCGGTGCGGGCGGCACGTCAGTCGCCCACGGAAGCACTTGCCTGAAAAGCCCTGGGGTGCACCGAGAAACTCGTCGGTGCACCCCAGGCTGCTACCTCGAGAACTTCAGAGCCGGCCGACGACCCACTCGATCGCCTGCGTCAGGATCGTGACGTCGTTCGGCTCGATGGCCGGGAACATCGCGACGCGCAGCTGGTTCTTGCCGAGCTTGCGGTACGGCTCGACGTCCACGATGCCGTTGGCGCGCAACACCTTCGCCACGACGGCGGCGTCGACCTCGTCGGAGAAGTTGATCGTACCGACGACCTGCGAGCGGTCAGCGGCCTTCTCGACGTACGGCGTGGTGTACGCGGTCTTCTCGGCCCACGAGTACAGCCGGTCGCTGCTGTCCTTCGTGCGCGCGACCGACCAGTCGAGGCCACCGTTGCCGTTGATCCAGTCGATCTGGTGCGCCAGCAGGAAGAGCGTGGCGACCGACGGCGTGTTGTACGTCTGGTCCTTGGTGGAGTTGTCGAGCGCGGTCGGCAGCGACAGGAACTCCGGCACCCAGCGGTCCTTGAGCTCCTCGACGCGGGCCAGCGCCGCGGGCGACATCAGCGCGAGCCACAGGCCACCGTCCGAGGCGAACGACTTCTGCGGCGCGAAGTAGTAGACGTCGAAGTCCTCGGCCTTGACCGGCAGGCCACCGGCACCGGACGTCGCGTCGATCGCGATCAGCGCGTCGCCGGAGCCCTCGATGCGGGTCACGGGCATCGCGACACCGGTCGAGGTCTCGTTCTGCGCCCAGCCGACCAGGTCGGCGCCCTCGGCGTAGAAGAGCTCGGGCGAGGTGCCCGGCTCGGCCTTGGTGACCAGGGAGTCCTTCAGGAACGGCGCGGTCTGCGTGACCTTCGCGAACTTGGAGGAGAACTCACCGTTCGTGAAGTGCTGCGCGGTCTCGCGGACCAGCCCGAACGACGCCGCGTCCCAGAACGCCGTGGTGCCACCGTTGCCGAGCACGACCTCGTAGCCGTCCGGCAGCTGGAACAGGTCGCGCAGTCCGGAACGGACGCGGCCGACGAGGTTCTTGACGGGCTTCTGCCGGTGCGATGTGCCGAGCAGTGCCGCGCCCTCGGACGCGAGGGCCGCGACGGCCTCGGGACGCACCTTGGACGGTCCACAGCCGAAGCGGCCGTCAGACGGCTTGAGCTCGGCGGGAAGCACCAACGAGGTCGGATCGGCGGTCTGGGTCATGTGGTCACGCCTCCGGGGCGATTGACGAGCTTCAGGGACCTGACCGGCGCCGTTGCCGGAGTTCACAGTGTTGCAGGCCGGTGGCCTGGAGGTGACAGCCGGGTGTCGTGGGTCACGCACCGCTGACTCCGATTGTCAACCGGTCAGTGGACACGCGGTCGTGTTTCGGCCGTGTTTCCACTCCGCGATAGCGCGCTTTCGCGTGTTAGAACGGCGGAGTGCATCTGACGCCGCATGAACGGGACAAGCTCCTCGTGCACGTCGCTGCCGACGTGGCGCGGCGGAGGCTCGAACGCGGAGTGCTGCTCAACTACCCCGAGGCGGTCGCGCTGATCACCGACCACGTGCTGGAAGGCGCGCGGGACGGCCGCACGGTCAGCGAACTCATGGAGAGCGGGCGGACCGTGCTCGCGCCGGAGCAGGTCATGCGCGGCGTGCCGGAGATGATCGACTCGGTGCAGGCGGAGGCGACGTTCCCGGACGGTACGAAGCTCGTCACCGTGCACCATCCGATCGCTCCCTCGGCCGGTCCGGCGCCGGGTGAGGTGGTGGTCGGCGCCGAGCCCGTCGAGCTCAACCCCGGCCGGCCGCGCGTGACGATGGTCGTCGTGAACGTCGCCGACCGGCCTGTCCAGGTCGGGTCGCACTTCCACTTCGCCTCGGTCAACACGGGGCTGTCCTTCGACCGCGAGGCGGCGTTCGGCTACCGGCTCGACATCCCGGCGGGGACGGCCGTGCGGTTCGAGCCCGGCGTCGAGCGTGAGGTCACGCTGGTTCCGCTGGCAGGCTTGAGGATCGTCCGGGGGTTGCAGCGATGATCGACCGCGAGCGTTATGCCGAACTGCTCGGGCCGACGGCCGGTGACCGGATCCGGCTCGCCGACACGGACCTGTTCATCGAGGTCACCGAGGACCGTTCGCGCGGTGCGGCGTCCGGCGACGAGGTGATCTTTGGCGGCGGCAAGGTGATCCGCGAGTCGATGGGGCAGGGCGTCGCGACCCGCGCCGAGGGTGCTCCCGACCTGGTCATCACCGGTGCGGTGGTCCTCGACCACTGGGGTGTCGTCAAGGCCGACGTCGGCGTGCGGGACGGGCGGATCGTCGCGATCGGCAAGGCGGGCAACCCGGACACGATGGACGGCGTGCACCCGGCGCTGGTGATCGGGCCGTCGACGGAGATCCTGTCCGGCAACGGAAAGATCCTGACGGCGGGCGGCATCGACTGCCACGTGCACTTCATCTGCCCGCAGATCGTGGACGAGGCGCTGGCGTCCGGGCTGACGACGCTGATCGGCGGCGGCACCGGTCCGGCGGAGGGCACGAAGGCCACGACCGTCACGCCCGGAGCCTGGTACCTCGACCGCATGCTGACGTCGATGGACCACATGCCGGTCAACATCCTGTTGCTGGGCAAGGGGAACACGGTCTCCGAGGAGGGCCTGCGCGAGCAGCTCGCCGGCGGCGCGGGTGGGTTCAAGCTGCACGAGGACTGGGGCACGACGCCTGCCGCGATCGACGCGTGCCTGCGCGTCGCGGACGAGTCCGGCGTCCAGGTCGCGATCCACACGGACACGTTGAACGAGGCCGGCTTCCTGGAGTCCACTGTGGACGCGATCGGTGGCCGGTCGATCAACGCCTACCACTCCGAGGGTGCCGGTGGCGGGCACGCGCCGGACATCATCCGCGTGGTCTCGCTGCCGAACGTGCTGCCGTCGTCGACGAACCCGACGCGCCCGCACACCGTCAACACGCTCGAAGAACACCTCGACATGCTGATGGTGTGCCACCACCTCAACCCGTCCGTGCCGGAGGACCTGGCGTTCGCCGAGTCGCGGATCAGGCCGACCACGATCGCGGCCGAGGACCTGCTGCACGACCTGGGCGCGATCTCGATGATCTCGTCGGACTCGCAGGCGATGGGCCGCGTCGGCGAGGTGATCATCCGGACCTGGCAGACCGCGCACGTCATGTCGTCGCGGCGTTCCATGGACTCGAACCTGCGGGCGCAGCGGTACGTCGCCAAGTACACGATCAACCCCGCTGTGGCGCACGGGATCGCCGACGAGGTCGGGTCGGTCGAGGCCGGCAAGCTGGCCGACCTGGTGTTGTGGGAGCCCAAGTTCTTCGGCGTGCGGCCTTCGGTGGTGCTCAAGGGCGGGTTCATCGCGTGGGGCGCGATGGGTGACGCGAACGCCTCGATCCCGACGCCGCAGCCGGTGTGGGCGCGGCCGATGTTCGGTGCCACGGCCGGTGCGGCCTCGTCGGTGTTCTTCGTCGCGCCGTCGGCGATCGAGGCCGGTGTCGGCGATCGGTACGCGCGGCGGGTGCTGCCGGTGGCCTCGACGCGATCGGTGACCAAGGCGGACATGGTGCACAACGACGCGATGCCGGACGTCCGGGTCGACCCGGACAGCTTCGCCGTGCACGTCGACGGGGACCTGGTCGTGCCTTCGCCGGTCGCGGAACTGCCGATGGCCCAACGGTACTTCCTGTTCTGATGCTGACCGCGCTGATCCTCGCCGACTCCCGCTTCCCCGGCGGCGGCCACGTGCACTCCGGTGGGCTGGAGGAGGCCGCCGCGCGCGGGCTGGTGCACGACGAGCCGTCGCTGCGGGCGTTCCTGCACGGCCGGTTGCTGGGTGCCGGGCTGCTGGCGGCCGGGTTCGCGGCCGCGGCGGCTCGTGGTGAGGACCTGGACATGCTGGACGCGGAACTGGACGCCCGCACGCCTTCTCCCGCTCAGCGCTCGGCTTCGCGGGCACAGGGGCGCGGCATGCTGCGCGCGGCTCGCCGTGCCTGGCCCTCCGCGCGGCTGGACGCGTTGCCACGTGACCCGCACCAGCCGTTGGTGATCGGGGTGCTGATCGGCGAGCCTGTTGAGGCTGCTGTGACCTGCGCTTATCTGGCCGTGAGCGGGCCTGCGTCGGCGGCCGTCCGGTTGCTGGGGCTGGACCCGTTCGGGGTCAACGCGATCGTGGCCGCGCTTCCGGTGGAAGACGTTGCTTCGCGGGCGTGTGCCGCGCTGCCCGCGCTGGGTTCGCCTGCCTTGGACCTGTTGGCCGAGGCACATGTCCGACGTGAAGGGGTGCGTCTCTTTGGGAGCTAACCACGGGCCCGACCCGCATGATCACCACCACGGAGCCGCGCCGCGCATCGGCATCGGCGGCCCGGTCGGCAGCGGCAAGACCGCGCTGACCGCGGCGTTGTGCCGTGCGCTCGGCTCGCAGCTGGAGCTCGCGGTCGTCACCAACGACATCTACACGACCGAGGACGCGGACTTCCTGCGCCGGGCCGGGGTGCTCGATCCGTCGCGGATCGAGGCGGTGCAGACGGGATGTTGCCCGCACACGGCCATCCGGGACGACATCACCGCGAACCTCGACGCGGTGGAGCGGTTGGAGCAGCGGATCTCCGGCCTGGACCTGGTGATCATCGAGAGCGGTGGGGACAACCTGACGGCGGTGTTCTCGCGCGGGCTGGTCGACGCGCAGATCTTCGTCGTGGACGTGGCCGGCGGGGACAAGGTGCCGCGCAAGGGCGGTCCCGGCGTCACGACCGCGGACCTGCTGGTCATCAACAAGACCGACCTGGCACCGTTCGTCGGCGCGGACCTGGGCGTGATGATCTCCGACGCGCACCGGATGCGTGGCTCGTTGCCCGTCATCGCCCAGTCGCTGGTCGAGACGCCGGACGCGCCCGAGGTGGCGAAGTGGGTGCTGGCCCAGCTGTGAAGGCCGCTCCGAGGGTGATCCGGTGAAGGCTTCGGCTCGGCTGGTCGTGGCGTTGGACTCGCACGGCAACAGCGTCGTGCGAGTCCTGCGGTCGATGACACCGTTGACATTGGTGCCGCACCGGCGCGTGGGCCCGCTTGCGTTGGTGCACCTGGTTTCCTCGGTGACGGCACCGCTGGGCGGTGATTCGTTGTCCCTGACCGTCGAAGTCGGTCCTGGAGCCTCGCTCGAGCTTCGAGGTGTTGCGGCAACACTGTTGTTGCCCGGTTCGTCCGGTGAGGAGTCTTCGTCCTCGGTCCGGTTCCTGGTCGAGGGGACCGTTCGCTACCTGCCAGAACCGACCGTCGTGACGAGCCGCGCGCACCACACTTCCGTGGTGGAGGCCGAATTGGACGGTCACGCACAGTTGCGAACCCGTGAGGTGCTGGTGCTGGGGCGTGTGGGGGAGAAGCCGGGCACGTTGTCGTCGTCGGTGCGCGCAACCCGTTGTGGCAGGCCGTTGTTGCACCAGCAACTGGTCGTGGGTGATCCCTTGGCCGACGCTTCGTCCGCCGGCCTCGTGGGCAAGCGGGTCGTCGGCACCGAGATGCTTCTCGACTCGGTGGAGCGCGGGACGGATGGCGGTGAGTGGTGGAGCGTCGTTCCGTTGGCAGCAGGTGGAAGCCTTGCCACCGCACTGGGTGATGACGTGGTCGCCGTCACAGGAGTGCTTGATGCCATCTGACTCGATCACGGACTCGATCCAGAACTGTTCTTTGTACGGACAGTCACCGTTCAGGTGGTGGTCATCACCGCGCAGGCGGTTTCGGGATCGGGTCGCCGTGCGTATGGTCGCGGGTCCAGGGACCACGAGTTCTGCCGCCGCTTGGAGGTTCGCCGATGACGGAGACCACGAACATCGCACTACCGGCGATGCGCGTGTCATACGAGCAGGGCTCGCTCAGCGAGTCGGAGCTTGCCGCCACCTGGCACGAACAGCTCCAGTTGTGGCTCGACGAGGCGACCAACGCCGGGCTTCCCGAGCCGAACGCGATGGTGCTCGCGACGACCGACGTCAAGGGCCGGCCGTCGTCGCGGACTGTGCTGGCTAAGGGCTTGGATGTTCGCGGGTTGGTGTTCTTCACCAACTACACGTCGAACAAGTCGCATGACCTGATGGCTACTCGCTATGCGTCGGCCACCTTTCCGTGGTTTGCGATGCAGCGGCAGGCGCATGTGCGTGGGGTTGTCGAGAAGGTCGGGCCGGTGGAGACCGCCGAGTACTGGAACTCCCGGCCTCGTGGGTCGCAGATCGGGGCTTGGGCTTCGCCTCAGTCGCGGGTGGTTGGTGGGCGGTCCACTTTGGATTCTGCGTTGCACAAGATCGAGCGGCAGTTTGCCGATACCGAGAAGATTCCTGTGCCGCCGCATTGGGGTGGGTGGCGGATTCGGCCTGAGGAGGTCGAGTTCTGGCAGGGGCGGCGGGATCGGATGCATGATCGGTTGAGGTTCCGGGATGGGCGGGATGGGTGGTCGGTGGAGCGGGTTGCTCCGTAGGTCGCTCGGGGTCCTTTAGAGCTTTTGCGGATGGGGTGTCTCCTGTGGGCGGGAGGCGCCCCTTTTGCTGTTGCGCGACCTGGCGGGTGGGTCACCTTGCGGGCGGCGACCTTGCGGTTGCGTGCTTCCCCTGGGGGCGCTGCCCCCAGACCCCCGGCAATCTGATCAGGGGGTAGCGCCGCCTGTGGGTTGATGGCACGCCTGTTGCTGTGGGCGGCTGCGCGTTGCTTTGAGGGACGCTCCTATAGATGTCAAGCAGTGAGTGCGAGGTCTTTCATGATCGCTGTGTGGGCTTCGCGGAGGATATAGCGCTTGAGGCAGCGGATGATGTCGCGTTTGGTGAGGCCTTGTTCGGTGCGTCGTTGCAGGTAGGCCTGGGTGCGTGGGCAGTAGCGCAGGCGAACGACGGCGACGATGTGCAGGACGCGGTTGGCTTGGC
>NZ_FNET01000042.1 GCF_900100275.1 Lentzea albidocapillata subsp. violacea
TCGGCAGGGCCACCCCGATGATCGAGGTGTCCATGATGACCATGAACTGCGCGGCGGCGATGAGGGCGAGCGCCCACCACCTGCGCCGGTCCGACTTATCCACACTGGACATTTCTTATACTCCATACCGGTAGGGGGTATCGAGAAGACAGACGACTACCCTGCGAAAAAAAGATTCGATGTGGCCGCGAGGATCCGCGGCCACTGCTCACTCAGTGGTGGTGATGACCTTCGTGGCCGCCACCGTGGTACTGGTGCACCACCGCGTGCCCCTTGCCACGCGAGATCAGCCACCGGTTGACCGGGACGGTCACCACGAACGCCACGGCCAGCGCGAAGGCGAGGCTGACCCAGAACAGCCAGCTCGCCACGCCGGCCTCCATCGCACCCGGCACGGCCAGCATCACGCCGTTGTCCACGATCTCCATCACGGCGATCGAGACGGTGTCGGCGGCGAGCGCGACGCGAATGGCGGTCCGCAGCGGCAAGCCCGACTTGAGCACCGGCCGGATGGTGAGCGCGTAGCCGAAGACGAACGCGAGCCCCACGGCCAGCGCGATCGTCGCCAGGTTCGACCAGCCCAGCGCCGTGCCGATCACCATGCCGAGCACCTCACCGATCGCACAGCCGGTGAGACAGTGCAGCGTCGCCGAAACAGCGAGCTTCGTCAGACTTGATTGCGCCCCAGTGTGATCCATGACCCGTTCCTTCGCCTTACCACTCGGCTCACATACCCTGCTGGGGTATGCCGTGTGAAGATACGCTCATACCCCCCGAGGGTGTCAAGGCAATTTGCCGGAAGATCGACAGTGGGCGTCATCACCATCGAGGCACACATCTGCCCCAGCCCTTCAGAGCGCGGGTGTCCTGGCCTCGCTTCGCCGTCACCCACGACTCCACCCCGTCCAGGAACGACTGGAGGACGTCGGGCGTTCGTGCTGTCGCTTACTTGAGCGCCTGGCGAAGCGTGAACGTGCCGCCGCTGTCGGTGGAGGCGTGGATGGCGGACTCCGTCGCGACGTACACCGCGGAGCCCTTGGCGGCAAGCGCTGCCGGCGTCCCGGTGACCCGGCCCTTTGCCGTCCACGTCGCGGCGGAATCCCCACTCACGTGCACGATCCCGTCCACCCCGACACCGAAGACGACCTCACCCTCGCTCCAGTCCAAAAGCACCAGTCGCGGGCTGCCCGCCGCGGGTGCGAACGTCCTGCCGCCGTCCGTGCTCCGCTCCAGACCTTCTCGCGTGGTGGCCAGAACGACGTCCGGGTCAGCAGGGCTGACCGTGAAGTCGGCCATCGCGACGCGGCCGCGGGTGTCCCAGTCGCGTTGGTTCTCGCTGACCATGAGCTGGCCGTTCTGGCTGTTGTAGCCATACACGCGGTTGTGTTTCACCTCCAACGAGTGGAAGTCGGCCGCACCCTTCAAGGAGAGCGTCTGCCAGGTGCGGCCCGCGTCCTTACTCTCGATCAGACCGAGGTGCGGCGCAGTACCCGGTTCGGGCCGATCGGGATGACCGCTGCCGAGAAAGTGGTTGGGACCCACCACCACAAAGCCCATGGTGTCCTGCGCGCGGTCACCGACTCGCTCGGGAGCCTTGTCCGCGGGCACGGTGAAGACGCCGAAGTGACTCGCCGCGTACAGCGTGCCGTCAGCGGGGTTGACGCCGAGACCGTGCACGTGCGCGAGAGTCGCCGGAGGAGCGGGCGGCTCCTGAGTTGCCGGTGTGGGGTTCGCGCAGGCAGCGGTGAGCAACAGGACCGGGACTACCAGTTTCCACATGCGACTCATGCGATCCGCACTCCATGCTGTTGCAACCACGCCAACGGATCGAGCTTTCTCCCCGCCGGGTCCCAGATCTCGAAGTGCAGGTGCGGGCCGGTGGAGATGCCGCGGTTCCCGACCTGGGCGATGACCTGGCCGGCGCTCACCTTCTGCCCTTCGCGCACGGCGTAGCTGTTGATGTGGCCGTACACGGCCGTGGTGCCGTCCGTGTGCTCGATCTTGACCCACAGGCCGAAGCCGCTGGCCGGTCCCGCGTCCGTGACGACGCCGTCCATGACGGACCTGATCGGCGTGCCGATGCGGTTGGCGATGTCCAGGCCGTAGTGCGTCGTTCCCCACCGGGGACCGTAGTTGGAGGTGATCGTGCCCTGCGTCGGTGCGAAGACCTTGATCTTCCGCGCCTGCTCCGCCTCGTACTCGGCCTTGCGCTGTGCGGCCGCTGCGGCCTCTCGCTGTGCGGTGATGCGCAGGCTCTTGTTGAGCTGCTCCACCTCGTCGTGGCCAGGCCGGCGAACGCCCAACAGGTTCGGCCCGGCGTTGGCACCACCGACACCGTCCACACCGGACAGATTGGCCGACAGCAGGACCTGGTCCTGTGTTTGGACAGGCGCGCTCTGCGGGGCGACATCGACTTGGAACGCTGCCGCTGCGGCACCAGCGGCAATGCCGGTGATGAACAGGTGAGTCGAGAAGCGGGTCGATCTGGCGGTTCTCGCGTGTCGGGACATCGAGTCAGCCGACGATCCGCCGGGCGCCGATGTAGTGGCCGTCACCGCGGATCGCACGCACGTCGACGAGCTGTCCCTCGGTCGGCGCATCCACCATCTTGCCTTCGCCGACGTACATGGCGACGTGGTGGATCGCGGCCGGGTTGCCCGTGCCGTCGTCGTAGAACACCAGGTCACCGGGCTGGAGCTCGTTCTGGGCGACCGGCCTGCCGACGCGATACTGGTCCACCGCCACGCGGGGCAGCGTGACCCCTGCCGCCGCGTAGGCCCACTTCGTCAGACCGGAGCAATCGAAGGCGTTCGGACCGTTGCCGCCCCACTGATACTGCGAGCCCCGCTTCGACAGGGCCGCCTGCAAGGCGGTATTGGCCGCACCGGGAGGCCCGAGGTAGGTGCCGGTGTCCTTCACCTGACCGAACCCGAGCCCGGCCTTCTGAGCCGAACTGAGGTTGTTCACCGCCTTGCGGAGCTCACCGATGCGGCCGTCCAGCTCGGACTTGCGCTTCTTGAAGTCCTCCGCGACTGCCGCCGCCTCGCCAGCCGCTTTCTCGGCGCGCTGCTGGACCTCGTTCGCCTGCGCCACGGCGGCCGCCAGCTTGTCCATCGACTCCGCGTTGTCGGCCGCCAGCATCTCGAGCGCGGACATGCGGTTGAGGAAGTCCTGCTGGGAGTCGCTGACGAGCAGCGCCGACAGCCCATTGAACCGCGCGCCCTCGAAAGTCGCCTCGGTGAGCACGTCGACCTGACCGCGCAGCTGCTCCTCGGCCTGCCTGGCCTGGTTCAGGTCCGCACCGGCCGTGGCCAGCTCGGCCTTCTTGGCGTCGAGGTTCTCCTGAGCCTTCAGCACGTCGTCGTTGAGCTTCTCCGCCTGCCCGCTCAGCTCCTCGTACTGCTCGACCGGATCGCCTGCGGGCTGGGCACCAGCCGAACCCGAGTTGCTGCCGACCACCGCCAGAACCGCCGCAGCCGCCAGTGCACCTCGCGTGCCGAGCTTGAGTCGATGCGACGTCACGTCGCGTTACCTCCGTAGTCGGGAACAGGCCTCCCCCGATGCCTTGGCGCAAATTACGGCAACATCACGGCGTTGTCTACTAGATGACCTAGTAGATCACGAGTGTGATCCGGAACACGGAAGGCTCGCCATTCTCCCTGCGACTTCGGCATTCACGTTTGACAGCGAACGTGGCCGTGCATCGCCACGCCATGTGGATCGTCCAGGGCAAATACGGCATTACAGGTGATCATGTGTCCACTATGGACACGATTGAGCGATTCCCGCCCGTATCACGAACGCGATATGTTCGTAACCGTGCGGATCCAGACGACGACACTCAGTGGCGTCCGATCGACGGCGTTGGCCGTCGTGCTCGCCGTGCTGTCGTTCTTCGTCTTGAGCACGTTCTGCTCCGCAGAAGACCATGCGCACAGGCCCAACCACGCGCATGCCGCGGAACATGCGCCTTCCGACCATTGCCACCACGACCGCGAGCCTGTCCACCGCAAGGCCGCGCTCGACCGTGCTCTGCATCGCCCGGACGACACGGCGTGGCAGGTGCAGTTCACTCACGATGTTCCGGCCAGTCCCGACAACAAGACCTTCACCGTCCCCAGTGGACTCGACACCGCTTTCTGGGCCGGCGCAAGCGGTCCGCCCAGACCGGGTCGTCAGCTCCTGGTCCTCCTCAGCGTCGCGCGGAACTGATCAGCGCGCAGCAGTGCAGGCGAAGTCCCGGCAACAACACCGGTTTCGCCAGTTCGTGCTGCTCACGGTCGTCTCTTCCGAACCACGCGCACAACTTTGAGGACACCATGCTCGTCACCCAGGGCCAGCCCAGCACGCTGGCCGTTCCTCCCGCACGCATGCTCACGTCGTCGTCCGCACCGCTCTGCCACACCCCGGCATCGGTCGTCGGCAACACCCCGGTCCAGTGGATCGACGACCTGTCCGGCCTGTCTCCGCACGGGTTCTGGGCCAAGCTCGAAGGCTTCAACCCCGGCGGCATGAAGGACCGCCCGGCACTGCACATGGTCGCCAAGGCTCGTGAACGAGGTGAGCTGGCACCCGGCGGCACCATAGTGGAGTCGACCAGCGGCACCCTCGGCCTCGGGCTCGCGCTCGCGGGCATCGTCTACGGCCACCCGGTGACGCTGGTCACCGACCCCGGCATGGAACCGATCGTGCAGCAGATGCTGCAGGCGCACGGTGCCCACGTCGATCTCGTCCCGGCGCCGCATCCGGCCGGTGGCTGGCAGCAGGCCCGGCGTGACCGCGTCGAGCAGATCCTCGCCGAGACGCCCGGCTCGTACTGCCCGGACCAGTACAGCAACCCGGACAACGTGGCGGGCTACGAGTCGCTCGCGTTGGAGCTCGTCGCGCAACTCGGCCGCGTCGACGTGCTCGTGTGCTCCGTCGGTACCGGCGGGCATTCCGCAGGAGTGTCACGCGTACTGCGGGAGTACTTCCCCCACCTGCGGCTGGTCGGCGTCGACACGATCGGCTCGACGATCTTCGGCCAGCCCGCGCGGCCCCGGCTCATGCGCGGGCTGGGATCCAGCATCTTCCCTCGTAACGTCGACTACGCGGCGTTCGACGAGGTGCACTGGGTCAACCCCGCCGAGTCCGTGTGGGCCTGCCGCAGACTCGCCTCTCAGCACCACGCCAGCGGAGGGTGGAGCGTCGGCGCGGTGGCGGTCGTGTCCAGCTGGCTTGCCCGCACCCACGAACCCGACGTCCGCATCGCGGCGGTCTTCCCGGACGGCCCGCAGCGATACTTCGACACGATTTACAACGACACCTACTGCGCCGCGAACGGCCTGCTCGTGACGGCTCCGAGTCCTGATCCGGAGGAGATTCTCGCTATGAGCGATCGCGAGGTCACCGCGTGGACGCGCTGCCGGAGTGTCGCGGACCCGACGAGGCATCAGTCGTGACGAACATCATTCGGCAGTTCCGGTCGTTCGACCGGCCGGTACAACTGCTGCTGCTCAACCAGTTCAGCATCAACGTCGGCTTCTACATGCTGATGCCCTACCTCGCCATCTACCTGTCCGGCGAGCTCGCGCTCACCGGTGTGGCGATCGGGCTCGTCCTGGGCGTGCGGAACTTCGCCCAGCAGGGCATGTTCCTCATCGGCGGCACGCTCGCGGACCGGGTGGGGTACAAGCCACTGATCGTCGCCGGTTGCGCCCTGCGGACCGCGGGCTTCGGACTGCTCGGCTTCGTGGACACGCTGCCCGCGCTGGTCATCGCCTCGGCGGCGACCGGGTTCGCCGGCGCCCTGTTCAACCCGGCGGTGCGCGCCTACGTGGCGAACGACGCCGGGCCACGGCGCGTCGAGGCGTTCGCCTTGTTCAACGTCTTCTACCAGACCGGGATACTGGTCGGCCCGCTGATCGGGTTGGTGCTGACGGGCGTCGACTTCTCGCTGACCTGCGCGGTCGCTGCCGTTGTGTTCGCGGTGCTCACCGTGTTGCAGATCAGGTCACTCCCAGCGCGCAAGGCCGCTACTCGCACCGACAGTTCCGTGCTCCAGGATTGGCGCGGCGTGTTCGGCAACCGCAGGTTCGTCCTGTTCGCCGTCGCGATGATCGGTTCGTACGTGCTGTCCTTCCAGATCTATCTGGCGCTCCCGCTGGAGGCACGCCACGTCGCAGGTGACGGCGTCGGCGGTACCGTGCTGGTCGCCGCGTTGTTCGCGGTCTCCGGTGTGCTGGCCATCGTCGGACAGCTGCGCGTCACCGGGTGGTTCCGGCGCAGGTTCGGCACCGACAGGTCGCTCGTGATCGGGGTGTTGCTGATGGCTGCGGCCTTCCTGCCGCCGGCGCTGCCCACACCGTCCACAGGGGTGGTGGCGTACGTCCCGGTGCTGCTGTCCGCCACGTTGGTGGCGTTCGGCACCATGGTGGTGTTCCCGTTCGAGATGGACACGATCGTGGCGCTGTCCGGCGATCGGCTGGTCGCCACCCACTACGGGCTCTACAACACCGTGGTGGGCGTCGGCATCCTCGTCGGAAACCTCTTCACCGGCACCGCGCTTGACCTGGCGCGGGCAGCGGGGGTGCCTGCGTTGCCGTGGCTGGCCCTGACTGCGCTCGGGTTGTTCTGCGCCTGGAGCCTGCACGCGCTCAACCGCGTGCCTGCTGCTGTTGAACCGGTTGGGGCGGTGACCCGTACAAAGCAGTGATGCGACCTACTAGGTACGGTAGTTACATGGCCCCGGGCACGCATGGCAGGACGACCCACTGGGTCCTGCTGTGCGTGCTGTTCCTCGGCGTTGTCGGAATGCACCACGTCAACGTGAGCAACGACATGTCGCCCACGCACGGGTCCATATCCACGAGCGCTCACCACGCGCCGCCATCCGAGGATCCAGCACCGCAGCCGACGCACGAGATGCTGCACCTGTGCGTCGCTGTGCTCTGCGCCGTCGCGTCGCTGCTCCTGCTCGTGTGGCTGCTGTTGCGCGCGGCACGCCCGATCACGGGTCGCGTCCTCGCGTCGGCGGCGTGGCCGCGCGCTCCCGGCCGACCGCCACCCAGAGGCGGTCGCGACTTACTCAGTTCCCTGTGCGTGTTGAGGTTGTGATCAGCCCGGTCCCCAGAGGCAAGTCACTTTCCCAGCACAGAAGGAAGAACCACCGATGATGAAGTCTCTGATCGTCGCCGGCTTCGCGACTGTCGCCCTGGTCGCCGGGTGCAGCGGCGGTAACGACATGGCCGGCATGCAACACAACTCGACCGCTGCGTCGACCCCGGCTTCCGGCCAGCAGGCGGCGGACCACAACGAGCACGACGTGCAGTTCGCCCAGGAGATGATCGCCCACCACCAGCAAGCGCTGGACATGGCCAAGATGGTCCCGGGCAAGAGCACGAACCCGAAGGTCACCGATCTCGCGAAGCGCATCGAGGGTGCACAGGACCCGGAGATCAAGACGATGACGGCGTGGCTCTCCAAGTGGGGTGCCTCTCCGACGGCATCGTCGATGCCGGGAATGGACCACGGCTCGATGGGCAGCGGCAACGGCATGATGACCGCCGAAGAGATGGCCAAGCTCGAAAAGGCCACGGGTGCCGAGTTCGACAGGATGTGGATGGAAATGATGATCAAGCACCATGAGGGTGCGATCACCATGGCCAAGACCCACATCGAGAAGGGCAGCAACGCCGACAGCAAGAAGCTCGCCCAGGAGATCATCACCGCACAGCAGGCTGAGATCACCGAGATGCAGGGGCTGCTGAAGTAGCAGCCACAAACGTTCAGGCCGGGGCAGAGCGATTCGACCCCGGCCTGAACGCTGTTCTCACCGAGTCTGGGGGATTTCCTCGGCGAGGATAGCGGCTGGAACGGGGACCCCAGCCGCCACCTACTATAGCGAATCGTAGTCAGATCCAGCTCCTTCTGCCGTATCCTCTCCGTCAGGAGGAACGATGCACGGACTTGGTGAGTTGGAAGCCGCGGTGATGGACGTGCTGTGGCGAGAGCAGCCGCTCAAGGTGCGCGATGTGCTCGACCGGCTCGAAACGGGAAAGAAGCTCGCGTACACGACCGTGATGACCGTGCTCGACAACCTGCACCGCAAGGGTTGGGTCACTCGCGAGCTCGAAGGCAAGGCCTACCGGTACGAGCCGGCGCTGAGCCGCGCCGAGGCAGCCGCCCGCACGGTCCGTGACGTCCTCGTCTCGTCGGGTGACCCTGAAGCCGTGCTGATGCACTTCGCGCAGTCGGCGACGGAGCGCGAGTCCGAATTGCTGCGCCGAGCACTGCCGAAGAAGAAGAGGTCGTCCGCCTCATGACGGTCGCGGTCTCACTGCTGATCGGCGCGGCGCTGATGAGCTGGCTCGCACCCACAGTCCTGGCCCGCCGGGTGGTCAACGGCGGCGATCCACTGGTCGCGGTGGTCGCGTGGCTGACATCAGCGGCGGCTGTGGCTCTCACCACGCTTGGTGGCGTCGTCCTCCTCCTCCTCCCGAACCACGGGTTCGGGGAGACACTGCTCGCTGCGCTGGGCGACTGCTGGTCCTCGGTCCGGCACGGCACTCCGCCCAGCGTCGAGGCGGTCAGTGGCGGCGTGGGCGCCTTGCTGCTGCTCGGCTTGGGCGTACGTCTGGTCGTCGGCGCGATAGGCAGTGCGCGACGACGAGCGCGCAGACGTGCCGACCACCTCGCGGTCCTGCGCATCGCCGCACGTCGCGATGGCGCGACGTTGTGGCTCGAGCACGACGAACCGCTGGCGTTCAGCCTCACCGGGCGACCTGGCGTCATCGTCGCCACGGACGGCCTGGCCAGGAAACTCACCCGTGCCCAGGTTGACGCCGTACTCGCGCACGAACGCGCCCATCTGACCGGGCGCCACCACCTGATCGTCGCGGTCGGCGAGGCGATGGCCAGCGCTTTCCCGTTCCTGCCGCTGTTCAAGCTGGCACCTGGCATGCTGCGTGAGCTGGTGGAACTGGTCGCGGACGCGGCGGCTGTCCGCGAATGCGGCGCGGACGCGGTGCGGAGCGCCCTGCTCAAGGTGTCGCGCCACGGTGCGCCGGGCACGGCACTGGCGATGAGCGGCACCTCCATGGACGTGCGCGTCGAGCGCCTGCTCGACGGACCCGCGCCGGCGAGCCGACGCCGTCAGCTGTTCTCCTGCGGGTTGGCAGGCGCTACCGCGATGGTTCTTCCCGTCCTGGTCGCCTCGGGCACGATGCTCGCCGTCGTCACCGTGGCTTGTCCCGCCTGACCAGCTCGTTCACCGGTCGGCTGGCTGCAGCCGCGCCATCTCGGCCATGACCAGCCACCGTCCGTCAGGTTGGCGACGCAGCGTGACGAACGTGTCGCGGAGTTGGCCGTCGCCTGATCGCCACGTCGCCTTCGTGGTCGCCGCCGACTGCTCCTCGTTGCCGACGGCCACCTCCACGCTGATCACGACCGCCTTGCCGGCCGCCTCTACGACCAGCGAGCCACGTGGGTTGTCGGGGTTCTCGGGCGCGAGATACGGCAGCACTCGGCGGTTGGTACGGCCGATCTCGTCCGGCTCGGCCGAGTGCGCTGCCTCGACGTAGGCCTTCGCCACGGACCGGGGATCGGCGAAGTTCGTGCCCGCTGACGGTGTACCGGAGAGAGGTGCCTGCGGTGTGTCACCTACCGCCGACCGGACCGCGGGTCCGACGGGTTCTTCGGTCTGCGACGGCGGCGGCGCAGTGGAGGTGACCACCGGTGCCTGCTCTCCACTGGTGTCCGTGTCGATCAAGCCGGACATGACCAGCAGACCGCCAACGGCCAGCACGGCGAGTAGAACGCCTCTTGGACTGCCGGCTGCCATCGCGTTGCTCCTCGTTCACGCGGTGAAGCTGATGTGCAGGTGGTCGTAGTGACCGCCAGTGGGATTCGTGACGTCGTACACGCCCGCGCCGGTGTACTTCTCGCCCCAGCCGCCCTGGTCGCCGGTGGTCGGATCCCAGTAGCGCCCCTGCCAGATGATGTAGCGGATCTTCAGCGGGCCCGCGTAGGCCCGCGTCCAGGAGGCCATCCGCCAGCCTGCCGCGAGCCGCTCTCCCGCGGGGAACACGCCGAACCGGTCCGGGAACAGGTCACACGCCTTGCCGGTCGGGTGGTCACTGAACGGTGTCTCCGGCCGCGCGCCATAGCAGGTGACCGAGGCGATCTGTGGCCCGAAGGCGCTGCGGATCTGTTGCAACGCGTGGGCGGTGGCCGCGGTGAGGCATCCCGCTGTCGTGGGGTCGTCGACGACGCAACCTGTCGGCGGTCCGGCATAGGGCACCGGAGCGGGCAGCCCGGCAAGATCCGCGCCGCCTGGCACCGGTCCCCCGTCACCGGAAGGCGAGGCTTCGGCGGCGGCCCACTCGCGTTCGTACTTGCGGATGTTGTCGAGATAGCGGCGGATGAGCGACACGCACGTGTCGCCACATCCCGCTTCGCCTGACTGAGGAATCCCGGTGCGACTCAACAACACCCGGCCGCATCCTGCGATGTGGCACACGCTCATCGCGTCGTGCGGATCGAGTGCTTTACCCGTCTGCTTGATGTGCGCGGTCATCCCGCGCAGGTTGCCGCACAGGAACTTGAGTCCGAGTCGCAGGTGGATCGCCGGATCGAAGATGTCCGCTCCGGAAGGCGGAGGAACGCTCGTCCAAGCCTGTCCGCCGAGGTTCTTCCAGTTCGCCTGGTTGATCTGGAGGAGGCCCGCCGCGCCGCCGTTGCTGTCGTTGCTCCACGCGGTCGGCCGCCAGCCGGACTCGGCCTGCACTTCGGCGATGACCCGCAACGGGTTGAGCTCCGGGCAGTCCGTGGCGACGAACGACGTGATGATCGGAGCCATTTCCCGGGCCAGTGGCGGGATCTTGGCGATGTCGAAAGTGGCTTGCCCGGTTGCTGCTCCGGCGACCGCGCCCTGGTTGCCGTTGCGGATCATGAAAGGCAGCACGAACACGGCCTGAATCGCCAGGAAGGCAGCCAAGGCGACCACGCACACCGCGAGCACCAGGTGCGGCACCCTCATGAAGCCTCCTGCCGGACAACAACCCGTGATTTACTATCACGAGTAGTACATCTGGTCCACTAGGCCCCTACGGGTGAACAGGCGACGGCCGTGCACTCACGCCGTCGCCACCGCACGATCACGGCCGTTGCGAGCACGGCCACCGACGCCAAGGCGAGCAGGGGTTGCAGCGGAGCCCAGACGCCGAGTGCGCCGGACACTCCCAGTAGCGCCATGACGATCTTGTTGCAGACGGGACACCCGACCGCGAGTGCGCTGAGCAGCGAGCCGCCGTAAACGCGGGCAGATCCAGCACGGTCCTGCTGACCATCCGGCCGGATACCCGCCCACACGGCCGTGAGGACTGCCGTGAGCACGAGCACGGGCGGCTCCCACCACCGGACCGGGGTCATGCGGGTGAACCACGGGTTGTCGATGACGTCGGTCGGCAAACCGACCACGGCAGCGCTCAGCGCCGCGCCGGTGAGGGCGCGAGCCCAACTCCACGACCAGGTCCGCACCTGAGCGTCGTCCATTGACACCCCCGCCGTATCTACTATCCACAATAGTAACCTACGCGGTGCCGCCGGCACGACGAAGAAGAATCCTGCCCCACCACACACCGACCGCGCCGAGCACCAGCCAGGCAGTCAGAGCGGCTATCGAGCGCGGCGATCCGAAGTCCAGCACGGCATCCCCCAGCAGCGCGGCGACCAACGTGGTCGGCACGAGTCCGAGAGCGGTCCCCAAGGCGAACAACACCGGACGCACGGCCGTCACCCCGGCGCCGTAGTTCGAGGCAGCGAACGGGATCACCGGCAACAGCCGCAGCACGAGGGTCGCGGCCAGACCGTTCTTCGCGAAGACTTCGTCCAGCGTGCGCAGGCGACTGCTGCCGAGCCAGCGTGCCACGGCCTCGCGCCCGAGCAGCCTGCCTATGCCAAAGGAGATCAACGCGCCGGCGGTGAACCCGATGATGGCGAGAGCCGCTCCGGGCAGGACACCGAACAGCAGGCCGGAGGCAGTGGCGAGCACAGGCTTCGGGAAGAACACAGCGGTTCCCCCGGCGCACAGCAACGCGAACGCGGCTGGCGCCCACGCACCTGCCCCACGAGTCCATGACCGGACCTCGTGCTCACCGGGCAGATCCACCACCAGCGAAACGACGACCAGGGCGACAACCAGTGCCCCAAGTGCGATCGCACGCACCTCACGCATGAACAACCCGCACTTTCGTCTGGTTCGGCCGTTCGATGGTAAGCGGAGGCGGTTAGCGCCTACGAACTCGGGTAGTAGGAGAGCGGCACATCAACACCAGCCTTCAGGAGGAACGATGACCAGACTGCGGACAGCCGCAGCCGCCCTCTCACTGGCCTTGCTCGCGACCTTGGGCGTGACCAGCGCACCCGCATCGGCTACCGGCGAGCCCGCCCCGGCGACCAATGCGGGAAGCTGCCGAAGCGCGGCTCGCATGCTGGACATGGCGAAGCAGTTCGCCGGCGTGCTGGACGACTACCGCGGCGCGACGCTCGAGCGGACGTTCATGGCGCAGATGATCCCGCATCACCAGGGCGCGATCCGCATGGCTGAGCTCGAACTGGCGCGCGGCGCGAAGCCTCAGGTGAAAGCGTTGGCCCGCAAGATCATCAAAGATCAGCGAGAAGAGATCGCCACCATGACGCAGTGGTTGCGCGACTGGTACGGCGTCACACCTGAACAGGCCGCGAGGCAGGCCCCGGCGCGTGCTCAGGAGCTGATGAGCGCGATGAAGCAACACATGGACGAAACCACCACCGAGCTGGCCTCCGTGCCGACGGGCAAGCAGTTCGACCGCGTGTTCATGCAGGCGATGATTCCGCACCACGGTGCGGCCGCGATCACCGCCTCGGTAGTACCGGACCGGGCCACTCACGAGGAACTCGCAGACATGGCGGAGACGATCGTGTCGACGCAGAAGCGCGAGATCCGTCAGATGATCCACTGGCTGGACGCGTGGTACGACGCGCCGCCCTGCGAACGTCGTTGAGCGTTGACCTGACGTATACCGTACGGGGGTAGTGCTCCGGTGTGATCCGGTCGCGGATGATCGGGTCACGCCCTATCCTCCACAGAGGGCCGGCCGTCGACCGAGCAGGGGGAACCGTGATCGGCGCAGTGGTGCTTCTGACGGCACTCGCCGGCGTGGTCGCCGCGCTGCTCGGCTTGACAACTCTCCTACGGCTCGGCCGCACGATCACCGAGGTGCGGCCGTTCCTGTCCGGCCACCAGCCCTCCGAGCACGCCGTCTCCCGCTACCACGTGCGGTGGTACACGATCACGATGATCTTCTTGGCGTTCGACATGGAAATGGTGTTCATGTACCCGTGGACACTCGTCGTCGCCCAGATGGGGACGCCCGCCGTGGTGGAGATGTTCATCTTCCTCGCGATCCTCGTGGCGGGCGTGTGGTACGCGTGGCGGGAAGGGGCGCTGCGGTGGACCTGACGTCCTGGCTGTTGCGCCGCACGCCGGTCCGCCCGCTGATCGCCGCCATGCCCGGAGGCACCTGGGCACGGGTCGCCGTCGAGCAGTTCGTCCGGCAGAACGGGTGGCGGCTCGCGCTCAGCCCGGCCGAGGCCAACGTGCTGGTCGTCGCGGGCCCGACCACAGCGGAGATCAGTCCGTACGTCGACCAGGTGTGGAGCAGCATCCCGGCTCCGCGGGTGCGTGTGCATGTGATGGACGGAACTGACGCCGAGCGAGCGCTGTCGTCGGTGGCCTCGACGTTGCACGATGTCGAACTGCAGCGCGGCGAGGCACAGCTTGCGCTGCGCAAAGAAGGGCTCCCGCAGTCGCGGCATGACCAGCACTCATCCGCGCACTCTTGCGGCGCCGCGATGCACGACGATCACGCTTCGGAGATGTCGTGCGGTGGCGCGATGGCGGACGAGCACGGCGGCCACGAAGACCACGGCGAGCATGAGGAGCACGGCGGACACCAACACGGTGGGCGCGAAGAGCACGGCGGCAGCCATCAGCACGGCGGGCACCACGGGCACGACATGAGCTCGATGGAGCTGCCAGGTGGCCTCTCGATGGCCGATCGCGGCGCCGACCGGGACGGCCTCACCCTCGACCAGCTGCACGTACCGCTCGGGCCGGTGCTGCCGGATTGGCCAGAAGGGCTCGTCGTGCACACCGTGCTGCAGGGCGACGTGATCCAGCAGGCACACGTCGAGGTCATCGGCGCCTCGCCCGCCGCCCACGATCGGCTGCCACTCGTCGCCCGGCGGCTCGACAGCGCGGCGCGGCTGCTGTCCGTGGCCGGATGGGCCGACGCGGCGGCACAGGCGCGTGTCCTGCGCGATGAGGCCCTGACCGAGCGCTCCAACGCCAACGACCTGAACCGCTGGGCACGGCGTGTGCGAAGGTCCAGGTTGCTGCGGTGGTCGTTGCGTGGGATCGGGGGTGCGCTGCCTCGCCTGCACCATTGGCTCGACGACATCGTGGCCGGCCGCGACACCGCCGGCGAGCCGGCAGCGCACGAGCTGGCGGCGTTGCTCACGGGAGCGGAGTTCGCTGCCGCGCGGTTGATCGTGGCGAGTGTGGACCCGGCGACGCACGAGGTGACGCACCATGCTTGAGGTGACGCCGTGGTGGGGAGCACTACTGTTGCCGGTGGTCCTTGCCCTGTTCGCCATTGCTGCGGCGTCGTTCGACTCGGTGCTCGCCACCGGCCGTGGAGCTGTTGCCGAACCGCTGCGAGCAACGGCGGGTCTGCTCGTTCAGCAGCGACGGCGCACGCTGGCTGCGGATTCCTTGCTGTGGCGGGGCGGTGCGGTCGCGCTGCTCGTCGCGGGGATCATGGCGGCGCTGGTGATCCCGCTGGGTTCGTGGGTGGTCTCCGACTTCTCGGTCGGCGTCGTGTGGTTCAACACGATGGAGGTCGTCGCCTGGGCGGCGGTGTGGCTGGTCGGCTGGGGCGCGAACTCGGCGTTCGGCCTGATCGGCGGTTACCGGTTCATCGCGCAGGGACTGGCCTACGAGCTGCCGCACATGTTCGCGCTGATCACCGCGGCGCTGGGCGCAGGTTCGTTGCGGGTCGCGGACATCGTTGCCGCGCAGCACGACCTGTGGTTCGTGGTGTGGATGCCGGTCGCGTTCGCCGTGTACCTGATGTCGGTACTGGGAATGGCGTTCTTCCGGCCGTTCGACCACGCCGTGAGTGGCGATGCCGCCGGCGGCGTGCTCGCCGAGCTGTCCGGTGTGGACCGTTTGGTGTTCGTCGCAGGCCGATGGTTACTGCTGACCTCCGGCGCGGCGATGGCCGTGCCGCTGTTTCTGGGCGGTGGGCAAGGGCCGTTGCTGCCCGGCTGGTTGTGGTCGGTGCTCAAGACCGCGGCGGTGCTCGGCTTTCTCGTGTGGGTCAGTCGGCGCGGCCCCACGGTCCGGATGGAACGGTTCCACGAGATCGCGTGGATCGTGCTGATCCCCGCAACCCTGGTGCAGGCGCTGGTCGTGTCGATCGTGGTGATCTGGTGATGGCGCAGGTGTTGTTCTGGCTGTGCGCGATCGCGGCCGTGGTGACCGGCATCGCGGTGTTCCGCGTGGACTCCATGGCCCGCGCGACGTTCGCGCTGCTCGCCTCCTTCATCTTCACGGCGGTCACGGTTCTGCTGCTCGACTTGGCCTATCTGGGCGTGCTCGTCATCCTCATGATGATCATGGAGATGGTCATCATGGCTGTCTTCATGATCATGTTCATGATGAACCCGGCCGGGTTGATGCCCATGACCATGGTGCACAACCAGAAGGGTTCGCTGGCGATCGCCGTCGGCACGTTCGTCGTGCTCGCCACGGGCGTCCTGCTGGTGCCATGGCCAGGGTCGGACCGGGCGCGCCCGGATGATCCGACGATGCAGCTCGGCGAGGCCCTGATGGGCTCGAAGATGCTGGTGATGATCGTGCTCGGACTGGCGCTGTTCGCCACGATGGTCGCCACCGTCGTGCTCGCCACCCATCGCGGTCGCTACGACCGGTATGGCGATCGGCTGGACCGCAAACGCCCTGACGATCCGGTGCCGGGAGGGATTGGCCGATGAGCCTCCAGGAGTTCCTGCTGCTCGCCTCGGCGCTGTTCAGCGTGGGGTTGTACGGAGCGTTGTCGCAGCAGTCCATCGTGATGATCATGATGGGGCTGGAGCTGATGATCAATGCGGTGATCGTGGGCGCCTCGGCCTTCTGGTACTTCGTCTCGCCCGACCGTCCGGACGGGCAGGTGGTCGTGCTGCTCGCGGTGACCGCCATGGCCGTCGAGATGGCCGTCGGGTTCGCCGTGACCACGGCGATCTTCCGCAGCCGGGACGTGGACATGACCGACATGGCCGCGGACCTCAAGGGCTGAGCGATGACACTGTGGCTGCTCGTCTCCGTCCCGCTGCTCGCGGGCGCCGGCTTGCTGGTCGCAGGCCGCCGAGCCGACCGGCTCGCTCCCGTGGCGGCGATCGTGGCAGCGGTGGGCTGCCTGGCGCTGGCCTCGTTTGCCGCGTACACGCGGCCGGTCGCGTCAGCATCTCTGCTCGAGGGCATCGCCTTCGGTCTTGCGGTCGACGGCTTGTCCGCGGTCATGGTGCTCACCGTGGCAGCGGTGCTCGTCGCTGTGCTGGTGTTCGCCGCGGGTGACATCGGCCGGCAGGCGCGGTTCTTCGGGCTGATGCTGCTGTTCGCGGGCGCGATGCTGGTCACCGTCACCGCCACGACGATGGCCTCGCTGCTCATGGCCTGGGAGATCATGGGCGCCACGTCGTACGCGTTGATCGCCTACTGGTGGCGCGACGAGCACCGGGTCGAGTCCGGCAACATCGCCTTCCTCACCACGCGTGCGGCCGACCTCGGGCTGTACCTGGCCGCGGGTGCGATGCTCGCGGGCGGAGCAGGAGGTCTGGCGCTCGCTGATCTTCCGCAGCTCACACCGGGATGGCGGGACGTGGCCGCCGCCGGCATCGTGCTGGCCGCGCTGGGCAAGTCGGCGCAGCTGCCGTTCAGCTTCTGGCTGTCGCGGGCGATGGACGGCCCGAGCCCGGTGTCGGCCTTGCTGCACTCGGCCACGATGGTGGCAGCCGGTGCGTATCTCCTGCTGCGGCTGGAGCCGCTGCTCGCCGCGACAGCCTGGGCGGCGGTACTGGTCGCGTGGGTTGGCGCGGCGACCGCCCTGCTGCTCGGCGCTGTGGCCGTGGTGCAGCGGGACCTGAAGCAGCTTCTCGCGGCCTCGACGTGCGCCCAGGTCGGGTTCATGGTGCTGGCGGCCGGCGTTGGCGGGGTCACCGCAGGCTCGGCACATCTGGTGGCACATGCTGCGACGAAGAGCCTGCTGTTCCTCTGCGCGGGCGCGTGGCTCACCGCGCTGGGTACCAAGGAGCTGACGGCGTTGCGCGGAGCCGCCCAGCGCTACCGCGTCATCGGACTGAGCTTCGCCGTGGGCGCGCTCGCCCTGGCGGGCGTGCCGCCGTTGTCGATCTGGGTGACCAAGGACGCCGTGCTCGCCGATGCGCTGCGCGACTCCCTGCCGCTGTACCTCGCCGGGCTCGCCGCGACGGTGATGAGCGGGCTGTACGCGGGACGTGCGCTGTGGCTGGTGTGGACCGGTGACAGCACTCGCGACGCACGCCCTGTCCCCCGTGCCCTGGTGTGGCCGCTGCCCGTGCTGGCAGCAGCTGCCGCGGTACTCGGCGTCCCCCTGCTCGGCCGGGCGGTGGCGTGGGAACTCGCGGTGTCCGGCGTGGTGGCGGCGCTGGCCGTCGGCGTGGCGATGAGGCTGACCCAGCGGGGCGACCGGCTCGCGAGCTCGACAGGAGTGCTGGCGGACTGGTTGGGACTCGAGCGCTTCGCACGCCGAGTGGTGGTCGTGCCGACGCTCGCTGTGGCGGGATGGCTGGCGAGGTTCGATGATCACGTCGTGGCGGGCAGTGTGCGCGCCTCGGCCGCCGTCGGCAGCGCCACCGCGCGGGTGGCAGGCCTGCGGATCGACGTGTCGCTGGACCGGGCCGTCGCCGGCGTCGCCGAGAACTCCCGGCGGCTCGGCCGGCTGGCTCGGCGCCCTCAAACTGGTCAGCTGCACCACTACTACGCCCAGGCGGTCGTCGTCCTCGCGCTGCTGGCGACGCTGCTGATCATCACTGGACGAGGGTGAGGTGAACGTGCTCAGCATCGTGGTCTTCCTGCCCGTGGCCGCGGCCGTGGCTCTGCTGCTGTTTCCGCGGATGAGTGACTCGGCGGTCCGGTGGACGTGGATCACGGTCACCGCCGTGGATTTCCTCCTCGTGCTCGGGTTGTGGATCGCCTCCCCTCCGGGTGACGGCTTCGCCTACGAGGTCGACCTCCGGTGGATACCGAGCGTCGACTCCGGTTACCACATCGGTGTCGACGGGCTGAGCATGCCGCTCGTGGCGCTGACAGCCGGTTTGTTCCTCGCCTGCGCGGTCTACTCGGCCCGCGAGACGCGGCGCGTGCGGTCGTTCGCGGCGCTGTTCCTGTTCTTGCAGACGGTGTGCCTGGGGCTGTTCGTCTCGCTCGATCTGATCCTGTTCTTCGTCTTCTTCGACCTGTCGATCGTCGGCATGTACTTCGTGATCGCGGGCTGGGGACACCGCGATGCGGCGCGCGCAGCACTCCAGTTCTTCCTGTACACCTTCCTCGGGTCGCTCGCGTTGCTGCTCGGGTTCATCGGGCTGTACCTCGCGGCCGCGCCGCACACCTTCGACATCGTGGAGCTGACCCGGCAGAACCCGTTGGCGGGCAAGGGGGTCACCGGTGCGTTGATCCTGCTCGCGCTCGGCGTCGGTCTGGCCATCAAGACGCCGACCGTGCCGTTCCACACGTGGTTGCCGCCGGCGCACACCGAGGCTCCGGCGGCCGGATCGGCGATTTTGGCCGGGGTGCTGCTGAAGATGGGCACCTACGGCTTCGTCCGCATCGTCATGCCCGTGCTGCCCGGCGTGTGGCGGCAGTACGCCCTGGTGTTCGTGATCGTGGGGGTGGTGAGCGTCATCTACGGTGCGCTGGTTGCGTTGGCGCAGCGGGACTTCAAGCGGATGATCGCCTACACCTCGGTCAACCACATGGGATACGTGGTCCTGGCCGTCGGCGCCGCCGGTCTCGTCGCATCCTCGGAGTCACAGGCACGACACCTCGCCATCACCGGCGCCGTCACGCAGATGGTCAGCCACGGCTTGATCACCGGCGCGCTGTTCCTGCTGGCGGGCGCGATGTGGGATCGGGGTGGGACCTACGACATGGACAGTTACGGAGGCCTGGCTGCACAGGCGCCCCGATTCGCCGGTCTGACCGGGCTCGCTGCGTTCGCGTCGCTCGGGCTGCCGGGGTTCTCCGGGTTCATCGCGGAGTTCCAGATCTTCACCGGGTCGCTCGGCGGTGCGCCGGTCGCGACCGCTTTGGCGTTCCTCGGAATCCTGATCACGGCAGCACTCTTCCTGCGGGTGTTGCAGCAGGTGCTGCTCGGTTCGCAGCGGTCGCCGTCCGGGAAGTTCGGTGACCTGACGTGGCCGGAGGCCGCGTCGATCGTGCCGCTGATCGCGCTGTCCGTCCTCATCGGACTGTTCCCGCGGCCGCTGCTGGACGCGATCGAACCGGCCGCCCGCACCGTCAGCGCGATCTTCGGCGGGTGACCGCGTGGAGATGATGAACGAGAACCCGGCGGCGCTGCTGCCGGAGATCTTCCTCGCCTTGGTCGCCGTCCTCGGCCTGCTGCTCGGGTCGTACCTGCCACGGCACCGTCAGTGGCTGGTCCGCGTGCTGTCCGCGGTCGCGTGCGTCGCGGGCATCGCGGTCACGGTGACGATGTGGTCCGGGATGGACCAGGCGGTGTTCGGCGAGAGCTACGTGATCGATGTCGCCACCAACGCGACGCGCGTGATCGTGCTGCTGGCGACGCTGATCGTCACCGCTCTCGCGGGTGAGGTGACCGGTTGGGCCAGGGAAGCCGAGTTCCACGTGCTCGTGCTGCTCGCGGCGCTGGGCACCGTGGTGCTGGCCGGTGCGGCGGACCTGATGCTGCTGGCGGCCGGGTATCTGCTGGCGAGCATCCCGCTGTACGCGCTGGCCGGGTTCGCGAAGGACAAGGCGGGCACCGAAGCGGCGCTGAAGTTCTACCTGCTCGGGGCGTTGCTCGGGGTGGTCACGCTCATCGGGGTCACGCTGCTGTTCGGTGTCGGCGGCGCCACCGGGTACACGGAACTGAGGCTGGACGAGGCGCCGCCTGCCGCAGTAGCGGTGGGCACCGTTGCGGTGCTCGCCGGTCTGCTGTTCAAGATCGGCGCGGTACCCGCCCACTTCTGGGTGCCGGACGTGACCGAAGGCGCACGGCCCGTAGTGGCCGCGTTCGTCACCACCGTGCCGAAGATCGGTGCGGTGGTCGCCACCTATCGCTTGGTGGCGGTGCCTCTGCGCGACGCCGGTGTCGATTGGAGCCTGTTGATCGCGGTCATCGCCGCAGCCACCATGACTCTGGGCAATCTCGCGGCGTTCTTCCAGGACAACGTCCGGCGACTGCTCGCGTACTCGACGATCAGCCAGGTCGGTTACCTGCTCATGGCGGTCGCGGTGGCCGGACGCGCTGACCTGGCACTGCCGAGCGTGCTGCTGTACCTCGCCGCGTACTCGATCACGAACCTGGGCGCGTTCGCGGTCGTGTGCGCACTGCCCTCCGCGGTGACGCTGGAGGACTACCGCGGCCTGGTGCGCGAGCGGCCCTGGCTCGTCGTCAGCCTGGTCGTGTGCCTGCTGGGACTGGTCGGCACTCCGCCGACCGCGGTGTTCGCCGGCAAGCTGACCGTGTTCACCGCCGCCCTCGACGGCGGACTGCTGTGGCTGGTCGTGCTCGGCGCGGTCAACACGGTCGCCAGCTTGTTCTACTACCTGCGGTGGGTGGTTCCGGCTGTGCGGGGTGAGGCTGCGGACGCCTCCGACATCCGCACTTCTGCGGCACGCATGGCGTACCTGCTGGCTGCGGCTTCGCTGGCCGGTGGTGTCCTGTCCGGGGTAGTGCTGCCGATGTTCGACGGCACTCTCCTCCAGTGACCGACCTCTCTCCCTACTACGGACCTTCGTAGGTGTTGTGACATGCTGGTGCCCGATGAAGCAACAGCTGCGCGAACGCCCGGCCGGTAGGCCGCTGGTCGCCAGGCTGGATCCGGTCCGCGGCCGTTCAGCCCGGCGCCCTCGTCGACGCCCGGTCCGAGAGTGGATCGTGGCGGGTGTCGCGGTGCTCACCCTGTTCGGACTCAGTGCCGTAGCCGTGCGTGACACCTTGACGCCCCCGCCCACCCAGACAGCGGCCCCGACCCAGGAGCTCGATCAGCCCAGTGCCGTCGCGCACGACCAGGCCGGGCACGCGCTCACCGGCCGCACGCCTCCCGCACCGAATCCCGACCCGAAGGTCTTCGACGTGGCGAAGGCATCCGCCGAGCTGCCACCCGGCGGAGACTTCACCATCCAGGGCGCGAAGAAGTGGACGGTCGTTCCCGGAACCAGTCCGGCGGTGGGCGGAACGAACCGCGTCACCTACACCGTCGAGATCGAGGACGGCGTGCAGCTCGTCGGCGGCTCCGAGACCTTTGCCACCGACGTCAGCACGATCCTGGCCGACCCGCGCAGCTGGATCGGCGATGGCAAGCACGGCTTCCAGCGTGTCGACTCCGGCAAGCCGGACCTGAGGATTCGACTCACCTCTCAGATGACCACGCGCGACGTGTGCGGATTCTCGATCCCGTTCGAGGGCTCCTGCGTCAACGGGGACAACGTGACGATCAACGTCGCGCGCTGGGTGCGGGGCGCGGTCTCGTTCCAGGGCGCACTGGTGGAGTACAAGCAGTACGTGGTCAACCACGAGGTCGGCCACGGCCTGGGGTACGACCACAAGTCCTGCCAGGAGAACGGCGTGCTGGCGCCCGTGATGATGCAGCAGTCGTGGGGTATCTCGAACGACTACCTCGCCGCATTGGGCACAGACCGGGTGAGCAAGGACGGCAAGGTGTGCAAGCCCAACGCCTGGCCCTACCCCACCGGCAAGTGATAGTCACTCCACATAGGACAGAACGGTCATCATCCCCGCCTCGCCGTGGTACACGTTGTGGCAGTGCGTGAGCCACTGACCGGGGTTGTCGGCCTCGAAGTCCACGATGAGTTCCCGACTGGGCAACACGATCGCGGTGTCACGGCGAGGACCGATCTTGCCGTTCGCCCGAACCTGGAACGTGTGGCCGTGCACGTGCATGGGGTGGAACATCTTCGACTTGTTCTGCATCCGCAGCCGCACGACCTGTCCGGAGCGGATCGGCAGCGCGTCGACCGGGTCGTAGGCCTTGCCGTTGATCGTCCAGGTGTACTTGTCGCCGGGGCCCTCCAAGACGAGATCGTGCGTGACGTCGGGCTCGCGCAGCGGCAGGGCGACGCTGTCCGCCGCACGGAGTGCGTTCATCTCCGGCACCACCAGCTTCGCCAGTTCCGTGGCGAGCGCTTCGCTGTCCGTTGACGCCGCCACTCCGGTGGACAGCATCACCTGAGCGAACTGACCGCGACCTTCGGCAAGGGCGAGCACGGGCACCGTCCGATCAGGCACGGTCACGACGCAGTCGAGCCGCTCCCCCATGCCCAGCAGTACGACATCCAGCTCCTCCGGCACCACGGGGAAGCCGTCCGCGTGGGTCACGGTCATCGGGACCCCCGGCACGCCGACCCGGAACGCGGTGTCGGCCGCCGCATTGATCAACCTCAACCGGATGCGCTGCCCCGGCTTGGTGGCGAACGTCTGCGCGGCCTTCCACACCTTGCCGTTGGCGAGCACGTGCGGATAGATGACGTCGCCGGCGTCACCCCCGAGCAGGTCGGACTTCGGCATGGCGGGCATGCCGGGCATCGAGCCGTGATCCATGCCGGGCATACCGTTGGCACGCAGCTCGTCGAACACGGCATCCGGCGTCCGGCCAAGTCCGTCGAGCCAGTCGTCGAGCACGACGACCAGCTCGGTGTCGTAGTTCCCGCCGTCCTCCGGGTCCTCCACGATCAGCGGCGCGTAGAGGCCGCGGTCGAGCTGCACACCCGAGTGCGGGTGGAACCAGTAGGTTCCGGGATCCGGTGCGGTGAACTCGTAGGTGAAGGACTGACCGGCCGGGATCTCGTCCTGGGTCAGGCCCGGTACGCCGTCCATGTCGTTGCGCAGCGCCAGGCCGTGCCAGTGGATGCTCGTCGGTTGGGACAGCTCGTTGCGCAGCTCGACGTTCAGCAGGTCGCCGCGCCTGATCCTGATTCCCTTGCCAGGGAGGTCTCCGTACGACCAGGTGCTAGCCGTGATGCCACCCAGGTCGACCTCGGACTGGACCGCGGCCAGCTTCACCGACGTCTTGCGCGCACCCGCGATCTGACGGGCACGTTCGGCGGCGGCCACCTTCGGCGAGTTGGGCCAGATGGGCATTCCACCGCCAGTGGATCCGCCGTTGCTCGCGCAACCCGCGAGGCCTGTCGCTGCCACGAGGCCGAAGCCCAGCCGGAAGAGATCCCGGCGGCCGATGGACGCGGGCTGAGCGGTCATGAGGTCCTCCAGAGTCATCTACTAAGATAGATAGTAGCAACTCTGGCGACGAACCTTCGACCACGACCACACGCATCGCCACCCTCCTATGCGTGCGCCAGGTCACAACAATACCCCTACCCCGTATGACCACAGGCCCTTGCACACCCATACCCCCCTTAGGTATAAAGGTGGCAAGCGCCCGTCGTTCCCCCGGTCAGTTGCGACCGGCCGCGCGACGGACCGATCGACAGGAGCGGTTAATGCACGGCTACACCGACAACAAGGACGCCCACCTGCGCCGCCTGAAGCGCATCGAGGGCCAGGTGCGTGGTCTGCAGCGGATGATCGAGAACGACGACTACTGCATCGACGTGCTCACCCAGATCTCCGCGGCGACCCGCGCTCTGCAGGCTGTCTCACTGGGACTGCTCGACGAGCACCTGAAGCACTGCGTGAGCGAGGCCATCACCGAGGGCGGCACCAAGGCGGACGAAAAGATCGCCGAGGCCAGCAACGCCATCGCCCGTCTCGTCCGCTCCTGACTCCCCCAGTCCCACCAGCACACGAGGAGCTCCCCCATGGCCGAGTCCACCTACACCGTCACCGGCATGACCTGCGGACACTGCGTCAGCTCGGTGACCGAGGAGATCAGCCGGATCGGCGGCGTGCAGAAGGTCGACGTCGAACTGGCCAGCGGCAAGGTGACCGTCACCAGTGACCAGCCGGTGACGCAGGACGACGTTCGCGCAGCGGTCACCGAGGCCGGCTACACGCTCGTCGCGAGCTGAAAGGACCTGAGATGAACACCGCCACGAAGGTGACCGCCTACGCGGGCGTGCTGGCGATCGTCTTCGGCGGCGCCTGGGCTGCCGGCGCCGCCGCCGGCCCGTTCGGCGGCGACGCGACCACGCCGGCCGCGATGGACCACGGCGCCGCGCAGCCCACCTCCGGCAACACCGGCGCCAAGCTGCCGCCCGGTCTGTCCGTCGCGGACAACGGCTACGTGCTGAAGCCGTTGCGGACCACCGCGACGGCCGGCGAGCAGCAGCCGTTCCAGTTCACGATCGGCACCGCCGACGGCGGCACCGTCACGAAGTTCGACGTGGAGCACGAGAAGCGGCTGCACCTCGTGCTGGTGCGCCGGGACGGTTCCGGTTTCCAGCACGTGCACCCGGAGATGGCCGCGGACGGAACGTGGTCGGTGCCGCTGACCCTGCCCGCCGCCGGCAGCTACCGGGTCTTCGCCGACTTCAAGCCGGAGAACGGCACCAAGACCACGCTCGGCACGGA
>NZ_FNET01000007.1 GCF_900100275.1 Lentzea albidocapillata subsp. violacea
CGGCACACCATCCGCACACGCCAGCACGATCCTGCACCGCTGCGCCAGCACCTGCGACGACTTCGCCCGCCGCGCCCACCGCTGCAACGTTTCCCGCTCCTGCTCGGTCAACGTCACCTCAGCAGGAGGACGTCCAATCCGCGCCATCACCCCACCATAGACTTACCCAGCGGATTTCAGGCGCAGGACACTAGTGGCGCGACCCGGAACGTTGGCGAGGTAATCCACGCTCAGCAGGGCGCCTCGCGGCGCCGCCCCCACGCCCCCGTACATCCAGTACGAGGACGTGGGGGCGACACCACGATGCACCCGTCTGACCGCGAATTCCCCCGGCAACCTTCCGGGCCACGCCACTAGTCCCTGAGCTTGCGGCCCTGCGCGTCCGTGCCGCCGTTGACCAGGATGATGATCCCGTCGATCAGCGACCAGATGCCGCAGCCACCGCAGGTCAGCAGCTGGGCGACGGCGATGCCGGTGTGACCGGTGTAGAAGCGGCCGATGCCCAGGTTGCCCAGGAACAGCTGCAGCACGCCGGCGGCGACCTTCGACTTGTCCGACAGCGGCACGCCGGTGATCGGGTCGTAGCCGTACGGGGCGCCGGGGGTGCCGTAGCCGGGCGGGAGCATGCCGGGCGGGGGCGGCGGGACCGCGTACTGCGGCTGCGGGCCGGTGGGCGGCGGGTAGTACGGCTGAGTGGGCTGGGGCGCGTAACCGGGCGGGGCCGGGGGCACGGCGAACGGCACCGACGGCGGCGCGAGGAACGGCGGATGGGGCTGCGGCAGGTCGCGGAACAGCTCCGCGAGCTCGGCGTAGCTCTGCGCGCCGGACGCGCGGTTCACGCGTTCCTGGTATTCACCGATGTCGAGCCGCGCCATCGCGAAGTGGTCGTTGAGCGCGGTGATCGCCTCTTCGCGCTGCTGGTTGCCGATGCGTTGCTGCTCAGGCCCGAATGCTTCTGACACGGCACGCACGGTATCCGATGCAGCAGATCGATATGGGGAATACGCTGCGACGATGCTGGTCGGTGTCCCAAAGGAGATCAAGAACCACGAGTACCGTGTCGCGATCACCCCCGCCGGAGTCGTCGAGCTGGTGCGCCGCGGCCACGAGGTCGTCGTCGAGCGTGACGCCGGTGCGGGTTCGTCGTTCCCCGACCACGAGTACGTGGCGGCGGGCGCGCGGATCGCCTCGTCGGCCGACGACGTGTGGGGGTCGGCGGACCTGGTTCTCAAGGTCAAGGAACCGATCGAGCCCGAGTACCACCGCATGCGCCGCGACCAGGTGCTGTTCACCTACCTGCACCTCGCGGCTTCGCCGTCGTGCACCGCGGCGATCGCGGCCTCCGGCATCACGGCCATCGCCTACGAGACCGTGCAGCTGCCCGACGGGTCGTTGCCGTTGCTGGCGCCGATGAGCGAGATCGCCGGGCGGATGGCCGCCCAGGTCGGCGCGCACTGCCTGGAACGAGCCCAGGGCGGGCGCGGGGTGTTGCTCGGCGGGGCGCCCGGAGTGGCGGCGGGCAAGGTCGCGGTGATCGGCGCGGGCGTGGCGGGGATGAACGCGGCGACGATGGCCGTGGGCATGCAGGCCGAGGTCGTCGTGCTGGACAACAACGTCAACCGGTTGCGGCAGATCGACTTCACCTACCGCGGGCACCTGCAGACGATCGCCTCGAACGTCTACGAGGTCGAGAAAGCCTGCCAGTGGGCGGATCTGGTGGTCGGCGCGGTGCTGGTGCCGGGCGCGAAGGCGCCGAAGCTCGTCAGCAACGACCTGGTGTCGCGGATGCGGCCCGGCAGTGTGCTGGTGGACATCGCGGTCGATCAGGGCGGGTGTTTCGAGGACACGCGGCCGACCACACACGACGCGCCGACGTACCGCGTGCACGACTCCGTGTTCTACTGCGTCGCGAACATGCCTGGTGCCGTGCCGAACACGTCGACGTACGCGCTCACGAACGTGACGCTGCCGTACGTTATCGCCTTGGCGGACAAGGGTTTCGATCGTGCTGTCGCGGATGACCCGGCGCTCGCCAAGGGTGTCAACGCGCGTGCTGGAGTGATCGTGCTGGAAGGGCTGGAGTGATTGCCGAGCTGGTGGCGACCTATCTCGACCACCTCGCCGTGGAACGCGGCACCGCCCGCAACACGCTCGACTCCTACACGCGCGACCTGCGCCGCTACACCGAGCACCTGGAGTCCATAGGTGTCACGGACTTGGGCGCGGTTACGGAACTGCAGGTGAGTGAGTTCCTGGCCGTGCTGCGCGAAAGCGGGCTCGCGGCGTCGTCTGCCGCACGGACGTTGGTCGCCGTGCGCGGGTTGCACCGCTTCGCACACCGTGAAGGCGTTGTGCCGCATGACGCCGCACGGGCCGTGCATCCGCCGTCGCCGCCGAAGAGGCTGCCGAAAGCTTTACCGATCAATGAGGTTCTCACCCTCCTGGAAACTGTGGGAAACCTCAGGGACAAAGCACTGCTGGAGCTGCTGTACTCGACGGGAGCGCGAATCTCCGAGGTCGTCGGGCTGGACGTGGACGACATCGACGCTGCCGAGCGCACGGTGCTGCTGGACGGGAAGGGAGGGAAACAACGGCTGGTTCCGGTCGGGCGGCCGGCGTTGGCGGCGGTCGACGCCTACCTGGTGCGAGCACGTCCCGCGTTGGCGGCCAAAGGACGTGGTACGCCTGCGTTGTTCCTGAATACACGTGGCGGAAGGCTGTCGCGGCAGAGTGCGTGGACGGTTCTGAAGACCGCGGCGGAGCAGGCCGGCATCACCGCGGTGGTGTCGCCCCACACGTTGCGACATTCGTTCGCCACCCATCTGCTCGAAGGGGGTGCCGACGTTCGGGTGGTGCAGGAACTTCTCGGGCATGCATCCGTTACGACCACTCAGGTGTACACGCTGGTAACCGTTACGACTTTGAGGGAGGTCTACGCAACTGCACACCCTCGGGCCACTGGAACATGAGGCTTCCACGGGTACGGTGGGCAGGTGCCGAACTTGGACGAGCCGTCCCCACAGGCCATCGACCTAGCCGCCGTGCTGCACGCGCTGAGTGACCCGACAAGGCTCGCGGTCGTGCGCCAGATCCAGTTGAGCGGCGAGAGGCTGTGCGGGGCTTTCGAAGTTGACGTAGCGAAGTCGACCCTGTCCCAGCACCTGCGCGTGTTGCGCGAAGCGGGTATCACCCGAACACGCTGCCGCGGCAACCAGCGCTGGGTGTCATTGCGTCGCGATGACCTGGATCTTCTCTTCCCCGGCCTGCTGGACGTGGTGCTGTCCGCCGCCGATCGGCGAACACGAACGGATGTCACTGTCTAAGTAACTCTTGACAAGCCCGGCGAGGCGCGTTGCCGCTCGCACGGGTGCGGCCTAGGCTGCGCCCGGAGAGACGACTACGACCAGTGAGGGAACGCCAGCCATGTCGACACCGGAGCACGCTTTCGCGCCCCGTGCCGATCTGAACATGGCCCCGCACGCCGCGCCGGTGGACGACGTCGCTCACGAGCAGGTCGACGGGATCGGTCCGACAGGCCGCACGCGCCGCATCATCCCGGATCCGCCGCAGTTGCTGCACCACGGCCCGGCGAAGATCCTGGCCGTCTGCAACCAGAAGGGTGGCGTCGGCAAGACGACGACGACCATCAACCTGGGCGCGGCGCTGGCCGAGTACGGCCGCCGGGTGCTGCTCGTCGACTTCGACCCGCAGGGCGCGCTCTCCGTGGGTCTCGGCGTGCACCCGCACCAGCTGGAAACCACGATCTACAACGTCATCATGGAGAACGACACCGCCGTTCCCGACGTGATCCGCAAGACCATGGTCGACGACATGGACCTGCTGCCGAGCAACATCGACCTGTCGGCGGCCGAGATCCAGCTCGTGTCGGAGGTGGGCCGCGAGCACACGCTCGTGCGCACCCTTCGTCCCGTGATCGACTACTACGACTACGTGCTGGTCGACTGCCAGCCCTCGCTCGGCCTGCTCACGGTGAACGCCCTCGCGGCCGCGGACGGTGTGCTGATCCCGCTGGAGTGCGAGTTCTTCTCGCTGCGCGGGGTGGCGCTGCTCATCGACACCATCGAGAAGGTCAAGGAACGGTTGAACCCCAAGCTCAACATCACCGGCATCCTCGCCACGATGTACGACCCGCGCACGCTGCACTCGCGTGAGGTCATGGCCCGCGTCGTGGAGGCGTTCGGCGAGATCGTGTTCGACGCGGTCATCAACCGCACGGTGCGCTTCCCGGAGACCACCGTGGCCGGCGAGCCGATCACCCGCTGGGCACCGCGGTCCGCGGGCGCCAACGCGTACCGCGCGCTGGCTCGCGAGGTGATCGCCCGGTGAACCGTCGCCCAACGCTTCCCGGGGCCGCGGAACTGTTCAGGCTGACCGCTGCGCCCACCGAGGTCTCCTCCTCCGAGGACGCTCCGCAGCAACGCCGGGGTTCCGGCCGCACCAAGCACACCACGAAGATCACGGTCTACGTGTCCGACGAGGAGCTGCTCGCTCTGGAACAGGCGCGGCTCGTGCTGCGCGGTTCGCACTCGCTGGGCGTAGACCGCGGGCGCGTGGTGCGCGAGGCGGTCGCCATCGTGCTGGACGACCTCGAAACGCACGGTGACGCGTCGTTGCTGGTACGCAGGTTGCGCGAGCAGTGACAGAGCAAACCCCTGCTGACACTCCGGTTGACGACGGCAAGTTCAGGGTCCGGCTCACGAACTTCGAGGGCCCGTTCGACCTGCTGCTGCAGCTGATCTCCCAGCACACGCTCGACGTGACAGAGGTGGCGCTGCACACGGTCACCGACGACTTCATCGCGCACCTGCGCGGCATGGGCGACAAGTGGGACCTCGACGAGACCACCGAGTTCCTGGTCATCGCGGCGACCCTGCTGGACCTGAAGGCCGCCCGGCTGCTGCCCACCGGCGACGTCGAGGACGAGGACGACCTGGCCCTGCTGGAGGCGCGCGACCTGCTGTTCGCCCGCCTGCTGCAGTACCGCGCCTACAAGCAGGTCGCCGCGCTGTTCGCGGAACTGGAGCAGGGCGCGTTCCGGCGCTACCCCCGCTCGGTGTCGCTGGAACCGCGCTTCGAGGGCCTGCTGCCCGAGGTGATGCTCGGCGTCACGCCCGACAGGTTCGCCCTGATCGCGGCCGCCGCCTTCCGCCCGAAGCAGAAGCGCACGCTGTCGGTCGACCACATCCACCAGCACCGCGTGTCGATCCGCGAGACCGCCGACATCCTGCGCGCGATGCTGATCGAGAAGGGCACCGCGTCGTTCTCGGAGATCGTCGCCGAGTGCACCGAGACCATGGAGGTCGTGGCGCGGTTCCTGGCACTGCTGGAGCTGTACCGCGAGAAGTCGCTGGCCTTCGAGCAGGAGGACCCGCTCGGTCCGCTGCGGGTGACGTGGGTCGGCGGGACGTTGGAGGACGCGCAGGCGCAGGTGCACGCCGGCGACGAGGATGAGGACTACGCCGGATGAGTGAGCCACTGGTCGGGCCGGACGCGGCGGAGATCAAGAAGCCGGGGCCGGCGTTCGACGGCGGCGAGCCGCAGGAGCCCGACGCCGCGCTGGACGACGCCGCTCCCGCCGCCGTCGTGCTGGAGGAGCCCGCGGCCTCTGCCGAGGTCGTGGCCGAGGTCGCGGAGCCCGAGCCCGATGCCGCGCTGGACGACGCCGCTCCCGCTGCTGTCGTGTTGGAGGAGCCCGCGGCTTCCCCCGAGGTCGTGGCCGAGTCGAGTGACACTCCGGAGCCCGACGCCGCGCTGGACGACGCCGCTCCCGCCGCCGTCGTGCTCGAGGAACCCGAGGTCGCGGAGCCCGAACCCGACCCGGCCGACACCGAGGACGCCGCCGCCCTCGAGACCCAACTGCTCGCCGCGGCCCCCGAAGAGGCGATCGAGGACAGCGGCCTCCCCGACCTCACCGACGACGCCATCTTCGAGGCGGCACTGGAGTCCGTCCTCCTCGTCGTCGACAGCCCGATCGGCGAAGACGCCCTCAGCAGCGCTCTTGAGCAGCCGGTTAAGCGAATCAAGCAGGCACTCCGTAGACTCTCCACCAGGTACACCGAGTCCGGCAGCGGCATCGACCTGCGCAGGGCGGGGGACGGCTGGCGGTTCTACACGCGAGACCGCTTCGCCCCGTTCGTGGAGAAGCTGCTGCTCGACGGCCAGCGCGCGAAACTGACCCGCGCTGCCCTGGAGACGCTTGCGGTGATCGCCTACCGGCAGCCCGTGACGAGGGCGCGGATCGCGGCGGTTCGAGGCGTCAACGTGGACGGTGTGATCCGGACCCTGGTCGCACGGGGGCTCATCGAGGAGACGGGCACCGACAGCGACACGGGTGGGATCCTGTACCGCACGACCGAACTGTTCCTGGAGCGGTTGGGGCTGTCGTCACTTGCCGACTTGCCGCCAATCGCCCCGCTGCTGCCCGAAGTGGATGCGATCGACGATGTCTGAGAACGAGGGCGTGCGCCTGCAGAAGGTGCTCGCGCAGGCGGGGGTCGCCTCGCGCCGCGCTTCCGAAGAGCTGATCGAGCAGGGGCGGGTGCAGGTCGACGGCAAGGTCGTCACCGAGCAGGGGCGGCGGATCGACCCCGAGACGGCGGTCGTGCACGTCGACGGACTGCGGGTGCAGATCCGCGAGGACGTCGTCACGATCGCGCTGAACAAGCCGTACGGGATGCTCTCCACGATGGAGGACGACCTGGGCCGTCCGTGCGTGGGCGACCTGGTGCGCAGCCGCAAGGAGCGGCTGTTCCACGTCGGGCGCCTCGACGCCGAGACCGAGGGGCTGCTGCTGCTCACGAACGACGGTGAGCTCGCGCACCGGCTGATGCACCCGAGCTACAACGTCAAGAAGACCTACCTCGCCGAGGTCCCCGGACCTCTCGAGAAGGGCCTCAACAAGAGGCTCAAAGAGGGCATCGAGCTCGAGGACGGGCCGGCCAAGGTCGACTCCTTCAAGCTCATCAGCTCCGTGCCCGGCAAGGCGCTGGTCGAGATCGTGCTGCACGAAGGCCGCAAACACATCGTCCGCCGCCTGATGGAGGCCGCCGGATTCCCGGTGCAGTCGCTGGTCCGCGTCGCTGTCGGCGGTGTTTCCCTCGGGAACCAGCGCCCCGGTTCGATGCGGGTGCTGAACCGGCAGGAGGTCGGCGGGCTCTACAAGCTCGTCGGTCTCTGACCCCGGCGCAGGAAGGGGCCGCCACACCGGCGGCCCCGAGGGACGACTCAGCTGCACCAGCTGATGTGGATGGAGTGGACCCAGATCCCCTTGGCGCCACCCCAGAAGTCGCCCTTGAACCAGAGCGAGCCGTCGGCCGGCTTCACGCTCCTCATCTCCGACAGCTTGACGAAGCCCTGCCCCTTCATCACCGTGCCCAGCTTCCGGTAGCCGGTGCCGGGGCCGGAGCGGTAGTTGACGTCGTTCTTGTTCACGCAGTGGTAGCCCGCGGCGGTCACGGACTCGGACGCCTGCGCCACGCCTGGCGCCACCAGCAATGCGAGACCTGCGGCCACCACTGCGGCCGCGTTGCGGAACGTCATGGAGGTTCTCCCCTCGTCTGCCCGGCGCCGAACCGGCCGGGACGAGGGCAAAAGCTAGGTCCGCGGCATTGTTCAGTGCCGAACCCGCCCGCGTGATCATCACTCTGTGGACAATGTGGCCGGGGGGAGAACCACATGCCACGAGGGGAAACGCCGCTCGGCGCCGTCGACTCGGAGCTCGGGCGGTTCGCCGGCGGGCTGCGCCGGCTGCGCGAGAAAGCGGGCACGCCGCCGTATCGGGAACTGAGCTCACGGGCGCATTACTCGGCGGCCGCGTTGTCCGAGGCCGCCGCCGGCAAGAAGCTGCCCAGTCTCGCGGTCACGCTCGCGTACGTCGTGGCGTGCGGAGGTGATGCCACGGAGTGGGAGCAACGGTGGCGGGCTATCGCGGAGCCGCCCGCCGATGGCGGCACGCCGCCGTACGCGGGTCTCGCCGCGTTCGGCACGGAGGACGCTGACCTCTTCTTCGGTCGCGAGAAACTCACGGCGAAGCTCGTCGCACTCACGGCGGAACGTCCGTTCGTCGGTGTGTTCGGCGCGTCCGGCTCGGGGAAGTCGTCGCTTCTGCGCGCCGGACTGGTTCCCGCGCTGGACCGGACGCTGGTGTGCACGCCCGGCCCGAGCCCGCTGGACGAGTGCGCGGTACGGCTGGCCGAGCTCACCGGCGAACCGGCGCTCGACCTGTACGAGCGGCTCAAGGCGGACCCGGACGTGCTGCGGTTGCTCACCAAGGGCGTCACGGTGGTGGTCGACCAGTTCGAGGAGGTCTTCACACTCGCCGACGAGGGCTGGCGGGGCGCCTTCATCACGGCGCTGACCCGGTGCGACAGCGTGGTGATCGGCGTGCGCGCCGACTTCTACGGCCACTGTGGACACCACCCGGCGCTCGCGGAGGCGTTGGAAGGCGCTCAGCTCCTCGTCGGTCCGATGACGCCGGACGAGCTGCGGCGCGCGATCGTGGAACCCGCCCAACGCACCCACGTGACCGTAGAGTCCGCGCTGGTCACGAGGCTCGTCGCGGACGTCGCGGGGCAGGCGGCCGCGTTGCCGTTGATGTCGCACGCACTAGTGGAGACGTGGCGGCGGCGTCGCGGCATGACGATGACGCTGGCGGGCTACGAGGAGGCGGGCGGGATCGAGCACTCGGTCGCCCGCACCGCCGAGCAGGCGTTCCGCGCGCTTTCCGCGCAACAACAGCAGGTGGCGCGGGACGTGTTCCTGCGGCTCGTCGTAGTAGGGGAGGGCACCGACGACACGAAACGCCGTGTGCCCCGCCAGGACCTGGACGACGAGGTGCTGGACCGGCTCGCCGCCGCCCGCCTGATCGTGCTCGACCGGGACCACGTCGATCTTGCCCACGAGACGCTGCTCCGGTCGTGGCCCCGGCTGCGGGACTGGATCGCCGAGGACCGCGACGCCGTGCGCGCCCGCCAGCATCTGTCGGAGGCGGTCGCCGCGTGGGAGGCGAACGGCAGACACGCCGACGCCGTCTACCGCGGCGTCCGCCTCGTCCAGATCAGGGAACTGGACGGGCTCACCGGGCCGGAACGGGACTTCCTCGCCGCCGGCACCAGGATCGAACGCCGTCGCGCGCACCGCCTTCGCGCGCTGGCCGCGGTGCTGACAGTGCTGGTCGTCGTCCTCACCGGCGCCGTGCTGCTGGCCGTCGACGCGACACAGGTGGTCGCCGCGCAACGCAACGCCTCACTCGCCCGCGAGGCCGCGTCGGAGGCTCGCAGGCTGGCGATCACCGATCCGGGCGGCGCGGCCAGGATCGCGCTCGCCGCGCACGCCGTGGCGCGGACCGACGAGACACGAGATGCCGTGCTGAGCGTGTCCGCCGCCGTCCAGCGGACCTCCGTGCCGATCGTGACCACCCCCATGACGGTCCGGTTCTCGCCGTCCGGCCGCGCCCTGATCGTCCAGGACCAGGACAGGAGCATGTGGTGGGTCGAGGGCACCGAACGCCGCCCGCTCCCGTTCACGACCGACAACCGGTTCCACGTCAGCGCTGACGAGAAGCGGTTCTTCGTGCCGGAGGACGGGTTCCGTGTCCGCGTGTACGAGGCCGGCCGAACGGTCGAGATGCTGCCGCACTTCGCGATCCACGACGTCGACGGCACCGGCAGCATGGTCACCGGTGTTGATGTCTTCGAGACCGGCGACCGGATCTCCAGCCCGGACCGCATCCGCCTGTGGGACCTGAGCGGCACACCAAAGGACACGCTCTTGCCCGTGGAAGGGGTCATCGCGAGCGCGCTGAGCCGGGACGGCCGCACGCTCGCGGTCGCGCTGAACGACGGCGCGATGGAGTTGTGGCGAGTAGGCGGGGAACGGATCGCGCGCTGGCACAGGGAAGGCAAGCCGGCGACGAGACTGTGGATGAACGACGACGGCACGGTGCTCGCTGCGTGGCTGGACTCCCGCAGGACAGTGCAGTTGTGGCGGCTCGACGGTACTCCGCGGTGGTCGGCCGACCTGTCGGTCTCCTCCTCGACCCTTCCGGACGTGGCCTTCGGCGACCAGACGATGGCGGTGCACCTGGAGCCGAGCATCCAGGTGTGGGATCTCCGTCATGAACAGCCGCGCCGGACGGCGGAGTTCGGCGGGTTCACCAGCCACGTCCCGTCGATGCGCTATCGGCCGGACATCGGCGAGTTCGTCGCCTTCGAGTGGGAGGGCTCGAACGTGTGGACCTTGCGCGGCGACCTGACCGCCGCGCTGATACAGGTCTGCGCCGTGGCAGTCTCGCCTCTGTCCGACGAGGAGTGGCGGCGGCGGTTCCCGGATGTGGAACGCGTGCCCGTGTGCTGACCGAGGTCGTGGGTGGCGCGTGCGCGGGCCACCCACGGCCACTCCGGCGCCGGTTCGGGGCGCGAGCACCGGGTCTTCCCCGTGTAGTTGCCCCCCGACGTTAGGGCGAACGGGTTGTTCACGGTCATGTGTTCGCCGCTGAACAAAGTTCTCTGAACAATGACGGGATGCCGAGACGGGAACGCCCTCTCGACGAGGGCGAGAGTGGTCTCCTGCGGTTCGCGGCGGATCTGCGCCGGCTGCGGGAGCGTGCGGGCAGCCCCACCTACCGGGAACTGAGCCGGCGGGCGCACTACTCAGCGGCGGCGCTGTCGGAGGCGGCCGGTGGGCGCAAGCTGCCGAGCCTGGCGGTGACCATGGCGTACGCCAAGGCCTGCGACGCCGATCCGGAGGAGTGGGCGCGGCGGTGGCGCGCGGTCGTCGAGTCCGAACCCCGTGGTGGGAACGACAGTCCGTACGTGGGGCTCGCGATGTTCCAGCCCGGCGACGCGCCGAAGTTCTTCGGGCGCGAGCGGTTGACGGCCGAACTGCTCACCACCCGGAACCGCTTCACCGGCGTCTTCGGACCGTCCGGTGCGGGCAAGTCCTCGTTGCTGCGGGCCGGTCTCATCGCCCGCACCCGCGAGCCGGTGCTGCTGTTCACGCCCGGCGCGAACCCCGTGGAGGAGTGCGCGATCGCGCTCGCCCGGCTCACCGGCGGGGAGGCGGCCGCGCTCGCCGGCGAACTGGAGGACCCCGGCGCGCTCTGCCGCAGGCACCCGCACCTCGTGGTCGTCGACCAGTTCGAGGAGCTGTTCACGTTGTGCCGCAACGAAGAGCTTCGCCGGTGGTTGATCAAGGCGCTCATCGGCTGCCCGAAGGTCGTCATCGGCGTGCGCGCCGACTACTACGGCCACTGCGCGCAGTACCCCGATCTGGTCGACGCCCTCGAAGGCGCGCAACTCCTCCTCGGCCCCATGACGTCCGACGAGCTCCGCCTCGCCATCACCGAACCCGCCGCGGTCGTGGGGGCCAAGGTCGAGACCGCGCTGCTGGCCAGGCTGATGGCCGACGCGATGGGGCAGGCGGCCGTGTTGCCGTTGCTGTCGCACGCGCTCGCGCAGACCTGGCAGCACCGGCGCGGCATGACGCTGACCCTCAGCGGTTACGAGGAGGTCGGCGGCCTCGAACACGCTGTCGCCCGCACCGCGCAGGAGGTGTTCGACGGCCTGTCCGCGGCCGGGCAGGAGCAGGCGAGGCAGATCCTGCTGCGGCTCGTCACCGCCGACGGCACCAAACGCCGCGCGCACCAGGCCGAACTCGAAGCCGACGACGAGGTGCTGTTCGCGCTGGCCGCGGCGAGGCTCGTCGTGATCGACCGCGACGGCGTCGAACTGGCGCACGAGGCGTTGATCCGCAGCTGGCCCACGTTCCAGCGCTGGGTCGAGGAGGATCGCGAGAACATCAAGGCGCAGCGCGAACTCACGCACGCCACGCAGACCTGGGAGTCGCTCGACCGCGACCCCGGTGTGCTGTGGCGGGGACGCCGCCTGGTGAACGTCCCGGCAGGACTTTCCCTGAACGCCAAGGAACGCGCCTTCCTCGCCGCGAGCCTGGCCGCCGAAGAGGAGGCCTCGGCGAGCGCCCGAAGACGCACCCGCCGTCAACGCCAGCTGCTCGCCGCACTCGCGGCACTCGTGGTCGTCGCCGCCAGCTCGACCGCTTTCGCCCTGCGGGCGGGCATCGCCGCCGACGAGCAGCGCGCCAACGCGGCCGTGCTGAGAGCAGTGGGGGAGGCCGCAGCGCTGCGTTCCACGAACCCCGCCCTGGCGCAGCAGGTCGCGCTTGCCGCCTACCAGCTCGTGCCGTTGCCCCAGGCGCGTAACGGACTGCGGCAGGAGGACGTGCCGTCCCAGGTGCTGCGCGAAGCCCAGTCCGAGGTGACGGCGCTGGTGGTCGGCCCGACCCAGCAGCAGGTCGCGACCGGGCACCGGGACGGCACGGTCGTGCTGACGACGCTGGACGACCTGCCGTCCCCACGCACCTCCCACGACGCCACCAGGCACTCCGGTGCCGTCACCGCGCTCGCGATGGACTCGACCGGTGGCCTGATCGCGTCCGCCGCCGACGACGGCACCGTGCACCTCGTCGACGTCTCCCTCGGCAGACCGCGCGAACTGGCCGCGCTTCCCGTGCGTGCCACCGCGATCGCCTGGCAGGGCGGCACCCTCGTCACCACCGGCGCGGACGGCGCCCTGAGCTTCTGGACGGACCTGCGCCACGAACGCCCGAGGCTCCTCACCACCGCCCAGCCCGGCCTGGGACCGCTGGCGGCCATGTCGTTCCGCCCGGACGGCCAGGTCCTCGCCGCCGTCACCACCGGCCACGCCGTGCACCTGGTCGACGTCAGCGACCCGCGTGACGTCAAGCTCCTGTCGCTGACCAGGGAGTTCGCCGGCGGCGCCCAGTTCGCCGGCGCGGACCGCCTGATGACCACCGCGGGCACGGCCGTCCACCTCTGGGACACCACCGACCCGCGTGACCCCGTCCTGCGTGCCGCGATCCGGTCCGGCGGCGGCGAGGTCACGGCCGCCTGGCTCGCCGCCGGCCGGGTCGCGGTCGCCACCGACGACGGCCTGGTGCGGCTCTGGCTGCTCGGGGACGGCGAACCGGTCGAGCAGGCCCTGCTGCGCGGGCACACCGGACCGGTCACCGCGGTAGGCCTGACGCCCAGGGGTGACGAGGTCGTGACGGGTGGCGCGGACCGGGCGGTGCGGCTGTGGAACGCCGACCCGCGCGACCCGGCGGTCAGGATCTGCGAGCAAGCGTTTCCGCGGATGAGCCGCGAGCAGTGGGCGCAGTACTTCGGCGATCTCGACTTCGCCCCGCCATGTCGCGAGTGAAAGCCCAGGACCTGGCCGGTGGAACGATCACGAAGCGCACGTCCGGATGGTGAGGGATTAGCGGGCCGTTAGACGGAGGGCGAACCTCTGGTGGACAATCCGGCCAGGAGGCGGCATGCCAAGAGGGGAACGTCCGCTGGGCCCGGAGGACACCGCGTTGCTGCGGTTCGCCGGTGACCTGCGCAGACTGCGTGACCAGGCAGGCAAACCGAGCTATCGCGAACTGGCCCGGCGCGCGAACTACTCGCCGACCGCGTTGTCCGACGCGGCCGGCGGACGCAAGCTGCCCTCACTCGCGCTGACGCTCGCGTTCGTGCGGGCCTGCGAGGCCGATCCCGCCTCGTGGACCAGGCGATGGCGTGAACTCGCCGCCGAGCACACCCAGCCGTTGCACCCGAACACGCCGTACCCCGGCGGTGCGCCCTTCACCGAGGCCGACGCGAAGCGGTTCTTCGGGCGTGAGTGCCTCGTCGAACAGGTCGTCGAGTCGGTCAGGGCCAAGCCCGTCACCGTCGTCTTCGGCGCCTCCGGATCGGGCCGGACGTCGCTGCTGCGCGCCGGACTGCTGCCCGCCCTGGACGACGCCGTGGTGATCACGCCGGGGCAGGACCCGGTCGGGGCCCTCGCCGCGGCCCTCGCCGAGATCTTCGAGAACACCACCGCGAGCCGGTTGGCGCAGGAGTTCCGGGAGGACCCCGACCACCTCAGGCTGCGGATCCGCCAGCACCGCCCTGGCCTCGTGCTCCTCGTCGACGACTTCGAGAGGGCGCTGGACGCGGACGACTTCGTCGCCGCCGTGACCCGCTGCCCCCACGTCGTGCTTTGCGTGCGTGCCGACGAGCGGCGGCGCTGGCACGACCAGGGCGTCCACGCCGCCGAGATCACCATCGAGCCGATGAGCGCGGACCAGGTGCGCCGCGCGATCGCCGAACCCGCGGCCAAGATCGGTGCCACCGTCGAGACCGCGGTGATCGCGCGCCTGGTCGCCGACGCCGCGAACCAGCATGCGCTGCCGCTGGTGCAGCAGGCCCTGGTCGAGACGTGGCGGCGCAAGCGCGGCATGACGCTGTCGCTGGCCGGTTTCGAGGAGTCCGGCGGCATCGAACACGTCGTCGCGCAGTCCGCGGAGACCTTCTTCGCGGACCTCGGCGAGGCCGACCAGCGCGTGGCCAGGCAGCTGTTCCTGAGGCTCGTCTCGGTGCCGCGCAACGGGATCGTGCAACGTCGCAACCGCCTGCTGGACGTCGACGCCCGCCTGCTCGGCCTCCTCGTGAAGGCACGGCTGGTGACGCTCACCGAGGACGGCGTCGAACTGACCCACGACGCCGTGCTGCGCTGGCCGAGGCTCGCCGGGTGGATCGACGAGGAACGCGAGAACCTCAGGACGCACCAGCAACTCGTCACCGCGATCGAGCTGTGGGAGGCGAGCGACCGCGACCCGCTGGCGCTCTACCGGGGCGTCCGGCTGCGCCGGGCCAAGGAGCTCGGCGAGTTCCTGACGGTTCAGGAGCGCCGGTTCGTCGACATCAGCACCAGACGCGAGACGCGCCGCTCGACGGCGTTGATCGCGGTCGTGGCGGTGCTGCTGGCACTGGTGCCCGGCACCGTCGTCTACGCGCTCGCGAACGAACGCAAGCTCACCGAGATGAGCGACAGGGCGCTGGGCGGCAAGGCGCTGTCGCAGTCCGAGGCGCTGCTGGAGCAACGCCGGCCGTACGCGGACAAGTTCGCGCTGGTCGGCTACACGGTCAACCCGTCGGCCGAAGCCGAGAAGGTGCTGCGGCTCGCGAACGCGGTCGCGAGCGGCATCCTGTTCACCGGCACGCCGAAGGACGACGCGGACGTGGTGGTCTCCCCGCGCGGGGAGATGGCGGCGGTGACCGACCAGGACGGTACCGACCGGATGTGGGGCATCGACGACGGCAAGGCGTGGCCCGGCAAGAAGTTCGCCGACCGCCATCGGGTCGTGAAGCTCGCCGAACGCCGTGCCGTCACGAGGGACTTCAACGGCCAGGAACACCTGTGGGCCGTCGGCGACGCGAACGACGTCACCTACCTGACGGCGTTGCCCGGCCGGTTCCGCACGCTCGACCTCAGCCCGGACGGCTCCCGGCTCGCCGGCAAGGTCGGCGCCTCGGTCGAGGTCGGGCTGCCGACGCCGGACGAGTCCGAGTACGCGGAGCTCTACGACCTGAGCGACCCGCGCCACCCCCGCAAGCTCCCGATGCCGGTGAGCAACCCCGGGACCGTCGCGCTGAGCCAGGACGGCCGCGAGCTCGCGACCGGCGTCTGGAACTCGGCCACCGGCACCACGACGATCCAGTTCTGGAGCATCGGCGGCACCGTCGAGTCCGCGGGCCCGGCGATGTCCCAGCACGCCTACGTCCGCGGCATCACCTACAGCGGCGACGGGCGCTGGCTCGCCGTCGAGCACTCCTCGCCGGAGTCGGTCGTCGAGGTGTGGCAGCGCGTGCCGAGCGGCACGCCCGTGCTGCGCGCACGGCTCGACACGGCGTTGCGGGCCGGTGCCCGAGTCACGTTCTCCGACGACGGCCGCGTGGCCGTGGTCCGCGACAACGTCTTCGAGGTCCACCAGCTCCACGCGAGCGACCGTCCGGCGGACCGGCTCGTGTACGTCGTCGGGCACGGCAACTCCACGCGTGCGGTGTTCCGGCCGCAGAACCGCGACTTCCTCGTGCGCAGCGGGGGCCAGGATCCGGAGCTGCTGCCGTACGACCTCGACACCGGCGGCATCATCAAGAGGATGTGTGAAAAAGACGGCGCGAGGCTCACTGACTCCGAATGGGTGAAGAGCTTCGGCGAAGTGGCGCGCGTGAAGGTCTGCTGAATCCCGCGATGTGCGGGAAACAACCCGGAGTTGAGCGTGCACGCATTGTGAACTGGAGATCCACTCTCTAGGGTGACCGAGTGCGTGCGTTCACAAGGGGACTCATCGGCATCGCCGGGTTCCTCGCGCTCTGGGAGCTCTTAGGACGCTCTCCCCTTCTACCCGCGGATGCGCTGCCACCACCGTCCCTCGTGTTCGGTGAGCTGGTCGTGCAGCTGACGTCCCCCGAGTTCATCAGTCATGTCGTGGCAACGGTTCTGGCGGTGCTGATCGCCATCGCCATCGCCATCGCCATCGCGGTGCCGAGTGGACTCGTCCTCGGCAGCGTCCCGGCCGTGCGGCACGCGACCAGGGCGGTCATCGAGTTCCTCCGTCCGATCCCTTCTGTGGCACTGATTCCGCTCGCACTCGTGATGCTGGGCTTCGGCCCGGAAACGAAGATCACGCTCGCGGTCTACGCGGCACTGTGGCCGATCCTGTTCAACACCATCTACGCGCTGGACGAGCTGGACCCGTTGCTCGTTGAGACGTCACGGGTTTTCGGCACCGGACGTGTCGGCGTGCTGTTCCGGGTGGCGTTGCCGAGCGCGTTGCCGTTCGTCCTCACCGGAATCAGGCTCGCGGCGACGACGGCGCTGATCGTGATGGTGAGCGTGGAGCTCATGGCGGGCAGCCAGATCGGTCTCGGCTTCTTCATCATGGAGGCCCGCAGCGGGCCGGGCCGGATGGACCAGGTGCTGGTCGGCACCGTGGTCGCGGGCGCGATCGGCGTCCTGCTCAACAGCGGTCTCGAGCGCGTCCGCAAGCGTTGGGTGGCCTGGTGAACAAGTTCCTGCAACGGTGGACCGTGTTCGCCGGTCTCGTAGTCTTCTGGCAGCTGGCCGGCATGGCGGCCGACGACCCGTTCTTCCCGCCACCGTCCGACATCGTGTCGGCGGCCTGGGAGTGGTGGGTCCTGGAGCCCCAGAACGTCACCGAGCACATCCTGCCGTCGATCGGCCGGCTGCTGTCGGGCTGGGCGATCGCCTCGGTCATCGGCGTGGCGCTGGGCGTGCTGCTCGGCCGCTCCGACCGGGCGATGGACTACGCGGGACCGCTGCTGGTGTTCCTGCGCTCGATCCCGCCGCCCGCGCTGGTGCCGGTGTTCCTGCTGCTGTTCAGGGGCGGCACGTCGATGCAGCTCGCGACGATCATCTTCGGCGTGATCTGGCCGGTGCTGCTCAACAGCGTGGACGGCGCCCGTTCCGTCGACGTGACCAAAGTGGACACTTCCGCGGTCTTCCGGATCCCGCGCCACCAGTGGGTTCTCGGGGTGGTGCTGCCCGCGGCCTCACCGAAGATCTTCGCCGGGCTGCGGGTGTCGCTGTCGCTGTCCCTGGTGCTGATGGTCATCTCCGAGCTCGTGGGCACGGACAACGGCATCGGTTCGCAACTCATGCAGGCACAGCGCGAGTTCGACTACACGCGCATGTGGGCCGGCATCGTCCTGCTGGGCGTGCTGGGCTACGGACTGAACACCGTGCTTCTGGCGGTGGAACGCAGAGCTTTGGCTTGGCAACCGAGGAGCAGGGATGAGCAACATGCTTGAGGTGGCCGACCTAGGCCACAGCTACGGCGACTACGAGGCCATCGGTGGCCTCACGTTCACCGTGCGCGCCGGCGAGCTGGTGTGCGTGGTCGGACCCTCCGGATGCGGCAAGTCCACACTGCTGCGCACGATCTCGGGGCTCATCGCGCCCTCCCGCGGTGACGTGACCCTCAACGGTTCCCACCTCGCGGTGGTGTTCCAGGACTACCAGCGTTCCCTGTTCCCGTGGCTCACGGTGCAGGGCAACGTGGAGTTCCCGCTGCGCTCCCTGCCGCGCGCCGAACGCCGCTCCCGCGCCGCCGAGGCCCTGGCCTGGGTGGGTCTCTCGGCGGCCGCCAAGAAGCGGCCGTGGCAGCTTTCCGGTGGCATGCAACAACGTGTGGCGATCGCGCGCGCTCTGGCGTACCGGCCGGCGTTGCTGTTGATGGACGAGCCCTTTGCCTCGGTGGACGCGCAGACCCGGTTCGAGCTGGAGGACCTGTTGCTGCGCGTGCGCCGTGAGCACGACACGACCGTTCTCGTGGTCACCCACGACATCGACGAGTCGGTGTACCTGGGCGACCGCATCCTGGTGCTCTCCGGCTCGCCCGCGAAGCTGGTGGCGGACCTGGAGGTGCCGTTGCCCGCCGAGCGTGACCAGGTGACGACGCGGACGGACGAGGCCTTCGTGGCGTTGCGGTCCAAGGTGGCCCGGCTGCTGAACGTCGGCGGCAAGCCCACCCTCGACGTCGACAAGTGGGCTGCGGCGGAACGGGAATCGCTCAGCGAGACCGTCTCGTCCTGACAGTCGCTTGAGACAGGTGAGCCCCGGACCGCCGCGGTCCGGGGCTCACCTGTGTTCACAGTGCGCCAAACACAGCTCAGAGGTGGAGGTCGATGCTGTTGCCGTTGCCGATGCCACCGTCGAGGATGTCGATGTCACCGATCTTGACGTCCCCGACGACCTGGCCGAGGTCGTTGTGCACGTCGCCGACCTGCACGACGTTGTGCACCACGTTGTCGGTCACGTCCACGACGTCCTTCACGTCGAGGTCGACCGAGCCGGCGACGTCCTTGACCAGCACGTCGGAGTCCAGGACGTCCTTGACGAGCACGTCGGTGTCGAGGTCCTTGACGACCACGTCGGTGACGTTGTCGACGTCGACGACGTCGGTCACCTTGGAGACGACGGCGTTGTCGTGGGCCACGCCGGAGACGTTCGAGACGACGTCGCCGGCCGTCAGCACGGTGGAGTCGAGGGTGCCGGACACATCGCCCAGGCCGGAGAAGTCGCCGGTCAGTGCGGTGATGGCGGAAGGAGCGGAGACGCCGGTGGTGCCGGTGATGCCCTCGACGTTGCTCGCGATCAGCGTCAGCTGGTCGACGGCGGGCAGTTCGCCGCAGCCGGAGAGGACCTCGTCGATCGCGCCGGTGTTCGGGACGGACGCGGCGTCGAGCACCAGCGGCAGGATGTCCTGGACGTCGCCGGGGGTGAGGTCGCCCAGACCGGCTGCCTCCAGGGCGGCCAGCGGGTCCTGCTGAAACGCCTCGCGGGCGTCGAGGTCGGTCAGGAGGCCGAGAGTGAAGTCGTGCAGGGTGGTCTGTTCGGTCTGCGCCTCGGTGCCACCGGTCTGCACGCTGGTGTCACCGGTCTGGGCCGTGGTCGGGCCGGTCTGCACCGTGGTGGTCTCGGTCTGCTGCATGGGACTCAGGCTCCTGTAGGTGGATCGGGGGATGTCGTGTTGAACCGTATGGATGAACGACATCCCCCGGCATCGGGAGTTGGCCCCAGATCGTGACGTAGCGAGGTCCTTAGGGGATCGGGTTCACCCGTTAGGGGAGCGGGGATTTCACCCTGTAGGGCTGATTTTTACCCATCAGGGTCCGACGTAGTTCTCCGCGAAGGTGGCGCGGTAGGCGGGAGACTCCGCCAGGTGCTCCAGCCTCGCCTGGGCCAACCGTCCGAAGAACGGCGAGCTCACGTCGGTGTGGATCATGTTCACCATCCACTGGGAAAATTCCTGTGCCCGCCAGACGCGGCGCAGGCAGTCCTCCGAGTAGGTCTTGAGACCGGTCTCGGATCCGCTGGCGTAGAAGTCGATAAGCGCACGTCCGAACGTTGCGGCGTCGTTCATGGCGAGGTTCATGCCCTTGGCGCCGACCGGTGTGATGATGTGGGCTGCGTCACCCAGCAGGTAGAGCCTGCCGTACGACATCGGCTCGACCACATGGCTGCGCATGTCGAGAACGCGCTTCTCGATGATCTTTCCCTCGGTCAGCGCCCACGACGAGTCGTGCAGTGTGAAACGTTTGTGCAAAGCTTCCCAGACCTGTTCGTCGGACCAATCCGAAGCCTTGGTCCCGACCGGTACCTGAAGATAGAAACGGGATATCGTGGGAGACCGCAACATATGGCCGGCGAATCCGTCTTCGTGCAGCGCGTAAATGATGGCTTTAGTCGATGGAGGGGCTTCCGCGAGAATGGCCAGCCATTCGATCCCGTGCTGGTGCGAGAATTCTGAGAGCGCTCCCACAGGAATGGACGGACGGCTCACGCCGTGAAACCCGTCGCACCCGGCCACGAAGTCGCTCGTGATGGTCTCCCGGACCCCGTCTGCGCTGGTGAAGGCCACTGATGGACGAGAGGACGTCAGCTCCCGCAACTCCACGTCGCTGACCGAGAACCGGATGTCACCTCCTCTGTCCAGAAATCCCCCGATGAGGTCCTTGACGACTTCCTGCTGGGGGTACACGTAGTGTTCGCGGCCGCCATAGAGGTCGCTGTACGACACCTGGAACGCCTGGCCGCTCACGCGGAATTCACACGTTCCGTGACGGTCTGCTTCCATCAGCAAACGATCTGCCAGACCGAGCGACTCCAACATGGTCACGGAGCGGTGCTCCAGGACTCCTGCCCGTGCTCGTGTTTCCACTTGAGCTCGACTGGCCTTTTCGAGCACGACGCAGTCGATACCTGACTGCTGGATCAAGTTTGCCAAGGTCAGACCGGCCGGCCCTGCGCCGACAACGGTCACGGAGCGCTTCAACTGGGGTTCTCCTAGCGCTAGACCTGCTGTGCTTAGATGCTCACCGCAGGTAGTTGACTGGAACCTGCTCGTGTCGGTCAACTGGGGTCTTTTGGAGCAGCGTCATTACTCTGAGTGGTTGACCGTCGCGATCCCCCCCCGCAACGACGACACCGCTCCGACAGGAGAGTGCTCCCGATGACTCGAAGAGTCCGCCGTATGGCCATCCGTGGCATCGCCCTTGCCACGCTGCTCGCCACCGTGGCGAGCTGTGGTGCGCTCGGCGGCAAAGAGCAAGCACCCCCGGCTGATGCGAACAGCAGCGGTCCGGTCGAGAAGGCCAAGATCAGCCTGGGGGTCCTGCCGATCCTCGACGTGGCGTCCGTCCACGTGGCGATCAAGAAGGGGTACTTCAAGGCCGAAGGCCTCGAGGTCGACCTCAAGATCATCCAGGGTGGGGCCGCCGCGATCCCCGGCCTGGTCAGCAAGGAGCTGGACTTCACGTTCGGCAACTGGGTCTCGTTCTTCGCCGCCCAATCGAAGGACGCCGCCAAGGCGGTCGACGGAATCAAGCTCATCTCCGACGGCTACCAGGCGAAACCCGACATGTTCCTGATCCTGGCGGGCGGTGACTCGGCCATCAAGAGCCCGGCCGACCTCGCCGGCAAGACCATCGCGATCAACACGTTCAAGAACATCGCGGAGCTCACCGCGAAGGCCACGCTCGAGGCCGCGAACGTGGACGTGAACTCGGTGAAGTTCAAGGAGATGCCGTTCCCGGACATGCAGGCGGCGGTCCAGAACAAGACCGTTGACGCGGCCTTCATGGTCGAGCCGTTCATCACCCGCGCGCAGCGCGCCGCCGGTCAGATCAAGGTGCTGGACGCCGCGTCCGGCCCGACCGACAACATCCCGATCGCGGGCTACGCGACCACCGGCGCCTTCGCCAAGGAGAACCCCAAGACCGTCGCCGCCTTCCAGCGCGCGATGGCCAAGGGCCAGGCCGAAGCCGCCGACCGTCCCACGGTCGAGCCACTGCTCGTCGAGTACGCCAAGGTCGACAAGGAAACCGCAGGTCTTGTCCACTTCGGCGCCTTCCCGACGACGCTCGACGCCACGCGTCTGCAGCGCGTCGTCCAGCTGATGCAGCGGTACCAGATGCTGGACAAGGAGCTCGACGTCAGGCCGATGCTCATCCAGCCCTCCGGTAGTTGACGAACAGCGCGGGTGGCTGTGATCAGGCCGTGATCACGGCCACCCGCGCGACCGTTTCCTCCAGATGAATTATCGTGCGACGGCCGTTTAGCCGCGCAGCTCAAAGTTGTTGATTCTCGAACCACTGTTTTGTCGTCCGAACGGCGGTATGAGAACAGCGCGTTTTACTCCAAGATCCACCAGGTTTGCAGCTATTAAACGGGGCGGGGAGTGTTGACGGTGCGCGGTCGTGAGGACCAGCGAGGCATCGACCGGTTCCGCCTACGCAACTGGCGGTTGCGGAGCAAGCTCGCAGTGGTGTTGCTAGTTCCGGCTCTGAGCACCGCGACGCTCGCGGGCCTGCGCCTGAACACCCAGCTCGACGACGTCGAACTCTTCGGCAACGTCCAGCGCGAGCTCGCCGTGAGCCACCAGGCGGCGAGGGTGGAGAACGCTCTACAGGTCGAACGTGACTGGGCGGTGCAGTGTGTGGCCGCCGGCAGGCAGAACGCGTGCCCGGAGCACGCCGCCAAGACGAATCTCACCGATACGGAACTGGGCAGGTACCGGGATACGGGCGCGACGGCCACGGCCTTGAGCGCGCCCTTGCGGGAGACGTTCACCAAGTCGCTGCAGTCGCTCGACGGACTGGCGAGCTTGCGCGTGACGTTGCTGACCACCAAGTACCCGGACGTCGCGGTGATCAGTGCGTACAACCAGATCATCGCCTCGCTCGGCACGGTGCACCGCGCCGCGATCTCCAGCCTGAGCGAGCCGGAGATCGTTCCGCTGGTGGCCGCCGCGCAGGCGCTCTACACGGCGCAGGAGCAGCTCGGCCAGCAGAACTCGCTCCTGACGTCCACCGCGCTGCGCAGGGGCTTCGCGCCCGGCGCCGCGGACGAGCTGCGTGCCGCGCAGTCGCGTCTGGACGCGGCGTTCAACGAGTTCAACGACGCGGCGTCGCCGGCGAACAGGCAGAAGTTCCAGGACGTCGTGTCCGGTTCGTCCGTGGACGGTCGCAACCGGCTCGTGCGGCTCGCGCTCGCGCAGGACTTCGAGCGCAAACCGGTGTCCATCACGGACGCCGAGGTCCTCAAGATCGGCCAGGACACCGCGAACCTGGTTCGCGAGGTCGCGACCCACGTGGAGGCTCAGGCCGACGCGACGACCACGCGCCTTGCCGACACGGCTCGTTCGGACGCCTGGCGTGACGCGGCACTGGTCGCCGTCTCGCTGCTGATCGCGTTCGGCCTGATGGCGATGGTCGCCCAGTCGATGCTGCGGCCGCTGCGCGTGCTGCGCCGCAGCGCGCTCGACGTGGCCCGCAACCAGCTGCCCGAGGCGATCAAGCGAATCCGTTCGCACCGCGACCCGGAACGCGCCGCGGAGGAAGCGATCGTCCCGGTGCCGCTCAACACGACCGAAGAGGTCGGCCAGGTGGCACGGGCGTTCGACCTCGTGCAGCGCGAAGCCGTCCGCCTCGCCGTCGAGCAGGTGGCACTGCGCGCGAACGTCAACGACATGTTCATCAACCTGTCGCGGCGTTCGCAGGCGTTGGTGGAGCGGCAGATCAACGTGATCGACCGGCTCGAGCAGGACGAGCAGGACCCGGACCACCTGGCGTCGCTGTTCGAGCTCGACCACCTCGCCACGCAGATGCGCCGCAACAGCGAGAACCTGCTCGTGCTCTCCGGCACGACGGTCAACCGCCGCGTCACCCGCCCGGTCGCGATCGCCGAGGTGCTCGGCGCCGCGGTGTCCGAGGTGGAGAAGTACGCGCGCGTCCAGATCGCGCCGACGCCGGAGCTCATGGTGCAGGGCCGCGTGGTCAACGACCTCGCGCACCTCGTCGCCGAGCTGCTCGACAACGCGACGGCGTTCTCCAAGCCCACCACCAAGGTGACGGTGCGGACGATAGAGACCCGCAAGGGCGAGGTCGCGATCCGCATCCACGACCGCGGCGTCGGCATGCAGGAGAACGACGTCGTCGAGTTCAACGCGAAGCTCGCCGAGCCGCCGGAGGTCGACGTCTCGGTGGCCCGCGAGATGGGCCTGTACGTGGTCGGCCAGCTCGCCAAGCGTCACGAGATCCGCGTGACGCTGGCGAACAACGACGACATCGAGGGTGGCGTCACCGCGCAGGTGATCCTGCCGATCTCCCTGCTGCACAAGGGATCGGTGCCCGCGCTGCCGTTGCCGGCCGCGTCGCTGCCCTCCGCGGCCGAGTCCACCGGCACCGGTGAGGCCCTGTCCGGTGTGCCGAAGTGGACGCCGGAACACCCGGTCGTCGTGCCGTCGCCCGCCACCGAGGACGAGAACTCCGGCCGGCACCGCATCGAGCAGACCTCGACGGACGGCCTGTTCACCGCGCGGATCGAGGCTTCGGAAGACGTCGCCGAGGACGGGTACTCCTACGAGCCGCCGATCGAACGCCCGACCGATCCCGCCACGGAGATCTTCCCCGCGATCGTCGACGAGCCGCTGATCTCGCACGACGACCTGTCGAGGTGGTTCAAGACCCCCTCGGCCCCCGAACCCTCCCTCAAGGACGTTCCGCCGGTGGAGCCGGAACGCGCCGAGCACCACGAGGAGGACGCGGAGCCCGCCACCGTGAACGGCCTGCCCAAGCGGCACCGTTCGGCGGACACCGTCAAGATCGAGGCGCCGACGGCGGTGCCGCGCGCGGTCGCCGACTACGCCGAGTCCGACTGGGGAGTGGCGGACGAAGGCTGGAAGGCCGCGGGCGCGCTGGACAAGGGCACGGCCGCGCAGACGACGGAGAACGGTCTGCCCAAGCGCGTCCCGAAGGCGCGCCTGGTCCCCGGTTCGCTGCCGAAGCCGACGTCGCCCGCGCCCCAGCTGTCGACCGCCGCCATCCCCGGCCGGTCGGCCGACCGGCTGCGCCAGCGGTTCGCCACGTACCAGAAGGGTGTCCAGATGGGCCGTGAGTCGCTCTTCGACTCCGCCGTCGGAGGCATCCCCGTGATCGCAGAAAGGGAACGCCAGTGACCACCGCGACTGAGGAACTGGACAACTTCAGCTGGCTGGTCGAGGACTTCGTCAGCAGGGTGGCCGGTGTCGCGCACGCGATCGTGGTCTCCGCCGACGGCCTGTTGCTCGCATCGTCCGATCGACTCCCGCACGACCGCGCGGAGCAGCTCGCCGCCGTCTCGTCCGGACTGGTCTCCCTGAACCTCGGCGCGGCGCGCTGTTTCGAGGCGGGTGAGGTCAAACAGACCGTCGTGGAGATGGAACGGGGCTATCTTTTCCTGATGTCCATCAGCGACGGGTCCTGCCTCGCCGTACTCGCCGCACCCAACTGCGACATCGGGCTCATCGGCTACGCGATGACCCGGCTGGTGGAGCGGGTCGGTCTTCAGCTGACGCCGGAGATCCGGGCCCAGCTGCACGTTTCCATGCGCGCCTGAGTAGAGAGAAGTTCCCATGAGCAACGGTGCTCCGGGTCGTCCGGGGTCACCTGGGGCCGGCCTGAACGTGATGTCGTCGAAGATCGTCGTCGCGGGCGGGTTCGGCGTCGGCAAGACGACGTTCGTCGGGTCGGTCTCCGAGATCACCCCGCTGACGACCGAGGCCGTGATGACCCAGGCATCGGTCGGTGTCGACGACCTGTCGGCGGTGCCGGACAAGGTGACCACCACGGTGGCCATGGACTTCGGCCGGGTGTCGCTGGACAAGGACCTGATCCTGTACCTGTTCGGCACGCCCGGTCAGCACCGGTTCTGGTTCATGTGGGACGACCTGGTCCGCGGTGCGATCGGTGCCGTCGTCATGGTCGACACCCGCAGGATCGACGAGGCGTTCGCGCCCATCGACTTCTTCGAGGACCGCGACCTGCCGTACGTGATCGCGGTGAACTGCTTCGACGGCCTGATGCACCACCGGGCGGAGGAGATCCGGGACGCGCTGACGATCTCGGCATCGGTGCCGATAATTCCGTGCGACGCACGGAACCGGCAGTCGACGAAGCAGATCCTGATCGCACTGGTGGAGCACGCGCTGCGCCAGCCTTCGTTCGCCTGAAACCCGCCTCCCGCGGAAACCGGGGCCGGTGCCACGCGCACCGGTCCCGTTCGGCCTTCCGGTCCATAAGAACCAGCCGCGTGTGAAGAGTTATACCTCCGTCCGGCGGCGGCCTGTTCGGCGCAGGAGAACGCGGGAAATCCGTTGGTAGGGCATGTTTCCGCTCGCCAGGCCACGCGCCGGTGCTGCCGGCGAGCTGATCACCGACGAAGTCTCTTGATCGTGGCAGCGCCGCTTCACACTTGACGCTTCTTGTGCGGCAACGGTGCGGCGATACAGTCGGGACGCAATTACCCTGCATTGCGAGGAGATTCCTGTGTCCCTGCGCAAAACAATTGCCGTGGTCGCCAGTGCCGCCGCCCTCTCGGTCGGTCTCATCGGCACCGCGGAAGCCGCGCCCCGTGTCATCACCTACAACTCGTCCGGCGCCGCCGAGTTCGTGGCGGCCGTCGACGCGGGCGCGAACGTGTGGAACACGCAGCTTCCGAACACCCTCAACCTGAGGAAGGTCACCGGCCCCGCGCACGTCACCATCGTCGCGGACAACGGCTGGCCCCGCGCCCAGACGACGAGCCTCGGCCGAGGCCGGATCTGGATGGGCCGCCTGGCGGTCAACGAGGGCCACGACACGATCCGGATCGCGGCGCACGAGCTCGGCCACATCCTGGGTCTGCCGGACCGCCGGACGGGTCTGTGCACCGATCTGATGTCCGGTGCCAGCGCCGGCACGTCGTGCAAGAACCCCAACCCGAACGCCGCGGAGAAGGCCCAGGTCGTCCGGAACTTCGGCCGCACCGTGACCGTCAAGGCGGAGACGTTCCAGGACGCTGCCTAATAAGCTCGTGAGTGGTTGTGGTCTCCCTGACGGCCACAACCACTCACGGCGAGACCACCAGGTCCACGCCCAGCGCCTGCAGCTCGTCCGGATCGCCCGGCCCGCCGATCACGTGCACGCCGGCCGACCGCAGCAGCGGCACCATCAGAGCAAGGCCCTGGCGCGCCAGGCGTTCCGACGGCGGCCGTGCCAGCCGGACACCCCACACCGGCGCGCGGTCCACAGTGGACAATCCGGCGAACCCGCCGCCGAACTCGTGCAGCAGGACGTGCACACCCATGTCGTGCAGCACTTCGAGGTTCTCCTCGCCGTCGGGCATCGACCTGACGTCCAGCGCCAGGAACAACGACGAGGCCGGGAACGAACTGGCCCGCAACGTCGACCGCACGTGCGCCGTGAGGTCCGGATGCCGCGACTGGTCCCTGGACAGCCGGATCAGGGCCGGCTCGCCGCGCGAGCACGCGTCCCGCAGCACCAGCTGCCCGAGCCGGGACGCCAGTCCGAGGGCGTCGGCGTAGGCCACGACGTCGTCGTGCCGGGTGGCACCCCAGCGCACGGACGCCTCCACGAAGGCCGGCGGTCCCGAAACCCACGACACCGGCGCGTACTCCACGGAGATCTCGCCGTTCTCGAAGGCACCGGGCATCGCCGCGATGCGCGCGAATCTGGCCCGGTCGACGGCGTCGGCCTCGTGGTCGTAGATGCCCCACTGCCGCTTGCCGCCGGTCTCGGCTCTGCGCAGCGTCGAATGCGCGCGCCGCAGCACGGCCGTGGGATCGACGCCGGGACCGGAGGTGTGCACGAAACCGATCGACGTCGACACCGCGACACCGGCGCCCTCCAGGTACACGGGCTCGGAGAGTTCCTCGTCGATCATCGCCGCCAGCGCCGCGACGTCGGGCGATCCGTGGATCAGCACCACGAACTCGTCGCCACCGACCCGCGCCACCACCGCGTCCGGCAGCACGACCCGCAGCCGCCGCGCCACCTCGACCAGCACGGCGTCGCCCGCCGCGTAACCGAGGCCGTCGTTGACGATCGTCAAACTGTCGACGTCCAGGTAGCCCAGCGTGTACGGCTCGCCGGACGCCGTCGCGGACTCCAGCTTGTCGGTGAACGACGCCCGGTTCGGCAGCCCGGTCAGCAGGTCCGTCAGCGACTGGTGCCGCAGCCACTCCTGGAGCATGCGCTGCTCGGTGACGTCCTCGATCAGCGCGACGTGGAACTTCGGCAGCCCGTCCGAGCCGCGCAGCACGGACAGGACGACGTTCGCCCACACCGTGTCCCCGTTGCCGCGGGCCAGTTCCCACTCGCGCCGGTCGGTGTCCACAGAGGACGCGAGCAGCCGGTGGCAGGCCGCGGCCAGCGCGATCGCGTCCGGCTCGGCGAACAGTTCCTTGGGCATCTCCTCGTGGCCGAGGATGGCGGCCAGCGCCTCGTTCGCCTCCACGACCGCGCCCTGCAGGTCGAAGATCGCGATGCCCACCGCGGTCGTCGCGAAGACCTGGGCGAACCGGGCCTCGCTGTCGTGCAGGTCGCGCTGTGCGTCCTCGACGGCCTTCAGCAGCGAGTCCTTGACCTTCTCCTGCTCGGCGAACAACTGGTCGCGCGTCGCCCGCACGTAGCCCGCCGCCAGCGCGCCGAGCACCTCGGGCGAGAACTCCCCGCCGAGCACCTCCAGCGTGCGGCGCAACGAGTCCGGTCCGGTGAAACTCCTGCGCACCAGCCATTCGCCGATGGCCACCGCCGCCTGCCCAGCACGCAGCCGGGCGGCGTGCTCGTCGAGGTGCTGCGTCAGCTTCCGCCTCGACATCGGCGAGTACGCGCTCTCGATCAGAACAGCCGCCCAGCGCTGTGCGAGGGGCGAGGCGGACATCAGGGCTTGCGACCCACCGCCGCGTAGAGGTTCGCCTTCGACGGCTCGTCACCGACGTCCTCGGGGGTCTCCGGCCGCCACTGCGGCGTGAACACGATGCCGGGCTCGACGATCTCCGTGCCCGCCAGCATGTCCGCGACCTGGGCCTTGGTGCGGGGCGTGATCGGCTCCGCGGTCTTCGCGAAGATCTCCTTACCGGCCGCCATCGCCGCCGGCATGCTGTCCGCGGTGAAGTGCGACAGCGCCAGGTACGACCCGGACGGGAGAGACTCCACGTAACGGGCCAGCACGCCCCACGGGTCGTCCGAGTCGGGGATGAACTGCAGCACACCGACGACCAGAAGCCCGATCGGCCGAGAGAAGTCCAGGTGCTGAGCGGCCTGCGCCACGACCTTCTCCGGTTCGCGCAGATCCGCCAGCAGCGCCGTCACGTTCGGCTCGCCCGCCAGCATCAGCTCGGCGTGCGTGATCGCGACCGGCTCGAAGTCGACGTACACGACCTTCGACTCGGGCGAGACCTCGTGCGCGACCTCGTGCACGTTGCCGACGGTCGGGATGCCCGAACCGAGGTCGATGAACTGCCGGATGCCGAGATCCGCCAGTTCCAGCACCGCGCGGCGCAGGTAGGCGCGGTTGAGCCGCGCCATGCCCCGCACCGGAAGGACCTTGATCAGGGCTTCCGCCGTCGCGCGGTCCGCCTCGAAGTTGTGCCCGCCGCCGAGCAGGTAGTCGTAGATCCGGGCGGAACTCGGGACGTCGACATTGACACCTTCCGGAACCCAGCTGACTCGATCGACCACAGCAGCACACCTCTCGCGATGCGAATTCTGAGCATCGACAACCCTACTGGCCGCAGATGTGGGCCGAACGAATGAATTACCCGTTCACACGAATGTGAGTCAGAGGATGAACCAATCGGTGCAACCACTTGCGAACCGGAACTTCACCGGTCCTCGTGGTGCGACCCCCATGACGAACATCCCCAGCTCGTCGACCGCCGCGGTCTCGTGGTCGCCGTCCGGCGTCACCAGCGTGACCGGTCCGGTCGCCGGCATCAGCTGACCGGTGACCCCCGCCGCGGACACCTCGACCTGCAGCATCACGCCGTCCGCGTCGAACACCAGCTGCCGCGCCGTGGCCGTCGACCGGGCACGGGCGAACAGCGTGTCGTCCAGCACCGAGTCGTACGACGTGATGAGCAGCAGCTCCTCGTCGATGTTCCGCCAGGTGAACGCGGCCTTCGCGGCCTCCACGAACTCCGGCGGGACGTCGTCCTGGGGTGTGCTCAACGCGTCACGCAAGGCGTCGAGCAGTACTTCGTCACTGTCCCAGTCGTGCCGCACCCAGCACACCTCCTCTCTTCACCGGCGATCCGAGGAACGCTGAAAGCGCAGTGGTCTTCCGCAACTTCTCCAGGCACCGTATCCGCGTCGGGCCGATGCTGCCGACCGGCATCGCGAGCTCTTCGCTCACGACCTGGTAGCTCGGCGGCGGATCCGTCATCAGCTTCTGCAGCAACCGCTTGCACTGGTCCGTGAGCTCGGCGAACCCATCCCGCAACGCCTGCCGCCGCTCCACCGCCAGCAGCTCCGCCTCCACGTCCGCGTCCGCCTGCTCCGCCTCCAGCGCGTCGGATTCGGACAACGGGTCGTAGAGGTGCGTCCGCTGCTGCACGCGCAGCACGCGCAGGCATTCGTTGCGGGTGGTCGTCATGATCCAGCCCGGCAGTGCCTCCGGCTCGCGCAGTCGTCCGATCTGCTCCACGAGCCGAAGCCACAGCGTCTGGTTCACGTCGGCCGCATCCGCAGGGCGCAGCCGGTGCTTGTAGATCACCGACACCACCAGCGGCGTGTAACGGTCCACGATCTCGTTCCACGCCGACTGATCGCCCTCGGCCGCCGCGCTCACGAGCGCGGCGATCGGGGATGCAGAACTCACGTCGACTCCTTGCGGTCACAACTGGCGGAGGCCGAGGTTGCCTCCCAGATACAACTATTTGACAAAAACTCCGTAACCGGAGTGGAACTCCGGACCGGCCAGCAGCTTGTCACGCGCCTGACGTGCGTCGATGCCGTCTGAGACCATGGTGGCGGCGATCCGGCCGGTGACCAGGGGAGCGGCGAACGACGTGCCGTACCAGTACGCCCACAGCGCGAACGGCGTAGCCGCGGCCTCGCCCGGCAGCTGCCACTCGCCCTTGAGGTAGGTCGAGGCCCGGTTGCCGATCGCGCACGCGTCGACCCAGTGACCCCAGTTCGAGTAGAAGGCGGGGCTGATCGAGCCGTCCCGTTCCTGCTGGGCGGCGGCGACGGCGGTGACCCCGCACAGTGCGGCGGGCCAGCTCGGCCGCTGCGTGCCCTGGTTGCCGGCGGAGGCGACCACGACGATGTCGGCGGGCAGCGCCTCGATGGTGCGCCGCAACGGTTCGGAGGCCACGTCGTCCGCGGTGAAGCAGCCGAGCGACAGGTTCAGCAGGTTGATCTTGTGCTGGCCCAGCTCGGTGATCTTGCGGCAGACCCGTTCCTCGTCGCCGAAGCCGTTCGGGTCGAGGCCGATCTCCGGGTCGAACGTGACGCCGGGCGCGGCGTTCTGGATGACGCCCGCGACGAACGTGCCGTGCCCGCCCTGCAGCGCGAAGTTGTCGCCGCTGCTGTAGGCGGCGTCGACGTCGTCGGCCTCCTTGGCGTAGCGGCCGTCGAACCACTCGGAGTGCTCGCTGTCGGCATCGGAGGAGATGCCGGTGTCGACGATGCCGACGCGGACGTCCCTGAGGCGCTCGTCGAACTTCGGCGCCGAGACCGGGTCGGCCGGGTAGGGCCGGTCGCCGGGGTTGCCCATGACGAGGCCGCCGTGACCGACGATCACGTGGTGCGGCTGCACGAGCGGCACGCGCTCGTTCGGCCAGTTCCGCTGGTCACGCAACAGGCGGACAATGCGCGGAATGTCCTCCTCGTTGTTCGGCAACGTCAATCGCGCCAAACCGGCGAATCCTTCGCCCGGCCGGGCGATGATGTTGTTTTCCCGGAGCTTTTCGACCACGCGTTGTTGGTCCTCGGCACCGACGAGCAGCTGACCGGGCCGATAAAGGAATTCACGCCCGCGTTCGGCGTGGAAGCTGATGGTCTTGTCCTCGGCGATGAGCTGCAGGAAAGCTCTTTGGTAAAGCTCCGCGCTTGCTGGCGTTTTCGACACCACGGCCTCACTAAAGCAGCGTTGACGGACACCCCGACCGAGCTTGATCAAGCTACCACAGCCGATAAAGTGTCGCCGTGACCGACTTTTGTGCGGAGGACGCGCTGGAGGCCAGGCAGCGCAACCCGCGCGCGGCCGTGGAGATGGCCCGTGCTGTCCTTCGCGCGACGGAAGATCGTTCGGAATGGTCGATCGCCGAGCGCGCGATCGGCCTCGCGCTGCGGGAGATGCACGACTTCCCCGGCGCGGCCCGGCACCTCCGCCGCTCGATCAGGATCGCCTCCGAGGCGTCGCTGCCCCGGTTGTCCGCGCTGGCCCAGATGAGCCTCGCGTGGGTGCTCGCCTACACGGGCAGGCAGAAGGCCGCGCTGACGTTGCTGGACGACGCCATGCCGGAACTGACGGGCGCGGACTCGGTGGCCGCCCTGATGCAACGCGGTGTCGTCTTCCACTACCTGACGCGGTACGACGACGCGCAGCGCGACTACACGGCCGCCATCGCCGGTGCGCGACGAGTGGGGGACCAACTGGTCGAGGCGCGCGCTCTCAACAACCGCGGCCTCGTGCGCGCGTACGTGGGAAACATGCGTGAGGCGTCGGCCGACTTCTCGCTGGCGGCTTCGTTGCTGGGGGAGCTGGGCCAGGAGCTCGGCGTCGCCGACGTGCACTGGAACGCCGGCATCATGGCGACGCGCGGCGGTGACGTGCCCGCCGCGCTGACGTTGTTCGACAAGGCGGAGGAGGTCTACCGCCGCCTCGACGTGATGCGCCCGGTGCTGCTGGTCAACCGGTTGGAGCTGCTCGTCTCGGTGCCGCTGCTGGACGAGGCCCGCGCCGCGGCCGACCGCGCGATTCCCGAACTGAAGGCGCTGAAGAACCCGCTGGGCGTCTCGGAGGCCCTGTACTTCCGCGCCCGCATCGCCCTGCTGGACGACGATCCTTCCGCGGCGCATTCGTTCGCCGCCGAGGCGCGCCGCCGGTTCCGCCGCGAGCAACGCCTGCTGTGGGCGGCGGGCGCGCGTTACCTGGAGCTGCACGCGGCCGTGCTGCGCGGCGACCGCTCGCGTCCGCTGCGCCTGGCGCTGTCGCGGGTCGCCTCCGAACTGGACGCGATGGACTGGCGGCTGCCCGCGCTGGAGGCCCGCATCGACGCGGGCCTGGTCGCCGCGGACCTGGGCCACCGCGCGCGTGCGGTCGCCGAGCTGTCGGTGGCGGCTGCCGCGCGGCTGCGTGGCCCGGCCGGTCTGCGCGTACGCGGCTGGTACGCGGAAGCGTTGCGCCGCAAGCTTTCCGGCGACGTCCGGGGGACGTCGTCGGCTCTCCGGCGGGGCATCGGCCTGCTGGACGAATACCGGGTGTCCCTGGGTGCCGCCGAGCTGCGCGCGTCGGCCGGCGTGCAGGGCCAGGCTCTCGCGCTGGAAGGCCTGCGGCTGGCCGTGGCCTCCGGCAACGCCGCACGCGTGCTGTCGTGGACCGAGAGCTGGCGCGCCGGCGCGCTGCGGATGAAGTCCGTGTCGCCTCCCGACGACCCGCGCCTGGAGGACGCGCTGGCGTCGTTGCGCGCGGTGGCGGCCGACGTGGAATCCGCTGTGCTGGCCGGAAAACCCGCGGGCGCCCTGCGCGCCAAGCTGGTGCGCTCCGAGCAACGTGTCCGCGACCTGACCCGCCAGGTGTCGGGCGAGGTCTCCGTCTTCAAGCCACCGTCGGTCCCGTCCCTGGTCACCGCCCTGGGTCCGGCGGCGCTGATCGAGTTCGTGGAGGACGACGGCACGCTGATGGCCGTCGTCCTGGCCGGAGGCCGTGCCTCCCTGCATTCCCTGGGGGCGGCGGAGGGCGTGGTCCGCGAGATCCGCCTGCTCCGCTTCGCCCTGCACCGCCTGGTCACCCTGCCGCCCCACTTGCCGAACCTGGCCGTGGCCCGCTCGTCGGCGTCGCACGCCGCCGCACTGCTCGCCCGCCGCCTGCTGGACCCGCTGGCCTCCCGCATCGACGGCCGCCCGCTGGTCGTCGTGCCCACCGGCGCGCTGAACGGCCTGCCGTGGGCCGTCCTGAACCGCCAGGTGGCGGTCGCGCCGTCCGCGTCCGTCTGGCTGCGCGCCACTTCCGTGCCGGACGCCTCGGGCGAATCCGTGCTGGCCGCCGGGCCGCGCATGGCCGCCGCCTCCGCCGAGATCAAGGCCATCAGTGCCCACGTGCCGGGCCGCGTCCTGGTGGGCGGCGAGGCGACGGTGAGCGCCGTGGCGTCCGCAATGGACGGTGCCGCGCTGGCCCACATCGCCGCCCACGGCTCGTTCCGCGTCGACAACCCGCTGTTCTCGGCCCTGGAACTGGCCGATGGGCCGTTGACCGTCTACGACATCGAACGCCTGCGTCAGCCGCCTACGCGGGTGGTGCTGTCGGCGTGCGACACGGGCCAGTCGGCCGTTCGTCCCGGCGACGAGCTGATGGGGTTCACGGCGGCGCTTCTCGGCCTGGGCACGCGGACGTTGATCGCGCCCGTCGTGCCGGTGCCGACCGACGGCACGGCGCCGGTCATGGTGGAACTGCACCAGAAGCTGGCCGCCGGGATGGCTCCGGCCGAGGCGCTGGCTGCGGTGCAACGCGCTGCAGTGGACGACGCCGCCTACGCCGCTGCCGTCGGCTTCGTGTGTTTCGGCGCGGGCTAGGTCCTACTTCGCTCAAGAGGCATTCCAGAACGCCTGAGTTTCGCTTATGGTTGCTCGTCATGACAACGAGGTCGTGGTGGGGCTGGGGCAACGTCGAGGACGCCGTCACCCCGGAGGAACGCCGTGCGCTGGTCGACCGGGTCCGGGCGGTGCTGCCGGACGCGGACCTGACGTTCCACGAGCCGCCGGACCCCGCCACGCTCGACCTGCCCGCTTCGCGGATCGAGCCGATCTACTCGACGGATCCGGTCGACCGGCTCGCGCACGCCCGCGGCCAGGCCTACCGCGACGTCACCCGCAACCTCGCCGGTGACATCGGGCCGCTGCCGGATGCCGTCGCCCGGCCGCGCACCGAGCAGGACGTCGTCGACGTGCTGGACTGGTGCGGGTCGAACGACGTCGCGGTGATTCCCTTCGGTGGTGGCACTTCCGTCGTCGGCGGGGTGGAGCCGCGTGACCTCGACCGGGTGGTGACGCTGGACCTCTCGGCGCTGGACCAGGTGCTGGAGGTAGACCCGGTCAGTCGTGCGGCGCGCATCCAGGCCGGGGTGCTGGGGCCGTCGCTGGAGGCACAGCTCAAGCCGCACGGCCTGACGTTGCGGCACTTCCCGCAGTCGTTCGAGTTCTCGACGCTCGGCGGCTGGCTCGCCACCCGCGCGGGCGGCCACTACGCCACGCTCTACACGCACGTCGACGACCTGACCGAGTCGCTCAGGGTCGTGACGCCCCAGGGGATCAGCGAGTCGCGCCGGTTGCCGGGGTCGGGCGCGGGGCCGTCGCCGGACCGGCTCTTCCTGGGCTCCGAAGGCACCCTGGGCGTGATCACCGAGGCGTGGATGCGCCTGCAGGAGCCGCCGGTCCACCGGGCCGGGGCGTCGGTGCGGTTCGCGTCGTGGGAACGGGCCGTGGAGGCGACCCGGCTGATCGCGCAGTCCGGGCTCCACCCGGCGAACTGCCGTCTGCTGGACCCGGCGGAGGCGTTCCTCAACGCCGGGTCGCCGTCCGCCGTCCTGGTGCTGGCGTTCGAGTCCGCGGACCACCCGGTCGACGCGAAACTCGCGCGAGCCCTGGAACTCTGCGGTGACGGCGAGGTCGTCGAGGGCGCGGCGCAGCAGTGGCGGAAGTCGTTCCTGCGCATGCCGTATCAGCGGGACGCGATGGCTCAGCACGCGATGATCACGGAGACGTTCGAGACGGCCTGCACCTGGGACCGTTTCGCCGAACTGCACGCGGCGGTCACGGAGGCGGCGACCAAGGCGCTGCGCGAGGTGTGCGGCATCGGCATCGTCACGTGCCGCTTCACCCACGTCTACCCGGACGGCCCCGCGCCCTACTACGGCATCTACGCGCCGGGCCGCTGGGGCAGCCTCACCGCGCAGTGGGACGAGATCAAGGCCGCGGTCTCCGAGGCGCTCATCGCGGCGGGCGGCACGATCACGCACCACCACGCCGTCGGCCGCGACCACATGCCCTGGTACACGCGCCAACGGCCGGACGTCTTCGGCGCGGCCCTGTCCGGTGCCAAGACCGCGCTGGATCCTCAGGGCCTGCTCAACCCCGGCGTCCTCACGACACGACCGACCTGAGGATCAGCGCCGCGATGAACACCAGCGTGAAGGCCAGGTCGAGCCCGAACCCGCCGAACCGCACCGGCGGCAACACCTTGCGCACCGGCGCGAGCACCGGCTCGGTGACGCCGTGGGTCACCCGGCGCACCTTCCACACCCAGTCACCGCGCGCCTGGAAGGTGACCGCCCAGTCCACGATCATCCGGCCGATCATCACGAGGATGAACAGCGTCAAGAGCCAATAGAGCAGCCAGCCGACCAAGCCGAACAAGATGGCCTCCTTACGTCCTGTACGTCCATGAAGCCACACGAAACTGAGAGGCGCCTGGCAACTCGCTGAGACAGTATTCAGCGCGTGGCGTACGACGAGGGCCTGGCCCACCGTCTGGGCGAGTCGCTGGGCGACCTCCCGGACCTCGGCACGAAGAAGATGTTCGGCAGCCTGGTGTTCATGTGGCGAGGAAACATGCTGGTAGGCGTGCTGAACTCCGACCTGATAGCGCGCGTGGGCCCCGAGGCGCAGGCCGACGCGCTGGCCCAGCCGGGCGCCCGCGTCTTCGACTTCACCGGACGGCCGATGAACGGCTGGGTGGTCGTCGACGGCGAGGCCGTGGCGGAGGACGAGGCGCTGGAGGACTGGATCGCGCGCTGCCGCGAGTTCGTGGAAGCGCTACCGCCGAAGTGAGCCGACACTGAATAGAACGCCCTCGCGGGTAGGCTTCGACCGATGACTGCTGAAGACATGCTCGCCGTCGCCGTAGAAGAGGCGCGGACGGGACTCGCCGAAGGCGGCATCCCGATCGGCGCGGCACTCTTCGACGCGGACGGCCGTCTGCTGGGCAGGGGCCACAACCGCCGCGTGCAGGACGGCGACGCCTCGATGCACGCGGAGACCTCGGCCTTCCGCAACGCCGGTCGTCAGCGCAGCTATCGCGGCACGACGATGGTGACGACCCTGTCGCCGTGCTGGTACTGCAGCGGCCTGGTCCGCCAGTTCGGCATCTCGCACGTCCTGATCGGCGAGGCCACGACGTTCCACGGCGGCCACGACTGGCTGGCTGAGCACGGCGTCGGCATCACCGTCGTCGAGGACCCGGCGCTGGTCGAGCTGATGACGACGTTCATCGCCGAACGCCCCGAGCTCTGGTACGAGGACATCGGCCAGGATTAGCCTGAAACGCATGGCTGCTGTGCTGATCGCCGGGGCGGACGAGGACGCGGAGATCGCGCGCCGGCTCGTTCTCGCCGGTCACACCGTCCGGTTCGCGCCGCTCGACGGTGCCTCGGCCGGGTCGCTGGACTCGCTCGACGTGCTGGTCAACACCGGCGGGGCCGCGCAGGAGACGTTCGAGGGTGCCGTCGAGAGTGCCGCGCGCGTCCTGCAGACCTACCTGCCGCTGCTGCGACGGTCCGCTGTCGTGGTGAACGTCAGTGGCCCCCGCGACTCGCCGTCCGCGGCGGCGGTCAACATCGTCACCGTGCAGTACGCGAAGGCGTTCCCGCGGATGCGGATCAACGCCGTCGAGCAGGACGCCGGCGCCGTCGTGCGGATGGCGCAGGTCGGACAGGACGGGCCTACCGGCGGCTACTTCGACGCGACGGGTGCCCGGCCCTGGTGATCAGGACGAGTAGCGCTGCGCTGCCTCGTCCGCCGTCTTCACGATCGTGAACACCGCGTCGAGCCCGGTCGCCTCGATGGGCCGCAAAGCGGCTCGGTTCGACGCCACCACCACGAACTCGACGCCGGCCTTCGACGCGCGCTGCTGGCCGAGGACCAGGGCCTCCAGGCCGGCGGATCCCAGGAACCGGACGCCGCCGAGATCCACGACGACGGCCCGCAGGCCTTCCGCCACGTGAGTTTCCAGCGGGCCGGTCAGCGCACCGCTGGAGGTGGTGTCGAGCTCGCCGGACACGCGCAGCACGACGACGTCGGGGGCGAGCCGGTCGACGACCACCGTGGCCAGAGCTGTGGGGTCAGGCACGTGATCTCCTTCGTCAGCTGTCAGCACCCCACGTTAACCCGGCTGGAGACCGGCGGTCGACGGCACCTCAGCGAGGTGCGACCTGCCTGCAGGGAAGCGTGGACGTGCTGGGTGAGGCGGGCGTGCAGTTCGTGGCACGCGGTGAAGCCGAGGCGGACGTCCTCCGGCGGGCACTGGACGGGCAGCAGTTGCGCGAACGGGTCACCGCCGATCGTGTCGACCGCGGTGAGGAAGCCGACGAGGGCCCCGACGAGCCGCCGGTGCAGACCGAACAACGACAGCGCGTTCGCCAGTGCGAGGGTCGGGGCGGGCATTTCGTCGACGCCGGAGAACGGGTCCAGGTCGCGTAGCGTCACGGTGAACAGCACCGAGTGCGTGCGCTCGGAACGCGTGCCGTAGGCGTCGCCCTGGATGTCGCGCAGCACCGAGCGCATCTCGCGGCGCGGCTGCCAGAACGCGTGGTGGCCGCGCAGTTCCGAAAGCCCCTCGTCCGACAGCGCGACGGGTGAGGTGACCTCGGTCAACGACCGCAGCGCCGTCTCCCAGCGGGTCTCCAGGGCCGCGTGGAACTGGGCCAGCGCCGGGTGGTCCTCCCAGCCGGTGGCGACGTCGTCGAAGCCGCGCATCCGCAGCTCGTAGCAGATCCACAGCGACAGCTGCAGGTCGTCGTCCTGCCAGGCTTCCCTTGTGCCGCCGCTGACGAGCAGCGCGGGCTGCGGCGGGGGCGGCAGGCGCAGCGCTGAGACCAGGGCTGAGCTCATGTGGCCGCGGGGGCCGGGGAGGCGCATCAGGTTTCCTCACGCGTTCGGGCGATCAGCATGTCCACAAGGGACTCGGGGTCCGGGTAGCGTCGTTGCCGAGCGGCACCGCAGCCGTTGTGGCGCAACCAGTCCAACTGCTGCTCCACAGTAGACAGAGTGCCGCGATCGCGCAGCGCGACCGCGACGTGCTCGACGAGCGACACCGCCCGGTCGAACGCGGGGGAGAGTTTTCCGGTGTGTGGATCGGCGGCCAGTCCGTCGACCCCGTCGCGCGACGCCCGCCAATATGCCGCTCGCAGCACGGAATCGTCCACCCGCTGTTCGGAGGGTTCCGTCACGACGAGGGCCCGGACCAACTCGGCGAGGACCACGACTTCCGTTGCCAGCTGCGGGATGTCCGCGACGCGCACCTCGACGGTCGGATGATCGGCGGACGGGCGGACGTCCCAGTACACCATCGCCCTGTCCATCAACGCTTCCGAGCTGATCAGCGCCTCGACGGTCCGGTCGTAGTCGGCGGGGCCGTGCCAGAACGGCGGCGGCCCGCTCACCGGCCAGCGCGACCACACCATCGACCGCCAGCTGGCGTATCCGGTGTCCTCTCCCTGGGAGTACGGGGAGTTCGCGCTCAGCGCCAGCAGCGTCGGCAGCCAAGCCCGCAGCTTGTTCGACGCCGCCAGAGCTTCGGAGCTCGAGGAGACACCGACGTGCACGTGCAGTCCACATGCACCCGTTCCGGTCACGAGCCTGCGATGGGAGTACTCGATCCGGTGATAGCGCGCGTCATCCGATCCGGGAGGGGGCCCGGCTTCGCCGATCGGCGGCATGCCCGTCGCCACGAGCCGGCACCCTGCCTCGTCGGCGGCGTCCACGAGCACCCGGCGGCCGAGCCGGACCTGATCGGACAGTTCGCCGAACGAGGAGGTGACGCCGGTGGCGATCTCGATCTGGAACGGCGTGAGCTCGCCCTGCACGTCGAGGTCTCCCGGCGCGCGGGAGATCTCCCTGACCCGGGGTGCCAGTGCCACCGGCCGCCGCGAATCGGGATCCACGAGCAGGAACTCCTGTTCCACACCGACCGTGTAGTGATTCATCGGCGAGCGGGTACCCGCGTTTCATGCTGATCAATCCCGGGGTGCCCGGATGAGACTGCGGCGCAGCATCACCGCAGGTCCAGGCTGGACGCGACGCAGGCACGGCAAGGGGTTCCGGTACCTCGACGCCGACGGCGCGGCGCTGTCCGCGAGCGACGCCGAGCGGGTGAGGGCGCTCGTGATCCCACCCGCCTGGCGCGACGTGTGGATCTCTCCGCACCCGAACGGCCACATCCAGGCCGTCGGTTACGACGACGCGGGCCGCCGCCAGTACCTCTATCACGAGAAGTGGCGGGCCGACCGCGACACGGAGAAGTTCGCCCGCGTGCTCGAACTGGCCCCGAAGCTCGGGAGGTTCCGCGAGCAGGTCGAGCAGGACATGAGGTCGCGCGGCCGGAAACGGCTGCTCGCCATCGCGCTGCGGATGCTCGATCTCGGCGTCTTCCGCGTCGGCCACGAGGAGTACGCCGAGGAGAACGGCACGCACGGCGTCGCGACCCTGCTCTGCGAACACCTCTCGGTCACCGGCGACCGGGTCCGCTTCCGGTTCCCCGCCAAGCACGGCGTCGAGGTGGACCAGGAGATCACCGATCGCGCGCTCGCCAGGGCCGTCCGGTCGTTGCTGCGCGACCGGACGCCGGACTGCCGCGTTTTCGACCTCACCGCCGACGACGTCAACGAACGCTTCCGCGAGCTGGTCGGCGACGAGTTCAGCGTGAAGGACCTGCGCACCTGGCACGCCATGGTCTTCGCCGCACAGGCGTTCGCGCAGGCCCTGCGCGAACGGGGCAGGCCGTCGAAGCGCGCGGTCAGCGCGGTCATGAAGGAGGTCGCGCAGGACCTCGGCAACACGCCGTCCGTGGCGAGGAAGTCCTACGTGGACCCGCGCCTGGTGGAGGCGTTCGAGCACGGTGACGTCATCGGCGGAGGTGACCCCGAACGGGCCGTGCGGAAGCTGCTCAGGAGGATCTGACGGCGGCGGCGCGGTCGCACTGGCGGCACCACACCGCGCCCTCCGCCGACGCCAGCGCGGCGAACCCGGCGAAGAGGTGCAGGGCGTTCGAACCGGAGTTGACGTTCAGGAAGTTCACGAGCTCGCCGTCGTAGCGGGCCAGGCCGAGCCCGAACAGCACCAGGAACAGCACCGCCACCAGCAGCCCGACATCGGTCAGCGCCTTCAGGCGCGGTACCGCGAGCAGCAGGGCGGCGCCGAAGACCAGGTGGATGACGTTCTGCAACGGGTTGACGCGCAGTCCGAGCACCCAGGTGTCGGACTCGCCGGCGAACGACGCGAAGCCGGTCACGAAGAACCCGGCCACGCCCCAGAGCACGAGCAGGGCACCAGTGCTGATCGCCAGCTTCTGGGGCCACCGCAACCGTTTCATGAACCCAGTATCGCCAGAAGCGGTCATTCTCGCTCGCTCATTTCACTCCTCCGCCAGCAGATCGTGTCGCAGCTGCTCCAGGGACTTGGTGAGCAGCCGCGACACGTGCATCTGGGAGATGCCGACGCGGCGGGCGATCTCCGTCTGGGTCAGCCGGCCGAAGAAACGCAGGACCACGATGGTCCGCTCACGGCGCGGAAGGCCCCGCAGCATCGGCTGCAGGGCCTCGTGGATCTCCACGCCTTCCAGCGCCGGATCGTCGACGGTCGAGCTCTCCAGTGAGTCCAGCGGTGCGAACGCGATGTTCTTCTCGATGCGCAGGCCCTCGTAGACGTCGGTGAGCGACACCCCGAGGTGCCGGGCGATCTCGGAGGGAGTGGGAGACCGCCCGGTCCTGTGCGAAAGCTCGGCGGTCGCGCCGTCGATGGAGTCGCACAGCTCTTTCAACCTGCGGGGCACGCGGATCGCCCAGCACTGGTCGCGGAAGTGACGCCGCACCTCGCCGGTGATCGTCGGCACGGCGTAGGACAGGAAGTCCGTCTGCCGCGAGACGTCGAACCGGTCGATGGCGTTGATCAGTCCGACCGCCGCCACCTGCGCGAGATCTTCCATGGGCTCGCCGCGTTCGCTGAAGCGGCGAGCGATGTGCCGGGCAAGGGGGAGGTACTCGCGCACCAGCCGGTCTCGCAGCACGTAGTAACGCGGCGAGTCACGGTCGATGCGGGCGAGTTCCTCGAACGCCGCGTGCTGGTCTGGCGTCAACGTGCACCGCGATCAGACCTGGGGCGGCGGCGTCACGTCGCCCCGCCAGGCGCCGGTCTCGGCGCCGCGGTTCTCGATGAACTCCTTGAACCTCTTCAGGTCGCCCTCGACCCGGTGGCCGACGACGCCGAGCGCCGCTCCGGCCTTCTCGGTGATTGTCTCGGGGTCGTACTCCATCTGGAGATGGACCCTCGTCGTGTCGTTGTCCAGGCGGTGGAACGTCACCACGCCACCCTGCGGCGGCCCGTCGATCGTGGTCCACGCGACTCGCTCGTCCGCGTGCTGCTCGGTGATCTCCGCGTCGAACTCGCGGACGACCCCGCCGATCTTCGTGGTCCAGTGGGTCCTGGTCGGCGTGACCTGGTCGATCTTCTCGACCCCGTCCATGAACGCCGGGAAGGATTCGAACTGGGTCCACTGGTTGTAAGCCGTGCTCACGGGCACGTGGACGTCCACCGACTTCTCAATGGTGGTCACGAAACCTCCTCCTTCGATTGGTGTCGGAAGGTGAGTACCCAGGCGACGCGCTGTTACACATCCGACATGTGTCCACTCAGGACGGTCACGCAGCGTGTCGGACCATTTGCGATCCGCACATCACGAAATCGCCCGCAGTGGTCAAATCACTCTGTGATCCAAGTCTCACGAGCGGCATACTGCGCGGTATGTCAGGGGCCCCTAGGAGGCGCTGGTGCTCGAAGCGAACAACCTCGAGGTTGTCTACGACGACGTGATGCTGGTGCTCCGGGGCGTGAGCCTGCAGGTGCCCCAGGGCAAGGTCGTCGCGCTGCTCGGTGCGAACGGAGCAGGCAAGACGACCCTGATGAGGGCCTTCAGTGGCCTGCTCGACGTGCACGACGGCAAGGTCACCAAGGGCTCGATCACGCTCGACGGTGAACCGATCCACCGCCTCTCACCAGCGAAGATCGCGGACCGAGGCATCAAACAGGCCCTGGAGGGCCGCCGAATCCTGGCCGAACTGACCGTCGAGGAGAACCTCAAGGTCGGCGGCCACGCGAGACCCAAGCGGCTCAGGCAGAACCTGGACCGCTGCTACGAGCTCTTCCCGCTGCTGCTGGAACGGCGAAGACAGAGCGCGGGCTACCTGTCCGGCGGCGAGCAGCAGATGCTCTCGATCGGCCGGGCGCTGATGTCGGAACCGTCCTACCTGCTGCTCGACGAACCCAGCCTCGGCCTCGCGCCGTTGCTCGTCCAGCAGATCCGCGACCTTGTCGTGAAGATCAACGAACAGGGCACCACGGTCCTGCTGGTCGAGCAGAACGCCAGCATGGCGCTCTCCATCGCCGACCACGGCTACGTGCTGGAGACCGGCAAGGTCGTCATGGACAAGCCGGCGGAGGCACTTCTCGCCGACGACGACATCCGCGAGTTCTACCTCGGCCTCGGCACCTCCTCGTTCCGTGCGGTCAAGCACTACAAGCGCAGGAAGCGGTGGCTCTCATGAGCGTTCTGGAAGTCACCGACGTCCGGCTCGCGTTCGACGGGGTCGTGGCGGTCGACGGGGTGTCGTTCGAGGTCGGAGAGGGTGAGCTGTTCGCCGTCATCGGCCCGAACGGCGCCGGCAAGACGTCCATCTTCAACGTCCTGAGCGGCGTCTACCGGCCGCAGCAGGGCACCGTGCGGTTCCGCGGGCACGACCTGATCGGCATGCGGCCGCACCGCATCGCCGCGCAGGGCATGGCCCGCACGTTCCAGAACATCGAGCTGTTCTCGCACCTCACCGTCGTCGACAACCTCATGCTCGGCCGCCACAACCACATGCGGTACGGCGCGCTGTCGGCGTTCTTCTGGCTCGGCAAGGCGCGCGCCGAGGAGCTGAAGAACAGGGCCGCGGTCGAGGAGGTCATCGACTTCCTGGAACTGGAGCAGTGGCGCCGGTACCCGGTCGGCCTGCTGCCCTACGGCGTGCAGAAGCGCGTCGAGCTGGGCAGGGCGCTCGCGATGGAGCCCAAGCTCCTGCTGCTCGACGAGCCGGTCGCCGGCATGAACGTCGAGGAGACCGAGGACATGGCCCGGTTCATCCTCGACGTCCGGGAGGAGCTGAACATCCCGATGATCATGGTGGAGCACGACATGGGTCTCGTGATGGACCTGGCCGACCGCGTGATGGTCATGGACTTCGGCCGTCCGATCCGCACCGGCACGCCCGCGGAGGTGCAGCAGGACCCGGACGTCATCCGCGCGTACCTCGGCGAGCAGCACAAGAGCGTGACGCCATGACCACGACCGTCGTCACGCGGGTGAGGAACCGCGCCGAGAACACGCCAGACCAGATCGCCCTGCGGGCCAAGGACTTCGGCATCTGGCAGGAGGTCACCTGGTCCGGCTACTGGGCGAACGTCGAACTGGTCGGCCACGCGCTGCTCGCGCTGGGCCTGCAGCCGGGCGAACGGGTGGCGATCCACTCCGAGAACCGGCGCGAATGGCTCTACGCCGACCTCGGCATCGTCGCCGCCCGGGGCATCACGGTCGGGCTCTACCCGACCAACCCCGCGTCCGAGGTCGCCTACCTCCTGTCCCACTCGGGCTCGCGGATCCTGATCGCCGAGGACCAGGAACAGGTCGACAAGGCGTTGCTGGTGCTGGAGGACACCCCCGATCTCGAATGGATCGTCTACGTCGAACCGCGCGGCATCAAGGGCCGCTACGACAACCCGAAACTGCTGGCCTGGGAGGACTTCCTGGCGCTGGGCGCCCAGCACCGCGACTCGTTCCCCGGTGAGCTCACCGAACGCATGGCGGCCGTCGAACCCGACGACGTCATGACGTTGATCTACACCTCCGGCACCACCGGGCCGCCCAAGGGCGCGATGCTCACGGTGGCGAACGTCGAGTTCGCCGTCCACGTGCTGGTGGAGGGCGGCGGTTTCGCTTCGCCACCGCCGTCCTCCGCCGACGTCACGCTGTCCTACCTGCCGTTGTGCCACGTCGCCGAGCGCATCTTCACGACGTGGTTCAGCGCGGCCAGCGGCGTGCAGGTGCACTTCGCCGAGTCGATCGAGACGGTGCAGGCGAACCTGCGCGAGGTGCAGCCGACGATCCTGTTCGGCGTGCCCCGCATCTGGGAGAAGGTGCTGGCCGGCGTCACGATCGGGGTGTCGTCGGCGTCCCGGCTCAAGCGCACGACGACCCGGTTCTGGCTCAAGCGCGCGGAAGCCATCGGCGAAACGCTGGTGCACAACGGTGGCAAGCACACGGGCAAGAGCCGGTTGGTCTACGCGCTGGGCTGGCTGTTCTGCTTCCGCGCGCTGAAGGCCCGGATCGGCATGCGGCACGTCCGGTACGCGGCCTCGGGTGCCGCGCCGATCGCCCCGGACGTGCTGAAGTTCTTCATGGGCATCGGGGTGCCGATGCACGAGGTCTACGGCATGACCGAGAACACCGCCGTGGCAACGGGAAACCGGCCGGGACGGGTCAAGATCGGCACGGTGGGCGAGCCGCAGCCCGGCACCGAGCTCCGGATCGACGAGGAGACCGGCGAGATCCTCACCAGGCACGGTGGCACGTTCGCGGGCTACTGGCGTGATCCCGAGTCCACCCAAAGGGTGCTGGACGACGGCTGGCTGCACACCGGTGACGTCGGTGAGTGGGTCGACGGCACGCACGTGAAGATCACCGACCGGATGAAGGACATCATCATCACCGCGGGCGGCAAGAACATCGCGCCGTCGGAGATCGAGAACGCGCTGAAGACCTCCCCGTACATCAAGGAAGCCGTCGTGATCGGCGACCAGCGGGCCTACCTGGTGGCGTTGATCGGCATCGAGTACGAGACGGTCGGCCACTGGGCACAGCAACGAAAGATCACCTACACCACCTACCGGGACCTGTCGGAGAAACCCGAGGTCCTGGAGCTGGTGCAGAAGATCGTGACCGAGGTGAACGGCAGGTTCGCGACGGTCGAGCAGGTCAAGAAGTTCCGGATGTTCCCCAAGGAGCTCGACCACGAGGACGGCGAGCTGACCGCGACCCAGAAGGTCAAGAGATCCGCGCTGGGCAAGATGTTCGACGACCTCGTGGAGAGCATGTATGGATGAGTTTCTCCAGTCGTTGATCCGGGGTCTCGGCACCGGGTCGATCTACTCGCTGCTCGCGCTCGGCTTCGTGATCATCTACAAGTCGACGCAGGTGATCAGTTTCGCGCAGCCGGCGTTCATGCTGGCGGGCGCGGTGCTGGTCTCGTACCTCTCGCCCGCCGTGTCGTTCGTCGGGGCGGTTCTCGTGGCCGCCGTGGTGATCGCGGTGCTGGCGCTGGGCGTGGAACGCACGGTGCTGCGGCCGATGGTCGGCAAACCGGTGTTCGTGGTCGCGATCATCACCATCGGCGTGGACGTCGTGGTCAGGGTGGTCACCAACGCGTTCATCGGCCTGGACGTGCGGCAGGTCGGTGATCCGTGGGGCCTGAACACGGTGAGCTTCCTCGGAGCCGAGGTGCAGCAGCGTTATCTCGTGATGATCGCGACGACCGCGGTCGTGACGGCGCTGCTCTTCCTGTTCTTCCGGTACTCGCGGATCGGGCTCGCGATGCGGGCGGTGGCCTACGACCAGGAAGTCGCGCTGGCACAGGGCATCTCGGTCGGATCGGTGTTCGCGTTGTCGTGGGCACTGGCAGGCGGGCTCGCCGCTCTCGCCGGCGTGTTCGTCGCCACGGGCGCCGGTGTCGACCAGCAACTCTGGATCGTGGCGCTGAAAGCGTTGCCCGCGATCATCCTCGGCGGCCTGGAGTCGCTGGGCGGTGCGGTGGTCGGCGGGCTCGCGGTCGGCATCGTCGAGTCGCTTTTCGGTACATACCAGAATGATTTCGCACCGTGGCTCGGGCCTAACTTCGCGCTGGTCGCGCCATACGCGTTGATGCTGCTCGTCTTGCTCGTCAGACCGTACGGACTGTTCGGCAAGAGAGAGGTGGAGCGGCTGTGAAAGGGCCAACGTCCATCAAGGGCAGGCAAGACCTTTACACCTCCTACGGGCAGGACATGGGGTTCCTGAACACGCGTCCCAAACGCGCGTGGTCGGGTGGTCTCGTCGTCGTCGCCCTGATCCTGCCGTTCATGATCACCGACGACCTGTTGCAGCTGCTCGCCACCGGGTTCGTGGCGGCGATCGGCGCGATCGGGCTGAACATCGTCACGGGGTACGCGGGCCAGGTTTCGCTGGGCCACGCGTTCTTCCTCGCGATCGGTGCGTACACGGCCGCCGCTCTCAGCGGTCCCGAGACCGGGCGGGTGATCGGGTTCGGCATCACGTCGCTGCCGATCTGGCTGCTGGCCTCGGGGTTGGTGGCCGCGTTGTTCGGCGTCCTGGTGGCGCCGGTGGCAGTGCGGTTGCGGGGGCTCTACCTCGCGATCGTGACGCTGGGGCTGGTCTTCCTGGGAGAACACGTGTTCCGGGAGTGGACGTCGCTGACCGGCGGGCCAGGAGTCGGCCGGCCCGCCGCCGTACCCGAGCTGTTCGGGGTGCGGCTGGACCAGGACAGCGCGCTGTTCACGGCGGCACAGCAGTTGTACCTGCTGATGTTCGTGCTGCTGGTGATCTTCGGTGTGCTGGCGCGGAACCTCGTGCGCTCGCGGGTCGGGCGGGCGTTCGCGGCGGTGCGCGACCGGGACCTGGCCGCGTCGGTGATCGGCGTGGACCTGACGAGGTACAAGGTCCTGGCGTTCGCGGTGTCCTCGTTCTACGCGGGTGTCGCGGGCGCGTTGCTGTTCGTGGTGAACGGGTTCTTCGATCCGGGCTCGTTCAGCCTCTTGTTGTCAGTGCAGTACATCGCGATGGTGCTCATCGGCGGCGCGGGCACCATCTCCGGAGCGATCATGGGCGCGCTCTTCATCACTCTGCTGCCACGCATCACCAGGGAACTGCCCACGGTGCTGCCGTTCATCAGTGGTGACGCGACGGGCGTGTTCACGGTCTTCCAGCTGGAAGCCGTGCTCTACGGCGTGCTCATCATCGTGTTCCTCATCGTCGAGCCACGAGGGTTGTTCGGCATCTGGGTCCGCGTCCGCAACTACTGGCGCACCTGGCCGTTCTCGTACTGAGGAGAGAATCCCCATGTCCGGTAAGAGACTCGCAGTCATATTTGTTGGGGCCTTGTTGCTCGCTTCATGTCGAGGCGGGGACGGGGCGGCACCTCAGGAGGGCGCGGGCGGCATCAAGGTCGACGCCGGCGTGACGTCGGAGGCGTGCCCCAACGCCGTCGACAAGTCCAAGGGCTGCATCTACCTCGGCACCATCTCGGACCTCACCGAGGGCCCGTTCAAGACCCTGGCCGTGCCGATCACGGACGCGCAGAAGGCGTTCTGGAAGCGCGTCAACGACCAGGGCGGCATCGGCGGCTACGAGGTCGACGTCACCAAGTACGTCAAGGACAACAAGTACAACCCGCAGATCCACAACCAGGTCTACCAGGAGATCAAGGGCAGCATCCTGGCGCTGACGCAGACCCTCGGCTCGCCCACCACCGTGGCGATCCTGCCGGACCTCGAGAAGACCCCGATGGTCTCCGTGCCGGCGTCCTGGACCTCGTTGTGGGGCTTCCAGGAGGTCGTGCTGGAGTCCGGCGCGAACTACTGCGTCGAGTCGATGAACGCGGTCGACTACGCCACCGAGAAGCTGGGCGTGAAGTCCGTGATGGCCGTGCACAACGCCGGTGACTACGGCGACGACGCGGCGGCCGGCACGAAGATCGCGGCCGAGAAGCGCGGGCTGACGTTCGAGAACGTGACCACCACGCCCGGCCAGGACAACCAGGGTGGTGCGATCGACGCCGTGGTGTCGAAGAAGCCCGACCTGGTGATCCTGACGACCGGACCGACCGACGCGGCCGTGATCATCGGCCAGGCCGCGGCCCGTGGCTTCAAGGGCAAGTTCATCGGCACCTCGCCGACGTGGAACCCCGGTCTGCTGAAGTCGCCGGCCGCTCCCGCGATCAAGGCGCTGTACATGCAGACCGCGCCGTGGAAGGCATGGGGCACCGAGTCCGTCGGCCACACCGCGATGCGCGCGGCACTGCCCGGCGTGACGCCGAACGACGGCTACACCGCCGGTTGGGTGTGGGCGTACCCGCTCAAGGCGGCGCTCGAAAAGGCTGCCTCGAACAAGGATCTGACGCGTGCCGGCCTGCTCGCCGCGGTGCGCCAGCTCACGTCGGTGGACTACGAGGGCATGCTTCCTTCGGGTGCGGGCAACTTCTCCGCCTCGCCCCAGGACGCACTGTTCCGTCAGACGACCCTCTACCGGCCCGACGACGCCGCTCCGACCGGAGTGACGCTGGTGGAGGACTTCTTCACCGGCTCGACGGCGAAGGACTTCAAGTTCGAGAAGCCCTGCTACCAATGAACCGAACGGGTGACACTCGACGCTGAAACCGGACATCCCTGACTAGTCTCGCTGCTGAGGCTTGGTAGGAGGTTGTGACGGTGTTGTCGTGCGTCGAGGTTCGCCGCTCCACCGGAGGCCTCCGGTTGTTCGTCCGTCCCCCGGCCGCGTCGCGCTGGAGCGCGCGGCTGGGGTACGAACGTGTGTCGGAGCTGCTGACGGCGATTCGTCAGGCGCAGTCGTGCACCGTGCCGGACGTGGCACTGCGGTACGTGCCCGACCAGCGCACCGGTGAGGCGGTGCTGGCGTGCGAGACGGGGTCCGTTCTGCTGGACGCCGCCGAGGTGTCGGCGTTGCACGACACGCTTCGCGCGCACATGCCGGACCGGATGAGGCCTCTCCCGATCTAGTGGAGCGACCCGGAACGTTGGCGAGGTAATCCACGCTCAGCAGGGCGCCTCGCGGCGCCGCCCCCACGCCCCCGTACATCCAGTACGAGGACGTGGGGGCGACACCACGATGCACCCGTCTGACCCCGAATTCCCCCGGCAACGTTCCGGGCCACACCACTAGCTGATCGGTGCGGGAGAACTCGCCTCCGGGACCAGGATCGCGGGCGTTCCGCTGCCGTCCGCCGGCACCGCCCACACGTCGTTGAGTCCGTCGTCGCGCTGGATGCCGTACGCGACGGTCCTGTCGTCCACCCAGGCCGGTTGGTCGTCGACGCTGCGGGTCTCGGCGAGCTCGGTGATCGCGTGTGTCGCGAGGTCGAGCACGGACACCCGCCAGCCCTTCTGCGGGTAGCCGCCGACCGCCTTCTTGTACGCGATGCGGGTGCCGTCGGGGGAGAGCGACGGGCACTCGACGTCGTCCATGTCCGTGAGCGGCCGGATCTTGCGCGCCGCGAAGTCGCCTTCGAGCAGGTAACGGTGGCCGCCGGTGGACATGGTGGCGTAGAAGCGGTTGTCGTCGGCGGTGAACGTGACGCCCCAGTAGTTCGTGTCGACCGGCTGCTGCGGCATGCCCTCGACCGCGAACTCCTCCAGCGACGTGACCAGCGTGCCGGTCTTCGTGTCCAGGATGCCCGTGCTGGTGGAGAACCCGTTGGCGGCGTAGGAATGCCCGTCGACGAACAGTGTCCAGGCCACCATCCGGCCACTGGCCGACACTCGCGTGCGGTTCGGGAAACCGGTCAGCGGCACCGTTCTGAGTTCCTTCAGGTCGCGGTCGAGCACGGCCAGTTCGCTCGCCTTCAGCGCTCCGACCGGCCGCAGGCAGGAGATCGTGCCCGCCGCCGAGTAGACGCGGTCGCAGCGTTGTTCGGTGACCTTCCGCGAACCGGCAGGGTCGGTCCGCGACACCGTGGAGAGCTTGCCGTTGCTCAGAACCATCAGCCGTGGCCCGGCACCGGCCGGAACGGACCGCGCGGCATCGTCCGGCGTGGCACCGGACAGCGTGGTGTAGCCGGCGGCGACGCCTCCGAGCAGGACGGCGGCGGTCAGGGTGATCAGCAGGCGCTTGTTCATCTGCGGCGTCCCAGGAGTGCGGCGGTGGCGATCAGGGCGCAGACCACCGCGACGGCGGCGATCCTGGTGGCGGCTTCGGGGCTGCCGAACTGCCAGGCGAGGCCGAACAGCACCGATGAGCCGAGGTAGGCGAGCGCCTGTCCACTTTGGATCAGCGCGATGCCGGTGGTGCGCAGGCGTTCCGGCAAAACCGGGCCCGCGAGCGCCATCAGCACGCCGTCCGTGCACGCGTAGAAGACGCCGTAGAGCAACACGACCAGCACGAGGAGAGGCCAGCCGCCCAACGGTCCGTGCAGCAGCAGGTAGACGACGGTCAGCGCGCCGTAGCCGGCCAGCATGACCTTGAGCCGGCCGATCCTGTCGGCGAGTGCGCCCAGCGGCGCGGCGAGCAGCAGGTAGACCAGGCTCGTGCCGACGGCGAGCAGTGGGAACCAGCCGAACGCGAGCCCTTCGCGCTTCTGCAGCAACAGGTACACGAACCCGTCGCCGATGGTGACCAGGCCGAGCAGTGACGCGGCCAGCACGATCCGGCGGACGGCCGGGTCCTTGAGCAGCGCGAGTTTGAGAGGTTCCTTGCGTGCCAGGGGTTCCGGCCGGTCCCGTACGTAGAGCACGAGCACCAGCACGCCGAACGCGGCGATGCAGGCGCTGGTGACGAACACGGCGTCGAACGACTGGGCGGACGCCGCGAGCACGGCCATCGCGACCAGCGGCCCGGCGAACGCGCCGATGCCGTCCATCGCCCGGTGCACGCCGAACGCCCGTCCGAGGTCGCCGCTGGGCGTCGAGAGGGTGATCAGCGCGTCGCGCGGGGCGGTCCGCAGGCCCTTGCCCGCGCGGTCGGCGGTGATCACGAAACCCAGCGCGGTCAGGGAGTTGCCGGCGGCGAGGAGTCCGAGCTTGGCCACCGCCGAGATGCCGTAGCCGAAGCCCGCGACGGCCTTGCGCTTGTTCGTCCGGTCGGCGAGGTAGCCGCCCGCGAGTCTGAGGAGCGTGGTGGCGCCGGTGTAGACGCCGTCGATCAGCCCGTACGCGGCGGGACTGAGCTGGAGGCCGATGACCAGGTACAGCGGCAGGATGGCGGCCACCATCTCCGACGAGACGTCGGTGATGAGGCTGACCGTGCCGAGCGCGAAGACGTTGCCGCTCAGTCCTTTCCAGTTCGCTGACTTCGGTTTGTCTAGTGTGGACAGGTACATCATCGGCCTCCAGCGGTCCGTCAGTGGCAGTTGGTGGTGCCGCTGTCGGTGTAGGTCCTGCCCGCCTCGGGGACGAACTGCCAGTCGAAGCTGTTGCTGTGCAGCGTCAGCTTCAGCACGCCGCGGGTGCCGCTGTTGCGGGCCTCGCTGTTCGGCTTGATCGTGCCGAAGCCGTAGGCGCCCGCGCCGCCCATGCCCGCGACGAACGTCCGGATGCCGCGCGAGTTGTCCAGCCCGCCCGTGGGGTTCTGCGGGGCGAACCGCTCGTAGTGGTGGTTGTGACCGAAGACCACCACTTCGGCGTTGGCGTCGTACAGCGCCTGGAACAACGGCCTGGTGGCCGTCGAGGGCGCGTGGTTGGCGCCGCTGGTGAACAGCGGGTGGTGCCAGTACGCGGCGGTGCACGGCTTCGTGCTCGCCGCCAGGTCCTGCCGCAGCCACTGCTCCTGCGCGCTGCCCGCCGACATGCTGATGTTGGAGTTCAGCGACACGATGTGCCAGTTGCCTAGGTCGTAGGAGTAGTAACCCCGGCCGGACGGCCCGGCCTGTGCGCCGAAGTAGTTGTAGTAACCGGTGGCGCCACTGGTGCGGTAGTCGTGGTTGCCCGGCGATGGCCTGGTGCGCGCCTTGTGCCGGCCCCACGTGGGCTCGTAGTAGGTGTTGAACTGGCTCGCGGTGCCGTCCGGGTAGACGTTGTCGCCGGTGGTCCAGACGGTGCCCGGGATGTTGTCCAGCAGCGCGGCCGTGGCCGAGTCACCGGAACCGGAGTCGGCGATGTCGCCGGCGCCGACCCAGACCGGGTCGCCGGGCGGCGGGATGGTGCCGTCGGTGACGACGAGTTGCGGTGCGGTGGAACCGGACTCGCGGGAGTCGTAGTCGGCGCCGTCCGTGCTGCTGGACGTGATACCGATGCTGTACGTGCCGTTGCCCGTGACGTAGCTGGTGACGTCGACCTCGTACCAGGCGTTGCGCACGACCGAGCCGATCGAGCCGATCGTGGCGCCGTCGATGGCGGGCTGGTTGTTCCAGGTGACCGCGGTCTCGGTCCAGCTGGTGTTGGACATGGCCTTGAAGGTGCCGCCGTGGGGGCTTTGCGCGCCGGAGACGTCATCGGTGTGGATGCGCAGCTTGGCGTTGCTGACGCTGCCGGTGATCCCGGAGACGGTGAACTTGAGGAACGTCCGCTTGATCGGCGAGTTGTCGATGCCGAGCTGGCCGGAGGTGCCGTAGTTCGTGTTGCTGGACCCGTTGTCGACGTAGGTGTCGGCGATGGGAGTGAAGGTGGTGGTGGCAGCCTGAGCTGCGGTGGAGGCGGTGAGTGTGGCCGCCGTGACGATGACGGTGGAGAGCACGGCCAAAGGAGCCCTGCGACGTGACATGCCGGTCCTTGTGGTGGTGGGCGGACGTGGGCCGTCGCGAAGAGTAGGGGCGCGATGGTTCGGTCACCAATGATCGTTCGGCGGCGGTTCGATGAACGGTGGGAAAACCCCACCAGGGGGTGACTGCGGGCGGCTCGGTATTTCCGCGGCTGCCGCCCGCTCCGTAAGGACATGGGAGTCGAGGTCTGCGACCCTCGCTGGCTCACGGCCGTGCCGGGAGCCGAGCTCGTGGTCGCGCTGGACGAGGTGGGTGGGTACGCCGCCGACGGGCACCGGGTGACGGTGCTGATCGACCTGGTGCCGGGCACCGTGTCGATGCTGCGCGGCCTGGCCGCCGAAGCCGTGGGCGAAGGCGCCCGAAAGGTTCGGGTGCGGCCGCATGGCGTCGATCGGGTCGACCTCGTCTACGCGGCGGTGGAGCTGAACCGGATCGCGGAGGACGACGCCGTCGAGGTGCAGTTCGACGTCACGTCCGCCGCGTTGCTGCGGGCCGATCCCACGGCGTTCGTGCGGGTCGATCCGCTCGTGGTGAAGGCCGACGGGACGGTCGTGCCGATCTGCGCCGGGCTGGAGCGGTACGCGCTCGGGTCACTCGGCTCGCTGGACGACCTGGTGGCCGCGTGGGACCCCGAACCCGTCCGGGACCTGTGCCGCGTCGCGCTGAGCCGCGCGCTGGCCGACACCGGGCCGCTCGTGTCCTGGTACGAGCACCTCACCCGGACAGCAGCCGCGCTGCGGTCCTCGTGTTGATCACCTGCTCCGGCTCGACACCGCACTCCTCCGCCCGCGCGCAGCCGTAGTTCAGCCAGTCGAGCTGACCGGGCGCGTGCGCGTCGCTGTCGATGGAGAACGTGCACCCGGCGTCGACGGCGAGATTGAGCAGCCGGCGCGGGGGATCAAGCCGTTCCGGCCGTGAGTTGATCTCGACCGCGGTGCCGTGCTCGGCGCAGGCCTCGAAGACCTGCACGGCGTCGAACTGGGACTCCGGGCGGCCCTTGCCCACGACCAGCCGGCCCGTGCAGTGGCCGAGGATGTCGACGTGCGGGTTCCTGACCGCGTTGACCATCCTGCGGGTCATCTCGGCGCGCGGCATCTTCAGTTTCGAGTGGACGCTCGCGACCACGACGTCGAGGCGTGCCAGCAGATCCTCGTCCTGGTCCAGCGAACCGTCGTCGAGGATGTCGACCTCGATGCCGGTGAGAACCACGAACGGCGCCAGTTCGGCGTTCAGCTCGGCGACGACCTCGAGCTGCTTCTCCAGTCGTTCGCGGGAGAGTCCATTCGCGACGGTCAGGCGCGGGGAGTGGTCCGTCAGCACCATGAACTCGTGGCCGAGATCGCGCGCCGCCTCGGCCATGTCCCTGATCGGGCTGCCGCCGTCGGACCAGTCGGAGTGGACGTGGCAGTCGCCCTTCAGCCGCGCGCGCATCTCCTCGCCGCCGGTGATGTCGACGTGCCGCAGCTTCGCCAGGTACGACGGCTCGCGGTTCGCGAGCGCGTCCGCGACGACACCGGCCGTCGACTTGCCGACGCCCTTGAGGTCGGTGAGCGTGCCGAGCCTCGCCCGTTTCTCGACATCGGCGGGGTCGAGGCCGGCGAGGACGGCGGCCGCGTTGCGGAACGCCTCGACGCGGTAGGTCGGCTCGCCGGCACGTTCGAGGTGAAAAGCCACCTGCTTCAACGCCTTGACCGGATCCATACCTCTTCCTACCTCATCGGCGGTGTCCGCGCGCTGTCTCGAATGGCGCCGTCGCGGTGAATTTCACCCGACCTTCGGGGGTGTCGACCGGGACGGTGACTGCGAAAGCGTTCTGTCGCTGGCCGACGATCGTGAGGGGTACGCGGTGAGGAAGCGTTGGGGCGCGGCGGCTTTGGTCGCTCCGCTGTTCATGTCCCTGGTGGGAACGGCCCAAGCGGCGCCGGGGCCGTTGGACGAGTACTACACGCAGACCGTCGCCTGGGCCGAGTGCCCGGCGGGCTGGGTCTCGCCCTCGACGGGGATCGAGTGCGCCACGGTCATCGTGCCGATGGACTACCGGAACCCGGGCAACGGCAACCTGGAAATCGCCATCTCGCGCAGGAAGGCCACAGATCCGGCACGTCGCAGAGGCGTGCTGATGACGAACCCGGGCGGTCCCGGTGGTTCGGGTCTCGGCGCCGTGCACTGGTTCAACGCCCAGACCGACGTCCTGAAGATCTACGACGTCATCGGCATGGACCCGCGCGGTGTCGGCCGGTCGACGCAGATCCGCTGCATCTCGACGCCGTCCGACGACGAGTTCCCTTCGCGCCCAACGGATGCGCAGCTCGCGAACTGGTCGGACTACGCCCGCGCGGTCGAGGAGAACTGCCAGCGCGGCGGCGGTGAGATGCGCAGGTTCATCTCGACCATGAACACCGCCCGCGACATGGACGTCATCCGCGGAGCCATGGGGGAGAAGAAGATCTCCTACGTCGGCTACTCCTACGGCACGCAGCTCGGCGCCGTCTACGGCTCGATGTTCCCCGCGCGCCTCGACCGCAGCGTCCTCGACTCCGCCCTGGACCCGCTGAAGACGTGGCACGAGCAGGACGTCGACGTGGTGGACGCGATCACCGACAACCTCCGCAAGTGGACCGAGTGGACCGCCGCCCGCAACGGCACGTACGGCCTCGGCACCACCCCGGCAGCGGTGCGAGGCGAACTCGACGCGATCGCCGCACGCCTGAAGACCGGCCCCTACGGCGGCTACGCGGACGTGACCTCCTTCGACTACGCGGCCGGCGCCACCCGCTACCGCCGCTCGTGGGCCGCGTTCTCCCGCCACATCGCCTCGATCAAGGCAGGCGCCGCGGACCCGGCCGAGGCCTCCGCGATCGTGGCCGCCCTGAAGAAGGGCGACATCGAACCCACCTCGCCGGGCACCTTCCAGGCCGTCGTGTGCGAGTGGGACTGGTTCTCCGACGTCAACACCTACTACAACGACATGAAGCGCTGGCGCGACACCAACCCGTACGGCGGCACCGTCGACTACATGGCGCCGACCAACTGCACGTTCCGCGCCTTCCAGCGCCCGGAGAAGATCCCGGCCATCACCCGCAAATACCCGGCTGGCCTCGTGGTCAACTCCGACGGCGACACCCAGACCCCGCTCGCCAACGGCCGCGTCATGGCGGAGCACCTGAGGCAGCCACTGATCAGCGTGGCGAACGACGGCCAGCACGGCCACTACGCGTTGCGCCGCAACACCTGCGTCGACACGCTGGTCAACAAGTACCTGGTGTCGGGGATCCTGCCCGCGTCCAGGGTGACCTGTGCCGGGACGGACATCGCGGAGACCGTGCCTCCGGGTCAGGCGGTGGCCCTGGGCGCGCAGCCGGCCCGGCCGTTGAGCGACATCCTGGGCGAGATCGCGGCGGAGACGAAGCCGTTCTGATCGTGTGAACGATCTTGTCGGACCCTTTGAGTACATACCGATTCCGTGATTTACCAGTGAGCTGGGAACACTCGCCTGGTTGCTGCTGCTGACGGTCGGGTGTGCTGCTACGCGGTAGCGTCACATCCGATCCTCGGTAGCACTCTCGGGCCGCCTGTGAGCTGCGCCGTTGCGGGCGTCGCCGGTACCGGCCGTCAGCGGTTGCCGAGCCTGTGTTCAAGCCAGCGGCGCGCGCCTTCGGTGGCGTCCGTCCCGGCGAACTTCCGCTCCCAGAGGCGCACGAGGGAGGCGGTATACGCGGTGATCCCGTCTGGATCCGCTGCCCGGAATCCGTCGAGTTGCCCGGCCCATGCTTCAGCGGCTGAGGGCGGATGTCCTGCGGCGATGAGCCGAACAGCGACTTGCGCGCCGTCAACCCACGGAGCGCCAGACCTCCACCATGCCCAATCCACGACACGAGCGCGGTCCGAGACGAGGAAGTTGTACGGGTTCAGGTCGGAGTGGATCAAGGCCGTGCCGTCCATGTAGGCCGGTGCGCGGCTGGCCCACTCCCTGATCGTGGCTGCGTTCTCCCGAGACCAGGCGTGGGCATCTTCGGGTAGCTCCATGCTCAACTCGCGGTCGAGAGCGGTAGCCCATTGCTTCCCCATCTCGCGCTTCGCAGAGGAAGTAGGGGGCGCGTTGGTCGTGCTGATCGTTCGCACAGCGTCGGCCAGCATCGGCAGATGCGGCGATCCAGGGGAAAAGTCGGCGTGCTGCCCGGACACGTGCTCGAACCCGAGCAGCAGCCAACCTTCCTCTTCGATCTGCCACAGCAACCGTGGTGCCAGCCCCTCGGGCAGGAACGGGTTCACGGCTGCTTCGTTGCGGTGCATGAAGGACTGAGGATCGTCCGCCTTGACGCCCTTGCAGAAGAACCAGCCATCCGCAGCCATGAGTGAGACGGCGATCTCGGAGTTCCGGCCCGCTGGCGCGTCCTCCGTGTCGATCACATCGCCGACCTCCTTCTCGACTGCGTTCACGAGGGCCGGAGGTAGCACGGTCCAGTCAAGGCGGTTAATCGTCAGTCTCCTGTCCAGGCGGTGTCACGGCTGGTCTTCCTGCCCGCAGCTGGTACAGCCGGCGTGGCACTGAGGGGACCCCTGCGTCAGCGTGGCCGCAACCTGCTCAGCCGGGCGGCACGACCCGGCCGAGCCGCTTGCGCACACCGTCCTCCTGGTAACGCGCGACGGTGTCGGCCAACTGCTCGCACGCCCGCTCGATGGCCCGCCTGGCCTCGTTGCGCTCGCTGGTGACGGCGCTGAGGATCAGCCCGGTCAGCGCCACCGATCCGTTGAACGCCTGCAGCACGATCATGGTGGTCAGCAGGTCGTGCGCGACGAAGTGGCCGCTGGCCGCGGACATCACGGCGGCCACGGCGATGATCAGCGCGCACGGGGCGGCGACCGCGTGCTGGAAGCGGAGCGCACCCCAGATCAGCATCGGGAACACCAGGAACAGCAGGCGCGACTCCGTTGTCGTCACGAAGGCGGCGAGTGCGGCGGTCGTGACCAGTAGCGCGGCCGCCTCCGCCAGCCGGCGCGGTGGGGCGTTCCAGTGGCGCGGCAAGGTGAGTAGCAGCGGCGTGAACACCAGCACGCCCATCGCGTCGCCCGTCCACCACACCGACACCACGGCCGGCACGTCGTTCCACGGGATCACGCCGCCGGCCCTCAACGCCGCCGCGCCGACCAGCGCGCTGACCGACATCGCACCCAGGGCTCCCGCGAAGACGAGCAGCAGCGCGTCCTTCAGCCGGTCGAGCGCCGGGCGGAAGCCGAAGCGGGTCAGCAGGTACCAGGCGAGCAGGGGCGCGGCGGTGTTGCCCGCGGTGATCAGCAACGCCGAGAGCAGCGGCGCGCCCAGGGAGATGTTGGCGGCGAACGCTCCGAGCGTGATCCCCGGCCAGATCCGGCGGCCTGACATCAGCAGTGCCGCCACGGCGATCCCCGTCGGCAGCCACAGCGGAGTGACCTGCCCCTTCACGAGGGCCAGGACCAGGCCGACCTGCGCGGTCGCGTAGTACGCGAGCGCGACCGCCGCGATCGTGGCGAGGGTGCGGAGTGTGGCGTTCACCGCCACATGCTGCACCTGTGCACACACGTTGGCCATACCCCGCGACAGGGCGTACCCACCTGGACTCACTCCGTAGATAGGCGCGCCGGCTCACCCGGCTTTGACCAGTGCAAATCGACATACCGGCTGGTATGCTCGGCGACTCTCAGGCGGTCGTTGGGCTGTTCGGGTTGACCTCGGCCGGGCGGTTGCGCCGGATGGCAGACGACTAGTACCCGTTAGTAACAAGCGGCTTAAGGGGACCCATGAGGACCGTGTTCACGACCTGCCCGCTCTGCGAAGCGACGTGCGGGCTGGAGCTGACGGTCGAGGGCGACCGCATCACGAAGGTGCGTGGCGACCGCGAGGACGAGTTCAGCAGGGGCTTCATCTGCCCCAAGGGCGCCTCGCTCGGCACGCTCGACGCCGACCCCGACCGGCTGAGCACCCCGCTGATCAAGCGTGACGGCGAGTTCCAGGAGGCCACCTGGGAGGAGGCGTTCGCGTACATCGACGAACGCCTGAAGGACTTCCCCGACCGCAACGCCGTCGCGATGTACCTCGGCAACCCGATCGTCCACTCGCTCGCCGGCGGCCTCTACGCCGGACCGCTGCGCAAGGCGCTGGGCAGCCGCAACGTCTTCACCGCCAGCACCGTCGACCAGATGCCGAAGCACGTGCAGGTCGGCCACATGTTCGGCGGCATCTTCTCGATCCCCGTGCCCGACATCGACCGCACCGACTTCATGCTGGTGCTGGGTGCGGACCCGTTCTCGTCCAACGGCAGCCTGTGGACGGTCCCGGACGCGCCCGGCCGGTTCAGGGACCTGCGGAAACGGGGTGGTTCCTTCGTCGTCGTCGACCCGCGCCGCAGCCGCACCGCCCAGGCGGCCGACCAGCACGTCGTGATCAAGCCGGGTACGGACGTGTTCCTGCTGCTGGCGCTGATCCACGAGCTGTTCGCGCAGGACCTGGTGAACCTCCGCGAGCTCGCCGGGCACGTCACCGACCACACGGTGATCCGGGACCACGTCGAGAAGTTCAGCCCCGAGGCCGTCGAGGAACGCACGGGCGTCGGCGCGGCCACGATCCGAGCGCTGGCAAGGCAACTGGCCGGGGCCGAACGCGCCGCGGTGTACGGCCGGATCGGCACGACGACCGTCGAGTTCGGCACGGTCGCGTCGTGGGCGGTCGACACCCTCAACATCCTGACCGGCAACCTCGACCGGCCCGGTGGCGTGATGTGGCCGCTGCCCGCGCACAGCAAACGCGGATCGGGCAGCGGCAAGGGGTTCGCCATCGGCCGCTGGCACAGCCGGGTCAAGGGCCACCCCGAGGTGATGGGGGAGTACCCCGCCGTCACGATGGTCGACGAGATCGAGACGCCCGGCGAGGGCCAGGTGCGGGCGCTGTTCACGATCGGCGGCAACCCCGCGCTGTCGCTGCCGAACTCGGCACGGGTGAACGATGCTCTGTCCTCATTGGACTTCATGGTCAGCGTCGACCCGTACCTCAACGAGACCACGAGGCACGCCGACGTCGTCCTGCCGACGCCGCCGCCGTCCCGCCGCGACCACTACGACATCGCGTTCCTCAACAACTCCGTGCGCAACGTCGCGAAGTACTCGCGCGCGGCGATCCCGTTGGAGGAAGGCAGGGTCGACGAGACGGACATCTTCTTCCGCCTCACCACGATCCTCGCCGGCATGGGCCCGGCGGCCGACCTCGACGCCATCGCGGCGTTCCAGCTCGCCGGCCTGAAGAAGAAGGCGGGTGCCGACTTCGAACCCGAGGGCGAGACGCGCGAGGAACGCCTGCTGGACCTCAAACTCCGCACCGGCGCGTACGGGGTGACGTTGCGGCAGTTGCTGGATCACCCGCACGGCATCGACCTCGGCCCGCTCACCTCACGCCTGCCGGAGATCCTGCGCACGCCGTCCGGCAAGATCGAACTCACGCCGCAGCCGATCATGGACGATCTGCCGCGCGTGCTCGCCGCGCTGCGGACGCCCGAGACCGGGATGGTCCTGGTCGGCCGCAGGCACCTGCGCACCAACAACTCCTGGATGCACAACGTGCCCGCGCTGGTGAAGGGCAAGCCGTTGTGCACGCTCCTGGTCAACCCCGGCGACGCCACCCGCATCGGCCTGACTGACGGCGCGACCGCCCAGGTCACCTCGCGCGTCGGCAAGATCGAGGTGCTGGTCGAGGTCACCGCGGACATCGCGCCCGGCGTCGTCTCGATGCCGCACGGCTGGGGCCACGACCAGCCCGGCACGCGGCTCACCGTCGCCGGGGAGCACGCCGGCGTGAACGTCAACCTCCTCACCGACGACCTCCGCATCGACCCGCTCTCGGGCACCGCCGTGCTGAACGGCACCCGCGTGCAGGTCGTGCCCGCCTGAGACCCCCCTTTCCCGACGTGTAGGAGCCGCCATGACCGCCGGAGTCACCAGCCCCAACGCGGTGCGAGCCGTCCGCCGGATAGCCGACCTGCCGTTCCTCGCGGAGCAGGCCTACGGCGACGCGGTGGCGTGGCGGTTCAAGCAGGACGGGCAGTGGCGCGAGCAGACCTACGCGGAGGTCGCCGAGGTGGTGCTGGACCTCGCGTCCGGGTTCGTCCACGCCGGACTGCAACCGGGCGACCGGGTCTGCGTGCTCGCGAACACCCGTCCGGAGTGGACGGCGGTCGAACTCGCGGTGCTCGCGGCGGGCGGCATCGTCGTGCCGATCTACCCGTCGAGCGTCCCGGAGGAGATCGCCTGGGTCGTCGGCGACTCCGGCGCGTCGATCGTGGTGGCCGAGAACGGGGAGCAGTGCGCCAAGGTCGAGGCCGTCCGCTCCGGCCTCCCCGAGCTGCGCACGGTTTTCTCGATCGACCCGGCCGGCGACCGCCCGCGGGTCGCGGACCTGCAGGACACCGGCCGCACCTCGCCGCTGGCCGGCGTGCTGGACTCGCGCCGGGCCGCGATCAGGCCGGAGGACCCCAGCCTGATCATCTACACCTCGGGCACCACCGGCCCGCCCAAGGGCTGTGTCCTCACCAGCGCGAACTGGGTCGCGCTGTGCCGGGTCGCGGAAGAGGCCCGCATCGACGCGATGACCGGCGTCGTCTACCTGTTCCTGCCGCTCGCGCACGTCTTCGCGCAGATCATCATGTTCGGCACCATGTACCGCGGCGGGGCGCTGGCGTACTTCGGCGGCGACATGAAGGCGATCGTGCCGGAACTGGCCGAGGTCCGGCCGACCTTCCTGCCGTCCGTGCCGCGCATCTTCGAGAAGATCTACACGTTCGTCACGTCGAGCGTGCCCGCGGAGCAGCTCGACCAGGCCGTGGCGCTGGGCCTGGAGGTCCGGCGCCGGCGGGCGGCAGACGAGCCGGTACCGGCGGAGATGGCGGCCGCGTTCGAGCAGGTCGACGCGTTGTTCGCCAACGTGCGCGCGGCGTTCGGCGGCCGGCTCGTGCAGGCCCTGTCCGGTGCCGCGCCGATCTCGCGCGAGGTGCTGCGGTTCTTCCACGCGGCCGGGGTGCCGGTGCTGGAGGGCTACGGCATGACCGAGTCCACGGCGGTCGGCACGATCAACACGCTGGACCGCTTCCGGCTCGGCTCGGTCGGCGCGTCCGGTGTGGCGGGCCTCGAGATGTCGCTGGGGGAGGACGGCGAGCTGCTGATGCGCGGCCCGCACGTCTTCGCGGGCTACTGGCGCAACGACGAGGCCACGGCCGAGACGCTGCGGGACGGCTGGCTGCACACCGGCGACCTGGGCGAGATCGACGCCGAAGGGTTCGTGACGATCACGGGCCGCAAGAAGGACATCATCATCACCGCGGGCGGCAAGAACATCGCGCCGGCGAACGTGGAGAACGTGCTGCGCCAGTCCCGCTGGATCTCGCACGCCGTGCTGTTCGGTGATCGCAGGCCGTACTGTGTGGCGCTGATCACACTCGACGCCGACGAGATCACGCCGTGGGCGACGGCCCGCGGCTTGCCGTCCGACATCGAATCTTTGGTGGGTCACCCGGACGTGCGAACGCTCGTGCAGGGAATTGTCGACGAAGCGAACTCACACTTCGCCAGTGTTTCCCAAGTGAAGAGGTTCGTGCTGCTCACCCGTGATCTGTCCCAGGAAGAAGGTGAGCTCACCCCGACGTTGAAGGTCAAGCGCAACGTCGTGCATCGCCTTCACTCTGCGTTGTACGAAGGGCTCTACGCGTAACCCGAACGTACGAGAAATCCAAAAACAGGTACATCCACCCTGGCGGATTCCTTCCACTCAGGGCAGAGTGGGACACCAAGCGGCGCTAGGCCCCCTCCCCCCTCGGGCCCAGCCGCTTCGCGGCCCCGGCTCAAGGCGTACTCCCCCCAGACGCCCAGCCGGGGCCGCCTTGCATCTCCGTCCTTTGTGGTCGCGCCGGCGGCCGATCGGGATCCGTGTCAGCGTTTCGGTGGCGTCGTGGTCCCGCGCACGATCAGCTGGGTCTCCGCCATGATCTGCGGCGCGTCGGTGTGATCCGAGTCCAGCCAGTCCAGCAGGAGGTTCACGGCCGTGCGTCCGGCCTGCGCCACCGGCATCGCCACCGTGGTCAGCGCGGGCGAGCACAGCGCGGCGTAGGTGAGGTCGTCGAAGCCGGTCACCGACACGTCGCCCGGCACGGAGACGCCCCGGTCGCGCAGCCGTGCCAGCACGCCCAGCGCCATGATGTCGTTGTAGGCGACGATCGCCGTCGTGCCGGCCGCGAGGGCGAGGTCCGCCGCCTGCAGGCCGCCCTCGAAACGCGGTGCGAACGGCCCGAGGTCGACCAGGTCCACCCCGTGCTTCGCCACCGCCGTCATCAGGCCGCGGCGACGCTCCTGGTTGGACCACGAGGTGCGCGGCCCGTTGAGGTAGGCGATGCGGCGGTGCCCCAGCGCGACGAGGTGGTCGATGACGGCGTGCATGCCGCCCGCCGAGTCCATCAACGCCGCGGGCACGCCGGGCAGGCGCCGGTTCAGCAGCACCAGCGACGTCACGCCGGCCACCTCGCGGACCTGCGAGTCCTCCAGGCCCGGCGCGCACAGCACGACCCCGTCCACCTGCTTGGCCATCGCGTGCACGAGCTTGGCCTCGGCGACCGGGTCCTCGTCGCTGTCCGCCACGAACACCGCGTAGTCGGCCTGCATGGCCCGTGCCTGCACGGCCTTGAGCACGCCGGTGAAGAACGGGTTGTCGAGGTCCGGCACGACGATGCCGATGTTGCCCGTCTTGCCCGTGATCAGCCCGCGAGCCGCCCTGTTGGGCTGGTAGCCGAGGTCGGTCGCGGCAGCCAGCACACGGGTCCTGGTCTCCGGGCGCACGAGCTCCGGGGACGTCAGCGCACGCGAAACGGTGGCCACCGACACGTGTGCCCTGCGTGCCACGTCGCGGATGGTGACTGCCACTTGTACCTCACCCTCAACAGCCGGTTGAACCAATCATGACGGGTGCTGCCGGGAAAGTCCGTCGAGCAGCAGGCCGATCAGCCGCCGGGGGTCGTAGCGCGGGTCGTCGTCCCGGCCGATGCACAGGTTGCCGATCCCGCGCATCAGCTCGAACGGCCGCACGTCGGCGCGGATCTCGCCGGCCTCGGCCGCCGCGTCGAGCAACGAACCGCACACCGGTCCGAGCCGGTCGAGGAAGTACGCGTGCAGCGACGCGAAGCCGCTGCTGTCCGACTGCATCGCGCCCGCGAGCCCGTGCTTGGTCACCAGGAAGTCCACGAACAGGTCGATCCACTTACGCAGCGCGGCGGCAGCGGAGTCCTCTGTGGACAGCAGGGCGGGGCCGGCCTCGGCGCAGGCCTCGACCTGGTGCCGGTAGACGGCCACGACGAGGTCCGCGCGGGTGGGGAAGTGGCGGTAGATCGTGCCCATGCCGACACCGGCCTCGGCGGCGATCTCGCGGATCGGCGCGTCGACGCCCGACCGTACGAACACCTCGGCGGCGGCGGCGAGCAGCGTCTGCTCGTTGCGCACGGCATCGGCTCGCTTGCGTGGTGGCACGCGCGCTCCTTCCCGAGCGGACGGTTGACAAAGCGGAACAGTGCTCCGTATCGTTCCGGAACGTCGCTCCGCTTGAGTGGACTGTACTCGAAGGGAACCCCATGACCGTCTTCACGGTGAGCCCTGTTGCGCTCGCAACCCCCGGCAGGCCCGTTGACCTGCAGCTGAAGGTCTCCGCGCCGACCGAGGGCACCGGCCTGCCGATCCTGCTGCTCTCGCACGGGCAGGGCTACTCGAACCACCTGTCCTCGCTGAACGGCTACGCGCCGCTCGCGAACCACTGGGCCGAGCAGGGCTTCGTCGTCCTGCAGCCCACGCACCTGAGCAGCAGGAGCCTGACGCTGCCGGAGAACACCCCTGGTGCGCCGATGTTCTGGCGTTCGCGCGCCGAGGACATGTCGCAGATCATCGACCGCCTCGACGAGATCGAGAAGGCCGTGCCGCAACTGCGGGACCGCTGGGACCGCACGAAGATCGCCGTCGCCGGGCACTCGATGGGCGGCCACACCGCGAGCCTGCTGCTGGGCATGAGGACCGAGGGCGTCAGCCTGAGGGACGACCGGATCAGCGCGGGCGTGCTGCTCGGCTCGACGGGCCGGGGCGACGTGGTCACCGACGTGGTGAAGGAGCACTACTCCTTCATGCAGGACACGGACTTCAGCGAGATGACCACGCCCGCGCTCGTCGTCGCCGGCGACGCGGACGCCTCCGCGCACCTGACCACCATGGGGCCGGACTGGCACGCCGATCCGTTCCACCTCGCGCCCGGCCCGAAGGACCTGCTCACGCTGTTCGGCGCGGAGCACGGGTTCGGTGGTGTCTCCGGCTACGACGTCGCCGAGACCACGGACGAGAGCCCCGAACGCGTCGCGGCCGTGCAGCGGCTCACCACGGCCTACCTGCGTGGTCAGCTGCACGGCGCGACGGACTGGCAGGACCTCAAGGCTGCCGGGATCACCGAAGGCCGCATCGAGTCCAAATAGGACTCAGTGCGCGTTCGGCTCGGGGTTTCGCCCGGGCCGTGACAGGAACTCGAAGTCGCAGCCCTGGTCGGCCTGCGTGATGTGCTCGTAGTACAAGGCGCCGTAACCGCGTTCGAACTTCGGCGGTGGCGTTGTCCACGCGTCACGACGACGCGCCATCTCCTCGTCGGAGATCTCCACGCGCAGCACCCGCGCCTCGACGTCCAGCGTCACGAGGTCGCCGTCCCGCACCAGTGCCAGCGGACCGCCGATGTGCGCTTCCGGTGCCACGTGCAGAACGCATGCGCCATAAGAAGTTCCGCTCATCCGCGCGTCCGACACGCGCACCATGTCCCGGACACCCTCGCGCAGCAGCTTGTCCGGGATCGGCAGCATCCCGTATTCCGGCATGCCGGGCCCGCCCTTGGGGCCGCCACCGGCCAGCACGATCACCGAATCCCTCGTCACCTCCAACGACGGGGAGTTGATCCTTGCCCGCAAGTCCTGGTAGCCGTGGAAGACCACGGCGGGCCCGGTGTGCCTCCACAACGCGGGATCGGCCGCGACGTACTTGATCACCGCTCCGTCGGGGGCCAGGTTGCCCCGCAGCACGGCCAGCCCGCCCTCGGGTGAGATCGGATCGTCCAGGGGGCGGATCACGTCGGAGTCGTACACCTCGGCGCCGTCGAGGTCCTCCCCGAACGTCCGCCCCGTCACCGTGATCCGCTGGAGGTGCAACGAGTCCCGCAACCGCGACAGCAGCCCGCGCAGCCCGCCCGCGTAGTAGAAGTCCTCCATCAGGTGCGTTCCGGCGGGCTGGACCGAGGTCAGCACCGGCACCTCGCGCGACAACCGGTCGAAGTCGTTCAGCGACAACGGGATCTGCGACCGCCCGGCCATCGCGATCAGGTGGATGTACGAGTTCGTGGACCCGCCCAGCGCCAGCACGGTCCGGATCGCGTCCTCGTAGGCCTCCGCCGACAGCACGTCGCCGATCGTCAGCCCCTCGCGCACCATCTCGACCACACGCATGCCCGACGCGGCCGCCATCCGGTGGTGCGCCGAGTCGACGGCCGGGATCGACGACGCCCCCGGCAACGTCAGCCCCAGCGCCTCCGCGGCGGCCGTCATGGTCGAGGCCGTGCCCATCGTCATGCACGTGCCGGGGGAGCGGGCCAGCCCGGACTGGATCTCCGCCCAGTCGCCGGACGAGATCGTGCCCGCCCGCTGCTCGTCCCAGTACCGCCACATGTCCGTGCCGGACGCGAGTTTCTCGCCCCGCCAGTGGCCCCGCAGCATCGGCCCGGCGGGCACGAAGACGGCAGGCAGCCCGGCGGAGGCCGCGCCCATCAGCAACGCGGGGGTGGTCTTGTCGCAGCCGCCCATCAGCACGCAGCCGTCGACGGGATAGGACCGGAGGATCTCCTCGGCCTCCATCGACAGCATGTTCCGGTACAGCATCGGAGTCGGCTTCTGGTACGTCTCCGACAACGTGGAAACCGGGAACTCCAACGGGTATCCGCCCGCTTCCCAGACCCCGCGCTCGACCTGCTTCGCCCGTTCGCGCAGGTGCATGTGGCACGGGTTGATGCCGCTCCACGTGTTCAGGATCGCGATGACCGGCTTGCCGAGGTGCTCGGCGGGGTTCAGGCCGAGCTGACGCATCCGGGCGTTGTGCGAGAACGCCCGTAGCCCCTCGCCCTCGAACCACTCCGCACTCCGGAGCCTCTTTCGGGCAAGCCTCACAAGAGGCTCCACGAGTTCAACAGCACGCCCACGGCCGAACGGTCAGCCTCCGACAGGACAGAAGCAGGCGGCCGCACGTCCCGGCGGCACAAACCGAGCTGTGCCAGGGCTTCCTTCACGACGGACACGTTGTTCGCCGACTCGCCGGCCGCCCGCAGCTCCTCGAACCTCCGGACGAACTCCCAGAACTCCATCGCCGCACCGAACTCACGGGCCCGCAGGCACCGGAACATCTGCAGCGAGAGCTGCGGCGCGACGTTCGCCAGCCCGGACGTGAACCCGGTGGCCCCGACCGCGAAGTACCCCGGCGCCGACAGTTCGGCCAGCCCCGCGATCCACGTCAGCCGCTCGAGCCCGGCGTCGCGGGCGACCGAGGCGAACCGCACCGGATCCGGCACCGCGTACTTCACGCCGACGACGTTCGGACACGCGTCCGCCAACGCCGCGATCTGCGCGCCGCCGATGCGCGGGTTCCGCATGTACAGGACCACGCTCAGCTCGGGCACCGCCGAGGCGATCGCCCGGTGGTAGTCGACCCAGCCGTCCAACGAGACGTACGGGTGCACCGGCTGGTGGATCATGATCCCCCGAGCGCCGGCCCGGTCCGCGAACCGGGCCGCGGCCACGGCGGACGACAGGTCGTGCCCGACCCCGGCGACGATCGCCGCACGGTCCCCGGCCACGTCCACGGTGATCCGCAGCGCGCGTTCGGTCTCGGCGGAGGACAACGTGTAGAACTCGCTCGTGTTGCCGTTCGGCGTCACGACCGAGATCCCGCCCTCGAGCATCCGGTCCACGACCGCGGCGTAGCTCTTCTCGTCGATCGCCCCGTCCGCGCCGAACGGTGTGACGGTGATCGCCACCACGGAAGCCAGCTGCTCGGACAGGTCATCGAACGACATCGGAAAGCTCCTCGACCACTCGATCGGCGAAAGTCCGGATGTGGCGGCGCAACAGGTCGGCCGCGACGTCGCCGCAGCCCTCCTCGGCGGCGACGAGGATCGCCCGGTGCTCGGCGGCCTCGGCGTCCCAGGTGGGGTGCAGGCCCCAGCCGGCGACGGTGATCAACGCGGCCTGGTCGCGCAGCCCGTCGAGGATCCCGACCAGCAACGGGTTGCCGCACCCGGCGTAGAGCGCGCGGTGGAAGCGGCGGTTGGCCAGGCTGCGCCGCGCCAGGCCGGGGACCTCCTCCAGGGCTGATCTCGCCTCGGTGAGGTCCGCTCCCAGCTCGACGGAACGGCGCAGTGCCTCCGGTTCCAGCAACATCCGCACGTCGTAGACGGACGCGGCCATCCCGGCGTCGACCGTGCGGACCGTGGCGCCCTTGTACGGGCTCATCACCACGAGCCCCGACCCGGCGAGCGTCTTGAGCGCCTCGCGCACGGGCGTCTTCGAGACGTTGAGCGTCGCGGCGAGATCGGTTTCCACGAGCGCCTGACCGGGCTTCAGTTTTCCGTGCAGAATCGCTTCTTTGATCGATTCCAGAACGAAGTCCGTCCGGGACGCCGGAACGACTCCAGGCCGGTCATACATCATATATGAGAGCGTAGGAGCTGGTAGAGCCCCAGGTCAACCTACGTTGAACCAACTTCCTCGCAGGCTCGTTCTGAAGATGTTGGTCACCGCCGTACGCGGGGCTGGAGAAGAAGAAATTCGAATGTCCTGGGTACCGACGAGTTGAACGAGAACGACATGCTGATGGAAGAACTGCCACCGGAGGCCGCGATCGACGGGCCTCCGCCGGACCTGGACCACCTGCTCCAGCGCACGCTGGGCACGGTCCGTGAAGAGAGACATCAGGCCGTGCGCCGCCGAGGGCGCATCACGGCTCTGTCGTCGACCCTTGTCGTCGCCGGAGTGCTCGCTGGGGGCGTCTGGCTGGGTCAGGGAATGGGGGTCGGTGGCACCGAGAACGTCGACGCGCTCCTGCAGGGCACCTCGTCGACGGGTGCGCGGATGGCCGTCCAGGTCACCGACACCGAAGGTGGCTTGAAGCTGGTCGCGACGGTCGACGGCATGCAGGACGGGGAAGCCTGCTGGCTGGTCGTGCACACGAGGGACGGACGGACGTTCACCGCCGGCTCGTGGAGGGCGCACAGCGGCGAGGTGACCCTGGCCGGGTCCGCGATGGTGCGGGCAGGGGACGTGAGCGGGGTCAGCGTGGTCGACCACGATCGGCAGCCGCTGGTGACCGCCCACTGACGCGGGACTTGCCCGGCGCGCCGGGTTATCGTCGTGCCCGGACGCGCCGGCCAGTCCTGCTGAGACGGCGCGCTTCTGTTCGCGCGGACGGATTGGCAGGCTGTGGACGTGGCCCGGAACAAACCGGTGACCTTCGCGGTCGCGGTGGTCGCGCTCCTCGTCGTCACGGCCTCCGCGGTCCTGCTGTGCGGCACGTCCAGCGGCGCTGACCAGTACGTCAGCGAGCTCGACCAGGTGCTCGCCGGCCCGAAGACCCCGAGCGTCGTCATCCGGTGCGGCGCGAACGAGGACCGCCACCTCAACGCGGACAACCCCGTCGTCTCACCGGGCATCCCGTTCGGCGCTCACCACACGCACGAGTACGTCGGCAACAGGTCGGCGGACGCCAGGTCGACCGACGAGTCCCTCGCGGCCGCGACCACCACGTGCGAGAACGACGACCTCTCGACCTACTACTGGCCCGTGCTGCGCCTGACCGACGGCGTCGGGCACGACGAGCACGCGGACGGCGGCGGCCTGCACGGCAACACCGGTGAGGTGCTCCGGCCGAAGAGCGTGGAGATCAGGTACCACGGCAGCCCGGTGAGCGACGTCCTGCCGATGCCCCGGTTCCTGCGCCTGATCACCGGCGATCCGTCGGCGTTCTCCAACGACCACGGCCCGAACACGCGCGCCCGGTGGGGCTGCTCGGACCGGCCGGACCGCTACACGACGAAATACCCGTTGTGTGGAAACGCGACCACGTTGCGCAGCTACGACTTCGGCAGCTGCTGGGACGGCAACAACACCGACAGCGCCTCACACCGCACGCACGTGGTGTTTCCGCTGACCGGCGGCATGTGCCCGGCCAGGACCTTCCCTATCCCGCGCCTGCACGTCACCGTGGGCTACGACATCCCCGCGGGTCGCCCGTTCGCGATCGACAGCTTCGAGGAGGAGCAGCGCGACCCGGCGACCGACCACGCGATGTACGTCAACGCGATGCCGGCCGACCGGATGGCGGAGTTGGTCGGACATCTCAACCGTTCCCGCTAACATCCGGCATTCCAATTTTTCGTTGAAGAGCCGTTGAACCGAAGCTCTCTGTCGCTCGTGTGTCGGCTGAGGTCTTGAACAGGACGCCCGCAGAGGTGTTCGCGGGCGGGGAGGAGTGGGTGGATGGCGGCTTTGTTCTCCCGCAAACGGGAGACCGCGGCCGACGAGGCACTGATCCGATCGCTCTACGAGGAGCACGGCCGGGCGCTGCTGGCGTACGCGACGCGGCTCACCGGCGATCGGGCGGCTGCCGAGGACGTGGTCCAGGAGACCCTGGTCCGAGCTTGGCGCCATCCCGACGCCCTCGTGAACGGCAAGGGATCGGTGCGTGGCTGGTTGCTGACGGTGGCGCGCAACATCGTCACCGACAGGGTTCGTGCGAAGGCCGCGCGTCCTCAGGAGGTGGCGGAGTCTCCGGCGACGCCACCGATCGAGCGCGACCACGCTGACCAGGTCGTCGACTCGGTGGTGGTGCTCGAAGCGCTCGACCGGCTGTCCTCCGACCACCGCGACGTGCTGATGGAGATCTACTTCCGCGGCCGGAGCGTGACGGAGGCGGCGGCGGCGCTCGGGGTGCCACCTGGCACAGTGAAATCGAGATCGTATTACGCGTTGCGAGCCTTGAGGGAGACCTTCGGCGGTCAGAAGGTCGCACTGAAGGGGGTGGCCGGATGACCACGCGACACGACCCGCAACTGCTCGGTGCCTACGTTCTCGGGGCACTGGACGAGCAGGAGGTGCGTGAGATGGACGAGCACCTGGCGTCCTGCCCCGACTGCGCGCGCGAACTCGGCGAGCTCCGCGACATGGAGGCCTTCCTCGGCGAGGTGCCGCCGGAGGCCATGCTGGACGGCCCGCCCGAGGGCGGCGATCTGTTGTTGCAGCGCACCCTGCGCCAGGTGCGTTCCGAACGGGGCGGCGTCGCACGGCGTCGTCAGTTCGCGCTCGGTGCCGCGGCGGCCGTCGTGGCCGCCTTGGTGCTCGGTGCCGGTGTCTTCGTCGGTAAGGCCACGTCACCCGATGTGACGGCCCTTCCCACCCCGACGGTGGCACCGGACCCGGCGGGCACCAGGCTCGCCACGTTCACCGACCCGCTGACCAAGGCGTCGATGACCGTGAAGGTCGTCCCCGCCGCCGGGTGGGTCCGCACGAACATGGCGATCAACGGCATTCCCGAAGGCGAGAAGTGCCGGATCTTCGTCGTCGCGAAGGACGGCAGCCGCCAGGAGGCGGGCTCCTGGGTGGTATCCAAGAAGGGTGCCGCCGAGGGCACGAACCTGGACGGTTCCGCGCTGGTCGACCCCAAGGACGTGAAGTCCGTGGTGGTCGAGAACTTCGCGGGCAAGAAGTTCGTCGAGGTGCCGGTACCGGCGTGACCGAGAGGCCGCTTCCGCATAGTCGGAAGCGGCCTCTCTTCTCACGGCCTGAGCACGACTTTCCCCGCCGTGGCACGGGATTCCAGCGCTTCGTGGGCCGCGGCCGCGTCCTTCAACGCGAACGGCGGGTTGACCAGAGGCACGAACCGCCCGCTCGCCAGCCCGGCCATCGCCTCGTCCTCCAGCACCCGCAGCCCTCTTCGCATCAACCCAGGTCCCAAAGCGACAGTCGCGGTGAGACTGTTGGTGAACAACGCCTCCGTGCTGATCGGAGTCGAGGTCCCGGACGCCCACCCGTAGATGATCTGCCGCCCACCGGGCCCCAGCGTCCTCAGCGCCTGCGCCCCCGCCTCGCCGCCGACGCCGTCGAGCACCACGGTCATGTCCTTGAGCCCGTCCGCCCACCCGTCGCGCGTGTAGTCGATGGCCGCGTCCGCCCCGTTGTCCATGACGAGGTCGAGCTTCTCGCCACTGGCGAGCCCGATGACCTGCGCCCCGACGTTGCGCGCCTCCTGCACGAACAACGCGCCCATGCCACCGGCCGCCGACGTCACCAGCACCACGTCGTCCTTCGTGAGCTTCGCGACGTCCAGCACCCCGACCACCGTGCGGCCGGTCCCGATCATGGCGACGGCGACCTCGAACGACACGTCGTCGGGCAGGCCGTGCAACGAGCTGACGCCGGCGACCGCGAGCTCGGCGTAGCCGCCGTTCGCCTGGCCGAGGTGCGCGACGACCCGCCGCCCCAGCCACTCGGCCTCGACCCCGTCCCCGAGCGCCGTGACGACCCCGGCGACCTCACGCCCCGGCGTCATCGGAAAGTCGACAGGCCCGAAGCCGCCCTTGCGGATCGTGGTGTCGACCAGGTGCACCCCGGCGGCCGCGACGGTGATCCGCACCTGACCGCTCGCCGGCTCCGGGTCGGGAACCTCCTCGAAGCGCAGGTTCTCCGCCGGGCCGAACTCGTACTGCCGAATCGCGAACATGGCGCCCACGCTAGGAGCTCGACCGAGCTGGAGGTCAACTGTCTGTTTCGCCGGCGTTTGGCGGCCTGATCGTCCGAGTCGTCGTTGTCGTTACGCGACGAATAACACGCGTGCAACTGTGCCTTCGATCAGCGATTGGTAGCGCGGAAATCGGAACCCGGAGGTACCTTGCTCGCGGCACCGAGTCAGCACCGGTGCTGGTCGCACGCACGTACCTCTGGGGGTCGTTTTGCGCATACGCATGCGCTTCACCGTGCTCGCCGTGGCTTTGTCCACGCTCGCGGGCACGCTTGTCGCAATACCACCGGCCGGCGCCGACACAGTTGATCGCGGTGACGAACGCATGCGCGTTTTCACCGTCTACCAGGCGGGTGGTGCTGCCGTCCGCGAGGCTGCGGCCACCGCGCTCGTCGGAACAGACGCCGACATCAAGGCGTTCTTGGACAACGGGTGGGACCGCGCGGCTCAGTCCGACGAGCGGGCCCGTGTCGCCGAGATGCTCGACAACGGCGGGGTGACGGTCAAGCAGGCCGCCCAGAACGCGCTCAACGCGGGTAACGCCGCCGCCGTCACCGACTTCCTCAAGACCGGGTGGGCACCCGCAAACCAGCAGGACCTGAGGATCCGGGTCAATCAGATGATGGCCGTTGGTGGCCAGCACCTGCGCGACGCCGGTCAGACCGTGCTGGACGCCGCGACCGAGGACGGCTACCGGGCGTTCCTCGACCAGGGCTGGCGCACCCCGCAGACCGCTGACCTGCGTATCCGGGTCAACCAGCTGATGGCTGCCGGTGGGGAGAAGGTCAGGCAGAAGGCCCAGGAGGCGCTCGACGCCGGCACCGTCGAGGCGTTCGAGCAGTTCCTCGACTACGAGTGGCCGACCGCGCAGGCACGCGACCAGGAGACCGCGTCCATCGCCGAGCTCGCCCGCGTCGCCAAGGTCGCCGGTGAGCTCGCCGCAGCCGAGACCCAGGCCGCGAAGGACGCCTCCGCACAGGCCGTGACCGAGGCCCTGCTCGCCAAGGAGGCGGCCGAGAAGGCACGCCAGGCAACGGAGAGCGCCGGCCACAACGCGGCCGAGGCGGCGAAGGCGGCCGCACTCGCCGCCGACGCGGCCAACCGGGCTGCGAAAGCCGCCGCCGAGGCGATCAGCGCCGCGAACGCCGCGAGCACGGCCGCCCGCGTCGCCGCCGGTGCCGCCTCCCGTGCCGCGACGGCCGCTGCGATGGCCGGTCAGGCCGCGTCCCGCGCCTACGATGCCGCCGCCGCGACCGCGATGGACGCCGCCAACGTTCCGTGGGCCAGGGACTCCGCCGTGGCGGCGCGCCAGGCCGCCGCGGACGCCGGATCGATCGCCGAGGCCATCGCGAAGGCACTGGAGGCCCTCGACAACGCGACGATCGCTGCGCGTTCGGCAGCCCGTGCCGCCGAGGGTGTCGCGGACGCCGCTGCTGCCGCGACCCAGGCCGGTGATCTCGCGAACCAGGCGGGCGCCGACGCCGCGATCGCCCGCAACGCCGCAGCAGCCGCGCGCAACCAGGCGGCGCGTGCGAGCCGGGCCGCCCAGGCGGCCACCGACCTCGCCGCGACCGCCGCCCAGGCGGCGCGCAACTCCAGGGACTTCGCCAACCGGGCCGCCGCGGACGCGATCAAGGCGGCAGAGTCGGCCGAGGCCGCGATCCTGCACGCGGGCAACGCCCAGATGGCCGCGGCCGAGTCGACCAAGCACGCGAACGCCGCGACCAACGCGGGGAACACCGCGCTCGAGGCCGCCGCGCAGGCCAGGACGATCTACGACGCCGCCCGCGCGGCCGAAGCCGTGAAGCTGGAGATCCGCGCCGGCCAGGCGGCGGAGGCCGCCCAGCTGGCCAAGTCGGCGGTGGCCGGTGTGCAGGCCTCGCAAAAGTTCGACGCTGACCAGGCCTCGTTGCGCGACGCCGAGACAAACCGCCTGATCGCCGAGGCGACCGCACCCGGCGCTAACGACACGGTCGTCACCGCGAACGGCCGCAAGATCGCCATTCGGCTGTCCGAGGACAAGGGCCCGTGGACGAAGGAAGCGGCCGTCGGAGCCCTCGTCAGTTCGGACGCCGAGGTGCGCGAGTACGTCCGCAGCGGCATCGCGCGTGCCGCGGGCCGGGACGACCGGGTGACGCTCACCAGCATGTCCAAGGCGGGCAGCCAGTCCCTGAAGGACGTGGCCGCCGCGAAGCTAGCGGGTTCGGACGCGGACGTGCGGGCCTTCCTGCTCGACCCCGTCCACCCGAGCCGCGACACCGAGGCCAGGATCAAGGTCAACCAGCTGCTGGCGGCTGCGCAGGCTGCCAACCGCTCGACGACGGTCACGATGGCGCAGAAGGCCCTCGACGCGGGCACGGGTGCCGCGTTCCGCACGTTCCTGGACAAGGACAGGTTCTCCGCGGGCGTCGTCGACGACCGGATCCAGGTCAATCGCGTCATCGCCGACCCGGCAACCGGCGCCGAGACCAAGGCGATGGCCCAGGCCGTCCTCAGCGGCCCGCCGACCGCGATCCAGCACTGGCTCGAGACCGGCCGCCTGGTCTCGGTCAAGCGCGACCAGGAAACGGTCGCGCATGTCGCCGAGATGCAGGGCTACCTCGCCATGGCCGCCGGCGCCGCGGCAACGGCCACCAAGAACGCCAACGAGGCGCAGGCCTCGGCGGCCGTGGCCCGCAACGCCGCGAACGAAGCCTCCGCCTACGCCCAGGAGGCACAGCGCAACGCGGCCGCCGCCGCGACCTTCGCCCAGGAGGCCAAGGACTCGGCCTCGGCCGCCGAACGTTCCGCGCAGGACGCCGCCAACTCCGCCCGAGTCGCCCGCAACGCCTCCACGCAGGCGCAGGCCTCCGCCCATGAGGCCATGAAGTCGGCCACGTGGGCAGAAGCCTCGGCCAAGGAAGCCGCGGGTTTCGCAGCGGCCGCCTACGGCGCCTACCGCCAGGCCTACGACATCGCGACGGCGGCGGGCAAGCAGGCCGACGAGGCCCGCGCCGCCGCGGACGCCGCGCTGGCCGACGCCGACCGCAGGATCAGCGACTCGCTCGTCCAGAAGCTGCACCTGCAGGTCGAGAACTGCCGCGCCCTGACCGGCGCGCAGCACGAGAACTGCATGAACCTGTTGTCGCAGAACGAGTACGACACGGTCTCGCGGGTTTTCATGAACGGCGAGGCCTGCTGGACGCTCTACGGCCACATGAAGGACAGCTCGACGTTCCACAACTGCACGGCCGACGCGATGAGCACGGACTTCGCGGAGCACCGCAACCTCCAGCTCGCGCTGGAACTGGTCAACACGCTCACCATGATCCTCGGCGGCGCGGCTCTCGCCGGAGCCACGGTGCTTGTCGGGGCGGCCGCCTGGCAGGTGGCCGTGGCCTGCTCGGGTTTCTGCGGCATGATCCTGAATGCGATCGACCCGATCGCGGCCGCGTTCTTCCCGGGCATGGTGATGACCGCCGCCGCGTCAGTGGGCGTGGCAGGCGCCAGGATCGCTGGCATTATCAACGACCTGCGATCACGGGTCACCACTTCAGCCAACTCGGTGGCGGAGAGCGTGACGATCGCGGCGAGGCTGGCGGAGCACGAAAGGCGGTTGCTACTCGGGGTCGACGCGGCGAAGGACAAGTTCAGCATCGACGAGATGAAGGTCGCCCTGTGGTTGGAAGACCACTACCAGTTGCAGCTCATGCGCTGGAACCTGAACATCCCGGGCAAGAAAAACCCGGACTGGATCGATGCGAGCGGCAGGACCTACGACGCTGTCGGACCGGTGCCTACACAGCACTTCGACGCGCAGTGGGCGTCCGGAGGTACTCAAAATTCGATCGCGAAGCACGCGGCCACGATCGACATCGTGCCCGTCGACGTCTACGGCCTCACACCTGCTCAAGCCAAGCTGGTGCGGGACTACGTCAGCCAGAACTACGACCCGTCCAAGGTGTACGTCATCGAGACGGCGAGGTGACGTCGTGGCTGGGAACAGGAAATCTCTGTGCACCAACGATTTCAGGGGGAATAACCAATGAGGACGATCACCAGGCTGGCGCTGGCCGCCGCGGCGGTGGGCGTGGTCGCCGCCGGTGGCGTGTTTGCTGCACAGGCGAACGAGCAGGCGGCCGCCGATGAGCAGCCGTCGCTGGTCGAGGACTTCAAGTACCCCGACGCGGCCAGGATCCTGGCCGAGGACAACGTCAACCTGATCTCAGGTGACGGACACATCCTCTACGTGCCCTGCGCGGATCAGCCCGTGAACGGCGTGGGCACGATCGAGATCTGGTCGTCCGACCTGTCCGTGGGCGGGCACGACAACGGGCAGGTGTGCCTCAAGGTCGTCGGGACCACCGGCTACATCACGTTGTCCATCCCGCACGTCTTCGAGATCCGGGGCGACGGGCACGGCAGTGCGCAGGGCCACGCCGGCATCGCCGAGGTCACCCCGGTAAGCGGCGGCGCCGTCAAGACCGTTCCGCTGAAGCCGAACGGCTCGCAGCAGGTCGGTATCACCCAGCCCGGTGGCAGCCCGGAGACGTTGGTGCGCCTGGAGATCAAGCCCTGACGTGGGGCTCCGCAGCGCGCCGGCCTCACCGCGGGCGTGCTGTTCCACGCGCCGGACAGCGGTGCGGCACGACAAGAAGACTTGAGGAAGAAGAAACATGAGATCGTGGCCCAGAGCGGCGGCCGGCGCCGTCGTCACCGCGGCAGTGACGGCCGGGCTCGTCGCGTCGCCGTCGATGGCGTTGTCCGGGGGCACGGTTGTGCCCGACGGCTCTTACAAGTTCCTCGCGAAGATTTCGAAGTCCGCGATGGCGGCGTGCTCCGGGGTGCTCGTCGACCCGGTGTGGGTGTTGACCGCGAAGGGATGCACACCGGACGGCGCCACGGTTTCGCTGGCCGGCAGGACGATCGGCATCGCCCGTGTCGTCGAGAAGGACGACCGCGACGTGGTTCTCGTGCGCCTTAAGGAAGCCGTCGGGGACGTCGCGCCGATCGCCATCGGCGCCGCTCCCGCGCAGGGCGAGGTGCTACGCGCGGGTGGCTTCGGTCGCACGGTCACCGAGTGGGTGCCGGACCGTCCGCGCACGTCTCTGTTCACCGTCGGGTCGAGCAACGGCCAGACCGTCGCGCTGACCGGCAACGACGGCGTCGACACCTGCAAGGGCGACGCGGGCGGACCGGTGTTCCGCGAGGTCGGCGGGGTGCCGCAGTTGGTCGGTCTGAACGCCGCCTCATGGCAGCACGGGTGCCTCGGTGTGTCCGAGACCAGGCAGGGCAGCACGGCGGCCAGGGTCGACAACCTTGGGTCGTGGTTCGCCTCCGAGTTCCTCGACGTGAGCGCCGTCGCCGCGCCACGCCACGCGATCAACCTCACCTGGGTGGCCAGGGGCAACCAGTCGTTCAAGGTGTACGCCGCGCAGACCGCGGACGTGCCGATCGGTGCATCCACTTTGGTCGCGACGGCGATCACTCCTCGTTTCACCCACAGCGCGCTGGCTGCCAAGCAGAGGTGGTATTACCGCGTCGTGCCGGTGCGCGACGGGCAGGACGGTCCTGCCTCGGGCGTCGCCACCGCGACTACGAAGGTGCCCACCCGCAACGACTTCACCGGTGACGGCGTCGACGACCTCACTGCCGCGTACGACGTGGGAGGCTTCACACTCGGCCTTCCGGTCTGGACCGGCGGCCAGGACGGTCTCGGCGCTCCCGAGTTCAAGCTGACCGGTCCGGCCGGTGGCTTCGACCTCAACCGCGCCCGGTTCCTGAGCGGTGACTTCAACGGCGACGGCAAGGCCGACACGGCGGCCTTCTACAACTACGACGGCGGTGACACGAAGATCCTCGTCTTCTACGCCGGTGCCACCGGCTACGCCGACTGGCAGGAGAAGTGGACCGGTGGTGCCGGCAACTGGCCGGCCCAGACGTCGAAGGTCCTCGCCGGCGACTTCAACGCCGACGGCAAGGCCGACATCGCCGCGTTCTACGACCTCGGCAACGACCAGACGAAGCTCTTCGTCTGGTCCGGCACGGCGACCGGCTTCGAGGCGCCCGTGGCGAAGTGGGACAGCGGCCAGAACCAGTGGAGGCAGGCCAAGGGCACCTACCTGGCCGGTGACTACAACGGCGACGGCCGGGTCGACGTCACCGCGGCCTACGACCACGGCGACGGCCGGATGGCGCTGTGGACGTTCGAGGCGACCGCCGACGGCTTCACCGCCCCGGTGCACCGCAAGGAGGTTACCGGCTGGGGCGGCTCGCAGGCCCGGTACGTCTCCGGCGACTGGAACGGCGACGGCCGCTCCGACATCGGCGCGTTCTACAACTACCCCGGCGGCCAGACCAAGCTGCTGGTCTTCTACGTCACCGCGACGTCGTTCGACGGCTGGTCGGAGAAGTGGGACGGTCTGCCGGGCAACTGGCCGGCCCAGACCGCGCGTGTCACGTCCGGCGACTACAACGGTGACGGCCGCGCCGACGTCGTCGCGTTCTACAACTTCGACAACGGCCTGACGCGTTCATACATGTGGAAGGGCACCGCGACGGGCTTTGACGCGCCCGTCCAGCAGTGGGACGGCGGGCAGGGCAACTGGCCCGCGCAGTCGGCTAGGGTCCTCTGACACGACAACCCGAATCACGGCGAGGGGGCCTGGGACGGTCCACATCGGATCGTCCCGGGGCACTCCGCTTGGAGTGATACCGATGTCCAGTGACTTCTTCGTGTACCGCGCCGGAACCTGGTACGGCAAGATCTGGAACGCCTCACACGGCGTCTACTCCTGGGTGCTGGAGCGGATCGCCGAGCACACCACGAATCCCGCCGTCGCCGAGGTGCTCCGCGAGCACGCCGACGACAACGCGTTCAACCTCATCTGGTACCCCGAGTACGGCGCGGAGATCGTGCGGGTGATTCTGGGGCCGTTGCGCGACGACCTCGCGGGGGAGACCGAGTATGTGCGCACCCTCGTCCTGGAACTGGTCGCGATGGCGGAGGGCTGGGCCGACGCGACCGACGTGTTCCCGGTGTTTTTGCCGTGGCGGCTCAGCCGCGTGGAGAACGGTGGGACGGTGCGCTACCGCTCGTCGGAGGAGCCGGTACGAGACGTCGTCTTCGGCGGCGTGCGGGCCGCCGACCTCCCCGAGGAGGTGACGAACCTCGAGATCAGTCCGGTGCAGGGTGGGTACGAGGTGCGCTCGGTGGGGTTCGAGGCCGTGGTGACCGCGGAGAGCCTCCGCATCCTGGGTGATCCGTATGCGGGCCCGCTGGAACACCGCAGCTCGTTGGGGTGATTGAACTTCAGCTGGTGGTGTGCGGCACACGGAATGATCATGGTCGTGACGCTGGGACCTGAGTCAGTGACGTGGCGGCTGGGCTGGTGAACCCGGTTCGAGCTGGTTGTGCTGGGGCGGGTGGTGCTGATGCAGGTCGCGCACCCGGTCATCGCCGCCGCGGTGCGCGACGGCTACCGCGCCGACCCGTTCGCGCGGCTGACGAGGGCTAGCACCTCGCCGCAGCTGCTGTTGTTTCGGTGGAGAGCAGGCCGGGCAGGAGGCGGAACGGCTGGTGCGCGCCCACGCCAGGATTCCCAGCGACCTCACGGCGTTGCGGGCCAAGCTCGGTCTGGAGTGGACGGACCGCGACGGTGCAGGCTGCGCCGGCGGGTCGTGTCCGCGTTCGTCTCGGCCAGCCTGCTGCACCATCCGGTGCCGTTCCGGGCAATGCTCAGTGCGCGATCATCACGTGCTTGACGCGCGTGTAGTCCTCCAGGCCGTGCATCGACAGGTCCTTGCCGTAACCCGAGGCGCCGAACCCGCCGTGCGGCATCTCGGCCGCGACGAGGCCGTGCGTGTTGACCCAGACGATGCCGAAGTCGAGCCGTGCGGTCAGCGCCGCGACCCGGCCCGTGTCGCGGGTCCAGATCGAGGACGCGAGTCCCTGCGGAACCCCGTTGGCCAGAGCGATCGCCTCGTCGTCGGAACCGAACGCCTGCACGGTGATCAGCGGCGCGAACGCCTCCTCCTGGACCAGTTCGTCGCCCTGACCGGGGCCGGAAACGACCGTAGGTTCCAGGAAGAAGCCCTCAGAGCCGTGCCTCTTTCCTCCACAGTGGACGGTACCGGACGTGCGGGACAGCAGGCCGAGCACGCGGTCCAGCTGGGCCTGGCTGTTCAACGGCCCGAAGTCGGTGCCGGGAACCTGCGACGAAGCGGCTTTCACCAGTGCGGCAACGAACTCGTCGTGCACGGCCGAGTGCACCAGCACGCGTGACGCGGCGGTGCAGTCCTGGCCCGCGTTGTAGAACGCCGCGCCCACAACGCCTTCCGCTGCGGCGGCGACGTCCACGTCGTCGAACACCAGGACCGGCGCGTTGCCACCGAGTTCGAGGTGCGTGCGCTTCACCGTCGCCGCGGCGCTGCGGGCCACCTCGACGCCGGCGCGGGTGGAACCGGTCAGCGACACCATGGCGGGCACGGGGTGCTCGACCAGCAGCCGGCCGGTGTCGCGGTCGCCCAGCACGACGTTGAACACGCCCGCCGGGAGAACGGACGCGGCGAGCGTGGCCAGCAGCACGGTGGAGGAGGGCGTGGTGTCGGCCGGCTTCAACACCACCGTGTTGCCCGCCGCCAGGGCCGGGGCGATCTTCCACACGGCCATCATCAGCGGGTAGTTCCACGGCGTGATCTGCGCGATCACGCCGACCGCCTCACGCCGCTGGTACGAGGTGTGGCCGGGCACGTACTCACCCGCGGCGGCGGTGCCCAGAGCCCTTGCCGCACCGGCGAAGAACCGGATCTGGTCCACGCACTGCGGAATCTCCTCGTCCAGCAGCACCGAGCGGATCTTGCCGGTCTCGCGGACCTCCGCACTGGCGACAGCCTCGGCGTTCGCTTCGAGGAGGTCGGCGAGCTTCAGCAACGCCAGCTGGCGTTCGCCGGGCGTGGTGCGCGACCACGCGGGGAAGGCCGCCTCGGCGGCACGCACCGCGGCGTCGACCTCGGCGGCCCGGGAGACGACCGCGCGGCCGAACTCCTCGCCGGTGGCGGGATCGATGAGCGGTGAGGTCTCTTCAGCGGTGACGGAGGTGCCGTTGACGAAGTTCGCGACGATCACGTGTGCTCCAGGTGCGTGGGGGCGAACATGCGCAACACCGCGGGCAGCACGACCACGTGCGGGCCGTCCCCGGCGAACGCCTTGGCGAGGTCCTCGCTCAGCGACTCGGGTGTGCTACGGGTAGCGGGCACCCCGAACGCCCCGGCGAGTGCCACGAAGTCCGGGCGGGCCAGTTCGGTGGCGGTGGCCTGGCCGAACGCGTCGGTCATGTACTCGCGCAGGATGCCGTAGCCGCCGTCGTCGACGATCAGCCACACGACCCGCGACCCGTGCTGCGCGGCCGTCGCGAGCTCCGAGATCCCGTACATCGCGCCGCCGTCGCCGGACACCGCGAGCACCGGCCCGTCGACGGCCGCCGCGACCCCGAGCGCGGCCGGGAAGCCGTAGCCGAGCCCGCCGGAGCCCTGGGCGGAGAACTGCGCGCCACCCCGCGGATCCCAGGCCGACCAGGCCCAGTACGCCAGAATCGTCATATCCCAGCAGGTCGGCGTGCCGTCCGGAACCGCCGCCCGCAGCGCGGCGAGCACCTGCCACTCCAGGTCGAGCTCCTGCTCCGAGAACCGGTCCCGCACGCTTGCCAGCAGCCCCCGCACCCGTTCCTCCGCGGCACCGTCCACGGCGCGGGCCGTGACGCCGGAAGCCAACGCGCGCAAGGCATGCCGGGCGTCGGCGTGGATGCCGAGCGCGGGGTAGTTCGACTCCAGCTTGCCGAGGTCGGCCTCGATCTGGACCACCGCGCCGCGCGGCCGGAACGTCCGGTAGTTGCTCGACAGCTCACCCAGTCCCGATCCGACGACGAGCAGCACGTCCGCGTCGGCGAGGAACTCCGTGGTGTGCCGGTCCTCCAGCCACGACTGCGCGGAAAGCGGGTGCTCCCAAGGGAAGTTGCCCTTGCCGCCGAACGTCGACACGACCGGCGCCCGCAGCTTCTCCGCCAGCTCCAGCAGTTCGGCCGACGCGCCGAGCGCGCCGCCACCGGCGAGGATCACCGGCCGGTCGGCGCCGTTCAGCAGCCGCACGGCCTCCTCGACCAGTTCGGCCCGCGGGTGCAGTTCGCGCGGCGACCACGCCACCGACGTCACGGGCGGCACGGAGGCGGGCCCCAGCAGCACGTCCTGCGGGATCTCCACCCACACCGGCCCGAACGGCGCGGTCAGCGCGATCTCCCACGCCTCGGCCAGCGCCGACGGGATCTGCGACGCGTGCCGGACGACCCGCGCGTGCTTGACCACGTCGCGGAACGAGGCCAGCTGATCGGTCAGCTCGTGCAGGTACCCGCCCCGCACGCCACCGAGGCCGGCCGAGGGGATCTGGGACGAGATGCCCAGCACCGGCGCCGACCCGGCGGCCGATTCCTGCAGTCCGGCAAGGGTTTGCAGCGCGCCGGGCCCGGTCGACACCAGCAGCGGCGTCACCGAACCGGTGATCCGCGCGTGGCCGTCGGCCGCGAACGCGGCGTTGACCTCGGTCCGCGAACCCACGTACCGCAGCTCGGACCGGCGCAGGGCGTCGAACAGGCCCAGGGCGTGCTGACCGGGGATGCCGAACACCGTGTGCGCGCCGAGCGCCTCCAGCGTTTCGACCACGACGTCACCGCCGTTGCGCGTCACTGCCCCTCCTTCAACGCCAACAGGCCCACCAGGTCATAAGCTACGTGCGAGGCTGCCACAGACGTGATGTCCGCGTGGTCGTAGGCGGGCGCCACCTCCACGACGTCGGCGCCCACCAGGTTCAGGCCGCGCAACCCGCGCACGATCTCCAGCAGTTCCCGCGACGTCATCCCGCCCGCCTCGGGCGTCCCGGTGCCGGGGGCGTGCGCCGGGTCCAGCACGTCGATGTCGATCGACACGTACAGCGGGCGCGAACCGATCCGCTGCCGCAGCGCGTCCACGGTCTCGTCCACGCCCCGCCGCATCACGTCCGACGACGTCACGATGCCGAACCCGAGCCGCCGGTCGTCCTCCAGGTCCTTCTTGCCGTACAACGGTCCGCGCGTGCCGACGTGCGAGATCGCCTCGGTGTCGAGGATCCCGTCCTCGACCGCCCGCCGGAACGGCGTCCCGTGCGTGTACGGCTCGCCGAAGTAGGTGTCCCACGTGTCGAGGTGCGCGTCGAAGTGCAGCAGCGCCACCGGCCCGTGGATCCGCGACACCGCCCGCAGCAACGGAAGCGCGATCGTGTGGTCACCGCCGATGGTGACCAGCCGGGTGCCGTCGCGCTGCAGATCGGAAGACGCCTGTTCGATCGTCTCGATGGCCTCGCCGATGTGGAACGGGTTGACCGCGATGTCCCCGCCGTCCACGACCTGCAGGCGTTCGAACGGCGACACGTCCAACCCTGGGTTGTAGGGGCGCAGCAGCCGGGACGCCTCCCGCACGGCCGCGGGCGCGAACCGCGCGCCCGGCCGGTACGAGACGCCGGTGTCGAACGGGACTCCCACCACCGCGACGTCCGCGTGCGCCACCTGGTCGAGGCGCGGCAGCCGGGCGAAGGTCGCCGGGCCCGCGTAACGCGGGACCCGCGAGGAGTCGACGGGGCCGATCATGCGTTCACCAGTTCCTCTTCGGTCGCGTCACCGGCCACCCGGCGGTCCCACGTCGCGAGCACCGCCGGATCCGTGGCAGGGGTGGCGAGACTGACCACGACGTACGTCACGAAGGACGCGCCGAGGCTGTAGTAGATGGCTTCGTTGGCGTACACGTCCACGAACACCATGAACCCGATCGCCGTCAGCGAGCCCACCGCCATCGACGCCATCGCGCCGAGCCGGGTACCGCGCTTCCACACCAGACCGCCGATGATCGCGACCAGCAGCCCGCCGACGAGGATGTTGTAGGCGACGGTCAGCGCGGCCACGACATCGTTCAGCGCCACCGCGATGGCGATCGCGACGACACCGATCACGAGCGTGAACATCCGGTTGTTGTGGACGTCGGAGTCGGTCTTCCTGCGCCAGATGTCGTTGGACGCCACCGTGGCGCAGGCGATGAGGGCACCGGACGAGGTGGACATCATCGCGGCCAGCGCGGCGGCGAGCACGAGGCCGCGCACACCGGTGGGCAGCAGGTTCTCCACGATCGTCGCGAACGCCTCGTCCTTGTTCGCGATGTCGGGGTACAGCGCCTTGCCCGCGAGGCCGATCAACGCACCCGCGACCGCGTAGACGAGGCAGTAGAGGCCGGACGTGATGCCGCCCCACGTCGCGACCTGAGGCGACTTGGCGGTGAACACACGCTGCCAGATGTCCTGGCCGATGAGCAGACCGAACACGTAGATCAGCAGGTACGTGATGATCGTGCTGACGCCGATGTTGCCGACCTCGAACATCGCCGGGTCGTTCAGCCGCTCCTGGATGCCGTCGAAGCCGCCCGCGGTGGCGAGGCTGATCGGCAGCAGCAGGAACAGGATGCCGACCGTTTTCACGACGAACTGCACGATGTCGGTGAGCGTGATCGACCACATGCCGCCGAGAACGCTGTACAGCACCACGATGCCGCCACCGATGATCACGCCGACGGACTTCGGCAGTCCGAAGAGGACGTTGAAGATGGTGGAGTACGCGATCGTGGACGTGACGGTGAGCATCAGCGTGTACGCCGCCATCACCAGGCCGGAGACCATGCTGGAGTTGCCGCCGTAGCGGAGGTCGAGCATCTGCGAGACGGTGTAGACCTTCAACCGGACGATCCGGCGCGCGAAGAGCGCGCTGAGCAACAGGATGCCGAGACCGATCGCGAAGACCATCCAGGCGCCGGAGATGCCGTACTTGTAGCCGAGCCCGACACCACCGATGGTCGACGCGCCGCCGAGCACGACGGCCGACATGGTGCCGGAGTACATCGTGAAGCCGAGCCTGCGTCCGGCGACCAGGTACTCGCTCTTGCTGGTGGCGCGGCGCATGCCCCACCAGCCCATGCCGATCATGCCGAGCACGTAGGCGGCGATCACCGCGTAGTCGAGAGCCACTGTCGGACCTCCTTGGGTTGCAGGTCACAGTAGGAACGCGGGCTGGCGCCGGTAAGTGGTCGTTGTGCACAATTGCCGCACCATGGTTGTGCAAACCGTCCCACTGCAGGATCTCGTGGCCCGAGTCGACCTCGGGCTGACCGTCCTGTGTGGAGCCGGCGCGCTCGACCGGCCGGTCCGCTGGGCGCACGTGTCCGAGCTGGAGGACCCGACGCCGTACCTGGTCGGCGAGGAGCTGCTGCTCACGGCCGGCGTGCGGTTCCCGTCCGACGTGCCCGCGTACGTCGCCGGGCTGGTGTCCTCCGGCGTCTCGGCGATCGGCTTCGGCATCGAGCCGGAGTTCCCGACGGTGCCGTCGTCGCTGGTGGAGGCCTGCGAGGCGCAGGGCATGCCGCTGCTGGAGGTGCCGCCGTCGACGCCGTTCCTGGCGGTCTCGCAGGCACTCGGCGCGTTGCTCGCGGAGATCGCCGTGCGGGAGCAACGGATGCTCGCCGACAGCCAGCGCGCGCTGACCCGTGCCGCGACCCGCGTCCGTCCCGTCGAGTCGGTGCTGACGACCCTCGCCGTGGTGCTGAACTGCCGGGCCGACCTGGTGGATCCGGCTTCGGCGCCCGAGGACGTCGCCTCGCTCGCCGCGCGGGTGTCGTCGGGCCGGGGACCCCGTTCGGCCTCGGCCCAGGTGGGTGAGGACCACGTGACGTTCGATCCCGTCGAGTCCGCCGTGCTGGTCGTGCGCCGGGTGACACCGCTGTCGCCCGCCGAACGGGCCGTCGTCGCGGTGGCGCTCGCGTTGCTCGGGCTGCTGCGCCGTGACCTGGAGAGCGAACGCGGCCGGATCGCCCGGCTCGCCGCCTCGGCCGTGCTGCGGTCGCAGGTGTCCGGGGTGGAGAAGGTCCTCGGGCCCGGCCCCTACCGCGTGGTGGCGGGGGAGTCGCGCGCCGACTACGACGTGCTGGCACAGCGGTACGGGCCGCTGGTTTCCGTGCTGGACGGCGGTTTCCTGGCGCTGGTGGCCTCCGGGCTGGAGGTGTCGGGACCGGTCGGGGTCTCGTCACCGGTCGCGGAGACCGGTGTGGAGCGCGCCGTGGACGAGGCCTCGGCGTTGCTCGCCAGGGCCCTGGCCACCGGCGAGCCCGCCTTCCCGGCGTCCGACCTGGCGTCCCTGGTGGACCCGGTCGCGGCCAGGGAGTTCGCCCGCCGGCAGCTGGCACCGCTCCTCGGGCGCCCCGAACTGATCGGCACGCTGAGGGTCTGGCTCGCCCAGCACGGCGGCTGGGACCGGGCCGCGACGGTGCTCGGCGTGCACCGCAACAGCGTCCGGCACCGGATCTCACACGTCGAACGGCTGCTCGGTCGTGATCTTGGAACGGCCGATGCGCGGGCCGCACTGTGGCTCGCTCTGACGTGGCTCGATTAATTCCTTTGCGGCGAGCGTGCGCTCTCGGTCATCATTGTTCACATGATCCGAGCAGATGAATGGGCCGGGGCGCCCTCCAAGCTGTGACCTGCTAGTTCACTTTCTTCTATTTCGGCGAGCATTTGTGCATCAATGCTCGTTCCAGGCGTGTTCGTCCAGTGGTCAGGACGTCGGATTCTCACTCCGGAAACACGGGTTCGATCCCCGTACGCGCTACGTGGCCCGGTCTGTGTGGGGTGGACCGGGCCCTCCCGCCGGAGAGTCCATGTCAGACGGACCCAAAGAATCTTCGAAAACTTCGCCCGAATGGTCTAGGCGCCAGTTACGCTCTGCGAATGGCTGCGGTCCCCGCCTTCGCACGCTACGAGGTCGACGTACGTCGGCCGAACGCCGCGCGTATCCATGACTTCTACCTCGGCGGCGCGCACAACTACGCCGCCGACCGCGCGTTCGCCAAGCAGGCGGTCCGGATCGACCCGGAACTGCCGCTCGTGACGCGGGCTCAGCGAACCTTCCTGCGCCACGCCGTCCGCCACTGCTGGGCGGCGGGCGTGCGCCAGTTCCTCGACCTCGGCTCGGGCATCCCGACCTGCGGCGCCACGCACCAGACACTGCCCGACGCCAGGGTCGTCTACGTGGACTCGGACCCGGTGACGGTCGCGTTCTCCCGCGGACTGCTGCGCGGCGAACCGCGGGCGTGCGCGATCGAGGCGGACCTGCGCCGTCCGGACCAGGTGCTGCGGCATCCCGGCGTGCTGTCCCACCTCGACCCGCGCGAGCCGTACGCGGTGCTGATGGTCGACGTCCTGAGGTACGTCGACGACGCCACCGGACCGGGCCGCGTCGTGCGCCGCTACCGGCACGCGCTGCCGGCCGGCGGGTTCCTCGTGGTGTCGCACCCGACACCGGTCGAGCAGCTCATGGAGGGCCTGTCGATCGAGGCGCCGGCCGTGGTGCCGGGCGCGTACGCGGGCATCGGCCGCAAGGGTCACAGCTAGCCGGAGGCGTTTGGTCACGGTGAGCCCGGGGTAGTCCGCCGAGCGACAAGACGGAGCCTGGAGGGCGTCATGACCCACCGCATCAAGATCGCCGGTCTGCAGCCGGTGCAGGTGCTGGCCGGACTGGCCGGCATCGCGTTCATCGTGTTCGGCATCGTGGGCTTCACCCGCACCGGAATGGGTGACTGGGCGGCCAACTCGTTCGTGCTCGGGTTCTCGGTGAACCCGTTGCACAACCTGGTGATGGTGGCCGTCGGCGTGCTCGGTCTGCTCACGGCTCTCGGTTCTGGCCTCGCGCGGCTGTACGGCTGGCTGCTGTTCGCCGGCTTCGGAGTGCTCTTCGTGTGGGACCTGATGATCACGGGGATCCTCGCCCAGAACCCGGCCGAGCGGTTCGGCAACCCGTTGGCGGTCAACGTCAACGACAACTGGCTGCACCTCGGCATCGCGCTGTTCGGTCTGCTGCTCGCGGTCATGCCCGCGCGCCGCAAGCTGGTCGAGGAGGAGGAGCCGGCGCTGCCGGAGCCCCGCTCGGAGGCGTTCCGCGACGAGCGGGACGGGTCGCCGCGCATCGAGCAGATGGACCCGGCGGTCAGCACCTCGGCGGTCACCGAGCCGATCCCGGCCGCGCAGCGGCGCGAGGAACCGATCACCCACGAGCAGGCGGTGGTCGATCCCAAGACGGAGCGGATGAACAAGAACAGGATCAAGCACTGACCTGGTCCTGCACAGACGCGCCGGGAGAGCCCACATGCGGCTCTCACGGCGCGTCTGTTTCGATGTCGCGATGCCTTCCGAGTTGTTGACCGACGAAGTGCTGATCACGTGGGGGACGGCGGCCGCCGCGTTCCTGGCCGTCGCGTTGCACGGGATCTGGCGGGTCACCCGCAACGTCATCACCATTGCCCACGAGGGCGGGCACGCCCTGCTGGCCGTGCTGACCGGACGGCGGCTGAGCGGGATCAAGCTGCACTCCGACACGTCCGGGCTCACCGTGTCGCGCGGCAAGCCCCGCGGGCCGGGCATGGTGCTGACCGCGCTGGCCGGGTACGTCGCGCCGTCCCTGCTCGGGTTCGGCGCGGCCGTGCTGATCACCACCGAGCAGATCCAGCTGATGCTGTGGATCAGCATCGGGTTCCTCGCCGCGATGCTCATCATGATCCGCAACGTGTTCGGCGTGCTGTCCATCATCGTCACGGGCGGGGTGTTCTTCTTCGTCTCCTTCTACGCCTCCGTCGAGGTCCGGGACGCGGCCGCGTACGTGTTCGCCTGGTTCCTGTTGCTGGGCGGGGTCCGGCCCGTGTGGGAGCTGCAGGTCAAGCGGTGGCGGCGGCAGGCCCCCCGGTCGGACGCCGACCAGCTCGCGTGGCTGACCGGGGTGCCGGCGCTGGGCTGGGTGACGTTCTTCGGGGCGATCAGCGTCGCCGCGCTCGTCGGTGGCGGGGCGTTGTTGCTCGGGCGGTGGTGAACTCGCTTTGCCGCGGGTGAAATACTCGGGTGAACAAGCCAGCGGTCGAGAGGTGGGTTCAGTGCTGCGTGGGGATGTCGGGCTCGAACTGGGCCAGCGGGTCGCGCGGGCGTTGCGCGTCGCCCTGGACGTGGACATCACCGCCGCGGAAGCGCTGATCCGACCGTCCAACCGAGACGGTGCCGACTACCAGTGCAACGTCGCGATGAGCCTCGCGAAGAAGCTCGGCAGGAACCCGCGCGAGGTCGCCGCCCTCATCGTGGAGCACCTGGACGCCGGGGACGCGATCGAGACGCCGGAGATCGCCGGCCCCGGCTTCATCAACCTGAGGCTGCGCCGCGAGTGGCTGGAGGCCGAGGCCGCGAAGCTGCTTTCCGACGACCGGCTCGGGGTGCCCGAGACCGAGGAGCCCCGGCGGATCGCGATCGACTACAGCAGCCCCAACGTGGCCAAGGAGATGCACGTCGGGCACCTGCGGTCGACGATCATCGGCGACGCGTTCTGCCGGCTGCTGACCTTCGCCGGGCACGAGGTCATCCCGCACAACCACCTCGGCGACTGGGGCACCCCGTTCGGCATGCTCATCGAGCACCTGACGGACGAGGGCCACGGCGCCGACCACGAGATCAGCGACCTCAACGCGTTCTACCAGCAGGCGCGCCAGAAGTTCGACAACGAGCCGGGTTTCGCCGACCGCGCACGGCGCCGGGTGGTGCTGCTGCAGGGCGGCGACGAGGCGACGCTGGCGCTGTGGCACGAGCTGGTGGGCGAGTCGCAGCGGCACTTCAACCAGGTCTACGAACTGCTCGGCATCGGCCTGACGGCCGGCGACAACTACGGCGAGAGCTTCTACAACCCGTACCTCGCGGACACCATCACCGAGTTGCAGCAGAAGGGTCTCATCGAGACCAGCGACGGCGCGCTGTGCGTGTTCCCGCCGGGGTTCAGCAACCGCGAGGGCGACCGGCTGCCGCTGATCGTGCGCAAGAGCGACGGCGGCTACGGCTACGCCACCACCGACTTCGCGACCGTGCGGTACTGGGTGCGGGAGCGCAAGGTCGACGACCTGATCTACGTCGTCGGCACGCCGCAGGCCCAGCACTTCCAGATGATCTTCGCCACCTCGAAGCAGGCAGGGTGGCTCGACGACGCGCACACCGCCGTGCACACCGGGTTCGGCACGATCCTCGGGTCCGACGGCAAGACGATCCGGACGCGGGCCGGCGGCACGATCAAGCTGATCGACCTCCTCACCGAGGCCGTAGAGAACTCCTACCAGGTGATGCCGGAATCCTCCGAAGTGGAGGGTGCGGAGAAGGACGCGCTCGCCCGCACCCTCGGACTCGGCGCGGTGAAGTACGCGGACCTCTCCAACGACCGGGAGAAGGACTACGTCTTCACCTGGGAGAAGATGCTCGCCAAGACCGGCGACACGTCGGTGTACATCCAGTACGCGAACGCGCGCATCCTGTCGATCGGCCGCAAGGTCGGGCGTGAGGCGCCCCACGACGCGCCGCTGGTGCTGCGGGAGCAGGCCGAGCGGGAACTGGCGTTGAAGCTGCTGCAGCTGCCCACGGCCATCCAGGCGGCCATCGACGAGCTGGCGCCGCACAAGCTCACGACCTACCTGTTCGAGACGGCGACGGCGTTCTCCGCCTTCTACAACGACTGCCCGGTGGCGACGGCGGAGACCCAGGAGTTGCAGGACTCGCGTCTGCACCTGCTCACGCTGACGTCACGGGTGCTCACGCTGGGCCTGTCCCTGCTGGGGATTGGCGCACCCGAACGGCTGTAGCAGGTTTATCCCTGGTCAGGCCACGGGTACGCAGTGATCGCAACTCTTTCCCCTAGTCCCCAGGGAGTCGCGATGACCTGCACCACCCGTCTGCCCAAGCCGGTCACCGAGGTCTGGGACTGGCAGATGGACGGCCTGTGCCGCGGTGAGAACAGTGCGGTCTTCTTCCACCCCGACAACGAACGCGGCTACGCGCGAGCGGCCCGTGAGGACAAGGCGAAGGCGATCTGCGGGCACTGCCCGGTGCTCGAACGATGCCGTGCCCACGCGCTCGAGGCCCAGGAGCCGTACGGCGTGTGGGGTGGCATGGGGGAGGACGAACGGCGCCAGATCGTCAACGCGGCCCGGCGCCGTGTTCGTGCCTACTCCTCCAGCACGTCCCGCAGCTGACGCAACGTCTTCGCGAGCAGGCGCGAGACGTGCATCTGGGAGATGCCGACCTTCTGTGCGATCTGGGTCTGGGTCATGTTGCCGAAGAAGCGCATGACCACGATCTTGCGTTCGCGTTCCGGCAACTTCTCCAGCAACGGGTGCAGTGCCTCGCGTTGCTCGATCATCGCGATCTCGGGGTCCTCCTCGCCGATGGTCGAGCCCAGCGAGATCGACGAGTCCTCCGACATCAGCATGTCGTCCAGGGACGCGCTCTGGTAAGCGTTTCCGGCCGCGAGTCCTTCGTGGATCTCCTCGCGCGACAGGCCGAGGTGCTCGGCCAGTTCCGACGGCGTCGGGGCGCGACCGAGTGACTGGGCCAGCCGCGAGGTACCCGCGTTGATCGCCAGGTGCAGCTCCTTGAGCCGCCTCGGCATCCGCACCGACCAGCTGGAGTCACGGAAGTACTTCCGGACCTCACCCATGATCGTCGGCACCGCGAACGACAGGAAGTCGCTGCCGCGTTCGGGATCGAACCGGTCGACCGCGTTGATCAGGCCGACCGTCGCGACCTGCACCAGGTCCTCGTGCGGCTCGCCGCGGTGGCCGAATCTGCGGGCGATGTGCTGGGCGACCGGGAGATGCTCGGTGACGAGCCTGTCCCGCAACGTCTCGCGTGCCGGGCCTTCGGGGGTTCCCGACAGCTCGGCGAACAACGGCGCCAGGTGGTCGTAATCACCCGACCGGGTCTTCTTCTTCTCCTCGGTCCTGATCGCCTCTTCCGATCCGGTCACGCATCCACCGCCCCTGCCGTGGACTTCACGAGGTTGATGTGGACCAGGAACCCTTCGGTCTCCTCCACTCGCGTCTGCACGGAGTCGACGAGCGCGGTCAGGACCCGCCAGCCGAAGCTGGCCTCGTCGGGCCCGGCGGCGGACTTCGCGGAGATCTTCGCCGCGACGTGGACGGAACCCTTGTCGTCCACCGCGAAGTGGCAGCTGAGCACGGCGTCCTGGGCCGCCAGCGTGATCAGCGTGGAACAGGTCTCGTCCACGGCGAGCTTCAGGTCCTCGATCGAGTCGAGGTCGAAGTCCTGCCGCATCGCGATGTCCGCGGCGACCGCACGCACGATGGACAGCTGAGTGGGATCCGCCGCCATCCGGAGCTCGACGCCTGACAGTTGAGTCACAGCCACCTCGTAGTCCGTTCTGCTGAGGGACGGCATGTCGTTGCCGTACCCGAATCGATCTCATTTCACACGTGTACTGACTGGGCGCTCAGGGAAGTCACCTGCTGAAGGCAATCGACCGGAGGAGCGCTGTGCTTGTGCACGAAGATTCTCTGGCCCTCCGCTTCCCGGCGGACGCGCGCGAGGTGGCGCCGGTGCGGCACCAGCTTCGCGAATGGCTGCACGGTGCCGGTTTCGGCGAGGACGAAGCGAGCGATCTGGTCCTCGCGGTCAGCGAGGCGGTCAACAACTCGGTGGAACACGCCTATCCGGGGGCCGCACTCGGCACCGTGGAGGTGCGTGCCCACTGCGAACCGGACGGCTCCGTCCATGTGGACGTCACCGACCACGGCCAGTGGCGCGTGCCGCCTCCGGCACTGACCATGCGCGGACGAGGTCTCCTGCTCATGCGGGAGAGCGTGGACGACGTCGAGATCCACCGCAGGGCGAGCGGCACGACCGTGCGCCTGCGGCGAGCCCGTTCGCCCATGCTGCCCATGGCCAGAACGGCGCCCGAATGCGACGTCCAGATCCACGAGACCTCCTCCGGCGTAGTAGCGGTCGTGCGCGGGAACGTGCCCGTCGAGGCCGGCCCGGCGCTGCGCCGCACGCTCACCACGGCGGCACGCGGGGGCACCGTGCCGCTGACCGTCGAACTCAGCGGACTCGGCGTGGAGGAGGGCGGGATCGCGCAGGCCCTCCACGACGTCGCCGAGGCGCTCACCGCGGCGGGCAACCGACTCGTCGTCCGGAGGCGTTAGGCCAGCGCGGAGTCGACGGAGTCGTGCAGGCTGAAGACCTCGCCTAGCCCGGTCGCCTCCAACGGACGCGTCACGGCCCGTGCCTTCGCCACGACCTTGAGCGAGGCGTTCTCCTGCTGTGCCAGCTTCGCGGCCTCGACGAGGACGGCGAGTCCGGCGGAACCGAGGAACGTCACACTGCCCATGTCCACGACGAAGACGCCACCGTCGCCGAGACCGTTGATCAGGGCTTCGCGCAACGCGGGCGCGGACACCATGTCGACCTCGCCGGACACGGCGAGCACGGTGACTCCGGGCGCCGGCTGCCGCACCTTCAGCTCGATCTGCTCCGCACGCGGATCCTGCACAGTCACCGAAGCACTTCCTCTCGAATACAGGAAGCCGCCACGCAGCGGCCCCGATTGCGGCTGGTGGCTCAACCGCTGCGGACACCACCGTACGGGAGCGGCCGCCCCACCGGACAGGTCGTGGGGTCCATACCCGGACAAGGGGCGGTTCAAACGCGCGGTGCGTCCCGGCCGATCGTGGATCGGCGTTGTGCGGTCATCGGCGTACGACGAACGGTTGCGCAGGCAAGGACCCGCTCATCCGTCGCGCTTCGGGCCCGAACAGCTCGGCGCGCCGTTCGGCCCAGTTAACGCTAAGGACCCAAACAGGACACGTGTTCTGAACCACAGTCGGACAGAATTCGTTCTCAGGGATAACGCCGGAGCCCCGGCACGCGACATCCCTGATGTCACGGAGGGACAGAAATGAGAACCGCCATGGAAACCCAGCCGCAGCAGGACGCAGAGTCCGACTCCGCGCTGCCGACCACGCCGTGCAGCGTGGTGTGGAGCCGGGGTCACGCCTATGTGCTCGAGGGTTTCCGCGCTCGCTGGGTGGGTCGCGACGACCGGGGCCGCCCGCACGCCATCACCGGCGCCGAGATGCAACGCCGCGGCTGGACGCTCACCCACACAGCCTGAGCCGCACCCCCGCAAGATCCGCATCCCCGCGACCAGTCGCACAGCGAGCCGTGACGCCATCCGGCAGCCCTTGCGCGGTCACTCGTTTAGAGTGCGGGTGTGCGTGATCCGGCTGATCGCCTGCTGACGATTCCGAACCTGCTCAGCGTGCTGCGGCTGGCCGGTGTTCCGCTGTTCCTTTACCTGTTGCTCGGACCCCGCGAAGACGGCTGGGCGCTGCTCATCCTCGTTTTCGCGGGCTTCTCCGACTGGCTGGACGGCAAGCTCGCGCGCTGGCTCAACCAGATGAGCAACCTCGGCGCCCTGCTCGATCCCGCCGCCGACCGCCTCTACGTGTTCTGCACGCTGCTGGCGTTCGTGATCAGGGACATCGTGCCGCTCTGGGTCGCCCTCGTGCTCGTGGGCCGCGAGGTCGTCGTCGGCATCTGCCTGCTGATCCTGCGGCAACGGGGCTGGGGCACGTTCGAGGTGACGTACCTGGGCAAGGCCGCGACCTTCAACCTGCTGTACGCCTTCCCGCTGCTGCTCCTCGCGCAGGGCGACTCGGGGTGGGCGCAGGTCGCCCAGCCGGTCGCCTACGCCTTCACCGTCTGGGGCGGAGCCCTCTACCTGTGGTCGGCGCTGCTGTACGTCTACCAGTTCTTCCTGGCCCTGCGGGTCACACCTCGCACGGTCGCGTGAAAAGATCACCCCATACAGGTTCGGCACGAGGAGCGCAGTCAGTTGATTCCCGAGGAGCTTCGCTACACCGAGGAGCACGAGTGGATCGCCAGCACAGGCGAGAACACGGTGCGCGTCGGCATCACCGACTACGCCCAGGAACAGCTCGGTGACGTCGTCTTCGTCCAGCTGCCCGAGGTCGGTCACACCGTGGCGGCGGGGGACACGTTCGGCGAGGTGGAGTCCACCAAGAGCGTGTCCGACCTCTACTCGCCGCTCGACGGCGAGGTGACCGCCATCAACGACGCGTTGGTCCAGTCGCCGGACGCGGTCAACACCGATCCGTACGGCGAGGGCTGGATGGTCGAGATCAGGCTGAACGACCCCGAGGCGCTGGAAGGCCTGCTGGACGCGGAGGCGTACAAGGCGTTGGTGGAGAAAGAGTGACGTCGATCTTTCGCCGGATCTTCGGCCGGAAGGGGAGCCGCGCTGATGGCGGTGACCCCAACGCGATAGGTTTTACCGGAAGTGACGGATCCAGCAGCAGGAGGAGAGCTCAGGTGAGCACGAACGACGGCCCAGGCGTTCCGCCGGAGCAGTCCCCGGAGCGGACCTCCGTCTTCCGGGCGGACTTCCTCCAGGAGATGGAAGGCGGCGCCGAGGCGCCCGCACAGGAGCCGGCCGTTGCCGGTGTTGACGCCCTTCCCGCCGGTTCCGCGCTGCTCGTGGTGAAGCGCGGCCCGAACGCCGGTTCCCGGTTCTTGCTGGACCGCGACACGACGAGCGCCGGGCGCCATCCCGACAGCGACATCTTCCTGGACGACGTGACGGTCTCGCGCCGCCACGCCGAGTTCCGCCGGGAGAGCGGCGAGTTCGTCGTCATCGACGTCGGCAGCCTCAACGGCACCTACGTCAACCGTGAGCCGGTCGACCAGGCCGTTCTCGCGAACGGCGACGAGGTCCAGATCGGCAAGTTCCGTCTCGTCTTCCTGACGGGTCCCGGCTCCGCGGGAGCCTGACGCGTGACGGCCGGGCGGCCACAACGCGGGGTATCGAGCATCGGGGCTGTGCTCGCGCAGCTTCGACCCGAGTTCCCCGACGTCACCATCTCCAAGATCCGCTTCCTGGAAGCGGAGGGGCTGGTCCGCCCGGCACGCACCGCCTCCGGCTACCGCCAGTTCAGCGTGGCGGACGTCGAGAGGTTGCGGTTCGTGCTGTCCGCACAACGCGACAGATACCTGCCGCTCAAGGTGATCCGCGAGCAGCTCGACGCCACCCCGGTGGACTCGGGCTCGATCTCGCGGCTCGAACTGCTGGCCCAGACCGGTTTCAGCGCGGACCAGCTGTCCCAGCTGGAACGTGACGGTCTGCTGCGCCCCGGCCCCGGTGGCCGGTTCACCACCGACGACATCACCGCGCTCCGCACGATCCGGACGATGACCGGACTCGGCGTCGAGCGCGAGCACCTGCGCGCGGTCCGCGCGGCAGCGGATCACGAGGTGGTTCTGCTCAGGTCGTTCTCGGATACCGAGACGGTCCGGGAATTGGCGGACCTCTTCACCACGTTGCACACGTTGTTGGTGCGAGCGGGCTTGCGCCAGTCCTGATCAGCCGATGGACGGTGCCTTCTTGATCACGATCTGCCCGCAACGATTGAGCACTGGGCCCGCTTGGCGGGTAGCGTCGGAGAGGTACGCCGGGGGATGCTCGGGTGTGAAACCGGGTCGTCCCCGAACGGATTAGAGGGAGGCGAGGCCCGATGAGCGAAATGCGTGTCGTCGGCGTGCGGGTGGAGCTGCCCCAGAACCAGCCGATCCTTCTTCTGCGCGAAACCGAGGGCGAGCGGTACCTGCCCATTTGGATCGGCAGCGTCGAGGCCACCGCGATCGCACTCGAGCAGCAGGGCGTCCGCCCCGCTCGTCCGCTCACCCACGACCTCCTCAAGGACGTCATCGGGGCACTGGGGCGCAACCTCGAACAGGTCCGGATCACCGACCTGCAGGAAGGCACGTTCTTCGCGGAACTCGTGTTCGACGGCGACGTGCGGGTCTCCGCGCGGCCCTCGGACTCGGTGGCGCTGGCGTTGCGGGTCGGCGTGCCGATCCACGCCGAGGAGTCCGTCCTGGCCGAGGCGGGCCTCATCATCCCGGACGAGCAGGAGGACGAGGTGGAGAAGTTCCGCGAGTTCCTCGACTCCATCTCCCCGGAGGACTTCCGAGGCGCGGACACCTGAGTTTTCAGCGTGTCGCACTCTGTTCGGTGAGGACCCGAGGGCAGTTCGTTTGGCTGTCCCTCGATTGGACTACATACGGTCGTTATGACCGCTAAACGATCACTAAACGTCACCTGAACGTGCTTGTTCGGGTGACGGTATAACTCTCTACCTCAGGTTGAGGGTCGCCTCTCTCCGCGCGTCGCGTTGACCTGCCATCGGACCGGTCCTACCGTCGAACTCGAGTGGACGTCGCTGCTTCGCGGAAGTGGACGTGGCGGCTTGACGGTCATGAGTTTCGTGGCCGTTCCGAGGGGAGGCAGGCGTGGTCGAGGAAGCGCCCTTGAGGGCCGAATCCGGGCTGCAGGGTGAACTGTTCCCGGACTCCTCGCTGCCGGACGAGCTCGTCGGTTACCGAGGACCCGCGGCGTGTCAGATCGCGGGCATCACGTACCGGCAGCTCGACTACTGGGCAAGGACCGGGCTGGTCGCGCCGACGATAAGGATGGCGCACGGCTCCGGCAGCCAGCGGTTGTACTCCTTCAAGGACATCCTGGTGCTCAAGGTCGTGAAGCGGCTGCTGGACACCGGTGTCTCGTTGCAGAACATCAGGGTCGCGGTGGACCACCTGCGCCGTCGCGGCGTGCAGGACCTGGCGAGGATCACGCTCTTCTCCGACGGCACCACCGTCTACGAGTGCACCTCGCCGGAAGAGGTCGTCGACCTGCTGCAGGGCGGCCAGGGCGTGTTCGGCATCGCGGTCAGCGGTGCGATGCGCGAGATCTCCGGCACGATCCACGAGTTCCCGGCCGAACGCGCGGACGGCGTCGAGATCGCCCCGATGACCGAGGACGAGCTGACCCGCCGGCGTCGCGAGCGGGCGACCGGCTGACCGGCCCAGCTGATCGGCCCAGCTGATCGGCACTGTGATCGTGGCCGACTGGCGCTGGTGAGTGGCCGGTCGGCAGCAGCGCCCGGATCTTGTTCTTCCGTAGCGTTTCCGGCATGACGATCACCCCTTCCTACCAGGTCGTGAAGGTGCTGGCCGCGGCGACGAAGCGCGCGTTCCGGCTGGAGTTCGGCTTCCTCGGCACCGAGAACCTGCTGATCTCGCTGATCGACACCATCGGACCCGGCCGCAAGCTCGGCGTGAAGTCACTGCGGGCCCAGGCGATGGCGCGGGGGCCGGAGCTCTGGGCCGACGAGGACGGTGGCGTCGTTGCCGAGGCTCACCCGGACGTCACGGCGTTGATGAACGCCGCCTGCGACCAGAGTCTCATCGGGACTGTGCTGCCCGTCAGCCGTGCGCTGGAGGAGTGTCTGCTCGCGGCGGTCGCCCAGGCCGGCGACGGCGTGCTGACCACGACCCACCTCTCGCTCGCGTTGCTGGAGCAGGGTTCGGGACGTGCCGCCGACCTGTTCGTACTGCGCGGAGTCGACGTCGAGGCGACGGCCGCCGCCGTGCGAGCCGATGCCGCGCGGCCGCACGCGGAGGTCGAGGAAGCGCCCGCCGTGCGGTTGCTGCGCAAAGCGGGTGCGTTGGAGGGGGACTCGGGCGGCGGGTATGTGCGCTGGCTCGTCCGCTGGGTCGCGCGCGGCCAGGGTCTGGGCGGGCCGGTGCTGACCGTCGTGCGCAACGAGGCCGGACGGCTGGCCGTGGCCGCGAGGCGAGAAGTGTCGTCTCGCGATCTGGTGGAGGCGGTGGTGACGGTCGACCGCCAGTTGAAGGTGGCTGGCAGGAAGCTGAAGCCGGAGTTCGAGTCGGGCGGGGCGGAGGCGTTGCGGGAGGCAGGGATCGACCTGGCCGCGTTGCCCGTCAGCGGCGGCAAGGTGGAGCGTGCGATGGAACGGGCGAAGCTCGTCGCCGCCCGGCGCGGGGACGCCGTCGTGGGCACCACGCACCTGCTCGCCGCGTTGCGCGACGACCCCGCGGACCCGGTCGCCGGGGCGCTCGCCGGTCTCGGCACTGAGATGTAGGTCGCGTCCCTAGCGACTACCTGGGCTGCCTGCGGGTATTCTTTTCGGGTAGTCGCTGAACTCAGGCGGGAGAGCCCGGGCTTCGAGCCCGGCGCCGAAGGAGCAAGTCCCTCCCCGGGAACCTCTCAGGCATCCAGGACCGCCAGAGCGAGACGCCTCTGGAAAGTGGAGTCCCCGCAGGGGAATCCCGCCGACGGTGAAAGCCCATCCTCGTGGTGGGTGAACCTCTCAGGCGCCCTTCGGGGTACGGACAGAGCGGGGAGGGCACAGGACACGTGTGCCCTCAGCCACCCCCGGAGGCGTTTGATGACGCAGGACCGCATTCCGCTCGCCGCTCTCGAGCACGGCACCCCGTTCGCCGACCGCCACGTCGGTCCGCGCCCCGCCGAACTCGCGCGCATCCTCGACGTGATCGGCGTCGGGTCGCTCGAGGAGCTGGCACAGCACGCGGTGCCTTCGTCCATCCACGAGCGCGACCTCGTGCTGGACCTGCCCGCCCCGGCCACCGAGACCGAAGCGCTCGCGGAACTGCGTGAGCTCGCCTCGCAGAACCGCCTGATGACGCAGATGATCGGCCTCGGCTACTACGACACCGTGACGCCGGGCGTGATCCTGCGCAACGTGCTCGAGTCGCCCGCCTGGTACACCGCCTACACGCCGTACCAGCCGGAGATCTCGCAGGGCCGCCTCGAAGCGCTGCTGAACTTCCAGACCATGGTCGGCGACCTGACGGGCCTGCCGACCGCGAACGCGTCCATGCTGGACGAGTCGACCGCCGCCGCCGAGGCGATGACGCTGGTGCGCCGCGCCGGCAAGTCCAAGTCGAACAAGTTCGTCATCGACGCCGACACGCTGCCGCAGACGCTGGCCGTCATCGAGACGCGCGCCGAGCCGCTGGGCATCGAGATCGTCGTCGCGGACCTGTCGCAGGGCATCGAGGGACTCGGCCTCGGCGGCGACTTCTACGGCGTGCTGCTGTCGTACCCCGGCGCGTCCGGTGTGGTGCGCGACCAGGCCGCGTTGATCGAGGAGATCCACGCCGCCGGCGCCCAGGCCGTCGTCGTCGCCGACCTGCTGTCGCTGACGCTGCTGCGCGCGCCCGGTGAGATCGGCGCGGACGTCGTCATCGGCACCACGCAGCGCTTCGGCGTGCCGATCGGCTTCGGTGGCCCGCACGCGGGTTACATGGCCGTCCGGTCCGGTCTGGAGCGTCAGCTGCCCGGCCGTCTCGTCGGTGTCTCCGTCGACGCCGACGGCTCGCTGGCCTACCGCCTGGCCCTGCAGACGCGCGAGCAGCACATCCGCCGCGAGAAGGCCACGTCGAACATCTGCACCGCGCAGGTGCTGCTGGCCGTGATCGCGTCCATGTACGCCGTCTACCACGGTCCCGAGGGTTTGCGCGCCATCGCGACCCGTGTGCACCGCCTGGCCACCGTGCTCGCCACGGGCCTGTGCGAGGCCGGGCTCGACGTCGTGCACGGCGAGTTCTTCGACACCGTCCAGGTGCGCGTCGAGGGCCAGGCCGCCGCCGTCGTCGAGAAGGCGCGTGAGGCCGGCATCAACCTCCGCAAGGTCGACGACGACGTCGTGGCAATCGCTTGCGACGAGAAGACGACGCGCGCGCACATCCTCGCGGTGTGGGAAGCCTTCGGTGTCAAGGGGTCCGATGTGGACGCCATCGACGCCGACACCGCCGACGGCATCCCGGCCGACCTGCGCCGCACCTCGGACTACCTGACCCACCCGGTCTTCCACGCGCACCGCTCCGAGACCGCGCTGCTGCGCTACCTGCGCGCGTTGTCCGACAAGGACGTCGCCCTGGACCGCAGCATGATCCCGCTCGGCTCCTGCACGATGAAGCTGAACGCCACCGCGGAGATGGAGTCCATCACGTGGCCGGAGTTCTCGACGCTGCACCCGTTCGCGCCCGTCGAGGACGCTGCCGGTCTGCTGCGCATCGTCTCCGACCTGGAGGCCTGGCTCGCCGAGGTCACCGGCTACGACGCGGTGTCGCTGCAGCCCAACGCCGGTTCGCAGGGTGAGTTCGCCGGCCTGCTGGCGATCCGCGCCTACCACCGCGCGAACGGTAACGCCGCCCGCGACGTCTGCCTGATCCCGTCCTCCGCCCACGGCACCAACGCCGCGTCCGCCGTCATGGCCGGCATGCGCGTCGTCGTCGTGAAGTGCGACGACAAGGGCAACATCGACATGGGCCACCTGCGCTCCACGGTCGCCGAGCACGCCGACGACCTCGCCGCGATCATGATCACCTACCCGTCGACCCACGGCGTGTACGAGGACACCGTCCGTGAGGTCTGCGGCCTGGTCCACGACGCGGGCGGCCAGGTGTACGTCGACGGCGCGAACCTCAACGCTCTCATCGGGTTGGCGCGGTACGGCAAGTTCGGCTCGGACGTCTCGCACCTGAATCTGCACAAGACGTTCTGCATCCCGCACGGCGGCGGCGGCCCCGGCGTCGGCCCGATCGGGGTGAAGTCCCACCTCGCCCCGTTCCTGCCGAATCACCCGTTGCAGCCGACGGCGGGCCCGGCCACCGGTGTCGGCCCGATCTCGGGCGCCCCGTGGGGTTCCGCGTCGATCCTGCCGATCTCCTGGGCGTACGTGCGCATGATGGGCGGCGACGGCCTGCGCCGCGCGACCCTGACCGCCGTGGCCGCCGCGAACTACGTGGCCCGCCGCCTCGACGAGCACTACCCGGTCCTCTACACGGGTGAGGGCGGCTTCGTCGCCCACGAGTGCATCCTCGACCTGCGGCCGTTGACGAAGGCCACCGGCGTGACGGTGGACGACGTGGCCAAGCGCCTCGCCGACTACGGCCTGCACGCCCCGACCATGTCGTTCCCGGTCGCCGGCACCCTGATGGTCGAGCCGACCGAGTCCGAGGACCTGGCCGAGATCGACAGGTTCATCGACGCCATGATCGCCATCAAGCGCGAGATCGACCGCGTCGGCGCCGGCGACTGGCCCGTCGAGGACAACCCGCTGCGCAACGCCCCGCACACCGCGGCCTGCGTGACCGTCGGCGAGTGGAACCACCCGTACACCCGCGAGGAGGCCGTGTACCCGGCCGGTACCGGTGCTCCGAAGATCTGGCCGCCGGTCCGCCGCATCGACGGCGCGAAGGGCGACCGAAACCTGGTCTGCTCCTGCCCGCCGCTCTCGGCCTACAGCAGCTAGTGTCGTGCGCCGGAAATTCGCCTGCAAAAGCGTGCGAGTGACTCGAGGATCTCTTCGGCGGTCTTGGTCCAGAGGAACGGCCGGGGGTGGGTGTTCCAGTCGGCGATCCAGGCTCGGACATCCTTCTCCAGCGCCTGCACGCTCTTGTGGGCGCCGCGTTTGATCTTCTGTTCGGCCAGAAGCCCGAACCAGCGTTCGACCTGGTTGATCCAGGAGGAGCCGGTCGGGGTGAAGTGCATGTGGAACCGGGGATGCCTGGCCAGCCAGGCTTTGATCGCCGGGGTCTTGTGGGTGCCGTAGTTGTCGCAGACCAGGTGCACGTCCAGCTCGGCGGGCACGGTCTTGTCGATCGTGATCAGGAACTTCTTGAACTCGGCGGCGCGGTGCTGGCGGTGCAACTCGCCGATCACCGTGCCGTCGGCGACGTCGAAGGCGGCGAACAGGCTGGTGATGCCGTTGCGAACATAGTCATGGGTGCGCCGCTCGGGCATGCCCGGCATCATCGGCAACACCGGCTGGGACCGGTCCAGCGCCTGGATCTGGCTCTTCTCGTCGACACACAGCACCACCGCCCGCTCGGGCGGATTGTGGTACAGGCCAACGACATCCACGACCTTCTCCACGAACAGCGGATCAGTGGAGAGCTTGAACGTCTCGGCACGATGAGGCTTGAGCCCGAAGTCACGCCAGATCCGCCCGATGGTCGACTTACTCAACCCGGTGCGTTCGGCCATCGACGTCCGAGACCAGTGCGTGGCGTTGCGCGGGGTCTCCTCCAGCGTCGCCACGATCACTTCCTCGACCTGATCGACCGTGATCGACGGCGGCCGGCCCGGTCGTTCCTCATCGACCAGGCCGTCCAGCCGATCCCGCAGAAACCGCCTGCGCCACTTGGTCACTGTCGCCGGGTGCACCCGCAGGTCCTCGGCGATCCGCTTGCCAGGCACACCATCCGCGCAGGCAAGCACGATCCTGCACCGCTGCGCCAGCACCTGCGACGACTTCGCCCGCCGCGCCCACCGCCGCAGCGTTTCCCGTTCCTGCTCGGTCAACGTCACCTCAGCAGGAGGACGTCCAATCCGCGCCATCAACCCACCATAGACTTAGCCAGCGGATTTCAGGCGCAGGACACTAGTGGCGCGACCCGGAACGTTGGCGAGGTAATCCACGCTCAGCAGGCCGCCTCGCGGCGCCGCCCCCACGCCCCCGTACATCCAGTACGAGGACGTGGGGGCGACACCACGATGCACCCGTCTGAACGCGAATTTCCCCGGCAACCTTCCGGGCCACACCACTAGGCCCGTAGTGGAGCTGGGGCGCACTCGGGGGTGCGCCCCATTTTCATGTCCCGACGGGGCAGGCGTCGTCGCCGCAGTTCTCGTCGACGCTCAGACCCGGCTTGTTCAGGTCGTGCTCGAACGCGAAGTGGAAGCACTCGGGGTGCATCCGCTCGAACAGCTCGAAGTCCTCCCGGTCGAGCCCGACCGTCTCACCACAACGCTGGCACGTCTGTTCCTCTGACACCGGCTGATCGTCTCACTCCTCGAACGGCTCCGGCCGGTGCCGTCCGGACAATGCCAGCGCGGCGATCCAGACGTCCGGATCGCCGTCCCAGTCCAGTGCCTTGATCTGGTCGGCCGACCGCCGCCCGCCGATGGCCCGCATCAGCTCGAACGACGTCGTCCGCAACGTCCCGGCGGGCTCGCCGTGCCCGAGCACGCGGTCGCCGTGCTCCAGCGTGATCCGCAACGCCGGCACGTCATTGTCCCGCATCCGCTGGTCGAGCTGCTGCAACGGCCGCACCAGCGCCGCCCGTACCTCGACGCCGTCCCGCGCGCCCGGCACCCCCAGTGCCGCACGGAGGTCGTGCTCGTGCGCGATCACCTCCGCCACCAGGACCGGTCCCATCGGCGTGTCGAACAGCGGCCGGGCCGGTTCCAGGTTCGCGTCCCACTCGGCGAAGGCGTCGGACAGCGAGTTGTCGCGGCGGTCGCGCACCTGCCGTTCGCCCCACTCGCCTGACTCGACGCCGTCGAACCGGCGGTCCGCGAAGTCGCGCAGACCGCCGGCGAGGTGCGCCACCACGTCCTTGACCGACCAGCCGGGCGTCGCCGCCACGGGTGTCCGGGGATCAGCACCGGAGACCAGCGCGGTGATCCGTTCCTTGGCCGCGTCGTAGAGAGGGGCGTTGGTCATCGTCAGACCTCGTACTCCAGGGTGTAGGTGCCGCTGCCATCCTCCGCCCAGTCCACCGTCACCGCACCTCGCGCGTTCAGGTACCTCCCGGTGCCGTCGACGATCTCGATCACGGCCTCCACAGGGGACCGGTACGCGCCGGCGTGCCGCAGCACCAGCGTGCCCTCGTCGGTCGTGATCTCCTCGATCGCGGTCGTCCACGCCACGTCGTCGCCGTAGTACATGAGGTACCGGCAGCTCCCGATGCCACTGACGTCGCCCGCGTACCCGAACTGCACGTGCGCCTCGGTGAGCTTGCGGCCCTCGACCTCCTTGTACGACCGGCCGTCCCAGGTCTTCTCGTCCCAGCTCTTCACTTCGATGGTTCCGGTTGCCTTCATGTGGACCACTCTGCTGGCAATTCCTGACAGATCGTGTCAGGTTCATTCCGTGAAATCCGGCAGGCTTCTCCAGGTCCTCCTGCTCCTGCAGGGAAGGGGTCGGATGACGGCCGACGAACTGGCGTCCGAACTCGAGGTCTCGCCGCGCACGATCTACCGCGACGTCGAGGCCCTCTCGGCGTCCGGTATCCCGATCTACGCCGACCGCGGCCCGGCGGGTGGCTACCAGCTGATCGACGGCTACCGCACCCGGCTGACCGGCCTGACGACCGGCGAGGCGCAGTCGCTGTTCCTCGCCGGCCTCCCCGGACCCGCGCAGGCGCTGGGGCTGGGGGAGTTCGCGGCCGCCGCCCAGCTCAAGCTCCTCGCCGCCCTGCCGACCGAACTGCGCGGCAAAGCCGAGCAGATCCGCCAGCGCTTCCACCTCGACACCCCGACGTGGTTCCGCGGCGACGAACCCACCGAGCACCTCGCCACGATCGCCGACGCCGTCTGGGAGCAGCGCCGGGTCCGCATGACCTACCGGCGCTGGGGCAACCAGATCGTCGAGCGCGAGGTCGACCCGTACGGGCTCGTGCTGAAGGCCGGCACCTGGTACTTCGTCGGCAGCGGCCGCACCTACCGCGTCTCGCGCGTGCTCACGCTCGAGGCCACACCGGACACGTTCGACCGTCCCGGCGACTTCGACCTCGCGCGGTTCTGGGCGGAGTGGTCGGAGCAGTTCGAGGCCCGCATGTACGGCGAGCGCGTCACGGTCCGCATGACGCGGTCCGGACTGGACAAGACCCAGTACCTGCTCAGCGGCTACCAGGCGCGGGTCATCCGGGACGCCGCACCCGAACCGGGGGAGGAGTTCGGCTTCCCCACCGAGTCGAACCGGCACGCTGTCGCTGACCTGCTCAAATTCGGCGCGGACGTGGAAGTCCTGGCACCAAACGAGGTCAGGCACGACATCGTCGAGACAGTCAAGGCGATGCAGGACGTCTACAACGATGCGAAGCTACCCGCATGGTTCCGCTGATTGCGTTGAACAACGGAGTACGGATCCCCCAACTCGGCTTCGGCGTCTACCAGGTGCCGGAGGACCAGGTGGCCGGTGCGGTCACGACGGCCATCGAGGCCGGCTACCGCAGCATCGACACGGCCGCGGCCTACGGCAACGAGTCCGGCGTCGGCGACGCGATCGCCGGCGTGCCGGACCTGTTCGTCACGACCAAGCTGTGGAACGCCGACCAGGGCCACGACGCCACGCTGCGCGCGTTCGACGAGAGCATGCGCCGCCTGCGCCTCGACGTGCTCGACCTCTACCTCATCCACTGGCCGACGCCCAAGCGCGACCTCTACGCCGACTCGTGGCGCGCCTTGGAGAAGCTCTACGCCGACGGCCGCGTGCGCGCGATCGGCGTCTCGAACTTCCACACACCACACCTGCAGCGCCTGTTCGACGAGTTCCCGACCACCCCGGCGGTGAACCAGATCGAGCTGCATCCGTTGCTGCAGCAGGAAGAGATGCGCAAGGTGCACGTGACGCACCGCATCGTCACCGAGGCGTGGTCCCCGCTGGCGCAGGGCGGCGCGTTGCTGCGAGAGCCCGACATCGCGGGCCTCGCCGACAAGTACGGCAAGACCCCGGCCCAGATCGTGCTGCGCTGGCACGTCCAGCTCGGCAACGTCGTGATCCCGAAGTCCGTCACGCCGTACCGGATCAAGGAGAACATCGACATCTTCGACTTCGAGCTGGCGCAGGACGACATGCTCGTGATCACCGAGCTCGACAACGGGACCCGCACCGGTCCGGACCCCGACCGCTTCAACGCCGCCTGAGCGACCGGTCGCGCTCGGTCAGGCCTTCGTCGACAGCACCTGACCGAGCGCCGCCTCCACACCGTCCACGTTCTCCACCACCGACACCGACCCGCCGGTCGTCTGCGCGATGTCCGTCAGCGCCGCCTGGTCCACCTCGCCGCCGATGGCGATGAAGCTGACCGGCAGGTCCGTCCCGTGCAGCTGCGCCTTCAGCGCCGCCAGGTCGATCCCGCCGTCCGAGGTGCCGTCGGTGATCACCACGACCCGGTTGACCCGCCCGGCCACGAACCCGTCGTGCGCCGTCTCGTAGCAGGCCGCCAGCGCGCTGTAGAGCTGCGAGCCGTCCGCCGTCTTGAGCGCGTCGATCGACCTGCGCAACGCGTCGCGCTTCTCGCTGACGGGACCGGTCGCGACGAGCTGCTTGTGCGGCTTCGACCCGTCGAGGTCGCGGGCGAACTCCCACAGCCCGAACGACCCCGACACCGACCTGTCGACCTGGCCGCGCAGAGCCGCCTTCACCTTGTCCAGCCTGGGTTTCATCGACGTCGAGACGTCCGCCAGCACCGTGACGACCTGCCCGCCGCGGTCCGCCGACGCCCAGGCCGAGGAGATCTGCTGCGTGGTCGTCGCGTCGGCGGCGACCAGGTTCTCCGTGACGGGAGAGAAGGACACGCCCGGCGAAGGCGACGGACGGTCCTGAGTGGACTCCACCCGCAGACCGCCGCGCGCCAGGATCGCCTGCTGCGGAGGGTCGGTCATGAAGTCGCGGAACGCCTGCGCAGCACGCACTTCCGCCTCGCCGACCTCGCTGCCACCCAGTGCGACGTACGGGAAGTCCGCCATCGGAGCCGGCCCGGCGGGCAGCACACCCACCAGCGGCTTCGACGGGGCTTCCTTGCCCGTGTTGTGCCTGAACAGGTCCACTTCGGACACCGGCGTGGCGGAGAAGCCCGCCGCGTTGACCGTCGCGCTGTCACCCAGGCGCCGCAACGCGTCCCGCGTCGTCGGCGGAACCTCCGGCGGCACGGTGGCGGCGAGCTTGGACAGCGCGGCCTTCGCGGCGTCCGATCCGAGCGACTCCGCGGTGACCGGACCCTTGCCGCCGGCCAGCGCCGCCTGGATCGCGAGCGCGGACGAGGTGTTCGCGGCCGGATCGGGCATCGCGACGCTGAACCGGCCCCAGGACTGGCCGTACTTCGTCCAGTCCGTCACCTCCGGCAGGTCCGACCAGCGGAAGTCCTTCAGCACCGGCGCGGCGGCCTCGGGAGCCGCGAGCAGCACCGGCGACGTGCCGACGGACTTCGGCGCGGAGCCGACCAGCTTCGCGTTCAGCGCGGACAGCCGGTTCGCCCACAGCGTCGAGTCGGGCAGCCACGCGTGCGGGCGCTTGCCGAGCTTCTGCTCGTCCCACGCCGTCGTCAGGCCTTCCAGCACCGCGGAGGAGTCCGCGGAAGTCACTTCGATCACGATGCAGTGGTCGTACACAACGGGCCGTGTCGCGCTGTACGCGTGTGCGACGTCCCGCACGGCCTCCGCGACGCTGGGCGTCACGGAGATGCGCAGCACGGAATCGCCCTCGCTGCAGTTCTCGGCCAAGGCCTGCGAGCGCTTGTCGAGCACTCCGCCGGCCCACGACAGGGCGAGCCAGCTGAGGCCAAGCAGCACCACGAGCACGACGATGAGCACGGGCCATTTGGCGATTCCGCGCTTCACCTTCGCCCGCAGAGCGCGGTGTCGAGACATCGATCCCTCACAACTACTCAGCGGCCCCCGACGACCGCCAATCACGCTAACAGGTGAACTTCGTCAGCGAAGTGAAGTCACTCCATGTATCGACTGGCAAACGAAGATGAGCCGTTCTCGCAACGGTCGTGCCTGCTCAGCGAACTCGGCCTGCCGCCGGACGTACTCCGCGCGCCCCTCCGCCGTCTCGATCCGCACCGGGGGGTACCCGAGCCCGGCCAGGTCGTACGGGGAGGCCTGCATGTCGAGTTCGCGCACGTCAGCGGCCAGTTCGAAGCAGTCGGCGACGAGATCGGACGGCGTCGCCGGCTCCAGTTTATAGGCCCACTTGAACAGGTCCATGTTCGCGTGCAGGCACCCCGGCTGCTCGTTGCGCAACTGCTCGTCACGAGTGGGCTGCAGAGCGTTACGCGGCCGAGCGGGTGGCGTGAAGAACCGGAACGCGTCGAAGTGCCCGCACTGGATCCGGCTCGCCTCGACCACCTGGTCCGTGCCGTCGCTGCCCAGCCTGAGCGGCCACGCGTTGTGCCGGACCTCCTCGGGCTGCTGCCGGAAGACCATCGCCCACTCGTGCAGCCCGAAGCAGCCGAGGCGGGCAGGCCTGCTCAGCGTTGCCGTGAGCAGGCCCTGGACGAACTCCAGCGTCTTCGCCCGCTGTCCCACGAAGCTCTCGACGTCGAGCGTGACGCCCTCGGGCGTGGCTTTGTAGTGCGGGAACTCCAGGTACTCCGGCGCGTCCTCGAGAACGACGCCGGGCCCCGGATGCCAGCGTTCGAGCCGCACGGGCCGATGGCTGTAATAGGTGAAGAGGAAGTCCATGACCGGGTGCTTCTCTTTGCGAAGCTTCCGCTCCTGATGCGGCCCGGTGAACCTGCGCATGCGCGCCACATGCGAGTCGCGCAAACGGTGCCATTCGGCTCGGGTCAGGACCTCCACGGGCGGTTACCGTACGCGCATGCTGAAGCGCAGGGCTAAAGCGGCGGCACGAGCCCGGTGAACGTCCGCGCGCCCTTGCAGTGCGGGCACTCCCGCCCGTTGTCGACGGTCCGCGGCGCGCCACCGATGATCGCCAGCGTCGGCGCGGCGATGTAGCTCGCACCCCCGCACAGGTGGCACACCGTGCGCGGCTCGGGCGTGACGGCGAAGAGGTCGTCCGGGTCTTCTTCGTCCTCGAAGTCGTCGTCCTCGGCGAACTCGTCCTCGTCGTCGTCACTCATGCCGCCCAACTTAGTGGGTCAGCTCCGCCGCACGAGTCAGTGACTCGGTCAGTCAGCCTCCGGAGCTGCGTACTTGACTTTGTAGCGCAGGTGCGTGACCGAAGTGCTCTCGATCACCGAGAGCGGACCCTCCAGCTCGTACCCCTTGCCGGGCGCGAAGAACGGCGTTCCCCCGCCGAGGATCACCGGCACCAGGTCGAGGAAGATCTCGTCCACCAGGCCCGCGTCGATGGCCTGCCGCGCGATCTCGCCCGAGTTCAGGCCGACGGCCTTGTCGCCGGCGTGCTTCTGGGCCACCGCAACGGCTTCCTCGATACCGCCGCTGACGAACGTGAAGTGTTCGTTGTCCTCCAACGGCCGATGGGTGAGCACGACGGTGTGCACGCCCATCGGGTGCTGGCCGTCCCACCCGTTGGTGAAGTCGTAGAGCCTGCGCCCCACGACCAACGCGCCGGTCGCCTGGATCAGCCCGCCGAAGTAGGCGGCGCTGGCCGGTGTGAGGTTGACGGTCATGGCGCCGGTCGGGACCGTGAACGCCACGTCGCCCGCCTCGTACCAGGCGAACAGCTTGTCGAAGCCGGAGAAGTCCGGGCCCGAGACGTAGCCGTCGATCGAGGTGCTGGCGCCCGTGTAGACCTTGCTCATCTTGTGCCTCCCTGTTGTGGTCCTTCACAGGGACGTCGAACGCCGCCGTCCCCGGATCGACATGGGCCGGAGAGGCACATACCGGGCTATACCCAGCGCACGTGTGTGCCGTCGCGCACCGTGCCCACGTACTCCTCCAACAGGTCCTCCATCGCGACGACACCGAGCACGGTGCCGTCCGCGCTCACCGCGCGCGCCAGGTGTGACTGGGCCCGGCGCAATGCGGCCAGCGCCTCGTCCAGACGGGCCTCGGCAGGCACCTCGGGCAGCCCGCGCACCCGGTCACGCGGCACCGGCGTCTCCGCGCCCTCCAGGTCCAGCACGTCCTTGACGTGCAGGTACCCGATCAGCCCGGCGTCGGCGAGCACGGGGAACCGCGAGAACCCGGTCTCCGCGACGGCGGCCTCGATCTCGCCCACGGTCGGCGCCGCGGACACCGTCGTCAGCCGGTCCAGCGGAACCAGCACGTCGGCCACCGTGCGCGCGGCGGACGACAACGTCTGCGCCAGCCGCCGGTGCTCCGAGTCCTCCAGCAGGCCCTCGGAGCGGGACTGCGCGATCAGCAACGCCAGTTCGTCCGGCGTGTAGGCCGACTCCAGCTCGTCGACCGGCTCCACGTCGAACCGGCGCAGCACCCACCGGCCCACGGCCGTGAACAGGGCCAGCGCCGGCGCGATCATCCGCGAGAACCCGTAGTGCACCGGGACCAGCCACACCGCGGCCCGCTCGGGACCGGCGATCGCCAGGTTCTTCGGCACCATCTCGCCGAGGATCGTGTGCAGCGCGACGACGATGACCAACGCCACCGCGAACGCCACACCGTGCACCACGGCCAACGGCAGCCCAACGGCGCTGAGGGGCCCCTCCAGAACGGAAGCCAGCGCGGGCTCGGCGATCGCGCCCAGCCCGAGAGAGCACAGCGTGATGCCCAGCTGCGCGCCCGCGATCAGCAACGGCAGCTCCTGCGACGCCTTGATCGCGGTACGGGCGCGGGCGGACCCCTTGTCCGCCAGCGACTCCAGCCGGTCCCGGCGCGCGGTGATCACCGCGAACTCGGCACCGACGAAGAACGCGTTGCCCGCCAGCAGGAAGGCGATGATGAGGAAGTTCACGAGGACGCCACCACCCGAAGCTCGGCCACGCGGTGCTTGTCCATCCGCATGACGGTCACCCTCCACCCGTCGACGCGAATCTCGTCGCCGACGTCCGGAATCCGGCCGAGCCGCGCCAGCACCAGGCCGGCCAGCGTCTCGTAGTCGCCCTCGGGCATCTGGAACCCGGTCGCGTCGGCCACCTCGTCGTCGCGCAGCAGCCCGGACACGATCCAGCTGTCCGAACCGAGCGACCGCACCGGCGCGGCCTCACCGCGGTCGTGCTCGTCGCGCACGTCGCCGACGATCTCCTCGACCACGTCCTCCAGCGTCACCATCCCGGCCGTGCCGCCGTACTCGTCGACGACCAGCGCCGTCTGCAGCCCGGACGCCCGCAGCCGGTCCAGCAGGGCATCGCCCTCCAGCGACTCCGGCACCGAGTACACGGGCCGGGTCACCGCCGACAGCGGCGTGGACGTGCGCAGAGCGGCAGGCACCGCGAAGGCCTGCTTCACGTGCACGATCCCGCTCACCTCGTCCAAGGAGCCGTTGTGCACCGGGAACCGCGAGAAACCGGTCTCCCGGGCCTTCAGCACGAGGTCCGCGACCGTCGCGTCGCCCCGCAACGCCTCGAGCCGCACGCGCGGCGTCATCAGCTCGCCGGCCGTCCGGTCACCGAAGCGCAGCGACCGGTCGAGCAGCACCGCGGTGCTCTGGTCCAGCGTGCCGTGCTCGGCCGACGTGCGCACCAGCGCGCCCAGCTCCTCGGGCGACCGCGCGGACGCCAGCTCCTCGACCGGCTCGACACCCATGCGCCGCACCAGCCAGTTCGCCGAGTTGTTCATCCAGCTGATCAGCCAGCGGAAGACCGTGGAGAACCCGGCCTGGAGGCCGACCACGCTGCGCGCCGTCTCCAGCGGCCTCGCGATCGCCAGGTTCTTGGGCACGAGCTCGCCGAACACCATCGACAACGCGGTGGCGATCGCCAGCGCCAGAGCCAGCGACACACCGTCGGCCACGGACGCGGACGCGCCGAGCGCCGTGAGTCCGGGCTCGATCAGGTTCGCGATCGCGGGCTCCGCGATGTAACCGGTGATCAGCGTGGTCAGCGTGATGGCGAGCTGTGCGCCGGAGAGCTGGAACGAGAGAGTGCGATGCGCACGGTCGATGGTGTGCGCCTTGGCGTCGCCCACCTCGGCCACGTGACGTTCGACGGTGCTTCGTTCCAGCGCGGTCAGCGAGAACTCCGCCGCCACCGCGATGAAGGTGCCCGCGGTCAGTGCCACGACGGCGACCAGACCGAGCACGCTCAGAAGTATTCCGGTCACCTACGCGCTCCAAGCGAGCGGATGACCGGGTTGGTATGCCAGCCAGGGCCAGACCCCATGGGGACGGCTCAACTCCTCATGACTTAAGTACGTGAACAGCCAGATGAGTCTAATTGTGAGCAGTGGAGGCCCTGAGCACCACCTCACCGGCGACACGGACGGTGCGGGCCTCGTCACCCCCGGCGTCCAGCACGAGACCTGCGGCGATCTCGCCCATCTCCTCCAGCGGGAGCCGGACGGTGGACAGTGCGGGAACCGTGTCGCGCAGCGTCGGGATGTCGTCGAACCCGGCGATCGAGATGTCCTCCGGAATGCGCACGCCACGTTCACGCAGCGCGGCCATGGCCCCCATCGCCATGACGTCCGTCACGGCGAACACGCAGGTGGAACGCGACTTCGACGTCAGCAGCTCCATCGCCGCGGCATACCCGCCGTCACGGGTGAAGGCGCCGTTGATCACCACGGGCGGCGCGATCCCGGCGTCGGCGAGCCCCGCCTTGAACCCGGCGAGCCGGTCGCGGGCCACCACGAGTTCGGAGGGACCACCCAATACGGCGAACTTCCGGTGGCCGAGCCCGGCCAGCGCACGGGCCAGGGCGCGAGCACCCGCGCGGTTTCCGGGAACGACCGTGTCGGTGCCGAGCTTCGCCTGCGACACGCACGCGACACGCCCGCCCTGCTCGCTGAACGCGTCGATCTCGGCGGCCAGCCGGGACTGCGCGGCGCGGTCCGTGGTGCGCGAACCGGCCAGCACCACCGCACGGGCCCGATGCGCACGCAACGTGGAGAGCAGCTCCGCCTCACGCTCGGGACGGCGCCCGGTCGTGCCGAGCACGACCGAGAGCCCGGCGGCCTCGGCCACCCGCGTCACCCCCGCCGCGATGCAGGAGAAGTACGGGTCGGTGATGTCGTGGACCACCAGCCCGACCAGCGCGCTGGAGTTGCGGGCCAGCGCCTGCGCGGACGCGTTCGGCACGTAGCCGAGCTCCTCCGCGGTGCGCAGGACGCGTTCGCTCAGGTCCTCGCTCACCTGCCGCGTGCTGCCGTTGAGCACGCGAGAAGCGGTCGCCAGCGACACACCCGCCTGCTTCGCCACCTCGGCGAGCGTCACCTGTCGGGCGGACACGACCACCTCCGTCAAACCTGCTTGTGAGCGCTGAGACTAACTCGCGAGGAGGTTGACGTCCGTCAAGCGCCGCGATTAGCGTGGCGGGAAAGCGCTTTCCGGCGCTGCTGTCAGGGAGGTGCGATGGCGGTTCGGAGCATTGGCGTGGCGATCAACGGCGTCACCGGGCGGATGGGATACCGCCAGCACCTGGTCCGTTCGCTGCTGCCGTTGCGCGACGAGGGCGTGCGGTTGCGGGACGGGACCGTGCTGAAGGTCGAACCGGTCCTCGTGGGCCGCAACGCCGACAAGCTCAAGGAGATCGCCGAGCGCCACGACCTCGCGCGCTGGACGACGGACCTCGACGGGGCGCTCGCCGACCCGTCGGTCGAGATCTACTTCGACTCGCAGGTCACGTCGAAGCACGTCGAGTCGATCACCAGGGCGATCGAGGCCGGCAAACACGTCTACACCGAGAAGCCCGTCAGCGAGACGGTCGAGGAAGCGCTGGGGCTCGCGCGGCTGGCCGAGACCAGGGGCGTGCAGCACGGTGTGGTGGCGGACAAGCTGTACCTGCCGGGCATCCGCAAGCTCAAGCGGCTGATCGACGGTGGCTTCTTCGGGCGGATCCTCAGCGTGCGCGGCGAGTTCGGGTACTGGGTCTTCGAGGGCGACTGGCAGTCCGCGCAGCGCCCGAGCTGGAACTACCGGGCGGAGGACGGCGGCGGCATCGTCTCGGACATGTTCTGTCACTGGAGCTACCTGCTGCACGACCTGTTCGGACGGGTCGAGGCCGTCACCGCGAAGGCCGTGACGCACATTCCAACCCGCTGGGACGAGCAGGACAACGCCTACGAGGCGACTGCGGACGACGCCGCGTACGGGATCTTCGAGATCGCCGGCGGCGTCATCGCCCAGATCAACTCGTCCTGGTGCGTGCGGGTGCGCCGCGACGAGCTCGTCGAGTTCCAAGTGGACGGCACCGAGGGGAGTGCGGTCGCGGGCCTGCGTGAGTGCTTCGCGCAGCCCCGCGCCGTCACGCCGAAACCCGTGTGGAACCCGGATCTGCCGGTCACGCACCCGTTCCGCGACCAGTGGCAGCAGGTGCCGGACAACGAGGAGTTCGACAACGGCTTCAAGGTGCAGTGGGCGGAGTTCCTGCGCCACGTCTACGAGGGCGCGCCGTTCCCGCACGACTTCCGCGCCGGGGCACGGGGCGTCGCGCTGGCGACGGCCGGTCTGCAGTCCTCTTCGGAGGGTCGCCGGGTGGAGATCGCCGATGTCTGACCGGATCGTGCGGCCGAGCCGCGCAGGGATCTGACTCCGGCGCGGGGAAGCCGGTCGTCGACGGCGGCGACGACCGACCCCGGCGTTGCTGTCTGTATATCCGAAAACCAGTGCCGGCTGCTCGGTGTTTGAGACAAATCTCAGAAAAATCAGCCGCCGTTGAAGAACCTGTAAACCTTTGCGCGGTGCCTCGGGCGGGTGGTCGTGATCTTGATGACCGCGTCGAACATCGACCGTCCGAGCTCCGCGCGGGCCGCGACGGCCGGGTGCGTGGCGCTGAAGTCCTCGTCGTTCACGGCCTTGTCGCCGGAGAACTCACCGGACGCGAACATCGAGTAGATCAGGATCGCCCGGTTGTCCGCGCTGAACATGATCCCGGCCTCGTTGCGGCCGTCCGCGAACCAACCGGCCTTCGTGGCGACGCGCAGGCGCTCGTTCGTCGTGAGGTTGAGTCGCACGCCGTCGGTGAAGCTGGCCGTGGCGCGCAGGATGTTCAGCAGGTACGCGGTGGACGCGGCCGAGAGCAGCTGACCGTCGACCAGCTTCTGCAGCAACGTGTGCGTCTCGCGCGCCGTCGTGGTGCCGAGGAAGAACCGGTTGGGGTTCGCGACCGGCACGACCTGGGTGTGCACGAAGCCCTTGGACCGCAGGATCTCGTTGAGCTCCAGCGCCGGCACGACCAGGCCGCACAGGCGGACCGCGGTGTTGTCCGACACGGTCAGCAGGTTCGCGAGCGCGTGGCCGACCGTGACCTCGCTCGGGTACGCGCCGTCGAGCGCGAAGATGCCGTCGGTGTCCTGGATGACGATCGCGGTCGACACCGTGACCGTCTGGTCGAGCTTGATCAGCCCGCGGTCCACCTTGTCCAGCACCGCGACGGCGACGGCGATCTTGTTGACGCTGTACGCCTCGACGACCGTGTCCGCGTTCTCGTCGACGGCGGGCTTCGTCGCCCCGTCGAGGTCGGCGACCGTGATCAGCGACGACCAGTGCCCCCGGGCCTTGCGGGTCTGCCGCCGGTAGATCTGGGCCACGCGCTTGCGCGACCGGTCGGCCGTCGCCGGGGAGCGTTCGATCTCTGCCTCCGCGTCTTCCTGTGCTTGTGCTGCACCGTTGGAGCCGAGCACGGCCGTCGCGGCCGCGACGGTTCCCAGCCCGAACACGGACCTGCGGTTCAAAGTCATGCGCGACATCAAAACAGGCGGCACTGACGTTTCCCTGACTAGGGTTCCGGATCATGGAAAACGTCTTCGTGGTGACCGGTGCCTCCCGCGGAATCGGGGCGGCGACCGCCTCCCTGGCCACCCAGGCGGGGTATCGCGTGGTCAGGGCCTCGCGTTCGGCCGAAGAATCTGTCGGTGATCGCGGCTGGGACGCCCGATGCGACGTTTCTTCGTGGGATTCCGTGCAGGATCTCATGTCGCGAGTGGAGTCCCGCTGGGGCCGCATCGACGTCGTCTTCGCCAACGCGGGCGTCTCGGTGGACACGTCGTTCATCTCGTCGGCGGGCGCCGAGCCTTCCGAGTGGACCGACATGGTCGTCACGAACGTCTGCGGACCGGCCTTCACGGCCCGTGCCGCGATGCCCGCGCTGATCCGCACCGGCGGCCACCTGGTGATGACCGGGTCCGCGGCCGGCCGCGGCGTCCGCCCCGGCAACCTCTACTCGGCGACGAAGTGGGCGATCACCGGCCTGGCACAGGCGATCCGCGCCGAAGCCGTGGGCACCGGCGTCAGGGTGACGGTGGTGCAGCCGGGACTCGTCGACACCGACGCCATTCCGCCGTCGCGGGCGGATGACCCGAAGCTGGCGCCGGAGGACGTGGGCAGGGCGGTGCTCTACGCCGTGTCCCAGCCATCCACTGTGGACGTGAACGAGATCCTGCTGCGGCCCACCGGACAAGCCGCGCATCGCTGAGGCGGAACTACGAGTTCGTCACTTCTCGTTGAGCACATCCGAACATCGCTGCAGGAGTGCGCGCAGCTGTGCGCGCTCCTCCTCGGTGAACGCGTCCGCCAGCTTCTGCTCCACCGCCACCGCGGCCCTGTCCGCCTGGTGGAACCTCGCCTGCCCCGCCTCGGTCAGCCGGTTCTCCAGGACGTTGCGCTGCCACTGATGGGACGTGCGCTCCACGAGACCCAGCGCGACCAGGTTCTGCAGGATTGTCGTCATCGTCTGAGGTGTAGTCAGGCACAACCGCGCGAGCGTCGCCGCGGGCGCACCGGGGTGCTCGCTCAGGGCCAGCAGCGCCGAATACTGCGGCACGGTCAGCCCCGCGGGCTTCACGGCCGCCGACTTCGCGGCCACCAGGTCCAGCTCGGCGCGCTTGATGTCTCCGCCGATCCGATCACCGCTGCGCATCCCTCCAGCATAGGAGTGTGATAAGACTACTGATGTATATCAGAACTCTGATATACATCAGTACTCGTACCGGAGGGAAGCAAATGCGCGTTCTGCTCACCGTCATGGCGGTGTTGGTGCTGTTCACGGGCGCGGCCCAGGCCACGCCGCGACACATCGAGGCACGCTCACCGTCACTGCACCCCGAGGGCGTGGCGTGGGACCTGAGCCGCGGCCAGTTTCTCGTCAGCTCGCTGCGCCACGGCACGGTGTCACTGGTCGGCACGAACGGCCGAGTCCACCCGCTCGTCACCGGAACCCACATGGTGTCCACGTTCGGCCTTCAGGTGGACGGCGGCCGTCTGCTGGTCGCCTACGGGGACATCGGCTTCGGCGAACGATCGGTACCCGGCCAGTCCGGTCTCGGCATCTTCGACCTGCGCACCGGCCGCGCGCTGAAGTACGTCGACATTCCCAACGGCGCCAACGACATCGCGGTCGACCCACGCGGCAATGCCTACGTCACCGGCGCGCTGGGCGACACGATCTGGAAGGTCGGCCGCGACGGCACCGTGACACCGTTCGCCCGAGACCCCCGGCTGGGTGGGCCGTCGATCGGCAACAACGGAATCGCTTGGGACCCCAGGGGATTCCTGGTCACCGGTCACTACACCGACGGCACCCTGTTCAAGGTCACGCAGAACCACGTGGAGGAACTGCCCGCACCGAAACTGCCGGGCGCGGACGGCCTCACCCTCACCCCGCAGGGCCTGGTCGTCGTGACGAACGGCCTGGCCGCGCCGGGCAAGAACGCCGTGACGCTCCTGGACACCCGCACGTGGCAGGTGAAGTCCCAGCGGGACTGGAAGACGGCCCCGACCACGGCCGCCCGCACACCGCACGGCACCTACGTGCTCAGCGGCCGCGTGGACCTGCTGGTGAGGGGGGAGACGACGGACGAGTTCAGCCTCGACCGCTAGCCAGGACCACCCGGCGCCGCTTGTGTGGGGACACCCGCGCTATCACGCGCCGCCCAGGAACTCCACCAGCAGCCGGTTCACCTCGGCCGGCCGCTCCAGGTACCCGACGTGCCCGGCACCCGCGACCTCGGCGTACCGCGCGCCGGGGATCGCGTCCGCCACCTCGCGCGACAACCGCGGCGGCAGCACGACGTCGTCGGCGAACCCGATCACCAGCGACCGCACGGCGATGTCGCGGTAGGCCTCCAGGCGCGTGTCGTACTCGCCGAGGCCGAGCTGGATGCGTTCGCCCGCGCCGAGCGTGGCGCCGGCGAACTCGTACATCTGCAGCCAGTCGCGGGCGAGCACCGGGTCGGCCAGTGTCGTCTGCGACAGGTTCCTGACCACCGACGCCACCGAGTAGAACTGCAGCGGGATCTCGATGCCCTTGTCGTGCAGGTCGCACAACGCCTGTGACCACGCCTGCGACACCGGTTCGGGCCGGCCGGCGGTCGCCATCATCACGGCCGACCGCACCAGCGCCGGACGTGTCAGCGCGAGTTCCTGGGTGATGCGGCCGCCCAGCGACGTGCCGATCACGTGCGCCGGGCCGCCCAGGTGCTCGATCAGGGCGGCCGTGTCGGCGACCATGTCGTCGAGCGTGAAGCCCTCCGCGCACTCGGACGACGGCCTGATGCCGCGGTTGTCGAAGTACGCGACCCGGTAGCCGGCCTTGACCAGCGCGGGCACCTGGTACGAGCGCCAGACCCTGCCGGGACTGCCGGTACCCATCACGAGCACGACGAGATCGCCGGAACCCTCGGTCTGGACGTTCAGCTCGATGCCGTTGAGCGGGACAAGCGCCATTCCGAAGATCTTAGAGACGCTAGAACCTGCACAGGGGCCGAATGAGCGCAGCGTGTGCGGGATAACGCGCGCACAGGTCGTCCGCGTGCCCGAACTCCACGATGTCGTCGGTGTACGGCGGCACCACCACCGTGCCGACCAACGACCAGTCGCCGGCCGGAGTGCTGCCCTGCCACACGCCCGCGGGCACCACGACCTGCGGGTTCGACGCGCTCAGCACCGGCTCGGTCACCGTGCCGTCCGGGTGCAGCAGCAGCATCCGCAACGGCGCCCCGGCGTGGAAGTGGTAGATCTCCAGGTGCTTCAGCACGTGCATGCCGGAGAAGTCCGGGCGGCGCAGCAGGTACGCGATCGCGGACACCTCGCCGGACCGGTGCGTCTGCGCGAAGTACCCGCCCTCGACGGGCAGTTCCTGCATGCCGAGGTCGCTGATCAGCTGCTCAGGGGTCACGTCATCTCCGGAAGCGGTGAACCGTGCACGACGACCATGCCCTTGCCGAGCCGCTTCGCCGTGTACATCGCGGCGTCCGCGGCACCGAGCACGTCGTCGGCGGTGATCATGGGATCGTACGAGAACCGTTGCGCCACACCGATGCTGGCATGCACCCGGTGCACCCGGCCGTGTACCTCGTGCGGATGCCCCAGCACCGTCAGCAGCCGGTCGCCGATCTCCTCGGCGTCGCCGCCGTCGACCAGCACACCGAACTCGTCGCCGCCGAGCCGCGCCACGGTGTCCTCCGGCCGCACGCTGTTCACCAGCCGTGCGGCGACGTTGCGCAGCACCATGTCGCCCTCGGCGTGCCCGTGGTTGTCGTTGACCGCCTTGAACCCGTCCACATCGATGAACAGCAGGATCAACGGCGTGGAGCGGTCACGGACCGAAAGCGCGCGCTCCAGCCGTTCGCGGAAAAGCGACCGATTCGCTACGCCGGTCAACGGGTCGTGCGTCGCCTCGTGCCGTAGCTGTTCGCGAGAGACGCGCAGCTGGTCCATCAGCTGGACGTTGTCCATCATCGTGAACAGCTGACGCATGATCACGAGACACACGATCAGAAGCCCGACGTAGATCTCGACCGGGTTCAGCCGCCCGCCCGTCGCGGTGTTCCAGCTGACGAACAGCCCGGTGATCGCGAGCGGCAGGTACGGCACGAGCAGGTGCAGCAGGTCGGCCATGCGCATGCGGCCGGGCGTGGGGTCGAGGTTGCGGACCGGGGCGAGCGCGCTCAGCAGGAAGAACGCCGGGCACAGCATGAAGCCGATGTCCGCGGTCGCCGGGATCACCGTGTTGCCCTTGGAGATGTAGAACGCGAACACCCAGCCCGACGACGACTGCGCGATACCGGCTAGTGCCACGAAAAGCATCGGCCACTGACGCACGGCCTGATGCGTCCACGACATCACCACGATCGCCACGAGCAGCACGAGGTACGCGGCGGGATGCGCGACGACCGTGGCGAACCCGGGACCTTCGGTGGCCCACGCGCGGGTCAGCGACTCCAGCGCCGACACCCACGTCAGCACGAACAGCGACCCGATCACGATCAGCCCGTCGAGCACGATCACCGTGCGGCTGCGGTAGTTCGGCAGCAGGTCGTCGGAACGGCGCTTCTGCGCCTTCGCGATCACAGCGGCCAGGCAGAGCACCGGCACCATCGTGAAACCGATCGGCGCGATCGTGGACGACGGCAGTTGCACGCCCATGATCTGCTGGCCCCAGATCCACGCGGACAACCCGACGGTCAGGCTGGTCATCGCCGCCGTCATCCACCGGTCCCGCGACCGCGCGTAGGCGATCAACGCCGCGACGGCGAAGACAAGCTGCACGACCTTGTCGATTGCGATACCGATATCGCGGGGCGCGGCCAGGGCGGTGAGGATGGCGATCGCCATGAAGACGCCGACGCATCCCGCAACGGCCCAGAACCTCTTCACCCGTCACTCCCGTGATCGAAACCCGACCACCGTAGTAACGGCGGAGTGGCCTTGTCGAACCGTGTCGGTGACTGTCACCTGTAGGTGCACCGGATATGGTTCGAACTGTTGTTCGTTCGGCGATCCGGGGAGCTGTTGTGCGGGTGTTCGGGGTCGACCCCGGTCTGACCAGGTGCGGCTTCGGTGTGGTGGACGGCGGGCCGGGGCGGGTCGTGCGCGCCGTGGCCGTCGATGTCCTACGCACCCCCGTTGACGCTCCGCTGTCCGTGCGCCTGCACGTGCTGTACGACGGCGTTTGTGTGTGGCTGGACCGTTACGAACCACAGGTCGTGGCCATCGAACGCGTCTTCGCGCAACACAACGTCCGCACCGCGATGGGGGTCGCGCAGGCGTCGGGCGTCATCGCTTTGGCTGCCGCGCAACGAAACCTGCCGGTCGAGTTCCACACGCCGTCCGAGGTGAAGGCCGCCGTCACCGGGTCGGGCCGCGCGGACAAGGCCCAGGTGACCGCCATGGTCACCAAGCTGCTCGGCCTGAAGGTCGCGCCGAAGCCGGCCGACGCGGCGGACGCGCTGGCCCTCGCGATCTGCCACCACTGGCGCGCGCCGATGCGCGACCGGCTCGAGGAGGCGCAGGCCCGCGCCGCCGAACTCGCCCGCGTGCACAAGGCGAAGCTCGCCGAGGCGGCGCGGCGGAGCGGGTCATGACGGCTTCGGTTTCAGTGCGCGCCGAAATTGTCAGGGTCGGCTGGAAGAATGAAATCAAGGGGTCCCCTTCGCGAGGGGACGCCTGCGTGAGCGTGAAGTCCGGAGGACAAAGGTGATCTCGTCACTGCGCGGCCAGGTGCAGCACGTCGGCCTCGACCACGCCGTCGTCGAGGTGGGCGGCGTCGGGTTCGCCGTCCAGACGACCCCGACGACGCTCGCCACGCTGCGCCGCGGCGAGGAGGCGAGCCTCGCCACCACCCTGATCGTCCGCGAGGACAGCCTCACCCTGTTCGGTTTCGCCGACGCCGAGGCCCGCGAGCTGTTCGGCCTGCTCCTGACGGTCAGCGGCATCGGCCCGCGGATCGCGCTGGCCACCCTCGCCGTCCTGGAACCGGACAAACTGCGCCACGCGCTCGCCGAGGGCAACATCACCGTGCTCACGCAGGTTCCGGGCATCGGCAAGAAGGGCGCGGAACGCCTCATCATCGAGCTGCGCGACAAGGTCGGTCAGCTGCCCACGCCCGCGACGCCCGTGCACAGCCAGACGCGTGACCACGTCGTCGAGGCGCTCCTCGGCCTCGGCTTCCCGGCCAAGTCCGCGGAGGCCACGGTCGACGGCGTGCTCGCCGCGAACCCCGACCAGTCCACGTCCGCCGTCCTGCGCCGGGCGCTCGCGACCCTGGGGCGCAAGTGACCGAGGACGAGCTCAGCCCGTACGTCGCGCCCGCCGAGCGCGACGTCGAGACGAGCCTGCGCCCGGCCGACCTGCACGAGTTCGTCGGCCAGCAGCGCGTCCGCGAGCAGCTCGAACTCGTCCTGCACGGTGCGATGCGCCGCGGCACGGCCCCGGACCACGTCCTGCTCAGCGGCCCTCCCGGCCTCGGCAAGACCTCCCTCGCCATGATCATCGCGAAGGAGCTCGGCGCGGCCATCCGCATCACCAGCGGCCCTGCCCTGGAACGCGCGGGCGACCTCGCCGCGATGCTGTCCAACCTGGTCGAGGGCGACGTGCTGTTCATCGACGAGATCCACCGCATGGCCCGCCCCGCCGAGGAGATGCTCTACCTCGCGATGGAGGACTTCCGCGTCGACGTCGTGGTCGGCAAAGGTCCCGGCGCGACCAGCATTCCGCTCGACATCGCGCCGTTCACGCTGGTCGGAGCCACGACGAGGTCCGGAGCGCTGACCGGCCCGCTGCGCGACCGGTTCGGCTTCACCGGCCACATGGAGTTCTACAGCGCCGACGAGCTCGACCTCATCGTGAAACGCAGCGCGAAGATCCTCGGCGTCGACATCGCCGAGGACGCCTCGATCGAGATCGCCGGCCGCTCCAGGGGCACCCCCCGCATCGCGAACCGCCTGCTGCGCCGCGTCCGCGACTTCGCCGAGGTCAGGGCCGACGGCAGGGTCACCGAGGACATCGCCAAGCAGGCCCTGGCGGTCTACGACGTCGACGAGCTCGGCCTCGACCGGCTCGACCGCGCGGTACTGAACGCCCTGGTCAAGAGCTTCAACGGCGGCCCGGTCGGCGTCTCCACCCTCGCGGTCGCCGTCGGTGAGGAACCGACCACCGTGGAAGAGGTGTGCGAACCGTATTTGGTGCGGGCTGGCATGCTGGCCAGGACACCGCGCGGCAGAGTGGCGACACCCGCCGCGTGGTACCACCTGGGGCTGGAGCCGCCCGCCGGTGATCAACTGTGGTGACCTGGCACAATCGGTGAAAGCACCTGGACATATCGGACGTGCGTCGAGGCATGTCCACCTGATCGGAGAATGATGGGCAACCTTTCGTCTTTGATGTTCCCGTTGCTTCTGGTTCTGCTGGCGGTGCCGCTGTTCCTCAGCGCGCGCAAGCAGAAGCGGGCGATGGCCGAGCAGAAGAACCTGCAGGACTCGCTCGCCCCTGGCGACAAGGTGATGACGACGTCCGGCCTGTACGGCACCGTTGCCGACGCGAGCCACGAGACCACCATCGACATCGAGATCTCCGAGGGTGTCGTCACGCGCTGGCTGCGTGCCGCCATCCGCGAGAAGGTCGCCGAGACCGATGAGGCCGTGGCCGAGGACAAGGCGGACGACGACGAGGCCGAGGTGACCACCGCACAGGTCGCCGAGCCTCTGGACCACAGCGCCAAGAAGTAACCGACAGGCTCGTGACACCTGGAGTTGGCAACTGTGAACACCGCCAACTCCAGGTAGTGACGCGCAGCTCACGCGGCGCGCGTTACGCTGCGCGCTCGGAAACCATAGCTACTAGGAGACGGACGGATCGTGGCACCTCCGGCCGGGCAAATTCGCCCTGCGAAGTATCTGGCGAGTTTTGTCCTCATCGTGGTCGCGCTCTACGCCCTGGTGTTCTTGACCGGGAACGGTTCGGCCAAACCCAAGCTCGGAATCGACCTCCAGGGCGGCACGCTCGTCACCCTGACGGCTCGGCAGGAAGACGGCGCGCAGCCGAGCGAGGAAGCGCTCAACCGCGCACGTGACCTCATCGAGGTCCGCGTGAACGGTCTCGGCGTCTCCGGTGCCGAGGTCGTGCGCGACGGCAACAACCTGGTGATCACGGTCCCGGGCGCGGACAGCGAAGGCGCGAAGGGCCTCGGCCAGACCGCTCGCCTCGCGTTCCGCAAGGTCATCGGCCAGCCGGTGCCGGCGGGCGCCGTGCCGCAGACCCAGACGAGCACGCCGCCGTCCGGTGACGCGAGCACGCCTCCGTCGACGCCGCCGAGCGAGAGCGCCGGCAGCCCGCCGCCGTCGAGTGGTGCCCCGCAGGGCCGTCCCGCGCCGAACCTGGCCGCGCAGCCCTCCAGCACCCCGCCGCCGAGCAGCACCGCGCCGCCGAGCACGCCGTCCGCCCCCGCCAACGTCGACCCGAGGGTCGCGAAGGAGATCCAGGAGGCGAAGGCACTCCGCCAGAGCACGGACCCGCAGGTCCTGCAACAGGCCGCGCTCCTGCTCGACTGCACCAAGCCCGACCCGCTGCGCGGCAACGACGACCTGGACAAGCCTCTCGTCACCTGTGACGAGAAGGGCGAGTTCAAGTACACGCTGGCCCCGGTCAACCCTCCCAAGGAGGACACCCAGACCAAGGCCGACGACTACGCGAACTACTCCCGCCTGACCGGTGAGGACATCAGCAACGCCGCCGCGAACAACAACCCGAACGGCACCGGCTACGTCGTCAACCTCGACTTCAAGTCCGAGGGCGGCACGAAGTGGGGCGCGTTCACCGCGGCCAACGTCCAGCAGGCCGTCGCGGTCGTGCTCGACGGCGAGGTCATGTCCGCGCCGACCATCCAGTCGGCCATCTCGGGTGGTTCCACCGAGATCAGCGGCAAGTTCACGCTGAAGGAAGCCCAGAACCTCGCGAACACGCTGAAGTACGGCGCGCTGCCGCTGTCCTTCGACGCGTCCGAGGCGCAGACGGTCTCCCCGACGCTCGGCCTGCAGTCGCTCAAGGCGGGGCTCATCGCGGGCGGCATCGGCCTCGCGCTGGTCTTCGTCTACTGCATGTTCTACTACCGCCTGCTCGGCGTCCTGACGATCCTGTCGCTGGCCCTGTCCGCGGTCGTCATCTACGCCGTGCTGGTCCTGCTCGGCCGCGTCATCGGGTTCACGCTCGACCTCGCCGGCATCGCGGGCTTCATCGTCGCCATCGGTATCACCGCCGACTCGTTCATCGTCTTCTTCGAACGATTGAAGGACGAGGTGCGCGAGGGCCGCACATTCCGTTCGGCCGTGCCACGTGCTTGGGTTCGTTCCCGCCGCACGATCCTTTCCGCCGACGCGGTCAGCTTCATCGCCGCCGCCGTGCTGTACGTCATCGCGGTCGGCCAGGTGAAGGGCTTCGCGTTCACCCTGGGCATGTCGACCGTCCTCGACCTCGTCGTCGTGTTCCTCGTGACGCACCCGCTGGTCGCGATCGCGTCGAAGTCCAAGTTCCTGACCAACTCGAGCCTGTCGGGTCTGGGGGGTGCCGCCCGCGAGGGTGCCGCGCACCGCGCGACCACGACCGGCAAGACCGCCGTGAAGGAGGCCTGACGTGAGCAGCGTGTTCTCGCGCCTCTACGTGGGCAACGGCGCATTCGACATCGTCGGCAAGCGCATCCGCTGGTACATCGCCTCCGGCATCATCCTGCTGATCTGCATCGGCTCGATGGTGTTCAACGGCTTCAACTTCGGCATCGACTTCGAGGGCGGCACCAAGATCTCGATGCCGTCGGTGTCGGCCAGCGGCCAGGCGATTTCGACGTCCGCCGTCGAGGACGCCTACGCCAAGGCCCTGCCCGGCAAGAAGCCGAACGCCGTGCAGTCCGTCGGTTCCGGTGCCAGCGCGTCGATCCAGCTCAAGTCGCCCGCGCTGAGCATCCCCGAGGTCGCGACCCTCAAGGCCGGGCTGGCGCAGGACACCCAGCCGCAGGGCGGTGCGGGAGCGATCTCCGACAGCGCCGTGTCCGCGTCCTGGGGCGGTGAGATCAGCAGCAAGGCCCTCTGGGCCCTGTTCTGGTTCTTCATCGCGGTGACGATCTTCCTGGTGCTCTACTTCGAGTGGCAGATGGCCGTCGGCGCGCTCGTCGCCGTGTTCCACGACGTCATCATCACCGCGGGCGTGTACTCGCTCATCGGCTTCGAGGTGACGCCGGCGACGGTGATCGGTCTGCTCACCATCCTCGGTTTCTCCCTGTACGACACGGTCGTCGTGTTCGACAAGGTCAAGGAGAACACCCGAGGCCTGCTGGGCCTGACCCGCCGCACGTACGCCGAGGCGGCGAACCTGGCGCTGAACCAGACCCTGATGCGCTCGATCAACACCTCGCTGATCGCGTTGCTCCCGGTCATCGGCCTGCTGGTCGTCGGCGTCGGCGTCCTGGGCGTCGGCACCCTGCAGGACCTGGCGCTCGTGCAGCTCGTCGGTATGTTCATCGGCGCCCTGTCCTCGATCTTCCTCGCCACCCCGGTGCTGGTGGACCTGAAGATGCGCGACCCGAAGTACATCGCGCAGGCCAAGCGCGTGGCCACCCGCCGCGCCAAGGCCGCGGGCCCGCAGGTCGCCGAGGGCATCGAGTCGGTGGACGACGACGCGCTCGCCGCCGACCTGCGCAAGGAGGAGGCGTACGCCGCCGCCGCGTCGGTGCCCCACCGCACCGCCAAGGCAGGCGACGCCCGCCGCCGTCCGACCGGAAAGCGCCAGCGTTGAAACTGGATCGTGCTCTGGGACTGATGCGTGAAGTCCCGGACTTCCCCCAGCCGGGGGTCGTCTTCCGGGACTTCACGCCGGTTCTCGCCGACCCCGACGCCCTGCGCGCCGTGGTCGACGCCCTCCAGGACAAGATCGACGACAGCACCCAGGTGATCGCCGCCATCGAGTCACGCGGCTTCCTCCTGGGTGCTGCCCTGGGTTACGGCTGGCGCTACGGCGTCGTGCCGCTGCGCAAGCCGGGCAAGCTCCCGGTCGTAGCCGACTCGGTGTCCTACGCGCTCGAGTACGGCGAGGCCTCGCTGGAGCTTCCCGCGGACGCCATCCAGCCGGGCCAGCGCGTGGTCGTGGTGGACGACGTGCTCGCCACCGGCGGCACCGCCGAAGCCGCGTGCACACTCGTCGAACGGGCCGGCGGCATCGTGACGGGTGTGTCGGTGGTGCTGGAGATCGCCGCCCTGGGCGGCCGTTCCCGGCTCGCCGGTCGCGAGGTCAGCGCCCTGCTGGCGGTGTAGTCATCTCCCGGTAGCCGGAGTGCAGCCACGTCGTGGTGCTGACCACGGCCGGTACCGGGATCGGCACTTTCGCGCCTTCCAGCGCGAGTTCCTCCGCCCCGATCAGCGCACCGGTCTCCTGGACGAATGCCAGCAGCTTCCGCCGATGACGCGCGTTGTCGACGTGCGTCACCGCGATGCACTGCCTGCCCGTGAAGTCCGTGGTCTCCATGGAGAGGTCCGCACACTTCGCCAGGTGCAGCAGCAGGAGACGTTGCAGCGCCGGCGGCACCACCTGCAGGTTCCAGACCTGTTCGAACGCCTTCATGACCCCGCTGGTCGTCGGCGAGCCGAGCCTGCCGAGCGTGGTGGCGAGCGATTCCTCGCCGGTGATGCGGAGCGACGGGAGCCGGCCGGGCGCGTAGTCGCCGCTGGGCGGCACGAGCACCTCTTCGCCACGCGTCACCAGGAGACGTCCTGACCCGTCGGCGGCGATCCACTGCCTGCGCTCGGACGGCTCGACGGCGGCCGTGAGCCGGTCTTCCCCTGTGCGGCTCAGGAAGCGCTTGGTGTGGAGGAACGAGCTGACCGTGTGCACGTAGTGGTACCTGCCCGCACCGGGCGGCTCAGGCGCGTGAGTGGTCTTCTCCGCCAGCTCGCGCAGCAGCTCGGTGGCGCGCACAGCCCCTCCCGTCAGCCCGTGACCGGCATGACGAACCGGTAGGCGACCACGACGGTGATGGCCCACAGGAAATAGAAGATCGGCAGCCCCAGCAGGATCAGCCGCCAGGCCTTCATGTCACCGTGCCCGACCCGCATCAGGGCGGCGGCAGCACCGAGCCACGGCACCACCCCGAGCATGGCCGCGCGGGCACCCTCGTCGCCGCCGTTGGTGACGAGGTTGAGCAGGACGATCGCGGCGTACCAGATGCCCGCGAACGCCAGGCAGTGCCAGATCGGCCGGTGTGAGTGCATGGGTTCAGCCTGCCAGCCTGCGCGGCACGAACAGGCAGCCCCCACCAGGCGCGTCGCGTCAGACGATCGGCGGGGGCGCCACGAAGGCCGCACCGACGCTGACGAAGACCAGCGTGACCAGCGACGCCGGGGCCGTCACGACCGCGATCTCCCACAGCTTCGGGGCCTTCGCCCGGCGCAGGACCAGCCAGCTCAGGGTGGTCGCGACCACCCAGCCGACCGACGAGCCGATGATCGACCGCGGGTCGATGTAGCCGGGGTCGTCGAGGGCGAGGTACGCCATCGTGCCGAGCCACCCGAACGTCATGGCGGCGCACCAGATCAGAGTCCTCACCTGGCCGAGTCTGTCAGGCGTCCTCGGCCGCGCCGATCCGGTACGTGCCTCCTTGGTCGAGCGTGTGCCGGAACGAATTTCTGTTGCCCTTTGTGTGGGTGGTTGCCGGGCGCGGTTGTTGTTCTTTATTCGCGTTTTGTTGCGTGCGTGGTTGCTGTGCATCTAGAGAGATGCGCACTAACGACCCCTATGGCTCCCTGTCCAGTTCCATCACCCGAACGTGTGACCGCTGACGTGCATTTATCAGGTGATCCTGCGGTACTGTCGAACGCATGAGCGAACCGGACTTCCGCCTCCTGTCTACCGACGAACTGCTTGCCGCAGTCGTCGGAGACGTGGTGGAAATTCGCGTTCTCGAGAATGTGATGATGCACAAGATCGCCGAGCTGGAGCGGCGCGGTGCGGCGTCCGAGCTGGGTTATCGGAATGTCGCGCACGTGCTGCGTCATGCGGTGCGGTGGGACTTGAAGACCGCGCGTCAGTGGGTCGCCCGCGCCGGGTTGCTGGCGCGTGAGCTCACGCCGACCGGCTCGCTCCTGGAGCCGGAGCTGCCGATCGCCGCCGCCGCGATGGCGGAGGGGGCGCTCTCGGGCGACCACATCTCGGCGGTGGCCGAGGTGATGAAGGCGCTGCCGCCCGAAGCGGAGCAGCCCGTGGTGGAGTTCGCCCAGGCTCATGAACCCAGCGCCGTGCGCGCGTTCGGCAAGGAGCTGGCGTACCGGCTCTACCAGCAGGACGAGGAGCCGGGTGATGTCATCGAGCCGGTGCGTCCGGCCAACCGCCTCCGCATGGAGTGGAAGGGCGACCAGCTGGAGGTCTCGGCGAGGCTCGACAAGATCGCCGGCGCGAAGTTCGAAGCGATGATCGACCCGCTGGCGAAACCCCGCCCGACCACCCCCGAGGAAGGCCCGGACGTCCGCTCCCGGGCCGAACGCGAGGGCGATGCCTTCGCTGACCTGATCGACCTGATGCTGCGAGCCGACCGCCTCCCCGAGCACGGCGGCGAGCCGGTCACCCTCACGCTGACGATGTCGTACGCCGACCTGGCCGCTCAGACGGGCGTGGCGGTGCTCGACAACCACGTTCGCGTCCCCGCCACCCTGGTCCGCCGCCTCGCCTGCAACGCGGGCGTGATCCCGGTGGTCCTGGGAGGCCGCTCCGAGCCGATGGACATAGGCCGCAAGGCAAGAACCTTCCCCGCGTCCATCCGCCGCCTGCTGGTGGCCAGAGACCAGGGCTGCACCTTCCCGGGCTGCGACCGCCCGCCGAAGCACTGCGACGCCCACCACCTCAGATTCTGGTCGGCGGGCGGCGAGACCTCGGTGGACAACGCCGCCCTGCTGTGCCGCCACCACCACACCTTGATCCACCAAAGCGACTGGGAGGTAAAGCTCCACGATGGGACCCCGACCTTCATCCCGCCGGCCTGGCTCGACCCCGCCCGCACCCCGAGAACCAACACGAGGCTCCACACCGGCCGCCACGTCGCCTAGCGGCGCCCCCGTTTCGATTCGAACGAGCTGGTTCATGGGGGAGGGGCAATGCCTACCGTCGGACGAATGACTGCGATCACCTCCACCGCGTACAGCCGCGACCTGGGCGACGAACTGCGCCGCCTCCGCGAGAAGTTCACCGGCCTCACCGGGCACGCCTTCGTCCTGGCGTTCTCCGTCTCCGCCTGGCGGGCGTTCGTGGTGAGCGTCGCCTGATCGGCCCAGCGGTAGTTTGCGCGGCGTTCACCGTGTGAGCTGTGCCGCTCAGCGCGCCACCGGAAGTTTCCGCATCGTAAACGCGTTATCCTCGGTACTCGCGAGACCCGAGGAGCGTGGGGTTGAGTCAAGACACCGAACCCGCTGCGACGGTTGTTCAACCGTCGGCGACCCGGCGTGTGCGCGCCCGCCTTGCGCGGCGTATCACCGCCCAACGTGCGGCCCCGGTGAAGCAGGTCCTCGAACCTCTCGCCGCCGTGCACCGTGACCTCCATCCCAAGGCCGATCTGGCGCTTCTGCAGCACGCGTACGACGTTGCCGAGGAGAAGCACCGCCCGCAGCGCCGCAAGTCCGGCGACCCGTACATCACGCATCCGCTCGCCGTGGCGACCATCCTCGCCGAGCTGGGCATGGACACCACGACGCTGGTGGCAGCGCTGCTGCACGACACCGTGGAAGACACCGACTACTCGCTCAACCAGCTCAAGGAAGACTTCGGTGAAGAAGTCGCCCGGCTGGTCGACGGGGTCACGAAGCTCGACAAGGTCAAGCTGGGGGCAGCGGCCGAGGCCGAGACCATTCGCAAGATGGTCATCGCGATGGCGAAGGACCCGCGGGTTCTGGTCATCAAGCTCGCCGACCGGCTGCACAACATGCGCACCATGCGGTTCCTGCCGCCGGAGAAGCAGGCCCGCAAGGCCCGTGAGACGCTCGAAGTGCTCGCGCCGCTCGCCCACCGGCTGGGCATGGCGACGGTCAAGTGGGAGCTGGAAGACCTCGCGTTCGCGATCCTGCAGCCCAAGAAGTACGACGAGATCGTGCGCCTGGTCGCGAAGCGCGCGCCGAGTCGCGACACGTACCTGAGGTCCGTCGTCTCCGAGCTCAACACCCAGCTGGAGAGCGCGCGGATCGTCGCGAAGGTCGAGGGCAGGCCGAAGCACTACTACTCGATCAACCAGAAGATGATCGTCCGCGGCCGGGACTTCGACGACATCCACGACCTTGTGGGCGTCCGGATCCTCGTGGACGAGGTGCGTGACTGCTACGCCGCGATGGGCGTCGTGCACGCCGCCTGGCAGCCCATGCCCGGGCGGTTCAAGGACTACATCGCGCAGCCGCGGTTCGGCGTGTACCAGTCGCTGCACACGACCGTCATCGGTCCCGACGGCAAGCCTCTCGAGGTGCAGATCCGCACCTCGGAGATGCACCAGCGGGCCGAGTACGGCATCGCGGCGCACTGGCGCTACAAGGAAACCAAGGGCACGCACAACGGCAAGTCCGTCGAGATCGACGAGATGGCGTGGATGCGTCAGCTCCTCGACTGGCAGCGGGAAGCCGCGGACCCCGGTGAGTTCCTGGAGGGGCTGCGCTGGGATCTTGCCGCGCGCGAGATCTTCGTTTTCACCCCCAAGGGTGACGTCGAGACGTTGCCGACGGGCTCCACGCCTGTCGACTTCGCCTACTCGGTGCACACCGAGGTCGGTCACCGTTGCATCGGCGCCAGGGTGAACGGTCGTCTCGTCGCTCTGGAGCGCAAGCTCGAGAACGGTGAGGTCGTCGAGATCTTCACCTCCAAGGCGGAGGGTGCGGGCCCGTCCCGCGACTGGCTGAGCTTCGTGGCGTCCCCGCGCGCCAAGGCGAAGATCAAGCAGTGGTTCGCCAAGGAGCGCAAGGAAGAGGCGATCGAGCAGGGCAAGGACTCGATCACCAAGGAGGTCCGGCGCGTCGGGCTGCCGATCCAGCGCCTGGTCAGCGTCGACTCGATGCAGGCCCTCGCGAAGGAACTGCACTACCCGGACATGAGCGCGCTGTACGCGGCGGTCGGCGAGGGGCACACCTCGGCCCGCCACGTCGTGCAACGGCTCGTCGCGCAGCTCGGCGGTGTCGACCACGCCGAGGAGGAACTGGCCGACCGCGCCACCCCGTCCACGGTCACCCGGCGCCGCCCCACCGGCGACGCGGGCGTGATCGTCAAGGACGCGGGCGACGTGTGGGTGAAGCTCGCCCGCTGCTGCACTCCGGTGCCGGGCGACGACATCCTCGGTTTCGTCACGCGTGGCGGTGGCGTCTCGGTGCACCGCACCGACTGCACGAACGCGGAGGAGCTGCTGAAGTCGCCGGAACGGCTCCTCGACGTCGAGTGGGCGCCGTCGTCCTCCAGCGTCTTCCTGGTCGCCATCCAGGTGGAGGCCCTCGACCGGCACCGGCTGCTCTCGGACGTCACGAAGGTGCTGGCCGACGAGCGCGTGAACATCCTGTCGGCGTCGGTGACGACGTCGCGCGACAGGGTGGCCGTCAGCCGGTTCTCGTTCGAGATGGGCGACCCGAAGCACCTCGGCCACGTTCTGAAGGCCGTGCGCGGCATTGAGGGCGTCTACGACGTGTACCGGGTGACGTCGGCTTCGTAACTGGGGCAAGTCGTACGAAGGGGCCCCCGCGGCGAACGCTGCGGGGGCCCTCTCACGTGGTGCGGGTGGCGACTAGTTCGCGACCAGTGCCGACTTGATGTCGACCGGGGTCTTCGGCTTGCCGTCGCCCTGGCCGGGCTGCTGGGAGATCGTGCCGGTCTTCGCGACCTCGTCGACCTTCTTCAGCGACTCCTCGTCGACCGTGCCGAAGATGTTGTACTTCGCCTGCAGGTTCGAGGCGTCGCCGTAGACGATGAAGAACTGCGAGCCGTTGGTGTCCGGGCCCGAGTTCGCCATCGCGAGCACGCCGCGGCCGTAGGTGAGCTCCGGGTAGACCTCGTCCTTGAACGAGTAGCCGGGGCCGCCCATGCCGTTGCCGCCGGGGTCGCCGCACTGCAGGACCTGGATGCCGGTCACCGTGAGGCGGTGGCAGGTCGTGTTGTCGAAGTACTTCTGCTTCGCCAGTTCCACGAAGTTGTGGACGGTGCACGGGGCGAGCGAGCGGTCCAGGTTCAGCTTCAGGTCACCGATCGAGGTGCCGAGCGTGACGCCGACCGTGCCGGTGGTGGGCTGCTCGCCGTTCGCGGGAGGAGTGTTCTCCTTGGCCGCCGGCTCCTGGCCCTTCGTGTATTCACAGTTCACCGTCGCCGGAAGCGCGGCGGGGCGCTTCGGGATCGGGTGCATCGCGGTGGGGATGTTCTCCGCCTTGTCCACCGACTCCTGGGCGGGAGTCTCCGACGCGGCGGCGTCACCATTGCCGAAGACGTCGTTAGTCGCGAGGAACCACACGCCACCTCCGACGAGCGCAACAACGACGACCGTCGAGACGACGGCGATGATGCGACGCTTCTTGGCCCGCTCATGGCGGTAGACCATCTGACGCTCAAGCTTGCGCTTGGCTGCCGCGCGTCGCTGCTCGTTGGTGGGCACGTGCTCCCTCCCCAGGGACTCATGCGAATAGGGCGGTCGGCTCGGCAGTCTAGGGCCTGGGCATATGAGCTTTGTGTGGTGGTTAGGCTGTCGTTGAACAGGGAGGTCATTTTCGTGCTCGTGATCGGGTTCCCGACTGGTGCGCTCCAGGCGAACTGCTTCGTCCTGGCGGCCGGTGAGGGCGAGCCCTGCGTGATCATCGACCCCGGTCAGGACGCGGTTGAGCCGATCGAACAGGCCCTGCGCCAGCACCGTCTCGCGCCGGTCGCCGTGCTGCTCACGCACGGGCACTTCGACCACACGTTCTCCGTCACCCCGGTCTGCGACGGCAACGACATCCCCGCGTACATCCACCCGGATGACGTAGCGATGCTCGCCGACCCGTTGAAGGGCATCAGCCGCGAGTCCGCCGCATTCTTCGGGGGCAACCTGGAGATGCGGGAGCCCTCCGAGGTCCGCGAGCTGGCCGACGGCGCCGCGCTCGATCTCGCCGGGCTGCAGATCACCGTCGACCACACGCCGGGCCATACCGGCGGGTCGGTGATGTTCCGGTCCGGTGTGCAGGAAGGCGGTCGCCTGGTTATCTCGGGTGACACGCTCTTCGCCGGTTCCATCGGACGCACCGACCTGCCCGGTGGTGACCACTCCCGGATGTTGTCGTCTCTGCAGAACAAGGTCATGACCTTGCCCGATGACACAGTGGTGCTGCCCGGCCACGGCCCGACGACGACCATAGGCCGCGAACGTGCGACGAACCCCTACCTGCTCCAGCTGCAGGATGCTGTTCGGACGAACGACGCGCCGGCCGCCCCGCACCGAGGACTTTGAGAGACGTGTTTTCCGCACCCAAAGGCGTTCCCGACTACATCCCGCCGACGTCCGCCGCGTTCGCGCACGTCCGGTCGACGCTGACCCGTGCCGCCGAGCTCGCGGGCTACGGCTACATCGAGCTGCCGGTCTTCGAGGACACGGCGTTGTTCTCGCGCGGTGTCGGCGAGTCGACCGACGTCGTGACGAAGGAGATGTACACCTTCCTCGACCGAGGTGACCGCTCCATCACGCTGCGCCCCGAGGGCACCGCGGGCGTCATGCGGGCCGTGATCGAGCACAGCCTCGACCGCGGTTCGTTGCCGGCGAAGCTCTACTACGCGGGCCAGTTCTTCCGCGCCGAGGCTCCGCAGGCCGGCCGGTACCGGCAGTTCCACCAGGTCGGCATCGAGGCGATCGGCATCGACGACCCGGCCCTGGACGCCGAGGTCATCGCCGTCGGCGACGCGGGGTTCCGCGCGATCGGCCTCACTGGCTACCGCCTGGAGCTCACGTCGCTGGGCGACGCGAACTGCCGCCCGGCGTACCGGGAGCTGCTGCAGGCGTTCCTCGCGAAGCTGCCGCTGGACGAGGCGACGCAGCAGCGCGCGGAGCTGAACCCGCTGCGCGTGCTGGACGACAAGCGCCCCGAGGTGCGCGCGCTCGTCGCCGAGGCGCCGCTGATGGTGGACCACCTGTGCGACGCATGCCGTGAGCACTACGAGCTCGTCAAGGGGTACTTGACCGAGCTGGGCGTGAAGTTCGTCGAGAATCCGCGCATGGTTCGCGGGCTCGACTACTACACGAAGACGACGTTCGAGTTCGTCCACGACGGCCTCGGTGCCCAGTCGGGCATCGGCGGCGGCGGTCGTTACGACGGCCTGATGGCGCAGCTCGGCGGTCAGGAGCTGTCCGGTGTCGGGTTCGGTCTCGGCGTCGACCGCGCGCTGCTCGCGGCGCAGGCCGAGGGCGTGCTGCCGGAGTTCAGCCGGGTCGACGTGATCGGCGTGCCGCTGGGCGAGGCCGCGCGGGCCCGTCTGGTCGCGATCGCCGGTGAGCTGCGTGCCGCGGGCGTCCGGACCGACCTGGTCTACGGCGGCCGCTCGATGAAGGCGGGCTTCAAGGCCGCCGACAGGTCGGGCGCGAAGCTGGCGCTGGTGCTCGGTGAGCGCGACCTGGAAGCCGGCAACATCGGGGTCAAGACCCTTGCGACCGGCGAGCAGGTCACGGTGCCGCTGGCGGACGTGGTCGAAGAGGTGCGGAAGGCGCTGTGAGCGACGACAAGCTCGTTCTCGACCTGCTCGACAAGGCGACGGTCCGCAAGCGTGCGCGCATGGTGGCGATCGGCGGCATCATGGTCGCCCTCGCCTTCGGCGCGATCGTGGGCCTGATCGGCGGCCGCTGGCCCGGTGTCATCGCCGGGGCGATCGTGTCGGTGCCGGTGATCCTGCTGGCGATGTCCGAGGCGCGCCGCACGGTGTGGCTGGAGGGCACGACCGTGTACGTGCGGGCGTTCGGCACGCGCAAGGTCGACCTGGCGGTGGCGGACGGCCTGGACCTGCTGGTCACCGACCTGCGCGGCGCCCGGACCGTCGGCCTGTTCGTGCGCGGCGGCAAGAAGGCGATCAACATCGCCCTGTCGATGTACTCGGGAGTGGGCGGCCGCGAGCTGGGCGTCTACCAGCTCCGCCGGCTCGCGGACGCGCTGGCGTCGCGCGGGGACACGCCCGGACTGGTGTTCTCGGAGCTGCTCGTCGCTCAGCTGCGGGCCGAGGCGCGCGGGATGGCGGCGCCCGAACGGCCGCTGTACCGGCTCGGCTCACTGGCCCCGGCCGGGCGGATGGCGCAGAAGCTCCATCCGGACGCGGTCTCGAAGTTCGTCACGTCGCTGGACTGAAGCGGCTCAGGTGCCCCACAGCCCCGAGGGCGGGGCGGGGGAGAGGATCGCGGTCGCGTCGGTGGTGACCGGCGCGCCACCGATGAACTTCGTCAGCCCCGTCCCGTGCTCGACCCGGCCGGGGAACGGGTCCCCGGCCGTCGCACGGGTCAGCTGCTGCATCGGCAGGCCGTTGTGCGAGGCCATGATCACGAAGTTGCCGAAGCGCCTGCCGCGGAACACGCCCGGCTCGGCCATCACGCAGACGTGTTCGAACACCGAGCGCACGGTCGCGCACTGGGCGCGGGCGAACTGCAGGCCGTTGCCGTCGCCGATGTTCGCCGCGTAGATGCCGTCCCCGGCCAGCGCGGCCGACGCCTGCTGCACGAACTCGACCGACGTCAGATGCGCGGGCGTGCGGGCTCCGGCGAAGCAGTCGGTGATGATCAGGTCGAACGAGCCGGGGCGGGCCTTGACGAGCACGGCGCGGGCGTCGCCTGTGGTGATCTTCACCCGTGGGGGCGGCGGAAGTTCGCGGCGGACGAACGCGATCAGCCCCGCGTCGATCTCGGCCACCTGCTGAGACGCCCGAGGGAGTAGGTCGGCCACGTAGCGCGCTAGCGTGAGCGCGCCACCGCCCAGGTGGAGCACGCGCGAAGGCGCGGTGAGATCAACGATGTGACCCAGCCGGCGGACGTACTCGAACTCCAGGTAGGTCGGGTCGTCGAGGTCCACATGCGACTGTGGGGTTCCGTTGACCCGCAACGTCCAGGAGTTCCGTCCACCGAGATCGGGGACCAGTTCGGCGACGCCGGAGTCGATCGACTCGGTGATCGCCTCTGTGTCGGGCCGCTGTCTTCCCACTGCTCTATTGTCCCATCGCGTGTGTCAGCTCTGAGGAGGAACCCAAGTGCAGGTCATCGCAGGCGTTCTGCTCGCCCTCGTGGCGTTGATCCACCTCTACATCGTGGTGCTGGAGATGTTCCTCTGGACGACGCCGCGCGGCCAGAAGGCGTTCGGCCTCACGCCCGAGTTCGCGCAAGCGTCGAAGGCACTCGCGGCGAACCAGGGTCTCTACAACGGGTTCCTCGCCGCCGGCCTGATCTACGCGCTGATCCGCCAGGACTTCGGCGCGTCCGTGCTGTTCACGGTGTTCGTGATCGTCGCCGGCGTCTACGGCACGTTCACGGCGAGCCGGAAGATTTTCTTCGTGCAGGTGGTGCCGGGCGCGCTGACGCTGCTCTTCGTGCTCTTGGCTCACTAGGACGTTCCCACGGCCCCTTGTCGGGGTCGTAGCCGGTGAAGAGGTCGCCCTCGATGCGCGCGGGCCGTGGCTTCTCGGGTTCCACGGGCTTCGCGGCAGGCTTCACGGTCTTCGGTTCCTGGCGTGCCGCGACCAGGGCGGCCAGGGCGGTGGTCACCGGGATCGCCGCCACCAGGCCGATGCTGCCCACGAGCGTGCGGACGATCTCCTGCGCGATCTGCTGCGACGTCAGGATCTCGCCCATCGACCGCCCGGCCAGCGAGATCGCCAGCAGCAACGGCAGCGCCGCGCCCGCGTAGGCCATCACGAGCGTGTTCACGACGGACGACATGTGGTCGCGCCCGATCCGCGAGCCCGCCGCGAAGAGCTCGCGCCACGTCAGCTCCTCGTTGGCGCGGCGGAGCTCCCACACCGCGCTCGTCTGCGTGACCGTCACGTCGTCCAGCACGCCCAGCGCGCCGATCAGCGTGCCCGCGAGCAGCAGTCCGCGGGTGTCGATGTCGGTGCCGAGCAGCGTGACGAGGTTCGTCGTGTCCTCGTCCAGGCCGGTCAGCTTCGACAAGGCCGAGAACAACGCGCCCAGCACACCGATCAGCGCGAGGCTGACCAGCGTTCCGAGCACCGCTGTCGACGTGCGCGCCGATATGCCGTGCGTCAGGTACAGCACCATGAACATGATCAGTCCGGCGCCGACCACCGCGACCATCAACGGGTTCTCGCCCGCGAGGATCGACGGCATCACGAACAGCACCAGCACCACGAAGCTCAGCAGCAACGCGCCCAAGGCGGCGAGCCCCTGCCATCGGCCGAGCAGCAGCACGGCGGCCGCGAACAGCAGCGCCAGCACGGCGAGCGACCAGCCGCGCTGGAAGTCGACGATCTGGTACGACTCGGCGGCCTGCGGCTGGCTGCCAGCGTAGGACAGCACCACCTCGTCGCCGATCTGGAAGCTCGGCGCTCCGGGGCCCTTCACGGTCGGGATCGTGATGCTCTGCCCGCTCGCGGCGCCGTCGCTCATCTGCACCGTCACCGCGACGCACTTCTCACCGCAGTTCTGGGCCAGGCCGGTGACGACGGCCTCGACCGGCGTCTGGTGCAGGCCGATCTCCGCGCCGGTCTTCTGCTCGTGCCCGAACGGGTACAGCAGCGCCGCGCCGATGATGGTGGCCAGCGCGAACGGCACCAGCAGCCACATCAGCAACGTGCGCACGCGCTGTGATGCCGGTTCCTCGTTCAGCGCGTGGCTATGCCCGTGACCGTGACCCACGCGCGACATCCTGCCCCATGAGGTGTTCGACGGCGGTTACAGCCCAGTGGGTGACCCGTGTGCTCCTTGACCGCTGTTCGAACATGTGTTCGAATCGACGGTGTGCGATGGGACGGACAGAAACTCGAGGCAGAGCCGCAGCAGGCGCTACCGGGGCTACCGGGACTGGTGCGCAGCGTACGAACTCCTGAGTTCGCGGACGTGGTGTTCCACGAGGTCCGCGCCAAATCCGTGCTCAACGGGGTACCGGGTTCGTCGTTGCCGTTCTCGTGGACGGTGAACCCGTATCGCGGCTGTTCACACGCCTGCACCTACTGCCTGGCCGGTGACACGCCGATCCTCATGGGCAACGGCCGCACGAAGCCGTTGTCGGAGCTGCGCGAAGGCGACGAGATCTACGGGACCGAGCTCGTCGGCAACTACCGGCGCTACAAGCTCACGACCGTTCTCGCCCACTGGGAGACGCGCAAGACCGGGTACCGGCTGACGCTGGAGGACGGCACGACCGTCGTCGCGTCCGGCGATCACCGGTTCCTCACCGACCGCGGCTGGAAGCACGTGACGGGCGAAACCGCGGGCGTCGGCCGGCGTCCGCACCTCACGACCGGCAACAAGCTGATGGGCACGGGGGCGTTCGTCGAGCAGCCCTCCGTGACCGACGACTACCGCCGCGGCTACCTGCGCGGCATGGTGGACGACGAGACCGAGTTCCACATCCCCCTGGCCGACATCGAGGCCATGGAGCGCACACAGGAGTATCTCGACTACTTCGGTGTGCGAGAAGGGAGGGGATTTCTGCACCAGGTGCGCGAACTAGCGCACTGGCAGATAGCCCCGAACCCTGACTGGCTCAAGGGATTCCTGGCCGGCGCGTTCGACTACCTCGGGACCTGCTCGCGCAGCATCCTGCGGATGTCGACGCGCAACGCCACCGTGCTGGAGGCGATCTGCCTGGCGCTCAAGCACTTCGACTTCGACTTCGCGATCGAGGAGCTGCGCCGCCGGCGTGGCGTGCGGGTCGTGCGGCTGCGCGGCGGGCTGCGGGAGAACCTGCGCTTCTTCCACACCGTCGACCCGTCGATCACCCGCAAGCGCGACATCGACGGCGTGGCGATCAAGTCGCGGCAGCCGCTGGGTGTCGTGTCCGTGGAACCGCTGGGGGAGATGACTCTTTACGACATCTCGACCGGCACCGCGGACTTCATCGCGAACGGGATCGTGTCCCACAACTGCTTCGCCCGCAAGACACACTCCTATTTGGACCTCGACACCGGCAAGGACTTCGACAACCAGCTGATCGTCAAGGTCAACGCGGGGGAGGTGCTGTCGCGCCAGCTGCGGTCCGCCCGCTGGAAGCAGGAGCACGTGGCGCTGGGCACGAACACCGATCCGTACCAGCGGGCGGAGGGGCGGTACGCCTTGATGCCAGGGATCATCGAGGCGCTGACCGCTTCCCGCACGCCCTTCTCGATACTCACGAAGGGCACGCTGCTGGCACGGGATCTGCCGTTGCTGACGGCGGCCGCCGAGGTCGTGCCGGTCGGGATCGCGGTGTCGCTCGCGTTGATGGACCGGGACCTGCACAAGTCGCTGGAGCCCGGCACGCCGACGCCCGCCGCCCGGCTCGACCTGGTGCGCAAGGTGCGTGAGGCGGGCCTGCCGTGCGGGGTGTTCGTGGCCCCGGTGCTACCGGAGCTGACGGATTCCACCGAGCAGCTGGACTTCCTGCTGGAGCAGATCGCGGCCGCCGGTGCGACGGGCGTGACCGTGCTGCCGCTGCACCTGCGTCCGGGGGCGAAGGAGTGGTTCGCGGCCTGGCTCCGGCGCGAGCACCCGGACCTGGTCGAAACCTACCGGTACCTGTACGGCAACCGGTCCTATGTGGACAAGCGGTATCGTGCCCGGCTCGCGGCGCGCGTGGTCCCGTTGATCGAGAAGCACGGGCTCGCACCACGCGGCCGTTCCACCGACGCCGTCACTGGTGTGCCCGGTGACGACGAAGGTGTGTGGCCAGACGGCAGCCTGCCGGTGGGTGTGCCGGCGCCGCGCGTCGATCAGGAACAACTCACACTGCTGTGATCCTCAGTGGGACGCCCTCTTCCCCAGGGTGTCCTTCACTCGGCCCACCCGCCCTGGGCCATCGTCTGGAACTTCCACTCGCCGCCGACCTTCGTGAGCAGGTCGCCGTAGCGCACCGTGATCCCGTTGATCGTGCCGTCCGTGATCACGAAGACCAGGTTGTCGTTGATGAAGTGCGGCGTCCTGGTGGACTCCATCTGCACCTCACCGCCCAGTTGGGCCCCCATCTCCTTCAGGAACGTCTCGCGGTCCCACGACGTGGCTGAACCGTCGGTGACCGTGTTGACCGGGAAAAGTGCCATGTCGGCCATCGCCTCGACGTCGCCCTTGACCGCGAGCTCGTCCCACTTCGCAAACCACTGCATGACCTCGTCGTACGACATACCGTACATTGTACGGAACTTAGCGCCTGCCGACCACTGCCGTGGTGTCTTCGCTGGTCACCAGCTTGGCGTCGAGGCCGGCGGCGGTGAAAGCGGTGAGCGCGGCCGGTGCCTGGCGTTCACTGGTCTCCGACAGCAGGTGCCCGCCGGGGCGTAGCCAGGTGGCTGCCTGGGCTGCTACGCGGCGCATGACCTCAAGGCCGTCCTCGCCGCCGTCGAGTGCGACGCGGGCCTCGTGGTCCCGGGCTTCTGGCGGCATGAACCGGATGTCGTCGGTCGGCACGTACGGGACGTTGGCCACCACCACATCGATATGTCCGCGCAGGTGCGTGGGGAGGGCGTCGAACAGGTCGCCTTCGAACACGTTGGTGAGGTTTTCCCGTGCGCAGGCGACCGCTGCCGGGTCGATGTCGGCGGCGTAGACCGCCGCGGACGGCAGCCGGTGTTGCAGGACCGCGCCCACCGCGCCGGAGCCGCAGCACATGTCCACGACGGTGGCGGGCTTCAGTTCGGTGGCGAGGTCTACCAGCAGCTCGGTGCGGTGGCGGGGGACGAAGACGCCCCTGGTGACCACGATCCGCTGCCCGCAGAACAGCGCCCAGCCCACGGCGTGCTCCAGCGGCAGGCCGTCGGCCCGTTGCCTGACCAGGTCTTCGAGGTGCTCGGCGTCGCGAGCGGCTTCTTGCAGCAGTGCGGCCTCTTCTTCGGCGAAAACGCAGCCGGCGGCCCGCAGTCGTTCCACGATGCTCATCGCTCGCGGACGCTAGCAGCGTGATTTACAAGCAGGCTTGACTGTTTGTTTGTTCGCCGGAACACTCGGGGCGTGGAGACGAGGCAGCGCCAGGCCGACCGCACGCGCGAGACGAAGCGGAAGCTGATGGAGGCGACCGTCGAGTGTCTGGTGGAACGCGGCTGGTCAGGCACGACGACGACCGAGGTGGCCGAGCGGGCAGGGGTGTCGCGCGGTGCGCAGCTGCACCACTTCCGCACGCGCGGTGAACTGGTCGCGGCGGCCGTGGAGCACGTGGGCGCGGAGAGCGTCGAGGTGCTCAAGCGGCGCGCTGATGTCGCCGAGAAGAGCACGCACGCCGTGGTGGAGCTGATCGCGGACTTCCACGCCAGCGACCTGTTCACCGCGGCACTCGAACTGTGGGTGGCCGCGCGCACCGACCCGGAACTGCGCGAGCAGGTGCTGGAACTGCAGGCACGGCTGGGCCGCGAGGTGTACGGGCTGGCGCTGGAACTGCTCGACGTGGACGACTCGAAGCCGGGGGTGAGGGACGCGGTGCAGGCAACCCTGGATCTTGTGCGCGGGCTGGCGCTCGCCAACCAGCTCGCCGACGACGCCAAGCGCCGGGCGCACGTCGTGCGCTACTGGGCGCGGATGCTGGAGGAACAGCTGTGATCACGGAACTGCTGGCCGACCTCGACGCCGAGTCGCGCTCGCTGGACGAGATCGTCGCGGCGGCGGACGACTGGTCGGTGCCCACGCCCGCCGAGGGCTGGACCGTGGCGCACCAGATCGGTCATCTCATGTGGACGGACAAGGCGTCGATCCTCGCCATCACCGACCCCGAGGCGTTCCAGGCGCAGCCGCTGACCGCCGACGTGGTGGACCGGACCGCGGCCGAGGCGGCGGCGTTGCCGAACCTGCTGGAGTTGTGGCGGGACAGCCGGAAGTCGTTGCTGGAGCACCTCGCCCAGGCGTCCGGGAAGATCCTGTGGTTCGGGCCGCCGATGAGTGCGGCGTCGATGGCCACCGCCCGGATCATGGAGACCTGGGCGCACGGCCAGGACGTCGCGGACGCGTTCGGGGTGGTGCGCGAGCCCACCGCGCGGATCAGGCACGTGTGTCACATCGGCGTGCGGACGATGGGGTTCGCGTTCCTGCTCAACGGGCTGGCGCAGCCGGAGGCCGAGGTGCGGGTCGAGCTGACCGGACCTGGCGGCGAGTCGTGGACCTGGGGGCCGGAGGACGCCGAGAACCGGGTTTCCGGGCCGGCGCTGGACTTCGCGTGGCTGGTGACGCAGCGCCGCAACCGCAAGGAGCTCGCGATCGAGGCCTCGGGCCCGGTGGCGCAGAAGTGGGTGCCGATCGCGCAGGCGTTCGCGGGACCGCCCGGAGGTGGCCGTTGATCAGGATCGGCAACGCGTCCGGGTTCTACGGCGACCGGCTGTCCGCGATGCGCGAACAGCTGGAAGGCGGCGAGCTCGACGTCCTGACCGGCGACTACCTCGCCGAGCTGACCATGCTCATCCTCGGGCGCGACCGCATGAAGGACTCGTCGCTGGGCTACGCGAAGACGTTCCTGCGGCAGATGGAGGACTGCCTGGCGCTGGCGCTCGACAAGGGCGTCAGGATCGTGGTCAACGCCGGTGGCCTGAACCCCGAGGGGCTGGCGCGCAAGCTCGGCGCCAAGGTCGGGTACGTCACGGGTGACGACCTCAAGACGCGGTTCCCCGAGGCGTTGACCGCCAACGCCTACCTCGGCGCGTGGGAGATCGCGGAGTGCCTGGACCAGGGCGCGCAGGTCGTGGTCACCGGTCGCGTCACCGACGCGAGCCTCGTGGTCGGGCCCGCCGCGGCGCACTTCGGGTGGGCGCGCGACGACTGGGACCGGCTGGCCGGAGCCACGGTCGCCGGGCACGTGCTGGAGTGCGGAACGCAGGCCACCGGCGGCAACTACTCGTTCTTCACCGAGATCGACGTGACTCGGCCGGGGTTTCCGATCGCGGAGATCAACGAGGACGGGTCGTGCCTGATCACCAAGCACGACGGCACGGGCGGCGCGGTCACCGTCGACACCGTCACGGCTCAGCTGTTGTACGAGATCGGGGCGCCCGAGTACCTGGGGCCGGACGTCACCACGCACTTCGACACGGTCCGGCTCGACGCGCACGAGCGCGGGGTCAGGATCAGTGGCACCAAGGGGAGTCCGCCGCCGGACACGCTGAAGGTGTGCCTGAACACGCTGGGCGGCTTCAGGAACTCCACGACGTTCGTCCTCACCGGACTCGACGTTGCGGAGAAGGCCGACCTCGTCCGGCGGCAGCTCCACGACGCCATCGGTGAGGAAGGTCTGACGTGGACGCTGGCGCGAACCGATCAGCGCGACGCGGCCACCGAGGAGCAGGCCAGCGCGTTGCTGCACGTCACCATCAAGACGGCGGACCCCAAGCGGGCCAAGGGTTTCAGCCGGGCGGCCATCGAGCTGGCGCTGGCGAGCTATCCGGGGTTCCACGTCACGGCGCCGCCCGGCGACGGGACGCCGTTCGGGATCTACCAGGCGGCCTACGTGAATCGTGACGAGGTCAGTGCGAAGGCGGTGTTGCTGTGAAGAGGCCACTGGGAACGATCGCCGGCGCGCGCAGCGGCGACAAAGGCGGGGACGCGAACCTCGGTGTGTGGGTCCGCAGCGATGATGCCTTCGCGTGGCTGAACGGCTTTCTCACCACCGAGAAGCTCAAGGAGCTGCTGCCGGAGGCGACCGAGGTCAGCAGGTACGAACTGCCGAACCTCAGGGCGCTCAACTTCGTGCTGCACGGCCTTCTCGGCGACGGGGTGGCGAGCAGCACGCGGTTCGACCCGCAGGCCAAGGCCCTGGGCGAATGGCTGCGCAGCAGGGAAGTAGAGATCCCGGAGGAGCTCCTGTGATCACGAAGGATCTGTACGAGCGGAAAGAACTGCGGCAACTCGTCCGCGACTTCACCCGCAGGGAGATCGTGCCGCACCTCGGCCAGTGGGAACGCGACTGCGAAGTTCCGCGTGAGCTGCACAAGAAGGCGGCGGAACTCGACCTGCTCGGCATCGGGTTCGAGCACGGCGACCTGCTCGACTCGGTCGCGCTGACCGAGGAGATCATCCAGAACGGCGGGTCGTCGGGTCTGATGGCGGCGCTGTTCACGCTCGGCATCGCGATCCCGCACATCTGGCAGAGCGGGAACGAGGACCTGATCGAGAGGTTCGCCAAGCCCGCGATCCGGGGCGAGAAGATCGGCAGCCTCGCGGTCACCGAACCCGGAGCGGGGTCCGACGTCGCGGCGATCCGGACCAGGGCGGTCAGGGACGGCGACCACTACGTCGTCACCGGCGAGAAGACGTTCATCACCTCGGGCTGCCGGGCGGACTTCGTCACGACCGCGGTGCGGACCGGTGGCGAGGGCTACCAGGGCATCTCGCTGCTGGTGATCGAGGACGGGTTCACCCGGCGCAAGCTGGACAAGATGGGCTGGCACTGCAGTGACACCGCCGAACTGCACTTCGACGGCGTGCGCGTGCCGGTGGCGAACCTGGTGGGCGAGGAGAACCAGGGGTTCGCGCTGATCATGCAGCAGTTCCAGGTGGAACGCGTGACGATGGCGGTCGAGGCGTACGCGACGGCGCAACGGGCGCTGGACCTGACCGTCGAGTGGACCCGCAACCGCGAGACGTTCGGCAAGCCCCTGATCAAGAACCAGGTGGTGCGCCACAAGCTGGCCGCGATGGCGCAGAAGATCGACCTGGCGCGGACCTACACGCGTGAGGTCGCGGCCAGGATCAGCCGCGGCGAGGACTGCGTCACCGAGGTCTGCTTCGCGAAGAACGCCGCGGTGGACGCCTGCTCCGAGGTGGTCGACGCGGCGGTGCAGTTGCACGGCGGCATGGGGTACATGCGGGAGTCCGAAGTGGAGCGTCACTACCGGGACGCCCGCATCCTCGGCATCGGGGGCGGGGCGAGTGAAGTGATGACCGAGCTCGCGGCACGACGATTGGGGTTCGCCTGATGGGCAACAGGGAGGCGCTGCTCGCGAAGATCGCGGGACTGGACGCCGAGCACGCCAAGGCGCTCGCGGGAGGTGGGCCGAAGTACGTCGAGCGGCACCACAAGCGCGGCAAGCTGCTGGCCCGCGAACGGGTCGAGCTGCTCGTCGACGAGGACAGCCCGTTCCTGGAGCTGTCCCCGCTCGCGGCGTGGGGCACCGACTTCCCGGTCGGCGCGTCGGTCGTCACCGGGATCGGGCGCATCGAGGGCGTCGAGTGCGTGATCGTCGCGAGCGACCCGACGGTGCGCGGTGGCTCGTCGAACCCGTACACGCTGCGCAAGTCGCTGCGGGCCAACGACATCGCGTTGCAGAACCGGCTGCCGCTGGTCAGCCTCGTCGAGTCGGGCGGCGCGGACCTGCCGACGCAGAGCGAGATCTTCATTCCCGGCGGCCGGGCGTTCCGCGACCTGACCCGGTTGAGCGCGGCCGGCATTCCGACGATCACGGCGGTGTTCGGCAACGCGACGGCCGGCGGCGCGTACGTGCCGGGCATGTCCGACTACGTGATCATGATCAAGGACCGCTCCAAGGTGTTCCTGGGTGGTCCGCCGCTGGTCAAGATGGCGACCGGCGAGGACTCCGACGACGAGTCGCTGGGCGGCGCGACCATGCACGGCGCGACGTCCGGGCTCGCGGACTTCGTGGCGGAGGACGAGACCGACGCGATCCGGCTGGCGCGCAGGGTTGTCGCCCGGCTGAACTGGCGCAAGCAGGGTCCTGAGCCGGCACCGGTGGAAGAGCCGCTGTTCGACGCCGAGAGCATCCTCGACATCGTCTCCGAGGACCAGCGGGTGCCGTTCGACCCGCGGGACGTCATCGCGCGGCTCGTCGACGGGTCGCACTTCGACGAGTTCAAGCCGTTGTACGGCAACAGCCTCGTCACCGGGTGGGCCCGCGTCCACGGCTACCCGGTCGGCATCCTCGCCAACGCGCGCGGCGTGCTGTTCAGCGAGGAGTCGCAGAAGGCCACGCAGTTCATCCAGCTGGCGAACCAGAGCGACACCCCCTTGCTGTTCCTGCAGAACACCACCGGTTACATGGTCGGCGCCCAGTACGAGCAGGGCGGCATCGTCAAGCACGGGTCGATGATGATCAACGCGGTCTCGAACAGCAGGGTCCCGCACCTGACGATCACAATGGGTGCCTCGTACGGCGCGGGCAACTACGGCATGTGCGGCAGGGCGTACGACCCGAGGTTCCTGTTCACCTGGCCCAACGCCAAGTCGGCCGTGATGGGCCCGGCGCAGCTCGCCGGTGTGCTCTCGATCGTCGGACGGCAGGCCGCGCTGGCCAAGGGGCAGGAGTACAACGAGGAGCACGACGCCGCCATGCGCAAGATGGTGGAGGCGCAGATCGAGGAGCAGTCGCTCGCGCCGTTCCTGTCCGGGAAGCTCTACGACGACGGCGTGATCGACCCTCGCGATACCAGGACCGTGCTGGCCCTCTGCCTCTCCGCTGTCCACAGCGGACCGATCAAGGGCGCCGACGGCTTCGGCGTCTTCCGGATGTGAGCCCCGTGATCAAGACTCTCCTGATCGCCAACCGAGGCGAGATCGCCCGCCGGATCATCCGCACCTGTCGTGACAACGGAATCCGCACGGTCGCGGTGTTCTCCGACCCGGACGCCGATTCGCCGCACGTTCGCGAGGCCGACTTCGCGGTGCGGTTGCCCGGCGCGTCACCGTCCGAGACCTACCTCCGTGCCGGCCTGTTGGTCGAGGCAGCGGTCAAGGCGGGCGCGGACGCCGTCCACCCCGGCTACGGGTTCCTGTCCGAGAACGCCGATTTCGCGCGGAAGGTCCAGGCCGCGGGCCTGACCTGGGTCGGCCCGGAACCGGACTCCATCGAGGCGATGGGCTCCAAGGTCGCCGCGAAGAAGCGGATGGCCGCCGCGGGTGTGCCGACGCTGCCGGAACTGGACCCGGAGACCGTCACCGAGTTCCCGGTGCTGATCAAGGCGTCGGCCGGCGGTGGTGGCCGTGGCATGCGGGTCGTGCGCGAGAAGGCCGAGTTCGCCGACGCGCTGGCGAGCGCGCGGCGCGAGGCCGAGTCGGCGTTCGGTGACCCGACGGTGTTCTGCGAGCCGTTGCTGGAGCACGCGCGGCACGTCGAGGTGCAGATCCTCGCCGACATGCACGGCACGGTCTGGGCGCTCGGCGAACGCGAGTGCTCGATCCAGCGCAGGCACCAGAAGATCGTCGAGGAGTCGCCCAGCCCGGCGGTCACCGACGACGTGCGCAAGCGTTTGTTCGCCGCGGCTACGGCGGCGGCCGAGTCGATCGGGTACGTCGGCGCGGGCACCGTCGAGTTCATGCTGAAGGGCGAGGACTTCCACTTCCTGGAGGTCAACACGCGGCTGCAGGTCGAGCATCCCGTCACCGAGTTCGTCTACGGCGTCGACCTGGTCGAGTGGCAGCTCCGGATCGCCGAGGGTGCCAAGCTGCCAGTGGACGTGCCGGAACCGCGAGGCCACGCGATCGAGGTCCGCCTCTACGCCGAGGACCCGGCGAACGACTGGCGCCCGGCGAGCGGCACGCTGCACCGGTTCCACGTGCCCGGCGACGTCCGGCTCGACAGCGGTGTCGAGGACGGGTCCGTGGTCTCCGTGCACTACGACCCGATGCTGGCCAAGGTGATCGCGTACGCGCCGACGCGCCGCGCGGCCGCCCGCAAGCTCGCGACGGCGTTGCAGAGCGGCCAGATCCACGGCCTGGTCACGAACCGCGCACTGCTCGTGGACATCCTCGGCAACGAGGCTTTCCTCAACGGCGACACGCACACCGGGTTCCTGACCGAGCACGACTTCACCAGGACCGTTGACCCGCAACCGTTTGCGCTCGCGGCTGCACTGGCGAGCGCGGCCGGTCGCAGGATCGGGCACCTGCCGCTCGGCTGGCGCAACGTGCGCTCCCAGCAGCCGAAGGCGAAGTTCCTGTTCGGTGAGGAGCTGATCGAGGTCGAGTACGACCCCGCGCAGGCGACTCCCGGAGTGGTCACGCTCGACCTGGACGGCGTGCGCACGCCTTTCCACGTTGCCCGCTATGGCGATCTGGTCGAGGTCGACTCGCCGCGCGGCTCGGTGTCGCTGAGAGTCGTGCCGCGCTTCCCCGAACCGGAGACGAAGCTCGCGCCGGGCGCGACCGTCGCCCCGATGCCGGGAACCGTGGTCAGGGTGTCGGTCCAGCAGGGCGATGTGGTCGAAGCCGGTGCCGAACTCCTGGTGCTGGAGGCCATGAAGATGGAACACCGTGTGCTCGCGACCAGCGCGGGCACCGTCACCGAACTCCTCGTCTCGCAGGCACAGCAGGTCAACGCCGGCGACGTCCTGGCTGTAGTGGAGGAACTGTGAGCTTCGTAGAGTCCGAAGAGCGGATCGCGCTGCGCAAGGCCGTCGCCGAGTTCGGTGCCCAGTACGGCCACGACTACTTCATCGCCAAGTCCAGGGCGGGGGAGAAGACCACCGAACTGTGGGAGGAGGCCGGCAAGCTCGGCTACCTCGGCGTGGCCGTGCCGGAGGAGTACGGCGGCGGTGGCGGCGGCATCGGCGACCTCGCGGCGGTGTGCGAGGAGCTGGCCGCGGCCGGATGTCCGTTGCTGCTCATGGTGGTCTCGCCCGCGATCTGCGCCACGGTGATCGCGCGGTTCGGCACCGAGGAGCAGAAGTCCAAGTGGCTGCCCGGTTTCGCGGACGGCACGCTGAAGATGGCGTTCGCGATCACCGAGCCGGACGCGGGTTCCAACTCGCACAAGCTGAAGACCCACGTCAAGCGCGACGGTGACGACTGGATCCTCAAGGGCACCAAGACCTACATTTCCGGCGTCGACGAGGTCGACGCCGTGCTCGTGGTCGCGATCCAGCAGACCGGGCCGGTGCTCGTGGTCGTGCCGACGGACTCAGAGGGCTTCACCTGGCACCAGATCGAGATGGACCTGGTGGCGCCGGAGAAGCAGTTCACCCTCTTCTTCGACGACGTCAGGCTGCCCTCGGACGCTGTGGTCGGCTCCCCGGACCAGGGGCTGCTGCAGGTCTTCGCCGGTCTCAACCCCGAACGGATCATGGGCGCGAGCATGGCGACGGGCTCGGCCCGCCTCGCGATCGGCAAGGCCGTCTCCTACGCTCAGCAGCGTCAGGTGTGGGACGGCCCGATCGGCGCGCACCAGGGCCTCTCGCACCCGCTGGCGAAGATCCACATCGAGATCGAGCTGGCCCGGCTGATGACGCAGAAGGCCGCCGCGCTCTACGACTCCGGCCGCGACAAAGAGTCCGGTGAGGCCGCGAACATGGCCAAGTACGCGGCGGGCGAGGCCATCGCGGCCGCGGTCGACCAGGCCATCCAGACGCACGGCGGCAACGGGCTGAGCTCCGAGTTCGGGCTGGCGTCGATGCTCGGCATGTCCCGGTTGTCCCGGATCGCGCCCGTCTCGCGGGAGATGGTGCTCAACTTCGTCGCACAGAACTCGCTGAAGCTCCCGCGCTCGTACTGACACACTGCGGGACATGGGGACTTTCACGAACGCGGACGGGCTCGGCCTCGCCTACCACGGTGAGGCCGAGGACCCGCTGGTCTGCCTGCCGGGCGGGCCGATGCAGGACTCGTCGTACCTGGGCGGGCTGCCGCTGGACGACGTGATCAGGCTGGACCTGCGCGGCACCGGTGAGTCGGAGAAGGCGGACAGCTATCGCGCCGATCATCAGGTCGGCGACGTCGAGGCGCTCCGGCGGCACCTGGGCCTGGTGAAGATGCGGCTGCTCGGCCACTCCGCCGGTGGCACCCTGGCGATCCTCTACGCGGCGCGCTTTCCGCAGCACGTCGAGGAGCTCGTGCTCGTCGCGCCCAGTCCGCGAGTGGTGGGCATCGACGTCACCGACGACGATCGCCGCGAAGTCGCTCTGCGGCGCAGTGGGGAACCCTGGTACCCCGAGGCCATCAAGGGGTTCGAGGAGATCTGGGCCGGCGACTTCTCCGCCGAGGCGTTCGCGAAGATCGCCCCGTTCCACCACGGGCGCTGGGACGACGCGGCGCGGGCGCTGGAGGATCACCCGTCCAACGACGAGGCCGCCCGCGAGTACTACGCCGAAGGTGCGTTCGACACCGGGCAGGTGCGGGCCGGGCTCGCGAACGTCGACGTGCCCACGCTTTTCGTCGTGGGCGAGCACGACGTGGCTCTGCCGCCCAAGCGCGCGCGGGAGTACGCGGACCTGTTCCCACGCGCGCGGTTCGTGGTGCAGCCCGGTGCCGGTCACTTCCCCTGGGTGGACGACCCCGAGGCGTTCGCGGCGACGGTCCAGCGCATTCCGTAGAGACCGGGACCGAAGTCGAGCGCGGCGGCGTGCGCGTAGCCCCCGTCGTCCACCGGGGCCGGGCGGGCGCCGCCGAACATTTCCGTGCCGGCCGGGCCGGACGAGAATTGTTCGCAGGAGGCGGGCGGGGACCCGTCCGCGAATTTGATCTCCAGCACGTAGTCGTGCACGCGGCCGCCGAACCGCCGGAAATGCGTGTGCTCGACCGTCGGATGTGGATAGATCAATTCGTACTCGATCGCGATCGAGTCGCCGGCGGAGATCGGTTCGTCGAACAACATCTCCGCGACGAGCACACCGTTCGTGCGTTCCCTGGCGATCCGGCCGACCCGGCAGGAACGGACGGCCGTGAGCGCGGGCTGCGCGGAACCCGTTTCCTGGCAAAGGATCCAGCGGTCCACACCGGCGGTACTCGCCTGCATGACCTGCCGTGACCGGATGCCGCGCACGCCGCCGCAGGGCGCGACGTCGACCCGGTCGTGCTGGGCGGTCAGCACCAGCCCGGAACCGTCCCACGCGGCCCGTGAGTCCTGCTCCCGCCTGCGGGAACGGCCACGCGGCCGCGGCGGCCCCAGCAGGCGGCTCAGGGCGGCCGGGGGCAGCCCGAGCACGTCCTCCAGGTGCGCCAGCGCCATCATCGACTCGGGTCGCTCGGGTCTGCGCCGGCCAGACTGCCAGTAGCTCAGCGCCGTCACGCTGATCGGCGCGCCCCGCACCTTCAGCCGGTGCTGGAGCCGTTCCAGACTGAGTCCCCGCACCTGGATCGCGACCCGCAACGCGTCCGCGAACGGACCCGTCACGAGAAGGTCGGCGAGCTCCTCGCGCGGTGGGTAAATCGTGAGCATCCACTCCTCCGTTTCACGGAGTCAAGCTCGGAAGGCTATCGGCAGCAAAGGGAACGCGGTACAGCCGATCGGCGGTTTCGTCCCGGTTCGAAACTCGGCAGGTTCAGATCTCGGGACTATTACGCCGCCAATAGCCCAGATGAGGTTCCTGAGCATCCCTGCGACGAACAGGACTGCACAATGCGCAAGACTGCAACTCTGCTGGGCTCGGCGGTCATGATCGCCGCGTTCGCGGCACCCGCCACCGCGGCGGTGGGCGAGATCCGCGTCTCGCCCGGTGAGAACATCGCCGGCAGCTTCATCGTGAAGCTGAAGGACAACGGGGTCACCGCGAGCGCGCAGACTCTCGGTTCCCGCTTCGGCGGTCAGGTCGGCCACGTCTACGACACGGTCTTCCAGGGTTTCTCGGTCAGGATGAGCGACGCGCAGGCGCGCAGGCTGGCCGCTGACCCCTCGGTCGAGTACGTCGAACGCGACCAGGTCGTCAGCATCCAGGCCACGCAGGTCAACCCGCCGTCGTGGGGGCTCGACCGGATCGACCAGCGCAACCTGCCGCTCGACCGGCGCTACACCTACAACACCACCGGCTCCGGTGTGAACGCCTACATCATCGACACCGGTGTCCGCATCACCCACCGCGACTTCGGCGGCCGGGCGAAGAACGGCTACGACTTCGTGGACAACGACGCCGTCGCGCAGGACGGCAACGGCCACGGCACGCACGTCGCCGGCACCGTGGCGGGCACGCTGCACGGTGTCGCCAAGCGCGCGAACATCATCGGTGTCCGCGTGCTGAACAACTCCGGCTCCGGCACCATCGCCGGTGTCGTCGCCGGCGTGAACTGGGTGGCCTCGAACCACGTCAAGCCCGCTGTCGCCAACATGTCGCTCGGCGGCGGCGCCAACACCTCGCTCGACAACGCCGTGTCCGGCGCGATCACGCGCGGCGTGACGTTCGCCGTCGCGGCGGGCAACTCCAACACGAACGCGGCGAACTCCTCGCCCGCGCGCGTGGCGGCGGCGCTGACCGTGGGCTCCACCGAGCGCACCGACGCCCGCTCCTCCTTCTCCAACTACGGCCCCGTGGTGGACGTCTTCGCGCCGGGTGGCGGCATCACGTCGGCCTGGCACACCAGTGACACGGCCACGAGGACCATCTCCGGCACCTCGATGGCGGCGCCGCACGTCGCCGGCGTGGTGGCCCGCTACCTGCAGGGCAACCGGAACGTGACGCCCGCGCAGGTGGCGACCGCGATCAGGACCAACGCCACCAACGGCAAGGTGACCAACCCCGGACCGAACACGACCACGAGGCTCCTGTACTGGGCCCCGACCAGCTGAGCGCAGCCCTGAGATGTGCGGCCCCGGTTCCCTGCGAGCCGGGGCCGTTTTCCCTGCGAATGAAAGGAAGTCTGCCTGTGAGAGCCCTGCTGGCAGTCGCCGCGCTCGCGGCAACGGTCGTGGTCGCCCCGGCGTCCGCGGCCACGTCGTCGTACATCGTCGTGCTGAAGGACGGCACGGTCTCGTCGTTCAGCGGTGCCGTCGAGCACACGTATTCGAGTGTCTTGAACGGTTTCAGTGCCCGGCTGACATCGGCACAGGTCAAGGCGCTGAAGGCCGACCCGAACGTGTCCTTTGTGGAGCGTGACGGCATCGTGCACGCCAACAGCGTGCAGCTCAACCCACCGTGGGGCCTGGACCGCATCGACCAGCGCGCGTTGCCGCTCGACCAGCGTTACGCGTACACCACGGCCGGCCGTGGTGTGAACATCTACGTGATCGACACCGGTCTTCGCGTGACGCACGCGGACTTCGGCGGCCGGGCGCGCAACGGCTGGGACACCGTCGACAACGACGCGGTGGCGCAGGACGACAACGGCCACGGCACGCACGTCGCCGGCATCGCGGCGGGCAAGAAGCACGGCGTCGCCAAGCAGGCGACGGTGTGGGGCGTGCGCGTGCTGAACGGGTCGGGTTCCGGCACGATCTCCGGTGTCATCGCGGGCGTCGACTGGGTGACGCGCAACGCCGTGAAACCCGCGGTGGCGAACATGTCGCTGGGCGGCGGTGCTTCCGTTGCGCTGGACACGGCGGTGAAGAAGTCGATCGAGTCCGGTATCTCGTACACCGTCGCGGCGGGCGGCAGCAACACCGACCCGGTGAACTCGTCGCCGCAACGGGTTTCGGCCGCGATCTGCGTGGGTGCGTTGACGCAGAACGACACCAAGGCCCCGTCGTCGAACTTCGGGCCCCTGGTGGACATCTGGGCTCCGGGCGTGAGCATTCCCTCGGCCTGGAACACTTCCGACACGGCGACCGCGACGCTGAGCGGTTCGTCCATGGCCGCACCGCACGCGGCCGGCGTCGCGGCCCGGTTCCTGGAACGCAACCGCGCCGCCACGCCCGCGCAGGTCGAGCGCGCGCTGGTTACCAGGGGCACTCCGGGAACGCCACCCGTGACTCGTATCCTCTACTGGCCGCCGTACCTGTGAAAGGTCATTTTTCCGCCAATGCAAACGCGTCCTAATCCATAGGACACCCCTGGCAGGAACCGGATCTCATAACGCCGAAAGCGCTTCGTTCCCCTGCAAAGAACGGAATGCGTCAACATGACGCGGAGATCCGGTTCCTGGCCGGTGCAGGCGCGGTCGCGGCCTTTTCCTATTGTTGGGTCCATGGTGGAGGGTCTGAAGAGCATCGACTGGTACCGGTTGCGCGGTCACGACGGGTACGCCGACGACCTTCCCAGGTTGCTGAGGCAGGCCCGGACCTCCGTCGAGCCGCACGAGGAGCTGGTGCGGCACCTGTGCGCCGACGAGTCCGGCGTCAGCGAGGCGACGGCGGCGGCGTGGCCGTTCCTGCTGGACCTGGTCGCCCACGACCACACTCCCGGCCGTGAGTGGCTGCTCGAAAATCTGTGCGGCGGTATCGCGGCCGCCGCCGGCAGCCTCCCTGACGGCGCTCACCCGAGCTGGCCACCCGCGTGGGAGGCGTCGAAACCGGCTCTGCTGGCGTTGCTCGACCACGGCTCGGCGACGGTGCGGCGGGGCGTGTTGTTCGTGCTCGGGCAGGGGCGCGGGGACAGTGCGCCGGTGCTGCCCGCTCTGACGCGGCGGTGGGAACTGGAAACCGATCCGGCCACGCGGTTGTGCCTCGTGCTCGTCGCGACGGAGTTCGCCGGGCGGGGCGACGAGGCCGCGGTCTCGTGGCTGCGGGAGTTGCCGGTTGCCGGCGACGAACCGCAGGCGCGGCTCCTCGTGTCCGCGGCGACCAGGCCGGACGCCGACGTGATCCTGCGCGGGCTGACCGGGGACCTGGAGCTGTTCCTGAGTACCGGGTCGTTCGAGATGGGCTACGAAGAGGTGCTGGAGCACGTGCTCTGGCTGGTGGGGCCCAAGGACTTCGAGGGCATGGACCTCGTGCTGGCGCTGGTGGACGTGCTGCCGTGGCGGACCGAGGCGCTCGACCACCTGCGCAGGCTCTTCGAACGCGACACCACGGACGTGGGCCTGGTCGTGCCGTTCGTGCCGGTGTGGGCGGCCGACCCGGACGTCCGGCTGAGGGCCTTCGCGGTGTGGCTGGTCGGCGTCGCGCGGGCCCGGGAGTACACGGACATCGTCGCCGCGGCGGTGCACGACCACGCCGTGACCTCGTTGGGCCAGCGCGTGTCGACGCTGGCCACGTCGGTGCTGCTGGAGCTGCGAGAAAGCCCTGCCTGAAAATCTGTCGGTGGCTCCGGCTAGCCTTGACGGCAAAGCTGACTTCGTCTACAAGGAGCCACCACCGTGTTGCGCACGCACGAGGCCGGGTCACTCCGGGCCGAGCACGCCGGGCAGTCCGTCACCCTCACCGGGTGGGTCGCTCGCCGGCGGGATCACGGCGGTGTCATCTTCATCGACCTCCGCGACGCCAGTGGTGTCGCCCAGGTCGTGTTCCGCGAGGGCGAGATGGCCGAGCGCGCGCACCGGTTGCGCAGCGAGTACGTCATCAAGGTCACCGGTGAGGTGAGCAAGCGTCCCGAGGGCAGCGACAACCCCGACCTGGCCACCGGCGCCATCGAGGTCTACGTGAGCGAGCTCGAGGTCCTCAACGAGGCCGCGCCGCTGCCGTTCCAGGTCGAGAGCGACGTGGAGCCCGGCGAGGAGGCCCGCCTCAAGCACCGCTACCTCGACCTGCGCCGTTCCGGCCCGGCCGCGGCCATCCGGCTGCGCAGCGAGGTCAGCCGCATCGCCCGCGAGGTGCTGCACGGCGAGAAGTTCGTCGAGATCGAGACGCCGACGCTGACCCGCTCCACGCCCGAGGGCGCGCGTGACTTCCTGGTGCCGGCGCGGCTGCGTCCGGGCAGCTGGTACGCGCTGCCGCAGTCGCCGCAGCTGTTCAAGCAGCTGCTCATGGTCGGTGGCCTGGAGCGCTACTACCAGATCGCGCGCTGCTACCGCGACGAGGACTTCCGCGCCGACCGCCAGCCGGAGTTCACCCAGCTCGACGTCGAGATGAGCTTCGTCGAGCAGGACGACGTCATCGGCCTGACCGAGAAGCTGCTCGCCGCGATCTGGAAGGAGACCAAGGGCGTCGACCTGCAGCTGCCGTTCCGCCGGATCTCCTACGCCGACGCGATGGCCAAGTACGGCTCGGACAAGCCGGACCTGCGCTTCGAGCTCGAGCTCACCGACCTGACCGAGTACTTCAAGGACACGACGTTCCGCGTGTTCCAGGCGCCGTACGTCGGTGCCGTCGTCATGCCGGGTGGTGCCTCGCAGCCGCGCCGCACGCTCGACGCGTGGCAGGAGTTCGCCAAGCAGCGCGGCCACAAGGGTCTCGCGTACGTGCTGGTCGGTGAGGACGGCACGCTGGGCGGTCCGGTCGCGAAGAACCTCACCGACGCCGAGCGCGAGGGTCTCGCGAAGGCCGCCGGCGCCAACGCGGGCGACTGCATCTTCTTCGGCGCGGGCGACCCGCGTGACGCGCGTGCCCTGCTGGGCGCGGCCCGGGTCGAGATCGCGCACCGCGTCGGCCTGATCGACGAGAACGCCTGGGCGTTCGGCTGGGTCGTCGACTTCCCGATGTTCGAGTCGGTCGACAAGCTCGAGGCCGGCGACGTCGCCGTCGGCGGCAGCAACTGGACGGCGCTGCACCACGCGTTCACCTCGCCGACCCCGGAGTGGATCGACACCTTCGAGGAGTCCCCCGGCGAGGCCCTGGCCTACGCCTACGACGTGATCCTCAACGGCAACGAGCTCGGCGGTGGCTCGATCCGTATCCACCGCGCGGACGTGCAGCAGCGCGCGTTCAACGTCATGGGCATCGGTGCCGAGGAGGCGCAGGAGAAGTTCGGCTTCCTGCTCGACGCGTTCAAGTTCGGCGCCCCGCCCCACGGCGGCATCGCCCTGGGCTGGGACCGCCTCTGCATGCTGCTCGCGGGTGCCGACTCGATCCGCGAGGTCATCGCGTTCCCGAAGTCGGGCGGCGGCTACGACCCGCTGACGGCCGCTCCGGCGCCCATCACGGCGCTGCAGCGCAAGGAGGCCGGTGTGGACGCGAAGCCCCAGGAGAAGGCCGAGCCGAAGGCCTGATGATCGCCGGCGCGGAGGCAACCTGCCGGATGCCTCCGCGCGTCCCAGCACATGAGACCGGTTCGCCCGATCGAGCAACTACTTGATCGGTATTGAGGAGCGCGGGCCGATCGATCCGCTTGATCGGCCCGTAGCGGGCAACGGAAGGTGTTTCCACACGTCCACACCTCGGAGGGGTCTCCGGGAACAGTGCGAGCCGTTACCAACGAGTGGTGGTGGTCGAAGCCTGGCCCGGTTAGCGTCGGTCCGGCTCACGGACTTGGGGAGTAGGGTCGGAGGGGATGAGCGTGGAGATCACCGCGGGCCCTCCTGACACGACTTCGCCTGAGATCGCAGACGCTGTCGTGGCGGCTGAGCGGGTACTGACCAAGCGACTGGGCGCACAGGTGCGCCTCGCTGACCCCGAGGCTCTCGGGGGTACCGGTCGTTCCGTCGTCATTCGCGTGAGAGTCGCCTCCTCGCCGTTCTCGATGCCGCGCACGCTGGTCGTGAAGCGCTATCCCGCCGGTACCGGCGACCGCGATCCGTGGGCACACGAGGCCGTGAGCCACCAGCTGCTGACGGCGCTGCCGGCCGAAGAACGCGCCACCCCTGAACTCTTCGCCCACGACGCGGCGTCGCGTCTCGTCGTGCTGGAAGACCTGGGCCGTGCGCCGAGGCTGTCCGAGAAGCTGCACGCCAAGGACGCGCGCGCGGCCGAACGTGGCCTGCTCTCGTGGGCACACGCCATGGGCCGTCTGCACGCCACGACGGCGGGCCGTGACGCGGACTTCGACGCGTTGATGCGCCGCGCCGGTGCGCAGTGCTGCCAGGACCCGATCGCGGTCGACGTGCACGCGGCGATCGCGGGCTTACCGGCGCTGCTCGAGTCCACTGTGGGCGTCGGCACGTCCACGAAGGCCATCGAGTACGCCGCCGGCGCCGCACGGGCGTTCAGCACCTCGCGGCGGCGTGCGTTCAGCCCGTCGTCGTCGTGCCCGGACAACCACCTGGTCACCTCGCGCGGTGTCCGGTTCGTCGACTTCGAGGGCGGTTGCGTCCGCGACATCGTGTTCGACGCCGCCGCGTTGCGCGTGCCGTTCCCGTCCTGCTGGTGCGGCTGGGGTCTGCCGCCGGGGATGTCCGAGGCCATGGTCGCCGCCTGGCGCGCGGAGGTCGGGTCGGTGTGGCCCGAGATGGACGACGACGCGGTGTTCTTACCGCGGCTGCTGGAGGCCCAGCTGCTGTGGGTGTGGCTCGCGACGTGGCGGGCGCTGTCCAAGCCCATGCCGATCGTCGCCGACGCTCCGCCGCGCAGCGTCGTGCTGACGGGCCGGTGGATCCGGTTGCGGTCCGACGCGTTGCTGCTGGGCGAGAAGACCGTCGCGTCGCACGCCGACGCGGTGATCGGCGCCCTGGCCGACCGCTACGGTCCCGAGGTGCTCGAACTCCCGCTTTACCCTGCATTTCGCTGAACCGTTCCCGCACGGTCATTCGCGGATCACCGGGCCAGCTGATGCTGTTTCGCGTGCTGGTGTTACTCGGTGACTCGACAGCGGTCGGGATCGGCGACCTCGTGCCCGGCGGGTGGCGCGGCTTCGGCCCGATCCTCTCCTCCGCCTACTCGGACAGCGGCTACCGCAACCACGCCGTCTCCGGCGCGCGGCTGGCGGACGTCAGACGCATCCAGCTGCCGCGGGCGTTGCGGGACAGGCCCAGTGCCGCCGTGGTCATCGCCGGTGTCAACGACACGCTGAGGTCGGACTTCTCCGTGCGGCGTATGCACGAGGACCTCGACCACGTCTGCCGCGAGCTGACCGAGGCCGGGGTCTCCGTCGTCACCGTGCGGTTCCACGACCAGGGCCGCGTGTTCAAGCTGCCCGGCAAGCTGCGGCGGGTTCTGAAGGAGCGCATCGACGAGTACAACCGCGTGGTCGACGTGGTGGTGGCGCGGCACGGTGTGCGGTGCGTCGACCTGCACACGATGCCCGGCGCCTACGAACTGGAGACGTGGGCGGTCGATCGGCTGCACCCGTCGGAGCGCGGTCACCGGATGCTGGCGCGGGCGTTCGCCGCCGAATTTCGCGCGCTCGGGCATCAGTTCGGCGAGATCAGCCTGGAGTGCTCCGGGGGGCGCGAGCTGACGGTGTGGCACCACCTGGCGTGGTTGCTGCTCAAGGGGATTCCGTGGGTGTTCCGGCGGGGCACCGACCTGGTTCCGTTGCTGTGGAACGACGAGACGCCGGCCGAGGCATGGCCGGTGCCGGGGGAGGTGTTCCCCGCCGACACCGGCCGCCTCTGACGATCAACCCAGGTCGTAGAGCGTCTGGCCGCCGATCGTGGTGGCCTCGAAGTTCGCCGTGACCCACTCGCCGATGTCGCTGCTGCCACCGCCCCGGCCGCCCTCGACGTAGTAACGCACCTTGCCGGCCGCGACGAGCGCCTTGAACTCCTCGAGCGTGGGCGCGGGATCGCTGCCGTTCCAGCCGCCGATCGCGATCACCGGACGGCCGGACGCCAGCTGGAGCGACGCCGCGCTCTGGGCGCCGGTGGTCGCGGCCGCCCACTCGGTGCCGGTGGCCTTGAGCAGCTGGACGACCTCCGTGGACGACGTGCCCTCTGGCATGCCGCCCTGCTGGGAACGCGGGCCGGACAACGGGATCGAGCCGCTGTGCGTGACCGACGCGGTCGCCACGGCGTAGCCGGAGGTGCCGAGCAGCGCCGCCACGACCAGCACGCCTGCCAGCCGGCGCCGGTTCAGGTCGAACACCAGTGCCGCCACGGCGATCGCGGTGACGGCCAGCAGGCCCCAGCGCAGCCAGGGCGCCCAGTCCGGGGTGCGGTCGAGCAGGATGAAGCCCCACACGCCGGTCGCCGCGACCATCACCGTCAGCGCCATCCGCACCGGGAAGTGGCCGCGGCCGCGCCACAGTTCACTTCCCGCGATGCCGGCGACCGCCGCGATCGCGGGGGCGAGCGCCACCGTGTAGTAGGGATGCGTGATGCCGCTCATGAAGCTGAACACCGCGCCGCTCACGAGCACCCAGCCACCCCACACCACCAGCGCCGCACGGGTGCGGTCGGTGCGGGGCGCGCGGCGCAGGAACCACAGTCCGGCGCCGAGTCCGATCAGCGCGGCGGGCAGCAGCCAGGAGATCTCCGGGCCCATGCTGGCGCCGAACAGCCGTCCGATGCCCGTTTCACCGCCGAAGCCGATGTTCCCGTTGCCACCGCCCATTCCACCGCCGCCGGGTCCGCCGGAACTGCCGAAGATGCGGCCGAGACCGTTGTAGCCGATGGCGAGTTCCCACAGCGAGTTGTTGGTGGAGCCGCCGATGTACGGGCGGCTGTCCGCCGGCCACAGCTCGACCAGCGCGATGAACCACCCGGCCGAGACGACGACCGCGACACCGGCACCGAGCAGGTGCAGCAGCCGCCTGAGCGGCGAGGTGGGGGCCGCGATCAGGTAAGCCAGCGCGAGGGCGGGCAGCACCAGGAACGCCTGCAGCATCTTGGTGAGGAACGCGAAACCGATCGCCGAGCCCGCGAGCGCCAGCCACAGCGGGCTCGCCTTCTCCAGTGCCCGCACCGTGCAGTACGCGGCCGCGACCATCAGCAGCACCAGCAGCGCGTCCGGCAGGTTGAACCGGAACATCAGCGTGGCGACGGGGGTGAGGGCGAAGGCCGCGCCGGCGAACAACGCCGCCGCCGGGCCGGAGGTGCGTTTCACCGTCGCGTACAGCAGTCCTACCGCCGCAACGCCTTCCAGCGCCTGCGGGGCGAGCACGGTCCAGCTGGAGAAGCCGAACACCTTCGCGAACAGGCCGCTCACCCAGAGGAACGCGGGCGGCTTGTCGACCGTGATCGTGTTACCCGGATCGAGCGAACCGAACAGCAGCGCCTTCCAGCTCTGCGACGCCGCCTGCGTCGCCGCCGCGTAGAACTCGTTGCCGTAGCCGGAAGCGGTGAGGTTCCACAGGTACAGCACGGCGGCGCCGGCGAGCAGAGCGAGAAAGGCGAGGCGGTGCAACGTCTTCGTGTCCCGGGTTGCGCGCGGTGCCGGAAGTGCGAAGGGCGCAGGGGCGAGTGTGGCGGTCATGGGGACGAGAATCGCGGCCTAGCCTGGGTCGGTCGTGTGCTCGCGCTGTGAACGAGCTGTGTGCAGCGAGACCGTGAACGTCGTGTGGCCCGGCTTGCTCGTGACGGACACGTCGCCGTCGTGCGCGCCGACCACGGCCGCCACGATCGACAGCCCCAGCCCGGTGCTTCCCGCCGCACGCGAGCGCGAGGAGTCGCCACGCGCGAACCGTTCGAAGACCTCGAGACCCTGCGGAATGCCAGGACCATCATCGGTGACGGTGAGGTCTGCCTGTCCGTTGTGGACGGACAGGCCGGTCGTCACGGTGGTGCCCGGCGGGGTGTGCGCGCGGGCGTTGGACAGCAGGTTGCCGATGACCTGGTGCAACCGTTGCACGTCACCGGGAACGACCACGGGATCCTCCGGCAGCGCGAGCTTCCAGCTGTGGTCGGGGCCCGCGATCCTGGCGTCGCCGACCACGTCCAGCACCAGCCGTGACAGGTCCACGTCCTTGCTCTCCAACGGCCTGCCCGCGTCGAGGCGGGCCAGCAACAGCAGGTCCTCCACCAGCGACGTCATCCGCACCGCTTCGGACTCGACGCGGCCCATCGCGTGCGTGACCTCGGGCGGCAGGTCCGCGCCGGTCCTGCGGGTCAGTTCCGCGTAGCCGCGGATGGCGGCAAGGGGTGTTCTGAGCTCGTGCGAGGCGTCGGCGACGAACTGCCGGACCCTGGTCTCGCTGTCGTGCCTGGCTTTCAGCGCCTCGCCGACGTGGCCGAGCAGCTTGTTCAGCGCGAGGCCGACCTTGCCGACCTCCGTGGCCGGATCGGTGTCCTCCTCCGGCACGCGTTCGGCGAGCGCGACCTCGCCCTCGTGCAACGGGAGCTCGGAGACACGGGTCGCGGTGTCGGCGACCCGGTCGAGCGGCACGAGTGCGCGCCGCACGATCACCCTGCCCGCCAGCGCGACCGCCGCCGCTCCAGCGACGATGAGCCCGCCGAGGATCCAGACCATCTGCCAGACGATGTCCGTGACAGGCGCGAGCGGCAGGCCCTTGATGCCCATCCGTTCGGTGACCACACGGAACTCGCCGGCCTCACCCAGGTCGACGGTGTGCGGCGTCGACGGTGCGGCCGCCAGCACCTCGATCTCGTCGGCGGTGAGCCGGCGCGGCGCCTGCCAGCCGGGCAGCTCGACCGTGCCGCTGATGCTGCCGTCGGGGAAGATCCTCGCGTTGATGCCGGGGGGACCGTACGGCGAACCGGGCGGCGCCGGCCGCAGGGCGGACACCTCGCGGTCCAGGTTGCTCATCAGGAACGAGTGCAGCGCGAGCACCGAGATCCCGCCGATCACCAGGCACAGCGCGGTGAGCAGGACGATCTGGCCCGAGACCAGCTTCGCCCGCAGCGTCCTAGGACGCAGGCTTGAGGACATATCCGGCGCCTCGCATCGTGTGGATCATCGGGGTGCGCCCGGCGTCGATCTTCTTGCGCAGGTACGAGATGTAGAGCTCGACGATGTTCGCCTGGCCCCCGAAGTCGTAGCTCCACACGCGGTCCAGGATCTGGGCCTTGCTCAGCACGCGCTTCGGGTTGCGCATCAGATAGCGCAGCAGTTCGAACTCCGTCGCGGTCAGGTCGATCGAGGTGCCGGCGCGTTCGACCTCGCGGGTCTCCTCGTTCAGCGACAGGTCGCCGACGATCAGACGGGTGCCCGCGTCCGCGTCGGTCACGCCGGTGCGCCGCAGCAGTGCGCGCAGCCGCAGCACGACCTCCTCCAGCGAGAACGGCTTGGTGACGTAGTCGTCGCCGCCCGCGGTGAGCCCGGCGATGCGGTCCTCCACCGCGTCCTTCGCGGTCAGGAACAGCACCGGCAGGATCGGTGCCTCCGCGCGCATCCGGCGCAGCACCTCGAAGCCGTCGAAGTCGGGCAGCATCACGTCGAGCACCACGACGTCCGGGCGGAACTCACGCGCGGTCCGCACCGCCGTCGTGCCGTCGAGCGCGGTGCGCACGTCCCACTTCTCCATGCGCAGCGCCATCGACATCAGCTCGGCCAGACTGGACTCGTCGTCGACGACGAGCACCCGGACGGGCTGGCCGTCCGGCCTGCGGAGTTCGGTCTTCATCGCGCGCATGGCTCCCATCGTGAACGCGGACCCTGTGTACCAGCTGTGAACGATGCGCACAGCTCAGGCCTACGGCGCTCACAGGTTCGGCACAGCCGGCATCGACACGGTGGCTCTCATGACCGAACAACAGTCCCCGGAGTGGGGCGCGCCCCAGCCAGCCGAACCTGCCGAGCGCCCGGCGTGGACCGTGCGGAAGACGGTGGCGGCCGTGGCCATCGCCGTCGCGATCGCCGGTGCCGGTGGCGTCGCGATCTACGCCGCCAGCGGCACGAACCAGCAGACCGGCGCCGGCGGCATGCGCGGCGGCTTCGGGCTCGGAACCGGCACCACGACGCACGGCGAGTTCCAGACCGGTGAGGTCACCGCGATCAGCGACTCGTCCGTCGAGGTGAAGTCCACCGACGGCTACACGAAGACCTACGTGATCGACGCTCACACCGTGGCCGAAGGTGTCGAGAAGGGGGACACGGTGACGGTGATCGCCACCACAGCAGACGGTAGGTCCGTCGCTTCCAGCGTCGTCGAACCTGGTCAGCGCGGACAGGCCCCTCCCACGAGGTGATTTGGGGTCAAGTGTGAGCGGTTATGGTCGGGTGATCAGCCCGACCACAACCGGAGGTGAGCGGCGTGCGCACGTTCACACTGACTGTGATGGGGTCGACAGACCTGCACGGCAACCTGTTCAACTGGGACTACTACCTCAACCGCGAGTACGACGACTTCGCGCACAACGACGTCGGGCTCGCGAAGATCTCGACTCTGGTGAACGACGTTCGTGCGGCCGTGGGGCGCCATCGCACGTTGCTGCTCGACGCCGGTGACACCATCCAGGGCACGCCGCTCGCGCACTACTACGCGAAGGTCGAGCCGATCACGCGCGGCGCGCACACGCACCCGATGGCCGCCGCGATGAACGCCATCGGCTACACCGCCGCCGCGTTGGGCAACCACGAGTTCAACTACGGGCTGTCCGTGCTGCGCACTTTCGAGCGGCAGCTGGAGTTCCCGCTGCTGGCGGCCAACGCGCTGGACGTGGCGACCGGTCTGCCCGCGTTCCAGCCGTACGTGGTGAAGACGCTGTGGCGGACGGGCGGGCCGCCGTTACGGGTCGGCATCCTCGGGCTGACGAACCCCGGCATCGCCGTGTGGGACCGCGCCCACGTCGACGGGGTGCTGACGTTCCCGGGGCTGGTCGAGCAGGCGCTGCACTGGGTGCCGGAGCTCCGGCACAAGTCCGACCTGGTGGTCGTGGTGGCGCACTCCGGTGCCGACCTGTCGTCGTCGCTGGGCGACCAGGTGCCGTTCCCGGAGAACTGCTCCGAACTCCTGGCCGAGACCGTGCCGGGCATCGACGCGATCCTCGTCGGGCACGCGCACGTGGAGATCCCGTCGCGGTTCGTGACGAACAAGGTGACCGGGCGGCCGGTGCTGCTCACCGAGCCGCTGTTCTCGGGCAAGCGGTTGTCGGTGATGGAGTTCGACCTGCGCCACGACGAGCACTGGGAACTGGTGACGTCGCGGTCGTCCGTGCTGTCGTCGGCGTCGGTGCAGGAGGACCCGCGGATCGTGCGGCTGCTGCGGCACGACCACGAGCGGGTCGTGTCGTACGTCAACGCGCGGATCGGCACCTGTGCCACGGCGATGTCGGCCGCGCGGTCGCGGTTCGAGGACACGCCGGCGTTGCGGTTCATCAACCACGTGCAGGCGCTGGAGGTCGCGAAGTCCACGTCGCTGCCCGTGCTGTCGCTGTGCGCGCCCTTCAACCGGGCGGCGGCGATTCCGGCGGGGGAGGTGTCCATCCGGGACGTCGCCGGGCTCTACATCTTCGACAACACGCTGGTGGGCGTGCGGATGACCGGCGGGCAGGTGCGAGACCTGCTGGAGGAGTCGGCGCGGTACTTCCGGCAGGTGTCCTCGCCCGGACCGTTCTCCGCGGCCGAGATCTCGAACCACGTGCCCGACTACAACTTCGACATCGCCTACGGGTTGACCGAGCCGCTGACCTACGACATCGACATCTCGCGGCCGGCCGGCTCGCGGATCCTGAGGCTGTCGTACGGCGGCGTGCCGGTCGCGGACTCGTTCGAGTTCGCCGTGGCCGTCAACAACTACCGGCAGGCGGGTGGCGGCGACTTCCCGCACATCGCCTCGGCACCCGTGCTGCACAACCAGCAGCAGGAGGTCCGGGAGCTGCTGATCGACTGGGTCAAGGCGGCGGGCGTGCTGGACCCCGCCGCGTTCGCCGGTGCGGACTGGTGCCTCGTGGCCGGCGGCGAGCCGGTCGTGGTGTCCACGAACGAGTGAATTCGGGCGTGGTGTCCTGGGAGTTCCGGCCGAGGCGGTGGCACGCGATCGCCCGGATGGGATAGTCCAAGCGCGTGCAGTTGCCGCAACGCGTTGTCGTCGGCGCATTCGTCGTGCCGGCCTTGCTCGCCTCGGTGGGCGTGGCGGTGCGTCCCGCACCCGCCGTGCCGCCCGGTCGGCTGGTGTTCGCGGTACGGGCGTCGGAGGTCATGCTGGCGGGCACGGCGTTCTCCGCAGGGGAACGGCAGGAGGTCGTGGACGCCGTGCGCACGCTGACCGCCGCCCACCGCATCACCGACGCGATCACCCCCGACGCGGGCCAGCACCTGCCCGTCTCCCCGGCCGCGGCCGCGTCGCTGCTCGCGGCGGTGCTCGACCACGACGTCACCGACTTCACCGGCGTCGTCCACAAAGGACACCTGACCGCGTCGGCACGCGTCGCGGACCCGGAGCGCGCGGGCTCCCTGAGCGACGCCCTGCGCTCGGCCGCTCCAGGGCTGCGCGTCGACGAGGACTTCACGACTACGGGCTAGGAGCTGTTCGGTGTTCGGGTTCTTCTTCCAGATGTTCCTGCTGTGCGCGGGCGCCTTTCTCGCCGGCGTCCTGCTGACCTGGCTGACCATGCGCACGCGCGAGTCCACGGCCGTCGAGGTCCAGCCCCTGTCGATCATGGAGGAGCCCGCCGCCGCCGCGCCCGCGATCAAGGCGAACTCGCGCACGATGATGTTCCACACCCCCGAATCGCCTTACTACAAGCGCATGAAGGGCGACGCGTTCTTCCACTCGCCGGAGGACGCCCGCCGGGCGGGCTACACGATGTGGACGCCACGCCCGCGCGTGCCGGCCAGCGCCTAGTTCGCGCGTAGCCAGGCGTCGAGTTCGAGGTAGCCGGCGTCGGTCAGGCCGTCGCGCGGGTCCACCTTGTGCAGCAGGGCTCTGTGGTGATGGTGAGCGACCCAGGCGCGGTCCTTCTCGCTGATCTCGTCGTCCACCCAGGCGAACGGCCTGGTGCCCGCCAGCGCGACCAGGCCGCGGGTCTTCCAGTGCAGGCCCTGGCGCGCGTCGGCGTCCTCGGTGTGCGGGTCGTCCGGCCAGGTGGCGACCGGCAGCGCGGGCAGGCCGAGCAGGGGCGCGATGTGCGTGTTCGCCTCGTCCATCCAGGTCGTGGCCCAGATGAGTTCGCACGGCAGGGCGGTGAGCCATGGGCCGTGCGCGGGGTCGAGGCGGGCGAGACCCGGTGTGCCGGCGACGCCGTCGCCGAACGGGAGCAGCGGACCGTCGACGTCGAGGAAGAGGATCGGGAGCGCGGCCACGGCGGGCACCCTACGACGAACCTCGTAGGCTTGGCCACGTGATTGCGGACGTGATCAAGCCCGGCCTCGAAGTGCTCTTCTGCGGCATCAACCCGGGCCTCGTGTCGGAGGCGACGGGACACCACTTCGCGCGGCCCGGAAACCGGTTCTGGCCCGCACTTCATTTGTCCGGTTTCACTCCGTCTCAGTTCGCGCCCGCCGAGCAGGAGAAGCTGCTCGAACTGGGGCTCGGCATCACGAACGTCGTCGCGCGGCCCAGTGCCAGGGCCGACGAATTAACAATTGACGAAATGCGGCAAGGTGCGATCGAGCTCGCGGAAAAGGTCGAGCGGTATTCACCGAAGGTTCTCGCGGTGCTTGGGGTGACGGTGTACCGGGCGGCCTTCGGTCGGAAGAAGGCGCAGGTGGGGGCGCAGGTGGACACCGTGGGCGGTGCGCGGCTGTGGATCCTGCCCAATCCGAGCGGCTTGAACGCGCACTGGCAGTTGCCGGCGCTGGCCGAGGAGTTCGAGCGGCTCAAGGCTAGCGTCTAGAAAGCGCGACGAAAGTTCACATTCATGCCCACTAAAAGTGGGCTGGACGGAGTGCGGCGGGGTCTGGTTGCATCCAGATCTGCGTCCGTTCGAGTGCATTCACCCAGAAGTGGAACCCCGGAAAGCCGCGCTGCGTCAAGATTTGGCAACGCCGTGCAGAAGTCGGTGAATCTTCAACACTGGTGGGGGCACAGTGGAGATCAGGATTCTCGGGCCGGTCGAGCCTTCGGTGCCGCCGAAGCCCGCTCAGGTCCTCGCTGTCTTGGCTGTCGAATGCGGGAAGATCGTGCCCGTCGAACGGCTCATCGACCTCATCTGGGGCGAGGAGCCGCCGCCGCAGGCGCGCAAGTCGCTGCAGGTGCACATCTCCAGCCTGCGCCGGGCCGGGCTGCCGGTCGAGCACCGGGCGGCGGGGTACGTGCTCAGCGCCGAGCCCGAGAGCGTCGACCTGCACGCGTTCCGCAGGCTCGTGAGCAGAGCGGGCGACGAGGCCGACCTCAGGGTGAAGGCGGACCTCCTCGGGCAGGCCCTGCAGCTCTGGCGCGGCACGCCGGTGGTGTTCGCGCAGACGCTCGACGTGCAACGGCTCGCGGCCGCCGAGGCGTGGGTCGACGCCGAACTGGCGCTCGGCCGGCACGCCGGGCTGATCGACCGGCTCGGCACGTTCGTCACCGAGTACCCGCTGGCCGAACGGCTGCGCGGGCAGCTCATGACGGCGCTCGCCAGGACCGGGCGCCGGGCGGACGCCATGCGGGTGTTCCGCGAGACGCGCAAGGTGCTCGTCGAGGAGCTCGGGGTCGAGCCCGGCGAGCAGTTGCAGCAGCTCTACCGCGACGTCCTGGAGGGGTCGCGGGACAGCCGCCGCAACTACCTGCCGCGCGACGCGGGCGACTTCACCGGGCGCGACCGGGAGCTCGGCAGGCTGCTCGACGGCGACGGCGGCGTGTGGTGGATCGAGGGGCCGGCGGGTGTCGGCAAGTCGGCGCTCGCGGTGCACGCGGCGCACCGGCTGGCCGACCGGTATCCGGACGGGCAGCTGTTCGTGGACCTGCACTCGCCGTCCGGCGCGTTGGACGCCTTGCTGCGCGCGATGGACGTGCCGAGCGAACGGATCCCGGAGTCCGTCGAGGAACGGGCGGCGCTGTGGCGCGCGCGGGTCAGCGGGCGGCGGGTGGTGATCGTGCTGGACGGCGTCACGAGCGTCTCGCAGGTCAGGTCGCTGCTGCCGGGCAGTCCCGGCTGCCTGACGCTGATCACCAGCCGCAGCAGGCTGTGCGGGCTCGAAGGCGTGCGCCGCGTCCCGCTGGACGTGCTGAGCAGCGACGAGGCCGTCACCCTGCTCCAGCGCATCCTCGGCGACGACCGGGTCTCCGCGGAGCCCGACCAGGCCCAGGAGGTCGCGCGGCTGTGCGGGTACCTGCCGCTCGCGGTGCGGATCACCGGCGCGCGGCTGGCCGGGCGGGCGCACTGGCCGGTGTCGAAGCTGGTCAGGAGGCTGTCCGACGAACGGTCCCGGCTCGACGAGCTCGTCGCGGACGACCTCGCGGTGCGGGCCGGGCTGGAGCTGACCTACCGGGCGCTCGACGAGAACGCCCGCCGCGCGTACCGGATCTTCGGGTTCCTCGGGCTGCCCGAGGTGCCGAGCTTCCTGTGGGCGCACCTGCTGGACGAGGACGTGCTCGACCAGCTCGTCGACGCACGGCTGCTCGACGTCATCGGCAGCGCGCGGTACCGGATGCACGAGCTGGTGCGGCTGCACGCCCGCGAGCTCGCCGAGGCGGAGGACCAGGAGCAGGAACGCGAGGACGTGGTCAGGAGGGCCGTGGTCGCCGCGCTGTCCACTGTGGACGGGCTGACCGAGCAGCTCTTCCTGGCCGTGCCGCGCATGCAGGACTCGCTGGGCGTCGTCACCTCCGCGGCCCGCCCGACCGACAAGGACGCCTGGTTCGCGCGCGAGGAGTCGTTGCTGACCAAGCTCGTGGAACGGGCCGCCGAGCTGGGGCTCGCGGAGATCGCGTCCCAGCTGGCCGAGGTGCTGGTGTTCGCGTGGTTCGGGCTCAAGAACCGTTACGAGGCATGGGAACGAACACACACAGCGGCACTGGAGGCCGTGTGGAGGACCGGGGACGTGCGGCTGGAAGCGGTGCTGCGGTGCAGTCTCGGCCAGATGCACTACAAGCGCGACAATCTGGCGCAGGCGCGGTCGTGGTTCGACACCGCGCAGACGCTGTTCGTGGACCTGGGCGACAAGCGCGGCGAGGCCGTCGCGATGAACGGCATCGGCATGGTGTGCCGCGATCTGGGCGAGTACCCGTGCGCGCTGGAGGCCCTCGGCCGGGCCCGTGAACTGCTGGAGTCCCAGGACCCCGAAGGCGAAGCGCACGCGCTGTACGGAATCGGCTCCGTCAAACGGGAACTCGGCGACGACGAGGGCGCGTTCGGCACGCTGCGGCTCGCCGAGACCGTCTACCGCCGGGCGCGCAGCCGGCGGGGTGAGGCGCTGGCGGCCCGCGGGATCGGGCTGGTCCACCGCGCCCGCGGTGAGCTCGACGAAGCCGAGGACCACATCCGGCGCGCCCACGAGATGGTCGCGGGCATCGGCGACGACCTGCTCGGCTGCTACACCGCGCAGGCGTGGGCGAAGGTGCTGCTGCGCAAGGGTTCTCTCGATCCGGCCGCGGAACTGATCCAGCAGGCGCTGGACGGCTGCCGTGACGTCGGCGACCGGTTCGGCGAGGCCCTCGTGCGCCGCACGCTGGGGGAGTGGCGGCTCGCGGCGGGCGACCACGCCGGCGCGCGGGTGGTGCTGACCGACCTGCTGCCGGTGTGGGACGACCTGACCCTGCCGCTGTGGCGGGCCAGGACGCTCCGGGACCTGGGAGCGGTCCACGCCAGTCTGGGGGACGTCGAAGGCGCGGACCGCTCCTGGCGCGAGGCCGCCGGCCTGTTCACCCGACTGGGCACCAGAGAGAGGGAGGAGGTGCGCCAGTGGCCGGCTCAATGGGCCCCGCCGGCACTCAGCCGGTGATCTTCTTGTACTTCCACGGGGCGTAGCCACCGCTCTTCAGCGAGGAGATGCTGACGGTCTCGTGGTCCATGTCCGTCGCGGTGCTGCCCTGTTCGTAGATCCACGCCGAGGTCTTCGCCGAGTTGGCCCACTTCTCGAACAGCTTCACGTGGCCGTTGCGCAGGATCATGTCGCCCGGCTTGAGGTTCGCCCAGGAGATCTTGGTGGCGACCTCGTCCAAAGTGGACGTGGTGCGGCTCGTCGTGAGCTTCCACGTCATGGACACGAAGCCGGAGCAGTCCGTGCGGTACTTCTTGCCCTTGTTGATGTCCCAGGCGTAGGCGGACTGGCTGTAGGGAACCTTGCGGTCCCACCAGTTCTTGGCGCGCTTGATGACCTCGGTGCGGCTGATCGAACCGCCGTACCCGGCCGCCGCCTCGACCTGCGAGATGGCGGTCTCCTGCTGGGCAGGACCCTCCGGTGCGGCCTGGGCGATGCCACTCAGGCCACCCAGCAGGCCCAGCGAGATCGCGGTCGCCGCGACTGCGTGGCGAATGCGCATGGTGTAGCTCCGATCGACTTGCGGTTGGTGATGACCGGAACTGTCCACGGTGGCGCCAAAGATCGGCCTAAGGCTGATTTAGGCCTTCCTTTACCGCTCCTTCCGGAGGTTGTTGCTGATCTGGGGCAGGACCGGTAGTAGTGGACGGGTGATCACACTCGGCGCCGTCTACCGGCCTCAGCTCCCTCCCGAGAACCTGCGTTCCGTCGTCCTCGCGGCCGAGGAGTCCGGTGTGGACTCGCTGTGGCTGTGGGAGGACTGCTTCCTGGAGAGCGGTATCGCCTGCGCCTCGGCGGCCCTGGCCTGGACCTCGCGGCTGAAGGTCGGCGTCGGCCTGCTGCCGGTGCCGTTGCGCAACGTCGCCCTGACGGCGATGGAGGCGGCGACGCTCGACCGGATGTTCCCCGGCCGCGTCATGATCGGCGTCGGCCACGGCGTGCAGGACTGGATGGGACAGGTCGGCGCGCGGGTGTCGTCGCCGCTGAGGTTGCTGCGCGAGTACACCGACGCGCTGAAGGCGCTGCTGGCCGGTGAGCGGGTCACGGTCGAAGGCCGGTACGTGCGGCTGACCGGCGTCGCGCTGGACTGGCCGCCGTCCGCGCCGATGCCCGTCTACGTGGGCGGGCTGGGTGCCAAGACCCTGGACCTGGCGGGCGAGGTCGGCGACGGCACGATCCTCGACGCGTCGGCCGACCTCGAACGCGTCCGGGCAGTCAGCGCCACGCGTGAGCACCCCGTGATCGTCTACGTGGAGACGGACTCGCGGGACCGCGCGTTCGTCACGGACCTGGTCACCTCGGTGGCCGCGGCGGGCGCTACCAGCGTGATCCTGCAACAGTCCGCCACGAGCGAGGACCCGGAAGGGTTCGTCCGTTTCGTGGGATCACTCGATGGAGTGACTGCATAGCGTCGTAGATAACGGCGGATTCCTCCTTGCGATGGAACGGTCATGGGCCTTTCGTCGCCGATCGGGGAGGTAAGCATGCTCGGGCGCAAAGACCGCCGGATCGCTGAGCTGGAGCGGACCGTGGAAGGCCTGCAGGAACTCCTCGCCCGGATCGGTGACGCCCGATCGGCGCAGACCGAGGCGCTGGAAGAGGTCGACAGAGCCGGTGCCGAACTCGTAGCGCTGCGGCACCGGATCAACAACGCACGCGCCGAACTGCAACCGTTGAAGGAAGAACTGACCTTGCAACGTGCAGGCGTGTTCCGCACCGACGCCACCGCGGACCACCAGGTGCAGCTGGACCTCATCCACGACGAGATGAAGACCCTGATCAAGACCGGCGCGGCGATCGAGGGTGGCGGGCAGGTCACCTACAACGGATCGGACGCGACCGGTCGCAGGCTCGTCGAGGACTGGTCCGCGCTGATGCTCCGCTCGTACAACTGCGAGGCCGAGAACTGCCTGCGCATGTTGCGAGCCGGTGGCCTGGACGCGGCGAGGAGGCGGCTCGATCGCTCGGCGTCGGCGATCGACCGTCTCAGCGGGACGTTCGCGCTCCGCATCTCGCCGCGTTACCAGGCTTTGCGCGCGTACGAGCTCGAACTCACCGCCGATCATCTGCAGCGCAGGGCCGAGAGCCGCCGCACTCGCCGGATTGCTTCCTGACTCACGGGGTACCAGTCAGGTGTGGCCGAGGTTTCTCTGAACGTCGAAGCACCCCTCGAAGCCGTGTGGGCGGTACTCGCCGACGGCTGGTCGTACGCGGGCTGGGTGGTGGGCGCGTCGCACATCCGCGACGTGGACACCGGCTGGCCCGAGCCGGGCACGCGCATCCACCACAGCGTGGGGCCGTGGCCGATGGTCGTCCAGGACGTCACCGAGGTGGTCCGCTGCGAGCCGTCCCACCTGCTCGAACTCGACGCACGGCTGTGGCCGGCGGGGGCGGCGCGGATCACCTTCACGCTGCGTCCGCGTTCCGAGTCGCTCACCGAGGTGCTGATGGTCGAGCGCGTGGTGCGCGGTCCGTCGGCCGTGCTGCCGAACGTCGTGCAGGACCTCATGCTGACCCCGCGCAACAAGGAGACGCTGCAACGCCTGAACGCGCTGGCCAAAGGGCGTGCAGCACCCTTTGACTAGGTAGGTCAGATCGTCAGTAGAGGGCTTTCTGGGCTCCCTGGATCAAAGCCCGGTACAGCCCTCCCGCCACACCCCAGCGCGCCAGCGCCGCCCGTGCCGCGTTCGCACCCGCCGCACCGTGCACGCCGCCGCCCGGCCACGCCGACGAACCCGTGAGGTAGAGCCGGTCGAACGGGGTGTCCGCGCGGCCGAGACCGGGCACCGGCCGGAAGACGAGCTGCTGGTGGATCGCCGCCGTGCCGCCGTTGACCGAACCGATGTCGTCAGGGCCGAGCACCGAGCGCCCGAGGATGCGCGAGCGGAAGCCGGGCGCGCGTTCCTCGATCATCAGCTCCAGGCGGTCGGCGCGGCGCTTCAACCGGTCCGGCGTCCAGTTCCCGCCCAGCGGCACGTGGGTGTAGGCCCAGGCGGCCTCGGTGCCGGCGGGGGAACGGGTCGGGTCGGTCGTCGTCATCTGGCCCAGGATCATGAACGGGTTGCGCGGCACCTTGCCGCACGCCAGTTCGTGGGCCACGCCGGCCAGGCCGTTGACGTCGCCGCCGAGGTGGATCGTGCCCGCCTGCGAGGCTTCCGCGTTGCGCCAGGGGATCGGGCCGGACAGCGCCCAGTCGACCTTGATCGTGTCGCCGTCCCACTGGAACCTCTTCAGGTCCTCCGCGAGCTTGGCCGGCAGCGCGTCGCCGCCGATCAGGTCGAGGTAGAGGCTGGGCGCGGGTACGTCGGCCAGGACGGCGCGGCGTGCGCGCACAACGGAACCATCTGCCAGACGCACGCCAACGGCGACACCGCGCGCGTGCAGCACTTCGGTGACGCGAGCGCCGGTCTCGATACGTCCGCCGAACCTGCGGACCAGGGACGCGGTCAGCTCGCCCGCTCCGCCGCGTGGCACGGGGTTGCCGACGTCCTGGGCGAGCATCGCCAGCAGCCAGCCGAAGCCCGCGCCGCCGGCCTGGTCCGGGCCGAGGTCCGAGTGCATCGTGTTGCCCGCCAGCAACAACCGGGCGCCCTCACCGGCGAAGAGCTCCTCGCCGAGGCGGCGCACGGGCAGCGTCAGCAGTCGCGTCAGCCGCAGCGCGTCACCGGCGCCCAGCGTCCTGAGTAACGACAGACCGCCGCGCACAGGCGGGAAGGGCCGAAGCAGGCTGTCCAGTACGGCGCCGCGCACCTGCTGCCAACGGGCGTACTCGGACTGCCAGGCCTCGGCATCCGCATGAGCGAAGGAGCCGACGGACTTCGCGGTGACGTCCACGTCACGAGAGAGGAGCGCGACCCGGTCGTCCGGCAGCACATGGGCCAGCACGGCGGGTGCGTGTTGCCACTGCACGTCGAGGTTCAACGCGCCGATGACGGGCGAACCGAGACCGAGGGGGTAGAACGCGCTGTAGACGTCGTTCGTAAAGCCTGGAGCCGTGATCTCGGCCGATGTCACGGCGCCACCGGCCTTCTCGCGCTGCTCCAGCACGACCACGTCCCAGCCCGCGTCCGCCAGCAGGGTCGCGGCGACCAGCCCGTTCGGGCCGGAGCCGATGACGACCGCGTCAACCTCGTTCACGCACGCCCTCCCATTGCAGCGATGACCTCGCGCAGCACATCACGCGCGTCGTGTTCGGGCCACCATTCCAGATCTTCATGTGCTCGTGTGGTGTGCACGAGAGGTGCCTGATCGGCCACCTGGACCCACTCGGGCGTCAGGGGCTGCAGCCCGAGCCGTGCCGTGGCGCCCGCGAGCTTCTTGATCACCGGGTACGGCACCGGCAACCGGACGGCGCCGACACGGTCGGCGATCATCGGCGCGGTCAGCACCGGTTCGGCGGCGAGGTTGAAGGCGCCCAGCGCGGTGCGGCGGATGATCTCGACGATCGCGCGCGCCACGTCGTCCGCGTGCACGAGCTGCAGGCGCAGGTCGTTCCACAGCGGGATCGGCAGGTACGGCAGCAGCCCCGGCGGGAGCAACGGGCTGAGCAGCCAGCGGCGGATCTTCTCGGCGGCGGACGCCTGCCCGATGCCGCACGGCCGGATCACCGTGCACGGCAACGGATAGCGCTGGACCATCTTCTCCAGCCGCACCTTGTGCGCGCTGTACGTGCTGCCGGCGATGCCCGTCAACGCCCACGACTCGTCGACCCTCGACCAGCGTTCCGCCGGGCCGTAGGCCGCGACCGAAGAGGCGAGGACGAGGTGACCGACCGCTTCTTTGGCGCACGCGGCGAGCACGTGTTCGGTGCCGTCGACGTTCGTCTCGTAATTCGTCGGCTTGATGGCCCACGCGAGGTGCACCACGACGTCGGCACCCCGGAACGCGTCGCACAGGGACGAGAGTGCGCGCACATCGACATCGGCGTCCTCGAAGTCCAAGTGGCGGCGCAGCGCGGTGCCGACATTGCCGGACGCGCCGGTGACGACGATTTTCACCCTGACCGGATACCCGCGATGTGACCGACCACGCGTATCTCATTTCGTTCGGTACCGAAGAGCTAGCACACTCCGTAGTCGAGCGGTAGTCACATGAACCTAACGAGCCTGTGTTCCGTAGCACATAAGGGGCCATTATGTAGGCCTCCGCCCAATACTGAGCTACCGCTTAGTATGGCTCGATCTTCCGGACAAGGACCCTGCATGCCCCTTCGCCGTGTACTGCCCACCGCCGCTTTGGCGCTCGCCGTCCTGGTGGCCGGCTGCGGTGCCAAGACAGACGAGAAGGCCCAGGTCAAGACCGGTCCGGGCGTTACCGGCGACACGATCTCGCTCGGCATCCTCACGGACATGACAGGCCCGTTCAAAGCCTCCGCGCTGACCCGCATGAAGGGCTACGAGCTGTACCTGAAGCAGGTCAACGACCGCGGCGGCATCTGCGGCCGCCGGGTCGAGCTCAAGCTGAAGGACCACGCGTACGACGTGCAGAAGGCGCTCGACGCCTACTTCGACCTGGAGCCGCAGGTCCTCGGCCTGCTGGAGCTCGCGGGCACGCCGATGACCGCCGCGATCGAGCCCGACATCATGCAGACCCGCACGCTGACCGCTCCCGCGTCGTGGGCCGCGTCCCTGCTCGGCAACCCGCACATGATGATCGTCGGCACCACGTACGACCTCGACGTCATCAACGGGCTCGACCACTACAAGCGCAAGGGCGTGATCAAGGACGGCGACACCGTCGGCCACGTCTACGTCCAGGGCAGCTACGGCGACAACGCCGTGGAGGGCAGCCGGTTCGTCGGCACGCAGTGGAACATGAGGATCGCCGAGCAGCCGATCGGCGAGACCACGGCCGACCTCGCGCAGCAGATCGGCGCGCTCAAGGCCGCGGGCGCCAAGGCCGTCGTGCTCAGCACCACCCCCGCCCAGACCGCCGCCGCCGTCGGCGTGGCCGCGGCGCTGAAGTGGGAGGTGCCGTTCATGGTCAACGTGGTCGGCTTCGACACCGCGATCCTCGACTCGCCGGTCGGCCCGGCCGTCGAGAAGCAGGTGTCCGTGGTGACGTCGGTGGCGCCGTTCACCGGCACGCAGCCCGGCCCGCGCGAAGTGGCGGCGGCGTTCAACAAGTACTACCCGAACGACAAGCCCGCGATCTACGTCGACCACGGCTACACCGTCGCGAAGGTGTTCCTGTCCGTCGTGGAGAAGGCCTGCCAGGAGGGCGACCTCACGCGGGACGGCGTGCTGAAGGCGTTCCACAACACCAACAACCTGGACACCCAGGGCCTGACCAGCGCGCTGCACTACTCGCTCGTCGGGCGGCCGTCCGCGACGCAGTCGTACGTCACCAAGGTCGACTCGAAGGTGCCCGGCGGTCTCACGACCGTCGAGGAACTGTTCGAGTCGGAGCTGGTGAAGATCAAGGGCACCCGCGCCAAGTAGCGACCAAATGAGAAATGGCTCCTCCCGGCTTCGGGAGGAGCCATTTCTCTTGTCCTACTTGCCGAAGCCGGCCTTGCGGAGCGCTTCCGCCATCGAGCCGCTCGCGGGCGGCGCGGCGGTGCGCTGCTGGCCGCCGCGCTGAGGCTGCCCGCCGCGCTGCTGCGGACGACCGCCGCGGTCACGGCCACCGCCGCCCTGCTGCTTCGGAGCGGGCTTGCCCGGCTCGTCGGTCAGGCGCAGCGTCAGGCCGATGCGCTTGCGGGCCTCGTCCACCTCCAGCACCTTCACCCGCACCACGTCACCGGACTTCACGACGTCGCGCGGGTCCTTCACGTAGGTGTTGGACAGGGCGGAGATGTGCACCAGACCGTCCTGGTGCACGCCGATGTCCACGAACGCGCCGAACGCGGCCACGTTCGTCACGACGCCCTCCAGCACCATGCCGGGCTTGAGGTCGGCGATCTTCTCGACGCCGTCCGCGAACGTCGCCGTCTTGAACGCCGGGCGCGGGTCGCGGCCGGGCTTCTCCAGCTCGCGCAGGATGTCCGTGACGGTCGGCAGACCGAACTGCTCGTCCACGAACTTCTCCGGCCGCAGCTTCGTCAGCACGGCCGGGTTGCCGATCAGCTCGGCGCCCGCCTCGATCTGCATCTTCCGCACGACCGGGTACGCCTCGGGGTGCACCGAGGAGGCGTCCAGCGGCTCGTCGCCACCGCGGATCTTGAGGAAGCCCGCGCACTGCTCGAACGCCTTCGGGCCGAGCCGCGTCACGTCCTTCAACGCCTTGCGGGACTTGAACGGACCGTTGGCGTCGCGGTGCAGCACGATGTTCTCCGCGAGACCGGCGGTGATGCCGGAGACGCGGCTCAGCAGCGGCACCGAGGCGGTGTTCAGGTCGACGCCGACCGCGTTCACACAGTCCTCGACCACCGCGTCCAGCGACCGCGAGAGCTTCGACTCCGCGAGGTCGTGCTGGTACTGGCCGACACCGATCGACTTCGGGTCGATCTTCACCAGCTCGGCCAGGGGGTCCTGCAGACGGCGGGCGATCGACACCGCGCCGCGGATCGACACGTCCAGCTCGGGCAGTTCCGACGACGCGTAGGCCGAGGCCGAGTACACCGAAGCGCCCGCCTCGGACACCACGATCTTGGTCAGGCCGAGCTCGGGGTGGCGCTTGATCAGGTCGGCGGCCAGCTTGTCGGTCTCGCGCGAGGCCGTGCCGTTGCCGATCGCGATCAGGTCGACGCTGTGCTGCTTGGCCCACACCGCGAGCTTCGCGATCGACTCGTCCCAGCGGTTCGCGGGCACGTGCGGCTGGATGACGCCGTGCGCGACGACCTTGCCGGTGGCGTCGACGATCGCGACCTTCACGCCCGTGCGGTAGCCGGGGTCGAGGCCCATCGTGGCGCGCGTGCCGGCCGGTGCGGCCAGCAGCAGGTCGCGCAGGTTCGAGGCGAAGATCTTCACGGCCTCGTCCTCGGCGAACGAGCGCAGCCGGCCGCGCAGGTCGATGCCCAGGTGCACGAGGATCCGGGTCCGCCATGCCCAGCGGACGGTGTCGGTCAGCCACTTGTCGCCGGGACGGCCCCGGTCGTCGATGCCGAAGCGGGAGGCGATGCGCACCTCGAACGTCGAGGGACCCTCCTCACGCGGCTCCTCCGGCTCCAGGACGAGGTCGAGGACCTCCTCCTTCTCGCCGCGGAACAGCGCCAGGATGCGGTGCGACGGCAGCTTCGCGAAGGGCTCGTCGAACTCGAAGTAGTCGGAGAACTTGGCGCCCTCGGTCTCCTTGCCCTCGCGGACCTTGGAGACCACGCGGCCGCGCGTCCACATCTGCTCGCGCAGGTCGCCGATCAGGTCGCTGTCCTCGCCGAACCGCTCGACCAGGATCGACCGCGCGCCCTGCAGGGCTGCCGCGGCGTCCGCGACCTCCTTCGCGGGGTCGACGAACTTCGCGGCCTCCTCCTGCGGGTTCAGCCCGGGATCACCCAGAAGCGCGTCGGCCAGCGGTTCGAGACCGGCCTCCTTCGCGATCTGGGCCTTCGTGCGGCGCTTCTGCTTGTAGGGCAGGTAGAGATCCTCGAGCCGCGCCTTGGAGTCGGCGGCGAGGATCTGCGCTTCGAGTGTGTCGTTGAGCTTGCCCTGCTCGCGAATGGAGTTGAGGACGGCCGCGCGGCGCTCTTCCAGTTCGCGCAGGTACCCGAGGCGTTCCTCGAGCGTGCGCAGCTGGGCGTCGTCGAGACCGCCGGTCGCCTCCTTGCGGTAGCGGGCGACGAACGGGACGGTCGCGCCACCGTCGAGCAGTTCGACAGCAGAGCCGACCTGGCCTGCGGCCACTCCGAGCTCGTCAGCGATCTTCTGGTGGATGAGCGTTGTCACAGCGCGCCATTCTGCCCGTTGTCCGATCCGGCGTGGCACGGTGTCCTGCATGACCATCGCCGAGGTCGTCCCATCACTGCTGTCGGGCCTGGACGTGCCGGGTGCCGACAACACGCTCGGCCTGCCACGGGCCCGGCGTGTCGTACTGCTGCTCGTCGACGGTCTGGGCCACGAGCTGCTGCGCGCGCACGCCTCGCACGCGCCGTTCCTGTCCTCGCTGCCGGACCGCGCGATCGATGCCGGGTTCCCGTCCTCGACGGCCACGAGCCTCGCCTCGATCGGCACCGGGCTGCAGTCCGGTGAGCACGGCATCGTCGGGTACACGTTCGAGGTCGGGGACGAGGTGCTCAACTCGCTGACCTGGACGCGGGCGAGCGAACGCGACCACGACCTGCGCAGGACGCTCGTGCCGGAGGTCGTGCAGCCGCACCCGACGCTGTTCGAGCGCGCGGCGGCCGCCGGGGTCGCGGTCAGCACGGTCGCGCCGTTGCTCCAGCGGTCCTCCGGCCTGACGCGGGCGGTGCTGCGCGGTTCGTGGTTCCGCGGCGCCGCCGGGTTCGGCGACCTGGCGCTGGGCGCGGTGGCGGCCGTCGAGCAGGACCGGTCGTTCTGCTACGCCTACCACGCCGACCTCGACACGATCGGGCACATCTACGGGCCGGGCTCCGAGGAGTGGTTGCTGCAGCTGGAGTTCGTGGACACGCTGGCCGCCCGGATCGCCTCGCGCATGCCCGCCGGCTCGCTGCTCGCCGTCACGGCGGACCACGGCATGGTCACCGCGGGCGAGCGGATCGACTTCGACACGGAACCGCTGCTGTGGCAGGGAGTCCGGGTGATCGCCGGTGAGCCGCGGGTGCGTTACCTGCACACCGAGAGCGACGAGGTGCTGTCCGTGTGGCGGGAGTTCCTCGGTGACCGCGCGGACGTGCTGACGAGGGACGAGGCGGTGGACGCCGGGTGGTTCGGCCCGGTCAGCCCTCTCGCCGCCGACCGCATCGGTGACGTCGTGGTGGCGATGAAGGACGCCCACGTGGTGGTGCGCAGTCAGGCGGAACCGGTGCTGAGCAGCCTCACCGGGTTCCACGGGGCACGCACCCGCGCGGAACTGGCGATCCCGTTGCTCGTTCACTCAGTACCTTCAGTGTAGGTTGAAGTCAGCCTTTTCCGTTGCCGCACTTAAGGATCACCGGACGTGACGATCGAACTGCCAGGACCAGTCGGGTTCGTGCTCGGAGGCGGGGGAAGCCTCGGCGCCGCGCAGGTCGGCATGCTGCGCGCCCTGCGCGAGCACGGCGTCCGGCCGGACCTCGTCGCCGGCACCTCGGTCGGTTCGGTCAACGGCTCGCTGCTCGCGCTGGACCCCGACAAGGCGGCCGAGCGGCTGGGCGTGCTGTGGGAGGGCATGACGCGCCAGCGGGTGTTCCCGGGCGGGCCGATCGCGCAGCTGAGGTCGTTGCGCACCAACAAGACCTACCTCTTCCCGAACACCGGCCTCGCGCACGTGCTGGCCGAGGGCCTCGGCGGCTGCTCGTCCTTTGAGGACCTCGCGCTGCCGTTCGGCGCGGTGTCGGTGAACGGCGTGACCGGCGAGGCCGTGAACATCACCGAGGGCGAGCTGGTCCCCGCGATCCTCGCCAGCGCGGCGATTCCGGGCGTCTACCCGCCGGTGCGCATCGGCGACCAGGTGCTCTACGACGGCGGCGTGCTGGCGAACGTGCCGATCCGGCAGGCGCTGGCGATGGGCGCGAAGTCGTTGGTGGTGCTGGACTGCGCGTTCCCCGGCCACCTGCCTACTGTGCCGGAGACGCTCGCCGAGACCCTGCTGTTCTGGGCGACCCTGGGCATGCGCAACCAGGCCGTGCTGGAGGTGGAGCTCGCCTCGCAGAGCGCTCCGGTGCTCTACCTGCCGGGCCCGCCCGTGCAGGCCGTGACGCCGCTGGACTTCTCGCACACCGCGGAACTGGTCGAGGCCTCCTATCAGGCCTCGGCCACGTTCCTCGCGACGCTGGAGGTTGCCGGCGTGGGGCTCTACGGACATCCGTCACACGGTTAGCAGGCCCGCGCCCGGCCGTCCGTCCGCATACTGGTTGGTATGACGACTGTGGCGAACTTCGGCGGCATCAGTCACCACGCGGACCTCGGCGGGCCCGTGCACTGGGTCGACTTCGGCGGACCGGCGGACGGTCCGCGCATCGTGCTCGTGCACGGGCTCGGCGGCTCGCACCTCAACTGGGTGCTGCTGGCGCCGTTGCTCGCGCGCAGGGCCCGCGTCTCGGCCGTCGACCTCGCCGGGCACGGTCTGACCAACCCCGAGGGGCGGCAGACCACGGTCCAGGCCAACACGAGGCTCCTGGGGCGGTTCCTGCGCGAGGTCGTGGGGGAGCCGGTGATCCTGGCCGGCAACTCGATGGGCGGGCTGATCTCGCTCTTCCAGAGCGCCTACGACCCCGAGCTGGTCAGGGGCCTGGTGCTGGTCGATCCCGCGCTGCCGATGGTGTTCGGGACCCGGCCGGACCCGACGATGCTCAGCACGTTCTTCCTGTACTCGGTGCCGGGCCTGGGGGAGCGGTTCCTGGCCAGGTCGCGGACTGTTCCCGCGCGCCGGCAGGTCGAACGCCTGCTGGAGCTGGTCTGCGTGGACCCGTCGGGCATCCACGAGGAGCTCAAGCAGGCCAGCGAGCACCTGATCGGCGAGCGCGCCAAGGTCGAGGGCCTGGACAAGGCGTTCCTCGCGGCCGCGCGCAGCGTCGTCTTCACGACGTCGAAGCGCGGCGCCTACTACGCGGCGATGGCCAAGGTCCGGGTGCCGGTGTTCCTGATGAGCGGCGACCGCGACCGGCTGGTCAACGTCGCCGCCGCCCGGTCCGTGGCGCGCCGGTTCCCGCACTGGCGCTACGACGAGTACGCGAACGTCGGTCACGTGCCCCAGATGGAGATCCCCGAGGTCGTGTCGGAGCGGGTCCTGGACTGGATGGACGCCAACCGCCTGAGCACGCCCGCGAGCTGACCCGGGGTGAGCCGCCCGAGATCGTGTCTCAGACCGTCCTCTCCGCCGCCTCGGCGGCCAGCGCCACCATCTCGTCGAAGCCCGCGCGGATGCCGTCCGCGAGCAGCTGGACGTCCGGCACGCCGTCGAAGTCGGCGTTGATGCCGAACGTGAACCGGTCGAGGTAGGAGAAGATGCCGACGGTGATCCGAATCGTCGAGGCGACCGGCACGTACGGGAACATCTCGACCAGCGGTCGGCCGAGCATGTAGAGCGGGATGCGCGGGCCGGGCACGTTGGTGGTGACGGTCTGCAGGATCTGCTGCGGGAACCGCATCGCGGTCCGCGAGCCCAGCGCCATCAACGTCGGCGCGGCGAAGTTCGACAGGTTCGTGAGGACGTCGGCACCGGCGGCCTGGCGCGAGCTCTTCAGGTCGTCCATCTGCGCGCGGATCGACGCGAGGCGCTTCACCGGGTCGGCCTCGCCCACGGGCAGGTTCACGAGCACGGCGCTGACGCGGTTGTTCAGCTCGTTGTGCTGATCGGCCTTGCGCATCGACACCGGGACCATGGTCCGCACGACCATGCCCTCGGTCAGTTCGCCGCGCTTCTCCAGCAGATCCCGGAAACCACGCGTGATCGCCGCCAGGATGACGTCGTTGACGGTGCCACCCGCCGCGGTACGGATCTGTTTGATCTCGGCCAGGTTCGCGCGGGCCCACACCCAGCGGCGGTGTGGCCCGATAGGACCGTTCAGGGACGTCGCCGCACGCGTGGCCAGACGCCGTGCCGTAGCGGGAAGAGAACCGAGAACGGACTTGCCGAAGTCCACGATCTCGCTGAAGGAACGCACGTTCCGCGCGACGGCGGGCAACGCGGACAGGTGCTGCACCGGCGTCACGATGGCGTCACGCACGCCGTCGACCACCAGGTCGAGCGTGGAGGGCTGCGGCTGCGGCTTCCACTCCTTCGGCTCCGGCAGCACGCTTTCCTGCCTGAAGTCCAGGATGAGCTGCAGCATGTCCGAACCGGACACTCCGTCGATCATGCAGTGGTGGACCTTGGAGATGATCGCCCAGCGGCCGCCTTCGAGGCCCTCGACCAGCCAGGCCTCCCACATCGGCTTGGAGTCGTCGAGCTTCTGCGCGAAGATCCGGCCCGCGAGGTTGCGCAGCTGGTCCTCCCCGCCCGGCGACGGCACCGCGGTGTGGCGCACGTGGTAGAGGATGTTGAAGTGGTCGTCGTCGACCCAGACCGGACGCCCGACGTGGAACGGCAGCGCCTTCACCTTCTGCCGGTAGCGCGGAACCTGGTCCATGCGCGCCAGGAAGAGGCGGATCACGTCTCCGTAGGACGGGGCCGGCCCGTCGAAAACCAGGACCGAACCGACGTGCATGGGCACGTTCTCGTCCTCGATGAAGTAGAAGCTGGCGTCCAGAGAGCTCATCCGATCCACTCGAAAAAGAGTAGAGGAACCCAGCGTCTCAATCGACGTCCATGCAGGTGAGAGGCACTGCACAGCTGTGAGGTTGCCAACGCGTTACCTGTGGGTGGCGAATCGAGACTCGAAAGTACTGGCGAAAAGATCGTTCACGAAACATCATGGACTCACTGGGCAACGCCGCCCAGGGCGCCGGCTCGGGGTTGTCGACGTGTGGGGAGGCTCCTATGTCTGCCGTACCTTCGGACGAAGTCTTCGAAGTGCCTGCCGCTTCGCCCCTCCACCTCGTCAGAGGCTCCGCGCCCGGTTTGTTCTGGTACCTCACCGAGCCCACCCGCTGCGCGCTCGACGTCAGCGAGTTCGTGGCCACCCGGTCGATGTTGCGTGGCGCGCCGTCGGGTGACGGCCATCCGGTGCTCGTCTTCCCCGGCCTCGGAGCCGCCGACTCGTCCACGGTGATGCTGCGCCGTTTCCTGTCCGGTCTGGGCTATCAGGTGAACCCGTGGGGCCTGGGCCGCAACATCGGGCCCACGCGCAAGGCCGTGGACGGCATGCACGCCTTGGTGAAGAAGGTTTCCGACGCCCACGGCGGGCCGATCTCCATCGTCGGCTGGTCGCTGGGCGGGATCTTCGCGCGCGAGATGGCACGCGACCACCCGCACCGCGTCCGCCAGGTGATCACGATGGGTTCGCCGTACAACATGAGTGATCCCGTGCAGTCACGGGCGATGCCCGCGTTCGCGTTGTTCTCCCGGCTGCACATCCCGAAGGACGAGTTCCCGCCGCTGGAGTCGACGCGGCCGCCGATCCCGGTGCCCGCCACGTCGATCTACTCCAGGACGGACGGCATCGTCTCGTGGGAGTCGTGCGTCGAGGAACCGGGGCCGCGCAAGGAGAACGTCCAGGTGTCGTCCTCACATCTGGGATATGGCTTCAACTCCAGCGTGCTGTGGGTCGTCGCGGACCGGCTGGCACAGGCGGAGGGCACGTGGGCGCCCTTCGCCGCGCCACCGGGGATGGCCCGCCTCTACCCGCGGGCGGCCTAGACCTCTTTCCCGCACCCGGAAAGCGGGTGGAATCGGCAACCCGATCCCACCCGCTCAGCGGATGATCGCCCTACCGGGCAGCGGTCAGTCGTCCTCCCCCTCGTTCAGGTCCGTGGCCATCGCGTCGGCGTCGCCGCCGTTGCCGCCGTGGCCGGTGTCGCCACCGTTGGTGCTGCTGTTGTTGGTCGCGTTGCCGGTGTCGCCCGTGGACGTGTCGCCGGAGTCGCCGGAATCGGTGCTGGTAAGGCAAATGGAGTGGGCGCACATCACCCATGCGGAGTTGTCGCCGGTGTCGCCCGAGTCGCCCGAGTCGCCGCTGTCGCCGGTCATCGCGGTGTTGGCACTGCTGGCGTCGCCGCCCGCACCGGAAGATCCGCCGTTGCCCGCGGTGGCGCTGGCAGTGGCTTCGCTGTCACCGTGCGCGGCGTTCTCGTCGTCATCCCACTCGACCGCGGTGGAGGTTCCTGCTGCTGCGTCGGCGTCGCCGCCGTTGCCACCGTCGCCGGTGTCGCCGCCGCTGGTGCTGCTGTTGTTCGCGGCGTTGCCGGTGTCGCCTGTGGACGTGTCGCCGGAGTCGCCGGAGTCCACGTCGGCCTCGCAGTCGGAGTGGACGCACATCACCCATGCGGAGTTGTCGCCCGTGTCGCCGGAATCGCCCGAGTCGCCGGTGTCGCCGGAGATCGCGGTGTTGCTGCTGCCGGCGTCACCGCCATCGCCGGAATCCCCGCCGTGTCCAGCCGTGGCAGAGGCCGTGGCCTCCGTGTCGCCGCCGTGGGTGGAGTCCTCGCTGTGGGCCGAGCTGTTGTCCTCGTCCCCGTGTTCGTCGTCCTCGTCCCAGGTGGTCGCGACCGCGTTCTCCGCGGTGGCGTCGGCGTCGCCGCCGTTGCCGCCGTGGCCGGAGTTGCCCCCGCTGGTGCTGCTGTTGTTGGCGGCGTGGCCGGTGTCGCCTGTGGACGTGTCACCCGAGTCGCCGGAGTCCGCGTCGACCTCGCAGTCGGAGTGGACGCACATCACCCATGCGGAGTTGTGGCCGGTGTCGCCGGACTCCTCGGAGTCGCCCGATTCGCCTGACGTGGCGGTGTTGGCGCTGCCGGCATCGCCACCGTCGCCGGAGTCCCCGCCGTGCCCGGCCGCGGCGTAGGCCGCGGCCTGATGACTGAACCACTCCCAGGCCATCTGATGTTCACTGCCGCCCATCCCGAACGGGTGGAACGCGCTGGTGTTCGCGCTGGCGGTCGGTCCCGCCAGCACGAGGCCAGTGGCCACAGCCGCGGCCAGGAGGCCGGTTTTGACGTTCTTGCGCATGTTCTTCCTTCCTTGACGACAACTTCTCGAACGTGGAGCCACGGCGGGTCGTCATGCTCATGGCCGTCTCGTCCCTCCACGGTCCGGAGCACGCCGACATCCGGGCCGCAGGGTTGACGTTCGAGCCGGGGGAACAGGACTGGCCGCCTACCGTCACGCCGGCGTTCCGGGCTCAAGCACCTCCCCTCGGCGGAACGCCCTCGTTGCGCCGTTTGGAGTAGCCGGGGTCGAAGGCGGAAAACCTGCCGGACGTCAGCTAGCTGAATGGGCGACATCCGGTGCTTCTGCGCCGATGTCGGCGGTCACCTGACGGGGGAAGGACACCTCGGACAGGGGATGCGCGAACGGATGAGCCGTCACCGGCAGGTAACGGGGTCGCGCCGCTAGCTGTAGATCGTGACCGTCAGGCGGGGGTTGGAGCGAAAATCCGTCGACTCGTAGGCAACCCGCGCGAGGGGCATCGACCCGGCCGCCGCGGTCAGCGTCGTCTCGATCTCGTTGCGCTCGTCCTCGGTCAGGTACGCCCAGAACGAGCTGTGCCAGATCACCGTGTACGTGCCGCGGTCGTCGGGCGGCACGAGGTTCTCCCGCAGCCACCGCCCGGCGGGAGAGCGCGCGACCTTCACGCCGACCTTGGTGGCGAGCTCGATGGCGTCGTCGAGGTCCCACCGCAGCGCGTCGTGCTCCGGCGGGATGAACGAGTGCAGGATCATCGCGTGCTTGGGGTCGGCGGGGTCGCGCGGCTGCAGGTCGCAGCCGGCCCTGCCGACGATCTCGAGGTTCGGCGGCTGCGGGCCGACGGCGGCCAGGCGCACCGGCGAGTCCTTGTCGCCCCACTCCCAGCCGAGGCCGAACCAGCGGTAGTGGTCGAGGATCAGGTTGAGGCCGGCGCAGGCGCCGAGTTCGAGCAGCCGGACCTTCGGCGCGCCGATCATCGTGAGGCCCCGCAGCAGGAACGCGGCCGTCTTCGGCTGGTGCTGCTGCACCGTCCGGTCGAGCGCCGCGAGGATCTCGCCCGCGTTCTCCACGATCGCGCGCCGTGCCGCCAGCCACGCCAGCAGCGCTGTCGAGTCGGACTCGCCGGCCATCGCGGCCGCGTGCGCGCTGGTGAACCGCTGGCTGAGCTCCGGGGCCTTCCCCGACAGCATCAGCAGCCGCACGCCCGCGAGCGCCTGGACGCCGAACAACGGGCTGTGCACGGCGCTGTGCGAACACAGCAGGTCCGCCACCGGCCCGCCCTTGTCGAGCTCGCTCGCGAGTTCGGAGAGGATGCGCGCGGACACCGGCGCGCTGGTGCGCAACCGCACCGAGAGCGTGCGCAGCGTGGAAGCACCGATCGCAGCCGCCGTCACGTTTCCTCCCGTCTCCGGCCAGGGGACTTTACAAGGACGTCGGTATCGTGCGGCGGGTGAGCGAGTTCCTGGAACTGTCCGCGGCCGGCCCGGTCGCCACGTTGACCATCGACCGGCCGGCCAAGCGCAACGCCATGAGCTACGAGATGTGGTCGGCCCTGCCAGGCATCCTGGACAGCGTTTCCGCAGATGAGAGCGTACGCGTGCTGGTGATCCGGGGCGGGGAGCACTTTTCCGCCGGTGCCGACATCGCCGAGTTCTCGACGCTGCGCCGGGGTGCCGAGGGCGCTGCCCACTACGGCGAAGCTGTCCACAACGGCGAACGTGCGATCGCACAACTGGACAAACCGACGATCGCCGCGGTCTCCGGGTTCTGCGTGGGCGGCGGCTGCGAGATCGCGCTCGCCTGCGACATCCGGGTGGCGGCCGCGGACGCCCGGTTCGGCATCACGCCCGCGAAGCTCGGCATCGTCTACAACTTCACCTCCACCAAGGCGCTGGTGGACGCGGTGGGGCCGGCGTGGGCGAAGCAGATCCTGTTCTCGGCCGACCTGATCGACGCCGCGACGGCGCTGCGGATCGGTCTCGTGAACGAGGTCGTGGACTCCCTGGACGCCCGCGTGAAGGAGCTTTCCGAACAGATCGCCGGCCGCGCGCAGGTCTCGGTCCGCGGCGCCAAGAAGATCGTCAACTCGATCACCGACGGCGGGCACGAGGACGACTTCGTGCGCGCGCTGTACGCGGAGGCCGCCTCCAGCGCCGACTACGCCGAGGGCGTGACGGCGTTCCTGGAGAAACGGCCTCCGCGCTTCTGAGCTGTCAGAACACCTCGGCGGCGATCGTGGTGTCGGCGCCGTGGCCCGTGTGCACCACGGTGTCCCCGGGCAGCGTCAGCAGCTTCTCCCGGATCGACGCCTCGATCGTCGGCCGGTCCGAGAACGACCGGCCCGTCGCGCCCGGCCCGCCCTGGAACAGCGTGTCGCCGGTGAACACCGCGCCCAGTGACGGCACGTAGAAGCACACGGCACCAGGGGAGTGCCCTGGCGTGTGCAGCACGTGGATCTCCTCGCCGGCGACGGTGAGCACCTGGCCGTCTTCCAGCGACTGGTGCGGGATCACGCCGGTGTGCGTCAGGTTCCACACCACGTGGTCGGCCTGGTGCAACGCCATCGGCGCGCCCGTCGCGTGGGCCAGGTCCGGTGCGACGCGGACGTGGTCGTCGTGCGCGTGGGTCAGGAGGATCGCCACGACACGACGGCCGTCGACGGCCTTCAGGATCGCGTCCACGTCGTGCGGCGCGTCGATGACGACGCACTCCGAGGAGTCGCCGACGACCCAGACGTTGTTGTCGACGTCGAAGGTCTCGCCGTCCAGCGAGAAGGTGCCGGAGGTGACCGTGTGGTCTACGCGCAGCGGCATCAGAACACCACGACCGATCGCAGCACGTCGCCGTGGTGCATCTTCTCGAACGCGCCCTCGACGCCGTCCAGCGGGATCTCCTCGCTGACGAACGCGTCCAGGTCGAAGCGGCCCTGCTGGTACAGGTCCACGAGCATCGGGAAGTCGCGCGTCGGCAGGCAGTCGCCGTACCACGAGGACTTGAGCGAGCCGCCGCGCGAGAAGAAGTCGATCAGCGGCATCTCGAGCCGCATGTCCGGCGTCGGAACACCCACCAGGACAACGGTTCCGGCGAGGTCGCGCGCGTAGAACGCCTGCTTCCACGTCTCCGGGCGGCCGACCGCGTCGATCACGACGTCCGCGCCGAACGAGTCCGTCAGGTCCTGGATCGCCGTGACGACGTCGTCGACCTCGCGGGCGTTGATGGTGTGCGTGGCGCCGAATCCCTTGGCCCACTCCAGCTTCCGCGGGTCCGTGTCGACGGCGATGATCTTCGCGGCACCGGCGAGGCGGGCGCCCGCGATGGCGCCGTCACCGACACCGCCGCAGCCGATCACGGCCACCGAGTCGCCGCGGCCGACGCCACCGGTGTTCATCGCGGCACCGACGCCGGCCATGACACCGCAGCCCAGCAGGCCCACGGCCGCGGCACGGGCGGACGGGTCGACCTTTGTGCACTGTCCGGAGTGGACGAGCGTCTTCTCCGCGAACGCGCCGATGCCCAGTGCGGGCGAGAGCTTGGTGCCGTCCACCAAGGTCATCGGCTGCGACGCGTTGAAGGTCGAGAAGCAGTACCAGGGCTTGCCTCGGCGGCAGGCGCGGCACGTGCCGCAGACCGCGCGCCAGTTCAGCACGACGAAGTCGCCGGGCTCCAGGTCCGTGACGCCGGAACCGACCGACTCCACGACACCCGCGGCCTCGTGGCCCAGCAGGAACGGGAAGTCGTCGTTGATGCCGCCCTCGCGGTAGTGCAGGTCGGTGTGGCAGACACCGCACGCCTGGATCTTCACCACTGCCTCGCCGGGACCGGGATCGGGTACCAGCACCGAGGTCAGCTCGACCGGTTGTCCCTTGCCCCGGGCGATGATGCCCTTGACCTCTTGCGCCACTGCGACTCCGTCCTAGTTGATCAGTGTCGTGCCTTCGAACTCGCCGAGTTCTTCCCGGTAGAACTCAATCCCTACACCGTTGGGGTCGCGGATGTACAGGCTGTCCTCGACGCCGCGGTCGGGGCCCAGGTACTCCATCCCGGCCTCGTCCAGCTTGGACCTGATCTCGTCGAACCGCTCGGGGGAGGTCGAGAGGGCCAGGTGCTGAACGGCACCGATCGTCTCGGAGAACGCCGGGTGGTCGTGGCCCGGGAAGTCGAAGAACCCCAGCAGGTTCTTCGCGCCGAGGTCGAAGAAGAAGTGGCTGGAGCCGTTGTAGTCGCGGTTCTCCACCAGCTCGACCAGCGGGAAGCCGAGGAACTCCTGGTAGAACCGGATGGTCTCCTCGACGTCCTTGCAGATCAACGCGATGTGGTGAACCCCGCGCGTCGGCGACCCGCCCCGCTCGGCGAGTGGCTTCACGTACTGCTCGCGCAGCTCGTCGCGCTTGGCGCGGATGGCGGCGAGCTCTTCACCCTCTGGCTGTGGCATGGGGTCAGAGTAGTTGAGGATTCAAACGTTCGCAGGTGTGGACGCCGATGCCCGGCCCGCGCACGGGCCGGGCGTCCGGATCGGCTCTGTCAGTCTTCCTCGTCGCCGGGCCATTCGCCGGTGAGCTTCTGGAAGCCCTTGGCGCCACCGCGGTCGATGGCGGCCTTGACCAGGCCGAAGATGGCGCCCTGGATGGCCGCGGCCATCAGCACCTCGGTCCAGGCGCGGTTGCGCATGGTGGCGCTGGGCGCTTCCTTGTCGCCCGCCACGAGCTTCCAGATCTGACCGAAGATCGCGGTGGCGAGGAAGCCTCCGAGCGCACCGAACAGCATTCCCAGCGGGCGGTACAGCAGCTTCATCGGTTCCTCCTCGAGATCGCCCAGATCGCGACGATCAGTGCGACCAGCGCGGCCGCGAGGGCACCGGGATGCCGGCGCGCCTTCTCGACCTGCTCGGCGACGGGCTCGGGCAGCGAGCCGATCGCCTGGTCGGTCGCGGCGGTCATCCTCACGGCCGTCTCGTGCGCCTGTTCCCTGACCCGCCCGGCCGTCTCGTGCGCCTGCTCCTTCACGCGTCCGGGCACGTCTGCCTTGTGCGCCAACGCTTCCACCGTCTCGCCCAGCTCACGCCGGGTGCGTTCGACGTCGCGCTGCAGCTGGTCCTTGGGTTCGGTCATCGGTGCGCACTCTCCTTGATCGTCGCGACGTCCCGCTGGACGTTGTCCATCGCCTGCCTCGGTACCGGCGGAGCGGCCTGCTTGACCTGGGCCTTGCCCACGAGCGCGAAGATGCCCGCGAACAGCAGAAGGGCGGCCGCGACGATCAACGCGGCCGCCCACGGCGGTACTACGAGTGCCAGCAGCAGGATCAGGCCCGCGACGACGCTGAGCCCGCCCCACCACGCGAACACGCCGGCCGCGCCGAACATCCCGGCGCCGACACCGGCGTGCTTGCCCTTGTCCTTCAGCTCCGCGACGGCGAGACGGATCTCATCGCGCGCGAGCCTGCTCACCTGCTCGGACAGCTGGTGCACCAGCTGTGCGGTCGACGTGTCGGTGTTCATGCACGTCAGGTACCCACAGGTGTGGTGGACCAATCAGCTCTGCTGTGCCTGGGCCTCCGCGACCTTCGCGTGGACCTCTTCCATGTTCACGTCGCGCGCCTGCTGGATCAGGTCGTTCAGCGCGGGGGCGGGCAGTGCGCCCGGCTGCGAGAACAGCACCACACCTTCGCGCACGATCATCAACGTCGGGATCGACCGGATGCCGAACGTGGCCGCGAGCTCCTGCTGCGCCTCCGTGTCGACCTTGCCGAACACGATGTCCTCGTTCTTGTCCGACGCGGCCTCGTAGGTCGGTCCGAACGCGCGGCACGGACCGCACCACTCGGCCCAGAAGTCGACCAGGACGATGCCGGAGCCGTCGGAGTCACCGACCACCTCGTCGAAGTTCTCCTTGGTCAGCTCGACCGTCGCCATGTTGGTCCTCCTAGTTCGGTGTGGGCACCCCGTCCAACGGAGCAGGCCCCGATGGAATTCCCCGCGTGCCCCCGGTCACGCCGGATTTCAACTTTTTGTGGACGTCTTCAACTCGACGTTGTACGGTCCCCGCCATGAAGCCGCGCCTGCTCGTGACCTCGCTGCTCGTACTGGGGCTCGCTGCCTGCGGGTCCACGCCTGAGTCCACTCAGACGTCCACTCCGCCGTCGTCCGACCTGTCCTCGGTCAGGAAGGACGACGCGCTCGCCGCGCTGCTGCCGCCCGAGATCGCCTCGGCCGGCACGTTGAAGGTCGGGTCGAACATCCAGAACCCGCCGAACAACTTCTACGACCAGGACGGCAAGACCCCGATGGGGTCCGAGGTCGACCTGATCAAGGCGATCGCCGCCAGGCTGGGGCTCAAGGCCGAGCACAGCGACATGGCGTTCAGCTCGCTGATCACGAGCCTCGAGACCGGGCGCGTCGACGTGACGATGGCCGCTATGAACGACACCGCCGAGCGCCAGCAGAAGATCGACTTCGTCGACTACTTCACCTCCGGCATCACGATCATGGTGCAGAAGGGCAACCCGCAGGGCGTCAAGTCGGTCGACGACCTGTGCGGCAAGGGCATCGCGGTGAACCTGGGCAGCTCGCAGGAGCAGTTCGGCAAGGAGCAGAGCCAGAAGTGCCTGGCCGCGGGCAAGCCTGAGGTCACGCTCAGCGTCACCGACAGCGACACGGGCAACCAGAACCAGCTGCGCACCGGCCGCGTCGCCGCGATCCTCAACGACCTGCCGACCGCCGTCTACGTCGCGAAGACCGCCGGCGATGGCCAGTACTTCGAGGTCGTGCCGCTCGCGCCGATCAACGGCGGCCCGTACGGCATCGGCGTCGCGAAGAAGAACGCCAAGCTGTCCGAGGCGATCAAGGGCGCGCTGCAGTCGCTGATCGACGACGGTACCTACGACAAGATCGTCACCACCTGGGACATCAAGCAGGGTGCGATCACGAAGGCCACCATCAATGGCAAGTGACACCGCCGTGAACGACGTCCGTGAGGAACTGGTCGTCGTGCCGCTGCGCCACCCCTGGCGGTGGTTCAGCGGCGCGCTGATCCTGCTGGTCATCGCGGGTCTGGGCTGGTCGATGTCCGAGGCCCAGATCCAGTGGGAGCACGTGCCGGGGTTCTTCACGCACCCCGTGATGCTCGAAGGCCTGCTCAACACCATCGTGCTCGCCCTCGCCGCGCAGGGCGGCGCGATCGTCCTCGGCGTGGTCGTCGCGCTGATGAGGCTGTCGGCGAACCCCGTCGCGCGGTGGTTCGCGGTCGGCTACATCTGGCTGTTCCGCGGCCTGCCGGTGCTGCTGCAGATCCTGATCTGGTTCAACCTCGCGCTGGTGTTCCAGGAGATCAGCATCCCGATGCTGTTCTCGGTGCCCACCAACGTGGTCATGACCGCGTTCGTCGCGGCGCTGCTCGGACTCGGCCTGAACGAGAGCGCGTACATGGCCGAGATCGTCCGCGCCGGCCTGAGCAGCGTCGACGAGGGGCAGACCGAGGCGGCCAAGTCGATCGGCATGACACCGTTGACGACACTGCGCCGGGTCGTGCTGCCCCAGGCGATGCGTGTGATCATCCCGCCGACGGGCAACAACTTCATCAACATGATCAAGGGCACCTCGATGGCGTCGGTGATCGCCTTCCTGGAGCTCATCCACGCCGCCAACAACATCTCGTCGCGCAACCTGGAGATCATGGAAACCCTGTTCGCCGCCGCGGCCTGGTACCTCGTGATGGTGTCCGTCGCGTCGATCGGGCAGCACTACCTGGAGCGTGCTTATGGCCCTCGTTGAGGCGATTGGGGTCCGCAAGTCGTTCGGCCACACCGAGGTGTTGAAGGGCATCGACCTGGAGGTCGAGCGCGGTGAGGTCGTCTGCCTGCTCGGTCCGTCCGGCGCCGGCAAGTCGACGTTCCTGCGCTGCGTGAACCACCTGGAGACCATCGACGCCGGTCGCATCTGGGTCGACGGCGTGCCCGTCGGCTTCCGTGCCGCGGGCGGCAAGCTCTACGAGCTGCGCGAACGCGACGCCGCCCACCAGCGGCGCGACGTCGGCATGGTGTTCCAGCGGTTCAACCTGTTCCCGCACCGCACGGCGCTGGAGAACATCATGGAGGGCCCGGTCCAGGTGCTCGGACGCGGCCGGGCCGAGGTGCGCGCGGAGGCGCTGGCGCTGCTGGAAAGGGTGGGACTGGCCGAGAAGGCCTCGGCCTACCCCGGGCAGCTCTCCGGTGGTCAGCAGCAACGTGTTGCGATCGCGCGCGCTCTGGCGATGAAGCCCAAGCTGATGCTGTTCGACGAGCCCACGTCCGCGTTGGACCCGGAGCTGGTCGGCGAGGTGCTCGACGTGATGACCTCGCTGGCCCGCGACGGCATGACGATGATCGTGGTCACCCACGAGATCGGCTTCGCCCGCTCGGTCGCCGACCGCGTGGTGTTCCTCGTCGACGGCGCGGTGGTGGAGTCCGGCACACCGTCCGACGTGCTGGACAATCCGCAGCAGCCGCGCACGCAACAGTTCCTCGCAAAGGTGCTCTGACTTGATCGACGCCTCGTACCTCGCCCAGTTCCGCGAACCGGAGGGGTATCTCGACTTCGCCCGCTTCGGCCCGCCCTCCCTGCCGGTGGTCACGGCCACCGCGCGGTTGATGGAACAGGCCTCGCTCGCCGGTCCATCCACTGTGGACACCCTGATGCGCGAGGAACAACGGGTGAAGGCCGCCGTCGCGCGGCTCTGCCGTTCGGACACCGACCACGTGGCTCTGGTGCCGAACACGTCGATCGGCCTGTTCCAGGCGGCCTTCGGGCTGTCGGGAACGGTCATGTACTCGGCCGCGGAGTTCCCGTCCAACACCTACCCGTGGGTGCGCGCGGGCCTCCCTTCCGTTCTTCTGGACGGCCCGGTGCACCCGGCGGCCGTCGCAACTCGCTTGACTCCCGAGGTTTCCGCTCTGTCGGTGTCCGCTGTGGACTTCCGCACCGGCTACCGCGCGGACCTGGCGGCGTTGCGCGAGGTCGTCGGCGACCGCCTGCTGGTAGTGGACGGCATCCAGGGCTTCGGCGTGGCCGACGAACCGTGGGAACTAGCCGACGTTCTCGTGGTCGGCGGCCAGAAGTGGTTGCGCGCCGGATGGAGCACCGGTTTCGTCGTGCTGTCGGACCGCGCCCTGGAGCGTCTTTCGCCGGTGCTCTCCGGCTGGACCGGCGCGGTGGACGCCGGCCTGTTCGACGACTCGGTCCACGCCGCCGCCCCGGACGCCGCCGCCTGGAACATCACCAACCTCTCACCGGTCGTGTCCGGCGCCTTCGCGGAGGCCCTGGAACTGGTGGAGCTGGCCGGAGTCGCCTCACTGGACTCGGCGGTGGGCGAGATCGTCGCCGAGGTAGAGGAGATCGTGCTGGCAAGCGGCGGCAAGATCGTCTCGGCCCGCGAACGCCGGGCCGGCATCCTGGCGTTCACCATGCCCGAGCCCGCCCCGGTCGTCGGGGAAGCGTTGAACGCCTTCGGAATCACCGCCACGGTCCGCCCGGAGCACGTCCGCCTGTCACCGCACGCCACCACGTCGCGGGGCACGCTGGAACGCCTACGTGCAGCCCTGAAGTCGTTGTCCGGCACGGCTTCCTCGCCGATCCCGGCCGCACTCTCGGCGTTGGTGCCGACCATCGACAGCCTCGCCTCCGCACTGGGCCCGGACACCGAGGTCGTCGTGCACGACCTGACCAGGCTGCCGAACTCGATCATCGCGATCGCCGGCTCGCTCACCGGCCGTCAGGTGGGCGGCCCGATGACGGACCTGTTGCTGGGCCTGGTGAGGCGCGGCACGACCACCGACATGCCCGGCTACGAGACGTACGCGCCGGACGGCCGCGCGATCTGGTCGTCGACGACGTTCGTACGCGACGCGGCGGGTGTCGCCGTGGGCTGCTTGTGCGTCAACAAACTCGCCGCGCACGAGGCATCCGGTCCCGTGGAGTCGTTTCCACAGGACGTGGACACGCTGCAGCGCGTGCTGGTGGAGAAGGCGATCGCCGACGTGGGCGTGCCGGTCGAGCTGATGAAGAAGGTGCACAAGTCGCAGGTCGTCCGAGTGCTGGACGAGGCCGGTTTCTTCCTCATCCGCGACTCGGTCGACCACCTGGCGGGTGTCCTGGAGGTCACCCGGTACACGATCTACAACTACCTCAACGAGAACCGAGGGACCTGAGCAGGTGCTGCCAGGCGGGGGACGAGAACGCGAGCACGCCGCCGCTCGCGTTCTTCGAGTCCCTGACCAGTGCGTTGTGGGACAGCGACACCTCGACGCACTCACCCTCTTCGGTGCCGTCGCTGTAGCTGCTCTTACGCCAGGTGCGGTCCTGAGTCATCGTGTCCCTCTCGCGGTCGGCTGACGTACTCCGCCAGCTTGCCGCGAGATTGTTCCGCACTCAAGGCGATCTGATCCAAGCGGTCGAAGAGGAGCCTGGTCCGCGCGATGGCTCCGGGGTCCTGCACGAAGACCTTCGCGAGGTTGGTCTCGCTGAAGACGATCGGTCGTGCCTTCTCGTACTCCCACAGCACACAGCCCGTGGCTGCGATCGGTGCGTTCGCGGGCACGATCCGGATGGTGTGCGTGTCGAACAGCAGCCGGGCGTACTGGTCCTCCATGATCTCGCTGCTTCCCACCTGTAGCTGCAGCGCGTGCTCGTGGATGAAGAACAAGCAAGTCGGCCGATCGTGTCGGCGGAGGATCGCCTGGCGGTCGGTTCGGAACTGGACAAGGGTGGGGATGCGCTCTTCGGTGACGACTCCTGTCATCCGGTAGAGCCCGTCGGCGTACTCCGGAATCTGGACCAGGCCCGGTATCGACTGCGGCGAGTAGCTCGTGATCGTGATGGCGGTGGACTCGGCCATGGTGACCGTGCGGAGATTCCCCGACACCTGAACGAAGTACTCGTCGAAGGCCCGCTCGTACCGCCGCTTGAAGTCGTTCAGGAAGTCGATGTCCTTGCCGCACATGGACAGGAACTGGATGAGGTCGACTTCGCTGGCGCGTGCCTTGCCGTGCTCGATGGTCGAGATCTTGCTCGGGTCCCAGCCCAGCTTCACGGCAAGTTTGTTGCCGCTCAGGCCCGTGCAGGTCTCGCGCAGGCCGCGGAGCTCGTCACCCAGGTCCCTGCTGTACGCGGTGGATGGAGTCATAGGCCGACGTTATGGCTTGTATCCAATCCAAGCATCTGCTCGTTCGGGTGAAAACAACAAGCGTGCTCCGTTCGGGTCCCGCTGGAGTCGCGCACTTTCCTGAAACTTTCCCCTTCCCTCCTCGTCATCTCACCTTTACCGTTCCAGGTGTGAGAGCGCTCTCAAAGGTGAGATGGCGGCGCGGACTGGCCGCCGTAGCGATTGCCCTGTCGTCATTGGCGACGGTCGAGGCCGCGTACGCGGCCGACGACTACACGCAGAACGTGACCGCGATCGACGCGACTCAAGCCCGGATCAACTTCACGCCGACGACCCCTGCTGTCTACGTCGACGTGCACTACCTGATCTCCGGCCAGCCGCAGCAGAACTTCCGGATGACCAACAACGCCGGGACCTGGCAGAAGACCGTCGGGGCGCTGTCGGCCGGCACGGTGATCGATTACTGGTTCACCTACGAGAAGTCCGGGCCGCAGTACGACACTCCGCACTTCAGCTACACGCACAACAGTGCGCCGCAACCGGTCGCGACGCCTACGTTCAGCCCACCTGGCGGTACGTACTCGACGGCCCAGACGGTGACGATCTCCACGGCCACCTCGGGTGCGACGATCCGCTACACGATCGACGGCTCGACGCCGACCAGTAGTTCGCCGGTCTACAGTGGCCCGATCTCGGTGCCTGGCAACAGGACCATCAACGCGATCGGTATCAAGTCGGGGCAGGCGAACTCGTCTGTCGGCAGCGCGTCGTACGTGATCGGCACGCCGGTCGCGACGCTGACGTTCAGTCCGCCGGGTGGTGCCTACGCGTCCGCGCAGACGGTGACGATCTCGACGGCGACCTCCGGATCGACGATCCGGTACACAGTGGACGGGTCGACGCCCACGGCAAGTTCGCCGGTCTACAGCGGGCCGATCTCGGTGTCCAGCAACAGGACGATCAGCGCGATCGGCATCAAGTCCGGTCTCGCGAACTCGGCTGTGGCCAGCGCGACCTACACTATCGGTACGCAGCAAGGGTGTGTGCAGTCCGACAACCCCAACTTCGGGCCGAACACGCGCATCTTCGACCCGAGCATGTCCGCCACGAGCATCCAGGCGCAGCTCGACACGGACTTCAACAACCAGAAGGACACGATCACCGCGCAGATGGCGCCCCGCCGGGTCGCGCACCTGTTCAAGCCGGGTACCTACAACGGCATCCACGACGACGTCGGCTACTACACGTCCGTCTCTGGTCTCGGCCGCAACCCCGGTGACGTGCTGATCAACGGCGACATCACCGTGGACGCGTTCAACGAGTCCGACAAGGGTGTGGCGCTGCAGAACTTCTGGCGCTCCGCCGAGAACATGGCGGTCAACCCCAGCAGCGGCACCAACCGGTGGGCCGTCGCGCAGGCCGCGCCGTTCCGCCGCATGGACGTCCGCGGCAACCTGGCGCTGTACCCGGCTTCGTACGGGTTCGCGTCCGGTGGCTACACGGCCGACACCCGCGTGTCCGGCCAGACGGCGTCGGTCTCGCAGCAGCAGTGGTACACGCGCGATTCCAACTACGGCAGCTGGAACGGCGGCGTGTGGAACATGGTGTTCTCCGGAACGCCGGGCGCACCCGCGACCACGTTCCCGAACCCGCCGTCGACGAACCTCGCGACGACGCCGATCTCGCGCGACGTGCCCTACCTCTACCTCGACGGCAACCAGTACCGGGTGTTCCTGCCTTCGCTGCGCACCAACGCTTCCGGTGCGTCGTGGATCAACGGCGGCACGCCCGGCACCTCGTTGCCGATGAGCCAGTTCTACGTCGTGAAGTCCGGCGACACCGCCGCGACGATCAACGCGGCGCTGGGTCAGGGCTGCAACCTGTTCTTCACGCCCGGCATCTACAACGTCAACCAGACGATCAACATCACGCGGCCCGACACCGTCGTGCTGGGCATCGGCTACGCGACGATCGTGCCGCAGAACGGCGTCACCGCGATGCAGGTCGCGGACGTCGACGGCGTGCGGATCAAGGGCATCCTGTTCGACGCGGGCACCACGCTGTCGAACTCGCTGCTGACCGTCGGCCCGGCGGGTTCGTCGGCGTCGCACGCGGCCAACCCGACCACCCTGCAGGACGTGTTCTTCCGCGTCGGCGGGGCGATCGCGGGCAAGGCGACCAACAGCCTCGTGGTCAACAGCAACAACACGATCATCGACCACAGCTGGATCTGGCGCGCCGACCACGGCAACGCCGGCACCTGGGGCTGGGACGAGGCGATCGGTGACACCGGCCTGGTGGTGAACGGCAACGACGTGCTGGCCACCGGCCTGTTCGTCGAGCACTACCAGAAGTACCAGACCATCTGGAACGGCGAGCGCGGGCGGACCATCTTCTACCAGAACGAGATGCCGTACGACGTGCCGAACCAGGCGATCTGGAACAGGCCGAACGGGCAGGCCGGATACGCGGCCTACAAGGTCGGCGACAACGTCACCACGCACGAGGCGTGGGGGCTCGGCAGCTACTGCTTCTTCAACGTCAACCCGTCCGTGCGGGCCGAGAACGCGTTCGAGGTGCCCAACCGGCCCGGCGTGAGGATGCACAACCTGCTGACCGTGTCGCTCAACTACCAGGGCACGATCACCCACGTGATCAACAACGTGGGGGCGGTGACGCCACCGGGCACCGTGCCGGTGAACGTCGTCAACTACCCGTAGTGCTGCTGTGAAGTGCGGCCCGTCACCTCCTCCAGGTGACGGGCCGCATCGCTGCCGCCACCTATGATGCGTGCCATGCCGATCGACCGGGGTGCCGAGTTCGCCGAGTTCTGGGCGGAACGGCACCTGTGCACGTTGTCCACCGTTCGTCCCGACGGGACTCCGCACGTGGTGCCCGTCGGCGTCACGCTCGACGCCGAGGCCGGCATCGCGCGGATCATCACCTCCGGCGCGTCGTGGAAGGTCAAGCACGCCCGCAAGGCAGGGTACGCCGCTGTGTGCCAGGTGGACGGTCGGCGTTGGTCCACGTTGGAGGGTCCGGTCGTCGTGCGCGACGACGTGGAATCCGTGCGGGAGGCCGAGCGGCGGTACGCGTTGCGGTACAAGCAGCCGCGGGTCAACCCGGCGCGGGTCGTGATCGAGATCCAGGTGCGGCGTGTCGCCGGCACCGTCTGACGTCGTGGTCGTCGGCATCGGTGCCGACGGGTGGGACGGGCTTTCTCCCGCCGCTCAGCAGGCGGTTTCCCGCTCACGTGTGCTGATGGGCTCGCGCCGGCAGCTCGACCTGGTGCCGGGGGAGTTCGAACGGGTCGCGTGGCCGTCGCCGCTGGTACCGGCGTTGCCCGCGCTGTTCGAGAAGTACCGCGACGTGTGCGTGCTGGCGTCTGGTGACCCCATGTTCCACGGCATCGGCACGACTCTGGTGCGGCTGCTGGGTGACCGGGTGACGGTGGTCCCGCACCCGTCCTCCGTGTCGCTCGCCTGTGCCCGCCTCGGCTGGGCGTTGAACGAGGTCGAGGTCGTGTCGCTGGTGGCACGATCCGCCGACCTGCTACGCCCCGTGTTGACGCCGGGACAGCGCGTGCTCGTGCTCGGCGGGGACCCGGCAACCGTTGCGGCACTGGCCGGAGACATCACCGTCCTCGAACAGCTAGGTGGGCCAGCCGAGCGGGTTTACCCTTGGTCCGGGCAGGACTCGGACCCGCTGTGCGTGATCGCGATCGAGTACGGCGGAAGCGCTCTCTCACGGGTTCCCGGACTGCCTGATGACGTGTACGAATCCGATGGCCAGCTGACGAAGCGAGAGGTGCGGGCTATTTCGCTGTCGAGATTGGCGCCGCTGCCCGGGCAGCTGCTGTGGGATGTCGGGGCGGGGTCGGGTTCGATCGCGATCGAGTGGGCGCGAACGCATCCGACGTGCCGGGCGATCGCCGTCGAGCAGTCGGTCGAACGCGCAGAGCGAATCGCCGGTAACGCTGCGTCTCTGGGAGTGCCCGGCGTGGAGGTCCACATCGGACGGGCGCCGGACGCGTTGCAGGGGCTGGAGAAGCCTGACGCGATCTTCATCGGCGGCGGCGTGACGGTGCCCGGCGTGCTGCAGGCCTGCTGGGACGCTTTGGCGGCAGGCGGTCGTTTGGTCGTCAACGCGGTGACGCTGGAGTCCGAGGCCGTGGTCGCGCAGTGGTATGCGAGGCTCGGCGGTGACCTGGTGCGGATCTCGGTGAACCGCGGCTCCTCGGTCGGCAAGTTCACCGGGTGGCGGCCGCACATGCCCGTGACGACGTGGAGCGTGACGAAGTGACCGTGCACTTCATCGGGGCCGGGCCCGGAGCGGCCGACCTGATCACGGTGCGGGGGCGTTCGCTGATCGAGTCGTCGCCGGTGTGCCTGTACGCGGGCGCGCTGGTGCCGGTCGAGCTGCTGGACTTCTGCCCTCCGGGCGCGCGCAAGATCGACACGGCGCTGCTGACGCTGGACGAGATCGTCGCCGAGCTGGTCGCCGCCTCGGAGCAGGGGCTGGACGTGGCCCGGCTGCACTCCGGGGACCCTTCGGTGTTCAGCGCGATGGCCGAGCAGATGCGCCGGTTGGACGCGCTGGGCATCGCCTACGACGTGACTCCCGGCGTGCCTGCCTTCGCGGCCGCCGCGGCGTCGTTGCAGCGCGAGCTGACCGTGCCGGGGGTCGGGCAGACGGTCATCCTGACGCGGACCTCGCAGCGCGCCACGCCGATGCCAGAAGGTGAGGACCTGGACACGCTGGGGCGCAGTCACGCGACTCTCGTGCTGCACCTCGCCGTGCAGCGGATCTCGGACGTGGTCGCGGAGCTGGTGCCGAACTACGGGCTGAACTGCCCGGCCGCGGTCGTCGCCTACGCGTCACGTGAGGACGAGGTCGTGCTGCGCGGGACGCTGGACGACATCGCCGCGCAGGTCGAGGTCGCCGGGATCAAGCGGACCGCGGTGATCATCGTCGGGCAGACGCTCGGGGCCACGCAGTTCCCGGACAGCCACCTGTACTCGGCCACGCGGGTTCGATGATCCTGATCCTCGGCGGCACGGGGGAAGCGCGCGCGCTGGCCTCCCGCGTGCCCGCCGTGTCCTCGCTGGCCGGCCGGGTGAGCAATCCCGCCCTTCCCGCCGGCAAGGTGCGGATCGGCGGGTTCGGCGGGGTCGACGGGCTCGCGCAGTGGTTGCGGGACAACGACGTCCACGCCGTGGTCGACGCGACCCACCCCTTCGCTCGGCAGATCACCGCGAACGCCTTCGAGGCCTGTTCGCGGGTCGGCGTGCCGTTGCTGATCCTGCGACGGCCCGGGTTCACGCCACAGCCCGGATGGCGGTGGGTGGACAGCGTTGCCGAGGCCGCGCTGGATCTACCGGGGGAGAGGGTGTTCCTGACGACCGGGCGGCAGGATCTCGCGGAGTTCGCCGAGTGCCCGCAGTGGTTCCTGGCGCGGATGGTCGAACCTCCGGAACCGCCGATGCCGCAACACATCGAGGTGCTGCTGTCGCGCGGTCCGTTCACTGTGGACGGTGAGCTGGAGCTGATGCGGTCGCGCGAGATCGACGTGCTCGTCACCAAGGACAGCGGCGGCTCGATGACGTCGGCCAAGCTCGAAGCCGCGCGTCGGCTCGGTGTGCCGGTCGTGATCGTGCGCCGGCCACCGCTCCCACCCGCGGAGACGGTGGCCGACGTTGATGCCGCCGTCAGCTGGTTGGGTACCGCCGGGGCGTGAAGACGACGCCCTGGGGCGTCACGATCGTCTGCGACGAGCCGATGATCAGCAGGCAGCGCATGTCGATCGTGGCCGGGTCGAGGGCGCCGAGCGTGAGGACGCGGGTCTCCTCCTCCGGGCCGCCGACGTCGCGTCCGACGACGATCGGGGTGTCCGGGGCGCGGTGCTTGAGCAGCAGGTCGCGCATGTCCGCCACCTGGTGCGTGCGGGCCTTGGACGCCGGGTTGTAGATCGCGATCACCAGGTCGGCCTTGGCGGTGGCTTCGAGGCGTTCCGCGATGACGTCCCACGGCTTGAGCCTGTCGCTCAGGGAGATCACCGCGTAGTCGTGGCCGAGCGGCGCGCCCGCCTTGGCCGCCACGGCGTTCGCCGCCGTGACGCCGGGGATGACGCGGACCGGCACGTCCGGGGACTCGGCGGCGACCTCCAGCACGGCGGTGGCCATCGCGAAGACGCCCGGATCGCCCGACGACACGACGGCGACCCGCGCGCCCTTCCGCGCCAGGTCCAGGGCGAAGGCCGCGCGTTCGGACTCGACCTGGTTGTGCGAGGAGTGCCGCTTCTGGCCGGGACGTTCCGGGACGCGGTTGAGGTAGGTGCTGTAACCGACCAGTTCGTCGGCGGCCTCGAGCTCCTGACGGGCCTCCGGGGTGAGCCACGCGCGGGCCCCGGGACCGAGGCCGACGACGACGACCTCACCCTTCGGCTTGGCGGGCCGGGACTGGCTCGGCAGCAGGGCCAGCGAAAAGTACGGGACCGAATCGGGGTCGACGTCGGCCAGCGGCGACATCTTCTGGCGGCCGGTCGTGGCGCGCTCGACGTACCAGGCGCCGTCGAGCCGCCCGGCCGCTTCCAGCGCCTCGCGGACGTTGCCGAAAGTACGGCCCAGCTTGAGGATCGCCGCGCTGTCGGTGTCGGCGAGGCGGGCCGCGAGCTCGGCGGGCGGCAGCGTGCCGGGCAGGATCGTCAGCACCTCGTCGCGTTCCACGAGCGGCGTGCCGAGGACGGCTGACGCGCCGCTCACCGACGTCACGCCCGGGACGACCTCCCACTCGTAGCGGTCGGCGAGGCGCTTGTGCATGTGCATGTAGGAGCCGTAGAAGAACGGGTCTCCGGCTGCCAGCACGACGACGTCGCGTCCGGCGTCGAGGTGCGCGGCCAGCCTGCCGGCGGCCTCCTCGTAGAAGGCGTCGATCTCGCCCTGGTAGTCGTCCGTGTCCTCGGTCGTGACCGGGTAGACGAGCTGTTCCATGATCTGCGGATTTGGATCGTTCTGGCTGCGCAGGTACGGCGCCGCAATGGTCCTGGCGACCGACTTGCCGTGCCGCGCGCTGTGGAACGCCACCACGCCGGCCTCGCTGATGAGTCGTGCGGCCTTGACCGTCACGAGTTCCGGGTCGCCGGGACCCAGGCCGACGCCGTAGAGCTTGCCCGTCATTCTTCTTCGCTCGCAATCGCGTTGATGGCCGCCGCCGTCATGGCACTGCCGCCGCGCCGGCCGCGCACCACGAGGTGCTCCAGATCCGTTGCGGCCAAAGCTTCCTTGGACTCCGCCGCCCCGATGAACCCGACCGGGATGCCGAGGATCGCGGCGGGCCGCGGTGCTCCGGCGGCGATCAGGTCGAGGAGGTGGAACAACGCGGTGGGGGCGTTGCCGATCGCGATCACCGCGCCGCCGAAGCGGTCCGCGAGGAGTTCGAGCGCGGCGGCGCTGCGGGTGTTGCCGATCTGCTGCGCCCGTGTGGGGGTGCGGGGATCCTGGAGGTAGCAAAGGACTTCGTTGTCCTTCGGCAGGCGGCGGCGGGTCACGCCGGACGCGACCATGTTGGCGTCGCACAGGATCGGGGCACCGTTGCGGAGTGCCTCGCGCGCGTCGCGCACGACGTTCGGGGAGAACGCGACGTCGTCCGGCAGGTCGGTCATGCCGCACGCGTGGATCATGCGGACGACGACTTTCGCGACGTCGCCGGGGAACCTGGTGAGGTCCGACTCCGCGCGGATGGTGGCGAAGGACTGGCGGTAGATCTCCGCCCCGTCCCTGATGTACTGCGTCAACGGATCTCCTCGTAGCCGTCGCCGGTCGCGACGAACTCGATCACTTCGCCGGCAGGACGACCGCACCGGCGGGCACAGCCGGACCAGTGGACCGGTCGGCTGTGCGGGGTTCCGAGCCAGGCACGGGCGTCGGCCCGTACGTCGGAGAGCGACTTCGCGCAGCCGGGGCGGCCGGTGCAGGCGCTGACGCCGTGCCAGGGGGAGGCGGGGTCGGTGATCAGGCCGGTGACGTCGGTCCCGGCGGGCACGACCAGGCTGCGCCACGGCGTCAGGCGCACAGCGACACCGGGAAGCTGCGAGGCGTCCAACCGGCCCAGCGGAACACCTGGCGTCAAAGGTGAAGGTGCGACAGGCGTCACAACCGGGGTGAACGCGGCGCCGGACGAGACGCCGAAGTGCGCGGTGATCTTTCGCACACCGTCGTCCACTTCGGACAGGCGCCAGGCGGGGCCGCGCATCGACTGGAACAGGCGGGCGGCGGTCACGACGGCGTCGACCGGGTCGGACACGCGGACACCTGTATCGGTACCGGCGAGCAGCAGCACGTCCCCGGCGAGGCCGAGGTCGCCGCCCAGTCCGCTCACCGCGGCGCCGACCGTGACCAGGAAACGCCCTGGTAGCGAGGCCAGCTCGGGGTCCGCGCACAGAGCCGCGTCCAGCGCGTCGACCAGGTCCTGGTTGTCGTCCAGGGGCGCCGCGACGATGTTGCGGATGCGCTCGTGCGACCAGGAGGGCAGCAGGCCCGCCGCACGCAACCGTTCGGCCAGCTCCACGCCGTCCGCGAGGCCTCTGATCTGGAGGTTCGCGCGCGAGGTCAGCTCGATCGAGCCGTTGCCCAGTTCGGCGGCGGCCAGCCGGACGGCATCCCACTGAGCAGCGGAAAGAGTGCCGCCCGGCACCCGGATGCGCGCCAGCCCGCCGTCGGCCGCGGCATGCAGCTCGACGGCGCCGGGGCAGGCGTCCGGGTGACTACGCATAGGTCGGACTGTAACCCGCCGGTTAGGGTGAGCCCGAACGACGAAGCGCAGGAGGAAGCCGGTGTGAATCCGGCGCGGTCCCGCCACTGTGACCAGCGCACACCGCTGGGAGTCAGGAACTCCGCTTCGTCAGTCACCCGCACTTTGGGGCGAGGACCCCACGAGGGATGGAGCCTGCGTGATCCTGCTGCTGTCGACCTCCGACACCGACCTGCTGTCGGCGCGTGCGAGCGGTGCCGAGTACCGGCTCGGCAACCCCGCCCGCCTCACCGTCGACGACCTGCCCGCGCTGGTCGACGGCGTCGAGCTCGTCCTCGTGCGCATCCTCGGCGGCCGCCGGATGTGGGAGGAAGGCCTCGACTGGCTGCTGGCCGGCGGGCTGCCCGTCGTCGTGCTCGGCGGTGAGCAGCAGCCCGACGCGGCGCTGATGGAGCTGTCCACGGTGCCCGGTGGCGTCTGCGCGGAGGCGCACCTCTACCTCGCGCACGGCGGGCCGGCGAACCTCACCGAGCTGCACAAGTTCCTGTCCGACACCGTGCTGCTGACCGGCCACGGCTTCGAGGCCCCCGCCGCCACCCCCTCGTGGGGTGTGCTGGAGCGGGAGACCGAAAGCACTGGTCCGACGGTCGGGGTCCTCTACTACCGCGCGCACCACGTCGCCGGGAACACGGCGTTCGTGCACGCCCTGTGCGACGCGATCGAGGCCAAGGGCGGCAGGCCGCTGCCGGTCTACTGCTCCTCGCTGCGCACCGCCGAACCCGAGCTGCTCGACACGCTGCGCCAGGCCGACGCGCTGGTCGTGACGGTGCTCGCGGCCGGCGGCACGAACCCCGCCAAGGCGTCCGCCGGTGGCGACGACGACGCGTGGGACGTCGGTGCGCTGGCCGCGCTCGACGTGCCGATCCTGCAGGGCCTGTGCCTCACGTCGAGCCGCGAGTCGTGGGACTCCAACGACGACGGACTGTCTCCTTTGGACACCGCGACCCAGGTCGCGATCCCCGAGTTCGACGGCCGGATCATCACGGTTCCGTTCTCCTTCAAGGAGATCGACGCCGACGGCCTCACCGTCTACGTCGCCGACCCGGAACGGGCGCTGCGCGTCGCGGGCATCGCGGTCCGGCACGGCCGGCTGCGCCACATCCCGGTCGCGGAGCGCAAGGTCGTCGTGATGCTGTCGGCATACCCGACGAAGCACTCCCGCATCGGCAACGCGGTCGGGCTCGACACGCCCGCGTCGACCGTACGGCTGCTGAAGGCCATGCAGGAGCACGGTTACGACATCGGCGACGCGCTGCCGGGCGTGCAGGAGCTCGACGGCGACAAGCTGATCCACGCGCTGATCGCGGCCGGTGGCCAGGACGCGGACTGGCTGACGCAGGAGCAGTTCGAGAGCAACCCGATCCGCATCGCCGCGGCCGACTACCGCGAGTTCCACGAGACGCTGCCCGACGAGTTCCGCCAGTCGATGCGGGAGCACTGGGGTGAGGCGCCCGGTTCGTTGTTCGTCGACTTCTCGAAGTCGAAGGACGGCGAGATCGTGCTGGCCGCGCTGCGGTCCGGCAACGTCGCGGTGATCGTCCAGCCGCCGCGCGGGTTCGGCGAGAACCCGATCGCGATCTACCACGACCCCGACCTGCCGCCGTCGCACCACTACCTCGCGGCGTACCGGTGGATCGAGTCGAACTTCGGCGCCGACGCCGTCGTGCACGTCGGCAAGCACGGCAACCTGGAGTGGTTGCCGGGCAAGACGGTCGGCATGTCGGCGTCCTGCGGCACGGACGCGGCGCTCGGTGACCTGCCGCTGATCTACCCGTTCCTCGTCAACGACCCCGGCGAGGGCACACAGGCCAAGCGGCGTGCGCACGCCACGCTGGTCGACCACCTCGTGCCGCCGATGGCCCGCGCCGACAGCTACGGCGACATCGCGCGCCTGGAGCAGTTGCTCGACGAGTACGGGAACATCTCCGCGATGGACCCGGCCAAGGTGCCGGCGATCCGCGCGCAGATCTGGACGCTGATCAAGGCCGCGAAGCTCGACCACGACCTGGGACTCGACGACCGGCCCCACGACGCGGAGTTCGACGAGTTCATCCTGCACGTCGACGGCTGGCTCTGCGAGGTCAAGGACGTCCAGATCCGCGACGGCCTGCACATCCTCGGTGAGGCGCCGACGGGTTCGGTCCGCGTCAACCTCGTGCTCGCGATGTTGCAGGCACGGCAGATGTGGGGCGGTCAGGTCGCCGCGCTGCCCGGCCTGCGCGAGGCGCTCGGGCTCACGACCACGGGCCGCGAAGACGTTGACGCCGTGGAGGAACAGGCACGCGTACTCGTCCAGGCGATGGAGGACGCGGGCTGGGATCGTTCCGCCGCAGCGGGTCTGCACGAGTCCGAGGACGTGCGGAAGATCCTGGAGTTCGCGGCGGACGAGGTCGTGCCCCGGCTCGCGCGCACCACGGACGAGATGACGAACGTCCTGCACGCGCTGGACGGCGGCTACATCCCGGCCGGGCCGTCCGGTTCTCCGTTGCGCGGCCTGGTGAACGTGCTGCCGACCGGCCGCAACTTCTACTCGGTCGACCCGAAGGCCATCCCGTCGCGCCTCGCGTGGGAGACCGGCCAGGCGATGGCCGACTCGCTGCTGGAGCGCTACCGCACCGAGAACGACGGTGAGTGGCCGCCGTCGGTCGGCCTGTCGGTCTGGGGCACGTCCGCGATGCGCACCGCCGGCGACGACATCGCCGAGGTGTTCGCGCTGCTCGGCGTCCGGCCGGTGTGGGACGACCAGTCGCGCCGCGTCACCGGTCTCGAAGTGATCTCGCTGGAGGAGCTGGGCCGGCCGCGCGTCGACGTCACGGTCCGGATCTCCGGCTTCTTCCGTGACGCCTTCCCGCACGTCGTGTCCATGCTGGACGATGCCGTGCAGCTGGTGGCCGCGCTGGACGAGCCCGCGGAGCACAACTTCGTCCGGGCGCACATGCTCAAGGACCTGGAGGAGCACGGCGACCAGCGCCGGGCCACGTTGCGCGTCTTCGGTTCCAAGCCCGGCGCGTACGGCGCGGGCGTGCTGCCGTTGATCGACAGCCGCAACTGGCGCGACTCGTCCGACATCGCCGAGGTCTACGCGGTGTGGGGCGGCTACGCGTACGGCCGTGGCGTCGACGGTGTGGCGGCACGGGCGGACATGGAGTCGGCGTACCGGCGGATCGCGGTGGCGGCCAAGAACATCGACACGCGCGAGCACGACATCGCCGACTCGGACGACTACTTCCAGTACCACGGCGGCATGGTCACGATGGTGAAGGCGTTGACGGGCAAGGCACCCGCCGCGTACGTCGGTGACAGCACGCGCCCCGAGGCCGTCCGCACGCGTACGCTCACCGAGGAGACCTCGCGCATCTTCCGGGCCCGTGTGGTGAACCCGCGCTGGATCGGGGCGATGCGCAACCACGGCTACAAGGGCGCGTTCGAGCTGCAGGCGACGGTCGAGTACCTGTTCGGCTACGACGCCACGACCGGCGTCGTCGCGGACTGGATGTACGAGAAGCTGACCGAGAGCTACGTGCTCGACCCGGAGACCCGGAAGTTCCTGCAGACGTCGAACCCGTGGGCGTTGCACGGCATTGCCGAACGTCTGCTGGAGGCGGCCGAGCGCAAGATGTGGGAGCACCCGGAGGAGTCCACTCTGGACGCGCTGCGGGCGGCCTACCTGGAGACCGAGGGCGACCTGGAGGACGGCGTCTGATCGAGCCGGACGCAGCAGTGACCCGGTGACGGATCGAGGCGGGCGGACACGCCGTTCGCCCCGATCCCGTCCAGCAGGCCGCTGACCATGCACAGGTTCATCCCGCACACCAGTTGCGTGTGCCGGTGCGCCAGGCTGTGGAACGGGCAGTTGCCCAGCAGGATCGAGCCGCCGTCCTCGCGCGGTTCGAAACCGAAGTCCGCCAACGCTTCCGTCACGCCGCCCGGGGCCTGCGCCGCCAGGTCCGCGCCCCACTCGTAGGCGCGCCGGTTCAGGACCTCGCGCGCCGGTTCCCCCGTGGTCTCGGCTTCCACCAACGCGTCCGTGAGCAGATGGCTCGCGGCCTCGTAGCGGCGATCGGGCAGCGACACCTCGATCTGCTCCGCGGAACGCTGGTAGAGCTTCGCCGGCCGACCGGCCCCGGGCCCGCTGCGCCCGGTTCGCCGCTGGTGCACCACTGTGAGAAGGCCCATCTCGACCAGCTTGTCGAGGTGGAACGCGGCCGTCGTGCGGGGCAGTTCGACGGCCTGCGCCGCCTCGTCCTTGCTGATCGGGGAGGTTTGCCGCGCCACGAAGTCGTAGAGCCTGCGGCGGTTCGGTTCGTCGAGGGCCGCTACGGCGGCGACGGGGTCGGCCATCTCTAAAATCTACTCCTGTTGACTAAATTCGGCCAGCGACTCTACCGTGACGGCATGGACCTCGAAGCGGCGCAGCAGGCGGTCACGGACCTGCTCAAGGCTCTGGGCAAGGACCCGTACTCGGTGCACCTCGCCGACACCCCGCGCCGCGTCGCCGAGGCGTACGCGGATATGCTGACCCCGCGCGCCTTCACCATGACGACGTTCCCCAACGACGAGGGCTACGACGAGCTCGTGCTCGCGCGCAGCATTCCCGTGCAGTCGTTGTGCGAGCACCACATGCTGCCTTTCACCGGTGTCGCGCACGTCGGATACCTGCCGGGCGAACGGATCCTGGGCCTGTCGAAGCTCGCGCGGGTCGTGGAGATGTTCGCGCGCGACCTGCAGGTGCAGGAACGGCTCACCAAGCAGGTCGCCGACTGGCTGCAGGACCAGCTGCAGCCTCTGGGGGTCGGTGTCGTGATCGAGGCCGAGCACATGTGCATGGCGCACCGGGGCGTGCGGGTCAGCGGATCCCGCACGATCACGTCGGCGTTGAAAGGCGTGCTGCGCAAGAATCCCGCGTCACGTCAGGAGTTCTTCACCCTCGTTCACGCGGCATGAACGGGCCCGAACACGTAGGAACCGGCGGCGTCCGCGTCGTCGCCCGCCCAGAACTCCGCCCACAGCGTGGCGAACTCGGCACGTGACAACCTGCCGTCCCCGTCGAGGTCCAGCACGGCGAAGTCGGTCGCGGCGGCGCGCCCGAGCCAGGCCTCGACCATCACCCGGTACTCGGCCTCGGACACGTAGTCGTCGCCGTCCGCGTCCACGGCACCGAACATCGCGTCCGCCGTCCCGATGACCGGCTCGATGTTGTCCGGCAGCACGTCGACGACGTTCAGCACGTCGTCCAGCGTCACCCTGTCCGCGCCGCCCGCGGCCGACTGCAGCATCGTCCACCAGCCCAGCATCACCTGGGACAGCAGCTTCTCGTCACCGCCGCGCAGGCCGGCCCAGCGCCCGGCGAGCAGCCGGAAGTCCTCCTCGGTCAGATAGCCGTCACCGGTGGCGTCCATGGCCCCGAAGACCAGAACGACCTTGCTGCGCTGAAATTCGCTCGCCATGCGCAAGGACGATAGGCCGAATGCCGCAACCAGGACTATCGGCCGAATGGGTCCGAACTAGTGCCGTGGTGTGAAATCTTGCCGGCCATTTCGCGGTCAGGCGGGCGCATCGTGGTGCCGCCCCCACGTCCTCATACTGGATGTATGGGGGCGTGGGGGCGGTGCCGCGAGGTGTCCTACTGAGCGTGAAATTGCACGCCAAGATTTCACGCCACGGCACTAATCCACGAACAGGGCATCGGCCAGCTGCAAACGGCCGGATACCCCTAGCTTCCGGTAGATCCCCGAGAGCACGCCTTCTACCGCGGCCGGGGCCATGAGCAGGGTGGATGCGATCTCGTCGTTCGAACGGCCACGTGCCGCCAGCTCCGCCACCTGGTGCTCCGTCGGGGTGAGCGCGGTCGGCCCGGTCTGCCGCATCCGCCGAGGTCCGGCGCTCGTCGCCACCAGTTCGGAGTAGGCCCGCGCGGCCATCGCGACCGATCCGCACTTCTGCGCCAGGTCGACGGCGTCACGCAGGCACGTCCGCGCGAACGCCGTGTCGCCCTGGCGCCGCACCACGACGCCGAGGTCCACCAACGCGCGGGCCAGCTCCAGGCGGGCGGGGGAGGCGCGGAGCACCCGCACGGCCTCCTCCAGCAACGTCCGCCCGGCCGTTCCCGCCGTCACGCGGCCCTCCGCGCGCAACGCCATGCCCAACGCCCTGGGCGCGCCCCAGACGCGGGCGAGCGCCACCTCTTCCTGGGCCAGGTCGCGCGCTCGTTCGCCGTCGCCCATCGCCGCGCAGGCCAGGGCCGCTCCGGAACGCCACGACAGCGCCGCCGGGTTGCGGTACGGCCAGGCGGCGCAGTGCCGTCCGGCGGCCAGGAACGCTTCCAGGGCATCGTGATCGTCGCCTCGCGCGGTCAGCACGCGGCCGCGCACGGTCAGCACGCCGCCGAACGACCACGTGCGCCGCGCCTCGTCCGTCGAGGCCTCGGCGATCACCGCGGCGGCCTCGTCGAGACGGCCCTCCTCGAGCAGGATGTCGGCGAGCAACGCGGCGTGCCAGGTGGAGACGGCGTGCCAGCGCCGGTCCTGCCGCAGGTGGTCGGCCGCCACCTGCAGGTCGGCGCGGGCGGAGGCGAGATCTCCCTTGCGGCGCTGGACGTTCGCGCGCATCACGTTCGTCAGCGCGCGCAACGCCGGTGCCTGCGCCCGGTCGACCTCGTCCAGCACGGCCAGTGCCTCGTCCAGCGAGTCGGCCAGGTTCAGCGTCATCGCGGACGTCAGCGCGGCGAGCACCCCGTCGGGCGAGACGAGCCGGACGGCCTCGGTGGCGCTGATGTCCCCGACCATCACGCGGTGCAGCACCCCGGCGGGCGTGCCGAGCGAGACGGCCGGCGGCACGGCCTCCTGCCACACCAGCCCGTGCACTGCCAGATGTGCTTGTGCGCAGGAGGATTCGCGCGACAGGACCACCGGGATCTCGGCTGGACTGCCATCGGCGTGCAGGGCGTAGGACAACGCGATCGCGGACTCGACATCGTCCACATCGGACTGCAGCGCCTCGCGCAACCGGGCCGTCGCGCCGGGCAGGTTGCCTACCAGCTCGGCGATTCCCAGCAGCCGCAACGCCCGCGACGGGTTCGCCACCGGTTCGCGCAGCGCCCGCCACAGCAACCGTGCGGCACCGGGCGTGTCGCCGTGGCTCACCGCCTCCTGCGCGGCCCGGTCGAGCACCTCGCCCGCCCACGGTTCCAGGCCCGGTGAGGTCTCCAGCAGGTGCTCGGCCACCACCCGGTCCGAGGCGCCGTGCGTCCGCAACGAGCGCGCGGCCCGCAGGTGCAGGTCGGCCCGTGCCGCAGCGGGCATGTCGCTGAGCACCGCGGGTCCGGCCACGCCGAGCAGTTCGACGGTGTGCACGGCCTCGGCGAGCTCCACCGGGCTCAGCCGCGTCAGTTCGGCCAGCACACCGGGATGCGGGGACGGCCCGAGCGCGGCCAGGCAGTGTGCCGCGGTCACGACGGGAGCGGACCGGCGGCGCAGCCTGGCCGCCATGATCTCGCCGGACACCTCCGCGCCGTGCCGCGCCACCCTCCAGGCGGCCTCGGCGGTCGGCGGGACCCCGTCCTCCGCCAGGGCCCTGACGAGCCGGGTCACCGCCAGCGGGTTGCCGCCGGTCGCGTCGAAGCAGGCGGCCGTGAACTCGGGCGCGGCCTCGCCCAGTGCCGCCGAGACGAGACGGTCCGTCGCGGCGGAGGTGAGGTTGTCCAGCGTCACCCGCCGGCACGAGGCCATGATCTCGCCGAACGACGGGTCGTCACACCGCTCGCCCAGGCCCACGGCCAGCACCACGGCGATGCGCAACCGCCGCACCCGCAACGCCAGATAGGCGAGCCAGCGCAGGGACGCCGCATCGGCCCAGTGCGCGTCGTCCACGACGACGAGCAGGTCGCCACGTGCGGCGAGCGCCGCGGCCAGCCGGTAAACGCCGTGCAGCACGGGGAAATCGGCCGTCGTCGCGGTGAGCTGCAGCGCGCCGGTCGCTTCCGGCGGCACGAGATCTGAATCGACCAGGTCGAACAGCTGGGCCACGATCCCGAACGGAAGATCGCTTTCCAATGCACTTCCGCGCGCTCGCACGACCTGCCCGCCGGATGTTTCCCAGCGCGCGGCGAGGTCGTCCAGGGTCGCCGTCTTCCCCGTGCCGGGTGCGCCTTCCACCACCGTGGTCGTGCCCGGCGCCGCCTGATCGCCGATTCCGGCGCACCATACTTTCAGCCGGTTTTCCAAGATCTCTCCACAATCCGCCGCTGAAAGCTCAGCGGAATTGATGCTAGGAGAAAGCGCTCCACTTGCCCAGGTAAAGCTTCCTGGACTATGGCCGTCTCAACAGGATGGCGGCCCGTATGATCCCGCGGGCTACTACTCGAATGGGTAGCGTCAGGCCTGGAGAGGTCGTCCCGGCGGCGTAAGGGGGGCCGCTCGGGGCTGGTCGTGGTGCTGGTCGTTGTGGTAATGCAGCGCTTGTTCTCCGCCGCCGCGGAGCGAAAGGAAGAATGGGTGTCCGGGAATCGGGACGGGATGTTCCGCGGCCGTGAGGGAGAACGGCAGCTCCTGAACGGCGTGCTGGACGCGGGCACCGGTGTGGTGCTGATCGACGGCGCGGCGGGCACCGGCAAGACGCGGTTGCTGGCCGAGATCGCCGCCGTCGCCGCCGGCCGCGGCTTCGAGGTCGCCACCGCGCAGGACGAACTCGATCAGTCGTTCCTGTTGGCCCGCCTGGCAGAACGCCGTCCGGGCGGTCCCGCGCTCGTCGTGCTGGACGATCTCCACGTGGCCGAGCCGGGCACCCTGGCCGTACTGCGTGGTCTGTTACCCGCCTCCACCCACGAAAAGGTGGTCTGGCTGCTCGCCCGCCGCCGCGGTGAGGGCACCGACCGCCTGTTCGGTGCCGCCGTCCAGCGCGGTGCCACGAGGATCGAGCTGCGGCCGTTGGCGGACGACGTGGTCGCGGACCTCGCCGCCGACCTCGCGGGCGGGGTCCCCGACCACGACCTGAAAGCGCTTGCTTCCACCGCCCAGGGCAATCCCGCCGCGTTGGCCGCGCTCTTCGGAGCCCTGCACGAGGACGGTCTGGTGCTGACCAGCGCCGGGCACGCCTCGATCAGGGCCGACCGGCCGCCGCGCCGCACCGAGGCGTTGCTGCGCGACCGCGTGGATGCCCTGAGCGGCGGCGCAAGGCACCTCCTGCAGGTCGCCGCCGTGCTCGGGCCGCGCTTCGAACCCGGTGACGTCGCGGAGATGCTGGCGTCGAGCACCGCGATCCTGTTGCCCGCCCTGGACGAGGTCGTCCGCGCGGGCGTCGTGACGGCCCTGGACGACCGGCTGGCGTTCCGGCACGAACTGCTCTGGCGCCTGGTCGCCGACTCCGTGACCCCTCCCGTGCGGCGCGCGCTGCACCGTGAGGCCGGCGAGATGCTGCTGGGGCGCGGGGACTCCGCCGTCGTCGCCGCGAAGCACCTGTTGCACGGTGCCCAGCGCGGCGACGCCCGGTCGATCGACGGACTGGTCGCGGCCGCGAAAGCCGTGCTGTGGAACGCTCCCGAGGCCGCCGCCGAACTCGCGGTGCGCGCGCTCGAACTGACCGACCAAGCGTCTGCTTCGCTGGTCCGCCGCACGGTCATGGCGGTGCGAGCGCTCACCGCGGCCGGCCGGCTCACCGCCGCACAGGCGCTGGCACAGGAGGCCCTGTCCCGTCAGGTCGCCCCGGAGCCCGCCGCCACACTCCGGCACTGCGTGGCCACGACGACGTTGCTGGGGGCCCGGTACGCGGAGTCGCTGGAGATCTCCGAGGCGTTGCTGCGCGAACCCGACCTGGCGCCGGAACTCGCACCCTGGGTGGAGATCACCCGGCTGATGGCGTTGCTCGGCCACGACCGGCGCCGCGCGGAGGAGCTGGCCGAGTCCGTCGTGCGCACCCGCCAGGGCGCACCGGACGACGTGCTGGCAACGGCTTTGGCCGTGCTGGCGGCGATCGCGCGCGACACCGGCCGGCCCGGCACCGCGCTGGAACTGGCCCGCGAAGCAGCGCGGTCGAGCACCTCGCACGACCTCGGCGCGTACCCGCAACTGCTGCTCGCGACCCTGCTCGCGGGACTGCGGGAGTTCGCCGACGCCGGCAACGTGGTGCGGCGGGTCCGCGGTGGGCCGTCCGCGGTGGTCACCAGGGAGGTCACGACCGCGGTCGTCCAGGCCCGGATCCTGTTGCAGGCGGGGCGGATCGAGGAGGCCGCGGCCGAGGCGCGCGGCGCGCTGGCGGTGGCGGAGGAGACCGGGCACGAGACGGTGGTCGCGCCGGCGCTGGCGGTGCTGGCGATGGTCGCGATCCACACCGGCGACCTGCCCGCGGCGCTCGAGCACGTCGAGCGCTGCCGCGAGCGGGCCCCGGCCGACGGCGTCATCTTCTCGCGCGCCTACTACCAGTGGACCGACGTGCTCGTCACCTACGTCGGGTCCGGGCTCGACCAGGCGCTGGCGCTGCTCACCGGCGAGTACCGGGGCCTGGTGTCGTCGGGACTGTTCGCGGAGGAACCCCGCGCCGCCGGGTGGTTCCTGCGCCGGGCGCTGGAGGCGGGGGACGAGCGGCTGGCGACGGCCGTCGTGGACCACGCCGAGCGGCTGGCGCGGGACCATCCGGGATTCCCGGCGATCGGCGCGGCCGCGGTGCACGCGCGCGGCCTGCTCGACGGCGACGCGAAGTCGCTGGAACTCGCCGCGCGGGAACACCGGGACCCGTGGGCACGGGCGAACGCCTCCGAGGACCTCGGCGTGCTGCTCACGGGCTCGCCGGACCGGTCGGCGTCGGTGAAGGCGCTGGAGGACGCGCTCGGGCTCTACCGGGAGATCGGTGCGTCACGCGACAGCGCGCGGGTCCTGGGCCGGTTGCGCAAGCTCGGCCGGCGCCGCAGGGCCGCTCCGGCGCGGCCCGAGTCCGGATGGTCCAGTCTGGACGACACCGAACGGGCCATCGCCAACCTGGTGGCCAAGGGCCAGACGAACCGGCAGATCTCCACGCAGCTGTTCATGTCGCCGCACACGGTGAACTTCCACCTGCGCAAGATCTTCCGCAAGCTCGGGATCAGTTCACGCGTCGAACTGGTGATGAGGTCGAGGGACGACCGGTGACCGGCACGCGTTTGGCCTGACGCCGCAACTGCAGGATCCGGGCGGCGCCGACGACCGCGACCAGCAACGCGCCGCCGATCGCGCCGAACAGCAGCGCCACGCCCAGGGGCAGGCTGAACTGGCCCCACAGGAAGTGGATCGTGGCGTTGTCGCCGTTCTGCAGGATGAAGACCAGCAGGAAGATCAGCACGACGATCGCCACCAGCACGGCGACCCAGGTGCCGCTGATCCGGGTGGGCCGCAGCTTCTTCGGCGCGGCCACCGGCGCGGACGGTGCGGCGGTCGGCGGTGCGGCCGGGATGGGTTCCGTGACCGGGGTCTTCGGGGTCTCGTCGCTGGAGGTCGCCACGTTCTGAATTATCGGCGACCGGGCGTGATCTCGCGCGCTGGCGAACGGGTTACAACTTGCGCAACCCGGACAGCACGCGTTCGAGCAGCGTGATGTTCGGCGTGGCGCTCGGCTCGTGCACCGCGACCAGGTTCAGCGTGATCAGGTCGCTCAGCAGCACCCGCGTGACACCGAGCGGGATCTTCATGAGCGCCGAGATCTCGGCGACCGAACGCGGCTGCAGGCACAACCTCATCATCGCGGCCTGGTCGTTGGTCGCGAGGTAGAGCCGGTCCTCGTCGGTGGAGAGCAGCGTTTCCAGACGCAGGTCGTGGCGGGCCGTCGTGCGGCCGCCGGTGCGGGTGTAGGGACGGATGAGCGAGCTGTCCCTGGCGGGGCCGTTGGTCGGGTCTTCTTGCACAGGCCACTCCGGTGGCGGTTCCGGTGGGCGTTGGCGCAACGGTTGCTGACGAGGCAGTTGTTGCGTCTCCGCGCCGTTGAAGTCTTCACTTCCGTCGGCGCGCAGCCGTCTACGGGTCGCCGGAGACCCGAAACGCGCCCCCGTGTATCCGATTTCCGTCGCTTCCTCGTCGTGCACGTGCCCAAGCTATAACGAAGTCGCCCAAATGTATGTGGATCACGTTGCCTTTTTGTCAGTCAGGTCGAATCTGACTTGGATTGCCGTGCCCGACGGCGTCGTTTGGGTGCGGACGAGATCCGCCAAACGGTTGACGAGCAACAGACCGCGACCGCCCGGCTCGTTTGCGTGAACAGGGGTCCGGCCAGCCAGAACATCCGTGATGTGCCCGTTGTCGTTGACTTGGCAAACAATACTTTTGCTTTCCGCCCAGACGCGGACCGTGCTCTCGCCGCCTCCGTGCCGCACGCTGTTCGTGGCGAGCTCGGTCACCGCGAGCGTGAAGTCGTCGACCCGATCATGAGCCAGCCCCAGCTTGACGGCCTGCTCACGGGCGAACGCCCGTACCGCCGCCATCGCCCCGGCACCGACGGACGTGCTCGCCGCGTCGGACGGGATGGTCAGCGGTAGTGAGTGGGCGGCGACGACCACCCGCGCGGGGTGGAAGTGGTCGCTGGGGCGGTGGCCGCTCGCGTCGATCACGACCGGGTGCGTCTTCTCGGCGTCGGCCAGGATGTCATGGGTGAGGGTGGTGGTGCTGTAGGGGCACAGGATGCTCAGGTCACGTCCGCTGAACGCGTAGTTGACCAGCGCCTCGTGCAGCGTGCACGCCGGGTACTCGACGTCGGTGCGCAGGTCCCACACCGGCTCGCTGATGATGCGGACGGCCCCGCGGTGCCGGTCGGCGAACGCGCGGAGCTCGGGGATGATCCGGCCGGGGTTGCGGCCGGTGTCCGTCATGTCGAGGAACGTGACCAGGTGGGCGAAGCCGCTGAGCGCTTCCTTGAGCAGCTGGAGGTTCCTGCCCGGTACCGCCACCGCGACGGGTTCGGCGCTCGCGAGGCCCTCGACCACGAACGGGACGGTTCCGTCGATGTAGGACTCCTCGTCGGAGTAGAACAGCGCCGGATGTGCGAACGTCATGTGCCACCTCTCGTCAACGTCCCAGGATGCGCACCCGGCACGTTGCTCAAACCATCATTTCTTGACCCTCACACCGTGTCAGCCCCTACACAGGAGCAGTCATGTTCACGATCGGAGACTTCGCCCATCTGGGGCGTGTGTCGGTGCGGATGCTGCGCCATTACGACGCCGTCGGCCTGCTCCCGCCGGCGCACGTCGACCCGGCCAGCGGCTACCGCTTCTACACCGCCGCCCAGCTGCAACGACTGAACCGCGTGGTCGCGTTGAAGGACCTCGGTCTGACGCTCGACCAGGTGCGTGTGGTGCTCGACGAAAAGCTTTCCGTCGAACAGTTGCACGGCATGCTTTCGTTGCGGCGGGCCGAGCTGCGGCAGCAGATCCTCGCGGACGAGTCGCGGCTGCGCCGGGTCGAGGCGCGTCTCCGTGCCATCGAAAGAGAAGGCGCCATGCCCACCGACGAGATCGTCGTGAAGCCCGTCCCCGCAGTCCGGATCGCCCGCCTGACCGCGACCGCCGCGTCGTACCAGTCCGAGGACATCGGCCCGGTCATCCAGCCGCTGTACCCGGAGCTCTTCGAACGCCTGGGCCGCGCGGGGGTCGCGCCGTCCGGCCACGGCATCGCGACCTACGAGTCCGCCGAGGGCGACCAGGTGGTCGTGCGGGCCGGCGTGACCGTGGCAGTCGAACCGTCCGCCGCCTACGACTTCGAGGTCGTCGACCTGCCCGCGCTGGCCGAGGCGGCGACCATCGTGCACCGCGGCACGATGGACGGCGTCGACACCTCGTACCAGGCCGTGGCGGCGTGGGTCGAGGCGCACGGGTACCGGCAGAACGGGTTCGCCCGGGAGGTGTACCTGAACTACGGCGAGGGTGACCCGGCGGACTGGGTGACCGAACTGCAACTGGAGATCACCAAGCCCTAGTCCTGGTGGATGCGGCGGTGGAGGGACTCCATCCGTTCGTCCAACTGCGCCGCGATCAGCGCGGTCGACATCAGCTCGCCCACGAAGTCCGCGGGCGGGCTGTCGTCGTACTTGTAGAACAGCTTGTGCTCCAGCGTGGCCCAGAAGTCCATGGCGATGGTCCGCAGCTGCACCTCGACCTTCACGTGCTCGACCCGGTCCGACAGGAACACCGGGATGCGCACGATCAGGTGCAGGCTGCGGTAGCCGTTCGGCTTCGGTGCGGCGATGTAGTCCTTGGTGTGCAGGATCTCCACGTCGTGCTGGCGCGCGAGCATCGCCTTGACCCGGTAGACGTCCGAGACGAACGGGCAGATCACCCGCACGCCCGCGATGTCGTCGAGCCAGTCGCCGATGGAGTCGAGGTCGAGCGGAAAACCCTTGCGCCGCAGCTTCTCCAGGATGCCTTCCGGCTTCTTCACCCGATTGGTGATGTGCTCGATCGGGTCGTGCTGGTGGACCGAGTCGAACTCCTCGCTCAGGATGCGGAGCTTCGTCATGAGCTCCTCGATCGCGAACTTGTAGACGAGCAGCCGCCGTTCGAGGTCGCGCAGCAGGCCCAGGTCGTGGGCGAGGTCGGTCACCACACCAGAGTACTGATCACGCTCGTCAGAACTGCGCGACCGCCTCGGGTGCGTAGCCGTAGAAGCCGGGAAGACCACCTGTGTGGAGGAACACGACGGGCACGTCGCTGCGCGGCGCGATCTCGCGGAACTTCACCGCGGCCTTGCCGGTGTAGACCGGGTCGAGGATCACGCCCTCGGTCTCGGCGAAGAGCTTCAGCACGTTCCACATCTCCGGTGTGGGGACGCCGTAGCCCGGCCCGATCGTGTCGTCGGTGACGGTGAGGTGGCCGAGTTCCGGGGCCGGCTCGCCGAGGAGCGCGGCGGCGTCCGTGGCAAGGGTGCGGAGTTCCTGCTCGGCGTCCGCGGCGGTGTGCGAGACGCTCGCGGCGTGGACGGTGCCGCGCCAGCCGAGCAGCTCGGTGCCGAGTGCCAGGCCGGCCGCCGTGGCGCCGCTGCCGTCCGGCACGACGATGGTGGCGTTGTCGATGCCGCGCTCGTTCAGCTGCCCGACGAGCTCGACGGCCGCCGCGACGTAACCCAGTGTCCCCAGCCCGTTCGAGCCGCCCACGGGCAGCGTGACGGCCTTGTCGTGGTTGACCTTCTCGTAGGCCAGCACGGTCTCGTCGGCGTCCGCGCAGACGTGCACGTTCGCCCCGAACATGTGGTCCAGCACGACGTTGCCGGACCGCTCGTACGCGGCGCCCGTCATCGGCACCTTGGCCGTCAGCACGAGCTCGCAGCGCAGCCCGAGCTTCGCGCACGCCGCCGCGGTCTGGCGGCCGTGGTTGGTCTGCAGCGCGCCGAACGTGATGATCGTGTCCGCGCCCTGCTCGATCGCCTGGCCGAGCAGGAACTCGAGCTTGCGCAGCTTGTTGCCGCCCGCGCCGAGGCCGTTGACGTCGTCGCGCTTGATCAGGACCGGCGGGGCGCCGAGCGTGGCCGCGAGCCTCGGGGCGTCCTCCAGCGGGGTCGGCCAGGTGCCCAGGGAGACTCGGGGGAACGCGCTCAGGTCCATGGGCCGAGTTTAGGGCGAGACGATCCGCGTCAGACCTCCCTGCCGAACTCCGCGTACCGCGTGGAACCGCTCTCAAGGGCTGCCACGGCGAGCGTGAGGCGCCGGTGCAGTGACGGGTAGATGCGCGGCTTCGCCTCGTCCAGCGTCAGGTACAGCACGCCTTCCAGTTCGGGATCACACGCCACGGCACCGTCCACGACGCCACCGTCGAACACGAACTGGTGGCAGTCGCTCCAGACCCCGTTGCGCGGCGTCCAGTCCACCACCAGCAGCGGCCCCAGAGCCACCGAGAGACCGAGTTCCTCGTGGATCTCCCGCAGTGCCGCGGCCTTCGGGGACTCGTCGGCCTCGGTCATGCCGCCGGGGATGTCCAGCACCGCCTTGTACGTCGGCACGACGAACAGCACGCGTCCGGTGGAATCACGGATCAACGCGCCGCCCGCGCACGTCTTGGCGGGCCGCCGGGACGCCACTCCGGGCACGTACTCCAGTTCGGCCGGACCCTCGTCGAGAACGTCGGCGGCGAATGATGCGGGGTCCCCCGCGTGCAGTGCGGACACGAGCCGATGATCACACCACAGAGTGAATAGTGCACGCCTTGTGCGCCGGTTTCGCGCTGGTGAACGGACGTCCGGAAGATGACGGTCCGCAACCAAACGATCGGGGAGTACGCTTAGCCCTGTAACTCCGTGCGATCAATCGCCGATGTCCAGGCAACATCGGTGGAGGTGACGCCAATGGGGGCAACCGGTGCCGCCAAGCGCAGACACGACGGTGGATCGGCCCCGTGGTCGGTGGTCGGACTGACTGTCGTGTTCGTCGTGGTGGCCCAGGTCCAGTTCGCCATCGCGATCGCGGAATCGGTCTGGTGGCCGGCCGTGGTCGGGGTGTTGCTGCTGGCAGCGGCGGTCGCGTTCGTCAAGACGGCGCGCAGGCTGCGTTGGGAAGACAGCGACTCGTACGAGGCACCGCCCGAGGTGGCCATGCCGCTTCCGGCAGAGCACTACGAGAGCCAGGTCGACGCCGACGGAAGCCTGGCACGCGCGGTCGGCGACGTCGTCCACGCGTCACGGCGCTGGCGGGCCTGACCGCCTCATAGCGGAGGCCGGGTCACGAGGTGGCCCGGTCATGTCGCCGTGCTCAGGGGTCCGTACCCGCAGAATGGGGCCATGCCGACGTCTGCCGAGTGGCTCGAAGTGCGCGCTCACCTGCTCGAACACCGTCACGCGCTGGCGCTCGCGGCCGCCTCCGAGTACCCGGACGTGCCCAGGGTCGCCGGCACACCACTGCTCACGTCGCCGGACTGGATGCCTGCCGGTCCGATTCCGCTGGCCGATCTCTCGCTGGAGCTGAAGGCCTCCGCCGCGCTGCCCGACGTGCCGGTCCCGGCGCTGCCCGACGGGTTCGGCAGCTACTCGGAGACGATGGCGGTGCTCGCCGCGCCGGCCGTGTTCCAGAACCGCGGTACCTACCGGCTGCTCGGCTTCACCGGGCGGCACCTGACGTTCGGGCTCGGCAGCTACTTCGACGGCATCAACGTGGGCGAGGCCTGCGCGCACGAGTACGCGGCGCAGGTCGGCGGGCTGCCGTTGCGATCGGCGGTCGGTGATCCGTGCGATCCCCGGCGACGGCCCGTCAACGTCGCCATCAGCACGCTCACCCTGCGGCACGACGAGGTCTCCGGGGAGGCGACGTTCTTCCTGCACTGGCGGGACCCGAAGCGCGTCGGGCACGCGGGCGGCATGTTCCAGGTGCTGCCGGTCGGGGTGTTCCAGGGTTCGTCGGAGGCCGACTTCTCGTTGTGGCACTGCATGATCCGCGAGTTCGCCGAGGAGATGCTCGGTGCGGAGGAGATCCACGACGCCGACTACGCGGCCTGGCCGTTCGCGCGGCGGCTCACGGAGGCGGCCCGCGTGTTCTACCTCGGCATGGGCGTGGACCCGCTGACGTTCGCCACCGACATGCTGACCGTGGCGGTGATCGAGGCTTCGCGGTTCGACGAGCTGTTCGGCGATCTGGTGTCGCACAACGAAGAGGGCCAAGTGCTGCGCGGACTTCCGTTCACCGCTTCGAACGTCGAGCGGTTCGTGCATCACGAACCGACGCAGGCCGCCGGTGCCGCGCTGCTGTCGCTGGCCTGGCAGCACCGGGCGGAGCTGCTCAAGGCCTGAACGGGTTCGGCAGGTACGCCCACTTCGCCGTGCGCGGGTCGAGCCGCATCAGCGTGAGTGGCTTGGTGGGCAACGGATCGTGCAGCAGCGCCTGCCGGTCCGGGGTGTCCGGAACCGTGCGCGCCACCACGGCCCACAGGTCGGCGTCCGGGGCGTCGAGCGCGTCGACCAGCCCGGTCAGCGCGGTCGCGAAGAACGTCGCGAAGGTCTTGGCGCGCAAGGCCTCCGGGCTCGCGTGCAGGCGTTCGGGCAGGCCGGCGCGCGGGCTGACACGGATGTCGGCGAGGTCGCGGTAGATCACCCGGCTCGGCCTGCCGCCGACCAGGCCGACCAGCAGGTTCTGTTCGTGCGCCTCCAGGGCGACCCCGCGCGCGAGCAGCGTCATCAGCGGCGGCACGGTCAGTTCGGCGAACTCCGCGAGCCAGCCGATCGGGTCGGCGATCGGCACGCCCCTCAGCGCGGCCAGGGGCAGCAGCGTCTCGCCCTCGCGTGGCACGGGTTTGTCGCGCAGGATCACGCCGAGCCTCCGGTCGGGTTCGCCGTCGGTGAGCACGGCGGCCGATGCCCGGTTGTGCTGCAGTTCGATGCCCTCGACGGCCACGTCCAGGAAGTCGGAGACCGTCGTCGCGGTGGCGATCGAACTACCGGAGATGTCCCGCACGGCCGAGGTGATCTGGGCGCTCAGCGTCGTTTTGACGTGCCAGGCGCCGGCCGAGAGCGTGCGCAGCGCCATCAGCGGACTCGCGTCGAGGGTGCCGGCGGTGGTCACGCCCAGCCGGTCCGCCTGCCAGGGGTGCACCGGGAGCAGGATCCGCTCGCCGTCGCGCAGCTCGTCCGGCCAGTCGCCGAACACCACGTGCCGTGCCGCGGGGTGCAGCCGCAGCGGCACGACCGGGCGGTGCTCGGGGCCGTACTCGAGGTGGTCGGCGGCGGTGAACCCGGTGCGGTTGCGGCAGCACGGGTGCAGCGGATGGCCGTCGACCACGCTCTGCTCGTGCTCCTCCAGCGACCTGTCCAGGAATGGCGTCGTGAGCGGGCTCGTTGTGCGGGACAGGGCCAGCCCGGCCACGCTGTGCGCGACCTCGGCGATCAGGTCCTCCGAGTGGGGCCAGCGCAGTGCGGTGAGGAGGTCGACCGGGTGGGAGTGGTCGGCCGGATCGACGCTGACCGGCGGCAACGGCTCGATCGCGAAGGCCCGGCGCAGGCGCGCGAGGATCGCCGCACGGGCTCCGGGCAGCGCCGCGACGAACCTTTCGGCGCGACTTTCGTCCAGCGCGGCGGCGAACTCGGACTCGACAGGTGTTTGCGTCAGAATGATCTGATCCTGACACATCGCCGGAGAGAAGCGGACACCGGTGGAATCGATCACTGCCCCCGACGGCATCACGACGACGGCCCTGCTGAACTGCCTGCGCCGGGAGGTGGGGGAGTGGGCGGACGGCATGCTCCGGCTGCCCCGCACCGGCACGCTGCTGCGCGTGCGGGAGGGGCGCTGGCTGTCGGACCCCGAGGTGTTCACCGGTTCGTGGCAGCCGTTGTCGTGGCACGAACTCGCCGTGCTCGTCACCAAGGAGCTCGGTGACCCGCCGGTCGGCTTCCTGGACGAGGTCGCGGGGTCGCGGTCGGCCATCGCCGCCGTGCTCGACGCCCGCACCGCTCCGCCCGCCGATCTCTACCGGCGCTCCGAGCAGGCGCTGGTCGCCGGCCACCGCTACCACCCCGCGCCGAAGGGCCGCGGCGGCGTGCCCGCGCCGGAGTGGCTGCCGTACGCGCCCGAAGTGTACGCGAGTTTTTCGTTGGCACAGCTGGAAGGCTCGTTCGTCGACGACGGCGAGGTGCCGTTGCCCGCCGGGGTCCTCCCCGCGCATCCGTGGCAGCTGACGTTACTGGGGCTCGAAGGACCGGTGTCCGGGCCCGAGGTGTGGCCGACGTCCTCGGTGCGTACCGTCTACGACCCGGCGGCAGACCTGTTCTACAAGTTCAGCCTCGACGTGCGGATCACCAACGACGTGCGCCGGTTGTGGGCGCACGACCTGCGGTGGATCCCGCCGCTCGCGCGCCTGCTGAGACCGGTGTTCGCGGACATCGCCTCGGTCTACCCCGGCGCGGCGTTCCTGATCGACCGCGGCTACCGGACGTCGCCGGATGCCTTCGAAGGGCTGGCGGTCGTGGTGCGTGACGGTATCCGGCAGCACGCGCTTCCCGGCGTGACCCCGTTGCTGGCAGCAGGGATCAGCGAGGGCTTCGAGGGAAACCCGTTGGACGGCTTGGATTCCGGTGGTGCGCTGCGCTGGTTCCGGCAGTACGTCTCGGTCGTCGTTCCTCCGGTGCTGCACGCGTTCTTCGCGCACGGCGTCGTGATGGAGTGCCACCTGCAGAACGTCGTGGTGGGCGTCGACGCCGAGGGCATGCCGGTCCAGGCGATCTACCGCGATCCCGAAGGCATGCGGCTGCTGCCCCGTCACACCGAGCTGCTGTCCTCAATGGACGGTCCGGACGGTTCGCGGGGAGTGTCCGAGGCGAAGGGATGGGAGCGGCTGCAGTACTGCCTCGTCGTCAACCACCTGGTCGAGATCGCGGGTGCCGTGCTGGACCGGCACCCCGGCCTGGACGTGTGGGCGCAGGCACGGTCCGTGTTCGTCGCCTATGCGCGAGACCACGGATGTGACCAGGTCATGTCGTTGCTGGACAACCGGTTCGTGCCCGCGAAGGCGAACCTGCTGTTGCGCTGGACGCGTGCGGAGGGCGCGGCGAGCCGGTACGTCGACTGCCCGAACCCGCTGTACCGGAATTAGCTCACACGGCAACCTGGACGCCCGCTGCCGCGTGAAGGTTCCGTGCTGTGTCTTCTGGGAGAAGTGAGTGCGGGAGCGGTGGACCTGGGCGCGCCCAGGCAGCGGTGCGCGCTCGCCGTCAACGCCGGCAAGGTCGTGCCGGTCGACCGGGTCCGGGGTGCCGACGCGGCGCCGCGGGCGCGCACGACCCTGCACCGCTACGTGTCCCGGCTGCGCCGGGCGGTGGCGGCGATCGGCGGGCTTGCCATCCGCCCGGCTCGCGATGGGGCGGATCGCCGCCGAAGCCGCCACGCACCTGCGGAACGCGGCCGTCCTCGCGAGCACCGAACACATGACCGGCGCCGCCCACGTCGTCTTGGGGCACCACGAGACCGCCGCCGACCACCGCGCGCTCGCCATGCATCGCGACCAGGGGTACCGCACGGGGGAGGCCGCCGGGCGGGAGGCGCTCGGCATCTACCTCCAGCGTGGCATGGAGGCGGAAACCGAACGCGTACAACGACTTCTCGCCCGAACACGAAGGTGACCCGCGTGGCCCTTACGGGGCGAACCAGGACACGCCGCGAACTTCCCGGCCACTCAGAGGAGGCGCTTGATCTCTCCTCTCGCCCGGTAGAAGCCGCCGCTCGCCGAGGTGTGGATCTCGGTCACCAGGTACCGCGCACCGGGCACCCGGATGTCCTTCGGGAACTGCACGGCGCGGGAGCGGTCGTAGCCGTCGGAGATCACGTGGACGCGCATGCGGCCGCCTTCCTGCACGCACTCCACCACGACGCCGCCGGACGGGATCGCGCTGGCCACAACGGTTTCCACCTCGGCCGTCGCCTCGACGCGCTGCCAGTGGTCGGCCTTGATGTCGCTGCGCTGCGGCAGTTCGCCCTGCTCCGCCGCGTGGATCGCCGCCGGGCTGGCGTCGATGCACGCCAGCGAGCCGTCGGTCGTGACGATGTAGAGGCGCTCGTCGCGGTACTGCATGGAGAACGCGGAACCGCAGCCCGTGCCCAGCTTCCACAGGCGCGTGCCGTCGGCCGCGAAGCAGTACACCGACGAGTGGTTGTCGCCGGCGAACACGTAGTCGCCGCCCGGCGAGGTGGCGCACGAGAAAACCGCCGCGTCGCAACGGTAGCGCGCGGTCTCGGCGCCGGTGGCACGCGACAGCCGGTGCACCCAGCCGCGGCTGGTGCCCGCGAACACCTCGGTGGGCTCCTGCCAGCCGAACAGCACCGCACCCGTCGTCTCGGCGTGCCACAGGGGATCGCCGGTGCGCGCCGCGTAGTGCGTGACGCCTCGCGAGTGCCCGTGGAACGCGCCCTCCGGCGCACACCGCACCATCCACGCGCTGTCGCCCGCGCTGCGGCGCGACCACTGGAACTCGTCCTCGTGGTCGACGATCGTGATGCCGCCCTGACGATCGGACACGCCGAGCACGCCGTCGTCGATGTCGAGCCAGTAGATGTCGACGTCGGCGGCGATCTCGTACGCGACGCGTGGCACCTTGCCGCCCAGGTCGTACACGCGCCCGTCGTCACAGCCCGCGTAGATCCAGAAATCGTCGGCGACGATGCACTTCACGCCGTCCGGTAAGCCATAGCGCCCGGTGACCTGGCCGTCGTGCGTGAGCGTGAAGACGTCGCCGCGCTCGTTGCCGACCCAGGCCTCGTCCTCGCCGATGAAGATGCCGAACGCGGGCGCACCGGAATGGAACCGCCACAGCACAGGGGCCTGCCGCGCACTGGACCGCACGCTGGTGATCTCGCGCCGGGTGATCGCCCGCCGCTGCCGCCCGCCCTTGACCGCGGGCGCGTAGCCCTTGCGGACCTTCTCGCCGATCTTCTTCTCGGCCGCGCTCACCGCCTTGGCCTCGTCGGCGAACGTGGACTCGCGCGTCGAGCCCCGCTCGCCGATGCGGCCGAACGTGATGCTCACCCTTGTGCCGTCGACGACGACCTCGTAGAACTTGTGCGCGCTCCCGCTCGCCTCGGACAACTCCAGGTACGTGGTGGCAGCAGCCACGGTCTCCCCCTCGCGTTGATCAGCTGGAATGACCGTAGCAAGGGGGTCTGACAATTCCGGTGTCAGGCGTTCGCGAGCCCGTTGCGGAACCAGTCCGGCATCTGCTCGTCGTTGCGCGGGAACCACTTCTGCTCGGTGGCGAAGTTCGCCGGGGACGGCGCGGCGTCGAACTTCGGTGCCTCGTCGCGGTTGTAGCGGATGGAGAACGTGCCGGGAGGGTCCAGGATGTACTCGAACTCGATCCACGAACCGAGCCCATTGGCGTACATGCCCTTGCGCAGCTGCTGGAACCTCCGCCACACCTCCGGCGGGAACGACCAGCCGCGCACCGAACCGTCCGTCATCTTCACACCCGTGTCGGCCTCGCTGTGCGGGCCGATCATCTTGGCGCGCAGTACCAGGCGCGACCACCCCTGCGGCAGGGTCGGCAGGATCTCCTGGGTGATCTCCGCGAGCTTCTCCTGCTGCTCGATCGGGCTGAGCGCCGGCCAGTTCGCCATGGTTGTTCGCCTTCTCCTAGATCATGGTCGGGCCCGGCCAGCCTACGAGGTGGTCGAGCGCATCGGTGACTACCTCGGGTTCGGCGTCGTGAACGCACCCGTCCGCATGGCCGCCCACCACGCTGTCCGGAACAGGCCGGATCCGCTGCGACAACGTTGACAGCCGGCCGTCGCGGCGCCGGACCGGCCGCACCTCGCGGCGGACGCTGCCCGCCCGCGAGGTGCGCGCGGGTGGCAGGGGTTCGTATTCTGGTGCTTCACAACAGCGTCGGTGCGAGGGGCCGAGAGTGGACGGGCAGCGTCGGGACCGGCTCGAGCGGATGATCGCGGAACGCGCCGCAGGTTCGGAGTGGCCGCCGGCGCTGTGCACGGTGTGCGTGCAGGTGCTGCCCGGGGTGGACGCCGCGGCGCTGGTGCTGCGCGGCGACGCGCGGGCGCAGGAGATGGTCAGCGCCAGCGACGGGTGGGCGGCGGTGATCGAGGAACTCCAGTACACGCTGGGCGAGGGGCCCGCGGTGGAGGCCTGGCGCGGTGGCGGTCCGGTGCTGGTCGGGGACGTGAGCGCCGAGCAGGGCAGGTGGCCCGGGTTCGCCGACGCGGCCGCGGAGGAGGGCCTCGCCGCGATGTTCGCGTTTCCCCTGCAGGTCGGCGGCATCCGGCTCGGCACCCTGGACCTGTACCGGCGCCGTCCCGGCGGGCTGTCCGCGGAGGCGGTCACGGACGCCGCCCTGCTGGCCGACCTGGCGACGCTCGCGTTGCTGGAGAACGAGCTCGCGGCCGACGAGGACAAGCTGCGGATGGAAGTGTCCTATCAGGACGTCCACATGGCGACCGGTGTGCTGGCGGCGAAGCTGCGCATCAGCCTCGAGGACGCCTTCGCCCGGTTGCGGGCGCACGCGTTCGCCGAGCGGCGGTCGGTGCTGGAGGTCTCGCGCGACGTGCTCGACCAGCGGATTTCCCTTGATCGGCTGGCGGACTGAACGGGGTCGTATGCTGTGAACGTGTCCGATGTCCGAGACGAGGTTGTTCCCGCGCTGAGCGAGCTCACCGCGAGTCTCATCGATCACCACGACCCGGACACCGTGTTGCGCCTGGTCACTGCCGCGTGCACGAGGTTGCTCGGTGCGTCCGCCACGGGCGTGCTGCTGAGCGACCCGCGGGGCGGCATGAGCGTCGTGTCCGCCTCCGACGAGCGGTCGCGGTTCGTGGAGCTCCTGCAGACCCAGGCCGACGAAGGTCCCTGTGTCGACTGCATCAGGGACGGGGTGGCCGTGACCACCACCGATCTTGCCGCCGAGGACCGGTGGCCCACGTTCCGGCCGGCCGCACTCGCCGCCGGTTGCCGTGCGGTGCACGCCGCCCCCATGCGACTGGCCGGCCAGGTGCTCGGTGGCCTGAACCTGCTCTACCTCGAGCCCGTCACCCTGGAATCCTGGCAGCAGCGGCTGGCTCAGGTGCTCGCCGACCTGGCAGTGCTCGGACTGTCCCAGGAAACCGGACCAGCGCGCGTGCACCGGCTGACCGAGCGCACGCTCACCACGCTGAACGACCGCGTGCAACTCGCGCACGCCGTCGGCCTGGTCGCGGGCACGCTCGACGTCGGTGTCGACGTCGCGCGGACCCTGATCCTCGACCACGCCCGCGAGGCCGGCAGGTCGGTGCGCGATGTCGCCAGGGCCCTCACGAACGGCGAGATCGAGCCTGCCGCGGTCCGTTAGCAGCCGGGTGGGTTCCGTGTCGCGACCTCGCCGATTCTCCCTGACCATGACTTGAGAGGGGTGCACGGAGGAGGGCTGCCAGGTGGAAAGCGCGGCACCAGCGGGTCGTCCACTCGACCTCGTCCGGCCCATGCTCGCCACCCCCGGCAGCGCGCCGCAGGACGACGGCTGGGCCGTCGAGTTCAAATGGGACGGTTACCGGGGCGTCGCGCACTGCCAGGGCGGCACCGTGCAGCTGATCAGCCGCAACGACCTCGACTTCATGCAGCGCTTCCCCGAGCTGAACGTCCTGCCCGACCTGCTGCACCACCGGACCGCCGTGCTCGACGGCGAGATCGTGGCCCTGGACCAGGAAGGACGGCCGAACTTCGGACTGCTGCAGCAACGCGACAAGCTCGTCCCCGGCGTGCGGGAGCTGCGGCCGAGCCGGCCGCGCATCGCCTACTTCGTGTTCGACCTGCTGCACCTGGACGGGCGGTCGCTGTTGTCGACGCCCTACGACGCGCGGCGGGCGATGCTCGTCGAGCTGGGCCTGCCCGGTGACCACGCGGTGCAGGTGCCTCCGACGTTCCTGAGCACCGATCCGGCGGACGTCCTGCACGTGGCGAGCCAGTACGGGTTCGAGGGGATCGTCTCGAAGCGCGCCAAGTCCCGCTACGAGCCGGGCCGCCGGTCACCCGCCTGGGTGAAAACGCCGTTCCGGCACACCCAGGAGGTCGTGATCGGGGGATGGCGCGTCGGGCAGGGCAACCGCGCGGGCAGGCTCGGCTCCCTGCTCCTCGGTGCCCACGACGGCCAGGGCGGCCTGGTGTACGTCGGCCACGTCGGCACGGGCTTCAGCCGGACCGTGCTCGCCGACCTCCAGCGGGAGCTGGAAAGGCTGGAGCGGCCCACCAGTCCGTTCGCCGTCGAGGTGCCGCGCGAGCACGCCCGCAACGCCCGCTGGGTCGAGCCGGAACTGGTGGGCGAGGTCGAGTATCGACAGTGGACATCGGACGGCCGGTTGCGGCATCCGGCCTGGCGTGGCATGCGTCCCGACCGCGAGCCGTCCAGCGTGGTACTTCCTCCAGCGCCGTGAAGGACGGCGGTTCAGCGTGCGGCGACCACCCGGACCGTCTCCAGATCGGAGTCCGTCGGGTCGGGCAGGTACATCCCGGCCTTCTTGCCGCTGCGCAGGTAGTCGACCACCGGCTGGGTGATCACCTCACCCGGCAGCGCGGCCGGCACGCCCGGCGGATAGGGGCTGATGGTCTCCGCGCAGATCCGGCCTGCCGCGTCCTTCAGCGGCACGTGTTCGGCGGCGGCGAAGAACGCGTCCCTGGGCGGCATGACCTGGTCCAGTTCGAGCTCACCCGGATCGGGGACCTCGACCGGTTTCGCGGTGGGCAGGTCCGCGCCCAGCATGGCTTTGAGGGCGTCGACGAGTCGTGCGACGGTGCCGGCGTCGTCGGCGACGGTGATCTGCGCGGCGATCCGCCGGTGGTCGGAGAGCCCGACGTCCACGTGGCAGTTTGCGCGCAACCACTCCGCGGCGGAGTAACCCGAGATGCCCAGGTCCCGCAGGTCCATGACGATCTTCAGCGGGTCGTGCTCGAACGCTTTGCCGGTGCCGACGACATCCTCGGCCGACACGATCCGCAGGCCCAGCGCCGCCAGCCGCTCGCGGGTGCTCGCACACAGTTCGAGGGCGCGACCGAGGAGTTGCTCGCCGTGCTGCGCCATCTGCCTGCGCCAGCCGTCCAGACATCCGTAGACCAACGACGACGGACTCGTCGTGTCGAGCAGGTCCGCTCGCATGGCCAGCACGCTCGGGTCGACCCGGTCGCCTCGCAGGTGGTAGACGGAGCTCTGTTCCAGACCGGCGCCCATCTTGTGCACGGACGTCACGCATAGGTCCGCGCCCGCGTTCATCGCCCACGCCGGCAGATCGGGGTGGAACGGCAGGTGCGCGCCCCACGCCTCGTCCACGATCAACGTCTTGTCGTGCGCGTGGCAGACCTCGGCGACACCGCGGATGTCCGCGCAGGTGCCGTAGTCCGTGGGGGTGATCAGCAGCATGCCCTTGGTGTCCGGGGCCTTGCGGCAGGCGTCCTCGACCTCGTCCGGTCCCGGCGGGTAGGCCCACTCCCACACCGGGTCCCAGCGCGGGTGCACCCACACCGGCTGCACACCGCTGATGATCAGGCCGGCCACGACGGACTTGTGCGCGTTGCGCGACACCAGCAAACGCTCGCCTGGCGCGGCCACGGTGATGATGCACGTCTTCACCGACAACGAACTGCCGCACGTGGAGAAGTACGCCCTGTCGGCGCTCACCGCGTCGGCCATCAGGTCCTCGGCGTCGGAGATGACGTTGCCGCTCATCTCCCGGTCGTCGAGCCCGTTGAGCTTGATCAGGTCCGCGCTGAACACGTCGGGCCCGAGCACCTGCAGGACCCTCGGGTCCACGCCCCGTCCCTGCTTGTGCCCTGGCGGTACGAAGCCGATGTGGTTCTCGTGCCGGTAGCGCTCGATCGCGTCGAGCACCGGCGCCCTGCTGTGGTCCATCGCCCTGCCCCCTCCGGTCGGGATGGTCGCTGTGTTCCCGGTCAGCCGGGCGGCAGAACCTTCGCCTGGGCGGGGTCACCGCGCAGGTAGCGTTCCTCGACCTGCGGCAGGGGCTTCTCCGGCAGGTCGGCGTGCACCTTCGTCATCGTGTCGAACCAGGTCGTCGCCGGCACGGTGCCGCCGTAGATGTTGCCCTCGGGGCACAGCCGCGGTGGTCCCGAGCCGACGCAGATGCCCTTCGGTGACGTGCTGTCGTTGAACACCTGGACGGCGGCGGCGTAGTCGGGGGTGGCTCCCATGTACGCCGCGGACTTGTACTCCTCGGTCGTCCCGGTCTTGCCCATCATCGGACGCTTCCAGCCCGCCTTGCGCGCGGTGAACGCGGCGGTGCCCATGCCCTTGCTGTCCTCGCTGAGACCGACGGCGAGCGCGTTGGCGAGAGGTTCGGGCACCGCCTGCTCGCACGGGGGCTTGATCAGCTCGACGTCCTGGCCGTTCCGGTCGACGACCCGCCGGATCGGGGTGGGTTTGCACCACGTGCCGCCGCTCATGATCGTCGCGGCCACGTTCGCGAGTTCGAGGGTGCTCGACGGCGCGGGGCCGAGGGTGAAGGAGGCGTTGCCGTTGCCCGCGTAGAACTCCGCCTGGCTGACGCGCAGGTCCTTGGGGCCCTTCGGATCCGGCGGCACGCCGGCGATGTTCGTGGCCATCGTCCTGCGCATGCCGAGCCGGGACGCCATGTTCACCACGGCCTGCAGGCCCGTCCTCTCCTCCAGGATGACGAACGCCGTGTTGGGAGAGGTCGAGAGCGCCTGTCGCAGCGGCATCTGCGGTGGGTAGCGGTCGTTGTGGTTGGAGAGGCAGTACCAGTAGGTGTTCGGTTCACCCGTGGCAGGACAGGAGGCGGCGCCGCCCTTGAAGACCTTCGAGGTGTAGGAGTTGGGGGAGGGAATCACCGTTTCGATGCCGATTCCCTTCTCCAGCGCGGCGGCCGCGGTGAAGACCTTGTAGACCGAGCCCGTGCCGAACTTGTTCTCCACGCCGCTCGGCAGGTCGAACTGTGTCTCGAACTTCTCCTTGTCCAGGCCGTAGTCGCGGTTGGCCACCAGCGCCACGACCTCGTGTGCGTCCTTTCCCGGTCGCACGACGGCCATGGTGTTCGCCACCCCGGGGGTGTTCTTCGGCGCCTGCGCCTCGACCGACTGCTTCGCGAACCCGGTGATCTTCGGGTCCAGTGTGGTCTCCACGCGGTAGCCGCCGATCTTCAGCTCCTCCAGGTTGAAGCCGGCCTCGGTGAGATACTCGACCAGGAACGAGCAGAAGAACCCGTACGACGGCCCTGCGCCGACGCAGCCCGTCTGCAGCGGGCGGACCGGCTCGCTGAGGCCGAGCGGACCGGCCTTGTGGCGTTCTGCCTCGTCCTTGGCCAGCTTCCGGTCGACCACCATCGCGTCGATCACGAGGTTCCTGCGCTCCAGCGCCGCGTCGGGCCGTGCTTCCGGATCCAGTGCGGTCGGGCTGTTCACCATGCCCGCGAGCGTCGCGGCCTGGGGGATGGTCAGCTTGTCCGGTGTGGTCTCGAAGTAGGCCTGTGCGGCGGCGGCGACACCGAAGATCGTCGAACCGAACGGCACGACGTCGAGGTACCGCGCGAGGATCTCGTCCTTGCTCAGCGCCGTCTCCAGGCCCACCGCGATGCGCGCCTCCCGCAGCTTGCGGGTGACGCTTTGTTCCTGGGCCTCGCGCTGCGCGTTCTTGTCCGTACGCGCCAGCACGTGCACGAGGTAGTTCTTCACGTACTGCTGGGTGATCGTGGACGCGCCCTGCTGCACCGATCCGCTGGCGTTGTTGCGGGCGGCGGCGCGGAGGCTGGCCAGCCAGTCGACACCGTTGTGGTCGTAGAAGCGCTGGTCCTCGATCGCGAGCAACGCGGTCTTCATGTTCGGGGAGATCCGGTCCGGCGGAGTGCGCACCCGGTACTGGTCGTACAGGTACGCGATCGCCGTCCCGTCCTTGTCCGTCACCGTCGTCATCAGCGGCGGGTCGGTGTTCAGCATCTGGGCCAGGGTGGACTTCACCTGGTCGCTGATCCTGTTGGACAACGCTCCCAGCGTCGCGGTGGCGGGGAAGAGCAGCCCGGCGACCAGCGCACCGGCGAGCAGGCAGAGTCCGGCGAGTTTGCCGACACAGAACGCGATCGACTTGCGTTTCACGGTCGAACTCCCCTCGCTGAATGCGGCTTTCGACGGTTACCCGGCGCACCGTTGAACAGGCGCCCACATCGAATGAACCAGGGCCGGGAATTCGTCACGCAGCGTGCCGAAAGGGGGTTTGGCTCACCCTCTCGTGCCAACAAACGCGTGTCCGGTTTTTCCGTTCCTGGCACGGGTAGCTGGCCATCAGGAACATTCACGCACGGGGAGGAATCCAATGCCGTCGCAACAACGTGCAGGCTCTCATGTTGTTCGCACCGCTGCGATCGCGTTGGTCGCGAGCATGCTGAGTCCCGTCAACGTCCATGCGTCCGAAGGCTCGGAAGACCACTCGGCCGGCTCGCAGATCGCCAAGCACGAAGGTACCGCCGAGATGCTCACGACACCGCCCGATCTCGGCGTGGGCCGGGTGGACGGCATCGACGTCAGCAGCCACCAGGGCGACGTCGACTGGGGACACTGGTGGCGTTCGGGCAAGCGCTTCGTCTACGTCAAGGCGACCGAGGGCACCGCCTACCTCAACCCCAAGTTCACCCAGCAGTACAACGGTTCCGCGGCCGTGGGCATGATCAGGGGCTCCTATCACTTCGCGCTGCCGAACCGTTCCGACGGCGCGACGCAGGCCCGGTTCTTCGTCAAGAACGGCGGCGGCTGGTCGCGGGACGGGCGAACGCTGCCCGGAACGCTCGACATCGAGTACAACCCCTACGGCGGCGACACCTGCTACGGCCTGAGCCATGCCGCGATGGTGAACTGGATTCGCAGCTTCAGCGACACCTACCACGCACTGACCAAGCGTTGGCCGGTGATCTACACGTCCACGCAGTGGTGGGACAAGTGCACGGGACGCACCGGCGACTTCAGTTCCACCAACCCGTTGTGGCTCGCCAGGTACGCGGCGTCGGTCGGCCCCATGCCCTTCAAGTGGCCGGTCCACACCATCTGGCAGTACACCTCGTCGCCGATCGACCAGAACGTCTTCAACGGGGGTGCCGACCGGCTCGCCGCCCTGGCGACGGGATGAGTCGTGCGCGCCCCGGTTCGCAGGTCCGAACTCCTCCTGCTGGTCTTCCTCGGCATGGTGTTCGCGGTGTCGTCGACCCTCGTCGTGGCCTCCGTGACGCACATGGAGAAGATCGGCCTGAGCATCGTCGGTCTCGAGGACGGCGCGGTGCTGAGGGCTGCGGCTTTTCGCGACGTCCGCATCAGCACGGGTGATCCGGCCACCTTGGGAAGGGTCGAGGTTCTCGTGGACGACACCGTGATCGCGACGAGCCGTGACGGAGACCGGCTGGCCCTGGAGAGCTTCACGCCGGCCGAGGGGAACCACGCGCTGACAGCTCGCGTCCGCAGCACCACGCCGTTGGTCATGGACGCCGTCGTGGATCACGAGTTCACCGTGGACAACACCGCGCCGTCCCGGTGACCGCGGAGCCGGCCTACACGTCGTTCAGGTCACCGGCGACCGCCCGCGCGAGCTCCGCCGCGCGTTGCATGGCTTCGGCGCACAACGCCATGTGCCCCAACGACTCCACCTCGTCCGACAGGTCGTCCGCGCCGGTCACGGGTGCCAGCCGCGTATCCGCGATCGCGCGCACGATCGACGCCGTCGCCGTGGCCATCCGCCGCGTGAGAGCGGCCATCGCGAGCATGACGTTCTCGGCCTGACCGGAGCTGATCGGTGTGCGCTGCCCGCCGCTCGGAGATCGCCCGGGGCCTGCGTCCCAGGTGGAGGCTGCCGCACACAGCGCGTCGACGAACGGTTGCCAGGCCTCGTCCATCTCGGTAGCGGGTTCGTGTTCGTTCACGGGACACCTCCGGTCAGGTCCCTCACCGGATACCCGCGGCGATGACGGTCCGTGAGGAATTCACTAGACAGGGTGTTTACGAGACCACGGATGTCTGGCAGGCGGGACCACGGGTACCTGCCACTTACCACCAGAACCACCCCCGTTCAGGAAAGGACACGGGCATGGCTATTGACGATCTCCTGAACGAGGGGCCCAAGAACTTCCGCACCCGATGGCTCGGTTACGACCGGATCCAGGTCGACGAGGAGTACGCCCGGCTGGAGGCGCAACTCGATCTGGCGTGCACGGACCGTGACGCTGCCCTCGAGACGGCCGAGGACCTCGCCCGTCATCTGGAGGAAGCACGGTCGGAGCTCGCCGAGTACCGGACGCTCCACGCCGGGCACAACAAGGACAACGCCGTTTCCGGGTGCATCCGCTACCTGCTGCACGTGGCCAGGCGCAAGGCGGACGAGATAGAGGACGAGGCCCGCGCCCGCGCCGAAGACGCCGTGCAGCGCGCCGAGGAATCCGCCGGACGCCATGCCGTCCTGCTGGACGAGGCCGAGCAGGAGAGCCAGCGCAGGCTGGCCGAGGCGAGCAGGCGTGCCCAGGAGATCGTCGGTGAGGCGTTGGAGCGGTCCCGCGCCATGCTCGCCGAGCTCGCCGAGCGGCAGCGGCTGCTGGACCAGTGGTACGCCGAGGTCACCACCGCGCCGAACATGCCGTCGCAGCGAAGCCCCGAGCCGGCATCGGCCGAGACGACGAGCGTGACGCGATGACCACGCTCGCGAACGAGTCCGTGCGCATCACGGCGACCTGCGTGCTGGTGGACGTTCGCGACTCGGGTACCACCGGCGTTCGATGGGCTGCCGCGTGCGCCGAGGCACTGGGCGTCGGCCTGGTCGTGCATGCGGGCCCGAAGAACGACCCCGCGCACGCCGATGTCGCGGCACTGCTCGCCGAGCACCCGGATCTCACCGTCCACGTCGAACACTCCGAGTGCACCCCCGGCCGCTGGGAAGGTGGTCTCGTGGTCATCTCCCGCGCTCGTGCCTGCGCCGCGCCACCACTCGCGGGCCGCGACCTCCGTGATGTCGTCGTCGTGGGAGGCTCTCCCGCCGCGCTCGCCTGCCGCTTCGGCGTGGTGACTGCTGTCCTCGACGCGGTGGGGAGCGAGGGCGTGCTGCGGCGTGCGACGGCTTTCTGCCGTGCGCGAGGAGCGACCCGCCTGCGCGTGCTGATGCGTCCGTACATCGATGCCGCCGACTCGCTGGACGCCGCCGCGGATCGCGTCCACGCCGCCTGCCCCGACGTCATCGTCGAACTGGTGCGCGAAGTCAGGTCGGTCCAGGAGGAGACGCGGCTGTTCCCGAGCGACCTGCTCGTGGTGTCCGGCCGTGAGCGTGGTCCCGCGGAAGGCCTGCAGCCGGCCGCGAGGGCGGCGTTGCACCACGCGCCGTGCCCAGTGCTGTTCAGCTGTTCGTGATGGGGGGAGGGACCTCGTGACCGTCGGAAGAATCGTCATGTACGTCTTCGCCGCGATGCTGGCCGGGGTGACGATCGGCCTGCTGAGGAGCCTGCCGCCGGACGCGCCCGCGCAGCACGGGGCGCAGCCGCGGATCCCGGTCGTGGGCACGAGCATCTCGGTGAGGCCCGCACCTTCGTCCCCCACGTCCTCGCCCGCGGAGCCGTCCTCGTCCACCGCGGCGACGTCGCCACTCGCGCTGGCCGGCCAGGACGTGGTTCGCCCGGGACCTGAGCTTCCGCCGGGGGTTCCGGTGCGACAGCGGGGCGAAGGATGGTGGCGCACCGTCCCCGGCACGACCGCGCAGGTCGGTACCGGAAGGGTGCGCACCTACTCCGTCGAGGTCGAACAGGGCGCTGTGGTGCCGCAGGCCCAGCTCCCGTTCGCCGCCGCCGTGGACCAGGCCCTCGCTGACCCGCGGGGCTGGACCGCGTCGGGCGACGTCGCCTTCCGCCGCGTCGACGTCGCCCAGCCGGACGTGCGAATCCGGCTCACCGCAACGGAAACCGCCCGAGCCATCTGCGGCTTCGACCTTCCCTACGACACTTCCTGCTACGTCAACGGCGTGGTGTACGTGAGTGCGCCGCGCTGGTTCCGGGGCGCCCAGTCGTTCAGGGGCGACCTGGAGGGGTACCGGAAGTACCTCGTCAACCACGAGATCGGGCACTTCCTCGGACACGGGCACGAGGCCTGTCCCGCGGACGGCGCCCCCGCGCCCGTGATGATGCAGCAGACCTTCTCGGTGTCGAACGACAGGCTCGCCGAGATCACCGCCGCCGCACCTCAGGGGCCGGCGGTGGCCAGGGACGGGAAGACCTGCGTGGCGAACCCGTGGCCCAACCCGGGGGTGGCCAGGTGAAGATCGCGATGGTCTCGATGCGGGCGAACCCGCTGGCCGCACTGCGCGACCAGGACGTGACCGGGCAGAGCCTGCACGTCGCCAAGCTCTCCGAAGCGTTGCACCTGCAGGGACACGACCTGACGATCTATACCCGCCGGACCGACGCGCGGCTGCCGGACAGGACGCGGATCGCGGACGGGTTCGAGGTGGTGCACGTGCCCGCCGGGCCCGCTCGGGAGCTCGACGTCACCCGGCACGTCGGCGAGTTCGCGCGGTCACTTCAGGATCTGTGGAGCAACGATGTTCCGGATCTGATCCACGCACACCACTGGACCTCCGGCTTGGCGGCGGTGCTCAGCGCACGCCACCGTGGAATCCCTGTTGTGCAGAGCTACCACACGCTCCAGGGAGGCGACTCCGCCGCGCACGAGCGGTTGGTCGGCCGGGCGGCGACGTGCGTGATCGCCACGTCGGGCCACGAGACGAACGAACTCGCCAGGCTGGGGGTGCGCCGGTCCAAGATCTCGGCCGTGCCATGGGGAGTGGACCTGCGAACGTTCACACCGAACGGCCCGAGCGCACCGCGCAACGGGATGCCGCGCATCCTCACGGTGGGAGGTCTCGCACCGCACGACGGAGTCGACGACCTGATCGGCGCCCTCACCGCGGTGAGCTGGACCGAGCTCGTGATCGCCGGTGGCAAGAGCAGCTCTCGGCCGGACGCGAACCTGGTGCGGCTGCGGGAGTTGGCGGACCGGTGCGGCGTAGCGCACCGCGTCACGTTCCTCGGACGTGTGCCGCACGCGGACATACCCCCTCTCATCCGTTCCGCGGACGTGGTGGCATGCCCGCAGCGGCACGAACCGTTCGGAATCGTGCCGATCGAGGCCATGGCGTGCGGGGTGCCGGTGGTGGCGACGGCGGTGGGCGGCCTCGCCGAGACCGTGGTGCACGGCGTGACCGGCCTGCACGTTCCACCTCGGGAACCCGCCGCGCTGGGGCGGGCGCTGCGATCACTGCTGGCGAACGACGTCCGGCGCCAGGAGATGAGCTGCGCCGCGGAGGACCGCGCGCGCGTCCGGTACGACTGGCAACGGATCGCGCTCGAAATGGGCCTGGCCTACCAGCGCGTGGGTGCACCGGTCGCCTCGGCCGTGATCGCCTCGGTGCGGTGACGCCGTTGCCTCCAGCGCGTCGCGCCGTCGTTGCCGCCCTGGGTGGCCTGCGCTCTTCTGGCCGTCTACCTCATCGCGAACTTCGCTCCGCTCCTGGAGCCGGCCGCGAGGTTCGTGCTGCCCCTGGCCGCCGGTTACGGCGCGGTCACCTGGGCGTACCACTGGCCGCGGCGGCTCGCCGGGTACGACGAGTGGGTTTACGGCAGCTATGGGCTCTACATCTGGGGCATGCCGTTGCAGCAGCTCGTGGTGCTGGCAGGGGTGCGCGACCCGTGGCTGCTGATGGCGCTGGCGGTGCCGTTGTCCTATGTCGCCGGGTTCCTGTCGTGGCAGCTGGTGGAGATGCCGACGCAGTCGCTGCGGCGCTACCTGAGGCCGCCTGCGAAGCCGCGCCCCGTTTCCGGGCATCGGACGATGCGGCCGGTGGCTGTCGAACGCATGCCGGAGCAGCAGATGTGGCAGCGCTGGCGGTTCAGCGGTGATCTGAGGGACACCGAAATCCGATAAGCGGCGGAGTCCACCTGAATGCCCAGATCATTTTTACGGGATCCTTACGCCTAAGGCCCCGTGTCTTTACATCGGCAGGACTTCACGGGCAGTTGACTCGCCCCCAAATGACTGATCACCACCACGGGGGAACCGGCATGACCGACACGTCGCCCTACGCGATACCTGAACGTGTGGACAGCCCGGTCCCGCCGTCGCCGCCCGCGACCAGGACGGGGCGCTGGTTCTTACAGCATCGAGTGCAGCCGGTGGTGGGTCCGGAGAGCAGCGAGGCGCATGCCACGCCGCAGTCCTGGTGGAAGGTGATGTGCCTGACCGGCGTGGACTACTTCTCCACGCTGTCCTACCTCCCGGCCATCGCCGCGCTGGCCGCGGGAGCCGTGTCACCGCTGGCGACGTTGCTGATCGTGGCCCTGACCTTGCTGGGAATGCTGCCGATGTACCGGCGCGTGGCGAGGGAAAGCCCGCACGGGCAGGGCTCGGTGGCCATGTTGGAGAAGCTGCTGCCGTTCTGGCGGGGCAAGCTGTTCGTCCTGATGTTGCTGGGGTTCGTGGCCACGTCGTGGATCATCACCATCACGCTGTCCTCGGCGGATGCCACGGTGCACCTGCTGGAGAACCCGTTGACCCCGGAGTTCCTGCACGGCCACGAGGTGACGGTGACCGTCGTGCTGCTGCTCGTGCTGGGCGGGGTGTTCCTGCTCGGGTTCAGCGAGGCCGTCGGTGTCGCCATTCCGCTGGTGGCGGTGTTCCTGCTGCTGAACGCCGTGGTCGTGGTCGCCGGCGTGGCGCAGGTGCTGGCCGAGCCGGTGGTGCTGGACCGGTGGGTGGAGGCCCTGACCTCCGGCGGTGACGGACTGACCGGTGTGGTCGGCCCGGCGGTGCTGGCGTTCCCGTTGCTGGTGCTGGGCCTGTCCGGCTTCGAGACCGGCGTGAGCATGATGCCCCTGGTGGCGGCCAAGGGGCGCACCGCGGAGGAACGGCTGCGGGACCGCGTGCGCAACACCCGCAAGCTGCTCACGGCCGCGGCGCTGATCATGTCGGTGTACCTGATCGCCACCAGCTTCGTCACGACCGTGCTGATTCCCGCGCGGGAGTTCCAGCCGGGCGGCGAGGCGAACGGCCGTGCGCTGGCCTACCTCGCCCACGAACTGCTCGGAGAGGGCGTCGGCACCGCCTACGACATCAGCAGCATCCTCATCCTGTGGTTCGCGGGCGCCTCGGCGATGGCGGGCCTGATCAACATCGTGCCGCGGTACCTGCCGTCCTACGGCATGGCGCCGGAATGGTCGCGTGCCGTGCGGCCGGTCGTGCTCGTCTACACCGCGATCTGCATCCTGGTCACGATCGTCTTCAAGGCCGACGTCAACGCGCAGGCCGGTGCCTATGCCACCGGCATCCTGGCCATGATGGTCTCCGCGTCAGTCGCCGTGACCATCTCCGCGGCCAGGCGCCGGCAGCGGGGCGCCGCGGTCGCGTTCACCGTGCTGACGCTCATTTTGTTGTACGCCCTGGTCGAGAACGTGATCGAGAAGCCGGACGGCATCACCATCTCGATCTTCTTCATCCTCGGCATCATCGCCATCTCACTGGTCTCCCGCGTCACCCGCACCACGGAACTGCGGGTCGAGCACATCGAGCTCGACGAGGCGGCCCGCCGGTTCGTCACCGAATCGCTCGCCCACGACGGCGCCCTGACGCTCATCGCGAACCGCCGTCAGGCGGGTGACGCCGCCGAGTACGCCGAGAAGGAGGCCGAGCAACGCGGCACCAACCCCGTGCCCGGCACCGCCGACGTGCTCTTCCTGGAGATCGACGTGGTCGACCCCTCCGACTTCAGCGACGTGCTGCAGGTGCGGGGTGTGGAGGTCGGCGGGCACCGGATCCTGCGGGCCGGCAGTCCTGCCGCGCCCAACGCCATCGCCGCCATCCTGCTGGCCCTGCGCGACGCGACCGGGGTCCGGCCGCACTGCCACTTCGCGTGGAGCGAGGGCAACCCGCTGGGGCACCTGTTCCGTTACCTGCTCCTCGGCCGCGGTGACACCGCTCCGGTCGTGCGGGAGATCATCCGCGCCAGTGAGCCCGACCCGGCCTGCCGGCCCGGTATCCACGTCGGCGACTGACCGGGACCGGCAAGGCTTTCGACCAGCTCTCCCGTGAACGGCCGCAGGGTTTCTTCCCACCAGCGCAACGCCTCGTCGGTGTCACGGAAGATGTCCAGCGCGTCGCCGAGCATCTCGGCGGCGACGAGGGCGAGCGACGAGTCGAAGTCAGGGTCGGGTTCGGTGACGAGGTCGAACCACTCGTCGTCGCCGTTCGAGAAGGTCACCGTGGCACCGCAGTCGTCGGGGCGCAGAGTGCCTACCTCGTCGCTGCGGTAGGTCACCGCGTTGCCGAGGCTGCGCCGCAGCACGGCCGCGACGTCCGGGTCGAGCCGCAGCCCAAGGCGGCGTGCGGCGTCGAGGCCGGCGGCGGTGCGGGTGAAGGCGCATCGGGTGGGTTCGCCCACCAGTACGACGTCCCAGTCGCTGCGACGCAGGCGGTACGCGGTGGCCAGACCGGCGAGGCCGGTGCCGATGACGAGTGCTCTCCTGGTGAGCATGACCGGTCTCTTTTCCCACGGCGGATACGTCACGCCGACCAGGCTTCCCGGCACACCAGTCCACGAAGGGTAGGCCCTTCCGGTGCCGCGCGGAAGGCCGTTGAGGCCACCATCGGGTCACGACCGGCCGGAGCGCGACCCGACGCCCGGTGGTGAGCACGCCAGACAGAATGCGCCCGAATCAGGTGAAAACAAACGGTCCGAATGACATCTTGACGTCTCGCGGATCACATTTAGTCACTCCCGGATGGCACGTTGGGGTGAGACGCAGTTCTCACGGCATCAAGGATGCGTAAAGGAACCCGCCAAGGGTGTCAAATTGCCGTCAGACACTCCTGACGTGCGGGTTTTCGCCATGCACGCTTCTCCCGTCAAGACCACCTCGTTGTCGGGAAGGGAGCGCGTCATGGCCGATTTGGCCTACGCGTTGCTGCTGATCGGAAGTTTCCTCGTGCTGGGTCTCACCGTGCGTGGACTGGAGAAGTTGTGAGCGGCACCGGTCTGCTCGCGAACGCCGTCGGCGGCGTGCTCGCGTTGCTGTTGATCGTCTACCTGTTCATCGCTCTCGTCAGGCCGGAGAAGTTCTGATGTCACCCACTGTGGCCGGCCTGCTCCAGGTCGGCATCCTCGTCGTGGCTTTGGCTACGGCCTACCGGCCGCTCGGCGACTACATGGCGCGTGTGTACAGCGCCACCAGGCACTCCAAGGTGGAGCTGGCGATCTACCGGCTCGGCCGGATCAACCCGGACAGCGAGCAGAAGTGGAGCACCTACGCCTACGGCGTGCTCGGCTTCTCGTTCGTCGGCGTCGTGCTTCTCTATGTGCTGCAACGCATCCAGGGCTGGTTACCGTTCGACTTCGACCGCGGCGACGTGCCGTCCGGCATGGCGTTCAACACGGCGGTCAGCTTCGTGACGAACACGAACTGGCAGTCGTACGTGCCGGAGACCGTCATGGGCCACTCGGTCCAGATGGCCGGCCTGACCGTGCAGAACTTCGTGTCCGCCGCGGTCGGCATGGCCGTCGCGATGGCGCTGGTGCGCGGGTTCGTGCGGCACCGGACCGACCGGCTCGGCAACTTCTGGGTCGACCTGGTGCGCGGCACCGTCCGGATCCTGCTGCCGATCGCGTTCGTGTTCGCGATCGTGCTGATCGCGCTCGGTGTCACGATGTCGCTCAAGTCCGGTGTGGACGTTGACGGCCAGGTCGTCGCCAACGCGCCCGTCGCCGCCCAGGAAGCCATCAAGGAACTCGGCACCAACGGCGGCGGCGTTCTCAACGCGAACTCCGCGCACCCGTTCGAGAACCCGAACTCGTGGACGAACCTCATCGAGATCTTCCTGATCCTGGTGATCCCGGTCGCGCTGACCCGGACGTTCGGTCAGCTGGTGGGCAACAGGAAGCAGGGCCACGTCCTGCTCGGCGTGATGGGCCTGATCTGGTCCGCGATGCTCACCGTCATCTGGGTCGCGGAAGCCACCGGCCTGCGTCCGTTGGAGGGCAAGGAACTCCGCTTCGGCGTTCCCGCGAGCGCCCTGTTCGCGAACTCGACCACGAGCACGTCGACCGGCGCGGTGAACTCGATGCACGACAGTTTCACCGGGCTCGGCGGTGGCGGCGCGATGCTGAACATGCTGTTCGGCGAGATGACGCCGGGCGGTGTCGGCACCGGTCTGTACAGCATCCTGGTGATGGCGATCATCGCGATGTTCCTGGCCGGTCTGATGGTCGGCCGCACGCCGGAGTACCTGGGCAAGAAGCTGGGCCGCAAGGAAGTCACGGCCGCGGCGGTGTCGATCCTCGCGATGCCGACGGTGCTGCTGATCGGTGCCGGTATCGCGGCGATCCTGCCGAGCACGCAGGGAGCACTCAACAACCCCGGGGAGCACGGTCTTTCGGAGATCCTCTACGCCTACGCGTCGGCGTCGAACAACAACGGCTCCGCGTTCGCCGGCATCACGGTGACCAACGACTGGTTCCAGGCCTCGCTGGGTGTCTGCATGGCTTTCGGCCGGTTCATCCCGATCATCGCCGTGCTGGCGCTGGCCGGTTCCCTTGCGGCGCAGCGGAAGGTACCGGTCACGGCGGGCACGTTGCCGACGACCGGGCCGCTGTTCGCCACCCTGCTCGGTGGCAGCATCGTGCTGGTCGCCGCGCTCACGTTCGTTCCCGCCCTTGCCCTTGGTCCCATCGCGGAGGCTCTGCTGTGACCAGCACACTTCAGCGGACTCCCGAGGAGATCCGCGACCGGCACGCGGAGAACCTGGGTCGCCAGGTCGGCGCGGGCATCTTCAACCCCAGGCAGCTGCTGACGTCGTTTCCGGACGCGCTGCGCAAGTTCGACCCGCGGTACCAGTTGCGCAACCCGGTCATGTTCGTGGTCTGGGCCGGTTCGCTCCTGGTCACGGTGTTCGCCGTCAGCGACCCGAGCGTGTTCACCGTCGCGGTGGCGGTGTGGCTGTGGTTCACCGTGCTGTTCGCGAACCTCGCCGAGGCCGTCGCGGAAGGGCGCGGCAAGGCGCAGGCCGACTCGTTGCGCAGGACCAAGAAGGACGCGGTAGCGCGCAGGCTGACCGAGGACGGTTCCGAAGAGCGCGTGCCCGGCACCGATCTCCGGATCGGCGACCTGGTCGTCGTCGAGGCGGGCGAGGTCGTCCCCGGCGACGGTGACGTCGTCGAGGGCATTGCCACCGTGGACGAGTCGGCCATCACCGGTGAGTCCGCGCCGGTGATCCGTGAGTCCGGCGGTGACAGGTCCGCGGTGACCGGTGGCACGACGGTGTTGTCCGACCGGATCGTCGTGCAGATCACGACGAAGCCGGGGGAGACGTTCGTCGACCGGATGATCGCGCTCGTCGAGGGTGCGGAACGGCAGAAGACCCCGAACGAGATCGCGCTGACGATCCTGCTGTCCACGCTGACGATCATCTTCCTGCTCGCGGTCATGGCGTTGCAGCCGTTCGCGATCTACTCCGGCGGCGAGCAGTCGGTGGTCGTGCTGACGGCGTTGCTGGTCTGCCTGATCCCGACGACCATCGGCGCGTTGCTGTCCGCGATCGGCATCGCGGGCATGGACCGGCTGGTGCAGCGCAACGTCCTCGCCACCTCCGGCAAGGCCGTCGAGGCCGCTGGTGACATCGACACGTTGCTGCTGGACAAGACCGGCACCATCACGTGGGGCAACCGCCGCGCGACCGAGTTCATCGCCGCCAACGGCAGCGACGAACGCCGGCTCGTCGAGGCTGTCCGGCTGTCGAGCCTGGCGGACGGCACACCTGAGGGTCGGAGCATCATCGAGCTCTGCGCGGAGAAGTACGGGCTGCCGGCCGAGCCGACCGAGCACGAGAAGACCGGTGAGTTCGCGCCGTTCACCGCACAGACGCGCATGAGTGGCATCGACCTGGGCGGCCGCAGCATCCGCAAGGGCGCCGCCGGCGGGTTCCAGACGTCGGACGAGGTCCGCGCGATCGTCGACAGGATCAGCGAGGACGGCGGCACGCCGCTCGTCGTCGCCGAGAACGACGAGGTGCTCGGCGTCATCCGGCTGTCCGACGTGGTGAAGCCCGGCATGAAGGAACGGTTCGCCGAACTGCGGGCGATGGGCATCCGGACGGTCATGGTCACGGGTGACAACCCGTTGACGGCCAAGGCGATCGCGTCCGAGGCCGGAGTGGACGACTTCCTCGCGGAGGCCAAGCCCGAGGACAAGATGGCGCTGATCCGCAAGGAGCAGGAGGGTGGCCGGCTGGTCGCGATGACCGGTGACGGCACGAACGACGCGCCCGCCCTGGCGCAGGCCGACGTGGGCGTCGCGATGAACACCGGTACGTCGGCCGCGAAGGAGGCCGGCAACATGGTCGACCTCGACTCGGACCCGACGAAGCTCATCGAGATCGTGGAGATCGGCAAGCAGTTGCTGATCACGCGCGGTGCGCTGACGACGTTCTCCGTGGCGAACGACCTGGCGAAGTACTTCGCGATCCTGCCCGCCATGTTCGCGGCGATCTACCCGGCGCTGGACCAGCTCAACATCATGCACCTGGCCACGCCCCAGTCCGCGATCCTGTCGGCGGTGATCTTCAACGCGCTGGTCATCGTGGCGCTGATCCCGTTGGCGCTCAAGGGTGTGCGGTACCGGCCGTCCAGCGCGTCGGCGTTGCTGCGGCGCAACCTGCTGATCTACGGCCTGGGTGGCGTCGTGACGCCGTTCGCCGGGATCTGGCTGATCGACCTGCTCGTCCGTTTGATTCCTGGAATCGGGTGACCTCGGTGGAGAACTTCTTCAAGCAGGCGTGGGCAGGGTTGCGAATCCTGCTCGTTCTGACGGTGGTCTGCGGGGTGCTGTACCCGATGGCGGTGTGGGGCGTCTCCCGGATTCCCGGTCTGCACGCCAACGCCGAGGCCACGGACACCACGCTGGTCGCGGTCGCCCGTGAGGGTGACCAGTACTTCGTGCCGCGGCCGTCCGCCGCGACGCTGCCCGCGTCCGGTGGCTCGAACAAGGGAGAGCTGAACGAGGACTACGACAAGGTGATCGCCGAGCGGCGCACGGAGATCGCGCGGCGCGAAGGCGTTGCCGAGGACCAGGTGCCGCAGGACGCCGTCACCGCGTCGGCGTCCGGTCTGGACCCGCACATCAGCCCGGAGTACGCGGCGATCCAGGTACCACGGGTGGCTCGGGCCAGCGGCCTGTCCGAGGAGAAGGTGCGTGAACTCGTGTCGGCGAGCACCGGCGGCACCTTCACCACCACGGTCAACGTGACGGCGCTCAACCGTGCCATCGACGCAGCGAGCTGAGAAGCGCCGCGGCGAGCTGAGGATCTACCTCGGTGCCGCTCCCGGTGTCGGCAAGACCTTCGCCATGCTCGGCGAAGCTCACCGGCGCCGGGAGCGCGGCACCGACGTGGTCGTCGGCCTAGTCGAGACGCACGGGCGGCAGAAGACCCAGCACCTGCTCGACGGCCTGGAGATCCTGCCCCGCAAGGAGATCCACCACCGCGGCGTCGACTTCAGCGAGATGGACGTCGACGCGTTGCTCGCCCGCACGCCCGAGGTCGCGGTGGTCGACGAGCTCGCGCACACCAACGTGCCCGGCTCGCGCAACGAGAAGCGCTGGCAGGACGTCGAGGAACTGCTCGACGCGGGCATCGACGTCCTGTCCACCGTCAACGTCCAGCACCTGGAGTCGCTCAACGACGTGGTCGAGCGGATCACCGGTGTCCAGCAACGGGAAACCGTGCCGGACGAGGTCGTCCGCCGCGCCGAACAGGTCGAGCTCGTCGACATCACGCCGGAGGCGCTGCGACGGCGCCTGGCACACGGCAACGTCTACGCCGCCCACAAGATCGACGCGGCGCTCGGCAACTACTTCCGCGTCGGCAACCTGACCGCACTGCGCGAGCTGGCGCTGCTGTGGGTGGCCGACCAGGTCGACGTCGCGCTGCAGCGTTACCGCCACGACCGGCAGATCACCGACACCTGGGAGACCCGCGAACGCGTGGTCGCCGCGATCACCGGCGGGCCGGAGAGCGAGACGCTCATCCGCCGCGCCCGCCGGATCGCACTGCGCGCGGGCGCGGAACTCCTTGTCGTGCACGTGATGCGCGGCGACGGGCTCACCGGTGCGTCCCCCGCGGTCGTGGCGAAGTGCCGCAAGATCGCCGAGGACCTCGGCGCCACGTTCCACTCGGTGGTCGGCGACGACGTGCCGACCGCGTTGCTGGAGTTCGCCCGCGGCGTCAACGCCACCCAGCTCGTGCTGGGGACGTCACGGCGATCCCGGCTCGCGCGGGCGGTCGACGAGGGCATCGGCGCCGCCGTGATCCACGACTCCGGTCCGATCGACGTGCACATGGTCACGCACGACGCGGCACGCCGTGGCCTGCGCTGGAAGATCGGCCGCAACGCCCTGAGCCGCGGCCGGCAACTCGCGGGCTGGCTGGGGTCCGTCGTGCTGCCGGGCCTGACCACCGTGCTGGGCCTGTTCTGGCGCGACGGCATCGACTACTCCACCGACCTGGTCGGCTTCCTGCTCGCCACCTGCGTGGTGGCCCTGATCGGCGGACTGGGGCCGGCGCTCGTCAGCGCGTTCCTCGGAGCGGGCCTGCTCAACTTCTTCTTCACCGAGCCGTACCACAGCCTCGCCGTGAACTCGCCCGAGAACGTGATCACGTTGGTGGCCATGGTGATCGTGGCGACGATCGTCGCCCTGGTCGTGGACCGCGCCGCACGGCTGGGCGAGCAGGGCGCGCGGGCCCGGACGGAGGCCGCGCTGCTCGCCTCCTACTCCCGCACGGTGCTGACCAACCCGTACCCGTTGTCGCGGTTGCTGGAGAAGATCCGCGAGAACTTCGGCCTCGATTCGGTCGCCCTGCTGGAACGTCACAACGGCGGGTGGGAACGCGTTGCGTGCGTGGGCCCGCGGCCGTGCGACGAGCCGGACGACGCCGACGCCGACATCGCGGTCACCTCCGACATCCACCTCGCGTTGCGGGGCAGGACGTTGCCGGCGAGCGACCAGCGGGTGCTGGAAGCCGCGGCGGGCCAGGCGTTGATGGCACTGCGCCAGCAACGCATGGCGGCGGAGACGGCGGACGCGCAACGTAAGGTGGAGACGACGGGGTTGCGCACCGCTCTGCTGTCCGCGGTCGGGCACGACCTGCGCACGCCGCTGACGTCGATCAAGGCCGCGATCGGCAGCCTCCGCGACCGCGAGCTTCGACTGTCCGATGAGGACACCGGTGAGCTGATGGCCACTGTGGAGGAGTCGGCGGACCGGCTCAACGCTCTGGTGGACAACCTGCTCGACTCCTCCCGGCTCGCCACCGGATCGGTGGCTCCGCTGCTTCGTCCGGTCGGCTACTACGAGGTGGTCGCGAGGGCGTTGTCCGGCATCGACGAACGCAACACGATCTCGGTGAGCGTCGACGAGCACCTGCCACCGGTGCGAGCGGACATCGGACTGCTGGAGCGGGTGGTGGCCAACGTCATCGACAACGCGCTGCGGCACGGCCGGATGTCCCCGCGCCGGCCGGTCGACGTCGACGGTGACGGACAGGTCGACGCCGACGAGCCGGAGATCGCGGTGCGGGCCAGCACCCACGGTGACCATGTCGAGCTGCGGGTCGTGGACCACGGCCCCGGCCTGCACAAGAAGGTCGTGGACCGGATCTTCACGCCGTTCCAGCGGCTCGGCGACCGCGACGCGACACCCGGAGTCGGGCTGGGTCTGAGCGTGGCCAAGGGATTCACCGACGCCATGGACGGTCAGATCAGTGCGGAGGACACACCGGGCGGCGGACTCACGATCGTGATCGCGCTCCCCGTGCACAAGGAGATGCCGGAATGACGTCAGTGCTTGTAGTCGATGACGAGCCGCAGATCGTGAAGGCGCTGCGGATCAACCTCAGTGCTCGCGGGTACCACGTCCTGACGGCGTATGACGGGAAGACCGCGCTCAGCGTCGCGGTGGAAGGCAAACCGGACGTCGTGGTGCTGGACCTCGGACTGCCCGACATCGACGGCGTGGAGGTCATCGCGGGACTGCGGGGCTGGTCGACGATCCCGATCATCGTGCTGTCCGCGCGCACCGACTCGGCGGCCAAGGTCGAGGCGCTGGACGCCGGCGCGGACGACTACGTCACCAAACCGTTCGGAATGGACGAACTGCTGGCGCGCCTGCGAGCCGCCGTCCGCCGGAAGACCGCGCTGGTGGCGGACGAGCCGATCGTGCGGACGTCGACCTTCACCGTCGACCTCATGGTCAAGAAGGTGCACCGCGACGACCGTGAGGTGCACCTGACGCCGACCGAGTGGGGCCTGCTGGAGATCCTCGCCCGCAACCCCGACCGCCTGGTGTCGCAGAAGCAACTGCTGTCCGAGGTGTGGGGGCCTATGTCGGTCGGTGAGTCGCAGTACCTGCGGGTGTACATGGCGCAGCTGCGGCGCAAGCTGGAGCGCGACCCCGCACATCCCCAGCACCTGATCACGGAGCCCGGCATGGGCTACCGGTTCCAGCTTTGAGCCTCCTGCGGGCATGTTCCAACGTATCAACGTACGTTAGGATGTGCAGGTGACTGACGAGCGCCGGGACACCTGTGACCTGTTGTGCCTGGACCTGCCCCACGCCGAGGAGATCCGGACGGGTCTGCCGGAGCTGTCCGCGGTGGAGTCGGCCGCGGCGGCGGCGCGGGCGTTGGGCGATCCGACCCGGTTGCGGATCGCCGCGGCGTTGCTGACCGGCGGAGAGTTGTGCGTGTGCGACGCCTCGTGGGTCGCCGGCGCGGCGCAGAACCTGACGTCGCACCACCTGCGGCAGCTCAAGATCGGCGGGCTGGTGTCCTCGCGGCGTGACGGCCGGTTGGTGATGTACGCGCTGACCGGTCGTGGGCGGGCGTTGGTCGCCGCGGTCCTGGACGAGTCCGCGGTCGCGGGCGCACTGGAGGGGTAGCAGTGGCTGACGAGTGCTGCGGGCCGCAGGAACCGACCCAAACCGATCAGGGGCCGGGTAGCTGGTGGCAGGTTCGCGAGCTGCAGCTGGCGGCCGTCGCGGCCGTCCTGCTGGCGGTGGGCTGGTGGCTTGGTTCCACGGGCGCCGAGGGGGTGGGCAACGGGCTGATGCTGGCCTCGGCGGTGGTGGGCGCGGCCTCGTTCGTGCCGGGCGCGATACGCAGCCTGCTGCGGCGTCGAGTCGGCGTGGCCACCCTGATGACCATCGCGGCCATCGGCGCGGTCGCGTTGGGGCAGATCACCGAGGCCGCCATGCTCGGCGTGCTGTTCTCGATCGCCGAAGGCCTGGAGCACTACGCCATCGCCCGCACCCGCCGTGGCCTGCGCGCACTGCTTGGCCTCGTGCCACCCACCGCCTCCGTGCTGCGCGACGGGACCGAACTGCGGATCGCGCCGGACGAGCTCGTGGTCGGCGACCGGATGGTGCTGCGACCCGGCGAACGCGCCGCGACCGACGGGATCATCCGCACCGGCCACACGAACCTGGACCTGTCCGCGATCACCGGTGAGTCGGTGCCGGTCGAGGCCGGGCCTGGGGACGCGGTGCACGCCGGCGCGATCAACGGCGGTGGCGCGATCGAGGTCGAGGTCACGGCACGAGCCTCGGACTCCTCGCTGGCCCGCATCGTGCACATCGTCGAGGAGGCCCAGGACCGCAAGGGCGTCGGCCAGCGCCTCGCCGACCGCATCGCCCGCCCGCTCGTTCCCGCGATCATGATCCTGGCCGCGCTCGTCGCCGGGCTCGGGGCGTTGCTGGGCGACCCGATGGTGTGGCTGGAACGCGCGCTGGTCGTGCTGGTGGCCGCCTCCCCGTGTGCGCTGGCGATCTCCATCCCGCTCACCGTCGTCGCCGCGGTCGGAGCGGCGAGCAGGCAGGGCGCACTGGTCAAAGGTGGTGCCGCGCTGGAAGAACTCGGCCGCATCGGCATCGTCGCACTGGACAAGACCGGCACGCTGACCCGCAACGCCCCGCGCGTCGTGGAGGTCCTGGCCGCCGGAGATGCCACGCGTGATCAGGTGCTGACCACCGCCGCCGCGCTCGAAGCACGCAGCGAGCACCCGCTGGCCCGCGCGATCCTGGAGGCTGCGGAGAACGCGCCCGTCGCCGACGACGTGACGGCCGTGCCGGGCCACGGGCTGACCGGAAGTCTGGACGGCGCCTGGGTGCGGCTGGGCAAGCCGAGCTGGGTCGATCCTGGCTCCCTGCGTGGCGAGGTCGACCGTCTGCAACGGGCGGGCGCCACCGTCGTGCTCGTCGAACGGGACGGAACGCTGCTCGGCGCCGTCGCGGTCCGCGACGAACTGCGCGACGAGGCACCAGAGGTGATCAGCAGGCTGCGTGGCCTGAACATCGACACCGCGATGCTCACCGGCGACAACACCGCCACCGCAACGGCTTTGGCCGGCCAGGCGGGCATCACGACCGTCCACGCCGAACTCCTGCCCGAGGACAAGGCCGCGCTGGTCGGCAAGCTGCGCAACGGCCGCAGGATCGCGATGGTCGGCGACGGCGTCAACGACGCCCCGGCGCTGGCCACCGCCGACGTCGGCATCGCCATGGGCGCCATGGGCACCGACGTGGCGATCGAGACCGCCGACGTGGCGCTGATGGGGGAGGACCTCCGTCACCTGCCCCAGGTCCTGGCGCACGCCCGGCACGCCCGCCGGGTGATGTTGCAGAACGTCGGCCTGTCGCTGGCGATCATCGGCGTGCTGATCCCGTTGGCGGCCTTCGGTGTCATGGGTCTGGCGACCGTCGTGTTCGTGCACGAGACGGCCGAGGTCCTGGTCATCCTCAACGCCATCCGCGCGGCCAGGAGCACCCCGCGTCAGCGCGCCATTTTGACCGCCCGGTCGACTCCCAGCCACACCACGCACCCCACCACGATGCACACGGCCCACACGATCGGCGACGGCACCTGTGGTTGCAGGTGCGGGAACACGGCGTAGTGCGTGAGGTAGATGGCGAGTGACGCGCTGGCCAGCAGGCTTACCGGGGTGAGCAGTCCGCGTGGTACCGGCACGCGGGCCAGCGACAGCAGCAGGATCACGCCGGCGATCACGATGATCTCGCGCGAGAGGTCCTCCATCCGGCCGGGAACCATCGTGGCCATCACCACCACGACGAGACACTTCTGCCACAGCGCGGGGGAGCGCTGGGCGAGCCAGCCGAGGGCGACGAACCAGGCCGCGCCGAGCGTGGTCATGTTGCGAGCGAAGAAGTCGCCGTCGACGGTGAACCTCAGCGCGAGCGTCAGGCCGAGCAACGCCAGTGCGAACGCGTAGCGGTGCCGTTGTTCCCAGCGGCGGATCACCGGTACGGCGAAGACCAGGGTGCACAGGACAAGGACGTGCACGACGACCTCGACGAACCAGTACCCGGCCGCGCCGACGCGGGTGAAGTTGTTGACCAGCAACACGTTGTCGATCGTGACGTCGTCGGTGGCCGCGGCGCGGTAGACGAGCCAGAGCGAGGTGGGCACGGCGATGAACGCCGCCGCCCGCAGGATCCGCAGTGGATCGGCGGGCAGCAGGAAGCGGGCGAGGTTCCAGCCCGCGACCACGAGCAGCAGGTGCGCGCCGCCGAGCAGTTTGAAGAAGCCGACGTGCGAGCCCACGATGAGCAGGATCGCCAACGCCCGCAGCACGATCGTGGTGTCGATCAGCGGGACCCGGCGGTGCCTGACGCGGAGCTCTTCCAGTGACGACACCGGCATCGTCGGCCAGCAGGACGGCAGATCGCCGAGCAACCGTTGCAGCTGAACGGTCATCTGGACATAGCGCAGCGAGTCGCCGCCGAGCGAGTTGAAGGTCGCGTCGGACGGCACCGACCGCAGACCGAGAACCGACCTGAACACCTCGCGCACGGAGTTCGAGTCGCTCCTGGACGGTGCCGCGACGGCCCGGTAGTCGACTTTGCCGTTGGACAGCAACGGAATGGAGGTCGCGGCGTAGGCGCGAACGGCGGTCGCGGGCAGGCCGGTCTGGGCGCGGATCAGCCTCGCCGCGCGGTCCGCGTCGCCGAGTACCGCGACAACCAGGCCGCTGTCGTCACCCGTACAGGCCGTGCGGAGGCCGTCGGCGGCGAGCGAGCGTTCGACCTGGTCCAGATCGACGCGCAGCCCGAACGGCTTCACGAACCGGTTCTTGCGGCCGGTCACCGAGAACAGGCCGTGGGACTCGACTCCCAGATCACCGGTTCGCAGCTCGAAGGTCGTACGCCCCAGTGCCAGGTCTTCAGGCGCGTGGGCGTAGCCGAGCATGACGTTGGGGCCGCTGTAGACGAGTTCACCGTCGTCGACGCGCAGCTTTCCGCCCGGGATCGCGACACCGATGGCGGACGGGTGAGAGGCGGCGAGTTCAGGCGGCAGGTAGGCCATGCGCGCGGTTGCCTCGGTCTGGCCGTACATCACGAAGAACCGCCAGCCGCGCGCGGCGCCGAGTTCGGCGTACCGGACCACGTCCGCGGGGGCCAGCCGGCCGCCGGCCTGCGTCACGTAGCGCAGACTCGGAAGGTCCATGGACTCGAAGCCGATGCCGTCCAGCAGCCCGAACGTGTGCGGCACTCCGTGCAGGCTCGTCACGCCCTGGGAACGCACGAGATCCCAGAACTCCGGCTCGATCACCGATCGTCCGGTGAGCACCAGCCCGGCGCCGCGCGCGAGGTTGCTGTTCACGACCGACAGGCCGTAGCAGTAGTGCAACGGCAAGGACGTGACGGCGCGGTCCGTCTCCCGGATGTCGAGGTACGAGCCGATCGAGGCGGCGTTCGCGGCGAGGTTGTCCGCGCTCAGCCGCACCAGCTTCGGTGACCCGGTCGTGCCGGACGTCGACAGCAGCAGCGCCAGCTCGGGGTGCAGCGCGTGCACGGTGCCCACATGCCGTTCCGTCCACGAGCCCGAGATCACCACATCCGGGTCGTAGGCGGAGGTCAGAGCGGGAATCTGCGCGGTGGACGCGAGCACGACCGGGTGCCTGCCGCGCAACGCGGCCAGGTAGGCCACGACCGAGTCGATGTCGTTCTCCGCGGCGAGCAGCACCAGCCGCCGCGTCGTGCCGAGCCGCTCCGCCGCCGAGGTCACCCGCTGGTCCAGCTCGTGATAGGTCAGCGCGCCGTCGGGTGTCACCAGGGCGAGCCGGTCACCGTGCTCCGCGAGACGATCAGCGAACCCGAGGTCCGCCGTGGCCGTCACGGCGTGCCCTCGAAGAACAGGGCGGACCCGTCGACCGACACGGAGACCGCGTCTCCGGCCCGCACCGAGATCCGGCCCTGCACGCGTGACCGAACCCGCGTCCCGTCGGCGAGCCGCAACAGAACCGTCGCGTCGTGCCCGTGGAACAGCACGTCGTCCACAATGGACGGAACACCGGTGCTGCCGAGGATCAGCTGCTCGGGCCGCAACAACACCGTGCCGGGACCGTCGCCGGACGTCGGCAAGGTCCCGAGCGGTGTCTCCACCAGGCCGGCGCGGGCGTCGCCGGCGAACGTCACCGCCTCGCCCACGAACAACGCCACCCCGAGATCGGCGGGCGAGGTGTAGATCGTCTGCGGTCGGGCGAACTGCGCCACGACGCCGTCTCGCAGCACCACCACGTGGTCCGCGATACCCAGTGCTTCTTCCTGGTCGTGCGTCACGAGCAACGCCGTAGCGCCAGCCGCCTTCAACGTCGCGCGCACGTCAGCCCTCAGCTCCTCGCGCAGACCGGCGTCCAACGCCGAGAACGGCTCGTCGAGCAGCACGACCTCAGGACGCGGTGCCAAAGCGCGGGCCAGCGCCACCCGCTGTGCCTGTCCACCGGAGAGCTGTGCGGGCATCCGCGAGCCGAATCCGCCCAGGCCCACCAGGTCGAGCAGCTCCTCGACCCGGTCACCGCGCTCACCCCGGCCGATCCCGAACCCGACGTTCCCCGCCACGCTCAGGTGCGGGAACAACGCGCCCTCCTGCGGCACGATCCCGATCCCGCGCCGCTCCGGCGGCACGTCGGAGGTCAGCTGCCGCTCGCCCAGCCACACCTCGCCCGAGGCGATCGGGTGGAAGCCGGCGAGGACCCGCAGCAGCGTCGTCTTGCCGCACCCGGAAGGCCCGAGCACGGCGAGCAACCCGCCTTCCGGCACCTCGAAGTCGACCTCGCGCAGCACGGGTTCTCCGCCGTAGCCCGCGACCAGTCGCTTCACCGTCAAGCCGCTCATCGCTCACCTCACCGAATCGTCTTGGCGCAGAAACCGGTCCAGCACCACCGCGGGAATCGCCGCCACCACGAGCAGCACCGCCGCATAGGGCGCTGCCGCGGCATAAGCGGCGACCTCGGTGCGGGTCCACAGCTCGGTCGCCAGGGTGTCGACGCCGGTCGGCCGCAGCAGCAACGTCGCCGGCAACTCCTTGGCACACGTCAGGAACACCAGCGCGGTGCCGGCCAGGATGCCCGGCGCGGACAGCGGCACGGTGACCCGCGACGCTGTCCGCCACCGCCCGTGACCGAGCGATCGCGAGACGTCCTCCAGCACCGGTGGTGCGTGCGCGACGCCGGTGCGCACGGCTCCCACGGCCAAGGGCAGGAACAGCACCGCGTACGCGAACGCCAGCATGGGGATGGTCTGGTACAGCGCCGGAGCGAACCTGATGCCGAAGAACACCAGCGCCAGCCCGACGGTGATGCCGGGCAGCGCGTGCCCCGCGAAGCTGGCGAGCTCGACCCCTCTGGCGAGCCGGCCCTGGTGCCGCGCCGCGAGGACTCCCACCGGCAGCGCCAGCAGCAGTGTCAGCACCGCGCCGAACGCCGACACCGCGACGGTGTTCCCGGTGGTCACCAGCAGGTCGGTCACCTCGAACGTCGAGGTGCCCGCCACCAGCCACCACACCAGGCTGACGACCGGCACCCCGAGCGTCAGCACGAGCAACGCCACGGTTCCGGCCAGCGCGGGCACCCGAGCCCGCCCCAGCGGCACGGTCAGCGGCTGACGACGCCCGCGCAGCGCGACCACCCCGCGCGCCCGGCGTTCGCCGATGGTCAACGCGACCGCCAGCACCACCAGGACCAGCCCGAGGATCGCGGCCGGCGTGCGGTCGAACGTCGCCCGGTAGCTCGTGTAGATGCCGAGCGTGAACGCCTCGTACCGCATCAGCGACACCGCGCCGAAGTCGCTCAGCACGTACAACGCCACCAGCAACCCGCCGGCGAGCGCGGCGGGCCGGACCTGCCTCAGCGTCACGGAGAGGAACACCTGACGACCGGTCCTGCCGAGCGACCTCGCGACCTCCTCCACCGCCGGATCGGCCGTGCGCAACGCGGCCGCGACCGGCAGCAGCACGTACGGGTACGACACCAGCGTCAGCACCACGAACGCACCCGCGAACCCGGTGAGCTGGGGCGCCACGGAGATCCAGGTGAACCCGGCGACGTACGACGGCACCGCGAGTGGCAGCACGAGCAGCACACCGAAAGCCCGTCGCCCGAACAGATCCGAGCGTGTCACGAGCCACGCGCTGAGCACGCCCAGCACGATGCACGCGGCCGTCACCGCCACCGCGAGCGAGAGGCTGCGCAGTGCCAGTTCCGCGGTCCGGGTCCGGGCCAGCACGTCCCACACGACACCACCGCCGCGTTCGAACGAACGCACGGCCAGGTACGCCAGTGGCAGCACGGCCGCCGCGGCGACGAGGAGCGAAAGCGTGGTGAGAGCTGGAGCGGCCCGGTGTCCGGGCCTCAGGACAACCCCGCTTCCTGCAACAGCTTCACCGTCTCCTGCAGCGACGACAGCTGGGAGAGGTCGATGTCGGGCGCCTGCAGGTCCGTGATCGGCGGCAACCGGTGCCTGCCCGGCTGCACGCCCGGATTGGCCGGGTACTCGGCGGTCACGTCGGCGAAGTGCCGCTGTGCCTGCTCGGACAGCAGGAACCGCACGGCCTTCTGCGCGGCCTCGCTCTGGTTGGACCCCTGGATCACCGCGACACCGGCCACGTTGACCAGTGAGAGCGGATCACCACCGCCGGACCGGTGCAGCCTGGCCTTGACGCCTGCCTCGCTCTTCTCCGCGACCATGGCGTACCAGTAGTAGTGGTTGATCAGTCCGAAGGGGAGCCGGCCGTCGTCGACCGCCTTGAGGATGCTGATGTTGTTGTCGAAGCGCTTCGGTTCGTTGGCGGCGAACTTCCTCAGCCAGTCCCTGGCGAAGTCCTCACCCTTGAGCACGCGCACCGACGTCACGAACGCCTGCCAGGACGCGTTGGTGGGCGCGTAGCCGACCTTGCCCTTCCACTTCGGGTCGACGACCTCCTCGATCGACCCGGGCAGCTCGTCCTCGTCGACCACCCGGGGGTCGAAGGCGATCACGCGGGCTCGTGCGCTCGTCGCCACCCAACGCCTGTCCCGCGCCCGGTAGTTCTCCGGCACCATGCCGAGCACGTCCGCTGGCAACTCGGCCAGCCTGCCCTGCGCCCCGACCGCGCCGAGCGCGCCGGCGTCCTGCGAGAAGAACAGGTCCGCCTCGGTGCCCTGGCCTTCTTCCAGCAGCTGCGCGGCCATTTCCCCGCTGCCGCCGTAGCGGACCTCGACGTCGATTCCGACGGCGTCCTCGAGCTGGTCCAGGAGGGCTCCGACCAATTGTTCGTTGCGGCCGGAGTAAATGATCAGGTCGTTTGCTGAACTGCAGGCGGTCAACGTCGACGCCAACAGTGCTGCCACCAGCGTCACGGTGCGTGCACGACACCTCACCAGCGGTCCTCCTCAGCTCACCCCCAGGTCAGAACGGGCGTCGACAAGGTAAAGCTAACCTAAGGCGCCAATCAAGACGTGGATGCCATTACGTGATGCGACGACGGACACATCACCTGTTCGGCCCGATATCTCGGAGAGTTCTTCCACGGCGCCGAATTGTGGTTGCGCATTCGACCACCTGTCCGCCAGGCGCTCGCTCACATCCCGCTGCCGCCCGCTTGATGCCTGCAATGTGCAAGAGGGCAATCGGGTGATACCGGCAAGCCTCCGCAGCCTTCGCGCCGAATAAACGCGGTCCTGTCCGTGTGGCGGCTGTCGCTCCGGACGGACGTTGAACCGAAGGGATGGAGCATGTCAGCACCCCCTCCCGCGCGTCGTCGACGACGCGCGGCGGTAAGTCTGATAGCAGTCGGGAGCATGGTGCTCGCGGCCGGTCTGATCGGCGGGTCCGGTCCGGCCGGGGCGTCGAGCCACCGTGAAGCGCCGTTGATCGCGGGTGATCCGGCGGTGGACAACACCGACGTCTACGCGTTCGTCAGTCCTGACCAGCCGGACACGGTGACGCTCGTGGCGAGCTGGTCGCCGTTCCAGGAACCGCACGGCGGGCCGAACTTCTACCCGTGGGCCACCGATGCCCGCTACGACATCAACATCGACAACGACGGTGATGCCAAGGCGGACCTGACCTACCGGTGGACCTTCCGCACCGAGGACCGCCGTGGCAAGTCGACGTTCCTGTACAACAACGGGCCGGTCACGTCGCTGGACGACGAGAACCTGCTGTTCCGGCAGACCTACAGGCTGGAACTGATCGACCGCGACGGCCGTGATCGCAAGCTGATCCGCTCGGGCAAGGTCGCGCCGTCCAACACCGGCCCGGCGTCGATGCCGGACTACGGCGCGCTGGTCGCCCAGGCGATCACCGACGTGCCCGGTGGCGGCAAGAGCTACGTCGGGCAGTCCGACGACCCGTTCTTCCTCGACCTGCGGGTGTTCGACCTGCTCTACGGCGGCAACCTGTCCGAGGTCGGCCAGGACACGCTGGGCGGCTACAACGTCAACACCATCGCGTTGCAGGTGCCCAAGTCGCAGCTGGCGCTCAAGGGTGACGCGACCCGCAACCCGGTCATCGGGGTGTGGAGCGACACCGAGCGGCAGTCGATGATCCTCACTCCGGGTGAGTCGCGGGCCGTCGGCCCGTTCGTGCAGGTCTCCCGTCTGGGCAACCCGCTGGTCAACGAGGTCGTCGTGCCGGCGGGCCTGAAGGACAAGTTCAACGCCCTGACGCCCGACCGCGACGGCAGGACGCCCGAGCTGGTCAACCGGGTCACCGACCCCGAGGTGCCCAAGCTGATCGAGGCGATCTACGGCCTGCCCGCCCCGGCGACGCCGCGCGACGACCTGGTGGAGATCTTCCTGACCGGCATCACCACCAAGCTGGGCGGGCCGATCAAGGCCGACCTGAACTCGCAGCTCAACAACGCCGACGTGAACCCGAAGCGGTTCACGCCGTCGGAACAGTTGCGGCTCAACACTTCCGTGCCGCCGGCGGCGTCGCCGAACCGGCTGGGTGTGCTCGGCGGTGACCTGCAGGGCTTCCCGAACGGGCGCCGGCTCACCGATGACGTGCTCGACATCGGTGTGCAGGCACTGCAAGGCGCCGCGGTGAGCGGCATCGTGCCCGCGCTCGCGGCCGGGGACAAGGTCAACGCCAACGACAGGGCGTTCGGCACCTCGTTCCCGTACGTGGCGCTGCCCAACAACACGGCGGTCAACTCCGGCGCCGCCGGTGCGGTGGCACCTGCCGCCGGTGGCGGTGGCGGTGGTCTGCCGGACGGGCTGATCCTCAACGGCGTCCTCGCGGCGTTGCTGATCGGCTCGGGCGTGTGGCTGCTGAATCGCCGTCCACTGCGGACCGCGGTCCCCGCGGTCGCATGACAGCGTGCCGGGGGACGGATGCATCCGTCCCCCGGCACGGTCCCGTGATCTGACACCGCAGCAACCCACGGAGCGCGCCATGAACCGCCGCAAGATCATCGCAACGCTGGCGATCACCGCCGGCGTCGCGTTGCTCGCCACGACCGCGACCGCGCTGAGCCGCGGTGACGACCCGCCGCCTGCCGGCCAGGGTGCCGCTGTCGTGCGCAGCGACGTGCAGCGCACCATCACCGCCGCCCAGGACCGGCTGCGGCGTGTCCCCGGCGACGCCGGCACGTGGGCACTGCTCGGCTCCGCCTACGTCGAGCAGGCTCGGATCACCGGCGACCCGGCCTACTACGGCAAGGCCCAGGGAGCGCTGGAGACGTCCCTGCGTCACCAGCCGGACGGAAACGGCCCTGCCCACCTGGGCCTCGGCGCCCTGGCCAACGCCCGGCACGACTTCGCCGCCGCCCGCGCACAGGCCGACCTCGCCCGGACCGCGTTGCCCGACACCGCCGAGGTCTACGGCGTGCTCGCCGACGCCCTCACCCAGCTCGGTGCGGCCGACGAGGCGCGAGCCGCCGTGCAGCGGATGCTCGACCTCGAACCCGGCGTGCCCGCGTTCACCCGCGCCGCCTACGACTTCGAACAACGCGGTGACGTCGACTCCGCCCGCCAGGCCCTCACCCGCGCACTCGACGCCTCCTCCTCGCCGGCCGGCACGGTGTTCTGCCGCTACCACCTCGGCGAACTGGCCTTCGACAACGGCGACCTCGACGAAGCCTCCGCCCAGTACGAGCGGGGCCTGCTGGTCGACCCACTCGACCCCGCCCTGCTGCAAGGACGCGCCAAGATCGCCGCCGCGCGAGGCAACCTGGACGACGCTCTCACCGGCTACGCCGATCTGGTGGCACGCGTGCCCTCACCGCAGTACCTGCACGAGCACGCCGTTCTCCTGCGGGCAGCGGGCCGCACCGAGGACGCCGCCCGCCAGTTCGACCTCCTCGCCCAGCAGGAGCGGCTGCTCGCCGCCGCGGGCAGCACCGACGACCTGGCCGCCTCCGTCGCCGCCGCCGACCGCGGCGATCCCGCGACCGCACTGGCCGCGGCCGAACGCGAATGGAACCGCCGGCAGCACCCGCTCGTGGCGGACGCACTGGCGTGGGCGCTGCACCTCGCCGGACGTGACGCCGAGGCTCTCCCTTACGCCGACCGCGCCGCCGCCACCGGCTGGCGCAACGCGACGTTCGCCTACCACCGAGGCATGATCCTGCGCGCACTCGGCCGCACCGCGGACGCAGCCGACGCGCTCGGCACGGCGCTGCGGACCAACCCGCACTTCTCACCCGTGGACGCCCCTGCCGCCCGAGCCGCGCTGGACGGCCTGAGGTGAAAGCACTGGCCGTGTTCGTCCTCGCCGCGCTGGCCATGCTGGCGCTCCCCGCGAGTGCGGGAGCCCACCCGCTGGGCAACTTCACCATCAACCACCACCACGCGATCACCGTCCACCCCGACCGCGTCGACCTCGTCTCGGTCATCGACCTCGCCGAGATCCCGACCCTGCAGGAACAGCCCGCTCGCCAGAACGACTACGCCGGCCGTGAGTGCGACAGCGTGCTCGACGCCGTTGATGTGACCGTCAACGGCACGCGCACGGCCGTGGCCCTCCGGTCGGCGTCGATCGAGTTCCCGCCCGGTGAAGCCGGACTGGCCACCACCCGCCTCACCTGCCGCCTCACCGCGCCCGCGGACCTCAGCTCCGCCGCCACCATCGACGTGCGCGACACCTACCGGCCAGGCCGCGTGGGCTGGCACGAGATGACCGCCACCGGCGACGGCATCGCGCTGCTCGACCCGCCCGTGCCGGCGACGAGCGCCAGTGACGAGCTCCGCGCCTATCCCGACGACCTGCTGTCCGATCCCCTCGACATCCGCGCGGTCAGCCTGCGCGTCGAACCCGGCGCCACTACAGCCTCGGACACCGCCGCGGCCCAGGGCGGCAGCACGTTGCTCGGTACGGCCACCCGCGCCTTCACCGACTTCGCCGGCAAGCAGGACCTCACTCCGTTGATCGGCGTGCTCGCGGTGCTGCTGTCGCTGCTGCTCGGTGCGTCCCACGCCGCGTTGCCCGGACACGGCAAGACCGTCATCGCCGCCTACCTCGCGGGCCGTGACGGCACTGCACGTGACGCTGTCGTCGTCGGCGCCACCGTCACCCTCACCCACACCCTCGGCGTGCTGCTCATAGGCCTGGCGATCAGCGTCTCCAGCGCCTTTGCCGGCGAGTCCCTGCTGCAGGTCCTCGGCGTCGCCAGCGGCGTACTCGTCACCGCCATCGGGGCGTTCCTGCTGCGCTCCGCGCTGCAGCGGCAACCCGTCGCCGTAGGGCATGGGCACGGCCACGGACATGGACATGGCCACGGGCATGGGCACCGTGTGGGTCGTGGCGGTCTGATCGGTATGGGCGTGGCGGGCGGCCTGGTGCCCAGCCCGTCGGCACTGGTCGTGTTGCTCGGTGCGATCGCCCTGGGCCGCACCTGGTTCGGTGTCCTGCTCGTCGTCGGCTATGGCCTCGGCATGGCCGCCACGCTCACCGCCGTCGGCCTGCTCCTGGTCCGCCTGCGCGACCGGCTGGCCGCCGTCGAACGCTTCCGAGACCGCTTCACCGCCCTGCCCGCGATCACCGCTGGGCTCGTCCTCGTCGTCGGCCTCGGACTCACCGCCCGAGCCCTGTTCGAATAGGAGGCGCGATGCGCGTCCCGATCCTGCTCCTGTGCGCCGCCACCGTTCTGGTCGCCTGCACCGGCACTCCCGACCCCGGACCGGTCTTCGACAACGAGAACGGCTCCGACCTCACCTGCCTGCGCCACCAAACCCAGCCGCCGGGCCCTCGCTACACCGACGAAGCGATGCGCAGCACCGGCGAAACCCTGTCGCTGTTGCGCTACTACACCGCGCACGGCCGCAAGCCCTTCTGCGACGGCCAGGCGTCCACCGACGTCGACAAACAGTGGGCCCAGCTCTACGTGACACTCGGCGCCGACCGCGCCAACGTGACCGCGTTGCTCGGCTGAGTACCTCGTCGATGTGACGCGCGCCTCACCCATCCGAGTGGGCCTCGGCTCCGAATAACCGTTCGGTCAGGTGACGAAGAGGAGCGCGATGCGGGAACGAGATCAGGCGCAGTCGACCCTCCCGCGTGGTTCGGCGGACCACGGGGAGCCGGTGGGCGTGGAGGACCTGTTGCTGCGGGTGGCACGTGGTGACGAGACGGCGTTCGAGCAGCTGTACGACCAGGTGTCGGGCATGGTCTTCGGGCTCGCGCGCCGGGTGCTGCGTGATCAGGCGCAGTCCGAGGAGGTGTTCCAGGAGGTCATGCTCGAGGTGTGGCGGACCGCCAGCCGGTTCGATCCGGACCGCGGCAAGGCCACGACCTGGATCCTCACCATGACGCACCGGCGTGCGGTCGACCGGGTGCGGTCCGCGCAGGCGGCGGCCAACCGGGACGAACGGGTCGCTCAGATGGGCGTGACGACTCCGTTCGACGAGGTCGTCGAACAGGTCACGGAACGCCTGGAACAGCGCAAGGTCCGGCGGTGCCTGTCGTCGCTGACCGATCTGCAGCGCGAGTCCGTGCTGCTGGCCTACTACCAGGGCTACAGCTATCCGGAGGTGTCCAGCCTGCTCGGCGTTCCGCTGGGCACGGTGAAGACCCGGATGCGCGACGGCCTGATCAGACTCAGGGACTGCTTGGGGGTGACGGTATGAGCTCGTCGTCAGATCTGCACACGCTGACTGGCGTTTATGCGATGAACGCCTTGTCCGACTCCGAACGCGCGGAGTTCGAAGCACACCTGCCGCGCTGTCCGTCGTGCGCCCAGGAAGTCGCCGAGCTGCAGGCCACCGCGGCCTCCCTCGGCACGGCGGCGGAGGTCGCCCCGCCGGCGCGACTGCGGGCACAGGTGCTGACGGGCGTCCAGGCCACGCGTCAGTTGCCGCCGGAGGCCACTGCTCCGGAAGCGGCTGTGTTCGTGCTCCCCACGCGGAACCGGTGGCTGGTCCGCACAAGCGTGCTCGCCGCTGCCGCCAGTGTGCTCGTCGCCGTCGTGGTCGGCGTTCAGGCCGTGCAGGCCCGCAGTGAGCTCGACGCGTTGGGTCAGTCGGCGGCCGGGAACAGCCAGGTTCTGGATCTGCTGAGAGCTCCCGACGCGAAGCTGCTGAGCGACTCGGGAACCGACGGCGGCCACGGAACCGTCGTGATGTCGCCGAGCCGCGGCAAGGCGGCGTTCCTCGCCGACGGGTTGCCGTCGCTGCCCGCGGACCGCGCGTACCAGCTGTGGGTCGTCGGACCGGATGGGCCGCGCTCGGCCGGGCTGCTGCAGGACAAGCCCGTGCTGGCCGACGACTTGGCTGATGCGCGGGCGTTCGCGTTGACCGTAGAACCGGACGGTGGCTCACGCGCCCCTACGACGACCCCGGTCGTCGCGATCTCCATGGCCTGACCCGCACACGACGCGACCCTGGCGGCCTGGTGGCTGCCGGGGTCGCGTCGTCTCCGCCGGTGTTCCTGATCATCCGAAGGTGAAGGAGAAGGCCTGGACGCCGGGCCGAGGGTTGCGGTGAGCGAGCCGCCCTGGATCGTCGGTGTGGCGAGGAGCCGGTAGGAGTTCGGGGTGCCGCCGACCTCGACGGTCCTGGTCTGCCCGTTGTCCTGGATCGTGACGGTTCCCTTGCCGGACAACACCATCCGGACTTCCCTGGCGCGGTTTCCGGAGTTCTCACGTCTGCCGGTCGTCCAGTTGCCGCAGGTGGATGCTCACGATCCCGTCAGAGGTGAAGATCGTGTGGTTCTCCGGCTCGCGGATGATGGCCACGATCACGGTGTCGGGGTTCAGCGGCCGTACCGCTCTCGTGATCAGGAAGGCGTTGAGGTCGTCCGGGACCGCGATGATGACGCGGTCGGCGATGTCTGCGGCGGCTTCGTCCAGCGCGCATCGGTCCCGCCCGTCCCCCAGGACCGCGGTGGCGCCGTTGGCCGAGGCCTCGGCGACGGCGAGGTAGTCGGTGTCGAGGACGGTCAGCCTTGCGTCCGGCTGCGATGCCAGCACCGAGTTCAGCGCGCGGCGTCCGGCATCGCCATATCCGATGACGAGGATGTGATCGGTCACGACCGGGATTCGGTGTGCCGCTCGAGCTGGATTGCGTCCGATTCAGCGAAGAACGATGGTGAGGACCGGAGACCCGGTCGGGCTCGGTGATCCACCAATAGGCTCCACCGTGAGAACGGCCTCGCCGATTCCGTTGATCCCGCTCACGAGCAGCGACGTCACGTCGCCCGCCGGACGCATGGTGCCCGCGGATCGTGGACCTTGGCCGTCCACCAGCCACAGCTGGTAGACCCGGTCACGCGGCAACGTGCGCAGGCCGTCTGCCAGGAAGAGCATCTCGTTGCGGCTAGGCGAGATCGCGGCGGTACCCGCCTGACCTTCCGCGCTGACGAGTCGCAGATCCGGCGCCGCCAGCAGATCACCGACGTGAGTACGCGCGGACACGGCCATCGGGGTCAGCGTCGAGGTGGTCAGTGCGCCGTGCACACCGGCCACCGCCGCGGCGGCCACACAGGCAGCGGAGATGAGGGCCGCCGCGCGCCGGAAACCTTGACGCCGTGAGAAAACCGCGACGTTCTCCGAGGCCGGCGGCACCTGCCGCACGTGCCGGATCGCGGCCAGTACCTGTGGCCGCAGGGAGTTCGGCTGCACGTGGTCGACGGCGTTGCCGAGGCGGGCCGCGGTCTCCCTCAGTTCGGCCGCTTCGTCCGCACAACCCCGGCACCTGTCCAGGTGTGCTTCGAACTCGGCTCGCTCGGCGTCGAGCAGCGCGCCGAGTGCGTGGGCACCGGTCAGCAGGTGCGGGTTGATCGCACGCGTCATTCCCGGTTTCACACCTGTACTTCGAAGCCGGTCGATGGACGGATTGCTGCATGCCGCGAGTGCCCGCACACGAGGTTTGACGCCTGGACCGGACGGGTATCAGCCATGACGCGGTTACACCCCACTGCAGGAAAGAGCGACGGCATGTCGAAGCTCGATCCGAACCTGATCGCCACCGTGACGACCGTCGACACCGGCCATGCGACGGTGGTGTCGATCGCGGGCGAGGTCGACATGACCACCGAGCTGTTGGTCTGGACTGAGATCCAGGCTCAGCTCGCCACCCCTCGCCGGTTGCTCATCCTCGACCTCACCGGTGTCGCCTTCATGGCATCGGCAGGGCTGCGCATGCTCCTCCAGTCACAGAACGCCGCCGCCCGACTGGGGACGCGGCTGGCGATCGTCCCGAGTGCGCCCGTACGCCGGCCGCTCGCGGTCGCGGGGATCGACCGCGTGCTCGACCTGTACCCGGATGTGCCGAGCGTGCCGCGGACCGCGTGAGTAGGCCTTGTCGCCCGGAACGGCGAACTTGCGCACTCGCTTGGGTGTCGTTCGTTCGTGCCGGCGGGGACATTCGTATCGTGCGGTGAGTGGGCAGTGAACGGGCGGCCGGCCAGGAGCCGACAGGGCTGGGCATCGAGATGCTCCCTGTCGCGATGGCGGGCTTGCGCGCCGAGCTCAGCGAGGCTCGCGGGCTGGCCCGCGAGCTGGCCGGGATGACACCGGCACAGGCAGACAGCGCATGGTGCGATCAGCTCGAGGACGAGTACCAGGACGTCGGTGCCGCGCACGCGGAGATGGTGCGTCAGCTGGCGCGGTGGCGCCTCGATCACCCGCATGCTCCGGGCCTGGACGAGCTGGCCGAACTCGTCGCCGACGTGGAGCCCGTCCGTCATGCTTTGCTGCGACAGCTCGCGCTGCTGCGTTGCGCGCGGGGCACGAGCGGAACCCGTGTCCTGCCGGGCAGGCCGCCGGCGACACTGATCCGGGACGAGCCGCAGTGGACGTACTCTCCTGACTGCGCGCCACGTGCGCTGCACGTCTGGCGTGAGGGCGACACACACCTCGTGGCCATCGTTGCCACCGAATCACCCGAGGGCGGCGTACCCGTCGACGCTGTCGCCGCACGGCTGCGGGCCGAGTATCCGGACAGCGAGATCGAGCTGTTCGCGTGGACGCCGAGTGCTGTTCCCGGCGGCGGCGACCGCTTCGACCGCTTCGACCGGGAGAACCCGCCCACCGCCGAGCAGGTGTGCACCCATGACGTGATCGACCGGCTCGGTGCCGGTCACCGGTATCGCTGTCGCTGCCAGAGCTGACCCACGATGTTTGGTCGTGCTGCCGACGGGTACGGCTGTGGCATGACCAGAACTCGCTGCCACGCCGAGGGTGCCGAAGTGACGCTGCGCTCCAAGAAGATGGTGCTCGACTTCACCGGCGACTGCGACGGCGCGGGATCCGCCGGGATCCGCTTGGCCGCCGAGCTTCCGGACGCGGGTGGTGCCGAGGACGGCGGAACGGTTGTGCTGGAACAGAATGCCGCGACGATCACCCAGCCAGGTGGTGAGATCCGCTTGACCGCACGGGAACCGCTGCGCTGGGACGACGGGCCGGTCGACGTCGAGTTCGTTCTGCCGGAGAGTCCTGAGTCCACGGTGCTCACCGTCCGCGGGCTCGTGGTCCGGCTGGAGCCTGCCGGCAGTTGAGCGCCGGAGGTGGGCACTCCGGTTTGGCCACCCGCGCAGCGGCAACACCTTTGCCATGTCGATCGCGGAGTCCTTCGAACGTACCCAGCTCGCCTACGCGGACGGCGAACGACGCCCGCTGTTCGGTTACCTGGCATCGTTGTGCTCGTACGGCGCTCTGGTGGGTGTCGCCACGGCGGTCGGCCGGCACCGGGGGACACGGCTGCCGCAGCGGTTCACTCCCGACGACATCATCCTGCTGGCTTTGGCCACCCACAAGTCGAGCATGCTGCTCACCAAGTCATCGATCACCAGTGTGCTGCGAGCGCCGTTCACCCGCTTTGAGGAGCCCGCCGGTGCGTCCGAGGTCAAGGAGACCGTGCGCGGCCACGGCGTCCGCCACGCCGTCGGCGAGCTGGTGACCTGTCCGTTCTGCTCCGGCGTCTGGATCGCGGGCGCTCTCACCGCGGGTCTGGTGCTCGCGCCGAGGGCCACCCGCCTGGTCACGACCGCCCTGTCCGCCGTCGCCGTCTCGGACTGGTTGCACCTCGCCTACGACGCCGCCAGGAAGTAGCCGTCACGTTCGACCCTGAATATGATTATCATGTCCATATGTTCAGGCGCACCCCGGTCACCGTGCTGTCCGGCTTCCTCGGCTCGGGCAAGACGACGTTGCTCAACCACGTGCTCGCCAACCGGGAAGGGCGGCGCGTGGCGGTGATCGTCAACGACATGAGCGAGATCAACATCGACGCCGCGCTGGTGGCGGGTCAGGGCACCCTGGACCGCACCACCGAGCGGCTGGTCGAGCTGACCAACGGCTGCATCTGCTGCACGTTGCGGGAGGACCTGCTCGACAGCGTCGGCGAGCTGGCGCGCTCGGGCCGGTTCGACACGATCCTCATCGAGTCCACCGGCATCTCGGAGCCGATGCCGGTGGCCGCGACCTTCGACTGGACCTTCGAGGACGGCACGAGCCTGTCCGACCACGCACAGCTGGACACGATGGTGACGCTGGTGGACGCGGCGGGCTTCCTGCGCGAGCTGACCACCGGTGACCACCTGGCCGAGCGTGACCTGGCCGCCGCGGAGGAGGACGAGCGCACGATCTCGGACCTGCTGGTCGACCAGGTCGAGTTCGCGGACCTGCTGGTGGTCAACAAGACCGACCTCGTGACCGGCGAACAGCTCGCGACGCTCGACGCCGTGCTGCGCAGGATGAACCCTGCCGCCCGCCTGCTGCACACGCGGCACGGCGTCGTCGAACTGGCCGAGGTGCTCGACACCGGTCGCTACGACCCGATCACCGCCGCGCAGGCGCCCGGCTGGGCCCAGGAGCTGGCGGGCACCGGCCACGTCCCGGAGACCGAGGAGTACGGCATCCGCTCGGTCGCGTTCCGCGCGTCGCGGCCCTTCCACCCCGCCCGGCTGATGGCGGCGCTGGCCGACTGGGACGGCGTGTTGCGCAGCAAGGGCTTCTGCCACATCGCCAGCCGCCCCGAGGTGCTCGCGGTGTGGTCACAGGCGGGCCCGAACCTCACCCTGGAACCGGGGCAGCTGCTGGACACCCCGCAGGGCCGCCAGGAGCTGGTCTTCATCGGGGTCGGCCTCGACCTCGACGAACCGCGCCGCCGCCTGGAACCGGCGTTGCTGACCGACGAGGAGTTCGCGGCCGGTCCGGTGCACTGGCGCGCGCTGGAGGACCCGCTGCCGGAGTGGGACCTCGCCGACCTGCACGAGCACGCCTGATGACCGGCCCGTCGACCGCGGACCCCGCCGCGGCGGAAGCGGTGTTCGCACAAACCGAGCTGGCACTCCTGGAGGCTCTGCCGGTCGCCGGCGTGGTGGCCGACGTCGGACCCGGATCCGGCACCGGCACGCTGCGGCTGGCCGAACGTGCCGGACTTGTCTACGCCGTGGACAACGACGAGGCGATGCTCGCTCTGGTGCGCGAGCGTGCTGAGCAGGCAGGGCTGGGCGACCGTGTGCGCACGGTCCTGCACGACCTCGACGACGGTCCCATCCCGCTGCCGGAACCTGTGTCGCTGATCTGGTCCGGGGCCTGCGTGCACCACGCGTTGTCCTGGCAGGGCGCGGTGTCCGGGCTGGCCGGCCTGCTCGCTCCCGGCGGCCTGCTCGCACTCGGAGAGGGCGGCCTGCCCGCGCGCTGCCTGCCCTGGGACGTCGGTGTGGGCAGACCTGGACTGGAGGCCCGGCTCGACGCCGCGCACAACGAGTGGTTCACGGCGTGGTTCGAGAGCAGACCCACGGCCGTGCGCGAGGCCCGCGGCTGGCCGGGCCTGTTGCGGTCCGCCGGACTCGAGCAGGTCACCAGCCGCAGCGTGCTGCTGGACCTGCCCGCCCCGCTCACCGAGGCGGTGCGAGAGGTGGTGCTCGCGGAGCTCGCCGCACGAGTCGGACGAGCCCAGGCGTACCTGGCCCAGGACGATCGCGTCGCGTGGAACGGTTTGCTCGACCGCGCCTCGCCGGTGTGGCTGGGCAACCGTGACGACGTGGCGCTGCTCACGGCCAGGACCATCCACATGGGACAGAGGCGGGGAGAGCATGGCTGACCGGGTGCGCTCTTGTAGTGGACGGGGCTAACTCGCGATGCTCTCGGCCCGGCGTCGTGGGGCGCGGGCGAGCAGACCGTGCTTGGGCGCCAGAACCCAGGCCGTGAGGAACACCGCGGTGAGGACGAGGACGATCGTTCCCCCGGTCGGGAAGTCCCACGACCACGACACGTACAGACCGGCCAGCGCACACAAGCCGCCGATCACCGGCGCCAGCAGCATCATCACGGCGAGCCGGTCGGTCAGCAGGCGCGCGGTCGCCGCGGGCGTCACCAGGAGCGCGAGCACCAGGATGTTGCCGATGGTCTGCACCGAGATCACCACCGCGAGGGTGACGAGCACGTAGAGCACGATGTCGAGCCAGAACACCCGCAGCCCCGTCGCCCGCGCCATCTCCCGGTCGAGGGTGACCGCGACGAACTCCTTGTGCAGCAGGAACACCGCGCCCAGCACGAGGATGCCGGTCACCGCGACCGTGTACAGGTCCTCGTCCGGGATGCCGGTGATGGAGCCGAAAAGGAACTGCTGCAACGATCCCGCGTAGCCCGGTGCCCGGGAGATCACCACGATGCCCAGCGCGAACGCGGCCACGAAGAAGATCCCGATGACGGAGTCCTCGCGCAGCCGCCGGTTCTGCGAGAACACGGCGACCAGCACGGCGGTCGCCACACCGGCGATGGTGCCGCCGAGGATCAGGTTGCCCGACACCGCGAACGCGATGGCCAGTCCGGGGAACACGGCATGTGCGACCGCGTCGCCGATGAACGCCATTCCCCGCAGGACGACGTAACAGCCCACGACGCCGCAGACGATCGAGGACATCACCGCGACCAGCAACGCCTTGGGCAGGAACGCGAGGTCGGGGTTGACCAGGTCGCGGAGGAAGTCGATGGGGGACATTCAGACCGCCTTGAGGATCTTGAGCAACGGGCTGCCCTCGCTGACGCCGAAGGTGTCCATCCACGGTTTCTCGTCGCGCAGCTGATCCGGCGGCCCCGCGGCGACGACCGTGCGGTTGAGCAGGATGAGCCTGTCGCAGGTGTAGAGCGCGCCCGGCAGGTCGTGGGTGGTGGTCAGCACGGCGTTGGAGTCCCTGGCCAGTGACAGCAGCAGGTCGGAGAGCAGTTCCTGAGTGGGCATGTCCAGGCCCGTGAAGGGCTCGTCGAGCAACAGCGCCGACGGCTGGAGCGCCAACGCCCTCGCCAGCAGCACGCGCTGACGCTGCCCTCCGGACAGTTCGCCGACCGGCCGGGTCCGCAGATCGGCCATGCGCACCCGGTCGAGCGCCTCGACCACCGCGCGCCAGTCCGCCGCCCGCGGCCTGCGGAACAGGCCGAGCCGTCCGGTGCGGCCGGTCATCACCACGCCCTCCACCGAGAGCGGGAAGTCCCAGGCGAACTCGTGCCGCTGAGGCACGTAACCCAGGCCGGTGCCCGCGCGGCGCACCGGCTCCCCGTCCACCTCGACCTGACCCGCCTTGGGTTTCAGCAGGCCCATCAGGCTGCGCAGCAACGTGGTCTTGCCCGCCCCGTTCGGCCCGACCAGCCCGACCAGTTCGCCTCGGTCGACGGTGAGGCCGACGTCGGTGAGTACCCGGCGTCCGCCCAGATCCACGGCCAGCCCGCTCACCCGCAGCGCGTTCACCCGGATGTCCCCTGCCGCTTCGCCGCGCGGCCGCGCACGATCACAACGACGACGAGCACAGCCAGCACGGCGACGGCGGCGATCAGTGCGATGACACCCCAGGGCGGTCCCGAACCGCCGGCAGTGTCCTTTTCGGACACGGCGGAAGGTGTTGCGCTCGCTGACGTTCGCGACGCAGCCGACAAGGCCGATCTGGCATCGGTCGCGTCACCGACGGCGAAGCGCAGCGTCGCGGTGTCGCGAGCCTCCTTGCCGTCTATCAGTTTCGCGTGCGCCTCCACCTGGACGAGGTAGACGCCGGGAGTGGTGAAGACCCAGTTGGCGTGCGTGTGCGTGTTGGTGTCGACCCAGATGTCCTGGCGTCCGGCCTTGGTGGAGTTCCAGAGCACGTCGGCGGCGCCGAAGTTGCCGGCCTGCAGGTAGACGAACAACTCGCCGGGACCGTCGACGCCGGTGAGGGTCAGGGTGACGCCGCGGTCGACGACCTCCATCACCTCGGGGTCCTGGGTGTTCCAGCCGACCCAGGTCACCTCGGGGTTCTGCACCTGCGGCAGCACGTGCACCCGCGCACCCGGTTTGCCGATGAAGGCGTACGCGGGGTTGTCCGGCACCGTGAGCAGAGCCTTGTCCGAGACCTGGAACGCCGTGCGATCCAGGTTCCGCCACACGGACTGTTCGCCGGTGTCGTCATGCACCATCAGCTTCCACGCGCCGTCGACGTAACGAGGGCCGATGTCCACGTGGCCGCGCGCCAGCACGGCCTCCTCCAACGCGATCCGCTGGTCGGGCGCGATCGTCTGGTCCGGCCCGTCGCCGGGTGGCTGCGCCAGGGCCGCGGCGGGCGCCAGCAGCGCCGCCACGACCAGCAGGGCGCTCGGCAGGGACCGTCTCATGTACTCCTCTTTCATCAGCGCAGGCAGTCGCGCAGCGAGTCGGCGTTGAACCGCATCATCCGGACGTAGGTCGTGACCTCGCCGTCGAAGGTGTCGCCGTAGATCGGGCAGACCCGGATTCCCTGCTCGCCGGCGACCTGGGTGAGCGTCGACGAACGGGCGGCCAGGTTGGGTTCGAGGAACACCGCGGGCACCGCGAGGTTGCGGATCGTCTCGGTGAGCTTGCGGCGGTCGGCCAGGGAGGGCTCGGTGGCGGGGTTGGGCGTGACGAACCCGGCCACGCTCATGCCGTACGCCTGGGCGAGATAGCCGAACGCGTCGTGCGTCGTGATCAGATGACGGCGCGCCGCCGGGATCTCGCCGATCTGCGCGCGCACGTACCGGTCGAGTGTGTCGAGCTCAGCGAGGTAGGTCTCCGTGTTGCGCCGGTACTCCCGCGCGCCCCCAGGATCCTTCTCGATCAGCGTGTCCCGGATGACCTTTGTGTAGGCCATGGCGTTGCGCACGTTCTGCCACAGGTGCGGATCGATCTCGCCGTGCACGTGCTTGCCGAGCACGGCCTGGGCGAGCTGGTAGACCCGCTCACCGGGCCGGCCCAGGAACCCGAACCCGGCGGGGATCTCGCTGAGCGCCTTGCTCGGCACCACGACGACGGCATCGGCCGCCGGCACGACCTGCTGCGCCTTCTCCCCGCCTCCCTGCGGATCGAAGAGGGCGTAGACCTGCTCGCGGTCCAGATCGACGGTGAGGTCGGCGTGCCCGCGGTCGACCTGCACAGGCCGGTTCGGGGGCTGTACACCGACCGCGAAGGTGAACCTCGACTCGCCGAGCGGGACCGGTCGGGACCGCTGGTCCACCCGCAGTTGTGCGGACAGGGTCACCTCGTAGACACCAGGCCGGGTGAACGCCCAGGACATGTGGGTGTGGGCGTCGGCGGGCAGGATCGCGGTGTCGTCGCCGTACCCGTCGCCGGGGTCGAAACCGTTGCTGGAGTCGAAGTAGATGTCGGCGTCGCCGAACGACCCGGTGAGGTAGCCGTAGACGTTCCCGGGACCGCTGGCGGCGGTCATGCTCAGCAGGACCTCCGACGCGCGGTTCGCGCCGTGAGCTTTCCCGTCGCCCCTGGCCCGCAGTCCGAGCCACACGGTGTCCAGCGTGACGTCCTCGACCAGCGGGATGATCTCGGCGGCGTACTTGACGGCGTCCTCGGCCAGCGAGACGTTCGCCGCCTCCGGGCGGAGGTTGGCATCCAGGGCTCTGATGACGGAGTGCTCCTCCAGCATCACGTAGTTGCTGAACGCCACGTCCGCGTACACCACGTTCCGCACGTCACGCAGGCTCGGTTCGTAGGAGTGCGGGTCTGCTCCGTCGGGCACCAGCGAGGTGACGTTGACCCTCGGCCCGCCGACGTTGCGCACGAGGTCCTGCAGCAGTCCGGTCGTGGTGACCACCTGCAACCGGCCGTCGCGATCGCTCAGCGAGGCGGGAGCGGCGCAGCCCGAAGCCCCCACCATGACGATCAACCCGGCCAGCAGGGGCCGGCGCAAGCCAAGGAGCACGTCGTCACGCCAATCTGTCGCGCGAGATGCGGAGGCCGGGGCGAACGCCGGCCTCCGCACGGATCACGGTTGAACGGTGAAGGTGTAGGCCTTCTGGCCCGTGGTGACCGCGCCGCCGGCGGCCTGGGTCGCCGTGACCTCGAAGACCGCGGTGTAGGTACCGGCCGCTTCGAACGCCCAGTTGGCGTGGGCGTGGGTGTTCACGGCGAACGAGCGGCTGTCGGGCAGGCCGTTGCCGCTGTCGAACCACACGGTCGGCGTGCCGAAGGAGCCCGTGGTGAAGACGCTGAAGCCCGCGGGTCCGGTGACGGACACCAGCTTCACGGTGAGCGCGTTGCCCTGCAGTACGCCCGTCGGCACGCCCTCGGTGCTGAAGCCCGCCCACAGCACGCCGTTCGCCTGGCTCTGCGGCAGGATCCACACCGGCGAGCCGGGGGAGCCGAGGAACGCGTAGGAGGGGTTCGACGGCACCGTGGTGCGGCTCGCCGGCACGGCGTTCAGCGTCACGGTGGACGGGTCGCGGTCCGCGCCGGGAACGACGGTGTCGTCGCGGACGTCGAGCGTGAGGGCACTGCCGGTCCAGTCGACGTCGATGGCGTCGGCGTGGCCGGACGAGAGGGTCACCGCGGCGTGTGCGGTACCCGAAGTCACCAGGGCGAGCCCGGCGGCCAGTGCGACGGCGGTGAGGCGGCGGATCATCGGTTCACCTTGAGACGGTAGGTGGCGGACTCGGAAACGACCTTCTGCCCGGTCGCGGCGAGGACGCCCGCGGCGCGCACGGTCACCGTGTAGGTGCCGGCGGCCTCGAACGCCCAGTTGGCGTGCTGGTGCCCTCCGGCGGTGAGTTCGATCCGGTCGGGCAGGCCGTCGCCGCTGTCCACCAGGACGGTCGGCGCACCCACGGCGTCGGTGGTGAAGATGCTGAAGTCGCCGGGACCGCGGACGCACTCGACCTTCAGCTTCAGCGTGCCCTCCGTGAAGATCCCCGGCTCGATCTCCTCGGCGGCGATCCCGGGCCACAGCAGGTCCGGGTCCTGCACCTGGGGCAGGACCCAGACCGGCGCGCCGGGCGTGCCGAGGAATCCGTACGCGGGGTCGGCGGGCACGGATGTCCTGGCGGCGGACTTCGCGACCAGCAGCACCTCCGAGGGCTCGTACTCGGCCGCGGCGGCTTCGTCGTGGACGTGCAGGTGGAAGGCGCCGTCCTCGAAGGCGACACCGAAGACGTCGACGTGACCGCTGTCGATCGTGGTGATCGTTTCGGCGGTGGCGGGCGCGGCGGTGAGGGTGGTCAACCCGGTCGCTGCCGCGAAGAGCAGGGCGATGTGTGCAGTGGTGCGCACGGACGTGGACTCCAATCGTGCGGTGGTGCGGCCCGAGCGGGCCGCGGCACACATCGCAGTCTTGTCAATGAAAATCGTTGTCAACAGGGCTGAATGGCCTATTGGAAATGATTTTCGTTTGTATTACGGTCGGGTCGCGCCGCCGATCGGGCGGTGCTGGTGCCTGGAGGTTCGAAAACACATGCGCGTGCGTGCGTCCACACGCGTCACGGCGGGGCTGTTCGCCGTTGTCGCCGCACTGCTGCTGAGTGCGCCCGCCGTGCTCGCCGAACCTGTTGACCCCGTTGCGGACGCCGTCCTGGACGTCGCCGGAGATCGTCTCGAAATCGAGGTCGCACGACAGCGGGTCGAGGCGGCCGATCCGGCCAGGCCCGTCGAGCTGACCTGGGACACCGGTTCCATCAAGCCCGGCACCGTCTTCGGCGACAGGGTCACCCTGCGAGCGTCCGTTGTGGACAGCGGGCAACCGGCGGCGGAGCCCGTCGCGGTACCCGTCGCGTCCACCGGAACGCTCCAGGTCGATCCGCCGGGACCGGGCGGGCACGAGCTCCGCCTCGAAGCCACCGCGCACGCTCTCGACGGCCGGCCGCTGGCCGTCGAGAGCGTCTACGCCCTGTCGGTCGCCGAGGCGGCTCGCCCCGCAGTGGCGCCTCAGGTCGTCCCGCCGGCTCCTCGGCCCGAGGTGGCCACGCCGAGCCCGCAGGTTCGTGTCGCCGCGCAACAACCACCGACGGCCACCGGTCGCGTCGTCATCGACAGGGGACACGTCGACGCCGTCGCGCCCCGGTTGCTGCCGGACGGACTGCACATCCAGGTCAAGGACGGCACAGTCGCCGGCACCACGACGTGGCGCGAGCCGGCCGACGTGGAACTGAAGGCCACTACCGCTTCGCGGACCGCATTGCCCGCGAGCCCGGAACTCGCGTTCCTCGGCGCGGCGGGCAAGCAGGTCTTCCTGCTGCCGCAGACCCAGCGGGCCGACCTCCTCTGGGCGGGCTGGTCCACCGAGGAACTGCGTCCGGCCGACGTGTCCGGACCGGTGACGTGGTCGCTGACCGCCGTCGAGGGTCCCGGTGCGTTCGGCCTGTTCACCACCGGCTCGTTCGGCGAGCCGTCGGTCCTCTTCAACAGCACCGACGGTCTCCCGGACGTGCAGTCCGTGCCACTGGGCACGCACGCCCACGCCAACTGGGTGTTCGCCGAACCTGGCCGCTACCGCCTCACGTTCACCGCCACCGCACCCGGTGCCGGCGGACCGCTGACCGACACCGAGACCTACACCTTCACGATCGGCGACGGCACCTCGTCACCGACGCAGCAGCAGCCCGGCACCGCCAACCGCAATCCCACCACCGCTCTCGCGTCGACCGGCCCCGCCGGCCTGCCCGCCGTCACCGGCCTGGGCCTGGCTCTGCTCGCCTCGGGTGTGGCCGTGCTCGTCATCACCCGCCGCCGCGTCCAGGAGAAGACCTCGTGAGCACCTTGAACCGCGGCTTGGCCGCGCTCGCCACCGTGACGGTGGCCGCGCTCACCTCGCTGTCCCTCGCCACGGCCTTCGCCCAGGACACCACGACCGTCATCGACCAGGGCCACGTCGACCTGCTCGCACCGGTCGTGACCGAGGGCGTCCTGGACGTGCGTTACAAGGACGGCAACACCACACCGCCGACGTGGCACGACCCCGAGCAGGTCGTCACGCACGTGCGGCCGGAGTCCCGCCTCCAGGTGCCCGACCTGCCCGAGTACGCGTTCCTCGGCCCGGCCGGCAGCGATCTCTGGCTCATCCCCGAGGTGCAGGACCCCAACGTCGTCTGGGCGGGCTGGAACACCGAGTCCCTCACCGCGGCCCAGGTGGATCCGAACTCCGTGCGCTGGACGCTCGACTCCGTCTCCGGTGACCAGCGGGACGCCCCCGCACCGGGCAGGCTGACGGTCTTCCAGTCCGGTCCGTTCGGCGAGCCGCTGCCCCGCATCTTCGACACCGCTCAACCCCTGCCACAACACCACCCACTGACGCTGGGCACACACGCCCACGCGAACTGGACGTTCTCCGCGCAGGGCGTCTACCGGCTCGCGTTCACCGTCGAAGCCACGACGCCCGCGGGCGCACCGCTGCGCGACACCACGACCTACACGATCGCCGTCGGCGACATCGATCCCGGCACTGTCCGACCAGGCGTACCCACCACCACCACCACAACGACGACCACCACAACGACGACCACGACGACCACCACCGCCGCCACCACGACGACCGCCTCGACGACAACCACCGTGCCCCCGGCATCGTGCGTCGTGCTGAACGATGGCCATGTCGACCTCATCGCCCCACGTCTCCGCGAGGGCGCGTTGCGCACCGAGGTCAAGGACGGCACCACTGGGCCGGACGCGGCGGTGTGGCGCGATCCTTCCGACGTGGTGCTGCACCTCGTTCCCGCGGCCCGCAACACCGTGCCGGACGACCCGGCCTACGGCTTCCTCGGCTCACCCGGCGCACCTGTGTGGCTCATCCCGCAAACCCAGATCCCCGGCATCGTCTGGGCGGGCTGGAACACCGAGTCCCTGCACCCGCAGGACATCTCCGGCGACGTCAGCGTTCGAATGTCCGCTGTGGACGGTCCAGGTCGCATGGCCGTGTTCCTCACCGGCCTCACCCCGACCGTCCTGGTCGACTCGGCCGACGGCCTCCCGGACGTGATCACCGTTCCGCTGGGCACGCACGCCCACGCCAACTGGGCCTTCAGCGCCGAGGGGACCTACCGCGTCACCGTGGACGTCACCGCGACCCTCGCCGATGGCCGCACTGCCACTGACAGCGACGTCTTCACGATCGCCGTGGGCGACGTGGATCCGACGGCCGGCCGCTCGTGCGCACCTCCGGCCACGACGACCACCAAGGCGCCCAGCACCCCACCGACCACCACATCCGCACCCGCGCCCGTCCGCGGCGGTCTGGCCTCGACCGGCGTCGGCGGCCTTGGCACAGCGGTTCTCCTGGCTTCCCTGCTCACCATCGGTGGAATCGCCGTCCTGCTGCTCAGCCGCCGACGTCGTCACTGAGTGCCGAGGCGGTCGTGGTCGCTCCGATCGAATGGACGTAGCCGTCGACCGGATCGTGGCTGCGCCAGCCGGGGTTGCCCGTCTCCGCGAACCTGACCCACGTCTGGTGCATCGAGGACGCGAGTCCGGCGGGTGCCTCGGCCTTGCCCAGTAGCGCGTTCGGTCCGTGCAACGTGGTCAGGGAGAGCCTGTCGAATACGAACGGGAGTTCCATGACGTGACTCGCGCCCAGCTGACCGCCGATCGCGTCGGAGCGCCAGCCGAACTCGTAGTGGTAGGTGCGGCCTGGCGTGGCGGTGGCATGTGCGGTGGCCAGGGCGCGGGTGCCGGAGCGGAACAGCCCGTCGCCGAGGATGACGACACGGAGTTCTGCGGGGCCGGCCGAAGGGTGTTGTTGCCGGTACGCGCGCACCGCGGCATCAGGGTCGGGGTGGAAGCGTGCTGCCGCGGCGTGGACGTCGGCGTCGGTGGTGGCCTCGAGCAGGCCTAGTGGTGCCAGGTAGAGGCTGCCCTCGTCGAGGTTCGACCCGATCAGCAGGTCGACGTCCGCACCGTGCCCGGCGGCCACCGCGGCGGCGGGTTGGTCCTGGGTGACGAGGCCGAAGCGGGTGATGCCGCCGAGTGGGTCGTGGTGGGAGGAGGTCCGTAGATCCAGATCGTTGAGGCGCGGCAGGAGCGCGACGAGGCGTTCGTCGGGAACGTCGGCCAGGCTCGCCGCCGTGGGAGCGAATCCCAGCTCGTGTCCGACTGCCGCGGTGACGATGCTCGCCTGCTCGGGGGTGAAGGTGGCGGTACCGCTTCCACTTTGGACGATTGCGCGCTGGAACAGGCCTGATGACAGCGGATCGGCGAGGAGGCCGCCGACGATGATGGCTCCGGCGGACTGGCCGAACAGGGTGACGTTGCCCGTGTCACCGCCGAAGTTGTGGATGTTGTCCCGCACCCAGCCCAGTGCGGCCCGCACGTCGAGCAGGCCGCGGTTGTCCGGAGCGTCGGGCAGGTGCAGGAAGCCGGAAGCGCCCAGGCGATAGTTGACGGAGACCAGGACGACCCCGTCGCGTGCGAAGGCCGACCCGTCGTAGAGCGGTGCGTGGCTGGAGCCCGCGATGAAGCCGCCGCCGTGGACGAAGACCATGACGGGATGCGGCCCGTCCTGTCTCGGGGCCCAGACGTTGACGGTCAGGTAGTCGTCGCCACGCAGCCAGCCGGGGCCGAAGAAGGGGGACATGTCGAGGACTCCGAAGCGGTCCCGGACAGGCTGCGGCGCGGTGGCTCCTCGCTGTGTCGCCTCCCGGACCTCGGTCCACCCGGGATGAGGACCCGGCTCGGTGAACCGGGCGCCGGCGACCGGAGGAGCGGCGTAGGGCACCGAGAGGTAGACGGTGCCGTGCTCGTGGGCGCGGCCGCGGATCGGGCCGGAGGTGGTGGTGACGATGGCGGCATCGGTTGATGGCATGGGACTTCCTCGACGATGTGCGGAAGCCGGAGGCCGTCACCACAGCTGGGTGACGGCCTCCGACCGTGCTGTCAGTACCGGGTGAACGGGGCCCAGTTCTTGATCTCGAACGCGTCGCCCCGGCTCGCCACCTCCAGTGCTCCGTGGCCGCTGAAGTGCGCGGGCAGTACGAGAGCGTTGGTGTCCGCGGCCCAGCCGAGCAGCCTGCGCCGGGTGGAGCGAGCGCGGACAGGGTCTTCGCAGAAGCAGCTGTTGTGGTCGGGGTGCATGATCTGCAACGGGGTGTGCAGGAGATCACCCGCGAAGAGGGCCCGGTCGCCTGCGGAGTCCAGCAGGACGACACTCGAACCGGGGGTGTGGCCGGAGGCCTCTTCCAGCCGCAGGTTCGCGTCGATCGTGTGGCCACCTTCCCACAGCTGGACCTGGCCGGCCTCGTGGACGGGAGCGACGCTGTCGGTGAAGACGTTCTCGTTGACGCCGCCCGCGATGCCGGAGTTGTTGGCGGGGTTCCAGAACTCGAAGTCCGCCTTGGGCATCAGGTAGGCGGCGTTGGGGAACGTGGGCACCCAGGCGCCGCCGACCAGCCGGGTGTTCCAGCCGACGTGGTCGACGTGCAGGTGGGTGTTGATCACGAGGTCGACTTCCTCCGGCGACACACCGGCCGAGGCGAGGTTGTCGAGGTAGTTCGACTGCAGGTGGTCCCACGCGTCGACCGCGGGCCGTGACTTGTCGTTGCCGACACCGGTGTCGATCAGAACGACCTTGCCTTCGCTGCGCAGCAGCCAGGTCTGCATGGCGACGTGGACCATGTCGTCCTGCTCGCCGAGGTGATCGGGCACCAGCACCGCGCGGTTGTCCTGCCAGGCCAACGTGGGCAGGTCGGGGAAGAACTGGCCGGCCGGCATGATCGGGCCGTGCATCTCCTCGACCCTGGTGACCGTGACATCACCGAGTTTGAGCTCGTTCATCGTGTTACCTCACTGGTTTCCGGTGATGCGGACTGTCAGCGCGCCAGGTGGGCCCGCAGCAGGTTGGGGTCCTTCGCGGTGAGGTAGGCGGCGCTGGGCACGTAGACGGCGCGGCCGCGCAGTGCGATCGCGGTCGGGCCCTGGAGTCCGTCGGCGGCGGTCAGCACCACGTGGTGGGTGCCGTCGGGCTTGACGAGCGCGACCTGGTTGGTGGTGTTCAGGGCGGCGATGATCTCGTTGCCCTTGCCGGTGAAGGCGAAGTCGTCGATTCCGGTCAGGCCGGTGGCGGTGACCTGTGCGAAACCCGCTTTTCCGTTGGTGTGCAACGGAATGCGCACGATGGTGCCCTGGTCGAGGTTCGTCACCCATGCGGCTCCGGCGCGGAGCTTGATCCCGTTCGCGCCGAGGAAGCCGGCCGGTGCGAGCTCCCTGTCAGACGACCAGACCGTCGCGGCACCATCCTTAGTGGACACCCGCCAGACGGCACCGGTGGAGTCCGCGACGTAGAGGCTACGAGTCCTCTGGTCGAGTGCGAGGCCGTTCGGCAGGCTGGTGGCGGGCAACGCCGCGATGCGCTGCGGCGTGCCGCCGGGACGCAGGCGCCACACGCCGGTGAGGTCGGCGGTTCCGGTGGCGTACAGGAAGTACAGGGTGCCGTCGGAAGCGCGGTCGATACCGACCGTCAGGGGGAAACCCATGGCGGGGGTGTTGACTCCGCCGTCCGCGGGCGCGGGCAGCGTGGCCAGGATCCGGACTGCGCCCCTGGGCGAGATCTCGGCGATCTGCCGGGCCTTGGCGAAGGCCACGTAGGCCGTGCCGTTCGGGGAGAGCACGATGCTTTCGGGAGTCTGCCCCTTGTCCAGGTCGAAGTGCTGGACGACGCGCGCCGCGCACAGCGGGAAGGAGGCGGCCGACGCCGGAGCGGCGCCGAGCGCGAACAGCGAACTCGCGGCCAGGACAGCGGCTACGAGTGACTGCTTGGCAAGTTTCGCGGACATGCTTTCCTCACTGTTTTCAGGCATGCGGCAGCGCCGCGCCTTTCAGGGGGTGATCACCGCCAGGGCGTGCTTCGCCCAGGTGGAGGACTGCAGCGGCCGTCAGCGGCCGTGAGGTGGCGGTGACGCCGCGCTGACCCGGTTCACGAGAACATCCGGACGAAGCTGCGAGCGCCGCGCCTTGAGGAAGTCACCGAGCCGTGTAGTTCCGCTCATGGATCCGAGTATGTGCCGGCTTTGAGCGTGTTGCCTGTCCCAGCCAGGGATACGCAGCGATGGGCTGATCGGCACCAAGGCCGCACTGGTCGGCGGCGACGCGGACTGGCCGTCGTACCTGGGTTTCCTCGCGCAGACGACGGCAGTCGGCGGGATGCTGGTGTTCGGCATGGTGTCGGTGTGGTTGTTCGGCCGCGAGTTCAGCCAGAACACCGTGAAGGATCTGCTGGCGTTGCCGAGTGCGCGGACCACGATCGTGCTGGCGAAGTTCGTCGTGGCGGGCGCGTGGTGCCTTGCCCTGACTGTGCAACTGGTCGTGCTCGGACTGGCGATCGGCACGATGCTCGGGCTACCGGGATGGTCCGCCGACCTGGCGGTGTCCGGCGTGGCGACGATGGCTGTGACCGCGGTGATGGCGGTCCTGCTCACGACGCCGATCGCTCTCGCGGCCAGTGCCGGCCGCGGCTACCTGCCCGGTGTCGGTGTGCTGATGGCCGCGATCTTCAGTGCACAGGTCGTTGCCGCGCTGGGATATGGCCAGTACTTCCCGTGGTCGATACCGGCACTGTTCAGCGGACTGGCTGGACCGGACGCTGGGTCGCCCGGCTTGCTCGGCGTGGCCCTGGTGGTTCTCGTCGGAGTGGTGGGAGTGGCGGCGACGGCGCTGTGGTGGCGCAACGCAGATCAGGACCGGTGAGCCCGATGGCGCTCCCACAGCCAGCCGAAGCGGTCGATCCGCCACAGCTGCGCCACCACGACCAGCGTCGTGCCGAAGACCGTCGGCCACACCGAGAGCATGACCAGACCCCACACCATCAGGCCGAAGCCGATGATGCCCAGCGCGACCAGCAGACGCAGGACCCGCCGATGATCCGGTGGCACGAGGTCGCGATCCTCCAGCCAGGCGCGTTCGCCGTAGATGCCGCGCGCGGCCCAGCTACGTGGTTCACGCACCGGCGGAAACGCTCTCGGGTTGACGAACAGCCAGACGATCACAGCCGCGACCGGCACGAGGCTCCACCACGCGATCCACGTGCGGCTCCAGATCGCCAGCAGCATCAGGGGAATCGCGGCGAACCGCGTCCACACACTCCACGGGTTGGCGTGCCGCTGCCACGCCTCGTCGGACATGCGGAACGTCTTGGCGACGCGGTCAGCCACGTCCATTGTGGATCCTCTCCAGCTCGCGCACCGTGGCATTGACGCCGTTCTCGGCCCGTATCTGCTCGCCGACCTCTCCTGCACGCTTCCGCAGTGCCAGGGCCTGGGTGATCGCGCCGGACAGTGTGTCGACAGCGAGCTTCCTGTACGGCACGGGTTGTGGTGCGACACCGACTGCATGCATCCGCTGAGCCCAGTGCGGCTGGTCCGCGACGAACGGGCACACGACCTGCGGCACGCCCGCGGCGAGTGCTGCCGCTGTCGTCCCTCCGCCACCGTGGTGCACCACCGCGCGCACCTGGCCGAAAAGCCAGTCGTGGGGCACCTGGTCGATCACCAGAAGATCGTCCGACGAGCGCGCGGCGAGCCCACCCCACCCTGTCGCGACGATCGCGCGCACTCCGGCCGCCCGCGCCGCCTCGGCGACGATGTCACCGGTGCGCTGCGCGTCACGTCCCGCCATGCTGCCGAACCCGATGTAGACCGGTGCCGGGCCGGCATCCAGGAACTCCTGCAGGGTCGCGTCCGGCTCCCAGTTCGCTTCCCGCGGCAGGTACCAGAACCCGATGGTGCGCACCGAATCCGGCCACGCGGGATCAACGGGCGTGACGAGGGCGCTGAACGCTTGCAGAACGTGGGCCTGACGTGGGCCCTGGCCGCGTGGCAGGCCGAGGTCGTTGGTGCGCCACGTGTTGACGATGCCGGAGTAGGCGCGCAGGGTCGCCCACACCGTGAGGTAGGTCGCCCGGTTGAGGAACCGGGGCAGCCGGGGCAGCGGCACCATCGGGCACGGGAACTCCGACGTCGGCACCCAGCCGGGTTGCAGCGCGGCGAGCACCGCGGGCACGCCGAGCATCTCCGCCGCGTGTTGTGCGGGCACGCTCGGCGTGTGCACCACGAGATCCGCGCCGCTGGACCGCGCGACCGCACCGGCATCGCGCAGCACGTCGGCCATCAACGGCTTGATGCGCCTGATGGCCGACAGGGCGGTGATCTTGCCGCGAAGGCCGCGATACCCGCCCTCGATCGCCTCGGCCATCAGCGGATCTTCGAGCAACCTGTTGGGGCCGTTGTCCAACGGCGCGAACTCGACGTCCTGCGTCAGTGCGCTGGAAGCGAACGATTCCGGTGCGGCCAGCAGCGCCTCGTGACCCGCCTTCCTGAGCGCCACCGCCAACGCCAGCAACGGTTGCACGTCTCCGCGTGTGCCGTGGGTGACCAGCAGGACCTTCACGGCCTCGTCCTCTTCTCGATGTCGGTGAACGCCGTCAGCCAGCGGTCGTCGGCGAACAGGCCGTGGGTCAGCATCTCCAGACCGGCACGGGCTCCGCGTACTGCCGTCGCGGTCTCGGCCGGATCACCGCCCAGTAGGCGACCCACCTGATTGCCGAGCACCAGTGGTGCGAGCAACCACGACACGTAGGTGACCGCCCGCGCCTTGGCGTCCGCTGAAGCACGCACCCAACCCTCGTCCTCGCCGGCCGCGAGCCACGCCTCGGTGCGTTCGACGATCTCGGCGAACAAAGCACCGGCCGCGGGCGTGTCATCGAGCAACGCTCTCGCCAGGTAACGCCGGACCGGCGTCGCTGCTCGCAGGATCTCGCCCAACGCCTCGGTCGCGGCCTCGCCGCCGTTGCGGATCGAGTCGAGGACGTAGTCGTCGCAAGCCTGCCGCAGTTCGTCCTTGGAACCGAAGTGGTGCATGACCAGAGCCGGCGAGACCCCGGCATCCGCGGCCACCGCGCGGACCGACGTTCCGGCGATGCCGTCGGTGCCGAACCGGGCCAGCGCCGCGTCGCGGATACGAGCCCGCGCCGTCAGATCAGAGGCTGAACGCATGTTCAGAACACTAAACGTTTGTTCAGCTCGTGTCGAGACCTACCGGTTTGCTTCGAGCAGACCTTTACGGCATGTTTGCGCGCGGTGCGCCGGGAAGTCTGGTCGGCAACGCCCGTCGCGAAACCGCGGTGGGCTTGGTTGACGTGGACGGGGTTCGTCGATGGCGCTGGTGCTCGCATTCGGTCTGGTCCTGCTGATCAGCGTCTCGCTGTCCGGTCTCGCCGCTCGCACGATCCTGTCGACCGCGTTGATGTTCCTGGTCGCCGGAGCGTTGATCGGGCAGGGCGGTCTCGGGCTCGTCGACATTCCGTCCAACAGCGCGTTCGTCACCGTTCTGGCTGATCTCGCGCTGTTCACGGTCCTGTTCACCGATGGCCAGCGCGCGGGACTGCCCGACCTGAAGCAGGGGTGGCGGCTCTCGGGCAGGGCGCTGGGCCTGGCCATGCCGCTGACCATGGTCGGCATCGCCGTGCCGACGCACTTCCTCACCGGCCTGGACTGGACGACCTCGTTCCTGATCGGCGCGATCCTCTCGCCGACCGACCCGGTGTTCGCGTCCGCCATCGTCGGCCGCACCGACGTGCCGATGCGGTTGCGGCGGCTGCTCAACGTCGAGTCCGGGCTCAACGACGGTCTCGCGCTGCCGTTCGTGCTGATCTTCCTGGCGACCGCGGCGAACAGGGACACCGACTTCCTCACCATCGGCATCGAACTGGCTGCCGGGCTAGCGCTGGGCGTCGTGATTCCCGCGGTCGTGGTGCTGGCGTGGCGGTTGCGGATCTTCACCGCCGAACCGCGGCTGCAGGCGCTCGGCCCGTTGGCGATCGCGGTGATGCTGTACGCGACCTGCCACCTCACCCACGCCAACCCCTATCTCGCCGCGTTCGCCGCGGGGTCGACGATCGCGACGCTGGATCGCGTTGCGGCAGAACACTTCGAGCACTTCGGTGACCTGCTGTCCGAGATCACCAAGTTCGCGGCACTGCTCGTCTTCGGCGCGCTGATCACGCCCGAGCGCATCTCGCACCTGAGCGTGGGGGACTGGGCGGTCGCGGTCATCGCGATCCTGCTCGTGCGGCCGGCGGCGATGATGCTGTCGCTGCTGCGCACGCCGCTGCCCGCACGCGAGCGGTCCGTCGCCGCGTGGTTCGGCCCCAAGGGTTTCGCGTCCGTGGTCTACGGGCTGCTCGTGCTGCAAGCGGGGATACCCGCCGGCGAGCACGTGTTCGACCTGGTCGCGATCACCATCGCGTTGTCGATCGTCCTGCACTCGTCGACGGACGTGCCCGTGGCGAAGGCGTTGAGTGTCGAGCCCCCGGACGGCCTGCCCACCGGGCAGCCTGAGCGGCCTGCTCGGGAGCAGCAGTGATGGAGTCGCTGAACGATCAGCCCGACCGGTCCCCACGCCCCTGATCGACCTGGTGCACGTCCGGGATGCCGTCGTTGTCCGCGTCGCGGTTCTCTTCCTCGAAGATGCGCCGATACACCCTGTTGCGCACACGCAGGACCACCGTCGCGATCAACGCCGACAGCACGGAACCCAGCAGCACGGCCACCTTCGCGTTGCTGTAGTCCGCGCTGCCCTCACCGAACGACAGCTCGCTGACCAGCAGCGAGACGGTGAACCCGATACCGGCGAGGATCGACAGGCCGACCACGTCGATCCACGCGAGGTCGTCGTCCAGATCAGCCTTGGTGAACCGCGCGACCAGCCAGGTGGCCGCGGTGATGCCGATCGGTTTGCCCACCAGCAGACCGAGCACGATGCCAAGCGTGACGCTGTCGGTGAGCGAGGTGACGAAACCGCTCAGGCCTCCGATCGAGACGCCGGCGGCGAAGAAGGCGAAGATCGGCACAGCGACACCGGCGGACAGAGGTTGCCACCGGTGCTGGAACGTTTCGGCCAGGCCAGGGCCTTCGCCGGACCGGCGGATCACCGGCACCGCGAACCCGAGCAACACGCCTGCCACGGTCGCGTGCACACCGGAGGCGTGCATGAGTGCCCACGTCGCCACCGCCAAGGGGATCAGCAGCCACCATGACCGGATACGTCGCTGGACGAGCACCGTGAACAAGGCCAGCGGGACGAACATCAGCAGCAACGGCAGCACCGACAGGTCATCGGTGTAGAACAGGGCGATGATGACGATCGCGATCAGGTCGTCCACGACCGCGAGGGTCAGCAGGAACGTCCGCAGCGCCGACGGGAGGCACCGGCCGATCACCGCGAGCACCGCGAGTGCGAACGCGATGTCGGTGGCGGTGGGGATGGCCCAGCCGGACAGCGCGGGCCCACCGCCCAGGTTGACCGCGGTGTAGATCAACGCCGGCACGAGGACGCCGCCGAACGCCGCCGCGATCGGAACGGCGGCACGACGAGGATCGCGCAGGTCGCCCGCGACAAACTCGCGTTTGAGCTCCAGGCCCGCGACGAAGAAGAAGATCACCAGCAGGCCGTCGGACGCCCATTCGGCGAGACTGAGCCGCAGGTGCAGTGACTCGGGGCTGATCTCGATGGAGCGCAGGGTCTCGTAGATCGACGCCCATGGCGAGTTCGCCCAGACCAGGCCGACCACCGCCGCGATCAGCATGATGACGCCGCCGACGGTCTCGAGGCGGAGCAGGTCGGCGATGCGCTTGGCCTCGGGCCAGGACGCGCGGCTGAACAGCCGGGTCTTCACGGGTTCCAAAACTCACTCCGGGTGTCGTCGGCCGCATCGCCGACCAGACTTCCCGGCACACCATGCCGCTCAACACGGCAACAGCCCGACCGTACCCCACGATCACGTCTTGAGCCGTGTTCATGTGATCTTGGCAGGAACGCGGATCAGCCCGATGGCTCGTCGTTTCGGCGGGTGCGCCAGGTCTGGACGACGATGATCACCGGGCTGACCGCGGTCACAGCCGCACCGAGCGCGATCAGCACGATCGACGACAGCGACACGCCCGTGATGACCACCACCAGCCCGACCACGTAGATCAGCAGCAGGCTGATCAACTTCAGCGCGCGCGGCGGCAACCGGTGATGCGGTGGCGGCGTCCTGACGAGTTTGGAGGCGAACTTGGGATCGTCCTCGGCGAGACGTCGCTCGATGGCGTCCAGTTCGCGCTGCTCGTCCTCTGGTAACCCCACCGCCACGCACCTCCCGAGCTCGCCACCGACTATCCCTGTCCTCTCAGCGACCTGCCAGTTCCGGGCGCAGCGCGTTCACCGGCGTGGCGGCGTCCGCGGCGTCCGAGACCGCTTCGGCGGCTGCCTCGCTCGCCTGCGCGACGTCCTTCTCCGCCTGCGCGGTGGCGGCTTCGACGGCGTCGTCGGTCCTGGCGGCGGCCGATCGCGGCAGCGTCTCGGAGAACGCCTTCGAGACGTCGCGCAGCGCGGTGGTGACCTCGCTCGGAATCACCCAGAACGTGTTGCCCTCTCCCTGCGCGAGCTTCGGCAGGACCTGGAGGTACTGGTAGGCGAGCAGCTTGGGGTCCGGGTCGTTGCGGTGGATCGCCTGGAAGACCTGGTCGATCGCGCGGGACTGGCCCTCCGCCTCGAGGATGGTGGCGGCTCGATGCCCTTCGGCGCGCAACACGGCGGCCTGCTTGTCACCCTCGGCCGTGAGGATCTGCGACTGCCGCTGTCCCTCGGCGGTCAGGATCGCGGCCCGCTTGTCGCGTTCGGCGCGCATCTGCTTCTCCATCGCCTCCTTGATGCTCTGCGGCGGATCGATGGCCTTGATCTCCACGCGGTTGACCCGCAGACCCCACTTGCCCGTCGCGTCGTCGAGCACGCCGCGCAACTGGTTGTTGATCGTGTCGCGTGAGGTGAGGGTCTTCTCGAGATCCATGGATCCCACGACGTTGCGCAGGGTGGTGACGGTGAGCTGTTCGACCGCCTGCAGGAAGCTCGCGATCTCGTAGGCGGCGGAACGAGGATCGGTGACCTGGAAGTACAGCACCGTGTCGATCTGCACGACCAGGTTGTCCTCGGTGATCACCGGTTGTGGCTGGAACGAGACCACCTGCTCACGCAGGTCGATCGGCGGGTAGACGCGGTCGATGTAGGGGATGACGAAGTTGAGACCGGGCGTGAGGGTGCGCTGGTACCGGCCCAGGCGTTCGACGTTGCGCGCGCGGGCCTGTGGCACGATGCGCACGGCGCGCAGGACGGTGAACGCCGCGAAAATCGCGAGCACGAGTCCGGCGACGAGCAGTGTGGACATGGCTCACTCCCGTGGGTAGACGACGGCGGTGCTGCCGTCGATGTGCAGTACGTCGACCGTGCGCCCGGCGGGGATGACGAGGGACTCGTCGTAGGGACGAGCCGTCCAGTCCTCACCGCGGAGACGCACCAGACCTTCGTGGTTGTTCACCTCGCGCAGCACGTAGCCGGACGCACCGACCAACGCGTCGACACCGAACTGTTCGAGCCGGGGCTGCAGCATCATTCGCCGCGCCCACGGCCTGACCAGCAGCACGCCCGCGGCAGACACGACGCTGAACACCATCAACTGGCCGGGAACCGGCAGGCCGATCGCCGCCGTCCCCGCCGTGACGACCCCCGCGACCGCGAGCATGCCGAGTGCCGCGGTGAGCGTGAAGATCTCGGCGATGGCCAGCCCCAGCGCGATGATCAGCCAGATGAGCCAGGGATCCATGGTGCGACCCTCCCTAGATGGAGGTACGCCTCAAACGTACGACGTCTCCCCACCATCGTCGGCCCGATACGGCCCGGCGGACAGGCGTCCGCCCGGCCAGTTGGACCGCCGTTGTCTGCCGGTGCCCGGCAATCAGGGCCAGCCGAGCAGGCGCGCCCCGAGCACCGCCACCTGAAGCGTGAACGCCTGGGCGGGATCGTCGGCGCGGTAGCCGGTCAGCTCGCGGACGCGGTCGAGGCGATAGGTGACCGTGCGTACGCCGATGCCGAGCGTGAGCGCGGTGGCGGTCGTGACTCGTCCGGAAGCGAAATACGCATCCAGCGTGTTCATCAGACGCTCAGCTCCTCCACGCGCCCCGTGCAACGGCTCGAGGACAGCGGTGACGAGCTCGCCGAGTGCCGCGCTGTCACGCAGAAGCACTTGGTAGACCAGGAGATCCGCGGCTTTGACGAACCGTTCGCCCAGATCGAGGCGGTCGGCGATGTCGAGGGCGTTGCGGGCCTGCTCGAAGGAACGGACCGCTCCGCCAGGACCGGACTGCGGCTGGCCGAGACCGACCCGCCACCGGGAGCTCCGTCCCACGACCTCGCTGACCTGACGCGCGAACTCCTCGGGTGCGCCGGCGAGGTCGTGCGGGACCACGCACACCAGGAGGCCCTCGCGCGCGGCCACGAGCACGTGGCGGGAGCTGAACCGCAGGCTCATCGCGGCCTGGACGCTAGACGTCGCCGCGCCCGAGTCGAGGAACGGCTGTGACGCGGACGCCGCCGCGACGACGTTCGTGCCGGCGAGCTGCAGCCCGTACCGCTCGGCACGTTCCGCGAGCTGGCCGAGATCGCGTCCGGTGAGCAGGTCGTCGATGAACTCGCGACGCAGCGACTCGTCCCTGCGCACGGTCCAGCGCTGGGTCTCCTCGTATCCCTTCGTCAGTTCGCCGACGGCGTCCTCCGCTGCCCGGAACACGGCTTCACCGATTCGTTTCAGGGCATCGGTGTTCTGGGCGGCGGCCACGCCCGGCAGGGTCGCCCATGATCGCCACATCTCCGCGAGATGCCCCTTGATCAGCTCGCGCAGCGGCACACCACGTTCCGCCGCGTCGGCACCCGCGCCGTGCAGGTCGTGGCGTTCCTTGGCCGAAAGAGTCCTCCCCGCCAGGCTGATCTCCCGGAGTGCCTGGACGAACGCCGCCACATCCGCGGGCACGTCGCCCGGTGCGGGTCCGGTCGATCGCCTGGCCATGTGTCCTCCGCGGAGTCAGGCGCGAGTGAGGGGCAGCGAACCTTTGCGTCCGCTGACAGCCCAACTGTTCCACTGATGTCAGGACGGGGTGGTCTTGAGCTTGCGGGCGAGACGTTCCGGCCTCGGCCAGCGGACGTGGGTGGCCCAGCCGAGCTTCTCGAAGACCCAGATCAGGCGTGCGGAGATGTCGAGCTGACCTCGGCGGACGCCGTGGCGGGCGCAGGTGGGGTCGGCGTGGTGGGAGTTGTGCCAGGACTCGCCCATCGACAGGATCGCCAGTGGCCAGAAGTTGGCGGACTTGTCACGCGCCTCGAACGGCCGGTCGCCGATCATGTGGCAGATCGAGTTGACCGACCAGGTGACGTGGTGCAGCACGGCGACGCGGACGAGACTCGCCCAGAAGAACGCGGTGAGCGCACCCCACCAGCTCCAGGTGATCAGACCTCCGGCGAGTGCGGGTGCGAGCAGTGTCGCGGCGGTCAGCGCGGGGAACCAGCGGTTGACGCGCTGGATGTCGGCGTCGGCCAGCAGGTCGGGCGCGAAGCGCGCGGCGTTGGTCAGTTGCCGCCGGAACATCCAGCCCATGTGGGCGTGCAGGAAGCCCTTTGCCAGCGCGAGGGCCGAGGTGCCGAAGAGCCATGGCGAGTGCGGGTCGCCTTCGCGGTCGGCGTAGGCGTGGTGGCGGCGGTGGTCGGCGACCCAGCCGATGATCGGGCCCTGCATGGCCATGCTGCCGGTGATCGCGAGCGCGATCCGCAGCGCGCGGTTGGCTTTGAAGGCTCCATGGGTGAAATAGCGGTGGAATCCGATCGTCACGCCGAGAGAGGTGAGGGTGTAGAAGAACACGGCGAGGCCGACGTCGACCCAGCCGAGGCCCCAGCCCCAGGCCAGTGGAATCGCTGCGGCGAGTGCCAGCGCCGGTATCACGACGAACATTTTGACCAGGAACATTTCGGTCGGGGACTTCTCGCCGGCCAGCATGGGCTGCGGCGCGGCATCTGTTCGGGGGACGATCGATTCGACTTTCGCACTCACGTTGTTACCTCCGGAAACAGCGACGTTCTCCGTCGTGCGGATACCCGTCGGCAACGGTGGTAATCGGTGTGAAAGGCCGGTGCCCCTCGGTCGGGGGATCGTCGAGGGGCACCGGGTCGGTGTCTCCGCCGGCATGCGTCAGCAGGCAGGAGCACGGTATGAGGTCAGATGGCGCGGACGGCGGTGGCCTGCGGGCCCTTGGGGCCCTGGGTGACCTCGAACTCGACGCGCTGGGCGTCCTCGAGGCTGCGGTAGCCGTCGCCGTCGATCTCCGAGTAGTGCACGAAGACGTCCGGTCCGCTCTCACGGGAGAGGAAGCCGAAGCCCTTCTCCGCGTTGAACCACTTCACGGTTCCCTGAGTCATTGTCTTTCTCCTTGCTGGTGCTGGGTGTGGGCGCCGCAGGATGCGGTTCCCAGGCCGGGTTCAGACGGCGACTTCTCCAGCTTGTCCTGCAAGAAAAAGAAAGAAGCGCCCGCAACATCGTTTCCGCGAGCGTGATGAACCACGAACACAAAACTCTACGACCACTCCGTACAACACCGCCGAGGCCGAATTAGTTCCCGTGGTGACACCGGGTGCCGTACGTCACCGGCAGCGGAGCGGTCGGCCAGTACGGCGGCGTGCAGCTCAGCCGCGGGCATGCGGGTACTCCAATGATCGATGCTGGAACGAGAGGATGCGCGGGTTCACGATGGTTCCCTCGCGGATCTCGACGGCACGCTGGATGATCTCGCTGGAGTCCCAGTCGCCGGTGAGCACCGAACGCAGGTGCGGCAGCAGCGCTTCGCTGATCTCCCAGGTCGCCGAGTTCCACAGGTAGGACGGGCTGTGGTCCACGCCGTAGTCGTCGCCGAGCACGGCGCCGGACAGGTGGTCAGATGTGTCAGTTGGCGGTTCGGCGTTCGAGGAAGACGGTGTCGCGCCACACGCCGTGGTGTTGCGCGATGCGTTCGCGGACGCCGAGGGTGCGGAAGCCCGCGGAGTGGTGCAGGGCAAGGCTTGCGCGGTTCTCGGGGAAGATCGAGGTCTGCAACGTCCAGAGGCCCGCGTCGTCGGCGGCATTGACCTGCTTGTGCACCAGGGCTTTGCCGACACGGCGGCCGCGGAAGTCCGTGCCTACGTAGACGGATGTCTCGGCGACGCCGGCGTAACAGTCCCGTGTGGACACGGCCGTGAGGGCGGCCCAGCCCGCGACCTTGCCGTCGATCTCGGCGATCCAGCGGTGCTCCGGTAGCCACTTGGCGTCGAGCGTCCTGCGCAGGGGTACTTCGGTTTCGAAGGTGGCGTCGCCGGTGGCGATGCCTTCGCCGTAGATGCGGCGCACGGCATTCCAGTCGGAGATCTCCAGCGGGCGCACCAGGACGTCTGCCGGAAGATTGTCGGGGCAGCACGGGCGCGGTGCGAGCACGCCCATGACGACGTCGGCGGCGTGAGGTAGACCGGTGCAGCACGACGGGTTCACGCTGACGTGGGTGGCGGTACCTTCCTTGTGCTGGCGCAGGAAGCCGACCTCGACCAGCTTGCGCACGTGGTGGGAGCAGGTGGACTGGCTGATGCCGAGCAGTTCGGTCAGCTCGCCGACGGTCATCGAGCGTGCCGCCGTGGCGACGGCGTGCAGGAGTCGTACGCGGGTCGGTTCGGCGAGGCACGCGAACCAGTCCGCGTAGGTCGCGGCGTCGTCGGTCGGCAGCACGGCCGCTGTGGTCGTCATGGCTGAAGTATCGACGCAAATCGATGGTTGCGTCAATCGATCCCGGTCGATAGAGTCCCTGGTGTTGATTCGAGATATGTCGATACAAGGGGTATGTCGTGAGCGAGTTGCCAGTCGTCGTGGTGGGTGCCGGGCCTGCGGGTTTGTCCGCGGCGGCGAACTTGGTCGAACGGGGCGAGCAGGTGCTCGTGCTGGAGGCGGGCGATCGCGCCGGTGCAGCCGTGTCGCAGTGGAACTACGTCCGGCTGTTCTCGCAGTGGAGCGAACTCGTCGACCCGGCGGCCGAGCGACTGCTGAAGGAGGCCGGCTGGGTGCGTCCGGACGGGGACGCGTACCCGAGCGGCGGGGAGTGGGTGGAAAGCTACCTCCGGCCGTTGGCCGAAGTACTGGGTGACAGGGTGCGGTTCGGTGCCCGAGTGGTGGGTGTGGCACGGCGCGGACGCGACCGGATCGTGGACTCCGGGCGCGAGGACGAGCCTTTGACCGTGCATGTGCAGACCGCCGAGGGGGAAGAGCGGATCACTGCGCGTGCGGTGATCGACGCTTCGGGCACCTGGGGCTCGCCGAACCCGCTGGGCGGAGACGGGCTTCCCGCGGTGGGGGAGAAGGCTGCGGCCGAGAAGATCACCTACCGGGTGCCGGACCTCGTGGCCGAACGCTCTCGTTACGCGGGCAAGCGGATCGCGGTCGCGGGCAGCGGGCACTCCGCGCTCACCGCGTTGGTCGTGCTGGCGGAACTCGCGGAGCAGGAGCCCGGCACGAAGATCGTGTGGCTGCTGCGCCGCGGTGCGGTCGGCAACGCGTTCGGTGGTGGGGAGGCCGACCAGTTGCCGGCGCGCGGTGCGTTGGGTCTGCGGGCGAGGAAGGCGGCTGAGGCCGGGTACGTCGAGACCGCCACGGGGTTCCGCACCGCTGCGATCGAACGTGCGGCGGACGGCAGTCTCACCCTGGAGTCGTTCGACGGCCACCAGGTCGAAGGCATCGACGAGATCGTTGTGCTGACCGGGTTCCGGCCTGATCTGTCGTGGCTGTCGGAAGTCCGGCTCGACCTGGACCCGGTGCTGCAGGCGCCGTCGAAGCTCGCGCCGCTCATCGACCCCAACGTGCACTCGTGCGGCACCGTCTACCCACACGGCGAGGCTGAGCTGCGCCACCCCGAGCCGAACGTCTACCTGGTCGGCATCAAGAGCTACGGCCGCGCGCCGACGTTCCTGTCGCTGACCGGCTACGAGCAGTCGAGGTCCGTGGTGGCCGCGATCGCCGGCGATCACGAGGCCGCCGGACGTGTTGAGCTCGTGCTGCCGGAGACCGGGGTGTGCGGTGGCGCGGGCGTGTTCGACGCACCGGAGGAGCCGAAGAACGAGGGTGGTTGCTGTGGCTCGCCGGAGCAGGGGGAACTGACGGTCGGCCTCGCGTCCAGTGCACGCTGACACGACGGCGCGGCCGGCTCGGTACCGGCGGTGTTCGTCGTGCTGGGTGTGACCGGGGTGCCGGCGGCCGTGTTGCCGACCGCCGGCGTTCCGCGTCAGTCGAGCAGCTCGGCGACCAGGCCGCGCACGCGGCGGTCGATGTCGTCGCGGATCGGACGGACCGAGTCGATGCCCTGGCCCGCCGGGTCGTCGAGCTGCCAGTCGAGGTAGCGCTTGCCGGGGAACACCGGGCAGGTGTCGCCGCAGCCCATGGTGATCACGACGTCGGAGGCTTCGACGTCCTCGGTCGTGAGCTTCGAGGGGACCTCGGCGGTGATGTCGAGCCCCCACTCGGCCACGGCGGCCGCGGCCGCCGGGTTGACCTTCTCCGCGGGCTCGGATCCGGCCGAACGCACGCTGATCCGCCCCATGCCGTAGTGCTGCAGCAGTGCCGCGGCCATCTGGGAGCGGCCCGCGTTGTGCACGCAGACGAACAGCACCTCGGGGGTCTTGGACACGGTCATCTCCTCGTTGCGGTGGTTCTCATGATGCGTGATCCAGGTGAACAGCGGTGTCTCAGTCCTGGAGAAGTTCGGACAGCAGGCCGCGGATGCGGCGGTCGATGTCGTCGCGGATCTCCCGCACGGTGTTCAGCGGCGCGCCCGCCGGGTCGGCGACGTCCCAGTCGAGGTAGCGCTTGCCGGTGTGGACCGGGCAGGTGTCGCCACATCCCATGGTGACCACGACGTCGGCGGCGCGCACGACCTCGTCGGTCAGCGGCTTGGGGAAAGCCTCGGTCAGCTCGATGCCGAGCTCGGCCAGCGCGTCGGTGACGGTCTGCGGGATGGCGCCGGTCGGTTTGCTGCCCGCCGAGCGCACGGAGACCTTGCCGAACGCGTGGTGCTCCAGCAGTGCGGCGGCGATCTGGGACCGGCCGGCGTTGTGGACGCAGACGAACAGGACCTGCGGCACGGTGATGGTGGTCAGGCCGTCGGCGCGGCCCTGGTCGGTCAGCCGCTGCCTGGTGAAGCGCGCGGTCAGGACCGGCAGGTAGGTGGTGACGGTGGCGTTCTCGGCGAGCAGGTTGTAGGTCTCGTCCACGACCTTGGCGACGGTCTCGCGGCTGAACACGCCGTGGAACTTGTCGGAGAGTTCGTCGGTGATCCGGAGCAGCTGGGCGGTGAGCTCGTGCTGAGGGAGTCCGCTTGTGCGGGACATCAGATCTCCTTGGACCGAAGTATGTCGATGCAGATCACACCCCGTGTATCGACTTTTGTCAATTCAACCGGTTATGGTCATCGTCATGACGAGCCCGGACCGGACGCTGCTCGACTCGACGACCGCCGCACGCCTGTTCAAGGCACTCGGCGATCCGATCCGGGTCGAACTGGTCGGGCTGGTGCGGCGGACCGAGGAGCAGGAGGCGTGCTTCTGCGACCTCGCCGACCAGTTCGACATGCCGCAGTCCTCGCTGAGTCACCACCTCAAGATCCTCGTCAACGCCGGTGTGCTCAGCCGGGAGCGGCGCGGCACCTGGAGCTGGTACCGCATCGACAACGCCGCCATCGACACCCTGGCCGCCGTGCTGGCGCCAGGGGGACCGCTGCGCGACAGCAGCGCCTGCTGCGACTGACCTGACGGAGAACCTGTTGAGCACCAAGCAAACCGCGGCACCGGACGTGTTGCACCGACTGTCCTTTCTGGACAGGTTCCTGCCGGTATGGATCGGCGTCGCCATGCTCGCCGGCCTGCTGCTCGGCCGCGGCGTTCCGGGCCTGCAGGGCGTGCTGGACGCCGTGAAGGTCGACGGCGTCTCGTTGCCGATCGCCCTGGGCCTGCTGCTGATGATGTACCCGGTGCTCGCGAAGGTCCGCTACGACAAGCTCGACACCGTCACCCGTGATCGCCGCACGATGGTGCTGTCGCTGGTGCTGAACTGGGTGCTGGGTCCGGCGCTGATGTTCGCGCTGGCCTGGATCTTCCTCGCTGATCTGCCGGAGTACCGGACAGGGCTGATCATCGTCGGCCTCGCCCGCTGCATCGCCATGGTCATCATCTGGAACGACCTCGCCTGCGGCGACCGCGAGGCCGCCGCCGTGCTGGTGGCGTTGAACTCCGTGTTCCAGGTGGTCATGTTCGGTGTGCTCGGCTGGTTCTACCTCGACCTGGTGCCCGGCTGGCTCGGTCTGGACACCGCGTCGGTGGACTTCTCCGCGTGGGAGATCGCCAAGTCCGTGCTCATCTTCCTCGGCATCCCTCTGCTGGCCGGCTACCTGAGCCGCAAGCTGGGGGAGCGGACCCGTGGCCGGGAGTGGTACGAGTCCAAGTTCCTGCCGCGGGTCGGTCCGATCGCGTTGTACGGCTTGCTGTTCACGATCGTCATCCTGTTCGCGCTGCAGGGCGAGACCATCACGAACAAGCCGCTCGACGTCGTGCGGATCGCGCTGCCGCTGCTGGTCTACTTCGCGATCATGTGGGCCGGTTCCTACGCGCTGGGCAAGGCGTCCGGACTCTCCTACGAGCGGACCACGACACTGGCGTTCACCGCCGCGGGCAACAACTTCGAGCTCGCCATCGCCGTCGCGATCGGGGTGTTCGGCGTGACCTCCGGGCAGGCCCTGGCGGGTGTGGTCGGCCCGCTGATCGAGGTGCCCGTCCTCGTCGCGCTCGTCTACGTCAGCCTCTGGTTGCGTCGTCGCTGGGCGGCTCGTGCTCAGGTCTGACGTCGTGGTGGCCGGCGGCGGCCAGGCAGGGCTGGCCGCCGCCTTCTACCTGCGCCGAGCGGGCATCGACCACGTGGTGCTCGACGCGCGACCTGTGCCAGGTGGGGCATGGCCGCTCACGTGGGACTCGCTGCGCCTGTTCTCCGTCGCCCGTCACAGCTCGCTGCCCGGCTGGCCCATGCCGTCCTTTCCGGACGGATACCCGACCGCACAGCACGTCGTCGACTACCTCGCGGCCTACGAGAAGCGCTACGACATCCCCGTCCAGCGGCCCGTCCAGGTCACCTCGGTGACGCACGACGGCGACCGCCTGCTGGTGCACACCGACTCCGGCACTTGGTCGGCACGGCACGTCATCAGCGCGACGGGCACCTGGTGGCGACCCTTCCGGCCTCTGATGGACCTGCCCGGCCGCCAGTTGCACACCGTCGACTACCGCGACCCGCACGAGTTCGCCGGCCAGAAGGTGGTCGTGGTCGGCGGCGGCAACTCCGGCGCGCAGATCGCCGCCGACCTCATCCCGCACACCGAGCTGACCTGGATGACGCGCCGGCCGCCGCGGTACATGCCGGACGAGATCGACGGCAAAGCGCTGTTCGACATCGCCACCCGGCGCGGCGGCGTCAGCGAACTCGGCGACATCGTGGCCGTACCTTCCGTTCGCGAAGCCCGCGACAACGGACTGCTCGTGGCCGTGCCGACGGACGTCGAAGCCTTGTCCGGAGCCGACGTCGTCGTGTGGTGCACCGGCTTCCGCCCTGCCCTGAGCCACCTGGCTCCGCTGCGTGTGCGCGCCGCCGACGGTCGCGTCGCGGTGGACGGTACGACCGCCACCGGGGAGCCGCGCCTGCACCTGCTCGGCTACGGCGGCTGGACCGGACCCGCGTCGGCGACGCTCATCGGGGTCGGGCCGACCGCGAAGGCAACGGTCGCGAAGATCGCGCTGACGCTCAGGCCGTGACCGGCTGCCGCACGCTGCTCAGCATCGCGGCCATCCGGTCGGTCGTCTCCGGGCGCACCCAGTAGTAGACCCACGTGCCCCGGCGCTCGCAGTCGACCAGACCGGCCTGCCGCAGCAGCTTGAGGTGATGCGAGATCGTCGGCTGGGACAGCTCGAACGCCGGCGTCAGCTCGCAGACGCAGACCCCGCCTTCGGACCGGGAAGCGATCATCGACAGCAGCCGCAGGCGCACCGGGTCGCCCAGCGCCTTGAACATCCCCGCCAGCTCGGCCGCCTGAACCGCTGCCAGTCGGTCTTCCGGCAGCGGCTCGCAGCAACCGGCCTCTTGCTTCGACATATTTCAATATTGACGGCACTTCGGGTTTCGCGCAACAATACATAGACAAACTTCGATACAGCTTGGAGGAACCTCTCATGAGTGAGCAGACTGAGCTGCGCGAGACCGTCCGTGCCCGCTACGCCGCAGCCGCGACCGCCGTCGTCCAGGGCGGGGGCGGCTGCTGTGGACCGCAGGCCGTGGAGGTCGACGAGACCTTCGGCGCCACGCTCTACCCGGCGGCCCAGCGCGACGAACTCCCAGCCGAGGCCGTGGCCGCCTCACTCGGCTGCGGCAACCCCATCGCCGTCGCCGAACTCCGCGAGGGTGAGCGAGTTCTGGACCTGGGCTCTGGTGGTGGCATCGACGTCCTGCTCTCGGCCCGCCGCGTCGGTCCGACCGGCAAGGCCTACGGCCTGGACATGACCGACGAGATGCTCGCGCTCGCCCTGTCCAACGCGGACAAGGCCGGCGCCACCAACGTCGAGTTCCTCAAGGGCAACATCGAAGACATCCCGTTGCCCGGCAACACCATCGACGTCGTCATCTCCAACTGCGTCATCAACCTCTCCGTCGACAAGCCCGCCGTGTTCGCCGAGACCTTCCGCGTCCTGCGTCCCGGTGGCCGTCTCGGTATCTCCGACGTCGTCGCCGACGACCACCTCACCCCTGCCGAGCGAGCCGACCGCGGCTCCTACGTCGGGTGCATCGCCGGAGCACTCACCTTCACCGAGTACCGCGAAGGCTTGCAGGCCGCCGGCTTCACCGGCATCGAGATCACTCCGACGTTCGAGGCCGCCGATGGCATGCACGGAGCCATTGTTCGTGCGGTGAAGCCACTCGGCATCGAGTCTGCCGGTGCACCAGCGCCGGCGCAGAGTGAAGCGTCTTGCTGTGGCGTCAGCGCCTGCTGCACGTCCGGTGAGCAGTCGGTCGACCCGGCCGTCACCGTCACGGAGGCCAAAACGGCGTCGGGATGTGGCTGTCAGAGCTAGCGGCTGCGACTTACAGCCGATCAAGAGTCACCGTCGAGCACCTTGCGGAGCTTGGCGGACGCCTTGAGCCGCCACGCCTGCTCGACCAGTTCTGCCAGCTGGCCGGGGTCGACCTTCGCCAGGTCGACGAGGATCGCTCCGTACCCGTCGTAGTGCGGTGTCGTGTAGAAGGCTGCGTCACCGGTCGCGAGCAGCGCTGCTTTCTCGTCCAGCTCGCACATCAGCACGAGCCCGCCTTCGGCCTCGGTCCGCAGGCGCGCGAAGCCCTTCCCGGCCACCTTCAGCGATGGTGTCCGGTGCCAGGTCGCTTCCTCGACCTCGGGCAGGCGCGACGCCATCGTCACTACGTCATCCCAGCTAGGCATGCGTGCATCGTCGCAGCAGCCGGGTGCATCCGCCTTGGACGAATGGAAACAGGCAGCGTGAATCTTGCGGCTGTGAGTGACTTGCATCCGGTACCCAGGTACAGGCTTACCGTCGATGCATGAGCGCAGAACCTGAGCTTTGGGCCCCGCAAGCCTGCACGTTGCCCACCGCGGCACGTCCGCTGCGTGTCGCCGAGTTCGACGAGTTGTTCACGGAGGCAGTGCGTGGGGTCCGGCGCATGGGCGCGACTTCCGTGTCGATGGACCTCACCCCGAGCCCTGAGGTGGCTGCGCGCGCGGCCGAACTCGCTGTCCGGGAGGTTGGCTGCTGTTCGTTCTTCACCTTTGGCTTGATCGTGACCGGCGGCAGCCTGTGCTTGGAAATCACCGTTCCAGAGCAGCACGCCGATGTGCTCGAGGCGCTTGCGGCACGGGCTGAAGGGGCGTCGGCATGACCGGGCTGCGTGCGGGGGAGATTGCCGACGCGGCGGGCGTGAACCGGCAGACCCTGCGGTACTACGAGCGCGTCGGGCTGCTGACCGAGCCGGACCGGACGTTGGGCGGGCACCGGATGTATCCGCCGGAGACGGTGACCGTCATCCGGGTCATCAAGGCCGCCCAACGACTCGGGTTCACTCTCGACGAGGTCGCCGAACTGCTCGATCTTGGCGCGCATCGGCATGGCAGGACCGGGTTGCAGGTGAGAGCGAGCGCGAAACTCGCCGAGGTCGAGGCCAGGATCGAGGACCTGGGACTCATCCGGGACACGCTGCGAGCGGCGGTGGCGGCGGGTTGTGACGACCTCATCGCCTGCTCGCACGTCCCGTCCTGTCCGTTGCCGTTCGCCGGTCCTGCGGAAGGGAAGGCCAGGCGGCTCTCACTGAGGGAGATGGATCGGGGTGCCGGGGCCGACGGGGATATCGGCGAAGTAGAAGACGGCGAGCAGCGCGGCCCAGAACACCCAGAACGGGATGACATAGATCGACAGACGCGCCATCAGCGTGCCGAGCCCGGTGCCCGGTTGGTACTTGCGGACGAAGGTGAGCAGGACCAGGAGGTAGGGATTCATCGGGGTGATGATCTGGGTGGCGGAGTCTCCGATTCGGAACGCGGCCTGAACGAGGCCAGGCTCGAATCCCAGCAGCAGGAAGGCTGGAATGAACACCGGCGCCATGAGGGACCACATGGCGGAGCCGGAGATGATGAACAGGTTGAGCAGTGAGGCCAGCGCGACGAACAGCAGGATGCCACCGAATCCGGTCAGGCCGAGTGCGGTGAGGGCTTCGGCGCTCTTGACCGCGAGCAGGGATCCCACGTTCGTCCAGGAGAACAGGGCGATGAACTGGGAGACCGCGAAGATCAGCACGATGTAGCCCGCGACCTCCTTGACCGAGTCGGCCATGAGCCTGGGTACGTCACGATTGGACGTCACGGCGCGGATGCTGATGCCGTAGACGATGCCCGTGGCCATGAAAGCGACGAACAGGATGGGCACGAGGCCGCTCAAGAACGGGGAGGGGACGAACGCGCCGTTGTCGCCGCGAAGCGGGCTTCCCGGCACGAGCCATCCTCCGAAGACCACGAGAAGGTAGACCGCGAGGGTGATCAGGGCATTGCGCAGGCCCCGGCGTTCGACCGGGTCGAGCCCGCTTGCCACCTCGTCGTCGCCGGCTTCGAGGTCCTGGTAGGTACCCAGGCGGGGTTCGACGATGTGGGCGGTGATCCAGCCGCCCACGAACGGCAGCACCAGCCCGGAGGCTGCGGTGAAGAACCAGTTCATCGCGATGTGGGTGTCGATGCCCGCGCCCATCGGCAGGATGTCGACCGCTTTGCTGGTGATCCCGGCCAGCAGCGCGTCGGAGCTGCCCAGCAGCAGGCCGGCCCCGTAACCACCGCTGACGCAGGCGAAGCCGCCGATGAGCCCGGCGACGGGGTGTCTGCCGGCCTCACGGAACAACAGCGCGGCCAGCGGCGGGATGACGATCATCGACACGTCGGACATCACGTGTGCCTGGAAACCGACGAATGCCACGGCGTAGGGCAGGACCCGGCCGGGGACCCAGGTCAGAGCTGCCCGGACGACGGCCTTGAGCAGGCCGGTTCGTTCGGCGACGCCCACGGCCATGAGCATGAGCAAGACGTTGCCCAGTGGCGGGAACTCGATGAAGTTCTCGATCATCTTGGTGATCAGGAACTCGGCTCCGTCGCCGGTGAACAGTCCTCGGATGGCGATCGGTTTGCTCGTGCCGGGGATGGTCACCGTGGTGCCGAAGGCAGCGAAGACAGTGGATACGACCGCGAGGACGGCGAAGAGATAGACGAAGAGCATGAAGGGATCCGGCAGGCGGTTGCCGACCCGTTCGATACCTTCGAGAGTGGAGGAGAAGACCCGTTTCGCCGGTCGGGTCCAAGGTGGCTTGGCCATTGCTGTCTCCGTTGACGTCAAGGTAGCTGGGCTGAGGTGTGCGGGACATGCCCAACCCGAGGACGGCGCCGTTCTCGCGCGCTCAGTGTGCGCACCGAACCGCCGTTTCCCGGGCACCAGGGCCGGTCAACCCGGTTCGGTTGACAGGTCTGCTCGGGATCCCCGCGGCGGGGAGCCAAGGCGGTGTGAGTCGCCGGGATGTGGGATGCGGATGAGCTCGTCGAGGACCTCCAGAGCCACGGCCATGGCGGATTCATCGATGTCGAACGACGGGTGGTGGTGGGGCGCACGGTGGTCGGCGCCGACCACCGCGTAGGTGGCCATGCCACCGTTCTGCTGCACCGCGCGCGCGAACAGGCTGGCGTCGTCGCTGCCGTTCATCCGCCACAGCGCAGGTGCGGCGGAGTCGCCGAGGAGTTCGGCCGCGACCCGTCCGACGGCGTCGACGAGCGGACGGTCGCAGCGCATGGTGGTGGACCCACCGGTGCGGTGCAGTTCCAGCCTCAGATCGTGCATCGCCGCGGCGCCGTGCAGCCGGGTCTCGATGCGTTCGGTGAGGTCCTCGCAGACGGCACTGTCGGTCGACCGGGCTTCCAGGGTCATCTCCGCCCAGGACGGCACGATGTTGACGTTGTCGCCCGCGCGCAGCGTGCCGACGTTGATTCGGGTGTCCGCGGTCGAGTACCGCGGCAGCGCCATCACGGCCAGCGCCGCGCTTGCGGCCCCGAGCAGTGCGTTGCGTCCCTCCTGGGGAGACAGCGCCGCATGGGCGGCGGCGCCGGTGAAGGTCGCCCGCAGTTTGGTCGTGGCCAGCATGCCCTCGACTCCACCGGCGACCACTCCGGTGGGCAGGTCCAGACCCAGGTGCAGCGCAACGAACCTGTCCACCCCGTCGACCGCCCCGGCGGCGAGCATCGAAGCCGCACCCCGGCCACCTTCCTCGGCGGGCTGGAACAGCAACCTCACTCGCCCGGCGAAGCCGCGATCGGCGACGAGCCGCTCGGCCAGAGCCAGCCCGATCGCCGTATGCCCGTCGTGGCCGCATGCGTGCATGAATCCATCCGCGCAGCGAAATCCCGCGGCCGCTGGAACGTGGGCGGGCTCATCCGACTCGGTCAGCGGCAGCGCGTCCATGTCGAACCTCAGCGCCCAGGTGGGGCCCGGAAGATCACCCTCGATCTCGCACACCACCGCCGTCCCGTGCGCGGCGGCGAACTCCGCGAGCGCGGCATCCGCTCCAGCGGCGACGGCACGAGCGGCGAATCGGTCCCGCTGATCAACGCTCGGATAGTCGCTCACGGCTCCGGTACGCATCGCATCGCGGCCGGTGCGGGGCTCGATCCCCAGCGCACGCAGCCACGTGACCACGATCGTCGAGGTGCGGATCTCCAGGAAGGCGGGCTCGGCATGTCGATGGAGGTCGCGACGCACAGCCACGAGTTCGTCGTAGGTCATCTGTCCGTGCTCCCGAATCTGCATGGTCTTAGAGCGTGATGGCGGATGACGAGAGTGTGGACATCGTTGAATCACGGGTGCAAAGATGCTCGGAACTGTTCAACCGGGGTGATCATTTGCAGGATTCGTCCACACTTGACGAGCTGGATCTCGCGTTGATCAACGCCATCCAGATCGCACCCCGCGCCGCCTGGTCGACGATCGGCCGGGCGCTGGAGCTGAGCCCCACCACAGCCACCCGGCGATGGCAGCGCATCACCGACAACGGGCTGGCGTGGGTCACCACCTATCCCCGCCTGAAGGTATGGGCGCGAAACCACTGCATGGCCTGCGTCGAAGTCGACTGCGCTCCCGCCGAACGTGACCACGTCGTCGCAGCCCTGGCGCAGCAGCCGCAGGTCATCTCGCTGCACCAGGCCAGCAGCGGACGTGACCTCTTCGCCCTGGTGATGACGGCCGACCTGCACGCGCTGTCCCGCTTCGTGCTGGAGCAACTGAACAAGCTCAGCGGCGTCCATCGCGTCCGCACACATCCGGTGACCCAGGTCTACGGCGAAGGCAGCACCTGGCGGCTCAACGCCCTCACACCCGCACAGCGGACCTACCTGACCAGACACGCACCGCCTGGGAACGCGGACAGCGAGATCCTGCCCGAGCGCTACCGCGAGCTACTGCTCGCACTGGGAGGCGACGGCCGCCGATCGATAGCCCAACTCGCGAGCCTGTCGTCGACCAGCCTCTCCACCACGCGCCGGCGCCTGCAGCGCGTCCTCCATGAGGGCATGATCACCCTGCGCTGCGAAGTAGCCCAGAACATCGCGGGATGGCCCGCCTCCGCCATCCTCTGGGCCCGAGTCCCACCCGACCACCTCGACGCCGCCGCCAGGACCCTGGCCACCCTGCCCGAGCTCCGGTTCTGCGCCGCCATCACCGGCTCGAACAATCTCGTCATGATCGTCTGGCTGAACTCGGCCAGTGATCTGCTACGGCTGGAAACCAGCCTCGCCGAACGCCTCCCGACAATGACGCTCACCGAGCGCGCCATCACTTTGCGTCAGTCCAAACGCCAGGGGTGGCTGCTCGACGACGTCGGCCGCGCCACCGCCGTGATCCCCATCGACCCCTGGCACGAGATCGAAGCACCAACGCCTGCCTGACGAAGGCCCAGTTCGGTGGAGACTCGTCACGTTCACTCGGTGGGCGTAACGGTCAGCACCCCGCAGGTCGATCACCGCCAGGTTCCATCAGTCCACAAAGGATGGTTGAGAGGAACCGGCAATGAAGGCCCGTCTGGCGGCTTGCTCCACGTGCTCGGCACCGTCGAGGTGCCGGTACCGGCCATCATCGAGGGCCATTCGTGGGCGAGCACCGCGCGGGTTCTGCGTGGGCGTTGCTCACGTCCAGATTGCTCATACCCTCGACGCGGAACGTGACGCAGGAGCGGCGCAGGTACTGCAGCACGGTCCGCTGCAGCGACGGATCGAAATGGCAGCCCTCCTGCCTCCTGCGGGTGACCATGGCTCCTCCTAAGGATTTGGCAGGGTGATCCTCGTGTCCAGTCCGTCGCTCCACCGCAGCACGACGTCGTCGCCGCGCACGGTGATCACGGGGTTGCTGATGGCGACGCGGCTCCGGTCCAGGCGCACGGCCGCGGCGACCACGTCACCACACGCGACGGGGTCGCCGGTGCCGAGCCACGGAACGGCGGCGAACTTGCCCAGAGGTGACACGCCGCCTTCGGTGTGCACGCCTGCCTGGTCCAGGCCGCGCAGGCCGCACAGCGAAGAACGCACGTGCGCGTCGGTCACCACAATCTGGCAGCGCGCCGGGGTTTCGGCGCGTGGCCGGGTGTCGGCGGCGACGGGCCAGCCGGACAACCGCAGCCGGGCGTCGGTCTCGCCGTCGACGCGCACGATGCGGATCTCCACGCCGTCGCGCACGACCGAGACCACCAGCAGCGGAGGTCCTTCCACTGTCTCGCCATCGCGGCCGGAGCCGTGGTCGGGTGAGTTGTCCGCGCCGGTGTCGACCCAGCGCACCGGGCCATGGGAACCGCCGGCGAGGACGCTACCGGGCAGCTCGTGGAGGAACAACGTCCGGAAGCCCGCGCGGTGGCTGGCCGCACCCGCGGCGTTGAGCAGCACCACCGAGTTGTCCACCAGCCGCTCCAGTGGCGGCATCGTCGCGGTGGAATAGCCCAGCCTGGCGTACAACGGGGAGTCCGTGCGCCGGTCGCCGGGCAGCGCGTGGTCCGTGCCGTGGTTGACCACGGTGACGATGCCGTCGGCGCGGTTGCCCGACACCAGCCAGCCCGGCGCGGCGATCACGCGGGTGAAGTCCTTCGACTCCACCGGCAGCGGACGTTCCACGTCCGTCCACACGGGATGGTCGGCGGGCAGGGCCAGCCCGAGCATGCCCTTGGCGGCCCAGTAGGGCGACCCCGGCCCGGAGTACGCCTGGCGGATCGCGGGCCAGCCGCCGTGCCAGCCGAGGCGCAGCAGGCCGTCCGGTTCGAGCGAGCCGTTGTCGACGAAGTGTTTCAGCACACCGGACGCGGCCCGGCGCAGCAGTCCCGGCGGTGGCCCGGGCACGCCAGTCATCGCGGCGACCCAGAACGGCGCCGCGGCCGCGAACCGGTAGGTGAGGCTGCGGCCCTGCATGAGCGGCGAACCGTCGGCGCCGGTCAGCGCCACCGCGTCCCGCAGGTACCGCGAGAGATCATCGGACCAGGTGCGGCGTACTTCCTGCGGGCACAGCGAATCGGGCACGTCGAACAGGTGCGTCCACAGCAGCGGGTACAGGTGCAGCGCCCAGCCCGTGTAGTGGTCGTACGCGCGTTCCTCGCCGTCGCTGAGCCATCCGCCCGGCCGCCGGAACGACGCGTGCAGGGCGAGATCGTGCTCGATGTCCTCTGTGGACCAGGGGCCGCCGGCCTCCCGCAGGAACGACTCCACGACGATGCGGAACCACACCCAGTTGATCGGCGGGTACGGCTGGCCGACCACGGTGCCCAGCCACTCGACCACCCGTTCGCGTACGTCGTCGCCGAGGTGGTCCCACAGCCACGGTTTGGTCAGCTGCAGCACCAGCGCGATCGACGCCGCCTCGACCTTGGCCTGGCCCAGCTCGTCCGGTCGTGGCCAGGCCTCTGGCGAATGCGGGTCGGTACCCGCGGCCAGACCCCAGGCGTAGCGCTCCAGCAGCGCGGGATCGCCGCCGCCCGCGACCCGGAAGCCGGCGAGCAGGAACGTGCGCGCGAAGCCTTCCAGCCCGTCGGAGACCGGGCCGTAACGGCTCGGTGCGCCGGGCAGGTCGATCCGCGCACACCTCGGGGACCAGTACTGGTTGACGGCGTCGAGCATCTGGTCGGCGACGGCTTCCCAATGCGCGCGGGTCCAGCCCGTGCGCGGGGAGAGGAAGCGGTTCGCCGGTGGCAGCGTTGTCATGCCTGCACTGCCAGCCCGTGCCGGGTGACCGGTTCGACCGGGGCCAGACCCACGACGTAGCGCTCCAGCTCGTCCAGTGCCGCCGCGGCCATGAGCCGCGTCTCCGAGCCCAACGACCCTGCGACGTGCGGTGTGATCACCACGTTGGGCAGGTCGTACAGCGGTGACGACGCGGGCAGCGGCTCCGGCTCGGTCACGTCCAGCACCGCGTGCAGGCGTCCCTTCGCGCACGCCTCCTCCAGCGCGGCGGTGTTCACAAGGGACCCACGGGCGGTGTTGAGCAACGTGGCGTGGTCCGGGAGCACGGCCAGTTCGGCCGCGCCGATCAGGTGACGGGTCTCCGGCAACGCGGGTGCGTGCAGGCTCAGCACATCGGCCTGGGGGAGCGCCTCGGCGAGCGGGACGAGCTCCGCGCCCGCGGCCCGCACCAGCTCGGGATCCACGACGGGGTCGACCACCAGCACCCGGCCGAGGTCGAGCCGCCGCACCAGATCCACCACCCGGCGGCCGACCCTGGAGAACCCGACCAGCACGATCGTCCGGTCCAGCCCGGACAGCTCCCCGCGCAGCTCGCGGTAGGACCAGTCCTCGCGGAACCGGCGTGCGTCCGCAGCCAGGAACGGCACCTTCTTGAACGCCCACAGGATCGCCGCGACGGCGTACTGGGCGACGGGCTCCGCGTTCACGTGTGCCGCCGTGGTGACGAGGACACCGCGATCGAACACGGCGTCACCGACATGCCCGCGCACGCTGCCCGCCGCGTGCAGGGCGGCGCGCAGGTTCGGCGCCGCCGCCAGCACGCCGGAGTCGATCGGCGGGCAGCCCCACGAGGTGATCAGCACCTCGACGTCGGCGAGGCGGCGGCGCACGGCCGGTGCGGAGAAGTCGTGCACCACCAGGGGATCGCCGAGCGTTGCCAGCGCGCGCAGCCGGTCCAGCTCCCGTGGCCCGAACTGCAGGCCGAACACGTCGGGGCTCATCGCGAGCAGAACCTCTGGCCGATGACCGATCACTTGACGCTCCCCGCCGCGAGGCCCGTGCGCCACTGCCGGTTGAGCACCAGGAACGCCACCACCAGCGGCAGCACCGCCAGCAGCGAACCGGTGATCACCAGCGGGGTGTACTGGGGGAACTGGTTCTGCCGTGTGCTCCACTGGAAGAGCCCGAGGCTGAGCGGGAAGAGCTTCGGGTTGGTCAGCAGGACCAGCGGCAGGAAGAAGTTGTTCCAGATCCCGATGAACTGGAACAGCAGCACGGTCACCACACCGGGCCGCATCATCGGCAGCGCCACGGTGAAGAACGTGCGCAGCTGGCCAGCGCCGTCGACCCTGGCCGCCTCCAGCACCTCGTCCGGCACCGCCGCGTCGGCGTAGACCTTCGCGAGGTAGACGCCGAACGGGTTGGTGAGCAACGGGATGAACACCGCCCAGAACGTGTCCACCACCCGCAGTTCGGAGGCGAGCAGGTACATCGGCAGCGCCAGCACCGTCGTGGGCACGAGCACGCCGGTCAGCGTCAGCGCGAACAGCAGCCGCCTGCCGGGAAAGCTCGTCTTGGCGATGGCGTAGCCGCAGGCGGCGCAGATCAGCGCACCGAGCACCGCTCCGCCGCCCGCGTACAGCACGGAGTTGAGCAGCCAGTGCCAGAAGATCCCGTTCTCCTGCGCGAACAACGCCTTGATGTTGGCCCACAGGTTCCACTGGCCGAACTCGAACGCACCGGTCGTGGAGAAGTCGCCGAGCGACTTGGTCGCCGAGGTGGCGAGCCACACCAGCGGCAGCAGGCTGTACAGCGCCGCGATGACCAGGACCAGGTGCACGGCCGGTGTGGAAACCCAGCGCGACTGCCTGTCCACAATGGACGTGCTCATCGCGACCTCCTCGTAGAGAAGCGCATGACGACGGCGGACAGCACCGCGCAGATCACCGCGAGCAGCACCGACGCCGCGGCGGCGCGCCCGTTGTCACCGGCGACGAACGCGGCCTCGTACACGTACATGCTCGGCGACCAGGTGCTGGTCACCGTGCCGGTGAAACCCCTGAGCACCATGGGTTCGGTGAAGACCTGCAGCGAGCCGATGACGGTGAACACCACCGCCACGAAGATCGTCGGGCGGATCACCGGGATCTTGATCGACCACGCCGTACGGATCCCTCCGGCACCGTCGGCCCGTGCCGCCTCGACGATCTCCCTGGGGACGGCCTGCAGCGCGGTGTAGAAGATGATCATGTTGTAGCCCACCCACTGCCACGTCGCGATGTTCGCGATCGCCGGCAGCACGGCGTTGTCGCTCAACGGGTCGATGCCCAGCAGGTTCTTGATCGGGCCGATCGTGGGGCTGTAGAGGTAGGCCCAGATCAGACCGCCGATGACCACCGGCACCGCATAGGGCACGAAGACCGCGAGCGACCACAACCGCCGCAACCGCACCACGGCGGAGTCCAGCAGCAGCGCCAGGACCAGCGCGCCGATCAGCATGCTCGGAATGTGCACCAGTGCGAACAGCGCGACGTTGCCCAGACCTGCGTGGAACGCCTCGTCCACGATCACCGAGGCGTAGTTGCCGAGCCAGGCGAACACGTGCTCGGGACCGGAGAAACCCAGGCCCTGCAGGCGTTCGGTGAACAGGCTGAGGTACAGCGCGTACAGCACGGGAACCAGCACGGTGCCCACCAGCAGCACCAGGAACGGTACCGCCAGCACCAGCCCCGCGAAGTCCTTCCCGCGGGTCCTGACGGCCGGTGCCATGGACGGCTCGTCCAGCACGGGTGCGCGCTCCGGCGCGAGGACGCTCATGCCGTTCTCCCTTCCCGCACCGAAAGTCCCTTGGCGCGCATGTCGGCCACGGCGTGCTGCTGGATCTTCCGCAACGCGTCGGGCAACGTCGTTCCGCCGCTGCGAACCGGTCCGAACGCATCGGAGATCGTCGAGAACAACCGCAGGGCGTTCGGTCCCCACGTCCAGTCCGGCACGCGCTTCGCGGCCTCGTCGAGCACGTCGTAGACGGCGTCACCGAGGAAGTAGCCGCCCTTGTAGGTCTGCCGCGCGATGGCCCGGTTGGGCAGGTGCGCGGGGAACGGCGTGGTGAAGGTGCTGCCGATCCTCGGCACCTCGGGGTTCGTGCTGAGCCAGCGCAGGAACGTCATCGCCGCCTCGGGCGCCTTGCTCTCCGCGGAGACACCGAACGCCGTGCCGCCCTGCACTCCGTTGGCCGGCGTGCCGTTCCACGTCGGCATGGTCGCCATCGCCCAGCGGCCGGTGTCCTTGGGAATGGACCTGCCCAGCGTGCCGACGCTCCAGGAGGCACCGAGCAGGCCCCACAGCTTGCCGTCGTGCATCCCGGCGATCCAGTCCTGCGTGCCGTGCACGACCCCGGCGACGAGGTTCTCGGAGATCATCGACTGCCAGAACGAGCCGGTGCGCAGCGTGCCCTCACCGGCGATGTCGACCGCCCACGTGTCACCCTCCGCGGTCCACCACGGATCGCCTGCCTGCCAGGACATTCCGGCGAAGAACGAGCCGTCGTTGAGCGGGAACGAGCAGATCCGCGCCTGCGGGTCCACCTGCTTCACCGCGGCGGCCGCGGCGCGGAACTCGTCCCACGTGCGCGGCAGCGCTATGCCGTGCTGGTCGAACAAGTCCTTGCGGTAGTAGAGAACCATGGGCGCGATGTCCATCGGCACGCCCCACGTCCGGCCGTCCGGACGCACGCCGCGCCATGCCGCGGGCGAGTACTGGCTCTCGAGATCGGCCATGTCCGCGGTGAGGTCGCGCAGTCCGCCGGTGAGCAGGATCTGCGGCAGACCCTGGTACTCGACGTGCAGCACGTCCGGTGCGTTGTGCGCCCTGATCGCGTTGGTCTGCTGGGCGTAGCCGCCGGACAGGCCCGCCGCGATCACCCGCAGGTCGACGAACACGTCCTTCTGCGCGGCGTTGAACGCGGCGACGTACTTGTCCATGCCGGTCAACCAGGACCAGATGGTGACCGTGGTGGCGCCGGCCGGCGCGGCGCCCGCCGTGCAGCCGCCGGCGAGACCAGCCGCGCCCAATGCGGCGGTGGTGCGCAGAAAGCCGCGGCGCGAGAGGCCAGGGCTCCGCAGCGCTGGGGAAAGCTCCATTGCTGACCCTCCTGCTGGAGTGATGTGGCACACCTCAACGCGTGGCACACTCACCGGTCAACGAAACGATCAGAAACGATCGGGAGCGATCAGTAGGGAACGATGACCGAGAAGTTGGCTGTTCAGCGCCATGAGCTGATCCTGCGGGCCGTACGGGCGCACGGCACCGTCCGCTTGCCGGAACTGGTGGAGCTGCTCGGCGTGTCGGCGGTGACCGTGCGCCGGGACGTGACCGCGCTCGCCGACCGCGGTCTGGTGGTGCGCGTGCACGGCGGGATCACCATGCCCCGGCACGCCGAGCCCTTCCCGCGCGGACCGCAGTCCGTTGTCGGCCCGGCACCGACGCACCCGCTGGTCGGCATGGTGGCGCCCTCGGTCGAGTACTACTGGCCCGCGGTGATCCAGGGCGCGCAGACCGCCGTGGCCGCGGCGGGTGGACGGCTGGTGCTGCGCGCGTCCAGCTACGACGCGGGCGAGGACCGCCGCCGGGTGCACGAGCTGCTCGACCGCGGCGTGCAGACCCTGCTGGTGGCACCGAGCACGAGCGGCCGCGCGGGGGTCGAGCTGATGCGCTGGCTCGGCGCGCAGACGGTGCCGGTCGTGCTGGTCGAACGGCTGCCGCCACCGGAGCTGCCCACGATCGCGCTGGACGCGGCGGTGACCGACCACGCGATCGGCGCCGGTCTCGCCGTACGGCACCTCGCCACGCTCGGCCACCGCCGCATCGGACTCGTCACCTCCCGGCAGAGTCCGCACAGCGACGCCATCCGTGCGGGCTGGACCACCGCCGTGTCCTCGCTGGAGTTGCCCTTCAACGGTGTTCCCGCGCTCGACGTGCCGACCTACGGCTCTCCACAGTGGACACGCGCGGTGGACCAGGTGATCGACGAGTGCCTGTCCGCCGACGTGCACGCCGTGCTGGTGCACGCCGACCGTGAGGCGATCGGGGTGCTCGAACGCGCGCGCGACCGGGGCCTCAGCGTGCCGGCCGACCTCGCCGTGGTGTCGTACGACGACGAGGTGGCTGCGGCGTCCGACCCGCCGCTGACGGCCGTGCGGCCGCAGAAGCACCGGCTCGGCGCGCTCGCCGCGCAACTCGCGCTCGCCAGGCTCGCCGACCCGCTGGACCGGCCGGTGCACCGGGTCGTGCTGTGGCCGACGTTGACGGTGCGGGAGTCATGCGGGACCGAGGCGGGGCCGGCCTGACGCGGCAGGAGTCATCGCACCGTCACGGGGATCGTGGGGGAGTAGTGCAGTCTGCCGTGGGCAGCCACCTGCAGGAGCGCCCACCAGTGCGCGCCGCGCCGTGCGGTGGCTGCCGCGGCGGCCGTGACCGGCACCGTGATCTCGCCTGCCGGGCCGGGCGGTCACCTCGCCGGTGAACTCGGTGAACGCGCCGGGGGCGAGGACGTAGTCCCACGACTGGTACTCGGTGAACTCGACGCGTCCCCTGGCGGGAGCGCCGCTGCAGGTGACGGTGATCCGCACCTGGCCGGTGGCACCGGGTGCCAGCCGGAGGTGGGACGGCGTGACGTGCACGGTCACCGGCAGGTTGCTGATGGGAGCGGGACCCGTGTTGTGGCGCCAGTAGCGGGCGTGCTCGTGCGCGCGCCGTTCTTCACCGCGCTGGTCGGTCATCCGGCCGGCGACGTTGCCGGTGAGCCGGTGCTGCGGCTCACTGCACCGTGCACTGTTAACGCTAACATCTCCGCGACTTAAGCCTCCGTTACGTTCTGTTGCGTATTGTGCACACAAATCCCCGTGCCGCCACATGCTGTCCTTGAAGGATTGTTGGGAGCGCTAACATGAAGACAGCCGACGGGTTCGACCGCAGGACCCTGTTGCGCGGTTCGGTGCTGCTGTCCGCGGGCGCGCTGCTCGGCCCGGCCGCGCTCGACCGGGCCCTCGAAGCGAGCGCCGCCGAACTGCCGACAGGCGCGGCACCCTTCGTCGACTCCTACCGCACCAACGTGCTCGCGAACCTCACCCCGGAGACCAACGCGGCGGTGCGCGTCCTGGCCGGGATGCGGGATCTCTGGCGAACAGGCAGCGCCTGGGACAACGGGGTCGTGCTCAACCGCGACGTGCTCACCGCGAACATCCGGCACGTCGCGCGCATCACCGGCGCCCGGACGCCGGACGAGGCCAAGCGAGCGTTCATCGTGGACCGTCAGCACCAGAGCTACGCGGCCATCGGCGGCCTCGGCCCACTGGCCGAGATGTACCGGGCCGCCGCCTTGGCCGTCACCGGCATCACCTCCGCACCCGACGGCACCCCGCCGTCCACTGTGGACGAGAAGCTGCCGCCGGACGCACCGGCGGGTTCGGCGCTCGGCGCCGGGTCACCGGACTCCGCACTGGGCCAGGTCGTGCTCCTGGTCAACACGCTGCGCGGGCCGTTCGCCTCCGGCAACCCGTCGAAGTACGCGCATCAGTACCCCAGGCCGTGGCGGCTGACCCCGGAGAGCACGGTCGCCCCGGCCGGGACAACCGACGAGTTCGGTTACCCGGTCTACCGTTCGGACGTCGTGGCCGCCCCGCAGTTGCTGCGCCAGCGCAGCTTCAGCCCGACCGACGACGGCGGCTATCCGAGCGGGCACACCAACGCGCTGCACCTGGCGTGCCTGGCGCTGGCCTACGCGATCCCCGAACGGTTCCAGGAACTCGTGACCAGGGCGTTCGACCTGGCCGACACGCGCATCGTGGCGGGCATGCACTCGCCGGCCGACGTCATCGGCGGAAGGATCCTGGCCACCGCGCTGGCCGCCGCGGCCCTCGCGGACCCGCAGAACGCCACCCTCAAGGCGGCCGCCAGGACGCAGGCGAGCGAGTACTTCCGGCAGCGCACCGGCGTAGGCCTGGCCGAGTACGCGCACTCGGCCGACATCACCACGGACCCGTACGCCGACCGCGAGGCCAACGCCGCGCTCGTGGCGTCGCGCCTGACCTACAACCTGCCCAGGACCGGCCGCCGGGTCCCGCCCACCGTGCCCAAGGGCGCGGAGGTACTGCTGGAGACCAGGCAGCCGTACCTCAGCGCGAGCCAGCGGCGGGAAGTCCTGCGTACCACCGCACTCCCGTCCGGGCACGCGTTGCTGGACGGCCCAGAGCAGTGGGGGCGGCTCAACCTCTTCGCCGCGGCCGACGGCTACGGGGCGTTCAACGCGGACGTGCGCGTGGACATGGACGCGAACCGCGGCGGCTTCCACGCCGCCGACACCTGGCACAACGCGATCGGCGGCCGCGGCGGCCTGGCCAAGCGAGGGACCGGCACGCTGACCCTGGCAGGCGCCAACACCTACACCGGCGAGACGCGCGTCGAAGGCGGCACACTAGTGGCCGCCACCGCGACGGCACTCGGGGCAGGCGACATCAAGCTCCGGGCAGGCACGCTACGTCTAGCGACCGACGAGGTCCGGGTGCGGGGCAGCTACCGGCAGAACGCCGGAACGACGCTGGCCGTCACGCTGCGACCGGGCGGCTGCCCCGTGCTGACGGCCGCGCGCCCGATCACCCTGGCGCCCGGCAGCACGCTGGAGATCTCGCTGGAGGACGCCCGCGTAGGCGACGTCCTGCCGGTGCTCGCCGCGCCGGTCGTGCTCGGCCGGTTCTCACGGATCGACGTGGTGGGTGGAGAACATCGGGTGACCGCCCGGTACGGACCGGGCGGTCTCTCGGTGCGGGTTCAGCGGTCGTCGTGAGGTGGTGTGCCGGTTGTGCGGGCGGGATGTTCGACGCGCTGAGGTCGATGCTCTGGAGGTCTTCAGCGTATGCAAAACCCGTACTGCCGGACCCCCGGACGTAGGTAGCATTGCGAGCCGTGACTGCGGCGGACGAGGACAGGACGTCGTCGCGTCTTTCGCGAAGATCGCTGCTCATCGCCGGCACCGTTGCCGCGTCGGTGGTGGCCCTGGGGGCGCAGGCGTTGCGGACCTCCAGCGGTCCGCGGCCGCATGATCCGTTCAACTGGGAGTCGGTGCCCGCGCCTGCCGAGACGAACGAGCCGGTCGAGGTCGTGTACTGCGCGGGGTGGGACCCCGCCACGCGCTCTTCGGTCTCGCCGATGTCCGAGTCGGTCGCACGCGCGCGGAACGTGGCAGGCGACCAGTACGCCGCGGTCCTGTTCGCCGGCGGGGTGGCGCGGGCAGTCGTCGAGGTGTGCTGGTCGGCCCACCACGCCGAGGTGTGGCACATCGACGCGTCTGGCCGCCGCTACCGCGGCGTCGCCTACCGCCGTTGGCCGGACGGGCGGTTGCGGCTGTTCGAGGTCCGTGGCTGGCGCTACGGCGAGCAGGACACACCTGAGTTCGCCGGCGAGAACCCGACGTTCCGGGCCCGCGTTCACCGCACCGCGACCGCGACGGCCGAGAAGGTCGCGGTCTCGGCAGAGCTGTCCAGCGGCGGCAAGCTCGACACCTGGCGCGACTGGCAGAACTGGCCGGAACCGACGCGTCCACCGGACGACGTCGCCGTGCCCGCAGCAGACGGCTGGCCCGCGCTCGCGGGGATGACCGGCCCTGTGACCGTCCGCCCCGGTCCCGACACGGCCCCCGCCACGTTCCCGTGGCGCCCGCCGCACCCGCTGCGCCCCAGGCACATCGAGAAAGTCGTCACCGACGGCTCGCGCTTCCGCACGCAGAACGGTCGCGTCCAGATCATCAAGCGGATCCCGGCGGGCACGATCAGGCTGCCCAGCGGCAAGTTGCTCGTCGCGGACCCCGGCTGGCTCCACACCGACCCCAAACCGCTGACCGCGCCTGCCCCGCCTGGTGAGTACCCGGTGGACGTGTTCGAGCTGATGGAGGACGGTAAGTCAGCCTGGACGGTCGCCTGCCGAGTGACCGTGAAGGACGCGCCTGTCACCTCGTGGGACCTCGCGTTGCTCGACGGTGAGCACGAACTGGACCTGGGCGACGGCGAGTTCTTCGGCAACCCGGTGGACACCGCCACGCTCGCCTTGGTCGATCAGGCCGGCGTCAAGGCGTACCACCAGGCCGACATCGACGCCGCCACGGCCGGAGAGGCCGTCTTTCACCGGCTTTCCGACCCGAAGACCGGCACCGACCTGCTCATCGTGCCGGGGTGGAGCGACGGCGCGTACCCCGTGTGGATCGGACGCACCGAGGACAGTGCCATCGGCTGTTTCGTCCTCGACTTCCGCGTGCCGGAGCTGGCCAACGCTGAGCCCGCCTGATTCACCCACGCCTTCGGCATGAACGCAATCCAGCAGCTCGATCGCGGCATGAGCGGACGTCGTGGCTGTGCGTCGTCTTGGCGTTGCAGGAAACGGCGCCACGTATAGGTGGTGGCGCCGCCGTACTGGTATTCCTCGGCCAGCCCGTTGTGCACGCCCATGCGGGAGTCGTTCTCCCACAGACCTTCGCACATCGTCGCGGCGGCAAGCCAGTTGTCCGCAGCGTCGAGTACACCGGGTCCAGCGCGGTGGGCATGCTCGCCACCACCAGCTCGCCACTGCGGCGAGGAGTGGACGTGTCCACTGTGGCTTTGGCGCCACATCCGGCCACAGTGGACACCGCGAGCACGGCTGCCACGAGGCTGCGAGTGGGCTTCATCGGCACTCCAGTGTGCGTAGGGCGGTGAGTGGCGCTCAGTATGCGACCGCCCCAGCACGGACGTACCCGGAGTTACCGCGAGTGCGGTAATCGTCAGCCGACGATCCTGGCAACCAGGTCGTAGCCGATCCCATAGAGCCTGCTGATCTGGTTGCGGTGCTGAACGCTGCGCCCGTGGCGGACGGACACGACCAATCCGGCATCGCGCAGCCGCCGCAGGTGCCGGGAGACCTGCGGCGGCGTCATCCCTGTCCGCCACGCCAGCTCGGTCGTCGTGCACTGTTCGTTGATCAGGTGGGGGCAGATCTCCAGTCGGCCGGAGTCGGTCAGCACGAGCAACCGCTCCCTGATCTTGTCCAGGGTGTCCGCACCGCGCGGCCCGTGCTGCTCGGCCGGGTACTGGACCACCACCGGCGGCTGGCGCTGCGGCGACCAGCCCTTTACCTTCTCGTCCTTGACCAGCAGATGGGGTTGGCCGAAATGAGAGGGCACGAGCATCAGACCGCGCCCGCGCACCGGCACCGACGCCTGCTGGAGCTTGCTGAACTCGACCGTCTGCTCTGCCAGGTCGATCACGGCGTTCGGCGCGAGTGACCCCACCACCACCCGAACGTAGAGCCCGGCTGTAGGTCCGTACGTCGTCGGCGAGTACTCGGCGGCTTGATCAACGAGTACGAACCTGCTGCGGCTTGATGCGCAAGTCAGGCCTATCGGCCGTGTTTGGCACCCCACAAGCCAGCCAGACGGCGACGTCGACGAGGTCGGCTAGATTCCGTTCGACCAAGACGCAGCGAACCTGTTCTTCCAGCTCGTCGCTCCTCGCTACGTTGCCGGCGGTTAGCCGCGCACGTGTAGCCCGAACCCCGTGCGGCCCGCGGGCTCCAGTCCCTCCTTCAGGTGCAGCGAGGGGATCTCGTAGTCACCGAAGTTCTGCCGCCGGAATGCGATCGGCTCGGTCGACTCCAGGGTGAGCAGACGTTGCTCCCAGGCCTTGGCGACGTCCGCGTAGTCCTCGCTGGTCATCCGGTCGACGCCGTACAGCACGAACGGCGGCAGCGCCTCGATGCCGGGGTAGTAGAGGATGCCGTGATGGATCGGGAACAGCAGATCGTCGATGGGGCCGTTGATCCCGCGAGCGGCGTAATGCGACTCCGGACCACCGGCGGTCACCGACAGCAGAGCCTTCCTGCCCGCGAGGGTGCCCTCGCCGAAGCGCTCGCCGTACTTGGTGTCGCTGTGCACGCCGACGCCGTACGCGAAGTGGTAGGTGAACACCCGGTCGACCCAGCCCTTCAGGATCGCGGGCATCGTGTACCACCACAGCGGGAACTGGAAGATGATCGTGTCGGCCCACAGCAGCTTCTGCTGCTCGGCGAGGACGTCCGGGGTGAGCATCCCTGCGTCGAACGCCCGGCCAGAGTCCAGAGCGACCTTCAGCGGACTTGAGGCATCGGGGCCGTAGTCCGCGGCGTCCACGGCCGCCTTCCAGTTCATCGCGTACAGATCGCTCACCCGTACCTCGTGCCCGACGGCCTCCAATGTGGACACCGCGAGATCCTTCAGCGAGCCGTTGAGCGACTTCGGCTCCGGGTGGGCGTAGACGATCAGCGTCTTCATGGGAACTCCTTCGGATCGGGTGCCTTCGATCCTGGGCGCCGCGGCGCCCGGCGTTCAGGGGTGCTTCTTCCATCGGACGGGACTTCCTGGTACCGGCAGGACCACCTTCACGGGTACCACCGAGGCCATACTGGGGGTATGGACGATCTTGCGGGCTTCCTGCGGACCCGGCGTTCCCGGGTCGACCCGGCGGCCGTCGGCATTCCCACCGACAGGCACCGCCGCGTCGAAGGGCTGCGCCGCGAAGAGGTCGCACATCTGTCCGGAGTCAGCGTTGACTACTACGTACGCTTGGAGCAGGGCCGCGCGACCCAGCCCTCCGAACAGGTCCTCGACGCGCTCGCCCGCGTCCTCGGCCTCGACGAGACCGAACGCGGGCACCTCTACCGGCTCGCCCGGCAGCGGCGCCGCAGAGCGAAGGCGCCGGGCGGGCGGGTCCGGCCGGAGCTGCTGCGCGTCCTCGACCTGGTCACCGACGCACCCGCGCTGATCATGGATCACCGCTTGGACGTGCTCGCCGGGAACCGCCTCGCCGGACTCCTCTACGGCCGGCCGATACCTGGCCTGAACACCGCCAGGCACATCTTCCTCGAGGAGGCCGAGCGCGGCCTCTACGCGGACTGGGAGAACTGCACCCTCGACGTGGTCGGACACCTGCGCCTGGCCGCGGGCAAGTATCCAGAGGACCCCCGCCTGGCCTCGCTCATCGGCGAGCTGGCGATGGGCAGCGAGCGCTTCCGCCGCCTCTGGGCCCGCGCGGACGTGCGCGCCAGGGCACATGGACGCAAGGCGTATCGGCACCCGCTGGTCGGACTGCTGGAACTACACCAGGAGAACTTCGCGCTACCGGACGAGTCAGGTATGGAGCTGCTGGTGCTGTCCGCGGCCCCCGGCAGCCCCGCCGAGGACGGGCTGCACCTGCTCGCGAGCCTGGGCGCGCACAGCGGTGACGCTCACCCCACAATGACCGAAGTATCAGATAGCTGTCATGTCAACGCGGACTCTGCGCAGTGACGCGTCGCGCGCATCAGCGGGCCAGCCGGGTCCAGACGTCGATGAGGAAGAGTATGACATCTGGCCTGGCCGTGGCCGGGCACGGCGAAGGATGCCAATGTCCTAAGTGGACTAAGTTGATGTCCGAAATCCTGTGCACGCTTGGTGATTCGGCTCTAGGCTCTCGTATCGAGGGCGCGTTGTTGTTCAATTGACATGCCATCCGCTGTTCTAGCCGGGGAACTTTCCGGTGAACATCGCCAGTTCCGAGTTCGGGTGTGCGCGGCGTGGCGAGCATCGTGGTGGAGTCGGGGCTTGAGGAACATCAGAACGATGTACGAGGAGAACTCGGGAGGCAAGGGCGCGGCCGCCCTGCCTTGAAGGTGGGCAGGGCGGCCGCTGCTGTCAGTTGCTTGGCGGGTTGTCCCAGGTGAGCAAGATGTAGCCGTCGCCGCCGGGTCACAGGATTGGTTGCTCGAACCGGCGCCACCGTCCGTTCCGATCGAACCATCGACGCCCTGCTCGCCCTTGCGACCGCCGTTTGGAGGTACGCCTCGCCTCGACGCCCATGAAGCCGGTGCTGCCCTGGGAAGCCTCGCCGCCATGGCCGCCGGTCTCAGGCTGGCCAGCCTCACCGCCGTTGAGGACGTTGATTTCGGCGTTGTCGCAGTTCGACCCGCCGGTGTCGCCGTCGCACCCGCCCTTTGACCAAGTCCTAACCGATTAGTCCTCCTTTGAACACGTGGGGGTAGCGCGGCGATCCGGGATCCGAGAAGGTGAGGTCGATCGATCGGAAGCCGCCGGTCGATCGATCTTGGGGGAGACATTCTTGAAGCGATTGTTGCTGCACACGATCAGCTCGATCGGTCTGACCGCGGCCGCGGTCCTGGTGGTTCCGGGTACGGCCTCGGCCGCGCCTGAAGCCGTCGCCGAGCGCGCCGGCCAGATCGAGGCGTATCTGCACACCTATCCTGGGTTGACCCCGGCCGAGGCGGCCGACCGGGTCGACGGCCAGGCGGCCCGGGCCGCCCTGCTGAAGCGCCTGTCGACCGAGCACGCCGCCTCCTTCGGCGGCTCCTGGTTCGACGCCCGCACCGGTGTGCAGCACCTGAACGTCGTGGGCTCCGGCACGGCCGGCTTCACCGGTCTGGCCGCCAACGCCGGTCTGCGGGTCAAGGTGCACCCGGCCGAGTACACGATGGACGAACTCACCGCGCGCACCGACGCGATCCGCGCCGACCGTACGGCGGCCGGGGCCGGACGGCTGGGCGTGGGCATCGACCCGCAGAGCAACCGCGTGGTCGTGGCGGTGACCTCGGCCGCCGCAGCCCGGTCGGCGCTGGGCGCGGCGGCCACCGACCCGGCCGTCGTCACCACAGTCACCACGGCGGTTCCCGCCGTCCCGGAAGCCTGCCACAGCCGGTACAACTGCTCGGCGCCGCTCCGCAGCGGTGTCGCACTCCGGCAGGCCGGCACGAACCTTTGCTCGGTCGGCTTCACGGTCCGAGACGGCAACGGCACGCGGTGGACGGTGACCGCCGGGCACTGCATGCGCCGGGACGGCGAGATCTGGTCGCACAACACGGTCGACATCGGCCCGATCGGCAACGCGTGGATAGGCGACAACATCGACGTGGCCCGGATCCGGATGAACCGGGCGCCGTGGGCCGACGCCTCCGGCGGCTGGCTGTACAACGAGGGCAACCCGAACAGCCCGGTCGCGCTGAACTCTGCCGTCACCCGGTACGCCCAAATCCAGCAGGGCGACTCCGTCTGCCTGCAGGGCTACAACTCCAACGCCCGGCACTCCTGCGGTGTCATCACTCACGCGGCCCACCCGGATTACAACGGCATGACTCGCGTCGACTTCGACGGCTGCCAGGGCGACAGCGGCGGCGGCTGGTACGCCCCCAACAGCGGTAACCGGACCGCCTACGGCACCCACGTCGGCGGTCCGCTGACTTGTCACTCCCAGTACGGCTGGTCTGTGTTCTCGCCGCTGCCGGCGCTGAACGCGTTCTGGGACCGGCACTCGGCCACCACGATCCGGGTCGAGACCCGCTAATCAGACGCAGCGGGTGCGGCCGTCCCCTCGGCGGCCGCACCCATCCGGTTCAGTCGGCGGCCATCCCGCGTTCCCCGCCGAGGGCGATGAACGTCCGCGCCCGCAGCATCAGCCGGTTGCCCTGTCCGGTCGCGTCGAGCAGATCCGCGTCGATCGCGTCCAGGAGCGCCTGCGCCTGCGCCGGAGCGCCCGAGGTGAACGCGGCATCGGCGGCGGCGAGCAACCGCCCGGCCCGGTCCCGGTCCCGGTCGTCGGGTGTCAGCCCGGCCGCGCTTGCGTTCGCCTTCGAGACCGCGTCGATGCGCGACGCGCAGCTCACCGTCGTGATGTGCTGGCAGGACTTCATGGCGGAGAGCGCCTACTCGGCGTCGAGGTTCACGGTGGGCTGGGGCCAGCTTGAGGCCGACGAGCGCAGGCGCACCACGTGGTTGTGCGTGACTGGCCCGTACGCGCGTTGATGCGGTACGGAGCTGAGGCCCAGCTCGTGGTGGTGGGCAGCCACGGGCACGGCGGTTTCGCCGGCATGTTGCTCGGCTCGACAAGTCAGTCACTCGTCTACAACGCGCCGTGCCCGTTAGCGATCGTGCGGCCCGACTAGGCCGCGTTGCCGGCCGACTTCCTCTTTGTCTTGGCGATGAAGGGGATGTCGGCGAACTGCAGCTCGATGCCGAGGCCGCGCAGCTCGTGGCTCAGCCGCAGCAAGCTCACCTGGGACAGCGCGAACAGCGTGTCGACACCGATCAGGGACCGCTGCGCATCGTCGGTGCCTACGTGCCCTCCCGCGACGCCACCCAGGAGAAGACCGAGCGCAAGAAGACGTGGATCGACCGGTTCCACAAGGCCCTCGACAGCACCGCGTCGGATGCTCCGTTACTGCTGCTCGGCGATCTCAACGTGCTGGAGCCCAGCCACCGGCCGGTCCACCGCGGCCAGTTTGCGCCATTCGAGTACGCCTTCTACACCGGCTCGACCGAGCGGCACGGCCTCGTCGATCTGTTCCGGCACCTCCACCCGGACCAGGTCGAACACAGCTGGGCACGCCGCCCGGAACTCGGCTACCGCGACGACCACGCTCACGGCTCGCCGGCGCTCGTTCAGCGGCTCATTGCCTGCGAATACGTTCACGAGACCAGGGAACTCTCACCGGACGGCCCCCGGCTGACCGATCATTCGGGACTCGCCGTCCGGGTGTCGCTGACCGCTGACAGGACGCTGCTAACGTCGGACCCCGCCACGGCGGTCGACGCGCACAACGAGCCGGAGCCGACTCTGTTCTGAACTCCGGCACCACCCGCGCAGGGCACTGCCACCCAGTCAGCCGACCGCGAGGAACGCCCGCCGGATGTCCACCACCCTCACTCCACGCATCGGCGCTCGAGTGCTGCTGCTCGACGCCCACGACCGCGTGCTGCTCATCCACGCCTGCGACCCACACGACCGCGGCCACGACTGGTGGGAGCTGCCCGGCGGCGGCTTGGACGAGGGCGAGGAGCCGGTCGACGCCGCCCGCCGCGAAGTAGCGGAGGAGACCGGAATCGTTCTTCCAGCGCTGGGACGCAAGCTGTGGATCCGGGAATCCCGGTTCCACTACAAGGGGCGCAACCATCACCGCATCGATCACGTCTTCCTGGCTCGTGCCACGGATATGGCACCGAAGGTTGCACTCAAGCCCACAGAGAACGAGAAGGCTGGGCTGATCGAACGGCGTTGGTGGTCAGCCGCTGAACTCCGCGAGTGCACGGACAAACTGCTGCCTGCACAGCTCCCCACTCTGCTTGACGACCTTCTCACGGGCGTCCTGAGCACCACACCGCTGAGGCTGGTCGACTGATTGTCGGTTCGACCTGGCGCTCAGAGGATGAACCACCTGGAGTTCGCGTCCCTTCCCAGCTGAGCGATCCGCCGATGTACCTCGGCGGCTTGCGGTGTTCTTGGCGCTGACTTCCGCGCGTTCGTAGTGATCATCCTCAGCTCACGCAGGTCCCTGAAGACCTCGTAGCCCGACCACTCGCGGACATCCCGCCCGTAACGCTCACAGAACTCGTCGTACTCCTCGGGGGCGAACCCAAACCGCCGGCAGTGGACCTCGATGGTCACGAGGTCCCACTCCACAGGGCCGAAGACCGCACTTTCCCAGTCACACAGGACTGCTCCATGAACATCGTTGTTCCACAACGTGTTCCGGTGCCGGGGATCGCCGTGGATGAGGCCAGGTTCGCTCATCTCCACAAACCGCAGGCGAGCAGCCACATCGTTGAGGAACTCTTCCAGCGCGGCCCGTTCGACTTCGGAGACGAAGGTGCTGGCTTCGATCGAGTGTCGGATCATTCCGAGCGCGTCCAGCTGGGGCAGCTCAAGCGGCATCGTTTTGAGGCTGTGCAATGACAAGAGTGGTTCTGCGATGTCTCCCGCGGAGACCGCTTGATCCTGTGGGAGATAGCGCCACAGGGTGACCGCACAGCCGGCCAGATGCATCGGCTGCTCGATGTCGAGCACAGGAACGGTGGGCACGTGTTGCTCAGCCAGCCATCGCACCAGCTTGACGACGACTTCTGTGTGTTTGATGCCGGGACTGCACGACCTTGACGACCACCGGTGCCGTGGTGAGCTGGTACACCGCGTTCGTCTGGTGTCTGAGCAGCACCATGCCCTCAGGGTCAAGACCTGCTCGAAGGCATGCCTCGATCGCGACGAGTTTGGTGCGGTCCGGCCTGAACGTGAACTCGGTGAGGTGCGTCAGCTCGCGGCCGGCCACCGCCATCAGGTTCCGCTCTTCGGTGCGACGAGCTCGCGCAGTTCGCTTACCGCAGGACGTTCCCATCGCTGCGTGGGAATCGCCTGTACGACATCAGTCGCCCGCTTGAGGACGATGCGAGTGCGGTGTTCTGCAGGCAGATCGAGCAGAGTGCCGACTGCGAGGGCACAAGCGTCGTCGATATCGCCATCGATGGCCTCGCCGACCGCTTGATCCAGCCTGATGAGTGCAGGGTCGATGACGAGTGTCGGATCGCTGCGGTAGCGCTCCAGCGCCTCTTGCTGGACGTGACGAGCACGGTCGAACTCACCGAGGTAGGTGAGCGTGCCGGACAGGTACAACAACAGCAGCCAGGGTCCCGAAGGCACAGGTTGCGCGTGAGTTGAACATGGATCGAACCAACCTGTACAAGTTGCTGGACGGGAAAGACGAGCCCGCCGACGGCTGAGTGGCTCCTTCGCGGGCCGCTCGGAGTCGACCGGGGAGGACCTCTTGGGGGCCTGGTCGCGCACATCCGATCTGGTTACGACAAACTCATGGCGCCGCAGCTGTGGGTTGATCAAGGTGGACTCGCCGACGTGCAGCCAGCCAGCGGGTCGCTGTTGCGGCCAGTCGTGGCACTCAAACCTGAAGTCTGCGGCAGACTGGTTCTGTGGTCGAAATTGCGTACATGGTTCGTGAGGATTGGGCACAGCAGGGCGCCGCGATGCAACAACAAAGCGCCGTGATTCGCGACTGGCTCGGAAGCCCGCCATACGTTTTCGTGATTGTCAACCGGAAGGCTTACGAGTCGGACCGGAGTGCCGACCGTGAGTTCGCGACGTACGTTGCTCGCGACGCTGGAGAACGACGCGTCATTGACCTATCTGATCTCAATGAACTTCGACGCGCTGACAAGGTGGTCGCTCATCCGCTCATTGTTGTGCATCCCTTTGAGGAACGGGATTGTGACTTGCTGCGCGAGATCGTCGCGAGCGAGTCTGTCGCGAGACTGTTCGTCAGCGTTTGGTCACCGGGTGATGTGATCCGTACCTGGCTCGACGGACTATGTGCTGTCAACCTGAACATCGGGTCCGCACATGAGGCGCCAGACGCGGTGCAGCTTGAGGCGGCGAAATGTTGGGTTGATGAGCAGTACAACGGTCTGTCGGGAGGTAACGGCAAGGATGCCGTCGTGCAGCTACTGCGCGTTTTTTCTGCTGCTGGCTATTCGCTCGACGCTGACATTTGGTTGCGCGCCTTCTTTGCGGCGGGTGGTGAGTTCAAAGAGGCTGTCAAGATCGAGAAGATCATCAAGGAGATGAAGCGCGGCACGCGGCATCGAAGCAAAGCACGTTACGGGTCCAATATTCTGAGTGTGCTGCGCGAGCGCGCTGCTGAGACTGAGTGATTCCTGCGGTCCGGTATCTGTGGAATTCTCCAATGTCTCGCGCCGGCCTGCGCGGCGCCGCAGGTGCGCGTCTGGCTCGGCGTAGAGTCTGCCTCGTGGGCAAGGGGGCGAGGAACCGCGCCAAGCAGACGATCGTCGAGACGCCGACGGCCGTCGGTTTACTGCGACGCAAAGGAGAACCCGGACCCTGCGGCCTGTGTGGTGCACGTCGGGCCTTTGGGTCGAGCTCACGTGCCACCCCAGACGGCGGGGAATGACCATGGTGTCCAGCGACACTACCTCCGAGTGAAGACTGTAAATGGCCTGCGGACACAGGCTGTGGTTAGGAAGTCTGACGGCGGAATGTACGTTTATGGGCTATGTCAAGCTTGCAACAATTCCGCTGGAAAGTGGGATCTTGCGTACGCAGAATTGGCTGCCGGGCTCAAGCGTTGTCGGGCGTCGGGCTCCGTCCTTGTTTCGGGTGACCGGATGCGTCTGCCTGCTGTGGAATGTGCCCCTGGCGATGTAGCCCGGTCGATCCTCATGGGCCTTTTTGGAGCGAACCATCGCCCGCGTGACCGGTACTCGGACCTTGCAGCCGGTTTGTTGGCGGCTAGTGAGCCTCTCGCGCTTCCATGAGGGCTTCACCTCCGATTGGCTCGTCCGGTTATTTCCCGCCGTTAGCCTGGAACTTGGCTGATGGATGCTCGGCCTACCTCGACGAGCTAGGTTGGGGCGACGCAAGTTCCTGGTTGTCCATTCCTGCCGGAGAGCGACGAGACGTTAGCATGCTGAGTCCTTCGCTTCCTCTTGTGCAAGATCCGAGTCAAGATCCCCGCGCGTGGGACAGTTTTGTTCACCTGCTTTCTGATGAGATTACGCCAATCGTCGAATGTACTGGCCCTCCTCAAAGTGTAAATAGCTGTAGGTTCCGCGTGAACATGAGCAATGTTGGCGGCGTCAAGTGGTGTTTCCACGCGACGTGATCGCTCGGTGAGCAGTTGGTGTCCGTGGTAGTTGATCACTTGTTGTAGGTGGTGCAGCCGCTCGGCGGCATGAGAGCGCGTTGCAGATCAGCCCATTGACGTGGATTTTGGCGCGGTCGGCGGCGTGTGGTGTTGCGTGGTTACAGGCGCGACGCGAGGCGCCGGGTAGTCAGGTTGTGCTGCGGTACGGATCACGGCTCGACCTCGTCTGAAGGCTCATTGAGCCAACGCCGGTGAGATGGGGTGTTGCGAGCCCTGGGCGACTCGGATGTCCAACTCCTTCTCCAACTCCGACACCCTTCAGGTGTCTACGAAGCACAGGCCATGCGTGGCGACTTAGTTGGTATGCGCGAACGGTGAAACCTGCCGGTCCATTTTCTGGTTTTCTTCCGTTTTTGTTCCTGGTTCGTGCGTGGTTTCGATGATTGGGTTCCTCGGTGCACGAGTACCCACACGACAAGGAGACCGCCTTGCGGAAGAGAGTTCTTGGGGTGTTGGCCGGCCTGCTCGCGACTGTGGGGTCCGCGTTCGGTGTGGCTGCCTCACCTGCGGCTGCCGACACCGTTGACCCCTGGTCCCAGTGCGGCAGCGACTACGTCGTCAAGTACAAGATCGAAATCAAGGAGAGGCAGCCGGTCGGCGATCCCGACAACATCAGCGCGGTCGGCACCCTGTGGGTCATGCGGAATCGCAGCAGCGACACGCATTGCGTGCTGACCACGAAGAAGTACCGCACTGAGCGGTGGACGGCGGCGGGGATCGGCTACGTCTCCGAGTCCGGTTATCGTGTCCTGGACGCCGACAACTACGTCGACTTCGCCGGACCGGCCTACCTGGAACGCAACGACCGGACGCTGAAGGCCTACGGTCGGGTCGGCGACGGCAAGGTCTGGGTGCGCTGCACCACGTCCTGCTGGCTGCATGACTTCGCCTACAGCTGACCGGCGCTCGAGCGTCTCGGTGTCCGGCACTGTGGGTGGGCACCGAGGCGCTCGCGTTCACGGGGTCGCCGTCGGGTCCGGCGGTGTCGGTACGCCGAGGTCGGCCCAGAGCGTGGCGGCGTGCCGGTTGCCGGCCGTCGCGGCCTCGGTGTCGCCCGTCTTCGCCCAGCACCAGGCCAGTCCTTGACGGGCACGGGACTGTTCGTACCGGAGACCGATCTCATCCGCCTGGGCGAGGGCTCGGCGGTAGTGGGCCGCGCTCTCCGTCACCTCGCCGACCATCAACAAGATGTCGGCGATGTTGTTGAGGATCTCCGCGACGAGATCCTTGACGCCGAGTTCGCGCGCCACGGCGAGTGCGTCGTTGTGCCGCTCGGTCGCTTCTTCGTACCTGGCCAGGCGACCCAGAGCCGCCCCCAGGTTCGTCAGCGCCACGCACTGGCCGCGTCTGTCGTTCGCGGAGAGAACCTTCGTCAGAGCGGCGCCCAGGACGTCGACGGCCTGGTCCGGTCGGCCGCTCTGCGTGTACAGCCGGCCGAGCGCGATCAGCGCCGCGCCCTCCGCCCTGCCGTTCCCCATCTCGGAGGCCAGCATGAGCGATGTCGCGAGGTGGGCTTCCGCCGTCGTGTACTCGCCCTGTCTGGTGTTGATCTGACCAATCTGCCGGAGCAGCCCGGCGCACTCGATGCGGTCGTCCAGCGCCGTCGCCAGCTCGAGCGCCTGGGCGTTGTAGTGCAGGGCATCCCGGTAACGCCCGCTTCGTTCACAGGTCATCGCCAAACCGCTGAGGTTGTGCGCGTTCTCCTGCCGTTCGGCGGCCGACGCGTCATCGGACAACGGCATCAGCGCACCGATGAAGTAGTGCTCCGCCTGGTGGTACCGGCCCGCTTGCCAATGGACGTGGCCGAGCAGGCACCGAGCCACGGCGGCACCGAACACATCGCTGGATCGGACCGCGACGTCGAGGGCGGCTTCCGCCAGCTCGTGCGCCTCGTGGAGCCGATCGGTCTGCTGCAGGGCCCAGCTGAGGCCGCCGAGCATGTCGGCCTCCCCGATGAGGTCCGCGGCGCTTCGGGCCGCGGCGAGCGCGAGCCGGTGGCTGGAGATCCAATCCTCGAGGTGCCGACCGTGCTGGTAGAAGGGTCGCAGCCGGTTGGCGATCCGCCAGGCGTGCGGCTCCCACCCGTCGGCCGCGGCGAGCGCGATCGCGGACAGGAGGTTGGCGCGTTCGGTCTCCAGCCAGGTGAGCGCCGCGGCGGTGCCGCTCTCGAACGACGGCGCGGCACGCGCGGCGCGGGTGATCGGCTGGTGCAGCTCCCGGTGGCTGGGAGCGATCGTGCGGCAGGCGTCGACAGCGACCTGGAGCAGGTAGTCCAGCAGCCGTTGCAGTGCCGCGCGATGCTCCTCCGGGTCCTGCTCGGACTCGGCGAGGGTCCGCGCATGTTGCCTGAGCAGGTCGTGGAGGTGGTAGCGGCCAGCGACAGACTGAGCGAGCAGGTGCATGTCGAGGAGATCTTCGAGCACGCGGTCCGTGGCAGCGGGTTGGAGGTCCAGCAGTGCCGATGCGGAGTACGTGTCGAAGGTCGTCATCGGCTGCGCGCCGAGGAGCCGGAAGGAGCGCCGGAGGTTCGGTGGTAGCTGGCGGTAGGACACCGCGAACGCCGCGGCGACGCTGTGGTCACCGACGGTCAGCTCGGCGAGGGAATCGCCTTGTTCGCCGAGCCGAGTGAGCAGATCACGGGGCGTCCAGGCCGGTCGGTGCCGGAGCCGAGCCGCGGCGATCTTGATGGCCAGTGGCAGGTGTGCACACCGGTCGACGATGTCGTCCAGCAGCGGTTCGGCCGGATCGACCCCGCTGACCTGGGCGAACAGTGTTCTGCTGGCTACCGGGGACAGACTGGTGAGCGAGATCGGCACCGCGCCTTCCACGGAGAGCAGCCTGCGGCGGCTGGTGATCAAGATGAGGCACGCGCCAGCATGCGGCAACAACGAGCGGACCTGGTCGTCGTCGGCCGCGTTGTCCAGCACGACCAGCGCGCGCAGATCGGCGGTCTCGTGGCGCCACAACGCGGCCCGGTGCAGCGGGTCCGCCGGGATGTGTTCACCGGGTATGCCGATCTGGCGCAGGAGGAGGACCAACGCTGCCTCCGGTTCGAGCGGCCGCTCACCCGGAGTCGACCCACGAAGATCGACGAAGAGCTGCCCGTCCGGAAAGCGCGAGGTGATGGCGTGGGCGAGATGGACCGCGAAGGCGGTCTTGCCCGCGCCCGCCATGCCGTCGATGCCGCACACCACGCCGTCGACGCCGTCGATCAGCTCGAGGACCGTCGCGATCTCGCCGGCCCGCCCGATGAAGCCCGCAGTGGCGCGGGGCAGGAAGTTCCGGTTGACCAGTGGAACGAACGCCGTAGGCCGTCCACCGCGGTAGTGCTCGATCAGCGCCGTACGCTCCGGCGGCTGCAGCGACAAGGCGTCGGCCAACGCATCGAGCGATCCGCGCCGAGGACGCGCCACCCGCCCGCGTTCGATGTTGCTTATGTTGCGCACGCTCAGTCCCGAGCGCTCGGCCAGCTCCTCCTGACTCAGCCCGGCCGACAGCCGAGCGGCCAGCAACGGTGAGCCGGACGGTGTCCCCATGACGGCGAATTCTACGAGTTTGTGTCGTATCCCGTGCCCGCAATCGCCGCGACAGCCGTGCGCAGCAGCACAAGCGCCGTCGCGTCGTTGACCAGCTCCTCACCCTCCACGATCGTGACGAGCCTCGGCGGCAACCCCAGCCGCTTGCCGATCGACGTCGTCGCCACCGCGTCCGGAGGGCTGATCACCGCGCCGAGCGCCACCGCCGCCGCGAACCCGATCCCCGGAAGCAGCCACCAGATCAGCAGGACCGTACCGAACGCCGACCCGACGACCAGCAGCACCGACAGCGAGCTGATCACCTTGAAGTTCCTGCGGAAGTCCATCACGGGAACGTTCACCGCCGCCGAGTAGAGGATCGGCGGCAGCACGATCACCAGGACCCACTCGGGTTCGACGAACACCTGCGGCGCGCCCGGCAGCTGACTGCACGCCCATGCCGACGATCACCAGCAACACCGGCGCCGCGACAGCCAGCTGCGGTGCGACTTACGAGACAGCCACGATGATCAGCACCGCCACCACGGCGAGCAAGACCATCTCCTGCAGGCGTGCAGTCTGGCCGATCATGCTCGGCCTGGCCGGACGAGCGGCATCGGGTGGCGGTGGTCACCGTCGTGGGCCGGCGCCGACAGGGCGGGCTCCGCTGCCGGCCACCCGCCCAGATTCTGCTTCTCGTGCCAAGATCTTGGCGAAGTGCCGGGCGGATTGCCGGTTGGCTTTCCTGGTGTCCTCGGCGTGCCGGTGGTTTCCTCCGGGGACCACTGACGCGTGACTGCGGGGAGTTTGATCCACCATGAGGCGAACGATCGTGGCGCTGGCCGCAGGCGCCCTGGCGACAGCACTGGTCGCTGGAGCGCCGGTGCGCGCCGAGGAGCCATCGCGGCCCTGGTACAAGGCCGACGTGGCGATGAACTGCCACGACCAACCGGCCGGTTCGGCGCCGTTCTACCACGGCCCGTCGGCCTCGGTGCAGTACGACAACCGGTTCGATGCCGGTCACGTCGTGCCGGACGGCCTGCTCGACCGGTACGTGCCGCAAGGCCTGGCGACCTGGCCGGACTGGGGTCCTGACGGTCAGGACCTGGTGGTGTTGTCCGCGTACCGGGCCGGCGAGCCCGCCGCGCTGGTCGGGCTGAAACCGGGTAGCGGCCAGACTCGGCTGGTCACCATGCCGGAGAACAAGTCGCACGCCGGTGGGGTCGCCGTCGTCAACGGCTGGCTGTTCGTGTCCGGGCCGACGTCCGCCCACGGGCACCCCACCGTGCAGCGCTACCCGCTCGGCGCGGTGCGTACGGCGCTGGCGACCGGCAACCCGCTCTGGCGGGCGGACGGCCACTTCCACGAGTTCACCATGGGCGAGGACGAGCTGAAGCCGTCGTTCCTCAGCTCCTACGGCGACACGCTCTACGTCGGTACCTTCGACTCCGACCACCGCAACCGCATGCATCGGTTCACCGTCAAGAACGACGGCACGCTCGATCGCGTCGGCGGCCCGGACGACTGGATCCAGGTTCCGCTGAAGACCCAGGGGCTCACCGTGACCGGTGAGCACTACATCTACAGCACCTCGCACGGTTCGGACGCCCGAAGCAACATCTACGTGGTACGCAAGGGGTACAAGCTCCTCGACAACGCCAAGACGGCGGGCGACGCCACCTGCTTCCGGGCGCCGAGCATGTCCGAGGGGATCACCGACAGCGACGGGCGGATCTACCTCGTCTATGAGTCGGGCTCGTACAAGTACCGCACCGACGAGTGCGACAAGCCGCAGCCGTTCGAGGGGGACTGCACCCTGAACATCATCGACCACCTGCACCGGACGACCGTTTCGCAGCTGACCTCGATGACCTGATCCACAGCAGCGACGGCAAGGGACCAACGTGAGTTTCGAGGTGGAGCCGCAGGCGCTGCGGCGTTCGGCCGGCGCCGCGCGGGAGGTGGCCGCGGTCGCGCGCAGGCTGCGGTTCGACGCGGTAGGCGACATCGCGGCAGGCCTGCCGGGCTCGATGTCGAGCGAGGCGGCCCCGCGGGCGGAGGAGCACCTGCGCGCCGACGCCGACGCATCGGCGGACAACATGATTGCCTACGCGGGGAACCTGGACGCGTCCGCCGAGGCGTACGAGGCGACCGACCACGACGCTGGGGAGAGGCTCAGCTGATGATCATCTGGGAGCAGATCAGCCGCTGGGATCCCAAGCCGGTGGGTGCCGCGGCCGACCAGGTCGTCACCGCCCGGAACAACCTGGTCGGCTGTCAGAGCGCGGTCGACGCCGCCGAGGTCAAGGACTGGCACGGAGACGCCGCGGACCGGTCGCGGCGGGCCCTGGCCCGGCACCGCGAGGACCTGGAACTGCTGGCCGCCCGGCTCGGCGCGCTCGCTGAGCGCTTGGACGTCACCGAATCCGATCTACGGGCGCTCAGAGACGGCATTGCCGAGACCGACGCGATGGCCGCGCGCCATGGCTTTCGGATAGAGGGCCGGGAGGTGCTCGACGCGCAGGGCCGCGCCCAGGGCGACGGGGTCCTGCGAGAGCTGACCAAGGAGATGATCACCTCCCAGGTGACAGCACTGCTGGTCGCGGCCGAGGACGTCGACCAGGACCTGTACGCCGTGCTGCACGGGATCCGCGCCATCACCGGCCAGGACGCCGGAACCCTCTCCGACGCCGCCGACAGCGGGCGGAAACAGGTCGAGCTGGCCGAGATCCTGGAGGACTATCAGACCGCTGAGGAAGGCCAGGTGTGGTTCCGGGTGCCGGACCTCAGCCTGACCGACCTGCCGGGATTCCACGAGCAGCTCGTCACCGACACCGAGGCGCGAATGCTCGACGACCTGAAGCCGTGGGAACTCAAGGCGATGGCGGGCATCCGTGAGAGCAGTGGCGCCGTGGCGCACGAGCGGTACCCGGACCTGGCAGCGGGGGAGAACGAGGTCCGGGACCGCAGCCACGCCAACGCCTTCAAACACGCCTACTGGAACGCCCTCATGGTGCGGCAGTTCGGTCCAGAGTGGACCGAGGAATACGCGACCGCGCACGAGGCGATCCCTGGCAACCAGGCGAACAACGAGGCGATGGACCTGTACAACAACGAGGTCGGCAGGCGGATCGCCACGGAGAACCCGGACGCGTCACCTGCCGAGCTCGCCGACCTCATCCAGCAGGCCGAACGCGACGGCGAACTGGTCGTCCTCGACGAGGGCGGGCGGCTGCGCCACACCGACGGTGTCGAGCACGGCCAGACCGACGAGCCCAAGGGGCCGACCCGCGTCGATCCCTATCCGGGCCGGGAAACCTACGACCCGTGGTGACCGAGGGCCGCCCGGCCAGGCTCACGATCCGCCGGTGCCGTTCCGTGCCGCGGCGCAGCGGCTGAGCCCGCGCTGGGCCCTGGCACCGCTCGCTGCCGGTCACATCTCCGGTCGCGAGACAGGTCTCCCCCGGCGTTGTTGAGGATCTCCGAGACGAGATCGACGGCCTCGAACTCCTCGGCCACGATGACGCGTCCCCAGGTGTTGTGCGCGGTGATCGCGACCGCGGTGCGCAAGGCGCTCGGTGGCGCCGTCTGAGCTTCGCGCCGTCCCGCGATCGGTTCGAATGCTCCAGATGGGTGTTGCGGGTGTCTGAAGGTGGGGTTCGCTCCGCGGCCCATCGTGAGGGGAAGCCGCGTACGGTAACGATGTATCCGTGATGGAAATTCTTCAGGTGGCAGAACGTAATCGCCGGCGCGCGCTCACGTCGATCGCCGTGGTCGTGCTCACGATAGGCTGGTTATCGCCGCAGGTGGCGCACGCCGAGACCGGTGACCTGACGTGCACCGGCAACTTCCAGTTCGACTTCAGCCCGCCATTGACGGCCACGAGCACGACGGCCGACGCCGTGGTCGGCGGTGGCCTGGTGAACTGCCAGTCACCGAACGGCAGGTACACGCGGCTGAAGTCCGGCGTCAGGACCGGCGAAGGGACCGCGACGCGCCACTTCGGCGACCAGTGCGCCCCGGTGATGACGATCGTCGAGAAGGCGGTCCTGACCTGGAACACCGGCGAGAAGAGCAAGTTCGACATCACCGTCAACACCGACCCGTCAGCGGGCCGGGTGACGATCAGCGCGATCTTCACCAGCGGTCCGCTCGCCGGTGACACGGCCAACGCCTATCCACTCGTCCATCCCAACCCGGACTGCGCCACGATCGGTCTGGCGCAGCTGACATCCGAGGCCCTTCAGGTTTTCTGGGAGTGAGCTGAGCGGAGACGTCGCGCGGGATACCGTTCCGCATCGTTGCGGGCAGGCGGTTCGGCGGAGGCGCGAGTGGGGACGAACGTGGTACCGGTGCTGGCTGCGGCGGTGTCCGTGACGGGTGCGGTCGTCACCGTGCTGCTCGGCGCGATCCTCGAGCGGCGGCGCAGCCGGACGCAGCGGCGGGTGCGGTTGCGGCATGTGGCGAGCCGGTACAGCGTGCCGTTGCTGCAGGCGGCGCACTCGTTGCGTGCCAGGCTGGGAAACACCGTCGCCGAGCAGATCAGCGAGTTCCGTGAGGGCCCGGACCGGTTCGGCGACTACGCCCGTTACGAGAGCCTGTACCGCCTGGCCAGGTACCTGTGCATCGTGCAGATCATGTGGCGTGAGGTGGACTTCCTGGACTTCGGGCGCCGCAGGCACAACCGGGAGCTGATCAAGCGGCTGGTCGCCGTCGGCGGCGCGCTGTCGGACCGCACGACGGGCCGGCTGCTGGTGCTGGGCGGCGAGCAGCGCGCACTCGGGGATCTGATGATCGACCCGGACGGCCCGCCGCGGTGCCTGACCTATCCGCAGTTCCGCGACAGGATGCGGGACGAGCGGTTCGCGGCCTGGTTTCAGCCGCTGCTCGACGACATCGACGCGGTGGTCGGCGGCGAGCCTGTTCCCGCCCGGCACGCCCACGTGGTCAAGGCGCTGGGCGAGCTGACCGAGTTCCTGGATCGGCGCAGGATCGGCATGCCGTGGGGTGACGAAGCAGCCGGGTAGTACGAACCTCGTCCCGGATTCGCCGGTATCGGTTCTCGCGGTCATTTACCGTCGCGGCTGTCCGGACGGCCCTGGTGAAGCGAGGTGGCTCGATGACCGCCTTCGACCTGCGGATAGGTCTGCTGGGCCCGTTCCGGGTGATGCTCGCCGGTCGTGAGATCGAGGTATCCAGCGAGTACCGGCGCGCCCAGCTGGCCGCCTTGGCACTGTGGCTTGGGTTACCGGCGGGCGCGTTGGGCGGTGCTGGCGTGTCGCGCCGTGGTGGGGTTGGTGGTGGCCGCACGGTCGTGATCACCAACCGCCAGAGCGTGCGGTGACACTCGGTGGCCGAGTCGTCTTGCAGACGCCTGCCGGTCGGTGGGTGATCTGAGCCGCGCGATCCCGTTGTGCGAGGCCACCTTCGCCGACTGCGAACGGGTGTTTGGTCATGAGCATCTAACAACGAAGTCGTCCGCTCGAGTTTGGCGTCCTGCGCGACTAGCTTGTCGCTCGCGCGCCAGTGAGCACCGTCAACGTCCCGCCTTGGGCATGAGAGCGCGCTTCGGTGAGAGAACTGTGCGCGCTAGATGATCAGGTGATCTTTAGCGTTCAGATGCGCGGAAGTGGTCAAGTGTGCGCGGAAGCTACATTGGTGACTACCTCGCTGGACGGGTCGCACCGGCGTAATCATCGCCGTTGTAGCGGTAGCCGTCGACCTGCACCGGTTGTCCGAACGTCGGCGCATTGATCATCCTGTCTTGGCCGAGGTAGAGGCCGACGTGGTGGATGTTGCCCGGAGTACCGTAGAAGACGAGGTCGCCAGGCAGCAAAGGTTGACCTGCAGCGACACGTGGCCCTTTGTCGAACTGTTCCTGAGCGGTGCGGGGCAGCGTCACCCCGGCGGCTGCGTACGCGGCTTTGGTCAGCCCGGAGCAGTCGAAGCCCGCGTGGCCTGCGGCAGGGCCGTTTCCGCCCCACACATAAGGCAGTCCCAGCTGTCTGCAGGCGTAGGTGATCGCGGCCAGAGAGACGGCGTTGGGCGCTTGAACGGTATTGCACTGACCGGTTCCGAGGCTGGCCGCTGCCGCTTCCGCGTACTTGGCCGCTTGTTCGAGGACCATGTCGACGTACCAGTTGGCGTGGTTGTAGGAGAAGATTGCCGCGCGCAGGTCGCCTCGGTGATAGGACGTTCCTATGTGGACAGACAACTTGGGGGTCGTCTTGTCCGAGGTGGGGTTCACAATGTAGTCATGGGTAGTGGTGTCACGCCTCAGAAGTTGAGGGAGGCCATCGCGGAAACGATGGCGGACTGCGTGAAGTCGTACGACGTTGCCGACGCGTGCGTCGCGCTAACGTACTGCGCGCTGTACGCCGAACCGGACGGGTTCGACCTCCCGGCGCTGGTTCCGCAGGTGTACGTGCACTACGACCCTTACACCAAGCGTCAACTCGGAAACCGGTCCGGTCAGCTGAAACGGCAGCGCATGGACTTCCTGATGCTGCTGTCCCAGCGTTCTCGAGTTGTGCTGGAGGTCGACGGTCAGCAGCACTGCGCGACGGCCGACGGAGCTGCCGACCCCGTCCGGTACGCCGAGATGGCCGCAGAGGACCGCTCGTTGCGTTTGGCAGGGTATGAGGTCTATCGGTTCGGGGCGCACGAGCTCACCGCCGACCGTGCCGTTGACGGCCTCCGCACGTTCTTCCGCGAGTTGCTCACCGCCCACCACGTATTGCCTGCATGACAGCCCCACGTGCAGTGGATCAGCGGTCCCACGTCACCGGAAGGGCAGTGAGCCCGCCCGTGAGCACATCGTGTCGGACGGTCAGGTCCTTCACGGGAACGGCCAGTCGCATGTTGGGGAAGTGTGGGATCAGTTGGGAGAACACGGCTTGTAGTTCCATGCGGGCCAGTGGTGCTCCGATGCAGTAGCGGAGGCCGTGTCCGAAGGTGAGGTGGGCGGAGGCCTGGCGGGTGATGTCGACGCGGTCCGGCTCGGCGAAGACGGCCGGGTCGTGGTTGGCGGCACCGTTGTCGAGTAGAACGAGATCGCCGGCGCTGATCCTGACGCCGTCGATCTCCATGTCGGCGCGGGCATAGCGGGGGATCCCGCCGCCGCCCTTGCCGGGCGCGCGAAGGATCTCCTCGACAGCGTTCGGGATGAGGCCGGGGTCGTCGCGCAGGGCGTTCCACTGATCAGGGTTGGCCAGCAGGAGCAGCGCGCCCATGCCGATTTGGACCACGGTCGTCTCGTGGCCGGCGAACAACAGCGCCATGGAGAGCATGGCGGCCTCCTCGGTGGAGACGCCGTCGGTCGCGCACAGGCGGGAGATCACGTCGTCGCACGGCTCTTGCCGCTTGGTCTCGACGAGGCGCAGGCCGTAGCCGAACAGGTTGCCGAGACCTTGTTCGGAGACGGTGCGGTCGTTGATGTTCGCGGCGGCCTCCGTCCACGCGCGGAACTGGTCGCGGTCGCCGTACGGCACGCCGAGCAGCTCGCAGATCACGAGGATCGGCAGCGGGACCGCGACCGCGGCGTGCAAGTCGGCTGGAGTCTCCGAGGTGGCCAGTTGATCGAGCAGTTGTGCGGTCAGTGCGTCGATGCGGGGGCGTAGTGCGTGCATATGTTTGGGGGAGAAGTGCGGTTGCAGCAGTGCGCGCATGCGGGCGTGGTCGGCCCGCTCGGTGACGAAGTCTCCCAGCGGGCCGCCGAACAGGGCGGATTCGCCGGTGCGTGCCGCGTTCTGCGGGTCGGGGTGGGATCTGCCGAGCCGGTCGTCGCCGAGCAGCTCGCGCACGTGGGCGTAGTCGGTGACCAGCCACGCGTCGTGGCCCACCGCGGTGCGGATCCGGTGGACCGCGCCCTGGGACTGAAGTACGCGCAGCTGTGGAGGGACCTGCAGCGGCTGGGGCTGCTCGAACGGCAGTTGAGCAGGAGAAACCATGACATGTGCCCCCTTGTTCAGGTCAGCTTGTATAAGTTGACTTAAACAACGCTACTTGTTTAGTCTGCTCTAAACAAGTGGAGGTGTAGCGGTGGTGGCGGGTCCTCAGAACGTGCGGCGCATGCCGCGTGCTCAGCGGCGCGAGCAGATCCTGGACGCCGCGACCCGCGCGTTCGCCCGCACCGGGTACGTGGCGACCGGACTCGACGGTGTGGCGGCTGAAGCCGAGGTCACCCTTGTGTTGCTGTACCGGCACTTCGACTCGAAGGCTGACTTGTACCGGGCTGTACTCGATCGGGCGTGTGCCCGGCTGGAAGCAACGGTCGGCTCCGGTGACTACGACGAGGGCAGCATCTCTGCGCTGCTGCGTGCTGCTGCCGAAGATCCGGATGGGTTCCGCTTGCTGTTCCGGCACGCGGTGCGTGAACCGGACTTCCGTGATGTGGTGAACGGAATGCAGGCGATGTCGGCGGAGGTCACGCGGCGCGAGTTGGCCGCGGTGATTCCGGAAGGCCCATGGCTGGACTGGGCGGTGCAGTACGTGCCGACAGTCACGCTTGAGGCCGTGATCGCCTGGCTCGACGCCGGCCAGCCTGACCCGGATCAGGCCGCTGATCGCATCGCTTTGGTGGTGCACAGCGCCATCCGGGCGGCAAACGGTGTTGACTGACTCGGTCGGTCATTTATGATGGGCGGGTGCCACGCACTCGTTCAGCGGACATGTTCCCGAAGCTCGTCTCGGCCGCGGCCGAGACGTTCATCGCGCAGGGCTT
>NZ_FNET01000044.1 GCF_900100275.1 Lentzea albidocapillata subsp. violacea
TGCTCCAGCCCGCCGAATCCAAGCTGGTCGTCCGAACACCGTCGATCACCGCCGCCGTGCTCCATTGCGGCATACCACCGACGGTGCTGGAAGCGGTCACCACCCTGTTCTGCGCCAGGTTGGCGCCGGCCGGTCCGAGCTGCCGGATCCAGTCGGCGAGGTTGTCCACCCGCGACTCGGTGCTGCCTTGCCGGGTCTCGGTCACACCAAGGCAGCCGTGCTGCCACGAGGTGGAGTTGACGGCGACCAGCTCGACCCGACCGGCGGTCTCGCGGAACGCCGGGCCGCCCGCGTCACCCTTGCAGGTATCCGCACCGGCGGAGTTGGTGAGCGCCAAGGTGGTGTCGGCGACAGCCCCGGCGGTGAACTCGGTGACGGCGAGCCGGTCGGGCACCCACTCGGTCGCGGTACGGCCGTAGCCCGCGACTCGCAGGGTCTCGCCCGCGCTCGGCGCGGTGGTGCTCACCGGAATCGGGGCGATGTCGTTGATGATCGTGTCGAGCCTGGCCAGCATCACGTTCCGGTCCACGCGCGGCACGAGGGTAGTGACCTTGGCCACCCGGCCCGCGGTGCCCGCGAGGTTGGTCCGCCCGATGGTGACGGTAGTGGGTTTTGCCGGAGCACCGGCCCGTTGGGCGTTCTCCGGGAAGCACGAACTGGCGGTGATGACCCACTGCGGGTCGATCAGAGCGCCCGTGCACGCCCGACCCTCGATCTCCACCTTCGCGACGAACTGGTATGTGCCGTCCGGAACGGGCGTACCGCCCGAAACGGCCTGAGCCGGCCCGGCCGCGAGCAGACCGCTCGCGGCTACGGCTGCCGCCAAGAAAACGACTCTTCGACCTTGCTGTGACATTTGCTGAACCCTTGCGTATTAGAGAGCGACGTTAGTCGCAGGAATAAGTAGCTCGACCCAACCACCTGATACCGCGTTAGGAGACAGAGCGCAGCTCGACCAGAGCGGCTACACCCTCCTCTGGGTGGATGATCTCACCGACCGAAGTCAGCTCACCGGGCTTGATGGTGTATTCCCGCTTGACTTCCTGACCATCCACCTGAGCCGTCAACACGGCATTGATCTTGAATTTGCCGGCCTTGACGAAATACGTCGAGGGGATCTCCAATGCGAGATACCCGTCACGACCGGTGACCCTGAAACAGGCGATGTGATTGGGCGTGGTGATGCTGTCGCTCTCGACGGTGAGCAGGTCACCACCCACCGCGCAGTCCACCCAGAAGATTCTGCCGTTGCCCTTCTTCAAGGTCATGCCGATGGCCGCGGCAGCTTCCTTGTTCGGGTGCTCGAAGTCCTCCACCAGCGACGGCTGCCCGGCCGGATCGTCGGAGGCGGTACCCACACTCTGCGCACTGGCTGTCGTCGCCAGGATCGCGACGGAACCCAACACGCCCGCGCAAACAAGAGTCAGAGACAAACGCATGAAAAAAATAACCCCCCAGTACCGATACGGTCGTAACAAGCTAAAGCAAGATCAACGAAGAACCATGAGACCGGGAAGCGCTCGACAAACATCGTCCCGCGCCTAATTTCACCCCCGGACCAGCCCCCCCCATCACACCCCAGCAGGAAGATACAACTTGACGATTTGCGCGTCAATGCTAAGGTGACGCGAACCTTCCTGAAGCAGCGAGGAACACTGGGGCCCTCGCCATCTGGACAGCTTCTCGCAGGAAGTGTTGACAATGGGGGAATTTGTGGACGACAACGTCCGTACAGCTTTGTCGCGCCCAGGTGCCGCGCGCGTTACAGTAATTCTCGTCACCATCATGGCCCTGGTCGCCGCGATCCTCGGCACCTCCGCCACCGTGACCCCGCCGCGAGCAACCGCCCAGGCCGCCCCCGACGACCGGACCGTGGCCGTCGAACTGCTCAAGACCGGTGGCCGAGCCACCAAGAACGCCGCCGAAGCCGCACTCCTGGGCTCCGACGACCAACTCCACCAGTTCGTCACCACCGGCCGACACGTCACCATCGCCCACGACAACCGCATCAAAACCGGCCAGATCATGGCCGTCGCGGGCCGACGAGTCCGCGAAGCCGCCCAGACCGCACTCGGCGGCACCCCAGAAGACGTCCGGAAATTCCTGGCCGGAGGCTGGCAGGAACCACACCGCCTCGACCTCCGGGTCAAGGTCGGCGAGATCATCGCGGCCAACGGCCCCACCACCCAACGCGCCGCCCAGACAGCACTCGAGGGCACCGCCGAGGACGTCCTCAAGTTCCTCGCCGCCGGCCAGTACCCCCCGGCCGTCATCGACCGCCGCAAAAAAGCCGGCGGGATCATGGCCACCGGCGGCACGGAGGTCAATAAAGCCGCCCAGATCGCCCTCAACGGCAGTGACGACGACGTCCAGGAATTCCTCGCGACCGGCCAACACACGGCACGGGCCAGGGACAACGAACAAGCCAGCATCACCGAACTGGTCAACCTCGCCAAAGCCGCAGGCGCGGAAGCCGCTCTCGAGACCGAAGCCGCCAAGGAAGCCTCCGGACGAGCCGTCGCCGCAGCCGAACAAGCCAAACAGGCAGCACTGAAAGCAGCGGCCGAAGCCGCCGCGGCAAAAGACGATGCCGCGGCCGCCGGAGCCGCCGCCGGACGGGCCGCCGACTTCGCCAGCCGCGCCGCCGGCGCCGCACAGGAAGCCGTCTCCGCCGCCAACTCCGCCAACAACGCCGCCCGCGTCGCCTCCAACGCCGCCATGCAGGCAGCCTCCGCCGCCTCTGCCGCCGCACAGGCAGCCGCCGACGCCCGCGGCGCCGCCGCGGACGCCGCGACCGATGCGAACCAGGCAGCCAACGCAAGGATCGCCGCGCAAAAGGCACGAGACGTCGCCGCGGGCGCACGCCTCGCCGCGGAAGCGTCCAAGGCCGCCGGCGACGCCGCCAACCAGGCAGCGGGCGCCGCCCGTGCCGCCTCGAGCGCGGGCGCCAACGCCGACCGGGCCGCCTCCGCCGCCGAGGACGCCGCCAACCAGGCCGGCGTGTCCGGCGCGGAAGCCGAACGCGCCCGACGCGCCGCGGCCGACGCCCACAAGTTCGCCGGACAGGCCAACAGGGCCGCCACCAACGCCGAATCACTGGCCAACCAGGCAGCCAAGGCCGCCGGAGACGCTTACCGCGCCGCGATCAGCGCCGCCGAGCACGCCGAAAACGCCGCCAGGGCCGCGGACGAAGCCGCCGCACACGCCGGAGAAGCCGACAAAGCCGCCCAAGAATCAGAAAAACACGCCAAAGCAGCCCACGAGGCCGCTCAGGCAGCGACCAATGCCACCAATCTCGCCATCGACATCGAGAAGAACGCTCGCACAGCGGACAGCAACCGTCTGCAGTTGCTGCAGGACGAGGGCGTCGCAGCCGCGGAGAAGGTGAAGAGGGACCTCGCCGACCACGCCGCCTACGAGACCGCGGAGGCAGCGCGGATCGATCAGGAAACGCAGACGCTGCTGAACGCGGCGCTGCACGCGGCCACCACTCCAGGCGTGGATGACGCCACGATGGTGCAGGCCGGACGGCGGGCGGCGCTGCGGTTGCGCAACGTCGGCGGGTCCTGGAGCCGTTCGGCAGCCGAACAGGCGCTGGCAGGCGGTCCGACGGAGATGTACGTCTACCTGACGCAGCGACGGGCCAGGGCAGGCGAGGCCGACGACCTGGCGCGGGTGCGGCACGTGGCCAAGACGACTCCGAACGAGAAGAAGCAGGCCGCGGCGTACAGCGCCGTTCGCGGCGACCCCGAGGACATCGAGGAGTTCCTGCGGACGCAGGACTACGAGGGCAAAGTGGTCGACGACCGCAAAGAGGTCGGCCAGATCATGTCCAAGGGCGGCCCGGCCACTCAACGGGCCGGTCAGAAAGCCCTGGAGGGCGCACCCTCCGACGTGACCGAGTTCCTGGCCAAGGGCCAGTTCGTCTCGGCCAACCTGGACGACCGGATGAAGACCGGCGAGATCATCAGCTCCGGCGGCCCCGAGGTGAACGCGGCAGGCCAGATCGCGTTGGCAGGCCCGCCGTCCTACGTGCGGGAGTTCGTGCAGACCGGCCAGCACAAGGCCAGGCAGCGCGATGGACTGGTGGCCTCGCACGTGTCGACGGTGCGACGGCTCATCGCCGAAGGCTCACGGATCGCGGCGACCGCGCGGGAGAACGCCGCGGAAGCCGCCAGGGTGGCCGCGATAGCCCGCAACGCCGCCGACGAGGCCGCTGTGTGGGCCGATCGGGCCCGTAACTCGGCGAACGAGGCTGCGGAGTACGCCAAGCAGGCCAAGGCATCCGCCGACGCCGCACAGGTCTCGGCCAACCAGGCAGCCGAGTCTGCCAAGACGGCTCGCTCCGCTGCCGACGCGGCGGCTCGCGATGCCGAATCGGCTTCACAAGCCGCGACGAGGGCCGCCAGTTCCGCCACCGCGGCCAGTGCCTCGGCGGCCGACGCGAGCCAGTCCGCTCAGGCCGCGCGCAGTTCGGCGATCCAGGCAGGCAAGGATGCGGAGTCGGCTCAGGTCGCGGCCGATGACGCCTACAACATCTCGATGTCCAAGAAGTCCGCGGAGGAGCAGCAGAACCAAGGCGGGCCGCTGAACACCTCAGAGCAGGCCCAGCTGGAAGCCAGCTGCAACGGCGACGCGGCGTGCATCGAGAAGTTCAAGGCAGCGCAGCGCGATGCCGGCAAGACCATGATGGACTTCCTGCTGGAGAACGGCGCCGAGGTCATCCTCGACCTCATCGGCTACAACGACGCCGTCAAGTGCTTCACCCAGGGTGACATCGAAGCGTGCATCTGGACCGCGGTCAACGCGCTGATGATGGCCAACCCGCTCGCACTGATCGGCAAGGGCGCGAAGCTGGTCGGGGCGATCGGCAGGGTGATCGGCAAGGTCGGCAAGTTCCTCAAGCGCTCCGAAGAGGCCGCAGAGGAATTGAAGGCGGGCCGCAAGGCGATGCAAGATGCCGTCGAGGCCTGCACGGTGCCGGGCAACAGCTTCGCGTCGGCGACCAAGGTCTACATGGCCGACGGCTCACGCAAGGCGATCAAGGATGTCGTGGTCGGTGATCAGGTCGCCGCGACCGACCCGCAGACCGGACTGTCCGGAGCCCGTGCGGTCACCAGGGTGATCGTCGGCGAGGGCACGAAGCAGATGGTCTCGGTAGGTGTCGACGGCCCGAACGCGGGCGTCGTCGAAGCGACCGCCCGGCACCCGTTCTGGGTCACCGATCGCGGCCAGTGGATCGACGCGCAGGACGTCCGGGCGGGCGAGCACTTCCGGACCGTGACGGGTGACCAGGTGGTCGTCACGGGCACCACCAGGCACACCGAGGTCATGAAGGTCTACAACCTCACGGTTGACGGCATTCACACCTACTACGTGCTGGCCGGGGACACCTCGGTCCTCGTGCACAACACAGGATGCCCGCCATCGGGCGCGAAGGGCGCCTGGGAGAGCAAGGCCGACTTCACCAATCCGAAGACCATGAACAAGAAGTACGACAGCCATGCCTCGGTCTTCAACATCACCGGCAACCGGAACCCGGCGAAACTCGCCGAGTTCGAAACGGCCATGCGAGCGCACATGACCGCGGCGGACACGAAGATCTACCGGTTCAACTACCGCAACCAAGGCCAGGCGATCGGTTTCATCGATCCAAAGACCCGTGTCATGGTCATGTTGCGCGCTGATGGAAGCTTCTGGTCTGCTTGGGAGCTGGGCATCATGAAGAAGATGGACAAGAACATTCCAAACAGGACCCTCGCGGTCTACGACCAATTCGCCGACATCGTCGACAAGGGATTCCTCTTTTGACCGATCGAGCTGGGCTGGACAGTGTCGCGCGGTTGTCGGCCATCCTGTTCGATGGTGGGGCGAACTTCAGTCCTGCCTGGTTGAGCCGAGTGGACGGGGTTGTAGTTCCGTTCGCGTCCCCCGCCCACATCGACCGCAGACTCGCCGACGTGCTCTACGCAGGCGCGAAAGCGGTCCGTGTGGACAGCGGAGTGGCCGGACGGCTCAGCGAAGATCACCAGGACGACGCAATCGTGCCGGTGTCGCTGACGGATGCGGCTGCTCTGGCGGCTGCCACGTGGCGGGACACCGGCTTCGTGGTGGCACTACCTGACCTGACGGCGGCGCTGGTGGTCACCACCGATGGTTACGCGCTGCTCGGCGGCTCCCCTGCCTTTGTCCGGGGAGCCGTCATCGGCGGAGGTGTCGACGATGCCAGGGCTCGCTTCGGCCGTGTCGCCAAGAAGCTCGGCGGTGCGCTACCTGGGATCGCGGCCCAGTACCCGCCCCTGCATCGGGAGTGGGCGACCATGCACGAGGTCGAACCCGGCTCGGCCGTGTCCGAGCAGGTGGCCTTGATGACCTCGGTCGTCGCCGGCGAGATTTCTCCGCCCGCTTTCGCCTCGAAGTGGATGAACGCGTCGAGTCGGCGACAGAACCACGGCGAACGAGTGAGCGGCGCGCTGGGCACCGCCCTGCACGATGTCTTCTTCGTCATTGAGGACTACGCCGAACCGGACCTGTGGGAGCCCGGTGACCTGAACGACGAAGAACTAGTGATCAAGGTCCGCGAAGCTTTGGCTTTGCTGGACCTGTAGGCCCGAGCACACCTGCGGGGGTCGCGTTTCGCGATGCGGGTCGCCCAGTTGGCCACGCGACCAAGCCTGACCCGTGCAGGATCGCCGAGGCGGCCGTGACGATCTCGCCGCTTGCCTGGCGCGAACGCTGATTCGGACTGACCACTGACGCGCGAGGGTTCATCACCTATCGTCGCGGACGTGGACACGGATCGACGCCCGATGTACGTCGTGGGTGACGTGCACGGGCACCTCGCAGAACTGACCAGAGCCCTGCACGTCGCGGAGCTGTGCGACGAGGACGGGCACTGGACGGGTGGCGAGGCCGAACTGTGGTTCCTCGGCGACTTCGTGGACCGCGGGCCCGACGGCGTGGGCGTGATCGACCTGGTCATGCGCCTCGGCGAGGAGGCGGTGGAGGCCGGTGGCTCGGTCAGCTCGTTGATCGGCAACCACGAGGTGCTGCTGCTCGGCATGTACCGGTTCGGCGACGAGCAGGTGCCGGACAGCATGGGGCCGCGGTCGTTCGCGCGCAGCTGGCTGCTCAACGGCGGGCTGCGCAGCGACCAGGACCGGCTGACCGACGAGCACGTCGAGTGGCTGACGAACAGGCCCGTGCTGAAGCTGCGCGACGACCACCTGCTGATGCACTCCGACACGGCGGCCTACCTCGAATGGGGGGCCTCGATCGAAGAGGTCAACGAGGCCGTGCGGCACGTGCTCAAGGGTGACGACCTCGTCGACTGGTGGGAGTGCTGGCGCAAGATGACGACCCGGTACGCGTTCCGCGGTCCGCAGGGTCCCGAAATCGCGGACGAGCTGCTCGCGACCCTCGGCGGCAGCACGATCGTGCACGGGCACAGCGTCATCGCCGACCAGCTCGGGGTGCCGCCGGACCAGATCGACGGGCCTCTCGTCTACGCCGGCGACAAGGTGCTGGCGATCGACGCGGGCCTCTACAGCGGCGGTCCGTGCCTGGTCGTGCCCTTGCCATACGCGGAGGCCTGACTACCGTCTGAGGGATGACTTCCAGCTACTCCTCGGGCACGTCCGCCGCCCCGCTGCTGGGCGACACGATCCACGCGAACCTCGCGGCCACGGTCGCGCGCTTCGGTGACCGTGAGGCACTTGTCGACAAGTCCACAGATCGACGGTGGACGTACGCGGAACTCGCGCTGGAGGTCGAGAGGGCCGCCGCCGGGCTGCACGCGCTGGGCGTCCGCAAGGGCGACCGGGTCGGGATCTGGGCGCCGAACTGCGCCGAGTGGGTGTTCGTGCAGTACGCGACGGCCCGGATCGGCGCGATCCTGGTCAACGTCAACCCGGCGTACCGGGTGCACGAGCTGGAGTACGTGCTGAACCAGGCGGGGATCCACACGCTGGTGTCCGCGCGGTCGTTCAAGACGTCGGACTACGCGGCCATGATCGAGGAGGTCCGGCCGCGCTGTCCCGGGTTGCGCCACGTCGTGTACGTCGACGATCCACAGTGGACCGGCGAGGAGGTCCCCGACGTCGAGCTGGACCGCGACGACCCGATCAACATCCAGTACACGTCCGGCACCACGGGCTTCCCCAAGGGCGCCACGCTCTCGCACCACAACATCCTCAACAACGGCTACTTCGTCGGCGAGCTGATCAACTACACCGAGCACGACCGCATCTGCGTGGTGCCGCCGTTCTACCACTGCTTCGGCATGGTCATGGGCAACCTCGCCGCCACCAGCCACGGCGCGTGCGTCGTGATCCCGGCGCCCGCGTTCGACCCGGCGAAAACCCTTGCGGCCGTTCAGGAAGAGCGCTGCACCAGTCTCTACGGCGTGCCGACGATGTTCATCGCCATGCTCGACCTGGTCGACGGCTACGACCTGAGCAGCCTGCGCACCGGCATCATGGCGGGCTCGCCGTGCCCGGTCGAGGTGATGAAGCAGGTCGTCGAACGAATGGGCATGCGCGAGGTCTCGATCTGCTACGGCATGACCGAAACCTCCCCGGTGTCAACACAAACGCGCGTGGACGACTCTCTCGACCGTCGAGTTGGGACGGTCGGCAGGGTCGGCCCGCACCTGGAGGTCAAGATCGTCGACCCGGACACGGGTCGCACGGTGCCGCGCGGCGAGCCGGGGGAGCTGTGCACGCGCGGCTACTCGGTGATGCTCGGCTACTGGAACGAGCCGGAGAAGACCGCCGAAGCCGTGGACAGCGCGGGCTGGATGCACACCGGCGACCTCGCGGTGATGGACGAAGACGACTACGTGAACATCACCGGCCGCATCAAGGACATGGTCATCCGCGGCGGCGAGAACATCTACCCGCGCGAGATCGAGGAGTTCCTCTACACGCACCCGGACGTGCTCGACGCCCAGGTGATCGGCGTGCCGGACGCCAGGTACGGCGAGGAGCTGATGGCCTGGGTGCGGCTGCGCGACGGGGTTGCGGGGCTGAGCGCCGAGGCCGTCCGGGAGTTCTGCGCCGGAAAGCTCGCCCGCTACAAGATCCCGCGCTACGTGCACGTGGTGGAGGAGTTCCCGATGACGGTCACCGGCAAGATCCGCAAGGTGGAGATGCGGGCGAAGTCGGTGGAGCTGCTCGGCCTCGACGACAGCGCCCGCCACGCCTAGTGACCCCTGGGTGACCGAAAAAGCCCTTGTCAGAGCGGTGTGACCGGCGCAACATCGATGGATCCGTCGAAGGAGGCGTCCTGTGCCTGCACGAGCTGTCGGACAGCGAAGTCTGACGGTTCGCGCCACTGAGTGGTCTCCCGCGCCTCGGCCCGACGAGGCGCGGGAGACCCTCACGGAACCTCGACGATCTCCTTGCCCAGCGGCACCAGCGAGACCTTCACCAGCTTGAAGTTCGCGATGCCGAGCGGGATGCCGATGATCGTCACGCACAGCGCGATGCCGGTGACGATGTGGCCGATCGCGAGCCAGAGACCGGCGACGATGATCCAGATGACGTTGCCCAGCAGCGATCCGGTGCCCGCGCCCGGCTTGTCCACGACCTCGCGGCCGAACGGCCACAGCGCGTAGTTCGCGATCCGGAACGATGCGATGCCCCACGGGATCGTGATGATCAGGATGCAGCAGATGACGCCGGCGACCGCGTAGCCGACGGCCATCCAGAAACCGGCGAGCACCAGCCAGATCACGTTCAGGATGAGGCGCATGCCTCCATCTAAGCTCAACCCATGACGTGGGGTGTGATCGCTACAGGTGGAATCGCGCATGCCGTGACCGCAGACATGATCAAGGCGGGCGCGAAGGTGCTCGCGGTGTCCTCGCGTGACATCACGAAGGCCCAGACGTTCGCTGAGAAGTTCGGCATCGAGCGTGCGTACGGCGACTACCACGACCTGCTGGCCGATCCCGACGTCGACATCGTCTACGTCGCCACGCCGCACGGCCAGCACCACGAGGTCGTGCTCGCCGCGCTCGACGCGGGCAAGCATGTGCTGTGCGAGAAGGCCTTCGCGCTCACGGTCGCGGACGCCGAGGAGATGATCGAACGGGCACGGTCCAGGAACCTCTTCCTGATGGAGGCCATGTGGACGCGGTTCAACCCGCTGGTCCGGAAGGTCCAGCAGGCCGTCCGGGACGGTGAGATCGGCGAGGTCCGGATGATCCGCGCCGACTTCGGCTTCCGGCACGCCTTCAGCGACAGCGACCGGCTGTGGGCGAAGGAGGCCGGTGGTGGCGCGATGCTCGACCTCGGTGTCTACCCCGTCGCGCTGACCCACCAAATTCTGGGCGTGCCCGAGCACATCCACGCGCACGGCAGCCTCGCACCGACCGAAGTGGACGCTGACGCCGGCATCTTCCTGGCCTACGACAACGGCGCCCACGCGTTGCTCAGCTGCTCGCTCGTCGCCAACACCGGTGCCCGCGCGGAGATCGTCGGCACCCTGGGCCGCATCGAGCTCGTCGACCCGATGTTCAACCCGACCGCCGTCGTGATCAACGGTGTCGAGCACACGATCGAGGACGAGGGCTACCAGCACCAGATCCGCGCGGTCGAGGAGTGCGTCGCCGCGGGACTCACGGAAAGTCCGCTGATCACCTGGGAGAACACCCTGGAGGTCCTGCGCACGCTCGAAGAGGCGCTGCGCCAGCTCGGCGTCAGCTACGCCGGCGTCAAGTAGATCAGCACGACGACCGCGAAGGCGCCCACCCACGCGGCTCGCCATCGCGAGTCAGGCGATCATGCGTCCATCGTCACTCTGGCGACCCTGACGACGGCGTCCATCGCGCCGTCCAGGTCGCCGCTCGGCATCAGCAGGTGGCTCAACGCGAGCCGCACGGTCGTCTCCGCCGTGAACCGCACGTGCCGGCCGGGGAAGTGCCTGCTGAGGTGCTGTTCGACGACCTCGGTCGCGTGGAACAGGATCGGATGGCCGCGGATCGTGATGAACGGCAGCAGGTCCTCGGCGTTCTGCCCGGTCAGCACGGCCGAGACCAGCCGGTCCTTCTCGGTCTGCTCGAAGGTGAAGCGGAACGCCGACCGCATCGCCTCCCACGGGTCGGGGTTCTCCTGGAGCCGGGCCGCGATCCCGGTCAGGTACTCCTCCGTCTTGTGGACCGCGACGGCCTGGACGAGCCCCTCCTTGTTGCCGAACTCGTTGTAGACGGTCTGTCTGCTCACGCCGGCGTGGCCGGCGACCTCGATCATGCGCAGGCCGTGGAAGCCCCGGGCTGCCAACAGGTCGGCGGCCGAGTCCAGCAAGAGCTCGGTGATGTCGCTCACCACTTCACCTTTACACAGTTATCGTTTTTGTAAAGACGTAGAGTGAGGTTCTGTGCCGTTCACCGTGGGTTTCGACCTGGACATGACCCTCATCGACCCGCGACCGGGAATGGCCGCCGTGATGAACGAGGTGGGTGCCCGCACCGGGTACGCCCTAGACGGCGAGAAGTTCGCGTCGAACCTCGGCCCGCCCCTCGACATGATCTACCGCGAGATGGGCGTGCCCGAGGACGAGGTCCCGGACCTGGTCTCGCTCTTCCGCGCGCTGTACCCGGAGGTCGTGATCCCGTCGACCGTCGCGCTGCCGGGAGCGGCGAAGGCCCTGCAGTGCGTGCGGGAGCTGGGCGGCAGCACCATGGTCGTCACCGGCAAGTACCGCAAGAACGCCGCGCTGCACCTCGAAGCGATGGGCTGGGAGGTCGACCACCTCTACGGCGAGCTGTGGGCGACGGGCAAGTCCGAGTCGCTCAAGCTGCACGGCGCCGCCGTCTACGTCGGTGATCACATCGGCGACATGCGGGGTGCTGTCGAGGCCGGAGCGCTGGGCGTCGGCGTCGTCACGGGGCCGTGCTCGCGTGCCGAGCTCACGGAGGCGGGCGCCGCGGTCGTGCTGGAGGACCTGCGGGAGTTCCCGGAGTGGCTCAGGACTTCTTCTGGCGTGCTTTCCTGACCACCGCGATGAGCCCGAGGCCGAGGCCGATCGCGGGCAGGTAGGTGGCCGCGACGTTCAGCGCCACGGGCAGGTCGCTGTGGCCGGCGGCGAACAGCGCGAAGACCACGATGATCGCCAGTACGCCCACGGCGAACAGGCCGATGGCCAGCGGCATCAACTTCGGAACGGTCATAAGAGCAGGATAGTGCGCTAACGGAGGTGCCTACTCCGAGGTCTTCTGGCTACTCTGGTGGGACGCGTCCTGGGTACGCCCCTGGGCGCGTTCGTTGTGCGACAAGCTTGGGAATGGTGAGCGCGGTGCCGACCGGCAAGGTCAAGTGGTACGACACGGAGAAGGGCTTCGGATTCGTCACGCAGGACGGTGGCGAGGACGTCTACGTCCGGAAATCCGCACTGCCCGCTGGTGTCGACGGCCTCAAGGCCGGCCAGCGCATCGAGTTCGGCATGGCCGAGGGCAGGCGCGGTCCGCAGGCGCTGTCCGTGCGCCTGGTCGACCCGGCGCCGTCCGTCGTGGAGGCCCGCCGCCGTCCCGCGGAGGAGATGCACGGCCTGATCGACGACATGATCAAGCTGCTCGAGAACAAGGTGCAGCCTGACCTGCGTCGCGGCCGTTACCCGTCCGACAAGAAGAACATGAAGCTCATCGCCGAGGTCGTCCGGGCGGTGGCGCGGGACCTCGATCCGTAAAAGGATCAGCGTCATGTCTGACGTGGATCATTTGGCAGCCGACAGGATCGTCGAGTTCGTCTACGAGGTCGGCCAGCTCAAACGCCTGCCCAGAGCGGGGTGGCTCTTCGCCGGGGTGCAGAACCCCGAGTCGGTGGCCGCCCACTCGTTCCGGGTGGGCGTTCTGGCGTACGCGATCGCCGTCCAGGAGGGGGCGAACCCCGACAGGGCGGCGACTCTGGGCCTCTTCCACGACGTGCCCGAGGCGCGCATCGGCGACATCCCGTACGTCGGCAAGCTCTACCTCGACGTCAAGATGCCGCCGGAAGCCGTGGCGCGCGACCAGGTCCAGCACCTGCCCGCGCCGCTGGCCGCCCACATCGAGGCACTCGTCGCCGAGCACGAGTCCGCCAAGGGCTTCGACCACACGCCGGAGGCGCGCTGCTCGCGTGACGCGGACAAGCTCGAGTTGTTGTTGCAGGCCAGGGAGTACCAGGCCGCAGGGGTCTCCAAGATGGAGCGCTTCATCCAGACCATGCAGGCGTCGGTGGCCACCGATACCGGCAAGGCACTGATGGAGTCGGCCCTGCGGATCGATCCCAGCGAGTGGTGGGAAGCGTTCGGCAGGCGGTGATCAGCGGGTGATGTCGACGACCCACGAACCGCGCATGAGCGGCTGGCCGGTCTCCAGCACCGCGCCGGCCGCCTCGTGCACCTCGATGCGCAGCAGCTGGTCGGAGTCGTTCGGCACGGCCAGCGTGTACGTGTAGTCGTCGCCCTTGCCGAGCAACGGCGAGGAGCAGCCCTCCTGCACGCGAGCGGCGTTCTCGTACACGCACACGACCTCCCAGAGGCCGTCCGCGAGCTGCCCGTCCACCGAGATCTGCACGACCTTGCCCGCCGGCACCTTCAGCGTGCCGGGCGCGTTCTTCTCGGCGCAGTTGGAGCCCTCGACGTCGCAGTAGATCGTCGGCTCGATGCGGATGGTCTTGCCGTTCGCGTAGAACGTGACCTCGGGGTCGTGCTGCTGCAACGAGCACCCGGACAGCACGAGAACACTGGCAGCCATTACAGAAGCAAGTCGACGCACGTCAGGCAGCCTACGGGGTCGCCGGCGCCGGCCTGCGGACCAGCCTGAGCAACGACGTGCCGTTGCGGTACATCCACGTCTGCGTGAGGCCCAGCGCGAGCAGCACGGCGAGCACCAGGAAGCCGACCCAGAACGTCGCGGGCAGCAGCACGCCGAGCGCGCCACCGAAGACCCACGCGAGCTGCAGGATCGTCTCGGAGCGGCCGAACGCGGACGCGCGCGACTCCTCCGGCAGGTCGTCCTGGATCACCGCGTCGAGGCTGACCTTGGCCAGCGACGACGCCGTGGCGCCCAGCAGGCCGACGATCGCGGCGGTGACCAGGCCCGGCAGCGCGGCGGCGACGATGGTGGCCGCCAGCGCCGTGCCGACGCAGGCGATGACCACCTCGTCCGGCCTGCCGAAGTGCTGGCGCGCGCCGATCGCGTTGCCGAGGAAGCTGCCGACGCCCGCCGCGCCGGCGATCACGCCGAGCAGGAGCAGCTGCTGGACGGCGTCGCCCTCGGTCTGCGCGCGGACCACGAACGCCGCGAATAGCGTCAGGAACCCCGTCAGCATGCGGATGGAACCGTTGCCCCACAACGAGACCGCGACGTGCCGGGAGATGCGTTGCCTGGCGGGCCTGGCCGTCAGCGTCGCCGGGACCTCGCCCTCGGTCACCTCGACCCACGACGGGATCTTCATGCACAGCCACGCGTTCACCAGGCACAGTGCGGCGGTGAACCACAGCGCGCCCGGCGAGCCGAACAAGTTCGCGAAACCCGCGGCGAGCGCGCCGAACACCCCGCCCGCCGCGAGTCCGAAGATCGTCATGCGGGAGTTGGTCTTGGACAGCGTGATCTCCGGCGGCAGCACCCGCGGCGTGATCGCGGACTTGAGCACGGTGAACGACTTCGACAGGACCATGCTGCCCAGCGCCGCCGGGTAGAGCAGCCAGTTGTCGAAGTTCAGCGCCATCACGACGGCCAGCCCGACGCGCAGTACGCAGGACGCCGCCAGGGCGAGCCGGCGGCCGCGCTGGATCCGGTCGAGCAACGGGCCGATCACCGGCGCGATCAACGCGAACGGCGCGACCGTGATCAGCAGGTAGAGCGCGACCTTGGTCTTGGACTCCGCAGTAGCCGCGCTGAAGAACAACGTGTTCGCCAGCGCGACGGCCATCGCGGCGTCGGCGGCGTAGTTCATCATCACCGCGTAGGTGACCGACGTCATGCCGGACTTGCCGGCACCGTCGGCACGGGCCGCGCGCCGGAACGCCGCGACCGCCTGCTGCGAGATCTGCTTGCTGCGGAACCACGCGACGCGCGTGACCGTGAGCTTGCGCGGCGGCTTGGGCGTCGGCGTCGTCTGCTGGTCCTGGTTGGGCAGCGGGCGGGTGTTCTGAGGACGCTGCGGTGGCGGCTGGAAACCGTGCTCGGACGGTGTTCCGCGACGCTGCCGCGGCTGGTACTCGTCGTCCTGCCACGGGTAGCGCTTCGGAGTCGGTCCGTCACTCCGTCCGCGGTCGCCGGTCACACCGTCAATCCTGCCCCATCCCGTTGAACCTCACTCGGAAGATGGTCGGCCAGTTCTTGCCTGTGACCAGGAACTCGTTGGTCCCCGGGACGTGCGCGATGCCGTTGAGGACGTCCACGTCGCCGGAGGGCTTGAGCGACGCGAGGTCGTAGGTGTCGGTGACCTGTCCGGTGGCCGGGTCGATGCGGACGATCTCGTCGGTCTTCCACACGTTCGACCAGACCTTGCCGCCGACGCACTCCAGTTCGTTGAGCTGGGTCAGCGGCTTGCCGTCCCGGGTGACCTGCACGCTGCCGGTCTCCTGGAACGACCTGGGGTCGCGGAAGGTGAGCTTCGCGGTGCCGTCGCTCATGACGAGCCTCTGCCCGTCGTCGCAGATGCCCCAGCCCTCGCCCTCGTAGCTCACGCGGCGGAGCTCGTCCAGCGTCCTGCGGTCGCGCTCGATCGCGATGCCGTTCTGCCACGTGATCTGCCAGATGGTGTCGCCGACGACCGTGATGCCCTCGCCGAAGAAGTCCGGCGGCAGGTCGACCTTCTTCCGGACGTCGCCGGTCGACGGATCGAGCGCGCGCATCGTCGACTGGCCCTCCAGGCCGGTGCCCTCGTAGAGGACGCCGTCGACGAGTTCCAACCCCTGGGTGAACGCCGTTGCGTCATGCGGAATCTTCTGCAGGACTTCTACCTGCGGTTTTGCTTCTTGCGGCGTCGAACAGGCGGCCAAGACCGCGACGACGACCAGCCAGACGGGTGAGCGCACCCAACGGAGGGTGGCACGAGTTTTCGTCCCGGCGAAGTCCTGCGGCACAATTCATGACGTGACCGCGACTGAGATGCTCCTCGACGCCGTTGATCTCGCCCGCGCCGCCGCAGAAGAAGAGGCGGGTGTGGAGAGCGTCGGCGCTCATGTCGGGGTGCACGGAGAGGACGAGTACTCCGTCACGCACCTCTTCGAAGCCGAGCACGCCGGCTACCGCGGCTGGAGCTGGGCGGTGACCGTCGCCTACGCCGGCGAGGGTTCCCCTGTCTCGATCAGCGAGGTCGTGCTGCTGCCGGGCCAGGACGCTCTGGTCGCCCCCGAGTGGGTGCCGTGGAGCGAACGGGTCCGTGCCGGTGACCTGGGCGTCGGCGACCTCATGCCGCCCCGGGAGAACGACCCGCGCCTGATCGAGGCCTACGTGCACTCCGACGACCCCGCGATCGAGGAGGTGGCGCTGGAGATCGGCCTCGGCCGCACCCGCGTCCTGTCCCGCGAGGGCCGCCTGGAGGCTGCCGACCGCTGGGCGACCTCGGACTTCGGCCCCCGATCCGACATGGCCCGCAGCGCCCCCGCGCACTGCGGCACCTGCGGCTTCTACACCCGCGTGGCCGGAGCGTTCGGCGCGGCGTTCGGCGTCTGCGCGAACGAGATCGCGCCCGCGGACGGCCACGTCGTGCACGTCGAGTACGGCTGCGGCGCGCACTCCCAGGTCGAGGTCGACATCAGCCCGATGGTGCCCGTGGCCGACCTGGTCTACGACGACGCGCAGCTGGACGTTCTGGACGTTTCGGACGTTTCGGAGTGACCGACCCGTTCGGCACCGAGGCCCTGCGCACCTCGGTTCTCGCCGCATGGCGTGGTTCGCCCACCCGTTTCCGCGAAGACGCGAACGCCGAAGAAGACCTCCGCCTCGGCGGCTACCGGGACCGGCTGCTCGTCGAACTGGCCCAGAACGCGGCCGACGCGGCCGGTTCGTCGCCGGGTGTGTTGCGGATCACTCTCGTAGACGGTGAGCTGCGTGCCGCCAACACCGGTGCACCGCTGACTGCCGCCGGTGTCGCCGCGCTGGCTTCGCTGCGGGCGTCGTCGAAGGAGTCCGGCGTCGGGCAGTTCGGCGTCGGCTTCGCGGCCGTGCTGGCCGTGTCGGACGCCCCGCGCGTGGTGTCTGTTTCCGGCGGCGTCGAGTTCTCCCTGTCGCGGACCCAGGCCGAGGTCCCGGACCTGGCGTCCGAACGCGGCGGCGACGTGCCGGTGCTGCGCCTGGTCTGGCCGGTCGTCGAGGCCGTGCCGGAAGGGTTCACGACCGAGGTCCGGCTGCCGTTGAAGGTCGACCTGTCGCTGGACGACCTGGCTGCCGAGGTCCCGGACCTGCTGCTGGCCCTGCCGGGGTTGCGGCGGGTCGAGATCGGGACCCAGTCGTGGGAACGCTCTGTCTCCGACGACGGCGTCGTCACGGTCGGCCCGGCGCGCTGGCTGGTCGAGCGGACCGTCGGTGAGCTGCCGTCCGAGCTCGTGCAGGGTGTCGAGCACCGTCCTCAGTGGACTGTGTCCTGGGCTTACCCGCTGGATTCCGCGTTGGGTGAGGACGTGCTGCACGCGCCGACCCCGACCGACGAGCGGTTGTCGTTGCCTGCTCGGTTGATCGCGACTCTGCCGGTCGAGCCTTCGCGCCGCCGGATCCTGCCCGGTCCGGCCGCGTGGTCGGTGTTGGACGCCGCTGCTGCTGCTTATCCGGCTCTGGTTGCTCGCGTGCCTGCCATCGAGCGGACCTCGCTCGTGCCGCTGCCGGGCTTCCCGCTGTCCGAAGTGGATGATCGGCTGCGGACCGGTGTGCTGCGTTCGTTGCGTGCTTCCGCCTGGCTGCCGCTGGCTTCCGGCGAGTGGATCGAGCCTTCTCGGGCGCGTGTGCTTGATGTCGGTTCCGAGGAGCTTGTCGACCTCGTCGAGGACGCTCTGCCCGGGTTGCTGGACGCCGAGCTGTCCGCTCCTGTGCACGCGGCTGCCTTGGCAGCGCTGGAAGTTCCGCGGGTCACCACCTCCGAGGTCGTTGCGGCTTTGTCTGGGGTTTCTGGTGATCCCGGCTGGTGGCGTGACGTTTATGCGGCGTTCTCGCCGTTGGCTGAGGTGGATCCTGGCGTTCGCGAGGCGTTGGCGGCTTTGCCTGTGCCGTTGGCTGATGGGCGTGTGGTTACTGGGCCGCGTACGACCCTGATCGCCGATTCGCCGTTGCCCGGTTTGCGGGTTGTGCACCCGGATGCCGTGCACCCGTTGCTGGTGCGGCTGGGGGCTGTTGAGGCCGGCGCTGCCGAGTTGTTGGCTGATCCGTCGTTGCGTGAGAACGTGGCTCGGTCGTTGGAGGACGCCGAGGCTGGGCTTGACGGGCTTGATCTGGTCGAGACCGTGTTGCGGCTGGTGGATCTCGCTGGGGTGCGGGCCGGTGAGGAGTCCTGGCTCGGGGCGCTTGCCCTGCCGGATTCCGATGGCGAGTGGCATCGGGCTGACGAGTTGCTTCTGCCTGATTCGGCGTTGGTCGGTGTGGTTGAGGCTGATGCCTTTCCGTTGTTGTCCAAGGAGATTGCTGAGACGTATCCGCGTGCCGCGTTGGTTGCGGCTGGGGTTGTCGACGGGTTCTCGTTGGTGGTCGATGACGAGCCTTCTGGGCCGGATCATGACCTTGCCGATGAGTCCGCGTGGTGGTCGTCCGTTGTTGATGAGCCCCGGCGGGTGGTGGGGGTTCGGGATCTGGACCTCGTTGCCGACTGGCCTGCGGCGTTGCGGTTGCTGGCTGCTGATCCGATGACTTGGCGTGCGGTGACCGAGCCTGACGGGTACACGGGCTGGTGGATTGCTCGCTACGCGTCGCTTGGGGGTGCTGCGCCTCGCTCTTACCGGCTTGCTGGTGCGTCGTTGTTGGACGGGTTGTTCGACGTTGTGCCGGATTTTGGGTTGCCTGAGCATGTGTTGCGGGCGGCTGGGGTTCGGTCTTCGTTGGAGATTCTCGACGACGATGATGCCGAGTTCGTGTTGGAGCGGCTTGGGGATGCCGATCGGGTGGTCGCCGACGCTGTGGTGTTGCGGGCCTATGCGGGGCTGCCTGAGGGGGATTTTTCGCCGCCTGAGCGGGTTCGGGTGTTGTCTGGGGCCGTTGTTGCCGCTGACGATGTTGTTGTGCTGGATCATCCCTGGTTGTTGGGGGTTGTTCCGGCTTCTCGGGTTTTGCTTGCTGATGGGTCTGAGGAGCTTGCCGATCTTTTGGATCTGGCGTTGGCTTCCGAGGAGTTCTCCGGGTTGCCGGATCATGTCGGTGAGGTTGTTCAGTGGCGGGACCTTGGGGCTGTTCGGATGGCCTGTGAGTTGCTTGAGGTTGCGCTGCCTGATGGTGTGGTTGTTGTGCATGACGAGCTTTTGGTTGATGGGGCTCGGGTTGAGTGGTGGATGGTTGATGGGGTTCCCCATGCTGCTGACTCGCCTGAAGGGCTTGGGCGGGCGTTGGCTTGGGTTTCTGGGCGGTGGGTTGATCGGCACACGTTTGTTGCGTTGATCAGTGATCCTTCCGCGGCTACGTTGCTTGGTTGATTTGCGGGCGGCCTTGCGGTTGCGTGCTTTCCCTGGGGGCGCTGCCCCCAGACCCCCGGCAATCTGATCAGGGGGTCCACGCCGTGCGTAGGTAGATGGCACGCCTGACGCTCCTATAGATGTCAAGCAGTGAGTGCGAGGTCTTTCATGATCGCTGTGTGGGCTTCGCGGAGGATATAGCGCTTGAGGCAGCGGATGATGTCGCGTTTGGTGAGGCCTTGTTCGGTGCGTCGTTGCAGGTAGGCCTGGGTGCGTGGGCAGTAGCGCAGGCGGACGACGGCGACGATGTGCAGGACGCGGTTGGCTTGGCGTTCGCCGCCTTTGTTGAGGCGGTGGCGGTCGGTTCGTCCGGAT
>NZ_FNET01000045.1 GCF_900100275.1 Lentzea albidocapillata subsp. violacea
GAGGTATCCCACTCTTCGTGAGTTAAGGCCCCCAGCTAGACCACTGGGTTGATAGGCCAGAGGTGGAAGACCGGTAACGGTTGGAGCTGACTGGTACTAATAGGCCGAGGACTTGTTACAAAGACGCTACGCATCCACTGTGCGGTTCTGGAAGAACAACCAGGACCGGTCGAACCCGCTGGCAGGTTGTTTTCTGCTGGTTCGGGGTTCAGGTTGAATTCCATAGTGTTTCGGTGGTTATAGCGTTGGGGAAACACCCGGTCCCATTTCGAACCCGGTAGTTAAGCCCTTCTGCGCCGATGGTACTGCACTGGTTACGGTGTGGGAGAGTAGGTCGCCGCCGAACTTTACTTCCCTGAAGGGGCTTGTGATCGCGGGGCACAATTACAGTGCTTCGCTCACAGGCCCCTTTCAGCGTGTCCATAGTAGGAGGATTTGGTGTCAAGGTTCGGGGATCGTCCCGGCGACCGTCAGCGTGGCCAGGGAGACCGACCGCGCCATTCCGACGGTGGCCGTCCATCAGGCGACCGCAAGTTCAGCAGCAACAACAACAACTCCCAGCGCGGTGAAGGCTCCGGCGACCGCACCAACAGCGGTGACCGTCGAGACAACCGCGCCGGCTCCAGTGACCGCGGCGGCTACCGCGGCTCCAGCGACCGTCCCGCCTACCGCAAGGACGACTCCGGCGACCGCGGTGGCTATCGCGGCGACCGTTCGAGTGACCGTGGCAGCTCCGGCGGCTCCAGCGATCGTGGTGGCTACCGCAAGAGCGATTCGGGCGACCGGGGCGGCTATCGCGGTCAGGGTTCCAGCGAGCGCAGCGGTTTCCGCAGCGACCGCCCTGCCTACCGCAAGGACGATTCAGGCGATCGCGGTGGTTCCCGCGGTGGCCAGGGTTCGAGCGACCGCGGCGGCTACCGCAAGAGCGAGTCGAGCGACCGTGGCGGCTACCGGGGCTCCAGTGACCGTCCCGCCTACCGCAAGGACGACTCGGGCGATCGCGGTGGTTACCGCGGTTCCAGCGACCGTCCCGCTTACCGCAAGGACGACTCCGGCGACCGTGGCGGTTACCGCAAGAGCGAGTCGAGTGACCGTGGCGGCTTCCGCTCCGGCGAGCGCAGCGGCTCGAGTGACCGCGGCGGCTTCCGCAAGAGCGACTCTGGCGATCGCGGTGGCTACCGCGGCCAGGGTTCCAGCGACCGGGGCGGCTTCCGCAAGAGCGAGTCGAGCGACCGTGGTGGTTACCGCGGCTCCAGCGACCGTCCCGCTTACCGCAAGGACGACTCGGGTGACCGTGGCGGTTACCGCAAGAGCGAGTCCGGCGATCGTGGCGGTTACCGGGGCTCCAGTGACCGTCCCGGCTTCCGCAAGGACGACTCCGGCGATCGCGGTGGTTACCGCGGCCAGGGTTCCAGCGACCGTGGTGGCTTCCGTAAGAGTGAGTCGAGCGACCGTGGTGGCTACCGCGGTTCCAGTGACCGTTCGAGCGACCGTCCCGCTTACCGTAAGGACGACTCGGGCGATCGCGGCGGTTACCGCAAGAGCGAGTCCGGCGATCGCGGTGGTTACCGGGGCTCCAGCGACCGTCCGGCTTACCGCAAGGACGACTCGGGCGACCGCGGTGGCTATCGCGGCGACCGTTCGAGTGACCGTGGCAGCTCCAGCGGCTCCAGCGATCGCGGCGGGTTCCGCAAGAGCGACTCCGGTGACCGGGGCGGCTCCCGCGGCCAGGGTTCGAGCGACCGTGGCGGTTACCGCAAGAGCGAGTCGAGCGACCGTGGTGGTTACCGCGGTTCCAGCGACCGTTCGAGCGACCGCGGCGGGTTCCGCAAGAGCGACTCGGGTGACCGTGGTGGCTACCGCAAGAGCGAGTCTAGCGACCGTGGCGGTTACCGCAAGGACGAGCGTTCCGCTCCGGTGCGCGACGACCGTCGTAAGGACGAGCGCAGCCGTGAGCGTGCGGCGCGGTTCCAGGAGCGTCAGACCGACCCGGAGACCACCGGCCAGGACGCGCCGGTCGCCGCCGAGGTGACCCCGGCCGCCGAGCGCGCCGGTTACCGCCTGGGCGACGGTGCCGCGGCCACGCGCGCCGCAGCCGGCCGTGAGACGGCAGCCGAGACGACCACCGACGCCGAGGTCGCCGCTGAAGGCGACACGGACGAGGTGGCGAAGACCGAGACCGACGAGGGTGACGCCGTCGCCGCCGAGGTCAGCACCGAGGCCGGCGACGAGCCGAGCGACGAGGCGCCCGCGCCCCGTGGCGGACGGCCTCCGCTGCCGGACGAGGCCGACCTGTCGCTGCTCGACCCGGAGATCAAGCTCGAGCTGCGCAGCCTGCCCAAGGGCCTCGCGGAGATCATCGGCAAGCACCTGGCCGCGGCCGGGCTGCTCATCGACGAGGACCCCGAGCTGGCGCTGGAGCACGCGCGGTACGCGCGGAGCAAGGCTGCTCGTGTCGGTGTCGTGCGTGAGGCGGCCGGTCTGACGGCCTACTTCGCGGACGAGTGGGCCGAGGCGCTCAGCGAGCTGCGGGCAGCCCGCCGGATGATGACCGGCCCGGGCCACCTCGCGATCATGGCGGACTGCGAGCGGGCCCTGGGCCGGCCGGAGCGGGCCATCGACCTCGCCAAGGACCCGGCGGTCAAGGACCTCAGCCAGGAGGACGAGATCGAGCTGCGCATCGTCGCGGCCGCCGCTCGTCGTGACATGGGCCAGCTCGACGCCGCCGTCGTGGCGTTGCAGGGGCCCGACCTCGATCCGGGGCAGCGCAATCCCTACTCCGCGCGGCTCTTCTACGCTTACGCCGACAACCTGGCCGCGGCCGGTCGCATCGAGGAAGCCGTCAAGTGGTTCCTCAACGCCGCCGAGGCTGACGACGAGGGTGAGACGGACGCCGCCGAGCGCGCGTTCGAGCTGACCCAGGAGGAGACCCCGGAGCAGTGAGCGAGACGTTGGTCGACAGGTACGACGCGTTGCTGATCGATCTCGACGGCACCGTCTACCGGGGATCCCAGGCCGTGCCGGGTGCCGCCGAAGCAATCGCTGCGGCCAGAAGCAAGGGCGTCGGGATCCGGTACGTCACCAACAACGCCTCCCGCTCACCGCAGATGGTCGCTGATCACCTCGTCGAGCTCGGGTTCGAGACGAGCGTCGACGAGGTGAGTACCTCCTCGCAGGCGGGCGCGGCCATGCTGGCCGAACGCCTGCCGAAGCGATCCACTGTGCTCGTGCTCGGCACCAAGGCCCTGGAGGCCGAGGTGCTCAAGCGCGGACTCATCCCGACCGACACCGCCGACGGCGCGGTGTCGGTCCTGCAGGGGCTGTCCATGGACCTCGGCTGGCGTCAGCTGGCCGAGGCCGCGGTCGCCATCCGCGGCGGCGCGCTGTGGGTGGCGTGCAACGTCGACGCCACCCTGCCCACCGAACGCGGTCTGCTGCCCGGCAACGGCAGCCTCGTCGCGGCGCTGAAGACCGCGACCGGCCAGGAGCCGCTCGTCGCCGGCAAACCCGCCACCCCGCTGCTGCAGCAGGCGGCGAAGGACCTCGGCGCGAACCGCCCGCTGGTGATCGGCGACCGCCTCGACACGGACATCCTGGGCGCCGTGAACGCCGGCATGGACTCCTTGCTCGTCCTCACGGGTGTATCCACCGAACAAGAGGCGCAAGCGCTTCCGGATGAGCAAAAGCCCACGTATGTCGGCGCGGACCTGTCGGTACTGCATCGGCTACCGTAAGAGGAGTGAGCTACCCCCTGCCCGGACCGCCGCCCAACCCGGCTGACGCCATCGACGGCGCGCTGGAGCGGCTCGACGGGCTCGAGAACGTTCCCCTCGACGAGCACGTTGCCCGGTTCGACGCCGTGCACGCGACGCTCACCGACGCACTGTCGAGCATCGACAAGGTGTGATGCACAGTGCCTCGCAGGGTGCGGCTCGACGCCGAACTCGTGCGCAGGGGGCTCGCCAGGTCCCGTGAGCACGCCAGCCAACTCGTCGCGGACGGTCGCGTGAAGGTGCGCGGCACCGTCGCGACGAAGCCCGCGACCGCCGTCGAGACCTCCGACGCGGTCGTCGTCAAGGACATCGGCAACGACCCGAACTGGGCGTCGCGCGGCGCGCACAAGCTCATCGGCGCGCTCGAGGGCTTCGAGATCGACCCCACCGGCAAGCGTTGTCTCGACGCGGGCGCGTCCACTGGCGGTTTCACCGACGTGCTGCTGCGCAAAGGCGCACGGCAGGTCGTCGCGGCCGACGTCGGCAGGGGTCTGCTCGACTGGAAGCTGCAGACCGACGACCGGGTCGTGGTGAAGGACAAGACCAACGTCCGCACCCTCACGCCCGAGGACATCGGCGGCAGTGTTGAACTCGTGGTAGCCGATCTTTCGTTTATCTCGTTGAGGCTTGTGCTTCCCGCACTGGCCGCGTGCCTCGACGAGGAAGGCGACCTGCTGCCCATGGTCAAGCCGCAGTTCGAGGTGGGCAAGGAGCGCCTCGGCTCCGGTGGCGTCGTGCGCGACCCCGAACTCCGGGTCGCAGCCGTACTCGACGTGACCAGGGCGGCGGCCGGACTGGGGCTGGCCGTGCACGGGGTCGTCGCGAGCCCGCTGCCCGGACCGTCGGGCAACGTCGAGTACTTCCTCTGGCTGCGCAAAGCGGATCCGCTCCCGGGAGGATCGGACGCTGTTGCACAGATGGTGCGCACCGCCGTCGAAGAAGGGCCCCAATGAGGGAAGTCCTGCTGGTCGTCCACACCGGGCACCAGAGCAACATCGATCTCGCCCGTCAGGTGGCCGGACGGCTCGCGGTCGGGGGCGTCACGACGAGGGTGCTCGACGACGAGGCGCGTGACCTCGGCCCGTCGTGCTGCACCAAGGTCGTGCCCGCCGACGACCACGCGGCCGAAGGCACCGAACTGGTGCTGGTGCTGGGCGGTGACGGCACGCTGCTGCGCGGCGCCGAACTCGCCCGCCCGGCGCGGGTGCCGGTGCTGGGCGTCAACCTGGGCCGGGTCGGGTTCCTCGCGGAGGCCGACTCGGACGCGTTGCACGAGGCCGTCGGCCACGTGCTGGAGCGCGACTACTTCGTGGAAGAGCGCATGACGCTCGACCTCGTCGCGAAGGTCAACGGCGACGTGGTCGCGAAGACCTGGGCGCTCAACGAGATCACCGTCGAGAAGCTGATCCGCGAACGCATCCTCGACGTCGTGGTCGAGGTCGACGGCCGCCCGGTGTCTGCCTTCGGCTGCGACGGCGTGATCTGTGCGACGCCGACGGGCTCGACGGCCTACGCGTTCTCCGCGGGAGGTCCGGTCGTGTGGCCGGACGTGCAGGCGATCCTGGTGGTGCCGAGCAACGCGCACGCGCTGTTCTCGCGGCCGCTGGTCGTCTCGCCGAAGTCGCATGTGGCGTTCGAGATCGACGCGTCGGGCCACCCGGCGGCGCTGTCCGCGGACGGGCGGCGCACGTTCGAGCTGCCCGCGGGCGCGCGGATCGAGATCGTCGAGGGCGAGGTGCCGCTCAAGGTCGTGCGGCTGCGCCAGGCACCGTTCACGGACCGGCTGGTCGAGAAGTTCGCGCTGCCGGTGAAGGGATGGCGGGGACCATCGGCAGGCTGACCGCGCCGCTCGGTGCGTCGGCACTTGCCCGTTATGGTGCCCGCGAGGAAATGTCGGACTCGACAAGTAAGGTTCGCCCTGTGCTGGCCGAGATGCGCATCAATGGCCTTGGCGTGATCGACGAGGCCACCCTTGAACTAGACCCCGGCTTCACCGTGGTGACCGGTGAGACGGGCGCGGGCAAGACCATGGTCGTGACCGGGTTGCACCTGCTCGGCGGTGGCCGGGCAGAGGCTTCGCGGGTGCGCACCGGGGCTGACAAGGCGGTGGTCGAAGGCCGCTTCCAGGCTCCGGCGGGCAGCCCTGCCGCGAAGGTGGCGGAGGAGGTCGGCGGCGAGGCCGACGAGGACGGGTCGCTGATCGCGATCCGCACCGTCGGCGCCGACGGCCGTTCGCGAGCCCACGTCGGTGGCCGCTCCGTGCCGGTCGGCGTCCTGTCCGAACTGGCCGAGCAGCTCATCGCCGTCCACGGGCAGAACGACCAGCTGCGGCTCATGCGGCCGACCGAGCAGCGCGGTGTGCTGGACCGCTTCGCCGCCGACGACGTGAGCGCGCCTTTGCGCAAGTACCAGGCCGTTCGCGAGGAGTGGCTGCGTGTTTCCGCGGAGCTGAAGGAACGCACCGAACGCTCCCGCGAACTGGCCCGCGAGGCCGATCTGCTGAGGCACGGCCTGACCGAGATCGACGCCGTCGCCCCGAAGCTGGGCGAGGACGCCGAACTCCACGACGAGGCCCGACGGCTCGCGGACGCTGACCAGCTCCGCGAGGCCGCCCAGGGCGCCCAGTTCGCGGTGTCCGGCTCGCTGGAGGGCGACCCGGACAATCCCGGTGCGCTCGGGCTGATCTCCGAGGCCGCCCGCAGGCTGTCGGCGTCGGAGGACCCGAAGCTGCGGGAGATGGAGCCGCGGCTGGTCGAGGCGGCGACGTTGCTGGCCGACGTCGGTGCCGAGATCTCTGGCTATCTGGACCACCTGGAGGCCGACCCCGGCCGGCTCGAGTCCGTGCTGCAGCGGCAGGCGGAGCTCAAGGCGCTGACCCGCAAGTACGCCGCCGACGTCGACGGCGTGATCGCCTGGGCCGAGGACGCGCGCACCAGGCTGGGCGGGCTGGACACGTCCGAAGAGGCGTTGACCGGCCTGGCCGCCCGTCGTGACGAGCTGGCCGCGGAACTGGCGACGCTCGCCGGCCAGGTGACGGCCGCTCGCGTCGAGGCCGCGCTGGAACTGGGCAAAGCCGTCACCGAGGAGCTCGACGGGCTCGCCATGCCGCACGCCTCGGTCGAACTGGCCGTCCGGCCCCGGCACGCCGAAGCGGGGGACGCTCAGGCGTTGTCCGTCGGACGGTCGATCCTGCACGCCGGCGCGTCCGGTGTGGACGACGTCGAGCTGCGGCTGATCTCGCACCCCGGGGCGCCCGCCCTGCCGGTGCACAAGGGCGCTTCCGGCGGTGAGCTCTCCCGGGTGATGCTGGCGCTGGAAGTGGTGCTGTCGCACTCGGATCCGGTGCCGACACTGGTGTTCGACGAGGTCGACGCCGGCGTGGGCGGCCGGGCCGCGGTCGAGGTCGGCCGCCGGCTGGCCCGGCTCGCCCGGTCGCACCAGGTGATCGTGGTGACGCACCTGCCGCAGGTGGCCGCGTTCGCCGATCGGCACCTCGTGGTGGACAAGTCCGCCGACGGGACGTTCACGCGGTCCGCGGTGCGGAGGCTGGACGAGACGCAGCGGGTCGTCGAACTCGCCCGGATGCTGGCCGGCATGGACTCGACCGACACCGGCCGGGCCCACGCCGAGGAGCTGCTGGCCGCGGCCAAGGCGGACAAGTCCGCTGCTCCCGTGGTCCGCCGGAAGAAGAAAAAGGCCTGACCGGCGCGGTTGTTCCGGTCGCTGCTCCTCCCGCTGTTCCCGGCCGGGTTCGGCATGATGGGGGAGTGACGGGAACTTTGACCACGCGCCGGGTGCTCGGGGCGGTGCTGGTGGTCGTCGCGGCCGGACTGGCCGTGGCGGCCACGTTCCTGTCCGCGTACTCGGTGCAGGTCGTGGTCAGAGGTCAGACGTTGCGCTTCGAGGCCACCTCCTGGGTGGTCGAGCGGGACGACTTCCGTGAGGTGCTGCTGCTCGAACCCCTCGAGTTCGGGCAGCCCGCGGTGGGGGCCGCGCTCGTCATGGCGCTGGCGGCCGTGCTGGCGTTCCGGATTCCGGCACTGCGGGTCGGGTCGCTGCTCGGGGCCGGCCTGCTGGCCGGGGTGGCGTGGGCCGCCGTCTCCCGGATCCAGGGGTTGCTGAAAGGGCTGGGAGAGATCGACTCGCCCGTGCCCATCGAGGTGGAGCAGGGCGAAGGGGTCACCCTGTTGATCGTGGCAGCCGGGGTGGCCGTGGTGGCCGCCGTGCTGCATCAGGAGTTGCCTCGGGCGGACCAGGCGGAACCCGACGGTGACGGGGTGGTCGTCCACCAGATCGACGACGAGGCGGACGACACCGACACACCGCCGTACGGATATCCGGTGATCGTGGAGCCCAAGAGTGATTGATCGTCGCAAGACCGCATGGGTGCTGCTGGCGCTGGGGGCGGTGCTGTCGGTCGTGGCGTCGCTTCAGGCCGTCTTCAGCACGGTCTACAAGGGGTTCGGGTCCGACCTGACGATCACCTGGTCCCTGTGGGCCACCAGGTCGGTTCCACAGGACGAGGCCGCCGGCCAGTCCGCTCTCTTCGCCGCCGGGTGGCCGGTGGTGGTGTCGGCGATCGTGATGGCCGTCGCCGTGGTGTTCGTGGTGCGCGAGCGGACCGCGTTCGTCGGGCGGCCGCTGGCCATGGGCGGGGCCGGGCTGCTGGCCGGGGTCGTGCTCCTCTACGTGGTTCAGGTCTGGGAACTGGAGCGGGTCATCAACGCGCAGCCGCAGGCCGGTGCCGGCCAGGACGAGCTGCTCTACCACGGTGGCTTCTACCTGTTGATGGTCGCGGCCGTCGCCGGACTCGTCGGTGCGGTGCTCGCCCAGAGGCGGAGTCCCGAACCGGTGGCGGAGGACGACGACGGGGAGGCGGTGGTCGTGCACCAGCTCGGCAGCGACGACGACACGCCGCCCTTCGGCCTCGCCATTCCGCACGACGACGAGCAGCGGGAGGCTCGGTGATCGGCAGACCTACGGCGATCGCGTTGATCGCGGCGGGAGTGGTGCTGACCGCCACGGCGATGGTGTTGCCGTGGTACTCGACCGCCTACGCCGGCGGGGTCGAGGTCGTGGTCAGGGCGTGGGGGACGGAGATCCTCAACAAGCCCGGCGACTGGCCCGCGGGAGAGCTTTCGCCCTGGTACGGGGTGCCGGTCGTGGTCACCGCCGCGTTGCTCGTCGCCGGGGTGTGGATCAGCCGGGCGGCGCTGGCGGGAGCGGCCGGGCAGCTCGGTGCCGTGGGCGTGATCGCGGCGCTCGTGATGTCGGAGCGCGGGCACGCGGTCGAGCAGCAGGGCGACTTCGCGGTCGGGTTCGGGCTGGTGTTCCTCGCGGCAGGGACGCTGGTCGCGCTGGCCGGAGCCGTTGCGGTGCAACGGGAGGCGACGTGAGGAAGGTCGTGGGCGTCGTCCTGTTCGGACTCGCCGCCGCGGCCGCGGTCGCGGCCACGTTCCTGCCGTTCTCGGAACTGTTGATCAGTCTTGCCCCCGGGCAGCCGCAGACCACGTACGTCACCACGGGGTGGAGCACGCGGTTCGGTGGCACGCGGGACGAGCACGGTCCGTTGTTCGCCATCCCGATCGTGGTGGCGGCCGCCGCCGTGCTGGCCGGGGTGCGATGGCGAAAGGCCGCCTTTGCCGGAGCGGCCGCGCTCGCGGGTGTCACCGGAATGTTGTTCGTGTATTTGCTGAACGCGATCAGCTTTCACAAGGAGGGCAACATCGCCATCGATCCGGCGCTGGAAGCCGGGTTCGGCAACGGTATTTGGGTGCTCATAAGCGCAGTGGTTCTCGCGTTTGGAGCCGTAGTAGTTCACCCCGACGACTGACCGCCGGAATTGCCCGGCGTGCCTCACCTGTCGCGTGCGCACCGTGAGCCACTATCGGCTCATGAAGCTTTCCGGGCTGCTGAGCCGCACCAACCACGAACTTCCCGGAGTCACGGGCGTCGCGCGGGTTGATCGGCGCGCGAGCGACCTGGTTCGGCGCGTCAGTGCCGGTGACATCGCGGTGATGGACCTGGTCGACATCGACCGCCGGACCGTCGAAGCGCTCGTCGCGGCCGAGGTCGTCGGCGTCGTGAACGCGTCACCGTCCATTTCCGGGCGGTTTCCCAACCTCGGCCCGGAACTGCTGATCGAGGCCGGCATTCCGCTGATCGACAACGTCGGCGCTGTCGCGCTACGGGAGATCAAGGAAGGCGCCAAGATCCGGCTGCACGAAGGTGTCGTGTACGCCGGGGAACGCGAGCTCGCCAAGGGGATCGAGCAGAACGCCGAAAGCATCGCCGACGCGATGATCGAGGCGAAGGCCGGCATGTCGGCGCAACTCGAGGCGTTCTCGGCGAACACCATCGAGTTCCTGCGCCGGGAACGCGCGCTCGTTCTCGACGGCGTCGGCGTGCCCGAGGTGTACGTGCCGATGCGCGACCGGCAGGTGCTCGTCGTCGCCGGCGGGCCGTCGCACGCCGAGGAACTGCGCAAGCTCCGCAAGTACATCCGCGAGTACCGGCCGGTGCTGATCGGCGTCGACTCGGGCGCGGACACGCTGATCGACGCCGGGCTCAAGCCGGACATCATCGTCGGCGACCCCGACGGCATCGGCACGGCGTCGCTGCGCGCGGCCTCCGAGGTGGTCGTGCCCGCGCAGACCGACGGTCACGCGCCCGGCCTGCAGCGGATCCAGGACCTCGGCATCGGCGCGGTGACGTTCCCCGCGTCGGGCAACGCCGAGGATCTCGCGTTGCTGCTCGCCGAGGCGCACGGGGCGTCCCTGGTCGTCACGGTGGGGCTGCGCGCGACGCTGCGCGAGTTCCTCGACCGCGGGCACTCCGGTTCCAACCCCTCCACGTTCCTCACCCGGTTGAAGCTCGGCAGCAAGCTCGTCGACGGGGAGGCCGTCGCGACCCTGCACCGCAGCCGGGTCTCGCTGGGCGTGATCGTCCTGCTGGTGACCGCCGCGATCGTCGCCATGGCGGCGGCCCTCGCGGTGTCCGGTGTCGGTCACGTCTACGTCGACATCGTGGTCGACGGCTGGCAATCCGTCGTCAACTGGTTCAAGGGGTTCTTCTCGTGATCACGCTGCGCTACCACATAGTTTCGATCACCGCGGTGTTCCTCGCGCTGGCGGTCGGTGTCGTGTTGGGGTCGACCGCGATCAGCGGAAGGCTGCTCTCCGGGCTGAGCGACGAGAAGAACTCGTTGGCACAGCAGGTGAACGACCTCCAGAACGACCGCAACGCGTTGAACGCCAAGCTGACCGAGGCGGACAAGTTCGCCTCGTCCGTCGGCCCGCTCGCGGTCAAGGACCGCCTCACCGACCGCACCGTCGTCATCGTGACGACGGCGGACGCCCGTCCGTCCGACCGGGACGCGCTGACCGGGCTGCTCAAGTCCGCGAGCGCCACCGTCACCGGCGAGATCCAGCTGACCGACGCGTTCACCGACCCGTCCCGCGGCGACCAGCTGCGCGATCTCGTGGCACGGCTGCAGCCCGCCGGCTCGCAGCTGCCCACGGCCGCGGACCCCGGCACCCGCGCCGGTGGCCTGTTCGGGGCGTTGCTGCTGCTCAACCCGTCCAACAACCAGCCGCAGGCCACGGCCGACGAGACGGCGTCCGCGCTCGCCGGGCTGACCAACGCGGGGTTCGTGAAGGCCACCTCGGGGATGAAGCCGGCGCAGCTCGCGATCGTGCTGGCCGGCGGTGCCGCGATCGGTGACTCGGCCGCGGACCGCGCCTCGACCGTCGCGCGCTTCGCCACCCAGCTCGACCGGGCCGGCGCGGGCGTCGTGCTGGCGGGCGCGAACGGTTCGGCGAACGGCACGGGCGCGATCGGCGTGGTCCGCGCGGACACCGCCGCGACGTCGATCCTGTCCACGGTGGACAACTCCGACACCCCGGCGGGCCAGGTCGTCGTGGTGATGGCGTTGAGCGAACAGCTGGAGGGCCGCTCCGGCCGTTACGGCGTCGCGGGCAACGCGGAGGCGTCCTCGCCCGGTACGGCCAGTTAGTAGTCGGTCGTCCAGTCGCCGGGCAGGATCTTCAGCAGCTGTTCGAAGGCGTCCGGTGTGCGGGCGCGGGCCCACAGCCACTGACGGTCGTCCTCGCGGACGATCAGGTCGTCCGCGACGAACCAGCGGGTGCCGGGACTGTGCAGCGGCAGCAGGGCGAAGTGGTCCTCGAGCAGGGAGGCGTCCGCCTCGGACGTCTCCCTGTCCGCTGTTCCGGCCCCGTCGCGGAACAGCGACTCGGACAGCACCATCTCCACGCACGCCAGCGAGAACCGCGGCAGCCAGGTGTCCCAGCGCTCCTCGGTCCGGTCGACGAGGTCGAGCTTGATCATCACCTCGGGGTCGTCGCCGTCCAGCGTCGTTCCCCAGGCCGCGACCCACTGGTTCTCGGCGCGGAACACCAGGACCTCGTCGTCCACGCGCAGTTCGGACGGCGTCAGCAGGCGGTCCTGGTTGCTGGTCAGGTCGGGGCGCTTGCCGAACAGCGACAGCGCCTCCTTCACCGCCTCGGGCAGCCGGACGAGCAACTGCTCCTCGGCGGCGGCGAGATCGGCCCGGGTCCAGCCGTCCTGCGGCTCGATCGGCTCGGCCCACGCGGCCGCGAAACCCTCGACGAAACGCCACGCCCCGGAGCGTTCGCGCACGGCTCTTGCGGCTTCCCCTGCCACGTCGAAGGTCACGTGACAACTTTTCCTGATGCCGGCCTTTGCCGTGGGAGGTTCGGCAAAACCCCTCGCTGCGCCGATCGGGTGATGTGATCTGCCGGGTCGTGGTGCGCTGAGTGACTGGCGGCGTGTTAGCGTTATGGCCCGTGGATAGGGGGATTCGGCCCCCACGATTTTCACGGGAGCCCCGTTGGTGCAGCAGGCACGTACGACCAAGCACGTCTTCGTCACGGGAGGCGTCGCGTCCTCCCTGGGCAAGGGGCTCACCGCCTCCAGCCTCGGCCAGTTGCTCACCTCGCGCGGCCTGCGGGTGACGATGCAGAAGCTCGACCCGTACCTGAACGTGGACCCCGGCACGATGAACCCGTTCCAGCACGGCGAGGTCTTCGTGACCGACGACGGCGCGGAGACGGATCTCGACATCGGCCACTACGAGCGGTTCCTCGCGCGGGACCTGAGTGGCGAGGCCAACGTCACCACCGGTCAGGTGTACTCCGAGGTCATCGCCAAGGAGCGGCGTGGTGAGTACCTGGGCGACACGGTCCAGGTGATCCCGCACATCACCGACGAGATCAAGCGCCGCATCCGGGCGATGGCCGAGCCGGACGCCGACGGCGTCAAGCCGGACGTGGTCATCACCGAGGTCGGCGGCACGGTCGGTGACATCGAGTCGCTGCCGTTCCTCGAGGCGTGCCGTCAGGTGCGTCACGACGTCGGCCGCGACAACGTCTTCTTCCTGCACGTCAGCCTGGTGCCGTACCTGGCGCCGAGCGGCGAGCTGAAGACCAAGCCGACGCAGCACTCCGTCGCGGCGCTGCGGAACATCGGCATCCAGCCCGACGCGATCGTGTGCCGTGCGGACCGGGAGATCCCGGACGCGCTCAAGCGCAAGATCGGCCTGATGTGCGACGTCGACACGGAGGCCGTCGTCGCGGCCGTGGACGCGCCCTCGATCTACGACATCCCGAAGGTGCTGCACTCCGAGGGCCTCGACGCCTACGTGGTGCGCCGCCTCGACCTGCCGTTCCGCGACGTCGACTGGACGGTGTGGGGCGACCTGCTGGAGCGGGTGCACAACCCGTCCGAGACGGTGAAGATCGCGCTCGTCGGCAAGTACGTCGACCTGCCGGACGCGTACCTCTCGGTCACCGAGGCGCTGCGTGCGGGCGGTTTCGCGCACCACGCCAAGGTCGAGATCAAGTGGGTGCCGTCGGACGAGTGCCAGACGCCCGAGGGCGCGGCACGGGCGTTGTCCGGCATGGACGCGGTGCTGATCCCCGGCGGGTTCGGCGTGCGCGGCATCGAGGGCAAGCTCGGCGCGTTGAAGTACACCCGCACGCGCGGTGTGCCGACGCTCGGCCTGTGCCTCGGCCTGCAGTGCATGGTCATCGAGGCCGCGCGGAACCTCGCGGGCATCGAGGACGCGAACTCCAGCGAGTTCGAAGAGGGCGGCACGCCGGTCATCTCCACGATGGCCGACCAGCAGGACGTCGTGGCCGGTCAGCGCGACATGGGCGGCACGATGCGCCTCGGCGCGTACGTCGCGAAGCTCACGCCGGGGTCGGTCGTCGCCCAGGCGTACGGCGCGACCGAGGTGTCCGAGCGGCACCGCCACCGCTACGAGGTCAACAACGCCTACCGGGGCAAGCTCACCGAGGCCGGCCTGGTGTTCTCCGGCGTGTCGCCGGACGGCCGCCTGGTCGAGTTCGTCGAGCTGCCCTCGGACGTGCACCCGTTCTACGCGGGCACGCAGGCGCACCCGGAGCTCAAGTCGCGTCCCACGAAGCCGCACCCGCTGTTCGCGGCGTTCGTGAAGGCCGCGATCGACTACCGCGTGGCCGACCGGCTGCCCCTGAAGGCCGGAGCCTCGAAGTGACATTTGATTTTGGGACGTCCAGGCACGACTTCCGCACGGTCTCCAGCGAGGACCTGCACGTCGGACGCGTCGTCGCGCTGCGGCTCGACGAGGTCGAGATGCCCGGCGGCGGCACGGCCAAGCGCGAGATCGTCGAGCACATGGGCGCCGTCGCGGTCGTGGCCGTGGACGACGCCGGTGAGGTCGTGCTGGTCCACCAGTACCGGCACGCGCTCGGGCGGCACCTCTGGGAGCTGCCGGCCGGGCTGCTCGACCACGACGGCGAGGAGCCGGTCATCGGTGCGCGCCGTGAGCTGGCCGAGGAGGTCGGGCTAGACGCGGCACGCTGGGACACGCTGGTCGACGTGGCCGCGTCCCCCGGCTTCACCGACGAGGTCGTGCGCGTGTACCTGGCACGCGAACTGTCCGAAGTGGACCGTGAGGTGCAGGGTGAGGAGGAGGCGGACCTGGAGATCCACCGCTTCCCGCTCGACGAGGCCGTGCGCATGGTGCTGGCGGGGGAGATCGTGAACTCCTCGACCATGGCCGGGCTGCTCGCGGCGCACGAGGTGCTGGCGGGACGGGCGCAGCCGCGTCCGGCCGACGCACCGTTCCGCGACAGGCCGACCCGGTTCGCCGCGCGCAAGAAGTAGGTTGGGCTCATGCAGACGTTGAAGGGTGCCTTCGCACGGATGAAGGCACCCTTCGGCGTTCTCGCACTGGGTGGCGCGGGCGCGGTGCTGCTGCTGTTCGTCGATCCGACCAAGCCGGGCAACCTGCTGCCGAAGTGCCCGATCAACTGGCTGACGGGGCTGAACTGCCCCGCGTGTGGTGCCACGCGCATGGTGCACGCGTTGCTGCACGGGGATGTCGTCGGCGCGTTCCACTTCAACGCCGTGTTGCTCGCGTTGGGCGTGCCTCTGGCCGTGTGGCTGTTCGCGCGCTGGACCCGCGACCGGTGGAATGGCGAACGGCGATCCGTGCCGAAGTCGGTCGGTGTCGCCGTTCTCGTCGTTGCCGCCGTGTGGGGCGTGGGTAGAAACCTCGCGGGAATCTAGTGTGCTGCGCCGGAAATTCGCCTGCAAAAGCGTGCGAGTGATTCGAGGATCTCTTCGGCGGTCTTGGTCCAGAGGAACGGCCGGGGATGGGTGTTCCAGTCGGTGATCCAGGCCCGGACGTCCTTCTCGAGTGCTTGCACGCTCTTGTGGGCGCCGCGTTTGATCTTCTGCTCGGCCAGGAACCCGAACCAGCGTTCGACCTGGTTGATCCACGAGGATCCGGTCGGGGTGAAGTGCATGTGGAACCGCGGATGCTTCGCCAGCCAGGCCTTGATCGCCGCGGTCTTGTGCGTGCCGTAGTT
>NZ_FNET01000021.1 GCF_900100275.1 Lentzea albidocapillata subsp. violacea
GAGCTCTTTACGCCCAATAATTCCGGACAACGCTCGCACCCTACGTATTACCGCGGCTGCTGGCACGTAGTTAGCCGGTGCTTCTTCTGCAGGTACCGTCACTTGCGCTTCGTCCCTGCTGAAAGAGGTTTACAACCCGAAGGCCGTCATCCCTCACGCGGCGTCGCTGCATCAGGCTTTCGCCCATTGTGCAATATTCCCCACTGCTGCCTCCCGTAGGAGTCTGGGCCGTGTCTCAGTCCCAGTGTGGCCGATCACCCTCTCAGGCCGGCTACCCGTCGTCGCCTTGGTAGGCCATTACCCCACCAACAAGCTGATAGGCCGCGGGTCCATCCTGTACCGCCGGAACTTTCCACACCAAACCATGCAGTTCGATGTCATATCCGGTATTAGACCTCGTTTCCAAGGCTTATCCCAGAGTACAGGGCAGGTTACCCACGTGTTACTCACCCGTTCGCCGCTCGTGTACCCCGAAGGGCCTTACCGCTCGACTTGCATGTGTTAAGCACGCCGCCAGCGTTCGTCCTGAGCCAGGATCAAACTCTCCAATAAGGATTGTGTGATCGCTCCAGACGGAATATGTCTGGCATCTATCTTCTCAAAGGAATTACCTCGACGAGAGGTAATTCATATATTACTGGCTGTGTTTCGGCACGCTGTTGAGTTCTCAAAGAACACGCGCACACCGCAGCTAGTCTCCTGAAGAGAGTTGCTTCCGGGGCTGTGTCGTACTTAAGCTTGGTTATCGAAACTTCCGACGCCCTTGGCCTCTGAGCTCAGACGAGCTACCGGCTGGGTCTTCGTCGTTTCTAGATCACCCACTCTACCACACTCGGTGGAAGCTTGGTTCGTGATCCGTGTCGCGCTCCGTTCCGGTGTTCCCGGCCCGTTCCTCGCTGACATGGAGAAAGTTACACGCACGCCAACGGGGGGTCAAATCGGGGGCAACCCAGCCACCCGCGATCTAGAAACCGCAGGTCAGCAGCCCCGTACAGGACCCTCCGACCACGCTATCGCAGCCCAAACCCGTGCACACTGTGACCGCGATCACATCGAGAAACATCGAAGGCCGCCGGTCCCGGGTGGGATCGGCGGCCTTCGGCGACCAGAACTTGCAGGTCAGAGCTCTACCTGCACGCTCGCGTTGTTGCGCTTGCCGCGGCGGAGCACCAGCCACTTGCCGTGGAGCAGATCCGACGACGCCGGCTTCCACTCCTCGTCGGTCACCTTCGCGTTGTTCACGTAGGCACCGCCCTCGTTGACCGTCCGCCGCGCGGCACCCCGGCTCTCGGCCAGGCCCGACGCGATCAGCAGGTCGACGATCGTGGGTTCGTCGGCCAGCCGCACCTGGCCCTTGGGCGCCTCGGCCAGCGCCGCCTCCAGCACCGACGCGTCGAGATCACGCAGTTCGCCCCGGCCGAACAGCGCCGACGACGCGAGGATGACCTGCTGCGTCGCGCGCTCTCCGTGCACCAGGTCGGTGAACTCCTGGGCGAGACGCTTCTGCGCGGCCCGCTGGTGCGGCGCCTCCGCGGTCTGCTTCTCCAGCTCGTCGAGCTCCTCACGCGTGAGGAACGTGAACAGGCGGAGGTAGTTCAGCACCGTGACGTCGTCGACGTTCACGAAGTACTGGTACCAGGCGAACGGCGAAGTCATCTCCGGGTCGAGCCACACGCTGCCGCCGCCCGTGGACTTGCCGAACTTGCGGCCCTCGGCGTCGGTGACCAGCGGCGCGGTCAGGGCGTGCACGTGCTTGCCCTCGACCCGGCGGACGAGGTCGACGCCGCCGACGATGTTGCCCCACTGGTCCGAGCCGCCGACCTGCAGCGCGGTGCCGTACTTGCGGTACAGCTCCAGGTAGTCGTTCGACTGCAGCAGCAGGTAGCTGAACTCGGTGTACGACATGCCGTCGCCTTCGAGGCGGCGCTTCACCGTCTCCCGCGACAGCATGACGTTGATCGAGAAGTGCTTGCCGACGTCGCGCAGGAACTCGAGCGCGCTGACCTGGCCCGTCCAGTTGAGGTTGTTCTCGACGACCGCGCCCGTGGGCGAGTCGTCGAAGTCGACGAACCGTTCCAGCTGGCCGCGGATGCGCTCCGCCCACTCGGCGACGGTGTCCAGCGAGTTCAGCGTGCGCTCACCGGTGTCACGCGGGTCGCCGATCATGCCGGTGGCGCCGCCGGCCAGGACGATCGGCCGGTGGCCCGCCTTCTGGAAGCGCCTGAGCATGAGCAGCGGGACCATGTTGCCGGCGTGCAGCGACTTCGCCGTCGGGTCGAAACCGCAATAGAGCGTGAGCGGGCCGGCGTCCAGGTCCTTCCGGAGTGCGTCGAGGTCGGTGGACGTCGCGATCAGGCCGCGCCAGGACAGTTCGTCAAGGATGTGCTCGCTCACGGCTCTCATTGTCGCCTACCTGGTCCAACGGGTTTCGACCTGGTAGGCGGACGGGTATGCGGAGGCCATGACGGACCCACGTGACTCGGAGTTGCGCCGGCCGACCGAGCGCATGCCGCGCGCGGACGAACCGGTGGTCGAAGAGGTCGTCGAGCGCGACGACGACTACCGCAGGGTGCGGACGGTGCGAGCCGTCTGCGCAGTCATCGACATCGTGTGCTGGACGTTCGCCATCGTGCTGTTGGTGCACATCTTCCTGGTGATCGGAGGTGCGAATACCGGCAACGGGTTCTTCCAGTTCATCGCCGGGTGGGCGGGCAACATCACGCTCGGCCTGGACGGTCTCTTCACGCCGGACAACGCGTCCATGGCGACGCTCCTCAACGAGGGCCTGGCCGCTGTCCTGTGGTTGATCATCGGTGCGTTGCTCACCAGCCTGATCGCCCGCATCGCGTTGCCCTCCGGACATCGGCGCGCCTGGTACCGCAGGTCCGTGCGTCCCTAGGAGAATGACGGGGTGGCCGAGTACGAGTTCGACGTCGCCCCCTCGTTCGCCGAGCAGGACCGCGCCAAGGTCGAGCCGATCGTGCGACGGTTGGAGGACCTTGGCGTCAAGGTCTACTACGACGAGGACCAGCTCGTCGCGCGGTGGGGCCTCGACCTGATCGAGCTCACCACGGAGACGTTGACGCACAAGGTTCGCTTCGTGCTGATGTTCGCTTCACGGCACTACGTCGAACACAACTGGGCACGGCACGAACGCAAGACCGCACAAGCACGGGCTCTTGGGCAGCAGAACGAGTACCTGCTGCCCATCAAGCTCGACGACACCGAGGTGCCCGGCCTGCTGTCCAGCATCGGTTACCTGGACCTCCGCGTGCACGACACCGAAGTGATCGCGCAGTCCGTCGTGGAGAAGCTCGCGCAACACCGTGCCGAGTTCACCCCGTCGACCCCGATCACCCCCAAGTCGGTGGCCGCGCTGGTCAGGGAGAAGCCACGCGGCTGGGAGTACCTCCTCTACGCGACCGTTGTGGCACAAGGACTCGCTGACCTCCAGCAGAAGTACCGCGAGCACTTCCTCCGGTACTCGCCGCGCAACGGCATCGTCGAGCACGGCAACGGCATCGACCTGATCCGCGACCGCAACGTGCTGCTGGGCGAGATCATCAAGGTCGCCGTGGAGTCCGTCTTCACCCCCGAGACCCAGGAAGCCGCGTTCGGCAGGTCGGGCGAGCCGGGTGATGCGGACCGGATCGTGCACCTCGGCGAACTGTTCGTGCGCACGTTCGCCGAGATTCTCGACTGGGCGCGGGGAATCCACGGAACCAGCTACGCGCACGAGCCCGCCCGTGCCGCCGCTCGGGTGCAGGCGCGGTTCGCGGACCGGCAGCTGGAGGCGATGCACGCGGTGGCGCGGGATCTGCGCGAGGTGGCGGACACGCTGGTCGAGCGGTTGACCGCCGGGGAACGGATCGACATGACGGTGCCGCTGGTGTTCGAGGTGGAGCCGGCGTTGGAGCAGGAGTTCAAGGCTGCGCTGGACAGGCTGTCACGCTGACGGGCGGCGCTTGCCGCCTCTCTTGTAGGTCGACACGGCCGGGGAGTCGATCCAGAACCGCCAAGGCACGTCCATGGCCACGGCAACACCCACGCGCGGACCCGCGTGCACCTTCGCCGCCGGTTCACCCGCGTACAACCGCACGGGCGAGTCGGCGGACGTCAGGTCGAGGCCGTTCTGAGAGCGGTCCAGCCCGAGAACCTTGCACAACCGTGCGGGCCCTTTGGCCAGTTCGGCGGCGGAACGCGAGGCAGGGCGGCGAGAGAAGGCGATGTCCTCACCCTCAACGACCTCGCCCGCGCGCAACAGCACCGCGCCCGGTACGCCGTCGGTCAAGGACACGACGTTCGCGCAGAAGTGCATGCCGTAGACGAAGTAGACGTACAGGAAGCCGGCCGGGCCGAACATGACCTCGTTGCGCGGGGTCCTGCCGCGGTAGCAGTGGGACGCCGGGTCGTCGCCGCCCCGGTACGCCTCTACCTCGACGATGCGCACGCGCACGCCGCCGGCTTCCAGGTACGAACCGAGGAGGAGCCGGGCGGCATCGATCGGGTCGGTGGCCAGCTCCTCCCTGGTCAGAAGCCTAGAACTCACGTGCGGAGGCAGCCTTTGCCACGAGTGCGTCGAGCTGTTCGCGGACGCGGACGGGTGCCGTGCCGCCGTGGGCGTCGCGCGACGCGATCGAGCCCTCGACGGTGAGCACCGAACGGACCTCGGGCGTCAGCGAGGGCGAGATGGCGAGGAACTCCTCGTCGGTCAGGTCTTCCAGGCCGACGCCGCGCGTCTCGGCCGCACGGACGCACGCTCCGGCCGCCTCGTGGGCCACGCGGAACGGGACGCCCTGGCGCACAAGCCATTCCGCGATGTCCGTGGCCAGTGTGAAGCCCGCCGGGGCCAGCGACGCCATCCGGTCGACGTCGAACCGGAGCGTCGCCACCATGCCCGCGAAGGCCGGGAGCAGCAGTTCGAGCTGCTCGACCCCGTCGAACAGCGGCTCCTTGTCCTCCTGCAGGTCGCGGTTGTACGCCAGGGGCTGGGCTTTCAGCGTCGCGAGGAGTCCGGCCAGGTTGCCGATCAGGCGGCCCGACTTGCCGCGCGCGAGTTCGGCCACGTCCGGGTTCTTCTTCTGCGGCATGATCGAGCTGCCGGTGGACCAGGCGTCGTCGAGGACCGCGAACCGGAACTCGGCGGTGGTCCAGATGATGATCTCCTCGGCGACGCGGGAGAGGTTCACGCTGATCATGGCCAGCACGAAGGCCATCTCGGCGGCGAAGTCGCGGGAGGCGGTGCCGTCGATCGAGTTCTCGACCGGGGCGTAGAAGCCCAGGTCGGCGGCCACCTTCGCCGGGTCCAGCCCCAGCGAGGACCCGGCCAGGGCGCCCGAGCCGTACGGCGAGAACCCGGCGCGCCTGTCCCAGTCGTGCAGGCGGTCGACGTCGCGCAGCAACGCGTGGGCGTGCGCCAGCAGGTGGTGCGAGAGCAGCACGGGCTGGGCGGACTGCAGGTGCGTGCGACCCGGCATGACGGCACCGAAATGCGTCTCGGACTGCTGAGCCAACGCGTCCACCACGTCCAGCACGCCGGATGCAACACGACGAGCCGCGTCGCGCAGCCACATGCGGAACAGCGTGGCGACCTGGTCGTTGCGGGAACGGCCGGCGCGCAGCTTGCCGCCGAGCTCGGTGCCGGCGCGGTCGATCAGGCCCCGCTCCAGTGCCGTGTGGACGTCCTCGTCCTCCAGCACCGGGGTGAACGCGCCGGACTCGACGTCGGCGAGCAGCTCGTCCAGCGCCTTCTGCATGCCGGAGAGCTCCTCGTCCGACAGCAGACCCGCGGCGTGCAGCACACGGGCGTGCGCGCGCGAGCCCGCGATGTCGTACGGCGCGAGCCGCCAGTCGAAGTGCGTCGACAGCGACAGCCGCGCCATCGCCTCGGCCGGTCCCGACTCGAACCGGCCACCCCACAAAGAACTCATCACACGCAACTTTCAGCTGGCGAAGTCGTAAAGCGATTCTTCCGAACGGGCGACGAGACCGACCACGCGCCCCTCGTACAGCGCGACGTCGACCTCCCCGGAACCCGACGGCAGGGCCATCCGCGCGACCCGTACCGCGACCGAGCCCAGACTGGACCTGACCACGCCGGCGCGGAAGTTGAGCTCGCGGACGGCCTCGGCGACGGAGACGGTCTCGCCGTCCACCGCCACCGGGACCCCCGCGTCGAACGTCAGAACGGCGTGCACGGGCTCATTCATCGACGGAACCGGAGGCCAGCGCGGTGATCCGGTCGGCGAGCTCCGCTCCGGTCATCGGCTCGCGGGCCACGACCAGGATCGTGTCGTCACCCGCGATCGTGCCGACGACCTCGTGCAACGCCGCGCGGTCCAGCGCGGAGGCCAGGAACTGCGCGGCACCGGGCGGGGTCCGCAGCACCGCGAGGTTGCCGGAGAAGTCCGTCGACACCAGCAGTTCGCCCAGCACGCGGACCAGGCGCGTCGTGCCGCCCTGGACGCCGCGCACGGGACTGCCGTCCTCCGGGATCACGTAGACCGGCGCACCGCCGTCAGGGCCGCGCAGCTTGACCGCGCCGAGCTCGTCGAGGTCACGCGACAACGTGGCCTGCGTGACGTCGATGCCTTCCGCCGCAAGCAGTTTCGCGAGCTCGGACTGGCTGCGCACGGCACGCTGCGACACCACCTCGACGATGCGGCCCTGACGGGCGGTGCGAGTCATGACGACTGCTCCAGCAACCACACGAGGAGCGCCTTCTGCGCGTGCAACCGGTTCTCCGCTTCCTGCCACACCAGCGACTGCGGACCGTCGAGCACCTCGTCGGTGATCTCCCAGCCGCGGTGCGCGGGCAGGCAGTGCAGCACCGTCGAGTCCGGCTTGCCCGTCGCCTCCAGCAAAGCGGCGTTCACCTGGTACGGGCGGAACGGGCCGACGCGGTCCTTGCCGTCGTTCTCCTGCCCCATCGACGTCCAGGTGTCGGTGACCAGCACGTCCGAGCCGTCGACCGACTCACGCGGGTCGCTGATCAACGCCACCGAACCGCCGGTCTCGGCGGCGCGCTTCTTGGCGTCCTCAAGGAACTGCGGGTTCGGCACGAACGAAGCCGGCGCACCGATGCGAACGTGCATACCTGCCGTGGCACCGCCGAGCAGCAACGAGTGCGCCATGTTGTTGGCGCCGTCGCCCAGGTACGTCAGCGTCAGACCGGCCAGCTTGCCGTAACGGCGGCGGATCGTCTGCAGGTCCGCGAGCACCTGGCACGGGTGGAACTCGTCGGTCAGCGCGTTCACCACGGGAATGCGCGACACGGACGCCATCGCCTCCATGCGGGCCTGGGCGAACGTCCGCCACACCACGGCGTCGACGTACCCGGACAGGATCCGCGAGGTGTCCTCGATCGTCTCCTCGCGACCCAGCTGCATCGACCGGCCGTCGATGATCACCGGGTTGCCGCCGAGCTGCGCGATGCCGACCTCGAACGACAGCCGGGTGCGCGTGGAGTTCTTCTCGAAGATCACCGCGACGGACTTGGGACCTGCCAACGGCTTCGCGGTGAACCGGTCCGCCTTGTACGCGTCCGCGAGGTCGAGAACCGCGGCCTGCTCCTCGGTGGACAGGTCGTCGTCGCGCAGGAAGTGCCTCGGGCTCACGGCGTCTCCTCGAAGAAGGTGGGGAGCGCGGCGACGAAGGCCTGCGCGTCGGACTCCTCCAGCACGAGCGGCGGGGCGAGCCGCAGCACGTCGGGCTGGATCGGGTTGATCAGGTAACCGGCCTTCTGCGCGGCCGCCGCGGCCTTCGCCGACACCGCCTCGCGCAGCGTGATGCCGAGCAGCAGCCCGGCTCCCCGGACGCCGGAGATCGCGGGGTGGTGCAACGCCTCCACCCCCGCGGCGATCTCCTTGCCCACGGACGAGACGTGCTCCAGCAGGCCTTCCGAGGCGATCGTGTCGAGCACCGCGAGCCCGGCCGCGCAGCACACCGGGTTGCCGCCGTACGTGGTGCCGTGGTGACCCGGCTTGAACAGCTCCGCCGCCGCGCCGAAGCCGATCGTGGCGCCCAGCGGCAGGCCACCGCCGATGCCCTTGGCGAGCGTCATGACGTCCGGCACGATCCCGGCCTGCTGGAACGCGAACCACGTGCCGAGCCGCCCGATGCCGGTCTGCACCTCGTCGAGGATGAACAGCGCGCCGTGCTCGGCGGTGATCCGGCGGGCCTCCTGCAGGTAGCCGGCGGGCGGGACCATGACGCCCTGCTCGCCCTGGATCGGCTCGACGATGAACGCCGCCGTGTCGTCGTCGATCGCGGCCTCAAGTGCTGCCACGTCACCGAACGGGATGTGCGAGACGCCGGGCACGAGCGGTGCGAACGGCGCGCGCTTCGGCTCCTGGCCGGTGAGCGTCAGCGCGCCCATGGTGCGGCCGTGGAACCCGCCGATCGTGGACACGATCTTCGTGCGGCCGGTGAGGCGCGCCATCTTGAGCGCGGCCTCGTTGGCCTCGGCGCCGGAGTTGCAGAAGAAGACCTTGCCGGGCTCGCCCGCGAGGTCCAGCAGGCGTTCGGCGAGCTTCAGCGCGGGCTCGTTGACGTACAGGTTGCCGGTGTGGCCGAGCTTCGCGATCTGCGTGGACACCGCCTCGACGATCGCCGGGTGCGCGTGGCCCAGGGCGTTGACGGCGAGGCCGGTGAGCAGGTCGACGTAACGGTTTCCGTCCGCGTCCCACACATGCGCGCCCTCACCTCGCTCCAAAACCAGCTGAGGTGTGCCGTAGTTGTCCATCATGGACTGTTGCCACCGCGTGGTCACTTGTCCCCCAAGACCATGGTTCCGACACCTTCAGTGGTGAAAACTTCGAGCAGGACGCTGTGGGCCAGCCGGCCGTCGATCACGTGCGCCTGCGGAACGCCGCCGCGCACCGCGCGCAGGCAGGCCTCCATCTTCGGCACCATGCCGCTTTCCAGGTCCGGCAGGATCTTCTCCAGTTCGGAGGCCCGGATCTGGTTCAGCAGCGACGAGCGGTCGGGCCAGTTCGCGTACAGGCCTTCGACATCGGTCAGCACGACCAGCTTCTCGGCGCCCAGGGCGACCGCGAGAGCGCCGGCCGCCGTGTCCGCGTTCACGTTGTGCGGCACGCCGTGGATGTCGGGCGCGACCGACGACACGACCGGGATGCGGCCCGCACGCACGATGTCGAGCACCGCGTCCGGGTTGACCTCGGTGATGTCGCCGACGAGACCGATGTCGACCTCCTCGCCGTCCACGATCGCACCACGGCGCGTGGCCGTGAACAGGTGCGCGTCCTCGCCGGAGATGCCGACGGCGTAAGGGCCGTGCTGGTTGATCAGGCCCACGAGCTCGCGCCCGACCTGCCCGACCAGGACCATCCGCACGACGTCCATGGCCTCCGGCGTCGTGACGCGCAGGCCGCCGCGGAACTCGCTGTGGATGCCGAGCCTGTCCAGCATGGACTTGATCTGCGGGCCGCCGCCGTGCACGACGACCGGGCGCAGGCCACACAGCCGCAGGAACACCATGTCCTCGGCGAACGCCTTCTTCAGCCCGTCGTCGACCATGGCGTTGCCGCCGTACTTCACGACCACGAGCGCGCCGCGGAAACGCTCCAGCCACGGCAGCGCTTCGACGAGGACTGCCGCCTTCTCTTGTGCGTTCATGAGGAGTAAGCGCTGTTCTCTTCGACGTAGTCGTGGGACAGGTCAGTGGTGAGCACGGTGGCTTCCGCCTCGCCGACGTTGAGGTCGATGACGATCTCGATGTCGCGGCCCGACAGGTCGGCCTCACTGCGGTCGCGGTCGCGGGTTCCGTTGCGGTACAACGACACGCCGTTGATCAGGATCTGCAGCACGTCCGGGTCGATCTCGGCGTCCGCGCGGCCCAGCGCCATCGCGATGCGGCCCCAGTTCGGGTCACTGCCGAAGAGTGCCGTCTTCACCAGGTTGTCCTCGGCGACGGTCCGTCCGATGTGGACAGCCTCGGCCTCGGTGGCGGCCTGCCTGACGGTGATGCTGATTTCCTTCGTCACGCCTTCGGCGTCGCCCTGGAGCTGCTTGACCAGGTCGGCCGCGACCTCGGTCAGCAACGCGGTGAAGTCGTCGAACGAGGGCTCGACACCCGAAGCGCCCGAAGCCAGCACCAGCACGGTGTCGTTGGTGGACGTGCCGCCGTCGACGTCGAGCCGGTCGAACGTCCTTGAAGTGGCCAGGCGCAGCGCCCTGTCCAGCGAGTCACCGGAGATCTTGGCGTCGGTGGTGATGATCGACAGCATCGTGGCCATGTTCGGGGCGAGCATGCCCGCGCCCTTCACGAACCCGCCGACCGACCAGCCCTGCTCGGACGCCTGCCACGACTGCTTCGGGCGGCTGTCCGTGGTCATGACGCCGGTGGCGGCGTTGAGGCCGGCCTCCACCGTGGAGTCCAGTTCCTTCGCGACGTTCTCGACGCCGGTCAGGATCTTGTCCATCGGGAGGCGCTCACCGATCAGGCCGGTGGAGCAGACCGCGACGTCGACGGCGCCGGTGCCGAGCACCTCGGCGACCTTCTCCGCGGTGGCGTGCGTGTCCTGGAAGCCCTCCGGGCCGGTGCACGCGTTGGCGCCGCCGGAGTTGAGCACGACCGCGGTCAGGCGCCGGGACTGGATGACCTGCTGGGACCACAGCACCGGCGCGGCCTTCACCTTGTTCGTGGTGAACACACCCGCGGCGGCGTCGGACGGCCCGTCGTTCACGACGAGCGTCAGGTCGAGAGCGCCGGATTCCTTGATTCCGGCGGCGATCCCGGCGGCCCGGAAGCCCTGGGGTCCGGTGACGCCCTTGTTGCGGTTCACGGAGCGACTCCAACGGTCGAGAGGCCGGTCGTTTCCGGCAGTCCGAGAGCGAGGTTCATGCACTGGACAGCGGCACCGGCGGTGCCCTTGGCCAGGTTGTCGACGGCGGCGACGACCACGAGCCGGCCGAGGTCGGCGTCGACGGTGACTTGCAGCTGGACGGCGTTCGAACCGAGAACGGCGTTCGTCGTCGGCCAGAGACCTTCGGGCAGGAGGTGCACGAACGGCTCGTCCGCATAGGCCTTCTCGTAGGCCTCGCGAACGTTTGCGCCAGCTTTGAGCTGCGCGGAACAGGTGGCGAGGATGCCCCGGGACATCGGCGCGAGCACCGGCGTGAAGCTGACCTTGATCGGCCGGCCCGCCGCCGCGCTCAGGTTCTGGGTGATCTCGGGCGTGTGCCGATGAGCGCCGCCGACGCCGTACGCGCTGGCCGACCCCATGACCTCGGAGCCGAGCAGGTTCGTCTTCAGCGACCTGCCGGCGCCGGACGTGCCCGACACGGCGACGATGACGACCTCGTCCTCGATGAGGTCGACGGCGGGGGCCAGGGCAAGTGAGGACACCGTCGGGTAGCAGCCGGGAACGGCGACACGGCGTGCGCCGACGAGCGCGTCCCGCCCGTTGGGAAGTTCGGGCAGCCCGTACGGCCAGGTGCCGGCGTGCTCGCCGCCGTACCACCGCGTCCAGTCGTCGGCGCTGGTCAGCCGGTGGTCGGCGCCGCAGTCGATCACGAGCGTGTCGTCGCCGAGTTGCTCGGCCAGCGAGGCTGAGTGACCGTGGGGAAGTGCGAGGAACACCACGTCGTGGCCCTTGAGGGTCTCGACTGTGGTGTCTTGTAGTTCTCGGTCGCCGAGCGGCAGGAGGTGCGGCTGGTGCTTGAGCAACTTGTCACCGGCGCTGCTGTTCGCCGTCAGCGCGCCGATCTCGATGTCCGGATGGCCCAGTAGCAGGCGGAGCAGCTCGCCACCCGCATACCCGCTGGCGCCCGCGACCGCGATCCTCACTGTCATACGCATGATTATGCACTGACATGCAAACTCACTCAACAGGAGCGTGGCCACCTGGCCACCCGATCGGGGCCACCTGGCGCTGTGGGGCGCTGAGCGCGGTCGACCATGATGATCCGCGTGAACGTGAAGGTCCGCGACGGACTGTGGACGGCTGCCGCCTTCCTGCTGGCCATGGTGACGCTGTTCGCGCCGCTCGGCAGGCCCGTCCACTGGTGGCTGGTCCTGGCGTCCGCGCTGTGGGCGGCGGCGCTGGTGCCGATCAGCGCACGCTGGCCGCGGTGGGCGATCGTGCTCACCGCTCCCCTCAACGGGGTCAACAACCTGCTCGCGATCGCCCCGACGTCGCTGGTGGTCTTCCGCGCGGCCCGGTCGGTCCGTTCGCAGGGTCAGCTGTGGGCGCTGGTGGGCGTCACGGCGGTGCTGCAGGCGGCGTTCGGCGGCCTGCACTCGTGGCGGGCCGGCGACAGCTTCACCGAGTACCTGCTCGGCACGCTGTTCTCGGTCGTGTTCCTGCTGATCTTCCCCGCCGTGTCCGGGGCGCTGATCGGACGGCGCAAGCCGTTGACGCAGGTGCTGATGGAACGCAACGACTACCTGGAACACGCGCGCGCGTTGACGGCGAGCACCGCTCGTTCGGCCACGCGCGCGCACATCGCCAGCGAGATGCACGACATGCTCAGCCACCGGCTCCGGCAGCTGACCGCGCACGCGGGCGCGCTGGAGCAGTCCGCCGCCGAACACGCCCCCGAACTGCGCGAGCAGGTCGAGCTGATCCGCAAGACGTCCGCGGTCGCGATGGAGGAACTGCGCGAGATCCTCGGCGTGCTGGGCACCTCCTCCGAACACGACGAGGACGCGGGCACGCGCGTGGACGTCCAACGGCTCGTGGCGGCGTCTTCCGCGGCGGGCCTCTCCGTCTACCTCGACTGGTCAGGCGCTGATCTGGCCGATGCCGACGCACGCCTGCGCAGGGCTGTGCATCGGGTCGTGCGTGAGGGACTCACGAACGTGCACAAGCACGCCCCGTCAGCCCGGACTCGGGTGGCGGTGACCGTCGCCGACCGCGTGCGCGTCGAGGTCGTCAACGGTCCCAGCGCGGCACCGAGGGGCGCCGGCACCCGGCGCGGGCTCATCGGCCTGGAGGAACGTGTCGAGCTGATCGGCGGGTCGTTCCTCGCCGGGATACCGGCGGGCGGCGGGTTCCGGGTGTCGGCCGACCTGCCGGCACACCCCGTCGCGCAGGAGGAGACCGGAGCGGCGGGTGCGGTGGCCGAGGCGCCGCCGCCGATCACCGCCGAGGTCCTGACGATGCCGCGCGTGGTCGGCGGCGGCTGTCTGGCCACGCTCTCGCTGGTGCCGGCGCTCGGCACGGTGTTCGTGCTGCTCCTCGTCGCGGTCTTCAGCAGCAGCGAGATCAGCCGGGAGGAGTTCGACAAGTTCCAGGCGTCGGTCACGCACGAGGGGCAGGTCACCGACACGTTCGGGTTCGGCGTCCCCTCGGACCACACGGGGTGCTACCGCTACCACGTCGAGGGCTCGGACGACCGCGACTTCGAGATCTGCTTCGACCGGACCAGCGGGCTCATGACCACGAAGAGGGAGCTCGCCCGATGAGGTACGTCTGGACGCTGCTCGCGTTCCTGGTCGGCCTGGTGCCGCTGGTCGCCCCGCTGGCACCGGTCCCCCATCCCGCGCTGACGGTCGCGACCGCGCTGTGGATCGCCGCGCTGGTGTGGATCGCGCCGGACAGGCCCGAGTGGGCGCTGCTGCTCACCGCGCCGCTCTTCGCGGTGAACAACCTGTGGGCGCAGGCCATCACGACGATCGTGGTCTTCACCGCGTGCCGCCGCCTCCCGCGCCTGGGCCGGTTGTGGGCGCTGCTCGGGATCATGACGCTGCTGCAGACCGCGTTCAGCCAGTTCCAGGAGAGCTACCGGAGCATGCCGCTCTGGGAAGCGGTGGCCGGCGCGGTCATCGGTTCAGTGTTCTTCGTGCTGTTCCCGGCGGTCTCGGGCATGCTGCTCGGCCGCCGCAAGCCGATGGTCCGGCTGCTGCAGGAACGCAACGAGTACCTCGAACGCGCCCGTGCGCTGACCGCCGCGTCCGCCCGTGCCGACGAACGCGCGCACATCGCCGGCGAGATGCACGACATGCTCGGCCACCGGCTCAGCCTGATCTCCATCCACGCCGGGGCGCTCGAGCTCACGACCGCGCGCAAGGCTCCCCAGCTGCACGAGCAGGCCGAACTGATCCGCACCACGTCGTCGCTCGCGATGGCGGAACTGCGCGAGATCCTCGGCGTGCTGCGGACGAACCCCGAGCCCGAGTCGCTCGACGAGGACACCGGCACCCGTTCCGACATCGCCGCGCTGGTCGAGGGTTCCGGGCTCGCCGCGTCGCTCGACTGGTCCGGCGACGACCTGCACGGCGCCGACCAGCGCACCCGCCGCGCAGTGCACCGGGTGGTCCGCGAGGCCCTGACCAACGTCGCCAAGCACGCGCCGTCCGCCCGCACGCGGGTGCAGGTCGCGGTCCAGGCCGGCCGGGCCCGCATCCAGGTCGTGAACGGCCCGTCGCCGGCGACTCCCGGCAGGGGCACCCGGCGCGGCCTGATCGGGCTGGAGGAACGCGTCGGGCTGCTCGGCGGGTCGTTCAGCGCGGGTCCGCCGGTCGAGGGCGGTTTCCGGGTGGCGGCGGACGTGCCGCTGAACCCGCCGGCCCAGGCGGACCTGACCGCCACCGAGGCCGTGGAGGTGCCACCGCCGCTCGCCGCCGAGGTGCTGACCGTGCCGCGGGTGCTGGGCGGGGGCTGCCTCGGGTTGCTGACGCTGCTGCCGATCGCGGGCGCGCTGATCGTGTTGCTGCTCTTCGCGTTGCTCAACCCGACGCAGATGAACGCGCCGTACTTCGACTCGTTGCGGGTGGGCGTCACGGCTGAAGGGGACGTGTACGAGGAGTTCGGCCTCGGGCAGCTCGGCGTGGACGGGTGCTCACGGTTCCGGACGTCGCACAACCCCGACCTCTCCTACAAGCTGTGCTTCCGCGACGGCAGGTTGTCCTCGAAGGAGCAGGAGCGCACGTAGGCTGCTGGGCGTGATCCGAGTTCTCATCGCCGACGACGAAACGCTCATGCGGGCCGGCATCCGGCTGATCCTGGAGAACGACCCCGAGATCACCGTGGTCGCCGAGGCGAGCGACGGCAGACAGGCCGTCGAGCTGACCCTGAAGCACACGATCGACGTCGCCCTGCTCGACATCCGCATGCCGGGTGGCGACGGGCTCAAGGCCGCCGAGCAGATCGCGGCGAGGGCCAACGTCGTCATGCTCACGACGTTCGGCGAGGACTCCTACGTGGCCCAGGCGCTGAAGGTCGGCGCGACCGGGTTCCTGCTCAAGGACACCCCGCCGCAGGAGCTGATCAACGCCGTCCGCAGGGCCGCGCGGGGCGAGCCGATCCTGGCCCCGCAGATCACCAAACGCCTGATCGAGAAGCACCTGACCGCACCGAACGACGGTTCGGAGGCGCGCCGCAAGATCGACACGCTCACCGAGACCGAACGGGGCGTGCTCAAGCTCGTGGGCGAGGGGCTGTCCAACACCGAGATCGGTGAGCAGCTCTTCATGGCGACCGGCACGGTGAAGGCGCACATCAGCCGGATCCTGCCCAAGCTGGCGTGCTCCAACCGCGTGCAGGCCGCCATCGTGGCCCACGACGCCGGCCTCACCCGGTCGTGATCACTCGGTCGTGAAGCGGTCCAGTGCGCGGATCTTGTTCGTGGCGTCCAGCGCCGCGACCTTGTAGGCCTCGGACAGCGTCGGGTAGTTGAAGACCGTGTCGACCAGGTAGTCGACCGTGCCGCCGCAGCCCATCACGGCCTGACCGATGTGCACCAGGTCCGTGGCGCCGGTGCCGAACACGTGCACACCGAGGATCTTCCGGTCCACAGTGGACACCAGCAGCTTCAGCATGCCGTACGCGTCACCGACGATCTGGCCGCGGGCGAGCTCGCGGTACCGGGAGATGCCGACCTCGTAGGGCACCGCGGACGACGTCAGCTCGGCTTCGGTGGCGCCGCAGTAGGAGATCTCGGGGATCGTGTAGATGCCGATCGGCTGCAGCGCGGTCAGTTCGTGCACCGCCTCGCCGAACGCGTGGTAGGCGGCCAGCCGGCCCTGGTCCATCGACGTCGCGGCCAGCGCCGGGAAGCCGATCACGTCGCCGACGGCGTAGATGTGCTCGACCGGCGTGCGGTAGTGCTCGTCGACGGACAGGCGGCCGCGGTTGTCGGCCTCGATCCCGGCGGCGGCGAGGTTCAGCTTCTCGGTGGTGCCCTGCCGGCCCGCCGAGTACATGACGGCGGCGGCCGGGATGCGCTTGCCGGAGGCCAGCGTCGTGATGGTGCCGCCCTTGGACACCTCGACGTTCACCACCTTCTCGCCGAAGCGGAACGTGACCGCCTGGTCGCGCAGGTGGAACTTCAGCGACTCGACGATCTCGGGATCGCAGAAGTCCAGCATCTTCTCGCGCTGCTCCACGACCGTCACGCGGGTGCCCAGGGCGGCGAACATCGAGGCGTACTCGATGCCGATCACGCCCGCGCCGACGACCACGAGCGACGCCGGGATCTCCTGCAGTGCGAAGACCTCGTCGGAGTCGAGGATCCGCTCCTCGTCGAAGTCCACCACGGAGGGGCGGGCCGGCGTCGTGCCGGTCGCGATGACGATGTACTCGCCGGTGATCGTGGTGTGGTCGCCGCGGTGGCTCCCGTCGACGGCGACGGTGTGCTCGTCGAGGAAGCGGCCCCAGCCGTTGAGGAGGTCGATGCCGTTGCGGTGCAGTTGCGCGCGCACGACCTGGACCTCGCGGCCGATCACGTGCTGCGTGCGGGCCATCAGGTCGGTGATCGTGATGTCCTGCTTGACGCGGTAGCTGGCGCCGTACAGCTCGCGCTGGCTCATGCCCGTCAGGAACATGACGGCTTCGCGCAGGGTCTTCGACGGGATGGTGCCCGTGTTCGCGCAGACACCGCCGACCATCTCCTGCTTGTCGATGATCGCCACGCGCTTGCCCAGCTTCGCACCTGCGATCGCCGCCTTCTGGCCGCCAGGGCCAGAGCCGATGACGATCAGGTCGTAGTCGTACGGCGTCATGGTCGACACCCTACTTCGACGGCTGCGATTCCACTCCGGAACTCCTGAACGGCAGCAGATCCAGCAGGCGGCCGGTGGCCCGGTACTCCGCGACCCGCTCGGCGAACGGCCGCTGCACGATCCGGTGCACCGCGTCCCTGCTGAGCCGCTCGTAGGCGGGCACCGTGTCGTTGCTCAGGAAGTCCCAGCGCGCCACCCGGTCCGCGTAGTTGAACGCGGGCAGCGGACCGCCGAACAACGGCCGGTACTGCGCCGGCGTCTTCCCGCCGGGAACGGGCATCGGCCCGGCGACCGTGATCGCGTACGTGACCATCTCGCCGGGCGGCAGCAGCCGGGACCGCATCCGGTCGAACTGGCCGGCGATCACCAGGTTCTGCTCGCGTGACGAGAACTCCATGACGGCCTGCGCCGGGTCCGCCCACGCCGCCGTGGTGTCGGCGTCGATGATGCCCGCGTCGCGCAGTTCCTCCACGGCCTTGATGCCACCGTGCAGGTAGGCGGCGTGCATCGCGCCTAAGTCCATGAAGATGTGCTTCTGCATCGACATCAGCATCGACGAGAACCAGCGCAGTTCCGGGACCGAACCGAGGTCGAGCATTCCGGCGGCGAAAGCAGGCGCGCCGATGTTCGCGAAACCCATCCACCGCAACGTGTCCGGGTGCGTCAGGTAGAGCTTCGTGTAGAAGTCGTAGACGGCGAAGATCACCGCGCGGTTGGCGTCCGCGGAACGCTGCGGGTCCCACTCGGCCAGGTTGACGCCCGCGTCCTCGGCGGCACGCACGATCCAGTACTGCCACAGCAACGCCCTGAACCTCGCCGGCGCGATGCCCCTGGCCCGGTATCCGGCCAGCGCCTGCTCGATCGCGGCACGGTCGGACGGCAGGTCGGGGTGCACTCCACCCCGCTGTTCGCCGTTTCCGTTCACCAGCGGCAGATCCAGGTAATCCACCGTGTCCGCTTTGGTAGCACCCATGCTGCCGAGCACGAGCGCCGCCACGACCATGAGCACGCGCATGAACGCGAACTGTATCCGGATCAAGCACCCTTTCCGTTCACATGAGCACCCGGTCAAGTGATGTTTTGCGCGTTCGTTAGGACTTCCGGTACCGATGGGGCCATAAATCCCAACAGGGCTACTCCTTATGCCTATAACGTTTGGGTGTGACTCTTGAGGTTTCCTTGATCGAGGCGGTTCGAGCGGGACTCGAGGAGCGCGCGGATCCGGTGAAGGCGCTGGAGATGCAGGCGTACATGAAGTCCGGCATGCCATTCCTGGGCGTGCAGAAACCGGGACGCGTGGCACTGCTGAAGTCGCTTCCCCAGTTGCACGACCGGGACGAGTGGCTCGGCGCGATCCAGATGTTGTGGCGCGAGGCGACCTATCGCGAGGAGCGCTACATCGCGTTGTCACTGAGCGGTGATCGCCGATTCCAGTCCGTCGATCTGCTGCCGTGGTTCGACGAGATGATCGTGACTGGCGCGTGGTGGGACTACGTCGACGAGATCGCGTCGAAACGCGTCGGGCCGTTGCTGCGCTCGACGCCTGACGTCGTGCGGCCGTTGATGCTGAAGTGGTCCGTCGACGCGGACAGGTGGCGCCGCCGGACGTCGGTGATCTGCCAGCTCGGGTTCAAGGGCGCGACCGACGTGGAACTGCTGACGGCGTGCGTCGACGCCAACGTGGACGATCCCGACTTCTTCCTGCGCAAGGGGATCGGCTGGGCGCTGCGGGAGTTCGCGAAGACCGAGCCTGGCTGGGTGCGCTCGTTCGTCGAGGCCCGGCCTGGGTTGTCGCCGTTGTCACGGCGCGAGGCGTTGAAACACCTCTAGCCGTGTTTCGCGCGACCCGAGTAGGTGAGCGGGAAGACGAGCTCGGCGCACGCCGCCGGGACGTCGGCGGCGACCTCGACCTTCATGGCGACCTCGACCGCACCTCCCGCGGGGATCTCCACGACGTCGGTGAGCGGCACGACCGTCAGCACGCCGGACGGGCAGCCCTCGACGCGCTGCTGGGTGCCGTCGAGCGGCTGGCCGGGCACCGCCGACAGGCTCTCGACGATGATGACGACCGGGTTGGGGTTGGACAGCCGCACCTTGCGCTGGCCCACGGCACCTGGCTTGAGCTCCACGGGAGCGCCGGAGATGTCGTTGATCTCGAACGGCTTGAGCTGCTGCATGCCCGACTCGCCGCTGCTCACGGAATACGCCATCGCGGGCAGTTGCTGCTCGGGCCACGTGAGGTGCATGGCCGCCACGACCGCGGCGCCGACCATGAGGATCGTCAAGGACACAGCGATCTCAAGGCGCGGACCCAGACTACGCATGGCGCAACTCTCCAGAGTTGTTGCTCCCAGGCGGTGGGTTCGCCTCTAGCTCCCCACCGGACCGGCGACCATACTCGCCCGGTGGTTCATCGCTTCGCCCCTCGGCCCTGGCGGGCCGCGCCGCCAATCTTGGAGAAGCTTCACGTACTGCGCAAGCGTCTGACGGGCGCCGATTTCCCCTTGTAATGAGGGTCTTTTGGCACCTTGACAGCTACGCAGGGCTACCACCTGCTGATTTGACCCCAAATCCCGACTTCCGGGACTCAGCCGATCGAGCGAACTTGCCCATCGGTTTTTCGGTACCACGACCTGGGTTTGTGCACGCGGGGAGCTTTCCGTACTCCAGGAAGGTCCCCGCGTGCCGTCAGCCGGCAGGTCAGGTGCGGAGTGCGGCGCCCAGGCGTTCCGCGGCGGCGGCGACGGCGGCGTCGCGGGCCGAAGTCGCCTCCTCCACCGTCAGCGTGCGGTCCGGCGCACGGAAGCGCAGCGAGTACGCGAGCGACTTCTTGCCCTCGCCTGCCTGCTCACCCGTGTAGACGTCGAACAGGCGGATGTCCTCCAGCAGGTCGCCCGCGGACGCGCCGAGGACCTCGGACACCGACTGCACCGGCACGGAGGCGTCGACGACCAGCGCGACGTCCAGCAGCACCGGCGGGTACGCCGAGACCATCGGGGCCGGGCGGTGGTCGTCCAGCGGCAGCGCGTCGAGGTCGAGCTCGAACGCCACGGTCCGCTTGGGCAGTCCGAGCGCCTCGATCACCTTCGGGTGCAGCTCACCGGCGTGGCCGACGGGCCAGTCGCCGACCCGCAGCTCGGCGCAACGGCCGGGGTGCCACGGCAGCAGGTCCGACGCCACGACGCGCAGCTGCACGCCGTAGGCCTGAGCGGCGCGCCGGGCGGCCTCGACGGCGTCCGACCAGTCGGCGGTGCGGCCCTTGCCCCACCAGCCGGCCAGTTCGCGGTGGCCCGTGAGCACACCGGCGACGTGCAGCGGCTGGTGCGGCAGCGCGGCCTGCAGCGAGGCCACCTCGGCCTCGGTCGGCCGGCGGTCCACGCCCAGCGACGGCACGGGCACCTGCTGGGCGCGCGGCAGCGTCACCTGGGCGATGTTGTAGAGCGAGACGTCCTTCGCACCACGGGCGAGGTTGCGTTGGAGGGTCTCCAAGAGGCCCGGCAGCAGCGTCGTCGCCAGGACGTTCTTGTCCGCCTCCAGCGGGTTCAGCACGCCGACCGTGTTGCGCCGGATGTCGTCCGCCGGCAGGCCGAAGGCGTCGAACACCGACGGGTCGATGAACGGGAACGGCTTGACCTCGACGAACCCGTCCTCGGCCAGCGTGCGCCACACCGTGCGGCGACGGCGCTGCTGCTCGGTCAGGCCCCGACCGGCGGGAGCGGGCGGCAGCACCGACGGAATCGTGTCGTAGCCCTCCAGGCGCAGCACCTCCTCCACCAGGTCGGCGGGCTGCACGAGGTCGGCACGCCACGTCGGCGGCACGGCCGTGACGATCGTCTGGCCCTCCTCCGAGGTGGTCACCGAGACCTGGCAGCCGATCTGGCCGAGCCGGCGGGCCGTGACCCCCCGCGCGTAGCGGACCCCGGCGATGCGGTCCGGCAGGTCGATCGGCATCGACACCGGCGCGGGCAGCGCGGGCACGCCCACGTCCGTGCGGCCGGGCTTGATCTGGCCCTCGGCGTAGTGGTTGAGCAGCTTCGCGGCCCGCTCCAGCGCGACGGGCGCGAGAGCCGGGTCGACGGTGCGCTCGAAGCGCTTCGCGGCCTCGGACGGCAGCTTGTGCCGGCGGACCGTGCGCGCGATGGACGCCGGGTCCCAGTTCGCGGCTTCCAGCAGGATGTCCGAGGAGCTGTCGCCGACCTCGGTCGACGCACCACCCATGACACCGGCCAGCGAGATCACGCCGGAGTCGTCGGCGATCACGATGTCGTCGGCGTCGAGCGCGCGGACCTGGTCGTCCAGCGTCGTGAGCTTCTCCCCCGCCAGCGCACGGCGGACCGTCAGCGCGCCGGACAGGGACGCCGCGTCGAACGCGTGCAGCGGCTGGCCCAGTTCGAGCATCACGTAGTTCGTGACGTCGACCGGCAGCGAGATCGAGCGCATGCCCGCGAGCATCAGGCGGCGGCGCATCCACCACGGCGTCGGCGCCGTCGGATCGACACCGGTGACGCGGCGCGCGGTGAACCGGGAGCAGCCGGGACGGTCCTCGATGTGGACCGGCCACGCCTCGCCCTCGGGCTCGGGGATCTCGACCACGCCGGGGTCGCCGAACGGCACGTCGAGCGCGCAGGCGATCTCGCGGGCGAGGCCGCGGACCGAGAACGCGTAGCCGCGGTCCGGGGTCGGCGCGAGCTCGATGACGCTGTCGTTCAGGCCGAGCAGCTCCAGCGCGTCGTCGCCGGGCTGCGCGGTGCCGGTGGGCAGCACGAGGATGCCGGAGTGGTCGTCGCCGATGCCGAGCTCGTCGGAGGCGCAGATCATGCCCTGCGACACGCGGCCGTACGTCTTGCGCTCGGAGATCGCGAAACCACCCGGCAGCACGGCGCCGGGCAGCGCGACGACGACCGAGTCGCCCTCGACGAAGTTCGTGGCACCGCAGATGATCTGGTTGACCTGCTCCGGGCCGACCTCGACCCGGCAGTAGCGGATCGGCTTCTTGAACTCGGTGAGCTCCTCGATCTCGACGACGCGACCGGCGACGATCGGGCCGGTCACGGGACCGAGCGGGCTCACCTCCTCGACCTCGATGCCGATGCGGGTGAACGCCTCGGCGAGTTCGTCGGGCGTGGGGACTTCGTCGAAACCGAGGTGTTCGACCAGCCAGCTGACCGGGACGCGCATCCGGATCAGGCCTCCGTTCCGAAAGGCTGGGTGAAGCGGACGTCGCCCTCGACCATGTCGCGCATGTCGGGAAGACCGTTGCGGAACTGCAGGGTGCGTTCCAGGCCCATGCCGAACGCGAAGCCGGAGTAGACGTCCGGGTCGACGCCGGTGGCGCGCAGCACGTTGGGGTTGACCATGCCGCAGCCGCCCCACTCGACCCAGCCGGCGCCACCCTTCTTCTCCGGGAACCACACGTCGACCTCGGCCGACGGTTCGGTGAACGGGAAGAAGCTCGGGCGCAGGCGGGTCTTCGAGTCCTCGCCGAACATCGCGCGGGCGAACGCGTCGAGCGTGCCCTTGAGGTGGCCCATCGTCAGGCCCTTGTCGACCGCGAGGCCCTCGACCTGGTGGAACACCGGGGTGTGCGTCGCGTCGAGCTCGTCGGTGCGGAACGTGCGGCCGGGGCACACGACGTACACCGGCAGTTCGCGGTCCAGCAGCGTGCGGGCCTGCACCGGCGAGGTGTGCGTGCGCAGGACCAGCTGCGAGTCACCCGGCGCGACGTAGAACGTGTCCTGCATCGAGCGGGCCGGGTGGTCCTTGCCGAAGTTCAGCGCGTCGAAGTTGAACCACTCGGTCTCGAGCTCGGGGCCTTCGGCGATCTCGTAGCCCATGGCCACGAAGACGTCACCGATGCGCTCGGCGAGCGTGGTGATCGGGTGGCGCGCGCCGCGCGGGAAGCGGTCCCAGGGCAGCGTGACGTCGACGGACTCCTCGCGCAGCACCCGCTCGTCGCGCTCGACCTGGAGCACGGCGAAGCGCTCGTCGAACGCGGTCCTGATCGCGGACTGCGCCTCGTTCACCCGCTTGCCGGCCTCGGCCTTGGCCTTGGGGGGCAGGGCACCGATCTCGCGGCGGGCCAGCAGCACGGGCGACCGGTCACCGAGGTGGCCGGGCTTGACCGCCGCCAGCGCCTCGAGGTCGGCTGCCCCGGCGAACGCCTCGCGCGCCTTCCGCACGGCCGCGTCGAGGTGCTCGGCTGACAGCGCCGCGACCTGCTTCGGGTCGTACGGGTCGTTGGCTCCGGACATGGTTTGTGGACAGCTCCCAGTTTTGATCCACACAGCGGACCTCGGTAATGAACAGGCCGATCCTAGTGGGTGCGCTGTTGACCGTTCCGGAGCGTTCCGTTAAAGAGCGGCACCGGCCCCTCGATCGTCCCTAGGATGGGCGGCATCATGTCGCACACCTTCCGCGTCGACCTGCGCGGCATCATCGACCTGCTCAGTCACCACCTGTACAGCAGCCCGCGCGTCTACGTGCGGGAACTGCTGCAGAACGCCGTCGACGCGATCACGGCGAGGCGTGAGCTCGACCCGTCCTGCCCCGCCGGCATCACGATCACCTGCGGTCCGGCGCTGACGATCACCGACACCGGCGTGGGGCTCACCGAGGACGAGGTCCACGAGCTGTTGTCCACGCTCGGCCGCACGTCGAAGCGGGACGACCTGGGGTTCGCCCGCGAAGGGTTCCTCGGGCAGTTCGGCGTCGGCATGCTGTCGTGCTTCCTCGTCGCCTCGTCCGTGACGGTCATCACGCGGTCCGCTCGCGGTGGTCCGGCCGTGCGGTGGGAGGCGGACTCCTCGGGTAACTACACCGTGTCCGAAATGGACACTGCGGACGGTGTGCCGGTCGGTACGACGGTGAAGCTGACTGCTTCGCGTGGCAACGAACACTGGCTCGAAGCCGACGTCGTGCGGCCGTTGGTGAGCGACTACGGCGATCTGCTGCCGGCCGTCGTGACGCTGGACGGCGCTCAGGTCACCCGCGGCGAACGTCCGTGGGACGACGAGGACGCCGACCTTTCCGAGTACTGCGAGCAGGTCCTCGGGTTCAGGCCCTTCGAGGCGATCCCGATCGAGGTCGAGGCGGCGGGACTCACCGGTGTCGCGTTCGTGCTGCCGTCCGGTGTGCACCCCGGCACGCGCCAGACGCACCGGGTGTACCTGAAGCGGATGCTGGTCGGCGACAACGTCGAGGGCCTGCTGCCGGACTGGGCGTACTTCGTGCGGTGCGTGGTCGACGCGTCCGCGATCCGGCCCACGGCGTCACGCGAGTCGCTCTACCAGGACGAGATGCTGCTGGCGGTGCGTGAGGAGCTGGGCGAGCAGATCCGCGACTGGCTGATCAGGCTGGACGCGATCGAACCGCGCCGGGCCGGTGAGCTGCTGGCCGCGCACCACCTGGGCATCAAGTCGCTGGCGCGTTCGGACGACGAGATGCTGCGGCTGGTCGAGCGGTGGCTGCCGTTCGAGACGACCGAGGGCGCGATCCCGTTGCGGCAGTTCAAGCGCAAGCACGGCGCGATCCTCTACATCCCGGACGTCGACGAGTTCCACCAGCTCGCGCCGGTCGCGGCCGCGCAGGGGCTGGGTCTCGTGAACGCCGGCTACGCCTACGACATGGAGCTGCTGAACCGGCTGAGCGCCCTGGACGGTCCTGCCGTCGCGCGCCGGGTCGCGCCGTCGGAACTGCTGGCGGCGCTGGCCGATCCGGAACCGGGCATCGAGACGGCGCTGCGGCTGCGGCTCTCCGAGGGCGCGGCGGCGCTGGACCGGCACGACTGCGACGCGGTGATCCGCGACTTCGACCCGGTCTCGTTGCCCGCCCTGCTGATCACCAACGCGGAACAGCAGCGCAAGCTCGACACCGAGCAGACGGCGGAGGAGGTGACGGACCCGTTGTGGGCGGAGCTGCTCGGGCAGCTGACCGCGGGCTCCGGAACGTCACGTCCCGAGCAGCTGGTCCTCAACTGCCGCAACCCGCTGGTGCAGCGACTGGCGCGGCTGAGGGACCCGGCTCTGGTGGAGCTGACGCTCGAATCTCTATACGTGCACGCCGTTCTGCAGGCTCGGCGAGCGATGCGACCGAAGGACACGGCGGCGCTGAACCGTTCGTTCCTGGAACTGCTGGACCGCGCCGTTGGGGGTAAGTGAACATGGCCGACTTCACCGCCGAGGACGCCGAACGGGCGTTCCTGGAGGCGTACAACATGCCCACGGGCATGCCGAAGCACGAGGCGCTGGAACGGGCCGCGCGCATGTCCGACGCGCTCGGGCACCTGCCGCTCGGCGTCTCGTGCCGCACCGCGCTGATCGACTCGGCGTACTACCTGTCGCGCTACGACCTGATGCTCGCGCCGTTCGCGTGGGTGCGGGCCGCCGAGGAGAAGGATCCCGAGGCGTTCAACGAGTACGAGGTCCACTCGCTGAACTGGGCGCACAAATGGATCGCGACCGGGCTGCGCCGCGACCCGAAGTTCTCGCTGGACCAGCTGCAGGCCGTGATCGGCCAGCTGGCGGACCGCTACGGCAGGCTCGGTTTCTCGGTGCAGCCGGTGCACGGCGCCCGCGCCGAGTACGCCTACCACGTCGGTGACATGACAGGCCTCGCCGAGCAGCTCGGGCGTTACCTCGCCACGGAGCGCGGGCCGATGGCGGACTGCGCGGCCTGCGTGATCGAGGAGCAGGTCTGGATGCTGGCGCGCCTCGGCCGTCACCAGGAGGCCGCCGCGCACGGCTGGGAGGGCCTGTCGGGCGACTCCGGCTGCGCCACGCAGCCGCAGGGCATCCTGTCCGCGCTGCTGTGGCCGTTGCTGGAGATCGGCGAGCTGGAGAAGGCCGCGCACGCGCACACCACGGCGTACCGGTTGATCAAGGACGACGAGATCACCTCGTACGTGCACGAGCACATCCGGTTCTGCGCGCTGACGGGCAACCTCGCGCGCGGCGAGGACATCCTGCGCCGCTCGCTGCACAAGGTGACGGGCGTGCAGCTGCCGGCCGACGAGATGTCGTTCGCGGAGTGCGCTTCCGTGCTGCTGCAACGCCTCCCGGCCGACACGGTGTTCGAGGTCCCCGCGGTCGGTGCGCGGACGGCCGCCGAGCTCCTCGACCGGCTGTCGAAGCGGGCCCTGCAGCTCGCGAGGCAGTTCGACGAGCGCAACGGCACGCCGGCGTGGCACGAGCGGATCACGAAGTCGCTGGAGCAGAAGGACTACCCGGCGGTGGAGCTCGCGGTGCCGGCCGCGCCGGTCGCCGCGCCCGCCGAGGAGTCCGTCGTGTTCGGCGACCCGGTGGAGATCGCCGAGTCGATGGTGACGCTGTACGAGCAGGGCGACTTCGTGCAGGCGCGGCGGATGCTCGACTCGCTGCCGGCGGACATGGACTCGTTGCTGCCGCCCGATCTCGCCGCGCACGCGGGCATCCGGCGGATGACGACCGGGCTCGTGCCGTTCGACCCGGCGGTGTTCGACGGGCTGCTGACGGCGTTGCCCGCCGACCTCGCGCTGCGCTACCAGGCCCGGCTCGCGATGGGGCTGCCGGATGGCCAGTCGCTCGCCGAGCGGTGCCTGGCCGAGGCGGCGACGGACTACACGCGGACGGTCGCGGCACTGTCGCTGGCGGAGCTGTACGACGACGCGCACGCGCACGAGCAGGCGAACGAGATGATCGCGCTGGCGTCCTCTTTGGATGTTCCGGAGCTGCGCGGCCGGGTCGCGGTCGAGACGGCCGAGCACAAGGCGCGGCAGCAGGACCTCGAAGGCGCGTACGCGGACGTCCTGGCGGTCATGGCGGGCGAGATCCCGTTGAACGCCCGGTTCGAGGGCTACCGGCTGCGGTTGCGGCTGGAGACGTTGCTGCGCAAGGTTCCCGAGGCGGTGGCGACGGCGCGGGCGTTCGTGTCGGCGTTCCCGCTGCCGGAAGCCGCGGAGGCCCGCTGGTACCAGGTCGCGACGATCCAGGAGCTGGACCAGGAAGGGGCCTGCCTGGGCGATCTGCGCGAGGCCGTGGCGATCTCCCGCGTGCACCTCTCCCCCGGCCACACCGCGCACTTCTGCTTCGCGCTGAGTGGCGGTTACGTGCAGACGGACCGGTTCGTGGAGGCCGCCGAGGTCCTGGAGGAGTCGTTGCGGCTGCTGCAGGAAGGCCAGGAGGACCTGCGGCTGCAGGTGGTGTTCCGGCTCGGGCAGGTGTGCCGCAAGCTGGGTGAGCTCCCGGCGGCCGAGCGCTACCTGCGTGAGGCGGCCGAACTGCTGCCGCCCGAGGAGACGGGGCGCCGGGCGTTCCTGCTCGACGCGCTCGCCTCGGTGCAGGGCCGGCTGGACAAGCACGACGAGGCCATCGCGTCCTGGCGCGCCGGTGCCGCGTTGTGGCAGCAGGAGGGCAACCTCTCGGAGGCGATCGGCTCGCTGGTCGAGCTGGCGTCGAGCCTGCCCGACGACGAGATCACCGAGACCCGTGCGGCCGTGCACGACGCCGAGGCGTTGCTGCCGTTGCTGGACGAGCCGAACGAGGTCACCCGGCGCCAGGCCGAGATCGCCGCGATCCGCGCGTGGGTGCACGGCCAGACCGGTGAGTTCGCGCTGGCGATGAAGCAGTACCGCGACGCCGAGGCGCTGGTGGTGTCGCTGGGCGACGAGGGCTGGCGGGTGTTCGTCGTGCTGAAGGCGGCGCACGTGCTGCTCATCGCCGACGACGCGGAGGGAGCGGAGGCCGAGGCACGCCGGGCGGCATCGCTGCTGCCCGACGACAACCAGGCCGGGAACGTGCTCTCGATGTTGTCGGAGGCGTTGCGGCGCCAGAACAAGCCTTCTGGCACCGATCCGCTGGTGCGCGAGCTGACCGCCCGGCTGGACTAGCTTTTCGGGGTCGCCTTCTTGTAGGCGACCTCGAACGCCTCGTCCGCGGGCACCTGGATGTGCGGGACGACTCCGACGCCCTCCCAGTTGGTGCCGGAGATCGGGTTGATGGCGCGGCCGTTGGGAACCGCGGACTTGAGGTGCGGACCGACCCGGTAGCGTTCGCCGGGGTGGGCGCCGCCCCTGGTGGTCTCGCCGATGAGGGTGGCGCGCTCGTTCTGCTGGAGGTTGTAGCTCAGTTCCTCGCCACCGGAGAACGTGCGGGCGCTGGTGAGGACGTAGACGGGCTTCGTGCCGCCGAACTTCGGGCCTGGCACGTGCGGCAGCGTCCAGAACTGCCGGGTGGAGTCTTCCGGGCGGTTGTAGATGTCGTTGAGGTGCACGGGTTCGTCGAACAGGTAGCTGCAGATCAACGCGACCGTCTGCGGGTCGCCACCGCGGTTCTCGCGCAGGTCGAGGATCAACGCGTCCGTGTGCGCGATGAGGTTCATCGCGGCGACGTAGGCCGGCGTGGCGATCTCGGCGCCGTGCAGCAGGCGAATTTCGAGCAGGCCGACGTTGCCGTCGAGCCGCTCGACCCTGCGGATGCCGAACGCGTCGAGCTCGGCTTCCTTCTGGTACGCCACCGGGTCCCAGGCCAGATCCTGGCCGGTCTCGGGGACCTCCTCCGCGCTGTAGAGCAGGCGGAGATGCTTGTCGCCGTTGACGCTCTGCAGGTCCGCGGTCACCCTGGCCGCGAACTCCTCATCGTCCACATCGGAGTACGCACCCTCGTCGAGACGGGCGCGGACGACCTTCGCGATCTCGTTGGCCGTGTCCGGAAAGACGTAGTAGGAGGCGAGCTGGGAGCACAGGGTTTCGATCTCTGGTTCGCGCACGGGCGCACAGTAACCGCGCGCCCGTGGCCCGTCAGCTCAATTCCGCTGATCCCGCGCGGAGGCGTAGAGGCACACCGCGGCGGCGGTCGCGAGGTTCAGGCTCTCGGCGGCGCCGTACAGCGGCACCTTGAGCGACGTGTCCAGCTTCGCGACGACGTCGTCGGGCAGGCCGTGCGCCTCGCTGCCGAAGACCCACGCGGTGGGCTGCGCCAGTTCGCCGTTCGCCGATGCCTCGACCAGGTCCTGCTTCGCGTAGCCGTCGGCGGCCACGAGCCTCAGCCCGGCCTGGCGGCAGGCGGCGAAGACCTCGTCCGCGTCGCGGGAACGAGCGATGGGCAGGTGGAAGAGCGAGCCGGTGGAGGCGCGCACGCACTTGCCGTTGTGCGGGTCGACCGTGTCGCCCGCGAAGATCACCGCGTCCGCTCCGGCCGCGTCGGCCACGCGCGTGACGGTGCCCGCGTTGCCGGGGTCGGAGACGCCGTAGAGCACCGCGACGAGGCGCGGGGTGCCCTGCAGGGCTGCTTCCAGCGACTGCGGGACCGCGTCGCAGACCGCGACAATCCCCTGGGGCGTCACGGTTTCCGACAGCGATTCGGCGGCCTTGTCAGTGACCTCGCTGATCCGGATGCCTCGCTCGGAGGCGCTCTGGAGCAGTTCGGCGTTCCGTTGCGCGGCCGGCGCCGTGACGAACAGTTCGTGCACCTCGCCGCCCTGCCAGGCAAGTGCCTCGCGCACGGCCTGGGCGCCTTCGACGAGGAAGCGGCCTGCCTTGTCGCGGCCCTGGCGGCGGGTCAGGTGGCGAGCAGCAACGACCCGAGGCGTCCGTTCGGTGAACGGATCTGCCTCGGGTCGGTTGCTGTCGCGAGGGTGCTGGCTCAGGCCTGGTCCCCGGCAGGAGCGTTCACGTCGGCCGGGAGCGCCTTGCGGGCGATCTCGACGAGCGCCGAGAAGGCGTTGGCGTCGTGGACGGCGAGGTCCGCGAGGATCTTGCGGTCGACCTCGACGCCGCCCAGGCGAAGACCCTGGATCAGGCGGTTGTAGGTCATGCCGTTCGCACGGGAGGCAGCGTTGATGCGCTGGATCCACAGCTTGCGGAAGTCGCCCTTGCGCGCACGGCGGTCGCGGTACGCGTAGTTGAGCGAGTGGAGCACCTGCTCCTTGGCCTTGCGGTACAGCCGCGAGCGCTGGCCGCGGTAACCGCTGGCCAGTTCGAGAACGGTACGACGCTTCTTCTGGGCGTTTACAGCCCGCTTGACGCGTGCCACGGGTACATCCTGTCGATCTCATGGGGAGGCGGAGTCGGGGTCCGCCACCCGAATTAGCTAGGGGGTTTCGAAGCGGGTCAGAGACCGAGCAGCTTCTTGATGCGCGGAGCGTCGTGCTCCGACACGACCGCGGTGCCGCTCATGCGACGCGTCACCTTGCTGGACTTCTTCTCCAGGATGTGGCGCTTGCCGGCCTTCTCCCGGAGGATCTTGCCGCTGCCCGTGACCTTGAAGCGCTTCGAGGTCCCGCTGTGCGTCTTGTTCTTCGGCATTTCCGTCCTCGTCTCGTGCTACCCACCGGGTCGGGGGCGGGGGTGCGTCCTACGCCTCTTCCGAAGCGGTGTCGTCCGCCTCGGGCGCATCGTCGTCGTCCTGCTTGACCACGCGCGGCTTGATGTTCTTGTGCGGCGCCAACACCATGATCATGTTGCGGCCGTCCTGCTTGGGGTTCGACTCGACGAAGCCAAGCTCCGCGACGTCCTCCGCCAGCTTCTGCAGAAGCCTGTAACCGAGCTCCGGGCGCGACTGCTCGCGGCCGCGGAACATGATGGTCACCTTGACCTTGTTCCCGTGCGACAGGAAGCGGGCCACGTGGCCCTTCTTCGTCAGGTAGTCGTGCGGGTCGATCTTCGGGCGGAGCTTCTGCTCCTTGATGACCGTCAGCTGCTGGTTCCGACGCGACTCGCGGGCCTTCTGCGCGGTCTCGTACTTGAACTTGCCGTAGTCCATGAGCTTGCAGACCGGCGGGCGAGCCTGAGCGGCGACCTCGACGAGGTCGAGATCCGCTTCTTGCGCGAGTCGGAGCGCGTCCTCGATGCGAACGATCCCGACCTGCTCACCATTCGGCCCGACCAGACGAACTTCCGGCACCCGGATGCGGTCGTTGATGCGCGGCTCGGTGCTGACGGGTGCACCGCGGTTCGAGGGACTTGTCATTCACGTCCTTTGAGACTCGGTTGCGCCAAAAACAAGAGCCCCGTCACCGTCTCCCGGTGAAGGGGCCCGCTTCCGACCGATCGCACCTCAGAACAACCAGCACCGTGTGCCTGCCGCCTGGAGGACCGGACCCGGCCACCTCAAGAAGCGGTGAACGCGGGTGGGAGCGGGGCTCCACTTGCCGCTCTCGCACTAACGAGAGCTGGTCGCGTCCGAAATACTAGCAGACGCTCTTGTCAACCCCCGAATCGCGGCCCTGTGACGTCGGCCGTCCGCGGGGACTTGCTTGAATGTAGCCGTGACCGATCCGCTTGAAGACAGCATCCGTGACCTGGGCGATGTCCCCAGCATCGAGGTGATCAGCCGGGCCGCGGTGATGCTGCTGTCCGCCTCCGCGGAGCGCCTGGGCCTCGCCGACCCGGACCCCGACAACTCACCGCGCCGCGACCTCGACGAGGCCCGCCGCCTGATCACCGGCCTCGCCGGCCTGGTCACGGCGACCTCCGAGTACCTCGGCCCGCACGCCGCTCCGCTGAAGGACGGCCTGCAGTCGGTGCAGCGCGCGTTCCGCGAGGCCTCGGCCGTGCCGGACGAGCCCGGCCAGGGCCCAGGCGAGAAGTTCACCGGCCCCGTCTACTGATCCGCTCGCACGACGACCGGCTCCCACGGCTCGGCCCTGACCTGGAACACCGCGCTGGCACGTTGGCCCGTCGCGGCCCGAAAGGTGATGGCCGAGCCGTTGTGGAGCGGACCCACCTCGAGGTGCTCGGCCGGCGGCTCGTCGTACTGGGAGAGCCCGAGCACGCGACTGCCCGGCACCACGGACACCGTGAGCTGCTCGATGACGGCGGGCCCGCCGAAGTAGCTGAGCCGGAACTCGTCGGGCGCGCCGGGCGTGATCGCGAACGTCGGCATGCCACTACGGCTGCGCGCGGCCGCGAGAACCTCGACGAACTCGTTGATCCGCGCCGTCGCCTGCTGAGCGGTGAGCTGGGCCTCGTCGGCCAGCATCCGCGACGCCGTGGCGGCCTCCTCCGCCATCACCGCCCTCTCCTCGGCCTTGGCCGCCGCCTTCTTGGTTTCCTCCACCGAGTTCTTGGCCTGCAAGGCACTGGCCGTGGCCTGCTCGACGGCCTTCCGCGCGGCCTGCGCCTCCTCCTGAGCCCTGCCGGCGGCGTTCTGCGCCTCTTTCGCGGCCGTCTGCGCGTACTTGGCCTCGCGCGCCTGCCACAAGGCGATGGCGGTGGCGCACATCGCCACCACCGCGGCGATCACCGCGATCGCGATCATGCCTTCACCCCCACCGAGGCCAGCTGACGTCGTGCCAACTCGTCGATCACGTCAGTGTCCCCCGTCCGCCACGCCACGGCGGGATCACCGTCGAACTTGCTCAACTGCCTGGAACTGAGACTTGTGAGCGCTCTCAGGGCCAGCAGGTCAGGCTTGTCGCGCAGCCGCGCGGTGCTGGCGGCCTTGCGGGCGTAGTGGAGCCGGATCGGCAGCCAGGTGATGAGCAGGAAGAGGACCGGGATGACAACGATGGCGGTGGCAAGCCAAAAAGCGCTGTCCTGGACCACGCTGATCTGCGCGTTGCCCGCGCTGGTCAGGGTTTCGCCGGCCTTGGTGCCGTTGCCCAGCGCACCCGCCAGGTCCTCGCCCACGAAGGGCACGCCCTTGGCTTTCGCCGCCGCGTTGGTGAAGACGTCGCGGATGTCGCCGCCCGCGTTGACCAGGCCGTCTCCCGGGGCCCTGAGTTCCAGGACCCAGTCGTGGGCGGTGGTCGCCACCCAGATCCAGGTGGCTATCCATGCCGCGGCTAGTAGGTCGGCGATCAGCTGACGCGTGAATCTTGCCGGTCTGTCCGCGTACCACTTCATGGTGCGGATGCTGCCACGCGACCGTTCAGGCGTCGATGATCACCCGGTGTGCACGGTCGAAGGTCCCGCCAGGCAAATGCCTGGCGTGACCTTCGACCAGCAACTAGTACCGCTCCTGCCGGATGAGTGTGAGCTCGGGTATCGCGCTCAGCGCTGCTCTCAACTCATCACCACGCGACGTGGACATCACCTCGAACAACACCGAGTACTGCGCGTTCTGAGGCTGAACCACCTCACCTTCCTCATCCGGCACGTCGTTCCTAAAGAGGATCATCTCCTCTTCAGGAGCAGCTTCGCACCGGTAGTAGTCGCCACCGAAGTAGCTGCTGTCGTGCGGCTGAAACCGCACTGACAACACCCGCTCCAAACGCTGACGCAACACCTCCATTGACAACGCGCTGGTTCCGAAGGTCTCGTCACTACTTTCCACGTGACACCCTGATGCTCGGCGACCTGGAGGTCGCTCCTTCGGCGGTCCTGTACGCCATGAAGTTGACCGGACGACCGGCGAGTTCGCTCAGTTCACGACTGAGTTCCTTCAATCCGATGTCCCGCAACGCACGGCCCTTGATCGGTCCGGTCCGGTTGCCACGAGAACGCTTCGGCGCTCCGGCCTCCACAGCTGCATCGATCACCTCGTCACCAGCGAGCGCGATGTCGAAATCGCTCTTCCTGCCGACGTCGAACGGAGCGCCCGTCGTGTACTTGACACCAGTGACGGCACTGCCCTGGAAGATCGCTTCAGTGTTCTCGTAGCCCGCAGCGGCCAATCCAGAGTTGAGCTTGTCACCAAACTCGTCGAAGTCCTCCTGTGAGGAGAATCCGTGGGGGTACGCACGGGCGCAAGCAGACGAGTTCTTGGGGTCTTCGTTGTGAACGAGGACATCAGCAGCGGCAGCCTTTCCAGGACCACCGGCACCCACGTAGTACGTGTGCAGCCCATCAACCGTGAGGTTGTAGACAAGCCGCCCACCCGAGAACGTCCGAGTCCCGGTAACAGTCGCCGACCGGTTGTCAGCAGTCAGGAACTGGTACCCAGGCAGGATGTCCTGAGCGTCACGCCACCCGAGCCCCAGCACCCAGAACGGGTGCTCGTCGCTCACCGAGATCTTGCCGGTCCCGGTCTCCGAGGCGATGTCGAGCTGGTGCACCGACGCATCCGTCAGGTACTCACGGACGTCGGTGATCTCCTTGGCGGCGGTCTCACCGGTGGTCGGATCGGTGGCCAGCACGACGTCACCGACTCGAAGGTCCCGGATGAGCTTGCGCGTCCCGTCCGCCATCAACACCGGGGTGTCGCCGGTGAAGCTGTTCTTGGCGGTCGGGATCGGGCAGGAAGCCCCCGCCCCGTTGCGTCCCTGAGCGCCCGAGTCCTTGGCCTTGTCGTTGCCCCGCTTCTTGTTCGACCCGAACAGCCCGATCAGATCCCCGAGACCGGGCACCTGACTGTTGGCGAAGTCGGACACCACCTGCTCGCCCACGGACTGCACCACGGACACGCCGGGTTTGATGATCGTGGCCTTGATCGTGTCCCAGACCTTGTTGACGTCCTGGACGTTCTCGGCCACCGCCGACACGAGCCGGGCCGGCATGTTCGCCGAGGAGGACACCAGGTCCTTCATGGCGATCTTCGGCTTCAGGGCGGCCTGCAGGATGGGCATCGCGTTGTTCTTGACGGCGTGGGCGATCGCGGCCTTGGCGCGGGCCGTCACCGCCTTCATCGCCGCCAGCCGGGCTGCCGCGGCGGCTGCTGCGGCTGCGGCCTTTCTGGCTGCTGTCTGTGCTGCCTCGCGTGCCGCTGTCTTGGCCATGTCGCCCGCGTTGCGGCGGGCGGCGCCTGCCAGGTCGTCGCCGTACTTGCGGCCTGCGCCTGCCACGTCGTCGCCGTACTTCCGGCCCGCGCCTACGACGTCGTCGCCGTACCTGCGCGCGCCGCCGAGGACGTCGTCGCCGTACTTGAAGAGGTACTTGGCGCCCTTGGCGAGTTTGCCGAACGGGACGAAGTTCGAGGCTGCCCACAGGAAGTTGCCGAGGCTCGGCTCGCGGATGAAGTTCGCGATGTCGTTGTAGCCGGATACTTCCTTGACTACCTCGAGGCCGACCTTGGCGACGGACTTGACGCCGTTCCAGACCTTGCCCCAGTTCGGCCAGTGGCCGTCGGGGTCGATCATGTCGAGCGGGCGGCCCGCGCCGTAGGTGTAGCGGTTGAACAGCACGGAGGCGCCGGACGCGGCCGAGACCGTGTCACGGGAGGCGAAGGAACCGGTGTTCGGCTGGTACCAGCGGGCGCCCATGTTGACCTGGCCGGAGTCCGGGTCGGTCCAGTCGCCCTGGTAGCCAACGGAACGCTTCGTGCCCGACGAGGCGATCTGCTTGCCGAACGGGTCGTAGGCGGTCGAGTCCTGCATGCCCGCCTGGGCCGGGTCGAAGCCGCCCACCAGGTCGCCGTGCTTGTCGGTCACGGCGACGCGCTTGTCCGTGCCCTGCTGCAACGACAGCAGCTCGCCCGACGCACCGCGGCCGAAGGTCGAGTCGCCGTCGGACACCGGGTCGATGTCGGTGCCGGCGTACTTGAACTGCTTGGTGTTGCGGGAGACCACGCGGTCGAAGCCGTCGTAGGCGTACTGCGTCTGGCCCACGGCGATCATCCGGTCGAAGGCGTCGAAGGAGAACTTCTCCTCGAAACCGGACGACGTGCGCGACAGCATCGCGCCGGACGGCGAGTACCTGTAGGTGTAGTCGCTGTCCGACTTCAGCCTGTTGCGCTCGTCGAAGACGGCGGTCTTGGCGCCGGCCTTCGTGCGGTTGCCGGAGGCGTCCCACGCGTAGTCGGTCGTGACGCCGCCGACGGTCCACGACTTCAGGCGGTTCGCGTAGTCGTAGGTGTAGGTGTTGTCACCCGAACCCGCGAGACCCGACGTCACCTTCCGCGTGAGGCGGTCGTTGTTGTCGTACTCGTAGGCCAGCGACGAGACGACGGCGCCGGAGGTGCCGTCCTTCATCACGTCGGACTTCATCCTGCCGAGCGGGTCGTAGTCGACGTCCCGGCTGCGGCTGGTGCCGTACTGGACCTTCGAGACCTGACCGGCCGCGTTGTAGCTGAACACCTGGCCGGCGCCGGTGATGCTGTCGGTCGCGGTGTGCAGGCGGCCCTTGTCGTAGGTGAAGCGGGCGGTGCCGGAGACGTCCGTCCTGGTCTTCATCCTGCCGAGCTCGTCGTACTCGAACGACGAGTCGCCCGACGGGCCGTTCGCGGTGAGCATTCCGCTGCGGTCGTTGTAGGTGAAGACGTTCTTGCCGCCCGGCGCACCGGATTCCAGCAGCCTGCCGACCGGGTCGTAGGCCTGGGTCCGCTCGGCCGAGGCCACCCCGGTGCCGGCACCGGTCTCCCGCACGACGCGGTTGAGGAAGTCGTACTGCCGTTCCCTCGTGACTCCACCCGGCGCCACCATCTTCGCGACGTTGCCCGTCGCGTCGTAGGTGCTCGTCCACGTCCGGTCGGCCGCGTCCGGGTGCGCCTCGGTCGACGGTTCGACGACCGACTCCGGCAGCGACCACGAGTTGTAGGTGGTGACGAACTTGTTGCCACGGCCGTCGGTGTAGCGGGTCCGCTGGCCGGCCGCGTCGTAGCCGAACGAGGTCGTGATGTTCTCGGTGTCCGAGATCGGTTCGACCTGCTGGGTCATCCTGCCGAGCGCGTCGTAGGTGTAGCGCGCGGTCTTGCCCATCGCGTCCGTCGCGGTCTCGACGTTGCCCGCCGCGTCGTGCGTGTAGGACGTGCGGCGCTGGATCGCTCCGGCACCGTCGAGGCTGAACTGGCCCTTCATCCGGCCGGCCGCGTCGTAGCTCACGAAGCTGCTGCGCCCCATGGCGTCCTGCTGCCACACCTGGCGGCCGGAGCCGTCGTAACCGAACTTCGTCGTCACGTTCGCCGGGTCGGTGGACGTGATCCGCTGACCGAGCGCGTCGTAGGTGAACGTCGTGACGTCGTTGTTCGGCGCGGTGGCCTTCACCAGCTCGCCGGCGTCGTTGTACTCGAACGACGTGGTGAACGCGGCGGCGACCGGCTTGCGCTCCAGCACCGACGACGTCACCTGACGGCCGAGGTCGTCGTAGGTCGACTCGGTGCGCGCACCCGTCGGGTCCGTCGCCGAGAGCTGCTCACCCTTGTGCGTGTAGGTGTACTTCCACACGCCGCCGACCTCGGTCGGCGCGTCCGCCTTCGGGTCCTGCCGCTCGACCATGCGGCCGAGCTGGTCGTAGCGGAACCTGGTGACGGAGCCACGCGGGCTGGTCGTCTCCACGGCGTTGCCCGCGGCGTCGTACCTGGTCGACGTGACGGCCTTGATCGGCGTGGTCGTGCCCGGTGCCACGTAGTCCGGCAGCTCCACCCGCAGCGGGCGGCCGTTCTTGTCGTAGAACCGCTTGGTGATCTGGCCGTTCTCGTTCTTCGACTGGACCTCGTTGCCGAAGGTGTTGAAGCCGACCACGTTCTCCGGCCGGGCGTCGACCGGCGCCGCGCCACCGGTCTCCACGGCCACGGTGGGCTGCTTGACCCGGACCTGGCGTTCCTGCTCGTCGTAGGAGAACTCGGTGGTGAAGCCGCGCGGGTCGGTCTCCGCCACCATCAGGCCGCGGCGGTCGTAGGCACGCGTCGTGGTGAGCGACTGCTGGCCGAACTTGATCCCCTCGGTGAGCAGGTTGCCGACGCTGTCGTAGGTGTAGTCGACGACCTCGCTCGTGGCCGCGCTCATCCCGCCGGTGTTGGAGGCCTGGCCCGACCTGACGATCTGCTTGACGAGACCGTTCTCGTCGTAGGTGTAGAGAGTCGTGCGCCCCAACGCGTTCGGATCGGCGACGATCTGCTCGACCTGGTTCTTGGTGTTGTACTTGAACGTCGTGACGCGGTCGCCCGCACCCTTGCGGGTCAGGACGTTGCCCGCGGCGTCGTAGGTGTTCTCCTCCAGCAACTTCGCCGACTTCGTGCCGTCGGCGTTGCGCACCTCGGCACGCGACCGGAACAGCAGGCCGTTCTGGTAGTAGTCGTACATCGTCTTGCGGCCCATGGCATCCGTCTGCCACACGAGCCGGCCGCCGAGGTCGTAGGTGTACGACTCCATCACGATCATCTGACCGTCGTCCGCGGGCTCGGCGGTACCGATGCCACCGCTGACCGGCTTGCCGTGGAAGCCGCGCATGCGGACCTCGGCGAGCTTGTTGCGGGCCGTGTAGGCGTATTCGACCTTGGTGCCCAACGGGTCCACAACGGACGTCCGGTTGCCGAACACGTCGTAGGCGTACGAGGTCGTCGCGCCTTCGGCGTCGGTGACCGAGCTCTGCCGGCCGCGGTCGTCGTAGCCGTAGGCGATCGTCCTGGTCTCGTCGCCACCGGTCAGGTCCGCGATGTCGATCCGCTCGGGCAGGCCGTCGGCGTTGAACGTCGTCCTGGTGTGCCTGGTGTGCTTGACACCGGTCACCGCGTTCGTGACGGCGGCGTCGGTCACCTCGACGGGCTTGTTCCGCCCGTCGTAGAGGAACTTCGTCTCCAGGCCGGCCGGGTACTCGTCCGAGATCTGCTTCTCGCTGATCTTGCGGCCGATCAGGTCGTACCGGTACTCGGTGGTGATGCCGTTGGCACCTTCCGCACGCGGCGGTTCGGTGACGGAGAACAGGTCTCCGTTCGCGTGGTACAGGTACTCCGTCCTCTTGCCGCGACCATCCGTCGTGCTCAACAGCAGGCCGAGGGGAACGTCGACGCCGTTCGCACCCCTCCTGTCGCCCAGTTCGGCGTACCTGTGCACGACAGTCGAGCCGTCGGGCATCTTCTGCTCGATCAGATCGCCGCGAGTGTTGTACGTCGACGAGGTCAGGTACGTGTTGTCGCTCGCGCTCGCCGAACGCGCGTCACGGGCGGTGAGCTGCTTGTCGATGCGCGGATCGGTGTCGTTCACGTTGCCGGCGGCCGGCTTGTGATACGTGAAGTACTCCGTGTCGCACTGGGTCGACGTCCGGCATGTCCTGCGCGACACCACGTTGCCGCGTTCGTCATGCTTGAGCTCGACCTGGTGGCCGTTCTCGTCGGTGATGACGTGCTGGAAGCCGCTCTCGTCGTAGTCGTAGGTGCGGACACCCAGGCCCTGGACGGGACCGCCGATCCAGTTCGGGTTGTTGCCCGTCTTGCCACCGCAGTAGGTGGGGCTGCCGTCGGGGTTCGGCGTCGGGGCGGCGGTGCACGGCGGCGCCGCCGTCGGGGTGGTCGGCACGACGGACGGATCCGCCCTGTCCTCGTGCCGCACACCGATGCCCAGCGGGGCGACGAACCTGATGATCCGGCCCTTGATCGGGTCGTAGTCGAAGAAGTGCGACCTCTTGCCGGGGTCGGTCACCTCGATCGAGCGGACCAGGTTCTTGATCGAACGGCCCGCCGCGTCCTTCTCCTCGGTGCCGGAGACCTGCGGCAGACCCAGCTTCCAGGTGCCACCGTTCTCGTCGGTGTACTCCGAGATGCGGTCGTTCGTCGTGTCGTAGCCGAGTTCCGCGGCGACACGGCCACTCGGCATGATGACCTTGGTCAACTGGTCGGAGTGCTCACGCGCGGCGTAGTGCTGCTTGACCGCGGCCTCGCCCAGCGGGTGCTGGTAGAGCGCGACCTCGTCGATCTGGCCGTTGAAGAACTTCTTGCCCTCGTTCGGCCACCAGCCGTGCGGCGCCCAGTCGGCGGGACCGACGGCGTGCGCGGCGCCGATCTGACCGAAGTTCAGCCTGCTGTCGTCGATCTCGGCACCGGTGATCTCGCCGACCTTGGCGCCGTCGAGGTACATCGTGGTGACCGCGAGCGAACCGGTGAGCACGACGTGGTGCCACTGGTCGTTGTTCACCGTGGTGGCGCTGGTGATGGGCGAGACCCTGCCGTGCCAGAACTGGCCGCGCAGCTTGCCGTCCTTGTCCACGTACAGGACCGGGACGGCGCCTTCGGGGTTCTGGTCGAACGGCTTGTGCTGGAAGCCCATCAGCGGGCCACCGGTCGTGGTCTTGAACCACAGCTCGATGGACAGGTCGCGGCTCTTCTTGATCGCGCCGTCGGGCAGCTTGACCAGCGAACTGGTGCCGTTGAACCCGGTCGCCCTGTCCGGGCTGCCGGCGAGCGGACCGGCGTGGTCGCGCGTGGTGTCCCTGTGCTCGCCCCAGTCCTTGGTCAGGTTGGTCGCGACCTGGCTGACCGCCGCGTTGCCGGCCGGCTCACCGAGCCGCCAGTAGGAGTCCGGCTTCGAGTCCATCACCGCGGACCGGTAGTGCGAACCCTGCGAGTACTCGTACTGAGTGCAGGCACCGGCCGGGTCGCAGACCTTCGTCAGCTGGTCGCCGAAGTACTCGTAGGTCCACTTGATCGGGGTGCCACCGGTGGTCGGCGCGTCGGTCCGGACCTCCTTGACGTGCTTGCCCGAGTAGGTGAACCACAGTGTCCGGTTGCTGGTGCGGTTGATCGCGCGCTTGAGCAGCCCCGTGATGCCGTAGTCGAACTCGACGAGCCTGGCGGCGTTGTCGTAGATCGACGCGATCTTGCCGTCGGAGCGGAACGTGTAGGTGGTGTTGGACTTGTCCACCAGCACGTAGTTCGACGAGGCGGCGTCCTGGTAGAAGGTCGCGAACCGGCCGGGCGGCGGATCGAAGCTGCCGTCCTCGTTGTTCTTGCCGAACCGCACCGCCTGGCCGTCGGGATACGTCACCACGACGTTGCCGGTGCCGTCATTGTCCGGCACGACGCGCATGTCGTAGCGCGTCGACCAGCCGGCGCCGAAGGCGAGGTCCTTGCGCGGGTCGAGGCTGTTGTAGGTGCGGGAGACCGTGAGTTCGGGGCCGGTGACACCGATGGCGGAGTCGACCGCGGCGGTGGTGTAGTTGCCGATCTGCGGGTCGAAGTCGAGGTCACCGGCGCTGTAGGGCGCACCGCCCAGGTGCGAGGTGATGTCGGGCTGCGGCACCGCGGTCAGCAGCGCGCTGAACTCCAGCTTCTCGCTGCGCGTACCCGCCGGGTCGATCGCGAACGCGCGCCAGTAATAGGTTTCGCTCCACTGCAACCATCCCTTCGGGACGGTCCAGGTGCGCGACTTCGACCTCGGCGAGATCCGGCAGCCGACGTTGATCTCGCCGGTGACGTCGTTCTTCTGGCAGATCTCGAACTCGTAGTCGATCGTGGTGTTCGGCGGGGCATCCACGTCCACCGCGTCGGCCCACAGCTGCGGCGTGAGCACCGGCGAGGAGTGGCCGGCCGGCGGGTACTGCGCCTTGACGATCGGCGGCAGTTCGAACACCGTCAGCGACAGGCGGGCCGGTGGGATCTGCTCGTCGGTGAAGAAGGTGTTGTTGTGCACCATGCTGAAGTCGAGCAGGTAGTCGCCCGGCTCCAGCTGGAACACCCTGGCGTCGAGCGTGATGCTCCCGCCCGGCGGGACGGTGACGCCGGCCGGCAGTTCGGCCGCCACGCGGGCGTCCTTCGGCTGGCCCGTCGCGCTGAACGCGCGGTAGGAGAGCTTGTAGCCCGCGCCCGCACTCCACGCCTGGCCGCTCTTGTTCGTCACCGTGATCTTGACGGTGGGCTTCGGGTCGCCGCTGTCACTGGTGCGGTGCACCGGTGGCTCCGGCACACCGCGGTCGATGCGGTAGCCCGCGTCGTACTGCGTGCTCGTGACGAACAGCCGCGGCGGGTTGGCCGTGCCCGCGCCCGCGAACAGCTTCCAGCCAGCCACGGCCTTCACGGCCAGGCCGTTGTTGGCCTGTCCCTTCGCCCAGCCCTGCACCAGGTTCCGGCCGCCCTCACCGAGGTCGATGGCCTCCGGCCTCGGCGGACAGGCCGACTGCGACTGGCCGAGACCGACGTAGCCGTAGGCGAACGAGGCTCTGCCCAGTGCGCCGCCGGTGGCCAGCACCGCCGTCGTACCGCTGTCCCACGCCTGGTTCACCGGGTGCACGCTGACGGGCTGCGGCCGGCACGACGGCGCGTCGTAGTTCGACAGGTACAGCTGGGCGCCGAACACGCGGTGGTTGGTGATCCCGCTGGTGTTGAACTTCAGGTAGGTGGTGTAGCCGTCACCGGACTTGAGCGTCGACCCGGTCAGCGCGGACGAACCGTTGGTCGAGATGGCGGGGCCGGCGTTCAGGCCGCTCACCGTCGGGTCGACGGCGATCGGGAACTGCCGTGCGCCGTCGCGGATCCAGCCCGCGTCCGCCGTCATCCTCAGCGCCTGGCCGCCGTTGTGCGGCACCAGTTCGTAGGTGACGGCCGTCGACACCGCACCGGCGGCGTCGGTCATGTCACCGGCGGGGATCCTGGCCTTGACGTTGCCGGCGTTGTCGGTCAGCACGACGGAGCCGTCGGCGACCTTGGCCTGCAAACCCTTGAGCTGCAACGGGAACAGCCAGCTCGTCGCCGCCTCGCGCGACGTCAGGACCAGCGTCTCCTTGACACCGCCCGAAGCGACGTCGAGCCGCAGGTCGGTGTGGGCCGCGACACCGGGGTAGGTGATCGTGCTGCCCTCGACGCGGGCCTTCGCCGCGCTCGTGCCCGCGAAGCCGAAGGACATCTCGTGGTCGCCGGACAGGCGCATGCGCACGAACGGCGATTCCGAGGCGGTGGCGTCGAAGCGGGTGTCCACGGAGTCCGCGGCGTTCCGGAAGCCGTCGCCGTCAGGGACGATCGTGGTGTCGATCGGTGCCCAGGAACCGTCGGGGCGCTGGAAGTTCAGCGGCGACTGCGAGTACTCGGTGGTCTGGGTGCCGTCGGTGTTGCGGAAGGTGCGGGAGTTCGCGTCTCGTTTGGCCGCGTCCTCCTTGCTGCTCTGGGCGTTGAAGCCGGTGAACCCGTTCGGCGCGTCGACCTGCTCCGCCTTGTTCGGCGGAGGCGTGGGTGCCGCCGGGAAGTTCGGCTGCGGGTGCTTGGCGAGCTCGGACTTCGGCATCGCGCGGTTCGCCGCACCGGTGCCCTCGGTCTCATGAGGCTGATCCGCCGCGGAGCCCCACTTCTGGTCAGGGGCGAGCTCGCTCGGATCAAGCGCGCCACCCGCGGCCCACTGCGGGATGAGCTGCAACGCCGAAGGCCCCACGGTGCCCACCATCAGCACCATGATCAGACCTGCGACGGCCGCGATTCTGCCTCTTCTAGACCGCGGAAAAAGCATGCGCGCACGCCAAAAACGGCCGCTGGCCATGGACCTACCCCCAGAAACCCTCTACGACAACAGCGCGTGTGAAATCGCTGTCAACCCCAGATGCCGACAGCTGAGCATCGTCAGGTCGCCGAGCCGGTGTCAAGAGTCAGAAGGCTTTCGGACACGGCAGGACAAGCAGCACGAGCGTGTGACGCGTTTGGGGCTGGCGATCTGCCGACCCGCTGAGCTACGGTCCGATTCGCAGACTGTGGTGCAGGAACGACGCCTACCGGCCGTCGACTGTCCACATTGACTCGACTCTGGGGGAGTTAATGTCAACGCGTTCTACTCGCGCGCGCAGATCCGGACTGGGCGCGGCCCTGGCCGGCGCGGTGGGCCTGTCCCTGATCGTGGCGCCCGGCGTCCACGTCGCGTCCGCCGCCTCGTCGCTCAACTGCAACTCCGCGGTCAACGTCGTCGGTGTCACCCAGCAGGGCACCGTCTTCCGCTACCCCCACCAGGAGCCTGAGAACGGCAACTTCGTCTGGAGCGCGAAGCAGGACGTCCCCAGCAGTGGCTGGCAGATCGGCCGTGCGCTCGCCGGCCCCGACGGCGTCGTCTACCACCTCGTCGGCGACAACCAGGGTGCCGCCTCCGGCGACCTGCGCCGGCTCCGGATCGTCGACACACCAACAGGTCCCGGCTGGGCGACGATGCCCGGCGGCGGGCAGTACCGCTCCGTGGGCAACGGCTGGGCCCGCTACAGCCAGCCCGAGCACCGCAACAAGGTGACGGTCGACGAGAAGGGCCGGCTGTTCGAGATCAACGCGGACGGCAAGCTGAAGATGTTCGTCTGGGAAGGCGGTGACGACGGCGGCTGGACCGCGGAGACGGGCGGCGGCAAGGTCCTCGACACCGGCTGGGACCAGTACAACCTGATCGTCGCGGCCGGAGACGGCGTGCTGTACGCCCGCAAGCCGGACGGTCAGCTGTTCCGCTTCCGCTACGACGCCGTGGCCGACCGGTTCCTGCAGTACGGCCTGTACGTCGGGGCCGGCTGGAACATGTTCAACCGCGTCTTCTCCCCCGGCGGCGACATCCTCTACGGCACGTGGCCCGGACCGAACGGCCAGGGCGAGCTGCTGTGGTACCGCTACCTCGAGGACAGCAACACCTGGGCGCCCGGCGACCCGAACACGAACCTCGGCAAGGTCGTCGGCACCGGCTGGTACAACGAGCTCGACGTCGTCGCCTACCCCGGCGACTGCAGGCTCGTCGGCTACCCGACCACGCCGCGGCCCGTGGTCCAGGCGAACTTCACCGCTCCGCTGACGCTGGTCGAGGGCACGACCGCGGAGAAGCTGGCGAACTACTTCTTCGTCAACGACCAGGGCACCCTCTACCACGGCAAGCAGCGCCACTCCGGCGACCTGCTGCTGGTCGACCACCAGCCGTTGAACGGCTACACCAAGTACACCGGCCGGCCGGCGGCGGCCCTGAACACGGCCACCGCGGTGGGTTCGACCCTCGCCAACACGCTCGAAGTCCAGGCGCACAGCCACGACGACGCCGAGACGCGCGGCAAGACCCAGGTGACCCCGAACGGCTACTTCCCGGCGGACGGCCCGGTGCTGCGGCACCGCGGTCACCTGGCCGGAGACTCCGTGCTGGCCAAGGGAAGTGACGGCCTGCAGTCGTCGTTCGGTGTCGGCGCCGAGGGCCAGCTCTGGTACCGCAAGCAGATCGCCGCGGACGGCCGCTTCACGGCGTGGCGCTCGCTCGGTGGCTCGGGTCTCACCTCCGACTTCACGGTGGTGCCCAACGGCAGCTCGTTCGACGTGGTCGCACGGCACACCGACAACTCCGTCCGCGTCGCCCGCCTGACCGGCACGACGCTCGGCACGTGGACGAACCTCGGCGGCACCGACGTCCAGGGCATGCCCGCGGCCGTGCTGCACGACGACGGCACGGTGCGAGTGCTGGTGCGCAGGACCGACAACAAGATCTACACGCAGAAGCAGAACTCGGCGGGCTTCCCCGGCGCATGGACGGTCGTCGACGGCCTCGTCACCGCCGGGTCCCCCACCGCCGTCGTCACCGCGAGCAACGCCGTCGAGGTCGCGGCACGCGGCAACGACAACCTCATCTACACCACGGGCAAGAGCCAGGAGACCACCGGCTTCCGCGCCTGGGAGGTCCGCGACGTCCGGGAGGCCGCGACCGACCCGACGATGGTCCGCTGGAGCGACAACAGCCTGCTGGTCGCGTGGCGCGACCCGATGGGCGAGGTCTACGCCTACCGCGGCACTTTCGGCCCGGCGCTCACGCAGCGTTCGGCGACAGCGAGCACGGCCGGCACGGCGCCGACCTACACCGGCGGCAAGACGAAGTCCTGATCTTCTCCAAGACCGTCCTCTGTGGAGCTTCCGCCACAGAGGACGGTTCTTCCCGTGTCCGCACAAAAGATTCTGGGGAACTGTTGTGAGAGCAAGAGGAATCGCGGTGGCGGCAGTCACCGCCGCAAGTCTCGTCACGCCCGTGTTCGCCACCTCGGCCGCCGCGGCGGGCACTCTGTCGTGCCAGACGGCCGCGCCGATCTTCGTGCGGCACGCCGACAGCGGCCTGGAGCTCCGGGCGCACCAGGAACCCGAGAACGGCAATCCGGTCTGGAACGCCAACCGAGGCATCGGGTTCGCGTGGGACGGGCAGATGCGCACCGGTCCCGGCGGCCGCACCTACGAGTTCACGCCGGAAGGCGACGTCAACAAGTTCGTCTGGAACGGCACCAGCTGGGAGAACGGCGGAACAGGCGACCGGATCGCCACCGGCTGGCACGGCTGGGGTGACGCCTCGGCCAAGACGCGGCTCACGATCGACGCGCGCGGCGACTTCTACGGTTTCCCGTCGGACAACGCACTGCACTGGTGGCGCTACGACGAGGGCACCCGCACCTGGGCCGAGCGGATCATCGACACCGGCTGGGGCACAAAGTACGACATGATCTTCGCCGACGGCGCGGGCGGCCTCTTCGCCCGCTCGACCGACGGGAAGCTGTTCCGCTACCAGTACGACGCCGACAGCCAGCGCTGGCTCGAGTACGAGCGTCAGGTCGGAGGCAGCGGCTGGGGCCAGTTCTCCGACGTGGCCTCCGTCGGCGGTGGCGTCTTCTACGCGCTGAAGGCCGACACCGGCCAGCTGCGCTGGTACCGCTACCTCGGGGACGGCGCCTGGGCCACCGACGCGGGCAAGTTCATCTCCGACGGCTGGTCCTCCGCCTGGCAGATCGAGGGCGCGCCGGACGCGTGTCAGATCCTCGGCGGCAGCCCGACGCCACCTGCCACGCCGACGCTGACCCCGAACTTCACCGCGCCCCTGGCGGCCTACCAGGGTGACGACAACCTGGTGAACTACTTCCTCGTCAACGAGGGCAAGTTGCTGCACGGCAGGCAGCGGCACACCGGCGACATCCTGCTGGTGGACCACACGCCCATCACCGGCCACGAACAGTTCACCGGCGAGGTGGGCTTCGGCGTCTACGGGGACGGCAAGCTGGAGATCCAGGCCAACAGCACCGCGGACGCCGGGATCCGCGGCCGCACGCAGACGACCAAGAACCTCAACCAGTGGTCGGCCGCCTTCACCGGCCACGCGGGCAGGTTCGTCAGCAGCCCGGTGATCGTGAAGGACAAGGACAACCTGCTCGTCTCGTTCGGGGTCGACGCCTCCGGTGGTCTCTGGTACAGCAGGCAGCTCGTGTTGTGGGGCGCGCCGGCGAAGAGCACTTTCGGCGCGTGGCGTTCGCTCGGCGGCTCCGGGCTGACGGCGGACTTCTCCGCGCTGCGCAACGGAAACGCGATCGAGATCGTCGGCCGGTACGCGGACGGTTCGGTGCGGGCGAGCAAGTTCGACGGCACGACACTGGCCGCCGCGCGAAGCACCGGCGTGACCGACGTGGTGGGCAAGCCCGCCGCCGTCGTGCACACGGACGGCACGGTGCAGGTCGTGGTCCGGCGGACCGACAACAGGATCCACACCCAGCGCGAAGGCACCTCGGGCTTCCCCGGCGCGTGGCAGCAGGTCGGTTCGCTGGTCGCCGCCGGTGCGCCCGCCGCGGTGCTGGCCGGTACCGGCAGCCTGGAGCTGAGCGTCCGTGACACCAACGGGTTCGTGAACACCACCGGGCAGTCGACGCCCTCGCTCCCGTTCCGCGCCTGGGAGATCCGCGACACCCACGAGGCCGGCACCGACACCACGATGATCAGGACGAACGCCGGGGACGTCCTGCTCACGTGGCGCGACCCGATCGGCGAGATCTACACCTACCTCGGCTCGTTCGGTGCGACGCCCTCGGCGCGCAGTGCCGTCGGCGACTCCGGGGTGAGCTACACGGGAGGCAGGACCCGGCGCTGAGCTACCGGGCAGCACGACGACGGCCCCGCCAACCGGCGGGGCCGTTGCCGTACGGCGGGATCAGTCGACGACGGCCAGCGCGTCGATCTCGACCAGCAGGCCGGCCGGGAGTCCGACGTAGACGGTCGTGCGCGCGGGCGCCGGGTCCGTCACGAACTCGCCGTAGACCTCGTTCAGCTCCGCGAAGTGCGCGGTGTCGGTGAGGTAGACGCGGATCATCACGACGTCGTCGATGGACGCGCCACCGGCGGCGAGGACGGCGTGCAGGTTCGCGAACGTCTGGCGCGTCTGCTCGGCGACGGTGGTGCCGACGATCTCGCCCGACTTCGGGTCGAACGCGACCTGTCCGGCCACCTGCAGGATGTTGCCCTTGCGCACACCCTGCGAGAAGCGGGCCACCGGCTGCGGAGCGTCAGCGGTCTTGATCTCAACCTTGGACAACGTAATTCCCCTTATCTCGGAACATAACCGCATTCGACTGATGCAGCTTCGGCGGTAGCGAGCAGGTCCGGCAGATGCGACAGCAGGCCTTCGTAGTCGAGCAGCACCTTCGGCACCGACATCGACACGGCCGCGAGCACCTCGCCCCGCGCGCCCTTGATCGGGGCGGCGATGCAGTGGATGAAGTCCTCGTGCTCGGAGTTGTCGACGGCGTAACCGTTGGTGCGCACGCGGTCCAGCTCGGCCAGGTACGCGGCCGGGCCCAGGATGGTGTTGTCGGTCAGGCGCGGGAACTCCATGCCGGACACCACCTTCTGCAGCGTGGGCCCCGGCAGGTCGGCCAGCAGGATCTTCGCCACGGCCGTGCAGTGCAACGGCGCGCGGCGGCCGATACGCGAGTACATGCGCATCTGGTGCCTGGACTCGTACTTGTCGATGTAGATCACCTCACCGTCCTCGTAGGACGCGAGGTGGACCGTGTGGCCCAGGCGGGAGTTGAGGTCACGCAGCGCGGGCTCGGCGGCGCGGCGGACGTCGCGTTCCTCCAGGGCGCGGTTGGCGAGGTCGAACAGCGCCGTGCCGAGGCGGTAGTGGTGCACGCCGTCGCGCTGCACGAAGCGGTGCGACTCGAGCGTGCGCAGCAGTCGCAGCGTCGTCGACTTGTGGACGCCGATCACGCCGGACAGCTCGTCCAGCGTCTTCGGGCCCGTCGCGAGCTGGCTCACCAGGGTGAGCGCTCTGTCGAGACTCTGGCTCATTCACACCTCCAGGCGGGCGGACGCCCAGGTCTGCGGGTCGGCGTGCAGCAGCGGAGCTGTCACGTCGTCCGGCAAAGGATCGCCGACGTCCTCGGCGGTGAGCAAAGCGGATGCCGCCTGCAGGTGCCCGGCGCGCAACCGCACCGGCGGGGACTCCCCCGCCAAGGTAGCCGCGAGGAAGCCCGCCGCGAACGCGTCGCCCGCGCCGACCGGCTCCACGACCTCGACCTTCAACGCCGGTTCGAAGTACGACGCACCGCCTTCCAGCAGCGTCGCACCGTCCGCGCCCTGCTTGACCACCAGCGACGCCGGGCCGGGCAGCAGCTGCCGCAACCGGGCGGGGTCACCCGTGCCCCACACCAGTTCCGCCTCGTCGGAGCCCGCCAGCACGACGTCCGCCAGGTCGGCGAGCTCACGCAGCACGCGCGGGTCGCGGTCCGCCCACAGCGCGGGCCGCCAGTTCAGGTCGAACGAGATCCGGAACCCGTGCCGCGGCCGGCGCAGCAGCTCACGCATCATCGCGAGGCACGAGTCGGACAGGGCGGCCGTGATACCGCTGAGGTGCACGAGCTTCACCTCGCCGAGGCCCAGCCGGTCGATCATCTCCAGCCCCATGCCCGAGGCCGCCGAACCGCGCCGGTAGTAGCGCACCGGGCTGCCGTGCGGCGAGGCCTCCTTGACGTAGAGACCGGTCGGGCGTGCCGGGTCGACCCGGACGCGGGACACGTCGACGCCGAAGCCGCCGACCGCGTCGAGCACCGCCAGCCCGAACGAGTCGTCGCCGACCGCGCTGACCCACGACGACCGGACGCCGAGGCGCGTCAGGTGCACGGCGACGTTGGACTCGGCGCCACCGACGGCCCTGTGCCAGGTTCGCACCAGATGCACGGGACCGGGTTCAGCCGGAACCATCATCACCATGGTCTCACCGAGACACACGACACCGCCGACGTGATCGAACCGCATGCGCGCTCCAGAGGGTGTTCGTTGACGGCGGCGAGACCGAATGCTACACAACTCAGCATCACATCGCGCAATGGGAGTTGCAAAATATGCAACATCTGATGGAGATGGACCTAGCGGCCGTCGCGGACATCAGGTCGGAACAGGTCAGCTGGCGCTTCAAGGGCCTGCCGTCGAGCACGTTCGGCTCGACCATCGGCGAGGTCGCCGGCCAGCGCCTCGACCTGTTCGGCGACGAGTTCGTCGGGCCGCTCGTCGTGCTGGACGCGGACGCGCTGGCACACAACCTGACAACGATGGCGAAGTGGTGCGACAACCACGGCGTCAAGCTGGCACCGCACGGCAAGACGACGATGGCGCCGCAGCTGTTCCAGCGGCAGGCCGAGCACGGTGCCTGGGGACTCACCGCGGCCACCGCGTCGCAGCTGCGGGTCTACCGGGCGTTCGGGGTGAACCGGATCCTGCTGGCGAACCAGCTGCTCGACCCCGCGGCGTTGCGCTGGCTGGTCCGCGAGCTCGACCGGGACCCGGGCTTCGAGTTCAGCTGCTGGGCCGACTCCGAGGCCGGGGTCGCGCTGATGAGCGAGACGTTGCAGGAGCTCCAGCCGTCACGGCCGGTCGACGTGCTGGTCGAGCTCGGTGCCCCCGGCGGCCGGACGGGTGCGCGTGACCTGGAGACGGCGCTGGCCGTCGCGCGGGCGGTGGCCCAGAGCCCGGTGCTGCGGCTGGTGGGCGCCGGTGGCTACGAGGGCGCGCTCGCGCACGACGCGTCCGAGTCGTCCCAGTCCATTGTGGACCGCTACCTGACCGACCTGCGCACGCTCGTGCTGCGCCTGGCCGACGCCGGGCTGCTCGACGAGCTGGACACGGTGATCGTCACCGCGGGCGGCAGCGCGTACTTCGACCAGGTGGCGGCGACGCTGTCGCAGCCGTGGCCGATGCCGGTGACCCCGGTGCTGCGCAGCGGCGCGTACATCACGCACGACGACGGCTTCTACCGCGGCATCTCGCCGTTCGCGCGGATCGAGGGTGTGCAGCCGTTCAAGAGCGCCCTCCGCGCATGGGCCCAGGTGACGTCACGGCCGCAGCGCGACCTGGCGTTGCTGACGATCGGCAAGCGCGACGCGTCGTTCGACGAGGGTCTGCCGGAACCACAGCTCGTCCGCCGCGGCGACGGCGCGATCGCTCCGCTGGCGGGGGCGAGGATCACCGCGCTGAACGACCAGCACGCGTTCCTCCAGCTCGGCGCAGAGGCCACGGTCCGTGTCGGCGACTGGATCGGGCTCGGTCTGTCGCACCCCTGCACCGTGTTCGACAAGTGGCAGCTGATCCCGGTCGTGCAGGGCACGACCGTGGTCGACCTGATCCGCACCTACTTCTAGAAGGAGTGCACCGATGGACGACGTCGTCCTGCGTGGACCACTGATCGCCGACGGCACGGGCGCACCCGCCTACCAGGCGGATGTGGGGATCAAGGACGGCGTCATCTCGTCCATCGGGAACGGGGTGAGCGCCACGAGGTCGATCGACGCGGACGGGCTGGTGCTCGCGCCGGGGTTCATCGACATGCACTCGCACTCGGACCTGCGGGTCCTCGCCGAGCCCGGCCACCTCGCGAAGGTCTCGCAGGGCGTCACGACCGAGGTGCTGGGCCAGGACGGCCTGTCCTACGCGCCGGTGAACGACGAGGTGCTCGCGACGTTGCGCGGCCAGCTCGCCGGGTGGAACGACGACCCGCCGGGCTTCGACTGGAACTGGCGCTCGGTCGGGGAGTACCTCGACCGGCTCGACCGCGGCATCGCGGTGAACGCCGCGTACCTGGTGCCGCAGGGAACGCTGCGGATGCTGGTCGTCGGCTGGGACGACCGGCGGCCGACCGAGTCCGAAATGGACACCATGAGGTCGGTTCTCGCGCAGTCGCTCACCGAGGGTGCGATGGGCATGTCGTCCGGGCTCACCTACACGCCGGGCATGTACGCGGACACGTCCGAGCTCGTTCAGCTCTGCCAGGTCGTCGGGCGGCACAACGGCTTCTACAGCCCGCACCACCGCAGCTACGGCGCCGGCGCGTTGGACGCCTACGCCGAGATGGTGGACGTCTCGAAGCGCTCGGGCTGCGCGCTGCATCTCGCGCACGCGACGATGAACTTCCCAGTCAACAAGGGCAAAGCGCCGGAACTGCTGGCATTGCTGGACGACGCCATGGCGAACGGCGCGGACATCTCGCTCGACACCTACCCGTACCTGCCGGGCGCGACGTACCTGAGCGCGCTGCTGCCGTCGTGGGCCACGGAAGGCGGGCCGGAGAGGGCGCTGGCGAGGTTGTCCGATGTGGACATCCGCGAGCGCATCCGGGCCGAGATCGAGGAGACCGGGTCGGACGGCTGCCACGGCGTGCCGGTCGACTGGGACTCCATCGAGATCAACGGCGTCCGCAACGACCGCAACGCGCACCTCGTCGGCGCCAGCGTCCACGCCTCCGCGCTGCGACTCGGACGCGCACCGGCCGACCTGTACTTCGACGTGTTGATCGACGAGCGGATGGGTACCTCGTGCCTCATGCACGTGGGTCACGAGGAGAACGTGCAGGCGATCATGAAGCATCCGGCGCACACCGGCGGCAGCGACGGGCTGCTGGTCGGCGACCGGCCACATCCGCGCGCCTGGGGCACGTTCCCCCGGTACTTCGCGCGCTACGTCCGCGAACTGGGCGTGCTGAGCCTGGAGGAGTGCGTCGAGCACCTCACCGGCCGCGCCGCCAAGCGTTTGCGGCTCACCGACCGGGGTCTGGTCCGCGAGGGCTACGCGGCCGACCTGGTGCTGTTCGACCCCGCGACGATCGCCGACACGGCGACGTTCGACGAGCCGAGACAGCAGGCCGCCGGCATCCCGTACGTGTTCTGCAACGGGGTGACGGTGATCGACGACGGAACCGCCACCGGCTCATTGCCAGGCCATTCACTCAGGAGCCGCCCGTGATCGACTGGTTGCAACACTCAACAGGGGGCTTGCTCACCCTCGCGGTAGTCAGCATCGCGGTGCTGCTGCTACTGATCATCAAGTTCAAGGTAGAGCCGTTCATCGCGCTGATCGTCGTCGCACTGCTGGTCGCCCTCTTGGCGGGCGTGCCGGTGGAGACCCTGGTCGGGTCGGCGCAGAAGGCCTCGGACTCGTTACTGGAGAAGGGCTTCGGCTCGATCCTCGGGCACATCGCCGCGATCATCGGTCTCGGTACGCTGCTGGGCGCGATCCTGGAAGCGTCCGGCGGCGCACAGGTCCTGATGGACAAGCTGATGCACGCGTTCGGCGAGAAGAAGGCGCCGGTCGCGATCGGTCTCGCCGGTCTGATCTTCGGTGTGCCGGTCTTCTTCGACATCGGCATCTTCGTGCTCGCGCCGCTCGTCTACGTGGCGGCCAAGCGCAGCGGCAAGTCGATCGTGCTGTTCAGCATGCCTTTGCTGGCAGGCCTTTCGGTCATGCACGCGTTCATGCCACCGCACCCGGGACCGGTGGCGGCGGCCGGTCTCCTGGGCGTGTCGCTCGGCTGGATCATCATCATGGGTGTCGCGGTGGCACTGCCGTCGTGGTTCGTCGGCGGTGTCCTGTACTCGTACTGGATCGGCAAGCGCATCAACGTGCCGGTGCCGGAGGAGATGCTGGCGGCGGCCGAACTTGCCCGTGAGGACAACGGCGATCGCGAACCGCCGTCGCTCGGCCTGGTGCTCTCGATCATCGGCCTGCCGCTGGTGCTGATCCTCGCCGGCACGTTCGGCTCGATCCTGCTGACCAAGGGCACGCAGGTGTACTCGGTGGCGACGTTCTTCGGCACGCCCGCGGTGGCGTTGACGATCTCGGTGCTGCTCGCGTTCTGGCTGCTGGGTTTCCGGCGCGGCATGACGCGGGAGAAGGTCGCGGAGATGTCCGCCGCCTCACTGAAGCCGGTCGCGATGATCCTGCTCGTCGTCGGTGCCGGTGGCTTCTTCGGCGCCGTGCTGGCCGCCACGGGCATCGGCAAGACGCTGGCGACCGAACTGTCCGGCATCGGCCTGCCGGTGATCGCGCTGGCGTACGTGATCAGCTGCGTCATCCGCATCGCGCAGGGTTCGGCGACGGTCGCGATCGTGACGACCGCGGGCATCGTGGCGCCGGTGCTGGCGGACCTGAACTACTCGCAGCCGCAACTCGCGCTGGTCGTCATGGCCATCGCGTCCGGTTCGATCATCGCCTCGCACGTCAACGACGGCGGGTTCTGGATCGTGTCGCGGTACTTCGGGCTGTCGGTCAAGGAGACGCTGCAGACGTGGACGGTCCTCGAGACCATCCTCTCGGTGGTCGGTTTCGTGGTCGCCGCATTGCTCAGCCTGGTCGTGTAATCGGACACAACTCAACATTCCCCAACGCTTGACAACACCCCGTCCGCATCTCAGGATCGGCACAATGTTCATTTGTGTTTGATGTGGACGGGGCCCGCATGAGCAACACGGAGGTCGTGCACCTGCACGACGACACCTCCAGCGTCGTCATCACCCTCGTGGGCGGGAGCCTGCCGGTCGTGACGCACTGGGGGCGAACGCTCGGTGACCTCGACCAGGCCGCGCTACGTGGCCTGGTCGACGTCGCGTCGTGGACCAACCCGAACAACGCGCCGGACGCGCCGGTGCCGCTCGCGCTGCTGCCCGAGGCCGGGGCCGGGTACGTCGGCCGTCCCGGACTGCGTGGCCATCGCGGCGGCGAGCACTTCGCGCCCGCGCTGACGGTGACGTCGTTCTCCGGCGAGAACGGCTCGATCTTCCGTTACGTCGCGTCGGACGAGGCCGCCGGGCTGACCGTGACCGGCAGCGTGGAACTGTTGCCGTCCGGCATGCTCCGGCTGCGGCACGTCGTCCGCAACGACGGCGAGACGCCGTATGCGCTGGAGGGCCTGGAAACCGCGCTCCCCATTCCCTCTCAGGCCACCGAACTGCTCGACTTCACCGGACGCTGGAGCCGCGAACGCGCGCCGCAGCGGCAGGCGCTGCAGTACGGGTCGTGGGTGCGGGAGAGCCGGCGCGGCCGTACCGGGCACGACGCGACCATCGGGTTGCTGGCCGGCACGCCGGGGTTCTCGTTCCGCGACGGCGAGGTGTGGGCGCTGCACGTGGCGTGGAGCGGCAACCACGTGACGTACGCGGAGAACCTGGTCGACGGCTCGCCCGTCCTGGGTGGCGGCGAACTGCTGCTGCCGGGCGAGATCACGCTGGCGGCGGGCGAGGAGTACGAGTCGCCGTGGCTCTACGCGGCCTACTCGTCCACCGGCATCGACGGCATCAGCGCCGCGTTCCACCGGCAGTTGCGGGAGCGTTCACTGCGGCCACGCCCGGTCGTGCTGAACACGTGGGAGGCCGTCTACTTCGACCACGACCTCGCGCGGCTGAGCTCGCTGGCCGACACCGCGGCCGCCATCGGCGTCGAGCGGTTCGTGCTGGACGACGGCTGGTTCCGGCACCGCCGGGACGACTCCGCCGGCCTCGGTGACTGGTACGTCGACGAGACGGTGTGGCCGGACGGGCTGACGCCGTTGATCAAGCACGTCCGCGCGCTCGGCATGGAGTTCGGGCTGTGGTTCGAGCCCGAGATGATCAACACCGACTCCGACCTCTACCGCGCCCACCCGGATTGGGTGCTCGGACCACGTCCCGGCGTGCTGCCGCCGCCGTCGCGCAACCAGCAGGTGCTGAACATCGCGCACCCCGAGGCGTACGCGTACATCCTCGACCGCGTCTCGTCCGTGTTGTCGGACAACGACATCGCGTTCGTGAAGTGGGACCACAACCGCGACCTGATCGGCTCGCGCGTGCACGACCAGACGGCCGCGTTCTACCGGCTGCTCGACGAACTGCGACTCCGGCACCCGCACGTGGAGATCGAAAGCTGCTCCTCCGGCGGCGGACGGATCGACCTCGGCGTGCTCTCGCGCACCGACCGGGTGTGGACGTCGGACTGCAACGACGCCCTGGAACGCCAGCTGATCCAGCGGTGGACCGGCGTGTTCCTGCCGCCGGAACTGATGGGCGCGCACGTCGGCCCCACGAAGTCGCACACGACCGGGCGCGTGCACGACCTGTCGTTCCGCGTGGTCACGGCGATGTTCGGGCACTTCGGGATCGAGTGGGACATCAACTCGGCCACCGACGAGGAACGGACCGGGCTGCAGGCCGCGATCGAGTACTACAAGGACGTACGATCGTTGGTGCACAACGGTGTCACCGTGCACTCCGACCACCCGGACCCCTCGGCCTGGGTGCACGGAATCGTTGCCGGCGACCGGTCCGAGGCCCTGTTCGGGTACGTGCAGCTCGCGACCTCGGTGCAGAACAAACCGCGCCGGGTGCGGCTGCCGGGCCTCGACCCCGCGCGGACGTACCGGCTGTCGTTCGACGCTCCGGCCGGGCGGCCCAAGCTGATCCAGCGGCTGCCCGCGGACTGGAAGTCCGTGGAACTACCCGGTTCCGTGCTGTCGGAGGTCGGCGTCCAGTTGCCGGTGCTCGAACCGGAGCAGGCACTTCTGTTGCGCCTCAAGTAGGAAGAAGGCCTCGGCGGAGTGTTTCCCGCCGAGGCCTTCCCCTTACCGGCCGGCGCGACTTCCGTCGACCTTGGTGGCCCACCACTTCCCGCCAACGCCCTGCCCGTTGGCCTCACCGCAGACCTTGTCCCCTGCGAACAGGTACTGCGGCCACCCCGCGATGGTGAGCTGTTTCCTCCCGTCCCGCTCGATCGTCCCCACGAGCGAGGCGTCCACGCCCTGCACCTGGAAACCCTCGCTGACGAAGGCGGGCGGCCACTGCACCGCGCAGTCGCCGGAGCAGTTGCTCACCGGCGGTTCCGCGGTGTCGTCGTCGAACCGGTAGAGCGTCATGCCGTCCTTGTCGGTGGCGACGACTCCGAGATCCCCCACGGTCGCACTGGTCAGCGCGATCGCCTTGTTCTGCTGGGCTTTCCTGCCGTCGGCGGCGGTGGCGAACCACTTCGGCACCGTGACGCCCTTGGCCTCACCGGGCTTGCTGTCGTTCTTGAACGTGTACTGCGGCCAGTTCGCGACGGTGAGCTGCTTCTTGCCGTCCGCGCGGGTGACCGTGCCGAGCAGCTTCGGGTCGACGCCCTTCACCCGCGGCGTGTCGCCCTCCACGACGACCGGCGGCCAGTTCTCCGCACAGCCACCGTCGCAAGTGGACTCACCGGGCCTGTCGCCGTCGAACCGGTAGAGCGTGAGGCCCGCGTTGTTGGTCAGCACGGCACCAAGCCCCGCGACGACACCCGTTCGTGCCGCGAGCTGGGTGCGGGCGCCGTCCGTGCCGGTGGCGAACCACTTGCCCTGCAAGCCTTGCCCCTTGGTCTCACCAGGCTTGGTGTCCTTGGCGAACCGGTACTGCGGCATGCCGCCGACGGTGATCTGGCGGCTGCCGTCCCCGCGGACGAGGGAACCGACCAGGCTCTGGTCGACGCCGTTCACCGAGAAGTTCTCACCGGGAACCGTGGCGGGAGGCCAGGTCGCGGCACACGCACCGGCGCAAGTGGACTCTCCCGGCTTGTCGCCGTCGAACCGGTAGAGGGTGAAACCCTTGTCGTCGGTGACAACCGAGCCGAGGTCAACGATCTCCGCGGTCTTCAACGCCACCGCGCCCTCTTGTCGCTGCTGTGCCACCGGCCTGCTCTCCGGCGTCACCGCGCAGGCGGTCAGCGAGATCAACCCCAGCGCGACGACCGCAACACTCCTGCGGATCATCCTGAACCTCCTGGCTAGTGCCTCCGACGCCCATCACACGCAGAGCGAGCCAGAACGGTTCAAACTGATTTCAGAACATCGCGCGCTTCAACGCGGGCACGGCGCTCGCGGTCCTGAGCACGGTCCTGAAGATCGTCCGCGCGACCGGGCCACCGTCGGCGAACTGCCGCGCGGCCTTGAGCGAGTCACGCACGGCCGCGAAGCCGTAGTCGTACATCTCCTTCTCGTACCTGGCGATGGCGTCACCACCTTCGGCGATGCACCGCGCGAGCAGTTGTGCGTCCCTGAGCGCGATGTTCGCCCCGATGCCCCTCATCGGCGTCATCGCGTGGACGGCGTCGCCGAGCAACGTGACGTTCGTCGGCTGCCAGCGTTCGATCGGCCTGGACGACCGGATGCGCCACTCGCTGATCGTCTCGGCGGGCGAGGCCGCGACGATCCTGGTCAGCTCGGGGCTCCACCGCGCGATCCTGGCGAGCACCTCGCGTTGCAGGTCCTGTCCATCGTGGACGGTCAGGTCCATGGCCGCGTAGGCCCACATCAGGTACGGACGGACGTTGTCGAACAACAGACCGTCGTCGTCGGTCACGCCGAGCCCGTCGTGCGCGGCCAGGAACATGCCGGCCCGCGATGTCGGGATGATCGTGTTGGCCCTGTCGACCAACTCCCGCGGCACCCAGTCGTTGTCGTCGAGGAACAGCTTCCCCGCGATCGCCGTGACGCCGATCTTCTCCGTGCCCGCGTGCGGCAGGTACTGCGCGCGCACCCGTGACCGGATGCCGTCCGCTCCGACCAGCACGTCGCAGGACTCGGCCGTGCCGTCCTCGAAGTACAGCTTGACGTCGTCGCCTTGCTCGTAGCGCTCGAACCGCCTGCCGAACCGGACGTCCAGCCCGTCGAGCAGCACCTGCCGGAGCGTGATCCGGCTGGCCGAGTAGTGCTTCTCCTCGTCCGGATCGAGCACCAGCAGCGGCTTGAGCTGCTCGGTCAGGAACCCGAACCCGTTGCCGTCCGTCCCCGCGCTCCGTTCGAACCGCTCCCAGTTCGCCGCGGGTAAGCACTCCTTCAAGGCAGCGGCACCGTGCGGATTGATGTGCACCCGGTACCCCTGCAGGCGATCCGTGCGCGAGAGGTCGCGCTCGTACACCGCCACGTCCACGCCGGCCCTGCGCAACCCGTGCGCCAGGCACAGCCCGCCGATTCCCCCACCGATCACTGCGATCCTCATGCCGGCAAGTTTCAACCGTATGGTTGATTAAGTCAACCCATTGGTTGATAACGACCGGTCGGATACCGTGTCGCCGTGGATCAACGCCGCTCTCCCAGCGCCTCGGAACGCAAGCGCGACCCGGAACGCACGCGGGCCCTGCTCCTGGAGGCGGCCGCGGCGGAGTTCGGCGCGAAGGGATACGCGGCCACGCGCACGACGGACATCGCGGCACGGGCGGGCGTGAACAAGCAGCTGATCTCGTACTACTTCGGCGGCAAGGAAGGCATCTACAAGGAGCTCGCCACGAGCTGGCACTCGTCCGCCGCCGAACTCGCGAGCCAGCACCAGGCGCTGGACGAGGTGGTGGCGGGGTTCGTCATGACCACGCTCAGCGACCACGGCCGCATGTGGGCGTGGGCGAACCTGGCAGGCGACAGCCCACCGACCGACGAGGAGTTCTTCCAGGGCCAGGTGGAGGAGATGCGAGCCCGTCAGGCCGCCGGCGAACTCCCCGCGGGCCTGGACCCCGCGTTCCTGCTGCTGGCACTGATGGCGGCGGCCTCAGCGCCGTTGACGCTGCGGCAGAGCGCGGGCCAGATCACCGGCGAGGACCCCACCACGCCCGAGTTCGCCGCGAAGTACGCGGAGCAGCTGGCGATGCTGGTGCGGCACCTGTCTGCGCGAACCTGACTTCATTCGTCCCCGAACTTCGCTACCTTGCGGAGATGGACGACATGGCGCTCCCCGTCAGCGCGGCGGACAAGCTGTCGTCCGCGATCCAGAAGACGCAGGCCGGGCTGAAGCCCCGGCGCCGCGGCCTGTGGCTGACGCTGGCCGTCGCCCTGGTGGTCGTGCTGGTCTCCGGCGGGATCGTGGGATACCGCCTGCTGTTCGCGCCGCTGTACAAGACGGCGTTCCTGATCGACGCGGCCGGGGGCGACCTGCCGAGCGTCGTCGAGGCGCTGACCGCCGTCGCCGGCAACTCGGGTGAGCGGGACTCCCAGTCGCTGCGCAGTTTCGGCGGCGAGTGCGGCGCGGAGGACAACACCACCCGGCTCGTCGGATTCGGCACCGGCAACCAGGAGGAGATCGCCGAGGCCGCGCGATCAGTGCGGCAGGGCGCGAAAGCCACGCTGCAGCGCGGCATCCTCGAGGCGGTCGGCGACTTCACCACCCCTTTGGCGCTGAAGGCCAAGCAGGTCAACAGGATCATCGTCGTCACCCGGCACGGCGAGGACGCCTGCGACACCGACAGCGCGTTCGTCCGGGCGCAGATCCGCGATCGGGTGGCCACGGCGGGACTGAAGATCGAGTTCCGGTTCGTCGGCTACCAGGTCGAGGACACTCGCGGCCTCACCGACCTGGCGGCGTCGTTGCAAACGCAGGAACCGGCCTTCGCGACCTCACCGGACGAGCTGCGCCGCCATCTGGACTGGTTCGCGAACGTGGAGCCGGTGTTGCGATCGTCGCAGTCGGTCGTCAACGTCCTCAACCCCGCCGTCGAGAAGCTCAACACGGCCACCACCGCGATCAGGAACGGCCGGTTCGACGTCGCCGACGCCGCCCTGACCGACGCCCGCGACGCCGTCGTCGACCTGGAGATCGAGGACCTCGACAGCCGCATCGGGTCCTCGGCCGACGCGGTCCGGTTGCGGGACAAGGCTGTCCGGCTGCGCACCTTGCAGACGGAGGTGGTCGCCGCGGCCGGGACGTTGATCGGGTCGGCGCGGTCCGGAGAGGACCTGACGGACCCGCTGGCCGGCTACTCCAGAGCCGCCGACGCGTACAACGCCGAGGCCGGGACCATGACGAAGGCTCTGACGGACCTGCGCGCGCTTGGCCCGGGAGGCAGGCGGTGAGGCGCCGGGTCGCGGCGGGAGCCGTGGTGCTGCTGGTGCTGGGCCTGGTGACCGGTGGACTCTGGCTCTTCCTCACCCCCGGCCATCGCACGACGTTCCTCGTCGACGCGTCCGACTCCCCGGACTTCCGCGAGGTCGCGGACGCGGTAGGGACCGCCGCGGCGAACATGGCGACCGGTGACGCGCTGGCGTTGCGCAAGTTCGGCGGCTCGTGCGACTCCCCGGCGACGTCCGAGCTGGTCGCACCGGGCACCGGACAGGCGGGTGAGATCGGCGCCGCGGCCCGGGCGATCACCCCGAGCGGCAGGCCGACGGTGCTGAACGGCCTTCTCGCGGCGATCGACGACTTCGCGGGCTTCCGCCCCTTGCACGGCAACGAGACGAACCGCATCGTCCTGTTCGCGCACGGCGGCTTGGACATGTGCGGCAAGAGCCTCGACGAGGTCCGCGCGACCGTCGGTGAACGGGCCGCGCGGGCCCGTGTGACGATCGAGTTCCGGTTCGTCGGGCATCGGCTCACACCCGAGCAGACCAAGGACCTCAACACCATCGCGGCCGCGGCGAACTCCCGGCAACCACCGCTCCCCGCACTGCCCGATGAGCTCGTCACCACGATGAAGGAGATCTCGGTCCCCTCCGGTCTGGTCGCCGGGCGGCTCAGGGCCCCGTGCGACGAGGCGACCCCGGAGGTGCTCGCGGCCGCACATCCGCTGGGGCCCGACGTGCGCTACTTCGACATCAGATGCCAGCAGGACCGGTATGTCCTCTCCACGGCGAACACGACCCCGGCCCGGTTCGACGATCTCGCCGTGCTCTTCGAGTACAAGGACCAGGCTTGGCGGTACCTGCGTTCCGGCACAGTGCTGCCCTGCCTCTCCATTCCGGCGGAGGTGTGGACGGCGTGGGGCGCGACATGCGAGTTCGAAGCCGTCGTCTGCCGTGACGGCGCCCAGAAGGTCACGGACCTCAACGGCGTCGGGTGCACGGCGGCCATCGACATCGCGGACCGCTACCGGGCGGCGACCCAGAGCGGGCAGGCGGAGGGTCAAGGGCTGTTCTGGACCTCAGGCGAGTGGTCGTGTTCGTGGCCCTACGAGGGCGATCTCGCCCACTTCCAGATACCGCTGAAATGCGTGCGGACGACCGACAACATGGTCGTGCAGCTGGGCGACTACCAGCGTTAGGACTCGCGGCTGGCGGCCTTCTCCTCAAGCGCGGCCTTCAGGCCCTTGAAGCCGCCGCGCATCATCACGTCGTGGTTGCCGCGGAAGAACGGCTTCGCGATGAGCACCAGGCGCCGCAACAACGCCTTGTTGACCACGACCTCCTGGTCGAACAGGAGATCGGTACCGCCGTCACGGCCGATGATCTCCCAGCTCGCATAGCCTTCGAGATCACCGGACAACGTGGCGCGCAGGAGACCGGCCTGCTGGTTGCGAATGCTGTGCCTGACCTGCACGACCAGGTCGAACGGCAGGAACGACCGGCACCTGAGCTCGCCGGTCTCGTCGTCGATCTTCGTGGCTCTCCGGACCTCGCGCCACCACAGCGGGTAGTTCGCGATGTCGGACAGCACCTCGTACACATCAGCGGGGGACGCGTCGACGTGCCACACGCTGCGGAAGCGATAGCGGTTCAGTGACACGGCCACCATCATCCCGGATACCTCGTCCGGGTGACAGCTCCTGGGCACATCTCACAGCGGACCGGGAATTCCTCACCGGCTGTACTACGGCTCTAGTGAGACTCCACTGTCTCACTAGGCCGCACGAGTTCACTTGTCGACTAGATGAGGAAGCCGTTCCAGGGCCCGCAACCAACCGACAGCCGCGACGCGGCGGAGTGCCTGCTCCGACGAGTCGAGCACCTCAACGAGGCTGAAGGGGTACGCCGTGGGCTCGCCGCGCGACGCCTGAAGGGCGCGCTCGCGGTGGGCCAGCGCATCGAGTGGGATCATCACCCTGCTGCTGACACCTCCTCATTTTCGAGCACCTGCAGCAAGAACTGCCCCGTGTAGCTCTTCTCGACCTGCGAGACCTGCTCGGGCGTGCCCTCTGCTACGACCATACCGCCGCCGGAGCCCCCTTCGGGACCCATGTCGACGATCCAGTCGGACGTCTTGATGACGTCGAGGTTGTGCTCGATGACGATGACGCTGTTCCCCTTGTCCACCAGGCCGTTGATCACGCCCAGCAGCTTGCGGATGTCCTCGAAGTGCAGGCCCGTCGTGGGCTCGTCGAGGATGTACACCGTCTTGCCGGTCGAACGCTTCTGCAGCTCCGACGCGAGCTTCACGCGCTGCGCCTCACCACCGGACAGCGTCGGCGCCGGCTGGCCCAGCCGCACATAGCCGAGACCCACCTCCACCAGCGTGCGCAGGTGGCGGTAGATGGCGTTGATCGGCTCGAAGAACGCGGCCGCCTCCTCGATCGGCATGTCGAGGACCTCGGAGATCGTCTTGCCCTTGTAGTGCACTTCCAGCGTCTCGCGGTTGTACCGCGCACCCTTGCAGACCTCACAGGGCACATAGACGTCCGGGAGGAAGTTCATCTCGATCTTGATCGTGCCGTCGCCCGCGCACGCCTCGCAGCGGCCGCCCTTGACGTTGAACGAGAAGCGGCCTGGCTGGTAACCGCGGACCTTGGCCTCCGTGGTCGCCGCGAACAGCTTGCGGACGTGGTCGAACACGCCGGTGTAGGTGGCCGGGTTCGACCGCGGAGTGCGGCCGATCGGCGACTGGTCGACGCGCACCAGCTTGTCGACCTCGTTCAGGCCGTTGATCCGGGTGTGCCTGCCGGGCACCTGGCGCGCGCCGTTGAGCTTGTTCGCGAGCACCGTGGCCAGGATGTCGTTGACCAGCGTCGACTTGCCGGAACCGGACACGCCGGTGACCGCGGTGAGCGTGCCGAGCGGGAACGACACGTCGATGCCGCGCAGGTTGTGCTCGCGCGCGCCGACGACGGTGAGCTGCCGCTTCTTGTCGATCTTGCGGCGCTTCGCGGGCATCGGGATCGACTTGCGGCCCGACAGGTAGGCGCCGGTGATCGACTCCTTGTTCGTGAGCAGCTTCTTGTACGGGCCGCTGTGCACGACCTTGCCGCCGTGCTCGCCGGCACCGGGGCCGATGTCGACCACCCAGTCCGACGCGCGGATCGTGTCCTCGTCGTGCTCGACCACGATCAGCGTGTTGCCGAGGTTGCGCAGCCTCGTCAGCGTCTCGATCAGCCGGTGGTTGTCGCGCTGGTGCAGGCCGATCGACGGCTCGTCCAGCACGTACAGCACACCGACCAGGCCGGAGCCGATCTGCGTGGCGAGCCGGATGCGCTGCGCCTCGCCACCGGACAGGGTGCCGGACGCGCGGTCGAGCGAGAGGTAGTCGAGGCCGACGTCGAGCAGGAAGTGCAGGCGGGCCTGGATCTCCTTGAGCACCGCGCCCGCGATCATCGACTCGCGCTTGCCGAGCTTGAGGCCGTCGAGGAAGTCGGAGCACTCCGAGACGCTCATCGCGCAGACCTCGGCGATCGACCTGTCGCCCTTTTTGCCGTGGTGCAGCGTGACCGCGAGGATCTCGGGCTTGAGGCGGGTACCGGCACACGCGGGGCACGGGACCTCGCGCATGTAGCCCTCGTACTTCTCCCGCATGTAGTCGGACTCGGTCTGCTCCTGGCGCCGTTCGAGGAACGGGATGACGCCCTCGTAGTTGGCGTAGTAGGAGCGCTCACGGCCGTAGCGGTTCTTGTAGCGGACGTGCACCTGCTCGTCGATGCCGTGCAGGATCGCCTTCTGCGCCTTGGCCGGCAGGTGCCGCCACTGCGTGTCCATCCGGTAGCCGATGGTCTCGCCGAGCGACTGCAGCAGCCGGGTGAAGTACTCCGCCGTCTGCCCGCCGGCCCACGGCGCGATCGCACCCTCTTCGAGGCTCAGCTCGTCGTCCGTGACCACGAGCTCCGGGTCGACCTCCTTGCGCACGCCGATGCCCGTGCAGACCACGCACGCGCCGTACGGCGAGTTGAAGGAGAACGACCGCGGCTCCAGGTCCTCGATCGCGAGTGGGTGGCCGTTGGGGCACGCCAGGTTCTCCGAGAAGCCCCTGATCCGCTTCGGGTCCGTCTCCGGGAGGTCGACGAACTCGAGTTCGACCAGGCCGTCCGCGAGCCGCAGCGCCGTCTCCACCGAGTCGGTGAGGCGCTGCTTGGACGAGGACTTGACGCTCAGACGGTCGATGACGACCGCGATGTGGTGCTTCTCCTGCTTCTTGAGCTTGGGCACGTCGGCGAGCGCGTAGACGGCACCGTCGACCTTCGCGCGCGAGTAGCCCTGCGTCTGCAGGTTCTGGAACAGGTCGAGGTACTCGCCCTTGCGGCCGCGGATGACCGGCGCGAGCACCTGGAACTTGGTGCCCTGCTCCATCGCGAGCACCTGGTCGACGATCTCCTGCGGCGTCTGCTTGCCGATCGCCTCGCCGCACTGCGGGCAGTGCGGCTTGCCGGCGCGGGCGTAGAGCAGGCGCAGGTAGTCGTAGACCTCGGTGATCGTGCCCACGGTCGAGCGCGGGTTGCGGCTCGTGGACTTCTGGTCGATCGAGACCGCGGGCGAGAGGCCCTCGATGAAGTCGACGTCGGGTTTGTCCATCTGCCCGAGGAACTGGCGTGCGTAGGCCGAGAGCGACTCGACGTAACGGCGCTGCCCCTCGGCGAAGATCGTGTCGAAAGCCAGGCTCGACTTGCCGGAGCCGGACAGCCCCGTGAAGACGATCAGGCTGTCCCGCGGCAGGTCGATATCCACGCCGCGCAGGTTGTGCTCGCGGGCGCCGCGAACAACAAGACGGTCTGCCACTGGGGTCCCTTCGGCTGCGATTGGCGGGTCACTCACGCCACCCTCTCCCGAACAAGCGTTCGAAGAGTACTAGCATCGGATTGGAGGCTGCGACCGACCCGCCGACCATGCTAGGGCGCACCCCTGACAAAAACGGTTCTGGTGGCTATCTCATTCCCCTGAGCTGGCATTACGCATAGGCTGGACGCTTCGATCACGAGCCTCAACGTCGGGGAGAGGCAGCACATGACCTACACGCCGTCCACGCAGCACACGTCCGTACCTGCACCGCGAGGGGTGCCCGACCGGCACATCACCGCCGTGCGGGAGGCGACGGACGTGCTGTACGAGGTCGTCGAGGAGCTGGACGAGGCCGCGGTGCGCGGCCAGAGCCTGCTGCCCGGCTGGACCCGCGGACACGTCATCACCCACCTCGCGCGCAACGCCGACGCGCTGGTGAACCTGCTCACCTGGGCGAAGACCGGGGTCGAGCATCAGGCCTACGCGTCGCGCACGGATCGCGACGCCGACATCGAAGAGGGTGCCCGCCGGCTTCTGCAGGTACTCAAGGCCGACCTGGACTCCGCCTGCCAGCGGTTCGACGTCGCGTGCCGGGAGTTCCCGGCGCACGCGTGGCGTTCGGAGGTCACCGCGCCCAAGGGCCAGTCGATCCCGGCGTCCACGGTGCCGTTGTTCCGCCTGCGCGAGATCTGGATCCACCTCATCGACCTGGACGCGGGCGTCGGGTTCGCCGACCTGCCCGCCGATTTCGTCGAGGAGTTCCTCGACGACGCGGTGAAGCAGTTCGAGGGCAGGGTCGACCCGTTCGGCATCGAGGTGACCCTGCCCGACGGCAGTCAGCGCAGCTGGACCGTCAGCGGTCCGGTGAGCCGCAACTCCGTCAGCGGGTCGGCGAGCGCCGTCCTGGGATGGCTGACAGGCCGGACCGACGGCTCCGGCCTGCGCGGAGAGCTGCCGGACCTGCCCGACTGGATCTGAGTGAGCAGCCTGTAGGCGGGGCGTTCGACGAACTTCGTCATCGCCCAGCCGAGCACCAGCGCCGAGGTGACGAAGCCGGCGAGGAGCCACCAGGACCGCAGCCCAACGGCGTGCATGCGGTCCATCACCACGGTGCCGATCTGCTGGTGCACGAGGTAGACCCCGTACGAGATGCCCGCGAGCCACGTCACGGGCCGCGCGATGGGCGTGAAGAACACCCAGTCGGGGCCGGCGGCCGCCGCACACACCATGAGTAGCAACACGGCGAAGCCGAGCGTCGACCCGTACTCGGTCGTGTGAATCGCCTGCGCGACCAGCGTGGCCGTCAGGAGCGCGGCGAGGTGCGGCGTCCTGAGCCTGTCCTTGTGCCAGAGCCAGATCGCGATTCCGGCCGCGAACAACTGCGCCCTGTGCAGCGCGAGACCGTTGTAGACCACGAACAACGCGTGCGAGTGGTCCAGCAACGGCCTCATCAGCAACGGCGTGACGACGAGTGCCCACAGGAAGCCCCGGAGCGGGGTACCTCTCAGGAACTTCACGAGCACGGCACCGGCGACGAACGCGGTGAGCTGCACCGGCACGGTCCAGTAGGCGAAGTCGACGATGTCAACGTCCGGCATCCACTGGTTGATCAGCAACAGGTTGTAGACGACGTCTCTGCCGTCGAGCTGGCTCCACCCCTCCGGCGCGATCCATCTCTGCACCGCGAACGTGAGCAGCACCGCCGCCATGTACGCGGGCAGCAGTCTGGCGAGTCTTCTCCACAGGAACCGCCCTGACTTGCCGCTGTCGAGCGACACACAGGCGAAGAACGCCGAGACGACCATCAACGTGCTGGCGCCCATCGACATCGGGAAGGTGAACGGCAACGGCCCGAGGTCGGGATGGCTGCTGACGCTCGTGAGCGTGGCGTGGTGGAGCAACACGCACCCGATGGCGACGACGCGGAGGACGTCCCAGCTGACCCTGCGGGCAGTCCGGGGCTGCTGTCGTTGCGCTGGAATCACGAGAGGCGGGGACCTGTTCGTTGGTGCTTTCGGGGCAAGCGGCGACTATGAGTCGACCTTTACTTACCCTATGAGTGCAACCTGTATGCAACCTGAAGGTGTGCGCTGCACCGCTTCGAACGACTACCGTCAGCCACCGTGGACGTACACGAGAACTACACCGGACACGTCGATCCAGAGGGTCCCGCGGCCCGCCGCACCCTGGCCGCGCTGACCATCACGAAGATCTCCGTCGGCCCGATGGACAACAACGCCTACCTGCTGGTTTGCCGGTCCACGAACGAAGCGTTGCTCATCGACGCGGCGAACGACCACGAGCGCCTGTCGGACCTGCTGGGCTTCCTCCCGGACCGCCCGCGGCTGCGCACGATCGTGACGACGCACCAGCACGCCGATCACTGGCAGGCACTCGGAGCACTGGCCGGCGCCCACGGCTCGAACACCGTCGCCCACGAACTGGACGCCGCCGTCCTCCCCGTCCCGCCGGACGTCCTCGTGGACCACGGCGACACCATCAACGTGGGAGAAGTCCCGCTTTCGATCATCCACCTGCGCGGCCACACACCGGGCTCGATCGCGGTCCTCTACGACGACCCGGACGGCCGCCCGCACCTCTTCACCGGAGATTCACTCTTTCCGGGGGGTGTGGGGAAGACCACGTCCGCCGACAACTTCGCGTCGCTGATCAACGACGTGGAGGACCGGGTGTTCGCGGTGCTGCCCGACGACACGTGGTTCTACCCCGGTCACGGCGACGACTCGACGCTCGGCAAGGAGCGCCCCTCACTCCCGGAGTGGCGTTCCCGGGGCTGGTAGAGGCCCACGGCCAGGGCCAAGGCGGCGAGCACGAGCAGCACGACCCACACGGAGATGTAGTACTGCTCCGGGAACTGGGTCGTGCTCTTCTCGTAGGCGAGCCACGGCTGGACCAGCTGACGGAAGGCCAGCGTGAAGCCGATCAGCAACGGCCCGAGCGCGACGGGCAGCGCGCGGAGGTCCACCAGTGCGGGGGTGGCCGCGGCGACGGCGGAGGTCACGGCCAGCACACCCAGCGCGACGATCAGCGAGCCGAGCGCGCTGTGGGTCATGTCCGAGTAGGAACCGGTGACCTCGGCGACCAGCCCCATGACGGCGGCGAGTACGGCGCAGGCGGCGGTACCGGCCACGGTCGACCGGCCGAGCTGCGCGGCGAGGATTCCGGCGCCCAGGCCGACCACGGCGGCCGGTGCGTACGTGCCGAACTGGCTGGCGGAGAAGTAGAGCCCGAAGTTGAGGGGCGCGGCCACGGCGAGCAACACGAGGCCCGCGGTCATGGTCCTGAGGAACGCTCCCCTGCCCAGGGCGAGTGTGAGGCCGGCGGTGCAGAGCAGCAGTGCCACGCCCGCGGCCGCTCGTGCCAGCGGCAGCACCAGTTCCTGCTGCAGCAGGATCCCGGCTCCCAGGAGCACGAGCGGCAACAGTGCCGCCGCGGTTCCCGAGATGGCGGCGCGGCGGCTGATGGGTTCGGATCGTGGCGCCTTGTCCGTGTGCACGGCGTGGACCGCGAGGACGGCGCCGAGCACACCGAGCCCTGCCAGCGCGAACACGACTGCCGTCGGGGGAATCGTGCTGTCCAGCCAGTCCATGCCGCGGAACAGCGTGGCCAGCACCTGGACGCCGACCACGGTCGCGGCCATCGCGGCGTCGCGGGTGACGGCCAGCACGCCGATGACGATCAGCACCGCACCGGCGACGCCCAGCGCGTCGATGATGCCGGAGGTGCCCGGCCTCAGACTGAAGATGTGCACCTGCGACTCGACCGACGCGACCAGCACACCAGCGCTGCCCAGGACGAGCAGCCACTGCCAGTGCCTCGTGAGCCACACGCCGGCGATCACCGCTATCGCCGGGAGGCCCAGCGTCGCGACGGAGTACTTGCTGACGCCGAAGTGCGCGCCGTGTGTCGACAGCAGGGCGTGGTCGCTGACGTTGAAAAGAGCGAGGAGCACCAGCGCCACCGGGCCCCAGAGCCATGCGAGCTCGCGGCGATTGTTCTGCACGGCGCGCAATCTAGCGCGGCGGACGTGGTGGTTCCGGCGTCAGTTGACCACGTCGAGCAGGTCCAGATATCCGGTGGTCGTGCGCCACAGGGCGTCGGAGTACGGCGTGAGCTTGCCGGGGCTCCAGCGGTGGTCGGTGTAGGCCTGGTTCTCGCGCCGCAACGCCCTCAGGCTCACCGCGAACTCGTCCTCGACGCGCTGCCGCAGGTCTTCCGCCGACGGCGCGGCCAGGCGCACGAGCTCACCCGTGCCGTCGCTGACCGCGACGAGCGCTTCCTCGTTGATGCCGTCCGCCGCGCTCCAGACCAGCGCGGGCCGTTCGATGCGGTGGTTCCACACCGGAGCGTCCTTCGACCGCCACAGCGCCTCGAACGGGTTGCGCGACAGCCGCGTCGAGTTCGCCCAGTGCTCGGCCCCGACCGGTTCGCTCATCCACGGCACCTCCTCGACCGGCAGGTCCGTCACCAGCGCGACCTCGATGGCGTCGACATCCCGGGGGACGTCGAGCAGCTCGCCGAACACCCACACCTCGACCACCTGGAAGCGGAAGAACGAGGCCGGCAGCTCGCCGCACTTCTCGGCGAGTTCGGCCAGGTGGTGCACAGCGCGAGTCCATTTCACGAGGTGGATCATGCCTGACCGCGTGGCCGAGGCGATGGCACGGCTGGCGTCGGTGGAACCCACGCTGTGTGCGTTCCACGAGGTCTTCCGCACACCCTCTCTTGAGGTCGACCCTTCGCTGCCGTTCGCGGGCATGCCCATCGCGGTGAAGCGAGGCGAACGCCGAAGCCACCGGGAAGCGTTGGTGGCCATGGGTTGCGTGCCGATCGGCCTGACCACCACGCCCGATGGCAGCACCCCGTGGCAGACGTGGGGCCGCAACTCTCGCGGTCTCACCCGCAACCCATGGAACCTGAACCGCACACCGGGCGGTTCGTCCGCGGGTTCGGCCGTCGCGGTGGCGTCCGGCATCGTGCCGCTGGCCACCGGCGTGGACGGCGCGGGCTCGATCCGCGTCCCTGCCGCGTGGTGCGGCGTCCTCGGCCTGAAGACGACCTCGTCCGAACGTGCGGCGGTCGGCGTCTTCACCCGCGACCCGTCCCTGCTCGCGACCTACCTCGGCATCACCGAGGTCAGCTCGCCCTCCGCCGTCTGGTCCACAGACCTGGGCTTCGCCGCGGTCGACGACGAACAGGCGTCGATCGCCTGGCAGGCGGCCGCCGTCCTGCGCCCGCGCCCCGTCTCGCTGTCACTCAAGGACCCCGCCTCCGACTGGTTCGCGGACCGCTGCGGCCCGAATCCGGTGCTGGACTCGTTGTTCGAGACCACGGACCTGCTGCTCACGCCGACCACCCCCGGCCCGCCGCACGGGCACGACGGCCCGGGTCTGCGCATCAACACGGCGCTGACGTGGGCGTTCAACCTCAGCGGACACCCGGCGATCAGCATCCCGGCCGGGTTCGACTCGTGCGGCCTGCCGGTCGGGCTGCAGGCCGTGGCGCGGCACGGCCGGGAAGCGGACCTGGTCGCCGCCGCCCGTGCCGTTCTACAGATTCACCCGATCGAGTGCTTTGGTCCCAATTCACCTCGCTGATCACGGCCCATGCGGTGTCCTCGTCACCCCGAAGGAGGCCACGGATGACGCGAAGAATCGGCGGTGCCGGAGGCGGATCGGATCCGGGAGCAGGCAAGGCCGGCGCGGTGGTGGCGGCCGGGGTGCTAGCGGTGTCGCTCACGGCGGGCGGCGGACTGTCGCTCAGTGGCGGCGCGTCCACGACCACCGTCGACTCGGCCGGGGTCAACCTCACCAGGGCCAAGTCTGAGGGCAGGAAGGCCGCCCGCAACAGCGACGCGGACGGCGCGTGGCGTCAGCTGAACATGCGGACGCTCAAGCGCACGGCCGCACCCGCGCTGGAGTGCGTGTCGCATTCTTTCGGTCAGGTGCGGGAGCACTTCACCCGCAACCCGTGCCGGTCGCTCGATCGGACGCTCTTCGCCGTCGGCGACGACCGGGGCAACGTCGCGGTGGTGTCCGTGGCGTGGGTCGGCTTCCGGAACCGGCGCGACGCGGGAGAGTTCAAGAAACTGATCGACGTGCACGGCACGGGAGACGTCAGCCCGCTCGCCACCCCGTTGCTCGGCTTGGCGAACATCCGCTTCTCCGGGCTGAACTACGCGTCCCGGACGGACGGCAGCAAGGTCGTGATCGCCGAGACCGAGTCCGCGTCCGGGCAGGTGAGCCGTGAGACGCTGGACGCCATGGCGGACATGGCGAGCTGGCTGCCGCACTAGACCGCCCACGGCACGATGTCGAGAAACGGCGAGAGGCTGCGACACAGGGCTATGGACACACGTGTTGACGACTACATCGCCGGGCTGCCGGACTGGCAGCAGGACATCTGCCGCGAGGTGCGCAGGCTCGTGCACGAGGCCGACCCGGACGTCGAGGAGACGATCAAGTTCACGAACCGGCCCTACTTCGTGCTGGACGGCAACGTGTGTGCGTTGCTCGGCACCAAGGACCACGTGAATGTGATGCTCTACGACAAGGCGATCGTGCCGGACCCGCACAACATCATCACGAGCGGCCACGGCAACAAGACCGCGCGCATGATCTCCGTGTACCGCGACCAGCCGATCAACGCTCCGGCGCTCGTCGAGATGTTCCGCCACATCATCGCGAACAACCGTCAGCGCAAGGGTGTCGGACCGCGTCGGTAGCCTCATGCCGCATGGAGGTCGAGATCTACACCGACGGTGCGTGCAGTCCCAATCCCGGACCGGGTGGCTGGGGTGCCGTGCTGCGTTACGGCGCGCACGAGAAGGACATGTACGGCGGTGACATCGGCCCGACGACGAACAACCGCATGGAACTGATGGCCCCCATCATGGCGTTGGAGAGCCTCACCCGCCCGTCCACCGTGAACCTGTACACGGACAGCACCTATGTCCGGAACGGCATCACGTCGTGGGTGCACGGCTGGAAGTCGAACGGCTGGCTCACGAAGGCCCGTGAGCCGGTCAAGAACTCCGACCTGTGGCGCCGCCTGGAGGAAGCCGCCGACCGGCACGAGGTCGAGTGGCACTGGGTCAAGGGCCACTCGGGTCACCCGGAGAACGAGCGCGCCGACCGTCTCGCCGTGCGCGGTGTCGAAGAAGTGACGGGGCGTGAAGTCAAGCAGCCCCAGGCGAAGCCGAAGAAGGCCGCGAAGCCCAAGCAGCCGCGCGAACTGAGCGGCGAACCGTGCGGCGCGCCCACGAAGAAGGGCACGCCCTGCCCGATCACGGCGGGCTCGAACGGCCTGTGTCACATCCACGACCCGGCGTTGCAGTGCGGTGCCACCACGAAGAAGGGCACGCCGTGCTCCATCGCCACCGGCGGCGGCCGGTGCGACCGCCACCAGAACGCGCTCGAACTGTTCGCGTGAGCGCTCGCGAACCGGCGTAGCGTCGCCGACGCGCTCCCCGAATCCGCCAGGCCGGTGCTGGAGTCCAAGGCACTCGGCCACCTCCTGACGCTCGGCCAGGACGGTTCCCCGCAGGTCACCATCGTCTGGCTGGGCTGGACGACGAGATCGTCTCCGGTCACCTGGCGCAGCACCAGAAGGTGCGCAACATCCGCAACGACGGCCGGGTTGTACTGTCGGTCGAGACGCCCAACGTCAACGACCACGGCCTGCAGGATTACCTCGTCGTCTACGGAACTGCTCCAACGCCTCGCGCACACCTACCTCGGCCGGGAGGTGAAGTTCCCGTCGATGGACAACCCGCCAGCGGGGGGTCGTCACGCGCATCAAGGTCGACCGCGTGGCGGGCGTCGGCCCTTGGGCCTCATAACGGCTCGTAGCGGGAATCGACAGCAGGCTGACCCGTGTAGTTCGGGCCGGCCCTGTCGTCGGCGCCTAGGTAGGCGAACGGCAGGCTCGGCCTGCCCTGCCCTTCGAAGCTGACCAGACGCTTGCGCGTGTCGTAGCGGAATCCGTTGTCCCGCAGAGCTTTGGTCAACATACGACCAAACGGGGTACCGTCGGCGCGGCGCACACTGGCAACGTCGAAGTTCGCCACGAACCGGCCGGCGGGTGCGAGCCAGGACGCGGCCCGTGCCAGCAGGCCGAGCTTGTCGCCCACGTAGTGCAGGCCGTGGACGCACGTCACCAGGTCGACGGGCCTAGTGGGCTTCCACTGGTCTACCGGCGCGACGACGAAGCGCAGTCCGCGACGTGCGCGCACGTGGTGGTCGACCAAATCCACCCCGGTGATCGTCACGTCTTCCCGCGCGGCCTCGGCCAGCGCCTTTCCCGAACCGCAGCACAGGTCCACCCACCAGGCACCCGGTCTCAACGCGAGATCGCTTCCCAGTTCGCGGCGGTAGCTCACCAGACCTCGTTCGCGGTTCATCTCGCAGTTCGCGACGACCGGCGAACTCCACAGCGCCTCGTCGTCCAGCAGGCTCACAGCAGCACCTTCGCCAGGCGCGCCATGCCCTCCCCGATCTCCTCCACCGTGTTGGCCGTGAACGAAAGCCGCAACGTCGCGTGATCCGGCGTCGTCGCGAAGAAAGCCGCGCCGGGCACGAAGGCGACATCGTGCTGCAGGGCGTCCTTCAGCAGCACGGCGCTGTCCGCGTCGCCGGGTAGCCGCAGCCACACGAACATGCCGCCGTCCGGGTCGCTCCACGTCGTGCCGGCGGGCATGGTCGCGGGCAGCGCGGCGAGCATCGCGTCGCGGCGGGCGCCGTACTCGGCGCACAGGCGGGAGATGTGGGCGTCGAGGTCGTTGTTCGCCAGGTAGGCCGCGGCGGCGGCCTGGTCCACTGTGGACGTGTGCAGGTCGGCGGCCTGCTTCACGATCGTCAAGGTGCGCAACAGGTCGGCGGGGGCCCTCAGCCAGCCGAGGCGCATGCCGGGGGCGCCGATCTTCGAGAAGCTGCCCAGGTAGATGGTCCTGTCGCTCATCGACGCGAGCGGGGGGACGGCGGAGCCGCGGTAGCGGAGTTCGCCGTACGGGTCGTCCTCCACGATCCACAGGTCATGAGCCGCGGCGATCTCCGCGATCTCCGCCCGGCGCGCGGCGGAGAGGGTGCGGCCGGTCGGGTTCCCGAACGTCGGCACCAGGTAGAGCAGCCCTGGCTGCTCGGCGGCGACGACGGACCGCAGCGACGAGGGAACCAGGCCGTCGGCGTCGCTCGCGACGGGCACGATCCCGGCGCCGGTCATCTGGAAGCACTGCAGCGCCGCCAGGTACGTCGGTTCCTCGACCGCCACGACGGCGCCCGGCCCGAGCATCGCGGTGGCCACGAGCGCGAGCGCCTGCTGGGAGCCGGTCGTGATCAGGACGTCCGACGTGGGCAGTCCGCGACCGGTCAGGCGCGCCGAGACCAGGTCGCGCAGCGCCGGATCTCCTTCTGTGGGGGCGTATTGCAGCACGGAGCGGTCTCGCAGGGCGAGGTCGTAGGCGGCGCGCACACCGTCCAGGTCGAACAGTTCGGGGGCGGGCAGCCCGCCGGCGAACGAGATGACCTCGGGGCGGGAGGTCAGCGCGAGCAGGTCGCGCACCGGGGAACTGGCCACGGAGAGGGTGCGGTGCATGAACTTCACGTTAATCGGCACCGCCTGACTCCGGACGCCCATTTTCTGCCGGTCTCACGGGCTGGATGGTGCCTATATGCCGATCGGGCTATATTGCTGGCATGACATCTACATTCGCCGTGCTGGCGGATCCGAGTCGCCGGGAGATCCTCGACCTGCTGCGGGAACGCGAGCGGCCGGTCGGCGACCTCGTCGACCGGCTGACACTCACCCAGCCGACCGTCTCGAAACACCTCAGGGTGTTGCGCGAGGCCGGTCTCGTCGAGGTGCGCACCGACGCCCAGAAGCGCTGGTACCGGGTCTCGCCGGGGCCGCTGGCGGAGATCGACGCCTGGCTCGCGCCGTACCGGCGGATGTGGGAGAAGAGCCTCGACGCACTGGAACGCCGACTCGACGAGATCGAAGGGGACTGACCGTGGACGCCGAACTGCGGATGATCGAGGGCAAGCCCGTGCTGCGCTTCGAGCGCACACTGCGGCACTCGCCGGAGAAGGTCTGGCGGGTCGTCACCGATCCGGCCGAGATGAAGCACTGGTTCCCGGCCGAGGTCGAGATCGACGGCAGGAGGATGCGCTTCACGTTCCCCGACGAGGCGCCGGTGGACTCCGACGGCGGCGAGGGCGAACTGCTGGAGTCCGACCCGCCGAAGGTCTTCGCCTTCCGCTGGCTCACCGACGTGCTGCGCTTCGAGATCCTGCCGCGCGAGGCCGGCTGCCTGCTGGTCTTCACCGCGGTCGTCACGAACAGGCTGTCGGTGGGCCGCGACGCACCGGGCTGGGCCACCTGCCTCGACGCCCTGGTCGCGCACGCCGACGGCACGGAGTTCGAGCCGCCCGCGGAGTGGCTGTCGCGGATCGAGCACTACGTCAGGCACTTCGGCCTCGACGAGGGCACCGACGAACCGCAGGGCGTGCGCTTCGAACGCGATCTGGTGTGGGCGCCGCTGGACGACGTCTGGAAGCTCCTCACCGAGAAGACCGAGGACACCGAGAACGGTGTACCGGTCCGCGCCGCGCATCCCGGGATCACGCCGGGCGAGGTCACGACGTCCGAGGCGCCGCGCCTGCTGGAGTACGAGTGGCTGCAGGACGGCGAGCCGCACGGCAAGGTGCGCTGGGAGTTCGAGCACGTACCGCTGCAGGGCACCACGGTCACGCTCGTCCAGGAGAACGCCCACGGCCCCGCAGCGCTCGCGGCCTGGCACGTGCACCTCGAACTGTTCTTCGCGGCCACGCAGGGCGAGATCCGCTGCCCGTGGCCCGCGGACCGGGAGGAGGAACTGGCCCGGCGCTACTCCGGGCGCTGACCGGACATCACGAGCGCGGCCGTTCCCGAACCGAGGTCCGGCCGCGCCGAGGACCTCAGTCGTGCTGCACGCGGTCAATGAGACACACCCAGTCCGGCGCACTTCGCCGGACGAGCCGTCTCGGTGTCCTCAACTCGTGTTCCAGCACCGCGCGCCGCCGATCTCCCGGATTCGGCGCGAGTTCCTCGAGCCGGTCGAGGTCGGCTGGGGTGAGACGGACGTCGGTCACCTTCGAGGCGTCGTACCTCGCGATCTTCCACCAGCAGGTGTCCGCGGCGCGCTCGCAGCCGAGTCTCCGGTACGACTCCTCCGCGGCGACCAGGTCGCGCAGCGCCGCGGCCTTCTCCCTGGTGGCGAACAGGAGGTCGGCTCTTACCTGCCGGGACTTGGCCACCACCTCGGGGAAGTCCGCGGTGGCGATGACGGCCGTGACCAGTTCCTTGCCCTCGTTGTACTTCTTGTCGGCAAGGCACAACCGAGCCTGCAGCACCGCTAGCCAGTGATAGGGCTCCGTTCCCGGTGTCAGCACCGTCTCGGCCGCGTGCGCCCGCCGGACCGCTGCCGCGAGTTCATCGGGACACCCCGTCGACTCGTACCGAAGCAGTTGCAGTTCCGCGTGCAGCGAGGCGCACACCCCGAGCTCCTCGCTGGTCGGACCGCCGATCGAGCTGAACAGCTCCTTCGCGATCATCAACAGGTGCACGCCCTTGCCGAGGTAGTACTCGTGGTCGTACCCGACCGCCTCGGCGGCGAGGTGCAGGAAGACCCTCGCCTCGGCACGCTTCCCCCGCGCGGCCGTCTTCAGATCGCGGACCTTCTCCGCGATGTGCGTGCCGTCCTGCGCCATCAGGGTCGCCTCGCTGAAACGGTGCTCACGCAGCAGATGCCACGCTTGCCCCGCGACGAGCACCTTCGCCTTCAGCTCCTCCTCGCCCCTCAACGGCGGCCCGGACGCCAACGTCCGCAGGCACACCTCGGACAGGCGCCGAACCAGCCGGACGTCACCGCGGGCCTTGGCCACGGCCGCGACCGACTCGAACCCTCTGACCAGTTCGAAGTCACCGGCGCCGCGCTCCACCAGCTCCCGCGCCAGCAGGTACGCCTTCTCCGAGGACAACGGCTCTGCCTGCAGACCGCTCAACGTCGCACGGGTGCGGTACACCTCGTCGCTCTCCCGCACGGCGGGCGACGGGCGGCTGCGGCTGCCCTCCTCAAGCGCTTTGAGACTCCGCACCAGTTCCTCCTCACCGTCGCGAGTGCTCGGATCGAACCGATGAACCACGAGCTGTTGCAGCAAGGCCGGCAGCGAGTTCACCTCGATCCCCGGCGGCACGACGACCACCACCGGACACCTGTCCGCCCCGACGTGGTGGTAGAGCTTCTGCCGGATCAGCCCCAGCTCGTAGCGGACACCGAGGCGTTCCATGAAATCGTTGGACAGCAACGCTTTCAGGTACGACTCCGACACGATCACCACGATGATGCGTTCCCGGACCGCGTTCTCCATCCAGGCCTGGATGGACATCGGATGAGAGGAGCTCAGATCGGCGTCCCAGAGCACGTCGAAACCATGCCCCCGCAATACCTCGACCACCGGCGCCGCGATCTGCCCTCCGTCGCTACAGCTGTAGCTAGCGAATATGCCCATCTCGCCGACCTCCCCCGTCTCGCGCGCAGGGAACGAGGGGAAGGATGGGATTTCTGGTGCTGCTGCACATGGTGCGCCTCCTGGGGACCGGGTTCGACGAACAGATCCGGGCTGGATCAGTGCGGCGAGGGCCAATCACCTGAAGGGGACCTGGATGGCGGAACTCATCAGGGGTCGAACGTCATACGCTGACGAACGGCGACATCGCCTCGCCTCATGGGACTTGGGGTCGGTATCGGTTGCCATCGGGCAGGTGGCTGTTCCAGCAGCCACCCGCCCGGCCACAGCGATCAAACGCCTCCCAGTTGTTCCAGTCGCCGGTCGATCACGTTCGGGGTCTCGCTCGCCGGCAGGGCGAACTTCTCCAGCTGGTAGAAGTAGTTCAGGTACTCCTTCAGTTCCGGCCCCGCGGTGAGCAGGTTGTCCTTGTACGGCTGCTCGATCAGCAACGCGAAGTCGTCCTCGTCCTCGGAGAAGGCGAGAACGGAGAACGAACTCTTCATCGCCGGGTGGATGCCCTTGGCGAACGGCAGGATCTGGATCGTCACGTGCGGCAGCGCGGCGACCTCCTTGATCCTCACGAGCTGGCGCCGCAGCACGTCCTCGCTGCCGATCACCCGGTGCAGCACGGCCTCGTCGACGATGATGAAGATCTCGGGACCGTCAGGCTCCAGCACCGACTGGCGGTGCAGGCGAATCTCGACGCCACGCGCGATGGCGGCCTCATCGGGAGCGTTGCCGGCGACCAGCACGCGCGCGTAGTCCGAGATCTGCAGCAGTCCGGGAACGACGTTCAGCTGACACTGCCGAAATCGGATGGCGGACGTCTCCAGTTCCAGGAACCTGGCGAACTGCTCGCTGAAGAACCCCTTGTACTTGTCCATCCACGCGGAACGCGAGCGTTTGATGGCCCTGGCCAGCCCGACGAGCTCGTCGACTCGCTCCTTGTCCGTCACCCCGTAGTGGAAGAGCAGGGCCTGGACATCGGTGACCGAGACCTTGTTCTCACCCTTCTCGACCCTGATCAGCTTTGAGACCGACCAGTCGAGAGCCTCCGCGACGGCCTGCTGGGTGAGTTCTAGATCGTCCCGCATCTGCCTGAGCTCGTCGAGCAGGCGTTTCTGCAGAACAACGGGACTGTTCACGGTGGTAACACGTCTCCCTTCATTCTGCTAGGTAGCAGAATGGTAGCGCTCCAAAAGCGCATACTCGTAGTGCTGTCAACCATTTGGCAGACAGCAGAAGGAGATACACCAAAAAAGAGCGGCTACTTCAGGGGCACACCAAGACGTGATCAAGACTTGACCACACGATCGGGCGATTGACTCAGGTCCGGAGTGCTGCCGCAACGAACGCGAGCCAGCTTGTCAGCGACACTTCGAGTCGTCGGCCGGCGTTCTTGGAGTCCCTGATCCACACGGTCGTACCGGTGCTCGCGCACTCCAGGCAATTGTCGCCGCTGGCGCTGCTGTACGAGCTGCGGATCCACCTGAGCTGTGAAGCCATTCGTCGCTCCCATCGCACGGGGTCCCCGACCGAACCCACAGTCCTCGGCCCGGCCCGCCCGCGTGCACCCCGGGAGGGCGGCGGAGGGAACGCCTCCAACCCGATGAGGCCACAACTCAGAGTAAATCAACGGGGACGGTCATCAACACCGCCAGAGGTACGCCGTAGCAAGGGAAAGAGGACACATCAAGGACACCGCGCATGCGGAACCGTTGACATCACTTGGAATCAGCGGGCTAGGGTCCGCACCATGACCGGGGTGCAGGTGGAACAGGAAGGCGAGCTGTGGGGGCGCGAGGCCGGGCAGCGGGCAGCGCTGGGCGCGCAGATGTCCATGCCTGCCTGGAAGATCGCATGATCGCGCTCGCGCGGCAGGCGAGCACCGCCGAGTTCCACGAGGTGCCGCTGGGGCGGTTGCCTTGGCAGGACGGCACGTTCGACGTCGTGACGGCGTTCAGCGCTTAGGTGCTTCCCGACGAGGCCACGATGCTGCGCAGCTTCCTGAGCGTGGGCAGCTACCAGCGCGTCATCGAGAGCGAAGGGGAGGAGAAAGTCGCGGATAAAATCAGAGCCGCGGTCGAACCGTTCCAAAACCAGGACGGCACCTATCGGTTTTCGAACCGGTACCTGATGTCGGTCTTCCGCAAAGATCAGGCGGCGAGCATCTCGTAGCCCGCCGTGGTCAGCGCGGCGGGGCCCGGACGGGTGCTGATCAGGCCCGCGGTCCTCAGCCGCAGCCCGGCGAACTGGTCGGCGCAGCACAGGCCGTCGACGAGCAGGGAGCTTCCGGCGATCTCGCAGCGGCCGTCGGCGACTGCTCTGAGAACGGCCCGGTCGCGGTGTGTGAGCGATGATTCGGTCATCTTCTTCTCCTAGCGGTGCATCCTCTACTTACTGATACGTCGAAGGAGAAGGTTCCGGTTCGACATCATCGTCGGAGAATTCCGCGCGTACTCCGAGAAGACGGACGGCACGGCCGTGTTCGAAGCGGTCCAGCACGACCAGGGCGGCGGCCGCCAGCTCCTCTGCGGAGGACGTCGGCGCAGGTAGCTTCATCAGCCGCACCTTCGTGAAGAACGGCACGAACCGCACCTTCACGCCCACGCGCACGACAGGACGTCCCTCGGCGACGACGTCTACAGCCACCTGGTGCGCCAGCGCCACGACCTCGCGGCGGATGTCGTCCATCGACACCAGGTCCTGCTGGAAGGTCTTCTCGTGGCTGCGGGACTTCACCACCCACGGCGTCGCGCTCACGACCGTGTCCCCCGCGCCCTGGGCGACGGTCCGGTAGTACGGGCCCATCCGCGGGCCGAAACGCAGGGCCAGCTCCTCCACCGGCGCGGAAGCCAGGTCCGTCACGGTCACGAGGCCCAGCTCGGCGAGCTTGCGCTCGGTCTTCGCGCCGATGCCCCACAGCGCGGACGTCGGCCGGTGGCCCATCACCTCGACCCAGTTCTCCCTGGTGAGCTGGAAGACGCCGGCGGGCTTGCCGAACTCGGTCGCGATCTTGGCCCGCAGCTTGTTGTCGCCGATGCCCACCGAGCAGTGCAGACCGGTCCTCTCCACCACCGCCGCCTGGATCGACCGCGCGAACGCCACCGGGTCGTCCGCCGAGATGCCGACGAACGCCTCGTCCCACCCCATCACCTCGACGACCACGGGGAACGAGCGCAGCACGGCCATCACGTCCGCCGACGCCGCCTCGTACAGCGCGTGGTCGACCGGCAGGTAGACGGCGTCGGGCAGCTTCCTGAACGCGGTCCGCAGCGGCAGTCCCGAGCGCACGCCGAACTCGCGCGCCTCGTAGGACGCGGTGGCCACGACCGCGCGTTCGGTCGGGTCGCCGTTGCCGCCCACCACCACGGGCCTGCCACGCAACGACGGATCGCGCAGCACCTCGACCGCCGCGATGAACTGGTCGAGGTCCACGTGCAGGACCCAGTCCGCCATGCTGGACAGTATGAAACGGTCGGCCGGAATCCTGCTCTTCAGAAGGCACGAGCAGCTGGAGGTGCTCCTCGGGCACATGGGCGGCCCGTTCTGGGCCCGCAAGGACGCCGGCGCGTGGTCAGTGCCGAAGGGCGAGTACACCGAGGACGAGACGCCCGAGGTGGCCGCGCGCAGGGAGTTCGAGGAGGAGCTCGGGCTGCCGGTGCCGGACGGCGAGCTGATCCCGCTCGGCGAGGCCAAGGGCTCCGGCAAGGTCATCACGGTCTGGGCGCTCGAAGGCGACCTGGACCCCGCGACGGTCACGCCCGGCACGTTCGAGATGGAGTGGCCGCCGAAGTCGGGTCAGCGCAGGACGTTCCCCGAGGTCGACCGCGTCCAGTGGTTCGGCGTGGAAGAGGCGAGCGCGAAGATCGTCTCCGCGCAGCGCCCCTTCCTCGAACGCCTTACGGCCAAATAGAGTCCGCCCACCGGTAGTTGTCGATGAACGGATTGCGGTTGCGCTGGTAGCTGTCGAAGATCACCTGGTTGCGGCGCTGCTCGAACGCGTCCGGCGGGTCCTGCAGGTTCCACTGCTTCAACACCGACAGCTTGCCCATGTACGGCTGTGAGCCGTTGGACGTCGAGTTGTTGAGCTCCAGGTTCAACTGGTCGCCGCTTTCGTAGCGCACGGCCATGTAGAACAGCATGCGCGCGACGTCACCCTTCACGGCGTCGCGCGGCTCCCACGAGTCGGCGTCGAAGACGTTGCCGGGCGCCTCCGGGTGGGTCTGGTTGCCACCGTTGTCGAAGTCCAGGTTGCCTCGAACCGCGTTCACCGTCACGTCTTCGGGCCGCAGGTGGTGCAGGTCGGTACCGGGCTGGGTGTTGGTGTCGAAGGGACCGTGCGACTGGGGCCAGACGTGCTCGCGGTTCCAGTCGTTCTGGTCGCCGCCGTTGGCCGTCTTCGAGCGGGAGGTGCCGCTGTAAAGCAGGATCACGTTCGCCGAGTTGTCCGGGTCCTGGTCGGTGACCTTCAGCGCCTCCCAGACCTGCGCGTAGGTCAGCCTGGTCTGGCTGCGGATGATGCCGTTCAACGCCGACTTCAGCGCCGCACCGGACTTGCCGCAGGCCGCCGCGTAGTAGGCGAGGCAGTTCGAAGGCGGTGCCGTCGTGGTCGGCGGCGGTGTGGTGCCGGCGAACGCGAACGCCGTGGTCGAGGTCAGCCCGGCGTGCGAGAAGTACGCGCTCAGCGAGCCCGTCACGTCGATCTGCCTACCCAGCAGCGACGGGTTCGACCTCATGCCCCACGCCGCACGGAACGACGAGGTGATCTGCACGTAGACCATGCTCGAAGTGCTGGTCGTGGACGCCGAGTCCGCGAGCGCGAGCGCGTAGTCGTTCGGATAACCCGAACGGATGACGGTCGTCGTGGCCGTGGGTTGGCCGACGACATAACCGCGGACGGTCGCCGACGACCCGTTCTGGGTCGCGATCGCCTGCGCGACAGTGAGCGGGGCTGCTGCGACAGCGGCGGTCGACCCGTACAGGCCGACCGCCGCCAGCAAACCGACGACTAAAGCAAGTGGACTCCACCGCGCCATGAGCACTCCCCGATCGTGTGGATGTTTTGCACACGATCGATGTACATGGTCAACGGATGGTTAACGAGCGGTCACGGGACCAGGTCGATACAGGCTCTAGCTCTCCCTCAGGTACAGATCACGGAGTAGCGCGACCTCCGCGAGGTGGTGGATCACCTCACGGTTGATGTGCAACACCAGCGTCGCCATGGGCTCCTCCGCGAACGGTCCCTCCGCCGGCCCGACGGCCTTCGACAGGTCGGCCGTGCGCGCGCCGGCCATCCACCCCTCGTACGCGTCGTCCAGCTGTTTCAACGCCTCGTCGGCGCTCTGAGCGAACTGCCAGGTCGCGTAGTCGGCCGGTGGGCCACCGAAGTGCGAAGCCGTGCGCGCGTTGAACACGCCGACGATGATGTGCGCCATCCGCCACGCGATCGTGGTGACCGGCGTCGGTTCGGGCGCCGGGTACTGCCAGTCGATCGAGTTGTCCTCCTGGATGGTCCACGCGCCGGGCACGGGCTGCCAGAGGTACTCCTCGTCCGTCAGCCCTTCCAGCCGCGGCCGCGCCTGGACGGTCCAGTGGAACTCGAGCTGGTCCGTCAACTGCTTGTTCCAGTCCATGCCGCGACCGTAAATCCGTTTGCGGACAACCACCGCCCTGGAAACACTGCGACCGTGGAAATCCGTACCTCGCGACCGGAAGACCTTCCCCAGATCGAGAATCTCATCGTCTCGCGCATGGACCCCAGTGACGGCGTCGACGCCCGCCTGCTGATGACCGATCCGGACGCGGGCTGCGACTGGGTCGGAGTCGCCGACGACGACGGCCGGATCGTCTCCACCCTCACGTTGATGGACGAGACGGTGACGCTGGCCGGCCTGGACATCCCGGCAGGGCAGATCGAACAGGTCGCGACCGACACCGAGTACGAGGGCAGGGGCCTGGTGCGGCAGCTGATGAGCTGGGCGCACGACAGGTCGGCCGAACGCGGTCACCTGCTCCAGTTCGTGATGGGCGTCCCGTACTTCTACCGGCAGTTCGGCTACACCTACTCGATCCCGGTCAAGCAGAACCGGCCGCTCGCCACCAGGCCGAAAGCCGTTGCGGGACACACGATCCGGCGCGCGACCGAGGCCGACATCCCGGTGCTGGACAGGCTCCAGGACGACGCCCAGCAGGGTGCGGACCTGCGCGTGGCCCATGGCACGCCGTGCTGGCGCTGGCTGATCGACCGCACCGGCTCGACCACGTGGATCGTCGACCGCGACGGCATCCCGGTCGCCACGGGCCGCAGCACGCCGGAGGAAGAGGGCGACGTCGTGCTCGGCGAGATCGCCGGCATCGACGACGACGCCGTGAAAGCTCTGGTGACACTGGTGAACCCGGCCGAGATCGGCGAACGGCACCCGGCGCTGGAGGAACACCTGGAGGCCAGGCGACCGGACCTCGACCAGTACCTGGTGCGCATCCCCTCCATCCCGGAGCTGCTGGAGCACCTGCGGCCGGTCTTCGCACAACGTCTGCGAGGCCACGAGCCCGACGACGTGGTGCTTGGCTTCTACCGCACGCACGTGCGCTTCCGCTGGGACGGCACCGAGATCGGCCCGTACGAGTGGGGCCGCACGTTGCTCGGCCCCGGCGCGCAGGGCGGCGCGGGCATCGCCCCGGACCTGCTGGCGCCGCTGCTGTTCGGCCCCCACGGCATGGACGGCCTGCGCCGGATCTTCTCCGACGTCTACCCCGGCCCGAAACCAGCGTTGATGACCAGGCTGTTTCCGCCGGTCACGAGCGATCTGCTGACCTTCTACCTCCCATAACCCGAAACCGAGCGCTCGGTCGGCCGCGATCAGGTCGAGTCGGTGTTCGCGGACGGCAAGCAGCTCGTGCTGCTCTCCCCGAGCGGCGCCGAACTGGCCCGCGAGAAGTCCGACCTGAGCAGGGCGAGGCTCGAACGGGCCTTCACCGAGCAGGGTTACCGGTGGCGCGCCGCGCCTGTTCGGCAGGCTGATCGACCCGGACTTCGACGCGAACAAACAGGTAAGCACCCTCCGGTTGATCCTTTCCCGATTCGTGGGTGCTCCAGCACCATGAGGGCATGGCTTATGACGTCGCTGCGGTCCGCGCCCACTTCCCCGCGCTGCGCGAGGGTGCCGCGCACTTCGACGGGCCCGGCGGCGCGCAGGTGCCCGACGTCGTGGCCGAGGCGGTCAGGAACACCCTGACCTCGGCGGTCTCCAACCGGGGCAGCGTCACGGCCGCCGAGCGCCGGGCCGAGGAGATCGTGCGGACCGCACGGCGCACGATGGCGGAGTTCCTCAACGCCGGCAGCATCGTGTTCGGGCGCAGCATGACCCAGCTGACCTACGACTTCGCCCGCACGCTGTCGAAGAACTGGCGGCCGGGCGACGAGGTCATCGTGACCAGGATCGACCACGACGCGAACATCAGGCCGTGGGTGCAGGCCGCCGAGGCCGCGCGGGCCACGGTGCGATGGGCGCCGTTCGACCGCACGACCGGTGAGCTGCCCGTCGAGTCGGTGACGAAGCTGCTGTCCGACCGCACCCGCGTCGTCGCGATCACGGCGGCGTCGAACCTGCTCGGCACGCGCCCGGCCATCGCGGAGATCGCGCGGGCGGCGCACGAGGCGGCGGCGTTCGTCTACGTCGACGGCGTGCACTACACACCGCACGTGCCCGTCGATGTCGAGGCGTTGGACGCCGACTTCTTCGTGTGCTCGCCGTACAAGTTCCTCGGCCCGCACCTCGGCGTGCTGGCGGCGGCGCCCGAGCTGCTGGAGACGTTGCGGCCGGACAAGCTGCTGCCGTCGAGCAACGCCGTGCCGGAACGGTTCGAGCTGGGCACGCTGCCGTACGAACTGCTCGCCGGGACGACGGCGGCCGTGGAGTTCATGCGGTCGCTGGAAGGCCTGGAGGAGTACGAGCTCGGCCTCCGCGAGAAGCTGGAGACCGGGCTACGGGAACTCGGCGTGCGCATCTACGGCAAGGCCTCGTCGCGCACGCCGACCGTGCTGTTCTCCGTCGACGGGCTGGACCCGGCCGAGGTCTACCGCAGGCTCGGGGCCGAGGGCGTGAACGCGCCCGCCGGCCACTTCTACGCGATCGAGTGCTCGCGGTGGCTCGGCCTGGGCGACAAGGGCGCCGTGCGGGCGGGCATCGGGCCGTACACCGACGAGTCCGATGTGGAGCGTCTGCTCCGGGCCGTGGCCAAGCTCAGATGAACAGCACCAGCGCGGCGTAGACCGCGCCGACGAGCACGCTGATGTTGAGCTTGCGCGTCACGCGGCCGCCGGGGTGTTCGGCGATCAACGACCGGGCGCGCGCCCACATCACCTTCTCGCCCGCCTCCCTGTCCGGCAGGTGCGGTGTCGTGAGAACGTCGCCGTGCGGGCCGAACGCGAGCATGAGCTGGGGGCCGGACCGCCGCACGCCGTGCAGCTGCGCCCATGGCACGCGGTAGGTGAAGATGCCGGTGTAGAGCACGACCGAGTTGTGGTCGAGACGCAGCATCGGCTGGAACCGCGTCACCGCCGATAGCACGCACTGCACGCCGATCAGCCCGAGCACGATCAGCTCCGGATAGGACTTCAGCGCGATCAACGCCCCGGCGGCGCCGAGCAGCAGCGCCACGCCCTCGATCCGCCGCCGGTCGCCCGGCCAGATCGCGTGCGGCAGGTCGACCGGTGTGCCCGCGGTGACCGGCAGGCCCGGCAGGTGTGCACTGTGGACGGTGTGGCGCGGGCGGACGCGGTTCAGCGTGCTCGTCGCCATGACCTCTCCCTCGACCAGCAACGCCACCTGGCCGCCGTGGTGCCACTCCCCCGCGACGAGGACCTCGGCCGGGTCGAGCCTTGGCGGCGGGTCCTCCTCGCCGCGCCACACCCGGCCGAACTGCTCGGTGTCGTGGTAGAGCGGTTCCTCCAGCCCGAGGTCGGCAAGCGTGGTGACCGTGGCGACGTCCTCCTTGCCGTACCGCAACAGGATCCGGCGCGGCCCGAGCGGACGCGCCTGCAGCCGGATCGCCTTCACCGGGCCCGACCACAACGCGCGGCGGCGGCGTTCCCGCGCGGCCAGCATGATCGCGAAGAACACGGCGGCACCGCCGATGGTCAGCCACCACGTGACGTCCTCGGGTTCGTTCTCCATCCGCACCCACGTGCCGTCCGCGAGCACCGGCACCTCGTCGCCGACCCGGTAGGACTCCGGCGCGAGCGGCTGGAACGCGGCGCGCTGCCGGTCCGGCAGTTCCACCCACACCTCGTAGGTGTCCTTGATCTCGACGACCTGCGCCTCGACGCGGCTGGCGTTCGCGATGTGCTGCTCGATCGCGGCGTTGGTGAGGCCGTACTGCACGAAGGTCAGGAACCCGAACACGACCAGCAGCACGGCGACCACGCGCAGAACTCCGCGTTGCGGCGGCAGGTCCGGCAGGGAAACGATCGTCGCGCCCGCCGCCTCGTGCTGGTCAGCCCGCGCCCGGACCGTCCACACCGCAACCAACGCACACGCACCGGCGTGCAGCCCGAACGCCAGGTTCGCGACCGCACTGCCGTCGAGCGTGATGTCCAGCGCACCGAACAGCACGCCCATCGCGCAGCCCGTGAGCACGCGGTTGAACAACAGCAGCAACGGTGTCGCCAGCAACGGCACCACGGCGAGAGAGAACAGCGGGTCCGGCAAACACGGCTGCGCGGCCGTGCACGGCGCCTCGTTCGCGCTCACGGTGAAGAAGAAGGCGGCGATCCACCCACCGACGAGCCCGACCTTGGTCACCCACCACGGAACCGCGGCTGCTTGCCAGCGCTGGACGTCCACGGGACCGATCATGACACGTCCGTTGCTCCGAACGGCGCGATTCCCCGTCAACGAAGTGGGTATCCGCACCTCAACACAGTGCTCTACCAATTGGCAGGAGGTGGACACATGCTGGCCATCATCGCCGCGGTCTCGTTCGGCCTCGCCCTGATCCTGGACCTGGCGAAGGCGGCGCTCGGTGAAGTGATCACGGTCAACACCCTGGTCGTGCTCGGACTGTTGCTGCTCGCGTTGCACCTCGCCGGTGTCGGCACCGGTACCCGTTCCTTCGGATGGCGCCGTGCCCGCAGGTAGGACCGTCAACGGCCCCGCCAGGTTGCCGAAAGGCGCCTGGTGGGGCGTTCTCAAGCGGACTGTCAAGGAGTTCGGCGACGACAACCTGACCGACTGGGCGGCCGCGCTCACCTACTACGCGGTGCTGTCGTTGTTCCCCGGCATCATCGTCCTGACGTCCGCGCTCGCGCTGCTCGGCGACGCGACGACGCAGGAGCTGCTGAAGTACGTCGACCAGGTCGCGCCCGGCCAGGCCGGCGACGTGGTCAAGTCGTCCATCGAGGAGCTGCGGAAGAGCCAGAACGCCGCGAGTCTGCTGGGCATCATCGGTCTGCTGACCGCGTTCTGGACCGCGTCGGGCTACCTCGGAGCGTTCATGCGGGCCTGCAACGCCGTCTACGACGTCGAGGAGGGCCGGCCGTTCTGGAAGTTGGTGCCGCTGCGACTCGCGCTGACGCTGGGCTCGGTGGTGCTGGTGTCGCTCACGCTCGGCGCGCTCGTGCTGACCGGCGGCGTCGCGGACGCGGTCGGCAACGCGATCGGGCTCGGCGACACCGTGGTCACGGTCTGGGACATCGCGAAGTGGCCGGTCATCCTGCTGCTCGTGAGCCTGGCGTTCGCGATCCTGTACTGGGCGGCGCCGAACGTGCGGCAGCCCGGCTTCCGCTGGATCAGCCCCGGCAGCCTGCTCGCGATCGTGCTGTGGGCGCTCGCGACCGTCGGTTTCGCGGTCTACGTGGCGAACTTCGGGTCCTACAACAAGACCTACGGCTCACTCGCCGGCGTGATCGTCTTCCTGGTGTGGCTGTGGATCTCGAACATCGCCGTGCTGCTCGGTGCCGAGCTCGACGCGGAGCTGGAGCGCGGCAGGAGGCTCGCGCAGGGCGAGAAGGATCCCTCACCCGAGCCGCGTGATCTCCCCGGGTAGCTCGGCCTCGACCGCCGTCCACACCCCGTCGGGCCCGGCCTCGATGCGTTCGGTCGTGTCACCGGGGACCAGCACCCACAGCTGGTCCTTCTTGGACAGCCACACGACGCCGATGCCGTCCGCCCGCGAGCTCGTCGCGTACTCGTAGGACTTGCGGAACACGTCGCCGCCGTTGCGGTCGGTCACCCGTACCTCGCTCGCGCTCTCGGCGTGCGCGACGAACTTCCCGCTCGGCGACTGCTTGGGCGCGCCGGGTCTCGCGAACCGGTCCTCGCCGTCGCCGCCACAGCCGGTGAGGACCAGGAGCAGGGCGACGAGCGCCGCCAGGGCCCTCATGACAGTTCGCTGCGGTAATTGCCGTGCGTCATACCGCCAAAGGTAGCTAGCGTGATCCTTCGTGCTCACCATTCTGGAGAAGTTTTACGACTCTGTGCCCCGGCCGGGATCTCGCGTCGAGGACCACGGTGAGCTGGTGCTGTTCGTCCAGGCGGGCGACGGCTACCCGTACTACGCGCGTCCCCGGTTCCCCGGCGGGCGGCCGACGGTCGCCGACGTGCTGGAGGTGCGCGAACGACAGCTCGAACTCGGTGTGCCCGAAGCGTTCGAGTGGCTGCACGAGACGACGCCGGGCCTGCTCGACGTCGCCCGGCAGGCCGGCTTGAAGGTGCTCCAAGCTCCGTTGCTGGTGCTCGACCCTGAGAAGCTGCCGGAACCGCATCCGCACGTGCGCGTGCTCGGCACGCTGCCTGCCGAGGTATCCGTCGTGGCGGAACTGGCGTTCTCGTCGCCGGGCACGGGACGAGGTGAAGCCGGTGTGGCGGAACGGGACGCGGCGCTCGAAGGCGCCGTCCCGGGGAGCACCCGCCACCGGCACGCGGTGGCCGACCTGCCAGGCGAGGGCGTACTGGCGGTGGGCACCGCGCAACGGGCGGGTGACGTCGTCGAGATCGCGGGCATCGGCACGTTGCCGGCGGCACGGCGGCGTGGCCTCGGTGGCGCGGTCACCGCCGCACTGGCACGTGATGCCCTGGAAAGGGGCGCTGAGCTGGTGTTCCTGTCGGCCGGCAGCCAGGAGATCGCGCGGGTCTACGAGCGCGTCGGGTTCCGCCGGATCGGCACGGCCTGCATCGCCTCGACCTAGTGGCACCCGGAACAGGCAGTCGACGCACGGCATACCGGACGGCCGGGCTAGCAGTTCGGCCTCGCCCTGACGGATGAGCTCGCCGCAGTAGGCGGTCAACGCGAGCGGCGTCTCGTCGTCAGGCACGGGCACGAGGTGGCACGTGCGTTGTGTCTCACCTACGACACCCGCACGCTTGCGGACCAGCAATACAGCCATGCGTAGAGCGTGGTGGCCGCACGGTGGTTTGCGGGCCACGTATGCGGAACTCGCATACAGCGACTACCGGAGCTGCGCCGTGAGCTCGGCCATCGCGGGCGTCGCCGCCCACGGCCCGAGCCTGGCCAGCTCGTTCACGATGAGCTGCGAGCCCGTCACACGGGCCAGGTCCAGCGCGACGAACCCCAGCTCGACGGCCCGTTCCACATCACCGGCGGCGGCGTGCGCGTAGGCGAGGGTGGCCGTGTGCACGCCCTGCTCCCACTGGCACGCGCTGCCCCACCGCGGCATGAGCTGCGTGTAGACGTCGATGGCGCGACGATGGTCGGCGAGGTCGACGAGACTCGCGGCGCGTTGCAGCTCGACGTGCAGGTCGGTGAAGCAGTAGCCGATCGAGTACTCGTCGGACTGCGGCGGAGGCACCTCCAGCACCAATGCCTGCGCGAGGTCGAACCGCGCCATGCACGCGTCCTGGCCCGCCCGTGCGAGACCGCGCGCCTCCTGCCGCAACGCCATCGCGCGCACGACCGGGCTCGCACCGGTCTCGCGTTGTGCGGCGCGCGCCAGGCCGATGACGCGGTCGTCGTCGCCGTCCGCCTCCGCGAGCTGGCTCAGCCGCACGTAGCAGTACGCGACGACGTCCCTGTCGTCCGCGGCCTGCCCCTGCTCCAACGCCCGTGACGTCCACGCGGACGCGTTGCGCAGGTCCCCGACCTCCTCGTGCAGCCAGCCGAAGAACTCCGCGTACATCGCGCCCGTGCCGAGCAACCGCCGACGGACTTCGCCACGCGCGTTGCGGCGCAACGCGTCGATGACGTCGTACATGCTGCGAACGGCGGGCATGAGGGCGCCGGTCGCGCGCCAGTTGTGCGCGTCGTTGATGATCCGGCGCAGCACGAGCAACTGGCTCACCGCGTCGTCGTCGTTGTCCGCGTTGAAGACGGCGGAGGCGCACAACGCCATGAGCGCCTTGCCCTCCATGCCGACCACAACGTCGCCCGACCGCATCGGCACCGTGCGGTCGGTCAGTCCGAGCAGGTGGGAGGGAACGCCGAGCAGCCGTTGCAACGTGCGCAGGACGCGCAGGTCGTAGGCGATGTTGCTGCCGGACTCCAGCCGTGAGATCGCCGACTGGGAGAACCCGGCCAGCGCGCCCAGCTCGTCCTGGCGCAGACCGTGGGCCCTGCGCGCGATCGCGATCACGGCGCCGGGCGACTCCGCGGCGACCGCGTCCCGCACGGCCCTCGACTCCCAGGTGGACGGCGGCAGCATCGGCAGCGGACCGTCCGGGACGACGACGGCGTGCACAGCAGGGTCGCTCAACCTCATCGCCTCCCACGCTCGGGGCCGCCATCATGCCGTTCGCGGCGAAAACGCTCCACCTCGTCTCGACAGGGGACGAAACCGACTATCCTGCGCGCGTGATCAAGGACTTCGGTGCCGGTGTCGGTCTGCTGCTGCGTGGGTTCCGCCTGGTGTTCAGCTCACCCAAGCGGGTGCTGGTCGGCGCGTTGCCCGCGGTCATCACGACGGTGCTGATGATCACCGGCTGGGTGTTCCTGCTCACGAACATCGACGCGATCGCCGGGTGGCTGACGGGCTTCGCGGACTCGTGGAGCGACACCTGGAAGAACGTCGCCGAGGTCGCCGTCGGAATTTCGGTGATCGCGGCCGGGCTGGGCCTGAGCGTGCTGCTGTTCACCGCGATCACGATCATGATCGGCGGCCCGTTCTACGAGTACATCTCCGAAGAGGTCGAGGACGAGCTCGGCGGTGTGCCGGAGGCGGAGCAGATCGGCTGGTGGCGCGGGTTCCTCGTGGGGCTGCGCAGCACGCTGCTGCTCGTCGGCACGTCGATCCTGTTCGCGATCCCGCTGTTCCTCTGCGGGTTCATCCCCATCGTCGGGCAGACGGTCGTGCCGGTGCTGGCCGTGTGCATCAACGGCTATCTGCTCGGCATCGAACTCACCGGCATCCCGTTCACCCGCCGCGGCCGGTCGTTCAAGCAGCGCAGGCAGATCCTCGCGACGCGGCGCGGGCTGGTGCTCGGGCTCGCCGTGCCCACCTACCTGCTGTGCCTGGTCCCGCTCGCCGCGCTGGTCGTGATCCCGGCGGCGATGGCAGGCGGCACGGTGTTGTCGCACCGCCTGCTCAACGGGGACCGCGCTACCGCGTGAACGGCAGCCAGGCCTGCTGGGCCAGGCCGTTGCGCGCGTTGACCTGCACGCCCGCGCTGGAGATCGACCACAGCTGGTCGCCGATCACGATCGTGCGCCGCTGCCCGCCGCCGTAGTCCTGACTGGACGGTTCGACGATCTTGCCGGCGTCGCGCAACTGGTTGCCGTCGACGCGCAGCACCAGCGAGGAGACCTCGTAGTGCGCCTTGTACGACGCCACGGGGATCACCAGCGTGCCGTCCTGCGGCCAGAAGAGGAACGCGTGCGGGTCGAACTGGGCCTCGGAGCTCGTGTCCGGCAGGTGGTACTGCGCGATCCGTTGCGGTGACGCGGGATTGGCCACGTCGAACAACGACACCTGGGTGCCCGTCGTCCGGCCCTGGTCGGTCGCCTCCTGGCCGACGCCGATGAGCTTCCCGTCACCCGCCGGGTGCAGGTAGGCGGAGAACCCGTTGATCTTCAGCTCGCCCGTCACCCTGGGCTGCCTGGGGTCGCTCAGGTCGAGTGTGTAGAGCGGGTCGGTCTGGCGGAACGTGACGACGTAGCCCATCCTGCCGATGAACCGCACGCTGTAGATCCGCTCGCCCTTGCCCAGTCCGCCGGCCTGGCCGAGCTTCGTGAGCTGGTTGCCGTCGCGGCGCAACGTCGTGACGAAGCTCTCCGACTGCGGTGGCGCGGGTTGCCGCTGCGGCAGCAGTTCCGCCGGCATCCGCCAGCAGCAACGGGTTTCGGTGCCCGTGGTGGTGGCGACGCGCAGCACGCCGTCATGCTCGGACAGCGAGTACTGGTTGAGCAGCGTGCCGTTGACGTCGCCGGACGCGACGTGCTTCGGCGGTCCGGGCGCGCTGATGTCGAACTGGTGGATCGCCGTCGTGATCGGGCGCTGCACCGGTGGCCTGGAGGGGAGTTCGGGCAGCAGGCGGTGGTCGTCGGCGATGTAGAGGCTGCGGTCGGTGCCGTAGACGGTGTCGCCGTCGGCCACGATCGAGACCGGCTGTCCGGTGCCCAGCTTGCCGGAGAGCTCGAACGTCAGCACGGTCAGCATCGACGTCCCCGAGTGCACCACGGGGTGGCTGACGTTCGCGCAGTCGACCAGGGTTCCGCTCGACTTGGCGCCGCTCTCGTCGAGTTCGTAGCGCGGCAGCCACGACGTGATGGGCTCGCTCTGCAGGATCTCCCTGTTGCGGCGCAACGATCCCGCCTCGTTCGTCTTCTGGTCCGGGTACACCCACGGCATGCGCGGCTGCGAGCGGACGACGACGCGGGCGGTGCCGCCGATCTGGCGGGCGTCGAGGTAGAAGCCGTCGGTCTTGAGGCTGCTGATCTCCTTGAGCCCCTTGAGGTCCACCAGAACGAGCTCGGTGCCGGACTGCGGAGCGAACGACGGGCGGCCGGGTGGCAGCGTCGGCTCCAGCATCGGCACAGGGCTTTCGGTCACCACCAACCCGCGGTCGCCGGAGACCAGTAGCTGGCTCGCACGGCGCTCACCGAGGTCGACGGTGCCGGTGACGGCCTTGCTCGCCACGTCGATCACGCGCAGCTTGCCGTCGGCGATGGAGAAGACGCGTTTCCCGTCCGTCTTCACGATGTCCGGCTCGTCGACGCCCTGCTCGTGGACGTTGGTCGTCGAGTGGCCCTGCTGCTGCGTGGGCGGCGTGGCAGTGCGCGCGTCGGGCACGCTCTTCTGCGCGACCCCCGCGCTGTTGTCCGTCGCCATGCCCTCGGCGAACGTGACGTTGCCGCCCCCGAGGCCGTACGCGCTGACGTACGGGGCCATGGCACGGCGGAGTTCGGCCACCGCGTTGTCGCACGAGTCGAACGCGACGAGACGCACCGGCCCGTGGTCCACGATCGGTGGTGGCGCGGGGATTTCGTCCCGCACCGCGGAGCTCACACACACTCCGGCGACGGCCAGCACGGCGGCACCGGCCAACAGCTTCTTGCCGTTCATGTCTTCAGGACGTAAGCGAGGCCGGGAAGGGTTGCCGCCCTTCCCGGCCTTTCTCCGCAGCTGCTCCGCGTAGGCCATTCGGCCGCGCGCGCCCCCGCGTGATTGGATCGACCGCGAACAACCCCGTTCCGAGAGGAAGTTGTGATGGCCCCCACGAAGCCTGAGGTCGACCCGCACGACGGCCCGGCGCCCGCCGACCTGCTGATCGAGGACATCACCGTTGGCGACGGTGCGGAGGCCACGGCCGGTCAGTTCGTCTCCGTGCACTACGTCGGTGTGTCGCACTCGTCCGGTGAGCAGTTCGACGCGTCCTGGGACCGCGGCGAGGCGTTCCAGTTCCCGCTCGGTGGCGGCCGTGTCATCGCCGGCTGGGACCAGGGCGTCCAGGGCATGAAGGTCGGTGGCCGCCGCAAGCTGGTCATCCCGCCTCACCTGGGCTACGGCGACCGCGGTGCCGGTGGCGTGATCAAGCCCGGCGAGACGCTGATCTTCGTCGTCGACCTGCTGGGTGTGAACTAGTCGAGCGAGCGGCGTTCCACTGATCCGATCAGTGGAACGCCGCTTGGTCTGCACGGCCGATTTGGTCCCGGTGTGGAACTGGACCGGATCGGGCTGCGTCATCCTTTGAGTCCGTCGCCGCCTCAGGAGGGAACACAGGTGCCCGAGGACATCGCCGGGTCCGAGCAGATGCTCGCGAACTGGAACCAGAACATCCAGGAACGCGCCGCGCGCTATCAGGAGATGGCGACGCGCGTGCAGGGGATGACGATCTCCGAGCGCTCCGCGGACGGTTCCATCGAGATCCTGGTCGGGTCCAACGGGATCCTGCAGAACCTGGTGATTCAGGAGTCCGCCTCCGGCAAGCGCATGTCCGAGGTGAGCGGCGAGATCATGAAGCTGCTGCAGCGCGCGCAGTCCCGGATTCCCGAACTGCTGCAGGAAGCCATGGCCGAGACGATCGGCACGCAGGACGAGACGGCCAACGTGTTGTTCGACGAGGCCAAGAAGAACTTCCCCGCGCCGCCCGCCGAGGAGCCGGCGCGCACGCCGTACGACCGCAACGAGATCAACTTCCGGGTCGAGGAAGACGCTCCGCCGCCGTCGCGGCCGACGCCGCCGCCTCCCCCGCGCCGCCGCCGGCCGCCGGATGACGACGACGACTTCGGCGGGCAGTCCGTGCTCTCCTGATCTTCCTGTCCATTGCTCGAACTTGAGGGGGTTCGATGACCGCCGGTGGTTTCAACGTCACCTCGGACGTGCTGGAAGCGCACGCCAAGGCCTTGGAGGGCCTGCACGGGCGTTTGCAGGGGGCAGTGGACGCGGCGAACACCGTGTCGATGCCGACTGACGCGTACGGGATCATCTGCCAGCCGTTCCGGATGCTGCTCGACCCCGTCGAACAGTGGGGCATGGACGCGCTGAAGGGCGCGGCGGAGGCCATGGACGTCACCGCCAAGAAGGTCACCGCGACCGCCAAGCACTACCAGGAGGTCGAGGACCAGATCATCCGGACGCTGAAGGGCGGCGCCTGATGTCGTCGCCGAACCCCTTGGTGGCTCAGGCGCCTGCCGAGCCGTCCGGGTTCTTCAACGCAGGCACCGGTGACAACGGCTGGGCGACCGGCTTCTCCATCGCCGACTCGGCGGTGGACGCGTACAAGGGCATCTCCGAGGGCAACTGGATCGAGGGCGGCCTCGGCGTCGTCGGCCTGGTCGCCGACGCCGCCTCGATGGCGATCGACCCGTTCGGCACGCTGCTGTCGTCCGCGGCCTCGTTCCTGATGGAACACGTGCAGCCGTTGAAGGACGCGCTGGACTGGCTGGCGGGCGACCCGCCGGTGATCCAGTCGTACTCGACGACGTGGGGCAACGTCTCACAGGAGCTCGGCAAGATCGCGGGCGACTACAAGGCCGCCGTCGACGGCACCGGCGAATGGACGGGAACCGCGGCCGACGCCTACCGCAAGTCCGCGGGCGAGCAGCTGGACGCGTTGTCCGGCGCGGCTTCCGCCGCGGGCTCGGTCGGCACCGTCGTCGGCGTGATGGGTATGGTCGTCGGCTTCGTGCGCGAGATGGTGCGCGACCTGATCGCCGACCTGGTCGCGAAGCTGATCACGTGGGTGCTGGAGGCCGTGTTCACGCTGGGCTTCGGCACGCCGGTGATCGTGGCGCAGGCCGTGACCGCGATCTCGAAGTGGGCGACGCGCATCGGCGAGCTCATCCAGAAGCTCATCAAGACCATCAAGAAGGTCTCGCCGCTGCTGGGCAAGCTGGTCGAGATCTTCACGAAGATCATGAAGGTCGTCGGCAAGCTGGTCGGCAAGGTGACCGGCCTGGACGTGATCTCCACGAAGTCCATCAAGCCCGGTGGGTTGTTCCACAGCACCAACGCCCCGGACCTCTCGCCGTCCTCGCCTGGTTCGCCTTCTTCCTCCTCTCCCGACGGCTCGCCTTCCTCGTCCACTCCGGACAGTTCACCTTCCTCGCCTTCGTCACCGTCCTCTCCGGACAGTTCGCCCTCGTCGCCCTCCTCACCTTCGTCACCGTCGTCGCCTTCGTCACCGTCGTCGCCTTCTTCGCCGGGGTCGCCTTCTTCGCCGGGGTCGCCTTCTTCGCCCTCGTCGCCGGACGCACCTTCGCGTGCTCCGGACAGCTCGTCGCCCTCGTCCGCGCCGTCGCCTTCGCGTACCCCCGACAGCTCCACGCCCGACGCCCCGTCGCGCACTCCCGACAACGCCTCGGCCCCGCGCACGCCCGACAGCTCTCCGGGCTCTCCCGGCTCGCCTTCCGCACCGGCGGGCCCGAGCGCCCCGCACACCTCGTCGACCCCGGACGCACCGGCCGCACCCCGCAACACGGGCCAGACCGTCCAGTCCTCGGTGGCACCGCCGGAGGCACCGCTGCGCCCGGACGCCCCGCAGGCCCCCACCCGTGCCCCGGACAGCTCCCCCTCATCGACGCCCGCCCAGGCAGGCCCGATGGGCGGCGGCGCCCCGAACGCCGGCGGCGGCAACGCACCGTCGTCTCCCTCGGCAGGAGGCCGTCCCCCGACGGGTGGCCAGGGCTGGACCGGCACCCCCGGCAGCAGCGGCGCCCCCAGCGCCCCCGCGCCGCGCTCCCCCGACATGTCGACGTCGGCGTCCCGAGCCGACGCCCCCGCACGTCCGCCGTCGATGCCGACCGCGCCGCCGGCCCCGTCGATGCCTTCCAGCCCGTCGATGCCTTCCTCGCCTTCGGGCGGAATGCCTTCGGGCGGCGCACCGTCAGGTGGCATGCCGCACGCACCTTCGGCAGGCACCCCGCACAGCCCGTCGACCGGCTCCCCGAACACGGGCCGCCCAGACGCGACTCCCCCAAGCCGCGCCACCACACCTTCGGCAGCCGCAGCGCACGCCCCGTCGGCACCGTCCACTCCGAACATGCCGACCCACAGCCCTTCCGCGGGAACACCACACGCGCCCTCGGCAGGCACCCCGCACGCCCCGTCGGCCCCCTCAGCCCGCACCGACACCCCGAACGCGCCGTCCTCACGCCCGGACGCACCCCAAGGACGCCCCAACGCACCACACACGGGACCGTCCGGCCCGCACGGCGGACCGTCGCGTCCCGACGCGCCCAACGCACCGCACGGCAGCACCACGCCGTCGTCACGCACCGACGCACCGCACAGCCCGAACGCGCCGCACGGCCCCAACACCCCGCACGCGCCCAACGCACCGCACGCACCTAACGCACCGCACGGCGGGCCCAACACCCCGCACGGCGGACCGTCCCGTCCCGACGCCCCCAACCGTCCGGACGCACCGCACCGCCCCGACAGCCCGTCCCGCCCGGACGGCAGCGGCCCAGGCAACCGTCCCGACAGCGCCCGCCCTGACGGCTCACGTCCCGACGGCAACCGGCCCGACGGCACCCGTCCCGACGGCACCCGCCCTGACGGCTCACGTCCTGACGGCACCCGGCCCGACGGCTCGCGTCCGCACAGCCCGGACGGCCCCCGCCACCGCGGCACCGATACTGCCCAGGCACCGTCCCGGCCCGACACACCACACCGGCCTGACACACCACACCGTCCCGACGCGCCCCATCGCCCCGACGCGGACGCACCACACCGCACCCCGGACAGCGACGCCCCCCACCACGGCCCGGACGGAAACAAGCCGCACGACAACACCCCGGACAAGCCTCACGACCCGGACGCGCCGAACAGCCACGACCCCGACGCCCCGCCCGCGGACCGCCCGTCCCCGGAGGACGCGCACGCCCGCCACGCGGAAAGCACCCCGGCCGGCGTCTCCCACCACGGCGGCGACAAGGACATAGGCGACCTCCCCCACAAGGTCCCCAACGACCCGCGCTACTTCACCGCCGACGTCCACATCACCCCGGACGGCAAGGCACGCATCGGCGGCCACGACTACACCCCCGCCGAGTACGCCGACATGCTCCGGCACAGCGGCTACGACGGCAGCAAACCGGTTCGCCTGATCGGCTGCGACGCGGCCAGCAACGACTTCGCACAGCAACTGTCCAAGAACCTCGACGCCCCAGTCCTCGCGCCCACCAAACCTGCCTGGACCGACAGCCACGGCCGCGTCTTCACCAGCGACGCCGAAATCCGACCCGACGGCACCCGCGAACCGAAGATCCCGCCGAACGGCGAATGGGAAACCCACCACCCGGACGGCTCCAAGTCCAAGGCCAGCGACGACGGCTTCGCACCCGGCACCCGCGACAACGACAAGGACCTCGACCCGACCGACGCGCAGGACCGCGCGGCGTCTCCGAGCAACGGCCAGGACGACTACGACCCGCCGCCCAGGCGCGGCAGGATCGACGAGGCCTCGCCCGACTTCGACGAGAAGTTCGTCGACTACGACCGTCCGGGCCACACGGACCCGGACAACCCGCACTTCACCCGCGACCCGAACCCGCCGGATGACTTGGGTTCGCCGCGCGACGTCGACGCACCGCCGCGCGACCGCGTCCGGGACGCCCCCGGCCCGCCTCGTGCGCTCGAGGACGTGCCGACGGTCCCGGCGCCGCTGCGCGACCACACGATGCCGCCGGATCACACCAGCCTTCCGCCGAACACGCAGTTCAACGTGAACAACCCGAACGGCACGAAGACGACGTTCTTCACGGACGGCAACGGCGACGTGAAGTGGGTGGAGGCCACCGCCGGTAAGAAGACTGGCAGCAACGACGACATGCACGGCTTCAACCCGGACCTGGACTATCCACTGATGGGCGACGTCCAGTACCGCGTCAACGACCAGTGGGACTTCCACACCAACGAACGCGGCCAGACCGACGCGGTCACGGGCACGCCGAGCTACGGGAAGTCCGACAGCAACTACCGCGACGACTCCGGTCAGTACAGTGCCCAGGGCCGCGCCGGCGGCGAGGGCAAGGCCGCGTACGCGACGGATCCCGACTACGACAAGGTCAAGTGGGCCGGCGGACACGTCGTCGCGAACGAGGCGGGCGGCCCCGGCGAGTACATCAACATGTTCGGCCAGATGAACGCGTCCAACAGCGGGCACAACAAGGACGGGTTCCTCAACGAGTCCACGTGGCGCGCCCAGGAGACGGAGCTGGCCAAGTTCGCCAGCCATCCGAACCAGGAGATCGCGAACTACCAGGTGCAGATGACCAGGCGGGAGGACGGCCTGCCCGAGACCGTCACGATGCGCTGGACAGAGGTCACCAAGAACCCCGACGGCTCGGTGACCCGCGAGATCTTCGAAAAAGAGTTCGTCAACGTTCCGGAGAATACGAACTATGGACCGAAAACTCCCTACAAGCGCTGAACCTCTGCTCGCGGAGCTGCTTGAGATCATCGAGCTGTCCACACCGCTGAGCTGGGAGACCGCGAGGGTCTCGGTGCAGTCGACGGTCCTGACCAGTATGTGGTCACTGTCCGTGGTGACCGGGGACGGGACGACGAAGCCCGCGACGCTGCAGAAGGCGTTCTCGCCGAAACTCGCGGAGTTCCGCGGCGCCTGCTACGAGGAGGGCCGGGGTACCTGGTACTCCGCGGCCATCACGCTGCACAAGGGCGGCGAGCCGGACGTGCGGCTGTACTACGACGAGAAGCCCGAGTGGCGCCGGGGTGCCTGGCCGCATCCTGGCACGTACGTCCGCGACCTGGAGTTCTTCCCGCGCGCCGAGGAGCACGTGCCGGACTGGTTGCGCGAGCAGGTCGACCTCGCCGCCGAGGCGGAGACCAGTGGCTGGCAGAACGAACGATAGGGTCGGGTGACCGATCCGAAGGAGGAACCGGACGCGATGACTGGCTGGCCCACGCTCGACCCCGCCGGACAGAAGGAAGTGCTCGACCAGCTGACGCTGATGCTGCTCGACGCCCTGCCGGAGGACTGGCAGCGGGTGCAGATCGAATACCGCGTGGTCGGCAGGCACAGCGACGGCCGCGTCGGGGTCGTTCGGGCGGACGGCGTGATGCGAGACTGGGATCCGCCGCTGGAGACGTGGCACCGCTTCCAGGACCTCCGCCGCGGCATGTACGCCGAGGGCGAAGGAACCTGGTTCGGCGCCCAGTACAAGCTGGACCGGCCGGACACGTTCAACATCAAGTTCAACTGGGACGCCAGGCCGGACTTCTCGTCCTGGCCCGCACCCGACCAGTTCGAGCTGGAGCAGAGCCGTTTCCCGCGCGTCGAGTCGCATCAACCGGACTGGTACCGCGACGGCCTCGCTCAGGCGAGCTCGTGACCTGCTGAACGGAAGCTGGTCGACCCGGTGTGGGACAAGCAGATCCCTCGCTGGTTGCGGGCGGCGCCCGGCCAGGCGGCTCGCGGCCACCCACCGGCCGATCTCTGAGTGAGGGCCTCTGAGGACGGACCCGGCTCCGCTGAGCCCGCCCGAGCAGGAAGAGCTCGTGCGCGAAGTGGGCGGCATGCTCCTTACCAAGCTGCCTGCGACTGGCAGCGGCTAAACCTCTCGTTCCGCTCCACCTACGGCGTCGACACGGCGCTGTCAGATCGACTACGACAGCGAACCGACCTTCGTCCCGCCGCTCAAGCCGAGCGCGTTCGAGCACATGCCCGAGGTCAAGCACAACGCGACCCCGGATCAGAAATCGGCGGCGCAGGACATCATCGACCGCCGCGAAGCCTTGCTCGACCGCACCAAAACCGCGGAAGACGTCTACCAGAAAGAGATCGCCGGCGAGCACACAGCGGCAGACGCGGTACGCGACTCGCCCCCGGGCACCCGCAGGTACGAGGGAGAGAACTTCCAGCAGGGCCACCCGAAGTACGTCGACAGCGTCATCGACAACATGGCGGCGAACGGCACGCCGGGGGAGAAGCGCTCGCCAGGTTCAACGAGTCACTCGCCAAAGCCCTCGAACTCCACAGGCAGTACTGGACCGCCACAGCCGAGCGTGCGAACGACCCCGGGGGATTCATCGCCTGGCGTGTCCTCGCCATCGCCTGCCTCGCCCAAGACGCCGGAGTCGACATCACCGTCGAATCCGGCTACCTCCCCAAGAACCTCCTCGACGGAACCTGGGTCAGCGAGAAACAACTCTGAAACGCCACCCGGCCCCCGCTCAAGAGCACCCGGTCAAGCCGCCGATCGGCTGGAACCGCGGGCGCCTACACCCACTCAACGTGGTGCGAACGGCGCGGGGTGTGTGACCGGCCCGCGCGCGTCGCGGCAGCCCGATAAGATCAGCGGGCTTTCACGGGGAGAGGGGCGAGGACCACATGAGCCAGCCGGCTACACCGCTGAGCGAGCAGGACCAGCAGCAGCTGGTGCGGCAGATCGGCCGTGCCATGCTGCCGGCCGTACCGCAGGGCTGGCAGCGCATCCGGGCCGAGTACCGGGCGGCAGGCCGGCACATCGAGGTCGACCTGGCGTTCGCGGGGCCCGATGGCCAGCTGCGACCGGTGCGGCCGCCGATGGACGTCGTGCAGATGTTCGGGCACCTGCGCGGGGGCATGTACCACCCCGAGCGGGGCACGTGGCTGAGCGCGACGTACGAGATCGAGGCGCCCGCGGCGTTCACGGTGGACTTCAACGCCGAGGACGAGCCGCGCTGGCGCAACGCGCCGCCGCCCATCGGTTTCCGCGACGAGCTGCAGACGTTCCCGCGGCCGGACCAGCAGATCCCGGACTGGTGGCGCCAGCGCGTCGGCCTGCCGCCGCTGCCCGCGCCCGAGCCGGAACCCCAGCAGCCGCCGCAGCAGGAGTACCAGGTGCCGCCCGCCCAGCCGCAGGCCGGTTCGGGTGAGCTGCGCACGGCACGCGTGTACGACGGCAAGAACGACGACGGCCGCATCATGGTGAACCGTCAGCCGGTCGACCCGCAGGTGCTCGACGGCCTGCTGAACTACCTCGAGTCGGCGCCGGTCGTGCTGGCCGCGCGCAGCTACGACCTCGACGAGTTCTCGCAGAGCGGTGAGCAGGACGTGCCGCTGAACTTCCGCACCGACGGCACGTGGATCTGGGCCGGCGCCGTGCCGCACTACCTGCGCAAGTACGGCCTGCCGCCGGAGCCGGAGCTGGTGGCGCACGCGGTGGCGCGCGGCTTCCAGATCGCCGAGGTGAACGAGCAGACGCAGGACCGGGCGGTCTCGCTCATCACGGGTCAGAGCTAGTCCAGGGTTCGCAGGTACGCCTCTCCCCGCGGGGAGAGGCGGTACCCCACTTCGAGGGACTCGGTGAGCCCCTTGGCCTTGAGCTTGCGGACGTCCGCCTTGAACGGCAGCTTCTCGCGGCCGACCGACGCGGCCAGGTCCGCGGCCCGCACGCCGGGGTTGGCGGCGATCAGCCGCAGCAACGCGAGGGCGTCCTCCTTCAGCTCCAGTCCGTCCACATCGGACGACGAACGCAGCTCGACGCGAGGGTCCTCGCCCACGAAACGCAGGCGAATCCGGTAAAGCGCGCCCTCTCGTCCGTCCACTGAGGACTTCAGCGCCTTCACGGTCGGGAACCCGGCCGCCACCGCCTCCGCCCGCGACACCCGCGACACGACGTCCACCGCGTCGATCGCCAGGACGCCCTGCGACGTCCGCAACGTCCCGCCGGCGCGCACAGTCGGCCGTTTCCACCGCCGGAACTGCAGCGTGATCTCGCCGGACCGGATCCGTTCCCAGTCAGCCACTCGGATCAGCACCGAACGAGGGTCTCAGGTTGCAGGCTCCGGCGACAGCCGAGACGATCTCGGACCATGCAACGCTGGTGGCTCTTCACGGTGCGCGGGGTGTTCGCGGTCCTGTTCGGGCTGGCCGCCCTGATCTGGCCCGGCCTCACCCTGCTCGCGCTGATCATCCTGTGGGGCGCCTACGCGCTCTTCGACGGCGCGACGATGCTGTACCTGACGCTGACGCACAAGGAGTGGCCCGCGCGCTGGGCACTCGGCCTCATCGGCGTGCTCGGCCTGGTCACGGGCTTGATCGCGTTGTTCTGGCCGGGTATCACCGCGACGGCTCTACTGCTCCTCATCGCGGTGTGGGCGCTCGTCACCGGCGTGCTGCAGATCGTCGACGCCATCCGTCTGCGCAAGGTGATGACGAACGAGTGGTTCTACATCGTCACCGGCGCGCTGACGGTACTGCTCGGCATCATCCTGGTCGTGAACCCGGCCGCGGGCGCGCTGGCGTTCGTGATCACCATCGGCGTGTTCGCGATCCTGTGGGGTGTGGTGCTGGTGCTGTTCAGCCTGCGGTTGAAGCAGCTCGACGGCGGTCTCGCACCACGCGTACCGCAAGCGTGACCAGCACGGCGACCCCGACGAACACGTAGAGGTTGCCGATCACCTGCTGCCACCACGCCCAGTTCCGCTCGACGTCGTTGTCGCGCGGGAACAGCCAGTGCGGCCCGATGGCGAACACCGCCACGATCGCCCACGACGCCCAGTGGCGGCGCATCGCAGGCCGTGAGAGCAGCACGAGCGCAGGCGCGATCCAGACCCAATGGTGGCCCCACGACACGGGCGAGATCAGCAGGCCGCCGATCGCCACGACGAAGAACGCCTCGATCTCCCCGAGCTGCGAGGCCAGCCACCACACCGTTGCCACGACCAGAAGCGCCAGCACGAGCCACACGCCGACCTGGGCGCCGTTCTCCAGGCCGAAGCGCGCGAGCGTGCCGCGAATCGCCTGGTTCGACGCGTAGGTGAGACGACCGACGCGGGCCGGATCGAGCAGCGCGTGCGTCCAGTACTCCTTCGCGTCGCCGAACGAGACGAGGAACCCCACCAGCACGAAGAAGAAGAACGACCCGATGGACACGAACACAGGCTTCCACTGCCGTCGCGCCAGGAAGAACAACGCGAAGAACGCCGGCGTCAGCTTGATCGCGGCCGCCAGCCCGATCAACGCGCCGCGCGGCCACCAGCGGGTGCGTTCGAGCAGGCAGTCGGCCATCACCAGCAGGCCCAGCAGCAGGTTGATCTGCCCGAACCACAGCGTCTCGCGCAGCGGGTCGAAGATCGACGACACCGCCGCCGCGCCCAGCCCCCACTTGACCGCGTCCGGGCCCCAGCCGACCACTCGTCCCGCCGCGATCAGGCACAACCCCGTGAGCATCGCGAGGTTCGCCGCCGCCACCGCGAAGATCGCGACGCCGAGCGGCACGAGCGCCAGCAGGCTGAACAGGACGGCCGCGATCGGCGGGTACGTGAAGGGCAGGTCGGGCCCGCCGAGCGGTTTGGCGAAACCCTCGGCGTAGAGGGGGATGTCCTTGAGGAACGCCGCGCCGCCGTTGCGGTAGACGCGCAGGTCGAGCGACCACCCCGGTGGGCGGAGCATGACGTAGGTGACGGTGGCGACCATGACGGCGGACCACGCCACCACGACCCGCTTGGCGGTGCGGTCGAGCTGCATCGGGGAATGGTATCGATGTGCCAGATGAGGCCCACGTCACCGGTCCGGACCGGGGATTCTCACGTAGCGTCGTCGCGTGAGCGCGCAACGTCGATTGTTCCTGCTTAGACCGTTCGTAGGGCGCACAGATGCGCACGCACGGGCTATTCTGTGCGCATGAGTCCAGCCTTGGAGACGGTGCTGGCCAAGGCCGGCCTGCAGGTGAGTCCCGACGAGTTCCTGGCCCTCGTGGCCGACGCGGCACGAAGGCTCGCCCCGCCGCACCCGGAACCGGCCACCTATTTCACGCCGGACCAGCAGGCGGCGTTGACCGACGTGGGCCTCGACCTCTCGCCCGCGGGCCCCGGTGACGCCAAGCCACGCACCCGCACGGTCGTGGCGCACGCGGTGCTGCGCGACTCGGCGCTGACCGTGAACGAGGCCGCGCGCCAGCTCCAGGTCGACACCAGCCGCATCCGGCACCGCCTCGGCGTCGGCAGGCTCGTGGGCTGGAAGGACAGAGGCAGCTGGCGCCTGCCCGCGTGGCAGTTCGCGGGCACCGGCGTGCTGCCGGGCCTCGAAACCGTGCTGGCGGAGATCCCGCCGGACCAACCGGCGCTCGTCGTCGCCGCGTTCATGACCACCCTCCAGGAGGACCTGCCCGTGGACGGCAAGCCCGCGACCCCGCGCGACTGGCTCCTCGCCGGAGGGGACCCGCGCCGAGTCGCCGCCCTGGCCTCCACGCTCGGCACACCTGCCTGAGCGTTCCCGAACACCCGACAGGACCCGAATGTCACGGCTTCCGCAGCCGCCTGCCCCTGCCGTGCTCCAAGCGCACCTGCGCCGCACCGAGGACGTGGTGGCAGTGCACCGGGCGACCCGGCTGGTCCGCGTCTTCACCGCGAAGGGCTCCCACCCCCAGCGCTGGAACACGTTCCGCTACACGGGCCCACTCCCGCACGCGCGCTTCGACGCGCAGCAACCGGCCGACGACGGCAGCCCGGTCCAGGACCACGAGAACGGCGTCCTGTACTTCGGCCTGTCCGTCCGCACGTCGATCGCCGAGGTCTTCCAGGCCACGTCGATCGTGGACCGCCGCACCCGCTCGCCGTTCCTGGTGGTGCTCCGGCCTCGCCGCACCCTGAGGCTGCTGGACCTGGGCGGGCTGTGGCCCACGCGCGTCGGGGCCTCGCAGGAGATCTCGACCGGGCCGAAGCTGGTGACCCAGGCGTGGTCGCGGGCGATTCGGGCGGCCTACCCGGAGTTGGACGGGCTTTGGTACCGGTCGTCGATGGACTCGGGCGACCCGGCGATCTGCCTGTGGGACCCGCCTGGGGCTTCCGGGTTGCCGGCCGCCCCAGACGTGTTGCTTCCTTTGGACCATCCGGGTCTGGATCTGCCGTTGGCGCGCGTGTGCGAGGAGCTGAACTACACGTTGCTGGGGTGATCAGGCCTTGAGGTAGCGGTCCCACCACTCCAGCACCGCGTCGAACCGCTGCTTCCGGTGCCGAGGCTGCCCCGACCGGGTCAACTCGTGCCCCTCACCGGGGAAGATCAGCATCTCCGTCTCGACCCCGCGCCGCTTCAACGCCACGAACATGCGCTGCGCCTGTTCCAGCGGGCAGCGCCAGTCGTGCTCGGAGTGGACGACGGCGAACGGCAGGTTGATCTTCTCGGCGTAGGTCAGCGGCGACATCGCGCGCTGCGCCTCGGGGTCGGTGCCGCAGTAGGCGTCGGCGAAGAAGTAGCCGATGTCCGACGAGCCGGAGAACGAGTCCCAGGCGTTCACGGCACGCTCGCTCCAGGCCGCCTTGAAGCGTTCGCCGTGGTGCGCGGACAGCCACGAGGTCATGAAACCGCCGTACGAGCCGCCCATCACGCCGACGCGTTCGGGGTCGCAGTCCTCACGGGCGAGCGCGACGTCCAAAAGGGACAGGACGTCGTCCACGTCGACCGTGCCGAACTTACCGATCACGGCCTGGCCGTGGGCCTGGCCGTAGCCCGCCGAGCCGCGCGGGTTCGGCAGCACGACGGCGTGTCCGGCGGTGGCGTAGACCTGGGCTTCGTCGAAGAAACCCCAGCTGTGGTACATGAACGGGCCGCCGTGCACGGCCATGACGACCGGGTGCGGGCCGTCGCCTTCGGGCAGCACGAGCCAGCCGTGCACCGGGTAGCCGTCGGAGGCGGAGCCGGAGAGCTCCACGACTCGGCGTGCGGAGACCGACGAGAACGCCGTGCGCACACCGGTTCCGACGAACTCGACCTGGCCGGGGCTGTCCGCAGTGGACACGACCGCGACCACAGTGGACCCGTCGGAGGCGAACGACCGGACGGCGGCCGACGAACCCGCCAGCACCTCGCCGGGCCCGCCGTCGAACGGGATTCGCTGCAGTTCCAACGCACCGCGGTTGCGCACGACCAAAAGCACGCCCGACGAGTCGGCCACGGGCTGGCCGGAAAGCCGTTCCACGTCGACGGTTTCGACGTCGGTGAGCCGGACGGGAGCCGAACCGTCCACCGGCGACTTCCACAGGCCGTGGTTGCGCGCCACCGCCTCGATCCCGGTGAACTCGGTGCCCAGCCAGTAGAGCGACCCGTCGGCCACGAACGGCATCGAGACCTCACCGGCGCCGCGCACCAGCAGCGAGGCCTCGCCGCCGGCGGCGGGGACCGTGTACAGGTCGGAGTGCAGGGTCTCGGAGACGCCGAGGTCGCGCGGGGCGACGAACACCAGCGTCGAGTCGTCGAGCCAGGCCGGGTCGGAGACGTCGTGCGCGCCGTCGGTGACCTCGGAGACGACACCGTCCAGGTCGACGACGTGCAGGCGCGGGCGGCGGTCGGCGAGGAAGCCGACGTCGTCGACGCGGTAGTCCAGGCGCGTGATGCGACGCGGCGCCTCGGACTCGGGGCCGCCGTCGGTCGTGCCGTAGCGGCCTTCCTCAGGCACGCGGGCCACGAAGACGAGGCGCGACGAGTCCGGCGACCACACCGGGGCACCGGCGCCCAGCGGCAGATCGGTCAGCCGGCGAGGCTCGCCGCCGTCCACCGGAACGACGTAGAGCTGCGGCTTCGACTTTCCACTGACGCGCAAGAACGCGACCAGCCTGCCGTCAGGGGAAATGCGCTGCGCATTGTCACGATCACCGTGCGTCCACGGTATTGTCGTGCCATCCGGGAACACCCGGTGCAGACCGCCCCGGTACGTGTTCTGGTCGAGGTCGGGCGTGGTGATGCTGACCAGCACCAGGTCTCCGGACACGGCTACGGTGCCGGGCGTGGTGAGCAGCTGCAGGTCTTCAGGGCGCACGGCGTGGACGCTAACAGAACTTGTTAGCAACGCTCAGAGTTATTTGTTGACCGATCACAAAAATTGACTCAGCGCATAGATTCCCGCGTATGACGCGCATCGTGTTCTCTGGGGGCAGGGTCTTCACCGGCCGGGCGACGGAGCCCGGCGACGTGGTGGTCGAGAACGACCGCATCGTCGACGTGGGCATCGGGCTCGACGGCGACACCGTGGTCGACGCGACCGGCCACACGATCCTGCCGGGACTGTTCGACTGCCACGTGCACTTCATGTTCAGCGGCGCCGATCTGGTGCGGTCGCTGAACACGCCGTTCTCGCTGCCGTTCTACGAGGCGATCGGGAACATGAAGGCGACGCTGCAGTGCGGCATCACGACGGTCCGCGACGCGCTCGGCGCGGACCTCGGTGTCGCGGAGGCGGTGCGGCGCGGCCTGATCCAGGGCCCGCGCATGCAGATCGCGGTCAACATGGTCTCGCAGACCGGCGGCCACAACGACGACTGGATGCAGTGCGGCGCCCACGTCTCACCGCCGTTGCACCCCGGCCTGCCGGACACCGTCGCCGACGGCCCCGAAGAGCTGCGCAAGGTCATCCGCACGCTGGTTCGCCACGGCGCCGACATCATCAAGATCGCGTCGAGCGGCGGCGTGATGTCCCCGCGCAGCAACCCCAGGCACGCGCACTTCCGCGACGAGGAGATCGCGATGATCGTGCAGGAGGCCAGCGCCGCGGGCATCGCGGTGATGTCGCACGCCATGAGCGGCGACGGCATCCTCACGGCCGTGCGCAACGGCGTCCGGTCCATCGAGCATGGCGTGTTCCTCACCGACGAGGGCGTCGAAGAGATGCTCAAGAACGGCACGTGGCTCGTGCCGACGCTGATGGCCCCGCGCATGGTGCTCGACCAGGCCGCCGCCGGCGTGGCGATCTCGGACGTGATCCTCGACAAGGCCCATGCCGTTGTCTCGCAACACTTCCAGTCGTTCCAGAAGGCGCACCAGGCGGGCGTGAAGATCGCGATGGGCACCGACTCCGGCGTCGGCCCGCACGGCGACAACCTCAACGAGCTGACGCTGATGGTCGAGTACGGCATGTCGCCCGCCGAAGCGCTCTACGCCACCACCACGTCCGCCGCCCAGCTCATGCGCCTCGGAAACGAACTCGGCGAGCTCGCCCCTGGCAAGCTCGCCGATCTCGTACTCGTGGAGGGTGACGCCGAACAGCACGTGAAGGCCGGAACCCTGAAGCAGGCCGTCCGCGCCGTCTACCAGAACGGCGTTTCCCAGTTGTAGCCAGTGGTGCGGCTCTAGTGGTTGGCGTCGGCGCCGATGTGCTTCGCGGCATCCGGGTTGCGGCGCACCTTGAGCAGGCTGGCGATCGTCGTGATCGCCAGCACGCCGATGATCACCGACAGCGAGACCTCGATGCCGATGGTCGGCACGTTGAACGGCTCGCCGCCGTTGAGGAACGACAGGGTGTTGGTGTGCAGGGCTTCCAGGATCAGCTTGACGCCGATGAAGCCGAGGATCACCGACAGACCGATCGAGAGGTAGACGAGCTTCGCGAGCAGGCCGCCGAGCAGGAAGTACAGCTGGCGCAGGCCCATCAGCGCGAACGCGTTGGCCGTGAACACCAGGAACGGCTCCTTGGTGAGGCCGAAGATCGCGGGGATCGAGTCGAGCGCGAAGAGCAGGTCGGTGGAGCCGATCGCGACCATCACGATGAACATCGGGGTCACGAAGCGCTTGCCGTCGATCTTGATGAACGACTTGGAGCCGTGGAAGTCGTCGGTGACCGGGAAAACCTTGCGCACCATGCGCAGCATCAGGTTCTCCTTGTACTCCTCTTCCTCGTCGTGGGTTTCCCGCGCCAGCTGCCAGCCGGTGTAGATGAGGAACGCGCCGAAGATGAAGAAGACCCAGCTGAACTGGCTGATGAGCGCCGCGCCGGCCGCGATGAAGATGCCTCGCATGATGAGCGCGAGCAGGATGCCGATCAACAGCACCTTGTGCTGGTGGATCGCGGGCACCTTGAACGTCGTCATGATGATCAAGAAGATGAACAGGTTGTCGACGCTCAGCGAGTACTCGGTGATGTACCCGGCGAAGAACTCCGTCGCGTACTGACCACCGGAGAAGTACCAGATGCCGAGGCCGAAGACGGCGGCCATCGCCACGTAGAAGATCACCCAGCGGGCGGCTTCACCGATCGTCACCTCATGGGGCTTCCGATCGACGATCACGAGGTCCACAGCCAGCAGAACGAGTAGACCAACGATCGTCGCGATCCACATCCATGCGGGGACGTTCACAACCCAACCTCCGGGATTCTCAGCGCATGCCAGATAAACCCGGAGGTCTCCTCCGCCGCCGAGACGATCTCTCGAACGACCAACGGCACCGGGAGCTCCACGCCGAGCTCCGTACTGACGACACCGCTGCTTAGGGAGTACTCCCCTCCATGCTGCATCAATATTGTGCTCTACGAAGAGCGGTTAGCGCCACACAGGGTGAGCAGACCCACGCAACCAGCTGCGATGGGAATACACAGCGTGTCGTTCGGGTTGGGCCGACCACTACCTGAAGCCCTGCTGAAGATCCACTGATGCTGAGACCGCGACCGGATCCCGACAGGCCGTTCTCAGCAAAACTCGCATATCGTCATCGACGTGTCCCGCCTCTCCCGCCTTCGCGGCAGGTGGACGATCCCCGCATTGATCGTGGTACTCGCCCTCGTCGCAGGTGGCGTGTACTTCACTCGATCCGGAGACGACCCCGTAGCCGTTTCCTTCAAAGAAGCGAACATCGACGCACCTGAGAGCGCTGACAGCGCCCAGACGGTGACGATCGAGACCCGCCTCTACCTCCCCCAGCAGACGCCCGCGCCCGCGATCATGCTCGCGCACGGCTTCGGCGGCAGTTTGCGCAGCGTGCACACGCAGGCCGAGGAGTTCGCCCGGCGCGGCTTCGTCGTGCTGACGTGGTCCGCACGTGGTTTCGGCCGCAGCACGGGCCAGATCGCGCTGAACTCCATCGACCGCGAGGTCCGCGACGCGCAGAAGCTCCTCGACTTCCTCGGCACACGTGACGAGGTGGAGAAGGACAGCGGCGGCGACCCCCGCGTGGGCGTGACAGGCGCGTCGTACGGCGGTGCGCTGTCACTGCTGCTCGCGGGCGTCGACAAGCGCGTCGACACACTCGTTCCCGTCATCACCTACAACGACCTCGCGCAGGCGCTGCTGCCGAACTCGGCGCTGGCGACACCGCGGGCGGACGCCACCCCGTCCGCCACGGCGTTCGGTGAGGACGGTGTCTTCAAGCGTTCGTGGGCGGGCATCTTCTTCTCGGCGGGCATGACGTCGATCGACCTCTCGTCGCCCACGGGTGACGCGCCCGAGCAGGGCCAGCGGGAGCCGAGCCAGAACTCGGTCCAGGCACCGCAGCAGCAGCCGGGCGGCAGTTCCGGCGCCCAGGGCCAGCAGCCACCCACGCCGTCCTTGGGCGCGTGCGGCCGCTTCACGCCCGAGGTCTGCGCCGCCTACACCGAGGTCGCCACGAAGGGCCGTGCCTCGCAGCAGACGCTCGAGCTGCTGCGCAGGTCGTCCCCCGTGGCCGTGACCGACCAGATCAAGCAGCCGACGATGCTGGTGCAGGGCGAGCAGGACACCCTGTTCGGTCTCGACCAGTCCGACGCCACCGCGCGTCAGATCGCCGCGGCCGGCGCCCAGGTCAAGATGGTCTGGTACGCGGGCGGCCACGACGGCGGCAACCCCGGTACCGCGCTGCGCGGCTCGATCGCCGACTGGATGGACTTCCACCTGCGCGGCAAGGGCACCGATCCCGGTACGGGCTTCGAGTACACGGTGCAGGGCGCGTTCCGCTCGTCCGGCCAGCCGTCGCTGCGCACGGTCATGGCGCCGTCCTACCCCGGTCTCGCCCAGGGCTCCTCCACCGAACGCAGGACGCTGAAGCTCAGCGGGCGCGAGCAGGTCGTGGTGAACCCGGCGGGCGGCAACCCGGCGTCGATCAGCAACCTGCCGGGCCTGGGTTCGGCGCTGTCGCGGTCGTCGGCGATCTCGTCGCGGCTGTCGCTCGACATGCCTGGCCAGGCCGCGGTGTTCACCTCGGACGCCCTGGACTCGCAGGTGCTGCTGACCGGTTCGTCCACGGTGAAGCTGCGCGTCGCGCGCGGTGACCAGTCCTCCGGCGAGGCGATCCTGTTCGCGAAGCTCTACGACGTCTCCGCGGACGGCACCCGCACGCTGCCCGGCTCGATCGTCGCGCCGTTCCGCGTGGCGCTGCCGCCCGACGGTTCCGCCGCCGAGGTGACGGTGACGCTGCCCGGCGCCGTCCGTCCCGTCGAGAGCGAGCACAAGCTGGCTCTCGTGGTGTCGACGACGGACCAGGCGTTCGCGAACGCCGAGCAGCCCGCCGCCTACCGGATCTCGCTGGCCTCCGACGAGATCTCGGTGCCCGTGGTGCCCGGCCGCAACGTCACCGAGGGCTTCCCGACCGGGGCCCTGTGGGGCATCGCGATCGCGCTGCTCGTGCTGATCGGCTCCGGCATCATCGCGATGTTCCGCCGCCGCATGGCGCAGGACTCGGACCCCGACCTGGCCGGTGTACCGCTGGTCATCTCGAACCTGACGAAGTCCTACCCCGGCGGCGTGACCGCGGTGAAGGACCTGTCGTTCCGCGTCGAGCACGGCATGGTCCTCGGTCTGCTCGGCCCCAACGGCGCCGGCAAGACCACGACGCTGCGCATGGTGATGGGCCTGATTCACCCGTCCGAGGGCCACATCCGGGTCTTCGGCCACAAGGTGACGCCAGGCGCTCCGGTGCTGTCGCGCATCGGTTCGTTCGTCGAGGGCTCCGGCTTCCTGCCGCACCTCTCCGGCGCCGCGAACCTGCGCCTGTACTGGGCGGCGACCGGCCGGCCGGTGGAGGAGGCGCACGTCGCGGAGGCGCTGGAGATCGCGGGCCTCGGCAAGGCGGTGCACCGCCGCGTGCGCACGTACAGCCAGGGCATGCGCCAGCGGCTGGCGATCGCCCAGGCGATGCTCGGCCTCCCGGACCTGCTGATCCTGGACGAGCCGGCCAACGGGCTCGACCCGCCCCAGATCCACCAGATGCGCGAGGTCCTGCGGCGCTACGCCGCGGCGGGCCGCACGGTCGTCGTGTCGTCGCACCTGCTGGCCGAGGTCGAGCAGACCTGTTCGCACGTGGTCGTGATGCACAGGGGTCAGCTCGTCGCCGCCGGCGAGGTGGCCGACATCGCGGCGGGAGGCGGCGAGGCGACGTTCCGCGTCGACTCCCCCTCGAAGGCAGCCGATGTGCTGCGGAGCCTCGAAGGCGTGCACGACGTGCACGAGGACGAGGACGCCGTGCACGCGTCGATGAACGGCGTCCCGCGCGCCGCCGCCCTCGCTGCTCTCGTGGCAGCCGGCGTGGCGGTGGACCAGGCGGGCCCGCGGCGCAGGCTGGAAGACGCGTTCCTGGAGCTGGTCGGTGAATGACTTCCTGATGGCAGCGGCGTCCGCCACGGCGGACGCCCCGAACCCCGCCGCCGTCGAGGTGCTGGCCGAGGCCGGCCTCGACGTGGCGGACGAGATCGCGGCGACGCTCGCGTTCGCACCCGTGCGGACCGCCAACCCGAACCGCACGAAGGCACCAATCCCCCAGGAGGTGGACCGGTGAACGAGAACAGCGTCCACACCGACCCAGGCGCGCTCAAGGATCTCACCGACGCGGCCGCCCAGCAGCACACCGAGGTGGCGCCGGACGGTTCGTCGGTCGGCTACAAGGCGCGCCGCACCCTCCGCATCCACGTGGAGCTGCAACGGCAGATCCGCCGCCGCAGGACCCAGCTCGTGCTGGGCTTCCTGGTGCTGCTGCCGTTCATCCTCGCGGCGAGCTTCGAGATCGGGCAGTCCGACCCGAACCGCCGCTCCGGCGGTTTCGTGGACCTCGCGACCGCCAGCGGCATCAACTTCGTGGTGCTCACGCTGTTCGTGAGCAGCAGCTTCCTGCTGCCGATGATCGTGGCGCTGTTCTTCGGCGACACGATCGCGTCCGAAGCGTCGTGGTCGAGCCTCAAGTACCTGCTCGCCGCACCGATCCCGAGGCACCGCCTGCTGCGCCAGAAGGCCATCAGCAGCGGCCTGCTCAGCGTCTTCGCCCTGGCCCTGCTCCCCGCGGTGGCCCTGGGCGTCGGCGTCGCCTGGTACGGCGCGGGCGAGGTGGTGAGCCCGACTGGCGAAGCCGCGCCGTTCGGCGACGGCGTGCTCGGCATGGCGCTCGCGGTCGTCTACATCTCGATCAACCTGTTCTGGGTCGCGGGCCTCGCGATGTTCCTGTCCGTGTCCACCGACGCGCCCCTGGGCGCGGTCGGCGGCACGGTGCTCGTCTCGATCGTGTCGCAGATCCTCGACCAGATCGAGCCGCTCGGGGACCTGCGCAACTACCTGCCGACGCACTACGCGATGGCGTGGGCCGACCTGCTCTCGACCGACATCGACTGGTCGGAGATGGCCCGCGGCACGTTCTCCGCGCTCGCCTACGGCGGCATCTTCACGCTGCTCGCGGCACGGCGGTTCAAGACGAAGGACATCACTAGCTGACGCAGAACTCGTTGCCTTCCGGGTCGAGCATCACGACCCAGTGGCCCGTCTGGTCGTTGTGCTCACGCACCCGCGTGGCGCCCAGCGAAACCAGGCGGGCCACTGCGTCGAGACCTGGCCGGATGTCGAGGTGGACGCGGTTCTTCGCGGTCTTGCCCTCAGGCATCTGTAATCAAGACGTAACTAGCTCCGCCGCTACAGCAGGGCTTGCGAGCCGCTACGCCGTAGCAGCCCGGTAGCGGGACCTCAACGGTCCTGAGCTGGGATGTAGGCGCGTAGCGACCTAACCGAGCGAACCTAGCTCTCAGCCCCTGTGGCCGTCTGCGGACGTGCGGCGGCGTGTCCCTTCCCGCAAGGTGCTACCCGGACGGAGTACGGGCGTGCTCAATGCTCGCTCGTTCCTGCGACAGAGCTAGTACTCTGGGTTGGGAACACGGTTCACCTTAGGCATCAAGGTGGGGATTATCAATGAATCGGGTTGGCGCACCGAATGGCGAAATCTTGAATCCCCGTCGATGCGCTAGCTGCCGAACTGCCCTGGCTGGGGACAACTCCGCTGCACTGTGCGGACGATGCCAGAGGGAACGACAGGATCAATTTCGCACGCCACCGGTCCTTAGTCCCGAATTCTTTGACACCGACGAGTTTCACGCCGCGTCCCGAAACCGTCACATGGGAAAGATAATCAGGGCTTACCGCTACCACCCCCGACACCTCGCAATGTACGGGAAACCTCTTAGCCAGGAAACGATTGGCCGGTGGCTGGGAGGTCTCACTCAGGACGCTGTAAGCAAGATTGAGAACGGCAAACCACAGCAAAACCTTGAGGTCTTGATCAAACAAGCGGAGATCCTCCGTCTCCCTCCTAAGCTCCTGTGGTTCGCTTTGCCGGGAAAGAATCTGGTTTTCGCGGACGCTCAATCGGCAGCGGAATCCCGAGATAAAATCCTGGTAGCGTCGACTGGAATGGACACGTCCGAATTGGTTCGCCGCCTACGGCTATCTTCCGTTGATGACGCAACCATCGATGCCATGCACATCATGGTTGAACAGATGTGCTGTGAGTATTCGCATGGGGACGCACAAGAACTTGCTGTCAAGGGGCGAAGGTGGTTGACCAAAGTCACAGAACTCTTGTCGCAGCGTCTAACCTTGAAGCAACATCAAGAGATCTTGAACAATGCCGGAATGCTCGCATTGCTTGTGGGCTGTCTTGAATATGACCTCGGCGACCAGCGAAGCGCTGAATCAACTCGACGCATGGCAATGAGCCTTGGCAAAGAGTCGAATGATCCCATGATTATGGGATGGGCACATGAGATGCTCGCTTGGTTCCATCTGACAGCCGGAAACTTCAGGGCTGTTATTCCTGCTGCGGAAACAGGCATTCTAGCCGCGTCGTCTCAGTCCGTAACGGTGCAGCTTCACGGACAGCAGGCAAAGGCCTACGCGCGGATGGGGATGCCTAATGAAGCGCGTGCAGCATTGGAGCGCGGCAGCGACTTGCTGGGAACGCTTCCTTACCCAGAACGTCCGGAAAATCATTTCGTAGTCGATCCCGACAAGTGGGACTTCTATGCAATGGATACTTACCGGATCGCCGGAGAGGATGATCTCGCCAAGCGAAATGCCGAAGAGGTGATCCGCCGGAGTGTCACGCCGAACGGATTCAATATCTCGCCGATGCGGAGCACGGAAGCCGAGCTTACTTTGGCCGTTGTTGCCGCCCGCCAGGGTGATGTAGAGCAAGCCGCCGCACTAGGTATCGAAGCCTTGCTACACGGTCGCCAGAGCCGTCCATCATTGTTGATGGTTGCATCCGAACTCGATAACGAGTTTGCCACTCACGGATCAAATGCAGGATCGGATTTCCGCGAGTTGTTCAGCGGAATAAAGCGAGCAACACAGATCAACACCGCTGGCGAGAATCAGCAATGATCTTCCGGACCCAGCGAGTTGCAGCCGCTAGGTATTGGCCTGAGAATAGCTGATTCGGCTAGATATAGGCGACCGAGATCCATGAGCAATACGCCAATTTCCTCGAAGCGCTCAGACCGCTCTAGATCCGGAACCAGACTGCATGTTCGCAACATGCTCTGCATAAGCATCTCGCCGAATTGAGGATAAGTCTTTGCGACCTCGCGCGACAATCGCGTTAGAGAAGTACGCAACAGGTCCTCGGTAAGTATTTCCGCAGTCATTCCAGAATCGTCCTTCTTTGAGTGTTCTTGCCAGCTATCGTTGTACAAAGTCAGTCGAGCGCAGAAGACGCCCTGTAACTCTTTCCGGCGTGCGGGATGCAGGCACGGCCGGAGTTGCGTGAGGCTGCCAGACAGGGAACGTAAGTGGCCCTTTCCTGGCGTACCAGTTTTCGTAGTTGGATTTTAGATAGCGGTTCGCTTCCCGGTAGACGTCGGTGTCGTCGGTCCACGTTCCATTGGTGGGTATACGGGCGATGATGGGAAGGTCTCGGCAGAGCGACCAGTTCCCGCGCAAGATGTCTTGGTAGTAGTCGCGCTGTATCCACCGGATACTGATGTCAAGTTCTGCGATGTAGATCCAAGACGTCGGTTTAATCGTCACTTTTGCTTTCCTCTTCTGGCAGATGTGGCGCCACTGCTGCACCCAATTTGGCGCAACTGTGTAGGTACTCAAGCCATTTTTCCGCGTCGGTCGTGCTCACTACGCCTGGTCCGTATCGCAATGCGTTTCCGATCATCACGTAAGCGACCTCGATCTGTTCCAACGGCGTTAGACGTCCGCTCATATCGCGTCTCCGTCTGCTGACAGAGTTCGAGCGTCGTCTGTTTCAGGCCAGCGGCGAGCAGTGCGGTCACACCTGCTCATTGCAGTCAGTAGGTCACTCGTGTTGGTAATAGACACGTGGTACTCAGCGAGTCGCGTCGTGTCGGCAGTGAGGACTTCGAAGGTGACAATTGCTGGACCGATGCAACTGAGCCTTAGAGTGATGTTGTTACCGTAATTATCAATCGCGGGAATGTCATGCGTCGTCATGTGCTGCTCAGTACTCGTCATAGGGCACCCATTCGATGCATGTGGGCCGTTTCCTGGTGGTCAGCCACTCGGTTAACGCGGCGTGAGCGTCTTCTATCTGGATCACTGCGGATTGCGGAAAAACTGCGCCAGTGTCGCCGTTGAAAATCAAGTCCACGGCGAAAGGAAGTCTGCCCGCATTGAACGAGTTGGCGACGGTCATAGTGGGATCGTCATGGTCTATGTAGTTAAGCGCGGCTACCCCGCGCGCGGGTGACGCACTGACTCGGAGTTGGTGGTTCGGGTACGGCCCTTTGGGTTCGCTGTAGTACTGCTCGTCACCGATAGCGAGAAGTGTTTCCCAGTCGGTGTGCTCGGTGTCCAGCACTTCGTCTACAAGCTGTGTGCACTCGATGATTCCGCGAGCGACGCGGCCTATTTGCGTCGTAAGGGTCGCGGTGACGATCATCTCTGTCCCGTCACAATCTCATTGGGGCCTATGTGCTCGTTCGATCACGTGCGCAAACAACCACGTCGATTAAGTCACCACTTGCGTATGAGGTCTATGGCGTGCGGAGCATGCGGCATGCTTGCGGTTGCATGTCCGCAGTTCAGGGCGGGTGTGGTGGCATAGGTGAGTCACCCGATAGCGCTAGAGCCTCTGATGCCGCGCGGCGTTGCAGCATTCCTGACTGATCGCATACCCGGCCGACTTGCGCGTTTCCGCAGTTCAGAGCATGCGTGAACATGCCTAGAAAGATCAACATGCCACCGATGGCATAAGGCGGAGAAATATGCTTTATCGGCATGTTGATCACTCATTGCGATCGCCCGACCAGGCGTTATGTCACATTGGGAATAGTGCATGCAGAAACGTACATGGAGGTTCCTGTTGGCAGGCGGCTTACTTGAGTTGTCGCCCCGCACCGAGTGGGGCACCGGCTCTCACAAGAGGGCCGCCAACCAAATAGTTAGGAACAACTCATGTTCGAGACTCCGGAACAGATGCAGAACCGTTTGTTTCACCTGGCGTGGCTGGGTGAGGAACTCCCCGAAATCGCGGCACAGCGTGACGGCGGATGGATTTACCGGCAGATCGCCAGGGAAGCGGCGGCCGTGCTGGCCGTGGCTACCGAGTACATCAGTGAGAACGAATTGGCGCGGGTGTTCATGGACGCTCGCGGAACGCTGTCGGCCGACTCGCCCGAGGAACAGTCTCGGGACGCGGTACGGGCGGCATGGCTCGACACCGACGCGTTGACCTCCACCAGCTGGGTGCCGACGCAGCGAACACCCGAGGTACCGACCCGCGCGGACGGTGGCCGATGAGCGTTCGTGGTGTGACGCGGGCAGTGGTGGCGCGGGTGCGCGCCGCCCTGCTCGGGTGGCTGGGCTCGTTTGGTGTCGTGGTCGGCTCGGTGGCCGTCACGAAATCGGTCACGAAACGTGTTGTGGCGTGGTGGGTCGAGCGCGTGTTGCGCTCGCCTGCCTGTCTCATCGCGTCGGCGTGGATGCGGGAAACCGTTGGCAGCATTAGGGATTGGCGCGTCTGGCCCGTGCTGGCGGAGTGGGTTCGGTCGGTCGTACGGGCGGTGTGGCGGGTCGCCGGGCCGTCCGTGCGGGACGCGGTCGGATGGCTGCGGCACCGTGCGCCGGGTGTGGTGTGGCGGGGTGTGTGCTGGTTCGCGCGGCGTGCGCCCCGCTGGACGTGGCGGGCCACGGTCTACGCCCTGGTCGGTGCGTGGTGGGTGCTGTCGCGCACGGTGCGGTGGGCGTCCGGGCACGCCTCGTATGCGGGTCTGGTCCGGCAGATGGATGACGACCAGCGGCACGGGACCGCGAAGCGGTTGCGGGAGGAGTGGGCGCGCATGGCCGCGCTGCGGTCGGTGCTCGTGCTGATCGTCGCCGTGGTCGTGGCGCTGGTGGTGACCGGTGTCGCGGACAAGATCGGGACCGCCGCCGCGGCTTTGATCACCAGCGGTGTGTTTGCGCTGGTAGGGCGGGGTGTGAGGTCCACGCCGGCTGGAGATGATCATGGTCAGGATGTGATTGTCCACAGTGGCCTGGATGAGCCGTTTCCGATCGCCGATGCGCACACCCGCGCGGAGGCTGCGGACGCGGTGTCACGGGCGCTGCGCACTGAGGGTGTGGACCTGCGGATGGTCGGCGAAGCTGTGCGCCAGGGGTGGGGGTGGGAAGTCCCGGTGATCTTGCGCCGGGGCACCCCGAGTCAGGTGGTCGACAAGTTGGCCGCGCTGGAGACCACACTCGATCTCCCGGCGGGCGGGGCGATGGCGTCCCCGGACCGCACGCGCCGTGCCCGGGTGGTGATTCGGCTGGCCGAACGAGACCCGTTCCTGGGCTTGCAGGCCGCGCCAGCGCGGACCGCGTTGCCGCTGGTGTCGCGGTCGATCACCGACCGGTTGCAGGTGGGTTCGGTGATCACGGGTGAGCCGTTGGCGCTCGGGTTGCTCGGGGTGCACGGGGTCGTGATCGGGGACACCGGTTCGGGGAAGTCCTCGACTCTGTGCACGCTGGCCGACGCGGTGACCGACTGTGCCGACGCGACCGTGTGGGATCTCGATCCGGCAGGCACGGGTTTGGACGTGCTGGCCGACTCGATCGAGCGCAGCGAGCGCACCCGCGCGGGCATTGAGGACGCTCTCGCGGACGCGCTCGCCCTGGCGGAAGTCCGGCCACACCTGTTGCGGGACATGGGCATGGCAGGGCGTGAGTGGGTGCCCTCACCCGAGCACCCGGCGGTGATCGTGTTCGTGGACGAGTATCCGCGATTGTCCAATGCTGCCAAGGAAATGGCGGTGGACATCCTCCGCATCGGACGCAAGGCGCGGGTGTCTCTGTTGCTCGCCTCGACAGAGGCGACGTCGGACACGCTCGGGGACGCGATCGCCGACACCACGGCGCTCAAGATCCTGCACGCGTGTCGGCACGCGGACGTCCGGTTGGTGCTCGGGCCGTCGATGCTCGGGGATGGGTGGCGGCCGGACCGGTTGAACCCGGCATCGGCCGACAGCCCCGAGGATGCCGGGTGCGGGTACGTCTACGCCCCGCACTACCGCGACCCCGTGCTGTCGAAGTTCCGGCCCGTGTCCGACGAGGACACAGCCGACCGGGCGCGACAGCGCGCACCGCACCGCCCCCGGGTGGACGCGGTGTCATGGGAAGCGGCACGCAAACGCCGTCACAGCAACGAATCCGGCTTCACGACCGGCAAGGGCGGCCGTCACCGCGCGGTGCTCGCTCTGCCGTCCCCGCGTAGCGGGGAACCTGCCGGGCTGGACCGAATGGTCGTGGCGGACGTGCTGGCCGCGTTCGGTGACGACGAACGGCTGTGGACCGTGGACCTGCTGGCCAGGCTCGCCGACCGCCACGACCGCTACGCGGAATGGACCCCGGACGATCTCGCGGAGGCGTTGCGGCCTCTGGGGCTCTCTGCGGTCCAGATCCGCCAGGGGGACAGCAACAGGCGGGGATACCTCCGTCAGGCCGTCTCGGACGCTCTGAGCCGCGCGGAGAGGGGGTGACAAGCATGACCACCACTCAAACCGTGACCGTGGCCGTTCCGCTGATTCTGGCACTGGTGATCTTCTACGCCGTCAAGCACGGCAAACAGAAGGTTCTCGGTGTCCTGCTCGGAGTGGCGTTCGGCGTGAGCCTCGCGCCGACCGGGATCGCCGGGCACATGGCCCGCGCGATCAACACGACGATCATCCAAGGGATAACCGCTCTGTCGGGACTGTTCACCTGACAGCACACGAGACAACGCGCCACCGCGCGGGAAAGGAGGTGACAACAATCAGTGAGAGACCATGACCCCACAACGCCAGGAGGTGAATCCACCGGGAGTCAGCCGCTATCCTCTACGCAGGAACGAGAACCAGAAGCGGCGACAGGTCGTGTCTATGCCTACAACGATCCGGCCACGCTCGCTAAAGCGGGACGCATCATCCGAGCGGCACTAGCACGACGGCAGGTCAGAAACAGCATCCCACTACCCCGTAAGGGCGACGGTGATGACGACCGAAAACAAGGTGAGTGAACGCGAAACCGGCAGCACCCGAGTGTGGGTGCTGCCGGTTTCGCGTTCACTCACCTTGCCACGTAATCGATCTCGATCCGCTCCGGATCAAACCGGCGTGGCGCTCCGGGGCGCGCTCGGTTCACCGTGATTTTCACGATGAACAGCCGCAGAAATTCACGCTTCTCATCCAACGTCATGTCCGGCCAAGCTTCTTTAGCACCCTCGATATTGACGTTAATCACCGGTGGCGGCATCTCCGCCAGTTCACGCCGCAACTCGCGCTCGTTCTCTTTCAGTCCGTGCCGCGCCTCTTTCCATTCCGTAGCGGTCAACTCACCCGGCGTGGCCCACAACGCCGCCAGTTCACCGCGTTGCTTGTCGAGTGCGTCCAGCGCGTTCGAAATCTCGGCACGCCGTGCGCCGTGTTCATCGGCCGCGACAGTCGCCAGGAACTCCGGATTGTCGAGCTTCTCGAACAGCCGCTCAACCACGCTGGCCTGCGCCTTCTCAAGCACGATGCCCGTGCAGCCCCGACCGCCCTTGTTGGGATGACAGGTGAGGTACGGAACTCGGCGCTTGCCGACCGTTTGCGTCGTACCTGTCATATTGTGCTCACACACCCCGCACACCGCGAGACCACCAGTCAACAGATACTTACGACCAGTCGGATTTCCGATGTGGCGCTCACCAACCGCATACTCGCCCTTGCCGTCAGCACGGGTAACCCGGCGTGGCTGTGACAACTTCAATCGGCACGCCTGCCACGTCGCGTCATCCAAAATCGGCTTCCAGTTTCCGCGCGCCACAATCTGACCCCGGTAGACACGGTGCCCGGCAATCGTCGGAGATAACACCATCCCTCGCACTGCACTCGGCTGAATTGTGCCGCCGTGCGCACCTCTCAAACCGCGCTCTCGAAACTGTTTCGCGATGTTTGCGAGAGACCAACCCGTCAACACCCATTCCGCAGCCTGCCGGATAGCGGCAGCCTCCGCCGGAACCTGCACATAGGTTTTCGTGCCGTCCGCAAGCTTGCCGTGCTTGTAGCCGAACGGGCGACTACCGGCAGGCTCGCCCAACGCCGCCTTTTCCGCCAGCGTGTCATTGATGCGCCGCTTCAACCGGCGCACCTCGCCAGCGCCAAGCACGGCCTTGATTCCCGCTACCTCATCTTGCACACGCACGATGCCGTCACGATTTGTGTGCAGCTCCGTAATACCCACAGCGTCCATCTCGGCGGCCAACTGAAACCATTGAATCTCGCGCCGCTCGATCCGGTACTGCTCCACCGACCACACGTGCGCTACCTCGCCCCGATTGATCGCCGCGCGCAGATTCTCGTAATCCGGTCGCACAACGTCGTCATCAGCGGCGGAAAGATGGTTGTCTTTAAAGACTCGAACGGGCATACCAGGCCACGTCGCAGCGGCGTACTCGTGCCCCCAACGCTCCTGTGCCTGAACGCCTTCCTTGCGTCCCCGGCGGTCGATCGAGATGCGGCAATAAAGTGCAACGTACCTGGTCATAACCCCAGAGTGCGCCGGTTCTGTCTCAACGGCAACTGCCATCGGGCACCCGCTGGAACAGGAACCGCGGTCCCTTGCCGTCCGGGTCGATGATCGCCGCGTAGTCGTCCACCGAGTCGAACGGAATGTTGTTCTTCACCGCGAACTCCTCCCACGTGGCAAAGCCGGGAGGCGGCGGCTGCTGCACGTAACCGAGCGCCTGCGCCCAGAAGCCGGCGAGCTTGGGCGGATCGTTGGCGTCGAACGAGATCTGGATTTCGGTTGCCATGCGGCCACCGTAGAGACCAATGCGGACAACCACTGTCCGGAGTAGCGTGCCCTCTCATGTCACGTCCTGTGCACTTCGAGATCCACGCCGCAGATCCCGGGCGAGCGCGGAACTTCTACTCCTCCGTCTTCGGCTGGAAGATCGAACAGTGGGGCGACATCCCCTACTGGACCATCGTGACCGGCGACGACGACCAGCCCGGCGTGAACGGCGGCCTGCTCCCCCGCCGAGGCCCGGACCCGGCCCCGGACGCACCCGTCCACGGCTACGTCATGACGATCAGCGTGCCCGACATCGACGTGACCATCGCCGCCATCGAGGTCAACGGCGGCACCGTGGCCCTGCCCAAGGACAAGATGCCCGGCGTCGGCCTGCTCGCGTACTACAAGGACACCGAGAACAACATCTTCGGCATCATCCAGCCGGAAGAACGCCAGTAGCGGGTCGCTGCCAGTGCCGTGACCGGCAGCCTTGCCCCGTATTTCGGCGGTCAGACGGGTGCATCGTGGTGCCGGCCCCGCGTCCTCATCCTGGTTGGCTGTGATGGTTGCCGGGCGTGGGGAGGTGCCGCGAGGCGCCCCGCTGAGCGCCGGAGGTTGCCGATCATGGCACTAGACGGCAGGCCGCCTCCCCTTGGGCAACCGCGCGACGACGGCCTCGTAGGAGCCGTCGACCAGCTCCAGCAGGTCGTCGTCGGGCACAGACCCCTTGAGCGCGATGGTGTTCCACCCGTACCGCCCGACGTACCCGCTCACCGTGACGTCACCGGGAAAGCGCTCTCGCCACACCGAGGCAGCCTCGGCGTCGGCACCACACTTCAACCCGACGGTGTGCAGGTCGAGCCCGATGAAGGCGAACGCCTTCCCGCCGACCTTGCACACCAGTTCGGCCTCGCCCCACGGATACGTCTCCTCGGCACCGGGCTTGCCGGCGCAGTAGACGATCAACTCATCCAGTGTCACAACAGAATTATCGCGCGCCGAACACGGCAACGAAACGAGTGAGCAGCCGGGCGAACACCACCCGCTCCTCCTCACTCCAGTCCGCCATCGCGGCGGCACAGGCACTCTGCCGGGCCCGATGCAGCTCAGCGGACGTAGCCCGTCCCCGAGGCGTCCGCACCAGCAACACCCGCCGCCCATCGGCCTTGTCCGCGATCCTCGCCACCAACCCCGTCTCGACGGCGCTGGTGACGAGCTTGCTGGCCCGAGGCTGATCAACGTGCAGAGCCAAGGCAACACTGGAAACCGTGGCCTGAGCCCCGGTCCGCTCAGCCGTCTCCACGACATCCAATACGTCAAAGGCAGGCACAGCCAGCTCGGCCAAGGCCCGACGAGACTGACTACGCCGCACAGCGATCAGCGCCTGCTCCACCGCGGCAAGGTGGGAGTCCACATCCACCCCGAGATCATGGCCGCCCACGGCCCCGGCGAAAGCAGACCGCGAACATCTCACCCCAGAGGGCGATTTACGCGCGAGGCGCGAATCGTTACAAGAGCACCGGACTACGCAACGCACACGGCGATCTAACCCACCGCACGCAACCCGCCTCCACAGTGGACACGCCACCCCGCACGCGAGCAGTCAGCCAGAACGGTGATGAAGCCGCTGTTGGACGGGCACGACGAAAGCCGCCATCACGCCCGTCATTCCTCACCAACGCGCCCAGGATCACTTGACCCCTGCGGCGTCCATCCCCCGCAACTCCTTCTTCAGATCCTGGATCTCGTCCCGCAACCGGCCAGCCAACTCGAACTGCAGATCCCGGGCAGCGTTCATCATCTGATCCGTCAGCGACTGCACCAGGTCAGCCAACTCGGACCGAGCCATCCCAGCCCGCTCCGCCGAAGTCACCACCCCGGAAGACCGGCCACTCTCCCCTGCGGCGCGCTTCCCGCGGGACTGGTTCCGCCCGGACCCGCCGACCGGAACCTCGTCCTCGATCTCGGAGTACACGGCCTCCAGGATGTCGGTGATCTTCTTCCGCAACGGCTGCGGGTCGAGGCCGCGCTCGGTGTTGTACGCGACCTGCTTCTCACGCCGCCGGTTGGTCTCGTCGATCGCGTGCCGCATCGAGTCGGTGATCCGGTCCGCGTACATGTGGACCTCACCGGACACGTTACGAGCGGCACGGCCGATCGTCTGCACCAGAGAAGTTCCCGACCGCAGGAACCCCTCCTTGTCCGCGTCGAGAATCGCCACCAGCGACACCTCGGGGAGGTCGAGCCCCTCCCGCAGCAGGTTGATGCCGATCAGCACGTCGTAGTCGCCCAGACGCAACTGCCGCAACAACTCGACGCGGCGCAGCGTGTCGACCTCGGAGTGCAGATAGCGGACCCGGATCCCCAGCTCCAGCAGGTAGTCCGTCAGGTCCTCGGCCATCTTCTTGGTGAGCGTGGTGACCAGCACCCGCTCGTCGCGCTCCGCCCGTTCGCGGATCGAGTGCACCAGGTCGTCGATCTGGCCCTCGGTCGGCTTCACGACGACCTCGGGGTCGATCAGCCCGGTGGGGCGGATGACCTGCTCGACGAACTCGCCGCCGGACTGGCCCATCTCGTACGGGCCGGGGGTGGCCGACAGGTACACGACCTGGCCGATGCGGTCGGCGAACTCCTCCCAGGTCAGCGGGCGGTTGTCCATCGCGGAGGGCAATCGGAAGCCATGCTCCACGAGGTTTCGCTTGCGAGACGCGTCGCCCTCGTACATGCCACCGATCTGCGGCACCGTCACGTGCGACTCGTCGATGACCATCAGGAAGTCGTCCGGGAAGTAGTCGATCAGCGTCGCCGGGGCCGTGCCCGCCCCGCGCCCGTCGATGTGGCGCGAGTAGTTCTCGATGCCGTTGCAGAAGCCGACCTGCTTCATCATCTCCAGGTCGTACTGGGTGCGCATGCGCAGGCGCTGGGCTTCGAGCAGCTTGCCCTGGCGCTCCATCTGCGCGAGCGTCGTCTCTAGCTCCGCCTCGATGTCGCGGATCGCGCGCTCCATGCGCTCCGGGCCCGCCACGTAGTGCGTCGCGGGGAAGATCCGGAGCTCGGAGACCTCCTTCACCACGTCGCCGGTGAGCGGGTGGAGGTAGTAGAGCTTGTCGATCTCGTCGCCGAAGAACTCGACGCGGACGGCGAGCTCCTCGTAGGACGGGATGATCTCGACCGTGTCGCCGCGCACGCGGAACGAGCCGCGGGTGAACGACATGTCGTTGCGGGTGTACTGGACATCGACCAGCAGGCGCAGGAACGCGTCGCGGTCGACCTCCACACCGGTCTCCAGCGGGATCGAGCGGTCGAGGTACGACTGGGGCGTGCCCAGGCCGTAGATGCACGACACGGACGCGACCACGATGACGTCGCGCCGGGTCAGCAGCGACATCGTGGCCGAGTGGCGCAGGCGCTCGACGTCGTCGTTGATCGAGGAGTCCTTCTCGATGTACGTGTCCGTCTGCGGGATGTACGCCTCGGGCTGGTAGTAGTCGTAGTAGCTGACGAAGTACTCCACCGCGTTGTGCGGGAAGAGCTCCTTCAGCTCGTTCGCCAGCTGGGCGGCCAGGGTCTTGTTCGGAGCCATCACCAAGGTGGGGCGCTGCAGCTTCTCGACCAGCCACGCCGTGGTCGCCGACTTGCCGGTACCCGTGGCGCCGAGCAGCACGACGTCGCGCTCACCGGAGCGCACGCGCCGTTCGAGGTCGGCGATCGCCGCCGGCTGGTCGCCTGCCGGCTGGTAGTCGCTGACCACGCGGAACTGCCCGTCGGTGCGGACGATGTCGCCGACGGGACGGTGTTCGGAGTGCGCCTTGACGGTGCTTTCCTCTGGCGGGAGCTCGGTTGCGAAAGCCACGGGAAGCACGTTACGCCGAGGGTCTGACAATTTCCGATTGTGCCTGGTCAGAGGCCTAATCGCAGGGGCAGCAGTTGCAGTCGCAGTCACAGTTCGGGCCGCAGTCGGACCCAGGGTCGCACCCGTCCCGCCGCTTGTCGCTCCACGGGCCGGGGAACGGGTCGCGGCAGCAGAACTGGCACGTGCCGCACATGTAGAGGAACGCCCCGCAGCCCTCGAAGCACCCGCGCGGCTGCCGCTGCCAGTTCAGCCTCGGGTACGCCCACAGCCCGCTGCCGGGATCGGACCAGCGGGGCTTGCCCGCCGGGTACTCGTGCCGCCTGCGCTTGCCGAACACCCGGATGATCGACTCCTCCAGCTCGTGCACCAGCAGCTTGTGCACGAGCCGCGCGTCGGTGAACTCCACGTCGCCGAGCGCCAGCCTGATCCCCGCGACCGCGTCCAGGCACAGCCGGTGCGCCTCCTCGACGGGCGTCCCGGTGGCGAGCAACGGGTTCCACGCGCCGCAAGCGCGGTCCTCCTCCAGGTCCTCCACGGCGTCGATCAGGTGCGCCACCCGCCCGAACAGCCGGCCCACCTCGCGCAGTGGCTCCACGTTCCCCGGCCTGCCGGCGATGATCGCGGTCTGCCCGACGGCGAACGCGGTCGCGGTCTCGGTGGGTTCGGTGACCAGGAGCACGGAACTGCCCAGCCCCGCCCCGGCCTCCACCTCCGGCTGGCGCCGCACCGCGTCCACCATCACCGAAGCGTCGAACCCGAGGTCGGACGCCGTGCCCAGCCCCTTGGAGGCCCAGCGCCGCGCCACCGCGCGCCCCGCCCACCCCACGCGGCCGGCGAGCCCGTCGCCGTCGTCCACGTGGTCCTCGATCTTCAACGACGCGAGCACGAGCGACACCGACGCAGCCAGCCGCGCCCCGGACCCGATGGTCACGTCCGCGGACTTCATGCCGCGCAACGCACAGGGTCCGGCCGACCGCCGCGAGACGCCGGACTGCGCCTCCACCGCGGCCGAGATCATCAGCCCGTCGTAGTTCGTGACGAGACGCGAGAGATGACCATGCTCGTCGCGCAACGACAGGCACATTCCACAAAGGTGTGAGAGCCACGCGGACCGCAGCTCAGCGCCCATTCTGTTGCGGCAGGGGCGGATGATCCCGAACATGCGCGGCATCCTAGGTGGCCGCGGCGCCCGACGATGGCAGTATCGCGGACGTGCCACACATCCATCCGCCGAAGATCGAGTACTTCGACCTGGACGCCAAGAGCAACACCGATCCCAAGGGGCAGCTGAGGAGCGTCGACGAGTTCCGGCTCACGCCGACCGGCCTCTACATGTTCCGGCCGCTCGCGGGGCATCCGAAGATCAGCCACTTCGAGAGCTGGTTCCTGCCGAAGCTCAACATCCGCGTGACGCGCCAGACCTGGCACCCCGGACACCAGCTCGACTTCGACTTCTACGTGGACGTCGTGGAGATCAACGCGATCGGCAGCGTCTGGAAAACAACCGATCTGTACCTCGACCTGATAGTCCGGACGGGCCACAGCGTGACTGTTTTGGACACGGACGAGTTGATCTCCGCAGTTCAGCACAACCTGCTCTCCGCGGAACGCGCGCAATGGGCGCTGGAAACCACCTACTCGGCGGTGTCCGGCATTTCAGCGCACGGTCACGATGTGATCAGGTGGCTCACCTATTCGGGTTGTCCCACGACCTGGCGCTGATACACAGAGCGTGTTCGTCACCTGACCGTGACGTAACAAATCGACCCAGCGTGTTACTGGGAGCACATATTTGACTACGCTCGGCGTCGTGGGAGCGGTCACTACACCTCAGTTGGTCGATGTCGTCGACACCATTTCGGGCGTGCGCTCGTATTCGTCGGGCGGCTCACGAACGCTCAGTTCGTGCTATGCCGAACGGTGGGGTCTGCGAATCGAGCATCCCACTCCGGAAGACCCGTTCTCGGACTCCGAGGTCACCTGGCTGATGCCCGAACTGGGCCTGCGCCTGACCACTCACCGCCCGCGTTCCCGGCACGCGCGCAGCAGCCCGAGCGTGCTGTCCGCGGTGCGGGTCGAGCGCGACCAGCGCCACTGGCAGACCACGGACCTGCTGCTGGGCCTGGCCGTCCCCGGCGGCACCACGGCCCGCATCGTGCGCAGCGAGGAGTTCGCCGCCGCGGTCGCGGGCCGCGTGCTGCGACCGGGCGACGCCGACCAGGCACTGCGCACGGTCCACCGCACCCTCGAAGAGCTCAGCAACGTCAACCACAACCTGACGTCGTGGCTGACGTGGCACGGCATCTACGACTCCTGGCCACCCCTGTAGGCCTCGACGCGCCGCGCGGCCGCCTCCATCCAGGGTTCCTTCGCCTCACCGTAGGCGAAGGCGCCGGCGTCGCCCGCAAACCGTTGTGACAGCTCGAGCTTGAGATTCGCGTACTCCTCGCGGGCCTGCGCGTCGTGCCGCAGCCAGTCGCGGAAGTCGACCGCCCACCGCCAGTTCGGAGCACCTTCGACGCGCAGGTGCAGGTTCACACGCCGCCCAGGGTCAGCCCCGGCGTGCAACCGCTTGCTCCAGTCACCTTCGCCACGCGGCGTGTCCACGTACGGCCCGATGTACGGGAACCCAGCCTGGGCCAACGCTTCCCGCAGATCGTCCGCGGTCTCCATGTCCTCGACGGCAAGCTGGAAGTCGAGCACGTCCTTGGCCGCGAGCCCCGGCACCGCCGTCGACCCGATGTGCTCGACGTGCCGCCCACCGGCCGCCACGCTGATCCGGCGAGCGATCCGCCGCGCCTGCGCAGGCCACCGCTCGTCATAGGGCACGACGATCGGCGACCCCGACGCGTACGAGCCAGTGCGCACGTTCTTCTCGAAGGCCACCAGCCGATCCCACAACGCCGTGACATCCGGAACCGCACCGCTGTTGTCCAGCCACACGTCCGCAACGGCCCGGCGCTGCTCGTCGGTGGCCTGCGCGGCGATCCGGTTCTCGGCGTCCCGCCGATCCATCCCGCGACCGGTGACGAGCCGCTCCAACCGCGTGGCCGAGTCCGCGAAGACCACGATCACCAGGTGGTACATCGCCGCCATGTCCCGCTCCACCAGCAACGGGATGTCGTGCACCACGATGGCGTCCTCGGCAGCCTCGGACATCCGCTGCCCGGTGAGCGCACCGATCCGGGGATGCGTGATCCCGTTGAGCGTCTGCCGAGCCTCCTCGGTAGCGAACGCCTTAGCCGCCAACGCCGCCCGGTCAAGCGTGCCGTCCGCGTTCAGCACGTCCTCACCGAACGCCTTGACGACCTCCGCAAGCCCGTCACTGCCCGGCTCCAACACCTCACGCGCAAGCTTGTCCGCGTCGATGACGACAGCACCGTTCTCCGCCAGCAGCCGCGCGATCGTCGACTTGCCGGACCCGATCCCCCCGGTCAACCCCACCCTGAGCATGCCGGTCAGGTTAGCCGGGCGAGCAACGACCGCGTGTACGCCATCTCCCGCTATACCGGCGGCGTCATCGACTGCGCGGCCAGCACCGGCAGGACCGCGATGAGCTTTTCCTTCGGGATGAAGTTGTTCCGGTTGCGCACCACGAACGTCGACTTCCCAAGCGACCCGATCAACAACTGCTCGTCCTTGCCCTCGACGAGCATCCCCTTCTGCTTGCCGACGTCGACCTCGGTGATCTTCGCACCGTCGGCCCGCTCAGCCTCAACGCTCTCGGCAACGCGAGTACGAGCCGTCAGGTCGTCGTTGTAGGTAGACAACCCGATGACGATCTTGGCGTCCGGAAGGTTCTTCTTCGGGGGAATCCCGTAGTAACAGTCGATCTTCCCGGTCCGCCCGATCCCAGGCTCCTTGATGCCGATGATGATCCGGGGCTCCCCAGGAAGCTCCTGCCCGAGCGTCGCGTTCATAACCTCGACGGACACCACGAGCTCACAGTCGTCCGGCAACGCCCGATCCACCATCACCGGCACCCGAGACGGGACGGTGGACGGAGTGATCTTCGGAATCTGCGGCGGCGGCGCCTGAGTCTGCGGCTCGGCAGTAGAACAGGCAGCGCAGACCGCCAGCACACCCACACCCACACCCACACCAAGCGCCACGAAGAACTTGTTCCCACGCATAGGTTTGCCAACCTACACAACGAGGTTGGGCCTCCACCACAGAGTGAACGGGTACGCAGACATCAACCCGCGAAGCCGAAGACGAGCCGTCCTTACCGAACGGGCCAGGCGGTGGGGTCCCATCACGAGTCGCGCCATAGCTCTTGCTGCACCTGAGGGGTGAGGTCAAGTCGACACGCTTTTCGTCGACTTGACCTCACCCCTCAGGTGTGGCCCGCTCTTGGCTCGGCTCGTGATGGGACCCCACCGCCAACGCAAC
>NZ_FNET01000046.1 GCF_900100275.1 Lentzea albidocapillata subsp. violacea
GCGTTCATTCCCTCGCTCGGCACCGCCATCTCCAGCGCACGTCCGGAGGAAGGCGGCCTCGCGTCGGGCATCGTCAACACCAGCTACCAGATCGGATCCGCTCTGGGCCTGGCCGCGATGACCGCACTGGCCGCCTCGTACGGCGCCGGTCAGCTCGGTGACGCCAACGCCCTGACCACCGGTGTGTCCGCGGCGTTCATCGGTGCCGCCGGCATCGCGGTGGTGGGCGCGCTCATCGCGGCTGGGACGTTGCGCGGCAGCCGTGCATCTGCCCCGGACGCCGAGCGCGAGCCTGCCGCCGCCTGATCATCCAACCGGGTTGCCGCCCGCCTCACGAAGGCGGGCGGCAACACACCCGCTTCAGGAGTTCCACATGCGACGAATCCCCGCCCTCGTCCCGGCGGCCGCCCCGGACAAGTCTCGTGAATTGCTCACCGAGATCATCACGCGCCGCGGCTCGGTCGGCGACATGGTGAGCAGCATGGCTCATTCACCCGCGCTGCTCCAGGGTTACCTGGACTTCTCGCGAGCGCTCAAGCGCGTCAAGCTGCCGCGCGCTCTCAGCGAGAAGATCTCCCTCGCAGCGCAGGAGTGGATCGGCTGCGGCACCTGCTTGGCAGCGCACACCGAGGCTGCCCGTGCGAACGGAGTCAGCGACAGCGACATCGTCCTCGCCCGCCAGGGCACCGCCGTCGATCCACGCGAGGCGGCACTGATCGCCTTCGCCGTGCGCGTTCTCGCGGAGCCATCCGGCATCTCGGACGACGACCTCGCCGGCCTCCGGGCACACGGCTGGAGCGACCGAGTCATCGCCGACGTGGTCGGAGTCGTAGCTCTCAACCTGCTCACCGGCGCGTTCAACCTCGTCGCGGGCATCGAACCGTCGATCACCAGGCCATGATTTTCTTCCCTCGCAACCACATCAGAGGGTCGAGCTTGCGGCCACCGCTGTCCCAGATCTCGAAGTGAAGGTGCGGACCAGTCGACTCGCCGCGCCCGCGGCCGCAAGGCGTCCGCTTTCCGTTAGAGGACAGAGTCGCTGGTCCTTCGGGCAACACCCTCAGCAGGTCGCCGTGCTCGACGACACGGTCGAGCACGTCGGCCGCTCGTCTTCAGGTCTACTCGATTCCGCAGCGCGTGGGCGGAACCAGCTGGTCGACCAGGTACGCGGCAGAGGTCGCCCAACAGTGCCGCCTGTGACCGGCGCAGGATCAACTGGTTGCATCACCGAACCATCTGGTTGTACGGTCGAACCATGCAAGGTGAGCACACGGACGCGGCGCAGGAAGCCCTGATGCGGTTCGTCCGCAACTTCGGCCTCCATCAGCCCGACCGCACGCCATGCGGGCAGCCACTCCCCGTTTCGGAGGCGCACGCCATGGTGGAAATCGCCCGAGAGAGGCGGATCCGTCAGGTGGAACTGGCTCGCCGGTTGCGGTTGGAGAAGAGCACCGTCAGCCGCCTGGTCACGAACCTGGTCGGCAGGGGATGGGTGCACCGGGAGGCCGCAGATGGCGATGGCCGCGGCGTGCTGCTTGTACTCACCGACGCGGGTGCCACCGCTGCCGCTCGGCAGGCCGACACCCGCCGAGACCGGCTCGCAGCCCTGCTCGATCGTGTACCCGAAGACCAACGCGCCGCCGTGGTGCGCGCGCTCCAGATCCTCGCGGAGGCCGCTGTTGAACCGTCCTGACCGCCCCCAAGCTCGTCGAGCCCTGGTTCTGGTGGCTGCCGTCGCTGCCGTCACGCTGAACAGCGGATGTGCCGACGCCCGATCGACACCGGCGCCCTCCGACCGGCAGGCCGAGGTCGCCGAACGTGGCGCGTCGGTCATGCCGTTCGACCTGGAGCGCACCACCCACCAGTTCACCAAGACCGACACCGGCGGCGTGCAGACCGTCATCGCCGACGACCCGCAGGACACTGCCCAGATCACTCTCATCCAGCAGCACCTGACCGCAGAGGTCGACCGCTTCCGGCGCGGCGACTTCACCGATCCCGCCCGCATCCACGGCAACGAGATGCCGGGACTGGAATCGCTCCGTGCCCACGGTGGACGAATCGCCATCGAGTACGAAAACACCCGCGACGGAGCACGTGCCACCTACACCACCGCCGACGTCGAGCTTCGCAATGCCCTGCACGCCTGGTTCGACGCCCAAGTCGGTGACCACGGCCCGCACGCCACCCGCTGACACGGCAGCTCGGGCCGGTGTCCTGTACAGGAGTTCCGCGCAACCACAGGAGTGTCGTGTCCTACGTCGTGCGAGCCGAGCATCGGCGGCCAACGCGGTGAGTTCACTGTCGTCGCCGACCGTGAGTTGACCGCACGCCGTGTCGGATATGAGGTGCGGGACCGCCCGCTGGCCGTGCTCACAACCGACTACTTCGCCATCGCCAAGGCCGTTCGGTTGGCTTCGGGCTTCAGTTCCGATGTCGTCGCATGTACTGGTGGGCAGCCGCTGGACGAAGCTCAGCGTGCGATGCTCGCCGGTGCGGGAGTGTCGATCGACGAGCGAGGAATCAGCCGTGTCGTCCAGTCTTGCGACGGGTGCGTGATGGAGGTTCGCTGACGGTGACTCGTTCGATCGTGCCGCTCTGTTCGTGCATTCGTCCTCTCGCCAGGCCGCGTCTTTCGCGCAGCAGCTGGGTTGCGACATGCTGCCCGACGGCGCGGTCAAGGTCGACGAGATCCAGCAGGCGACCGTGCCGGGAGTATCGCCGCCGGGGATCTTGCCCGGCGCGAATCCATGATCCTCGGCCGCGGACAGGTCGGGGTTGCCGCTGCTGCCGGCTTGATCGCCGCAGTCGTCATCGACCAGGAGCTCACCTTCGCGTAGTGAGCGTCGACTGTCCTTAGTGGAGTGCGCCCAAACTCACTTGCTTGGGAAGACCCATTCGTTTGGCTTGTAGACCTTGCCGGTACGTGGCACCGCGATGTCGTTCTGAGTGCCGCCGACGAGGGTGGCGAATCGTCGTTGGCGGTGGTGAGGGCTCGTTGCATCATCAGCGGCGCGAGTCCGCCATGACCGGCGCAAGGCTTGCGAGGGTTGTTGAAGTAGTGGCCGGGCTTCCTGGTTGGCCACGTAGCGGCGGTAGTGGCCGATGTCGCCTTGGAAGGACTGCGTTCCCGGCGGGCGGCGTTGAGTACGACGTGGCGAAGCCAAGGTGACGCGCAGATCGGGAGTGCCGGTGTCGGCACGGCGTAGATGCCAACATAGCAATGAGTGTTGAGATGACGCTCACCGAAGCTTGTTCCAACATATCGATGAGCGTTAGGATATGCATGTGACTGACGAGCGCCGGGACACCTGTGACCTGTTGTGCCTGGACCTGCCGCACGCCGAGGAGATCCGGACGGGCCTGCCGGAGCTGTCCGCGGTGGAGTCGGCCGCGGCGGCGGCGCGGGCGCTGGGCGATCCCACGCGGTTGCGGATCGCCGCGGCGTTGCTGGCCGGCGGGGAGTTGTGCGTGTGCGACGCCTCGTGGGTCGTCGGTGCGGCGCAGAACCTGACCTCGCACCACCTCCGGCAGCTCAAGATCGCCGGACTGGTGTCGGCCCGGCGTGACGGGAAGCTCGTGATGTACGCGCTGACCGGGCGTGGCCGGGCGTTGGTCGCCGCAGTTCTCACAGAGCACACGGACGAGGTCGTGCCCGTGGGCATGGCCGACAGCGCTGGAGGGATGAGTCGTGGCTGACGAGTGCTGCGGGCCGCAGGAGCCGCGGTCGAGGACGACGACGGCGCAGGGCTACCAGCAGGCCGACGAGCACGACGGTGACCACGGTCCCGAGCAGGGGCCGGGAAGCTGGTGGCAGGTTCGCGAGTTGCAGCTGGCCGCCGTCGCGGCGGTACTGCTGGCGGTCGGCTGGTGGATCGGTTCTACGGGCGCCGAGCTGGTGGGCAACGGGCTGACGTTGGCCTCGGCGGTGGTGGGCGCGGTCTCGTTCGTGCCAGGGGCGGTGCGCAACCTGCTTCGTCGCCGGGTCGGTGTGGCCACCCTGATGACGATCGCCGCGATCGGCGCGGTCGCGTTGGGGCAGATCACCGAGGCCGCCATGCTCGGCGTGCTGTTCTCCGTCGCCGAAGGACTGGAGCACTACGCCATCGTCCGCACCCGCCGCGGCCTGCGGGCGCTGCTGGGGCTGGTGCCACCCACCGCGTCGGTGCTGCGCGACGGGACCGAGCTGCAGGTCGCGCCGGACGAGCTCGTGGTCGGCGACCGCATGGTGCTGCGCCCCGGTGAACGTGCCGCGACCGATGGCATCATCCGCTCCGGCCACACCAATCTGGACTTGTCGGCGATCACGGGCGAGTCGGTGCCGGTGGAGGCCGGTCCAAATGGCGCGGTGTACGCGGGCGCGATCAACGGTGGTGGCGCGATCGAGGTCGAGGTCACCGCACGAGCTTCGGACTCCTCGCTGGCTCGCATCGTGCACATCGTCGAAGAGGCCCAGGACCGCAAGGGCACCGGGCAGCGGCTGGCCGACCGCATCGCTCGCCCGCTCGTTCCGGCGATCATGATCCTGGCCGTGCTCATCGCCGGGATCGGAGCACTGCTGGGCGACCCGATGGTGTGGCTGGAACGCGCGCTGGTCGTGCTGGTGGCCGCGTCGCCGTGTGCGCTGGCGATCTCCATCCCGCTGACCGTCGTCGCCGCCGTGGGTGCGGCGAGCAGGCAGGGCGCACTGGTCAAGGGCGGCGCCGCGCTGGAGGAACTCGGCCGCATCGGCACGGTCGCGCTGGACAAGACCGGCACGCTGACCCGCAACGCTCCGCGCGTCGTGGACGTCCTGACCTCCGGGGAGAACACCCGTGAACAGGTGCTGGCCACCGCCGCGGCACTCGAAGCCCGCAGCGAGCACCCGCTGGCCCGCGCGATCCTGCAGGCCGCGGACACCGTGCCCGCCGCCGACGACGTCACCGCGGTGCCCGGTCACGGCCTGACCGGAACTCTGAACGGCGCCTCGGTGCGGCTGGGCAAGCCCGGCTGGGTTGATTCTGGATCGCTGCGCGGCGAGGTCGACAGGCTGCAGCAGGCAGGCGCCACCGTCGTGCTCCTCGAACGGGACGGAACTCTGCTCGGCGCCGTCGCGGTCCGCGACGAGCTGCGCGACGAAGCCCCCGAGGTCATCACCAGGCTGCGTGGCCTGAACATCGACACCGCGATGCTCACCGGCGACAACACCGCCACCGCAACCGCCCTGGCCGGCCAGGCGGGCATCGCCACCGTCCACGCCGAACTCCTGCCCGAGGATAAAGCCGCCCTGGTGGACCGGTTGCGCAACGGCCGCAGGATCGCGATGGTCGGCGACGGCGTCAACGACGCCCCGGCGCTGGCTACCGCCGATGTCGGCATCGCCATGGGCGCCATGGGAACCGACGTGGCGATCGAGACCGCGGACGTGGCGCTGATGGGGGAGGACCTTCGTCACCTGCCCCAGGTCCTGGCGCACGCCCGGCACGCCCGCCGGGTGATGCTGCAGAACGTCGGCCTGTCGCTGGCGATCATCGGCGTGCTGATCCCGTTGGCGGCGTTCGGTGTGATGGGTCTGGCCACGGTCGTGTTCGTGCACGAGTTCGCGGAGGTCTTGGTCATCCTCAACGCCATCCGTGCCGCCAAGAGCACCCCGCTGCCCGAGGTCACGGCCGTCACGCCGAGCACGCCGCAGGCGTTGAACCTCACGGTGGCGAGCACGTCGAAGCAGGGTGACTCCGGCTGTTGCGACGCTTGCTGACCCGCCCGCTAGCCTGGAGCGCGTGCCCGGCGCCTGCATGATGCGGAAGATCGCGCGAGTGAGTCTCGCGCGCGTCTTTGCCGTGCTCGCGCTGGTCGTCGGGATCGCGCTGCTCCAGGGCGCACCGTGCGAACGCGACGTCGTGTCGACCGCGCAATGCACGGCGTCCAGCATGCAGGTGTTCGCTGACCCGGCTGCTGCTTCCGATCTCCTCGAAGACCTCGGCGGGGTGCCTGAAGCCTGCCTGGCGGCGCTTCTCGCCGTCCTGCTCGCCGTTGCGGTACTTCGCCTGCCCGGCCTGGTTCCGGTGAATTTCGTGTCCGCGCCTGTGCCGTGGCAGGGTTCCGATCGGCGCCCAGAAGTACGGCTCACCCAGCTCTGCGTGCTGAGGACCTAGATCGCGCTGTGCCGAGCTCCGGCCTCGGCAGCGCTTGATCACCCTCAACTCTTCGCACCGTTGCAGAGGTATGTCGTCATGACCAAGAACGCCCGGATTTCACTGATCATCGTCGCCGTGGTTGTGGTGGTGGTCGGAGGCTTCATCCTGATCAGCAAGCTCACCGGACCCTCGACGCCGCAACAGGCCGGTTCTGGCAACGTCATCGGGCCTGTCCCGGCGCCCGCGACGGCCGCGCTCGTACGGCCCGACAGCCACAAGCTCTCCGACGCGCCCAACGCCAAGGTGACCGTCGTCGAGTTCCTCGACCTCGAATGCGAGGCCTGCCGCGCGGCCTATCCCGGAGTGGAGAAGCTGCGCGAGGAGTACGGCGACCGCGTCACGTTCGTGATGCGCTACTTCCCGGTTCCCGCCCACCGCAACGCCGAACTGGCTGCCACCGTCGTGGAGGCCGCGGGCAAGCAGGGCAAGCTCGAAGCGATGTACCAGCGCATGTACGAGACCCAGGCGAACTGGGGCGACCAGCAGGTCTCCCACCGCGAGACGTTCTTCGGCTTCGCCCGCGAACTCGGGCTGGACATGGCGAAGTTCGAAGCCCACGTGAACGACCCGGCCACCTTGGAGCGCGTGCTCAAGGACCGCAAAGACGGCGTGACCGTGGGCGTGCAGGGCACCCCGACGTTCTTCATCAACGGCACCAAGTTCCAGGGTCCGCCGAGCTACAGCGCGCTCAAGGCCACGATCGACCGAGAACTGGCCAAGTGACCTCAACCGAAGTGCGGTTCCTGACCAGGCTGCTCCCGCGGTTGCTCATCGTGGGCGGCGGGATCGGCCTGGTCGCGGCCTTCGTGCTGACCGTCGAGAAGATCGCGCTGCTCAGGAACTTGGACTACGTCCCGACCTGCAGCATCAACCCGGTGCTGAGCTGTGGCTCGATCATGAAGACCGAACAGGCCGAGGTGTTCGGCTTCCCGAACCCGCTGCTCGGCGTCGCTGGGTTCGCGGCGGTCGTCACGATCGGCGCGGTGCTGGCGGCTGGTGCGGTGTTGCCGCGCTGGTGCTGGCTGGGCTTGCAGGCCGGTGTCACGTTCGGCGTCGTATTCGTGCACTGGCTGATCTACCAGAGCCTGTACGTGATCGGGGCGCTGTGCCCGTACTGCATGGCCGCGTAGGCCGTCATGATCCCGATCTTCTGGTACACGACGCTGCACAACCTGGAGCAACGGCATCTGCCGTCGCCACGACGGACAACGGCTGTGCTGACCGGATATCACAGCGTGGTGCTCACCCTGTGGTACCTGCTCATCGCCGGCGCGGTGCTGCACGCGTTCTGGTTCTACTGGACGACGTTGATCGGGTAGCGCGAGGGCGTGCTTCGTCCACATTGGCCGCTTACTGCTGTGTTTCACATGAATGTCTTGGGGCGTGGCCTTCTTCCCCGCCCCCACTGGGAGGTATGTGATGGACGATCAAGCGACGACCTCGAACTGGTCCCGGTGGATGATCGGCATCGCGATCGGCATCGCACTGGTGCTTCTCGGCGCGGCCGGAGGTATTGCTCTCGCTCGTTCCAGCTCGCCTGACAACGCACCGACCGCGGTCGACATCGGGTTCAACCAGGACATGTCATGGCACCACCTGCAGGCCGTGCAGATGGCGAACCTCGTTCCGAGCCGCAGCGACGACACCGACGTGCGCCAGATCGCGTTCGACATCGGGTCGACCCAGCTTGAGCAGATTGGCAGGATGAAGGGCTGGCTCAACATGTGGGGCGAACTCGAGCAGGCGCCCGCTGGTCAGTTGATGACGTGGATGAACGCTGATCACCACCACTCCGCGTCCGGGGTGGACGGTCGCCGCATGCCAGGCATGGCCACGTCGCAGGAGCTCGCTCGGCTGCGAGGGTTGAGCGGCAAGGAGTTCGACGTGCTGTTCCTTCAGCTGATGACGCGGCACCACGAGGGTGGCGGGGCGATGTCGCGGTACGCGGCCGGCAAGGCGGCCGTTCCTGTCGTGCAGAACCTCGCCAACTCCATGGTGATCAGCCAGGACGCCGAAGTGTTGACGCTCAAGGCGATGCTCGCCTCCCGCAACGCACAGCCGCTCGGCACCGGCTGAGACCAGCACGCTGCTCGCCGTGTAACTACCTTGTGCTCACCGGGTCGTCCACGCATTCGACATCGACCGCGAGCACGACGTCCACGAGTTCGCGCATAGCTCGGGCGAGGTGCGGGTCGGCTAGGTCGTAGCGGACCTGCCTGCCCTCGTAGGTTGCGACGACGAGGCCGCAGCCGCGCAGGCATGACAGATGGTTCGACACGTTCGACCTGGTCAGCTCCAGCTGGTCGGCGAACTGCGCTGGATAGCCAGGCCCGTCGAGCAAGGACACGAGGATCCGGCAGCGGGTGGGGTCGGCCAGGGCACGCCCCAGCCGGGCCAGCGCCGCCGCGCTCGTTTCACCGGTCAGCATGGACAGAACTGTACAGCAGGTGCTGTAGTACAGCTACTGCTGAATAGTTCTCTTGGGAGTGTTGGATGGCTGGCTTGGCGTTAGGTCTGTGCGTGGTCTATTTGGCGCTGGCGTTCGGCTGGCGCAGTTGGGCGCAGTGGCGTGCGACGGGATCGACCGGATTCCGCGGCATCCGCGGCCGAGTCGGTTCGGTCGAGTGGTGGGGAGGTGCGCTGTTCGCGCTGTCACTCGTGTTGGGACTCGTGGCCCCCGCACTGCAGCTGGCTGATGTCATGTCACCGGTTCACGCTCTCGACGGCCGAGTTGGTCATGTAGCGGGCGTGGTGTTGTCGGTCGGCGGTATCGCGGCCACGTTGGCGGCTCAGCGGGTGATGGGCGCGTCCTGGCGGATCGGCGTGGATCCGGCGGAATCAACCGCTCTGGTCACGGACGGCCTGTTCGCTCATGTGCGGAACCCGGTCTTCACGGCGATGATCATGACCGGTGCTGGTCTGACCGCGTTGGCGCCCAACGTGATCGCGTTGATCGCCTTGGTCGCGCTCGTGGTCGCAGTCGAGATCCAGGTTCGCGTGGTGGAGGAACCGTACCTGTTGCGCACGCACGGCCAGGCCTACGCGACCTATGCCTCGCGCGCTGGGCGTTTCCTGCCCGGTGTGGGCTGAGCCGGGACACGTCGTTGGTTGGTGGAAGTTCCGCCGTCCCACGTGACCGGCAGGGCGGTGAGGCCCGACCACAACAAGTCCGCTGCCGGGTGCGGCTGTCAGTGACTTGCATCTGGTACCCAGGTACAGGCTTACCGTCGAAGCATGAGCACAGAAACTGAGCCCTGGGTCCCACAGGCTTGCACGTTGCCTACCGAAGAACGTCCCCTGCGTGTCGCCGAGTTCGACGAACTGTTCACGGAGGCGGTACGGAGCGTCGAACGCACTGACGGCACGTCGGTGTCGCTGGAACTCGTGCCCACCGCTGAGGTGGCCACACAGGCGGCCGACCTCGTCGTGCGTGAGACCGGATGCTGCTCGTTCTTCACGTTCAGCTTGATCGCGACCGGCGGCAGCCTGCACCTGGAGATCAAAGTTCCAGAGCAGCACGCCGACGTGCTCGAGGCGCTCGCGGCGCGGGCGGAGGAGATGTCGTCATGACCGGGTTGCGCGCTGGGGAAGTAGCCGACGCCGCCGGCGTGAATCGGCAGACGCTGCGGTACTACGAGCGGGTCGGCCTCTTGACCGAGCCGGACCGGACGCTCGGCGGGCACCGGATGTACCCGCCGGAGACGGTGACCGTCATCCGGGTCATCAAGGCAGCCCAGCGGCTCGGCTTCACCCTCGACGAGGTCGCCGAACTGCTCGACCTCGGGACGCACCGGCACGGTAAGCAGGGCCTGCAGGCTCGTGCGACGGCCAAGCTGGCCGAGGTCGAGTCGAAGATCGCGGACCTCGGCGTTATCCGGGACACGTTGCGTGCCGCGGTGGCTGCCGGTTGCGACGATCTCATCGCCTGCTCGCACATCCCGTCCTGCCCGCTGCCGTTCGCCGGCCTCGCCGAGGGGAAGGCCGCCGATGCGGGCTCCTGCTGCTGACAAGACCCGCCGGTTCGCCTGGTTTGCAGGCGCCGCGTGCCTGCTGTGCTGTCTGGTGCCGGTGCTAGGAGTCGCCGGGGTGGCGGGCTTCTTCTCCGCGATCGGCTTTGATGACGCGCTGGTCGGTCTGCTTGTCGCCGCGGTTGCCGCCGTCGGCACGTGGTTGGTCCTCCGGCGCCGACGGCGGCATCAGTGCGCCGGTGACGGTTGTGGCTGTCAGACTTCTGGATCATGACGGTTCTACGTTCCGTGCTGTTGTTCGTGCTGGCCGCAGTGGCGGAGATCGGCGGCGCCTGGCTGGTCTGGCAAGGACTGCGGGAAAACCGCGGTCTCTTGTGGATCGCGGCTGGTGTGCTGGCGCTGGGCGCGTACGGCGGAGTCTTCGTTGCCGGCTCGCTGGCGTGGGGCATGGTGTTGGACGGGTTCCGGCCGGATCGATGGGACTACATCGGTGCCGGCGTCTGTCTGATCGGCGTTGCCGTGATCATGTATGCGCCGCGGGGCTGAGGCCGGTCATTTCACGGCTGACTTGGCCCCCCGCTCACGCAGCCAGAGCACGAGATCAGTCGCCTTGCTGCGTTCTGCCGCGTCCAGCGGTGTCATCGGCTCCCAGGGTGGTGTCCAGTTCAGCTCGGCGCCGTGGCCGAGAAGGTATTCGGCGCACTCCTGTTGGCCGCCGTGGCAGGCGCCCCAGAAGGCCACGTTCACTTCTTCGCTTGTGGCACCGGGGAAGTAGGCCTTCACGCGGTCGAGGAGTCCGAGTGTCGCGGCGTCGGTGAGGGTGGTCGTGGCACCGCGCTCGACGAGCCGGCGGGCGGTGCGCCACTGCGCGAACGCCCGTGCGTCGGCCAGGGGTGTGCCGCCTGCGATCACGGCGCCGTCGGCGTCGATGTCGGCTCCCGCGTCCAGCAACGCGTCGAGCGCCTCGACGTCGTCACTGCTGGCCGCCCAGTGCAGCGGCGTCTCCGAGTGCGAGCCCTGGAACCGTGCGTTCACCTCGGCGCCCGCATCGACGAGGACGGCGATGGTGTTCGCGACATTCGGGAAGTGTCCCGGCCAGTCAGTGGCGATGTGCAGCGGCGACCGGCCGTTGATGCGTGCGGTGGCGAGAGCGGGGCGATCGCGGAGATGCTGCCGCAGACCGTCGGTGTCCCCAGTGTGGATGGCAGTGGTCAACGCCGTCGCGAGTGAGTCGTCAGCGGATGGTGTGGTCACTGCGTCTCCCGGTGTAGGCGGCGGCTTGGAGGGTGAACAGCTCGCCGTACACGCCATTCTTCGCTATCAACTCGTCGTGGTCGCCGTGTTCGATGATCTGGCCCTCGTTGAGCACGTAGATGTGGTCGGCGTCGCGAACGGTGTTGTAGCGGTGCGAGATCAGCAGCACTGTTCGTCCTTACGGTGATCCTGTCGAACTTCGCAGGTTCGGGCCAGGTCCCGGTGTGGCCGTGCTGATGTGGCGCCGTGGCGAGGAAGTTCGTGTAATCCTCTGTGAACAACCCAGCCTCATAGAGGTCGCCGATGCTGTTCACTGTGGTCAGGATCCGCTCGCAGAGTATGAGCAGCGCCGCAGCCGCAGTCGCGGTCTCGGCGAGCGCCAGGCGTCCGGACAGCGCCAGGCCAGCAGCCCGGCCAGCCCGCCGCCGAGGGCCAGTGACAGGCCGACGGTGGACATCACCGCGATGCGGAACCGCTTCCGCGTGGTCTTGCGGAGTTCGGCCATGTGCTGGTCGTACAAAACGGTGTGCCGGGTGGTGAAGTAGGCGGCCAGCCCGAACGCGCGGACCTCCTTGGCCGGGTCCTTCGCGGTGAGCAGCCGGTACAGGTAGCCACGGGCGCGGGCCACCGTGGTCATTCGCAGGTGGAACCCGAACATCGCCTGCCCGGCCCTCACCACACCGATCAACAGGGGCAGGCCGGCCAGGAACAGCAGCGGCACCAGCCACGGCTGGATGGTGAGCAGTGCGACGACGATGCCGCCGATGGAGGCGAGCGAGCCGATGGTGCCGACCACGCCGTCGACCATCTGGATCGGCCGGTGCTCGGCGGCCGACGCGCGCAGCAGCCGGTCGTGGAAGTTCGGCGTCTCCTAGGCGGACAGCTCCACTTCCGTCGCCACGTCGATGATCGCCTGCTTGGCGTGCCGCGCGGTGATCTCCGAGAGCAGTTTCCGGACCTCGCGGCCTGCGGCGGTGATCAGCCCGATAGTGGCGACTATCCCGACACGGTCGCCAGCTGAGGGCCAACAGCGCCGATACCGGCTTGGTGGCGTCGGTGACGAGGACCGAGCTGATCAGATCCGGCCGAACACCAGCGTCGCCGCGAGCCCGGTACCGTTGAGCAGCTTCAGCACGATGCTGACGATCAGCAGGCGGGGTGCGGCGGCCCAGACCAGGCGGACCGAGTCCGCGGTGATGCGGGGGAGCAGGCGTACCGACTTGTCCGGCACCTCATCGCAGGTCGCCATCGCGCTCACTCCTCGGCTGTTCTCTGTAAGGCAGCCAGCAGCTTCGGGACCGTGGGCACGTGCAGCCGACAGGCGCGCATCTCCGGTGCGCCGGCGTGGTCGTTCATCACGTCGACGCCGTCGACCAGGACCGTGGGCGACGGGAAGTCGCCCACCCGCTCCACCACGGAAACGGTGAGCTCGAGTTCGTGCAGCGCCTCGGTCAGCGCGATCTTGGCCGCCGCCGCGTTCGGGCAGTCCGGGGCGAGCAACAACTCAACCTGCATCTCGTACCTCCGTGGGGCGGTGTCGTGTCTCAAGGGCGTCGATCGGCCAGAACGGCATACAGCCGATCTGGTCATGACAGTGCAGCAACCAGTTCGACACGGCCAGCACCTCGCAGCCCGCGTAACCGCGCGCGGCGGCCAGCAGCATCGAGCTGTCGTAGAACAACAGAGCCGCGTCGCTTAGGACGTCGATCGGCGGCGCGTACCAGCACGTGAGATACAACGCGAAGAAGACGCCGAGGTTGACCACACGTGGCCGACGATCCCGGTGGCATGCAGCGGTTCGGGGTTGTGCCGGGACCGCCACCACTGCCAGCCGACCGTCACCGCCGGAAAGACGGCCAGCCCCAGCAACCAGGCCACCGGATGCCGGCGACCCACCGCGTGGGCAATGAGCATGAACAACCCGATTTGGGTGCATCGAACAAGAGCCGGCCAGCTGGCGACCAGCGCCCACAAGCTCGTCGGGCTCGGCGGCTGTCTCCGTGCCTGATACCGGTACCGATCAGCTTCCACATGTGTCTGCTCACCGACACTTCACCTTCCCCAACCGCGACATGCGTCAAAGCTTGAACGTGACCCCGGCAGTTGAGACAAGGGAGATGCTTTCAATGCCTCGTTTCCCAGTGCACGCCGTTGACGACGCGCCCGAGGCCTCGCGAGAGTCGTTGCGGAAGTTGCAGACGAAGTTCGGCAAGGTGCTCAACATCCACGGCGAGATGGCTCACGCGCCGGTGGTACTGGCCGCCTACACCGGCATCCAGCAGGCCATCGCCGAGCACGGCAGCTTCGACGCCCGCATCCGTGAAGCCATCGCCCTCGCCGTCGGCGCGGTCGACAACTGCGCCTACTGCCAGTCCGCGCACACCGCCGCGGGCCGGCAGGCGGGCTGGTCCCTCGAACAGACGATCGCGTTGCGCGGCGGCAAGCAGATCGACGGCGAGGACAAGCTTGGCACGCTGCTGGCGGTGGCCCGGCAGATCGCAGGCAACGTGGGCGAGGTCGACGAGGGCACCTGGCAGCAGGCCTTGCAGGCGGGGTGGGCAGTGGGGGAGCTGTCAGAGCTGTTCACGCACGTCGTGGCGAACCTGTTCACCAACTACTTCAACCACTACGCGCACACCGAGCTGGACATCCCGGCCGCCCCCGGCCTGGCCGGTGGCACCGTGTGACCGGCAGGACGCGGCCGGGCGACCTCGCCGCGCCACGCACGATCGCGCGGCCACGACAGTGTCTGGTGACTGACACACCTCGGCCGTGCGGTGGCCAGGCCTGGTGTGCTTGACGATGAGTGCATGGCTCGACGAGAGGACACGGCGTGACTCGAGGCTATGACCTGGCCATCGTTGGCGGAGGAACTGCCGGCATCATCGCCGCCAAGACCGCTGGACGGCTCGGCGCGCGGGTGGTGCTGGTCGAGCGCGACCGCACTGGCGGTGACTGTCTGTGGACTGGGTGCGTGCCGAGCAAGTCGCTGATCGCGGCCGCCCACGCTGCTCAGACCATGCGCACGGCAGGACGGTTCGGAATCACCCCGGTCGAGCCGCAGGTCGACTTCGCCGCGGTGATGGCGCACGTGTACAGGGCGATCAAACGGATCGAGCCGGTCGACTCGCCAGCGGCGCTGTCCGAAGCCGGTGCCGAGGTCATCGAGGGCACAGCGGTGTTCACCGGTCCGGACGAACTCAAGGTCGATGGCCGCTCGCTGCGGTTCAGGCACGCTCTGATCGCCACCGGCTCCGTCCCCGCGCTCCCGCCGGTGCCCGGCCTGGCCGAGGTGGAACCGCTGACCAGCGACACGGTGTGGGACCTGACCGAGCTGCCCGCACGACTGGCCGTACTGGGCGGCGGCCCGATCGGCTGCGAGCTCGGCCAGGCGTTCGCCCGGCTGGGCGCCGAGGTGACCATCATCGAGGCCACCGAGCGCCTGGTCCCCAGGGAAGAACCCCGAGCAGGTATCACGCTGTCGGCGGCCCTGTCCGCTGACGGAGTGCGCGTGCTGACCTCGGCCACCGTGATCAAAGCAGCTCGGCATGCCAAGGGAGTGCGCCTCG